>NZ_CP007215.2 GCF_000300455.3 Kosakonia sacchari SP1
GTGTCACTTTCGCTTTGGCAGCAGTGTCTTGCCCGATTGCAGGATGAGTTACCAGCCACAGAATTTAGTATGTGGATACGCCCATTGCAGGCGGAACTGAGCGATAACACGCTGGCTTTGTATGCGCCAAACCGTTTTGTCCTCGACTGGGTTAGGGACAAATACCTTAATAATATCAACGGGCTGCTGAATGATTTCTGCGGCACGGATGTTCCGCAGTTGCGTTTTGAAGTGGGCACCCGCCCGGTTAGCCAGACCCTGAAAGAACCAGCCGTTGTCGCTGCGCCCGCGCAGGCGGCGCAAGTGGTTGTACAGCGTGCGGCACCTGCGGCTCGCCCTGGTTGGGATAATGTCCCGGCGCCAGCAGAACCGACCTACCGCTCAAACGTAAACGTGAAACATACCTTTGATAACTTCGTTGAAGGTAAGTCTAACCAGCTGGCTCGTGCGGCGGCTCGTCAGGTTGCCGATAACCCCGGCGGTGCGTATAACCCATTGTTTTTATATGGCGGAACCGGTCTCGGTAAAACGCACTTGTTGCATGCGGTGGGTAACGGCATTGTGGCGCGAAAGCCCAACGCGAAAGTGGTGTATATGCACTCCGAGCGCTTTGTCCAGGACATGGTAAAAGCCCTGCAAAACAATGCGATCGAAGAGTTTAAACGCTACTACCGCTCCGTTGACGCCCTGCTGATCGACGATATTCAATTCTTTGCCAATAAAGAACGATCCCAGGAAGAGTTTTTCCACACCTTTAACGCCTTGCTTGAAGGCAATCAGCAGATCATTTTGACGTCGGATCGTTATCCAAAAGAGATCAACGGCGTTGAGGATCGTCTGAAATCCCGCTTCGGCTGGGGGTTAACGGTGGCGATCGAGCCGCCGGAGCTGGAAACTCGCGTCGCGATCCTGATGAAAAAGGCCGACGAAAACGATATTCGTCTGCCGGGTGAAGTGGCCTTCTTTATTGCTAAGCGCCTGCGCTCTAACGTGCGTGAACTGGAAGGGGCGCTGAACCGCGTTATCGCCAACGCCAACTTTACTGGCCGCGCGATTACTATCGATTTTGTCCGTGAGGCGCTGCGCGATTTGCTGGCGTTGCAGGAAAAACTGGTCACCATCGACAATATTCAAAAGACGGTGGCGGAGTATTACAAGATCAAGGTAGCGGATCTGCTGTCGAAGCGTCGATCCCGTTCGGTAGCCCGCCCGCGTCAGATGGCGATGGCGCTGGCAAAGGAGTTGACCAACCACAGTCTGCCGGAAATCGGCGATGCATTTGGTGGTCGCGACCATACTACCGTGCTGCACGCCTGCCGTAAGATTGAGCAGTTGCGTGAAGAAAGCCATGATATCAAAGAAGATTTTTCCAATTTAATCAGAACATTATCTTCGTGACGCTATGAAATTTACCGTTGAACGTGAACACTTATTAAAGCCGCTGCAACAGGTAAGCGGCCCGCTGGGCGGACGTCCGACATTGCCTATCCTCGGTAATCTGCTGCTGCAGGTTACTGAAGGCGCGTTGTCGCTGACCGGTACCGATCTCGAAATGGAGATGGTGGCGCGCCTTGCGTTAGTCCAGCCGCATGAACAGGGAGCGACCACCGTACCGGCGCGTAAATTCTTCGACATCTGTCGCGGTCTGCCGGAAGGCGCCGAAATCGCTGTGCAGCTGGAAGGCGAACGTATGCTGATCCGTTCCGGACGCAGCCGTTTCTCTCTTTCTACACTGCCTGCTGCAGATTTCCCGAATCTGGACGACTGGCAAAGCGAAGTGGAGTTCACGCTCCCGCAGGCCACCATGAAACGCCTGATCGAAGCGACACAGTTTTCGATGGCGCATCAGGATGTACGTTACTACTTAAACGGGATGCTGTTTGAAACCGAAGGCGAAGAGTTGCGCACGGTTGCCACTGACGGCCACCGTCTGGCGGTCTGCTCAATGCCGATTGGTCAGGCGTTACCGAACCATTCGGTGATCGTGCCGCGTAAAGGGGTGATTGAGCTGATGCGTATGCTCGACGGCGGTGATACGCCGCTGTGCGTGCAGATTGGCAGCAATAACATCCGTGCGCACGTTGGCGATTTCATTTTTACCTCCAAGCTGGTTGATGGCCGTTTCCCGGATTATCGCCGCGTATTGCCGAAAAACCCGGATAAAACTCTCGAAGCGGGCTGCGATTCGCTGAAACAGGCATTTGCCCGCGCGGCGATCCTCTCTAACGAGAAATTCCGCGGCGTGCGTCTGTATGTCAGTGAGAACCAAATCAAAATCACCGCCAACAACCCGGAGCAGGAAGAAGCGGAAGAGTTTCTCGACGTCACCTACGGCGGGAGCGAAATGGAAATCGGCTTTAACGTCAGCTACGTGCTGGACGTACTGAATGCGCTGAAATGTGAAAATGTGCGCATTCTGCTGACGGATTCGGTTTCGAGTGTGCAGATTGAGGATGCGGCGAGCCAAAGCGCAGCCTATGTTGTTATGCCCATGCGTTTGTAGTGATTAAAAGGGGCTGGTTTACTTGCCATTTCGCCTTCCGGCAGTGCTCGAAATGCTCACGTACTTCGTGTACGCTCCGCTTTCTGTGCGCTGGCGGTAGACGAACTGGCTGCGATACTCATGCCCCTGGACTGATGCTCTGAACTATGTCACTGACCCGCCTTCTTATTAAAGACTTCCGTAACATTGAGAATGCGGATCTCGCGCTCTCCCCTGGTTTTAATTTTCTGGTTGGTGCTAACGGCAGCGGCAAAACCAGCGTGCTGGAAGCGATCTATACGCTCGGACATGGGCGGGCGTTTCGCAGTTTGCAAATCGGTCGCGTGATCCGCCATGAGCAGGAATCTTTTGTTCTGCACGGGCGGTTACAGGGCGAAGAGCGGGAAACGGCAATAGGCCTGACTAAAGACAAACTCGGCGACAGCAAAGTGCGCATTGACGGCACCGACGGCCACAAAGTCGCGGAACTGGCGCTGCTGATGCCGATGCAGCTGATCACGCCTGAGGGATTTACTTTACTTAACGGCGGCCCCAAATACCGTAGAGCGTTCCTTGACTGGGGATGCTTCCACAACGAAACCGGTTTTTTCACCGCCTGGAGCAATCTCAAGCGTTTGCTGAAACAGCGTAACGCCGCGTTGCGCCAGGTGAGCCACTACGCGCAGCTTCGTCCGTGGGACAAAGAACTTATCCCGCTGGCCGAGCAAATCAGCCGCTGGCGTGCGGAATACAGCACCGCTATCGCTGAAGATATGGCGGATACCTGCCAACAATTTTTGCCGGAGTTTTCTCTGACTTTCTCTTTTCAGCGCGGATGGGAGAAAGAGACGGACTACGGCGACGTGCTGGAGCGCAATTTTGAGCGCGACCGCATGCTGACCTACACCGCGCACGGCCCGCACAAGGCGGATTTCCGCATTCGTGCGGACGGCGCGCCGGTAGAAGACACGCTGTCGCGCGGGCAGCTAAAACTCCTGATGTGCGCGCTGCGTCTGGCGCAGGGCGAGTTTTTAACGCGCGAGAGCGGACGACGCTGTTTATACCTGATAGATGATTTTGCCTCAGAACTTGATGACGCGAAGCGCGGGCTGTTAGCCAGCCGCTTAAAAGCGACGCAGTCACAGGTTTTCGTCAGCGCTATTAGCGCTGATCACGTGATGGACATGTCGGACAAAAATTCGAAGATGTTCACCGTGGAAAAGGGTAAAATAACGGATTAACCCAAGATTAAATGAGCGAGAAACGTTGATGTCGAATTCTTATGACTCCTCCAGTATCAAAGTCCTGAAAGGGCTGGATGCGGTGCGTAAGCGCCCGGGTATGTATATCGGCGATACGGATGACGGCACCGGTCTGCACCACATGGTATTCGAGGTGGTAGATAACGCTATCGACGAAGCGCTCGCAGGGTACTGTAAAGATATTATCGTCACTATTCATAGCGATAACTCTGTCTCCGTACAGGATGATGGTCGTGGTATTCCTACCGGTATTCACCCTGAAGAGGGAGTTTCCGCTGCGGAAGTGATCATGACCGTTCTGCACGCAGGCGGTAAGTTCGACGATAACTCCTATAAAGTTTCCGGCGGCTTGCACGGCGTGGGTGTTTCCGTGGTTAACGCCCTGTCGCAGAAGCTGGAACTGGTTATCCAGCGCGATAACAAAGTTCACCGCCAGATTTATGAGCACGGCGTTCCGCAGGCACCGCTGGCAGTTACCGGTGACACCGAAAAAACCGGGACGATGGTGCGTTTCTGGCCGAGCTATGAAACCTTCACCAACGTGACTGAATTCGAATATGAGATTCTGGCGAAGCGCCTGCGTGAGCTGTCATTCCTGAACTCTGGCGTGTCTATCCGCCTGCGCGATAAGCGCGACGGCAAAGAAGATCACTTCCATTATGAAGGCGGCATCAAGGCGTTTGTTGAATACCTCAACAAGAACAAAACGCCGATCCACCCGAATATCTTCTATTTCTCCACCGAAAAAGACGGTATCGGCGTCGAAGTTGCCCTGCAATGGAACGATGGTTTCCAGGAGAACATCTACTGCTTTACCAACAACATTCCGCAGCGCGATGGCGGTACTCACCTTGCAGGTTTCCGCGCGGCGATGACCCGTACGCTTAATGCCTATATGGATAAAGAGGGCTACAGCAAGAAAGCCAAAGTCAGCGCCACAGGCGATGATGCCCGTGAAGGTCTGATTGCGGTCGTGTCTGTAAAAGTGCCGGACCCGAAATTCTCCTCGCAGACCAAAGATAAACTGGTCTCTTCTGAGGTGAAATCGGCGGTAGAACAGCAGATGAACGAACTGCTCAATGAATACCTGCTGGAAAACCCGTCCGACGCGAAAATCGTGGTAGGCAAAATTATCGACGCAGCACGTGCGCGTGAAGCGGCACGTAAAGCGCGTGAAATGACCCGCCGTAAAGGCGCGCTGGATCTTGCCGGCTTGCCAGGCAAACTGGCGGATTGCCAGGAACGCGACCCGGCGTTGTCCGAACTCTACCTGGTGGAAGGGGACTCCGCGGGCGGTTCTGCGAAGCAGGGCCGTAACCGTAAAAACCAGGCGATTCTGCCGCTGAAAGGCAAAATCCTGAACGTTGAGAAAGCGCGTTTCGATAAGATGCTCTCTTCGCAGGAAGTGGCGACGCTTATCACGGCGTTGGGCTGCGGCATTGGCCGCGATGAGTACAACCCGGATAAACTGCGTTATCACAGCATCATCATCATGACCGATGCGGACGTCGATGGTTCGCACATCCGTACGCTGCTGCTGACCTTCTTCTACCGTCAGATGCCGGAAATTGTTGAGCGCGGCCATGTCTACATTGCACAGCCGCCGTTGTACAAAGTGAAAAAAGGTAAGCAAGAGCAGTACATCAAAGATGATGAAGCGATGGATCAGTACCAGATCGCAATCGCCCTTGATGGCGCCACCCTGCATACCAACGCCAGCGCGCCTGCGTTAGCCGGTGAACCGCTGGAAAAACTGGTCGCTGAGTACAACGCGGTGCAGAAAATGATTGGTCGCATGGAGCGCCGTTTCCCGCGCGCGCTGCTGAAAGAGCTGGTGTATCAACCGACGCTGGCCGAAGCTGACCTTTCCGACGAACAGAAAGTGACGCGCTGGGTCAATGCCCTGGTTACTGAGCTTAACGAAAAAGAGCAGCACGGTAGCCAGTGGAAGTACGATGTGCGTGTTAATAGCGAGCTGAATCACTTCGAGCCGATTATCCGCGTGCGTACGCATGGCGTCGACACGGATTATCCGCTGGATAACGAGTTTGTTATCGGTGGCGAATACCGTCGTCTCTGCGCGTTGGGTGAAAAACTGCGTGGTCTGATTGAAGAAGACGCCTTTATTGAACGCGGCGAGCGCCGTCAGCCGGTTGCCAGCTTCGAGCAAGCGCTGGACTGGCTGGTGAAAGAGTCACGCCGTGGTCTCGCTATCCAGCGTTATAAAGGTCTGGGCGAAATGAACCCGGATCAGCTGTGGGAAACCACTATGGATCCGGACAGCCGCCGTATGCTGCGCGTAACCGTCAAAGACGCGATTGCTGCAGACCAGTTGTTCACCACGCTGATGGGCGATGCGGTTGAACCGCGCCGCGCCTTTATCGAAGAGAACGCCCTCAAAGCGGCGAATATCGATATCTGATCCGCTGTTTCCCCTCTCCATCCGGAGAGGGGAAAATTTAAAAGAGGCACTTCCCGCCCCGTTTCTATCCCCCTTTTCCCGCCATCTCCGTGCTGTTTTTTGAGCGGAATCGCGTTAGCATGAGCCTGGAAATATCTCATCTGGGGATCTCATGGCTATTAAACTTATTGCAATCGATATGGACGGCACGCTGCTGCTGCCGGACCACACCATCTCTCCTGCAGTTAAAAACGCGATCGCCGCTGCGCGCGAACGCGGTATTAACGTGGTGCTGACTACCGGTCGGCCTTACGCGGGCGTACACAGCTACATGAAAGAGCTGCATATGGAACGGGAAGGAGATTATTGCATTACCTATAACGGCGCACTGGTACAGAATGCCCGCGATGGCAGCACTGTCGCGCAAACTGCGCTGAGCTATGATGATTATCGCTATCTGGAAAAACTCTCCCGCGAAGTGGGCTCGCACTTTCACGCGCTGGATCGCACTACGCTCTACACCGCTAACCGCGACATCAGCTACTACACCGTGCATGAATCGTATGTCGCCACCATTCCGCTGGTGTTCTGTGAAGCGGAAAAAATGGATCCGGCAATCCAGTTGCTGAAAGTGATGATGATTGATGAACCAACCATTCTCGATCAGGCCATTGCCCGTATTCCGCAGGAAGTGAAAGAGAAATATACCGTGCTGAAGAGCGCGCCGTACTTTCTCGAAATCCTCGATAAACGCGTGAACAAAGGCACCGGCGTCAAATCGCTGGCCGATGCGCTGAATATCAAACAAGAGGAGATCATGGCGATTGGCGATCAGGAAAATGACATCGCGATGATTGAATACGCCGGCGTTGGCGTGGCGATGGATAACGCCATTCCGGCGGTGAAAGAGGCGGCGAATTTTGTCACCAAATCAAACCTGGAAGACGGCGTTGCCTACGCGATTGAGAAATTTGCCCTGAACTAAGCCGCAACATGCGCAAGGGCGTTATGCCCTTGCTGCGGTTGTCGGTTTTTCTGCAGTCAGTGGGATATGCGCAACACCGCTTTGCATGATCCATTTGCGTAACCATGGTGTGGTCAGAATGCGGTTTTTGATGATTTTTCCCAGCAGTTTTACGCGTAATCCCCGCGTTTTTCGGCGATAGAGGGTATTCGCATTGTCCGGCGTACTACAAAGCACGCCGCTGAGTATTTCGGCGCTATCCAGCGCATAGCTGATGCCTTCGAGCGAGCTGGCGCTGATAAAACCGGCCGCTTCACCAATCAAAAACGCATTATCTTCTCCACAGACAAAATCGCCCCAGCGCGACGGGCATAACACCGTACATTTCTCGCTTTTTACCACTTCGCCGAAGCGAAAGTCGAACGCTTCCAGCCGCGTTTTCAGCGCCTCAAAATTTTCACGGCTGTTTTTCAACGCAAACGCGCCGCCAAAAATAAAGTAACCCTCTTTGCTGATGCTCCACGCGTAACAATCGGTGGTCGCGTTATCAAAAACACAGGAGTAGAACGGCTGTGGATGTCGGTCTTTAAACCACTGTTGCAGCGCGACATATTTACGAATGTCATGCGCCGGGTAGAGCGCCCGTCTCACCATTGAGTTTGCGCCGTCTGCGCCCACCAGATAACGGCATGTCACAGTGGATTCCGCACCTTCGGCGCAAAATGTCAGATGCCAGAGATCGTTTTCGCGCCAGATTTTTCGGCACAGCGCATCGTGGTAAACATTGACCGAGGGTGGAATCAACGATTTCATCCACAAATCAAACGCGTGACGATCGATATTCAGATAGCTGCGCTGATAGTTTCGCGTAATGCCGCTTTGCACATCGACCGTACGCACGCTAAAAATCTGCGGATCGGCCATCACCTGCACCGGAAGCGTAATACCTGCACGGATAAACGCCCGCTGCGCATCGGGTGCCAGCAGCCCACCGCAAGGTTTTTTAAAGCCGCGATTGCCTTGCTGCTGCTTTTTATCCAGCGCGATAACGCAGAGGTTCCCGGCTAACTGTCGCGCCAGCGCCGCGCCTGCTGGCCCAAGACCGATTATTGCCACGTCAAAATGTTGCATCATTTCCTCCTGTGTCGAGCGAGGAAGGCTAAACCGTGTCTGTGAAGAGACCGTGAAGTGCAGAGTAGGCGGATCCCGCGCATTGCGATACCCTGAGGAGACATTATGGCTTCAGGGTCTTTCCATGAAACAGCTCACCTTTGCCCCACGCAATCATCAACTTACCAATATCAACACCTGGACTGCGGACAGCCAGTGGCTGGTTTTTGATGTTCGCCCTTCTGGCGCATCGTTTACCGGTAAAACCATTGAGCGGGTCAATGTGCGCAACGGTGACGTTGAGGTGCTGTATACCGCAACACACGGTGCGCATGTCGGGGTGGTGACGGTGAACCCGACAGCGCAAGAGTATGTCTTTATCCACGGTCCGGAAAACCCGGACGCCAGCTGGCAGTATGATTTTCACCATCGGCGCGGTGTGGTGTCGGCAAACGGTATCGCCCGTAATCTTGATGCGCTGGACATTACCGCGCCTTACACGCCCGGTGCATTGCGCGGCGGCACCCATGTACATGTGTTCAGCCCGAATGGGGAGCTTGTGAGCTTCACGTATAACGACCATGTATTGCACGAACGCGATCCGGCCCTGGATTTACGCAATGTCGGCGTTTCGGTGCCGTTTGGCCCGGTAACGCCGCCTTGTACGCATCCACGCGAATATGGCGGAAGCCACTGGAGTGTTTTGGTCAGCCGCACAACGCCCGTGCCGCAACCGGGCAGCGATGAGATAAACCGAGCGTATGAAGAGGGTTGGGTGGGCAACCAGCGTCTGGCGTTTATCGGCGATACCTTATCGCTCAGCGGTGAAAAAGTGCCGGAGCTGTTTATTGTTGCGCTTCCCGGCGATGAGCAGGGCTGGAAAACACCGGGTGATGCGCCGCTGGCGGGTAGTGAACAAACTCTGCCCGCGCCGCCAAAAGGTGTGATGCAAAAACGCCTGACATTTACCCATCACCGCCGCTACCCAGGATTAGTGAATGTGCCGCGTCACTGGGTGCGCAGCAATCCGCAAGGCACGGCAATCGCCTTTCTGATGCGTGACGACAATGGCATTGTGCAATTGTGGCTGATAAGCCCGGACGGCGGCGAACCGCGCCAGTTAACGCATACCACACACGGAATTCAGTCAGCTTTTAACTGGCACCCTTCCGGCGAGGCGCTGGGGTTTGTGCTGGAAAATCGTCTCGCGATGTGCGATGCGCAGTATGGCGATATCACCTTTTTGAGCGCCGATCATGCAAACCCGCCATCGGCAGATGCGGTCGTGTTTTCACCGGATGGTAAGCAGATTGCCTGGATGGAAGAGGTGGATGGTTTCCGCCAGCTATGGATGACGGAAACCGGCTGATAATTTAATGCGCCGGCATGGGCGCGGGGGGGATCACCGAATCGGTCGCCAGCGAGGCTTTCTCGCTCTGTTCCACCCGCGATTTAAGAGAATTATCGCGGCGGAAAAGATCCCACGGCAGCAACAGCGTATCCAGGATGGCGGTAAAGGGCATATCCAGCACCACCAGTGATTTCGTGCCAATGCCGGTGTCATCATCAGACAGCATCGCCGAACTGGCGCGTGTGCCGGGGTACGTCCCCTCTTTGCCGCCAGTATGCGACATCACGCTTGAACATCCCGACAACACCATCCCGCTGAGCAATGCAGAAACTATCAGAATCGTTTTCATTTTCGATTTGTCATCGTTGTTTATTGTTTGAATGCTATCCAGGGGGTTATAGCCTCCCGAACGAGAAAGCGACAGCATTCGAGCTCCGCTCTGTGGCGGCATTCGCACTTTAACCATTTGTGCTGCAACCCCAGTCTATGCGTTGTGCCAGAAAGTGCAAAAAAAAGTCCGAATTGTGGGCTTGAAAACCTCTCCTTCAGCCATATTTTAGGAATGTAGCCCGGGAACATGCCGGAAGGGTGTTCGGCTACGTTACTGGCCTGTCCATTGTGGAAGGCATAAAAATCTCGCTGATTTCAGGAGCTTTAACTATGCGTAACTTCGACCTTTCCCCGCTTTATCGTTCAGCCATTGGTTTTGACCGTCTGTTTAACCTGCTGGAAAACAACCAGAACCAGAGCAATGGCGGTTACCCTCCGTACAACGTCGAGTTAGTGGATGAAAACCACTATCGCATCGCTATTGCTGTGGCCGGTTTCGCTGAAAGCGAGCTGGAAATCACCGCCCAGGACAACCTGCTGGTGGTGAAAGGTTCCCATACTGACGAACAAAAAGAGCGCACTTACCTCTATCAGGGCATCGCCGAACGCAACTTCGAGCGCAAATTCCAGTTGGCGGAAAATATCCACGTTAAAGGCGCCAATCTGGTCAACGGCCTGCTGTATGTCGATTTAGAACGCGTGATCCCGGAAGAGAAAAAACCGCGTCGTATCGAAATTAACTAATTATGCAGGGTCGCGACTGGCGGCCCGTCCCAAACATGCTCGCCGACAGGGAGCATATGTGAGCTTACGCGCTCGCAGGTATTCACTCGCTTCTTAGAAGGAGAAACACAATGCGTAACTACGATTTATCCCCGCTGCTGCGTCAATGGATCGGCTTCGACAAACTGGCCAACGCCCTGCAAAGCACCAGTGAGCAGCAGGCGTTTCCGCCCTACAACATTGAGAAGGGCGACGACAATCACTACCGCATTACCCTCGCGCTGGCCGGTTTCCGCCAGGAAGAGCTGGATATCCAGCTGGAAAATGGGCGCTTAACCGTTAAAGGTACGCCGGAAAAACCGGCTAACGAGCCGAAATGGCTGCATCAGGGGCTGGTGATCCAGCCGTTTAGCCTGAGCTTTACGCTGGCCGACTATATGGAAGTCTCCGGCGCGACCTTCACCAACGGCCTGTTGCATATCGATCTGCTGCGTAATGTGCCGGAAAGTGCCGCGCCACAGCGCATTGCCATCAGCAACCGCCCGGCGTTAAACAGCTAACGGTTAATAACGAAAAGGCTCCGCACGCGGAGCCTTTTTTGTTTATGCCCGCACGCTCTGCAAGAAGCGGTGACGCCAGGGTTTCAGCACAAAAAATGCCAGCAAAGCACAGAGAATATCCAGTGTAATGGCGCAGCCAAACACCAGATCCCAGCTACCGGTTTTCTGGTACAGCAGCGCCGCCAGCGGGCCGCCGAAAATCGAACCAATCCCCTGAGAAATATAGAGCCAGCCGTAATTCGAAGTGGCATGCTGCGTGCCGAAGGTGTCGGTGAGCGTAGCGGGAAACAGGGAGAAAATCTCGCCCCAGCCGAAAAATACCACCCCGGAAAGCAGCACAAACAGCAGCGGATCGTCTTTGCACAGCAACCACAGCGCCATTGCGCAGCCTTCCAGGCCAAAAGCGATAAACATCATGTTTTCTCGCCCAATCCGATCCGAAATATACCCGCACACCGGGCGCGTTAAGCCATTCATAAAACGGTCGATGGTCATTGCCAGCGGCAGCGCTGCCATGCCCATTACCGTGACGGTGGTGATGCCGAAATCCTCAGCGAAAATAGCCATCTGCGACGTCACCATCAGTCCTGAGGTCGACATCATGGTCATCATCGCAAACATCAACCAGAACAGCGGCTTGCGCAGCATCTCTTTCGGCGCAAAACTTCTGGCGCTCATCTTCAGATTACTGGTGACGTCTTCTGTTCGGCTGCTGTACGGTGCCCGTAGCCCCTGGCTGGCGAGAAACCCGATGACCGCCATCAGCAGGCCAAATTGCCACAGCGTATTCTCCAGCCCTTTGGCGGCCAGTGATTGCGTCACCGGGAAAGTCGTCAGGATCGCGCCCATACCGTAGCCCGCCGCCACCATCCCTGTGGCAAATCCGCGTTTTTCCGGGAACCATCGCACCATCAGGCCAACCACGCCGATATAAACAATGCCGGTGCCAAGGCCGCCCAGTACGCCGTAATAGAGATAGAGTTCCGTCAGGCTGCTGATGGTGGCGGTCAGCATCCAGCTTACGCCGCTCAACACCGTGCCGATGGCAATCAGCCGCCGTGGGCCAAACTTATCAATTAACCGTCCCTGAAAGGGGGAGAAGAAGGTTTGCAGAATAATCAGTAGCGAAAAGGTGAGCTGTATTTCCGCCAGCGGTACGTGCAGTTTTTCCATAAACGGCCGCGTCAGCAGCGCCCAGACATACTGCGGGCTGGAAATGGAAACCATGCACAACAGGCCCCGCGCCAGTTGCATCCACTTTTTCGGGCTTGCTACCACCACGTTGGTCAATGTTGTATTTGTCATTCTGCCACCCTGTTGTTAACAAAAGTGGTCTTTTGCATTAACTATGCCATAACCTGTTGTTGCGGCTGGAATTACGCAGATGCTTAGCAAGCATAGGGTTTGAACCCATCCTGACGCGGAGAGACAGGCGAACAGCGCTGCTTTGATTCGGGGCAAGCGTCATTTGTTGGTGCAATTTTCGCCGCATCACGAAGCAGAGAAAATCCCTGCACTTTGTGCAGCATCACCCATACAGTTATTACAGCTTCTGCCAATATTCCTGTAGTCATCATGTACAGGGAAAAGATCATGAGTGATATCGCGTTAACCGTAAGCGTTCTGGCACTCGTTGCTGTCGTCGGGTTATGGATAGGTAATCTGAAGATTCGCGGCATCGGGTTTGGCATCGGTGGTGTGCTGTTCGGTGGGATAATCGTCGGCCACTTTGTTGATCAACTGGGCATTCCGTTAAGCAGCCCAATGCTGTTATTTGTGCAGGAGTTCGGCCTGATCCTGTTTGTTTATACCATTGGCATTCAGGTCGGGCCGGGCTTCTTCGCCTCACTACGCGTCTCCGGCCTGCGGCTGAATCTGTTCGCTATTCTGATAGTCCTTCTCGGCGGGCTGGTCACTGCCATTCTGTATAAGTTGTTCGCTATTCCGCTGCCGGTGGTGCTGGGAATTTTCTCCGGCGCGGTAACCAACACCCCGGCGCTCGGCGCGGGGCAACAAATTCTGCGTGATTTGGGCATTGCAGGCCCGGTGCTGGATCAGATGGGCATGAGCTACGCGATGGCTTATCCGTTCGGCATCTGCGGGATTTTGCTCAGCATGTGGTTACTGCGTGTACTGTTCCGTGTCAATGTGGATGAGGAAGCGCGTAAGCACGACGCCACGCTCAGTAACGGAACATCGCTAATTCGTACCATCAATATTCGCGTGGAAAACCCGAACCTCAACAAGATGGCGATTCAGGACGTGCCCATCCTCAACAGCGATAAAATCATCTGCTCGCGCCTAAAACGCGGTGAGTTGTTGATGGTGCCTTCGCCGGGCACGCTGATTGAAGCCGGAGACTTGCTGCATCTGGTCGGTTTACCGAAAGATCTGCATAACGCACAAGTGGTCATCGGCCAGGAAGTCGATGTCTCATTGTCCACGCGCGGTACGGATTTGCGGGTAGAGCGCGTGGTGGTGACCAACGAAAAAGTGCTGGGGAAAAAAATCCGCGATCTGCACTTTAAAGAGCGCTACGACGTCGTAATCTCGCGCCTTAACCGCGCCGGGGTTGAGCTGGTGGCCAGCAGCGACGCCAGCCTGCAGTTCGGCGATATTCTCAACCTCGTAGGAAGGCCATCGGCGATTGACGCCGTCGCCAATGAGGTCGGCAATGCGCAGCATAAACTGCAACAAGTGCAGATGTTGCCGGTGTTTATCGGTATTGGCCTCGGCGTGTTATTGGGATCGGTGCCGGTGTTTATTCCCGGTTTCCCTGCGGCGTTGAAATTGGGGCTGGCCGGTGGGCCGCTGATTATGGCGCTTATCCTTGGGCGTATCGGTAGTATCGGCAAGCTATATTGGTTTATGCCGCCCAGCGCCAACCTGGCGCTGCGGGAACTGGGTATTGTGCTGTTTCTGGCGGTGGTCGGGCTGAAATCCGGCGGGGATTTTATCGCCACGCTGACCCACGGCGATGGGGTGAAATGGATGTGGTACGGCATTTTCATTACCGCCGTTCCGCTGATAACCGTCGGTTTGCTGGCGCGGATGCTGGCGAAGATGAACTACCTGACTTTGTGCGGCATGCTGGCCGGGTCGATGACCGATCCGCCCGCGCTGGCCTTCGCTAATGCGCTGCACCCGACCAGCGGCGCAGCGGCACTCTCCTATGCCACGGTCTATCCGTTGGTGATGTTTCTGCGCATTATCACACCGCAATTACTGGCGGTGATCTTCTGGGGTATGGGCTAACGGCGTTTCCGGGTGGATACGCCGCAAATGGTAATCCACTTGGTAATCGCGGGTGTTACGGAACATCACCGAGTAGTTAAGAAACTCGCCACTGTCGCTGTAGGAAAGGGAGGTGATGCGCAGCAGTGGCGTTTGCTCCTGGATGTTCAATGTTTGCGCCAGTTGCTTATCCGCCAGTACTGGCGTCAGGCTTTCGTAGTTGCCACTAATCGTTATGCCGCACTCTTTTTCAATGTAATCAAACTTTGACCCTTCAAGGTGCGCCAATGAGAGCGTGCGGAACAGTTTCACCGGCATATAGCTATCTTCCAGCATCAGCGGTTTGCCCTCGACATAGCGAACCCGGCGCGAAAAGTAGATGCGTTCATTAATTTGGATGCGTAACTGGCTGGCTATCGCCGGTGGCGCAGGCATCACTTCAAACAGCAGCACTTTGCTGTGTACCTCTTTGCCCTGCTGGCGCAGCACCTCCACCAGCCCGGTAAGATTGGTGGTTTCGTGGTGCACATCCTTACGCGCGACAAAAGTACCGCTGCCGTGACGGCGCACCACCAGCCCCCACACCACCAGCAGATCAACCGCTTTTCGGATTGTCATTCGCGCTACGCCAAATTCCTGCGCCAGCGTTTTTTCACCCGGTAAGGGGCTACCAACGTTGTAATCCGATGAATTCAGCCGCAGACGCAGCCGCTCAGCAATCGATTTATAGATCACCTGTAGACCTCTTTATGCCTCATAAGGGGAGTCACCTCATTGAAGATGTCCATTTTTAACGCAAAAAGTAGACCTGAAGGGGCGAAATAAAACCATGAAAGGGATCACGGAACGCAGCGGCGTCTCCTGCCGGCTGGCAGGTGAATTCATATGCTCACTTCAGGCCACCAAAACATAACAAGGCCTCTCCCCTACAGGTTGTTTCATGAGGATTTAAAAATGCTCAGTCAAATACAACGTTTCGGCGGCGCAATGTTTACCCCGGTGCTGCTTTTTCCCTTTGCGGGCATGGTGGTGGGTATCGCTATTATGCTGCGCAACCCGCTTTTCGTCGGCGAAGCCTTAACCGCGCCCGATAACCTCTTCGCGCAGATTGTGCATATTATCGAAGAGGGTGGCTGGACCGTGTTTCGCAATATGCCGCTGCTGTTCGCCGTTGGCTTACCGATTGGCCTGGCAAAACAAGCGCAGGGCCGCGCTTGCCTCGCGGTGCTGATCAGCTTTTTAACCTGGAACTACTTTATCAACGCCATGGGGATGACCTGGGGTCACTTCTTTGGCGTGGATTTCTCCGCTGAACCGACCGCAGGCAGCGGTCTTACGCTGATCGCCGGAATTAAAACACTCGATACCAGCATTATTGGCGCGATCGTGATTTCCGGGATTGTCACCGCCATTCATAACCGTTTCTTTGAAAAGCCATTACCGGTCTTTCTGGGGATTTTCCAGGGGACGTCGTTTGTGGTGATTATCGCCTTTCTGGTGATGATCCCCTGCGCGTGGTTAACCCTACTCGGCTGGCCAAAAGTGCAGTTGGGCATTGAATCCTTACAGGCCTTTTTACGCTCTGCCGGTGCGCTGGGCGTGTGGGTTTATACCTTCCTGGAACGCATTCTGATCCCGACCGGGTTGCACCACTTTGTCTATGGTCCGTTTATCTTCGGCCCGGCGGCGGTGGAAGGCGGGATCCAGATTTACTGGGCGCAGCACTTACAAGAATTCAGCCAGAGCACCGAGCCGCTGAAAGCCTTGTTTCCGGAAGGTGGGTTTGCGCTGCACGGTAACTCGAAAGTTTTCGGTTCTGTCGGTATCGCGCTGGCATTGTGGTACACCGCTGCGCCGGAAAACCGCGTCAAAGTTGCCGGCCTGCTGATCCCCGCCACACTCACTGCTGTACTGGTGGGCATTACCGAACCGCTGGAATTTACCTTCCTGTTTATCTCGCCGCTGCTGTTCGCCGTTCACGCGGTACTCGCCGCGTCCATGGCGACGGTGATGTACAGCTTCGGCGTCGTCGGCAACATGGGCGGCGGGTTGCTCGACCAGTTCCTGCCACAAAACTGGATCCCGATGTTCCATAACCATGCGGCGATGGTGTTCACCCAAATCGCTATTGGTCTGTGCTTTACCGCGCTCTACTTCGTGGTTTTCCGCACATTGATTGTGCGCTTTAACCTGAAAACCCCGGGCCGGGAAGAGAGCGAAATTAAACTCTACAGCAAAGCCGACTACAAAGCCGCGCGCGGGCAAACCACGGCGGCGGCAGCGAATACCCAACTCGGTCAGGCAGCCGGTTTCCTGCAGGCGCTGGGTGGCAGCGCAAATATTGAAAGCGTGAATAACTGTGCCACAAGGCTGCGTATCGCGCTGATCGATATGGCGAAAACGCAAAGTGATGACGTCTTTAAAGCACTGGGTGCGCACGGTGTGGTGCGTCGCGGCAACGGTATCCAGGTGATTGTCGGGCTGCATGTCCCGCAGGTGCGCGACCAAATCGAATCGTTAATGAAAACCCCTTTAATCCCCGAACCATCTACCATGACAGAGGCTGTATCATGAAAAAATTCTCCGTTGTTATTGCCGGTGGCGGCAGCACCTTTACGCCGGGTATCGTATTGATGTTACTGGCTAATCGCGATCGTTTTCCGCTGCGGACGCTGAAGTTCTATGACAATGACGGCGCGCGCCAGGAAACTATCGCTGAAGCCTGCAAAATCATCCTGCGGGAGCAGGCACCGGATATTGAATTTAGCTACACCACCGATCCGCAAGCGGCCTTTACCGATGTCGACTTTGTGATGGCGCACATTCGCGTCGGCAAATATCCAATGCGCGAACAGGATGAAAAAATCCCGTTGCGCCACGGTGTTGTCGGCCAGGAAACCTGTGGGCCTGGCGGCATTGCTTACGGCATGCGCTCGATTGGCGGCGTGCTGGAGCTGGTGGACTATATGGAAAAATACTCCCCGAACGCATGGATGCTGAACTACTCCAACCCGGCCGCGATCGTGGCGGAATCGACGCGCCGCCTGCGTCCACAAGCCAAAATCCTCAATATCTGCGATATGCCCATCGGCATTGAAGGGCGCATGGCGCAGATTGTGGGTCTGCAGGATCGCAAACAGATGCGGGTGCGCTATTACGGGCTCAACCACTTCGGCTGGTGGACATCGATTGAAGATTTGGACGGCAACGATTTGATGCAGAAATTACGCGAATATGTGGCGAAAAACGGCTATGTACCACCTGCAAAAGATGAACATACCGAAGCAAGCTGGAACGATACGTTCGCTAAGGCGAAAGATGTGCAGGCGCTTGACCCGGATACCATGCCGAACACCTATCTGAAGTATTACCTCTTCCCGGATTATGTGGTGGCGCACTCCAATCCTGAACGTACCCGCGCCAATGAAGTGATGGATCACCGTGAAAAGCAGGTGTTTGGCTCCTGTCGCGCCATTATCGAAGCGGGTAAATCATCGGCCGGTGAGCTGGAAATCGACGAACATGCGTCGTATATCGTCGATCTAGCGACCGCCATCGCCTTCAATACTCAGGAGCGCATGCTGCTGATTGTGCCGAACAACGGCGCGATCCATAACTTTGACGCTGACGCGATGGTGGAGATCCCCTGCCTGGTGGGTAAAAACGGCCCGCAACCGCTCACGGTTGGCGATATCCCCCATTTCCAGAAAGGGCTGATGAGCCAGCAGGTTGCCGTTGAAAAACTGGTGGTCGATGCCTGGGAACAGCGCTCTTATCAGAAGTTATGGCAGGCGATCACGTTATCGAAAACCGTCCCCAGCGCTTCTGTCGCTAAAGCCATTCTGGATGATTTAGTCGAAGCCAATAAAGCGTTCTGGCCTGAGTTGCATTAATCCCCGCGACCGGCATCGTCAGGATGCCGGTCCTTACTCTGAAACGTGTCGAAAAAATTCACCGTATCCGCTACTTTGTTGACCAGTAGAGCAACAAGGAGCCTCCATGAAAATCTCCCGCGTCGGCGAAGCGCCGGACTACCGCTTCTCACTGGCGAACGAACGTACTTTCCTTGCATGGATCCGCACGGCGCTTGGTTTTCTGGCGGCCGGTGTGGGTCTGGATCAGTTAGCACCGGAATTTGCCACGCCGCTGATTCGCGAAGTGCTGGCGCTGCTACTGTGTCTCTTCGCAGGCGGGCTGGCGTTGTATGGCTATCTGCGCTGGCTGGGCAATGAAAAAGCGATGCGCCTGAAAGAGGATCTGCCTTACACCCGCGCGCTGCTGGTGATAAGCGTTATTCTGCTGGCGGTTGCGCTGGTGGTGATGGTGCTGGTTTTCTATGGCGGATAACCGTAAAGCACGCCGCGAAAAAGATCCCGGCCTGCAGCCGGAACGCACGTCGCTGGCGTGGCTGCGCACGTTGTTCGGCTACGGCGCGCTGATGGCGCTGGCGGTCAGACATAACTGGCAGCATTCGGGGCTACCGTTTTGGATCTCGCTGGCGGTACTCCTGTGTGTGGCGCTTCTGCTCTGGCGCTACACACATAAACGTATCTTAATGGATGTGAACAAAAGTGATTTCGTCTTATCTGGCGCGGTTCGTGACAAATTGTTGATCTCCCTCGCGGTGCTCTCCCTCGCATTACTGTTTGCTGTAACGCATATCCGTCAATTACTCCTGATTTTCTGAGGAACACCGCATGCCAGGCTGCCACGTTATGGCCAAGCCCGCCAGTTCTCGCTGCACTCTTCACTGCCGCTACTGCTGTTACATTGAAAAGCAGCAACAAAAGGTTATGGATGATGCCACGCTGCAGGCGTTTATTCGCCAGCAGATCGACGCCCAACCGGGCAATGTCGTGCCGTTTGCCTGGCAAGGTGGTGAACTCACCCTCAGCGGGTTGGATTTCTTTCGTCGGGTTGCTGCGTTCCAGGCGAAGTTCGCTAATGGCAAACGAATCGAAAATGCCTTTCAAACTAACGGGATTTTGCTGAACGATGCCTGGTGTCGCTTCTTTCGCGAGCACGGCTGGTTAGTCGGTATCTCTATTGATGGCCCGGCAGAGATGTATAACGCTTACCGCGTTAACCGTAGCGGCACGCCGTCACACCATAACGTCATCAACGCGATTCAACGGCTGGCGAAACACGGCGTGGAATACAAGCTGCTCTGCATCGTTAACAACCTCAACAGCCAGCAGCCGCAGCGCTTGTACCAGTACCTGCGCTCGCTCGGTACGCCGTTTTTGCAGTTTATCCCGCTGGTGGAACAGGATGAGCAGGGAAATTTAACGGCGGAATCGGTGAGCGGCGAGACGTGGGGGCGTTTCCTGATCACGGTTTTTGATTGCTGGGTACGCGAGGATATTGGCCGGGTTTATGTTCAGTTATTTGATTCAACGCTCGGCGTCTGGCGTGGTGACCCGTCGCAAATCTGTCCCATCGGCGAAACCTGCGGTCACGCCTTGGCGCTGGACGCGAACGGCGATCGATACCAGTGCTATCACTACGTTTACCCGGCCTGTCAGCCTGACAACTTGCCCCCCATTCCAATTGAAGAGATGAATCTCAACCACGAGGCTGTCGTTTTGGGGCAGAGCAATAAAAACACCCTGCACGATGACTGCCGCCGTTGCGATGTGCTGCGCTTTTGCCAGGGCGACTGCCCGAAGCACCGCTTTGTGCAGGGAAAAAGTGCGTTATGCCACGGCTACTTGCACTTTTTCAACCATACCGCGCCGCATATGCGCGTTATGCGTGACCTGCTTAAACAGCGGCGTTCACCGATGGAGTTAATGTCTTTTATGCGCAACCACCGCTGAATCAGCGCGCGTTCGCCAGGTATTGCGTCATCTCTTCTGCCGGAACCATACCGCCGCCCGTCGCCCACACCAGATGGGTGGCTTGCGCCAGTTGCGCCTGGCTAAAGCCGTGAAGCTGATGGTAATCGCGCGCTTCACTGATCTGTTTCGGCCCCGGCATGCCTGCCAGCGCCGACGGTTCCAGTAAAATGTTCTCTTCCTGCGCCAGTAACCCCAGCAGGTTATAAAGTGTTTGGTCATCGACGGTATAAAAGCCGTCCAGCAGGCGTTCCATGGCGCGGCCAACAAAACCCGACGCGCGCCCGACGGCCAGCCCATCAGCGGCGGTCTGGTTATCAATGCCTAAATCCTGCACCGCAATACCGTCATGCAGACCGGTGTATATGCCAAGCAGCATGCACGGCGAATGCGTCGGTTCGGCAAAAATACAGTGCACATCATCACCAAACGCCAGCTTCAGGCCGAACGCCACACCGCCAGGGCCGCCGCCAACGCCGCAGGGAAGATAGACAAACAGCGGATGGTCTTTATCGACCACTTTACCGATGCGGGCAAACTGATCTTTCAGGCGCTGCCCGGCGACGGCATAGCCGAGGAACAGCGTGCGCGAGTTTTCATCATCAATAAAAAAGCAGTTCGCGTCCGCTTGTGCCGCGCGGCGCCCTTGCTCAACGGCAACACCGTAATCTTCGGCATACTCCACCACGTTCACCCCATGGCAGCGCAGCAGGGCTTTTTTCCAGGCGCGGGCATCAGCAGACATATGTACTGTTACGCGAAAACCGAGGCGCGCACTGATAATGCCAATCGACAGCCCGAGGTTGCCGGTCGAACCGACGGCGATACTGTACTGGCTAAAAAAGCGAGTGAATTCCGGCGAGAGCAGGCGGCTGTAATCGTCTTGCGGCGTCAGCAAACCGGCGGCGAAAGCGAGTTTTTCCGCATGGGTCAGCACTTCATAAATGCCGCCGCGCGCTTTGATAGATCCCGAAATCGGCAAGTGGCTGTCTTTTTTCAGCCATAGCTCACCGGTGATGGTTTGCCCCAGACGGTGCTGCATTGCCGGGATCGGTATCACGTCGGATTCAATGATGCCGCCGCTGGCAGCGGTTTCCGGAAACGCTTTCGCAATAAAAGACGCAAAGCGGGTCAGGCGGGCGTGCGCGTCGCTCACATCTTGCGGTGTCAGACCAACATGCGGCAAAGCCTCGGCAACCGAGGTAGTATTAGGGTTAAACCAGCGCGTTTCTTGCAAATCAATAAGGCGTTGCACTAGCGGGTCGTGCTGGATGAGCTTCTGGAGGTCGGCGTTTTTCATCGGTTCTTCATCATCGAAAGCGGATGGTTAAAGAAAACAGGAATACGCCGTCGGTGCAAGTGTGCAGACGTGGTGAGAATTTATTACGTTTTGCCGCAAAGCATGCTAAATACATGTATTCGCCCCCAATTTTCACAAGGTTAACTGTGTTAAAGCCACTGATTGCTGTTGCTATGCTGCTGGCGGGAACCTCTGCGTTTGCCGCTGATACTCCGCTGACAGCGGCGCATTACGCGCAGCAGTTGGGTGTGGGGATGGATGTCGATTGGGCGCGTACCGACCGGGGAATTCGTGAGTTTGACCCGCTGGTGGTGCGTGATTTCTACGAGGCGGGCATTCGCCATGTGCGTATTCGCGTTGCCGATAACATGACCGAAGCGCGTCTAATCCATCTGCGAAAACTGGTGGAAGCCTGTGAAGCGTATGGCGTAATTCCGATTATTGCTTACCAGGCGGATAGCTTTAAAGCCGATCCTGACGCCAAAAATGAAGCGCAACTGGTGGTGTGGTGGAAAACCGTCGGCACCTTTTTTGGTACCGACCACCCGACGCTCGGTTTTGATGTGATTTATGAACCGGCCGATAAACTTAACCACGACCTGTCTGCGTTAAATCGCGCCTATGAAAACGTTGTCAGAACGCTGCATGATATCGATCCGCAGCGCATGATTTTTATCGCGCCGCGAATGCGTGCCGCCCCTGAAGATCTGCCTTCGCTGAAGCTGCCGCCGCATAGCCAGAATTTCCTGCTCGCCGAATGGCACATCTTTCCCTGGGGACCGCTAAAAGCGAACGGCAAATACCCGTGGACATCCGGCACGGCGGCGGAAAAAGCCGCCATTCGTGCACGTATCAACACCGCTGTACGCTGGCAGCAGAAAACGGGCCATACCAGTTGGGTTGGCGGTTGGGCAGTCGGCGAGTCAATGAAAAGCGCGCCAACCGAGTCGCAGCTGGCGTTTGCCCGTTTTATGGCTTGCGAGCTGAACAAGGTGAAAATCCCTTACGCGATTAACACCGATACGCAATTTTATGACGGTGAAGAGGGCGCATGGCGACCCGCGCCGGAGCCATTACTGAAGGTGATGATCGCGCCAGATTGCTGCAAGCCCGACGCGAAGCCGGGCCATCATGATGTTAAATCGCCGGTTCGTGGCGAGCAAAACGCGACGCCAGCGGCAGCCAGCACAACAGGATCAAAAGCCCGGCCAGCGTCATCAGCATCCCAAGGCTAAACTGGCTATTCTGCGGCAGTTGTGACGAAAGCCACGCCAGCCCGCCGGAGCCGATATTCTGCAAGCCACCGACCAGCGCCCCTGCCGTTCCGGCGAGAAACGGGAACGGCTCCATCGCACCGCTGGTTGCCAGCGGGAACAGCATCCCGGCACCAAAGAAGAATAGCGCGGCGGGAACCACCAGCGTCCAGATGTTCATCACGCCCAGCAAACCGGGGATCCACATCAGAATACCGGCCGCCAGACAGCTAATCACCGACTGCCACATCAGCGTGGTGAAGCGCTTATTCTGCCGTCCGGCAAACCATGCGCCGAAAAACGCCGCCGGAATCGGCAGGATAAACAGTACGCTGACCGTCATGCTGTTGAGGCCAAGAACGCCGCCCATCAATACGCCGGAACAGGCTTCAAACACCGCAATCCCTGCCAGACCGCCAATCAACATCAGCAGATAGCAGTTAAACGCGCCGTTACCGAATAGCGTTTTATAGCTGGCGATAAGCCGGATACGCGGCGCGTCCGTTGGGCGGGTTTCCGGCATCCAGCGCGCCATGCTGTAAGTGACAAACGCACAGAGTGCCAGCAGGAAAATAAAACAGGCGCGCCAGTTCACCAGCGTGTTCAGCACGCCACCAATCAGCGGAGCCAGTAACGGGCTGACCAGAATCCCCATGTTCAGCAGGCTGTTGGCGTGGCGCAGCTCCGTACCCGCATAAAGGTCACGCGGCAGGGTTCGCGCCATCACGCCACCGACGCCGGTACCAATGCCCTGCAAGGCGCTGGCCAGAATGAGCACCGTCAGGCTGTGCGTGGAGATAGCAATCAGCGTCGCCAGCATAAAAATGGTCATCCCGGCGAGGATCACCGGCCTGCGCCCAATTCTGTCCGCCAGTGGGCCGTAAAACAGCTGCGAGACGCCATAAGTCAGCAGATAAGCCGCCATCACGCTCTGTACCGCGCCTTCACGCACGTTTAAATCGCGCGCCATATCGGCAATAGCCGGAATATAAATGGTTTGCGCCATTTGTCCGACGGCGACCAGAAGCACCAGCATCAACAGCAAATTGACGTTTCTTTGCCTTTTCATCTCGATGATTACTTTAAAAAATTGGGGAATTAAAGAATATATGGCTGCAATTAAGCCTTTATGCGGGAGGAATCTATCACAGACAGATGACAGAACCACTATGCGGCACAGCAAAGGCGATGCTGCGCCAGGCAGGTTTTGTAAACAATTTTCGGCAACTTTTGTTGCCAGTTTGTCTTATGCAAGACGCAGTAAAATTGCCCCGACGGCAATACCGCAGGCAGCGATGATTCGCAGTCCGGCGACTTTCTCATTGAGCAATAAAAATGCCAGCAGCGCGCCGAAGAGAATCGAGGTTTCGCGCAGTGCCGCCACTATCGCCAGCGGCGCTTGTGTCATGGCCCACAGCGCCAGCCCATAGGAACCCATCGTGCCGATGCCGCCGGGCAATCCTTTTTTCCAGTTTGCCGCCAGATAACGCGTCACTTCTTGTCGGCGCGCCAGCATTGCCCACACCAGCAGGCAGAAGCCGTTCATAAAGAATGTCCACAGCGTGTAACCGAGCGCCGACCCGGCGAGGCGCACACCGGTGCCATCCACCAGTGTATAACCGGCGATAAAGCAGGAGTTGAGTAACGCCAGCCAGATGCCTTTACGCGACTGGCTGCGGCCATTGAACGCCATGCCGAGAATCGACAGGCAGATCACCGCAATCCCGCCCCAGGCCATGCTGGAGAGCGAATCGCCAAGCCACAACACGCTGATTATCGCCACCAGCAGCGGCGCGGTGCCGCGCATCAGCGGGTAGGTCTGGCTCATATCCGCCACCTGATAGGTTTTGGCGACCAGCACCGTGTAGATCACCTGCAAGGCGCAACTGGCAATGAGATAAGGTGCGCTGGCAAGTGTTGGCTGCGGAGAAAAAGGCAGCAAAATCAGTGCGATTAATGCAGCGGAACCACTGACGGCAATGGCCGAATAGAGCTTATCGCTGCCCGCTTTCACTATCGCGTTCCAGCTGGCATGCAGCAACGCGGCGAACAGCAGAATACAAAATACAGAGAGGGTCATAGCGGCACATGTGGATGGAATGTCACCAAAATGTAACATGATCAGCGCAATGGAAGCCAGCTAACCAGATCTCCGCAAATGGCGCGCTAAACAGTTAAAAACGTCTCGCGAAAAGTGAACAGTTTTATAAAAAGGCGCCACCAATAAATCGTAACAACCCCAAGTCACTACTCATCAATAAGGAGAAAACGTTATGGCCGGAGGAGCTTCGATGGGCGCGTCTTTAGCGTCCATGGGACAACTGGATATGGTTTCCGCTGCGACAACCATGATGAACGCCCAGGCGCAGTCAGCCAAAATGATCACCGATACCGTTAACGGTATTACCAGTTCGTTAATCGATTCGTCGACAAAAGCGCAAAACTCAATGCAGCAGGCGGGTAAAGCTATTCAATATTGAATGGCGTTAATAAAATAGCACTGTGCGATAAAGGAGTATTCTATGTGTTTTATTACCAGAGCAGCTTTAAATATGGTAAGCAACCCACAGGTTGTTTTTCAGCAAAACAATAATGTGTTAACGCGCTGCGGTTCTACCCCTAAGCCGCCTGAAAATAATAATACCTGCTGTAAACCAGACGATGGTAAAAACTGTCATAAACCCGATAACGACTGGAATCATTGCAATAAGCCAAACAACGACTGGAATAACTGCAATAAACCCAGCAACAACTGTCATAAGCCAAATAATAACTGGGATGGTTGCAACCGCCCTGATAATAACTGGAATAGTTGCAATCGACCAGGCAATAACGGGAATAACTGTTCCGGTACAAATAACCACCACCGGCCGGGCAATGATCGAAATGATTGCAATACCGATACTAAATCTATCCTGCGCCAGTTATCTGATATGTTAGAAAAACTCTCCAGGCAGGCGGGGCGAGATTTAAAATCGGCTTCCGGGAGCAATGATCCTTTTGATGTACTGAAAGCCAACCGGTCGATGTCGAACTATTATTTAAATAACCAGTTTGTCTCGAAAATGATCAGTAAAATGACCAGCAGCGTGGAGCGAATGACTAACCTGCAATAACGATAAAAGCCATTATGTTAATAAGAGCAATTAACGCCATCACCTTGTTATTACTGGTCATCTTCCTCTCCGGGTGCCAGGGTGAACTGGCGTTATATCAGGGGCTTGCTGAGCCAGCGGCTAACGCCATCGTTGCAGAACTCAAGGACAAAGGTATTGAGGCCGCAAAGCGTTCGGATAAAACGGGTTATTCCGTTTCGATATCTATGTCCGATCTTCCTGAAGCTGTGAAAATATTACATTCCGCAGGATTGCCCTCCCAGAGCTATGTTAGCCTGGGAGATGTTTTTCGTAAGGAAGGGATGATTTCATCACCGCTTGAAGAACGCGTGCGTTATATTTATGCCTTATCTCAGGAGCTTGAGTTTACGTTATCGCAAATCGATGGCGTTATTATGGCAAGAGTACATATTGTTCTGCCTGAACGTATCTCAGCGGGCGAGCCAATACAACCTGCCTCAGCGGCGGTATTTATTAAATATAACCGGGATATTCGTGTGGAAAAATTACAACCCGTTATCAGGCGAATGGCGCTCAGCAGTATTCCGGGAATGGTGGATGCCGATGATAAAAAATTGTCTATTTCTTTTATCCCCACAGAGGAATATAAAGCGCAAGGTATTGCGCCGGAAAATAAAAAGCCAAACACCATGATATTGTATTTTCTGGGTGGTCTCTGCTTACTTGCGTCGCTTTATTTCTTTATACAGAAAAAATGACATCAATTTCATTAAAGGGATTTTCATGCTGCGATGGATTCACTGGTGGCGCAATGGCTGGCGTCATAAACGTCATCACAGTTGGCCGTTGCCGGAAGAGCTAAACATTATCCACGCGGTTATCACTTATGCGGAAACACACCAAAGGCTCTGGATTGATAACCTTTTTGGTGTCAAACCTACGGCGATTCCTGAACCCACAGAGGCGTTTATTAACGTCATTGAACTATTACAACACCAGCGCGTTTTATTATTTGAAGCTCTTTTTTGTGTCTGCGTGGCTGACCCATCATCGGTCTATCATTTTTTGTCTCCAGATGCTCAGCAATGGTGCCGCCGGTTGGCTATGGGGTTAAAACCAGGCTTGTGGATGCCACCTCTCTCGTCCGATCCGGAAATTACCGGAATCATCTTGCTCCGTGGCTGGGTTGGCGAACCTGTCTGGTCACGAATGCGTTTTTCTTTGCCGAAGGAAAACGTTGAAGTGATCGAACGGCAGGTTGCCATCACCCTTGCGCCACAAAAACTTTCCGCACTCTGGGTGGCGGTTCTCGCCTGGATGCAGCGCGAAAGCCAACGGGAAAACAGCCATGCTGACAATGCATAAAATCAGCCCGCTTGCCGGTATTTCGCTGGTGCGACAACCGGTGATCCGCAAAGAGGATGTCGCCAACTTTTGCTTGTCCGACGCGGTAATGGATAACGCGCATCTTCGCGCCGGGGAGGTAATAAAACAGGCGCAACTCACCGCAGAACAGCTTCGTCAGCAGGCCTATGAAGAGGTCTCGACAGCGCTGTGGGCACAGGCGCGAGTCATCCTTGATGACTGGGAAAAAGAACGTGAAGAGATGCGCCGCTGCACCGTCGATGTCGCAAAAGCGTTGCTGGCGCAGGCACTGGAACTCGCGTTTGCCAAAAAGCCTGGCAAAGCTCGCCTCGAAGCCTTACTTAACCAACTGAAAAAGCACACAGAAACAAGCATTGCAGCACGGTTATTCGTTAATCCCCGGCAATATGCGCAAGCTGCGGACTATTTAGCACAACATACCGATCTGCGCTGGTCGCTGGTAAGCGATAGCCAGCAGGCCAAAGATGAGGTGTGTCTGAAAAGCACTCACGGCAGTTTTACTCTGAGTTGGCAGACATTCAGCGAGAGTTTTATCGCGGCTATCAACGCGAGTGTTCCGCCAAACGATCAGCAAATAGATAATACTATGAAATAAAAGAGCCATTACCGCACAAGTAATGGCTCTGCCAGGCAATCAACGTTAGTAAATTTTGGTGATTTTATCCGGCGTCACCAGGTTATTGGCCAGATGGACCTCATCGAATGACCAGGCGTAATCGCCAAATCTTTCCAGACGGTTCTTTTCACGCAGCATGGCGATATACCCCGGCGGTGTGGTATTTGCCAGCTCCATATAGCGCTCATTATGCTCAACGTTTTCCCGCAGTGAGACACCGGGAATCCCTTTGGCGTCAATCTCATAAAGGTGGAAAACGCCGCCAAACTCGCCCCGGCCGAAGCGCTCCGCGCCTTCCCGCGTGCGCGCAACAAACACCACCGGGCCGGACATCATTTTCTCTACCCCGGCAAAGTAATTCCCGTCACGAAAACCTACCTGTTGCGGATCGCCGCGCCGTACCACGCGATCACTCTTCTCCACCCGGTACAACTTTGTAAAATCAGCTCGCTCAATGTAACCCCGGTCATTGAGATAGCTTCCAGAAGGTAACTGGATATTCGGTGCCCATGGGTTAACCGTAATCCCGTTGTCGGCATAAGGAGAGTGTTCCGCCCCGGACGTCACCACCGACGCGGGGGAGCTGCTTCGTGAACTCAAACCCGAAATGGGGGACTCAGTGTTTCGCGCAGGCGAAGCGCCGGCAAGCGAGGGGCTTTTGCTCTCCTCCCCAAACAGTGAAGCGCCGGGCGTGCGGGGGAGGCCGGTTGTGGACACCTCTTCTGAAAGCGCGGGTGAGAAGGGCGACGCCGGTGATGCTGAACGGCTTGCCGTCGCATCGAATACCGGTGTCGCAGGCGTTGGCGGCAGGCTGCTTTCCAGTGTCACCGGGGAGGAGGCGCGCGAATCTGGCCGCGATCGCGGCAGGCTTAAATCAAGCGGGCGATCGGTTGGCGATACGCTGCCGGACGTTGAGGTGCCGGGTTGCGAATCGACATCCATCGGCGTCGGGCGGGAAAGTGCGGCATCACGGCGCGCTTCAGCCAGCCCGGCGCGCGGGTTGCCATACATTTGCTGAGCAGGTGCGTTTAAAAATGGGGGGCTGATCCCGCCCGGCAACCCGCTGCGCTGCCACTCGCCGCCGGCGGATTCCACCGTGAGCACCGGTTTGCGTGTCGCTGGATCGATAATGCGCGCCCGGCCTTCGGCTGCGCGGAAATCCGGGCTGACTTCGTACACCTGGCTTTCCCCTTCTGCGGCGCGGTAACGCAGCAGCCAGCGGTCATTCCCGGCGGCGTCTTTCACCTGGTGAATCCCGCCCGCGCCGGCCTGGCTCTCTTTCAGCAGCGTCTCGCCATCCTGCAACGCGTATTGGCGAATATCACCTGCCAGCGAAGGGCGCAGGCGGTTCACCTCCGCCGCGATACCCGCTTCCGTCCCGGCTTCTTCCGTCAGAACCTCTTCCGGGGCGCTGCGCATTCCGGCAAGCGCAGCGCCTTCGCTGGACAGCGCTTCCTCGCTGAAGAGTTCCGCCATCGCACTGGCATCGGCGGCAAGACCGTCCAGCACCAGCAGCGTGCCGATATCCTTCATAAACAGCTCAGCATTCGACGGTTCATTCTGTTCGGTACGCAGCGGCTGCCCGACAAAATGGCGCAGTGCCTGCACCTTATCCTGGTCGCTGTAGTGCGCCAGCGCCTTACCTTCAAGGCCAGGGATATCGTTCTGGGTATTGGTTTTGTACTGCGCGCCGGTATTGATCTGCTGGTCGAAAAAATCCCGCGCCGCCGCCACCAGCAGCGTCGGTTCCCGCGCGTTGCCCTGCGCATCAAAATGCGTCCTGGCGCTGGCGGCATACTGCCCGCGAACGCTGTCCTGCAAATCCGCCAGTGCCCGGGGCTGTTTGTACCAGTCGGCGGGCAGGTCAGCCGGATCGTGAATGCCCGCTGCCGCAAGGCCATAAGCGAGAAGGGATTTTCGCGCCTCGTAAGGCGCGCCATAGGAGGCGGTAAAGCCGGATTCGCTGCTCTGGCCTTCGCGCTGGCGGATCATTTGCCCGGCAATCTGTTTTTCCAGCGTCGGGTAACCCTCACCGCGTGCATCGGTGGTAAAACGCAGGGTGCGGACATCAGGGCGCGCGACACGGTCATCATTATTATTTCCCGTCCCGGTATATAACGAGCCGGTGGGGATTTCGCGTTTGTTTTTGGCGGAAGTTTCCTCGCGGGTTATTGGCTGGGGAAATACAGGAATTGATACAGGATCGATTTTCATAACCACCTCTTTTGCATAAATAAAAAGATGTCGTACTACTGGTCGTCAAATTAATGACGCATACCTAATTTTTTCAGGAATGGCACGTCGACGGCGGGTAATTCAATATTTCCGGAAAAAATATTCTTAATATCATGCCTGAAAGGGTGTTCTGCATCTTTCAATCTGACAATGGTTATGGGGTCGCGTGATGCATTTCCTTCGAGGACGTGAATTTCTTTAACTTTTAATGGGGTGTTGGGGGTAACTAAAATATGATCGGATAGCATTCCTCCGGCAGCCATTTTTTTCGGTGTGGTTTTATCTAAAATAAAAAGCACGTTTTCAGTAGACTGCATTTTGAATTGTCCAGTCCATGTCTCAAGCCATTTTATTGAGTTCTGTGGTAATGCGGATGCGGACATAAACCCCGTATCGGTCACTACATCGTTGACTTTTATTTTGGTGCCATACGTACCCGCAGGAATTGTCGCCGCCCGGTATGCTGGTGCGTCATAATTATTTAGTTTAGATACGGCTGCTTTTAATTCTGTTGCCAGCGTTTCCCCTTCGGCTGAAGGGCTAATATGGCGCAGATGATTATTGATAGTGCGGTAAGTGCCATCACCCCCTTCAATATATTCCGCAAGGATACCTGACTCTTGCCTGTTTTTTACCGAATTCAAATTCAGGAGAATTTTTTCATCGGCTGCTCTCTCTTTTGGCGTTCTGGCTCGGTATTGTCCTTCGTCAGGCCTCATATATAACTCGCGAAGCTCTTCGCTGACCGGTGAAAATTTTTCCTGGCGAGCAGAGGAAAGCGCACTGCCGCCGGAGGTTCCGGCTGACGCAGCAAGGCTGGTTTGTGGTTCGGTGTTGGTATGCAGTTTGACTCCACCGGGTAACGCGCTGCGCTGCCACTCGCCATTACCCGAATGCACTGTCAGTACCGGCTGGCGGGTCTGCGGGTCGATAATGCGCGCCCGCCCTTCGCCTGGCCGAAAATCCTGCCCGACTTCGTACACTTTGTTTTCACCTGCTCCCTCGCGGTATCGCAGCAGCCAACGGTCATTTCCGGCCGCGTCCTTCACCTGATGAATCCCCCCGACGCTGGCGCGGCTCTCCTTCAGTAGCGCCTCGCCATCTTTTACCGCGTACTGGCTGATATCGCCCGCCAGCGACGGGCGCAGCCGGTTTACTGCCGCTGCTGATCCGGTTTCCCCGGCTGCTGTACTCTCTGCCGCCGCCGTGGTTTCCCCTGCCATTACTCCTCTGGCTTCGCCGGTTACCGCCACCTCTGCCGCTGTACTGGTTGCTCCAGCCATTGTCACGTCGGCTGTCGCCTGCTCAGAGGTGTTGCGCAGCGTAGCCAGCGCGCTTCGGCCTTCCGTGGTCACCGCTTTTTCAGTGAAAAACTCCGCCATCGCACCCACTTCTGCGGCAATGCCGTCAAGCACCAGCAGCGCACCAATATCTTTCATCACCAGCTCAGCGTTGGTGGGTTCATTCTGCTCGGTGCGCAGCGGTTGCCTGGCAAAATGGCGCAGTGACTGCACTTTATCGCGATCGCTGTACTGCGCCAGCGCCTTGCCTTCGAGCCCGGGAACGTCATCGTGAGTGTTGGTTTTGTACTGCGCACCGATGTTGATTTGCTGGTCGAAAAAATCCCGCGCCGCTGCCACCAGAATGGAAGGCGTGCGCGTGTTGCCCAGCGCGTCATAGTGCGCCTGCGGGGAGGCGGCATACTGCTCGCGGACTTTATCCAGCAGTGCTGTCGTCTGTGTGCGCCCGCCATCGGGCAGGCTGGCCGGATCGTGAATGCCCGCCGCCGCAAGGCCGTAAGCAAGGAGGGATTTTCGCGCCTCGTAAGGTGCGCCGTAGGAGGCGGTAAAGCCGGATTCGCTGGTCTGCCCTTCGCGTTGGCGGATTATCTGCCCGGCAATCTGTTTCTCAACAGCTGGATAACCTTCACCACGTGAGTCGGGAGTAAATACCAGCGAGCGGGCATCCGGGCGGACAGGGCGGTCGTCGTTATTATTTTGCGGGCCGGTATATAACGAGCCGGTAGGAATTTCACGGCGATTTCTTTTCTCAATTACCGGATTTTGTCCGTTTTCTACCGACGTACTAATAATGGTAGGTGGTAATGGGTTTATTTTCATCGCAGGGCTCCTTCACGATCTTTGAACGCGTTTATTTCTCTGTTTCGGTCTTTCGGGCTATATAAACTTCGATATAAGCGCCGGGTGATATAGGCGCGTTGGGGTAAGGGACGATCATGAGATTTTCATCGTTATCACAATCGGTATCATGAAATACAACTGGCTGCTGCCCTGCGTTTTTTATTAATGATGAAGAGAGGGTATATTCCTGCGTTGCCAGCGATTTAACGTTTCCAGCCAGAACGGTCAGTGGCCAGTTAATATCGCAGACGTCCTCGATGGTTATATCATCGATAGCTGGCGATGAATCGGGTGAAATAGTGCCGCTGGATAGTCTGGTAATATCCTCGAAGATCTGCTTATACATTTTTTTAGAAAACGAACTGCCATATTCTGAGGCGGTTTTTATTACCCTGCTTTTTTCTTTGTTGGCCTCTTTTTGGATGATTTTCGGCGTGATGATAATAAACCGCTGCCGATTGTCACTTTCCCGCAAGTTAACGCCGGTATGTTTTTTTTCATGTACAGATAAACCGCCAATGATTAACGAATCACCCTCATCAACCGTGACCAGCGTGCTGAGGTTACCCGTCTTATTGTTATCTTCCGTCGCTGGCGTTGTCCGTTTGTTATACATATTAACTTTAATCTGCAGCGCTTCCTGTTTGTCACTGGCGATAACGCGGGGCGTAATTTGCAATACCGTACCGTTGGACGCAGCAGAGAGCGGTTCATCTTTTGTCGCTTGTTGGTTTTGATGGCTAAAATTAAAGACTGCGGGAAAATTCTCCATCGTAGTCAGTGAGGGACGAGCGGTTAAAGACGCGCCGCCTTGTTCGACAATCTTCTGAATTTCAGCCTGAAATTTTTTCATCTCCTGTGCGTTAAGCACAGATTTGTTGCCGTTAATAACCTCATCGTAAACGCTGCCTCTGCGGCTTAACCGTTTTTCCGGCATGCCGGTATTGAGGATCTGCCGGTTATCCATGTCGATAACCAGGGTGTCGATGGCCACCGATCTCAGTGGAACATCGAGCTTTTCAATAAGCTGCGCATACTCACTCCTTTTGGCCGGATTATCCTGAATGAGGATGGCATTGCTGCGTGTACTGACCACGATTTTCGGCTTGTCATCGGTCGACGCGGGCAGTGCGGGCGCCAGTGAAACGCGATCCGCCAGCGCTGAAAACGACGCGCCTAATCGGTTAGTCAACGGGTTTTTGTCATCACTGAGATCAAGCGCTCCTGGATAATTGTACCGCTGCAGTTGGGGCGCTGATTTTTTGGTATCTAATAGCTGCGATAATATTGTTCCGACGCCCGGAATGGTGATCTGTTCATTTTGATATTCAACCCGGATATCGGCCGCTTCCGCGAAACGTAAAGGAAAGAACATGGTTTCAAAAGCGCCCTCTTTGTTTTTACTGGTATCAGGCTGCTCGGCAAACATTTTTATCAGGTTGACATATTCGGTTGGCCCGCTTATCAATATTTCAGCACTCTCCGGCAATTCTCCCCAGCCAAATCGCTTATCCAGCAGACCAATATCCGTTAAGGCCTTTTTAAGGCTATCAATTGACTCATCAGACACTTTAATCTTTAACGACTGCTGATCCGTTTTACTGCTGACGTATAATTTATCCTCGAAAATAAACCACTGAAGATTATATTCAAGCGCCAGGCGTTCAAGAAACTGCTGCGCCGTCGTCGCGCGTAGTTTATTTTTTACCTCTGCCGAAATTTTGGGGTCTATAACCAAACGTAGCGAAAAGGCATGAGCAAAATCTTCCAGCACTTTATTTAGCGGTGCAGGCGTGTTTTGGTAAGAGAATTCACCACTGTTTAATAGGGCGGGCACAGCCGCCACGGCGTGCTGATGTATAAAAACTGTTAATAATATCAGGGTTAGTGTTGCGCATCGTTTATATAATATGGCGCAATACGAAACAGGCGAATAAAAAACACGCCAGTATAATTTCATACATATCACCTGTTAGTTTATCGTCCATCGTTAATAATTGATCGAGCCAGATTGTGATTGAGCGTCACTTCCTGGTTTGCCGCCCAGGTGGCTGAAGAATATTGTTTCATATGCTGATGAAACGTCAGCCAGTCGCCCATTGACATGCCATTCATATTTTTTGCAGCGGTCTGAAAATCACTGCTGGCTTGTTTAAATTTACTGTCTAACTGGCTACGCACAGAATCCATTTTTAGCATTTCAATTATCCCTGGTTTATTTATAAAGACGCAGATCCGGCCTGAAACCAAACAGCATGACGCTGGCGCGTTGTTCACCGAAACGGGCAATTCTGGGTAAAAAAGCCCATTGCTCTCCGCCGAGATATTTGGCAATTCGTTGGCTGGCAAGGTTAGAAGCCATAATCCAGGCGACCAGGGTTTCAAAGCCATATTCACGACCGAGCAGCAACGCCGCCAGCCCAAGGTGCACGCCAAGGCCGCTACCGCAGCGATCCGCGCGCACATATAAGGCGATTTCCCCGGTTTGTCGGCAAGCTAACGTTCCCCAGCTAAAGCGGTTAACTGATAACCACGCGATAATTTCACCTTCGCGTTCCAGCACATACACCGGTAATCTATCTTGTTGATAAAGCTCGATATAAAACCCCAATTCTTTAACGGTGATCGACCTTGTTACGGGAGAATTAGCGCCGGTATTTGCTGTCTCATTAAAAATCATGGTCATGGCTTCAATATCGCTTTTTTGCGCAACCCTGAGCCCACGAGGCAGACGTTTTAAAATTCGTGCATCTAATTTCATTTCCATTAGTTACCCTTCTTCCTGATTATTTTTCAGTATTTTTCGCACTCTGGAGAGCCTGGATCGTATTGTTCCAATGGGAATACCTAATTGCTCGGCGGCGTCGTGATAACTGGTGTCTGAATCCATAATATGATAAATGACGCTTTGCATTTTGAGCGGCAATTTATCGACCATGGCAATGGTTTCAGAAAGTTGTATTTTGTGTTCATTGATATAATCAGGATTGAATATCTGATCGGAAATTAAAAAGTTGACATCATCCAGCGCTACCATCTCAGGTTTACTAAATGTCTTTTTAAAATGATTTCGCACCAGATTAGACGCAATGCCAAATAACCAGGTTTCTTTACTGGACGCGCCAATAAACTTATGTTGATTGCGAAACGCTTCAAGGTAAGTCATTTGTACAAGGTCATCGACATCACTTTGATTGTAAACCCGACGGCTGATAAATTTCTTGAGTCTGGTCGAGGTGTTTGCGACTAACCCATCTATATCGAAAGCACTTTTATACATTGATTCATTATTAACACTGATGGGTAACTTCCCCATAAAAATTCCTTTTATATTATCCAGTTGTTCCTTGTTTACTTATGAGTGGCTATTAAGTGAAAATCTGCCTGGTTAGTTTGCAGAATATTTCAAATACACCTTCAGATAAGTGATCTGTTTTTATGTGTGCGGGTGGGTGGAATACGCTCTCTACAATGTGTGATACATTTTTAGGTATTTTCTTTTGTGCAGATTCATGGGTTGGGAACACTAACGTAAAGGTGTTGCCTTTTGATTGGTTTGAAAAATGTCGATTGCTGATGCGTTATCTAATATTGAGATGATTATCATGGTTAATAAAAATCACTTATTCGATCAATATGAAAATATGTGGTTTTCATGAGAATGCTTTTCACGAAACTGGCCGTTCGAATGGTTAACCAGACGGAACTCATTGGTGCGGTTATTGTCATGACGATTGTCTTTATGATGGTTTTACCGCTGCCGGTTTTTATTATTGATACCGCCCTCTCTCTGAATATCTGTATTGCCACGTTACTGGCCATCCAGGCATTATTTATGCCCCACCCGCTGGCATTTTCGACGTTCCCGGCCGTTTTATTGCTGACAACCATGTTTCGCCTCGCGTTATCTGTCGCCACGACGCGCATGATTTTATTGCAACATGATGCGGGTCATGTTGTTGAAACTTTTGGTAATTTTGTCGCCGGCGGCAACCTGGCTGTGGGATTGGTTATCTTTTTGATCCTGACGCTTGTTAACTTTCTGGTCATTACGAAAGGGGCTGAGCGCGTTGCGGAGGTGTCGGCACGTTTTAATCTGGATGCGATGCCCGGTAAGCAGATGGCCATTGATAGCGATTTACGCTCGGGCCTGATTGATACGGCAGACGCGAGAGTGCGCCGCGAACAACTGACGAAAGAGAGCCAGCTTTTTGGTGCGATGGACGGGGCGATGAAATTCGTCAAAGGTGACGCTATTTCCGGGATTATCATCGTTTTTATTAACTTGATCGGCGGTTTTTCCGTCGGCATTTTGCAGCACGGCATGCCCGCCGCCGACGCCATGCATATCTACTCGATTTTAAGCATTGGTGATGGCCTGGTGGCGCAGATCCCGGCGCTGCTGATCTCGCTCGCGGCGGGCATTATTATTACGCGCGTCAATTCTGATAATGCGGCTTCCAGCGTCAATATTGGCGGTGAGATCATCTGGCAGTTGACGCGCCACCCTAAAGCCTGGATCTATTGCGGCATCATTATGGCGCTGTTTGCGGTGGTGCCAGGCATGCCAGCGATGCTTTTCACCACCTTGAGTTTGCTGTGTCTGACCTTAGCCTTCCTGCTTACCCGGCAGGAAAAGCACAGGCTGGAAATGGCCGGACAGCCAATTCCCGCTACTGTCGGCACTGAGCAAGCTCATTCAGCCGAATTAATGGGTTATGAAAATGTTCGCCGCTTTTTCCCGCTGCGCCCCTACCTGATGCAATTTCACCCACAGCATCAGCAACAGCCGGCGTTTGAACAACTGCTCCAGCGCATGTATGCCTTACGCAACGACACTGTTTTTGAATATGGCCTCACGCTACCCTCATTCGAGCTTGAGGGTAATGAGCAGCTGGCGCCCGATGAATTTCGTTTCTGCGTCTATGAAGTGCCGGTTATTCGCGCAACGTATGACCCAAACAAATGCGCCGTCCATGCCGGGCTGGTCGCTGAAAATGACGGTACGCCCGGACTTGAAGAGCGCGAAGAGCAAGGCTTGCGATGGTTTGACGTTGACGATCACCGCTTATCTCAGTATGAGAACGAAAAGCGCACTTCTGGCGATCTGATCCTCGCAAGGATGCAGCGAACCATCCTGTCAACGGGGTGGAAATTTGTCGGCTTACAAGAGAGCAAATCGCTGGTCGACTGGCTACGAAGCGAGCAGCCTGAACTGGCCGATGAACTCGAAAGATGTTTACCCATCGCCTGGTTTTCGGCGGTTTTGCAGCGGCTGGCCGCTGAACATATCACCCTGCGACCGCTGCGCCTGATTGCCGAGACATTGATTAAAAATAGCCGCCATGAATCCAACCTGATGGTGTTAACCGAGCAGGTTCGCCACGCGCTGAGAGAGCAGATTTGTTACCAGTACAGCCAAAATGAAACGCTGAATAGCTGGTTACTGGCACCCGCCACGGAAGCGGTGTTCCGCCAGGCACTAAACGCAGCGAATGCGCAGCCGATGACGCTCTCTTCAGTAATGCATGAGGCGTTGCTTTCCCGTTTAGCGCAGTGCTTTCCCGCTGATGAAGACGCCCCTTGCGTGCTGCTCGTCGAGCCTGAGTTGCGTGGCCCGCTTGCCGGTCTGCTACGGGAGTCGTCCACATCTGTTCCGATACTCGCCTTTTCGGAGCTTATCCCATCGATAAAAGTCCAGATCCAGGGGCGGATCGATCTTGAAACAGAAACCCATGAACCCGCAGAACATGCAGCAGATTGAGGGAAAATAGCGTGCTCTATGAACTGAGAGTGCTTAGCGGCCTGAATAGCGGCGCACTGTTACCCTTGACCGGTACACAGTGGTTAATTGGATCAGCACCTGATGCGGACATGGTGTTATACGACGCGGCGATTGCGCAAAACCATTGCCAGCTACGCGCGACGGATAACGGCTGGCAGGTGGAAGCCCTGCAAGGCGCAGTGCTGACGAATGAAGGGCGGCGGGTCGAACACATTGATAACCTCGAACCCGGTACGCCCTTCTCGCTGGCGGGGATTTGGTTATGTGTGGCGCAGTCCGACACGCCGTGGGAAACGGAAAGCACTCCCGCTGCGCAAGCCGACAGCCAGCCGGGTTCACACGCGCCGGTGGCTGAAAGACCGCGCCGTCGACTGAATAAAGCCGTGGCTGCGGTTTGCTTCATCCTCGCGATAGGTGCGTTCGCGCTGGGCGGTTTTTCCGGTAACGACGAGCAACCGACAGCGATTTCAACACCGGTGCCGAAACCGCGGAAAACGTTTCTTGAATCCGCCGCGCAAACCCGCGAAATCCTGGCGTCACTGCTTCAGCAGGCTGGCTTAGGGCAACGCGTCGATCTGGAGATAACCGGCAGTGACGACATCATTTTGCATCTGGTCGGCGATGATAAGTTACAGGCTGAAACGCAGACGTTACTGCAACAGTTTGCCCGGCAGTACCAGAGTGCTGCGCAAATCTCAGTGGATATTGTCCAGCCGCCGCCACCGCTGCCTTTTCGCATTGCCCTTGTGGTAAAGGGTGAATCCCCCTATATCGTGACCGACAAAGGGCTGAGGGTGTTTATCAATGATGAGATTAATGGCATCAAACTTCTCGCCATTAACGAAGAAAAGCTGATCTTTCAGGGTGAAACGCGGTTCGAGGTGCCCTGGTGAGCGACGGCTGGCAAGAGGAACTTGCCCGTTGGCAGCAGGCCACACAACGCCAGCTTGAGCAGACAGAGCCGGTACACATTGTCGGCTATGTGACCGGGATCAGCGGCATCGTTTTACAGTGTCATCTTCCGGGCGCGCGGTTAGGAGACTTATGTCTTTTGCCGCGCACGTCGGGCGAGCCGATTATGGCTGAAGTGATTGGCTTTGATTCGCAAGAGGTTTCACTTGCCGCACTGGATACGCTGGAAGGCATTAAGCCAGGTTCAGAGGTCCATCCTTTAGGCTTGCCCCACAGCATTCAGGTCTCGCCAGCGCTGAAAGGGTGCGTATTTGATGGGTTTGGTCGTGCTCTTGGTGGGCAGGGTCAGGCCGCTTTTGTCGACACCTTAACCGCGCGATCTGTACCGGTGATGCATAACGTCACGCTGGCGACCGATCGCCTGTGTATTGAGACGCCGCTCTACACCGGGCTAAGCAGTATCGACGGTTTGCTGACGCTGGGCGCAGGCCAGCGGGCGGGGATATTTGCCGGGGCGGGATGCGGTAAAACAACGCTGCTGGCGGAGCTGGCGCGAAACATCCCTTGCGACACTATCGTGTTTTGCCTGACGGGTGAACGCGGGCGCGAGCTGCGTGAGTTTATGGACAGGGAGCTTGATGAAGCGCTACGCCAGCGCACGGTGCTGGTTTGTGCCACCTCGGATCGCAGCAGCATGGAGCGTGTGCGCGCTGCGTTTACTGCCACCGCCATCGCCGAAGGGTTTCGCCAGCAAGGGGAATCCACATTATTAATTGTTGATTCACTGACACGTCTTGCCCGCGCACAACGTGAAATCGGGCTTGCTAATGGTGAACCGCCGGGGCGCAATGGCTTTCCTCCTTCGGTTTACAACTTGCTCTCGCGGCTGGTTGAACGCAGTGGGCGTACCCGGCAAGGCACCATCACCGCGCTGTATTCGGTGCTGGTTGAACAAGATTCGATGCAAGACCCTATTGCCGATGAAGTGCGCTCTTTAGTGGACGGGCATATTATCCTTTCGCGCAAACTGGCCGAACAGGGGCTTTATCCGGCCATTGATGTGGCTGCCAGCCTGAGCCGGGTCATGAATGCTATTACGGGAACTGAACAGCAAACTATTGCCACACATATAAGGCAATTAATGACGGCCTATGCCGATGTCGAAATGTTAATTCGCCTTGGAGAATACCAGACCGGCAGCGATCCCTTTACCGATTACGCGGTTGCGGTTAAACCGGCACTGGATAATATTCTCAAACAATCATTACGCGCGCCGCGCGCGCCTGAAATAACCTTAAATCGATTACGTGAGGTCGTGGAAAATGCGCCGGGTCCGCAAGGTGTTTTATAACGAAGAGAATGAAAACAGCGCAGATGAATCGTTAAGATTAACTATGCTACTGCACCAGTTATTATCGCTTTATCATTACCGGACGGTAAAAACAGAATTGGCGTGGTTAAAACAACAGCGAGAAAAGGTAAAAATGGCGCAACAACTCGACGCGCTTAATAGGCATTCACAACACATTTCTCAATTTAATCGTGAATATTTTTCCGCGATGAACGATAAAAATACACAGCGCGTGTTATCGTTAATGGATATGCGAAAATGGCTTGAAAAAGAACAGGGAATGGTGCAACAACAGCAGGACGCCATATTGCGAATTAAGCAGCAAGAAACAGATTATCTGCGCCAGTGCGATAAGGTCGCTGCGCATTTTCAGTTGGTTGTCGGGAAAAGAAAACGGCAGGAAAAGTTTCGTTTTATCCTTGAATATCTGCATGCCATTTAGTGTTGGCCAACGAGTCATTATTGATGAATAAAACTGCGCTGTTATTTCCTCCTGTCAGTAAAGATGAGGTCATTGCCCGGCAATATCTGGATCGACAACCGATATTGAATTTTCAATGTCATGGTCAGCAAGGGCAGTTACGTCTCTTTCCGTTGCAGGCGGGAGAACGACTGCCAAATAAACCGATCTGTTTTGCCAGTCAATACGGTAAATTACGCCTTTATAATGCGGAGCCTTTGCTGAACCTGTTATCGCTTTGTCCGTTATTAGCCGAAAATAATAATGCCTCGGCACAGTGGTACTGGGATGTATATAACGCCGCGCTCAGTCAGGAAATTAAAAATATAGTGGGTTACTTACAACCTGCTGAGGAAAGCCATGAGCCGGAAATTTATTGTTGGATGGAAATAAAAAACAGCGAGCGACACGAAAAAGGGTTAATGGCCCTGTCGCCGGTAACATTACTTCGCTTGCTTCAGCATTCGGCGTGGCACTTTTCCCCTACGCCGCAAAATAAGCATTTTTTACTCTCTTTCCCGTTGATCCTGGCCTCAACGGAGCTTGCGGCAGCCGCGTTACGGCAACTGCGCGTTGGCGATATTGTGCTGCCAGAAAACCGGCTCTTTAACCCGGCAGGATCAGGGCAACTGCAAATCGGCACACAGTGTTTCTCTTTACAGCAATGCGCCCCGCTGGCGCATTGCTTTACGATTGTTTCCCATAAGGAGATTGAAATGGAATTCACCCCTGTTGATACGGCATTTCCGCACCCGGACGCGACGCTTCCCCCGGTGTCTTTGCCGCGCGAGATCCCGTCACAACCTCATGAAATGCCGGATCTTTCCTCTGTTCCCCTGCGGGTAACGCTGCGTGCCGGAACGCTAACGTTAACGCTCGACGCGCTGCAGTCGCTGCGGGCGGGTTCGATACTGACATTCACGGATTTTACCCCCGGTCAGGCGGCGATTTATTATGGCGAGCGCCCGTTGGCGCAAGGTACTTTGGTGGATGTTGAAGGCGTGCTGGGGCTGCAAATTACCCGCATGGAGCATTTCTGATGGATATTCAGCAGATCAATCCCGCGGCGCTGGCGCTGTTTATCGCGGCGCTGACGTTGTTGCCCTTGCTGATGATTATCTCCACCTCGTTTCTTAAAATTTCCGTTGTCTTGCTGATCGTTCGCAACGCGTTGGGCATACAGCAGGTGCCTGGCAACATGGTGATCTACAGCATCTCGCTTGCCGCAACGCTGTTTATTATGGGGCCGGTGTTTAATGAGATGACCCAGCGCGTGCGACAAATCTCACCGGACAAAATAGATGTCGCCGCGATTTATGCTCACTATCCGACGGTAATTGCGCCGCTGCAAAATTTTTTACAGCGCAATATTGATGTAGATACCCATGTTCGTTTAACGGAAGCGGCAAAAAAGCTGTGGAAAGATCAGGCGAGTAACCCAATAACGCGCGATAACCCGGCGCTGATATTAAGTGCGTTTGTCCTTTCGGAATTACAGTCCGGGTTTAAAATTGGCTTTTTAATCTATATTCCTTTTTTAGTGATAGACCTCGTTGTATCGACAGTACTGATGGCACTGGGAATGCAGATGGTGGCGCCAATGTTTATTGCTGTTCCACTTAAGTTACTGCTTTTTGTTTTAATTGAAGGGTGGGGTCGTTTACTCGAAGGGTTATTTTACAGCTACATTTAGCGATGAGAATAAATATGTATATTGTCGAACTGCTCAAGCAGGGATTAGTGCTGGCAATGTTGATATCGGTTCCTCCGGTGGTGACCGCAGTGGTGGCGGGTATTATCATTGCGCTGCTGCAATCGGTGATGCAATTACAGGATGCAACATTACCTTTTGCATTGAAAATGGTGGCTGTTGGCGTCACTCTGGCTTTTTCCGGTCACTGGATGCTGCAAAAAACAGTGCAATTAAGTATTAACTGTTTTGACTTAATCAGCCAAATAAGAGCCTGGCAATGACGTTTGTCTCTTTCGACTGGTTAGGAGAGGCGTTAATGGCTCTGGTGAGTGCCTGTGCGCGCATTTATCCCTGCATGGCTATTATTATTGCTTTCTCTTTCAAGGAGATCAGAGGTGCGGTGCTCTACAGTATCGCGCTGGTGTTTACTTTTATTCCCGCGACCACCTTTTATGCGCAAGCCGATTTGGGCAATATCAAAGGCATCATGTTTATTATCATGATGATAAAAGAGTCGTTGCTGGGTATTTTTTTAGGCTTTCTGTTGGTTGTGCCTTTCTGGTTATTTGAAAGCGTCGGGGTTCTGTTTGATAATCAGAGCGGCGGACAAATGGGTGAGCAAATTAATCCGGCAATAACCAACAACGGATCATTTTTTGGCTATGTCTTTAAAAGTATTTTTTTACTGATTTTTATTCATTTTCACGGTTTCGCTTATCTTATAGATATTCTCTGGCGCAGCTATACCTTCTGGCCGATCGATAAACTTTTCTTCACTGACACAGCGGTAACCTTTAAACAGTGGTTAGATTTTCTCGCAGACATATTCTCTTTTATTGTTATTTACAGCGCGCCTTTTGCGGTGCTGATGCTGATGATCGAATTTAGCGTGGCGATTCTGAGCCTTTACAGCCCGAAAATGCAGGTCACCACCGTGACCATCCCGTTAAAAATTATTATCGGTTTGTCCTTTCTGGTGGTGTATATCCCGACATTGCTGCATCTCGCTGAGCAGCAATTATTGCAACCTGCGCGCGTCGTCCCGATGATTTCTTCCACGCTTAACCTGAAAGTGGATTAAGCGATGGCGGAAAAAAACGAGCAACCTACACCGAAAAAAATCCGTGATGAGCGTAAGAAAGGGAATGTTTTTAAAAATGAAGGAGTGCCGTTGCTGCTGCTGATCACGCTGGCGATGGAATTCATTTTTATGATGATGGAGCGCGGAATCGCTCGCCTGCAACAGCTCTTCGTTGTTGCGCTGAGCTTCATGACGCTGCCATTTATTACAGCGGCAAAGCGGTTGACGCAGTTGCTGGCAGTGGAGTTGAGTATTTTCCTGGCGCCTGTTCTGGGCGTGGCGATAGGAGCAAGGTTATTAGGAAACTGGCTGCAATTTGGCTTTCTCATCGCGCCCGAATCGGCGATGCCGAAATTTGAACGCCTCAACCCGTTACAAAAAATTCAGCAAATGTTCTCCTCCAGAGAGCTTGCAGAGTTGGTGAGCAGCCTGCTGAAATTCTTAACTATTGTCTATGCCAGCTACAGCGCGGTTTATCCGCATATCAACGAAATACTCCACCTGGCGGCAAGCCTGCTGATGCGCTTACCGCAGGTGCTGCGTAACCTGGTTAGCGACATCTTTCACCACATGTTGATATTGCTTGCTGTCTGGACGGCGCTCGATTTCGGCCTGCAAAAATATCTGTTTATCAAGACGCAAAGGATGAGCCTTGAGGAGGTGCGCCGGGAAAACAAAGATACCGAAGGCGATCCACATATCAAATCGTACCGCAGAAGCCTGATGATGAGCCCGCCGCCGATGCCCGTCGACGTACCGCAGCCCGGGGAGGTGTTAAAGCTGGCGGATGTGGTGCTGAATGATGCCGCATCACGGGTGGTTCTTCTGCGTTATGAACAGCAGAACATCGCGTTGCCGCATATTCTGTTTAAACAGCAGGGCAAAGACGCGGTATCCGGGCTTCTCGATAGCGCCCGCGCGTTGAACATTCCGGTTATCGACGCGCCGCAGTTGGTTCATCTGCTGATGCAATACGAGATTGGGCAGGCCATTCCACGTCAGGCGATTGCCCACACGGCGTATATTTACAACCAACTACAGCAAATGAAAACACGCGAGCCAGCGCCAGAGTGAGAGGTGTAAAAGAGGGGCGGTTTCCCGCCCCTCTTTGGTGCGACTTGAACCTGAATTACCGCAAAAACTTCAGGACAGCTTCAAGCAGTTGCAACAAGGCAACAATGAGTTTCAGGATCAGTATAAACATCTCCATTCCGCCCATACGCTTTCTCCTCTGGTCAAGGAGCACCGGCTGACGTACCTTTCCGCTACCTGTTGTCAGCCTTGTTGTTGGCGTAACGCAGTGTGCTCTTGAGGGGTTAAGGCACTGACGGCACCACCCGTTTCAGCCAGGAATTCTTGCGCCGTTGAACGCGGCCCCTCACGCTGGTTCGCAAGGTCATTATATATTAATACTGTTTATATATACAGTATTAATTGGCGGAATTTTATACATTGATCCATACTCAATGCGGGAAAAATCGCGTGAAAATTGCGCATCCGCAGGATTCGTCGTATAGTTGCGTGGTTGACGTAACGCAGTGTGTTTTGCGGCCACCAACCGCGAAAATGCTGACAAAAACCTCGCTCCGGCGGGGTTTTTTGTTTTCAGATGCCAGACAAATAAACGTGATCGGCTGCGCAGTTTTCTGCGGGTGCGTAAAAAGCAGTTGTCGGCGAATGATTCCTGTGTTTGTATAAATCTCGTTAATAACACAACAGACAGGCCCCTAATGAACGCTTCCACCAAACCGATGAACCTACTAAAAACCGCGCATAACGCCGCGGTGGTCGTCGTGCGTGTGGTGGTGGTCGTCGGCAATGCGCCGTAGGGTCCGGAACAACACACGATTCCAAAACCCCGCCGGCGCAAACCGGGCGGGGTTTTTCGTTTAAGCCTCTCCTGGAAAGCCGGCTCAGAATAAAAGGACTGGAGCATGGCAAGTTCGGGCAGCACATCGCAATCCACGCGCTACACAGGCGCGCAGCTGATTGTTCATTTACTGGAGCGTCAGGGCATCACCACCGTTACCGGCATCCCCGGCGGCACTGTTTTGCCGTTATATGACGCGCTAAGCCAAAGCAAACAGATCCGCCATGTGCTGGCGCGTCACGAGCAGGGCGCGGGCTTCATTGCGCAGGGCATGGCACGTACGCAGGGCAAACCGGCGGTTTGTCTGGCGTGTAGCGGGCCGGGGGCGACCAACCTGGTGACCGCCATTGCCGACGCGCGTCTCGATTCCATCCCGCTGATTTGCATCACCGGCCAGGTTCCGGCCTCGATGATTGGCACCGATGCATTCCAGGAAGTGGACACTTACGGCATCTCTATCCCCATCACGAAACACAACTATTTGGTCCGCGATATCAGCGAACTGCCGCAGGTGATTTGCGATGCGTTTCGCATTGCGCAGTCTGGTCGCCCTGGCCCGGTGTGGATAGATATTCCTAAAGATGTGCAGACAGCGGAAATCACCCTCAGCGAGCTGCCGGAACCGGGTCATAAAGCGCCAGCGCCCGCCTGGAACGCCCAGGATGTTCACGCTGCCGCCGCGATGATCAACGCCGCCGAGCGCCCGGTGCTGTACCTGGGCGGTGGTGTCATTAACGCGCCGCAGCAAATCCGCCACCTGGCAGAAAAAGCCAATATGCCCACCACCATGACGCTGATGGCGCTCGGCATGTTACCGAAACAGCACCCGTTGTCGCTAGGTATGCTGGGAATGCACGGTGCGCGCAGCACCAATTATATTTTGCAGGAAGCGGATCTGCTGGTGGTGCTTGGCGCACGTTTTGATGATCGGGCGATTGGCAAAACCGAACAGTTCTGCCCGAATGCCAAAATTATTCATGTGGATATCGACCGTGCGGAGTTAGGCAAAGTGAAGCAGGCGCATGTGGCAATTCAGGGCGACGTTGGTGAAGTGCTCGATGCGCTGATCCCGCAAGTCGAAGCCCATTCCCGCCACGCCTGGCGCAACACCGTGGAGCAGCTGCAAAAAGAGTTTCCCGGCGCGATCCCACAAGCGGGCGACCCGCTCACCCATTACGGTTTGATCAATGCGGTCGCTGCCTGCGTGGATGACAGTGCGATTATCACCACCGATGTCGGCCAGCATCAGATGTGGACGGCGCAAGCCTACCCGCTGAACCGTCCGCGACAGTGGCTGACTTCTGGCGGGCTGGGCACCATGGGCTTTGGCCTGCCTGCGGCGATTGGCGCGGCGCTGGCGAACCCGGAGCGTAAAATCATCTGCTTTTCCGGTGATGGCAGTTTGATGATGAACATCCAGGAGATGGCCACCGCTGCGGAAAATAATCTGGATGTGAAAATCATCCTGATGAATAACGAAGCGCTGGGGCTGGTGCATCAGCAACAGAGCCTGTTCTACAAGTCCGGTGTGTTTGCCGCAACGTATCCCGGTATGATCAACTTCATGCAGATTGCCGCTGGCTTTGGCCTGCATACCTGCGATTTAAACGCTGAATCTGACCCGCAGGCTGCGTTGCAGGAGGTTATATCTCGTCCGGGGCCTGCGCTGGTGCATGTGCGTATCGACCCGCAAGAAAAAGTTTACCCGATGGTGCCGCCGGGCGCGGCGAATACAGAAATGGTGGGGGAATAAGCCATGCAAACAACTGATAACGTCATTCTCGAACTCACCGTGCGCAACCATCCGGGCGTGATGACGCATGTCTGTGGGCTGTTTGCCCGCCGCGCGTTCAACGTGGAAGGCATTCTGTGTCTACCGCTACAAAGCGGCGAGCAGAGCCGCATCTGGCTCCAGGTGGCGAATGACCAGCGGCTGGAACAGATGATAAGCCAGATCGATAAGCTGGAAGATGTGGTGCAGATTATCCGCCACCAGACCGATCCGGGCGTGTTTAACAAACTCGGTCTGTTCTTTGAGTAATCGCCACGCTTAACGCTGGCTGATGTCGAACAGCAGGTTGCGTAGCCACTGATGCGCCGGATCGCGGTGGCTGCGTTCGTGCCAGGCCAGGGTTTTGGTAAATCCCGGTATCGGCAAAGGCGCTTCACGTATACACATGCCCGGCGTCAGGCTGGCAAGGCGCTGCGGCACCACGGCAATCATATCGCTGATGGTTAATATCTCTGGCAGGATCAGGAAATTATTCACCGACACGCCCACGCGGCGGCTTTTGCCGATGGCGGCCAACGCATTATCCGCCACGCCGCGAAAACGTTCGCCATCCCACGCTACCAGCGCATGCTCCAGCGCGCAGAAGCGTTCAAGTGTCAGCGTGTTTTGCGCCGCATCCGGATGGTCGGCGCGCATCATGCAGACAAAACGTTCCTCAAACAGCGCCCGGCTGTGCAGCGCTTCCGGCGTGCTGTGCGGTGTCATTAACGCCGCATCCAATTCGCCGCGCTCAAGCTGGCTTACCAGCCGCTGCGGCTCCACGGGTTCAACGCGGATGCGGATCCCCGGCGCGTGCTTTTTCAGCTCCGCAATAAACGGCACGATCACCACTTTCAGCGCGTAGTCCGTCGCCGCCAGCGTCCAGATAAACGTGGCGCTGAGTGGGTCAAAGGCGGTGGGTTTCAGCAAGTGGTCAATATCCGCCAGGATCTGTTTGACCGGCGCCGCCAAAGCCTGCGCCCGAGGCGTGGGCACCATGCCATGCGGCGCACGGATAAACAGCGGGTCGGCAAAATAATCACGCAGGCGCGTCAACATGCCACTTACCGCCGGTTGCGTCAGCGAAAGGCGGGCGGCAGCGCGCGTGACATTGCGTTCATCAAGCAGGGCATCCAGCGTTTTCAACAGGTTAAGATCGAGGTTTCTGATATCGTTATTCATGATAGTGACCAGCCAGAGCGATAATAAAGATTATCGCATTTACGGCTGTCCGTAGCGGCTAATTTCCCCGTATGATGAGCCTCTTTTGCGCTTCGGGAGCGGTTATGGTTTGGTTGATGTTGGCAACGCTGGTGGTGGTTTTTGTGATTGGTTTCAGGGTATTAACCTCTGATTCTCGTCGTGCGATTCGCCGCCTCACCGACCGACTCAACATTCAGCCCGTGCCGGTGGAATCGATGATCGACCAGATGGGCAAAAGCGCCGGTAACGAATACTTGAGCTACCTGACGCGCCCGGACGAAGCGCACCTGCAAAATGCCACCCAGGTGTTACTTATCTGGCAAGTGTCTATTGTCGACAGTAGCGAACAAAACCTGGTTTACTGGCACCGGTTGCTGCAAAAAGCGCGGCTGGCAGCCCCTGTCACCGATGTGCAAATCCGTCTGGCGCAAGGGTTTCTGCGCGAACTGGAACCGGACAGAGCCGATCTCAACAACTTTCAAATACGCTATAACGCGCTATTTATGCCCGAAGAAGGTGTTCACTGGCTGCATTGATATCACGTAGCGTGATGATGTTCATCAACGATAGTCATTAGATTTATAACACCGCGCGGCGCAAAGTGGCCTCGTTCATCCATGACGAGGTACACCATGACGCAATCCCTGACGCAAAGCGCCATTGTCTGGCCGCAAGATTACCTGCCAGGCACCACCGATAATTTTGCCTCCAACGAAATCATTGTCGCCGGGCTAACGGCACACGATATCTGGGCGCAACTCAATGACACCCGCCTGTGGCCGACTTACTACAGCAACGCGCAAGATATCCGTTTCCATGATGGGAGCGGCCCGTTATTAAGCGCCAGTGCCCGCTTTCGTTTCACCACTTTTGGTTTTCCGGTCGAGGCGCAGGTGTGTGAATATGTTCCGCCGCTTGAAGGCCAAGCCGCGCGTATCGCGTGGTATGGCTGGGTGGAGGGCGGAAAATTCGCGGCTGGATGCGCTTCACGCCTGGTTGTTTGAAGATTTACCCGGTAACCGCGTGCGCATCCTGACCCAGGAATCGCAAACCGGCGTTCCGGCGCAGCAACTGGCGAGCGCGGTGCCAAACCCGATGATCAATGCTCACCAGGAGTGGATTGTTGGCCTGGCAACGGCGGCGCGTAACGCACGGGTTAAATAGCGCACGGCACCGGTGGCGCGGCATAACACCCGCCGCCGTTATGCCGCGATTCTGCGTCGCCATATACACATGGGTGGGCGCGCTTTCGGCCAGGCGGTTGCGTTCATCGCCGCCACAGAGTTGCCAAATTGTTAATTGCGTCACACATTTTGAATGTTACACTGCGCGACTTTCACGAATAAAAACTAAGCAGGTAACCAATGAGTGAGCAATCTGTGACGCCCTCTTCAACGGATGCGGTAAACCGCCCGAACTGGTCGGCGGTTTTCGCCGTGGCGTTTTGCGTGGCCTGCCTGATTACCGTGGAGTTTTTGCCGGTCAGCCTGCTCACGCCAATGGCGCTGGATCTGGGCGTTTCGGAAGGTCTGGCCGGGCAAACCGTCACCGTGACGGCGTTTGTCGCCATGTTCGCCAGCCTGTTTATCACCACGGTTATCCGTGCCGCCGACCGCCGCTATGTGGTGATCGCGTTCGCGGTGCTGCTTACGCTTTCCTGTTTGCTGGTGTCGTTCGCCACCAACTTCACCCTGCTGCTGCTGGGCCGCGCCTGTCTTGGCCTGGCTCTCGGCGGTTTCTGGGCGATGTCGGCGTCGCTGACCATGCGGCTGGTGCCGATGCGCGTCGTGCCAAAAGCGCTGTCGGTGATTTTTGGCGCGGTGTCGATTGCGCTGGTGATCGCCGCCCCGCTCGGCAGTTTTCTCGGCGGCATTATCGGCTGGCGCAATGTGTTTAACGGCGCGGCGCTGATGGGCGCGGTCTGCATCATCTGGGTGTGGCAGGCATTGCCGTCGCTGCCGGGGAAAACCGAGCACCACGAGAACATGTTCGGCCTGCTCAAACGCCCCGGTGTACTGGCCGGGATGATCGCCATTTTTATGGTGTTCGCCGGGCAGTTCTCGTTCTTCACCTATATTCGCCCGGTTTATATGAATCTCGCCGGGTTTGATGTCGATGGGCTGACATTAGTGCTACTGAGCTTCGGTATCGCCAGCTTTGTCGGCACGTCGTTCTCGTCGGTGGTGATGAAACGCTCAGTAAAACTGGTGTTAGCGCTGGCACCGTTAACGCTGGCGATTAGCGCCCTGGTGCTGATTCTGTGGGGTAGCGATAAGGTGGTTGCGGCGGGCATCGCCATTATCTGGGGGCTGGGTTTCGCGCTGATCCCGGTGGGCTGGTCAACGTGGATCACTCGCACGCTTGCCGATCAGGCAGAAAAAGCCGGTTCCATTCAGGTGGCGGTGATCCAGCTTGCCAACACCTGCGGCGCGGCGATTGGCGGCTTCGCGCTGGATCATTACGGTTTGCTCTCGCCACTGGTGCTTTCCGGCAGCCTGATGCTGTTAACGGCGATGCTGGTGGCGGCGAAGGTGCGGGTGAAAGGCTAGCCCGGTTCAGGCGGCGCGGATTTTGCGCCGCGAATCCCAGGAAATCAGCAATACCGACGAGACAATCAGCAACGTGCCGAGCCAGTCCGGCAGCGAAAACGCCACGCCGAGCAGCGCCACCGACAGCAGGGCGCTGCTCAGCGGTTCGGCGCAGCTCAGAATGCTGGCTTTCGACCCGCCAATCATCTGCGCGCCTTTCAGATAGAGGCTAAACGTCAGCGCGGTGCCAATCACCACCAGGTAGAAAAAGGCCATCAGCAGGCGGCCATTCACCACAACATCATTTCCCTGCCCGCCAAAGAACGGCGTCAGCATCAATCCCGCCAGCAACATACTCCAGCCGACAATCGGCAACGTGCCGTAACGGGCGATGAGCGTTGAGGGATAGGTTGTGTAAAACGCGGCGGCAAAGGCCGAGACAATGCCCCACAGCAGCGCTTCAGGCGAAATAGACAGCGACGTCAGATTGCCGTGCGTCACCAGTAAAAAAGTACCAATAAGCGAAGTGATGATCGCCAGCGCCACTGGCATTGTTGGCCGCGCTTTGCGCACCAGGGCGAACCACGCCACGATAATCGTCGGCGAGAGGAATTGCAGTACCGTCGCGGTGGCGGCGTTGGATTTTTCAATCGTCAGCAGGAAAGTGAGCTGCACGGTTAGCGCGCCAAACAGCGAGAAAATCAGCAGGCTAACGGCGTCTTTACGGTTTTTCCAGATAGTGAAAATTTTGTCGCTGTGGACAAATGACAGCGTAAGCAGAATTACCCCGGTGAACAGCAGTCGCGTCATGGTCAGCCACGGCGAGGAGATATGACTTTTCTGCATAATGTACTGCGCGCAAACCCCGGAGCTGCCCCATAAAACGGCGGCAGCCAGGACGTAAAACATCCCTTTCTTGCTCGAACCCATGTGCTAACCCAACTCTGTGATGCTGATGACTTATCGTAAGGCCGCGCATCATAACACATGTACAGAGTTTAACCGGAGGCGGCATGAGGGGGGACCGCCTCCGGTTTTGTTACCTTACCACCAGGCTTCCCACATCGCGCCGATGTTGAACGAATCGAGCGTGGAGTCGTTGGTGCCATTCACGCGTGCGGTGCGTTTGTTATCCACTTCGCCGCCAGTCACGTAGAAGCGCAGCATCGGGCGGAACTCCGGTCCCATGGCAATAGAGATGTTCTGCGACAGCGTCGCTTTCCAGCCGTGGTTATCGCCGCCGTCATCATAATCTACGCGTTGATAGCCCAGTTCCAGCCAGGTGGAGTGCACATCGTTCCACCAGTGCATCGGGCGAACAATCGCGCCATAGTTGCGACGGTTATCCGCTTTGTTGGCACTGTTGTCGTAGTCGTGGTACGCGAGCAGATAGTCCACCTGCGTCTGGCGGGAGAATTTGTAGCTGCCTTCGAAGCTGGCGTAAATCGCCGTCAGATCGTCGGTTTTGTTGAATACGCTATTATCCGCGTTATCGGAGTAGCGCGCGATCAGTTTGTTAATGCCGTGGTCGTAGGTATGGCTCAGCACCGCGCCACCTTGCCAGGCTTTCAGACGGGCATCGCTTTCAATCGCTTTCGAATCAAAACCGTAGTTAGCGTAGATTTCCAGATCCAGCGGGCCGACTTTCATGCCGTGGATTTTGGAGGTCACCGCATAGTTACCTTTATCGCCGACGTTGGAGCCGCCAGTACAGGTGATGCGTGACGGGTTGGCTTCATCTTCCAGCACTTCCGGGCTACAGGATGCCACCGAACCAACAGCCGCGACATCAAACTGCACGCCGCCGATATCGAAGTTTTTCACCCCGGCGCCCTGGCCGTCGTGGTTCATCCAGAAGTAGTCGTTGATGCCCTGTTGTGGACGCTGGTGGAAATCACGTCCCGCCCAGAAGTAGGCGTTCGGGTTGGATGCCAGCAGGTTGGTCACCCCGGCATAGGCTTTTTTCAGGTTAACTTCGTCGCCCCAGTGATCGAACATCACGTTGACGTCCCAGATAGCGCCATTGTCACCTTTAAAGGCTTTGGAGAGCTGGAATTCACCGCCGTTGCCTTCGTTGCCCAGACGACCAATCGCCGACGCGCCATTATAGGAGCCATCAACGCCAACATATTTCTGATCGCCAGACTGGAAGTGCGCGCCATAACGGGCGTAGCCGCTAAATTTCACGCCGTAGGGCACCGCCAAATCCGGGGTTTGCGCCGCGCTTTGTGGTTCCACCACCACATCCGCTTTTTTATCAATCGCGGCGTCCATTTTCGCCTGGCGTTCCGCCAGCGCTTTATCCACCGCCTTGGCGACGATGGCATCGATTTGCTCTTGGGTAAATTCTTGTGCGAAGACGGAACCAGAGCAAAGGGTGGCCGCAACCGCCAGCGCCACTGGAAGTTTTTTATTAATTCTCATGGTTATCTCAATTTAGTAAGTTATTCTCAGACAATAACCATCCCGGGTGACCGGGCAGAGATTATTGCCATCACCATTACGAACTGCTTTTATTTTATAAATGCGGGTACAGCTTAATTAAGATTTACCGTAATCAATTTCTCCGTTAATTATTGCTGATATAAAGTGTGAAGCTGAATTATCTCTTCAGATAACTCACGCGCTAATAATGACGTCATTAAATGATCCTGCGCGTGTACCATAATTAATGTCATCGGTTGCCGGGCTTCGCCCGCATCCTGTTCGATTAATTTAGTTTGCATGTGATGCGCCTGGCGCGAGTAGCCATCCGCCTCCTTCAGCAACTGGCGCGCTTCGTCAAGATTGCCTGCCCTTGCCGCGCGCAGCGCTTCAAAGCACAGGCTGCGTGACTGTCCGGCATTGACGATAATTTCCATTACCGCTTCTTCGAGTTCAATCATTGTCATTTAATCCTGAGTAAAACCATTATTTTCAGCGGTGGCGGCAAACCACTCTCCACTTTTCTTAATGGTACGTTTTTGCGTTGCCAGATCTAATTGCACAAAACCGTAGCGGTTTTTGTAGGCATTACACCATGACCAGTTATCAATAAATGTCCACATATGGTAGCCAAGGCAATGACACCCTTCGCTAATACCTTTATGAAGCCAGATAAGATGATCGCGAACAAACGTAATACGATAGCTATCGTTTATTTGCCCATCTTCAATAAAACGCTGTTCGTTCTCGACGCCCATACCGTTTTCGGAAATAAAACAGCGTGGGTTACCGTAATTGACGCGTAAGTTGGTGAGAATATCGTAAATACCCGGCTCATAAATTTCCCACCCGCGATACGGGTTCATTTTGCGCCCTGGCATTTCGTAATAATCAAACAACCACTCCGGCATAAACGGCGCATCGGGATTGACCGCGCTGTCCCGGCACTTTACCCGCCGTGGCTGGTAATAGTTAATGCCGAGCAGGTCGATTTTCCCTTCTGCAATCAGCGCGATATCGTCCGGCTGGCAGGCGGGCAACTGGTCATACTCTTTCAGCAGCGCCACCAGATCAGCGGGATACTCGCCGCGCAGTACCGGGTCGAGAAAACTGCGATTGAACAGCAAATCGGCATGGTGCGCCGCTTTCACATCCGCCGGGTGCTGCGAACGTGGATAGGACGGCGTCAGGTTCAAGACAATGCCAATCTCACCGGCGTAAAACCCGGCGCGAAACGCTCTTACCGCGCTGGCATGCGCTAAAACTGTGTGGTACGCCACCGTGGCCGCACGTTTAAAATCCACCACGTTCGGGTAATGGAAATCGTACAGATAACCGCCTTCTACCGGCACAATCGGCTCGTTAAAGGTGAACCAGTGATGTACCCGATCACCAAACAGCTCGAAACAGATTTGCGCGTAGCGGCTGAAAGCCTGCACCACTTCCCGGCTTTCCCAGCCGCCTTTTTCCTGCATCACCATCGGCATATCGAAGTGAAACAGCGTGATAAACGGCGTAATACCCTGCGCCAGCAGCTCGTCGATGACCTCGTTGTAGAACGCCACCGCTTGCGGGTTCACTTCACCGTCGCCATCCGGGATCAGCCGTGACCAACTGATCGAGGTGCGAAAGCTGTTGTGCTTGAGCTGCTTTAACAGCGCGATGTCCTGGCGCCAGTGGCGATAAAACGTCGAGGTCTCTTGCGGCCCAATCTGCTGGTGAAAGCGCCACGGCTGGCTGGCATACCAGGCATCCCATGTGGTGGCGCTTTTACCGCCTTGCTGGCTTTCCCCTTCGGTTTGCAGCGCAGAGCTGGCGCTGCCCCACCAGAAGTTTGCGGGAAATACGTATTTCATTACCGACTCCTTTTCGTTACTGCTAATGCGTTACGGCTTAGTTACTGCGGACGGTTTCCGTCATCGGTGCGGTGCTCTGCGCTTTTTCTTCTTCTGCTTTCATTAATGAATGCTCGTAAGCACGCAGGAACGGCAGATACATCAGGGCGGACATCACCATACAAATCAGGCACATCACCACCGGGCTAAAGGCCCAGTTCGCCGCCCAGGACGCACCGATAGGTGCAGGCGTTGTCCACGGCGTCAGGGAGACCACTTGCGCCAACAGGCCCATTTTGGTGGCGGTGTAAGCCAGCACGGCGTTCACCAACGGCACACAAACAAACGGCACAAACAGCATCGGGTTCATGATGATCGGCGCGCCGAACAGAATCGGTTCGTTGATGTTAAAGAAGCTCGGTACGACGCCCATTTTGCCGATGGTGCGCAGATGTGCGACGCGGCTACGCAGCAGCAGGAACGCCAGCGGTAGGGTGGAACCGACGCCGCCAATCAGCAGGTAGTGATCCCAGAAACCTTGCAGATAAACGTGCGGCAGCGCAGCGCCCGCAGCCAGTGCGGCCTGGTTGGCGGAGAGGTTTGCCATCCAGAACGGGTTCATGATGCCGGTGACAATCAGCGAACCGTGGATACCGGCGAACCAGAAGATCTGGCACAGCAGCACGGAAAGCAGAATGGCAGGCAGGGAATCGGACGCGGAGACCAGCGGTTCCAGCACGTGCATAATCGCCTGCGGCAGGATCATGCCGGTTTGCGCTTCAATAAACAGGTTCAGCGGATGCAGCGTACCAATAATCACCAGCACCGGAATGAGGATTTCAAACGAACGGGCAACGCCGGTCGGCACCTCTTTTGGCAGACGAATGGTGATGTTGTGCTGCTTAAGCCAGGCGTAAACGCGGGTGGAGTAAATCGAGGTCAGCAGCGCGGTGAAAATGCCCTGGCCGGAGAGATACTGCGTGGAGATTTTGCCATCTGCATACGGTGCGGCAACCAGCAGGAACGCCATAAACGCCAGTAGACCGGTCATCACCGGGTCAAGGTTAAACTGGCGACCCAGACTTGCGCCGATCCCGACGGAGATAAAGAAGGTCATTACCCCCATGCTGAGGTTAAACGGCAGCATCAGTTGCGCGCGGTATTCGGTGGAGAAATCGAGCCACGCGCGGGCGAAACCGACGGTGGTGTCGGCGGAAAACGGCGGGAAGATAAACACCAGCATAAACGAGCCGATGATCATAAACGGCAGTGCGGCGGTAAAACCGTCGCGAATAGCGATAACGTACTTCTGTTGCCCGAGGCGACCGGCCAGCGGCGTAATGCTTTGCTCAATAACCGTAATCATTGATTGATATAAGGAACTCATAAGAACACCTTTTTAATGCGCCGCTTCTATGAGCGACAATGCATAGTCCAGTACCTCATTGCCACGTTGCATTCCGTAGTCCATCGGGTTGATGGGTTGCACCGGAATACCCTGAGCGGCGGCCTTTTCTGACAGCGTGTTTAACATGTATTTGACTTGCGGTCCGAGAAGCACGACCTGATAACGCGGAAATTGCGTGTCGAACTCCGCGACGCCATACGCGTCGATCTCTACCGGTATATCGCGTTCCTTCGCGGCTTCCAGCATTTTCCTCACCAGTAAGCTGGTGGACATACCGGCTGAACAGCACAACATAATCCTGAACATCGTTAACCATCCTCGAAGTGTAAAAAGTTATTGCGGGGTCGATTGGATATCATATGGAAACCGGTTTCCATTTATTCGCCGCAGAAGTGTGATAGCTGTCAATGTCTATGAATTATCTGATGCTGTAATTGGATTTGCGTCACGGAATTTGGCACTCTGTTGAGAACAAAAAGCGCAGAATGGAAAATCGGTTTCCATCAAAAAGCGAAACCGTTATACTGCGTGTGGTTATATATTAGCCGTTGAAGTATTTAGATTTTGCGGGCGCAATGTGCGTCTGTCAGGGGAGAAAGATGTCTACAATCAACGATGTATCACGTTTAGCTGGGGTGTCGAAAGCCACAGTCTCACGGGTGTTGAGTGGTTCGCGCGGCGTTAAGGAAGCCAGCCGCCTCGCGGTGCTGAAAGCGGTCGAAGAGCTGAATTATCGGCCCAATGTTATCGCGCAGTCATTGCTCAGCCAGTCGACAGGCTGCATCGGTGTTATCTGCGCCCAGGACAATATCAACCAAACCACCGGCTACCTTTACGCGCTGGAAAAACATTTAAGCCAGAGCCAGAAACATCTGCTGCTGCGCTTCGCCAACACCAAAGCGGAAGTGATGAGTGCGCTGGATGAGCTGACCTGCGGGCTGTGTGACGATGTGCTGATTATCGGCGCGCGTTTCCCGCTCAAAATTGACGACGAAAACGTCATTCTGGTGGATTGCGTTGAGTCTGCCGACGCCACGCCCAACTCTATTCAATTTGATCATGCCTTCGCCGCCGAAACGGCCTGTAACTACCTGATTAGCCAGAGCCGCCGACAAATTGCGCTGATCCACCCGCGCACCGCAGCGGCCGATCAAGTGCTGCACGGCTATAAGCTGGCGCTGGAAAATAATTTCCTGCCGTTTAACCGCAACCTGGTGTTTATGGATGACACTTCGTCCTCTGTTGCGTTGCAGGTGCTGCTCAATAACGCCACCACCCTGAATTTCAACGCGTTGCTGGTGGCGGACGAGCAGGAAGCCCAGCGTGTGATCCCGCAATTGCAGGCGTTTAATAAATCGGTGCCGGGTGACATTATGGTCTTCAGCCTCGCCGGTTCGCTGCATTTGCCGGGCATTCCTACCATTCCGGCTATCGAATATTCGATGGACGCGATGGCAGCGCGCATTGTCGCCTGGCTAAATGAAAAAACGCAGAGCGTGCTGGGCGCTTACCGGGTGCGCGGGGATTTAATTATTCCCGATGTCAGCAAACGCTAATCGCTATTTTGAAAGCCTCCGGTTGGGGGCTTTTTTATTTCCCGCTTGTAATTTTCGTCCTTAAGTTAAATAAAAAACCGATTTAAGGTAAATCGCATTTTTACTACAAACAATTCTCTCTCTGTGCTTGTTACTGCCGATAATCGAACAGAACATCGTAAAAACGCGTAATGAAAGTGGGGAGCGGAAGATGAACAGACTGCAGACCATTTCGGTCGTACTGGCGCAGAAGATGGATCAGTTGCAAGCGAGAGAGAACATACAGCTTGCCATCGCTGCCTGTCAGTATGCCTTACGCGTTTCGGGCTGGAAGGATGCCAATGTGGGTGAAGCGTTCTCAGGGTTGCAACGCAACGGTACCCTGACTAAACATGAGTTGGCGTTCTGCAGAAAGCGCGGCGAGGCGCTGGATAACGACTATTTCATTAAGCAAGAAAACGGCGAGACTGATTCTATCATCTCATTTAGCCGCGCCCGGGTAGTATCCGCAATACTGCTTTTGCATGCTGGCGAGTACGCCGAATCTGTATATGAGTCATTGATTTCTTTAGATGATACTGCGCCGTTACTGGCGGTACTCCAGGAGAAAGGATAAGTGATGAATGGTTTAAACAGTGATTGGGTGCCTGAGTTCGGTACTATCCATACCTGGTTTCCCGCCATGTTCGCGAGCCACTAAAATGCGCGACGACGGTACTATCCCGATGGATGAATCACTCTTGGAATGCGATCTGGACTGGTTCGGCGTTGCGCCGGATGGTTCACTCGCCCATTTCGCTACTGCTGGCGTTGGCCCCGTTCCGGTGGAACTTAGTGGCTCTGTTGCCAACTATGAATTGGTTTTCGACTATTTTGCTTCGCTGCAACCGATGTCAGATATTGAGGTGATTGAGGAAAATCTGGAGGAGTTTGCTAATGAGGAGCAGCGCCAGCGCTATCTGGCCTCATTTATTGCCATGTCGCGTAAAGGGTTGTTGAGTTATGATTTTAAAGAGAATATGTATATATTGGTTGCACGCCCAATAGTGCCGATGAAATATGACCTTCTGCCAGAACATATAAAAAACACCCTCCCTCTTATTTAATATTTCAATAAATGTGATGGCCTTGCCTATGAAGAAGAATGAAATCTATATTGAAATGTTATCGCTGGCTTTACCCTATATCAGAAATATGTAGTCGCAGGGTGCAGAAATAAAAGCACAGGACACATCCTGTTTTTTTTGAGGCGGAATTACTGCATAATCTCATGCCGACACTGCTAATACCCGACGTTGTTGAGCATGACATTTGGTTTTTAAATCACCAGGCGAGGTATTATGTTGTAAACGGCAACGCCGATATTTCTCCGAATTATCATCAGCATCTCAATTCTATTAAGTCTATATTTTCGCTGGTTCCGCCTGAATTGCGGACAGCGCTACAGTGGCAAGGCCCCAAAGCGAAACCCCGTGCACAATGTGCTGTTTCCCCGAAGTTAAGTTCAGGCAGAAAAAAAACCGCTGCCGGGAACGGCTTAAGGCATGCTCTTACATCGCCTGCACAGCGCAGGTTATCAGCCGTTTAGCTAAATCCCACCAATCGTTAGCCATAAGTTTGCTAAGGACGTTTAGCTATAAGCCATACGTTTTCGTTGTTAGACAGGGTGCGGTGCGGCTCTTATCGTTCGTCATTATTTGTAAATTCCACGCAATCATTTGATGAGGGAGCAATTTTGGCCAGCTTCGTGAATAGCTTAAAAACAAAACCCACGCGCTTTACCCTCGCGCTGAAAATCGCGTTACTCAGCAGTGTGGTGGCGTTCTCGTCTGCCTCGTTTGCCGATGAGATCTTGAAAGAAGGCATCACACCGGCGACAGACGCCAGCCAGATCCCGGCGGCGGCGAAGCTGCGCAAAGACACTGTGGTCGCCGGTATTTCGGAACCTCAGGGGATTTTTAACCCCTACTTCTTCGTCAATGGTTGGGATGAAAACGTCACCAACGTCATCTTCTCGCGTCTGATCGACTGGGACAGCCACGGCAAACTGGTGCCTGGCCTGGCCGAAAGCTGGACAGTTAGCCCGGACAACAAGGTCTATACCATTAAGCTGCGCCCGAACCTGACCTTCAGCGACGGCTCGCCGCTGACTGCCGAAGACGTGGCGTTTACCCTAACGGTGCTTTACGACCCGAAATATGATGGCGACACGGATATCACGCTGGCGAATATTGCGGGCGGCGCGGAATACAAAGCCGGGAAAGCGGACAGCGTCAGCGGCCTGAAAGTGATCGACCCATTAACGCTGCAAGTCACCACCACCCAACCGGGTGCCACAACACTGGCGAAAATCGGCGGGCCGGTGCTGTCCAAAGCCTATTACGGCAAGGATTATCAGCGCGGCAATCTGGATTACCTGCGCACGCTGCACGGCAAACCGCTGGGCAACGGGCCGTATGTCTATGAGAAATACATTCCGGGCCAGGAGATCCGTTTCCACGCCAACACCCATTTCTACCGTGGTACACCGCCAACGCCGCGCTTTATCTACCGCGTGACCAACCCGTCCACCAACTTCCAGCTCTTCCAGACCGGTGAGACAGACTATGACGCGTTCACCTCGCGCCCGGATGATATTGAGCAACTGAAAATGCTCGGCTTCGCCAATATCAACCTGTACGGCTCCAGCGATTACAGCAAAGTGGAGTTCAACGTGCGTCGTCCGGCGTTGCAGGACGTGAAAGTGCGCCAGGCGCTGATTTACGGCCTTGACCGCCAGAAGCTGATTGATGTGGTGTATCAGGGGTACGGCAAAGTGGCGATTGAGCCAATTGCGCCGATCTCCTGGGCCTATAACACTGACGGGGTTAACCCGTACAAATTCGACCCGGCGCAAGCCAAAAAACTGCTGGATGAAGCGGGCTGGAAACCGGGGCCGGACGGCATCCGTGTGAAAGACGGCAAACGCCTGGAACTGACCTTGCTGGTGAGCAAGAAAGTGCTGAACGACGCGCTGATCCCGATTGCCAAAGAGAACTGGCAACAGATTGGTGTGCTGCTCAAACCGCAGGTTGTCGACTTCAACGCCCTGATGGCGCAGCGTAAAGCCGGCAATTATGACCTTGCCTCCTTTAGCACCAGCACGTTAAACGATCCGCATGACGGCGTGCGGGATTATTACAGCACGGAAGCGAAAGAGTCCGGCTATAACAACCCGCAGGTTGATAAGCTGATTAACGACGGTAACGCGGTGCTGGATGTGGAAAAACGTAAACCGATTTACCACCAGCTGTATAAAGTGCTGGCGGACGATCCGCCGGTGATCCTGCTGGGCTACCGCGAGATTTTGTCGGCCAGCAGCGCCCGCGTCACCGGTTTTAAACCGGATATCTACAACGGCCTGACCGGCAGCCTGCCGGATGTGAAAATCGTTAAGTAACACCATCACAACTGCCGGGATTTCCCGGCAGTTGCCATGAGAACGCTATGCGAAATTTTATCCTGAGGCGGCTGCTGCAAACCGTACCCATGCTGCTGCTGGCTTCGCTGATTATTTTTATGCTGTTCGCCAAAACGCCGGGCGACTTTATCGACGGCAACGTCACGCTGACCGCCGCCCGCGCCGCGGAACTGAAAGCCATTTACGGCCTCGATCAACCGCTGTTCACCCGCTATTTGCACTGGCTCGGCCAGTTGTTACGCGGTGATTTAGGCTTCTCGTTGCAATACCAAATCCCGGTGAGCCAGTTGCTGAACCAGTACATCTGGAACTCGTTCCTGCTGGCAAGCGTGGCGCTGGTGTTTTACTGGGGCATCGGCCTGGCGGTGGGCATCGCGTCTGCGTTGAAACCCAACTCGCTGTTCGATCACCTGGTGAGCGTGGTGGTGTTCGCCGCCATGTCTTTTCCGACCTTTTTCCTCTGCCTGTTGCTGATTAAGTGGTTTGCGGTGGATCTGCACTGGCTGCCGGTCGGCGGCATGACCAACACCGGCAGCGACGAAGGCGGCTGGGCGTGGGTGCTGCAAGTGGCGGCGCACCTGGTGCTGCCGGTGCTGGCGCTGGTGATGCTGCAGGCGGGCAGCCTGACGCGCTATTTCCGCGCCAGTATGCTGGATGTGGTGAAGATGGATTTTATCCGCACCGCGCGCGCCAAAGGGCTGCGCGAACGGACGGTGATTTTTAAACATGCGCTGCGCAATGCATTGTTGCCGATCATCACCTTGCTCGGGTTTGAACTGCCGGGGCTGTTTTCGGGCGCGATAATCACCGAAAAAGTGTTTAACTGGCCGGGCGCGGGGCATATTCACATCGATTCGCTGGCGGCGCGCGATTACCCGGTGCTGATGGGCTTTACCCTTTTCCTGGCGGTGCTAACCATTCTCGGCAACCTGATTGCCGATGTGCTTTACGCGTGGGCTGATCCGCGTATTCGGGTGAGGTCGTGATGTTCGGTTCGCTTTTTTCAACCAATCGCCGCCTTCGTAAAGCGGAAATCCCGGCGCTGGCGCAGGCCACGCCTTCACCGTGGCGGCAAGCCTGGAAAGCGCTGCGCCATAATCATTTAGCCATGTTGTGCCTGTTTTTGCTGGTGGTGATGACAATCTGGTGCGTGATTGGGCCGCTCTGGTCGCCGTGGAAAAACGACGCCACTGACGCGCTGATGATCAACAAGCCCCCCGGTGCGGAGCACTGGCTGGGCACCGATTTTCTCGGCCGCGATGTCTATACCCGCCTGCTGCTGGCGGGGCGCATTTCGTTGATTATCGGTATGCTGACCATGCTGCTCTCCGTAGCGCTCGGCTATCTGCTGGGCGCAGTTTCGGGCTACGCGGGCGGCTGGACAGATAAACTGATTATGCGGCTGGCGGATCTGGTGATGACCATTCCGAGTTTACCGCTGCTGATTGTCGCCGGGGCGATGCTCTCGGAACTCGATTTCTCCGCTGAATCACGCATCTACATGGTGGTGATCATGCTCAGTTTGCTGGAGTGGCCGAAGCTGGCGCGGCTGGTGCGCGGGCAAATTCTTTCGCTTCGCGAGCGCGATTTTATGCTGGCGACGCAGGTGCTGGGCTTGTCGTCGCGTCGCCGTCTGTTTGGTCACTTGCTGCCGAATACCATCCCGATTCTGGTGGTGATGGCGACGATGGCGGTGGCGAACGCCATCCTGATGGAGTCCGCGCTGAGCTACCTTGGGCTTGGCGTGGTGCCGCCCACGCCATCGTGGGGCAACATGATGGATGCCGCCAACAGCCTGATCGATTTTCAGCGCCGCCCGTGGCTATGGATGCCGCCGGGTATCGCCATTTTTATTACCGTGATTGCGATTAACGTGTTGGGTGATGGCCTGCGTGATGCGCTGGATCCGAAGATGAAACGGAGCGTGAAATGAGCGAACCGCTGGTCACCTTTAATCAGTTGTCCCTCTCTTTTGCGGGTGAACAGGGGCGTGTGCGCGCCGTGCAGGACGTGTCGTTCACCATCAACGCCGGGCAAACTATCGGTGTGGTGGGCGAGTCCGGCTGCGGAAAAAGCGTCACCGCCATGTCGTTGATGGGCTTGCTGCCGCCGCAAGCGGCACGCATTGACGGCGGGCAAATCCTGTTTCAGGGCACCGATCTGCTGCGCCTGAAGCCGTCAAAAATGGCGGATCTGCGCGGCAACCAACTGGCGATGATTTTCCAGGAGCCGATGACCGCGCTTAACCCAGTGCTGACCATCGGCGAGCAGCTTTGCGAACCGTTGCTTCGTCATCGCGGTGAAACGCCCAAAGCGGCGTGGGCGCATGCCACGCAGTTAATCACCGAAGTGGGACTGGCGCGGGCGGAGAGCCTGATGAGCAGCTACCCGCATCAGCTTTCTGGCGGCATGTTGCAACGCATCATGATTGCCATGGCGCTGAGTTGCCAGCCAAAACTGCTGATCGCCGACGAACCGACTACGGCACTGGATGTTACCGTGCAGGCGCAAATATTGCGGCTGCTGCGCGACCAGGCGCGGGCGCATAAGATGGCGCTAATGCTGATCACCCATGATTTGGGCGTGATTGCGCAGATGGCCGAGCATGTGGTGGTGATGTACGCCGGGCGCATCGTTGAACAGGGCCCGACGGCCGATGTGCTGCGTAACCCGCTGCATCCGTACACCAAAGGGCTGATTGCTGCCCGTCCCATTCCGGGCGAGCGCAGGCGTCGGCTTTACTCCATTCCCGGCCAGGTGCCGGATCTCGCCGCGCTGCCGCCATACTGTGCCTTTTACGATCGCTGCGAGCGGGCGACTGACGCATGCCGGGCGGGGATCCCGCCGCTTATCGGCCAGACGCGGCAAGCCGCGTGTATTCACAGTACGCTTCTGGAGCCAACCGCATGAGCGAACAATATGTCATTGAAGTGGAAGGGCTGAAAAAGCACTTCCCGCTGCGCGACGGGCTGTTTGGCCAGCAAACCGGGGAGTTACGCGCTGTAGACGGCGTCAGTTTTAAGATCCGCCAGGGGACGATTTTTGGGCTGGTGGGTGAGTCCGGCAGCGGTAAAACCACCGTTGGCCGCACTTTGCTTGGGCTGTACGACAAAACCGCAGGCAGCGTGAAGTATCGCGGCCAGGAGCTGCAGGATCTGAGCGCGAAACAGATGCGCGCGCTGCGCCCGAAAATCCAGCTGGTGTTTCAGGACCCTTACAGTTCGCTGAATCCGCGTATTCGCGTGGGCGATGCGATTGGTGAAGCGATGCTTGAGCATAAGCTGTGCAGCCGGACGGAACTGCGCGACAAAGTGCTGGAAGTAATGAAAATTTGCGGGCTTGCGCCGCAGCACTACAACCGTTTTCCGCATGAGTTTTCCGGCGGTCAGCGTCAGCGTATCGGTATTGCGCGCGCGTTGATCCTCAACCCGGATTTCATCATCGCCGATGAGCCGATTTCGGCGCTGGATGTCTCTATTCAGGCGCAAATTATTAATTTATTTGCGGATTTGCGCGATGATCGCGGCGTGACATTCCTGTTTATCTCCCATGATTTGGGCGTGGTGGAACACCTGTGCGATGACGTCGCGGTGATGTACCTCGGGCAACTGGTGGAAACCGCCAGCCGTGACACGCTGTTTAACCGGCCGCTGCATCCTTACACCCAGGCGCTGCTGGCGGCGGTGCCAACGCTCGACCCGGATAGCGAACCTGTCGCTGTGGTGCAAGGGGAAATTCCCGATCCGTCGCGTCCGCCCTCCGGCTGCCGTTTCTCATCGCGTTGCCCGCTGGCAACCGCCCAATGCCGCGCTGAAATCCCGGCGCTGCGTGAAGTGGAGCCAGGACATCATGTGGCGTGTCATTTGGTGGAAAGGATTGAGTGACAGCAATCGTGAGGGGTATTATTGAGCACTCTTCGTCAACCTGGCGCACGTGATGCAACATCCATTCGACATGATAATAAAGGGGGCGAATCTTCCTGGTCCCCTTTTTACACAGAAATTTTCCCGCTATTTCTTTTTTGATAACGACATCTGTACATCAGATTGGTTGATAACGGCAACGCAGCAAATTATTCGCGCCTGCTTTGGCGAGACGGGTTGCGCGCATGTTTTTGCCAGCACCAGCTATACGTATTTAGGCGTAATAGATTCTCGCGAAGACTGGCTGGTGAACATCGCCGGGTTGTGCAAACAGATGCATGATAGCCGCGAGTATGGCGGCTTTATCATCGTGGATGCGCAGAAGCAGTGGGCACTATTTCAAAATACCCCTGTCGAAAACGGCGTGCTGGGGATTAACAGTAATAAGGACTTATCGGCGCTGAATGACACGATTTATGACATCTTTGTCGATTGCGAGATCATCAAAGGTTGGCTAAATGGGAACGGTCAGCGAGAGAGAAGTTTAGTCGAGAGTATTGGCTTTGATTATTTAACCGTATTACTAAAATATTACGATAAATAACTCTCTGCCCGGCGATAACTATTTTTATTTCCTCCTGACAAGCGAAACGGTAATTTCACAGGCAATGTTGTTGTGACCAAAAATAACCGTTTCGCTGACATTAAGAATTACTGCCTATTTTATTTTTCTGCTCTGGTCTGTTCTATGCTTATCAGTTCTGTCTGAACCTTATAAGGAACAGGATATATGAGAGCACTGACGTATCACGGCGCACATAAAGTTAGCGTTGATAATCGCCCCGACCCGATTATTGAATCTTCAGACGATATTATTCTTCGCGTTACCGCAACGGCGATTTGCGGCTCTGACCTGCATCTTTATCACGGGAAAATACCAGGCACTAATCATGGGGATATTTTCGGTCATGAATTTATGGGCGAAGTGGTGGAAACCGGATCGGGTGTTCATGCCGTTAGTAAAGGCGATCGGGTAGTGATCCCATTTGTCATTGCTTGTGGGGAGTGTTTCTTCTGCAAACTTCACCAGTACTCGGCCTGTGAACAAACCAATTCCGGCAAAGGCGCGGCGCTGAACCGCAAAGGCATCACGCCACCTGCGGCGCTGTTTGGTTACAGCGATTTGTACGGCGGTATTCCCGGCGGTCAGGCCGAATATGTGCGCGTGCCGAAAGCCAATACCGGGCCGTTTAAAGTCCCGGACACCCTCACCGATGAGAAAGTGCTGTTTCTCTCCGATATCCTGCCCACAGCCTGGCAAGCGGTAAAAAATGCCGAGGTGAAACCCGGCTCCAGCGTGGCAATTTACGGCGCCGGACCGGTCGGTTTACTGACGGCGGCCTGCGCCCGTCTGGAGGGGGCGGAGCAGATCTTTATGATTGATGACAGCGATTACCGGCTGGCTTTCGCCCGCGATCGTTATGGCGTAATCCCCATTAACTTCGATAAAAATGACGACCCTGCGGCGTGGATAATTGAAAATACCGCCGGTCACCGAGGTGTGGACGCCGTTATCGATGCCGTGGGATTCGAAGCCAAAGGCAGCACCACCGAAACTGTGCTCAGTACGCTGAAAATCGAAGGCAGTAGCGGGAAAGTGCTCCGACAAGCGATCGCCGCTACGCGCCGCGGCGGAATTGTCAGCGTGCCCGGCGTATATGCCGGTTTTATCCACGCTTTCATGTTTGGCGATGCCTTTGACAAGGGGCTGACCTTCAAAATGGGTCAGACGCATGTGCAGGCGTATTTGCCGGATTTGTTACCGCTGATTGAGTCCGGGCATTTGAAACCGGAAGAGATCGTCACGCACCACCTGCCACTGGAAGAGGCGGCGCGCGGCTATGACATTTTTGATAAACATGCAGAGGATTGCCGCAAAGTGATCCTTGTGCCGGGCCTGAATGCAGAAAAAGCGACGATTTAACCTGTCGCTTTTCGTGAGCACAGGCGGTAATTGTTGAGGCAAAAAAGCCTCTCCCGGCGAGGAGAGGCATACCGTAGCGCAGGTGCTTAAATAAAGGTAAAGATCTCGTCGCGCGGCAGGCGCGATTTTGGCAGCGCGGCGTTGAAATCGTTCTCGCTACGCACACCGAGCGACACCAGCACCACACTGGTCAGCCCTTTTTCACGCAGGCCGAGGGCAAGATCCAGTTCGCGCTGGTCGAAACCTTCCATCGGCGTGGCGTCAATACCCAGCATCGCCGCACCCAGCAGCAAGCCGCCAAGCGCCAGATAAACCTGTTTTTCCATCCACTGTGGTAGATCGCGCTGCTCATAACGGTGAATCGCTACGTACGAACGGCGGCCCTTATCCTGGCCCGCTTTTGCCGCTTCGTCTTTAAAACGACCATCTTTCTGCTCTTGTTCCAGCACCTTTTGCAGGTGCTGCTCATCAAGATCGCTGCGGATGCACAAGGCAATAACGTGAGAAGCATTGACAATTTTCGGTTCGTTATAGACGAACGCCGCAGTGGCGGATTTCGCCATTGCCGCGCGGCCTTCCGGCGTGGAGGCGACCACAAAGTGCCACGGTTGTGAGTTCACGGAAGAGGGGCTGTTTTGCAGCACGTTAAGCAACGTGTCGATTTTATCCTGCGGCAGCGTTTTGCCGGGTTCAAAGGCTTTCACGGTATGGCGGGCAATTACAGCATCATCAAGTGTCATTGTCGTTCTCCTGCGCAATAGATGAAAAATTCGGGGCGAACCGTCCCGTAGAGTGTGACGAGAATAAACACAAAGCGGCACAAGATAAATCGGTGTAAAAAGGCAGCACTTTCACTCGGCGAGTGAAAATGGTGTTTGCCAGGACGCTGTTTTCTGGCAAAACAAAGGAGCCACTCGCCTGTTATTCACCCTGCGGAGAAATCATGATTCGGCTGGAAGATGTCACGCTGTTCGTCCGTTCAGCGCTACTGGGAAGTTTTTCAAATGCGGCGCGCGAAGCCGGGCTGTTGCCAGGCCAGGTGAGCGCGGCGGTACACCGGCTGGAGCGGGATCTGGATAAACGTCTGTTTGTCCGATCCACACGCAGTCTGCGCCTCACCGCTGAAGGGGAAAAATATCTCCCTTTCGCCCAGGAGATGCTGGCGGTCGTCGCCGCTGGTGCGGAGAGTCTACACAGCGGCGATAAAGAGATTCAGGGGGAACTGCGCGTGGCGGTGCCTTCCGATATTGGCCGTAATGTTCTGCTGCCGCTGATTACGCGCTTTTGCCAGCAGCACCCCAACGTGTCGCTGCGGCTGTCGCTTTCCGATCAAATCAGCGATGTCTTTCGCGATCCGGTCGATATCGCCATTCGTTACGGCGTGCTGGATAACAACAGCTATGTCGCCTTGCCGATCGCCGAAGATAACCGCCGGGTGCTGGCGGCGGCACCGGCATATCTGGCGAAACACGGACGCCCGCAAACGCTGGATGATGTGGTCAATCACCACGGTTTACTCTTCACCATGAACAGCCAGGTGTATGACAAATGGAGCTTTCCGGAAAACGGCATGCGCCGCCAGTTGATCGTCAAAAGCCGGATGTTGTGCGACGACGCCGATGTCGCCCGCCGCTGGGCGCTGGAAGGCATGGGGATTATTTATAAATCGTGGATCGATATCAGCGCCGATGTGCTGGCAGGCCGGCTGGAAGTGTTGTTGCCGCAGCATCCCGGTGAAGCAACGCCGCTGAACCTGATTTGCCCGCATCGCAAACAGTTTTCCCCGGCAATTCGCCATCTGCATAGTGTGCTGCGCGAACATCTGCGGCCGATCACCGCGTTGCTGCACACTCACCCGGCTTTTAAACCGCACGGATGACCAAAAAATGTACGTCACGGCGCGCCAGGATTAACCTCTTTGCGTAGCACATTACGCACTCTTACGGAGGTTAAGCACATGGCTTTACGTTCACTGGGTACAACAGGGTTACAGATCCCGACACTGGTTTTCGGCGGCAACGTTTTTGGCTGGACGGTCGATGAAAAACAGAGCTTCAGCTTGCTGGATGCACTGCTGGAGCGCGGTTTTAGCGCTATTGACACCGCCGATGTTTACTCGCGCTGGGCGGCGGGCAATAACGGCGGCGAATCGGAAACCATTATTGGCAACTGGCTGGCGGCGCATCCTGGCGCGCGCGACAAAGTGACGCTGTTCACCAAAGTTGGCGCTGATATGGGCGAAGCGGGTAAAAAAGGCCTTTCCGCGCGCTGGATCACCCAGGCGGTGGAAGATTCGTTACGCCGCCTGCAAACGGACTATATCGATCTCTATTTCTCACACTGGCCGGACAGCGAAACCGCCTATGACGAAACGCTCGGCGCGTATGAAAAGCTGCTGAAAGCCGGGAAAATTCGCGCCATTGGCGCTTCTAATCTGAATGCCGAACAACTGGGCGAATCGCTAAAAGTGGCAGACGCTAAAGGTTTGCCGCGCTACCAGGTGCTGCAGCCGGAATATAACCTTTACGACCGTTCCAGCTTTGAAGGCGCGTTGCAGGATTTAACGATACGGGAAAACATTGGCGTGGTGACCTATTACAGCCTCGCGTCCGGTTTCTTGTCCGGTAAATACCGCAGCGAAAAAGATTTGAGCCAAAGCCAGCGTGGGCAGGGCATTGCCAAATATCTGAACCCACGTGGTTTCGCCATTGTTGAGGCGCTGGAAAGCGTGGCGGGCAGCCACAACGTGAAACCCGCCGAAGTGGCGCTGGCGTGGCTGATTCAGCAACCGGGCGTTACCGCGCCGATTGCCAGTGCCACCAAACTGGCGCATATCGACAGCTTTGTCACCGCCGTGTCGTTAAATCTCTCCGCAGATGAAATCGCCGCGCTGAATAAAGCCGGTGCCTGATCCCATCGCCCGGCAGCACCTGCTGCCGGGCTGTATAATCTTGCGCGCAGTTGCGGGATAACCGCGCACTCATCCAGATTCCAGTACCTTCTTTAAAAACAACGCCTGGCAAACCGTTTACTGGCGGCGCGTGCGGCACGGGTTTTGCGCTTTGGTGAACGCCGGAGGCTTAGCCCTGAACTATCACGTTACCCATTGAACCGGTGTCGGTGACGCGGATACCTTTCGCCATGAGCGCGGCGGAACTTTGAGGTTTTGTTGAAGTAAACGCAGCGGTAAAGTGCAAAAAATCCCCGAGTGACACGCCCTGTCAGGGCAATCGTTTATCTTTCCCTGAGCGAAATCATGGCATTGTGTAATTGTTGCGCTTTGGGCGGAAATTTCATTTTAGTTTTTCGCATTACTGCCGTTAACCACTATGAAAAAACAAGGTTTTACCTGGATAGCAGGGCCGTGGCGCGAGGGTCAGGCCGTAACCGTTAACGTCTTCTGAGACTTTGTATTCCGGAACCCGTCACAATGAAGGAAAGTCACGACAGAAAACACGACCCGTTGATTGAGCGGCTGTGCGAGATCTTCGCGGCGTTGTATCAGGGAAAGATCATTGATAAAGCGTGGTTGTGCGAAAAATTCGGTATCACTGAACGTACGGCTTATCGCGATCTGGCACGGCTTGGGCATATTCTCGATCAGGTTTCGCCGGGGCGGTATAAACTCAGCGTCCATCTTCTTCCTGCCTTGCATAATGGCCATTTGGCGGAGTTCGCCGATTTTACCGGCGTGGCGCACCTGTTTCCGCGTAATGATGGTCAATCGCTGCGTAACACTATGCAGCACCGCAGCAATATTACCTTTCACGCGCCGAGTAGCCGGGAGAACCGGCAAATTGAAGATCTGCTTAATCAGCTTAATCACGCCATTACCGGGCATTGCGAAGTGGAATATCACTATCGCGATAAACCCCGCTGCGCGCAGCCCTATCGGCTGATTAACCAGTACGGTCTCTGGTATCTGGCAGCGGTGGAAAATGGGCGGCTGAAAGCGTTTGAAGTAGCGCGAATCGAAAATCTGAAAAGCACGACGCTTAATTTTGAGCCCCACGCCGAGGTGCTGGCGGAGCTGGAAAACAGCGTCGGCATCCGCTTTGGTTCAAGGGTTGAAGCGCTGTTGCGCGTCTCGGCCCACGCCGCCGAATATGTCACCCGTCGGGCGCTGTTTCCGGCACAACGTATTGTTGAACAGCATGATGACGGCAGCTTAACGCTTGCCACTGCCATCACCGATCCGCACACGCTGTTTCGCTGGTTGCGCTACTGGTTGCCGGATATCGGCATTCTTTCTCCGGCGTCGCTGCGCGAACAGTTCGAGCAGGATCTGCACCTGCGCTACGCCCACGGCGTGGCGCAGAGATAGCGTCCGCGTTTATCGCACTTACTGGCTGGCACCTTACGTTGTTGGGCCAGTAATCACGGGCCACGCCGCGAATACGCCATTAAGCGGCGGTTGTTCAGGTGCTCAACCGTGATACTGCTCGTCGGTAACATGTTCAAGCCAGGTAACCGGGCTGCCGTTTAGTGATTCGGCAATGGCGATATGAGTCATGGCGTTCTCAGCCGTTGCGCCGTGCCAGTGCTTCACGTCTTCCGGGATCCAGACAATATCGCCCTGGTTCATCTCCTGGACGGCTTCGCCTTCGCACTGAATCCACCCTTTACCGTGGGTAATAATCAGCGTTTGTCCTAGTGGATGGGTGTGCCACGCGGTACGTGCGCCGGGCTCAAACGTGACCGTCGCGCCGCCAACGCGTGCGGGTCCGTCAGCTTTAAACGGTGCGTCGATACGTACGCGTCCAGTGAAATAGTCTTGCGGCCCTTGCGCGGAGGGAACCGATGCGCTGCGGATGATTTTCATGTTGTTCTCCCGTGTTTGAATACGTTTTAAAGCGTAGCTGGCAGGTGAGAAACCGTTGCAGGCAGAAAGTAGTGGTTCGCGGCCAAAACCGCGACTGACACCGGTAATCAGCAAGGTTTTCTGTGCCATATCCCCTCCGAAAGGAAAAGTGACAGGGCGATCATAATCCTCACCGACTACCGGCACTATTAGGGGAAATCGGCATGAGCTTATGAGTAAAACTCATCAATGGCGGCGTAGCGCCATTACTGTACTGGCAAGGGTAAATAGCGCCATGATCCACGCCATCGTCCACGGCGTTCCGTCGCGAAACCACGTTAGCAGCAGCGACGAGATAATACCGCTGCCATATTGCAGCGAGCCAATCAGCGCCGAGGCGGAACCGGCGATAGAGGGCACGGCGTCGAGCGCGGCGGCGGTTGAGGTGGCGGCGATAATGCCGTTCATCGAAAAGAACAGAAACACCGGAATGATCACTGCAGCAATACCACCAAACTGCAACTTCACCGCCAGCGCCAGAACCACCATCGCCACTGTGGCAACCGTGACGGCAATTTTCAGTAACTTATCTAGCGGATGGCGCTGCACCAGCCGCCGGTTCAGAAAGCTCACCCCCATTAAGCCGACAATATTGATGGCAAACAGCCAGCCGTAATATTGCGGATCAATGCCGTAATAGCGGATGTAAACGAACGGCGAACCGGTAATAAAGGCATAGGCAGAGACGTAGAAAAAGGTCACACACAGCGTGTAACGCATAAACGCGCGGTTACGCAGCAGTGCGAAGTAGTTACGAAACACGCCCGGCAGCGAGGCTTTGGTGCGCTTTTCGGCGGGTAAGGTTTCCGGCAGGAAATAGAGCGAAATGAACATCAGCGCGCCAATCCCGGCCAGCAGCCAAAAAATAGCGTGCCAGCTGGTGATTTGAATAATTTGCCCGCCCGCCAGCGGCCCAACGATCGGCGCAATCGCCATGATGATGGTTAATGTTGAGAGCATTTGCGCCGCGCGGGTGCGGGCAAACAGATCGCGGATCATCGCCCGCGCCAGCATCGGGCCGGTGCAAGCACCGAAAGCCTGAAACACTCGCCAGAACACCATCTGGTGGATTTCTGTGGAAAGCGCACAGCCAGCAGAACCGATGACAAACAACAGCATGCCAATAAACAGCGGCGTGCGGCGGCCGATCGCGTCGCTAATTGGCCCCCAAACCAGCTGCGCCAGCGCGAAGCCGACCAAAAAACCGGTGATGGTCAGTTCGATATCGCCCTGTAACTCTTTTGCCATCAGGGGCATTGCGGGCAGGTAAATATCCGTCGACAGGGAGGTAAAGGCCATCAGCGCGCTGAGGATCGCGAGAAATAGCGGCCCGTGGAGCTTGTTGTTCATAAAATCCTGATTAAGTCACGAAGGGAACGCCGACAAGGGCGGGACGGTATCTTAATCAGTGCGGCACAAATGATAACGCCATTAAATCATAATGACGTTATGAGCCAGATTCATGAATGGCGCTCGCTGACCGTCATAGTGAAAATAACGGGTTGGCTGCTTTCATTAGCGTAGTGGTGCGCGGTGTCGGTTTGCGCCACGGCGGAACAACCTTCGCCAATAATAAGCGCCGTTTGCCCAACCTGAATGTGCAGCGTGCCGCGCTCAACGTGCAGCAGTTCTATGGTGCCGGAAGGGTGGCCTGGTGAGGCGAACCGTTCGCCGGGGAACATCTCCCAGCGCCACATCTCCAGCATATCCGGCCCGCTGGTGCCTGCCAGCAACCGCGCAGTGCCGCCGTTTTCGCCCTGCCACAATGTAGGAATATCTTCTTTTGCTATCAGATGCGCGGTCGGTTTACTGGCGACGTCGACAATATCCGCCACGGAAACGCCCATTGCGGCGGCGATTTTGCACAGCAAAGCGATGCTCGGGTTGGCGAGACATTTTTCGATCTCAACCAGCATGCCTTTACTGACGCCCGCGCGGCGCGAAAGCTCATCCAGCGAGAGTTTTTGTTGCTTACGAAACGCTTTAATACGCGTTGCCACCGCTTCACTGACGCGATGAACATCGGCGCCTGAATCGGTCGGTTTATTGACTTTTTTGGTCATCGGTCGATACTATGCAATAAAATGGTCACTAAAAAGGATTATCCGATGCTTTCCGTTCAGCCGTCAATCGATGCTCGTCTTGCCGTCATCGCCCCTGGTTTTCGCGCGCTTAGCGTTTATGTTGAAGCTGCGCCGCTACTGAACCCGCACGTGGGCGAAGCGGCACTGGCGAGTGCGTGTGAATGTGTCGCGGCGGGCGGCCCGGCCTGGGCGGATGCGCATCTGGCAGCATGGGATGAGGTCTTTAAGCGCTTCGGCGCGAAGCCAAAACGCACGCCCTGTTCGGCGCAGGCGCTGCGAAAACGTGTGCAGCGCGACGGCGTGGTACCTGCAATTGACCCGGTGGTGGATCTCTATAATGCCATCAGCCTGCGCTACGCTATTCCGGTCGGTGGCGAGAACATTGCGGCCTATCACGGCGCGCCGTGTCTGACGATCGCCGACGGTACGGAGTTGTTCGACATGATGAAAGAGGGCGAGCTGGCGCATGAGTCACCGGAGCCGGGGGAAGTTATCTGGCGCGATGACACGGGCGTAACGTGCCGCCGCTGGAACTGGCGGCAGGGCGTGCGCACCCGCCTGAGCGCTGCCGACAGCCAGATGTGGTTTATCCTCGAAAGCCTGCCGGAAATGCCGCTGGACGCATTATGTGAGGCAGGCGACGAACTGATCGCCGGATTGCAACGTATGATGCCGGGCTGTCGTGTTGAAACAACCAGGCTCGGGTTTGATCTCTGAAGGGGGAAGAATGGATTTCACAGGATTGAGCGCATTTCCGCTGTCGCCGCTGCGCGATGAACGGCTGGATGAAGCGGCTTACGTGAAGTTGATTGAACGGCTGCGTGTCGCCGGCGTCGATTCGATTGGCGCACTGGGTTCGACGGGGTGCTACCCCTATTTTAGCCGTACCGAGCGGGCTAATGCGCTGCGCCTGGCGACGGAACATTCCGGCGCGGTTCCGGTGATTGCCGGAATTGGCGCCTTGCGCACGCGCGATGTGCTGTGGCTGGCGGAAGATGCGCAGAAAGCGGGCGTTAGCGCCGTGCTGCTGGCACCGGTCTCCTACCACGCGTTAACCGAAGAGGAAGTGTTCAGCCTGTTTGCCGCCGTGACGCGCGAACTCTCCGTGCCGCTCTGCGTGTACGATAACCCCGGTGCCACCCATTTCACCTTTAGCGACGAGTTGCTGCTTCGTATTGCGCAGTTGCCTAATATCGGCTCAATCAAAATCCCACCGATTTCCGCACCCGAGCGGGCTGCGCGCCTGCGTCCGCTAATTCCACAGAGCATCACGCTGGGTATTAGCGGCGATGCCATCGCGGTTGACGGTCTTCGCGCCGGATGCGGCGTCTGGTATTCGGTACTCGGTGGGGTGTTCCCGCAAGCGGCTCTGGCTATTTCCCGCGCGGCACAAGCCGGAGATTTTACACTGGCGCGCGCCCACTCTGATGCGCTGCAACCCTTGTGGGACCTCTTTAAACGCTACGGCGGTAGCCTGCGGGTGATGGCCACGGCGGCGGAACTGCTGGGTTTAGCGGGCGCATCGTGCTTGCCAGCGCCATTGCGGACGCTCACTGGCGATGCGCGCCGCGAGGTGGCTGAGGTGATCGAGCAACTGCGGTTAGCGGGTTGAGATAGCCGGGGGGCGCAGTGTTACGCCCCCAGTCGTTTCGCCACAAAGCGGGAAATCGCCGGGCCGGTTATCAGCACCAGGATAAAACGCCCGGTCTGCATCGCCATTACAAACGAGATATCGACCTGGCTTGACGAGGCGATAATCGCCACCGTATCCGCGCCGCCGGGGCTGGTGGCGAGGTAGGCCGTGAGCGGATCGATCCCCGCGAAATGCACCAGTAACCAGGCAAAACCGCAGCACACCGCGACAAGCGTCAGTACCGACAGCAGCACGCGCGGTAACGCGCGGGCGGCATAGCAGACAATCTCCCGCGTAAAACGTAAACCGATACTCCAGCCAATCAGTGCGTAAGAAAGCGCCAGTAACCACGGCGGCAATTCCAGCGTCAGCAAACCGGTATCTTCCACCATTATTCCCAGCGCCAACGTTATCAACATTGGCCCGGAGGGAATTTTGACGCAGCGGGCAATCAGGAAACCTGCGGCAATCACCAGTAATGTTCCGGCAAACGGCAGCCAGCGCACCGGGCCGAACAGGGTAAAGGTGGCGACCGCGTGATCCGCGCTCTCAGTGCCCATCCACATACGGGTCACCAGTACCGCGACCAGTGCCACGATCATCACCCGCAGGTACTGCATAAACGCCACCAGACGGACATCCGCGCCAAAGCTCTCGGCCATAATCGTCATCGCCGCCGCCGCGCCTGGCGACGATCCCCAAATCGCTGTTGAACCGGGGAAAACCTGCAATTTCGCCATGATCCAGCCCAGGATTGCACTGGCGAAAATAACGGAGAAAATACAGCTGATAAACAGTGGCCAGTCGGCGGCGATGCGGCCAAACACTGACGGCGGGATCGCATGCGCAATCATCGCGCCAACCACCGCTTGCGCGGCGGCGAACCATTTTTTACTGACGGTAACAGGCCGGTTGAAGATGGCGAGAAGAATACCGGAAAACATCGGGCCCAACAGAAGCGCTGCGGGCAGATGGATCAGTTCCATCACAGCAACGAAGAGCAATGAAAGGGCGATAAGCTGTAACCAGTTGCGAAACCAGGGCGCGTGTGTCGCCATCAGCGGCACTCCCTACACGCTACAACAGCGGCGGTAAGATCAATCAACGGCATAACGCTTCCCGAAAATAACGTGTTGAAAAGCAAGGTTGGGTCTTTGAATGTAAGTGTTCTTCACTCTCCCTGCAAATGCACTGTTCCTCACGGCAACATGGCTTAACAGATCTTACTCTCCACGTCGGAATTTGCGGTCATCCTGTTCGCTGTTTTCAGCCATTGATAAGCGCAGCCCCACCTATTTGTTCTGCGTACTGTGAAGCGAAGCGGCGTTTTAACCAAAAATATGTGTTCAAGAGGATATATTTTTTCTAATTCAACTATTTTCTGCTTTCGTAATAATTTGATTGGTATAGGCTATTCTAGTTATCGGTTTGGACATTTATGAAAATTCCTAAACTATTGTGAGCTTTCTTGCGTTATGCGAGCGTAGTGGCTAATTTTTTATTACTCTGTGTTACTGTTGTTATTTAAAAAATAATAAGTTGTTAATTTATTTATACATTTATGTGATTTTAAATGTGGCAGAATTTATTGCCGCTTTTTTTATTAAGTTAAGCATAGTGCTTCCAGGCGATTGATTCATAAACTATCGCATCTCCCTAAGTGAAATGTATCTTCAACCACCCATTGTTTCTCTTATGGATTAAATTGCTTTTGTTATGGATTTATTGGCTATGGCGAATATCGGACGTCTCGGTAGGCTTTGGTGAAAACCAGGGGCGGTAGCATTTTTTTGCGACTTTATTTTTTTCTGATTCACCCATTTCTCTTATTGCAAAACGCTATATAACCTTTTGAATTAACCGAAGGCATAATGTGTTTTCGTTATAATTCGCTGGCAAATAATATTTCCCGGAGGTTGGATATGTATATCATCTCTCAGGATAGCTATTTTGTCATGGGCATGGATAAGCTGCTTAAAGCCATTAACCCGCATGCAACGCATACACTGGTTGCCTTTGAACGGGGAGATGGAAAAATATTATTTTTTAGCATGAATTCATTGCTTTATATTTTAAGTGAAGAAAAAGGGTTTAATTCATTTATTTGCACTCGCTTTATATCTATCGATAAATCTTCATCTGTATCTTTGCTTCGGCATGAGATCAGAAAAATACTTAATTTCCTTAAGGGTCATGAGGATATATATTCCTTTCGCGAAGTCCATTTTAGCGCGACGGAATATAAAATTATGTTGCGGTTTCTTGAGTACCAGTCCAGCGATACGATTTCGCAAGCATTGGGCATCGATAAAAAAATCGTCAGTAATTATAAAAACGCCATACTGCGTAAACTCGGTTTAAACAGTATGGCGGAGCTTATTCATATTTATAATAACTGGAACGACTGTTTTTGTTGCTCTGAAGGAAAAGTCATGGCAGATGCGATATTTCTTCCCCGTATCGGGACGAATGAGCTAAAGATGATACGACGCGCGAATAAGCCTGCTTCAGAACCTGCGGTTTCGCCCCTCTATTCTGGCAGTTTTTGCCACATACCTGCGATAAGGGCAGGCCAGCGTTATTTATTGACAACCTAGCAATAGTTTATTGCTTTTATTGCTGTTTATTCAAAATTCTTGTGCGCCTATCCTGCTTCTCATCAGGTTGCTAACCGCAACCACAGTGACCGAATCAAAGAAGGATAAGCCACCATGTTATTCGATAACTATTCCCTGAATACGCTCGCATTGACTAACCGTATTGTTATGCCACCGATGACCCGCTCCCGCGCCGGAACGGGTGATGTGGCAACCGATATGATGGCGGATTACTACGCCCAGCGCGCCAGTGCCGGGCTGATTATCAGCGAAGGCACGCAAATCAGCCAGCAGGGTCAGGGCTACGCCTGGACGCCGGGTATTTACAGCGATGCGCAAATTGCGGGCTGGAAAAAAGTGACCGATGCAGTGCATCGCGCGGGCGGCAAAATCTTTGCCCAGTTGTGGCATGTGGGGCGCGTTTCCCACACCGTATTGCAGCCCGGTAACGCGGCGCCGGTTTCTTCGTCGGCGATTCAGGCCGAAGGCGTAAAAGTGTTTGTCGATGTGGAAGGGCGTGGGCCGGAAAACGGCGTGGGCGATATGGTGCAGCACTCTATGCCGCGCGCGCTGTTAGTGGATGAAATTCCCGCTATCGTCAACGACTACGCCCAGGCCGCGCGTAATGCGATTGCCGCTGGTTTTGATGGCATCGAACTGCATGGCGCGAACGGCTATCTGATTAACCAGTTTATTGATTCGCAGTCGAACCTGCGCGACGACGAATATGGCGGTTCGCTGCAAAACCGTCTGCGCTTTATGAAAGAGGTGGTCGAAGCCGTTTCGGCGGCGATTGGTAAAGAGCGTGTCGGCATTCGCCTGGCGCCGCTGACTACGCTGATGGGTTCACGCGATGATACGCCGGAAGCCACTTATCTCGCGGCGGCCAGCGTTCTGAATGCGATTGGCATTGCTTACATTCACATCGCCGAAGCAGACTGGGACGACGCGCCGGTGATGCCTGCGGCTTTTAAAGAGGCGCTGCGTATTATTTTCCACGGCACGCTGATCTACTCCGGCAAATACACGCCGGAGCGCGCCGAAGAAGCGCTGGCAAAAGGCTGGGCAGACTTAATTGGTTTTGGCCGACCGTTTATCGCTAACCCGGATTTGCCGTACCGCCTGCAACATAACCTGCCGCTCAATGAACCGATCAGGGAGAAATTCTTTGGCGGCGGCGCAGAAGGCTACCTGGATTATCCATTGCAGAAAGCGTAATAACGAACGGGGGCTAATGCCCCCGTTTTTGCGTGCTGCAAACTGCCGTCAGAAATCGTAGGCATTAATCACTTTCATTAATGCCGCGTCATTCTTGTATTTTTCCCGCAGCGTTTTGAGCTGCACCACCGCTTTGCCACAGGTGGCTTGCAGGCTGGCATCCAGCTCTTTCTGGCGCTGTTCGTCGAGGTCGGAATCCTGCTCGGCGGCAAAATGCTCGCATTGATCGGCAAGATGACGAAAATCCTGCACGTCTTTCGGCAACGGGGCGGCGGCAAAGCTGGTGTTGAAAATAAGGGCGGTGGAGAGAATAAAAAGGTAACGCTTCATCGGTTGTTGTCTGTCGGAATATCGAGGCGCTTATTTTACGCCTTAATAGTGGCGATGGAGAAAGGGAAACGAACGACTTTTTACGCCTTTTTTCAGGCGGCGATGTGTCGCTGAAGCTGCCGTTTTTGCTGGCCACGACGTTTACGGGCGCTGTGTTTTTCATCGCTTTTTCTTTCTACACCTGAGCAGGAAACCATCTGGATTTATTTCCGTCAGTGCCAGCAAACAGAGCCTGCGAACAGGCATCTGTTTGAGATGCGGCAAACGCGCCGGGATTCACTCTGACCGTGATTTCAGCCAGGCGTTTTTCACCACCCCTTTCACTTCCCTGAGCTGCTTGCGCGTTTTATCCAGCGCCGTCGCCAGCCACTCCTCTTTATCACTGTATTTCACTAGCACGATGCAGCCCTGCATCACTTTCACCAGAATATGTTGCCCGGTATTAAACCCGGCATCGCGCAACCACTTGCCGGAAAGCGTAATACTCGGCGTGCTCGCGTCGCCCTGATTCGGGCGATATCGCACAATTACGTTGTGCTCGGTTCCGGCGATGGTGAAGTCTGAGGTAGAATGCGGATCAGCCATTATCAACTCCTTGATAGTTGGGGATGGTTAGACGCTCCGGTTGTGTTGCTGCACATCGGGGCGTTGTTTACGAAATCCAATTTCATGTGGTAGGTACCACATGAACATAACGTAACCGAAGTGGTACCTACCATGCAAGAGAAAAAGAAGCTAAATTTTGATCGAACCAAAAGCACGATGAAGAACATCCGGTTTGAAGATGATCTTTTGGAACAGATTGAGAAAGCGGCGGGAAAAGGGAATTTTAGTAAGTGGGTGAAAGAGGCTTGTAGAATGCGGCTTGAGGCAGAACACGAAAAAGAATAAAAGATGCTACTTTCTTATTCTAAACGGATTAGAAAAACCTCTCCTTAATTATATTTCACCTTTAAATATATTATAATTTATTGATGTGTAATAATTTTTGATGCCAGAATTATACTGGCATCAGTGAATAAAAAGATGCACCGCTAGTTTGCTCGCCAATGTTTAATTAACCCCTCATGCGAAGTGGTTCCCATTTTTATTAATATAATCTGCAGGTTATCATTGGTATCATACCCTATAATTATATTGTCGCCTTCAGCAGCATTATCCATAACTTCATTTGGCGTAAAATAAAGTCGATACTCTGATCTCGATAAGTGTGAAATGCGGGCGTCATACCAAGTAATTTGTGCCAGATTTGAGATTTGTGATCCCCGTATAGAGAATTGCGCATCGCATTTAAATTCATCCATACCTAATAAAGCTTTTAATTCTTTAACTCCGTTAAATTCATGCTGGTGTGATTTTTCTGGGTTTGCTTCTACAGATGATAATGTTTTGATGCAAGAGGCTCGAAAACGAATGGCAGCAGTCATATATTCATCCTTGTAAGAGTGAATCCGTAATTTATCAGATAATGGTGAATATAAAATTGGCTGAGTTGATAATATTTCAATCCACTTCACATAAATTAAGATATATTTTTCAACCTTAAGATGAATATAAGTTGTGCAAATAAAAGTTATTCCTTAATAAATTATTTGCATATGTGATAGGTCTTCATTTTGGCGGAAGATCACAGGAGTCGAACCTGCCCGGGACCGCTGGCGGCCCCAACTGGATTTGAAGTCCAGCCACCTCACCGGAGATGACGATCTTCCGCGCCTGCATTGCTACATGGAGGCGGGGCGCATTATAGCTACTTTCAGGCATTTACCACATACCCCCGCCATAAATTTTCGCATTGTGCTTCCGTCGCGAACGGCTGTTTAAGATAAATCCTCATCTTTTCCAAGGCTTAGCAATTTTTCACACGCTAAAGGAACCGCGATCACAGAAAAGAATAAACGTAATCAGATAACAAGAATTCGCAATACCCGGCTGAAATCCAATCGTTTACAACGTCTGAAACCGCTTTCTGCGTATTTTTCATGCGTAAAGGAAACAAAAATGGACAGTCAGATTATTTCTGTGAAAGAAAAGATTGGCTACGGCATGGGGGACGCCGCCAGCCATATCGTCTTTGATAACGTAATGCTGTACATGATGTTCTTTTATACCGATATCTTTGGCATCCCTGCCGGGTTTGTCGGCACCATGTTTCTGCTGGCGCGTGCATTAGACGCCGTTTCGGACCCGTGCATGGGGCTGCTCGCCGATCGCACCCGCAGCCGCTGGGGTAAGTTCCGCCCATGGATAATTTTTGGCGCACTGCCGTTCGGCATTGTGTGCGTTCTGGCCTACAGCACGCCGGATCTCAGCCTCAGCGGTAAGATGATCTACGCCGCTGTCACTTATACGTTACTCACCCTGCTTTACACCGTGGTCAACATTCCTTATTGCGCCCTCGGCGGTGTGATCACCAACGACCCGCAGCAGCGCATCTCGCTGCAATCCTGGCGTTTCGTGCTGGCGACGGCGGGCGGCATGCTCTCTACTGTGCTGATGATGCCGCTGGTGAAACTGATTGGCGGTGATGACAAAGTCTTCGGTTTCCAGGGTGGCATTGCAGTGCTCTCGGTGGTTGCTTTTATGATGTTGGCGTTCTGCTTTTTCACCACCAAAGAGCGTATTCAGGCGCCGCCGAGCACCACTTCCATGCGTGAAGACCTGCGCGATATCTGGCAAAACGACCAGTGGCGCATTGTCGGCCTGCTGACCATTCTCAATATCCTCGCTGTCTGCGTGCGCGGCGGCGCGATGATGTATTACGTCACCTGGATCATGGGTGATGCCGCCATTTTCACCGCGTTTCTCACTACCTACTGCGTCGGCAACCTGATTGGCAGCGCACTGGCCAAGCCGCTCACCGACTGGAAATGCAAAGTCACCATCTTCTGGTGGACCAACGCGGCGCTCACCGTGCTCAGCATCGCCATGTTCTTCGTGCCGATTCAGGCCAGCGTCACCATGTTCATCTTTATCTTCGTCATTGGCGTGCTGCATCAGCTGGTTACGCCGATCCAGTGGGTGATGATGTCCGACACCGTTGATTACGGCGAGTGGTGTAACGGTAAACGTCTCACCGGCATCAGCTTTGCGGGTACGTTGTTCGTACTGAAACTCGGCCTCGCTTTCGGCGGCGCGTTGATCGGCTGGGCGCTGGCGGGCGGTGGTTACAATGCCGCGGCGCAGAGCCAGAACAGCGCCACCATCAGCATCATCATTGCGTTGTTTACGCTGGTTCCGGCGGCCTGCTATTTGCTCAGCGCCTTTATCGCCAAACGCTACTACACCCTGAAAACTCCGTTCCTCAAAACAATCATGGAACAGTTGGCACGCGGCGAACACCGCAGTCAGCCACGGTTTGGTCATGTTTCACCCCGGGAAGAGTTACTGTAAGGAGTTACGCATGAAAATCAGTGATGGCAACTGGCTTATCCAGCCTGGTCTGACATTGATCCAGCCGGTTCAGGTGTTCGATGTCGAACAACAGGGTAATGAGATGGTGGTCTATGCCGCCCCGCGCGATGTGCGCGAGCGCACCTGGCAACTGGATACGCCGCTCTTCACCCTGCGCTTTTTCTCGCCGCAGGAAGGGATTATTGGCGTGCGCATCGAGCATTTTCAGGGAGCAATAGATAACGGCCCGCACTTCCCGCTTAATGTTGCGCAAAACGTCCACGTGGAAATGCGCAACACCGAAGAATTTGCCGAGCTGCAAAGCGGTGCGCTCAGTGTGCGCATTGGTAAAGGTGAAAACTGGGCGCTCGATTTTCTGCGCGATGGCGTGCGCATTACCGGTAGCCAGTTGAAAAACAACGGCTACGTGCAGGATGGCAACAGTGGCCGCAATTACCTGTTTGAGCGGCTGGATTTGGGCGTGGGTGAAACGGTATATGGCCTCGGCGAGCGTTTTACTGCGCTGGTTCGCAACGGGCAAATGGTGGAAACCTGGAACCGCGACGGCGGCACCAGCACCGAGCAGTCGTACAAGAATATCCCCTTTTATCTCACCAATCGTGGCTACGGCGTGCTGGTAAACCATCCGCAAGCGGTGGGGTTTGAAGTGGGTTCGGAGAAGGTCTCCAAAGTGCAGTTCAGCGTTGAGGGCGAATATCTCGAATATTTCGTTATCGACGGCCCAACGCCGCAGGACGTGCTGAACCGCTATACGCAATTCACCGGTCGTCCGGCGTTGCCGCCTGCGTGGTCGTTTGGCTTGTGGCTCACCACCTCGTTTACCACCAACTACGACGAAGCGACGGTGAACAGCTTTATTGACGGCATGGCGGAGCGCCAGCTACCGCTGCACGTTTTCCATTTCGACTGTTTCTGGATGAAGGCTTTCCAGTGGTGCGATTTTGAGTGGGATCCGGTGACCTTCCCGGATCCGGCAGGAATGATTAAACGCCTGAAAGCGCGCGGGCTGAAAATCTGCGTCTGGATAAACCCCTATATCGGCCAGAAATCGCCGGTTTTTCGCGAGTTGAAAGAGAAGGGCTACCTGCTGAAACGCGCGGACGGTTCGCTGTGGCAATGGGATAAATGGCAACCGGGGCTGGCGATTTATGATTTCACCAACCCGGAAGCCTGCCAGTGGTACGCAAATAAACTCAAAGATTTAGTGGCGATGGGCGTGGACTGCTTCAAAACCGATTTTGGCGAGCGCATCCCGACTGATGTGGTGTGGCATAACGGCGCGTGTCCGCAGAAAATGCACAACCATTACGCCTACATCTACAACGAGCTGGTGTGGAACGTGCTGAAAGAAACCGTTGGTGAGCAAGACGCGGTGCTGTTTGCCCGCTCGGCATCCGTTGGTGCGCAACAGTTCCCGGTACACTGGGGCGGCGACTGCTATGCCAACTATGAATCGATGGCGGAAAGCCTGCGCGGCGGGCTATCGATTGGCCTGTCTGGTTTTGGTTTCTGGAGCCATGATATTGGAGGCTTTGAAAACACCGCACCCGCGCATGTTTACAAACGCTGGTGCGCGTTTGGTTTGCTCTCCAGCCACAGTCGCTTACATGGCAGCAAATCTTACCGTGTGCCGTGGGCGTACGATGACGAGTCCTGCGATGTGGTGCGCCACTTCACGCAACTAAAATGCCGTTTGATGCCGTACCTCTACCGCCAGGCTGCGCTGGCACACGAATCGGGTTTGCCGATGATGCGCGCCATGATGCTCTCCTTCCCGAACGATCCGGCCTGTGACTATCTTGACCGCCAGTACATGCTTGGCGATGCGCTGCTGGTCGCGCCAGTGTTCAGTGAAGCGGGTGACGTGCAGTTTTACCTGCCGGAAGGACGTTGGACGCATTTGTGGCACAACGACACATTAACCGGTGGCCGCTGGCATAAACAGCGGCACGACTTTATGAGCCTGCCGGTGTACATGCGGGATAACACCCTGCTGGCGCTCGGCAGCAACGACCAGCGCCCGGATTACACCTGGCATGACGGCACCGCTTTCCAGCTATTTGCGCTGGATGAGGGACGCGAAGCGTTGTGCGACGTGCCGGATGCCCGCGGTGCGGTAATTTTTCGTTTACGGGCTAAACGCGATGCGGGCGTGATTACCTTACGTAGCGAAGGAGAGTGTCACAACTGGACGCTGTGCCTGCGCAATATCGCGCAGATTGCGGGTGTACAAGGCGCCACGCAATCTGGCAGTGAGTCAGGCGTGGTGATTACGCCGCAGGGCGGGGAGATACGCATTACGCTGTGAATTTTTGCTTCGCGATATTCCTCCCCCGTAAGGGAGAGGAAATGTCATGTTCAGGGAGTCGGCTGAGGAGAAGGCGCTGATGTGGATTCCGCCGGAGGCGCAACAACGCCGCCGGAAACCACACCGCCATGCATGCTCTGTTTGATTTGCTGTTTCTGCACGTTAATAGCGGAAAGCTCGGCGTTCACCGACGGTTTAAGCGGCGCATCGGCGCGCACATTGCCGCTGGCGGTGAGCTGGAGATTACCGTCGCCGCTGATGGGCAGCGCCGGCCAGCCCCATTCCTGTAATACATTCACTGGCACGCCGCGACCGTTCAGGTTTAGATTCACGCTGCGATCCGGCGTTTGCGCAACCACCGCTTTGGCTTCCAGCAACCCTTGCCCCGTAAAGGCGCTTAGCTCGCTGATGGTGACGACATTGCTGTTGGCGTTCAGCGCCAGTGACGGGCGGCGTACGTCCACGCGGTTAAAGGTGGCGGCAGCGGCGTTCAGCTTCGCCGTTCCGCCCCACACGCCCCATTTGCGCTCGCGCACCAGTTGCAGGTTATCGCCGTAGCCGTCCAGCGCCGTCAGTTGCCACGAGAAAGCCGGGTCGATATCAATCACCAGGTTGCGGCTGGCGCTGAATTTTTTCAGCGTCACGGTGTTCAGCCACGCGGGCAAATCATCCATCCATAGCTGCTTCCAGTTTTCCGGCAGCGTGTATTCCAGCCCGGCAAAGGCGGTGTCGTCCAGCACCAGCGCGTGGCCTGCGCGATACCAGTTGCCGGACGTGCGCACCATGCCGTTTTCCCAGCGTGAGGTGAACTGTTGCAGCGCAATGCCCTGCGGCGAGAAGTTGGCATTGAGGATCGGGTCGAACAGGTGCAGCGAGCCGTAAATAAACTCGCTGGCATTCATCGACAGCCTGCCATCTTCGCTTTGCCAGTCGCCTTTGGTCAGCGTCAAGTTGCGCAAACTTAAATCCAGATCGGTGACGGCCCAGCCCGGCCCTTGTAAACGGGCGTCGGTCACTTCGACACGACCAATTTTCAGCGAGGGTAACGTCGTCAGTGGGCTAAAGAAATCGAGCAGGGATTTGTCGCTTTGCAGGCGGATATCGTTCAGCCGCAAATTATTCACTATCCAGCTTCCATCCGCCGCGCGTTGCGCATCGCCGGTCATTGAGCCGCGCGCCATATCCGCGCCAATAGTAGTTAGCGTAACGACATCTTTATCGATACTGCCCTGAATCAACACGTTACTGGCGGGAACGCCGTTTAACGTCAGCGAACCGGCGCTCATCTGAATTTGCGCCTTGCTGCCCAGTACACTTCCCGCGACGGGTTGCCACGGCGCAACACCGCCAGTGACGCGCTGGGCGCTGAGATCCCAGCCGGTGGTCGGGCTGTTAAAGGCCATATTGGTCAATTGCAGACGGTCGGCCTGGAAGGGCAGTGGTGCGGCTGCCGGGGAGAGATTTAGCGTGCCGTCCTGTAACAAAATGGTATCGGCGTGCAGCGGATCGGTAATTTGTCGGCTGCTCAGCCCGATATCGACGGTTTTGGCGACCAGCGTTGCCGGTTTGCCTTTGCGGCCAAAATTTACGCCTTTCAGCAACACATGGGAAGGGGAGGAGAAGCGGTGATCCATCGCTTCAAAGGTCAGGTGATAGCCGCTGTTATCATTCACCCACTTGCTGACCTGCGTTGCGCCCCAGCGGGTTTGCAGCAGGAAATAGCAGGCGATGACCGCCACAAGCAGGGCGATAACAACGAAAAGGAGCAGCTTTCCAAGAAATTTCATGATCTTCCATCCCCAGTTGCCAGTCTGGCAGTTATGCACGATTTATGCGCAATGCTCAAGGGCGGAATGATGAAAGGGCGTTACAGCGGCAACGGTTTTCGTCCCGTTGCCGCGGGGGTTATCAGTTTTTCTCTGGCGGAAAAATCAGATTCAGTACAATCGCGGTGATCCCACCTGCAGCAATGCCGGAAGAGAGCAGGTTTTTCAGCCAGTCCGGGGCGAATTGCAGGATTTGCGGCTGCTGGGAAACACCGAGGCCCACAGCCAGCGACAGCGCGATAATCAGGATCGCACGGCGGTTCAGCGGTTCGCGGGAAACAATGCGCACACCGGATGCGGCGATAGTACCGAACATCACCAGCGTTGCACCGCCCAGTACCGGTTCAGGCAACTGCTGTACAAAAGCGCTGACCGCCGGGAACAGGCCGAGCACCATCAGCATCACCGCAATGAAGAAGCCGATATAGCGACTGGCAACGCCGGTCAGTTGAATAACACCATTGTTCTGGCCGAAGCAGGAGTTCGGGAAAGTGTTGAAAACAGCGGAAACAAAGGAGTTGAGGCCATTTGCCAGCACGCCGCCTTTCAGGCGTTTCATATACAGAGGTCCAGCGACGGGCTGCTCGGAAACGTCAGACGTGGCGGTGATGTCACCGATGGTTTCGAGCGAGGTGATCATAAATACCAGCATCAGCGGCAGCAGCAGGGTCCAGTCAATGCTCAGGCCGTAGTAAAGCGGCGTTGGCACCATAAAAGACGTTGCCGGTGCGCTATATGCCGGCAGCATGCCCATAAACATCGCCAGCACATAGCCAACCGCCATAGCGATCACCAGCGATGCAATGCGAAGATACGGGTTGCGCTGGCGGTTAAGCAGAATAATCAGCCCTAAAACCACGCCTGCCAGCAGCAGGTTTTTCGGCGCGCCGAAGGTGTGGTTGCCCATCGCGGCAAAACCGCCGCCAACGGAGGTCAGCCCCACCTGGATCAGCGACAGGCCGATAATCATCACCACCACGCCGGAAACCAGCGGGGTAATAATGCGCCGCGCAAACGGCAGAATGCGGGAGACGACCATTTCAGTGCAACTGGCCAGCATCAGGGTGCCGAACAGCGCAGCCATCATCGTGGGCACGTCCGCACCGCCGGTTTTCAGCGCGGTACCACCCATGATCAGTGGCGCAACAAAGTTAAAGCTGGTGCCCTGAATCGAGAGCAACCCGGAGCCGACCGGCCCCCATGCTTTGATCTGAATAATAGAGGCGACGCCCGAGGCGAACAGCGACATGCTGATAATGTGCTGAGTGTCCTGAGCCGGTAAACCCAACGCCTGGCAGATGAGCAGCGCGGGCGTGATAACGCCAACAAACATCGCCAGCAGGTGCTGTAACGCGGCAAACAGGGTCTGCGGCAGCGGCGGGCGATCTTCAAGGCGGTAGATCAATTCGCTGGGTTGAGTCTGCGCAACCGGTTGCGCACTTTCTGACTCGATGGTGTTTACGGACATCTCAAGCAATCCCCTGGATGGAAAAGCGCTGATTTTATCGGACTGTTTGGTAAAAGCAAACGGTTGCTATGCTAAAAACATACTTTTCTAAGGGGTGTTCGTTTTACGGGATAAGGTTCTAAAACTCAGGCGTTGGAGTAGCGTTCTGTTTCCGGCATCCAGCGGTCGATCAGCGCTTCGGCAAGCTGTGGATAACGCTCATGAATATGGCGGGCTACACGTTGTACTTCCGGGATCATCGCCTGGTCGCGCAGCAGGTCGGCGACTTTGAATTCCGCGTTGCCGGTCTGGCGGGTACCAAGCAGTTCGCCGGGGCCGCGAATTTCCAGATCTTTTTGCGCAATCACAAAGCCATCGTTACTGTCGCGCAGTACTTGCAGACGTTTTTGCGCGGTTTTTGACAATGGGGATTTGTAGAGCAGTACGCAGTGGGAGGCCACCGCACCACGCCCAACGCGGCCACGTAGCTGGTGGAGTTGCGCAAGACCGAGCCGCTCCGGGTTTTCGATAATCATCAGGCTGGAATTTGGCACATCCACGCCCACTTCAATCACCGTGGTGGCGACCAGCAGATGCAGCTCGCCCTGTTTGAACGCCTGCATCACCGCCTGTTTTTCTGCTGGTTTCATGCGGCCATGCACCAGGCCAACATTCAGCTCCGGCAACGCCAGTTTTAGCTCTTCCCAGGTCGCTTCCGCCGCTTGCGCTTCCAGCAGGTCGGACTCTTCAATCAGTGTACAAACCCAGTAGGCCTGGCGGCCTTCGCTGGTGCAGGCGCTGCGCACGCGGTCGATAATCTCGTTGCGGCGCGTATCCGGAATGGCGACGGTAGTGACCGGTGTACGGCCCGGCGGCAGTTCGTCGATCACCGAGGTGTCGAGATCGGCGTAGGCGGTCATCGCCAGCGTGCGCGGGATCGGTGTTGCCGTCATGATCAACTGATGCGGGTGAAAACCCTGCTGCTGACCTTTTTCCCACAGCGCCAGCCGCTGGTGAACGCCAAAGCGGTGCTGTTCGTCGATAATCACCAGAGCAAGGCCGTTAAACTGCACCTGTTCCTGGAAAATGGCATGGGTGCCCACCACCATTTGTACCTGACCGCTGGCAATCGCCTCTTGCTGTGCCTGGCGCGCTTTGCCTTTTTGCTTACCCGCCAGCCAGCCCACTTCCACGCCAAGCGGCGCGAACCAGGTGCGGAAATTGTTAGCGTGCTGCTCTGCCAGCAGTTCGGTGGGAGCCATCATCGCCACTTGTTTTCCATTGGCAATCGCCCGCAGCGCTGCCAGTGCTGCAACCAGCGTTTTACCAGAGCCCACATCGCCCTGCACCAGGCGCATCATTGGCATATCCAGCGCCATATCGCGCTCGATCTCGGTGACCACGCGCGTTTGTGCGCCGGTTGGTTTAAACGGCAGCGACGCCAGCAGGCGGTTTTTCAGTTCATCTCTGGCGCTGAGTGGTTGCGCATGATAACGCTGCGCACCGGCGCGCAACGCCAGCATGCTGAGGTTGTGCGCCAGTAATTCTTCAAGGATCAAACGGCGCTGCGCCGGGTGCTGCCCGCTTTCCAGATCGCTTAATTGCAGTGACGGCGGCGGGCGATGCAGCGTATGCAGCGCTTCTGGCAGGCTCATCATGCCTTGTGCCAGCTCCGGCGGCAGCAGTTCGCTGATGGCGCACGTCGCCAGTAATTCCAGCGCCTGGTCGGTGAGCTTGCGCAGTGTCGCTTGTTTGATGCCTTCGGTGGTGGGGTAAACCGGCGTCAGGGTTTCCTGCAATTCCGGGGTGCTGAGATCGCCCTGCACGCGGTATTCGGGATGGATCATCTCCGCGCCATACTTCCCGCGTTTCGCTTCCCCGTAGGCCAGCACACGGCGGCCAGTGGCGAGGCTATTTTTCATCGCCGCGTTGAAGTTAAAAAAGCGCATCGTGAGAATGCCCGTGCCGTCACTAATCTGGCAGGTCATCATCCGGCGCCCGCCGAAGGTGATATTACAGTTCAACACCTCGCCTTCCACCGTGGCGTAAACGCCTGGTAGCAGGTCGGCAATTGGGTAAAGCTGGGTACGATCTTCGTAGCGTAACGGGAGATGAAGCAGGAGATCCTGAACGGTATGCAGGCCGATTTTCGCCAGCTTGCTGCTCTGCGCCGCGCCGACACCGGTCAGCGAACTTAATGGCACCGCATCGAGCAGCTTACCTTTCATCGGTTATCCCGCCGCCTGCATGATTGCCCACCACGTCGGGTCGGCTTCGATTTGGCCTTCCGTATTAACGTGAGGGTAAGGCAGGCCCTTGCGTTTCGCGACTCTCGCCAGCACCGGGTAGCCACCCTCAAACAGCAGACGTTGCTGAACTTCATCCGGCAACATGCTGTTTTCACGTTCATACATACCTGCGTTTTGCCGCTGGCGTTGCGCTTCGTAAAGGATCAAGGCGGATGCCACAGAAACATTCAGTGATTGCACCATGCCAGTCATCGGGATAATGATGTCCCGATCCGCCAGATCCAGCGCTTCCTGAGTGATCCCGGTTTTCTCCTGGCCCATCAGAATGCAGGTCGGGCGAGTGTAATCGATCTCGCGAAAATCAACGGCGTTATCAGACAGATGGGTTGCGAGGATTTGCATGCCGCGCGCTTTCAGCACGCTGACGGCATCGCCAATGGTGCGGTGGGTTTTCACTTCCACCCAACTATTGCTGCCCGCAGCAGACGAGGCCATGGTGCGCATGCGGTTACCCGGCCAGACAGCGTGAACTTCATGCACGCCAACGGCGTCCGCGGTGCGGATAATGGCGGAGACGTTATGAGGCTTGTGAACCTGCTCCATGCAGACCGTCAGATCCGGCTGACGCCTGGCGAGCATCTCGCGGATACGCGCATAACGTTGAGAATTCATAAAGTTAGTTTCGGTTGCGGGTGACTTTTATCACATCCGGCATCACGCGGATTTTGCGCATGATATTCGCCAGATGGACGCGATCGCGCGCCGTCAGACGGATGAACGCGCTGTAGACGCGACCATCTTTTTCTTCAGTATTCAGGCTTTGAATATTCGAAGAGGCCGTATTTATCGCTGCCGTCAGGTTCGCCAGTGCGCCCTGATGGTTGAACATATCCACCTTGATCTCGGTGATAAATTCCTGCGCGGTCTCTTTGTCCCACTCGACAGCCATGAACTTCTCTGGCTCTTTCTGGTAGCCACGAATGTTGCGGCAGGACTCATGGTGAATAACCAGCCCTTTGCCGGGACTGACGTGCGCGACAATTGGGTCACCAGGAATGGGACGACAGCATTTTGCAAAGGTGATCAGTACGCCGTCTGCGCCTTTAATCGGCAGATGACCACCGTTTGCGCCAGCCGGTGCTTGCGTGCTTTGCACGGCTTCCCCTTGCTGCAGGTTTTTCGCAACCACGACGCTCATGGCGTTGCCGAGGCCGATTTCTGCCAGCAAATCATCGAGCGAGGCGAGCTTCATGCGATCCAGCTCGCGCTGCACATGTTCCGGCGGAATTTCTGCCAGTTTGCGGCTTCCGCCCAGCGCGTGATTCAGCAGACGGCGGCCGAGGCTCACCGAGTCGTCACGCTTGAGGTTTTTCAGCATCTGACGGATTTTGGCGCGTGCTTTCGAGCTGACGACAAAGTTCAGCCATGCGGCATTTGGGCGTGCGCCCGGTGCGGTGATAATTTCTACCGTCTGGCCGCTGGAGAGCGACTGCGACAGCGGATACGGCTGGCGGTCGACGCGCGCGCCAACGCAGGCATGGCCGATATCCGTGTGCACCGCATAGGCGAAATCCACCGGCGTGGCGCCAGCGGGCAGCTCGACAATACGGCCTTCCGGGGTGAAAACATAAATCTCATCGGGGAAGAGATCAGATTTAACGCTCTCGATAAATTCAAACGAACTACCGGCGCTCTGTTGCAGCTCCAGCAGGCTTTGCATCCAGCGCTGGGCGCGGATTTGCGCGGTGGTGCTGCTTTCGCCATGCTCTTTATATGCCCAGTGCGCGGCAACCCCCATCTCTGCCATCTGATCCATATCTTCGGTACGGATCTGCACCTCAACCGGCACGCCATGCGGGCCAATCATTGAGGTGTGCAGAGATTGATAGCCGTTCGCCTTGGGGATAGCGATATAGTCTTTCACGCGGCCAGGACGCGGCTTGTACAAGCTGTGCATCTGGCCCAGAACGCGATAACAGGTATCCAAATCGTGAACAATCACGCGGAAGGCGTAGATATCCATAATCGAGTGGAAACGCTGCTCTTTCAGCACCATTTTGCAGTAGATCGAGTACAGGTGCTTTTCGCGACCGCTAACGCGGCAGGGAATACCCGCTTCCTGTAAACGCCCTTCGATTTCTGAGAGGATTTTTTGAATCATCTCTTTACGGTTGCCACGCGCGGCTTTCACCACTTCTTTAATAACGCGGTAGCGATTTGGATACAGCGCCTCAAAACCCAGCTCTTCGAGTTCGGTTTTGATGTGATGGATACCCAAACGGTGCGCCAGCGGACTGTAGATTTCGAGGGTTTCACGGGCGATGCGGCGACGCTTGTCCGGGCGAAGAGAGCCCAGCGTGCGCATGTTATGAGTGCGGTCGGCAAGTTTGATAAGAATGACGCGGATGTCCTGCACCATCGCCATAATCATCTTGCGAAAGTTTTCGGCCTGCGCTTCTTTCTTATCCTGAAACTTGAGCTTATCAAGTTTCGACACCCCTTCCACCAGCTCGGCAACGCTTTTGCCAAACAGCTGTTCCATATCCTGGTAGGTGGCGGGGGTATCTTCAATCACGTCATGCAATAGTGCAGCCATCAGCGTTTCGTGGTCGAGTTTCATCTCGGCCAGAATGCAGGCTACCGCTACAGGGTGCGTGATATAAGGTTCACCGCTTGAACGTGTCTGGCCCTCGTGAGCGTCACGTGCAACGAGATACGCCTGCCTGAGACGTTTGATTTGATCTTCAGGCAGATAGTGTTGAATCAGCTGATTCAGGCTTTCAAACAGATACAAGGGTGACCTGCAGGTTAATTAACGACGACCTTCAGCAATGGCGGTTACGGCCTGCAGTTCTGCGGCTTCCTGCTCTTGCTGTTCCTGGCGCTCACGGACGTCGAGGATCTGGTTGTTGATCAGACCTTCTTCGATTTCGCGCAGCGCGATAACGGTGGTTTTATCGTTTTCTTCCGGGACTAACGGATCTTTACCGCCAACCTGCATCTGACGAGCGCGACGCGCGGCGACCAGCACCAGGTCAAAACGGTTACCAACTTTCTCTACAGCGTCCTGAACAGTTACGCGTGCCATACTTAAAATGCTCCACAGGTGAAGAAATGACTGGGCATGATACTGAAACCAGGCTCAGTCTGCCAATAGTTTGCTGATTAAAGCGTCATGTCGCTGCTTTTGGCGGCTCATGCGCAGACGTTCGGCGCGAATAATGGTTTTCAGATCGCCCAAAGCGGTATCGAAATCATCATTCACAATCAGGTAATCATATTCCGCGTAATGGCTCATTTCCGCAACTGCCTGCGCCATACGCTTCGTAATGACTTCTTCGCTATCCTGGCCGCGCCCGCGCAAGCGACGATCGAGCTCCAGCTTCGATGGCGGCAGAATAAAGATGCTGCGCGCCTGCGGCATACGGGCGCGAATTTGCTGCGCGCCCTGCCAGTCGATATCAAGAAACACATCTACGCCGGTTGCCAGCACTTGCTCAATGGCTGCGCGCGAGGTGCCGTAATAGTTACCAAAAACTTCGGCATGCTCAAGAAACGCGTCCTCGCCAATCATGGATTTAAATTCATCATGATTAACAAAGAAATAGTGTTCACCGTGCACTTCACCCGGACGCGGAGCGCGCGTGGTGTGCGAAACAGAAACCTGCGTATCGTATAACGGTTGGGTTTTTAGCAAAGCCTGAATGAGGCTTGATTTACCCGCGCCGCTAGGGGCGGAAACAATATAGAGCGTGCCTTGAGCCATGAGAGTCTTTTGTATGTGAATTGCGAAAGGAAACTTACATACGTGCCTATTATACACATCGGCGCTATGTGACGTAGCCTTTGTCACACTTTTTCCCGCTAAGTTTGACATTTTGCGGCCTGCTTTCCTGTTTTATTTGCAAATTTTCACAGCGGCAGTGAATTGCCGGAACCCTCCTCGCAATCTCTCTCTTTCCATGTCGTCAGCACAGCGTTGGCCACGCTATAACAGCGGCGCTATCACAAGGAGAAGGGATGATGTGGAAAAGAACCGGATTCGCGGTGTGTCTGTTGCTATGGAGCCTGTCCAGCCAGGCGGTGTGTCCAGTCTGGTCGCCATCTAGAGCGCAAGATGAGGTTAACCGCCTTCAGCAGCAACTTGCCCAGTGGAATGAGCACTACTGGAAGCAGGGAGCAAGTGAGGTAAGCGACGCTGTTTACGACCAGCTCAGCGCGCGGCTGGCGGCGTGGCAACGCTGTTTTGCGCTTGAACCCGCAAGTTCAGCACCTGTTTTACCGGGCGGCAGTGTGAAACACCCTGTCGCGCATACTGGGGTGCAAAAGCTAGCGGGTAAACAAGCGCTACAGCGCTGGATGGCAGGGAAAACCGATCTATGGGCGCAGCCAAAAGTGGATGGCGTCGCGGTGACGTTAGTCTACCGCAATGGTGAACTGACACAGGCAATCAGTCGCGGCGATGGACTGGCTGGTGAAGACTGGACGGCAAAAATACGTGCAATCCCATCGATTCCTGAAAAAGTGAGTGGTGCGCTGGCGAACAGCGTATTGCAGGGTGAATTGTTTTTACGCACGGAAAACCATATTCAGAAACAGGCCGGTGGACTTAACGCCCGCGCAAAAGTTGCGGGTGTAATGATGCGCCGCGACGAGCCCGCCATTCTCAATGATCTGGCGTTTTTCGTCTGGGCCTGGCCAGACGGCCCGGCAACGCTGGCACAAAAGTTAGCGGAACTCAGCAAAGCGGGGTTTAGTGACGAAGTGCAATATAGCGTGCCAGTGAGCACGGCAGAAGACGTGGAAAAGCTTCGCAGCCGTTGGTTTACCTCAGAATTGCCTTTCGTCACCGATGGTGTTGTGGTGCGCTCTGGAATCGAACCGGCGGGAAATACATGGCTGCCGGGGCAGGGTAATTGGGTGGTGGCATGGAAATATGAACCGCCCGAGGAAATTGCAACGGTAAAAGATATTCAGTTTGCCATTGGGCGCACCGGTAAAATTTCCGCGGTGGCTCTGCTGGAACCGGTTCAACTCGATGATAAGCGCGTTCAGCGGGTCAATTTGGGCTCTGTCAGACGCTGGCAAGAGCTGGATGTTGCACCTGGCGATCAAATCGCTATCAGCCTTGCCGGTCAAGGGATCCCGCGCATCGACAGTGTGGTGTGGCGTTCACTTGTTCGCGATAAACCTGTTCCGCCTGCGCCACGTTTTACCCCGTTGACCTGTTTTTATGCTTCTGCGGAATGTCAGGAGCAATTTATTGCTCGCCTGGTATGGCTCAGCTCGGCAAAAGCGCTGGGGATTGAGGGGCTTGGTGAAAGTGGCTGGCGGGGATTGAATCAGGCGCATCACTTCGAACATCTTTTTTCCTGGCTGGCGCTGACAAAAGAGCAATTACAGTCGACGCCAGGCATTTCGCCGGAACGCGGTTTACAGCTCTGGCATCGCTTTTCGCTGGTACGAGAAAAACCGTTTATTCGCTGGCTTATTGCACTGGGAACACCGTTACCGCAGCCTGCCCTGAAAGTCACTGGTGACACGACATGGCAGCAAATGCGCGCACGTAACGAAAAGGAGTGGCAGCGTTTCCCGGCAATTGGTGCTGAAAAAGCCCGACAGATCGTTGCCTTTATGCATGCTCCCGAGATTGAACAACTTTCGGCTTGGTTAGGCGAACAAGGAATAAAAGCGTTTCAGTGAGTGCTGTGCTTGTAGTGGAACACGGGTAAGCCGAGCTTCCAGCGGATAGCCAGTAACCGCGTAATGAAGCCAAACAACAACGTTGCAATTACCACCATATCGTGGCTGGGAACCATATGACCAAGAACGATATAGAGCACGGCAGAGACGAAGGCGATTCCGGCGTATAGCTCTTTCTGGAACACCAGCGGGATACGCTTACAAAACATATCCCGCAACACACCGCCGAACACCCCGGTAATTACCGCAGCAATCACGGCGATAACCGGGCCTTCACCCATGTCGAGGGCAATCTGCGCACCGATAATGGAAAACACCACCAGCCCCAGGGCATCAAGCACCAGAAACAGACGGCGCAGATGCGGCATCACCGGCGCGAAGATAGTCGTTAATACTGCCGCGACGGCAACGATAACGACATATTCCGGGTGCTTTACCCAGCCGATCGGGTAGTGGCCAAGCAGAATATCACGTACCGAACCGCCGCCCAGCGCCGTTGCTGTGGCGATAATTATCACGCCAAAGGTATCCATTCTGCGCCGGCCTGCCGCCAGTGCGCCGGTCATCGCCTCGGCCGTGATGCCAATCAGATAGAGAATGTGTAACAGCATGCGCTCCCCCGTAAATCAGAAGCGGCAGGGTAGCCGATTTATACACAGGCATACGATTGAGATTTTCTAAGGAGCGTTGTTTTGGATAACTTTATCTAATGCGTTATTCGGGATTAGAATGTAGTTATATGTATGATTTTTAAATTTAAATAGAAAGATAGATGGCGAGTGAACGGCAGCGATTAATGAAATTAAGCATAAGTTAATTAGTGGCTGCATGATAAATAAAAAGGCCCCATTGGGCCTTTTCAATGTACTGCAGAGAGATTACTCGATGTTCTGGATCTGCTCGCGCATTTGCTCAATCAGGACTTTGAGCTCGATAGCGGAGTTCGTCACCTCTGCGTTAATCGACTTGGAGGCCAGCGTGTTCGACTCACGGTTGAACTCCTGCATCATAAAGTCGAGACGGCGGCCAACCGCTTCTTTTTTCTTCAGAATGTTGTAGGTTTCTTTAACATGCGCTTCAAGGCGATCCAGCTCTTCGGCGACATCGATGCGCTGCGCCATCAGCACCAGTTCTTGTTCAAGGCGGTTATTCTCAAGCTGCACCTGCGCTTCTTCCAGCTTGGCGACCAGGCGCTCGCGCTGCCATTGCAGGATTTCTGGCATATGAGCGCGGACTTTGCTGACTTCGGTGCTCACGCCTTCCAGACGCTGTTCAATCAGCCCTTTCAGCGCCTGACCTTCAGTTTCTCGGGCGACGATAAAATCATCCAGCGCGCCGTCAAGTGCGGCGAGGATCTGCGCGGCGATGGCGTCCAGATCCTGTTCTTGCGCAGCCATAACGCCAGGCCAGCGCAGAATATCAACCGGGTTGATTTCCCCTTCATCGCTCTGCATTTTGACCCAGTTCGCCGCATTCACCAGCTGTTTAGCCAGTTTTTCGTTCAGGATCAGTTCGCCCTGCGCATTGGCATCAGGCTCAAAACGGAGATTACACTCCACTTTACCGCGCGTCAGACGGTTACGGAGACGTTCACGGACAACCGGCTCGAGGCTGCGAAATTGCTCCGGCAGACGGAAGTAAGTTTCCAGATAACGCTGGTTAACCGAGCGCAGTTCCCAAGAGGCAGAGCCCCATTCACCCTTGATTTCACGCCGGGCATAGGCGGTCATACTGCGGATCATAGACGTTCCCGTTTTCAAAGAGAGATGCGGGGATTATAGCTTTCGTGGCCTTATCAGGATAGGAATAACCTTGGTAAGCCAGTATAATGCGCAGCCACATTCGATAAGCCGGAGAAATTATCATGCGTCCAGCAGGCCGTAGCGCCAACCAGGTGCGCCCCGTCACCCTGACTCGTAATTACACAAAACACGCAGAAGGCTCCGTGCTGGTTGAATTTGGTGATACCAAAGTGCTGTGCACTGCGTCCATCGAAGAGGGCGTTCCGCGCTTTCTGAAAGGTCAGGGCCAGGGCTGGATCACCGCCGAATATGGCATGCTGCCGCGTTCGACCCACACCCGTAACGCGCGTGAAGCCGCGAAAGGCAAACAGGGCGGGCGTACCATGGAAATTCAGCGTCTTATCGCGCGTGCGCTGCGTGCAGCGGTTGATTTGAACGCGCTGGGCGAATTCACCATTACGCTTGACTGCGACGTCATTCAGGCCGATGGCGGCACGCGTACTGCATCAATTACCGGCGCGTGTGTTGCGCTGGCGGATGCGCTGAACAAACTGGTTGCCGCCGGTAAGCTGAAAACTAACCCGATGAAAGGCATGGTTGCAGCGGTTTCCGTGGGTATTGTTAATGGCGAAGCCGTTTGTGATCTTGAATATGTGGAAGACTCCGCAGCTGAAACCGACATGAACGTGGTGATGACTGAAGACGGTCGCATGATTGAAGTTCAGGGTACGGCGGAAGGCGAGCCTTTCTCCCATGAAGAGTTACTCACCCTGCTGGCGCTGGCCAGAGGGGGGATCGAATCGATTATCGCGACGCAGAAGGCGGCGCTAGAGAATTAATTTTAAGGGCGACTGATGAGTCGCCCTTTTTTTGCGCTTTATACTTCACGCGGTTTCTTTGTCGGCTGCCGCACGTCATGCTTGCGCTATTCTCCAGGTGTGGCTTATGTGGTCTGCGCGAGGTCGCGCGACGTATTTTGCGTAATCTGTGAATAATGAAAAGTGAGATGAGGAGCGGATCCATGAAAGCGTATCAGCGTCAGTTTATTGAATTTGCGCTTAACAAGCAGGTACTGAAGTTTGGCGATTTCACGCTGAAATCCGGGCGCAAAAGCCCCTATTTCTTCAACGCCGGGCTGTTTAATACCGGGCGCGATCTGGCTCTGTTAGGGCGTTTTTACGCCGAAGCGCTGGTGGATTCCGGTATCGATTTTGATCTGCTGTTTGGCCCGGCTTACAAAGGTATTCCTATCGCGACCACCACGGCCGTAGCGCTGGCAGAACACCACGAGCGCGATGTGCCTTATTGCTTTAACCGTAAAGAAGCCAAAACCCACGGCGAAGGCGGCAATCTGGTGGGCAGCGCGTTGCAGGGTCGTGTCATGCTGGTGGATGACGTAATCACCGCCGGAACGGCGATTCGCGAATCGATGGAGATTATCCAGGCGAATGGCGCAACGCTTGCTGGCGTGCTGATTTCTCTGGATCGGCAGGAGCGCGGTCGCGGTGATATTTCGGCAATTCAGGAAGTAGAACGCGATTATGGCTGCAACGTGATTGCGATTGTTACACTCAAAGAATTGATTGCCTACCTGGAAGAGAAACCAGAGATGGCCGATCACCTGGCCGCTGTGCGCGCCTACCGCGAGCAGTACGGCGTTTAAATGTGTTCCCGGCAGGCGACTGCCGGGTCCGTTTTACACCAGCTTCGCGCCCTGAGTGTTTACATAAAGAGAATAGACCGAGGTGCTGGAGGCCATAAACAGGCGATTGCGCTGTTCGCCGCCAAAGCACAAGTTAGCGCAGCGCTCCGGCAGGTGGATCATCCCAATCGCTTTGCCTTGCGGATTGAACACGCGTACGCCGTCCAGCTCCTCAGTACCCATTCCCCAGCCACACCACAGATTGCCATGCATATCGATGGCAATGCCGTCTGCCGTGCCGTTACCGCAGTCGATATGTACTCGCCGATTTTTTAGCTGATCACCTTCGATATCCCACGCCAGAATTAAACGATTAGGCGTCGCGCGGCTTTCTACCACAAACAGCGTTTTTTCATCCGGCGAGAAGCAAATGCCGTTTGGACCTTTAACATCGCCCAGCACCACTTCCAGCTTGTGGGTTTCAGGATCCAGGCGGTAAACGTTTTGCGGCAACTGCGGCGTGGCTTTGTGCCCTTCATAAAAACCGGCGATGCCAAATGGCGGATCGGTAAACCAGATGGAGCCGTCGGATTTCACCGCTATATCGTTCGGTGAATTCAGCGGCTTGCCGTCATAGCTCTCTGCCAGCACGGTGATCGTGCCGTCATACTCTGTGCGCGTAATGCGGCGGGTATCGTGCTCACAGCTGATTAAACGCCCTTGTCTGTCACGGGCGTGGCCGTTGGCGTTATTGGAAGGCTGGCGAAAAACACTGGTTGCACCGGTAGCTTCATCCCAGCGCATGACCGCGTTGTTGGGAATATCGCTCCACAACAGCATGCGGGTATCGCCAAACCAGACGGGCCCTTCTGCCCAGCGGCATCCGGTGGCTATCTGCTCTACTTTGGCGCTGGAAACCATATAGTCGCGAAAGCTGTCATCCAGCGCGACGATGCTGGGATCGGGATAGCGGGCCGAGGGTGTCCAGGAGGCAATACTCTTTTGACTTAAAAGCAGTGATGCGGTGGCAATACCGCTGAGTTTAAGCAGTTCCCGACGTGATGTTGCCATCAAGCGTCTCCTTATTTGTAGGGTATTTATGAGGATGTTTCGCTTAAGTGGAAAGATACTGCCAGAGGGAGGGTAGGGAATCCGCGACGCCGCGACATCTGGCATCTTAACGAATTACGTTGTGCTTTTTCACAGATTGCAGGGAAATGAGAATGCAGCCACGAGGGCTGCATGAGGTATTACTGTAATTGCGCGGCTAACAGTGGCCAGCGGGCGTCGAAATCTTCGGTCGGACTGTATTTAAACTCACTGCGCACAAAGCGCGATAGCATCCCTTCGCAAAACGCCAGCAGCTGGCTTGCCAGTAACGTTTCATCTGTCGCGTAGGCTTCGCCTTCACGCATCTTGCGTTCGCGCAGCACCTGGCGCAGCTGCGCTTCAATGCGTTCGAAAAGCTGGCTAATGCGCCCTTGCAGGCGATCTTGTTCGAACATCAGCGCGTGGCCGGTCATGATGCGTGTCAAACCGGGATTACGTTCACCAAAGCCCAGAATCAGCAGCACAATCAGACGCAGACGCGCAGTGGTGTCTTTCTCGTCTTTTAAAATGAGGTTGATACGGGTAATCAGGCTATCTTCGATAAATTCAATCAGGCTGTCGAACATGCGCGTTTTACTGGGGAAGTGGCGATACAGCGCCGCTTCAGAAACGCCAACGGACGCCGCCAGTTTTGCCGTCGTAATACGCTGGCTTCCATCGCTGGATTCCAGCATCAGCGCCAGAGATTGAAGTATTTCCTCGCGACGATTCCTTTTCGCAGTTTGTTTTTCTGCCATGTTCCAAAATACCCCTGAAAATAAGCACTTGTCAGGCGAGCAACCACAAGGCGACCGCAAACGTAGTGCGTTTGCGGTGATGTTATCGCGTTATTTCGCCGTGTGATGCGTTAAATAGGGCTGCTTATTGGCGCCCGGAATGGCCGAAGCCGCCTTCGCCGCGCTCGGTCGCGTCGAAAGATTCTACAAGGTTAAATTCCGCCTGAACGACCGGCACAAAGACCATTTGCGCGATGCGTTCACCCGGCACGATGGTAAAACTGTCCTGGCCGCGGTTCCAGACGGACACCATCAGTTGGCCCTGGTAATCCGAGTCAATCAGCCCCACCAGGTTGCCCAGCACGACGCCATGTTTATGGCCCAGACCAGAGCGCGGCAGAATGACCGCAGCCAGTGAGGGATCGGCAATATGGATTGCCAGACCCGTCGGCAGCAATGTCGTTGCGCCAGGCGCCAGTTCTACGGCGTCGTCGAGACAGGCGCGCAGGTCAAGTCCGGCGGAACCGGAGGTGGCATATGTCGGCAGCGGGAATTCCTTGCCAACACGCGGGTCCAGAATCTTAACGTCGATTTTTTTCATCATAACGGGTAACGATCTCGTCCAGTAATAGGTGTCCCAGAAGTTCTTTACGCTCCAGCGGCAAGCGTTTGTCGCCATCCTGCCAGAAAAGGTGTAATGCATTGTTGTCGCTGTTAAACCCCTGATTCGACTGCGAAACATCGTTAGCGCAAATCAGATCAAGGTTTTTGCGGGCGCGTTTTTGCCGGGCATATTCTTCCACATTATTTGTTTCGGCAGCAAACCCAACAACATAAGGTCGATGAGCAGAAAGTGCGGCAACGCCAGCGACGATATCCGGGTTTTTCACCATTTTTATCGTGATTTCATCGCCTTGCTTTTTGATTTTTTCTTCAGCGACGCTGGCGGCGCGATAATCCGCAACGGCGGCGCAGCCGATAAAAATATTCTGCTGCTGAACGCGGCTCTGAACCGCGGCCTCCATCTCCAGCGCAGTGGTCACATCCACCCGTTGCACCAGCGGCGGCGTTGCCAGCGAAACAGGGCCGGAAACCAACGTGACATTCGCACCGCGGCTTGCAGCGGCGGCGGCAATGGCGAAGCCCATCTTACCGGAACTGAGATTGGTGATGTAACGCACCGGATCTAACGGTTCACGCGTCGGACCGGCAGTAATCATGATATTCAGATGTTGCAGATCTTTGACCGGCGAGAAATGCGCGGCGGCCATATCCACAATGGTCAGCGGGTCGAGCATTCTTCCTGGACCAACATCGCCACAGGCCTGGCTACCGCTGTCCGGGCCCCACAGCAACAGCCCGCGCGAGGCCAGCACCTGCAAATTATGCTGGGTGGCGGCGGCGCGATACATCTGCTGATTCATTGCGGGAACAACGGCGACAGGCGACGGTGTGGCAAGGCAAATAGTGGAAACCAGATCGTTTGCCATACCGGCAGCGACGCGGGCGATTAAATCTGCAGTGGCGGGGGCGAGAATCACTAAATCAGCCCATTTGCCCAGCTCAATATGGCCCATTGCCGCTTCAGCGGCGGGATCGAGCAAGCTGTCGGAAACCGGATAACCGGAAACGGCCTGCAGGCTCATCGGCGTAATAAAGGCTTTTGCCGCCTCGGTCATTGCGACACGGACTTCCGCTCCGCGATCGCGCAGACGGCGTACCAGTTCGGGCGCTTTATAGGCCGCAATACCGCCGCTCACGCCGAGGACAATCTTTTTACCCGCCAGACTGATCATGATTCTTTCCTGTTGAATTTCACCAGAAGCTGGGCATTTTATCACAATCCTGGTGTTGTCGTGCTGTTGCCCACAAACCACTTTGCGAGGTGCTACGCAGAGATATGACTCCCTGGTCGAAGCGAGATGGCAGCTATGGCAGCATTGGCGAGAGCGAAGGAGAAATGAATATGGATATTGTTTTTACGCCCCAGAAACCGCGTGAAAAGATGATGAAGTTCGGTATTGAGTCACTGACTGACGTGGAACTCCTGGCGCTTTTTTTGCGCACCGGAACACAGGGAAAGAGCGTGCTCACCGTGGCGCGTGAAATGCTTAAGCAGTTTGGTTCGCTGTATACGCTGCTCTCCGCCGATCTCGATGATTTTAAGGAGGTGCATGGCATTGGCCTTGCCAAATATGCCCAATTGCGGGGTATCGGTGAACTGGCGCGGCGCTATTATAATGCGCGCCTGCTGGAAGAGAGCTCACTGCTGAGCCCGGAAATGACGCGCGAGTTTTTACAAAGCCAGCTTGCGGGCGAAGAGCGCGAGATCTTTATGGTGATCCTGTTGGATAACCAGAACCGGATACTCAAACATTGTCGGCTTTTTTCCGGCACGATTAACCAGGTTGAGGTGCATCCGCGAGAAATTTTGCGTGAAGCGTTAAAAGTCAATGCGGCCGCCGTGATCCTCGCGCATAATCACCCCTCTGGTAACGCTGAGCCGAGCAAAGCGGACAGGCAGATCACCGAACGGGTAATAAAATGCTGCCAGTTCATGGACATCCGGGTGCTCGATCATCTGGTTATTGGCCGCGGTGAGTACGTTTCTTTTGCCGAACGTGGTTGGATTTAGACCACTTTGCGCGATCCATCGGGATCTTTGTCTGTTCGGGACTTGAGCACACCGCCGACTCAGCGTATACTACGCCACCTTTGAGAATCTCGGGTTTGGCATTTGGGCCTGGCAATCGAGAGTTCACATAGAACTGCGATGACCGGGCTGTAAAGCCTGACGAGGCGCCGATACCCCATACGAAGCTCGAGCTAATTTGATTTTTGGAGAATAGACATGTCCCGAGTCTGCCAAGTTACTGGCAAGCGTCCGGTGACCGGTAACAACCGTTCCCACGCACTGAACGCGACTAAACGCCGTTTCCTGCCGAACCTGCACTCTCACCGTTTCTGGGTTGAGAGCGAAAAGCGTTTTGTCACCCTGCGTGTATCTGCTAAAGGTATGCGTGTAATCGATAAGAAAGGCATCGATACAGTTCTGTCTGAACTGCGTGCCCGTGGCGAAAAGTACTAAGTACTTAAAGGATATAAATCATGGCTAAAGGTATTCGTGAGAAAATCAAGCTGGTTTCTTCCGCTGGTACTGGTCACTTCTACACCACCACGAAGAACAAACGTACTAAGCCGGAAAAACTGGAACTGAAAAAATTCGATCCAGTTGTCCGTCAGCACGTGCTGTACAAAGAAGCTAAAATTAAATAATTTTAGTTTTCTTGCACAAAAACCCCGCTCTGTCGGGGTTTTTGCATTTCTGACCACCCATAAACCGGAGACGAGATGCCTGAATTACCCGAAGTCGAAACCAGCCGCAGAGGTATTGAACCGCACCTTGTTGGCGAAACCATTCTTCACGCGGTGGTGCGCAACGGGCGATTGCGCTGGCCGGTTTCCGAAGAGATCCACAGCCTGAGCGACAAACCGGTACTGAGCGTTCAGCGCCGCGCCAAATATTTGCTGCTCGAATTGCCCGACGGCTGGATCATTATTCACCTTGGCATGTCCGGTAGCCTGCGTATTCTTCCCCATGAGCTGCCTGCTGAAAAACACGACCACGTCGATTTAGTGATGAGCAACGGCAAAGTGCTGCGCTACACCGATCCACGTCGTTTTGGCGCGTGGCTGTGGACGAAAGAGCTGGAAGGCCACAATGTACTGGCGCATCTCGGCCCGGAACCGCTCAGCGACGTTTTCAACGCTGAATATTTCCAGCAGAAATGCGCGAAGAAGAAAACCGCCATTAAACCCTGGCTCATGGATAACAAGCTGGTGGTCGGCGTGGGGAATATCTACGCCAGCGAATCGCTGTTTGCTGCCGGGATCCATCCCGATCGGCTGGCTTCATCACTCTCGGCGCAGGAGTGCGAAATTCTGGTGCGGGTGATCAAAGCGGTGCTGCTTCGCTCTATCGAACAGGGCGGAACCACGCTAAAAGACTTTTTGCAAAGCGACGGTAAACCGGGTTATTTCGCTCAGGAGTTGCAGGTATATGGTCGGGAAGGGGAACCTTGTCGCGTCTGCGGCACGCCGATTGTTGCCGCAAAGCATGCACAGCGTTCAACGTTTTACTGCCGACGCTGCCAGAAATAAGGGTCAGAAGCTTATTTAAGCTTCTCTAACAGCGCCTGGTGAACGTCAGGCGGCAGGAAGTGGGTGACATCGCCCTGATGACGTGCCACTTCTTTGACCAGCGTAGAAGAGATAAACGACCACTCTTTTGACGGCATAAGAAACACGCTTTCCAGCTCCGGCATCAGGTGACGGTTCATATGCGCCAGCTGCATCTCATATTCGAAATCCGCTACCGCCCGCAAGCCGCGAATAAGGATATTTGCCTGCTGGGCGCGGGCAAAATTGGCCATCAAATCACTAAACCCCACCACGGACACATTCAGCAGATGTGCCGTCGCGGCTTGCGCCAGCGCCACGCGCTCTGGCAGGTCAAACAGCGGTTTTTTGCTTGGGCTGGCGGCAATCGCTAACACCACCTCATCAAACATCGTGGCGGCACGGGTCACAATATCAATATGCCCGTTAGTTATGGGGTCAAAGGTGCCGGGATAAATCGCTTTTGTACTCATCGCTTATTCTTTCTCTGAATAACCGTGGTTCAGCGCCCACAGCTCGGTGTATTTATTGAAAGTATACTGCGCGTTAACCACTGCCAGCAGCCAGCCCTGTTTTCCATCCAGCATGCCGCCGCGCAGCAATAATGTTTTGACGAATGCGCCCAAAGTATGCGCGAAAATCCCCGGTAGCGACGTTTTTTTACCGCGCTGATGGCGTTCCTGCGCCCACGCCGTGGCGTAATTCAACTGTTTACGCTGAAAGCTGGCGAAATCCCGGCAGGTCAGATGCAGCAAATCACCACTGAGCGCAATGACCGGCGCTTGCGGTGCATCCAGCGATTCATGTACCAGATTGCCGTTGTACTGATAGCGCTCACGCTCGTACAAGCGGGTAACGCGATCCGGATACCAGCCGCTGTGGCGCATAAAGCGACCAAGGAAATAATTACGGCGGGAAATGCTATAAACGGCCCCCGGCTGCGGTGCGGCGAGCGTCACGCGAATGTGCTCTGCGAGTTCCGGGGTGACGCGCTCGTCGGTATCGAGCATTAGAACGTAATCGCCGCTGGCGTAGCGCTGTGCCAGCTGACGCTGTACGCCGTAACCCGACCAGTCGGTATGGGTGAAGACTTTGGCGCCCGCGCGGCTGGCAATGCCTACCGTGTCGTCGCTGCTGCCGGAATCCAGCAGCACAATTTCATCCGCCCAGGCAATGGATGCCAGACAATCGGGCAGTAGATCCGCCGCGTTTTTGGCGATCATCACCACCGACAAACGTTTGGACATTAATGGCTCCGCTGAGGCAAATACGGTTGCAGAAGTTGCAGCAGACGCGCGAGCGCGCCCTGGTTCTGGTGCAGCACTTCCACCGCGTGGCGACCGTACCATAAACGGTAATCTTCATCCGTCAGCAGGGTCGACACCTCTTTCACCAGCGAATCCGCATCGGTGACGGTGATCAGCCCTTCCGCTTCCTGCAGGCGTGCACAGATATCTTTGAAATTAAACGTATGCGGCCCCATCAGCACGGGAATAGCGTGTGCAGCAGGCTCCAGCGGGTTGTGGCCGCCGCGTTCGACCAGGCTGCCACCGACAAACGCCAGATCGGCAATGCCGTAAAGTAGCATCAGCTCGCCCATGGTATCGCCAATCACCACCTGTGTGCTGCTGGACGGGATTTCGCCCGAGCTGCGTAAGGTGTAGCTGAACCCGGCTTTCTGCGTCAAATTGCGCGCATCCTGGAAGCGTTCCGGGTGGCGAGGCACCAGGATCAGCAGTAAATCAGGGAAAGTTTCCAGCAGCTTGCGGTGCGCCTGTAAAATAATCGCCTCTTCGCCGTCGTGCGTGCTGGTGGCAATCCACACCTGGCGGCGTGGTGCCCACTGGCGGCGCAGCGTTATTGCGCGGGCAGCGAGTTCTGGCGTTACGGAGATATCAAATTTCAGGCTGCCGGTCACGGTCAACTGGCTGCGCTTTAAGCCCAATTGTAAAAAGCGGTCGGCATCTTCCTGGTTTTGCGCTGCAATCAGCGTGATTTTGCTCAGCAGTCGGCGCATGAATTTGCCTAACTTGCCATAACCTTTTGCCGAGCGTTCTGACAGTCGCGCGTTAGCGATAACCAGTGGAATTTGGCGCGCTTTCAGCGCGGAGATCATGTTCGGCCACAGTTCGGTTTCCATCACGATCACCAGCTTCGGGCGAACATTGTTGAGAAAACGGTTCATGGCGCAGGGCAGATCGTACGGGAGATAAACATGATGTACGTCTTTGCCGAACGCCGACATCACCCGTTCTGAGCCGGTTGGCGTCATGGTGGTCACGGTGATGGGCAGCGAAGGGTAACGATGGCGCAGCGCGCGTACCAGCGGGATCGCCGCCAGCGTTTCTCCCACGGAGACGGAATGCAGCAGAATACCGTCTGGCTTCACTTTGTTACGACAAAAACCATAGCGTTCAGCCCAGCGTTTGCGGTAAGCAGGGGCTTTGCGGCTGCGAAGTAATAATCGCAACCACACCAGAGGCTGAATTAAGTAAAGCAGGGTGGTATACAGCAATTCCAAGCGACTATCCGTTTTTTTAAGATTCGGCGGGCAAATTCTAAGCATTTAGGGCGGTTAAAGCTATACCTTTGGCGCGCAAGCCACTTCTTTTGAGGGCGTAACGTCCTGTAGGGAAATGATTCTGGTGGGAAATTAAGAAAAGGCGGGCATTTCTGCCCGCCCAACGCGGTGATTATGGTTTAACGTCCGAAAGGGAATCCAGATGATAAGTCACTTTTTCGGAAAGGCCGCGGATATCGCCCCCGGTGATGTAGTAGCTGTCATCTTTTTGATTGGGGTTGCTCACATCAAAACCGATCATTTTGTTTATCAAAGTTGCCAATTGGTAATGGTTGCGTGGCGCTTGTGGCGAAATAGCGCTTAGCGACATTGTGGGGTCGTTACTGAAATAGATAAACGGCACTTCTGCGATCGGCATTTCAACGACCGAATGCCCAAATAAACCGCCTTCTCCAACCCGCTCGCCGTGGTCGGAAGTAATAAAGACCAGCACTGGTAGCTTCGATTTCGCCATAACAGTACGGATGGCGGATGCCAACTCTTTGTCATAAAAGCGCACAGCGTCGTCATATTCATTTTTCTTCTGCGCCACGGTGTCGCTGAGCGCAGGCGTTGAGAATTTAGCAAACCCTTGCGGGATATTACTATCGTAAGGAATATGTGGTGCACGGCTGTTTAAAACCATCAAGAATGGCTTATCCCAATTCATTCCCGCATCTTCAACCGACGGAGTTAACACTTGATCCGCACCGATGTCGGGTGCCGGGCGAATCTGCGTGTCTTCCCAGAGATCGATATCGTGAATACCAATCCAGTTACTCAAGCCTTCAAGCCCTTGCGCTGAAATGAACGCAGTCTCAAACCCCTGTTTGTTCGCGTTAGCGAAAATATTGGTCGCTTTTGACTTGTACGCAAAATAGTTGTCTGGCTCACGCAAATTATTCACCAGCATCGGGATCGCGACACGGGTAGAAACGGCATTGGAGACGATCAGTTTGCTACTGCCATGATATTGCTCCATCAATGCCTTCAGCTCCGGCGTCGTATCGCGCTCATAGCCAAGAGCACTGATACGGTGCGGATTCAGGCTTTCGCCAATCGCCAGAATGATTGAGTATTTACCAAACCGGAAATCACTTCTTGGTGCCACCTGATAAGGCTCGTAACTCGCTATATTCTGATTCTCACCGGATATGGCTTCAGGGATCAGGCGCATGGCGCTGAAGCTTACCGCAGACAAACCATTACGTAGCAATGAGTGGCGCAGATCCGGGTTGAATTTATACATCTGCCCATCTTTGGCCTTATAAAACTGACCGACAAACATTATCGTAATGGCTAACAGGCACGGTACCGCCAGTGAATTTCGCCACTGCGGCGCAAGGCGGCGAGTAAAACCGAGAATGAAGACAAGCGCGATCGCCAGGATAGAAAAGAAAATCCCCAGTGAACCCAGGCTGTCAAGCATGCCTCTGGCGATATCGTTTGTTTCAACAAAAGCCAGCCAGACTTCGCTTGGCCCATAGAACTGACCATAAAATTGATAGTAAATGGCCTCTGTAACCTGAATGATAAAGGTTACGGACAGCAATAAACGCGTAATGATGAAACGCGCGCTGATAGCGGCCAGCAGAGCAATGATAAGATAAAGCGCAATATCATCACTTTTGGGGCGATAGACATGATCCTTCGCGATAACAATGAGTTCAGAAAAAGAAAAAAGCACTACAAAAGATAACGTCAGGAGCAGAGTCCGTACGCTATCGCGCCCCAATTTCCCGTGGGCCGATAAAGACTTACTTAACATTTAACTACCTGGCTTTTTATTAAAACTTCCTGGTAAGCGGACGAATCGCCTTACTCAATACGAAGCGCAAAGCGCGCCCGGCGGTAGTGCGGTTGTGTAGCCCTTTTTTCCAGATACTTTCAAACAAGGCATTCCAGTTAGCTGCAACAGCTTCATGGGAATGCGCAAGTCGCCGTTTTTCTCCTTGTTCACGCATGCGGGCAAACAAGTCAGGAGAATTTTTCAACTTCATAATGGCGGCAAAGGTTTCATCGGGCGTTTTGGCGATCAAATAATCCAGTTCGCTTTCGCGTATAGCCCGGAAAGAAGGTTCGTCATCGCAGATCATGACGGTTTTGCCCAGCCAACTATTAATTAATTTACTGGCCGGTTTACGCGCCAGTCGGTGATCGTGGTTTTTGCGAAAGCTCAGACATACGTCCACATCGCGGTAATCTGTCCAGTTATCAAACGAGATGCGCAGCGTAATACCTTGATCTGCCAGCCGCTGTTTAAATTTTTCGGTCTGGTATGCCTCCGGAAGGCTGTCTTTACTGCCGAAGTAGGCGACGGTATGCACGGTGTTATCGTCACGTTCACGCGGTTGCAAACCCGGTTGAGGCCAATGTGGGATGAATATTCGCCCTGGTGTCGATAAGACCGCCGGATTTTGTTCAACCACATAATCTGCGCCGAGCACGGGCGGGCGGTCGGTCCTGGCGACAACAGTAAGACCATTCCACGGTTTTATCCGATAACCGAAATGATCGTTATGAAGCAAATTAATGGCGTCTGCACGGCACTCAGTGCCCCATGAAAAAGCTATTTCGCCAGGGTAGTAATAATTCAGGCTGAGCATGGTCTGAAATGTCCATACACCCCGGCCTCCGCAATAAAACCGTTGGGGAATATCATCCGGATTGACGCTTTCATCCATCAGGGTCTGAAAATCGGCAAAATTTGTCGCGATAAAGTCGTCATGTGAGACGATATGTAACCTAAATTTGGTCATAGTTTAGTTATTTAATAAGTTTTTTAAGCCGAAAATAGCGACGCCCAAGACGCCAGCGCTGGCGGAATCCACGTGCGTTCTGCCAAATCATTGACCAAATCCCACGGTCAAAAAGCTCCTGCGTGATCTCACGTTTTTTTGCCAGATCATCAATGTTATTAATCTCATGCAAAATGCCCAACCCCTCTTTGGCGATTTGCCACTGACAAGCCGGAACACGTTTGACTTGTTCCGGATATCGAAGGTTAATCGCGTCGAGCATTTCGAGGATTTTCATATAATGACGCGCTGAACGCATGCGAGTGTCATTGGTACCTGGAATATGTGATACCGATGCAGAATGGATCAAATAGTCGTAAAACGTTTCATCCACATATTGAACACGCTTCGCGGTAAGTAATACTTCCGTTGTCCAGGGAATATCCTGATGGCGCAAACCGTGTTCGAACGTAAAACCGTGCTCTTTGATAAACGCATGACGATAAATATTCAGCCAGGTGACGTGCAGAAATTTGCGCGATGAGAGCGCCATTTGCAACCAAACCGGTCCTTCCAGTACGCCTGTCGAAGAGAGTTTATCGGACGGAAAAATTTTCTTTGCCGGACGACCGTCATCATAGATGTAAGTGCCATTACAGGTCGCGACATCCAAATTACCTTGCGTCGCTATCTCCAGCAGACGCGGATACATGCCGGGATAGATCACATCGTCGATGTCGGGGAAAGCCAGATACTCACCGCGCGCGATGGCAAGGCCGGTATTTCGCGCTGCTGAAACGCCCTGGTTAGCCTGGTTGATCACCTGAAAGTGAGTAAACTCACTGGCGTAACGCGCGATCACTTCTGCAGAACCATCGGTTGAACCGTCGTTAACAACAATCATCTCGAGGCTTTCAAGCTGTTGAGCCTTGATACTGTCAAAGAATGCGCTGAGGAATTTTTCGCCATTATAAACAGCAATAACGAGGCTCAGTTGCGGTGTATCGGACATGCTTTCTCCGTTAAAAGCGGGCTGTGCGAGGGATTTACCCTGATAGTTGATGGCCTTTTAAAGACCATCGAAGCGGCAGATTTGTTCCGTGGTGGTTGCGCCAGCGGTGCTCATTATCTACGAAGCGATAAAGAAAGCTACTGGCGCTCGGGGAGACTGTTAGATTTTAGGGGGACCAGAGCGCAACTGCTGTAAAGCACACATGCCAATCAATAGGCCAGTTAGAAACATGTATTGCTCAAGATAGTGATCCAGCAAGTTATGATCAACCAATGTGCGTGAGAAGAAGCCAATGGTAAACAGCAGCAAAAACATGCCGATCATTGTATTGCCATGGCGAAAGTGCCGCCAGCCGATATACCAACATCCCGCCAACAGAATTAACCAACCCGCGATACCTGCGAAACCATTTTGCAGACCGAATTCAATCAAACCGTAGTGGCTGTGCGGGATGGTAATGCGATCGGTATGTAAATCGCGATTCAAAATATAGTTGAAGGCTTCTTTGTGTGGGCCCATCCCTGCTGGATACTTGAAGACCAATTTCCATCCCTGATGAAAGAAACTGGCCCGGCAGCCGTTAGAGTGGTTCATCGGGGTACCCATATCGTTTACGGGTACTGCTGCGCTATTGATATAGCAAAAGCTCTCAAAAGGTGCATTCCAGCCGGTAATCGCATCGCTTTCCAGGCTTTGCCAGCGCGGGTCTGTTTCCCACGAGGCGTAGCCCAGCGCCGCGGATGCTGCGACAATTGCTACTAAAATGCCGCATGTCAGCACTACCCGGCTGCGCTGCATATTATGCAGCGTGATAAGAATGAAGGCCGAAAACAGGCCGCCAACCAGACCGATAGTTCCCCAGCGCGTGTCCACTAATGCGGTACAGACGAGGTTAGACAGCAGTAGTAAGCCAAGCACCGGTGTACTCAGGCGCAGAAAACGCTGGTGCATTAAACCACGCGCTAACAGCTCTGCGAGAATAAAACCGGTGATCATATTGATCTGGAAACTCATGCGCGTGCGGTTAAACACAATGCGCGTCTCACCCCAATGGATTATCCCATCACGCCAGTAAAGCCAAACCGTATCCAGCAAGTGAATGAGAATGACGCCCCAGAAAGAGAGCACAATAAACGTAAATAGCCGGGCAGCGGAAAAATTGGGGAAAGCCGTTTGTACGGCTGGCAACAACACGATACCCGCACTGAAAAGTAGTGCGGGACGCACCCATTGCCCATCCCATGTGCCGATCATCTCTTTCAAATCTGGTGCAACAAACAAGCCGTTGATCAGCAGGAACAGTGTTAACGCACCAAGCGTATAAAGGACAAAGCGCAACTGTTTACCGTGCAACTGAGCGCGAGCTTGTGGAGAGGTGAAAAACAGGCCGAGTGAAAGTGCGATAACCGGATAGATGAATCCATTTCTGTGGAAAGGTAATTGACCGTTAGGCATTGGCCAGACAAAACACAAAGCGAGGGTAAACAGGACCAGAATCCCTGCCAAAAAAGTGCGAGTTTTAGTCATAATTCTCAGGCTGATTAATAAATTTGTGGCCTTATCGGCAAATTAACGTTCCAGAATGCATTCCCCAGGATCGCCAGGGCAGTGTGATGAAACCCGGGGAAAACTACCATAGAAAAATTATGTTAAGAAGTGGCTTCTTTGTAACCAGGGCTTTCTCCTGGAAATAGCTCGCCGTGCACTTCGGCGCTACCGATGTATATAATGCCCCATTTATGGCGTTTGTAAGCCAGGTCACAGGAAATCTATGCATATTGTTCACACCGAAGCAGATGGCGGGAAAGGCGGGCAGCCGCTGCGAATTATCAATGAGTCGTTAGGCATGCTGGAGCGCGGCCATCAAGTGACTATCCTGTGTCCGGAAACGGCGCCGCTGCACCAGATGGCGAGCGATGCCGGGCTAACGGTGGTGACCATGCCGCTGAAACGCAAGAATATCGCCAACCTGCTTGCGCTGCGCCGTTGGTTGCGCGCGAACCGCGACAGCATTGATGTGATTAACAGCCATAATTCCGCCGATACCTGGCTGGTGGCACTGGCGAACCTCACGCTGTCGCGCCCGGTGCCGCTGGTGCGTACCCGCCACGCTTCCGGTACACCGCGCAATAACTGGACTACGCGCTGGCTGTTCCGCCGTGCCTGCGCGCATATCGTCAGTACCGGAGAAGCGCTGCGCTATCAGATGGTCGATATCGGTGTGCCGCTGGAACAAACCACCTCGGTGCCAAGCGGTGTTGATACCCGACGTTTTCATCCGGCGGATAAAACGGCTGCGCGTGAACAATGCGGGTTAGCGCAGGGCGCCCTGTGGCTGGGTGTGGTGTCCCATTTGCGCCCGAACAAAGGGCATAGCGTGCTGCTAAAAGCGCTGGCACAAATTAACGACCCGGCGATCAAACTGGCGATTGTCGGTGAAGGGCCACATCGGGCGACGCTGGAACAGGAACTCGTTCAGCTAGGTTTGCAGGATCGCGTGCTGATGGTGGGCCATCAAAGCAATCCTTCGCAGTGGTTTCCGGCGTTCGATATTGCGTTAAGTCCGTCGCACGATATGGAAGGTGTACCGCAAGGCGTACTGCAATCGCTGGCTTGCCGCATCGCGACTATCGCCACCGATGCGGGGGGCACGGCAGATGCCATTATCAATGAACAAACTGGTTTGCTGGTGGCACAGCGCGATGTGGAAGCCCTGCGCGGTGCGATTGTTCGCCTGGTTGACGATGCCGCCCTACGCGATACGCTGGCGCAACAGGGTTATGATTACCTGTGCGCCCACTTAACGCGTGAATGTATGCTGGCGGCGATGGAAAAGGTGTTTGCCGACGCTACTCAGCGCAGCAGGTCGCGATAAAGCGTCTGCAACTCCTGGGCCATCCGCTCCAGCGTCCAGGGTTCTGCGGTGGCGCGCGCCGCCGCCGCATAATCTACGTCGCGCGTACGGCCAGCCAGCCACTCACCGACAGACGCGCTGTAACCCTCGCTATCCAGCGCATCGCGCACCCAGCCGTTTTCCCCTTCGACCACCCATTCAGCAGCACCACAGCCTGGGCTGGTGAACAGCGGCAGCCCGCAAGCCAACGCTTCAACGCAGACATTCGGGAACGGATCGTAGAGCGTTGGCAGGATCAGCGCATCCGCCGAACCGTAGACCTGGCGAATATCCGCCACCGGGCCAAGAAAACGCACACGCTTCGCCACGCCCAACTGGCGCGCCAGCTTTTCAAACTTACGGGCGTGTTTATCGCGTCCGGCAACCAGCAGCCACACGGACGGATGTGCGACAATTGCACGCAGCGCCGTCGCGACGCCTTTGCGGGTAAAACCGGAACCGACATACGCCAGCACCGGCGCGTCGGCAGGAATGCCCAGCGCCGTTCGCAGGGGCAACTCGCGCACGCTGGGGTGAAAATGGGTAGTATCGACGCCGTTATAAATCACCGTCAATTGGTCGTCGCGCAACTGAAAACGGCGGGCGATATCATCGCGCACCATCCGCGAATTACAGATAACCTTGCGCAGCGCAGGATGAGCGAACATCTGGCGCTCTGCCTGCAAAATGTAGTGGTGATAGGGGCTGAAATTCTGCGACCAGCGTTTTAGCGGTGACAGAATACGGTTGTACTGCTCAAGCCAGGTGGCGTGTACGCCATCCCCGGCGCGGAAAATGGTCGCACCGGGAATGCGCTCATGGCTCTGCACAATGTCGAAATCGGCAAAGTGCGCCGCTGCGGCGTCAGCAAAACCCGCTTCGCGCATTTTGCGGTTACGAAACGGTGGATTGACCGTCAGGGTGTGCCAGCCAGCAGCGTTTTCCCATTCGCGGGCGATCAGCGTGACATCCAGCGATGTATCCTGTGCCAGCACATTTAAGGCGCGGGAAACGAAACGCTCTGCGCCGCCATTCGGGTTATAGGTTTGTCTGACGATAGCCAGCTTCATGCGGGGGTTTCCAGCAATAAGGTATCAATCGCGCCGAGCACCTGCGCAGGCGTAATAGCGGTAATGCAATCAGAAACCTGGCTGTCGCCACAGCCCGCTTTGCCGCAAGGCTGGCAGGTGAAACCGGCGGTAATGACCCGGTAAGTGACACCCCACGGTGCCCATTTTATCGCGCCCGTCGGGCCGAAAATGGCGACGGTGGGCGTACCCACGGCGCTGGCCAGGTGCATTGGCATGGAATCCACGCCGAAGAAGAGCCGCGCGTGTTTCATCAACGCGCCCAGTTCTTTCAGATTCAGTTGCCCGCTTAAATCAAACACCGGCTGCGTCAATGCGGCGCGCAGCTTATCCATATAGTCGCTCTCTTCTTTCGACGGCGCGGCCGAGAGAATGATCGGTAAGCCACGGGCTGCCAGCGTGTCGATAGTCGCCGCCAGCTTGTCGATTTGCCAGGCTTTGAACATCCAGCGCGATGTCGGGTGCACCAGAATGTAGGATTTGCTGGTGAGGCCAAAACCCGCCAGTTTTTGCAAAATGGTGTTTTCCGCTTCCTCACCTGGCGTAAATAACGTGCGTTTGTCCTCTGCGCTGGCCGGGTGGATGCCAATACGGCGCAGGGCGTCCAGGTTCACTTCCACCATATGGCGGCTGTTATCCTGAATTGCCGGGTAGAGCGTGGTGAAAGATTTCACCCAGCGCCAGCGGGCGAGGCCGTCGCGCTTATCCGGTTTGAAGCCGACAGAGACGCGGGGTTTCAGCTTGCGCGCCAGACGCGCGCCGTGCCAGTGTTCGGTGAGGTTTATCAGCACATCGTAATTGCGCGCCTTTAGTCGGTTGCGCAGGCCGCGATAGAGGCTTAACTGTTTCAGCCAGCCCTGTTTGCGCCATTTGCGCCCGATGGTATGCACCTGATCGATATACGGATGGTTGGTTAACATCGCCTGAGTATCGTCGTACACCAACGCATCCACTTCGACGCCGGGCCAGTTTTTCTTCAGTACGGTAAACATCGGCGAGGTCAGCAAGACATCACCGTGGTGACGCAACTTGATAATCAGCACCCGTTTCGGCGGGCGTTCGGGTGAGAAAAAATCAGACATGGACACGCTCAGCTGTCAGCAAAGGCTGTAATTGGCGATAAACCGCAGCGGCAGAAAGGCTGCTCAGCTGCGAAGAGTTTTCCGGGCGGCAAATGGTTTGGTTTTTCCCGTAGCCACCGATAAGACCAGGATCCGTTGGGCCATAAAGCGTGACGTTCGGCCTGTCCAGCGCAGCGGTAAGATGGCTTAAACCGGTATCAACTGAGACGACAAACCGCGCGCCGGCCAGTTCTCGTGCCACATTCTCAAGGCTCATCCGCGGCAAGACATCGACAAAATTCAGCCCTTGCGCCAGCCGTTTCGCGCGGGCTTCTTCATGCGGCGCCCCCCACGGTAACTTTATGCGTAAGCCGCTATCTGCCAACAAATTAAGTAACTCGCGCCAGTGTGCTTCCGGCCAGTGTTTATCATCGCGGGTGGTGGCGTGTAAGAACACGGCATAGGGCGAATGCGCCGCGTCGGCGACGGCAAAATGGCGGGCGATGGCGTAATCACCCTGCGTTTGCGGTTTGGTATAACCGAGGCTTTTGGCAAATAATTCGCGGGTGCGCTCAACCGCATGTTGCTGTTTAGCAATGTGGTGACGGCGATTGTAAAACAGGCTCGCTAAGGGCTCGCGCGCGGTGCGCCAGTCCATACCATGCTTCACACCGTGTGCCAGCCGGGTGACCAGTGCGGCACTTTTCACCAGCCCTTGCGCATCAATAATCGCGTCGTACCGCTCAGCCTGTACCGCCTGGCGAAAGGCTTTACGCTCGGCGGCAATGGGGGCGGAAAACCAGGCTTTGCGCCAGCGGCGGATCGCCACTGGAATAACGCGCTCAACGGCGGCGTGCCAGGAGGGGATCTGGGCGAAACCCTCTTCCACCACCCAGTCAAAACGGATGCCGGGAATCGCCTGCGCGGCGTCGGTGAGCGCGGGCAGTGTATGCAGCACATCGCCCATCGACGAGGTTTTAACGATCAATACCCGCATCGGTTATCCTTCCGCGTCCAGCAACAGCGCGTTCAGCTCTTCCAGCACGCGCTGCGGAGTAATGTCGATCAAACTCTGATGATAGCCTTCGGCTGCGTCGCCTTTGCGCACTTTGTGGTAGCCGGAAATCAGGCGGATCACGCGGGCTTTGTGCGACAGCGGCGGGGTGAAATCCGGGCTGCTTGGCCCGTAAAGCGCCACCAGCGGGCGGTTAAGCGCGGCAGCGACATGCATCAAACCGGAATCATTGGTCACCACCGCTTTACAGGCGGCAATCAGCACAACGGCTTGCTCCAGTTGCGTTTCACCGGCCAGATTGCGGCACCAGGCTTGCTGCTCTGTGCTCAGCGAAGCCAGAATCTCGTTGCCCGCTTCGTGATCTTTTGCCGAACCAAACAGCAACACCTGGTAGCCTTCGTCAATCAGTTGCTTTGCCAGCTCTGCGTAATGGTAGTGCGGCCAGCGTTTGGCCGGGCCGAACTCTGCGCCTGGGCAAAAACCAATCAGCGGGCGTTCTGCAGAAATAGCAAACGCCTCGCAAACTTGTAATTTTTCGCTGTCGTTAACCTGCAACTGCGGCCACAGCAGCGGCTGGGGCAGATCCTGTGCCGAGCGCATCACACCTTTGTCATAGGCCAGCGCCACATAGCGCTCCACCATTAACGGCCAGGCTTGTTTATCCAGTACGCGAGCGTCATTGAGCAGACCGTAACGCATTTCACCGCGCCAGCCGGTACGGTGCGGCACGTTGGCAAAGAACGGTACCAGAGCGGATTTAAACGAATTAGGCAGCACGTAGGCACGGTCATAACGGCGCTCGCGCAGGCTGTGGCCCAGCTTACGGCGCGCGCCAATTTCCAGCGCACCGTGGCCGAGCGGCATCGGGATCGCTTCGTTGACTTCCGGCATGCGTGACAAAAGTGGACGGCACCACGCGGGTGCCATCACATCGATTATCGCCTGGGGAAAGCGCGCTTTAAGCGTGCGGTAAAGACTCTGCGACATCATCATGTCGCCGACCCAGGACGGGCCAATGACCAAAATTTTCATACTTACGCGTCGCGGTTCAGCCAGGCCATATACTCGGTTACGCCTTCGGCGACAGTTTTAAACGGTTTGTCGTAACCTGCCGCACGCAGGTTGGTCAGATCCGCCTGGGTAAACGCCTGGTAGCGGCCTTTCAGTTTGTCCGGGAACGGAATGTATTCGATGCTGCCTTTTTTGTGAAAAGCCAGCGTCGCATCGGCCACAGCCTGGAAAGATTCTGCGCGACCGGTGCCCAGGTTGTAGATACCGGAAACGCCGTTTTCCCAGAACCACAGGTTCACTGCCGCAACATCGCCCACGTAGACGAAATCGCGTTTGAAGTTTTCGCTACCTTCGAACAGTTTCGGGCTTTCGCCGTTGTTCAACTGGGTATTGAGGTGGAAAGCCACGCTCGCCATGCTGCCTTTGTGCCCTTCGCGCGGACCATACACGTTGAAGTAGCGGAAGCCGACGATCGGTGAGTTCGCTTCCGGCAGGATGCCGCGCACATACTCGTCGAACAGCATTTTTGAGTAGCCGTAAACGTTAAGCGGCTTTTCGTATTCGCGGGATTCGATAAAGTCCGAAGTACGGCCACCGTAAGTCGCGGCAGAAGACGCGTACAGGAACGGGATTTCGCGCTCCAGGCAGTAGTGCAGCAGCTCTTTGGAGTACTGATAGTTGTTATCCATCATGTACTTGCCATCCCACTCAGTGGTGGATGAACACGCACCTTCGTGGAATACGGCTTCAATATCACCGAACTCTTCACCAGACATAATCTGGATCAGGAAATCTTCTTTATCCATGTAGTCGGCAATGTGCAGGTCGACCAGATTGACGAATTTGGTGCCGTCTTTCAGGTTGTCCACCACCAGAATATCGGTGATGCCTTTATCATTCAGGGCCTTAACGATGTTGCTGCCGATAAAACCCGCGCCGCCGGTCACGATGATCATAACTGTACCTTTGAAAAGTGGAGCGTTGAGACGATCTCAGACACTAATGTCTCTTATCATATCATCACATTGACGACCCTTCAGCCATTCACCCAGTGAACGATATGGCTATGCGTGATTTATGCTACAAAATGAAGAATGGATGCTGTGTCATCTCGTATCACCGTATACCTTTCGGTAATATGTGCCGAAATTTGCCCTGTCTGGAGAATTGCGATGCGTGGGGATTTTTATAAACAGTTAACGAACGACCTGGAAACCGCGCGTGCGGAAGGGTTGTTTAAAGAAGAACGCATTATTACGTCGGCCCAGCAGGCTGATATCACCGTGGCCAATGGTGACCATGTCATTAACTTCTGCGCCAATAACTATCTTGGCCTTGCCAACCACCCTGATTTGATTGCTGCCGCGAAAGCCGGTATGGACAGTCACGGTTTCGGTATGGCCTCAGTGCGCTTTATCTGCGGCACGCAGGACAGCCACAAAGCGCTGGAGAAGAAGCTGGCCGACTTCCTCGGTATGGAAGATTCCATTCTTTACTCCTCCTGCTTCGATGCGAACGGCGGCCTGTTTGAAACGCTGCTCGGCGCGGAAGACGCCATCATTTCCGATGCGCTGAACCATGCTTCCATCATCGACGGTGTACGTTTGTGTAAAGCGAAGCGCTACCGCTATGCCAACAACGATATGCAGGAGTTGGAAGCCCGCCTGAAAGAGGCGCGTGAAGCGGGGGCGCGTCATGTGCTGATTGCGACTGACGGCGTGTTTTCCATGGATGGCGTGATCGCTAACCTGCAAGGCGTGTGCGATCTGGCGGATAAATATGACGCGCTGGTGATGGTCGATGATTCTCACGCGGTCGGTTTTGTTGGCGCGAATGGTCGCGGTACACATGAATATTGCGACGTGATGGGGCGCGTGGACATCATCACCGGCACGCTGGGCAAAGCGCTTGGCGGTGCGTCCGGCGGTTACACCGCGGCGCGTAAAGAGGTGGTGGAGTGGCTGCGTCAGCGTTCCCGCCCGTATCTTTTCTCCAACTCACTGGCGCCAGCCATTGTTGCTGCGTCTATTAAAGTGCTGGAAATGCTGGAATCCGGCGCTGAGCTGCGCAATCGCCTGTGGGCAAATGCCCGTCTGTTCCGCGAAAGAATGACCGCCGCAGGTTTCACATTGGCAGGTGCAGACCACGCCATTATCCCGGTGATGCTGGGTGATGCGGTAGTGGCGCAGAACTTCGCACGCGAACTGCAAAAAGAGGGGATCTATGTCACCGGTTTCTTCTTCCCGGTGGTACCGAAAGGTCAGGCGCGTATCCGCACACAAATGTCTGCGGCGCATACGCCTGAACAAATTGAGCGTGCGGTTGCTGCCTTTACCCGCATTGGTAAACAACTGGGTGTGATTGCCTGAGGGCGTGAGATGAAAGCGTTATCCAAACTGAAAGCGGAAGAAGGCATCTGGATGACCGACGTACCGGAGCCGGACGTTGGTCATAACGATCTGCTGATTAAAATTCGCAAAACCGCGATTTGCGGCACTGACGTGCATATCTACAACTGGGACGACTGGTCACAAAAAACCATTCCTGTGCCGATGGTGGTCGGGCATGAATATGTCGGCGAAGTGGTGGGCATCGGCCAGGAAGTGAAAGGCTTTAAAATTGGCGATCGCGTTTCCGGCGAAGGCCACATTACCTGCGGCCACTGCCGTAACTGCCGTGCCGGGCGTACGCACCTGTGCCGTAACACCACGGGTGTGGGCGTCAACCGTCCTGGGTGTTTTGCTGAATACCTGGTGATCCCGGCGTTCAACGCTTTCAAAATCCCCGACAATATTTCTGATGATTTGGCGTCGATTTTCGATCCGTTTGGTAACGCGGTGCACACGGCGCTCTCCTTTGATTTAGTCGGCGAAGATGTGCTGGTCTCCGGCGCAGGCCCGATTGGGATTATGGCGGCGGCGGTGGCAAAACACGTTGGCGCACGCCATGTAGTGATCACCGATGTGAATGAGTACCGCCTCGATCTGGCGCGCAAAATGGGTGTGACCCGCGCGGTTAACGTCGCCAAAGAGAATCTGGCGGATGTGATGGCAGACCTGGGCATGACCGAAGGGTTCGACGTGGGTCTGGAGATGTCCGGCGCGCCACCTGCGTTCCGTACGATGCTCGACACCATGAACCACGGTGGCCGTATTGCGATGCTGGGGATTCCGTCATCCGATATGTCTATCGACTGGACTAAAGTCATCTTCAAGGGGCTGTTTATCAAAGGGATTTACGGCCGTGAGATGTTTGAAACCTGGTATAAGATGGCGGCGTTAATCCAGTCTGGTCTGGATCTTTCCCCGATCATTACCCACCGTTTCAGCATTGATGAGTTTCAGCAGGGCTTCGACGCGATGCGCTCAGGACAGTCCGGCAAAGTGATTCTGCGCTGGGATTAATGACGAAAAAGGCGCCAGTGGGCGCCTTTTTAATGCTTAAGGGTGGGTTGTTTTCCACCCTTGCCACTGATTCTGCATATAACGCACCAGCGTGCTTTCACCCACACTTTCACCGATTACGCTAAAGAAGCGGCTGGCATACACCGGTTCCGGTTTGCGCTTCGCTTTACACAGTTTTACGCCGCGGAACGGATTACGCGGTGGCTGAACAGTGCCACCCGGCGGCGTGGCGTTGGGCGTTGAGGTATCTGTCTGCGGTTCATTGAGCAGGTTGCTTGGGCGCACCAGCGTAATATCGGCAGGCAGGCTGGAGAGTGCTTGCTGTAATACGCGAACGGTAGCGGGGTGTGGATGACCAATCGCAATGGCGGACCCGTTGCGGCGCGCTAACTGTACGGCGCGGTCAAACTGACGGCGGATATCGCCTTCGTTTTGCGTATCGTCGAGGAACACCTTACGCTTAATGACTTTCACTCCGGTGCCGGAAGCGGCGCGCAGTGCCTGGCTATTGCCGATGGTCATGCTATCAAGGAAATAGAGGTTATAGCGCTCGAGCGCCTGCATCACTTTCTGCATGCCAAACAGGCTTGACGTCATGGCGCTGCCCATATGATTATTCAGCCCGACTGCATATGGCACTTTGTTGACGGCGTCGCTGATGATGCGCTCTATCTCTGCGCTACTCATTTCCGGGCGCAGCGTGTCTTTTTCCAGCGGCTGTTTACTCAAAGGTGCCATTGGAAGATGGATCAACACTTCATGGCCACTGTTGTGCGCTTTGGTCGCCATTTCCCGCGCATGCGTTGCATTGGGCAGCACCGCGACGGAAACCGCCTGCGGCATGGCCAGCACCTGATTTTCAGTTTGTGGACGGTAGCCGAAATCGTCGATCACGATGGCCAGTTTCCCGGCGAATACCGGAGCGGAAAACGCCAGCACACTGGCGAGCGTCAAAACAATACGACGAAATTGAAGCAAACCTTATCTTCCCAACCACGGTTGTGGATTGACCGCCTGACCCTGACGGCGAATTTCGAAATAGAGTGAAGGCCGGCCCTGACCGCCACTGCTCCCTACGAGGGCTATCGGCTGACCGGCGCGAACCTGGGTGCCTACGCTTACCAGCGCGCTCTGGTTGTAACCGTAAAGACTCATGTCGCCCTTGCCGTGTTCAACCACCACCACTAGGCCATAGCCTTGCAGCCAGTCGGCGAGGATCACGCGCCCGTCGGCGATAGCTTTCACTTCGCTGCCTTCCGACGCGCCGATAACAATCCCTTTCCAACGTAGCTCACCCTGCAGTTGTTCGCCATAACGATGCAGCAACGGGCCGCGAACCGGCCAGACGGCCTGACCTGACGGCGAACCTAAACCGCCGGTGCGGGACATCAGCGAGCGTTCGCTCTCGGTAGGTTTATAGGTGGTGCCTTTACGGCTGGCTTCATTCTGGCGGTCACGCACGGCTTGCGCTTCGCGGGCTTCACGTTCGGCACGGGCTTTGGCTGCCGCTTCCGCGCGGGCGAGGCGATCGCGCAACCGGGATTCGTTGGCGCGCATTTCACTGAGCTGTTGCTGGCCTTCCTGAATGGAGGATTCCAGACCAGAAAGGGTTTTCTGCCGCTCACTGCGTGCTTGTTCAAGTTTGGCCTGCTGCGCTTTTTGCTCATACAGCAGCGTTTGTTGCTGGCTCTGCTTCTCTTCCAGCTCAGATTTTTGCGTGGCGACTTCTTCGCGCGTCTGCTTCAACTGAGCGATGGTTTCCTGGCGCGCCTGGTTGAGATAACCAAAGTAGGCCTGCAAACGCTGGCCGCGCTGGCTCTCTTCACCGCTTAGAATCAGCTGGATCCCAGTATGTGGCCCCTGGCGGAACGCCGCATCAAGCTGCGCCGCGAGGTTGTGTTCCTGCGTGGTGCGCTGACGTTCCAGTTTGGCAATCGAGGCGTTCATCTCGGCGATCTGCTTATTGAGCTGAGCGAGGGTGTTTTGCGTTTCCCGCAGTTGGCGAGTGGCGGCAGAGATGGCTTCTTCCTGTGCCTTTAACTGGGCAAGAAGGCCCGCGCGTTGCTGTTGTTGCTGGCGTACCGCACGCTCTTTTTCAGCGATATCGGCCTGAATCGATTTGAGCTGATCGCGGTCATCCGCATGGGCGGAAACGGCGCACAGCAATGCGCCAGCGCTGAGTGCGCTGGCGCAAAGAAAGGGTCGGATCCCGACCCATGTAATTGAAAAAATCGCCTTTCCCCTCATGGGGAGCGATTATTCCACGATGAACAGCGGCTTACCAGTCATCTCTTGCGGGATTTCCATGCCCATCAGCGTCAGCATTGTCGGCGCGATGTCGGAAAGTTTACCGCCGGAAACGGCTTTCAGCGCTTTGTCGCCGACATAGATCAGCGGCACCGGCAGGTTGGTATGCGCAGTGTGCGCCTGACCGGTTGACGGGTCACGCATCTGTTCCGCGTTACCGTGGTCGGCGGTGATCAGCATCTGGCCACCGACGGATTCCACCGCTTTGCTCACCTCGGCAACGCAATGATCCAGCGCTTCAACAGCGGCGACAGCGGCTTCAAATACGCCGGTATGACCGACCATATCGCCGTTCGGGTAGTTACAAATAATGGTGTCGTATTTACCGCTGGTGATCGCACCCACCAGTTTCTCGGTCAGCTCTGCGGAGCTCATTTCCGGTTGCAGATCGTAAGTCGCCACTTTCGGCGAGTTGATCAGAATGCGGTCTTCGCCCGGGAACGGCTCTTCTACGCCGCCGTTAAAGAAGAAGGTGACGTGGGCATATTTTTCCGTTTCGGAAATACGCAACTGGGTTTTGTTGTGTTTTGCCATCCACTCACCGAGCGTATTCGCCAGAGAGGCCGGTGGATAGGCGACGGCGGTTTTGATGTCGGCGGCATATTCGGTCAGCATGACGAAATCGCCAAGCTTAACCACTTTCTTACGCGCGAAACCGTCGAAGTCTGCGTTAACGAATGCGCGGGTAATTTCGCGTGCGCGATCGGCGCGGAAGTTCATGAAAATCAGTGCGTCGCCATCTTCCATTGCCGCATCGGGCTGTCCTGCGGCGCGGATGACCGTCGCTTTTACAAACTCGTCATTTTCATCGCGAGCGTAAGCCGCTTGCAGACCCGCAACGGCGCTATCAAAGGTGAATTCGCCTTTGGCCTCGGTCATCAGGTTGTAAGCTTGTTCCACGCGCTCCCAGCGGTTGTCGCGATCCATGGCGAAATAACGGCCAATAATGCTCGCAACACGCCCTTTACCCAGTGCGGCGAACTTGTCTTCGAATTTTTTCAGTGAAGATTCTGCGCTGCGCGGCGGTGTGTCGCGACCATCGAGGAAAGCGTGCAGATAGATTTTTTCCGCGCCGCGTTCCGCAGCCAGCTCCACCATCGCCAGAATGTGGTCTTCATGGCTGTGCACGCCGCCTGCGGAGAGCAGCCCCATAATGTGCACCGCTTTGCCAGCGGCAACCGCTTTGTCTACCGCACCGGCTAGCACCGAGTTGCTAAAGAACGTGCGTTCTTTGATCTCTTTATCCAGGCGAGTCAGATCCTGGTAAACAATACGCCCTGCGCCCAGGTTGACGTGGCCGACTTCGGAGTTGCCCATCTGGCGATCCGGCAGGCCGACTTCGAGACCTGACGCGTCAATCAGCGTATGCGGGCGGGTTGCCCACAGTTTGTCCATTACAGGGGTTTTGGCGTTGAAAATAGCGTTATCCTGCTGGTCTTCACGGTAGCCGTAGCCATCCAGAATCACCAGTACCATAGGTTTTTTAGAAACCGACATTGCGACAACCTCATGCTCAGAAGACAAAAAAATTTGCGTAATTTTACTACAGCTGAATCGATAAAATAGCCGCAGAAGATCAAAGAAAGCGGCTGACCAGCCCCTTGTTTGCGCCGCGAGTCTTTAATTTTTTCTGTAACACTCCGCAGAAAATGCATTCCGTCATGCTCGCTGGCTGTATTTGCCACACTGCGCAGGTATACTCCTTGCTGGTTTTTAATCACTAAGTCCGGAGTTGTAACCCCAGATGCAAGAAATTATGCAATTTATTGGCCGCAACCCAATCCTGTGTATCGCCTGGATTGCGTTATTCGGTGCTGTGCTGTTTACCACTTTCAAGGGCATTGCGTCTAAAGTGAAAGTGATTTCTCGCGGCGAAGCTACGCGCCTCATTAATAAAGAAGATGCCGTGGTAGTGGACTTACGTCAGCGTGATGATTTCCGTAAAGGTCACATCGCAGGCGCGGTGAATTTGCTGCCAAACGAGATCAAAGCCAATAATGTAGGTGAGCTTGAAAAACACAAAAGCGCGCCGATTATCGTTGTTGATGGTACCGGCATGCAGGCCCAGACCCCGGCGAACGAGCTGGTGAAAGCCGGTTTCGAGAAGGTCTTTGTGCTGAAAGACGGTATCTCTGGCTGGATGGGCGAAAACCTGCCGTTAGTTCGCGGTAAATAATTTACCCACGGGTAAACATCGGAGAAGAGATATGGCCAATATTGAGATCTACACGAAAGCGACTTGCCCGTTTTGCCACCGCGCAAAAGCGTTGCTGAAAAGCAAAGGTGTCGCGTTTGCTGAGCTGCCGATCGACGGCGACATGGTAAAACGTGAAGAGATGATTCAACGTAGTGGCCGTACGACGGTTCCGCAGATTTTTATTGATGCGCAGCACATTGGCGGCTGCGACGATTTATATGCGCTGGACGCGCGTGGCGGGCTGGATCCGCTGTTGCGTTAATGCTTTTAGAGCACTACAACACTTAAGGGTTATTCACTCATGTCTGAACAAAACAACACCGAAATGACTTTCCAGATTCAGCGTATCTACACGAAAGATATCTCTTTCGAAGCGCCGAATGCGCCACACATCTTCCAGAAAGAGTGGCAGCCGGAAGTGAAACTGGATCTCGACACTGCCTCCACTCAGCTGGCGGAAGGTGTTTATGAAGTGGTTCTGCGCGTTACCGTGACCGCTTCCCTGGGCGAAGAAACTGGCTTCCTGTGCGAAGTACAGCAGGGCGGTATCTTCTCTATCGACGGTATCGAAGGAACGCAGATGGCGCACTGCCTGGGTGCATACTGCCCGAACATTCTGTTCCCGTATGCCCGCGAGTGCATCACCAGCCTGGTTTCCCGCGGTACTTTCCCGCAACTGAACCTTGCGCCAGTGAACTTTGATGCGTTGTTCATGAACTACCTGCAACAGCAGACTGGCGAAGGTGCCGAACAACATCAGGATGCCTGATGAACGCACTTAATGCTGCAATGACTGTGATCGGTGCCGGCTCTTACGGCACCGCTCTTGCCATCACGCTGGCAAGAAATGGCCACCCGGTTGTGCTGTGGGGCCATGACCCAAAACATATCGCGACCCTGCAACACGACCGTTGCAACGCCGCGTTCCTCCCCGATGTGCCTTTCCCCGATACGCTGCAATTAGAGAGCGATCTTGCCCGCGCGCTTTCCGCCAGCCGTAATATCCTGGTGGTGGTGCCAAGCCACGTCTTTGGCGATGTGCTGGCACAAATCAAGCCGCTCATGCGCGATGATGCGCGTATCGTCTGGGCGACAAAAGGGCTGGAAGCCGAAACCGGGCGTCTGCTTGAAGAGGTGGCGCGTGAAGTGTTAGGTCCGGATATTCCGCTGGCGGTGATTTCCGGCCCGACCTTTGCCAAAGAGCTGGCGGCGGGTTTGCCAACGGCGATCTCCCTCGCTTCTGCTGATCCCCAGTTCGCCGAAGATTTACAGCAGCTCCTTCACTGCGGCAAAAGTTTTCGTGTCTACAGCAACCCGGATTTCATCGGCGTGCAACTGGGCGGCGCGGTGAAAAACGTCATTGCGATTGGCGCGGGCATGTCCGACGGCATTGGCTTTGGGGCCAATGCGCGTACGGCGCTGATCACCCGTGGTTTGACTGAAATGTCACGTCTCGGTGCCGCGCTGGGCGCCGATCCTGCCACCTTTATGGGCATGGCGGGTTTAGGCGATTTAGTGCTGACTTGTACCGACAACCAGTCGCGCAACCGCCGTTTTGGCATGATGCTTGGCCAGGGCATGGACGTGCAAAGCGCCCAGGACAAGATTGGCCAGGTGGTTGAAGGTTACCGCAATACCAAAGAAGTGCGCGCGCTGGCGCATCGGTTTGGCGTCGAAATGCCAATAACCGAGGAAATTTATCAGGTATTGTATTGCGGAAAAAATGCACGCGAGGCAGCATTGACCCTATTAGGTCGTGCCCGCAAGGAAGAGCACTAACCCCTTAGTCGCAGGGACTCTTTTTGAACTCACGATAAGGCTGGCGCAGACCAGCCTGTCGTCTTATCACGTCTGGAGTAAGCAATGCCGTGTGAAGAACTGGATCTGGTCTGGAAAAATATCAAAGCCGAAGCCCGGGCACTGGCGGAGTGCGAGCCAATGTTGGCCAGTTTTTACCACGCGACATTACTCAAGCATGAAAACCTGGGCAGCGCGCTGAGCTATATGCTGGCGAACAAACTTGCCTCGCCGATTATGCCCGCGATCGCCATTCGTGAAGTTGTCGAAGAAGCCTACGCCGCGGACCCGGAAATGATCGCCTCCGCCGCCTGTGATATTCAGGCCGTACGCACGCGCGACCCGGCGGTGGATAAATACTCAACGCCGCTGCTCTATCTGAAAGGTTTCCACGCGCTACAGGCATACCGCATTGGGCACTGGTTGTGGACGCAGGGGCGCGAGGCGCTGGCGATTTTCCTGCAAAATCAGGTGTCGGTCAGTTTCCAGGTGGATATTCACCCGGCGGCGCGAATTGGCCGCGGGATAATGCTCGACCACGCCACCGGCATCGTGGTGGGCGAAACGGCAGTTATTGAAGATGACGTGTCGATTCTGCAATCGGTCACGCTCGGCGGGACCGGCAAAACCAGCGGCGATCGCCATCCGAAAATCCGCGAAGGGGTGATGATTGGCGCCGGTGCCAAAATTCTCGGCAACATCGAAGTGGGTCGCGGCGCGAAGATTGGCGCGGGTTCGGTGGTCTTGCAACCGGTGCCGCCGCATACCACGGCTGCAGGCGTTCCGGCGCGCATTGTCGGTAAGCCAGAAAGCGATAAACCGTCAATGGATATGGATCAGCATTTCAACGGGATAAATCACGGGTTCGAGTACGGCGACGGGATTTAATTGCCTGGTTATTTTGCTCGCCAGTCTGAGTCAGGGCTGCGAGCAAGACGCGACAGCGTGTTGAGCACCAGCTGGAGGCGCGAAGCGAATAATCCTTCTGGATTTTGTGTTCGCGCCGGTTTACCGCGCTGCTCGTTTCGCCAGTAGCGTAGAAAAATAAATGCGTCCGTCATGGCAGGCATCGTTATCCGCAGGGCGGATTAACGTGTCACCGTCATCCGTCTATTCCCCTTCAGCTACGCAGCACCGCGCCCGGGTAACCGAGCTGGCGCCAGGCTTCATACACCACCACCGACACCGCATTCGACAGGTTCATGCTGCGGCTGTCCGGCATCATCGGAATGCGGATTTTTTGCTCCGGCGGCAGCACGTCAAGGATAGCCGCTGGCAGGCCGCGCGTTTCCGGGCCAAACATCAAATAATCCCCATCCTGGTAGCTCACCGCGCTGTGTGCTGGCGTGCCTTTGGTGGTGAGAGCAAATAAGCGTTGCGGCTGTTCGGCGTCGACAAAGGCGGCGTAATCATGATGGCGTTTTACCGCAGCAAACTCATGGTAATCCAGCCCTGCGCGACGCAGACGCTTGTCGTCCCAGGTGAAGCCCATCGGTTCAATGATATGCAGACGAAAACCGGTATTGGCGCACAAACGGATGATATTCCCGGTGTTTGGCGGGATTTCAGGTTCGAATAAAACGATGTTTAACATACTGCCCCCTTAATAGCGGGGGCAGAATAGCACTCTCTAGGCGGCGTCGCCATGCGACAACGGTGCCAGCGCGGCAGGTAACTGGTTCAGCCCCTGGACCAGCGAATCTTTGCTGATGTCGCGAATCGATTTCGCACTGGTCAGCGTCATCGCCACGCGCATCTCTTTCTCAATCAGATCGAGCAAATTCGCCACACCCTGGCGGCCATGCGTCGCCAGCGCATACAGATACGCGCGGCCCAGCAGGACGGAATCTGCGCCAAGCGCCAGCATGCGCACTACATCCAGCCCGTTACGGATGCCGCTGTCAGCCAGGATCGTGATATCGCCTTTCACCGCATCGGCAATCGCCGGAAGCGCGCGGGCAGAAGAGAGCACACCGTCGAGCTGGCGGCCACCGTGGTTAGAAACCACAATGCCGTCTGCGCCAAAGCGCACCGCGTCGCGGGCATCTTCCGGGTCGAGGATCCCTTTGATCACCATCGGGCCATCCCAGAATTCGCGGATCCACTCCAGGTCTTTCCACGAAATCGACGGATCGAAGTTCTTCGCCAGCCAGCCAATGTAATCCTCCAGCCCGGTCGGTTTGCCGAGATAGGCGGAGATATTCCCTAGATCGTGCGGGCGGCCATTAACGCCGACATTCCACGCCCACTGCGGATGCAGCACCGATTGCAGGTAACGGCGCAGCGCCGCATTCGGGCCGCTCATACCGGAGTGGGCATCGCGGTAGCGCGCGCCAGGTGTTGGCATATCCACGGTGAATACCAGCGTGGAGCAGCCGGCGGCTTTCGCCCGCTCCAGCGCGTTACGCATAAAGCCGCGATCGCGCAGCACATATAACTGGAACCACATCGGGCGCTTAATCGTCGGCGCGACCTCTTCAATCGGGCAGACGGAAACTGTCGAGAGCGTAAACGGAATGCCTTTCGCATCTGCCGCGCCCGCCGCCTGCACTTCACCGCGCCGGGCGTACATGCCGCACAAGCCAACCGGGGCCAGCGCCACCGGCATCGATAACTTTTCATTAAACAATGTGGTTTCGAGGCTCAGTTCAGACATGTCTTTCAGCACCCGCTGGCGCAGCGCCACCTGGGACAGGTCTTCAACGTTGCGGCGCAGGGTGTATTCGGCATACGCGCCGCCATCGATATAGTGAAACAAGAACGGCGGCAAAATGCGTTTAGCCGCCGCGCGATAGTCGCTGGCTGCTGAAATAATCATGCTTTTTTCTCCCTGGGGTGAGTGTGCTGCTCGTCGGGCAGGCGGGTGATGCGTGCCTGGCGAGCCTGATCTTCATCGAATTTGCGAATCGTGGTATGCACGAAACCGAGGTGCGCCATCATCGCCTGGCGCGCGCCATCGGCGTCTCCGGCAAGAATGGCGTTCATCACCGCCTGGTGCTGTTCGGTCAGTTGTGAAAAAACGGGGGGAACGAGATACATGCGCTGGCGGCTCTGTTTTACCGAGGATTGCAGCAGGTCGAAGAACCCGCGCATGGTTTGCAATAACACCACGTTATGCGAGGCCTCAGCGATGGCGAGATGGAAACGCACATCGGCCTGCGAAGCGAGATCCGGATCGTCGGATTGTGTGGCCTCAAAGCACAGCACAATTTTCTCTTTATCGGCCTCGGTGGCGCGCATCGCCGCGTGCCAGGCGGTGCTGGCTTCAATGGCGTGGCGCGCTTCAAGAATATCGAAACTGTAATCCGGGTCATCATGCAGCAGCGTTTTCAGCGGCTGGACGATGTTTTGCTCCGACCAGTCATCATGCTGCCAGCGCACAAACGTACCGCCGCCGCGACGGCTGAGCAGCACGCCTTCGCTAACCAGTTTCGATAACGCTTCACGCAACGAGTTGCGCGACACGCCAAGCTGTACGGCAAGCTGGCGTTCTGCGGGCAGTTTCATGCCCGCTTCCAGTTGTTGTTCGGCAATCAGCGCCCGCACACGATCGGCAACCTCGTCTGTCAGGCGTCTGGGTAACACTTTCATGGGATCATCCAGGTCAGTACATAGGCCTGAAGTGTCGTGATCACCCCCACCATGCAGGTGAAAATCAGGCTGTGTTTAACAGTAAAACGGAACAGGTCGGATTCTTTACCCACCAGCCCCACCGCCGCACAGGCAATGGCGATCGACTGCGGCGAAATCATCTTGCCGGTAACGCCGCCGGTGGTATTCGCCGCCACCATCAGCACATCCGACACGCCAATTTGCTGCGCCGCCGTGGCTTGCAGCGCGGCGAACAGCGCATTGGATGAGGTATCTGAACCGGTCAGGAAAACCCCCAGCCAGCCGAGAAATGGCGAGAAAAACGGGAAGGCGCTACCGGTATGCGCCAGTGCCAGCGCCAGCGTGGATGACAGCCCGGAATAGTTAGAGATAAAGGCGAACGCCAGCACCATACCAATCGAGTAAATCGGCAGCGCCAGATCACGCAGCGTGCTGGTAAACGTCGTGACGGCATCCTTCGGCTTCATGCGCAGCCAGATAATCGACAAAATGGCGGCGAACAGAATGGCGGTGCCGGTGGCGGAGAACCAGTCAAATTTATACACCGCAGCATAAGGCGTAGCGGCGCTAACCACTGGCGGCATCCGCGCGACCAGCTTGTCGAGGTGTGGTACAGAAATGGTGAATACCCAGTCATACAGCGCACCGCCAGGGGCAAACAGCGCCTTAAACGGCGGCACGCTCCACAGCGTCACGGTAGTGGTCAAAAACAGAAATGGCGACCAGGCGCGCAGGATCTGCCCGCCGCTGTATTGGGTACGTTTCAAATCGAGATCGACCTGCGATGCGCCCATATCGCCGAAGCGGAAGATGCGCACCGGACGCCAGCGCTTGAGGAACAACGTCAGGCAGACCAGCGAAACCAGCGACGAGATGATGTCCGGCAGTTCCGGGCCGATAAAGTTGGAACTCAGATACTGGGCGATAGCAAACGAGCCGCCCGCGACAATCACCGCCGGCCAGGTCTCTTTTATGCCGCGCCAGCCATCCATAATCGCCATGATCCAGAACAGCACGATAATGGTCAGGAACGGTAACTGGCGGCCAACCATCTGGCCGATTTCAAAGCTGTCCAGCCCGGTAACCTGCCCGGCCACCAGAATTGGAATGCCCATTGCGCCAAAGGCGACCGGCGCGGTGTTAACGATCAGACACAGGCCCGCAGCATACAGCGGGTTAAAACCTAAACCCACCAGCAACGCGGCGGTAATGGCGACCGGCGCGCCAAATCCGGCAGCCCCTTCCAGAAACGCGCCGAAAGAGAAGCCGACAATCAACATTTGCAGACGCTGGTCTGGGGTAATCGACAAAATCGAAGAGCGAATGATGTCGAACTGCCCGGTTTTGACCGAGATTTTGTAGACAAAAACGGCGGCGATAATGATCCACGCAATCGGCCACAATCCGTAGAAAAAACCATAAAACACCGAGGCCAGCGCGTGATCGAGCGGCATACGGTAAAACAGCAGCGCCACGCCAAGGGCGATAACGACAGTCCAACTGGCAGCGACATAGCCTTTCAGTTTGAGCTTTATCAGCGCAAAAAAGAAAAACAGGATCGGTAGCGAGGCAATTAAGCTGGAAAGCCAAAGGTTGCCAGCCGGGTCGTAATTCTGTTGCCAGAGATTCATGCAGGTCTCCTGAGAACCACAACAAAACCGGCGAGCGGCAAGTCTGCGCTTAGCTCTGCGTCACATGTTTTGTAAAAGTGGTCCTGCCAGTTGGGTTGTGTAGGGGTTGTGATAACGAATGGTTATCCAGATGTTGCCGACAAGCAATATATCTGTGACGGGATTTGATGGATTTGTGAACCAGAGAAAGGAACAGCAGGAATTGGTAGGGCCAATTTAACAACCCCTGGCGCTAGCAGGCGGCCAGGGTTGTTAAAGCGAGGATCAGAACTCGCTGTTGGCGAAGCCGGTCATTGCATCGAGGCCCATTTCGCGGCCCAGCGCGGTCATCGGGTGGACAACCACCAGACCACGGACGCTTTTTTTCAGCTTGCCGAGGTCGGCCTGCTCTTTTTTGGTGATGGTGCGGCGAAACGGCATTTTCATCAGTTTCTGCGCTTCTTTGCTCAACTTTTGCGTGTACTGCTCACGCAGACGGGCGATTTCGCTTTCCAGCGTGGTTTTCTCTTTTTCCAGTTCCGCGTATTTTTCCGCTGCGTCAACTAAGGAGAGATCCGCCTGCTGGTGGCGAATCGCGTCGAGGCGGTCGCTCAGACGCTTGATTTCGTTTTTTTCGACTTCTTTCATGGGGCTCAATTCGTTGGGGAGTAAAACGATAAGGATACAGTATTTATGGCGAAGGTTATTTCTGGAATGCTTTTTTTAAGCTGATACGGGAAATAAGCTCGGTCAGAGAGAGCACCATGGTTGAACGCACGACTTGCTGGTAGCGCTGTTTTTGCATGGCCAAAAGCCTTGTGTCACTGGTATCAAACACCGGCGTTGGCGGCAGGGCGGCAACGCAGTGCAGCTCACCAAACGGCCCGAGGATCTCATCATCGGTAAACGCGTACTCTGTGCCATCGTGGTTGAGCTCTTCACGCAGCGCCATCAACAGCTCGGCGTCTTCGTATTCCGGGCGGGAGATGACACCCAGACCGTAAATCAGCTTTAAACGCACGGACAAATTGCCCAGCGGTCCATCTCCGTCAAGCAGCGGCTCTACAGCGTATTTCACCGCGTAGTCATCTTTGCGAAATACCTGCAACACCAGAATATTGATAGCTTCGTTGAGTAACTCAACGGCGGCGATCAAAAAGCTTCGCACGGTTTTGCCAGCATTCAGACGCTCGAGAACACGGTTTTCGAAAGCCTGCGTTTTTTCCATTATTGCCTGCATATCTGACAATTTCGTTAACTGGCGCGGGGTTTCCCGCGCCATCGTCGGCATCATGCCCTGGCGTTATAGGCGCTGACGGCTTCGTTAACGACCGGGCTGTTAGCATCCAGGCCTGAAACCTGCGCCAGCGCGGCTTGCGGGCCTTTCTCTTCGATAAGCTGAGCCAGCTCCTGCGCCTGCGGATCCTGCTCGCTGCGGTAATGCATAGCAGCGGCAATGCCTTTCACCAGGTTCGCGTGCGGCAGGTTGTACTCCAGCGTGCCGAGCAGCGGTTTGATCAGGCGATCGCCCGCGCTCAGTTTACGCAGCGGTTGACGACCTACGCGCTCAACATCGTCTTTCAGATAAGGGTTTTCAAAACGGCCCAGGATTTTCTGAATATACGCAGCATGCTTGTCGGCATCGAAGCCATAACGTTTGATCAGCACCGCGCCACTCTCTTCCATTGCGCCTTTCACAACCGCACGGATGCTGGCATCCAGAATGGCGTCGCGAATGGTTTGATGGCCGGTCTGTTTTCCAAGGTACGCGGTTATAGCATGCCCGGTATTCAGCGTGAAGAGCTTACGTTCAACAAATGCCATCAGGTTATCAGTTAATTCCATGCCCGGAATGTTCGGCAGCGTGCCTTTGAACTGGGTTTTGTCGACAATCCACTCGCTGAAGGTTTCCACCGTCACTTCCAGCGGATCGTTGGTAGCGGATGCAGACGGCGGAACAATACGGTCAACGGCGGAATCCACGAAGCCAACATGCTCTTCAACCCAGGCTTTGTCGGCGTCCGCTAACGCGGCAATAACATGGCCTTTTAACTGCGTGGTGCCGCGCACCATATTTTCACAAGCGATAATGTTCAGCGGCGTGTTAATGCCCTGTGCTTTACGTTTTGCCAGACCTTTGGCGATAGCCGGGGCGATGCGTTCCAGCACCACCGGACCGACCGCCGTGGTCACCAGATCAACGCTCGCAATCAGGTCGATAACCTCGTCGCCAATGCTGCTCACGGCGTTAACGCCGGAGACGGTATCGACCTGCTCTTTTTCACCAACCACATGCACCTGATAGCTATGACGGGCATTAAGGGCGTCGAGCACCACCTGATTCACATCGGCGAACGTCAGTTCAATCCCCGCGTCGGCGAGCAACTTGCCGATAAAGCCACGTCCGATATTACCTGCGCCAAAATGCAATGCTTTCATAGTCTTAACCTTCATCAATGTTTTTACCCGAGAGGGCTGGGGTGAGGAACCGCAAATATTTCCCCTCACCCTAGCCCTCTCCCCGTGGGGAGAGGGAGGAAAACCGATTACTTGCCGAGCAGTGCCAGCACTTCTTCAACGCTGGTGGTGTTCGCCAGACGCTGAATCACGGTCTCGTCATCCAGCGCGTTGGTGAGGCTGGTGATGACCTGGATGTGCTCATTGTTACGTGCCGCGATGCCAATCACCAGACGGGCGATGTCATCTTCGTCTTCACCGAAGCGGACACCTTCTGGGTACTGGCAGAACACCACGCCGGTTTTCAGCACGCGATCTTTCGCTTCCACTGTGCCGTGCGGTACCGCGATGGACTCACCCAGATAGGTCGGGGTCAGTTTTTCGCGTTCCAGCATGGCATCGACATATTCCGGCTGAACGTAGCCGCCTTTGACCAGTTGCTCACCGGCAAAACGGATGGCTTCTTCTTTGTTGCTCGCGGTGCGACCAAGGAAGATATTCTCTGCGCTCAGTTTGAACAGGTTACTATTCGGAGCATCGAAACTATCTTGCAGGCTGCTGGTGACTTTGGCTTCGTTGTCAGTGTGGCGCTGTGCGGCAACAAGACGTTCAGTCAGGTTGGTGTACAGGCCGCTGTCGAGGAAGTTAGTCAGCGAAATGTGTTGCGCCTGTGGTGCCTGGCGCATGGCACGCTCGGTCAGATCGCGGTGCGTAATCACCAGGTCAACGTCAGACGGCAGGCTGTTAATGGCGCTGTTGGTGACAGAGATGTTGGTCAGACCCGCATCCTGTACTTTCTTACGCAGCACGCCCGCGCCCATGGCACTGGAACCCATACCGGCGTCACAAGCGACGATGATTTTACGCACATGGCTCAGGTCGTTGGTCACGTCGCCCGCCGCCAGCGGGGTAGCGCCTTTAGACTCTGCTTTCATTTCGTGAATACGACGGGTTGCTTCTTGCAGGTCTTCGTCGTCTTTCACTTTGCTGGTTTTCAGCAGGATGGAAGAGATAACGAAAGAGACAATCAGTGCAGCGAAGATAGCCGCCAGGTTCGCGAAGTACGCGCCTTTTGGTGTCATTGCCAGCACGGCCAGGATGGAACCCGGAGAAGCCGGAGAAACCAGGCCGCCGTTCAGCACGCTCAGGGTGAACACGCCAGTCATACCGCCGAGGATAACAGCAAGCAGCAGACGCGGGTTCATCAGTACATATGGGAAGTAAATTTCGTGGATACCACCCAGGAAGTGGATGATAGCCGCGCCGCCAGCAGACTGTTTAGCACTACCGCGACCAAAGAACATGTACGCCAGCAGCACGCCCATACCCGGACCCGGGTTCGCTTCGATCAGGAAGAAGATGGACTTGCCGAGATCATGCGATTGCTGGATACCCAACGGTGAGAAGATACCGTGGTTGATGGCGTTGTTGAGGAACAGGATTTTCGCCGGTTCGACAAAAATAGACGCCAGCGGCAGCATTTCGTGCGCAACCATGAAGTTAACGCCCGCCGCCAGAACTTTGGACAGCACTTCAACCGCAGGACCAATGCCGAGGAACGCCAGGATGGCGAGGATCATACCGATGATGCCAGCGGAGAAGTTGTTCACCAGCATTTCGAAACCGGATTTGATCTTACCGTCGACCCAGTTATCAAAGTGTTTAATCGCCCAGCCGCCAAGCGGGCCTGCGATCATTGCGCCGAGGAACATCGGCATATCCGCACCAACGATAACGCCCATGGTGGTGATCGCGCCGACTACGCCGCCACGATCGCCGCCCACCAGACGACCACCGGTGTAACCGATGAGCAGCGGCAGCAGATAAGTAATCATTGGGCCAACGAGTTTTGCCAGCGTCTCGTTCGGCAACCACCCTGTAGGAATAAACAATGCGGTGATGATCCCCCACGCGATGAACGCGCCGATATTCGGCATCACCATATTGCTGAGAAAACGACCAAAGCTTTGCACCTTGATCTTGATATCGGATGACATAAAACACCCCTTCTTATGTTTGCTATCGCACAGGCCGGAAGCCCGAGGTTTTTTGTTAACGTGGCGGCAGAGGTAGCCGGACCTGGGTTATCTGTGAGGCGAAATCTCGCACCGAATCGCGTAGCTGTCCAGATGGTGTGCTTTTGTGTGACTCAGATCACACTAACGTAGGGGGTATGCCACCATTTAGTGTGATATTTGTCACATAAAATCAGTGTAAAAAAAGAACAAAGCGCAAAATCTGAACGTTATGAGCCTGTAAGTGTGATGTTATTCACATTTTATGCGCGATGGTTTGTTATGTATTTGTGATATAGATCACAAGATATTTTCGTCAGGACTTTTCCGAATGTGATCGCCAGCAAACTGTGTTTTTGACGACCTGCAGAACCTGTAACTTCCTTTCACTGCCTGTTGCGATATGCACAGTAGCGGCAGAAGTTTTCATCTTGATGAAACAATCTGCGCCCGCTCGTTCATACTTAGGTTTTTGTTGGCGAAAACGGAGAAGGCAATGAAACTGATCGGCAGCTATACCAGTCCTTTTGTACGCAAAATTTCGGTGATCCTGCTGGAAAAGGGCATCACCTTCGAATTTATCAATGAGCAGCCTTATAACGCCGTGAATGGCGTGGCGCAGTACAACCCGCTTGGCAAAGTACCGGCGCTGATAACCGATGATGGCGAAGTGTGGTTCGACTCGCCGATCATCGCGGAATACATTGATTTGCTAAATACCGCCCCGGCGATGTTGCCCACCGATCGCAAAGCGGCACTGAAAATTCGCCAACTGGAAGCGCTGGCTGACGGCATTATGGATGCGGCGCTGGTCTCGGTTCGCGAGCTGGCGCGCCCGGTCGAACAGCAGTCGGAGACTGAACTGTTACGCCAGCGGGAAAAGGTTTCGCGCGGTCTGGACGCGCTGGAAAGCTATCTTAAAGACGGCACGCTGAGCGTGGATGACTTGAATCTGGCGACGGTGGCAATCGCCTGCGCGATTAGTTACCTCAATTTCCGCCATGTTTCGCCCGGCTGGTGTGTTGATCGCCCACTGCTGGTAAAGCTGGTGGAAAATCTTTTCCAGCGCGAGAGTTTCGCCCGCACCGAACCGCCGAAGGCTTGATAAGCATGATGTTCGCCTGAGCAAGTCACGGTACAATCCCCTCACGTCAAACCCCCTGACGGGAGGGGGCAACTCATAGCCAGGCCTTTTCATGACTACTCTTTACAGCCAGATCCCTTCGACCGATCGTCTGTTACGTGACGAGGCGTTCGCCACTTTATTAACCACTTTTGGCCACAGTCGCGTGGCGCAAACGCTGCGCCAGCTTCAGGACGAGGCGCGCGCGCAGATCCGCGACGCGCAGACATTGCCCGACTGGAGCCAGGATTGGGCGGCAGCGGCGCAACAGCGGCTGACACAAAGTGACAGCAGCGCGCTGCGCCCGGTGTTTAACCTGAGCGGTACGGTGCTACACACCAACTTAGGCCGCGCGGTACAACCGCAGGCCGCCATTGATGCCGTCGCGCAGGTGATGGGCTCGCCGGTGACGCTTGAATACGATCTCGACGGCGCGGGGCGCGGTCATCGCGATCGCGCCCTGGCCGATCTTCTCTGTCAGCTTACCGGCGCGGAAGATGCCTGCATCGTCAATAACAATGCCGCAGCGGTATTGCTGATGCTGGCGGCCACGGCGGCTGGCCGCGAAGTGGTGGTGTCGCGTGGTGAGCTGGTAGAAATTGGCGGCGCATTTCGCATTCCGGACGTGATGCGCCAGGCGGGCTGTGTGCTGCACGAAGTCGGTACCACTAACCGCACGCATGCGAAAGATTACCGCCAGGCGATTAACGACAACACCGCGCTGCTGATGAAAGTCCACACCAGTAATTACCATATCGAAGGCTTTACCAAAGCGGTGGATGAAGCGGAACTGGTGGTGCTGGGGGAAGAGCATGCGCTACCGGTGATTGTTGATCTCGGTAGTGGTTCGCTGGTCGATTTAAGCCGCTACGGTTTGCCGCAGGAACCGATGCCGCAGACATTGATTGCTGCCGGTGTGAGTCTGGTGAGTTTCTCCGGCGATAAACTGCTCGGCGGCCCGCAGGCGGGCATTATCGTGGGTAAAAAAGCGCTGATTGAGCAGTTGCAGCAACATCCGTTAAAACGCGCGCTGCGGGCGGATAAAATGACGCTGGCGGCGCTGGAGGCGACGTTACGCCTCTATCTGCACCCGGAAAAACTCACTGAGAACCTGCCGACGCTACGTTACTTAACCCGCCCGGAGGCGGAAATTCGCGAGCAGGCGCAGCGCTTATGCGCAGCGTTGACGGCGCGTTATCACGAATTTGAGTTGCGCGTGGAAACCTGCCTGTCACAAATTGGTAGCGGTTCGCTGCCTGTCGACAGGCTGCCAGGCGCGGCATTGACCTTTACCCCGCGCGACGGCGGTGGGCGTCGTGTAGAGGCGCTGGCCGCGCAGTGGCGGGCACTGCCGCAGCCGGTGATTGGCCGTATTTACGATGGTCGCCTGTGGCTGGACTGTCGCTGTGTTGATGATGAATCCCGCTTGCTGGAGATGTTGCTGAAATGATTATTGCCACTGCCGGGCATGTCGACCACGGCAAAACCACCCTGATTGAAGCGATTACGGGCGTGAATGCCGATCGCCTGCCGGAAGAGAAAAAACGGGGTATGACCATCGATCTCGGTTATGCCTACTGGCCGCAGCCGGATGGCCGCGTGCCGGGTTTTATTGATGTGCCAGGGCATGAAAAATTCCTCTCTAATATGCTGGCGGGCGTTGGTGGCATTGACCATGCGTTGCTGGTGGTGGCGTGTGACGATGGCGTCATGGCGCAGACGCGCGAGCATCTGGCGATTTTACAATTGACCGGTAACCCGTCGCTGACGGTAGCGCTAACGAAGGCTGACCGCGTGGATGAGGCGCGCATTGCCGATGTGCGCGCGGAAGTCCAAAACACGCTCCAGGCCTTTGGTTACCCGCAGGCGACGCTGTTTGTTACCGCCGCTACGGAACAGCGCGGCATTGCTGAGCTGCGTGAACATCTGTTGCAGTTGCCGGAACGCGCGCATCCGGAGCATCAGCGTTTCCGCCTGGCGCTCGATCGCGCTTTCACGGTAAAAGGTGCGGGGCTGGTGGTGACGGGAACGGCGCTTTCCGGCGATGTCCGCGTGGGCGATACGCTGTGGCTGACCGGGGCGAATACACCGATGCGTGTGCGCGGGTTGCATGCGCAGAATCAACCTGTCGAGCACGCTCATGCCGGGCAGCGTATCGCACTGAATATTGCCGGTGATGCGGAAAAAGAGGCGCTCAGTCGCGGTGACTGGCTGTTGTCGCAGCAGCCCGACGAACCCACCGAGCGGCTGATTGTCGCGCTGCAAACCCACGTTCCGCTGACGCAATGGCAGCCATTGCATATTCACCATGCTGCCAGCCACGTTACCGGACGCGTGTCGCTGCTGGAAAATGGCCTTGCCGAACTGGTGCTTGATACGCCGCTGTGGCTGGCGGATAACGACCTGCTGGTGCTGCGTGATATCTCCGCACGCAGCACGCTGGCGGGCGCACGCGTGGTGACGCTGAACTCACCGCGTCGCGGCAAGCGCAAGGCAGATTACCTGGCGTGGATTGGTGAACTGGCGCAGGTCAAAGATGACGCCCAGGCGCTGGCCGTGCATTTATCGCGCGGGGCGGTGGATTTGCGTGCATTTGGCTGGGCGCGCCAGTTAAGCAGCATCGGTCTGGCGGCGCTACTCGATAACCCCGGTTTTATCCGCGCGGGGGATAACCTGCTTAATGCGCCGGTGGCAGCGCGCTGGCAGCGTAAGTTGCTGGACACGCTGGCGACTTACCATGAACAGCACCGCGAAGAGCCGGGTCCAGGGCGCGAACGCCTGCGACGCATGGCGCTGCCGATGGAAGATGAAGCGTTGGTATTAACGCTGATTGAACGCATGCGTGAGAGCGGCGATATCCACAGCCACCACGGCTGGCTGCACTTGCCGGAGCATAAAGCCGGTTTCAGCGACGAGCAGGCGCAGCTTTGGCAAAAAACCGCACCGCTGTTTGGCGACGAACCCTGGTGGGTGCGGGATTTAGCCCGTGAAGTTGGCGTCGATGAACAGGTAATGCGCGGCCTGCTGCGTCAGGCGGCGCAGCAGGGGCTGATTACGGCGATCGTTAAAGATCGTTATTACCGCAACGATCGCATAGTGACTTTTGCGAGCATGATCCGCGATCTTGATGAAGCGCGCGGCTCTACCAGCGCGGCGGATTTTCGCGATACGTTGAATGTGGGGCGCAAACTGGCGATTCAAATCCTCGAGTATTTTGACCGCATTGGTTTTACCCGTCGCCGTGGTAATGACCACATCCTGCGCGACAAGGCGTTATTTCTCAAAGAGTGATCAACGCTCAGGCTGGCGATTTTTCGCCAGCCGCATCATCCCTCGCAAAACCTTCTTACCGCAAGGAAGCGCTGGTCATCGCCTGCAATAACGTCCAGAACTCAACGGAAAATATGCCGTTAAGCGCAAAAAAACCGGCAACGGGTGCGAATTCTCTGGAACGTAATAAGCAGGCACAACATGCGCTGGCGAGCGGCTCCTGCACACCTTTAGTGGCATTTTGAACGCGTGCTACAAATTGCCAAAAATGTTCAGGCAAATGACAAAACTGGCAGCTTTCCCGCTTGCGATCAAAGCATTGCGGCGGTTTTTCTGGCACCCTTGTCGTTTTCGTGCCCGGTGGAGTGGGGAATGAACCGTTTTATTATCGCTGATCCGGCCAAATGCATTGGCTGCCGTACCTGCGAAGTAGCGTGTGTGGTGTCGCATGAAGATAACCAGGACTGCTCGGGTGTGAAGCCCGCGACCTTTTCCGCACGCATCCGCGTGGTGAAAACCGGCGATTTCTCCTCCGCCGTCACCTGCCATCATTGCGAAGACGCGCCCTGCGCGAATGTCTGTCCGGTCGGTGCGATCGGGCGGGCCAACGGTGTGGTGCTGGTGGAGCAATCGCGCTGTATCGGCTGTAAAAGCTGCATGATTGCCTGCCCGTTTGGTGCCATGCAGGTGATGCGCGTTGAGAATCGGGCGCAGGCGCTGAAGTGCGATCTGTGCCAGCATCGCGAAAACGGCCCGGCCTGTGTCGACGCTTGCCCGACCAACGCGCTGCGTTGCATAAACCCGGTGCAGCTTCGTGAGAATCGGCTACAAAGCCAGCGGCTCTAGCCAGCAAATCGGCATGAATGGCGCAAAGCAGCGGAAAACCCGCCAACCGTAAAGAAAAGCTGCTGCCAGTTCTGCGCGCGTTAAATCCGCAGACGTCAGGCAGAGCAAACTCGGTACTGATGCACCCGTTTTCGTGAGTGATAAAAAAGCCCTCGACAGAGGGCTTAATTCAGCGTGTTCGCTTTAGTTTTCCTGCCAGGCTTTCTCAATCTCTTCGGCGAGGATTTTCACGCCCGCTTCGATAAGCTCCGGCTCCGGCACATAGTTCATGCGCATGCACTGATGCGTGTGCGGCCAGGGTTTATCCAGGCCCGGGAAGAAGTAGTCGCCTGGCACCATCAGCACGCCGCGTTTTTTCAGGCGCTGGTAGAGCAGCTCAGTGCTGATTGGCAGATCTTTAAACCACAGCCAGAGGAAAATCGCCCCTTCCGGTTTGTGAATAAGGCAGCGTTCTTCCGGCAAATAACGGCGCAGCGTGGCGATCGTTTCCTGTACCCGCTGGTAGTAAAACGGCTTGATCACCTCTTCAGAAAGGCGCAGCAAATCTTTGCGTTTAATCATTTCGCGCATCATCGCCGGGCCAATGCCGCCCGGCGCGAGGCTGATAATGCCGTTCATATTGCGGATCGCGGAGATGATTTTTTCGCTGGCGATGATAATGCCGCAGCGGCTACCCGGCAGGCCCAGCTTCGACAGGCTCATGCACAGAATGATGTTTGGATTCCACAGCGGGCGCGCTTCGCTAAAGATAATGCCCGGGAAAGGGACGCCGTAAGCGTTATCAATTACCAGCGGAATGTTGTGCTGATTCGCCAGCACATCCAGCTTCATCAGCTCTTCGTCGGTGATCACGTTGCCGGTCGGGTTGGTCGGGCGTGAGACGCAGATCATGCCGGTCTCTTCGCCAATATGCAGGTGTTCAAAATCGACGTGGTACTTAAACTGCCCGTCCGGCAGCAGTTCAATATTGGGGCGCGCGGAGACAAACAGATCTTCTTCCAGCCCGGAATCGGCATAGCCGATGTACTCCGGCGCCAGCGGGAAAAGCACTTTCCTGGTGCTTCCATCGGCGCGACGGCCAGCAAACAGGTTGAACAAGTAGAAAAACGCGCTCTGGCTGCCATTTGTTAGTGCAATATTCTGTGGCTCAATATCCCAACCTAACTCTTCACGCAGCATACCTGCCAGTGCCGTCAGTAGCTCCGTTTTACCCTGCGGGCCGTCATAATTGCACAGCGCATCAGTCGCTTTGCCGTTTTCCACCATGTCTGCAAGCAGGTTGCGGAAGTAATCGGTCATCGCCGGGATTTGTGCCGGGTTACCGCCGCCGAGCATGATAGCGCCAGGGGTGCGTAAACCGTCGTTGAGATCCTCCATCAGGCGCGTAATGCCTGCGTGGCGGGTAAATTTGTCGCCGAAAAGTGAAAATGTCATCGCTACTGCTCTGTCGGGCTGCGGATCAAAGTGGCTAACCATAGCGCTCCGGACGACGAGGTGCAAATCGCCGCCGGCGCGCCTTTTCCACGCTTAATTCTTATCGATGGCAGTTGAGCGATATATTGTGCTGATATTTGTCTTATGGCTCAGTGGCGAGCCGCGCCCGCCCAGACCACCATCACTTTGTCCTCACCTTGTTCACGAACAAAACCGTAGCCCTGCGGTAGCGTAAGCGTGGTCTGTTTTCCCATGCCCAGCGCCGGGTGGCGAGCACGGAACTGTCCCAGTGTTTGCCAGTGCCGCAGGTTGGCGGCGCTTTTGCCGTTGAGATCCTGCCAGTTCATATCCGATCGCGTCCCTTGTAGTGGATCCGATCCTGTCGGGCCAAAGGGCCGTGCGCTTTCATCACCGTAAAAGATCTGCACCGCGCCAGGGGCCAGCAGCAAAAGCGCTGCGGCTTGCTGGCCGCCCTCGCGGAACAACCGGGTATCGTGCGAGGAGAGATAGCTCAGCACATTAAAGCTTTGCAGTTTGTCGGCCATCTGTTGCCAGACGGTATCCATATTCGCCAGACACGATACTGCGTCGGCGGCCTGTTGCTGATAGTCAAAATTGATCATCGCATCAAAACCATGGCGGTAATAATCACTCTGCATCACACCGTGACCCCAGGATTCGCCGGTCATCCAGAAAGGGGCGTCATCGATTTTTTTCTGCGGATTGGCCTTTTTCCATTCGGCGAGCGCCGCCGTGGCCTGCGTTTTTAATTGTTGCCAGGCCGCCAGCTCGACATGTTTGGCGGTATCAACGCGAAAGCCGTCAATGCCGTACTCGCGCACCCATTCACTTAGCCAATGAGTGAGGTAATCGCGCGGTGTAAACCCTGCGATTTCACGTGCGTGCGTATCCGGTTTGTGGCGATAAAACACCGGCAGCCCGGACGGCGTGGTGGATTCGGTTTTCAGATCCGGCAAAAACGCCAGCGACATGGTGAGGTCGTCAAAACCGGGGTTGTCATAATCGCCGATATCGGTGCGGATCCAGTTTTTGCCCCACCAGTTTTGCCAGGCGCTTTTATCGCTAAAGTTGATGTAATCATTGAAGCTGTGCCAGCTTTGCCCGGCGGCGGGACGCCAGTCAGTCCAGTGCTCGCCGAGGATCTTTTTGCGTTCTTCTTCTTTCAAATACAGCGCGCCGAACTGGAAGGTTTGCATATCAGCCAGTGTCGCATAGCCGGTGTGATTCATCACCACGTCAAACAGCACGCGAATACCGCGGCGGTGCGCTTCATCAACCAGCTTACGCAGATCATCTTCGTTGCCCATATTGGCGTCGAGGCGCGTCCAGTCCTGCGTGTAATAACCGTGGTAGGCATAGTGGGGGAAATCGCCTTTTGTACCACCGCCAACCCAGCCGTGGATCTGCTCCAGCGGCGAACTTATCCATAACGCATTGACGCCCAACTGCTGTAAGTAATCCAGTTTGCTGGTCAGCCCTTGCAGGTCGCCGCCGTGAAAGGTGCCAATCTCCTGCATGCCATCTTTATGTCGGCCATAGCTGTTGTCATTGGCGGGATTGCCATTCACGAAGCGGTCGGTAAGGACAAAATAGACCGTGGCGTTATGCCACTGAAAGGGGGCTGCGCCCTGCGTCTGCGCTTTTTCCAGCAGCAAAAGACCGTCACTTTCCGGTGCAGGCTGCAGGGTGATTTTCCCGTCGCGTACCGTGGTAGTTTGCTGGCTGTAGAAATCGCGTACCAGGCTGCCTTCCGGGAAAGTATTGCCAACAGGCACGGTCAGCGGCTTATTGTCGCGCACCGGACACTGGCGCGTAACGTTAACCGGCGTTTCGCTGGCCTCGCTTTTGACACTTAGCAGCAATGTTGGCGTGCCGGAACGGGTATCGAGTTGTATCTGGTAATCGCCATCACGGAATATCCGCCACTGCGGCGTACGCCCGCTACAAGGCTTCAGCGAAAGCATTTGGTTCAGCTTGATGTCGCTGGCGGGCTGCCAGCATTGCTGACCCTGCTGTAACGCGATCGGATGCTCACCTTTTTTCAGCGCGACCTGGCTGCGCCAAAGACCGGTGCCGTCGTCAGTTAAAGGGGGAAAACCGGCGGCGGACCAGTCGGCGAGAGCGATGCCGGGAAGCAACAGCAGTAACAGTGCGGAGTGTTTCATCGGATGTCCCAGTGATGGCGATTTTAGCCAGTTTGCCACTCCGCCTGGCGGGGAAACTCCTCCCTGGTCGTAATCGCCAGGGAGGAGGGTGCAGGGTGAGCGATAGCGCACATATCGTTGATGTGGATTTGCGATAAACGCCACATTTATAAGAGATTGTCCGTTTTGTGTGCAGTTTCCTGGTGACATGATTTCAGAATTGGATTATTTCTGTACGTGCTCTTGCAGGTTATTTTTGGTATGATTTGAGATTCAGCTCTCAAAATCATGCAAAAAAGAAGGTGTTGGAATGTTCATATCCGACCAGGAGACCTAATGATATCGATACCCATGCGACGACTTGGGGCCACGATACTCATGTTTTCCACCTTGATATTTTCAGGTGGGGTGCTGGCAAAGACGCACACAGAAACAGCGAGTCACAAAGCCCACGTCACTAAGGCAAGCGTAAAAAAACAGGCAAGCAGTAAACAAGAGTATTCTCGCAATAGTGTAAAAAGTAGTTCACTTCCTGATTTGCGAAAATACCCTTCCGGAACACCAAGGAAAAAAGCGTTTCTCCGGACGGTAATGCCTTATATCACCAGCAAAAACTCTGCAATTACCGCCGAGCGTAACTGGTTGCTGTCAAAACAGTACAACAGCCAATGGTCGCCGGCCGAGCGCGCGCGTCTGAAGGATATTACTCAACGCTACAAAATCAGCTGGAACGGGAATACGCGTCGTATTCCATGGAACGCCCTGCTGGAGCGTGTAGACATTATCCCGGACAGCATGGTTGCTACCATGGCGGCGGCGGAAAGTGGTTGGGGAACGTCAAAACTGGCGCGTACCAACAACAATCTGTTTGGCATGAAATGTGCGAAAGGTGCCTGTAAAAACGGGGCTGGCAAAGTGAAAGGTTATTCTCACTTCAACTCCCTGCAGGAATCGGTTGATGCTTACGTCACCAACCTGAATACGCACACGGCCTATGCCTCATTCCGTAAATCCCGTGCGCAATTGCGTAAAGCGGATCAGGAAGTGACCGCTACCAACATGATTCACAAGCTGAAGGGTTACTCAACCCGTGGTGCGAGCTACAACAACTACCTGTTTGCCATGTATCAGGACAATCAGCAGTTAATCGCCGCCCATATGTAATGTCAGTCCTGTAAACGCCTTCCAGCCGGAAGGCGTTTTTCTTTGTATCAGATAAGGATTTCGCTATAGCGGTCGCGATAGTCTTTTGGCGTGCTGTCGTACTCTTTGCGAAACACCGAGTAGAAATATTGCAGCGACGGGTAGCCGCACATCTGTGAGATTTCATTGATCGAGAGCGACGTTGATATCAGCAGGCTACGCGCCTTTTCCAGTTTTTCCGCATGAATCACCGCGTGAATCGTCTCTCCGACCTCTTCTTTAAAGCGCTTTTCCAGGTTTGAACGCGAGATGCCGACGGCATCCAGCACCTGATCCACTTTGATGCCTTTACAGGCGTGATTGCGAATGTAATGCATCGCCTGAATCACCGCCGGATCATTCAGCGAGCGGTAATCCGTGGAGCGCCGCGCCACCACGCGCACCGGTGGCACCAGTAATCGCTGTAACGGCATGGTTTCGTTATCCAGCAAACGGTGCAGCAGCTTCGCCGCCTGGTAACCCATTTGCCGGGTTCCCTGTGCCACGGAAGAGAGTGCAACGCGTGAAAGATAGCGGGTGAGCTCTTCGTTATCGATGCCGATCACGCACAGTTTTTCCGGCACCGGAATATGCAAATGGTCACACACTTGCAGAACATGGCGCGCGCGGGCGTCGGTCACGGCGATAATACCGGTCTGCGGCGGCAGCGTTTGCAGCCAGTCCGCCAGCCGGTTTTGCGCATGTTGCCAGTTCTCAGGCGCGGTGGTCAGCCCCTGGTAAACCACGCCGCGGTACTTCTCTTGCGCCACTAACTGGCAGAAGGCGTGCTCACGTTCTACCGCCCAGCGTTTGCCGCTGGAGGCCGGCAGGCCATAGAACGCAAAACGGTGAACGCCTTTCTCTTTCAGATGCAAAAACGCGCTCTCCACCAGTGCGTAGTTGTCGGTTGCGATGTAATGCACTGGCGGGTAGTGCTCCGGTGTGTGATAAGAGCCGCCCACGCCGACAATTGGCACGTCGACATCCGCCAGCAGCCGCTCAATGTCCCGATCGTCATAATCGGCAATCACGCCATCGCCCAGCCACTCTTTGATATTTTCAATGCGGGCGCGAAAATCCTCTTCAATGAAAATATCCCACTCGGATTGCGAGGCCTGTAAATATTCGCCGACCCCTTCGACAACCTGGCGGTCGTAGGCTTTATTGGCATTAAATAACAACGTGATGCGATGGCGCTTCTCAAACATGTTGGTTTGCTTCCTGACTTTCCATCCGATCTCATTATCATATTCACCAAACTGATGAATAAAAAAGATCCGGCAGTGTGATCGCGCCTTAATTCACAACTTTCAGGCCCGCCGTTTGGTGGCAGAATCCATCCACACGGCGAGCAGCAAAATGGCCCCTTTAACGATGTATTGCCAGAACGTCGGCACATCCATCATGCTCATGCCGTTATCCAGCGACGCCATAATAAACGCGCCCATCACCGCGCCTGCGACGCTACCAATACCGCCTGCAAGGCTGGTGCCGCCAATCACACAAGCGGCAATGGCGTCCAGTTCGGCGATGTTCCCGGCGGAAGGTGAACCCGCGCCGAGGCGCGAGCTGAGGATCAAACCGGCAATCGCCACCATCAATCCGTTAATCGCAAATACCGCAAGTTTGGTGCGCTCGACGTTAATGCCGGAAAGCCGAGCCGCTTCCAGATTGCCGCCAATGGCATAAATACGGCGGCCAAACGCGGTGCGCGTTGCCATAAACATGCCCGCCAGCAGCAAAAACGCCAGCAGCAGTACCGGCGTGGGGACGCCACGGTAATCATTCAGCAGCCAAATGGCTCCAAGCACGATCACCGCGATGAGCGCCTGGCGGCCGACCGCCGCTGTGGAGGGAGAGGTCGCCAGGCCCAGCGTCTGGCGGCGCATGCGTCCGCGCCACTGCCAGAGTACAAAAGCGACCAGACCCAGCAGGCCCACACCGAAACCTACGCCATCTGGCAAATAGCTTTGGCCAATTTGCGACATCGCCGCGCTGGTGGGGGAAACCGTGGTGCCGTTGGTGATGCCGATCAGCACGCCGCGAAAAGCCAGCATCCCGGCCAGCGTGACGATAAATGAAGGGACTTTGCGATACGCCACCCACCAGCCGTTCCAGGCGCCGAGCAGCAGGCCGAGCACCAGCGTCACCACCACGGTCAGCGGCAGTGGCCAGCCCAGCCAGACGTCGAAAATCGCCGCCGCGCCGCCGAGCAACCCCATCATGGAGCCGACGGAAAGGTCAATTTCGGCGGAGATAATGACAAACACCATGCCCACCGCCAGGATGCCGGTGATCGCGGTTTGGCGCAGCAGGTTGGAGATATTACGCGCGCTCAGGTAGGCGCCATCGGTCATGCCGGTGAAAAACAGCATAATCACCACAATGGCGGCAATCATCACAAACACTTGTAAATTAAGGGACTTTAGCCCGGAAAAAGCCCCTGGTGAGGCGGTAGTTAACTTGATTTCAGACGGGTTGCTTTTCGACATGATGTTCGCTCCTCAGCGCCGCTTCCATGACCTGCTCCTGGGTCAGATTACGATTGATGAGATCGGCTTTTAGCTTGCCTTCATGCATCACCAACACCCGATCGCTTAATCCCAGCACTTCGGGGAGCTCAGATGAGATAACGATGACGGCGATCCCCTGCTGCACTAATTGGTTAATCAGTTTGTAGATTTCGTATTTCGCGCCGATATCGATGCCGCGCGTGGGTTCATCAAGGATCAGGATGCGCGGATTAAGTAACAGGCAGCGGGCGAGAATGGCCTTTTGCTGGTTGCCCCCGCTCAGGCGACCAATAGCCAGCTCCGGAGAGGATGTTTTCACTTTTAGCCGCTGGAGCGACTGTAAAATGCACGCCTGCTCGGCGGCGTCGTCCAGGCTGCTTAACGCGCCGGTAAACTGGTTAAGCGCCGCCAGCGTGATATTCTTGCCCACCGCCATCACCGGCACGATGCCGTCTTTTTTGCGGTCTTCCGGCACCATAGCAATGCCAAAGTCGATAGCCTGCTGGCAGTTGTGAATCTGTACCGCTTTGCCATCAAGAAAGATTTGCCCTTCCCAGCGCCCTGGCCAGACACCAAACAGGCACTGCACCGCTTCGGTTCGCCCCGCGCCGACCAGCCCGGCGATGCCAAGTATCTCGCCGCGCTTCAGGCTGAATGAAATATCGTTCACGCGTTTGATATGGCGGTTTACCGGATGCCAGGCGGTAAGGTGCTCAACGCGCAGGATCTCGTCGCCTGTCGTGTGCGGTTCATTGGGGTAGAGCGCGGTCAGTTCGCGACCTACCATCATCGTGATGATGTCGTCTTCGCTCATGCCGGCGGCATCACGCGTACCGATATGCTTGCCATCACGGATAACGCAGATGGTGTCCGATATCGCTTTGACTTCATTCAGCTTGTGGGAAATGTAAACGCAGGCGATATCGTGGTTACGCAGGTCGCGGATGATATCCAGCAGTACGGCGGTTTCCTGCTCGGTCAGCGAAGCGGTGGGCTCATCAAGGATAAGCAGCCGCACCTGTTTGTTCAGCGCTTTGGCGATTTCGACCAGTTGCTGTTGCCCGAGCCCTAAATCACCTACGCGAGTATCTGGCGAAATCGACAGGCTCACCTGTTTAAGCAATTTTTCGCAGCGCAGCGTCATTTGGTCATAATCCATCACGCCGTGACGGGTGATTTCCGTACCGAGGAAAATGTTTTCCAGCACGGTTAAATGTTTCACCAGCGCCAGCTCCTGGTGAATGATGGCGATACCTTTGCGCTCGGTATCGCGGATATGGCTCGCTTGCAGGGTTTCGCCCGCAAAAATGATTTCTCCCTCGTAACTGCCTGCCGGGTAAATCCCACACAGCACTTTCATCAGCGTAGATTTACCCGAACCGTTCTCACCGCACAGCGAGAGCACCTCACCCGCGTTAAGGTGCAGGCTGACGTTATCTATCGCCTTTACGACACCAAAAGTTTTGGTGATATTTTTCATTTCAAGTAAATAAGGCATGGCTGCTCCACGTCATTCGCTGATATACAGCGCCTGAAAGAGATGGCAGCCGACGCGCCCGCAGGCGCGCCGACGGTTTTAGAGCTGATTTTTCTGATGGAAGCCGTCTTTGATGACAGTAGCGTCGATGTTGTCTTTGGTGACTTCGATTGGCGTCAACAGGCGGGCAGGGACATCTTTCAGACCGTTATTCAGTGAAGCGTCCGCTTTTGGCGTTTTGCCGTTACCCAGTTCGACGGCGATTTCCGCAGCGGTATTAGCGAGTTGGGTGATTGGTTTATAGACCGTCATGGTCTGGCTGCCATTAATCAACCGTTTCACCCCTGCGAGGTCGGCATCCTGACCTGAAATCGCCACTTTCCCGGCCAGACCCTGGGCGCTCAGCGCCTGAATTGCACCGCCAGCGGTTGCATCGTTGGAAGCGACCACGGCATCAATTTTGTTATTGTTGGCGGTGAGGGCGTTTTCCATAATCTTCAGCGCGTTTTCCGGTAACCAGCCATCGACCCATTGATCGCCGACAATTTTAATTTTGCCGCTATCAATATAGGGTTTTAATACTTTCATCTGCCCGGCACGGAATAACTTGGCGTTATTATCGACCGGCGAACCGCCCATTAAAAAGTAATTGCCCTGTGGGACTTTGATTACCAGGCTTTGCGCCTGTAATTCCCCGACTTTTTCATTATCGAAAGAGATATAGAAATCGATGTCGGCATTATTAATCATGCGATCGTAAGCCAGAACTTTAATTCCTTCCTGTTTGGCTTCTTTTATTACGTTACTTAATACCTGGCCGTTATAGGGAATAATAACCAGCACATCAACGCCACGGTTGATCATATTTTCAATTTGCGACATCTGCGTTTCTTCATTTCCGTTTGCGGATTGAACAAACACGTCAGCACCGAGCGACTCGGCTTTTTTCACAAAGATATCGCGGTCTTTTTGCCAGCGTTCAAGGCGCAAATCATCAATCGCCATGCCGATTTTCACCTCTTTGGCATGGCCGAAAGCGCTTGCCAGCAGCAGGGAGGCGCAGAGTGTAAGGCAAAGATTCTTTATCTTCATAATAGTAATACCTTTTGTAGGGTGAAGGGCGAGATAAAAGAAACATGCACTGCTATAGACGAGCAAATTCTTAACGCAGAATTCCTCTCTGGCAATTACAGATTTTTATCCGGGCATTACGTTTTTTGGTTTATTTGCTGATTTATGACCGCGATCTTATTTTAAAAAAAGCAAAACCGATTTTGCATAAAAAAGAGGAAGGCGTCTCGCAGCAGCAGATATCAATATTTTGCGAGCCAGCGCACGTTTGTGCATTCTCTTAATAGCAGTGTGAAATAACGTAATTGAGCGACTCAGAGAGAGAATCCAGTATTAATGTCAGATTTGTACACTCGCCAATGGAGCTCATTATGCAAGCTTATTTCGACCAGCTGGATCGGGTTCGTTTTGAAGGTCCAAAAACCACGAATCCTTTAGCGTTTCGTCATTACAATCCGGATGAGCTAGTGCTCGGTAAGCGCATGGAAGATCACCTGCGTTTTGCTGCCTGCTACTGGCACACCTTCTGCTGGAACGGCGCAGATATGTTTGGTGTGGGCTCTTTCGATCGCCCATGGCAACAGCCTGGTGAAGCCATTGCGATGGCAAAGCGTAAAGCCGATGTCGCATTTGAGTTTTTTCATAAACTCAATGTGCCCTATTACTGCTTCCACGATGTGGACGTTTCGCCGGAAGGCGCGTCACTGAAAGAGTATCTGAACAATTTCGCGCAGATGGTGGACGTACTGGCGGAAAAACAGCAGCAGAGCGGCGTGAAGCTGTTATGGGGTACGGCGAACTGCTTTACCAACCCGCGCTATGGTGCGGGCGCGGCGACCAATCCGGACCCGGAAGTGTTCAGTTGGGCGGCAACGCAGGTGGTGACCGCCATGAACGCCACCCACAAACTCGGCGGCGAAAACTATGTGCTGTGGGGCGGTCGCGAAGGTTATGAAACCCTGCTGAATACCGACCTGCGCCAGGAACGCGAGCAGATTGGCCGCTTTATGAACATGGTGGTTGAGCACAAGCATAAAATCGGTTTTCGCGGTACGTTGCTTATTGAGCCGAAACCGCAGGAACCGACCAAGCACCAGTACGATTATGATGCCGCCACCGTGTATGGCTTCCTGAAACAGTTTGGTCTGGAGAAAGAGATTAAACTGAATATCGAAGCCAACCACGCAACGCTTGCCGGCCACTCCTTCCATCATGAAATCGCCACGGCCATCGCGCTGGGGCTGTTTGGTTCAGTAGATGCGAACCGCGGCGACCCGCAGCTCGGCTGGGATACCGACCAGTTCCCGAACAGCGTCGAAGAGAACGCGCTGGTGATGTATGAAATCCTCAAAGCGGGCGGTTTCACTACCGGCGGCCTGAACTTTGACGCCAAAGTGCGCCGCCAGAGCACCGATAAATACGACCTTTTCTATGGCCATATTGGCGCGATGGACACCATGGCGCTGGCGCTGAAAGTGGCGGCTCGCATGGTGGAAGAGGGCGAGCTGGATAAACGCGTGGCGAAACGCTATGCGGGCTGGAATGGTGAGCTGGGCCAGCAAATTTTGCAGGGGCAGCTTAGCCTCGCGGAGCTGGCGAAGTACGCTGAACAGCAGAATATCGCGCCGCGCCACCAGAGCGGTCACCAGGAACAACTGGAAAATCTGGTTAACTACTACCTGTTTGATAAGTAAACCGTTCTGCGCCGCCGATAACGCGGCGCACTAAAAAGGAGTGGTCACTATGTATATCGGGATCGATCTTGGCACCTCTGGCGTGAAGGCGATTCTGCTCGGTGAGCAGGGCGAGGTGTTGGCCTCGCATACGGAAAAACTCAGCGTGTCGCGACCGCACCCGCTGTGGTCGGAGCAAGATCCCGAAGCATGGTGGCAGGCGACGGACCGCGCCATTCTGGCATTGGGCGAGACGCATTCGTTACAGCAGGTAAAAGCGATGGGCCTCGCCGGGCAGATGCACGGCGCGACGTTGCTTGATAAAAATAACCGGGTGCTACGCCCGGCTATTCTGTGGAATGACGGTCGCTGCGGCGAAGAGTGCGCACTGCTGGAAGAAAAGGTTAAAAATTCCCGTGCGATTACCGGCAACCTGATGATGCCCGGTTTTACCGCGCCGAAACTGCTATGGGTGCAGCGTCACGAACCAGAAATATTTGCTCGTGTGGCGAAGGTCTTGCTGCCTAAAGATTTTCTGCGTTTGAAAATGTCTGGCGTATTCGCCAGCGACATGTCCGACGCGGCGGGGACGATGTGGCTGGATGTGGCGAAACGCGACTGGAGTGATGACATGCTGGCTGCCTGTTCGCTTTCACGTGCGCACATGCCTGCGCTGTTTGAAGGTAGCGAAATTACCGGCGAATTGTTACCCGAGATCGCCCGGCGCTGGGCGATGCCCGTCGTTCCGGTTGTCGCGGGCGGCGGAGATAACGCCGCTGGGGCTGTCGGCGTCGGTATGGCAGACGCAGGCCAGGCGATGTTGTCGCTGGGCACATCCGGGGTCTATTTTGCCGTCAGCGAAGGGTTCCTCAGTAAACCCGAAAGCGCGGTACACAGTTTTTGTCACGCACTGCCTGGCCGCTGGCATTTGATGTCGGTAATGCTTAGCGCGGCGTCTTGCCTGGACTGGGCGGTGAAGTTAACGGGGCTGGAGTCGGTTCCGGCATTGATTAACGTCGCGCAACAAGCGGACGATAACGCCGGGGATCTGTGGTTTTTACCCTACCTTTCCGGCGAGCGTACACCGCATAACAACCCACAGGCGAAAGGCGTGTTCTTTGGTCTGACGCATCAGCATGGCCGCGAAGAACTTGCCCGCGCTGTGCTGGAAGGTGTCGGTTTCGCGCTGGCGGATGGTATGGATGTCGTCCACGCCTGTGGCGTCACGCCGCAAAGCATTACGCTTATCGGTGGCGGTGCGCGCAGCGCCTGGTGGCGGCAAATGCTGGCGGATATCAGCGGATTGCAGCTTGATTACCGTACCGGTGGCGATGTGGGGCCTGCGCTGGGCGCGGCGCGGCTGGCGCAAATTGCTGTCAATCCGCAAACGCCTTTGACGACGTTACTGCCGCAACTGCCCGTTGAGCAACAACACGCACCGGATGCTGGCCGACATGCCCATTACGCGCCACGACGCGAAACGTTCCGGCGTATCTATCAGCAGCTACTGCCACTGATGTCCTGATTTCGTCTGCTTATCCGGCCCGCTGTTCAGGTGGGCTGGAATCACCATGATGTTGTCCTTTTTTGGTCTTAGCGGACGCAAAACTCCTTGCCACAATAGCATTAACCTTACTGAGCAAGGAGTCCTGAAATGTCCCGCACCGCGCTGATTAACATCGACACACAGCAATCTTTTTTCCATCGTGACTACTGGCAAGAGACGGATTTCGCCGCGTTTCAGCAGGCTATCTCCACGCTTATTGCTGGCTGTGAAGCTCGCGGCGTACCGGTAGTCGATATCTTTCATGTCGCCGACAGCGGGCCGTTTGCGCTGGAGAGCGGTTTTGTCGCGCCGATGCCGTTCCTCAAACACCAGGCGGCGGTGACATTTCATAAACATGTACACAATGCCTTTACCGATACCGGGCTCGATCACTGGTTGCGTAGCCGCGATATCAACCACCTGATTATTTGCGGTATTCGCACCGAACAGTGCTGTGAAACCACCGCCCGCGTCGCGTCAGATCTGGGGTATCGCGTGACCTTTGTCAGCGAAGCGACACTGACCTTCCCGATGACGCATAAAGGGGTTACGCTGGACTGCAACGCGCTGCGCCATCGCACCGAAACCGTGCTGGAAGGCCGCTTCGCTGCCATTAAAACCGTCCACGAAATTCTGGAACTGTAATGACCACAGATGTCTGGTTTGTGATGTTGCCCGGCGTGCTGGCGCTGGATATGTCTGGCCCGGCGGAAACCTTCGCGCTGGCGGGGGATGCGTTTCGCCTGCACTACATTGGTCCGCAGCCCGATGTGTCAACGTCAATAGGTCTGACGATGGGCAATATCGCGCCGCTACCGGAGTCGCTGCCAGCAGGCAGCCTGCTGGTTCTGCCTGGCGTATCCGATTCCTCACGGTTATTCGACACGCCACAGGCGAACGCGGTGCGTCACTGGCTGATGCGCCTGCAACCGCTGATCCACAGCCAGAGCATTACGTTGATGTGTGTCTGTTCCGGCGCGGTGCTGGCGGCGAAAGCCGGGTTGATGAACGGCATTCAGTGCACCACCCACCATGATGTCATTGCCCGTTTACGCGCGGCGGCACCTGCGGCGCTGGTCAAAGAGAACCGTATTTTCATTGAGGATCGCAGCATCTGGACCAGTGCGGGCATCACCTCCGGTATCGATCTGGCGCTGCATCTGATTAACCGCTTTTGCGGGCCAGAGACGGCGCTGGCGGTCGCGCGGGAAATGGTGGTCTGGTTCCGCCGTTCCGGGGAAGATCCGCAAATTTCACCGTGGCTGCGCTATCGTAACCACCTGCACCCGGCGGTGCATCGCGCGCAAGATGCGCTGACGGCGGAACCGCAAAAAGCCTGGCAACTGAGCGACATTGCCGAGCGGGCGCACGTCAGCCCCCGGCATTTAACGCGCCTGTTCCAGCAACATCTCGGGATTAGCGTGCGTGATTATCTGGAGCAGTTGCGGCTGGCGATTGCCGAACAGTATCTGCTGCAAGGGCGCGGCACCGAACAGGCCGCGCTTGCTGCGGGGTTCTCCTCACCGCGCCAGCTACAACGGGCGCGCCAACGGGCGATTAACTGACGAAACGGCGTTTGTCGAGGCGTTGTACCAGCATCGACAGCGCCAGGCTTGCCAGCAGCGTGGCGGTGAAAATCCACACGATATCGAGCAGCGGTGACGCGTGGATTTCAACGCCGCGCGTGCGCAGGGCGTGAATAATCAGCGCGTGGAAACCGTAAATACCCAGCGAGTGGTGAGAAATCAGCGTCAGCCCCGGCAGCGTGCGGCTATTCAGCGTGTTTTTGATGAGCGTAAACAGCGCAATGGCACACAGAAAGACCATCGGTCCGCAGTAGAGATACCAGGTATCGGCGAAATTGCCGCGCCATTTCAGCTCATTGAGCGTACCGCGTGAAATCACCAATACCGCGGCTAAAAACAGGGCGGCGCAGGCCCAGCTTAATGCCCGTTTTTGCGTCTCCATCATGCCGATAGCGCGCCCCAGCATACCGTACAGAATGTAGTAAAACGTATCCCCGCCAATATAAAGATTGACCGGCAGCCACTCAAAACCGCCGATTTTCTGCGACACCGTGTTCGGGTTGGCGACAATGCCAATCACCACCACTAACGCCAGCAGCATTTTGCCGCTGAGCGCTTTCACCTGAATCAGCGGCGAGACCAGGTAAATGACGATAATGGCGAAGAAAAACCACAGGTGATAGAACACCGGTTTTTGCAGCAGATTTTTCAACGACAGCTCGCTGTTAATTGAGGTAAACAGCACGATATAGAGCAGGGCTATCAGGCTGTAGAAAACCAGACAAAGCGCGATGCGCAAGAAGTGGCGCGGCTGTGCGCTGCGTTCGCCAAAAAAGAGGTAGCCGGAAATCATAAAAAACAGCGGCACGCTGACGCGAGAAGCGGAATTGAGGATGTTGGCGATGTTCCAGTCGAAAGTGGTAATGCTGGCAGGATTGGTGATGTACCAGGTGGTGGTATGGATCATCACTACCATTAAACAGGCTATCCCTCGCAGATTATCTATCCAGTAAATTTTCGACGGCATCAGTTCCTCTGTTTTCACGTTAAAGACAACTCCCTCAGACTGTAAGATTATCTACCTGTCTCATTAGATAATTCTGAGTTTTACCGCTCTTGCTTGTGCGTTTTGCGCAGATTTGCAAAATTTGCGTCCCCACCTTTAAAAATAACAGCCCACGAGCAGGCAGTGATAAAAATGATGAAGTGTATTGCCCCCGCGCTGGTGCTGCTATTAGCAGGCTGCAGCGCCTCTGCCGATATTCCAGCGCAGCAAGCGCAAAAAGCCAGACCCGGCCCCGAACATTCGCTGGATATGGAAAACGCGTGCAGACAAAACGCCGCACGGCGTTACAACACCGGCGTACAACAAATTGATGTCACCGGTTTTGAACAATTTCAGGGCAGCTTTGAAATGCGAGGCATGACGCCGCGCCGGGAAGCGTTTGTCTGCACTTTTGACGCGGAAGGCCAATTTTTACACCTTTCGATGCGCTAAACCTCCAGATTCCCGCCTGAAGGCGCGCGCTTTCCCCAATTTTCCTTAAACAAACCCGTTTCGTACTGTATATCTTGCAGCCAGCGGGTATACTGGGCGCTTCCTTTAAATCCACACGTATCCAGCACGAAAGAATATGCAAAAGTTTGATACCAGGACCTTTCAGGGTCTGATCCTGACCTTACAGGATTATTGGGCTCGTCAGGGCTGTACTATTGTTCAACCTCTGGACATGGAAGTGGGCGCCGGTACATCGCACCCGATGACCAGCCTGCGCGCGCTGGGGCCAGAACCGATGGCAACCGCGTATGTGCAACCTTCCCGCCGTCCGACCGATGGACGCTATGGCGAAAACCCGAACCGTTTACAGCACTATTATCAGTTCCAGGTGGTGATTAAGCCGTCTCCGGATAACATTCAGGAGCTGTACCTCGGGTCACTGAAAGAGCTGGGTATGGATCCGACCATTCACGATATTCGATTCGTGGAAGACAACTGGGAAAACCCGACGTTGGGTGCCTGGGGTCTGGGCTGGGAAGTGTGGCTGAACGGCATGGAAGTGACGCAGTTTACTTACTTCCAGCAAGTTGGCGGTCTGGAGTGTAAACCGGTTACCGGTGAAATCACCTACGGTCTGGAACGTCTGGCAATGTACATTCAGGGCGTGGACAGCGTTTACGACCTGGTCTGGAGCGATGGCCCGCTGGGTAAAACCACTTACGGCGACGTGTTCCATCAGAACGAAGTGGAGCAATCCACCTACAACTTCGAATACGCGGATGTCGACTTCCTGTTCAGCTGCTTTGAGCAGTATGAAAAAGAAGCGCAGCAGCTGCTGGCGCTGGAAAACCCGCTGCCGCTGCCTGCCTACGAGCGCATTCTGAAGGCCGCCCATAGCTTCAACCTGCTGGATGCGCGTAAAGCCATCTCCGTGACGGAACGTCAGCGCTATATTCTGCGCATCCGTACGCTGACCAAAGCAGTGGCTGAAGCGTATTACGCTTCCCGTGAAGCCCTTGGCTTCCCGATGTGTAACAGAAATAAATAAGAGGCGGCCATGTCTGAGAAAACTTTCCTGGTGGAAATCGGCACCGAAGAGCTGCCACCAAAAGCCCTGCGCAGCCTGGCCGAGTCCTTCGCTGCCAACGTTACCGCTGAGCTGGATGCGGCGGGTGTCACCCACGGCGACGTGCAGTGGTTTGCCGCGCCGCGCCGTCTGGCGGTAAAAGTCGCGAAACTGGCGGCTTCCCAGCCGGATCGCGAAGTGGAAAAACGCGGCCCGGCGATTGCCCAGGCATTTGATGCTGAAGGCAAACCGAGCAAAGCGGCTGAAGGCTGGGCGCGTGGTTGCGGCATCACTGTCGATCAGGCCGAGCGTCTGACCACCGACAAAGGTGAATGGCTGCTCTATCGTGCGCATGTCAAAGGCGAAAGCGTGGAAACGCTGCTGCCAAACATGATTGCTAACTCGCTTGGCAAGCTGCCGATCCCGAAACTGATGCGCTGGGGCGCGTCGGACGTGACTTTTGTCCGTCCGGTTCACACCGTCACACTGTTGCTGGGCGACACCGTGATTCCGGCAACCATTCTGGGTATTGCGTCCGATCGCGTGATTCGCGGCCACCGCTTTATGGGCGAGCCGGAGTTCACCATCGACAACGCCGATCAGTACCCGCAAATTCTGCTGGAGCGCGGCAAAGTGATTGCCGATTACGACGCGCGTAAAGCGAAAATCAAAGCGGATGCGGAAGAAGCGGCGCGTAAGATTGGCGGCAATGCCGATCTGAGCGACAGCCTGCTGGAAGAAGTGACCTCGCTGGTGGAATGGCCGGTGGTACTGACCGCGAAGTTCGAAGAGAAATTCCTCGCCGTTCCGGCGGAAGCGCTGGTTTACACCATGAAAGGTGACCAGAAGTACTTCCCGGTGTATGGCAATGACGGCAAATTGCTGCCGAACTTTATCTTCGTCGCTAACATCGAATCGAAAGATCCGCAGCAGATTATCTCCGGTAACGAAAAAGTGGTGCGTCCGCGTCTGGCGGATGCCGAGTTCTTCTTTAATACCGACCGTAAAAAACGCCTCGAAGATCATCTGCCGCGTCTGCAAACCGTGCTGTTCCAGCAACAACTGGGTACGCTGCGCGACAAGACCGATCGTATTCAGGCGCTGGCGGGCTGGATTGCCGGGCAGATTGGCGCGGATGTAAATCACGCCACGCGCGCGGGCCTGCTCTCCAAATGCGACCTGATGACCAACATGGTGTTTGAATTCACTGACACCCAGGGCGTGATGGGCATGCACTATGCGCGTCACGACGGCGAAGCAGAAGACGTTGCGGTGGCGCTGAACGAGCAGTATCAGCCGCGTTTTGCCGGTGATGAACTGCCGTCGAACCCAATTGCTTGCGCACTGGCGATTGCCGATAAGATGGACACCCTCGCGGGGATCTTCGGTATCGGCCAGCATCCGAAAGGCGATAAAGACCCGTTCGCACTGCGCCGCGCGGCGCTGGGCGTGCTGCGTATTATCGTTGAGAAGAACCTGGCGCTGGATCTGCAAACCCTGACCGAAGAAGCGGTGCGTCTGTACGGCGACAAACTGACCAACGCGAAAGTGGTCGATGATGTGATCGACTTTATGCTGGGTCGTTTCCGCGCCTGGTATCAGGACGAAGGCTACAGCGTGGATACCATTCAGGCGGTGCTGGCGCGTCGTCCGACCAAACCGGCAGACTTTGATGCGCGTATGAAGGCGGTTTCGCACTTCCGTACGCTCGACGAAGCGGCGGCGCTGGCGGCAGCGAACAAGCGCGTTTCCAATATCCTGGCAAAATCCGACGAGACGCTGAACGATATCGTCCACGCCTCGGTGCTGAAAGAAGCGGCGGAAATCAAGCTGGCGGGTAACCTGGTGGTGCTGCGCGATAAACTGCAGCCGTACTTCGCCGAAGGCCGTTATCAGGAAGCGTTGATCGAGCTGGCGCAGTTGCGCGAGCCGGTGGATGAGTTCTTTGAGAACGTGATGGTGAATGCCGACGACAAAGACGTGCGTATCAACCGCCTGACATTGCTGTCTAAATTGCGTGAACTGTTCCTGCAGGTTGCGGATATCTCTCTGCTGCAGTAATCGTCATGACAATAAAAAACCCGCTGCGGCGGGTTTTTTTATGTCTGGCGTCAGGGCTACGGCCTGTTTTGCTCACCGGGGTAAGGGACGAACGGCGTAAACGTGGCGTTGACGCGAACGTTGTTACGGCCTGCGCGCTTGGCTTCATACAACGCATTATCGGCGCCCTGGATAAGCTGCCCGTACTCTGAGTGGCTTTTCTGACAGAGGCTGGCGATGCCAATACTGACGCTAACGATACCACCTGGAGAACTGGCGTGGGGCAAATCCAGCAACTGTACGCTGGTGCGCAGTTTCTCGGCAAGCTCAACGGCATCGGCGCAGCGGGTTTCCGGTAACAGGGTGCAGAATTCTTCCCCGCCGTAACGGAACAGGACATCAGCAGGGTTTTTCAGCGCGCTACGCATCGCGGTGGCGATTTGCTGCAAGCACTCGTCACCGCGCTGGTGGCCATTGCAGTCGTTATAAAGTTTGAAGTAATCAACATCAATCAACAGCAGCGACAGCGGCTTGTTATTGCGCTTGCTGGCGCGCCATTCACGCTCAATACAAAGGTCGAAATAACGGCGGTTACCCACACCGGTCAGCCCATCTGACAGCGATTGTGATAAAAGCTCATGCGCCTGGTCACGCAGTAGGGATTCGCGGCGCACGGCGGCGGTAACATCGACTATCTGAATCAGGCAATAACGTTCCGCATCGCCTAACGGCACAATGGTGACCGCCTGGCTCAGGCGCGCGCCAGGGCGTGAAGGTTCGGTGTAGAGCGGGAAGGGCGAACGGTGCAAAGATTGCGAAAGCAGGGCAGATAAATTGTGGCCAATAGCCTGACGAATCGCATCGCCGACACGGTGATACGCCAGGTCGGGGAATACGCTAAAAAAATCCTCGCCAACCGTATCGCAGGCCGCACGCCCGGTGTGCGTTTCTAACCACGCGTTCCACAGGGCGATACGGTAGTGTGCATCAACAATGATCACACCGAGGCTTAAGGATGAAAAGGCGTCAAACAACAACTTATCTTTCATTTTCAATGCATTCCATCTGGAACACTGCCGGTTTCTAAGCGGCTGATATAAAGCCGGATCTGTTCGCGTAAGTCGCGCAGCGCGGACATATCAAGGATAAAGGCGAGGTATCCCTGAATTTGCTGGCGCTCAAGCGCAAAATCGATGCGCAGCATCATCACCAGCGGGTCGTTGTCATCTTTATTTGGATTGAGGATCTGCTGGCTGCTGCCCACGCGAACGACGGGCAGCGAACCTTGCAGCTCTTGCTGGAACATATTGGCCAGCGTCCCGACACAGGCGTTGAGCACAATATTGCCGATTTCGCTCATCGCTTCGCGTTCCATCTCGCCCAACTCATGCGCGGGGATCAGGTCACCCACCATCATGCGCACAATTTCAAAACTGGCGGCTTCCGGAAACATCAAAATCGCTTCGGTGGCATAAGCGCCCTGATAGTGCTGGCTAATGCCGAATAATGCTATGCCCGCTCCCAGCTCTTCAGCGGCTTCAGAGCGCGGCGTAAAGCGGATCGTCGGCACTGACATACGCACTTCTTCATTGACGATATTGCTCATCGCGGCGGCGGCCTGACCAACGCCAATGTTGAAGATCTCCATCAGGCTGTCGGTTTCAATTTCGCTGATATCCGGCAATTCACTCATGGATGTGCCTCCAGGCTGTTCAACACCGCGTGGAGTTGCGGCTCTTTCAGCGGTTTTGGCAGAAAGCCGAGACCGAGCGCTTGCGCAGCGGTTTGGATGGAGTGCTGAACGTTGGCGGTGAGCAGAATGATATGCGTGCCAGGGTGCGTCTGGCGGATGCGCGACGCGGTTTCCATGCCGCCAATACCCGGCATGTTTACATCCAGCAAAATCGCATAAGGTGTGTGCGCCGATGCCAGTTCGATCGCCTCTTCGCCCGTTCCGGCTTCGTCGATTTCCCAGTCCTTATGCAGGCTGAGCACATACTGGCGTGAAATCATGCGTGACAGGCGGCTGTCATCGACAATCAGGATATATTTCGACATCATTCATTCTCGTCTGGTGATTCATTGCCTGAAAAGGACAATGTAAAGCGCCCGGGGTGGATCTCTTTCCTGATGAATGCGGCTTAACGCCTCAGCATCGTTGTGTTTTCACATAACGCGCTGTTTCGTTGTTTCCTTTGTGAAATTCTCTTCCCGGTTTACACGCACGGCCTGCTACTTTTAGTTAAGTCACCATATTCATCGGCAATAACATGCAAATGATTAGCCTCTTTATGACGAGATGGTGAAAATTTAATCTTGAAGAGGGGCGATGATGCGACTATTCTTTGCCCCGACGAATCTCTCGTCTCACCGGAGCACCCTCTGAAAATGAACAAACACGACTGATGAACTCGGATCCTTGCTAAACGCGCAGGCGTTGGCAGGGGATGTATTGATTTCATTCAGGAGTGCTTATGGCTCATTGCGCCCAGATCCCCGCTTTTATTTTGCATCAGCTCACCTGTCAGTTTGCGACGGGCGATACGCTTTTTGGCCCGCTTACCCTCTCCCTTGAACCGTCGCTGTGCGGTCTGGTGGGGCGCAATGGCGTGGGCAAAACGCAATTACTCCGTCTGCTTGCCGGGTTAGCCATACCTGCCAGCGGACATATCGAACGCTTCGGCACGCATACGTATGTTGCACAGCAGCACGCGGTTTCTGCGCATACCACGCTTGCGGAACTGCTGGGTTACACAGGTGTTTTCGCGGCCCGCGAGCGTGTCGAACAGGCCGCTTACCAGCCCGACGATCTCGACAAACTTGAAGGCTACTGGGATCTGCCGGAACGCCTGGCAGCGGCTTTTTCTGACGCCAGACTTCCCACTTTCGACCCGTACAGACCGGCCATGAGCCTGAGTGGCGGCGAGCGCGTGCGGGCACTGTTATGCAGTGCGTTTATCGCCAGTACGGATTATTTGCTGCTGGATGAACCGACCAACCACCTCGACAGGCAGGGGCGCGAGTGGTTTTACGCACAGCTGGCGCAGCGAAACGGCGGTGCGTTGGTGGCGAGTCACGATCGCGAGCTACTGGCGCTGATGCCGCGCATTCTTGAACTCACGCCCAGTGGGTTGCGCAGTTATGGCGGCAATTATGACGACTACCAGCGCCAGCGCGATGCAGAACAGCAAGCCGCGCGGGCAATGCTTGAACACGCCGCCAACGAGCGTCGTCGTACCCGCAGCAGGATGCAAAAAGAGCATGATGCCAGCCAGCGGCGCTCGGCGCAGACGCTGCGAACCGTCGATTCGTTAAATATCGCCTCGTTTGAACGCGTGAAATACAAAAACGCGGCGAAAGAGCGGCCCGATAGCTGGCGCAAGCAGCACCGCGACCAGAATGAGGCGCTTAATACCGCCGTTAACCAGGCGCGTGAACGGGTGGAAGAGGAGATGCCGGTGCTGTTTACGCTGCCCGGCAGCCACCTTCCCGACGGTAAGCAGGTGCTGGTGATGGAAAATCTGCTGCTGCCGCACGTGGCGCTTCCTCCGCTTAACTGGCGTATGGATGGCCCAATGCGCGTAGCGGTGCGCGGGCCGAATGGTTGCGGTAAATCGACGCTACTGAAAGTGATCCTCGGCGAGCTGGCTCCCCGCGCCGGTCTGTATCAGCGCGCGGTTACCTGCGCGTACCTTGATCAGCACTTATCGCAGCTCGATCTCTCGCTGTCGGTGCTGGCGCATCTCAATGCTGGCGATACGCCGATGGAGGAGGGGGTGCTGCGCACCCGGCTGGCGCAACTGCAACTGGGGGCAGATAAAGTAGTGTTACCGCTGGCGGCGCTGAGCGGCGGGGAGCGTTTAAAAGCGGCGCTGGCGTGCGTACTGTGGCGGCGCGATGCCACGCAGTTGCTGCTGCTGGATGAGCCGACGAACCACCTCGATCTGGCGTCAACGCAGGCGATTGAAGCGGCGCTGGCGACATTTCCTGGCGCGATGCTGGTCGTGTCTCACGATGCGTCATTTCTTCAGGGATTAACGCTTACGCACAGTCTGGTATGGCGGGAAGAGGGCTGGTACTGCGAAGCGGAGTAAGGTCGACATTAACCCCCGGATTAGCGGGGGTTCTACCATCACTATTTATTCAATTAACTGCTTACTGAGCGTTGGGTTCGCATGAATCAGACGCATCAGTTTCATCTCGGTGGCAGTGGGTTTTATTCGTTGTGATTCCCATTCATGCACCATCGATACTGAGACTCCCATGGCACGAGCGAAGTCATCAATTTTAAGCCCGGTTCCACGTCGCAATTGTTCAAAGTCACTAAAGAAATTCGGCTTTTTGCTCAGGGTTACCGGCTGCGTTACGTCTTTTTTAAAAACAATTTGTTCCAGGCTGCTTAGCAGCTCAAATTCTGGATCTTTATATTCCATCGAGCACTCCTCGTAAAATCACACAGCGGGATCGTGATACAGCTCATTAAGAATAGTCGTGAAAATTCCTGGTGTGGTGGTTGCGCCAGTGATTATTTATGCGTCGAAACGTTTTGCTGCAGTTGAGATGCACCTTTTGACAGTGGAATATCGCTTAATTGCTTGATTACTCTCAGGCTGTATTTATTCAGTATATTTTTGTAAACCTTCAGCAGAATTTTCGATTAAGAATAATCTGTACCGATTCGCGGAAAATTTCATGCCAGGTCGGTTTCGCGCGTTTAAGAATGCATTGAAGGGGTATCTTGCGAAGCAGACCTGGACTATCCTTGTAAGCCTTCAGGCACGCGTGTGCCGGTATGCGCTTTTATGGGTGAAAGGAGTAACAAAATGGCGACAGGAAAGTCCTGCTCTCGCTGGTTCGCGTCTCTTGCGGCGTTATTAATGGTAGTAAGCCTGAGTGGGTGTTTTGACAAAGAGGGCGATCAGCGCAAGGCGTTTATCGATTTCCTGCAAAATACGGCCATGCGCAGCAGCGAACGACTGCCTGCGCTGACGGCGGATCAGAAAAAACAGTTTGGCCCGTTTGTCTCTGATTATGCCGTGATTTATGGCTATTCCCAGCAGGTTAACCAGGCGATGGACTCCGGTCTGCGTCCGGTGGTGGACAGCGTTAATGCTATCCGCGTGCCGCAGGATTATATGACGCAGCGTGAACCGCTTCGCCAGGCTAATGGTTCGCTGGGCGTGCTGAGCCAGCAACTGCAAAACGCAAAAATGCAGGCCGATGCGTCGCATGCCGCGTTAAAGCAGGCTGACGATCTGAAACCGATTTACGATCAGGTGTTTACCAAAGTGGTCACTAATCCGGCAAATGCGTTGCAACCGTTGATCCCGGCGGCGCAGGTATTTACCCAGCAACTGGTTCAGGTGGGTGATTTTATTGCTCAACAGGACACGCAGGTGAGCTTTGTTGCCAACGGCATTCAGTTCCCGACGTCGCAACAGGCCAGTCAGTATAACGCGCTGATTGCGCCGCTGGCGGCGCAGCATCAGGCGTTCAACCAGGCCTGGACGGCAACCGTCGCTGCCACACAGCAGTAATCTGGTGCAGGCAAAAAAAGAGGCGACATGTTCGCCTCTTTTTTATTGCGCTTTGCATTAGTTCGCTACTTGCGGGTTGACGCAGTTTTTCTCAACCTTGCCGTTCAGCGCGTCGATCAGGTTATCTACCGCGCACTCCGCCATGTTGTAGCGTGTTTCATGTGTTGCAGAACCGATGTGCGGCAGCGCCACAACATTGGGCAGAGACAGCAATGGCGAATCAACCGGCAGCGGTTCTTGTTCAAAGACATCCAGCCCGGCGGCGTGGATCTCGCCGTTTTTCAGCGCCTCGATCAGCGCCGCTTCATCAACCACCGGGCCGCGCCCGGCGTTGATAAAGATGGCCGATTTTTTCATCATCTCAAACTGTGCCTTGCCGATCAGGTGATGCGTCTCGTCCGTCAGCGGTAGCACCAGGCAGACGAAATCGGACTCTTTCAGCAGCGTGTCTAAATCGCAATAGCGAGCCTGAAAGCGTTCTTCCGCCTCGGTGTGGTGGCGACGCGCGTTGTAAAGAATCGGCATGCCGAAACCGAAGTGCGCGCGCTGGGCCAGCGCAAGGCCGATGCGCCCCATGCCGATAATACCCAGCGTTTTATGGTGCACATCAATACCAAACCAGTCAGCGCCAATGCCGGATGTCCATTCGCCCGCTTTCACCCGCTCAGCCACTTCCACCACCCGGCGCGCGCTGCTCAGTACCAGTGCCATCATGGTATCGGCGACCGTTTCCGTCAGCACGGTCGGGGTGTGCATCAGCAGGATTTTACGCGCGTTCAGCGCATCCACATCAAAGTTGTCATAGCCTACCGAGATAGTCGACGTGGCGCGTAGCTGCGGCATTTTCTCCAGCAGTTCGCTGTCCACTTTTTCGCTGGAACCCAGCAACCCTTGCGCGCTGGCAAAGGCTCCAGCGTGTTGCGCCACCGTTTCCGGTTTCAGGTTCGCCACGCGAGTCACGGTGAAATGCGTTTCCAGACGTTGCAGCAAATCATCGGGCAAGGCTTTGTACAGGATGATGGATGGCTTCATGCGGTTCTCCCTTGTGATGGTGCGCCTGCCGGGATCTGCTTATTGTTAGCAGGCTTAACAATTAAAGTAAGCCACACGGAGGCGAAAAGCGCCACCCCCATGAAAATGTACGAAGCCGCCGGGCTGCCGGTGGCGCCGTTGAGATAACCCACCACCCAGGAGCCGCAGAAAGAGCCCAGCGCGCCCATACTGTTGATGAGCGCCATTGCCCCACCGGCGACGTTGCGCGGCAGCATTTCAGGAATAATGGCGAAGAAAGGCCCATAAGGGGCGTACATCGCCGCGCCAGCAACCACCAATAATGAGTAAGAAACCCAGAAATGATTTGCCCCAACCGCCCACGAGCCGATAAAGGCAAACGCGCCAATCAGCAGCAGCGGCCAGACGAAGAGTTTACGGTTTTGCAGCTTGTCGGATGCCCATGAAGCCAGAAGCATCGCCAGCGTCGCCGCCAGGTAAGGCACGGCGGAGAGCCAGCCGACTTCAACCATACCCAGGTTTTCACCGCCGCTGCGAATAATCGACGGCAGCCACAGAACAAAACCATAGACACCAATACTCCAGGCGAAATATTGCAGGCATAACAGCACCACATTGCGTGAGCGGAAGGCTTCGCTGTAGTTGCGCACTGCTTTAATGCCCTGTTGTTCTTTATCAAGCTGGGTTTGCAGCGCGGTTTTCTCACTGTCCGACAGCCAGTTCACCTGCGCGGGTTTATCTTTTACCAGCACCCACCAGCAGAACGCCCAAATCACCGCCGGAACGCCCTCGATGATAAACATTTCGCGCCAGCCAAAGGACTGAATCAAATAACCGGACACCACCGACATCCACAGCACGGTCACCGGGTTACCGAGGATCAGGAATGTATTGGCGCGTGAACGTTCGGATTTGGTAAACCAGTTACTGATATAGATAAGCATCGCGGGCATCACGGCGGCTTCCACCACGCCGAGGATAAAACGAATGGCGGCAAGCATTGGGATATTACTCACCATGCCGGTTAACGACGCGCAACCGCCCCACAGGATCAGGCAGATAAAGATCAGCTTACGTACGCTGCGGCGTTCGGCGTACACCGCACCTGGGATCTGGAAAAAGAAGTAGCCAAGAAAGAACAGCGCGCCTAACAGCGAGGAAACGCCTTTGGTGATGCCTAAATCGTCGTTAATCCCGGCAGCGGAAGCAAAGCTAAAGTTGGCGCGATCGAGATAGGCCAGGCTGTAGGTAATGAACACGATCGGCATGATATACAGCCAGCGTTTTGTTGAATTTGTAGCGTTCATAAGGTTGCCTCTGTGGTTGAGGTGGTAACCGCCTGTTTGTAGGGTACAGTGCGGTAAATCATGTTTGGCGGCGGGGGCGTTACAGCGCGCCCAGCTCCGCACGGGTTGGCAATCCTTCGCTGTCGCCCGGCACCTGGATAGCCAGCGCGCCGATGGCGTTACCGCGGCGCACCGCTTCCGGCATGGTTTTGCCTTCCAGCAGGGCGCTTATTACACCCACGGCGAAGCCATCCCCGGCACCGACCGTATCGACGACGTTCTCCACTTTTACTGGCGCAACGGCGCCCTGTTTTCCGCTGGCGGTTTTAAACCATGCGCCATCGGCACCGGTTTTGATCACCACCGCTTTTACACCGCGTTGCAGATAGAAATCGGCAATCCCTTCCGGTGTGTTTTCGCCCGTCAGGATGAACCCCTCTTTCAACCCTGGCAGAACCCAGTCGGCCTGGAAGGCGAGGCGGTTGAGTTTTTCCACCATCTCCGCTTCGCTTTTCCACAGCACCGGTCGCAGATTAGGGTCAAACGAGATGGTTTTGCCCTGCGCTTTCATGCTTTGTGCAGCATGTTCCAGCAGCGCGTAAGAGGAGGCGGACAGCGCCGCCGCCACACCGCTGAGGTGTAAATGGCGGGCTTCGTTAAACAGCGCCGCGTGAAAATCGTCTGTCGAAAGGTGGCTGCCCGCCGAGCCTTTACGGAAATATTCCACGATGGGATCGGTTCCATTTTCGGCTTTCGATTTCAGTTGAAAGCCGGTGGCATAACGCCCGTCGAGCGTCACGCCGGCGGTACTGATATTTTCTTTACGCAGCGTATTGAGGATAAAGCGCCCGAAGCTATCATCGCCGACGCGGCTTACCCAACTGACCTGCAAACCCAGGCGCGCCAGCCCTGTGGCGACATTCAGCTCTGCGCCTGCCGCCCGCTTGATAAACTGCCCGGCATCAGCCAGATCGCCGGTTTCGCTGGCGACAAACATCGCCATCGCTTCGCCAATCGTAATGACATCCAGCGGTTTATGCATGATGGGGCTCCTCGCGTAACAAATTAACGTAATGACGGGTAACGGCGGTCAGATCCTCGCCCTCGAGCGGGAATTCGATACCACGCGGCGCATCGGCAGGTAAGTTATTCAGCAGCGCCAGCCAACGGGCATCGGCAGTGTCCGGCGGTACGGCGCGGAAACTGTCGCCATGTGTCACGGCGGCTTTGACATGGATATAACTGACCGCAGGCGCAAGCTGGCGTGCGGCGTTTTCAGGCGTTTCGCCAACCCACAGCCAGTTACCGGTGTCGAAGGTCAGGCTCACCGGCAAGGCAAGCGTGTGGCAGACGGCTTTAAAGCGCAGCATTGGCGCGAGTTTGCCGCAAGTGGTCTGGTCGTTTTCCACCACCAGCGGCACCGGGCTGGTCGCCAGCCAGTCGCGCAGCGTTTCCAGTGCAGCGTTATGGCGGAAGTGCCCGAGCGAGAGTTTTAACCACTGGGCTTTCAGCGTTTGCGCTTCTGCCAGCAAGGCCGGTAAGAGCGGGTTCAGTTCGCCATCCGCTTCGAACAGCGCTTCCGGTGCCGAATAACAGACTTGCAGATTGTGCAGGTCGATGGCGAAGGCCAGTGAGGCCAGATGGGCTAACGCTTCTTCGCTTAACAGTTCGCGGCGGATCTCAACGCCGTCGGCTCCGGCTTTGGCGATAATCGGCAGCAGGGCAATTTGCCCGCCCAGCGCCTCGATTTGCGTGTGGCCGTAAGCGGCGGTGACGACGATAATTTTTCTCTGCATTGTCCGACTCCCGGGCGATTTTCTCGCTTTCGTATGTCTTTAACGCTAGATGGAACCGGTTCCAAAGAAAAGATCGCTGTGCCGGAAGTATGATCGTCATCACGAAGGTTATTTAACGCGCTGTAGAACCGCGAACGATCAGTTCGCCGGAAAAAACCTGTTCACGAACGGTGTCGCTGTGTCCTTCAATGCGCCGCACGACTTGCTCGACGGCGGCAAAGCCGATTTGCCAGGTTGGTTGTTTGAGGGTGGTAATGCCAACGCCTGCCAGCTCCGCCCACTCCAGCTCGTCAAAACCGAGCAGGCCAATATCGCTGCCCCAGTTCAGACCGATGCGTTTTAGTGAGCGCGCCACTTGCAGGGTGAGTGCGCCGTTGGCGGAGATCACGGCTTTGCGCATGCCCCGGTGGCTGGCGTGGAACTGGCGCAGGGTATTATCGAGTTGCGCGGCCTCATGCAGCACAATTTCCGCGTTTTCCGCCACCATGCCGGGATAACGGGCAAGCGTTGCGCGAAAGGCGGCCAGGCGCTCGCGGCGAGTATTCACCGAGCCCAGTGGTTCACTCAGGAACAATAGCGCTTCAAAACCCTGTTCAATCAGGTGCTCGGTGGCGGTGGTGGCAGCCTGGGTGTTATCCAGCCCGACTACATCGCAGGCGAAATCGGGGATTTTGCGGTCAATCAGCACCATCGGCAGCGAGGATTGTTGCAGGCGGTTTAGCCCCTCTTCACGCATCCCTACGGCGTTAACCACAATGCCTTCCACCTGATAACTGCGCAGCAAGTCGAGATAATGCAGCTCCTGATCCACTTCGTTGTTGGTGTTACACACCAGCGGCGTGAACCCTTTTTCGCGACAGGCGGCTTCAATGCCGCTCAGCACATGCACAGAGTAAGGATTGGTGATATCGGCGATGATCAGGCCAATCAGGCGGGTACGACCGCGCTTTAACCCACGCGCCATCAGGCTTGGACGATAGTCGAGATCGGCCACCGCCTGCTCGATACGTGCCAGCAGCGCGGCGGAAAGCAGATGTTTTTCACCATTCAGGTAGCGTGAAATACTGGTTTTTCCCGTTTTTGCCGCTTTCGCGACATCGCTGATGGTTGGCCGCGCCGTTTTCGCCATGATTGCTTCCCTCGCCGTGAATGGTTGCCCACACCTTAGCGCGAAATAGCGCGCAATCAAGCACTAAGCGAGGCTTATCACCCGCAGTGTGAGCGTAATGACGTTTAATTCTTTGCTATCGCGCTGCCGCTGTGGATGATAGAGCGCAAAACAAAATCGACACCACCTGCAATCTATCCAGGAGCGCGCGTTGGCAAACTCTGCAATCAAAACTGTTCTCACGGCTGCCCACTGGGGGCCGATGCTGGTCGACACCGACGGCGAAAACGTGCTCGCTTCGCGCGGTGCGCTGCCGACGCGTCACCCCAACTCACTGCAAACCGTTGTGCAGGATCAGGTCCATAGCCCAACGCGCGTGCGCTATCCGATGGTGCGTAAAGGTTTTCTCGCTTCGCCTTCCAGGCCGCAGGGTGTACGCGGGCAGGATGAGTTCGTGCGCGTGAGCTGGGATGAGGCGCTGACGCTGATTCACCAGCAGCACCAGCGTATTCGCGACACGTATGGCCCCTCGTCGATTTTCGCAGGTTCTTATGGCTGGCGCTCCAACGGCGTGCTGCACAAAGCTGCGACCTTGTTGCAACGCTACATGAGCCTTGCCGGAGGGTACACCGGGCATCTCGGCGATTACTCCACCGGCGCGGCGCAGGCGATCATGCCGCATGTCGTTGGCGGCAACGAAGTGTATCAGCAGCAGACGAGTTGGCCGCTTATTCTTGAGCATAGCGATGTGGTGGTGCTGTGGAGCGCTAACCCGCTCAATACGCTGAAAATTGCCTGGAATGCCAGCGACGAGCAGGGCATTCCTTATTTCGACGCGCTGCGCAAAAGCGGCAAGCGGGTGATCTGCATCGATCCGATGCGTTCGGAAACCGTTGATTTCTTTGGCGACAGCATGGAGTGGATTGCGCCGCATATGGGAACCGATGTCGCGCTGATGCTCGGTATTGCGCATACGCTGGTGGAAAATGGCTGGCAGGATGAGGATTTCCTCTCCCGCTGCACTGTCGGGTTCGACACGTTCTCTGCCTACCTGACCGGTGAGCGTGACGGCGTGGCAAAAACCGCCGAGTGGGCGGCAGAGATTTGCGGCATTACTGCCAACAAAATCCGCGAACTGGCAGCACTTTTCCACGAAAACACCACCATCTTGATGTCCGGCTGGGGAATGCAGCGCCAGCAGTTCGGCGAGCAAAAGCACTGGATGCTGGTAACGCTGGCGGCCATGCTGGGACAAATCGGCACACCCGGCGGCGGTTTTGGCCTCTCTTACCATTTCGCCAATGGCGGCAACCCAACGCGCCGCGCAGCGGTGCTGGCCTCAATGCAGGGCACGGTGAAAGACGGTGTTGATGCGGTGGATAAAATCCCCGTTGCGCGCATTGTCGAAGCGCTGGAAAACCCCGGTGCGCCGTATCAGCACAACGGTATGGACAGGCACTTCCCGGATATTCGCTTTGTCTGGTGGGCGGGCGGCGCAAACTTTACCCATCATCAGGATACCAACCGCCTTATTCGCGCCTGGCAAAAACCGGAGCTGGTGGTGATTTCCGAATGCTTCTGGACAGCGGCGGCGAAACACGCGGATATCGTGCTGCCAGCAACCACCTCGTTTGAGCGTAACGATCTCACCATGACCGGTGATTACAGCAACCAGCACCTTGTGCCGATGAAGCGCGTGGTCGCGCCGCAATATGAAGCGCGCGATGACTGGGAGGTATTTGCTGAGCTGAGCGAACGCTGGGAAGCGGGCGGCCGCGAGCGTTTTACCGAAGGCAAAAACGACCTGCAATGGCTGGAGACGTTTTACAACATCGCTGCCGAGCGCGGAGCCAGCCAGCAAGTGACGCTGCCGCCGTTTGCAGAATTCTGGCAGGCGAACCAGCTTATTGAAATGCCGGAGAGTGAGCAGCATGCGCGCTTCGTTCGCTTTGCGGATTTCCGTCGCGATCCGCAAGCTAACCCGTTGAAAACGCCGAGCGGAAAAATCGAAATTTTCTCCGAGCGGATTAACAGCTTCGGTTATGCCGATTGTCCGCCGCACCCGATGTGGCTGGAGCCGGATGAATGGCACGGCAACGCACAACCGCAGCAGTTACAGGTGTTGTCTGCGCATCCGGCGCATCGCCTGCACAGCCAGCTTAACTATTCCCGCTTACGGGAAGCGTATGCCGTTGCTGGTCGCGAACCTGTCACGCTGCATCCTGCTGATGCGAAAGCGCGCGGGATTGTTGCGGGTGATGTGGTGCGCGTGTGGAACCAACGCGGGCAGGTGCTGGCGGGCGCGGTGGTGACTGACGGGATTAAACCTGGCGTGATTTGCATTCACGAAGGCGCGTGGCCGGATCTGGACCCTGCTGCGGGCGGCATCTGTAAAAACGGCGCGGTCAATGTGCTCACCAAAGATCTGCCCAGCTCACGGCTGGGCAATGGTTGCGCCGGAAATACGGCGCTGGCGTGGGTAGAGAAATATCAGGGGCCGGCGCTTACGCTAACGGCGTTTGATCCGCCTGCCAGTTCATGATCCACGTCGGGTGGCGGGTTTCTTCCTGCCAGGCGCTATCTTCGATACGAAAGCCCTGAGCATGGTAGAAATTCACTGCCCGCACGTTTTTCTGATACACCTCAAGGCTTAGCCAGTTAAAGCGCTGTTTGGCGTGATCCATCAGCGCTTTGCCAATGCCGCGACCAATGGCGGCGGGGCGCACAAACAGCGCCCCGATAAACTGCGCGTCCATCACACTGATAAAGCCTTGCAGCTCGCCGTTCTCTTCCCAGACCCAGGTTTTTGCCACCGGCAGATACGCGTCGCGCACCAGCGCTTCGCTGTCCTGCCAGTAGCGCACATCAATAAACGGATGGGCAAAGCTTGTGCTCTCCATCCACAGCGTGAGCAACGGCGACAGATCCTTGCTATGCCACGCGCGGATCATGTTTTCCTCCGGGGTGACAGAAACAGCCGGTAATATGGTCGTTGACCAGCCCGCACGCCTGCATAAATGAGTAGCAAATGGTGGTGCCGACAAATTTGAAGCCGCGTTTTTTCAGCGCTTTTGATAACGCATCTGACGCCGGAGTGGAGGTGGGGATTTCCGCAAGCGTGGCGGCCTGAGTGAGTTGCGGGATGTTATCAACAAAACCCCAGACAAATTCTGAAAATGGCTCGCCGTTTTGCGCCATCGCCAGGTAGGCGCGGGCGTTGCCGATGATGGCTTCAATCTTGCCGCGATGACGAATAATACCGGCGTCCTGCAGCAATATTTCTACCTCTTCGGCGGTCATTGCCGCGACGCGTTCAGGCTCAAACTGGTGGAAAGCTTTGCGGTAGTTTTCCCTTTTTTTCAAAACGGTAATCCACGATAACCCCGCTTGTTGCCCCTCGAGGCAGATCATCTCGAACAGCTTTTTCCCGTCCTTTTGCGCAACACCCCACTCGGTATCATGGTAAGCGAGATAAAGCGGATCCTGAGTAACCCAACCACAACGCTGCATATCCTTACTCCGTCTGTGATATGTAAAATAAACCTCTGCCTGTCTTGACGCGCACCCCGGAAAGACAATATTTATTAAAGGGTCTTGACCCTAACAAACAACGATAACAATTACGCCGAATTCGGCTCTTCTCTGGAGTCGCAACTTGATGAAAATAAACCGCAGTGGTCTTTCGCTGGTGCTGCTGCCTGCTTGTCTGCTTTTTTGCCAGACGGTAGCGGCCTGGCAACAAGAATACAGTGGCAGCGACAAACTGAATGTGACCGCCGAACGCTACACCTGGGATAGCGATCGGCAGCCGCGCTATAACGACATTCTTGAAGAGCGCATCCGCTCGACGCAAAACTTGCCCGGCGTGGCGTTTAACCTGCCCGATGAAACCCCGCTGGACTCCATCAGTACCATGAGCATTGGCCTGAATATTCCGCTGGCGAGCAGCGTGACTACCGGCCCGGTTGCGGTGTGGCATTACGATGGCTCAATGACCTCAATGTATAACGAATTTGGCGACAGTGCGACCACCATGCAGTACAGCGATCCGCTGTGGCACGCCAGCGTGAGCTCGCTCGGCTGGCGCGTGGATAGCCGCTTTGGCGATCTTCGCCCGTGGGCGCAAGTCAGTTTCAACCAGCAATTTGGCGAAAATGTCTGGAAGAGCCAGTCCGGGCTTTACCGCTTAACCGCCGCCAACCAATACGGCAACTGGATGGATGTGACACTCGGCGCAGACATGCTGCTGAATCCACATCTGGCGGCTTACGCGGCAATGTCGCAGTCGGAAAATGCCACCTTTGGGCAAAATTATCTTTATAGCATGGGCGTAAGCGCGCGATTCTGATCGCTATTTAAAACAAACTTTTTACACTTGAGAAACAATCACCGCGCGATTTATCGAGATAGTATGTACTAACTCACATTTAAAATTCGGCGCATGAAGTGATGCCGGTGCCATTCATTCCCGCTTAGGTGCATTTCATTCCTTCTGACGCGCATTTCATGCCTTTTTTCGCCAGGCGTGAAATGCGCTTCGTTATTGTTGTCGGCAGTGAACTCCTTCTCTTTTTCTTTGCAGGACGACTGCCATGAATACACCATCTGCTAATCGCACTCGCTGGCTGACACTGTTCGGCACCATTATTACGCAGTTTGCATTAGGATCTGTTTATACCTGGAGCCTGTTTAATAGCTCGCTTTCGGAAAAACTGGATGAACCAGTAAGCCAGGTGGCGTTCTCGTTTGGTCTGCTGAGCCTCGGTCTGGCGCTGGCCTCTTCTGTCGCCGGGAAATTACAGGAACGTTTTGGTGTAAAACGCGTCACCATCGCTTCCGGTGTGCTGCTGGGGCTGGGTTTCTTCCTTACAGCGCACTCCAGCAACCTGCTGATGCTGTGGCTGAGCGCCGGTGTGTTGGTTGGTCTGGCAGACGGCGCAGGTTATTTGCTGACGCTTTCCAACTGCGTGAAGTGGTTCCCGGAGCGCAAAGGGCTGATCTCCGCGTTCTCCATCGGTTCTTACGGCCTTGGCAGCCTGGGTTTTAAATTTATCGACAGCCATCTGTTAGCCACCGTCGGCCTGGAAAGTACCTTTATGATCTGGGGCGCGATTGTGCTGGTGATGATTGTTTTTGGCGCGATGCTGATGACCGATGCGCCGCTGCAAAAAGTAACCACGGTAAACGGCGTAGTAGAAAACGACTTCACGCTGGCGCAATCCATGCGTAAACCGCAGTACTGGATGCTCGCTGTAATGTTCCTGACCTCCTGCATGAGCGGCCTGTATGTGATTGGCGTGGCAAAAGATATCGCGCAGGGCATGGTGCATTTGGATGCGGTGACGGCGGCAGGTGCAGTGACCGTGATTGCGATTGCTAACCTGAGCGGTCGTCTGGTGCTGGGCATGCTGTCTGACAAAATTTCCCGTATTCGTGTGATTACGCTGGGTCAGATTATTTCGCTGGTCGGTATGGCGGCGCTGTTGTTCGCACCGCTGAATGCCATGACCTTTTTCGCCGCTATCGCCTGCGTAGCGTTTAACTTTGGCGGTAATCTCACCGTGTTCCCGTCGCTGGTGAGCGAGTTCTTCGGCCTGAACAATCTGGCGAAAAACTACGGTGTGATTTATCTGGGCTTCGGTATCGGCAGTATCTGCGGGTCGATTATTGCTTCGCTGTTTGGCGGCTTCTATGTCACCTTCTGCGTTATCTTCGCCCTGCTGATTGTTTCTCTGGCGCTCTCTACCACCATTCGCCAGCCACAACGCCGGGTTTACAAAGAAGCGCACGCCTGAAAGTAAAATTGTGCAGAAACCGCCGCAATGTCGGCGGTTTTTCTGTATCTGCCGCACACTCCCGCCAGAGCGACTATCCTTATTGGTCAGGTTCTACCTACTAAAGGAGTCTCAAATGTCTTTAGAAAAAGTGGTTTATCGTGCGAAAGCGAAAGCAACCGGGGGCCGTGATGGCCGTGCAACCTCCTCTGATGGCGTGCTGGATGTCAAACTGGGCGTGCCAAAAGAGATGGGTGGCGCGGGCGGTGAAGTGACCAACCCGGAGCAGCTTTTTGCCGCAGGTTACTCCGCCTGTTTCCTTGGAGCGCTGAAACATGTTGCGTCGGTAGAGAAAAAGAAAGTGCCGCAGGAAGCTTACATTGAAGGACAGGTAGGCATTGGCCCGTTGCCGACCGGTTTTGGTATTGAAGCGCAGCTGGATATTCACCTGCCAGGCATGGATCACCAGGAAGCGGAAGCGCTGGTGCAGAAAGCGCACATCGTTTGTCCGTATTCGAATGCGACCCGCGGCAATATTGATGTGAAGCTCAACGTGATCACCTCCTGATAGCCCATCTCTGTAAAGGTTTTCTGATCCCGGCCATATTTTTTTGTAAATATATGGCCGGTTAGCACTTCCTCATGACACTTTTTCCCGCCGCTATGGTCTACTTAGCGCGCTTTAGGTGTTTCCGGGAAAAACTTCCTGCGCGACTTATCACCCTGCGGACGTTAGCGAATAACGCTCGCCAGGTGTTTTTTTCTTCCTTCAGAGTTGCTTGCATGACTTTTATCAAAGCGATGACGCAGCAGAAGCTGAGCTTCCTGCTGGCGATATATATCGGTCTGTTTATGAATAGCGCTGTGTTCTACCGTCGATTCGACGGTTACGCACAAGCGTTCACCGTTTTGAAAGGACTCTCTGCGGTTGTTGAGCTTATTGGTACGGTGCTGGTCACCTTCTTTTTGCTCCGCCTTTTGTCGCTGCTGGGCCGCCGGGTTTGGCGTGTGCTGGCGTCGCTGGTGGTTATTTTCTCCGCCGCCGCCAGCTATTACATGACGTTTCTCAACGTGGTGATTGGTTACGGCATTATCGCCTCGGTGATGACCACGGATATCGATCTCTCCAAAGAGGTGGTGGGCTGGCAGCTTATCGTTTGGGTAGTGCTAGTCAGCGCGCTGCCGTTGCTTTCTATCTGGAGTAACCGCTGTCGTGACACATTGCTCCGCCAGTTGAGTACGCCGGGCGCGCGCATTCGCAGCGTGAGCATCGTGCTGCTGGCCGGTTTAATGGTCTGGGGACCGATTCGCCTGCTTGATTTGCAGCAGAAAAACTCGGAGCGGACGTCCGGTGTCGATATGCCGAGCTACGGCGGCGTGGTGGCAAACTCTTATCTGCCGTCGAACTGGCTTTCAGCGCTGGGCTTGTACGCCTGGGCGCAGGTGGATGAATCGTCCGATTACAAATCGCTGATCAACCCGGCGAAAAAATTTACCTATGTCGCGCCGAAAGATATCGATGACACCATGGTGGTGTTTATCATCGGCGAGACCACGCGCTGGGATCATATGGGGATGCTGGGCTATTCCCGTGATACCACGCCGAAACTGGCGCAGGAGAAAAACCTGGTGGCGTTCCGTGGTTACTCCTGTGATACCGCGACCAAACTCTCTCTGCGCTGTATGTTTGTGCGTGAGGGGGGGGCGGATGATAACCCGCAGCGCACGCTGAAAGAGCAAAACGTCTTTGCGGTACTGAAACAGCTCGGCTTTTCCAGCGATTTGTATGCTATGCAGAGCGAGATGTGGTTCTACAGCAACACCATGGCCGACAACATAGCGTACCGTGAGCAGATTGGCGCTGAGCCGCGCAACCGTGGCAAAAACGTCGATGATATGCTGCTGATTAATGAGATGCAGGCTTCTCTGGATAAAGACACTCCCGGTAAACGCTTGATTATTATGCATACTAAAGGCTCGCACTTTAACTACACGCAGCGCTATCCGCGCAGCTTTGCGAAGTGGACGCCAGAGTGTGTCAGCGTGGATGATAAGTGCAGTAAGGAAGAGCTGATTAACTCCTTCGATAACTCGGTAACGTATGTGGACAACTTTATCGATACGGTGATTGATAAGGTACGCGATCGCAAAGCGATTGTGTTCTATGCGGCCGATCATGGTGAGTCGATCAATGAGAAAGAGCATCTGCACGGTACACCACGCAAAATGGCGCCACCGGAGCAATTTCGCGTGCCGATGATGGTCTGGATGTCGGACAAATATTTGCAGGATCCGCAGAAAGCGCAAATGTTCGCGCAGCTTAAGCAGCAGGCTGCATTTAAAACGCCGCGCCGCCATGTTGAGCTGTATGACACCATCATGGGATGCCTGGGCTATACCTCGCCGAATGGCGGGATTAATGAGAACAACAACTGGTGCCATTTGCCGTCACAGGCGGCGAAATAAGCCGCTTGCTGGCTTTATCACCAGTCAGTTAGCTTTTTTACACGAAGGGATTGACGGGGCATGTCGGCGGCAGTAAGATGCGCCCCGCATTCGGTGATTGGCGCAGCCTGGTAGCGCACTTCGTTCGGGACGAAGGGGTCGGAGGTTCGAATCCTCTATCACCGACCAAATTCAAAAAAGCCCAACCGCAAGGTTGGGTTTTTTGCTTTCTGCGCCCGAAAGAGGATGAGAACCTCCGGGGGCAGAGGTTCGACTCGAGCGTAGCGAGAGAACGTTGCTTCAGCAACGGCCCGCAGGGCGAGCCACGCAGTGGCGAGTCATCCTCTATCACCGACCAAATTCAAAAAAGCCCAACCGTAAGGTTGGGTTTTTTGCTTTCTGCGCCCGGAAGAGGATGAGAACCTCCGGGGGCAGAGGTTCAACTCGAGCGTAGCGAGAGAACGTTGCTTCAGCAACGGCCCGAAGGGCGAGCCACGCAGTGACGAGTCATCAAAAAGGATGTGTCTGACAGACTTCTCACGCACGAAACCCTTTCCCCTGTGCCAACCTGGCGGTTTCGCCAGGGCGATGTATAAGCCTGCTTAACGCGGTAATACCTGGCAGAATGCAAAGCGGCAAATTGGCCGAAATCTCCCTTATCCCCATTTCCCGCTGCCAGTTCACTGTTTTGTGCGATATTCCATTGTATTTTTTTATATATGTTTGAATCTTTTTTCGCGTTGCTTATGGATAGAGGCAGCATTTTCACCTGTGCGTTTTAACGTTCGCGGCATTAATCGCTCAGATATTCAGCATTTCGCAAGAATTTTTTCATTATCTGCATGAATGTTAATCACTGATTACGGCGAATTAATAAGCGCATTATTCTGGCATCTTGCCGCTAGCACAAATTTCCCTGCTGAAAACAGGTGCCTGAAGTTTTTTTTAACTTTGTTTACCGATTCTCACCGTCGTTGTAAATCCCGGTTACCTGTATTGACGTTTTGACATTCTGTTGACAGATTGTAGGGCGTGAGGGGCATTTCAAGGAGAATCTGCACTGCAACTCAGTCAACCTTGTGAAAGGAATCCCCATCTCTCATAACGCCTTCGGGCACAACCGACCAGACCGGGTAAAAATCTAATAAAGGGCTGTCGGATATACCCACTGCATGGGTAACAACACATATCACATTGGAGCAGAATCAATGAGTATTTCCTTGAAGAAGTCAGGGATGCTGAAGCTCGGTCTTAGCCTGGTGGCCATGACCGTCGCGGCAAGCGTGCAGGCTAAAACCCTGGTTTATTGTTCTGAAGGCTCGCCTGAAGGCTTTAACCCACAGCTTTTCACCTCTGGTACCACTTACGATGCCAGCTCCGTGCCAATCTATAACCGCCTGGTAGAATTCAAAACCGGCACCACGGAAGTGATTCCGGGTCTGGCTGAGAAGTGGGATATCAGCGCCGATGGCAAAACCTACACTTTCCACCTGCGTAAAGGCGTGAAGTGGCAGGACAACAAAGATTTCAAACCGTCGCGTGAATTCAACGCTGATGACGTTGTGTTCTCCTTCGATCGTCAGAAAAACGACCAGAACCCGTACCATAAAGTTTCTGGCGGCAGCTACGAATACTTCGAAGGCATGGGTCTGCCGGACCTGATTAGCGAAGTGAAGAAAGTCGACGACTACACCGTTCAGTTCGTGCTGACGCGTCCGGAATCACCGTTCCTGGCTGACCTGGCGATGGACTTCGCGTCCATTTTGTCCAAAGAGTACGCCGATAACATGCTGAAAGCGGGCACGCCGGAGAAAGTTGACCTGGATCCGATTGGTACTGGTCCGTTCCAGCTGCTGCAATACCAAAAAGACTCCCGCATTCTGTACAAAGCGTTTGAAGGTTTCTGGGGCACCAAGCCGAAAATCGATCGTCTGGTCTTCTCCATTACGCCTGACGCGTCCGTACGTTATGCCAAACTGCAGAAAAACGAGTGCCAGGTTATGCCGTACCCGAACCCGGCTGACATCGCGCGTATGAAGCAGGATAAAAACATTAACCTGATGGAACAGGCAGGCCTGAACGTCGGTTACATGTCTTTCAACACCGAGAAGAAACCGTTTGATGACGTGAAAGTGCGTCAAGCGCTGACTTACGCGGTAAACAAAGAAGCGATCATCAAAGCGGTTTACCAGGGCGCTGGCGTTGCGGCGAAAAACCTGATCCCGCCGACCATGTGGGGCTATAACGACGACGTTAAAGACTACACCTACGATCCTGAGAAGGCGAAACAGCTGCTGAAAGAAGCCGGCCAGGATAAAGGTTTTACCGTTGAGCTGTGGGCAATGCCGGTACAGCGTCCGTACAACCCGAACGCTCGCCGTATGGCCGAGATGATTCAGGCTGACTGGGCGAAAGTGGGCGTACAAGCCAAAATCGTTACCTATGAGTGGGGTGAATACCTGAAGCGCGCGAAAGCGGGCGAACACCAGGCGGTAATGATGGGCTGGACCGGCGACAACGGGGATCCGGATAACTTCTTCGCCACCCTGTTCAGCTGCGCAGCGGCTAAAGACGGCTCCAACTACTCTCGCTGGTGCTACAAGCCGTTTGAAGATCTGATTCAACCGGCGCGCGCTACCGACGACCACAACAAGCGTGTTGAACTCTACAAACAGGCTCAAGTTGTGATGCATGACCAGGCTCCGGCGCTGATCGTCGCTCACTCCACCGTTTACGAGCCAGTGCGTAAAGAAGTCAAAGGCTATGTGGTCGATCCATTAGGCAAACACCACTTCGAAAACGTGTCTGTTGAATAATAAGCACGGTGCCTTTTCCCTCTCCCCTTTGGGGAGGGGGAATTTACATTTGTGAGCAATACAGACGCGCCGTCGCCAGGCGTAGCGTCACTACTGAGAATCCGGGTTATGTTGCAGTTCATTCTCCGACGTTTGGGGCTGGTTATCCCAACGTTTATCGGTATCACCCTTCTCACCTTTGCCTTTGTCCATATGATCCCCGGCGACCCGGTAATGATCATGGCGGGTGAGCGTGGTATCTCTCCTGAGCGTCACGCCCAGTTGCTGGCCGAGCTTGGTCTCGACAAGCCGCTATGGGAGCAATACGTCAACTATGTGTGGGGCGTGCTACATGGTGACTTAGGTATGTCGCTGAAAAGCCGTCTTCCGGTGTGGGACGAGTTCGTACCGCGTTTTAAAGCGACGCTGGAACTCGGCATCTGCGCCATGATTTTTGCGGTGGCCGTAGGCATTCCGGTGGGCGTAATGGCCGCTGTGAAGCGCGGTTCCATCTTCGATCACACCGCCGTGAGCCTCGCGCTGACCGGTTATTCCATGCCTATCTTCTGGTGGGGCATGATGCTGATTATGCTGGTCTCGGTACAACTGAACCTGACCCCGGTTTCCGGGCGCGTCAGTGATATGGTGTTCCTCGACGACAGCAACCCATTGACCGGCTTTATGCTGATTGATACCGCCATCTGGGGCGAGGACGGAAACTTCATCGATGCCGTTGCGCACATGATCCTGCCCGCCATCGTGCTCGGTACGATTCCGCTGGCGGTGATTGTGCGTATGACGCGCTCGTCAATGCTGGAAGTGTTGGGCGAAGACTATATCCGCACTGCGCGCGCGAAGGGGCTGACCCGTATGCGCGTGATCATCGTTCATGCGCTGCGCAACGCGATGCTGCCGGTGGTGACGGTGATCGGCTTACAGGTCGGCACGCTGCTGGCGGGCGCGATCCTGACGGAAACCATCTTCTCCTGGCCTGGTCTGGGACGCTGGTTGATTGATGCACTGCAACGCCGTGACTATCCGGTGGTGCAGGGCGGGGTACTGCTGGTCGCGACGATGATTATCCTCGTCAACCTGCTGGTCGACCTGCTTTACGGCGTGGTGAACCCGCGTATTCGGCATAAGAAGTAAGGGGCCATCATGTCACAAGTCACTGAAAATAAAGTTGTCTCCGCACCGGTGCCGATGACCCCGCTGCAGGAGTTCTGGCACTATTTCAAACGTAACAAAGGCGCGGTTGTCGGGCTGGTTTATGTGGTGATCATGTTGATCATCGCCGTGTTCGCCAACTTCCTCGCCCCGCACAACCCGGCGGATCAGTTCCGCGATGCGCTGCTTGCACCGCCGGTCTGGCAGGATGGCGGCACCTGGTCGCACATTCTCGGTACTGATGACGTTGGCCGCGATACGCTGTCGCGCCTGATGTTCGGCGCGCGTTTGTCGCTGCTGGTCGGCTGTTTAGTGGTTGTGTTGTCGCTGATCGCCGGGATTATCCTCGGTCTGGTCGCCGGTTACTTCGGCGGTATTATCGACAACATCATCATGCGTATCGTCGATATCATGCTGGCGCTGCCAAGCCTGTTGCTGGCGCTGGTGCTGGTGGCTATTTTTGGCCCGTCGATTGTTAATGCCTCGCTGGCGCTAACCTTCGTTGCCTTGCCGCACTATGTGCGTTTGACGCGCGCGGCGGTGCTGGTGGAAGTGAACCGCGATTACGTCACCGCGTCCCGCGTGGCGGGTGCCGGCGCGATGCGCCAGATGTTTGTCAATATTTTCCCTAACTGCCTTGCGCCGCTGATTGTTCAGGCGTCGCTTGGTTTTTCCAACGCCATTCTCGATATGGCCGCCCTTGGCTTCCTTGGCATGGGTGCGCAGCCGCCAACACCGGAGTGGGGCACCATGCTCTCCGACGTGTTGCAGTTCGCACAAAGTGCCTGGTGGGTCGTGACCTTCCCGGGTCTTGCGATCCTGCTGACGGTGCTGGCATTTAACCTGATGGGTGACGGCCTGCGTGATGCGCTCGACCCCAAACTGAAGCAGTAAGAGGCTCGAGATGGCGTTATTAAATGTAGATAAGTTATCGGTGCATTTCGGCGACGTTGGCTCCGAATTCCGCGCCGTAGACCGCGTAAGCTATAGCGTAAGCCAGGGCGAGGTGGTCGGCATCGTCGGCGAGTCCGGCTCCGGTAAATCGGTCAGTTCACTGGCGATTATGGGGCTGATTGATTTCCCGGGCCGCGTGATGGCGGAAAAACTGGAGTTTAACGGCCAGGATCTGAAACGCATTTCGGAAAAAGAGCGCCGCAGCCTGGTGGGTTCAGAAGTGGCGATGATTTTCCAGGATCCGATGACCAGCCTGAACCCGTGTTACACGGTCGGTTTCCAGATTATGGAAGCTATTAAGGTGCATCAGGGCGGGAATAAGAAAACCCGCCGTCAGCGGGCGATTGACCTGCTGAACCAGGTGGGTATCCCCGATCCGGCTTCGCGTCTGGATGTCTATCCGCACCAGCTTTCCGGCGGTATGAGCCAGCGCGTGATGATTGCGATGGCGATTGCCTGCCAGCCGAAACTGCTGATCGCCGACGAACCAACAACCGCACTGGACGTGACCATCCAGGCGCAGATCATCGAGCTTTTGCTGGAATTGCAGCAAAAAGAAAATATGGCGCTGATCCTGATCACTCACGATCTGGCGCTGGTGGCGGAAGCGGCGCACAAAATCATTGTGATGTACGCAGGCCAGGTGGTGGAAACCGGCGAAGCGAAGGATATCTTCCGCGCGCCGCGCCATCCGTACACCCAGGCGCTGCTGCGTGCGTTGCCGGAGTTTGCGCAGGATAAAGCGCGGCTGGCCTCGTTGCCGGGCGTGGTGCCGGGCAAATATGACCGCCCGAACGGTTGCCTGCTGAACCCGCGCTGCCCGTATGCCACGGACAAGTGCCGCGAGCAGGAGCCGGAGCTGAACACCGTCGATGGCGGCCGTCAGTCCAAATGTCACTACCCACTCGATGACGCCGGGAGGCCGACACTATGAGTACGCACGAGGCCACCTCGCAACAGCCACTGTTGCAGGCTATCGACTTGAAAAAACACTACCCGGTGAAGAAGGGGCTTTTTGCCCCGGAACGCCTGGTGAAAGCGCTGGATGGCGTGTCGTTCACCCTTGAGCGCGGCAAAACGCTGGCGGTGGTGGGCGAATCCGGTTGTGGCAAATCCACGCTGGGTCGCCTGCTGACGATGATTGAAACCCCGACCGGCGGTGAACTTTACTACCAGGGGCAGGATCTGCTGAAGCACGATCCGCATGCGCAAAAGTTGCGTCGGCAGAAAATCCAGATTGTTTTTCAGAACCCGTACGGTTCGCTGAACCCGCGTAAAAAAGTGGGACAGATCCTCGAAGAGCCGCTGCTTATCAACTCGTCGCTCAGCAAAGAGGCGCGTCGGGAAAAAGCGCTGGCGATGATGGCGAAAGTCGGCCTGAAAACCGAACATTATGATCGCTATCCGCATATGTTTTCTGGCGGTCAGCGCCAGCGTATCGCTATCGCCCGTGGTCTGATGTTAGATCCGGATGTGGTGATCGCCGATGAACCGGTTTCGGCGCTGGACGTCTCCGTGCGTGCGCAGGTGCTGAACCTGATGATGGATTTGCAGCAGGATTTGGGGCTCTCTTACGTCTTTATTTCGCATGACTTGTCGGTAGTTGAGCACATTGCCGATGAAGTGATGGTGATGTATCTCGGCCGCTGCGTAGAGAAAGGCACCAAGGAGCAGATTTTCTCGAACCCGCGTCATCCGTACACGCAGGCGCTGCTTTCCGCTACGCCGCGCCTGAACCCGGACGAGCGCCGCGAGCGCATCAAACTGACCGGCGAGCTGCCAAGCCCGCTCAACCCGCCGCCGGGCTGCGCCTTTAACGCCCGCTGCAGCCGTCGTTTCGGCCCTTGCACGCAGTTGCAACCGCAGTTGAAAGACTACCGCGGGCAGTTGGTGGCTTGCTTTGCTGTCGACCAGGATGAAAACGGCGAAAAACCGCACGTTTAATCCCCACGTTATGCCTGGTGGCCCGGCGTTTAGCGGATCTACGCAATGTTGTAGGTCCGGTGATGGTGGTGCCATCAGGCATTATTGTTGGTGGCCTTTCCAGATAAACCTTCCTGCTTTATTTAGAAATTTCCAAAAAATAGCCTGAAACCCCGTGGTGAAATAATTACAACGGGAATAGTGAGTCAGAGAAATAACAACTATGAATATCTCTAATTATTTCAAATAGTAATGAAAAAATTAACAATGATTCAAAGGGTGCCAGCATATTTGTCTTTTTATTTATCATAAAAAGACATTTAAACTAAATAATTTATTTTAATAGTGAATATTATTTGGCGATTTTTGTTTAATGGCGTCATTTACACTTTAATAGAATTCGCGTGAAAAAAAGATGGCGCATCTATAGCCAATGTTTATATATTTGCTCAAATTAAACAGCGTTTTAGCCCCACTAAACTTTGGCACGTAAAACCAGGCTGAAAACCATCGCTGAAGCAATACTTCGTACCCGCGTAAAACCGCACCGCCGCAATTAAAAAACCATCACATGATGCTATCAGGACACCGATCCTGACGGTGATGGGTGCAATTTTATTTTGTAAATCATGAGAATAATTATGGGTCATTACGATGATTTGCAGAGGTTTAAGGATAAGACTCGCAATCAGAAGCACGATTTTAAGGATCTCTCCGCGCAGAACCTCGCGCAAGACCAGAGCAGTTGGGCAATCATTAATCAACTTTCTCCCGCCACGGATGAATCCATGCTGGCGATGGGCGGCCATGTGTCACTGCCTGTCCCGCAATCCGTCGATCCTGAGGTGTTTGCCGCGCAAGAACTTGCTGCGACGGTGGATGACGTTGCGCCTGCGCCTCCCTCTGCGCCAGGCTCCTCTCTGCTAAAAGACGTTGCCAGCCAGCTTGATGCGGTGGCTCCGGCATTCAACGCCGCAGCTTATGTGCCTGTGCCTGCAAGCGTTGCGCCTGTCATGCAGATGCCATCGCCTGCAAATCCTTCTTCGGCTCCTGTCAGCTATGCGCGCCTGTTCGCAGCGAAAGCGACGGAGGAGAAGCCCCGCGCGGACAAAAATCAGCCCTTACACTCGTTGTTAGAAAGGATCGCTTCATGCCGTTGATTTGTGTGTGTTCGCCGAAAGGCGGTGTCGGAAAAACGACACTGACGGCAAACCTAGCCTACGCCCTTGCCCGCGCAGGCAGCAAAGTGCTGGCGCTTGATTTTGACGTGCAAAACGCGCTGCGTTTGCATTTTGGTGTGCCGCTGTCGGACGGACGCGGCTATGTGGCGCGCGCGGCGGAGTCTTCCGACTGGAGCCAGTTTGTGCTCACTGCGGGCGGCAATATTTTCGTGCTGCCGTATGGTGATGTCACGGAAGAGCAGCGCCTCGCCTTCGATGAGCGTTTAACGAATGACGAGCATTTTCTGACGCGCGGCCTGAATACGCTGCTCAACTATCCGGGCTTGATTATCGTTGCCGACTTTCCTCCGGGGCCGTCTGCGGCGCTGAAAGCGATGTCGCGGCTCGCGGATGTGCATTTAGTCACGCTGCTGGCCGATACTGCCTCGCTCTCACTGCTGCCGTATATCGAAAATAACCGCCTTACCGGCGATGTGCTGAACCGCAAAGCGGGTCACTACTTTGTGGTGAACCAGAGCGACAACCGCCGGCAAATCAGCCGCGATGTTACCGCGTTTATGGAACAACGCTTGGGCAATCAATTGCTTGGCGTGTTGCACCGCGATGAAAGTGTCGCCGAAGCCAATGCGTCGCAGCAGTCGGTATTTGATTTCAGCCCGGCGTCCGCCGCGGCGTTCGATATCGAACTGATTGCTAAACGGGTCGCCGGAATTTTGGGCGTCAAAATCGGTGACGGCACGGTACACAACTCGCCACGCATGTCAGGCCTCTAACGTTTCGGGCAACGTATGAAAAAGTTTCTCTCTCTTTTGCTGGTTCTGGCAGTGCTGCCTGTTGCCCTGTTGGTGGTGATCACGCCCATGGACAGCCAAAAACAGTACATTTTTGGCCTGATCAGCATCGGCATTCTCTGTTTAATGGGCTTGAGCAAAAAGCGCAGTATTTCAGTGATCATGGTGGTGATGTCGGTGCTGCTCTCAACGCGCTATATCTATTTTCGCCTGACGCAAACCCTGCACTTTAATTCCGAAATTGAAACCATCCTCGGCATGGGGCTGTTTCTCGCGGAAGTTTATGTCTGGGTCATGCTGCTGCTCAGCTACCTGCAAACGGTCTGGCCATTGAAACGTGAACTCGTACAGTTGCCGGATGACATGAGCCTGTGGCCGACGGTCGATGTCTATATCCCGACCTATAACGAACCGCTGGATGTGGTGCGCGATACGGTGCTGGCTGCGCAGTGCATGGATTACCCGCGCGATAAGATGAAAATCTATCTGCTCGACGACGGCAAACGCAGTGAATTCGCCGTGTTTGCCGCCGATGCTGGTGTCGGCTACATCACCCGTAACGATAACGCGCACGCCAAAGCCGGTAATCTCAACCATGCGATGAAACTCACCAACGGCGAGCTGATTTGCGTGTTTGACTGCGACCACGTAGCGACCCGCATCTTCTTGCAGGCTACGGTCGGCGGTTTCCTGAAAGACCCGAAACTGGCGCTGGTGCAGACGCCGCACTACTTCTATTCGCCCGATCCGTTCGAGCGTAACCTCTCTGTCGGGCGCAATATCCCCAACGAAGGGGCGCTATTTTACGGCCCAATTCAGCAGGGCAACGATAACTGGAACGCCACCTTCTTCTGCGGCTCGTGCGCGGTGATCCGCCGTAGCGCGCTGGAAGAGATTGGCGGTTTTGCCGTAGAAACGGTCACCGAAGATGCGCATACCGCCCTGAAAATGCAGCGTCTTGGTTGGGGTTCGGCGTTTATTGATATTCCGCTGGCCGCAGGCCTGGCGACCGAGCGTCTGGTGCTGCATGTGATCCAGCGAACCCGCTGGGCGCGCGGTATGACGCAGATTTTCCGTCTCGATAACCCGTTGTTTGGCCGTGGGCTGACCATTCAGCAGCGCCTGTGTTACCTGAGCGCGATGCTTTATTACCAGTTTGCTTTGCCGCGCATCGCCTTTGTCACTGCACCGTTGGCTTACCTGCTGTTTAACCTGAATATTATTCACTCTTCGGCCAGTCTGGTGTTTGCCTACGCGCTACCGCACCTGTTCCTGGCGGTGTATGTGAACTCGCGGCTGAATGGCCGCTTCCGTTACAGCTTCTGGGGCGAGATTTATGACCTGGTGATGGCGTTTCACATTGCGCTACCAACCATGGTGACCATGCTGTTTCCCAAACGCGGCAAGTTCAACGTTACCGATAAAGGCGGGTTGCTGGATGTCGGCTATTTCGACTTCAGTGTGGTGCGCCCGCATTTGATCATTGCCTTGCTGCTGGCGGCGGGCGTGGTCGCCGGGATTGTCCGTGCCTGCGCGCATGACTACTTTGGTGTGGATCCGCGCGTTATTGTGCTGAACGTTGGCTGGGGACTGTATAGCCTGATCTTCCTGCTGGCGGCGATTGCCGTTGCGCGCGAAACCCGCCAGACGCGCAAAACTATCCGTATTGATGTCGATATCCCGGTGCTTATCCATTACGCCAGCGGGATCACCTCGCGCAGCCAGACGGCGGATTTGTCGATGGGCGGCTGCCGTATCGTGGCCCCGGACGATCGTCATCTGACTGATGAAATCGAAGCGATTGAACTGCTGCTGCAATCCGGCGCGATTAGTATTCCGGTGCAAACCGTCGCCAGCGACGAACAGCATATCCGCCTGATGTTCGACGATATTCCGCTATCGCGCCGCCGTGAGCTGGTGCGCGTGGTGCTCTCCCGCGCCGATGCGTGGATCCACCCGCCAAAGCCGCAGGACAACCCGTTCCGCTCCCTATTGACCATTGTGCGTTGTGTCTTTGACCTCTTCTGGCTGACGTGGAAATCACGCCGCGAAACCCGCCGTTTACGTGCGCAGCAGGCGGCAAAGGTCGCTCAGGAGGAGAGCGTATGAAACGGCTAACCACGCTTGCGGTACTGCTCGGCGCGCTGTTTATCGCGCCGTTACACAGTGAAGAAACGACGGTTGAATCGCTGCTGCCGCTGAATCTGCCGCCGCCAACAACAATGGCAGCCACACCGACATTTGTGCCGTCGGTGATGAGTAGCGTCAGCATCGCGCAGATGGGCCAACCGCAAGGGATAACCCTCAGCGGCGGGCAATTCCAGGGCGGCGTTGATTTTACCCTGCCGGTCGATCAGGTCATAACCAGCGCCCGGCTGGCGCTCAACCTGCGTATCTCTCCGGCGCTGGCGGCGCGTAACGCCACCATGCAGTTGATGCTCAACGGTCAGCCGCTCGGCACTGTGCCGCTGACGGCGACCGACAGCGACCTTGCCCGTTACCAGCTTGATATTCCCGCCGCGCTGATGGTCTCCAGTAACAGCCTCAGCGTTAAGATTAACGATGGCGATGCCATGCAGTGTCAGCGTGACCTGAATGACAAATATCGGGTCACTATCCTGCCGGATTCGCGCTTTGAACTGGAAGGGCAACAACTGGATATCGGCGCGGATCTGAGCCATTTCCCGCGCCCCTTCTTTGACGGCATGCAGATGTCTCCGGCGGCGATTGCTGTGGCATTCGCCTCAAAACTGAGCCCGGACGCGATTAGCGCCGGGGCGCTGATCGCCTCGTGGCTGGGTATTCAGGCCGATTATCGCGGCGTTTCGTTCGCGGCCTACCATGACCGTCTTCCGGAAAAAAACGGCATTCTGATTGGTCATCCCGGTGAGCAAATTGGCGGTTTAACGCTGCCGCAAACCAGCCAGCCGCTGCTGAAAATTATCGATAACCCGGCGAACCCGGTTTACAAACTGCTGCTGGTGGTGGGGAAAGATGAAAGGGAATTACGCGCGGCGGCCTGGCGTTTAACGCGCGGCAACTTTGCGCTGCAAACCCCAGCGGTGGATGTTGATGCGCAGACGATCCCGTTGAGCAAACCGTACGATGCACCGCGCTGGATCCCAACCGATCGTCCGGTGAAGTTATCGGAGCTGATCCGTAAAGATCAAAGCCTGACCGCCACCGGGATCTGGCATCCGCCGTTGCAGGTGGCGTTTCGCGCCGCTCCCGATCTGTTCTTGTGGGACGGTGAAACCATCCCGCTGCATATCGGTTACCGTTTCCCGACGGAAAACTGGATTGACGAGCAACGTTCGTGGCTGAGCATGACCCTGAACGACACGTTCCTGCACAACCTGCCGGTCAATAAGCAGGGGGCGCTGGAGACGCTGTGGCACAAGCTCGGTGGCGATGCGCGCCAGGAGCAGTTTGATATGCCGCTGGAGCCGTACATGATTTACGGCGACAACCAGCTTTCACTCTATTTCAACATCGTGCCGAAAAAGAACGCGCCGTGCAGCACCTTGCTGAATAACAACATTAAAAGCCGCATTGATGACGATTCGTGGATCGATCTCAGCCACACCCGCCACTTTGCGCTGTTGCCGAATCTTTCCTATTTCGTCGGGGCTTCTTTCCCGTTTACCCGCCTGGCGGATTACTCAGAAACGGTCCTGATGCTGCCGGTCAACCCCAGCGAAACGCAGATCGCCACGCTGTTTGATATGGCGGCGCGCTCAGGCAACGCCACCGGAACCGCGCTCGGTCATAACCGCGTAGTGTTTGGTGTACCGACTGGCGGCAGTTTTCTGGAGCTGTTGCGTGACCGCGATGTGCTGGCGGTAAGCGGTATGGATCAGCATGACTTTAACCGTGCGCTGCTGGCGAATTCGCCGTTTGTCACCCACGACAGCACGCTGGGTGTACGTGAGCCTTCCAGCTGGCAGAAAGTGCAGCGCTGGATAGCGGGCGACTGGGCGGCAGAAGGGTTGGAAGCCGATCGCTACTTCTCTTCTAATGAAGCGTGGCGCGGCTTTATCAGTTTCCGCTCGCCATGGAACGATGCCCGGCTGGTGGTGCTGGCGCTTGGCAGCAACGATGAGCAGTTATCGCATCTGCATAACGATCTGGCTTCGGCAAAAATCAACGCCGGCATTCGCGGCGACGCCGCCATCATTACCAATGAAAACGGTGTGCGCAGCTTCCGCGTCGGCGAGCAGTTCCCCAGCGGCGAAATGCCGCCGCAGATGAAAGTGGTCTGGTACGCCAACCAACACTCGGCGCTGCTGGCGATCCTGAGCCTGCTGGTCGGGTCGCTGGTGGGTGGCATGGTGTATCGCGTGCTTAAAAAGCGCGAGCGTAAACGTCTGGATGCGGGGAACAGCAAGTGAAAAGGGTGACAATAATGCCTAAAAAAACCGCCCGTCGGCTGACAACAATTTGCCTCTCCGGCGTGCTAACGCTGGCGACCTCCGGCATCGCGCAGGCCGCGCCGAATGATGCGGCGCTGAAGGCGTTGTTTGATCAGGCGAACTACTGGCACGAAAAGTCCCACGACGACCTGGCGATGGAGTCGCTCAAAAAGGTGTTAATGGTCGATGCCAATAACACCCAGGCGATGTACTTAATGGCGCTGTGGGCACAGCAAAATGGCGATTTGCAAGCCGCCGCGCAGTGGCGCGCCAGGCTGGCGAAAACCGCGCCGGACGATAGCGGTTTGCAGGCGCTGGATAACGCAAAACAGTTGGCACAGGTGCCGCAAGGGCAGTTAACGCTTGCTCGCCAGCAAGCGCGCAGCGGCAATGTTCCGGCGGCGCTGGAAACCTGGCGCAACCTGTTCAATGGCGACACGCCGCCGCCGAGTCTCGCGCCGGAATACTATTTGACGATGGCGGGCGATAAAGCGCTCTACCCGCAGGCGCTGGCGGAAATTCAGCGCTTCGTCGTCCAGCATCCGCAGGACAATGCCGCCCGCGTGGCGCTGGGCAAGATGTTGACCTGGCGCGAAGCAACGCGCCGCGACGGGATTTTGCTGCTGGAGCCGATGGCCAGCGGCAATAAAGAGGCGGATGAAGGGCTGCGTCAGGCGCTGCTGTGGCTTGCGCCGCAGGCTGGCGATGAGCGCTTTTACGATACCTGGTTGCAGCGCCATCCGCAGGATAGCGAGATGCAGGCGTACTACCGTAAAAATGTCGGTGGCAGCGCGAAAGGCGCAGGCTTTACCGCGCTGAATAGCGGCGACAGCAATGCCGCAAAACGCCAGTTTGAGCAGGTACTGCAAACCAACCCGGAAGACGCCGATGCACTGGCAGGCATGGGGTATATCGCCCAGCGTAACGGTGATTACCAGGCGGCGGCACAATATCTGAACCGGGCGGCGAGCCAGGGGGGCGAGGCTTCTGCAGAACGTAAAGCGCAGGCGGAAGACGCCGCGTTTTATGGCCAGCTGGCGCAAGCACAGCAAGCGTTAAAAATGGGCAATGTCAGCCAGGCGCTGGCACTTTCCGCGCCGCTGGCGCAGCAGAGCGGTGAGCGAGGCACGGCCGCCAAACTGTTCCGCGCCGATGTGCTACGCCAGAACAAAGATTACCCGCAGGCGGAACAAGCGCTGCGCGAGATCCTCAACGAGCAGCCACAGAATGCCCCGGCGCGGGAAAATCTCTACTACGTGCTGCGCGATCAAAACAAAGCAGCAGAAGCGCAAAGCATGCTGCGCACGTTACCGGCGAGTTTGCAGGAAAAACTGCAACCGCGCGTGGTGACGGGGACGCCTGGCGACCCGCTGCGTCGGCAGGCGCAACAACTGGCAGCCAGCGGAAATACGTCGCAGGCCATTGCCGTGCTGCGCCAGGGCGTGGCGCGCCTGCCTGATGATCCGTGGTTGCGCCTTGATTTGGCGCGTTTGCTGCAACAAGCGGGTCAGGAAAATGAAGCCGCGAGCGTGATGCTGCCCGCGCAAAACCCGCGAGCCGGTGCCAGTTCGCTGTACGCTGCCGCACTGTTCGCCAGTGAAAATGGCGGCTGGCAGCAGGCCAGTTCGCTGCTGTCACGTATTTCGCCCGCCAGCCAGAACGGCCAGATGCGCGACCTCGCGCAGCGGGTTAATTACAACCTGCAAATGGCGACTGCCGAGCGCTACCTCGCGCAGGGCAATATGACGGCGGCAGCCAATACCCTGAAAGCGCTGGCGGCCACACCGCCGAAAAGCCCGGTCGATGCCGGGAAACTGGCGCGCATGCTGGCACAGACCGGCGATACCACTACCGCTGTTGCGCTGGTGCGTGAAAACATGAAACAGGGCGTGCAGGGCAACATCGGCGATTATGCCGATCAGGTTGCGGTGCTTAACCAGGCAGGGCTTAACCAGGAGGCGCAAGCCTTTGTTTCCCGCCCGGATGTGCAGGCGCGCAGCACGCCAGCCCAGCTTGCCGGGGTGCGTAATGGTTATGTGATCAACGAAGCGGATCAACTGCGTGAGCAGGGCAATTATGCCGCCGCCTATGACAAGCTGATCCGCGCGTTGCAAAACGACCCGCAGAACACGGATTTGATGTTCGCGATGGGGCGTTTGTATCAGTCCGGCAAGATGAACAAAGAAGCGGGCGTACTGTATGACTACCTGATGACGCGCGACAGCGAGGATCAGGCAGCGCGCGTCGGTGCGATTGATGTCGCGCTGGCGGAAAATAACGTCGACAAAGCGCAAACCTTAGCCAGTGGCCTGCGCAGCAATAATTCACCGGATCGCTTGTTGTTGCTGGCGCGACTGGAAGAGGCGAAAGGCAATCATCAGCAGGCGATGACCTATCTGCGCAGCGCGCGCGGCAAGCTGGTGGGGCTGGAGTCGAATAACAGCGCGGCAACGCCGACAATCGGCGGTGTGCTGCTGGCGGATAACCCGTTTACCACCACCAGTAAAAGCGCGGCGCCGCAGTCGCTGTACGGGAAAACGCTGCCGTGGCAAGTCGCTCAGGTGGCGCACGAACCGGGCAGTAATTTGCCGGGGACCACGCGTACCGATCTGCCGGTCGAAACGGCGCAAACGCGAACGCTGCGCCAGGTCGACGACATGATGCAGCAGATGAACGAGAAAACCGGCATGTGGTTGCAGGGCGGCGTGGAAATTCGTGGCCGCGACGGGGAAACCGGCACCAGCAAGCTGACGGAAGCCAAAGCGCCGCTCACCTGGTCCAGTTCACCGTTTGGCGATGCGCGTTTTGAATTTACCGCCACGCCGGTTTCGCTCAGTTCCGGCAGTGCTAACGGTGATGCCTGGCGGCGTTATGGTGCGAACCCGCTAGCGAATGGCGTAGCCAATATCGCCACCTCCATTAAAAACGCCAACAGTTCTATCGCCACCGACGGCAGCGATAAATTTACCGATCTCGCCGGTTATGCTGATGCCAGCAAATTGTCGCCATTTACCGAAACGGGTTACGACAATCTCACTTCGCTGCTGTCATCGAGCCGTCTGAAGAGTTTGAGTGAATCAAACTATAAGACCAACTATAGCGATCCGATTAAGTCTTCTACCGATTCGCAAAACGCCAGCGGCGTTGAGCTGAATATGGCGCTGAGCGGCGACAGTTATAAGCTGGATATTGGCAGCACGCCGCTGGGGCAGGATTTAACCTCGCTGGTCGGCGGCGTGAAATGGTCGCCGAAACTGACCAATTACCTGACGCTTATCCTGACCGGCGAGCGTCGCGCGGTGACCGACAGTTTGCTGTCATATGTTGGGCTGCGGGACGCTTACTCCGGCGAGCGCTGGGGGCAGGTCACCAAAAACGGCGGCAGCGCGCAATTAAGCTACGATGACGGCGATGCCGGGTTCTACATTGGCGGCGGCGGGTATAGCTATATCGGTAAAGATGTGGCGAGCAACACCAGCGTGAACGCCAATGCTGGCGTTTATCTGCGCCCGTGGCACGACGATTTCCGCCAGTTACAGACAGGGCTGAGCGTTGGCTGGATGAACTACTCGAAAAACCTCAGTTACTTCACTTACGGCCAGGGCGGTTACTTTAGCCCGCAAAACTACGTGAGCGTGTCGCTGCCGGTTGATTTGTCGCAGAAAATCGATAACTGGAACCTCAGTATTGGCGGCGCGGTGGGCTACCAGTCCTATACGCAGGACAAGAGCAATTATTTCCCCACAGAACCGGAAGCACAGAAGATGCTGCAACAGCTCGCCGATATGGGCTTTGTAAAAGAGGCGCAGTACCAGGGCGGTTCACAGAATGGCATTGGCTATAACTTCCATGCCGGGCTCGATTACAACGTGAATAAAAACATGTCGGTAGGTGGAAAAGTCGGTTATGACACCTTCGGCAGTTACAACGAAAGCACCGCCGGGGTTTGGCTCCGGTACATGCTGGGAGACAAATAATGACAACCAACACTGCCAACACGCTGCTGCTTGGCTATTTCCAGCAGCAGCAAACGCCGCCGGGCTGGTTTGATTTGCTGAGCGTGATGATTGACGGCATGGTGAGAAATGTCGGCGAAGCGGAAAGCCTGCCGTTTCTGCGCCAGATGGGCGAAGCATTAGCGGACCGTGTGCCGCTTCCGGCGTCGGCGACGGTCGGCGAGCTGGAAGCGAATATTAACGCGCAACTGGCGGTGTTCAACTGGGGGTTTATTGATATCGAAACCACGGAACACGGCATGGCGTTTCGCCACCAGGCACTGCCGGTGGCGCGTGAAGAGGCCTACCAGACCCCTTGGTGCTATGCGTTTTGCGCCATTCTTGAAGGGCTTTATTCGCGCTGGCTGCAAAACCAGGGCGGCGAGGCGAGCCTCGTGTTTACCCGCGAAAGGCTCTATTCTGTGGCGGATGTTCTCTTCCGTTACGCTAACCCACAGTGAGTTTGCCCATGTTGAAGCGCGTTTTCACCGCGATGGTGGTGATGGTGAGTCTGCTATTTGCATCCGTTTCCCAGGCCGCTGGCGCCTGGGAGAGTTATAAAGCGCGGTTTTTGATGCCGGATGGTCGCATTGTCGATACCGGCAACAAAAACGTCTCCCACACCGAAGGTCAGGGTTTCGCTATGCTGATGGCGGTCGCCAGCGACGACAAAGCGGCCTTTGACAGCATGTGGGGCTGGACTAATAAAACGCTGAAGAACAAAGCCAATGGCCTGTTTTACTGGCGTTATAACCCGGTGGAAGCCGATCCCATCGCTGATAAAAACGATGCTACCGATGGCGATGTGCTGATAGCCTGGGCGCTGTTAAAAGCTGGTGAGCGCTGGAATAACGCCGCGTACCTTGCCGCGTCCGATGCGATTACCCAGGCGGTGCTCAAGCATGCGGTTATCAGCTTTGCGGGTTACCGCGTGATGTTACCGGGTGCCAATGGTTTTAACCTCAACACCTATGTAAACCTGAATCCGTCCTACTTTATTTTCCCGGCGTGGCAGGCTTTCGCTGAGCGCAGCCATCAGGTGGTGTGGCGCGATTTGATCAAAGACGGGCAAACGCTGCTTGGCAATATGGCATTTGGTAAAGCGCGCCTGCCGACGGACTGGGTGTCACTCTCGGCGGACGGCAAACTGAACCCGGCGAAGGAGTGGCCGCCGCGCATGAGCTACGACGCCATTCGTATTCCACTGTATGTGAGCTGGCAGGATCCGCACAGCGCGCTGTTAACCCCGTGGCGTAACTGGTGGCAGGGTTTTAGCCGCAGCCAGACACCCGCATGGGTGGATGTGGCGACCAACGACAATGCGCCGTACAACATGAATGACGGTTTACTGGCGGTGCGGGATTTAACGTTGGGTGGAACGCCTGTACAACCGCAGATCACCGCGCAGGATGATTACTACTCCGCCAGCCTGAAAATGCTGGTCTGGCTGGCGCAGCAGCGCTAAAGCGATAACCTCTCCCCGCCAGGGGAGAGGTTTGCAGGATCACTGCGGGTAGGGCACCCAGTCACCGCCGTTCAGGCGAACATACGGCTTATTCTGGTACTGCAACACAATGGCGTTGGCGTTTTCGGACACCGGCGCGGTTTGCGGCAGATTGCTGGTCAGTTGCTGCCAGTTGACGTTGTCCTCGGTAAAGATTTTGCCATCCAGCACGCGGGTAACAATCTCGGAGATAGCGAGGAAGCTGCTCGGCTGCGTAATGGTTATCGGCGCACCCTGATGCGGGGATTTCATACCAAAGAATTTAATCGCCGTTGGCACGTTGGTAATCGACGGGCTTGGGATATCGCGCAGGCCGGAAACCTGCATTTTATCGCCCTGTAGCGCTGCACCGTGCTCCGGCACCAGCACCACCATCACCTTACGCCCGGATTTATCCAGTTGCGTGAAGAACGCATCCAGCTCATCAAATAACTTCTGCGCGCGCAGTTTGTAATCGGCGGTTTTGCGATTGCCCGGATAGTGGTTGCCATCGTGCAGCGGCAGCAGGTTGTAGAAAGTCGCGGTGCGCTTGCCCTCTTTAAAGGCATCTGACTCCATCCAGCGGTTCAGTACCGCGGTGTCGTCATAAATCGGCGAGCCATCAAACGAGAGCAGCACCGGCGGCAGACCCGCCTGGTTCATCAACGGCGCTTGCATACCGCCGTTGTCGCGCACTTCTTTGAGGAAACCGCCGAACTCACCGTTGTGGTCCATCATCAACTGCTGGCTGAAGCCGAGTTTCGACAGGTTATCAAACAGGTAGCACTGCGTGTTGGCCTGCTGGTAGAGGTTTTTATGCGACGGCTGACCGCAGCTGGCGCGCAGCAGGCGAATCGCCGCCGGGCCGCTGTAGGCGGTCGCCGAATTGAAGTTTTTGAACTCAATATCAAAGTGCGACCACAGCGGGTGCGACGCCAGACCGGCAGCTTCAATATCGGCCCATGAGAGGGAACAAATATTGATGAACAGCAGATCGAACGGTTGGGCGTCTGCCGGAAGTTGCGCCGGGAAGGTGCTTTGGCGCTTCTCTTCTGCCGCGTAGAAACTTGCCAGCCACGCGTTCAGATTCTCTGAAGTTGGCGGCGCGGTTTGTGCGGGAATATCGCCAACCACCGGCGTATCGCCCGCCGCTGCGACCGTTGCCGCCGCCGAACCGCCAGTGGTGGTGATGGTCGTGGTCGGTTGACCTGCGGGCCACAGACTAAACGCCGGCCCGGTCAACGTCAGTACGTTTAACCAGATCATAATCGCAACGACAAACACGGTGACGCGGATCCACTGCGACAAGAACAACCAGGCAATTAGCATCACGAAAATCGCGCCAATCATCTGCCAGTTGATAAAACGTGTTACCAGATCCCACAGGTAATCGGCGCTGAAGCCCGCGACCTGCGAGCCCTGGCTCATCATGCTTTCAAGACCCGGCAGCCAGGTGTCGTGCCAGAACAGACCGAAACCGATGGGAATGGCAACCCAGTGGCGTAAGCGATGCAGGCGGACGCGCGGCAGCGGCATCAGCAGAAAAGCCATAAACACCAGATTCAGCAGCGGGTGAAAGTTAAGGTAGCCCGCCCACAACAGACCGAATTTCACCAGAAAATAGAAATTCCAGCCGGAAAGACCGCGCCAGTATTGCCATAATGGCGAAGGTGTTGAAGTGGTCATAGTATGATTAGTCATGTTTTCGGTCTGCCTTGACGAACGATTCCCGGCGCAGCACGCCCGCCGGTTTTACATAGCGTGGTTTGGTAAACAGTATGCGCAACGCGCTGCGGATAGGGCGTATCCAGTGGCGTGTAAGGTAGCCCAATGGGAAAAAGATCAGGGCGCAAAGCACCACAAGCTGAATAATATCGCTGACTGACATCATGATGTGCGCTCCGTGGCTTCACTGAATAACCGCAACGGTTCCGGGATCCGACGCCAGCTTGTACCGTCGTGCTCAGCGTTAATGATTTTCTTCCCGGCTACGGTGACGGACAGCGGTTTCGCCCATTTCTCCGGTGACAGCGTGCGCATTTGCACTAACTCTGCGGCAATCTGGTTATCTTCAAACCACACCACGCGATTAGAGAAAATATCTGCCGTGGGCAGCGGGAAAATGTGGTTTAGCGCCGTGTCGAGATCGTTAACCCGGCAGAACGACAAAAACAGCACCAGACGATTATCGCCGAGGCTGACAATATCGCCCACGCGGTTTGGGCGGCACAGCGTTAGCGCTTGTTCAACGCGGATGCCTGGCACCGGGCGCAACGCGACCAGCACTCCTTTGCCATCGGCGGGTAACAGCGGGTTATTGACCATATTCCCGACGGCGTCGCAGAACACGTTCCACGGCTGAAAACCACGCAGTTTTAGCGGCTGAGTCATGGACAGTAATGTGGTGATATCTTCCGGCACCAGGCGGTTAAACTGCTGGCCCTGCACACTTTCAATCAGCGTCAGACAGCGGGAAAGGGGCGCATTCCACGGGATCACCATATTGGCGCCACAACCGAGCAACAGGCGTTCGTCGGTAGCACGCAGGCTGGCCTGGCTTTCACGGACAATGATTTTTAGCCCGCTGCCACGCTGGCGGCGCAGCGTGTGCACCTGGCGTGCGAGGTTATCGATTTGATTGTTCCGCGCAAGGGTGAAAATCAACGTCGCTGCCTGGCTGGAGCGCGCTTCTTCAAATAACGCTTCGTTGGTATCAAATAATGTCCAGTGTTCCGACAGCGGCGGTGCGCCTTCCAGCACGGCGACATTACTTAATATGCGTTTCTCATCGCTGCGGGGTTGCACTGACGTTTCTTCTTGTTGCGCAAGTTGCCAGCGATCTTGATGATGATTAAGCACTAATTGCTGGCGCGCACTAATCCCTTTCTCATTACACCACCAGGCAACATCATAAAGATGCATATCGTTTCGGTAGCGTAAACTTGCTAGTCCAAACAACGAACGATATTCACTCATTAAAATGGATGATTGTTTGTCGTTATTGTTGCCAGGGTTAATAACCAGTAAGGAACATTTATGATATTTCGCCCAGGCATGAGTTCTTTCTAACCATTGTTGTAAATCAGGCGCCGATATATTCTGCCAGGCATTATTTGCGCACAGCAGAATCAGTAAATAATTTTCAGGTTCAAATGAACAAAGCAAGTCGCGGGCAAAAAAGTATAGACCATTGTTCTGATTTGGCATGGTGAAAATTCTGATTTTATCAGGACCCTGCTCTTTATCTAACTTAATGATTTTCCGCAGGTCATGACCCATACCGATTGCCGCTACCAGCGCGTCTTTATCCTGGGCCGCGAGCGTTTGATTTATCAGGCTTATTGCATCTTTTTCACGATCGGTATTTACCCACCAAACGCCGCCCGCAGGCATATGACGCAATTCGTCCCATAACGACTCAATGCCGATAGAAAATATGGGCTCCACGATGTCCCTCTTGATGCAAAATTGTCTGTATCTCAGTTTACTAGCGAAAGCCGAGAAATAAACCTAACATTGAAATTAAAGAACATCAGATTTAGCATGTAAACGAATTTTCTCGGGGTACGATGCCTTGCTATATCTGTACATGTATTTCTATTCAAAGGGATCGGGCCAGAATGCATAACAATGAACCCAAAACGCAGTCAGACCCTACTCTGGGCTATACATTCCAAAATGATTTTCTGGCGTTAAGTAAAGCATTTTCATTGCCTGAAATTGATTACGCCGATATTTCCCAGCGAGAACAGTTGGCGGCGGCATTTAAGCGCTGGCCGCTGCTGGCAGAATTAGCCCGTCAACAATAAGGGATAACCAGGATGGCCATCTTGGGATTACAGGGGATTCGCGGTGGTGTGGGTACAACATCGATCACTGCGGCTCTGGCCTGGTCATTACAAATTTTAGGCGAATCGGTGCTGGTGATTGATGCCTGCCCTGATAATCTTTTGCGCCTGTCATTTAATGTCGACTTTGAACATCAACACGGCTGGGCGCGCGCGGTATTGGATGGACAAGACTGGCGCGATGCCGGAATGCGCTATACCTCGCAGCTCGATCTCTTGCCTTTTGGCTGTTTGACGGCGAATGAGTGGGAAAACCTCCATTTATTGCATGAACCGCTTGGCCAACTCACCACTATTTTGCAGGCGCTGAAAACGCAGCAACGTTATCAGTGGGTGTTAATCGATCTCCCGCACGGTGTTTCACCGCTGACGCGCCAGTTTGTGGCGCAGTGCGACCATCTGTTTACGGTGGTAAAACCCGACACCAACTGCCATATCCGTTTGCATCAACAACTGTTGCCTGCGGGCGCGCATATTCTGCTTAACGATCTGCGCATCGGCAGCCAGTTGCAGGACGATCTCTGGCAGGTGTGGCTGCAAAGTCAGCGGCAGATCCTCCCGACCCTTATCCACCGTGATGAAGCGATGGCGGAATCTCAGGCGTCGAAACAGCCATTGGGCGAATACCGGGCGGATTCGCTGGCGGCGGAAGAGATATTAACGCTGGCGAACTGGTGCCTGTTGCACTGTGCACACATGCAAGAAGTAACCGGCGAGCAGGAAGGGAGCCCGCAATGAGCCGCCTTTCCGCCTGGTTGCTGATCCCGCCGGTGAGCGCGCGGTTAAGTGAGCGCTTCCAGCGTTACCGTGAACACGGCGCTTCCGGGTTTAGCGCAGCCTCTGGCTGTTTCTGGGCGATCCTCGCATGGATATTTATTCCGCTGGAGCACCCGCGCTGGCAGCAGCTCCGTGCGCAGCAGCATTTGTGGTTCCCGCATATTGATCCTGATAAACCGCGACCGCTCGATCCGGCGCGTTACCTGCTGCAAACATTATGGTTGCTGGTCATGCTCCCCTGGGGTGATAGAAAGTCGCCCCGTCGCCAACGTTTTGCCCGGGCGCGCGTGCTGCGTGGGCGCTGGTATCACTGGCTGGATACGCTGCCGGAGCGCGTAACGCACCGTACCGGTCATCTGGATGATAAAAAAGAGTTGGCGCATATCAGCCCTCGTACGCGCCGCTTTATTCTCGGCATCATTGTGGTTTTCTCGCTGATCCTCGCCATTCTGTGCATTACGCAGCCGTTTAACCCGCTTTCACAGTTTGTCTTCCTGATGTTGTTGTGGGGCGTGGCGCTGCTGGTACGCCGAATTCCGGGACGTTTCTCCGCCTTGATGCTCATCGTGCTCTCGCTAACCGTTTCCTGTCGCTATATCTGGTGGCGCTACACGTCGACCCTGAACTGGGACGATCCGGTGAGCCTGGTGTGTGGCCTGGTGCTGCTGTTTGCGGAAACCTACGCGTGGATTGTGCTGGTGCTTGGCTATTTCCAGGTGGTATGGCCACTTAATCGCCAGCCGGTGCCGCTGCCGAAAGATATGTCGCTATGGCCTTCTGTCGATATTTTTGTACCGACCTATAACGAAGATTTGAATGTGGTGAAAAACACCATCTATGCCTCGTTGGGCATCGACTGGCCGAAAGATAAGCTGAAGATTTGGATCCTTGATGATGGCGGGCGCGAAGAGTTCCGCCAGTTCGCCAAAAGCGTCGGCGTCGAGTACATCGCGCGAACCACGCATGAGCACGCAAAAGCGGGCAACATCAACAACGCACTGAAACACGCGAAAGGCGAGTTCGTGTCGATTTTTGACTGCGACCACGTGCCGACACGCTCGTTCCTGCAAATGACCATGGGCTGGTTCTTAAAAGAGAAAAAGCTGGCGATGATGCAGACGCCCCACCACTTTTTCTCGCCGGATCCGTTTGAACGCAACCTGGGGCGTTTTCGTAAAACCCCGAATGAAGGCACGCTGTTCTACGGGCTGGTGCAGGATGGCAACGATATGTGGGACGCCACCTTTTTCTGCGGTTCTTGTGCGGTGATCCGCCGTGGGCCGCTGGATCAGATTGGCGGTATCGCCGTTGAAACCGTCACCGAAGATGCTCACACCTCGCTGCGTTTACACCGCCTTGGGCATACGTCGGCGTATATGCGCATCCCGCAGGCGGCGGGGCTGGCGACAGAAAGCCTGTCTGCGCATATTGGCCAGCGTATTCGCTGGGCGCGCGGCATGGTGCAGATTTTCCGCCTCGACAATCCGCTGATGGGCAAAGGTCTCAAACTGGCGCAGCGTCTGTGTTACGTCAACGCAATGTTCCATTTCTTATCGGGCATACCGCGGCTCATCTTCCTGACCGCACCGCTGGCCTTTTTGCTGCTGCATGCCTACATCATTTACGCGCCAGCGCTGATGATTGCGCTGTTCGTGTTGCCGCACATGATTCACGCCAGCCTGACTAATTCGAAGATTCAGGGCAAATATCGTCACTCTTTCTGGAGCGAGATCTACGAAACCGTGTTGGCGTGGTATATCGCGCCACCGACGCTGGTGGCGCTGTTCAACCCGCACAAAGGGAAGTTTAACGTCACCGCCAAAGGCGGCCTGGTGGAAGAAGAGTATGTGGACTGGGTGATTTCACGTCCTTACATCTATCTTGTGCTGCTCAACCTGGTGGGCGTACTGGTGGGGATTTGGCGTTATTTCTACGGCCCGGAAAACGAAATACTCACCGTTTTCGTCAGTATCGCGTGGGTGTTCTACAACATGGTTATCCTTGGCGGCGCGGTGGCGGTTTCTGTAGAGAGTAAACAGGTTCGTCGCTCGCACCGCGTTGAGATGTCGATGCCGGCGGTTATCGCCCGTGAAGATGGTCATCTGTTCTCCTGTACCGTGCAGGATTTCTCCGACGGCGGGCTGGGTATCAAGATCAACGGTCAGGCGCAGGTGCTTGAAGGGCAAAAAGTGAATTTGCTGCTCAAACGTGGCCAGCAGGAGTATGCGTTCCCCACCACCGTGGCGCGTGTTCATGGCAACGAAGTTGGCTTGCAATTAATGCCGTTGACGACCAGACAGCATATCGATTTTGTGCAGTGTACTTTTGCCCGCGCCGACACATGGGCGCTGTGGCAGGACAGCTTCCCGGAAGACAAGCCTCTGGAAAGTCTGATGGATATTTTGAAACTGGGTTTCCGCGGCTATCGCCATCTCGCGGAATTTGCTCCACCGTCTGTCAAAGTGATTTTCCGCTCATTCACCATGCTGGTGTCCTGGGTGGTGTCCTTTATTCCGCGCCGTCCGGAACGGAATGTGGCAGTGCAGCAACCGATGACGTGATTGGCTCAACAATGATGAAAACGCGATGAAAAGAAAACTTTCCTGGATCTGTGCAGTGGCTATGGGGACGAGTGTTTTATCTCCGGTGATGACGTATGCAGCGCCAGCCCCGACGGTTCCGGCTGTTGCGCCCGCCACTGAGCCGGTGGCAACGCCTGCGCCGGGACAAACGGAATCATTGACGCCAACCACGCCGACAGACGGACAGAACGTTGTCGGACAGGTGATGCCTGGCGTACCGGGTGCGAATGCGCCGGTGGTCGCCGCCAACGCGCCGTCACGCGATGTGAAACTGACTTTCGCCCAAATCGCGCCGCCGCCGGGCAGCATGGTACTGCGCGGTATCAACCCGGACGGCGGCGTTGAGTTTGGTATGCGCAGCGATGAGCTGGTGTCGAAAGCGGTGCTCAATCTTGAATACACGCCATCGCCCTCTCTGCTGCCGGTGCAATCTCAGTTGAAGGTCTATCTGAATGATGAACTGATGGGCGTCTTGCCGGTCACCAAAGAGCAACTCGGCAAGAAAACGCTGGCGCAGGTGCCGATCAACCCGCTGTTTATCACCGACTTCAACCGGGTGCGGCTGGAATTCGTCGGCCATTATCGTGATGTGTGCGAAAACCCCGCCAGCAGCACGTTATGGCTGGATATTGGTCGCAGCAGCTCGCTGGATTTGACTTACCAGAAGCTGGCGGTGCAAAACGATCTCTCTCATTTCCCGATCCCGTTCTTCGACCCGCGTGACAACAGAGCGCTGACGCTGCCGATGGTTTTCGCTGGCGCTCCGGATATTGAACAGCAACAAGCCGCTGCGGTTATTGCCTCCTGGTTTGGCTCCCGCACTGGCTGGCGTGGGCAGAGCTTCCCGGTCACTTACAACACGCTGCCGGACCGCAACGCGATTGTCTTCGCCACCAATGACAAACGCCCTGATTTCCTGCGTGATGCGCCGGCGGTGAAAGGGCCAACCATCAGCATGATCAACCACCCGAATAACCCGTACGTTAAGCTGCTGGTGGTGTCTGGACGGGATGACAAAGACCTGATGCAGGCGGCGAAAGGTATCGCTCAGGGTAACGTGCTGTTCCGTGGCGATAGCGTTACGGTGGATGAGGTGAAACCGCTGCTGGCGCGCCAGCCTTACGATGCACCGAACTGGATACGTACCGACCGCCCAGTCACCTTTGGCGAACTGAAAACCTATGAGGAGCAGTTGCAGTCAACCGGGCTGGAACCCTCGGCGATTAACGTGTCGCTGAACCTGCCACCGGATCTCTATCTGCTGCGCAGTACCGGTATCGATATGAACCTGAATTATCGTTACACCGCGCCGCCGACCAAAGACAGCTCGCGCATGGATATCAGCCTGAACAACCAGTTCCTGCAATATTTCAACCTGACCAGTAACCAGGACACAAACCGTCTGTTGCTGCATCTCCCGGTGTTGCAGGGGTTGCTGGACAGCAAAACGGATGTCTCTATTCCGGCGCTGAAGCTGGGCGCGGTGAACCAGTTACGCTTTGATTTCCAGTATATGAACCCGATGCCGGGCGGCACTATTGAGAACTGTGTGACCTTCCAGCAGGTGCCAAACCGTGTGGTGATTGGCGACGACTCCACCATCGATTTCTCGAAGTATTACCACTTTATTGCGATGCCGGACTTACGCGCCTTCGCCAATGCGGGCTTCCCGTTTAGCCGGATGGCCGATTTATCGCAAACTATCGTCGTCATGCCGCCGCAGCCCACACCTGCACAGATGGGTACACTGCTCGATTCGCTGGGTGCAGTGGGCGCACAGACTGGCTTCCCGGCAATCAATGTGCAGCTGACTAACGACGGTAATCAAATCAATGATAAAGACGCCGACATCATGATCATCGGCACCATTCCACCGGCGTTAAAAGACGATAAGAAGATCGATCTGCTGGTGAATGCGGCGCAAAGCTGGGTGAAAACGCCGCTGCGCCAGACGCCGTTCCCGTCGATTGTGCCGGATGCCGCCGACCGTCAGGCCGATGCGCAAACCGGGATCACGTCCGATGGCCCAATGGCGGCGATTGTCGGCTTCCAGTCGCCTTATCACGATCAGCGCAGCGTGGTCGCGCTGCTGGCAGACAGCCCGCGCGGATATGAATTGCTTAACGGCGCGATGAATGACAGCGGCAAGCGCGCGGCGATTTATGGCTCGGTGACCGTGATTCGTGAATCTGGCGTCAATGGCCTGCGTGTGGGCGATATTTATTACGTCGGTCACTTGCCGTGGTTTGAACGCATCTGGTACGCGCTGGCTAACCATCCGGTGCTGCTGGCGGTGTTGGCGGCAATCAGCGTGGTGTTGCTGGCGTGGGTGCTGTGGCGTTTGCTGCGGATCATTAGCCGTCGCCGTCTCGACCCGGATCACGAGTAACGAAAATGAGAACGCGACGTTGGTGGGTAATAGTGGCGTTGATGCTGGCGGCGGTAAATGTGCGCGCCGCCTGCACCTGGCCTGCCTGGGATCACTTCAAACAAGCCTATATCAGCGAAGGCGGCCGGGTGGTTGATCCCAGCGATCAACGCAAGATAACCACCTCGGAAGGGCAGAGTTACGCGCTGTTCTTCGCGCTGGCGGCTAACGATCGCGACACCTTTGCCAGGGTACTGCAATGGACGCAAAACAACCTGGCGCAGGGCTCGCTCAGTACCCATCTTCCCGCCTGGCTGTGGGGCAAAAAAGAGGACAATAGCTGGACGGTGCTCGACACCAATTCGGCATCTGACTCCGATCTGTGGATTGCCTGGTCGCTACTGGAAGCGGGACGTTTATGGAAAAACGACGAGTACAGCCAGCTGGGTAAAGCGTTGTTAGCCCTCGTTGCCAAAGAAGAAGTGGTGACGGTGCCAGGGTTGGGCTCGATGCTGCTGCCGGGCAAAATTGGCTTTGCCGAACCGACTACCTGGCGTTTTAACCCGAGCTATCTGCCGCCGCAGCTGGCGAGCTATTTCAGCCGCTTTGGCGCACCGTGGTCGACGTTGCGCGAAACCAATCTTCGCCTGTTGCTCGAAACCGCGCCGAAAGGCTTTGCACCCGATTGGGTACGTTTTCAGAAAGGGAGCGGCTGGCAGCTTAAACCCGAAAAGACGCTGGTGAGTGGTTACGATGCCATCCGCGTTTATTTGTGGGTCGGCATGATGCATGACCGGGATACGCAGAAAGCGCGCCTGCTGGAGAAATTCAAACCGATGGCCAGCGTGACCACGAAAAACGGCCGCGTGCCGGAAAAAGTGGACGTGGCGAGCGGAAAAATTCTTGGGGATGGCCCGGTGGGGTTTGCCGCCGCGCTGTTACCCTTTTTACAGGATCGCGATGCGCAAGCCGTACAACGGCAATGGGTCGCCGATCATTTCCCCGGCGACGATGCCTACTATAGCTATGTTCTGACCCTGTTTGGCCAGGGGTGGGACCAGCACCGTTTTCGCTTCACCCCTCGCGGTGAGTTACAACCTGACTGGGGCCAGGAATGCGCAACTTCACAGTAAGCTTACTCTGTTTCTCCCTCGCCCTTGCGCTGGCTCCCGCTACGCATGCGGCCGATGCTGGCGCGCAGCAGCAACTGCTTGAGCAGGTGCGTCTTGGTGAAAGCACCAAACGCGAGGATCTGGTGCGCCAGTCGCTTTATCGCCTTGAGCTTATCGCGCCGGATGACCCGGAAGTTATCGCCGCGCGCTTACGCTATTTGCTGCGCCAGGGCGATAACGCAGGCGCACAAAAGCAGCTTGATCGCATGAAACAACTGGCACCCGATTCCAGCACCTATAAATCGGCGGTGACCACCATGGCGCTCTCCACGCCGGAAGGTCGCCAGGCGCTGCAACAAGCGCGTTTGCAGGCCACCACCGGCCATACGCAGGAAGCGCTTGCGGCCTACGACGCCCTATTCAAAGGTAACCCGCCGCAGGGCGATCTGGCGGTTGAGTACTGGATGCTGGTGGCAAAAGTGCCCGCGCGTCATGCGGAAGCAGTTAAACGTTTGCAAGCATTGAATGCTGCGAATCCTGGCAACGATCAGTTGCAGGGTGGGCTGGCGCAGATGTTATTTGCCGACGGACGCAGCGCGGAAGGGTATGCGGTGCTGGAACAGATGGCGAAAACCAGCAATGGCCGCGCAGCAGCAGCGAGCATCTGGTATCAACAAATTCAGGCAATGCCGACCAGCGACGCCAGCGTAAAAGCCCTTCAGCGTTTTCTGACGCTGTTTAGTTCAGGCGACACGGTAGACAGCGCCCGTACGCTGCTTGCCGCGCAGCAAAAACAGCTGGCAGACCCGGCGTTTCGCGCGAAAGCGACAGGGCTTGCGGCGGTGGATGCCGGGCAGGGCGCGAAAGCGGTGGGCGAGTTGCAGCAAGCGGTCAATGCTAACCGCGCGGACAGCGAAGCGGTTGGGGCGCTGGGGCAAGCCTATTCGCAAAGTGGCGATCGCGCCCGCGCGGTGGCGCAACTGGAAAAAGCCATCGCCATGGATCCGACCAGCGGCAATCGCAGCAAGTGGGACAGCTTGTTGAAAACTAACCGCTATTGGCTATTGATTCAGCAGGGTGATGCGGCGCTGAAAGCCAACAATGTGCAGCAGGCAGAACGTTATTACCAGCAGGCGCGCAGCACGGATAACACTGACAGTTACGCGGTGCTCGGGCTTGGTGATGCTGCCGCGGCGCGCAAAGATAATGCGGCGGCCGAAGGTTTCTATCGCCAGGCGCTGCGCATGGATAGCGGCAACAGTAATGCGGTGCGTGGTCTGGCGAATATTTACCGCGCGCAGTCGCCGGAGAAAGCGGAGCAGTTTATTCAGTCGCTCTCTGCCAGCCAGCGGCGCAGCATTGATGATATTGAACGCGGGTTGACGAACGACCGCCTCGCGCAGCAGGCAGAAGCGCTGGAAAACAGCGGTGAATGGGCGCAGGCGGCAGAGCTGCAACGCAAGCGGCTGGCGCTCGACCCCGGCAGCGTATGGATAACCTACCGGCTGGCCAGCGATCTTCGCCAGGCAGGGCAGCGGGGCGAAGCCGATTCACAGATGAACCGGCTGGTCACGCTCAAACCGCGCGACCCGGAACAGGTCTACGCGTATGGCCTCTACCTTTCCGGCAATAACCAGCCATTGGCGGCGCTGAATCACCTTAATGCGCTGCCGAAAAGCCAGTGGAACAGCAATATTCAGGAGCTCGCCGACAGGCTGCAGGCCAACCAGTTGCTGGACAACGCCAACCGGCTGCGCGATGGCGGTCATGAAGATCAGGCGGTAGCGCTGCTGGCGCAGCAACCGGCGTCTTCACGCATTGATTTAACCCTCGCCGACTGGGCGCAGCAGCGCGGCGACAATAGTGAAGCACAACGTTATTACCAGCGTGTTCTGCAAAGAGAACCCGCCAATGAAGAGGCGTTGCTTGGCCTTGCGGAGCTGTATGCCGCAGATGGCAACCATATGGCCGCACGTGCGGCGCTGGCGAAACTGCCTGCGACGACGCCCGCCCAGCCGCCATCAATCAACACCCAGCGTCGGCTGGCGCTGGTACAAACCCAGTTGGGCGATACCGCCAGCGCAAAACGGATCTTCACAACCATTGTCCCGCAGGCGAAGTCTCAGCCGCCGTCAATGGAAAGCGCGCTGGTATTGCGCGATGCAGCGCGCTTTGAGGTACAAAACGGCGAGCCGCAGCAGGCACTGGAGAGTTATAAAGATGCGATGGTGGCATCCGGCATCACGACGACGCGCCCGGTGGATAACGACACCTTTACCCGTCTGACACGCAATGATGAAAAAGATGACTGGCTGAAACGCGGGGTGCGCAGCGATGCCGCCGATCTCTATCGTCAGCAGGATCTCAATGTCACCTTGCAGCATGAGTATTCGGACTCCAGCGGTACAGGGGGGTATTCGAATTTAAAAGCGCATAACACCATGTTGCAGGTGGATGCGCCACTGTCAGACGGGCGGATGTTCTTCCGTACCGATGTGGTGAATATGGATGTCGGGACATTCAGCACACGTGATGATGGCACGTATCGCCCGCGCTTTGGGACGTGCGTTGATGTTCCTTGCGTTGGCGGGAATCGCCACCAGTCTGACAACGGCGCCAGCGTAGCGGTGGGTTGGCGAAACAATACCTGGTCGATGGATATTGGCACCACGCCGATGGGCTTTAACGTTGTTGATATGGTGGGCGGAGTCAGTTACAGCAGCGATCTCGGGCCGTTTGGCTATACCGTGGATTTACATCGCCGCCCCATTTCCAGCTCCTTGCTGGCCTTTGGCGGGCAAAAAGATCCCGGCAGCAACACCGGTAAAACCTGGGGTGGCGTACGGGCGAACGGCGGCACGCTGAGCCTCAGTTATGACAAGGGCGAAGCGAACGGCGTGTGGGCGAGCCTCGGGGCGGATACGCTGGAAGGCAAAAACGTTGACGACAACTGGCGCGTGCGCTGGATGACCGGTTACTACTACAAACTGATCAACGAAAATAACCGGCGCGTCACCGTGGGCCTGAACAATATGATCTGGCACTACGACAAAGATTTGAGCTATTACACCTTAGGCCATGGCGGTTACTACAGCCCGCAGGAGTATCTCTCTTTCTCTGTTCCGGTGTTGTGGCGTGAGCGTACGGAGAACTGGTCCTGGGAACTTGGCGGTACGGTGTCGTGGTCGCACTCCCGCACTAAAACGATGCCGCGTTATCCTCTGCTTAGCCTGATCCCTGCGGATTTCCGCACCCTGGCAAGCGAGCAGACCGAATCCGGTGGCAGCAGTAATGGCTATGGTTATACCGCGCGTGCGCTCATTGAACGCCGGGTAACTTCCCACTGGTTTGTCGGTGCGGGTGTCGATATTCAGCAGGCCAAAGATTACACCCCAAGCCACGCGCTGATTTATGTGCGTTATTCTGGTGCGGGCTGGCAGGGCGATATGGATATGCCGCTCCAGCCGCTGGTGCCGCACGCCGACTGGTAAAAAAGGAGTATTCCTGGCGGAAAATAACGGTATAAAGCGATAATCGCACCGTTGTTAACCGCCAGCGATTCAACACGTTATCACCTTCTTTCCCCGCAGTTTTACCCTGATTGAGATTCTGCTTAGCGGTTTATCTCAAGCGACGCGCGATAGAGTATACTCTGGCGGCTAAGTCCCCTTTTTTCTGTTCTGCGCTCATTGTGTCTCTGGAGAGTGATTTTGCGTGTTAGCCGTTCTTTAACCATTAAACAAATGGCCATGGTTGCTGTTGTCTCTATGGTGTTTGTTTTTATTTTCTGCGTCATTTTGCTGTTCCATTTCTTACAGCAGAATCGCTATAACACGGCCACACAACTGGAAAGCATTGCCCGCTCCGTACGCGAACCGCTTTCCGCGGCGATTTTAAAAGCCGATATTCCCGAAGCAGAAGCGATTATCAAACAGATTAAACCGGCGGGCGTTGTCAGCCGCGCGGATGTGGTGCTGCCGAATCAATTTCAGGCCTTGCGCATGAGTTTTATCCCGGAACGTCCAGTTCCAGTGATGATTACCCGGATGTTTGAACTGCCCGTACAAATCTCCTTGCCCATCTATTCGCTGGAGCGTCCGGCAAACCCGCAACCGCTGGCCTACCTGGTGCTGCAGGCGGATTCATATCGGGTTTATAAGTTCGTTATCAGCACCTTATCAACGTTAGTGACGGCTTACTTACTTTTGACGTTAATGCTCACGGTGGCGCTCACCTGGTGTATCAACCGGCTGGTTGTTCACCCGCTGCGAAAAATTTCCCGGGCGCTTAATGATCTTCCGGCGTCGGAGCTGGCCGGGCATCAACTGCCGGTGCCTCGTCTCCATCATGATGATGAAATTGGCATCATGGTGCGCAGTTACAACCGCAACCAGCAGTTGTTGCTGCGTCAGCAAGAAGAGCTGAACGCCCAGGCGACGCATTTCCCGGTTTCTGAATTGCCGAATAAAGCCTTCCTGATGGCGCTGCTGGAGCAAACGGTGACCCGGCAAAATCCCACCGCGCTGCTGGTTATCGCCTGTGAAACACTGCGTGATACCGCCGGTGTGCTGCAGGAGTCTCAGCGCGAGATGTTGCTGCTGACGCTGGTGGAGAAACTGAAATCGATACTGACGCCGAAGATGGTGCTGGCGCAGGTGAGCGCTTATGACTTTGCGATTATCGCCCATGGTGTGAGTGAGCCGTGGCACGCCATGACGCTCGGTAAGCAAGTGCTCACTGTAATTAACGAGCGTGTGCCGCTGCATGGCATCCAACTGCGCCCCAATGCCAATATTGGTGTGGCGATGTTTTACGGCAACCTTTCTGCCGGGCAGCTTTACCACCGGGCGGCTTCCGCTGTCGTCAGTGCGCAGCGCAAAGGGAAAAACCAGATCCAGTTCTTCGATCCAGAGCAGATGGAGCGGGCACAGCAATGGCTGGCGCAGGAGAGCGACATTCTTACCGCGCTCGATGAGGGACGTTTCGCGATTTGGTTGCAGCCGCAGGTGGATGCGGCGAGCGGCGAACTGGTGAGCGCGGAAGCGTTGCTCCGTTTGCGCCAACCAGATGGCAGTTGGGCATTACCGGAAGGGCTTATCGAACGTATTGAGTCCTGCGGATTGATGGTCAACGTCGGGTATTGGGTGCTGGAAGAGTCCTGCCGTCTGCTGGCGGGCTGGCAATCGCGCGGCATTATGCTGCCGCTCTCGGTGAATCTCTCGGCCTGCCAGTTGACGCATCCCACCATGCTGGCCGATATGCTGGATTTGTTGCAGCGTTACCGTATTGCGCCGCAAACGTTGATCCTCGAAGTGACAGAAAGCCGCCATATTGATGATCCCCAGGCAGCAGTGGCGATTCTGCGCCCGCTGCGCGATGCCGGGGTACGTATTGCGCTGGATGATTTCGGCATGGGCTATGCCGGGCTGCGCCAGTTGCATCATATGAAGTCGCTGCCGGTGGATGTGTTGAAAATCGACAAAATGTTTGTTGACGGTTTGCCGGATGAAAACAGCATGGTGGCCGCCATTATCCACCTTGCACGTAGTCTGGATCTGCGCATCGTCGCTGAGGGCGTGGAGAATGAAACGCAGCGGACATGGCTGGCTGATGCGGGTGTTGATGTGGCGCAGGGCTTTTTATTTGGCCGCGCGGCATCTGCCGAGGCGTTTGAACAGCAGTTTTTTGCCGTATCGGATAAGCCTGAAAACACGTAATTTGTTACGGGCTTGTGCGAGTCAGTTCAAAGTTTTTAACATTGTTGTTTCAGATCTGATGTAAGTTTATTTCTGTCATGTTTGACGGGTGTTATTTTTAAACCGCAGGCTAACTGAAAACCCTACAAAGCCTGAGGTTTAATATCAAGGACACCTTATGAAAACCTCCCTGTTTAAAAGTCTCTACTTTCAGGTTCTGACCGCGATTGCCATCGGTATTCTGCTTGGTCATTACTACCCTGAACTCGGGGCGCAGATGAAACCGCTTGGTGATGGCTTCGTGAAGCTCATCAAGATGATCATTGCCCCGGTGATTTTCTGTACTGTTGTTACTGGTATCGCCGGCATGGAAAGCATGAAGGCGGTGGGTCGTACCGGTGCGGTTGCACTGCTCTACTTCGAAATTGTCAGTACGCTGGCGCTCATTATCGGGCTGGTTATCGTTAACGTGGTGCAACCGGGCGCCGGAATGAACGTCGACCCCGCAACACTTGATGCCAAAGCCGTGGCGGTGTATGCCGAGCAGGCGCAGCAGCAGGGGATTGTCGCCTTCTTGCTTGATGTCATACCGGCGAGCGTGATTGGCGCTTTCGCCAGCGGCAATATTCTGCAAGTGCTGCTGTTCGCGGTGCTGTTTGGCTTCGCGCTGCATCGCTTAGGCCATAAAGGCCAACTGATTTTTAACGTTATCGAAAGTTTCTCGCAGGTGATCTTCGGCATCATCAATATGATCATGCGCCTGGCGCCGATTGGCGCATTCGGGGCGATGGCGTTTACCATCGGCAAATATGGTGTCGGTACGCTGGTGCAACTCGGCCAGTTGATTATCTGCTTCTATGCCACCTGTATCCTGTTTGTGGTGGTGGTGCTGGGCACTATCGCCCGGGCGACGGGATTCAGTATCTTCAAGTTCATCCGCTATATCCGCGAAGAGTTGCTGATCGTTCTGGGTACCTCTTCGTCTGAATCGGCGCTGCCGCGCATGCTGGAGAAGATGGAGCGCCTGGGCTGCCGTAAATCGGTAGTCGGGCTGGTTATCCCAACCGGCTACTCCTTCAACCTGGATGGCACCTCCATTTATCTGACGATGGCGGCGGTGTTTATCGCTCAGGCGACCAACAGCCATATGGATATTTTCCATCAGATAACGCTGCTGGTCGTGTTGCTGCTGTCATCAAAAGGCGCTGCCGGGGTGACAGGCAGCGGGTTTATTGTGCTGGCCGCTACGCTTTCCGCCGTCGGGCACTTGCCGGTGGCGGGGCTGGCGCTGATTCTGGGCATCGACCGTTTTATGTCCGAAGCACGCGCGCTGACCAACCTGGTGGGCAATGGCGTCGCGACAATCGTGGTGGCGAAATGGGTAAAAGAGCTGGATCAAAAACAGCTGGTCGACACGCTGGATAACCGGTCCAGCGCGGCGAAAACCCCCGGAATTTCTTCATAATTTCGTGACTTATGACCGCAGTCCCTTGTCGGGCTGCGGGTACCTGCGCATAATTACCTCCTGGATCCGTCACAATTTCCGATGCAATTTCGTGAAAATTCACGTTGCGATGTGACGTTTTGCATTTCCCGCGGTCTAAAAGCGAAGTGTTTTAACACGCTTTTAGCCCCTTTGTGCGGGCATACTTTTTAACCAGGAATGTTGATTAGGGGTTCACATGCAGGGCACAAAAATTCGACTGTTAACGGGCGGTTTGCTGATGCTGGCAGCTGTCGGTTATGTGCAGGCAGATGCGCTCCAGCCTGACCCGGCCTGGCAACAAGGGACGCTGGCAAATGGTTTTCAGTGGCAAGTTCTGGCCACGCCCCAGCGCCCCAGCGATCGCATTGAGATTCGCCTGTCTATTGATACCGGTTCGCTCACCGAAGGCAGCCAACAGAGCGGTTTCAGCCACTTTATTCCCCGCGTTGCGTTGACCCATAGCGGTCGGCTCGAACCTTCCCAGGTGCGCTCGCTGTGGCAACAAGGTATTGACCCGAAGCGCCCGCTGCCGCCGGCGCTGGTCTCCTACGAATACACGCAATATAACCTGAGCCTTCCGAATAACCGCAGCGACCTGCTGAAAGAGGCGATGGTTTACCTGGCGGATGCCGCCGGGAATCTCACCATCACGCCGGAAACGGTGAATCACGCTCTCGCCAGCAACGATATGGTTGCTACCTGGCCGCCCGACACCAAAGACAGCTGGTGGCGCTACCGCCTGAAAGGTTCTCCGCTGCTGGGACACGATCCCGCCGGAACGCTGAAAGAGCCGGTCGATGCGGCGCAACTGAAGGGTTTCTACGAAAAATGGTACACGCCGGACGCCATGACGCTGATTGTGGTCGGCAACGTGGATAGCCGCGCCATCGCCGAGCAAATTGGTAAAACCTTCGGCGAGCTGAAAGGGAAACGCCAGACGCCTGCGCCGGTTGCGACGCTGTCGCCGCTGCCGCGCCAGTCGGTGAGTTTGATGACCGAAGGCGTCACCCAGGATCGTTTGTCGATTATGTGGGATTCGGCCTGGCAACCGATTCGCGAGTCTGCCGCGCTTGAGCGTTACTGGCGTGCGGATTTGGCACGTGAAGCCCTGTTCTGGCATATCCAGCAGAACCTGAGCAAAAACAACGCCAAAGAGATTGGGCTCGGTTTTGACTGCCGGGTGCTGTTCCAGCGGGCGCAATGTGCTATTAACGTTGATTCACCCAATGACAAACTCAATACCAATGTCGGCGTGATTGCGCGTGAGCTGGCGAAAGTGCGCGAGAAAGGGCTGCCGGAAGAGGAATTTAAAGCGCTTATCGCGCAGAAAAACCTTGAGTTGCAAAAGCTGTTCGCCACCTATGCGCGCGCCAGCACCGATATTCTGATCAGCCAGCGGATGCGCTCTTTGCAAAACCAGGTGGTGGATATTGCGCCGGAGCAGTATCAAAAGCTTCGCCAGAGTTTCCTGAACAACCTGACGCCGCAGATGCTGAACCAGGATCTGCACCAGCAGCTTTCACAGGATATGGCGCTGGTATTGCTGCAGCCGAAAGGCGAGCCGGAGTTCAACATGAAGGATTTGCAGGCAACATGGGATGAAGTGATGGCACCACCAGCGGATAACGCCGCGGCACCTGCTGCCAGTGGTGACGAAAGCCATTCTGACGTCTCGGACATTCCCCCGCAGCAGTAATGCTTAATTGCCCCTCTCCGGTAAAGGAGAGGGGCGAACTCCGTTATTGCGGCATGGCATCGCGCGGAATAATCGCGCCGCGATACTGAATGACTGTGCTGGCGGTTAAATGCCCGCGTTTTGCCGCTTCTGCTGCGTCGCCACCGGTCAGACGTACCGACAGGTAACCCGCGCTGAACGAATCCCCGGCCGCTGTGGTATCAACCACTTTCTCTTTCGGCAGTTTCACCGCCGGCACTTCCACCAGCGCTTCACCGGCAATAGCGACCAGGCAGGAGTCTGCGCCGCGCTTGATAACCACTTCTTTTACGCCCGCGTGCTGCGTGCGTTCGATAACTTCTTCTACCGGTTTCTCGCCCCACAGCAGATCTTCGTCATCCAGCGTCAGGAACGCGATATCCGTGCAAGCCAGCATTTGTTGATAAACCAGACGCGTCTCTTCTTTGCTTGCCCACAGGCGCGGACGGTAGTTGTTATCAAAAATCACTTTGCCGCCATTCGCACGGCATGCCTGCAACAGCGACAACAGCTTGTTGCGGCTTGCCGGGCTAAGAATGGCGAGGCTGATGCCGCTCAGATAGAGGTAATCGAAGGTCGCAAGCTGTTCGCAGATAGCCGCAGACTGCTCGCTCTCTAGCCAGAATTTGGCGGCTGCTTCGTTACGCCAGTAGTAGAAGGTACGCTCGCCGGTGCTGTCGGTTTCGATGTAATAGAGACCAGGCAGGCGGTTTTCCATACGTTGTGTCAGGCTGGTATCGACGTTCTCGCTTTGCCAGGCATCCAGCATCTGCTGGCTGAAATTGTCGGTGCCAAGCGCGGTAACATAGTGCACGGAAAGCGCCGCAGGGTTGACCTGGCGGGCGATATAAACAGACGTGTTAAGCGTATCGCCACCAAAGCCACGGTTCACTTCCGTGCCTTTTTGTGACAGTTCAATCATGCATTCGCCAATGACGGCAATTTTCCTGGACATAGTCATCAACCTGGATCAGATAAATTAACGGTAGTGTGCGTTAGTGGGTGATTCGTGGTCAACTATATTAAAACAACGTTCCAGTATTTTTTTGAGCTAAAGCCTGTTCCTGGCAGATTTCTCGTCGGCGGTTTTTAAATTTGCCCGCAGACAGAGCGTAAAGTTATTGACACGCCCGCCGATAACTCATTGACGAATTCCTCCCGGTCATCGCCTTCGACAGGACAGCAGAAATGAAGTTAAAGCAGGTCATCCAGCAGCTAAACATTCCGGAAGCAAGCATTGAAAGCTTGCAGGAGCGTCGTTATTGGCTGCAATGCGAGCGTGCTTATACTTATCAGCCCATCTATAAAACCGATGGTCGTCTGATGGCTGTTGAAGTATTAACCATTGTTACCCACCCGTCGCAGCCGGAAACGCGCATTGCGCCGGATCGCTACTTTTCCGAAGTGGCGGTGCGCCAGCGTGTTGATGTGGTGCATGAGCAAGTGGCGCTGCTGGCGGAACAAAAAGAGTTCTTCCTCAGCAATGATGTGCTGGCCTCGGTGAATGTTGACGGCCCAACACTGCTGGCGATGCGCCAGGATAGCGATCTGATGACGCTGGTTAATTCGCTGCCGTGGATCCGCTTTGAACTGGTGGAACATATCCGTCTCCCGCAGGATTCAACATTCGCCTCGATCAGCGAAATCGGCCCACTGTGGCTGGATGACTTTGGCACCGGCATGGCGAATTTCTCTGCGCTAAGCGAAGTGCGTTACGACTACATCAAAGTGGCGCGCGATCTGTTCATCATGCTGCGTAAAACGCCGGAAGGGCAAAATCTGTTCACCATGCTGTTGCAGTTGATGAACCGCTATTGCCAGGGCGTGATTGTCGAAGGTGTGGAAACGCTGGAAGAGTGGCGCGATGTTCAGGATTCACCTGCTTACGCGGCACAAGGCTACTTTCTCTCCCGTCCGGTTCCTTTAGCCAAACTTGAACACGTGATACTCGAGCTGTAACCGCAGCCCTTTCTGCGAGCCTCTACTATCTTTATGACAGGTAAGGCTTTAAAGGAAAGGCAGAACGATGACAAAAACGAGTAAAGCGATTATTGCCGTCTTCGCGACGTTGCTGTTGCTGATTGTGGTCGCCATTATCATCATCGCCACATTCGACTGGAACCGCCTCAAACCCACTATTAACGAAAAAGTCTCCACGGAGCTTAACCGCCCGTTCGCCATTCGCGGTGATTTGGGCGTGGTGTGGGAGCGGCAAAAAGAGGAAACCGGCTGGCGCAGTTGGGTTCCATGGCCGCATGTTCACGCCGACGATATTATCCTTGGCAACCCGCCGGGCATCGACGAAGTGACGATGGTGCATTTACCCCGCGTTGAAGCCACGCTTGCGCCGCTGGCGCTATTCACCAAAACCGTTTACCTGCCATGGATCAAGCTGCAACAACCCGATGCCAGGCTGATTCGTCGCTCGGAAAAGCTCAATAACTGGACCTTCACGCTGGCCAGCGACGCCAACAAAGACGCCAACGCGCAGCCTTCCAGTTGGTCATTCCGACTGGATAATATTCTTTTTGATCGCGGGCGTATCGCCATTGATGATGCACTCAACCGCGCTGATATCGAGATTCTGGTCAACCCCTTAGGCAAGCCGCTACCGTTTAGCGAAGTGACCGGCAAAAGCGACAGCAAAGTCAAAGCTGGCGATTACGTCTTTGGTTTGACCGCGAAAGGGCATTACAACGACCAGTCGCTCTCCGGCAATGGCAAAATCGGCGGCATGCTGGCGCTGCGCAGCGAAGGGACGCCTTTCCCGGTGCAGGCCGATTTCCGCTCCGGTAACACGCGCGTGGCGTTTGTCGGCACCATCAACGACCCAATGAACATGGGCGGTGCCGACCTGCAACTCAAGTTCGGCGGTAACTCCCTTGGCGAACTGTATGATTTAACCGGCGTGCTGCTGCCGGATACGCCGCCGTTTGAAACCGATGGTCATCTCATCGCGAAACTCAATAATGATAAAGGCTCGGTGTTTGATTACCGCGATTTTAACGGCCATATCGGCGAAAGCGATATTCACGGCACGCTGCGCTACACCACCGGTAAACCGCGACCAAAACTGGAAGGCGACGTTGAATCGCGCCAGTTACGGCTGGTGGATTTGGGGCCGCTGATTGGTGTGGATTCCGGCAAAGGTGCTGAGCAGTCGAAACGCACCGAGCAGCAGAAAGGCGAGAAAGCGGGGCAACCGGCAGACAAAGTGCTGCCGTATGACCGCTTTGAAACCGATAAGTGGGACGTCATGGATGCCGATGTGCGCTTTAAAGGCCGCCGGATTGAGCACGGCTCAACGCTACCCATCAGCGACTTGTCGACCCACATTCTGCTGAAAAATGCCGACCTGCGCCTGCAACCGCTGAAGTTTGGTCTTGCGGGCGGCACCATCTCATCGAATATCCATCTCGAAGGGGATAAAAAACCGATGCAAGGTCGGGCGGAGATCCAGGCGCGGCGGCTGAAGCTCAAAGCGCTGATGCCGGATGTTGAACTGATGCAGAAAACCCTCGGTGAGATGAACGGTGACGCAGAGCTTCGCGGCGTGGGCAACTCCGTAGCGGCGCTACTGGGCACCAGCAATGGCAACCTGAAACTGTTGATGAACGACGGGGTAGTCAGCCGTAACCTGATGGAAATTCTCGGCCTTAACGTCGGCAACTATATTGTCGGGCAGTTGTTTGGTGATGACGAAGTACGGGTGAATTGCGCCGCTGCGAACCTTGATTTAGTCAACGGTGTCGCACGTCCGCAAATCTTCGCTTTTGATACGGAAAACGCGCTGATTAACATTACCGGCACCGCCAGCATGGCGTCGGAGCAGCTCGACTTAACCATTGATCCTGAAAGCAAAGGCGTGCGTATAGTCACGCTGCGCTCACCGCTCTACGTACGTGGCAGTTTTAAAAGTCCGCAGGCGGGCGTAAAACCCGGGCCGTTGATTGCGCGCGGTGCGGTGGCGGCAGCGCTGGCAACCCTGGTCACCCCGGCGGCGGCATTACTGGCGTTGATCTCGCCATCGGAAGGCGAGCAGAATCAGTGCCAGGCCATTTTGTCGCAGATGAAACACTAAGCAGCACTACGGGAAGTGGCCCTCTCTTTCGCGAAGAGAGGGCCAAAAGGTTACAGCGACTGGTGTTTGGTTTCGTGAGTCAGCAGCAGCGCGATAAGCGTTAATGTTGCCATCGCGGCCAGGTAAATCCCGACATACATCAGACCATAATTCGCCTGCAGCCAGGTGGCGATATACGGTGCCACCGATGCGCCGAGGATCGACGACACGTTGTAGGAGAACGACGCGCCGGTATAACGCACTTCCGTCGGGAACAGCTCCGGCAGCAGCGCACCCATCGGACCGAAGGTCAGCCCCATCAGGCTCAGGCCAATCAGCAGGTAGGCCATCACCAGCGCCGGGCTACCGGAACCGAGCAGCGGCGGGAAAACAAACAGTGCGAACAGAATAATCAGCGATGTGATAACAATCATGCTTTTACGGCGGCCAAACGCGTCCGCCAGCAGGCCAGCGACTGGCACCATCACACCAAAACCGATCACCGCCATCATCAGCATCCACAGCACTTCGTTACGCGGCAGACCTAAGCCCTGCGGCGAGGTACTGAAGGTCATGGAGTAGACCGTCATAATGTAGAACAGCGTGTAGGTCGCCAGCATGATAAAGGTGCCCAGCACGGTAACGCGCACATGTTTGGTCAGCAGCGTGCCCAGCGGCACTTTCACCTGCTTCTTCGCGGCGGCGACTTTGGCAAACACCGGTGTTTCATGCAGCGAAACGCGGACATACAGGCCAATCAGCACCAGCACGGCAGAGAAGATAAACGGGACACGCCAGCCCCACGCCATAAACTGCTCATCAGTCAGTAACCAGGAGAGCAGCAGGAAGGTGCCGTTCGCAAAGAAGAAGCCAATCGGCGCGCCCAGTTGCGGGAAAGAGCCGTACAGTGCGCGTTTGCGCGGCGGGGCGTTCTCCGTGGCCAGCAGCGCTGCGCCGCCCCATTCACCGCCGAGCCCCAGACCCTGGCCGAAACGCGCCAGCGCCAGCAGCAACGGTGCCATCACGCCGATAGTTTCGTACCCTGGCAGCAGGCCGATCAGCACGGTTGAAATCCCCATCGTCAGCAGCGACGCCACCAGCGTCACTTTACGGCCAACGCGGTCGCCAAAGTGTCCAAACACAGCGGAACCAATCGGGCGCGCAATAAAAGCAATGGCGAAGGTCGCCAGCGACTGTAGCGTGGCGGCCGTCGGGTCGCCCTGCGGGAAGAAGATATGCGGGAACACAATCACTGCGGCGGTGGCGTAAATATAGAAATCGAAGAACTCGATGGCGGTACCAATCAGAGACGCAACGACGACTTTATTTCGTGAATTTACCGGCGGATTTTCCTGCTCGTTGTCGAAAGTTGTGGCTGTAACTTGCATAGAATTTTCTTATTTTTGCGCGAACGAACGACCATATTAGCCACAGCAAAAGCGACATTTCAATCTGTAACAAATCGGGCTTTCGCGCAAAAAACCGGCAAAAAGCGAATAATTTTCAGACTCACGATTTACCTTCTATGAAATGCTTCACAGATTTTAATAATCAGAGAATAAAACTGGTTTTTGGTTAAATAAAAGTTACGGACTGGATTTTCATGCTGAAATCGCCGAGCGGGCTGAAATATTCCATTTCCTTCAGCCCGATAGCATCTTTAGTGGTGGGTTTTGTCCGGCATGCGCGGGTCACCTTTGTACTGCGCGGTAGCGATCCACGCCGCGCAAAACAGCGTCAGGCGAGCAAAGAAGTAGAAGAACGCCATCAACCCGAGCACCGAACCAAATGCCGCGCCGGAGGGGGATTTCACCAGCGATGGCAGCGTCCAGGTCATGATCATTTTGATCACTTCAAACCCAATCGCGGCGATAAAGGTGCCGCGGATCAGCGCCTTCCTGCGCGGGCGGTGGCGCGGCAAACGCCAGAAGATCCAGAAGAAGAGCAGATAGTTCGCGAAAATCGAAATAGCCAGACCAATCAGCCGCCAGGCCGGTTTCAACCATTCGATGTAATCGAGGTGCAGCGCGTTAATAATCAACTGCTGCGCGGAGCCTGCGACCGACGTTATTGAAAGCGTCACGATCAGCGCGACTAACAGGCCAATGAGCGAAATGAAGTCGCGGAAATACTTTACCCAGATTTTCTCTTCATCCTGCGCGTTACGCTCCCAGACATCGCGCGACTGGGCGCGGATCGCCTCACGCAGGTTACCGGTCCAGTTCACGCCGGAATAGAGGGCGATAGCCAGCCCGACAATCCCTACCGTCGTGCGCTGCTGGACGGCAATATTGAGGGTATTTTGCAGTGTCGAAGCCATCGTCGGATCGCTCACGCTCATGAGTATTTTATTGAAGATGTCCTGCAACAGCGTCGGGTGCGAGGCGAGCACAAAACCAGCGGCGGCAAACGACACCATCATGATGGGTATCATCGACAGAAACGAGAAGTAGGTGATGGCCGCGCCAAACTGGTTACCCATGCGGTCGTTAAAACGTTCCGTCGCGCGGATCAGGTGCGCAACTACAGGCCAGCGCTGGATTTTTTGCACCATGTCGGTGAGTGATGCCAGCGTTGTACTGGCGGCTGTGGGGGCAGAATGTTTCTTTTCGGTGGGCTGCTCAGCCATCTTCCTGACGGGTTCGTAGTCGAGGTCTTGCGTCGGGCGTTTTTCATGATTTTCCGGCGTCATCAGGTCTGTTTTCCTTCTCCTGAATGTGTTGTAACTGAAATTATAGCTGCTAGTGGTCGACGTAATCCTTCAGCACCGTCGCCAGCCACTCCATAAACAGATGCACACGGCGCGATAAATTACGGCGGTGCGGGTAAATCAGCGAAACCGGCATCGGTTCCGCACGATATTGCGGCAGGATCTCCACCAGTTTCCCCATCCGCAGCGCGTCGCGTACGCCCACGCGCGGAACCTGAATAATCCCTAATCCGGCCAGACAGGCAGCGTGGTATGTTTCGGTGCTGTTTACCGTCAGTATTCCACCCGTTTTCACCCAGTGTGTCTGCTTATCCTGCCAGACCTCAAAGCCCGGCGGGCGCGTACCAAGGTTAACGGCGTAATGCACCAGCGCGTGGGAGGATAAGTCGTCGAGCGTTTCGGGGTAGCCAAAACGCGCCAGATAATCGGGGCTGGCGCAGTTAATGACCGACAGCCGACCGAGCTGGCGGGCGATCAGGCCGGAATCTTTGAGCGTGCCGACGCGCACGACGCAGTCGAACCCTTCGCGAATAATATCCACCAACCTGTCGCTGCTGCTGAGCTCCAGTTCAATGCCGGGGTATTGTTGCAGGAAAGCGGGCAGGCGCGGGATCACCAGATTTTTCGCCACCCCGACCGGCATATCGACGCGCAAACGGCCGCTGATGCTCGAGGGATCATGCAGGAACATGCCGTCGAGCTCATCCATATTCGCCAGCAGATCTTTCGCCCGCTCGTAGTAAACCATGCCGTCCTGCGTGAGCTGGACGCGGCGCGTGGTGCGGTGCAACAACTGGGTGCCGAGGTGCGTCTCCAGCGCCTGGATCTGGCGCGATACGCTACCCTTAGGAAGCCCCATCGAGTCTGCCGCGCGGGAAAAACTCTCCAGTTCCGCCACGCGGATAAACAGCTGCATTGCGTAAATTTTATCCATCATCACGCTCGATTGTTGCCTGTAATGAAACAGTGAAGCGTAATTTAGCACCTTTATTGTTTATTCGTCAGCTAATAAGCTTTTTCCACAGTCTCACATCAGCGAAAACGAGGTTTCTTATGACACAACATATTGCTTTAGTGACGGGTGGCAGTCGCGGTTTGGGTAAGAACGCGGCGCTGAAGCTAGCGGCGAAGGGAACGGGGATTATCCTGACCTACAACAATAACGCCGAAGAAGCGCAGAATGTAGTGCGTGAAATTGAACAAAAAGGCGTGAAAGCGGTGGCATTGCAGCTTAACGTCGGCGATATCACCGGGTTTGATGCTTTTGTGCGTAATGTGCAGGAACAGTTGAAATCGTTGTGGCAACGCGAGACATTTGATTATTTATTGAACAATGCTGGCGTCGGTATCAGCGCAACTTTCGCTGATACCAGCGAAGAGCAATTCGACCAGATGGTGAACATCCACTTTAAAGGACCATTCTTTCTGACGCAGCTGCTGTTGCCGCTGATTAAAGAGGGCGGGCGCATTCTGAATGTTTCGACTGGCTTAACGCGTTTCTGCCAGCCGGGTCGCGCCAGCTATGCCGCAGTAAAAGGGGCGATGGAAGTGTTGACCCGCTATCAGGCGAAAGAGCTGGGCGAGCGCGGTATTTCCGTCAACATCATCGCGCCGGGCGCGATTGCCACCGATTTCAGCGGCGGCGTGGTGCGGGATAATGAGCAGGTTCACCAGTACATTGCCTCGCAAACCGCGCTGGGCCGCGTCGGACAGCCCGACGATATCGGCGATGCGATTGCCGCATTGCTGAGCGATGATTTGGCATGGATGACGGCGCAACGCGTGGAAGTGTCGGGCGGGATGTTCCTGTAAAACCGGTCACGCCCGGCAGTTTTCGCTACCGGGCGTGCAGCGTTACTGTTTCTGGAAATGCGTTATCCGGACACGCACCGGTTGCTGTTTTTTATCCAGCGAGCCGCTGATGCCGATCAGTTCATCCGGCGACACGGATTTACCATCAAATATCGCCGCGGGAATATAGACCTGAACCTGATCGGTTTTGTCGCGGAACAGGTAAAGATCACCGCTCTCTTTTTCAACCAGGTTACCGCGCAGCGAGACGGACGCGCCATCGTGCAGGGCTTTTGCCTGTTTGACGGTCATGGTGCGCGCATCTTCCATGCCGCGATAGCCGTCATCCATTTTATGCGGCGGTGGCGGCGCTTTGTCCGCTTTCAGACCGGGGGCATCTTCTGCGAATGCCGTCATGGAGAACAGCGCCACCAGACTGGCGGCGAGCACAATTTTCTTCATAACCTCTCCTGAATATTGCCAGAACACGTCCTTAAGCCTGGCAGAGCATAGCGAAGTATGCTGACGAATTATCGTTTTTCGTCATATTCGTGGCGCAGTAAGCCAAACAGCCAGTCGTTATGCCAGCGTCCTCCCAGCCAGTAGGACTCGCGCAATTCGCCTTCGAGGATAAATCCTGTTTTTTCCAGCAAGTGTCGGGATGCGTGATTTCCCGCCGTTACGGTGGCGGTGAGTTTACGAATGCCGCCTTCGCTGAAGGCGTAATCACACAGCGCGTTTAGCGACTCCTGGCCATAGCCTTTGCCCTGCGCAGCAGGTGCGAACAGGAAGCCGACTTCGGCGCAATCATCCTCGCGGTGAATATAACCGGTTACGCCCAGCGGTTCGTTTGTCGCCGTGTCGCGTACCAGCAGGCAGAGCCAGTGTCGGCTGCCGGGGGACCAGGGAGCAAGCCGGGCGTCGAATGCTTCACGGATCTCCTGTTCACTGCGGGCATCGGCAACGTAGCGCATCACATCAGGGTGTTGTTGTAGCGCAAGAAAGAATGGCCATGTCTCTTCTGTTATTGGCGAGCAGGTCAGTCTTGGGGTAAAAAGTATTAACACAGTGAATATCTCCTGCTGTTTTTTTTTCGGCTTGAAACCACTATCACTGATAATAATCGTCAACTGAGCTATCTTTTACCTACTCATAAATAAAGAAAAAATTAAGCGCTCAGGTTGGCCAGTTAATTGTTTCTTCAGTTGTACTTAAAGGAAAATAATGACTCTTTCTGCCCCATTGAATACGGGTGAACAGTTTGAAAAATGCATTGCTATTATTCGCGAGGCGTCTGTTGAAATCTTATTGCTGCTGAATGTGCATTTTGATGAAGGTAAAGACCCGCGCTGGTTTTTGGAACAACTGGATGTTGCGCGCCTGAGTTTGGGTGGCTGGGGCGCGGTGGCTAAACGACTCAAACTCAACGATGCGGAATTAACACAGTTCACTTTACAGCTGCGTCACTTGCAGCAGCTCGTTCCGCGATATGAGAGCGGGCAGAATGTGACGGAAAATCAGCTTATTGCGGCGCTGCGATTTATCAGCGCGCTGGAAAACCTGCGTAATAAGCAGAAGTTGCTGAGCTACAACACCGCTTTGCCATCGGATGATGCGCAGCAGCGGCAAGGGCTTCAGCAGCTACGCGCTATGGAAACGATGATTAAATCGCTGGTGATGCAGGTGTGGCCGGATAGCGAAAAGCTGCGTAATCACCTGAAAACACAGTTTGGTGCCGATCGTGTGCGGCGCTGGTTACGGCTTGGCGATCACAATGATGTACTGAGCGGCATGCGGTTTAGCGAGCTGGCGCTGTTGCTGATAGATAAAAAAGAGTTTAGCCAGCGTTATGCCCGGCTGTTTAATGACGCCGCGGAACTGAACCTGCTAGTGGAACCGCGTAAAACGCTGCAAACCTTTCTGGATGACATTCGCCAGATGCGTGCAAGCGTGGTGTCAGGACAGCCACTCACCTCTAATCAGCTGCTCTTATTGAACAGCTATTATCCGCAAATTACCGGACCGGTTCAGCGCGCGTTCGACGAGGGGCGCACGCAGACCAATCCCGCTGAAATATTGCGTGAGTCCGGCGGGGATTTAGACGCTTACTGGGAGCAGACGCGGAAAAAAGACCGCGCTGCCGGAGGTGATGCGATGCCGATGCGTGACAGTATTGATAAACCTGCAAAACGGTCGGTGCGTAGCCGCGAAGAGCGCGACCAGATGCTCTCTGGCGTGCTGTGGAGCGCGGTCGGCGTGATGGTGTTGCTGATGGTGATTGGCGCCTTCTGGATGTTTACCAGCGGGATGTCTGGACCGGTGGCGCGCCAGGCCCGGGTTACCGTGCCGATTGCCGAGGATCGCGAACGCCCCTCACCGAAAGAGGAACTCAGCCGCCTGGGGCTGCCGCGCGACGAAAATAACTTCCGCGCGGCGATTGATCGCAATGATACGCGCGTGGTGTCGCTGTTTTTACGCACCGGGATGAACTGGAAACTCTCCTGGACGGAAAACGCGGTGATAGCGGATTACAACGATGTGCTGGATCTGCTATTGCGATATCGCCTGCAAATGGATGAGAACCGCCCTTGCCGCCGTTTTATCGCGACGCTGACGCATGAAATGGCGGTGAACAACAAAAAGCTGACCTCGATTACGCGCGATTATTTACGCGCGTTTTGTACCGTTAAGCCGGTGGTCGATCGCCAGCGGTATGAGATGGAGCAAGCGCAGTTACGTTTCGAGGCCGATCCGTCGGATGAAAATCGCAAGTGGTCGGATATTCAGACCGCGATTTATGATGTGATTGATTAATTTCCCCAGGCGCATGCTTTCGCGTTGCGAACAGCAAATGGGCGCATCCTGGCACTTAGCAGGATGCGCCCATACAGCCAATCAAAGGATAATCTGCGGTTGTCGCGCCAGCCTACGGTTCGCCGTACAAACCGATAAGGCGGCGCACCACACCGTTCGTCCAACCGAAACCATCCTGTAACGGGTATTCACCCCCGCCACCTTCTCGCGGCGTACTGCTGGCGATGTGGTACTTCTCAATCAGCTTGTGATGCTGCTGATAGTAGTGATTTACCGTCTGCAACCAGCTATGGGCGATCTCATTGCCCAGCGAGTCGTTACCGTACATTTTGAAGCCCTGAATCGCCATCCATTGCAGCGGTGCCCAGCCGTTGGGTTTATCCCACTGTTCGCTGGTTTCGTACTCGGTTGCCAGAATACCGCCAGGCGTGAGCAGGCGTGCTTTTACGGCGTCCGCCAGACGTTCTGCCTGCTCATGGGTCGCCATACCCACATACAGCGGGACAATACTGGCCGCAGAAAACAGCGCCATCTGCTCACGCCGCCAGTCGTAGTCGCGATAGCAGCCATTCTCGTCATCCCACAGATAGCGGTTCACCGCCGCGCGGCGATCGCTCGCTTTCTGGCGGAACAGCGCTTCACGTTCTCTGTCGCCTTTCAGCCCGGAAATATTGGCAATCGCGCTTTCCAGTTTGAACAGAAACGCGTTCAAATCAATCGGGATAAACTGCGTGGTGCGAATGCTCGCCAGCCGTTGCGCATCGCGCAGCCAGCGCGAGGAGTAGTCCCAGCCGGAAGCCGCGCCCGCGCGCAAATCGCGATAGACTTCACTTGCCGGTCGCCCGGAATGACGTGCGGTTTCAACGTCCTCAAGCCAGGATTCGTCGCGCGGCGTGTCGCGATCGTCCCAGTAACGGTTGAGCAGCGAACCGTCCGGCATACGCACCGCGTGGCGGTACGCCTGGTTCAGCGCCAGCGATTCCGCGCCATCCATCCAGAACGCGTACTCCATTAACAGATGATCAAGGTAGCGCCGCGCACCGCGTACACCGTCCTCTTCAAACAGCTCGACCATCAGTGCGAAAACCGGCGGCTGCGAGCGGCTCAGGTAGTACGTGCGGTTGCCGTTCGGAATATGGCCGTAACGCTCAATCATCCACGCGAAGTTATCCGCCATACAGCGCAGCAAATCATCGCGACCGCTCTCTGCAAGGCCAAGCATGGTGAAATAGGAGTCCCAGTAGTAGGTCTCGCGGAATCGCCCACCGGGCACAATGTAAGCCTGCGGCAGCGCCAGCAGAGAAGACCACGGAATGTGATCCTGCGGCTCGCGGGTGAGTATCGGCCACAACTGGTCGATATGCTCTTTTAACGAGTTCTCCGGGTTGGAGACATACGCTTTGGAATAGTCCTCCGGCATCCAGAAATGCGCTTTCACGAATTGGCGCAGATCGAACTCCGGTTTACGTTTGATTTTGCGATAGCGAATCAGAATATCGAGCGGATCCATTTTCGGCGCGCAGTCGGGAAAGGTTTTGCTGTCGGCAAAAATGCGCGACGACTGCACGTGTTCAAACAGTTCAAGGTAACGATCGGCAGGGGTTAACGCGTCGGACGCCGGTAACCCTTCGATCATTTCCGGCTCCGGCTCCGCCTCGATCATTTCATCCAGTTTTAACTCGCACGGATCGGTTTCGTAGACGATCTCTTCCTCAATCACGAATTCGACGGATTCTGCGCTTTGTAGTTTCTGGTTGAACATAAGGATTATGGCCTCCGGATGTCGTCGTAAAAAATTACGGGTGTTGCCCGGCTATCTATTAAGCGTAGACATTCGCTTCGATCCGTGAAGGACGAAGTGTGCGGTTGATCACACTTTAGCGTAGTAAGAAATAAACGCTAAAGCCCACAACCTACTGATTAATAGTGTATAAAACGTACTGAAGCTCATTTAACGCAGCGGCGAAATTAGGAGCATTCGTTTTGCAACGATTTGTGAATAATCGCCCGCATAACCTAATCATGGGGTGTAGCCGGTCAGTATCCCCGCAATGACTGAGGAAAAGCCTTTGCAGCTCGTCTCTATTACGTTAGAGCAATGTCTCGATATCCGCCATACGGTACTGTGGCCGCATCTCGCCCGCAATGCTTCGCGCGTAGAAGGCGATGAAGACGCTTGGCATTTTGGTGTGGCTGAAGACGGGAAAATCGTCAGCTGCTTATCGGTTTTTATGCTTGATGAACGGCGGTGCCAAATTCGTAAATTCGCCACCTTACAAACGCATCAGCAGCAAGGTTATGGCCGCTTTCTGTTGCAGAGCGTGCTGGAAAAGTTAGTCCGGGCGGGCGTTGATTTTGTGCAACTGGATGCCAGAACGTCGGCGGCGGCATTTTATGCGCGCTTTGGCTTTATGGCGCAAGGCGAGCCGTTTTATAAACAAGAAGTGCTGTACATTCGTATGTCGCGCACGGTGTAAAACCCGGCGACGAACGCCGCCGGGTAATGATTAACGCGGGATTTGCTGCGTAATGCAGTGGATGTTGCCACCGCCGAGCAAAATCTCACGCGCCGGAACGCCAGTGATAACGAAATCCGGGAACATCTCTTCGAACAACGCCTGCGCCGCGCCATCGGTCGCCGGATCCAGCAGCGGGTAAATAATCTGCTGGTTACTGACCAGATAGTTAACGTAGGAACCTGCCAGGCGGTTGCCTTCGTGGCGCTCAATCGCCGTGCCTTTTTCGACATCGCGGGTCTCTTCGGCGCTGGCGAACAGCGGCAGCGGCGACGGCACTTTCCACACTTTCAGCGTGCGCCCTTGCGCATCTTTAGTGTTTTCGAGCACCTCAAGTGCGGCAACGGAGTGCGCGTACTGCGGATCGTTCTGGTCGTCAGTCCAGTGCAGGGCGACTTCGCCAGGACGGACAAAGCAGCACATATTGTCGATATGACCGTCGGTTTCGTCATTGAACACGCCTTCCGGCAACCAGATAATCTGCGTCACACCCAAATAATCGCGCAGTTGCTGCTCGATCTGCGCTTTGCTCAGATGCGGGTTGCGGTTCGGGTTCAGCAAACATTCCGCGGTGGTCAGCAACGTGCCTTCGCCATCAACGTGAATGGAACCGCCTTCCAGCACCAAATCGGTGTGATAGCACGGCATCTGGTGATACGCCGCAACCTGTCCTGCGACCTGTTGATCGCGATCCCAGCTTGCATACAAGCCGCCATTCAGCCCGCCCCAGGCGTTAAATGTCCAGCTAATACCACGCTTTTCACCGGCGTTATTGACCACCACGGTCGGGCCCGTATCGCGCATCCAGGCATCGTCGCTTTCCATTTCTACCAGCGTCACTTCCGCTGGCATAGTGGCACGCGCTTTGGCCATTTCGGCGGCAGGTACACCCATGATCACCGGCGTGTTGCGTGAAATCGCTTTGGCGACCGCAGAAAACGCCTGCTGCGCCGGCGCGGCGTCGGCACGCCAGTTATCGGTGCGGTAAGGCCAAATCATCCACACCGCCTGATGCGGCGCCCATTCTGCCGGCATGGAGAATCCATCTTTTGTCGGCGTGGTTAGCTGTGACATCGCTTAGCTCCTTACGCTGCCATCGGAGGTGGCAATCGCGCTGTACATATTCGGGCGACGATCGCGGAACAACCCCCACGCGGCGCGCTGAGCGGCAATAGCGTCAAGATCGAAGGTGTGCACCAGCACCGCTTCGTCGGTTTTGTTTGCCTGTTCGACCAGCTCACCCGTTTGATCGGCGATAAAGGAGGAGCCGTAGAAGGTCATTTCCAGGCCTTCGATGTATTTGCTGGTTTCAGTGCCAATACGGTTTGAAGCAATCACCGGAATGACGTTCGCGGCGGCGTGGCCCTGCTGAACGCGGGTCCAGTGCGGCTGACTGTCGATATCCGGATAAGCCGGTTCTGAACCAATCGCGGTCGGGTAGAAAATAATTTCCGCGCCCTGCAAGGCGAGCACGCGTGCGGTTTCCGGGAACCACTGGTCCCAGCAGATGCCGACGCCGATTTTCGCATAGCGCGTGTTCCACACTTTGAAACCGGTATCGCCAGGGATAAAGAACTGTTTTTCCTGGTACGCCGGGCCGTTCGGAATATGGGTTTTACGGTAGGTGTCCAGCACGCTGCCGTCGGCGTCAATCATCACCAGCGAGTTGTAATAGGCGTTGTTGCACTTTTCAAACAGGCTCAGCGGCAGCACCACTTCCAGCTCTTTGGCCAGCGCAGAGAAGTGTTTGATCAATGGGCTATTCGCCACTTCCTGCGCCAGCGCGTAGTGTTCCGGGCTTTGATCGATGCAGAAGTAAGGCGCGGCGAACAGCTCCTGAATCAGGATCACCTGCGCGCCTTTGCTGTGCGCTTCACGCACCAGACGTTCAGCGTTTTGAATATTCTTATCCAGATCCCAGCTACACGCCATTTGTGTTGCGGCGACGGTTACATTTCTCATAAAAAACTCTCCCGTTGTTCTCGGTTCAGGCAGTGCAAATCGTCAGCACTTATTTTGCTGCAAACTATAGCAACGAAATACGTTATGCATAAAATGTATTGTTATCATGAAAACATGAACAGGATGCATAGTAGTGATCGACCTGAATTTGCTGCGGCTGGTGCCGATTCTGGCGAAAGAGAAGAGTGTGACCCGCGCGGCGCTGAAAGCGAATCTGTCGCAATCCGCCTTTAGCCATGCCCTGAATCGCCTGCGTGAGCAGCTCAACGATGAGATGTTTATCCGCACGCGCAACGGGATGGAACCGACGCCCTACGCCGCAATGATGATTCCGGTGATCGAGAGTGCGCTCAGTAAGCTGGATACTGCCACGCGCGGGCCAAGCCATTTCGACCCGCTGCGCGACGCACACACGTTTTACATTGGCGCGGTGGACTATTTCGAGTTCATGTTTATGCCGGTGCTGACCGCGCGCTTTAAAACCATTGCGCCAAATGTCCGGCTTTCGGTCGATATTCTTTCAGAAACCATTAAGGTTGAGCGGGTGGAGCAGGGGCAACTGGATGCGTTTATCGGCGTCGATAACGTTCAGCATATCCCGCATTATTTTAATAAACATAAGCTTATTTCCGACCACTTTGTCGCTATCGCTTCCGTCGAACGTACCGATTTGCCGGAACAGCTCACCATGAGACATCTAGTCAGTGAAGCGCAAATCCATTTACCGGCGGTCAGCTCCGGGGCGGATCATATTGACGGCTGGCTGCTCGAACAGCACCTCTACCGGCCGCTGGCGACGGTGGTGCAAAGTTACGCCGTTGGCGGGCGCGTGGCGGTGGCGACCGGCTATTTAATGTGCGTGCCGTTTCGCATTGCCAGGGAACTGGCAACAATGTTGCCGCTGCGCATTATGCAACTGCCGGAAGGCGCGCCATCGTATGATTTGCTGCTGCTGACCCACCGATTATTTGACTACCAGCCTGCGGTACAGTGGCTGATTACCGAGCTGAAGGCGGCGAAGATTTAGATGAAAGCGTTATTAATTCGCCATCCGCAAACGGAGTGGAACCGGGCGGGGATTATCCAGGGGCAGCTCGATAGCCCGCTAACGCCGCGCGGGCGCGAAGAGGGCCACGCTTTGATTCGCGGGCTGCGGGATGCGGGGATTCACCCTGACGTCGTTTTTTCATCGCCGCTCGGCAGGGCGCAGCAGATGGCGTTGTTAATCGCGGAACAATACCACTGTGATATCCGCCTCGACGAGGCGTTACAGGAACAGAATTTCGGTGAGTTTGATGGTCGGCTGCTGAGCGATATTCGCCGGGAATATCCCCGTTTCGGTGATGATGAGGGTTTTCAACCGCCGCAGGGTGAATCGCCAGGGCAGGCCGCGCAGCGGTTGCTCGACTTTTTACACCGCTTGCCGGGCATCTGCCCGCATCACACGGTAGCGCTGGTGTCGCATGGGCAAATTATGCAGGCGGCGATAGCGCAGTTGCTGGAAAACTCCCTCGAAAATGTGGCGCGTTACCATCATCACAATGCCAGTTATTCGCTGCTGGAGATCAACGACGACACCTGCCGGGTAGCGCGCTGGGGAGTGGCCAGCCATTTGCTGGGGTTAAAAAATGGCTAAAGCCGCGCCTGATGGTCACTTCTTAAAAAAGCCGGTAATTTTTTGCATCAACGACAGTTTCGCCTTTGGTATTGCCCACGACGGATTTAATAAATCGCCTGGCAGCAGATAGAGGCGGTCATCATCATCCCGCACTTGCGCCTTCAGGGCTGAGGCGATTTCCAGCATTTTGCAGTAGAGCGGTTCCGCGGGAGATGTAGTGGTGATTGCGCCATCACTCCACTCCAGCCAGCAGGTTTCTTGCCCTTTCCAGATGGCGTGAAATTCGCCATTTCGCCGATCAAAAGCGAGCTCGTCATCGTGACTGACCAGTTGAACCCACTCTTCGCTGCCGATCGGCTGCGTTTCGCTTTCGGACCAACATTCTGCCCGGGTGATATGCATTTCCCAGCCCATTGATGGCTCCTTTTTTGCTGCCGAATAATGTTGCGATTTTGTCAGAACATCGCGGCGGTAAGACGGTAAAAAAAAGAGAAGCCCGCCGGGGGCTTCTCTTCGTGTTTAACGCACAGGAAATACGTGTAGCGCGCTGCTTAACGCATGGTAACGAATTCTTCAGCGGCTGTCGGGTGGATTGCCACTGTGTTATCGAAGTCTTTTTTGGTCGCGCCCATTTTCAGCGCTACCGCAAAGCCTTGCAGCATCTCGTCCATGCCGGAGCCGATACCGTGAATACCGACAATTTTCTCCTCCGGGCCAACGCACACCAGCTTCATACGACACGGCTGGCGGTGGGTGGTCACGGCGGTATACATCGCGGTGAAGGATGATTTATAGATTTTCACCTGGTCATCGCCGTACTGCTCACGCGCCTGCGGTTCGGTGAGGCCAACGGTGCCAATCGGCGGATGGCTGAACACCACGGTCGGAATGTTGCTGTAATCCAGATGCTCATCCGGCTTGTTGTTAAACAGACGCTCGGAGAGGCGGCGACCGGCAGCCACGGCGACTGGCGTCAGTTCTACCGCGCCAGTGTTATCGCCCACTGCGTAAATGCCCGGCACGCTGGTGTTCTGGAACTTATCGACTTCGATATACCCTTTGTCGTTGGTTTTCACACCGGTGACCGCAAGGTTGAAATTATCGGTTGCCGGTTCGCGGCCAATCGCCCAAATCAGGCTGTCCACGGTTTGTGAACGACCATCTTCCAGCGTCAGCGTCAGGCTGCCGTCGGCGTTTTTCACCACCTCTTTCGGCACCGCGTGGGTGTGCAGCGTCGGGCCTTCTGCCGCCATCACTTCCACCAGCGTTTCGGTGATGAGCGGATCAAAGCTGCGCAGCGGCGCGTGTTTACGCACGAACAGGTGTGTTTCGGCACCCAGGCCGTTGATCACACCCGCCAGTTCCACGGCGATATAACCTGCGCCAACCACCGCCACGCGTTTTGGCAGCGCGGGCAGGGCGAAGAAACCGTCGGAATCAATACCGTATTCAACGCCCGGAATGTTTGGGTGGCTTGGACGACCACCGGTAGCGATCAGGATATGATCGGCAGTGATCGTTTCGCCGTTCACTTCTACGGTTTTGGCATCGACAAAGCGCGCGAAACCCCGGATCACATCGACATTATTTTTACCCAGCACGTTATCGTACGAGGTGTGAATGCGGTCGATGTAGGCGCTACGGCTGGCGACCAGTTTGCTCCAGTTGAAATGGTTTACGGTGGTGTCGAAGCCGTAATCCGGACCGTACAGATGGATCGCTTCAGAAATCTGTGCCGCGTGCCACATCACTTTTTTGGGGACGCAACCGACGTTCACGCAGGTGCCGCCAAGTTCTTTTGCTTCGATCAGTGCGCATTTTTGACCGTACATAGCCGCACGGTTAATCGATGCGATACCGCCGCTGCCGCCGCCAATAGCGATGTAGTCGTAATGTTTGCTCATGGTTGTTTCCTTAATCCTGAACGAAGTCGAAAATATTCGCGATTGTAGCGCGCAGCCGAAAAGGTTCCACCAATGGCTGCGATTACTCCGGTACGATCTGATGAATCAACGTATGCCCGGTACCGGCTGGCACCAGTTTGCTGTGCAGCCATGGCAGCACATTGTTCATCTGCGCTTCGAGTTTCCACGGTGGGTTAATCACAATCATGCCGGAAGCCGTCATGCCGCGTTGATCGCTGTCGGGACGCACACCCAGCTCGATTTGCAGGATGTTGCGAATGCCGGTGGCTTCCAGATCGCGCAACATCCGTTTGATTTGCTGGCGCAGCACCACCGGATACCACAGCGCATAAACGCCAGTGGCAAAGCGTTTGTAACCTTCGTGGATGCCACTGACGACGGCCTGGTAGTCGGTTTTCATTTCGTAGGGCGGATCGATAAGGATCAAACCACGACGGGAAACCGGCGGCAGCTTGGCTTTTAACTGCTGATAGCCATCGCCGCGCGCAACGCGAGTGCGGCTATCTTTCTGGAACTCCTGGCGCAGCAGCGGGTAGTCGCTCGGGTGCAGTTCAGTCAACAGCAGGCTGTCCTGCTCGCGCAGTAGTTCGCGGGCAATCAGCGGTGAACCGGGGTAGTAACGCAACTGCTCGCTACGGTTGAAATGACGCACCACGTTCATGTACGGCTCCAGCTCAGCCGGTAAATCGTCCTGCTGCCAGATACGCGCAATGCCTTCCAGATATTCACCGGTGCGTTCTGCATGTTCGCCGGAAAGCTGATAGCGCCCGGCACCTGCGTGGGTGTCGAGATAAAGAAACGGTTTCTCTTTTTCTTTCAGCGCTTCGATGATCAGGCTCTGAACGGTGTGTTTAAGGACGTCGGCATGGTTGCCTGCGTGGAAGCTGTGGCGATAACTGAGCATGGGTACTGAGATTCCGGAAAATAAACGAGATTTCGCACAGTTTACCGCAGATTGGCGCAGATTACTTTATTAGCCCTACGACGCGCCCGAGAGAGGCAAGCGGATGCCTGTAACAAATACGGCAAGTCCGGTTAACTATACTTGGGGGGTTACTTCCTGTAACTAAGCTTATAGAGAGGATCGGATGAACACCTTCACCGCGACACCTTCAGCCATAGTGCTTGATAACCGTGGCCTGACGGTACGAAATATTGCCTATCATCGCCATCCGGATACCCAGGATTCGACCGATGAACGTATTACCCGGCATCGTTATGACATACGTAGTTTTCTCGCGCAGAGCAGCGATTCACGTCTGTATGAAGCCGGGTTATTCAACATTAACTATATCAATGATCTCAATGGTGTCGGGCTACGTATACAAAGCGCAGATGCAGGCACAACTATCGCCCTGAACGATTCAGGCGATCGGCCTTTTTTGAATATTTCCAATGTAAATTCTGAAAATGATCGCAGCCAGGCTATCACACGTACTTATCAGTACGAGGAGAATTCTCTGCCGGGTCGTCCGCTCTGCATTACCGAGCAGGGAAAAATCAGCGAGCGCTTTGTCTGGGCCGGTAATTCGGCTGATGAACAGAGCCACAATCTGGCAGGGCAACTGGTCAGCCACTATGACCCGGCGGGCCTGCTGTCGACCAACAGCATCTCCCTGAGCGGCGTGCCGCTTTCTGTCACCCGCCAGTTGCTGCCGGAAGACGCAGAAGCAGACTGGCAGGGGGCGGATACTTCCGCGTGGAATGACCTGCTGGCGGGCGAAACCTACACGACCAACAGCACGGTGGACGCCGCCGGAAATGTGCTGACCACGCTTGATGCGAAAGGTAATCTCCAGCGCGTGGCGTTTGACGTGGCGGGTCTGCTGAAAGGAAGCTGGCTGACGGTCAGCGGGGCGGCAGAGCAGGTCATCGTGAAATCCCTGAGCTACTCCGCCGCTGGACAGAAGTTGCGCGAGGAGCACGGCAACAGCGTGGTGACAACTTACAGCTACGAAGCCGAAACCCAGCGGCTGGTGGGGATTAAAACCGAGCGCATTACAGCCGCGAAAGTGCTGCTGGATTTGCGCTATGAATATGACCCGGTGGGTAATGTGCTGGTGATCACCAACGATGCCGAGGAGACGCGCTTCTGGCGCAATCAGGAAGTCGTTCCCGAAAATCGCTACGCCTACGACAGCCTGTACCAGCTTATCAGCGCGACCGGGCGTGAAATGGCGAACGCGGTACAGCAGGGCAGCAGCCGGCCTGATTATATCTCCTTCGATAACGCCACTTACACCAGTTACTCCCGCATTTACACCTACGACAACGCCGGAAACCTGACGAAAATCCGGCACAACGCACCCGCGTCCGGCAATAACTACACGACATCAATTACCGTCAGCGACCGCAGCAACCGCGCGGTGCTCAGCACGTTTACGGAAAACCCGGCCGATGTCGATGCGCTGTTCACCGCCGGCGGTCAGCAGAAACAGCTTTTAGCTGGTCAGAACCTGAACTGGACACCGCGCCAGGAGCTGCAGCAGGTCACCCCGGTGACCCGTAATGGCGCAGCGGACGACAGCGAAAGTTATCGTTACGACGCCGCCAGCCAGCGCATTGTCAAAACCTCCTTACAACTGACCGGCAACACCACGCAGACAAAGCGGGTGATGTACCTGCCGGGGCTGGAACTGCGCAGCAGCGCAGCCGAAGAATTACAGGTGATAACGGTCGGCGAGGCCGGACGCGCCCAGGTGCGGGTGCTGCACTGGGAAAGCGGGCAGCCCGCAGGTATCAGCAACGACCAGATTCGTTACAGCTACGACAACCTCATTGGCAGCAGCGCTCTTGAAGTGGACGGCAGCGGCGAGCTTATCAGCCAGGAGGAATATTACCCCTACGGGGGCACGGCGCTGTTCGCAGCCCGCAGCCAGCTTGAGGCGGATTACAAAACGATTCGTTACTCCGGCAAAGAACAGGACGCGACAGGGCTCTGTTACTACGGCTACCGCTATTACCAGCCGTGGGCGGGCAGATGGCTTTCAGCAGATCCTTCGGGGGCGGTCGATGGTTTGAATCTGTTCAGGATGGTTCACAACAACCCGATATCGCTCATCGATTCAGATGGCAGAATTAGCCTACCCGCAGAGATCCTTATCGTCGATGTTCTTAATCCGCTCTCAAAAGACCCAACCAACGCCTGGTTTGAGGAGTTGAAATGGAACGCTGAAGTAAACAGGTTAGAAACGACGCCGGTAGTTTATACGCGCGGAGGAAAAGTCATGGAGGGTGAAACCGCGCAGTGGGAAAGTGCCACCGATTCCCCAACTGCTTTTACCGTTTTTCAGGATCAGTCGGGAACAAACCGCCTTTTTGTTAGTACGTTCCAGCAACATATTGGCGTAAAACCGGGGATGGGTAACCCTTTGTATGCGGGAATATTAATGCCAAAAAGAGATCAACAAGGGCAGCTATTTTACCGGATAGATAATGAATCCGGGCATTACCAGCCCTCGGGAGATATCAATGCAGCCGAGCTATTCAGCACTATTGTCGGAGACGAAGGGTTAAGCCATTTCACGTTTTCCAAATCCACGAAATCGTCAGCGCCGGAAAATACTCGCCTCACGCACTTAACTTCGCCCGAAGCGTATGGCGAGGCGGCGAGTCGATTACGCAGAGAAGAGAACAAACAGCAGAGCGTTATTGACTACCTCAATGAACACGGGCTGTGGGAGCCGACAAAAAGCCAGCGTAGCCATATGCCGTGGGTCAATGAGTTAATGAGATGGGAAACACAACAGAACCCCGCTCCTGCCGTAGCGCAGGCACCCGCAACGGTGATGAACAGAATTGCGCCTGCAACAGAAACACCGCATGTTCTTGCTGGCGCGTCTGCTGGTAGATGGGCTCGCTTTAGAGGGTGGGTCTCAGGAATATTCAACCGCGTAAGGAATGTCTTCCGCTCTCGTGCCACTTCAATGGCTCAATAGTCTGCTGTTGGAATGGCTGCATCAGCAGCCATTCCTTTCCGATAAAGCGCGACAAACTTCCCCTGACGCTCTCCGGCAAACTTGTGCGCTTTTTGCGTGAGCAGCGCTTGAGTAAGCGCAACGTCCGGGATTGAAATCTCCTACACTTAACCCCATGCTAGAAAACATTGCCAGGCGCCTAAGCGCCTTATTCACCTCATTCCAAGGACTGCGCCTATGACCAACCCTTTATTGACGCCTTTCGTGCTGCCGCCGTTTTCTCAAATCCTTCCTGAACATGTCGTTCCCGCGGTGACCAAGGCACTGGAAGATTGCCGGAACGCGGTGGAAAGCGTTGTCTCGCAGGGCGGCCCGTATACCTGGGCGAATCTGTGCCAGCCGCTGGCAGAAGTGGATGACCGTCTTGGTCGCCTCTTCTCGCCGGTCAGCCATCTCAACTCGGTGAAAAACAGCCCGGAGCTTCGCGAGGCTTACGAACAAACGCTGCCGCTGCTCTCTGAATACAGCACCTGGGTTGGGCAGAACGAAGGGTTATACAACGCCTACCGCGATCTGCGCGACGGCGAACATTACGCTTCGCTGAGTGTCGCTGAGAAGAAATCGGTGGATAACGCCCTGCGTGATTTCAAATTATCGGGCATCGGCTTGCCGAAGGAGAAACAGAAACGTTACGGCGAAATCGCTGCGCGTCTCTCTGAGCTCGGCAACATCTATAGCAACAACGTGCTGGACGCCACCATGGGCTGGAGCAAGCTGGTGACGGACGAAGCGGAGCTGGCCGGTATGCCGGAAAGCGCTCTGGCGGCGGCGAAAGCGCAAGCGGAAGCCAAAGAGCAAGAAGGCTGGCTGCTGACGCTGGATATCCCGAGCTACCTGCCGGTGATGACCTACTGCGATAACCAGGCGCTGCGTGAAGAGATGTATCGCGCTTACAGCACCCGCGCTTCCGATCAGGGCCCGAACGCCGGGAAATGGGATAACAGCCCGGTGATGGCGGAGATCCTCGCGCTGCGCCACGAGCTGGCGCAACTGCTGGGCTTTGAAAGCTACGCCTTTAAATCGCTGGCCACTAAAATGGCGGAAAGCCCGTCGCAGGTGCTGGAGTTTTTAACCGATCTCGCCAAACGCGCGCGCCCGCAGGGCGAAAAAGAGCTGGCGCAGTTGCGCGCTTTCGCTAAAGCCGAGTTCGATGTGGATGAGCTGCAACCGTGGGATATTGGCTACTACAGCGAAAAACAGAAACAGCACCTTTACAGCATCAGCGACGAACAGCTGCGTCCGTACTTCCCGGAAGAGCGCGCGGTAAACGGCCTGTTCGAAGTGGTGAAACGCATTTATGGCATCACCGCGAAAGAGCGTAAAGATATCGACGTCTGGCACCCGGATGTACGCTTCTTCGAGCTGTATGACGAGAACAACGAGCTGCGCGGCAGCTTCTATCTTGATCTCTATGCGCGTGAGAACAAACGCGGCGGCGCCTGGATGGACGACTGCGTGGGGCAGTTGCGCAGAGCCGATGGATCGCTGCAAAAACCGGTGGCTTATCTCACCTGTAACTTTAACCGTCCGGTCAACGGTAAACCGGCACTGTTTACCCACGACGAAGTGATCACCCTGTTCCATGAATTTGGGCATGGCCTGCACCATATGCTGACGCGTATTGAAACCGCCGGCGTGGCGGGTATCAGCGGTGTGCCGTGGGATGCGGTCGAGCTGCCGAGCCAGTTTATGGAAAACTGGTGCTGGGAGCCGGAAGCGCTGGCGTTTATCTCCGGTCATTACGAAACCGGCGAGCCGCTGCCGCAGGAGCTGCTGGATAAAATGCTGGCAGCGAAGAACTACCAGGCGGCGATGTTTATTCTGCGCCAGCTGGAATTCGGCCTGTTCGACTTCCGTCTGCATGCCGAGTTCAGCCCAGAGCAAGGGGCGAAAATCCTCGAAACGCTGGCAGAGATCAAACGCCAGGTCGCGGTAGTGCCGGGGCCGTCGTGGGGGCGCTTCCCACATGCGTTCAGCCATATTTTCGCTGGTGGTTACGCGGCAGGTTACTACAGCTACCTGTGGGCCGATGTGCTGGCGGCGGATGCGTTCTCCCGCTTCGAAGAAGAGGGAATTTTCAACCGTGAGACCGGGCAGTCATTCCTCGATAACATCCTCACCCGTGGCGGTTCGGAAGAGCCTATGGATCTGTTCAAACGCTTCCGTGGCCGCGAGCCGCAGATTGACGCGATGCTTGAGCATTACGGTATCGAAGGCTAATGCATTGAAAATCTGTTTGCTGGATGAAACAGGCGCCGGAAACGGCGCCTTATCTGTTCTTGCGGCCCGCTTTGGGCTGGAGCAGGACAATGACAACCTGATGGCGTTGGTGCTCACGCCGACGCATCTGGAGCTCCGTAAGCGCGACGAACCGAAGCTCGGTGGGATTTTTGTCGACTTTGTTGCAGGCGGCATGGCGCACCGGCGCAAGTTTGGCGGCGGGCGCGGTGAAGCGGTGGCGAAAGCGGTCGGCATCAAAGGCAGCTATCTGCCGGACGTGGTAGATGCGACTGCGGGGCTGGGACGCGATGCATTTGTGCTGGCGTCGGTGGGCTGTCGGGTGCGGATGCTGGAGCGCAATCCGGTTGTCGCCGCGTTGCTGGAAGATGGTCTTAATCGCGGCTATGCCGATGCGGAGATTGGCCCGTGGTTGCGTGAACGGTTGCAGTTGATTCACGCCTCAAGCCTGACCGGGCTTGCGGATATTACGCCGCGCCCGCAGGTGGTTTACCTCGACCCGATGTTCCCGCATAAGCAGAAAAGCGCGCTGGTGAAAAAGGAGATGCGGGTGTTTCAGTCGCTGGTTGGCCCGGATCTGGATGCCGACGGTTTACTGGAGCCCGCGCGCAAGCTCGCCATAAAACGCGTGGTGGTTAAACGCCCGGATTACGCGCCGCCGCTGGCAGGGTGCGCGACCCAATCGGCGGTCGTCACAAAAAGCCATCGCTTCGATATTTACCCCGGTTCCGGCGAGTAACAGACGGCGGCATGGGTTGAGTCCTGCAGGGCGTACCAAAAATCTGTCATCTTCGTGAGCTTAAAACCCAGGACAACGCCTAACCAAAAGCTGTTGATGGCCACATGGGGTTTGCAGTGAGCAATAAAAAGCCCGGCCGCATTGCGCGAGCCGGGCGGTATTTAGCCTAACGTTTAGCCGTTAGCGAAATATCAATCTTCTTCTTCATCCCGCAGCGGGACAATCAGCATATCGACGTGTACGGTGTTAATAAGCTGACGCGCGGAAGACATCAGTTTGCTCCAGAAGTCCTGATGGTGGCCGCACACCACCAGGTCCATATCGTATTTCTTAATCGCATCCACCAGTACTTGGCCCAAATCGCCGCTGCCGCTCAGGGTTTCAGTGATCGGGTAACCCGCGTTGGTGGAAAGCTCGGTCAGCGCCTGATGCGTTTCGTCGGAGATACGTTTTTGCATATCGCCGAGGTTAACGTCGATAAGCCCAGTGTAAAGATCGGAATAGTTCACATCGACATGAATCAGGGAAATTTTCGCGTTGTACGGTCGCGCCATAGATACCGCTTTCTCAACCAGCAATTTGCTTTCGGGGGAGAGATCGACTGCGATAAGGATATGTTTGTAAGCCATAGTGTTACTCCTTCCATAAGTTGTCGATGACCATCGGGGTTAAAACCCCCTGATGCTGTTGCACTGCGCCCGCATCCTGCGTTTCACGTGAGCGTAGCGCCCGGCCTTAAAGATCTCATTGAGAAGATATTTGTACCTTATAACGCTCTTTTCGCACCGTCAATCAACCTGGATCACGATTCACTTAAGCAATATTTACAGCCAGATGCATTGATGATGCTGACGTGTGTGGCAAAAAAATAAACTGATCTCCTACACTATAAATAAACCGTACGGAAAACAGACGGTGTCCCTCAGTTGTCTGGTGCATGGAAGCGAAGTCAATTGCGGGACACCGCCTGTGTTGTCATCCCGTACGGCGATTAATACTCTTCGTTGTTTGGCTTGGTTGGGTATCCGGGAGCGAGGGTCCAGGAGCGAATCTCTGTGGGCGGTCGCCGGGGAGGGGATATGGTAATCAGCACTGTTGCGCTGTTTTGGGCTTTGTGTGTCGTATGTGTGGTTAACATGGCGCGTTATTACTCATCGCTGCGCGCGCTGTTAGTAGTACTTCGCGGATGCGACCCTTTACTTTATCAATACGTGGACGGTGGCGGCTTTTTCACTTCCCACGGTCAACCGAGCAAACAGATGCGGCTGGTGTGGTATATCTACGCCCAGCGCTATCGCGACCATCATGATGATGAATTTATTCGCCGCTGCGAACGTGTGCGCCGTCTGTTCATTTTAACCAGTTCGCTCTGCGGTCTGGTGGTGGTGAGCCTGATTGCACTGCTGATTTGGCACTGAATTGAAACCATAAAAAAACGGGCCAGCAAGCGGGCCCGTTTTTGTCGTGCGCGAAACGCGTTAAATCAGATGCAGCGCCAGCCAGTACAGCACGCCGGACAGAATAATCGATGCTGGCAGGGTGAAGACCCAGGCCATCAGAATATTGGTCACGGTTTTGCGCTGCAGGCCACCACCGTCGACGATCATCGTCCCGGCAACGGAAGACGACAGCACGTGCGTAGTGGAAACCGGCATCCCGGTATAACTTGCCAGACCGATAGAAACGGCGGCTGTCATCTGCGCGGACATGCCCTGCGCATACGTCATGCCTTTCTTACCGATCTTTTCACCGATGGTTGTCGCCACACGACGCCAGCCAATCATCGTACCCAGGCCTAACGCCAGCGCGACGGCCATGATTATCCAGATTGGCGCGTACTCGATGGTGCTCAGCATATCGCCTTTCAGCTTCTTCAGCAGACGCTGGTCGTCAGCGCTGACTTCCGGCTGCTTCGCCACCTGGTCGGTGATATCAGACAGGCAGAGCATAATGCGACGCAACTGGCTGCGTTGTTCCACCGGCAGTTTGTCGTAGCTTTCAACGTTGGTCAGCATCGTTTTCGCGCGATCCAGCGCCATAATGGCGCGGCCTGGATGGCAATGGAACTCACCCGGTTGGGTGGCCACTTCTTCCGGCGTTGGGATGAGCGGATCAATACCGGTCGCTTTTTGCAGCAGCGCCGGATGTTGCTGGAAGTACGTTTCCACGTTGTTGACGGCATCACGCGTACGGGTGATGTCGTAACCGGAGGCATTCATATTGACCACGAAGCCCGCAGGCGCAACGCCAATCAGCACCAGCATAATCAAGCCGATACCTTTCTGACCGTCGTTCGCACCATGCGAGAAACTCACGCCAATCGCCGAGAGGATCAGCGCGATGCGCGTCCAGAACGGCGGTTTTTTCTTGCCGTCGATTTTCTCACGTTCAGCAGGAGTCATATGGATGCGCGCACGTTTTTTCGTGTTGCTCCAGTAACGACGCAGGATAAACACCAAACCGCCAGCGAACACCAGGCCTACGATCGGTGAAACGATCAGCGAAGCGAAGATATTCAGCACTTTCGGGATGTTTAACGCGTCCACCACCGAGGTGCCGGTCATCAACGCATTGGTTAAACCAATACCGATAATCGCGCCAATCAGGGTGTGGGAGCTGGAAGCAGGCAGGCCCAAATACCAGGTGCCAAGGTTCCAGATAATAGCTGCCAGCAGCATGGAAAAGACCATCGCCAGACCATGCGCAGAGCTAACATTCAGCAGCAGATCGGTCGGCAACATATGCACAATCGCATACGCGACACTCAACCCACCCAGCAAAACGCCGAAGAAGTTAAACACCGCTGCCATCACGACCGCCAGCTGAGAACGCATAGCGCGTGTATAAATGACGGTTGCTACGGCGTTGGCTGTGTCATGGAAGCCGTTAATAGCTTCATAGAACAGAACAAAAACCAGAGCAAGCAAGAGTAATAGCCCGGTATGAAGATCCAGGCCGGCAAACAAATGTACCATAGGTCGTTAAGCCATTTTGAGGACATGAACGCGGCGCATTATCAGGGACATTGGCAGCGTCGGCAAAGTGAATTATGGATTTTTTTTGACATTATTTCTTAAATTAAACTGCGATTTTAAAATTAATTTATATTTTTCAATGCCCTGTTACCATTCGCGCGTATTCACGCTGGTGCGACCAGCGTGAACTCTTTACAATCCGCCACGATTTATCAATGAGGGTGAAGTTGTGGAAAAGTTTGATGCCATTGTTATCGGCGCCGGTGCGGCGGGCATGTTCTGCGCGGCGCTGGCCGGGCAGTCGGGTCGTCGGGTGTTATTGCTGGATAATGGCAAAAAACCCGGCCGCAAGATTTTGATGTCCGGCGGAGGACGCTGCAACTTTACTAACCTTTATGTCGAGCCGGCGGCATATTTGAGCCAAAACCCGCATTTTTGCAAATCTGCGCTGGCGCGCTACACCCAGTGGGACTTTATTGAGCTGGTCGGTAAATACGGCATTGCCTGGCATGAAAAGACGCTGGGTCAGCTTTTTTGCGATGATTCGGCGCAGCAAATTGTTGATCTGCTGGTGGCCGAATGCGAAAAGGGCAACGTTATCCAGCGTCTGCGTACGGAAGTGCTTAGCGTTGAGCGCAACGACGATGGCTATACCTTGCAACTCAACGGTGAAAGCGTGCAGGCGAAAAATCTGGTCATTGCGTCCGGCGGTTTGTCGATGCCAGGGCTGGGCGCCTCGCCGTTTGGTTATAAGATCGCCGAGCAGTTCGGTTTAAAGGTGCTGCCAACGCGCGCTGGATTAGTACCGTTTACCCTGCATAAACCGCTGCTGGAGCAGATGCAGACGCTTTCCGGTGTCTCGGTGCCATCGGTAATTACCGCCGAGGACGGTACGGTTTTTCGCGAAAACTTGCTGTTCACCCATCGGGGATTATCCGGCCCGGCCATTTTACAAATTTCCAGCTACTGGCAACCCGGTGAATTTGTCAGCATCAACTTACTCCCCGATGTCGATCTGGACGGCTTCCTCAATCAGCAGCGCGATGCGCACCCGAATCAGAGCCTGAAAAACACCCTGGCGATGCAGTTGCCAAAACGGCTGGTGGAGTGTCTGCAACAGCTTGGACAGATCCCGGATGTCACCTTGAAACAGCTCAATAGCCGCGAGCAGGAGAATCTGGTTGCGCTGTTGACGAACTGGCGCGTGCAGCCGAATGGCACCGAAGGGTATCGCACGGCGGAAGTGACGCTTGGCGGCGTCGATACCCATGAGTTGTCGTCCCGCACCATGGAAGCCCGCAATGTGCCGGGGCTGTACTTCATTGGTGAAGTGATGGATGTCACCGGCTGGCTTGGCGGGTACAACTTCCAGTGGGCGTGGTCGAGTGCCTGGGCCTGCGCACAAGCCTTAGCGGCGGATCCTTCTGCCTGAGCCCGCAGCGCTGAATAAAAAAGCCTTGTCCGGGCTTTTTTATCGCCGGTGAAACGCTAACATCTCTTTTGTTACAGCGGCACACCTGAGCCAGTGGAGACGAAGGTGCTTTCAGGAAAGGTGTGGCGCTTGCTGAGGGCGTATTTGTCCACGGTTTCGAACATTTCAGCGAAAAGCGCATCATCTTTCTTCGCCCAGAAGGTATCCAAATCATCTCCGCCCCATATCTCATGGGTATGGCATACAAATTCAAGTAAACCATTCTCGTGCGGCGTGAAGTCGATACGTTTAGCGCTATTTGCCGCAATAATGTGTTGATAGAAAAGCACGATCTTACAGTCGCAGCCTTGTGCGTTGTACAACGACAAGAATTCGTTGAGATGTTCCCGTAAAAGGGAGAGATCCGAATGCTCGGTGATTCGGTGATGATAGAGAAACACAAAATCTTTTTTGCCCCGGTATTGTAGCTGGCGGGAAATGCGACGTTGAAATGCGCGGCTGTCTTCTTTAATTCTTAACGGATCATGATGAGTGAATTCAAAACCCAGCATATGCCTTTCGCTGTAATGCCCTACGCATTTTTCGTAAAATGTCGAGCGCACAACGGCATGCTCGCCATCCGGAAAATGTTGTAAATGCTCTTTTTCCAGTAAATGGCGATAATCGTCTTTTTCCATTTGCAGAATATATTCAATATTAGAACGCCCGGAGGAAAAAACCGAGCTGAAGGATTTTCGGTTATGTCGGCGGAGAATATCATCAGGAAGGCAATTCTCACCCAATGAAACCCAAAGTACTTGCGAAGTGAAATTATTGCGATATTTCCATTTCTTATGCAGGTTGCGCATCGTTCTTTTCAGCGATTTGAGGTTATCTCGCACGCGTTGTTTAATGACTTCGCCTTTCATCAGGGGCACCTCATGTTGTTATTACACCATTCCAAATAAAGCGATGAGTCACCTTATCGCTACTGATTTTTATCTGTTCCGCTGCCTCTGAATATGTGCGCAGCGTGAATATAACTTGTTGTATTTGTTATTGTCTGGCATGGAATTTTTTATTCTGAGCTGGCGTTGTGAAATGAATTAATGCGATTTACTGAGAGTGAACAGTAAATTACGGGCATATCAGTGACATCCGCTATTACCTCTGTTTTGCGGATTTAAAATAAGAAAATCTGGATGATAGACTGGTGATAATTATTTCTTTTTGCAGGGAAGATAAATTATGCCAGCCATAATAATAAAGTTAGGTTATATACATGATATATCCTGAGTTATGCGCTTCATTAAGAAATTCCTCACGGCACATTTCATAAGCGCCATGAACGGGAGATAAATTTGATATAAACACTCACACGCCGTTACATATTTTACACTTTGTCTTGTCTTTTCCCCTCATCAGGAAAATCCCAAAATAGCCCGCCCGACTTGATGCAGGTCGCGGAATCAAAATAAAACTGCGTCAATTTTTCGTGGAGCCGATTGTTTTACGCCTTTAATATTTGCTGTCCTCTGCCGATAACGTCAGCACGCCCTCTGTTGCGCAATGACTGAAAAATATCTCTGACAAGGAACGAGAATGAAAACCGGCATGTTACTTCTGCCCGCACTGCTGGCCGTCGCTGTTAGCGCACAAGCCACTGATTACCCTGAAATCCAGGGCAAAAAAATCGTCAGCAACACCGTAAACCCCTTACTGATGATGCGCGTGAATGACCGCATTTCCGCCCTCAACCAGCTCGTTTTCAGCGACGGGCAACACATTAATCGCTGGGATGGTTTTGATTGCACTACCAACAAAGCGGTAAAGCTGTACTGGGAAATGCTGGATGATAAAGAGGAGGTGATTCGCCGCTTCTACGGCGACAGCTACGACCGCTACGCGGAGCCAAAGCCCCAAAGCGCGCTGGATGATATTGCTAAAAATCTTTGTCAGTCTCCCCGGCTGAAAAACCCGGAGTGGGTCTATATCGAGAAAAAGTCGAAATACGACACGCCAATCCTGCTGGATACGGCCTCTGTATTGCGAGTTAATGAGTTGCTGATCGCTAAAATTGGTTTTGAATACAGCGAGATCACGTTCGATCCGCCGTATGACGCGCCCTACGATTTGAAACTTGAAATACATGCCTATGATTGCCAAACCCAGCATGACAAGGTCATGGCCGGTCTGGATATCACGCCAGAAGGTTATGTCTCGGACAGCCTGACCGGTAAACCGGCAGAGCGTCGTGCGGACACATTTGTCAACACACCGGCCACCGACGCTGCGTTCAAACAGCTTTGCGCCATGAGCACGCCGACTGCGTTTAAAGGGGAAGGGGTGTACGTTCCGTCAACGAAGAAAAAGAGCGTCTCCACCCTCCTTGGCCCGATGCTGCCGGATTTCACCAATAATGCACCGCAGTGGATGGCCCAGTTCCCGCTTCCGGCCGATCTCGAAAAACAGGCGGTACAAATTGTGAACCCGTGGGCTACGCCGCGCTTTAAAAAGCTGACATGGGACATGCAATGGGGTGACAACGAGGTGGTTCCCATGCAACTGGATGTGCAACCCAACGGGTTAATGCTGTTGCTGGAAAACTACAAAATGTTCAAAGCGCAGCGCCTGACGCTCGGTAATCTTGGGCAGTTCAAAGGCGGCACCAGCATGAGTTATGCGCCAACGGTGGTTAAGCAATTACAGACCAACTTGCGTTTCCCGTTGCATCAGGGGCAGACATTTACGTTTGATACTGTTTCGTCGAAAACAAACAAAGACGATAAAAACACGGTGATTAATCGCCGTTGCGAAGTAACCGGCAGTGATGACGCGCGCCAGATCAGCAGTGCGTTCAGCGGGCGTTACTGGAAAGTCTCCTGTGAAACGCAAAGCGACAGCGGCACGATAAAAGAGACGCGGGCCTGGCTGTCAGATTTGAATGTCTTTATACCGTTAACCGAGTGGGAAAAAGGCAAAGAGGTACCGGTGAAAATGACCAATGTTGCGGTCACACGCTAATTAAACGTAAACCTGAGCCGGCTGGCTCAGGTACAACCGTTAGTCAGGGCAATGCAGAGTACGCAGAAGCGTTATGCCCAAGTGCCATGCGTTGAAACAGAAATCAACGCATGGCGCTATCAGTAGCGGCGGAAGGAAGAGAGTTTATGCAACTGGCGACCGCGACCGTCAAAGTTGTCCTCGTTCAGCCAGCTGTTCATCATTGAGGAGAGACCCGGCCATTCGCGTACGGTAATTGAAAACACCGTAATATCGCTCAGCCGTCCTTTACGGATTTTCTTCTCGCGCAAAACCCCTTCTTTCACAAAACCAATACGTTCTGCCGAATGAATGGCGTCCGCGTTATAACTGCCGGTGCGCCATTCACATCTGCGGTACTTCAACAGGTCGAAAAAGTAAGACAAAACAAGATAAAGGCTTTCGGTACTCATGCGTGTTCTTTTCATTAACGGCGTCCAGTTAACGTCGCCAATATCAAAAGAACCATTTTCCTGATCAAATTTTCCAGTATAAAAAATACCTTTTATTTGCTTATCCTCTTTATCTTGTACCGCGAAATAGATCCTGTCAGGGCGTGACGCGAGATTTCTGAGATAGGCATAACATGCGGTCATATCTTTCGGCCGGGGATCTTCAAGGTAGGTCCAGTCCCGGTCATCATCAATGCTTTGCCATTCCGGGAAGAGATCTTCCGCGTGATCCACGACAAGCGGTATAACGTCGCAGTAACGGCCTTTAAGCGAAATTTTTTCTGGCAGCGGGCGTTTTGTCCAGTCCTGGATCTCCTGACCAATGCGCTGTCCATACTGATTAAAAAATTCCATTATCCCCTCCTGATTATTACGAATTTAATCCTGCTTAACTCTTATTAAATGGGTGTTAAATGGCAATGACGTATAGAGCTATATTTTATCGGCATATAATTATGAGACTTTATATAATCACGCAAATAATATAACGGCGGGTGTTTTAAAAACTTATACTGCTTTTCATCTGGCGTGTCTGCGCTTTCGCGTGAAAGTGGGATAATAATCGCGAAACATGTATTGCATAATTTAACTTAGCGCTTTTGAATAACACAGTTGCAACAGCGCAATAGCAATTTAGCGGCATAAGAATTGGCCTAAGCGTCATTTTTTAACGATTGTTCTCCGTCTGCTTGTAAAAAAATGACTCTTTTTTTAGTAGGTTAATCGCGGATTAGGATAATTCCTGGCATTTCTTGCCGAGAAAAACCAGACAATATTGATCTTTTTGTTTACAGCAATCGTGCGGTAGCTTTTTCTCAAACCCGTAACGTTAAACTTCTGGACAGCACCCGGAATCGTGCATGTCCCTACGTCAGGATCCGATTTATGAGCAATCGAATTACTGTTCAGTTACCCGTCGAAGGACTGCTTTTCTGGAAGATTTCCGGACGGGAAGCGCTGTCCGAAGCCTTCACCTTTAACCTGCAGTTGCTGGGCACCGACGCGCGAATGGACCGCAGCACGCTGCTGGGTAAATCGGTGACTGTCGCTATTCCAACACAAACGTTGACCGGCGCGCCGCGCTACCTTAACGGTAAAATCACCCGCGTGGCGGTGAGCGCTATTGAGCTTTCCGGCACCCGTTACGCGGTGTATCAACTCACCGTGGAGCCGGATCTCTGGCCGATGAAGCGCGACCGCAATCTGCGCATCTTCCAGGGCCAGACAGTCCCGCAAATCGTCAAAACCCTGCTCGGCGAATACCAGGTCAACATTGAAGACAAACTGACCGGCAGCTATCGCACCTGGGACTACTGCGTGCAGTACCAGGAGAGCAGCTTTGATTTCATCAGCCGTCTGATGGAGCTGGAAGGCATTGCTTACCACTTCCGCCACGAAGCGGACAAACACACGCTGGTGCTGACGGATGCGGCGACTCAGCATGATCCCTTCAGCGGTTACGAAACGATTCCTTATCACCAGACCCCTTCCGGCGGCAGTACCGACGAAGAGGGTGTCAGCCAGTGGGCGCTGGAAGATAGCGTCACGCCGGGGCTTTATAGTCTTGATGACTACGATTTCCGCAAACCCAACGCGTGGCTGTTCCAGGCGCGGCAAAACCCGAGTTCACCCTCGCCTGGCACCATCGATGTTTATGACTGGCCAGGGCGCTTTGTCGAACACGGTCACGGCGAGTTTTACGCCCGCATCCGCCAGGAACGCTGGCAGGTGGAGCATCAGCAAATTGAAGGCACGGCAACAGCAATTGGCATTGTGCCGGGCAGCACCTTCCAGTTGACCAATGCGGCGTTCTTTAACGATAACGGCGAATATCTGGTGACGGCGGCGAACTACTTTTTTGAAGAGAACCGCTATGCCAGCGGTGCCGACAGCGAAACCATTCACCGCATTGATTTCAGCGTTATCCCCTCATCGGTGGTGTTCCGCCCGGCGCAGCAAACCGCGTGGCCGCGCACCTACGGCCCGCAAACTGCGCGCGTCGTTGGCCCGCAGGGGGAAAGCATCTGGACGGATAAATATGGCCGCGTGAAGGTGAAATTCCACTGGGACCGGCTGGCAAAAGGTGATGACACCAGTTCCTGCTGGGTGCGCGTCTCCAGCGCATGGGCCGGGCAGGGCTTCGGCGGCGTGCAAATTCCACGCGTGGGCGACGAAGTCGTTATCGACTTTATCAACGGCGACCCGGACCGGCCGATTATCACCGGACGTGTCTATAACGAAGCCAGTATGCCGCCGTGGGCGCTGCCCGCTGCCGCCACGCAGATGGGCTTCCTCAGCCGCTCAAAAGATGGCTCGGTCGATAACGCCAACGCCCTGCGTTTTGAAGACAAAGCGGGCGAAGAACAGGTGTGGATCCAGGCGGAACGTAACATGGATACGCACGTCAAAAACGACGAGACGCACAGCGTTGGCGGTTCACAGAGCGTGAGCGTCACCCGTGATTACACCGGTTCGGTGGCGGGCAAACATACCCAGGCAACACAGCTCTCGCACGAACAACTGGTTGGTGGCGGCTTTACACAGATGGTGCAAGGCCCGCTGGTGCAGGCTTCTGACAACAGCATTCAGTTGGTGGCGGGGCAATCGGTGCTGACGCTTGGCGCGAACGGCACCGTCACGCTGAAATGTGTGGACTTTCAGATCGATGCGATCGGATCAGGTGCTATCAACACTGCGGGCCTGCTGGATTTAAACCTGACAAAACCGACAAAAGGTGAAGATGCGCAACCCACCATTGCGCAGATCCAGGCGGCGGTAAAAGCGGCATTTAATCAAGGGACGGATAAATAATGGCGACGGCGCAATTTGTACTTTCCGAAGGCGAACTCACGCTGCCGGATGCTTACCAGGATCGCAGCATTAACGTGCTGAAATTCAAAGAGAACAACGCCACGCTGGTGATCACTCGTGCGTGGGATATCAAACCCGGCGACGAAGAGAGTTTCCTTAACCAGCAACTGGCTAAAGTGAAACGCAGCATGCGCAAAGTGGTGACCGGCGAAACGCAGGACAGCACGGTTGCCGGGCAGCCCGCCCGCGAAGTGTCGCTGCGTTTCGAAAACCAGGGCGCAGTGATATATGAAAAACTCGCCGTGACCCGCATTGACGACCATCTGCTGGTGCTGACGCTCAGCCGTACCATGCCGTTTGATACGGACGCCGACGCGTTCTGGACATCAATCCGTACAGGTTTACAGCTGAGGGCGTAAGGATGACGGATTACATCGCGGCCCGCATTGAAGACCCGCTGGTTCATAGCTCTGCGCTGGCGGATCTGGTCAGTGGGCTGGTAGAAGGGGCGATTGTCCTGGGGATTGTGTTCATCGCCGGAACGGGTATTGGCGCCGTGGTGGGCGCCGTGGCGATTGGCGCGCTGATGGTCAGCGGTACGCTGGGCAAAATTGGCGATGCGGCCGGGAAAATGGTGGACTCGCTCATCGACCCCGGACCGCCGGATGCGCATATCGTATCCGGCTCGGACGATGTCTTTATCATGAAGAAAAAGGCGGCGCGCGCCGCGGCGACGGTAGACAGGGACTATTTACAAAACCTTGCCGCCGCGCCTGCCGATGAGAGCATCGACTGGGCAGCCATCGGCATGTTAGCCCTTGCTGGTGCCGCGGCGGTGATGAAAACCGCCCTGAACCCGAGTGCGGCGCTGCTGGCGGTGGCCGAACGCGCCAGTCATCTTACGCTCGACGACATGAAAAAGTGGGGCTCCAACCTGTGGGAAGATTTGACGCAGCCGATGGTGGAGAGCGCCGATCCGCATGCCACACCGATGCCGAAAGATAACGTCGACTGTAAAAAAGGGCACATGGTTACCAGCAGTAACTTTGTCGCCCAGGGCTCCAGAACCGTTTTAATCAATAACCAGCCTGCCGCGCGCAACGGCGAGAAAAGTACCTGCGAAGCCGAAATCAAAGTCAAAGAAGATCCGCGCGTGCGCATCGGCGGCGAAACCATTACCGTGCGCGATATCCGCAGCGGCAAAAATCAGCTGGCTTACCTGATTGGTAACTTGCTGGGGAGCCTGGGAATCGGCGCGCTGTCGCGCCTGGTCAAAATGGCCTGTGAGCGTCAGCTTGTTCGCGGCCTGCTCAAAGAGATCATCTGCCCGCTCGGCGGCATGGCCGTTTCACAGGTTCTTACCGCCGCGGCCATCAGCGCAGTGAATACCGCTTTCCCGGTGAACATTCCTACCGGCGCAAAAGTCCTCGCCAAAGAAGAGGATCTCGATTTTGTGCTGCCAGACCGTATGCCGCTTTACTGGCAGCGTATCTATCACAGCCGCAACCGCGCCACCGGCATGCTCGGCACCGGCTGGATGCTGCCGTTTGAAACACGGCTGCTGCGCCTGGCCGATAATCAGCTGATCTTCCGCGATATGAGCGGGCGCGAGCTGGGGCTGGGCGAAGTGCTCAGCGGCGATATGATCTCCTACCCGGAAGATGGCCTGAAGCTATTTTGCAGCCCCAACGGGGCGATGGTTATTCAAACCGGCGACGGCGAGCAACAGATTTATGAGCCGGACCCAACGCGTCCCGGTGAGTGGCGCATGCACCGTCTGTATGACCGCCACGAAAACGCCCACTATTTTAGCTGGAATGAACAAGGTCAACTGGCGCGTATCTCCAGCGATAACGAAGCGCTGGATGTGGAACTGGAGTACGAAGCCGCGTTCGGGCGGCTGCGTGCGGTTTACCAGGTGTACGGCGGCGCGCGCCATCTGCTGGTTTCCTATCGCTATAACGAACAAGGGCAACTGATTGCCGTTACTGACGCCGATGATATCGTCACCCGTCAGTTCGGCTGGGATCGCGCCAGCGACATGCTCGCCTGGCACGGCTTTGCGACCGGCTTAACCGTCCATTACCAGTGGCGTCCCGCCGCTGACTCCAGCCACTGGCGCGTGAGCGGCTATCAGGTGCATGACGAACAAGGCGCGGTGCTGGAAAACTGGCGTATCGACGCTGATGAAACCAAACGCTACGCGCGCGTCAGCAACGATGAAGGCGTGGTGAGTGAGCACCACTGGGATGCGCTGTACCGCATCACGGATTACACCGATGTGCACGGCGGCAACTGGCAATTTAGCTGGTCGGGGAAATCCGAGCAGCCGCTTGCGGTGATTCAGCCGGACGGCGGTCGCTGGGAATATGCGTGGGACGATCGCGGCAACATGACGCTGGAGCGCGATCCACTCGATCGCGCGACGCTGAAAACCTGGCACCCGCTGTACGACTTCCCGCTGACCGAGGTGTTACCGGACGGCGCAAGCTGGCGCTATGAGTACAACCTGGCGGGCGATGTGGTGTCGTTGACCGACCCGGAAGGTGGGGTGACCCGCTTTGAGTGGAACGACCAGGGCGATTTGCTCCGCCGTATCGATGCGCTGGAAAACAGCCACCGCTTCTGGTGGGACGCGCTGGGGCAGTTGATCCGCGAAGAGGATTGTTCCGGCAACCTGAGCCGCCGCCAGTATGACGATGCCGGTCGGCTTGCGCTGACTACCGATCCGATGGGCAACACCGAACGCTATATCTGGAGCCCGGCAGGTCGCCTCAAAACGTTCATCCGCGCCGATGGCCGCGAAACTCTCTTCCGATACAACAAAGCCGGGCTGTTATGCGGCCAGAGCGTAGATGGCGTCAGCGAGCGCAAAGTGACGCTTAATGCACGCGGGCAAGTAACCGAAGCCATCGATCCCGCCGGGCATGTCACCCGTTTCCGCTTTAACCGCGCGGGTCGTCTGGTAACGCTGACCAACGCCAACAATCAGCAATGGCGCTTTGATTACACCGCCACCGGTTTGCTGACGCGCCAGTATGATTACGCCGGGCGGCAAACCGAATATCAGTACAACGCGGCGCAACAAGTCGCCACGCTGGTGCGCCACCCGGTTAGCGGCAGCAACCTGCCGCCGCAGGTGATGAACTACGAATATGACGCGCTTGGGCGCATGATCGCGCGGGAAACCGAGCAGCACCGCACCGAGTACCGCTATAGCGAACTGGCAACGGAAGTGCGCCGCTATGTTTACAGCGAGTGGCGTCAGGCGGCGATTGATATGCGCGACCCGGAAAACGCAGAAGTGATTGTTTTCCAGCGCAATAAACTTGGCGACCTGGTGAGCGAGGAGAACCACGCTGGCAAATTCGTACACCAGTACGACGCATTAAGTAACCTCAGCGCCACCACGTTCCCGGACGGTCGGCAGATGCAATACCTGCGCTACGGCACCGGGCATCTGCTGGAGATGCAGCTCATGTTCGGCGGCAAAACGCTGCCCATCACTGGCTATCAGCGCGACAAACTGCACCGCGAAACCCATCGCACGTTGGGCGCGCTGGAGCTGGAGACGCAGTACGACATCGCCGGGCGCATCACGCAGCGCCGCTGCATGGACAATGTGCGCGACCGGCTGGTCTTCGAACGCCGCTACCAGTGGGATCGTGCCGACCAGATTATCCGCCAGATGTATACCGACGGCGCGCCGCCAACACCTGCGGAGAAATATCGTCAGTCACTCTGGGGCTACGACGCCGCGGGGCGCATGACGCAGAGCATCCAGCCAACCGGCGAAGAACGTTTCTGGTATGACGCGGCGGACAACCGCACCACGCCGGATTTACCGCCGGTGTGGGACAACCTGCTGAAACGCCTGGAGGGCGTACGCTGGGAGTATGACGGTTTCGGTCGCATGACCGAACGCCACGACAGCCATCGCGGCACGGTGCAGCGCTTCAGCTATGACGATGAACACCGCATCAGCCAGGTAATTATTGAGGGCGACGCAGAGTTCACCCGGGCCGCATACCGCTATGACGCGCTCGGTCGCCGCACGGAAAAACAGGTGTGGCGACGCCATACCCGCAACGCGGAACGCACGCAGTACGCGTGGTCGGGACTGCAGATGGTCGGCGAATGCAGCGACAGCAACCCGGACGCCACCGTGCAGTATATCTATACGGAAAACAGCTACGAACCGCTGGCCCGCGTCGACAGCCGCGGCGAGCATGCGGAGGTTTACTGGTATCACACGGAGCTGAACGGTCTGCCGGAAAAAGTGACCGACAGCAGCGGCGATATTGTCTGGCAGGGCGTTTCCACCACGTGGGGACGCAGCGAGCGGGAAAACAGCAACGCGGACTGGGACGTACCGCAGAACCTGCGCTTCCAGGGCCAGTACCTCGACCGCGAAACCGGACTGCACTACAACACCTTCCGCTACTACGACCCCTGCGGCGGGCGCTACACCCAGATGGATCCGATAGGGTTACTGGGTGGGTTGAATACGTATACGTATGTGGTGGATCCGCTGGTGTGGGTGGATCCGCTGGGGTTAACACCTTGTATCACATTCAATAAAACTCATAAGGACTCGCTACCAAGGCCTAAAGGTATAGGGCCAAATGGTGGGCGCTTACAATCTCACCATGGATTGCAGCAGGAATGGGCTAATAATAACCTTTCTAAATATGGCTATGATCCGAAATTAGCTCCTACTGTAACTATAGAAACTGGTAAAGGGTTGCCGCATACTATAATTTCAAATGCACAAAACGCCAGACGAGATTTAAGAGTAACTCAAGGAAATGGTAAATGGTCGTCATCTCTTCAATCTGAATTAGATAATATAGTTACTGATTTTCGAGATGCAGGTTTTGACGACGTGTCTATACAGAAGGTGCTTGAACAGCAGTATAAAATGCTTGATAAACTTAATGTTCCATACAATAAGGTAATCATATAATGCATATTGATTTCTTTAATCTTAGTGAAAAATATCGTCTTGATGTATTTGAACCAGCTTCAAATGAGGCGGATATAAAAGCCATGCAAAAATACTTCAAAGGTACTGAGATTCCGGATGACTATATTCTCTTTTTATCACAAATGTCCGAGGCCGAAATTCTTGTAATGAATGAATCATATATAAGAATATGGGGGGCTAGTGGATGCTTAGAAATGAACTCCTCTCACAAAATTCAATATTATATTCCGAAATCCTTAGCTATAGGCGATGATGAGGGGGGGAAGGTTATTTTTTATGCTGAAGGTAAAAACGGTTTTGGACTATATAAAGTAGGTTTTGGTGACTTGGATATCAATGATGCAGAGTTTATTTCCCCATCATTGTCTGCGTTGTTAATAGATGGGGTTGGTGCGGAAGTATTTTTGTAACTTTATGGTTAAAATATTAACTGGTAATTTTATTACTGAAGTGATAAATAGTGAGAGATAAAACTAAATTTGTTTTATTATGTTGAGCTGGGATGTCAATAGTGGCATTCCGGCTTTTCTACTATTTAAATCAGTAGAGATGGGTATTTTGGGTGCTCGACAGGACCGCTCCTAAATTTAGTAATATTGGTAGCCAGGCGGCAGATTCAATCGCAGGAAGGCCAATATTAGATGTTGCCGAAGATATTCGAATGGGGAGAATTAGTCCTGATACATTTGTTATTTCGTACACAACTGATTCGATAACAGGTGAGGCCGTGACGTTAAACAATAGAGGATTGGCTGCGTTAGTTGAGTCCGGAAAATTCCCTCAACATGCAATATATTTTCCATATGAGCATGTTCCTAAACACTTGGTTGAAGACATTAAATATCGACCGCCATCAAGAAGTATTAATATAACAAGGAATAAAGATGGTACTGGACTTGTGAAAACGATTGGTAAATGTATCTAATTTTAGGAGAGATATTTATGATATTAGCACCAGAACAGTTAAACTTTAGAATTTCAACTACAGATCTTGAAGTTATTTATACAGAATCCAATGGTGTAAAGTTAACGGTTGAAGCTCAGAGTCTGGATGATTTTAGACATGATAAATATCATGAGGTTACGTTTAATTTTAGTAATGTCGCTGAGGTTAAATGTATATCTTTGAACTTTTCCGAGTTTAATTGTGATGAGTACGAAATTAGTCTGAAAATTGACGATCCTTTAACTTATTGGGAGCAAACAGGAATAAACCCAGAGCCCGGAGTTTACTGCATTACTAACTCTGAATTATTGAGAAATAAGGGATTGGTTTATGATCCAAATAATCGGTTGAATCTAAAGCACTATTTAATAATGGGTTACGATAGCTATGCTGAAATAATTGCATCTAAATATGAATTTAGCGGTATATAATCTATGTGATTAAAAAAAATTATTTTTAAATGCCGTAAACACCATAAGGAACCTCGGTTTTGCGGTTGTTTACCGGGCAACCTGCTGAAACGCCGGGAGTATGACGGTTTCGGGCGCATGACCGAACGCCACGACAGCCATCGCGGCACGGTGCAGCGCTTCAGCTATGACGATGAACACCGCATCAGCCAGGTGATTATTGAGGGCGATGCAGAGTTCACCCGGGCCGAATACCGCTATGACGCGCTCGGTCGCCGCACGGAAAAACAGGTGTGGCGACGCCATACCCGCAACGCGGAACGCACGCAGTACGCGTGGTCGGGACTGCAGATGGTCGGCGAGTGCAGCGACAGCAACCCGGACGCCGCCGTGCAGTATATCTATACGGAAAACAGCTACGAACCGCTGGCCCGCGTCGACAGCCGCGGCGAGCATGCGGAGGTTTACTGGTATCACACGGAGCTGAACGGTCTGCCGGAAAAAGTGACCGACAGCAGCGGCGATATTGTCTGGCAGGGCGTTTCCACCACGTGGGGACGCAGCGAGCGGGAAAACAGCAACGCGGACTGGGACGTACCGCAGAACCTGCGCTTCCAGGGCCAGTACCTCGACCGGGAAACCGGGCTCCACTACAACACCTTCCGCTACTATGACCCCTGCGGCGGACGTTACACCCAGATGGACCCGATAGGGTTACTGGGTGGGCTGAATACTTATACGTATGTGGTGGATCCGCTGGTGTGGGTGGATCCGCTGGGGCTTTCGGCCTGTGCGTTTGGTGGTTATTTTAATCGCAAGGGGCTAAGACGTGACGTGTACCGAGCCCAGAGACCCGGTAGTTATCACTCAATAAAACATATACAAGCTAAAACGGCGGAAGAGGCAAGATTGTTGAGTTTAGGTAAAGGGGCCCGTAAAGGTGACCCGGAAGCATCATATTTCCCTGAGTTCGCAAAGCAGGTCACGGGTTTTGAAAAGCAGGCTGCATACGATGCGATCAGGAATGGAAATGTTTTTGAACATGGAGGAACGCGTTTCATGTTTTACAAAAACCCTACAGGACCAGTTGGTTACAATGCTGGAAAAATGACCGATTGGGTTCGTATTGAAATGACTAATACAGGTGTACCTGTAATACATAGTTTCCCTGCTTCGATTGAGCAGGTTGGAAAATACATACCAGGAGCAAAGTGATGATAGATAAAAAAGCCAATCTCCAAAAACTAAGAATTCCAACAGGGTGGAGTATTGGAATTAATAACCTATACGAAGTGGACCCTGTTAGTGAGTATATTGATTATTATTATGGCTCAGTTCTAATTAGTGGCGACAATAGGTTAATGCGACTCAGTTTTGATTCCCGATATGAACCTGAAGGTCAGCCAGGAGGAGATTTTATTCTGGTCTTACAACGAAGTGATTATGATAAGAAAGGGAAGTTAACTGGCGTAGAAGTAATAGATATAAAAAAAACTAAAGATAAAAAATTGTTTGTTGAGATGCTAGAGCGATTTATGGAACAAGGGGTCGTTTAAGACGTTTAAAGGGAGGGCGTGCGCTGGGAGTATGACGGTTTCGGGCGCATGACCGAACGCCACGACAGCCATCGCGGCACGGTGCAGCGCTTCAGCTATGACGATGAACACCGCATCAGCCAGGTGATTATTGAGGGCGATGCAGAGTTCACCCGGGCCGAATACCGCTATGACGCGCTCGGTCGCCGCACGGAAAAACAGGTGTGGCGACGCCATACCCGCAACGCGGAACGCACGCAGTACGCATGGTCGGGCCTGCAGATGGTCGGCGAGTGCAGCGACAGCAACCCGGACGCCGCCGTGCAGTATGTCTACACGGAAAACAGCTACGAACCGCTGGCCCGCGTCGACAGCCGCGGCGAGCATGCGGAGGTTTACTGGTATCACACGGAGCTGAACGGTCTGCCGGAAAAAGTGACCGACAGCAGCGGGGATATTGTCTGGCAGGGCGTTTCCACCACCTGGGGCCGCAGCGAGCGGGAAAACAGCAACGCGGACTGGGACGTACCGCAGAACCTGCGCTTCCAGGGCCAGTACCTCGACCGCGAAACCGGACTGCACTACAACACCTTCCGCTACTATGACCCCTGCGGCGGGCGCTACACCCAGATGGACCCGATAGGGTTACTGGGTGGGCTGAATACGTATACGTATGTGGTTGATCCGCTGGGATGGGTGGATCCTTGGGGTCTGGTTTGTTGGTCAACTGCACAGAAAAATTACTGGAAAGATGTGGGTGCTGACGAACTTGCAAATCCATCAGGCCTTTATTCGCAAAGGAATATCTTAGAAATGTTAGCAGGTCGCGCACCTAAATTTACTGCTAAGGTACAGGTAATTAAAACAGGTCAGATACAGACCAGAGATATACCATATGAATTGCATCACAAAAATATTCCGCAGCGTCAAGGTGGGCCCGGTGTGCATAATAAGAGTAATTTGGATGAGTTAGATCCATGGCAGCACCAGGATGTTGATAAATACCGCCATTCTGGGATTAAACTTATAGAGGTTATAACGGGGGTAAACTCATGGTAATGGATAAGAATTATTTATTGTTTTGCGCTGCTTTATCAGAGGTCGCACGAGATAATTGTAAGGCCGGTATTAATAACAGAGAGTCGGAGCTTTTTTTGGATCGAATTTATAAAGAGTACCTGCGATCTTCCTTGCCTGCCCCAGATATATCATGGGTTAAATCCATCCCTAAAAACACTAAATCATGGATGAAGAAAGTGCTTTGTGAAAACTTATTGTTCATGAAGTCTGCTCCAGAATGGATTAGAGAACCTTCTTGGCGGTTTATTGATGATAAAGCTATGGTTTTTATCGATCAAATTGAATTTGCTGATAATGAAGTCATTAATAACAATCTCGCACCGGGTAATGTTTTATACGTTTTTTCCGGTAAGAAAGAGAGTGATGATGGCTGGGAAATGGTTATTAAAATGGTGATGCAAGATAGAAACTCAGTCGGCACTTCTTTTATCGATTAAGGGGATGTTGTTAGTCGCGTTTGTGTACTTTTCTTGACCGACATACAGCCCCGTTACTGATGGGCGCTGCACCCAGAGATCCACGACAGGGTTGCTGGGTGGAGTTTATGTCTCGGATATTTTGGTTCGGATAGATTTGCCAGGATGGGGGAGCGGTATATTACAGTCAATAAACAGAGTTTACGGGAAAAATGCTAATACTTTGATCGGACCTTCCAAAGGTATAGAGTATTTAGGAGAAAAAATGAAAGAACAATCGCAAATCAACTCTGAATTAGAAAGCCGTATTATCGGTATTATCACAGAAGGGAACGAATGTGATGATAATAAGGAATTTAAAGCAGCGATTGATAAGTATGACGAGGCTTACGATATTTTACCGGAGCCAAAATTTGAATGGGAAATGCTCAGCGCGTGGTTGGCTGGAAGTTATTTTAATGCATATTTTGCATTGGGCAAATTCTCAGAGGCAAAGCATTGGGCAGGTATTGAATTAAAATATAGGAGTTCAGATATTGATGTGGGGCCTTTTATGGATATTGGAATGGCCTCATATGAACTTGGACAACTTGATGAAGCTTATGAAAATTTTAATGCGGCTTATCTTTATGGTAAGGAAAGACCATTTAAAGAGTATCCTAAAAAGTATCTGAAGTTTTATCTTGAAAGAAAGGGATAGTATCGGTTTTTTAATATTGATGTCTTGGGTTTGTATTAAACTTTTGATTAAATCCAAAAATGTCCTTTCATACGTAAATTTACAAAAAAATTATCGGCTTCCATCATGATCTGCAATCTATGTTCGTAGTTGTCAGTACCTTATAGGGCAATCATTAAATAAAATTAGTGTTTTTATATGGTTATTAATTGAATTGAAAGGCGATTTATGGAATGGGACGAATTTGAAATAAAATGTTTGCAGGCCACAGTTGCAGCAATCAAAAAACTTCTTGCTGAAAACCCAGAGGAAAATTTTTATGCATTTTCCCTTTATACTGACAGTAGTGCGATGACCGTATCATTGAGTGCTAATTCAGAACAGCAGGTAAATTCCATTCTTGATAGCGAAGAAAATACAAGTAAGGAAAATCAGGATTACTATAAATGGACGACTTCAGAGTGGGCATATGAGGGAGTTTATCCGGAATTTTTTACTGATATTAGTAAGTCTCTTCGAGAGTCTCCGGACAGAGTAAATTTTTCACAATTTAAGAAGAATTTAATTCAAACACTTATCAATACACTTAAAAAAGTAAAACATGGGGAGCTTTCTTTAGTATTGAGTACTTCTGTAGTATTTGTTTCTATTACCGATGATAATGAATCAGAAAACATTGAAAATATCTCTGCGCAGTCAATAAACAATGAATCGATCACCTGTTATTTTCTTGCGAGATATGATTGAATTTAGTTTGTGAAATTATTATGGACTGGTAACGTAAATACTTGTGCTTATGTTATTTTTTTTACGGTCGTTATTTGGAAATAAAATGAATAATGGCTTCTCAAATTTAAATGAGTTAATAATAAATATAGTCGTAAAATCAGGCTTGCAGATACACTTGGCGAGGGAGAGATAAATGCATTGTATCGGGAGTCAGACGTTTTTTGCGATACGTATAAAGATGAAGAGCCTTGTCCCTAAATAAATAAAAAATAAATAATTTATGCGCTTTTTATCCTTCACGACAATCTGGGAGGTATGCTTCAATATTCATCAAAGGGAAACTCTGCTTATTTCTCCGAAGTTAATTCCAGGGGCAATGAATATATTGAGAGGTTTTTTAGGTTAAAAATAATTTTTATATGCTTAAAGCTGTGTCTGGGAATGAATGATAATATTAAAAAAACTACCATGAGCATCTCGATAATACATCCAGTCTTCATGGCTGACTGTATTGTTTCGACGGTTAAACTCTATTTCTTACATAACCCATGTTAATTAAATATCATAAACCCGCTCTTCCGGTAACAACTCAAGCGCTTCGCTGATGCGATCATCTTCAACCAATTTATGAATTTTTGCGGCAAGTTCTGTAACATCGGTAATGTTCACAATCCATTTCTGGCAGTAATCGGCGACCGCCTGATTGCGCAATCCTATCTGAATCGTGCGGTGATCTAGTTTGTTCAAACGGATATCACGCTCCGGATCCCACTGGATCACCACATCCGACGCTTTTATTTGGCTTTGCCACTCGGCTTCTTCTGTGCCAGAGTTCCGATGATGGCTCAAAATTCCCTGATTAAGGATTTGCTTAAACCCGTCATGGGTAAGATCAATCGCCAGAATCCGGTGCTGATTTGCATCTTTCTTTCCCCAGCCGGAGCGGTACATCATCCACAGAAAAGAGGGTTTAATCCAGGTCATGCGGGTCATACTGAAAGGGGGCGAGACGAAGGTGCCATGCGTAAGAGCGCTGTCTGCGATAGTGTCGGAATAAGCCTGGTAAACGCGGATAAAATCGTTGGTGTAGAATGCTCTTAACTGCTTTTCGGCAGTTAATTCATCTGCCTGCTCTTTTTTCATACTTATTGTACTCATCCTAAGTAAACATATTGACTGGTCATTCTAGCACAGCACTTAACGTCGAGGATAAGCACCATACCGAAGCATAAGAATTATTAGTGCTCGAATAATCTCATTCATACGCCAAACGCATTCCTAATCTGCTGATGTAACAAATTACATTCACCATAAAAAATATTAATCGACAATCTCTGGCAACGGAAAATGTTGTCGCTCTTAATTATGCCGCTAACTGTTTGCATTCGATGTGATTGATAGCATAAGCAATGCATACGCCTTTCGGAAATTCCTTATCAGACTTGAAACTCATACCAGTGATAAAATGTGTTCGAAGCGTGACGGGTAGACCTACCAATAACCGTAGTTTTTATAATGAAAATATAGCGTATACGATTTGTCGTACATTATTTTATGGACATAACAGTCGCGATTCGATGAAAAAATATTTATAAAAGAAAAGCTAATGTATGCGCTACACTCCTTGGAGAGGCTCATCATTTCCAACAATGCGATAAAAAAAATTATTCGTATGTAGTATTGGTTCATCTGGGGTCTATTTAATTTTATATATCGTGCATCAGAGTTGGTTTAAGGGTTACATAAGGATGGTTATGGTTGACTTTAACGCGGATATTGTGAGCTTTATATCATTAGGGAATGTTCATCTTGGGGATTCCATTGATCTTTACCTGGATGATATTTTTAATAATTATACTGTGGAAATAAAAGAGTATTCTCTGCCTGCACCGTTAAATGAAACCCGGTATGTCTATTCTGTGCAAAATGGCACGTTAATAATAGCAACCACTACGGATGATATTATTGTTTCAGTCGGCTGTAATCAAAAATATGCCGGAAAATATAAAGGTAAATTATATGCCGGTATTACCATGGAGGAACTTTCTCAGTGTAGCAAAGACCTGCGTATTCTGAACGGTGCGCTGATTGTTGACCGGGATTACGGCCTCTCATTTACGCTGCCGCCGCCATACGATGAGATTGCCGATTCCCTTGAACAAATTCCGCATGATTTATCGCTGAATGAAATTTATGTGTGCGATCATTCCGGTTGGGTAACCAAGTAATAAGCTTGCTTTTGCAAATTCCGTTGATAATGTCTTAGGCCGTTCAGCGCCAGGCACAAAAACAATGGAGTTTTTACATCGATATTAATAACGCCATCTTCCCCGGCTTATACAGAATATTATCGACCACCAATCGCAGCTGCTTGACCAGGCTACAATCCTTTCCGCGCAGAAGGGAGGGGAAAACCAGGCGTTAATGCTTGGGTTGCGGGCGAGAGATGAACCCACGTGTTTTTTCAGCTAAAACACCAAAGCTGGCATCAGGCACGCTGACGGCGGTAATACCTTCCCCTATACTGCGGAAAACAAAAGAAAATAACCGCTCGCTACATTTACAGGGTAAAGAATGGATACGGCTGAATTCTTCGCGCAGCTCGCGCAACAACTGCTGCTCTCTGCGCCGCTCTTTTTATTGATTGCGCTGGGATATTGCCTTGGGCGCTTCGCCGGTTGGCCGGAATCGGTCAACGAAGGGCTCAACCGCTTCTGCTTCAATGTGGCAATCCCATGCATGCTGTTCAAAGTGATGAGCAAGTTCTTCGAAAGCCCGCCGGTGGATATGCGGCTGCTGATTGCCTACTTCGGCACCTGTTTTGTCATCTATGTGGTTGGGCGCATCGCGGCGAAAAGCCTGTTCCTTATGGACGCAGTTTCAGCCTCGGTGTTCGGCCTGGCGGGCATTTTTTCCAATAACGTGATGCTGGGCATTCCGGTTGCCATTATTTTGCTTGGTGCATCGAGCCTCTCGTCGGTGGCTCTGGTGCTGGTGTTTAACAGCCTGATTTTATGGACACTGGTGACCGTGTCGGTGGAATGGGCGCAAAACGGCAGCTTCTCAGCGCGGGGAATTGGCAAAACGCTGGTGAGCGTGCTGCGTAACCCGATTATCATCGGTATCTTCAGCGGATTCGCCTGGAGTTTCCTGATCCATCGCCCGCTCCCACAATTCCTCGATAGCCCGGTGAGCATGGTGGCGCAGGTCGCCGCGCCATTAACGCTTATTACTCTCGGTATGAGCTTGTCGCGCTATCAGATCCGCAAAGGATTAGCGGAAAGTTTGACCATCTGCCTGCTGAAACTGATTTTGATGCCGGCCTTGATTTGGTTGATTGCCTGGTTGCTGCATCTGCCGCGCGAAGAGAGCCAGGTGGTGGTGCTGTTAGGGTCGATGGCGGTGGGGATTAACGTCTATCTGATGGCGCAAAAATTCCAGGTGCTTCAGGGCGCGACGGCGACCAGCATGCTGCTTTCCACCCTGCTGTCGACCGTGACCACGCCGCTATTTATGATCCTGATGACGCATTTCTATCCGAACTGGCCCTGAGGCCAGCCGGAAAGCCGTCAAACAATATCATCCACCACGCCGCCGTCCACGCGCAGCGCCGCGCCAGAGGTTGCCGAAGCCTGTTTCGAACAGACATAGACCACCATATTCGCCACCTCTTCCACGGTGGCGGCGCGCTGGATAACTGAACTCGGGCGATTGGCCATCACAAACTCTTTCGCCAGCGTTTTCAGCGACTTACCGGTCTTTTCCATCTCTTCTTTCATCATGCCGGCAAAACCGTCGGACATAGTGGGCCCTGGCAGTACGCTGTTAACGGTGACGCCGCTGCCGGCGACAAATTTCGCCAGCCCGCGTGCCAGCGAAAGCTGCGCGGTCTTCGTCACGCCGTAGTGGATCATATCTGCCGGGATATTCAGCGCCGATTCAGAAGAGATAAACACCACACGCCCCCAGCCCTTTTTCACCATTGCGGGCAGCAGCGCACGCGAGAGACGCACGCCAGACATCACGTTGGTTTGCCAGTAATTTTCCCAGGTCGCATCGTCGGTGGCGTAAAAATCCAGCGGGCCGTAAATCCCGGCGTTATTCACCAGAATATCGACCTCACCGCTCGCTTTCAGCAGCGTTTCCACGCCCTGCGCCGTGCCGAGATCGGCAATCGCGGTACGCAGCTTCGCACCCGGCACCTGTTTTTCCAGTGCCGCTTTTGCCTTATTCACCGAATCTTCGCTGCGCCCGTTAAGGATCACTTCCGCGCCGCTTTCCGCCAGCCCTTTGGCAATCGCAAAACCAATACCGCCTGTCGAAGCGCTGACCAGCGCGACTTTACCGTCGAGTGAGATTTTCATTGTCTGCCCCTTATCCAGTGGATTTCACAAATGTATTAAGGCTAGCAGTTGAAGCTCAGCGCGCGTTGCCAATTGTTGCTCATAAAATGTGCGCATCGGGTTAATACCCGCCGCAGTATGACGGCGGCAACGTTACTCTTCGGCGGCAAGACACTGTAGATGACCATGACGCACGCCGCGCTGGGCGATAACGTCGTCGGCGAAGTGTTGCACATCGCCCATTTTGCCTTTCAGCACGGCGATCTCCAGGCAATCGTCGTGGCTGATATGCACATGCAGCGTGGCGACAGACAGGTCGTGATGATGGTGTTGCGTGGCGACAATACGGCTCGCCAGGTCGCGCTTCTCATGTTCATAAACATACGACAGCACTGCGTAACCCTGCTGTTCATTGTTCTGCACAGACTCCTGCGCCAGCGCGCCGCGCAAAATATCCCGCAGCGCTTCCGAACGGTTGTGGTAACCACGCCGTGCGCTAAGGTTATCCAGCGTATCGAGCAGGTCATCATCCAGTGTTATGGTCACGCGTTGCATGGTTGCGTCCTTTGTAATGAGAGTGGAAAGGCGGGCAGCACCGCCTGTTGTAGCGCCTGGCCTGCCGGTGAACGCAAGCGCAGCGGTGAAGTAACGTCGAGCGTTTCCACCAGCGCGCCGCTCTCCATCACCAGCACGCGCTGGCAAAAACGCTCCACCAGCCGCAAATCATGGGTGATAAACAGGCACGCGACGCCGGAACGCTGTTGTAGCCGCTGTAAGAGCCTGATAACGCCCGCCTGCAGCACCAGATCCAGGCTGGAAACCGCTTCATCCAGAATCAATAGTGTGGGTTCCACCGCCAGCGCACGCGCCAGGCACACGCGCTGTAACTGACCGCCGCTCAACTGCGGGGGGCGTTTATTGAGCAGGGAGGTATCCAGCTCGACATCTTCCAGTAGCTGTTGGATGCGTGCCTGCTGCTCGCTGTTGGGCAGTTTCAACAGATGGCGCAGCGGTTCACGCAGAATGTCGCGCACGGTTTTACGCGGGTTCACCGCGCTGACCGGATCCTGAAACACCATCTGTATATCGCGGCGAAACGCCTGGCGGGCGCGGATGTTAAGTTGCTTCAGCGGTGTGCCCTGCCAGCGCACTTCACCTTCGTCTGGCGATTCCAGCCCTACCAGCAGCCGCGCCAGCGTGCTTTTCCCGCAGCCGCTGCGCCCGAGCAGCGCCACGGTGTCCCCGCTTTTTAACTGAAAAGAGATATTGTTCAGCACCGGTCGCTGGTGGTAGGTGTGCGACACACCGTTCACATCAAGAAGGTTCATTGCGACAGCTCCAGTCCATACAGCGCCAGGTGGGCCGCAATTAGTTCGCGGGTCACTGCCTGTTGTGGCGCACTGAACAGGGTTTCCACCGTGCCTTGTTCAATAATGCGCCCGTTATCCATTACCGCGACATCATCTGCCAGCCGTGCTACCACGCCCATATCGTGTGTAACCAGCAGCATGCCGGGCTGACGCTCGCGCATAATCTGCGCCAGCAAATCAAGGATCCGCGCCTGCGCCACCACATCGAGGTCGGTAGTAGGTTCATCGGCTACGATAAATGGCGCATCGCTCAACAGCGCCATGGCGATCATCATGCGTTGTAACATGCCGCCGCTCATCTCGAACGGGTAAAGCGTGAGCACACGTTCGGCGTCCTCCAGCCCGACATCCTGCAATGCCGCCAGCAGTATGGCGTTATCGGCGGGTTTACCGAGCGCCAGGCAGGTCTCCCGTGCATGACCAGCCATAGTGCGCAGCGGGTTAAAGGCGCTGCGCGGGTTCTGCATAATGGTGGCCACCGTCGTACCGCGCAGTGTTTGCGGTGTGACGGGCTGATTATCCGCCAGCAACTGACCGGCCGTTTGCCGCACGCCCGCAGGCAGCACACCGAGCGCCGCCGCGCAGGTTAATGATTTGCCGCTGCCGCTACCGCCTACCAGCGCCAGCACGCGCCCGCGTTGCAGGGTTAACGACACCTCCTGCACCAGCGGGCGTTCCGCGTGCAGGCTGATATTTTGCAGGCTCAGTTGTGCAGGCATCAGTGGGCGTGCTCCGTTTCCAGGTGAGGATCGAGATGGTCGCGCAGCGCGTCGCCCAGCAGGTTAAACGCCATCACGCTGATAAACAGCGCCAGCCCAGGCCAGACCATTTGCAGCGGCTGCGTCCAGATATATTGCCGGGCGTCATTGATCATTACGCCCCACTCTGGCGTAGGTGCTGTGACGCCAAGCCCGAGGAACGACATCCCGGCGACGTGCAGCATCATATGGCCGATATCCAGCGTCGCCAGCACCAGCAGCGAAGGCACTACCGCACCCGCCAGATGATCGCGAAACACATGCAGATAACTCGCGCCACTTAAACGCGCCGCCAGCACGTACTCGCGGCTGCGCAGTGAAATCACCAGACTGCGTACCATGCGCGCATACCAGGCCCAGTGTGAAAGCGCGATAGCGATAATCACGTTGGTCAGCCCTGTCCCAAGCACGCCGACCATAAAAAACGACAGGATCGAGGTGGGAAAGGTCATAAAAATATCCGCCACGCGCATGATGGCCTGATCAACGCGCCCGCCGAGCAGCCCGGCGCAGCCGCCTGCGCTTAAACCAAGCGCCAGCACCAGCAGCAGACACATCATCACCGACCCCAGCGATACCCGCGTGGCTGCCATTAAGCGTGAGAAAATATCCCGACCCAGGTGATCGGTGCCGAGCCAGTGCTGGCTACCCGGCGGCAACAGGCGCGCGGGTAAATCGATGGCTTGCGGATCGTACGGTGTCCACCATTGGCAGGTCAGGGCAATCACCAGCAGTAACAGCAGGATCAGCAGCACGAAACGCACCGGCCAGCGGGCCGTTTTTATAAAGTGCATCAGTGCGCTCCTTCATGGTGGCGAATGCGGGGATCGAGCGCGGCACTCAATAGATCGACCAGCAGATTGCAGAGCACAAAAACCATTACCATCACCAGCGTAAAGCACTGGATCACCGGGTAGTCGCGATTGAAGATTGCCGATACGGCATAGCGGCCAATTCCGGGCCAGGCGAAGATGCTTTCAATGATCATCGTGCCGCCAATCAGTTCGCCGATATGCATGCCCAGCGCGGTGATCACCGGCAGTGAAGCGTTACGCAGAATATGCCGCCGCTCGGTCTGCTTGTCGCTTAACCCGCGCAGCCGCGCCCACGTTACATGGCGCTGCCCGGCGGCTTCCAGCATGCTGGCGCGCAGCAGGCGGGCGTTGATAGCCAGCGACATAAAAGCGATCGACACCGCAGGCAGGATCAGGTGTTGCCAGCCGCCGTAGCCCATCGCGGGTAGCCACTGCAAATGCACGGAAAAAAACATCACCAGCAGAAAGGCCAGCCAGAAGTTCGGCATCGACACGCCAAGAAACGCCACCGCGCGTACCAGAAAATCCGGCAAACCATCGCGGTGGCGCGCCGCCCAGATGCCAAGCGGTACGGAGGTGAGTAGGATCAGCGCCAGCGCCGCGCCTGCGAGTTGCAATGTCGCGGGCAGAAAATGCAGTACATCCTCAAGCACGGGGCGCTGCGTGGCATAAGAGATGCCGAAATCAAGGTGCAACGCGCGCCACAGCCAGTGGAGATATTGGCTGGCGAGCGGCTGATCCAGCCCCAGTTGAATGCGGGTGGCGGCAATCATTTCCGGTGTTGGCGGCAGGTTCGACAGGCGCAGGTAATCCATCGCCGGATCTCCCGTGCCGAGGCGCAGTAGCAGAAAAATCACCACCGAGGCGGCTACGATCATCGGGATCAATAACAGCATACGGTGCAGTAAAAAGCGGCTCATGGCGCGGCATCCGGGGTTATCTGATCAAACGGGATCTCCGAGGCGATCGGGGCAAACGGAATCGTGCCGAGCTGCGGTTTTGCCACCACCATCATTGAGATATAACTGATCGGCAGATAAACCGCGTCGTTGTGCAAACGGGTGAGAATATCCCGGTAGAGTGCCTGCCGCGTGCTGTCATCGCTGCTGGTCAGCACCTCGCCAATCTCTTTGTCGATAATCGCTTTGTCCGGCAGGCCTAACTGCGCCTGGTAATCGGCATGCGACGGCACGCGCATTGAGCTCATAAACGCGTGCGGATCGTACGGTGCGCCCCAGGTGCGGTTGAAAATCATGCCAAAACGGCCATCGCGCTGACGGGCATAAATACTGCTCTCTTCCTCGCCAATCAGGGCGACATCCACGCCTACCTGACGCAAATTGGCCTGAATAATCTCGGCCATCGATTTACTCAGTGCATCGGTGCCGATATAAGCCAGTTCAATATGCAGCGGCTGCCCGGCTTTTTCGCGAATGCTTTTCCCGGCGGGCAGCAGCCAGCCGGCTTTATCCAGCAGCGCGCGCGCCTGCGCCGGATCGTACTGGCGCGGTTTCAGGCCGATATTGGCATACGGCACGGAAGGGGCGAACAGCGTGTCGGCAACCTGCTGCGTGCCATACAACGCGCCATCGACCAGCGTTTTCTTATCCACCGCGTAGTTCAGCGCTTCCCGCACGGCTAACTCATTGGTTGGCGCATGCGTGGAGTTCAGCGCCAGCATCACCGTCTCCATTGGCGCAGAAAGCTGGGTGCGCCAGGCGGGGTTCTGGCTGAAACGGGCAAACGTATCTAGCGGTAGCAACCCTTCGTTGCCGTAAAGCAGATCAATATCGCCGGTTTCAAATGCCACCGCGCGGCTGGTCGGGTCAGGGATCACTTTGACAATAATTTTGCTAAGTGCCGGTTTCGCGCCCCAGTAGTGCTCATTACGTACCAGCACGTCGTACTGGTTCAGCTTCGATTCCTGTAATACCCACGGTCCGGTGCCAATGGGTGCTTTAATCCCGTTCAGCGTTTCATGGTCTTTAAATTGCGACGGGGCGATAAAGCGGAACGGGCGGGGCAGGGCGAGCTCTTGCAGGAAAGGGTAGTAGGCGCTTTTCAGGGTGATTTGTAACTGCTTGGGGCTAAGGGCTTTAACGTCGGTGATTTGATTGGCAAGCTCAAGCCAGGCGTGGCGCTGACGGTTATCCAGCACGGCGCGGAAGTTCTCCGCAGCGGCGGCGGCGTTAAACGGCTCGCCGTTGGAGAACGTCACCCCGTCGCGCAGGGTAAAGACCCAGGTTTTGCCGTCCTCCGAATGCGCCCAGCTTGTCGCCAGCCAGGGTTTCACGCTGCCATCGGCCTGGTATTTCACCAGCGGTTCATAAACCATGCTTTGCGCGAACATCTGGTTTGGCGTGTAAAGGTGCGGGTTCAGCGGACCAACATTCACCGGCCAGGCGGTGGTTAGCGTATTTTGTGCCGCGAAAACGGCAAAGGATGCGCAGAGCAGAAGCAGAGCGCTAGCTTGACGATAGAAAGACACGTTCGGTTTCCTGACGAAAAGTCGGTGGCGAGAAAAGTATGACGATTTTAGTAATTCATCATACGAATAGTATGTTCTGGATCAAAAGCCCTGTTTATAACAGGGATTTATCGCATTTTGCGTGATGGGTATGGCTGGCGGGTGAGCAGAGCACCCGGAACCTATTCGTCAGGATTATCGCTTTGTCTGGCGTAAGCATTACGCGAGTCGTATTACGTGACGTTTATGAGACGCCTGCAAAAATAAGGGGTAGAGCGCTACTCCTTAAACAGTTGCAACAGCATTTCTACCTGCTCATCGAGCGGTGCGAGGTCTTTTTTCACAATCAGATGCAACGGTGTGGCGCGGCGCGTACCGTGGCTGAGCGGCAGCGTTTTAAGCACACCGCTGTCGAGCAAGGGCTGAATGCGCTCCGCCGGCAACCAGCCGTAGCCCACCTGATACAGCACGGCTTCCACCGCCGCATCGATGGTGGAGAACGTCCACGACTCCTGCGCTACCGGGCTTTGGCGATGGTCGCTTTCGGCAATGCGAATCAGCGGCCAGCCGGCGAGCATCGCTTCGCTTACCCGTTCCGCCGCGCACAGCGGGTGATCGCGGTGTGCCACGGCGACAAAATCAATGTTCATCAGCCATTCGCCGCGCCCGGTCATATCCTGACGGCGGGTCAATATCATGACATCGGCTTGCGCATGCACCGGCAATTCGCTGGAGGCGGTTTCCAGCACTTCGGTCAGCCGCACCTGTGTTTGCGGGTAGCGCTGCTGAAACTGGCGCAAAATGGCAAATAGCCGCGCGCGGGGGAAAATACTGTCGACCACCAAATCCAGCCGCGTGCGCATGCCATTGCGCAGCGTGGCTGCACGGGTTTCTACCCAGTCGAATGCCTTGAGCAACGGTTGTACCTGGTTGAGCAGCAACTCGCCCGCCGGGGTAAGTACCGCGCGCCGCCCTTCCTGTACGAGCAGAGCAACGCCGAGCCGCTCCTGCAACAGCGCCAGGTTGTAACTGACCGATGACTGGCTGCGATGCGTCTCTTCCGCCGCTTTCGCAAAGCTTCCCAGCTCAACCACCTTTTGCAGCAGCGTCCATTGTTCCAGCGTCGTCTTGTGCATAACTCATCTAAAAAGTGAATGAATTTGATGCAAATATAGCGTTATTCATTCGTTTTTTGCAGGCGTAGGATAATTTCATACACCAGAGGAGATAAAAAATGAGCACCTTTGATAAACATGATTTGAGCGGTTTCGTCGGCAAACATCTGGTTTATACCTACGATAATGGCTGGAATTACGAGATTTATGTGAAAAACGCCACGACGCTTGATTACCGGATCCACAGCGGTATCGTGGCGAACCGTTGGGTGAAAAATCAGCAGGCCTACATTGTTCGCGTTGGCGAAAGTATCTATAAAATTTCCTGGACTGAACCGACCGGCACCGATGTCAGCCTGATTGTTAACCTCGGCGATCGCCTGTTCCACGGCACTATTTTCTTCCCGCGCTGGGTTATCAATAACCCGGAAAAGACGGTTTGCTTCCAGAATGATCACATTGCGTTGATGGAATCGTATCGCGCGGCGGGCCCGGCTTACCCTACTGAAGTGATCGATGAGTTCGCGACTATTACATTTGTGCGTGATTGCGGCGAAAATAATGATAGCGTGATTAACTGCGCTGCCAGTGAATTACCGGCCAACTTCCCGCAGAATTTGTCATAAAAATTTCACGCTGTTTAATATATTCTGCTGGTAACGAATGAAATAATTCATTGCATAATGATATTAACTTTCGTGTATTCGTTGATGTGCCGTTTAAATAACTACGCTAACGCCTTTGTATACATTGCAAAGGCGTTAAATATTTCATTTTTTTGACATTCATCACATTAGGATTTTGCTGTTTTCATTTGTAACCCCTTGTTTGAAAGAAATTAATTTATATTTGTTAAGCTTATCATTTATCCCTTTTCTTAATCTTGTCCTAATATTCAATTGGTAGCATTCTCCGACTAACCGTAACGAATAATAAATGCAGGAAACGCGCATTCATTATATTTTGGTTTAACTTTCATCCGCCATTTTACTCACTAGCCGCAGCGTGTCTTTGTGGCGGTTCGTTAACGCGTCAGTGACGCCAAGGAAAAACGATGAGTGATTTTTTACCGTTCTCACGCCCGTCAATGGGGGATGAAGAGTTCGCCGCCATTCAGCAAGTGCTGGCATCCGGCTGGATCACCACAGGCCCAAAAAATCAGGCTCTGGAAGAGGCTTTTTGCACACTAACGGGCAACCGCCACGCCATCGCCGTGAGCTCGGCGACGGGTGGCATGCACGTTACTCTGATGGCGCTGGGAATTGGTGCCGGGGATGAAGTGATTACCCCGTCGCTGACCTGGGTTTCCACCCTCAATATGATTGTGCTGCTCGGCGCGACGCCGGTGATGATCGATGTCGATAAAGAGACGCTGATGGTCACGCCGGAAGCTATCGAAGCGGCTATCACGCCGCGTACCAAAGCGATTATCCCGGTACATTACGCCGGTGCGCCGGTGGATGTTGACGCCATTCGCGCGATTGGCGAGAAGCACAGCATTCCGGTGATTGAAGATGCTGCTCACGCCGCCGGAACGTACTACAAAGGTCAGCATGTTGGTTCACGCGGTACCGCTATTTTCTCCTTCCACGCCATTAAAAATATGACCTGCGCGGAAGGTGGGCTGGTGGTGACGGACGACGAACAACTGGCGAACCGCATTCGTAGCCTGAAATTCCACGGGCTGGGCGTCGATGCTTATGACCGTCAAACTCACGGACGCGCCCCGCAGGCCGAAGTGATCTCCCCCGGTTTTAAATACAACCTCGCTGATATCAACGCGGCGATTGCGCTGGTGCAACTGGGCAAACTGCCCGCCGCTAATGCCCGCCGCCAGGAAATCGCCCAGCGTTATTTGCAGGAACTGGCGGATACGCCGTTTCAGCCGCTGGCCTTGCCGTCATGGCCGCACCAGCACGCCTGGCACCTGTTTATTATTCGCGTTGATGAGCAACGTTGCGGTATCTCCCGCGACGCATTGATGGAAACCCTGAAAGCGCAAGGCATTGGTACCGGCCTGCATTTTCGCGCGGCCCATACGCAGAAGTATTACCGCGAACGCTTCCCCCTCTCTTTACCCAATACGGAGTGGAACAGTGCGCGTATCTGTTCGCTACCGCTTTTCCCGGATATGACCCATGACGACACAACCCGCGTCATTCACGCGCTCCGCAACATTGCAGGGCGCTGATATGTTTAATTTACCGCCTGTAGAGAAAGTTTCTGTGGTGATCCCGGTCTACAACGAGCAAGAGAGTTTGCCGGAGTTGATTCGCCGCACCACGGAAAGCTGCGATGTACTGGGCATTGATTACGAAATTTTGCTGGTGGATGACGGCAGTAGCGATAACTCCACGCTGATGTTAAGTGAAGCGGCAGAACAACCCGGCAGCCACGTAGTCGCGGTGCTGCTGAACCGCAACTACGGTCAGCACTCGGCGATTATGGCCGGTTTCAGCCATGTCACCGGTGATTTGATCATCACGCTGGATGCCGATTTGCAAAACCCGCCGGAGGAGATCCCGCGTCTGGTGGCAAAAGCCAATGAGGGGTATGACGTGGTGGGTACGGTGCGGCAAAACCGCCAGGACAGCCTGTTTCGTAAAATGGCCTCGCGCACCATTAACCGCCTGATCCAGCGCACCACCGGTAAAGCGATGGGCGATTATGGCTGCATGTTGCGTGCATATCGCCGCCATATTGTTGATGCCATGCTGCACTGCCATGAACGCAGCACTTTTATCCCGATCCTCGCTAACACCTTTGCCCGTCGCGCGGTGGAGATCCCCGTGCAGCACGCGGAGCGCGAGTTTGGCGATTCCAAATACAGCTTTATGCGTCTGATTAACCTGATGTACGACCTGGTGACCTGCCTGACCACCACGCCGCTGCGCTTGCTGAGCGTGTTTGGCAGCGTGATCGCCGTGTTGGGATTTTCGCTCGCCGTGCTGCTGGTGGTGCTGCGTCTGGCGTTTGGCCCGCAGTGGGCGGGAGAAGGGGTGTTTATGCTCTTCGCCATTCTCTTCACCTTTATCGGCGCTCAGTTTATCGGCATGGGGCTACTTGGGGAGTATATCGGGCGCATCTACAACGATGTTCGCGCGCGTCCCCGCTACTTTATTCAACGTGTTGTTCGTCAGGAAAATGACGTTTCGCAAGAGGAAAAAAATCAATGAAAGCCGTTGTCTTTGCTTACCACGATATTGGATGTGTCGGTACACAGGCGTTACTGGATGCAGGTTTCGAGATTGCGGCGATTTTTACCCATCCCGACAGTGCCAATGAAAACCACTTTTTCGGCTCGGTGGCGCGTATTGCCGCTGAACGTGGCATTCCGGTTTATGCCCCGGAAGATGTTAACCACCCGCTGTGGGTCGATCGTATTCGCGATCTGAACCCGGATGTCATTTTCTCTTTCTATTACCGCAACTTGCTGTGCGACAACATTCTCAATACCGCGCGGATCGGCGCATTTAACCTGCACGGCTCGCTGCTGCCCGCTTACCGTGGACGTGCCCCGCTGAACTGGGTGCTGGTAAATGGCGAAAGCGAAACCGGCGTCACGCTGCATCGCATGGTTTCCCGCGCGGATGCGGGCGCGATTATCGCGCAACAACGCGTTGCCATTGCCGAGAATGATGAAGCGTTGTCGCTGCATCGCAAATTAGCTGAAGCCGCAAAAGGAATGCTGGCCAGCGTGCTGCCGACGATTAAAACGCAAACCTTCAGCGAAACGGCGCAGGACGACAGCAAAGCCAGCTACTACGGTCGCCGCACGCCGGAAGATGGCCGTCTGGACTGGGAAAAACCGGCGCAAACGCTGCAAAACCTGGTGCGCGCGGTTTCTGACCCGTGGCCGGGCGCCTACAGCTTTGCCGGTACGCATAAATTTATCGTCTGGAAATCCCGCGTACGTACCGATGTGGCTCCGGCTCGCGCGGGCACTGTGCTCTCTGTTTCGCCGCTGCTGGTGGCCTGTGGCGATGGCGCGCTGGAGATCCTCACCGGCCAGATGGACAACGGCGTCTACATGCAGGGCGCACAGCTGGCGCAATCGCTCGGCTTGGTTGCCGGAGCGTTGCTCACTAGCAAACCGGTGGTGGCGGTAAAACGCCGCACCCGCGTGCTGATCCTCGGCGTGAACGGTTTTATCGGTAACCATTTGACCGAACGCCTGCTGCGTGACGATAACTACGAGATTTTCGGTCTGGATATTGGATCGGATGCGATCAGCCGTTTCCTCGGCAATCCGCGTTTCCACTTTGTTGAAGGCGATATCAGCATTCACTCCGAGTGGATCGAATACCACATTAAGAAATGTGATGTAGTGCTGCCGCTGGTGGCGATTGCCACACCTATCGAATACACCCGTAACCCGCTGCGCGTGTTCGAGCTGGATTTCGAAGAGAACCTGAAAATCATCCGTGACTGCGTGAAGTACAACAAGCGCATCATTTTCCCGTCGACCTCGGAAGTGTACGGCATGTGCACCGACAACAATTTCGACGAAGACAACTCGAATCTGGTGGTTGGGCCTATTAACAAACAGCGCTGGATTTACTCGGTATCGAAACAGTTGCTTGACCGTGTGATCTGGGCATATGGCGACAAACACGGCCTGAAATTCACCCTGTTCCGTCCGTTTAACTGGATGGGACCGCGGCTGGATAACCTGAACGCCGCGCGTATCGGTAGCTCGCGCGCCATCACCCAGTTGATCCTCAATCTGGTGGAGGGTTCGCCGATCAAGCTGATCGAAGGTGGTAAGCAGAAACGCTGCTTTACGGATATCAGTGATGGTATCGAAGCGCTGTTCCGCATTATTGAAAACAAAGACGGGCGTTGCGACGGGCAGATCATCAACATTGGTAACCCGGATAACGAAGCGAGCATTAAAGAGCTGGCGGAGATGCTGCTGGCAAGCTTTGAAAAACACCCGCTGCGCGACCGTTTCCCGCCATTCGCCGGTTTCCGCGAAGTGGAGAGCAGCAGCTACTATGGTAAAGGCTACCAGGATGTGGAACACCGCAAACCGAGTATCCGTAACGCCAAACGCTGCCTGCACTGGGAACCGACCGTAGATATGCGCCAGACCATTGACGAAACGCTGGATTTCTTCCTGCGTACCGTTGAACTGACGGATGAGAAATAAGCATGAAATACGTCGGCTTACGTATTGATGTCGATACCTTTCGCGGCACGCGTGACGGCGTTCCGCGCCTGCTGGCGCTACTGAAAAAGCACAACATTCAGGCGAGCTTTTTCTTCAGCGTCGGGCCGGACAACATGGGGCGCCATATCTGGCGCCTGCTTAAGCCGAAATTTCTGTGGAAGATGCTGCGCTCGCGCGCGGCATCGCTCTACGGCTGGGATATTTTACTGGCGGGCACCGCGTGGCCCGGCAGGCTTATCGGCGAAGGCAACGCGGAGGTCATCCGTAAAACCGCGCAGGCGCACGAAGTGGGGCTGCATGCCTGGGATCACCACCGCTGGCAGCGCTGGAGCGGGGTGTGGAATCAGGCGCATCTCGAAGCGGAAATTGAGCGCGGATTGCTGGCGCTGGAGCTGATTATTGGCCGGTCTGTGAGCTGTTCCGCCGTGGCGGGTTGGCGCGCCGATCAGCGAGTGGTAAAAGCCAAATCAAATTTTAATTTCCGCTATAACAGCGACTGCCGGGGCACACAGCCGTTTCGCCCGCTCATCGCCGAGAACACCTATGCAGCACCGCAAATCCCGGTAACGCTACCCACCTGGGATGAAGCCGTTGGCATTTCGGTGGCGGCGGAGCACTACAACCGTTTCATTCTCGACGCGATGAAGCAGGATAGCGGCACGCCGGTTTATACCATCCACGCCGAGGTGGAAGGCATTATCGGCGCGGAAGGTTTCGATGAACTGCTGAGCATGGCGGCGCGCGAAGGCATCGCTTTTTGCCCGTTAAGCCAGTTGTTGCCGGAATCGTTAGAGACGCTACCGGCAGGAAAAGTGGTACGCGGAGAAGTGGCTGGCCGGGAAGGCTGGCTGGGTTGCCAACAACTGTTGAGTCCTGGGTTATGAAATCCATTCACTATGGTCTGGCGCTGGTTGCGCTGTTCGCCCTCTACTATGTTGTTCCCCTGGAATATCGTTTGCTCTGGCAGCCGGATGAGACCCGCTATGCGGAGATCAGCCGTGAAATGCTCACCAGCGGCGACTGGATTGTGCCGCACTTCCTTGGCCTGCGTTATTTTGAAAAACCCATCGCCGGTTACTGGATCAATAGCATTGCGCAGTGGCTGTTTGGCCATAATAACGTCTCAGTGCGCCTGGGCTCTGTTTTCTCGATTACCGTGTCAGCGCTGCTCGTGGGCGTGCTAGCGTGGAAAATGTGGCGCGACAAACGCACTGCCGTGCTCTCGGCGGTGATCTTCCTGACCGCGTTTCTGGTGTATGGCATTGGCACTTATGCTGTGCTCGACCCGATGATCACGCTGTGGATGACGCTGGCGATGTTCAGCTTCTGGCTGGCTGCGCAGGCGAGCACATTACGCGGTAAGTTTGGTGGCTATGTCCTGCTTGGCGTGGCGTGCGGCATGGGCGTGATGACCAAAGGTTTTCTCGCGCTGGCGGTGCCGGTGATTGGCGTGCTGCCGTGGGTGATTGTGCACAAACGCTGGAAAGAGGTGCTGCTCTGGGGCTGGCTGGCCGTGATCTGTTGCGTGCTGACGGTGCTGCCGTGGGGACTGGCAATTGCATCGCGCGAACCCGATTTCTGGCGCTACTTCTTCTGGGTTGAACATATCCAACGTTTTGCGCAGCAGGATGCACAACACAAAGCGCCGTTCTGGTATTACATACCGTTCTTGATTTTAGGTTCTTTGCCGTGGCTGGCGCTGCTGCCCGGTGCGCTGAAAACGGGCTGGCTGGCGCGTAAAGAGGGCGTGCGGGAAGCATTTTATCTGCTGGGTTGGGTGGTGATGCCGCTGCTGTTTTTCAGCATCGCCAAAGGAAAACTGCCGACTTATATTCTGCCCTGCTTCGCGCCGCTGGCGATATTGATGGCGCGTTATGCCATGCAGATGGCGCAAACCAATGGGCGCGCGTTACGCATCAATGCGTGGATCAATATCGGTTTTGGTCTGATTGGCGTGATTGCCGCGCTGGTGGTGTCGCCTTGGGGCTTCCTGAAACAGCCGGTGTGGACGCAGATTGAGATCTACAAAGCGGCGCTGGCGGCGTTTGCTTTCCTGGCATGGGCGCTGGTTGGCGTGTTTACCTTGCGTGCCAGTGCCGATCGTTGGTCATACGCGGCGCTGTGCCCGCTGGCGATTGCGCTGCTGGTGGGGATTGTTATCCCGGACAAGGTGATGGATTCCAAGCAGCCGCAATTTTTGATCAACTTTGTTAACGAGCCGCTGACGCCGAGCCGCTATGTGCTGGCTGATAACGTCGGTGTTGCCGCAGGTTTGGCCTGGGAGCTGAAACGCTCAGATATCATGCTGTTTGGCACGCGCGGTGAGTTAACGTACGGTATGTCGTACCCTGACGGCGAAGGGCGGTTTGTACGCGAAGACGATTTCACCGACTGGCTGTCACAACATCGTCAGGAAGGGGTTATTTCCCTGGTGCTGCACCAGTCGAAAAAAGATGACTTTACCCGCATGCCGATACCGAAACCGGACAACGTTTATGTACAGGGGCGTATGGTCTTTATTCAGTACTTTCCGCAATGATGAGTAAGCCGCAATGACCAGCTGGCTCTGGCTCGCGCTGGCAAGCCTGCTCAGTTGCGCAGGTCAACTGTGCCAGAAGCAGGCGACGCGTCCGGTGCCGATTGCCAGGCGTAATAAGCATCTCGGCCTGTGGCTGGGGCTTGCGCTGATGGCGCTCGGTGCGGGCATGGCGCTGTGGCTGCTGGTTTTGCAGCGCATTCCTGTTGGCGTGGCGTATCCGATGTTGAGCCTTAATTTTGTCTGGGTGACGCTGGCGGCGCGTTTTCTCTGGCGTGAGCCAGTGAGCGTTCGCCATGCGTTCGGCGTGGCGCTGATTATCATCGGCATTGTGCTGCTGGGGAGCTCACTATGAAGGGGCTGCACTGGGCATTACTTAGTGTGTTGCTGGTAAGCGGTGCACAACTGATGTTGCGCTATGCGATGGTGTCGCTGCCGCCGGTGACATTTTCCTGGTCTTTTGTCTCGGCGTTGCTGCAACCGCAAAAAGGTACGCTGGCGCTGATGTTGGGCCTGGTTGGGTATCTGGCATCAATGGGTTGCTGGTACTTTGCTCTGCACCGTTTGCCGTTGAGTAAGGCTTATGCCTTGCTGAGTCTGAGCTACATTCTGGTGTGGGCGGCGGCCATCTGGCTTCCCGGATGGCACGAGCCGTTTTCCCTGTGCGGAGCTTTGGGTGTGCTGGTCATTGTGGCGGGCGTGCTGGTTATTTTTTGCCCGGCCGCTCCAAAGCGTAGCGACTACCCAGGCAGACGGCTTTTCGGTCTGCCTGGCCCCAGTAAAATTGCCAGTTTGCTGCCGCCGGTGGTGGTTTCCATCCAGATTTTACACACGCTGGTTAGCGGCACTGACAACAACATTCCCACCGGGCCAAGCAGCCATCCCCAAATCAACAACGATAAAAACACCACCAGCGTCGACATCCCCAGGCGGTGGCCCATCATGCGGGGTTCCAGGATGTTACCAAGTAACATGTGCACCACAAGGAATAGCCCACCCACCAGCAAACATTCGTACGTGCCGTTAAACAGCAGCGCCTGGATCATGGGTGGGATAGCAGAGATCACCGAGCCGATATTGGGTACGTAATTGAGCAGAAACGCCAGCACACCCCACATCAGCGCAAACTGCACATCCAGAAACACCAGCCCGACCCAGACAATCAGGCCTGTCCACACGCTCAGCAAAGTCTTCAGCGCCAGGTAGTGGGAAACACCTTTCAGTGCGCGGTGCAGTCCGGCGATATGAATTTGCGGGTTATGCAGCGCAAAGCGCAGCTTATAAGGCACATGGCGCACTTCAAAGAGCATAAACACCACGGTCATCACCAACAGAACAATGCTGGCCATTGCGTTCGAGAGCTGAGTCGCCATGGTGGTGGCAAAGCCCATTAGCCGCTCAGAGTCCATCCGTTGCAACATACGTTCTGGCGACATGTGCAAACGAAGAAACGGCATCGCATCCTGCAACTGGATAAATTTCCTGGTGAATTCGCGGTTGTACTTCGGCAGCAGCGTCATGAAGTCGTTCACCGACGCGGCAAGCACGCCGAACAGCGCAGTGAGAAAAACCAGCATCACCAGCACCACAATACCGATCGCCACCGGGCGCGAAATGCCGCGCCGGAGAAACCAGGTAACCAGCGGATTGAGAACAATTGCGAAAAACAGCGCCAGAAGAAGTTGCACAATAATGTCGGCCGCAGCATGAATGCCGGCCAAAATGATCACCAGCGAAGCCAGCTTTAACAGAATATGTAAACCCGCCCGATCGGGTTGAGGATGTATCATGGTTAATTCCTTTTGTCATCGGCCCGTTAAGTGTAGTGCCCCGCCACACCTTCGCCCGTGAGAGATATTCTTAAAGTGAATGCTGCTTTCTGTTTCATCACGTGGTAATAGTGAAACACTGTTGTGAAAAGCTGAGTAAAACTCCATGCCTGAAAACGCCGCCGAACCGGCGCTAAGTGGATTGCGCCTCAATCTGCGGATTTTGTCCGTCGTTATGTTTAACTTCGCCAGTTATCTCACCATTGGCCTGCCGCTGGCGGTACTTCCCGGCTATGTCCATGATGTGATGGGCTATAGCGCGTTTTGGGCCGGCCTGGTGATTAGCCTGCAATACTTCGCAACGCTGCTAAGCCGACCGCATGCCGGGCGCTATGCCGACCTGCTGGGGCCGAAAAAAGTAGTGATCTTCGGTTTGTGCGGCGCGTTTCTCAGCGGGCTGAGCTATTTGCTGGCGGGCGTTGGCGGTAGTGTTGGCGTGTTAGGCCTGATATTGCTTTGTCTGGGGCGCGTCATTTTAGGCATCGGCCAGAGTTTCGCCGGAACCGGCGCGACGCTCTGGGGCGTGGGTGTGGTCGGGTCGATACATATCGGGCGGGTGATCTCGTGGAACGGTATTGCCACCTATGGTGCGATGGCAATCGGCGCACCGCTCGGTGTGGTCTGTTATCAGTACGGCGGGCTGCATGGGCTCTCGCTGACCATTATGGGTGTGGCCCTGCTGGCAATATTACTGGCGCTGCCGCGTGCGGCGGTGAAAGCCAGCAAAGGCAAGCCGCTGCCGTTTCGCGCCGTGTTGGGACGCGTCTGGTTGTACGGGATGGCGCTGGCGCTGGGTACTACCGGTTTTGGCGTCATCGCCACCTTTATTACCCTCTATTACGATGCGAAAGGCTGGGAGGATGCGGCGTTCGCTCTCACCCTTTTTAGCTGCGCCTTTGTTGGCGCGCGCCTGTTGTTCCCGAATGGGATTAATCGCTTCGGCGGTTTAAATGTGGCGATGCTCTGTTTTGTGGTCGAAACCCTTGGGCTGGTGCTGGTTGGCATGGCGGTGGAACCGTGGATGGCGAAGCTCGGCGTGTTCCTTGCCGGTGCCGGTTTCTCGCTGGTTTTCCCGGCGCTGGGCGTCGTGGCGGTCAAAGCGGTGCCGCAGCATAACCAGGGTTCTGCACTGGCGACGTACACGGTGTTTATGGATTTATCGCTGGGGATAACCGGGCCGCTGGCAGGATTGCTGATGGCGTGGGCAGGGGTTTCGGCTATCTATTTCGCCGCCGCAGGCCTGGTGGCGATTGCCTTACTGCTGGTCTGGCGGCTGAAGTACCAGCCGGTGGTGGTAGCTGAATAGTAAAAAGGGAACCTTCAGGTTCCCTTTTCATGTTTTGGGCGGGCTTATTTCACCACGATGGTGTTGATAATGTTTTCCGCCGTGGTTTGCGCCTGCTGCTGGTTGTCCGCTGGCAGCGTGACCTGGATGGTCAGCAGTTTGTCGTCAACTTTACCCAGCACCACAGAAGACCATGCCGTCTGGCCTTTGGCGGAGATGATGCTGTCAAGCTGTTGCAGTTTCTGGCCTTTCAGTTCGATGGATTTGTTGGTGACCACCTGCAACTGCGGGTCGCGGCTGCGCTGTTGTTCTTCAAGACGTTTTGCCAGCGCGCTTAACTCTTCTGTCGTGTTGTCGCCGACAATCACAATTACCGCTTTCTGACCGGTGGCATCGGAATAGACGTGCATATTATTGGACTGGGTGCCCAGTTTGCCGCTCTGATCGGTCATATCCGCAGGCAGCGAGAAGCTGAGTTTGCCGTCGAGCAGGGTTACCGGTTGACCGTTGACGTTGCTTTCAGCGGCAGCACCCTGAACAGGTTTTTTGCTGTCGCTGTTATCACAGGCAGCCAGCCCAACAACCAGCAGGCCGATACCGACATATTTCACCAGATTGCGCATTGACTTCTTCCTTTCAATAAACAGCCATAACGGCCCATCGGCGCATCTTATCACATCTGATAAGCCGTACCTTTAACTCGCCTGCAACGCGCTAATTTCAGATTTGTCTGCCAGTCTTTTCAGCAACATATTCAATAACACACCGTACATCGGCAGGAAGAACGCGATGCTGATAAGCACTTTGAAGCTGTAATCCACCAGTGCGATTTCCGTCCAGTGCTGCGCCATAAAGGCATCCGGGCTGCGCCAGAAAGCGATAAAGAAAAAGGCGATGGTGTCGCTGGCGTTACCAAACACGGTGGATGCGGCAGGCGCGAGCCACCAGCGGCGGTTCTGGCGCAGGCGGTTAAAGACATGCACATCGAGAATTTGTCCCAGCGCGTAAGCCATAAAGCTGGCGGTGGCGATACGGGCGACAAATAAATTGAAATGCGCCAGCGCGCCGAAACCCTGCCAGCTACCCATGTAGAACAGCGAGGAGATAACGTAAGAAGCAAGCAGCGCGGGCACCATCACCGCGAAGATGATTCGCCGGGCTAACGGCGCGCCGAAAATACGCACGGTTAAGTCCGTTGCCAGGAAGATAAACGGGAAGCTAAATGCGCCCCAGGTGGTATGGAAACCAAAGATAGAAACCGGCAGTTGCACCAGATAGTTACTGGAGATAATCACCAACAGGTGAAAAAGCGAAAGCCAGACCAGCGCCTTCATGCGCTGCGCGTTTGAAAAGTGCGTCATATTGTGACCTTTTTGGTAAATGGGGTGAGGGAACCCAGTACTTTTTATGCTCTGACAAGCAGAGCCGCCGCATGATACTGCAATCGGAGTGGGATGCAATGGTTAATTTTAGCGCAATCGTTAACCTAGCTTGCGTCACAAAAAAGGCGGCGTAAACTAATGCGGTTTTTTCCCTTGCGAGATGAAGATGACCGATCCGTTTTCCACCGCCGACCATACGCTGGATGCTCAGGGCTTACGCTGCCCGGAGCCGGTGATGATGGTGCGCAAAACCGTACGCAATATGCAAATCGGCGAAACGTTGCTGATTATCGCCGACGATCCGGCAACCACCCGCGATATTCCCGGCTTTTGCCGTTTTATGGAACACGAGCTGGTTGCCGGGCAAACCGAGTCTTTGCCGTATCGCTATGTCGTGCGTAAAAACCATTAATCTTTAGTACGCAACAGGCGCAGCGCGTTGGCGGTTACCAGCACCGTTGCGCCCGTATCTGCCAGCACCGCCAGCCACAGCCCGGTAATTCCCAGCAGCGTTGTCACCAGAAAAATCGCTTTCAGGCCGAGTGCCATAGCGATGTTTTGGCGAATATTGCTGTGCGTGGCGCGCGCCAGGCGAATCATCTGCCCCAGGCCAGTCAGCCGGTTATGCGTGAGCGCGGCGTCGGCGGTTTCCAGCGCGACATCCGTTCCGCTCCCCATCGCGATACCGATGGTTGCAGCTTTCATCGCGGGCGCATCGTTAATGCCATCGCCAACCATCGCCAGCGGTGCTTGCTGGTTGAGCGTGCGTACCGCATCGACTTTATCTTCCGGCAGCAAGCCGGCGCGAAAATCCAGCCCCAGTTCACCGGCAATCGCTGCTGCGGCGCGTGGGTTGTCGCCGGTAAGGATCACGCCCTGTACGCCAAGCGCATGCAGAGCGGCAACGGCTTCTTTGGCGTCGTCGCGCAGCGTGTCCTGTAAGCCAATTGTACCGATAACCTCGCCGCTACGCTGCACCACCACCACGGTTTGCCCACGGCTTTCCTGCTGCGCAATTTGTGCCAGTACGGTGTCGTGCAGCGCGCCTTGCGGCAGTTTATCCGGCGCGCTGATCAGTACCTGTTGCCCGTTAATCGTCGCCTCGATGCCTTTGCCTGCCAGCGCGCGCTGCCCTTGCGCCTCCGGAATCACCAGCGCACGTCGTTGTGCTTCCTGCACAATGGCCAGCGCCAATGGGTGGGTGGAACCCTGCTCGATAGTGGCACTGAGCGCCAGCAATTCCGCTTCTTCTGTACCGGCTAATGGTGTGATCGCGGCGACCTGCGGTTTGCCGACGGTCAGCGTGCCGGTTTTATCAAACGCCACCTGGCGAATACCGCCAAGTTGCTCTAATGCCGCGCCACCTTTAATCAGCGCACCGCGACGTGCCGCTGCCGCAAGGCCAGAAGTGATCGCCGCCGGCGTGGAGATAACCAGCGCACACGGACAACCAATCAGCAGCAAAGCCAGCCCTTTGTAGATCCACGCAAGCCAGGGCTGCGCAAATAAAAGCGGTGGAACAATGGCGACCAGCAACGCCACGGCCATGATAGCCGGGGTATAAATACGACTGAAACGGTCGATGAAACGCTCAATCGGCGCGCGGCGCTCTTCTGCTTCTTCAATCAGTTTCAGAATGCGGTCAATCGCGCTTTCACCCGGTTTAGAAACCACTTCAAGCTGCACCAGACGGTCAACGCTGGTGGCACCTGCCGGAACACTTTCACCTTCTGCGCGCTCAACCGGCACCGATTCGCCCGTTAACGCGCTTTCGTCAAAGCTGGCAAACGGCGAGACCAGCCGACCATCCGCAGGCAAGCGCCCGCCCGCCGGGACTTCAATCACATCGCCCGGTTGCAGATCGCTTGCCGCGACACGCTGGCGCTCACCGTTGCGCAGACGTGTTGCGGTATCCGGTTTTAACGCCATTAAGGCGCTGACACCGCGCCGCGCACGGCTGGCGGCCCAGCCTTCAAGGCGCTCGCCAATTAAAAACAGCAGCAGCACCATCGCCGCTTCCGCCGTCGCACCAATAAACAGCGCGCCGATCGCCGCCACGCTCATTAAGGTTTCGATGGCGAACCAACTGCCGCTTTTCATTAGGCGCAGCGCCTGGCGGGCAATCGGCCACAGCCCGACCAGCGTGGTGGCGATAAATGCCATCTGGCCGAATGGATGGTTGACCTGTTCCAGCCCCCAACTGAGCGCCATCATCACGATCAAGAGGAGAAGCGGCAGGTTTTCGCGCAGCCGTGAAGTTTCTGGCGCTGGTTCGTTTTCACTGCGCAGTTGATACCCGGCCTGTTGTACGGCGCGCTCTACGCGCTCACGCACATCATCTTGCGCAATGACGATAAGTTTTTCGGTGGCAAAGGCGACCTGAACCTGACCGACGCCTTCGACCTGGCGCACTGCGTTTTCCACTTTGCGGGCGCAGGCGGCGCAATCCATACCGTCAACCTGCCAGCTATAGCGTTCGCCTTCGGCGGAAATTTCGGGTGTTTCGCGCGCTTCGCAGTGGCTGTCAGCGCAGCAGGATGTCGCCTTTTCTTCGATTGGGCGCAGCTTAACCGCCGCGAATTGCGGGGCTTTTTTCAACTCAGGCGATGAAGTGGGGGTTGGCATGGCATCCTCCGGTGAATGATAATTTTCTCATTAACCGGAGTATGCACTCTGGAGTCGACTCCAGAGTCAAGCCTTTTAAATATACAGCGAGCGGACAATCAAAAAGTGCCCGGCAAAATAGCAGGCGGAGGCGATGGCGTTATCGGCGCTAAAGCGTTTGCGGTAGTGGCTGCCTAACCAGACCACATTGCCGAGCAGCAGCAGCGATGCGCCAACGAAAGCCGACAGTGCCGGGCTGGTCGGGCGGAAAAACCACAGCTCGCCAGCCAGCCACACCATCACCAGCGTCATGGCGATAAAGGTACATACCGCCATGCGCAACTCTTCGAGGCGCGACCAGATCACCGCCACCAGCAACGCGCCGATAATCAGCAACGCCACCGGTAGCGGCCAGAAGAACGAAAGCGTCATCTGGCTGGCGAAGTAGATGGTATAGAGCAAATGTGCGAGGAAAAACGCGCCGATGGCATAGAGCAATTTTTGCCGCGGCAACAGCGTGAGCGCATCCCCGACTAGCGAGGCACACAGACCCGCCAGCACCAGGTAGCTAATGGCATCGAACATGGGCGCTTGCCAGGCCAGTAACAGCAGCAGTAAGAGCGTAACGGGTTTAAAAACCCAGCGCTGCCAGACCGGGCCACGATACGAAGCGTCGACATATAGCCAGGCGGAAAGGCAGACAGCAATAAATGACCACAGCATAATTAAGTCCCTGTATCTGTTATTGTTGCGTAAATCTCTCTTACTCAGTGTAGTGGCGGGAAAAGGAGGATGACAACGCTATTTCCGCCGCGATAAGCTCAATTCCGCTTTTTCCGACAGGTATTCGCCATGAGTAAACCACCGCTTTTTTTCATTGTCGTCATTGGATTGATTGTGGTTTTTGCCTCTTTCCGCTTTGTACAGCAGCGGCGCGAAAAAGCCGAAAACGATAGTGCGCCGCAGCAGCAAAAAAGTGTGGTGGTGTGCAACAAGCGGGAAAAACCGCTTAATCCGCGCCGTTCGCGCCAGCAACAGGTGACGCCCGCAGGAACCGCCATGCGTTATGAAGTGAGTTTTAAACCGCAAACCGGCGGGGCGGAGATGCGTTTTCGTCTGGATGAGCAGCAATATAATGCGTTGACGGTGGGCGACAGAGGGGTGCTGCGTTATCAGGGCTCGCGTTTTGTGGACTTTACGCCGGAAGCGGCCCGGTAAGCATGACGCCACCGGGCGGTGGGGTTATTTCTTCTCTTTTAATTTCTTCTGCCAGATGAGCAGCTCAAACACGCCGAAGAGAAAAACACGGATCTGCTCCGCTTTACTCATTTGTGGGCCGTCTTTCGGCAGTGCCGTTTTCAGCATGGTGGCTTGCAGCGCATGCATAAAAACGGTGAAGACAAGCGCTACGTTAACGAAAATATTCAGCGGGCGCGGAAAAGGCTTAATCAGGTTCAGGATCAGAAACGCCCAGATGCAGAGCATCAACAGACGCCCAAGGTTAATCAACAGCGGCATGCTTCTCTCCTTGCGCTTCGCGGTGATACAAACGATATGCTACCTGCCCGGCGACTTTTTCCCGATGCAGTTGCCAGTGAGCGGGTACGGGCGGTAATCCATTTTCAACTTCGCTTTCGATATAGACCAGCGCGTCATCGGCGAGCCAGCCGTTGTTTTCCAGCAGGCGCACGGTATCTTCCAGCATACCTTTACGAAACGGTGGATCGATAAACGCAATATTATGCGGCGTGCCGGGATTGGCTAAAAACGTCAGCGTGTTGGTGTTGACCACTTTCGCGTTGGCAGCTTTTAACGTGGCCAGGTTTTGTTGTAACTGCTGGGCGACACTGCGCTCCATTTCCAGCAAGGTTGCGCTGGCGGCATAGCGCGAGAGCGCTTCCAGCCCCAGCGCACCGCTGCCGGCGAAGCAATCGAGACAGTGGGCGTCTACCATTGACGGTGCCAGCCAGTTGAATAAAGTTTCACGCACGCGATCGGTGGTCGGGCGCAGGCCGGGGCTATCCGGAACCGGTAATTTACGGCCCCGCCACTGGCCGCCAATAATGCGTATCTGGCCGGTGGCGGCACGGGTAGGTTTCTTCATGGTTATCGCTTTGCTCATCATTTCGACCTGCTATTCTAGCGGTCTGTCGAATGACGTTAAACCCTAATCCTCAAGCCGTGATGCAAGTTGAGGAAAGTGGTAGACTATCCGACTAATTAACAAATGTTTTCAGTCCCGGCCGTGCAGACGGGCTGCGCCATGAACAACAGCGAGGAGTGTGGTCGCCAATGGCAAATGAGAAGAAACGTGGCTTTTTTTCCTGGCTTGGCCTTGGGCAGAAAGAGAAGGCTGAAGAGGCGCAAACCGAACAGCAACCTGTAGCTGAGCAGCCAGTTGAAGAAACCCCGGTTGCCGAGCCAGCAGCCGACAGCGAAAAATTCGCCGAAGAAGTTGTCGAAGTCAGCGAGCAACTGGTGCACGAAGAGGCGTCGACGGAAGCTGTCATCGAAGAAAGCCCGGCGGTTATCGAACATGAAGAACTGCCGCTGCCGGAAGAGATTGCGGAGCAGGAGATCGGTGCTGACGAGTGGCAGGCGGAAGCTGAACGGCTGGAAGAAGACGATGTTCCGCTAAGCGACGAAGAGCTCGACGCGCAAGCGCTGGCCGCCGAAGCGGCGGAAGAAGCGCTGGTTGTCGTGCCGGTTGAAGAATCCGTTCAGGAGCAGGAAAAACCGACCAAAGAAGGTTTCTTCGCGCGCCTGAAGCGCAGCCTGCTTAAAACAAAAGAAAACCTCGGTTCCGGATTTATCAGTCTGTTCCGTGGCAAAAAGATCGACGATGATCTGTTTGAAGAACTGGAAGAGCAGTTGCTGATTGCCGATGTTGGTGTGGAAACCACGCGCAAAATCATCACCAATCTGACGGAAGGCGCGAGCCGCAAGCAGTTACGCGACGCGGAAGCACTTTATGGTTTGCTGAAAGATGAGATGAGCGAAATCCTCGCCAAAGTGGATGAGCCGCTTAACATCGAAGGCAAAACCCCGTTTGTGATTTTGATGGTTGGCGTTAACGGCGTGGGTAAAACCACCACCATCGGTAAACTGGCGCGCCAGTTTGAGCAGCAAGGGAAATCGGTGATGCTGGCGGCGGGTGATACCTTCCGTGCCGCTGCCGTTGAGCAGCTTCAGGTATGGGGCCAGCGCAACGATATCCCGGTGATTGCCCAGCATACCGGCGCGGATTCCGCTTCGGTGATTTTCGATGCCATCCAGGCGGCGAAAGCGCGCCATGTGGATGTGTTGATTGCCGATACCGCAGGTCGCTTGCAGAACAAAGCGCACTTGATGGAAGAGCTGAAGAAAATTGTCCGCGTAATGAAGAAGCTGGACGAAGACGCGCCGCATGAAGTGATGCTGACGATTGATGCCAGCACCGGGCAAAATGCCATTAGCCAGGCCAAACTGTTCCACGAGGCTGTCGGCTTAACCGGCATTACGCTGACCAAGCTTGATGGCACCGCCAAGGGCGGCGTTATTTTCTCGGTGGCGGATCAGTTTGGCATTCCTATCCGCTACATTGGCGTCGGCGAACGTATTGAGGATTTACGTCCGTTTAATGCGGGCGATTTTATAGAGGCACTTTTTGCCCGAGAGGATTAACAATGATTCGCTTTGAACACGTCAGCAAAGCCTATCTCGGTGGGAGACAAGCGCTGCAGGGGGTGACTTTTCACCTGCAGCAGGGCGAGATGGCCTTTCTGACCGGGCATTCTGGTGCGGGGAAAAGTACCCTGCTGAAGCTGATTTGTGGGATTGAGCGGCCAAGCGCCGGGAAAATCCTCTTCGGCGGCCATGATATTACCCGTTTGAAAAACCGGGAAGTGCCGTTTTTGCGTCGTCAAATCGGGATGATTTTCCAGGATCACCACCTGCTGATGGACAGAACCGTGTTCGATAACGTGGCGATCCCGCTGATTATCGCGGGTGCCAGCGGCGATGATATTCGTCGTCGTGTTTCGGCGGCGCTGGATAAAGTCGGGCTGCTCGACAAAGCGAAAAGCTTCCCGATCCAGCTCTCCGGCGGTGAACAACAGCGCGTGGGGATTGCCCGCGCAGTGGTGAACAAACCGGCCGTGCTGCTGGCGGATGAACCGACTGGTAACCTGGATGAAGCGCTGTCTGAAGGGATTTTACGTCTGTTTGAAGAATTTAACCGCGTAGGGGTAACGGTGCTGATGGCAACGCACGATATCGGGCTGATTTCCCGTCGTTCGTACCGCATGCTGAGCCTGAGCGACGGTCATTTGCATGGAGGCCTGGCGGGTGAATAAGCGCGATGCACTAAACCACATTCGGCAGTTTGGCAGCAAATTAGACCGTTTTCGCAAATCGTCTGCGTCCTCCAGCGAGGGTAATCGCAATGCGCCGCGTCGCGGCAAAGCGCCAGTTAAAGCGCCTTCGCGTAAGAGTAACGTTTTTAACGAGCAAGTACGCTACGCCTGGCACGGTGCGTTGCAGGATCTGAAAAGCAAACCCCTGGCGACGTTCCTGACGGTGATGGTCATTGCCATCTCCCTGACGTTGCCCAGCGTCTGTTACATGGTCTACAAAAACGTTAATCAGGCGGCGTCGCAGTACTATCCATCGCCGCAGATCACCGTCTATTTCGATAAAGCGCTGGATGACAACGCGGCGCAGCAAGTAGTGGGGCAACTCCAGTCCGAACAGGGCGTAGAAAAAGTGAATTACCTGTCGCGTGAAGATGCGCTGGGCGAGTTCCGTAACTGGTCCGGGTTTGGCGGCGCGCTGGATATGCTCGAAGAGAACCCGCTGCCCGCCGTGGCGGTGGTGGTACCGAAACTCGATTTTCAGAGTACGGATTCGCTGAACACATTGCGTGACCGCATTTCCCGCATTCAGGGTATTGATGAAGTGCGCATGGATGACAGCTGGTTTGCGCGGCTGGCGTCGCTGACTGGCCTGGTCGGGCGTGTGGCGGCCATGATTGGTGTGCTGATGGTTGCGGCTGTGTTTTTGGTCATCGGCAATAGCGTGCGGCTGAGCATTTTCGCCCGCCGCGATACCATCAACGTGCAGAAACTGATTGGTGCGACAGATGGTTTTATCCTGCGCCCGTTCTTGTATGGCGGCGCGTTGCTCGGTTTCTCCGGCGCGTTTTTATCGCTGATCCTGTCGGAAATCCTGGTGATGCGCTTGTCGTCGGCGGTGACGGAAGTGGCGAAAGTGTTCGGCACGCAGTTTGAGCTTAGCGGGCTGTCGTTTGACGAGTGCTTGCTGCTGCTGCTGGTGTGTTCGATGATTGGCTGGATTGCCGCCTGGCTGGCAACGGTTCAACATTTACGTCACTTTACTCCGGACTAAAGAATCTCTGGTATACTCCTTCCCTGCACGTGAAGTATTCCCGTAGCAGGGAAGAAGCGTAATACCCCTTCTGAGGTTCCTTGCTCCGGTTTATCATCCTGATGTCACATTTTGTGCGTAATTTATTCACAGACCTACAAGGAACTTGTGGATAAAATCACTGTCTGATAAAAATGTGAATGCTATTCTCGTTGCTCAAAAGCGCTGGCATGTTTGTTGCCTGATGGGGACAGACCGCCGCCAGCTGATAAGTGAATTGAGAGGATTTGAATGACCAAAGAAATGCAAACTTTAGCTTTAGCCCCTGTTGGTAACCTGGAATCTTACGTCCGGGCTGCGAACGCATGGCCGATGTTGACGGCTGATGAAGAGCGGGCACTGGCTGAAAAGCTGCATTACCAGGGCGATCTGGAAGCAGCGAAAAAGCTGATTCTGTCTCACCTGCGCTTTGTTGTTCATATTGCTCGTAACTATTCGGGCTATGGTCTGCCGCAGGCGGATCTCATCCAGGAAGGTAACATTGGCCTGATGAAAGCCGTGCGTCGCTTTAACCCGGAAGTGGGTGTGCGCCTGGTCTCTTTCGCCGTGCACTGGATCAAAGCTGAGATCCACGAGTATGTGCTGCGCAACTGGCGTATCGTGAAAGTCGCGACCACCAAAGCTCAGCGTAAGCTGTTCTTTAACCTGCGCAAAGCTAAACAACGTCTTGGCTGGTTTAACCAGGACGAAGTGGAAATGGTCGCACGTGAACTGGGCGTGACCAGCAAAGACGTGCGTGAAATGGAGTCGCGTATGGCGGCGCAGGACATGACGTTTGATATGTCTTCCGATGACGACGCGCACGACAGCCAGCCGATGGCACCGGTGCTCTATCTGCAGGATAAATCATCCAACTTTGCCGATGGCATTGAAGATGATAACTGGGAAGAGCAGGCGGCCAATAAGCTGACCGATGCGATGCAGGGGCTCGACGAGCGCAGCCAGCAGATCATCCGTGCCCGTTGGCTGGACGAAGATAACAAGACTACTTTGCAGGAGCTGGCCGATCGCTACGGCGTGTCCGCTGAGCGTGTGCGTCAGCTTGAAAAGAACGCAATGAAAAAACTGCGCGCCGCTATCGAAGCGTAAGCGTATTGCAGTGAATAAGCCGGGTCGGCGCAAGTCTTACCCGGCTTTTTATTATCTGAATTATCCCGCCACCACCACTCTCACATCATCACGCGTTCATTCGGCTTCTGTCACAACGCGGCAGAAAAGCTGTCCTGTCGGTGTCCCTGCGCTTGCGCGAGACTGAGTAAAACATCGCTTTATCAAAGGCGCTATATACTTGGTAAGCGGGCATACACAGACAGGGGGCAATCAAGGTGAAGAACAACGAATTGAATCAGCGCCGTTTACAGGCGACGCCGCGCGGCATTGGGGTGATGTGCGGTTTTTACGCCGAAAAAGCGGAAAACGCGACGCTGTGGGATGTAGAAGGGAACGAAGTGATCGACTTTGCCGCCGGGATCGCGGTGCTTAACACCGGACATCGGCATCCAAAAGTAATGGCAGCGGTAGAAAAACAGTTGCAGGCATTTACCCATACCGCTTATCAGATTGTTCCTTACGAAAGCTATGTCTCGCTGGCGGAGCGTATTAACGAACGCGTGCCGGTTGCTGGCCCGGCAAAAACAGCGTTTTTCTCCACTGGCGCAGAAGCGGTGGAAAACGCCGTTAAAATTGCCCGCGCCTATACCAAACGCCCCGGAATTATCACCTTTGGCGGCGGTTTCCACGGTCGCACCTTTATGACCATGGCGCTCACCGGCAAAGTCGCGCCGTATAAAATTGGTTTCGGCCCCTTCCCCGGTTCGATTTACCACGCCCAGTATCCCAACGCGCTGCACGGTGTGAGCACTGACGAGGCGCTGAAAAGCCTGGAACGTATTTTTAAAGCGGATATCGCGCCGGATCAGGTGGCCGCCATTCTGCTGGAACCCGTACAAGGCGAGGGCGGTTTTAACGTCGCACCGAATGATTTTATGCAGGCGCTGCGCACGTTGTGCGATAGCCACGGTATTCTGCTGATCGTTGACGAAGTGCAGAGCGGTTTTGCCCGCACCGGTAAGCTCTTTGCCAGCGAATATTACGATGTGAAACCGGATTTAATCACCATGGCGAAAAGTCTTGCCGGTGGTTTGCCGCTTTCGGCGGTGGCCGGGCGTGCGGAGGTGATGGATGCGCCTGCACCGGGTGGTTTGGGCGGCACTTATGCGGGCAATCCGCTCGCTATCGCGGCGGCACATGCGGTGCTGGACGTGATTGAAGAAGAAAATCTCTGCGAACGGGCGAACCATCTGGGTCAACATCTGGTGGAAGTGCTGAACCGCGCAAAAGCGCAATGCCCCTATATCGCTGATATCCGTGCACAGGGCTCCATGGTGGCGGTGGAATTTAACGATCCGCAAACCGGCGCGCCATCTGCTGAATTTACTAAACAGGTGCAGGAAAAAGCGCTGGCGGACGGGCTGCTGTTGCTGAGCTGCGGGGTTTACGGCAACGTTATTCGCTTCCTCTACCCGTTAACCATTCCGGAAGTTCAGTTCCGCAAGGCGCTGGATATTCTCTCCCAGTCGCTGACGGATTAATTATTCAGCCGCCTGATGGGCGGCTTTCTCATTTTCTGTCATCGGTCTGTCGTACAACCTTCAAAATTGTTATTCCATATTCCGAAAAATGGGGTATGTTTTAGCAGAGTATGCTGCTCAGGCATCGGCAGAACGGTTAAAAACTACTATCATATTCTTTGCTTATGACAATAAGCGAAATAATGTGCCACACAACAACATCACAACAAATGCAATAACCATAACAATGGGGAAACTCAGGATGAAAATGAAGGGCAAAGCGTTACTGGCAGGATGTATTGCGTTAGCAATGAGCAACGTGGCATTCGCCAAAGATATCAAAGTTGCCGTTGTCGGGGCGATGTCCGGTCCGGTTGCGCAGTACGGTGACCAGGAGTTTACCGGTGCGGAACAGGCTATCGCCGATATTAATGCCAAAGGCGGGATTAAAGGCGACAAACTGGTTGCGGTAAAATATGACGATGCCTGTGACCCGAAACAAGCGGTGGCGGTCGCCAACAAAGTGGTCAATGACGGCATTAAATACGTTATCGGTCACCTCTGCTCCTCTTCTACCCAGCCGGCGTCTGATATCTACGAAGACGAAGGCATTCTGATGATCACGCCTGCGGCGACGGCGCCTGAGCTGACCGCGCGTGGTTACAAACTGACGCTGCGCACCACCGGTCTGGATTCCGACCAGGGCCCGACCGCAGCGAAATACATTCTGGAGAAAGTGAAGCCGCAGCGCATCGCCGTTATCCATGACAAACAGCAGTACGGTGAAGGCCTGGCGCGTGCAGTGCAGGACGGGCTGAAAAAAGGCGGCGCGAACGTGGTGTTCTTTGACGGTATCACTGCCGGCGAGAAAGACTTCTCTACGCTGGTTGCGCGCCTGAAAAAAGAGAACATCGATTTTGTTTACTACGGCGGTTACCACCCGGAAATGGGGCAGATCCTGCGTCAGTCTCGCGCAGCTGGTCTGAAAACCCAGTTTATGGGACCGGAAGGCGTGGCGAACGTTTCCCTGTCTAACATCGCCGGTGAATCCGCAGAAGGTATGCTGGTCACCAAACCGAAAAACTATGATCAGGTTCCAGCGAACAAACCGATTGTGGATGCGATCAAAGCGAAGAAACAGGATCCAAGCGGCGCGTTTGTATGGACCACTTACGCCGCGCTGCAATCCCTTGCTGCAGGCCTGGGTCAGTCCGCCGATCCGGCGGCTATCGCAACTTATCTGAAAGGCCACTCAGTGGATACCGTAATGGGGCCGCTGTCCTGGGATGAGAAGGGCGATCTGAAAGGCTTTGAGTTCGGTGTGTTTACCTGGCATGCGAACGGTACAGCGACTGACGCGAAGTGATTTTCTAAGCTAACTGTCGTCTTTCGCGCCGCAGTCCCCGGTCACTTACTTTAGTCAGTTTCCGGGGATGAGCGAATTTTCCGCCTTCCTGCGATGCGAAAGTCCAGGTCAGCATTAATTAATAAGGCCGGGTTACCAGGGGTAATCCGGCCTTTTTGCTGTTTTACCAGAACCAACGTAAGCCTGATAAGCGTAACGCCAGCAGGCACATCCGCAGCGCGGGCTTTATCGTTTTTCCCAGCCGTTTTCCTGCGCGGTAAATCCCAGTCGTTGGGTGAAAGCCGCCATTACGCCCCGGTCTTCGACGCCGATATCGGCTATCCACCAGCTGGTGATCGACGGGTTATCGCGCATCACTTCTTCCACCAGATATTGCCCCACGCCGCGACGACGAGTGATATCGCGCACGCGCAGGGAATCCAGCGCCCCTTCGACGCCAAGTAGCGTCACGCGAACGGCAGCCAACAGACGGTCATTAAAACGCGCGGCGTAGATACGGTGAGTGTCATCCACGTCAAGAGATGCAGAGGAGTATTCCGGCCAGACTTTCGCTAAATCAATATGATCCTGTTCGGTGAAGGTCACCAGTCGGACGATAGTCAATTTCATGTACAGCTTGTCCAAAATGCAAAACATTGTGTGAGTGTAATCAATTTCGCATGGCAGGGTTCGATCGTTTTTTATTTTTCATCCGACAGGTGAATAATTTTGCCGCAGCAGTTGGCGTAGTGTTAAACATTGGAGATCGAAAAACAGGCAGGATTTTAACCTAACTGGTAGCGTTTTATTCCGCTTTATATGCCGTTATTTTATGCTGGTGTCGGGGCTTTTTTTGTTTATCTCAGAAGAAATACAGAATATTATCTCTGCTTAATAGCCTGAAAAATAGAGGATTTAGTCTGGTTTTTGCTAAAAAACTGCGCTAAACCATTAAAGGCACTGGTAAAAATAGCGTTGTGCATTAAAAGTACAGAATGCTTTTTAACCATAATAAAACAAAATTATTACACGAATAATTCAGGCAACAGCAAACCAACGTTCCGGCTGCCTGAGGCAGGAAGTGTAAACACGACATCACGAATGGGGATTTACAACAATGAAAAGGAACGCGAAGACATTAATCGCGGGGATAGTAGCACTTGCGATGTCTCACGCGGCCATGGCGAAGGATATTAAGGTAGCGGTTGTCGGTGCGATGTCCGGTCCGGTTGCCCAGTGGGGCGATATGGAGTTCAACGGTGCGCGCCAGGCTATCCACGATATTAACGCTAAGGGCGGGATCAAGGGCGACAAACTGGTCGCCGTGGAATATGACGACGCCTGTGACCCAAAACAAGCCGTTGCCGTGGCGAATAAAATCGTCAATGACGGTGTGAAATATGTAATTGGCCATCTTTGCTCATCATCAACACAGCCCGCATCAGATATCTATGAAGACGAAGGCATCCTGATGATCACGCCCGGCGCGACCAACCCGGAGCTGACGCAACGCGGCTATCAACACATTATGCGTACCGCCGGGCTGGACTCCTCGCAGGGGCCAACCGCCGCGAAGTACATCCTGAACACCGTGAAACCGCAGCGTATTGCCATCATTCACGATAAGCAGCAGTACGGCGAAGGCCTTGCACGCTCCGTGCAGGAAGGGCTAAAAGCAGGCGGCGCGAATGTGGTGTTCTTTGACGGTATCACCGCCGGTGAGAAGGATTTTTCTGCGCTGGTGGCGCGTCTGCAAAAAGAAAATATCAACTTCGTCTACTACGGTGGTTACTACCCGGAGATGGGACAAATCCTGCGCCAGGCGCGCGCCAGCGGTCTGAAAACCCAATTTATGGGACCGGAAGGCGTGGGCAACGCCTCGCTGTCAAATATCGCGGGGACTGCGGCAGAAGGCATGCTGGTGACGATGCCGAAGCGTTATGACCAGGATCCGGCGAACCAGAGCATTGTCGAAGCGCTGAAAGCCGAGAAGAAAGATCCGAGCGGTCCGTATGTGTGGATCACCTACGCCGCCGTGCAATCGCTGGCCACCGCGCTGGAGCGCACCGGCAGCAGTGAGCCGCTGGCGCTGATTAAAGATTTAAAAGCCAACGGGGCTAAAACCGTGATTGGGCCGCTGAACTGGGATGAAAAAGGCGATCTGAAAGGATTTGAATTCGGTGTCTTCCAATGGCACGCCGATGGTTCGTCGTCCGTGGCGAAATAACTGTCATCCCTCTCCTGGGGCGCAATGTTTCGGGAGATTTTAGAAGGTTACGTTATGTCCGAGCAGTTTCTCTACTTCTTGCAGCAGATGTTTAACGGCGTCACGCTGGGAAGCACCTATGCATTGATCGCCATTGGTTACACCATGGTTTATGGCATTATCGGCATGATCAACTTTGCCCATGGCGAGGTCTATATGATCGGCAGTTATGTCTCCTTTATGATCATCGCCGCGCTGATGATGATGGGTATCGATTCCAGCTGGCTGCTGGTCGCGGCCGGTTTCGTCGGTGCCATTATCATTGCCAGCGCTTACGGCTGGAGTATCGAGCGGGTGGCGTATCGCCCGGTGCGCAGCTCCAAGCGCCTGATTGCGCTGATTTCCGCCATCGGCATGTCTATCTTCCTGCAAAACTACGTCAGCCTGACCGAAGGTTCCCGTGATGTGGCGCTACCCAGCCTGTTTAACGGCCAGTGGGTTGTCGGCAGCAGTGAACACTTCTCGGCAAGCATCACCACCATGCAGCTGGTTATCTGGATTGTGACGTTTGTGGCTATGCTGGCGCTTACGCTGTTCATCCGCTACTCCCGCATGGGGCGCGCCTGCCGCGCCTGTGCGGAAGACCTGAAAATGGCAAGCCTGTTGGGTATAAACACTGACCGGGTTATCGCGTTGACCTTTGTGATTGGCGCAGCGATGGCGGCGGTTGCGGGCGTACTGCTTGGTCAATTCTATGGCGTTATCAACCCGTATATCGGTTTTATGGCCGGGATGAAAGCGTTTACCGCTGCGGTGCTGGGCGGAATCGGTAGCATTCCAGGCGCAATGATCGGCGGCCTGATTCTGGGTGTCGCAGAATCTCTCTCTTCGGCGTATCTGAGCACCGAATACAAAGATGTGGTGTCGTTCGCGCTGTTGATTGTGGTGCTGCTGGTAATGCCGACCGGCATCCTCGGCCGCCCGGAGGTTGAAAAAGTATGAAACCGATGCATTTTGCGCTGGCGCTGCTGTCGGCGGCGATGTTTTTCGTGCTGGCGAGCGTCTTTATGGGCGTTCAACTGGAGCTGAACGGCACCAAACTGGTGGTTGATACTGCGGCGGATATTCGCTGGCAGTGGATCTTCATCGGCACGGCGGTGGTGTTTTTCTTCCAGTTGTTGCGGCCTGTATTCCAGAAAAGCCTGAAGGGCGTTTCCGGGCCGAAATTCGTGCTGCCGGCGATTGATGGCTCTACGCTTAAACAGAAGTTGTTCCTGTTGGCGCTGCTGGTGATTGCAGTGGCGTGGCCGTTTGTCGTTTCACGCGGCACGGTGGATATCGCCACCATGACGATGATCTATATCATCCTCGGCCTCGGGCTGAACGTGGTGGTCGGGCTTTCCGGTTTGCTGGTGCTGGGTTACGGCGGTTTTTACGCCATCGGCGCGTACACCTTTGCGCTGCTCAACCACTATTACGGCCTCGGTTTCTGGACGTGCCTGCCGCTGGCGGGGCTGGTTTCCGCTGCCGCGGGTTTCCTGCTGGGCTTCCCGGTGCTGCGTCTGCGCGGTGATTATCTGGCGATTGTGACGCTGGGCTTCGGCGAAATCGTCCGTATCTTGTTGTTGAACAACACCGAAATCACCGGTGGCCCGAACGGCATCAGCCAGATCCCCAAACCGACCCTGTTCGGTCTGGAGTTCAGCCGTACCGCTCGTGAAGGTGGCTGGGATACGTTCAGCAACTTCTTCCATGTTGAATACGACCCCAGTGACCGCGTGGTGTTCCTCTACCTGGTTGCGCTGCTGCTGGTGGTACTGACGCTGTTTGTGATTAACCGTCTGCTGCGTATGCCGCTGGGGCGCGCGTGGGAAGCGCTGCGCGAAGATGAAATCGCCTGCCGCTCGCTCGGCCTGAACCCGACTCGCATTAAGCTGACGGCCTTTACCATCAGCGCCGCGTTCGCCGGTTTTGCCGGTACACTGTTTGCCGCGCGCCAGGGCTTTGTCAGCCCGGAATCGTTCACTTTCGCCGAATCGGCGTTTGTGCTGGCAATTGTGGTGCTGGGCGGTATGGGGTCGCAGTTCGCGGTGATCCTCGCGGCTATCCTGCTGGTGGTTTCCCGCGAGTTGATGCGTGACTTTAATGAATACAGCATGTTGATGCTGGGTGGTTTGATGGTACTGATGATGATCTGGCGCCCGCAAGGCTTGCTGCCGATGACCCGTCCTCAGTTGAAATTAAAAAACGGGCAAGCGAAAGGAGAGCAGGCATGAGTCAGCCACTGTTATCCGTAAACGGTTTGATGATGCGCTTTGGCGGTCTGCTGGCTGTCAACAATGTGTCGTTAGAGCTGCGCCCGCAGGAGATCGTTTCGCTGATTGGCCCGAACGGCGCGGGCAAAACCACGGTGTTTAACTGCCTGACCGGTTTCTATAAACCGACGGGCGGCACCATTATGCTGCGTGATCAGCACCTGGAAGGGCTGCCGGGACAGCAAATCGCCCGTATGGGCGTGGTGCGGACTTTCCAGCATGTGCGTCTGTTTCGCGAAATGACGGTGATTGAAAACCTGCTGGTAGGACAGCATCAGCAGCTCAAAACCGGGGTTTTCTCCGGTCTGTTGAAAACACCGGCGTTTCGCCGCGCGCAGAGTGAAGCGCTGGATCGCGCCGCAACCTGGCTGGATCGCATTGGTTTGTTAGCGCACGCAAACCGCCAGGCCAGCAACCTCGCTTATGGTGATCAGCGCCGTCTGGAGATTGTGCGCTGCATGGTGACGCAGCCGGAAATCCTGATGCTTGATGAACCAGCCGCCGGTCTGAACCCGAAAGAGACCAAAGAGCTGGACGAGCTGATTGTCGAACTGCGTAACCATCACAACACCACCATCCTGCTGATTGAGCATGATATGAAGCTGGTGATGGGCATTTCCGACCGGATTTATGTGGTGAACCAGGGCACGCCGCTGGCGAACGGGACGCCGGAAGAGATTCGTAACAATCCGGACGTGATCCGCGCATACCTGGGTGAGGCATAAGATGGAAAACGCGATGTTATCTTTTGACAAAGTTAGCGCTCACTACGGCAAAATCCAGGCACTGCATGATGTCAGCCTGCATATTAACCAGGGCGAGATCGTGACGCTGATTGGTGCCAACGGCGCGGGGAAAACCACGCTGCTTGGCACGCTGTGCGGCGATCCGCGCGCCAGCAGCGGGCGCATTGTGTTTGATGGCAAAGATATTACCGACTGGCAGACCGCGAAAATTATGCGCGAAGCCGTGGCAATTGTGCCGGAAGGCCGCCGCGTCTTTTCACGCATGACCGTGGAAGAGAACCTGGCGATGGGCGGTTTTTTCGCCGACCGCGAGCAGTATCAGACGCGTATTCAAAGGGTTTATGAACTGTTTCCGCGCCTGCACGAGCGCCGCATTCAGCGCGCTGGCACCATGTCCGGCGGCGAGCAGCAGATGCTGGCGATTGGGCGCGCGCTGATGAGCCAGCCGCGTTTGTTACTGCTCGATGAACCTTCGCTGGGTCTTGCGCCGATCATTATTCAGCAAATCTTCGACACCATTGAGCAACTGCGCAAAGAAGGAATGACCATCTTCCTGGTGGAGCAGAACGCTAACCAGGCGCTGAAGCTCGCCGATCGCGGGTATGTACTGGAAAACGGCCATGTAGTGCTGGAAGACACCGGCGACGCGTTACTGGCGAACGAAGCGGTGCGCAGCGCTTACCTTGGCGGGTAACTTGTTGATGTAATAGCATTTAAACCGGTCTCGCAAGGGCCGGTTTTTTGTCTTAAAAACGTTTTCCTGCGATGCGACCAGACGGCTTGATGGGATATGATGCGGGTGGCGCTTGAGGCTTTTTGCCTCATGACGGTAAAAAGTTGTGCGGCAGAAAGAAGAAAGCCCCGAAGGTCATTTTTCAATTAACCAACGAGGCCTGTCTATATGCTAGTCACATGTAGAGTAGCCTCTTACCCGCCGAAAGGCAAGGAGCCGCAGGCTATGAAGCTACCACAAGGAACCCTTATCTGGTGCGTGTTTATCATGTGTTTCACACTGCTGATATTCACTTTTCTGACACGGAAATCGCTGTGCGAAATTCGTTACAAAGATGGGTTCCGCGAGGTCGCGGCTTTCATGGCTTACGAATCCGGTAAGTAGCAACCTGGAGGCAGGGAGAAATCCCTGCCTTTTCAGGGGAAACGGTGATGTGTATACCTCTTAGCGCCTTTACAAAGGGCTTCTCTGTTTAACAGGGAAGCCCTTTTTCCTTTCAAAAACGCGACGGCACCACCCATTAACCGCCATTTTTCCTTCACCGTACCATCATCCTGGCGACATTTTCCTGACGCCCGGCTGTCATCTACTTGTAATTAAATGGTTATTTTTCTGTAATTCGAGCATGTCATGTTACCTCGCGAGCATAAAAACGCGTGAAATCGCGCATCCGCATAACAAGAGAGAGCACAATGACAACGTTACGACATACAGCTTTGGGTCTGGCGATGGGGTTAGTCTTTGCAGGCAACGCCATGGCGGTAACCACCATTCCGTTCTGGCATTCGATGGAAGGGGAGTTAGGTAAAGAAGTTGACTCCCTGGCGCAACGTTTCAATGACACCCACCCGGATTACAAAATCGTACCGATCTATAAAGGCAACTACGAGCAGAGCCTGAGCGCGGGTATCGCGGCCTTCCGTACCGGTAATGCACCGGCGATTTTGCAGGTTTATGAAGTCGGTACCGCCACCATGATGGCGTCTAAAGCGATCAAACCGGTATATCAGGTGTTTAAAGACGCGGGCATCAACTTTGATGAAAGCCAGTTTGTGCCGACCGTTGCGGGTTACTACACCGATTCTAAAACGGGTCATTTGCTCTCTCAGCCGTTCAACAGCTCTACACCCGTGCTGTATTACAACAAAGATGCCTTTAAAAAAGCGGGTCTGAACCCGGATCAGCCGCCGAAAACCTGGCAGGATCTGGCTGAGTACACCGCTAAGCTGAAAGCTGCCGGGATGAAATGCGGTTACGCCAGCGGGTGGCAGGGTTGGATCCAGATTGAAAACTTCAGCGCCTGGCATGGTCTGCCGGTTGCTACCAAAAACAACGGCTTTGATGGTACCGACGCGGTACTGGAGTTCAACAAGCCGGAGCAGGTAAAACACATCGCCATGCTGGAAGAGCTGAACAAAAAAGGCGACTTCAGCTACTTCGGGCGTAAAGATGAATCCACTGAGAAGTTCTATAACGGCGACTGCGCCATTACTACTGCCTCTTCTGGTTCGCTGGCGGATATTCGCCATTACGCCAAATTCAATTATGGCGTTGGCATGATGCCGTATGACGCAACCGTGAAAGGTGCGCCGCAGAACGCCATCATTGGTGGTGCAAGCCTGTGGGTAATGCAGGGTAAAGACAATGCCACTTACAAAGGCGTTGCCCAGTTCCTCGACTTCCTGGCGAAACCGGAAAACGCAGCGGAATGGCACCAGAAAACCGGCTATCTGCCGATCACTACCGCAGCGTACGATCTGACGCGTAAAGAGGGTTTTTATGACAAGAACCCGGGCGCAGATATCGCTACGCGTCAGATGCTGAACAAGCCGCCGTTGGCATTCACCAAAGGTCTGCGTCTGGGCAACATGCCGCAGATCCGTACCATTGTTGATGAAGAGCTGGAAAGCGTGTGGACCGGTAAGAAAACTCCGCAACAGGCGCTCGATTCCGCCGTTGAGCGTGGTAACCAGCTGCTGCGTCGCTTCGAACAGTCAACCAAGTCTTGATGTAGCGCTTTGCCGGGGAAGATGCACTTACCCGGCAGACAAACACGGCCTACTTAACGGTAGGCCGTTGCTATCCGGCCTATCTGAAAAGAGTTGCTTATGTCCTCATCTCGTCCGGTGTTTCGTTCGCGCTGGCTCCCGTACCTGTTAGTTGCACCGCAACTGGCGATCACCATTATTTTCTTTATCTGGCCAGCGGCTGAAGCGCTGTGGTATTCGGTACAAAGTGTCGATCCGTTCGGCCTCTCCAGCCAGTTTGTCGGGCTGGATAATTTTGTCGCGCTGTTTCACGACAGCTATTATCTGGATTCCTTCTGGACCACCATGCGTTTTAGCGCGTGGGTAACGTTCAGCGGCCTGCTGGTCTCACTGTTCTTCGCCGCGCTGGTGGACAACGTAGTGCGCGGCAGCCGCATTTATCAAACGCTGATGCTGTTGCCCTACGCCGTTGCACCAGCGGTTGCCGCTGTGCTGTGGATTTTTCTCTTTAATCCCGGTCGTGGCTTGCTTACCCATTTCCTGGCGCAGTTTGGCTATGACTGGAACCATGCGCAAAACAGCGGTCAGGCAATGTTCCTCGTGGTTTTTGCTTCGGTATGGAAGCAGATCAGCTACAACTTCCTGTTTTTCTTTGCCGCCTTGCAGTCGATTCCGCGTTCCCTGGTCGAAGCTGCCGCCATTGACGGTGCCGGGCCGATCCGCCGCTTCTTTAAATTGTCGCTGCCGCTGATTGCGCCGGTCAGTTTCTTCCTGCTGGTGGTTAACCTGGTGTACGCCTTTTTCGACACCTTCCCGGTGATCGACGCCGCGACAGCAGGCGGGCCGGTTCAGGCGACGACAACACTGATTTATAAAATTTACCGCGAAGGTTTCGCCGGGCTGGATCTCTCCGCGTCTGCAGCGCAGTCGGTAGTGCTGATGTTTCTGGTGATCGTGCTGACGGTAGTTCAGTTCCGCTATGTAGAAAGTAAGGTGCGCTACCAATGATTGAGAATCGCCCCGGGCTGACGTTATTCAGCCATATCATGCTTATTCTCGGGATTGCGGTGGTGCTGTTTCCACTGTATGTCGCTTTTGTAACGGCGACGCTGGATATCAACGCCGTTTACGACACGCCAATGACGCTTGTCCCCGGCACCCATTTGTGGGAGAACCTGCGCAACATCTGGGTCAACGGTATTGGCGCGAATAGCGCACCGTTTTGGTTGATGCTGACCAACAGCTTCATCATGGCGTTTGTCATCACCGTCGGCAAAATCGCCGTATCGATGCTCTCGGCCTTCGCCATTGTCTGGTTCCGCTTTCCGCTGCGTAACCTCTTCTTCTGGATGATTTTCTGCACGCTGATGCTGCCGGTTGAAGTGCGTATTTTCCCAACGGTGGAAGTGATAGCGAACCTGAAAATGCTCGACAGTTATACCGGTTTGACGCTGCCGCTAATGGCCTCTGCAACAGCAACGTTTTTGTTCCGCCAGTTCTTTATGACCTTGCCGGACGAGTTAATGGAAGCCGCGCGAATTGATGGCGCATCGCCAATGCGTTTTTTCTGCGACATCGTGTTGCCGCTGTCAAAAACCAACCTCGCGGCGCTGTTCGTCATCACCTTTATCTACGGCTGGAACCAGTATTTGTGGCCGCTTCTGATCATCAGCGACGTCAATCTTGGCACCGCCGTGGCGGGGGTAAAAAGCATGATTGCCAGCGGTGAAAGCACCACGCAATGGAACCAGGTCATGGCAGCTATGTTGCTGACGTTGATCCCCCCGGTCGTTATCGTTTTAGCCATGCAGCGCGCGTTTGTGCGTGGCCTGGTCGACAGTGAGAAGTAGGTTGTATCCCTTGATTGTGCGTGACGTCGACGCTGAGCCGAAACCGCGTAATCAAGGCGGAGGATGATGGACATAGTGGGCCTATGTCCAAATCCGACAACGCAGAGTACGCGGTTTCGGCACGCGTCCCGAAGGGCTGGGGCCATTTTTGCCCAAAGCTTCGTTACTCGCGTTTTATTTGGGCCCACCAAACTTCGCCGCTCGCGCCTTGCCTTGGGCAAAAATGACCGCCAGCGACGTTCACGAACAATCAAGAGATGCAACCTTATATGGCAGGATTAAAATTACAAGCGGTCACCAAGAGTTGGGACAGCGGCAAAACCCAGGTGATTCAGCCGCTGACGCTGGATGTCGCCGATGGCGAGTTTATTGTGATGGTTGGCCCCTCTGGCTGCGGTAAATCAACGCTGCTGCGTATGGTCGCAGGTCTGGAGCGCGTAACCAGCGGGGATATCTGGATTGATACTCAGCGCGTTACCGAGATGGAACCCAAAGATCGCGGTATCGCGATGGTGTTCCAGAACTATGCGCTCTACCCGCACATGAGTGTGGAAGAGAACATGGCGTGGGGACTGAAAATTCGCGGCATGGGCAAAGAGCATATCGCCGGGCGTGTCGCGGAAGCGGCGCGTATTCTTGAATTAGAGGGCCTGTTAAAACGCCGCCCGCGCGAACTCTCTGGCGGCCAGCGCCAGCGTGTGGCGATGGGCCGTGCGATTGTCCGCGATCCGGCGGTGTTTCTCTTCGATGAACCGCTTTCCAACCTTGACGCCAAGCTGCGTGTGCAAATGCGCCTTGAGCTGCAACAACTGCATCGTCGTCTGAACACCACTTCGCTGTATGTTACTCACGATCAGGTGGAAGCCATGACGCTGGCGCAGCGCGTGCTGGTGATGAATAAAGGCGTGGCGGAGCAAATCGGTACGCCGGTTGAGGTGTATGAAAAACCCGCCAGCCGCTTTGTGGCGAGCTTTATCGGTAGCCCGGCGATGAACCTGCTTGATGGTCGTATCAGCAGCGCTGGGACGCACTTTGAGCTGGAGAGCGGCATGGCGCTGCCGATCAACTGGTACTATCGCGGGTATGCAGGCCGCAAGATGACGCTGGGTATCCGCCCGGAACATATTGCGCTAAGCTCACAGGCCGCAGGCGGTGTACCGCTGGTGATGGACACGCTGGAGATCCTTGGCGCGGATAACTTAGCGCATGGTCGCTGGGGCGAACAGAAACTGGTAGTGCGTTTGTCGCATCAGGATCGTCCGACGGCGGGCAGCACGTTGTGGCTCCATCTGCCGGAAAATCACCTGCACTTATTTGATGGCGAAACAGGACAACGAGTATGAGCAACTGGCCATATCCCCACATTGTCGCCCATCGTGGCGGCGGTAAACTGGCACCAGAAAACACACTGGCCGCCATTGATGTTGGCGCGCGTTACGGGCATACGATGATCGAGTTCGATGCCAAACTGTCGAAAGATGGGCAGATTTTCCTGCTGCATGACGACAATCTGGAGCGTACCAGTAACGGCTGGGGTGTCGCGGGCGAACTGGCGTGGAACGATCTGCTAAAAGTGGATGCCGGTGGCTGGTTCAGCGGTGAATTCAAAGGCGAACCGCTGCCGCTGCTCTCCCAGGTGGCTGAGCGCTGCCGCCAGCACGGCATGATGGCGAATATCGAAATTAAACCGACCACCGGCACCGGGCCGCTGACCGGGAAAGTGGTGGCGCTGGCCGCGCACGAATTATGGGCCGGGATGACACCGCCGCTGCTTTCATCGTTTGAAATTGACGCGCTGGAAGCGGCGCAGCAAGCCGCGCCGGAACTGCCGCGCGGCTTGCTGCTCGATGAGTGGCGTGATGACTGGCAGGCGCTCACCGAGCGGCTGGGCTGCGTGTCGATCCATCTGAACCATAAACTGCTGGATGAAGCCCGCGTGCGTATGCTACGCGATGCGGGCTTGCGCATCCTGGTCTATACCGTCAATCAGCCCGCACGGGCGGCGGAACTGCTGCGCTGGGGCGTTGACTGCATCTGCACCGATAAAATCGACGATATCGGGCCGCACTTCCAGTACTAAGGTGTTGTCGACGGCGACGTGCTTTGCAGCATGTCGCCGTTTTGCGTTTGCGGCAGCATATGTTGCTGCGTCATACCGCTGCTAGTTGTTCCCCCGCTGAGCATCCCGGGGCCGTTGTTGGGGAGCACTTGCTGGCCGCCGGGATTGAGCTCCCCCGGCTGCGCCTGCCTTACCCGTTGGGAATTGTTGTTCATCTGCGTCTGTAATTGTTGCTGTTGCAGCTGGGTTTGCGTCTGCATCTGCTGTTTCAGCATTCCTTGATGTTGCTGCTGCTGGTTGAGCATCTGCGTCTGCATCCGCTGCTGGCTTGGGATCACATACCCCGGCTGGTGCGGATCATTGGTGGTGTTTAATGGCTGCGCGAAGGCACTAAAGGGCAGCAGTGCCGCCAGAATCAGTAATCGTTTCATCGTTTGTCCTCCATTGAGGTTTCCTATCAGTTTACTCGCTTTCATTTGTGACAATGCATTTTTAAGAGTTGTGAACCAGGCTTAAGCGGGGACTGTAGCCCTTACTCGGGAGAATGACGATGATGAAACAGAAGTTTGCGCGTTGGCTGGCGATTGCCGCGCTGATGGCGGGAGGATGTTTTGGCGTTGCGGCGGCGCCGCCAGAAGGGCAGGCAACCGCGCCGCCTCCTGTGTCTTACGGGGTTGAAGCCGATGTCTTCCATCCGGTGGTGGCGAAACAGGGCATGGTTGCCTCGGTGGATGAAACCGCCACGCGCGTCGGTGTCGATATTCTCAAGCAGGGCGGTAACGCGGTGGATGCGGCGGTGGCAGTTGGTTACGCGCTGGCGGTCACGCACCCGCAGGCTGGTAATCTTGGCGGTGGCGGCTTCATGCTGATTCGCAGCAAAGAAGGGAACGTTACGGCGATTGATTTCCGTGAAATGGCACCCGCTGGCGCGACACGCGATATGTTTCTCGACGATCAGGGCAACCCGGACAGTAAAAAATCTCTGACTTCCCATCTGGCGTCCGGCACACCCGGCACCGTTGCGGGGTTCTCGCTGGCGCTGGAAAAGTACGGCACGCTGCCGCTGAACAAAGTGGTGCAGCCAGCCATCAAGCTGGCAAAACAGGGCTTTGTGGTGAACGATGCGCTGGCGGGCGATTTGAAAACCTATGGCAGTGAAGTGTTGCCCAACCACGAAACCAGCAAAGCCATTTTCTGGAAAGACGGCGAGCCGCTGAAAAAGGGCGACAAGCTGGTGCAAAGCAATCTCGGCAAAAGTCTGGAGATGATTGCGGAGAAAGGCCCGGACGCCTTTTACAAAGGCGCGATTGCTGAGCAAATCGCCCAGCAGATGAGCAAAAATGGTGGGCTTATTACCAAAGAGGATTTAGCCAACTACAAAGCCGTGGAGCGCACGCCGATAAGCGGCAGCTATCGCGGTTACGAGGTTTACTCCATGCCACCGCCCTCTTCAGGCGGAATTCATATCGTGGAAATCCTCAATATCCTGGAAAACTTCGATCTGGCGAAGTACGGCTTTGGCAGCGCGGATGCGATGCAGGTGATGACCGAGGCGGAGAAATATGCCTATGCCGACCGTTCGGAATATCTGGGCGACCCGGACTTTGTCAAAGTGCCGTGGCAGGCGTTAACCAACAAAGAGTACGCCAAATCGATTGCCGCGCAGATTGATGTCAACAAAGCGCGCCCCTCCAGCCAGATCCGCCCCGGCAAGCTGGAACCTTACGAAAGTAACCAAACCACGCACTACTCAGTGGTGGATAAAGACGGCAATGCGGTTGCGGTCACTTATACGCTGAATACGGTATTCGGCACCGGGATTGTTGCTGGCAACACCGGCATTCTGCTGAATAATGAAATGGATGATTTCTCTGCCAAACCGGGCGTGCCGAATGTCTACGGGCTGGTAGGCGGCGATGCGAATGCGATTGGGCCGGGCAAACGTCCGCTCTCTTCAATGTCGCCAACCATTGTGCTGAAAGATGGCAAAACCTGGCTGGTAACCGGCAGCCCCGGCGGCAGCCGAATTATCACCACGGTGCTACAAATGGTGGTGAATAGCATCGATTTTGGTATGAACGTTGCCGAAGCTACTAATGCGCCGCGTTTTCATCATCAATGGCTGCCGGATGAACTGCGCGTCGAGAAAGGCTTTAGCCCGGACACGCTAAAACTGCTTGAGCAGAAAGGGCAAAAAGTGTCGGTGAAGGAAGCGATGGGCAGTACGCAGAGCATTATGGTCGGGCCGGACGGTACGCTGTATGGCGCGTCGGATCCGCGTTCAGTAGATGATTTAACCGCCGGATACTGAACAAATCCTCTCCCCGTTGGGGAGAGGATATTTCTTTAGCCTTTCATGCGTGCCATAAAGTACGAATCAACAAATTCGCCGTTACGCAGCGCATAGCGCTTACCGGTGCCTTCGATTTCAAAACCAAACTTGCGATACACCGCCAGCGCCGGGGCGTTATCGACAAATACCGTTAACTCAATGCGTTCAATGCGCAGCCAGTTATCGCACAGGTTAATCATTTCACGCATCAGCGCGCTGGCGACGCCACGGTTCTGGAAGGCGGATGAAACCGCCATGCCGAATATCGCCACATGGCTGCGGCGCGGGTTTTGTTCCACCATTAACGTCAGGTTTCCGGCGACTTGCTCGTCAATACAGGCGACTAACTGGCGGCGACCGGGTTGCGGCTTCAGGCGATCTTCCCACAGTTCAGCAGGGGGATGAGGTAGCTGTAGCAGGTTATGGTACACCTCGGGTTGCGCATAAAACTGACGTAAAGATTCTGCATCGCGCGCTTCGGCATGGCGTACCACTATCTCACTCATCCTGCTTCTCCTGTTGATGGGGTAGATAGCTACCTTCCTGGCTTTCTGGCGAAGCGTCAACTGCCATTTTTTGCAAAAAAAAAGTGGACAAGTGCGAATGATAATGATTATTATTGCCATGCGTTCAGGGAAACCGTTGCGGTAATCCTGAAAGCACGACATTGCTCACATTGCTTCCAGTATTTCTTAGCCAGCCGCGTGCTGGCTTTTTTTTGCCCGCAATTTACCACCAGTTTTCAAAAGTCTTTTGAGAAAAGGGGCAGGGACAGCGCCTTTGCAGATGCGCTAAGGTAACAGGAGTCACCTTGATAAGGACTGGATTATGACTCTACATTGCGCCTTTATCGGCTTTGGTAAAAGCACCACCCGTTATCACCTCCCTTATATTCTGCACCGCAAAGACAGCTGGCATGTGGCGCACATTTTTCGCCGCCATCCGAAGCCGGAAGAGCAGCATCCGCAGTATCAACATATTCACTTCACCAGCGATATTGACGACATCTTTAATGATCCGCAGGTAAAACTGGTGATCGTCTGTACCCATGCCGACAGCCATTTCGACTACGCGAAGCGCGCACTGGAAGCAGGGAAAAATGTGCTGGTGGAAAAACCGTTCACCCCAACAATGGCGGAAGCGGTCACGCTGTTTGAGCTGGCGAAAAGTAAAGGCCTGACGGTAACGCCGTATCAGAATCGCCGTTTTGACTCCTGCTTCCTCACTACCAAAAAGGCGATTGAAAGCGGAAAACTCGGCAACATCGTGGAAATCGAAAGCCATTTTGACTACTTCCGCCCGGTTGCGGAAACCAAGCCAGGTTTGCCGCAGGACGGCTCATTCTATGGCCTTGGCGTGCATACGATGGATCAAATCATTTCGCTGTTTGGCCGCCCGGATCACGCCGCATATGACATCCGTAGCCTGCGCAATAAAGCCAACCCGGACGATACTTTCGAAGCCCAGCTGTTTTACGGCGATTTAAAAGCCATCGTCAAAACCAGCCATCTGGTGAAGATTGATTACCCGAAATTTATCGTCCATGGCACCAAAGGGTCGTTTATTAAATACGGTATCGACCAGCAGGAAACCAGCCTGAAAGCCAATATCATGCCGGGCGAACCCGGTTTTGCCGCCGACGACAGCAAGGGCGTTCTGGAATATGTGAATGCGGCGGGTGAAACGGTGCGGGAAGAGATAGCCCCGGAAACTGGCGACTACGGACGCGTCTATGATGCGTTGTACGAAACGCTTTCAAACGGTGCGCCAAATTACGTCAAGGAATCTGAAGTTCTCACCAACCTTGAACTGCTGGAACGCGCCTTTGAACAGGCTTCTCCTGCCACGGTAACCCTCGCGAAATAACCGAAAAAGGCTCCTCATAACTTGTTCACTTTTTTTGAACAGAGGAGTCAATTTTCACCCTCTATGATCATTGGCCGATTGCGTCCACACTTACTCCATCGAAAACATACGGGGGTAAAAAACATGATCTTCTTACGCAAAGCAAATGACCGTGGCCATGCAAATCATGGTTGGCTGGATTCCTGGCACACTTTCTCGTTTGCCAACTATTACGACCCAAATTTTATGGGTTTCTCGGCACTGCGGGTGATTAACGATGACGTTATCGATGCAGGCCAGGGCTTTGGAACTCACCCGCACAAAGACATGGAAATTCTGACGTATGTACTGGAAGGTGCCGTTGAACACCAGGACAGTATGGGCAACAAAGAGCAAGTTCCTGCGGGCGAGTTCCAGATTATGAGCGCCGGTACTGGGGTGCGTCACTCGGAATACAACCCGAGCAAAACCGACCGTCTGCGCCTGTATCAAATCTGGATCATTCCAGAAACTAATGGGATCACGCCGCGCTATGAACAGCGTCGCTTTGATGCGGTGCAGGGCAAACAGCTGGTACTGTCGCCGGATGCGCGTGATGGTTCGCTGAAAGTGCATCAGGATATGGAGCTTTACCGCTGGGCGCTGCAGAAAGACGAACAGTCTGTCCACCAGATCGCCGCCGAGCGCCGCGTGTGGATTCAGGTAGTTAAAGGCGAAGTCACCATCAACGGGACAAAAGCCACCACCAGTGATGGTCTGGCAATTTGGGATGAGCAGGCTATCTCGGTGCATGCCGATAGCGACAGTGAAATCCTGCTGTTCGATCTGCCGCCGGTATGATGTTGGTTAAATAAATGACGCAACCTCCTGGTTTTGGCCGGAAGGTTGCGCGTTGTCCGTGATAAACTGAGGAAATCTCTCACTCAGAATAAAATGTCAGGACGATGAAAAAGAAAAGACCCGTACTTCAGGATGTGGCCGATCGCGTTGGCGTGACCAAAATGACCGTTAGCCGATTTTTACGTAACCCGGAGCAAGTTTCCGTTGCGTTACGTGGCAAAATCGCGGCTGCACTTGATGAACTGGGTTACATTCCAAATCGGGCTCCCGATATTCTCTCCAACGCCACCAGCCGGGCGATTGGTGTGCTTCTCCCTTCTCTGACCAACCAGGTTTTTGCTGAAGTTTTACGCGGCATTGAAAGCGTGACCGACGCGCACGGGTATCAAACCATGCTGGCGCACTATGGCTACAAAGCCGAAATGGAAGAAGAGCGCCTGGAATCGATGCTCTCATGGAACATTGACGGCCTGATCCTTACCGAACGTACCCATACCCCGCGCACGCTGAAAATGATTGAAGTTGCTGGTATTCCGGTGGTGGAGTTAATGGACAGCCGCTCGCCTTGCCTCGATATCGCCGTTGGTTTTGATAACTTCGAAGCGGCGCGGCAGATAACGACTGCCATCATTGCGCGCGGCCACCGTCGTGTCGCTTATCTCGGCGCGCGCCTGGACGAACGTACTATCATCAAACAGAAGGGTTACGAGCAGGCGATGCTGGATGCGGGTTTAACGCCATACAGCGTGATGGTGGAACAATCCTCTTCTTACACCGCTGGCATTGAGCTGATGCGCCAGGCGCGCCGCGAGTACCCTCAGCTTGACGGAATTTTTTGTACTAACGATGACCTTGCCGTTGGCGCGGCGTTTGAGTGCCAGCGTCTGGGATTGAAAATTCCGCAGGATATGGCAATCGCCGGGTTCCACGGTCACGACATTGGCCAGGTAATGGAGCCGCGTCTGGCAAGCGTGCTTACGCCGCGTGAACGCATGGGGCGTATTGGCGCTGAACGCTTACTGGCGCGCATTCGTGGTGAGTCAGTTACGCCGAAAATGTTAGATTTAGGTTTCACTTTGTCACCGGGCGGATCTATTTAGTCTGACAAATTTGAAGTAGCTCACACTTATTTATCTCTGGCACGAATGGATATTGCTTCTCCGTTACCCCAGCAGGACAATGTTACCGATAACAGTTACCCGTAACAATTCACTCTTGCACCAGTGGGGGCTACCCTTGAGCACGACTAACTTTGACAACCATGTCTACGTTCTGATGGGCGTTTCAGGCAGTGGTAAATCCGCTGTCGCCAGCGAAGTGGCGCATCAGTTACATGCCGCGTTTCTCGACGGCGATTTCCTCCATCCGCGCAGCAACATCACCAAAATGGCGTCCGGTGAACCGCTGAACGACGATGACCGCAAACCATGGCTGCAGGCGCTGAACGACGCCGCTTTCGCCATGCAGCGCACCAACAAAGTGTCGCTGATTGTTTGCTCGGCGCTGAAAAAACACTATCGCGACCAGCTGCGCGACGGCAATCCAAACCTCTCTTTTATCTATCTGAAAGGCGATTTCGACGTCATTGAAAGCCGTCTGAAAGCGCGTAAAGGGCACTTCTTCAAAACGCAGATGCTGGTCACTCAATTTGAAGCGCTGCAAGAACCAGGCGCGGATGAGCCGGATGTTCTGGTTGTGGATATTGACCAGCCGCTGGATGGTGTTGTTGCCAGCACAATTGCAGTTATCAATGAAGGCAGTGCTAAGTGAGTACATTAACGCTTGTTTTAACAGCAGTAGGTTCCGTTTTACTGCTGCTGTTTTTAGTAATGAAAGCGCGTATGCATGCTTTCGTTGCTTTAATGGTGGTTTCCATTGGTGCAGGGCTTTTTTCCGGGATGCCGTTGATTAAAATCGCGCAGACCATGGAAAAAGGCATGGGCGGTACGCTCGGCTTTCTGGCGATTGTGGTCGCGCTCGGCGCGATGTTCGGCAAAATCCTTCACGAGACCGGCGCGGTGGACCAAATCGCCGTCAAAATGCTCCACTCTTTCGGCCACAACCGCGCCCATTACGCGATTGGTCTGGCGGGGTTGATTTGTGCGCTGCCGCTGTTCTTTGAAGTCGCGATTGTGCTGCTGATTAGCGTGGCGTTTTCCATGGCGCGCCATACCGGCACCAACCTGGTGAAACTGGTGATTCCACTGTTCGCCGGCGTTGCGGCAGCCGCTGCGTTTCTGCTGCCGGGGCCTGCGCCGATGCTGCTGGCATCGCAGATGCACGCAGATTTCGGCTGGATGATCCTGATTGGCCTGTGCGCGGCGATTCCGGGCATGCTGATTGCCGGTCCGCTGTGGGGCAATTTTATCAGCCGCCATGTGGAGCTGCACATTCCTGATGATATTAGCGAGCCGCACCTGGGCGAAGGCAAAATGCCCTCGTTCGGTTTCAGCCTGTCGCTGATTTTGCTCCCGCTGGTGCTGGTGGGGATGAAAACCATCGCCGCGCGTTTTGTAGCCGAAGGCAGCAATTTGTACGACTGGCTGGAGTTTATCGGCCACCCGTTCACCGCGATCCTCGTTGCCTGTCTGGTGGCGATTTATGGCCTGGCGATGCGTCAGGGGATGCCGAAAGATCGCGTGATGGAAATCTGCGGTCACGCGCTACAACCGGCGGGCATTATCCTGCTGGTGATTGGTGCGGGCGGTGTGTTCAAGCAAGTGCTGGTGGACTCCGGCGTTGGCCCGGCACTGGGCGAAGCGCTGACCGGTATGGGCTTGCCTATCGCGATTACCTGTTTTGTGCTAGCCGCTGCGGTACGCATTATTCAGGGTTCTGCCACGGTTGCCTGCCTGACGGCTGTTGGCCTGGTCATGCCAGTTATTGAACAGCTGCACTTCAACGGCGCGCAGATGGCGGCACTCTCCATCTGCATCGCGGGCGGTTCGATTGTGGTAAGCCACGTCAACGACGCCGGTTTCTGGCTGTATGGCCGCTTCACCGGCGCAACCGAAGCGCAAACGCTGAAAACCTGGACCATGATGGAAACCATCCTTGGCACCACCGGTGCGATTATCGGGATGATCGCGTTTTCACTGTTGAGCTAAGTTTGCCAACCCTCTCCCGGCGGGAGAGGGTTCGTTTTACCCCTTCATCCACACCCGAATCCCATCCAGGAACATCTGGGTGGCGAGCATCACCAGAATCAGCCCCATCAGCCTTTCCAGTGCGTTAACCCCTTTCTCGCCGAGCAGGCGCAAAAACAGCGACGATTGCAACAAAATCGCCACCGTGCCGCCCCAGGCAATCAGCAGCGCAATCACCAGGTGGCTCATTTGATTCGGATATTGATGGGAAAGCAGCATTAACGTTGCCAGCAGCGTTGGGCCTGCCACCAGCGGGATTGCCAGCGGGACGATAAACGGCTCTTCGCCAGCGGGCAGGCCAGAACTGCTGCCGGATTCGCTGGGGAAAATCATCTTAATGGCAATCAGGAACAGAATGATGCCGCCAGAGATAGAAACCGTCTCCGCGCGTAAATTGAGTAGCGCGAGGATTTTTTCCCCGGCGAAGAGGAAGATAAACATCACCAGCAGCGCAATGAGCAGCTCGCGGATCATGATCGCCCGTCGGCGCTTCGGCTCGGTGTGTTTCAGTACCGACATAAAGATGGGCAGGTTGCCCAGGGGATCCATAATCAGGATCAACAACACGGTGGCGGAAATGATATCAGTCATTCACTCTTATCCCTGACGCAGTCGGCAAAATTACAGTAATTAGCTGCATTTCTGATACGTTCGCGATCATTGATTAATTTCACTTGCGACTTTGGCTGCATTTTGTAATGTGGCTATTCCCAGTGGGATACTGGTTCGTATACACAGCACACACCTTCGCAGGAACTTCGCTATGAAAAATGTTGGTTTTATCGGTTGGCGCGGAATGGTCGGCTCCGTTCTCATGCAGCGCATGATTGAAGAGCGCGATTTCGACGCCATTCGCCCTGTCTTCTTTTCCACTTCCCAGTTTGGGCAGGCTGCACCCGAGTTTGGCGGAAGTACAGCAGGCACGCTTCAGGACGCGTTCAATCTGGAAGCGCTGAAGGCACTCGACATCATTGTCACCTGCCAGGGCGGCGATTATACCAACGAAATCTATCCAAAGCTTCGTGAAAGCGGCTGGCAGGGTTACTGGATCGACGCGGCTTCCTCTTTACGCATGAAAGATGACGCCATCATTATCCTCGACCCGGTTAACCAGGCGGTGATCAACGACGGCCTGAACAACGGCGTGAAAACCTTTGTCGGCGGTAACTGCACCGTCAGCCTGATGCTGATGTCGCTCGGCGGGCTGTTTGCCAACGATCTGGTGGAGTGGGTATCAGTTGCCACTTACCAGGCCGCATCCGGCGGCGGCGCGCGCCATATGCGTGAACTGCTGACGCAAATGGGCCAGTTGCACAGCCATGTTGCCGCCGAGCTTGCCGATCCGGCGTCAGCGATTCTGGATATCGAACGTAAAGTGACCGCGCTGACCCGTAGCGGCGAGCTGCCGGTCGATAACTTTGGTGTACCGCTGGCGGGTAGCCTGATCCCGTGGATCGACAAACAGCTCGATAACGGGCAAAGCCGCGAAGAGTGGAAAGGCCAGGCGGAGACCAACAAAATTCTCAACACCGCGAATGTCATTCCGGTCGATGGCCTTTGCGTACGCATCGGCGCGCTGCGCTGCCACAGCCAGGCGTTTACCATCAAGCTGAAAAAAGATGTGTCGATTCCGACCGTCGAAGAGCTGCTGGCGGCGCATAACCCGTGGGCGAAAGTGGTGCCAAACGATCGCGAGATCAGCATGCGCGAACTGACACCAGCCGCCGTCACTGGCACGCTGACCACGCCGGTTGGTCGTCTGCGTAAACTGAACATGGGGCCGGAGTTCCTCTCTGCCTTCACCGTAGGTGACCAGTTGTTATGGGGCGCGGCCGAACCGCTGCGTCGTATGCTGCGCCAACTGGCGTAACAGAGTTCACCACCACAAGGGCGCTACGGCGCCCTTTTTTTGTGCTTTTTTGCCAGAAAGAAGCACAGATGTGTTTATTTTCTCAAGTGTTGAAAAGTGTTGGCTATGCTTTAGACAAGGTGTCGGAACATCTTGCCTGAAGATGGGACGGAGCAGAGAGGATGCACATTTGGTGCTGCGCCGTTCAGGTCAAAAAAGTGTCGCAACCGGACTTACTACGGTGGAAGGTGCGATGCCACAACAACAGGATGAGAACCATGTCCGTTCGTGTTGATAAAGACGTCATTAACGCGCTTATTGCGGGTCATTTTGCTGATCCTTTTTCAGTGCTGGGGATGCACCAGACCGAAGCCGGTCTGGAAGTACGCGCGCTGCTGCCTGATGCCACCGAAGTGTGGGTTATCGAGCCGAAAACCGGGCGCAAAGTGGGAAAACTGGAGTGCCTGGATTCCAGGGGCTTCTTCAGCGGCGTGATGCAACGCCGTAAAAACCCTTTCTATTATCAGTTCGCCGTTATCTGGCACGGCCAACAAAACCTGATTGACGATCCCTACCGTTTTGGCCCGTTAATCCAGGATATGGATGCCTGGCTGCTGAGCGAAGGCACGCATATGCGGCCTTACGAAACGCTGGGCGCGCACGCCGATACGGTCGATGGCGTGGTGGGTACTCGTTTCTCCGTCTGGGCGCCGAATGCGCAGCGCGTCTCCGTGGTAGGGCAATTTAACTACTGGGATGGCCGCCGCCACCCGATGCGCCTGCGTCGGGAAAGCGGTATCTGGGAGCTTTTCATTCCCGGCGCGCTCAATGGGCAGCTCTATAAATTCGAGATGATTGATGCGCACGGTAAGCTGCGTATCAAAGCTGATCCTTATGCGTTTGAGGCGCAAATGCGGCCCGATAGCGCGTCGCTGATTTGCGGCCTGCCGGGCAAGAAAACGCAGAGCGAAGAACGCAAACGCGCCAATGAATTTGATGCGCCAATCAGTATCTATGAAGTTCATCTGGGCTCCTGGCGTCGTCACACCGACAACAACTTTTGGCTCAGCTACCGCGAGCTGGCGGATCAGCTCGTGCCTTACGCGAAATGGATGGGGTTCACCCATCTTGAGTTGATGCCGGTGAATGAGCACCCGTTCGATGGCAGTTGGGGGTATCAACCTACCGGTTTGTACGCGCCAACCCGCCGTTTTGGCACACGCGATGATTTCCTGCACTTTATTCATACCGCGCATGCCGCTGGTTTAGGGGTGATCCTCGATTGGGTGCCGGGCCATTTCCCGTCGGATGATTTTGGTCTGGCGGATTTCGACGGCACCAAACTCTACGAGCACAGCGATCCGCGTGAAGGTTATCACCAGGACTGGAACACGCTGATTTACAACTATGGTCGCCGGGAAGTGAGCAACTATCTGGTCGGTAACGCGCTGTACTGGATTGAGCGCTTCGGCATTGACGCTCTGCGCGTGGATGCGGTGGCGTCTATGATCTACCGCGACTACAGCCGCAAAGAGGGGGAGTGGATCCCCAATGAATTCGGCGGTCGTGAAAACCTGGAAGCCATTGAGTTTTTACGCAATACCAACCGTATCCTCGGGGAGCAGGCGCCCGGTGCCGTGAGCATGGCGGAAGAGTCTACCGATTTCGCTGGCGTCTCGCGCCCGCCATCGCAAGGCGGGCTGGGCTTCTGGTACAAATGGAACCTCGGCTGGATGCACGACACGCTGGATTATATGAAGCTTGATCCGGTGTATCGCAAATACCATCACGACAAGATGACCTTCGGTATTCTCTATAACTACACCGAAAACTTTATCCTGCCGCTTTCCCATGACGAAGTGGTGCACGGCAAGAAATCGATTCTTGACCGCATGCCCGGCGATGCCTGGCAAAAATTCGCCAACCTGCGCGCCTATTACGCCTGGATGTGGGCGTTCCCCGGTAAAAAACTGCTGTTTATGGGCAATGAATTTGCGCAGGGGCGCGAGTGGAACCACGATGCCAGCCTCGACTGGCACCTGCTGGAGGGCGGTGATAACTGGCATCACGGCGTGCAGCGGCTGGTGCGCGATTTGAACCAGGCTTATCGCCATCATAAAGCGCTGCACGAGCTGGACTTCGACCCTTACGGTTTTGAATGGCTGGTGGTGGATGATCATGAAGCCTCGGTGTTTGCTTTTGTCCGCCGTGATAAGCAGGGCAATGAGATCCTCGTTGTCAGTAACTTTACCCCCGTGCCGCGCGCGGATTATCGCATCGGCATTAACCAACCGGGGCGCTGGCGCGAAGAGTTAAACAGCGACTCCATGCATTATCACGGCAGCAACACCGGCAATGGCGGCGTGGTACACAGCGACGCGATCGCCAATCGCGGGCGTGAGCATTCCCTGCTGTTGACCATACCGCCGCTGGCGACTATCTGGCTGGTGCGGGAGGGCGAATGAGCAAGCTGACGGCCGGAAAAGCGACGCCTCACGGCGCACATGTGCAGAGCGACGGCGTGAACTTTACGCTGTTTTCCGCCCATGCTGAACGCGTGGAGCTTTGCCTGTTCGACGATGAGGGCAATGAACAGCGCGTCGACTTACCCGGTCGCACCGGCGATATCTGGCACGGTTTTCTGGTGGGTGCAAAGCCTGGCCTGCATTACGGCTACCGTGTGCACGGCCCGTGGGAACCCGCTCGCGGGCACCGTTTTAACCCGGCCAAATTACTGCTCGATCCTTGTGCGCGACGTGTTGAAGGCGAAACGCTCGACAACCCGCTGTTTCACGGCGGTTATGACGCGCCGGATCCCCACGATAACGCCGCGCTCGGCTTACGCAGCGTGGTGGTGCATGAAAACTACGACTGGGAAGAGGACGCGCCGCCGCGCATTCCTTGGGGCAACACGGTCATTTACGAAGCGCATGTCAAAGGATTGACGTGGCTGCATCCGGCGATCCCACCGGAAATACGCGGCACCTACAAGGCGCTGGGCCACCCAGTGATGATCAACTGGTTTAAACAGCTGGGGATCACCGCGCTGGAATTATTGCCCGTGGCGCATTTCGCCAGCGAACCGCGCCTGCAGCGGCTGGGGCTGTCTAATTACTGGGGCTATAACCCGTTGGCGCTGTTTGCGCTGGAACCCCGCTACGCCAGTAACCCGGCGCAGGCGATTACTGAGTTTCGCGATGCGGTAAAAGCGCTGCATCGGGCCGGGATCGAAGTGATCCTCGATATCGTCCTCAACCATAGCGCGGAAAGCGATCTCGACGGGCCGACCTTCTCCCTGCGCGGTATCGACAACCGAAGTTATTACTGGGTTCGCGAGGATGGCGATTACCACAACTGGACCGGCTGCGGTAACACGCTCAATTTGAATAACGCCGATGTGGTGGATTACGCGCACGCCTGCCTGCGTCACTGGGTGGAGACCTTTCATGTGGATGGTTTTCGCTTTGATCTGGCCTCAGTGATGGGACGCACGCCGGAATTCAGCCAGCAGGCACTGCTGTTTAACGCCATTAAAAACGATCCACTCCTGCGCTCTCTGAAGCTGATCGCCGAGCCATGGGATATCGGCCCTGGTGGTTATCAGGTGGGGAACTACCCATCACCTTTTGCTGAGTGGAACGACCATTTCCGCGATGCGACGCGCCGTTTCTGGCTCGAACAATCCCTCTCATTGGGCGAGTTCGCCGGGCGCTTTGCCGCCTCCAGCGATGTGTTCAAACGTGATGGTCGTCTGCCATCGGCCTCGGTCAATCTGATCACCGCCCACGACGGTTTTACGCTGCGGGATTGTGTCTCTTTTGACCATAAACATAACGAAGCCAATGGCGAAGACAACCGCGACGGCACTAACAGTAATCACAGCTTTAATCATGGAACAGAAGGGTTAGGCGGCAGCCTTGATGTGGTTGAAAGACGGCGTGCAAGCATGCACGCGCTGTTAACCACGTTACTGCTTTCGCAAGGCACGCCAATGCTGCTGGCTGGCGACGAAATGGGGCATAGCCAGCACGGCAATAACAATGCTTATTGCCAGGATAACGCATTAACCTGGCTTGACTGGAGCCAGGTGGATAGCGGTCTGGTGACGTTTACCGCCGCGCTTATCCATTTGCGCCAGCGTATTCCTGCCCTCACGCGTGACGCGTGGTGGGAAGAGGGTGACGGCAACGTTGCCTGGTTAAATGACGAAGGGCAACAGCTCACGCCGCAGGCGTGGCAAAACGGGGTGCACCGCTTACAGATCCTGTTATCAGACAGCGTGTTAATCACCCTCAATGCCACCGCAGAAGTTGCAGAAATGGCTTTACCCGCAGGTGAATGGTGCGCCATTCCGCCTTTTGCCGGAGAGGACAATCCGGTCATCGTCTCTGTCTGGCACGGGCCCGCGCATGGAGTGTGCGTATTTCAGCGGTCATAAAAAAGGAGTTAGTCATGGTGAGATTAGATAAGAACGACCCAACAATGCTGGCGCGCCAGTTGCCACTAAAATCTGTTGCCCTGATCCTGGCGGGTGGCCGGGGGACGCGTCTGAAAGATTTAACCAAAAAACGCGCCAAACCAGCGGTGCACTTCGGTGGCAAGTTCCGCATCATCGACTTCGCGCTGTCCAACTGCATTAACTCCGGCATTCGACGAATTGGCGTCATCACGCAATACCAGTCGCATACGCTGATCCAACATATTCAGCGCGGCTGGTCGTTTTTTAATAACGAGATGAATGAGTTTGTTGATCTGTTGCCCGCTCAGCAGCGCGTACACGGGGAAAACTGGTATCGCGGCACGGCGGATGCTGTCACGCAGAATCTCGACATCATTCGTCGTTATCGCGCGGAGTACATCGTCATTCTGGCGGGCGATCACATCTACAAGCAGGACTACTCGCGCATGCTGATTGACCATGTGGAAAAAGAGGCGCGCTGCACCGTTGCCTGCCTGCCGGTGCCTGTTCATGAGGCCACCGCTTTTGGCGTAATGGCCGTTGATGAGAACGACAAAATAATCGACTTCGTAGAGAAACCCGCGTCGCCGCCCAGTATGCCAGGTGACGACAGCAAGGCGCTGGCCAGCATGGGGATCTATATTTTTGATGCGGAGTATCTGTACGACCTGCTGGAGCAGGACGATGAGAATGAAAATTCCAGCCATGATTTTGGTAAGGACATCATTCCGCAGATAGTGAAGTCTGGCATGGCGTATGCGCACCCGTTCCCGTTGTCCTGCGTGCAGTCCGATCCTGATGCTGGCCCATACTGGCGGGATGTCGGCACGCTCGAAGCCTACTGGAAAACGAACCTTGATTTAGCCTCGGTGATGCCGGAACTGGACATGTACGATCAAAATTGGCCTATCCGTACCTATAATCAATCTTTACCCCCGGCGAAATTCGTCCAGGACAGGTCGGGCAGCCACGGCATGACGTTGAACTCGCTGGTTTCCGGCGGGTGCGTTATTTCAGGATCGGTTGTTGTGCAGTCGGTGTTGTTTTACCGCGTGCGCGTCAACTCATTCTGCAATATCGACTCTTCGGTCTTGCTGCCGGAAGTGTGGGTGGGGCGCTCCTGTCGCCTCCACCGCTGCATTATCGACAGAGGCTGCGTGATACCGGAAGGCACGGTGATTGGTGAAAATGCGGAAGAAGATGCGCGTCGCTTTTACCGTTCCGAAGAAGGCATTGTGTTGGTCACACGTGAAATGTTGCGCAAATTAAAAGCTGAAAGCATCTGATTATAACCTTGCGCGGAAGGGGTCCGCGCGCTGTTTCCCCCTTTCTGGCGTCAAGGCCAACGGGTTTTGAACAGGAGCGATAATGCAGGTTTTACATGTATGTTCTGAGATGTTTCCGTTGCTGAAGACCGGGGGTCTGGCAGACGTGATTGGCGCGTTGCCTGCGGCACAAATTGCCGGTGGTGTTGATACTCGCGTTCTGTTGCCTGCGTTCCCTGATATTCGTCGTGGTGTGAGCGATGCGAAAGTGGTGTCCCGGCGTGAGACGTTTGCCGGTCACATTTCGCTGTTATTCGGTCACTTCAACGGGGTGGGGATTTACATGATCGATGCGCCGCATCTGTACGATCGGCCCGGGAGTCCCTATCACGACACGAATTTGTTCGCCTATACCGATAACGTACTGCGTTTTGCGTTACTCGGTTGGGTTGGCAGCGAAATGGCCAGTGGGCTTGATCCATTCTGGCGCCCGGATGTGGTGCACGCGCACGACTGGCATGCAGGGTTGGCTCCGGCTTACCTCGCGGCGAAGGGGCATCCGGCCAAGTCGGTGTTTACGGTGCATAACCTTGCCTATCAGGGCATGTTTTATGCACAGCATATGAATGACATCGAACTGCCATTGTCGTTCTTTAATATGCACGGGCTGGAGTTCAACGGACAGATTTCGTTTCTCAAGGCGGGGCTGTATTACGCGGATCATATTACCGCTGTCAGCCCGACGTACGCGCGCGAGATCACCGAACCGCAGTTCGCCTATGGCATGGAAGGGCTGTTGCGCCAGCGCCAGCAGGAAGGCCGCCTGAGCGGCATTCTGAACGGCGTCGATGAAAAAATTTGGGATCCGGCCACCGATTTGCTGCTCGGTGCGCGCTACACGCGCGATACGCTGGAAGAAAAAGCGGAAAACAAACGTCAACTGCAAGTAGCGATGGGGCTGAAAGTGAACGACAAAGTCCCGTTGTTTGCGGTGGTAAGCCGCCTGACCAGCCAGAAAGGGCTGGATCTGGTGCTGGAAGCCTTGCCTGGGCTGCTGGAACAGGGCGGTCAACTGGCGCTGCTTGGTGCGGGCGATCCGGTGTTGCAGGAAGGCTTTCTCGCTGCCGCCGCAGAACACTCCGGGCAGGTGGGGGTGCAGATTGGTTACCACGAAGCGTTCTCGCACCGCATTATGGGCGGGGCGGATGTCATTCTGGTGCCGAGCCGCTTTGAACCTTGTGGCCTGACGCAATTGTATGGCCTGAAGTACGGCACACTGCCATTAGTGCGCCGCACCGGCGGGCTGGCGGATACGGTTTCCGACAGTTCGCTGGAAAACCTGGCGGATGGCGTCGCCAGCGGTTTTGTCTTTGAAGATAGTAATGCCTGGTCGCTGCTCAGGGCCATCAGGCGTGCTTTCGTGTTGTGGTCCCGTCCATCGCTTTGGCGTTTTGTACAGCGTCAGGCGATGGCGATGGATTTTAGCTGGCAGGTCGCCGCGCAGTCATACCGCGATCTTTACTTTCGGTTGAAATAGTTTTCCAGGAATCACTTATATGAATGCACCTTTTACTTATGCTTCACCTACGTTAAGTATTGAGGCGTTAAAACATTCGATTGCCTACAAACTGATGTTCACCATCGGTAAAGATCCGGCTGTCGCCAATCGCCACGAATGGCTGAACGCCACGCTGTTTGCCGTGCGCGATCGGCTGGTGGAGCGCTGGCTGCGTTCCACCCGCGCGCAGCTCTCTCAAGAAGTGCGCCAGGTTTACTACTTATCGATGGAGTTTCTGATTGGCCGCACCCTTTCTAACGCCTTGCTGTCACTCGGTATCTATGACGATGTGAAAAACGCGCTGGATGAAATGGGGTTCGACCTTGAAGAGTTGATTGATGAAGAGAACGACCCCGGCCTTGGTAACGGCGGGCTGGGTCGACTGGCGGCCTGCTTCCTGGATTCGCTGGCGACGCTGGGATTGCCCGGCCGCGGCTACGGCATTCGTTACGACTATGGGATGTTCAAGCAGAACATCGTTGACGGGCGGCAGAAAGAGTCGCCGGATTACTGGCTGGAGTACGGCAATCCGTGGGAGTTTAAACGCCACAACACACGTTACAAAGTGCGGTTTGGCGGGCGCATTCAGCAGGAAGGCAGAAAGAGCCGCTGGGTTGAAACCGAAGAGATCCTCGCCGTTGCCTACGATCAGATTATCCCCGGCTACGATACCGATGCGACTAACACGCTGCGTTTGTGGAACGCGCAGGCGAGTAGCGAAATTAACCTCGGCAAATTCAACCAGGGTGACTACTTTGCCGCCGTGGAAGATAAAAACCACTCGGAAAACGTCTCTCGTGTGCTCTACCCGGATGATTCCACCTACTCCGGTCGCGAGCTGCGTCTGCGTCAGGAATACTTCCTGGTCTCCGCGACGGTGCAGGATATCCTCAGCCGCCACTATCAGTTGCACCAGACTTTTAGCAATCTGGCAGACAAAATTGCCATTCACCTCAATGACACTCACCCGGTGCTGTCGATTCCCGAGCTGATGCGTCTGCTTATAGACGAGCATAAATTCGAATGGGATGACGCCTTTGAGGTGACCTGTCAGGTCTTCTCTTACACCAACCACACGTTGATGAGTGAGGCGCTGGAGACCTGGCCGGTAGATATGCTGGGTAAAATTTTGCCGCGCCATCTGCAAATCATCTTTGAGATTAATGATTATTTTCTCAAGACCTTGCAGGAGCAGCACCCGAATAACACCGATTTGTTGAGCCGCACGTCGATTATTGACGAAGCCAGCGGACGCCGCGTACGTATGGCCTGGCTGGCGGTGGTGGTGAGCCATAAAGTGAATGGCGTTTCTGAGCTGCACTCCAATTTAATGGTCCAGTCGCTGTTTGCCGATTTCGCAGACATCTTCCCGATGCGTTTTCTCAACGTCACTAACGGCGTGACGCCACGGCGCTGGCTGGCGCTGGCGAACCCGTCGCTTTCGCACGTGCTGGATGAAAATATTGGCCGCACATGGCGTACCGATCTCAGTCAGTTGAGCGAGCTGGAGCAGCATATTGATTACCCGACGGTGAACCAGGCGGTGCGCCAGGCGAAGCTGGAGAATAAAAAGCGGCTGGCGATCGTTATCGCCCAGCAACTGAACGTGGTGGTGAACCCGAAAGCGCTCTTCGATGTGCAGATCAAACGCATTCATGAATATAAGCGCCAGTTGATGAACGTGTTGCACGTTATTGTCCGCTATAACCGCATCAAGGCCGATCCCACGGCGCAATGGGTGCCGCGCGTCAATATTTTCGCCGGTAAGGCCGCGTCTGCTTACTACATGGCGAAACATATTATCCATCTGATCAACGATGTCGCGCAGGTGATCAACAACGATCCGCAGATTGGCGACAAACTGAAAGTCGTCTTTATCCCCAATTACAGCGTCAGTCTGGCGCAGGTCATTATTCCGGCGGCGGATCTTTCCGAGCAGATTTCACTGGCGGGCACGGAAGCTTCCGGCACCAGTAATATGAAGTTTGCCCTCAACGGCGCGCTGACGATTGGCACGCTGGATGGCGCGAATGTTGAGATGCAGGAACACGTTGGCGAAGAGAATATCTTTATCTTCGGTAACACGGCGGATGAAGTCGAAGCGCTGCGGCGCAAGGGCTATAAGCCGCGTGAATACTACGAGAAAGATGAAGAGTTGCATCAGGTGCTGACGCAAATCGCCACTGGCTTGTTCAGCCCACAGGAACCCGGGCGCTATCGCGATCTCGTCGATTCATTGATCAACTTTGGCGACCATTATCAGGTACTGGCGGATTTCCGCAGCTATGTCGATTGCCAGGAAAAAGTGGATGAGCTTTATCGCCACCCGGAAGAGTGGACCAATAAAGCGATGCGTAACATCGCCAATATGGGGTACTTCTCATCGGATCGCACTATTCAGGAATATGCCGAGAATATCTGGCATATCAAACCGGTTCGGCTGTAATAAAAAAACCTCTCCCGGTTGGGAGAGGTTTTTTCTCTTGCGATGCCACTCTCTCCCATAGGGGAGAGACTGATTCTGTTACGACGCCAGCGACAGTTCCGCTTTATGATGACGCGTTAACCATTGCGCTACGCGCGACTGCTCTTCCGCATTCAGCCACATGCCGAGTTTGGTGCGACGCCAGATAGCGTCGTCCAGGCGTCTTACCCATTCGTGTTCGACCAGGTAACGCAGTTCGGCTTCGTACAACTCGTGACCGAAATGCTCGCCTAGCTCTTCAAGGCTGGTGGCATTCGCCAGTATCAGCTCACTATTGCTGCCGTAAGTGCGGGCATAATGACGCGCCAGCGATTCGCTGATAAACGGATAACGGCGGCGCAATTTGGCGGCGTAATCATCGCGATCGCCGGCAATATCCCCGCCTGGTAATACGCAGCTTTTCGTCCATGCCGGGCCAATGCCTTTGTAGTACGGCGTCAGTTTTTCCAGCGCGTGTTCAGCCAGCTTGCGGTAAGTGGTCAATTTGCCGCCAAACACTGACAACAGCGGCGCTTTGCCGTTTTCGTCGTGGATATCCAGCGTATAGTCACGGGTGATAGCCTGCGGTGAATCGGATTCGTCATCACACAGCGGGCGTACGCCGGAGTAAGTCCAGACAATGTCCTCGCGGCTCAGCTGTTTCTTGAAGTGACCGTTATAGACTTTCAGCAGGTAGTTGATCTCGTTTTCGTCGATCTCCACGTGCTTCGGATCGCCTTTATATTCCACATCCGTGGTGCCGATAATCGAAAACTCATCCATCCACGGAATCACAAAGACAATACGCTTATCTTCGTTTTGCAGGATATACGCCTGTTTCTGCGCGTGTGCGCGCGGCACCACAATATGGCTGCCTTTGATCAGGCGGATGCCGTACGGGGATGGCAGATGCATGCCGTCATCGAAGAATTCTTTCACCCATGGGCCGGTGGCGTTAACCAGACCGCGCGCCTGCCAGCTGAATTTTTCTCCGGTGTCGATATCTTCCGCTTCAACAATCCACATGCCGTTTTCGCGGCGTGCGCTGGTGGCGCGGGTGCGGGTCATCACTTTACCGCCTTTTTGTTCCACCATCTGCGCATTGGCCAATACCAGACGCGCATCGTCTACCCAGCAGTCAGAATATTCGAAACCGCGCACGATTTCCGGTTTCAGCACCGATTCTGCGCCAAAACGCAAACCGCGCGATGCAGGCAAACTGGTGCGTTTACCGAGGTGATCGTACATAAACAGACCAATGCGGATCATCCACGCCGGACGCAGGTGCGGGCGGTGCGGCAGGCGAAAACGCATCGGGAAAGCGATGTGCGGCGCCATTTTCAGCAGTACTTCGCGCTCGGCCAGCGCTTCGCTCACCAGGCGGAATTCGTAGTGTTCAAGGTAGCGCAGGCCACCGTGAATCAGTTTGGAGCTGTTGCTGGATGTCGCGCAGGCGAGATCCTGTGCTTCCAGCATCAGCACGGATAAACCACGCCCTGCGGCGTCAACCGCGATACCGGCACCATTAATGCCCCCGCCTATCACAATCAGATCTTTGGTTTCCATGCTGTCCTCATGCACTTTCGTTAAAGCTCAAAAATGTTCGATATCGCTCATAATAGCAAAGGAACGCGCTTTTGGTAACATCAAAAAAACAATTTAGAGTGATATGCATAACATAATGGCGCTAACCCGCTGTCACGACGTACACTTGACGGCAGGATAGCCATTTACTGTGTCAATTAAGAGAACGTCATGGATCACTTTGAGTGTATTAACGTAGAAGAAGCCCACCAAAAATTGCATCAGCAGCAGGCTGTACTGGTGGATATTCGCGATCCGCAGAGCTTTGCGATGGGGCATACGCCAGGCGCGTTTCATCTCACCAACGACACGCTGGGCGCGTTTATGCGTGATAACGACTTCGAAACGCCGGTGATGGTGATGTGCTATCACGGCAATAGCAGCAAAGGCGCTGCGCAATATTTGTTGCAGCAGGGCTACGATCAGGTCTACAGCGTGGACGGTGGTTTCGACGCCTGGCATCGCCACTTTCCGTCTGAAGTGATGCACGGCGCGCTGTAGGCATTACGCTTGTCTTCGGTATACTGTCTTTTTTTGTAGGGACTAAACGACGCCTGCCATGTTGATGATTACCTCTTTTTCCAACCCTCGCGTCGCCCAGGCGTTTGTTGATTACATGCAGACCCAGGGTGTGATCCTCACCCTTCAACACCATCAGCAAAGCGATGTCTGGCTGGCAGATGAAAGCCAGGCGGAGCGCGTGCGCAGCGAACTTGCGCGTTTTATGGAAAACCCCGGCGACCCGCGTTATCTGGCGGCGAGCTGGCAATCCGGGCAAATCGATAGCGGCTTGCACTATCGCCGCTTTCCGCTGCGGGCGGCGCTGCGTGAGCGCGGCGGGCCATTAACGCTGCTGATGTCGGCGCTGTGCCTCGTGGTGTTTGTGATGATGAGCATTATCGGCGATCAAACGGTGATGATGTGGCTTGCCTGGCCGTGGGACGCAAGCGTGCAGTTTGAAGTCTGGCGCTACTTCACCCATGCGGTAATGCACTTTTCGCTGGTGCATATCATCTTCAACCTTTTCTGGTGGTGGTATCTTGGCGGCGTGGTTGAAAAACGTCTGGGTACCGGAAAACTGGTAGTCATTACCCTCATTAGCGCTTTATTGAGCGGTTTTGTGCAGCACCAGCTTACTGGTCCGTGGTTTGGCGGCTTATCCGGCGTGGTTTACGCGCTGATTGGCTATGTCTGGCTACGCGGTATACGTGACCCGGAATCGCAGATTGCGTTACCTAACGGATTGTTTATCTTCACCGTTGTGCTGATGGTGGCGGAGTGGTTCGGTTTGACCGGTTTCGCCATTGCTAACGGCGCGCACACGGCGGGGATGGTGATTGGGCTGGCGATGGCGCTGGTCGACACGAAAAATGTGCGAAAACGAACATAATTATCCAGGGACAATTCATGAAACAAACACAGCGTCATGACGCAATTATTGAACTGGTTAAACAGCAGGGATATGTAAGTACCGAAGAGTTAGTCGAGCAATTTTCCGTTAGCCCACAAACGATTCGCCGCGATCTGAACGATCTGGCAGATCAAAATAAAATTTTGCGTCATCACGGTGGCGCGGCGCTGCCATCGAGCTCGGAAAACACCTCCTGGCACGATCGTAAAGCGACGCAAACGGCGGAAAAAGAGCGTATCGCTCGTAAAGTGGCGGAACAAATTCCCAACGGCGCCACGCTGTTTATTGATATCGGCACCACGCCGGAAGCGGTCGCCCATGCGCTGCTCAACCACAGCGATTTACGCATCGTCACCAACAACCTGAACGTCGCCAATACATTAATGAAGAAAGACGACTTCCGGGTGATTCTGGCAGGTGGCGAACTCCGTAGCCGCGACGGCGGCATTGTGGGTGAAGCGACGCTCGATTTTATTTCTCAATTCCGCCTCGATTTCGGCATCCTCGGCATCAGCGGCATCGATGCTGATGGCTCATTGCTGGAGTTTGATTACCATGAAGTGCGCACCAAACGGGCAATTATTGAAAACTCGCGCCATGTGATGCTGGTGGTGGATCACTCGAAGTTTGGTCGTAACGCGATGGTCAATATGGGCAGTATTAGCATGGTGGATGCGGTTTACACCGATACGATGCCACCCGCCAGCGTGGTGCAGGTGATTACCAGCAATAATGTCCAACTGGAGCTGTGCTAAACCGCCCTGCGGCGGTTTTTACACCCCGTAGCCCATAATCTTCAGCAACTGCTGCGCATGCTGAACCGCATCCTGGCGATGGGCGACGCCGAGTTTCTGATAAAGGTTGCGGATATGGGTTTTAATGGTCGTTGCCGCGACAGCCAACTCACCCGCAATCTGTTCATTACTGTAGCCAGAATAAATCAGCCCCAGCACCTGCCATTCGCGCTGGGTCAGCGGGCTGGTGCGGATCAGTTCCGGTACTTCCGGGTGAGTGAGCAGCCGTTCGACAAAGTTCTCGTCAAAATGCGCGAACTTGTGACGGTGGTGCTGATTGATATCGCGCAAAATGCGCTGGGCGCGGTGCTGATCCAGCTCCGGCAGCGTGTTGAGCTGAATTAACTGACGCAACTGCTGCGCCATCGCTTCCCCTTCAATTACGAAGTGGCTGATAAATCCGGTGCGGTTAGCCAGTTGTAAAGCTTCCAACAACACCCGCTGCGCGTCATTTTTACGTCCCGCCTGCCAGTAAAGCTGGTTCAACAGCAACAGGTTGCGATTGATATCGCTCATCAGGCGCAGGCCACGCGCGTTTTCATTTAATTCCTCAAGCACCATTTCTGCTGGGTCGTAATCGCCGAGCAGGATCTGCGCGCGGGCAATATTGCGCCACTGGCTTTGCAGAAAATGGTTATTGGCAAATTCAGGTTTAGGCGTCTGGCGCAGCCACTGGGCCGCCGCTTTTTTATCGCCGGTCATTTGCCAGTAGATCACCCGCACTTTGTCGGCGTTCGATACCCAGTCGCTGTGATACTGACCATTGCCGAGCAAATTCTCCAGCCGGTGCAGGTGGCTACGGGCATTATCGAGATCGCCGCGCGCCAGCGAGTTTTGCACCAGCAACGCCAGACACTGTAATTGTTGCTGCGGTTGCAGGGCGGAAAGCACCTCCATACCCTGGCGTGCCGCCGCTTCGGACTCGTCCAGTCGCGCCCACGCCCACAGGAGCTGCGCGCGGATGCGCAGCAGGAATTCATGCATCGGCAACTGCTCAAGATGCTGCTCACGGATAAGCGCGAAGGCCTTCTCTTGCATCTCCCAGGCCGCTTGCAGGAAGCCCTGGGCGAACAAAATTTCGCTTTGCTGGATGAGACTCCACAACGCGTAGTGCCAGACGTCGTGACGACGCGCCATCTGCTCGGTTTGCTGCATGACCGACAGCGAATTGGTCAGCTCGCCTTTGCAGTGCAACACTTCTCCGTGGACCGAGGTGGCCACAATGCGGCTGTAATAATTTGCCAGCGGCAACTCTTCAAGCGCCACCATCGCCAGCCGTTCGGCTTCCACCGGGTCACCATCGTTGATGGCGACTTGCGCGCGCAGAGCATTGAAATCGCCGTGCAGCGAGGCGTCCATTTGCGTGGTCATCTCCTGTTCGGCGCGCGCCAGGAGCGTGTTCACTTCGCTGTAGCGGTGCTGGCTTTGCATCAACCAGGCTTGTAACAGCACCAGGCGTGGGTTTTCCAGCAGGCTTTCCCACGGCAGTGCTTTTAGCGACTCTTCCAGCACGCTCAGCTCGCTGTGGTTAAACAATCCCCATGCGTGATGCAGCAGAATATCGCGCAGCATAATGCCATCGCCCGCTGCCAGCGCATGGTGAATGGCTTCGCTAGGGAAGCCTTGCGCCATCCAGCTTTCCGCGGCCGCGCGGTGAATATCCGGTAATTCTGTCGCCAGTTCCCACTGGCAACGCTGGCGCAGGAAGTTGCCAAACAGCGGATGGTAACTAAACCATTCGCCGGAATCGTCCATCCGTTGCAGGAACAGGCCCTGGCGCTCAATCTCTTCCAGCCGCATCTGCCCGTTCTCTTCGCCGGTCACGCGCACAATCAGCGCATCGTTCATTGAACGCAGCAGAGCGCTTTTTAGCAGGAAATGACGGGTATCGACATCGACATTATCCAGCACTTCATCAACCAGATAATCTGAAAGATGGCTGGCGTTAATGCCCGCCAGGCGGCGCGCAGACTGATGCGGCGCGCTGTGATTTTGCCGGGCAGAAAGCGCGATAAGCTGGAGCGCCGTTGCCCAACCGGCCACGTCGTCGCACAGACGGCTGCTCTCTGCCGCTTCAATAGGGGAGGTCAGGCGACAGTCAAAGAACTGTTTGGCCTCCTGGTGGGTAAAGGCAAGCTGGTGGCTGCCTATCTCCAGCAACTGCTCGCGCACGCGAAGATTAGCGATGCCTAACTGCGGCAAGTTGCGCGACAGTACAATCAGCGTCAGGTTTTCTGGCTGATGGCGTAAGAAAAAGCGCATCGCATCATGAATGACCGGGTTGGTGACGAGATGGTAATCATCAATCACCAGATACAATGGGCGCTGCCATTCGGTCAGCTCAATAAATAACTGTGAAAAGAGTGACGGCAGGCTGGCGTACTGGCGTTTTTGCGCCATCACTTCACTGCTGACGCAGTGTCCGCCCGTCGCCTGCTGAACGGCGGCAATAAAATAGCTGGCAAAGCGTTCCTGCTGGTTGTCTCCTTCATCCAGCGAATACCAGCCAACGTCGTTCTTACCTGCCGCCCACTGTGAAATGAGCGTGGTTTTGCCGTAACCCGCAGGGCTGGTTACCAGCGCAAGCCGATAATTGTTGGCGCCGGAAAGTTTAGCCAGCAGCCGTTCCCGCACCACCGTGTGGTCGAGACGAACCGGGCGACTTAATTTAGACGGAATCAACATGGTTATCACTTCACTGTGCGAAAAACGGAGGGGACGATTTTTTTTGCGCTTCGTAATTAATAGTAATAAGGTCGGCCAGATGAAGAAATATTGCAAGTTATGTCCGAATCTGGCGATTGTGAATTTGCACCATGTCACATTTCTATTTATGTCGTGAATAAAGAAAGCACAATAATGGCAAAAGAGGGGGAGTCAGGGCTGGCGGGCGATGCAGGCCGGGATTTGTAATACAATCGGCAACTATAAGGTCTTTATAAGAAATATTAAGACATTGGCTGACATAAACGCACAAATAGCAAAAAACGAACAATTCCGCTCAGCGAAATATTATTTCGCCAAATTCTCAGCGGTCAGGAATATTTATTCTCTCCGAAACGTCATTTCATTTTTCCTGCGCGCACGCTGAATTTCTACACATCTGTTGCTGCTTTTTTGATTGAATAATGTTCAAAAAAGACGCTACCTTTAGGTGGCGGCGATCACACTTTTCGCTCATCCCCGCTACTCCTCCCCGGCTAATCCCTGGCAGGATGAGGAACTCAGTTACCGAGCCAGGCACACTAGCGCAAACGTCGATTTACTTCATTACAGGATCCGGATTCTTTATGTCAAAGCCAACGTTTAATAAAGCGGAATTTGAAACGGCTCTTACGCGCCAGTGGCAGCGTTTTGGGGTTCAGGCCGCGAGCGACATGACAACCCGCCAGTGGTGGCAAGCGGTCAGCGGTGCGCTGGCTGAACTTCTGGCAGCGCAGCCCGCACCGAAAACAGCGAAAAATCAGCGCCACGTTAACTACATCTCCATGGAATTTTTGATTGGTCGCCTGACCGGCAACAACTTGTTGAATCTGGGCTGGTATCAGGGCGTCGGCGAGGTGCTGCAACACCACAACATCAATCTGACCGATTTGCTGGAAGAGGAGATCGATCCGGCGCTCGGTAACGGCGGTTTAGGGCGCCTGGCGGCCTGTTTCCTGGATTCGATGGCCACCGTTGGTCAGTCGGCCACCGGTTACGGTCTTAACTATCAATACGGCTTGTTCCGCCAGTCTTTTGTTGACGGGCAACAACACGAAGCGCCGGACGACTGGCATCGCCGCTGCTACCCATGGTTTAGCCATAACGAGCAATTAGATGTACAGGTAGGCATTGGCGGTAAAGTCAGCAAAGAAGGGCACTGGCAACCAGCGTTTACGCTGATCGGTGAAGCCTGGGATCTGCCGGTTATCGGCTATCGCAACGGCATTACCCAGCCGCTGCGCCTGTGGCAGGCGACGCACGCGCACCCGTTTAACCTCACCAAGTTTAACGATGGCGATTTTCTGCGGGCTGAACAAACGGGTATTGATGCGGAAAAACTCACTAAAGTGCTCTACCCGAATGACAACCACCAGGCGGGCAAAAAGCTGCGTCTGATGCAGCAATATTTCCAGTGTGCCTGTTCGGTGGCTGATATTCTGCGCCGCCATCACCTGGCCGGGCGCAAGCTGGCGCAACTGCCGGACTACGAAGTTATTCAACTGAACGACACGCACCCGACGATTGCCATTCCTGAGTTACTGCGTGTGCTGCTTGACGAGCATCAACTGAGTTGGGATGACGCATGGGCGATCACCAGCCGCACGTTCGCCTATACCAACCACACGCTGATGCCAGAAGCGCTGGAGTGCTGGGACGAAACGCTGGTGAAAGCGCTGCTGCCGCGCCATATGCAAATCATCAAGCAGATCAACGACAAGTTTAAAGTGCTGGTTGAGAAAACCTGGCCTGGCGACAAAGCTGTGTGGGCGAAGCTGGCGGTGGTGCATCACAAACAGGTACGCATGGCGAACCTGTGCGTGGTTGGCGGTTTCGCGGTGAACGGCGTTGCGGCGCTGCACTCAGATCTGGTGGTAAAAGATCTGTTCCCGGAATACCACCAGTTATGGCCGGGCAAATTCCATAACGTCACCAATGGCATCACTCCGCGCCGCTGGATCAAACAGTGCAACCCGCAGCTGGCTGCGTTGCTTGATAAGACGCTGAAAAAAGAGTGGGCCAACGATCTCGACCAACTGATTAACCTGGAGAAATACGCCGACGACGCGGCGTTCCGTCAACAGTACCGTGAGATCAAACAGCACAACAAACAGCAACTGGCGGCGTTTGTGAAAGCGCGTACCGGCATAGAAATCAATCCGCACGCGCTGTTTGATATCCAAATCAAGCGCTTGCATGAGTACAAACGCCAGCATCTTGGTTTGCTGCATATTATCGCGCTGTATAAAGAGATCCGCGAAAACCCGCAAGCTGACCGCGTGCCGCGCGTGTTCCTGTTTGGTGCGAAGGCCGCGCCGGGGTACTACCTGGCTAAAAACATTATCTATGCCATTAATAAAGTGGCGGAAGTGATTAATAACGACGCCAGCATTGGCGACAAACTGAAGGTCGTTTTCCTGCCGGATTATTGTGTATCGGCGGCGGAGAAATTGATTCCGGCGGCGGATGTTTCCGAGCAGATCTCCACGGCCGGTAAAGAGGCATCCGGCACTGGCAACATGAAGCTGGCGCTGAATGGCGCGTTAACCGTCGGTACGCTGGACGGTGCCAACGTCGAGATTGCCGAGCAGGTTGGCGAGGAGAATATCTTTATCTTCGGTAACACCGTTGAGCAGGTGAAGGCGCTGAAAGCGAAAGGGTACGACCCGCTGAAATGGCGCAAAAAAGACAAGCAACTGGATGCGGTGCTGAAGGAGCTGGAAAGCGGTAAATACAGCGATGGCGATAAACATGCCTTCGACCAGATGCTGCACAGTATCGGCAAGCAGGGCGGCGACCCGTATCTGGTGCTGGCGGATTTCGCCGATTATGTGGCGGCGCAGAAACGTGTCGATGTGCTCTACCGTGACCAGGAAGCCTGGACGCGTGCCGCGATCCTGAACACCGCGCGCTGCGGTATGTTCAGCTCCGACCGTTCGATCCGCGATTATCAAACCCGTATCTGGCAGGCGAAACGCTAAGGAAGGGTGATGGAGAGTAAACGTCTGGAACAGGCCGCGCTGGCGGCGGGGATCAGCCCAAACTACATCAATGCGCACGGTAAACCGCAATCCATTACCGTGCAAACCAAGCGGCGTTTGCTGGATGCGATGCATCCCGCGCCTGTGGCGGCGGCCAGTGCGCCGCCGGTGCCTGTGGTGCAGGTGTTTATCCATGGCAAGAAAAAGGTGCTGCCGGTTGTTGGTAAAGGTGATTTCCAGTGGCAACTCACCACGGAAACGGGCAAACAGTACCAGGGCGATGTGCGCGGCGGGGCGAATGTGCCGCTGCCTACCGGTCTGGCGCTGGGTTACCACACGCTGACTGTGACGCAGAAAAGTCAGCGCTGGCAGTGCCGGGTGATCATCGCGCCGGCGCGTTGTTATGAACCTCAGGCGCTGCTCGACGGTAAGAAACTGTGGGGCGCATGTGTGCAGCTTTACACCCTGCGTTCTGAGAGTAACTGGGGGATCGGCGATTTCGGCGATCTGAAAAAGATGCTCGGCGAGGTGGCCAGCCGCGGCGGGGCGTTTATCGGCCTTAACCCGATTCATGCGCTCTATCCGGCGAACCCGGAGAGCGCCAGCCCCTACAGCCCGTCATCGCGCCGCTGGTTGAACGTTATCTATATTGATGTGAATGCGGTGGCGGATTTCCGCGACAGCGAAGAGGCGCAGGCCTGGTGGCATTTGCCCACGACGCGCGAAACGCTGCGGGCCGCGCGCGATGCACAATGGGTGGATTACGCCACCGTCACGGCGCTGAAACTGGAGGCGTTGCGCATGGCATGGCAGCGCTTTCGTCTGCGTGCAGAAGATGATGAACAGGCAGCAGCGTTCCGGCACTTTGTGCAGCAGGAAGGCGACAGCCTTTACTGGCAGGCGGCGTTCGATGCCATTCACGCCAACCAGGTGAAGGAAGATATGCTGCGCTGGGGCTGGCCGGTGTGGCCGGAAGGATTTCAGAATACACACAGCCCGCAGGTGAAAGCCTTCTGCAAAACCCATGAGGATGAAGTGAATTTCTACCTCTGGCTGCAATGGCTGGCTTATACCCAGTTCGCCGAGTGCTGGCAAACCAGCCAGGGTTACGCGATGCCGATTGGGCTGTACCGCGACCTGGCCGTGGGTGTGGCGGAAGGTGGCGCAGAAACCTGGTGCGATCGCGAGCTGTATTGCCTGAAAGCTTCCGTTGGCGCGCCGCCGGATATTCTCGGCCCGCTGGGGCAAAACTGGGGCTTGCCGCCGATGGATCCGCACGTGATCCACGCCCGCGCTTATGCGCCATTTATCGATCTGCTGCGTGCCAATATGAAAAACTGCGGTGCGCTGCGTATTGATCATGTGATGTCGATGCTGCGTCTGTGGTGGATCCCGTATGGAGAAACAGCCGATCACGGCGCGTATGTGCAGTACCCGGTCGATGACCTGCTCGCCATTCTCGCGCTGGAAAGCCAGCGTCATCAATGCATGGTGATTGGTGAAGATCTGGGAACCGTGCCGGTGGAGATCGTCGGTAAACTGCGCAGCAGCGGTGTGTACTCCTACAAAGTGCTCTACTTCGAAAACGATCATGAAAAAACGTTCCGCGCGCCGCAGGCGTACCCGCAACAGTCAATGGCGGTGGCGACAACGCACGATCTCCCTACATTGCGTGGCTACTGGGAAAGCGGCGATTTGACGCTCGGTAAAACGCTGGGACTCTATCCGGATGAGTTTGTTTTACGCGGCTTGTATCAGGATCGCGAACTGGCGAAACAGGGGCTGCTCGATGCGCTTCATCAGTACGGTTGTTTGCCGCAGCGTGCCGGACATAAAGCGTCGCGCATGCCGATGACGTCGGTGCTCAACCGTGGAATGCAGCGTTATATCGCCGACAGCAATAGCGCGCTGTTGGGTTTGCAACCGGAAGACTGGCTGGATATGGCCGGGCCGGTGAATATTCCGGGCACCAGTTATCAGTATAAAAACTGGCGGCGGAAGCTGGCGGTGTCGCTGGAGGCGATGTTTGCCGATGAAAAGGTCAATAAGTTATTAAAAGACCTCGATCGACGCCGTAAAGCGGCGGCAAAGCGGAAATAAAAAAGGCCCGGTTATCCGGGCCTTTCCACGTGCAACGACTGAATTAAACCACCATGCCCAACAGCAGGCAGCCAACCAGACCGCAAACGGAAATGATGGTTTCCAGCGCCGACCAGGAGCGCATGGTCTCGCCGATGGTCAGGTTGAAATACTCTTTGAACAGCCAGAAACCCGGATCGTTAACGTGAGAGAAAATCACACTACCGGAACCGACCGCAATCACCATCAACTCCGGGCTCACGCCAGTGGTGGCAATCAGCGGCGCCGCAATACCACCTGCTGTGATTGCCGCAACAGTGGCGGAACCCAGCGCGATACGCAGCACTGCGGCAATTGACCACGCCATAAACAGCGGGGAGAGATTGGTGGAATGCATCATTGAGGCGATGTATTTATCGACGCCGCTATCAACCAGAACCTGTTTGAACGCACCGCCACCGCCGATGATCAGCAGCATCATGGCAATGATTTTGATGGAGCTGGTCAGCGTTTCGTTGATGTCGTCCATCGAACGACCACGGTTCAAGCCGAAAGTGAATACCGCAATCAGCACTGCAATCATGGTTGCCATGACCGGGTCGCCGAAGAACTCTGCGTAAGGCAGCAGTGCATGGCCTTTTGGCAGCAGCATTTCGGCTACCGCGCGCAGCGCCATCAGGATCACCGGCACCAGCGATGTCCAGACGCTGACGCCGAAGCCCGGCATCTCTTCTTCGCTGAAGGTTTTCGCGTTGTAGAGGCCATCCGGGATCGGTTTATCAATGCTTTTCAGGAAGCGGGCATAGACCGGACCAGCAAGGATAACGGTTGGGATACCGAGCAGCGTACCGTAGAGCAGCGTTTTGCCCATATCCGCATGGAAAATGGTCGCAATCGCCGTTGGGCCCGGGTGCGGAGGCAGGAAGCCGTGCGTCACGGACAGCGCTGCCGCCATTGGCACACCAACATACAGCAGCGGAATGCGTGCGGACGCGGCGATGGTGAACACCAGCGGCAGCAGCAGTACGAAGCCAACTTCATAGAACAGCGCGAAACCGACGGTAAAACCGGTCAGCACCACCGCCCATTGAATGTACTGGCGCCCAAACTTTTCGATAAGCGTAGTGGCAATGCGCTGTGCACCGCCGCAGTCCGCCAGCAGTTTGCCGAGCATGGCACCAAAGCCCATGATCAGCGCAAGGCTGCCCAGCGTACCGCCGACACCATTTTTAATGGATTTAATAACGGCATCAAGCGGCATGCCCTGCATCATCCCCACGGCGAGCGCCACGAGGATCAGAGCAATAAATCCGTTCAGTTTGAAGCGGATCATTAACAGGAGTAAGAGAGCAACACCGATAGCGACAATGACTAATGGCATGATTTACCTGGCCTTTAATTTGTTATGGGTAACGTCAGTGTTTCTGGCAGCCGCTGAAAATTCCCGAAAGAGGAAGGAGCGAGCTGCGGCACCGTTGCGGCTGACATCCATTGCTAAAAATTGTAGTCGGATGTTTTTTAAGTTGTCGGTGCTGGCAGGAATGATACGGGTAACATCCATCAAAAGAGAATCACTCTGGCGATCTAAATGTAAGATCTGAGACATGCGTCATATTAACGCCGGGAAACTAACCATCTGTGAAAAGGGAAATGTGAGGGGAGAGATACGGGTAACACAAAGTTTAACTCTGTAGACCCGGCAAGCAGAACGCCGCCGGGCAATCTACAGCAGAAAGCAGGCTTAGTAGTAAGAGTGCTCGCCGCGCTGGTGTTCGGTCAGATCGCGCACGCCTTTCAGCTCCGGGAACTCGGTCAGCAACTGCTTTTCGATACCCTCTTTCAGCGTCACGTCGACCATGGAGCAACCGTTACAGCCGCCGCCAAACTGCAGAATGGCGTAGCCTTCATCGGTGATCTCCATCAGCGAAACGCGGCCGCCGTGGCCAGCCAGCTGTGGGTTGATTTGGGACTGCAGCAGATACTCCACGCGCTCCATTAGCGGTGCGTCGTCGGACACTTTACGCATTTTGGCGTTCGGCGCTTTCAGCGTCAGCTGCGAACCTAACTGATCGGTAACAAAATCGATTTCCGCATCTTCCAGATACGGCGCGCTCAGCTCATCGACATAGGCAATCAGTTGTTCAAATTTCAGCGCGGTGTCAGTGGCTTCAACCGCGTCCGGCGGGCAATAAGAGACGCCACACTCAGCGTTGGGCGTGCCTGGGTTAATCACAAATACGCGGATTTGTGTCCCTTCTTCCTGATTTGCCAGCAGTTTGACAAAGTGCGCTTGGGCAGCGTCGGAAATACGGATCATAGCAATGGCCTAATAGTTGACTATTTTACTTGGTTATAATACGCCCATCATCGAGGGTCTACAAGGTTCGACACAGGCACCAGACCTGAACAGTTGCTGCGCCGCTGCGTAAAAGCAGCCGGGTGATTTCCGCAACGGTGCTGCCGGTCGTGACGACATCATCCACCACGACGATATGGAGACCGGCAACGGGCAATTCAAGACGAAAGGCATTTTTCAGGTTCTGCTTGCGCAAGCGGGCATTGAGTTGATGCTGCACAGGCGTTGCCCGCACCCGGCGTAGCGCGGCAGGATGATATGGAGTTTGTAACCAGTGCGCCAGCGCCCGGCACAGAAGATCGCTTTGATTAAACCCTCTGCGCCACTGGCGACGCGCATGCAGCGGTACGCTTAAGATCATATCCGGTGTCTGCCAGTTTCCGCTGCGGCGGGCGTTTAACACGGCTAACAGCAGCAGACGGGCCAGCGCGCGGGCGATTTCCGGGCGAGGCAAAAATTTAAACTGCTGCACCAGCGGGCTAAGTGGTGGCGCGTAACGGCTGACGGCAATCAACCGCTGCCAGGGTGGCGGTTTTTGCAGACAGCGCCCGCAGGCGATGTCGTCGCGAGCGGCGGGTAAGCCGCACAAAGGGCAAACTTTTTCGCGCACTTTCATGGCGCGTGAGCAGCCGGAACAGACTCCCCACTGGCTCAGCATCAATGGCATTCGACATAGCCAGCATAATCCTGGCACTGTTAGCATGTGCCACCTCCTTGTGTGAAAGAAGAGAACGATAGCTGATGAAGAACATCTGGTGGCAAACCAAAGGCGAAGGAAATTGTCATCTTGTGCTGCTGCACGGATGGGGGCTGAATGCTCAGGTCTGGGATTGCATTGCACCGGAACTGAGCTCGCACTTTACGCTGCATGTAGTGGATCTGCCAGGCTATGGCAGAAGCGAAGGGTTTGGCGCACTGGCGCTGCCGCAGATGGCGGATATCGTGTTATCTCACGCGCCACAAAAGGCGATTTGGTTGGGCTGGAGCCTGGGCGGGTTAGTGGCGAGCCAGATTGCGTTGCAATCACCTGAACGCGTCAGCGCGTTGGTTACGGTGGCCTCATCGCCCTGTTTTAGCGCACAGGGTGATTGGGCGGGCATCAAGCCTGAAGTGCTGGCTGGTTTTCAGCAGCAATTGAGTGAAGATTTTCAGCGTACTGTTGAGCGTTTCCTGGCATTGCAGACGCTCGGCACCGAAACCGCAAGACAGGATGCGCGCGAGCTTAAAAACGCGGTGCTGTCGCTTCCGATGCCGCCAACGGAAGTGCTGAACGGCGGGCTGGAGATTTTAAAAACGGTCGATTTACGCGACGCACTTGGCGGACTGACGCTACCGTTTTTACGTATGTATGGCCGTCTTGATGGGCTGGTGCCGCGTAAAATTGTGCCATTACTGGATGATATGTGGCCGCAGAGCGAGTCGTTGGTTTTCCCGAAAGCGGCACATGCGCCGTTTGTTTCCCATCCTGCAGCATTTTGCGAGGCGTTGTTGGCGCTGAAATCCAGGCTCGTTTAACGCAACGCCCACCACTCACGAGAGCAGGCGCTTTTCCCTTCCGGGCACTGCTTGCAGCTACCGGTTAAGCAACCGGTAGCCTCTTCCTGAATACGCACCGCTTTACCCATGGCTTCCATGCGACCGAGCATGGCGTCGATCATCGCGCGTGGCGTATGCAACGCGGCGCTCAGTTGTTGAGCCTCCATCCGGCCTTGCAATGCCAACAAATCACGCACTTCAATTAACGACGCCATCGTTGTTGCTCCTTAGTGACAATCGCCCGCCGGGCTGTCGCAGCAGCTGGCGACAGTTTTACGCGTAGCCAGCAGGCTGACATCCACCCGGCTTCTGGCGCGACGAAGGGCGCTAATGACCACCACGTTAAACAGCAGAACCGCCAGAATACAGGTCAGGCTGTAGACCGGGTGCTCGCTGAAGGTCGCCGTCTGGTAAAAGAGCGTGGCGAGCGAGTAAGCGATATTCAGCCCCCACAGCACCGAGAAACCCATCCAGCCACGGCTGGATTCGCGGGCGATAGCGCCCATCGCGGTGATACACGGTACGTAAAGCAGCACAAAAATCAGATAGCTGTAAGCGGCTGCCGCACTGCCGAATTTTTCGCTCATCACGCCCATGGTGCCGGTCGCCATTTCGCCGTCGCCTTTGCTGGCTTCGATTGGGTTAGCCAGTACGCTCAGGCTGAATGTCTCTTTCACGCTTTTCGCCGTATCTTCCAGAGCGGCAATCAGCTCACCCGCCAGGCTGAATTCCGCTGGGTTAAAGGCTTCCTGCTCAATATTTTCCGCGGTGTAAAGCGAGTTCAGCGTACCGACGACCACCTCTTTCGCCATTGCGCCCGTAACAAGACCCACGGTGGCTTGCCAGTGGTCGCCATGCACGCCAATCGGCTCCAGCAGCGGGGTAAAGACGCGGCTGACAGAGGCCAGCGCAGATTCATCAATTTTGTGTACGGTACGACCATCCAGCGAGAAGCTGTTCATCGCGCTGAGGAAAATGCTGACAATGATAATCACTTTACCCGCGCGGATGACAAAGCCTTTCAGACGCTGCCAGGTTTGCAGCAACAGGCTTTTCAGATGCGGCACGTGATACACCGGTAGTTCCATCACAAACGGCGATGCTTCGCCGCGCAGCAGCGTATGTTTCAGCACCAGACCAGTAAGGATCGCCATCACGATACCAATCACATACAGCGAGAAGACGGTGAGCGCTCCCTGCTGACCGAAAAAGGCAGCAGCGAAAACCGCGAAGATGGCCAGACGCGCGCCGCAGGACATAAACGGCGCCATCATAATGGTGATCAGACGTTCACGCGGCGCGTCTAATGTACGCGCGCCCATCACCGACGGAACGTTACAGCCAAAGCCGACAATCAGCGGTACGAAAGATTTGCCCGGCAGCCCCAGCGATTGCATCAGGCGGTCCATCACAAACGCGGCGCGTGCCATGTAACCGGAATCTTCAAGAAAGGACATAAACAGGTACATCATGCCGAGCTGTGGCACCAGCGGCAGCACGGTATTCACGCCGCCGCCAAGCCCTTGTGCCAGAAATACGGTCAGCCATTCCGGGAAGTGCAGCGTATAACCCAGCCACTGAATACCATGAATAAATATGGCTACCGAGCCCGCGTCGAAAATCGGCTGGAATGCGCCGCCGATGTTAATGGCAAACAGAAACATCAGATACATGACGAACAAAAAGATCGGCAAGCCCAAAAAGCGGTTAATGATGATGCGGTCAACCGCGGCGGTGAACTGGCTTGGCTCGGCGGTGAGCGTGTTGCTGACGGTATCGCAAATCGCCGCAATCGACTGATAGCGCGCATCAGCAATGTGCAGCGCAGGGTCGTCCATTTCCGCTCCCAGACGTGCGAGCGAGGCAGCCAGTTGTTGTTCGCTGACGCCAGAGTTGGCGCGGCTGTAAATATCACCTTCGAGCATTTGCAGGCCCATCCAGCGACGTTGCTGCAACGGCACATCATCGGCCATTTGCTGTGCCAGCGCGTCTGCTTCGCGGGAAAGGGGCTGGGCGTAATGCACCAGTTCTATGTTGTCGTTGTGTTGGTGACGATCGACAGCCATTTTCAGCGCTTCAATCCCGCGACCACGCGTGGAAACCAGCGGGATCACCGGGCAGCCCAGGCGCGCGGCAAGGCCGTCGATATCAATGCGGACTTTCTGTTTTTCGGCGATATCCAGCATGTTGAGGGCGATGATGCACGGTACGCCCAGCTCCAGCAATTGCAGCGTCAGGTAGAGGTTGCGCTCCAGGTTGGATGCATCGACCACGTTAATCACCAGATCGGCATCACCGCTTAAAATGTAGTGGCAGGCGATTTGCTCATCGAGCGATGTTTGCGCGGAAATGGTGGTGAGCGAATAGGTGCCGGGAAGATCGACAAGCGTCACCTGGTGGTCAGTGGTGTTGAACTGTCCCTCTTTGCGCTCAACGGTTACGCCGGACCAGTTTCCCACTCGCTGACGCGCGCCGGTGAGCTGATTAAATAACGTTGTCTTGCCAGAATTCGGGTTACCAATTAAGCCAATGGTCAATTTTTTCATTTTTACTTAGCACTCTTTGTAACGACTGGCCGATTAACGAGATACCGCTTCCAGTTCGAGGAACGCGAGATCTTTTTTCCGTAACACTAAATTAACGCGGCGGGTTTCAATATGAATAGGGTCACCCAAAGGGGCGACGCGCACCACATTAAAAGAGGAGCCGGGCAACATCCCTAATGACAGGAGTTTTTGTCGCCAGGCCGGGCTTATTTCTTGAGAGAAACCGGTAATTTTCCACGCGCTGTCAGGAGAGAATTGCATAGAGCCTACTTATTTACGCTGCGAGCCAAGAGTTATCACGCGCCGTCTGGCGCACTGTTCATCATCGAAGGGGTGGAGAAATAATCTACTGAACCAATGATAATGAGAATAGTTTTTATCATCAATCATAAAAATGCGTTTGTCGGGGGCAGAATTGATAATTTGATTCTCTTTTGACGTAGCTCAAAAATTTGTAGAGTTGTGAATTCCCGCTGCAAAAGGAAGAAATATTACCGGCAGGTTAAAAAGATAATTTTTATTTTACAAAGTTTATGCGTGTTTAATATTTGTAATATGCACCGCGCAAGAAAAATAACGCAGATACCAATAGCCTAATTAAATATTGGGCGTGATTAGTTAATAATTTTGAATAGTAAATAACAGGCGAAATAACGAGTTAATTGCATTTCTTTCATTAATCGACAGTTTTAATTGGGACTTTTTCGAATGTGTTTGCAAAAAATACCCCTCCCGGTGAAGGGAGGGGTAAAGATTAACGTTTTTTACCCATTGCCGCAGCGAGAGCATCCATCATCGCACTGTTGCCGCTCGGCTGGCTGTCGCGACCGCGTGGTGCTTTCGCCGGGCGCGCAGCATTACGATTGCCGTTATCGCGGTTGCTGCTGTTGCCGTTGCCACGACGAGTACTGGTGTCGCCTGGCTGCTCGTCCAGACGCATGGTCAACGCGATTCGTTTGCGCTGTAAATCCACTTCGAGCACTTTAACCTTCACGATATCGCCCGCTTTCACCACGGTATGCGGGTCTTCGACGAACTTATCCGCCAGCGATGAAATGTGCACCAGACCATCCTGATGCACGCCGATATCAACGAAAGCGCCAAAGTTAGTCACGTTGGTTACCGCGCCTTCGAGCACCATGCCCGGCAGCAGGTCATTCATCGTTTCCACGCCTTCGGCGAAAGTCGCGGTTTTAAACTCAGGACGCGGGTCGCGCCCCGGTTTCTCCAGCTCTTTGATGATGTCAGTCACCGTCGGTACACCGAACTGTGCATCAGTAAAATCACTGGCTTTCAGTTTGCGCAGCTCCGCGCTGTTGCCCATCAGATCGCGCAGTGACTGCTCGGTTGCCGCCAGAATACGTTCCACCACCGGGTAGGTTTCCGGGTGAACGGTGGAGGCGTCCAGCGGGTTGTCACCATGGTTAATACGCAGGAAGCCCGCGCACTGCTCAAAGGCTTTCGGCCCCAGACGGCTCACTTTCAGCAACTGCTGGCGGTTCAGGAACTGACCGTTCTCATCACGCCAGGCGACAATATTCTGCGCCATCATGCGGGTTAAACCGGCGACGCGCGTTAGCAGTGGCACAGAGGCAGTATTCAGATCAACGCCGACGGCGTTTACGCAATCCTCGACCACTGCATCCAGTTTGCGCGCCAGTTGCGTCTGGCTGACATCGTGCTGGTACTGGCCGACACCGATAGATTTCGGATCGATTTTCACCAGTTCCGCCAGCGGATCCTGCAAACGACGAGCAATGGAGACCGCGCCGCGCAGTGAAACATCCAGATCCGGGAATTCGAGCGCTGCCAGCTCGGAAGCGGAATAAACCGATGCGCCCGCTTCGCTGACAATCACTTTCTGCGCGGTCACTTTCGGGAACTGTTTCTGCACATTAAGGTAGAAGCGTTCCGTCTCGCGCGAGGCGGTGCCGTTACCAATCGCCACCAGTTCAACATTGTGTTTTTCGCACAGCGCCGCGACGGCTACTGCCGCTTTTGCTGCTTGCCCGGTATGCGGATAGATGGTGTCGGTGGCGACCAGTTTGCCGGTGGCATCCACCACCGCGACTTTCACACCGGTGCGCAGACCCGGATCGAGACCCATCGTGGCGCGCAGCCCGGCAGGGGCAGCCATCAGCAGATCGTGTAGGTTGCGGGCGAAAACATTGATGGCCTCATCTTCCGCGCGTTCACGCACGGTACCCATCAGCTCTGTTTCCAGGTGCATCAATACCTTGATTCGCCACGTCCAACTCACCACGCCTTTACGCCAGCTGTCCGCGGGCGCGTTGTTCAGGCGCAGGCCGAGATGGTCGATAATAATTTGCTCGCAGTGGCTCTCTTTGGGTGGCTCATCAAACTGCGGGTCGGCGTTCAGCGCCAGTTGCAGCACGCCTTCGTTACGCCCGCGAAACATCGCCAGCGCGCGGTGCGAAGGGACAGTCGAAATCGGTTCGTGGTGATCGAAATAGTCGCGGAATTTGGCACCTTCGTCCTCTTTACCGCTAACTACGGTGGAGACGAGATGGGCGTTTTTCCACAGATAGTCACGCACTTTTGCCAGCAACGCGGCATCTTCCGCGAAGCGTTCCATCAGGATATAGCGCGCGCCATCCAGCGCCGCTTTGCTGTCGGCAACACCTTTATCGGCATCGACAAACGTTGCGGCCAGCGTTTCCGGATCTTGCGACGGATCATTCCACAGGGAATCTGCCAGCGGTTCCAGCCCGGCTTCAATGGCAATTTGCCCGCGCGTGCGGCGCTTTGGTTTGTACGGTAGGTAGAGATCTTCAAGCTCGGTTTTGCTCAGCGTACCGTTAATGGCTTTTGCCAGCTCATCGCTGAGTTTGCCCTGTTCGCCAATCGATTTCAGAATCGCCTGGCGGCGCTCTTCGAGCTCGCGCAGATAACCAAGGCGGGTTTCGAGCTGACGCAATTGCGTGTCGTCCAGACCGCCGGTGACTTCTTTACGATAGCGTGCGATAAACGGCACTGTGTTCCCTTCATCAAGCAGGCGAACGGCGGATTCCACCTGTTCGGTTCGTGCCTGAAGTTCACCCGCAATAATGCGGCAGAGCGAATCATTCATCATGTCATTTAATCTTCTGAACAAAAATCAGGGGATAGTTATACGGACTGGCATCGCAAAATGCCAGCCGTGCAGGGCTTCTCAGACGGTTCTGGGGGCTATTTCACGTATTCAATTTGATTAACGTACCAGGTTGCTTCACCGCCGGGCGTTTGCACTACCGCCACGTCGCCTTCCTCTTTCTTCAGCAGGGCGCGTGCCATGGGCGAATCGATAGAGATGTAATCTTTGCGGCCAAATATTTCATCATAGCCAACGATGCGAAAACGCAGTGTATCGCCGTCGTCGTTTTCAATTTCCACCCATGCGCCAAAAAAGACCTTGCCTTCCTGCTGAGGGGAGTAATCAACGATTTTGAGATTTTCCAGACACTTGGTGAGATAGCGCACGCGGCGGTCTATCTCGCGCAGGCGCTTTTTGTTGTACTGATAATCGGCGTTTTCGCTGCGGTCGCCGAGGCTGGCCGCCCAGGTGACTTTTTTAGTGACTTCCGGGCGCTCCTGACGCCAGAGAAAATCGAGTTCCTGCTTCAGTTTTTCATAACCTTCGCGGGTAATCAGGGGCGTTTTCATTCTTGGGCCTTATTTCCGTGACGTTCTTGCCTGCACACACTTTACAAACGGGATAGTGTAAGGTGCAGATTAATCATGCTTTCTGTGATGACATATGCATATAAGCTGCTGTTAAATATGCTTTGTAACAATTTCGACTAGAATGTATACCAGATTTCGCTGGTCGTGAACGCGCACTTTTCTAGAATACGGAAACATTATTGTCGGAACCTTTGGGAGTATAAACAATGCAAGAGAATTATAAGATTCTGGTCGTGGATGACGACATGCGCCTGCGCGCATTGCTTGAGCGTTACCTTACCGAGCAGGGCTTCCAGGTTCGCAGCGTGGCTAACGCTGAGCAGATGGATCGTCTGTTAACCCGTGAATCTTTCCATCTGATGGTGCTGGATCTGATGCTGCCAGGCGAAGATGGTCTCTCTATCTGCCGCCGTTTACGCAGCCAGAGCAACCCGATGCCGATTATTATGGTGACGGCGAAAGGCGAGGAAGTGGACCGCATTGTGGGTCTGGAAATTGGTGCCGACGATTATATTCCCAAACCGTTTAACCCGCGTGAGCTGCTGGCGCGTATTCGCGCTGTGCTGCGCCGCCAGGCGAATGAACTGCCGGGGGCGCCGTCTCAGGAAGAAGCGGTAATTGCGTTTGGTAAGTTCAAGTTGAACCTTGGTACGCGCGAAATGTTCCGCGAAGATGAGCCGATGCCGCTGACCAGCGGTGAGTTCGCGGTGCTGAAAGCGCTGGTCAGCCACCCGCGTGAGCCGTTGTCGCGCGATAAGCTGATGAACCTGGCGCGCGGGCGTGAATACTCGGCGATGGAGCGTTCTATTGACGTGCAGATCTCACGCTTGCGCCGCATGGTGGAAGAAGATCCGGCACATCCTCGTTATATTCAGACGGTTTGGGGTCTGGGCTACGTGTTTGTGCCGGACGGCTCTAAAGCATGATGCGAGTGCGTTTCTCGCCGCGAAGTTCATTTGCCCGCACCCTGTTACTTATCGTCACCTTGCTGTTCGCCAGCTTGGTGACGACTTACCTGGTGGTGCTAAACTTCGCCATTCTGCCGAGCCTCCAACAGTTTAATAAGGTTCTCGCGTACGAAGTGCGTATGTTGATGACCGATAAACTGCAATTGGAGGACGGCACGCAGCTGGTGGTGCCTCCGGCGTTTCGCCGTGAGATTTACCGCGAGCTGGGCATTTCGCTTTATTCCAACGAGGCCGCGGAAGACGCCGGCCTGCGTTGGGCGCAGCATTACGAATTCTTAAGCCAGCAAATGGCGCAGCAGCTTGGCGGCCCGACCGAAGTGCGCGTTGAGGTAAATAAAAGCTCGCCGGTGGTGTGGCTGAAAACCTGGCTGTCGCCCAATATCTGGGTGCGTGTACCGCTGACCGAAATTCATCAAGGGGATTTCTCCCCGCTGTTCCGCTACACGCTGGCGATTATGCTGCTGGCGATAGGCGGTGCCTGGTTGTTTATCCGTATTCAGAACCGACCGCTTGTTGACCTGGAGCACGCCGCGCTGAAGGTGGGGAAAGGGCATATTCCGCCGCCGCTGCGTGAATATGGCGCGTCGGAAGTGCGCTCGGTCACCCGCGCCTTTAACCAGATGGCCGCCGGGGTGAAGCAGCTTGCCGACGATCGTACGTTGTTGATGGCGGGCGTCAGCCACGATCTGCGTACGCCGCTCACGCGTATTCGCCTGGCGACGGAGATGATGGCGGAAGAAGATGGTTATCTCGCTGAATCTATTAATAAAGATATTGAAGAGTGCAACGCGATTATCGAGCAGTTTATCGATTATCTGCGTACCGGGCAGGAAATGCCGATGGAAGTGGCTGAACTGAACGCGGTGCTTGGTGAAGTCATCGCGGCGGAAAGTGGCTACGAGCGTGAGATCGATACCGGGTTGAAAGAGAGCGAGATTTTCGTGCGTATGCACCCGCTTTCCATTAAACGTGCGGTTGCCAATATGGTGGTTAATGCGGCGCGCTATGGCAATGGCTGGATCAAAGTCAGCAGCGGCACCGAGCACAACCGCGCCTGGTTCCAGGTCGAAGATGACGGCCCGGGCATCAAACCGGAGCAGCGCGAACATCTGTTCCAGCCGTTTGTGCGTGGTGACAGCGCGCGCAGCACCAGCGGCACTGGCCTGGGGCTTGCGATCGTGCAGCGTATTGTGGATAACCATAACGGCATTCTTGAATTGGGCACCAGCGAGCGGGGCGGGCTCTGTATTCGCGCCTGGCTGCCGATCCCGATTGCCCGACTGAGTGGGCAGAATAAAGAAGCGTAAAAAACCACCTGCATAGCAGGTGGCATTGATAGCGCCCCATAGGGGCGTACTAAGTCCAGACTCTGAGAGCCTTCCCTTCACACCTCTTTTAGTGGAAGTTGGCTCTCTTCAACTTCATGCTTTTCCTGGTACTTCACGTACTTTCTTATCATTTCTTCGTTTATACCTACGGTATCCACGCAGTAACCCCGTGCCCAGAAGTGATTGCCCCACAACTTATTCTTCCGTAGATAAGGAAATTTACTGAACAATCGAAGGGCTGTTTTACCCTTTAAGTGACCTATTACATGGGAAATTGAAAGCCGTGGTGGCACTTTTACCAGCAAATGAACATGATCTATCTGGACATTCAGCTCCACCACTTCTATCCCGAGCTGTTCACTTGAGATCCTTATCTGTTTATAGACCTCTTTGCCAACATTGTTCCTCAGGATGCGAAATCGGTACTTGGGTGTCCAAACGATATGATATTGACAACACCAGAGCACATGAGATGCTCTCTGGAATCTACTCATGGTTAAATCCTTATCAGTTATGGGGATAACGGATTCGGATTTTCCCATGAGTAGCATTATTGGCAGAGCCAACTTGTTGCTGACCACCTCCATAGGAGGTGGTGTTCATGCAAGGATAAAAAAACCCGCCATCTGGCGGGTTTTGTTTCTCTTGCGTAGCCAAATTACACTTTTGGCCCGGCGCTGACTAACGCGGCGCCGGCAGCGGTATCGGTGTACTTCTCGAAGTTTTCAATAAACAACGTTGCCAGCTGCGCAGCTTTCTCCTGCCACTGCTCCGGGGACGCATAGGTATTGCGCGGGTCGAGAATGCGCGTATCCACGCCGGGCAGCGAGGTCGGGATTGCCAGGTTGAACATCGGCAGGGTAAAGGTTTCCGCATCGTCCAGCGAGCCATTAAGGATCGCGTCGATAATCGCCCGCGTGTCCTTGATAGAGATGCGTTTACCGGTGCCGTTCCAGCCAGTATTGACCAGATACGCTTGCGCGCCAGCGGCCTGCATTCTTTTCACCAAAACTTCCGCATATTGCGTCGGATGCAGCGATAAAAACGCGGCACCAAAACAGGCAGAGAAAGTTGGTGTCGGCTCGGTGACGCCGCGTTCGGTTCCGGCAAGTTTAGCGGTAAAACCGGAAAGGAAATGGTACTGCGTCTGGCTGGCGGTCAGGCGCGAAACCGGCGGCAGTACGCCGAAAGCATCCGCTGTCAGGAAGATAACTTTCGTTGCGTGGCCTGCTTTGGAGACCGGTTTTACGATGTTCTGAATATGGTAAATCGGGTACGACACCCGGGTATTTTCCGTTTTCGACGCATCATCATAATCAATGCTGCCATCGGCGCGGACGCTGACATTTTCCAGCAGCGCATCGCGACGGATGGCGTGGAAGATATCCGGTTCAGCCTCTTCCGAAAGGCGAATGGTTTTGGCGTAGCAACCGCCTTCGAAGTTGAAAACACCGTCATCATCCCAGCCGTGTTCATCGTCGCCAATCAGGCGGCGTTTCGGATCGGTAGAGAGGGTGGTTTTGCCGGTGCCGGAGAGGCCGAAGAACACGGCAACATCGCCTTTTTCACCGACGTTTGCTGAACAGTGCATCGAGGCGATGCCCTGTAACGGCAGCAGGTAGTTCATGATTGAGAACATGCCTTTCTTCATCTCGCCGCCGTACCAGGTTCCGCCAATCAACTGGATGCGTTCGGTGAGATTAAAGGCGACAAAGTTTTCCGAGTTGAGACCTTGTTCTTGCCATTGCGGGTTGGTGCACTTCGCGCCATTCATCACGATAAAGTCCGGCGTAAAGCTTGCCAGCTCTTCTTCGGTCGGACGAATGAACATGTTCTTCACAAAGTGCGCCTGCCAGGCCACTTCGGTGATAAAACGCACCGAGAGACGCGTGTCCGGGTTTGCGCCGCAAAACGCGTCAATAATAAACAGACGCTTTCCGGAAAGCTGCCGGGTGACCAGGCCTTTTAAATGTTGCCAGACGTCAGGCGAGATCGGCTTGTTGTCGTTCTTGCCTTTGCCTTTATCGGACCACCACACGGTATCGCGGGTGGTGTCATCACGCACAATATACTTATCCTTCGGCGAACGGCCGGTAAAAATACCGGTGTCGACGGCGACAGCACCAGAATTCGTCAGCACACCACGCTCATATCCTTCCAGGTCTGGACGGAGCTCCTCCTGATACAGCGTATCGTAATCGGGGTTGTAGACGACATCCTGAACATCGTTGATACCATAAGCCTTGAGATCCTGCGGGGTTAAGCTCTTAACGCGCATGTCACTGCTCCTTAGCCAATATATACTACCTGAAATTGTAGGGTTGTTTTTTACCCGCTTACCGGGACGAGGCTCATAGATTTACCTAACTCGACAAACCCAGACTGACGGAAAACACTGTGATTGTGGTCACGTAACGAGACGGATTATGGCAAAAATAGTCTCATTTATGGGGTAAATGTTCCAAAAATGGCGTAAGACGACATTTTTAACCGCGGCTTTGTGACTGTAATCGCTTTCATGAAAGTAAGTTACGTAACACTTTCATTGGGGATTTTAGCGGAAACGTGACGGGTCATGCAAAAGCGCCGCCCGCAGGCGGCGTGAGGAAAGAAATTTAGTGTACCTGTGGATCGGCAGGGGAGGCGTTGTTGCGGATCTCGGCTATGTCCATCGCGTTAAACAGATAGTGGCTGCCGCAATAGTCGCAGTGCATGTCGATTTCACCTTCTTCCGCGAGGATGATGTCTACTTCTTCGTCCGGCAGCGTCTTCAGCGCACCCGCGCAGCGTTCACGTGAGCAAGTGCATTTGAATTCCACATCTTGCGGATCGTACAGCGTGACTTCTTCTTCGTGATACAAGCGCCACAGCACATCTTCCGCCGCCAGCGTCAGCAACTCTTCCGCTTTGATGGTTTCTGTCAGCACGGCCAGATGCTCAAAATCTTCGGCCTGCGTTTCCTGTGCCGGTAATACCTGCAGCAGCATGCCGCCCGCCGCTGGCTGGCCGTCAACCTCGCCGGTGCGGATAAACAAACGTGTCGGCAGCTGTTCTGAACGCAGGAAGTAATCTTCCAGACATGCCGCCAGCGTGTCACCTTCAAGACCCACAACGCCCTGATAACGCTCGCCCTCTTCCGGCGTGATGGTGATAACTAAATAACCATTTCCCACCAGCGTTTTCAGATCGGCATTTTCCGGCACATCGCCCTGAACACGCGCTACACCGCGCATTTGCTGGCGATTATTACCATTAATCACCGCCAGGCTCATCGGGCCATCACCCTGCAACTGCACGGTAATATCACCGGCAAATTTCAGCGTTGCGGTCAGCAGGCTGGTGGCGACCAGCAACTCGCCGAGCACGGTTTTTACCGGCAGCGGATAGTTGTGGTTGTCGAGGATCTGTTTCCAGGTATGGGAAACGGTCACCAGCTCGCCGCGAACAGCGTAGTTTTCAAAAAGATAGCGGTGTAATTGGTCTTGAATGGCCATGATTATCTCTCTTGCGGGTGAGCGTTATTCGCTATCACCCAATTTAAATTTTATTAGATCGCGACGTTCTTTCTTATCCGGGCGGCGATCGGGATGGGGCATGGTGAGCGCGTTAAGTTTGCGGGCCAGCGCCATTTTTTCGCGTTTCTCTATGCTTTCTGCCGTCTCTTCATACAGCTCGATAGCTTCATTTGCCGGTCGACGCTGCTCCGTAATGCCTTTAATGATGACGGTTCGTTCATCATTTCCCTGACGCAGCGTGAGCGTGGCGTTCAGCTCGACGATTTTACTCGGCTTGCTGCGCTGCCCGTTGTAATGCACTTTGCCGCCGTCAACCATTTCGCGGGCAAGGGCGCGGGTTTTATAAAAACGCGCGGCCCACAGCCACTTATCCAGACGAACTTCCTGTGCAGGCTGCTGTTTCATCACATCTCCTTGAGAAGTGAGGGGATCAAGCCGCGGTAGTCATTAGTGCCCGGATGGCGCAAATAATGTTTTTCCGCAAGCCCCGAGTCCGGGTTGGTGACGCCCAGGCAATAGCGGATGCCAAATTTCGCCGCCGCATCAAGAATCGGTTCGCTGTCATCAATAAACAACGTCCGTTCAGGATTAAGCCCGGTTTCATGCGCGACAGCCTGCCACAGGCGCTGATCCTCTTTCGGATAACCAAATGTATGGGTGGAAAGTAATAAATCAAGGTGCGCCGCAAGACCCGTGTGCTCAAGTTTAACCGCCAGATTATGCGGATGTGCATTGGTTAGCAAAATGCGGCGTTTACCGCTTTTTTGTAGCGCATCCAGAAACGGTACCGTATCTTCACGCAGCACCGCGCGTGGCCCCTGCTGAGTGGTCATAGCGCAAATATCCAGACCCAGGCGTTCGCTCCAGTAATCCAGACAGTACCAGTTTAGCGTATGCTGCACGGCGTGATACTCCTGGCGGAGAACGTTCTGCGCTTCTTCCGGCGTTAAGCCTTGTTTGACGCCAAAGGTTTCCGGCACCAGTTTTTGCCAGAAGAAGTTATCAAACGCGAGATCGAGAAGCGTGCCGTCCATATCCAGCAAAACGGTATCGACGTCCTGCCATGCGATATCAAGGTGCATTAAAAACTCCAGCCAGAGAAAAGTGCGCGACAGGTTAACACAGCTCGCACGACAGATCGTTAGCTGCTGAGGCTATCCTGGGTGGGCAGAAACTGGGGGTTCAGACAGCTTGCGTAATACTGCTGAATCTCTTCGATACGTGTGCGGTTGCGCTGATAACGCCGCAGCGCCAGCACACCGTTGTAGAGGCTGCAAATCACCATCGCGACCAGCAGAAGTGTGGTTCCCGCATAACGCCACAGGCCGCTGGCATCAGGCATGCGATGCAGGCTGATGTGTTTGGTGCCGTTTGCATCGGTATAGATATTGGTAATGATCCCTTCCGCGCGAAACGGCGTCTGCATCAGCATTTGCGCCAGCCGCTGAAATTCATTCCATTGTTCCTGCGCCGGGTAGTCATACAGCGCAATCGGCGGCCAGGGTTGATCAACCAGCTCGCTACCTTCTTCACTGCTAATCACAAAACCGCCCGGAGCCGGGCTGTTCAGCGCCTGCGCCGCACGGGTGGTTTCCCGCATAATGAATGGCGCGGTGGACGTGGTGACCAAATTATCCAGTGACTCGGCGCTTACCGGGCGCAGCAAGACGTTCACGCCAGTGAGTTTCCCATCGCTGGCGCGTTTGGTCAGCGTCTCCCAGTCTTTACTGTTTCCGAGGTTGACCAGTGCATTTTTCAACCGCAGACACTCATCTTCGGCGGCGCACAAATCCTGGGTTTTCAGTACGATATCGGCGAAGTCATCCAGCAGTACCATGCCGGACTTCTGAATGGCTGAGCGCAGAACCGGGCTCACGCGGGAATCTTCTTCGGTAGTGGGATGAAGCTGGCGGCTGACCGCCTGGGCCAGCGCGGTGGCTTTGTTCACAATGTCGGATTCTGGCAACGGCAGGGGCGGAGCGTTGTTCCAGATAATTTGCGAGCAGTCAAACGGCGTAAAGGGTGACGTCTGGCGCGAGGTCCAGTTATTTTGCATGTGAATATTACACATGCCGGTGCCGCTGATGCGCAATGTGTCACCAATCCGCAACCCGGCGGCTTCGAGCTGATTCACGCTGCTGGCTTCAACGGTCTGCGCGCCTTTAATCCACGACACGGTAAATTTGATCGGCATATCCAGCGGCACCCAAATCAGCAACATCGCCAGCACCACCAGCGAACCGACGGAAATGACGGCACTGCGCACCCAGTGTTGCAGCGGGAAATTTTTCACTTCATCGTGCAGGGAGAGAAAACGTCCCTGGCGCACAACGTGGCGATCAAGGTAGATATCAATATCGGTTTGCTGGCCCAAATCTTGTGTGACAAAGGGTTGCCAGTGACGCGGATAAATCAAGTCGATAATACCTAACGAGATATTATTCATTTGCTCCTGATTATTCTCACCGAACAGCCCCCAGCGCTTTGGCGTGCCACGCAGACAATGGATCTCCCGCAATGTGTTTTTAGCCGGTGGCGCATATAACCCCCAGAGCCCGGCGGCAAGCAACATCACGCCGCCGCCCGCCAGCCACGGGATAAAGACATCGGGCGAGGCCAGACAGAAGAAAAACAGCAGAAACGAGACCGAGATCAGCAGCGCCTCGCGCATGCCATCCGGGCGGCTTAATGCATACTCTTCCGGGGTTTCCCGGCGAATATTGAGCAGCTCAATTTGCTCACTCTCTTCGCCACGGATAGCGGACTGGCTCGACGATACGCGCTCAAGTTCGCCTCCGCGCTCTTCATGCATATATTCGCTAAGCGTGTGCCCATTAAGCGAGATGACCAGCGGCATGGAGTCGGTGCGGATCAGTTCAACATTGTTCTCGTCAGTAATGTATTGCTCCCAGGAAGGGGGCAAGTGAACTTCAACGGAATCAAGGTAGTAGCGCCATTTATTCGGGGCGTCAGTGGTGATGCCATAGCGGGTGATCGAGTGCGTGACATACAGCACCGTGTTGCTATGCGCGGTAAGATTGATGGAAACAGGGGCGGCTGTCGCGCCCGTCGGGGCGAGATTGTTTTGCGTACGGGAAAGCGTTTCCAGATAGCGTTCCGCCGTTTCACGCTCTTCAGGCGTTAATTTGCGGGTCGTCGCGCCGGTGAAAGCCTGTAAATACGGCAGTCGATACCGACGTTGCGACCTGAACCTGAAAATCCATCCGGCGAGGAATGCGCAGGCCAGCATAGCAGCGAAAAAAATCAAAATGGTGCTCATGCTTTCCCCATCTTACTTTTTCTAACAGGTGTAGTCAGTTGCACCCTTCCCGTAACAATCTAATGTGGTTGGCCTTTTAAGCAAGCAATTAACTTGAGTATTTTTAAGCGCATACCAATGTCAAAGAGAATAGCAAAACCACCCTAACGGGAATATCAGCAAATTCTTAGTTTTATTTCAAGCTATTGACTTTTGGGTCAAATTGGGAATTGATTTCGATGAGGTTACAGGAATGTAAATTAGCGGCAAAGTACATTGCCCAAACAGTGCGTAGTGTCGCACAATAACGAAAGTTTCTCTGCAAAGACCGATAATAATGAGCGAATCATTGCAAAAACCCACCATTCTTAACGTAGAAACGGTCGCGTCTTCACGACTTTTTAACGTCGAAAGTGTGGATCTGGAATTCAGTAACGGCGTGCGCCGTGTTTATGAACGTATGCGCCCCTCTACGCACGAAGCCGTGATGATTGTGCCAATTGTTGACGATCATCTGATCCTGATCCGTGAATATGCGGTTGGCACTGAATCCTACGAGCTGGGATTTTCCAAGGGGCTTATCGATCCAGGTGAGAGTATATACGAAGCGGCGAACCGTGAACTAAAAGAAGAAGTCGGATTTGGTGCAAAAGAGCTTACTTTTCTGAAAAAACTCAGTATGGCGCCATCTTATTTCTCCAGCAAAATGAACATCGTCGTGGCAGAAGATCTCTATCCTGAATCACTGCCGGGTGATGAACCAGAACCATTACCGCAGGTACGCTGGCCGCTGAAGCACTTGATGGACCTGCTGGAAGATCCTGATTTCAACGAAGCCCGCAATGTCAGCGCCCTGTTTTTGGTTCGCGAATGGCTGAAAGGTCAGGGTCGGCTCTGAACGCACAGAACAATAAATGAAAAGGGCGCATTCGCGCCCTTTTTGCTGTCTGTCAGCCGGGACCTGCCCGGCGCAGAGTTAAAAGAGTTCGTGAGACTCGCCGTTATCCATTAACGTGGTGCCCACTTCATGGACGGCTTGCTGCGTTGGCTGCGTGCCTTCAATAAAGTATTCCTGGCGGCTGCTACCACCGTTCGCCAGTTGGCCGGTGCTGCGGTCGATATTCACCGTCACTATGCCTGGCGGCGGCGTTAATGGCTCTTCAGGAACCCCATCCAGGACGACTTTCATATACGCATCCCAGGCAGGTTGTGCGCTTTTCGCGCCGCCTTCATAACCGGAAATCTGATCTTTAATCGCACCGGAGGCGGTAGTACGCCCCAAATCCCTGCGATGATCGTCAAAGCCGATCCAAACGGAGGTCACCACACCAGGGCCATAGCCTGAGAACCAGGCATCTTTCGAACTGTTCGTGGTCCCGGTTTTACCGCCAATATCATTGCGTTTGAGGTCACGACCTGCGCGCCAGCCTGTGCCCTGCCAGCCTGGCTCGCCAAAGATGTTACTGTTCAGCGCGCTTTTGATCAAAAACGACAGCGGGGTGCTGATAACATGTGGTGCGTACTCTTCGGCGCCGCTTCTTTGCACCAGCGCCTGGTTGGCTTGCTCAAGCTGTGGCTGCGGTACTGCCGCGTTCTGCTGCTCTTGTGAGGTAGCGACGTTTTCCATGTCTTTGTTTTCCAGCACGTTCGATTTCGGCGTATCGCCGTAAATCACCGGAATATCACAATCGGCACAGGCGACTTTCGGACGGACTTCAAACAGCACATTGCCCTGATCGTTTTCGATTTTGGTAATGAAATACGGATCGATCAGGAAACCACCGTTCGCCATCACCGAATAACCACGGGCGACCTGCATTGGCGTAAAGGAAGCTGAGCCCAGCGCCAGCGATTCGGTATGGACAATGTTTTGCGCCGGGAAGCCGAAACGCTGCAGATATTCTGCCGCATAATCCACGCCCATTGCGCGCATTGCACGCACCATCACCACGTTTTTCGACTGGCCCAAACCCTGACGTAAACGAATCGGCCCGGCATACTCATCCGGCGAGTTTTTCGGTCGCCAGTCGGAGCCTGCGCCTGCATCCCAGCGGGAAATTGGCGCATCATTCAAAATGCTCGCCAGCGTCAGGCCTTTATCCATTGCCGCGGTGTAAAGGAACGGCTTGATGTTAGAACCTACCTGGCGCAGCGCCTGTGTCGCGCGGTTAAACTTGCTTTGGTTAAAATCGAAGCCGCCAACCAGCGCCAATACGGCACCGTTGCGCGGGTTGATGGAAACCAGCGCGGAGTTAACATCCGGCACCTGCGCCAGCCACCAGGCATCGTCCACCTGGCGAACCCAAATCTGCTGCCCGGCCTGCACCACGTCAGTAACTTTGCGTGGCGTTGCACCTTGTTGCGTGTCGGAACGATACGGACGCGCCCAACGCATACCTTCCATGCGCAAAGAGACCGATGTGCCATCTGCCATCATCGCCGTTGCTTCTTGTGGATTGGCGCTGGTCACGACTGCCGGCGAGAGCGGGCCATAAGACGGCAGCGTTTTCAGGGAGTCGGTGATTTTTTTATTGTCCCACGCCGCTTCGCCCACTTTCCACAACACATTTGACGGGCCGCGATAGCCGTGGCGCATGTCGTAATCCATCACGTTATTACGCACGGCAGCCTGCGCGGCCTGCTGCACTTTACGGGTAATGGTGGTGTAAACGCGGTAGCCATCTTCGTAGGCTTTATCGCCATAGCGATTGACCAAATCCTGGCGCACCATTTCTGAAAGGTAAGGCGCGGAAAAAGCGATTTCCGGCGCGTGGTAATTGGCATCGATAGCTTCACCGCGCGCTTGATCATACTGTTGCTCGGTGATGTAGCCTTCACTTTCCATACGCGCCAGCACAACGTTACGGCGCGCGGTGGCGCGGTCTAGCGAATAGAGCGGGTTAAACGTAGACGGTGCTTTTGGCAGACCGGCAATCACCGCCATTTCACTCAACGTTAACTGATCGACCGTTTTCCCAAAGTAGACCTGCGCCGCGGCGCCCACGCCGTACGCGCGGTAACCGAGGTAGATCTTATTGAGATAAAGCTCAAGGATCTCATCTTTGCTCAGCAACTGTTCAATGCGGATCGCCAGGAACACCTCTTTAAGCTTACGCATTAGCGTGCGTTCCGGGCTTAAGAAAAAGTTACGTGCCAGCTGTTGGGTAATCGTACTTGCGCCCTGCGACGCGCGTCCGGAAAACATCGCCACGCTGGCGGCGCGGAAAATCCCCACCGGGTCGACACCGTGATGCTCATAAAAACGGCTGTCTTCCGTGGCGATAAACGCTTTAACCATTTCAGGCGGGATTTGATTCAGCGTCAGCGGAATACGGCGCTTTTCGCCATATTGCGCGATCAATTCGCCATCAGCGCTATAGACCTGCATCGGAATTTGTAGCCGCACGTCTTTCAGCGTGGCGACGTCAGGTAGCTGTGGCTCAATATATTTGTACAGACCGTAAATCGAGCCTGCTCCCAGCAGAATGCAACATACTGCAAGGATGAATAAATACTTTACGAACTTCACTGGAGATTTCCCATTTAGAGTCATTTGGGCAGTTTATAAACAACCGCGCGGTAGTATAAAGGCAAGCCTGATGCATTGATATAGCGTCATCCAGCGAGACGATAAGGAGATCGGGAATTATGGCATTCAGGCACTGGCAAATTGGTTTGCATATTCAACAAGATGGCATCTTCATTGTCGCCCTTGCCGCCGGGCGTCGCGGCCAGGCGCTGCGCCGTTGGTGGCACCTTCCACTATCCTCTGGCGTCGTGGTGCAGGGGCGGATAAAAGCGCCAGACGAACTGCTCGATGCATTGCGTCCCTGGCGGCAAACCCTACCGCAACGCCATTGCGTACGCATGGCATTTCCCGCCGGGCAAACCCTGCAAAAAAAGCTGCCGCGACCGGCAGTCGCGCTGCGCGAACCAGCTTTAACAAGCTGGGTTTCGCAAGCAATGGCGCGTGAACTGGAGATGGCAGAAAACGATCTCTGTTTCGATTTCACCGAAGATGAGCCCGGCAAAGCGTATGGCGTTACTGCTGCGCAAAATAAAGATGTGGCGTCGCTGCTGGAGATAGCGCAGGCATTATCTCTTCATCTTTCCTCTATTACGCCGGACGCCAGTGCGCTGCAGCCACTGTTACCCTGGCTTACGCCACCGGCTCGTTGCCTTGCCTGGTGTGATGAGCGCCAGTGGCTATGGGCTACGAGAGAGAGCTGGGGGCGACGAGCGCGGGAAGAAGCCGAAAATGCTACCCAGCTTGCCGCCGTGCTTGGGCTACCCGCAGATGAAATCGCACAGTGCGGCGAGATGCCCGGTGGATTTGACTGTTGGAGCGCTGTTCCGTCGCGCCAGCCACCTTTACCCGATGCCGGAGAACGCTACGCGATAGCTCTGGGGCTGGCTGTTGCCAGGGGATACTAATGCAGCCCGCCGTGAATTTTCTGCCATGGCGGCGTCAACAGCGGTTGCGCTGCATTCGTCTGTGGGGCGCGGTTTTCATCGCAACTGCGTTGGTGATTGTGCTGGGCGGCACGTTATGGCGGGCACTTGCTGCGGTTGATCTGCGTCAGGCTACGCTGTGGCAGCGATCTGATGCCGCCTTACTCGCCGGGTTGAACGCCGCCGAGCAGCCGTTGCAGCTTCGTCGCCAGCGCTGGCAGCAGGAGCAGGCGCAGCTATTACGGCTTCAGCGTACCCAAGCGTGGCGACAGACGTTGCTCACCCTCGCGGAAAATCTGCCTCCCAACGCCTGGTTTACTACTCTGCGCTGGCAGCAAAACCAGCTTGAAATCGCTGGCCTGGCCGGTTCCTTTCACGCATTAAGCGAGCTTGAGCAAGGGTTGCAGAAAACGACAGGATTTCAGTTGCAACCCGCAGGCACAGTAGAACGTGATGCGCAGGGGCGCTGGCAATTCCACTACCAACTGAACCGGGAGCGTGATGATGCTCAACCCTGATGTTTGGTTTGCTTTGTCATTACGAACGCGTGTGCTTTGTTGGCTACTCAGTTTACTTTGCGCACTGGCACTTTTATGGTGGCTGGCGATATCTCCGGTCAAAGAGACGGAGCTGCGGCTGGTTGCTCAACAACAGCAACAACGCACGAAGCTGCGCACTCAGTGGCAAAAATTACATGCGCTGGTGCCGCCATCAGAATCATTGACCTTGCCGGAGATTCAGGCATTTAGCCCGCTTGATTTTCAGTCACAGGGGCGCCAGCTTGCCCGCTGGCAGCCTGCTCAGGGGGGCGGAGAATTAGTGCTTGAGACCGGCTGGAAAGGTGTAGTCGAGACGTTTTCGCTGCTAACAGAGCGCGGCATGCAGGTTCCTGCGTTTTCATTAATGGCCGGTGAAGGCACGCTGAATTTTACGCTGCGAGTGGAGCAGGACAATGCGAATTAGACGTTTGTTACTGGCCGCGCTGCTCACCCTGCATCTGTGCGGTATGCGCGATCCTTTTCAGCCCCCGCCAGATACATGCCAAACCGCGCAACTTGGCAACTGGCATTTTCACGGCGCAGTGACTGGCGAGCAATCGACAGGGATCGTGCGCGATGATACCGGGCACTGGTATCGCCTTATTACCGGCGAAACACTGCCCACCGGATGGCGCGTTGTCGCTATCCACCAGGATGAAATGCTGATTGAGGTTGGTGAAGAGTGCACTCCAGCGCAATGGCGCTGGCAACGAGAAGGAACTCAACATGCGAAAATGGATAGCGAGCGCGATGCTCTTTAGTCTGCCACTTGCTGGCGCGCAGACATCACGTGTCGTCACAATGACCGTCGACGACGTGCCTGTCACGCAGGTATTGCAGGCGCTGGTTGCGCTGGAGAAGCAGAACATGGTGATTTCACCTGAGGTCAGTGGCACGGTGTCGCTGAACCTCAAAGATGTTCCCTGGCAGCAGGCGCTACAAACCGTTGCTGCCAGTGCCGGATTAACGTTAAACCAGCAGGGCAATATCTGGCAGGTTCATACCACGGCATGGCGGCAGCAAAAGCAGGCGGAGCAGGAGGCTGCTCAGCGCCAGCGCAAGCAGAACATACCCTTGCAAACACGCAGTTTTGTATTGCGCTATGCCGACGCGGTAGAGCTGGCAAAAGCCGGGGAAAAACTGCTCAGCCCACAAGGAGCGATGACGGTTGATGTGCGGCTTAACCGGTTACTAGTGCGTGACAATAAAGAAGGGCTCGCCGCACTGGAAAAATGGGTCGCACAGATGGATTTACCGGTCGAGCAGGTAGAGCTGGCGGCTTATATCGTCACCATCAATGAAAAAAGCCTGCGCGAGCTGGGGGTGAAATGGGGACTGGCGCAGGATAAACCCGCAGCGCGTGGACAACTTAGCGGCGTTTCTGGCGATTTCTCGGTTCCGGATGCCAGTACGCGCGTCAGCTTTAATATCGGCAGTATCAACGCCCAATTACTGGAGCTGGAATTGTCAGCGCTTGAGCAAAAACAGCAACTTGAAATTATTGCCAGCCCGCGCCTGTTGGCGTCTCACCGCCAGCCAGCGAGTATCAAGCAGGGGAGCGAAATACCTTATCAGGTTGCCAGCGGCGATAGCGGTAGCACGGCGGTGGAATTTAAAGAAGCGGTGTTGGGAATGGAAGTCACGCCGACGGTGCTGCCTGATAATCGTGTACGGCTGAAGTTGCGCATTAGCCAAAATATGCCGGGCCAGGTGCTACAGCAGGCAGGAGGGGAGGCGATGGCGATTGACAAGCAGGAGATTGAAACGCAGGTAGAAGTAAAGAGCGGCGATACGCTGGCGCTGGGCGGCATCTTTTCACAAAAGAATTCCGCCGACAGTGCGCAGGTTCCGGGTTTAGGCTCGATTCCAGGTATCGGCAGGTTATTTCGCCAGGACGCGAAAGATAATGAGCGGCGCGAGCTGGTGGTGTTTATTACGCCCAGGTTGGCGGCGGTACATTAAATCTGCCGTAACTCCCCCTTTTTCAATGGAACTTGGTTCATGTGTTTGACGTGAGACATGATTTAGCTTACAAGGAGTACCGATTTGAGCGTCAGTGGTCTCCGTCGAACAATGAGCAGCATGAAGGATTGCGTGTTTATTCAGTTGCCAAACAAGCCGGAGTACTGAGATAATTTTCGATCTGACTCTCGCACTATCGCATATGAGGTTTCAGTTCATGTCCTGCTACGCCGAGTCTTTGCGAAGCGGGTTTATCATCAACGAATAGTCTTAGTAGTACCGAAAAAATGGCAGAGAAACGCAATATCTTTCTGGTTGGGCCTATGGGTGCCGGCAAAAGCACTATTGGGCGTCAGTTAGCTCAACAACTCAATATGGAATTTTACGATTCTGATCAAGAGATTGAGAAACGAACCGGAGCTGATGTGGGCTGGGTCTTCGATGTTGAAGGTGAAGAAGGCTTCCGCGATCGCGAAGAAAAAATCATCAATGAGCTGACGGAAAAACAGGGCATCGTACTGGCGACCGGCGGTGGCTCTGTGAAGTCTCGCGAGACCCGTAATCGTCTCTCCGCCCGTGGCGTAGTGGTTTATCTGGAAACCACTATCGAAAAGCAATTAGCTCGCACTCAACGTGACAAAAAACGCCCGCTTTTGCAGGTGGATACACCGCCGCGCGAAGTGCTGGAAGCGTTGGCCGACGAACGTAATCCGTTGTATGAAGAGATTGCCGACGTGACCATTCGCACTGACGATCAGAGTGCTAAAGTGGTGGCAAACCAGATTATTCATATGCTGGAAAGCAACTAATTCTGGCTTAATTCACACGCCTGCGGGTTTAAGCAACTAAGGTGGATGTCGCGTCATGGAGAGGATCACAGTCACTCTCGGGGAACGTAGTTACCCTATCACCATCGCGGCTGGTTTGTTTAACGATCCAGCTTCCTTCTCGCCTCTGAAGTCTGGTGATCAGGTTATGCTGGTCACCAATGAAACACTGGCTCCGCTCTATCTTGATAAAGTCCGCCATGTTCTTGAACAGGCTGGCGTGAAAGTGGATAGCGTGATTCTGCCGGATGGCGAGCAGTACAAAAGCCTTGCGGTGATGGACACGGTTTTCACCGCACTGTTGCAAAAACCTCATGGGCGCGATACCACTCTGGTCGCGCTGGGCGGTGGAGTGGTGGGTGATTTGACCGGCTTCGCGGCAGCCAGCTATCAGCGCGGCGTGCGCTTTATTCAAGTGCCGACCACGCTCCTTTCTCAGGTTGACTCCTCTGTTGGCGGCAAAACAGCGGTTAACCACCCCCTCGGCAAAAACATGATCGGTGCGTTTTATCAGCCTGCATCGGTGGTTGTCGATCTTGATTGTCTGGCTACGCTTCCTGCCCGCGAATTGTCCTCCGGCCTCGCGGAAGTGATCAAATACGGCATTATTCTCGACGGCGAGTTCTTTACCTGGCTGGAACAGAATATGGATGCGTTGCTGCGCCTTGATGGTCCGGCGATGGCGTACTGTATTCGACGTTGTTGTGAACTGAAAGCTGAAGTTGTTGCCGCCGATGAGCGGGAAACAGGCTTACGTGCTTTACTGAATCTGGGGCATACCTTCGGCCACGCTATTGAAGCGGAAATGGGCTATGGGAACTGGTTGCACGGTGAAGCTGTCGCGGCAGGTATGGTGATGGCGGCGCATGCATCGGAGCGTCTTGGTCAGTTCAGCAAAGCAGACACGCAGCGTATAAAGGCACTGCTGAAACGCGCAGGTTTGCCGGTACAAGGCCCGCAGGAGATGTCCGCGCAGGCTTATTTACCGCACATGATGCGCGATAAAAAAGTGTTGGCGGGAGAGATGCGTTTAGTGCTCCCGTTGGCAATAGGGAAGAGTGAAGTTCGCGGCGGAGTGTCGCACGACGTAGTACTTGGCGCTATTGCTGATTGCCAGCAGGCGTAACTATTAGAAAGGTCTGGTCACGCACCGCGTGGCGTTTAACTTCGGGCGAGATGCATGATGTGGCATACGCCTTTGTGTGGGGTGTTAAATGGATGAATTCAAACCAGAAGACGAGCTGAAACCCGATCCCAGCGATCGTCGTACTGGTCGTTCTCGCCAATCTTCCGAGCGTGTCGATGAGCCGCAGATCAACTTTGATGATGTTGATGTCGATGCGGACGAACGCCGCCCTTCGCGCAACCGCCGGGCGCGTGATGAGCGTGAAGAAGAGAGCTATGAAGAAGATGAAGAAGCGTTTGACGAGGAGCGCGAAGAGCGCCGTCCGCGTAAACGTAAGAAAGCGGCAGCCGCGAAACCCGCTTCCCGTCAGTACGTGATGATGGGCGTCGGCATTCTGGTTCTGCTTCTGTTAATCATCGGCATCGGTTCTGCGCTGAAATCCCCCGCACCGACAACGAGCAATGAACAAAACGCACCGGCGGAGAAAAGCATCGATCTCGCTGCAGGCAATAACAACGCCAGCAATACCGGTGCTGCAGATCAGGCGAATGGCGCACAGCCAGCACCTGCTCAGCAACCCACTTCAGGCAATGCGCCCGCGCAGCAGGATGTCTCGCTGCCGCCGATTTCTTCTACGCCATCACAAGCTGAAGCGCCTGCCGCGCCTGCGGGTCAGCAGCGTGTTGAAGTGCAGGGCGATCTGAACAACGCACTGACTCAGCCACAAAACCAGTCTCAGTTGGATAGCGCGGTAAATTCGACGTTGCCAACAGAGCCTGCAACGGTTGCGCCGGTACGTAACGGCAACGGCGCTGCTGCGCGTCAGCAACAATCTGCTACAGCTGAAAGTCATACCGCTGCGCCGCGTACCGAACGCAAGCAGATGGTGATCGAGCCGAAGGCGGTGGCTAAAGAGTCCGTGTCGAAAGCGGAACCGAAAGCCGAATCCAAAGCTGTCGCTCAGCCGCCGAAACGCACTGAAACCGCCGCTACCGCACCAGTAAAAGCACCTGCGGTAACGTCGTCACCTGCGCAAACGCAGCCCAAAACCGTGGCTGCACCAGCCGCCAGCGCCGCGCCTGCGGCAAACACTGCTGCCGCTACAGGAAATGTCGGAGCGTTAAAGTCTGCGCCGGCTAACCATTACACATTGCAGTTGAGCAGTTCCTCGAACTCCAACAACCTCAATGCATGGGCGAAGAAAGAGAATCTGAAAAACTTCGTGGTATACCAGACAACACGTAACGGCCAGCCGTGGTATGTGCTGGTGAGTGGTGTGTACGCATCAAAAGACGATGCGAAACGTGCTGTCGCGGCGTTGCCGGCAGACGTACAGGCGAAAAATCCCTGGGCCAAACCGATACACCAGGTACAGGCCGATCTGAAGTAATGTATAAAGCGCAGGATGCTGTCGGAGCTTTCTCCACAGCCGGAGAGAGTGTAAGTAATCAGTCAGCATGAAAAAGAATCGCGCTTTTTTGAAATGGGCAGGGGGGAAATACCCCCTGCTGGACGATATCGGAAGGCATCTGCCGCAGGGTGAATGCCTTATCGAGCCGTTCGTCGGCGCGGGTTCGGTGTTTCTCAACACGTCGTTCTCCCGCTATATCCTCGCTGATATTAACAGCGACCTGATTAGCCTGTATAACATCGTTAAAGACCAGCCTGATGAGTATGTGCGCCAGGCGCGGGCGCTGTTCGCGCCTGAGACCAATCAGTCTGTGGTTTATTACCAGCTGCGCGAAGAGTTTAACCAGTGCCAGGAGCCCTTCCGGCGCGCGCTGCTGTTTTTATACCTCAATCGCCATGGCTACAACGGCCTGTGCCGCTATAATTTGCGCGGTGAATTCAACGTGCCGTTCGGCCGTTATAAGAAACCCTATTTCCCGGAAGCGGAGTTGTACCACTTCGCCGAAAAAGCGCAGAATGCCTTTTTTTACTGCGAATCTTACGCAGATAGCATGGCGCGCGCTGACGAGAACTCCGTGGTCTACTGCGATCCGCCTTACGCCCCGCTGTCGGCGACGGCCAATTTTACGGCGTATCACACCAACAGTTTCAGTCTTGAGCAGCAGGCGCATTTGGCGGCGATTGCCGAAAGCCTGGTGCAAAACCGGATCCCGGTATTGATTTCCAACCACGACACGCTGTTAACGCGTGAGTGGTACAGTCAGGCAAAATTGCACGTGGTAAAAGTGCGGCGCAGTATCAGCAGTAACGGTGGTACACGTAAAAAGGTGGATGAGCTGCTGGCACTCTATCGCCCGGCTCCGCGATAATTCGCATTCACCGCGCTGCCTGCCGAACCCTACTTTCTCAAGGAGATGCGGATGAAACAGTATTTGATTGCCCCCTCGATTTTGTCGGCTGATTTTGCTCGCCTGGGCGAAGATACCGCCGCCGTACTGGCTGCGGGCGGTGATGTGGTGCATTTCGACGTGATGGATAACCATTATGTGCCGAATTTGACCATTGGCCCGATGGTGCTCAAAGCGCTGCGTAATTATGGCATCACCGCGCCTATTGATGTTCACCTGATGGTGAAACCGGTTGATCGGCTGATCCCGGACTTCGCCGCCGCTGGCGCAAGCATTATCACCTTTCATCCCGAAGCGTCCGAACATGTCGATCGCTCCCTGCAGCTCATCAAAGAGCACGGTTGTAAAGCGGGGCTGGTGTTTAACCCGGCAACACCGCTCAGCTACCTGGATCATGTGATGGATAAACTGGACGTGATCCTGCTGATGTCGGTAAACCCCGGTTTTGGCGGTCAGTCTTTTATTCCGCACACGCTGGATAAGCTGCGTGAAGTGCGTCGTCGCATTGATGCCTCAGGCTTTGATATCCGTCTCGAAGTCGACGGCGGTGTTAAGGTGAGCAACATCGGCGATATCGCCGCCGCGGGCGCAGATATGTTTGTCGCGGGTTCGGCGATTTTCGATAAACCCGATTACAAACAGGTTATTGATGAAATGCGTAGTGAACTGGCAAAGGTAAGTCATGAATAAAATGCAGTCGATTCAGGGTATTGCTTTTGATCTCGATGGTACGCTGGTGGATAGCGCGCCGGGTCTGACCGCCGCAGTGGACAGCGCGCTGTATGCTCTTGAGCTGCCGCAGGCGGGCGAAGCGCGTGTGGTGACCTGGATTGGTAACGGCGCGGATGTGCTGATGGAGCGAGCGTTTAACTGGGCTCGCCAGGAACGCAGCAGCCAGCGCGCGGCGCAAGGCAAGCCGGACGTAGGTAACGACATTCCGCAAGAAGAGCAGATACGCATGCTGCGTAAGCTGTTCAACCGTTATTACGAAGAGACCGTGGAAGAGGGCAGTTTTCTGTTCCCGGACGTGGCGCAAACGCTGGCGGCTCTGCATGCTAAAGGCTTGCCACTGGCGCTGGTCACCAATAAGCCGACGCCATTCGTGGCACCACTGCTGGAGGCGCTGGGCATTGCGCAATACTTCACGTTTGTGGTCGGCGGCGATGATGTGGTGAACAAAAAGCCGCACCCGGAACCGTTGCTTCTGGTATGCAAAAAGCTCAATATTCAACCTCATGAGTTGCTCTTCGTGGGTGATTCGCGTAATGACATACTGGCCGCAAAGGCGGCAGGTAGCGCTTCTGTTGGTCTGACTTACGGATATAACTACGGCGAAGCGATTACCGCCAGCGAGCCGGATTACGTGTTCGATCACTTCAAAGATTTACTGCCCGCACTCGGGCTTTCGCACAGTGAAAATCAGGAAATGAAAAATGACTAAGCCCATCGTCTTTAGTGGCGCACAGCCCTCAGGTGAATTAACCATTGGCAACTATATGGGTGCGCTGCGTCAGTGGGTGAACATGCAGGACGACTATCACTGTATCTACTGCATCGTTGACCAGCACGCGATTACCGTGCGCCAGGATCCGCAAACGCTGCGTAAGGCGACGCTGGACACGCTGGCACTTTACCTGGCGTGCGGCATCGATCCGCAAAAAAGCACCATCTTCGTTCAGTCCCATGTGCCGGAACATGCGCAGCTCGGCTGGGCGCTGAACTGCTACACCTATTTCGGTGAACTGAGCCGCATGACTCAGTTCAAAGACAAATCCGCACGCTATGCGGAAAACATCAACGCCGGTCTGTTTGATTACCCGGTGCTGATGGCAGCAGACATTCTGCTGTACCAAACCAACCAGGTGCCGGTGGGTGAAGACCAGAAACAGCATCTGGAACTGAGCCGCGATATCGCCCAGCGTTTCAACGCGATTTATGGCGATATCTTCAAAGTGCCTGAGCCGTTCATTCCGAAATCCGGCGCGCGCGTGATGTCACTGCTGGAGCCGACCAAGAAGATGTCCAAATCGGACGATAACCGCAACAACGTTATCGGCCTGCTGGAAGATCCGAAATCGGTGGTGAAGAAAATCAAACGCGCCGTTACCGATTCCGACGAGCCGCCAGTAGTGCGTTACGACATCGCCAACAAAGCGGGTGTCTCTAACCTGCTGGATATTCTCTCTGCGGTAACCGGTCAGAGCATTGCGGAGCTGGAACAGCACTTTGAAGGCAAAATGTACGGCCATCTGAAAGGCGAAGTGGCGGATGCCGTTTCCGGCATGCTGACCGAACTGCAAGAGCGTTATCATCGCTATCGCAATGACGAAGCCTTCCTGCAACAGGTGATGAAAGACGGCGCGGAAAAAGCCAGCGCGCGGGCGTCGGAAACCCTGAAGAAAGTCTACGAAGCGATTGGTTTCGTTGCTAAACCGTAATCGCAGACTTTAAAAGCGCTTTATCGCTGAACGTCGTCTTAAACCCTCTGCCAGCCGGGGGTTATTTAGACAATAAAAAAGGGCAGGTTCTACCTGCCCTTTTTCTATTTTTAGAACCACTTAAGCTTATCGCGCAGCCCCACCACACGGCCAACAATGATCAGCGCCGGGCTTTGCACCTGCTGCGCCAGCTCACCCAGCTGCGATAATGCACCGCTGACGACTTTCTGCTGCACAGAGGTGCCGTTCTCAACCAGCGCCACCGGCATATCCGCCTGCATTCCATGCGCTATGAGTTGTGCCTGAATCATTGCCGCCTGATTCAGTCCCATATAGAACACCAGCGTTTGCTTTTCCGCAGCCAGATTGGCCCAGTCCAGCTCGCCACCGGTTTTCAGGTGGCCAGTCACCAGCCGCACGCTTTGCGCATAATCGCGATGGGTTAGCGGAATGCCGGAGTAAGCTGAACAGCCCGATGCCGCCGTAATCCCCGGCACCACCGAAAAAGGAATGCCTGCGTGGCAGAGCGTTTCGAGTTCTTCACCGCCGCGCCCGAAAATAAACGGGTCGCCGCCCTTAAGCCGGACAACGCGTTTACCGCTTTGCGCTTCGCGCAGCAGGATCTGATTGATCTCCTCCTGCGGCACGCAGTGATAGCCCGCGCGTTTGCCCACAAACACCCGGTCAGCATCGCGGCGCACCAGGTTCATGATCTCATCGGAAACCAGCCGGTCATACACCACCACATCGGCTTGCTGGATCTGCTGCAAACCTTTTAAGGTCAGCAGCCCGGCATCGCCAGGCCCCGCGCCAACCAGCACCACTTCACCACGGTTATCCAGCGGCTCAGCCAGCAGCTGTTCGGTCATTTTTTCCACGGCGGGTGTATCGTGGTTCGCCAGCGATTGCGCCAGGCGATCGTTGACGAACAATTTTTCCCAGAAACGGCGGCGCTCACTCATACTGGCGAACTGCTTTTTGACCCGGCCGCGTAACGTGCCCGCAAAATGAGCGACATGACCCAGATGCTGCGGCAACAGCGATTCGAGTTTTTCGCGCAGCAAACGCGCCAGCACCGGCGATGTGCCACCGGAAGAGACTGCTACCATCAACGGTGAGCGGTCAATGATTGACGGCATGATAAAACTTGCCTGTTTGGGCGCATCGACAACGTTGCAGAAGATTCGGCGCTGCTCTGCGGCGTCGCTGACGCGCTGATTCACCGCTTCGTCATCCGTTGCGGCAATCGCCAGCCAGCACACGTCTAACAGCGTTTCGCTAAATTCGCCTTCAACCAGCGTCAACATGCCTTCTTCAGCCCACACGGTGAACTGGGGAACAAACGTGAGCGCGTTAACGGTAAGCCGTGCACCCGCATCCATTAACAGCCGGGCTTTACGTTCTGCGACATCGCCGCCACCAACAAGCAGGCACTGGCGATCGCGTAGCTGGCAAAAAATTGGCAAATGGTCCACGACATTACCTCATCATTTTAGTTATTCGCTGTAGCCTGGCTTGCCACGCGGGTGACCGCAGAAGGACGCTCAGATTTTGGCGTAGCATACCAGTAACCTAACCCCATAAATACCGCGCCAGAGAAGGTATTGCCAAGCGTTACCCACAACAGGTTATGCCCAATCCCGGAGAGGGTATACGCCTCGCTGTGATGGCCGAACCAGGAGAGCGCAAAGAGCGTCATATTGGCGATGGAGTGTTCGTAACCCGAGGCGATAAACGCCAGCAGGCACCACCAGATAGCGAGGAATTTCGCCGCGCCTTCGGTACGGATTGCCATCCAGATAGCCAGGCACACCAGCCAGTTACACAGCGCGCCCTTAAAGAACAACACCGTTGCGGGCGCATTGGTTTTGGCCAGCGCGACCGCGTGCACCAGGCTCGTATCTACGGGTAACAAACTGCCGCCGCCCCAGTTGTAAAGCAGCGCGACAAATACTGAGCCGAGCAAATTACCGAGCCAGGTTTGCGGCAAAATAGACCACATTTGTCCGTGGCTAATGGTGCCCGCTTTTACACCCAGCGTCAGAAACATGGTGTGGCCGGTAAACAACTCAGAACCAGCGATAATCACCAGCGTTAAAGCAATGCCAAAGGTTGCGCCCATCACCAGCGGGCGTAACGCCGGATCAAGCAGGTTGCCGAGCGTGAAAATCAGGATAATGCCGAGCCCAACATAAGCGCCCGCCATGGCGGAACTTATCCAGAAACCCAGCGGATTTTGTGCAGAGAGGCGAGCGATACGCGCAGCGTTAGCCGCGCACTTATTAATCGTGTCGGTAAACATGATGTTGATTATCCAAAGTTAAAAAGAAAATGTTTAAAAGGAAAAAATGAAAACGAAAAAGTGAAACAGCGGGAGCATTGCGCCCCCGCAGGGGTATTACGCTTTAATTTGTACTTCGCCGTCTTTCACGCGCGCATCGAAATGCGCGACAGAGCGGCTTTCATCTTCCATGCATACGCCGTCGCGCAGGCGGAAGCGCTGTTTTTTCAGCGGGCTGGCAACCCATAACTCGCCCTGATGTTCAGCGATAAGACCGCGAGACAGCACGCTGGACTCAAAAAACGGGTCGATATTGCTGATGGCATACACTTGATCATCATGGCGCGGGCGAAAAATCGCGACTTGCTGACCTTTCACCAACGCACACACGCCGGTCGCCGGGATGATGTCATCGATGTTGCAGACTGTATTCCACTGGCTCATGCGTTCTCCTCCACTAACACCACCGGGATACGTTCATACGGCGTTGCCGGGCGATGTTGCGCACGCTCTGGCACCACCTGCACGTTCGGATCGCGATGGTCGCTATTGATAAAGTGTTTGAAGCGAAGCTGCGCAGAAGGCATATTCACCGTCTCTGTCCACTCGCAGACCACTGCTTCACGCAGGCGGGTCATCTCTTCTTCAAGCTGCGCATCAAAGCCCAGTTTGTCGTCGATAATCACGCTCTTCAGGTAGTCGATGCCGCCTTCCATGCTGTCAAGCCAGGAGGCGGTACGCGTCAGTTTGTCGGCGGTACGGATGTAGAACATCATAAAGCGATCGAGGTAGTGCAGCAGAGTTTCGCGATCGAGATCCGCCGCCAGCAGATCCGCGTGGCGCGGTTTCATGCCGCCGTTACCGCACACATACAGGTTCCAGCCTTTTTCCGTGGCGATGATCCCCACGTCTTTACCCTGCGCTTCGGCACATTCACGGGTACAGCCAGAGACGCCGAACTTCATTTTGTGCGGGGTACGGATGCCTTTGTAGCGGTTTTCCAGCTCAACGCCGAAGCCCACACTGTCGCCCACACCGTAACGGCACCAGGTCGAACCGACACAGGTTTTCGCCATACGCAGCGCTTTGGCGTAGGCGTGGCCAGTTTCAAAGCCCGCGTTAATCAACTGACGCCAGATTTCCGGCAGGTCGTCTTTTTGCGCGCCAAACAGGCCAATACGCTGAGAACCGGTGATTTTGGTGTAGAGATTGAACTCGCGGGCAATACGGCCCACTTCCATCAGCCCTTCCGGGGTGATTTCGCCGCCTGCGGAGCGCGGGATCACGGAATAGGTGCCATCTTTCTGGATGTTGGCGAGGAAGTTGTCGTTAGTATCCTGCAACGGCGTGTGTTGCGGTTTCAGGATGTACTCATTCCAGCAGGAAGCCAGCAGTGAACCGACAGTCGGTTTACACACTTCGCAACCATAACCTTTGCCATATTTTGCCAGCAGTTCGTCGAAGGATTTGATGCCTTCCACGCGGATCAGGTGGTACAACTCCTGGCGTGAGTAAGCAAAGTGCTCGCACAGGTTATTGGTCACTTCGATGCCCTGTTTCGCCAGTTCGGCGTTCAGCACCTGGGTGACCAGTGGGATACAACCGCCGCAGCCTGTACCGGCTTTGGTTTCTGCTTTCAGCGCGGCAACGGTGTGACAGCCTTTGTTAATCGCGGCAATCAGGTCACCTTTGGTGACGTCGAAGCAGGAGCAGATCTGCGCGCTGTCCGGCAGCTTATCCACGCCGATAGAAGGTTTACCGCCTGCCGCATGGGCTGGCAGGATCAATGCGTCCGGGTTTTCCGGCAGTTCGATAGCGTTCAGCACCAGTTGCAACAGGTTGCCGAAATCGCTGGTATCGCCAACCAGTACTGCGCCGAGCAGAGTTTTGTTATCCGGGCTGACAATCAGGCGTTTGTAGACTTCTTTGCTTTCGTCGAGATAGACATAGCTGCGTGCGCCTGGCGTACGACCATGCGCGTCGCCGATACCACCAACATCGACGCCGAGCAGTTTCAGTTTGGCGCTGAGGTCTGCACCTTCAAAGGCATTGGCCGTGCCGAGGATATGATCCACCGCCACCTGCGCCATTTTGTATCCTGGCGCAACCAGACCGTACACGCGGTTGTTCCAGCTGGCGCACTCGCCGATGGCATAGATATTCGGGTCGGAGGTTTGGCAGCTATCGTTGATCATAATGCCGCCGCGCTGTGCTACGTCCAGGCCGCACTGGGTCGCCAGTTTGTCGCGCGGGCGAATACCGGTGGAGAAGACGATAAAGTCGACTTCCAGTGCGCTACCATCGGCAAAACGCATGGTTTTACGCGCTTCGGTGCCTTCCTGCACAATCTCTTTGGTGTTTTTGCTGGTGTGTACGCGCACGCCCATGCTTTCGATTTTGCGCTTCAGTTGCTCGCCGCCCATCTGGTCGAGCTGTTCCGCCATCAGCATTGGCGCAAACTCAATGACGTGGGTTTCCACGCCTAAGTTTTTCAGCGCTCCGGCCGCTTCCAGACCGAGCAAACCGCCACCGACGACCGCGCCGCGGCGGCTGCGACGTGCGCAGGATTCAATGGCGTTCAAATCTTCAATGGTGCGATAAACGAAGCAGTCTTGTGTTTCGGAACCTTTAATCGGCGGGATCCACGGATAGGAACCGGTAGCCATGATCAATTTGTCGTAATAAACCGTGCGTCCGGCGCTGGAGTGGATCACTTTTTCCTGACGGTTGATGGTGATAGCGCGCTCGCCGACCAGCACTTTTACGCCGTGTTTCTCGTAAAAGCCTTCGCGAACCAGCGACAGCTCTTCAGCCGTATGGTGGGAAAAATAGGAAGAGAGGTGGACGCGGTCGTAGGCTTTACGCGGCTCCTCACAGAAGACGGTAATATCGAACTGGCTGGCGTCGGCTTTATCGAGGAGATCCTCAATAAAACGGTGGCCGACCATGCCGTTACCGATAATAGCGAGTTTAACTTTGCTCATTTTTGCCTCGATTTCTTTTCTACTACCACCTACCTTAACGATTCAGCTCCCCGGCTTATTGATGTGCATCAAATACACCTTCACATACCACTTAATGGGTAGATATTTGATTTTTATTGGTTTTTATAAGTCGCGGATATCGCTGGTTTTTATGGTTTGCAGAATTTGTGTACAAAAAAAGAGGGTTTTTGCACGCACGTCTGATACAAATTATCTGAGGGAAACAGAGGGAGTCACACTATGTCGGCAGCACCAGTTTGGTTAGTTCAGAATGTGCATTTACCCGATCGCGAAGGGTTATGGCAAATCGCGATTGAGAATGGTCGCTTCGGTGAAATCACCCCGATGAATGATACACACAGCGACAGTCTGGAAGTGCTGAATGCGCACGGTGGGCTGGCGCTACCGCCGTTTGTTGAACCGCATATTCATCTGGATACCACGCAAACTGCCGGAGAGCCGAACTGGAACCAATCCGGCACGCTGTTTGAAGGCATTGAGCGCTGGGCGGAACGCAAAGCGCTGCTGAGCCATCAAGATGTCAAAGCGCGTGCCTGGCAAACATTGAAGTGGCAAATGGCCAATGGCGTGCAGCATGTACGTACCCATGTTGATGTTTCCGACCCTACGCTGACGGCGCTGAAAGCCATGCTGGAAGTAAAAGACGAGGTCGCGCCCTGGGTTGATCTGCAGATTGTCGCTTTCCCGCAGGAAGGCATCCTCTCTTATCCCAACGGCGCTGCATTGCTGGAAGAGGCGCTTCAGCTTGGCGCGGATGTGGTTGGCGCGATCCCGCATTTTGAATTTACCCGCGAATATGGCGTTGAATCGCTGCATATTGCGTTCGCACTGGCGCAAAAATATGACCGTCCGTTGGATATTCACTGTGATGAAATTGACGACGAGCAGTCGCGTTTTGTCGAAACCGTTGCCGCGCTGGCGCTGAAGATGGGCATTGGCCCGCGCGTTACCGCCAGCCATACCACGGCGATGCACTCTTACAATGGCGCGTACACCTCGCGGCTGTTCCGTTTGTTAAAGCTTTCCGGCATTAACTTTGTTGCTAACCCGCTGGTAAACATTCACCTGCAGGGGCGCTTTGACGATTATCCCAAGCGCCGGGGAATTACGCGGGTGAAAGAGCTCTTCGCGGCGGGAATAAATGTCTGCTTTGGCCATGACGATGTGTTTGATCCCTGGTATCCGCTTGGCACCGGCAATATGTTGCAGGTGCTGCATATGGGGCTGCACGTTTGCCAGTTGATGGGCTACCAGCAAATTAATGATGGGCTACGTCTTATCACCCATAACAGCGCCAGAACCTTTGGTTTAACGCAGTACGGGATTGAAACGGGTAACCCGGCGAACATGGTCATTTTGCCCGTTGAGAGTGGTTTTGATGCGGTACGCTGCCAGTCGCCGGTACGCTGGTCGATTCGACAAGGGCGAATCATTGCCAGCACACAACCTGCGCAAAGCTGGATTCAGATGGATAACGGTGGTGAAGCGGTGCTTTTTAGCCGCTATCGTTCAGGTATGTAGCCTTCGTGAAGCGGGTTGTGAGCGGTCTGGCGTTACATCTGTTACTAAATACGTAAAATTAAGTAAAAGGCTGGCCTGCTGGCTGACTGCTCTTTAGAATCAAGCCACTCGCTTTCTTTACTGCTCTTCGTTAAGGAAACCTTATGGTTAAATCGACTCTGGCGGCTGTTGCGGCTGTGTTTGCCCTTTCTGCTTTCTCTTCTGCTGCGCTGGCGGCAAAAGGTGATCCTCATGTTCTGCTCACCACTTCCGCCGGTAACATTGAACTGGAGCTGAACAACCAGAAAGCCCCTGTGTCGGTGAAAAACTTCCTTGATTACGTAAATAACGGTTTCTATAACAACACCACGTTTCATCGTGTGATCCCGGGATTTATGGTGCAGGGCGGTGGTTTCAACGAGCAGATGCAGCAAAAGCAGCCTAACCCGCCTATCAAAAACGAGGCTGACAATGGCTTGCGTAACACGCGTGGCACCATTTCGATGGCGCGTACCGCCGATAAAGACAGCGCAACCAGCCAGTTCTTTATTAACGTTGCTGACAACGCCTTTCTCGATCATGGCCAGCGCGACTTTGGTTATGCAGTGTTTGGTAAAGTGGTGAAAGGTATGGATGTCGCTGACAAAATCTCCCAGGTACCGACGCACGATGTGGGGCCTTACCAGAATGTCCCGTCAAAACCGGTCGTTATTCTCTCCGCGAAAGTGCTGCCGTAAGTTTCCCCCGCACGGGGTGTTCACCCCGTGCTTCCTGAGCTTCCCTGCGTAACCTGTCATTTCTGCTTATAATTTGGGCACCGACATGTGAAACAGGGAGGCGCTATGGCCAAAAAACTCACCGACCGGCAAAAATCCCGTCTCTGGGAACAGCAGCGCAATGCCAATTTTCAGGCCAGCCGGCGGCTGGAAAATGTCGACAGCGAACTGGTGACGCTAAGTAGCGCGGAAGCCGATGCGCGCCTTGAAGAACTGCGGAGGCACTATGAGCGATAAATTCGGCGACGGGCGCGATCCGTATCTCTATCCTGGCCTGAATGTGATGCGCAATGAGCTGGGGCTTCGCCAGGCGCAGAAACTCGAGCAGGCGGCTTATCAGTTCACTGCCTTACGCGCAGCCACACTCGATCTTGGCCCGATGGTGCGCGGTCTTCCTCATTTATGTGCCATTCACCACCATCTTTATCAGGACGTGTTCGACTGGGCCGGGCAGATCCGTGAAGTGGATATTTACGAAGGCGATACCCGGTTTTGCCACTTCGAGTATATCGAGAAAGAGGGCAATGCCTTGATGCAGCAACTGGAAGATGAAGAGTGGCTGTGCGGGCTGGAAAAGACGTCGTTTATTGAGCGGTTGGCGCACTACTACTGTGAAATCAACGTGCTGCACCCGTTTCGCCTTGGCAACGGCATCGCTCAGCGCATCTTCTTTGAACAACTGGCGCTGCATGCGGGTTTTTCGCTCGACTGGCGTGGCATTGATCCTGATGCGTGGCGCGAGGCAAACCAGGCAGGCGCAATGGGCGACTTAGCCCCGCTTTGCGCCATCTTCAGCAAAGTGGTGAGCGAAGCGGTCGAAAGCGAGTAAACTAGCGCGGTTTCCGACACCCGAGGCCGCTATGATCCTGCTTATCGACAATTACGACTCCTTTACCTGGAACCTGTATCAATATTTTTGTGAGCTGGGGGCAAGCGTAGAGGTGCGGCGTAACGATGAGATCGCGCTTGCGGATATTGCCGCGCTGGCACCGGAAAAGATCGTGATTTCGCCCGGCCCCTGCACGCCGGATGAGTCCGGCGTTTCGCTGGCGGTTATTCGCCATTACGCGGGGAAATTGCCGATTCTTGGTGTTTGTCTTGGTCACCAGGCCATTGCGCAGGTTTTTGGCGCGACTATCGTGCGCGCGGCAAAAGTGATGCACGGTAAGACATCGCCTGTTACTCATAACGGTACTGGCGTATTTTGCGGGCTTAATAATCCGTTAACCGTCACCCGGTACCATTCCCTGGTTATCGATCCGCCTACGTTGCCAGCGTGCTTTGAGGTTACCGCCTGGAGCGATAGCGGCGAGATCATGGGCATTCGCCACCGGGAGTGGGATCTGGAAGGGGTGCAATTTCACCCGGAAAGTATCCTGAGCGAGCAGGGACATCAGTTACTGAAAAACTTCCTCGAACGCTGATTTGTGGTTGCCATTAACTGATTTTTTATGCATATTTCGTGATTATATTTTCACAATCAATGCAACGTAAAACTGGATGGGCAAGCCATGGCAACTCAGCAAGACGCGGTAACGCGTGCAAACTTCGATGACGTTATTCTGCCAATTTACGCACCGGCCGAGTTTATCCCGGTAAAGGGTAAAGGCAGCCGAGTGTGGGATCAGCAGGGTAAAGAGTACGTTGATTTTGCAGGTGGGATTGCGGTTACTGCGTTAGGACACTGTCATCCGGCGCTGGTGGAGACGCTGAAAACGCAGGGCGAGACCCTGTGGCACACCAGCAATGTTTTTACCAACGAGCCTGCTCTGCGCCTGGCGCGTAAACTCATCGACGCCACGTTTGCCGAGCGCGTGGTGTTTATGAATTCCGGCACTGAAGCTAACGAAACGGCATTCAAGCTGGCGCGTTTTTATGCATCTACGCGCCACAGCCCATACAAAACAAAAATCATCGCGTTCCATAATGCCTTCCACGGTCGTTCGCTGTTTACCGTAAGCGTGGGCGGCCAGCCGAAGTATTCCGATGGCTTTGGCCCGAAACCGGCGGACATTATCCATGTGCCGTTTAACGATCTGCACGCGGTGAAAGCGGTGATGGACGATCACACTTGCGCGGTAGTGGTAGAGCCTATTCAGGGCGAAGGCGGTGTTACTGCCGCCACGCCGGATTTCCTGAAAGGTTTGCGCGAGCTGTGCGATCAGCACAACGCACTGCTGGTTTTCGACGAAGTGCAGTGCGGCATGGGCCGCAGCGGAGAGTTGTTTGCTTATATGCACTATGGCGTGACGCCGGATATTCTGACCAGTGCCAAAGCGCTCGGCGGCGGTTTCCCTATCAGCGCGATGCTGACCACGCATGAAATAGCGAGTGTTTTCCACGCCGGTTCACACGGCTCCACCTACGGCGGCAACCCGCTGGCCTGCGCCGTCGCCGGAACCGCATTCGACATTATCAACACGACAGAAGTGCTCAGCGGCGTGAATGAAAAACGTCAGCTGTTCGTTAAGCATTTGCAGCAAATCGGCGAGAAATTTGACCTGTTTAGCGATATTCGCGGCATGGGGCTGCTGATTGGTGCTGAGCTGAATCCGCAATATATAGGCCGCGCGCGCGATTTCCTCTACGCCGCTGCCGATGCGGGCGTTATGGTGCTGAATGCTGGCCCGGACGTCATGCGTTTTGTGCCTTCGCTGATTATTGACGCGCAGGATATCGAAGAAGGGATGAAGCGCTTCGCGGATGCAGTGGCGAAAGTGGTCAACGGTTAAGGCGGCGGTTAAGCCAGATGCCGTGATGCGGGCGCTGACGCCATGCTACCGACGAAATGGTATGCATGGTGTTCAGGTGCCCAATAATCCGCTGTAAATGCTGCTCCAGTGTGCTCATTGGCCCATGCGTTAATGTTTCCGGGGCTTCGAGAATATTCACATCTCCGGATCCTCCCGGCCCGTCATACTCCAGCCGCTGCTGGCAGCGCTGCAGGGCAATTTCGCAGGATTGCAAATAACGTTGCGCCAGTTCCGGCGTCAACATCGTATGTTCGCGCGCCAGCGTCGTCATCGCATTGATATGCTCAACAATAAACTGGCTGTGCGTTACCCACAGTTTCATATCTTCCAGATAACGCGTATTGAATCCCGGTTCCTGCATCGCCTGGTTTAGCGAGTTGAACAGGGCGTTATGCGCCTGGTTCACGCGCATTCGCTGCCAGGCAAGCGGTGTGGGCTGCGGGTTATCGCTTAAGATCAGGCGAATCGCTTCCTGATCTGTTTCCAGCGCATCGTGCGCATTCTGTCGCAGTAAGCCACTTTGCCACTGCGGCCACAGCCAGACCATGCCGCCGAAGGCAATCAGGCAACCAATCAACGTATCTATAAGGCGGGCGACAATAAACTCCTCACCATTTAGTGTCAGCAGCTGCAAGGTGTAGACGGCGGTAATGGTAAAACCCACCATCGCCCAGCCGTAGTTTTTCCGAATAATGAGATAACTGACCAGCGTAATCATCAGCATCGCCGCCAGCGTAAAACCGAGTGGAACATGAAAATGCAGCGTCGCCCCGGCAATCACCAGCCCGGCAATGGTGCCTGCCGCCCGGTGGACAATGCGAACGCGCGTTGCGCCATAACCGTTTTGCGTGACAAACATCACCGTCATCATGATCCAGTAGGGTTTCGGTAAATGCAGGGCGCTGCCCATCAGGCTGGCGATACTGAGCATGACGCTGATTCGCGCGGCATTCCGCAGCGCCGCAGATTTCAGTGATAAATAGCTTTTCAGCGCCGGGAAAAGGGGCAAGCGCCGCTGCTTTTCCGCCATCAGATCGCGGGCATAGAGCGGGCGCTGAGTGCGCAAGACGCGCGCGATACGGCTAAAATGCCAGGCGCAAAACTGCCCAACCGGGTTATCCGGGTGCTGGCGGGCGATTTTTTCCAGCGCGCCAATCTGCTTATCCATGTTGAAGCGCGTGGGATAGCGGTGATAGAGAATGTCGTCTGCCAGCACGCGCAGACGAGCGGCAACGGTTTGTGCGTTCCAGCGGATCACCTGCTCGGCATGGGTTTGTTCCACCAGTTTTTGCACTTCTTCCGGCTGATGCAAACTCACCGAAATGTGCTCTTGCAGATCCAGCCCTACCTGGAAAACCCGCAGTAGCCGTTTGTAATCGTTGTGTTTATTGGCGGCCAGCATATGCAGTTGTTGATAGCACTGGCTTATCATATCCACCGCTTTTTGCTGGCGGGCAAGCAAAGGCGGCAGGGCTTTTTCCGGGTCGGCATGCTGCGTCAGCAAGCTGTATTTCGCCTCGCAGTAGTCTGCCAGTTGCCGGTAGAGCAGGCTGAGAGATTCGCGCAGCGGTTGCTCTCGCCACATCCAGAACCAGAACCAGTTGAACAGCCCGTACCACAACGTGCCCAGCGCATAGATAAGCAGCGGCTCCCATACCGGCATGTTACCGGCAAGGCTGAGCGTAAAGATGGCGGCAATGAGCGAAGCCGGGAGCAGACGGCCGTGCAGTGCGCTGATTTCGGCGGTTACGCCTAAAACCAGCGTCAGCCCGGTGAGGATCAGCGGCAATGGAAGATCTTTCGCCAGCAGTAATTGCACCGCCAGGCTGCTGCCGGCAAACAGGGTTCCGCCAATGATCAGGCGTTTGAAAAAACGTTTATGTGGCGTATCAAGCCCGGCAATGTTGCAGCAGGCGGGAACGAGGGAAAACAGCAGACCTTGTTGTAGATGACCCGAAACCAGACCAATGGCCACAGGTAAACATAACACCAGCGTTTGTCGCAGTGCGTAGTTGATTTCGGGGTGATAAATCAGCCTGCGCCACATGAGGGAAGAAAAACGACGCAGCGCGTAAGCTGCGCCGTTTTACAGATTAACGCGTTCCGTATACGACGATGGTTTTACCGTGGGCGGAGATCAGGTTCTGATCTTCGAGCATTTTGAGAATGCGGCCCACAGTTTCACGGGAACAACCGACGATCTGACCAATTTCCTGGCGAGTAATTTTAATTTGCATGCCGTCCGGATGGGTCATTGCGTCTGGCTGTTTCGCCAGGTTTAACAGCGTTTGCGCGATACGGCCGGTTACGTCCAGGAAGGCGAGGTTACCCACTTTTTCTGAAGTGACCTGCAGGCGGCGCGCCATTTGCGAGGAAAGACGCATCAGGATATCCGGGTTAACCTGGATTAACTGACGGAATTTTTTGTACGAGATTTCAGCCACTTCACAGGCAGTTTTAGCGCGTACCCATGCACTGCGCTCCTGACCCTCTTCGAACAGGCCCAGTTCACCGATAAAATCTCCCTGGTTCAGGTAAGAGAGGATCATCTCTTTACCTTCTTCATCCTTGATCAGCACTGCCACTGAGCCTTTAACGATGTAATACAGCGTTTCCGCTTTTTCACCCTGGTGAATCAGCGTGCTCTTCGACGGGTACTTATGAATGTGGCAATGAGACAAGAACCATTCAAGCGTCGGGTCTGTTTGTGGTTTGCCAAGCACCATGCGCGATTATCCTCTGTTATAAGCTGTCTCAGACACAGGATGAGCCCCTACGTCTGGGGTTGCAATCTAAGCTTCCCGCATCCAGGGAAGCGGACCGTCAGCGTCATCTGCGGTCTCTAAAGTATGATGTCATGCATACATGCGTAACATCCATTTATCTCTGTAGCATCCAGAGTGTTTTAGCATAGCTTTTACCGCCTGTCTCCTGGTGTCTCGCTTCAGCATGACGCAGGTCGCCTTCCGTTGCGAGTTTTGTTATGTACGCGTAATCTGTAAAGAAAATTGCCACTCCGGAGTGAAGAAAATGCAGGCACGTGTGAAATGGGTTGAAGGGTTAACGTTCCTTGGCGAGTCCGCATCGGGCCACCAAATCCTGATGGACGGTAACTCCGGCGACAAAGCGCCAAGCCCGATGGAAATGGTGCTGATGGCGGCGGGCGGATGCAGCGCCATTGATGTGGTTTCTATTTTGCAAAAAGGGCGTCATGACGTGACCGACTGCGAAGTGAAGCTGACTTCAGAGCGTCGCGAAGAAGCGCCGCGCCTGTTTACCCACATCAATTTGCACTTTATCGTCAGCGGTAAAGATCTGAAGGATGCGGCGGTTTCCCGCGCGGTGGATTTATCCGCGGAGAAGTATTGCTCCGTGGCCTTGATGCTCGAAAAAGCGGTGAAGATCACCCACTCTTACGAAGTTATCGAAGCCTGATGCGAAAAGCCCGGCGGCACGTGGCTGACCGGGCTTTCTGCATTATTTGATCTTTTTGCCTTCCATCAGCCGTTGCACCAGCGGCGTCATAATCAGCTCCATCGCCAGCCCCATTTTTCCGCCAGGTACCACCAGCGTATCCATATGCGAGATAAACGAGCCTTGCAACATCGCCAGTAACCACGGGTAATCAATCCCTTCCAGATTACGGAAGTGGATCACCACAAAACTCTCGTCCAGTGAAGGAATGCCTTTCGCGGCAAACGGATTGGACGTATCCACCGTTGGCACGCGCTGGAAGTTAATGTGCGTACGGGAAAACTGCGGCGTAATAAAATTGATGTAATCCTCCATCGAACGCACGACAGAATCCATTACCGCTTCACGCGAATGCCCGCGCTCGCTGGTATCGCGGACAAGTTTTTGAATCCATTCCAGGTTGACGATCGGCACCACGCCCACCAGCAAATCCACATGACGCGCGACATCGTTTTGCGGCGTCACCACGCCGCCGTGCAGACCTTCATAAAACAGCACATCGGTTGGCTCCGGCAGCGGTTGCCACGGCGTAAACGTGCCCGGCACCTGGTTCCAGGGAACGGCTTCATCGTAGGTATGCAGGTATTTGCGCGCCTGGCCTTTGCCGGTTTGACCATATTCGCTAAACGTCTGTTCCAGAAGGCCAAAATCATTGGCTTCCGGGCCAAAATAGCTGATATGCCGCCCAAGATCGCGGGCCTTACGGATAGCCATATCCATTTCCGGACGGGTATAGCGATGGAAGCTGTCACCTTCCACTTCTGCCGCGTGCATATTGAGCTGGGCGAAGATCTTACGAAAGGCGAGGCTGGTGGTGGTGGTTCCCGCGCCGCTGGAGCCTGTAACGGCGATAACCGGATGTTTGGCGGACATAGCAACTCCCTGAATAAACGATTATTTCAGTATAGCCAGCCGCCATGTACCTGTTCAGTCGTGGAACTGCCCGCGCGGCATTATATTGACCGTCTCGTGCAGTTCCGACCACACCAGTACGGCTTCGCCGCGTTGCAGCTGCCGTTTAACGTCGGCGACCTTTTGCTCAAGTGAACGCTCATGTTCACCATAATCAGTGCCTTCGCGCAAGACAAAGCTCTCAATCAGATTGTCCAACGTCTGCGCATCAATCTCTTGCCAGGGAATAATCATCGTCTTTCCAGGTAAGCGGATAACCAGTCCGGAATGCGTTTTTCCAGCCACATTTCCGGGTGGCGCAAGGTTCCGCCAACAAACCCGACATGGCCGCCGTGTTCCGTCAGTTGGTACTCAATATTCGCCGGTAAATGCCCGGCATCAGGGATAACGTTGTGATCCATAAACGGGTCGTCTTTCGCGTGGATAATCAGCGTCGGTTTACGAATATCCGGCAAAACCGGCATTGCGCTACAGCGGCGATAGTAATCCAGCGCGTCGGCAAAACCGTGGATTTTCGCGGTGATCAGATCGTCGAATTCGCGAATACGGCGCAGCTTACGCAGCGCAGGCAAGGTAGTTGGCAGCGAACCAGGATAAGCGCGTAATTTGCGCGCGGCGTTCGCTTTCAGCAAATTCAACAAGTAGCGCTGATAAACGCGGGAAAATCCCTTATCCATATGATAACTGCAAGCTTCCAGCACCAACGGAGCTGAGACAATCACCGCTGCATCGACGGGCAAATTGTCATCGGCTTTTGCCAGCAAACAACCGAGCATGTTCCCACCGAGCGAATAACCCACCGCTGCGGTTGGCGCGGGCCCAAATTCCTGATGTAACCAGCGCAAGAACCAGGTGCCATCTTCGGTTTCACCCGAGTGATAAATGCGGTTCAGGCGATTCGGGATGCCGCTACAGCCGCGAAAATGCATCACCACGCCAAGCCAGCCGCGCTGCTTCGCCGCATGCACCAGACCGTGCGCGTAAGGGCTGTGCAGGCTGCCCTCCAGCCCATGAAACACCACCAGCCGCGGTTTATGTTTCGCCTGATTCGGCTCTTCGCTCCAGGCCAAATCAACAAAGTCACCATCCGGCAGCTCAAGGCGCTGCCACCAGGGTTCAAACTGGAGACGTCGACGTAAAATGCGTGGCAGCATCGTTTGTAGATGCGGATTACGCGCACCAGGCATTGGATGAAAGTTAAGCGAGTCTCCCTGATTTTCAAGGAAATTTGCAGGTGTAATATCTGCCATCTTGTCAATAAACGTAAGTAAATAGACGATTATTATACTTGTTAATAAATGGGCTGTTTAATACTTTGCTGCTGTTGTACCGTATATGCCTTTGCAGTCGGCCCGATAACTTTCTAAGAAATCTATTACTTTCATTGGATTACTGCCGTCTGCTTTTAAATCATTGAGGATGTATTAGATGACAGACAATACCTCGCGTGACCTTGCAGCGTCACCGTCCCTGGGCCAAACCATTAACGACTTACCCGGTAGTAAAGATTTAACGCCAGCCGAGCAGACGCAAATCCAAAATATTGTCGACGAGATTAATATTAACGACCCGGTGTTCTCGCTCTCTTTTGGCGCGAAAACTATGAATAGCATCTCGCAGTTCTCTGATTCGCTGATGCAAGAAGTCCGCGCAAAAGACGCGGGTGTTATCGGTGCGCAACTGACCGACTTGCTGATGAAAATCAAACAGGTAGATATCAGTCATTTTGAGCAGAAACCGGGCTTTCTTGCCTCGCTTCCGCTGCTGGGTTCGCTGTTTAATCGTATTGAGCGCACCATGCTGGAGTATCAGACGCTGGCGAAGCAAGTCGATACCATCACCGAAAAACTCAATCAGGCAATGGTGGATCTGCTGCGAAATATCTCGGTACTGGAGATCCTCTTTGAACGTAACCGCGATGTTTTCCAACAAATCACGCTGCATCTCATTGCCGGTAAACAAAAACTTGATGAGATAAAACGGAATGAAGTGCCTGCATTACAAGCTCAGGCGTCAGATCCGATGAATGCACAGCGTCTGCGCGACCTGATGGAGGGGATCCAGCGCTTCGAACGTCGTCTGCATGATTTAATGTTGTCGCGCACCATCGCTATGCAAAGCGCCCCACAAATTCGTCTGATGCAAAGTAACAGCCAATCACTGGCGGAAAAGATCCAGAGCAGCATCCTTTCCACCATTCCTGTCTGGAAGAGCCAAATCGCGCTGTCACTGTCGCTTCAGACTCAGCGTCAGGCAGCGAAACTGCAAAAAGACGTTGCTGATACCACCAATGACCTACTGCGTCGCAATGCGGAAATGCTGCAAACCGGCACCCTGGAAACGGCGCGAGAAGTTGAGCGTTCTGTTGTCGATATCGAAACCCTGCGCGACGTGCAGACACGCCTACTCAATACCCTTGAAGAGTCAGTGAAAATTGCCTCTGATGCGCGCGAGCGTCGTGCAGAAGTAGAAAAAGAGCTGGTCACGATGGAAAACGAAATGCGCACTCGCCTGGCTGATATTGCCAGCAGCAAGGCCGCACAGCCGTAAGATAAACGGAATAAGTTATGTTACAGAAATTACTCCTCCCCTTTGATCACATACGTGATAGCCGATGGATGCGCGTTTTTTTCCATCTGTTCATTTTCATTCTGGCAATGATGTTTCCCTCCTTCTTTAGTGCCATACCTACAGACGTCCAGCCTACTTTGCTGGAGAACGCACAGTGGAAAGGCGCATTAAGTACGCTGTACTGGTTTGCGTTCATCATCTTATGCAGGGGGCTTCTTTACGATCGCTCCTCACTGGTTATGGGCATCATCGCCGGAACAATATGGTTATTCTTTGGCGATCCGGCAGCCATGCCCTTCTGGGCGGCAATAACAACGTTGGTTTTTCATTTTTGCCGAAGCCGACACAGCCTCATGAATGTTCATGGGTGGTATCTTTTCATCGGTGTACTCATGTTTTTGTCCTACCAAAAACTTTTTGTTTTCAACGTTCCTCCCCTTTTCCTGATCCTGTATGGCTTGATGTTCGTCTCCCTCTTTTTAATAAAAAAATATGCGCAGTACATTGAAGTGCGTAACCAGCAGCGGCTCAAAATCAAACAAGCCCAGGTTAAGTTTGAAGAACAGCGTGAGCAGGAAGTAAAAAGTGCGTTGAGTAGGCAGATTTCTCGTCTGGAAGGCATCGGTCATCTACCTGCTGCATTAAAAAAAGAGCTGAACGTCATCACTAACACCGCGCGGTTAATTGAACTTTGTATGCAGAGAGATGAACGGGATGAACAGCCAGGACGGTTATTTCTCGAGCGTTATTTACCGATGGTTGAAACGATTGTTACTAAAGGGCTCTCACTCTCCAATCAGTTGAAAGAAGATCAGCAGCAACAGTCGCTTAACGAGCAACTGGAGGCGTTAAGAACGTTAGGTCTTGCCTTTCAGGAGAAGCACCAGGAGCTGTTAATAAACGATCAAACTGATTTAAAAACAGAGCTCTCCACACTGGATAAAATGCTAAAAACCGACGGTTACCGCAAGTGACCCTTGTGTGGTGCCCGCACTTTTGCGGGTGCCGATAGCGTTACCCATCCGCCAACAAATTCCGCGAAAACAGATGGATATCGACGCCCGGTTTGCGCCGCCATAAACGCGCTTTACGCGCGCCGGTCGCCACGCTTTCGCCGGTCTCTTCAAACATGCCAGAGGCTTCAAAACGGCGAATCAAACTTTTGCGCTGAATAGGCTGACCAAGGATTATCTCCGTCGCTTCCTGCAATTGCGCCTGGGTAAACGTATCGGGCAAACAGTAAACCGGCAGGAGCGAGTACATGGTTTTCTGCCGCAGTCGGTGCAGCGCCGCCTGAATTATCGCCTGATGATCAAAAGCCAGCTCAATAGTCTCCAGCTCGCTTACCGGCACCCATTTCGCATCACTAACGCTTGCGATATGCGGCGCGCAGGACCTCCACGAAATCAGCGCAAACCAGGCGATGGTCAGACTCCAGCCGCGCGGATCGCGCTGCGGGCCGGAAAAGGTATCCAGCTGTTCCAGCCACGATGGCGAAACACCGGTTTTTTCCGTCAGTTTGCGCAGCGCCGTGGCGCGCGTGGAATCATCCTGCGCCATATCGATAAACCCGCCGGGTAATCCCCAGCGTCCTTGCTGCGGCTGGCTGGCTCGCTGAACCAATAATACGCAAAGCACCTGCTGATGCAGCGTAAACAGCACGCTATCTACCGTCACCAGCGGTGAGGGGAAACGGCTGGCATCATAAGATTTCAGATACTCTGCTTCACTGATCATCGCTCACTCGCTCCTTTTTACACGCCACAAGTTTATCAGCCTGCCCTGGTGCGGCAAGTTAACTTTTATCTTATTAATTTTCATAGCGTTAACTATTTATTCCCTGAATGATTAAAAAAACGCTTGCCTAATAAGTGTCTTATGGACAATATTAAACGTGTCCAAGGGACACTAATTATTGAGTCGAGGTGAAAGATGGCGAGCAGAATCGAATTATTCATTGATAACGAGCAAGTTGCACTGAGCCATGGCGTCTTTCCGGACGGAGCCGTCTGGCTCAAAGTGACCGGCAAACTTCCGTCATTCGGCCAGCAGATGCGGGTGCGTGTTGCCGCGATGCGCGATATGAACGACTTCATGTTGCTGGCACAACTGGTGGACGCCGTTCGTCACGCCTCCGATATCGCCGTGAGCCATCTGGAGCTGGCGTGGTTGCCGTGGGCGCGCCAGGACAGGCATATGGTGCCTGGCGACAGCTTCGCGCTGAAAGTTTTCGCAAACCTTCTCAATACACTCAATTTCAACAAAGTTTTTGTGCTCGATCCGCACAGCGACGCCGCTGCCGCAGCCATCAATAACTGCGTGGCTATCTCCCAGGAAAGTTGCTTAATGCAGAGCGAAACCCTGCGTCGCGCCATTCGCAATCGCGAGCTGATGCTGGTCGCGCCGGATGCCGGTGCGCTGAAGAAAATCCATAACGTGGCAAAAGCCAGTGGCGCACAAGAGTACGCGATCCTCACGAAAGAGCGTGATGTCGCAACCGGAAACCTGACGGGCTTCGCGCTGGTGGCCGGAGACGTCGCGGGCAAAGATCTGCTGATCGTCGATGACCTTTGCGATGCAGGTGGCACTTTTATTGGTTCAGCCCAGGTATTGCGCGATGCCGGTGCCCGCAGCGTCAGCCTGTATGTCACGCACGGCGTTTTTTCCAAAGGGGTTGAGAACCTGCTGAATAACGGTATTGACATGATTTACACCACCACATCCTTCACCTCGCCTGCGCTTACTGATCCGCGAGTTGAACTGATCGACATTGACGCTATTTTCCGCGCTTAAGGGAGACAACATCATGAATATCAATCCAATTCTGGCTATCGACGGTTACAAAGTTTCGCACCGCGTGCAGTATCCGCAGGGAACGACGCAGGTTTACTCCAATTTCACGCCGCGCAGCGACCGCTTTTTCCAGTCGCCAGTTGCTGACGGCAAGCTGGTGTTCTTTGGTCTGCAGGGTTTCCTGAAGTGGTTTATGGTCGATCTGTTCAACGACGGCTTTTTTGCCCGCCCGGAAGAAGAAGTGGTTAACGAATACAAGCAGGTAATGGATAACTATCTCGGCAGGGACGCCGTGGCGGTCGATCACATTCGCGCTTTGCACCGTTTGGGCTACCTGCCGCTGCACATCAAGTCGCTGGATGAAGGCAGCAAAGTGCCGATGAAAGTGCCGGTTCTGACCATTACCAATACCCGCGAAGAGTTTTTCTGGCTGGTGAACTACCTGGAAACAGTGCTCTCCGCCGAGCTGTGGAAGGCCTCCACCAACGCCACCATTGCGCACCACTACCGCAAAATCTGCGAACAATGGGCAGCCAAAACCTGCACGGATTTGTCGCACCTCGATTTCCAGTGCCACGACTTCTCGTTTCGTGGCATGGCTGGGCTGCACGATACAGCGCAGGCTGGCGCGGGGCACTTACTGAGCTTTAAAGGCACCGACAGCATTCCCTCTCTGCTGTATGCCCGCGACCACTACACCGGCGGCGAAGAGTACTTCATTGGGGCCAGTATTCCCGCGACCGAGCACAGCGTAATGTGCATGGGTGAACACGACCATGAAATTGAAACGTTCCGCCACCTGATCGCCGATATCTATCCGCAGGGATTTGTCTCTATCGTCTCCGATACCTGGGATTACTGGCGCGTACTGACGGAATATACCCGTGAACTGAAACAGATAATCCTGGAGCGTGACGGTCGCGTGGTGTTCCGCCCGGACAGCGGTGATCCGGTGGACATCCTGTGCGGTACAGGCGCGGATGATGACACGCGTGCAGAACGTAGCCCGGAGGAAAAAGGCTCGGTGGAAGTGCTGTGGGAAATCTTTGGCGGCACGGTCAATGAGAAGGGCTACAAAGTGCTGGATCCGCATGTCGGCCTGATTTACGGGGACTCCATTACCCTGGCGCGCGCCAATGAGATCCTGCGCCGTCTGGAAGCCAAAGGCTTCGCCAGCTCTAACGTGGTGTTCGGCGTCGGCTCGTTTACTTATCAGTACAACACCCGGGACACCTTCGGTTTTGCGATGAAAGCGACCTGGGGCGCGGTCAACGGTGAAGGGCGCATGATTTTTAAAGAGCCAAAAACCGATAACGGCCTGAAACGTTCGGCGCGCGGGTTATTGCGCGTGGAACGCGATGCGCAGGGCGAACTGCAACTGCACGACGAACAGAGCTGGGAGCAGGAAAAAGGCGGTGAACTGAAAACCCGCTTCCTCGACGGCAAACTTTATCAGACCGAGCATTTTGAACAGATCCGCCAGCGCCTGGCGAACCAGCAGTAATCCTCAACTGGCGGTACGCCCGTACCGCCAGCGCTATAAGCCTTTCTGTCGATGTGGAAATTGACGCACATCACAAATACTTTCATTTGATTATTACTCTCAGGCTAATGATTTGGCCGACTCCTTAATTGATGCCTTTCTCACCACGTCGCACACTAAGCTCAGTGTTAAGCAAGTCAAAATGATGAGCTGAATCAGGAGGTTAATAATGTTATCTGGGCAAACGCCAGCACAGGTATGGAACACGCGGCGCAGCGAGAAACAGCGCCGCCTGGCGTCCATTCCCGTGCAGGGCAAGGTACTGCCGACCGGCGACCTTGTCGCCATGCTGGAAAAACTGATTGCACCGGGCGACCGCGTGGTGCTGGAAGGGAACAATCAAAAACAGGCGGATTTCCTCTCGCGAACACTTGCCGAAGTCAACCCGCAGAAAGTCCACGACCTGCATATGATTATGCCGAGCGTCGGGCGCAGCGAACACCTTGATATCTTCGAAAAGGGCATCGCCCGCAAGCTGGATTTCTCCTTCTCAGGCACCCAAAGCTTGCGCATCTCGCAACTGCTGGAAGATGGCCTGCTGGAAATCGGCGCGATCCACACCTATATCGAGCTTTACTCCCGCCTGTATGTGGATCTCTGCCCGAATGTGGCGCTGATTGCCGGTTATAAAGCGGACCGCAAAGGCAACCTCTACACCGGCCCAAGTACCGAAGATACCCCGGCGCTGGTGGAAGCCGCCGCCTTCCGCGACGGCATCGTTATCGCTCAAGTCAACGAACTGGTGGATGACGAATGCGACCTGCCGCGCGTGGATATTCCCGGTTCCTGGATCGACTACGTGGTAGTCGCTGACAAACCGTTCTTTATCGAGCCGCTGTTTACCCGCGACCCGCGCCTCATCAAGCAAGAACACATCCTGATGGCGATGATGGCGATCAAAGGCATCTACGCCGAGCATCAGGTGCAGTCGCTCAACCACGGTATCGGCTTTAACACCGCAGCCATCGAATTGCTGCTGCCGACCTACGGTGAGCAGCTCGGTCTGAAAGGTAAAATCTGTAAACACTGGACGCTGAACCCGCACCCGACGTTGATCCCGGCGATTGAAAGCGGTTGGGTGGAAAGTGTGCACTGCTTCGGCGGCGAGTTGGGGATGGAAGAGTACATCCGTGCCCGCCCGGACGTGTTTTTCACCGGTTCCGACGGTTCCATGCGTTCCAATCGCGCGTTCTGCCAGTTAGCAGGTCAGTACGCGGTCGATATGTTTATCGGCTCGACGTTACAAGTCGATGGCCTGGCGAACTCTTCCACGGTGACACGCGGTCGTCTTTCGGGCTTTGGTGGCGCGCCAAACATGGGGCACGACCCGCACGGTCGCCGCCACGCAACACTGGCCTGGCTGAACATGATCACCGAACCTGATCCGATGCAGCGCGGTAAAAAACTGGTGGTGCAGATGGTGGAAACCTTCCAGGCCGGTGCGAAACCGACATTCGTGGAAAAACTCGATGCCGTGGACGTGGCGAAAACCTCCGGCATGCCGCTGGCGCCGGTGATGATTTATGGCGATGACGTGACGCACGTGCTGACCGAAGAGGGGATTGCTTACCTCTATCGCGCTGAAAGTCTTGAAGAGCGCCGGGCGATGGTCGCGGCGGTGGCGGGGATCACCGATATCGGTCTGGGTGTTGACGCCAAACGTGTCGCCCAGCTTCGCCAGAGCGGCAAAGTGGTCTATCCGGAAGATATGGGCATTCGCCGCACTGACGCCACCCGGTCGTTGCTGGCGGCCAGCAGCGTCGCGGATCTGGTTGAGTGGTCGGGCGGTCTTTACAACCCACCTGCGAAATTCCGGAGCTGGTAATGAAACTTCTGCCACGGATTGACGCTGAAGGCGGTGCCGAATGGTTGGCGCGAACCGCCACACTGTGTCTGATTGACGAAGCACGATTAAGCCCGAAGCCCGGTCTGGTGGACAGCCGGGGGAGCGGCGCGCATCACGATTTAACGCTCGAACTGATGGAGCGTTCCGCGCACAGCCTTACCCCCACGTTTCAGGCGCTGGCGCAACAAAGCTGGCGGCGGCCAGCGGATGTGGCGCTCAGACAAACCATCGGGCGATTAGGTCGGGAAGGTGAGCAGCAGATGATGGCCGCCACCGGTGGCGTGAATACCCATCGCGGTGCGATCTGGGCATTAGGGTTGCTGGTGAGCGCAGTCGCCATGTCCGGCGGTAGCGCACCGGCACAGGATATTGCCGCCACGGCCGCAAAGCTGGCGCAACTGCCGGATGACGCTGCACCGAAGCTGTTCAGTAAAGGGCTGCGCGCCACGCACCGTTACCGGGTACCGGGCGCGCGTGAAGAGGCGCAGCAAGGCTTTCCGCACATTATCAAGCTGGCGTTGCCGCAGTTGCAGCACAGCCGCCTGCACGGTAGCAGCGAAGCGCAGGCCAGGCTTGATGCGTTGATGGCCATCATGACCTCGCTCAGCGATACCTGCGTGCTTTCCCGCGCGGGGCTCGAAGGTCTGGAGGCGATGCGCCTGGGGGCGAGCGCGGTGCTGCAAGCCGGTGGCGTTGCGTCAAAGGCCGGTCAGCAAGCGTTAGCCGAACTGGATGCGCGGATGCTGGCGCTGAACGCGTCGCCGGGCGGCGCGGCAGATTTACTCGCGGCGACACTGTTTCTCGATCGCATGACCACGCCTTATTTAGCGAATTAAGAGGAAGTTATGGAACACATTACGATAACCGTGCCTGCTGGCCGCGTTTTACGCGGTAAAGCGCTGGCGGGCGTTGTGGGCTCCGGGGATATGGAGGTGTTATTCACCGCCGACCAGGGGCAAACACTGACAATTGAGATCACCACCTCCGTGGATAACAGCCGTGGACGCTGGGAAGCGCTGTTCAACCGTCTCGGTCTGGTAAGCACGCTGCCTGCGGGCCAGCTTGTGATCCACGATTTCGGCGCGACGCCCGGTGTGGCGCGCATCCGTATCGAACAGGTATTCGAAGAGGTGAGCTATGCGTGACGATCACAGTTTTATCGAACTCAAAGCGCGCCAACGCGCACAGGCGCTGCTCGATGACGGCAGCTATCGCGAATTACTCGACCCGTTTGAAGGCATCATTTCGCCGTGGTTAGGCCCGCAGGGCATTGTGCCGCAGGCCGATGACGGCATGGTGGTCGCCAAAGGCACCATCAACGGCCAACCTGCTGTGGTTGTCGCGATTGAAGGTGCGTTCCAGGGCGGCAGCATGGGCGAAGTCTCCGGCGCGAAAATGGCGGCGGCACTTGAGCTGGCGGCGGAAGATAACCGTAACGGCATTCCGACTCAGGCGGTGCTGTGCCTTGAAACCGGCGGCGTGCGTTTGCAGGAAGCGAACCTTGGGCTGGCGGCGATTGCTGATATTCACGCGGCAATTGTTGACCTGCGCCGCTACACGCCGGTTATCGGCATCGTTGCCGGTACGGTTGGCTGCTTTGGCGGGATGTCTATCGCCGCTGCGCTCTGTAGTTACCTGATTGTGACGCGCGAAGCGCGTCTTGGTCTGAACGGCCCGCAGGTTATTGAACAGGAAGCCGGGATTGAAGAGTACGACTCCCGCGACCGTCCGTTTATCTGGAGCATGACCGGCGGCGAAGTGCGGTATCGCAGCGGGCTGGTGGATGCGCTGGTGGGCGACGGCATCCATGCGGTGAAACAGGCGATGAATGAGGCGATTGCCAAAGGCGTCCCTGCTAAACATCGCACCGATAACTACGACGATTATCTGCAACGTCTGACCCACTTCGACACCCGCAAACAAGCGGATGCCGAACAGATCAGCGCGTTGTTTGCCGGGGAGGGTAAAGCATGAGTACGACAGTAAGCCGCGGCGCGTTATGGCTGGAAAAACTGGCGCCGAATGCAACACGTCTGAGCGGGCTGTGCCCGTCCGTGCAGGCAGCCGATGGCAAGGTTAACGGCGAAGCCGTGCGTTTTATCGCCGTGGTGCCGGATGCCAACAACCATTATCCGCGTGCGGCAAAAGGTGAGGTCGGTCTGCTGGAGGGCTGGACGCTGGCGAAAGTGGTGAGTGAAACCGTTGCCGCCGATGCCAACAACAGCGTGAAGCGCCCCATCATTGCGGTGATTGATGTGCCAAGCCAGGCCTATGGTCGCCGCGAAGAAGCCTTTGGTATTCACCAGGCGCTAGCCGGTGCGGCTGCAGCTTACGCCAATGCGCGGCTGGCGGGACATCCGGTGATTGGTTTGATCGTCGGCAAAGCGATGTCCGGGGCGTTTCTGGCCCACGGCTACCAGGCAAACCGCCTGATTGCCTTTAACGACTCCGGTGTGCTGATCCACGCGATGGGCAAAGAGTCAGCGGCGCGCATTACGCTGCGTACCGTGGAGGCGCTGGAAAAACTGGCGGCCACCATTCCGCCAATGGCTTATGACATCAGTAACTACGCGACGCTGGGGCTGCTTTCTGAACTGCTGAATATCAGCAACCCGGACGCGCCCTCAGACGCTGATCTGGCGCAGGTGCAGAGCACATTGCACCAGGCCATCAATGACGCTCGTCAGGACACCACGTTGAAAAACCGTCTCGGTGCTGACAACCGCCGCAGCTCCGCTCTCGTGCGTGAACGCATGAAAGCGAGCTGGTAAGTAAAAAGAAACCTGCCAGATAGCAACGTATGGGCGCGCACGTCGCGCTCATGCGCTACTGAAAATAATAACCATCGCGCTAGTGCTATTTCTTTTCCTTTTAAAGGCTTACAGGTGATTTATGACTTACGTAATTGTTCATGCCCTCGCACCGATATTCGTCATCATGTTGCTGGGTTTCTGGGCGGGAAAGGCCAAAATGGTCGACAACAAAAACGTCTCCCTGCTGAATATCTTTGTAATGGATTTTGCCCTGCCCGCCGCGCTGTTTAGCGCCACAGTTCAGACGCCGTGGAGCGGGATCATCGCCCAGTCGCCGCTGATTGTGGTGCTGGTGCTCTCCATGTGGATTACCTACGCCGCCATCTATTTTCTGGCGACGTCCGTATTCAAAAAATCGCCGCAGGATGCCGCCGTGCTGACGCTGACCGTCGCCCTGCCGAACTACGCGGCTCTTGGCCTGCCGATTCTGGGCAGTGTGTTGGGGGAAGGCCCGTCGACCTCGCTTTCTGTTGCCGTTTCCATCGCCTGTGGTTCAGTGCTGATGACCCCGTTCTGCTTACTGATCCTTGAGCGTGAAAAAGCACGCGCTGCGGGCGGTAATACCGGTTCTACGCTGGCGATGCTGCCGGTGCTGATGTGGCGTTCGGTGAAAAAACCGATTGTCTGGGGGCCGCTGCTGGGTGTGGTGCTCTCCGCTATTGGCATTAAAATGCCGGAACTGGTGCTGGCTTCGATTAAACCGCTGGGCCTTTCCGCTACGGCTGCGGCGCTGTTCCTTACCGGTGTGATCCTCTCGGCGCGAAAACTGGCGATTAACACCATGGTTATTTCTGCCACCATCACCAAGCTGTTGATCCAACCGGCGATCGCATGGGGGATTGTGCTGGTGCTGGGTCTGCACGGCTCGGTGGCGATCACCGCGATTCTGATGATTGCGCTGGCTGCCGGTTTCTTCGGGGTGGTATTTGGTAACCGCTTTGGCGTGCAATCGCCGGATGCAGAAGCTGTACTGCTGTTGAGCTCTGTGCTCTGTATCCTGTCGCTGCCGCTGTTTATCTCGCTGACTTCAGGAATGTAATTATGACCACAACATTACGCCCGCACGATCTGCTCTGGCTTCGCGCACAGGATGCGCTGGAAGGGGTAACCGAACCCTGGGTTGCAGAGATCTGGCACGCTGGTTTACCGGTGGTGGTGCGGCGTGATGTTGCACAAGACGGTCGCATCCCCGTTGGCGTGCGCGGCCTGCGCCGCGACCAACGCGCGGCGGGGTGGGTAAAGCCTGAACAGGTAATCCGTGTGGTCTCACCCGAACAACTGGTCGCACCGCAAGAACTGCCGCGTTCGCCGTTTATCTCCCAACCGCCGGTACAACTGGCGCTGCAACTGGCGCAGTTTGCCTGGCCGTGGATATGGGGAATAACCGGTAGCACCGGTTATGCGCTGGCGACCGGCATTCCGGTTATCCATGCGACCAGCGATCTCGACGTGCTGATCCGCGCACCGGAACCGCTCTCTACCCGCGATCTGGCCCGCTGGCAACAGCAACTTAGCGGCGGACTTTGCCGGGCGGATACCCAGGTAGAAACCCCAAACGGCGGCTTTGCCTTAGCCGAATGGCTACGCGACGGGCGAGTGATGCTGAAAACCAACCACGGGCCGCGTCTGGTGAGCGACCCCTGGCAAAGGGAGGATTCATGAAGATCATCTTTACTTTTCCGGGGCAGGGGATACAACGCCCGGGAATGTTACACGCGCTTCCCGGCAGTGAAATGGATGAAGCCCGCGACATGTTGGGCGCGGAAATCGACACCCTTGATACCGCCGAATCGCTAAAGCATACCCGTGCGGTACAACTGGCGCTGCTGATTGCCGGTGTCGCCTGGGCGCGTGAATTACAGCGACGCGGCGTGCGTGTTGATATCACCAGCGGCCTGTCGATTGGCGCATATCCGGCGGCGGTGATCGCGGGCGCGCTCGATTTTCAGGATGCGCTGCGCCTGGTAGCCTTGCGCGGCGATTTGATGGAACAGGCGTATCCGTACGGTTACGGGCTGACGGCGATCATGGGGCTGACGTTGCCCACGGTGGAAACGCTGATCGAAGGCAGCGGAGCCTATATCGCTAATCTCAATGCCGAAACGCAGATTGTTATTGCCGGCAGCGATGAGGCGATGGCGCAGGTGGCGCAACGGGCATTAGCAAAAGGGGCCAGCAAGGCGCAGCGCCTCGCGGTCAGCGTACCTTCCCACTGTGCATTGCTGGAAAAACCCGCCGAAAAACTGGCGCAGGCGTTTGCAGATGTGACGCTCCGCCGCCCGCAGTGCGCTTATTTAAGCGGTAGTACCGGGCGCGTGTTATGGCAGCCGGAGAAAATCGCTGACGATCTGGCCTGGAATATGGCGCGCACCGTGCGCTGGCAGGAGGCGGTCGTTGCCGCTAATGAACGTGACGCGCGGCTGGCAATTGAAATGCCGCCGGGCGGTGTTCTGACCTGCCTGACCCGGCAAGCCGCGTGGAACGGCGAAAGCATTTCGCTGGAGCGCAGCGGTGTGGATGTGGCGGTGCATCTGGCGAATCGCCTCAGGATGCAGTCGTAATGTTGTCTTGCAGGCTGCGGGCGTACATGCGGCCTTCCGCCGCCAGCGCCAGCAAGTTGGGATCGCGCTCGCGGTTGCGGGAAAAGACAATGGCGATCAACTGCTGCATTTGATACGGCTCGGCGAGGCGCAACATCTGCACAGATCCTTCGTAGACTTTCTTCATCCTTCCCGGCATCAGCGTAAACCCGACGCCCGCCTGCACCAGGCTCAGCATGGAGAAGATGTCATTGACGCGTGTGACAATTTCCGGCTCAAAACCGGCGATATGAAATGCTTCCTGAAAACCGGCATAGGTGGCAAAGCCTTCAGCCAGCGAGACAAATTTTTGCGTGCGGTAGTCGCGCAGATCGGCCAGCGTATCGGTTTCAAGCGTGGCGCTCGCCGGTGCGGCAAGGAAGATGTCGTCATGAAACAGCGGCAGCACTTCGAGATTGTTGCGGTCGATTTCGCTTTCTGAAATAGAGATCAAAATCGCGTCGAGCCTGCTTTCCTCAAGCATCTGCAACAAAGTTTCATTTGAGCCCATCGTCAGATCCATCTCCAGATCCGGACGCCGTAATTTCATTCCCATTATCAGGCGTGGTACGGTTTCCAGCGTCAGGGAGTAGAGCGTGCCAACGCGCAACCGCCCCTGGCCAACCCCGGCGGTTTTACGCGCTTCATCCAGCCCGCGCTCCATTAACTGCGTCACTTCCTGGCAATACTCCAGCAATGTCCACGCGGCAGGCAGCGGGATGAGATTACGACCTTTATGGGCAAACAGCGGGCAACGGACATTCTCTTCCAGCGTATGCAGCGCACGGTGTACGCTGACACCGCTGAGATTGAGCGCTTCGGCGGCGCGCGCAATATTGCCCTTTTCCATAAAGGCCATAAAGATAGCCAGCTTGCGAAACGTAATGTCGTTGGTGATATCCAGATTCATAAGCTCTCTCGCCGCCGTTGTTGCCGGTTACTCCCCCTGCAACATGGCTTCCAGTTGCTCGTGCGCGTCCAGCCAGGCCATTTCGCACGCTTCAAGGCCCGATTTTGCCGCCGCCTGCTGTTGCAAACAGGTGGTTAACTCTGCTTTGCGGCTCTGATCATAAAGCCCGCTGTCACCGAGTTTTTCTTCGGCCTGCGCAAGCTGGGCGTTGAGTTTTTCCATCTCTTTTTCCAGCCGGGTAATCTCTTTGCGCAGCGGCTGAGTTTGCGTGCGTAGCTCGGCTTCCCGGCGCTTCTGATCTTTGCGCGCCTGCGCGCTGTTGGCGCTCTCTTTTACCGACTCCGCAGGCTGGCTTTCCTGTTTTTGCACGTCGCTCAGCCACTGCTGGTAATCTTCCAAATCGCCTTCGAACGGCTCAACTTTGCCGTCGTGAACGAGATAGAGATCGTCGGTGGTGGAGCGAATCAGGTGGCGATCGTGCGAGACGACCACTAATGCGCCTTCAAACTCAATCAGCGCTTCGGTCAGCGCCTGGCGCATATCAAGATCAAGGTGGTTGGTTGGTTCATCGAGCAGCAGCAGGTTCGGTCGCTGCCAGACGATCAATGCCAGCACCAGACGCGCTTTTTCGCCGCCGGAGAAGCGTTCAGTTATTTCTGTGACTTTATCGCCCTGGAAACCAAAGCCGCCGAGATAATCGCGCAGTTTCTGCTCCAGCTCCTGCGGCGCCAGGCGCGCCAGGTGCTGCAACGGCGATTCGTCGGCGCGTAAAAACTCCAGTTGATGCTGGGCGAAGTAACCGAGCTTGATACCTTTCGCCAGCCCGATTTCCCCGCTCTGCGCCGCCAGTTCACCCGCCAGCAATTTAATCAGCGTGGATTTCCCCGCGCCGTTACGACCCAGCAGGCCGATGCGCGAACCCGGCACCAGATTCAGCTTGATGGCGTTCAAAATGGTGCGATCGCCGTAACCGGCGCTCACTTTTTCCATCTTTAATAGCGGGTTGGGCAGGCTCTCCGGTGGGCGGAAGCTGAAGTGGAACGGGTTATCGACGTGTGCTGGTGCAATCAACTCCATGCGCTCAAGCATTTTGATGCGGCTTTGTGCCTGTTTCGCTTTGCTGGCTTTTGCTTTAAAACGATCGATAAAGCTTTGCAGATGGGCAACGCGCTGCTGCTGGCTTTCATAAGTGGCCTGCTGCTGGGCAAGGCGCGTGGCGCGCTGGCGCTCAAACGAGCTGTAGTTGCCGGTGTATTCGAACAGGCTTTGCTGCTCAATATGTAGAATTTTGTCCACCACCGGATCGAGGAAATCGCGGTCGTGAGAAATCAGGATCAGCGTTCCCTGATAACTTTTCAGCCACTTCTCCAGCCAGATCACCGCGTCGAGATCGAGGTGGTTGGTCGGTTCATCAAGCAGCAGTAAGTCCGAGCGGCAAATCAGCGCCTGCGCGAGGTTTAAACGCATACGCCAGCCACCGGAGAAGTCGCTTACCGGGCGCTCTAGCTGTTCGTTGCTAAAACCCAGACCGTGCAGCAGGCTGGAGGCGCGCGAGCGAATGGTCCACGCGTCAATTGCGTCGAGCTTTCCGTGCACGGTGGCAATCGCGTGCCCATCGTTACGTTCGTTAGCGGCGTTCAGCTCGGCTTCAAGATTGCGGTATTCGCGATCGCCATCAATTACATAGTCTATGGCCGCTTCATTCAACGCCGGCGTTTCCTGGTTCACCCATGCCAGTTGCCAGGTGCCGGGAAACGTGAAGCTGCCGCCGTCGGCACCGATCTCGTTTTTCAACAGCGACAGCAGCGTGGATTTGCCGCAGCCGTTTTTACCTACCAGGCCTACTTTCTGGCCCGGGTTAATGGTGGCTGTGGCGTTATCCAGCAGGACACGCACGCCGCGACGAATTTGTAACGAGGAGAAAACAATCATAAGGCGCCGTATGTTCAGACTATGTTAATTTGTCATTATGATAATGTAAGCGTGCGGCCAAAAGACGCACCAGGGCCGCAATGGTAGCCCAAAATGAAGATGATAGACAAAATCATTCTGGCAGCGCCCACAGGCCGTTCGCCAGAGTTTGACGCCCGGGAGGGAAATGATGTCGCAGACAGCGAAAGTGTTGCTGCTGTATGCCCATCCGGAATCACAGGACTCGGTGGCTAACCGGGTTTTGCTTAAGCCGGCAACGCAGCTGCAAAATGTCACGGTGCACGATCTTTATGCCCGTTACCCTGACTTTTTTATTGATATTCCTTATGAACAGGCGTTGCTGCGTGAGCATGACGTCATTGTGTTTCAACATCCGCTATATACCTACAGTTGCCCGGCGCTGCTCAAAGAGTGGCTTGACCGAGTGTTAAGCCGTGGCTTTGCCAGCGGCATTGGCGGGAACCAACTCGCGGGAAAGTATTGGCGTAGCGTGGTCACTACCGGGGAACCGGAGGCCGCGTATCGCCACGATGGGCTTAATCGCTACTCTATGAATGATATTTTGCGCCCCTTTGAGCTGACTGCCGCCATGTGCCGTATGCACTGGTTAAGCCCGATTATTGTCTACTGGGCGCGCCGGCAACAGCCGCAGGAGTTGGCGAGTCACGCCAAAGCGTATGGTGACTGGCTGGCGTCGCCGTTGCCTGTGGGAGGCCGTTAATGGAAGGTTCCGCGCTCTTACTGGCTGGTGTGTTGTTTCTTTTTGCGGCGGTTGTTGCCGTTCCGCTTGCCGCGCGTTTAGGGATTGGCGCGGTGCTCGGCTATTTGCTTGCGGGTATCGCGATTGGCCCGTGGGGGCTGGGGTTTATCAGCGATGTTGATGAAATCCTCCATTTCTCCGAGCTGGGCGTGGTGTTCCTGATGTTTATCATCGGACTGGAGCTGAACCCGCGAAAACTTTGGGAGCTTCGGCGCTCCATCTTTGGTGTCGGTGCGGCACAGGTGCTGCTCAGTGCGGCGATCCTCGCCGGGCTGCTGATGCTGACGCAGTTCTCCTGGCAGGCGGCGGTGATTGGCGGTATCGGCCTGGCGATGTCCTCCACCGCGATGGCGCTGCAACTGATGCGCGATAAAGGCATGAACCGCAGCGAGTCCGGCCAACTGGGATTTTCGGTGCTGTTGTTTCAGGATTTAGCGGTGATCCCGGCGCTGGCGCTGGTGCCGCTGCTGGCAGGCAATGGCGACGAGCATCTCGACTGGATGAAGGTTGGCATGAAAGTGCTGGCGTTCGCGGGCATGTTGATTGGCGGGCGCTACTTGCTACGGCCTGTGTTTCGCTTTATTGCCGGTTCCGGCGTGCGTGAAGTGTTTACCGCCGCGACGTTACTGTTGGTGCTTGGTTCGGCGCTGTTTATGGATGCGCTGGGGTTATCGATGGCGTTAGGGACGTTTATCGCCGGCGTGCTGTTAGCGGAGAGCGAATATCGCCACGAACTGGAAATCGCTATCGAGCCTTTTAAAGGGCTGCTGCTGGGGCTGTTTTTTATTTCCGTTGGCATGGCGCTGAACCTCGGGGTGCTCTATACCCATCTGTTATGGGTGGTGCTGAGCGTTGCGGTGCTGGTGGCGGTGAAATCACTGGTGCTGTATGTGCTGGCGCGAATATACGGTTTGCGCAGTTCGGAGCGGATGCAGTTCGCCGGTGTGTTAAGCCAGGGCGGTGAATTCGCGTTTGTCTTGTTCTCCTCGGCGTCTTCTCAGCGCTTGTTCCAGAACGATCAAATGGCGCTACTGCTGGTGACGGTCACGTTGTCGATGATGACCACGCCGCTGCTGATGCGCGGCGTGGATAAACTGCTCTCGCGGCGCTTTAACACCCCGGAAGATGAAGATGAAACCCCATGGGTCGAAGACGACAAACCCCAGGTGATTGTGGTGGGATTTGGGCGTTTTGGTCAGGTGATTGGCCGCCTGTTAATGGCGAATAAGATGCGCATTACCGTGCTGGAGCGCGATATCAGCGCCGTCAATCTGATGCGGAAATATGGTTATAAGGTCTATTACGGGGATGCAACCCAGGTGGAGTTGCTACGTTCGGCGGGCGCGGAAGCGGCGCAATCGATCGTTATCACCTGTAATGACCCGCTGGATACGATGAAGCTGGTGGAGATTTGCCAGCAGCATTTTCCGAACCTGGCAATCCTGGCGCGTGCTCGCGGGCGTGTGGAAGCGCATGAACTGCTGCAGGCCGGTGTGACGCAATTTTCCCGCGAGACGTTCTCCAGTGCGCTGGAGTTAGGGCGCAAGACGCTTATTTCGCTGGGGATGCATCCTCATCAGGCTCAGCGCGCGCAACTGCACTTTAAGCGTTTAGATATGCGTATGCTGCGCGAGTTGATGCCAGTGCATACCGATACGATGCAAATTTCCCGTGTCCGTGAAGCGCGGCGCGAGCTGGAGGAGATTTTCCAGCGTGAAATGCAGCAAGAGCGTCGCCAGCTGGATGGTTGGGACGAGTTTGAATAAGGGGAATCGAATGGCTGTACGAAAACGTTTTATCGCCGGGGCGGTTTGCCCGGCATGCCAGGCGAAGGACTCAATGGCAATGTGGCGTGAGAATAATGTCGATATTGTTGAGTGCGTTAAGTGTGGGCACCAGATGCGTGAAGCGGATAAAGAAGCCCGCGAGCATGTTCGCAAAGATGAGCAAGTGATTGGCATTTTTCATCCAGACTAGCGAGATCGGGCAGCTTTTTTTAAGCTAAAGGGTACACGGGTGCAGAATTCCGCTACAATCTGCGCCAGTAATTTTCCCACGCTCAGGAGATATCATGAAAGTAGCAAAAGACCTGGTGGTCAGCCTGGCCTATCAGGTACGTACAGAAGACGGTGTATTGGTTGATGAGTCTCCGGTGAGTGCGCCGCTGGACTATCTGCACGGTCACGGTTCCCTGATCTCTGGTCTGGAAAACGCGCTGGACGGTCACGAAGTCGGCGACAAATTCGATGTGGCTGTTGGCGCGAACGACGCTTACGGTCAGTATGACGAAAACCTGGTGCAGCGCGTACCGAAAGATGTCTTTATGGGCGTTGACGAGCTGCAGGTTGGCATGCGCTTCCTGGCAGAAACTGACCAGGGCCCGGTACCGGTAGAAATCACCGAAGTGGAAGACGACCACGTTGTTGTTGACGGCAACCACATGCTGGCTGGTCAGAACCTGAAGTTCAACGTTGAAGTTGTCGCTATCCGCGAAGCAACCGAAGAAGAGCTGGCTCACGGCCACGTTCACGGTCCGCATGGTCACGATCATGACCACGACCACGATCACGACGGTTGCTGCGGTGGCCACGGCCACGATCACGGTCATGACCACGGTAAAGGTGGTTGCGGCGGTAATGGCGGTTGCGGCTGTCACTAATACGCGTTGTTTTTCGCGCCGCAGGGCTGTTGGCTTTGCTTTCAAACCCCGGTCGCATCGTTTTCTATGCTCCCGGGGATTTTCAAGTTTGCCGCCTGCCTGCAACACGAAATCCATAACGTCATTGATGAGCGGGGAAACCCGCTTTTTTTACGCCTTAATAATGGGGCGGCGGCGTCTCTTCTGAAGGGGAGGCCATGTGCGATGGCTGGCTGGCTTTGAGCTTTTCCGCCATTAACCGCAGATGTTCGCGCAGCTTCGCCATTTCCAGCTCATGGGCGACAACCGTCTGGTTTAATTCCTCGATGGTCATCTCCTGAAAAGCCAACCGGCTCTCCAGTTCTGCCAGTCGCGCTTCTATTGTTAACTCTTGCATACATCACCTCTGGATTGCGTCCGGCCCGATTTTCGTTAAACGGGCGAATTTTACTGAACTTTGCCGCCGGGTACAGCTTTGACAAAGAAAAGCAGAAACTTATTTAAACAAAAATAGTCAGAAAACAGGTGAATTCAGGTGGTGTCCTTATGTTGATTTCCACCGCAACGCTTTATAGTACGTCTCTTACATTTTTGTTTAACCCTGGGGCGAGATGCCCCGGCCCCTGGAGAAATGGATGAAATCACTGTTTAAAGTCACGCTGCTGGCGACCACGATGGCCGTCGCCCTTCACGCACCGATCTCTTTCGCTGCCGATGCTGCTGCAAAGAAAGAACCGGCTGCAGCAGCTGACAGCAAAGCGGCATTTAAAAATGACGACCAGAAATCCGCCTATGCGCTGGGCGCTTCGTTGGGCCGCTACATGGAAAACTCGCTGAAAGAGCAGGAAAAACTCGGTATCAAACTGGATAAAGCTCAGCTGATCGCCGGTGTTCAGGACGCGTTTGCCGATAAGAGCAAACTGAGCGACCAGGAGATTGAACAAACTCTGCAAGCGTTTGAAACGCGTGTGAAAACTGCCGCGCAGGATCGCATGGAAAAAGACGCTGCTGATAACGAAGCGAAAGGCAAAGCCTTCCGTGACACCTTCGCTAAAGAGAAAGGTGTGAAAACCTCCGATACCGGTCTGCTGTACAAAGTAGAGAAAGAAGGTACTGGCGATGCACCGAAAGACAGCGACACGGTTGTTGTTAACTACAAAGGTACGCTGATCGACGGTAAAGAGTTCGATAACTCTTACACCCGTGGTGAGCCGCTCTCTTTCCGTCTTGACGGTGTGATCCCTGGCTGGACCGAAGGCCTGAAAAACATCAAGAAAGGCGGCAAGATCAAACTGGTTATCCCACCGGCGCTGGCTTACGGGAAAACGGGCGTTCCGGGCATTCCGGCTAACTCCACGCTGGTATTCGATGTAGAGTTGTTGGATATCAAAGCCGCACCTAAAGCAGATGCCGCAGCGCCTGAAGCTGCACCGGCAGCGGGCGATAAAGCTGCTGACGCGAAAGCCGCAGACACCAGTAAGAAATAAAATTTGCAATAGCGCCGCCTTCGGGCGGCGTTTTTTTTTGCAGCAGGGATATAATTCTGGAAAGCTTAACCTACGATGTATTAATTTATATCCCCATATAAATACTGAGCCTGCCCTGAAAACATAACGACAGGCTCCTGAAAAGGAGTGTTTTTTTTCATGTCCAGGTCGCTATTAACCAACGAAACCAGTGAACTTGATTTGCTGGATCAACGTCCTTTCGATCAGACCGACTTCGATATCCTCAAATCCTATGAAGCGGTGGTGGACGGGTTAGCGATGCTCATTGGCAGCCACTGTGAAATCGTTTTGCACTCCCTGCAAGATTTGAAATGTTCCGCAATCCGTATTGCCAATGGCGAACACACAGGGCGTAAAATTGGCTCGCCCATCACCGATCTCGCTCTGCGCATGCTGCATGATATGACCGGCGCCGACAGCAGCGTATCGAAGTGCTACTTCACGCGCGCGAAAAGCGGTGTGCTGATGAAGTCCGTCACTATCGCTATTCGTAACCGCGATCACCGCGTGATTGGTCTGCTGTGCATCAACATGAACCTTGATGTGCCGTTCTCACAGATTATGAGCACCTTTGTGCCACCGGAAACGCCTGATGTTGGCTCTTCGGTGAACTTTGCTTCCTCAGTGGAAGATCTGGTCATGCAAACGCTGGAGTTCACCATTGAAGAGGTCAACGCCGATCGTAACGTTTCTAACAACGCCAAGAATCGCCAGATCGTACTGAACCTCTATGAGAAAGGTATCTTTGATATCAAAGACGCTATCAACCAGGTCGCCGATCGCCTCAATATTTCAAAACACACCGTTTATCTCTATATCCGCCAGTTCAAAAGCGGTGATTTTTCCGTACAGGATCGTTAATGCGTTTTGCCCTGATGGTCACCGGCCCGGCGTATGGAACCCAACAGGCCAGCAGCGCGTACCAGTTTGCGCAGGCACTACTCGAGGCCGGGCATACGTTAGCCAGCGTCTTTTTTTATCGCGAAGGGGTGAGCAATGCGAATGCGCTCACTGCGCCCGCCAGTGATGAATTTGACCTGGTTCGCGCCTGGCAACTGCTGCATGAGGAACACCAGGTCGAGCTGCATATCTGCGTTGCCGCCGCGCTGCGCCGCGGTGTTGTTGATGATGTCGAAGCACAACGGCTGGCGCTGCCTGGTGCAAATCTGCAAGCCGGATTTTCACTGACCGGTCTTGGCGCGCTGGCGGAAGCCGCACTTTCTTGCGATCGGGTGGTGCAATTCTGATGCAACGTATCGCCTTTGTATTTACTTCTGCGCCGCATGGCTCTTCTTCGGGTCGCGAAGGGCTGGATGCGTTGCTGGCAACTTCAGCGTTTACCGATGATATCGGCGTGTTTTTTATTGGTGATGGTGTATTCCAGTTACTGGCCAATCAGCAGCCGGATGCAGTATTAGCGCGCGATTACATCGCGACGTTTAAAGTCCTGCCGCTTTATGACATCGAACAGTGTTGGCTGTGTGCGGCTTCCCTGCGTGAGCGTGGATTAGATGAGGAGACAACATTCGTGTTGCCAGCTCAGCGCCTGGAACCGGATGCGCTGCGCGAAAAACTTGATAATTACACCGTCGTTCTGACCTTTTGAGGCATTTATGCTGCATACCTTGTCCCGCTCTCCCTGGCAGTGTGATATGGCGTCGATGCTCCGTTTGCTGCGCCCCGGCGACGATCTGCTGCTGCTTTCAGATGGCGTAACGGCAGCCTTGCAAAACGGGCGCTATGTTGAGTTATTGCTAAACGCCCTCATAACTGTGCACGCGCTTAAAGAAGATATCGATGCCCGTGGTCTGGGTGGTCAAATTTCAAGCAGTGTCGTCAGGGTTGGCTATACTGATTTCGTTAGTCTGACGGTGAAAAACGCTGTTCAGATGCATTGGTAATGTGTGATCGCTGTATATTTCTTGACACCTTTTAAGCACAGCCATAAAATTCTGCGTCCTCATATTATATGAGGCCGTTTTATTACGTGTTTACGAAGCAAAAGCTAAAACCAGGAGCTATTTAATGGCAACAGTTAACCAGCTGGTACGCAAACCACGCGCTCGCAAAGTTGCAAAAAGCAACGTGCCTGCGCTGGAAGCATGCCCGCAAAAACGTGGCGTATGTACTCGCGTATATACTACCACCCCGAAAAAACCGAACTCCGCACTGCGTAAAGTATGTCGTGTTCGTTTGACCAACGGTTTTGAAGTGACTTCCTACATCGGTGGTGAAGGTCACAACCTGCAGGAGCACTCCGTGATCCTGATCCGTGGCGGTCGTGTAAAAGACCTCCCGGGTGTTCGTTACCACACTGTACGTGGCGCGCTCGACTGCTCCGGTGTTAAAGACCGTAAGCAATCTCGCTCCAAATACGGCGTGAAACGTCCTAAGGCTTAATGGTTCTCCGTTAAGTAAGGCCAAACTGTTTTAACTTTAATGTCAAACTAAACTCTTAGAGTTTTGGACAATCCTGAATTAACAACGGAGTATTTCCATGCCACGTCGTCGTGTTATTGGTCAGCGTAAAATTCTGCCGGATCCGAAGTTCGGATCAGAACTGCTGGCTAAATTTGTCAATATCCTGATGGTAGATGGTAAAAAATCTACTGCAGAAGCAATCGTATACAGCGCGCTTGAGACCCTGGCTCAGCGTTCTGGTAAAAATGAACTGGAAGCTTTCGAAGTAGCTCTCGAAAACGTGCGCCCGACTGTAGAAGTTAAGTCTCGCCGCGTTGGTGGTTCTACTTATCAGGTTCCGGTTGAAGTTCGTCCGGTTCGTCGCAATGCTCTGGCAATGCGTTGGATCGTTGAAGCTGCTCGTAAACGCGGTGATAAATCCATGGCTCTGCGCCTGGCGAACGAACTTTCCGATGCTGCGGACAACAAAGGTACCGCAGTTAAGAAACGTGAAGACGTTCACCGTATGGCCGAAGCCAACAAGGCGTTCGCACACTACCGTTGGTAATCCCTTCGGAGTTTTAGTCATATGGCGGGCGCTTCAAGCAAGTGGCCCGCCGTTTGGCAACTTAAATCTGAACGCCTAAAGAGACAAACGAGGAATCAAATGGCTCGTACAACACCCATCGCACGCTACCGTAACATTGGTATCAGTGCGCACATCGACGCCGGTAAAACCACGACTACCGAACGTATTCTGTTCTACACCGGTGTAAACCACAAAATCGGTGAAGTTCATGACGGCGCCGCAACCATGGACTGGATGGAGCAGGAGCAGGAGCGTGGTATTACCATTACCTCCGCAGCGACTACCGCATTCTGGTCTGGTATGGCGAAGCAGTATGAACCGCATCGCGTAAACATCATCGACACCCCGGGGCACGTTGACTTCACCATCGAAGTAGAACGTTCCATGCGTGTTCTTGACGGTGCGGTAATGGTTTACTGCGCCGTTGGTGGTGTTCAGCCGCAGTCTGAAACCGTATGGCGTCAGGCAAACAAATATAAAGTTCCGCGCATCGCGTTCGTTAACAAAATGGACCGCATGGGCGCTAACTTCCTGAAAGTTGTTGGTCAGATCAAAACCCGTCTGGGCGCGAACCCGGTTCCGCTGCAGCTGGCAATTGGTGCTGAAGAAGGTTTCACCGGTGTTGTTGACCTGGTGAAAATGAAAGCCATCAACTGGAACGATGCAGACCAGGGCGTAACCTTCGAATACGAAGATATCCCGGCTGAGATGCAGGATCTGGCTGACGAATGGCACCAGAATCTGATCGAATCCGCTGCTGAAGCTTCTGAAGAGCTGATGGAGAAATACCTGGGTGGTGAAGAACTGACTGAAGAAGAGATCAAAAAAGCTCTGCGTCAGCGTGTTCTGAACAACGAAATCATCCTGGTAACTTGTGGTTCTGCGTTTAAGAACAAAGGTGTTCAGGCGATGCTGGATGCGGTAGTTGACTACCTGCCGTCCCCGACTGATGTACCTGCGATCAACGGTATCCTGGACGATGGTAAAGATACTCCGGCTGAGCGTCACGCAAGTGATGAAGAGCCGTTCTCTGCGCTGGCGTTCAAAATCGCTACCGACCCGTTTGTTGGTAACCTGACCTTCTTCCGTGTGTACTCCGGTGTGGTTAACTCTGGTGATACCATCCTGAACTCCGTGAAATCTGCACGTGAGCGTTTCGGTCGTATCGTTCAGATGCACGCTAACAAACGTGAAGAGATCAAAGAAGTTCGCGCTGGCGACATCGCTGCTGCTATCGGTCTGAAAGACGTGACTACTGGTGACACCCTGTGTGACCCGGATCATCCGATCATTCTGGAACGTATGGAATTCCCGGAACCGGTAATCTCCATCGCGGTAGAACCGAAAACCAAAGCTGACCAGGAAAAAATGGGTCTGGCTCTGGGCCGTCTGGCGAAAGAAGACCCGTCATTCCGCGTATGGACTGATGAAGAATCTAACCAGACCATTATCGCCGGTATGGGTGAGCTGCACCTCGACATCATCGTTGACCGTATGAAACGTGAATTCAACGTTGAAGCGAACGTCGGTAAACCTCAGGTTGCTTACCGCGAAGCGATTCGTGCGAAAGTTACCGATATCGAAGGTAAACACGCTAAGCAGTCTGGTGGTCGCGGTCAGTACGGTCATGTTGTTATCGACATGTACCCGCTGGAGCCGGGCTCTAACCCGAAAGGTTACGAGTTCATCAACGACATCAAAGGTGGTGTAATCCCTGGCGAATACATCCCGGCCGTTGATAAAGGTATCCAGGAACAGCTGAAATCTGGCCCGCTGGCGGGTTACCCGGTAGTTGATCTCGGTGTGCGTCTGCACTTCGGTTCTTACCACGACGTTGACTCCTCTGAACTGGCGTTTAAACTGGCTGCGTCTATTGCCTTTAAAGATGGCTTTAAGAAAGCGAAACCAGTTCTGCTTGAGCCGATCATGAAGGTTGAAGTAGAGACTCCGGAAGAGAACACCGGTGACGTAATCGGTGACCTTAGCCGTCGTCGCGGTATGCTGCGCGGTCAGGAATCTGAAGTTACTGGCGTTAAGATCCACGCTGAAGTTCCGCTGTCTGAAATGTTCGGATATGCAACTCAGCTGCGTTCTCTGACCAAAGGTCGTGCGTCTTATACTATGGAATTCCTGAAGTATGATGATGCGCCGAACAACGTTGCTCAGGCCGTAATTGAAGCCCGTGGTAAATAAGCCGCAGGGTTAAAACCAAAGTCCCGTGCTCTCTCCAAAGAGGGAGAGCACTATAGTAAGGAATAAAGCCGTGTCTAAAGAAAAATTTGAACGTACAAAACCGCACGTCAACGTCGGTACTATCGGCCACGTTGACCATGGTAAAACTACTCTGACCGCTGCAATCACTACCGTTCTGGCTAAAACCTACGGTGGTTCTGCTCGCGCATTCGACCAGATCGATAACGCGCCGGAAGAAAAAGCTCGTGGTATCACCATCAACACGTCTCACGTTGAATATGACACCCCGACTCGCCACTACGCACACGTAGACTGCCCGGGCCACGCCGACTATGTTAAAAACATGATCACCGGTGCTGCGCAGATGGACGGCGCGATCCTGGTTGTTGCTGCGACTGACGGCCCGATGCCGCAGACCCGTGAGCACATCCTGCTGGGTCGTCAGGTAGGCGTTCCGTACATCATCGTGTTCCTGAACAAATGTGACATGGTTGATGACGAAGAGCTGCTGGAACTGGTAGAGATGGAAGTTCGTGAACTGCTGTCTCAGTACGATTTCCCGGGCGACGACACCCCGATCGTTCGTGGTTCTGCTCTGAAAGCGCTGGAAGGCGAAGCAGAGTGGGAAGCGAAAATCATCGAACTGGCTGGCTTCCTGGATTCTTATATTCCGGAACCAGAGCGTGCGATTGACAAGCCGTTCCTGCTGCCGATTGAAGACGTATTCTCCATCTCCGGTCGTGGTACCGTTGTTACCGGTCGTGTAGAGCGCGGTATCATCAAAGTGGGTGAAGAAGTTGAAATCGTTGGTATCAAAGACACCGCGAAATCCACCTGTACCGGCGTTGAAATGTTCCGCAAATTGCTGGATGAAGGCCGTGCTGGTGAGAACGTAGGTGTTCTGCTGCGTGGTATCAAACGTGAAGAAATCGAACGTGGTCAGGTACTGGCTAAGCCGGGTTCCATCAAGCCGCACACCAAATTCGAATCTGAAGTGTACATTCTGTCCAAAGATGAAGGCGGCCGTCACACTCCGTTCTTCAAAGGCTACCGTCCGCAGTTCTACTTCCGTACAACTGACGTGACTGGCACCATCGAACTGCCGGAAGGCGTTGAAATGGTAATGCCGGGCGACAACATCAAAATGGTTGTTACCCTGATTCACCCGATTGCAATGGACGATGGTCTGCGTTTCGCGATCCGTGAAGGCGGCCGTACCGTTGGCGCGGGCGTTGTAGCAAAAGTTCTGGGCTAATTAATTAGCTTTGAATTGAAAAAGGGCGCTTCGGCGCCCTTTTTGCTGCTCGCTATTTATGGTCGAAATATTTATGCAAAATTAAGCGCCGGGCCGGGTCAGGAGCTTTACAGTTGTGCTATTGTAATCGCAACCATTCTCATTTACACTTTGCGCAGAAATTGAACGGGAGTGATCATGTACGTTTGTTTGTGTAATGGTGTGAGTGATAAAAAAATTCGACAGGCAGTGCGCCAGTTTCATCCTCAATCATTTCAGCAGCTCCGCAAGTTTGTTCCGGTTGGAAATCAGTGTGGTAAATGTGTTCGCGCAGCAAGAGAGATCATGCAAGACGAACTTACCCAGATGCCGGAATACAAAGAGATTGCCTGAGTTTTTATCTTTTTTTTGACATCCTTGTAGCCCCATCTACGCTTCAATGAGTGGAAGCGGAGGGACTACATAATGAAAGGTGATGTTAAAATCATAAATTATCTCAATAAATTATTGGGAAATGAGCTTGTCGCAATAAACCAATACTTTCTCCATGCGAGAATGTTCAAAAACTGGGGGCTGACGCGCCTCAATGATGTCGAATACCATGAATCTATTGATGAAATGAAACACGCCGATCTCTACATTGAGCGTATTTTATTTCTTGAAGGTATCCCAAATTTGCAGGATTTGGGCAAGCTGGGGATTGGTGAAGACGTTGAAGAGATGCTGCAATCGGATCTCCGACTGGAACTGGAAGGCGCGAAGGATTTGCGCGAAGCCATCGCTTATGCGGATAGTGTTCATGACTATGTTAGCCGCGACATGATGATCAAGATACTTGCCGAAGAAGAGCATCATATTGATTGGCTTGAAACAGAGCTGGATCTGATAAGCAAAATTGGTATTCAGAACTATCTCCAGTCGCAAATCAAAGTGGAAGAGTAGTTGGTATCACAGAATGGTATCCCGTCAGTAAACCCGCTGCTGCCAGAAATGGCCCGAAAGGCAGTGGGTTTTTTAATGCCTGTAAACTTCGCGATCTGAGTGCATTGATACTCGCCACACTACAGGCCAAAAAGGCGGCTATAAAAACCAGACCGGGTAAATTCTGCCAGCCATGCCAGGCCCCGAGAGCCGAAAGATATTTTACATCGCCGTAGCCAAGCCCTTCCTTACCGCGCAACATTTTGTAGCCCCAATAAATAACAGCAAACCCTATATAACCTGCCGTCGCGCCGATAACTGCTTGTTTCAATAATTCAGCATTTGCGAAGCAGTGCCAAATTAACCCCACCCAGAGAAGAGGGCAGGTTAAACGGTCTGGCAGCAACCCGGTATGGATGTCGTGCCATGCAAGCATTAGATTGAGTAACAGATAAACCGCGAGAAAAAACATGGCGTCCTGCCAGATAAGCCGGTAACGGGTGGCATGCATAATGCGAAATCGCTGTGTGAAAGCCAATTAACTCCTTCTAATGTTGCGTAGCTGCTCGTGAGAAATGATACCGGCATTGTTACTGTTACGTTCACCCTGCGAGCATGCGCGCAGCACTGCTTAATTTCTAAACTGTACTTGCGTCTGGCTCAGATTTACGTATAATGCGCGGGCTTGTCGTAAATGACGGCGGGTTCAATCTGAACCACAACGGTGCTGTTTGGCCGTTACAATGCTCCCAATCGGGGGGCTACGTAAGAACGATTACACTCCCCCATCAATCGTAATGGGTGTGAGGAGTAATTATTTTCGTCTATAAATAATTGGAGCTCTGGTCTCATGCAGAACCAAAGAATCCGTATCCGTCTTAAAGCGTTTGATCATCGTCTGATCGATCAATCAACCGCGGAAATCGTCGAGACTGCTAAGCGCACTGGTGCGCAAGTCCGTGGTCCGATCCCGCTGCCGACCCGCAAAGAGCGCTTCACCGTTCTGATCTCCCCGCACGTTAACAAAGACGCGCGTGATCAGTACGAAATCCGCACTCACAAGCGTCTGGTTGACATCGTTGAGCCAACCGAGAAAACCGTTGATGCTCTGATGCGTCTGGACCTGGCTGCCGGTGTAGACGTGCAGATCAGCCTGGGTTAATCAGGTCATCGAGCGATTGAGAGGTTGAAACAATGATTGGTTTAGTCGGTAAAAAAGTGGGCATGACCCGCATCTTCACTGAAGATGGCGTATCTATCCCAGTAACCGTAATCGAAGTTGAAGCAAACCGCGTTACTCAGGTTAAAGACCTGGCTAACGATGGCTACCGCGCAATCCAGGTTACCACCGGTGCTAAAAAAGCTAACCGTGTAACCAAACCGGAAGCGGGTCACTTCGCTAAAGCTGGCGTTGAAGCTGGCCGTGGTCTGTGGGAATTCCGTCTTGCTGACGGCGAAGAATTCACCGTAGGTCAGGACATTAGCGTTGAGCTGTTTGCTGAAGTTAAAAAAGTTGACGTAACTGGCACCTCTAAAGGTAAAGGTTTCGCAGGTACCGTTAAGCGCTGGAACTTCCGTACCCAGGACGCTACCCACGGTAACTCCCTGTCTCACCGCGTTCCGGGTTCTATCGGTCAGAACCAGACTCCGGGCAAAGTGTTCAAGGGCAAGAAAATGGCAGGTCAGCTGGGTAATGAGCGCGTAACCGTTCAGAGCCTGGACGTAGTACGTGTTGACGCTGAGCGCAACCTGCTGCTGGTTAAAGGTGCTGTCCCGGGTGCAACCGGTAGCGACCTGATCGTTAAACCAGCTGTGAAGGCGTGAGGAGATAGCAATGGAATTAGTATTGAAAGACGCGCAGAGCGCGCTGACTGTTTCCGAAACTACCTTCGGTCGTGACTTCAACGAAGCGCTGGTACACCAGGTTGTCGTTGCTTACGCAGCTGGTGCTCGTCAGGGTACTCGTGCTCAGAAGACCCGTGCTGAAGTAACTGGTTCCGGTAAAAAACCGTGGCGCCAGAAAGGCACCGGCCGTGCTCGTTCTGGTTCTATCAAGAGCCCGATCTGGCGTTCTGGTGGCGTGACCTTCGCTGCGCGTCCGCAGGACCACAGTCAAAAAGTTAACAAAAAGATGTACCGCGGCGCGCTGAAAAGCATCCTGTCCGAACTGGTACGTCAGGATCGTCTGATCGTTGTCGAGCAGTTCTCTGTTGAAGCACCGAAGACCAAGCTGCTGGCTCAGAAACTGAAAGACATGGCTCTGGAAGATGTGCTGATCATCACCGGTGAGCTGGACGAGAACCTGTTCCTGGCCGCGCGCAACCTGCACAAGGTTGATGTTCGCGACGCGACTGGTATCGACCCGGTTAGCCTGATCGCCTTCGACAAAGTCGTAATGACTGCTGATGCTGTTAAGCAAGTTGAGGAGATGCTGGCATGATTCGTGAAGAACGTCTGCTGAAGGTGCTGCGCGCACCGCACGTTTCTGAAAAAGCGTCTACTGCGATGGAAAAAACAAACACCATCGTTCTCAAAGTTGCTAAAGACGCGACCAAAGCAGAAATCAAAGCTGCTGTGCAGAAACTGTTTGAAGTCGAAGTCGAAGTCGTTAACACCCTGGTAGTTAAAGGGAAAGTTAAACGTCACGGACAGCGTATCGGTCGTCGTAGCGACTGGAAAAAAGCTTACGTCACCCTGAAAGAAGGCCAGAATCTGGACTTCGTTGGCGGCGCTGAGTAAGTCGGAGGAGTAATACAATGGCAGTTGTTAAATGTAAACCGACATCTCCGGGTCGTCGCCACGTTGTTAAAGTGGTTAACCCTGAGCTGCACAAGGGCAAACCTTTTGCTCCGTTGCTGGAAAAAAACAGCAAATCCGGTGGTCGTAACAACAATGGCCGTATCACCACTCGTCATATCGGTGGTGGCCACAAGCAGGCTTACCGTATTGTTGACTTCAAACGCAACAAAGATGGTATCCCGGCAGTTGTTGAGCGTCTTGAGTACGATCCGAACCGTTCCGCGAACATCGCGCTGGTTCTGTATAAAGATGGCGAACGCCGTTACATCCTGGCCCCTAAAGGCCTGAAAGCTGGCGACCAGATTCAGTCTGGCGTTGATGCTGCAATCAAAGCAGGTAACACCCTGCCGATGCGCAATATCCCGGTTGGTTCTACCGTTCATAACGTAGAAATGAAACCAGGTAAAGGCGGTCAGCTGGCTCGTTCCGCTGGTACTTACGTTCAGATCGTTGCTCGCGATGGTGCTTACGTCACCCTGCGTCTGCGTTCTGGTGAAATGCGTAAAGTCGAAGCAGAATGCCGCGCGACTCTGGGCGAAGTTGGCAATGCTGAGCATATGCTGCGCGTTCTGGGTAAAGCAGGTGCTGCACGCTGGCGTGGTGTTCGTCCTACCGTTCGCGGTACTGCGATGAACCCAGTCGACCACCCACATGGTGGTGGTGAAGGTCGTAACTTTGGTAAGCACCCGGTAACTCCGTGGGGCGTTCAGACCAAAGGTAAGAAGACCCGCAGCAACAAGCGTACTGATAAATTCATCGTACGTCGCCGTAGCAAATAATTTTAGAGGATAAGCCATGCCACGTTCTCTCAAGAAAGGTCCTTTTATTGACCTGCACTTGCTGAAGAAGGTAGAGAAAGCGGTGGAAAGCGGAGACAAGAAGCCCCTGCGCACTTGGTCCCGTCGTTCAACGATCTTTCCTAACATGATCGGTTTGACCATCGCTGTCCATAATGGTCGTCAGCACGTTCCGGTATTTGTTTCCGACGAAATGGTCGGTCACAAACTGGGTGAATTCGCACCGACTCGTACTTATCGCGGCCACGCTGCTGATAAAAAAGCGAAGAAGAAATAAGGTAGGAGGAAGAGATGGAAACTTTAGCTCAACATCGCCATGCTCGTTCTTCTGCTCAGAAGGTTCGCCTTGTTGCTGACCTGATTCGCGGTAAGAAAGTGTCGCAGGCCCTGGATATTCTGACCTACACCAATAAGAAAGCGGCTGTACTGGTCAAGAAAGTTCTGGAATCTGCCATTGCTAACGCTGAACACAACGATGGCGCTGACATTGACGATCTGAAAGTTGCGAAAATTTTCGTAGACGAAGGCCCGAGCATGAAGCGCATTATGCCGCGTGCAAAAGGTCGTGCAGATCGCATCCTGAAGCGCACCAGCCACATCACTGTGGTTGTGTCCGATCGCTGAGACTCTGGAGACTAGCAATGGGTCAGAAAGTACATCCTAATGGTATTCGCCTGGGTATTGTAAAACCATGGAACTCAACCTGGTTTGCGAACACCAAAGAATTCGCTGACAACCTGGACAGCGATTTTAAAGTACGTCAGTACCTGACTAAGGAACTGGCTAAAGCGTCTGTATCTCGTATCGTTATCGAGCGTCCGGCTAAGAGCATCCGTGTGACCATTCACACTGCTCGCCCGGGTATCGTTATCGGTAAAAAAGGTGAAGACGTTGAAAAACTGCGCAAGGTCGTAGCGGATATCGCTGGCGTTCCTGCTCAGATCAATATCGCCGAAGTTCGTAAACCTGAACTGGACGCAAAACTGGTTGCTGACAGCATCACTTCTCAGCTGGAACGTCGTGTAATGTTCCGTCGTGCTATGAAGCGTGCTGTACAGAACGCAATGCGTCTGGGCGCTAAAGGTATCAAAGTTGAAGTTAGCGGCCGTCTGGGCGGCGCGGAAATCGCACGTACCGAATGGTACCGTGAAGGTCGCGTTCCGCTGCACACTCTGCGTGCTGACATCGACTACAACACCTCCGAAGCGCACACCACTTACGGTGTAATCGGCGTAAAAGTGTGGATCTTCAAAGGCGAGATCCTTGGTGGTATGGCTGCAGTTGAACAACCGGAAAAACCGGCTGCTCAACCTAAAAAGCAGCAGCGTAAAGGCCGTAAATAAGGAGCGTCGCTGATGTTACAACCAAAGCGTACAAAATTCCGTAAAGTGCACAAAGGCCGCAACCGTGGTCTCGCGCAGGGCACGGATGTGAGCTTCGGCACTTACGGTCTGAAAGCTGTTGGCCGTGGTCGTCTGACCGCTCGTCAGATCGAAGCAGCACGTCGTGCTATGACTCGTGCTGTTAAGCGTCAGGGTAAGATCTGGATCCGTGTATTCCCGGACAAACCGATCACCGAGAAGCCGCTGGAAGTTCGTATGGGTAAAGGTAAAGGTAACGTAGAGTATTGGGTTGCCTTGATTCAGCCGGGTAAAGTCCTGTACGAAATGGACGGTGTTCCGGAAGAGCTGGCCCGTGAAGCCTTCGAGCTGGCAGCAGCAAAACTGCCGATTAAAACCACCTTTGTAACTAAGACGGTGATGTAATGAAAGCAAAAGAGCTGCGTGAAAAGAGCGTTGAAGAGCTGAACACCGAGCTGCTTAACCTGCTGCGCGAGCAGTTCAACCTGCGTATGCAGGCTGCAAGTGGCCAGCTGCAACAGACTCACCTGTTGAAGCAAGTGCGTCGTGATGTCGCACGCGTTAAGACTTTACTGACTGAGAAGGCGGGTGCGTAATGACCGATAAAATCCGTACTCTGCAAGGTCGTGTTGTTAGCGACAAAATGGAGAAATCCATTGTTGTAGCTATCGAACGTTTCGTGAAACACCCGATCTACGGTAAATTCATCAAACGTACGACTAAACTGCACGTACATGACGAGAACAACGAATGCGGTACTGGCGACGTGGTTGAAATCCGCGAATGCCGTCCGCTGTCCAAGACTAAGTCCTGGACGCTGGTTCGCGTTGTAGAGAAAGCGATTCTGTAATAGAGTACGCGTTCTCAAACGAATAAACGGCTCAGCGATGGGCCGTTTATTTTTTCTACCCATATCAAGGAAGCGGTGTTATAATGCTGCGCCCTCGATATGGGGCTTTTTATCGACCCTGATTTTAGGGTCTTCAGTAGTAGTTGACATTAGCGGAGCACTGAAATGATCCAAGAACAGACTATGCTGAACGTCGCCGACAACTCCGGTGCACGTCGCGTAATGTGTATCAAGGTTCTGGGTGGCTCGCACCGTCGCTACGCAGGCGTAGGCGACATCATCAAGATCACCATCAAAGAAGCAATTCCGCGTGGTAAGGTCAAAAAAGGTGATGTGCTGAAGGCGGTAGTGGTGCGCACCAAGAAGGGTGTTCGTCGCCCTGACGGTTCTGTCGTTCGCTTCGATGGCAATGCTTGTGTTCTTCTGAACAACAACAGCGAGCAGCCTATCGGTACGCGTATTTTTGGGCCGGTTACTCGTGAACTTCGTTCTGAGAAGTTTATGAAAATCATCTCTCTGGCACCAGAAGTACTCTAAGGAGCGAATCATGGCAGCTAAAATCCGTCGTGATGACGAAGTTATCGTGTTAACCGGTAAAGATAAAGGTAAGCGCGGTAAAGTAAAAAATGTTCTGTCTTCCGGCAAGATCATTGTTGAAGGTATCAACCTGGTTAAGAAACATCAGAAGCCGGTTCCGGCCCTGAACCAACCGGGTGGCATCGTTGAAAAAGAAGCCGCTATTCAGGTTTCTAACGTTGCAATCTTCAATGCGGCAACCGGCAAGGCCGACCGTGTAGGCTTTAGATTCGAAGACGGCAAAAAAGTCCGTTTCTTTAAATCTAACAGCGAAACTATCAAGTAATTTGGAGTAGTACGATGGCGAAACTGCATGATTACTACAAAGACGAAGTAGTTAAGAAACTCATGACTGAGTTTAACTACAATTCTGTCATGCAAGTCCCTCGGGTCGAGAAGATCACCCTGAATATGGGTGTTGGTGAAGCGATCGCTGACAAGAAACTGCTGGATAACGCAGCAGCTGACCTGGCAGCAATCTCCGGTCAAAAACCGTTGATCACCAAAGCGCGCAAATCTGTTGCGGGCTTCAAAATCCGTCAGGGCTATCCGATCGGCTGTAAAGTGACTCTGCGTGGCGAACGCATGTGGGAGTTCTTTGAGCGCCTGATCACTATTGCTGTACCGCGTATCCGTGACTTCCGTGGCTTGTCCGCTAAGTCTTTCGACGGTCGTGGTAACTACAGCATGGGTGTCCGTGAGCAGATCATCTTCCCAGAAATCGACTACGATAAAGTCGACCGCGTGCGTGGTTTGGATATTACCATTACCACTACTGCGAAATCTGACGAAGAAGGCCGTGCTCTGCTGGCTGCCTTTGACTTCCCGTTCCGCAAGTAAGGTAGGGTTACTTCATGGCTAAGCAATCTATGAAAGCACGCGAAGTTAAACGCGTAGCTTTAGCTGAAAAATACTTCGCGAAACGCGCTGAACTGAAAGCGATCATTTCTGATGTGAACGCTTCCGACGAAGATCGTTGGAACGCTGTTCTCAAGCTGCAGAGTCTGCCGCGTGATTCCAGCCCGTCTCGTCAGCGTAACCGCTGCCGCCAAACTGGTCGTCCGCACGGTTTCCTGCGGAAGTTCGGGTTGAGCCGTATTAAGGTCCGTGAATCCGCTATGCGCGGTGAAATCCCGGGTCTGAAAAAGGCTAGCTGGTAATTGTCACCAATTGAATCACGGGAGTAAAGACAGATGAGCATGCAAGATCCGATCGCGGATATGCTGACCCGTATCCGTAACGGTCAGGCCGCGAACAAAGCTGCGGTCACCATGCCTTCCTCCAGGCTGAAAGTGGCAATTGCCAACGTGCTGAAGGAAGAAGGTTTTATTGAAGATTTCAAAATTGAAGGCGACACCAAGCCGGAACTGGAAGTGACTCTTAAATACTTCCAGGGTAAAGCTGTGGTAGAAAGCATTCAGCGTATCAGCCGCCCAGGTCTGCGCATCTATAAGAAAAAAGATGAGCTGCCGAAAGTTATGGGTGGTATGGGTATCGCGGTTGTTTCTACCTCTAAAGGTGTTATGACTGATCGTGCAGCGCGCCAGGCTGGTCTTGGTGGCGAAATTATCTGCTACGTAGCCTAATCGGAGGAAAAAATGTCTCGTGTTGCTAAAGCACCGGTCGTTATTCCTGCCGGCGTTGACGTAAAAATCAACGGTCAGGTTATCACGATCAAAGGTAAAAACGGCGAGCTGACTCGTACTCTCAACGATGCTGTTGTAGTTAACCAAGCAGACAATGCTCTGACTTTCGGTCCGCGTGATGGTTACGCAGACGGTTGGGCTCAGGCTGGTACCGCGCGTGCCCTGCTGAACTCAATGGTTATCGGTGTTACCGAAGGCTTCACTAAGAAGCTGCAGCTGGTTGGTGTAGGTTACCGCGCAGCGGTCAAAGGGAATGTAGTAAACCTGGCTCTGGGTTTCTCTCATCCTGTTGATCATCAGTTGCCGGCCGGTATCACTGCAGAATGTCCGTCACAGACTGAAATCGTGCTGAAAGGCGCGGATAAGCAGGTGATTGGCCAGGTTGCAGCAGATCTGCGCGCCTACCGTCGTCCTGAGCCTTATAAAGGCAAGGGTGTTCGTTACGCCGACGAAGTCGTGCGTACCAAAGAGGCTAAGAAGAAGTAAGGTAACACTATGGATAAGAAATCTGCTCGTATCCGTCGTGCGACCCGCGCACGCCGCAAGCTCAAAGAGCTTGGTGCGACTCGCCTGGTGGTACATCGTACCCCGCGTCATATCTACGCCCAGGTAATCGCATCGAATGGTTCTGAAGTTCTGGTAGCTGCTTCTACTGTAGAAAAAGCTATCTCTGAACAACTGAAGTACACCGGTAACAAAGACGCGGCCGCAGCTGTGGGTAAAGCTGTAGCTGAACGCGCTCTGGAAAAAGGCATCAAAGATGTTTCCTTTGACCGTTCCGGGTTCCAATATCATGGTCGCGTCCAGGCACTGGCAGATGCTGCCCGTGAAGCTGGCCTTCAGTTCTAAGGTAGAGGTGTAAGATGGCTCACATCGAAAAACAAGCTGGCGAACTGCAGGAAAAGCTGATCGCGGTAAACCGCGTATCTAAAACCGTTAAAGGTGGTCGTATTTTCTCCTTCACAGCTCTGACTGTTGTTGGCGATGGTAACGGTCGCGTTGGTTTTGGTTACGGTAAAGCCCGCGAAGTTCCGGCAGCGATCCAGAAAGCGATGGAAAAAGCCCGTCGCAATATGATTAACGTCGCGCTGAACCACGGCACCCTGCAGCACCCGGTTAAGGGTACTCACACGGGTTCTCGTGTATTCATGCAGCCGGCTTCCGAAGGTACCGGTATTATTGCCGGTGGTGCAATGCGCGCCGTTCTGGAAGTCGCTGGGGTTCATAACGTTCTGGCTAAAGCATATGGTTCCACCAACCCGATTAACGTGGTTCGTGCAACTATTGATGGTCTGGAAAATATGAAATCCCCGGAAATGGTCGCTGCCAAGCGTGGTAAATCCGTTGAAGAAATTCTGGGGTAATTGACCATGGCAAAGACTATTAAAATCACTCAAACCCGCAGTGCAATCGGTCGTCTGCCGAAACACAAGGCAACGCTGCTTGGCCTGGGTCTGCGTCGTATTGGTCATACTGTTGAACGTGAGGATACTCCTGCGGTTCGCGGTATGGTCAACGCGGTTTCCTTCATGGTTAAAGTTGAGGAGTAAGAGATGCGTTTAAATACTCTGTCTCCGGCCGAAGGCTCCAAAAAGGCGGGTAAACGCCTGGGTCGTGGTATCGGTTCTGGCCTCGGTAAAACCGGTGGTCGTGGTCACAAAGGTCAGAAATCTCGTTCTGGCGGTGGCGTACGTCGCGGTTTCGAGGGTGGTCAGATGCCACTGTATCGTCGTCTGCCGAAATTCGGTTTTACTTCTCGCAAAGCAATGATCACGGCAGAGATTCGTCTGTCCGATCTGGCTAAAGTAGAAGGCGACGTAGTTGACCTGAACACGCTGAAAGCGGCTAACATTATCGGCATCCAGATCGAGTTCGCGAAAGTGATCCTGGCTGGTGAAGTAGCTCGTCCGGTAACTGTTCGTGGCCTGCGTGTGACGAAAGGCGCTCGTGCTGCTATCGAAGCTGCTGGCGGTAAAATTGAGGAATAAGTAGCAGATGGCTAAACAACCGGGATTAGATTTTCAAAGTGCCAAGGGTGGAATTGGCGAACTGAAACGCAGACTGCTGTTTGTTATCGGTGCGTTGATTGTTTTCCGTATTGGCTCTTTTATTCCGATCCCTGGTATTGATGCCGCTGTACTTGCCAAACTGCTTGAGCAACAGCGTGGCACCATCATTGAGATGTTTAACATGTTCTCTGGTGGTGCTCTTAGTCGTGCTTCTATCTTTGCATTGGGTATCATGCCGTATATTTCGGCATCAATTATCATCCAGCTGTTAACGGTCGTTCATCCGGCCCTGGCAGAGTTGAAGAAAGAAGGGGAGTCTGGCCGTCGTAAGATCAGTCAGTACACCCGTTACGGCACTCTGGTGTTGGCGATATTTCAGTCGATCGGTATTGCTACCGGTTTACCGAATATGCCTGGTATGCAAGGTCTGGTTATGAACCCAGGCTTTGCATTCTACTTCACTGCTGTTGTGAGTCTGGTTACAGGAACTATGTTCCTGATGTGGCTCGGTGAACAGATTACTGAACGCGGTATCGGCAACGGTATCTCGATCATTATCTTTGCCGGCATCGTGGCGGGTCTTCCGCCAGCCATTGCCCATACTATCGAGCAAGCGCGTCAAGGCGACCTGCACTTCCTCCTGTTGCTGTTGGTTGCAGTATTAGTATTCGCAGTGACGTTCTTTGTTGTTTTCGTTGAACGTGGTCAACGCCGCATCGTGGTGAACTACGCAAAACGTCAGCAAGGTCGTCGTGTCTATGCTGCTCAGAGCACACATTTACCGCTGAAAGTGAATATGGCGGGGGTAATCCCTGCAATCTTCGCTTCCAGTATTATTCTGTTCCCTGCAACCATCGCGTCATGGTTCGGGGGCGGTACTGGTTGGAACTGGCTGACAACAATTTCGCTGTATTTGCAGCCTGGGCAACCGCTTTATGTGTTACTCTATGCGTCTGCAATCATCTTCTTCTGTTTCTTTTATACGGCGTTGGTTTTCAACCCGCGAGAAACAGCAGATAACCTGAAGAAGTCCGGTGCATTTGTACCAGGAATTCGTCCGGGAGAGCAAACGGCGAAGTATATCGATAAAGTAATGACCCGCCTGACTTTGGTCGGTGCGCTTTATATTACTTTTATCTGCCTGATCCCGGAGTTCATGCGTGATGCGATGAAGGTACCGTTCTATTTTGGTGGGACGTCACTGCTTATCGTTGTTGTCGTGATTATGGACTTTATGGCTCAAGTGCAAACTCTGATGATGTCCAGTCAGTATGAGTCTGCATTGAAGAAGGCGAACCTGAAAGGCTATGGCCGTTAATGGTCGCCCGAGAAGTTACGGAGAGTAAAAATGAAAGTTCGTGCTTCCGTCAAGAAATTATGCCGTAACTGCAAAATCGTTAAGCGTGATGGCGTCATCCGCGTGATTTGCAGTGCCGAGCCGAAGCATAAACAGCGCCAAGGCTGATTATTTCGCATATTTTTCTTGCAAAGTTGGGTTGAGCTGGCTAGATTAGCCAGCCAATCTTTTGTATGTCTGTACGTTTCCATTTGAGTATCCTGAAAACGGGCTTTTCAGCATGGTGCGTGCAAGTAAAATTATAGGAGTGCATAGTGGCCCGTATAGCAGGCATTAACATTCCTGATCAGAAACATGCTGTGATCGCATTAACTTCGATCTATGGCGTCGGTAAAACCCGCTCTCAAGCCATTCTGGCTGCTGCGGGCATCGCTGAAAATGTTAAGATCAGTGAGCTGTCTGAAGAACAAATCGACACGCTGCGTGACGAAGTTGCCAAATTTGTCGTTGAAGGTGATCTGCGCCGTGAAATTAGCATGAGCATCAAGCGCCTGATGGATCTTGGTTGCTATCGCGGTTTGCGTCATCGTCGTGGTCTCCCGGTTCGCGGTCAGCGTACCAAGACCAACGCACGTACCCGTAAGGGTCCGCGCAAACCGATCAAGAAATAATCGGGGTGATTGAATAATGGCAAAGGCACCAATTCGTGCACGTAAACGTGTAAGAAAACAAGTCTCTGACGGCGTGGCTCATATCCATGCTTCTTTCAACAACACCATCGTTACTATTACTGATCGTCAGGGTAACGCGCTGGGTTGGGCAACAGCCGGTGGTTCCGGTTTCCGTGGTTCTCGCAAATCCACTCCGTTTGCAGCTCAGGTTGCAGCAGAGCGTTGCGCTGAAGCCGTAAAAGAATACGGTATCAAGAATCTGGAAGTTATGGTTAAGGGACCGGGTCCGGGCCGCGAATCTACTATTCGTGCTCTGAACGCCGCTGGTTTCCGCATCACTAATATTACTGATGTGACTCCGATCCCTCACAACGGTTGTCGTCCGCCGAAAAAACGTCGCGTATAACGCGGTCGTTTTCTAGGATTGTTGGAGAAAGAAAATGGCAAGATATTTGGGTCCTAAGCTCAAGCTGAGCCGTCGTGAGGGCACAGACCTGTTCCTTAAGTCTGGCGTTCGCGCGATCGATACCAAGTGTAAAATTGAACAAGCTCCTGGCCAGCACGGTGCGCGTAAACCGCGTCTGTCTGACTATGGTGTGCAGTTGCGTGAAAAGCAAAAAGTTCGCCGTATTTACGGTGTGCTGGAGCGTCAGTTCCGTAACTACTACAAAGAAGCAGCACGTCTGAAAGGCAACACCGGTGAAAACCTGTTGGGTCTGCTGGAAGGTCGTCTGGACAACGTTGTATACCGTATGGGCTTTGGCGCCACTCGTGCTGAAGCACGCCAGCTGGTTAGCCACAAAGCAATCATGGTAAACGGTCGTGTTGTTAACATCGCTTCTTATCAGGTTAGTCCGAATGACGTTGTTAGCATTCGTGAGAAAGCGAAAAAGCAGTCTCGCGTGAAAGCCGCTCTGGAGCTGGCTGAGCAGCGTGAAAAGCCAACCTGGCTGGAAGTTGATGCTGGCAAGATGGAAGGCACGTTCAAGCGTAAGCCGGAGCGTTCTGATCTGTCTGCGGACATTAACGAACACCTGATCGTCGAGCTTTACTCCAAGTAAAGCTTAGTACCAAAGAGAGGACACAATGCAGGGTTCTGTGACAGAGTTTCTAAAACCGCGCCTGGTAGATATCGAGCAAGTGAGTTCGACGCACGCCAAGGTGACCCTTGAGCCTTTAGAGCGTGGCTTTGGCCATACTCTGGGTAACGCACTGCGCCGTATTCTGCTCTCATCGATGCCGGGTTGCGCGGTGACTGAGGTTGAGATTGATGGTGTACTTCATGAGTACAGCACCAAAGAAGGCGTTCAGGAAGATATCCTTGAAATCCTGCTCAACCTGAAAGGGCTGGCGGTGAGAGTTCAGGGTAAAGATGATGTTATTCTTACTCTGAATAAATCTGGCATTGGCCCTGTGACCGCAGCCGACATTACCCACGACGGTGATGTCGAAATCGTCAAGCCGCAGCATGTGATCTGCCACCTGACCGATGAGAACGCATCTATCAATATGCGTATCAAAGTTCAGCGCGGTCGTGGTTATGTTCCGGCGTCTGCCCGAATTCATTCGGAAGAAGATGAGCGCCCAATCGGCCGTCTGCTCGTTGACGCCTGCTACAGCCCTGTAGAGCGTATTGCCTACAATGTTGAAGCAGCACGTGTTGAACAGCGTACCGACCTGGACAAGCTGGTCATCGAAATGGAAACCAACGGCACAATCGATCCTGAAGAGGCGATTCGTCGTGCGGCAACCATTCTGGCTGAACAACTTGAAGCTTTCGTTGATTTACGTGATGTACGTCAGCCGGAAGTTAAAGAAGAGAAACCAGAATTCGATCCGATTCTGCTGCGCCCTGTTGACGATCTGGAATTGACTGTCCGCTCTGCTAACTGCCTCAAGGCAGAAGCTATCCACTATATCGGTGATCTGGTACAGCGTACCGAGGTTGAGTTGCTGAAAACGCCGAACCTGGGTAAAAAATCTCTTACCGAGATTAAAGACGTGCTGGCCTCCCGCGGTCTGTCTCTGGGCATGCGCCTGGAAAATTGGCCGCCGGCAAGCATTGCTGACGAGTAACCGGATCACAGGTTAAGGTTTTACTGAGAAGGATAAGGTCATGCGCCATCGTAAGAGTGGTCGTCAACTGAACCGCAACAGCAGCCATCGCCAGGCCATGTTCCGTAACATGGCAGGCTCTCTGGTTCGTCATGAGATCATCAAGACGACCCTGCCGAAAGCGAAAGAGCTGCGTCGCGTAGTTGAGCCGCTGATTACTCTTGCCAAGACGGATAGCGTTGCTAATCGTCGTCTGGCATTCGCCCGCACTCGTGATAACGAGATCGTGGCAAAACTGTTTAACGAGCTGGGCCCGCGTTTCGCGAGCCGTGCCGGTGGTTACACTCGTATTCTGAAGTGTGGCTTCCGTGCTGGTGACAACGCGCCGATGGCTTACATCGAGCTGGTTGATCGCTCTGAATCGAAAGCAGAAGCTGCTGCAGAGTAATCTGTAGTAACGTAAAGAAACCCGCTTCGGCGGGTTTTTTTATATCGGTCGTGCTACCTCTTCCCTACAATGTATGTATCTTTTTTGTTCATTCCCTCGTGAGCCGTTATGTGGTTACTTGATCAGTGGGCAGAACGCCATATTCTCGATGCTCAGCAAAAAGGCGAATTTGACAATCTACCCGGCAGCGGTGAGCCGTTGTTGCTGGATGATGATTCTCATATCCCTGCGGAGCTGCGCGCTGGGTATCGCTTGCTGAAAAATGCTGGCTGCCTGCCACCAGAACTGGAATACCGTAAAGAAGCCGTGATGCTTATCGATCTGCTCAATAGCGTGCAGCACGATCACCCGGATTTCCAGCTATTGCATCGCCGTTTGTCGTTACTGGAAATGAAGCTGCGCCAGGCTGGCTTAAGCACCGATTTCCTGCGAGGCGATTACGCCGACAAACTGCAGCAAAAAATTAATGAGGAGTAATCATGTACCGCATTGGTGAAATAGCGAAACTTGCAGAAGTCACGCCAGATACGATCCGTTACTACGAAAAACAGCAAATGATGGATCATGAAGTCAGAACGGAAGGCGGATTTCGTCTTTATACGGATAAGGATCTGCAACGGCTCAAATTTATTCGCCATGCCCGGCAATTAGGGTTTACCCTCGAATCCATCCGTGAACTGTTGTCGATCCGTATTGATCCTGAACATCACACTTGCCAGGAGTCGAAAAGTATTGTGCAGGCTCGATTGAGTGAGGTTGAAGCGCGCATTGAAGAGTTGCAGTCCATGCGTCGTTCATTGCAAAAACTGAACGATGCATGTTGTGGTACAGCGCACAGCAGCGTTTATTGTTCTATTCTCGAAGCCCTTGAACAGGGGGCGAGTGGTAACCCGACCACAACGGCCTGTTGATCTTCTGCGCAGAGAGATCTACACTCCGGCCGTTTTAATACACAATCTGGAGACGTTATGAGCCGCTATCAGCATACGAAAGGGCAGATCAACGATAACGCGATTGAAGCTTTGTTACATGATCCGTTATTTCGCCAACGTATTGAGAAAAACAAGAAAGGGAAAGGAAGTTATTTACGGAAAGGCAAGCACGCAAAAAAAGGCTTTCAGGAGGCCAGTGGCAAGCAAGCGAATCGCTTATTTACCACTGGCCTTCTTGCATTTACTTAATTGCGATTATTTTGCTCTTTCAGCAAATCGCGAATTTCACTCAGCAACACTTCTTCTTTACTCGGTGCCGGTGGTGCTTTCGGTTCTTCTTCTTGCTTACGTTTCAGCTTATTGATCAGCTTAATCGCGATGAAAATTGCAAAAGCGACGATGATGAAATCAAAGATGTTCTGAATAAACACGCCGTAGTGCATAACGACAGCGGGAACGTCGCCCTGCGCGCCGCGTAGCGTCCACGCAAACGATTTAAAATCTATCCCGCCAATTAATAGCCCCAGCGGCGGCATAATGATATCGGCAACCAATGACGACACAATTTTGCCGAAAGCTGCACCGATGATGACACCAACTGCCAAATCCACCACATTTCCGCGCATTGCAAATTCACGGAACTCTTTCAAAATGCTCATATCCCTTCTCCATGTGCAGACTGTCGGATCAAGTCTAACAAATTACCGATCAATTTCCATTTGGGCAGGGTAATTGTAATGATTTCTTAAACCCTGATGAAAGCGGGGAATAATGTGCGGGCGCATAATTGCGCCCGGAGTATTACAGGAAGAATGGGCTCGGCTGAAATAAACGCTCGACGTCCGTGATATATTTTTTGTCCGTTAAAAACATAATCACATGGTCGCCTTGCTCAATCCGCAAATTATCATTGGCAATCATGACATCATTTCCTCGTACGACAGCACCGATGATTGTGCCTGGCGGCAATTTAATTTCATCAATAACGCGGCCGACAACACGGGATGTCGTTTCGTCTCCGTGTGCAACCGCTTCAATTGCTTCTGCGACACCGCGACGTAAGGATGAAACGCCAACGATATCCGCTTTACGCACATGGCTAAGCAGAGCGGAAATAGTCGCCTGTTGCGGCGATATGGCAATATCAATCACACTTCCCTGAACCAAATCAACATAAGCGCGGCGCTGAATGAGCACCATCACTTTCTTGGCTCCCATCCGTTTGGCCAGCATTGCAGACATAATGTTAGCTTCGTCGTCATTGGTAACAGCAATAAAAAGATCCACCTGATCGATATGCTCTTCGGCCAGTAATTCTTGATCTGAGGCGTCACCATAAAAAACGATCGTGTTTTGCAGCTTCTCGGCCAGCTCCGCAGCACGTTGTTGATCGCGCTCGATCAGCTTCACGCTGTAGTCTTTTTCCAACTGACGAGCCAGACCGGCGCCGATATTACCCCCGCCAACTAGCATAATGCGTTTATACGGTTTTTCCAGCCGCTGAAGTTCACTCATAACGGCACGGATATGCTGCGATGCGGCAATAAAAAATACCTCATCGCCTGCTTCAACAATGGTTGAGCCTTGCGGGCGAATAGGCCTGTCATGGCGAAAAATAGCAGCAACGCGAGTATCAATATGCGGCATATGCTCACGCATGGTTGACAACGCATTTCCAACCAACGGGCCACCATAATACGCTTTCACCACAGCCAGACTGACTTTGCCTTCGGCAAAATTCACAACCTGTAATGCGCCAGGATATTCGATGAGGCGGTAAATACTGTCGATAACCAGTTGCTCCGGCGCGATCAGATGATCGATGGGAACGGCTTCTGAGTGAAAAAGCTTATCTGCGTCGCGAACATAGTCTGGTGAGCGGATGCGGGCAATACGGTTCGGCGTGTTAAACAGTGAGTAAGCGACCTGGCAGGCAACCATATTGGTTTCATCCGAGCTGGTCACCGCAACCAGCATATCGGCATCGTCAGCGCCAGCTTCGCGTAGCACGCGGGGGTGAGAACCGTGGCCTTGTACGACGCGGAGATCGAATTTGTCCTGCAAACTACGCAGACGGTCGCCATTAGTATCAACAACGGTAATATCGTTATTCTCTCCGACCAGGTTTTCTGCCAGCGTTCCACCAACCTGTCCTGCACCCAGAATAATTATTTTCATCTGTTGTGACCCGTTGTTCCCATCACTGTTTGATTATCTTAGCGTAAAAGAAACCATCGCCTTCTTCCGCACCTGGCAGTTTCTGCAAGCCAGGGTTTTCCGGTGTACCTGTTTCGTTCAGCTGCGCATCAGATGTACGCTTGAGGAAGGCTGCGACCTGCTGACTGTTCTCTTCCGGCAAGATGGAACATGTTGCATACACCAGGGTACCGCCTGGTTTCAAATGCGGCCAGATAGCATCCAGAATTTGCGATTGCAGCTGCGCTAGTTCTGAAATATCGCGATCGCGACGCAGCCATTTGATATCGGGATGGCGTCGAATAACCCCCGTCGCTGAGCAAGGCGCATCCAGCAGGATACGATCGAATTGTTCATCACCACACCATTGCTCCGGGAAACGCCCATCCCCCTGTTTTACCTGCGCTTTCATGCCCAGCCGTTTTAGGTTGTCGTAAACACGCGACAAGCGCTGGTCGTCGATATCTACCGCCAACACGCTGGCCTCTGGAGCGGCCTCGAGAATATGAGTGGTTTTGCCTCCGGGCGCAGCACACAGATCGAGAATGCGTTCACCGTTTTTGGGCGTAAGAAAAGCAATGCAACCCTGAGCAGAAGCATCCTGTACGGTAACCCAACCCTCGGCAAACCCCGGCAGAGCAGTGACTGGTGCAGGGCTCGCCAGACGAACTGCATCGGGATAATCCGGATGCGGAGATCCTTGCAAACCGGCTTCTTCTAGCAATGCTAACCAGCTATCGCGTGTGTTGTGCTGACGATTGACACGCAGCCACATCGGCGGGCGCTGATTACTGGCTTCGACAATGTGTTGCCAGTGGTGTGGATAGGCCTTTTGCACACGGTTTAACAGCCACTTCGGGAACAGAAAATGATTTTCGCTTTGGGCGAACTCTGCCAGCAACTCTTCCTGTTGACGCTGGAATTGACGTAATACGCCATTAATCAAGCCTTTAAGCTGCGGGCGCTTAATGACCACCGCGCCTTCCACGGTTTCTGCCAGCGCAGCATGCGCAGGGATGCGCGTATGCAAAAGCTGATAAAACCCAACCATGATCAGATAGTGCACTGTGCGCTGCTTGCCCGTCATTGGACGTGACATCAATTTATTGATGAGCCAGTCGAGCTGTGGCAAAACGCGCAAAACACCAAAGCACAGCTCTTGCAGCAGCGCTTTATCTTTGTCGGAAACTTTTTGTTGCAACGGCGGCAGGATATTGCTGAGCGATTGCCCTTGTTCTATGACCTGCTCAACTGCCTGCGCAGCCATGCTGCGTAAATTTATTTGTTTTTTCATGGCGATAAAAATAAAAAATGCCCGGCAAGCCGGGCTAAAATACTCTCAGGCCAGGTGGTTGCCAGGGGCAAACCATTCCCGCCGCGAATTCAGCAGATCCTGCGCGCTCATTGCTTTTTTACCGGCAGGCTGCAGCGATTCAAGATTCAGTATTCCGTCAGCAGTTGCAACCTGAATACCCGCTTTCGACACATCGACGATTGTGCCGGGTTTCTCTGTTGATTTAGACGGAATAACCGACGCTTTCCAGACTTTCACTGGTTGCTCATCAACCACAAACCAGCTCATTGGCCAGGGGTTGAAGGCACGAATGCATCGTTCAAGCTGGGTGGCGCTGAGCGACCAGTCCAGGCGTGCTTCTTCTTTACTGAGCTTCTCTGCGTAAGTGACCTGCGCTTCGTCTTGCACCTGCGGTTGTGCTGTGCCCTGAACAAGCTGTTGCAACGTGGCAATTAACCCCTGCGGACCGAGCTCTGCCAGTTTGTCATACAGCGTGGCACTGGTGTCTTCATCGGTAATCGGACATGCGAGTTTAAACAGCATGTCGCCAGTATCCAGACCCACATCCATTTGCATGATAGTGACGCCCGTTTCCGCATCACCTGCCCATAGCGAGCGCTGAATAGGTGCCGCGCCGCGCCAGCGTGGTAGCAGTGAACCGTGAACATTAATGCAACCCAGGCGCGGCATGGCCAGCACTGCTTTTGGCAGGATCAGACCGTATGCCACCACCACCATCACATCGGCGTGAAGATTGGCAACCAACTGCTGGTTTTCCTCTGCACGTAACGATGCGGGTTGAAACACTGGCAGGCCTTTTTCTTCCGCCAGCACTTTTACTGGGCTTGGCATCAGCTTTTTACCGCGACCTGCAGGTCGGTCTGGCTGAGTAAAAACTCCCACCACCTGATGCTCAGAAGACAACAGCGCGTCAAGATGACGCGCTGCAAAATCCGGAGTGCCGGCGAAAATAATACGTAGAGAATCTGACACGTTTATCCTTTTCAGCCCGTTTTATGCGCGGGCGTTCATGCGATCCAGTTTTTCAACTTTCTGGCGAATGCGCTGACGTTTCATCGGCGACAGGTAATCAATAAACAGCTTACCGACCAGATGATCCATCTCATGCTGAATGCAGATTGCCAGAAGACCGTCGGCTTCCAGTTCGAATGTTTTTCCGTCACGATCCAGTGCGCGGATTTTTACTTTCTCTGCACGAGGTACCAGCGCACGTTGTTCCGGAATAGACAGGCAACCTTCTTCAATACCGGTTTCCCCGCTTTTTTCCAGCAGCTCGGGGTTAATCAACACTAATTGCTCATCGCGATTTTCGGAAACGTCGATCACGATGATGCGCTGGTGAATATCAACCTGCGTTGCTGCCAGGCCAATACCTTCTTCTGCGTACATCGTTTCAAACATATCATCGACGATACGTTGAATGTCCGCATTCACTTCTTTTACCGGCTCGGCGACTTTGCGAAGGCGCTCGTCCGGAATATGTAACACATGCAAAACTGCCATAAATATCCAGAGTCGTGTTCAGGAGTTGATGAGAATATTACCTCTATTCTAGACAAATCCCCCCGTGATTGACAGCATCAGTGACCAATCGCAAGGATTGCTACAGCGGCTTATGGCAGGGGATAAAGGATGACAAGCACGGAGATTTGGCTGCGGTTGTTACAGGTGACCACACTGTGTGGCGATCAATGGCTGAATGCAGCACAGTGGCTGGAACAAAACCAGAGCGCATCCTTCGCTGAACTTCGGCTCATTGGGTTTACAGAAGCGCAGACGCAGCGCTTTTTCTCTCTTTCTGCATGTGAGCTTGAAAAGAGCCTTAACTGGCTTGCACAACCTGGTAATCATTTAATTATTGCCAGCGATCCGGCTTATCCTGCACCTTTGCGCGCTATTCCTGATTTTCCCGGTGCTATTTTTGTTAAAGGCAATCCAGCGGTACTGGCAACACAACAACTGGCTGTTGTTGGGAGCCGCGCACATTCATGGTATGGCGAGCGGTGGGGGCGGATTTTTTGTGAAGTGCTTGCTCATGCGGGGTTAACGATTACCAGTGGCATGGCGTTGGGGATCGATAGCGTGGCCCACCGGGCGGCTTTACAGGTTAATGGAAAAAGCATTGGCGTACTGGGGAACGGTTTATACAGCCTCTATCCGCGCAAGCATGCTTCGCTTGCAGCAGAATTAATTGAAAGCGGTGGTGCATTGGTATCCGAATTTCCCCTCGCGGTTACGCCGAAGCCGGGTAATTTTCCGCGCCGCAACCGTATCATCAGTGGTCTCAGCCGTGGAGTACTGGTTGTAGAAGCCGCTTTGCGTAGTGGTTCACTGGTAACCGCGCGGATTGCGCTTGAACAAGGCCGTGATGTTTTTGCATTACCCGGTCCTATTGGTAGCCCTGGCAGCGAAGGGCCGCACTGGTTAATCAAACAAGGAGCAATACCGGTAACATCGGCTGATGAGATCCTCGAAAATTTGCAATATGGGCTGAATTGGTTGTCTGACGTACGCGAAAATGCAATTTATTCTCCAGATCAAGAAGAGGTGGCATTGCCATTTCCTGAGCTCCTGGCTAACGTAGGAGATGAGGTAACACCTGTTGACGTCGTCGCTGAACGTGCCGGCCAACCTGTGCCAGTCATCGCAGCTCAGTTGCTTGAACTGGAGTTAGCAGGATGGATCGCAGCTGTACCCGGCGGCTATGTCCGATTGAGGAGGGCAAGCCATGTTCGACGTACTAATGTACTTGTTTGAGACTTACATCCATAACGAAGCGGAATTGCGTGTGGATCAGGACAAACTGGAACGGGATCTTACCGACGCCGGATTTGATCGTGAAGACATCTACAATGCACTTTTGTGGCTGGAAAAGCTGGCTGATTATCAGGAAGGCCTCGCCGAACCGATGCAGCTTGCTTCTGATCCGCTTTCTGTCCGTATTTATACAGCAGAAGAGTGTGAAAGGCTGGATGCCAGTTGCCGGGGATTCTTGTTATTCCTGGAGCAGATTCAGGTGCTAAACCTCGAAACGCGAGAAATGGTGATTGAACGGGTGCTGGCGCTGGATACGGCAGAGTTCGAGTTAGAAGATCTGAAATGGGTCATTCTGATGGTTCTCTTCAATATCCCTGGGTGTGAAAACGCCTACCAGCAAATGGAAGAATTACTCTTTGAAGCGAATGAAGGTATGCTGCACTAATCATTTTTGCAGCTTCAAGAGTCGTTATGGCCAAATCAGCACTCTTTTCGGTGCGTAATAACGAGCCCTGCCCACAGTGCGGGGCTGAACTTGTTATCCGCTCCGGGAAACACGGTCCGTTTCTCGGATGTTCTCATTATCCGGAATGCGATTATGTTCGCCCGCTGAAAAGTCAGGCGGATGGACATATTGTTAAAGTTCTGGACGGGCAGCACTGTCCTGTGTGCGGAGCCGCGCTAGTCTTGCGCCAGGGACGTTTCGGGATGTTCATTGGGTGCAGCCAGTATCCTGAGTGTGAACATACCGAAATGATTGATAAGCCCGACGATACCGCAATCACTTGCCCACAGTGCCGAAGCGGGAGCCTTGTCCAACGCCGCTCCCGATATGGTAAGACGTTTTATTCCTGCGATCGTTACCCTGATTGCCAGTTCGTTATTAATTTCAAACCGGTGGCGGGCGAATGTCTTGTATGCCACTACCCGCTACTTATCGAGAAGAAAACCGCGCAATGCGTGAAACGCTTCTGCGCCAGTAAACAATGTGGACAGCCGGTAACGGCGGAACAAACTCGTGAAGAATAACCTGCCAACAGATCCTATCGCGGCGGCGGTAGAGATCCTGAACAAAGAACACGTCATCGCTTATCCAACAGAAGCTGTTTTCGGTGTCGGCTGCGACCCGGACAGTGAGATTGCTGTTCATCGCTTGCTTGAACTAAAACAACGCCCGGTTGATAAAGGTCTCATCCTTATTGCTGCCAGTTTTGATCAACTCAAACCCTATATTGATGACAGCATGCTGACCGACGAGCAGCGTCAGACGATTTTTGCCTGCTGGCCCGGACCGGTAACGTTTGTTTTCCCGGCGAAACCGAACACGCCGCGCTGGCTAACCGGGCAATTTGACTCGCTGGCCGTGCGCGTGACCGACCATCAAACGGTGATCGCGCTGTGTGAGGCTTACGGAAAACCGCTGGTATCAACGAGCGCTAATTTATCGGGTTTGCCGCCTTGTCGAACAGCGCAGGAAGTTATTGACCAATTTGGTCCAGACTTCCCGGTTGTTGATGCACCGACCGGAGGCCGGCAAAATCCCTCTGAAATTCGTGACGCCCTTACCGGCGAACTTTTCCGTCAGGGGTAACTGTATGGAATCCTACGCTGTCTTTGGCAACCCTATTGCTCACAGCAAGTCTCCGTTTATTCATCAGCAATTTGCTCAGCAACTGGGTATTGAACATTCTTATGGCCGAGTTCTGGCTCCGGTAGATGGTTTTGTGCAGACGCTGGATGCTTTTTTTACCGATGGTGGAAAAGGCGCGAATGTTACCGTGCCTTTTAAAGAGGAAGCATTTGCTCGCGCGAACGAACTCACAGAACGTGCCGCGATGGCTGGGGCGGTAAACACGCTTAAACGCCTTGAAGATGGCCGTCTGCTGGGCGATAACACGGATGGGATTGGCTTGTTGAGCGATCTCGAACGCCTCTCTTTTATTCGCCCGGGGTTTCGCATTCTGCTTATCGGGGCGGGTGGGGCGGCGCGCGGCGTTATTCTTCCTTTACTGTCGCTGGATTGCGCCGTGACTGTTACCAACCGCACTTTTTCTAAGGCGCAAACGCTGGCTAAGCTTTTTGCTCACACCGGTAGCATTGATGCTGTCGCTATGGATAATTTAGCGAGCCATGAATTCGATTTGATCATTAACGCGACTTCCAGTGGTATTGGCGGGGAGATCCCCGCGTTACCGAATGCGCTTATCCATCCCGAGCTTTATTGCTATGACATGTTCTATCAGAAAGGATCGACGCCATTTCTGAGTTGGTGTGAAAATTCAGGTGCGAAAAAATGTGCGGATGGTTTAGGCATGTTGGTCGGGCAGGCTGCGCATGCGGTGTTGCTATGGCATGGCGTATTGCCCGATGTTGAACCGGTAATCAATCTGCTGAAACAGGAACTGGCAAAATGAACCAGGCCATTCAGTTTCCGGATCGCGAAGGGTGGGATGGCGCAACTGGTGCTGTCTGTTTTCCCGCGTTGGTTAATGGTATGCAACTTACTTGTGCCATTAAAGGCGAGACACTGGCAAAGCGCTTTGGTGGTGAAACACCGGAAAACTACCTGGCGGTATTTCGTGAACATCGTTGGGATCTGGAAGAGGAGGCGGAACAGTTGATCCGCCAGCAAGAAGAGGATGATCAGGGGATTGTCTGGTTATCCTGATTCAGATATTCATCTTTCCATTTCACGTAATTTTGGGCTGAGTATTTCAACCCTTCAAGCTCCGCTTGCGTCAGGGGGCGGATCTGTTTTACCGGACTGCCCAAATAAAGGTAACCACTTTCCAGACGTTTATTTTGGGGGACCAGGCTACCTGCGCCGATCATTACATCATCTTCAATAATAGCCCCATCGAGTAAGATCGAGCCCATGCCGACAAGGACACGCTTGCCGATAACGCAGCCATGCAACATCACTTTATGCCCAACAGTAACATCTTCGCCGATGAGCAGCGGATCGCCTTCTGGGTTATAAGAAGATTTGTGCGTGACGTGGAGAACGCTACCGTCTTGAATGTTGCTGCGTGCGCCGATCTCAACATAATTCACATCACCGCGAATCACGACTAATGGCCAAATACCTACATCGTCAGCAATTCTGACATCACCAATCACCACGCTGGTGGCGTCGATCATTACCCGCTGACCTATTTGGGGTCGCAGATCCTTATAAGGACGTAAAACGGTAGACATAATTACCTCATCAAAAACAGGCCGAGATAATGACTTTGATCGCAAGGAAGGCCTTCTGCAACCCTTTTACGCACCATTATTTGAGCAGATCGTACGGGATCGCAGCGAAAAGAATGAAAAAACAGCAGTCAGAAAAAAAGATCGCAAAAAGACTTGTGCAAAAAATTGGGATCCCTATAATGCGCCTCCGTTGACCCGACAACGTGAATCACTTCACGAGATAGTCGAGAAAACGGAAGAGAAAAAATCCTGAAAATCAGGGTTGACTCTGAAAGAGGAAAGCGTAATATACGCCACCTCGCGACAGAGCGCTAAAGCGCGTCGCACCTGCTCTTTAACAATTTATCAGACAATCTGTGTGGGCACTCAGGGTGACTGGATTCTTAAACGTCCTCGGACGAAAAATGAATACCAAGTCTCAGTGAGTGAACACGTAATTCATTACAAAGTTTAATTCATTGAGCATCAAACTTTTAAATTGAAGAGTTTGATCATGGCTCAGATTGAACGCTGGCGGCAGGCCTAACACATGCAAGTCGAACGGTAGCACAGAGAGCTTGCTCTCGGGTGACGAGTGGCGGACGGGTGAGTAATGTCTGGGAAACTGCCTGATGGAGGGGGATAACTACTGGAAACGGTAGCTAATACCGCATAACGTCGCAAGACCAAAGAGGGGGACCTTCGGGCCTCTTGCCATCAGATGTGCCCAGATGGGATTAGCTAGTAGGTGGGGTAACGGCTCACCTAGGCGACGATCCCTAGCTGGTCTGAGAGGATGACCAGCCACACTGGAACTGAGACACGGTCCAGACTCCTACGGGAGGCAGCAGTGGGGAATATTGCACAATGGGCGCAAGCCTGATGCAGCCATGCCGCGTGTATGAAGAAGGCCTTCGGGTTGTAAAGTACTTTCAGCGGGGAGGAAGGGAGTAAGGTTAATAACCTTATTCATTGACGTTACCCGCAGAAGAAGCACCGGCTAACTCCGTGCCAGCAGCCGCGGTAATACGGAGGGTGCAAGCGTTAATCGGAATTACTGGGCGTAAAGCGCACGCAGGCGGTCTGTCAAGTCGGATGTGAAATCCCCGGGCTCAACCTGGGAACTGCATCCGAAACTGGCAGGCTTGAGTCTCGTAGAGGGAGGTAGAATTCCAGGTGTAGCGGTGAAATGCGTAGAGATCTGGAGGAATACCGGTGGCGAAGGCGGCCTCCTGGACGAAGACTGACGCTCAGGTGCGAAAGCGTGGGGAGCAAACAGGATTAGATACCCTGGTAGTCCACGCCGTAAACGATGTCTATTTGGAGGTTGTGCCCTTGAGGCGTGGCTTCCGGAGCTAACGCGTTAAATAGACCGCCTGGGGAGTACGGCCGCAAGGTTAAAACTCAAATGAATTGACGGGGGCCCGCACAAGCGGTGGAGCATGTGGTTTAATTCGATGCAACGCGAAGAACCTTACCTGGTCTTGACATCCACAGAACTTAGCAGAGATGCTTTGGTGCCTTCGGGAACTGTGAGACAGGTGCTGCATGGCTGTCGTCAGCTCGTGTTGTGAAATGTTGGGTTAAGTCCCGCAACGAGCGCAACCCTTATCCTTTGTTGCCAGCGGTCCGGCCGGGAACTCAAAGGAGACTGCCAGTGATAAACTGGAGGAAGGTGGGGATGACGTCAAGTCATCATGGCCCTTACGACCAGGGCTACACACGTGCTACAATGGCGCATACAAAGAGAAGCGACCTCGCGAGAGCAAGCGGACCTCATAAAGTGCGTCGTAGTCCGGATTGGAGTCTGCAACTCGACTCCATGAAGTCGGAATCGCTAGTAATCGTGGATCAGAATGCCACGGTGAATACGTTCCCGGGCCTTGTACACACCGCCCGTCACACCATGGGAGTGGGTTGCAAAAGAAGTAGGTAGCTTAACCTTCGGGAGGGCGCTTACCACTTTGTGATTCATGACTGGGGTGAAGTCGTAACAAGGTAACCGTAGGGGAACCTGCGGTTGGATCACCTCCTTACCTTAAAGAACCTGCCTCTGCAGTGTCCACACAGATTGTCTGATGAAATAACGAGCAGTAAAAAATCTCTGCAGGCTTGTAGCTCAGGTGGTTAGAGCGCACCCCTGATAAGGGTGAGGTCGGTGGTTCAAGTCCACTCAGGCCTACCAAATTCGCTCCCGTGCTTTGTTGTGTTGACGCTCACATACTTCAGTATGCTTCGCTTCAACACGCCTCGCCCGGTAACGAATTCAAGGTAACGGGATTTAACTACGATGGGGCTATAGCTCAGCTGGGAGAGCGCCTGCTTTGCACGCAGGAGGTCTGCGGTTCGATCCCGCATAGCTCCACCATCTTTACTGTTCGGCACAAGAAAACTTCAGAGTACACATTCTGTGTGTGCTGCGAAGTTTTGCTCTTTAAAAATCTGGATCAAGCTGAAAATTGAAACACTGAACAGTGCGAACTGTTCTGTGAGTCTCTCAAATTTTTGCAGCGCGATGATGAATCGAAAGAAACATCTTCGGGTTGTGAGGTTAAGCGACTAAGCGTACACGGTGGATGCCCTGGCAGTCAGAGGCGATGAAGGACGTGCTAATCTGCGAAAAGCGCCGGTAAGGTGATATGAACCGTTATAGCCGGCGATGTCCGAATGGGGAAACCCAGTGTGACTCGTCACACTATCATTAACTGAATCCATAGGTTAATGAGGCGAACCGGGGGAACTGAAACATCTAAGTACCCCGAGGAAAAGAAATCAACCGAGATTCCCCCAGTAGCGGCGAGCGAACGGGGAGGAGCCCAGAGTCTGAATCAGCTTGTGTGTTAGTGGAAGCGTCTGGAAAGTCGCGCGATACAGGGTGACAGCCCCGTACACAAAAGCACACAGGCTGTGAGCTCGATGAGTAGGGCGGGACACGTGGTATCCTGTCTGAATATGGGGGGACCATCCTCCAAGGCTAAATACTCCTGACTGACCGATAGTGAACCAGTACCGTGAGGGAAAGGCGAAAAGAACCCCGGCGAGGGGAGTGAAAAAGAACCTGAAACCGTGTACGTACAAGCAGTGGGAGCCTCTTGATGGGGTGACTGCGTACCTTTTGTATAATGGGTCAGCGACTTATATTCTGTAGCAAGGTTAACCGAATAGGGGAGCCGAAGGGAAACCGAGTCTTAACTGGGCGTTAAGTTGCAGGGTATAGACCCGAAACCCGGTGATCTAGCCATGGGCAGGTTGAAGGTTGGGTAACACTAACTGGAGGACCGAACCGACTAATGTTGAAAAATTAGCGGATGACCTGTGGCTGGGGGTGAAAGGCCAATCAAACCGGGAGATAGCTGGTTCTCCCCGAAAGCTATTTAGGTAGCGCCTCGTGAATTCATCTCCGGGGGTAGAGCACTGTTTCGGCTAGGGGGCCATCCCGGCTTACCAACCCGATGCAAACTACGAATACCGGAGAATGTTATCACGGGAGACACACGGCGGGTGCTAACGTCCGTCGTGAAGAGGGAAACAACCCAGACCGCCAGCTAAGGTCCCAAAGTCATGGTTAAGTGGGAAACGATGTGGGAAGGCCCAGACAGCCAGGATGTTGGCTTAGAAGCAGCCATCATTTAAAGAAAGCGTAATAGCTCACTGGTCGAGTCGGCCTGCGCGGAAGATGTAACGGGGCTAAACCATGCACCGAAGCTGCGGCAGCGACACTATTGTGTTGTTGGGTAGGGGAGCGTTCTGTAAGCCTGCGAAGGTGGCCTGTGAGGGTTGCTGGAGGTATCAGAAGTGCGAATGCTGACATAAGTAACGATAAAGCGGGTGAAAAGCCCGCTCGCCGGAAGACCAAGGGTTCCTGTCCAACGTTAATCGGGGCAGGGTGAGTCGACCCCTAAGGCGAGGCCGAAAGGCGTAGTCGATGGGAAACAGGTTAATATTCCTGTACTTGGTGTTACTGCGAAGGGGGGACGGAGAAGGCTATGTTAGCCGGGCGACGGTTGTCCCGGTTTAAGCGTGAAGGTGTGTGCTCCAGGCAAATCCGGAGTGCTTTAACACTGAGGCGTGATGACGAGGCACCACGGTGCTGAAGTAACAAATGCCCTGCTTCCAGGAAAAGCCTCTAAGCTCCAGGTAACACGAAATCGTACCCAAACCGACACAGGTGGTCAGGTAGAGAATACCAAGGCGCTTGAGAGAACTCGGGTGAAGGAACTAGGCAAAATGGTGCCGTAACTTCGGGAGAAGGCACGCTGATATGTAGGTGAAGCGACTTGCTCGTGGAGCTGAAATCAGTCGAAGATACCAGCTGGCTGCAACTGTTTATTAAAAACACAGCACTGTGCAAACACGAAAGTGGACGTATACGGTGTGACGCCTGCCCGGTGCCGGAAGGTTAATTGATGGGGTCATCCGTAAGGAGAAGCTCTTGATCGAAGCCCCGGTAAACGGCGGCCGTAACTATAACGGTCCTAAGGTAGCGAAATTCCTTGTCGGGTAAGTTCCGACCTGCACGAATGGCGTAATGATGGCCAGGCTGTCTCCACCCGAGACTCAGTGAAATTGAACTCGCTGTGAAGATGCAGTGTACCCGCGGCAAGACGGAAAGACCCCGTGAACCTTTACTATAGCTTGACACTGAACACTGGTCCTTGATGTGTAGGATAGGTGGGAGGCTTTGAAGCGTGGACGCCAGTCTGCGTGGAGCCATCCTTGAAATACCACCCTTTAATGGCTGGTGTTCTAACGTGGACCCGTAATCCGGGTTGCGGACAGTGTCTGGTGGGTAGTTTGACTGGGGCGGTCTCCTCCTAAAGCGTAACGGAGGAGCACGAAGGTCAGCTAATCCTGGTCGGACATCAGGAGGTTAGTGCAATGGCATAAGCTGGCTTGACTGCGAGCGTGACGGCGCGAGCAGGTGCGAAAGCAGGTCATAGTGATCCGGTGGTTCTGAATGGAAGGGCCATCGCTCAACGGATAAAAGGTACTCCGGGGATAACAGGCTGATACCGCCCAAGAGTTCATATCGACGGCGGTGTTTGGCACCTCGATGTCGGCTCATCACATCCTGGGGCTGAAGTAGGTCCCAAGGGTATGGCTGTTCGCCATTTAAAGTGGTACGCGAGCTGGGTTTAGAACGTCGTGAGACAGTTCGGTCCCTATCTGCCGTGGGCGCTGGAGAATTGAGGGGGGCTGCTCCTAGTACGAGAGGACCGGAGTGGACGCATCACTGGTGTTCGGGTTGTCATGCCAATGGCACTGCCCGGTAGCTAAATGCGGAAGAGATAAGTGCTGAAAGCATCTAAGCACGAAACTTGCCCCGAGATGAGTTCTCCCTGAGACTTTAAGTCTCCTGAAGGAACGTTGAAGACGACGACGTTGATAGGCCGGGTGTGTAAGCGCAGCGATGCGTTGAGCTAACCGGTACTAATGAACCGTGAGGCTTAACCTTACAACGCCGAAGATGTTTTGGCGGTGAGAGACATGAAATCAGCTTGATGACAGATTACATCAGAACGTAAAAGCGGTCTGATAAACAGAATTTGCCTGGCGGCACTAGCGCGGTGGTCCCACCTGACCCCATGCCGAACTCAGAAGTGAAACGCCGTAGCGCCGATGGTAGTGTGGGGTCTCCCCATGCGAGAGTAGGGAACTGCCAGGCATCAAATTTAGTGTGCTGATATGGCTCAGTTGGTAGAGCGCACCCTTGGTAAGGGTGAGGTCCCCAGTTCGACTCTGGGTATCAGCACCAGTTATAACGGTTAAAGTTCGGCACTTAGAAAAGAATTTGCCTGGCGGCACTAGCGCGGTGGTCCCACCTGACCCCATGCCGAACTCAGAAGTGAAACGCCGTAGCGCCGATGGTAGTGTGGGGTCTCCCCATGCGAGAGTAGGGAACTGCCAGGCATCAAATAAAGCAAAAGGCCCAGTCGAAAGACTGGGCCTTTTGCTATTCTACTGCGGCACCAGGCATGGCGGTCGCACCCAAGTCATTTTCCCCTGATGCGTAGCCCCTTGAGCATCAATAAGCTTAAGTACCACAGAACGTGAAAGGTAGCGATCAAGCCGTTCCTCATCAACAGCCAGACATCAAGCTCACTAACTTAGAAGTGAAATGCGTAGCGCCAATGGTAGCGTGGGGCCTCCACCTGCGAGGGTCGGTAACTTCAGGAAAGCAAGCAAGTACATAAGAAGCAAAGAACCGCTTGCATGTAAGCCCGTACTAGCTGGCGTGTCCCGGAATTTTTAAGAAGCGCGCTCAGCCAGTTCAGTGATATCGTAGCCAAAGAAATAAAGTCGGAAATAAACCTTTTGATAAGCATACTTCAGGACGTGCTTCTGCAATAAAAAAGGCCACCTGTATGAAGTGGCCTGTAACAATTGCATAGAAATCAATGAATAACCTGCGACAAAAACGCGCGAGTACGTTCTGATTTCGGATTCGCGAAGAACTCTTCCGGTGGTGCCTGTTCAACGATTTCACCCCGATCCATAAAGATCACGCGATCGGCCACGGTGCGCGCAAAACCCATTTCATGGGTGACGCACAACATTGTCATGCCGGACTGCGCTAGCCCAATCATGGTGTCTAGCACCTCTTTCACCATCTCCGGATCCAGCGCTGAAGTTGGTTCATCGAACAGCATGATTTTAGGCTTCATACATAATGAACGCGCGATCGCCACACGTTGCTGCTGACCACCGGAAATCTGCCCCGGAAACTTATGCGCATGCTCGGCAATGCGCACACGTTCAAGATAATGCATTGCCAGCGCTTCAGCCTCCTTCTTAGGCATTTTACGTACCCAAATCGGCGCCAACGTGCAGTTTTGCAGCACGGTCAGATGCGGGAACAAGTTGAAGTGCTGGAATACCATCCCCACTTCCTGGCGGATCTTTTCGATATTGCGGATATCTTCGTTTAACTCTATACCATCAACGACAATGCGCCCTTGTTGATGCTCTTCCAGATGGTTAATGCAGCGGATTGTTGTCGATTTTCCAGAACCGGACGGGCCACAAAGCACAATGCGCTCGCCCTGTTTCACATTGAGATTAATATCTTTCAGTACATGGAACTGCCCGTACCACTTATTCACATTTTCGAGCGTAATCATCGCGTCGGCAGATTGCATAGTTGTATTACTCATGGGGATCCTCAGTGCGGTGTACGCCCGGTGTTAAAGCGCTTTTCCAGATGCTGGCTGTAGCGCGACATGCTAAAACAGAAAACCCAGTAAACTAAGGCAGCAAAAACATAGCCTTCGGTGGACATCCCAAGCCATGCAGGATCGACCGTGGCTTGCTGTACGCTGCTGAACAGATCAAACAAGCCGATGATGATCACCAGACTCGTATCTTTGAACAGAGCAATGATGGTGTTCACAAGCCCCGGGATCACCAGCTTCAGCGCCTGCGGTAAGATCACCAGCCCTTGCGTTTTCCAGTACCCCAGTGCCAGAGATTCCGCCGCTTCATATTGCCCCTTCGGCAGCGCCTGCAAGCCGCCACGCACCACCTCCGCCACATAAGCGGACTGAAACAGGATCACACCGACCAGCGCACGGATCAGTTTATCGATACTGGTACCTTCCGACATAAACAGCGGCAGCATCACCGAGGACATAAACAGTACGGTAATTAAGGGAACGCCGCGCCAGAACTCAATGAAAATGACCGATAACACGCGAACTACCGGCATTTTCGAACGGCGACCCAACGCCAGCAAAATCCCCAGTGGCAGTGCGCCAGCAATACCAACAGAGGCGATGATCAATGTCAGAGTCAGACCGCCCCACTGGCGGGTTTCAACCCGTTCCAGCCCGAGAAATCCACCAAACAACAACCACCACACGACAAGCGGATAAATTACCGCCCAGCAAGCGATATAACGCCCGCGACGCGGCAGCGCCTTCCAGAACATTGGTGCGATAGAGAGCAGGCCAACGAGCAGCGCCACATTAATACGCCAGCGTTGATCATGCGGGTAGAGGCCATACATAAACTGGCCAAAACGCTCGTGGATAAACACCCAGCACGCGCCTGCTTTCGTACAATCGGCACGTGTCGAACCAAACCAGTTCGCCTGAAACAGCGCCCAGTCCAGCAAAGGGGGAATCAACTCCCACATTAACCACAGACACAGCAGCGTCAGCAGCGAGTTTGACCAACTGGAGAACAGATTTTTTCGTACCCACACTATCGCGCCATTACTTCCTGCAGGTGTCTGGCGCGTGGAGGGAGACAGAATGGCTTTTGTCATCAAGGTTCCTTAGCGCTCAATCAGGGCAATGCGGCGGTTATAGATGTTCATCAGCAACGAAATCGACAGGCTGATGAGCAAGTAAACCGACATGGTAATAGCGATAGTTTCAATCGCCTGGCCGGTCTGATTCAGCACCGTACCGGCAAACAGCGACACCATATCCGGATAACCAATTGCCGCTGCAAGCGAGGAGTTTTTGGCAATATTCAGATACTGGCTGGTCAGCGGAGGGATAATCACGCGCAGCGCCTGCGGAATAATCACCTGACGTAATGTCACTGGATTAGGCAAGCCGAGCGAACGTGCCGCTTCGTGCTGCCCATAGGGCACTGACTGAATACCTGAACGGATAATCTCAGCGATAAACGCGGAAGTGTAGACCGACAGTGCAATGGTAAGTGCGGCGAGTTCCGGGATCAGCACCATACCGCCCTGGAAGTTGAAGCCGCGCAGTTGTGGAACGTCCCAGTGCAGCGCTGCGCCAAACACCCAGTGCGCGACCAGTGGCAGCAAAATAATCAATCCCAGCGCGGCAGGCCATGTGCGGCGCAGCTGACCGGTTTTGATTTGATGCATTTTATTAAAGCGAAACAGACCGACGGAGATAGCCACCGCCAGGATTATCGCCCCCACGAACGCCAGCATGCCCTCGCCCATTTGCGGGGAGGGAATATACAAGCCCCGGTTGCTTAGAAACACCAGCTCCATTGCGTTGACCGCCTGGCGCGGGCCGGGTAGGTTACGCAGCACCGCGAAATACCAGAAAAAGATCTGCAACAGCGGCGGGATATTACGGAACGTTTCGATATAAATGGTCGATAGCTTCCGCAGTAGCCAGTTTTCCGACAGGCGAGCGAGGCCAAGAAAAAAACCAAGGAACGAGGCGAACACAATACACAGCGCTGAAACCAGCAACGTATTGAGTAAACCCACAAGAAATACGCGGCCGTAGGTGTCACCTTGTTCATAATCAATAAGATGCTGAACAATACCAAAACCGGCTGCGCGATCCAGAAAGGCAAAACCGGAAGTAATGCCGCGGTTATTCAGGTTAGTAACGGTGTTGTGTATCAAATAAATGGCGACAACGACCACGGCGATAATCGCAAGGATTTGAAACAGCCAGGCGCGAACCGCAGGGTTAGAAAGGGAGATAGCGCCTTTCACGGTTGGGCGGCGATGGGACATAGGAAAACCTCAGTAACCATGACTCTGGGCTGGGCGCCACGCAAGCGTAGCGCCCGTTACAGCACTTACGTATTAGCGCACTGGCGGAGCGTACTGAATACCGCCATTGTTCCAGAGGTTGTTCTGGCCGCGTTTGATTTTCAGCGGGCTTTCAGAACCGACGTTACGTTCAAAGATTTCTGAATAGTTACCGACTTTCTTAATGATGTTGTAAGCCCACTTGTTATCCAGCTTCAGGTCTTTACCGAAGTCACCTTCTTTACCTAACAGGTGCGCCATATCCGGCGTTGCTGGGTTAGCGGCTTTCTCATCAACGTTTTTCGAGTTAACACCCATCTCTTCCGCGTTCAGCATGGCGAACAGCGTCCAGCGAACAATCGAGAACCAGTCATCATCACCACGGCGAACCACTGGCCCCAGCGGCTCTTTCGAGATCACTTCCGGCAATACGATCCACTCTGCCGGGTTGCTCAGTTTGATACGCAATGCATACAGCTGCGACTGGTCGGAAGCGAGTGTGTCGCAACGGCCTGATTCCAGCGCTTTCGCGGATTCATCGGAACGGTCGAATGTCACCGGCGTATATTTCATTTTGTTGGATTTAAAGTAATCCGCCACGTTCAGTTCAGTATCGGTACCCGCCTGAATACAAACGGTTGCGCCGTCCAGCTCTTTAGCGCTTTTCAGGCCCGCTTTGTTATGGGTCAGGAAGCCGATACCGTCGTAATAGGTTACGCCAGTGAATGACAGGCCCATGCCGCCATCGCGGGAAGAGGTCCAGGTGGTATTACGGGAGAGCATATCCACTTCGCCAGATTGCAGAGCGGTAAAACGCTCTTTGGCCGTCAGCGGGGTATATTTTACTTTCGTGTCGTCACCGAATACGGCGGCGGCAACGCCGCGGCAAACGTCCACGTCGATACCGGTGAATTTACCGCTCGCATCCGCGTAGGAAAAGCCAGGCAGACCGTCGCTGATACCGCATTGTACGAAACCTTTCTTTTTAACGGCATCCAGCGTTGCGCCCGCATGTGCCTGATTTGCGATAGCAAACAGTACACCGGCAGCGGCCAGGCTGGCGATCATCATCTTTTTCATAATGCATCCTGTGTGGCGAAAATTTATCGTTATATAAGGCGTTCGGGAAACGCCTGAACCTGTCTGTGGCGATGGCCATACTCTTTAAAGCAAAGGTAGTGCCAGTTTTGCGCGTGGCGTTATTTGGCTAGCGCAGGCGCAATATTGAGAGTGTAGACAGGAAAAAATAAAATCATTGCCCCGTTGTGGTGCAAAAATACAACCTGCGCCACAAAACAGAGCAAAAAGGCAGTGCCGTTTAGAGGTGAATAACAGATAAGTTTCCTGCGTGAATATAAGCAATGTCTTGATTGGCATCGCTTTGTGAAATGGGTCACGCAAAAATAGAGAAAAAGAGGAAAGTGTGAAAATCAATTGGCTGAGATGAAAGTTAGTTTGAGTTTGTTTTTTTATTTCTGCCTGCTTATGGGGCTGGAAATTTACTTATGCAAAATTAACTGCACCTTAATAAAGCAAAAGCGCGGCGAACCGCGCTTTTTATAACTATTTGGCTTTTTAGCACTATTTCGTCAGCGCTACGATACCGAGCGTCAGACCGGCAATCGCCGCTGCGCCGCCAGCAATGGCGCCGGCTGTTTCCCAGTTATCCTGAGTTGTGCCTTTCATACAGGTATTGGTATGTACCAGACGACCTTGATCATCATACACCGGTACACAAGGAGAATCGTGGGCACAGCCTGCCAGGAATGTCGCCAGTAATGCCACGGAAATGAATTTTTTCATAATATTACCTCGAAATAATCACGATCCCCGATATCAATAATTACGATATCTGTCCAGAATCGATAAGGATTATTTTACCATTCGCCTGCGCGAATTATCCGGTGCAATAATCTCAAATTATGTTCTTTGTAAAAATCATGAAGAGAAAACCGCGTTGCGGGTTAAATAGTGCAGAAAAGATGAAGGGTGAAATAAAAAATTCTGTTGCAATGCGTAAGCACTTGATTAAATAGAGATGGTGCATAACATTATTTTTATAAGAATAATCTAGTTTGCGGCTTTGGTAAAACAAAAGCGCCTGCTGGCGCTTTATTTAACTCAATCCATCTTCAGGAGAGGGTCCGGGCGGGAGAAGTTTATTTCCGTAAGAAGTAATAGATTCCGCGCTCACCGGTTTACCTAATAAATACCCTTGCAGCGTATTACAGCCCAGCTCGGTAAGAAATTTTTGTTGTTCTTCTGTTTCCACACCTTCCGCTACAACTTTTAAATTCAGCGTCCTGGCTAACGCTACGATGGCGGAGACGATGGTGGCATCTTCACCTTCCCGGCTTAACTCGCGAACAAATGCGCGGTCGATTTTTAATTCGCAGGCCGGAAGACGTTTCAGATACAGCAAGCTGGAGTAGCCTGTACCAAAATCATCGATTGAGGCTTGAACGCCCGCATCTGTCAGTTCCGTCAACACGCGCACGCTCTCATCCGGATTGCTCATTGCCGTGGTTTCGGTCACTTCCAGGATTAACTTTTGCGGCGGCACACCATGCTTTTTTAGCGCCGCCATAATCGTTTCCACCAGAGTGCTCTGCTCAAACTGCAGGGTGGAAAGGTTCACCGCCACTGACCAGTCCAGGTGCCCCATTTTGCGCCATTCACCAAGCTGACGGCAGGCTTCATCCACTACCCAGTTACCGAGCGGCACAATCAGACCGGTTTTCTCCGCCAGCGGCAAAAAAACATCCGGAGTGAGTACGCCCTGGTAAGGGTGATGCCAGCGCAACAGCGCCTCAAAGCCGATCACCGGCCCTGCAGGGGCTTTAAATTTGGGCTGGTAAACCAGCCGGAACTCCTGCCGCTCCAGTGCCATCCACAGATCATTGAGTAACTGCAACTGTGTTTGTGCCAGCGTGTTCATCGACGGCTGAAAGAAGTGGTAACCGTTACGGCCCATATGTTTGGTGTGATACATCGCCGCATCGGCGTTGAACATCAGTTCCCGCTCGTTTTTGCCATCGTGTGGATAAAGCGCGATACCGACGCTCAACGTCACCATCACATCATAGGGATCGATAGTGAAAGGTTTATCAATCACGCGTACCAACGAACTGGCAAGCGTTGCTGCTTCATCTGGCGCGCTGACTTCAGCCAGCAGAACAAATTCGTCACCACCAATGCGTGCCAGCGTGTATTGCCCTTTTAATTTTTGCGTCAGGCGATCGGTCACCGCGACCAGCAATTTATCGCCGACATCGTGGCCCCAGGCGTCGTTGACGGTTTTGAAACCGTCGAGATCCATAAACATTAGTGCGAAGAAAGAGCCTTCGCGTTTGGCTTTATTGATAGCCTGCTCAAGGCGGTCTTCCAGCAACACACGGTTAGGCAGACGCGTTAAGGTATCGTGCAACGCCAGCCGCGCCAGTTCGCGGTTCGCGGCCGCCAGTGAGGTCGCTAACAACGAAGTTCGTGCTTGCAAACGCGCATCGAACATCGACACCAGTAGCGTAATACCCAACACCGAGAAGGCCATCATGCCGACCAATACGGCTAACCAGTTATTGTTAAAACCGTTATGGCCCATAACGTGCTGATGAGGAATTTGAGCCGCCATCATGCCGGTGTAATGCATACCAGCAATGGCGATACCCATTAAAATTGCCGCGCCAAAACGCATCAGTGCAACCTGGGCCGCTTCATGACGTAAATGGAAGGTGAGCCACAGCGCGGCGAAAGAGGCGACCAGCGCGATCGCTAACGATAAGGCGACCCAATTCAGATTCCAGATGATAGCCGGGGAGACCTGAAGTGCGGCCATGCCGGTATAGTGCATCGCTGCGATACCCAGGCCCATGACAATTGCACCCGGGATCAGGCGACGCAGATGCAGATGCGGGGCGCTCACCAGCCACAGCGCAAATAACGAAGATCCAATCGCGATAACCATTGAGAGGGCAGTGAGAAACGGTTCGTAGCGCATGTTCATAGACATGTTCATCGCCAGCATACCGATAAAGTGCATTGCCCAGATGCCTATCCCCATCGCTACGCCGCCGCCGCTGAGCCAGACCCATGACGATCCCTTGCTGCTGGTGGAAACTCGGCCGGCCATATTCAGGGCGGTATAAGAGACTAAAATGGCTACGATAAAAGAAACAACAACAAGGATATAGTCGTATTGGCTATCCAGCATGGTGTCATCAACTCATTCACTAAGGGCGTTACGCATTACTACGATCGGACTGGCGAAAAGGGCTGAGACATTAGCATCGTATGGGGATGGCTCAAAATGATTTAAATCCCTGCATTAATCAGGGTGATGGCTGCATTTTCGCGAATTTTCGCTACAAGCAATCACTTACAGATTATTGCAGTTAACCAGTTTGAGCGGATTTACGGAGTTCATATTGCGGCACTTATCGATCTCGGTGGTCATATACTCAATCCAGTACATGATTAAGCTATCCAGCATGAGGATCGACAGGGCGAAAGCCACCAGCCACCAATACTTGCGAAACATTCCGTATCTCCCTTTCTTGCAACCATTTGTTGAAATATACACGAATCCGCAACCCCGGAATGACAGGGAAAGCGAGGTTTTTAGCGCTATTTCAGACAATAAAAAAGGCGCTTTCCCATGCCGGTTAGCGCCTTTTTATCAATACAACCCACTGATTAAAAATCAGTTCATGCCGTATTTTTTCAGTTTTTTACGCAGCGTACCGCGGTTGATGCCCATCATCAGCGCCGCGCGGGTCTGATTACCACGGGTGTATTGCATCACCATGTCCAACAGTGGCTGTTCTACTTCAGCCAGTACCAGCTCATACAGGTCATTAACATCCTGACCATTCAGTTGAGCAAAATAGTTCTTCAGTGCCTGTTTTACCGAGTCACGGAGCGGTTTTTGGGTTACCTGATCCTGAGAGTTAACGGTAGAAACGGTCAGTACGTCAGAATTTACGCGTTGTTCGAACATAGTTCTGTCAGCTCTTTATTTCTGTTTACGCAAAATTTTCGAAGTATGCCTCCAACGCCTCCAGCTGTTCGCTGGCATTCTCAATGGCGTTGAATGTGCGCCGAAACTGGTCATTCGGAGCGTGCTCCTGGAGATACCAGGAGACGTGTTTGCGTGCGATTCGGTAACCTTTTGCCTGACCGTAAAAGTCATGCAGTTCCCGAACATGCGCGCAAAGCAAGCGCTTAACCTCTGCCAAAGGCAGCGGGGCCAGCAGCTCCCCAGTGTCCAGATAATGCTGGATTTCCCGGAAGATCCAGGGTCTTCCCTGAGCTGCGCGGCCTATCATCAGGGCATCCGCCCCTGTATAGTCGAGCACAGCTCTGGCTTTAAGCGGGTCAGTAATGTCGCCATTCGCGATAACCGGAATGGAAACTTTCTGCTTAACTGCCCGAATACTGTCGTACTCAGCGTCTCCATTGAACAAACAGGCGCGGGTGCGTCCATGAATGGTCAGAGCCTGAATACCACACTCTTCAGCCAGTTGGGCAATTTCTACGCAGTTACGGTGTTCTGGAGCCCAACCCGTGCGAATCTTCAGAGTGACAGGAACATCCACTGCATTAACTACCGAGGTCAGGATCGACTGCACCAGATCCGGGTATTGCAGCAGGGCGGAACCTGCAAGCTTGCGATTCACTTTTTTAGCCGGGCAACCCATATTGATATCAATAATCTGGGCGCCGCTTTCCACGTTAATACGTGCGGCTTCCGCCATTTCATCCGGGTCGCTGCCGGCAATTTGCACGGTGCGAATACCGGGTTCATCAATGTGCACCATCCGCAGTCGGGACTTGTCGCTTTCCCACACTTGTGGGTTAGAAGACATCATCTCGGATACGGTTAAACCGGCTCCCATCTCGTAGCACAACGTCCTAAATGGTCTGTCAGTAATGCCAGCCATTGGCGCTGCGATCAGGCGATTTCTGAGCTGGTGGTGTCCGATGCGCATGAGTTAAGAAATGACCATACTGTGACTGCAAGGCGGCGTATATTACGCATTTTTTGCACGAGATGAAAGGCCAAACTTTGAGCAATCCTCTGTTGTAGATCAAGGAATAGCCAGTCCACCGGAGCAATAAACGTATTAAATCATGTTTTTCATATGGTTATGCAAAAGATAAAAATTTCACATAACGCATAAATTCGCACAAGTTATCGTTTTTTCACGGGTGATAAGCGGCTGAACTGCTGTTTTTTCAGACAAAAATGACGATTTTTGCGAAGCTGCTCGCAATTTTCTCATCGGCATTTTGGCTGCTTTTTCGACAGTTCAGCGTGCTGGCTCCGCGAAACGTGGCTCACAGACCGCGTCCAGTTTTACCTTTTCTGTCCCGTAATACGGCACCACTCATCTTTCTCGACCACCGGGTCAAGAGTAAAGAGTTCTGTATAGGCTTCGCATACGCTGTCAGCCTGGCTGGCAAGGATACCAGAGAGCCCCAGCAAACCGCCCTCAACGGGCAATACGCTGATTAACGGTGCCAGTTCACGCAGAGGGCCAGCCAGGATATTGGCGACCACCACATCGGCTTTCATCGCGTCTGGCTGGTCTTTCGGCAAGTACAATTCGAGACGCTCAGAAACACCGTTGCGCTCGGCGTTGTCGCGGCTGGCCTGAATAGCTTGCGGATCAATATCAATACCGATTGCTTTCGCCGCACCCAGTTTCAGGGCGGCGATCGCAAGGATCCCGGAGCCGCAGCCAAAATCGATCACCGTTTTGCCGACAAGATCCAGTCCATCGAGCCATTGCAGACACAAAGAGGTGGTTGGGTGTGTGCCGGTGCCGAATGCCAGACCCGGATCGAGCATCACATTCACCGCATTCGCATCCGGCACGTCGCGCCAGCTCGGGCAGATCCACAGGCGTTCGCCAAAGCGCATCGGGTGGAAGTTATCCATCCATTCGCGCTCCCAGTCCTTATCTTCCAGTTGCTCAATTTTGTGGGCGAAACCTTCGCCGAGCAGCGGGTGAAAAGCGAGTTGGGCGACAACGTCCGCCATCTCGGTTTCCGCGTCAAACAGGCCGATAACGTCAGTATCGCCCCACAGACGGGTTTCACCCGGCAGCGGTTCAAATACGGGCGTGTCGTGCGTGTCCTGGAAGGTAATGGACACCGCGCCCGCTTCCATCAGAGCATCGCTCAAATCTTCTGCATTCGCGCCGGTGGTGTTTAGTTTCAGTTGGATCCAAGGCATGGCATAACTCTTTATTCATTAACAGAAATAGTCGGGGCCTGCGGCGCGGGTTGACCGAAACGGTTCCCGACAATGAAGGCCAGCAAACTTAACAGCAGCGAGGGCACAATCGGATGGAAGCCCAGGTACTGAATATTAAAGGTGGCGAGCACGGCATACAGCGCACCGCCAACAATCATGGCGCTGAGCGCGCCGGTGGAATTAGCGCGATCCCAGTAAAGACCCAGCACCAGCGGCCACAGGAATACCGCTTCAAGTCCACCAAACGCTAACAGGTTCAGCCAGATGATCATCTCTGGCGGACGCCATGCGGCCAGCATCATCAAAATGCCGAGCACCAGCGTTGTAATGGTGGAAATGCGTTTTAAGCGTGGCTCATGACGAATTTTAGTCGGCTGCGCGCTTAACCACAGATCTTTGATGATTGTCGCGGAAGCCTGCAACAGATGCGCGTTGACGTTGGACATGATCGCGGCCATCGGTGCGGCAAGGAACAACCCTGCGGCCCACGGTGGTAACACTTCGACCATTAGCGTGGGAATGACCTGATCCGGCACCGACAGATTCGGTAGCACAGCGCGGCCCAGCGCACCTGCCAGGTGCATTCCCAGCATCAACAACGCGATGACGATGGTGCCGATAATGATCCCACGGTGCACCGACTTGCTGTCTTTATACGAAATACAGCGCACAGCAGTATGCGGCAGACCGATAACGCCAAAACAGACCAGTACCCAAAAGGAGGTCATAAACGCCGGGGAAAGGATGTCGTGTGCGCCCTGCGGGCTCACCAGTTTCGGATCGATATGCTGCAAGGTATCAACGGCGTTAGATAAACCACCCGCTGCATGGATCACGCCGACCAGCAACACCAGCGTACCGATCAGCATCACCATGCCTTGCATGGTGTCGTTCAGGACGCTGGCGCGAAAACCGCCAAACGCCGTATACAACGCAATGGTAATGCCGAAGATAAGCAGGCCCGATTCGTATTTGATGCCAGCCGCCGTTTCCAGCAGACGCGCGCCGCCGATAAACTGCACGGCAATCGCACCGACAAAGGCCACCAGCAGGCTGACGCTGGCAATCCACACGACTGCGCGGCTCTGGTAGCGCGCCATCAGCATGTCGTTGAGCGTAATTGCATTGTAGCGACGCGCCAGAATTGCGAATTTCTTGCCGAGAATGCCCAGCGACAGCCAAATGGTGGGAACCTGGATCATCGCCAGCAGCACCCAGCCAAGGCCAAATTTGTATGCGGCGCCCGGCCCGCCAATAAACGAACTGGCGCTGACATAGGTTGCGGTCAGCGTCATCGCCAGCACAAATCCGCCCATGGAACGGTTACCGAGGAAGTATTCGCTCAGGAAAGTACCGCTGCTACGCTGGCGCATCGCATAGAAAGAGAGGCCGAAGACAACAATCAGGTAGATTATCAGCACGGCGATAATTTCAGTTTGCATCGTTATCCTCCAGAGAGATATCGCGGAAGATAAAGCGCACCATCGCCCAGCAAAGTAAAACAAATACCAGCGGCGTAAGCAGGCAGGCCAGTTCAAACCAACGCGGCAGCCCGGTGAAGCCCTGCTCTGTACCCGGTAGGTAAGCGCACACTAACCAGGCGGCAAGATAAAGAAGGGTCAGCCACAGCGCCCAGCGGGCTTCTTTGTGAGCCTGAACAAAACGGTTGTCCATTTTTGTCCCTTGTAAATGAAGAAAGCGGGGATTGTACCCTATGGGCAAGTTGAGGGGAGAGAAAAACAAAAAAGGCCGGAAGATCCGGCCTTTTGCGCTGATTGCAGATTATTTTTCCTGCAAACCGAGTTTTTTCTCCAGATAGTGGATGTTGGTGCCACCATGCTGGAAGTTCTCGTCGCTCATAATACGCATCTGCAAATCAACGTTGGTTTTGATCCCGTCGATAATCAGCTCCTGCAACGCATTCTTCATGCGCGCAATCGCCACATCGCGGCTCTCGCCGTAGCAGATAAGCTTGCCAATCATTGAATCGTAATACGGCGGTACAGTGTAACCGGCGTAAATATGCGATTCCCAGCGCACACCAAACCCACCAGGGGCATGGAAGCGGGTGATTTTGCCCGGGCTAGGCAGGAAGGTGTTTGGATCTTCGGCGTTAATACGGCATTCCACCGCATGGCCTTTCACCACAACTTCTTCTTGCTTAATGGACAGCGGCTGGCCGGCTGCGATACGCAGCTGTTCTTTGATCAGGTCTACGCCGGTAATCATTTCGGTAACCGGATGTTCAACCTGAATACGGGTGTTCATCTCGATGAAGTAGAACTCGCCGTTTTCGAACAGGAACTCAAACGTACCCGCTCCGCGATAGCCGATATCGACACAAGCTTTCGCACAACGCTCACCGATATAGCGACGCAGTTCCGGCGTGATGCCCGGTGCCGGTGCTTCTTCGACCACTTTCTGGTGGCGGCGCTGCATGGAGCAGTCGCGCTCTGCCAGATAGATAGCGTTGCCCTGACCATCGGCCAGCACCTGGATCTCGACGTGGCGAGGGTTTTCCAGGTATTTTTCCATGTACACCATGTCGTTGTTGAAAGCGGCTTTCGCTTCCGCACGCGTCATGCTGATGGACTGCGCCAGGTCGGCGTCTTTGCGCACCACGCGCATACCGCGACCGCCGCCGCCGCCGGAGGCTTTGATGATAACCGGGTAACCGATGCGCTTAGCATGGGCGCGGTTTGCATCCATATCGTCGCCCAGCGGGCCGTCTGAACCCGGCACGGTCGGAACGCCAGCTTTCTTCATGGCGGTGATTGCCGACACTTTGTCGCCCATCAGGCGGATGGTGTCAGCTTTCGGGCCGATGAAGATAAAGCCAGAACGCTCAACCTGCTCAGCAAAGTTGGCATTCTCAGAGAGGAAGCCATAACCCGGGTGAATCGCCACAGCGCCGGTGATTTCGGCGGCGGAGATAATTGCCGGGATATTCAGATAGCTTTTTACTGATGGTGCAGGACCGATACATACGGTCTCGTCAGCCAGCAGTACGTGTTTTAAATCGCGATCCGCAGTCGAGTGCACGGCGACAGTCTTGATGCCCAGTTCTTTACAGGCACGAAGAATACGCAGTGCAATCTCGCCGCGGTTAGCGATAACAATTTTATCCAGCATGTGCGCCTCGTTTACTCGATGACGACCAGCGGCTCGTCAAATTCAACCGGTTGGCCACTTTCCACCAGAATGGCTTTCACCACGCCTGATTTATCGGCTTCGATCTGGTTCATCATTTTCATGGCTTCAACGATGCACAGGGTATCGCCCACGTTGACTTTCTGGCCGATTTCGATAAACGCTTTCGCGTCCGGGCTCGGGGTGCGATAGAAGGTTCCGACCATCGGGGAACGTACGATGTGACCACTGATTTCCGCTGCGGCTGCAGGGGCTTCCGGCGCTGCGGTAGGTGCGACAGCGTTAGACAGGGCTGGCTGCTGTTGCATCATCGGCGCAGCATAAGCCTGCTGCATAACCGGGAAGCCAGCATTCGGCGCGCTGCGGCTGATGCGCACAGACTCTTCGCCTTCAGAAATTTCCAGTTCGGAGATGCCTGATTCTTCAACCAGCTCGATCAGTTTCTTAATCTTACGAATATCCATGAGTGGGTTCCGTACTCTTGTTTAGTGTGATTGTGACAGGCGTTTTACCGCCGTCTGTAAAGCGTATGAATAACCTTCCGCGCCCAGCCCGCAAATAACGCCCTCGGCGATATCTGACAGATACGAGTGGTGGCGGAATGGCTCCCGCGCATGCACGTTGGTCAGGTGGATCTCGATAAACGGGATGCCGACCGCCAGCAGTGCGTCGCGGATAGCAACACTGGTGTGCGTAAACGCGGCCGGATTGATCAGGATAAAGTCCATAATGTCTTTTGCCTGATGAATACGGTCGATGATTGCGTACTCCGCGTTTGACTGAAAATGCGCCAGTTCCACATCAAGCGCTGCCGCTTCGGTGTTCAAACCGTTAACAATCTCGCTAAGCGTAAGCGTGCCGTACTTATCCGGCTCACGGGTGCCAAGCATGTTCAGGTTCGGTCCGTTCAAAACTAATATGTGGAACTTGCCAGCCATTGTGCCGCTATCTCCTGCGATTCTCGGGTAAAAAACAAAATATACCTTCGATTCGCGATTGTCACCTTTTCAGAGGCTAAAAACCCCTGTCAGGAAAACCAAAGTCGCACATTATAACGATTTCGTAGCATTTGGCAGCAAAATACTGGTCTTATCAGGGAAGATTATCAACCACCGCCCGGAATCTGGCGGTGAATGATAGTAGATCTGCGGAGAACTGCACACAATGAGCGTATTAACGCCACCATTGGCGAAACTTTTTATAACGCCACGCTAACAGCCCAATCGCGGCAGCAGCGTACAGGATCGGCTGCGGTGACAAGATTTTCACTGACCAAAGGTAGTGAATCGGCGCGAGGATCGCTACCAGATAGACGAAATTGTGTAATTGTTGCCAGCGTTTGCCCAGCTTACGCTGCGCCCATTGCGTTGAGGTCAACGCTAATGCCAGCAAAATCAGCCAACTTACGGCGCCCAGCGTTAAGTAAGGGCGCGTTACCAGCTCTTGCCCTAATAATGAAAGATTATTGATACCCAATTCCAGCAAGGTATAGCTGGTCAGATGCAGCGTCGCCCAGGCAAAGCACCACAGCCCCAGCAAACGCCGGGTTCTGATCAATAGCGGTTGTTTCGCGTAGCGTGCGAGTGGTGCGATCAGCAAACTGGCGAGCAGGAATTTTAGCGCCATTCTGCCCGTAAAATGCTGGATGTCTTTTGCCGGATCGGCGCTGAAATAGCCCTGGTTCGCCGCCCAGAAAAGCCAAAGTAAAGGCAGCAGACCCGCCAGATGCAATGCGACTTTTAACCACGTCACCTGTTTTGCCGTTAAACGCACTCAGAAATTCTCCCGCAGATCTAACCCGTGATAAAGCGAAGCCACTTCTTCAGCGTAGCCATTAAATAGCAGCGTTGGCTGACGTTTTACATCCAGCGCGCCACCGGATCCAATAAAACGTTCCGTCGCTTGTGACCAGCGTGGGTGATCAACATGCGGGTTCACATTGGCATAGAAACCATATTCATCGGGTGCGGCAAGGTTCCAGGTCGTCGGTGGTCGTTTACTGGTGAGCTTGATACTGACTATCGATTTGATGCCTTTAAAGCCATATTTCCACGGTACAGTCAGGCGGATTGGCGCGCCGTTTTGCGGCGGCAGCGCTTTGCCATATACACCGACAGTAAGCAGCGTAAGTGGATGCATCGCTTCATCTATACGTAGCGCTTCAACATACGGGTATTTGAGGCCGCCGCCGATAAATCGGTCTTTTTGCCCAGGCATCTGATCCGGTGCGTACAGAGTCTGGAACGCGACATATTTGGCGTTGCTGGTGGGTTCAACTAACGCCAGCAGTTTATGCAGCGGGAAGCCGATCCACGGCACCACCATCGACCAGGCCTCAACGCAGCGCATCCGGTAGATTCGCTCTTCCAGCGGGAAACGCGAGGTCAGCGCTGCGTGATCGAGCGTCAACGGTTTCGCCACTTCACCATCAATCGTTAATGTCCAGGGATCGGTTTTCATTCCCCCGGCGTTGGCGGCAGGATCGGCTTTATCGAGGCCAAATTCATAGAAATTGTTATAGCCGGTGACTTTCTCTTCCGGCGTCAGCGGGAGAGAGGCTTTCCACTGCGCAGGTTGCGTAAAATCGAGCGGTTTTCCTGACGGCGCTTTTGGCCGGTCATGGCCTTTAAACCAGTCCAACAGATCGGCCCGCGCGCCGGGTGCCAGGGTCAGTGCCGAGGCGCTAATTCCCAGCATTTTCAGCACCTGGCGGCGCTGTAACATAAAAACGGATTCCGCAGTGACATCGGCTTCGGTTAGTTTTTTCTTCATCACATCCTCCGTTAGTCTCTCGTCAAGCATGGTGTAAGCGCAGCGTGAGCGCGAGCACGAGTGTGTTACCAAACATTGTAAATAGTCAGGTTAAGACATTTTTCAGGCTTATTGATTGTTGGCAAAAAATTTCTGAGGGCTATACTCGCAGGGATGAAACGCAGTGCCAGTTTTCCCCGCCGCCTGCACGCTATCCCGGGACGCGGGTAGACATCAAAGTTAGTACTTACTTCAATGACGTAACCCTGAGCGGTATCGTTTCGTTCTTTATACAAGCGGAGTTAACACAAGGATGCGATTAACGACGAAATTTTCAGCTTTTGTGACGCTACTGACAGGGTTGGCGTTTTTTGTCACCCTGATTGGGTGTTCACTGAGCTTCTATAACGCTATTCAAAACAAGGTTGCCAATCGTGTGGAAGCGGTGGCGGCAATTATTGATACGCGCCTGGTCTCAACGCCGGTTTCCCGGCTGTTGCCGCAGCTCAATGAATTGATGGTGCCGGTAGACATTATCGAGATTCAGATTAAGCAAGGCCGGCGCACAGTGCTCAGTTATGCGCATAACGGAAGTTATCGCCCGGCGGGCAGCAACTATCAATATCGGGAACTGCATATTCCCTCCCTGAAAAATCCCGGTTTCACCTTCACGCTGGTTTACCAGGATCCCATGGCGAATTACTTTCGTTCGCTGTTAACTACCGCGCCGCTGACGGTGGCGATCGGTTTTATGATAGTGATCCTCTTTCTTTCCGTTCGCTGGTTACGACGCCAGCTTTCCGGGCAGGAATTGCTGGAGACACGCGCGACGCGGATCCTCAACGGCGAGCGTGGGCCACAGGTTCGCGGCAGCATCTATGAGTGGCCATCCCGCACCAGTAGTGCGCTGGATGTGTTGCTGACCGATATTCAGTTTGCCAGCGATCAACGTAGCCGCATGGATACGCTTATTCGCTCCTACGCCGCGCAGGACAAGCGAACGGGCCTGAATAACCGCCTGTTTTTTGATAATCAGCTCGCCACGCTGCTGGAAGATCAGGAAAAAGTGGGCTCGCACGGCGTAGTGATGATGATCCGTTTGCCGGACTTTGATCTGCTGCGGGATAGCGGCGGAACCACCACCGAAGAGTATCTCTTTACGCTCATTAACCTGCTTTCTACCTTTATTATGCGTTATCCCGGCGCGTTACTGGCTCGCTACCATCGCAGCGACTTCGCCGTGCTGCTGCCGCATCGCACATTAAAGGAAGCGGAGAGCATCGCCGGGCAGATCCTGAAAGCGGTGGACGGGTTACCCCCGAATAAAACGCTGACCCGCGAAGACATTATGCACATTGGTATTTGTGCCTGGCGTAGCGGGCAAGCCGGTGTGCAAGTCATGGAGCATGCCGAAGCCGCAGCGCGCAACGCGGTGTTGCAGGGCGGAAACAGTTGGTCAGTCTACGACGACACATTGCCGGAGCAAGGGCGCGGAAATGTGCGCTGGCGAACGCTGATTGAGCAGATGCTGAGCCGCGGCGGGCCGCGCGTTTATCAGAAACCAGCGATTAACCGTGACGGCCAGGTTCACCACCGCGAACTGATGTGCCGCATATTCGACGGTGAACAAGAAGTGATTGCCGAAGAATATATGCCCATGGTGCAGCAGTTTGGCCTGGCTGAAGAGTATGACCGCCTGCAGGTGACGCGTCTGATTCCGTTTATGGGTTTTTGGCCGGAAGAAAACCTCGCCATGCAAATAACAGTGGAATCATTGATCCGCCCCCGTTTTCAGCGCTGGCTACGCGATATATTAATGCAGTGCGAAAAATCTCAACGTAAACGGATTATTTTTGAACTTGCTGAGGCGGATGTTTGTCAACATATCAGCCGGTTACAGTCGGTGGTGCGTTTAATCAATGCATTAGGTGCCCGCGTAGTGGTCAATCAGGCGGGTCTGACGTTGGTGAGCACCAGTTGGATTAAAGCGTTGGATGTTGAGTTATTAAAGCTGCATCCGGGGCTGGTCAGGAACATTGAAAAGCGCACCGAAAACCAGCTTCTGGTGCAGAGCCTCGTGGAAGCGTGCAAAGGCACGCGAACGCGAGTTTTCGCGACTGGCGTTCGCTCTCGTGGCGAATGGCAGACGCTGGTGGAACGGGGTGTTGCGGGTGGGCAGGGCGATTTCATCGCGGCTTCCCAACCGCTCGATACCAATGTGAAAAAATATTCGCAAAGATACTCGGTTTGAACTGCTGTTTAAGTCGTTTTCACGTAGAATAACGCGCGCTGCCATGTTTGGGGGTGTGCGTGCCTGCCCGCCGGATTATCGCAGTGAACAAAGCCGGTTTGTCCTTATGAAAAACTGCAAACGCAACAGGCTGGAAGATGGGCTTTTTTTACTTCCAGGCAGATTCATGTCGTTTTGCAACAAAGGAAACAAACTGCACTAATTTTCACCGTAGCAGATGATTCTTATGCCTTGTCGCTGCTACGTGTGGTTGGTAAAGTAAGCGGATTTTGTTTCCGCCCCAGCTTTCAGGATTATCCCTTAGTATGTTGAAAAAATTTCGTGGCATGTTTTCCAATGACCTGTCCATTGACCTGGGTACCGCGAATACCCTGATTTATGTAAAAGGACAAGGCATCGTACTGAATGAGCCTTCCGTGGTGGCCATTCGCCAGGATCGTGCCGGTTCACCGAAAAGTGTGGCCGCCGTCGGTCATGAAGCGAAACAGATGCTTGGTCGTACGCCGGGCAATATCGCTGCCATCCGCCCGATGAAAGACGGCGTCATCGCCGACTTCTTCGTGACCGAAAAAATGCTTCAGCACTTTATCAAACAAGTGCACAGCAACAGCTTTATGCGTCCGAGTCCGCGTGTTCTGGTTTGTGTGCCGGTTGGCGCCACCCAGGTTGAACGCCGCGCTATTCGTGAATCCGCGCAGGGCGCTGGTGCTCGTGAAGTATTCCTGATTGAAGAACCGATGGCGGCCGCAATCGGCGCTGGCTTACCGGTTTCTGAAGCGACTGGTTCAATGGTGGTGGATATCGGTGGCGGTACCACTGAAGTTGCCGTTATCTCCCTGAATGGCGTGGTTTACTCCTCTTCTGTTCGTATCGGCGGTGACCGCTTCGATGAAGCTATCATTAATTACGTGCGCCGTAACTACGGCTCCCTGATTGGTGAAGCGACTGCAGAACGTATCAAGCACGAAATTGGCTCTGCGTACCCGGGCGATGAAGTGCGTGAAATCGAAGTGCGTGGCCGTAACCTGGCTGAAGGTGTTCCGCGTGGTTTCACGCTGAATTCCAACGAAATTCTGGAAGCGCTGCAGGAACCACTGACAGGTATCGTGAGCGCAGTTATGGTTGCGCTGGAACAGTGCCCGCCGGAACTGGCTTCTGATATCTCCGAGCGCGGTATGGTATTGACCGGTGGTGGCGCGTTGCTGCGTAACCTTGACCGCCTGTTGATGGAAGAAACGGGTATTCCAGTTGTAGTTGCAGAAGATCCACTGACTTGCGTAGCGCGCGGCGGCGGCAAGGCGCTGGAAATGATCGACATGCACGGCGGCGACTTGTTCAGCGAAGAATAGTCCGCGTCAGATGCGAAGCGTATTGTCGCTTCGCATCTGTCTGGCCTGAGAATACGCAAAGCCTATGAAGCCAATTTTTAGCCGTGGCCCGTCACTGCAGATTCGCCTTTTTCTGGCGGTTGTGGTGGCGCTCGGAGTCATTATTGCCGACAGCCGCCTCGGTACGTTCAGTCAAATCAGAACGTACATGGATACTGCCGTCAGTCCTTTCTATTTTATTTCCAATGGTCCCCGCGAATTATTAGATAACGTTTCCCAGACGTTGGCGTCGCGCGACCAGCTTGAGCTTGAAAACCGGGCATTGCGTCAGGAACTGCTGCTAAAAAACAGTGAACTGCTGATGTTAGGGCAGTACAAGCAGGAGAACGCGCGCCTGCGTGAACTGCTGGGTTCACCGCTGCGTCAGGATGAGCAGAAAATGGTTACCCAGGTTATCTCGACGGTTAACGATCCTTACAGCGATCAGGTGGTTATCGACAAAGGCAGCGCGAACGGCGTCTATGAAGGCCAGCCGGTGATCAGCGATAAAGGCGTTGTCGGCCAGGTTGTCGCGGTAGCGAAGCTCACCAGCCGCGTCCTGTTGATTTGCGATGCCACTCATGCGCTGCCGATTCAGGTGCTGCGTAACGATATCCGCGTGATTGCTGCCGGTAACGGCTGCACAGACGATCTGCAACTCGAACATTTACCGGCGAATACGGATATTCGCGTTGGCGATGTGCTGGTGACGTCAGGTCTGGGCGGGCGTTTTCCGGAAGGGTACCCGGTTGCGGTGGTTTCGTCGGTTAAGCTGGATACGCAGCGTGCCTACACCGTGATTCAGGCGCGTCCAACCGCAGGCCTGCAACGTTTGCGTTACCTGTTGTTGCTGTGGGGCGCGGATCGTAACGGGACTAACCCAAGAACACCGGAAGATGTGCATCGTGTGGCGAACGAACGTCTGCTGCAGATGATGCCGCAGGTACTTCCTTCTCCTGATGCGATGGGGCCGCCTGCGCCAATGCCCGCTCCGGCGACTGGCATTACGCAGCCGCCGCCGCAAGTCTCTCCGGGAGGGCAATAGTGGCAAGTTATCGTAGCCAGGGGCGCTGGGTTATCTGGCTCTCGTTTTTAATTGCACTGTTGCTTCAAATCATGCCCTGGCCGGATGAGATCATCGTCTACCGGCCAAACTGGGTGTTGCTCATTTTGCTTTACTGGATCCTCGCGCTGCCGCACCGCGTAAATGTTGGCACGGGTTTCGCGATGGGTGCCATACTGGATCTGATTAGCGGATCCACCCTCGGTGTACGCGCGCTGTCGTTAAGTATCGTCGCCTATCTGGTCGCACTGAAATTTCAGTTGTTCCGTAATCTGGCGCTCTGGCAACAGGCGCTGGTGGTGATGCTGTTGTCGCTGGCGACAGAAGTGATTGTCTTCTGGGCGGAGTTTCTGGTGATTAACGTTTCGTTTAAACCAGAAATTTTCTGGAGCAGCCTGGTCAATGGCGTGCTCTGGCCGTGGCTTTTCCTGTTAATGCGTAAGATCCGCCAGCAGTTTGCGGTGCAATAAGGCTTTTATGACAGATATCTGGCTTGCTTCCGGTTCTCCTCGTCGCCAGGAGTTGCTCACACAACTGGGCGTCACTTTCACGCGTATTGTTCCGGGTATTGAGGAACAGCGTCAGGCGCAGGAGAGCGCCCGCCAGTACGTGTTGCGCCTCGCGCGCGAAAAAGCGCAGGCCGGTGTGGCGATGGCCACAAGCGATCGGCCTGTGCTGGGCGCGGACACGATCGTTATATTTAATGGTGAAGTGCTTGAAAAACCAAAAGACTCCTCGCATGCTGCCAGTATGCTGCGCCTGCTTTCCGGGCAAACGCATCAGGTGATGACGGCAGTGGCGTTGGCAGATAGCCAGCATGTGCTCGATTGTCTGGTGGAAACTGAAGTGACTTTCAGAGTGTTATCGGAAAAGGATATTGCCGATTACGTCGCCAGCGGGGAACCGCTGGATAAAGCCGGTGCTTATGGCATTCAGGGGCTGGGTGGCTGTTTCGTGAGAAAAATAAACGGTAGTTATCATGCCGTTGTGGGTTTACCGCTGGTGGAAACCTGGGAATTGCTGAGCAATTTTAACGCACTGCGCGAGGGAAAAGATAATCATGACGGCTGAATTGTTGGTCAACGTTACTCCATCGGAAACACGCGTCGCTTATATTGACGGCGGCATTCTGCAGGAAATTCACATCGAGCGCGAAGCACGGCGCGGGATAGTAGGCAATATCTACAAAGGTCGGGTTAGCCGGGTTCTACCGGGCATGCAGGCGGCTTTTGTAGATATTGGTCTGGAAAAGGCGGCGTTTCTTCACGCCTCCGACATTATGCCGCATACCGAATGCGTTGCCGGGGAAGAGCAAAAAAACTTCACCGTGCGCGACATCTCCGAGCTTGTCCGTCAGGGGCAGGATTTAATGGTGCAGGTGGTGAAAGATCCGCTGGGTACTAAAGGTGCGCGCCTGACCACGGATATCACACTGCCATCCCGTTATCTGGTCTTTATGCCGGGTGCTTCGCATGTCGGTGTTTCCCAGCGTATTGAGAGTGAAGCCGAGCGCGAGCGCCTGAAACAGGTTGTTGCGGCGTATTGCGACGAGCAGGGCGGGTTTATCATTCGCACTGCGGCTGAAGGCGTATGCGAAGAGGATCTTGCCTCCGATGCGGCGTACCTCAAGCGCGTCTGGACGAAGGTGATGGAGCGCAAAAAGCGCCAACAAAGCCGCTGCAAACTGTACGGCGAACTGGCGCTGGCGCAGCGTGTGCTGCGCGATTTCGCCGATGCTCACCTGGATCGTATCCGTGTGGATTCGCGTCTGACGTTTGAAGCGCTACTGGAGTTCACGGCGGAATACATTCCTGAGATGACCAGCAAGCTCGAACACTACAGCGGCCGCCAGCCGATTTTCGATCTTTACGATGTAGAGAACGAAATTCAGCGTGCGCTGGAGCGCAAAGTGGAGCTGAAGTCCGGCGGCTATCTGATCATCGATCAAACCGAAGCGATGACCACCGTTGATATCAACACCGGTGCGTTTGTCGGTCATCGCAATCTTGATGACACCATCTTCAACACCAACATTGAAGCCACGCAGGCCATTGCCCGCCAGCTGCGCTTACGCAATCTGGGCGGCATTATCATCATCGATTTTATCGATATGAATAATGACGATCACCGCCGTCGCGTGCTGCACTCGCTGGAGCAAGCGCTGAGCAAAGATCGGGTCAAGACCAGCATTAACGGTTTCTCCCAGCTTGGTTTGGTCGAGATGACGCGCAAACGCACACGCGAAAGCGTGGAACATGTTCTCTGCAATGAATGCCCCACCTGTCATGGCCGTGGCACCGTTAAAACGGTGGAAACCGTGTGCTATGAAATCATGCGCGAGATTGTTCGCGTGCATCATGCTTATGATTCCGATCGCTTCCTGGTTTACGCTTCCCCGGCGGTGGCGGAAGCCCTGAAAGGTGAAGAGTCGCACGCGCTGGCGGAGGTGGAAATCTTCGTTGGCAAGCAGGTAAAAGTGCAAATCGAGCCGCTCTATAATCAGGAGCAGTTTGACGTCGTAATGATGTAATTCGCAGCGTGCTGCGACATGAGCGAGTCTGGGTTTGGTTGACAAGGAGAGAGGCGTGAGGCGACTGCCGGGGATATTGCTGCTTACAGGCGCGACGCTGATTGTTATCGCGGCGCTGTTGGTAAGTGGGCTGCGCCTTGTTCTGCCCCATCTGGATAGCTGGCGTGAGCCCATTCTGGCGCGGATCACCGCACAAACCGGCGTTCCTGTCTCGGCCAGCCAGATACAGGCGCGCTGGGAAAATTTCGGTCCTGAACTGGACGTGCGCGACATTAACGCGATGCTGCCCGATGGTGGCGAGCTGTCGGTCAAACGCGTGACGCTGGCGCTGGATGTCTGGCAAAGCCTGCTGCACATGCGCTGGCAGTTCCGCAATCTCACCTTTTACCAGCTGGTTGCGCACAGTAATACCCCGCTACAACGCAATGACACCGGCGAACCTATCACCACGGATCGCATCAGCGATCTGTTTTTGCGCCAGTTCGATCACTTTGATCTGCGCGACAGCCGCATCAGTTTCTTAACGCTCTCCGGACAGCGCGCTGAGCTGGCGATCCCGCAACTTACCTGGCTTAACGGCAACGATCGTCACCGTGCGGAAGGGCAAGTCAGCCTGTCGAGCCTCACCGGTCAGCACGGCATTATGCAGGTGCGTATGGATCTGCGTGACGACAATGGTCTGCTGAACAATGGGCGGGTGTGGTTGCAGGCGGACGACATTGATGTCAAACCCTGGCTCGCCAAATGGATGCAGGATAAGGTCGCGCTGGATTCCGCGCGCTTCAGCCTTGAAGGCTGGATGACATTAAGCAAAGGCGTGGTGGAAAGCGGTGATGTATGGCTGAAAAAAGGCGGTGCCAGCTGGCAGGGCAATAATACGCAGCACCGCATGACGGTGGATAACCTTACCGCCCATGTTTCGCGTCAGCAGCAAGGCTGGCAGTTTGATGTACCGGTAACGCGCATCGCGATTGATGACCATCCCTGGCCGCAGGGCGCGCTGAGTTTTGCCTGGGTTCCGGCGCAGGAAGTGGGCGGTGCCAGCAGCGTGCGCAGCGATGAACTGCGCGTTCGTGCCAGTAACCTTGAGCTCAGTGGTTTAGAGGGGCTGCTGCCGATTGCGCAGAAAATCTCCCCGGAACTGTATGACATCTGGCATACCATGCAGCCTCGCGGCAAGCTGGAGCAGCTGGCGCTGGATATCCCTTTGCAGGCGACTGAAAAAACGCGCTTCCACGCCCAGTGGCAGGATATTGCCTGGCAACAGTGGGAATTGCTGCCCGGTGTTGAACACCTCAGTGGAACGCTTGCCGGCAGTGTGGAGAATGGACGCTTAACCGCCGATATCGCACAGGCGAAGATGCCCTATAAGACGGTGTTTCCCGCGCCGCTGGAGATTGAAAAAGGCGTTGCCACGCTGAACTGGCAGAATAACGAACACGGCTTCCAGTTGGACGGGCGCAATATCGACGTTCAGGCCAATGCCCTGCGCGCGCGCGGTGATTTCCGCTATCTGCAGCCGCAAGGTGATGAGCCCTGGTTGGGTATCCTGGCTGGTATCAATGTGACGGATGCCGGGCAAGCCTGGCGTTACTTCCCGGAAAATTTGATGGGCAAAGCGCTGGTAGCGTATCTGAGCTCGTCGATCAAAGGCGGGCAGACGCAAGATGCCACGCTGCTGTTTGGCGGTAATCCGAAGCTCTTCCCGTTTAAGCACAACGAAGGCCAGTTTGAAGTCTCTGTGCCGCTGCGCAACGCGACTTTTGCTTTCCAGCCGGACTGGCCGGCGCTGCAAAACCTCGATATCGATCTCGACTTCCTCAACGATGGCTTGTGGATGAAAAGCAGTAAAGTGGCGTTGGGCGGTGTAACGGCCAGCAATCTGACCGCCAACATCCCGGATTACGTCAAAGAGAAGCTGCTGATTGACGCGGACATTAACGGGCCGGGCAAAGCCGTTGGGCCCTATTTCAAAGAGACGCCGCTGCACGATACGCTGGGCAGCGCGCTGGATGAACTGCAAATTGATGGCGATGTAAGCGCTCGCTTACATCTTGATATCCCGCTGGACGGGGAGCAGACCGTCGCCAAAGGTGACGTGGCGTTGAACAACAACAGCCTGTTTATCAGGCCGCTTAACAGCACACTGAAGAACCTCAGCGGCAAATTCAGCTTCGAGAACGGTACGCTGAAAAGTGAACCGCTACAGGCAACCTGGTTTAACCAACCAGTGAACCTTGATTTCTCCACCACCGAGGGAGATAAAGCCTATCAGGTGGCGGTGAATCTCAACGGGAACTGGCAACCGGCAAAAACCGGTGTTTTACCTCCACAACTTAATGATGCGTTGCGCGGCAGCATCGCATGGAAAGGCGATGTTGGCGTTGAGTTGCCGCACCGTGGCGGTACCACTTATAAGGTCAATATTGACGGCGATTTGGGCAGCCTTGCCAGCACGTTACCGCCGCCGCTGGATAAACCCGCAGGCAAGGCATTGCCGTTGAAGGTGAAGGTAGAAGGGAACCTGCACAGTTTCGATTTAACCGGTAATGCCGGTGGTAACAACCATTTTAACAGCCGCTGGTTGCTGAATAATAAGCTGACGCTCGATCGCGGGATCTGGACCTCAGACAGCCGTACACTGCCGCCGCTGCCGGAGCAGGCCGGGCTTGAACTCAACTTGCCGCCAATGAACGGTGCGCAGTGGCTGGGCCTGTTCAGACAGGGCGTGGCAAATAATGTCAGTAGTGCCACCACCTTCCCACAGAGCATTACGCTGCGTACGCCAGCTCTGACGCTGGGCGGACAGCAGTGGAATAACCTCAGCATTGTTTCGCAGCCGCAAGATTCAGGTTCGACCATTGAAGCGCAGGGGCGTGAAATCAGCGGTACGTTGACGATCCATGATAATGCGCCGTGGCAGGCCGCGATCCGCTACCTCTACTACAACCCGTCGAACGCGCCACCGGACGATAACGATATCTCTTCCCCTTCAACGCTGTTGCGCGGCCAGACGCGGGTGGACTTTACCGGCTGGCCGGATTTGCAACTGCGCTGTGCGGAGTGCTGGCTGTGGGGGCAAAAATATGGCCGCATCGATGGTGATTTCGCCATTCAGGGCGATACGCTGACGCTGGCAAACGGCCTGGTGGACAGCGGCACTGCGCGGCTTACCGCCGATGGTGAATGGGTCAATCGTGAAGGCGCGGAGCGTACTTCACTGAAAGGTGTGCTGCGCGGCGAGAAAATTGATTCCGCAATGGGCTTCTTTGGCGTACCGACGCCGGTGCGTGATTCGTCGTTTGATATTAATTATGACCTGCACTGGCGCAGCACTCCGTGGCAACCGCAGGAAGAGTCACTTAATGGCATCCTGCGTACGCGTCTTGGCAAAGGCAAAATTACCGATATCAGCACCGGCCATGCCGGGCAGTTGCTACGCTTGTTCAGCGTCGACTCGCTGTGGCGTAAATTGCGTTTTGACTTCAGCGATACCTTCAGTAGTGAGGGGTTCTGGTTTGATTCCATTCGCAGCACGGCGTGGATCAAAGACGGTGTGCTGCATACCGACGATACGCTGGTGGACGGCCTGGAGGCGGATATCGCCATGAAAGGCTCGGTGAATTTAGTGCGCCGCGAGCTGGATATGGAAGCGGTGGTTGCGCCAGAAATATCCGCGACTGTCGGTGTGGCGGCGGCCTTTGCCGTTAACCCGATTGTCGGTGCGGCGGTGTTTGCCGCCAGCAAAGTGCTGGGACCACTGTGGAACAAAGTCTCGATTCTGCGCTACCGCATTACCGGCCCGGTTGATCAGCCGCAAATCAACGAAGTCCTGCGCCAGCCGCGTACGGACAAAAAGCAATGATTTGACGGCATCGGCGAATTGCCTCAAGCTCCTTGTATCGCACTTTTTATTGCCCGCTGTGGCGGCAACGACGAGAAAAAATGATGAGTCTTAATCTGGTAAGTGAACAACTTCTGGCTGCGAACGGCCTGAGTCATCAGGATCTGTTTGCTATTCTCGGTCAACTGACCGCGCGTCGTCTTGATTACGGCGATCTCTATTTCCAGTCGAGCTATCACGAATCCTGGGTTTTAGAAGACAGCATCATTAAAGATGGTTCTTACAATATCGACCAGGGCGTGGGCGTGCGCGCCGTCAGTGGTGAGAAAACCGGTTTTGCGTATGCGGACCAAATCAACCTGCTGGCGCTGGAACAGAGCGCGCAAGCCGCGCGTACCATCGTGCGGGAAGAGGGCGATGGCAAAGTGAAAACGCTGGGTGCGCTCGAACATCCAAGCCTCTATACCAGTATCGATCCGCTGCAAAGCATGAGCCGTGAAGAGAAGCTCGATATTCTGCGCCGCGTGGATAAAACCGCGCGTGCAGCGGATAAACGCGTGCAGGAAGTCACTGCCAGTCTGACTGGCGTTTACGAACTCATTCTGGTGGCGGCGACCGATGGCACGCTGGCGGCGGATGTTCGCCCGCTGGTGCGGCTTTCCGTGAGTGTACAGGTTGAAGACGACGGCAAACGCGAGCGCGGTTCCAGCGGCGGCGGCGGTCGTTTTGGTTATGACTGGTTCTTGCAGGATGTGGATGGCGACGTTCGTGCGGATGCGTGGGCGAAAGAAGCCGTGCGCATGGCGCTGGTCAACCTTTCTGCTGTTGCCGCACCTGCGGGCACGCTGCCGGTGGTACTGGGCGCGGGCTGGCCTGGTGTGCTGTTGCACGAAGCAGTTGGACACGGGTTGGAAGGCGACTTCAACCGCCGTGGAACATCGGTATTTAGTGGCCAGATGGGGCAACTGGTGGCCTCAGAACTGTGTACCGTTGTGGACGACGGCACCATCGCCGATCGTCGCGGTTCTGTGGCGATTGATGATGAAGGAACGCCGGGCCAGTACAACGTGCTTATCGAAAACGGCGTGTTGAAAGGCTATATGCAGGACAAACTGAACGCGCGTCTGATGGGCGTCAAGCCGACTGGCAACGGGCGTCGTGAATCTTACGCGCATCTGCCGATGCCGCGTATGACCAACACCTATATGCTGGCGGGCAAATCAACACCGCAGGAGATTATCGAATCTGTCGACTACGGCATCTATGCCCCGAATTTTGGCGGCGGCCAGGTCGATATCACTTCCGGTAAATTCGTCTTCTCCACTTCTGAAGCGTACCTGATTGAAAAAGGTAAGGTTACCAAAGCGGTGAAAGGCGCAACGCTGATTGGTTCCGGTATTGAAGCGATGCAGCAGATCTCCATGGTGGGTAACGATCTGAAACTGGATAACGGCGTTGGGGTCTGCGGCAAAGAGGGGCAGAGCCTGCCGGTGGGTGTGGGCCAACCGACGCTGAAAGTCGATAACCTGACCGTCGGTGGTACGGCTTAACGCTTTTCTCACCCTCTTCGCAAGAAGGGGGTGACTCCTTCACACGCTGCGTCCCTGCATGCCCTGATACACCTTTGCCACTTCAATAAAGTACTCCGTCAGATAGTTAATACACACCTGCACTTTCAGCGGCAGCTTATCTTTTTCGGTATAGAGCGCATAAACCGGGCGCGGATCCGACTGGTAGCGCGGCAGCAGGATCTCAAGTTGACCGCTGTTGATCTCGTCGATCACCCACATTAATGGCACGAAGGCGATCCCGGCACCGGCGGTCAGCCATCGCGTGAGCGTCATCGGATCGTTAGTGACAAAACGTCCTTGCGGGATAAGCCGCGTGGCGATCCCTTCTGGCGCCACCAGCTCAAATTCATTATCCGGACGCACGCTGTATTCCAGCCATGAGTGGTTAACCATATCCGCAGGCTTTTCAGGAATGCCATACTGGGCGAGGTAGCTTTTTGCCGCGCAAACTACCATTGGCATCGCGCCAAGACGGCGGGAAAAGAGGCTGGAATCCTGCAGTGCGCCGACGCGGATCACCAGATCCAGACCGTCAGCAATCAGATCCGGCGCCGGGATCCCTGTGACGAGGTTTACCGACAGACCTGGATGCTCTTTGAGCATATCGGCGGTCATTTTTGCCAGCACATTTTGCGCCATGGTTGAAGAACTGCCAATGCGCAGCGTACCGATTGGGGTGTTGTTAAAGGCGTAAAGCTGTTCGTGAACGTCCTGCACTTCATGCAGCATCCGGCGGCAACCCTGGTAGTAAATCTTCCCCGCTTCGGTGAGGCCCAGGCTGCGCGTGCTGCGGTTCAGCAGCTTTACCTGCAACTCATCTTCCAGTTTGGCGACGGTCTGGCTGATGGAGGAAACACTCATTTGTAGCTGTCGGGCGGCGGCGGTAAACGAACCTAATTCCACCACTTTGGCAAACACCGACATGCGTTTTAGTCGTTCCATTATTCACTCTGAGTTAAAAGTGATTTAGATCACATAATATAGATAACAGCATAACAGTTACGTTAATATACTATCTATTAAGAATATTCACGTCACTCTCGCCTGGCTCTCCTTGCCCTTACTCCTGCGGTGACGTTAGAACGAATTGTCACCTGCACGCTGTCTAATCAAGGTCAACATGAGTCTGTTTCCCGTCATCGTGGTGTTCGGTTTGTCGTTCCCACCGATTTTTGTCGAATTAATTTTGTCATTGGCGATCTTCTGGCTGGTGCGCCGGGTGCTGGTCCCTACCGGGATCTATGACTTTGTCTGGCACCCGGCGCTGTTTAACACTGCGCTGTATTGCTGCCTTTTTTACCTGCTGTCGCGCCTGTTTGTTTGAGGTAGAAGTGAAAACACTAACAAGAAATATCTCTCGCACCGCTATCACTATGGTGCTGGTAATCCTGGCGTTCATCGCGATTTTCCGCGCCTGGGTTTATTACACCGAATCGCCCTGGACGCGCGACGCGCGCTTTAGTGCCGATGTCGTGGCTATCGCGCCAGATGTCACCGGGCTTGTCACCGCCGTCAATGTGCATGACAACCAACTGGTGAAAGAGGGCCAGGTGCTGTTCACCATCGATCAACCGCGTTACCAAAAAGCGCTGGCGGAAGATGAAGCAGACGTTGCCTATTACGAAGCGCTGGTGGCGGAGAAACGCCGTGAAGCCGGGCGTCGTAACCAACTGGGTGTTCAGGCCATGTCACGTGAAGAGATCGACCAGGCCAACAACACCCTGCAAACCGAGCTGCATCAATTAGCCAAAGCACAAGCAGCCCGCGATCTGGCGAAGCTGGATCTGGAGCGCACTATCATTCGTGCACCAGCCGATGGTTGGATCACCAACCTAAATGTGTACGCCGGTGAATTTATTACCCGGGGTTCCACCGCGGTGGCGCTGGTGAAACAACACACGTTCTACGTGCTGGCGTATATGGAAGAGACCAAGCTGGAAGGCGTGCGCCCCGGTTATCGCGCGGAGATCACCCCGCTTGGCAGCAATCTGGTATTAAAAGGCACGGTGGACAGCATCGCCGCAGGCGTCACGAACGCCAGCAGCAGTAATGACAGCAAAGGTATGGCGACCATCGATTCCAACCTTGAATGGGTGCGGCTGGCGCAGCGTGTGCCGGTACGTATTCGTCTCGACAAACAACCAGGCAATCTGTGGCCGGCGGGCACCACCGCGACGGTGGTGGTGACGGGAAAATCCGATCGTGATGAAAGCCAGGATTCGTTCTTTCGCAAAATGGCGCATCGCCTGCGTGAGCTGGGGTAATCGCTATGGGGCTGTTATCCATTGCCAGCCAGCATTTGCGTTTTGCTTTCAAGCTGGCCTTTGCCGTGGTGCTGGCACTGTTTGTTGGCTTTCACTTTCAGCTTGAAACCCCGCGTTGGGCGGTATTAACCGCGGCGATTGTCGCGGCGGGCCCCGCTTTTGCCGCCGGTGGCGAGCCCTATTCCGGGGCGATTCGCTACCGGGGGATGTTGCGTATTGTCGGCACCTTTATCGGCTGTATTGCCGGGCTGGCCATCATTATTATGCTGATCCGCACCCCGCTTCTGATGTTAATGGTGTGCTGTGTCTGGGCCGGGTTTTGTACCTGGCTCTCGTCGCTGGTGCGTGTTGAAAACTCTTACGCCTGGGGGCTGGCGGGTTACACCGCGTTGATTATTGTTGTCACTATCCAGACGGAACCCCTGTTGGCACCGCAATATGCCGTTGAGCGGTGCAGTGAAATCGTGGTGGGCATTCTCTGCGCCATTGTCGCCGATCTGCTCTTTTCTCCGCGCTCCGTCAAACAGGAAATTGACCGCGAGCTGGATAGCCTGCTGCTGGCCCACTATCAACTGATGCAGTTGTGTATTAAGCATGGCGATAGCGAAGAGGTGGACAACGCCTGGGCTGCGTTGGTGCGCCGTACCACTGCACTTGAAGGGATGCGCAGCAATCTGAATATTGAGTCTTCCCGTTGGGGACGCGCTAACCGCCGTCTGAAAGCGATCAATACCCTGTCGCTGACGCTGATCACCCAGGCGTGTGAAACGTATCTGATTCAGAACACTCGCCCGGAGCTTATCACTGATACGTTTCGCGAGCTGTTTGCCGAGCCGGTCGAGAACGTGCAGGAGATGCACAAGCAGTTAAAAAGAATGCGTCGGGTCATCGCCTGGACCGGTGAGCGGGAAACGCCGGTCACGATTTATAGCTGGGTGGGTGCGGCGACCCGCTATCTGCTGCTGAAACGCGGTGTTATTGGCAACGCGAAAATCAGCGCCGTTGAAGAAGAGGTATTGCAGGGCGAAGTAGTGGTGAAAGCCGAATCAGCTGAACGTCATCATGCGATGGTTAACTTCTGGCGCACCACGCTTTCTTGCATGCTGGGCACGTTGTTCTGGCTGTGGACTGGCTGGACTTCCGGCAGCGGTTCGATGGTGATGATCGCGGTAGTCACGTCGCTGGCGATGCGTCTGCCGAACCCAAAAATGGTGGCGAAAGACTTTATCTACGGCATGTTATGGGCGCTGCCGATTGGTTCGTTCTATTACCTGGTTATTCTGCCATCGACGCAACAAAGCATGCTGCTGCTGTGTATTAGCCTGGCGGTACTGGCGTTCTTTATCGGTATTGAAGTGCAAAAACGGCGGTTGGGTTCAATGGCGACGCTGGCGGGGACCATTAATATTCTGGTGCTTGATAATCCGATGACCTTTAAATTCAGCCAGTTTCTTGATAACGCGCTGGGGCAGCTGGTTGGCGTGGTTCTGGCGATGGTTGTGCTTTTGCTGGTGCGTGATAACTCGCAAGCGCGCACCGGGCGCATGTTGTTGAACCAGTTTGTTTCCGCTGCCGTTTCGGCGATGACCACGAATACCGCGCGCCGCAAAGAGAACCACTTGCCCGCGCTGTATCAACAGCTTTTCTTGCTGCTGAATAAATTTCCAGGTGATATCGCGAAGTTCCGTCTCGCGCTGACGTTGATTATTGCGCACCAGCGCCTGCGGGATGCGCCTGTGCCGATCAATGATGATCTTTCGGCGTTTCATCGCCAGTTACGGCGTACGGCGTCACAAGTGATATCGGCGGGCAGCGACACGAAACGTCGTCGTTACTTCACCCAGTTACTGGAAGAACTGGATATTTACCAGCACAAGCTACATCACTGGAACGCGCCGCCGCAGGTTACCGAGCCGGTAAACCGGCTAACAGGTATGTTGCACAAATACCAACATGCGCTGACCAGCAGTTAATGCCAAACCGACGCCAAAAGCGTCGGTTTTTTTATGGCTATACTTTCTAAGAGTTTTTATAAACTGCAGATCAGGAGGACAAATGACAACGCAGTCACTGCAGGACAATGCGCTTTTTCAGACCGGCTATCTGGTGGATGGGGTCTGGAAAACGCTGGATACCACATTTGACGTTCTGAATCCGGCTACGGGCGAAACTATCGCGAAAGTCGCCAAAGCAGGCAAGAAAGAGACAGAAGAAGCCATTGCCGCCGCAACGCGCGCTTTTCCCGCATGGCGGGCGAAAACCGCGAAAGAGCGCTCGACCATTTTGTACCGCTGGTATGAATTGATCATTGAAAACAAAAGCTGGCTTGGCAGATTGATGACCACTGAGCAGGGCAAACCATTGAAAGAAGCTGAAGGTGAAGTCGACTATGCCGCCAGCTTTATTCAGTGGTTTGCTGAGCAGGCGAAACGCGCCAACGGTGAAATTATCCCGCCCATCAAACCCGGCTCACGCATTCTGGCGACGCGAGAACCCATTGGCGTGGTAGCCGCGATTACGCCGTGGAATTTCCCAATGGCGATGTTGACCCGCAAGCTTGGGCCCGCCCTGGCTGCAGGCTGTACCGGCGTTATCAAACCGGCAAATAACACGCCGCTTAGCGCTTTTGCGTTGCTGGCGCTGGCGAAAAAAGCCGGTGTGCCGGACGGCGTGCTGAACGCCGTTGCCGGGAACACGTCTGAAATCAGCGATGCGATTATGGCCAGCCATGACGTGCGCAAAATCTCGTTCACCGGCTCGACGGCGGTGGGAAAAACGTTGGTGCGCAACGCGGCTGAAACCATGAAAAAAGTGTCGATGGAGCTGGGAGGGAATGCGCCTTATATCGTGTTTGAGGATGCTGACATTGACGCGGCGGTGCAGGGTGCTATCGCCAATAAATTCCGTAATGCGGGGCAGGTGTGCGTCAGCGTCAACCGCTTCTACATCCATGAATCTGTCTACGATACCTTTACGCAAAAACTGACAGAGGCAGTTAATGCATTAAAAGTGGGGAATGGTCTGGATGAAGGGGTGGTTGTCGGACCGCTGATTGAACGCGCTGCGGTGGACAAAGTGCGCGAGCACGTCGACGATGCCGTCGCCAAAGGGGCGAAAGTATTGGCCGGCGGTAAACCGCACAGCCTCGGCGGAAACTTCTGGCAGCCAACGGTGCTGGGTGATTGCAGCGATGGCATGAAACTGGCGCAGGAAGAGACGTTTGGTCCGGTAGCTGCCTGTTTCCGTTTCACCAGCGAAGAGGAGGTGGTGCAGCGTGCCAATGCAACACCGTTTGGTCTGGCCGCCTATTTCTATACGCAGAACCTGCAGCGGGTATTCCGCGTTTCGCAGGCGATCGAAAGCGGCATGATTGGCATTAACGAGTGCGCGGTATCAACGGAGCTGGGGCCGTTTGGCGGGGTGAAAGAGTCTGGTCTCGGTCGGGAAGGTTCGGTGCTGGGGTTGGAAGAGTTTCTGGAAGTGAAAACTCTGCACCTTGGGGGATTGTAATCATGTGGGCGGCGTTTGCCGCCCTGTTGGGCTGATGGCGGAAAATGAATATCTACACTTTCGATTTTAAACATATTGACGATCAAAGTGCTTTCTACCGCGAGTTTAGCCGCCAGTTCGCTATTGAGCGCGAGAAAGTTCACGATCTGGATTCCCTGTGGGACACGGTGATGGATGGTGCGCTGCCTTTGCCGCTGGAAATTGAATTTATTCATCTGCCGGAAAAACAGCGCCGCCGTTTTGGCGCGTTGATCCTGCTATTTGATGAAGCGGAAGAGGAGCTGGAAGGCGAGCTGCGGTTTAATGTGCGGTGAGCGAAGGCAAAAAAAAGCCCCTGACAGGCAGGGGCAAGTCGTCGGACAAGACGACGAGGGTTTATTTATACAGTTCAGCCGTAACGTGGGTGCTATCACCCGTACGCGCTTCAATAATACGGTAGCTGCTCGCGCCAGCCTGATCGGCTTTAGCAGAGAGCTCCTGGCGAATGTCCATCGGGACGCCCGCTCTTTGGGAAATAGAAACACTGCCGATGGATTGCAGGTTGCTGGCTTGATCACTGTTAACAAGCGTTGCGGCGCTTGCGCCGAAAGAGATCAGTGATGCAAGGCCAAGGGATGCGATGATGAGATTACGTTTCATTGTCTGTCTCCTTAAAAGAGACTCAACGGCGAGAAGGATTAAACTGCTTTTTTTTGTGCCTGGTGCCGTTGAGTGACGGTTAGATAGGGTTATCGGTAAAACTTATTTATACAGCTCTGCGGTGGCGTGCCACTGGTCGCCGCTACGTGCTTCAATGATGCGGTAAGCTGACGCACCTTGTTCTTCCGCTTTTTTGCTCAGTTGCGCGTTCATGTCCATCGGTGATGCGGTGACAGAACCGATAGAAACAGTACCCAGTGACTGGCGAGATTGCGCCTGTTCCGCGTTGATGGAGTCCGCCGCGAAAGCGCCAAATGACAGGGCTGAAAGGATACTCAGTGTTGCAACGGTTGATTTGATATTCATGTCTCTTACCTCGTCGTATTCTTTTCTTTAAATTTTTCGCAGGGTCTTGTTTCGTGACCCTCATCACAAAATCAAGTATACACTAGTCACGCAAATAATTAATACCAAGCTAATTATAACTATGATGAATGGGAATAGGATTTGCAGTTTTATATTGCAGAAAAGCATAAAAAAAAGCGCTCAGGTAAAAATTTAGTTAGCGATAGTTAAGAAAATCATATGGATAGATGAATTTGATTTTTTGTGCGGTGGTATACGCTGGGAAAGTGAAGTGAAACCATAAATCGCACTAACTGCTAAGTTAGCGGTAGGGGAAAAGTCGAGTTATGGGGCAAAAAGCCAAACATTCCCCCGCGAACGAAGCCGGGGGAGAGGCGCTAATTACAGTTCTTGTTCGAACAGGACCAGTATGGCTTCGTAGAGATCTTTAACCGTGAAGCCTTTGGCTGGCGTGGTGAAAATCGTGTCATCCCCGGCGATGGTGCCAAGAATGCCTTCCGCTTTGCCCAGAGAGTCCAGCAGACGCGCAATCAGCTGCGCAGCGCCGGGGCTGGTGTGGATCACCACGACGGCATCGTTGTAATCGATATCCAGCACCAGGTTTTTCAGCGGGCTGGAGGTCGTGGGCACACCCAGTTCGATTGGCAGGCAGTAGACCATTTCCATCTTCGCGTTGCGCGTGCGCACCGCGCCGAATTTGGTCAGCATGCGAGAGACTTTAGACTGATTGATATTGTCGAAGCCCTCTTCCTGCAGAGCCTGAACAATTTCTCCCTGAGAACTGAATTTCTCTTCTTTAAGAAGCGCCTTAAACGCTTTAACTAATTCTTCTTGTTTTGCCGAGCTTCGCATAAGTCACCCGTAATATGGCCGTGAAAACAACATTATTATGCATATTGATGAATTTTTATGCAAATATTCTCGCGAGGGAATTTCTGAAAACTGCTGAGAAGGCGCGAAGTTTATCAAATCCTGTGATGAAGCACAGCCACATGTGTCTTACGTCGCAAATAAGATTAAAAAGTAAATTAAATGTTATAAAGTTGATGTTATTTTGGTGAATATCGCAGCTATATTATAAACTCTGAGTGTTAGTTGCTTAGATTGCCGATCTGACGGTCATATCCATCCTTATATAAGATCTTAACAGTGGGCTGCGCCGCACTATTTTGGCGCGTTTATTGTCATAATTACCAGGGTGGATTAAGGTCGCCGCAACGGAGTAACAAAATATTTAGCTAACCATAATAAGGAGTTTAGGATGAAAGTCGCAGTCCTCGGCGCGGCCGGCGGTATCGGTCAAGCGCTCGCCCTACTACTGAAAACACAACTGCCTTCAGGTTCAGAACTCTCTCTGTATGATATTGCACCTGTAACCCCTGGGGTTGCCGTTGACCTCAGCCATATTCCTACCGCTGTAAACATTAAAGGTTTCTCCGGCGATGATGCGACGCCCGCGCTGGAAGGCGCCGATGTGGTGCTGATTTCCGCAGGTGTGGCGCGTAAACCGGGTATGGATCGCTCCGACCTGTTTAATGTCAACGCTGGTATCGTGAAAAACCTGGTCGCTCAGGTGGCGAAAACCGCGCCAAAAGCCTGTATTGGCATCATCACTAACCCGGTAAACACGACAGTCGCGATTGCCGCTGAAGTGCTGAAAAAAGCCGGTGTATACGATAAGAACAAGCTGTTTGGCGTGACGACGCTGGACATCATCCGTTCCAACACCTTCGTGGCAGAGTTGAAAGGCAAACAGCCGACAGATATCGAAGTTCCGGTTATCGGTGGTCACTCTGGTGTGACAATCCTTCCGCTGCTGTCGCAGATCCCGGGCGTAAGTTTCAGCGAGCAAGAAGTTGCCGATTTGACAAAACGCATTCAAAACGCCGGTACCGAAGTGGTGGAGGCGAAAGCGGGTGGCGGTTCAGCAACGCTTTCCATGGGCCAGGCCGCCGCACGTTTTGGTTTGTCGCTGGTGCGCGCGCTGCAGGGCGAGCAAGGCGTTGTTGAGTGCGCTTATGTGGAAGGTGACGGTGAGTATGCGCGTTTCTTCTCGCAGCCGCTGCTGCTGGGTAAAAACGGTATTGAAGAGCGCCATGCTATCGGTAAGCTCAGCGCGTTTGAACAGCAGTCGCTGGAAGGCATGCTGGATACGCTGAAAAAAGATATTCAGCTTGGCGTCGATTTCGTTAATCGTTAAGCCTTGTTGTCCTGCACGTGCGGGAAGAAAAAACCGGAGCCTGTTGCTCCGGTTTTTTTATGGAACTCAATTGGTTGCCGGGTATTCCTGAATCGTGACCTTGAAGGTGAGTTTCTTGTCATCGCGCATGACCTCGACTGGAATTTCCGAGCCAGGACGGATTTCCGCCACTTGATCCATGGTTTCGAGGGCGGAAACCGCCGGTTTTCCATTCACCGAGGTGATCACATCATTGACCTGAATCCCCGCGCGCGCCGCCGGACCATCCGGCGAAACTTCGTTGACGACAATCCCCTGGATCGGATCGATACCGCCGCCCTGAGTATGCAACGGCGCGATCTCACGGCCGCCAATGCCGATATAGCCACGGATCACGCGGCCATCGCGGATCAATTTATCCATGATTTTGGTCGCCAGTTGGAAGGGAATGGCGAACCCGATGCCTTCCGGCGTTTCACCGTCATTACTTTTATCAAACGACAGAGTGTTGATTCCCATCAATTCACCCAGCGAATTCACCAGCGCGCCGCCGGAGTTACCGTGGTTAATGGACGCGTCGGTCTGCAGAAAGTTTTGCCGCCCGCTGGGATTCAAACCAATACGACCCGTGGCGCTAATAATCCCCTGAGTCGTTGTTTGACCAAGGTTATACGGGTTACCGATCGCCAGTACCACATCGCCGATATGCGGCGTGCGCTTTGTATTGATGGGGATCACCGGCAAACCGCCGTTAGCGTTGATCTTTAATACCGCCAGATCGGTCAACGTATCCGACCCTACCAGCAACGCTTCAAACACCCGGCCATCCTGCAGCGCGACAATGATTTGATCCGCATCGTTGATCACGTGTTTGTTAGTGATGATATAGCCGCGTTGATCCATGATGACGCCGGAACCGAGCGTACGAATTTCGAGACGGTCATGGGTGGAGCTATTCAGGCTACGGTTATAGACGTTCACTACCGCAGGCGCTGCGCGACGAACCGCCGGGTTATAGCTGGCAGGCGTTTCATCGGCGCTGTCGATTTGCGGCGTCGCGAGCGGAATGTTTTTACGCAGCGAAGGCATGGCGACGATGATCAGACCACCGACGACCAAACCGATTGCCACGGAACGTAAAAGCTTCACATACATGATGGGATAGTCATTAAAAGGAGAACGGCAGCAGCATAACATGAGTTATCCGGACATCACACGCGGGCGGTGATGTCCGGCGATAGAATTACTTAGCGCAGCAGCAGATAGATACTGTCGTTGCCTCGCACGATATGCAGCGCCATCACGGAAGGTTTCGCTTCCAGCACTTTGCGCATTTCCGCAATCGACTGTACGCGATCCCGGTTAACGCCAATGATCACATCATCTTTGTGCAGGCCAGCCTGCGCAGCGGCGCTGCCTTTTTCCACATTACCGACGGTGATGCCTTTGGTGCCATCTTTCAACTGACCATCACTCAGCTCCGCGCCTTGCAGCGACGGGGAGATCAACTCGGCACTGGCAGAGGATGAGGTGCTTTTATCGAGCGTCACTTCAACATCCAGTGGTTTGCCGTCGCGCAATATCCCCAACTTCACCTTCGCTCCCGGTTCTGTGGTCGCAATACGTGAACGCAGTTCAGCGAAGCTGCTCAACGGCTTACCGTTCAGGCTAACAATCACATCACCCGATTTGATCCCCGCTTTCGCCGAACCCGAATTTGGCAACACTTCACTGACAAATGCGCCGCGCTGCACGTTCAGGTTAAAGGCTTTGGCGATATCCGCGCTCATTTCGGTGCCTTTAATGCCCAGTAGACCGCGTTTGATTTCACCAAACTGAATCAACTGGCGAGAGAGGGTTTGCGCCATATTGCTTGGAATCGCAAAACCGATGCCGACGCTGCCGCCGCCCGGTGCGAGTATCGCCGTGTTAATGCCGATAAGTTCGCCGTTCAGGTTGAGCAGCGCGCCGCCGGAGTTGCCACGGTTAATGGAAGCATCGGTCTGGATAAAGTTTTCCAGCCCTTCAAGGTTCAGGCCGCTGCGACCCAGGGCAGAAACAATCCCGGATGTGGCGGTTTGTCCCAGGCCGAAGGGGTTGCCGACGGCAATAACGAAATCGCCGACGCGCAGCTGATCGGAATCGGCGATGGCAATTTGTGTCAGATTGCTCGCATTTTGTAGTTGCAGCAGCGCGATGTCGCTCTGATCGTCCCCGCCAATCAATTTGGCTTCGAATTCACGTCCATCATTCAACTGTACGTTGATTTTTTGTGCCTGGTTAATCACGTGGTTATTGGTCAGCACGTAACCTTTAGCGGCGTCGATAATCACCCCGGAACCAAGGCCTTCGAACGGCTGAGGCTGCTGCTGGGGTTGATCCGGCATCTCTTCGCCGAAATATTTTTTCAGCTCTTCAGGGACTTTCTGGCCTTGTACCGCTGTGCCTTCTACCTGCACGCTGACAACCGCCGGCAGAACCTTTTCCAGCACGGGTGCGAGGCTGGGTAATGCTCCCTGACCAGGGACTTGTGACGGCATGGCCGCAAAGGTCTGAAAGGGTGCCGAGAGAATTAACCCGACACTTAACGCAAATGCACTCAACAGCTGGGTTTGTTTCTTCATTGATGCTGGCTCTCGTAACCTGAAGTGGAAGGAATGACGCCCCAAAACAGTTTGATGTTATTGAAATTTCAACCGCGTAACAATGAGGTGAATGACTAAATAATAGCTGCGATGCGCAAGAAGGGACGGGCGCAAGGAGCGCGCCCGTAAATATTTCAGAAGTGTTCGATTACTTACGGCTGGCACCGCCGCGCAGCAGGCCGGATGCACCTTCAGAATAGTCGCGCGGGATCTGCACCGGCGCCTGATCGTTGCTGGCTTCGGACTCGGCCAGACGGTTGCGGAACGGGTTCTCTTCCGCAGACATTTCCGGCAGCAGGCTGGACGAACTTTTCGCCATATGCTGATAAAGCTGGCGGTAATCGTGCGCCATGTTATCCAGCAACTCAGCGCTGCGGGCAAAGTGGCTTACCAGCTCTTCGCGATACTCTTCAAGTTCCGCTTTGTTCTTTTCCAGCTCGTACTGCAAGGCCTGCTGTTGGCGCAATTTGCGGTTTCCGAAACGCATACCCACGGCACCAATAATAATGCCGACAACCAACCCAATTAGCGCATATTCCCAGGTCATGAACTTCTCCCGTTGTTTTTTGATTCCGTAGGGTGTGGGCTGCAAGCTCCTGCCTGCGCCTGATTGTGCCACTATAACCGCTAATTGTGCAGAAGTGGAATCCTGACGCAGCATCGCGTAGTGTAGAACGGCCTTTTTTTCGTCAACCCTGTGGGGGCGGATCGATTTTCAAGGAATAACAACAACACCATGCAGAGCCTTTCCCCAACATCGCGATATTTAAATGCCCTGAACGAGGGTAGCCATCAACCGGATGATGTGCAAAAAGAAGCCGTCTCGCGGCTGGATGTCATTTACCAGGCATTGATTAACCGCAGCGCACCCGCCGCGTCGCAAAGTGGCGGTTTGATGGCGAAGTTTGGCAAGCTGCTCGGCAAACGTGAGCTTAAAGAAGCCGCACCCGTGCGCGGCCTCTATATGTGGGGCGGCGTAGGGCGTGGAAAAACCTGGCTGATGGACTTGTTCTATCAAAGCTTGCCCGGCGAGCGTAAACAGCGTCTGCATTTTCACCGCTTTATGCTGCGCGTCCATGAAGAGTTGACTTCTCTACAGGGGCAAAGTGATCCGCTGGAAATCGTGGCTGACCGCTTTAAAGCCGAAACCGATGTGTTGTGCTTTGACGAATTTTTTGTGTCGGATATCACCGATGCCATGCTGCTTGGTGGGCTGATGAAAGCGCTGTTCGCACGTGGTATTACGCTGGTGGCGACATCGAACATTCCGCCGGATGAGCTGTACCGTAACGGTTTGCAGCGGGCGCGGTTTTTACCCGCTATCGACGCTATTAAGCAGTTTTGCGACGTCATGAATGTTGACGCGGGTGTGGATTACCGGCTGCGTACCCTGACGCAGGCGCACCTGTGGTTAACACCGTTAGATGCCAGTACCACTCAGCAGATGGACAAATTGTGGCTGGCGTTGGCGGGTGCGGCACGACAAAACGCGCCGGAACTAGAGATTAATCATCGACCATTGCCTACGCTGGGTGTGGAAAACCAGACGCTGGCGGTGTCGTTTTATACCCTCTGCGTGGATGCCCGCAGTCAGCATGACTACATTGCGCTTTCACGGCTCTTTCATACGGTGATGTTATTTGATGTGCCGGTGATGACGCCGCTGATGGAGAACGAAGCGCGCCGGTTTATCGCGCTGGTGGATGAGTTCTACGAGCGTCACGTGAAACTGGTGGTTAGCGCTGCGGCAGCGTTGCATGACATTTACCAGGGTGAACGGCTGAAGTTTGAGTTCCAGCGCTGTTTATCTCGTTTGCAAGAGATGCAGAGCGAAGAATATCTGAAACGCGCGCATATGCCCTGATGCGGCCTTGCCTTCTTTTATTGCCAGAGGGCGACAAAACCTGCGTCAAATCACGAAAAGGGGTCGATCTTTGACCCCGACTTCTCTATAATCCTGCGACCCCACGTTACAAGAAGGTTTTTTTCCCGAAACTTTCTCTGCGCCGGCATAGGCTATTCGAAGGGGTAGGTTTGCTGGACAATGTCGTGTGAACCTCAACTGACTAAACGTTTGGGTGTTCACCAACGTGTAACTAATTATTTGGGTAAGCTTTTAATGAAAACTTTTACAGCTAAACCAGAAACCGTAAAACGCGACTGGTATGTTGTTGACGCGACCGGTAAAACTCTGGGCCGTCTGGCTTCCGAACTGGCTCGTCGCCTGCGCGGTAAGCATAAAGCGGAATACACTCCGCACGTTGATACGGGTGATTACATCATCGTTCTGAACGCAGAAAAAGTTGCTGTAACTGGCAACAAGCGCGAAGACAAAATGTACTACCACCACACCGGCCACATCGGTGGTATCAAAGAAGCGACCTTTGAAGAGATGATTGCTCGCCGTCCTGAGCGTGTGATTGAAATCGCGGTTAAAGGCATGCTGCCAAAAGGCCCGCTGGGTCGTGCTATGTACCGTAAACTGAAAGTTTACGCTGGCAACGAGCACAACCACGCGGCACAGCAACCGCAAGTTCTTGACATCTAATCGGGATTATAGGCAATGGCTGAAAATCAATACTACGGCACTGGTCGCCGCAAAAGCTCCGCCGCTCGCGTGTTTATCAAACCGGGCAACGGTAAAATCGTAATCAACCAGCGTTCGCTGGAACAGTACTTCGGTCGTGAAACTGCCCGCATGGTAGTTCGTCAGCCGCTGGAACTGGTCGACATGGTTGAAAAATTGGACCTGTACATCACCGTTAAAGGTGGTGGTATCTCCGGTCAGGCTGGTGCGATCCGTCACGGTATCACCCGCGCTCTGATGGAGTACGACGAGTCCCTGCGTTCCGAACTGCGTAAAGCTGGCTTTGTCACTCGTGACGCGCGTCAGGTTGAACGTAAAAAAGTCGGTCTGCGCAAAGCACGTCGTCGTCCGCAGTTCTCCAAACGTTAATTGGTTTCTGCTTCGGCAGAACGATTGGCGAAAAAACCCGGTGCGAACCGGGTTTTTTTATGGATAAAGATCGTGTTATCCACAGCAATCCATTGATTATCTCTTCTTTTTCAGCATTTCCAGAATCCCCTCACCACAAAGCCCGCAAAATCTGGTAAACTATCATCCAATTTTCTGCCCAAATGGCTGGGATTGTTCATTTTTTGTTTGCCTTACAACGAGAGTGACAGTACGCGCGGGTAGTTAACTCAACATCTGACCGGTCGATTAAGTCCGGTAGCAGTAAATTCTGAATATATACCTGGAGGTTTTCATGGCTGTCGCTGCCAACAAACGTTCGGTAATGACGCTGTTTTCTGGTCCTGTGGACATCTATAGCCATCAGGTCCGTATCGTGCTGGCCGAAAAAGGTGTCAGCTTCGAAATTGAGCACGTGGAAAAGGATAATCCTCCTCAGGATCTGATTGACCTCAACCCGAATCAAAGCGTACCGACACTTGTAGATCGTGAACTCACCCTGTGGGAATCACGCATCATTATGGAATATCTGGACGAGCGTTTCCCGCACCCGCCGTTAATGCCGGTTTACCCGGTGGCACGTGGCGAGAGCCGTCTGTACATGCATCGTATTGAAAAGGACTGGTATTCGCTGATGAATACCATCCAGAACAGCAGTGGCGCACAGGCGGACGCGGCGCGTAAACAGCTGCGTGAAGAGCTTCTGGCGATTGGCCCGCTGTTCACCCAGAAACCTTACTTCCTGAACGACGAGTTCAGCCTGGTTGACTGCTACCTCGCACCGCTGCTGTGGCGTCTGCCGGTACTGGGTATCGAACTGAGCGGTGCCGGTGCGAAAGAGCTGAAAGGGTATATGACGCGCGTTTTCGAACGTGATTCCTTCCTTGCCTCTCTGACAGAAGCCGAGCGCGAAATGCGCCTGGGCCGGGGTTAATTGCATGGATTTGTCACAACTGTCTCCACGCCGTCCGTATTTACTGCGGGCCTTCTACGAATGGCTGCTGGATAACCAGCTTACGCCGCATCTGGTTGTTGATGTGACGTTGCCGGGCGTACGCGTGCCGATGGAGTATGCGCGTGACGGGCAGATCGTGTTGAACATTGCGCCGCGTGCGGTTGGCAATCTGGAACTGGCGAATGACGAAGTGCGTTTCAACGCGCGCTTCGGCGGCGTTCCGCGTCAGGTTGAAGTGCCAATGGCTGCCGTGCTGGCGGTTTATGCCCGTGAAAACGGCGCCGGTACGATGTTTGAACCGGAAGCCGCGTACGATGAAGAGGCCGTCAGCCTGAATGATGACGACAATACTTCAGCGCAGGAAAACGAGACGGTGATGTCGGTTATCGACGGTGATAAACCCGATCACGAAGACGATCACGATAACAGCCCTGATGACGATCCGCCGCCGCGCGGTGGGCGTCCATCGCTGCGTGTGGTTAAGTAACCTGGAAAGCAGAACCTGACGGTTCTGCTTTTTTTTACCTTTAAAATGCGTATAAAAAAGGAGGCCGAAGCCTCCTTTTTGGTCGCTACATGGATATTACACTTCGAGGTAGTTCAGGATGCCGTCTGCCGCCTTACGGCCTTCGGCAATCGCCGTTACCACCAAATCGGAGCCACGCACGATATCGCCGCCGGCAAAGATTTTTGGATTGCTGGTCTGGAACGCATTTTCGCTGCCTTCTGGCGCAATCACACGGCCCTGCGAGTCCAGCTCAACGCTGTGTTTTGCCAGCCACTCCATGCTGTGTGGGCGGAAACCAAACGCCATGACAACAGCGTCAGCCGGAACCACATGTTCGGAACCGGCAACAATTTCCGCACGGCGACGGCCTTTCGCATCCGGCGCGCCCATTTCGGTGCGTGCCATCTTCACGCCGCATACTTTGCCGTTAGCATTGATTTCAATGCCCAGCGGCTGCACGTTAAACTGGAATTCGACGCCTTCTTCACGCGCGTTTTTCACTTCGCGTTTCGAGCCTGGCATGTTCTCTTCGTCACGGCGATAGGCACAGATAACGTGCGTCGCGCCCTGGCGCACTGACGTACGCACACAGTCCATCGCGGTATCGCCACCGCCAAGCACCACAACACGTTTGCCTTCCATGCTGACATACGGTTCTTCCGGCGTTTCGCCAAACCCCATAATCTGCTTGGTGTTAGCGATAAGGAACGGCAGCGCATCAAACACGCCGTTCGCGTCTTCATTTTCCAGCCCGCCGCGCATCGACTGATAAGTCCCGACGCCCAGAAACACCGCATCGTACTCTTTCAGCAGCTCGTCAATCTGCACGTCGCGACCTACTTCGGTGTTGAGTTTGAACTCAATACCCATGCCGGTGAAAATTTCACGACGGCGGATCATCACCTCTTTTTCCAGCTTAAAGGCCGGAATACCGAAGGTCAGCAGGCCGCCGATCTCCGGGTGGCGATCGAACACCACCGCTTTCACGCCGTTACGGGTCAGTACATCGGCACAGGCCAGGCCTGCCGGGCCTGCACCGATAATCGCAACGCGTTTATCGGTTTGTTTCACGCCGGTCAAATCCGGGCGCCAGCCCATTTCGAACGCTTTATCATTGATATAGCGCTCAATGTTGCCGATGGTTACCGCGCCAAACTCGTCGTTCAACGTACAGGAACCTTCACACAGCCGGTCTTGCGGGCAAACGCGGCCGCACACTTCCGGCAGGGTGTTGGTCTGATGCGACAGCTCAGCCGCTTCAAAAATACGCCCCTCATTTGCCAGTTTCAGCCAGTTCGGGATGTAGTTATGCACCGGGCATTTCCACTCACAGTAAGGGTTGCCGCAGGAGAGGCAGCGATCTGCCTGTGCTTTGGCCTGGCCTTCTGAAAACGGCTCATAGATTTCAACAAATTCAATTTTACGGATCTTCAGCGCTTTCTTCGGCGGATCAACGCGCTGCAAGTCGATAAACTGGTATACGTTCTGACTCATTGCTACCCCTTACTGCGCCTGCACACGCAGCTCTGCTGCGCTACGACTACGGTGACCCAACAGTGCTTTCACATCGCTGGACTTCGGCTTAACCAGCGCGAATTTGCTGGAGAAAGCTGGCCAGTTCGCCAGGATCTCTTCGCCGCGCTGCGAACCGGTATGCTGCACATGCTCGGTGATAAGGCCACGCAGGTGCTCTTCATGGATGGCGAGGTCATCGACGCTCAGCACTTCCACCAGTTCCGGGTTCACGCGTTTACGGAATTCACCATCTTCATCCAGCACATAGGCGAAGCCGCCTGTCATCCCCGCACCAAAGTTAACGCCGGTTCTACCTAACACGCAGACGATGCCGCCGGTCATATATTCACAGCCGTTATCGCCGATACCTTCCACCACGGTGATAGCGCCAGAGTTACGGACCGCGAAACGCTCGCCCGCACGGCCTGCAGCGTACAGACGACCGCCGGTTGCGCCATACAGGCAGGTGTTACCAATAATGCTCGCTTCGTGGCTGCGGAAAGCAGAACCAACCGGTGGACGTACCGCCAGCAAGCCGCCAGCCATACCTTTACCCACGTAGTCGTTAGCGTCACCCGTCAGATACAGCTCCACGCCGCCAGCGTTCCAGACGCCGAAGCTCTGGCCTGCGGTGCCGCTAAAGTGCGCTTTGATCGGATCTGCCGCCAGCCCCTGGTCGCCATGTGATTGCGCGATATAACCCGACAACAACGCGCCAACGGAACGGTCAGTATTGCGAATATCGAACCAGAAGGTTTTGCTCTGCTTCTCATCGACAAACGGTTTCGCCTGTTGCAGCAACTGGGCATTCAGCACGCCATTATCAAACGGCGGGTTGTGCTCGGTGCAGTACAGCGCTTTGCCCGGATGCGGTTCTGCCGTCTCCAGCAGTTTCGACAGATCCAGTTTTTGCTGCTTGGCGGTAAAGCCATCCAGCTCTTTGAGCAGATCGGTGCGGCCAATCAAATCCACCAGACGTTTCACGCCCAGTTGCGCCATCAGCTCGCGGGTTTCACGGGCGATAAATTCAAAGTAGTTGGTCACTTTGAACGGCAGACCGTGATAATGGTTTTTACGCAGCTTCTCATCCTGGGTTGCAACACCCGTCGCGCAGTTGTTCAGGTGACAAATTCGCAGATATTTACAGCCCAGCGCCACCATCGGGCCGGTACCGAAACCAAAGCTTTCCGCACCCAGAATCGCCGCTTTGATGATGTCCTGGCCGGTTTTCAGACCGCCATCCACCTGCAAACGGATTTTATGACGCAGGCCGTTAGCCACCAGTGCCTGTTGGGTTTCAACCAGGCCAAGCTCCCACGGACAGCCGGCATATTTCACCGAAGAGAGCGGGCTTGCGCCGGTACCACCGTCATAACCGGCGATAGTGATAAGGTCAGCGTAGGCTTTCGCCACGCCGGTTGCGATGGTGCCAACGCCCGGTTCGGAAACCAGTTTGACGGAGATCATCGCTTTCGGGTTGACCTGTTTCAGGTCGAAAATCAGCTGCGCCAGATCTTCGATAGAGTAAATATCGTGGTGCGGCGGCGGGGAAATAAGTGTAACGCCAGGAACCGAGTAACGCAGTTTGGCGATGTACGGCGTGACTTTATCACCCGGTAACTGACCGCCTTCGCCCGGTTTTGCCCCCTGAGCCACTTTGATCTGAATAACATCCGCGTTGACCAGGTACGCAGGCGTAACGCCGAAACGACCAGAGGCTACCTGTTTGATGCGCGACACTTTATTGGTGCCGTAGCGCGCCGGATCTTCGCCGCCTTCGCCGGAGTTGGAGAATCCGCCGAGGCTGTTCATCGCTTCCGCCAGCGCTTCGTGCGCTTCCGGGCTCAGTGCGCCGATGGACATTGCCGCGGTATCGAAGCGTTTAAACAGCTCCGTCGCTGGTTCAACATCTTTCAGGCTCACCGCGTCGCCGTTTGGCGTAATCGCCAGCAAATCGCGCAGCGTTGCCGCCGGGCGCTCGTTCACCAGCTTCGCGTATTGCTGATAATCGCTGTATTCGCCGCTTTGTACCGCTTGTTGCAGCGTGCGCACCACATCCGGGTTGTACGCGTGGTACTCACCGCCGTGGACATACTTCAGCAAACCACCTTGCTCCAGCGGCTTACGTGCCAGCCATGCGCGTTTGGAAAGGTTCAGCAGATCCTGCTGGAAGTCAGCAAATCCGGCTCCGCCGATACGGCTGACCACGCCCTGGAAGCACAGACCGGAAACGTCATCGTGCAGGCCGACGGCTTCAAACAGTTTCGAACAGCGGTAAGAGGCGATAGTCGAAATGCCCATTTTGGACATGATCTTGTACAGCCCTTTGTTGATGCCGTTACGGTAGTTCAGCATCACCGTGCGGTAATTTTTCTCGATGGCTTTACTGTCCACCAGTTTCGCCAGCGTTTCATATGCCAGGTACGGGTAGATTGCCGTCGCGCCGAAGCCCAACAGCACCGCGAAGTGGTGCGGATCACGGGCGCTTGCGGTTTCGACAATAATGTTGGCGTCGCAGCGCAGGCTCTTATCCACCAGGCGGGTCTGAATCGCGCCAACGGCCATCGGTGCCGGAACTGGCAGACGGTTTTTGGCGATATTACGGTCAGAGAGCACCAGCAGAACCGTGCCGTTACGCACCATCTGCTCGGCTTTGTCGCACAGCGCTTTGATGGTTTCTTCCAGCGTGGTTTCGGTGGCATCGAAAGTGATATCGAGCGTATCGGCGCGGTAGTGTTCCTCTTTCATCGTCGTCAGCTGTTTGAAATCAGAGAACAGCAGGATCGGCGATTTAAAGCTCAAACGGTGCGCCTGACCTTCCGCTTCGCAGAAGACGTTCATCTCGCGGCCAATGCTGGTCGCCAGCGACATCACGTGCGCTTCACGCAGTGGGTCGATAGGCGGGTTGGTGACCTGCGCGAACTGCTGGCGGAAGTAGTCATAAATGATGCGCGGCTGGCTGGAGAGCACGGCAAACGGCGTGTCATCGCCCATTGAGCCGACCGCTTCCTGGCCGTTTTCGCCCAGCACACGAATCACTGAATCGAGCTCTTCGAAGCTGTAATTAAACTGTTTCTGGTAGCTTGTCAGCAGGTCATCGTCCATTTCGCGCGTGCCGACTTCTTCATCCGGCAGATCTTCGAATGGCACCAGGCGGCGGACGTTTTTCTCCATCCACTCTTTGTAAGGGTGGCGGCTTTTCAGATCGTCATCGGTTTCGGCGGAGTGCAGAATGCGCCCGCCGCGAGTATCGATAACCATCAGTTCGCCAGGGCCAACGCGGCCTTTTTCGACCACTTCATCCGGCTGGTAATCCCAAATCCCCACTTCAGAGGCGCAGGTGATCAGCTTGTCTTTGGTGATGACATAGCGCGCCGGGCGCAGGCCGTTGCGGTCGAGGTTACACGCGGCGAAACGCCCATCGGACATCACGATGCCCGCCGGGCCGTCCCACGGCTCCATATGCATGGAGTTAAAGTCAAAGAAGCTGCGCAGATCCGGATCCATCTCCGGGTTGTTCTGCCATGCTGGCGGCACCAGCAAACGCATGGCGCGCACAATATCCATGCCGCCTGCCAGCAGCAGCTCGAGCATGTTATCCATTGAACTGGAGTCGGAGCCGGTTTCGTTGACGAATGGCGCGGCGTCATGCAAATCCGGGATCAGCGGCGTCTGGAATTTGTAAGTACGCGCACGCGCCCACTGGCGGTTACCGGTAATGGTGTTGATTTCACCGTTGTGCGCCAGGTAGCGGAACGGCTGCGCCAGCGGCCAGCGCGGTACGGTGTTGGTGGAGAAGCGTTGGTGGAACAGGCAAATGGCTGATTCCAGACGCAGATCCGCCAGGTCCAGGTAGAAGCGCGGCAGATCCGCCGGCATACACAGACCTTTATAGATGTTCACCAGATTCGAGAGGCTACATACGTAGAACTCTTTATCTTCCTGCAGGCGCTTTTCGATGCGGCGACGGGCGATAAACAGGCGGCGCTCCATATCGCGCGGACGCCAGCCCGCAGGGGCGTTAACAAAAATTTGCTCAATACGAGGCAGCGAGGAGAGGGCGATTTCACCGAGTACCCCTTCGTTGGTTGGCACATCGCGCCAGCCGACAATCGACAGGGTCTCACGTTGAAGTTCTTCTTCTACAATACGGCGCGACGCGCTGGCTTTTTCGGGATCCTGGTTCAGGAACAACATACCAACGGCGTAGTTTTTGGCTAAGCGCCAGCCGCGTTCTTCCGCAACGATACGGAAAAAACGATCGGGTTTTTGCAGCAGCAGGCCGCAACCGTCGCCGGTTTTGCCGTCAGCGAGAATCGCGCCGCGGTGCTGCATTCGGGCCAGTGCGTGAATAGCGGTACGCACTACCTTGTGGCTAGGTTCGCCTTCTATGTGGGCGATCAGGCCGAAACCACAGTTATCTCTCTCAAGAGATTTATCGTACAACATATCAGTGAACCTCCCCAGGCTCTACGAGAGCCCCTCCAGAACGTTACGCACAGGCACAAAAAGAGCATGGCGACGGGGCAATTGCCTCGCATGTCGCCCTCTTTAATTTCCTTTTCGCATCGATACACAAGTGTTGAGGACTTGCTTAAGAGGGAATCTCAATTACTGCATAAATATGATGAGCAGACTGCTCATCCAGAAAGCTTCCAGCGGATTCCCAAGTTATCGGGAATCCGTACACAGGTCAAATGCCGAGCTTATTTATACAAAAATGTGCTAAACAATGTTTATTTTATTGATAAGTAAGGTTATTTAAGGATTTTTACATTCAATGAACGCGTTACTAAGCGGCAGCAGAGTGTGATCTGACTCACTATGTAAAAGCGCTGTTTCTGATGTTCTATTCTGAGTGGGGTTTTAATGGCAGATTTTTATTCTGCCATGCGCGTCAGAGTTGCATGAACGCACTGTTTTTCACGCGTGATAGTATTTCTGCAAAATAACGCAGCGACATAAGGAAAAGTAATCGTCTTTAGGGTGAATGAAATTGCGATTATATTGACTGATTATGCAATGAATAAAAGCCTTCCCGGGCGATTGATCCAGGTCATCGCCGACGAAAGCTAAAAGTGGCAGGCTACGCCCTTTTATTTGGGCGGCCTCTCAGATTATGCAGTTACAGAAATTAGTCAATATGTTTGGTGGGGATCTTGCCCGCCGCTATGGCGAAAAAGTCCATAAACTGACCTTACATGGCGGTTTTAGCTGCCCTAATCGCGATGGCACTATTGGTCGCGGTGGTTGCACTTTCTGTAATGTCGCCTCTTTTGCTGACGAAGCGCAGCAGCATCAATCCATTGCCGCACAACTTGCTCACCAGGCACAGTTGGTGAACCGCGCCCGGCGTTATCTCGCCTATTTCCAGGCGTACACCAGCACCTGGGCTGAAGTGCAGGTGCTGCGCGCGATGTACCAGCAGGCGGTCAGCCAGGCGAATATTGTCGGCTTGTGTGTGGGAACACGCCCGGACTGCGTACCGGAAGCCGTGCTGGATTTGTTGTGCGAATACCGCGAGCAAGGTTATGAAGTGTGGCTGGAGCTGGGTTTGCAGACTGCACATGATAAAACGCTGCATCGTATCAATCGTGGGCACGACTTCGTCTGTTATCAACACACGACGCGGCAAGCCCGCAAACGCGGCCTGAAAGTCTGCGCTCATCTTATCGTCGGATTACCCGGCGAGCGCCACGTGGAGTGCCTGGAGACGATACAGCGCGTTGTAGAGACCGGCGTCGACGGCATCAAGTTACATCCTTTACATATCGTGAAAGGCAGCATTATGGCGAAGGCGTGGGAAGCGGGGCGCCTGAATGGAATAGCACTAGAAGAGTACACCGTGATTGCCGGCGAAATGATTCGCCATACGCCGCCGGAGGTTATTTTCCACCGAGTTTCCGCCAGCGCACGCCGACCAACATTGCTTGCCCCGCTGTGGTGTGAAAACCGCTGGACGGGAATGGTCGAGCTGGATCGCTACCTGAAAGAACAGGGCGGGCAAGGTTCTGCGCTGGGGCGTTGCTGGCAATTACCTGCCTAATCTCATCGCGAAACACTAATCACCTCTGCATTTTTCGCACAAGCTTCAACGCCTTGCTCAGAATTGAGTATTATTGAGCGGAATTGTTTGAGGAAATCTCTATGAAGCAAATCCGTTTACTGGCGCAATATTACGTCGACCTGATGATGAAGCTGGGTCTGGTGCGTTTTTCCATGCTGCTTGCTTTGGCGCTAGTGGTGCTGGCAATCGTGGTGCAGATGGCCGTTACCATGGTGTTGCAGGGCCAAGTGGAGAGCATAGATGTTATCCGCTCCATCTTTTTTGGCTTGCTGATCACGCCATGGGCGGTCTATTTCTTATCGGTGGTGGTTGAGCAACTCGAAGAGTCGCGCCAGCGTTTGTCGCGGCTGGTCGAGAAACTGGAAGAGATGCGCGAGCGCGACCTGAAGCTCAATGTGCAGTTGAAAGACAATATTGCCAAGCTTAACCAGGAGATCAGCGACCGCGAGAAAGCGGAAGCCGAGCGCCAGGAAACCTTTGAAAAACTCAAAATAGAGATGCAGGAGCGTGAGCAGACGCAAATCCAGCTCGAACAGCAATCCTCTTTTCTGCGTTCCTTCCTCGACGCTTCGCCGGATCTGGTGTTCTATCGCAATGAAGACAAAGAGTTCTCTGGTTGTAACCGGGCGATGGAACTGTTGACCGGTAAGAGCGAGAAACAGCTTATTCACCTCAAACCGCAGGACGTCTACTCGCCGGAAGCGGCAGAAAAAGTGATCGAGACCGACGAAAAAGTTTTCCGTCATAACGTCTCTTTAACCTACGAACAGTGGCTGGATTACCCGGACGGTCGCAAAGCCTGTTTCGAGATCCGCAAAGTCCCGTATTACGATCGCGTCGGTAAACGCCACGGGTTGATGGGCTTTGGTCGCGATATCACCGAGCGTAAACGCTACCAGGACGCGCTGGAGCGCGCCAGCCGGGATAAGACCACCTTTATTTCCACCATCAGCCATGAGCTGCGTACGCCGCTGAATGGTATTGTTGGATTAAGCCGTATTCTGCTGGATACCGATTTAACGCAAGAGCAGGAAAAATACCTGAAGACGATCCATGTCTCCGCCGTAACGCTCGGCAATATTTTCAACGATATTATCGACATGGATAAGATGGAGCGGCGCAAAGTCCAACTGGATAATCAACCGCTTGATTTCACCAGTTTCCTGGCCGATCTGGAAAACCTCTCCGCCCTGCAGGCGCACCAGAAAGGGTTGCGCTTTGTTCTTGATCCAACATTGCCGCTGCCGCATCAGGTGGTTACGGACGGTACGCGTTTGCGCCAGATCCTGTGGAACCTTATCAGCAACGCCGTCAAATTTACCCGTGAAGGGCAGGTCGTGGTGCGCGTGCGTTATGACGAAGGCGATATGCTGCACTTTGAAGTGCAGGATTCCGGGATCGGTATTCCCCGCGATGAGCAGGATAAAATTTTCGCCATGTATTACCAGGTGAAAGATAGCCACGGCGGTAAACCGGCGACAGGAACTGGCATTGGCCTGGCCGTTTCGCGCCGTCTGGCGAAGAACATGGGCGGCGACATTACCGTCAGCAGTGAGCCAGGGGCGGGTTCGATATTTACCTTGACCATTCACGCTCCGGCGGTGGCGGAAGAAGTTGAAGACGCGTTTGAAGATGATGATATGCCGCTTCCGGCGTTACATGTGCTGCTGGTGGAAGATATCGAGCTGAACGTGATTGTCGCGCGCTCGGTGCTGGAAAAACTGGGCAGCAGCGTGGATGTCGCCATGACCGGCACTGCCGCGCTGGAGATGTTCACGCCGGGTGAATACGATTTGGTGTTGCTGGATATTCAGTTGCCGGATATGACCGGGCTGGATATTTCGCGAGAGTTGACCCGCCGTTACGCGCGTGAGGATTTACCGCCGCTGGTGGCGCTTACCGCCAACGTGCTGAAAGACAAACAGGAATACCTCGATGCGGGCATGGATGATGTATTAAGCAAACCGCTGGCAGTCCCGGCATTAACTGCCATGATTAAAAAGTTCTGGGATGCGAGTGAAAGTGAGGAGGAACCCGTGACAACTATGGACAACAGTAAAGTACAAACGCTGCTTGATACCGCCATGCTTGAGCAATATATCGAGCTGGTCGGGCCGAAATTAATTACCGACGGGCTGGATGTGTTTGAAAAAATGATGCCGGGCTATTTGAGCGTGCTTGAATCAAACCTGACCGCGCGCGACCAAAAAGGGATTGTGGAAGAGGGCCATAAAATTAAAGGCGCTGCGGGTTCTGTCGGGCTGCGTCATTTGCAACAGCTTGGTCAACAGATTCAGTCTCCCGATCTTCCTGCGTGGTGGGATAACGTCGGCGACTGGGTGGAAGAGATGAAGCAGGAGTGGCGCAACGATGTGGCGGTATTAAAAGTCTGGGTGGCGGACGCTGGAAAAAAATGACCCCGGATTAACCGGGGTGCGCGAATACTGCGCCAACACCAGGGAAATCGTGGCTGCGCCGTAATTGAGTTGTTTTTTTGCAAGGGCGTAGCCTGAAAAAATTCGACCACACGCACATAAGATAGCAAATCTTAAATGATTTGTTACATCAATCAGTGAAATGTGTGAAGCAAGGCTCCCTTATCAAAATTTTTAATTATCGTCAGTACGTTGCATAAAGGATGAGCAAAATGAAAAAAGTCGGCGTGATTCTCAGCGGCGCAGGGGTATATGACGGTTCGGAGATTCATGAAGCGGTGATTACGCTGCTAGCAATTGCCCGTCATGGTGCGCAGGCGGTCTGTTTCGCTCCCGATAAATGGCAAAGCGATGTGGTAAACCATTTGACGGGCGAAACGCTGGCTGAGCGACGTAATGTACTGATTGAATCCGCCCGTATTGCCCGTGGCAATGTCCAGCCGTTATCGCAGGCATCTGCAAACGATCTGGATGCGCTGATTGTTCCCGGTGGTTTTGGCGCGGCAAAAAACCTCAGTGATTTTGCCAGCCTCGGCAGTGAATGCAACGTTGACAGCAGCCTGAAAATGCTGGCACTGGAGATGCACGAAGCAGGTAAACCGCTCGGTTTTATGTGCATCGCACCAGCGATGTTGCCGAAAATTTTCGATTTTCCCCTACGCCTGACAATCGGCACGGATATTGATACCGCCGAAGTGCTGGAAGAGATGGGTGCCGAGCATGTGCCGTGCCCGGTCAACGATATTGTTGTCGACGAAGAGCACAAAGTGGTGACGACGCCGGCTTATATGCTGGCGGAGGACATCGCGCAGGCCGCCTCCGGTATTGAAAAGCTGGTAGCGCGCGTGCTGGTGCTGGCCGAATGAGGAAGTGGTTTCGCGGCCCGCTGAAAGCCACCTTAAAGCGCATTGCTCTGCGGGTGTTGTGCGTACTGGCGCTCTTCTGGGGTGGCGGCATTGTGCTGTTCAGTTTCCTGCCGGTGCCTTTTTCCGCCGTGATGGTGGAACGCCAACTGGGCGCGTGGTTTAGTGGTGACTTTGGCTATGTCGCGCATTCCGACTGGGTCGGTATGGATGATATTTCTCCGTGGATGGCGCTGGCGGTGGTGGCCGCTGAAGATCAGCGTTTTCCCGATCACTGGGGGCTGGATTTTAGCGCCATTGAGAAAGCGCTCTCGCATAACGAGCGCCATGAGAATCGTATTCGCGGTGCGTCGACGATTTCACAGCAGACGGTGAAAAACCTGCTGCTATGGGATGGAAAAAGCTGGGTGCGTAAAGGGCTGGAAGCCGGGCTGACGCTTGGGATGGAAGCGGTGTGGACCAAGCGGCGGATCCTGACGGTTTATCTTAATATTGCGGAATTTGGCGATGGAGTGTTCGGCGTCGAGGAAGCATCGCAGCGCTATTTCCATAAACCGGCGAGCCGCTTAACCATGTCGGAAGCGGCGCTACTGGCCGCCGTATTGCCAAACCCGATCCGTTTTCAGGCCGCCGCGCCATCTGGCTATGTCCGTAGCCGTCAGGCATGGATCCTGCGCCAGATGCGGCAGCTAGGCGGGGAAGCGTTCCTGGAGCGCAACAAGCTGTACTGAATTAATCTTCATCAAACCCGGCGTTAAACAGCGCAATCACAGCCGCCAGCGCTTCTTCTTCCTGCGGGCCGCTGGCCTCCACTTCAATTTGTCGACCTTTTGCAGAATCGAGCATCAGCAGCGCAATCACGCTGCTGGCTTCGGCTTCGGTGCCTTCATCATTGCGCAGCAGCACTTCCGCATCGAAGCCCTGAACCAGTTCAAACAGTTTCATGGCCGGGCGCGCATGCATTCCCAGCTTATTGGTGATCTCAACGGTTTGTTTTACGGTCATGTTTTGCGTTTTTCCAGCGTACGGTGACGGGATTGAACGTTCTTACCGCGCGAGCGGAAATAATCCGCCAGTTGTTCAGCGACATAGACGGAGCGATGTTTACCACCGGTACAACCGATGGCCACGGTCAGATAACTACGGTTGTTGGTCTCCAGCATCGGTAGCCACAACTCAAGATAACTACGCGTCTGATAGATAAAATTGTGCACTTCCGTATGTCTGTCGAGGAATGCCGCGACGGGTTTATCGAGGCCGGTCATCGGGCGCAATTTAGGATCCCAGTGCGGGTTCGGCAGGAAACGAACGTCAAAGACGTAATCCGCATCGATAGGAATGCCGTGCTTGAAACCGAAGGATTCGAAAACCATGGTCAGTTCGCGTTCGCGCTTACCTAACAGGCGCGTACGCAGCATTTCTGCCAGCTCATGCACCGACATTTCCGAGGTATCGACAATCAGATCTGCGCGTGAACGCAGCGGTTCCAGCAAGTTGCTCTCTTCGTCAATCGCGCTTTCAAGCGACAGATTTTTGCTGGAAAGCGGATGCAGGCGGCGTGTATCGCTGTAACGACGGATCAGCGTGTTGCGATCGGCATCGAGAAACAATAACTGCGGTGAAAAGGCGTCCGGCAGATTGCTCATCGCCTGTTCAAAAATTTCCGGCGACTCCGGCATATTTCGCACATCGATACTGACGGCTGCGGAAGTCTGACGCTCGGCAAGCGTCTGCGCCAGCTCCGGCAGCAGCACAACAGGCAGGTTGTCGACGCAATAAAAACCCATATCTTCAAGGGCGCGCAGAGCGACGGATTTCCCTGAACCCGAACGACCACTGACGATCATCAGGACCATGAACCATTTCTCCTCAGTACGACTGATAAAAAGGTTTCCTTCCCGTTACGCATCGTCGCTTTCACCTTCCGTCTGCGTGATGATTTGATATAGCTCTTCATCACTTTGCGCGCTGCGCAGGCGCCGGCAGATGGTTTTGTCCGCCAGCCTTTTTGCGACCAGCGAGAGCGTATGCAGATGCGTTTTGGTTTGATCCGCTGGCACCAATAGGGCAAACAGCAGATCGACAGGCTGATTATCGATAGCGTCGAAGGCAATGGGCGTTTCGAGTTGCACAAAAACGCCAACGGCGCGAAGCGTGTCTTCTTCAAGCTTACCGTGAGGAATGGCGATACCGTTTCCAATGCCGGTGCTGCCCATTTTCTCGCGCGTAAGAATCGCTTCAAAGACGACTTGTGGCGGTAAGCCTAACTGTTTTGCCGCCAGTTCACTGATGATTTCCAGAGCACGTTTTTTACTCTGGCAGTGAACGCCGCTACGGGTACATTCCTGGTTAAGGACATTGCTCAATTGAAGAGCGGAATCGTTATTCATCATAATTTCACCTGAGCGACGCCAGAGCCAGTCACCCTACCGGGTTACGGTAGGGTGCAACGCGCCAGACGGACGCTCGGACAATTAGTGTTGTTTCAGTTTATCTTTATGCTTCGTGAGCTGCCGCGCCAGTTTATCGATCAAACCGTCGATAGCAGCATACATATCCTGCCCTTCCGCACTGGCATGCAACTCGCCGCCATTGACATGGAGCGTCGCATCCGAGGTGTGAGTCACTTTCTCCACTTTCAACACAATATAGACCTGATTAATCCTTTCGAAATACTGTTCGAGCTTGGCGAATTTCGTGGTCACAAATTCACGCAGAGCATCAGTGATCTCGACGTTTTGTCCTGTGATGTTAAGCTGCATAGTGTCTTCCTTATCGGTTGGGTCAAACCAGCTGTTTACGCTGATTCGACGGCGGAATGGATAAAGATTCTCGATACTTCGCAACGGTACGCCGCGCCACCATAATTCCTTGATCGGAAAGCAGGGTCGTCAGCTTACTGTCGCTCAGCGGTTTTGCAGGGTTTTCTGCGGCGATCAATTTCTTCACCAGCGCGCGAATAGCGGTAGAGGAGGCTTCGCCACCACCTTCGGTATTGACATGGCTGGAGAAGAAATACTTCAGCTCGAAAATGCCGCGAGGACTGTGCAGGTACTTCTGGGTCGTTACACGAGAAATCGTCGACTCGTGCATCTCGACGGCCTGGGCTATATCGGCCAGCACCATCGGTTTCATAAATTCTTCGCCTTGTTCAAAGAAGGCTTGCTGCTGCTCAACAATGCAGCGACTAACGCGCAACAGCGTGTCGTTGCGGCTCTCCAGGCTTTTGATCAACCACTTCGCTTCCTGCAAGTTACTGCGGATGAACTGGTTGTCGGCATCGTTACGTGCGCCGCCGCCCATCGAGGCATAATGCTGGTTGATTTGCAGACGTGGAATGCTGTCGGAGTTCAGTTCCACCGTCCAGCGACCATTATGTTTGCGTACCAGAACATCCGGAATCACATATTCCGGTTCGCTGGTCTGGATCGACTGGCCCGGGCGCGGATCCAGAGACTGGATCAGATTCACCGCCTCTTTCAGCACCTCTTCTTTCAGGCGCGTCACGCGCATCAGGGTGCGGAAATCGTGATTGGCGAGCAGATCCAAGTGATCGCTAATGATAAGCCGGGCCTCTTCACACCACGGTGTCTCTTTGGCGAACTGCGAGAGCTGGATCAGCAGGCAGTCACGCAGATCCCGCGCGGCAACGCCAACGGGATCGAAGCGCTGAATACGTTTAAGTACCGCCTCAACCTCATCAAGCCCCACGTCATCATTGCCCATGCTCTCCAGCACTTCTTCCAGCGAAACGGTGAGATAGCCTGTTTCGTCAACGGCATCGACAATAGACGTTGCGATAGCACGATCGGTGTCAGAGAAGGGCGTCAGCCCTACCTGCCACATTAGATAATCTTGCAATGACTGCGTGGTTTCGCCCTGATAGATAGGCAATTCGTCATCGATGTAATCGTGGCTGCTACCGGAAGGAGTACCTGCGGTGTAAATTTCATCCCAGCTGGCATCCAACGGCAACTCATCCGGCATCTCTTTTTGTTCGAGAGCGTCGACGGTATCCAGGCCGTCATTTTCCTGAACCTGCTGGCTATCGACTTCCTCATGAAGATCAGTTTGTTCCAGCAATGGATTACTCTCCAGCGCTTGCTGAAGTTCCTGCTGAAGTTCCAACGTGGACAACTGCAGCAGACGGATAGCCTGTTGCAGTTGTGGCGTCATGGCTAGCTGTTGGCTGAGCCTTAGTTGCAAACCTTGCTTCATATTCAGAGCAGCACTCTCCGACAAAAAACGTCAATAAACCCTACCCTATCAGAGTCTGAAGTCTTCCCCAAGATACACGCGCTTAACGTGTTCGTCTTCAAGGATTTGCTGCGGTGTTCCATGCGCAATGAGATGCCCCTGGCTGACGATATAAGCACGCTCACACACTGCCAGCGTTTCACGAACGTTATGGTCAGTAATCAGCACGCCCAGACCGCTGTCACGCAGGTGCTCAATGATACGTTTGATATCGATAACGGAAATCGGATCAACGCCGGCAAAGGGTTCATCCAGCAGGATAAATTTCGGATTCGCCGCCAGCGCGCGGGCAATTTCCACACGGCGACGTTCGCCACCGGAGAGCGATTGGCCCATATTGTCGCGCAGATGTTCAATGTGGAACTCTTCCATCAGCTCATTGGCGCGATCTTCGCGTTGCTCTGAGGTCAGGTCATCGCGGATTTGCAGAACGGCCATCAGGTTATCGTAGACGCTCAGGCGGCGAAAAATCGAGGCTTCCTGCGGAAGATAACCAATACCGCGGCGCGCACGTGCATGCAGCGGCAGCAAGCTGATGTCTTCATCATCAATAATGATGTTACCCGCGTCACGCGACACAATACCTACCACCATATAAAAAGTGGTGGTTTTCCCTGCGCCGTTAGGGCCGAGCAGCCCGACGATTTCGCCAGAGTTGACGGTCAGACTGACATCCTCAACTACGCGGCGGCCTTTATAAGCCTTGGCGAGATTCTTTGCAGTTAATGTTGCCATAACGAATTAATTACTCTTTTTTTGCGCCGGGGCCGGGGTTTGTTTATTGCTCTTATCCTGCAACTGCGACGGAACCAGAACGGTGGTCACGCGTTTGCCTTTGTCGCTGAACGCCTGCATTTTCTGCTCTTTCACCAGATAAGTGATTTTGTCACCGGTGATATTACTATCCAGCTGTTCCAGATAGGCGTTACCAGTCAGCACAACGAAATCTTTTTCCAGTTCGTAATGCATCTGCGAGGAGTGGCCCTTAACGGGTTTGCCATTGTCCTGCATTTGGTAAAACGTCGCCGGGTTGCCGTAACCGTCAATGATCTCTTTACCTTGCTGACCACCCGGACGGGTAACGACGACTTTGTCGGCATTAATTTTAATTGTTCCCTGGGTTACCACGACGTTGCCGGTGAAGGTCACGACATTACCCTGCATATCCAGCGACTGCTGATCGGAGTCGATATGGATAGGCTGATCGGTATCCCCGGTCACGGCGAGCGCCGGAAGCGCGGCGGCCAAAAGCGTGGTGGCCAATACAAGATTAAGGCTGCGTTTGTTTGTTTTGAATTTCATAGGAGCTTCTAACCTTTTCAATCAGCTCGGCGTTTTTGCTGCGTAAGTTGCCGCGCATTTTCAGGCCGGTGGAATTAAATGTTGTACCGTACAACGTGACCTGATCATTCGAGGTAACATCCTGCGTTACCAGGTTAATCTGGGCGTTATCCGTAGTGATTTTTCGCAGCTGGGCGTCCGCCGTCAGCGCATTGACTTCAACATGTCCATAAAGATAAAGCATTTTGTCATCGGTCAGCTTTGCTTTGTCTGACTTTATCGACCAGGTTGGAACCTTATTCTCGTCGAATGTTGTCAGAACGGGCTGCGCGAACCAACTCACACCTTCAGCAGAAAAGTATTCCACGTTCTGCGCGATAAGCCGGTAGTTAAGCGCCCCTTCCGGGCTATAAACCACCGTATCCGTATGTTGGCTTTTGTAAGTCGGGTCGGCAGTATTGGTGGCGACCGGATCCGGCTCATCCTGAGCCGTCAGGTTGATCCCTATCAGGATCAGTGCGGCCAGCGCCAGCAGAATGATGACCCAACGTCTGGTTTTACTCATATCGATTGCCCTTTGGCCTCATCCAGCTTGCCTTGCGCCAGCAACAACAAATCACAGACTTCACGAACTGCGCCTCGGCCGCCATTAATGCGCGTAACGTAATCCACGCGTGAAAGCAGCAGCGGATGCGCATCGGCAACGGCAACGCTCAAGCCAATTTCCGCCATCACTGGCCAGTCGATCAGATCATCACCCACATAAGCAACCTGCTCGGGGGTGAGCGCCAGTTTTGCCAGCAGCTCGCGGTAAGCGAGCAGTTTATCCGACTGACCTTGATACAAGTGCTTAATCTTTAGCGTTTCGCAGCGATCTTCCACTAGTTTAGCTTTTCGCCCGGTAATTATGGCAACCTCAATGTCGGAAGTGAGCGCACAGCGGATCCCGTAACCATCGCGCACATTAAATGCTTTCAGCTCTTCTCCGTTATTGCCCATATAGATGAGCCCATCGGATAACACGCCGTCCACATCCAGAATCAACAGGCGTATTTTTTCCGCTTTCGCCATAACTTGCGTACTTACCGGCCCATAACAGGTCGCAAGCGACGCGCCAGCATTACTCATTCTTATGTCCTTCTTTACACTACGCCTGCGCGCAGTAAATCGTGCATATGTAACACACCCAGCAACTGGTCGCCATCGGCCACCAACACGGAGGTAATGTGCCGGGATTGCATCAGATTCAGCGCATCCACTGCCAGTGTGTTGGGACGTACCCGAACACCGCCGGGCGTCATGACGTCGGCAATGCCCATGCTGCGGACATCACCGCCCATATCGAACACGCGGCGTAAGTCGCCGTCGGTAAAGATTCCTTCAATTTTCATCAAATCATCGCAGATAACCGTCATGCCCAGGTTTTTGCGCGTGATTTCAAGCAGTGCATCACGCAGGCTGGCGTTTTTGCTGACATGGGGGATTTCGTCACCGGTATGCATGATGTCATTGACGCGCAGCAACAGTTTGCGGCCCAGTGCGCCGCCGGGATGCGATAAGGCGAAATCTTCCGCCGTAAAACCGCGCGCTTTCAGCAACGCGACAGCCAGCGCATCGCCCATTACCAGCGCCGCCGTAGTGCTGGACGTTGGCGCCAGACCCAGCGGACAGGCTTCTTTCGGCACCTTAACGCATAAATGAATATCGGCGGCGCGCGCCATGCTGCTTTCTGGTCGGCTGGTCATGCAAATCAACGAAACTTTTAATCGCTTCAGCACCGGGATCAGCGCGAGGATCTCGTTCGACTCCCCTGAATTTGACAGCGCAATGACCACATCTTGCGGGCTGACCATTCCCAGATCACCATGGGCCGCTTCACCCGGATGCACAAAGAAAGAGGGGGTTCCGGTGCTGGCAAATGTGGCCGCCATTTTTCTACCGATATGGCCGGACTTGCCCATTCCCATCACCACCACTTTCCCGGCGCAATAGAACATTTTTTCGCACGCCTGCGTGAAGTCGGCGTTGATGTATTGATCCAGCTCTGCGAGGCCTTCACGTTCAATTTCCAGGACGTCTTTACCTGCTTGTTGAAAGTCAAAACCCGGCTGCAAATCTATTTGCGACATAATGCGTATCCGATTATCCAGTCAAAAGCGGCGACAGCCAGTAGAGCAGCGCCAGCCACACGATAAACCCGCCCAATAACAGTGCGCCGACGCTTCTGCTGATTTGCTTACGTCGCCAGCAAATCAGGGCAAAAAGGGCACTGACCAGCAACATCACGCCATAATCACGCGTAAAGGCTATCGGGTTAAAGTCGCCCGGCGCAATCATCGCGGGCAAACCCAGCACGAGAGCAATGTTAAAGATGTTTGAACCAATAATATTGCCAATGGCAATATCATCTTCACCTTTGCGCGCACCGGCAATCGCTGTCGCCAGTTCAGGCAGGCCAGTACCGATAGCAATAACCGTCAGGCCAATGGTCAGCTCGCTGATAGCAAAGTAGTTCGCTACCACTGTCGCGTTATCCACCACCATACGTGTTGCCATTGGCATAATGATTAACGCTACGCCCAGCCAGAGGAACGCGACTGAGAGGCTGCCGTCTCGCGGTAACTCCGCCACCTGCTCTCGGGTGAGACTGTCGTTGCCCTGGCGCTCGGCCAGGCGGGCAATTTTAACAATGAACACCAGCCATAGCACGGCTAATAACAGTAAAATAATGCCGTCAAAGCGGCTGAGGTGCCCATTGTACAACACCACGCCTGCCAGCAGACTGGCTACCAAGGTTAACGGTAATTCGCGGCGCAGAATATCGGAATGTACGGTAAAAGGGTGTAAAAGCGCGGCGACGCCGAGGATCAACAAGATATTGGTAATGTTAGAGCCGATCGCCGTGCCGATAGCCAGATCCAACTGTCCATGCAGCGATGCGGCGACGGAAGTGATTATCTCCGGTAGTGAGGTACCGATGCTTACAACGGTCATGCCGATGATTAAAGGCGGTACACCGAATGTGCGGCAAAGGATCGAAGCAGCGAACACCAGACGATCGGCACTGTAGACCACTAAGAGTAAACCAATTATCAATAGCGCCGTCGCTAAAAGCATCTAACGTCCTTTCTTCAGGTATAATCCGCCGGCTCGCAGGCTGCCATGCCGGGTAAAACCGGGAGTTCCGCGTAGCGTAATGATTCCTAATTTTGACTTTATGCGGCTCAAAAGTAAAACAAATGCCAGCTTTCGCTAACCCCAGCAGGTAATATTCTGTAAAAATGTTGGGTTCGTGATGTTATCAAGCGTCATGCTTGTGGCCGACGAGGCTTATAAGGAAGAGGAAATGAGCCAGACTGTGGCGAATTTGGTCGATGTTCGTGGCGTCAGCTTCTCCCGCGGCAGCCGCCCAATCTTTGACAATATTTCACTGACGGTACCTCGCGGTAAGATCACCGCCATTATGGGACCTTCAGGGATCGGCAAAACGACGCTCCTGCGTCTGATCGGTGGACAAATCCCGCCTGATAGCGGTGAGATTTTATTCGATGGCGAAAACGTGCCAGAGATGACCCGTTCGCGTCTGTTCACCGTGCGCAAAAGAATGAGCATGCTGTTTCAGTCTGGCGCGTTGTTTACCGATATGAACGTTTTTGACAATGTTGCCTATCCTTTGCGTGAGCACACTTTGCTGCCCGAGCCGTTACTGCGAAGCACGGTGATGATGAAGCTGGAAGCAGTAGGGCTGCGCGGTGCGGCGGACTTAATGCCATCTGAACTCTCAGGCGGTATGGCGCGACGCGCCGCGCTGGCAAGAGCCATTGCACTGGAGCCGGATCTGATCATGTTTGATGAACCCTTTGTTGGTCAGGATCCCATCACAATGGGCGTGCTGGTGAAGTTGATCTCTGAGCTGAATAGCGCGCTGGGCGTCACCTGTATCGTTGTTTCCCACGATGTTCCTGAAGTGCTGAGTATTGCTGATTACGCCTATATTGTGGCTGACAGGAAAATTGTCGCCCACGGTAGTGCGCAAGGGCTGCAAGAGAACAGCGATCCGCGCGTGCGTCAATTCCTGGATGGCATTGCCGATGGCCCGGTTCCGTTCCGCTACCCGGCGGGTGATTATCAGACCGATTTATTAGAAACAGGGAGTTAAGACGCTCATGCTGCTAAATGCACTGGCATCGCTTGGGCACCGCGGGATCAAAACGATCGCGACGTTTGGGCGCGCCGGTTTGATGCTCTTTAATGCGGTGGTGGGTAAACCCGAATTCCGCAAACACGCACCGCTGCTGGTTCGCCAGCTTTACAATGTCGGCGTACTGTCGATGCTCATTATTATTGTTTCCGGCGTGTTTATCGGTATGGTGCTCGGTCTGCAGGGTTACCTGGTGTTGACCACCTACAGCGCCGAAACCAGTCTTGGCATGCTGGTGGCGCTGTCGTTGCTGCGCGAGTTGGGGCCGGTTGTCGCTGCGTTGCTGTTCGCCGGTCGAGCCGGTTCTGCATTGACTGCTGAGATTGGTTTGATGCGCGCGACCGAACAGCTTTCCAGCCTTGAAATGATGGCGGTTGATCCGCTGCGGCGCGTGATTTCGCCACGATTTTGGGCGGGAGTCATCTCGCTACCGCTGTTAACCATTATCTTTGTCGCTGTCGGTATTTGGGGCGGTTCGCTGGTTGGCGTTAACTGGAAGGGTATTGATACGGGCTTTTTCTGGACCGCGATGCAAAACGCCGTCGAGTGGCGAATGGATCTGGTTAACTGCCTGATTAAAAGCGTGGTGTTTGCCATCACCGTGACCTGGATTGCGTTATTTAATGGTTATGATGCGATCCCGACTTCTGCTGGCATTAGCCGGGCGACAACACGCACCGTTGTGCACTCCTCGTTGGCCGTGCTTGGCCTTGATTTTGTGCTCACCGCACTGATGTTTGGGAATTGAGTTCATGCAAACGAAAAAAAGTGAAATTTGGGTCGGTGTTTTCCTTGTGCTGGCGCTGCTGGCTGGACTCTTCATCTGCTTAAAAGCGGCGGATGTCGCCTCTATGCGCACCGAGCCGACTTACCGTGTCTATGCCACCTTTGACAATATTGGCGGTCTGAAAGCCCATTCGCCGGTAAGAATTGGCGGTGTGGTGATCGGGCGCGTTGCGGATATCTCTCTCGATCCCAAAACCTATCTGCCACGTGTCGCGCTGGATATTGAAGAACGTTACAACCAGATCCCGGATACCAGCTCGCTGGCGATCCGCACTTCCGGGTTGTTAGGTGAGCAGTATCTGGCGTTGAACGTTGGTTTTGACGATCCTGAGATGGGAACTTCTATGCTTAAAGAAGGAAGCACCATTCAGGATACCAAGTCCGCCATAGTGCTTGAGGATCTTATCGGACAATTCCTTTACAACAGTAAAGGCGGTGACAATAAGAATTCAGGCGATGCGGCAGCCCACGATGCAGGGAATACTCAAGCCGCACCGTCTGCTGGTCAGACGAATTAACGAGGAGAATTGACGCATGTTTAAACGTCTATTAATGGTTGCCCTGCTGGTGGTTGCGCCGCTGGGTACCGCGATGGCGGCCGATCAAGCTAACCCTTACGCCGCAATGAAAGACGCGGCACAGAAAACCTTTGATCGCCTCAAAAATGAGCAGCCGAAAATCCGTGCGAACCCAGACTACCTGCGCGATGTTGTTGATCAGGAACTGCTGCCTTATGTGCAGGTGAAATACGCCGGTGCGTTGGTGCTGGGCCGTTATTACAAAGAAGCGACCCCCGCACAGCGTGAAGCCTATTTCGCTGCATTTCGCGAATACCTGAAACAGGCTTACGGCCAGGCGCTGGCAATGTATCACGGGCAGACCTATCAGATTGCGCCGGAGCAGCCGCTGGGCGATGCGACAATTGTGCCGATCCGCGTAACTATCATCGATCCAAATGGCCGTCCGCCGGTGCGCCTGGATTTCCAGTGGCGTAAAAACACGCAAACGGGCAACTGGCAGGCTTACGACATGATTGCCGAAGGGGTGAGCATGATCACCACCAAACAGAACGAATGGAGTGATCTGCTGCGTACCAAAGGTATCGACGGTTTAACCGCCGAGCTGCAATCTATTTCCCGCCAGAAAATTACCCTGGACGAGAAAAAGCAATGACAGCCAGTCTACGCTGGTCGCGCGATGGAGACTGCCTGAAACTGTTGGGTGAACTGGATCAGGATCTCTTAAACCCGCTGTGGGATGCGCGCGTGGAGGCGATGAACGGGGTGACCTGCATCGATTTACATGGCGTGTCACGCGTGGATACCGCAGGCGTCGCGCTGCTGGTACATCTGGTGGCACAGGGCAAAAAGCAGGGAAATAATGTTGTGCTTGCTGGGGTGAGTGAGAATGTCTCCACCCTCGCCGCGCTCTATAATTTGCCGCAGGATGTATTGCCTCACTAATTTTTTCAATGCGTTACTACTTAAAGCCCCATCCTTTATATTGATGGGGCTTTTTGCTTGTTTAAGCCGACGCCACTTTCCTCTAAGATGTGTGACTGTTTTCACTATTAGATGATATTTACACCCATGGAAAATCATGAAATTCAGACGGTGCTGATGAACGCACTCTCTCTCCAGGAAGCCCACGTCACTGGCGATGGCAGTCACTTTCAGGTTGTCGCTGTGGGTGAGATTTTTGACGGCATGAGCCGGGTCAAGAAACAACAGACCATTTATGGCCCGCTGATGGAATACATTGCAGACAACCGTATCCATGCCCTGTCGATCAAAGCCTACACTCCGGCGGAGTGGGCGCGGGATCGCAAACTTAACGGCTTTTGAGCGCAGGGGATAAACCCACTGCGCGTGTGAATTCTTAACAGAGATCAGATGAATGGATAAGTTTCGTGTACAGGGGCCGACGCGTCTCCAGGGCGAAGTGACAATTTCAGGCGCGAAAAACGCCGCGCTGCCGATTCTTTTTGCCGCGTTGCTGGCGGAAGAGCCGGTTGAAATCCGTAACGTTCCGAAACTGAAAGATATCGATACCACCATGAAACTGCTTAGCCAGTTGGGCACCAAGGTGGAACGCAATGGATCCGTGTGGATCGATGCGGGCGACGTCAATGTTTTCTGCGCACCTTACGAGTTGGTGAAGACCATGCGCGCATCTATTTGGGCGCTGGGGCCGTTGGTGGCGCGTTTCGGTCAGGGGCAGGTCTCCCTGCCTGGCGGTTGTGCCATTGGCGCGCGTCCAGTGGATTTGCATATTACCGGTCTGGAACAACTGGGCGCGGAGATCAAGCTGGAAGAGGGCTATGTCAAAGCTTCCGTTAACGGGCGTCTGAAAGGCGCGCATATCGTGATGGATAAAGTAAGCGTCGGCGCGACAGTAACCATTATGTCTGCTGCGACGCTGGCGGAAGGCACGACCATTATCGAAAATGCCGCCCGTGAGCCGGAAATTGTTGATACGGCAAACTTCCTCAATACCCTCGGTGCAAAAATCACCGGTATGGGAACCGATCGCATTACCATCGAAGGGGTGAAACGCCTGGGCGGTGGTGTTTATCGTGTCCTGCCTGACCGTATCGAAACCGGGACTTTCCTGGTCGCGGCGGCGATCTCTGGCGGTAAAATTGTCTGTCGTAACGCTCAGCCGGATACGCTGGACGCGGTGCTGGCTAAGTTGCGCGATGCGGGTGCGGATATTGAGGTTGGCGAAGACTGGATTAGCCTTGATATGCATGGTAAGCGTCCGAAAGCGGTTAATGTGCGCACAGCTCCGCATCCGGGATTCCCGACCGATATGCAGGCGCAATTTACGCTGCTGAACCTGGTGGCTGAAGGTACGGGCGTTATCACCGAGACTATCTTCGAAAACCGTTTCATGCATATCCCTGAGCTGATCCGTATGGGTGCTCACGCAGAAATCGAAAGTAATACAGCGATTTGTCACGGTGTAGAAAAGCTCTCCGGTGCGCAAGTTATGGCAACCGATTTACGCGCTTCTGCAAGTCTTGTGCTGGCGGGGTGTATTGCGGAAGGAACCACCATCGTTGATCGTATCTATCATATCGATCGTGGCTACGAGCGTATTGAAGATAAACTCAGTGCGCTTGGCGCGAACATTGAGCGCGTCAAAGGCGAATAAGCCTGTCTGCGGAACAGTAAGAAGGGAGCCTCGGCTCCCTTTTTTTCTATCGCTTGTTCTGGCAAGCAAGGGGAGGTGCTACTTGCATGACCGCTTATTTTTCCTCCCTTTTTTCCTGATCAGCTTCGTCTTATCGATAAATTCATGGGTGACAGGATCATGATAACGTGATGGCCAGATAACCCAGGGATCGGTATCCAGTGCACGAGCAATAATCAATTCCCCTTTTGGCCAGGAGCGGGTCAGAGCGTTAGCGAGGGTTGAAGAGCTTAACCCGTTTTTACGGGATTCCGCAGCCAGCGATGTTCCTTTTTTACGCAATCCGGCAATGATATCAGCCTGATGCCAGTCCATTAATTTTGTTTCCATAACATCTCCCTGATAGAAAATAGGTGTCAATTATTTACGCCAACAACGCTATTTACTATACGCATATGGGAGCATTTGTTCTGAAAAGCTCATGTAATATTTTGCGTTTTAGGATTATGACAAGGCTTGATATTACTGGTTATTTTTGGTTTTTATGTGGTTTAAGAAAACTTACTGGAACTTTCCCGCGACAATGCGCGGGAATCTGGAAAGATTAACGATCGCGCTGAACGGCGATGTGGGCAAGGCCGACCAGCGCGTCGCGCCACGGTGAATCCGGCAGAACCTGTAGAGCAGCAATTGCTTTATCCGCTTCTTCTTCTGCACGACGACGCGTCCATTCCAGTGAACCGCAGGCCGCCATTGCTTCCAGAACAGGTTCCAGAAGGTGTCGGCCGTTTCCTTGCTCTATAGCTTCGCGGATCATCAGTGCTTGTTCTGGTGTGCCGTTATGCATGGCATGTAACAACGGTAACGTCGGTTTGCCTTCATTCAGGTCATCGCCAGTGTTTTTGCCGAGTGTTTCACCGTCTGCGCTGTAATCAAGCAAATCGTCGATGAGCTGAAAAGCCGTACCCAAGTAGCGGCCATAATCCTGCAGCCCTTTTTCCTGCGCTTCCGTACAACCAGCCAGCAAGCCGGAGCACTGAGCCGCCGCTTCAAACAGACGGGCGGTTTTGCTGTAAATGACGCGCATATAATTTTCTTCAGTGATATTCGGGTCGTTGACGTTCATCAACTGCAGGACTTCGCCTTCAGCAATCACGTTTACGGCTTCTGACATTACTTCCAGCACTTTCAGCGAGCCGAGGCTGGTCATCATCTGGAAAGCGCGGGTGTAGATAAAATCACCGACCAACACGCTCGCTGCGTTGCCAAAGGCCGCGTTAGCGGTGGCTTTGCCGCGACGCATGTCGGACTCATCCACAACATCGTCATGGAGGAGGGTCGCGGTGTGGATAAATTCGATTAATGCGGCAATAGTGACGTGCAAATTGCCCTCGTAGCCAACGGCTCGCGCCGCCAACACGGCAATCATCGGACGGATGCGTTTGCCGCCGCCGCTTACGATGTAATAGCCCAACTGGTTGATTAACTGAACATCCGAGTTGAGTTGTTGCAGAATCGTCGCGTTTACACCCGCCATATCGTGCGCGGTTAACTCATTGATTTTTTCTAAATTCATCGCAAAAGCCGGGCTTTCAGTCCTGTTTACCACATAGCAAAATGGGATAACAAAGGGTTACGGGTTAGAATAGTATTGTTGATTGTACTGAAAAAATGCGCCAGATAAACGTTACCTTACGTGTTGTGTTTTTTTTCTGCATGGAGTGACGATCACTCTTGTCAAAGGCTAGCAATTTGCGTAATATTCGCGCCCTATTGTGAATATTTATAGCGCACTCTGAATTGATCAGAATATGTGCGCGGAAGCGGAGTTTTATATGTACGCAGTTTTCCAAAGTGGTGGTAAACAACACCGAGTAAGCGAAGGTCAGACCGTTCGCCTGGAAAAGCTGGACATCGCAACTGGCGAATCTGTTGAATTCGCTGAAGTTCTGATGATCGCAAACGGTGAAGAAGTCAAAATCGGCGTTCCTTTCGTTGATGGCGGCGTAATCAAAGCTGAAGTTGTTGCTCACGGTCGTGGCGAGAAAGTTAAAATCGTTAAGTTTCGTCGTCGTAAACACTACCGTAAGCAGCAGGGCCACCGTCAGTGGTTTACTGATGTGAAAATTACTGGCATCAGCGCCTAAGACCTGAGGAGTAGATTTAAATGGCACATAAAAAGGCTGGCGGCTCAACTCGTAACGGTCGCGATTCAGAAGCTAAACGTCTGGGCGTAAAACGCTTCGGCGGTGAAGCAGTTCTGGCAGGTAGCATCATCGTTCGTCAACGTGGCACCAAATTCCACGCTGGTTCTAACGTAGGTTGCGGCCGTGACCACACTCTGTTCGCTTTGACTGACGGTAAAGTTAAGTTCGAAGTTAAAGGCCCGAAAAACCGTAAATTCATCAGCATCGTTGCTGAATAAGTTTTTCGCGTCCCGGTAACGGAAGAAAGCCCCGCAACACGTTGCGGGGCTTTTTACATTAGAAGTCCGGTAAATTCTGGCAGGGAATACGGGCATGAAACAGCAGGCAGGCATTGGTATTGCGCTGGCTCTCACCACTGCGATGTGCTGGGGCGCATTACCCATCGCCATGAAGCAGGTGCTGGAAGTGATGGAACCGCCAACGGTGGTTTTTTATCGCTTCTTGATGGCAGGAATCGGCCTTGGTTTGATTCTCGGCTGGAAAAAAAAACTGCCCCCGCTGCATCTTTTTCGCAAGCCGCGCTGGTTAGTTTTGTTGGCAATTGCCACTGGTGGGCTGTTCGGGAATTTCATCCTCTTCAGCTCTTCCCTGCAATACGTTAGCCCGACGGCTTCTCAGGTGATCGGTCAGCTTTCGCCTGTAGGCATGATGGTCGCCAGCGTTGTTATCCTCAAAGAGAGAATGCGCGGCACCCAGGTTATCGGCGCGCTGATGCTTATCTGTGGTCTGGTGATGTTTTTTAACACCAGCCTGGTGGAGATTTTTACCCGCCTGACAGATTACACCAGGGGCGTGATTTTTGGCGTCGGAGCAGCCACGGTGTGGGTGAGTTACGGCGTCGCACAAAAAGTGTTATTGCGGCGCCTGGCCTCTCAGCAGATCCTCTTTTTGCTGTACACTTTGTGTACAGTTGCGTTATTGCCGCTGGCAAAACCCGCCGTGCTGCTTCAGTTGAATGAGTGGCAACTGGCTTGTCTGGTGTTTTGTGGCCTGAATACGCTGGTGGGTTATGGCGCGCTGGCGGAAGCGATGGCTCGCTGGCAGGCGGCGCAGGTGAGCGCATTAATCACGCTGACACCGCTCTTTACGCTGTTTTTTTCAGATTTATTATCAATGGCCTGGCCCGATGTTTTCGCCAGACCGATGTTAAACCTTATCGGTTATCTCGGTGCGTTTGTCGTGGTTGCGGGCGCGATGTTTTCCGCTATTGGTCATCGTCTTTTGGGACGCTGGCGTAATCGCGAAGTGGTCGCCACTGTGCCCCGCTCAGGCGAATGAGTTACGGAGAGTAAAATGAAGTTTGTTGATGAAGCTACGATCCTTGTCGTGGCAGGTGATGGCGGTAACGGTTGTGTGAGCTTCCGCCGCGAAAAATATATCCCGAAAGGCGGCCCTGATGGCGGCGACGGTGGTGACGGCGGTGATGTCTGGCTGGAAGCGGACGAAAACCTTAATACCCTGATTGACTACCGTTTTGAAAAATCTTTCCGCGCTGAACGCGGGCAGAATGGCCAGAGCCGTGACTGTACAGGGAAACGCGGAAAAGATATTACGGTGAAAGTACCGGTCGGTACGCGTGTTATCGATCAGGGTACCGGCGAAACGATGGGCGATATGACTAAACATGGTCAGCGCCTGATGGTTGCCAAAGGTGGCTGGCATGGTCTGGGCAACACGCGGTTTAAATCCTCGGTTAACCGTACGCCTCGTCAGAAAACCATGGGTACGCCGGGCGATAAGCGCGACCTGCAGCTGGAACTGATGTTGCTGGCCGATGTGGGTATGCTTGGTATGCCAAACGCAGGCAAATCAACCTTTATTCGCGCGGTATCGGCTGCAAAACCAAAAGTGGCGGATTATCCGTTTACCACGCTGGTGCCGAGCCTTGGCGTTGTCCGTATGGATAACGAAAAGAGCTTTGTGGTCGCCGATATTCCGGGGTTGATCGAAGGGGCTGCTGATGGCGCAGGCCTCGGGATCCGTTTCCTGAAGCATCTGGAGCGTTGCCGCGTCCTGCTGCATCTGATCGATATCGATCCGATCGATGGTTCCGATCCGGCGGAAAATGCCCGTGTCATCATCGGTGAACTGGAAAAATACAGCGAGAAGTTGGCGGCCAAACCGCGTTGGTTGGTATTCAACAAAATCGATCTGATGGATAAAGCGGAAGCAGAAGCTAAAGCAAAAGCTATCGCTGAGGCGCTGGGTTGGGAAGATAAATTCTACCTTATCTCAGCGGCTAGCCAGCAGGGCGTGAAAGACCTGTGCTGGGACGTGATGACCTTTATCATCGAAAACCCGATCACCCAGGCGCAGGAAGAGCAGCAGCCTGAGAAAGTCGAGTTTATGTGGGACGATTATCATCGCCAGCAGCTTGAAGAAGCTGAAGTGGTAGAAGATGACGAAGAGTGGGATGACGACTGGGACGAAGACGACGAAGAAGGCGTCGAGTTCATCTACAAGCGTTAATCGCTGCGATTTCCCCGGCTGCACGGGGAATATTGCCAACAAAATGCCGGGTTAGCACTCGCTACCCGGCATTTTTGTTAGTTGTTCTGGTAGATATCTTTGTACAGCCGGCTTTCAAAACGCACCAGTGGAATGCGGCGATTACGCTGATCCGCCGGTTCGACAGCATAACCGGAAAGATACTGCACGAAAGCCATCCGCTGACCGCTCGCGGTAGTAATAAAGCCGGCCAGGTTATACACGCCTTGCAAGGAGCCTGTTTTGGCCGAAACTTTGCCGTCTACACCTGCTTCATGCAGGCCTGCGCGATACTGCAGAGAGCCATCATAGCCTGCCAGCGGCAGCATTGAGATGAAATTGAGCTCTGTGTCATGCTGTGCAATATATTGCAGAACTTGCATCATCGTGGCGGGTGCCAGCAGGTTATGTCGTGACAGACCGGAGCCATCGGCGATGATTGTATTTCCGAGATCGACGCCAGCCTGCTGGCGCAGGATCTGTCGCACTGCATCCGATCCTGCTCGCCAGGTACCCGGTACGCCAAAGCGCGCGTGACCAATCATACGAAACACCGTATCAGCGATCATATTGTCTGATTTTTTCAGCATCTGCTTTAGCAGATCGTGAAGCGGTACCGACTGCTTGCTGGCAATGACAGTACCGGCCTGGTTCTCTTGCGTCTGGCGCAGCAAGGTGCCGCTATAGGTGATGCCTGCGTCGTTCAATTCTGCTTTCAAAATTGCACCGGCGTAGCTTGCTCCGTCCTGAATGGCGAAAGCCAGCGGGAGCGGATCGGCACGCTGCGGCAGGCATCCCGTCAATGTAAATCGATTTAAATCACCAGGGACAACATCCAGTTCGCAATACTGCGCCTCAGCGGAGCCGCGTGCGAGCGTGCGCACCTGGCTGAACATATTCACCGGATAATAATTAGCGATCCGGATATAGGCCAAATCGCCCGGCTTTTGCGCACTATAGAGCGAAATCGAGAAGCAGTTGCGATCGACAATCGCCGCAGCAGGTGGCGCGCTAAAGCATTGCGTCATGTCGTTCCACGGCCAGCCTGGCGCTTTATCATGGCTGGCAAAAATAGAGGTATCGACTAGTACATTACCTTCGATTTTCTGCACGCCTGATTTTTTCAGCGCCGCGACCATATTGCGAATATCCTGACGCTTTAGTGTCGGATCGCCGCCAAATCGTGCAATTAAGTCACCTTTTAGTGTACCGTTCTCGACAGAACCTTTGCTTTCCAGCGTGGTTGTAAAGCGAAAGTCCGGCCCAAGCTGCAACAGTGCCGCCAGCGCGGTGATGACCTTCTGAGTACTGGCTGGCAGCGCCATTTGTTTACCGTGGTAATCAATTTCTGGCGCCTGAGCTCCGACTTTTTGCACCATCAGCGCCAGGTTTGCGCCATCCGGCAGTTGGTTTATGTATTCGTCTACATTCGCGGCCTGAACGTTCAGGGCTATACTTGTGGTCAATCCGATGATAAAGCTGGAAAATCGCATAATCTCGCGCTAGGAAGCAGTAAACAAGCCGTCATACTACGGCGCAACGACCCGGAAAGTAAACGATGACCCATAGTGAACTTCCGGGTAAAATACGTATCAAATTGAAAAATTGCGCTGACCTGGGGCTTTGTCCCCGGGTCAGTTTTCTTTTGCTCCTGCCCGACGGTATATGCCGGTGTACGGGGGAGGTAGATCAGATGGGGTGGGTTACCGCTCCCTACAGGAATGTTCAAGAGGTATAACAATGCAAGCTATTCCGATGACCTTACGTGGTGCCGAAAAATTGCGCGAAGAACTGGAGTTTCTGAAATCCGTTCGTCGCCCTGAAATCATTGCCGCCATCGCGGAAGCCCGCGAACATGGCGATCTGAAAGAGAATGCGGAATATCACGCAGCGCGCGAGCAGCAAGGCTTCTGCGAAGGGCGAATTAAAGATATCGAAGCAAAATTGTCCAATGCGCAGGTGATCGACATTTCTAAAATGCCGAAAAGCGGCCGTGTTATTTTTGGTTCCACCGTTACGGTATTGAACCTCGATAATGACGAAGAGCAGACTTATCGCATTGTTGGCGATGATGAAGCCGACTTTAAACAGAACCTGATTTCAGTCAATTCTCCCATTGCCCGTGGCCTGGTAGGTAAAGAGCAGGATGATGTGGTGGTGATTCGTACGCCGGGCGGCGAAGTGGAATACGAAATTATCAAAGTGGAATATCTTTGATCATTGTATTCGCGTCGATTGTTGACGAATTGTAAAGAAAAGAAAAAGGCCGCACTGCGGCCTTTTATGAATTCCGGGAGCGTGGCATTTTGCACCTCTGCTGGCGGAAACCCCTCGTTTTACACAGATTTTGTGTTCAATTCAGGATATCCTTAGCGTGGCAGCGAAATTTTACGCTCCGCGGTTGGGCGATAAAGCACCAGCGTTTTACCGATGACCTGTACGTTGCAGGCGCCGGTTTCGCGAACGATAGCTTCCACGATCAAGGTCTTAGTTTCTCTGTCTTCAGAGGCGATCTTCACCTTGATGAGCTCATGGTGCTCTAGCGCTTGTTCAATCTCGGCCAGTACCCCTTCGGTCAAACCATTATTGCCAAGCATAACTACCGGCTTGAGCGGATGTGCCAGACCTTTCAGGTGCTGTTTTTGTTTAGTACTCAGATTCATCGTATATTTTGCTTACGTTGGGATTGAAAACGGGTCATTCTACCGCCATCTCCACTGTATCGCCAAATTGCGCGTCGAAATTTCTCGATGTCGACGATGAACCCAGATGGAAAGTTAAATGACAGGTAAAAAGCGTTCTGCCAGTTCGAGCCGCTGGCTTCATGAACACTTTAGCGATAAATATGTTCAACAGGCGCAGAAAAAAGGGTTGCGTTCCCGTGCCTGGTTTAAACTTGATGAAATACAGCAAAGTGACAAACTTTTTAAGCCGGGTATGACGGTTGTCGACTTGGGCGCTGCCCCTGGTGGGTGGTCGCAATATGCGGTCACGCAGATTGGTGGTAATGGTCGTATCATCGCTTGCGATCTTTTACCGATGGATCCAATCGTTGGTGTGGACTTCCTTCAGGGCGATTTTCGTGATGAATTAGTTCTGAAAGCGTTACTGGATCGCGTTGGTGACAGTAAAGTTCAGGTTGTCATGTCAGATATGGCGCCGAATATGAGCGGTACACCTGCTGTTGATATCCCCCGTTCCATGTATCTGGTGGAACTGGCGCTGGAGATGTGCCGTGATGTGTTGGCGCCAGGCGGAAGTTTTTTAGTGAAGGTGTTCCAGGGCGAAGGTTTCGATGAGTATCTCACCGAAATTCGCTCCCTGTTTACGAAGGTTAAAGTGCGTAAACCGGACTCTTCACGTGCGCGTTCACGTGAAGTGTATATTGTAGCGACCGGGCGAAAATGATAACCCGTTGATTTCGGCCTTTGGTTTGAAAGAGATGGGTTATGTTGTATCCTGACGCTGTTTTTAACACAGTTGTAATATGAGGTTAATCCCTTGAGTGACATGGCGAAAAACCTAATACTCTGGCTGGTCATTGCAGTCGTGCTGATGTCAGTATTCCAGAGCTTTGGGCCCAGCGAGTCGAATAGCCGTAAGGTGGACTATTCTACCTTCCTGCAAGAGGTCAACCAGGACCAGGTTCGCGAAGCGCGTATCAACGGACGTGAGATCAACGTTACCAAGAAAGATAGTAACCGTTACACGACTTACATCCCGGTCCAGGATCCGAAACTGCTCGACAACCTGGTGACGAAAAACGTCAAGGTTGTAGGTGAACCGCCGGAAGAGCAGAGCGTTCTGACGACTATCTTCATCTCTTGGTTCCCGATGCTGCTGCTGATTGGAGTCTGGATTTTCTTTATGCGTCAGATGCAGGGCGGCGGTGGCAAAGGTGCCATGTCGTTCGGCAAGAGCAAGGCGCGTATGCTTACGGAAGATCAGATCAAAACGACTTTCGCTGACGTTGCCGGTTGCGACGAGGCAAAAGAAGAAGTTGGCGAGCTGGTTGAATATCTGCGTGAGCCGAGCCGTTTCCAGAAACTGGGCGGTAAAATCCCGAAAGGCGTCCTGATGGTCGGTCCTCCGGGTACGGGTAAAACGCTACTGGCGAAAGCGATCGCCGGTGAAGCGAAGGTGCCGTTCTTCACCATTTCCGGTTCTGACTTTGTAGAAATGTTCGTTGGTGTCGGTGCATCTCGTGTGCGCGACATGTTCGAGCAAGCTAAGAAAGCCGCGCCGTGCATTATCTTCATCGATGAAATCGACGCCGTAGGCCGCCAGCGTGGTGCGGGTCTTGGCGGTGGTCACGATGAGCGTGAACAGACGCTGAACCAGATGCTGGTTGAGATGGATGGTTTCGAAGGCAATGAAGGTATTATCGTTATTGCCGCGACTAACCGTCCGGACGTACTCGACCCTGCTTTGTTGCGCCCGGGTCGTTTTGACCGCCAGGTTGTTGTCGGTCTGCCGGATGTCCGTGGTCGTGAACAGATACTTAAAGTTCATATGCGCCGTGTGCCGCTGTCGCCGGATATCGATGCTGCAATCATCGCACGCGGGACGCCAGGCTTCTCCGGCGCCGATCTGGCGAACCTGGTCAACGAAGCTGCGCTGTTTGCCGCTCGTGGTAACAAACGCGTCGTGTCAATGGTCGAGTTTGAAAAAGCGAAAGACAAAATCATGATGGGTGCGGAACGCCGCTCCATGGTGATGACCGAAGCGCAGAAAGAGTCCACGGCATACCACGAGGCAGGTCATGCGATTATTGGTCGTCTGGTGCCGGAACACGATCCGGTGCATAAAGTGACGATTATTCCACGCGGCCGTGCGCTGGGTGTGACGTTCTTCCTGCCGGAAGGTGATGCCATTAGCGCCAGCCGTCAGAAACTGGAAAGCCAGATTTCAACGCTGTACGGCGGTCGCCTGGCAGAAGAGATCATCTACGGTGTTGAACATGTTTCTACCGGTGCGTCGAACGATATTAAAGTCGCGACCAACCTGGCCCGTAACATGGTCACCCAGTGGGGCTTCTCCGACAAACTCGGTCCGTTGCTTTACGCGGAAGAGGAAGGCGAAGTATTCCTGGGCCGTAGCGTTGCAAAAGCGAAACATATGTCCGATGAAACCGCACGAATCATCGACCAGGAAGTGAAATCGCTTATTGAACGCAACTACAATCGCGCACGTCAGTTGCTCAATGAGAATATGGATATTCTGCATGCGATGAAAGATGCTCTGATGAAATATGAGACCATCGATGCGCCGCAGATTGATGACCTGATGTCACGTCGCGATGTTCGTCCGCCAGCAGGTTGGGAAGAACCTGGTACGAACAACTCTGACAATAATGGTACGCCGCGAGCGCCGCGTCCGGTCGATGAGCCGCGTACGCCAAACCCGGGCAATACCATGTCAGAACAGCTGGGCGACAAATAAGTATTTACGCCGATGATCTGCTTTTAATGAAAACCCCGGGGCTTGCTCCGGGGTTTTTCTTTTAATTTCTAAATGCCACAACCTCAGGGATTTTAGTCATGAAACTCCATGCTCAGGGCTCAACACTGGATTTGTCTCACCCCCATGTAATGGGCATCCTCAATGTAACGCCGGATTCTTTTTCGGATGGTGGTGCACATAACACATTGATCGAGGCGGTAAAGCACGCGAACCTGATGATCAATGCGGGGGCGACAATTGTGGATATCGGCGGGGAATCGACGCGTCCTGGTGCGGCCGATGTGAGTGTAGAAGAGGAGCTTGAACGCGTAATCCCGGTTGTTGAAGCCATCGCACAGCGTTTTGAGGTATGGATTTCCGTCGACACGTCTAAACCTGAAGTCATTCGCGAATCGGCGCGAGTAGGCGCACATATCATTAACGATATCCGCTCATTAACAGAACCCGGCGCGCTGGAAGCAGCCGCGCAAACCGGGCTGCCGGTGTGCCTGATGCATATGCAAGGCCAGCCAAAAACCATGCAGGAAGCGCCGAAATATGATGATGTGTTTGCTGACGTGAATCGCTTTTTTAGCGAACATATAGCACGATGCGAACAGGCTGGGATCGCAAAAGAGAAATTGTTGCTCGACCCGGGATTCGGTTTCGGTAAAAATCTCTCCCACAATTATGCATTGCTTGCCCGCCTGGCTGAATTTCATCATTTTGGCTTACCTCTGCTGGTCGGAATGTCGCGTAAGTCGATGGTAGGCCAGCTACTCAATGTTGGTCCCTCCGAGCGGTTAAGCGGTAGTCTGGCTTGCGCAGTGATCGCGGCAATGCAGGGCGCGCACATTATTCGTGTTCACGATGTAAAAGAAACAGTAGAAGCTATGCGGGTGGTAGAAGCCACGCTGGCAGCGAAGGAAAACAAACGCTATGAGTAATCGTAAATATTTTGGCACCGATGGTATTCGCGGCCGTGTTGGTGATGCGCCGATCACCCCTGATTTTGTGCTTAAGCTGGGTTGGGCCGCCGGGAAAGTACTGGCGCGCCATGGATCGCGTAAAATTATCATCGGTAAAGACACCCGTATTTCGGGTTATATGCTGGAATCCGCGCTGGAGGCCGGTCTTGCTGCGGCTGGTCTTTCCGCGTCCTTTACCGGACCAATGCCCACGCCGGCGGTAGCCTATCTCACGCGAACATTTCGCGCAGAAGCAGGAATTGTGATTTCGGCTTCGCATAACCCTTTCTATGACAATGGCATCAAATTTTTCTCTATTGACGGCACAAAACTGCCGGACGCAGTAGAAGAGGCGATTGAAGCCGAGATGGAAAAGGAACTGACTTGCGTTGACTCCGCCGAACTGGGTAAGGCCAGCCGTATTGTTGATGCCGCCGGGCGTTACATTGAGTTTTGCAAAGCGACGTTTCCGAATGAACTGAGCCTTAACGGGTTAAAAATCGTGGTTGATTGCGCTAATGGTGCGACTTACCACATTGCACCAAGTGTTTTTCGCGAACTGGGTGCGAAAGTTATTGCCATTGGGTGTGAACCAGATGGTGTGAACATCAACGAAAAATGTGGTGCGACGGACGTGGCTGCACTGCAGCAGCGCGTTCTGGTTGAGAAAGCCGATTTGGGCATTGCCTTTGATGGTGATGGTGATCGCGTCATTATGGTCGATCATGAAGGTAACAAGGTCGATGGCGATCAAATCATGTACATCATTGCCCGCGAGGGGTTGCGCCAGGGGCAGTTGCGCGGTGGGGCTGTAGGCACACTGATGAGCAATATGGGGCTTGAACTGGCGCTTAAGCAACTGGGCATTCCCTTTGCGCGTGCGAAAGTGGGCGACCGTTATGTGCTGGAAAAAATGCAGGAGAAGGGCTGGCGCATCGGCGCTGAAAACTCCGGTCATGTGATTTTGCTGGATAAAACGACGACCGGAGACGGTATCGTGGCCGGTTTGCAGGTGGTTGCCGCAATGGTGCGTAACCACATGTCCCTGCATGATTTGTGCAGCGGTATGAAGATGTTCCCGCAAGTGCTTGTGAATGTGCGCTTTACCGCAGGCATTGGCGATCCGCTGGAAGACGAGACGGTCAAGACGGTGACGGCAGAAGTGGAAGCGACGCTGGCTGGCCGCGGTCGTGTGCTATTGCGTAAATCCGGTACTGAGCCGTTAATTCGCGTCATGGTAGAAGGTGAAGACGAGGCGCAAGTGACATCGCTGGCGAATCGCATCGCTGACGCAGTTAAGGCTGTAAAATAGCGCGATAAGTGCTTAAAAAGGCGGCTGTTGCCGCCTTTTTAATAGCCTGAGATCGCAATTTTGCTGTTTTTTTCCGCACTTGATAAAATGCACTTAAATTGCCCTTGCGAAGGTCATTCGCTTTGGTTAGTATTCACACCCGCTTCAGTGGGAAAGCAATAAACATCCCACTTTTATTGGTTTGAAGCATTGGCTGCGGCAACCCCGCAAGGAACAGGTTGATTATGTACGAAGCTCTTTTAGTTATTTTCCTTATTGTAGCGCTGGCTCTTGTTGGCCTGATTATGCTGCAGCAAGGTAAAGGCGCTGACATGGGAGCCTCCTTTGGCGCTGGCGCGTCCGGTACGCTGTTCGGTTCAAGTGGTTCTGGTAACTTCATGACCCGTACGACAGCTGTGCTGGCAACACTGTTCTTTATTATTAGCCTCGTGCTGGGCAACATTAACAGCAATAAAACCAATAAAGGAAGCGAGTGGGATAATCTGAGCGCACCGGCGAAGAGTGAACAAACTCAGCCTGCAGCTCCGGCGCAGCCGACCAGCGATATCCCGCACTAAGAAGTAAGTCGTGCCGAGGTGGTGGAATTGGTAGACACGCTACCTTGAGGTGGTAGTGCCCGATTGGGCTTACGGGTTCAAGTCCCGTCCTCGGTACCAATATTCCGGAAAAAAGACATCGCAAGATGTCTTTTTTTTGCCTGTCATTTATGACATTGCCAAACCTTCAACCTTCAACCTTCAACCTTCAACCTTCAACCTTCAACCTTCAACCTTCAACCTTCAACCTTCAACCTTCAACCTTCAACCTTCAACCTTCAACCTTCAACCTTCAACCCCAAACCCCTTCTATGTATTCAACAGGTAATTGCTTTAAAGTTTATTAATTCTACGATTAATACAAGAAAATCGTCCTGCGCCAGGTGCTAACTTGCTTGAGTTAACCTGTCCATATTTCAAAGGCAAGATAAAAGCGCATTAATTTCATATTAATCTTTAAAATCATTGACATATGTCATTATCAAAAAATTATTTACTGGTCTGAGGAGTAAAATTGATCAAGATTCGGTTTTTAATTATTTATTAATCCGTATCTCTTCGGTTGCTTTAATTTCGAGGCGTGATTATCTTTGCCTCGTTTTTAGCGTTGTCTGGATACCGAATATGTATTGCGCCACTTTACTAAAAAAGATCGCTCCATTTTCTCTGGCTCTTATTTTAGGGTTGAAAATGCCAGCAGCTTTTGCGCTTCCTGAAATTGGAATAGGAAGCATGTATGACATTATGTCACCTGAATCTCAGTCTATTAATAAACGTATTTATAATACCGGGACATCAACGGCATTTATCCGGGTAGATATGTTGGAAGTTAATATTCATAAAGGTGGGAAAGTTGTTGAGTCGCCAGTTAAAGAAGTTTCTGGTAATTCTTTGCAAAAAGAAAGACTCATTGTCACACCACTGCGAATGATTATTCCGCCATCTGGTTTTCAGTCGGCTAGATTTATGTGGCCGGGTGACCGAAATGTCGAAAAGTATTACCGTGTACGATTTATCCCTGTTCTCCCACAAAAGGATGATGGTTTCGGGTTAAGCGGTAAAGAAGCTGACGATTACCGTAAGAAGGCATTAACGGCCGGGCTGAATGTAATGGCGGGCTACGGCACGCTAGTTATTGTGCAGCCATCGAAACCTATTTTTAATACTCAGGTTGAATCGTCACTTCCTGAAGTTATTCGGGTAACAAACAAAGGCAACGCCACGATTGTTATCGAAGATATCCGTAGTTGCACTTCAGTTGGTACAGAGTGCAGCAGCGTTACGCGTCTTTTTCTATTACCGGGTAAAAGTAAAGCGGTAGAAAAAAGTAAAGGGCGTACTACCTATTTCACCCTTATCGAAGGGGAAAACCAAAAGAAACTACGTTTCTAGTATTACGCAGTAAGTTGTAAATAAGCAGCATGCTTTTTATATATCAAATTAAGGGACTTGCCATGTTATCTCATAAAATCGCGAAAGTTTGTTTAATCACTGGTGCTCTGTCTTTATCCGTATTCGGTAGCACAGCGGCAATGGCTGTAAATCAGCAAAGCTATACTATTGATGTCTATGCTCATATTCCAAGTGATGACTTTCAAATTGAACCTGTAGAAAGTGGATGGATTCATCAAGCTCAGGAAATTGAATATGATCTTACTACCTCTAAATTGAAAAATTTTGAGAAGCAATTTCAGTATAAAAACATTTCAGGTGGTATTCGTGCGACTTTGACAAATACGGATTCCAGCGGCGAGACCATTTTGTCGAACGGCTCAGACACTATTCCGCTTAAAGTGGAATTCAACGGTGTTGAATTAAGTGATACCGCGCAGACTGTAGTCGATGCGACTGCGGCAAAAGCGGGTGGACGTACCATGCTGCGTATTAGCCAGAAAGATACTCAGCCTCTTGCTGTGCAGGGTGATTTTACCGGACAGGTTGCCATGATTTTCGAAGAAGAGATTGTTACTCCTTAATTCTTTTCGCTAAATCATTTAAAAGTCTGTCACTAAATATTATGAAAATATCATTAATCTTTCTTGCTGCTGTTCCATTCATTGTTTCGGCAAATGATATGCAACTGGCTGCGAACATGAAAGGATTGCCAGAAGATTTTAAGCGGTATTTTTATAATTCTGAAGTTGTCGTTCAGGTATATCTGAACGACAACTACATTTTCGATGCCAGCGTGTCTCTTAAAGAGAATGGTGACATCAAGCTTCTCCGCATCATTGATGAACAACAGAACAGCGATCCCGAAACCAATACTCTTTGGTCGGATTTGCTCAGTAAAGGCGTTTCGGTGGGGAAATGTACCGTATCCTGCCCATCAGGGCTGATGCAGGTAGAATATTCGCTGGAGAACTCGGCGCTAAAACTTTATACCAACAACTACGAAACCAGCCAGGTTGCGGGTAATTATCTTGCCGTGCCCGAAGATACGCCTGCTGGGCTAATCATGAATAACGATGTCTCGTTTTCTGAGGCGGCAGCAATGCGTAGTTGGGGTATCAACTCCTCACTCACCGCATCACTTGGTGGATGGAGCCAACTGGCAGCATTTCAGTCATCGGGTACCAGTGGTCGCTACCAATACAACAGCTCCAGTCTTTATCAACTCTTTACGCAGAAAGAGCTGCAGGGCAGTTTTATCCGCTTGGGGCTATTTACGCCGGACAGCGATACCGGGAACGTTCAGGCTTCCGGATTTGGCTACGACACGGTTGTCGGCGGTATGTGGGGAACTTCTGATGCGTTGCTTGTGGCTTCCGATAGCGTTAGCGCCTGGCCTGTTTATGTAACAGGGCGCAACCAGTCAATTGCGGAAGTCTGGCGAAATGGGCAAATGATCCGTACCCAGCAACTTCAGCCGGGAGTGCAGGCGCTGGATACGCGTCCGCTGCCTATTGGTATCTACGATATCACTATCAAAATCATTGAGAACGGCCAGGTTGTCGACACACAGGAAGCGCAAATCTTTAAGTTGCAGGGGTGGAGCAATCCAAACCAGCGCTGGCGCATGAATCTGTGGAGCGGGCAGCGCCGTACCCTGGCGACGGGTGATATGAATACACTGGACGGTAACCCTTTCGCGGCGGGTGGTGGTCTGGAGTTATTGCTTCACCCCCAGGCAACTGTAGCATTTACTGGCGCAGCCACAGCAAAGGATCGCCACGTGCGAACGCGAGCTAATATTACGCTTTCGCAAAATGACCGATTGCTTGCGCAATATACTGTCGGTAACTCGGAGTACCAGGCTAACCAGGAGACAGACATTCGTTATTACCGTAATTTGTATGCTGGCGGAACAGCCAGCTTTTTCTGGCGCTCAACCCTCACCGATATTTATGGCCATCGGGTTCGTTCGCGTCAGAAGGGAGATACATGGGGAGCGTCTTTATCATCAAGATTACCGTGGTCCTCATCGTTGATCCTGAATACGCAATATATGGATACGGTATGGCGTAAAGGCGTAGCCGCAGATGCCGCGTTATCAACGCAGACTCGCTTTTATGACCGCAGTACGAGTTTTCGGTTGGGTGTCTATGACAGGCCGGGATTCAACGACAAACGCCGCGATCGCGGCGTGTCATTCAGCGTGTCGATTGCGTTATCTCCTTCCAGTGATCACTCTGTTTCCTTGAGCACTGGTATGGAACAAGCGAAGAGCTATTCAAGCTTGCAGTATCAGTGGGAGCCAGCGGAGAAAGAGACCATCCGTAGTTTAGGTGGCGGGGTTTCCTGGAATGCGGCTGAAACCATGCTTAACGGTAACGGGGCGATAGATACGCCATGGATAAGTGGTAATTTCTATGCGCAACGTGGGCTGCAGAGCAAAATCAATACGGCCGGTGCTAACCTGAGCCAGGCGCTGGTTATCGGCGGCGGTAAGGTCGCTTCCGTCAACGGTAACAACAGTGGTATGGAGTCTGCTGTGATTGTTGATGTGGATGCAGAGGATCACGAGACCCGCATTCTGGCATCCGGCAGCATGAGCGAGACCAGCCTTAAACCTGGCAGGAATATTTTGCCCGCTGAACTATGGAAAAAAAGCGACATCCAGTTTAGCGCGCGTGGCAGTGACAGTGTGCAGGTATTCCCGGAACGCCAAAGTGTCCAGATGAGCCGTGGTAGCGTGCAGTACGTTAATGTCAAAACGGTGAAGACGTTTACGCTTGTTGGCATGTTGCAAGATGAGCAGGGTAAGGCGGTTAAAAACCGTTACGTCAGAAGTGATGTTGGCGGAAGTATCGTAAATGCGGAAGGTGTACTGACGCTGGACACTGGCGTGGCTAATCGCTTGCTGACTGTACAGGCAGAAAACGGTTTACCCACACTACAGTGCGTGCTCCCTTCCGGGTTGGACAAGAATAAAAAGGTGCAGTTTATCAGTGCCGTCCGCTGCCAGATTGCGAGCACAGTAGAGAAGTAATCTGCCTTAGTGCCGGTTGAGCTCTGGGGCGTAAGTCACTTTCCGGTCATGAGAAATATAGCGTGTGTACGACGGTGGTGGAGGAAATCGTGCCTGCATTGCAGGCACGAATGCGAAAAACGACTATTTTTTCTCGCCGTTTTCCAGGTTCTCGACCTGCGGCAGGCCATTGCCGGCAGAGGTGGAAAGCAGGCCGGTCTGCACGTAGTTGAACAGCTTCTCACGGGTATCAGTGATATCCAGATTACGCATTGTCAGCTGTCCGATACGGTCGTCCGGTGAGAACACCGACTCGCCTTTTTCCATCGTCAGACGCTCTGCTTTGTAGGTCAGATTGTCGGAAACGGTGTTCAGAATCGAGTAATCATTGCCGCGACGCAGTTCCAGCGTCACTTCACCGGTGATAGCGCTCGCTACCCAGCGTTGCAGTGAATCACGTAGCATCAGTGCTTGCGGATCGAACCAGCGACCCTGGTACAGCAGGCGACCAAGTTGGCGACCATGCGCGTGATATTGCTCAATAGTATCTTCGTTGTGGATACCGGTCAGCAGTCGTTCGTAAGCAATATGCAGCAGTGCCATCCCCGGGGCTTCGTAAATGCCACGGCTTTTCGCTTCGATAATACGGTTCTCAATCTGATCGCTCATTCCCAGACCATGACGTCCCCCGATGCGATTGGCCTCCAGCATCAGTTCAACATCATCAGTGAAGGTTTTGCCGTTCAGCGCGACCGGATGACCGCGCTCAAAACGTACAGTAACTTCCTCGGCCTGGATTTTTACATTCTCGTCCCAGAATTTAACCCCCATGATTGGGTTAACAATCTTCACGCTGGAATTGAGGAACTCTAAATCTTTTGCTTCGTGCGTTGCGCCCAGCATGTTGGAGTCAGTCGAGTAGGCTTTTTCTGCCGACATTTTGTAGTCGAAACCCGAGGCAACCATGAATTCGGACATTTCCTGACGGCCGCCCAACTCATCAATAAAGTCTGTATCCAGCCACGGCTTATAGATTTGCAACTCAGCGTTAGTCAGCAGGCCATAGCGATAGAAGCGCTCAATATCGTTGCCTTTATAGGTGCTGCCGTCGCCCCAGATATTCACACCGTCTTCTTTCATTGCCGCAACCAGCATCGTGCCGGTCACCGCGCGACCCAGCGGCGTGGTATTAAAATAAGTCAGACCGCCCGTCGTATTATGAAAAGCGCCGCACTGGATGGCGGCAATGCCTTCGGCGACCAGCTGTTTACGGCAGTCGATTAGGCGAGCATTTTCCGCACCGTACTCTTTTGCACGACGGGGAATCGCGTCATAGTCATCCTCATCCGGTTGTCCCAGGTTCGCTGTGTATGCATAAGGAACCGCGCCTTTTTGGCGCATCCACAGCAGCGCTGCACTGGTATCCAGTCCGCCGGAGAAAGCGATGCCGATACGTTGACCTGCGGGAAGATGCTTGAGAATCGTCGTCATAAAAAAATCCCTGCTTGATAGACCGATGGTGAGAGACTTAACAGCCACGCCATACTCTTTGTGCCATCCGACCAGAACAATTAGTGAATGGTTATGCAAAATAAATGAGTTTTCATTTAATCATCTTTTGACGATAACCGAAAGAGAAGAGTGCAATTTTCATTGCGAGAGTGGTGAACTGTGCTGTTTACATGCTTAAAGATAATACGCAACAAAATTGCATACGCCAGGGCGCACAGGATGCTAACCTACTGCGGTTGACAGAACGGTTTGTTTATCAATATACTGCAGGCCGGTTTTACGTCCCGTCTTCGGTACCAAATCCCAGCATTATTTGCAAATTTGCACTCAAGCGAGTAGAATTTGCCACGTTTCAGGCGCGGGGTGGAGCAGCCTGGTAGCTCGTCGGGCTCATAACCCGAAGGTCGTCGGTTCAAATCCGGCCCCCGCAACCACTTTCCCTAAGTGTTCTTTTTCAAATATACTATGAAGACTTAACGCCTTCGCAGCTGGATTTGAAAAAAATACTCATGGAAGGTTCTCCAGGCCGCAGTTGCGGCTATAGGGTTCAGTTATTTAAAGCCCCGATTTATCGGGGTTTTTTGTTATCTGAGTACGAAATAACTGGGCTATACGCCCTTTTTTTATGTCTTGGGGTGGACTTGTCCACATTAGAGCAAAAATTAACAGAGATGATTACGGCGCCGGTTGAAGCACTGGGCTATGAACTGGTCGGCATCGAGTTTGTGCGCGGGCGCACATCTACACTGCGCATCTATATTGATAGTGAAGATGGCATCAATGTTGATGATTGCGCTGATGTCAGCCACCAGGTCAGTGCGGTACTGGATGTTGAAGATCCGATTACCGTTGCTTACAACCTGGAGGTTTCCTCACCAGGTCTTGAGCGTCCTTTGTTTACGGCTGAGCACTATGCGCGCTTTAAGGGCGACGAAGTCTCGCTGGTTCTGCGTATGGCGGTTCAAAACCGTCGTAAATGGCAGGGCATCATTAAAGATGTCGATGGCGAGATGATCACCGTTACGGTCGAAGGTAAAGATGAAGTGTTCGCATTGAGCAATATTCAAAAAGCGAACCTGGTCCCCCACTTTTAACAGTCTGGATTTGAGGTGAAAGGCCCCCGATGAACAAAGAAATTTTGGCTGTTGTTGAAGCTGTTTCTAACGAAAAGTCGCTTCCGCGTGAAAAAATCTTTGAAGCGCTGGAAAGTGCTCTGGCTACAGCAACCAAGAAAAAATATGAACAAGAGATCGATGTTCGCGTAAGCATTGATCGTAAAAGCGGTGATTTCGATACGTTCCGTCGCTGGCTGATTGTGGAAGAAGTGACGCAGCCGACACGTGAAATCACCCTTGAAGCAGCGCGTTACGAAGATGAGAGCCTGAACCTCGACGACTATGTTGAAGATCAGATTGAATCCGTCACGTTTGACCGCATCACCACCCAGACCGCAAAACAGGTCATTGTACAGAAAGTACGTGAAGCTGAGCGCGCAATGGTGGTCGATCAGTTCCGCGAGCACGAAGGCGAAATCATTACCGGCGTGGTGAAGAAAGTGAACCGCGACAACATCACGCTGGATCTCGGCAACAACGCTGAAGCCGTTATCCTGCGCGAAGATATGCTGCCGCGTGAAAACTTCCGTCCGGGCGACCGCATCCGCGGTGTGCTGTACGCTGTGCGCCCTGAAGCGCGCGGTGCGCAGCTGTTCGTGACTCGTTCCAAACCGGAAATGCTGGTTGAACTGTTCCGCATTGAAGTGCCGGAAATCGGTGAAGAAGTTATCGAGATTAAAGCCGCAGCCCGCGATCCGGGTTCTCGCGCCAAAATCGCCGTGAAGACGAACGACAAGCGTATCGATCCGGTCGGCGCTTGCGTGGGTATGCGCGGTGCGCGTGTGCAAGCTGTTTCGACGGAACTTGGCGGTGAGCGTATTGATATCGTGCTGTGGGACGATAACCCGGCGCAGTTCGTTATCAACGCAATGGCACCGGCTGACGTTGCTTCTATCGTGGTGGATGAAGATAAACACACCATGGATATCGCCGTTGAGGCGGGTAACCTGGCGCAGGCTATCGGCCGTAATGGTCAGAACGTGCGCCTCGCGTCTCAGCTGAGCGGCTGGGAACTCAACGTTATGACCGTTGAGGATCTGCAGTCCAAGCATCAGGCTGAGGCTCATGCAGCGATTGATACCTTCACCCGTTACCTGGACATTGACGAAGATTTCGCCACCGTTCTGGTCGAAGAAGGTTTCTCTACGCTGGAAGAACTGGCCTATGTGCCAATCAAAGAGCTGCTGGAAATCGATGGTCTGGATGAAGATACCGTCGAAGCCCTGCGTGATCGTGCGAAAAACGCGCTGACCACTCTGGCACTGGCGCAGGAAGAAAGCCTCGGTAATAAAGAACCGGCTGAAGACCTGCTTAACCTGGAAGGTCTGGATCGCGCACTGGCTTTCAAACTGGCTGCTCGTGGTGTTTGTACGCTGGAAGACCTCGCTGAACAAGGTGTGGATGACCTGAGCGATATCGAAGGGTTAACCGATGAGAAAGCAGGTGAGCTCATCATGGCCGCACGTAATATTTGCTGGTTTGGCGACGAAGCGTAATAAACTGTAGCAGGAAGGAACAGCATGACAGATGTAACCGTAAAAACGCTGGCCGCTGAGATTCAAACCTCTGTGGACCGCCTGGTACAGCAATTTGCTGATGCAGGGATCCGCAAGTCCGCTGAAGACTCAGTGACGGCACAAGAAAAGCAGACGCTGTTAGCGCATTTGAACCGTGAACATGGTTCTACGCCTGACAAGCTGACTCTGCAGCGCAAGACGCGCAGTACATTAAGTATTCAGGGCACCGGTGGGAAAAGTAAATCGGTGCAGATCGAAGTCCGTAAAAAACGCACCTTTGTAAAACGCGATCCACAAGAGGCTGAACGTCTCGCTGCGGAAGAAGAGGCGATGCGTGAAGCGGAAGAGAAGGCCCGTCGTGAAGCAGAGGAAGCCGCTGAGCGCGAAGCCGAGGACAAAGCCAAACGTGATGCCGAAGCTCGTGCGAAACGTGAAGCTGATGAAAAGGCTAAACGCGAAAATGCTGAAAATGCAAAACGCGAAGCTGCGGAAAATAGCAAAGTGAGCAACCAACAATCTGACGAAATGACCAGGACAGCTCAGGCGGAAAAAGCCCGCCGTGAATCCGAAGCGCAAGAACTCAAGCGAAAAGCGGAAGAAGAGGCTCGTCGTAAACTGGAAGAAAATGCGCGTCGCGTAGCGGAAGAAGCTCGTCGTATGGCTGAACAAAATGAAGCGAACTGGACGGCTCCGGCAAGCGAAGAAGAAGAGACTACTGGTGATTACCATGTAACCACTTCCCAGCATGCCCGCCAGGCGGAAGATGATAACGACCGTGAAGTGGAAGGTGGTCGTGGTCGCAGCCGTACAGCGAAAGCTGCTCGTCCGAAGAAAGGCAACAAACACGCTGAAAGCAAAGCTGACCGCGAAGAAGCGCGTGCTGCGGTTCGTGGTGGTAAAGGCGGCCGTCAGCGTAAAGGTTCTGCTCTGCAGCAGGGCTTCCAGAAGCCAGCGCAAGCGGTTAACCGTGACGTCGTGATTGGCGAAACGCTGACCGTTGGCGAACTGGCTAACAAGATGGCGGTTAAAGGCTCTCAGGTCATCAAAGCGATGATGAAGCTGGGCGCGATGGCAACCATCAACCAGGTTATTGACCAGGAAACTGCGCAACTGGTTGCTGAAGAGATGGGCCATAAAGTTATCCTGCGTCGTGAAAACGAGCTGGAAGAAGCGGTAATGAGCGACCGTGACACAGGTGCTGCGGCAGAACCGCGCGCACCGGTTGTGACCATTATGGGTCACGTTGACCACGGTAAAACCTCTCTGCTGGACTACATTCGTTCAACGAAAGTGGCCTCTGGCGAAGCGGGCGGCATTACTCAGCACATTGGTGCTTATCACGTTGAAACTGACAACGGCATGATCACCTTCCTGGATACCCCAGGCCACGCCGCGTTTACCGCAATGCGTGCCCGTGGTGCTCAGGCAACGGATATCGTGGTTCTGGTTGTTGCTGCCGATGACGGCGTGATGCCGCAAACTATCGAAGCTATCCAGCATGCGAAAGCGGCGCAGGTGCCGGTAGTTGTTGCCGTGAACAAAATCGATAAGCCAGAAGCCGATCCGGATCGCGTTAAAAACGAACTCTCTCAGTACGGCATCATTCCGGAAGAGTGGGGCGGCGAAAGCCAGTTCGTTCACGTTTCCGCGAAAGCCGGTACCGGTATCGACGAACTGCTGGATGCGATCCTGCTACAAGCCGAAGTTCTGGAACTGAAAGCCGTACGTAAAGGTATGGCGAGCGGCGTGGTTATCGAATCCTTCCTGGATAAAGGTCGTGGTCCGGTGGCATCCGTGCTGGTGCGTGAAGGTACGCTGCATAAAGGCGATATCGTTCTGTGTGGCTTCGAATATGGCCGCGTGCGTGCGATGCGTGACGAACTGGGTCGCGAAGTAACAGAAGCCGGTCCGTCCATTCCGGTGGAAATCCTCGGTCTGTCCGGTGTTCCGGCTGCGGGTGATGAAGCGACGGTTGTGCGTGATGAGAAGAAAGCGCGTGAAGTGGCACTGTACCGTCAGGGCAAATTCCGCGAAGTTAAACTGGCGCGTCAGCAGAAATCCAAACTGGAAAACATGTTTGCCAACATGACCGAAGGCGAAGTTCACGAAGTGAATATCGTTCTGAAGGCCGACGTTCAGGGCTCTGTCGAAGCTATCTCCGATTCTCTGCTGAAACTGTCTACCGACGAAGTGAAAGTGAAAATCGTGGGTTCCGGCGTAGGTGGTATCACCGAAACCGACGCGACGCTGGCTGCTGCATCCAACGCGATTCTGGTTGGCTTCAACGTTCGTGCTGACGCATCTGCGCGTCGCGTGATCGAAGCGGAAGGTCTGGATCTGCGTTACTACTCCGTGATCTATAACCTGATCGACGAAGTGAAAGCGGCGATGAGCGGTATGCTCTCTCCGGAACTGAAACAGCAGATCATCGGTCTGGCGGAAGTTCGCGATGTGTTCAAATCGCCGAAATTCGGTGCGATCGCCGGCTGTATGGTTACCGAAGGTGTGGTTAAACGTCACAACCCGATCCGCGTTCTGCGCGACAACGTGGTTATCTATGAAGGCGAGCTGGAATCCCTGCGTCGCTTCAAAGATGATGTCAACGAAGTTCGTAACGGCATGGAATGTGGTATCGGCGTTAAGAACTACAATGATGTACGTACCGGCGATATGATCGAAGTGTTCGAGATCATTGAGATCCAACGTACTATTGAGTAATTCGCTTCGCTTTTCGGCTGCTAGTCAGCCGAATCGACAGTGGATGAACATTGCTGGCCGGGTAAGCGAAGCGCCTCCCGGCAAGAAATATTAAAAGGGGCTACGGCCCCTTTTTAGTCTGGAGAATTATTATGGCGAAAGAATTTGGTCGCCCGCAGCGCGTGGCTCAGGAACTGCAAAAAGAGATTGCGATTATCCTGCAGCGCGAAATTAAAGATCCGCGTTTGGGTATGATGACCACTGTTTCTGGTGTCGAAGTGTCCCGCGATCTGGCTTATGCCAAAGTGTTTGTTACCTTCCTTAACGATAAAGACGAAGCATCCGTGAAAGCGGGTATCAAAGCGTTGCAGGATGCCTCTGGCTTTATTCGTTCCCTGTTGGGTAAAGCGATGCGTTTGCGTATCGTGCCGGAACTGACGTTCTTCTACGACAACTCGTTGGTGGAAGGGATGCGCATGTCCAATCTGGTGACCAGTGTGGTGAAACACGATGACGAACGTCGTGTGAACCCGGACGACAGCAAGGAGGACTGATGAGTCGTCCTCGTCGTCGCGGTCGCGACGTGCATGGCGTTCTGCTGCTCGATAAACAGCAGGGCGCTTCCAGCAATGATGTGCTGCAAAAAGTAAAGCGTCTTTATAACGCCAATCGCGCCGGGCACACCGGAGCGCTTGATCCGCTGGCCACCGGCATGCTGCCGATTTGCCTGGGAGAAGCGACAAAGTTTTCCCAATATCTGCTGGATTCAGACAAACGTTATCGGGTGATTGCCCGCCTTGGACAGCGTACCGATACGTCCGATGCTGATGGGCAAATCGTTGAAGAGCGTCCGTTGACTTTCAGTGCCGAACAACTGGCCGCTGCGCTGGACAGTTTTCGCGGCGATACGCAGCAAGTCCCGTCGATGTATTCTGCCCTGAAATACCAGGGAAAGAAGCTCTACGAGTATGCACGCCAGGGCATTGAGGTTCCGCGTGAAGCGCGCCCAATTACGGTTTACGAGCTGTTATTTATCCGCCATGAAGGCGATGAACTTGAGCTGGAAATTCACTGCTCGAAGGGGACTTACATCCGCACCATTATTGATGATTTGGGTGAGAAACTGGACTGTGGCGCACATGTTATCTATCTGCGTCGCCTGGCGGTGAGTAAGTACCCGGTAGAACGTATGGTGACGCTCGACCAGTTGCGTGAACGTGTTGAGCAGGCCGAACAGCAGGGTATCCCGGCAGCACAACTGCTGGATCCGTTACTGATGCCAATGGACAGCCCGGCGTCAGATTTCCCGGCGGTTAACATTCCGTCAGTCGTCGCGGCATATTTCAAAAATGGTCAGCCGGTCCGGGCATCCGATGCGCCAAAAGCGGGGCTGGTGCGTGTCACAGAAGGTGATGATGCGAAGTTCATTGGTATGGGCGAAATGGACGACGAAGGCCGTGTTGCGCCGCGTCGTCTGGTGGTCGAGTATCCTGCACAATGACGGGCTTACCTTGCGGGAAACCGTGACTACGAGTAGAATATTGCCGCTTAACGCCGGGCTATGTATTTAACATCACCCGGCGTTAATCCTGAGGCCGCTGAATTAGAGATCGGCGCCTTTTCATTTTTTTTACACTGGAGTTTAAAATGTCTCTAAGCGTTGAAGCTAAAGCAAAAATCGTTTCCGAGTTTGGTCGTGGTTCTAACGACAGCGGTTCTACCGAAGTTCAGGTCGCACTGCTGACTGCTCAGATCAACCACCTGCAGGGTCACTTTGCAGAGCACAAAAAAGATCACCACAGCCGTCGTGGTCTGCTGCGTATGGTTTCTCAGCGTCGTAAACTGCTCGACTATCTGAAACGTAAAGACGTTGCACGCTACACCGCGCTGATCGAGCGTCTGGGTCTGCGTCGCTAAGTCTGGCGAGTTTCAAGAAGGGGCCTACAAGGCCCCTTTTTTCAACCAGGCGGCAGCAATTGGCAGTAAACTAATGTATTGTTGCCAGGTATGATCTTCACTGCAGAGGTTCGCGCGGCTAATGAGAGGCTTTATCCGCAATGGGCGGGTTAGGGTTGTCATTAGTCGCGAGGATGCATGAAGATTCGGTTAAATTGTCGGCACGCCAAAGGTGTGCTGACTTTCATTAAGAAAGGACAGAACTTTGCTGAATCCGATCGTTCGTAAATTCCAGTATGGTCAACATACCGTCACGCTGGAAACCGGCATGATGGCGCGTCAGGCGACTGCTGCCGTTATGGTAAGCATGGATGACACCGCAGTATTCGTGACTGTAGTTGGCCAGAAAAAAGCAAAACCAGGTCAGGATTTCTTCCCGCTGACCGTAAACTATCAAGAACGTACTTACGCTGCAGGTAAAATCCCTGGCGGTTTCTTCCGTCGTGAAGGCCGTCCGAGCGAAGGCGAAACGTTGATCGCGCGTCTGATTGATCGCCCGGTTCGCCCGCTGTTCCCTGAAGGTTTCGTGAACGAAGTGCAGGTTATCGCGACCGTGGTTTCCGTTAACCCGCAGGTTAACCCGGACATCGTGGCCATGATCGGTGCTTCCGCTGCGCTTTCACTGTCTGGTATTCCGTTCAATGGCCCGATTGGCGCCGCGCGTGTTGGTTATATCAATGACCAGTACGTTCTGAACCCGACTCAGGAAGAGCTGAAAGCAAGTAAGCTGGACCTGGTCGTTGCCGGTACTGAAGCCGCCGTTCTGATGGTGGAATCCGAAGCGGAACTGCTGAGCGAAGATCAAATGCTGGGCGCTGTGGTATTTGGCCACGACCAGCAGCAGATTGTTATCCAGAACATCAACGATCTGGTAAAAGAAGCAGGCAAACCGCGTTGGGACTGGCAGCCGGAAGCGGTGAACGAAGCGCTGAACGCGCGCGTTGCTGCGCTGGCAGAATCACGTTTGAGCGATGCGTACCGCATCACTGACAAACAAGAGCGTTATGCTCAGGTTGACGTGATCAAATCCGAAACCATCGCAACGCTGGTGGCAGAAGATGAAACCCTGGATGCCAATGAGCTGGGCGAAATCCTGCACGCTATCGAGAAAAACGTTGTTCGTAGTCGCGTACTGGCGGGCGAACCTCGTATCGATGGCCGCGAAAAAGATATGATCCGTGGTCTGGACGTTCGTACCGGTGTGCTGCCGCGTACCCACGGTTCCGCACTGTTTACTCGTGGCGAAACTCAGGCGCTGGTTACCGCCACGCTGGGTACCGCACGTGACGCGCAGATCATCGACGAGCTGATGGGCGAGCGTACTGACTCTTTCCTGTTCCATTACAACTTCCCTCCGTACTCCGTAGGGGAAACCGGGATGGTTGGTTCGCCGAAACGTCGTGAAATTGGTCACGGCCGTCTGGCTAAACGCGGCGTGCTGGCAGTAATGCCGGATGCTGATAAATTCCCGTACACCGTACGTGTGGTTTCTGAAATCACCGAATCTAACGGTTCTTCTTCTATGGCTTCCGTTTGCGGTGCATCTCTGGCGCTGATGGACGCAGGCGTACCGGTGAAAGCCGCTGTTGCGGGTATCGCAATGGGTCTGGTGAAAGAAGGCGACAACTTTGTTGTTCTGTCTGACATCCTGGGCGACGAAGACCACCTGGGCGATATGGACTTCAAAGTTGCGGGCTCCCGCGACGGTATCTCTGCGCTGCAGATGGATATCAAAATTGAAGGTATCACCAAAGAGATCATGCAGGTTGCGCTGAACCAGGCAAAAGGTGCTCGTCTACATATTCTGGGTGTAATGGAGCAGGCGATTAACGCGCCGCGTGGTGATATCTCTGAATTTGCACCGCGTATCCATACCATCAAAATTAATCCAGATAAGATCAAAGACGTGATCGGTAAAGGCGGCTCCGTCATTCGTGCGCTGACCGAAGAAACCGGCACCACCATCGAAATCGAAGATGATGGCACCGTGAAAATCGCAGCAACTGACGGCGACAAAGCGAAACATGCTATTCGCCGCATTGAAGAGATCACGGCTGAGATCGAAGTGGGCCGTGTTTATAGCGGTAAAGTGACCCGCATCGTTGACTTTGGCGCGTTTGTTGCCATCGGCGGCGGTAAAGAAGGTCTGGTACATATTTCTCAGATCGCTGACAAACGCGTTGAGAAAGTGACCGATTATCTGCAGATGGGCCAGGAAGTGCCGGTTAAAGTTCTGGAAGTTGACCGTCAGGGCCGTATTCGTCTGAGCATTAAAGAAGCGACTGAGCAGACTCAGCCTGCTGAAGCGTCGGAAGCGCCGCAAGCAGAGCAGGGCGAGTAAGGTTGCCTTTGCCCTCCGCGAAAGCGGAGGGCTTATTAGCAGGCAGGACGCCATGTTTGCAGCCGGGGACAGGACGTTCATCCAATTGTTGTCTTCGGGAGTGGGAAATGAAGCCTTTTTTGCGCTGGTGTTTCGTTGCGACAGCTTTAACGCTGGCAGGATGCAGCAACTCTGCCTGGCGTAAGAGCGAAGTCCTCGCGGTGCCATTGCAACCGACTTTGCAGCAAGAAGTGATTCTGGCACGCATGGAACAAATTCTTGCCAGTCGGGCTTTAACCGATGACGAACGCGCACAGCTTTTATATGAGCGCGGAGTGTTGTATGATAGCCTCGGTTTGAGAGCCTTAGCGCGAAATGATTTCTCGCAAGCGCTGGCAATACGACCCGATATGCCTGAAGTATTCAATTACTTAGGCATTTATTTAACGCAGGCAGGCAATTTTGATGCTGCCTATGAAGCGTTTGATTCTGTACTTGAGCTTGATCCAACTTACAACTACGCGCACTTGAATCGCGGGATCGCACTGCATTACGGTGGTCGCGACAAGTTAGCGCAAGATGATCTGCTGGCGTTTTATCAAGACGATCCTAATGATCCTTTCCGGAGTCTGTGGCTTTACATCGTTGAGCGGAAGCTTGATGAGAAGCAGGCTAAAGAAGCACTTAAACAGCGCTTCGAAAAATCGGATAAGGAACAGTGGGGATGGAACATTGTCGAGTTCTACCTCGGCGACATTAGCGAAGCAACGCTAATGGATCGCCTGAAGGCAGACGCAACGGATAACACCTCGCTCGCTGAGCATCTCAGTGAAACCAACTTCTATTTAGGTAAGTACTACCTAAGTCTGGGGGATAAGGACAGCGCTTCGGCACTGTTCAAACTAGCGGTTGCTAACAACGTCCATAATTTTGTTGAGCACCGTTACGCATTGTTGGAATTAGCGCTCTTGGGCCAGGAGCATGACGACCTGGCAGAATCGGACCAGCAATAGCTGACGAACATATCAGCCCATAATCTTTTTTTGATTGCCATCACCTTCGCGGGTGAGGGCTTCATTGTTCGTTAATTAACCTACTTTGAGCCGGTTCACACTTTTCAATGAAAATTGCTAATTTTTTTCACGATGAGTTATGTAGACTGGCCGCCAATGACATAGAGGCACTTGTACTACATGGCTGAATTCGAAACCACTTTTGCAGATCTGGGCCTGAAGGCTCCCATCCTTGAAGCTCTTAACGATCTCGGTTACGAAAAACCATCTCCGATCCAGGCTGAGTGCATTCCGCACCTGCTTAACGGTCGTGACGTGCTGGGCATGGCCCAGACTGGTAGCGGTAAAACCGCAGCGTTTTCTCTGCCGCTGCTGAACAACATCGATCCGGACCTGCGTGCGCCGCAGATCCTTGTGCTCGCTCCGACCCGCGAACTGGCGGTTCAGGTTGCTGAAGCAATGACCGATTTCTCTAAACATATGCGCGGCGTAAGCGTGGTAGCCCTGTACGGTGGCCAGCGTTATGACGTGCAATTACGCGCTCTGCGCCAGGGGCCACAGATTGTCGTCGGTACACCGGGCCGTCTGCTGGATCACCTGAAACGCGGCACGCTGGATCTCTCTAAACTGAGCGGTCTGGTGCTGGATGAAGCCGACGAAATGCTGCGCATGGGCTTTATCGAAGACGTAGAAACCATCATGGCGCAGATCCCGGAAGGTCATCAGACCGCGCTGTTCTCTGCAACCATGCCGGAAGCAATCCGTCGCATTACTCGCCGCTTTATGAAAGAGCCGCAGGAAGTGCGCATTCAATCCAGCGTGACGACTCGTCCGGATATCAGCCAGAGCTACTGGACTGCATACGGCATGCGTAAAAACGAAGCACTGGTTCGCTTCCTGGAAGCAGAAGATTTTGATGCGGCGATCATCTTCGTTCGTACCAAAAACGCAACGCTGGAAGTGGCTGAAGCGCTGGAGCGCAGTGGCTATAACAGCGCCGCGCTGAACGGTGATATGAACCAGGCACTACGTGAGCAGACACTGGAGCGTCTGAAAGACGGTCGTCTGGATATCCTGATCGCAACTGATGTTGCGGCACGTGGTCTGGACGTTGAGCGTATCAGCCTGGTTGTTAACTACGACATCCCGATGGATTCCGAATCCTACGTTCACCGTATCGGTCGTACCGGTCGTGCGGGTCGTGCGGGTCGTGCGCTGCTGTTCGTTGAGAACCGCGAGCGTCGTCTGCTGCGCAACATCGAACGTACGATGAAACTGACCATTCCGGAAGTGGAACTGCCGAACGCAGAGCTGCTGGGTAAACGCCGTCTGGAAAAATTCGCCGCGAAAGTTCAGCAGCAGCTGGAAAGCAGCGATCTGGATCAGTACCGTGCGCTGCTGGCAAAAATCCAGCCTTCTGCTGAAGAAGAGATGGATATTGAAACGCTGGCCGCTGCACTGCTGAAAATGGCACAAGGCGAACGTCCGCTGATCCTGCCGCCGGATGCACCGATGCGCCCGCGTCGCGAATTCCGTGAACGTGATGATCGCTTCGAACGCCGTGGCGATCGTAACGATCGTGGCCCGCGTGGCGAACGTTCTGAACGTGGTGGTGAAGATCGTCCGCGTCGTGAACGTCGTGATGTTGGCGAAATGGAACTGTATCGTATTGAAGTGGGCCGCGATGATGGTGTTGAAGTACGCCATATCGTTGGTGCTATCGCCAATGAAGGTGATATCAGCAGCCGTTACATTGGTAACATCAAGCTGTTCGGTACTCACTCTACCATTGAGCTGCCGAAAGGCATGCCGGGCGAAGTTCTGCAGCACTTCACTCGCACGCGTATTCTGAACAAGCCGATGAATATGCAACTGCTGGGCGATGCACAGCCGCGTGAGCGTAGCGAACGTCGCGGTGGCGGTGAGCGTCGTGGCGGTTTCGGTGGTGAACGCCGTGAAGGTGGTCGTGGTGAAGGTCGTCGTTTCAGCGGCGAGCGTCAGGAAGGTCGTAGTTTCGGTGGCGAACGCCGCGCACCGCGCCGCGATCGTGACGACAGCGCTCCGCGTCGCCGTAACGACGCATAAACAGCGTTACAGTCTGTAAAGAAATAGATACAGCCCCGATCGAAAAGATTGGGGCTTTTTTTATCCGCAATGTACTCCTGTACTGGTACAATGCAGCAGCCTGAACTACTGGCATTGCTTATCACAGGAGAATCATTTAGATGTCGACACTGACAACCACACAAGCTTCCCCTTCGCTGTTCGGCGGGGTGGTGATTATTGGCGGCACGATCATTGGAGCAGGCATGTTTTCATTGCCGGTGGTGATGTCTGGCGCGTGGTTTTTCTGGTCATTGCTGGCGCTCGTTTTTACCTGGTTTTGCATGCTGCACTCCGGGCTGATGATCCTTGAAGCCAACCTGAATTACCGTAGCGGCGCGAGCTTCGATACCATCACCAAAGATCTGCTGGGGAAAGGCTGGAATCTGGTTAACGGTATTTCGATTGCTTTCGTGCTCTATATCCTGACCTACGCCTACATTTCGGCGAGCGGCTCTGTTTTGCACCACACTTTTGCTGAAATGTCGCTGAATGTCCCACCGCGTCTGGCCGGGCTTGCTTTTGCGCTGCTGGTGGCGTTTATCGTCTGGCTCTCGACGCATGCTGTCAGCCGAATGACGGCAATTGTGCTGGGTGCAAAGGTTATCACCTTCTTTCTTACATTTGGCAGCCTGTTGGGGCATGTTGAGCCAGCGACCTTATTTAACGTCGCTCAGAGCGATGCTTCGTATACGCCTTATCTGTTGATGACGCTGCCATTCTGCCTGGCCTCGTTTGGCTACCACGGCAATGTACCGAGCCTGATGAAATACTACGGCAAAGATCCACGCACCATCATTCGTTGCCTGGTCTACGGCACGCTGTTGGCGCTGGGGCTGTATGTTATTTGGTTACTGGTCACGATGGGCAACATCGCACGCCCTGCATTCATTGAGATCGCAGCAAAAGGCGGGAATATCGATGTGCTGGTGCAGGCGCTGAGCGGCGTGCTGAATAGCCGCAGCCTGGATCTGTTGCTGGTTGTCTTCTCAAACTTTGCCGTCGCCAGTTCCTTCCTCGGCGTGACGCTGGGGCTGTTTGACTACCTGGCAGACTTATTCAAGTTTGATGATTCCCCGCTGGGGCGTTTTAAAACCGCACTGCTGACCTTTTTGCCGCCGATTGTTGGTGGCTTACTGTGGCCGAACGGCTTTTTGTATGCGATTGGTTATGCGGGTTTAGCGGCAACGGTATGGGCGGCGATTGTTCCCGCGCTGCTGGCGAATGCGTCGCGTAAGCGCTTTGGCAGCCCGGCATTTCGCGTGTGGGGTGGCAAGCCAATGATCGCGTTGATCCTGCTGTTTGGCATAGGAAACGCCGTCGTGCATCTGCTTTCCAGCTTTAATCTGCTACCTGTCTATCAGTAACCATTTTCTCTCCTCTCCCTTCTGGGAGAGGAGGATCTCCGCGTTAACCGAGCAGTTCTTCTTTTACCTGCATCGCCAGCTCAAACGAGTAAAGCCGTGCCTGGTGATCAAAAATCTGTCCGTTGACCATAATTTCGTCGGCATTCGTTTCCCGCAGAATTGACTCCAGCCCGTGGCGCACTTTCGCTTTATCACCCACCAGCGACATACTCAGCGCCTGCTGCACGCCGTATTGTTCAGACGGAGACCAGAACTGATCCATATTTGGGATCGGCGGTGGTAACTGCGCACTTTCGCCACGGCGCAATTTTACAAACGCCTGCTGCATCGACGTAAACAGGAATTCCGCATCGCGGTTGCTGTCGGCAGCGACAATGTTGATGCACACCATGGCGTACGGTTTTTCCAGCCGCGCTGAAGGCTTAAAGTTGGCGCGATAAAGATGCAACGCCTGAAACAACATATCCGGCGCGAAGTGCGAAGCAAAGGCAAACGGCAAACCCAGTTGTGCGGCCAGTTGCGCGCTATACAGGCTTGAGCCCAGCAGCCAGACGGGGATTTTTTCACCGTAGCCTGGCACCGGTCGCACATGCGGATTTGGATCGCGGGCATCAAACCAGTCCACCAGTTCGGCGACATCACGCGGGAAATTATCGATATCACCGCTCATATGGCGGCGCAGCGCCATCATGGTGCGCTGATCGCTACCTGGCGCGCGGCCAAGCCCAAGATCGATGCGTCCGGGATAGAGCGTATTCAATGTGCCGAACTGCTCGGCAATCACCAGCGGCGAGTGGTTTGGCAGCATCACTCCGCCGGAACCCAAATGCAGGGTTTGCGTATTCGCCGCCAGATAGCCAATCAATACGGAAGTCGCCGCGCTGGCGATACCGGTCATGTTGTGGTGTTCTGCCAGCCAGTAGCGATGATAACCGCGCTGTTCGGCCAGTTTCGCCAGATCCAACGAATGGGTGAACGCCTCGCGGGCGGTGGAATTTTGCGGGATCGGCGCGAGATCGAGCACCGAAAAAGGGATCGTTTTATCAGACATACACACTCACTTTGCTACAGCATTGTCATCAGATTGAAGGTCTTCTTCCAGCCTGGCGCAATGTGCCGCGCCCGGCCAGAAAAGCTGCAACTTTCATACTGCATTAACTTGTGACAATTCTTGTTAACAAAGTGAGCTTTTTACTGTTGAAGAACCAGCCCCGGCAGCTTGCGCCAGTAACCGTTGCAATCGCTATTAGACGCCAGCGGCAGCGGCGCATTACCCGTTTCATTCGCCTGAAACGCGTCGAGCATGGCAAACGTCTCGTTACCCATCGGCGACAGGCGCACCATATCCACAAGTCCCTTCATAGACGTCAGCTCATTACCCAGGTTGTAAACATAGCCGCTCATCGTCTGGATGCCGTTCAGCACAAAGACTTGCTGGTTCTCTTGCGAAAGAATGCTGCGCCCGTTCGGGTATTTAATGCAGCAGGTTTCGCACTCATCTTTGGGCCTGTCTTCGGAGCGGGCAGTAAAGCAGCGCGCGGAGTAAGCCAGCGGCAGATGACCGTAGCTCAGCACTTCCACTTCAAACTGCTGGCGGATACCCAGGGAATCACATTGATCGAGTAAGTTTTTCAGCCAGTCGCGCGAAAGCTCAACCGGCATGCACCAGCGCACCATTCCTTGCTTGAGCAGTATTCGCAGCGTCACCGCGTTGTAGCAGTTGAGCGCATGTCCGGCGACAAACGGCAGCTTGCGCTCGGCGCACATATTCACCACGCCCAGATCGCTGGCTTCCAGGAGAAACTCGCCATTATCAACGTAACGTTTTAGTTCATTTAATTCGGAAGAGGCCTGCACCAGCGCCAGCGTGGAAAGTACAACTTGTTTGCCGCTGTCCGCCAACGCTTTTGCCATATCCAGCCAGTCGCCCACTTTGGTCGCGCGGCGCTTGCTGCAGACGGCTTCGCCAAGGTAAATCACATCGGCGCGGCTGGTGGCTGCCTGGCGGTAAAAATCTTCCAGCGTCTCTTTTGGCCAGTAATAAAGCACCGGCCCTAATGAATATTTCATGGTTTTCCTACTGCCATTTGCGGTGATACGCGCCGAGGGTGGTTTGGGTGCCTTCCGACATCGAACCCAGCGTTTCCATCCAGGCCGATTGCGGCACAAAATCTTGCGGCGAGGCTATACAACGGTCGATTGCCTGACGCCATACTTTTGCCACTTGGCTGACATAGGCCGGGCTGCGCTGGCGCCCCTCGATTTTTACCGAGGCAATATTGGCGGCCAGCAGCTCTGGCAGCAGCTCCAGCGTGTTAAGGCTGGTGGGTTCTTCCAGTGCGTGATAGCGCTCGCCATCCACCAGATAGCGACCTTTGCATAAGGTCGGATATCCGGCGTTTTCGCCATCCTGATAACGGTCAATCAGCACTTCGTTGAGGCGGGATTCCAGCCCCTGCGGCGTTTGCTGCCAGCGCACAAAACGCGCTGGAGAACAGGCACCTACGGTATTGGGCGATTCGCCAGTCAGGTAAGAGGAGAGGTAGCAGCGGCCTTCCGCCATAATGCACAGGCTGCCGAAAGCGAACACTTCCAGCGGCACCGGCGTGACGCGCGCCAGCTGTTTGACCTGGTGAATTGATAACACGCGCGGCAGCACTACACGCGCCACGTCAAAGTGGCGATGGTAAAAACGAATCGCCTCTTCGTTGGTCGCAGAAGCCTGAACGGAGACGTGGCGCTCAATATGCGGATAGCGCTCCGCTGCATATTCCAGCATCGCTAAATCCGCCAGGATCAGCGCATCAGCGCCAATCTGCGCCGCCATATCAACGGCACGCTCCCAGCGCTGATACCCATCAGGATGCGCAAACGTATTAATGGCGATATGCAGCTTGCGGCGATGTTGATGAACAAAGCTGACCGCTTCCTGCAGCTTCTTCTCGGTAAAATTAAGACCGGCGAAATGGCGGGCGTTGGTATCATCTTTCAGGCCGATATACACAGCGTCGGCACCGTTTTCGATGGCCGCCTTCAGCGCCGGAAGGTTTCCGGCAGGGCAGAGCAACTCCATAGTGTATCCTGCATTCAGGGCGCTATGGCCCGGATGTACCCCGTGGGGTCGCTAAGTTGTTAATGAACTGGGATTTTAGTTAACCTGTCAGCGACAATTTTTGATTTGAGGCAGTTAAATGCGTATTGATGGCGCCAATAATCCCCGGCTGTTTATTCGTAATTGTTGATTTGTGCCGCTATGCCATTTGGCGATTGTGGCAAAATAACAGTCATTATCATTTCAGGGAGTAAAGCTCGTGTTGGATAAATTGCGCTCACGTCTTGTTCAGGTTGGCCCGTCGTTATTGAGCGTGCCGGTTAAGCTGACGCCTTTCGCCATCAAGCGTCAGGTGCTGGAGCAGGTGCTGCGTTGGCAATTCCAACAGGCGCTGGTGGACGGAGAACTTGAGTTTCTTGAAGGCCGCTGGTTAAGTATCCAGGTTCGGGATATTGGCCTGACGTGGTATACCTCTGTTGCAGATGGGCAGATGATTGTGCGTGAATCTGCCGATGCGGATGTCAGCTTCAGCGCGGACGCCAGCGATTTGCTGATGATTGCTGCGCGTAAGCAGGATCCCGATACGTTGTTTTTCCAGCGCCGTCTGGTGATTGAAGGCGATACGGAACTTGGGCTGTACGTGAAAAACCTGATGGACGCCATTGAGCTGGAGCAGATGCCAAAACCCCTGCGGGTGATGCTGCTGCAGCTGGCGGAATTTGTTGAGGCTGGCCTGCAAGCGCCACCTGCAACGACACAACCCTCTGTAGGTGAGCCATGCTGATTAGAGTTGAAATTCCCATTGATGCTCCTGGTATCGACGCGCTGCTGCGCCGTAGTTTTGACGGCGAAGCGGAAGCGACGCTGGTGCACGATCTGCGCGAAGACGGGCTGATCACGCTGGGATTTGTTGCGACCGATGACGAAGGCCAGGTCATTGGCTACGTGGCGTTTAGCCCGGTTTCGGTCGCCGGTGAAGAGCTGCAATGGGTCGGGCTTGCGCCGCTGGCCGTTGATGAGCAGTATCGCGGGCAGGGTATTGCGCGTCAGTTAGTATATGAAGGGCTGGATTCACTCAACGAGTTTGGCTATGCGGCGGTGGTCACTTTAGGTGATCCTGCGTTTTATAGTCGTCTCGGGTTTGAGAAGGCGGCGCAGTATGATTTGCACTGCCGTTGGCCAGAAAGCCACGAGGCGTTTTTAGTCCATCGCCTGGCGGATGACGCGTTCAATGGCGTCAGTGGCCGGGTTGAATACAGCGATCATTTCAATCGTTTTTAACGGTCACAGATAACAAGCTTTCCCGCAGCGCCTCGAATGAGCCATCCCCGGCGACGAGGCGCTCTTTCTGGCGTTTGGTTAACTGCTTAATGCGGTACTCCAGCCGTAGCGCCAGAGATCTTTCCCCCACCTCGGCCGAAAAAGCCAACGCCAGCGCGCCTTTTCCCCGCAACGCTTTTGCGCCTTTGCCGGATTGATGCTGGGTAAAACGCCGTGCGACATCGGTGGTAATGCCGGTGTATAGCATGTTGTCAGCGGTGCGAATAAGATAAAGAAACCAGGGCGTCATGACGATGTTCAGTATGTTAATGTGAAAGAAAAATAACATGGGGAAGGGAAAAAATGGAGACGCTTGCAGCCATTAATCGCTGGCTGGCGAAACAGCATGTTGTCACCTGGTGCGTGGCGAATCGGGGAGAGTTATGGTGCGCGAACGCGTTCTATTTTTATGATCCGCAAGCGGTCGCGTTTTATATTCTGAGTGAAGATCAAACCCGCCATGCACAGATGACGGGTCTGAAAGCGCAGGTGGCGGGCACGGTAAACGGCCAGCCAAAAACCGTGGCGCTGATTCGCGGCGTGCAGTTCACCGGCGAGATCCGCCGCCTCGACGGCGAGGAGAGTGCGACGTTGCGTGCGAAGTACAATCGTCGCTTTCCGGTCGCCCGCATGTTATCTGCCCCGATGTGGGAGATTCGCCTTCATGAACTTAAGTTCACCGATAACACGCTGGGCTTTGGTAAAAAACTGCACTGGATCCGCGACTCAGGCACCCAGTAAACGCAGCGCTTCGCGGTTAAACGCGGGCAAATCATCGGGAGTACGGCTGGTAACCAGCTGATCTTTATCGACCACCACTTCCTGGTCGTAGAACTCACCCCCGGCGTTTTTCACATCCACCACAATCGGTTTCACCGCCGTGAGCTTACGACCGCGTATCGCATCGGCGCTGATCAGCAATTGTGGACCGTGGCAAATGGCGAAGACCGGTTTCCCGGCGCTGATGAAATCGCGCGTGAAGGTGACAAAACGATCGTCGCCGCGCAGAGAGTCAGGCGAATGTCCCCCCGGCAGCAGCAGCGCGTCAAAGTCTGCCGGGCGCACTTCATCAATGGCTTTATCAATCACCACTTCCGCTTCGCCCTTTTTGCCATGAATGGTTTTACCGGCCTGTTTCTCAATGGTGATAACCTCATGACCGGCCTTGCGAAATTCATGCGCCGGAGAGGTGAATTCTGAATCTTCAAACTCGTCGGTGATCAAGACAGCGATTTTCTTGCTCATACTTCCTCCGTTGTTTTGGCTTCAGAAAGGGAGTTATGCATACTGATAACTCACCAGAACATTAAGCCTGGTTCAGCAGGCTGACATTGCAACACAGATTCATCTGCAAAGGGGGAAACGATGCAACGTGTGTTAATCACCGGTGCCACTGGTCTGGTTGGCGGGCATCTGTTGCGGTTGCTGAACAGCGATCCGCGCATTGATTCCATTATTGCCCCCACGCGTCGCCCATTGTCCGGTGTCTCAGGCGTCGAAAACCCACACGATCCGCAACTGAGTGACGCGCTGGCACTGGTGACGGAACCTGTCGATACGGTTTTTTGTTGCCTCGGCACCACCCGGCGTGAGGCGGGGAGCAAAGAGGCGTTTGTGCTCGCCGATTACACGCTGGTGGTGGACACGGCGCTTACCGGTTTGCGCCTTGGTGCCACGCAAATGCTGGTGGTCAGTTCAATGGGGGCAAACGCGCGCTCACCGTTTTTCTACAATCACGTGAAAGGTGAGATGGAAAACGCGTTGATGGCACAACAGTGGCCGTCGCTGACCATCGTCCGCCCGTCAATGCTGCTGGGGGATCGGGAGAAAAAACGGGTCAATGAATCGTTGCTGGCACCGCTTTTTCGTCTGTTGCCGGGCAACTGGAAGTCGATTTCCGCCCACGATGTCGCCCGCGCAATGCTGGCGCTGGCATTTTTGCCTTCAAACCAGCCCACGCGTGTGGTGAAATCCGCGCAGCTACGGGCGATCGCAGCGGATAGCTCATTGGCAAAATAGTTATCACGGCGTACTATTCTCGGGCTTATAAATATATCCCCGGGGAATGTTATGACTGGTCAGTCTTCACCTCAAGCGGCAACACCTGTTCAATGGTGGAAACCCGCTCTGTTCTTTCTTGTTGTTATCGTTGGTCTTTGGTACGTGAAATGGCAGCCTTATTATGGCAAAGCATTCACCGCTGCCGAGACGCACAGCATCGGTAAATCCATTCTTTCCCAGGCCGACTCCAGCCCGTTTCAGGCGGCGCTTGATTATGCCATGGTCTATTTTCTCGCAGTCTGGAAAGCAGCCGTACTCGGCGTGCTGCTCGGCTCGCTGATTCAGGTGCTTATCCCGCGCGACTGGTTGCTGCGCACGCTGGGGCAAAAGCGTTTTAGCGGCACCTTATTTGGTACGTTATTTTCTCTGCCTGGCATGATGTGTTCTTGCTGTGCGGCCCCGGTGGCGGCAGGCATGCGGCGTCAGCGCGTTTCTATGGGCGGTGCGCTGGCGTTCTGGATGGGCAACCCGCTGCTGAATCCGGCGACGCTGGTGTTTATGGGGTTTGTGCTTGGCTGGCATTTTGCGGCAATCCGCCTGGTTGCCGGTCTGGTCACCGTGCTCGGCGTGGCAACGCTGGTACAGATGCTGGTGAAGGATAGCCCGCAACAGTCAGAGCCGGTGGAAATCACCTTACCCGAGCCACAGGGCAGCTTTATGGCGCGCTGGGGCAAGGCGTTATGGCAACTGTTCTGGAGCACCATCCCGGTCTATATCCTCGCGGTGCTGGTTCTCGGCGCGGCGCGCGTCTGGCTGTTCCCGCATGCGGATGGCGCGGTGGATAACACATTGCTGTGGGTGATTGCGATGGCGATTGTCGGTTGCCTGTTTGTTATCCCAACGGCGGCAGAAATTCCCATTGTGCAAACCATGATGCTGGCGGGGATGGGCATGGCGCCTGCACTGGCGCTGCTGATTACGCTACCGGCGGTTAGCCTGCCATCGCTCGTTATGCTGCGTAAATCTTTCCCGGCGAAAGCCCTGTGGCTGACCGGCGGCCTCGTGGCGTTGTGCGGGGTGATTACGGGTATTATTGCGCTGCTGTAAGCCAACTAATACGCGAAAAAAAGCCCGGTTTTGACCGGGCTTTTTCATGACTGCGGGTTTATTTAAGCAGGGTAAAGGCGGTTGTCACGTGTTTCACCCCGCTTACGCGGCTGGCGATATCTGCGGCGGCCCGGCCTTCACGCTCGGTGACCAGCCCCATCAGGAACACTTCACCATTTTCAGTCGTCACTTTCACGTTGGACGATTTCACCTGGTCGCTGCTCAGCAACTGCGAGCGCACTTTGGTGGTGATCCAGGTATCGGAAGAGGCCGTACCCAGACCAATCGGCTGACCCTGACGGATCTCGTTAAAGACTTCGGTTGTCCCTTCCACACCAACGGCAATCTGTTTTGCCCGCGAAGAGAGATCGGTATTCGGCGCCTGGCCTGTCAGCAGCACTTTCCCCTGGTAGGCGGTGACGTTAACACGCGCTTCTTTCTTAATTTGTTCGTCTTTCGACAGCGCGCTATTCACGCGTAGTTCCAGCGTGCTGTCATCCACCTGGGTGCCAACGGTCCGCGGATCCGTCGCGGCTTTTGTGCCCACGGCTGCGGAACCTACCACCACTGCGCCAACACAACCCTGTAACAGCAGCGCGGAAATAAGGACTGCGAGGGGCGTAAATGCCTTCATGTGTACTCCTTAATCATCCTGGTGAGGAAAAAGCGTGTTATCAATCAGATCGCATAAGCAATTTACCGTCAGCATATGCATTTCCTGGATGCGCGCGCTGCGGTGGGAAGGAATACGAATTTCGACATCCTGCGGCCCCAGCAGACCCGCCAGCTCGCCACCGTCGTAGCCCGTCAACGCAATGATCGACATATCGCGCGTTACCGCCGCTTCGACGGCTTTAACGATATCGCGACTGTTACCCCGCGTTGAGATGGCCAACAAAATATCGCCGGTATGGCCGAGCGCCCGAACCTGCTTGGCATAAATTTCATCATGCAGACGGTCATTTGCTATCGCGGTTAAGACCACATTATCGGTATTAAGTGCAATGGCAGGTAAACTAGGACGTTCTGTTTCAAAACGGTTGATCATACTGGCAGCAAAATGCTGTGCGTTGGCGGCAGATGTCCCGTTGCCACAACAGAGGATTTTGTTACCATTCAGCAGGGAGTGAACCATCGTCATGGCTGCTCGGGAAATGGCATCAGGTAGCGCTTCCGCCGCCGCAATTTGGGTTTGAATGCTTTCCGTAAAGCAGACTTTAATTCGTTCGAGCACGGTAATCCCTATCATTGAGCAATCATGAGTGGTCGTTAAAGGCGTTGGGTATCCACTCAACATCATTTTCGGTGAAGGCTACCACATCAAACCGGCAATCCACAGTGTCAAAACTCCCATTGTGCCGGGCCAGCCATAAACGCGCGGTATGCAGCAGTTTGGCTTGCTTGGCGCGGGTGACGCTGCTTGCTGCACCGCCAAAACGCGCCGACTTTCGATAGCGCACTTCAATAAACACGGTCGTCTTGCCGTGTCGCATTATCAGATCGATTTCGCCGCCGCGCTCGCGCACATTGGCGGCGATAAAGTGCAGTCCTTTGCTTTCCAGCAGGCGACGCGCTTTCGCTTCCCATACGTCGCCAGTCTGCTTACGGCTTAATTCGCCGGGACGATTTGCCCCTGTTGGTATTTGAGCCATGACAACTTCCTGTTGATCACGCAATCCTGTGTAGCCGTTAAATCGCCAGTATTGCCGTTCAGCTCGAAACCCGGCACCTGACGCATTTGCGAGAAGTTATTCGCCAGCGACCAGGCATCCGCGCCCATCGCGTACAGACGCGCCAGCGAGTAGTCGTTATTCACGCTTTTCAGCGCTTGCTGCATCAGCGACGGGTTTGCCCCGGCAAGCATCGGAATTTCGTTGAATTGCAAGCCTTCCATTTCAAGGCGGAAATCCGGACCGGCGCCGCCCTGCGCACTGCGTGAGCTGGCGTACAGCATCACGCCGCTCTGGCTGCCGGTCCGCAGGGTGATCATCGGTTTAATCAGCGCGATTTCATCCTGTGTGGCAACGATATACACCGCGTCAACGCTGCCGCTACCGCTAATTTGCGCATCCGTCGGCGGAGCCGGAATATTCAGACCGCCAACCGTCACGCCTGGCTGCTGTGGCAGGCTGGAGGCAACCGGGCTACCGGTCAGGGCGATGCCAGAGCGACCGTTCAGCCCCATACGCAGTTCAGCGGTGGAGCCAAATTTCTGCGCCAGCACAACGCCGCCGCCCAGTTTTTTCCACTCATCGGCAAACGCGGTACTAACGCGTTCACCCAACGCGCTACGTGGCACCAACAGCAGCGGCGCATGACGGCCCTGCTCAAAAATATGGCGCGCAGCATCGTGAGCTTCATCCTCTGGCGAGAGGGCGAAGTAGCAAATGTTGGCACGGTTTTCGACATGTTCCGGCTGGTTGAGCGCCAGCACGTTCAGTGACGTGTTGCTGCGCATCAGCTCTTCAACGTTGTTTTTTAGCAGCGGGCCAACCACGATGCTGGCGCCGTCCTGCTGAACCTGGTTGAGGATCTGATCCATCGGCTGCGCGCTGGTATCGTATACTTTCAGCTCAGCACCGGGGTTCGCTGGCGTGCCTGCAACCGCAGGTGCGGCGACCGGTTGCGTCGCATTGGCGTCGGTCGGCTGAGCGGGCGTTGTGGCTGCCGGATCCTGCTGAGCAGTGGCGGCGGAATTCGTTGTTGCTGCGTCACTTTGCGCTGCACTATCCGGCGCTTGCGCTTGTTGTGCATCCGGTGCAGCCGCATTTTGCTGCGCCGGGGCGTTAGTCAGATCATTCACGTTGGCGTCTGCTGGGCTGACAACGGCTGCGGTGGCGGCCTGCGCAACTTGCTGCGGAACCGCCGGGCCGGAAACCGGAGCAATGCCGTTTTTCGCCGCTTCAAAACCTTGCTGGATAGCGCGGCTAAATACCGATGCCTGGCCGTTTAACGGCAACAGCAGGGCAATCTTGTTAGTCGATGCCGGTTTAAAGTTTTGCAGGTTCGAAAGCTGGGTTGGCAGCATTTTCGCCGCCGGGTTTTGCGGGTAGCGCGTTTGCCAGTCGGTAATGCCCGCTTTCAGCATATTGGGATCGTTGCGGTTGTCGAACCACATGCGTTGCAGGTCGAGCCAGCCTTGCAGCGTCACTTCATCGGCGTTGATCACCAGCGCTCTGGCTTGATCTTGCGTCATGGAGGCCAGCGCTTGCCAGGTGGCGTCGATGTTTTTCTGCTTCTCTTCTGGTTTACTCAACAGCGGTTGCTGGGCAATGAGCGCGCGCAGCAGCGTCAGAGAAGGCTTGCCTTGCGAGGCGGAAATGCCAATTTGCCAGTAACGCGCTTGCTGGTTTTGCTCAAGATCGGCGGGATCGAGCTCGTTGAGTTGCGCTTTCGCACCGGCAAAATCCTTCTGCGCCAGTTTCATTTCGGCAGCGAGCAACGTGCGTTCTTTGCGCTGGTTATCGCTCAGATCCTGCGGCAACTGGGCAAACAGTTCGCTGGCCTGCTGGGTTTTTCCCTCTTTCAGCAGTGCACGAATGGCGAGTAATTGCCAGTTGGTCTTGCTATCATCTGTGCTTTGCTGCATCTGCTGCAGGTAATAGCCAGAATCGGCCTGGGCTTCGCCCTGCATATGCGAGGCGCTCTGGTCTGTCGATTGCGTGCCGCAGCCTGCAAACAGCAGGGCAGCGAGCACCACAGGCAGGCAGCGCGTGGCTTTCGAACGTAGAAATCTTGACGGTAGCATACTGTATCCAGTGATAATTTTTACGCAATGCTCAATATTAAATCGGCAATACGGATGAAACAATGAAACAACACGAATCGGCGGAGAATTCTCAAGGTCAGCTCTTTATTGTACCTACTCCTATCGGGAATTTGGCTGATATTACGCAGCGCGCGCTTAACGTGTTACAAAGCGTTGATTTAATTGCCGCTGAAGACACCCGCCACACCGGTTTATTGCTCCAGCACTTCGCCATTAATGCCCGTTTGTTTGCGCTGCATGACCATAATGAACAGCAAAAAGCCGAAACGCTGGTGGCGAAATTAAAAGAGGGGCAGAACATTGCGCTGGTCTCCGACGCCGGAACGCCGCTGATTAATGATCCGGGCTACCACCTGGTGCGCACCTGTCGCGAGGCTGGTATCCGTGTGGTGCCGCTACCGGGGCCGTGCGCGGCCATTGCTGCGTTAAGCGCCGCCGGGCTGCCATCGGATCGTTTCTGTTACGAAGGTTTTCTGCCAGCCAAATCGAAAGGGCGTCGCGATACGCTCAAAGCGCTGGAAACCGAAAGCCGTACGCTGATTTTTTATGAATCCACGCACCGCCTGCTGGAAAGCCTGGAAGATATGGTCGCCGTGTGGGGTGGATCCCGTTACGTGGTACTGGCGCGCGAGCTGACCAAAACCTGGGAAACCATTCAGGGTGCGCCGGTGGGCGAGTTGCTGGCATGGGTAAAAGAGGATGAGAACCGCCGTAAAGGCGAGATGGTGCTGATTGTCGAAGGGCACAAGGCGCAGGAAGATGAGTTGCCCGCCGATGCGTTGCGCACGCTGGCGTTACTGCAAACCGAGCTGCCGCTGAAAAAAGCGGCCGCGCTGGCGGCAGAAATCCACGGCGTGAAGAAAAACGCCCTGTATAAGTACGCGCTGGAACAGCAAGAGTAAGCCGCATTATGAGCGGGGCGCAGTCGCTTTGCGCCCCGGCTCTGTCAGAGAATACCCAACGCTGAGGCAATAATGGACAGCACAAATGTCACCGCAATCAGCACTACCGGGTGAGTCTTTTTCGCACGCAGCAGGTAATACATCAACAGCGTATACCCCATTGGCAAAATGTTTGGGAACACTTTGTCAAAAAAGTCTTTTTGTAGCGCGACGCTGTGTGTTTCATCAATGGGGAAGGTGGTGATCACATTGATATGCACATACGAGGCAATCAGGCCACCGATAACGGTAATCCCCAGAATTGTCGCCGACCTTGCGATCATTTGTGAGTTTTCCCGCACTTTATCAATCGCTTTAACGCCCACTGAGTAACCGACGTGTGTCCAGCCGACGCGCAAAAAGAAAATCGCCAGGTAGACTGCGAAGAAAAGTATCGGGCCAAGCAGGTTGCCCTGGCTGGCAAAAGAGGAACAGATACCCGCCATAATCGGTAACAGCGTAAACCAGAAGATGGCATCACCAATCCCTGCAATGGGGCCAAACAGCGCCACTTTTAGCCCCTTAATGGTGCTGCGGTTTTCTCCTTTCTCTTCCATTGAGATAAGCAGCCCCATCAAAAAACCAACCAGGTTGGGGTGGGTATTAATAAATTCCAGATGGTCTTTCATTGCCGCGCTTAAGCCGTCTTTATCATCCTTATAAATCTTTTTCAAAAGCGGCAGCATCGCCCAGGTAAAACCGCCAGCCTGCATCCTTTCATAGTTAAAACTGGCTTGCAGCACGGACGAACGGAAACCTAACCGGGTAATATCTTTCTTACTGATTTCAGATGCCATTGCTGTAATCCTCTTTATCGCTGGGGTTGCTTTCTGCCTGCGGTTGAGACTGGTTTTTCGCCCGCGCATTGAAGAATTCATAGACTGCGAAACCGGCACCTAAAACGGCAACCGGCAGCAGGTTGCTGACCTGGATATAACAGACGAACAGAAACCCGGCGATCAGGTAGGGAATGTATTGCGCTTTAAACATGACGCGTAAGAGCAAGCCGAAACCGACCGCTGGCAAAATGCCGCCCGCCACTTCAAAGCCGTGTGTCAGCCAGCCAGGCATTGCCTTCACCAGCGCCTGCATTGCGCCCTGTGCCATGTAGGTACACAGAAACGCGATAATGGCGTATGAACAGGCGACAATCAGCGTGGTGAGCCAGTTAAGGCGCGCAAAGGCCCGGGTATCACCCGTGCTGGCGTAGTTATCCGCTTTCGACATAAATAACGAAAAAGCGGAGTAGAAGAACAGAATGATGTACTGCATTAACAGGCTAAACGGCAGCCCAAGACCGATTGCCGTTTTGGCGTCGACACCCGTGGACCACGCGATGACCGTCGTCATTACGCCCGCCATAATCGGGTTTGGCGGTTGTACACCGCCCGCCGGGGTTAAGCCTGCAAAGGCGAGTTCGGTTAAGCCGCCGGTGATTAACCCGATATGAATGTCCCCGAGGATCGCGCCTGTCAGGGTACAAACAATGATTGGTCTGAACAGGAATAATGCTTCCAGCCAGAAATCAATACCGAGAATAAAAACCAGAGCTGCCAGGGATAATCCCTGTATTAGCGTTATTTCATGCATTTTTCAGCCTCATCAGAGAGCGTTGCTTACCATCGTTGGCCGACAAAAAGCTCAGTCGGGAATATCGGTTTTTGTATCGCCGGGAACATCCTGAATGAAAATATGGGCCCCGTGATGTTTGATAAAACGCAGATCGTCCAGGTCCTGTTCATTGACATAGACTTTGCTGCTTATCTGTTTTTTCCCCGCAGAAAAATGCATATTGCCGACGTTGACGTCGTGAAGTTTCACGCCACCTTCAATCAGTTTTCGTACCGTTTCTGGCGTGCGGCAGATGAGGAAAATTTTTTGATGAGGCGCAGCCTTATCGAGAATATTTATTGTCTTTTCGAGCGAAAAGAAGCGGATACCAAAGCCATAGGTTTCTGCTGTTATGCCCATCAGTTTTTGCTGCAAGGTATCTTTTGCGACGTCATCGTCTACGACGACAAGCAAATTGGCACCGATAGCCGACGTCCAGGTAACGCCCACCTGTCCATGGACGAGACGGTTATCGATACGTGTTAGTAAAATATTCGGTGAGCTCATCTTATTGTCCTGTCATTAATTAATACGGATATGTTCCTTTGTAATATTTATTCCAGTAATGCTTTCAACATGGTAATGACGTAAAGGCTGCGTCAGTGCGCCCAAAATAGTTCCTTACTTCTCCAGCTTGTCGGCAGAACCGCAGACCGTGACCTTACTTCTCACAACGTCTTTCATCGCATCCATACCGACCCGCATGTAGTAACGCGGATCGTTACCGTCAGGGTTCTCGTCAAACCATTTTCTCACCGCCGCGGCGAAAGCGATTTTCAGCTCCGTCGCGACATTGACCTTGCAAATACCTAATTCAATCGCCCGGCGGACAAATTCGTCGGGAACATCACTGGCACCGTGCAGCACCAGAGGAACATCCACCACGTTACGAATAGCGGCAAGTCGCTGAAAGTCGAGCTTCGGCGGTTTCGTATACAGGCCGTGCGCCGTACCAATCGCGACGGCGAGGCTGTCAACGCCGGTTAATTCGACGAAGCGTCTTGCATCCTGTGGTGACGTCAGAAAAGCGCTTTCCTCGTCCACACTCATGTCGTCTTCCATGCCACCAAGGCGCCCTAGTTCCGCTTCGACGCTGCAATCCTGGCTATGACAAAAATCGACCACGGATTTAACCAGCCGGACATTGTCGTCAAAAGGGAGATGGCTGCCGTCGATCATGGCGCTGCGTACGCCGATATTGACCTTGCGGCGGATATCATCCAGCGATTCGTGATGGTCCAAATGGAGTGCCACAGGCATGTGATAACTGGCAGAGTAAGCGTCACACAGCGCATAGATCTCTTCGATGGCGATGTGTTTATAAGTGCCAGGGGTACCGGCAAGGATCACCGGTGAACGCATCTCCTGGCAAACTTCAAGGATGGCCTGAATGGTCTCTGCATTATGGATATTGAACGCCGGGATGGCGTAGCCTTTCGCCTGCGCGTCCTGCAAAAGATATTTGGTCGAGATAATGCTCATTATGCCTCCTGCCACGGATGAATGATGACGCCTTGCACCACCCGGTTAACCGTTCCGCTCTGGGACGGGGTATCCGGCGTGATCCCGGCTTTTATCGACTGAGTGAGGGCAAATACCTGCGCGTACATCAGGAAACAAAATACCTGCTCGACATCCAGAAATTCGCGGGCAGGGGGCAGCGTAATCTGTGCGTCTGCTGGGAGCGCGTGCTCTGGTGATGCACTGATAGAGACAATGCGCAGTGCCTGGTTTTCTCGGTGAAGCTCTGCCAGCAGATCGCGATCGTAGAGGCGTGTGTAAGGGTGGCTAGACATAAACACAACAACCAGCGTTTCGTTATCAATCAGCGATTTGGGGCCGTGGCGAAAGCCAGTAGGGGAATCGTAGAAGGCAACCAGTTTGCCGGCGGTTAATTCCAGCACTTTGAGCGCCGATTCTCTCGCTACGCCCTGCAACCCACCGCTACCGAGATAGACAATGCGTTTGAAGGGTAAATCCCCAAATACACCAGCGGAGAAATCCCCGAGCGAGTGAATGATTTGCTGGCAGCGTGCGGCAACATCACGAAAACGCGCTGTGCTAATGACATCGGGTGCGAAGAGGGCAAGGCAGCTTGCCATCATGGTGGTGATGCTGCTGGTCATGGCAAAGCCGCGATCGTGCGTTTCGGCAGGCATCAACAGCGCCTTGGCATGGCGGCTGGCCTCAGCATTCTGGTACAGCGCACCGGCTTCGTTGCAGGTGATCGCAAGGTGATAACACTGCCTGACGAGCTGGTCTGCCAGGTTAACGGCCGCGACACTTTCCGGGCTGTTACCAGAGCGCCCGAAGGAGACCAGCAGAGTCGGTTGCGTTTCCTGCAGGTAGTCCACAGGGTTGGTGACCAGGTCGGTGGTCGGTACTGCGGTAATATTTTTCCCGGTGTGGCGTGCAAGCCAGGGGCCAATAATGTCGCCAATAAAGGCGGAAGTCCCTGCGCCTGTAAGAATAATTTTAAGATTTGGTATGGATAAAACGGGCTGCAAAAATGCATCAATCTCATCGTGCTGGCGATCGATATTCTCAAGCGAGGCAATCCAGCACGCCGGTTGCTGACGAATCTCTTGTTCGGTCCAGGTTGACGTAGTTGTTCGCCCGGAAAGCATTTCACTCATAGCGTATTCCTTAGTCATGCACGGTCACGAAAGTGAGCAGGAAAGAAACCTTTCATTTCGTTTCATTGAATATATTTTTCGTTAAATGAAACGTAACGAAAGTTAAGTCAAAGATCAATGCAAAAATGGCAATAAATCGAAAATTGTGATCATTAAAGCAAAGGAAGTGAAATTTAAATAAACAAAAGAAAGGGTGCTGAAAAGTGAAAGCGAAAGAAAAGGCATGGCGTGATAAGCGCCATGCCCAAATAACAGACCGGGAAAAGGATTACAAAAGGGGAGTCGGGCTAGTGCATTGATCGTGATCTCATCTGTCAGATCCCTTCTTCAATCTGTTGTTCGTCGCGGCAACGCCCCAGCTCATCGGCGAGGCTTGTCAGGCCACGATGGCCGCACTCAAGCGCTTGTGCGCGAAACGCTTCACAGCTTAGTTCATCCCGTTCAAGTGCCATTTCCAGCAGCAGTTGCAGGTTGGTGCCGGTAATGACTTCACGGTTCGGTTGCTGCATGGCTAAAGTGGACGCGACACGAAATGGCGTACCGCCCAGTAGATCGGTGAGAAACACCACTCCCTCGTTGCCACTTAGCGTGTTAACCGCCTCTTCGAGTTGTTCTGTCAGCAAGGCGGTTGTTGATGTTTCCGGAAAATCGATAGCAATAAATTGCGACTGCTCACCCAGAATTTGCGTCATTGCCCTTGCCATTCCACTGGCGAAACCACCGTGTCCACAAAGAATAATTCCCAGCATCGTGACTCCTTACTTCAGAGAAAGTGTGCAAATTTACCGACAATAGCCAGCGAGACAGACTGTAACAAGCTGATTTCCATAAAAATGCCTCAATGTAGTGTGAAGATATCCAGTGCGAGTTCTGTCGGTACACTTTGTAGCTGCACTCAACGCCGTTGGCTTGCAATACATTGAACGCCGTAATGTCGCAGGCGTCGACAGACTGTTTTGACGATCTGCTTTTACAGCGACCAGAAGCGCACCATTTCCATCAAATTTTGCTGTACTGGATCGTTAGCCACCCGTACCAGGTTCGCCCCGGCAAACCCAACCCACTGCACCCCCAACCTGGCGGTGGATTAAGCGTTCATCAATACGGCTTAACACGATGTTTGACATAGCGTTTTCCTGTTAATGGTTATCTGAAGAAACGCCCTGACAGGCGGCGTGGTACTGACGCAGCACGTCCTGGATGTGATCAATAATCAGCGCGTTGGGCGTTGCGCTCAGCCTGTGCTCACGCACTCTGGCGTACTGGAGCGGCAGGTACTGGCTGATGAGCGGAAGTGGAATGGCCTGGTCGGCCAGGTTGCGCACCAGTCGTGCGTAAGATTCATCAACCTGGCTATCCGGCCAGTAGTAACGCACGCGGTCTGAATAGCTATAATCTCGCGCCAGGCGGCGGGCGTGGTTGTCACCGTGATAATGGCTTTGCCAGTACTCAGGACGGTCGAGCATGACATTTTCCAGCACGTGGCGAAGATCGGAACAGGCGCGCGCGGGAAGCAGCTCCTCTTCAATAGCCGCCAGGGCGAACAGCGCTTCGCGCAGGGCGAAAGTGAGCGCCGGGCCGACTTTCAAAATAGCAAAGTGATCGTGAACCAACTGACGCAATGCCTGCGGCGTCTGGTAATCCGTGGAGTGGGCTTCAAATACCAGTGTCGGCTGATCTTCAACCATTTTGCTCAGGGCGCTGGCTTTTTGTGGCTGGTAATCCACGACATGGCTGTTATCAAATTCAACGCCAGGCTGGACCACCAGCGCGATGATGCGTGGCCAGATGTTGCTTAGCCCCAGGTGTTCAAACGCGATGCGATGCGCCTGTAACGTGGCGCGTGCAGCATCGGGTGAGGTCACGGCAAGCTCGGTCAGCGTTTCATGGGCACCACCAGGGACGGGAACTTCAGTACCGATGACGTAAACCAAATCACTTTTGCCCGATTGTTCGATACAGGCCGCTTCGGCCACCTGCGCCAGCCTTGCGGCGCGTGCCGCGACAATCTCATCGGTAAGCGGCGTGGGGTCGTCGGCGCACGACATGCTGCAGTCGAGATGGATTTTTTTGAAACCCGCCGTGACGTAATGTTTAATCAGCTCTTCAGCATGCGACATGGCGTCGGATGCGGGTAACGTTTGCCAGCGATTAGGGCCAAGATGATCGCCCCCCAAAATCAACTGCGCGCGTGGGAAGTTCAGCTTATCGGCAAGCTGGCAAACGAAAGCGTGAAACTGCGCCGGTGTCATGCCGGTGTAGCCGCCAAATTGATCGACCTGATTGGATGTCGCCTCAATGAGTAAGGGGTGGTGATGAGCGGCGGTAAATCGGATGGCGGCTTCAAGCACCAGCGGATGGGCAGAACAAACGGCGTAGATCCCTTTCTTGTCGCCCTCTTTGTGGTGCTTTATCAGCGCGGTAAGATGTTTCACTTTCCTCTCCTTTTTAGCGTCTTCAGGTTTTATTCTTTCGTTTTATTTCCTTTTATCCTGATGGATGTTCTCTTAAAAATAAAATGAAAGATAATGCTTTTCCGATCTGTTTCACAAAACAAACATAATGAAAGGTTCTTGCCGGCGCTTTCCGGGAGCAGCTTTCCATTTCACGCTTGCATTCCTTATGAAGTCAGGTTTAATAAGTAAATCGAAATGAAACGAAAGTTCAGATAAAGGATTTCTTATGGCCAGCATCAGTTCCTCACCCGAAAAGCGCACCATTGGTACGAGCGAAAGGCGTGAGCAGATCATCCAGCGGCTACGGCAGCAGGGAAGCGTACAGGTTAATGATTTATCTACTCTTTTTGGCGTATCCACTGTCACAATCCGCAACGATCTCGCTTTCCTGGAAAAACAGGGAATTGCCGTGCGCGCGTATGGCGGGGCGCTGATCTGTGACGGCAACGCACCGGCAACCGAGCCTTCTGTTGAAGATAAAAGCGCCTTAAATACCGGGCTGAAACGGGGGATCGCGCTGGCGGCCGCGGACATGATCAAGCCAGGGCATCGGGTTATTCTCGACTCGGGAACCACGACGTATGAAATTGCGCGCATGATGAAGCAACACCAGGATGTCATTGTGATGACGAATGGAATGAACGTCGCGAATGCATTGCTCGATGCTGAAGGGGTCGAGTTGCTGATGACTGGAGGGCACTTGCGCCGTCAGTCGCAGTCTTTCTATGGCGATCAGGCGGAGCAATCACTACAGAATTACCATTTCGACATCCTTTTTCTCGGTGTCGATGCCATCGATCTCGAACGCGGCGTCAGTACGCATAACGAAGATGAGGCGCGGCTGAACCGACGGATGTGCGAAGTCGCAGAGCGCATTATTGTCGTAACCGATTCCAGCAAGTTTAACCGTTTGAGTTTGCACAAAATTATCGACACGCAACGCATTGATATGATCATTACGGATGAAGGTATTCCGGTGGAAAGCCTGCATGGGTTGCAGAAAAGCGGTATCGACGTGCTGCTGGTGAAACAATAAAAAAAGCATGGCCGAAGCCATGCTTAAAGGTTGAGGTTTACTGCTTTCTTATAAAAATCAGGTCACCGGAGCCGGGTTAAACACTGCCAGTTGGTTGTGCAGGCCCCACTGATCCGAGAAGGTTTTCTTACGTCCGCTGGCGACATCCAGGATGAAATGGAACAGCTTCCAGCCCACATCCTCAATCGTCTCTTCGCCCGTGGCGATCGTCCCGGCGTTAATATCCATTAAGTCATACCAGCGGTTCGCCAGTTCGGTACGCGTTGCCATCTTAATCACCGGTACCGCAACCAGGCCGTAAGGCGTACCGCGACCAGTGGTGAAGACCTGCAATGTAATCCCGGAAGAGACCTGTTGAGTACCACACACGAAGTCACTCGCCGGTGTTGCCGCGTAAATCAGGCCGCGTTTGGTTGGGCGCTGACCGGGAGAGAGCACTTCAGAAATGGCGCTCTTACCGGATTTCGCAATTGAACCCAGCGCTTTCTCGACCACATTCGCCAGACCGCCTTTTTTGTTCCCCGGGGAGGGGTTGGCGCTGCGGTCGGTTTTGCCCATATCGAGATAGTTATCGTACCAGGCCATCTCTTCTAGCAGACGTTTGCCCACTTCTTCGTTAATGGCGCGCGGCGTCAGTAAGTGGATCGCATCGCGTACTTCGGTCACTTCAGAGAACATCACCGTGCCGCCGCAGCGAATAATCAGGTCAGATGCAAAGCCAACCGCTGGGTTAGCAGTAACGCCGGAGAATGCATCGCTGCCGCCGCACTGCATGCCGACAACCAGTTCGGAGGCCGGGCAGGTTTCACGTTTGCGCTGATTGAGCTTCACCAGGTGGCGTTCAGCTACTTGCAGAATGTCGTCCACCATCGAGCGGAAACCGACATGGTGCTCATCCTGCAAACGCACGATGCTGGCGCTGTCGACCGGAATGGCCTGCACATCTTCGGTGCCTTGCAGCAGACGTTCCGGCTGTAATTTTTCACAACCAAGGCCAATTACCATCACTTCACCACCGAAATTTGGGTTCAGCGCGAGGTTGTGAATAGTACGAATGGGGATCACTGCAGCCGGCGCGTTAATCGCCACGCCGCAGCCATACAGGTGGTTCAGACCAACCACACCATCCACATTCGGGTATTTCGGCAGTAGATCGCGTTCGATAATCTTCACGACATAATCGACAACGCCCGCCACGCAATGCACGCTGGTGGTGATGCCCAGCAGGTTTTTGGTACCGACGCTGCCGTCCGCATTGCGGTAACCTTCAAAGGTGTAACCTTCCAGCGGCGGCAGCGGTTCAGGGACTTTGGTCGCCAGCGGCAGCGTATTCAGCGGCGGTGCTTTCGGCAGCTCGACCATGGATTCATCAATCCAGCTACCGCGTGCAATGTCGCGTACAGCGTAACCAATGACTTCGCCGTAACGTACGATTTCACCGTGCTGGGGAATATCGACCAGCGCCACTTTATGGCCTTGCGGAATATGTTCAATAAGCTCAAGTCCATCCGGAAAACGGGTTCCCGCTTTTAAGCCATTGTCATTAACGATGATCGCGACATTATCCGTGTCGTGTACCTTAATATAAAACGCCCCTGGCGGTTGCTGTCTAATTTCAATGTCGGACATTGTTAAGTAATCTCCAGCTAACTGTACGATGCATTACTCAATAAAAAGAGGAACCATTCTTTATTCTGTAATTAATATCAGAAATAAAAATCTCATTTGCTGAAATAAGAATGTCAGGAGTTTAAATAATAAAATGTGATCTGCATCACTTATTATTGTGATCTCCCGCCTGGCGGGGCTGTCTAATGCAAGATCTGTGCATTAGCGCCCAGGCGTATGTGCATATGCTCAAAATATTCTTTTTGTAAAAGGTTAAAATTGAGCAACCCTCCAGTGTATGACATCATGGCGCTGATTATACTGAGTGCTAATAAAATCGAAGTGCCAATTATCTGATATTAGTTTCGGGTGCTTAAATAAAATCAGATAAGAAACATCACAATAATTATATTTTAAAGTTAGCGGTACCAGAGGAAATTAAAATGACTGTTGAACATGCCGTTGAAACAAAACGGGGCTTACCCACCCGTTATTTAATTTTGCTGATTATATTTATTGTTACTGCTGTGAATTATGCCGACCGCGCTACGTTGTCCATTGCCGGGACAGAGGTGGCGAAAGAGCTGCAACTTGATTCTGTCTCGATGGGCTACATTTTTTCGGCATTCGGTTGGGCGTACCTGCTGATGCAAATCCCTGGCGGCTGGCTGCTTGACCGCTTCGGCTCTAAAAAAGTCTACACATACAGCCTCTTTTTCTGGTCGCTCTTCACCTTCCTGCAAGGCTTTGTTGATGTTTTCCCGATCGCCTGGGCCGGGATTTCGATGTTTTTCATGCGTTTTATGCTCGGTTTCTCAGAAGCGCCTTCGTTCCCTGCGAACGCCCGCATTGTTGCGGCCTGGTTCCCGGCGAAAGAACGCGGTACGGCCTCTGCGATTTTTAACTCCGCGCAGTATTTTTCTCTGGCGCTGTTCTCTCCGCTGCTGGGCTGGCTGACTTTCGCCTGGGGCTGGGAACATGTGTTTACCGTAATGGGCGTGATCGGTTTTGTGTTGACCTTCGCCTGGGTGAAATTTGTCCACAACCCAACTGACCATCCGCGTATGTCCCGCGAAGAGCTGGAGTACATCGAGCAAAATGGCGCGGTCGTGGATATGGACCACAAAAAAACGGACGACAGTAAAAATGCCGGTCCTAAAATGGATTACATCAAGCAACTGCTGTGCAACCGCATGATGCTTGGCGTGTTTTTTGGTCAGTACTTCCTGAACACGATTACCTGGTTCTTCCTGACCTGGTTCCCGATTTATCTGGTACAGGAAAAAGGCATGTCGATCCTCAAGGTCGGGTTTGTTGCCTCCATTCCGGCGCTTTGCGGTTTTGCCGGTGGCGTGCTGGGCGGATTTTTCTCTGATTACCTGATTAAGCGCGGTTCTTCGCTGACCGTAGCGCGTAAATTCCCTATTGTGGTCGGCATGTTACTGGCTTCAAGCATCATTCTGTGTAACTACACCGATAACACTGCACTGGTTGTTGCACTGATGGCGCTGGCGTTCTTCGGGAAAGGTTTTGGCGCGCTGGGCTGGCCGGTGATTTCCGATGTCGCGCCGAAAGAGATCGTGGGTCTGTGCGGTGGCGTATTCAACGTATTCGGTAACGTGGCTTCTATCGTGACGCCGCTGGTGATCGGATACATGGTTAAAGAGTTGCATTCTTTCAACGGTGCGTTGGTGTTCGTAGGCTGTTCAGCGCTGATGATGATGGTCTGCTATCTGTTCGTGGTTGGCGACATCAAACGTATGGAACTGAAGAAATAAGCAACAACTCATTAAGGTACAAAAGATGAATAACGATATCTTCCCAAACAAATTCAAGGCCGCTCTGGCGGCCCAACAGATTCAAATCGGTTGTTGGTCTGCGCTGGGTAGTCATATCAGCACTGAAGTTCTGGGTCTGGCGGGCTTTGACTGGCTGCTGCTGGACGGCGAACACGCCCCAAACGACGTGCTCACTTTTGTACCGCAATTAATGGCATTAAAGGGCAGCGTTAGCGCGCCGGTGGTGCGGGTTCCGACCAACGATCCGGTTGTGATCAAGCGCCTGCTGGACATCGGTTTCTATAACTTCCTGATCCCATTCGTCGAAACCGAAGAAGAAGCGGTGAACGCTGTGGCGGCAACCCGTTATCCGCCGGAAGGCATTCGCGGTGTCTCTGTTTCGCACCGCGCCAATATGTTCGGCACCGTGCCGGATTATTTCCGCCAGTCCAACGCCAACATCTCGATTCTGGTGCAGATCGAAAGCCAGTCGGGCGTGGATAACCTCGACGCAATCCTTGCGACCGACGGTGTAGACGGCGTGTTTGTTGGCCCGAGTGATCTGGCGGCCACGCTGGGTTACATCGGCAATGCAGCGCACCCGGAAGTACAACGCACCATTCAACACATTTTTGCGCGCGCCAAAGCGCACAACAAACCGAGCGGCATTCTGGCGCCGGTTGAAGCCGACGCACGCCGCTACCTTGAATGGGGCGCGACCGTGGTGGCCGTTGGTAGCGACCTTGGCGTGTTCCGCTCAGCCACGCAGAAGCTGGCCGACACCTTTAAGAAATAATCAAACCACCATTAAAGAGAGAGACGCAATTATGACGATGAAAGTTGGTTTCATTGGCCTGGGGATCATGGGTAAACCAATGAGTAAAAACCTCATTAAAGCCGGTTACTCACTGGTGGTCGTGGACCGTAACCAGGACGCCGTGGCTGAAGTGATTGCCGCAGGCGCCGAAGCCGTAACCAGCGCGAAAGCTGTTGCTGAGCAGTGCGATGTGATCATCACCATGCTGCCGAACTCCCCGCACGTAAAAGAGGTGGCATTGGGCGAAGGTGGCATCATCGAAGGCGCTAAACCGGGTACTGTGCTTATCGACATGAGCTCTATCGCACCGCTGGCGAGCCGTGAAATCAGCGACGCGCTGAAAGCGAAAGGTATCGACATGCTGGACGCGCCGGTGAGCGGCGGCGAACCGAAAGCCATCGACGGCACACTGTCCGTGATGGTGGGCGGCGACAAAGCGATTTTCGACAAATATTACGATCTGCTGAAAGCGATGGCGGGTTCTGTGGTGCATACCGGTGATATCGGCGCGGGCAACGTGACCAAACTGGCAAACCAGGTGATCGTGGCGCTGAACATTGCCGCCATGTCCGAAGCGCTGACGCTGGCGACCAAAGCGGGCGTTAACCCGGATCTGGTCTACCAGGCAATTCGCGGTGGTCTGGCGGGCAGCACCGTGCTGGACGCGAAAGCGCCGATGGTGATGGATCGCAATTTCAAACCGGGTTTCCGTATTGATCTGCACATCAAAGATCTCTCCAACGCGCTGGATACCTCGCACGGCGTGGGCGCGCAGCTGCCGCTGACTGCTGCGGTGATGGAGATGATGCAGGCGCTGCGTGCCGACGGTCTGGGCAATGCCGACCATAGCGCGCTGGCATGCTACTACGAGAAACTGGCGAAGATCGAAGTTACTCGTTAATAAGAAGGGCGCGGCACTGCGCCCTTGACTCCTTATTTATCCACCTCTTCAGGCCGCTGTTGGCCTGAAGGGTGAAGTGCGCGGCACTATCAGGCTCACAACTATGAAAATCGTAATCGCCCCAGACTCTTACAAAGAAAGCCTTTCAGCTACTGAAGTAGCGCAGGCGATAGAAAAAGGATTTCGGGAAATTTTCCCGGATGCTCAATACGTTTCCGTTCCGGTTGCGGATGGTGGCGAAGGTACGGTTGAAGCCATGATTGCCGCCACAAATGGCACGGTGCACACCGCACGCGTCACCGACCCGCTGGGTAAACATGTTGAAGCCTGCTGGGGGATGTCTGGCGACGGAAAAACCGCGTTTATTGAAATGGCGGCGGCGAGCGGGCTGGCGCTGGTTCCACCTGAATTACGTAACCCTTTGATTACCACTTCGCGCGGCACCGGGGAACTTATTTTGCACGCGCTGGAGCAGGGGGCGACCACGATTATTATTGGCATTGGCGGTAGCGCGACTAACGACGGCGGCGCGGGTATGGTGCAGGCGCTGGGTGCGAAACTGACCGATGCGAACGGGACGGAAATCGGCTACGGCGGCGGTAGCCTGATAAGCCTGAACGGCATTGATATTTCCGGGCTCGATCCGCGTTTGCAGCATTGCACGCTGCGTGTTGCCTGCGATGTCACTAATCCGCTGATCGGCGAGCAGGGCGCATCACGCATTTTTGGCCCGCAAAAAGGGGCGACGGAAGCAATGATTGTCGAACTGGATCGCAACCTGAGCCATTTCGCCGATGTCATTAAAAAATCATTGCGCGTTGATGTGAAAAACGTGCCTGGCTCCGGCGCAGCGGGCGGGATGGGCGCGGCATTGATGGCTTTTCTCGGCGCGGAATTGCGCAGCGGCATTGAGATTGTGACGCAGGCGCTCAATCTTGAAGAGCATATTCACGATTGCACACTGGTAGTGACCGGCGAAGGGCGCATCGACAGCCAGAGTATCCACGGCAAAGTGCCAGTGGGCGTGGCGCATGTCGCCAAAAAATATCACAAGCCGGTGATCGGTATCGCCGGGAGTTTGACCAGCGATGTGGGCGTGGTTCACCAGTACGGCATTGACGCGGTATTTAGCGTGCTGAGCAGCATCGGTACGCTGGAAGAGGCGTTTCGCGGCGCATTTGACAATATTTATCGCGCGTCGCGCAATATCGCCGCCACCTTGCAAGTGGGAATGTTGACGGAAGGGTGACAGGCGCAAGCAAACCCTCTATACTGCGCGCCGAAGCTGACCAGACAGTCGCCGCTTCGTCGTCGTCCTCTTCGGGGGAGACGGGCGGAGGGGAGGAAAGTCCGGGCTCCATAGGGCAGGGTGCCAGGTAACGCCTGGGAGGCGCAAGCCTACGACCAGTGCAACAGAGAGCAAACCGCCGATGGCCCACGCAAGTGGGATCAGGTAAGGGTGAAAGGGTGCGGTAAGAGCGCACCGCGCGTCTGGCAACAGTTCGCGGCACGGTAAACTCCACCCGGAGCAAGGCCAAATAGGGGTTCACAAGGTACGGCCCGTACTGAACCCGGGTAGGCTGCTTGAGCCAGTGAGCGATTGCTGGCCTAGATGAATGACTGTCCACGACAGAACCCGGCTTATCGGTCAGTTTCGACTCTTAATAAAACCCCGCTTCGGCGGGGTTTTTGCTTTCTGGTGCAGGCAAGATGAATGACTGTCCACTCCGCTTTCTATGAAAGAACGGGGCTTACCGGCCAGTTTCGACTATTCAGGTAAAATCCCGCTTCGGCGGGGTTTTTGCTTTCTGGTGCAGGCAAGATGAATGACTGTCCACTCCGCTTTCGATGAAAGAACACGGCTTACCGGCCAGTTTCGACTATTCAGGTGAAACCCCGCTTCGGCGGGGTTTTTGCTTTCTGGTGCAGGCAAGATGAATGACTGTCCACTCCGCTTTCGATGAAAGAACGCGGCTTACCGGCCAGTTTCGACTATTCAGGTGAAACCCCGCTTCGGCGGGGTTTTTGCTTTCTGGTGCAGGCAGGATGAATGACTGTCCACTCCGCTTTCTATGAAAGAACGGGGCTTACCGGCCAGTTTCGACTATTCAGGTAAAATCCCGCTTCGGCGGGGTTTTTGCTTTCTGGTGCAGGCAAGATGAATGACTGTCCACTCCGCTTTCGATGAAAGAACGCGGCTTACCGGCCAGTTTCGACTATTCAGGTGAAACCCCGCTTCGGCGGGGTTTTTGCTTTCTGGTGCAGGCAAGATGAATGACTGTCCACTCCGCTTTCGATGAAAGAACGCGGCTTACCGGCCAGTTTCGACTATTCAGGTAAAACCCGCTTCGGCGGGATTTTTGCTTTCTGGTGCAGGCAAGATGAATGACTGTCCACTCCACTTTCGATGAAAGAACGCGGCTTAGCGGTCCGTTTCGATTCTTAAAGTCTTCCGAAGGAGTAATCTTGCGGGGTTTTGCGTTCTGAAGCTGGCAACTTACAGGTGTTTTTTTGCGCGCGTGCCGTATCGCTAAGCACCGGTTCTTCTAACCTTAGAAATAAATATCCCGTCGGAAGCCTGGCGAAAAGCGCTAACATGTTCTTAAACGGTTTTGAAACTAGCATCGCGGGAGTCGCTGCCGTCATGGACCAAAAATCATTGATCATTATTCAGATGGGGGATGCCCCGAAGCCTTTACGTGACGCCCACGGGGATGTTCCGCATTGGTTTTGCCGGGCTCTTGGTTGTGCTCCTGAAGAGGTGGACGTGGTTCGCGTCTTTGAAGGCGAAACGCTGCCAGCCCCGGATGCGCGCCGGGCGGCGATCATTACCGGTTCATGGGCGATGGTTTCCGACAGGTTGCCGTGGAGCGAGAAAACCGCAGAGTGGATCCGCGAAGCCATGGCGGTTGAGATGTCGCTGTTTGGTGTTTGCTACGGTCATCAACTGATGTCCTGGGCTTTGGGCGGGAATGTTGAATACCATCCGCAGGGGCGTGAAGCGGGGACGAAAACCGTCTATTTGAACGCCTCGGCGCTCAACGATCCGCTACTCAGCCACCTTTCTGAAAGTTTCCCTGCGCACCTGACGCACCGACAAACCGTGACGCGATTGCCTGAAGGCGCATCGGTACTGGCCTCTTCCGCGCATGACAATCATCAGATTGTTCGCTACGGGCCTCGGGCCATTTCGGTGCAGTTCCACCCGGAAATGACGCCGGAAATCGCGACCGATCTGCTGCGTTTGAACCGCGCGCACATCGAAAAAGAGGGCACCGATGCCGACAGCTTAGTGGCCAGCGTGCTGCCCGCGCCAGGCGCGGCGGAGATCCTCCGCCGTTTCGTGCAGGAAGTGACCGAGCGTAACAAAACGCTGTTATCTGACGCTGCCCAGTGAACGGTCTTGCGCCGTGCCCTGCACCAGCCGGGTTAACTCCTCGCAGCGGGTGATTAACCCGTTTTCCAGCGTGAAATGCGCAAACACGTCAATGTGTGCCTGAGTGCCATCTTTCTTACTTACCGCCACACAATGGTGGGTCAATACATTATTGTTTTGCCCGGCAATAGCGACCACAGTCACATCAATGGCGTGCGTCAGGTGTTTGAGCCTGGCCATATGTTCAACAAAGCCAGTGAAGTCAAGCGTCTGTCCGTCGACAATTTGCTGATAATCCGGCGAGAAGAATTCGCGGATTTTCGCTTCGTTATGGTCAGGGTGGCAAACGACACTGCGCAATGCCAGGGCGATACGTTGGGTGATATCCATCTTTGTTCTCCTCATTTGTGCTTATAAAGAGGATATCGCCACACCGCGTTGGTATATTAACCGTATCAGGACATTGAATACGGTTTATCAGCCATGTTGATCGTACAAAACCAGCGGCTCACGCATCACAACAAGCACACCACCGAATGGCACCAGCACGTCACCGGCCAGCTGTTTTGCATCCAACGGGGGATGATGATTGTGAAAACGGAGCAGGCGCAATGGGCACTAACGCCCGCGACAGTCGGCTGGTTTCCTGCGCATATGCGCCACTGCGCCTGGAGCGTGGGCGACGTGGAAGGGCATAGCCTGCAATTCAACCATGATGATGCCCCCGCTTTCGCGGGCGTGTGGCCTGCCGATCCGTTTATGATGCTGTTGATGGAACGCATAACGCAGTGCGACCCGGCTCGCCAGGCATCGCTTCTGGCGGTGATGATGGAGGAGATTCGCGTGGCGCCAGGCGCGCCGTTGCAGTTAACCCTGCCGCAGGATCGCCGGGCGAAGCGGGTGGCTGAACTGCTGCTGTCGGAGCCACACAATGCGGCAAATCAGGCGCAACTGGCGTGTTGCTGTGGTTTGAGCGTCAGAACATTAAGCCGCTTGTTCAGTGAACAAACCGGGCTGAGTTTTAGTCAGTGGCGACAGCAGGCAAAGGTCCTTGCATCCATGGCGCATCTGCTGCGCGGGGAGTCGGTGAGTGAGACGGCAGAACGCTGCGGGTACGATAACGTCAGTGCTTTTATCGCCGCATTTAAGCTGCGCTTTGGCAGCACGCCGGGGCAGTTTCAGGCGCGAAACCGCGTGCGCTAAGTGCGCGTAAAACCACAGTATGTTCCGGAGAGATTTGCCCGGTCTTATGCGCCGGGGCTTATGGGTCAGGCGGTGGCTTCTTCTTCCGCAAGGCGGATTTCGGCTTCTGCGACAATAGCTTCCAGCTCTGTCAGCATCTCTTCATAACCGAATCCAGCCAGGGCGGGGAGTGGGGTTTGCTGTGTAGGGTCTGTCATAAAATTCATTGTGCTGCTCATTTCATTTACTCACTTACTTAACGCAACTATCACACGGGTAAATCTATCAGCAAAGCGCGAAGCGGCGTATCGACAACGAGTGTTATGTTAGCCTCGTCACGAATAAACGCACCATCACCGCAGGTCAGGGCTTCTTTTGCTTCGCAATGTGTCACGGCGTGCACCGTACCGTGAATAGATTGCAAATAGGCGCGCGGGCCATGCAGTTGAATCTGCAACTCTTCGCCTTTGGCAAGCTCAATATGGTGCAGCCACACTTGCTGGCGGAGTTGCAAACTTCCCTGGCTGCCATCAGGGGACGCCAGCAGTTGCTGCGCCACATCGGCAATGGTCATTTTTTGCACCGGCGGGTTTTCACGCTCGGGGCAGGCATCCAGCCATAACTGCATGCGCGTTAATGATTTGTCTTTGCTCAGGTTATGCTCGCTGTAGCTGATACCGGGCTGGGTGGCAATTAACAACGCTTCACCGGCTTTCGCCTGAACATGGTTGCCCTCGCTATCGCGATATTCCGCTTCGCCTTCCAGAATCAGATTTAAAATATCCACTTTCGGGTAGGTGCGTGGCTGGAACGATGCGCCTGGGGCAAGCACTTCCTGGTTCAACACGCGCAGGGAGGCATAGCCCAGCAATTTCGGGTCGAAGTAATGTCCAAAAGAAAAAGTGTAGCGGGCCTGAAGCCAGCCGAAGTCAGCTTGTCCGCATTGTTTCGCAGTACGCGTAGTAATCATAATTGTTGACCTCTCTTTACTTAAAACAATGTTAAAGGTATGGACGCTGCATTGTTAGCCAGATATTCTGCCCGGTATGTTCAAATTTCCTGAATGAGAACACTCATGGCTAAAGAAAGGGCGCTGACGCTGGAAGCGTTACGTGTGATGGATGCGATTGACCGGCGTGGAAGCTTTGCCGCGGCGGCGGATGAGTTGGGACGCGTGCCTTCTGCGCTCAGCTATACCATGCAAAAACTTGAAGAAGAGCTGGATGTCGTGTTGTTTGACCGCTCCGGGCACCGGACGAAATTCACCAACGTCGGGCGTATGCTGCTGGAGCGCGGTCGCGTACTGCTGGAGGCCGCCGATAAACTGACGACCGATGCAGAAGCGCTGGCGCGAGGTTGGGAGACGCATCTCACACTGGTCACTGAAGCGCTGGTGCCGACGGTCGAGCTGTTTCCGCTGGTCGACCGGCTGGCCGCAAAAGCCAATACGCAGTTATCGCTCATTACTGAAGTGCTGGCCGGGGCGTGGGAGCGGCTGGAACAGGGGCGCGCCGATATTGTTGTCGCGCCGGATATGCATTTTCGCTCTTCGTCGGAAATCAACTCACGCAAGCTCTACTCGGTAATGAACGTCTATGTTGCTGCGCCGGATCACCCGATCCATCAGGAAGCGGAACCGCTCTCGGAAGTGACGCGCGTGAAATACCGCGGCGTGGCCGTTGCCGATACCGCCCGCGAGCGGCCGGTGCTGACTGTACAGCTTTTGGATAAGCAGCCAAGGCTGACGGTCAGTACTATCGAAGATAAGCGCCAGGCGCTGCTGTCCGGGCTGGGCGTGGCGACGATGCCTTATCCGCTGGTGGAGCAGGATATCGCTGAAGGCCGGTTACGTGTGGTAAGCCCGGAATACACCAGCCAGGTGGATATTATTATGGCCTGGCGTCGCGACAGTATGGGCGAAGCGAAAGCCTGGTGTCTGCGGGAAATTCCCAAGCTGTTTGCCGGTAAATAAGCCATTGCTCCACGTTGGTGGAGCAATGCCATTTAGGGGAACGCTTTCGGTTCGGGGCCAAAGGGGTTTTCTACCGGCGTACCGCGCTGGCTGTAAAACGCCAGCAGCATCAACCAGCCAATCACCGGAAACAGCAGCAGTAACAGCCAGCGCCAGCTCCGGTTGGTATCATGCAGGCGGCGTACCTGAACCGCCAGGTTTGGCACCAGCACCAGCAGGGCGTAAATCTGGCTTAACAGGTGCCAGCCGATGATCCTGTCGACCACATACAGCACGCCAAAGAGGATAAGGTTGACCAGTGTGAACATCCAGAATTCGCGGCGATGCGCGCGTCCGTGAAATGTCGCGTAGTTGCTCAGTACCCTAAAATACCAGTCCATTTCCCACCTCAATCAACGGTCAATCCGTTGTTTTCTCAACGATCCCTGTAAGAATAGACGGCAAAAATATAAAGCGAAAACCCGGCGAGAAATAATTTGGGCGCGGTGAAACGCGCCCGGAAGATCAGGAGAAACGCAGGTCGCGTCCGTGTGGCTCATCCAGATCCTGCCACGGCCCGATAGAGATAATTCCGGTCGGGTTAATGGTTTTGTGGCTGCGGTAATAGTGGTTGCGGATATGGGCGAAATCGACCGTTTCCGCAATGCCCGGCATCTGATAAATGTCGCGCAGAAAGCCGTGCAGATTCAGATAGTCGCTGATGCGGTGCTTATCGCACTTGAAGTGAGTGACATAGACCGGATCGAAACGCACCAGCGTTGTCCACAGGCGGATATCCGCTTCCGTTAGCCGGTCGCCGGTCAGATAACGATGCTGCCCCAGGATCTGCTCAAGGCGTTCCAGCGCATTGAAAACATTGACCACCGCTTCGTCATACGCCTGCTGGCTGGTGGCGAAACCGGCTTTATAGACACCGTTATTCACGTTGTCGTAGATCCAGCCATTCAATTCATCTATCTGGCTGCGTAATTCTGGCGGATAGTAATCGCCGGCTTTCGCGCCCAGGCCGTCAAAAGCGGTATTGAACATGCGGATGATTTCCGCCGATTCATTGCTGACAATGGTGTGATTCTTTTTATCCCACAGCACAGGCACCGTGACGCGCCCGGTGTATTGCGGATCGGCGTGCAGGTAGAGCTGATACAGGAATTCGTGTTGGTACAGCGTATCGCCAGTTGCCGCCGGAAAGTCATCGTCAAATGTCCAGCCGTTCTCCAGCATCAATGGGTTGACCACGGAAACAGAGATAAACGGTTCAAGGCCTTTTAACGTACGCAGAATAAGCGTGCGGTGCGCCCACGGGCATGCGAGTGAAACATATAAGTGGTAGCGGTCTTTCTCGGCGGCAAAGCCACCTTCGCCAGAAGGACCTGGTGTGCCATCTGCGGTAAGCCAGTTGCGAAATGCGGATACCGAGCGCTGGAAACGTCCGCCGGTGGATTTGGTGTCATACCAGTTGTCGTGCCAGACGCCGTCAATCAGTTGTCCCATTTTGTCTCCTCCTTCTGAATAGCAAAAGCGAGGAGTGGTCTCCTCGCTTTGATCTCTTCTCTCAGTATAGAGCGCTTACCATTTTTTATTCAGGACGCGGTCGATACTGATGGCACCCGGACCAGTAATGCCCAGCAGCAGATAACCGCCAGCGATGGTCAGGTTTTTCATGAACATCAGCGAGTTCACGCCTTCTGCAAAGTTGCTGTGGAAGATGAATGCGGTCAGCAGCGTGAAGCCCGCGGTGAACAGTGCTGTAGTACGGGTCAGGAAACCGAACAGAATCGCCAGACCGCCGCCGAACTCAAGAAGAATGGTCAGTGGCAGGAAGAACCCCGGCACGCCCATCGCTTCCATATATTGCTGAGTACCTGCATAACCGGTGATTTTGCCCCAGCCTGCGGTAATAAACAGAATCGGCATCAGGATACGAGCAACCAGGAAACCAGCATCTTCTAATTTTTTCATCTTTCTCTCCAGGGAACCACAATAGCGGCTTTCAGTAAAATGTCTGCAATTACGGGCGAATGCCGCGTGCTTGCTGTCGATGGAGAGGATAGTAATCGTGACGGGAAAAGATTGTTAGCAAGGAAAACTGTCGAAATTTTTCAAAAAAACTGAGCAAACAGAAAAGCAAACGGGCGATGAATAATCATCGCCCGCGTAAGCCGTGCTGTGATTGTGTTTCAGTGCGTTGCGTTGAGCGTCGATTTGACCAGCCGCCATAAGCTCCATGCGCCTAAACCGCGTTTGGCCCAGCGCACAAGCATATTGGGGTGGCGAACGGACCATATCGCCATCGCGCTGCTGCCCACCAGCGCCCATGAGCGCAAGCTGAGCAGCGTATTCCAGCCGCGATCGTAGGCTCCGGTTGCTTCCAGCCACTCACGGCGACTGGCGGTGAGATCTAGGCGTTGTTGTTGGATTTCACTGAGCAAACGAGCTTTGCGCTTCAGACGTTCCGCTTTGCCGCTCACTTATCCTCCTCCAGCAAGGCACGATCGTTTGCCAGCTCCTGGCGAGTATGACGCAACAGCGTCGAGGCCCGCGCTTTACGCAATGTCCAGATGCCGCCTATCAACGCCAGCACCAGCAACACGACGGTGGTTGCAATCATCGCATTCAGGCGATATTGCGGATCGATGGCCCAGATAATCAGCACCATCAGGCTCATCAGGCCAAATGCGGCGAAAAGCATGGTAAGCCCTACCATAAGCAGCAACTGGAATAAGTTCGCTTTCTCTTCTTCCAGCTCGACAACCGCCAGCCGCAGGCGGGTCTCAACCATTTCAACAAGAATGGTCACAATGCGTTGACCAATCCCCAGTACGCTTTTGCCCGGCCCTTGCGCGTTTCGCAAATCCGTCATCTTAGCGACGCGACAGCAGTACGCCCAGCACCACACCGACGGCGGCGCCGATACCTACGCTGGCCCACGGGTTGTCACGCACATACTCGTCGGTACGCGCAGCCGCTTCGCGGGTTTGGCGGGCGAGTGCATCGCCGGTTTCGCCCAAACGGTGACGGCTGTCGCGCAGCGCCTGTTCCGCTTTGGTGCGTAATTTACTCAGCTCTTCTTTCGACTTATCGCTGGAATTGCTCAGCACTTCTTCCAGTGTATCCGCCAGGGATTTCAACTCAGCGCGCAAATGGTCAGCATTATCTTTCGACATAATTCTCTCCAGGTGAGTGAGTGGTTATTTCCATTAAATCAGTAGTCACGCGCTTCCAGGGCTTTCAGTTCCGCCTGTGCCTCTTTCAGCTTGTGCTCGCGTTTGCTTATTTTCTCCGCATTGCCTTTTTGCTTTGCCTCATTCAGATCGTGGCGACGCTCGGCAACCTCTTCTTTCATCTCAGCGATTTTTTTCTGATGGGCGGCGCGCAGCTTGCTGTCAGAGCAATTGGCGCGCACTTCTCGCAGCGCCTTGTTCAGACCGTCAATTCGGCTCTGATTGTTATGCTTTTCGGCATAGCTGATTTCGCGTTGGATCTCATGCTCCTTTTCCTGGCAGGGCGAAGCCGCCTGGGAAAATGCGCTCAGCGAAAAAAGGGCCAGCGCCAGTGCAATGCGGTTTTTCATAATCGAGAACCTTCCATTGTTGGCCAGCGAAACGATGGTTACGCCAGCGTCCAGTGACATAAAGCGAACTCTGGTTCCGTGTACTCAAGCATAGTAAGTAAACGGACAAACACCAAAGTGAGTGAAAAGATTCAGAATCCTGGAAAGGTTAACCGAATCGATGTGTGCTGTTGCGCAGGCGGGTCAGCCACGCGGAAGTTTGGTTGTTATCATCGTCCTGGGCGGCAATGATGTAACCATGAGGTAAGGTGCGATCGAGCACGATTTTCGCCGCCGCGCTCTGTTCACTGGATTCAAACTTGATTAACAGCGTGTCGTCCTGCGGCGTAATACTTTTAAAGTGAATGCCATTGGCATCAAGATGGTGCCAGACAGAGAAACCATCCGGCACGCTGACATTTTGCGCGATCGGGCGAATCGCCAGCGTTGATTCACGGTTTTGCAGCGTCGTCCAGGCGAAAAACATCACGCTGAAAACGGTCATCGCCGCGACACCCATCAGTAACCAGCGTAAAAAGGGACGTTGCAATTCCATGGCCTTAACCCCGGTTGCGATATTTTTTCTTCCACAGCACCACTAGTGAGCCAGCAAGGCCAATCACCAGTAATACCACCGGAAGCAACATCAGGCAGGACATCAGGGCATCTTCGTATTTACGAAACACCGGCGTCTTGCCCAGCAGATAACCTAGTGTGGTCAGTATCAGCACCCACAGCAGGCCGCTCATCCAGTTGAAAAACTGGAAGCGGGCATTACTCAGACCAGAAAGTCCGGCAATAGTTGGTAACAAGGTGCGAACAAATGCAATAAAACGACCAATCAACAGGGCGGAAAGGCCATGTTTGTGGAAAAGATGGTGCGCGCGCTGGTGATAATGCGCAGGCAGATGTGATAACCAGTTTTGCACGATGCGGGTATTACCCAGCCATCGTCCCTGAATGTAACTGAGCCAGCACCCCAGGCTTGCCGCCACTGTCAGCAATAAAATGGTTTGCGGATATCCCAGCGCACCTTTTGCAATCAGCACGCCAATCAGTACCAGCAGGCTATCACCCGGAAGAAACGCCGCCGGAAGCAGGCCGTTTTCAAGAAATAAAATGACAAATAAAACAAAATAAAGCATGCCGATCATACCGGGCTGCGAGAGTGTCGCGAAATCCTGGCTCCAGAGGGCATGGAGTAATTGGCTTAAAAGTTCCATTCAGTGTTCCTGGTACATCGGTTTACGTCACGCCCAGCACAGCACGGCGATTATCTTTAATACATTATGGTCGCTCGTGGCACACTCGATACGGCATATTCTGATAACGGACGTTGTGAGCAAGCACTAACTTAGATGATGACAAATGCATCCAATTGTAACAAATGCCGACGTTATGAGTCAGTCAGAAAAATGAGTTTCGGTGATGATTTTGCTTGTCGCGGCAGGGGGAGGCGAGGCTATTTACAAAGGCTGACACTCTAGACGGTTTACTTACCTTAAACCAGGGCAGGCGCAGCGTAAGTGTGCGCCTTGTAGAGATTTTTTATTTGCTGCCGGTTGCGGCGGTATCGAGATGCACCACCGGGTTTTCCGCAAACAAATAGCGATCGGCGTTGAACTCAAAATCATCGCTGGTTTCGTTAAACAGCATCTGTTTAGTGTTTTCCAGATGTTGCCACATCGCCAGTTTCGCCGCGTGCGGGTCTTTGCGAATCAGCGCACGCAGGATCTGGTCATGATCATCACACCAGTTATCCACGGTGCGTAAATCGATGTGATCGTGCAGTTTTTTCCAGTACGGGTTGTGAACACGCTGTGTCCACATTTTCTCGACGATGGCCGCAAGCGCTGTGTTTTGTGTCGCCAGCGCGACCTGCACGTGGAACTGCAAATCCCACTCAGAATCGCGGAAGCACTTCTCTTTTCGCGCATTATCCTGAATTTCCATCAGCTTCATGATGTCCTGTTTCGTCACCTGGGTGGCGGCGAATTCAGCAATATTACTTTCGATAAGCTGACGTGCCTGCAGCAATTCAAACGGGCCGTAATTGGCGAACTCAAGGTTTTCATCCGGCGCCTGGGTGTGGCGCGCCACGTTGGAAATAACATGGATACCGGAGCCTTTGCGAACTTCAACATACCCTTCCACTTCGAGCATAATAATGGCTTCACGAACCACGGTCCGGCTGACGCTTTTTTCATCGGCGATGAAGCGCTCGGCGGGCAGTTTGTCTCCCACCAGATAGACGCCTTGCTCAATACGGCCTTTAAGCTCCGCGGCAAGCTGCTGGTACAAACGTCGTGACTCGGAGATTTCCATATGTGAGCTCCAGGGAAAGAAGGGCAATAATAGATTTGTTATACCACTTTTACGGCTTTCTCACCATCGCAGATAGTAAAAAAGCCGCACCAGGCGGCTTTTTTAACTATCAAAATCGAGACTTAACTTTGTGCGGCGGGGCCACCAAGCGAATGCTCCTTCACGACCTCTTCGGCTGATTTGTTTTTCAGCACGGTCCAGATAACCACGGCACCCAGCAGGTCAAACAGCGCCAGCACAGCAAACAGCGGGCTAAAGCCGATGGTATCTGCCAGCGCACCCACCACCAGCGCAAACAGGGTACTTGCTGTCCACGCCGCCATACCGGTCAGACCGTTCGCCGTTGCCACCTCGTTACGACCAAATACGTCAGAAGAGAGCGTAATCAGCGCACCGGACAGAGACTGGTGAGCAAAACCACCGATACACAGCAGGCCGATTGCCACATACGGGCTGGTGAACAGGCCAATCATGCCAGGGCCAATCATCAGTACCGCGCCCATGGTCACAACCATTTTGCGGGAAACAATCAGGTTTACACCGAAGACACGCTGGAACAGCGGCGGCAGGTAACCACCCACGATGCAACCCAGGTCGGCGAACAGCATCGGCATCCAGGCGAACATGGCGATTTCTTTCAGGTTAAAACCGTAAACCTTGAACATGAACAGTGGGATCCAGGCGTTAAACGTACCCCAGGCTGGTTCTGCCAGGAAACGCGGCAGCGCGATGCCCCAGAACTGACGGGTGCCCAGAATCTGCCAGACGGACATTTTCTTGCCGTTGTTGGTCTGGTGCTGTGCTTCCTGACCGCCAATGATGTACTCGCGTTCTTCTTCGCTCAGTTTTTTCTGGTCGCGCGGGTGTTTGTAGAAAATCAGCCAGGCCATCGCCCATGCAAAGCTCAGCACACCAGAGATAATGAACGCCATTTCCCAGCTGTGCATAACAATTGCCCACACCACCAGCGGCGGCGCAATCATCGCACCAATAGAAGAACCGACGTTGAAGTAGCCCACCGCGATAGAACGTTCTTTCGCCGGGAACCATTCGGACGCCGCTTTCAGACCCGCCGGGATCATCGCTGCTTCAGCAGCACCCACCGCGCCACGCGCCAGTGCCAGACCACCCCAGCTGCCCGCCAGCGCAGTTGCGCCGCAGAACACCGCCCAGGTAATCGCAAAGAAGGCATAACCAATTTTGGTGCCCAGAACATCCAGTACATAGCCTGCAACAGGCTGCATAACAGTATAAGCCGCGGAATAAGCCGCAATGATGTAAGAGTATTGCTGAGTGGTAATGTGCAGCTCTTCCATCAAGGTTGGAGCGGCAGCCGCTACGGTGTTACGTGTCAGGTAGCCCAGCACGGTGCCGACCGTCACCAGTGCTATCATGTACCAACGTAATCCTTTGATTTTACGCATGTAAACCTCATCGTTATGTTATTACCGCCTGCGCGGCCATCCTTCGATCGCGTTCGGAGGATGAAACGGGGAGGACGTACCCGGGAGAACTCCCGGTACGGCCCAAACCTTGCCATAAGTAAGCGTGTTTAAGTCGGTATCCGTACCCAAAAAATCCGATTAACTTTTTATCGGGAATGCATTCCGTCGGCTTATGTGTTCGACGGCAGGAAAGATAACTTGTCATACAACTTGAAAAGGTGAGTGACATCACAAAAGTGTTTTTCTTTGTGTGGTCTTTAACTTTGCCGGAATAAGCCAGAAACGGCGCGGGTTGGCGGGATATTTGGGCGCCTGGATTGTCAGTTTTTGTCTGCTTTTATTGATCCAACTCACGAAAATATCTTCGGTCTATGGAAATTGGTGTGATAACTTTGTCAGCATTAAAGGTAAGCATCAGACGAACTCGTTTAGAGGAAGACGATAATGACCCCGTTTATGACCGAAGATTTTCTGTTAGATACCGAATTTGCTCGCCGTCTGTACCACGACTACGCAAAAGACCAGCCGATTTTTGACTACCATTGCCACTTGCCGCCGCAACAGATCGCAGACAACTACCGCTTTAAAAACTTGTATGACATCTGGTTGAAAGGCGATCACTACAAATGGCGTGCCATGCGTACCAACGGCGTACCTGAGCGCCTGTGTACCGGTGACGCTTCCGATCGTGAGAAGTTTGACGCCTGGGCCGCGACCGTGCCGCACACCATTGGTAACCCGTTATACCACTGGACGCATCTGGAACTGCGTCGTCCATTTGGTATTACAGGTAAGGTGCTGTCGCCGTCTACCGCCGACGAAATCTGGAATCGGGGCAATGAATTGCTAGCGCAGGATAAATTCTCCGCGCGCGGCATCATGCAACAGATGAACGTTAAAATGGTCGGCACCACCGACGATCCGGTTGACTCGCTGGAATACCACGCTTCGATCGCCAAAGATGGCACCTTCCGTATCAAAGTGCTGCCTAGCTGGCGCCCGGATAAAGCGTTCAACATTGAACAAGCCACCTTCAACGATTACATGGCGAAGCTGGGCGAAGTGTCTGATACCGACATCCGTCGTTTTGCCGATCTGCAAACGGCGCTGAGCAAACGCCTGGATCACTTCGCCGCGCACGGTTGTAAAGTTTCTGACCACGCGCTGGACGTGGTGCTGTTCGCTGAAGCCAGCGAAGCCGAACTGGATAGCATCCTGGCGCGTCGCCTGTCTGGTGAAACGCTCGGCGAGAAAGACGTGGCGCAGTTTAAAACAGCGGTACTGGTGTGGCTGGGTGCGGAATACGCCCGTCGTGGTTGGGTGCAGCAGTACCACATCGGTGCGCTGCGCAATAACAACCTGCGTCAGTTCAAACTGCTGGGGCCAGATGTTGGTTTCGACTCCATCAACGACCGTCCGCTGGCGGAAGAGCTCTCCAAACTGCTGAGCAAGCAGAACGAAGAGAATCTGCTGCCGAAAACCATTCTGTACTGCCTGAACCCGCGTGATAACGAAGTGCTGGGCACCATGGTTGGCAACTTCCAGGGTGAAGGTATGCCAGGCAAAATGCAGTTCGGTTCCGGCTGGTGGTTTAACGACCAGAAAGATGGCATGGAACGTCAGATGACGCAGCTTGCGCAACTGGGTCTGCTGAGCCGCTTTGTCGGCATGCTGACCGACAGCCGCAGCTTCCTGTCCTACACCCGCCACGAATATTTCCGTCGCATCCTGTGCCAGATGATTGGCCGTTGGGTCGAAGCGGGCGAAGCCCCGGCGGATATTCAGCTGCTGGGTGAAATGGTGAAAAACATCTGCTTTAACAATGCGCGTGATTACTTCGCGATTGAACTGAACTAAGGCCGTTTGAGGTTGATATGCAATACATCAAGATCCATTCGCTGGATAACGTTGCGGTAGCACTGGCGGATCTCGCTGAAGGCGCGGAAGTCGTTATCGACAACCAGACCGTTCGGCTGCGCCAGGCGGTGGGGCGCGGGCACAAGTTTGCCCTGCAACCTATCGCCAAAGGTGAAAATGTTGTCAAGTATGGTCTGCCAATTGGTCATGCGACAGCAGATATCGCGTCGGGCGAGTACATCCATTCCCATAATGCCCGTACCAATCTGAGCGATGTGGACGAGTATAGCTATCAACCTGATTTTCAGGAGGAAGGCGCACAGGCGGCGGATCGTGACATTCAGATCTACCGCCGCGCTAACGGCGAAGTCGGGATCCGCAACGAGTTGTGGATCCTGCCGACGGTCGGCTGTGTGAACGGTATTGCCCGTCAGATCCAGAGCCGTTTCCTGAAAGAGACGCAGGACGCCGTAGATATCGATGGCGTTTACCTGTTCAGCCACACCTACGGTTGTTCCCAACTGGGTGATGACCACATTAATACCCGCACCATGCTGCAAAACATGGTGCGTCACCCGAACGCAGGCGCGGTGCTGGTGATTGGTCTGGGCTGTGAAAACAACCAGGTCGACGCCTTCCGTCAGACGCTCGGTGAATTCGATCCGGAACGCGTCCACTTTATGGTCTGCCAACACCAGGATGACGAAGTGGAAGCCGGTCTTGAGCATTTGCATGAACTGTATCAGGCGATGCGCAACGACAAGCGTGAACCGGGCAAACTGAGCGAGCTGAAATTCGGCCTCGAATGCGGCGGCTCTGATGGCCTTTCCGGCATCACCGCCAACCCGATGCTGGGCCGTTTCTCGGACTACGTAATCGGCAACGGTGGCACCACCGTGCTTACCGAAGTACCGGAGATGTTCGGCGCGGAACGTATCCTGATGAGCCACTGCCGCGACGAAAGTACCTTTGAAAAGACCGTTACCATGGTCAATGACTTCAAACAGTACTTTATCGCGCATAATCAGCCAATTTACGAAAACCCATCACCGGGTAACAAAGCGGGCGGTATTACGACGCTGGAAGAGAAATCACTGGGCTGCACGCAAAAAGCGGGTGCCAGCCAGGTAGTGGACGTGCTGCGTTACGGTGAGCGCCTGAAAACTCACGGTCTGAACCTGTTGAGCGCACCGGGTAACGATGCGGTTGCTACCAGCGCGCTGGCCGGGGCGGGCTGCCATATGGTGCTATTCAGTACCGGTCGCGGTACGCCTTACGGTGGTTTTGTGCCGACGGTGAAAATCGCCACCAACAGCGAACTGGCGGCGAAGAAGAAACACTGGATCGACTATGATGCCGGTCAGTTGATTCACGGCAAAGCGATGCCGCAACTGCTGAGCGAGTTCGTGGATGTGATCGTCGATATCGCCAACGGCAAAAAGACCTGCAACGAGAAAAACGATTTCCGTGAACTGGCTATTTTCAAAAGCGGCGTCACGCTCTGATTGATTATTATCTTTCGCGCCACGCCTGAGTTGGCTGCGTTTATTCCCCCGGTTACTTGCTTATGTAAGTGACCGGGGATTCGTGAGCCCTGGCGCGAAATCTTTTGGTAAATGCCTCCTGGCAGGCATTACGTGATGTATCGCTTTATCCCAAATCCTACAAGGAATTTCCATGACCACGTATTGGCTTGCCCAGGGCGTTGGTGTGATTGCTTTTCTGATTGGTATTACAACCTTTATCAACCGTGATGAACGGCGCTTCAAAAAACAACTCTCGGTCTACAGCGCCATCATTGGCGTGCATTTCTTTCTGATGGGCGCATTTCCTGCGGGTTCCAGCGCCATGCTTAACGCCATTCGCACCCTGATTACTCTGCGTACCCGTAGCCTGTGGGTCATGGCGCTGTTTATTGTGCTTACCGGCGGGTTGGGGCTGGCGAAATTTCACCATCCGATGGAGTTGTTGCCGGTTGCCGGGACGATCGTCAGCACCTGGGCGCTGTTTCGCTTTAAAGGCTTGCCGATGCGCTGTGTGATTTGGTGCTCGACCTGCTGCTGGGTGATCCACAATATCTGGCTCGGATCGATTGGCGGTTCGCTGATCGAGGGCAGTTTTTTAGTGATGAATGGCCTGAACATTATCCGCTTCTGGCGCATGCAAAAACGCGGCATCGACCCGTTTAAAGTCGAAACCGCGCAGCAAGAGAAACCGGCTGCCCGGTGAAGGCAGCCAAAAAGATCAGTTACGCAGGGGGTTATTCACCAGACGCTCATCTTCTGCCTGGCACACCGCCGCGGTAAACAGCACATCGGTGGAGGAGTTGAGCGCGGTTTCGCAGGAGTCCTGCAATACGCCGATAATAAAGCCGACCGCTACCACTTGCATCGCCACATCGTTGGAAATACCAAACATGTTGCAGGCCAGCGGGATCAGCAGCAGAGAACCACCCGCCACGCCGGACGCACCACAGGCACAAAGCGACGCCACGACGCTCAGCAGCAGCGCCGTTGGCACATCAACCGTAATGCCCAGCGTATGCACTGCCGCCAGCGCCAGCACGGTAATGGTGATTGCCGCGCCTGCCATATTAATGGTGGCACCCAGCGGGATAGAGACCGAATAGGTATCGCGATCGAGATTCAGTTTCTCGCACAGCGCCATGTTTACGGGAATATTCGCCGCTGAACTGCGGGTGAAAAAGGCGGTGACGCCGCTTTCACGCAGGCAGGTAAAGACCAGCGGGAAAGGATTGCGGCGGATCTTCCAGTACACCAGCAGCGGGTTAACCACCAGCGCGACAAACGCCATACAGCCTACCAGCACCACCAGCAGTTGCGCGTAGCCTAACAGTGCGCCAAAACCGGATGTCGCAAGGGTAGAGGAGACAAGGCCGAAAATACCGATCGGTGCAAAGCGGATCACAAGCCGTACCATAAAGGTCACCGCGCTTGCAAAATCCTGCACCAGATTTTTAGTACTCTCATTACTGTGGCGCAGCGCAAATCCCAGCCCCACGGCCCACACCAGAATGCCGATATAGTTAGCGTTCATGATCGCGGTCACCGGGTTGGCGATCATGCTGGTCAGTAAACCGCGCAGCACCTCCACGATGCCGGATGGCGGCGCGACATCATTGGCGCCTGGCACAAGCTGAAGCGTGGAAGGGAAGAGGAAACTGACCAGCACGGCGGTCAGCGCGGCAGTGAACGTACCTAACAGATAAAGCACCAGCACCGGGCGCAGATGTGTTTTTTGTCCCTGTTGATGACCGGCGATGGAGGCCATCACCAGCATCAACACCAGAACCGGAGCCACTGCTTTTAACGCGCTGACGAAAAGCGTGCCCAGAATACCGGTAGCAATAGCGGCGGGAGTAGAGATCCACGCCAGTAAGATACCCAGAATTAAGCCAATAAGAATTTGTTTCACCAGGCTGCCATCAATCAAGCGTTGCAGTAACCCGGTGGAGCGGTGCGTTGTCATGCCATGTTCCTTTCGTGTTGTGGAGTTGCATCCCGCATGCCTTTTTTGGGTGACATTTGTCAGGATGTAACATTTGATTGCAGAAAGGAGTATATGGACTTTACGGCAACACGGAAGGGGTAACCGCGCACTTTTCCGGCCTGGCGCGGCTTTTTGATTTTTTTGTGTTAACGTTTTGTGATAAAGACAACAAGGCGGATGAAATGGCCGCTCCGCACACTGGCAGAGCGGCCATTTACGGCTTACGCCCTATTTTTCTTGTCATTCTGGTAGTTAACCCATGCGTTGAGCAGCATGGTTAGCACAAGGATCCCGCCCACTACGCCAAGCGAGATGGCGATCGGAATATGGAAGAAGTCGACAATCAGCATTTTAACGCCGATAAACACCAGAATGACCGACAAACCATATTTGAGCATCGAGAAACGCTCCGCCACGCCCGCCAGCAGGAAATACATCGCACGCAGACCCAGAATCGCAAACAGGTTTGAGGTCAGCACGATAAACGGATCGGTGGTCACGGCAAAAATCGCCGGGATGCTGTCGACCGCGAAAATCACATCACTCAGTTCAACCAGAATCAGCACCAGCAACAACGGTGTGGCGAACAGCAGGCCATTTTTTCGCACGAAAAAGTGCTCATTTTCGATGGTGTCGGTCATGCGTAAATGGCTGCGCAGCCAGCGCACCAGCGGTTTATCACCAATCCCCGTTTCGTCTTCTTTTGCCAGCGCCATTTTCACACCGGTAAACAGCAGGAAGGCACCAAAAACATACAGCAGCCATGAGAACTGGGTGATAAGCCAGCTACCGGCGAAAATCATAATCGTGCGCAGCACAATCGCGCCGAGCACGCCGTAAACCAGCACCCGGCGCTGCAACGCGGCCGGTACAGCGAAGTAGCTAAACAGCATCAGCCAGACGAAGACGTTATCGACCGCCAGCGCTTTTTCAATCAGATAACCGGTGAGAAACGCCAGCGCCTGCGTGTCGGCAACGGCGCGTCCTTCGGTTTGCGTGAGATACCACCAGAAGGCGGCGTTGAACAGCAGAGAGAGGCTGACCCAAACCACAGACCAGGCGGCCGCCTGCTTCATGGTCATCGTATGGACGCCGCGACGCCCCTGAAGCAGAAGGTCGATGGCCAGCATAATCACGACTACAATCGCGAAGCCGCCCCATAACATCGGTGTGCCGACAGTATTCATTGCGTGAATCCTTACCTAAAAACAAAAACGGCTAACGTCGGAAGAGGTTAGCCGTTTGCTTTAGGTGCAATGGATCCTCGCCTTCCGGCAAGGTCTCACTTACGTCTGTGAAGACGCCCGGCGACCGGATGCATATACGCATCGTAATGACGATCCACCGGCAATGAAGTTACTCCCCTTTGCAGGTAACAAAATATGTCAGCACATTGATTCCGTCAATGTAAAGCCTGGTGTGCTTTACGAACCTTTACGCCGGAAGCTGTTCGCCGATGTCATCCGCCGGGAAAACGACGCCAATCTGGCGGCGAATTTCCGTTTGCAGTTTGGCCGTAACCCGGCTGACATCCAGCCCCGGATGGTTGACTTCGTTCTCTTCCACCAGGCGGGCAAAAGTTTCCGCTTCATACAGCATGGTATTGATGTGCTGCGGCTGCGTTAATTCCTGCGCTTTGCCGCCGCGCGGCACGAACGAGATTTTCTGGCATTCGGAGATTTTCTCGATCACCAGCGATCCGGCCTCGCCCTGAATTTCGCTCGGCAGCACGGAATCGCTCACCTTCGAGTGTTGCAGTGTGACGCTGAAATCACCGTAATCCATCACCACCACGCCGTGCGCATCCACGCCGCTTTCCAGCAGGCTGGCGGTGGCCTGAACGCTATGCGGCTCGCCCCACAGCGCCACGGCTGAAGCCAGACAGTAGAAGCCGATATCCATAATTGAACCGTTAGAAAACGCCGGATTAAAGGTATTCGGGTTTTCTCCGTCCAGGTAGCGCTCGTAGCGCGACGAGTACTGGCAGTAGTTGATAAAGGCTTTACGAAGCTTACCTGCTTTGGCAAGTGTTTGTTTCAGCAAGATAAAATTCGGCAGGCTGGCGGTTTTGAACGCTTCAAACAACACCACCTGATTTTCCCGGGCGCAGGCGATGGCCGCTTCCACTTCACGCAGGTTGGAGGCCAGCGGTTTTTCGCAGATCACATGCTTTTTGTGACGCAGGAAAAGCTGCGTCTGCGGGAAGTGCAGGGAGTTCGGGCTGGCAATATAAACCGCGTCTATCGCATCGCTTTGCGCCATATCTTCAAGCGAGGTAAACAGATGCTCGACCGGGTAGTCATTGGCGAACGTTTGCGCCTGTTCCAGGCTGCGGGAAAAAACGGCGGTGAGTTTATATTTGCCCGTTTCATGGGCGGCATCGACAAACTGGCGGGTGATCCAGTTCGTACCTATGACAGCGAAACGTATCATACAGGCGCTAATTCTCCGTAAGGGGGGTCTTTGATCACTCTAGCATGACGAGATGACAAAACCAGTGCACTGCCCCGCACAAGCACAAAAGGTGATGGCGAAAACCTCACCCGTTACGATCCAGCGTCAGATGCGTCAGCCACAACCGTGTATCAAACTCGAGCTGGTGGTACTGCGGCTCCATATAGCAGCACAGCTGATAGAACGCTTTGTTGTGATCTTTCTCTTTCAGATGTGCAAGTTCGTGAACCACGATCATCCGCAAGAAGGCTTCTGGCGCATCGCGAAACACCGTGGCGACGCGGATTTCCGCTTTAGCTTTTAACTTGCCACCCTGCACACGCGAGACCGCCGTATGCAAACCGAGTGCGTTGTTTAACACATGGATTTTGCTGTCATACATCACCTTATTCACCGGCGCGGCGTTACGCAGATACTGGTTTTTCATCTCCTGCGTATAGTGATAAAGCGCTTTATCGGTGGTGATGTCGTGGCTTTCCGGGTAGCGCTTTTTCAGCACCTCGCCCAGCCGGTTCTGTTCAATCAGGGCAGTAACCTGCGTCAGCAGGGATTCAGGGTAGCCCTGAAGATAGGTCAGCTTGTTCATGGCGAAATGTGTTTACATCTCCGGATAATTAAGCGATAAAACGCGCGAATTTTAGCATTGCGGAGGGGCGATGAGCCAGGTTGAGTTAAACGGACAATCATTCACTTTAGACAGATTCCCTGTCGGCGTGGAAGAGGCGTCGTTACAGGCGTGGGACGCGGCGGACGAGTATCTGCTGCAACAGGTGAATGAGGTCGATGGCCCGGTTCTGATTTTTAACGACAGCTTTGGTGCGCTGGCTTGTGCGCTGGCGTCGCATCGTCCGGTTTCCGTCAACGACTCTTATATAGCAGAGCTGGCGACACAGCATAACTTGCGCATTAACGATCTGGACGAAACCGTCGTCACGCTGCAAGACAGCCTGAGCCCACTGCCTGCAAACCCGGCGTTAGTGCTTATCAAAGTGCCAAAACAGCTGGCGCTGCTGGAGCAGCAACTGCGCGCGCTGCGCAACGTGGTGACGCCGCAAACGCGGATTATCGCTGGGGCGAAAGCGCGTGATGTCCACAACTCGACGTTAGCGCTGTTTGAAAAAATTCTTGGGCCGACTACCACCACGCTGGCATGGAAAAAAGCGCGGCTCATCAACTGCACGTTTAGCGCGCCTGCGCTTGAGGAGAGTTCTGTTCTCGCCAGCTGGAAGCTGGACGGCACGAACTGGACTATCCATAACCATGCCAACGTCTTTTCCCGCAGCGGGCTGGATATTGGCGCGCGGTTTTTCCTGCAACATCTGCCGGAAAACGTCGAAGGTGAGATGGTTGATCTGGGCTGTGGCAATGGCGTAATTGGTTTAAAACTGCTGGCGCAAAACCCGAACAGCCGTGTGCTGTTCGCCGACGAGTCGGCGATGGCGGTGGCTTCCGCGCGGCTGAATGTGGAAGCGAACCTGCCACAAGCAGTGGAACGCAGCGAGTATATGATTAATAACTCGCTGTCCGGTGTGGAGCCGGACAGGTTTGACGCGATAATGTGTAACCCGCCGTTCCACCAGCAGAGCGCGATTACCGATCATATTGCCTGGCAGATGTTTAACGATGCGCGTTACTGCCTGAAATATGGCGGCGAGCTGCGCATTGTCGGCAACCGCCATCTCGACTATTTCCGCAAGCTAAAACGCGTGTTTGGCAACTGCGAAACCCTTGCCACTAACAACAAGTTCGTGGTGCTTAAAGCGGTGAAAGTGCGTAAAAAGCGTTAATGGAAAGTGGCACGCTCTGCGGGCCACTTTGTTATCCATATAAAGCCCCCCAGCCAGGCTGGGGGTTCCGGAAAGCTTTCAGCTTTAAACCAGTTATTTTAAATTGCCAGCGCCAGTTTTGTCCCTTGCGCAATTGCCCGGCGGGCATCCAGCTCCAGCGCCACATCGCAGCCACCGATTAAATGCACTGTTTTACCCGCTTCGCGCAGCGGTTCCGCCAGCTCGCGTTTCGGCTCCTGGCCTGCGCAGATCACCACATGATCAACAGCTAAGAGTTGAGGTTCGCCGTCGATCAACAGGTGCAAACCGGCATCGTCGATCTTTTGATAACTTACCGACGGGATCATTTTTACCCCGCGCGACAATAACGTGGCGCGGTGGATCCAGCCGGTGGTTTTCCCCAGACCTTCACCAGGTTTGCTGGCTTTACGCTGCAACATCACAATGCGGCGCGGGCTTTTCGGCAACTGTGGTCCTTCCGGGCGCAGACCGCCCACTTCATTCAGGCTGGTATCAATTCCCCATTCCACACAAAACTCGGCGATATTCTGGCTGGTTGGCTCGCCCGGCTGGCTTAAATACATCGCGGCATCAAAGCCGATCCCGCCGCAGCCAATAATGGCCACACTTTCGCCCACCGGCGCTTTATCGCGCAGTACATCGAGATAGTTCAGCACTTTTGGATGGTCGATCCCGTCGATCGGCGGCATTCGCGGTTCAATGCCGCTGGCAAGGATTACCTCGTCAAACTCCAGCAGTCGGGTCGGATCGACGCGTTGATTCAGACACAGCGTAACACCGGTCAGATCGACCATCCGTCGGTAATAACGCAGCGTTTCGTAGAACTCCTCTTTACCGGGGATCTGTTTGGCGACATTAAACTGCCCGCCAATCTCCGCTTGGGCGTCAAACAGCGTCACGCTGTGCCCGCGCGCGGCGGCATTAATGGCGAACGCAAGGCCTGCAGGGCCTGCGCCGACCACCGCCAGGTTTTTCTTTTGCACAGCCGGAAGCACCGGCATCAGCGTTTCATGGCAGGCGCGGGGGTTAACAAGGCAGGAGGTGACTTTGCCGGCGAAGATCTGATCCAGGCAGGCCTGGTTACAACCGATGCAGGTGTTGATCTCATCCGCGCGGCCACTTTGTGCTTTCGATACAAACTCGGCATCGGCCAGAAACGGGCGCGCCATCGACACCATATCGGCATCTCCGCGCTCGAGGATCTCGTCGGCGACTTGCGGGTCGTTAATACGGTTGGTGGTGATAAGCGGCACCTTCACTTTGCCTTTCAGCTTGCGCGTCACCCAACTGAATGCGCCGCGCGGCACTGGTGTGGCAATAGTTGGGATGCGCGCTTCGTGCCAGCCAATACCCGTATTAATCAGCGTCGCGCCTGCGGCTTCCACCGCCTGCGCCAGCGCGATGGTTTCCTCCAGCGTGCCGCCGCCTTCGACCAGATCCAGCATCGACAGGCGATAGATAATGATAAAGTCGCTGCCGACGCGCTCACGCACGGCACGCACCACTGCCAGGGCAAAGCGCATACGTCGGGCATAATCACCGCCCCATTCATCTTCACGATGATTGGTGCGCGCGGCGAGAAATTCGTTAATCAGGTAGCCCTCAGAACCCATCACCTCAACGCCGTCGTAACCGGCCTGCTGCGCCAGCGCGGCGCAACGGGCGAAATCATCAATCAGCGTGAGAATTTCATCATGGCTCAATGCATGCGGCGTAAAGCGGTTGATCGGCGCCTGTAACGCCGATGGCGCGACCAGCTGCGGCTGGTAGCTGTAGCGTCCGGTGTGCAGAATTTGCAGGGCGATCTTGCCGCCTTCCTGATGCACCGCTTCGGTGATTTGCTGGTGATGGGGAAGCTGGCTGGCATCGTGCAGCACCGCGCCGCCTTCCATGGTGACGCCGGAAAGCGCAGGCGCAACGCCGCCAGTGACAATCAGCCCGACACCGTGACGGGCGCGTTCGGCATAAAATGCCGCCAGCCGCTCTGCGCCGTCCGGGCGCTCCTCCAGCCCGGTGTGCATTGAACCCATCAACACACGGTTTTTTAGCGTGGTAAAGCCCAGATCGAGCGGGGCGAACAGCGACGGGTAGTGGCTCATGCTCTCTTCCAGTGTAAAATTATTGTTATGTGGTCGGATGAGTTCTACTTTAGCCGTCGCGGCAGAAAAGGGAAAAGGCGGAGCGAATGATTGTGATGGGATTCAAATATCCCTCTCCCGCACAGGAGAGGGAAAAGTGCTTCAGGCTCCGGTTGTCAGGCCGGGGGCCTGCCACAGGGATGTGGTTAAACCGCTGTCGACGAGGCCGAGCTGCTCGGCGTAGATTTTCTGCCACTTCAGCATCATGGTGTCGTACAGCTCGCGATGTTCCGGGTTTGGCGTAAATTCCCGGCTCCAGCGCACCAGCCGTTCGCCGGTGGTTGCCATATCGTCATACAACCCGGCACCCACACCTGCGGCGATAGCGCAGCCCAGCGCGGTGGCCTCTTTCACTTCCGGCACGCGTACCGGCAGGCCCGTCACATCGCTTAAAATCTGGCTCCACAGAGCGCCTTTCGCACCGCCACCGGCGAAGACCAGGCTGTCGAATTGTACACCGGAAAAGCGTGAAATCTGCGCCAGATTGCAGGCGGAAACGATGGCCGCATTCTCTTCCAGCGCGCGGAACAGCGTGGCTTTGTTGCATTTTTCCGGGTCGATGGAGAGGTTAATAAACGACGGTGCGGCGTGATACCACTGCTTGAAGTGCATGGCATCGGAGAAAATGGGCATCACGCCCCATGAACCGGCTGGAACCCGACCCGCCATCTCTTCCAGTAAGGTGTAGGCGTCAATGCCCATCCGCTCGGCAATCAATTTTTCTTCGGCGCAAAACGCGTCGCGGAACCAGCGCATGGTCAGGCCGGTGAAAAAGCTAATCGACTCCGCTTGTACCATGCCTGGAATGACATGCGGATTGACGCGGATATTCATTTCCGGGTCGGTGCGCACTTGCGGCAAGTTCACCACTTGCTGCCAGAACGTGCCGCCGAGCACGGCGGTTTGCCCGGCGCGAACCACGCCAAGCCCAAGGCTGCCGAGCTGCACATCACCGCCGCCCATCACCACCGGCGTGCCTTCCCGCAGTCCGCACTCTTGTGCTGCCTGGTGAGTCACTTCGCCCAACAGGCTGCCGGTCTCTTTCACCGGTGATAACAGATCCGGGCGTAACCCGGCCATATCCAGCAAGTCGGGGCGCCAGTCGCGGGTAAAGAGATCGAGCATACCGGTGGTGCCGGCATTGGAAGGATCCACCGCTAACCAGCCGGAGAGGCGCGAGGCCAGCCAGTCGCTGATCATGGTGATAGTGGCGGTATCGCGGTAAATATCAGGGCGGTGGTGCGCCAGCCACAACAGACGCGGCATGGCGCTGAGCGCCAGCGTCTGCCCGGAAACGCTGTAGACTTCGGCTTCAAACTGCCAGTCATGGATCTCTTTTAATTCGGCAACTTCATGGCTGGCGCGGGAATCCACGTTGGCGCATGCCCAGATGGCGTCGCCATTGGCGTTATACAGCACGATGCCTTCGCGCATGGAGCAACAGGCGACTGACTGGATATCCGCGCCGCTAAGACCAGCGCTTTTCAAGGCCTGGCGGATACACTGGCAGGCAAGTTGCCAGTTGGTGGTGAGGTCGAACTCCATTGAGCCGGGGACGTTTTCCACGCTGAGGTGTTTCCACTCGGCCTGGCCGACGGCAATTTGCCGCCCGCTTAAGTCGAAGATCACTGCCCGAATGCTGCCAGTCCCTGCATCTAACGCTAAAAGGTAACTCATGGGTTTTGCCCCCTCGCAAGCATCATAGATAAAACTGTGATCCTCGTACGGTCGTAAATATAGTTCAGCGCCTACGCTTTTGAACATTCATCAGTCACAAAATCACTTGTTCTATCACAGCTTTTTGCGGGAGGCAGGATGGCGGATGTAGATGACATCAAAGATGGCAAAGACTTTGGACTGGGCACCGCGCAGCAAAATGTGCCTTTCACCCTGAAGGGCTGCGGTGCGCTGGACTGGGGCATGCAATCGCGGCTGGCAAGGATCTTTAACCCCCAGAGTAACCGCACGGTGATGCTGGCCTTCGATCACGGCTATTTCCAGGGCCCGACGACCGGGCTTGAGCGTATTGATTTATCCATTGCGCCGCTGTTCGCGCAAACCGATGTGCTGATGTGTACGCGCGGCATTTTGCGCAGTGTGGTGCCGCCCGCCACCAATAAACCGGTGGTGCTGCGCGCTTCTGGCGGCAATTCAATCCTCGCTGAACTCTCTAACGAATGCGTGGCGGTGGCGATGGAAGATGCGCTGCGGCTTAACGTCTGTGCGGTGGCGGCGCAAATTTATATTGGCAGCGAGTACGAACACCAGTCGATCAACAACATCATCAAGCTGGTGGATGCGGGCAACCGCTACGGTGTGCCAACGATGGCGGTGACCGGCGTGGGGAAAGAAATGACGCGCGACGCGCGTTACTTTTCGCTGGCCAGCCGTATCGCCGCCGAAATGGGCGCGCAGTTTGTGAAAACCTACTTTGTGGAAGAGGGGTTCGAAAAGGTCACCGCCAGTTGCCCGGTGCCTATCGTGATTGCTGGCGGGAAAAAGTTACCCGAGCAGGAGGCGCTGGAGATGTGTTTCCGCGCGATTGATCAGGGCGCGTCGGGCGTGGATATGGGGCGTAATATTTTCCAGTCCAGCGCGCCGCTCGCCATGCTCAAGGCGGTGAAAAAAGTGGTACACGAGCATATGCACGCCCGTGAGGCGTACCAGTTCTGGCTGGAAGAAAAACAAGGAGAGCAACCATGAATGTGACGCTGGTGGAAATCAATATTAAACCGGACAGAGTAGATGAATTTTTAGAGGTCTTTCGCGCCAATCATGAAGGCGCGATCCGCGAGCCGGGGAATCTGCGTTTTGATGTGTTGCAGGATCCGAAAGTGAAAACCCGCTTTTTTATTTATGAAGCGTATCGGGATGAGGCTGCCGTACAGGCGCATAAGGAGACACCGCACTACCTGGCCTGTGTGGAGAAGCTGGAAGAACTGATGTCGGAACCGCGCAAAAAACGCAGCTTTATTGGTTTACTGCCTCAGTAACCATCCGCTTTCATGATGCATCGATTGTCCGCTTTCATGGTGCATTGATTGCACCTGAAAGCGCGTACCGCACCTGTAAAAGCCGTTTCTGCTCAGGGTAATAGTGCAGAAAACCTGAACGGCTGATGACCACTCATTTTCCATAAGCAATAAAAAAACCCTCTCCCGCCGGGAGAGGGTTTTATGCGTCTGTTTACGCCAGCTCTTCGGTAACCCGCAGTGCTGCCAGCGCATTGGCTGCCGCTTTCAGCACTTCCTCACACTGCTCAATGGTCAGCGTCAGCGGCGGTTCGATACGAATGGTTTTCGCGTTATTCAATGTTCCGGCGACCAGCACACGCTGGCGGAACATCTCACTGGCAAAGTTGTAGCCCGTTTCGTTATCGACAAACTCAATCGCCATCAGCATCCCGCGACCGCGCGCATCCTGCACCAGATCCGGATATTGACGCACCAGCGCACGGAAACCGTCCAGCAACATGTCGCCTTTCTGCTCCGCCTGAGCAGGCAGGTTCTCTTCCAGCAGCACATTGATGGTCGCCAGCGCTGCCGCACAGGCCAGCGGGTTACCGCCAAAGGTGGTGGTGTGCAGGAATGGGTTGTCAAATAACACCGAGAACACCTCTTCGGTGGCGACAGTCGCGCCAATCGGCATCACGCCGCCGCCCAGCGCTTTCGCCAGGCATAAGATGTCTGGCTGCACGTTTTCATGTTCGCAGGCGAACATTTTGCCCGTACGACCCATGCCCGTTTGCACTTCGTCAAAAATCAGCAGCGCGCCAAACTCATCGCACAGCTTGCGTACCGCTGGCAGATAACCGGCTGGCGGTAAGATCACGCCACCTTCCCCCTGGATCGGCTCCAGGATCACGGCGGCGACATCATCACCGGTTTTCCGGCATTCGCTAAGCAGCGTACGCATCGCGTCTATGTCACCAAATGGCACATGGCGGAAGCCCGGCAGCAGCGGCATAAAGGGTTTACGGAAGGTCGATTTCGCCGTTGCCGACAATGCGCCCAGCGATTTACCGTGGAACGCGCCGCTGGTGGCGACAAAGGTGAATTTGCCGCGTGGTGACTGGTAGGCTTTCGCCAGTTTTAGCGCCGCTTCGACGGATTCTGTTCCGCTATTGCTAAAGAAGCTGTATTTCAGTTTGCCGGGCGTCAGTGCCGCCAGTGTTTTGGCCAGCATCGCGCGTAATGGATCGAGCAATTCCTGGCTATGCAGAGGTTGTTTCGCGAGTTGATTCTGTACGGCGGAAACCACAACTGGATTACGGTGCCCCACATTGAAAATTCCAAATCCACCCAGGCAATCTAAAAACTCCTGCCCCTGGGTGTCGACAAGCGTGTTCAAACTGCCAGCTTGCCACTCTACGGCTCCGTAATCCCCGCCGGCGGTAACAGATTTTCGATACTCTAAAAACCCCGGATTGACATGCTCTTTAAAGTAATCCACCACCTCTCGGTTTAATGCTTTCATCTCCTCATGGTCGAGCGTTCGCTTTTCAATGAGATTCAGTGCGTGAGCGCTGCACGCTAATGCCGATGCGCTGGAAGGTAACCTGTTCAAAATGGGCTCCAGGGGCTCGCGTATCACATGATACCGATTTAAGTATTGCAGGGATTACGCCACTTCGGTGCGGGAAGCATAAATCGGGATAAATGCCAGGGGAAAATGAAGGTGCGCAAAATTTAATCATGCCGTTACGTTAATATTTTGTATCTTTTGTGATTAAAAATTGTTCGCTTGCAGAGAGGGAATGCGCGCATTGCGCCCATATGGTGCAATAAATGCGCGATTATAGGGCGTTTGTGTTAGGAAAACTCAGTGATAACATAGCGAAATTATTAAAATCATAGAGTTAACGAACCCACGAAAAACAGGGTTTTATTGCAAATTGCGATCTAAATCAAATTTAACAACTAAAGATAAACCCATTATCGCCGAAATAACATTCGCAGTAATTTTTAACAGCAATATAACCTGCATAGGACGCAACCATGTCTTCTCCTCCTTATGTCAGCCAACAGCGCTTTATGCTGGAGGATGACGCCACGCTGATGTCGACAACGGACCAGCAAAGTTACATCACCCACGCCAACGACGCGTTTATCCATGCCAGTGGCTACACCCACAGCGAGCTGCTTGGTCAGCCCCATAGCCTTGTTCGCCACCCGGATATGCCTAAAGCGGCATTTGCCGATATGTGGTACACCCTGAAACAGGGCGAGCCGTGGAGCGGCATCGTCAAAAACCGACGTAAAAATGGCGACCATTACTGGGTGCGAGCCAATGCTGTTCCCATGGTGCGCAATGGCAAAGTTACCGGCTACATGTCGATTCGTACCGAGGCGAAAGATGAAGAGATCGCCGCCGTTGAACCGCTGTACCAAGCGTTAAACGAAGGGCGCTGCAACAAACGCGTCTATAAAGGCCTGGTCATTAGCAAGCACTGGTGGGGAAAACTGGCAGGCATGCCGCTCCGCTGGCGGGCGCGTAGCGTCATGACATTGTTGTGGGCTATGCAATTTCTCGGGTTGTGGTTTACCGGCGCAGGCGGCCTGGCGCTGGCGGTGAGTACGCTGGCGATGCTGCTGGGCTGCCTGGCATTTGAGTGGCAAATTGTTCGCCCGGCGGAAAATGTGGCGCGTCAGGCGCTGAGTGTCGCCACCGGAGAGCGCAATAGTGTGCAACCGTTGAACCGCAGCGATGAGCTGGGGCTGACATTGCGGGCGATCGGGCAACTGGGGCTGATGTGCCGTTGGTTGATCAATGACGTTTCAACCCAGGTTCACAGTGTGCGTAGCGGCAGTGAAACGCTGGCAAAAGGTAATGAAGATCTTAATGAACGCACGCGCCAGACGGTGGTAAATGTGCAGCAGACGGTTGCCACCATGAGCCAGATGGCGGCATCGGTACAAAACAACTCGCAAACGGCATCGGCGGCAGATGAGCTCTCCAGCTCCGCCAGTAGCGCCGCGACGCACGGCGGCAAAGCGATGGAGACGGTGGTGAAAACCATGGACGAGATTGCTGACAGCACCGGGCGTATTGGATCTATTACCAAGCTGATTAATGACATCGCTTTCCAGACCAATATTCTGGCGCTGAATGCCGCAGTAGAAGCCGCCAGAGCAGGCGAGCAGGGCAAAGGATTTGCGGTGGTGGCGGGGGAAGTGCGTCACCTGGCGAGCCGCAGCGCCAGCGCGGCGAATGATATTCGTAAGCTGATCGACGCCAGCGCCAGTAAAGTACAGTCTGGTTACGACCAGGTGCATGCCGCAGGCCGGACGATGGAAGATATTGTTAATCAGGTGCAAAACGTCACTGCGCTGATTGGCCAGATTAGCCAGTCGACATCTGAGCAGGCGACGGGGCTTTCCGAACTGACGCGTGCGGTGGCGGAGCTGGATGCCATCACGCAGAAAAACGCGGGACTGGTTGAGGAGAGCGCGGCGGTGTCGGCAATGGTTAAACACCGCGCAGACCGCCTGCAGGATGCTGTATCCGTCTTGCACTGATCGCGTTTTAAAGAACAAAAAACCGCCCGTAACCGTACTGGCGGTTTTTTTATTATTTTTTTCTGCCGCTCCGCTTTGTGTAATGCTGATGTGTGTTATTTGTTAATTTATTATTAAATTAAATTCATATTGCGAAGTATAATTATATTCCACGTTTGTTTATTTAAATTTTAATTAACTTTAATGTAGTGACATTAATATCTGTTGTGAATATATATAGCTGAACACATATAACGATCGATAAATAACAATTAATCGTTGCTGGCTATCAGAAGATTCATTAAGTAACTAAAAAAACGATCAAAGTCATAAAGTTAGCGCTAACGTTACCGATAACGGCTAGTGGCTGCATTCTTTTAATTTGCGCCAGGGACTTAAGCGTGCCATTTGGGTGAAGGCGCGGAACTTTCGTCAATAAAATAATCAAACCCATGGAGAATATATGTTTTTACACGATGTAAAAATCAGCACGAAATTATTTCTGGCGTTCGGCTTTTTTATTGCGTTAATGGTAGTGAGTTCCTGCCTGTCACTCTTCAGCCTGAACCGCGCGAATAACGGAATGCAAGAGATCGTATACGAAGATTATCCAACCACGGTAAAAGCCAATCAGCTTATTGATAATTTCCAGACCTTTGTCAGCACACAACAGTTGATGTTGCTGGATAGCGAGGGCAAATGGAGCGGGGAGTCGCAAAAGCAACTTACCGAGATTAGCGCCCATATTACGGCTCTGCTGGAAGACTTATCCAAAAACCTGCGCGATAGCAAATCACAGCAAATCCTCGCGGATATCCGCACTGTTCGTCAGCAGTATCTTGATTCCCGCTTCCGTATCCTCGATCTGGTGAAAAAGGGCGATCGCGCGGGGGCGATTGAGGAGATGATGACCAACACCGTTAAAATCCAGAATGCGTATAAAGAGCGTGTACTGGCGCTGATAACGATTCAGGATGGACAGATGCGCGCGGCGGGCACGCAGGTGCAGAACGACTTCGTTTCTAACCGTTTGATGCTGATCCTGCTGGCGGTTGTTAGCATCGGTATGGGCAGCCTGATTGGCTGGTATATCGTACGCATGATCACTCGCCCGTTGAGAGAAGCGGTGACCTTTGCTGAAGCGATTGCCGATGGCGATTTAACCCGCACGATTGATTCCCGCCATCGTGATGAAACCGGCGTGTTGCTGCGTGCGCTGATGGAGATGAAAAACCGCCTTGTCGAGATTGTTCACCAGGTGCAAAACGGCTCTGAGAGTATCTCCAGCGCGGCGGCGCAGATTGTGGCTGGTAACCAGGATCTGGCGGCCCGCACCGAAGAACAGGCCAGTTCCGTCGAGCAGACGGCGGCGTCTATGGAGCAGATCACCGCAACAGTGAAAAACACCGCCGATCACACCTCCGAAGCCACACACCTCTCCGCCGATGCGGCGACAGTCGTGAAGAACAACGGCGAGATGATGAAGCAGGTTACCGAGAAGATGCGTGCGATTAACGACACCTCGAACCGGATGTCGGACATCATCAACCTGATTGACGCGATCGCCTTCCAGACTAACATTCTGGCGCTGAACGCGGCGGTCGAAGCGGCGCGCGCCGGTGAGCACGGCCGTGGCTTTGCCGTGGTGGCCGGTGAAGTTCGCCAGTTAGCGCAAAAGAGTGCGTCCTCTGCCAACGACATTCGCCATCTGATTGAAAGCTCTACCAGCCAGACCCGTGAAGGCATGGCGCTGGTCGAAGAAGCCAGCGCGCTGATTAACGGCATGGTCACTAACGTTGAAGAGATGGATGTTATCCTGCGTGAAATTGGCCAGGCAAGCCGCGAGCAGACTGATGGTATTTCGCAGATTAACAGCGCGATTGGCCTGATTGATTCCACCACCCAGCAGAACTCCAGCCTGGTGGAAGAGTCTGTGGCAGCAGCAGCAGCTCTGAACGATCAGGCGTTGCATCTGCGCGAGCTGGTACAGGTGTTCCGCCTGCGCGACGTGCCACAGGCAGTTTAATCGAGTTGTGAAATCTCCAGCGCTGCGCGGTCGATAATGCCAATTATCTGTTTAAGCTGCGTGGCGCTGACTTCCCCCTGATTCACCCGTAAATCCAGCACCGCTTTAAAGTTCTCCAGCGCCCGCTTCATCTGCGGGTTTTTGCGCAGTTGATAACCAACGTTACGTGCTTTAATGCGCTCCTCAATCTGCGCCAGCAACGGCTCATTTTCCGCCAGCCACTGCGTGCCCTGCTGCGTGATGGCGATCATTCTGCGCCCGTTTTCTTCATCGCCAACCGTAATTAACTGCTGCGCTTGCAGGAAATCCAGCGTCGGGTAAATCACGCCAGGGCTGGGTGTGTAATTGCCCTGCGTCAGTGCTTCAATGGCTTTGATCAGCTCATAGCCGTGGCTGGCGTTCTGGCTGAGCAGATGCAGGATCACCAGGCGTAATTCACCGTGACCAAAAAAGCGCTGGCGGCGGCCGCTGCCGTGTCCGTGGTGGTGCTCGCTATCGGCATTGCCGTGATGATGATGCCGCATATCTGCCTTCTCATATAATTTGATATATCTAACTTATATCTAAAATCTCCTGCTTAAACAATGTTGACAACATATTTATATTAATAATCTTATTTATCATTGCCTTAATCTTACGGTTAGCAACCAGTGCGCTTTCGCGTTGCTATATCATAAAAGATCTTGCCTTCTGTCTAATCAACAATCATTATCATTTACACAATATTTAGATATATCGTATTCACGTTCACGAAGGCCGATTATGACTACCAATCCTCAACGCTATCCCCGGCGAGTGCGCAATGAGCTGCGCTTTCGCGAGTTAACTGTTTTGCGCGTCGAACGTGCGGGTTCGGGCTTTCAGCGCATTGTGCTCGGCGGCGAGCAACTGGATGGCTTCACCTCCCGTGGCTTTGACGATCATTGCAAAGTCTTCTTCCCGCAGCCGGGTACGCACTTTGTACTGCCAGTGGTAACTGATGAAGGTATCGTCTGGGGCGATGGCCCGCGCCCGGCTTCCCGCGACTATACGCCGCTGTACGATGCCAGCCGCCACGAGCTGGCGCTGGATTTCTACATTCACGACGGCGGCGTGGCGAGCAGTTGGGCGATGCAGGCGCAGGTGGGCGATAAATTGACTATCGGCGGGCCGCGCGGTTCGCTGGTGGTGCCGGAAGATTACGCCTGGCAGTTGTACGTTTGTGACGAGTCCGGCATGCCCGCGCTGCGCCGCCGCCTGGAGGCACTCAGTCTGCTGGCTGTACGCCCGCAAGTCACAGCGGTGGTAAGCATTGCAGATGCTGCTTATCAAGATTATTTCGCGGATATAAACGGCTTTGATATTCAGTGGGTGCAGGAGCATAACCCGCAGGCCGTTGCCGACAAACTGGCGGCGATAAGTGTGCCGGAAAACGACTATTTTATCTGGCTGACCGGGGAAGGGGAGATAGTGAAATCGCTGATGAATCGCTTTGAATCTGCCGACATCGATCAACAACTGGTGCGCGCGCAAGCCTACTGGCACAAGAAATAAACGCAAAGCCCGGTGCGATTACCGGGCTCGTTGCGTTCAGGCCACTTCGTCGTACTCGGCTTCGCTGACCTGCTGTTCCAGCGTCTGGCGGATCTCCGCCAGCGCTTTCTCCTGCTGGCGGAAGTAGGTTTCCCTGTCGCCAAGCGTGGAGACCAACTGCCAGGACTCCTCTTTTTCCAGCGTCGCCAGCTCTTCAATCAGGCTCGCAATATGCTGTTTGACCTCAAGAATACGCTGGCGCAGGCGCTGCAGATCGTTGAGGCGATCGCTTGCCATTAATGGCTCCAGCCCTTTTTGCAGGCGGGTCAAAATCGAGCGAATGGCGCTAAGATCACCGCGCTGGCGCGCCTGGTTAAGCTGCACCATCATGCTGTGAGCGTCGTTTTTCAGTTCGTTATCCACCAGGTCCGGATGACAGAGCTTACTGGCCTGGCGCCACAGGCGTTTCAGCTCATGACGCTCGTCTTCGCTCATCTGCTGCTCGAAGCTAAAGCGTTTTTCCGCGTCGTGCTGTTGCTCTTGGTAGCTTTCATACTCCTGACGCGCTTCGTCACGCGCCTGGCGTGTGGGCTCTTCTTCCCGCGTAAGGCCGCGCTCCAGCTCCTGCGCTTCGGCGAGCAGCGAGGCAATAAGCTCGCTTTGTTGTTGCAAATGCTTGCGTGCTTCCGCCGCCTGTAATGAGTGCGGTGGCATGCTCTGCCAGCGTTGCGTCAAGGTCACTAAGACTTCCACCGCTTGCGACAGATATTTCTGACAGCGCAGATAATCCGCCTCGCGACGGCGCGCTTCCGCTTCCTGGCGACGTACCGCGGCTTCAGCCAGCGTTTTACGCAGTCGCAGGATCTGTGACATCAGCGGCCCAAGGCGGGTTAAGTAGAGATCGTTGAATTCATCCAGCAACTGGATACGCGCATTGCGTTTATCAATGAGTTCGCGCATCTGCTCTTCCAGCGCTTTCAGCTCCAGTTTGCTGGCGGCCACTTGCGGATCCTGCCAGTTGACCACTGAGCGCTGGTTTTGCAGCCAGACGGTGATGGCGCGCATCGCTTCGCTGTAATTTTTCTCTTCAAGCGCGTGAACGATAAACGCTAACTCCGGGTCCGTAACTTCATTTTTAAGTAAAGGAAGCTGGCTGAGGATGATACCGTCATCCTCCAGTTCAATGGCGTATTTGATGATTTCAAGCCGTTTTATAGGTTTGTTCATGGCGTTTCGTCAAAGCGCGTTGAGTGTGTTAAAGGGAGTTGTTAATTCATCAAATCTGGACCATGGATGCAAATCTCGCAATAGCCCGGAGCCATATTACATGGGACATATTTCAATGCGTTAGTCTTTCTGTGAAAATTGCGTTTATGGCGTCTTTTTGCCGCGAAACGAGCGAAAAGTTGCTTTATGGCGGGGTGTTTGCCCCCTTGCAACGGTTTACCTATTTGCAGCATAGCGACGCGATTACCCACCCGATCACTTAACGATTATGCTGATGCGGTGCTGTCTGGCAGCCCGCGAACCCGGATGGGCTCCTCAATGGCGTTGGCAGCGAGCAAGCGTTGTAACGCCGAGATCGCCGTATCGGTCAACTCGTGTCCTTTGGTCAGCACCATCAAGCCATTGGTGGTGCGAATATCTTCGTCTACTACCCAACCCGGCATCAGTTCGCGAATACGCGCAGAGCGTACGCCGGTGACATTAGAGCGGAAATCCGACAGGGATTTAATGATGTATTCGGGTAACGGTGGGTGAGCCGCCCGCAGAATTTCCCATGGCCGCTCCAGGCTCCATCCCCGCGCTGCATGCCGTTCCAGTTCAAGGGCTGCGCGCAGTAAATGGGCACCGCGTAAAACCTCAAGCGGCACGTTCGGCGCCGGCTCTTTTGCCTGGTGGCGAATGATCCCGGCGACCAGTTCAAGACGGGGAATATTTTCCACCAGCTTTCCCGCGACGTCGGGATGCCCCAGCAGCAGCTTTTTCTCTTCCTCGGAGAGTTTGCGCTGAGCGGCATCGGCCTGAACGATATCGGCGGGGATACCAACACACCCAATTTGGCTTAATGACGCAGCAATGGTGTAGATCCATTCATCTGGCCACTCCAGTTTCGGCAGTGCGTGGCGAACACAAGATTGGGCGAACGCTGCCCGCTGAAAGGCCCACGGTGCGACCATGGCAAGCACTTCCGTCAGCGTTTTTACCGAGGCGGTAAGGGTTGTTGCCAGCAGCTCTTTTTCTGCGCAGACGAGACGATACTGGCGCACGGCGTCGTTAAGCGCCGCGACCAGTTCTTCTTTCGGACACGGTTTGCAGAGATAGCGGAAAATGGCGCCTTTATTAATGGCGGCAATTGAGGACTCCACATCAGCCTGGCCGGTAAGCAGGATCCGCACACTGTCGGGCGAGAGTTCCCGCGCTTTCGCCAGAAAAGTGGCGCCATCCATGCCGGGCATGCGCATATCGGACATGATCACCGCAAAGCGTTCTCCCCAACGAACCGCGTCCAGAGCGGCTTCTCCACCCGGAGCTACCACCACATCAAATTCACCAAACAGGTTTCGTTCCATCGCGGCGAGCACGTTAGGTTCATCATCTACGCACAGCACCCTGGGTAAGGCGGTATCAGTCATGAAGAGTGTCCTGTAGGTTAGCGAGCATTTGTTGCCATAAGGGGAGCTGGTCAAGCACGCCTGCTTTTTCAAGGTAATCGCGATCGGGGGTGCTGTTGTTGGCCAGCGCCACAGCGACATGCACCACACCAAGCGCACCGAATGCATCATGTGCGAAACGTGAGGGCTGAGCCTGCCCTGCCACTATTTCGACGATATCCAGCGGTAATCCCCATACCGCCAGCAGGTAAGCGCCCACCGCTGAATGCATGGGAATAGCATTACATGTGGTTATTTCGCTACCGATCTCGCTCATTTCGGGGATCAGCTTCGCAATATTCGCGAGCAGTGCGGCGGTGGGCTCCAGTCCCTGATGGCCTGTAATCCGGGCGGCGAGTGAGGAGGCAAGAAGAGAAACCCGACGTAACTCGCTGACAAAGAGATCCCTTTTCGCATCGGTAAAACAGTGTGACGCCAGCACCAGCAATTTCACCTGATCCATGCCGAGAAGCGTAATAGCGCTACCGATATTGTGGATCGACGAACCTCTGTTGAACCAGGCGGAATTCGCAAGCTGCATGATTTTGGCGCTCAGCGCCGGGTCGCTGCCCAGCAATTCGGCAATCTGCCGGGTATCGCTATCGGGGTTATTGAGAAGATGCTGAACTGCAGTGAACACCTTCGGTGCGGCGGGTAATTGGTTGATCCGACCGACCACGTCGAGCACCGCCGGATCGTTGAACAGCGTGCGCAGAGAAAGCGCGCTTTCAATTATCGCTATTAACGTCGCGCTGTCGCAGGGTTTAGAGACAAATCGATGCGCGACTTCCAGCATACGCTGGGTGGCGCCTGGCTCTGAGTAGCCGGATAAAATGATACGTATCGTACCTGGCCAGCGGTTGCGTACTTGCGCCAGTAACTCTGCGCCATCCATAAAGGGCATGCGCATATCGGAGACCACGACATCCGCCGGCGTCTCTTTCAGCATGGTCAGCGCTTCAGGGCCGCTGGTGGCAAAGCGGCACTCCCATTCGGTATCTTGCAACATGATGGCGCGCTCAATGCCTGAAAGCACCCGGCTTTCATCATCAACGAACATCACTTGCATGCAGGCTCATCCTCGTTGCGGCAGTTGAGCGGGAATTGCAGGATAAACGTGGAGCCCACGCCTTCTGCTGACTCGCAGCGAATCTTTCCATTATGTTTGTCCACCACGGTGGAATAGACGATCGCTAAGCCTTGTCCTGTCCCTTTACCCACCGCTTTGGTGGTGAAGAAAGGATCGAAAATGCGCTCGCGAATGGCGGCAGGTATGCCACTGCCATCATCCTCGACGCGGATTTCTAAATAGTCGCCGTTCTGTAATGCTGAGATAACGATGCGGCCTTTCTCTTTCACTCCTTCCTGCAGGGTATCCGCAATGGCGTGGGCGGCATTGACCACCAGGTTGAGAATGGCCTGGCCGACCATATCTCGCAGGCAAGGAAGCTGCGGTAAGTTGTCGGCGATGTTAGTTTCGAGCTCTGCCACATATTTCCATTCGTTGCGGGCCACCGTGACGGTGGTATTAATTACATCGCGCACATCTATTCGTTCCTTCACATTCTTCGAAGGGTGAGAAAACTCCTTCATGGCAGCGACAATCCGCGCAATATGCTCAAGCCCTTCCAGAGACTCGTCCAGTGCGCCTGGAATTTGCCGACGCAGAAAATCAATTTTTGTGCGCTTCAGCGTGGTATCAAACTCCGCTATTACTGGCTCATCAGCCATTTTTTCTCGCGCAACGTCAGCGAGCGCGAGGGCGGCATTCAGCAATTTTAGCAGCGAGTCCGTGGCACCTTTTATAAAGCCGACATTATCGGCAACATATTGTGTCGGGGTGTTGATTTCGTGGGCAATACCGGCGGCAAGCTGACCAATAGACTCCATTTTTTGCGCCTGAAGTAGCTGAGTCTGCGCCAGGCGCAGCTCGGCCAGCGCTTTTTCCAGCTCATGCCGTTCGTTTTCTAATTCCCTTGTTTTACGCGCGACCACTTTCTCCAGCCCGACATTTTGTTCGAGAATGGCAAACGGTGTGGCGTGACTATGCCGGGCTTCCTGGGCGATGCGGCGTTTCAGCACATCAATGGTTTTATCCCTGGCAGCGAGTTTGCGTTCGTAGTCAGCAGGGGAAAGGGGCGGGGTAGAGGCTTCGGAATAGAGCGACATGATATTTACCCTCCAATGGCGACACCGGTAAATGTCTGGTTGACATGCAGCCCGTTGTACTGCTCACCGTAGGTTGAAAAACCGACTACCCGGTTCTGCACCATGATTTCGCCGATCTGCTGTTCCAGCCCCTCTTTTTCGAACTGGAGACGGCGCAGGATACAATCGCAGCCGATGATGACGGCAGGGTTTGGGATCGTCTCGTGCACTTTTTCAAACGCCTGGCTAAACGTCTGGATCGGATCTTCCGCTTTACCGATTGAAACGATCAGCCCCTCTTCGATAGCGCAATAGCAGGTAAGAGAGAGATCGTCGTTCATTTTCTGGATGGAACGGACGTAGGGCTCATCTCCGAAAGAGAGCACCAGCGGGTTGCGGGAAAAGACCGTTGGCGTCAATTCGTCGACGGTAAGACCAAGGGATTCAGCATACATCTGCGCGGCAGGCTCACCGTTGATCTCCATAATGAGCCGTTTTTCCGCGTCCGCCTCGGTAATAACCAGTTCAACATCACTGGGGACGAAATGCTGGATCTTAAACGTGGCGACCGGTGAACTGGTTTCGATCACCGCGAAAACGGCAGCGTCAGAGATAAAATGGCCATCGCCATCATAAATAAAGCTTTTTTCGAAACGCAGATCGTCACCGGCAGAGCCGCCAATGAGAGGCACATTACCAATCTGTTGATAAAGATTGGCCACCAGTCTCTCTTCGGCCATCGACAGACCATCCACCAGCAGCAGACCAAAACGATGCAGGTTTGGTCTCTCTTCGCTATCGCGGCGAATGGTTTCCGCGATATCGGTAATGATCGAGGTGTATTCAAGTAAGGGGTGAATGATAAATGCGCGAGCGTGAAAACCACGGCTCAGCCCAAGACCCAGCAGCCCCGAATGCTGAAAACCTTCCGTCCCGATATGACCGGAAGAGGTGCAGCCAATGCAGGTGCAGGAGAAGGTGTTTTTTAATTCGCGGCCTAACACCTGCAGATCGTAATCCGGAGAGCAAAAGAAAAGGATGGTTTCAACATCGTCATGACCGATTTGGGCGGCAAACTGGGCAACAGCTTCGACCGGATCAGGAGATTCACTGCTGGCATATCTGGGCTGGAAACTCACGGCAACTTCTCCCACTCTGTGCAGCGGTTTTCGCCTCTGCGGTAACATGGCCCGATGCGTTGCGCATTGGTCTGATGAAGGAAGATTAGGAGTTGGGTGTATAAATATCAAATCGGCAGGTTGATAATTTGACAGGCTTTTTACTTCTTTTTTCTTTTTGCATCGGCACGGTAAATTCGGCGCATTTCCGCCGGTACAGACGCGGCTGAAGGATTAACATTTTTTTAAGCGCAGAAGTTGCTCGGCGAAGAGATTAGGCACTTGTTGATGAGGTTATTCGGGGCAATGAGTCATGCCGATATGCTGTGGCGTGCGGGGGAATCTTTAAAGAAATAATCACGCTGGAGAGTCTCGTGACGGTTTCCGTCATCTCCCGGATGCGCAGGGTAAGTATCGGTCATTGGCTCTGCCAATAGTAAACGTTCTCTCAGCCTGTGCATTGGCGATGCTGACATTGATTGCGATATAACTCAGCACCATTTTCATCGTCCGGGGTTGCCAGCAACGTTAACCAATCCTTAATACGCCAATAGTCCATTAGCTCATTCTGATCGTCACTATTTCACTCCCCCGTTACTGTGGCGGGATTACTGGCAACGGGCGATCAGATTATTGTGCTGGTTATACGAAACTGAGCATTTCTGCGCCGTTGCTGGAACCATCAATTCGACAGTTTGCAGCGTATTTTTATACCGGCATACAAGGTAGGGCGATGTTTTATGCTCCCTGGCTTCGTCCAGATAATCTGCCAGTGTCCAGACAGTGTCTTTATCCGTATCTGGCATCAGTTCAACCCGCTCTTTTGGCGGACCGACAAACAGGCTGGCATCCGTAAGAGCATGCTGCTTCATCGTCGGGGACGGCAGTTGCGGACACTGTATATTGTCTGCCTGCGCAATTGTGGCGAACGACAACATAGCGAACGTCAAAAGAGTGTGTTTACTCCACAACATAATGATTATCCCCGTTATTTTCCGCCTGTGGCGCTGATGAAAACGAATCATGCGTTTGCTAACAAGATGAGGTGCAGTCACTTTTTTACCAAAGGATAAAATTCGGCGAGAAAACCCTGTAACCCCCTCCGCTGAATAAACAGACGCATCAGAGGACCCATCGGTATGATTACCCTATACTTTTTTGACAGAAGTTTTAGGCATCTATTTAAAATCAGCCGCCATTTTTGCGACTCACAAGTAGGCAGAAACAAAAAAGCCACTTCAAGGAAGTGGCTTAATCATATGATTTTAAAGCTAAAATTTGGTGGCCCCTGTTGGGTTTGAACCAACGACCAAGCGATTATGAGTCGCCTGCTCTAACCACTGAGCTAAGGGGCCGTGGCGGGGAATTATAAAGTAACTTACCCCTGCAATCCAGCATGAATCACCTGGCTGATGTTTTTATAAACAACGCATTTTCAATCTCTTATACTGGAGTTTATCGCTTTTGTTCGGGAGTTAAGCATGATCCACGATATTCTGGCGCCGGGGCTGCGGGTGGTGTTTTGCGGCATCAATCCGGGTAAATCTTCTGCCCATACCGGTTTCCATTTTGCCCATCCGGGGAATCGTTTCTGGAAAGTTATCCATCAGGCTGGTTTTACCGACCAGCAACTGCGCCCGGAAGATGAGCGGCATCTACTGGATACCCGCTGTGGCATCACTATGCTGGTTGAGCGTCCAACGGTGCAGGCTACGGAAGTCGGGTTGCATGAGCTGCGTAGCGGGGGCAGGGAACTGGTCAAAAAAATCGAGGATTATCAGCCAGCTGCGCTGGCAGTTTTAGGAAAGCAAGCCTTTGAGCAGGCGTTTAGCGTACGCGGGGCGAGCTGGGGCAAGCAAAATATGACGATTGGCGTGACGCAGGTTTGGGTGCTGCCAAACCCCAGCGGGCTTAACCGCGCAACGCTGGATAAGCTGGTGGAAGCGTATCGTGAACTGGACAAGGCACTGGTGACGCGCGGCCTGTAACGACAAATAGCGGGCAAAAAAAAGCTCCCGAGTGGGAGCTTTTTAACGCATAAACGAATTAATCGTCGAGGAAGCTACGCAGTACTTCAGAACGGCTCGGATGGCGCAGTTTACGCAGCGCCTTGGCTTCGATCTGACGGATACGTTCGCGGGTTACGTCAAACTGTTTACCCACTTCTTCCAGCGTGTGATCGGTGTTCATATCGATACCGAAACGCATACGCAGAACTTTCGCTTCACGGGCGGTCAGGCCAGCCAGAACGTCGTGCGTTGCGGCGCGCAGACTTTCAGTGGTTGCAGAGTCCAGCGGCAATTCGAGGGTGGTATCCTCGATAAAATCACCCAGATGCGAATCTTCATCATCACCGATTGGTGTTTCCATGGAGATCGGCTCTTTGGCGATTTTCAGCACTTTACGGATCTTATCTTCCGGCATCAGCATACGCTCAGCCAGCTCTTCCGGCGTAGGTTCACGGCCCATTTCCTGCAGCATCTGGCGGGAGATACGGTTGAGCTTGTTGATCGTCTCAATCATATGCACCGGAATACGGATGGTGCGCGCCTGATCCGCGATGGAACGGGTGATCGCCTGACGGATCCACCAGGTTGCATAGGTGGAGAATTTGTAACCACGGCGGTATTCGAACTTATCAACCGCTTTCATCAAACCGATGTTGCCTTCCTGAATCAGATCGAGGAACTGCAGACCGCGGTTGGTGTATTTCTTGGCGATAGAAATAACCAGACGCAGGTTCGCTTCCACCATCTCTTTCTTCGCACGACGCGCTTTCGCTTCGCCGATAGACATACGACGGTTGATGTCTTTTACCTGCTCAATGGTCAGGCCGGTTTCTTCTTCAATCTGTTGCAGCTTCATCAGGCCGCGTTGAACTTCTTCTGCCACTTCATGCAGTTTTTCCGACCACGGTTTATTCATGGCCAGCGCAGCGTTGAACCAGGTTTCGTTGGTTTCGTTGCCGGTGAACAGCGTAATGAAGTTTTTCTTCGGCATTTTGCACTGTTCAACGCACAGTTTCATGATGATGCGTTCCTGGGTACGTACGCGATCCATCATGACTCGCATGCTGTTAACCAGGTAATCGAACTGTTTTGGTACCAGACGGAACTGTTTGAACACTTCAGACAGCTTCAGGATCTCTTCCTGCGCGGCAACGTGACTGCGTCCTTTGGCTTTGATGGTGTCGCGAGTCAGTTCGTACTGGGTACGTAGCTCAGCGAATTTTTCACGCGCCAGTTCAGGATCGATGCTGTTGTCATCATCGCTGTCGTCGTCTTCTTCATCTTCTTCGTCTTCATCATCATCCATCTCTTCGCTGGAGAGTTCAGAACCGACGTGGGTCGCGGTTGGCGCCATGTCTTCTTCAGCGTTTGGATCGACAAAGCCGGTGATCAGATCAGAGAGGCGAGCCTGCTCAGCTTCAACGCGATCGTACTGCTCCAGCAGATAGGTGATCGCTTCCGGGTATTCGGCAACGGAGCACTGAACCTGGTTGATGCCGTCTTCGATGCGTTTAGCGATGTCGATTTCGCCTTCGCGGGTCAGCAGCTCAACGGTGCCCATTTCGCGCATGTACATGCGCACCGGGTCAGTGGTTCGCCCGATTTCAGATTCAACGCTGGAAAGCACTTGTGCGGCGGCTTCTTCCGCATCTTCGTCAGTGTTGTTGGAGTTTTCGGCCAGCAACAGATCATCGGCGTCCGGTGCTTCTTCCATCACCTGGATGCCCATGTCGTTGATCATTTGGATGATGTCTTCGATCTGATCGGAGTCGACGATATCTTCCGGCAGATGGTCATTGACCTCGGCATAGGTCAGATAGCCTTGCTCCTTACCACGGGTGACAAGAAGCTTCAGCTGTGACTGCGGGTTTTGCTCCATAAGACGGTATCCACACTTAATTCATGAGGGTTGGTGTCGGTCGGCGAAATAAACCGCCAACATTTAACGCGAGGGTGTATTTATATTTTTGCCGCTGGCCCTCGTCGCGGCTGTCGGGATCTTCCCGATCGGTTATCGGCACTTAAGCCGTTGAATTCACTTTTTTGCCAGTTCCTGGTTCAATTGCCAGAGTTCCCGGCGTTCTTCGCTGCTTAAACCATGTGTGCGGTCACGAGCTATTAACTCTTCTTGCCGCCGTTCAAGCATCGAATCAAACATATGATTGAGCGCGTCGGTGAACGTTTTTTCAGCGATGTCTTTATCTGCTATATCGTCCCACATCGACAGTTTTTCAAGGGTTGCGGCCTCTTTTGTGCCGCGATAGTGCTCAAGCAATTGACCTGTAGTCAGGCCTGGCTGTGACAAACAAGTGTTGACCAGTTCTGTAAATAAGCCAAGCCCCGCAAGCCTTGATTGATCCAAACCCTCTAACGGCGGAACCTTTGGAGCCAATTCCGGGTTCTGGATCAATAACCCTATCAGTATACGCATGGTTGTGCGTTTTAGCTGAGGAGCGGGGCGTGTCGTTGCGCTTTCCACTTGTTTTGGCATTAATCGATCAAGTTGCGCATCGTCGAAAATGCCAATTTTATTCCCCAACAGCTGGCGCAACTGGATGCGTAGCGTTTCACCCGGCACCTGGTTGATTAACGGCAGCGCTAATGCGGCAAGCTGCGTTGTACCGTCCGGCGTGGTTAAATCCGCTTGCGGCAACAGGCTGTTAAACAGAAACGTGGAGAGCGGTAGTGCCTGCTCCATCCGCGCTTCGAATGCCTCTTTGCCCTCTTTACGCACCAGCGTGTCCGGATCTTCACCATCCGGTAAAAACATAAAACGCAGCTGACGGCCATCGCTCATATAAGGCAGCGCGGTTTCCAGCGCCCGCCATGCGGCATCACGGCCAGCACGGTCGCCGTCGTAACAACAGATAACATTTTTAGTTACGCGAAAAAGTAACTGAATATGATCCGCCGTTGTTGACGTTCCGAGCGAAGCCACCGCGTAGTTGATGCCGTATTGCGCCAGCGCCACCACGTCCATATAACCTTCAACGACCAACAGTCGCTGGGGCTCGTCATTGTCCTGCTGCGCTTCATAAAGGCCATATAGCTGGCGGCCCTTATGGAAAATATCCGTTTCCGGGGAGTTCAGGTATTTAGGCGTATCGTTACCCAGAACGCGCCCACCAAAACCAATCACCCGTCCACGTTTGTCACGAATGGGAAACATGACCCGTTCGCGGAAACGATCGTAACTGCGTCCCTGATCGTTTGTGACCAGCATACCCGCATCAATCAGTGATTTACGGTTTTCGCTGTTGCCGCCAAAACGCTTTAATACGTTGTCCCAGCCGGGAGGCGCGTAACCAATGGCGAACCGCTCAATGATTTCGCTGCTCAGGCCGCGTCTGGACAGATACTGGCGTGCAGGCTCTGCGGCAGGTTGTGTCAACGATTGCTGATAAAATGCGTTTAGCCCATCCATTAATTGATAGAGCGTTTGCCGTTGATGGCGCTCTATCAGGCTGGGTCCACTGCCTGCTTCAAACGGCACTTCAAGGTTGTGCATTGCCGCCAGTTCTTCGACGCTTTCGACAAACTCAAGCTTGTCGTAGTTCATCAGGAAGTCGAGGGCGTTGCCATGCGCGCCACAGCCAAAGCAGTGGTAAAACTGTTTTTCACCGTTCACGGTGAAAGAGGGCGTTTTTTCGTTATGGAAAGGACAACACGCGTGATAATTCTTACCCTGCTTTTTCAGCTTTACACGTGCGTCGATGAGATCGACGATGTCGGTGCGCGCCAGCAGGTCATTAATGAAGACACGTGGGATTCGTCCAGCCATAAGCCCCGTTTTGATCTTTTATAGCCGTTGTTTTCCGGGCCAACATAATGCGACCGAAATCCGCAGGTTATATCAGGTTATAAACGAAAATAAGCCGCGCATTCCTTTCGGAAGCACGGCCTTACAACTACAACTCGGTCTAAACGAAAGGGCGCTAGCCCTGACAGATTAGTACAGACGAGTACGGCGTGCGTTTTCGCGAGCCAGTTTCTTCGCGTGACGTTTCACTGCGGATGCTTTAGCGCGTTTACGTTCGGTAGTCGGTTTTTCATAGAACTCACGACGACGAACTTCCGCCAGAACACCTGCTTTCTCGCAGGAACGTTTGAAGCGACGCAGAGCTACGTCGAACGGCTCGTTTTCACGTACTTTAATTACCGGCATGTGCCTCTCACCTTTGATTAATTCGGTTTGCCGCTGGCGTTCACGCCAGCTTATTTCAAAATGGTGCGGAATTTTACTGCAAGTGCTGCTGCTTTGTAAAGCACCGCCGCCCTTTTTGAAAGGGGACTTTTGTAAGGGTGAGGAGTATACACGAACTCCGCTGCATGAGTGAGCAAAGTTTTACTTCGACCCGCATTCGCCCTACACTGCGCGCTATTGCAAAGAGGTAAACAGAGTCATGCGCATACTGGGCATTGAAACATCCTGCGATGAAACCGGCATCGCAATTTATGACGATCAACAAGGGCTTCTGGCCAACCAGCTGTATAGTCAGGTAAAACTCCACGCTGATTACGGCGGCGTCGTGCCGGAGCTGGCTTCGCGCGATCACGTGCGTAAAACCGTGCCGCTGATTCAGGCCGCGTTGAAAGAGTCCGGATTAACCGCGAAAGATATTGATGCAGTGGCTTACACCGCAGGGCCTGGCCTTGTCGGCGCGCTGCTGGTTGGCGCGACGGTTGGCCGTTCGCTCGCTTTCGCCTGGGACGTTCCCGCCATCCCGGTTCACCATATGGAAGGACACTTGCTGGCGCCAATGCTGGAAGAAAATCCACCAGCGTTTCCATTCGTTGCGCTACTGGTTTCCGGCGGCCACACGCAGCTTATCAGCGTAACCGGCATCGGACATTACGAGCTGCTTGGTGAGTCGATTGATGATGCCGCCGGGGAAGCTTTTGATAAAACGGCTAAGCTGCTGGGGCTTGATTATCCGGGTGGGCCGATGCTCTCAAAACTGGCGGCTCAGGGCACGGAAGGCCGTTTTGTCTTCCCGCGTCCGATGACCGATCGTCCGGGGCTGGATTTTAGCTTCTCCGGTCTGAAAACTTTCGCGGCGAATACCATTCGTAACAACGGTTCTGACGAGCAAACCCGCGCCGATATTGCGCGTGCGTTTGAAGATGCCGTGGTTGATACGCTAATGATCAAATGCAAGCGTGCGCTGGATCAAACCGGTTTTACGCGTCTGGTGATGGCGGGCGGTGTGAGCGCCAACCGTACGCTGCGTGCGAAACTGGCGGAAATGATGCACAAACGTCGTGGCGAAGTGTTCTATGCGCGCCCGGAGTTTTGCACCGATAACGGCGCGATGATCGCCTATGCGGGAATGGTGCGTCTGAAAGCGGGTAATGATGCAGGGCTGGGTGTGACGGTGCGTCCGCGCTGGCCACTGGCGGAGTTGCCTGCGGCGTAAACCGTGATGGCCCGGTAGCACAAGGTGCGCCGGGCACTGTTACGACGCTTTTTCTTTCTCTTCTTTTTTCTTCTTCAGCTTCGACCAGATTTTGCCTTCCTGGTGTCGCCACAGGCGCTGAATATTGTCGTGATGGCGTAGCAGGATCAGGCAGGACAGCATCGCGACCGGGAAAGTGAACTGCGGTTTGAACCACCAGACATAAAAGGGCGCGATCAACGCGCTGACAATCGCCCCCAGCGATGAATAGCCGCTCAGCAGTACCGTTAACAGCCAGGTTCCCGCCATCACGCCTGTTAAATCCCAGCCGATAGGTGCAATAGCGCCAAATGCCGTTGCCACCCCTTTACCGCCTTGAAACTTAAAGAAAACCGGCCAGATATGACCAAGACAGGCGGCAATCGCAATAAGGCCGAGCCAGAACGGCGTTACGCCAAGTGCGTACGCGCCCCACACCGGCAGCATGCCTTTTAAGACGTCAAAAATCAGTACCGTTAGCGCTGCACCTTTGCCGCCAATGCGTAATACGTTGGTCGCTCCGGGGTTGCCGGAGCCACTCTCGCGCGGATCGGGCAGACCGGCGATGCGGCAGACCAGAATGGCGCTGGAAATAGAGCCACAAAGGTATGCAAGGAGAATCATCCCAGGCGCGATTGCACTCATAACGCTGTTCCGTTGTGAAAATGTCGTTTTATTCTCTGCATCCATGGATAATACGCATAAATGATGGAAAGTGGTATCCAGGTTTTGCGCAAAATCTGACAGGTAGCCACTAAAGATGCGGCCTGGCGGCGGCAATGGTGTGGCAAATAGCAGGCGAGGTGAGATGGACATTGTATTTATAGAGCAGCTTTCGGTTATCACCACCATTGGTGTTTACGACTGGGAACAGACCATTGAGCAGAAGCTGGTGTTCGATATCGAAATGGCCTGGGATAACCGCGTTGCGGCGAAAAGCGACAATGTGAACGATTGTCTGAGCTATGCGGATATCGCAGATGCCATTATCGGCCACGTCGAAGGCGGGCGTTTTGCGCTTGTTGAACGCGTTGCGGAGGAGGTGGCTGAGCTGTTGCTGGCGCGCTTTAATTCGCCCTGGGTGCGTATCAAATTGAGCAAACCAGGTGCGGTTGCGCGGGCGCTGAATGTGGGCGTAATCATTGAGCGTGGCTTAAATCCGAAAGAAAGTATTTAAATTCATAATAGTTAAACCAAGCGCTAGTATTCAGGTCATAGATCTCGGTCTTTCACGGCTTCTCCGCGGGATAAGCCGTTTTTTATATCTTTTTAGGGGTTTATTTGATGGGCGATATGCATTCATTGCTGGTAGCAGCCATTCTGGGTGTCGTTGAAGGTCTCACAGAATTTCTGCCCGTATCCAGTACCGGTCACATGATAATCGTTGGGCATTTATTAGGCTTTGAAGGTGATACGGCAAAAACGTTCGAGGTGGTGATCCAGTTAGGTTCGATCCTCGCGGTAGTGGTGATGTTCTGGCGGCGTTTGTTTGGCCTGATTGGCATTCATTTCGGCAAGCAGCCGCATGAAGGCACTGGCACCGGCCGCCTGACGCTGATTCATATCCTGTTAGGCATGATCCCGGCGGTGGTGCTGGGGCTGGTATTCCACGATACCATCAAATCGCTGTTTAACCCGCTAAACGTGACCTATGCACTGGTGGTGGGTGGTTTCTTGCTGATTGCCGCTGAAGTGCTGAAGCCGAAAGTCCCGCGCGCGCAGGGCGTGGATGATATGACTTATCGCCAGGCTTTTATGATTGGTTGCTTCCAGTGTCTGGCACTGTGGCCGGGTTTTTCCCGTTCCGGGGCGACGATCTCAGGCGGGATGCTGATGGGCGTTAGCCGCTATGCGGCGTCCGAGTTCTCTTTCCTGCTGGCGGTGCCGATGATGATGGGCGCGACGGTACTGGATCTCTACAAGAGCATGGGCTTTCTCACCGTGAGTGATATCCCAATGTTCGCCGTCGGTTTTATCACCGCATTTATCGTTGCGCTGATTGCCATCAAAACCTTCCTGGAGCTGATTAAACACATCTCTTTTATTCCGTTCGCGATTTACCGTTTTGTGGTCGCGGCAGCGGTTTATCTGGTCTTCTTCTAAGACTTGCGCCCTCAGTCTTTTGGCTGAGGGCAACGATGTTCCTTCCAGACCGCCAGCGCGGCAATCCGCCGACGCGTCAGCTCCTCACGCACTTCCGCTCCCTTAAACCCTGCCTCTATGACGGCTTTCGTCGGCACGGCGCGCGCCACTTCCCAGGCTTCGCGCAGTAAACGCCCCTGCGAATAGTCGCAGGCTTCAAAACCGGTGCGCCCACGCACGTCCGCTTCGCTGGTCAGCGCGATTTGCTCAACACGCTGCGGTTTACGCCAGGCGTCGATGGAATCGAACAATTTGACGATGGTTTTCGGCTGCAAAATAGGAAAGGTGTGGATCAGGTCGTGGAACTCGGCCACCAGTTTGGCTAAATCGCGGATCTCGTTTGGTACGCGCAGTCGCTGGCACAACCCCTCGACCAGTTTGACGCCCGCCGGGCCGTGCCCGTGATGGCGCGGCCAGAGCGCTTTTGGCGTTAGCGCTTTGCCTAAATCATGGCACAACGTGGCGAAGCGCACATCCACCTGCGGGCTGAGCATTGCCGCCATCGAGAGCGTCATTAGCGTATGTATGCCGGTGTCGATTTCCGGGTGCCATTTCGCCGGTGCCGGTACGCCAAACAGCGCGTCGATTTCCGGGAACAGCACTTTCAGCGCGCCGCAATCGCGTAGCACCTGGAAATAAACCTGAGGATTACGGGTTTGCAGCGCGCTCTCGGTCTCTTTCCACACCCGTTCGGGGGTCAGGTGCTCAAGTTCGCCCGCATCGGTCATCGAGCGCATTAGCGCCAGTGTTTCATCGGCGATACGAAAGCTGAGGTGCGCGTAACGGGCAGCAAAGCGCGCAACGCGTAACACGCGCAGCGGATCTTCACCAAACGCCGGCGAGACGTGGCGCAGAATGCGGTTACGCAAATCCTGCTGACCGCCATAGGGATCGATAATCTCACCCTGGCTATCTTGTGCCAGCGCGTTCACGGTTAAATCACGGCGCAGCAGATCCTGCTCCAGTGTGACGTCTGGCGCGGCATAACAGGTGAAACCGGTATAGCCGGAGCCAGATTTGCGCTCGGTACGCGCCAGCGCATACTCTTCGTGGCTTTGCGGGTGGAGGAATACAGGAAAATCACGGCCTACCTGCTGGTAACCCGCGTCGAGCATCTCTTGCGGCGTTGCGCCAACAACAACCCAATCTTTGTCTTTGACCGGCAGGCCCAACAACGTATCACGTACTGCACCACCGACCAGATAACTCTTCACGCCGCCATTCTCCTCTACACATTTGCCGACAGATAATACGTAAGTGTAGAGAAGATGGCGAATCTGCTTAGTTCATCCAGCGATCTTTGCGTTTACGGGTAGGGATCATATGCGGTAACAGCAGACCGAGGATCAGGCCCGCGCCCAGCACACCGCCGCCATACATAAACCACTGCATAATGATGGTGCGCTGTTTGTCATCCAGTTGCAGATTCGCGGCGCTCACTTTCTTCTGCGCCACGATTAACTCATTTTTGAGCTTTTGATTTTCATCTTTCAGACCGCTAATCACGCTATCGCTCTGGGCGACTTTCTGCTGCATTTCGGCGGTTTTCTGGTTCCAGGTATTGTCGATATTGCTCAGTTTATCGGTCAGCGTTTTCACCTGGTTTTCCAGCTCTGGCACGCGGGTGCGCAGACTTGGCTGGCTGTTCAGCTCTTTCAGGGGGATCCACGCGGTACGCCCGGTGCTGTCACGCACCTGGCCGTAATCACTGTTTTCCTGCAACAGCGTGACTTCCTCACCGGCATTCACCGTGCCGACAAGGCGATAATTATCGCCCGGGCCGCTACGCACCCAGGTATTCAGTTCATCGGAAACGTAACGTTTTTCTTCGGCGTGGGTACCAACGGACACGCTAAGTGCAAAAAGGGTCAATCCAATCAGGCGTAATTTTGGCATCAGGCAGTCATTTTTTTCATTAAATGTGAGTGATAAACAGTGGCAACAGTCTGACGATACCTGGCTGCTGGCATCAATCGGAATCTTCCAGGTCAAACTGCGCACTTACGCGAACTTTTGCACCCGTCAGATTGCGCATTGCATGGCAATTTGACGCAAAATACTATCTACTGACAAACATCGGGCGCGTTAGTTCGCCGAAATTTTCACTGATGTGACATAACCATAAGTGCAAGGCCATGGCTCAGGAAATCGAATTAAAGTTTATCGTGAAGAGCGACAGCGTGGAAACGCTTCGTCAACATCTGCATACGCTGACCGAAGAACATATCGCGTCCAGCCAGTTACTCAACATCTATTACGAGACGCCGGATAACTGGCTGCGCGGTCACGATATGGGGCTGCGCATCCGTGGTTTTGATGGCCAGTACGAGATGACGATGAAAATCGCCGGGCGGGTGATTGGCGGTTTGCATCAGCGGCCTGAATACAATATCCCGCTTACTCAGCCGGAACTCGATCTGGCGCGCTTCCCGGCGGAAGTGTGGCCTGATGGTGTACTTCCGCAAGATTTACAGGCGCGAGCTCAGCCGCTATTTAGCACGGATTTCTACCGTGAAAAATGGCTGGTTAACGTTGGGGAGAGCCGCATTGAGATTGGCCTTGATTTAGGCGAAGTCAAAGCGGGTGAATTTGTTGAGCCGATTTGTGAACTGGAACTGGAACTGCTGAGCGGTTCTCCGGCGGATATCCTCAAGTTGGCGCGCCAACTGATAAATGTCTCCGGGTTGCGTCAGGGCAGCCTGAGTAAAGCGGCGCGTGGTTATCACCTGGCACAGGGCAATGCCGTGCGCGAACGCCGCCCAACGGCGATTCTGCAAACCCCCGCGAAGGCCAGCATTGAACAGGCTTTTGCCGCCGCGCTGGAACTGGCGTTGTCGCAATGGCAATACCATGAAGAGCTGTGGGTGCGTGGGAATGAGAAAGCGAAAGCCGATGTGCTGAGCGCCATTGCCTTGCTGCGCCACACACTGGCGCTGTTTGGCGGTATTGTCCCGCGCAAAGCGAGCGCTCACTTACGTGATCTGCTAACACAGTCTGAAGCGACCATTACGTCTGCCGTTTCAGCGAATACGGCGGTGTGGAGCGCGCAATCGGCCCTGGCGAAACTGGTGCTCACCGAGTGGTTAGTGACGCAGGGCTGGCGAACCTTCCTTGATGAAAAAGCGCAGGCCAAATTCGCCGACTCCTTTAAACGCTTTGCTGATGTCCATCTGTCACGCTGCGCCGCCGAGCTGAAAAAAGCCTTTGCCCAGCCGCTGGGCGACAGCTATCGCGACCAGTTACCGCGCTTGGCGCGTGATATCGACAGCGCGTTACTGTTGGCCGGGCATTACGATCGCGCACGCGCCGTGGAGTGGCTGGAAAACTGGCAGGGGCTTCAGCACGTCATTGAAACGCGCCAGAGAGTCGAAATCGAACATTTCCGTAATACCGCGATTACCCAGGAGCCGTTCTGGTTGCACAGCGGAAAACGTTAACGAAAGGATATTTCGCATGCCGCACCACGCAGGATTGTCGCAGCATTGGCAAACGGTTTTTTCTCGTCTGCCAGAAGCGCTCACCGCGCAGCCACTGAGCGCGCAGGCGCAGTCAGTGCTCACTTTTAGTGATTTTGTTCAGGACAGCATCATCGCGCATCCTGAGTGGCTGGCAGAGCTTGAAAACGCGCCACCGCCTGCAAACGAGTGGCAACACTATGCGCAATGGCTACAAACGGCGCTGGATGGCGTTACTGATGAAGCCTCGCTGATGCGCGTGCTGCGGCTGTTTCGCCGTCGCATCATGGTGCGCATCGCCTGGAGCCAGGCGTTACAGTTGGTGGCGGAAGAGGATATTCTGCAACAGCTTAGCGTGCTGGCGGAAACCCTGATCGTCGCCGCGCGCGACTGGCTTTATGACGCCTGCTGCCGTGAGTGGGGAACGCCGTGCAATCCGCAAGGCGTGGCGCAGCCGATGCTGGTACTCGGCATGGGCAAACTGGGTGGCGGCGAACTCAATTTCTCATCCGATATCGATTTGATTTTCGCCTGGCCGGAAAATGGCGCCACGCGCGGCGGACGCCGTGAACTGGATAACGCGCAATTTTTCACCCGCCTTGGTCAACGGCTGATTAAAGTCCTCGACCAGCCCACGCAAGATGGCTTTGTCTACCGCGTCGATATGCGCTTGCGCCCGTTTGGCGACAGCGGCCCGCTGGTGCTGAGCTTTGCCGCGCTGGAAGATTACTACCAGGAGCAGGGGCGCGACTGGGAACGTTACGCGATGGTGAAAGCGCGCATTATGGGCGATAACGACGGCGACCATGCGCGAGAGTTACGCGCCATGCTGCGCCCGTTTGTTTTCCGCCGCTATATCGACTTCAGCGTGATCCAGTCCCTGCGTAACATGAAAGGCATGATTGCCCGCGAAGTGCGTCGCCGTGGTCTGAAGGACAACATAAAACTCGGCGCGGGCGGTATTCGTGAAATAGAGTTTATCGTGCAGGTTTTCCAGCTGATTCGCGGCGGTCGCGAGCCTGCGCTGCAATCGCGTTCATTGTTACCAACGCTTGTTGCGATTGATCAACTGCATCTGCTACCGGATGGCGACGCGACACGGCTGCGCGAGGCGTATTTGTGGCTTCGACGGCTGGAAAACCTGCTGCAAAGCATCAATGACGAACAGACACAAACGCTGCCGGGCGATGAACTGAATCGCGCGCGTCTTGCCTGGGGAATGGGCAAAGAGAGCTGGCAAGCGCTCTGCGAAACGCTGGAAGCGCATATGTCGGCAGTGCGTCAGATTTTCAACGATCTGATTGGCGATGATGAAACGGATTCGCCGGAAGATGCACTTTCTGAGAGCTGGCGCGAACTGTGGCAGGATGCGTTGCAGGAGGAGGACTCCACACCCGTGCTGGCGCATCTCTCAGAGGACGATCGCCGCCGCGTGGTGGCGTTGATTGCCGATTTTCGCAAAGAACTGGATAAACGCACTATTGGCCCGCGCGGGCGGCAGGTACTCGATCACTTAATGCCGCATCTGCTCAGCGATGTATGCTCGCGTGACGATGCGCCAGTGCCGCTGTCGCGCCTGACGCCGCTGCTCACCGGTATTATTACGCGCACCACTTACCTTGAGCTGCTAAGTGAATTTCCCGGCGCACTGAAACACCTCATTTCCCTGTGTGCTGCGTCGCCGATGGTTGCCAGCCAACTGGCGCGCTACCCGATCCTGCTTGATGAATTGCTCGACCCGAATACGCTCTATCAACCGACGGCGATGAACGCCTATCGCGATGAGCTGCGCCAATACCTGCTGCGCGTACCGGAAGATGATGAAGAGCAACAGCTTGAGGCGCTGCGGCAGTTTAAGCAGGCGCAGTTGCTGCGCGTGGCGGCGGCAGATATCGCCGGTACGTTGCCAGTAATGAAAGTGAGCGATCACTTAACCTGGCTGGCGGAAGCGATTATTGATGCGGTGGTGCAGCAAGCCTGGGGGCAAATGGTGGCGCGTTACGGCCAGCCGACGCATCTGCACGATCGCGAAGGGCGCGGTTTCGCCGTGGTCGGTTATGGCAAACTTGGCGGCTGGGAATTAGGTTACAGCTCCGATCTGGATCTGGTGTTCCTGCACGACTGCCCAATGGATGTGATGACCGATGGCGAGCGTGAAATCGATGGCCGCCAGTTCTATTTGCGCCTCGCGCAGCGCATCATGCACCTGTTCAGCACGCGCACGTCATCCGGCATTCTTTATGAAGTTGACGCGCGTCTGCGCCCATCTGGCGCTGCGGGGATGCTGGTCACCACCACGGAATCGTTCGCCGATTACCAGCAAAACGAAGCCTGGACGTGGGAACATCAGGCGCTGGCGCGCGCGCGCGTGGTGTACGGCGATCCGCAATTGACTGCGGAATTTGACGCCATTCGCCGCGATATTCTGATGACGCCTCGCGACGGTGCGACGCTGCAAACGGAAGTGCGCGAAATGCGCGAGAAAATGCGCGCCCATCTTGGCAACAAGCATAAAGACCGCTTCGATCTGAAAGCCGATGAAGGCGGTATCACCGACATCGAGTTTATCGCCCAATATCTGGTGCTGCGCTTTGCCCATGACAAACCGAAACTGACGCGCTGGTCGGATAATGTGCGCATTCTCGAAGGGCTTGCGCAAAATGGCATCATGGATGAGCAGGAAGCGCAGGCATTGACGCTGGCGTACACCACATTGCGTGATGAGCTACACCACCTGGCGCTGCAAGAGCTGCCGGGACATGTGCCGCTCTCCTGTTTTGTCGCCGAGCGTGCGCTAATCAAAACCAGCTGGGACAAGTGGCTGGTGGAACCGTGCGCCCCGGCGTAAGTGTGGTATCATCGCGCGCAAATTTTGTATCTCTCAGGAGACAGGAATGAAAGTGACGCTGCCAGAGTTTAAGCAAGCCGGTGTAATGGTGGTGGGTGATGTAATGCTGGATCGTTACTGGTACGGCCCAACCAGCCGTATCTCTCCGGAAGCGCCAGTCCCGGTTGTTAAAGTCGATACCATTGAAGAGCGACCGGGCGGTGCGGCAAACGTGGCGATGAACATTGCCTCGCTGGGCGCAACGGCGCGTCTGGTTGGCCTGACTGGCATTGACGATGCGGCGCGCGCGCTGAGTAAAGCGCTGGCGGATGTTAACGTTAAATGTGACTTCGTTTCTGTTCCGACGCATCCAACCATCACTAAGCTGCGCGTGCTGTCGCGTAACCAGCAACTGATTCGCCTGGACTTTGAAGAGGGTTTTGAAGGGGTTGATCCGCAACCGCTGCATGAACGCATCAGCCAGGCGCTTGGCAACATTGGCGCGCTGGTGTTGTCGGATTACGCTAAAGGTGCGCTGGCAAGTGTTCAGCAGATGATCGCACTGGCACGCAAAGCTGGTGTGCCGGTGCTTATCGATCCGAAAGGCACTGATTTTGAACGCTATCGCGGTGCCACGCTGCTGACTCCTAACCTGTCGGAGTTTGAAGCGGTGGCCGGGAAGTGCAAAAGCGAAGACGAGATTGTTGAACGCGGTATGAAAGTGATTGCCGATTATGAACTTTCTGCACTGTTAGTTACTCGTTCCGAGCAGGGAATGACGCTGCTGCAGCCGGGCAAAGCACCACTGCATATGCCGACCCAGGCGCAGGAAGTGTATGACGTCACTGGCGCGGGCGATACGGTGATTGGCGTGCTGGCGGCGACGCTGGCGGCCGGGAATTCGCTGGAAGAAGCATGCTATTTCGCCAACGCGGCTGCGGGCGTGGTGGTCGGTAAACTCGGGACCTCAACCGTGTCGCCAATCGAGCTTGAAAACGCGGTGCGTGGCCGTGCGGAAACTGGCTTCGGTGTGATGACGGAAGATGAACTGAAAGTCGCTGTCGCGGCGGCGCGTAAGCGCGGCGAGAAAGTGGTGATGACCAACGGCGTGTTCGACATTCTGCATGCCGGGCATGTCTCTTATCTGGCGAATGCGCGCAAACTGGGCGATCGCCTGATTGTTGCGGTTAACAGCGACGCGTCCACCAAACGCCTGAAAGGGGAAACCCGCCCGGTTAACCCGCTTGAGCAGCGCATGATTGTGCTGAGCGCGCTGGAAGCCGTGGATTGGGTGGTGTCCTTTGAAGAGGATACGCCGCAACGCCTGATTGCCGGGATCCTGCCGGATCTGCTGGTGAAAGGCGGTGATTACAAACCCGAACAGATCGCGGGCAGTGAAGAGGTGTGGGCCAACGGCGGCGAAGTGCTGGTGCTCAACTTTGAAGACGGTTGCTCCACCACCAACATCATCAAAAAGATCCAGAAAGATAGCCAATAACGGCGCGGCTGGTGAAGGATGAAAAAGAAAAAGCCCTCTTTATGAGGGCTTTTTACTATTGTTCATCAACCGGAGGAATGGCGGGGGCCGGTTTCACTTCGGTGACGCTGCCGCTGCTGCGGCTTTCCAGCTCGTTGAGGCGCTGTTCCAGCAACGCCAGCTTTTCGCGGGTGCGCAGCAGAACTTGCGTCTGTACGTCAAATTCTTCGCGGCTGACCAGATCGAGGCGGGTTAACTGCGATTGCAGTGTCTGGCGGATTTTCTTCTCAACGTCTTCCCCAAACTCACGGATCCCTTTCGGCATGGATTCGTGAACCTGTCGCGCAATCTGTTCAATTTTTTTCGGATCAATCATGTTGGGGTCCCTGTTCGGATAGGTTCATTGAGTTATTGTAGTGTGATAACCCCAGGTGATAAACCAGAATTGTTTGAAGCTTATGCATTGCCGAAGATTATCAATGGCGTTATAGTTATCGCGCTTATTCTCAGGGCGGGCGAAATTCCCCACCGGCGGTAAATCAGCGCATGCTGAAAGCCCGCGAGCGCTTCAGGTTAACGCCTGAAGGTCAGCAGATCCGGTGTAATTCCGGGGCCGACGGTTAAAGTCCGGATGGGAGAGAGTAACGAATCTGTCGGGCAATGACGCCCGCTCGCGTTATTTTTTTGCCGCATTGCGACACTCCTAAGACTGCCCTGATTCTGGTAACCATAACTTTATTGAGGTCTTTTACCATGAATCAGACGCTGCTTTCTTCTTTTGGCACGCCTTTCCAACGTATTGAACACGCTCTTGCCGCGCTGCGCGAAGGCCGTGGTGTGATGGTGCTCGATGACGAGAACCGCGAAAATGAAGGCGACATGATTTTCGCCGCCGAAACCATGACCGTTGAGCAGATGGCGCTGACCATTCGCCACGGTAGCGGCATTGTTTGCCTCTGCCTGACCGACGAACGCCGTAAACAACTCGATCTGCCAATGATGGTTGAGAACAACACCAGCGCATTTGGCACCGGTTTTACTGTGACCATTGAAGCGGCGCACGGCGTAACCACCGGCGTTTCGGCGGCTGACCGTCTTACCACCGTTCGTGCGGCAATTGCTGATGGCGCGAAACCGTCCGATCTGAACCGCCCAGGCCACGTGTTCCCGCTGCGCGCGCAGCCGGGTGGCGTGCTGACTCGTGGTGGTCACACAGAAGCGACTATCGATTTAGTGACGCTGGCGGGCTTCAAACCGGCGGGTGTGCTGTGTGAATTAACCAATGACGATGGCTCAATGGCGCGCGCCCCGGAATGCATCGCTTTTGCGAAACAGCACAATATGGCAGTAGTGACGATTGAAGACCTGGTGGCTTATCGCCAGGAGCATGAGCGCAAAGCCAGCTAATATTCAAACTTATCCATAAAAATCCGCAGCTTTTAGCTGCGGATTTTTTTTGCCTGTTCTGCATCAAAGTTTGGCGCGCTTCTCATCGTCATACATTGAAAATCAATTGTTCTACTTATAAAGTGGTAAGCGCTGCGGCGAGTATTAAAACGGACTTGAGATTTTTCTAACTCGTTCAAATTAAGTAGCTTTGTGATTAATTTGTGAAGCAATTTTTGCCGAATATATGACGGAGGCAATGTGTTTATTTCCTGGTATTGGATTGTGGCTATTGTTGTGCTGGTTGTTGGTTATATCCACGTGCTTAAACGTAATTGCAAAGCCTGCCGTCACGATCGCGAAGCGATTTATAAAGGTTATTTACGCGTGCTTGATGAGGTGAAAAAACTGCGGCGCGTTGGGCAGGGCGATTAAAACACCGCTGCCCGCCATCACCTTACTTAGCCGCCAAAGCCCATTGCTTGTAGCGCCACCAGGCTTAAACCCATCACCGACATGCCGCACAGTACGCCATAGCTCGGGTTGTTATTCGGATCGATCTCTTTTGCCAGCGGCATTAATTCATCAACCGATAACGCCACCATGATCCCGGCGACAGCCGCCATAATCGCCGCCATCACTACCGGTGAGACCAGGCTTCCCAGAATCAGCCACGCCAGCACGCCGCCAAGAATTTCCGCCATACCCGAGATGCCCGCCCAGAATACCGCACTGCGTTTTGACCCGGTTGCCGCATACACCGGCCCGGCGACCGCCAGCCCTTCAGGAATATTGTGTAACGCGACCGCGAAGGCAATGCCAAAGCCGAGCTCCAGATCGTTGCTGGCGGTAACGTAAGTGGCGATCCCTTCCGGAAAGTTATGCAGGCTGATACCGAGCGTCAGCAAAATGGCGGTACGGCGAATACCGCGCGGAAAAGTTTGCTGTGTGCCCTGCATTAAATCTTGCGGATGGGCGTGCGGTAACATGCGATCCAGCGCGAAATAGCCCAGCAAGCCGACGACAAACATGCCATAGCCGAGCATGGGCGACATATTTTCCGTTGCCAGCGCGGCGGGCAACATCTCCATCAGCGAGATAAGCAGCATGATCCCGGCGGCAAAACCGAGCGAAAACGCCAGTACGCGGTTTGAGGGCTTCTGGCCGATAACACCAAGAAGCGCGCCAATAAATGTCGCCGCGCCTGCCAGGATGGTCAGAATCAAAGGTACTGACATAGGTTACTCCTTTATGATAATCATTCTCATTAATCTACGTTTTTGTTGCAAGAAAAGCGAGACGGGTTAGCTGGCTTTACGCATTCCTTACATTCAAAATTACTGATGATCTTCATCATGGTTATCTGAGTTCTTCACCCGCCGAAAAAGCGTAATCTACGTTTATCAAATAGACACACTCAGTAAGGATATCACCATGTCAGCACCTCGCATGCCTGCACTGTTTTTGGGCCACGGCAGCCCAATGAATGTGCTGGAAGATAACGTTTATACCCGCGCCTGGGGCGCTTTGGGCGAGACGCTGCCACGCCCGAAAGCGATTGTGGTGGTATCCGCGCACTGGTTTACTCGCGGAACCGGCGTCACCGCCATGGAAGCGCCGAAAACTATCCATGATTTCGGCGGTTTCCCGCAGGCGTTATACGATACGCATTACCCAGCTCCTGGCTCGCCGGAGCTGGCGCAACGCTTAGTTGAATTGCTCGCGCCTGTGCCGGTAACGCTGGATAAAGAAGCCTGGGGGTTTGATCACGGTTCATGGGGCGTGTTGATCAAAATGTACCCGAATGCGGATATTCCGATGGTACAGCTCAGTATCGACAGCACCAAACCGGCAGCATGGCACTTCGAAATGGGCCGCAAGCTGGCGGCGCTTCGCGATGAAGGCATTATGCTGGTGGCCAGCGGTAACGTGGTGCATAACCTACGTACTGCGCGCTGGCATGGCGAAAATACCCCGTATCCGTGGGCCATTGCATTCAATGATTATGTGAAAGAGAACCTGACCTGGCAGGGGCCCAGCGAGCAGCATCCGTTGGTCAATTATCTTGACCATGAAGGTGGTTCGCTCTCCAACCCGACGCCGGATCACTTCCTGCCTTTGCTGTATGTGCTTGGCGCATGGGATGGCAAGGAACCTGTGTCGATACCGGTTGATGGTATCGAGATGGGATCGCTCAGTATGCTCTCGGTCCAGGTTGGCTAAATGAATGGCGCGTTATGCGCCATTTTTTTGCCTGAAAATAGAAAACTTCGAGGAGGATCGCAAAAAAAAGCACCTGAAATACGGTTTTTTTGAAAATAAAAAGAGCTTCGCTACAAAAATGAAACGCCGTGCTGAATTTTGGCTCTTTTTGTGAACACCATCGTCGCAATAACCCACCTGAGTGTCTACGCTTCAGAGTGTCTACTTTTTAGACATACCCATAAAAACAATCCGGTGTAATGCCACGAACATTCTGTTCGCGGTCGGTCTTTTGTGCCTAAAAATTAAACCCTCTGGAGACACGGAAATATGAACTCAGCGAAAACCTTACTGAAAGTCTGTATTAGTTCCGCTCTGCTGTTTATCTCCCACGCCTCTGTCGCCCAAACCTTTCGCGCTGCCGATGTGCACCCTGCCGACTACCCGAATGTGGTGGCGGTAAAACATATGGGGGAGAAGCTCAGTAAGGCGACTGACGGTCGACTGGATATTAAGACCTTTCCAGGCGGCGTATTAGGCGACGAGAAACAAGTCATTGAGCAGGCGCAAATTGGCGCCATTGATATTATTCGTGTCTCTATGACGCCAGTGGCGGCGATATTACCGGAGATAAACGTTTTTACACTGCCTTATATTTTTCGCGATGAAGACCATATGCATAAAGTGCTTGATGGCATGATTGGCCAGGAAATTGGTAACCGCCTGTCAGAAAGTAGCAAATCGCGCCTGATCTTCCTTGGCTGGATGGATGCCGGTACGCGTAATCTGATCACCAAAGCGCCAGTCACTAAGCCGGAAGATCTTAAAGGTATGAAAATCCGCGTGCAGGGCAGCCCAATTGCACTCGATACCCTGAAAGCGATGGGCGCTAACTCGGTGGCGATGGGGGTCAGCGAAGTATTCAGCGGAATGCAAACCGGGGTGATTGATGGCACGGAAAATAACCCGCCAACTTTTGTCGCGCACAACTATTTACCGGTCGTCAAAAATTATACCTGGAGTAAGCACTTTATTATTCCCGAGCTGTTTTTGTTCTCAAAAGCCAAATGGGACAAGCTGAAAAAAGAGGATCAGGAATTAATTCTGAAACTGGCTAAAGAGGCACAAGCCGAACAGCGCGAATTGTGGAAAACCTATAACGAAAAATCGCTGGAAGCCATGAAAACGGGTGGTGTGCAATTCCACGACATCGATACCAAAGCGTTTTATGAAGCCACACAACCGGTTCGCGATAAATACGGTAAAGAGCATCAGGAGCTGATTACCCGTATCCAACAAGTGCAATAACTTTTGCCGGGCAGGCGTGCTTTGTGTCCTGCCCACTTGCAACTTTCACCGGGAAAACTGCTATGGCTGAACGCTATTCGTTGTTGATGGATATTCTGTACCGGATATCGATGTGGATTGCAGGTCTGGCGCTGTTAATTATGGTGGCGATTATTCCGGTGGGCATTTTCGCCCGCTATGTCATGAACAGCGCGTTATCGTGGCCGGAGCCGATCGCCATTATTTGCATGGTGACCTTTACCTTTATTGGCGCCGCCGTGAGTTACCGCGCGGGTTCGCATATTGCGGTTAGCATGGTTACCGATCGTTTAAGCGAACCGCTGCGTAAAGTCTGTTTTGTGTTTGCGGATTTGATGCTGCTGGCGATCAGCGTTTTTATTCTCTGGTATAGCACTGCGCTATGCGCGGAATTATGGGAGCAACCGGTCGCCGAATTCCCGTTCTTTACCGCAGGGGAAAGCTATTTGCCACTGCCTGTCGGCTCTGCCATTACCATCTTGTTTATTATCGAAAAAATGCTTTTTGGCGCGCAATATCACCGCCCGGTGGTGATGCTGGGTTCGTCGAGCTAATCCCCGATCACATCCCGTAAGGAACGTTTATGGATGCATTTATTCTGGTCTTTACGCTGGCCATTATGCTGGCGGTGGGTGTACCGGTGGCTTACGCCGTGGGCATTAGCGCGGTGCTGGGTGCGTGGTATATCGATATTCCGCTGGAAGCGGTGATGATCCAGCTGACGAACGGCGTGAACAAGTTCTCGCTGCTGGCGATCCCGTTTTTTATTCTCGCAGGCGCGATCATGGCAGAAGGGGGAATTGCCCGTCGCTTGGTGAATTTCGCCTATATTTTTGTCGGCTTTATTCGCGGCGGACTGTCGTTAGTCAATATTGTCGCTTCCACGTTTTTCGGTGCGATCTCCGGATCGTCCGTGGCTGATACCGCCTCGATCGGTTCGGTGATGATCCCGGAAATGGACAAAAAAGGGTACCCGCGTGATTTTGCTGCTGCGGTCACCGCCAGCGGATCGGTGCAGGCAATCTTAACGCCGCCAAGTCACAACTCGGTGATCTACTCGCTGGCAACGGGCGGTACGGTGTCTATTGCCGCGCTGTTTATTGCCGGGATCCTGCCGGGTTTGTTGCTCAGTTTTACACTGATGGTAATGTGCGTGGCATTCGCCCATAAACGCGGTTATCCAAAAGGAGAGCGCGTGCCGTTTCGCCAGGCGTTGAAGATCTTTGTGGATACGCTGTGGGGGTTGATGACCGTGGTGATCATCATGGGCGGCATCTTGTCCGGGATCTTCACTGCAACGGAATCGGCGGCAATCGCCTGCCTGTGGGCCTTTTTCGTCACCATGTTTATTTACCGCGATTATAAATGGTCGGAACTGCCGAAGCTGATGTACCGCACGGTGAAAACGGTGACGATCGTGATGATCCTGATTGGCTTTGCCGCCGCGTTCGGGGCGGTAATGACCTACATGCAATTGCCCGCCCGCATTACGGAAGCCTTCACCCAAATCTCGGATAACAAATACGTTATTTTGATGTGCATTAACATCATGCTGCTGTTGCTTGGCACGCTGATGGATATGGCGCCGCTCATTTTGATCCTGACGCCGGTGCTGCTGCCGGTAACCAATGCACTGGGCATCGATCCGGTTCATTTCGGCATGATCATGCTGGTGAACCTGGGAATTGGATTGATCACCCCGCCTGTCGGTTCGGTGCTGTTTGTCGCCAGTGCGGTCAGCAAACAGAAGATCGAACAGGTAGTAAAAGCGATGCTGCCGTTCTACCTGATCCTGTTTTTAGTACTGATGCTGGTGACCTATATTCCGGCGATCTCGCTATTCCTGCCGAAACTGTTTGGCGTGTTGTAAACAATAAAAAACCCGGCTCAACGGGCCGGGTTTTCTCTTATTCCACAAAGACGTGCGGATAGAAGCGGGAGAGATCCTGCGTTATCAATGCGCGATCTTCGCGAATGCCGATCCCGGCGGGTTGATCGTTGATAAGCCAACTGCCAATCAGTGTATAGCTGTCGCCGAATTTGGGTAGCGGGCAGAACTGCTGCACGATCATGCCTTCTTCGCCGTACGGCCCTTCGACGGCTTCGACCGTTTTGCCGTTTTCAATGATCGACACATTGGCACCTTCGCGGGAGAAAATAGGTTTAACAACGTATTTTTCCATCTCCGGGTGCCCGTCTTCGGCAAAATAAGCCGGCAGCAAGTTCGGGTGATCCGGGAACATTTCCCACAACATCGGCAACAGTGCTTTGTTGGAAATAATGCTTTTCCAGGCGGGTTCCAGCCAGCGTACGCCTGCGTCTTCCAGCTTGGTAGAGAACACTTCGCGCAACATGTATTCCCACGGATAGAGCTTAAACAGGTTACCAATCACCTGGTCTTGCAAATCTGTGAACTGGCCTTTTTCCCCGAGACCGATATCTTCGATATAAAGAAATTCGGACGCCAGTTCCGCTTCTGCCGCACAATCCTGCAAATACTGCACCGTACCGCGATCTTCGACCGTATCGCGACAGCAGGTGAAATGCAGCAGCTGAAAACCGTGCTGCTCACGCAACTCGGCAAAGCGCTCAATCAGCTTCTCTTGCAGGCTATTAAACTGATCGCTGCCTTGCGGCAGGTTGCCGGCATTGAGCTGATCTTCCAGCCAAATCCACTGGAAGAACGCTGCTTCATACAGTGAAGTCGGCGTATCAGCATTGTTTTCCAGCAGCTTGGGTTCGCCCACGCCATCCCAGGCGAGATCGAGGCGCGAATACAAAGAGGGCTGATGCGTGGCCCATGACTGGCGCACAAAACTCCAGGTGTGCTTAGGAATGCGAAACTTCGCCATCAGCTCATCGCTGGCGACAACTTTCTCCACCACCTTCAGGCACATCTGATGCAATTCTGCGGTCACGTCTTCCAGCTTCTCGACCTGCGCAAGCGTCAGCTTGTAATAGGCGTCCTCACACCAGTAGGGCTCGCCGTACATGGTGTGAAAATTGAAGCCGTACTCGGTGGCTTTTTCGCGCCAGTCCGGGCGCTCGGTAATACTGATTCTTTCCATGGCGCTTAGCCGCCCATTGAACGGGTGGTTGTACCGCTGGCGCTACGCTGCATGGTGCTCTGCTTCGCCACAGACTCACCAAAGCCGCCGCGCGTTACCGTGGTGGTGGTCGCCGGTTTCGGTGCCATCGCCGTTTTCGGCACGTTGATGGTACGGCCCGGCTGCGCTGCGCCGTAGCCTTTACCGGAAGCATCGGTGTATTGACCATAAGCCGGGCTTGCCGGGTTACGCGAACTGAATAGCGGCTGCTGCGCAAAACCCGCGCCGCCGCCCATCATCCGGCCCATCATGTAACCGGCCATTAGCGGCATCCAGAAGCTGCCGCTGGACTGCGCCTGAGCTTGGTTTTCCGGCGCTACGCCCGCCTGCACCGGTGCTGCCTGGCACTGACCTTCACCGAACTCGGCGACGCAATCTTCACGCGTGGCATATTTCGGTGCGGTACGCTCGGCTTCTTTCAGCGCGTTGTTGTACGCGGTGGTACATTCGGCGCTTTTCCCCGGGTTTGCTGATGAGCAATCATCCGCGTTTTGATACAGGGAAACTGTCTCGTCACTTTTTTCACAACCCGCCAGCATAAAAACGGCGGTAACCGCCAGCGCGACAGGCGTCAGATGGCGTGCGCTCCAGCTTTTGCGGAACGTCGCGTGTTGGATGTTTTTTGTCCGTTTCATTGTAATATTCCTGGACCCCAAAGGTATAAGTAAACGGTCAGGATAGAGGATGCGGGGGGGAAGTTAAAGCAAGGAGGGGAGGCCTTTACGTTGCCTTACGTAAAAACGGGGGCTTGATGCCCCCGTTGTCAAAAAGTACTGCTTAACGTTTTACGCTGGTGCGTGCTGCGGCAGGTTGTGCGTTGCCGTTGAAGTTATCAACGCTGGCTGCCTGCTGTGCATTTTCCGGCGCGACGCTTTCCGGTGCGGTATCGACCGGTTTACCCAGCGTACTGTTCAGCGCCAGCAGATCCTGCTCGTTCAACGAACCCAGCGCGGATTTGATATTCAACTGGTTGATCAGATAATTGTAACGCGCGCTGGAGAGCTGCTGCTTGGCGTTATACAGCGTGGTGGTCGCATCCAGCACATCGACGATAGTACGCGTACCCACGGAGTAACCCGCTTCCATCGCATCCAGAGAACTCTGGGCAGAAACCACCGCCTGTTTGTAGGCGTTGATGCTGCTGATGGAGGCGTTCACGTTGTTAAAAGAGGAGCGCACGGTCTGCACCACGTTGCGGTGCGCACTTTCCAGTTGCTCGCTTGCGCCAACAAAATTGTACTGCGCCTGTTTCACCTGCGAACTCACCTGGCCACCCTGATACAACGGCAGGGAGAAGCTCAGACCCACTTTGTTCTGACCGGCGTCAACATCCGGGTTTTGCGCGCTTTTGGAACCGCTGTAAGAGGTGTTAGAGACACCTGTTGAGGCGGTTAAATTCAGTGTTGGCAAATGACCATCTTGCGCCTGGCGAATTTGCTCGCGCGCCAGATCCTGGCTCAGACGCGCCTGCAGCAGCGTCAGGTTACGGTTTTCCGCTTCCTTCAGCAGCGCATTAACGGCTTGCGGTTTATCAGTCTTGAAGTTGTCGACGTTCAGCGAGGCCAGTTGCGGGTAGTAATTACCGGTGACCTGACGCAGCGCTTCCACCATGTTGTCGAGGTTGTTGCGCGCGGTCACTTCGTTCGCCAGTACGGTGTCGTACTGCGAGCGGGCGTTTTGCACGTCGGTGATGGCGACCAGGCCAACGTTAAAGCGTTGGGTCGTTTGATCCAACTGGCGGTAGATCGACTGTTTCTGTGCCTCGGTGTAGGAAAGCGTATCAATGGCGCTCAGCACGTTGAAATAGGCGGTGGCCGTATTCAAAATCAACGTTTGCTGATCGGTCTGCCAGGTGACGTCCTGAATGCCTGCGGTTTTTTCCTGCAGCGTCAGGGCGCGCCATTTCGACATATCAAAAATGGTTTGCGTTAACTGCAAGGATGCGCTGGTGACATTCGAATTGACGCCTTTGCTGTCACGGTAGCCATTGGAATAGTCATAATCTGCACCCAAACCAAGCTGAGGCAGTAACGGGCTACGCGCTTCGTTAATCTTTTCAAAAGCAGCATCGCGGTCAGCGGCGGATTTACGCAGATCCGGGTTGCTTAAACGCGCCTGCTGATAAACCTGTAACAGGTTTTCTGCCTGGCTCATGGCGCTGAAGCCGGTCAGGCTCAGGCCGATAAGGAGGGGGAGCAATTTCTTCATTTGCATTCCTTGTTGTGAAGCAGTATTAGCGCTGGTCTAAATTAGAAAAAATAATCGCCGATTCTACCAGATAGTGGCACCGCTTAAGCTTGGCGTAACGTGCCATCGGCGTAAATATGCATCAATCTATCACATAGCACTTGAAACGATAGCTATACAGGCTTGAAATCTACTGTTTTGTCATTATTTCAAAAGAGATGCCGCTCATGAGTAAGCCAGTAACATCCGCAGTGACTTTCACAAAAAACGATGTAGAAATTATTGCACGGGAAACACTCTATAGCGGTTTTTTTTCGCTCGATCTATACCGCTTCCGCCACCGTTTATTCAATGGCGAAATGAGCGGTGAAGTTCGCCGTGAAATTTTTGAACGCGGTCATGCCGCAGTCTTGCTACCCTTTGACCCAGTGCGCGACGAAGTTGTGTTGATCGAACAGATCCGCATCGCGGCGTTTGATACCAGTGAAACCCCATGGTTACTCGAAATGGTGGCCGGCATGATTGAAGAGGGCGAAAGCGATGAAGATGTTGTGCGTCGCGAAGCCATCGAAGAGGCCGGTCTGCACGTTGGTCGTGTGAAAAGAATGTTGAGTTATTTGGCAAGCCCCGGCGGCACCAGTGAGCGTTCCGCCGTGTTGGTGGGCGAAGTGGATGCCACGCAGGCCTCGGGTATTCATGGTCTGGTGGATGAAAACGAAGATATTCGTGTTCATGTGGTGAGCCGGGAACAGGCTTACCAGTGGGTAGAAGAGGGGAAAATCGACAACGCAGCGTCTGTCATTGCCCTGCAATGGCTGCAACTGCATCATGAGAGCTTACGAAACGAGTGGAAAAAATGAAGCGTTATACACCTGACTTCCCAGAAATGATGCGCCTGTGCGAAACCAATTTCGCCCAGTTGCGCCGCTTGCTGCCGCGTAATGACGTAGCGGGCGAAACGGTGAGCTATCAGGTGACCAACGCGCAGTACCGGTTAACGATAGTCGAGTCCACCCGCTACACCACGCTTGTGGAAATTGAGCAGACCGCGCCATCGATTAGTTACTGGAGCTTGCCGTCAATGACGGTGCGCCTTTATCACGACGCGATGGTGGCTGAAGTGTGTTCGAGTCAGCAGATCTTTCGTTTCAAAGCGCGTTATGATTATCCGAATAAAAAGTTGCATCAACGCGACGAAAAGCATCAAATTAACCAGTTTCTGGCCGATTGGCTGCGTTACTGTTTAGCACATGGAGCAATGGCGATTCCGGTTTGTTAGCGTCGTGAAACCTAAGGACACCATTTGGAAAGCCTGTTAAACCTCTCTCTGGCGGGTGAGCCCAGAGTGAGGGTATTACAAATAACTGATTCTCACCTGTTTGCCGAAAAGCATGAAACGTTGTTAGGGGTGAATACCTGGGAAAGCTATCAGGCGGTACTGGAAGCTATCCGCTCTCAGCAGCGTGAATGCGATCTTATTGTCGCCACCGGCGACCTGGCACAGGACCATACCGCTGCGGCTTATCAGCTTTTCGCTGATGGTATCGCAAGCTTTGACGCGCCTTGCGTTTGGCTGCCGGGTAACCACGATTTCCAGCCCGCCATGTACAGCGCGCTACAGGATGCGGGGATCTCGCCGGCGAAACGCGTTTTTATTGGCGATCATTGGCAAATTCTGTTGCTGGACAGCCAGGTCTTTGGCGTACCGCACGGTGAATTGAGCGAGTTCCAGCTCGACTGGCTGGAGAAGAAACTCACCGACAGCCCGCAGCGCCACACCTTATTGCTGCTCCATCACCATCCACTCCCTTCCGGCTGCAGTTGGCTCGATCAACACAGCCTGCGTAACGCTGGTGAGCTGGATAACGTGTTACAGCGTTTTCCGCAGGTGCGGTATCTGTTGTGCGGGCATATTCACCAGGAGCTGGATCTCGACTGGAACGGCCGCCGTCTGCTGGCGACGCCATCAACCTGCGTCCAGTTTAAACCGCACTGCGCCAACTTCACGCTTGATACCATCGCGCCCGGCTGGCGCTGGCTGGATCTCTACCCGGACGGAACGTTGCACACAGAAGTTTGCCGTCTGGAAAGCACCCAGTTCAGGCCGGATACCGCTTCAGAAGGTTACTGATGTCCACGCTTCTTTATCTGCACGGGTTTAACAGTTCGCCGCGTTCCGCTAAGGCGACGCTGCTTTCGCAGTGGCTGGCGCAGCATCACCCGGAGATCAACGTGATTGTGCCGCAACTACCGCCTTACCCCGCTGCGGCGGCAGAATTGCTGGAGTCACTGGTGCTGGCGCAGGGCGGAAAACAGCTCGGTATTGTCGGTTCTTCGCTCGGGGGCTATTACGCCACCTGGCTTTCGCAATGTTTCATGTTACCTGCGGTGGTGGTGAATCCTGCGGTGCGACCATTTGAATTGCTGGCAGATTATCTCGGGCATAACGAGAACCCCTACACAGGGCAGCAATATGTGCTAGAGTCTCGCCATATTTACGAGCTCAAAGTGATGCAAGTTGACCCGCTCGAAGCGCCGGATTTAATCTGGCTGCTACAACAAACCGGGGACGAAGTGCTGGATTACCGCCAGGCGGTGGCATATTACGATGCCTGCCGTCAGACAGTGGAAGAGGGCGGAAACCATGCCTTTGTGGGCTTTGAGAATCATTTCACACAGATTATCGATTTCCTTGGGCTGCATTGAGCCATCAGGGAAACGATGCGGTCACTATCTACGAACAAACCATGACGCAATCCTATAACGCTGATGCCATAGAGGTACTCACCGGGCTTGAGCCGGTTCGCCGCCGTCCGGGGATGTACACCGATACCACGCGCCCTAACCACCTGGGCCAGGAAGTTATTGATAACAGCGTCGATGAAGCGCTGGCCGGCCACGCTAAGCGCGTGGACGTGATCCTGCACGCCGATCAGTCGCTGGAAGTTATCGATGACGGGCGCGGTATGCCGGTGGATATCCACCCGGAAGAGGGTGTTCCGGCCGTTGAGCTGATCCTCTGTCGCCTGCACGCGGGCGGTAAATTCTCCAATAAAAACTACCAGTTCTCTGGTGGTTTGCACGGCGTTGGTATCTCGGTGGTTAACGCCTTGTCCCGCCGCGTGGAAGTGACCGTCAAGCGTGACGGCCAGGTCTATAGCATCGCGTTTGAAAACGGTGAAAAAGTGCAGGACCTGCAAGTGATCGGCACCTGCGGTAAACGCAATACCGGCACCAGCGTGCATTTCTGGCCGGATGAATCCTTCTTTGATAGCCCGCGTTTTTCCGTTTCCCGTTTGACGCATCTGCTGAAAGCCAAAGCCGTGCTTTGCCCGGGCGTTGAGATCACCTTTAAAGATGAGGTGAACAACGCCGAGCAGCGCTGGTGCTACCAGGACGGCCTGAACGATTATTTGTGCGAAGCGGTAAATGGCCTGCCGACGCTGCCGGAGAAGCCGTTTATCGGCAATTTCTCTGCTGAAACGGAAGCGGTAGATTGGGCCCTGCTGTGGCTGCCGGAAGGCGGTGAGCTGCTGACGGAAAGCTATGTCAACCTGATCCCCACCATGCAAGGCGGCACGCACGTTAACGGCCTGCGTCAGGGGTTGCTGGACGCGATGCGCGAATTCTGCGAATACCGCAATATTCTGCCGCGCGGCGTGAAGCTGTCGGCGGAAGATATCTGGGATCGTTGCGCTTATGTACTGTCGGTGAAGATGCAGGATCCGCAGTTCGCCGGGCAGACCAAAGAGCGATTATCTTCTCGTCAGTGCGCCGCATTTGTTTCTGGCGTGGTGAAAGACGCATTCAGCCTGTGGCTGAACCAAAATATTCAAACGGCGGAACTGCTGGCGGAGATGGCCATCTCCAGCGCCCAGCGGCGTATGCGGGCCGCCAAAAAAGTGGTGCGCAAAAAACTGACCAGCGGCCCGGCGCTGCCTGGCAAACTGGCGGATTGTACCGCGCAGGATCTGAGCCGCACCGAACTGTTCCTCGTGGAAGGTGACTCTGCGGGCGGCTCCGCGAAACAGGCGCGCGATCGTGAATACCAGGCGATCATGCCGCTAAAAGGCAAGATCCTGAACACCTGGGAAGTCTCTTCCGATGAAGTGCTGGCCTCGCAGGAAGTGCACGATATTTCGGTGGCGATCGGTATCGATCCAGACAGTGACGATCTGAGCCAACTGCGTTACGGCAAGATCTGTATTCTCGCGGATGCGGATTCCGATGGCTTGCACATCGCCACATTGCTGTGCGCATTGTTTGTGAAGCACTTCCGCGCGCTGGTGAAAAACGGCCACGTTCATGTGGCGCTGCCGCCGCTGTACCGTATCGACCTCGGTAAAGAGGTTTATTACGCGCTCACGGAAGAGGAAAAAACCGGTGTGCTGGAGCAGTTAAAACGCAAAAAAGGCAAACCGAACGTGCAGCGCTTTAAAGGGCTGGGCGAAATGAACCCGATGCAGTTGCGCGAAACCACGCTTGATCCGAATACCCGCCGCCTTGTGCAACTGGTGATCAGCGATGAAGACGAGCAGCAGACCAACGCGATGATGGATATGTTGTTGGCGAAGAAGCGTTCAGAAGATCGCCGCAACTGGCTACAAGAAAAAGGCGACATGGCGGATATTGAAGCCTGATACAGTCCGAAAGGCTTACCCGGCTAGCGAATGCGCGGGCCGGGTAAGTAAGCAGAGTGCGCAACGCAGCCACTTTCACCATCAGTTCAGTTTGGGATAGTTGCTCTTCTCGTAGCGATAGATATTGACCAGTGCGCGGCCGCAGTTCGGACTGCCGTGGCGCAACCCGTCTGACAGGGCGCTTTTCAACTGTGGCAGTTTCATCAACTCTTGCTGAATAAGTTGCGGCAAGATGTCGTTGAACTGATTCACCGCTTCGTTAAATCCGCTCTGAACCCCGACGGCTAAACCGTCTTTAAACCCGTCCAGATACGAACCTCCTCCGCCACCTCCAGCGTTTTGCGAGCCTGACAGCCACTCGCCTTCCTGCGCCGTCATCTGCGGCAGATTGCTTTTTGCTTTATCGGGCATAAGTCCTCCTTTTCATGTACATAGATGGTTACGCTGGCGCTACAATTAGCCAGCGCTGCCAATGTATCCCGCTGAAAAAGGGCCTGGCATACCGCAGGAAATTATTTTTTCAGTATTGTTATTTATCTTTAAGTGTGTTAGTTGCGCGGTGATTGGCTGATCGATCCCGGCGCTACCTTTGCGGAGGCTTATGACGTGGTAATCGACATCCAGGAAAGAATTACGAAAATCTTCGAAACCGGCATCTATTACCACGCGGCGCTGCAAAAATATAAAAGTCAGGTTGAGGGTATTGATTACCTGGAAAAAATGGTTATGCAGAGTTCCATTCCCGCAAAGACGGATTTATGGAATGCGATCAATTTATATTTGATTGAGCATCATCCGTATAAGGCGCAACAAATCTATTTTGTCCTTGCAGGAAAAGCCGCGCATACGGATATTCCGCGTTATGTCAGGATGATGAAGTTGGATAGGAACCTCGTTCTGTCATTAGATATTTTATCCGAAGCATTCAGAAATAAATTAAGTGCCGAATCACTGCTGGAAAACTATTTTTCCGTGCACCATCTGACAAAAGGCTTTACGGTTTTTGATGAGCAAGCACTCGCAGACATATTGCAAAAGCTGCGTCCGCTGGAGTTAATTCGTAAGAATAATCTACTGTTCTGTAATCGTATCTCGTGTCAAATAGACAAACAGAGCGGTTATATTTCTGTTTATTACGATGACAAGAAAACCTCTTTCCGCCAGGCGTTGAAATGGGCTGTGGCCGTTGTCGGCAAGCAAGATGGTCTGACAACGCTGAGTGAAGGAAAAACCGCGTTAACTCTTAAAAGTTGCGCAGGTATCCTCGCGGCATTTGCTTTTGAGAGCCAACGAAAAACACTCGGCATTGGCAAACAGCAGTTTTTTAAGCAATTATGTGATAAATACCCTTATGAAACCGAAGTGGGGTTTGCCGATACGCGCTTTATTACTCGCGCGCAAGAGAAGATTGATGAGATAAAGAACGTTATTACTCAGTTCTATGAAATCAATAAAGAAGATAAAGCGCGTGAGGTATTTTCATTTTCTGAACAGCCCCAAATTGAGTCGCTGGATAATGTCGATCCGCACACCAGACTCAAAAGTGCCTTATCAATTTATGTGAATTATCATGCCTGGTTTTTGGCAGACCCTGAATTATTTCGCGCGTTGTATACTATACGAACTGCTATTGATACGGATTTGCAAGGCTGCAAAAGAAATGAAGCACAAAGAAACTCTGATTTATTATCGATTCTTAATGGTATGAATATTTTTGATGATCCTGATGTCGCAGCGATTAAACAAAAATATGCTGCCGTACTTGAAAAGCTAAATGAACTGTCGCCGGGCTTTAAAAGCTGGGGATATTTTTTCTGTGAAGATTTTGTTCCCTCGCTTCCGGGCACTATTGTCCTATTTTCGCAGCTGAAAAAATCCTGCGGCGATGATTTTTCTCAGCTTACGCATGCTGATATCTCACCTGAAAAAATTCATATCGATCTGAAAAAGGCGATAGTCATAAATATGCTTTTGCCCCAGCAAAATATGTTTACTGCTGCGGGTTATGGTGCCGGGAACCCGGCGAAAATCGTGCCACATAACAATAAAGAGGATGTCGTGGGCAATATTCAGGCCGCGCTCGATCTTTTTGATGGCCACTTACTGCGCCACTATCTTTCCCATGTCACGCTGGATAATAAACTGAAAAAACTCGAAGAGTTGTTATGGGGTATGCATTACCACTATGAGAAGGCGTGGGGGGCAGTAAAAATCACCGATGATAAATGCCTGCAGCAAATCGATGCGTGGTATGACGAACCGGTTTCTGTAAGCCGTTTTCAACAGGGGAAAAAATCGGCCAGGGAATTGATTAATAGCTTTATGTTGCCGATGAAAAATGCAGGTGGGCACTAAGCATGAGCATCTATGCCTCAGCAGAAGTAGCGCGATTTTTCCGGTATTGCAGCGGCGTTTCGCCAATGCCTTTCTTAAACGCGCTGATAAAGTAAGTGACATCGGAGAAGCCCACTTCGCTGGCAATATGATGAATAGCCAGCGCACTATGCAGTAGTAAGTCGCACGCTTTGCGCAAGCGCAAAGTGTTCAGATACTGGTGAATAGGTTCGCCGGTCTCAAAATGGAAACGGCGCGAGACATAGCTACGGGATTTTCCCAACTCCTGCGCCAGCCGCGCAAGACTGAATTTCTGCCGGTAATTCTCCTCCAGCCAGAACATTACGGGTGTGGCAATTCCGTTATGTTCATCCGGCAATTTCTGCTTATCTTCTGGCAACATACTTAACAGACTAAGCAACAAACAGGCGACTTGTTCGCCATTCAAACTGTGGTTCTCGGCAAGCCTCGCATAGCTGCTAAACAGGTGGTCGATATGCGAGTGAATAGCCGCGACATCCATCACCACCGCCGCGCCACCGCGTAAAGCGAGATGCTGCAAACGCTGGTGATTGTGCGGGAACGCGCGCAGGTTTTGCAGCACGGCATGATGATCAACGTGAATAATGGTGCGTCGATAAATGGCCTGCGCTTGCTCATCCACCATCACTTTATGGATGGTGAAAGGCGGAAAGAAAAAGAGTCGCCCGGGCCGCATGGTGTACTGGCGGTTATCAACCATCACCACGCCAAACCCCTCTTCAACGTACAGCACCTCCAGACACTGGTGCCAGTGGTGATAACGCACGGTATTGGCGAACAGGCGGCTAAACGACACCACCGCATCGTTTAAGGTGATCAATTCAAGACGTTCGTTCTGTAATGGTGTCGTCATAGTGCAACCCATCTCAATTTTTACCCCGCAAGGCACATTTATAAACCACGGTTTTAAATTTTCTCAACAGTGGGTTCAGGCAAAGCGTGCCGATGTGACAGAGCTAACATTTCCAGCGGTTGTTCATTAACTATCCTTCAGCCACACCATGAGGGAGAGAACGCTATGCAGGCGGCGGAAGTGAAAACATCAAATCCATTGTCATCCCGTGACGATGTGGTCGGCGCGTTAAAGCAGATGCTGGCGGCGCTGGATAAACAGTTTCCTGAAGGGGCGTCGCATTTCTCGTTGGGAGCCACCAGCGCGCATTACAGCGATGCGATTGCCGAAATGGAAGGGCTGTCCCGTGCGTTGTGGGGGCTGTTTCCGTTAATGGCAGGCGGCGACGCAGAACCCTTCAGCCACAAGTATCTGGCGGCGATCAAACGCGGCGTCGATCCACAAAGCGCGGGCTACTGGGGGGCAACGGAACCCTACGATCAGCGGCTGGTGGAGATGGCGGCTTACGGTCTGGGGCTGGCGCTGTTGGGCGATAAATTTACCGCCTTGCTGGACGAAGCTGATGTCCACAATCTGCACCAGTGGCTGAACCAGATCACCGACGCGCAGATGCCTGACAGCAACTGGAATTTTTTCGCCATCATGGTGCAGCTCGGTTTTAAACGTGCCGGATTACCCTGGGATGCCGCAGCCATTGAACGGCGCTTTAGCATGATGGATGCCTATTACCTTGGCGACGGCTGGTATTCCGATGGCCCGGGCCGGCCAAAAGATTACTACATCTCAATGGCATTTCATTTTTACGGGCTGATTTACGCCACGCTGATTGGGGAAGACGATGCAGCGCGCGCGGCAATTCTCCGTGAGCGGGCAACGCTTTTTGCCGAAGATTTTATCTATATGTCAGCGGCACAGGGCGAATCTGTTCCGTTTGGCCGCAGCCTGACTTACCGCTTTGCGATGGTGGCATTCTGGAGTGCAGTTGCCTTTTCCGGGCTGGAAGTGTTTTCTCCGGGCGTGGTGAAAGGAGTTGTTCTGCGCCATTTACGCTGGTGGTTACAGCAGCCGATTTTCGATCGCGACGGCATTTTAACGCTTGGTTTCGCCTACCCGAACCTTGCGATGTGTGAAGACTACAATTCGCCGGGCTCGCCATACTGGGCGCTGAAAGTTTTCCTGATTCTGGCGTTGCCGTCATCAGACGATTTCTGGCAAGCATCAGAACTGCCGCTGCCTGCGCTAAACACGCAGCGTACGATTGCGCCTGCCGGGCAGATCATTGTCCACAGCGATCGCTCGCGGCATGTCTGGATGCTCACCGCCGGACAACTGGAGCTGAACAACTACGTCAATACCGAGGCGAAGTATACCAAGTTTGCCTACTCCAGCCGTTTTGGTTTCACCATTGAACGCGGGCGGTACGGAATTAAACACGCCGCCTGCGATTCAATGTTGCTGCTCAGCGAAGGAGATAACTATTTTCGTGGTCGCCGTGAGTGCGACGAGGTGGTTGTGACAGAACAGGCGATTTTCTCACGCTGGTCGCCATGGGCAGACGTGCATATCGCAAGCTGGCTTATACCGTGCGGCGACTGGCACTTGCGTGTGCATCGCGTTGATACCACTCGCCATTTACAAAGCGTGGAGGGTGGATTCGCAGTGCTGAAAGCGCCGCACCGCAACGAGCAGGGCGGTAGCCTGGTGAGCGCGGAAAATGGCGTTAGCGGCATCTTTGAATTACCGGGCTCCGCCCCACGTGAAGCTGATAGCGTGGTCACGCCGCCCAACAGCAGCATTATGTTTTCCCCTTGCGCGTCAATCCCGGTGCTGCGTGGAAATATTGCACCGGGCAGGCAGTGGCTGGCCTGTGCGGTTCAGGCGGCTATTACGGAGCAGGCTTTTGATTTCGTCTTACCGCAGTTGCACATCGAAGAACAGGCGCTGGTAATTAATACACCGGAGCAGAAAAACAATATTGTTATTGCCTTTTAATTCCCGGCTACGGCCGGGCTATAAACTCTGAACCCTACATGCTTTCGTCGAGGATAGTATGGAAAAGATCGCGATAAATAATAAAGCCGAATATTACAAAATCAGTAGCTTCATCTTTCTCTATTTTTTTACCTGGTCTGCCAGTATAGGTCTGCTGGCTATCTGGTTAGGACAAAAAGCCAATCTTAGCGGCACGGTTATTGGTACGGTGTTTGCTATTAATGGGATCTTTTCCGTTATTTTAAAACCCATTTATGGTTATATTCTGGATAAAATCGGCATGAGCAAATATTTGCTCTATTTTGTGGTGCTGATGTCGGCATTAATGGCACCCTTTTTTATCTATGTTTACCAGCCGTTATTAATTTCAAATACTCTACTGGGCATTATTGTCGGGGCTATCTATTTAAGTTTTGCCTGGTATGCGGGTGTCGCCGCCTGCGAATCTTATACCGACCGCTACAGCCGTTTAAACGGCATGGAGTTTGGCCAAATCAGGATGTGGGGCTCGCTCGGTTGGGCGGTAGCGTCCTCGTTCTCCGGCCTGCTGTTTAACCTCTCTCCGGCGTATAACTTCATCATGGGATCGGTCGCGTCGCTTATTATGCTGGCGGTGCTGCTGAGCCTGAAAGTGAACGTTAATGCCGCCAACGCCAGCGAGGTGCTGACCAAGGAGAAAATCGCCCCGGCAGATGTCTACGCCCTGTTGCGTAACCGTAAGTTCTGGGCATTTTGTCTGTACGTTGCCGGTGTGGCGTGGATGATGTTTATCGCCGAGCAGCAGTTCTCCCGCTATTTCGTCACCTTCTTTGATGACGTTCATCAGGGCAACGCCGTGTTTGGTTACCTGGGCACGGTGCAGTCCGGCATGGAATTCGTCATGTATATGGTGATCCCGCTGTTTGTGAATTTCATCGGCGCGAAACGCGGATTATTGATTGTCGGGCTGGTGGTGGGCGCGCGGTTGATTATTTCCGGGCTGTGCGAATCGCATCTGCTTATTTCAGTATTAAAACCGTTATACGGTCTTGAGATTTGTCTGCTGCTGGTATCGGTATTTAAATATATTGCTGAACATTTCGATAAACGCGTTAATGCCACCATGTATTTATTAGGCTACCAGGCCATGTTATATGTCGGTAACGTTGTGGTCTCTTCCCCGGCCGGTATTTTGTATGACCGTATCGGTTTTGAAAATACCTATATTATTATGGGCTGCGTGGCATTGACCTTCACATTAATTTCCCTGTTTACGTTATCGGCCTGCCAAAGTAAATGGCGTCAGCAGAGCACACTGGATATCGCGGGAAATAACTAGCGCATTAACGGCTATTTTAAATTATGCACCAAAAAGGAACCGAAATATGTTAAGTAAAATCGTTGAGGAAACGTTACGTGATTATCCCGGCGCACCTGTGGATGCGCAGGTATTTAAAGATGAACTTGATTCTTCACGTAGCCATACCCTTGAACTGATTCGCCGTCATTTAACGGAATTCGGAGAACACTTTCCCGCCGAAACCTGTGTGCAGGGTTATTACCCGTTAACCGACAATGTTGAGTGGACTACCAGTTTCTGGACCGGGCAGCTTTGGCTGGCGTGGGAAATGAGTGGTGATGAGCAGTTCCGCGCACTGGCAGAGCGCCATGTGCGCTCGTTCGGCCTGCGCATTGCCGGGCGCAGCGACACTAACACTCACGATCTCGGCTTCTTATATACGCTTTCGTGCGTGGCAAGCTGGCGGCTGACTGGCAATCGTGATGCGCGCGCTTTCGCCCTGCTGGCGGCAGAAGCGCTGCTGGAGCGCTTCCACCACAAGGCGCAGATTATCCAGGCGTGGGGCGATCTGCGCGATCCTGAACAAGCCGGGCGGATGATCATCGACTGCAATATGAACCTGCCGCTGCTCTACTGGGCGACAGAACAGACCGGGGATCGGCGCTTTGCTGATGCGGCGCAAGCCCATGTGCGGCAGGCGGCGAAATACCTGATTCGCGAAGATGCCTCCACGTTTCACACCTACTATATGGATATCAACACCGGTGCGCCGCGTTACGGCAATACGCAGCAGGGCTACGCGGATGATTCCTGCTGGTCGCGCGGGCAGGCGTGGGGGATTTACGGTTTTCTGCTGAGCTTTATCTACACTGGCGATCAAGAGATGGTGGCGCTGTCGAAACGGCTGGCGAACTACTTTCTCAACCGCTTGCCGGAAGATGCGGTGTGCCACTGGGATCTGGCACTGGTCGGCACCGATGCGCTGCGCGATTCGTCATCGGCGGCGATTGCCGTCTGCGGGTTACTGGAGCTGGTGAAACATCTGCCCGTTACCGATCCGGACAGAGAACGCTACCAGCAGTGGGCAATGCGCATAATGTCATCGCTTAATAAGCACTATCTGGCGGGAAAAAACGAAGCGACCACCGGGTTGCTGAAACATTCCGTGTATCACCTGGCGAGCAATAAAGGCGTGGATGAGTGCTGTAGCTGGGGGGATTACTTCTATGTGGAAGCGCTGATGCGCTTTTCGCAGAGCTGGAAACTCTACTGGTAAAAGCAGTGTCCCTCTCTGTAAACGGAGAGGGACAAACGCTTAGAGACCCGCTTCCAGGATGCGGATATGCGTCTCAAGCACGTCGCCTTTTACTGCTTCACTCCAGGCTTTCATATGCGGTGTTTGCAGGTGCGCTTCAAGATGTGCGACGCTTTCCCACTGTTCCACCATCATGATGGAGTCCGGCGCAGTCGCCTGAAAACTTACGTTAGCCGCATGATCGACCAGCGGTGCGTAGCCGTGGCAACCCGCTTCCTGCAACACGACCGGTACAATCTTCGCGAATTCATCGAGTACCGCCTGGCGGTGATGCTGTCCTGGACGGGTACGGATTTCTGCAATTACTGTCAACATGATTAACCTACTCCCTATAAGTCCAGCTTCACAGTTAAGCAAAAATCTCACTCAGATGCTTGCGATATTCTGCGATATAGCGCGGCACATCCGGCATTTTAATCACGTCATTCACGATAAAGGTCGGCAGCGCGTCCATACCCAGGAACTGGTTCGCTTTGTGGAACGGCAGGTAAACCCCGTCAACGCCCACGCCGTGGAAGAACTGCTCTTCATCCGTAAACGCGTCCATTGGTGCGTTCCAGGTCAGCGACAGCATATAGGTTTTGCCCTGAATCAGGCCGCCAGAACCGTATTTTTTCGAAGCGTCAGAACGCGTGCGACCGTCGCTGGCGTACAGTGAACCGTGGCCTTCAGTAAACACATCGTCCATATATTTTTTTACTGTCCACGGTGCACCCATCCACCAGCCTGGCATCTGCCAGATAATGGTGTCGGCCCATAGAAAGTTTTCCACTTCCGCTTTGATGTCGTAATCGCCGTCGGTACGTACGGTTTTAACATCATGCCCGGCGTCGCGCAGAAAACTTTCCGCGACCTCGGTCAGGGTGTCATTCAGTTGGCCATTGGAGTGCGCGAATTTCTTCGCACCGTTGATAATTAAGATATTGCTCACAGGGAAATCCTCGGTTAAATGCGTTTGACGGCGATTTTAACCGCATCAACGGTGCGGAAAAATTGGCAAAACGTGCAAAGACTTTTGCTTAAGCTGCAATAAACGCCGCTACCAGCTTATCCGCGCAATAAACCCGCCTTGCGGATGATTGCCAAACGCGACGCGCATGTGATGCAGGCGGGCAATGCGTTGCACAATCGATAGTCCCAGACCACTGCCAGTTTGCGTTTGCCCCGGCGGGCGGTAAAAACGTTCGCCAATGCGCGCCAGCGCCACATCATCAATCCCGGGGCCATTATCGCGAATGCTGAATTCAGTAGCGTCCAGCGTCACATCGACCACACTGCCCGGCGGGCTGTAGCGAATGGCATTATCCAGCAGGTTACGCACCAGCAAACTCAGCAAAAGCGGTTGCGCCTGGCGGCTGACCGCTGGAGCATTGAGATGCAGGCGTATATCGATACTGGCTTGCTGCGCGGTAGGGTAAATCTCCATCACTGCGGATTGCAGCAGGGAAGCCAGCGAAACCTCTTCCACATCATCAAGGTTGCTCAGAGAGTCGAGCCTGGAAAGGGTGAGTAATTGATCCACCAGACGCGTGGCGCGATCGATTCCGACATGCAACTGGGCGAGAGCCTTTTGCTGTGCGGCGGGATCGTCATCGGAAAGCTGCGCAACCTCGGTTTGCACTTTCAGCGCCGCCAGCGGGCTGCGTAACTCATGGGCGGCATCGGAAGTGAATCGCCGTTCACGCTGCATCATGCTCTGCGTACGATCAAAGAGCTGGTTCAGCGCATCCACTAACGGGCGCACTTCATTGGGAACACCTTCGCAACTGAGCGGATCGGCACGATCCGGCGCCCGTGAGCGTAGTGCCTGCGCCAGTTTTTTCAGCGGTCGCAATTCAAGGCTCAGCAACACGATCAATAGCACCAGCATCAGCGGCAGGGCGATAAGCCACGGCGTGAGCTGCGAGGTGATAATCTCCAGCGCCATCTCGTGGCGATAATCCCACTCCTGGCCGACTACCACACGGAATTTCCCGTTCGGCGCAGTAAGCCACAGAAAACGCCATTGGTCGTCATCATCACGTAGCTGCCCATTAGCAAACCCTTCCCGCCGGTAGTTGTAAGGGATCGCTTTGCCGTTTTCGCCGTCGTTCAGCAGCATGTTGCCGTCGGTCGAATAGATAGCGAAAGCCAGCGCATCATCATCCAGATGACCGTGTTTGATCTTCTTTTTACCGAGCGACGGCGCGGCGTTTTTCAGCGGCTCAAACTCCATCACGCTGAGCCGTTTGGCGAACAGCATTTGCTGGGTATCAAACAGTTTGTCGAGTTTATCGCGGGTTTGCTGCCAGGCAGCGAGACTGGCGCTGAGCCAGGCGACCATCGACAGCAGCAAAAAGAGCATCGTCAGGCGCAGGCGTAAACTCAGCGGACGGGTCAGTTTCATGTGTCTCCCAGGGTATAACCGATGCCATGAACGGTGCGGATAGACGCTGTACCGAGCTTGCGGCGTAAATGGTGGACATGCACTTCCACCGCGTTGCTGGTGACGTCGTCATCCCAGGTATAAAGTTTCTCTTCGATTAATTTACGCGGCAAAACGCGCCCGGCATTGCGCAGTAGCAGCTCCAGCAGGGCGAACTCTTTCGGTTTTAGCACCAGCGTTTCGCCGTCAAGCGTGGCGACCCGATTGCCGGGATCGAGCGTAATATTGCCGTGGCGCAGCAGGCTTTGCGTCTGCCCGTGGCGGCGGCGAATAAGCACTTCGAGCCTGGCCGCCACTTCAACCAGCGCAAAGGGTTTGCACAGATAATCATCTGCGCCGAGGCGCAACCCCTCAACGCGCTGGTCGATGGCATCGCGCGCGGTGAGGATCAACACTGGTTCCGTACGTTTTTTTTCGCGCCAGTCGCGCAGAATATCCAGCCCGTCGATGCCGGGCAGCGTTAAGTCGAGGATCACCGCATCATACGGCGCGCTAAACAGGGCTGCCTTGCCTTGTTTGCCATCGGTAAACCAGTCGACGCTGAAGCCTTTTTTCCCCAGCCCGGCTTTTAAACCGTCACCGATGAGCGTGTCATCTTCCACCAGTAAAATGCGCATTTTGCCTCCTTTTACTCCATGTTATTGGCAGTAAAACCGTTGCTGGTCGACAATGTACAGCGGAAATAAATCTTTTTTCCCGTTAAGAAGTCGTTAAGGAGTGACGGGTTAAATGGACGTTAACCATCGTAAGGGAGATAAAACATGAAAAAGATTGCTGCACTTGTCGCTGTTCTCACACTCTGTTCCGCCCCCGTTTTCGCGGCGAATCCTGGCGGCTTTACCGGACCGGGCGTAACCTCGCAAAGCGGCGGTTTTACCGGGCCGAACGGCAGCAAAGCAACCGTTGAAAGCGCGAAATCACTGCGCGACGACGCCTGGGTGACGCTGCGCGGTAATATTGTCGAGCGCATCTCTGATGATACCTATCTGTTCAAAGATTCGACCAGCACCATCAATGTCGATATTAACCACAAGCGCTGGAACGGCGTGACCGTTGGGCCACAAGATACGGTAGAGATCCAGGGCGAAGTCGATAAAGACTGGAATTCAGTCGAAATCGATGTCAAAGAGATCCGCAAAGTCACTCAGTAAGCGCTAAACGCGCGCGAAAAAATCGCTCATCGCTATGACTCCTCGCCGCAGATAAGGTAGTATCTGCGGCAATATTGCCGCCGCACAGGCGGGCGCATACGTTGAGGAATCACGATTAATGAGCGATATGGCAGAGCGCCTTGCGCTGCATGAATTTACGGAAAACGCATACCTGAACTACTCCATGTACGTCATCATGGACAGGGCGTTGCCGTTTATCGGTGATGGCCTGAAACCCGTTCAGCGTCGCATCGTTTACGCAATGTCAGAACTGGGGCTGAACGCCAGCGCGAAGTTCAAAAAATCCGCCCGTACCGTGGGCGACGTGCTGGGTAAATACCATCCGCACGGCGACAGCGCCTGCTATGAAGCGATGGTGTTGATGGCGCAGCCGTTCTCTTACCGTTACCCGCTGGTCGACGGCCAGGGTAACTGGGGGGCGCCGGACGATCCGAAATCGTTCGCTGCGATGCGTTACACCGAATCCCGTCTGTCCAAATACGCCGAACTGCTGCTGAGCGAGCTGGGCCAAGGCACCGTTGACTGGGTGCCGAACTTCGACGGCACGATGCAGGAGCCGAAAATGCTGCCTGCGCGCCTGCCGAACATCCTGCTCAACGGTACGACCGGTATTGCAGTCGGTATGGCAACAGATATTCCGCCGCATAACCTGCGCGAAGTGGCCAACGCGGCGATTACCCTGATTGAACAACCGAAAACCACGCTTGATGAGCTGCTGGATATCGTGCAGGGGCCAGACTATCCAACCGAAGCGGAAATCATCACCTCCCGCGCTGAAATCCGCAAAATCTACCAGAACGGTCGCGGTTCGGTGCGTATGCGTGCGGTGTGGAAAAAAGAGGATGGCGCAGTAGTTATTACCGCGCTGCCGCACCAGGTATCTGGCGCGCGCGTGCTGGAGCAAATCGCCAGCCAGATGCGCAATAAAAAGCTGCCGATGGTCGATGATTTGCGTGACGAGTCGGATCATGAAAACCCGACGCGTCTGGTGATCGTGCCGCGCTCCAATCGCGTGGATATGGAGCAGGTGATGAACCACCTGTTCGCCACTACCGATCTGGAAAAAAGCTACCGCATCAACCTGAACATGATCGGCCTGGATGGCCGCCCGGCGGTGAAAAACCTGCTGGAGATCCTCACCGAGTGGCTGGCGTTTCGCCGCGATACCGTGCGTCGTCGCCTGAATCACCGGCTGGAGAAAGTGCTCAAACGCCTGCATATCCTTGAAGGTTTGCTGGTGGCGTTTCTTAATATCGACGAAGTGATCGAAATCATCCGGACGGAAGATGAACCGAAACCGGCGCTGATGTCGCGCTTCGGGATCAGCGAAACGCAGGCAGAAGCGATCCTTGAGTTAAAATTGCGCCATCTCGCCAAACTGGAAGAGATGAAGATCCGCGGCGAGCAGGACGATCTTGCAAAAGAGCGCGATCAGCTGCAGGCAATCCTGGCCTCTGAGCGCAAGATGAATAACTTGCTGAAAAAAGAGCTGCAAGCCGATGCCGACGCATTTGGCGATGATCGCCGTTCACCGCTGCACGAGCGTGAAGAAGCGAAAGCGATGAACGAGCACGATATGCAGCCGTCTGAACCGGTGACCATTGTGCTGTCGCAAATGGGCTGGGTGCGTAGCGCCAAAGGCCACGATATTGACGCGCAGGGGCTGAGCTACAAAGCGGGCGATAGTTGGAAGTCTTCCGTGAAAGGCAAAAGCAACCAACCGGTGGTGTTTATTGATAGCACCGGGCGCAGCTACGCTATAGATCCGATTACGCTGCCTTCCGCACGCGGTCAGGGCGAGCCGTTAACCGGTAAGCTGACACTGCCGCCGGGGGCGACCGTTGAGCATATGATGATGAGCAACGAGGATCAAAAACTGCTGATGGCGTCCGATGCGGGTTATGGCTTCGTTTGTACCTTCAATGATTTAGTGGCGCGTAACCGTGCCGGTAAAACCCTGATCAGCCTGCCGGAAAACGCCAAAGTAATGCCGCCGCTGGAGATCGAGAACGACAGCGACATGCTGCTGGCGATCACCGCCGCAGGCCGTATGTTGATGTTCCCGGTCAGCGAGCTGCCGCAATTGTCGAAAGGTAAAGGCAACAAGATTATCGGTATCCCTTCCGCTGATGCGGCGACTGGCGCAGATAGCCTTGCGCATCTCTATTTGCTGCCGCCACAAAGCACGCTGACCATCCACGTGGGTAAACGCAAAATCAAACTGCGCCCGGAAGAGCTGCAAAAAGTGCAGGGTGAGCGCGGGCGTCGCGGTACGCTGATGCGCGGCCTGCAAAAAATTGATCGCGTCGAGATTGACGCGCCTTCCCGCCAGGGCGCGGGCGACAGCGAAGAGTAATCTTCGCCGCCAGGCTCCCCACCTTCCCGGTGGGGAGATCTTTCTGAGAAAATTTCCCGTAAAAGCGTTGTTAATTCGTGCATTGCGATTAACAATACGTTTTTTTAAAGGCCGCACACCCTACTGCGGCCTTTAAAAAAATAGCCCAGGCCCGTTGCGGGTCGACGGCGACACAGCCGGTTTCAGCGTGATGGTGCTGGCGTGTATATAATGCTCAAAGGTATGGGCTTCAGAGGTTTGTTATGCTATTCATTTTTCGCGTCATTATTGTCGTCATCTACTCCATTCTGGTGTGCGTATTCGGCTCTCTCTATTGTTTACTCAGTCCGCGTAATCCTAAACATGTTGCCACCTTCGGTCATATGTTCGGTCGCCTTGCGCCGGTCTTTGGTTTGAAAGTCGAAACCCGTCTGCCGCCAGGCGCGGAAAAGTTCGGTAACGCTATCTATATTGCGAACCACCAGAGCAACTACGATATGGTGACCGCCTCCAGCATTGTGCTGCCGCCAACGGTTACCGTCGGTAAGAAAAGCCTGCTGTGGGTGCCATTCTTCGGTCAGCTTTACTGGCTGACCGGCAATCTGCTCATCGATCGCGATAACCGCGCAAAAGCTCACGGCACCATTGCCGAAGTGGTGAAACAGATCCAGAAACGCAATATTTCCATCTGGATGTTCCCGGAGGGCACCCGCAGCCGCGGTCGCGGTTTGCTGCCGTTTAAAACCGGCGCGTTTCATGCGGCGATTGCCGCCGGTGTTCCGATCATTCCTGTTTGTGTTTCCAACAACGCGAACAAAGTTAATCTCAACCGTCTGCGCAACGGGCTGGTAATTGTCGAGATGTTGCCGCCGGTCGATGTTTCGCAATTTGGTAAAGATCAGGTACGCCAGCTGGCGACGCACTGTCGCGAACTGATGGCGGCCAAAATTGCAGAGCTCGATAAAGAAGTTGCAGAACGCGAAGCAACCGGCCGGGTTTAATCTGTTTTATTTCGCAACACCGCAGGAGAGAAAACCTCCGGCGCATTGAGTCAGTTTTACACGGAGCAAATATGTCACTCAGTCGGCGTCAGTTTCTTCAGGCATCCGGGGTTGCGCTTTGTGCAGGCGCGGTGCCGCTGAGGGCAAATGCTGCCGGGCCGCAACCGCCGCTGCCCATTCCTCCGCTGCTGGAATCCCGGCGCGGCCAGCCGCTGTTTATGACCTTACAACGCGCGCACTGGTCGTTTGCCACCGGCACAAGGGCGCAGGTTTCCGGCATCAACGGGCGCTATCTCGGACCGACAATCCGCGTCTGGAATGGCGATGACGTTAAGCTGATTTACAGCAACCGGCTGGCGGAAAACGTGGCGATGACCGTGAGCGGATTGCAGGTGCCAGGCCCGCTTATCGGCGGCGCGGCGCGCATGATGACCGCCAATAACGACTGGGCGCCGGTACTGCCGATCCGCCAGAGCGCGGGGACGTTGTGGTATCACGCCAATACGCCGAACCGCACCGCGCAGCAGGTGTATAACGGCCTCGCCGGGATGTGGCTGGTTGAAGATGAGATTAGCAAAACGCTGCCGATCCCTAAGCACTACGGCGTAGATGATTTCCCGGTCATTATTCAGGATAAACGGCTGGATAATTTCGGCACGCCGGAATACAGCGAGCCGGGCAGCGGGGGATTTGTCGGTGATACGCTGATGGTCAACGGTGCGCAAAGTCCGTATGTCGAAGTCTCTCGCGGCTGGGTGCGTCTGCGTCTGTTAAACGCTTCAAACTCCCGCCGTTATCAATTGCAAATGAGCGATGGTCGCGCACTGCATGTCATTGCCGGCGATCAGGGTTTTTTGCCTGCGCCAGTCTCGGTTAAGCAGCTTTCTCTGGCACCGGGCGAGCGGCGCGAAGTGCTGGTGGATATGACCAACGGCGATGAAGTGTCGATCACCTGCGGTGAAGCGGCGAGCATAATGGATCGCCTGCGCGGCTTCTTTGAACCGTCGAGCATTTTGATCTCCACGCTGGTGTTGACGCTGCGACCGACCGGCCTGCTGCCGCTGGTCACCGACACGTTGCCGATGCGCCTGTTACCGTCCGATATTCAGGCCGGTACGCCAACCCGCAACCGCGATATTACCCTGGGTAGCGATCCGGGCATTAACGGCCAGCTGTGGGATACGCAGCGTATCGATATTACCGCCCAGCAGGGCACCTGGGAGCGCTGGACGGTGCGTGCGGAGATGCCGCAATCGTTCCATATGGAAGGCGTGATGTTCCAGGTGCGCAATGTGAATGGCGCGATGCCTTTCCCGGAAGACCGGGGCTGGAAAGACACGGTCTGGATTGACGGTCAAGTGGAGCTGCTGGTTTGGTTTGGTCAGCCTTCGTGGCCGCATTTCCCGTTCCTGTATCAAAGCCAGACGCTGGAAATGGCCGATCGTGGTTCTGTGGGGCAACTGCTGGTGAACCCCGCGCCATAACTGACCTGGCCTGGTGGCTACGCGCTTATCAGGCCTTGACAAAATCCTCCTTCATTTCGTGCAAGTTTACGGCGTATAATCGCCGCCCTTTGATGATTTTTTTACCACTTTTGGAAGCAAGATGAGCGCAATATCCCTGATCCAACCGGATCGTGACCTTTTCTCATGGCCCCAGTACTGGGCGGCCTGCTTCGGCCCCGCGCCGTTTTTGCCGATGTCGCGCGAAGAGATGGATCAACTTGGCTGGGATAGCTGCGACATCATTCTGGTGACGGGCGATGCCTATGTCGACCACCCGAGTTTCGGCATGGCCATTTGCGGCCGTATGCTGGAAGCACAGGGCTTTCGCGTTGGCATCATCGCCCAGCCGGACTGGAACAGCAAAGACGACTTTATGCGTCTCGGTAAACCGAACCTGTTTTTCGGCGTGACCGCCGGCAACATGGACTCGATGATCAACCGCTACACCGCCGATCGTAAGCTGCGCCATGACGATGCCTACACGCCGGATAACGTCGCCGGTAAACGCCCGGATCGCGCGACGCTGGTTTATACCCAGCGCTGTAAAGAGGCGTGGAAAGATGTGCCGGTGATCCTCGGCGGTATCGAAGCCAGTCTGCGCCGTACCGCGCATTATGATTACTGGTCTGATACGGTGCGCCGATCGGTGCTGATCGATGCCAAAGCTGACATGCTAATGTTCGGCAACGGCGAGCGCCCGCTGGTGGAAGTGGCGCACCGCCTCGCTGCCGGTGAACCAATCGGTGAAATCCGCGACGTGCGTAACACCGCGATCATTGTCAAAGAAGCGCTGCCGGGCTGGAGCGGTGTGGATTCCACGCGTCTTGATACGCCGGGCAAAATCGATCCGATTCCGCATCCTTACGGCGACGATCTGCCGTGCGCCGATAACAAACCGGTTGAGCCAAAAGCGCAGGAAGCAAAACGCGTTACCGTTCAGCCGCCGCGCCCGAAACCGTGGGAAAAAACCTACGTGCTGCTGCCTTCTTTTGAGAAGGTGAAAGCTGATAAAGTGCTCTACGCGCACGCGTCACGCATTCTGCACCACGAAACGAACCCCGGTTGCGCCCGTGCGCTGCTGCAAAAGCATGGCGATCGTTATATCTGGATTAATCCTCCGGCGATCCCGCTGTCGACCGAGGAGATGGACAGCGTTTTTGCGCTGCCTTACAAGCGCGTGCCGCACCCGGCGTACGGTAACAGCCGTATTCCGGCCTACGAGATGATCCGCTTCTCGATTAACATCATGCGCGGCTGCTTTGGTGGCTGTTCTTTCTGCTCGATCACTGAGCATGAAGGGCGCATTATCCAGAGCCGCTCCGAAGACTCGATCATCAACGAGATCGAAGCGATTCGTGACACGGTGCCCGGTTTTACCGGCGTTATCTCCGATCTTGGCGGCCCAACCGCCAACATGTATATGTTGCGCTGTAAATCACCGCGCGCTGAACAGACGTGTCGTCGTCTCTCCTGTGTTTATCCGGATATCTGTCCGCACATGGACACCAACCACCAGCCAACGATCGATCTCTATCGTCGCGCCCGCGATCTGAAAGGTATCAAGAAGATCCTGATCGCTTCAGGCGTGCGTTACGATCTGGCGGTGGAAGATCCGCGCTATGTGAAAGAACTTGCGACGCACCACGTCGGTGGTTATCTGAAGATTGCCCCGGAGCATACCGAAGAGGGGCCGCTGTCGAAAATGATGAAACCGGGAATGGGCAGCTACGACCGCTTTAAACAGCTGTTCGACACCTATTCTAAAGAGGCGGGTAAAGAGCAGTATCTGATCCCGTACTTTATCTCCGCGCACCCCGGTACGCGCGATGAAGATATGGTGAACCTGGCGCTGTGGCTCAAGCGTCACCGTTTCCGCTTAGATCAGGTGCAGAACTTCTACCCGTCACCGCTGGCTAACTCGACGACCATGTATTACACCGGGAAAAACCCGCTGTCGAAGATCGATTACAAGAGCGAAGAGGTGGTGGTGCCGAAAGGGGATAAACAGCGCCGCCTGCATAAAGCGCTGCTGCGTTATCACGATCCGGCTAACTGGCCGCTGCTGCGCCAGGCGCTGGAAGCGATGGGCAAAAAGCACCTGATTGGTTCACGCCGTGAATGCCTGGTGCCAGCGCCGACGCTTGATGAAATGCGCGAAGCGCGTCGCCAGAATCGCCAGTCGCGCCCGGCATTAACCAAGCACACGCCGATTGTGCATCAGCGCAGCAACGGCAAAAACATCGCCGCTGCGCCAGCGAAGAAAAAAGCCTCACGCGTGCGTTAAGCACATAAAAATCCCGGCGAGATGCAGGGATTTTTGTTTATGGAGGTTGGATATTGAGTTCTTTCTCGCATTTACACGTCTGTTTTTTTGAGATTGATCGTGCTGCGATGGGTATGTTCCCGCTGAAATCGGCGAACCGAAGAGTAAATGACAGGTCTGGACGGCAGGGAAGGCGACCAGAGGCGAACCGAGGCAGGATGTCGAGTCGAGCCGACCGCAGTCAGATACTCGGGAGGAGAGCGTAGTGCGAAGCACCGATTTTCCGCGGGGCCGCAGGGATTGATAAGGGGGGCGCGGTGCCCCCCTTATCCCGTTCACTGTATGTGTGCTTTCTGAAACTATAAAACTGTAAGTGAACGGAACGATACTTCAAATGCGTCATATAGATTGGGTTCAGATATCTGGCATGAGCCTTAAAACTTAACCCCCGAACTGATCTGGATCCGGGCCCAGCCGTTTACCGGCATCCAGTTTGGCGATCTCCGCCAGCTCGTCTTTATCCAGGCGGAAATCCCAGACGTTAAAGTTCTCGGCGATACGCGCCGGGGTGACCGATTTCGGGATCACCACCAGGCCACTATCAAGGTGCCAGCGGATCACCACTTGAGCAGGCGTTTTGCCGTATTTATCTGCCAGATCGCGAATAATTTTCTGATCAAACACCCCTTCGCCTCCCTGTGCCAGCGGGCTCCAGGACTCGGTCTGGATTTTATGCGTCGCGTTCCAGGCATGCAGTTGGCGTTGTTGCATCAACGGGTGCAGTTCGATTTGGTTGATGACCGGGATCACGCTGGTTTCATCAATGATCTTTTGCAGATGGTGGATCTCGAAATTACACACGCCGATACTTTTTACCAGCCCCTGTTTTTGCAGCTCGATCATACTTTGCCAGGCCTCAACGTAATGATCGATAGCCGGAACCGGCCAGTGCATCAGATAGAGATCGACGTAATCCAGTTGTAGCTTTTTCAGGCTGGTTTTCAGCGCTTCGGCGGGATGTTTTTGATCGTCATTCCACAGCTTGGTGGTGATAAACAACTCCTCACGCGGTACGCCTGCGCTGGCTAAGGCTTTGCCAACGCCCTCTTCGTTCTTATAGGCGGCGGCGGTATCAATGGAGCGATATCCCACCTCCAGCGCCTTTTGGATAGCGGTTATCACTTCCTCGTTGCTCGCTTTCCACACGCCAAGACCCAGTTGCGGCATCAGGTTGCCGTCAGAAAGCTTAATCACGGTTGGATGTGTCATGCATTTCTCCTTTGAATAAGCTTACCGGGACGAGCCCGGTAAGGTGATGTGCATTAAGTGTGGTCGAAAAACCCAAAAACGGAAGGCGGGGCAATGAGACCTTAGCGTGCCGCTTCGTAAATACGACGGCTCACATCGAGCGTGATATCCTGGCGTTCGCCCAGTTTTGTCATGCCATGCTCTTCCAGTTTCGCCAGCAGCGCCGGAATAGAACTGCCATCCAGGCCATAACCTGAAAGGCGGGTCGGAACGCCCATCTGCTCGAAGAAGTTGCGCGTGGCTTCAATCGCCGCGTCGATACGCTCGTTCTCAGAACCTTCTTTGATGTTCCAGACGCGCTCTGCGTATTGCAGCAGTTTTTCGCGTTTGGTATCGCGTTTCTCATTCCACAGCGCAGGCAGAACCACAGCCAGCGTCTGGGCGTGATCAAGACCATGCATCGCCGTCAGTTCATGACCCAGCATGTGCGTGGCCCAATCCTGCGGCACACCCGCACCAATCAGACCATTCAGGGCTTGTGTCGCCGCCCACATCACGTTGGCACGGACGTCGTAGTTTTCCGGCTCCTGCAACGCTTTCGGGCCTTCTTCAATCAGCGTCAGCAGAATGCCTTCGGCAAAGCGATCCTGGATTTTGCCATCGACCGGATAAGTGACGTACTGCTCAACGGTATGAACAAAGGCGTCAACCACGCCATTCGCCACCTGGCGTGGCGGCAGGGTATAGGTGTAGACCGGGTCCAGCACCGCGAAGACCGGCTGAACGAACGGGGAGTGGAACGCTTGTTTGTCGCCAGTCGCTTTACGTGACACCACTGCGCCTGCGTTGGACTCGGAACCGGTCGCCGGCAGCGTCAGCACGGAACCCATGGGGAGCGCGCTTTTAATTTCGCCACCGCGCGTTTGCAGGATATGCCACGGATCAATGCCATCAGCATAATGAGCCGCCGCGGCGATAAACTTAGTGCCGTCCAGCACGGAACCGCCGCCGACCGCCAGCAGGAAGGTGATGTTTTCGTCTTTAACGACCTGTACCGCTTTCATCAGCGTTTCGTAGGTCGGGTTCGGTTCGATGCCGCTGAATTCACGCACATCCAGCCCTTGCAGCGCGCTGTAAACCTGGTCGAGCACGCCGTTTTTCTTCACGCTGCCGCCACCGTAGGTGATCAGCACACGTGCGCCAGTCGGGATTTGCTCACGCAGATTGGCAATGGCACCTTTGCCGAACAGGATGCGGGTCGGGGTATGCAGATTAAAATTGTTCATTGCTCGTTCCCTTCTTATTGAGGTGAAAAAAGAGTGTGGCGGTGATTTGCCCAATGGCAATTATTGTGGGCGCGGGCTGGCGCGCTCTCAATGCACATTCCTGCCGATGTCTTGCCTGTTTCTCCTTGTGACTGGAGAAAAAGCACAAAAGTTTGCACACTGTACGGGTCGAAATAGCCTGCCGGAGTGGCGAGAAATGAAGCGTGAAGAGATTTGCCTGCAGCTCACTGAAAAGATTAAGCGATTGAAAGTGAATGAAAATAGGCTCAATGCACTGCTGCCGGATATCCGCTTGCTGTACGGCACTCAGCCGGGAACCCGTACACCGGTGATGTACCAGCCTGGCATCGTTTTTCTCTTTTCCGGGCACAAAATTGGTTATATCAATGAAAGAGTCTTTCGTTATGACACCAATGAATATTTACTGCTGACCGTGCCGCTGCCGTTTGAGTGTGAAACCTTCGCCACGCCGGAAGTGCCGCTGGCGGGGATCCGTTTGAATGTCGATATCCTCCAATTGCAGGAGCTGCTAATGGATATCGGCGAAGATGAGCATTTTCGCCCGGATGTGGCGGCAAGCGGCATTAACTCGGCGGTGTTATCGGAAGAGATCCTCTGTGCCGCTGAGCGTTTGCTGGATGTGATGGAGCGCCCGCTGGACGCGCGTATTCTCGGCAAACAGATTATCCGCGAAATGCTTTACCACGTGCTAACCGGGCCGCGCGGCGGGGCGCTGCTGGCGTTAGTCAGCCGCCAGACGCACTTCAGCCTGATAAGCCGCGTGCTCAAACGTATCGAAAGCCAGTACACGGAAAATCTCAGCGTTGACCAACTGGCGGCGGAAGCCAATATGAGCGTCTCGGCGTTTCACCATAACTTTAAATCGGTGACCAGCACCTCGCCGCTGCAATACCTGAAAACCTACCGCCTGCACAAAGCGCGGATGTTGATGGTGCACGATGGCATGAAAGCCGGGGCGGCGGCCATGCGCGTTGGCTATGAAAGCCCGTCGCAATTTAGCCGTGAGTTTAAGCGCTATTTTGGTCTGACGCCGGGAGAAGATGTGGCGAGAATTCGCATGATGCAGGGAATGTAAGACTTCCCCTCTTCATGGCGAAGAGGGAAAAGCGTTACGCGTTGCAGTACTTTTTCTTCAGCACTACCGTGACCGCGCCAACCAGGCCGACAACCAGCAGGAACACCGGCAGCAGCATAAGAAAGGTCATCACCTGATCTTCATGGCGTTTCACAAACGGGATCATGCTAATGGCGTAGCCCAGCGAGGTCACCGCGCCGACCCACAGTAGCCCGCTCAGCCAGTTAAATATCTGGAAACGGCGGTTAGAGAGGCCGGAGATGCCCGCCATCGTTGGCAGCAGGGTGCGGATAAAGGCGAGGAAACGCCCCGCCAGCAATGCCAGCAGACCGTGGCGGTCAAACATATAAGTTGCCCGCTCGTGATATTTCACCGGCAACTGCGAGAGCCAGCTTTTCACCACGCGCGTATTCCCAAGCCACTTGCCCTGGATATAGCTCAGCCAGCAGCCGAGACTGGCAGCGGAAGTGAGGATGGCTAACGTCGCGACGAAATCCATGCAGCCGCGCGCAATCAGCGCACCGGCCAGCAGCAGTAAACTGTCACCGGGTAAAAACGAAGCAGGAAGCAGGCCGTTTTCTAAAAAGAGGGTGGCAAACATTACTAAATAAACAACACCCACAACATGTGGATTTGCCAGCGCAGCAAAGTCGTGATGCCAGAGCGCAGCAATAATATCTTGAATAACAGCCATGGACTTTCCCGTGGAACCGCGTAGAGGAGGCTATTGTACTCCAGTTCGCCTGAAACACCTTGATCGGGGCGCAAGAAACGGAGAATTTTCTGAATACTTACGCCCGTACGCCTGGTTTACACGATGCGCTGAAAGCCCGCCACTAAATCCTCAACCAGATCGTCAACATTCTCTAAACCAATGTGCACCCGGATTAATGTGCCGGTGAAATCCACGTCACCGTCCGGGCGAATCGCCGCCAGTTGTTCCGGCTGGTTGGCAAGAATCAACGATTCATAACCGCCCCACGAGTACGCCATGCTGAACAGCGAGAAATGGTCGAGGTAGTTGGCTAACTCTTCATTGCTTAAGCGCTTATTCAGCACAAACGAGAACAAGCCGCTGCTGCCAGTAAAATCCCGTTTCCAGAACTCGTGGCCTTTGCTGCCGGGAAGCGCCGGGTGATTCACGCGCGCCACCTGCGGATGTGCCGCCAGCCATTCGGCAATTTTCAGGCTGCTTTCGTGGTGCTGACGCAGACGAACGCCCAGCGTGCGCAGGCCGCGGCTGGTCATATACGCCGTGTCGGCATCCACCATTTGCCCCATCAAATAGGCGTTTTCGCGCAGTTGTTCCCAACAGCGGGCGTTGGAAACCGCCGTACCGATCATGCCGTCGGAGTGGCCAATCAGGTATTTGGTTGCCGCCTGAATCGAGATATCAATATCGAACTCCAGCGCCTTGAACAGCACGCCCGCCGCCCAGGTGTTGTCGATCATGATGATCGCGTCTGGCGCAACGCTTCGCACCGCCTGCACAATCGCCGGAACATCATGGACTTCCATGGTGATTGAGCCGGGCGATTCCAGGAACACCACTTTGGTGTTCGGCTGAATCAACCGCACGATGCTGGAACCGATCATCGGGTCGAACCAACTGGTGGTGACGCCCAGTTTGGCGAGAATTTTGGTGCAAAAATCCTGGCTGGGTTCATAGGCGGTGTTGGTCATCAACACGTGATCGCCTTGTTCAACAAATGCCAGGATGGTGTTTGCCACCGCCGCAGCGCCACAGGGGAAAAGCGCGCAGCCCGCGCCGCCTTCCAGTTCACACATCGCGTCTTGCAGCGAAAAGTGCGTGAGCGTGCCGCGACGGCCGTAAAACAGCTCGCCGTTGGCGCGGTTACGCGTCGCGTGTTTTTTGGCTTCAACGGTGTCGAATACCAGTGAAGAGGCGCGCTGGATAACGCTATTCACCGACCCTTGCGTGTATTTTTTGCTGCGCCCTGCGTTAACCAGAGCGGTATCAAGATGCTTTGCTGTCATTCTCGCTCAACCTGTTTTTATACGTCTGGATGTCCAGACTACCATGATTGTTGGCGGATGCCTCGCAGTGTTATGCCGGTGAGTGAATTTTTTCCAGAAAATGTTCAATGGTGTCTGTTTACTGCGTAAGCGCAAAGAAAATGACTTTTAATTCAGGCACTCTGCAAATACTAATGAGAACTACTATCAATTCGACGACTTTTTGATATCATGGCGCACAGATTTTGTGATTTGCGTCTCGGAGATACACTGTGGGTAATAATTTGATGCAGACGGATCTATCCGTGTGGGGCATGTACCAGCATGCCGACATCGTTGTGAAGGTGGTGATGATCGGCCTGATTCTGGCGTCTGTCGTCACGTGGGCGCTTTTCTTCAGCAAAAGCGTTGAGATGATTTCACACAAGCGCCGCCTCAAGCGTGAGCAGCAGCAGTTGGCTGATGCCCGCACTCTGGATCAGGCGAGTGAAATTGCTTCCGCTTTCCACGCGCGTAGCCTGAGCACAATGTTGATCAACGAAGCCCAGAACGAACTGGAGTTATCCGCAGGCAGCGAAGATAACGAAGGTATTAAAGAGCGCACCGGTTTTCGTCTGGAACGTCGCGTTGCCGCCACCGGTCGCCATATGGGGCGCGGGAATGGTTATCTGGCAACGATTGGCGCGATCTCGCCATTTATTGGTCTGTTTGGTACCGTTTGGGGCATCATGAACAGCTTCATCGGTATTGCGCAGACGCAAACCACCAACCTCGCGGTTGTCGCGCCGGGCATCGCGGAAGCGCTGCTGGCAACGGCTATCGGCCTGGTTGCTGCTATCCCGGCGGTGGTGATTTACAACATCTTCGCCCGTATGATCGGCAGCTATAAAGCGACCCTCGGCGATGTTGCCGCGCAGGTTCTGCTGCTGCAAAGCCGCGATCTGGATCTGGCTGCCAGCAACGCTCAGCCGGTTCGCACCGCGCAAAAATTACGAGTAGGTTGATTCGTCATGGCAATGCGTCTTAATGAAAACCTGGACGATAACGGCGAAATGCACGAAATCAACGTCACGCCGTTTATCGACGTGATGTTAGTGCTGCTGATTATCTTTATGGTGGCCGCGCCGCTTGCCACGGTTGATGTGAAAGTTAACCTGCCGGCATCGACCAGCCAGCCGCAACCGCGCCCGGAAAAACCGGTTTATCTGTCGGTAAAAGCAGATAACACCATGTTTATTGGTAACGATCAGGTTACCGATGAAACGATGGTTAACGCGCTGAATACGCTAACCGAAGGTAAAAAAGACACTACTATCTTCTTTCGCGCGGATAAAACCGTGGATTACGAAACGATGATGAAGGTGATGGATACGCTGCATCAGGCGGGATATCTGAAGATCGGTCTGGTGGGCGAAGAAGTCGCGAAAGCGAAGTAACGCGAACACAATAAAAAAGCTGGCGGATGCCAGCTTTTTTATGCCTGTTATCCAAGATGTTCGCCGCCCGTCACGCCATGCACTTCGGCGGTGACGTAGCTTGATTCCTGGCTCGCCAGATAGACATAAATCGGTGCCAGTTCCGCAGGCTGCCCGGCACGCTTCATTGGCGTTTGCTGACCAAACTGCGGCAGTTTCTCCTGCGGCTGACCCCCGGCAATTTGCAACGCTGTCCAGATTGGTCCTGGTGCGACGATATTAACGCGAATGCCTTTTTCCGCGACCTGCTTCGCCAGTCCCCGGCTGTAATTGAGGATTGCCGCCTTGGTTGAGGCGTAGTCCAGCAGATGTGTACTCGGTTGATATGCCTGAATAGACGATGTGGTAATAATGCTCCCGCCCGCTGGCAGCAGCGGCACGGCTTCCTGGGTTATCCAGAACAGCGCAAAAACGTTAACGGTGTAGGTTTGGGTAAATTGCTCTGTCGTCAGGTTGGCAATCTCTTCCACGGCAGTCTGTTTACCCGCCACTAGCGCCAGAATATCCAGCCCGCCAAGCTGCTCTTTTGCCTTGTGCGGCAAAGAGCGGGCAAAAGACTCATCGGTCAGGTCACCGGGAATTAACACCGCTTTGCGCCCGGCGGCTTCGATTTGCGCTTTCACCTGCTGCGCGTCTTCCTCTTCCGCAGGCAAATAGTTGATGGCGACATCTGCGCCTTCGCGCGCATAAGCAATAGCCGCTGCGCGGCCAATGCCGGAATCGCCGCCGGTCACCAGCGCTTTGCGATCTTTTAGCCGCCCGCTACCGACATAACTGTTCTCGCCGCAGTCGGGAACGGGATCCATCTTCGACTGTATGCCTGGCGTTGGTTGCCGCTGTTTCGGGTATTCGCCAGTGTAATACTGCGTGGTGGGATCCTGCATTTTCGTCTGGTTATTCGCCATTACGTACCCTCCATATCGGTTGTTGAGTACTTAAGGGTAGAAGCCTGAGCTGAAAATGCAGACTAATTCAGGATTATCTTGAGGCGAAGGTGTACAAGCGCAGGAGAGGGAAAGGGCTATTTGGTGTTTGCGGCTTGCTTCGCCGCCGCTTCTTCTTCCAGTGCCACGGTTGTGACATTCGAGGTACGATATTCGCCATCGCTTAGTTTGCGGCTCAGGCGTAACGTCGCGGTTTCGCGGCTCAGAATGTACTGATAGTTCGCTTCCAGGCGCCCCATGATTTTGTCCCGCAGCTCCGGTTTTTGCGCGATGATGGCTTCGATGACGGCGCCATAAATCTCTTCTTTCACCTGCAGGGGATAGATTTCGCGACGGTTCTGCCATTTCAGGCGTACCAGCGCCGCAGGAATAGAAATCAGTTCACGCGCGATTCGCTGAATAGTTTCGTTTTTACTTAATATCAGGGCTTCTTTATTTTGCTTTAAGATAAATTCGTCACTTTTTTTCTCTTCTAAAGCTAAATAAACGTTATTATTATCGACCTCTTTCACGTTATTCATCCCCGAACTTATAAAACATTGGTGTATCTTTTTCTCGGGTAATGAGATTAAGCCAAATCTCATTACCTGCTTCATTTATTTGCTGAGTTTTATCCGCAATTATTTGGCTTAATGTTTGGGCATCTATCTCGCCTTCCGCTTGTAAATCATTAAGTAAACGCGCGAAAGTCTCGATTTTTACCACACGCAATAGCCGCTCTTTTATATGGCGGTCGCGTTCTTCCAGCAGCATATTTCTCGACTGCCCGGTACGGCTGGCATTCGCTAATATATCGTTAGCATGTTCAGCGAGTGTTCTTTTACCCTGAGTTAAATTAGGCTCTTTTCCTTCTTCTCCAGGCTTGGTTTCAACGGCAGAAATGTGAAATCGTGCCGGGACAAGATTCTCGGGAAGCATTTCCAATGTCCTTTAATATCAACAGGGAAGAGGGTGTTCAGGCGTGAGGTTCGTTGACAATATCATGGCGCACTTTTAAAATCAAAAAAAAGGAGCCTGCTCATGAACAGTATTTTTTATTCTGTTATTGCTTTATTGCTGCTGACGGGCGGCGTTCTTTTATTGATGCGTGAGTACAATAAAAAAGCTCCCCTTAGTGAAATTGACAATCCGCCTTTACCACCGCAACCGTTGTCAAAAGAGGAAGGGGAAGATCATTTCTCCGCGTTAATGAATGCGATTACTCCAGTGTGGTACTGGCGCGTTAATCATGAATATATAGATTTTCTTCATGCGACAATTAAGCGCATGAATATGGCTGAATTAAATAGTACGCCTGGGTTATTTGAAGCGCAGCGTCGCTGTAGCGATCTCAATTCAGCGGTGTATAAGTATTACGACAATATAAAAAAGCGCTGCGTAAATGGTGAAAAAGTACCGCATTCGGATCTGGATGTGCTCAACCTGCGTCAGTGTTTTCGTGAATTCAGTATGGAAGCGTATCCGGCGCTGGTCGTGCTGGTGTGGCCTGAGAACCAACGACCGTGGGTCAACCCCGAAGAGGTGTAGTGCCGTGTTGCTTTAGTGTTGCAAATTGTTTGCCCGGCTGGGATATACTGAGCGCCGGTTTAGCAATCTGAAGAGACTTTACGCAACATGGAACGCTTTCTGGAAAACGCAATGTACGCTTCGCGCTGGTTGCTCGCCCCGGTTTACTTCGGCCTCTCTCTCGCCCTGCTTGCGCTGACGGTAAAATTCTTCCAGGAGATTTTTCACGTCCTGCCCAATATCTTCAATCTGGCGGAAGCGGATCTGATCCTGACGCTGCTGTCGCTGGTGGATATGACGCTGGTGGGGGGGTTGCTGGTGATGGTGATGTTTTCCGGCTATGAAAATTTTGTCTCACAGCTCGATATCGCTGAGCATAAAGAGAAGTTGAACTGGCTTGGCAAAATGGACGCCACATCGCTGAAAAACAAAGTGGCGGCGTCGATTGTCGCCATTTCGTCGATTCATCTGCTGCGCGTATTTATGGATGCCAAAAACGTCCCGGATAACAAACTAATGTGGTATGTGATTATCCACCTGACGTTTGTACTTTCCGCTTTTGTGATGGGCTACCTGGACCGATTAACTCGCCACCAACACTGAGTGCATTGCCGGGCCGCGTTCTGCCGCCCGGCATTACCTTTTTTACTTATCCGAAGAAGCCTGCCACAGATTCAGCTCACCATCGGCAATGTGTTTGTCGATCTGCGCTAACTCCTCACTGCTGAAACTCAGGTTGTTCAGTGCCTGAACGTTCTCTTCAATCTGTTCCGGACGGCTTGCGCCAATCAGCACCGACGTGACTCGCGCATCTTTTAACAGCCAGCTCAGCGCCATTTGCGCCATCGACTGACCGCGGCGTTGTGCCATGTCATTGAGCAAGCGCAAGCTGTTGAGGTTGCTCTCTGTCAGCATCTTTTCCGTCAGGCCACGCACTTTTTTGCCTTCACGCTGCATGCGTGAACCTTCCGGAATACCGTTCAGGTATTTGCCGGTTAATAGCCCTTGCGCCAGCGGAGTAAAGGCAATGCAACCCACGCCATTATCTTCCAGCGTATCCAGCAGGCCGGTTTTATCCACCCAGCGGTTCAGCAAGTTGTAAGAGGGTTGATGGATAAGCAGCGGGATTTTCCATTCGCGCAGCAGCGCCGCCATTTGCTGTGTGCGCTCGGTGGAATAGGAAGAGATGCCGACATACAGCGCCTTACCGCTCTGCACCGCCTGCGCCAATGCGGATGCCGTCTCTTCCATGGGCGTTTTTTCATCAACCCGATGCGAATAAAAGATATCAACGTACTCAACGCCCATCCGCTTCAGACTCTGATCGAGGCTGGCGAGCAGGTACTTGCGTGAACCGCCGGAACCGTACGGCCCTGGCCACATATCGTAACCGGCTTTGGTGGAGATAATGATCTCGTCGCGGTATGCGGCAAAATCCTCACGTAACAAGCGGCCAAAATTCTCCTCCGCGCTGCCTGCTGGCGGCCCGTAGTTATTGGCTAAATCAAAGTGGGTAATGCCGAGGGAAAATGCTTTGCGCAGCAAGGCGCGCTGTGAGTCCAGGGCGTGCCCGTGACCAAAACTGTGCCACAAACCGAGCGAAAGCGCGGGCAGTTGTAGGCCGCTTTTGCCGCAGTACCGGTACTGCATCTGTTCGTAGCGATTCGGGTTGGCGAAACCAGGCATGATGTCTCCTTTCTTTTTAATCTTATCGATGAAAATTCGAAACAACGTTTCTATCTTACGTCTGTTTTCTGCACATCAAAAGATGAGGTTGTGTCTGGATGTTTTTTGAGCGAAAAGCGGAGCGCTATGCTTTGCTTAGAGAGACATAAAAAGAGGGAGATAACCGATGACACGTTTAACGGCGAAAGATTTTCCACAGGAATTGCTTGATTACTACGACTACTACGCGCACGGCAAGATCAATAAGCGTGAATTTTTACAGCTGGCGGGCAAATATGCGGTTGGCGGCATGACGGCGCTGGCGCTGTTCAACTTGTTGAAACCGAACTACGCGCTGGCAACGCAAGTGGAATTCACCGATCCGGACATTCACCCGGAATATATCACTTACCCGTCGCCGAACGGGCACGGCGATGTGCGCGGCTACCTGGTCACACCGACAAAAGCGCAGGGCAAAGTGTCGGCAGTGGTGGTGGTACATGAAAACCGTGGGTTAAACCCGTATATCGAAGATGTGGCTCGCCGCGTCGCCAAAGCGGGTTATATAGCGCTGGCACCGGATGGTTTAAGCTCTGTGGGCGGCTATCCAGGTAACGATGATGAAGGTCGCGCATTGCAGCAGAAAGTTGCCCCGACAAAGCTGATGAATGATTTTTTTGCCGCCATCGAGTTTATGCAAAAACACCCGCAGGCGAGCGGCAAAGTGGGGATCACTGGTTTTTGCTATGGCGGCGGCGTGTCAAACGCGGCGGCGGTGGCTTACCCGGAGCTGGCGTGCGCGGTGCCTTTTTATGGTCGGCAACCTCCGGCAGCGGACGTGGCGAAAATCAACGCGCCGCTGTTGCTGCATTACGCTGCGCTGGACAAGAACATCAACGAAGGCTGGCCGGCCTATGAGCAGGCGTTAAAGGCCAGGCAAAAAGTTTATGAAGCGTGGATTTATCCCGGCGTTAACCACGGTTTTCACAACGATTCGACGCCGCGCTACGATAAAGCCGCTGCCGAATTGGCCTGGCAACGCACCCTGGATTGGTTCAAAACGTATCTCACTTAGCGGCTGCTGCACAGGCAGGGATGCCGGAAAACATAAAAAAGCTGAATATTTCGCATTGGGTTTGTTTATCAATGTAATTTCACGCCATAAGCAATACTTACCAGGTTTTTACGTCAGAAAAACAGGGGGGTTTATAATTAATGCAATGCTCTTGGTTTTCTGGCTTTTCCTGGCAGGCAAAAAAGCGTCTTTAATTTACCTTTGGCACCCGTTCTTTCTGCGAAAATTCCTGGGAATACGGCTAAAAAAACGGCGCGAGCAAAATCGTTGCGGGCTATTCATAATATTTATCAATGTATACAAAAATAATCATCTGTGGAGGTTTTGTTACCGCACTCATTGCATGACCTGGCAACGTGCGTGAGTCGTAGCACCTCTGCAGGCCTTAATCTGATTGGGTTTTAACATGTTGCCCGGTATCATTATCTGCCTGGGTATCGGGTTGTGTTGCATAAAAAAACATCTTTTTTAACATCACTTCACAAGCATTTAAAGCTTGCTTAACTCTTATTTTTTTAACTTTTTCAGCGAATGATTAGTGATATTTATCGGTGTTTTTCAAATGGCGATAATAACCATTCTCGCTATGTTAAAGCGTGCTTTTTATATCGTTACCTAATGCCATCTTTATTTGTTAATTATTGTTTTTAATTTTATGGCACAATGGTTTAATAATTGGGTGTCTTTACTGTTGCCATATTTATGGTCGTTTTGATAATAAAATATTAAATGAAAATATCGTTCAGTATTAGTGTGTTATGCTGTTATTAGTTAACGTATTGCGTCGGCATCAACCGCATTTACGGTGAAATAAAGTTAGCAGAATAATCGTTTTGACAGCGACTTAAGTGGCAGAAGAAAGAGAAAAGGTCAACGCTGTTTTCATACAAAAAATTTTGGGCGGACATTTAATATTTTCCGCACCTTGCCGATAAATGGAGATAACTCTCGCCCGCAGGCGAGAAAGCACCATTACCGCAAGGACAATATTATGAATATGCTTCGTAACTTTACTATACGAGCCGTGATGCTGGTGATCCTCGGGATCTTCGGCGTGCTATGGTCTGGCGTCGGCTTGTATAGCGTTTTTTCTCTGTCAAAAGTCGCTGATGGCAATGAAGTTGATCGTCAGCTTGTGACGCAAATGACCCTTCTTAGCCAGGGTAATGATCAGTACTTCCGATTCGTTACCCGTCTTAGCCGTGTAATGGAAGCCAAAGCTGCGGGTGGCACGCCAGATATGGCACCAGTGCAACAGGCGCTGGATACCATGTCGCGTAAATTGACGGAGTTTAAAGCCGTATCGCCAGGCCCGATGGATCCTAAAGTATCCGAACAAGTGATTACCGCCTGGCAGGCGCTGCTGGATCAAGGGGTAACTCCGCAGATGCAACTGGCACAGCAAGGTACGCCGGACGCGTACCGCCAGCAGGCCAATAATGTCACGCCGGGTTTGAGCCGCAGCTTCGGTACGGCGACGGAAAGCTTTAATAAAGCGGCCAGCAACAGCCTGGATGAAACGCGCGTGATGGTTGATGCGCGCACCAGCACCACGCGTGTCGCGATTATTACAGCGATGGTGATTGGCTTGTTAATTCTGCTGTTCACCGACCGCTATCTGGTCGCCATGCTGGTGAAACCGCTGAACCGTATTCGTGCGCACTTCGGTCTGATGGCGCAGGGCGATCTCAGCCAGCCGCTGGAAGATATGGGACGTAACTGCGTGGGTCAGGTGATCCCGCTGCTGTTAGCCATGCAGGATAGCCTGCGTGAAGCGGTGAGCAGCATCCGCCATGGCAGCGAGAATATCTGGCGCGGCGCGTCCGAGATCTCCACCGGTAATAACGATCTCTCTTCCCGCACGGAAGAGCAGGCCGCCGCGCTGGAACAAACCGCTGCCAGCATGGAAGAGCTGACCTCAACGGTAAAACTGAACGCGGATAATGCCAACCAGGCAAGCGAACTGGCAGAAGTGGCGTCGACCACCGCCAGCAAAGGTGGCGCGCTGGTAAAAGAAGTCATCAGCACAATGGATGGCATCTCTGACAGCTCGAAGAAAATCGCCGAAATCACCAACGTGATTAACAGCATCGCCTTCCAGACCAACATTCTTGCGCTTAACGCCGCCGTGGAAGCTGCGCGTGCGGGTGAGCAAGGTCGTGGTTTCGCGGTGGTAGCGGGTGAAGTTCGTAACCTCGCCAGCCGCAGTGCCGGCGCGGCGAAAGAGATCGAAACGCTAATCGCGGATTCTGTTTCCCGCGTAGAGAAAGGCGCGAAACTGGTCAATGACACCGGCACCACCATGGAAAGCATTCTGCGTGCGGTGCGAGAAGTGACCACCATTATGAAAGAGATTGCTTCTGCGACGGATGAACAGAGCAAAGGTATTTCTCAGGTGGGCGTGGCAATTACCCAGATGGACAGCGTAACGCAGCAGAACGCCGCGCTGGTGGAGGAAATTTCCGCCGCCGCCGCAGCGCTGGAGCGCCAGACTGAAGAGTTGCAGCGTTCCGTGCAGCAGTTCCGCCTTTCCAGTGACGAGCAGCAGAAACCTGCGGCTACCGCACTGGTGAAACCGGATTTATCACGCGGAGCACCGCGTAAAGCGGCAACGTCTTCGGATGAGTGGGTCGCGTTTTAATCAGCGCTATCACCGCCACGAAAGATCGTTATATAATTTTTTATATATCGTTTGTGGGGGTGATAACGATGGACAACCATTTTGGTAAAGGCTTGATGGCCGGGCTGAATGCGGCACAGGCGGACAGCGCCAGTAACGTGGCGCATTTCTGCCCGGACTATAAGCGTGGTTTTGTACTCGGGTTTTCGCATCGTATGTTTGAAAAAACGGGCGATCGTCAACTCAGCGCGTGGGAAGCTGGCATTCTTACGCGTCGCTACGGGCTGGATAAGGATATGGTGATGGATTTCTTTCGCGAGAGTCACTCCAGCACTGTGATCCGATTTTTTATGGCGGGTTACCGCCTCGAAATCTAAAAATAAGCTTTGCTCACAATGCCGTTCTCTTTTGTGAAGGTCACTTTTGTCGAGGGTGACTTTCATTTTTTTTGCCGTTTTGTGCCCCTAAACCCCTCGTTTTTCTGTGACTACTGCAACACTCTCCGGCTTTTTGCATAATACCCTTGTTTTTTATGTGATTATTTGTCGGGGCGATCGCAGCATTCATCTGCCAAATAGGTGGAGAATAATCCTAGTCCAGGCTAAGGGATAACAATAAATGGCAGGAGAGAACCAACAATTTGCGTCTCATGGCGTGAGCCGTCGTGATTTTATGAAACTGTGTGCTGCACTGGCGGCGACCATGGGGTTAAGCGGTAAGGCCGCTGCCGAAATGGCCAAAGCGGTCAGCCATCCTCAGCGTCCACCCGTCATCTGGATTGGCGCGCAGGAGTGCACAGGCTGTACTGAATCACTGCTTCGCGCGACGCACCCCACCGTAGAAAACCTTGTGCTGGAAACCATTTCGCTGGAATACCACGAAGTGCTTTCCGCCGCGTTTGGTCACCAGGTTGAAGAGAATAAACACCGGGCACTGGAGCAGTATAAAGGCCAGTACGTGTTGGTGGTTGATGGCTCGATTCCGATGAAAGACGGCGGGGTTTACTGCATGGTCGCCGGCGAACCGATTGTCGACCATATTCGTAAAGCGGCGGAAAACGCGGCGGCGATTATCGCTATTGGTTCCTGCGCCGCCTGGGGCGGCGTGGCGGCGGCGGGCGTCAACCCGACCGGCGCAGTCAGCCTGCAAGATGTGCTGCCTGGCAAAACGGTAATTAACATTCCCGGCTGCCCGCCAAACCCACAAAACTTTCTTGCCACCGTGGCGCATATCATCACCTTCGGCAAACCTCCGGCGCTTGACGCCAAAAACCGTCCCCGCTTTGCCTATGGGCGCTTGATTCATGAGCACTGCGAACGTCGGCCGCATTTTGATGCCGGGCGTTTTGCGAAAGCATATGGCGATCAGGGGCATCGCGAAGGCTGGTGCTTGTATCACTTAGGCTGCAAAGGCCCGGAAACCTGGGGCAACTGCTCAACGTTGCAGTTTTGCGATGTGGGCGGTGTCTGGCCGGTTGCCATTGGTCACCCATGCTATGGCTGCAACGAAGAGGGGGTTGGTTTTCACAAAGGCATCTCCCAGCTTGCGCATGTGGATAACCCGACGCCGCGCGCCGAGAAACCAGACGTCAACCTGAAAGAGGGCGGTACCGTGTCGGCAAGCGCTGTCGGTTTGCTGGGCGGCGTCGTAGGCCTGGTGGCGGGTGTCGGCGTGATGACTGTGCGTGAACTGGGTCGCCAGCAGAAGAAAAACGACACGGATTCACAGGGAGACTAGCCGTGAACAGACGTGATTTTCTCAAGGTGGCGTCCGGCGGGGCGCTGCTGGTGGGGGATCGTCCGCGAGTTTTGCCGCTGCGCAAAACCGCCCGCCGATTCCCGGCGCGCTGGGGATGTTGTACGACTCCACGCTCTGTGTCGGTTGTCAGGCCTGTGTGACGCGTTGCCAGCAAATTAACACGCCGCAGCGCAACCCACAGGGCGAGCAAACCTGGTCGAATAACGACAAACTTTCGCCCTATACCAACAACATTATTCAGGTCTGGCACAGCGGCAGCGGGGAAAACAAAGACCAGCTGCGCGACGGCTACGCCTATATCAAAAAGCAGTGCATGCACTGTGTGGATGCCAACTGTGTTTCCGTCTGCCCGGTGCAGGCACTGAAAAAAGACGCCAAAACCGGCATTGTTCATTACGATGCCAGCGTCTGTACCGGTTGCCGCTACTGCATGGTCGCCTGTCCGTTCGATGTGCCGAAGTATGACTACAACAACCCCTTCGGCGCACTGCATAAATGCGAACTCTGTAACCAGAAAGACGTGGCGCGCCTGGATAACGGCGAACTGCCCGGTTGTGTGGAAGTGTGCCCGGCGGGCGCGGTAATTTTCGGCACGCGCGAAGAACTGCTCGCCGAAGCCAAAAAACGTCTCGCGATGAAACCCGGCTCTGAATACCGCTACCCGCGCCAGACATTGAACGCTAACGATACCTATCTGCATAACGTGCCCAGCTACTACCCGCATCTGTACGGCGAGAAAGAGGGCGGCGGCACGCAGGTGCTGGTGCTAACCGGCGTTCCTTATCAGGAACTGGGGTTGCCGGAGCTGGATGACCTGGCAACCGGCGCACGTTCCGAGCATGTTCAGCACACGGTGTACAAAGGCATGATGTTGCCGCTTGCCGTGCTGGCGGGGTTAACGGCACTGGTGCGCCGCAATACGCGGGACAAGCATGACGGAGGCGATCATGAGTCATGATCCACAAGCGATGGGCGGCAAACTGCTGAGTAAACCGGTGCTGCTGTTCGCCCCGCTGATCGTGCTATGCGCGATCTTTATCCTCAAGCGTTTGATCTTCGGGCTCGGATCGGTCTCGGATCTGAACGGAGGTTATCCGTGGGGGATCTGGATTGCGTTTGACTTGCTGATCGGCACCGGCTTTGCCTGTGGCGGCTGGGCGCTGGCGTGGGCAGTGTATGTCTTTAACCGGGGCGACTATCACCCGCTGGTGCGCCCGGCGCTGCTGTGCAGCCTGTTCGGTTATTCGCTGGGCGGCTTGTCCATCACCATTGATGTCGGGCGTTACTGGAACCTGCCTTACTTCTATATTCCCGGCCATTTCAACGTCAATTCAGTGCTGTTTGAAACCGCGGTCTGTATGACGATTTACATCGGCGTGATGGCGCTGGAGTTCGCCCCGGCACTGCTGGAAAGGCTCGGCTGGAAGGTTTCGCTGCGCCGTCTCAATAAAGTGATGTTTTTCATCATCGCGCTTGGCGCGCTGCTGCCGACCATGCACCAGTCGTCGATGGGTTCGTTGATGATTGCCGCCGGATATAAGGTTTACCCGCTGTGGCAGAGCTATGAAATGCTGCCGGTTTTCTCGCTGCTGACCGCGTTTATTATGGGCTTCTCGATTGTCATTTTCGAAGGCTCCTTAATGCAGGCCAGCCTGCGCGGTAACGGGCCGGATGAAAAACGTCTGTTTAGCAAATTGATCAACATCCTGAGTGTGCTGTTAGCGCTGTTCCTGGTGCTGCGGTTGGGAGAGATCACGTGGCGTGACAAATGGCAGTACGCCTTCGCTGGTGATTTTTACAGCCTGATGTTCTGGCTGGAAATGGCGCTGCTGGCTTTGCCGCTGCTGATCCTGCGCGCGCCGCGTCTGCGTCGTGATTCCCGCTTTTTGTTCCTGGGCGCGTTGAGCATGCTGCTCGGCTGTGCGCTGTGGCGGCTCTCTTATTCGCTGTTGGCCTTTAATCCCGGCAACGGCTACCACTACTTCCCGGCAGCGGAAGAGTTATTGATTTCCATCGGTTTTGTGGCAATTGAAGTCTGTGCGTACATCTTACTGATACGTCTGTTGCCGATTATTCCTCCGTTAAAAACATCTGCGCGACATGAGGCGAGTAAAGCATGAGTCAACGTATCACCATTGATCCGGTCACCCGTATTGAGGGTCATTTACGCATTGATTGCGAAATTGAAAACGGCGTTGTATCAAAGGCCTGGTCGTCAGGAACCATGTGGCGCGGGATGGAAGAGATTGTCAAAAACCGCGATCCGCGCGACGCATGGATAATCATGCAGCGCATTTGCGGCGTTTGTACAACAATCCACGCCATCGCCTCGGTGCGGGCGGTAGAAAGTGCGCTGGAGGTGAAGGTGCCGCGCAACGCCCAGTACATCCGTAACATCATTCTGGCCGCCCACTCGATTCACGATCATATCGTCCATTTCTATCAGCTTTCGGCGCTCGATTGGGTCGATATCACCAGCGCGTTGAATGCCGACCCGGCGAAAGCCGCCGCGCTGTTACAGGGGATTTCCGACTGGCCGCTTAACAGCGAAAACGACTTTAAAGCGGTGCAAGATAAGATCAAAGCGCTGGTCGCCAGCGGCCAATTGGGTATTTTTGCCAACGGCTACTGGGGACATCCGGCAATGAAGTTGCCGCCGGAAGTAAACCTGATTGCCGTCGCCCACTACTTGCAAGCGCTGGAGTGTCAGCGCGACGCTAACCGCATTGTCGCGCTGCTTGGCGGTAAATCGCCGCACATTCAGAATCTGGCGGTGGGCGGGGTTGCCAACCCGATCAATCTTGATGGCATCGAAGTGCTGAACCTTGAACGCCTGATGTACCTCAAGTCGTTTATCGACAAGCTGGAAGGGTTTATCGAGCAGGTTTATAAAGTCGACACGGCGGTGATTGCGGCGTTTTACCCGGAATGGCTCACGCTGGGTAAAGGCGCGGTGAACTACCTGAGCGCGCCAGAATTCCCCATCGATGCCAACAACGGCAGCTTCCTGTTCGCTGGCGGATACATCGAAAATGCCGATCTTACGACCTACCGGGAAATCAACACCCACACCGATCCTTTCCTGATCAAAGGCATTCAGGAGAGCGCGAAACACGCCTGGTATAAAGACGACGCGCCGCAGGAGCCGTGGCAGGGTACTACGCTGCCGCAGTACACCGGCTGGCAGGAAGAGGGCAAATATTCCTGGGTTAAATCACCCACCTTTTACGGCAAAACGGTCGAAGTGGGGCCGCTCGCCAATATGCTCTGCAAGCTGGCGGCGAAACACCCGGCAACGACGGAGAAATTGCACGATATCACCGCCATTTACCAGAAACTCACCGGCAAAACGGTAGCGGTGGAGCAACTGCACTCTACGCTGGGGCGCATTATCGGCCGCACGGTGCATGCCTGCGAGTTACATCAGGTGTTGCAGCAGCAGTATCAGGCACTGATAGACAATATCGGTAAAGGCGATGTGCAAACTATCACCCATACGGAGATCCCGACCAGCGGCGAGTTTAAAGGTGTCGGCTTCCTTGAAGCGCCGCGCGGCATGCTCTCCCACTGGATCGTTATCAAAGGCGGCAAAATCGATAACTACCAGGCCGTAGTGCCGTCAACCTGGAACGCCGGGCCACGTAACTTCAACGACGACGCCGGGCCGTACGAGCTGTCACTGGTGGGGACGCCAATCGCCGATCCGCAAAAACCGCTGGAAGTGGTGCGCACCGTTCACTCGTTCGATCCCTGTATGTCGTGCGCGGTACACGTGGTGGATGCCGATGGCAACGATGTGGTGTCGGTGAAGGTGCTGTGATGTCGATTTTAGTGTTAGGCGTGGGCAACATTTTGCTCACCGATGAAGCGATTGGCGTGCGGGTGGTGGAAACGCTTGAACAGCGTTACCGCCTGCCGGAGCATGTTGAGGTGCTGGATGGCGGCACGGCAGGTATGGAACTGCTTGAGGCGATGGCTAACCGCGATCATCTGATCATCGCCGATGCGGTGGTCAGCCGCAAAAGCGAGCCGGGTGCAGTAATTTGCCTGCGTGATGACGAAGTACCAACGTTGTTCAGCAATAAAATTTCGCCGCACCAGTTGGGGTTATCGGATGTGCTGTCGGCGCTGCGTTTTACCGGGGAGTTTCCGAAAAAACTGACGCTGATTGGTGTTATTCCGTCCTCGCTGGAGCCGCATATCGGCATGACGCCGCTGGTGGAGGCGAGCCTGGATACCGCGCTACAGGCCGTGCTGGCGGCACTGCGTGAATCCGGCGTGGAGCCTGTTTTACGAGAGACCGAACATGCAGGATGAGGTGATGGGGTTCGACATTTCGCCGCACCGCGAAGTGCAGGCGGCCTTTATGACGATTGCAGAGCAGGAGATGCATGGTCTGCCGTTTGTCCATGCAACCATGCCGGTGTATGTCACGCCGTTCACCCGCTTTGAAGAACAGTGGCTGGGCTGCGTGCTGACGCCGTGGATGCTGAGCGTACAAATCTATCCCGGCCCGCAGCAGTGTTGGCCTCGCCGCCCGGTGAGCCAGCGGCTGGGGCTGCGATTGCCTTATGGCGAAATGACCTTTACCGTCGGCGAATTACCCGCGTTGGGGCAATACCTGAGCTGCTCGCTAATGTCGCCGCTGGATCGGGAATTGTCTGTTGATGCTGGCATCGCGCTTGCCGATAACTGCCTGAAAATGGCGCTCTCGTTGCCGGTCACCGATGCCGCGCTAAGCCGTCGCGCGTTGCTGCAAGGGCTGCGGGACAAAGCGCATGCATGAGTTATCCCTGTGCCAGAACGCGGTGGAGATCATTGAACAGCAGGCGCGGCAAAATGGCGCGAAGCGTGTGACGGGCGTATGGCTGGAAGTGGGCGCGCTGGCCTGTGTGGAAGAGAGCGCGCTGCGGTTTGGTTTTGATATCGCCTGCCGCGAGACGCTGGCGCAGGGCTGCACATTGCATATTCTGCATAAGCCGGCGCAAGCCTGGTGCTGGAACTGTAGCCAGACGGTGGAAACCGAGCGGCACGATGAATGCCCGCTCTGCCACTGCCCGACACTGCATATTGAGCGCAGCGACGGTGTGCAGATCAAAAGTATCGAAGTGGAGTAAAGCAACGATGTGTATAGGCGTACCGGGTCAGGTGGTGGCCGTTGGCGATGATTTTCATCAACTGGCGCAGGTCGATGTGTGCGGCGTGCGCCGCGACGTCAATATCGCGCTGGTGTGCGAGGATTCACCGCGTGAATTGCTGGGACAATGGGTGCTGGTGCATGTCGGTTTCGCCATGAGCGTGATTGATGAACACGAAGCGCTGGCAACGCTGGAAGCGCTGCGCAACATGGAAATCGAAGCGTTTGCTCCTCAGCGCTGAAGCGCGTCGATGTTGGCGTCTGTCACCATCTGTGTGACCTGTGATAAATTGCCGATCTTCGCTTCACTGGCGCGATAGAATTTACTCTTATCAATTAACAGCAATGATTGCTGCGCCCGGCGTAACAGCTGGGCTTTGAACGCCGCATTGTGGCGGGTGGAATCCCACATATCGCCGCGTGCATCTACCCCTTCGCAGGAGAAGATAAACAGATCAATCTCCAGCGATTTCAGAAGACTGGCGAGAGCCGGGTTCACGTAGCAGCGCTCTGTGCGCGCGAGTCGGCCGCCCGAGCAGATAAGCTCAATCTGTTCGCGCCGCGCCATCTCCTGGCACACCGGCAAACTGTTGGTCAGCACCGTCAACGGGATATCCGGTAACTGCCGCGCCAGATGAAAACAGGTGGAGCTGGCATCCAGCGCCAGCGTCATCCCGGCTTCTACCCAGTTCAGTGCGTGGCGGGCGATGTCGGCTTTATCCGCGTAATGGCTTTTTAGTCGGGTGCGAAACGGTTCTCCGCCATCATGCAGCGTGCGCGCCAGACCGTGGCGACGCACAATTTTCCCCGCCGTTTGCAGCGCGTTGAGATCGCGGCGAATGGTTTCAATACTGACATTCAACTGCGCCGCCAGCGCCTGGGTGGTAATGCTGTGCTGGCTGGTGAGAAGCTGCAGAATCGCTTGCTGGCGCGCCTGCTTCATGGTGTTTCCTCATGCCGTGGCGAGAGCGAAATCAGGATCTTGCCGAGAGCCGCGCCGTTTTTCCCGGTGTGCTTAATGTGGTACATCGCGCGATCGGCGCGCATCAGCGCATTAACGAAATCATCCCCGCGTTGCACTTCATCAATGCCTATCGATGCACCCACCGATGCCTCGCCATTATCCAGCTCGAAGGGGCTGAGTATGGCGCGCAAACAGCTATGCGCCGTGCTGTTAATCAGCAGGCTGCTGAGCGCAAAGGGCAGCAGCAAGACAAACTCATCGCCGCCAAGCCGCCCGATGACGGTTCCCTCCGGGCAGGCAGCGCGCAGGCGCTGGCTGAGCTGGATCAGCAACTCATCGCCGCTGCGGTGGCCGAATGTATCGTTTACCGCTTTGAAATCATCGAGATCGATAAACGCGACGCACAACGGCCCGGTGAGTTTGAGTTCAGCAAAGTGTTGCAGTAGCGCGTGGCGGTTCGCGAGACCGGTCAGCGGATCGTGGTTTGCAAGCAGAGCCAGTTGCTCTTCGTACTGCTTCTCTTTGGTCATATCAATGTGCGTGCCGGTCACTTTCAGCGGCGCGCCGCTGGCGTCCCGATCGGTGACGCGACCGCGATCGAGCACCCAGGTCACGGTGCCGTTTTTATGCCGCATGCGGTGCAACGCTTCGTAAAACGGGGTCTTGCCGTGCAAATGGTCATAAAACGCATCCAGCACCTGTTGCCGGTCATCTTCATGCAGGTGTTCGCGCCAGACATCAAAATGGGCGCTCAGCGCTTTGGGTTGATAGCCAAGCATCGAACCCCAGCGGCGGTTAAAGATAATGAGCTTGCCGCTGGGCACATCCAGTTGCCACAAACACAGCCCGGTGCCGTCGAGCGCGGCGCTGAGTTTATTGCGCGCATCGCGTGCGATCCGCACCAGCCGGGCGTTGTGCTTCTTCAGATTCTGGATCTGCTGTTTTAACGCGGTTTCAGACATTTGGCGGGCTACGGGTAAATAAAAGGCATTCTTACGAGTTATTTCGGTTATGTAAATATGGTGTGAAAAAAAGAGCAGAAGGTGTGGTGAATGGCGGGAGAAACCGGGCGGAATGCCGCCCGGAGGGCAAGATCAGGCGTTGCGTTTATCTTCGGTTTGCGTGTCGAAATCGCTGGCGTCGTGGCGCTCATGCAGTTGCTCACTCGGCTCGCCGAAGGTGCGGTTAACCATGCGCCCACGTTTCACCGCCGGGCGCTCTGCAATGGCTTTCGCCCAGCGCTGGACATTTTGGTAACTGCCCGCGTCGAGGAATTCCGCCGCGTTATAGACATTGCCCAGCACCACGTTGCCGTACCACGGCCAGATGGCCATATCGGCAATGGTGTACTCATCCCCGGCAACAAACGTGTGCTGCGCCAGTTGCTTATCCAGCACGTCCAGTTGACGTTTGGCTTCCATGGTAAAGCGGTTGATCGCGTACTCGATCTTCACCGGCGCATAGTTATAGAAGTGACCAAAACCGCCACCGAGGAAAGGCGCGGAGCCTTGCAGCCAGAACAGCCAGTTCAGCGTTTCGGTGCGTTTAGCCGGATCTTTTGACAGGAAGTGACCGAATTTTTCCGCCAGATAGAGCAGGATCGCGCCGGATTCGAACACTCGCGTCGGCGGGGTGGTGCTGTGATCGCGCAGCGCCGGGATTTTGGAGTTCGGATTAACCTCGACAAAACCGCTGGAGAACTGATCGCCTTCACCGATGCGAATCAACCACGCGTCGTACTCTGCGTCACTGACGCCTTTCGCCAGTAACTCTTCCAGCATAATGGTGACTTTCTGGCCATTCGGCGTACCGAGCGAATAGAGTTGTAGCGGGTGTTTGCCGACCGGTAATGCTTTGTCATGCGTTGGGCCGGAAACCGGGCGGTTGATATTGGCAAACGCGCCGCCGCCGGATTTATCCCACGTCCAGACTTTGGGGGGCTGATAGTTGTCTGACATTTTGGCCTGCCTTTTCGTTGATGTGTTGAGGAAGTTAAGCGCCTGCAAAGCAGTGTAGCAGTCGTCTCAGGCGAGAATACGTTGCGCCCAGACCTCGATGTCGTCGCCGCTACCGAGGTCGGCCTGCACCAACCCGTTAACCATAAAGGTTGGCGAAACATGAATACCATTCTGGCGTGCGTATTTGCTGTGCCATTTGATCTCGGTTTGCAGTGCCGGACGAGCAAAAGCCTCTGCCAGTTGTACACCGCTGTACTGTTCGATGCGTTCAATGATTTGCTGCGGCGTGGCGTCCATATTCGGGCCGCTGCAATGGTCGGTAAATTCAAACTCTTCGCGATGATCGGCAACCGCTTGCAGTACTTTATGCGCGGCGTTTTTGCCGTCCGCAAGCGTCGATGCCGCGAGGATGCAGCGGATAATCACACCGGAAAACAGATGCCACGGCTGTGATTGCAGACGGATTTTCACCGTAACGTTATCCTCGCCGACATGTTGTAGCAGCGCGTCCAGTTTGTTAAACGCACGTACAGAAAAAGGGCAAGTAGGTTCGATAAATACCTCGAACGTACGTGGGCCGTGACCCCAACTGAGCGGGGCGGCATGTAGCGGTTGTTGGCTCATTTTCACTCCTGATATTTACTATTTTTTTCGCGTTTCAAAGAGTAGCAGCATGCCGCAGGCAGGGGAAAGGCGCTTTGCTGCCGATGCGGTTAAGCAGCGAAGCGGTTGCGTTATTTTGCTGATGCGAGCGTTAAAACGTTGCGCGCTGACATGGAAATTCGTTTGTTAAAATTTAGTGATAAAAATGGACGGCGCTTCTGCTTTTAATTATATACCCTGACTTAACGTATATTTTTTAATATACAACTGATTTAAGTGAAATTATTACTTTATTAAATATCGAGTGCTTATTTAATTTTTGTATGTAAATCATCCTGCTTCAGCGCTATTTGTTATTAATCTGTTTCTTTTGCCTGTCGATAATCGTTATGAGGATCTTTTTTTCGGCTCAGGCAGAGTCATTTGGCGGAATATCTGGTCATTGATAGCGGAGATAATGATGCAGGAGATTCAGGCGATTCAGGCAAGCCCGCACCTTGCCACAACAAAAGAAAACACAAACCATAAATCGGCGGCTCATACGGACAATGGCGCGGCAAATAGCGCTTCGCATGATGAGAGCACCAAAGTGACGCTCTCCAGCCGCGCAGAAAAGCACAAACACAGCAATGAGATAAAAGCCGAGCAGCAGGTTCAGGAAAAGAAAAAGGTGGAAAATCATGAAATTGATTATTCACTGGCGATGACCGGTATTCCGCAATTCGGCGGACGGCTGGTGACCATCGTTAAATATCCGGACGGCAGAACGGAAATGGTTGATGCATTTTCAGGTAAAAAAGTAACGCAACAAGAGTTAGCCACGGCGCAGCTGCAGAAAGAGAAACGTGTGGCTGAGCAACACAAACTGGACGCGAAAGTGGTCGTGCAGCAAGAGCAGGTAACGGCGGGCGAATCTGAGCCGACGGATATGCAATAAAGATCTTAAGTAAATCCTGTCTTATTTCAGGGTTATTAACGTTATCTGTATTAATCCGGTATCTCTAACTGGAACTTATATTTAGCAGTTGTTGTTTCAATATATCTTATATTACGTAGTCGCTGGCTGGTAAATAGAGTCGCCGCAGTCATGTATTTGGCTTAAGGCAAAAATAACACGATATATTTTCAGCAAAATAATGGCTGAGGATATCGGCTTTTTTGCGTTTTTAATGGGCGTGAATAAAAACGGAATATGCCGCCTGATAGACAGGCGGCAGATCTCATCAGAACAGAACGGAATAATTCAGGCCAAAAGTACGGCCGCGGCCTTTATAGGTATATAAACCCGCTGCGCCGTAAGTTGGGCTGTATAAACCCGGTGCACGTTGGCCCCATGCGGTGGTGTAATCTTCGTCCAGCAGGTTTTCAACGCTAAAACTCAACTTACCGACAGGCAGAAGATAACTGCCGAGCAGATCAACAGTGTTGTACCCGTCAATATGCTTCCCATCGGCGTCAGAAAGATCAAAGGTCTGTGTGCTTTGCAGGCGTAATGTCCAGTCGCCTGGTGCCCAGTTGACCCACGCGCTCATTTTCGACGGGCTGGCGCTATCCACGGTCAGTTTCTGCCACTTGCCATCGACGCGGGTTTGCGACTTGATGGCGTTAAAGTTCGCGCCGGTGCTCCATTCGCTGTCGTTAAAGAAGTAATCGACCTGGCCTTCCACACCGTAAATACGACGCTGGTCATCTTCAATATTGATGGTCATGTCGCTTTTGTTGATGTTGATGGTTTTATCCGAAAGCGAGTAGTACGCGGCGATCTGCGTACGCAGGCTATCGCCGGTGAAGCGCCAGCCCAGCTCGTAGGCATTCACTTTAATGCCGTCCAGCTTCGAATCGTTCACGTTGACGCTGTTAACCAGACGGTAGTGGCCATTTTCCAGCTTGTAAGTGCCGGAACCGTAATATTTCGCCAGGTCCGGGATTTCGAAGCCTTGCGAGAAGTTAAACCACAATTGCTGGCGTTCGCTCAGGTGACCAAGGATGCCGGCGTTGAACAGCAGATTGTTGTAATCCGTTTTGCCGCCAGGCACGGCGTCCGCCGAGGTCGCTTTGCCGGTGGCAATAGCTTGCTGCTGCGCGTAGCCCACAAAGTCGTCGACTCTGTTTTCTGTGTACTGGTAGCGCACGCCGCCGCTCAGGGTGATGGCCGCAATGTCATAGCTGCTTTGCAGGAACGGCGCGAGGTTAGTGATGCTGTAGCCGGGATAGCGCCCGACGTTGTAAGCGTTATCCAGTTTCATCCCACCGCTGGCGGCGGCTTTGCTGAGATTGAAAAATTGCTGGTTGGCATCGAACGTTTCATGTTCGGCGTCCACGCCCCAGGTTAATGTCAGATCTTCCAGCGGATTGCTGTTCAGAGTGAGTTTGCCGCCGTAGAAATCGGTTTTTTGCTGTGATGCGCCAATGCTGGTCACCGAGCCGCCGGAAAGCGTCGGGAAGGGGTAATACGTCAGGCTTTCGTCACGGTAGTAAATCTGTGCCAGTAAATCCTGGCCCCAGAAATCACTGTTGGCGTATTGCAGGTTAATTAAGTGGCGTTCAGTGCCGGGGATACGGTCGGAATCAAGGTTACTTTTGTTGTACGCGTTGCCGACGCCGCGCACTGCCGAGAAGTTTTCGCCAAGGAAAAGACCGTGCTTACCATCAGACTGGCTTTTGTAATACTGCGTAGTGAGCTGCAACTGTTGATGATCGTCGATATTCAGCGTGCCGGTGCCCATGACATCCAGGCGGTCTGAGTACTGCAAACCGGTTTGCGTGTTATCAATGATCACTTCATTGCCTTTGCCGTCATACCAGCCGCCATAGCGCTGATAGGCCACAGAAAGACGCCCTGAAGCGTTATCATTACCGCCGCTGACCGCCGCGGCGATGTTCTCGTCGTGATCGTTATGGCTGTTAAAACCGCTTTTCGTGCCGGTCTGGAACTCAACCTCGGTTTCCGGCTGGCCTTTTTTGGTGACGATATTGATTAAACCGCCGGTACTGCCACCGCCGTACAGCGATGTCGCGCCGGAGATCACTTCGATGCGCTCAATATTAAATGGATCGATTGAATCGAGCTGGCGGCTATCGCTGCGGGACGAGTTCAGACGTACACCGTCGACCATTACCATCATTGAACGGCCGCGCAAATTCATGCCGTAATTGGTGCGTCCCTGACTGCTGACGTCCATGCCAGGAATTAACTGCGCCAGCACCTCTTTTAACTCTTTTCCACCCTGAACCTGCTGCTCAATGTCAGCCTGTTCAATGACCCAGGTGGTTTGCGCCATATCCGTAACGCTGTGGTTTGCGCGGCTGGCGGCAACCACCAGCGTCTCTTCTTTTTGACCTTCCGCCGAGGCGTGAGCGGAAAACATCATCAATAAACAAGGGTTTAATGCCCAAAGATAACGATATTTCATTGTTATGGTGATCCTGATTTAACAGAAATACGGCGGCGCTGATCCTCCTGAGCCGCAAGCAATATCGCTATTTGTTGATAGCGATTATCAAGATGATATGAATTATCGTTACCATGTAAACGCTTTATGTAAAAAATGTTGGAATAACCCGGTGATTTCCATGAAATTTTTAGGGTTTTTGAACGGGAATCTGAACAGACAAAGGGCGGGGAGGCACCGGGTTCGATAATAATACCGCCCGGTATAATAAGGTTGCTGGTATTTATTGGTTGAAGCGTTAACGGTAGATGAAAAGGTATTTTAGCGTGGTTTAGCGCTTCGCTTTGTTATGTTTTTCTTTAAAATCCGCAATCGCCTGATTGATGTTATCGGTTTCGATAGCATCCACTTTTTCGCCTTCGAAAAAGACTTCATAGTGGCCAGAAACATATTTAAAGGTAAATATCTTACCCTGATAACGCACGCGCTTCTCTTTTACAGACAATCCCCTGCTGCGCATAGCCACTTTTGCCATTGTATCTATCTTTTTATTTTTCATAATAATTTGTCTTACCTGTGCAGGTTGTTTTGCGATGTTTGGTATTAAACCCACTCAATCTGATGTTAATTTGTTATTCACGGAAAAGATAGCCACGGTTGTCTGATTCGCTGGATTGATAATATATGAAACATTTAACCTCATGTTAAGGTTGTCTTAATCTTTGGAGTGTCTCGCCATTGCGGGCTGGTGGATTAATTCATTTTTTAATTTTTGATGATATTTAATTTCAAACTCAATCTTTTGATAATAATTTTGATTCTCATTTCATTTCCACTACGATTAAAATCCAGCCCGGCTCGTATGTGCTGACGATTACACATAATTTAAAAGGAATGATGATGAAGAACCGCTTTTTGCCGCTCTGTTCACTTGCACTGGTCATCTCTTCAGTTTTTGCCGCTCCCGCGGCGTTCGCCGCCGACAACGACGACGGTATCGTGGTCTATAACGCGCAGCACGAAAACCTGACAAAATCCTGGGTCGACGAATTCACCAAAGAAACCGGCATCAAAGTCACGCTGCGTAACGGAGGCGACACGGAACTGGGTAACCAACTGGTGCAGGAAGGCAAAGTTTCCCCGGCGGATGTGTTTCTGACGGAAAACTCCCCGGCGATGACACTGGTTGATAATGCCGGGCTTTTTGCGCCGCTCAATGCGGATACGCTGAAACAAGTTCCGGCTCAGTTCCGCCCGGCGCATGGCCGCTGGATTGGCATTGCCGCGCGCAGCACCGTTTTTGTGTATAACCCGTCGAAACTTTCTGCTTCGCAGTTACCTGCATCGATCATGGATTTAGCCAAACCGGAATGGAAAGGCCGCTGGGCGGCGTCGCCTTCGGGCGCTGATTTCCAGGCGATTGTCAGCGCGATGCTGACACTGAAAGGCGAAAAAGCCACGCTGGACTGGCTGAAAGCGATGAAAACTAACTTTGTGCCTTACAAAGGCAATAGCACGGTGATGAAAGCGGTCAATGCCGGGCAAATCGACGGCGGCGTGATTTATCACTACTACTACTTTGTGGATCAGGCGAAAACCGGCGAGAACAGCAAAAATACCCAGCTTCACTACTTTAAGCATCAGGATCCGGGCGCGTTCGTCAGCATTTCTGGCGGTGGCGTTTTAGCGTCCAGCAAACACCAGAAACAGGCGCAGGCGTTTATCAAATGGGTAACCGGCAAGCAGGGCCAGGAGATGCTGCGCACCAACACCGCGTTTGAATACGCAGTAGGAGAAGGCGCTGCTTCCAATGAAAAACTGGTTCCGTTGGCGCAATTAGACGCACCGAAAGTGGAACCCTCTGCGCTTAACAGCAAAAAAGTCAGCGAGTTAATGACCGAAGCCGGTCTTTTGTAACCACGCAGGAATGAGTGCCTGATGTCCAGTTTAAGTCTCCCGGCGACAAGCAATGCGGCCCGCCAGGCCGCCCGGCACCGCCCTTCGCGGGTGCTGGTGGTATTTGCCCTTTTTGTCGCAGCACTTGCCTTACTGCCCGTTGGGTTTGTCATCGGTGTCGGTATTGATACCGGCTGGGCGACGGTGCAGGCGCTCATTTTTCGCCCGCGTGTGGGTGAGTTGCTCGTCAACACCTTCTGGCTTATTGCACTTGCTGTACCCGCAAGCGTTGCGCTTGGCACGTCGCTTGCGTGGCTCACCGAACGAACGTCGCTGCCCGGTAGACGCTTGTGGGCCGTGCTGGCGGTTGCGCCGCTGGCGATCCCGGCGTTTGTGCAAAGCTATGCCTGGGTTAGCGTTTTGCCCGCGTTTAACGGCTTACCTGCGGCGGTGTTTATCGCTGTGCTGGCCTATTTTCCGTTTATTTATATGCCGGTCGCTGCGGTGTTGCGCCGCCTCGACCCCAGCCTTGAGGATGTTGCGGCATCGCTTGGCACCCCGCCGTGGCGGATCTTCTTTCGCGTGATCTTACCCCAGCTCCGGCTGGCGCTTTGCGGCGGTGCGCTGCTGGTGGCGCTGCACTTACTGGCGGAATATGGCCTGTTTGTGATGATCCGCTTCGATACCTTCACCACCGCGATTTACGATCAGTTCCAGTCAACGTTCAGCGGCCCGGCCGCTAACATGCTCGCCGGTGTGCTGGCGCTCTGCTGCCTGGCGTTGCTGCTGCTGGAGACGGCGGCGCGCGGCAAAGCGCGCTATGCGCGAGTGGGCTCAGGCTCAGCGCGTAAGCAGCAGCGTCGCGCGCTTGGGCGCTGGAGTTACGGGTTGGGGTTATTGCTGGCGGTATGCACGGTGGCGCTGTCATTCGGTACGCCGATTGCGGTGCTTGGTCGCTGGTTGTGGCTTGGCGGGTTCGATAACTGGCATCGCGCCGATCTCTGGCTTTCACTGCGCCAGACTCTTTTTCTGGCCGTTTGCGGGGCGCTGATCACAACCGCGTTCGCCATTCCGACGGCGTGGCTCTCGGTGCGCCATCCGCGCCGCGTATTCCGCTTGCTCGAAGGCTGTAATTACATCACCAGCGCATTGCCTGGTATTGTGGTAGCGCTGGCGCTGGTTACCGTGACCATTCATTACGCTCGCCCGATTTATCAGACTGAAGTGACGCTGTTTCTCGCCTGGTTGCTGATGTTTATGCCCAGAGCGTTGATCAACTTACGCGCCGGGATTGCGCAAGCGCCGGTCGAGCTTGAGCAGGTGGCGCAAAGCCTTGGCACATCGCCTGGCAGAGCGCTAGTGAGCGTCACGCTGCGGCTGGCTGCACCGGGAGCCTCTACCGCTGCGGCATTAGTCTTTTTGGGCGTGAGCACCGAACTGACCGCTACGCTGCTGCTTTCCCCGCTCGGCACGCGCACGCTGGCGACAGGGTTCTGGGCGCTGACCAGCGAGATCGATTATGTGGCGGCTGCGCCTTATGCGTTGCTGATGATTTTGATTTCCTTGCCGTTGACCGGCCTGCTGTATAAGCAATCACAAAAACTTTCGGGTCTTTAAGATGTTAGAACTGGCAACCATTTCGAAAAGCTTTGCCGCTGCGCGCGTGCTGGATGATGTCAATCTGGTGATCCCTGCGGGTAGCCGCACGGCGATTGTCGGCCCGTCCGGGTCGGGGAAAACCACATTGCTGCGTTTGATCGCCGGGTTTGAAATGCCGGACAGGGGGCGCATCGTGCTGCAGGGAAAAACGTTGTTTGGCGATGGTCAGTTTGTCCCGGCCCACCAACGCAACATTGGCTTTGTACCGCAAGAAGGCGCGCTGTTTCCGCATCTTAACGTGGGGGACAACATTGCCTGGGGGCTTAAAGGTTCGCGCCATGAGAAGCAACGCCGTGTTGACGAGTTAATGGCGATGGTGTCACTGGACAGTAAACTGGCGGCGCGCTGGCCGCATGAGATCTCCGGTGGTCAGCAGCAGCGTGTGGCGCTGGCCAGAGCGTTGGCGCAGAAACCGGCGCTGATGTTACTCGACGAACCGTTTTCGGCGCTGGACACCGGTTTACGCGCCGCCACACGCAAAGCCACGGCGGATTTGCTGACCGACGCGGGCGTCGCCTCCATTCTGGTCACACACGATCAGAAAGAGGCGCTCTCCTTCGCCAGCCAGATTGTGGTGATCCGCCACGGCCGCTTTGCGCAGGTGGGATCGCCGTTCGCGGTCTATTCGCAACCGGTTGATGAGGAGACGGCGCTGTTTTTGGGCGATGCGCTGATTTTATCTGCCGATGTGGCGCAAGGGCGTGCGCACTGCCTGCTTGGCGATGTTGCGGTAGATAACCCGGCGCTTTCTGGCACGCATCGCATTATGTTGCGTCCGGAACAGGTGAGTGTGGTGCCGTGTGATGAGCATCAAACCTACCCGCAGGCACAAATTATCGATATGGATTTTGCTGGCTATCTTTCGTCGTTGACGCTGCGCTTTTCGCAAACCGGCGAACGCCTGATATTACAAGCCATCACCCGCCCGGACTGGCGACCCGGCATGAACGTCAACCTGCAGGTTAACGGTAGCGCCCGCGTATTCCCCGCTGAATATACAGCCCGGTTAACGGCGGGCTGATTTATCAATTGTCATATTCTTGAATCCGATCTCAAAACAATGTTTTTACATGTGTAAAACTTCGTTCCGTTTTGTATCAACATAAAAATAAAAGCCTTTATTGATCCGTAATGCCTGCTGGCATTCACGCTTGGCCACATTTTCCAGAAACAGAAACGCGCGATTACACCGGTGCAGCCTACCGGGAGAACCAGTTTCAGGAGAATGACCCATGCAATACCCTCTGGGACTTAGTGTGCTGTTTTGTTGCCTGCCTGCGATGGCGAATGCGGCAACGATACTTGAAGGCGCGGTTTTCGCCGACGCGCCGCTGGCGGGCGCTCCGGTAACGGTGACCGACAGTTCAGGCAAGCGCCTTACCACCAAAACGCGCAGCGACGGACGCTATTCGCTAGCGGTTGATGCCCTCACGCCGCCGTTAACCCTTTCTACCATTCAAAGCACGGGAACCGCGCAGTCATGTTTGCGAAGCGATGAGCCGCGTGCGCGCTGTATGGCCTCGTTGCTGATTTCGCTGCAAAAAGAGCGTCGCAATACCGCTAATATCACCCCCTTTACCGACAGACTGGTCTCCGAAGTGGCCGGTCAGTTGGGCTATATCGGCCCACAGCAATGGGTTGAGCGCGGTGATAACAGCAAGCTGAATGCCGGTTTGCTGACCGAACCACTGGCTAACTTTCGTCAAGGTATGGCCGACGCGCTGCGTTTATCTGGCCTGGATGCGAAAACTGCCGATCCTGTGCAGACGCCGATTCGCACCGGCAACGGTATGGCGCGGATTTTGTCGGTGGTTAACCATAACCGCAACTATGACAACAACAGCGGCGAGGCGGGTGGTGCGGTGCTGACCGACAGCGCCTTTCGCCCGATTGTTGGTTTACAGAACAACGGGTCGTGGGAACCGTTAGATTTGCCGCGTGCGCTGCGCGATCGGCAGGCTATCAGCAGCGCGAAAACGCGGATTTTACTGGTCAGCGACTCCACCGCCGCCACGTACGAAGTCACCCGTTTACCGCGCATGGGGTGGGGACAAGTTTTCCAGCAGGCTTTTCGCGCCGATAGCGGCGTGGTGGTGCTTAATGGCGCGCGTTCCGGACGCTCCAGCCGGGATTTTTACAACGAAGGCTGGTACCAGCAAATGGCGCGCGATTTGCGTCCCGGCGACTATGTCTTTATCGCCCACGGTCATAACGATCAAAACTGCGATAGCGATAAAGCAGTGCGCGGCGCGGCTGACGTGAAAAACCTCTGCACCTATCCCAATGATGCCAGCGGCAATCCGCAGTTTCCGCCAGGGGAACCGTTGTTGTCGTTCCAGCACTCGCTGGAGCGCTATATCACGCTGGCGCGCGCGGCGGGCGCGACGCCGGTGCTGTTTACACCAACCACGCGGGTAAAAAACCGCGCCGGGAAAACGGCCTTTCAGCAGGGCGTCGACGATGTGGTGGTCAGCACTCATTACACGGTGAAAAAGCCCGGTTACCGCTTTGCCGGGAATTACATCGACACCATCAAACAGACCGCCCAACGCAATCACGTGCCACTTATCGATCTGGAAAAAGCGACAATCGATTTCGCCAATGCACATGCCAGCAACTGGATGAATTACTGGCTGGCCGTGGATGCCAGTGACCCGCGCTATCCCTGGTATAAAACGCAAACCTCCGGTATTCGCAGCAATCCTGATACCACCCATTTCCAGCAACAAGGTGCAGAAGCTGTCGCATCGATGGTGGCTGATCTCATTCGCACCACCCCTGAATTGAGTTCGCTTGCCGACACATTAAAACCCTAAGGAGAGACCGATGAAAACACTGAACTATTCACTGCGCTATTCCGCGCTGTTGCTGGCTTGTATCAGCGTTTCAGCTCAGGCGAGCGAGTGGAATGCCGTTGTCTCCACCGCGCCGCAAGCCGGTGAGTTCGCCACCATCAGCCAGGCGCTGGCCGCCGCGCCTGACAGCGGCACGCCGTGGCGGATCCTGGTCAAAGAAGGGCGCTGGAACGAACGGCTGGTGATTGAAAAACCGGTCACGCTGGTGGGGCAATCCAGAGAGCAAACACAGATTGAAGCGAATACGCCCGCCGGTGCATTAGGCAGTGACGGACAAAAGCTCGGCACCGGGCGCACCAGCACCGTGGAAGTACGCGCATCGGGCGTGACCATTGAGAATCTGACCATTCGCAATAGCTTTGACTTCCCGGCCAATGCCGCGCTGCCGGATGGCGACGCGAAGAAACTGAAAGACACGCAGGCGGTGGCGCTGATGGTGTCGGAAAACGTTGATAAAGCGCGTTTCCGCCATGTCCGGCTCGAAGGCTACCAGGACACGTTTTACAGCAAGAGCGGGAGCCGCAGCTATTTCACCGACTGTGAAGTGAGTGGGCACGTTGATTTTATCTTTGGCCCCGGCATCGCGGTGTTTGACCGCTGCGAAATTATCGCCCGTAACCGCAGTGATATCGCCCCGCCGTATGGCTACATCACCGCGCCGGCGACGCAGGCGGATGAGAAGTTTGGCTTGTTGATCATCAACAGCAAGCTCAGTAAAGAAGCGGGTGTTCCGGAGAAAAGTTTCGCGCTGGGTCGCCCGTGGCATCCGACAACACAGTTCAGCGACGGGCGCTATGCCGATCCGAACGCTATTGGTCTTGCGGCGTTTATTAATTGTGAAATCGACGACCATATTTACGGCTGGGATAAAATGTCCGGCAAAGATAAAGCCGGGGAGAAAATCTGGTTTTATCCGCAAGACAGCCGTTTTTATGAGTTTGATAACCGTGGCCCGGGCGCAGGGCAAGGCGGTGAAAAATATCAATTAAGTAAGGCGGAAGCCGCGCACTACAATCCTGTGGCAATTTTCAGCGGCTGGGATAAAGCATTGCTGGAGTAAAGGATTATGCCCCGTGAGCGGGGGCCATTTATGAGGATCAGTTGCCGTATTTCACGTTAAACCCGAGCGTATCGCCAACGGTAGTGTATTCACGGAAATTGAAAATCAGCGGCTTCCATTTGCCTGAATCAACAATGCCATTTTCATTTAATAGCGCGTTTTCAACCCATAAGTTCACGATATCCAGCTCAGCCAGCATAAAACGGCCTTTATCGCTGGTAGAGACTAAACGGCATTCAGCCTGGATTGGGCACTCCGCGACGCGCGGCGGTGCAACATCGACAGAGGCTTCTGTGTGTAACCCAGCTTTGGCGAATTTATCATGGCAGATTTCTACGCCCCATTTGGTCTGGTTTTCCGACAAGCTGTCGCCGCCGGTAAGTTTGCCTATTTGCTCCACTTTTTCCCAAAGCGTGTGATCGGGAATATTGATCACGGCGTCTGAACCAGCCAATAAATTATTGTAGGTTTTTCCGCCTTTACTGATGCCAATAATCAGTTTCTCGCCCAGAGAAATAGAGGAGGATGCCGCTGAAATATTTGTGTTGCCATCTTTATCTTGCGTGGTGACTAAAAAAACGGGAAATCCATAATAAAAAGAATTGAGTTTGGATTTGTTTTTCATTGTGCATTAACCCTACGTTATAAATAATTCCTCACCCATTTTTCCTCTTTCGATATGCGCTTTACAATAACCCTTTTTGAGTAATAAAAACCGACTTGAAATAGCCACTAAAAAAAGTAGTCCACAAATCATAAAACAGGTATATCATATGCAACAAATGCTTTTCCCCCTCCCGGCAAACTCGCTTTGCTGAGACACAAAGAGGATGAAACATGCAACGTATTGCGATACCCGCGAACTATGTCCACACCCGTTCCACGCCGTTCTGGACCAAAGAAACCGCTCCGGCGTCCATCTGGAAGCGCCATCTCGACGCTGGAACACGGCAGGGCGTCTACCCGCGTTTGAGTGTGCTGCAAGGGGCGATCCGATATTATGGTTACGCCGATGAAACCAGCCCGCAACCGGTAGAGACATTAACGATTAATGCCGGTGGATTTGGCGTTTTTCCGCCGGAAAAATGGCACAACATTGAAGCATTAAGTGACGATACGATATTTAGCGTCGATTTCTATGTTGACCCGAAAATTTTGATTGAAGGCTGAGGTAATTCTGATGACAACTGAAAACAAAGGTTATTCTTTAGCAGTTTCTAACCGTGCGAACAATGAAACGCAGGAAAAGATCTATCTCAAGCCAATGTCGTTATATGTCCCTGATGTTGCAGTACAGGCGGTTTCGGAACTGATTACTGGCCTTGCGGGCGCGAAAGATAATTCCAGTGAGTTTATCCTGACGGTGACCAACAATAATAACGGTGTTTCTGTGGATAAAGAGTTTTCCAGTCTTAATGAACTAAACGATCCGCTTAATGCTGCAGACGCGGTGAAAGAGTTGATTAATATCGTCCGGGGCTATGAATCGGACGAAGAAACTAACGTGTGCGGCTGGTAATCGAAGCAGTTGTAGGAGGTTTTATGGCGCATCAAATTCCTGTTCATTTCCGTCATACCCGCTCAACGCCTTTCTGGACGAAGGAGACGGTTCCGCAGGCGCTACTTACTCATCACAACACCAAAAAAGGTGTCTATGGCCGTTTGTCGGTGATGCAGGGGGCGGTGAAATATTTTGGTTTTGCCAGTGAGCACGACACCACGCCGGAAGTGGAAGTGGTAATTGAAGCCGGGCATTTTGGCATTAGCCCGCCGCAATACTGGCACCATATTGAACTGTTAACCGACGACACCTACTTCAATATCGATTTCTTTGCCGATCCCAACGACGCGCTGGAAGGGAAGGGGATTGGCCAGGTGGTGAATACCCACCGCAGCTAACATTTCATGCCCGCGTTGCGGCGGGCGTTTTAAAAGTTCTCAATAAACCGTTTTACGGCGGGCGAACGCTCGAACTTGCGCCACGCCAGCGCTACATCCGTTTTTAATGCCTGTTCCGGCATCCGGTGAAATGTCACTTGCGGGTGGCTGAAACAGGCCATGGATTGCGGAACGATGGCGAAGCCGAAACCTGCGGCCACCATGCTCAGCGAAGAGGAGAACTGTGAAGCTTGTTGCTGGTTTTCCATATCAATACCCGCGCGCAGGCAAGCGTTGAAAACCAGTTCATATAGCCCCGGCGCGACTTGCTGAGGGAAAATCACCAGCGGTGTTTGCTGCAGTTCGTTCAGCGAGATATCCGTTTTCGCGGCAAGCGGATGCGAGCGGTGTAACGCCAGCACCATCGGCTCTTCGTCGATCAATTTCAGGTTGAACATTTTGCTGTTTTCACACGGCAGGCGTACAAAGGCCACGTCAATTAGCCCCTCTTCCAGCTCCTGCATCAGCGTCGCCATATTGTCCTCTTTTTGATACAGCGCCACCTGCGGATAGCTTTGCTGAAACTGGCGAAGCGCTGAAAAAATTTGCGTGTGAAACGCATTGGAACTGGTCACGCCAAGGTACAATTTTCCATTAATCCCCCGCGCAATCCCTTTCGCTTTTTCCATTGCCGCATCGCTCAACGCGATGATTTGACAGGCATCTTCATAAAACGCTTCGCCCGCTTCGGTGAGCTCAACACCGCGAGTTTGCCGGTAAAAAAGCGGCGTACCCACTTCTTGCTCAAGACGGCGAATTTGCTGGCTTAACGGCGGTTGCGACATGCCCAGCATTTCTGCGGCACGGGTGAAATGTTGCGTCTGCGCAACGGCGACAAAATAGCGTAGATAACGGAGTTCCATATTAAAAACATCTCAAACCCTGATGCTTTGTATATTGGAATCTCTCGCTGAAACGAGTCAATAATTTATCAGCTTTTCTAAACGACTGCTCAGCGAGGTAAAGGATAATGAGTCATGTAACCGGTTGTTCTTGCGAGGAAAGTCTACGGGAAACATTTCGTGCCTTTTCACAAACCCGCCCGGAATGTGTGATATATCAAACATCGCTAATGAGTGCGCTATTAAGCGGTGTTTACGAAGGAAATACCACGATTGAGGATTTACTCAATCACGGCGACTTTGGGCTCGGCACATTTAACGAACTGGATGGCGAATTAATTGCGTTCAATAGTGAGGTTTACCAGTTGCGTGCTGACGGTAGCGCACGGGAAGCCAGCCGACAGCAAAAAACCCCTTTCGCGGTAATGACCTGGTTTAAACCAGAACACGAGTTTTACTTGGATAAACCGTCCAGCCGCCAGCAACTGCACGACATTATCGATAAGGCGATCCCCTCCGATAACGTCTTTTGCGCTCTGCGTATCGATGGCCATTTTCGCCATGCGCACACCCGCACTGTTCCGCGCCAGACGCCGCCTTATCGCGCCATGACTGACGTGCTTGACGATCAACCCGTGTTTCGTTTCAACGGGCGTGATGGCGTGCTCGTTGGGTTCCGCACACCGCAGCATATGCAGGGGATTAACGTGGCGGGCTACCACGAGCACTTTATTACGGATGACCGTCATGGCGGCGGACATTTGCTGGATTACCAGCTCGAAAGCGGCACGCTGACGTTTGGCGAAATCCACCATTTGATGATTGATCTGCCCGCAGATGCGGCGTTTCTCAACGCCGATTTACACCCGGACAACCTGGACGCTGCCATTCGTTCCGTCGAGAACTGATAAACATTTAAAGGAGTAAATGATGAGTAAAGAGAGCCGTACACACCAGTGGGCGCATGGCGCCGATATGGTGGTGACACAACTGGAAGCGCAGGGCGTGAAACATGTGTTTGGCATTCCCGGTGCCAAAATCGACAAAGTCTTTGATTCGCTTATTGATTCAACCATTCAAACTATTCCCGTGCGCCATGAAGCGAACGCGGCATTTATGGCGGCGGCGGTCGGACGTATTACCGGTAAAGCTGGCGTCGCGCTGGTTACGTCCGGCCCCGGCTGTTCCAATTTAATTACCGGTATGGCGACCGCCAACAGCGAAGGCGACCCGGTGGTGGCGTTGGGCGGGGCGGTGAAACGGGCGGATAAAGCCAAGCTGGTGCACCAGAGCATGGACACGGTAGCGATGTTCAGCCCCGTCACGAAATACGCGGTAGAGATAACCTCCTCCGACGCGATTGCCGAAGTGGTATCCAATGCTTTTCGCGCCGCCGAGCAGGGTCGGCCGGGCAGCGCGTTTGTCAGCCTGCCGCAGGATATTGCCGATCAACCCGCGAGCGGTAATATCTTGCCCGCCAGCTGTGTTCCGCAGTTAGGTGCCGCACCGGATGCGGCGATTGACGAGGTGGCGAAACTTATCGCGCAGGCGCAAAACCCGGTGTTTTTGCTCGGGCTGATGGCAAGCCGTGAGGAAAATATTTCGGCGCTGCATCAGTTGCTGGAAAAAAGCCATATTCCGGTCACCAGCACGTATCAGGCGGCGGGCGCGGTTAATCAGCAGCATTTCACCCGCTTTGCAGGGCGTGTGGGGTTATTTAATAACCAGGCCGGGGATCGGCTGTTGCACCTGGCAGATTTGATTATCTGTATTGGTTACAGCCCGGTGGAGTATGAACCATCGATGTGGAACACCGGTGACGCGAAACTGGTCCATATCGACGTGCTTCCTGCTTATGAAGAACGCAATTACGTGCCGGATTGCGAACTGGTTGGCGACATTGCCAGCACGCTCGACAAACTGGCTGCGAAAATCGAAAAACCACTGATCCTCACCCCACGCGCCTCCGAGATCCTGATTGAGCGCCGCAACCAGCGGGAACTGCTCAGCCGTAAAGGGGCGCAGCTCAGCCAGTTCGCCATTCACCCGCTGCGTATTGTGCGGGCGATGCAGGATATCGTGAATAACGACGTCACGCTGACCGTTGATATGGGCAGTTTTCATATCTGGATTGCCCGCTATCTCTATAGCTTCCGCGCCCGCCAGGTGATGATTTCCAACGGTCAGCAAACCATGGGCGTCGCGCTGCCATGGGCGATTGGCGCATGGCTGGTCAACCCGGGGCGCAAAGTGGTGTCGGTTTCCGGCGATGGTGGCTTTTTGCAATCGAGCATGGAACTGGAAACCGCCGTGCGCCTCGGGGCGAATGTGCTGCATATCATCTGGGTCGATAACGCCTACAACATGGTGGCCATTCAGGAAGAGAAAAAATACCAGCGCCTGTCTGGCGTTAATTTTGGCCCGGTCGATTTTAAAGCCTATGCCGAAGCGTTTGGCGCCAAAGGGTTCGCGGTCGAAAGCACGGCAGAACTGGAACCCACACTGCGTGCGGCAATGGACACGGACGGCCCGGCGGTGGTCGCCATTCCGGTCGATTACAGCGATAACCCTCTGCTGATGGGCCAGCTCAATCTTAACCAGATTCTTTGAAAACCAAGGAGATATGATGAAAAAAGTTGCATTCGTGACCGGTGCCGGTCAGGGCATTGGTAAAGCCATTGCGTTGCGTCTGGCGAAAGATGGCTTTGCCGTCGCTGTTGCCGATTACAACGCCGCAACGGCAAAAGCGGTGGCCGACGAAATTAATCACAACAATGGCAGCGCGATTGCGGTGACGGTGGATGTTTCTGACCGCGACAAAGTGTTTGCCGCGGTAGAGGAGGCCAGAACCAAGCTGAACGGTTTCGACGTGATTGTGAATAACGCTGGTGTTGCGCCTTCAACACCGATTGAGTCCATCACGCCGGAAGTGGTGGATAAGGTTTATAACATCAACGTAAAAGGCGTGATTTGGGGCATCCAGGCGGCGGTAAAAGCCTTCAAAGCGGAAAAACACGGCGGCAAAATTATCAACGCCTGTTCACAAGCGGGGCATGTCGGTAACCCGGAACTGGCCGTGTACAGTTCCAGTAAGTTTGCCGTGCGGGGACTCACGCAAACCGCCGCGCGGGATCTCGCGCCGCTTGGCATTACCGTTAATGGCTACTGCCCTGGCATCGTGAAAACTCCCATGTGGGCAGAGATTGACCGCCAGGTTTCGGAAGCGGCCGGTAAACCGCTGGGGTATGGCACGCAGGAGTTTGCTAAACGCATTACGCTTGGGCGTCTTTCGGAACCTGAAGACGTTGCCGCCTGCGTCTCTTACCTCGCAGGGCCGGATTCCGACTATATGACCGGCCAATCATTGCTGATCGATGGTGGGATGGTCTTTAACTAATTTATATGGCTCGGACACAGCCTTGCCCTTGCGAAAACGCAGGGGCTTTTTTGTTGATGAAAGCCATTCTCATCTCCATACCGTTGTGTTAAGTTGCATGTAAAATACATGTTATGGTGAGGAGAGTCCGATGGCCGACAGTGATAAAGCAGGGCATACCTTTTTGGCGAGCCTCGGGAAAACGCGTTTGCGCCCCGGCGGGGTGGAAGCGACCGAATGGTTATTTAGCCAGGTACCGCTAAATGCGCAGAGCCGGGTGCTGGAAGTCGCCTGCAATATGGGCACCACCTCAATTGAACTGGTGCAGAGTTTTGGCTGCACGGTCGATGCCATCGACATGGATAAAAACGCGCTCGCGCAGGCGCGACAGAACGTGATTTCTGCCGGCCTCAATAGCAACATTCATCTTAGCGAAGCCAATGCGAATAAGTTGCCGTTCGACGATAACACTTTTGATGTGGTGATTAACGAAGCGATGCTGACCATGTATGTGGACAAAGCGAAAGCAAAACTCATCAGTGAATATTATCGTGTGCTGAAACCCGGCGGCCGTTTACTGACGCACGACATTATGTTTATGCGCAGCGGGCTGGCGACAGATAACCAGTCAAAACTGGAGCAGGTGGTGAAATCGAATGTCAGCCCGATGACAGAAGCAGCGTGGAGAACATTGTTTATCGACAATGGCTTTGCCGAGGTGGAAACGTGCCACGGGGCAATGTCGCTGATGTCGCCCGTTGGGCTGATCCGTGATGAAGGTTTCGCGCGTGCGTTGCGCATTGTTTTTAATGGCTTGCGCACCCGTGATAACCGGACGCGTTTTCTCGGCATGTTCCGCTTTTTTCGCGCAAATCGCCGCCAGTTAAACTACATTGCCTGCTGTTCACGCAAGGCGTAACACCTCAGCTTTTGCGCGCCGTCCAGCCATGGATCAGCAGCGACTGGAAAAAGCGCAGCGGTGGGGTAAAACCAGCCTGTTCAATCAGCGCTTCCGTGGCTTCTGCGGGCAACAGCAGCAGGCGCTGCGACAGTTGCGCTTTGATTTCAGCCATATCGCGCGGTGCCTGGCTGGCGGTTTCGTGCATGGCTGTCCACACTTCAAGCTGTTCATCAAACGCCGGGCTGTGCATATCCCCGGCGATCTCCGCTGTGATCACACGTCCACCATGTTTTAACTGGCTCGCCATTTGTGAATAGATGCCATCGCGCTGCGGATGCTGAATAAAATGCGTCACCAGCAGGCAGATCACCGCATCAAAATCGCCGCTGGCGGGAAGCTCACAAAGATAGCCTTCATGCAATGTGCAGCGGTTGGCAATGCCCGCCTGGTCGAGCTTTTGCTGGCAAACTGCCAGCATATCTGGCGAGGGATCAACGCCGGCAAAATGCCAGTGCGGATGGTGCTGCGCAAGGCGAATGATTTCGCTGCCGGTGCCGACACCAACGCAGAGAATTCGCGCCTGTTGCGGCATTTTTTTCAGCAACAGAGAGATAAGCAGGTGCAGATTGTTAGCAATTTCGCCCAGTCGCTCGTTGTAAGCATCGTACTGGCGGGAGAATTCGCTGTTAAAAATATCGTTCGTATTCTGTGCCACGTTATCTCCGGGATGGTTGTCAGTAATGTAACTTAAAATATTACATGATAATAGGCAGCGCAAGGCATATGCATATTTCGGCAAACCAGTGCGAAAATGATCGTTTTGGTTATGGTGCGCTTTGCGTTTAACTGAGCACGTCAACCTTTGCTGGAGAACGTGCTGATGAAGACATTGCTGCAACAGTGGCTTAATCGCCTTACCCCGACGCTGCCATTACAGACGGACGCGGGGGAATATGATTCGGGGCGCCATGTGGCGCTACTGATCCCGTTCGGCCTGCTTTATGGTCTTGATTATCATCCTTCTGTATGGATTTACGATGAAAAATGAGCGCTTTCACCTGGTGATGCGCTATAGCTACTGGAATGAACTGTGCGCTGAAAAGTAAAACCCGTCTGATATCAGGCGGGTTTTTTGTTTGTGCTGCGCAGGGTTTTGGTGAATTCACAACTGCCACTTTTTAACTGTTCTTTCGATCTCACTTCTCACTTTTTTAGAATTAACGAAGGCGATTTTTTCTGGCTTATGCCTGAGGTCACATTTTCGACAACTTAACTTGTATGGTAGTAGACATAAATTCCCGAAGGGAGATAACGTGAAGACTGTGATGTTTTCCGGTGGCAACAGGCGTGCGTTATTAACGGCGCCGTTCTGGCACAAATAATTCTCTTATGGAGTTTTTATGTCCATGATAAATAAAGAACAGTTACAGCTTAAGAGCCTTATAAAGCTGAGCAGTTGCGGGGGCTGGTTATGACCCGTAAAAACCGAAAAGTGACGATTCCTGTCAGCATTGGTTACGGCATGACAGACATAATGGGCGGTGGCGCTTTTACGGTAATTGGCGCCTGGCTGCTGTTTTATTACACTACGTTTGTCGGTTTATCGCCGATTCAGGCGGCGTCCATTGTCGCGATCGCAAGGATTGTTGATGCTATCGTGAGCCTGTTTATGGGCAGTTTTACCGATCATTTTTATAAAAATTTTCTAGGCAAGAAATTTGGCCGGCGTCGTTTCTTTTTACTTATCGGCGCTCCGCTGATGCTGGTTTATATTCTGTTATGGCTGAATGGCATGAATTTTTGGTTTTATCTTGCCGTTTACCTGGCGTTTGAAATTATTGCTGCCATGGTCTTAATCCCGTGGGAAACATTGCCATCGGAAATGACCAAAGATTTTAACGATCGCACCAAGCTTTCTACTTGCCGCATGTTTCTTTCGGCTTCCGGTACGTTTCTCGCGACCTTTATCCCCGGTGTGTTAATTGGCTGGCTGGGTGAAAAAAATGCCGATGCGTATTTGATTAACGGCGTTGTTTTTGCTGTGTTGTTTATGGTCTGCGTATTTATTTCCTGGAAAGTAAGCTGGGAGCGAGAAATCACACCAGAAATGATGCAGGAGATGGAGAAAAAACGTCAAACTGGCAATGCGGCGCAAACACTTACCGGCGTGATTAAGTTATTTAAAGATTATGCCTCGACACTGAAAATTCGTGCATTCCGCAAGCATCTGGCTATTTATCTTTTCTCTTTCACGGCGAAAGATATTTATAACACGGTGTTTGTTTTTTTCTGTGTTTATTGCTTGCATGTCTCATCTTCGCTGGCGGGAACCTTGCTGTCGATGAGCATCGTCGGGCTGCCGGTAACGCTCGTCGCGGGCTTCGCCATTATCAAATATGGCCCGTCCCGGCTTTATGTTTTTGCCTACAGCATGATGCTGCTGTGCCTGGGCGGTTTCTTTCTGGTGTACCAATTCCCCACGGAAAACAAAGTGGTGCTGCTGGTGATCCTTGCCGGGTTCTACCAGGTTGGGCGCTGCGTTCTGGAATTTACGCCGTGGAACGTGTTCCCGTTTATTCCGGACATTGACGAAATGATTACGCGCCAGCGCCGCGAAGGACTATTTGCTGCCGTGATGACGTTTTCACGTAAAACTACGGTAGCCATTGCGACCTTTGCCGTGGGTTTGCTATTGCAGAGCGGTGGTTTTGTTAAAGGCAGCCTGCAACAGCCTCAGGAAGCGATCACCACCATTGTGATGTTGTTGTTTATTGGCACCGCCGGGCTTTTGCTGGTGGCAATGTGGCAAGCCCTGACTTTCCATCTGAATAAGCGCACACACCGTATTTTTGTCGATGAACTTGACCGCCTGAAAGCCAACGGAAATAAACAGAGTGTGACACCTGAAGCGCGTAAAGTTGTCGAAGACTTGACAGGTCATCGTTACGACACGCTTTGGTCTGATGCCACGGTAGACGATGCAGTAATATCAACTGCCGGATTAAGTAAAAGTTATATGCCGAAATAGGTTTAATTGCCTGGTATATATTGGGCTGATTTTTTTAAAAAAGGATCGGCTATTTTTAAAGGGCATTTATTGATGAATCAATATCATGTTGAGTCGGTGGATTATTCTCGGTGAGAGTAATTTTGCGGGCGGAAAAAATAACTTACATAATGTTGCACATCTGTCATATGAGTGCTGCGGTTTTCGTGTTTAATAGCTGCGGCTACTGTAACTCAGTACGCTCCTCCAGAGCGCGAGAGTTGCAAATTTTAACCGTTAGGTTAATTCATCTTTTTTAAGATTTGCTTAGACCTCCCGATTGCGATCCGGAGGTCTTTTTTTGCGTGTTGTGCCGCCTTGTTTTTATTTTTCGCGGTTGACACAAAATTGTCATAAATTCGCTCTATGCTGCCCTCGCTCTTAATATTATTCAAAAATTTAATCACTATTTCGATTCGGAGAGACTATGGCAATGCTTAATGCGTCAGTTCGCCTGATGGCTGCTGCTCTTGCACTTTCTACGACTACTGTTTTCGCTGCAACGAATGTGACGGGTGCTGGTGGTACTTTCCCGGCGCCTGTATATGCAAAATGGGCGGCTGAATACCAGAAACAGACGGGATCTCAGGTGAACTACCAGGGGATTGGTTCTTCTGGCGGCATCAAACAGATTATTGCGAAAACCGTGGACTTCGGCGCATCCGATGCCCCGATGAGTGATGATGATCTGGCGAAAAACGGCCTGTTTCAGTTTCCGACTGTCATTGGTGGTGTGGTGCTGGCGGTTAATATTCCTGGCGTAAAATCCGGCGAACTGACGCTGGACGGCAAAACGCTGGGCGATATTTATCTGGGCACCGTTAAAAAGTGGAATGACCCGGAAATCACCAAACTGAATCCGAAAGTCAAACTGCCGGACACGAATATTAACGTGGTGCGCCGCGCAGATGGCTCGGGCACTTCTTTTGTTTTCACCAGCTACTTATCTAAAGTGAATGCTGACTGGGCAAGCAAAGTGGGTAAAGGCTCAACGGTGAACTGGCCGGTTGGCTTAGGCGGTAAAGGCAACGATGGCGTTGCCGCGTTTGTACAGCGTCTGCCGGGCTCCATCGGCTATGTTGAATACGCCTATGCTAAACAGAACAACCTGACCTGGACAAAACTGTTTGACGCCGATGGCAAAGTGGTTGAGCCGTCACAGCAGAGCTTCAGCAATAGCGCCAAAGGGGCTGACTGGAGTAAATCTTTCGCTCAGGATCTGACTTTCCAGAAAGGCAAAGATGCATGGCCGATTTCGTCCACCACCTTTATCCTGGTGTATAAAAAACAGGATGACGCGGCGAAAGGCGCTGAAGTGCTGAAATTCTTCGACTGGTCTTACAAAAATGGCAGCACCATCGCCAGCGATCTGGATTACGCGCCGCTGCCGGATTCCGTTACCGCTCAGGTTCGCGCTGCATGGAAAGCCAACGTACAGGACGCTTCTGGTAAGCCGCTGTTCTAATCTCGCTATTTCTTAAAAACAAACCCGGTGCGCTACCGGGTTTTTTGTTATTAGCTCAAAGCTAATTGCCTACGCAACGTATTTTTATTTTATTAAGTTGAGTGGCGAATAATTATGTTTACCAGGTTAATAACATTGAGGCTTGTTATATTACTTTGATAGATAATTCTGCAACGATATTTTTATTGTCTTAATGCTTCTAAGTTATATTTTAAATGATGCACTTCGATTGTCTGTTTTTCACTCGCCAGACCAAATGAATCATCTGATTTTGAAGTATGGCATATTGTTCTATTTGTTAACCCCTGTTAGTTTTTAGCCCGGTCTTGATTTATTCCCCGCTCGCGGGATACTGCGATGTTCAATCCTGATGTTAATTCTTTCACAGGCTTTGTAAAAACCAGACGTCTCGCGAGGTGCCAGGTTTCATTTTTTATTCTGATTCGGTATGCCTGGTGAAGTTACCAATAAATTCATTCGAATAAAAAATCGATTCCAGGCTCAGGAAACAAGACTGAGAACGTTTTATTTCAAATTGGTTCTGAAGGTTAATTAAAGGGAAGCAAAAGCGTGATTAATTCGGAAAAGAAAGTCCAACGCCTTGTGAGAACTCAGCTGGCTCCGTTGACGGTTGCAATGATATTCGCATTACCTGCTGTTGCGCATTCCGCTGGTTTAAGTATGAAAAATGGCACGCTATATAATGCGAATGGCGTGCCGGTCGTGGATATTAGTAAACCTAACAGTAATGGCTTGTCACATAACGTCTGGGACAACCTCAACGTCGATAAAAATGGCGTTATTTTTAATAACAGCGGTTCAGCATCCGATACCGTATTAGGCGGCACCATCCAGGGTAACAGCAATCTGACATCCGGGTCAGCAAAAGTTATTCTCAACGAAGTCACCTCCAAAAATGCATCGACGATTAATGGCATGATGGAAGTGGCGGGTGATAAAGCTGCATTAATTATCGCCAACCCCAATGGCATTACGGTAAATGGTGGCGGTACGATTAATACTGATAAACTCACTCTGACCACCGGCACACCAGATATTCAGAATGACAAACTTGCAGGTTATTCCGTAAACGGCGGAACTATTACTATCAGTAAACTGGATAACGCCAGCCCTACTGAAATTTTGTCGCGCAACGTAGTGCTCAGCGGAAAAGTAACCGCAGATGAACTGAATATTGTTGCGGGTAATAACTACGTTAATACTGCCGGTCAGGTGACCGGAACGGTCACGGCGTCAGGCTCGCGTAACAGCTATAGCGTTGACGTTGCACAAGTTGGCGGCATGTACGCGAATAAAATTAATCTTATTAGTACCGAAAGCGGCGTGGGCGTGCGTAATCAGGGCGTCATTGCCGGTGGCTCTGGCGGGATCAGCATTGATGCCAATGGTCAGCTACTGAACAGTAATGCACAGATTCAATCGACCGGTTCGACAAAGATTAATACCAACGGCAAATTGGACAATACAACGGGTCTTATTACTTCTGCGGGTGCTATTTATCTCGATACTAATAAGAACGCTATTGTTAATGCCCGTTCAGGTACGATTTCGACGACGGCAGATATCTACGTTAATAGCGGCGAATTTGATAACACCAACGGCAAAATTGCCGCCAGCGGTGTGCTGGCTGTCGATACCAATAACAATACGTTTACCAACGTGGGTAAAGGAAACGATGTTGGTATCGAAGCAGGTATTGTCACCTTAAAAACCGGTACGCTAAATAACAGTAACGGTCAGATCCACGGCGGCTATCTGGGGCTTGAATCCGGTGCGATCAACAACAACAGCGGTATTCTGGAAACATCAGGCGACATGGACATTGTCAGCCTTGGCAATGTCGACAATAACAAGGGCCTGATCCGCTCTGCCAGCGGCCATATCAACATCCTGTCTGGCGGCACTATCAACAACGGCAGCACCAAAACAGCGGATACCGTCAGTTCCGACTCCTTAGGTATCGCAGCCGATACTGGTGTAGTAATCAACGCAAACAGCATCAATAACAGCGGTGGTCAGATCGCATCGAACGGCGATGTGTCACTAAACAGTAAGGGCCTGGTCAATAATGATTCCGGTAATCTTCTTTCCAATAGCAAAGTGATTGTGAAGGGCGATTCTTATCGTAATGACTACGGTGGCATCGGCGGCAAGAAGGGCGTGGAGGTGTCGGTTAACGGCGACCTGAGCAACTATATCGGCGTTGTGAGTGCGGAAGAAGGTGATATCTCACTGAGTGCAAATGCGGTCGATACCCACGGCGGTTTCATGATGGGGCAAAATATCTCCCTCGACGCGAAAGCCAGCGTAAACACCACCAGATCGCTGGTATTAGCCAGTGAAAAGCTGACTATCCATGCGGGCGGAAATGTTGATAACCGTGATGGTAATCGCTTTGGCAATGACTTTGGCCTCTATTTCGGCATGCCGCAACAGACCGGTGGCTTAATCGGTAAAGGTGGCGTTGAGATTTCCGGGCAGAATATTTACAACAACAACAGCCGCATCATTGCAGAAAATGGGCCAATGAGCCTGCAAGCGAAAGGGAACATTGATAACACGCGTGCGCTGATGGTCAGCGGGGCGGATACCGCAATCAAAACCGGCGGGGCTTTCTACAATAACTACGCAACGATTTCCAGCGGAGGCAACCTCACACTCGATACCGTTTCCCTGGAAAACTACAGCAGCGGCACGCTTATCGATAATAACGCCACAGGTTTCATCAACTCAGAAAAAGATCTTACGCTGAATGTGGACAACAATTTCACGAACTACGGCTGGATCAATGGTAAAGGCGCAGTGGCGCTGAATGTTGCGAAAGGGGCGTTTTACAACCGTAATACCCTTGCAGCTGATAAGGCGCTTGCGATCAATGCCCTGAACGGTATTGAGAACTTTAAAGATATCTCTGCAGGCGGCAGCCTGACGCTGGATACGCAACGTCATGTGGCAAATAACAGCAACAGCAATATGGTCGGTAACGGGATTACTATTAACGCGGTAAACGATATTAATAACCGCGGTAATATTGTCAGCGACGGCGATATGAACGTTGTGACTAAAGGTAATCTCTATAACTACCTCTATATGCTGGGCGCTGGTGATGTCGCGATTACCGCAAACAACGTCAACAACAATAATTCCCTTATTGAAGCAGGCGGTGATCTGACGATTACCTCTAATGGCAATGTGGGTAATAACCGTGGCACGCTGCGTTCCCTGACTGGCGATGTTAATGTGGCGGCAAAAGGAACGGTTGATAACTATAACGGTAAGATCACCTCAGCTGGTGATGTCGGAATTAGCGGCAACAGGTTGCTCAATGATTATGGTCAGATTGCTGGCTTAAGCGATATTAACCTGATTCTGACGGGCAACTTCGATAGTTACAAAGGTTCTGTGACCTCTCAAATGGGCGATATCAAGCTGGTTGCCAACTCGGTGGATAACAACAACGGGTTAATCGCAGGTGAAAATATCTCCATTGATTCCAAATCAGGTATCTATAACAACACGGCGCTGATTGCCGCGAATAAAACACTTACCGTAAATGCTGTCGGCAATATTGAAAACAGAGACGGTAATAACTTCAGTTATTACAACGGCGAGTATTTTGGTGTCGCAGGCGATGTGGGGGGCATGGTGGGTAACGCGGGCGTCTCGCTTTCCGCACAGAATATCTACAACACTAACAGCCGCATTCTGGCAGAGAACGGCCCGCTTAACGTGCTGTCCCGGGGCGTTTTCGATAACACTCGCAGCATATTGATGAGCGGTGCCAACGCCATTATTAAGGCGGCCGGTGTTTTCTATAATAACTATGCGATGACATATAGCGCAGGTAACCTCGACATCACCTCTGCTTACCTTGAGAACTACAGCAACGGTAAGCTGGAAGATGGAACGGCAACAGGCGTTATCGCTTCGGATAAGAACCTGAACTTGACCGTAGATAACAGCACCACCAATTACGGCTGGATCAGCGGTAAGGGCGATGTGAATTTCAGCGTGTTAAAAGGTGTGCTGTATAACCGCAACACCATCGCCGCTAATAACGCACTGGCGATTAATGCCCTGAACGGTATCGAGAACTTTAAAGATATCCTGGCGGGAACCAGCCTTACCCTTACTACCCAACGGCACGTTACTAACAACAGCAACAGTAATATGCTTGGGCAAAGCATTAAGATTGATGCGGTAAAGGATATTAATAACCGAGGCAATATTGTCAGTGATTATGCATTAGCCGTGAAAACAGACGGTAACGTGTATAACTATCTCAATATGCTGAGTTATGGCACCGCGAAAGTGACCGCGAATAAAGTCACGAACAGCGGCAAGGACGCGGTTCTGGGCGGTTTTTACGGCCTTGATCTCGAAGCGAATGCGATCACAAATACCGGCACTATTGTCGGTCTGTAAATCGCAACAAAAGGCAGCAGCGATCGCTGCTGCCTTTCCTGATTTGATACCCGCCTACTGCCTTACGCGATCAGCGTAATCACGCGATTGTCCTCGATGAGATACTGGCCATTAAACTGGCATCCTTGTTTGCGCTTTGGCGTCAGCAACTGCGTTAGCTCAAGGGTAAAAGTTTCTGCCGCCGTATCGATGCTACAAATCCGTGCCGCTTCAAAACCGAAAAAACATTTCACGTCAGGATAGAGCGCTTTGAACAGACTCTCTTTGGCGGAAAATACTATCAGTAACGCCGTTTCATACGCCAAGCCACAGGCGGCAAGTAATCGCCGCTCCTCAGGGCTGGTGAACATCTCCGCTGTCTCTCTCATGGCCTTGGCGTCGAACATTTCAATATCAATGCCGGGCGTTAACCCTGCGTTACGCGGCGCAATAATAGCAATGGCGTGACCACGGGTATGAGAAAGGCTGCCGCACCAGCCCGCAGGCCAGACGGGCTCCCGGCCGGGAGACGTACCCACGTGACCATCGCATTCCGCGTTTTGTAATAATTGTCTGGCGGCATAGCGAGCCGCCAGGTACTCCGCGCGCCGTTTTGCTACCGCTTTATCAAGCACCGGGGGAAAAGGGATGGCATATTCGCTAAAAAGCGCATCCTGGTAAGCGGTTGCGTCGAATGTGACCTGGCAGTAAGCCATTGCCGGGAATTGCGTGATGAACCCCGTTTCCGAGTGCATCACGAAAGTAGAACAGGAATGGCTTAGTTGTGAAGTAAACATTTTATCTATCAATAAGTTAATGTGTTGTCTCATCGGTAACATGTTGCTAGCAAACGCAATCAGTGTACCGCAGGTGCGGTAGCCATCACGCATTTCTTTCTCCGCAAAGGCGCGGTGATTGAGAATCGTCTTGAGGAAATCACACTATTATCATCCATCAACGTTAAGGTTTTCTTTTATATTGTCACTTATCTATCCACCTCATGAATAATTTCACAGAATAATAAAAAGCTCCTTTCAGAATTTTTCATTGTGGTGATAAATGGAAATATAAAATATTTTCGCCAAATTAAAAATAATAACATCTTTATTATCAAGCGCATGGTGCTGTAAATATCATGGTGATGTTGTTGTGGTGATATATTTTCTTGCCATATAGACTTAAAAGGTATTTATTATCAATTTGTAAGGCTTATTACTCGCGACGGAGGGTTTTAATGAGAAGTAAATAACTTTATAGATTAGAGGGTGTGACTGATTAATCGCGTTTTTTATATGATGTAACGCTGATGTATTGATTTCCCTTGGTATTATTTCCTGCCTTTCAAAATGGATATAGCTGGTGTAGAGAATGGATGGTTGCACTAATTGATAGGCTTATTGTTAAAACATGTTGAGTTTTACCTCATTCGGTTCGCAACGTTGGCGACAAGATCTCCTGCGTTTGCAATGAATAATTAGTTGTTCATTTAAAGGATAAAAACATTCATCAGGGATATTACTTGATAGCACTCTGTTTTCTGAAAAAAAGTGTGCTGTCAATTAATTAAGACGCTTTGGCTTTCATTCATTAGGTTGGAATATATGGACATATCTCCCAATAATAGCTTTTTAGACAGTGCATCAGTGGCGAAAGAATGTACAGCGCTTCCTGCGTCGCCGTTTCCATTGAGTTCAGATCAGCAAGCGATTTGGTTTGCACAGACACTCAATCCTGAATTAACAAATTACAATATAGGGAGCGTGATGATCATTGATGGCAATATCGTTCCCGATATCATGGTTAAAGCGTTTGATTCCGTCATTAAGCGGCATGATGCATTTCGTTTGCGGATAGTTGCCGGTACGTCTCCAGCACAATATTTTGATTCTTCCGCGTTGCCATTAATGGAATTTAAGGATTTTTCGGCAACGGATAACCCAATAAATGAAGCTGAACAATACGTGAAGTTAAACTTTACTCAGCCATTTAATTTGGCTGAAAGGTTATGGCGCAGCGCATTAATCTACGCCGGTAATAATCGCTGGTATTGGCAACTGTGCTGCCATCATATTATCGCCGACGGAACGAGTCTGAGCCTGCTTAACGCAGAGTTGAGCGAAAATTACAGTCGTCTTATTCGTGGGGAGAAATTATCTGCAGGCGCTGCGTTATCGTATGCCGATTTTGTTGCCAGTGATGCGGCTTATCTGAGTGCGAAGCAGTGCATCAAAGACCTGGCTTTTTGGCTTGAGCGATATACGACATTGCCGCCGCCATTATTCCCTCCGTTGGCGACAACCCGGACGCCGGCATCATATCTGCCTGAGCCCGTGACCTGGATGCTTGAGGAAAATCTTTTTCAGCGTATTGAACAGGTGGCTTCTTTATATGGGTTGTCGGTATTGCATTTTATGTATGCCCTTTTTTCCTGTTATTTTAAAAGAATAAAAAACATTGATGATATTTGTTTCGGCATACCACTCCATAATCGAAGAAATGCACAACAAAAAGCGGCGGTGGGAATGTATGCTTCGGTTATCCCGGTTCGCATTAGATTAACGGATGAAGATTCCTTTTCTGATGTGATGCAAAAAGCTGCCGATGAATTACGTATTTGCTACAAACACCAGCGGTTACCCATTACGGAAATCAACCGGAGAATAAAAAAACAGCAAAATACCGGCAGAGCCAATTTATTTGATATGTCGCTATCCTATGAACCTTACGACGTGAACATTCATCTGGAAGGTGCGACAATTCATACCATCGAACCTCATCACCGGGCACAATATCCTTTAGCGATAACGATTAATCAGTACGCCATCACCAGCAATAATAAACAGAGCCACTCGGTTTGTGTTGAATTTAATTATTCCCTCGACTATTTCACACCTGAAGATATTCAGATTATGCAATCTCGCCTTGCTGTATTACTGGAAGGCGTACTGCAGAATAGTGATACGCCAGTGTCTCAGTTACCGATTTTATCGACACATGAACGCCAGCAACTGCTACAGCCTGCTCTCGCTATAGAAAGTGACGCTTCTGACCTATTAATCCATGAAATGTTTGAAGCACAAGCCCGTCGCTCGCCACAGGCTGTCGCTGCCGTTTTCGAGGGGAGTTCATTAACCTATGACGCGCTGAACCGCCGGGCAAATACGTTGGCCCATCAGCTCATCAGAATGGGTGTACGTCCGAATGACCGCGTGGCTATTTGCCTGGAACGTGGCCTGGATATGGTGATCGGCATCCTCGGTATCCTCAAGGCGGGCGGGGGCTATGTTCCTTTGGATCCGGTCTATCCGGGCGAACGGCTCAATTACATGCTGGAAGATTCCGCCCCCACCGCACTGGTAACCCATTCTGCTCTTGCGCAGGTACTGAACAGCGCTATTCCTACCGTGTTAATGGATGCGCCGTTTCCAGCCGTTGCTGATGAAGATGATGAGAACAACCCTGAGCCATTATCTCTCGGCCTGGCGGCGCACCATCTGGCTTACGTTATTTATACGTCCGGCTCCACAGGCCAGCCGAAAGGCGTGATGGTTGAACACCGGAATATCACCCGACTTTTAACCGTCTGCCAGCCTGCTTTTAGCTTTAATAGCAACGATGCCTGGTCGCTATGCCACTCTTTTGCTTTTGATTTTTCCGTCTGGGAGTTATTCGGCGCGTTATGTTCGGGTGGACGGTTGATTATTGTATCAACCGCATGCGCCCGTTCACCCCAAACGCTTTATGCGCTGCTGTGCAGCGAACAGGTTACGGTGCTCAACCAAACCCCCAGCGCATTCCGCCAGTTGATTGCTGCCCAGGACTCAACTCCACATACCCTGCGTTGCATTATCTTTGGCGGCGAAGCGCTTGAAATGCGCTCTCTGGTGCCGTGGATTAACAACGCATCAAACCGTAATACGCGTCTTATCAATATGTATGGCATCACGGAAATCACCGTGCATGCCACCTGGTATGAAATAGCGCCTTCAGATATCACCTCGCATGGCGCCAGTTTAATTGGCGGTCCGCTCGCCGATCTGCGGATCTACATTCTGGACAGTCACCGCCAGTTGGTGCCGTTTGGTGTGACCGGTGAACTCTATGTCGCTGGCAACGGCGTGGCACGTGGTTACCTGAACCGTCCGGAACTGACGGCAGAGCGTTTTCTGCCGGATCCGTTCACACCCGGCCAGCGGATGTACCGGACCGGCGACCTCGGGCGCTGGCTGCCGGACGGCAACATTGAGTTTCTCGGGCGCAATGATTTCCAGGTCAAGCTGCGCGGGTTCCGCATTGAGCCGGGGGAAATCGAGGCCTGCCTGACGCAATGTGACGGCGTGCGCGACGCGGTGGTGATGGTGCGGGAGGACACGCCGGGTGATAAGCGGCTGGTCGCGTATCTTCTGGCACAGCCCGGTCACATGCCGGAGCCTGCCCGGCTGCGCCAGCAACTGGCGCAGTCACTGGCGGAGTACATGCTGCCCGCCGCGTTCGTCACGCTGGAGAGCTTCCCGCTCACGCCGAACGGCAAGCTGGACAGGCAGGCGCTGCCCGCCCCGGATCGCACGGCGGCGGTGACCCGGGGGGATGAGGCCCCGGCAGGTGAGGTGGAAACCGCGCTGGCTGCCGTCTGGTGTGAGCTGCTGGGGCTGTCGCAGGTCGGGCGGCAGGACAACTTTTTTGAGCTTGGTGGTCATTCGCTGATGGTGGTCAGCCTGCTGGAGCGGCTGCGCGGGCAGGGGATGACGCTGGATATCCGCGGGGCATTCTCCGCCCCGGTGCTGGCTGACATGGCCCGGCGCATCACCCTCCTGGAGGCGGATACGCCGGTGCCGCCGCCACGCATCCCGGTGCACTGTCAGGCCATCACGCCCGGCATGCTGCCGCTGGTCAGTCTGTCGCAGGCGGAGACTGATGCGGTGGTGGGCACGGTGGAGGGCGGTGCAGCGAACGTGCAGGACATCTACCCGCTGTCACCGCTGCAGGAGGGGATTCTGTTTCACCATCTGCTGCAGGCGCAGGGGGATGCCTACCTGCTCAGCAGCCTGCTGGCCTTTGACACCCGCGCGCAGCTGGAGGCATTCCTGGCGGCGCTGCAGCAGGTGATTGACCGCCACGACATCCTGCGCAGCGCGGTGTGCTGGCAGGGCGTGTCCCGCCCGGTGCAGGTGGTCCGGCGTCGGGCTGTTCTGCCGGTGACGGCGTTTGTGCCGCAGGGCGGGCAGGATGTCGCCGCACAGCTGCGGGCGCAGGCCAGCCAGCCGCGGCGCATGGACGTCAGCCGCGCCCCGCTGTTCAGCGCGCAGACGGTGCACGACCCGGCACAGCAGCAGTGGCTGCTGGCGCTTGAGTTTCATCATCTGGTCTGCGACCACATCTCGATGGCGCTGGTCTGCGATGAAATCACGCAGATTCTGGACGGCAACAGCGCGGCGCTGGCGGCGCCGGTGCCCTACCGCAACTTTATCGCCCGCACGCTGCGGGTGCCACAGAGTGAGCATGAGGCGTGGTTCCGCGCCCGGCTGGCGGATATCAGCACCCCGACCGCACCGTATGACATTACTGACACGCGGGAAAGCGGCGGGGCATGCGGGGAAGCCCGGCAGGCGCTGGATACCACGCTGGCGGGGCACATCCGCGCGCAGGCGCGGCGGCTGGGCGTCAGCCCCGGGGTGCTGTTCCACACGGCGCTGGCCCGCCTGCTGGCGCAGCTGTGCGGCCGGGATGACGTGGTGTTCGGCACCGTGCTGATGGGGCGTCTGCAGGCCGGTGACAGCGGTGAATCCGGCCCCGGCATGTTCATCAACACGCTGCCGCTGCGGGTGTCGCTGGCCGGGCAGAGCGTGGAGGAAGCGGTCATGGCGACGCGGGATGCGCTGGCGGCGCTGCTTGAGCATGAACAGGCGCCGCTGGCGCTGGCGCTGCGCTGCAGCGGGGTGCCGCAGCCGCAGCCGCTGTTCAGCACGCTGCTGAATTACCGCCACAGCCCGGCGCGCAGCAATCTTGTGCGTGAAGGCATCCGGCTGCTGGAGGCGCAGGAGCGGACCCACTACCCGATAGCGTTCTCGGTGGATGACACCGGGGAGGGGTTCATCCTGACGGCGCAGACAGCGGGGGGCATCGACCCGCAGCGCCAGCTGGGTTATCTGCTGACCACGCTGGCGTCGCTGAGCGCGGCGCTGGCGCATGAGCCGCAGCGCCCGGTACTGAACCTCCCCGTGCTGCCTGAAGGGGAGCGGCAGCAGCTGCTGGTGACGTTTAACGCCACGCGGGCGGCGCTTCCGGCTGAGGGGCTGATACACCGCCTGTTTGAGGCGCAGGTGGCGCGCACCCCGGAGGCGGAGGCGGTGGTCTGCGGGGATATCACGCTCAGTTACGCTGCACTGAACCGCCGGGCCAACCGGCTGGCGCACCGGCTGCTGGCGCAGGGCGTGCGCCCGGACGAGCGGGTGGCGGTGTGCCTGCCGCGCAGCGCGGATGTGCTGGTGGCGATACTGGGCGTTCTGAAAGCGGGCGGTGCGTATGTGCCGCTGGACCCGGCGTACCCGGCGGGACGGCTGGATTATATGCTGGCGGATGCCGCGCCGGTGGCGCTGGTGACGCAGCGTGGGCTGGCGCAGACGCTGAATGCCACGCTGCCGGTGGTGCTGACGGATGCGGAGCCGGAGGAGGGGGTGGCGGAACACAACCCGGAGCCGCAGGGACTGACGCCGCAGCATCTGGCGTATGTGATTTACACCTCGGGCTCCACCGGAAAACCCAGGGGGGTGATGGTTGAGCACTGCAATGTGATTAACTTGTACGCCGCCTTGCAGCTCCAGTTGGATCTACCGCAAGCGTCACGTATCACTATGAATGCCAGTATGGTGTTCGATGCGTCAGTGCAGTGCTGGTTGCAATTATTGTCGGGACATACGGTTGTTGTCGTGCCCGAAGAGGTGCGCAAAGAGGGGCCGGCCTTTTTAGATTTTCTGCGTCGACAGCGTATCGACATTGCTGATTGTACCCCGCTTCAACTGCAAGGGCTGCTTGACGCAGGTTTACACGATGGCATTGGAGAGTATCCCAATACGGTCATTGTTGGTGGCGATGCGATCCCTTTATCGGCATGGTCGGCAATGCAAAGCATTGAGCAGATCCGTTTTGTGAATGCCTATGGTCCGACGGAGTGCACCGTCAATGCCAGCATGTGCATGATTGATAAAACATTGGCGACGCCGAGTATCGGAAAACCGCTCGCCAACACACAGATCTTTTTGCTGGATAAGCACGGCCTGCCGGTACCGCTGGGGATCTGCGGCGAGCTTTATATCGCTGGTAACGGCGTGGCGCGCGGTTACCTGAACCGCCCGGAACTGACGGCTGAGCGTTTCCTGCCGGCCCCCTTCACGTCCGGCCAGCGGATGTACAGAACCGGTGACCTGGGTCGCTGGCTGCCGGACGGCAACATTGAGTTTCTCGGGCGCAATGATTTTCAGGTCAAACTGCGCGGCTTCCGCATCGAGCTCGGGGAAATCGAGGTCTGCCTGACGGCGTGCGCTGGCGTACGTGATGCGGTGGTGATTGCACGGGAAGATGCGCCGGGCGACAGACGGCTGGTTGCCTACCTGCTGGCAGAACCCGGTCACACGCCGGAGCCTGCAAAGCTTCGTCAGCAGCTGGCACAGTCGCTGGCGGAGTACATGCTGCCCGCTGCGTTTGTCACGCTGGAAAGCTTCCCGCTCACCCCGAACGGCAAGCTGGACAGGCAGGCGCTGCCCGCGCCGGATCGTGCTGCGCTGGTCACCCGAGGGGATGAGGCCCCGGTGGGTGAGGTGGAAAACGCGCTGGCCGCTATCTGGTGCGACCTGCTGGGGCTGTCGCAGGTCGGGCGGCACGACAACTTTTTTGAACTCGGCGGCCACTCTTTACTGGCGGTTCAGCTGTTAAACCGCATGGCAAAAGCAGGACTCGCTATCTCGCTGGCGACACTCTTTGCTAATCCATCCCTGGCGCAGCTTGCTGGCGTCATTCAGGACAGGGAAAAGTCACTCGCTTCACCTTTTGTCGATAATCCCGTTGTGCTACGGGGCGAAGGTGCGCAGCCGCCGCTTTTTCTGGTGCACGAGCCTTCCGGCGATCCGCTGGTCTATTCGCCTCTGGCGACGATGTTGCGAATTGATCGCCCCGTCTATGCACTTTCAGCACTTGGTCTGCATACCGCAGAGAATCCGCCGACATCGCTGGAAGCACTGGCCGCCTGTCATGTTGAAGCCATCCGTCGCGTACAGCCACATGGACCTTACCATCTTGCTGGCTGGTCTTTGGGGGGCGTTATCAGTTATGAAATAGCGGTGCAGTTGCAGCGAAGCGGGGAAGAGATCGCCTTTATCGGCATGATTGATAGCTATCATCCGGCTGCGCATCAAACGCGTGGTTTCAGCACGAGCAGCGAGCAGGCCCTGCGCGACGATATGATCGTCAATTTCTTATCCATGCATGTACCGGAGAGCGAAAGGTCGATACTGGCACAGCTGCAAACTCCCATTGATATGCAAGCCGTTTTTGATCTTTGTAGCGAACATAACTGGTTGCCGAAGGATATTCGCTATGAGGATCTATGGCTACGAATGGAAACGGTGTTGTACCTCAGGCCGCTGGGGTTACGGTATCAGCCGACTCCTGCGGATCTCACCATCAATCTTTATACGGCAAACCCGGATGAAAGCGACGATATCTGGCGTGGCTGGCATGGCACAGTAAGCAGCGACTCGTCGCTACATATTGTTGGTGGAACGCATTTATCGATTATGCAACCGCCGTTCCTGGCACAACTGGCGAGGCAAATGACGGCAGATCTGCTTCCCCGATCTTCCTCTCACCCGGTGGTTGTTATGCAGGAAGGGGCAGATTGCGAAATGCCACTATTTTGCATCCCAGGCGCTGGTGCATCCGCATTCAGTTTTCTCGAACTTGTGGGGCTCTTGCCTGCAAAACTTCCTGTTTATGCGCTACAGGCACGCGGGCTCACCAATGTAAAAACAATGCCGCATCTGACAATTGAAGAAACGGCTCGTGATTACATCTGCGCGATGCGCGAACGGCAGCCTTCTGGGCCATATCGCCTTATTGGGCACTCCTTTGGCGGCTGGATAGCCTTTGAAATTGCGCTGCAATTACAGGCGCAAGGGGAGACGGTTGCCAGTCTGATTATCATTGATAGCCGCTCACCCGGCATTAAACCGCCGGTCAGCCACCTTGGGGCAGTGATGAAATTAATCAGTATTTATAATTTGATGCTGAACCGGGAACTGCCCATTACAGAGGACGCGCTATTGGGAATGGAGCCAGACCAGCGGCTTATCTGTTTGCACCAACTTTTGATTGAGGCGGGGGTTTACACCCGTAACACGCCGCTTTCGTTGCTGGCCGGGGTTTTCCATGTGTTGTACGCAAATCTCAATACGTCCTATATTCCCCGCGAGCGTTACCTGGGGGTGTTGCATAGCATTAATGCACAAGAAGCGAATGGCGCAGAGCGGGAACAACGCGAAGCGGTTTGGGGTGAATACGCGACACAATTTACCACTCTGCTGAGCCCGGGAAATCATATGACTATGCTGACCGCGCCGTATGCGGGCGTGCTGGCCGATCATATAATGACCGTAATGAGTAAGCCTTAGCCGAACCCGTTTTTGGTATCAAACCTAAACCACTTCTGACGAGGTGGTTTTTTATTTGTGCCTATAAAAGCACAGATCAGAGCAGCCTCCTGCTTCCGGTTATATTTGCACGCTGGTAAAGTGATTCGCGGGTAACGATGAGGGAACAGAGGCAGATAAAGATGAGCGGGCGTATCGACTATCAGATTGAAAAATATAGTTTCACCGCCGTTGATGAAAAGCCGCGTCTGGCGCGCCAGTGGGCCGATGTCATGGACGAGTGCCGCCAGACGCAGGCCGGGGCGCAGGAGCGTTTACGCATTGCATTGTTGAATGTGGATTACGTTACCAGCCTGGAGCTGCCTTTTCGATTGTTGCTGGTTCGTGCGCCGCAGCTTATCGACAGCCTGCGCGATGAGTTGCAAATCAGCCGTAAACCCGCCGTTATCAGCGGCAGCCGCTGGGGGTGTACTTACAGTCTGAAAAGCGATTTAAGCACTATTCCGGATGCCTTTAGCTATCGCTTTTCCAATCGTATCCGTCGCCTTGATCCCACCAACGTTACGGCGGCACCGTACCAGCAAATCGCTAAAGAGGTTAAAGCCCCGCGCGAACGCCTGAAGCTGGCGCTGGAGAAGGGGCTCCAGGTCACGGCGCTTGATGCGTTATTCTGGTTTGGCATTCAGCGGCTTGCCGCAGATGTGGCGAGGCTCAGAAAGAAAGGGATGCGGATCAGCACCGCAGAAACGGATGCATTCGATAGCCTGACGGGCACAACGCGGCGGGTACCGTATTATCAACTTGAACCGCGTTAAAGAAGCTTTAGCGATATATTTAAATTCATTCAGGAATGCTTCCTGAAAATATAACGCGGCTCTATTACCGGTAATAATATTATCTGGAAAATACAGCGCGCTAATTAACTCATCAATTAATAATCTCGCCCATTAATAATTAATTAAAACCCTTTATTTATTCCTAATCTTTAGTGTTTGCTGTAAAAAAATGAACCGTTTTGGTTTATTGTTTCCGTGTTGTGCGCAGGGGAAATTACGCGCAAATATCACAGAGCAATAAACAGAGAGGGAACGATGAGCGATAGCTTCCAGCGGGAGATACCGAAAGCACGTATCAACCTGAAACTCGACCTGCATACGGGCGGAGCACAGAAAAAAACAGAATTACCTTTGAAATTACTGGTTGCGGGTGATTTTAGTAACGGCAAGGAAACTGCATCTTTAAGCGAACGCGTTAAGGTCAATATTAATAAGAATAACTTTAATAGTGTTCTTTCTGATTATTCCCCAAAAGTTAACCTTGTGGTTGAAAATACACTGGCGGGTAATGGTAGCGAAGAGAATATCAGCTTGACGTTCCGCGATATGAAAGATTTCACACCAGAAGAGGTCGCCCGCCAAATTCCCCAGCTCAAAGCTATGCTGGCAATGCGTAATCTGCTTCGCGATCTGAAAGCGAACTTACTCGATAATCAGACTTTCCGAAAGGAATTAGAAAAAATTCTTCTTAACCCCTCTCTCAGCGCAGAACTGCGTGATGAGCTATCCTCCCTTGCGCCCAAACAGCCATGAATGCTGGCGAAGTTTTAACAGATGAATAAGGAATGTTGATGTCTGTACAAAATGAAGGTGTCGCCACAGGCGAAAGCGTGGTTTTACAAGGCACGCAAGCGGGAGGTGTCTACGCCTCTTTATTCGAAAAGATCAATCTGAACCCGGTAACAACGCTAAGCGCGCTGGATATCTGGCAGGATGCGCAGGCGATGTCCGATGCAACTGCCGATGAGCGTCTGACCGCTGGGATGCAGGTATTCCTTGAATGTTTGAAAAAGTCCGGTTCGAAAGTCGAAAAACTTGACCGCAATTTGATTGACCACCATATCGCAGAACTGGATTACCAGATTAGCCGTCAACTGGATGCGGTGATGCATCATGAGGCGTTTCAGGCAGTAGAAAGTCTGTGGTGTGGGCTGAAATCACTGGTGGATAAAACCGATTTTCGCCAGAACGTCAAAATCGAACTGCTCGATCTCTCCAAAGACCATCTGCGCCAGGATTTTGAAGACAGCCCCGAAATTATCCAGAGCGGTTTATACAAACATACTTATATTGATGAATATGACACGCCGGGCGGCGAGCCCATCGCCGCACTGATTTCCGCTTATGAGTTTGATGCTTCTGCGCAGGATGTCGCTTTGCTGCGCAATATTTCGAAAGTGTCTGCCGCGGCCCACATGCCGTTTATTGGCTCTGCTGGACCGAAATTCTTCCTCAAGGACTCGATGGAGGACGTGGCGGCGATTAAAGATATTGGCAACTACTTTGACCGCGCGGAGTACATCAAGTGGAAATCCTTTCGCGAGACGGACGACGCCCGCTATATCGGTCTGGTGATGCCACGCGTACTTGGCCGCCTGCCATATGGCCCGGACACCGTACCGGTACGAAGCTTCAACTATGTGGAGGAAGTGAAAGGGCCGGATCACGATAAATACCTGTGGACCAACGCCTCGTTCGCCTTTGCCGCCAATATGGTACGCAGCTTTATCAATAACGGTTGGTGCGTACAAATTCGCGGCCCGCAGGCTGGCGGTGCGGTTCAGGATCTGCCTATTCACCTTTATGACCTCGGCACGGGCAACCAGGTAAAAATCCCCTCTGAAGTGATGATCCCGGAAACGCGTGAATTTGAGTTCGCCAATCTCGGCTTTATTCCCCTGTCGTATTACAAAAATCGCGATTACGCCTGTTTTTTCTCCGCTAACTCCACGCAGAAACCGGCGCTGTACGATACCGCTGACGCAACCGCCAATAGCCGTATCAATGCGCGCCTGCCGTATATCTTCCTGCTCTCGCGTATTGCGCATTACCTGAAGCTTATTCAACGCGAAAACATCGGCACCACCAAAGATCGCCGATTACTGGAACTTGAGCTGAACACCTGGGTGCGCAGCCTGGTCACCGAGATGACCGATCCGGGCGACGAGCTACAGGCTTCCCACCCGCTGCGTGATGCCAAAGTCGTGGTGGAAGATATTGACGACAATCCGGGATTCTTCCGCGTCAAACTCTATGCCATCCCGCATTTCCAGGTCGAAGGCATGGACGTCAATCTGTCACTGGTTTCCCAGATGCCGAAAGCGAAATCATAAGGTAAGCCAGGAAGCTGATGAAAACGGAACAACCGTTATGGGGCAGGGGCATTATGGTTTCTCCCCAGCACTTCCAGCAACAGGCCGCGTATACGGCCTGGGCTGCGGAATGTATCGCCCAATTCGGCCTCGCTCACCCATGGGGGGTGATTGATGCCACTTTTGAACTGGAAGCACTAAAGCTGGGTCGTCTGCAGAGCCGCCACCTGCATATCCGCTTTCAGGACGGTACGCTGATTGATACAGACAATGCTGACGCTCTACCATCTGCGCTGTCGCTTGAGGGCGAATCACATGAGGTGGTGGTGGTGCTGGCACTCCCTTTGTTGCGGGCCAATGGCGGCAATTGCCTAAAACCTGATGGTGTGGCAGAGCGCCCGGTGCGCTATCGCCAGCGTTGGCGAGATGTTCGCAATACTTTCGGGGACGACACTCGTCAGATTGCGGTGATGCAGCCAGAACTGACGCTGCGTTTTGACCATCAGAACAACAGCGATTACCTAACCTGCCCGGTTGCGCGTCTTCGGCTGGATTCTCAGGGCGTCTGGGTACTGGACGAAACCTTTCTCCCCCCACTCTTGGCCATTCAGGGCAGCCGTTGGCTGGTGAAACAACTGGAACAGTTGATAACCCAGTTGCGTGCTCGTCTGAGCCGTCTGATGGCCATGCGTCGTGAAAGTAATGAACGGATGGCTGATTTCGCGGTGGCCGACGTATCTCTATTCTGGTTGCTCAATGCACTGAATAGTGCCGAGCCTGTGCTGGCACAGTTTCAATGCAACCCGCAAAGCCCACCAGAGCGTCTGTATCCGGAGCTTGCCCGCCTGGCTGGAAGTTTATTGACGTTCTCGCTGGAGCATCAGGTGAGCGCTATTCCAGTCTGGCAGCACGAGCAACTGAATACGGTTTTCCCGCCGCTGTTTGACTTATTGAGTGATCTGCTGGAAGCCAGTCTGCCCTCGCGGGTGGTCTCGCTTGACTTTGAGTATGACGCACGTCTGCGTTTCTGGCAGGCCCGTCTGCATGACCCACGTCTGCGCGAAGGTGCTGATTACTACCTCTCTGTGCGTTCACCGATGCCGGTGGCGCAATTGCAGGAGCAGTTCCCGCGTCAGTGCAAAGTGGGCAGTCCGGATCATGTCCGGGGCATCGTTAATTCATCCCGTGTAGGGGTTCCTCTGACGCCTTTGCGTCACGTTCCTGCTGCCATTCCGTTGCGCCTGGAAAATCAGTATTTCAGCCTTGATATCTCTCATCCTCTGGCTGTGGAAATGCTCCAGAGTGGCTGCTGCATGTTTTATGTCCCGGGAATGCTCGGCGAACCTGAACTTGAACTCTTTGCGGTACTGAGAACATGAATAAGCGTAAATGCGGTGGCGCCGCGTCCATTGATATTGATGAGCTGCTGCAGGACACCTGGCTGCAAGTCATTAGCCTGCGTTACGGCCCGCAGTTTCAGGAAGGCGAAGGCCGGATGCTGTGGGAGCGCTGTATCGCTGATGTGGAGCGCGTACAGCGTCAGCTTAAAGCGAGCGAACTTGATGAGGCCAGCTGTCTGCATATTCTCACTGCGCAATGTGCGCTGCTTGATGAGGCAGTCAAAAGCCGCGGTGTGGATGATGACGCTTGCGTGCAGTGGTATGACATTCCTCTGCAGGGGTATTTTCTCGGCACCATGGATGCTGGCGACACGCTGTGTGACCGGATGCGCGATGTGCTGCATGAACAGACACCCAACCATGCCGTCGTGACCTGCTTCCAGCGGGTAATGATGCTGGGATTCCTCGGCAGTTTTCGCTCACTAAACGATCCGGAGCGTCAGAAGCTCGTCAGCGCACTCAGCACACTTGTCACGCCCTTCAGCAATTCACCAACCCATCCTGTCTTGGCGGAAAGTTTTGCTGGCTGGAGGAGGGGCGGCTGGCTGACTTCGTGGCCTGTGTACATTTGCCTGAGTGTGATTGTGGTCGTGGCCATGTGGTGGGGGCTGAACCACTGGCTCGATCAACTGCTGATCTCCCTGTTGCCGGGGGGCGATAAATGAGTCCTGCTCAACGGTACGGGCTCGCACTGTGGGCCGCCCTGCTAAGCGTCGTGGTCTGCCTGGTTTTTTTACCAGTGTCCAGGATGGTTGCTGTACTTGCTCTGCTGGCGATTCTGGGGGGGATCGCGGCGTTCTGGTTCGTCGCCAGCCGTCGTGCTGAATATGACGTCACCTCGTATCTGGATAACCTGCCGGACGCTACATACCGCCAGCCTGTGGTACTGGTTTGTGGCGATCTACCGCTGGCTTGGCCACAGCAGTCACAGGTACTAACCGTAACGCAGGGCTGCTGGATCCGCGTGGAGGATGACCAGGAGTTGGTACAGATGGTCCGCCAGGTACTATGGCAGCGCCCGCCCTGGGGGCGCCAACTTTCGGTGATGGTCTGTGTCTGCCCGCAGAAGCATGCTGACAGCGAAGTGCTGACCAGTCGTCTGCTTGCCCTGCGCTGGCAAATCAGCCAATTGCGTAAGGAGACCGGGCATTCTGTACCGCTGGTGCTGAATGGCCAGATTGGCAGCGCGATCATGAGTGACACGCTGTGGCAGCTGGCGATTGCGGGTGAAGAGGTGAGGGTCTGGCACGAGTCCTCCGGGCCCCGTTCGATTGCCGCATGGGTCAGCACCTGCGGCGCGCCTGCGATGCAGCAGCAGGTGCTGATGAATAGCCTGATGAGCTGGTTTTATCAGCACGTTATTGCAGTATTTATGGATGAGAACCCTGATGTCTCGCCCATTTCGCCCACTGCTGTTTTATGGGGCATGGGGCCCATTCTTACCGGGAACCTGGCCTCTTCAGCCTGGACCGTGTGGTTATCTCGTCACACCGCCATGCAGCAAGTGACTGGCTGGCAGCCGGTGGAGGCTGACAGTACGGTGGCATCGCCATTGCCGGATTTCGTTCTGCCGCTGTTGCCGGAAGGGAAGGGATTAACCTCGCGGGACAAGGCCTTGCGGTGCGCGCTGAACCTTTTCACGCTTGCGGCTATTGCCGCCCTGCTCAGCAGCGGCTGGAATAATTGCCAGTTGCTCCACCGTGTGAGCTTCGATATAGCCCATTACAACCAACTCTCCATGGTTGATTACGGCCCGAAAGCGGATGCCGTTGCGGTCCTGCGTGACGACGCGGCCCAACTGGATGGCTGGGCGCGTAATGGCGTACCAGCCCGAATGAGCCTTGGTTTGTATCAGGGAGAGCGACTGCGCATTACGGTGCTGGAAGCAATTCGTTCGTATGTCCCGCCGCCATCACCTCCTGAATCTCAACCGAAAGCAGAACCGGTACCGAAAATTATCCGCCTCGACAGCATGTCGCTATTCGACTCGGGTCAGTCTGACCTCAAGCCTGGCTCTACCAAACTGCTGGTCAACTCCCTGGTCGGAATCAAGGCCAAACCGGGCTGGCTGATTGTCGTGGCAGGGCATACCGATAACACCGGCGATTCTGGGCTTAACCAAACGCTCTCGATGAAACGTGCCGAAGCAGTACGTGACTGGATGCGTGACACCGGTGACGTACCGGAAAGCTGTTTTGCGGTGCAGGGTTATGGCGCAAGTCGCCCGATCGCAACCAACGACACCCCGGAAGGGCGCGCGCGCAACCGCCGTGTCGAAATCAGTCTGGTACCGCAGGTCGATGCCTGCCAGTTACCGGGCAAACCCTCAGCGTCATCACAGGATGATGGCGCATCACAACACAATGGAGAGTAATTCCATGGCAATTCCTGTTTATCTTTGGCTGAAAGACGACGGCGGTGCGGACATCAAAGGGTCTGTGGACGTCCAGGATCGCGAAGGCAGCATTGAAGTCGTTGCACAGCAGCACAACCTGTACATCCCGACTGACAACAACACCGGCAAGCTGACCGGTACCCGTATCCACACCCCATTCCTGTTCACTAAGGAAATCGATTCTTCCAGCCCGTACCTGTACAAAGCGGTGACGACCGGCCAGACCCTGAAGTCTGCGGAATTCAAGTGGTACAAAATCAACGACGCGGGCCAGGAAGTGGAGTACTTCAACACCAAACTGGAAAACGTGAAAGTGGTGAAAGTGAATCCGGTGATGCACGACATCAAAGACCCTTCTTACGAGAAGCACAACCACCTCGAGCAGATCGAACTGCGCTACGAAAAAATCACCTGGACCTACAAAGACGGCAACATCATACATTCCGATTCCTGGAACGAACGCGCCACCGCGTAAGTCGCATGCGGGCAGTCCCCCTGTCCGCTTTTTCTTTTTTGCTGAATGTCTGCCGTCGCGGGCTTTCAGCAAAGAATCGCACAATTTGCCTGCCTGACCTGATGCGCTTTGGGTTCCTTGTCAAAAGGGAAAGCGATGGGCGGTAGCGTACCCGGCACAACCTAAGAGAGAAAAAAATGGAAAACTCAGCCGCCCTGTTACGTCGCCTTAATCCTTACTGCGCCCGTGCGCTGGAAGGGGCTGCCTCCCTGTGCCAGACCCGTGCCCATGCGGAAATTTTGCCGGAACACTGGTTGCTGAAACTGCTGGAGCAGGGCGAAGGTGATCTCACAGTACTGGCGCGTCGTTACGAGTGGGATATGGACAGCATGTGGCAGGCGCTGCTGGGCTGGCTGGACAGGCTTCCGCGCTCGGTACGCAGCCGGCCGCAACTAGCGAACTCTCTCAACATGTTGCTGAAACAGGCATGGATGATTGCGTCGTTGCAGGGCGAAGCACAAATCCGCAGCCTGCATCTGCTGATTGCGCTGGTTGAAAGCCCGACGCTGATTCATTGCGATGGCCTGTGGCCCATGCTAACGCTGGGTCAGAGCCAGCTTGAGCGCCTGCGCCCGCTGCTGGATGCACAGTCTGACGAACGCCCGGAAGTGCAGCAGGAAGCAGAACTGGCCCAGAGCCATGGCGGCGATGTGGAGTTTGTCGGACGTCCTGTCGGCGCAGAGGCAAAAGAGGGGGAACTCAGCGCGGCGTTACAGAACGCGCTGGATAAATTCACCCTCGACGTCACCGCCAAAGCGAAAGCGGGCAAAATCGATCCGGTGTTTGGTCGCGATACTGAAATCCGCCAGATGGTGGACATTCTCTCCCGTCGTCGTAAAAACAACCCGATTCTGGTCGGTGAGCCGGGTGTCGGAAAAACCGCGCTGGTCGAAGGTCTCGCGCTGCGCATTGCCGAAGGCAACGTGTCTGCATCACTCAAACCTGTCGTTCTGCGTACCCTCGATCTTGGGTTGTTGCAGGCGGGCGCAGGCGTGAAGGGCGAATTTGAACAGCGCCTGAAAAATGTTATCGACGCCGTGCAGCAGTCGCCGGTGCCGATTCTGCTGTTTATCGACGAAGCACATACCATCATTGGCGCGGGCAACCATGCAGGTGGCGCGGATGCTGCAAATCTGCTGAAACCCGCGCTGGCGCGTGGCGAACTGCGTACCATCGCCGCCACTACCTGGTCCGAATACAAACAATACTTCGAACGCGATGCCGCGCTGGAACGCCGTTTCCAGATGGTAAAAGTGGACGAACCGGACGACGATACCGCCTGTCTGATGTTGCGCGGTCTGAAATCCCGCTACGCCGAACACCATAGCGTGCATATCACTGACGATGCCGTGCGCGCCGCTGTCACGCTGTCGCGTCGCTATCTGACGGGCCGTCAACTGCCGGACAAAGCCGTTGACCTGCTCGATACCGCTAGCGCCCGCGTACGCATGAGCCTCGACACTGTGCCGGAACAACTGACTCACCTCCGCTCGCAAATTACAGCGCTTGAAATGGAGAAGCAGGCGCTGCTGGAAGACATCGCCATCGGGAATCAGAACCTCGGTGAACGCCTGACGGCGATTGAGCAGGAACACGTACATCTGACTGCTGAACTCGACGAACTGGAGACCCGGTACGATCAGGCGCTGAAACTCACCGAACAACTGCTGGCGAGCCGCCAGGACATCTCCCGCCAGAGTGAAATCTGCACGCTGCAGCAGGAGCTGAGCGGCATTCAGCACAACAATCCGCTGCTCTCCGTGGATGTGGATGTGCGTACCGTCGCTAACGTGATTGCCGACTGGACAGGTGTGCCACTCTCTTCGCTGATGAAAGACGAGCAGACCGAACTGCTGAACCTGGAAGATGAAATCGGCAAACGTGTGGTCGGGCAGGATGCCGCGCTCACCGCCATCGCGCAACGCCTGCGCGCAGCGAAAACAGGCCTCACTTCCGAAAACGGTCCGCAGGGTGTGTTCCTGCTGGTTGGTCCGAGCGGAGTGGGGAAAACCGAAACGGCGCTGGCGCTCGCCGATGTGCTGTACGGCGGCGAGAAGTCACTGATTACCATCAATCTGTCCGAATACCAGGAGCCACACACGGTCTCTCAACTGAAAGGCTCGCCTCCGGGCTACGTCGGTTACGGTCAGGGCGGCATTTTGACCGAAGCGGTGCGTAAGCGCCCATATAGCGTGGTGCTGCTGGATGAAGTGGAGAAAGCCCATCGAGACGTGATGAACCTGTTCTATCAGGTTTTCGACCGCGGGTTTATGCGTGACGGAGAAGGCCGCGAAATCGACTTTCGCAACACCGTCATTCTGATGACCTCGAACCTCGGCAGCGACCACCTGATGCAGTTGCTCGACGAACAGCCTGACGCCACCGAAGGCGACCTGCAAGAACTGCTGCGCCCGATTTTACGCGACCACTTCCAGCCGGCGCTGCTGGCCCGTTTCCAGACCGTGATTTACCGCCCGCTGGCAGAAGCAGCCATGCGTACCATCGTGGAAATGAAACTGTCACAGGTCAGCAAGCGCTTACATTGCCACTACGGTTTGACCACGCACATTGATGAAAGTCTGTATGACGCGCTGACCGCCGCCTGCCTGCTGCCGGACACCGGCGCACGCAACGTCGACAGCCTACTCAACCAGCAAATTCTGCCTGTACTGAGCCAGCAGTTGCTTACCCATATAGCCGCAAAGCAGAAGCCGCAGTCGTTACGCCTTAGCTGGAGTGAAGAAGAGGGGGTTGGAATGGAATTTGACCGACCACAAGGAGTGAACATATGAGTGCTAACCTCCCGTTAAGATTCAGTCATAACCACCACCTGTTGGCGGTTAAAGGATGTGAATCTGAGCTCGACGTACTGGCTTTTGAGGGCGACGAAGCCTTGAGCAAATCGTTCAGTTACCGCATTGAGTTTACCAGCGCCGACCACGCCATCAGCAAAGAGACGATGCTGATGAAAGCCAGCTCTCTGACGCTGCAGGCACCGGTTGATCAGGGCCATGGTATTAAAATGCAGCAGCCGGTGCGGGTGATTCAGGGAGTGATTAGTGGCTTTGAACGCCTCAGTTCCTCGAAAGATGAAACCCATTATGCCGTGACACTCCAGCCGCGCCTGGCGCTGCTTGATCGCTCACACCAGAATGCCATCTATCAGGACATGTCCGTCCCGCAAATCGTCGAAAAAATTCTGCGAGAACGCCACAACATGCGTGGGCAAGATTTTCTGTTCTCACTGATCCAGGAGTATCCGCGTCGTGAGCAGGTGATGCAGTACGGTGAGGATGATCTGCATTTTATTAGCCGCCTGCTGGGCGAGGTTGGCATCTGGTTTCGTTTCACCACCGACACCCGCCTTAACATCGATGTTGTGGAGTTTTATGACAGTCAGCAGGGGTATGAGAAAGGCCTGTCGCTGCCATCGGTTCCGCCGTCAGGACAGCATTCGGAAGGCGTGGACTCGGTCTGGGGGATGGAGAGTCATCACAACGTAGTGCAAAAGCAGGTCAGTACTCGTGACTACAATTACCGTCAGGCCACGCAGGAGATGGACACACAAGTCGATGTGACCCGCGGGGATTCCACGACCTACGGGGATGCCTACCATTATGCCGATAACTATCTGACGTCCGGCGGTAATTATGACCGCAACCCGGCACCGGAGTCCGGCACGTTCTATGCCCATCTGCGCCATGAGCGCTACATGAATGGACAGACACAGACCCATGCTATCACCAGTTGTCCGACGCTTTCTCCGGGGCAGGTGCTGAAAGTCACCGGGGGCTATGAAGTGGCAGAGGTATTCAGCTTGGGCGTGGTCGTGACGGCAATGCACTGCCATGCTCGTCGTGATGAAGATTTTTGTATCCACTTTAGCGGCATTCCGGCTAGCACCGATTTTGGCTTCCGCCCTGAGCCCGGAGATCGTCCGCTAATGGCCGGTACGCTGCCAGCACGCATTACCAGTACCACTGACAATGATACTTACAGCCATATCGATAAAGATGGTCGCTACCGTGTCAACATGCTGTTTGACCGTGATAACTGGGAAACTGGGTTCGAGAGCTTGTGGGTACGTCTGGCCCGCCCGTATGCCGGGGATACCTACGGTCTGCACCTGCCCCTACTGGCTGGCACCGAAGTAGCAATTGGTTTTGAGGGGGGTAACCCGGACAGACCGTACATTGCAGGTGCGCTGCATGACTCCGCGCATCCTGACCACGTCACTATCCGCAACTACAAACGCAATGTCCTGCGCACTCCGGCAAATAACAAAATTCGCCTCGACGATGAGCGCGGGAAAGAGCACATCAAGGTCAGCACGGAGTTCGGCGGTAAGAGTCAACTGAATCTCGGTCACCTTGTTGATAGCGAGAAACAGAAACGCGGAGAGGGTTTTGAACTCAGAACCGACAGCTGGGGAGCCATCCGCGCGCAGAAAGGGATGTTTATCAGCGCTGATGGCCAGACGAAAGCACAAGGCCAGCAACTGGAGATGCAGTCGGCGGTCAGCAATCTGGACGATGCCCGGAAGCAAATGACATCCATCTCCGATGACGCGCAGAAGGCGACCGCGAATCCGGCCGATCTCCAGGCGCAAATCAAACTGCTGGAACAGCAACTGACGGATCTCAAAAAATCGGTGCTGCTGCTCAGTGCGCCGGATGGTATTGCTTTGACCAGTGGACAGCACTTGCAGGTGTCGGCCAGCCAGAACCTGATTGCCACGGCTGGTAAAAATGCAGACATCAGCGTGGTGAAAAATCTGTTCATCGGGGTTGGCAGTGCCCTAAACGTGTTCGTCCGTAAGCTGGGGATGAAGCTCATCGCGAACCAGGGGCCGGTGCAGCTACAGGTGCAGAACGACCTAATGGCTCTGCTTGCTCGTAAGGAAATTAGTATCGTCAGTACTGAAGATGAAATCAAAATCATTGCGAAGAAAAAGCTGACCCTGAATGGCGGTGGCAGTTACATCACTTTGGACGGTAATGCTATTGAATCTGCCACGTTGGGTGAGTACAGAACAAAAGCAGGACATTATGGCCGAAAGGCTAAAGCGAATAATAAAGAAGCTGTTCCTGCTTTAACTCCTGAGCAAAATACTCCATCTGGCAAGTTTACATTTTCATAGAGGGTTTAAAACATGATTATTAGTCCTCCATATTTAAGGCCTCATTCAAAAAATGAAAGTGATGATGGATGGGTGAGCAAAATGATACCCGTTGATGTTAGTCGTGGATTTCCGATTAACGGAAAGGAATCATGGCACGGCGGTGTGCATATAAAACATAATGATTCGAGTCATCCACCAGAGATGTTACGTGCGATAGCTGATGGAACTATAGTATTCATTAGAGAACCAGCCGAAAAAGAAAAAACCAAGAAAGAACCATTGAATTATAATGGTTACACAGACAATGGTTGCATTATTATAAAGCATGAAACTGAAATCGGTTCTGGAGAAAATTGTAAAGTCATGTTTTACTCAATGTATATGCATTTGAATTTCATATCGAATGCTCTTTTCGTTGGGAAAAATATTGGACGAAAAGATTCATTAGGTACAACCGGCATGGTCGATGGAGTGAATGCTATACATATGCAAATATATTGCGAAGACCAGTATATAGAAAAAATCACAGGGAGATCACAACCGCACCTTGATACATCAAAAAATGGAAGAGTTGATGTATGTTTTGGTGATATTCATTTTTACATCCCATCAGGAACCCCTTTCTATAATGGCAAAAGTATAGATGGTGTGACTGTTGTTGAAGAAAATACACCAATATACACTAATAACCGGGAGTTATTTTTAACAATTGAAACTAAAGGCGAGAAACGTACAATAACCACCAGGCAGAATGGGAAAGAAGATGGTCAGTTTGATATCGTTGGTGAATCTATTAATGATGCTAGTGGTTTGAATGAAAACAATATGTATGAATATGCCCTTAAAGGATATCCAGACTCCATTTCATCAGGGTATGAATTGCTCAGATTCGGCCGTGTTTTAAATTGTGAAAGCAAGCCGTTATCTGATAAAAGCAATAACTATTGGCTTGAGGTGAGTTATCCTGGTGGGCGTGGTTTCATAAATATCGCATCAGAATCCGTAAAAAAATATAGCGATGCAGATTTTCCTCATTGGATTGGGTGGGTTTTAGTAACTGATGATTCAGATATAGATAGTCAGTGTAATTCAAATGTTGTGATAAATTCAAAAGATGAATGCAGAAGCCGATTAATATGTAGATTCCCTTTTGAATGGGATCAAAATACGCTAGAACAGCGACTTGGTTGGTTGCAGGAGAAAAATGAAACTGTTGATCCTCCATTGGATAAAGACTCATGGGAGAAATTACTAGACCATGCTCGAGCTCTATGCATAAGTGGAGATATCCCTAAAAATAGGGTATGGCATTTTGACCCCAGATCGTTTATTACATTGTTTCGGAAATGTAATTGGCTTTCCGCAGAAGAGTTAGAAAAAGTCTATCCAGATAACCTCTATCCTCTTAAGGCGTTGGAAAAAATAGGTACGTCTCCAAAGGATATTAGAGAAAAATATAGAGAAATCATCAATCGCTGCCTTGAAAAATATTTCATAACAACTCCAACAAGAAAATCACATTTTTTTGGGCAAGGTGCAATTGAGTCAGGGATGTTATCACTAATGATTGAAGGGGCTGCCAGTTTTTCACGAAACCCTACCCATTCAAGTTTTTCTTCAGAGAAAAATGGATACTATAACCCTCTTCCTGGTGGCTATCTTGATTATCTGAATGGGCGACTTGGAAATATTGAGCCAGGAGATGGTCCGAAATTTAGAGGCAGAGGGATGAAACAGCTTACAGGCCGCGAAAACTACAGTAAATACTGGGGGTATAGGGGATGGATTGACTTAGAAAAATACCCTATGAACTACAAGGGGTTTATAAATGGATGGTGGAGGCCCGTTAATTTAATTAAAGCTCCTGCCATAGCTGACCCACAGCTTCTATCAATTTCTCCATATAACTGTATTGACGCTGGTGCTTGGTACTGGATTGCCGGTGCTCGCACCGCTGGATTTCGCCCAATAAATGCGAAAATAGTGGAGTTGGATGTTTCACATGAACATTCTAAAATTGTAACCAAAGCTATTAATGGTGCGTATACCGACGAAGAACGCAGATGGAAAGAAACAATTAGAATCTCTCATATATTGATGGACTAATAAATGAATCTGAGTATTGCAACAATTGCCGGTTTTTTTATTTCATTTAATGCATATGCATCAGGCGTTACATTAAATGGAAATGATTCTGTAAGTATTCACATTAACAATCACACAAAAAATTTAACGTTTGACACTGTTATAAATGGCTATAGTGTTAAATGTAGTGGTGATAAATTAATTCTTTGGGGTAAGCCGAAAGCAATTAATGAGGGAAACCCCCAAGATACAAATGTGATTCTGGTAGATTTACAACAAGGGTACAAAAAGATTGAAAAAGTTGTGAGTGAAGGTGTCTTTGACGTTGGTTTTATAAAAGGAAAGGATTACGCCTATATCGAAACCAATCAGGGTTTACTTTTTAATCTTACAAGTGGAAAGCTAAAACCAGTAGGGCCAGGATTTGATCCTACGGATGATAAGAATTTTGAAGCGTGTAAGAAAAATAGTTCGTGGGAATTTAATAGATACCCTTAGGGTTAGCATAGCTAATAGGTTGAAAGAAATGATGATTATGTCATCAAGGAGTTAGCTTGAGGATTATTAAATTGCTGATAATATTGATAGTGTCGTCGTTTTACTCAGTTTTTTCAGTGTATTCTTTTGTAAAAGGTACTCCCCAGAAAACGGACATGGATTTCATACGACATTATGAAGTGTGGAATGATGTAGCCACTCAGAATTTAAGTGAAGATACTGGGTTCCATGCAAAAGATGAATGCATTAAATTGCTTAAAAATATTGTACTCAATCTTCTGATAGAGTCTGCTCTGATATGTTTGGGGAAAATTCTCAACAACTTCAGAGTAGTGCAATAATTATTGGCTCTACGAATAGCGTGCGGGAAGTAGTGATAAAGAACGAAATACCTTCAAGGTATCGGTGATACAGGCACCAATATTGACCATTTTGAATATCATTTTGTATTTGTAGGGGGTAAAAGTATTTAATAGGCGAGGTATATCAATTGTCTAAGTCTGAAACTAAAGTGAAAACCTTATAGTTATAAGAAGCTCAATTCAAAGAATTCACTTTTTTTGAAAGGCAGTAGTAGCGTTTATACATTTAATTTTCTGATTTTTATCATGATTAGCTGACTGGATAATTATGTTTTACTCCCTTAAACATCTTCCTGAATGTTATCCACGACCCGTTCCACCAAAAATATCACGTTGGTTTGCTGTTCTGGCGGCAATGTTGGTCATTAGCGTGATCTTCATGCGTATATTCGGACGCTACATTGATCCCAGGCACTTTTGGTTAATTACCATTGGTACGCCTGTCGTTGTATGGATTGTGAGTTTCAGCATTCGCGCGTGGGCCTGGTCATTACAGGACAGTAAAGCGAATGGTTTTGACCGACGTCGGGAGCATTGGATCTTAAGTGAGACCCGTAAAGCACGCCGTGCGCTTCAGGTATTGAATACGACATTTATTACTGCCTATCAGGAAGATGAACAGGCTTCTGTTGCCGTTGAAATGATCAACAATCAGAGCATTATCATTACTCAGTCGGACTGGAAAGAAGAGAAAAGCAAGCGGCTGAGCCGTATTACGACTGATCCAGACGATACCCCTGAATTGGTCGCCTTACGTCTGTTCTCAGAACTTATTGCTGATCTGCCAGTTGGCCAGTTCCCGGAAAATACCTCGCTGGTGGTCATCCTTGATATCTCGTCATCTCTCTCATTCTCTGCGATTAAAAATATTTGGCAGAAAGCCTGGCTAGAGAGTGGCATAACCTGCGCTGTTGAGTATGTAGACAACACTGGGCCGAAAGTCGTCAGCCACTGGCTGAATCACCGCATTAAAGATGAGGCGATGTTATTAATTGTTGGTCTCCAGATTGATCCGGTTGTTTCAAACAATACTGCTGAAGCAGCCGTTGCTCTGCTTCTTGGCAACCGCCTGACACAGGATGCACTCGAACCTCTCGCTTTGCTGCATCGGCCAGATGCTGCTCCAGCAGGTGAACTGAGCGAGGGGATGTACATGGCTGCTTATAACGTCCCGCTCAAAGAAAATATCGTGAAAAATTTATGGCTTGCCGGTCTGACTGGTGAGCAGCGCGCAGAAGTGATCGCGTGTCAGAACATACATCCTGCGCAGTCTGTAGATGACGACGGCGTGATTTCACTCGATATATCCATGGGACATGCCGGAGCTGCAGCTCCCTGGCTGGCCATCGCTGCCGCCACTGAAATCGCCCGACAAACACAGTCACCACAGATGATCATCTGCGGTGATACCACACAGAATTTGCTGTGGAGCACGCTCATTACCCCGATTGCTTCCCGACAGGAGATGGATCCGTGAAGCTACCTTTAGCACCGAAGACTACGGAAGGCCGCTATCTTGCTGTCGCATTGATTTTCTTTTTGCTGTTAGCCGTTATGACGTTCATGGTCTGGAAGCAGCCGGATATAGCCGGGATTGAAGACGGTAGTCAGCAGCAAATTTACTGGCTTATTGCTGGCGGATGTATTTCAGTGTGTGCCCTTATCGTATCGGTGATGCTCCTGGCGGCGGTACGTATTGCTGGCAAGCAGGAGTTTAATGCGCTTGTCGATAACACCAGCGGTGATGATGAGAAAAAGAAACGGGAAAATGATAAAGCTCCTGTTCACCCAGCGGTGGCCATGTATGGCAAGATTCGGGTGCATCTCCGCTCCCGCATTGGACTTTACTGGCGCCGTAAAACCCGTCTGTTGTTAATCACTGGCGATGAGGCGGCAATCGAACTATTGGTACCAGGCCTGCAGGAAAGCCAGTGGCTTGAAGGCAGCCGTACCGTTCTGATTTATGGCGGCAGTCTGACTGCTGAGCCCGACAAGGAAAAATACACCGCGCTGCGTAAACTGTGTCCTGGACGCCCACTGGACGGTATTGTTCGCGTCATACCACAGTCGCTTAATCTGACCCCACAAACCAGTGACAACGATTTACGCGGACTGGAAAAAATCAGCGAGCTGCTTCGTTTTTCCGCACCGGTCTGGCTGTGGCAACTGTGCGATAGCAAGTGGTCGCAGACTAAACGCACTGAACAAACGGTAGGGGCCAGTTTCCCGCTGCGTGCGAAAGCCGAAAATATTACCCGCCAGCTTGAATTGATGCTGCCGACCCTGCGGACGCAGGGGGTGAGTCAGGTCGCTGAGAACAACAGTCACGACTTCCTGCTGCGTCTGGGTCAGCACCTCAAAGACGGCGGTATTGCCCGCTGGGCTCAGCAACTGGTGCCATGGTTGTCTGGTTCCCAGCAGCGTGTTCCGCTGCGTGGCCTGATGTTCAGTCTGCCGGAGAATCAACCCGCTGATCCATTAGAGGGAACAGCCAGCTCCGCATCTGCCGCGAAATATATCCCAGAATCGCAACGCCATGCGCTGACCCTGCCGGTGGCCTGGCAGGGCATCGTTGACGACTGCACCCGAGTACGTGGCCGCCGAGTCGGTATGGCGTGGGAACAGACGTTTGTCTGGGCGCTGATGACCATTATTGGTATTTGGGGCGCGGGGATGCTGCTGTCGTTTGCGTTAAATCGCCTGCAGATAGTCTCTGTTGCTGAACAAGCCCATGCCCTGCTAGGGCATCCTTCCGTATTGGATTACCAACTGACGGCTCTACATTCCCTGCGAAATGATGCTGGCCGCCTGCAGCACCGTATTCGGGACGGTGCGCCATGGTATCAGCGCTTTGGTCTGAACCATAACCAGCAACTGCTCGACGCGATGCTGCCCTTGTACGGCGTGGCGAACAACCGCCTGATACGCGACCCGGCAAATGCCGCCCTGGCGCAGAAACTCAGCGTTTTGGCAGGCACTCCCCCTGACAGCGGCCAGCGTGCTCAACTGGCGAAACCAGGCTATGACCAGTTGAAAGCGTGGCTGATGATGGCCCGTCCGGATAAAGCCGACGGCGCGTATTACGCGCAGACTATGAAAACCGTACAGCCGACGCGAATGGGCATCTCAACCGGCCTGTGGCAAAGCCTGTCGCCGGATTTATGGGCCTTCTACATTTCCGAACTGCCAAAGCGGCCACAGTGGAAAATCACGCCGGATGCGCAACTGGTCAGCCAGAGCCGGCAGATACTCTTGCAACAGATTGGCCGCCGCAACGCTGAAAGTACGCTTTATGAGAACATGCTCAAATCCGTGCGTCGTAATTTCGCCGATGTGTCTCTGGAAGACATGTGTGGTAGCACCGATGCGCGCCGTCTGTTTACTACAGATGAAGTGGTGCCGGGTATGTTCACCCGCCAGGCATGGGAAGGGGAAATTCGGCAGGCCATTGAAAAGGCGGCCAACTCGCGGCGGGATGAAATCGACTGGGTGCTGAGCGACAGTCGAAAAAACGTACCCTCAACTCTGTCACCGGAAGCACTGAAAGGGCGTCTGACGCAACGTTACTTCACCGACTTTGCCGGTAGCTGGCTGAATTTCCTCAATAGCCTGCGACTTAATCCGGCGAACAACATTACGGACGTCACTGACCAGCTGACCCTGATGAGTGATGTACGCCAGTCACCATTGGTTGCCCTGATGAATACCATTGCCTGGCAGGGGCAGACCGGGCAGCAGAATGAAGCTCTTTCGGACTCCATCATCAGATCGGCCAAAGATCTGGTGGGTGGAAAAGACAAACCCGCCATTGACCAGTCAGCGTCAGGCCAGCAGGGACCACTGGATGAATCCTTTGGACCATTGCTTACACTGATGGGCAAAGACAAGGGCGGTAATATGGTGTCGGCGGATGACATGCTGAGCCTGCAGACTTACCTGACCCGCATCACCCGCGTGCGTCTGCGCCTGCAACAGGTGGCCAGCGCCTCTGACCCGCAGGAAATGATGCAAACCCTGGCGCAGACCGTATTCCAGGGCAAAAGCGTGGACCTGACCGACACCCAGCAGTACGGCAGTCTGATTTCGGCAAGCCTTGGCGAAGAGTGGAGCGGTTTTGGTAGTACGATGTTCGTGCAGCCATTGACGCAGGCCTGGGAGACGGTGCTTCAGCCGTCGGCGGCAAGCCTCAACGACAAATGGAGCCGTTCGGTTGTCGCTAACTGGCATACCTCATTTGACGGACGTTTCCCGTTTGCGGCGAGTAAAAGTGATGCCTCTTTGCCGATGCTGGCTGAATTTGTGCGCAAGGACAGCGGACGTATTGAGCGCTTCCTGACGACAGAGCTCAGCGGTGTACTGCACAAAGAGGGCAGCCAGTGGGTACCGGATAAAGTCAACAGCCAGGGGCTGAGCTTTAACCCGGCCTTCCTGCGGGCGATTAATCAGCTGAGCCAGTTGTCGGACATTCTATTTACTGATGGAAGCCAGGGCATCAGCTTTGAGCTGCAGGCGCGTCCTGTATCGCAGGTGGTGGAAACCCAACTGACCATTGATGGACAAAAGCTGCACTACTTCAACCAGATGGCCGACTGGCAGAGCTTTCGCTGGCCGGGAGACACGTACAAGCCGGGGACTATGATGACCTGGACTACTGTCAACACTGGCGCGCGCCTGTTCGGAGACTACAGCGGGACCTGGGGCTTCATTCGCTGGCTGGACCAGGGTAAACATCAGCGGCTTGACCGCAGTCAGTGGATGATGAGCTTTACCGCCCCGGACGCTCGAACCCTGCAGTGGGTACTGCGCTCACAGCTCGGAAAAGGTCCACTGGCGCTGCTGGATCTGCGCGGTTTCACGCTGCCGGAGCAGATATTCAGTGTCGACAGCGCGGCCACCGCTCAGGCGCTAATGGTCAACACCGGAAACAGTGACATGGATGGAGTCGAATAATGAGCACTCTGCAGAATCTGGTTGCCGCCTGCCAGGCTGATGAAACTCAGTTACGGCAACAGGCGCAGGCACGCATGGAAAACTGGCAACCCTGGCTTGCTCTGGTCAGCGATACCAGTCCGACTGGAGAAGACCCGGGATATGACGATGATTTTCAGCGCATCCGGGAGGAGGTCAATAAACTTTCCGGCATCGATACCGGACTGATTTGCACGCTTGCCGAAAAACTGCTGAATACCACTGCCAAAGATATCCGGATTGTCACCTATTACTGCTGGGCGCGTCTGCACCAGGACGGGGAAACCGGCTTTGCCGAAGGGCTTGAGCTACTAGCGGGATTGTTACAGCGCTATGGAACGCAACTTCATCCGCAGCGCGAGCGAAGCCGTAAACCGGCGCTAGAGTGGCTCGCAGGCTCCCGTGTTCTCGACAGCCTGTCACTCTGGCCGGAAGTGGTACGCGAGGATGCATTGCGCACTGTCGGCGCGTTGCTGCTGATCCGCGACAGCCTGGGGGCGGAGCCGGAAGCGTCACAGCCAGAGCTGAATGCGCTTTATAGAGCACTGGAGTCCCGCCTGATGAAAGGCGGCGGCGTTGATGCGGTTGTACCGCAGAATGCCAGTAGTCAGACACGCGCGCAGCCGCCATCTCACACGACAGAACAGGATGCGCCAGTGCTGAGCCGCATCACGTCCGGTCAGGATTTGCTGGTCCATGCCCGCACTCTGACGGGGTACCTGCGTGAGCAACCCGATGGCTGGCTGGCCGCACACCGGCTGATGAAAAGCCTGCGTCATGACACGCTGAGCGCTATTCCGGCTCCGGATGCCGAAGGGAAAACGCGCATTGAACCGCCACGGGCTGATCAGCGGGCCATGCTCAAACGCCTGTACCTGCAGCAGAGCTGGCTGGAGATTCTGGAGCAGGCGGACAGCACTTTCTCGCGTGGCGCCAATCACCTCTGGTTGGATTTGCAGTGGTATATCCACCAGGCCCTGGTGAAATCGGGGCAGGATGTGCTGGCCGACATCATTATCGCCGACCTGAAAGGGCTGCTGCGCCGCCTTACCGGGCTTGAAACCCTGGCCTTTAATGACGGGACGCCGTTTGCCGATGAGGTAACGCTGAACTGGATAAATCAGAGCGTGCTGGACGAAATTTCCGGCTGGTGTGATGAGCCGGTCAGTGTCGTCAGTGTGACGGATAACGATATCCTTGCACTCGAGCCGGAAGCGCTGGATAAAGCGGACACTGACGGTCTGGGTGCCACACTTCAATGGTTGCAGACACGCCCGGGCATCGATTCGATAAAAGACAAATGGTTACTGCGTTTGCTGATGGCCCGCGTGGCCGAACAGAAGGGCAAAAATGAACTGGCTCTGCATTTGCTGGGGGAACTCGATGGGGCTGCACAGTCCATCACCCTCACGCAGTGGACTCCGGCACTGTTATTTGAAGTCAAATCGCGCCGCCTCAAATTGCTGCGCATGAAAGCCACCCGCAGTGAAACCGATAAATCGCGGTTACAGCAAGAGATGGACCATCTTCTGGCAGGTCTGATTGCGCTCGATCCGGCAGGCAGTGCGGTGCTTTGCGGGTAAACAGGACTGAATTTAGCGAAAAGGGAAGTTATGTCAGCAGAAGGTTTTTATCTGGTGCAGGGCGACAAAACGACCTGCGGCGGGAGAATTATCACCGGTGCAGAGGATCATTCGCTGTTTGATAGACCTGTTGCCCGTGAACAGGACAGCGTGACCTGTGGAAAACATGCCGGGCTTTACAAGATAGCCGGTGGCATCGACAACGATACCATACACGGCAGGCGAATGGCCGGAACACTCGACAGCTACAGTACCTGTCCGTGTAAGGCGAAGTTTATTCCATCGATGATGAATGATACATATGAGAAGAGTTCGGCTGGAGCAATTTCAACTGCAGGAGGATCTGGAACGGATGCTGTTTATCAGACGTTTCTGGCTGGCTTACGGGCTGATACGATGTTGGCTCTGGGTATTGATAGTAGCCAGTTTGGTCCAAATGACTTTGCGGGAATATGTATTGCAGAGCCGAATGAACTGAGCGATGGTGTTTTCCTTTGGACAGAAAACCAGGGGGCAGGACATGCTTTCGTTTCGATACACATTAAAAATATGATCCATGTTTTCACCTATGGACGATATGATCAGGAAGGGTTTAGTCCCGTAGGTGAAGGAGTGTTGATTAAATATTCCAGCGAAAGAGCGGAAAGGTTTTACACAAAAGTACTTTATCGGATGAGGGCGTCAGTTTTTAAAATACTGGACGTTGATGAATCTAACACGCTATCAATATTTAATGCTTTATGGGCATCCAGCAGTGTTCACCCTGATGGAAAAAATACCAGTGCGGAGATAAAAGAAAATGGACGTGTTATTGATAGATATAACCTGGCAGTCAACAACTATACTACAACGTCAGTAACGGGACTTAAAAAAGCAGGTACCGGAATATTTAACGTGAGCCTGCTTGACTCTTTTGGTTACAGCGAAGACTTTGCGATCCCATCGTCCCTGAATGCTTATCTGGAGGAGTTAGCTGTAAATCCAGCTGATATGCGAATAATGAGAATGACTGACGAATTTAAGGGCAACTATCATAACGCTTCAAATTATAAGGAAATTGAAGGTGCAGGCAGCGGTAATGAAACTGCCGGGGCAATAGGCAAAGTAAGTGGATTCGCCGGAAAAGGCTCGAGCGGTTATGCCCCCACAACATTCAGCCAGTCCCAGGGATTTGAGAATGATTAAACCTCTACTGATTGCTTTTGTGCCCGTAGCCTTATTTTTACTGGTCAGCACAGCGGTTCTTTCCCTGTCATTTATGGATATCAAATACACTTATGAACCCGTATTAATTGGAACGCATCTGGATTATCTGGTTGACGAAACCTACTCTATGGTCTGGTTATTCTTTGCTACATCGAATATTGCTTTTATTGTTATTTATATTGTCTTTCTCCTGGTTTTTAAACGATTAAGTAAGAAAGATCAGCCGGTACGATCTCAATAAGTTGCAGGCTGTTATGGCTTCGCTTTATTCCTGAACACTGTAAGTCACTCAATCATATTGGTTATCTATGGATGATTTAACCCTGCGTTATTACGACGCTGAAATGCGTTACCTGCTGGAAGCGGGTGAAGAGTTTGCCCGCGCTCATCCTGAGCAGGCGGCAATGCTTAACCTCGATAAGGCTGGTGCCCGTGACCCGTATGTGGAACGCCTGTTCGAGGGCTTTGCTTTCCTCATGGGGCGGTTGCGCGAGAAGCTCGACGATGACCTGCCGGAGCTGACCGAAGGATTGGTCAGCCTGCTGTGGCCCCATTACCTGCGCACCATACCGTCGATGTCCGTGGTGGAGTTCACTCCCGACTGGCGTGAAATGAAGGAACAGATGCGTATCGTCAAAGGTTTCGAGGTGAACTCGCGGCCGATCGGTGAAAATGGCACCCGCTGCCGGTACACCACCACCAAAGAGATCACCCTTCAGCCGCTGTCGCTTGAGCACGCAAGTCTGATAACCGATCCTGATGGCCGGTCGGTGATTACGCTGCGCTTTAACTGTAGTCAACTTGCAGACTGGAGCCGTATCGATCTCAGCCTGATCCCGTTTTACTTCAATGCTGACACACCGCTGGCTTGCGCCATGCATGAAGCTTTTACCATGAATATCGCCCGTCTGTGGTTGCGGATGTCCGGTGATGTGGAGAGAAGACCGCTTGACGGGTATTTCACCGCGCTCGGGTTTGGTGATGACGACGGTCTGTGGCCGAAGGGGGAGAGTAGTTTCAGTGGCTATCAGCTGCTACTGGAGTATTTCACCTTTCGCGAGAAATTCATGTTCACCGGGCTGCGAGGGCTGGAGGCCGTCGTCTTTCCGGCTGATCTCTCCTGGTTTGAAATAGATGTGGTCCTGGCTGAGCGCTGGGAGCATGACTTCAGCTTCACTGAAAAGCACTTGCGCCTCAACTGTGTACCGGTGATCAACCTGTTTCCGCTGGAATCAGACCCGCTGACGCTCGACGGATTGCAGACGGAATATATGTTGCGCCCGATGCGTGTGCAGGATGGTCACACAGAGATTTATGCGGTGGATTCGGTGATGTCATCCAGCCAGCATACCTACGTCCCCTTCACGAGCTTCCGCCACAAGGGGGGAATGATGCGCCATGAGGCACCGGAATATTACTGGCACACCCGTGTGCGTCGTGGTCCATCCGGGTTGCATAACACCTGGCTTATTCTCGGCGGTGAAGCCTTTGATAACCATACCATCCCGGAAGATGAAAGCCTTTCTCTGACGCTCACCGGCACAAATGGTCAGCTACCTCGCCGCGCGCTGCAGAGTACTGTGCTCGACACGGTGATGAAAACCACCTCGGTCAGCATTGCTGTTCGCAACCTTTGCGCCCCGACGCTTCCCTGCTATCCGCCGGCACAGGACAGGTTTCACTGGCGTGTACTCAGCCACCTCGGCAGCGGGTTCCTTTCGATGATGGATAATGCCGATGTGCTGCGTGGCACCCTTGCGTTGTATGAGTGGACCGACAGTGAGATGAACCGCCGCCGTCTGGAAGCCATCATTGATGTGAAGCACAGTGAAACTGAGCGCTTTGAGCAGGGCTACCTGGTGCGCGGTGTACAGATAGAAGTGATGTTGGACAGCCACGGTTTTGCCGGGCGTGGCGACATCTGTCTGTTCGGCGAGATGCTGAGTCGCTTCTTTGCGCTCTACACCGACATTTACCTGTTTAATCGCCTGATTATTATTCTGCAACCGACCGGAGAACGTCTGGAATGGGAAGAGAAGCACAATCGCCGTATTCCCGGCTGACCGCGCGGCTGGAAGCAGACCTCAACCGGATCAATTTCTATCGTTTCTGTCAGTTACTGGAGAAACGGCATCCGGACAAGTCGTTGATGGGTTCAACCAGCCACCCGGCAGATGACCCGGTGCGCTTTGCGCCGCATCCAGGAATGGGATTTCCGGTCAGTGAGCTGAAGGCGATTGAATACGATGAAGACGATGACAGCAAACCGGCGATCATCCGTGCCACGTTTATGGGATTGTACGGCGTAGATTCCCCGCTGCCGACGGCATATCTCGATGACATTACTCAGCGTCGGGAAGGACATGAGGCGCTGCAGGGTTTTCTGGATATCTTTAACCACCGCATTCTGACGCAGTTCTACCGCATCTGGCGCAAGTATTCTTATCCGGCCACGTTTGAACGTGGTGGCACCGACAATATCTCTCAGTCATTGCTGGGGCTGGTAGGGCTGGGTATTCCCGGCACGGCTGAACATATTGCTACGCCAGTATCACGCTTTCTGGCTCTGCTTGGCGTGTTGCGTCAGCCGGGTAAAACCCAGGAGGGGATACAGGCACTGGTTAGCCTGCTGGCTCCGGATACCACCGTGCAGGTCAGCCCTTACTGTCTGCGCCCGGTAGAAGTGAGTAAACCTCTGGGCTTTTACGGAGATGAGGATTTTTTGCTGGATGGCAATACGCCGCTTGGCGACGAAGTGCTGGATGCCAACAGCCAGCTGCTGATTGCTCTTTCCACGGATAACGAACAGGAATCGCAGGGCTGGAGGCCGGATGGCCTGCTGTATCAGGATTTGCTGGTTATGCTGCGGGTATACCTGGGCTGGCGATTCAGGGCAAAAATTACTCTGACCATTTGTAGCCGCCAGCTGGCTTTCATGCCGTTGGGTGAAGGCCCTTTCTGGCTTGGGATAAACGGCGTATTCGGTGTGGAAGGTGATGAACTTCCGGACGATATCCCGCAGAGCTTTACGATAGAGTTGGGCTACTACACAGGACTGGAACCTGCGAAAACACAACAAGGAAACCGACGTGTCACGTACAAATTTAACTAAGGTCGCGTTCTGGCTACTGCCTGTGCTGGCGTTCAATCTGGTGGGCTGCGGGGTGACGCAGGGTATTACTGATGGCACCCAATCGGCATTTAACGCGGTGTTCTACAAAAAGATTAAGGTACTACATCTGGATTTCACGGCTCGTGAAGCACTGAACACTGATGCCCGTGAGAACAACGTGCTGTCTGAATCGGTTCTTGTGCGGATTTATCAGCTTAAAGACAACAAAACCTTCGACCAAAGTGTGTACCAGCAGCTACTGAACGACGGTGAAAAGGTGCTCGGAACTGATCTTTTGGCTACCCGTGTTGTCGTGCTTAAACCGGGCGGAGACGTGCTGCTCGATATGCCACTGGAAAAGGACGCGAATTACGTGGCCGTGGCTGGATTGTTCCGGCAACCCGATCTGGTGAAAAACACATGGAAGCTGAAGATAAACCGTGAAGAACTCGATCCCGATATGCCCCGGGTGGTTGAAGCCGGGAATAACTCTCTCAGGCTGCTACCGGTAAAGGACGAATAATGTCTCACAGCCAAAACTCTCCTTCTTTATATGAAATGCTCACCGGCAATTTCGTCGGTGGCCTCAACCTTCAGCAGGTCAATGAAGAAAATCAGGTCATACTTTCCGTACTGGACAATATGCAGCGCGTTCTTAACTGTCGTGCAGGCACATTGGCGCACCTGCCGGACTATGGGCTGCCTGACATGACCAAAATCCTCGAGGGCATGCCGGGGACGGCGCATGTACTGATGGGAACACTCTCCGCCGTCCTGCTCAAATATGAGCCACGCCTGAAAAAAATCGCCGTCGTACTGCTGGAGCAGGAAATCCCCGGTGAACTGCGTTATGCCATAGACGCTGAACTCAAAGGTATTGGCCTGGTGCGTTATGGCACAGATTTTAAACCCGAAGGGCGGGTTCTGTTGCGACATCTTAAGCAACAGCAGTATCTCTAAACGACACCCCGTACGTAAGGCCAGGGAAGATAGTGTTCGTAAAATCACAATTCCTGCAAAAGTGACCGTCCCAACAATCCCTCTACGCTTCGTTCATCAGTGATCGCCTGGCTGCTATTGCTACATTTCGCCAGGGAATGAAACCGTGTCAGGAACAGATGGTAGAGTGGCTAATGCGATATGAAACACAGCGTCCTGCAAAAGGCGCGGACAGATAATGCCAGCGTTTATATCTTGAACAAAAACTCAGAACGTACCCCAGCAATATTCTCGTGCCAAATCCATTTCCCACCTTGCAAAGCACGGCTTGCGTACGCGAACTCAGATATGAGCTCCTTTGTTGATAATGCCTTCTAAACCTTCCGTTCTATACAAGCTAAATGGATATCTGTCATGAATGACATTTCCCCCCGTAAAATCAAAACCGGTAGCGACCCGCGCACCCTGCCGGATTATGCCACCCTGCGCGATGAGCTGAGCAAGCTGAGTCATCCGGCGCGTCCGGACGTGAACTGGCGGTATGTAGAAAAGCTCTGTCTCTCACTGTTTGAGCAAAATGGCGTGGAATTGCAAACGGCCGCCTGGTATACGCTTGCCCGGACGCAACTGGCCGGATTATTCGGTCTGAATGAGGGCCTGGTAATACTGGAGGCCCTGATAAGCCATCAGTGGGGAGGGCTTTGGCCGCAGCCTGTACACGCCCGCATGGAAATTCTCAGCAATCTGAGCCAGCGCCTGCAGCAACGGATGCGCGCGCTAGCGCTAAACTACAGCGACCTCAGCCAGTTATATCGGGCGGAGCAACTGCTAACGCGTCTCGGCTCGGTGCTACAACGACTGGAACTTAAGCACCTGAGCCAGCTAGATACGTTGCGATTGATGATACATAACAGTGCTGTTCGGCTGGAAAATAGTGACGGCGCATCCGACTCTGGTGTAGCTATTCAGACTGGTATCGTGCTGCCTGCGACAGTAATGAATAGCGCGGGAATATTAAGTGATGCTTCGCCTGGTGCTCCTGTTACAGAAAAGAACGAACCGACCAACACAGTTAATTGGGTTTATGTTGCACAGCCCGAGCATCAGCCGAACGTGGATGTGCTGGCGGCGGTACCGGTACAGGAAAAAAAGTGGAAATCCTTTGCCGCCGGTATGTGCACCATGCTGGTAATCAGTGCGGCAACGGTGTGGGGCTGGCATGTCTTACATCGACTTAACCCGTTGCAGGCTCAGCTTGCTGCATCGCTGGCACCGTTACCCGCAACACTCACGCCCGCGCAACTTGATACGCTGTATCAGCACACTCCCATACCGCAATCCTTGTTCGCAGACACGCAGCAGCAGCTCGTGCGCTTAGGTCAGTTGTCGCCGGACTGGAATATTGACTACAGCCGTCAACTGATCGAACAGGTTCAGTCGCTCTGGCCTGAGCAGGCGAAACCGCTGACACAGCAATGGCTTCGGCAGTTAAACGCTGCCAGCATACTGACAGAAAATCTGAATGGCTGGCATCAAGGGATGACGAAGCTACAACAACTTAGTAACCAACTGAGTGGGCTGGATGAGCACAAGGGTAAATACATGACGGTCAGCGAACTCAAATCATCCGTCTTCGGCATGATGACCAGCTTCCAGCAAACTGAACCGACGGAGGAACAGCTTCGTCAGATTAACTTATTGCCAGTCGATTCTCCTCTGCGTCAGCAACTTATCCGACAACTGGAACAGCATCTCCGCTCTCAGATTTATACTCTGGGGCAGATAAAAAACAGCGCACCTGTAACGGAGTTGCTGCCCGAATGATCGGCAAATCACAGCACCACCTGAACGATTAAGGAAGCGACTCTTGGTGACAAGGATGATGGCTGATTCTCCATGCAGGAGAGTGCGCCACCTTTTTATTAGTGTGGTCACGCGCAGGACGTGGTGTATCAACAGCGGCCTTTTCCCGGGGTTGATGAGTTGGATCTGATGGGGAACTGCACTGATTTTGGGGCAGGGGGCAAGATGCCATCGCCTCATTTATCCAACGCGCTTTGCAGTATCCGTTCTGGATGAGGCGTGAGATTTGCGGCGAATAATCGAACGTAGTTCGACGGATAGTCCGTCTCTCCAAAAGCAAAAACCAGCCATAGGCTTGGTTCTCTGAATAAGTGGTGCCCGGACCCGGACCCGGACTAACGCCGTCAGGCGTTGAACAGCGCGCTTGTCGCGCTGGCCCCGAAGGGGTGAGCCGCTTGCGGCGAATAATCGAACGTAGTTCGATGGAGAGTCCGTCTCCCCAAAAGCAAAAACCCAGCCATAGGCTGGGTTCTCTGAATAAGTGGTGCCCGGACCCGGACTAACGCCGTCAGGCGTTGAACAGCGCGCTTGTCGCGCTGGCCCCGAAGGGGTGAGCCGCTTGCGGCGAATAATCGAACGTAGTTCGATGGAGAGTCCGTCTCCCCAAAAGCAAAAACCCAGCCATAGGCTGGGTTCTCTGAATAAGTGGTGCCCGGACTCGGAATCGAACCAAGGACACGGGGATTTTCAATCCCCTGCTCTACCGACTGAGCTATCCGGGCAACGGGGCGCATTAAACCTGATTCGCCGCGCTCCGTCAACGAAATTTCTTCAATTCGCTGCGGACTGCACAATCTATCACCACTTTGCGCATAATGCACGTTCGCTCAGGCAAAAAATGCTGTCCACAGGGCAGAAATCGGCATCGCAATCACCAGCGCGGGAAGCATATTCGCCACGGCAAACATCTTAATGCCGCAGATGCGCAACCCGGTCGCCAGCAGCAGGATGCCGCCAACGGCGGTGAAATCACCCATCATTGCGGGCGTGGTCAGCGGCAGAATCAGCGTTGCACAGGTGGCGAGAGTAAGCTGGATAATCAGCATCGGCACGGAGATCATCGCGACAGCAAAACCGAGTGAAGTGGCGAAGATCACGGCGGTAAAGAAATCGAGAAAAGCTTTGGCAATAAGAATGCTCGGATCGCCGGTCATCCCTTCGCGCATGGAACCAAAAATCCCGGTGCCGCTGGCACAAAACAGAATAATGATTGCCACCAGGCTCTGAATAAACGACTCGTGAGCGCTGTTGGCATCCCCGTCTTTACGTTTTTGCAGCAGATTACGTAGCGCGTTAACACCACCGCTGATACCACGCTCGACGTAACAGAGTTCGCCAATTAACGTTCCGACCAGCGTGGCGAGCACCATTACCGGCAAATTCACGCATTTGATCACCAGCAAAATACCGATACCCAGCGACGCAAGACCGAAAATCGAAGGCATTGAGGAACGGATGCGCTCGGGCAGGCGATGGCTGAGTAACGCGCCCAAGGTGCCGCCAATTAATACCGCAGCAGCGTTAATAAAAGGACCAGTAAGCACGAGTCACTCCTGTGTTTCATATAACTGAATAATATGCCGCGTAGAATAGCATTTTTATGCGCGACCACGCCCGGCCTGGTTGCGCCTCTTTGGGAAAGGTGACATGATTGCGCGAATTTTATTCCACCTTACGGGAGCTGCCAGATGACGTACATGACTGCTGTTTGTCACGCGTTTTGCACCTGCATGCCTTCGGGTACCCGTGTCATTTTCCCCCATATTTCACTCACCATGCGGTGAGGGTAACGCACGCTCACTGTAGGACAACAGTAAGATCAGAAGCTGTCTGCTTTTACTGATGTCTGGCGGTCGGAGCTGGTTCCAGTCAGACACGTTCGTTGGGCGAAGCAACTGCTTTGTCCGGGGTCTTTTACTCCCCTGAAACGGGTATTCGTGCTTATGAAATCAATGAAAATTGCCGTCAGCCGCGAGCTGATATCTGCGCTTTCCACCCACCGCGAAGTGGTGACGCTGGACAGTACCGATTTTACGGATGTGGCGGCAGTCGTCATGACATTAGCGGAGAGTCGCAGCGGCATTCTTGCGTTACTCAAACGGACGGGGTTTAACCTGCCGGTTTTTTTGTTCACTCAAGAGCCGGAGAGTGCGCCGCAAGGCGTGACAGCGGTGATCGGCGGTAAGGATCAGGACTGGCTGGAGCTGGAAACCGCCGCCTGCGACTATGAAGACAATCTGTTGCCGCCTTTTTTCGATACGCTGCGCCAGTATGTCGAAATGGACAACAGCACGTTTGCCTGCCCCGGTCATCAGCACGGCGAGTTCTTTAAAAAGCACCCGGCGGGCCGCCAGTTTTACGAATTCTTCGGCGAGAACGTTTTTCGCGCCGACATGTGCAACGCCGACGTCAAGCTTGGCGATTTACTGATCCACGAAGGTTCAGCAAAGCACGCGCAGAAGTTTGCCGCGAAGGTATTCAACGCCGATAAAACCTACTTTGTATTGAACGGCACTTCTGCCGCCAACAAAGTGGTGACCAATGCGCTGTTAACGCGGGGCGATCTGGTGCTGTTCGATCGTAATAACCATAAATCCAACCATCACGGTGCGTTGATCCAGGCTGGTGCAACGCCGGTTTATCTGGAAGCGGCGCGTAACCCGTTTGGCTTTATTGGTGGCATTGACGATCACTGCTTTGATGAGAGTTATCTGCGTGAGCTTATCCGCGAAGTCGCGCCGGAAAAGGCAGAGCAGCCGCGTCCGTTCCGCCTGGCGGTGATCCAGCTTGGTACTTACGACGGCACGATCTACAACGCACGGCAGGTGATCGACAAGATCGGCAACCTGTGTGACTACATTCTGTTTGATTCGGCCTGGGTAGGGTACGAGCAATTTATCCCGATGATGGCCGACTGCTCGCCGCTGCTGCTGGAGCTGAACGAGAACGATCCGGGTATTTTTGTCACCCAGTCGGTGCATAAGCAACAGGCCGGGTTCTCACAAACCTCGCAGATCCACAAAAAAGATAACCATCTGCGCGGACAGCCACGCTTTTGCCCGCATAAGCGGCTGAACAACGCTTTTATGCTGCATGCGTCAACCAGCCCGTTTTATCCGTTATTTGCCGCACTGGACGTTAACGCCAAGATCCATCAGGGCGAGAGCGGGCGTCGTCTGTGGGCAGAATGCGTAGCGCTGGGTATTGAAGCGCGCAAAGCGATCATCGCGAACTGTAAGATGATCAAACCCTTTGTGCCGCCGGAGATCGCCGGGCGACCGTGGCAGGATCACCCGACAGAAGTGATTGCCCGCGAGCGGCGCTTCTTCAGCTTTGAGCCGGGTGATAAATGGCACGGTTTTGAAGGGTATGCGCACGAGCAATACTTTGTTGATCCCTGCAAACTGCTGCTGACCACGCCAGGCATCGATGTGGAAACGGGTGAATATACTGAGTTCGGCATTCCGGCCACCATTCTGGCGCACTACCTGCGTGAAAATGGCATTGTTCCGGAGAAGTGCGATCTCAACTCGATCCTGTTCCTGCTGACGCCGGCCGAAAGCGCCGAGAAGATGGCGCAGCTGGTGGCGATGCTCGCCCAGTTCGAACAACATATTGAAGACGACACGCCGCTGGCTGACGTGCTGCCAACCATTTTTAATAAATATCCGGTACGTTATCGCGACTACACGCTGCGTGAACTGTGCCAGGAGATGCATGATCTGTACGTGAGTTTTGACGTAAAAGATCTGCAAAAAGCGATGTTCCGCAAAGCCAGCCTGCCGGCGGTCGTGATGAACCCGCAGGATGCTAACAGTGAGTTTATTCGCGGTAATGTTGAGCTGGTGCGCATCAGTAAGGCGGAAGGGCGCATCGCCGCCGAAGGTGCGCTGCCCTATCCGCCTGGTGTGCTCTGCGTGGTGCCGGGAGAAGTATGGGGCGGGGCGGTGCAGCGCTACTTCCTCGCGCTGGAAGAGGGCGTCAACCTACTGCCGGGCTTTTCACCGGAGCTACAGGGCGTTTATTCGGAGACCGACACCGATGGCATCAAACGCCTGTACGGTTATGTCCTGAAGTAGTTTTTAGCCCCTCAGCCACACGGTGAGGGGCCATTTCACGCAGCCACCCGGCGGTACATGCGCCTCGGGTGGCCAATTTTCCCGTACTGCATCTCCACCGCCAGAAACCCGGCTTCCACGCAGTGTTCCAGATAGCGCCGGGTGGTGGTTTTGCTCAACCCCGTTTCGCTCACCACTTCATCGACGGAGAAACAGCGCGCGATCTCATCAGCAAAAAGCTTCTGAATCAGTGCCAGTGTGCTCTCTTCAATGCCTTTACTGCCATTATCCTGGCGGAAATTCTTCGCCTGTAACTGGTAAAGCGAGTCCACGTTCTGTTGGTCGACAATTTTCCATACGCGTTGCTGCTCGGCGAATTGCACAAAGCGCTCCAGCGACTGACTCAGCCGCTTCCACGACACGGGTTTGAGGATATAGTCGAACGCGCCATTGCGGATCGCCTGGCTACAGGTGTCCATATCACTGGCGGCGGTAATGAAAATCACCGAGCAGTTCGCGCGAATAATCTGCGGATCGTTAATAAGCGTAATGCCTTTGCCATCCGGCAAATAGTTATCCAGTAACACTAACTGTGGTTGCGTGTTGCTCAATAACTCCCGCGCTTCGGCAAGCGACGAGGCAATACCAACCAGGCGCAAGCGCGGGTGTCTGCTGACCAGTTCCGCATTAAGCTGCGCAAGCGTGTTTTCATCTTCTACTATCAGCACGTCTATCAGTTCATGTTGCATAATTCTGATCTTCCAGGGTCGGCACGGGACGCGGTACGTTACCCGTTTCAGGAATAAACAAAGAGAAAATCGTGCCGCGAGGCGTGTTAGCGGAAACCTCAATCGATCCGCCCACCTGCGTGACATAGCTGGCGATCAGGTACAGACCAATGCCATGATCACCACTGCGCTTGGTGGTCATCCCGCGTTCAAAAATATGGTCGCGAATCGCCGGATCAATGCCGATACCGCGATCCGCCACTTCAATAATCAACTCCCGTTCGTTCAGCAAAATCAGCACTTCAACCGGTTCGTGAGGCAGCGTGGCGCGCTGGGTTGCTTCAATCGCGTTATCCAACAAATTACCGATGATGGAGATAAGCTCCGCTTCACCCAACAACCGGCAGGCTCTGTCCACCTGACACAGGGGATCAAAGGCCAGTTCGACACCTTTTTCACGGGCGCGTGCCGCTTTCCCCAGCAGCAAACCGCACAACGTCGGCGAGCTAAAACGCGAAGAGATAAAGTCCAGCAACTCCTGCGCGTGCTCTGACTGCGCCTGGATGTAGCGCACAGCTTCATCGTAGCGCTCCATATGTAGCAGGCCAGAGAGTGTGTTCATGCGGTTCAGTTGCTCGTGGCGCATAATGCGCAGGTTATCAACATAGCGCTTCACCTGGCTGAGTTGCGCGCTCAACGTGTCTATCTCGTTGCGATCGCGAAAGGTAATCACCCAGCCCTGCAATTTATTCTCCAGCATGATGCGTACCCGGCTGGCAATCACCGTTAACTGATTAAAACGGCAAATCTCATCGTGCGTGTCGTTTTCCAGCATCATCGAACGGTCAAAAAACGGTACCGGGGCAATGACTTCATCGATGGTTTGCCCGCGCAGTTCGCGCGTCGGCTGGCGTAACTCCAGAAGTTTGCGTGCTGCCTGATTGATCACTTCAATGCGCAGTTCGCTGTCAATCGCAATCACCCCTTCGTAGATCGATTCCATCATCGCCTTTTGCTGGCGCACCAGCAGGCCAATCTCCCGTGGCTCAAGGGAGAAAATCTGTTTTTTAATGCTGCGGGTAAAGAACCAGGAAAAAATAAACAGCGCTGCCAGCAGCAATACAGCGGCAATAAAAATGTTGATCACTTTACCGAGCGTGATGGTATCGAGATAACTGGTCAGATACCCCACCGACACAATCCCGATAACGCGCCCTGCATCATCAAAAATCGGCGCCTTACTGCGTAACGAAATACCCAACCCACCTTTGCGGATAGTGGTGATGCTTTTCCCGTGCAACACCTCGGTATTATCGTCACCCACTAATGTTTTTCCGACCACATCAGAATCGACTGAATGAAATAAATGCATGCCTTTGTTATCGCCGATAACAATAAAGCTTGCATCGCTATGCGCCACCACTTTATGCATAAATTGCGCGATGGCTCGAATATCTTTATCAGCAACCGACTGGCGTAAATTCGGAATAATGGCTATTTCCTCAGCCTGTATTTTTGCTCGTGCGCTCATTTCCTGATATAGCTGGCGACCGACATCCTTGTAATAATAAATGCCAAGCAGAACGAACAAACCGGAGAAAAAAAGCACCAGCGAAATAAAAAGTTTGATTTGGAAAGAGACTTTCATGACGGTTCGCACAGCAGCCAGCAAAGCGCCAATGTAGCATCTTTTTGCGCACGCGTACGCAGTTTACTGGAAACTTGTGATCCCTTGCACAGCCAGCACTGAAGCGGAAAAATGGTCTGTTAAATATTCTTTTTTGGAAATGTTATTAACTTGTGTTTCTATTTAAAAAAACCATAAAAACCACGCCAATAATTAAGGCGCAAATCACACAAAATAAAAGAAACCTTAAAAACCATAGGAGCCATTAAAACTCCGGTTTTAATATGCTATTCCTCACATAAAGTATGCGTTTAGCCCTTTACTCTACAGCCACAAAATAACCAAGGGGCTTAATTATGAGCACAACTGACGATTCATTCTCTGTTACCTCTGAATCGCTGGCGATTCAAAAAACATCACTGAAGGATAAGTGGTGGCACATTATGGATACGTGGAAAGTTGGGATTATACCACTGCCATTATTCCTGCTAGCCGGTGCGTTAATTGCTATCGATTGTCTTGGCGGCAAGTTGCCAAGCGATATCGTCGTGATGGTGGCGACACTGGCGTTCTTCGGCTTTGCCTGCGGTGAGTTCGGTAAACGTCTGCCGGTCGTGGGCAAGCTGGGCGCAGCGGCGATTTGCGCCACCTTTATTCCTTCGGCGATGGTGTATTACGGTTTGCTGCCGGATGTAGTGGTCGAGTCCACTACCAAGTTCTACAAATCAACCAACATCCTCTATCTCTACATCTGCTGCATCATTGTCGGCAGTATCATGAGTATGAACCGTACCACTCTGATTCAGGGCTTCCTGCGCATCTTCTTCCCAATGGTGTGTGGCGAAGTGGTTGGCATGCTGGTGGGTATGGGCGTTGGCCTGGCGCTGGGTATGGAACCGTTCCAGATCTTCTTCTTTATCATTCTGCCAATCATGGCGGGTGGTGTAGGTGAAGGCGCCATTCCGCTCTCTATCGGTTACGCCACCTTACTGCACATGGATCAGGGCGTTGCTCTGGGCCGTGTACTGCCAATGGTGATGCTGGGCGGTTTGACCGCAATCATTATTTCCGGCTGCCTGAACCAGTTGGGTAAACGCTTCCCGCATCTGACCGGCGAAGGCCAACTGATGCCAAACCGCAGCAATGGTGATGAACCAGCGCCGGCTGCCCCTGCGTTTTCCGGTAAAACTGATGTCACCACCATCGCGGCGGGCGCACTGCTGGCTGTGTTGCTATACATGATCGGCATGCTCGGCCACAAACTGATTGGCCTGCCTGCACCGGTCGGCATGCTGTTTGCCGCCGTGCTGGTCAAGCTGGCACACGGTGTTTCTCCGCGTCTGCTGGAAGGTTCTCAGGTGGTGTACAAATTCTTCCAGACCTCCGTGACTTACCCAATCCTCTTCGCCGTGGGCGTTGCCATTACGCCGTGGGAAGAGCTGGTTCACGCTTTCACTCTCGATAACCTGCTGGTGATCGTGAGTACCGTTTCCGCACTGGTTGCCACTGGTTTCTTCGTAGGTAAAAAGATTGGCATGCATCCGATTGATGTTGCCATTGTTTCCTGCTGCCAGAGTGGCCAGGGCGGTACAGGGGATGTTGCCATCCTGACTGCCGGTAACCGTATGAGCCTGATGCCGTTTGCACAGATTGCGACCCGTATTGGCGGTGCGATCAACGTGTCGGTATCGCTGCTGGTTCTTGGCAATTTCCTCGTCTGATTAAGCACTACAGGAACTGATATGAAACTCGCAAGCTTTGTCCATCAGGGGATCCGTAGCTACGGCATCGTCAAGGCTGATGGCGTCATCAATCTGGGCCAGCGCCTGGGCGACCGCTACGGTGATTTGAAATCGTTGCTCGCGGCCGACGCGCTGAGTGAGGCACAACAGCTGAGTGGTGAAGCGACGGATCTGTGCTTTGACGATCTCAACTTCCTGCCGGTTATTGAAAACCCGGGGAAAATTCTCTGCGTCGGCATGAACTACGCCGAAAAACGCAAAGAGTTTGATCAACATAACCCGGCGCCGACGCTGTTTGTACGCTTCGCCGACTCGCAAACCGGGCATAACGCGCCGGTGCTGAAACCGCGTCACTCCAGCGAATTCGATTACGAAGGTGAGCTGGCAGTAATCATCGGTAAAGGCGGTGAAAACATCTCTCGTGACGCGGCGTTAAGTCATGTCGCAGGTTACAGCTGTTATATGGATGGCTCTGCGCGTGACTGGCAGCATACCTGGTTCACCGCCGGTAAAAACTGGCGGCAGACCGGCGCGTTCGGCCCGTGGATGACCACGGCAGATGAGATCCCCGATCCGCATCAGCTCACTATCCGCACCTGGTTGAATGGTCGCATGGTGCAGGACGACAACACCGCCAGCATGATCCACAAGGTCGCCGAGCTTATCGAGTACATCAGCACCTTTACCAGCCTGACGCCGGGCGACGTCATCATCACTGGCTCACCGGGCGGTGTTGGCAAGAAACGCAATCCGCCGCTGTTCATGAAAGCGGGCGATCGCATCGAAGTGGAGATCGAAAACATCGGTCACCTCAGCAATGTGATTATTGATGCGCCAGCCCATGCGTTGACGGCAGCGCACTAAGGACGAAGGCAATACAATGCAAGCACGACCCTCCATCGACTTCCGCGTTGCGGAAGTCAACGGCAATACTCAACGGCTGGCCTCTATCCGCGCGTTGCTCGCAGACAGTGGTTTAGGTATGGACAGCGATATCACTACCTTCGTTGAAGCCTGGTCGGGAAACCGGCTGGTGGGTTGTGCTGGTCTCGCCGCCAACGTTATCAAGTGCGTAGCGGTTGAAGAACAGTTGCGTGGGGAAAACCTCAGTGCGCGGCTGCTGGCGGAAGTTGAGCATCTGGCGCTGGCGCGTGGACATTTTCATCTGTTCCTGTGCACGCGCCCTTGCAATCGGGAGCGTTTCCAGCACAGCGGTTTTTGGCCGGTTGCCCAGAGCGGCAACAACGCGATATTGATGGAAAATACGCCGTCTGGCATCCAGCGTTACTGCCGCACGTTGCAGGCGCGCCGCGTTGCCGGAAAGCGCATCGGCTCCATTGTGATGAACGCCAATCCCTTCACGCTTGGTCATCGGCATCTGGTGGAGCAGGCCGCACAGGCCTGCGACTGGCTGCACCTGTTTGTAGTGCGGGAAGATGCCTCGTTCTTTCCTTTCTCCGCACGGCTGAAAATGGTGAAGGCGGGCGTGGCGCATCTGCCAAATGCCACGGTTCACGAAGGCTCTCAGTACATTATTTCCCGCGCTACCTTTCCGGCTTATTTCCTCAAAGAGACCGGCAAAGTGCAGCAGGCGTGGAGCGAAATCGACCTGCTCATCTTCCGTAACCATATTGCCCCGGCGCTCGGTGTTACCCACCGCTTTATCGGCAGCGAGCCGTTTTGCGATATCACCCGCCAGTACAACCAGACTATGCATCAGTTGCTCGCGGGGGCGGTTGAAGTGGTGGAAGTTCCGCGCATTAAAGCGACCGGCACCGCCATCTCCGCCTCGGAAGTGCGTCGTTTACTCAAAACACACCAGTTTTCCCGTATTCGGGAAATTGTACCGGATACCACTTTTGCGCACCTTGAATCTCATTACAGCGCGGAAGTCGCTTAAAAATCAGGAAAATAACTATGAAAATTGTAAGGGAGGCGCTGGCCGGGACGATGGAGTCCAGCGACCTGATGGTGAAAATTGCCCCCGCAGAAGGCGAGCTGGAGATTGTTATCCACAGCGAGGTGATGAAGCAGTTCGGCGGTCAAATCCGCAAGGTAGTGGATGCCACGCTGCGCGCGATGGAGGTTCGCCAGGGCTTAATCATCATTGAAGACAAAGGCGCACTGGACTGTGTAATCCGCGCCCGTCTGCAAAGCGCCATTCTGCGCGCCGCCGAAGGCACTGAAATCGACTGGGGGAAACTGCTGTGAAAAAACTACGTCGTAGCATGCTGTTCCTGCCAGGCGCTAACGCTGCCATGCTCTCCACCGCCTTTATCTACCGCCCTGATTCGATCATGTTCGACCTAGAAGACGCGGTAGCGCTGCGCGAAAAAGACACCGCGCGCCTGCTGGTGTTCCACGCGCTACAGCACCCGATGTATCAGGATATGGAAACCGTGGTGCGTATTAACCCACTGAACACGCCGTTTGGCCTGCCAGATCTGGAAGCAGTGGTTCGTGCTGGTGTTGATGTGGTGCGTTTACCGAAAACGGATACGCCGGAAGATATCTACGAGCTGGAACGCCACCTGGAGCGCATCGAACTGGCCTGCGGTCGCGAAGTGGGATCGACCCGCGTAATGGCGGCGATTGAGTCGGCAGTTGGCGTCATTAACGCCGTTGCGATTGCGCGCAGCTCGCAGCGCTTAATTGGCATCGCGCTGGCCGCATTTGACTACGTAATGGATATGCAAACCGAACGTGGCGACGGCACCGAGCTGTTCTACGCGCGCTGCGCTGTGCTGCACGCCGCGCGTGCCGCTGGAATTGATGCGTTCGACGTGGTGTGGTCAGACGTCAATGATGAAGCCGGTTTCCTGCGCGAAGTCGACCTGGTGCGCAAAATGGGTTTCAACGGCAAGTCACTGATCAACCCGCGTCAAATCGATCTGCTGCATAACGCCTATGCGCCAACTCAGCAGGAAGTGGATCACGCGAAAGTGGTTATCGAAGCGGCGGAAGAGGGCGAGCGCAACGGCCTGGGCGTGGTTTCGCTGAACGGCAAAATGATTGACGCCCCGATTATTAATCATGCGCAGATGGTGCTGGAACGTGCAGCTGCGTCCGGCGTGCGTCGTTAAGGACAGAACAATGAACCAAACAGAGCTTCTTCACGTTAATTTTCCACACCTGCGTGATTTAAAACCCTTTGAAAGCGCGCATGCGGCTACGCCGTGGCTGGCGGATATCAACACCAAGCACACGCGCAAACTGTGCGCGACGCTGGAAGACGCGATTGCCCGCAGTGGTCTGAAAGACGGCATGACCATCTCTTTCCACCATGCATTTCGCGAAGGCGATCGTGTGATCAACAGCGTCGTGGCAACGCTGGCGCGTCTGGGATTTAAAAACTTGACGCTGGCGTCCAGTTCGCTGATGACCTGCAACGATGCGCTGATCGAGCATATTCAGAACGGTGTGATTTCGCGTATTTACACCTCCGGAATGCGCGGCAAGCTGGCGGATGCAATCTCTCACGGCCTGATGGCGGAACCGGTTCAGATCCACTCTCACGGCGGGCGCGTGAAGCTGTTGCAGGATGGTGAGCTGAACATTGATGTCGCTTTCCTCGGGGTGCCGTGCAGCGATGAGTTCGGTAACGCCAACGGTACACAGGGGAAATCCTGCTGTGGCTCGCTGGGTTACGCGATGGTGGACGCGCAGTTCGCCAAAAAAGTGGTGTTACTGACCGAAGAGCTGGTGCCGTTCCCGAACATGCCTGCGAGCCTTGGTCAGGATCAGGTTGATCTGATCGTGCAGGTAGAGAGCGTGGGCGATCCGGCGAAAATCAGCGTCGGCGCGGCACGCGTCACCAGCAATCCGCGCGAGTTGATGATCGCCCGTTACGCCGCGGATGTGATAGAGCATTCCGGTTATTTCAAAGACGGTTTCTCCATGCAGACCGGCTCCGGCGCAGCAGCGACCGCAGCGACGCGCTTCATGGAAGAAAAAATGGAGCGCCACGGGGTGAAAGCCCGCTTCGCGCTTGGCGGCATCACCGGTAGCCTGGTGGATCTGCATGAGAAAGGGCTTATTGAAAAACTGCTGGATACGCAGTGTTTCGATGGCGAAGCGGCGGCTTCGCTGCGCCGTAACCTGAACCATGTCGAGATCTCCACTAACGTCTATGCCAACCCGGGCGGTAAAGCTGCCAGCTGCGATCAACTGGATGTGGTGATCCTCAGCGCGCTGGAGATCGATGTCGACTTCAACGTTAACGTCATCACCGGTTCTGATGGCGTGATGCGTGGCGCATCCGGCGGCCACTGCGATGTCGCGGCAGCGGCAAACCTCACCATTGTCGTGGCTCCTTTGCTACGCAGCCGCATTCCTACTGTTGTAAAACGCGTGACCACGTTGCTGACACCAGGGGAAAGCATCGACGTGCTGGTCACCGATCATGGTATTGCTGTTAACCCGGCTCGACCGGATATTCGTGAGCGTTTACTGGCGGCAGGGCTGAAAATCGTCGACATCGAAGCGCTTTACCAGCGTGCGATTTCACTGACCGGCGAACCGAAACCGATCGCATTCACTGACCGCATTGTTGGCGTGATCCGTTATCGCGACGGCAGCGTGATCGATGTGGTTCGTCAGGTTAAAGAGGACAATCTATGACCACACTGACGCCCGTGAGAGCGGGCGTCAGCCTCGAAGCTCTGCTGGCGGCGAAAGATAGCCGCGCGGCGCGTCAGGCTGACTGGCTCACTCACTATCAACAACCGGTTATTTCGCTGACGCTGGTTACCCCCGGCGCGGTAAAAGACAGTATTCGCTACCGCAATACTATGGGCGTGGCACTCCAGGCCTGTGACCAGCTGCTGTGGCAAAACCACTGGCGCGTGCTGGACAGGCAGGTATTGTGGCTACCAACCGGTGCGGAAGCGCTGTGGTGCGTGGAGCATCCGGCGGTGGAAATCAAAGCGCAATGCGTGGAGATGGAACAGACTCATCCGCTTGGCAGACTGTGGGATTTCGATGTGTTTTGCCCGAAAGAAGGCCAGGTTGGGCGGCATTCGCTGGATTTAAATACCCGACTCTGCCTGGTATGTGATGAACCTGCACACGGCTGCGCCCGCTCGCGTCGCCATTCGGTAGAAGATGTAGTGGCTCGTGTGGAGAAGTTAATCGATGGCTGGTTTGCTCGCGACTAAATCCGCCATTGCTGACGTGCCTGAGCTTGCGGCGCAGGCGCTGCGTCTTGAGCTGGATTTAACCCCCAAACCTGGGCTGGTGGACAGAGCCAATAACGGCTCGCACCAGGATATGGATCATGCGCTGTTTTTAAAAAGTATTGCGGCGATCGCACCATGGTTCACGGTGTTTGCCGGGGCGGGTAAAACCCATGCGCAGAAACCAACCAGCGAACAGCTACGGCTGCTGCGCCCGATGGGGATCGCCTGCGAGCAAGCGATGTTCACGGCGACAGGGGGCGTGAACACACACAAAGGCGGTATTTTTTCACTTGGTCTGCTCTGTTTTGCTGCCGGGCGTTTGCAGGGGCAAGGGCGCATGGTTAGCGCTGACGCGCTTTGCCAGCAGGTGAGTGAAATCTGTTGTGGATTAGTGGCGCGTGAGCTGGCTGATCGCCCACAGGCTATCACGGCGGGTGAAAAACAGTTTCGTCAGTATGGGCTGACGGGCGCACGCGGTGAAGCGGAACAGGGGTTTATCACTGTGCGCCGCGCGGTGTTGCCGTACTGGCATCAGGAGCATGGGGAGCGGCGGTTACACAATGCGCTGCTGCGCCTGATGGCCGCGAACCGCGACAGTAATCTGGTATCTCGCGGCGGTATTGAAGGGCTGCACTACGTACAGGATTATGCGGCGAGATTGCTGGTAACGGGCTGGAATAGCGACGCGCTTCGCGATATGGATGATGCGTTAATGGCGCGTCGGTTAAGTCCTGGCGGGAGCGCCGACCTGCTGGCGGTGGCCTGGGTTCTTGCCGGGCTGTAAGCAGGTCATAAAAAACATTTGTCTGGCGGATGGTATTGATTACGACTAGGAGGCGTGCATTAAAAGCCTTAATAAAAAGTCTCTGCCTGTTCTGAACAAATTACATCCAAAGGCAATAAGCTAAAGCCTGTTGCTGACCACCTCTGCAAAAAGAGTTGGTCAAATGGCCACAAAAAACCCGGCGCTCAGGCCGGGTTTTGTCTTTGCATCTTTAACCACCTTCAGGAGATGGTTAACAGTTTCAGGCTTTCTGCGCCACGCCTTCTGGCTCACGCACGTGTTTATATTTAAACAGCATCACGAAGGCGAAGGCCAGCACCAGCGAGTAACCTGCGAAAATCAGCCACACGGTTTTCCAGTCGGTGATGCCCGCCGTGGTGTAGATCTCAACCACTTTGCCGCTCACCATCCCGCCGAGAATACAGCCGAAGCCGTTGGTCATCATCAGCAACATACCCTGTGCACTGGCGCGGATAGCCGGATTCACCTCTTTCTCCACAAATACCGAACCGGAGATGTTGAAGAAGTCGAATGCACAACCGTAAACGATCATCGACAGAACCAGCAGCACGGTACCGAACGGCGTCGGGTCGCCATAGGCAAACAGACCAAAACGCAGCACCCAGGCGATGATACTGATCAGCATGACGTTCTTGATGCCGTAACGGCTCATAAAGAACGGAATTGCCAGGATAAACGCGGTTTCGGAAATCTGCGAAATCGACATCATCACCGACGCATGTGTCACGATGAAGCTATTGGCGAACAACGGGTTCGCGTCGAAGCTGTGCAGGAAGGTGTTGCCGAACATGTTGGTGATTTGCAGTTCGGCGCCCAGCAGCATCGAGAAGATAAAGAAGATCGCCATGCGCTTGTTTTTAAACAGCGCGAAAGCGTTCAGGCCCAGCATTTCCACCCAGGTCTGTTTCTCTTTGCTTTTGGCAACCGGCATATGCGGCAGCGTCAGAGAGAACAGGCTCAGCACCAGCGACAGCGCCGCGCCAATATAGAGCTGCATATGGCTCAGTTCGAAACCGGAGAAGCTCACCGCCCACATCGCCAGAATAAAGCCGATGGTGCCCCAGATACGAATCGGTGGGAAATCGGTCACGATATCGTGGCCTGCGGATTTCAGGCGGAAGTAAGAAATGGTGTTCACCAGGCCCAGCGTTGGCATGTAGGCCAGCGAGTTAAGCAGGATGATGACAAACATTGCGCCTGGCGTGGTGACGCCTGCGGCGATAAATAACGTAATCGCCCCAATCAGATGGCACAGCGCATACACCCATTTTGCGCTTAGCCACTTGTCCGCAACGATACCGAGCAGCGTTGGCATCAGCAGTGATGCAATACCCAGCGAGCTATACACCGCGCCAATTTCCGCGCCCTGGAATTTCAGGGTAACGAACATATAAGAGCCAAGCGTAGTCAGCCAGCTTCCCCACAGGCAGAACTGCAGAAAGATAATGACTTTCAGCTGCAGCTTAAGATTCATGCTAATTTCCTCACAAAGGAGAGTGATAGATGTTGGAATGGGCACAATTGCGTTTGTTATGTGTCAGGATTCTACCATCTACGGGGTGGCGAATTTGTTATGCCCGACATAAAAATGCAAACTTCCTCTGATTGCATTTTTATATGGTGACGGATATCACAATTTAGCGCAACCGTTTGCATCACTCACATGAATACCTTATGCCTCTTTCGTCGGGGCAGACGAAAGAGGCAGCAGATTAGTTGCGACGGTAGGTTTTCTGCGCAGCGTTAACTTTGTAGAGATAGCGGCGCGATTCCGCCGACGGATGGCGGGTAGTCAGGGTCTGGTACACATCTCCTGGCGTCATGGTGTTGATGATATTTGCCGCCTGCACTTTATCGGCGGAAAAGACGCGCAACACGCTGCCGGCACCGCCGTTATAAGCGGTAATAACCGCATAGCGCCGTGACGTTGGGTTATTGATCCCGGAGAGATAAATGTTATTCAACATCGCCAGATAGGCGGTACCTGTATCAATGTTACTTTGTGGATCAAACAGATAACTGCGATCGGGCGTGCCAGATTTCCCCTGCGCGCGGAACACATCTTTACCGGCGCTATGCTGCACAACCTGCATTAAGCCCAGCGCATCGGAGCGGCTGACGGCGTACGGGTTAAAGGAGGATTCGGTTTGCATAATCGCCAGAATCAGCGATTCGTCAACGCCATACTTATGTGACGCTTTGCGCACCATCCCGACGTATTTATGTGCGCGTTTATCCAGGTGGTTTGGCACCAGGTTAATGGTCACGCTGTAGATCATACGTAAACCATTGCTGCGGCTTTTCAGCCGTGTCTGCAGCAAATAGTCTGCAAACTGCGCGGCACGCCATTGCCAGCGAATGGCTTCGCCGTTGTTATCCAGCACCTGCCCATACAGGAACGGCTCTTTCGAGATCTGAATATCGTCAACATCGGAGTAAAGATCGATTGAACCCGGATCGTCGCCCATCAGCAAGGTTTTGATAATCGCCTGGCGCAAATGCGCCGCAGGATCGGTGCCGGAGATCGTCTCGACGGTGATCGTCCCCTCATCGAAGTTGATGTGGCTGCGGGTTTGGTACTGGTCGGTATATTTAACGTAGTCCTTTGGGCCTGCGATCAGAACCTCGTTAAATCCCCATAAATTCTCAATATTATGGGCAAATTGTCCCATCAGGATGTCAAAACCGTTGGTGTCTTTAATCCAGGCTTCGTTGTAGTCGTCGCCCGTTTTATTCGAACTGGAACAAGAAATCAGCAACGGCGCAATAATCGCTAGCGCTAAATATTTTTTCATCATTCCGGGATGCAATTGTGTTGGTGTGTTAGCGCCGGTGTCCTCTGCGCACTGGCAATGCCTTCCCATGTATTCGCGGCATTACCAGTGATTGCGCGTGAACAGCGGCTTATTTTTTTTCTGGCGGCGTATAGCCTTCAATGTGCACGTCTTTGCCTTCAAACAGGAAATTCACCATCTCCTCTTCCAGCAATTTACGGTGCTCAGTGTTCATCATGTTGAGCTTTTTCTCGTTGATCAGCATGGTTTGCTTATGCTGCCACTGTTTCCAGGCCTCTTTCGAGATCTCGTTGTAAATGCGTTTTCCGAGTTCGCCCGGATAGAGCTGGAAGTCTTGCCCTTCCGCTTCGCGTTGCAGGAAGGTACAAAAAATAGTTCTGCTCATTAAATAATCCTCTTTGCTTGCGCGCTTAACGGATTTCGGCGCGTAATTGCTGTATCAGGCGTTCCACGGGAGCCGCCAGACCGACGGATGGCGGTTGCGCTAAGTTATACCAAAGACCTGCGCCCTCATCCATGCAAGACGAGAACGAGGACACGCGAAGCCACATAGGCACAATATCCAGATGGAAATGGCTAAATGTATGGCGAAACGCCACAAGTTGGCTGAGATTATCGGCGCTAATCTTCCTCTGCGCCAGCCAGGCCCGCAGACTGGCCTCATCGCTGAACTGCGGGAAGCAGAATAACCCGCCCCACAGCCCGCTTGGTGGTCGCTGCTCAAGATACACCTCGCCTTCGTGCTGCATCAGCAGAAAATACCCGGTGCGTTCGGGCAGCGTCTGTTTCGGTTTTTTCCCCGGATATTGCGCCCAGGCATTCGACGCATAGGCTTCACAGCCCGTTTGCAGCGGGCAGAGCTCGCATTTCGGTTTCGAGCGGGTGCAAACCATCGCGCCAAGATCCATCATCGCCTGGTTAAAGCGCTCGACGCCCTGAGCCGGGGTGACCTCTGTGCTGATCTCCCACAAACGCTTTTCCACCTCTTTTTTACCCGGCCAACCACCCACCGCAAAGCAGCGCGCCAGCACACGTTTCACGTTGCCATCAAGAATTGGAAAATGTTTGCCCAGCGACAAAGAGAGGATAGCGCCCGCGGTCGAACGGCCAACCCCCGGAAGCGCGGCGACTTCTTCGAAGGTCTCCGGGAAGCGCCCGCCGTGCTGGTTTGCGACCTGCTGCGCGGCTTTATGTAAGTTGCGCGCACGGGCGTAATAGCCCAGCCCGGTCCATAAATGCAGCACCTCATCCAGCGGTGCGTTCGCCAGATCGGTAACCGTTGGAAAACGCGCCATAAAGCGCTGGAAGTAGGGGATTACGGTTGTTACTTGCGTTTGTTGCAACATCACTTCCGATAGCCATACTTTGTAAGGCGTTTTTTCAATTTGCCAGGGCAGGGTTTTTCGCCCGTATTTGTCGTACCAGCCCAGCACCTGGGCTGAAAATTGAGACGCTTGCATGGTCACCAGAATCACGTAATCAGGGGCGAAGATTGCAGCACAGAGGCGATGAGCTGTAAACCGGAACTTTCCGGTGCTTGCATCGGGCGATGAACTTTGGATAATGCCCGTTTCCTGAACACTCTCACAAGCAGATCACTTTATGAATAACGACGTCATTTCACCGGAATTTGATGAAAACGGCCGCCCGTTGCGCCGCATTCGCAGCTTTGTCCGTCGCCAGGGCCGCCTGACGAAAGGACAGCAACACGCGCTGGATAATTACTGGCCGGTGATGGGCGTTGAGTTCACTGAACAGCCGCTTGATTTCACCGCGCTGTTTGGCCGCACTGCTCCGGTTACGCTGGAGATCGGTTTTGGCATGGGCGCGTCGCTGGTTGAAATGGCGAAGATGCGCCCCGAACAGAATTTCCTCGGCATTGAAGTGCACTCGCCGGGCGTTGGCGCTTGCCTCTCCTCCGCACATGAAGAGGGCGTGGAAAACCTGCGCGTAATGTGCCACGACGCGGTGGAAGTGTTGCACAAGATGATTCCTGACAATTCTTTGAACATGGTGCAGCTCTTTTTCCCTGACCCGTGGCACAAAGCGCGTCATAATAAACGCCGCATCGTTCAGGTCCCCTTTGCTGAACTGGTGAAAAGTAAGCTTAAGCTGGGCGGCGTGTTTCATATGGCGACAGACTGGGAAGCCTATGCACAGCATATGCTGGAAGTGATGACGTCCATCGACGGTTACAAAAACCTGTCGGCGACCAACGATTTTGTGCCGCGTCCAGAGTCGCGCCCGGTAACCAAATTTGAACAGCGTGGCCATCGTCTTGGTCACGGCGTATGGGACTTAATGTTCGAGAGGGTGAAATAATGGCAACAAACCGCAGCCGTCGTTTGCGTAAAAAAATGCATATCGATGAATTTCAGGAACTGGGTTTTTCCGTTGCATGGCGCTTCCCGGAAGGCACCAGCGAAGAGCAGATTGATAAAACGGTTGATGACTTTATTCAGGAAGTGATTGAGCCGAACAAGCTGGCGTTTGACGGTAGCGGTTATCTGGCGTGGGATGGTCTGATTTGCCTGCAAGAGATTGGCAAATGTACGGAAGAGCATCAGGCTATCGTGCGCAAATGGCTTGAAGAACACCATCTGACCGAGGTACGCGTCAGCGAACTTTTCGACGTTTGGTGGGACTAACTAAAGCATAAGGGGCCAGCATTTGCTGGCCCGTTTTGTCTCTACAGGAGTTTTTATGATGCGCAAAACGCTACTGGCGGCGGCTCTAACGCTTACAGCATTCGCGGCTCAGGCCGACTATCAATGTAGCGTCACGCCGCGTGACGATGTGATCATCAACCCGCAAACCGTGCAGGTGAAAGGGGAGAACGGCAATCTGGTTATCACGCCGGATGGCAATGTGATGTTCAACGGCAAACAACCGACACTTAGCGCCGCTCAGCGCGAGCAGGCAAAAGATTACCAGGCTGAACTGCGCAGCGCGCTGCCATGGATTGACGATGGTGCGCGTAGCCGCGTGGAGAAAAACCGCATCGCGCTGGATAAAATCATCGTTAAAGAGGTAGGTGAAAGCAGCAGTATGCGTAATCGCCTGACCAAGCTTGATGCACAATTAAAAGAGCAGATGAATCGCATTATTGAACATCGTAGCGATGGCCTGACCTTCCACTATAAAGCGATTGAGCAAGTACGCGCAGACGGACAGCAACTGGTGAATCAGGCAATGGGCGGCATTCTGCAGGACAGCATTAATGAAATGGGCGCGAAAGCGGTGCTGAAAAGCGGCGGCAACCCATTACAAAACGTCTTAGGCAGCCTGGGCGGTTTACAGACCGCTATTCAGAACGAGTGGAAAAATCAGGAAGCGGATTTCCAGCAGTTCGGGAAAGATGTTTGTAAACGTGTAGTGACGCTGGAAGAGAGCCGTAAGGCATTAACCGCCCAGTTAAAGTAATCCAATTTCACAGCCTTCTCTTTGAACGAAAGGCTGTGTTTTATTTCATATAATATATTCAATGTCCTGTTTCTATATTTCAAAATATATAAAATATAATCTGTCATCTATTCCCGCCCTCTTATTGTGCCTTAAAATTTAAAAAAGCTCTTTTGCTGGTTAATTAAAGTACAATAAAATCCAAAAACCTACGAAATATGGTGGGTTTTTAATAAAATCTATCAATATCTGTAAGTTAAGCGACATCTGACATACTTTCAGAATGTTCTTGTTGGTGGTAATATCGCGGCTTCAAATCATGGACGCGATTCTCACAAAAAAATCATATGTCATCACTAAATATCAAATCTGAACATACTCCTTCATTTTATGAGAATCAGCCTATTCCACTTAGAAGCCATGAAATCGACCTGTTAAATTTGGTAGGGATTTTATGGAAAGGTAAAGTTTTCATTATCGCGACTGTGTTGCTATTTGCAGTTGCCGGTTTTTTTATTGCCGCATTATTGCCACAGAAATGGACCAGCCAGGCTGAGGTTACGCCAGCGGAAAAAATCCAGTGGACAGAGTTACAGAAAACACTAGTTGCGCTGCAAGTGCTTGATGTAAAAGTTCCTATTGATGCAAATGAAATATTTAATCTTTTCCTGAAAAAATTTAATTCTCAATCATTGAAAGAAGAGTTTCTCGCCTCATCTCCGCTGGTTTTAGGAGCATTGCAGGATCAGAACTTTGATCAACACGAATTGCGTCGCGCCGTCGTGCTGTTATCGGAAAAAATTAAAGCCGTCAACAACATCAAACCCGGTACTAGCGACTCTTCTTATGCTTCATGGTCCTTGAGTTTCACGGCACCAAGCGCACCGGAAGCGCAACAAGTACTGAAAAATTATATCGATTACGTTTCGGCGCTAGTGGTGAAAGAGACGCTGGATACGTTGCGTAGTGATGTTGACGTGCGTAAAAGTTACGAAAAAAACGTGCTGGAGATGGATCGGGTGCGCATCACGACGAAGCATGATGCCAATATCAAACGACTGAATTACTCGCTGGAAGTCGCCAATGCTGCTGGAATCAAGCGCCCGGTCTACAGTAATGGCCAATCCGTACAGGATGACCCTGATTTTTCTATCGCACTGGGCGCGGATGGGATCGCAGAAAAGCTGCGGATTGAAAAGTCGCTTAAGGATGTTACTGAGTTAAATGCGGATTTCCAGAACCGGGAATATACATTGTCGGAGCTGGAAAAAGTTAACATCAAAGATATTGAGTTTTCCCCTATCAAATACCAGCTAACACCCTCTCTTCCGATGAAAAAAGATGGCGCGGGCAAGGCGTTAATTCTTGTACTGGCGGCGATGATCGGCGGGATTATTTCATGTGGTATTGTGCTACTGCGCCACGCAATGCGTCAGCGTAATATTCTGTAACCACGAATGTTCCCTGGCTGGCTGTTCAAATAACTGAACAGCTAGCACCAGAATTATTCGGCAAGAAATAGTTCCAGCAGGGAATTAAGAAATAACTTACCGTGTTCGGTTATCTGCCAGCGCTCTTCATTTTCCGTCAAATAATTCAGCTTCAGTGCTTCCTCAATTTGCGGGCGAATAACGCGTTCATCCAGGCCGGTATACCGTGAAAAATCAGCACGCGGTGCGGGTTCCAGCAGACGAAAACGGTTCATAAAGAACTCGAACGGTTTATCTTGCGCTTCAACATCGTGCTGCTTATCCAGGTAATTACCCTGCATATAACCGCGTGGATGACGGGTTTTTGCCGTACGCAGAATACGCCCATCCGGAAACGTCACTTTCCCGTGAGCGCCGCAGCCAATACCCAGATAGTCGCCAAAACGCCAGTAGTTGAGATTGTGCTGGCACTGATAACCGGGCTTCGCGTAAGCCGAGGTTTCATATTGCTGATACCCGGCGGCAGTCAGGATCTGGTGGCCCTGTTCGAAAATGTCCCAGAGCGCATCGTCGTCTGGCAGCACCGGAGGACGTGAGCCAAATAGCGTATTAGGTTCAATGGTGAGTTGATACCACGACAAATGCGGCGGGTTGAGCGCAATCGCCTGGCGCAAGTCATCCAGCGCTTCTTCCAGCGACTGATCCGGCAGCCCGTGCATTAAATCAAGGTTAAAGCTGCGTAACCCCAGCCCGCTCGCCAGCTGTGCTGCGCGTTTGGCTTCCTGCGGGCCGTGAATACGCCCGAGGCGCTGTAACTTCGTTTCGCTAAAACTTTGTACACCAATGGAAATGCGGTTCACGCCGGCACGCTGGTAGTCGACAAAGCGGTCGGCTTCCACGGTTCCGGGGTTGGCTTCCATGGTTATTTCTGCATCCAGTGCGAGCGGCAAACGCGCACGCACGCCGTCCAGCAATGTTTGCATTGCCGGACCAGAGAGCAGGCTCGGCGTACCGCCACCGATAAAAATGGTCTTTATTTCACGTCCCTGCGCCCAGGCGACATCGGCATCGAGATCGTTAAGCAAATGCTGAACGTAGTCGTCGTGCGGCACTTCGCCCTTTAATGCGTGGGAATTGAAATCGCAGTACGGGCATTTCTGCACGCACCACGGAATATGTATATAAAGGCTCAGAGGCGGCAAATCAGCCATTACGCAGTGCTTCCAGTAACAGTTTCAACGCTTGTCCACGGTGGGAGATCGCGCTTTTTTCTTCGCGGGTGAGCTCCGCAGCGGTTTTGCCCTCAGCAGGGACAAAGAAAATCGGATCGTAACCAAAGCCGCCGTTACCGGCGGCCTGCCGCGTAATCACGCCAGGCCAGCTGCCGTGGCACACCAGCGGGGTCGGGTCATCAGCATGACGCATATAGACCAGTACGCAATGGAATTGTGCTTTGCGCTCAGCGTCCGGCACATCTTTTAGCGCGTCGAGCAGTTTTTCCAGGTTCTGCTGGTCGCTGGCATCAACGCCGGAATAACGGGCGGAATAAATGCCCGGCGCACCGCCGAGGGCATCGACAGCCAGGCCGGAATCGTCAGCGATAGCGGGCAGGCCAGTAACCTGGGCTGCGTGACGCGCTTTGAGGATGGCATTTTCAATAAACGTCAGGCCGGTCTCTTCGGCGGACTCCACACCCAACTCAGTTTGTGCGACAACATCAAAGCCAAAATCATTCAGCAGCGAGGCCAGCTCGCGCACTTTACCGGCATTACCGGTAGCGAGGACAACTTTTTGCATAGCGGATCCTAATGTATCAGCGCCGCGACTTCCGTCGGGATCTGTTGCGGATGTGAGATTTTAATCTGTTTGTGGCGGCCCAGTTCGCCTTTTTCAATGACGACCTGGTTTTTCGCCACGCGGAACTGCTTAGCGAGGAATTTTACCAGGTGCGCATTGGCCTGGCCGTCCACTGGCGGGGCGGTGATGGCGACTTTTAACTCGTCGCCATGCAGCCCGATAATGGCGTCACGGCTGGCTTTTGGCTGAATATACAGCCGCAACACCAGCCCGTCTTCACAGGTAACAACGGCACTCATAGTGCCATCCACAGCCCCGGCAGCAGAATATCGCCGGTAGATTGCAGCAATTCCGCAATCCCCATATTCAGAACATACAGCAGCAGCACCAGAATCATCGGTGAAAAATCGATGCCGCCCATGGCTGGCAGCAAACTGCGAATTGGGCGTAGCAGTGGTTCGGTCAACTGCATCAGCACATACTCCACCGGGCTGCGTCCCTGGCTGACCCAACTCATGATGGCCATCACCAGCAGTACCCAGAAAATCATCAAGCCGATGGTTTTCAGTAAAATCAGCAGGGCGGAGGCCCAGATAATCGGCTGGAAGGTGATCACCATAAAAATCAGTATCGCTTTAATAAACGACAGAACAAAAGCAATCAGCAGCGAGGCGCTATCCAGCGGCCCCATTGCGGGCAGCACGCGGCGCAGCGGCCCGACAATCGGCTGCGTGGCCTTGACCACGAACTGCGAAAACGGGTTGTAAAAATCGCAGCGTGCCCACTGCATCCAGACACGTAACAGCAGAACCATTGTGTAGAGTTCAATCACTGTCGAGAGCAGGAAAGTCAACGTCTTCATGGCGTTCCTCAGTTTTCCTTAATTTTTCGTGTAATCGCGCGCACCAAAAATGGCCGTACCAATGCGCACCATCGTGCTTCCCGCCGCAATGGCGGCGGTCATATCGTCGGACATGCCCAACGATAGGGTATCCACCGTCGGATAGCGTGTTTTCAACGCCTCAAATGCTACAGCCATTTGCCGTGCCACGGCAAACTGGCGTTCGTAATCTGCTTGCGGCGCGGGTATCGCCATCAATCCTCGCAGACAAACGCCGGGTAGCTCGGACACCTGAGCGGCCAGCGCATCCAGCTCGTTGAGCGCAATCCCGGATTTGCTCTGCTCATCGCTGATGTTGATTTGGATAAGCACATTCAGCGGCGCTAACGTTGCCGGGCGCTGTTCACTTAAACGGCTGGCAATGCGCAGCCTGTCTATCGTGTGGCACCAGTCGAAGTTCTCCGCCACCAGACGGCTTTTGTTGGACTGTAGCGGGCCAATAAAGTGCCATTGCAGACCCTGAACGCCCAGTTGCCTGAAGTGGTTAATTTTATCCACCCCTTCCTGAACATAGTTTTCGCCAAAAGCACGTTGCCCGGCGTTGATCGCTTCTGCGACAGCGCTCGCAGGTTTGGTTTTGCTCACTGCAAGCAGCGTCACTTCTTCTGAAGCCCGGCCGCAGCGTGTTGCGGCGGCTGAGATTTTGTCCCGGACCTGTGCCAGGTTATGCGCAATATCGTTCATGATTCCAGGATGGCTATATGGATATAGAAGAAATAGTGGCGCTTAGTGTAAAGCATAATGTCTCGGATCTACACCTGTGCAGTGGCTCAGTGCCGCGCTGGCGGCAGCAAGGCCGTCTGGAACCCGCGCCGTTTGAAATAACCGATCTCGCCGGGCTGATTGAACAGCATCTGAATACTGCTCAGCAGCGTCTGTGGCGAGAGCGGGGGCAGGTGGATTTTGCCCTGACGACAGCCGCAGGACACAGGCTGCGGGCCGGTGCCTTTACGCGTCACGGTGGCGTTTCGCTGGCGTTACGCTTGCTGCCGCAAAGCTGCCCACTGCTCAGCGAGCTAGACGCTCCTGCGCCGCTGAGCGAATTACTTGGGCGGGAAAACGGCCTGATTCTGGTAACGGGTGCGACCGGCAGCGGCAAATCCACCACCCTGGCAGCCATGGTGGATCACCTTAATCAACATAATGGTATGCATATTCTGACGCTGGAAGATCCGATCGAGTTTGTTCACACCAGCAACCGCTGCCTGATCCAGCAGCGGGAAGTGGGTCTGCATTGCATGTCATTTGCCGACGGCCTGCGTGCGGCGCTGCGTGAGGATCCGGATGTGATCCTGCTCGGTGAGTTGCGCGACAGCGAGACCATCCGTCTGGCGCTGACCGCCGCAGAAACCGGGCATCTGGTGCTGGCGACGCTGCATACGCGCGGTGCGGCACAAGCTGTAGAGAGATTGGTCGATTCCTTTCCGGCGCAAGAAAAAGAGCCTGTGCGCAGCCAGCTTGCGGGAAGCCTGCAGGCGGTGCTGGCGCAAAAACTTGAGGTGGACAAGCGGGGAGGGCGAGTAGCGTTATTCGAGTTGCTGATCAACTCTCCGGCGGCGGCGAGCCTGATCCGCGAAGGCAAAACCCACCAGTTGCCCGGCGTAATGCAAACCGGGCAACAGGCGGGAATGCAAACTTTCGCACAAAGCCACCAACAACGGGTGCTGCAAGGCTGGCTTTAGCGGATGTTTAGCGAGTAAACCGCAGGCAGCGCGCCCGCCGTTTTCAGGATCTCCAGCCTGACGCTGCGCACCGTCAGCGGTTCTTCCAGCCTGTGCTGGCACACCGAGTGGTGGTTGTTTTCCACCTCTGCCAGGAGCTGTTCGTCGGCCCACAAGCGGTAGTGCGTGATGCAGTGTGGCGTTACGGCATAGTGATGACCCATCTGGACTGACTCCATCGCGTTATCGAAGTCGTTGTCCTGTACCAGCGTTAAATGCTGCAACGTTTGTGGCTCCGCCCAGCGCCAGATGATTTCCGGCGCGACATCGTCAGCGGCGGGTGTCCATGCATTGATTTGCTGCTCCGGACGCAAGCGGCCATTTACTACATTCTGCGCACACCAGGCATTCAGTGGCTGGCTGAAACGCAGGGCAGGGAAGATCTGCTGCGGGTGACGGCGCGGTAGCCAGAAATCGAACTCGTCGACGCCATAATCGCCGTCTGCGACCTGGCGGGTGTGTTTTGCCACGCGGGCGTTAAGGCTGTTAAAGACCGTCATAATGCCTGGCGGGTGGGTATCCGTGAGCGCAATTTCGATACCTTCCTGCGCGTCGAAAGCGACAAACACATACTGGTCGCGATCGCTTTGCCAGTTGAAAGCCAGGGTGTACTCGGCTTCGCCGGAGACCTGAAGTACGCTTTCGTCGTATTGATAATCCGGGGTGAAGTTCCCGGCGCGTGCGCTGCCAAGCAGTGAAACCGCCAGTGGTTGCGGTGTTGATGCCCGTAAGCGCAGCGTCATCTCGGGTAGTTGCGCGCCCGCGCGTACGGGTAACAGTAACGCCATGCGTTCCGAAAGCGGCTGCCAGGTGCCGTTGGGTTTCAGCTCGCTCAGTTGGTATTCGCTGCTGGCGCTGACGGTGGCACCAGCAGCCGGGTCGTTCAGCCACTGACGTGGGATATAGCAGCCAGTGGCCTGTAAATGTTGCTGCAAAGCGCTGATATGCTCCCGCTGAGCCAGTTCACGCGGCAGCAGGTTAAGGGCTTTACATTGCGCCGCAGCGCGCCCGACAACTTCGCCCAACAGACCGCAGGTACACATTACGCGGGCGCTGCCGAAGGCGACATGCGAAGCGGAGATCAGCCGCCCGGTAAGCAATAAGTTATCGAGTGAGCGGCTGTAAAGGCTGCGAAACGGAATGGTGTAGGTGCCTTTGCTGTGAAACTGCCGGCAACCGTCGTGGGTGCTATACACGCCATCCGCCGGGTGCAAATCTATCGACCAACCGCCATAACCTACGGCGTCGTAGTGATCGCGCTGCTCAATAATGTCCTGCTGGCACAGCAAATGATCGCCAGGGAAACGGCGGCTTTCACGCTTGCCGGGGATCGCACCAACCCATTCGATAGTCATATTGGCGGCTTCAGGGAATTCGCCAGAGTTTTTAATGTGATCCCAGACGCCCCAGACAATTCTCCACAGTTCCCATTTGATCTCTTCACTTTCGTGCACGGTATCGAGGCGGCCTCCCCACTCCAGCCACCACAAATCGCAGCCGTTCAGCGTTGACGTCAGGCGCTTATAGCGCGGGATTTCAGTGATATCTTTCAGCGCAAAAGAGGGGGGAACAAAGTTTACCGGCCCGGCGGTTTGCTTAGTGTAGAAATAGATGGAGTGGCCCAGCTTGTGACCAAAATTGTCACCGGGCGCCATTTTTTCGCCCAGCTCTTCAGCTTCTTCTGCGCCTTCACGGTATTCTGCGCCGGCCAGAAAACCGAGTACGCCGTCACCGGTAGCGTCGCAGAACTGCGTGGCGCTTACGGTGTAAAAGGTTTCGTTAATGGGGTTGAAGGCTTTTACCGCAGTGAGGGCGTTTCCCGTTTTTTCGACCTCAAAGACGGTGGTATTGAGTAGCAATGTCAGCCCCGGCTGGCTTTTGGCAAGATCCAGAAGCACCAGGTCGAACATCACCGGATTCCCCTCTTTGTTCCGCCAGAGGTTCTCTTCCATGATTTCGCCCATGATGCCGCCTTCGCGCGCCCAGCGGTTATTATTGCCCATATGTGACGTTGCGCCGTTGGCCCACAAACGCACTTCGCTGGAGGCATTACCGCCCAGCACTGGCCTGTCCTGAACGAGCACCACTTGCAGGCCGTCTCGCGCTGCCGCCAGCGCGGCGCAAAGCCCCGCCAGCCCGCCGCCCGCAACTAGCAGATCGGCGTGCAGTTGCTGCGCTGGAAATGTTCTGGCCTCGGTTTGAGGAAAGATTTTCATAACCTTGTTTCCTTCTTTACTGGCGGTAAAATCGGTTTTTCGAGCAACCTGAAAAGTGAACCTGCAATGTCTTCACAACCCAATCAAAGCCTGATCGACGGCATTCGCTGCCTGCAGTATCTGGTTTCCAGCGATCGCGCCATTGGCTGTCGCGAACTGGCGCGCCTGATGGGCATTAACACAACCCGTGTAAACCGGTTGTTGATGACCATGGCGTCTATTGGCCTGACGATGCAGGATGCACAGCGTCGCTATCTGCCTGGCCCCGGAATCCATGCGCTGGCAGCGCAGGCCATCCGGGGTTCAGCACTCTTCTCCCAGGCGCTGCCGCTACTGGAAAGCCATGCCCCGAAAGACATCGTGGTGGCAATGGGCGTGCTCTGGGAGGATCAGGTGATCTATATCTATCACTCCAGCCCCGGTAGTCAGGTCAGCCAGGCGCTGGCCGGTTTTCATATGCTCCCGGCCTGGCAGTCCGTCATCGGTATGGCGTTACTGGCGGCAGAAAGTGATGAAACCCTGCAACAGCGCTTTAGCGAAGAGCAGTGGCTGCTGCTTGGCCCACATGTCGCCCGGCAGCGTGAGCGCGGTCACGTGGTCTGGCACCATGACGACGGTGAAGTCTCGATGGCAAAACCGCTTGGCGCACATTCCGCCGCACTCGCCTTTGCCGGAATGTGGCGCGTTGACGACACGGTCGTAGAAACACGGCTACAGGCACTTCACGCGCTGGTTGAACGCCTGACGGAAAAATCCTGACGCTGGCTAACGCTAATATGTTTCTTTTATAGAAACACGCGATGAAATGCAAAAAGCACAGCCGGAAACTGTGAGAACGATCGGCAGAAAGCCGCGAACAGGTCGCGGCTTTCGTTGGGTCAGTAATGGGGAGAGTTGCTGGTCGGGGCAGGTTCAGAAATGTTGTTCGAAGTAGCTCTCAAGGATGATGACGGCGGAAGCGGAATCGACACTTCCCTTGTCGAGCGCGCGAAAACCGCCGCGTTCGAACAGCCCGGCGCGGGCTTCGACAGTGCTTAAGCGTTCATCATGCAGCGTCACCTGCACGCCAAAACGGCCATGAACTTTGTTGGCAAAGTTACGGGCACGAGCGGTAAGTGGTTGCTCGGTGCCATCCATATTCAACGGCAAACCCACAATCACAGACTCGGGCTGCCACTCTTTTAACAGCTTTTCGATAAGCTTCCAGTCCGGCGTGCCGTCCTGCGCTTTCAGCGCGCTGAGTGGGCGAGCCGTACCCGTGATGCGCTGCCCGATGGCAACGCCAATGCTTTTGGTGCCAAAATCAAAGGCTAACAGGGTTCCGCTCATCAGGCGTGTCCCGCCACGCCAGGCATGGTGGAGATATCGATGCCGATAAGTTTGGCCGCTTCACGCCAGCGATCGGCGATCGGCGTTTTAAACAGAATGTTGAGATCCGCAGGTGCAGTGAGCCAGGCATTATCAAGGATCTCCTCCTCGAGCTGCCCTTTTTCCCACGAGGCATAGCCCAGCGCAACCAGCACTTCGCTCGGTTGTTCTGCCGTACCAAGCGTCTCCAGCACATCGCGCGAGGTGGTGATCACGGTGTTATCCGACACGCGAATGCTCGACGAGAATGCCGCTGGTGGTGTGTGCAGAATAAAACCGCGATCTTCGGCCAGCGGGCCGCCAAGCAGCACCGGTTTATCCAGGCGGATTGCCGGATCGCGTTCTGTGGGCTGGATTTTGAGTTTTTCCAGAACACCTTCCACTTTCAGGTTTTCCAGAGGCTTATTAATAATCAGCCCCATCGCACCTTCATCGTTGTACTCGCAAATGTAAACCACTGAGCGACGAAAGAGGGGATCCTGAAGAGCAGGCATGGCAATAAGAAAGTGATGCTGTAAATTCATTGTCAGAGGTTCTGTTTCCTGGTTCAAAAAAGCGACAGCTTAGTATGGGGGGAAAGCGAAGTGCTGTCACTAGCCAAAGCTGGCGAGGGGCGGGATCCATCCCGCACCTTTATATGACAGTTATTTTCCGAGGCGTTTTTCGATAGCGTCCATCAACATACCGGTAATGGAGATCGGGAATTCCGCTTCGATTTCGCGGATGCACGTCGGGCTGGTGACGTTAATTTCGGTCAGGCGATCGCCGATAATATCCAGGCCGACAAAGATTAACCCTTTCGCTTTCAGCACCGGCGCGACTTTACGCGCGATAGCCCAGTCGCTTTCGCTTAACGGGCGTGGTTCGCCGCGTCCACCTGCGGCGAGGTTACCGCGAGTTTCACCGCCCTGCGGAATGCGCGCCAGACAGTAAGGCACCGGTTCGCCATCAACGACCAGCACGCGTTTGTCGCCATCTTTGATGGCGGGCAGGTAGTTCTGCGCCATGCAGTAGCGGCTACCCAGCTCGGTCAGCGTTTCGGCGATAACCGAGAGGTTTGGATCGCCCTCTTTCACGCGGAAAATTGAGGTGCCGCCCATGCCGTCCAGCGGCTTAAGAATGACGTCTGTGTGCTTTTGCCAGAAGGCTTTCAGTTGTGCTTTGTTGCGGGTGACCAGCGTTTCCGGAGTTAATTCCGGGAACCAGGCGGTGAACAGCTTTTCGTTACAGTCACGCAGGCTTTGCGGTTTGTTCACGATCAGCGTGCCTTTTTCTTCCGCGCGTTCAAGGATATACGTCGCATAAATATATTCGGTATCGAACGGCGGATCTTTACGCATCAGGATAGTGTCCAGCTCGGCGAGAGCCATATCCTGTTCGCTGCCGAATTCATACCATTTGTCGTAATTGTGTTCGACGGACAACGTACGAGTTCGGGCGCGAGCTTCACCGTTAATCAGATAAAGATCCGCCATCTCCATATAGTGCAGCTCGTAGCCGCGGCGCTGAGCTTCCAGCAGCATGGCGAAGCTGGAGTCTTTTTTGATATTGATGTCCGCGATGGGATCCATCACGATGCCGAGCTTGATCATTCTGCTTCTCCTTTCAACCCAGGTCGCCGAAGCGCACCTGAAGCGCGGTGATGGCGGTAAGCGCCGTAGTCTCTGTGCGTAGCACACGGGGCCTAACAAAATATCTGTGAACTGATAACGCGCGGTCATCGCAATCTCGTCGGCGGATAACCCGCCCTCCGGGCCAATCAGTAAGCGCACACGTTCAACGGGCAGCGGCAGCGTGTTGATGCTTTGGCTGGCGCGCGGATGCAGATTCAACTTTAAGCCAGCTTCCTCTTCGGCGCACCAGGCTTCGAGATCCATCGCCGGGCGAATTTCCGGCACCCGATTGCGACCGCACTGTTCACATGCGGCAATGGCGATTTTTTGCCACTGCTGGAGCTTCTTATTCAGACGTTCAGCATCCAGTTTAACCCCGCAGCGCTCAGAAAAAAGTGGCGTAATGAGGCTTACCCCAAGCTCAATCGATTTCTGGATAGTGAATTCCATTTTTTCACCACGCGACATCACCTGGCCCAGGTGAATATGCAGCGGCGATTCACGATCGTCCACTTCACTGCCAAGGATTTTCACCACCACGCTTTTTTTATCGGCGCGGACAATTTCGGCTTCAAAAACCTGATTAGAGCCGTCGAAAAGCTGAATGGCTTGGCCTGGCCCCATACGCAGCACGCGGCCGACATGGTTGGCAGCATCTTCGCTGAGGGCAATATCATGGCCTGGCTGGATAAGTTCTGGGTGGTGGATGCGGGGAATGCGCATGGTATTTCGAATCCGCTTAGGTTGCAGCCCCGACCGGGATTGACGGGCGGGGCGGGCTTTAACAAATGCCGCTAGTGTAGGTTAGCTCTTTCGCGCCATGCAAGCGCGCTGCACGTAAGGGTTATGGTTGCCCTGCACGTTGGCGATGCGCTCATCACGTTTGCACTCCCAGTCAGTGACCGGATAAAGCTTGTCCCAGGCGGTGAAAAGCTGGGTTTGCTGGCGGGAAAGGTTGAGTTGATACTGGTCGCGCATATAGAAATAGGTACGCGCAATTGCGCCACGCGCGCGAACAGGCGGTTCAGCGAGCTTCGCTTTGAAATCAATTTTCATGCCGCACTGACCGTACTGGTTTTCGCCGCCGTTCCATTGACCGTACATAAAGTTGCCGCGATCGCCGTTTACCTCGCCGACAGCGGGTTGCAGGTTGTGCATATCGCTTTCGATTTTGCGGTACACCGGATCTTTGGCGCAGTTTTTACGCCCGCCATCCTGCCAGCACTGGCGCAGATGGCCGAACTGCCAGGCGGGCATGACATGTTCCCACTCGACCCGGCTGGCGCGGTTTTCGTTTTTGCGTACCTGGTAGCCGCAAGACGCGAGGTCAATAACCCCTTTTTTACCCTGCCAGTTGATTTTACAACCGCAGTAGAAATCACCCGGCACATCGGCGTTAACTTTAACGCCCGCTGCTTTGGCCTGGGCAAAGCTGTTAATGCCGTCCGCTGCGAAGGCGGGAACTGCTATCAGCGCGAAGAAGAGTGAGATAAAACGAAACATGGCGAACTCCCTGTCAAAACGAGTTCGCAACGTAGCGGAAGCTGTTGCCTGATGCAATCAGTTCGAGCGGAAAACTTCTTAATGGATTCAGTTACTCGCGCCGGCAGCCAGCGGCTCGCCGCAGTGTACACAGCGGTAAACCGCCTCGCCGCGCAGCACCCGGTTGTGTCGTCGCACCGTTAACTGGTGCTGCTGACATTTGCAATGGTATGGGAAAGTATTGGGCCGCACAGATTCCAGTTCAAACTGATGAGTGCGGCGAGCGGGCACCCCGAGTACGCTCTCCATCATCCACTTCCACTCTTTGCCGTGCGGTGCGACGCGACCAAAATGCTTCCACACCAGCAAGTGTGCCAGTTCGTGGGGAACCACCTCTTCAATAAACGCCTGCTGGTTTTCGAGTAGCAGAACGGGATTCAGCCGGATTTCGTAATCGGCCAGCCAGGCGGTGCCTGCCGCCGTGCCGCGCTGCTGATAGACCAGTTTCGGTTCCGGGTAGTTACGTCCCAGTTTCAGGTTCGCTTGCGCGAGTTTATCCCGCAGGCTGCGCATCACGGCTTGCTGAAGGGCGATTGGGAGACGGGGTGTTTTCATAAGTGCAGAGAATAGGTGGGGCGGGGCATGAGTGCAACAGGCAAAAAGTAAAGGCTTCCTCCGCAGAGGAAGCCTTGAAGGTTAGTTGTGGGAACCTATTTCGCGCAGCGGACGGCCACGCATCAGGTTACGCTCAATGTGCTCAAGCGAAACATGTTTGGTTTCCGGCACCAGCCACAGTGTCAGCACGATGAACAGTACGTTCAGACCGCCGTAAACCCAGAAGGTGTTGGCGTTGCCCAGTGTGTTGAGCATGGTCAGGAAGGTTGCGCCGACAATCATATTGGCAATCCAGTTGGTGGCGGTGGAGCAGGTGATACCGAAGTCGCGGCCTTTCAGCGGCTGAATTTCGGAACACAGCACCCAAATCAACGGACCGGCGCTCATGGCGAAGCCAACAATAAACATCAGCAGCATGGCGACAGCAAAGTATTGTGCCGACGGCGAATGGATACCCAGATGCAGCATGGTGCCCAAAATGCCCATACCGGCCGCCATTACCATGAAGCCCAGTACCAGCGTGGGTTTACGTCCCCAACGATCGACAAGACCGATGGCAATAAAGGTCGCCAGTACGTTAGTCAGACCCACGATCACCGTGCCCCACATCTGCTCGGTGGTGTTGGTGTAACCCGCCAGTTCAAAGATTTTCGGCGCGTAATACATGATGACGTTCATTCCGGTGAACTGCTGCATTACCTGTAACAATACGCCCAGGAACACCGCGCGGCGGAAGTTGCTGTTCTCTTTGAACAGTGCCCAACCGGTCTGTTTTACCTGCAGGCTTTCGCGGATCTCTTCCAGCTCGTTTTTCGCTTCGGCGCTGGTATCGCGCAGGCGCAACAACACCCGTTCGGCGTCGTGGAAGCGGCGCTTGGCGGCAAACCAGCGCGGGCTGTCCGGCAGGAAGAACACGCCAATCAGCAACAAAATCGCCGGAATGATGATAACGCCCAGCATCCAGCGCCATGCGCCGCTATAGCTGAACGCGGTGTCAGAGAGATAAGCACCCAGAATCCCGATAGTGATCATCAACTGATACATGGAAATCATGCTGCCGCGAATTTTTTCCGGCGCGATTTCAGAGAGATAGAGTGGCGCAGTATAAGAGGCAATACCAACCGCCAGACCGAGCAGTACGCGGGAAATAATCAGCACTTCCACGTTTGGTGCGGCCGCAGAACAGAGCGAACCGATGACAAACAAGATAGCGCCAATCATCAGGCTTTTTTTACGCCCCAGGCGCCAGGAGAGCCAGCCGCTGCCGACGGCGCCAACAGCGGCACCGAACATCATTGAGCTAACCACCCACTCCTGCGTGTGTGCGCTAATCTGAAAATCTTTGGTTATGAAGGGCAACGCACCAGCGATTACCCCAATATCCAGGCCAAAAAGCAGTCCTGCCAGTGCAGCGAGGAAACAAACAAAGAAGGTCATTGCCTTGTTTGAATACCCCTGTTTTTTATTGTCAGGCATTATGCCCTCCATTCATGTCATTGGTTTTTTCGATGTAAAAGGTAGGCCACTCATCAGTAAAAATACGTGACTCACATCACATGAGTGTAATCGGTTACATTGCGATAAGGACGTCAATGTAAATAAAAGTGTTAATTATTATAGAATTGTTGGGCAGTAAAGGAGAGGGGATGCGGCGAGTTTCAGACTAAACCGAAACGGAATGTAACAGTCATGTTGTATTCGATTTTCAAAAGGAAAAGTCTGAAAAATCAGCGAAGCGCAGCGGTGTAATCGCTTTCAGATAAATACTGTGCGGGATAAGTGAGTATAGGCGCTGGAAAAAATCGCGGCGAAATGAACTGGTGTCAAAAATAAAAAGGCCAGCACAAGGCTGGCCTGAACAGCAACGCGGTTAGAGAATTATTCCAGACCAGCGGCTTCACGCAGCAGCGCCGCTTTGTCGGTTTTTTCCCAAGGGAAAGTTTCGCGACCAAAGTGACCGTATGCGGCGGTTTGTTTGTAGATCGGGTGCAGCAGATCCAGCATCTGGATCAGGCCGTACGGACGCAGATCGAAGAACTCGCGCACCAGCAGCGTCAGCTGTTCGATGGCAATTTTCTCCGTACCGAACGTTTCCACCATGATGGAGGTCGGTTCAGCCACGCCGATAGCGTAAGAAACCTGGATTTCACAGCGATCGGCAAGGCCAGCCGCAACGATGTTTTTCGCCACGTAACGCGCAGCATACGCCGCAGAACGGTCAACTTTCGACGGATCTTTACCGGAGAATGCACCGCCGCCGTGACGAGCCATGCCGCCGTAGGTATCAACGATGATTTTACGCCCGGTCAGACCGCAGTCGCCCATTGGGCCACCGATAACGAAACGGCCCGTCGGGTTGATGAAGAATTTGGTTGAGGCGTTCAGCCATTCGGTCGGCAGGATCGGTTTGATGATCTCTTCCATCACCGCTTCTTGCAGGGATTTCTGATCGATATCTTCTGCGTGCTGGGTAGACAGAACTACCGCGTCGATACCGACGATTTTGCCGTCGTCATACTGGAACGTTACCTGGCTTTTCGCGTCCGGACGTAGCCACGGCAGCGTGCCGTTTTTACGCACTTCAGCCTGGCGCTGAACCAGACGGTGAGCATAGGTGATCGGTGCTGGCATCAGCACGTCGGTTTCATTGGTCGCATAGCCAAACATCAGGCCCTGGTCGCCAGCGCCCTGTTCCAGCGGGTCTGCACGGTCAACACCCTGGTTGATATCCGGAGACTGTTTACCAATTGCGCTCAGTACGGCGCAGGAGTTCGCGTCAAAGCCCATGTCCGAATGCACATAGCCGATTTCACGTACGGTATTACGGGTGATCTCTTCGATATCTACCCACGCGCTGGTGGTGATTTCGCCACCTACCAGTACCATGCCGGTTTTGACGTAGGTTTCACAAGCAACGCGTGCTTTCGGATCCTGCTCGAGGATAGCGTCCAGCACGGCATCGGAAATTTGGTCAGCGATTTTGTCAGGATGCCCTTCAGAGACGGACTCGGACGTAAAAAGGTGTTTTGCCATAGTAAGTTTTCACCCTGGAGTAATACGGTTAGCTCGAATTCTGTGTCCGGAGGTCTTCGCGTCTGGCGGACGCGGACTGCAGAAGGTGACACATGAAGTCTGCGTGTTAATCGGTTCTGCGCATACATTCTTCACGTATGGACGGATTAACATCTGGATGGCTATTCTAGGTTAACTCTTGACCCTATTGCCAGCGTTTTTTGATGCTCGCCACATCCTGTCACAAATAGTGACGGAAAATTTTCCTGGCAATGCGGCAAACACAGCTTTTTTATTTTGCATTTTCACCCCGTTATCGGTATAAAACGCCGCGCGCGGCTCATTAAAAAAGCGCACGGCAGAAACGCTGTGTCGCCACTTCCAGCCGGGTTAAGCAGTGAATTTAATGGCTTTGGCTTGTCGCGGGTCTTAACGGCTTGCGTGGAGGTGATAAGAGATAATGAAGCGCTGTTTTCTACAGGACCTGTCGCGTCGTTCTGACGTGCGTTTATTCCCCGCAACCTGCATTTCGAATCTGCAAACCTGCCGATGTTATACCCATTTCGGCGCTTCTCAGGACTCCAGGGCCGGTAAGGCGTTGTGATAACTGAACAAGGGCTCTCCTGTTAGATCAGGGGTTTTCTCGTGGTTTCGCCGGGCTGTCATACTCGAGTCCCGATACGTGTTTTACAATGATATGAATAAGAAACCGGTCGCACAGTCGGTGCTTCAGCATATTTCGCTGAAAAGTCAGACTGTTTATGGGTTGTTATCGCTATGTGTCACTGCGATAGTAGTCAACTATTTTATCCGTATGCATTTTCGCGCGGTCGCCTTTGGGCGTCGTGATGTGCACAGGGTATACACTTTCATCTATTGAGGTTCGTTATGTCTGACGACATGTCTTCGTTTTCGCCTTCGTCAGCAGGCGAACAGGGTGTACTACGTTCCATGCAGGAGGTTGCGATGAGCTCCCAGGAAGCCAGCAAGATGCTTCGTACTTATAACATTGCCTGGTGGGGCAATAATTACTACGACGTCAACGAGCTGGGCCATATCAGCGTTTGCCCGGATCCGGACGTCCCAGAAGCCCGTGTCGACCTGGCGCAACTGGTGAAAGCGCGTGAAGCGCAGGGGCAACGTCTGCCCGCGCTGTTCTGTTTCCCGCAGATCCTGCAACACCGTCTGCGTTCGATTAACGCCGCCTTCAAACGTGCGCGTGAATCCTACGGTTACAACGGTGACTATTTCCTGGTTTACCCGATCAAGGTGAACCAGCATCGCCGCGTGATCGAGTCGCTGATCCATTCCGGCGAACCGCTGGGGCTGGAAGCGGGCTCCAAAGCGGAGCTGATGGCGGTTCTGGCGCATGCGGGCATGACCCGTTCAGTGATTGTGTGTAATGGTTATAAAGACCGTGAATACATTCGCCTCGCGCTGATTGGCGAGAAGATGGGCCATAAGGTCTATCTGGTGATTGAGAAAATGACCGAAATCGCCATCGTGCTGGAAGAAGCCGAACGCCTGAACGTGGTACCGCGTCTTGGCGTGCGTGCGCGTCTGGCATCACAAGGCTCCGGGAAATGGCAGTCCTCCGGCGGCGAGAAATCAAAATTTGGTCTGGCAGCAACCCAGGTTCTGCAACTGGTGGAAATGCTGCGCGAGCGCGGGCGTCTGGACAGCATTCAACTGCTGCATTTCCACCTCGGTTCGCAGATGGCGAACATTCGCGATATCGCCACTGGCGTACGTGAATCGGCGCGTTTCTATGTTGAGCTGCATAAGCTTGGCGTCAATATTCAGTGTTTCGACGTGGGCGGCGGCCTGGGCGTGGACTATGAAGGTACGCGTTCCCAGTCAGATTGTTCAGTGAACTATGGCCTGAACGAATACGCCAACAACATCATTTGGGCGATTGGCGATGCTTGCGAGGAGCACGGTCTGCCGCACCCGACGGTGATCACCGAATCTGGCCGTGCCGTAACCGCACACCATACCGTGCTGGTTTCCAACATTATTGGTGTTGAGCGTAACGAATACACGCCAGCGATCCCACCGGCCGAAGATGCGCCGCGCGCTTTGCAAAGCATGTGGGAAACCTGGCAGGAGATGCATGAGCCGGGTACGCGTCGTTCGCTGCGCGAATGGCTGCACGACAGCCAGATGGATCTGCACGATATCCATGTCGGTTACTCTTCTGGCACATTCAGCCTGCAAGAGCGCGCGTGGGCCGAGCAGCTGTATCTGAATATGTGCCACGAAGTGCAGAAACAGCTCGATCCGAGCAACCGTGCGCATCGCCCGATTATCGATGAGTTGCAGGAGCGCATGGCGGACAAAATGTATGTCAACTTCTCGCTGTTTCAGTCGATGCCGGATGCATGGGGGATCGATCAACTGTTCCCGGTTCTGCCGTTAGAAGGGTTGAATCACGCGCCGGAACGCCGTGCCGTGCTGCTGGATATTACGTGTGATTCCGATGGCGCTATCGATCACTACGTGGATGGTGACGGGATTGCGACCACCATGCCGATGCCGGAATACGATCCGGAGAACCCGCCGATGCTGGGCTTCTTTATGGTCGGTGCTTACCAGGAGATCCTCGGTAACATGCATAACCTGTTCGGCGATACCGAAGCGGTTGACGTGTTTGTCTTCCCGGATGGTAGCGTTGAAGTGGAGCTTTCTGATGAAGGCGATACCGTGGCGGATATGTTGCAGTACGTGCAGCTCGATCCGAACACGCTGCTGACGCAGTTCCGCGATCAGGTGAAACAGACCGGGCTTGATGAGACGCTGCAACAACAGTTCCTCGAAGAGTTTGAAGCCGGGCTTTACGGCTACACCTATCTGGAAGACGAGTAACGCAATTTATAGCACCTGACCGGTAACCAACGGAATCCCTTCCTCGCCAGCGCGGTGCGGAAGGGATTTTTTTATAAGTAGATCAAGCGGATCTTCTGCTGGATGCACACGTGATATTAGCCGGATAGCGCGCCATCTCACCGTTGACAACATCCTGACAGGTAATCATAGAAAGAGAGGTGTCGTCATTTTTTCAATGCGTTGCGATCCGCGCGATCAATCTGGCAATTGATGCGTTTTGTTCGCTGTGCATTTTTTCAGGTGAAACAAAAAGGGAGGCAAGGTTGCCTCCCCAGGAGATTATTTAATGCCATCTGCGGCCATACGGTCACGGATGTGCTGCGCACGTTCAGCCGAAGCCGGGTGATCGTCAAACATTGAACTTTGACGGCCTTCTTCCATCTTCGCCAGTTTTTCGAAGCTGGTGGCTAACCCGGCTGGACTGATACCGCGTTTGCGCAGCAGGTCATAAGAGTAGTCATCCGCTTCGGCTTCCTGGCGCTGAGAGAACTGGGAGTTAACCAGTTGCTCGCCCAGTGCGCCAAGCTGCGACTGCGACAAGCTGCCCACAATCCCGCCGGCAGAGGCCGCCGCCGCGCGCACCGCATTGGTGCCGAGCGCAACCTGCATGCCTTTCTTCACATGACCTAGCGCCACGTGGCCCATTTCGTGACCAATCACCGCTTCGACTTCGTTATCGGTCATCATGTCCATCAGCGCACTGTAAACACGGATGCAGCCATTCGCCATGGCGAAGGCGTTGACGTCTTTCGCCACATAGACTTTGTAGTTCACCGGCTGGCCATTGATGTTGTCACCCAGAGCGGTGGCAATTTTATTCAAACGCTGCGTGTACGGGCTGCTCGCCGGCGCGATGGTCGCTTTGCTGTCCATCTGTTTACAGGCGTCATCGCTAAGTGCTTTTACCTGCGCGTCGCTCAGCGTGTAGGCCTGGAACGCTTCCGCTCCTGAGCTGAGAAAACCGTTGGAGTTCATGTTCTGACACCCGGCAAGCAGGGTGGTCATTCCCAGAGCAAGCAGGGCTGGGCGAATTTTCATTTGTTCTCTTCCGCAATGATTGGATAGCTATTCTGTTCATACGCCGGTTCAGGCGAACCGGCGGTAAGCCTAAGTATAAGGAACAGAACAGAAGGCGGGCGAGGAGATTGCGCAACATGCGAGCAGCTTCCAGAGATTTCTGAATCGGCAAAAGGATGCTCCATGTACATGACTTGTCGCTTGGGTTACATTGTTGGCACTTTTTTCCGGCGTAGCCCAAAACGCGCTGTCGTCAAGTCGTTACGGGAACAGCCCTTAACAGTCCGATCTGGAGTCAAAATGTCCTCACGTAAAGAGCTTGCTAATGCTATTCGTGCGCTGAGCATGGACGCGGTACAGAAAGCCAAATCCGGTCACCCGGGAGCCCCGATGGGGATGGCCGATATCGCCGAAGTGCTGTGGCGTGATTTTCTGAACCATAACCCGACAAATCCGGCCTGGGCTGACCGTGACCGCTTTGTGCTGTCCAACGGCCACGGCTCGATGCTGATTTATAGCCTGCTGCACCTCACCGGCTACGATCTGCCGATGTCCGAACTGCAGAACTTCCGTCAGCTGCACTCAAAAACGCCGGGCCACCCGGAAGTGGGTTACACCGCAGGTGTTGAAACCACTACCGGTCCACTGGGCCAGGGCATTGCCAATGCGGTAGGTATGGCGATTGCTGAGAAAACTCTCGCAGCGCAGTTCAACCGTCCTGGGCATGACATTGTTGACCACTTCACCTACGCCTTTATGGGCGACGGCTGCATGATGGAAGGCATCTCCCATGAAGTTTGCTCGCTGGCCGGTACGCTGAAGCTGGGTAAACTGGTGGCGTTCTATGATGACAACGGCATCTCGATTGATGGTCACGTGGAAGGTTGGTTTACTGACGATACGGCGAAACGCTTTGAAGCCTATGGCTGGCATGTGGTTCGTGGCATTGACGGCCACAACGCAGACGCCATCAAACGCGCCGTTGAAGAAGCTCGCAGCGTGACGGATAAACCGTCTCTGTTGATGTGCAAAACTATCATTGGTTTCGGTTCGCCGAACAAAGCCGGTACCCACGATTCCCACGGTGCGCCGCTGGGTGACGCGGAAATCGCGCTGACCCGCGAGCAGCTTGGCTGGAAATATGCACCGTTTGAAATCCCGTCTGAAATCTATGCGCAGTGGGATGCAAAAGAAGCAGGTCAGGCAAAAGAAGCGGCGTGGAACGACAAGTTCGCGGCTTACGCGAAAGCCTTCCCGCAGGAAGCGGCTGAATTCACCCGCCGTATGAAGGGCGAGCTGCCGTCTGACTTCGACACTAAAGCGCAGGCCTTTGTTGAAAAACTGCAGGCCAATCCGGCGAAAATCGCCAGCCGTAAAGCCTCTCAAAATGCTATCGAAGCCTTCGGCCCGCTGCTGCCGGAATTCCTCGGCGGTTCCGCTGACCTGGCTCCGTCTAACCTGACTATCTGGTCTGGTTCGAAAGCAATTAACGAAGATGCTGCCGGTAACTACATTCACTACGGCGTGCGCGAATTTGGTATGACCGCGATTGCCAACGGTATCGCGCTGCACGGCGGTTTCCTGCCGTACACCTCTACCTTCCTGATGTTTGTCGAATACGCCCGTAATGCGGTGCGTATGGCTGCGCTGATGAAACAGCGTCAGGTGCTGGTTTACACCCACGACTCGATTGGTCTGGGTGAAGATGGCCCGACTCACCAGCCGGTAGAGCAGGTTGCTTCTCTGCGTGTTACCCCGAACGTCAGCACCTGGCGTCCGTGTGACCAGGTAGAATCTGCGGTGGCGTGGAAATACGGTGTTGAGCGCCATGACGGCCCGACAGCGCTGATCCTCTCCCGTCAGAACCTGGCGCAACAGGAGCGTACCGCGCAACAGCTGGCAGATATCGCCCGCGGTGCGTACGTACTGAAAGATTGCGCAGGCCAGCCGCAGCTGATCCTGATTGCCACCGGTTCAGAAGTAGAACTGGCAGTCTCGGCTTGGGAAAAACTCTCAGCAGAGGGCGTGAAGGCACGAGTGGTTTCCATGCCCTCCACCGACGCGTTCGACAAACAGGATGCGGCTTACCGTGAGTCCGTACTGCCGAAAGCGGTCTCTGCTCGCGTGGCGATTGAAGCCGGTATTGCTGACTTCTGGTACAAATATGTCGGCCTGAACGGCGCTATCGTCGGTATGACCACCTTTGGTGAGTCCGCCCCGGCAGAGCAGCTGTTCGAGGAGTTTGGTTTCACCGTCGACAATGTTGTAGCAAAAGCGAAAGCGCTGCTGTAACCATCCTCTGGCCCGGCAGCGCAACGCCTGCCGGGCCAGCATGACCACCGTTTCCCATTGTGCCTGGATTTTATCAAGGCCACAGATTTGCAGGTCAGCTAAACATAGTTTTATCCACCCCTATCCCCCTCAATCAGCCATACCGCTGCGTTAGCGTCTCCAGCCGTTTACTTCCCATTTAGCTCTCTTTTTACAGAACAACCTATACGCCGTTGATTTATGCATAAAAAATATACTGGATATTTGTACAGTGTGTCGTATAATAATTCTACAGATTATCCAGGGTGAGTATGTGTAAGGAGTGAACCTATGGTAATTCCTGGTGAAAATTTCAATTCGCAGCAGGCTCTGGCGACGGTCAGCAGCCGCGAAATCGCAAAGTTGACAGGCCTGACTCACACCGAAGTGAAACGGATGGTGAAAAGCCTGGAGACTGCGCAACGACTCTCCCAGCCGGTGAATGAGCATATGTATGAGCGGGAAGGTGAGATGCGACAGGAGTTTTTGCTCAATAAACGGGACTCATTGCTGACGGTTTCGCGTCTCTCGCCGGGCTTTACCGCAGAAATGCTCGATCGCTGGCAGGAGAAAGAGACGCTTATCAGCCTGCCCGATTTTACTAACCCCGCAGCCGCGGCGCGCGCATGGGCCGAACAGTATGAAAAGCGTCAGCGTGCGGAAGTACTGCTTGCCGTTTCTGCCCCAAAGGCGGAATTCTTTGACCGGTATGTCAGGGTTGAGGAGTCGCTTGGCTTCCGTCAGCTTTGTAAGATGCTGCGGGTGAAGGAATCTCTGTTCCGGAGTTTTTTGCTTGAACGCAACATTATGCAGCGCGTCGACGGTGCGCTGATGCCGCCGCAGTACCATATCGATGCGGGCTACTTTACCGTCCACGACGGCGTAGGGGAAAACAAGCGTAGCTGGTCACAGGCGCGTTTTACCGCCAGGGGCGTGAAATGGGTAGCCGATCTGTGGGCTAAACAACTCTCTTCGCTGCCAGTTGAGATGCCGCGCGCAGAACGCAGCGAATCAAAAGCACCGGAACGTAGCTGGTTTTAATCATCCTCTTTGAAACGTTTTGTCGGGATCAACCTTTCTTTATCAACACATCACGCAGGGATGCTTTGTTGCGCTTGTTCCCCCTTTCTGTAAATTCTTAACCTCAGCAAAAAGCCCTCCGGGCACGCCAATTATTCCAGTGAAAATGTGATGCAGGTCAGATTACTGGCGAAACCGTCTGGACAATCATTCCTTTTATTCCAGGTTTCGCTTATTCTAGCTGAAGCGTTTCAGTCGGCTAAATGTTCGACAAATAATCAAACAGACGCAGTTTAAGCAGGCGAGGATTCCCCTTCTGTGGTTGCTGGATTACTCTGTCATCCACTTCAGGCTGGCTATCCTCGCAGGAGAGTTATGACCGTACGCATAGCGATTAATGGTTTCGGTCGCATCGGGCGCAATGTGGTTCGTGCTTTATATGAATCCGGGCGTCGGGCGGAAATCACCGTGGTGGCAATCAACGAACTCGCCGATGCCGTGGGCATGGCACATTTGTTGAAATATGACACCAGCCATGGACGTTTCGCATGGGATGTTCGCCAGGAGCGTGAACAACTGATTGTCGGCGATGACGTTATTCGCATTCTGCATGAGCGTGCTATCGACGCGTTGCCGTGGCGTGAGTTAGGCGTCGATGTGGTGCTCGACTGTACAGGCGTGTATGGCAACCGTGAAGATGGCGAAGCGCATCTGGCGGCGGGCGCGAAAAAAGTGCTCTTTTCCCATCCTGGTAGCCACGACCTTGATGCAACGATTGTTTTTGGAGTTAACCAAAACACGCTGCGAGCCACTGACCTGCTGGTATCTAACGCGTCCTGTACGACGAACTGTATTATTCCGGTCATAAAACTACTCGACGATGCATATGGCATTGAGTCAGGAACCGTGACAACGATTCACTCGGCGATGCATGACCAGCAAGTGATTGACGCCTATCACCCCGACTTGCGGCGTACGCGTGCGGCCAGCCAGTCCATCATCCCGGTGGATACCAAACTGGCGGCTGGCATCACGAGAATTTTCCCGCAGTTTAATGACAGATTTGAAGCGATAGCGGTACGTGTGCCGACAATTAATGTCACCGCTATCGATCTGAGTGTAACGGTGAAGAAACCGGTAAAAGCCACTGAAGTCAATGCGTTGCTGCAAAAAGCGGCGCAGGGAACATTTCATGGTATAGTTGACTATACGGAATTACCGTTGGTTTCAACCGATTTTAACCACGATCCGCACAGTGCCATTGTTGATGGCACGCAGACACGGGTCAGTGGCGCGCACCTGATTAAAACCCTGGTATGGTGCGATAACGAATGGGGCTTTGCTAACCGAATGCTCGACACGACGTTAGCAATGGCGGCTATTGGTTTCAGGTAGGGCGCAACAGCGCTCGCAAAACTTTAAGAATCATTGAGAGGATTCACCATGTCTGTAATTAAGATGACCGATCTGGATCTGGCTGGTAAACGCGTTTTCATCCGTGCTGATCTGAACGTGCCGGTTAAAGATGGCAAAGTGACCAGCGACGCGCGTATTCGTGCTTCTCTGCCGACCATTGAACTGGCGCTGAAGCAAGGTGCGAAAGTAATGGTGACTTCCCACCTGGGTCGTCCGACCGAAGGCGAGTACAACGAAGAATTCTCTCTGCTGCCGGTTGTTAACTATCTGAAAGACAAACTGTCCAACCCGGTTCGCTTGGTTAAAGACTACCTGGACGGCGTAGAAGTTGCCGCAGGTGAGCTGGTCGTTCTGGAAAACGTTCGCTTTAACAAAGGCGAGAAGAAAGACGACGAAGCGCTGTCTAAAAAATACGCTGCACTGTGCGACGTGTTCGTGATGGACGCATTCGGTACCGCGCACCGCGCGCAGGCGTCTACGCATGGTATCGGTAAATTTGCTGATGTTGCTTGCGCAGGCCCGCTGCTGGCAGACGAACTGGAAGCGCTGGGTAAAGCGCTGAAAGAACCGGCTCGTCCGATGGTTGCTATCGTTGGTGGTTCTAAAGTTTCCACTAAACTGACCGTTCTGGATTCGCTGTCAAAAATCGCTGACCAACTGATTGTAGGCGGCGGCATCGCTAACACCTTCGTTGCTGCTCAAGGCCACAATGTTGGTAAATCCCTGTACGAAGCCGACTTGGTTGATGAAGCCAAACGTCTGCTCGGTACTTGCGATATCCCGGTTCCGACGGATGTTCGCGTTGCGACGGAGTTCTCTGAAACCGCCACCGCGACCCTGAAATCTGTTTCTGACATCAAAGATGATGAGCAAATTCTGGATCTGGGCGACGTTTCTGCACAAAAACTGGCTGAAATCCTGAAAAACGCCAAAACTATTTTGTGGAACGGTCCGGTTGGTGTGTTTGAATTCCCGAACTTCCGTAAAGGTACCGAAATTGTGGCTAACGCGATTGCAGACAGCGACGCGTTCTCCATTGCAGGCGGCGGCGACACGCTGGCGGCGATTGACCTGTTTGGTATCTCTGACAAGATTTCCTACATCTCCACTGGCGGTGGCGCGTTCCTCGAATTTGTGGAAGGCAAAGTACTGCCGGCAGTAGCCATGCTCGAAGAGCGCGCTAAGAAGTAAGACATTCAAGGGCAGGGAAACCTGCCCTGTTTTCAGCGCGCTTTCGGGCTCGCTTTAATTCTCTACACAAAATCATTCAAGTTGCATCAAGGCGGCAACGGAGTGAATCATCAGGAACTGACTGAAATAAGTCTCTGATGTAAGCGAAGGCAGCCAGCGCCGAGTCAGCTTGAAGGATGATGTGTACAACGGCCGAAGATACAGGACTACGTAACATGTCTAAAATTTTTGATTTCGTAAAACCTGGCGTGATCACTGGTGATGACGTTCAGAAAGTGTTCCAGGTAGCTAAAGAAAACAACTTCGCTCTGCCTGCGGTTAACTGCGTGGGTACTGACTCCATTAACGCTGTTCTGGAAGCTGCAGCGAAAGTTAAAGCGCCTGTTATCGTTCAGTTCTCTAACGGCGGCGCTGCGTTCATCGCGGGTAAAGGCGTGAAAACCGATGTTCCTCAGGGCGCGGCAATCCTCGGCGCAATCTCAGGTGCGCATCACGTACACCAGATGGCAGAACATTACGGCGTGCCGGTTATTCTGCATACCGACCACTGCGCGAAAAAACTGCTGCCGTGGATCGACGGCCTGCTGGACGCGGGTGAAAAACACTTCGCAGCTACCGGTAAACCGCTGTTCTCTTCGCACATGATTGACCTGTCAGAAGAGTCTCTGGAAGAGAACATCGCGATCAGCTCCAAATATCTGGCGCGTATGGCCAAAATGGGCATGACGCTGGAAATCGAACTGGGTTGCACCGGTGGTGAAGAAGACGGCGTAGACAACAGCCATATGGACGCGTCTGCACTGTACACCCAGCCGGAAGACGTTGATTACGCTTACACCGAGCTGAACAAAATCAGCCCGCGTTTCACCATCGCCGCTTCCTTCGGTAACGTACACGGCGTATACAAACCGGGTAACGTGAAACTGACTCCGACTATCCTGCGCGATTCTCAGGAATATGTTTCCAAAAAACATAACCTGCCGCACAACAGCCTGAACTTCGTATTCCACGGTGGTTCCGGTTCTTCCGCTCAGGAAATCAAAGACTCCGTAAGCTACGGCGTTATCAAAATGAACATCGATACCGACACCCAATGGGCAACCTGGGAAGGTATTCTGAATTACTACAAAGAAAACGAAGGCTACCTGCAGGGCCAGTTGGGCAACCCGAAAGGCGCAGACCAGCCGAACAAAAAATACTACGATCCGCGTGTATGGCTGCGTGCAGCGCAGACCAGCATGGTGACTCGTCTGGAGCAGGCTTTCAAAGAGCTGAACGCGGTAGACGTTCTGTAATTTGTACTGCTTTTGTCTGAAAAGGCCCGCAAATGCGGGCCTTTTTTATTGCGAATTCAACGGAATGCCTGCGAACACAAAATGTGATCAACTTGGCGAAATGGCGGCTTTTTGTTTACCCTTTAGGGATCTCTCCTTACTGGAAGGGGTGGTTTTCCCGTTTTGGAACAACATAAGGAAGCTCGAATGGAAGATCTTGACGTTGTCGACAGCATTAATAATGCAGGTTCATGGCTGGTAAACAACCAGGCGCTGCTATTGAGCTATGTCGTTAATATCGTGGCCGCTATCGCTATCATCATTGTCGGGATGATTGTGGCGCGCATTGTCTCGAATACTGTTAACCGCCTGATGGTGGCGCGACACATCGATGCCACGGTGGCGGATTTTCTTTCCGCGCTGGTGCGCTACGGTATTATCGCGTTTACGTTGATTGCCGCGCTGGGGCGCGTTGGCGTGCAAACCGCTTCGGTGATCGCGGTTCTCGGTGCCGCCGGTCTGGCTATCGGTCTGGCGCTGCAAGGCTCGCTCTCTAACCTTGCTGCTGGCGTGCTGCTGGTAACCTTCCGCCCGTTCCGCTCAGGCGAGTATGTTGATCTGGGTGGTGTGGCCGGTACGGTATTGCAGGTGCAGATTTTCTCCACCACCATGCGCACTGTCGATGGGCGTATTGTGGTTATTCCGAACGGCAAAATCATCGCCGGGAATATTGTTAACTTCTCCCGTGAACCGGTGCGGCGCAACGAGTTTATTATTGGCGTGGCGTATGATTCCGATATCGATGAGGTGAAACGCATCCTGACTGAAATTATTCAGGCTGACGAACGCATTATCAAAGATCGCGAAATGACGGTACGCCTCAATGAATTAGGACCTTCATCGATCAATTTTGTAGTCCGCGTCTGGAGCAAGAGCAGCGATCTGCAAAACGTTTATTGGGATGTACTGGAACTTATCAAACGCCGTTTTGATGAAAACGGCATCAGTTTCCCGTATCCACAAATGGACGTGAACTTCAAACGCGTGAAAGATCCCGCCGCGCAATAAACATCAAGGCCGGGGTTCCGGCCTTATTCACGCTCTTCATTATTAGGCAAGCTTATTAACGATTAGCATTATCCATTTCATCTAATGATTTTCCCGCGCTATAGTCAGCGTTCGAAACAACTCTGACGGATTTACCACGTGCTATCTTATTATTTTCAAGGCCTTATGCTTGGGGCTGCGTTGATCTTGCCGCTTGGGCCACAAAATGCCTTTGTCATGAATCAGGGCATCCGCAGGCAGTTCCACATCATGACTGCGGCGCTTTGCACGCTCAGCGACGTATTACTGATTTGTGCGGGCATTTTCGGTGGGAGCGCATTGCTGATGCAGTCGCCGTGGCTATTGGCATTGGTGACGTGGGGCGGCGTGGCGTTTCTACTGTGGTATGGCTTTGGCGCACTGAAAACGGCGCTCGGTAGCAACATTGAATTGGCGAGTGCTGAAGCAATGCGCCAGGGGCGCTGGCGCATAATCGCCACCATGCTGGCGGTTACATGGTTGAATCCCCACGTTTACCTCGATACGTTTGTGGTACTCGGCAGTCTTGGCGGTCAGCTTGAGGCGGAGCCAAAACGCTGGTTTGCACTGGGCACAGTGAGCGCCTCCTGCCTGTGGTTTTTCAGTCTTGCTTTACTTGCGGCCTGGCTTGCTCCTCGTTTGCGAACGGTGCAAGCACAGCGGGTGATTAACACCCTGGTGGGCCTGGTGATGTGGTTTATCGCTTTCCAACTGGCGCGCGAAGGGGTGCACCATATGCAGGGATTATTCAGTTAAGGTAAGTCCGATGGACAATTCACGCTCAGCCGCTAAGCTTGCTGCCAGGCGTCCTGCAATTCTGGGCGTAACAAAAGCACCATGGAGGAGCAACTGTGAAATTTAAAGTGATGGCCCTGGCGGCAATGGTCGGTTTCAGCGGGATGGCGGTACAGGCGAGCGAATTGCCAGACGGCCCGCATATTGTCACCTCAGGTACGGCAAGCGTGGACGCGACCCCGGACATCGCCACGCTGGCGATTGAGGTCAATGTCGCCGCGAAAGACGCTGCCTCAGCCAAAAAACAGGCCGATGACCGTGTTGCGCAATATCTTAGCTTTCTTGAGCAAAACGGCATTGCCCGAAAAGACATTAATTCTGCGAACTTACGCACACAACCTGATTATGACTACCAGAACGGCAAAAGCATCCTGAAAGGCTACCGCGCAGTGCGTACTGTGGAAGTCACGCTGCGTGAGCTGGATAAACTCAATTCACTACTGGATGGCGCGCTAAAAGCGGGGCTGAACGAAATTCGTTCTGTATCGCTGGGCGTTGCGCAACCAGAGTCATTCAAAGATAAAGCGCGCAAAGCGGCTATCGATGATGCAACGCACCAGGCGCAGCAGTTAGCGGCGGGCTTTAACGCTAAACTTGGCCCGATCTACAGCGTGCGCTACCATGTGTCCAACTATCAGCCGAGTCCAATGGTTCGCATGATGAAAGCGGATGCGCCAGAAGCCGCTTCCGCACAGGAAACCTATGAGCAACCGTCGATTCAGTTTGCTGATCAGGTAGATGTTGTGTTCCAGTTGGAACCGACTCAGAGCCAGCCGCAGACTGCGGCACCGGCGAAGTAATCCTTTTCGCCCTCTCCCGACCGGGAAGAGGGCGTTTTATTAATCCTGCCTTAACACCCGATGCCCATATTCCAGCAGTGCGTCCGTGACGTTGCGCATCATCCGGCTTTCCGGCGCAAAACGGTGCCAATACAGCATCCGGCGCTGCAGCAAACCGGGAGTCAGGTCGATCAGATCGCCGCTGTTCAGCTCTTTTTCGATTTGCAGATGCGGGATCATGCAGCAGGTCGTTCCCTGACGCGCCAGTTGTACAAACGCTTCGGAGGAGTTGACGATATGGCAAGGCACGCTGCCTGGCGGTAAGTCGAAATACTGCTGTAAAAAAGCCTGATGCATATCATCGAGATGATCAAACGCGACCGCGGGTGCTTTTAGCAGCGCAGAGCGGGTGACACCGTTCGGGAAATAACGCTCGGCGAACGCTTTCGAACCGACAAACAGGTAATCAAGCGCGCCAAGCTGGTCGACCAGGCAACTGGGCAGCGCTTGCGGCTGAATACTCACTGCGCCAACGACTTCTCCGCGACGCAAACGCTCCTGAGTGCGGGTTTCGTCTTCCACCTGCAGATTCAGGCGAATCGGTGAGTCGGCCAGTACCGGGGCTAATGCAGGCAGCAGCCAGGTCGCCAGGCTGTCGGCGTTGACCGCCAGCGATAACAGCAGCGGCGTGGAACCGGTTTGTTCATCGCCGAGCCACTCTTCTTCCAGTAGTTCGACCTGGCGCAGCAACGCCAGCAGTTTTTGCCCCTGCTCGGTAGGGCGAGGCGGCACGGTACGCACCAGCAGCGGCTGACCAAACATATTTTCCAGTTGCTTAATGCGCTGCGACACGGCGGACTGGGTAATACACAGCTTTTGTGCGGCACGTTCAAATCCGCGCTCACGAATAACCGCATCAAGCGCCTGTAATGTTCTGTAGTCCGGACGTTTCATTGCTCGGGCATTCTCCTGAAAAAATCGTACTCAGCACTATGACATAATTTTTTGTTCGATACAGACGAAATTGGACGTCGCGTAATGTGACCCTGGTCACAGGGACATTTAGGGTAACGCTGGTCTATAATGCGCCTGAAATTTCACACCACAGGCAAACGACCATGACGCAGGATGAACTCAAAAAAGCAGTGGGCTGGGCAGCGCTGAAGTATGTAGAACCTGGCACTATTGTGGGGGTTGGCACCGGCTCTACCGCTGCACACTTTATTGACGCGCTGGGCACAATGAAAGGCCAGATTGAAGGCGCGGTTTCCAGCTCGGACGCGTCCACCGAGAAACTGAAAAGCCTTGGCATTACCGTATTCGATCTCAACGAAGTGGACCGCCTGGGCATTTATGTGGATGGCGCGGATGAGATTAACGGCCAGATGCAGATGATCAAAGGCGGCGGCGCGGCGCTGACGCGTGAAAAAGTTATCGCCTCGGTGGCGGATAAATTCATCTGTATCGCGGATGCTTCCAAGCAGGTTGATATCCTCGGTAAATTCCCACTGCCGGTGGAAGTGATTCCAATGGCGCGTAGTGCTGTTGCTCGCGAGCTGGTCAAGCTGGGCGGTCGTCCGGAATATCGCCAGAACGTGGTGACGGATAATGGCAACGTCATTCTGGATGTTTATGGTCTTGAGATCATCGACCCGATTGCGCTGGAAAACAGCATCAATGCGTTGCCAGGTGTAGTGACTGTGGGGTTATTTGCTAATCGTGGCGCGGATGTGGCGCTGATCGGCACTGCTGATGGCGTGAAAACTATCGTGAAATGATCTGACAGGGAGGCGCATGCCTCCCTGTAAAAAATCTACAATGGGCAAATTTGGTGATATCTGTCACGTTTTCGCCCTTGTCATGCCTTACCTACCGCTTGCTTCTTGTTTCTTAGCATTTTTCTCTGCCATTTCCCGCTGTATGACATTTCTTCAGATGCCTGACGCAAACGTTCATATTGCCGCGATAGTTTTTTTTGATATGTTGACTAACGCGGATTGCAATCTGCACAACATCACAGTCAAGACAAAAAACAGGGTCGGGTAAATGGCAAAGGTATCACTGGAGAAAGACAAGATTAAATTTCTGCTCGTCGAAGGGGTGCACCAGAAAGCTCTGGATAGCCTTCGCGCTGCGGGTTACACCAATATTGAGTTTCACAAAGGCGCGCTGGATAGCGAGCAACTGAAAGAGTCCATCCGTGATGCCCACTTTATCGGCCTGCGATCCCGTACTCAACTGACTGAAGATATCATCGCTGCGGCGGAAAAACTGGTGGCTATCGGCTGTTTCTGTATCGGTACCAACCAGGTAAATCTGGATGCGGCGGCGAAGCGCGGTATTCCGGTATTCAACGCGCCGTTCTCCAACACCCGTTCGGTGGCAGAGTTAGTCATTGGCGAGCTGCTGCTGCTGATGCGCGGTATTCCTGAAGCGAACGCCAAAGCGCACCGTGGTATCTGGAACAAGCTGGCAGTTGGTTCGTATGAAGCGCGTGGTAAAAAACTCGGTATCATCGGTTACGGTCATATTGGTACGCAGCTCGGTATTCTGGCGGAATCGCTGGGGATGCACGTCTATTTCTATGATATCGAAAGCAAATTGCCACTCGGCAATGCAACGCAGGTGCAACATCTCTCCGACTTGCTGAATATGAGCGATGTGGTGAGCCTACATGTGCCGGAAAACGCTTCTACAAAAGATATGATCGGGCCGGAAGAGCTGGCGCTGATGAAACCGGGCGCACTGCTGATCAACGCCGCGCGCGGTACGGTGGTGGATATTCCGGCACTGTGCGATGCGCTGAAGCGTAAACATCTGGCGGGCGCGGCAATCGACGTGTTCCCGACTGAACCGGCGACCAACAGCGATCCGTTTGACTCTCCGCTGTGTGAGTTCGACAACGTTCTGCTGACGCCACACATTGGCGGTTCCACGCAGGAAGCGCAGGAAAATATCGGTCTGGAAGTGGCCGGTAAACTGATCAAATATTCCGACAACGGTTCAACGCTTTCTGCGGTGAATTTCCCGGAAGTTTCTTTGCCGTTGCACGGTGGTCGTCGTTTACTGCACATCCACGAAAACCGCCCTGGTGTGCTGACCGCGCTTAACCAGATTTTCGCCAGCCAGAATATCAACATTGCAGCGCAGTACCTGCAAACCACGCCGTATATGGGTTATGTGGTTATTGATATCGAAGCGGATGAAGATGTGGCGCAGAAAGCGCTGCAGAGCATGAAAGCGATTCCGGGCACCATTCGTTCCCGTCTGCTGTTCTAAACGATGTTTTTTCCTCTCCCGGAAGGGAGGGGAAAGTTACCACTGCCATATTCTGGATGGCGTAACCACCGCAGGCAGCGGGATATCCCACTCTTCCACCGGCAGCTTCTCCACACCCTGGCAGTCATGCGCGTAACCCACCGGTTGCAGGCCATATTCACGCCAGTTTTGTAATGTGCGATCGTAAAAACCACCGCCCATTCCCAGGCGTTGCCCTTGTTCATCAAAGGCGACCAGCGGCGTAATCAGCACGTCGAGCTGGCTGAGCGGTAACACATCGCGCACATCCAGCTTCGGTTCCTGAATTTTCAGACGGTTAACCACCAGTTGACTGTGTGGGTGGTAATGCAGAAACAGCAAATTGCCGGGGCTGAATGGATGCAACACCGGCAGGTAAACGCGTTTACCGCTACGCCAGAGTTGCTCAATCAACGGTTGGGTATCTAGCTCGCCATCAAAAGAGAGAAACAACGCTACGCTATGTGCCATCACAACCGGCGCATACGCCATCATGCTTGCCGCAGCCTGCTGGGCAAAGTGCGTTTGTTGTTCAGGAGTGAGTTCACGCCGGCGCTGGCGAATAACGTTGCGGATTTCTTGTCGTGACGAAGGAAAATCAGGAAGTTGCGTCATGGTGGTTGTAAAAAGAAGGGAATCTCCGAGATGCCGCCGCTGGCTGTAACCCTTGAACCCTTGGTTCAAGGTGAATGCGTCGTCATAGCTTTAAGGCTTCTCGGACGGACCGAGCATGCTCACCAACCATGGATCGCCACATTCTTGTGGTATGAAATATCGGCTCAGGGGACTGGCCCGCTTGCAAACATCTCAGAGATATTTTTTGGCTTCACGGTCACTCTAACACAGATGACCCTGAAGCGTTATTCAAACTTTGGTCCCGGTCTTTCTGTTATGCGACCTTGATCAAGCAATGCTTGTTCGATGGTCTGCTGTAACATCCGAATACGCTGTTCCATGCTGGCGGCGTATTCGCGGGTCTTTGCTTTTTCCTGAGTCAGCTCGTAGCTAATGTTCAACGCGGCGATAAACACCAACTGCTCAGTATTTGTGACTCTAGTGCGAACCTTCAGATCTTGCAACCGCTGATTCAGATCCTCCGCGGCCTGATTCAGAGCATCTCTCTGTTCAGGCGGGCAATTCACTCGCAGTGAACGGCCAAAAATTTGGATATCGACGGGTTGTGCAGACATGCCACCTTCCTGCTGTTTGACTGCGCGCTGCCTTCGCATCCGAGCCCTGGGCTGCGAAGGGGCGACACTATAAGCTACCCCGGCGCGCGCTTTCAAGCTTTTTGCGTCTATACCTTAATGATTCGGAGTGCATGCAAACGCATGGAACGTGAAGCATCACGGGTATATCACCAGGGGCCAAAGTGGTAGCATATCATGAATATTCCCCCCAACGACGACGAATGCGCATGTCTATACAGAACGAAATACCTGGTTACAACGATGTAGCCCAGCTACTCAACCAACAGGGCGTTGGATTACTTCCTGCTGAAATGCACGGGCTTATCGCGGGGATCCTCTGCGGCGGTAACAACGATAGTTCCTGGCAGCCGTTGCTGCATGATTTAACCAACGACGGTCTGGCATTCGGTCACGAGCTGGCGCAAGCGCTGCGCAGCATGCATTCAGCAACCAGCGACTCGCTGGAAGATGACGGTTTCCTGTTTCAGCTCTATTTGCCGGATGGCGATGATGTTAGCGTTTTCGACCGCGCCGACGCGCTGGCGGGCTGGGTGAACCATTTTCTGCTGGGGCTGGGCGTCACCCAGCCGAAGCTCGATAAAGTGACGGGTGAAACCGGCGAAGCGATTGATGATCTGCGCAATATTGCGCAGTTGGGTTATGACGAAGACGAAGATCAGGAAGAGCTGGAAATGTCGCTCGAAGAGATCGTCGAGTACGTCCGTGTCGCGGCGCTGCTTTGCCACGACACGTTCACGCGCCCGCAGCCAACCGTGCCGGAAGTGCGTAAACCCACGTTACATTAATTCACCTTGTAGGGAGTCGGTGTCATGACACAGCTTGAGTTTCTCCGTCGCCGCCAGGCATTGCTGGCGCAGATGGTGCCGGGCAGCGCAGCGTTAATTTTCGCCGCACCGGAAGCCACGCGCAGCGCAGACAGTGAATACCCGTACCGCCAGCACAGCGATTTCTGGTATTTCACTGGTTTTAACGAGCCGGAAGCGGTGCTGGTGCTGATCAAAAGTAATGACACCCACAACCACAGCGTGTTGTTCAACCGCGTGCGCGACAAAACCGCCGAGATCTGGTTTGGCCGTCGCCTTGGTCAGGAAGCCGCACCGGAAAAGCTGGGCGTCGATCGCGCGCTGGCTTTCCCGGAAATCAACGAACATCTTTATCAATTGCTCAACGGTCTTGATGCGGTGTACCACGCGCAGGGTGAATTCGACTATGCCGACGCCATTGTGTTTACCGCCCTGGATAAGTTGCGCAAAGGCTCGCGTCAGAATCTGCTTGCGCCGCCAACGTTAACCGACTGGCGGCCAATGGTGCATGAAATGCGCCTGTTTAAATCTGCCGAAGAGATAGACGTGATGCGTCGCGCCGGGGAGATCTCCGCGCTGGCGCATACCCGTGCGATGCAGGTTTGCCGTCCGGGGATGTTTGAATATCAGCTTGAAGGTGAGATTCAGCACGAGTTTAACCGCCACGGCGCGCGGTTTCCCTCCTATAACACCATCGTGGGTTCCGGCGTCAATGGCTGCATCCTGCACTACACGGAAAATGAGAGCCAGATGCGTGATGGCGATCTGGTGCTGATTGATGCCGGTTGTGAATACAAAGGATATGCCGGCGATATAACCCGTACCTTCCCGGTAAACGGCAAATTCACCCCGGCGCAGCGCGAAATCTACGATATTGTGCTGGCGTCACTGGAACGTGCCCTTGCGCTTTTCCGCCCAGGTACGTCGATCCAGGAAGTGACCAGCGAAGTGGTGCGCATCATGATTACCGGGCTGGTGAAGCTCGGCATCCTGAAAGGTGAAGTCGATGAGCTGGTGGAAAAAAACGCGCATCGCCCGTTTTTCATGCACGGCTTAAGCCACTGGCTCGGGTTGGATGTGCACGATGTTGGTGTCTATGGCAAAGATCGTTCGCGTGAACTGGCGCCAGGCATGGTGCTGACGGTTGAACCAGGCCTTTACATCGCGCCGGATGCTGATGTGCCGGAGCAGTATCGCGGTATTGGCATTCGTATTGAAGATGACATCGTCATCACTGAAGACGGCAACGAAAATCTGACCGCCAGCGTCGTGAAAAGCGCTGACGAGATTGAAGCGCTGATGGCGGCACCACGTTCATGAGCGTGATCATTGTTGGCGGTGGCATGGCGGGCGCAACGCTTGCGCTGGCGATTTCTCATCTTACTCACGGCAAATTACCTGTTCATCTGGTAGAAGCCAGCGTTCCTGGCGCATCCGCGCATCCGGGATTTGACGCCCGCGCCATTGCGTTAGCGGCAGGCACCTGCCAGCAGCTGGCGCGTATTGGCATCTGGCAAGCCATCACATCCTGCGCAACGCCAATTTCAACGGTTCATGTCAGCGATCGCGGCCATGCAGGCTTTGTCACGCTGGATGCACAGGATTACCACATCGATGCGCTTGGTTATGTTGTTGAACTGCATGACGTTGGGCAGCGGCTGTTCACGCTGTTGCAAAATGCCCCCGGCGTGACGCTGCATTGCCCGGCGAAAGTCAGTACGGTTGCCCGTAATGAGCAACAGGTGAGCGTGACGCTGGAAAGCGGTGAATGCATTACCGGTCGGTTATTGGTGGCGGCAGACGGCTCCCGTTCACGCATGGGTGAGCAACTGGGTGTGGACTGGCAGCAAGCGCCTTATCACCAGGCGGCGGTTATCGCCAACGTCACCACTTCTGTGGCGCATCAGGGGCGGGCGTTTGAGCGTTTTACCGAACACGGCCCGCTGGCAATGTTGCCGATGTCACAAGGTCGCTGTTCGCTGGTGTGGTGCCATCCGCTGGAAAAACAGCAGCAGGTTGCCGCCTGGTCTGACGAACGTTTCAGTCACGAATTACAAAAGGCTTTTGGCTGGCGGCTCGGGCGCATCCTGCATGTGGGCAAACGCAGCGTTTATCCGCTGACGCTGACCGCGGCCTCTTCGCCGGTCTCGCACCGTGCGGTGCTGGTCGGCAATGCCGCGCAGACGCTGCATCCTATCGCCGGGCAGGGTTTTAACCTCGGCATGCGCGATGTGATGACACTGGCGGAAACGCTGGCTGAGGCGTGGGCGGCGCAACAAGATGTCGGTTGCTACCCTGTGTTGACCGGCTACCGTGATCGCCGTCATGCAGATAAAAAAGCCACTATCGGCGTCACCGATGGGCTGGTGCATCTGTTTGCCAATCACTGGATGCCGTTGGTTGTTGGGCGGAATGCCGGGCTGATGGCGATGGAATTATTTACCCCGGCGCGCGATGCGCTGGCGCAACGTACCCTCGGTTGGGTTGCCCGTTAAAGACAAAAGGAGCGAAGAGTGCAGAGTGTTGATGTTGCGATTGTCGGCGGCGGTATGGTCGGGCTGGCGCTGGCCTGTGGTTTACAGGGTAGCGGGTTGCGCGTGGCGGTGCTGGAGCAGAATGAACCGACACCGCTGGGGGAAGATGCTCCCCCGGCGCTGCGCGTGTCAGCGATTAATGCTGCCAGCGAAAAGTTACTGACGCACCTTGGCGTCTGGTCAAATATTATTGCCCAACGTGCCGGGCGTTATCACGGTATGGAAGTGTGGGACAAAGACAGTTTTGGCCGCATCGCGTTTGACGATCAGAGCATGGGCTACAGCCATCTTGGTTACATTATTGAAAACGCGGTGATCCACCAGGCGCTGTGGGATAAATCCCGGCAGTGCAAGGATGTTACCCTCATGGCTCCGGCTGAGTTGCAGCAGGTGGCGTGGGGCGAAAACGACGCGTTTCTGACCTTAAAAGATGGCACCATGCTTACCGCACGGCTGGTGGTTGGCGCAGATGGTGCGAACTCCTGGCTGCGTAACAAGGCCGATATTCCGTTAACGTTCTGGGATTACCATCATCATGCGCTCGTGGCGACTATTCGCACCGATGAACCGCATCAGGCGGTGGCGCGCCAGGTGTTTCACGCCGACGGCATTCTCGCTTTTTTGCCGCTTAACGATCCGCATTTGTGCTCAATTGTCTGGTCGCTGCCGCCAGAGCAGGCGAAAGACATGCAGCAGGCGAGTGAGGAAGCATTCAACCAGGCGCTGTGCGTGGCGTTCGATAACCGTCTTGGGCTGTGCCGCGTTGAGAGCGAACGTCAGGTATATCCGCTCACCGGACGCTATGCGCGCCAGTTTGCCGGACACCGTCTGGCGCTGGTTGGCGATGCTGCGCACACTATTCATCCGCTGGCGGGGCAGGGTGTTAATCTCGGGTTTATGGATGTCGCGGAGTTGATAACCGAGCTGAAGCGCCTGAGTCGCGAAGGTAAAGACATTGGCCAGCATCTCTATTTGCGCCGCTATGAGCGCAGCCGCAAACACAGCGCGGCGTTGATGCTGGCCGGAATGCAGGGTTTTCGCGAACTCTTCTCGGGTGCAAACCCGGCGAAAAAGCTGCTGCGTGATATCGGCCTGAAACTGGCAGATACCCTTCCCGGGGTGAAAACCCGTTTGTTACGCCAGGCGATGGGGCTTAACGACCTGCCTGAGTGGTTACGTTAACTGCGTCACACTTTCCCTTCCCGGTCCCGGGAAGGGATACTTCCTCCTCATTTGAAATATTCTAATTTCACCTCATTTTTCGGATTAGATTTTCTCATGTCGCATTTTTTTCTTTTCGGGAAAATCCTCTCTTTTGCAGAGTGAAATGCTGCAATCTCTTCTCCTTTGTCGGTAATGCTGATTTTTAATGAAGGGTGAATCGTTATTCACCAGAATAATGCTCTGATGGCATTTTGTGCGTGATGGGTCATAAGCTAATGTGATGGACCATTCTTCTTTATGGTTAAGCACTGCTTTCGGTGATAAGTTCAGGCTAAAGAGAACGTTTGCGTCGACGTCGTAAAACGGTGTCGGCACCAGTTGTTTTGGCGCAAATCACGCCGCCGAAAAACGTGATGGCTCAGCTTATTCGACGAGGAAAAGATGGCTCAGCAGACCCCTTTATACGAACAACACACGCTAAACGGTGCCCGCATGGTGGATTTCCATGGCTGGATGATGCCGCTGCATTACGGCTCGCAAATCGACGAGCACCACGCGGTGCGCACCGATGCCGGAATGTTTGATGTGTCGCACATGACCATCGTCGATCTCAAAGGCAGCCGTACCCGGGAGTTTCTGCGTTATTTGCTGGCAAACGACGTCGCTAAACTCACCAAGCCCGGTAAAGCGCTCTATACCGGCATGCTAAATGCCTCGGGCGGCGTGATTGATGACTTAATCGTCTATTACTTCACTGAAGATTTCTTCCGCCTCGTTGTAAACTCCGCCACCCGCGAAAAAGACCTCTCCTGGATTTCCCAACACGCTGAGCCTTATGCCATCGACATCACCGTCCGTGATGATTTGTCGTTGATCGCGGTACAAGGCCCGAACGCACAGGCGAAAGCCGCCAGCCTATTCACTGACGAGCAGCGCCACGCCGTTGAAGGAATGAAACCGTTCTTTGGCGTGGAAACCGGTGATCTGTTCATTGCGACCACCGGTTATACCGGCGAAGCAGGGTATGAAATTGCGCTGCCTAATGAAAAGGCGGCCAGCTTCTGGCAAGCGCTGGTCAATGCGGGCGTGAAACCTTGCGGCCTGGGCGCGCGCGATACGCTGCGTCTGGAAGCGGGTATGAACCTGTACGGTCAGGAGATGGATGAAGGTATCTCTCCGCTGGCCGCGAACATGGGCTGGACGATCGCCTGGGAGCCGCAGGATCGTGAATTTATCGGTCGTGAAGCGCTGGAACTGCAACGCGAAAAAGGCACCGAACAGCTGGTTGGCCTGGTGATGACGGAAAAAGGCGTATTGCGTAATGAACTGCCGGTGCACTTCACCGATGCGCAAGGCAATGTGCAAAAAGGCGTGATCACCAGCGGTACGTTCTCGCCAACGCTCGGCTACAGTATTGCACTGGCACGTGTTCCGGCGGGGATCGGCGAAAATGCCGTTGTACAGATCCGCAACCGCGAAATGCCGGTGAAAGTCACTAAACCTGTTTTTGTACGCGCTGGTAAACCCGTCGCGTAATCTTTTTATCTGGAGAGAATGAAATGAGCAATGTACCAGGCGAACTGAAATACAGCAAAGAACATGAGTGGCTGCGCAAAGAAGCGGACGGCACCTACACCGTTGGCATCACCGAACACGCACAGGAACTGCTGGGCGATATGGTGTTTGTCGATCTGCCGGAAGCGGGCGCGACGGTTAGCGCGGGCGATGATTGCGCCGTTGCCGAATCGGTAAAAGCGGCTTCTGATATCTACGCGCCAATCAGCGGTGAAATCGTGGCGGTCAACGAGCAACTGGCGGATTCGCCGGAGCTGGTCAACAGCGAGCCGTATGGCGAAGGCTGGATCTTCAAAATTAAGGCCAGCGACGAAACAGAAGTTGCCGCCCTGCTGGACGCAACAGCCTACGCCGCACTGCTCGAAGACGAGTAAATACGCGCCATCTTTCGCGTTGCGGACGTGTTGGCTTCCTCGCTCATCCCTTTGGGGATTGCTGCGTCGCCGCCTTCCTGCAACGCGAAGGATTTAGCGTATTCAGATAATTTCCAAATCGATTCACTGCACGTTTCAGGAACCATCGCTCATGACACAGACTTTAAGCCAGCTTGAAAACCGTGGCGCTTTTATTGGACGTCACATTGGGCCGGATGCTCAGCAACAGCAGGAGATGCTGAACACAGTTGGCGCGGATTCGTTAAACGCACTGATTGGCCAGATCGTGCCAAAAGACATCCAGCTTGCCACACCGCCGCAGGTTGGGGAATCGACCACTGAGTTTGCGGCCCTGGCCGAGCTGAAAGCGATTGCCAGCCGCAACAAGCGCTTTAAGTCTTACATTGGCATGGGCTACACCGCCGTGCAGTTGCCGCCGGTTATTCTGCGCAACATGCTGGAAAATCCAGGCTGGTACACCGCCTACACCCCGTATCAGCCAGAAGTGTCGCAGGGTCGCCTTGAAGCGCTACTCAACTTCCAGCAGGTTACGCTCGATCTCACCGGGCTGGATATCGCTTCCGCGTCGCTGCTGGATGAAGCCACCGCCGCAACTGAAGCAATGGCCATGGCGAAGCGCGTCAGCAAACTGAAAGGTGCCAACCGCTTCTTCGTTGCCGCCGATGTGCATCCGCAAACGCTGGACGTCGTGCGAACTCGCGCCGAAACCTTCGGTTTTGATGTGATTGTTGATGACGCGACCAAAGTCCTTGATCACCAGGATGTGTTTGGCGTACTGCTCCAGCAGGTCGGCACGACGGGCGAAGTGCATGATTACAGCACGCTGATTAATGAGCTGAAATCCCGCAAAATTGTGGTCAGTGTCGCCGCTGATTTGCTTGCGCTGGTGCAACTGACCGCGCCAGGCAAACAGGGTGCCGATATTGTGTTTGGCTCCGCGCAGCGCTTTGGCGTGCCGATGGGCTACGGTGGCCCGCACGCGGCATTCTTTGCCGCAAAAGATGAATACAAACGCTCCATGCCAGGCCGCATTATCGGTGTGTCGAAAGATGCCGCCGGTAACACCGCGCTGCGCATGGCGATGCAGACGCGCGAGCAACATATTCGCCGCGAGAAAGCCAATTCCAACATCTGTACTTCGCAGGTTCTGCTGGCCAACATTGCCAGCTTGTTCGCGGTGTTCCACGGTCCGGCCGGGCTGAAACGCATTGCCGGGCGTATTCATCGCCTGACCGATATCCTCGCTGCCGGTTTGCAGCGTGGCGGCCTGAGACTGCGCCACGCGCACTATTTTGACACCCTGTGTGTTGATGTTGCGGACAAAGCCGCCGTGCTGGCTCGCGCCGAAGCGAAGGAAATTAACCTGCGTAGCGACATTCTTAACGCCGTTGGCATTACGCTGGATGAAACCACCACGCGTGAAGATGTGCAGGTGCTGTTTAACGTGCTGCTGGGCGATAAACACGGCCTCGATATTGACGCACTGGACAAAGAGGTTGCGCTCGACAGCCGTTCCATCCCTCAGAGCATGCTGCGTGAAGACGCTTTCCTGACACATCCGGTATTTAATCGCTATCACAGCGAAACCGAGATGATGCGTTACATGCACTCGCTGGAGCATAAAGATCTGGCGCTAAACCAGGCGATGATCCCGCTGGGTTCTTGCACCATGAAACTGAACGCGGCGGCGGAAATGATCCCGATTACCTGGCCGGAATTTGCCGAACTGCACCCGTTCTGCCCGCCGGAACAGGCGGAAGGTTATCACCAGATGATCGCTCAGCTCTCTGACTGGCTGGTAAAACTGACCGGTTATGATGCGCTCTGCATGCAGCCGAACTCCGGCGCGCAGGGCGAATACGCCGGTTTGCTGGCGATTCGTCACTATCATGAAAGCCGCAATGAGGGTCACCGCGATATCTGCCTGATCCCAAGCTCTGCGCACGGTACTAACCCGGCATCGGCGCAGATGGCGGGGATGCAGGTTGTGGTGGTTGCGTGTGATAAAAACGGCAACATCGATCTGGTCGATCTGCGTGCGAAAGCGGAGCAGGCGGGTGGCAACCTCTCCTGCATCATGGTGACGTACCCGTCCACCCACGGTGTGTATGAAGAGACAATTCGCGAAGTGTGCGAAGTGGTGCATCAGTTCGGCGGCCAGGTTTACCTGGATGGCGCGAACATGAACGCCCAGGTGGGCATCACGTCGCCGGGCTTTATCGGCGCGGATGTGTCGCACCTTAATTTGCATAAAACCTTCTGCATTCCGCACGGCGGCGGCGGTCCGGGCATGGGGCCGATTGGCGTGAAAGCGCATCTGGCACCGTTTGTACCGGGTCACAGCGTAGTGCAGATTGAAGGGATGCTTACCCGTCAGGGTGCGGTCTCTGCGGCACCGTTTGGTAGCGCGTCGATTCTGCCGATCAGCTGGATGTATATCCGCATGATGGGCGCGGAAGGGCTGAAACAAGCGAGCCAGGTGGCGATCCTTAATGCCAACTACATCGCCAGCCGTCTGAAAGATGCTTTCCCGGTGCTGTATACCGGTCGCGATGGTCGCGTCGCGCACGAGTGTATTCTCGATATTCGCCCGCTGAAAGAAGAGACCGGCATCAGCGAGCTGGATATCGCTAAGCGTCTGATTGATTACGGCTTCCATGCGCCAACCATGTCCTTCCCGGTTGCCGGTACGCTGATGGTGGAGCCGACTGAATCAGAAAGCAAAGTCGAACTGGATCGCTTTATCGATGCCATGCTGGCAATTCGCGCGGAAATCGAACGTGTGAAACAGGGCGAGTGGACGCTGGAAGATAATCCGCTGGTTAACGCTCCGCATACGCAGAATGAGCTGGTAGCAGAGTGGAATCACGGTTACACCCGCGAACTGGCGGTGTTCCCGGCAGGTTTTGCCAACAAATACTGGCCGACCGTGAAGCGTCTGGACGATGTGTACGGCGACCGTAACCTGTTCTGTTCCTGCGTGCCGATGAGCGAATATCAGTAATGCGCTGATTCGGCTATCTTTTAAGGGCGCTTCGGCGCCCTTTTTACTTTTCAGGAGAACCAGATGGCGATTGCATTAGTGACCGGTGGCAGCCGGGGAATTGGCCGCGCAACCGCGCTGCTGCTGGCACAAGAAGGCTACACCGTTGCCGTCAATTATCACCGCAACAAGTCTGCTGCCGACAACGTGGTGGCGGAAATCAGCGCGCAGGGTGGGCATGCGTTCGCAGTACAGGCTGATATCAGTGATGAAGCGCAGGTACAGGCCATGTTCGCGTCTCTCGATGAAAAACCGGAACCGCTTACCGCGTTGGTCAATAATGCCGGGATCTTGTTTCAGCAAAGCCGGGTGGAGCAACTGAGCGCAGAACGCATCAATCGCGTGCTGGCGACCAACGTGACGGGCTATTTCCTCTGCTGTCGCGAAGCGGTAAAACGGATGTCCACCCAACACGGTGGACATGGCGGCGCGATTGTTAATGTTTCCTCGGCGGCGGCGCGTCTCGGCTCGCCCGGCGAATACGTTGATTATGCGGCGTCAAAAGGGGCCGTCGATACGCTCACTACCGGGCTGGCCCTGGAAGTAGCGGCGGATGGTATCCGCGTGAATGGCGTGCGTCCGGGTTTTATCTACACAGATATGCATGCCAGCGGCGGTGAGCCAGGGCGTGTGGACCGGGTAAGCAGCGTGATCCCGATGCGGCGAGGTGGGCAACCGGAAGAAGTGGCGCAGGGCATTGTCTGGCTGTTGAGCGACAAAGCGTCGTATGTCACCGGCAGTTTTCTCGATTTAGCCGGCGGCAGATAAGCACATCTCTCCCGTCAGGGAGAGATGTTTACAGCGTTAAAGATTTTCGCCGTTGCTGGCAATCACTTCTTTGTACCAGTTAAAGCTCTTTTTCCGGGAACGCGACATATCACCGGTGCCGTCATCGTGCTTGTTCACGTAGATAAAACCGTAGCGTTTGCTGTACTGACCGGTGGTAAAAGAGACGCAGTCGATACAGCCCCACGGGGTGTAACCCATCAGATCCACGCCGTCGTGAGTCACCGCCTCGATCATCTCTTTGACGTGCGCGCGCAGGTAATCAATTCGGTAATCGTCATTGATGCTGCCATCGGCTTCGACTTTGTCGTACGCGCCAAAGCCGTTCTCGACGATAAACAGCGGCTTCTGATAGCGTTCGTATAGCTCGCACAACGCATAGCGCAGGCCAACCGGATCAATCTGCCAGCCCCAGTCAGATGCTTTAACATGCGGGTTAGGGACGCTGCCCTGGAAACCGGAGAGCGCATCGCCAGCGCCGCCTTCCGCTTTCACCGCGTTGGTCATGTAATAGCTAAAGCCGAGGTAATCGCAGCACCCTTCGCGCAAAATCGCCTCGTCGCCGGCTTCCATGTTGATGGTAAAACCACGCCGTTCCCATTCGTTCAGTACATAAGAAGGGTAATAGCCGCGCAGTTGGACATCGGTAAAGACATAACGCTCACGCATTGACTCCTGCGCGTACATCACATCGTCCGGCTTACAGGAGAAGGGATACAGCGGCACCATTGCCAGCATGCAGCCAATTTTCATTTCCGGGTTAATACGATGACCGATTTTGACCGCCATGGCGCTGGCAACAAACTGGTGGTGCAGCACCTGGTACATGGTCTCTTCGGGGTTTTCATGTTCGGTGTAGACCACGCCGGAACAGCAGTAGCCAAACAGCGGCGCGCGCCAGTTGCGCTGGTTGTTGATTTCGTTAAAGGTCATCCAGTATTTGACCTTGCTCTTGTAGCGCTCGAAAACCACTTCGGCGAAGCGTATAAAGAAATCGACCACTTTACGGTTGGTCCAGCCGCCGTATTCCTGCACCAGGTGCAGCGGCATTTCGAAGTGGGACAGCGTGATGACCAGCTCGATGTTGTATTTCAGCAGCTCATCAAACATGTCGTCGTAAAACTTCAGCCCTTCTTCATTCGGCTGTTGTTCATCGCCCAGCGGGAAGATGCGGGTCCAGGCGATGGAGGTGCGGAAACATTTGAAGCCCATTTCGGCAAACAGCTTGATGTCTTCTTTGTAGTGGCCATGAAAATCAATGGCTTCGTGGTTCGGGTAGTATTTGCCTGCCACCACTTCCTGTGTGATTTCACGTGGAACACCGTGCGCGCCGCCGGTCAGGACATCGCAAATGCTCGGGCCTTTGCCGCCTTTATTCCAGCCGCCTTCAACCTGGTGTGCGGCAACCGCGCCGCCCCATAAAAAGTCTTTCGGTAAGGTCAATTTTTTCATTGTTGCTATTCCCGTTATATTGGCTGATAACGAGTCTAACAAAGGGGAATTAAATGTCACGATATAACAAATTACCGCTGGGGTAATTTGTTACACCGAAAAAACACACTGTTTTTTTATGCTATTTTCTTCGCCAGTTTACGTCCCAGCGACTCGAGAATATAAATAACAGGGACTTGCGTAGTTATATCGTAACCGCCGCTAATGCGCATTTGCGGCACATGCCAGGAGATATTAAAGTCTGCCAGTTTTGCCAGTCGCGAGTGTTCGTGGCTGGTAATCGACAGCACTTTGCAGTGGTGCAGGCTGAACTGGCTGGCAAAGCGCAGGATCTCTTCCGTCTCACCAGAAACTGACAGGACAATTGCCAGCGCGTTTTTGGCCATATCATTGGTGACAGGAAAATAAGGGTCGTCGATATGATTACTGAATTTACCGATATTTGAGAAGAATCTTGCGCCATATTTCGCCAGCGCGCCAGATGTGCCTGCGCCGACAAATATAATGCGTTCGGAAGATAATATAATATCAACGGTGTTATCTAATAATTTATCAAACTCGTCATTGTTGACGCTTTTAAAAAAGCTGATTACTTCGCTGGCGCCAAAATTCGCTTGCGGCGGCTCATTTTGCTCTAAATATAATTTAAATCGTACGCGAAATTCAGAGTAGCCTTCGCAGTTGAGCTTGCGGCAAAAGCGCAACACGGTCGTGGTGGAGACGCCCGCCGCGTCGGCCAGTTCACGAATGGTCATGTACATCACTTTGTCGCGATTTTTGATGACAAAGTTGTAAACCAACATCTCCAGAGTATTCAGGCTGGCGATGGCGGAGTGAGTAAACATTGTCACGGCGATATCCTTTGCTTGCTGTAAACGTAGCCCAATGCAACCCGGCAGGCTTTTTGCGTGCTCACATGCTGCCATAACTCCGGCGCCGTTTCCCTGACTTTCGCATTCATGAGGGACAGCCCGCGTCATGAAACATTCATCAACGATATTTATTTTAGCGTACAGGTGTGCACTGGAATCATTCTCAGTTACTCTAGTGTTGCGACGTTTTTTTGAGTTTTCCCGGAGTTACCATGGTTAAGAAACCTTTAATCGCACAGGGATACACACTGGCAGAGGAAATTGCCAACAGTATCAGCCACGGTATCGGGCTGGTGTTCGGTATTGTCGGCCTGGTACTGCTGCTGGTACAGGCGGTAGACAGCAATGCCAGTATGACGGCGATTACCAGCTACGCGCTTTATGGCGGCAGCATGATCCTGCTGTTTCTCGCCTCCACGCTGTATCATGCGATTCCGCACCAGCGCGCAAAAATATGGTTAAAGAAATTTGACCACTGCGCTATTTATCTGCTGATTGCCGGAACCTATACGCCTTTTTTACTTGTCGGTCTGGATTCACCGCTGGCGCGTGGGCTGATGATTGTTATCTGGGGCCTGGCCTTACTGGGGATCCTGTTTAAGCTCACCATTGCGCACCGGTTCAAAGTGCTGTCGCTGGTGACATACCTGGCGATGGGCTGGTTGTCGTTGATTGTGATTTATCAGCTTGCGACGCGGTTATCCGTGGGCGGTGTGACGCTGCTGGCTGTCGGTGGGCTGGTGTACTCGCTGGGCGTCATTTTCTACGTCTGTAAACGTATTCCCTATAATCATGCAATCTGGCACGGCTTTGTGCTGGGCGGCAGCGTGTGTCATTTCCTGGCGATCTATTTGTATGTCGGGCAAGTTTAAGCAGTAGCGCCGGGCGGCTTTTGCCAGCCCGGCTATAGCATGGCAGTTGTTTTAACGCGGATTATTCTTCTTCCAGCGAGTAAGGCAGCGGCTCAATGCTTAACGTACTGGCGTCGTCGCGGACGCGGAACACGCTGTTTGGTTCCATGTCATTGTTCATCACGACCTGAACCAGCACGCGGCCGTCATCCAACTGAGTCGATGCCAGCACCGTACCGGTTCGACGCCAGTTTTCACCCATTTTTAGCTCAAGATCTTCACCCGCTTCCGGCGTGCGGCTGGCAGCGCCTGCCAGGTACCACAGCGCACGCTTGTTGGCACCACGGAATTTCGCGCGAGCAACCATTTCTTGCCCGGTATAACACCCTTTTTTGAAGCTGATGCCGCCCAACGCCTGCAGGTTGGTTGCCTGCGGAATGAATTGCGCGCTGTTTGGCTCGTCAATCACGGGTAACCCGGCTTCGATATTTAGCGCCAGCCACTGTTGGCTGTTGTTAAGCTGCGCTTCACCGCGCAGTTTTTCCGTCACCTGTTCTGCCGTTGCGACATCAGTAACCAGCAGGAAACGCTCGCCCGGATGTTCAAACCACAGAATGGTTGTTTCACCTTCTTGCACAACCTGCTTTTCGCTGTCCGGCAGCGTTGTGAAGAGATTGGCCAGCGCGGCGCGAGCCTGAAAACCGGCAACGCCCAGCAACACATGTTCGTCATCTGCGGCGATAGTGACTTTTGAGAAAACGGCGTACTTTTTCAGTTCTCGAAGTTGCGATTCACGCACGCTGCGGCGCAAAATCCAGGCAAATCCTTCCTGAAAGTGAAACAACCGCATATTGCTCCACATTTTGCCTTTAGAATCGCAATGCGCCGCCAGCAGATGCTGATCCGCCGCCATCTTCGACACGTCCGCGGTAACCTGGCCTTGCAGATATTTCTCGCTATCCGCACCGGTAATGGTTGCCAGCGCCCAGTCATCGAGCGTCATAAGCGTCAGCGGCAGACGGGCGGATGCGGTCGGCTGACGCGGAGGAAATGGAGTAAAAGCCATAATAATGTCCTGATTAGCTTAACGCTGTGTTGGTACTTAATGGTAAAAGAGCCATTGTTCAATGCAAGCGATAAAGCATGCGATTTGTGCCATTGTGCGAGCATTGCGAGGCGCTACGCAGCACTGTGATAATTTTGCAGACGATGCGATTTATTCTGGAAGCAGGTCCGGGAAGCTAAATATTCCGCAAAAGGAATATTAAAAACACGTTACAATAGACCCTCATGCCTATGAAGGGAGAAGAACATGGATATTAATAATAAAGCCCGCATCCATTGGGCCTGTCGCCGCGGAATGCGCGAACTCGATATCTCCATCATGCCTTTTTTTGAACATGAGTACGACTCGCTCAGTGACCACGACAAACAGGTGTTTGTGCGTCTGCTGGAGAGTGATGATCCGGATTTATTCAACTGGTTGATGAATCATGGCAAACCCCAGGACGCGGAGTTGCAGCGAATGGTGCAGTTAATTCAGACACGGAATCGGGATCGTGGTCCTGTGGCAATCTGATTTACGCGTCTCATGGCGCGCACAATGGATTTCGTTATTACTGCACGGATTGGTGGCGGCCTTCATTCTTTTTATGCCATGGCCGTTGAGCTATACGCCGCTGTGGCTTTTGCTGCTGTCGCTGGTGGTTTTCGACTGCGTACGCAGCCAGCGGCGGATTAACGCCTGCCACGGCGAAATCAAACTGCTCATGGATTCCCGCCTGCGCTGGCAAGGTGTGGAGTGGGATATTGTCGGTACACCCTGGATGATTCGCGGCGGCATGATGTTGCGTTTACGCCGTGCGGAAGATGGGCGGCGCCAGCATTTATGGCTGGCGGCAGACAGCATGGATTCGCAGGAGTGGCGCGATCTACGCCGGATGATTATCCAAAATCCGGCGCAGGGGCTGCATTAAGGCGGGTGATGGCTCAGCCGAGCCGTTCCGCCATTTCCGTCAGTATTTGCTCGCACCAGCCTTGAATGCGTTCATCGCTCAAATCGTACTGATTGGTCTCATCCAGCGCCAGCCCGACAAAGAGCTGCCCGTCGGCAATGACTGGTTTTTTACTGGTAAATTCGTAGCCTTCTGTTGGCCAGTACCCGATGAACGTCGCGCCTTTAGGGGCCAGTTTGTCGTGGAGCATGCCGAGTGCGTCGAGGAACCATTCGCCGTAACCGAGCTGATCGCCCATGCCGTACAACGCAATGATTTTTCCGTCGAGATTGAGGTTATCAAGCTGATCCCAAACCGCTTCCCAATCTTCCTGCAGTTCGCCGAAATCCCAGGTGGGAATGCCCAGAATAAGCGCGTCGTACTGTTCCATCAGGGTAGGAGCATCGTCTTTCAGGTTGTGCAGCGTCACCAGTTCCGGGCCGATAATATCGCGGATTTTTTCCGCCGCCATTTCGGTGTAGCAAGTGCTGGAACCGTAAAACAGACCGATATTCATAACGTAAACTTCTCGATTCTTGATGAGTCTTTTCACGCAGTGTACCAGAATCGTACATCAATCAGGCATAATGCAGCGTTTGAGTAAAGGAGACGCTGGATGGAACAGGATCTCGCACGTATCGAACAGTTTCTCGATGCTCTCTGGCTTGAGAACAATCTGGCGGAAAATACGCTAAACGCTTACCGCCGCGATTTGAAAAGCGTGGTGGAGTGGCTGCACCACCACGCCAGCAGTCTGGAAAAAGCGCAAGGTGATGATTTACAGGCGCTGTTAGCTGAAAGGGTGAGTGGTGGTTATAAGGCCACCAGCTCGGCGCGCTTGCTTAGCGCCGTGCGACGTTTTTTTCAGTACCTTTACCGGGAAAAAGTACGCAGCGACGATCCCAGCGCATTACTCGCATCGCCTAAATTGCCGCAACGTTTACCGAAAGACTTAAGTGAAACGCAGGTGGGCAGGCTTTTGCAGGCGCCGGTGGTTGACCAACCGCTGGAGTTACGCGATAAAGCGATGCTTGAGGTGTTGTATGCGACCGGCCTGCGCGTCTCTGAACTGGTTGGTCTGACGATGAGTGATATCAGCCTGCGTCAGGGCGTGGTGCGAGTGATTGGTAAAGGCAATAAAGAACGCCTGGTGCCGCTGGGCGAAGAGGCGGTGTACTGGGTTGAAAACTATCTGGAGCATGGTCGCCCGTGGCTGCTTAACGGTGTCTCAATTGATGTGCTGTTTCCAAGCCAGCGCGCGCAGCAGATGACGCGCCAGACTTTCTGGCATCGCATTAAGCACTATGCGACGCTTGCGGGCATCGACAGTGAAAAGCTCTCGCCCCACGTTTTGCGCCATGCGTTTGCCACCCATCTGCTGAACCACGGCGCGGATCTGCGAGTAGTGCAAATGCTCTTAGGCCACCAGGATTTATCGACCACGCAAATTTATACGCATGTCGCTACCGAGCGGCTGCGCAAGCTTCATCAACAGCATCACCCGCGGGCGTGAATGCTGACAATCTAAGGATGTGTTATGAAAAAAGGTTTAGTGATGTTCACCCTGCTGGCGGCGGCGTTTAGCGGCGCGGCACATGCCGATGACGCGGCGATCAAACAGTCGCTGGCAAAATTGGGTGTACAGAGTGGCGAAGTGCTGCCCGCGCCTGTTGCCGGAATGAAAGCCGTATTGACCAACAGCGGCGTGCTGTATGTGACCGAAGACGGCAAACATATCATCCAGGGCCCGATGTACGATGTCAGCGGCGCGCAGCCTGTAAACGTCACCACGAAGATGCTGTTACCGCATCTGAACGCGCTGGAAAAAGAGATGATTGTCTACAAAGCGCCGCAGGAAAAACATGTCATCACCGTGTTCACCGATATCACATGTGGTTACTGCCAGAAGCTGCATAGCGAGATGGCAGACTACAACGCGCTCGGCATCACTGTGCGTTACCTTGCCTTCCCGCGCCAGGGTGTGCCAAGCGAAGTTGAAAATCAGATGAAAGCTATCTGGTGTGCAAAAGATCCTAAAAAAGCTTTCGATAATGCGATGGAAGGTAAAGAGGTGAAACCCGCCAGCTGTGATATCGACATTGCCAACCATTACGCGCTGGGCGTGCAGTTTGGCGTCAACGGCACGCCAGCCATCGTGCTGAATGACGGCTACCTTGTTCCGGGGTATCAGGCTCCGGCGGAAATGAAAGCCTTCCTCGATCAACATCAAAAAGCGACCGGCGGTAAATAATTCGCGTGAAAGCTCAGATACAACTTCGCCGCCGTGAGGTGGATGACGCAGCAGAACTGGCCGAAGACTTGCCGCCGCTGCTGCGTCGCTTATACGCCAGCCGCGGTGTGCGCACGGCCAGTGAACTGGAACGCAGTGTTAAAGGCATGCTGCCGTGGCAACAACTTACCGGTATCGATGATGCAGTTACGCAGCTTTACAACGCCTTGCGTGAAGGGCTGCGCATTATTGTGGTGGGCGATTTCGATGCGGATGGCGCAACCAGCACCGCCCTTAGCGTGCTGGCGCTGCGCGCGCTCGGTTGCGAAAACGTCAGTTACCTGGTGCCAAACCGTTTTGACGACGGCTATGGGCTTAGTCCTGAAGTGGTCGATCAAGCGCATGCGCGTGGCGCACAGCTCATTCTGACGGTGGATAACGGCATCTCGTCACATGCCGGCGTGGCGCGAGCACATGAACTGGGGATCCCTGTGGTGGTAACCGATCACCATCTGCCGGGTGACACGCTGCCGGATGCCGAAGCGATTGTTAACCCGAATCTGCGCGACTGCGATTTTCCGTCGAAGTCGCTGGCCGGGGTTGGCGTTGCGTTCTATCTGATGCTGGCTTTGCGAGCCTTTTTGCGTGACAACGGCTGGTTTGAGGCGCGCGGCCTGGCGATGCCAAATCTGGCGGAACTGCTTGATTTGGTGGCGCTGGGAACGGTGGCGGACGTGGTGCCGCTGGATGCCAATAACCGCATTCTGACCTGGCAGGGGCTGAGTCGTATTCGCGCCGGGCGCTGCCGTCCGGGCATTAAGGCGCTGCTGGAAATCGCCAACCGCGATGCGCAAAAGCTGGCGGCCAGCGATCTCGGTTTTGCACTCGGGCCGCGCCTTAACGCGGCGGGCAGGCTGGATGATATGTCGGTGGGGGTTGCGCTGTTACTGTGCGATAACCTTGGTGAAGCGCGCCAGTTAGCCAGCGATCTCGACGCGTTGAACCAGACGCGCAAAGAGATTGAGCAGGGGATGCAGGCCGAAGCCCTGACGCTGTGCGAGCAGCTTGAGCGCAGCGGCGAAACGCTGCCCGGTGGTTTAGCAATGTACCATCCCGAGTGGCATCAGGGGGTGGTTGGTATCCTCGCTTCGCGCATTAAAGAGCGCTTTCACCGCCCGGTGATCGCCTTTGCGCCAGCCGGAGACGGCGTGCTGAAAGGCTCGGGGCGTTCGATTCAGGGGCTGCATATGCGCGATGCGCTGGAGCGTCTGGATATGCTGTTTCCTGGCATGATGCTCAAATTCGGCGGTCACGCAATGGCGGCCGGTTTGACGCTGGAAGAACACCGTTTTGAAGAATTTCGCCAGCGCTTTGGTGAGCTGGTGACCGAATGGCTGGATCCGGCGTTATTACAAGGTGAGATTGTCTCTGACGGTCCGCTGTCGGCGCAGGAGATGACGCTGGAAGTCGCGGAGATGCTGCGAGAAGCTGGCCCCTGGGGGCAAATGTTCCCGGAACCGCTGTTTGACGGTGAGTTTCGCCTCCTGCAGCAGCGGCTGGTGGGCGAGCGTCATCTGAAGGTGATGTTGGAGCCGGTTGGCGGCGGTCCGCTGCTTGATGGTATCGCTTTTAACGTCGATACCTCCTGCTGGCCGGACAACGGTGTGCGGCAGGTAAATATTGCTTATAAACTGGATGTGAACGAGTTTCGCGGCAATCGTAGCGTACAGCTGATCATCGAGAATCTCTGGCCACTTTAGCGCCAGTATTCGCTATAAAACAGGGCGGGAATCCGGTAAACTTCTGCCCTTATCACCGCATTTTGACTAGTCCATTAAAAGAAATCAGACCATGTTTGAAATTAACCCGGTAAAAAATCGTATTCAGGACCTCACGGAGCGCTCCGACGTTCTTAGGGGGTATCTTTGACTATGACGCCAAGAAAGAGCGTCTGGAAGAAGTAAACGCCGAGCTGGAACAGCCGGACGTGTGGAACGAACCTGAGCGCGCACAGGCGCTGGGCAAAGAGCGTTCCTCACTCGAAGCTATCGTTGATACGTTGGATCAAATGCGTCAGGGGCTTGAGGATGTCAGCGGCCTGCTGGATCTGGCGGTTGAAGCCGAAGACGAAGAGACCTTTAACGAAGCGGTCGCTGAACTGGATGTGCTGGAAGAGAAACTGGCGCAGCTGGAGTTCCGCCGCATGTTCTCTGGCGAGTACGACAGCGCCGACTGCTACCTGGATATTCAAGCCGGTTCCGGCGGCACCGAAGCGCAGGACTGGGCGAGCATGTTAATGCGCATGTACCTGCGTTGGGCGGAAGCGCGCGGCTTTAAAACCGAGATCATTGAAGAGTCCGAAGGTGAAGTGGCGGGCATTAAATCCGTCACCATTAAGATCATCGGTGATTACGCTTACGGCTGGCTGCGTACCGAAACCGGCGTTCATCGCCTGGTGCGTAAGAGCCCGTTCGATTCAGGCGGCCGTCGCCACACCTCGTTTAGCTCCGCCTTTGTCTACCCGGAAGTGGACGACGATATTGATATCGAAATCAACCCGGCGGACCTGCGCATTGACGTGTATCGCGCATCTGGCGCGGGCGGTCAGCACGTAAACCGTACGGAATCTGCGGTGCGTATTACCCACATTCCAACCGGGCTGGTCACGCAGTGCCAGAACGACCGCTCCCAGCATAAGAACAAAGACCAGGCCATGAAGCAGATGAAAGCGAAGCTTTATGAACTGGAGATGCAGAAGAAAAATGCTGAGAAACAGGCGATGGAAGACACCAAGTCGGATATCGGTTGGGGCAGCCAGATCCGCTCTTATGTCCTGGATGATTCCCGCATTAAAGATCTGCGCACCGGGGTTGAAACCCGCAACACGCAGGCGGTGCTGGACGGCAGCCTGGATCAATTTATCGAAGCAAGTTTGAAAGCAGGGTTATGAGGAACCAACATGTCTGAACAACAAGCACAAGGCGCTGACGCGGCAGTCGATCTTAATAATGAACTGAAAACTCGCCGCGAGAAGCTGGCGCAACTGCGTGAGCAGGGCGTGGCGTTCCCGAACGATTTCCGTCGCGATCAGACCTCTGACAAGCTGCACGCACAATTCGATGCCAAAGAGAACGAAGAGCTGGAAGCGCTGGGCATCGAAGTTGCCGTTGCGGGCCGTATGATGACCCGCCGCATTATGGGTAAAGCTTCTTTCGTAACCTTGCAGGACGTGGGTGGCCGCATTCAGCTGTATGTCTCTCGTGACGATCTGGCGGAAGGCGTCTACAACGAGCAGTTTAAAAAATGGGATCTCGGCGATATCCTCGGCGCACGCGGCAAGCTGTTCAAGACCAAGACCGGTGAACTCTCTATCCATTGCACTGAGCTGCGTCTGCTGACCAAAGCGCTGCGCCCGCTGCCGGACAAATTCCACGGTTTGCAGGATCAGGAAGCGCGCTATCGTCAGCGTTACCTGGATCTCATTTCGAATGATGAATCCCGCAATACTTTCAAAGTGCGTTCGCAGATCCTGGCCGGTATCCGCCAGTTCATGGTAGGCCGCGACTTTATGGAAGTGGAAACGCCGATGATGCAGGTGATCCCGGGCGGTGCCTCTGCGCGTCCGTTTATCACCCACCATAACGCGCTGGATCTCGACATGTACCTGCGTATCGCGCCGGAACTGTACCTCAAACGTCTGGTGGTTGGCGGCTTCGAGCGCGTGTTCGAAATCAACCGTAACTTCCGTAACGAAGGTATCTCCGTTCGCCATAACCCTGAGTTCACCATGATGGAACTCTATATGGCGTACGCGGATTATAAAGATCTGATCGAACTGACCGAATCGCTGTTCCGTACGCTGGCGCAGAATATTCTCGGCAAAACCGAAGTGCCGTACGGCGACGAAGTGTTTGATTTCGGCAAGCCGTTCGAAAAACTGACCATGCGCGAAGCGATCAAGAAATACCGTCCGGAAACCAACATGGCGGATCTGGATAACTTCGACAGCGCGAAAGCGATTGCTGAAAGCATTGGTATCAAGGTTGAGAAGAGCTGGGGTCTGGGCCGTATCGTCACGGAGATCTTCGAAGAAGTGGCCGAAGCGCACTTGATCCAGCCGACCTTCATTACCGAATACCCGGCGGAAGTTTCGCCGCTGGCGCGTCGTAACGATCAGAACCCGGAAATCACCGATCGCTTTGAGTTCTTCATTGGCGGACGTGAAATCGGTAATGGCTTTAGCGAGCTGAATGACGCAGAAGATCAGGCGCAGCGCTTCCAGGATCAGGTTGATGCGAAAGCAGCGGGCGACGACGAAGCGATGTTCTTCGACGAAGACTACGTGACCGCGCTGGAACACGGCTTACCGCCGACTGCCGGTCTGGGCATCGGTATCGACCGTATGGTGATGCTGTTCACCAACAGCCACACCATTCGTGATGTGATCCTGTTCCCGGCGATGCGTCCGGTGAAATAATCGCTCAGCGATAAAAAAAGCCCCGGCGTTTGTCGCGTCGGGGCTTTTTTATTGTGTTAACTCTGCGGCAAATTGTCGTAACTGTTGCTCTGCGCTGGTGGCTTCCGCCGCCATCCACGGACTGAAAGCCCAGGGCGCGGTGTTGAGCGCACGCAGCAACGCATCCAGTCCAACCCACTGATATTCCATCACTTCATCACTGTTTATTTTAAGCGGTGATACGATCTCTGCGGCAAAAACCGGGCAGATCTCATTTTCGACAATGCCTGAAGGATCGGTTTCGCGGTAGCGAAAACCCGGTGCGATGGCGGTGATAGCGGCAATCTCGGCACCCACTTCGTAACGGCAGCGGCGGACAATCGCTTGCTCAATGGTTTCACCCATTTGTGGATGACCGCAAACTGAGTTAGTCCAGACGCCGGGCCAGGCTTTTTTACTCATTGCGCGGCGGGTAACCAGACATTCGCCTGTCGGGCGAAAAAGCCAGGAGGAGAAAGCCAGATGCAGCGGTGTATGCGATGTGTGCGCGGCGTATTTTTCCTGCGTGCCGAGAACCTCTCCCTGGTCGTTAAGCAAAATAACGTGTTCTTGAATAACCATAACGACTCCCGAACATAACCACGCCGGGTGGCGCTATGCGTGACTTACCGGGAGAAAGCGATCTCACGGATCTACCAGGCACAGCGCCACCGGGCAAACGCTAGTATATCCGAGGCTCAGGCAAAAAGAGTGGCCCAGAGAGCGGAAAAGGGCATCACCAGTACCAGACCGGGAAGCATGTTCGCCACCGGAAAGGGCTTGATATTACAAATTCTCAGCCCGGTCGCCACCGTGATTAATCCACCGCACAGGAGAAGTCGCCCATCATATCCGGGGGATCATATGCAGGATAAAGACCGCGAGCGCGGTGCCTGTCAGTCTGTTTCGTAAAGCGGGTGGTAACCCGAAGGTGATTATGCACATCACCCAGCCTGGAGTGGCTGGAGTCTGGTCTCGCCGCGGCAACGCTGCTGCCCTCATCGGAAGTCGACGCCCGTAAACTCAGTCATTGCCATGTGGTGGATGTGTTTCCCTCACCACAGGTATTTTACCCGGCGCTGGTGAAGATGCCCTCCACTCCTTATTTGCCAGAGATAATGGAAATCATCGCGCAGGGTTATCCGATTGCGCGCAAGTCAGTTTGAAGGGTTTAGCAACCGGCGAGTGGCTGGTATGATATGTCGCCATTTATTCTATTCGAGGATCTGTTTTGCGCGCAGGATGCCTGACGAAAAGCCCGTTTCGTATTGTCATTTGCCTGGCAATCAGTTTGCTGCTGGCGAGCTGCGCCGGAAGTAACTCTACTTATTCCGGCTCCGTTTATACGGTGAAGCGGGGTGATACGCTGTACCGCATATCCCGTATTACCGGCACCAGCGTAAAAGATCTGGCCAGCATGAACGGTATTTCACCGCCGTACACCATTGAAGTGGGGCAGCGGCTGAAAGTGAATGGCGCGTCGAAAACCTCCTCATCCTCGACAAAATCCGGCACTAAGACCGCAAAAGTGGTGCCTTCCTCGCAGGTTCCGCTCTCGTCGTGGCCACCAGTGGGGCAGCGCTGCTGGCGCTGGCCGACAACCGGGAAAGTCATCATGACCTATTCCACGTCTGACGGCGGGAACAAAGGCATTGATATTGCTGGTACACGCGGCCAACCGGTTTATGCCTCCGGCGCCGGGAAGGTGGTCTATGTCGGCAATCAGCTGCGCGGCTACGGTAACCTGATCATGATTAAGCACAGCGAAGAGTACATTACCGCTTATGCGCATAACGACACGCTGCTGGTCAACAACGGGCAGAGTGTGAAAGCGGGGCAGAAAATCGCCACCATGGGCAGCAGCGATGCGGATTCTGTGCGCTTACACTTCCAGTTGCGCTATAAGGCGACGGCTATCGATCCGCTGCGTTATTTACCGCCTCAGGGAAGCCCGCCGAAATGCTGATGAGTAAAGCTAACAGGCGATCGCCCGGCCTGTTAGCTTGCGTGTTGGCGTGGAATTAATTGTTTTGCGTATCCTGACCGCCGAAGATATTCGCGCGGCTGGTTGTAGACTTACCGGTGCTGTAGTCGGTATCCTGGCCGTCGAAAATGTTGGCCCGGCTGCTGGAATGGCTACCGTCGCTGTAATCGGTGTCCTGGCCGCCAAAGATGTTGGCTCTGCTGCTGGATGATTTACCGTCATTGGACGTCGTATCTTGCCCACCAAAAATATTGGCTCGGCTGGTTGTCGTTCTTCCGTCGCTGTAGTTAGTATCCTGCCCGCCGAAAATATTGGCCCGGCTGCTGGAGGTTGTACCATCGTCGTAGCGGCAATCCTGTCCACCAAAAATGTTGGATTGGCAACTATCCGCCAGTGCAGTATTCAACGAGCCCGCAAAAATAATCAATCCCAAAACCAACGGCTTAGCGTTCATAGCGATTCTCTGAAATGAGTGGGAATAACGGGAGCTATGCTATGCCTGAAAGCGTAACGCGGGAGGTTATGTTGTCCTAATTTTCACAACAAAATAATGGTGCTAGACCTGAGACGATTAATTGCCTAAAACTCCAGCGGTTACCCGCAAACTCGCCTTGCTCTCACGCGCTAAGAGGTTATAATGCCTGTCGCATCTCAATGCGGGCGTAGTTCAATGGTAGAACGAGAGCTTCCCAAGCTCTATACGAGGGTTCGATTCCCTTCGCCCGCTCCAGAATTCCCCCTCTTTTTTATAAAACACCGCCAAAAGTTAGTTTGCATGTGTTTAGCTATCAACATTACCAGGCATAAGTTGTTTTTGAACGTTCTAACATTGAACAACGAACCACCAACTGGCATTCGGCTTGTATTGTCCAAATTCAGGATGAAAGGGAAAGGCTGGGTTTCCCCAGCCTTTGGTGGTCATCTCACTTTTTTGAAGATGAATAAGACTAAAACAAGGCAAATAGCACTACCGAAGAATGCTATGAGAAAGAGATTATCAATAGAACGGGTTAAGTCGTATGTGATCGCCTCACATATACGAGCTTCCATTGTCCCTGTCGAAGGTGCACCTTGGTATTTTATGTTTAAGCTATAGTCAAGCAGTGGGATCATTAGGACGACAGAGTAGATGGCGAAAACTAAGGCAGCTCCTCCCCATCTGAGGGCTATCTTTGCTTTATTCGTCATCGTAATGCAGCCTTCCAAATCATCTTACCTTTTTAAAGATAATTAAGATCAGCGGGACACAGATCGCAAAGCCAAAGAAGGCGACACTAAAAACGCCATCAGTGGCTTGCATGAGCGAATCTATTGATGCTTTGTATTCTTTTAATGGGATTGGGCCATAAAATCGCATACTTTCACTCTCGCTGAATGCACTGTAAGCGAGTGTTGATGCTAACAGTGTAATAAAGTAGCAAAGTGATACTGCGACTATCCCGCCCCATCGAAGAATGGTTTTCGTTAAATTACTCATCATATTCTCCAAGGATTCCACCAACATTCGCACCTGAGTATGGGGAAATCGAACCTATTGAAGACATTGTTTCTGCGGCGTAGCGTTTAGCTTTACCTTTGATTCCTTCTGGGGATACATATTGTCCGTTTATGTTCGGATACTGATTTTTAAACTCGTCAGTAACTTCAACAACTGCCATAGACTTTAGGTTTCGGCTTTTACCGAGAAGATGATTTTGTAATGATACTGGGATAGCAAAATACTCTTCTGCTTCAATAGGAAGCAGAGTGCTCTTTGAGTTGTAGCTTGTATCAAAGATCGTCGAGCCCGCTGCTTTTATGCCAGCTACTGTGTGGGTTGTGCAGTTTCTTCCTGTTACATCGTAGGAGTCAATTGAGTGACCTGTTCGATCTGTAACACTGTTTTCCTTTATCCCCACAGGCTTTGTCCCTTTTTCCCACAAATTTTCAAAGAAAGCGCGGGTTTTCGGTATGCTTGCGTCATTGATGTTAAAAACGCGGGCATTATTTTCGTAAAGTTCCTTTCTGTAATACTCCCTGGCATCATCACCTTTCATAAAATCGAGAATGCCGTCACCTGTCGTTTCAATTGGCCCGCCAGTTCTTCCGTATCTGCCATAGGTGTAAAGGTAAACAACGTTATTTTCATGCACGGAAACAAAAGCGTGCCCGGTTTCTGTAGTTTCAGTCCAGATATAAACGCCATTCAATAGCGGGTTATCTTCGGGCCCACAGGTGTCAGCAAAGTTATTTTTCTTTTTCACTGTCTGCGCATGTTGTTCAGGCTCTGCAATTTTTGCAGGTTGAGGAGGAGCGTTTGCAACTGGCGGGGCAGCGACAGGAATGGCTTTAACTGATTTTGCTTCTTCAAGCCGATAAGAAGCATATGGAAATGATGAAATAAATTTTGCTCTACAGGGACATGTGCTTCGGCTATGCAACGTTCCTGCTGCTGCAACGCCATGAATCCAGTAATGGGGTATGCCACCCGCGATGTGGTAGATCTTTCCATCTTTACCACACGATACAGAATCACCATTTCTCGCAGTCGCAACCCTTCCAAGGCTATGATGCGGAGAGCCTGAAAGAATACGACCGCCGCATGTTGTCTTATCGCCAATACGAAGCAAATAACCCTTTGGCATAGAATCATCCTTAATAAAATTTATTTACAGGAATACTTACGAAAGCATTTCGATTTACCTGTTATTTTCATCCTAACCATTTAGATAACCGCTAATTGTGCCGCCCTGATAGCCATCTGATGAATATAAAATAGAGGTCAGTTACTGTTCCAGTATATTTCCATCCTTTGAGTTTGGTTTGTTCACTCTCCTGTCGGGGAATTATTCTACAAACACCTATCCTGATTTCTATAGAGAATATGCTTACGTTAAATTCTGATTTTTAAATATCATCAGAATAGACATTTCAATTGTTGCGTTAGGTTCTCTGTTAGACCACTAGCGCTGGTGATCATGTTTTTATGCGTAAAGTTTTATTCGCCGCTGCCGTTAATATAAACAATGGACTTCAGGAGTATTGCGCATGCTTCGCCCCACCTTCACTAGCTCTCTCGACCTTTACACATCCTCTTCCGCCAAAGGAGGAACGGCTCGTACTCAGGAGACCACCCGCACCAATGAAACCGTCAACGCCACGCCTGCCAGCATCGTGACGCTCAGCCCACAGGCGAAAGAGTATTACGAAAATTTGCAGGAAAACCTCAATACGCTTAATCGCTTTACGCAGGAAAATGCGCAGAACAGTAAAGCGAATGCACGCGCCAAACTTGAGGCATTGAAACGGGAAATCGCCCGCCTGAAAGCGCTGGCCATGTTATTTGGCGGCTCCGGGGGCTACATTATGAAACAGCTCAAACAGCTCTCCTCGCAGCTTGGGCAACTCGCTTCCCAACTTGGACAGAGCGATAACACCGGCGCAGGAAACAGTGCCGATGCTACCGCTTCCAGCGCAGCCCAGGCTTCCGCCGGGGAAAGCGATGAGCCTGCCGTCAAAGCGCAGGCCGTCTCTGACGCTGACGTCAACGACGAAGAAAATCCGACCGGAAAAGAGAAATCAGAAGAGGTCGCGGGCGTACAATCTACTATCGATAATGTGCTCAATACGCTACAAAATGCCAGCCAGCGGCAGGAAGACGCGCGTTCCCTGAAAGAAGCGCTCCGGGAGCTAAAGTCGCTGCTGTCGCTGATTAAAAGCAAAATGCGGGATGAGGGGAAAGCGTCTGGCACTGAGCGCAACGATATTGCCTCTGTTGAGCAGAATCTTAACGACAGTGGAAATGTCATTTCGCAGATGGAGCTAACCCCAGGAATTTAAGCGCGCGGAACCATGTCGTGAAATGCTGAATGTAGTGCGCGCTTATGCAGCTATAGATATTCACTTTTGTCGTGTAACTTTCTGCTTTTCATTTATAAAGAATGTATTATGCGACACCATAAAACAGTGACTCCTGTTTTCTTTGATAAATTTAAATGTGTTGGCCCGGATTGTTTAATTTCCTGCTGCCGTAGCTGGAAAATATCCATTGATAAGAAAACTCACCAGCACTATTTATCCTCATCCAATCCTGTTATTGCGGCTATTGCGAAAGAGATTTTAATCCCGGTTCATAACGGCAAAAATGAATATTCGGTCATTAAATTGAATGAAGATAAGCAGTGTCCGTTTGTTGATGAAAATCGGCTTTGCATGGTTCATCGTGACTTAGGTGAAAAAGCCTTATCCCGTACCTGCTCAACCTACCCGCGTGGTGTACGCAAATATGCCGATGAAGTGCGCTTCAGTATGACGCTCTCCTGCCCGGAAGTGGTACGCCAGGTGCTTTTCGACCCGCAAAGCATGCTGCTGCAAGAGAAAACCACGCTGGTTGCCCGGTCAAAAGTAAAATTACTGCAGCAGCAAAAGCCGCGAGACCAGGTGAGCCAATTAGTTCATCTCTTCACCTGGAACCTGGCGCAGGCACAGAGCAACAATATTGAAGAGAATTTAATGGCGCTGGCGCAGTTTATTCTCTATCTGCAAATGCTCAATTTTGATCTGCAGAATAACCTGGCTGAAGTGGAAAGCTTTTATTCAGGGCTGATCAATGAATTACAGAATGGTAGAACGCTGCTTCGTGCACAAAATACCTCTCGCGCGGCCAGTATGAAGGTCGATGCATTAACCGTGATGGGCAAACATGTGGCGAAATACGCTTCGCGCGATCCGCTGATTTCACACGGGCACCTGCAAATTGCAGACTACCTGGCTATTACACCAGAGATGGGAACCGCAGAGCTGAGTGAGAAATTTACTGCTCTGGATCAGCAGTGGAAACAGCTGTGCCAGAATTCCTGCCTGGGCGAGCCGCATGTGTTGAGAAATTACTTGCTGTACAAGCTCTATGAAAGCGATTTTCCCGGTACAAATATAGCGACAATCTTGCGCCAGTTTTATCGCATTGTTATGGATTATTTTTATCTCAAAACGTTCCTCAGCGTACAGTCGCTGCATGTTGAGATAGACCAGACACTGGTGATGAAAACGATCGCCACTTTTTCTGAAAAAACCATGCATAACAGCACCATCAACCAACGTATGGATGCCGCGATTGATACGATCAACGGCGGTGACGATCTCTCCTGCCTGCTATTGATCGGTTAACAACGATGGGGCTGGCGAGAAGCCCCACAAGCACAAAACCGTTGGCAACGGGGAAGGTTTGCTGTTACGTTGCCAACATGCCTGTTAAATATTCATCCCATTTATCTATTGCGAGCATTATTCGCACCGTCAATTGACCGGTGGGATAACGTTCGTCAATTTTCCCGCCAGCACGGCGGGGCCTTGCTGGCAGCAACCTGCGAGGTCATTTTATGAATGTTTGCTCCGCTTCTCCTGCAACACTGCATCTTCTGTGCGGCAAAATCGCATCGGGTAAATCGACGCTTGCCAGCGAGCTGGCAAAAACGCCATGCACGGTGGTGCTGAGCGAAGATAGCTGGCTGTCGCTGTTATTTAAGGACGCGATGACTACCGTTGAGGATTATGTTTTCTACTCCGCTAAATTAAAATCCGCCATCAAGCCGCACGCTATCGCGCTGCTGCGTACAGGCGTCAATGTGGTTCTCGATTTTCCCGCCAACACGGTGACCAGTCGCCAGTGGATGATGTCTATCGTTGAGGAATGCGGCGCGCCGCATTTGTTGCACTATTTGTCGGTTGACGATGAGATTTGCAAAGCGCGCTTACGTCAGCGAAATGCTGCAGGCGACCATGATTTTGCCGCCACCGACGAGCAGTTTGCGCTTATTACCCGTTACTTTGTCGAACCGACTGAACAAGAAGGATTCCATATCGTTCGTTATTGATAAATCGCCGAAGGGTGCGTAAAAGTAGAGCGGCTATGCTTACTTTTCCAGCACCAAAAAGAACAGAGGCAATGTCATGGATAAAGAACTGCTGGACGCGGGTTACCGCGTCTATACAGGTGAAAAGATTGATGTTTATTTCAATACGGCGGTCTGTCAGCACGCGGGAAACTGCGTACGCGGCAGCGCGAAGCTTTTTAACCTGAAACGCAAACCGTGGATCATTCCCGACGAAGTGGATGTCGCAACGGTGGTGAAAGTCATTGATACCTGCCCGAGCGGTGCGCTGAAGTACCGCCACAACTAAGTGAGAAAACCATGGAAATTCTGGAAGGCCACAACAAGTTTTATGTGAATGACGCCCAGGGAACGCAGGTTGCTGAAATCGTCTTCGTTCCCACCGGGGATCATTTAAGCATTATTGAACATACCGATGTCGACCCGAGCCTTAAAGGGCAAGGCGTAGGTAAGCAACTGGTCGCCCGGGTGGTGGAAAAAATGCGTGCGGAAAACCGTAAAATCATCCCGCTGTGTCCCTTTGCCAAACACGAATTTGATAATACACGCGAATATGACGATATCCGTGCGTAAATAAAAATACCGGCGTTGCCGGTATTTTCTTGTTCAAGATCCTTCTGGTCTCTTCTCTTATTCGTGGCGATAGCGAATCAGCACCATCATCACCAGTGCCAGCGTGCTGAACGAAACCATATATAACGCCTGTGCGGCACCCCATTTGGCTGCCAGTAAGGCGGCAATCAGTGTTGCCACGGCGGCACAGCATGACTGCCAGCGCCATACTTTTGCCGTGGCGGTGGAAACGGCGTCGGCATGGAAATTGTGCAACAAGCCGAATGTCCCGACAGCAAAGACCATATTAGACGCCAGATGCGCGGCAAAAATGATGAGCAGCGCGGTTTCCGGATAGGACGTTAACCCCGGCAGCACACAGTAAGCCGCCAGAAAGGACAGTAAACAGCCGACCAGATAACGGTTGTGGCTGGCGTAGCGTTTGAGGTTATCAGCCTTTAGCAGCAGCGGGCCACAAAGTTGGCCCAGGCTGCGCGCAAAGATAAGCGGCAGCGCAAGGTCGCTGGCTTCTGTGGGACGCATTTGTTGTATCAGCGCCGGGAGCAACGCCATTGCCGGTGCGCCAACGGCGGCAAGGGCAGGTAACAACAGCAAGCTGCGTTTTTGTATGACCGGTAAATGGTGCCAGCGCAGGGTTACCGTCTTTTCGTGGTGATCCTCATGGCTGACCGGCGGTAGGTAACGTGCCGTGGCGCATAGCAATAGCGTAGAGAACACGAAGCTAATGGCATCAATGGACAGCAGTGTCACCGGTGATACCCGGTCAAAAAGGACAACACCGGCACCTGCGCCCAACAGCACCTGAGAGGCGAAAATCACGGTTTCCATGCTGGTTGCCGCAGGCAGTTCGTTTGCGCTTAAACCTCGTTTAAAAACCAGGCTCATGGCAGGCCAGGATAAGCCAGCGGCAAATGCTTCGATCGATTGCACAGCAAGCAGCGCGGGAATGCTGTGCGCCAACAAACCGTAGAGGGGGAACAGCAGCCCGGCGAGGCCAATCAACTCACACAACAACAGTAAACGCAGCGGCGAGACACGCCGACAACCGTATTCCCCTAATAAACTGCCAAAAAAACCGGGCAGCGTGGCCAGCATGTAGCTCAACGTGAGCGTTGCCGGCGAGGCATGCCAGCGTAACAATTGACCAAGGATCAGGGTTTGCGTTAACCCATTGCCGATAGAAGAAAAAAGATAGGCACTACCAAACAAGCACAGCCATCGGTGCTGGCGCAGGGCGCGCACCAGAACCATCAATAATGTGTTCATTGTCGACATTCTCACGTAAACAGAAAACCGCGTGCGGCATAAGCGCACGATGCAAGGGTGTGTTCACAAAGAAAATGTCGTTACATTGGCGAGCCTGATGAATTGCAGAGACCTGTAAACGTAGCATCCCTTTTCGCGAAAGAGAAGTGGGCGGGCACATCCATGTATCCGTTGATCTTCATCAGCTAAGCGATAAACAGGCTGAGTAGCAGAACCATACCTAAGCCGACCACAGAGTTAATTAATTCCAGCAGCCCCCAGGTTTTGAAAGTGTCTTTCATTGAAATGCCGAACGTCTCTTTAAACAGCAGGAAACCACCGTCGTACATCAGCGTAATGGTGTTGCTGCCGCAGGCAACGGCCAGGCACATCAGTGCCGGGTTGAGGTGAAACGCGCTAACCATCGGCGCAACGATACCCGCCGAGGTAATGGCAGCGACGGCGCCTTGTCCGGTGAGAATGCGGATTATCGCCGTGATTATCCACGCCACAATGAACGGCGACAGCGGGACGTGACTCATAATGTCCACGATATGGTTGCCCACGCCGGAAACCACGATCACCTGTTTCAGGATGCCGCCGGCGCTGATAACAAACAGCACATTGGCGATTTTCGCTATCGCGTCACTGGCACAGTGGGTGACGCCTTCCGCTGACATCCCACGCTTGATGCCAAGAAACCAGATTGCCGCCAGCGTGGCTAACAGCATGCTGATTTCCGCGCTGCCAAAGAAGGTGCAGGCTTTTACCAGCTCCGAGCCTGCAGGCATTAATCCTTTGATAATCGACGCGATAATCATCAGCACCGCCGGGATCAGCGGGATCAGAATGCTGATGCTAAACGGGGGCAGATCCTGCGCGGTTTTCTCTTCGACCGGTTTCAGCAGCGAATTCAACGGAATAGCATTAATGCCCGGCAGGTATTTGGGCAGCAGAATGCCCGCGCAAAACAGCGCCGGGATAATCACTAAAATGCCGTACAGATAGACTTGCACGATGTCGGCGTTGAACGCACTGATAAGCGCCACCGGGCCAGGTTGTGGCGGGAAAAGGCTGTGCCCCATAGTCGCGCCAACTACCGTCGGCACGACCAGTTTCATGTATGGGATGTTGGCTTTTTTGGCGATATTCAGCACCAGCGGCATTGCAATCAGAAATGCCACTTCATAAAACATGGCGATGCCAAAAATAACGCCGATAAACATCAACCCGACTGAAAGGAAACGCGTACCGCAGCGTTCAATGACGCTATCTGCAATACGTTGGCTGGCACCGGATTCTGTCATGAATTTACCGATAATAGCGCCAAATATAACAATTAACGCAAGATGTCCGAGAATACTTCCCAGACCGTCCTGAATAACAGTAACAATTTTATCCAGCGGAATACCTTCCATGATCGCAACAAATATCCCTGCGATCAGTAAGGCGAAAATATTGTGGAATTTATATTTAAGATTCATAACGACCAGGAGTGCAATACCAACCAGCACCCAAAATAGCGCTAATAGCGGGGACATAGAGAATTACCTTGCGGATTTGTCTTAAATGAAAGCCGGTGGAGCCACCGGCCTGAATGACATTTGTTTAATATTGTTTTTCGAGCGCTTCCCACAAACCGTGCAAGTAGGTTACACCGAGGGCGCGGTCATAAAGTCCGTAGCCCGGACGCCCGGTTTCGCCCCAGATAAAGCGGCCGTGATCGGGGCGAATATAACCATCAAAGCCGTTATCGTAGAGGGATTTCATTATCTGAAACATATCCAGCGAGCCGTAGCGGGATAAATGTGCAGACTCATAAAAATCTTTATCTTTAATGAGTTTAATATTTCTTACGTGAGCAAAGTGAATACGTTTACGGCGGGTAAATTCTGCGAGGATTTGGTAGACATTATTATCCGGATCTTCAGCAATGGAGCCGGTGCATAAAGTAATGCCATTGGCCTCTGAATCCACTGCATTACAAATCCAGTCGAGATCGTCGCGGTTTTTTACAATACGCGGCAGGCCAAAAATAGAATACGGCGGATCGTCCGGGTGGATTGCCATTTTAATGCCGACTTCTTCACACACCGGAATAATACGTTCAAGGAAATACACCAGGTTTGCGCGCAATTTCGCGTCGTCGACATCTTTATATTTGGCAAACAATTCCTGCACTTTTGCCAGACGTTCTGGCTCCCAGCCGGGCAGGGCGAAACCGTTGGAATTCTCCAGCACCTCTTTTACGACTTCATCGAGAGTTTTATCGATGCCTTTTTTCTCGAACGCCATGGTGAGTGAACCGTCTGGCAGAACGTAGTTCATGTCGGTTTTCATCCAGTCGAAAACCGGCATGAAGTTATAGCAAATCACCTTCACGCCGACTTCCGCCAGGTTGCGAATAGTTTGCTGGTAGTTGGCAATTAACTGCTCGCGGCTGGGCAGGCCAATTTTGATGTCATCATGAATGTTAACGCTTTCAATGACTTCCATCTTTAAACCTGCCTGATGTACCTGCTCGGCAAGCGCGAGGATTTTCTCTTTTGGCCATATGTCGCCAACCGGAACATCATAAAGCGCGCCAACGACACCTTCGACGCCGGGAACTTGCCGGATGTGCTCCAGCGGGATTTTGTCTTCAACTGGACCAAACCAGCGCATTGTCATTTGCATGCTCATTACCGCCTCTAAACGTTTTGCTTAACTACCATACTAGTATTGATAATAACCGGATGGTAAGCGCATTTGTGCGATCCACTTCACACAAACCCCTTTGCCGGGGGCGAAACCTTGAGAAGCAAACAGATCAGCGCGTTAATCTGCTGATAACGTTTTACTGACAAATATTTTTAAAATAGTGCTTGCGCTGTCAAAGCAACCATGCGTTAATGCGTCGTCGGTTTGATAAATCATTATCTCCAGCAGTTCACTAAAGTCTTTCTCATCTCTAAGTACCTCCTTGCTACTTCTTTTTGGGTCTTCGCTTTACACTCTGATAAAAATAATGTCTCAGACCATTACTGCCGCATTCGGCGAACAAAAAGAAGGTAACAAGCATGTCTACTAAAATGAACGGTATCGTTAAATGGTTCAACGCTGAGAAAGGCTTCGGTTTCATTACTCCGAAAGACGGCAGCAAAGATGTATTCGTACATTTTTCCGCTATCCAGAGCAATGCATTCCGTACTCTTGAAGAAAATCAAGAGGTTGAGTTTACTATTGAGAACGGCCCGAAAGGTCCGGCTGCGGCCAACGTGGTTCCGCGCTAAGGATTTAGAATTATTAATCATATTCATTTTCGCTGCCCGTGCTGCCACGGGTCGCAATACCGAATTTCCAGTTTTGATATGACTGAGAAAAATCCGGCAGGTGCCAAATGTATTTTTTGCAAATCAGCAATGACCACATTTGATAATATCGCCGCATTGGTTCAGGCCAGCAGCCAGGCACCACTGGAATTCCGTAAATAATAAAAACAGGTCAGTTTTCTGACCTGTTTTTTTATTTTTAGCCATAAACTCCATTTGTTTCCGCGATATACACAACCCGCATCCGCATTACTCGTCCATTAACATAATCATTTTGATCGAACGGTTGCTGGTTAACTGCCAGGTCATCTGTCGGTAGTGCAACTCGCCTTGTTGCGGATGATGAAAAACGCGCTCGCCGCCCTCACGCACCACCACTTGCTGGCGCGACCAGAACGCGCGAAACAGTTCGCTATCATTACTCAGGCTCTGCACAAACTGGTTCAGCCCCTGGTCGTGCGGGTAGTGCATCGCGTCCGCGCGCAACTCGGCGACAATCCGGCTGGCGCGCGTTTCCCAGTTGGCAACCAGCGTTTGCGCCAGCGGGTGGCGAAACATAAAACTCATCATATTCGGTTGGGCGTCGTTATCCAGCCAGCCGCTGAACAGTGCCTCAGTGGGTTTATTCCACGCCAGCATATTCCACGTCAAATCCAGCAAATAGCAGGGGCAGGCCATCTGATTCACCGTGGCCAGCACAGCAGGTTCGACAGTGATGACGTGCTCTTCCTGCGGATCGTTTTGCAATGCCAGATGAAACAAATATTTGCGCTCTGCGGCGTTCATTTTTAACACGCTGGCGATATTCGACAGGGTTTGCGGCGAAACGACAATATCCCGTCCCTGTTCAATCCATGTATACCAGGTGGTACTGATACCGCTAAGTTGCGCCACTTCTTCCCGCCGCAATCCGCGCGTGCGCCGCCGCCCTTGCGCCGGCAAGCCAATATCCGCAGGCGCGGTGTTTTCCCGCTGCGATCGCAAAAAAGCGCCAAGGGTTTTCGGCCCGGCAAATAAAGTACTTTCCATGGGTGGTACTCATTAATACCAGTATAAGTACACATATTGTACCCCTATAAACGCGGTCGTATAGTCGCCAAAGAGCAACTTTTTGTCGTGCTAAAAAAGGAAAAAGAGAATGGCGGTTAATCATCATGAGTTAACAAAAAAGCAGTTTGGCGACCAGGCCGAGGCGTACCTGACAAGCCAGGTGCATGCGCAAGGCGCAGATTTAGTGCGTCTGGTCGAGTGGCTGCATACTGATGCGGATGCCTCGCTGCTGGATTTAGGCTGCGGTGCCGGGCACGCCAGTTTTGCCGCCGCAGGCGTGGTGCGCGAGGTGACGGCGTATGACTTGTCGGAAAAAATGCTGGCAGTCGTGCGCCAGGCGGCGAGCGATCGTCAGTTACACAACATCACTACTGCACACGGCGCTGCGGAAAAGCTGCCCTTTGCCGACAGTATATTTGACGTGGTGATCAGCCGCTACTCGGCACATCACTGGCATGATGTCGCACTCGCGCTGCGCGAAGTAAAACGTGTGCTGAAACCCGGCGGGAAATTTATCCTGATGGATATCGCCTCGCCCGGCCGCCCTGTGCTGGATATCTGGCTGCAAACCATTGAAGTGCTGCGCGATCCGTCCCACGTACGCAACTACTCCCCGGCCGAGTGGCTGCAAATGACGCAGCAAAGCGGCATGCTGGTTGAGAAGATGGTTTCTGATCGGCTGGGGCTGGAATATCAGCCCTGGGTGGAACGCATGAACACGCCGGAGGTATTGCGCGCGGCGATCCGCTACCTGCAAAACCAAACCTCGGATGAGGTAAAAGCACACTTTCTGATCGGCGACGATGGTTCGTTTACGTCCGACACGCTGATGTTTCAGACGCGCGCGTAAGAAAAATCGGTGCGCCCACCACGCGGGGCGCACCGGTTTCTTAGCCAATCGCGTTACCGATCACGTCACGAATGCGTTGGGCAATATAGCCGACATGGGTTTCCAGCGCGAAATGCCCGGTATCAAGCAACTCGACCACCGCATTTGGGTTATCGCGTTTATAAGCGTGCGCGCCTGGTGGGATAAAAAACGGATCGTGCTCGCCCCAGATAATCAGCGCGGGTGGCTGGTGGGTGCGGAAAAAGGCCTGGAACTCCGGGTAGCGCTTCAGGTTATTGGCGTAATCGAGAAACAGATCCAACTGGATCGCTTTATTTCCGGGACGCTCCATCAGTAATGTATCTAGTTGATAACCTTCCGGTGCGACAGTTTCAGGATCGCGTACGCCGTGCAGGTACTGCCATTTTGTCCCTTCCAGATTGAGGATCGCATCGTGAACGACCTGCCGATTTTCCGCGGTCGGCGCCTGCCAGTAAGCCTGAACCGGCGCCCATGCGTCGCCTAAACCCTCCAGATACGCATTGCCATTTTGCGAAATAAACCCGCTTACCCGCTGCGGGTAATGCAGTGCCAGTCGCAATCCGGTCGGTGCGCCGTAATCAAAAACATACATCGCAAAACGGTGCAGATTCAGCGCATCGACAAAGGCAATCAGCGTGTTTGCCAGCCCGTCAAAGCTATAGCTGTAATCGCGTTCAGCGGGGACTTCGGTAAAGCCGAAGCCGGGCAGATCCGGGGCGATAAGGTGAAACTTATCTGCCAGCAGCGGGATCAGTTCGCGAAACTGATGCGAAGAGCTGGGAAAACCGTGCAGCAGCAGCAATACCGGGTTTTCCGGGTTACCCGCTTCACGGTAAAACACCTTCACGCCATCGGCGTCTGCATACTGATAGCGAACCGGGAAATGCGTATTGGCAGTCATATCGTCACCTCTTTTGAAACCGTTAAAAGTTAATTTTTAGGGTTACATCTAGGCTGAGTATGGCGAAAGAGTGTAACTATGTAAAATGTATTTTATGGGTTACAATGCGCGGGTGAATGAATAACAGGGGAGAATAACGATGACAGCAGCCACGTTACCCGGCGCGGAAGGCCCGTGGTTTATTGCCGAAGATCAGGCGCTGGATTTTATTAACACGCTGGCGATGGCGGAAAAATCGCCGCATGACTTTTGGCAATCCGATGACGATGTGCGCCAGTGGCTACAGCATGTCGGGTTACTGGTGAATGCGATGGCAAAGCCGGGAGAGCTGCTGGCTGAAGCGCGCAGGTTGCGTGCGTTGATTCGCCAGCTTGTCGAAGCGAGAAAACACGGGCGGGAACTGTCGCTGGATGCGCTGAACGGCTGGCTGGTGCAGGCGCAAAGCCACTTACGCCTCGTGGTTGATGAGCAAGGCGCACTGCAAACGCAGCGCGTTTATCGCCTTGATACACCGCAGCAAGCGCTGGCACCGGTCGCAGAACAGGCAGCAGCATTACTGGCAAACGGGCAGTTTGACTATATCCGCCAGTGCGAGCATCCGGATTGCACACTGTGGTTTTACGATAAAACCAAAGCGCATCGCCGCCGCTGGTGCAGCATGGCGCTGTGCGGCAACCGGGCAAAAGTGGCCCGATTCCGCGCCAAAAGTAATTAATCCATGGCCCAATGGTGAATAAGCCACGGTGACATAAACACTTTGGAACCATAGCCCTCGCGCAGTGCCTGCCCGAAAGTAAATTTGCGCATAAATCGCTGTTATAAACTTATTTATAGTTTGAGGACTAGTGAATCAATCTCTGCTGGTGCTGCGACGCCGTTAGCTCTTTTATGGCGCAGGCCGCGCCAACGCGTTGCCTACCCGCATATTTTTCCGGTAAAGCGTGTTTCGCCAATTCAAAATGCGCCAGACACTGCCTCAACACCGAAAATCAACAGGGTTGATATTGCTCTCACCGCGACCAGCGTCTTTCACGCGATGACTCTTAGCGGTTTGCCTGACTCCGCTGCGCAAAATTGTCGCTTTGCGGCATAGCAATCTCGCCGCCAGATATAGCGAGCAGGCACGGTAGGTGAAAGGGCAGGGGAAAACGGTGCATATCGAGGCGCTGCACGGGGCAATGCCGAAACAATGCCGCAGACGGCGTTGAACCTAAATTGAGGAATTGCCCGGCATGTCAGCGCCGCCGGGCAAATACTACTTTAGCTTGGGATAATATTTTCCGCTTTCAGGCGATCAAACAGCGCGGTGAAGGAATCCAGCGTGCTGCGATAACCGGTAAATCCGGCTTTGCGGCTCTTGCTCATGTCGGCGAAGGCTTCCATCGGGCGACCGAGATCGGCATCCGTGTGCCACCAGGAGGCCAGCTTACCGATGTCTGGTTCTGCCAGTTGATACTTGTCCGCGATCTCTGTCCACGCGGCTTGCGCCTCTTGCATGCGCCCTGCCAGCGGCATCATGCTCGCCGGGAAGGCGGCTGCTTCAATGCCGAAATAGGCCGCCAGCCGCGGCCATAACCAGTTCCAGCGAAACACATCGCCATTTACCGCGTTAAAATCTTCGTTCGCGCCGCCGTCGCTCACCGCCGCCCAGATCAGTTGTTCTGCCAGTAAACCGGCGTCGGTCACATCGGAGACACCATTCCACTGCTCAGGTGAACCTGGGAAGATAAACGGCCACCCTTTTTCGCGGCACAAGGTGGCGTAAACCGCCAGCGTCAACCCCATGTTCATGGCGTTGCCGAGCGCATAGCCGATGATGCTGTGCGGGCGATGTACGCTCCAGCGGTAACCGTATTTTTTCGCCCCGGCGAACACTTCGTCTTCCTGGGCATAGTAGAAGTTATCCACGTCCTGGCGGCCCTGCTCTTCGCGAAAAGGTGTGACCGGCACATTGCCTTTGCCGTAGGCTTCGAACGGGCCAAGATAGTGTTTCATGCCGGTGACCAGCGCGACATGCGCCCCGGCCAGGCGCTCGCCCAGCGCCTCAATGACGTTTTTCACCATCGCGCCATTGACGCGAATGTTGGCTTTTTCATTCTCCTGACGCGCCCAGACGCTAAAGAACAGCGCATCGGGTTTCTCGTTTTTCAGCGCCTCGTTGACTGCCGCCGCATCGGTTAAATCCGCCGTCAGGCTGGTGCAGCCCGCCGGAACCGCGCCGCGCCCGCGTGATAAACCAGTAACCTTCCAGCCGTCTGCCAACAGTTTTTCTGCCAGCGCACGGCCAATCACGCCGCTGATGCCGACAATTAATGCTTTTTTCTGCATGAGATGTTCCTCTACGTTTTGTCTATCTCACAGGCTAATAGAGAATTAATTTCTTATCTCTGGTATTAATTCACATCATTCACAACTTAAATTCACTAATGTCATGAGCGATCAGCGTCTGAAAGATATCGTCCCCTTCGTTGCCAGTGTTGAAGAGGGGAGTTTTACCGCTGCGGCGGAACGCCTGCATCTGACCGGATCGGCGGTAAGTAAAAGCGTCGCCCGCCTCGAAGCGCGGCTGGGTTCGCGTTTACTGGAGCGCACCACGCGTCGCCTTGAAGTCACCGATGCCGGGAACGCGTATTACCAGACCTGCATTCGCATCCTGGAGGAGCTGGCGGAAGCCGAATCGGTACTGGCGGCACACCGCACCATTCCTTCCGGGCGGTTGCGCCTCGCCGTGCCAAACACCTACGGGCGGCTGGGCGTGATGCCGCTGCTGATCCCATTTTGTCAGCAACACCCGGAAATTGATCTTAGCCTGACTTTCTCCGATCGTTTTGTGGATCTGTTCGATGAGGGGATCGATGTGGCTGTACGTATCGGGCAAACCGTCGATCTGCCCGCGTCGCTCGGGTGCCGACAAATTGGTCGTGAGAAGATGGTGTTTTGCGCCGCGCCCGATTACCTGCAACGCGCCGGGACGCCACAAAATGAGGCGGCGCTGATGCAGCACCGGGCCATTCTTTATGAGCGAGTGGATGGCAGCACCAAGCCGTGGTTATTTACCACCGCCGACGGACACCCGGAGTGGCGCAGCGTGCCATATCGCATGGCGCTCGGCGATGTCGATGCGCAAGTTCAGGCGCTTTGCGCCGGGTTGGGCGTTGGGCAGATGCCGACCTGGCTGGTGCATGAGCACGTGCAGCGCGGCAAGTTGCAGGTAATTATGCCGCAATGCCAGCCGCACGGGCTGGCGCTTACGCTGGTGTGGCCGCGCCGCAAGCAGCTATTACCAAAAGTGGACGCGTTACTGATGGCGCTCGGCGCGCTGGAGATCTCTCCGCCGCTTGCCGCACCAGCACTTGACCAATGACAAGGCGGGTGGGTAGGGACTCTCTTTATAATCAGCCCCGTTTCCCTTCTCACTGGTGTGATTTATGGCTTACCAACTCAACCTCAACTGGCCGGAATTTCTTGAAAAATACTGGCAAAAGAAACCTGTTGTCCTGAAACGCGCGTTCCCGGATTTTGTCGACCCGATTACGCCAGACGAACTGGCTGGGCTGGCGATGGAGCCGGAAGTCGACAGCCGCATTGTCAGCCATGTGAATGGTCAGTGGCAGGCGTGGAATGGCCCGTTTGAATCGTTTGATCATTTAGGCGAAAAAGACTGGTCGCTGCTGGCGCAGGCGGTCAACCACTGGCATATGCCGTCTGCCGAACTGGTGAAGCCGTTTCGCGTGCTGCCGGAGTGGCGTTTTGACGACCTGATGATTTCTTACTCCGTGCCGGGCGGCGGCGTTGGCCCGCATATCGACCAGTATGATGTGTTTATTATTCAGGGGATGGGCAGCCGCCGCTGGCGTGTGGGCGATAAACTGCCGATGCGCCAGTTCTGTCCGCACCCGGCGTTGCTGCATGTGGATCCGTTCCCGCCAATCATTGATGAAGACCTGGAGCCGGGCGACATTCTCTATATCCCGCCAGGATTCCCGCATGACGGTTTTACTCACCAGGAAGCGTTCAACTACTCAATTGGTTTTCGTGGGCCGAACGGCCGCGATCTGATCAGCAGTTTTGCTGACTACGCACTGGAAAACGACCTCGGAAACGAGCATTACAGTGACCCGGATTTAACCTGCCGCGAACATCCCGGCCGGGTAGAAGCGTACGAGCTGGAGCGCGTGCGCAATATGATGATTGAGTTGATTAGCCAGCCGGAGCATTTCAAACAGTGGTTTGGTAGTTTTATCTCCACGCCGCGCCACGAACTGGATGTCGCACCGGAGCCAGATGATTACCGCGTTGAGGAAATTGTCGATGCGCTAAAAGAGGGGCAGGTACTGACGCGTCTTAGCGGTTTGCGTGTGCTAAACGTAGACGGCAGCGTCTTTATCAATAGCGAATATCTGGACACGGCCGATGCACAAGCCGCCGATGCGCTGTGCCGCTACACCATTATCGGCCGCAATGAGTTGGGCAACGCGCTGGATAACCCGGCTTTTGCACAAGAGCTGACCGATCTGGTGAATCAGGGTTACTGGTACTTCGACGAGTAAACTTTATTCGTGTTTCCAGCAAGAAAGTGACTGAGCATTTAAGATGTTCAGTCACTTCAAATCTCGTCAAAAATAAAATCCATCGCATTGCGGATCACGTCGCGCTGGGCGCGCATACTGCAAACTTCTTCACCCAAAAGCGCCAGGCTGACGCCTGCGAGATCGTGGGTCAGTAACAAATACGATTCCCCTTCGATCTCCAGTACCGGATTTAACCGCTCAACCCGGCGGCGATCTTTGTAATCCGCCAGGGGACAGAGCGGGATCACCGCCCGTGAGTTCATGCTACCGATAATATCGCTCTGTACATCCAGCAGAAACGGGAAATCCCGGCTGTTACTTTTGTTCCGATAAACCGAATATTGCATGGATTAAAACTTCCTGTGTTCATCCGAGAAGTGGCCGCGTTCGGCAATAAATTCATTTAAATCGGCAATGGCGGCGGCATTTTCGCGCTTCCAGCGCTCAGCTTCCAGATTACGCAGTTCGCCTTGCAGGGCGTTCGTCAGCGTTTGCGAAAGGTTGATGCCTTCTTTGCGCGCTTGTTCCAGTAGGTCGCGCTCGACGGTCACGCTGACATTTTGCTTGTTTCGCTGTTTAGTTGCAGTAACAGGCATGACGTCCCCCTCCTGTGTATAGATGTGTGTAGTATACGCAGGTGTTTGCATGCCATCTAGCCAAAATTTGTACAATAACAATACGTGGCGGAGAAAAAGAATTGCCCGCTTAGCGGGCAATATCTTTATCAATGTTGTTATCTCGCGACGATAAAGCGCTTATCGTCGTCGATATAACTCTTTTCATCAGCGGCGGCGACAATCGAGCCAAAATTCATCTCTGCGCGCAGCTTCCAGCTTTCCGGGATCTGCCACGCGGCGCGAACATCGAGATCAATTAACGGGTTATAGTGCTGCAGATTCGCGCCGATGCTCTTTTCCGCTAGCGCCAGCCACACCGCGTACTGGGCAATACCGCTGCTCTGTTCTGACCAGACGGGGAAATTATCGGCATAAGCGATGTACTGACGTTGCATGTGAGTGACCACTTCCTGATCTTCAAAAAACAGCACGGAACCAGCGGCGGCGGCAAAACCGTCGAGTTTATCAGAGGTGGCGTGAAAGCTCTCTGCCGGGATCACTTTACGCAACTGATCGCGCACCATCTCCCAGAAACGATCGTGCTCTTTACCGAGCAGGATCAGCGCGCGCGAACTTTGCGAGTTAAACGCCGACGGCGCCTGGCGGATGGCCTCTTTAATGATTTCTACCACCTCATCTTCGGCGATGGGTAAATCTTTGCCGAGGGTATAAATGGTTCTGCGCGCTTTGGCGAGCGAGAGGAAGTCGTCCACTGCAATATGGGCAATCCTCGGTTTTAACTCCGCTTCCAGCAATGCCTGGGGCTTGATGGCCGGTGGAGCGTCATCGGTGCGGGCGAGCGTTGATTTTAATATTTGCTGAAACGGATCCATCAGGTGCGGCTCCTGTGATGAGCGTCAGTGGGGTTAAAAGTGTCATTATCAGAGCATAGGCCAGAGCATTTCCATCCTTCAAATAGATGAAAGAAAGCGTGGTATTTGGCGCAAAAAAAAAGATGTATCACTGCACCCATATCGTGATGATGTGAAAAGGACAAGGCGGTTGAGATAATCCTGAATCTCACATTCCTCAATTATGTGATAGATTTTCATCTTGCAGGCGGAATAAGCTCAATAATACTCAACAATAATCGGAATGCGTTAATTCATCTTTATATCCAGTCATTGTTTCGAATAAAAAATATCAATGACGAAAATCGGCGAAGTAAAAATATATTAACCGGGAAATTCAAAAAGAGGATTAATTTAACTTAAGGTAAATTGACTTATTTGGACAGGCCTTCTCTATGATTTTAATGGAATAAAGTATCCCATAAATCAATCGCGCGTTCTGGCCACGTTGCCGCGAGATAAATAATAAGCCGCATGAAAAAGCCTGATGAAATCGTGTACAGTGTAGTTATTATTACTTCTGGTGATAAAAGATCTTGTAAGCAGGCGTAAAACCGGCTCTCTGAGATAAGAGTGTGGGTAAAAAAACGCCCCAAAATGCGCGTTAATCTTATTCACTTTCATCGGGTTAGCGCGCACCTTAGCGAATTAGATAGATGTATTTTTGTGGTGAATATTTCTTGCCTTCACCACGCTGACCAGGCAAGTTGTTGCGCGCATAGCGGGCCATGCGGAACAGAAACCATGAATAATGAAAAAAAACGGCTGGATCACCGGGAAGAAGATGCGAAACATCTCTTCGAATTGCTGCACAACAATTCTGACTGGGTGTGGGAAGTCGACGCGCAGGGACGCTATACGTGGTCTTCCGATGTCGTCACGGAATTGCTCGGCGTACCACCCAGCGAGGTGATTGGCAAAACCCCTTTTGATTTTATGCCGCCGGGCGAAGCTGAACGCGTGGCGGGCGCGTTTGGTGCCATTGTGGCGCAGAAGCGTGCGTTTTCTGGCCTGGTCAACCGTAATCAGCGCGCCGATGGCAGCATCGTGGTGCTGGAAACCAGCGGCATCCCACTGTTTGATGAGCAGGGCGAGCTGCGCGGTTATCGCGGCATTGATCGCAATATCTCCAACCTGGGCGAGCGGGTGCTGCAACTGGAGACCATTTACGAAACCACGCCGGTGGCGCTGTGCATGATTGATCGCCACGGGCGTCTGGTGATGTCCAACAAGGCGATGGCGAAATTGCTGGGTGAGGCGCTGGAAACGGAGGATCGCTTTCAGCGTTTAATGCCCGATTACTGGCCCTTTTTCCTGGCGGATTTCGCGCTGGCGGATAAGGGCGAGGCGCTGCCGTCTCGTGAGTTGGGCTGGCGCGATCGCTGTTACGATATTCAGGCGGTACCGGTACATGATGCCATGGAGATGGTGGTGGGGTTGTCGGTCACGTGGGTCGATATCACTGAACGTCGCCAGGCGGAGCACAAGCTCGCCAGCGCAAATAAAATATTACAACAGTACGCGCAACACGATCACCTGACCGGGTTGTTTAACCGGCGCTATATGGATGAGTGTCTGCTGAGCGAGATCTCCCGCGCCTTGCAGGATGATTTCCCGCTGTCGGTGTGTCTGGCGGATATCGACTATTTTAAAAACTACAACGATACCCAGGGACATCAGGCCGGGGACGATTGTCTGCGCCTGGTGGCCCGCACGCTCACCGCTTCCCCCTTGCGCAGCGGCGATAACGTCAGCCGTTACGGTGGTGAAGAGTTTCTGATTATCCTGCCGGGGACAAACCTGATGCAGGCGATGAATGTCGCCGAAGATGTGCGTGGCAATATCAACGCACTTAGTGTGCCGCACGCGGCCAGCCCGACCGGTTTTTTGACCATCAGCATCGGCGTGGCTACATTGCAGGCCGGGCAAGTGCACTTTGGTAAACCGCTGCATATGATTGCCAGCGGTCTTATTCACCGGGCCGATACGGCTCTGTATGCCGCGAAAAAACAGGGCCGCAACCAGGTGGTATCCGCGTGGGACAGCCCGTTAACGTCGCAGGGAGCCTGATGGCTCCCCGATTGATGTGATTACGCCAGCGCGTTTTTCCAGTCGGCAATCAGATCGTGTTCATCTTCAATACCCACCGACAGGCGGATCAACTGCGGTGTGATGCCGTTTGCCAGCCGCTGTTCAAGCGGAATTGACGCATGAGTCATGCTAAACGGCTGGCTGACCAGGCTCTCCACACCGCCAAGGCTCTCCGCCAGCGTAAACAGTTTCAGCTTATTGATAATATCTGTCGCCCGCGCATCGTCGCCTTTGATGACCACTGAAATCATGCCGCCCGGCAGCGCCATCTGCCTGCGCGCCAGCTGATATTGCGGGTGCGATTCCAGCCACGGGAACCACACTTTCTCGACCTGCGGTTGCTGTTCCAGCCAACGGGCGAGGGCCAGCGCGTTGCTGCTGTGGCGTTCCACGCGCAGGGAAAGTGTGCGAATACCGCGCAACGTGAGGAAACTGCTGAACGGATCGAGCACCCCGCCGACGGCGTTTTGCAGATAACCGAGTTTTTCGGCCAGTGCCGGGTTATCACCGACCACGGCCAAACCGGCAACTACATCCGAGTGCCCGTTCAGGTATTTCGTGGCCGAGTGCACCACGATATCAAACCCTAACTCCAGCGGGCGGTGGATAACCGGCGACGCGAAAGTGTTATCCGCCACGCTGAGAATATTGTGACGTTTGGCGATAGCGGCAATCGCCGCCAGATCCGCCAGCTTCAGCAGCGGGTTAGTTGGCGTTTCTACCCAGATCATTCGTGTGTCGGGACGAATAGCGGCTTCGAGGCCAGCGAGATCGTCTGGTTTTACCCAGCTCACTTGTAATCCGGCGCTGCGGCGACGCACATTTTCAATCAGGCGATAGGTGCCGCCGTACACATCATCAATCGCCACCAGATGGCTGTCTTTATCCAGCAGTTCCAGCACCGTGGAGATGCTGGCGAGGCCGGAAGCAAATGCATAACCGCGCGTGCCGCCTTCCAGTTCGGCAATCGCCGTTTCCAGCGCATGGCGCGTCGGGTTGCCGCTGCGCGAATATTCGTAGCCGGTGTGTTGCCCCGGCGCAGGCTGTGCGAAGGTGGAGGTGGCGTAAATCGGCGGCATCACCGCGCCGTGTTGGTCGTTGAATGCGCCGCTGTGGACGCTCTGCGTTGCCAGTGTTTTCATTTTATTTCCCTTATTGTTCAAGACGGTTGCGCCAGGTGGTCAGTACATCGCTGCGGGTTATCAGGCCGATAAAGCGGCCGTTGTCGGCGATCACCGCCACCAGGCCGCGATCAAAAATGGCGTACAGCGCGCTTTCCGGCGCGTATTTATCGAGGATTTCCACGTTGCGGGTCATCGCCGCTTTTACCGGCAACGCGAAACGCGCACTGTCGCCGCGCACGTGGCTTATCAGATCCCATTCGTCGACAATCCCCACCACCTGGCCGTTTTCCAGCACCGGCAGTTGCGAAATATCGTACAGACGCATGCGCGCCAGCACGGCGGCGAGGCTATCCTCTGGCGCAGCGGTGACGGTTGCTCCTTCGTCGTGGCGCAGGGCGATAAAATCCGTGAGATCACCGCTGGAAGGGCGGCTCAGCAACCCTTGCTGGCGCATCCAGTCATCGTTGAACATTTTCGACAGGTATTTGTTGCCGCTATCGCAGGCGAACGTCACCACCCGTTTCGGCGTGGTTTGCGCCTGGCAGTAACGCAGGGCCGCGCTGAGCAGCGTCCCGGTGGACGATCCTGCTAAAATTCCTTCCTGTTGCAGCAATTCTCTGGCGGTGGCGAAGGCTTCGCGATCGGTCACGCGGAAGGCTTTGCGCACGCCGTCGATGTGTGCCAGCGGTGGAATAAAATCTTCACCGATGCCTTCAACCAGCCAGGAGCCGGGCGTGCTGTAGCGGCCATGCTCCACCTGATCGGCGAGGATCGAACCGGCGGGATCGGCCAGCACAAACTCGGTGTGCGGCGAGTGCTCAGCAAACCAGGCTTGCAGCCCGCCAAGTGTGCCGCCAGAACCCACGCCAACGACGATGGCGTCGATGTTGCCGTCCAGTTGTTTAAAGAGTTCGGGCGCGGTCGTCGACGTGTGCGCCAGCGGGTTGGCGTCGTTATTGAACTGGTCGATGTAAAACGCACCCGGCGTCTCTTGCGCCAGGCGGCGCGCGTAATCCTGATAGTAAGCCGGATGGCCTTTGTTCACGTCTGAACGGGTGAGCACCACTTTTGCGCCCAGTGCGCGCAAGTGGAAAATCTTCTCGCGGCTCATTTTGTCTGGCACCACCAGCACCAGTGAATAACCCTTTTGCGCAGCGATCAGCGCTAATCCCAGACCGGTATTACCGGCAGTGGCTTCAATAATTGTCCCGCCTGGGGCGAGTAAACCACGGCGTTCGGCTTCGTTAATCATCGACAGCGCGACGCGGTCTTTAATCGAGCCGCCAGGGTTCTGGTTTTCCAGTTTGAGAAATAATTCGCATGGCCCGCTCGCCAGTTTATGTAACTGCAACAGCGGTGTTTGACCGATCAATTCGGTTACTGAATGGAAGACTGACATTGTGGATTCACCCGTAAAGATTCGTAATGTGCGGATGATAGGTCTGTCATTTTGCCTGTTTAAAGAACCTTTATTCGGCGTTTAGAACGAATAGAAATATAAACCGCTATTTAGCCGTCAGGATGGCGAGCCATACAGTCGTCCGGATGGATTGATAGCCAGCAAAGCGGGTTTTTACGCTGATTTCACGCACTTTTCCCCTCAGGTTCGTCGCAGTTATGCAATTTCCGGCAATGCAATGCGAAATAAAATCTTATTGTCAAAACGCCTGTTCCGCCGCTGTTATCCTGTTTAGTTATAAGTAATGTCCATTTGGTTATTTGAATTATAACTGCGGCTGATTATTATCGTCTGGACATCCATACCGCTAAACTGCCATACGGAAACACCAACGCATGATCGTCCTCAGGAATATCTCCAAGATTTTCGACCAGGGAAAGGCATCGATTACCGCCGTCGACAGCGTCAATCTGACGGTTGAGCAGGGGCAGATTTACGGCATTATCGGCTACAGCGGCGCCGGGAAAAGTACGTTGATTCGCTTGCTGAATGGGCTGGAAAAACCCACTTCCGGCAGCGTGGTGATTAATGGCCAGGACATCGCCGCCGCGCGCGGGGAAACGTTGCGCCAGGCACGGCTGAAGATCAGCATGGTCTTTCAGCACTTCAATTTATTGTGGTCGCGCACGGTGAGCGAAAACATCGCGTTTTCGATGCAAATTGCCGGTGCGCCAAAAGCGCAGATTAACGCCCGCGTAGCGGAACTGATTGAGCTGGTGGGGCTGAAAGGGCGCGAAAAGGCTTACCCGTCGCAGCTGAGTGGCGGGCAGAAACAGCGTGTTGGCATTGCCCGCGCGCTGGCGAATAACCCGGATGTGCTGCTGTGCGATGAAGCCACCTCGGCGCTGGATCCGCAAACCACCGATCAGATCCTCGATTTGCTGCTCGATATTAATCGCCGTTTCAAACTGACCATTGTGTTGATCACCCATGAAATGCATGTGGTACGCAAGATTTGCGACCGCGTGGCGGTGATGGAGAACGGCAAAGTGGTGGAGGAGGGCGATGTGCTGAGCGTCTTTACCCATCCGCAGCAACCGATCACCAAACAGTTTGTGCGCCAGGTGAGCCAGTATAAAGAAGAAGAGGCGTTCAACCCGGAGCTGAACAGCGAGCTGGACGGTACGGTTATTAAATTGACCTTTACCGGCCACAGCACGCACCAGCCGATCGTCGGCGAACTGACGTTGCGCTATGGCCTGCCGTTTAACATTTTGCACGGCAAGATGTCGCAAACCGCGCACGGCGTATTTGGACAATTATGGGTGAACGTGAAGGCGACCCCGGAACAACTGAACAATATCCTTGCAGACCTGAGCAAAACGGATATTGAAAGCGAGGTCGTGACACATGGCTGATTCCCTCTTTCCGCACCTGAAATGGGCGCAACTCTGGGCGGCAACGCAAGAGACACTGTATATGACAGCGCTGTCGGGCGCGGCGACCTTTGTTCTGGGGATTGTGCTCGGTCTGGCGCTGTTTCTTACCTCGCGCGGCGGCCTTTTCCAGAACCGTACGTTGTACAGCGTGATTTCGATTGTGGTGAACGTCTTCCGTTCTATTCCGTTCATCATTTTGATTGTGCTGCTGATCCCGTTTACCAAAACCCTTGTTGGCACCATTCTTGGCGCAAACGCCGCGCTGCCTGCGCTAATCGTCGGTGCAGCGCCGTTTTATGCGCGGCTGGTCGAGATTGCGCTGCGCGAAGTGGATAAAGGGGTGATTGAGGCGACGCGTTCGATGGGCGCGCGGTTGAGCACACTGGTATTTCGGGTGTTACTGCCCGAATCATCACCCGCGCTGGTGTCCGGCATTACCGTGACGTTGATTGCGCTGGTGAGCTACAGCGCCATGGCCGGGGTTATCGGCGCTGGCGGGTTGGGCAATCTTGCTTATCTGGAAGGATTCCAGCGGAACCATAACGACGTCACGCTGGTGGCGACGGTGACTATTCTTATCATCGTCTTCATTATCCAGTTCTGCGGCGACGTCATTACTTCTCTGTTAGATAAACGATAATTATTGGAAACCAACATCATGAAAAAAACACTGACACTGATTGCCGCAGCCACCCTCAGCGTGCTGAGCTTCTCCTCCTGGGCGGATACGCTGACCGTGGGCGCGTCAAACGTGCCGCACGCCGAAATCCTTGAGCAGGCGAAACCGATTCTGGCGAAACAGGGAATTGATCTGGAAATTAAACCGTTCCAGGACTACATCCTGCCGAACACGGCGCTGGCCAGCCGTGAACTGGATGCCAACTACTTCCAGCACATTCCGTATCTGAATAGCGTTATCAAAGACCACGCGGGCGACAAAACCTATGATTTCGTCAGCGCAGGCGCCATTCATATTGAGCCGATTGGTATTTACTCCAAAAAATACAAATCGCTGAAAGATCTGCCACAGGGCGGCAAAATCATCATGCGTGATGCGGTATCTGAAGAGGGGCGCATTCTCTCTATCTTCGAAAAAGAGGGCGTGATCAAGCTGAAACCGGGCATCGACAAAGTGACGGCGCGTATCGATGACATCGTTGATAACCCGAAAAAACTGCAGTTCCTGCCGAACGTGGAAGCGGCGCTGCTGCCGCAGATGTACAACAACGATGAAGGCGATGCCGTGGTGATCAACGCCAACTACGCAATTGATGCCGGTCTGGATCCGGTTCACGATCCGATCGCGGTGGAAAGCGGTGAAAACAACCCGTATGCCAACATCATCACTGTGCACCGTGGCGACGAGAAGAAAAAAGATATCGTGGCGCTGGTGAACGTGCTGCACTCCAAAGAGATTCAGGACTGGATCCGCACCAAATATAAAGGCGCGGTGATCCCGGTTAACAACTGATTTTCCCCTTCTGCGCGGCCTTGCTGGCCGCGCAATGCTCTGCTGCTTTCCCGCCTTTGACTTTCGCTGTGACTAATCTCACCAATTTTAAACAATCGAGTTAATACTTGTTAACAATGCACTACTATTGCCGGGTTGAACAACTGCGGGGGTAGAGATGAAAGATGTCGTGATAGTCGGCGCGGTTCGCACGCCTATCGGCTGTTTTCAGGGCGCATTGTCACGCCTCTCTGCCGTTGAGTTGGGCAGCCAGGTGGTGCGTGCGTTGATTGAACGTAGCGGCGTGCAGCCACAAGATATCGACGAAGTGATTTTAGGCCAGGTGCTGACAGCAGGTGCCGGGCAAAACCCTGCGCGGCAGTCGGCGATCAAAGGCGGCCTGCCGAATACGGTTTCAGCAATCACCATTAATGATGTCTGCGGCTCCGGGCTGAAAGCCCTGCACCTGGCTTCGCAGGCGATTCAGTGTGGCGAAGCTGATGTGGTGATTGCTGGCGGGCAGGAGAATATGAGCCGTGCGCCGCATGTGCTGACCGACAGCCGCACCGGTGCACAGCTCGGCAACAGCCAGCTTATTGATAGCCTGGTGCATGACGGTTTGTGGGACGCCTTCAACGATTACCATATGGGCGTAACGGCGGAAAACCTGGCGCGTGAATATGGCATCAGCCGCGAGCGTCAGGATGAATGGGCGTTAAGCTCGCAGCACAAAGCGCGTGTCGCTATCGATTCCGGGCGTTTTCGCGATGAAATTGTTCCGGTAAGCGCGATGGATGCAGCAGGTCAGACGCAGGTTATTGATACCGATGAACAACCGCGCACTGACCCCAGCGCGGAAGCGCTGGCAAAACTCGCGCCCGCGTTTGAACAAAGCGGCTCGGTTACTGCCGGTAACGCCTCACCCATCAATGACGGTGCGGCGGCGGTGCTGGTAATGAGCGAAGCAAAAGCGCAGGAACTGAATTTACCGGTGCTGGCGCGCATCCGCGCATTTGCCAGCGTTGGTGTCGACCCGGCGTTAATGGGTATTGCGCCGGTTTATGCCATGCGCCGCTGCCTTGAGCGCGCAGGCTGGCAACTTGATGATGTCGATCTGATTGAAGCGAACGAAGCTTATGCAGCGCAGGCGTTGTCAGTCGGTAAAATCCTCGAGTGGGATGAGAAACGCGTGAATGTCAACGGTGGGGCGATAGCGCTGGGCCACCCGATTGGCGCTTCCGGCTGCCGTATTCTGGTTTCGCTGGTGCATGAAATGCAAAAAAGGCAGGCCCGTAAAGGGCTGGCAACCTTATGCATCGGCGGTGGCCAGGGTGTGGCGTTAGCAATCGAACGCGATTAATCTCACTTTAAGTTAAATAAAGCCTTCCACCCGGAAGGCTTTATTGTTTGCGACTGACATCCCAGCCTTTGTTTCAATTAAATTAAAACTTCGATGTCTTGAACTAATAATCATCCCACGTCATTAAAAAACACTTCTGCAAAAGTCAAATTTACGATTATTCCCTCCGTTACAATTTGAAATGTAAGCGATAAGCCTGCTTATTATTTGCTAGTGGATTTTGTAGATCACTGTTTTGGTTTGTGTTTTTTATTTGTATTTAACTTTGTAAGTTAACCGTTAATAGAAAATTGGTGTGATCTTTATCATATTAATTAGGCGGTAAAGGGAAAATATATTGATATTCATCACGCCGTTATACATAGTTTCGCTCCATACAAATATTTACGATCGCGATCACTAAAATAAAGTTATCAAAAAAATAAAATAGAATTCCATAAAAATGGAACATAATTTTAATTATTGAGGTAATCTCATGTTTAAGAAAACTCTGGCTCTTGCTTCACTCCTTGGCGCTTCCTTTGCTTCACAAGCCGTCACCGTGGATTTACGTCACGAATACATTGACAGCGGTTCCAACGCCGATCGCGTAGCGGTTTCCCACCGCTTTGAGAATGGCGTAGGTTTCGGTGTTGAAGCGAAATGGAAATCTGGCGGCGATGACGCCGACAAACCGTTAACGGAAATCGTGGGTAACGGCCACGAAGAGTCCATTAACTGGCGCTGGGCTGCGACCAAGAATTTTGCGTTAACACCGGGCTTTAATATCGAAAGTAAAGATACCAACTCCATCTATAAACCGTATCTTCACGCGCAATACAGCTTTGATAACGGCGTTTATATTGCAGGCCGTTACCGTTATGAATACACACGTAACCCGGATTCAAGCACCGTTGATAATAAGGTCAACAAATTTGATACCTGGGTAGGCTGGGCGATGGGCGACTACCGCATTGAGCTGAACTATGTTTATGCGAAGAGCACCGAAGATGTTATTCGTGAAAACAACAAAACCTATTCCAACGAATATAACGCCAAAGTGGCGTACAAACTGGATAAAAACTGGTCTCCGTATGTGGAAGTGGGCAACGTGGGTGTGAAAAATACCGACGAACGCCAGACCCGTTTCCGCCTCGGTGTGGCTTACTCTTTCTGATTGTCTGAAATACCTGTGTTACCCTCACGAAAACCCCGGAGCCGTTGGCCGGGGTTTTTTATATTTATTCCCGTCATATTCGCCCCGGTCACTTACTTCAGTAAGCTGCCGGGAACTCGCTCCGTTGCCGCCTTCCGGTGACTCGCATTATTCAGGGCAGACCTGAGCAAATGTAAAAAGCACTCTTCAAAAGTCCAAAGAAGGTCAATAACGAACCTGTAGCGAAAAATAAGACAGCCAACACACTTAAGTGACTGGGGTGAGTAAGGCGGTCAACATATCTGTGGCTCAAAGTAGGACGGACATGGACGGCATAAAAAAAAGCCCCCCAGGAGGAGGGCAAGGCCAGTTACAGAAACACTAACTCAAAGTTTACGCTTGCAACATTACGCGTTGCTCAGGAAGTTTCGCGATATAAAGCGCCGGTTTGCCGTCTTTATCGGAACTAAACAGAATCGCACTGTCGTCTGGTGTGAACGACGGATGCGGATGCGTTACCTGGCGGCTGTTGGCAACCGTTGCCCAGGAGGTATCGTGGCGCGCTACCCGGAAATAGGCTTTTTTCGCCACGTCGAAAACATACAAATACGGATCGTTATCAATGGTGTAACCGCTGGTATCTTTCACATCCACCGGCGTGCCGGAACCATCGCCGACCAGTAAGGTGCCGTCGAAGTTGCTCATCAGGTGAGAGCACGCTGGCATTGGCATCACTGCGTCGTTCACGCCGGTATCAGGGTTGAAGCTGTAAATCATGCGTCCCTGTTTGCCTTTCAGGTAAGAGACATACACCAGCGCGGAACCGTTCGGCACCCAGAATTCGTGGGTGCAGCTTTCACCTTCGGCGTGATCTTTTACTTTGCGCACATGGCTGCCGTCTTCATTGACCAGCCACATCCGCGCATCCACCAGGTCGTGCGGGCCTTCGTGGCAAAACGCCACGGTGTTATCGTCGAACGGACGGTAAATCGGGTGACCCAGCCAGTTCTTCTCTTCATGGATCACGCTGCTCTCGCCGCTTTGCAGATCCACGCGCAACAAACGGCAGTGCGGGCCTTTATGGAAGAAGTCGTGGAACAGTTTCCAGTCATTGAGCGGCGTCCAGTCGCTGGCGGCGATCTCAATCCCAACCAGTTTGCTGCAATCGCTGTTTGCTACCCAGGTGCCGTAGCCTACCCACTCCTCCGGTACACGATAAATTTCGCGCTCGGCGAGCGTTTGCAAATTCACTTCCCGCAGGGTGCGATCGTTCTTCACATAATATAAAGCGCTGTCATCCGGCGAGAGGAAACCGCCAAAGGTGTTATCACCCGCGCCTTCCGTTAACTGCACGGCTTCGGCTTTCGCGATATCCAGCAGGTAATAATTCCAGTGGCCATCAAATTCACCGGCAAATAACAGGTGGCTGCCATCGTTGAAAAAACACTTCTGATAGAAGTAGTTCCGATGACAGGTCACTTCCGGTGGTGTTAAGCGGGTGATTTCCGCGCCGGTATCCGGATCGCGGCTGATTGCGTAATTGAGTTTTACCCGCATGCCTTTCGCCATATTTCACTCCTTTAGATGGTCCGGTGGGAAAGTTGCGCCCCAATGATGACCACAGATGATTACAAGTTTAAAAATAGAGTGTTAATTTATCAAAACAACGTTTCAATATGTGTGATTGCTGACGCACTTTATAAGAAAACAACGTTGGCGAGCTGGATTAACGCGAGGTGAAAAAGCGTTTGCGCTGGCGGGCTTTGATTTTAAACACAAAAATTGCTGATTAGCCGTCAAAACTCAAAGACGGTCTTAACTTATTGTTTGCTATGTTTTATTTAAAATTATTCTCATAGCCTAATTGGTGATGACGCGCTGTCAACGCCAAACAATCGTGATCGCACTTACAGATTTAATAATAAGTAGCAGAAAAATTGAAACGTTGTTTTATTCAAGATTGAAAACATGTTTTAGCCGGGATAAGATGCGCGTAATGAAGAAACGGAACACTGTTTCTGCGTTCCAATGAGTGACGTTTCGGTCAAAATTTACTTCGGAGGTTATTGTGGAAGTCAGACAAAGCATCCACAGTGCGCATGCGAAAACGCTGGATACCCAGGGCCTGCGCAATGAGTTTTTAGTCGAAAAAGTATTCGCTGATGACGAATACACCATGGTTTACAGCCATATCGATCGCATTATCGTCGGCGGTATTAAACCGGTGAAGAAAACCGTTTCTGTCGGTGGCGAAGTGGGTAAACAGCTTGGCGTGAGCTATTTCCTTGAGCGCCGCGAACTGGGCGTGATTAATATCGGCGGCCCGGGCACCATCACCGTGGACGGTCAGTGTTATGAAATTGGTCATCGCGATGCGTTATATGTTGGAAAAGGCGCCAAAGAGGTGGTTTTTGCCAGCATAGATAGCGCGAAACCGGCTAAGTTTTACTACAACTGCGCACCCGCACACACCACCTTTCCAACAAAAAAAGTGACGCCAGCCGATGTTGCTCCGGTGACGCTTGGCGATCCGCTGACCAGCAACCGTCGCACCATCAACAAATATTTCGTGCCGGACGTGCTGGAAACCTGCCAGTTAAGCATGGGGCTGACCGAGCTTGCGCCGGGCAACCTGTGGAACACGATGCCGTGCCATACCCATGAGCGCCGCATGGAAGTGTACTTCTATTTCAATATGGAAGAAGACGCCTGCGTATTCCATATGATGGGGCAGCCGCAGGAAACGCGTCACATTGTGATGCATAACGAGCAGGCGGTCATTTCTCCCAGCTGGTCAATCCATTCAGGCGTGGGTACGCGTGCGTATACCTTCATCTGGGGGATGGTGGGTGAGAACCAGGTCTTTGATGACATGGATCACGTCGCTGTAAAAGATCTGCGCTAATAGCGGGCAGCATAAAACCATGCCTGTCCAACACAGGCGCTGATAGATTAAGGAATAAACATGATTCTGGATGCATTTTCTCTTCAAGGTAAGGTTGCGGTAGTAAGCGGTTGCGACACTGGTCTGGGCCAGGGTATGGCGCTGGGTCTGGCGGAAGCGGGCTGCGATATCGTCGGTATCAACATTGTTGAACCAACAGAAACCATTGAGCGCGTAACCGCGCTGGGCCGTCGTTTTCTTAGCCTGACTGCCGATCTGCGTCAGATCGACGGCATTCCGGCGCTGCTGGAGCGTGCGGTCGCCGAGTTTGGCAAAATCGACATTCTGGTAAATAACGCCGGTTTGATCCGCCGTGAAGACGCGATCAACTTCAGCGAGAAAGACTGGGACGACGTGATGAACCTGAACATTAAGAGCGTATTCTTTATGTCCCAGGCGGCGGCAAAACATTTCATCGCGCAGGGTAACGGCGGCAAGATCATCAACATCGCGTCCATGCTTTCTTTCCAGGGTGGCATCCGCGTACCGTCTTACACCGCGTCAAAAAGCGGCGTAATGGGCGTGACTCGTCTGCTGGCGAACGAATGGGCGAAACACAACATCAACGTTAACGCTATCGCGCCGGGTTATATGGCGACCAATAACACCCAGCAACTGCGTGCCGACGAGCAGCGTAGCGCCGAGATCCTCGACCGCATCCCGGCAGGCCGCTGGGGGCTGCCGAGCGATCTGATGGGGCCGGTGGTGTTCCTGGCATCAAAAGCGTCTGACTACATCAACGGCTACACCATTGCTGTTGACGGCGGCTGGCTGGCGCGTTAATTCGCCTCGCATTGCCTGCATAAAAAACCTGCCGACGGGCAGGTTTTTTTATCGCTGTGTATTAATTGTCCATATCTCATGAATAGAAAAATCCATATCCTTTTATCTTAATTCGCAGGCTATTTATTAAAAATACTTAAAAATAAATAAGTTAAAATTAGTTTACTCCTTAAACTATATTTTCAAAATTGTAAACTCCATCACAAAACACCATGCCACAGCGCATTTATCCATATCTTCGCGTTTTCAGCACTGACGCTTTGCCCCGTCGCTGACTTACTTTCATAGGACGTCTTATTCTGTGTAGGCAGGAAAAAATGACTTCTATCAGTAATGATTCCGTAGCTTTACCACGCGCGCTGCGTGATACCCGGCGTATGAATCTGTTTGTCTCGGTGTCGGCTGCGGTCGCCGGGCTGTTGTTTGGTCTCGATATTGGGGTGATTTCCGGTGCGCTGCCGTTTATCACCGACCATTTCACCTTATCCAGCCGTTTGCAGGAGTGGGTGGTGAGCAGCATGATGCTGGGCGCGGCGCTGGGGGCGCTGTTTAACGGCTGGCTCTCTTTTCGCCTTGGGCGTAAATACAGCTTAATGGCGGGCGCGGTGTTATTTGTCGCCGGTTCGCTCGGTTCCGCGTTTGCCGCCAGTGTGGAAGTGCTGCTGCTTTCCCGCGTGCTGCTGGGGATTGCCGTCGGCATTGCTTCGTATACCGCGCCGCTGTATCTCTCTGAAATGGCGAGCGAAAACGTGCGTGGCAAGATGATCAGCATGTACCAGTTAATGGTCACGCTGGGCATTGTGCTGGCGTTCCTGTCGGACACCGCGTTTAGCTACAGCGGTAACTGGCGGGCAATGCTCGGCGTACTGGCACTGCCGGCGGTGTTACTGATTATTCTGGTGGTGTTCCTGCCCAATAGCCCGCGCTGGCTGGCGCAAAAAGGGCGGCATATTGAAGCGGAAGAGGTGCTGCGTATGCTGCGTGATACCTCGGAAAAAGCGCGTGAAGAACTTAATGAAATCCGCGAAAGCCTGAAACTGAAACAGGGCGGTTTCCAGCTGTTTAAAGCTAACCGCAACGTGCGCCGCGCCGTTTTCCTCGGCATGTTATTGCAGGCGATGCAGCAGTTCACCGGTATGAATATCATCATGTATTACGCGCCGCGCATCTTCAAAATGGCCGGGTTTACCACCACCGAACAGCAGATGATCGCCACGCTGGTGGTGGGGCTGACCTTTATGTTTGCCACCTTTATCGCGGTGTTTACCGTGGATAAAGCCGGACGCAAACCGGCACTGAAAATTGGTTTCAGCGTAATGGCGATCGGCACCTTGATCCTCGGCTATTGCCTGATGCAGTTTGATAACGGCACCGCGTCGAGCGGGTTATCCTGGCTTTCCGTTGGGATGACGATGATCTGTATTGCCGGTTATGCGATGAGCGCCGCGCCGGTGGTGTGGATCCTGTGTTCTGAGATCCAGCCGCTGAAATGCCGCGATTTCGGCATCACCTGTTCCACCACCACTAACTGGGTGTCGAACATGATTATCGGTGCGACCTTCCTGACCTTACTGGATGCGATTGGCGCGGCGGGCACCTTCTGGCTCTATACCGCGCTGAATCTGGCATTTGTCGGCGTCACGTTCTGGCTGATCCCGGAAACCAAAAACGTCACGCTGGAACATATCGAGCGCCGTCTGATGTCAGGTGAAAAACTGCGTAATATCGGCGTGTAACAACATCCCTCTCCCCGGCGGGAGAGGGCAAAATTATACCCGCGCCAGGTAGAGCGCGGGCATGCCTTCGGCATCGGAAGTATAGAGTACCCACTGGTTATCTGGCGAGAAAGATGGGTGCGGGTGCGTGACCTGGCGGTCGCCATCCAGCACTTTCCAGCTACTGTTATGCTGGCAAATCGCTTTCTGTTCGCCGCTGTGAATATCAAATACCCAGATATACGGATCGTTAAGGTGGATATCCCCGGTATGATGCGGTGCGCCATCGCCGACCACCAGGCTGCCATCTTCATTACTCATCAGGTGCGAGCAGGGCGGGATCGCCATTAATTGCTGGTTTTCCAGCGTGTTCGGATCCGCACTGTAGAGATAACGGCGCGGATCGTTTTCCTGGTGCGCCACGTAGTAGAGCGCGGAGCCGTCCGGCACCCAGAATTCATGGGTAAAACTTTCGCCCGGCTTGTGCTGGCGTACTTTGCGCACATTGCAGCCATCTTCGTTAATCAGCCACATGCGTGCATCGATCGCATCGCGCGGGCCTTCGTGGCAAAACGCCACGGTGTTATCGTCAAACGGGCGATAAATCGGGTGGCCAAGCCAGCGTTTTTCCTGCAACAGGGTCTCGCGTTTACCGCTTTGCAGATCAATGCGGATCAAGCGACATTCGGGGTTGGTGAAGTAGAAGTCACGGAATTTTTGCCAGTCGGTAAGCGGCTGCCAGTCGCTTTTCTTGATTTCGATACCGACCAGCTTGGTGCAGCTGGAGTTGGCGACCCAGGTACCATACGCCACCCATTCATCATCGACTTCGTAGACGATATGCTCTTCGAGCGTCTGCAAATCCACGCGGCGCAGTTCGCGGGTGTTTTTCACATACCACAGCGCGCTGTCATCGGCGGATAAAAAACCGCCAAACGTGTTGTCTCCCGCGCCTTCGGTGAGCTGTGTCGCTTCGCGGTTAGCGAGATCCAGTAAGTAGTAATTCCAGTGGCCTTCAAACGCGCCGCCGAAAATCAGTTTCTCGCCGTCCCGGGTAAAGCATTTTTGATAGAAGTAGTTACGGTGACAAATAATATGCGGCGGCGTCAGCCGGATAACCTCATGCCCGGTTTTGTCGTCTTTCTGGCTGCGGAAGGTGAGAGAGACTTTTTTCCCCTTTGCCATTACCTGCTCCTTAGATAAAAAAATACCCTGCCGCAAACGGGCAGGGTATGTCATTGCGGTAAAACCTTAGCGCATGGCGCGTTTCAGAATACGCTCAGCCTGACGCTGGAAGTCGGCAGCGGTTTCTTCAACGGATTTCTGGCCATAGTCGATGTACTGAATTGCGGTACCGAACTGGGCAACAATCTGCGGATCGTCAAAGTAAGGCGATACCGAAAGTTTGGTCGGCAGAGACTGCGCCAGACGCAGACCCGCAACCGCCGGATCGGCCTCTTTGATCGCGCCATTGGCGGTCAGTGTTTGCACCGCAGCTTTGCTCAGCGGCACGCCGCGCTCCAGACCCAGCGTTTCAGCACCTTCTTTGCTGTTCAGCAGGAAGTTGATCACCTGGGCCGCTTCTTTCGGATGCTTGGTGGATTTACCGATCGACAGCATCTGTGCGGGTTTGAAGAACAGACCCGCGTCTTTCGCGCCAGGCAGCATCGGATAGTCACCCAGTACCAGTTTGGCTGGCGGCTTCAGGTTGTCGGAATATTTGGTGATGGTGGAGTTCCACATGTAAGTACCGGCCCATTCACCTTCGATCCACGGCTTCATTTCATACATGTTGCTCTTACCGAATGACGCGTAGTATTTCGCGTCCGGCATCACGTGGCTATCGACCAGTTTTTTATACATCTGGAAGAATTCCACCCACTGCTCGTTGGTGTAGCTGAATTTCTTCGCTTTTTCATCCACGGCAGGAATGTTGTATTTCTGCACCATGTAGGAGTTCAGCAGCGCCAGCGTATCCTGGTGCTCCAGCACGACCGGGTAGTACTGTTTGCCGAGTTTGCTTTCAAAGGTTTTGCCCGCAGCTAACAGCTCATCCCAGGTTTTCGGGAAGGCTACGCCCGCTTTTTTCCACTGCTCGTCGTTGAAGTAGAACACGCGCGCGGTGACGGAGATTGGAATGCCGTTCAGCTTGCCGTCAACGGTGGTGGATTGCAGCTCTTTGGCATCGAACTGGCTTAAGTCAATAATGTCTTTGACCTGGTTCAGGTCGTAAAAACCGTCGCCATTTTTGGAGAAAATCGGCAGCCAGTTCCAGTTGGTCTGCATCACGTCCGGCTCAGTGCCGCCCGCGATTTGCGTGGTCAGACGGGAGAGGTGGCCGTCCCAACCGGTGTATTCAGATTTAACGGTAATGTCCGGATGCTGTTTATGAAACTCTTCCAGCGCTTTTAAGGTGACCTGATGACGACCGTTGCCCCCCCACCAGGACATACGCAGATCAACATTATCAGCGGCGGTTGCGGGTACAGCGCACATGCCCAGAGTTGCGGAGATGATGGCGCCGGTAAGCACTTTTTTCATTTTTATACTCCAACGTTTGTTTAAATTTCACTCTTCCGGTGCCCCTTGGTGGCTGCGCTGATGTATCCCGGTTACTTACTTTGTAAGCGCCGGGAGACACCGACTGGCCGCCTCGGGGCATCGCGAATGATTTCGTAGTTATAAGGAAATGTTCTGTTCAGTTTTCGCGTCAAAAATATGACACTTATTCATATCAAACTTAAAGTACACCTTCCGGTGAAGCCCCTTAGCAATCATTGGCTTAGCTTCATCAGAAGGAATTCGGGCGGTCAGTTCGTAGTCGCCAACTTTCAGGTAAACAAAGAACTCGTGACCCATGTTCTCGACGCGCACCAGGTCACCGGCGCCGCAGTCGTCGCTAAAAGGCTCATCTGAAACGGAGACAAACTCCGGACGCACGCCAAAGAACACCTCTTTATCGGCGTAATCGGCGACTTTCTCCTGCTGGCGAGCGTTCAGTGCCAGCGTTTCATGACCGACGGTAATGTGCAGCTGGTCGGCTTTTTTCACAATCTTCGCTGGTTTGATGTTCATCTCCGGCGCACCGATAAAGCCCGCCACGAACATATTTTTCGGGAAGTGGTAGAGGTTATCCGGAGTATCCACCTGCATGATATGGCCGAGTTTCATCACGCAGATGCGGTCGCCCATGGTCATTGCTTCGGTCTGATCGTGCGTGACGTAAACGGTGGTCGCCGGTTTCCCGGATTTCTTCAACTGCTTGTGCAGGTCGGAAATACGGATACGCATTGAGGCGCGCAGTTTGGCGTCCAGGTTCGACAGCGGTTCGTCAAACAGGAACACATCCGGCTTTTTCACAATCGCGCGGCCAACCGCCACACGCTGCGCCTGACCGCCGGAAAGCTGGCGCGGCAGGCGATCCATCAGCTCTTCCAGTTCGAGGATCTTCGCCGCTTCATCGACCTGTTTGTTGATCTCGTCTTTCGGCATCTTGCTGAGTTTCAGGCCGAACGCGAGGTTTTCACGCACTGTCATGTGCGGGTAGAGCGCGTAGTTCTGGAACACCATCGCGATACCGCGTGATTTTGGCGCGAGGTTGTTGACGATCTTCTCGCCGATGCGCACTTCGCCGCCGCTGATGGTTTCAAGGCCTGCCAGCATACGCAGCGTGGTGGATTTGGCGCAGCCGCTTGGGCCGACAATCACCATAAATTCGCCATCGGCAATTTTCAGGTCGATACCATGTACCGCTTTGAAGCCGTTGGAGTAAACCTTTTCCAGTTTGTTGAAAATAACTTCAGCCATGATACTTCCCTCTTAACCTTTAATTCCGCTGCTGGTCACGCCCTGTACGAAGTAGCGCTGTGCCAGGAAGAAGACAATGATGGACGGCAGAATGGAGATACTCGCCATTGCCAGAATTTCGTTCCACGGCGCACCTTCCGTGACATCGATGGACATTTTCAGCGCCAGTGCGATCGGGTATTTATCCACGCTGTAGACATAAATCAGCGGCCCGATAAAGTCGTTCATTGACCACATGAACTGGAACAGCGCCACGGAGATAATCGCCGGTTTCAGGATAGGCACCACCACGTACCACAGCACCTGCCAGGAGTTACAGCCGTCGATTTGCGCCGCTTCTTCCATGTCGCGCGGCACGCCGCGTAAAAACTGAATCAACATAAAGACGAAGAAACCGTGGGTGGCGAACGCCGTTGGCAGATACAGCGGCATATAGCTGTTAAGCATGCCCATTTCACGGAACATCAGATATTGTGGGATCAGCAGCACGGTGCTTGGCAGCAGCATGGTGGCGATAAGCGTACCGAACCAAAAGTTCTTCCACGGGATCTCAAAGCGGGCAAAGCCGTAAGCCACAATGGTGGAAGAGATAATGGTCAAAATCACTTTCGGGATCACATACTTAAAGGTGTTCAGCATGTAATGACCGAAGGTGTATTCGGTGCCGGTTTTCCAGCCGTTGATAAAGCCGTCCCAGGTGGCGTGGGTCGGCCACAGCCCCAGCGTGGTGAAGATCTCGTGGTTCGGTTTGAACGACGCCGAGAACATCCACGCCAGCGGGTAGAGCATTAACAGGCCGACAAAGAGCAGGATCGTATAGCGGATCCATGCGCTGATTTTCTCGCGGCGCAACGTGCGCGCCACTTCACGTTCGGCTTCTTTCATGCCCGGCGTGAGATGTTGGATATCAGCCATTTTTGCCTCCCTTATCGGCAGAGTAGAACACCCAGTATTTCGAAGACTTAAAGGCGATGGAGGCAAAGACTGCCACGACCAGGAACAGAACCCAGGCCAGCGCTGCACCGTAGCCCATGTCGAAATACTTGAAGGCGGTGTCGTAGATGTAGAGCGAGAACAGATAGGTGTAATAGGTCGGGCCACCGCCGGTAATGACATACGGTCCGGTAAATTCCTGGAACGCCTGGGTGGTCTGCATGATGAAGTTGAAGAAAATAACCGGCGTAATCAGCGGCACGGTAACTTTCATAAACATCTGCCATTTGCTGGCACCATCGATCATCGCCGCTTCGTACTGGGATTGCGGCACGTTTTGCAGTGCGGCGAGGAAGATGACCATCGCGGAGCCGAACTGCCAGACGCGCAGTAGGGTGACGGACATCAGCGCCAGCGATGGTTCGCCGAGCCAGTTAATTGGATCCAGACCAAACACGCCGATAAAGCTGTTCAGCAGGCCATCAATAGCGAACAGTGCGCGCCACAGTACGGCGATCGCCACGGAGCTACCGAGGATGGACGGAATGTAGTAAGCCGTACGGAAAAAACCGATGCCGCGAAGTTTAAAGTTGAGCACAAAGGCAATCCCCAGCGCGAAGGCGAGCTTCAGGGGGATTGTCAAAAATACATACGCGAACGTTACGCCCATTGATTTCCAGAAGAGCGTGTCTTCGGTAAACATGTAGCGATAATTCTCAATGCCGTTAAATACCGGCGGGCTCATCAGGTCATACTCAGTAAAACTGAGAAAGAACGATGAGATGAATGGGAAAGCCGTAAAGACTATCAACCCAATAACGTAGGGCGATATCCAGGCCAATCCCAGTAGTCTGTTTTCATTCATACATACCTACCTGGCGAACAATGTGTAATACGGATTCGGAGATTAACTTTTTTCCTCCGCCGCATGGGCGTCAGAGGGTTAAAACAGGTTCTGTGCGTGCGCTTGATCACAATAATCAATTGAATCAATGCGTTTTGAAACTTTAACCACTGGAAATTACTCACAATATTCCGGGTTTTAAAATCCTGCGAACTTGCGTTCTCGGTTTGTGAAACGTCGTTTTAAAATATTTTATTGTGTTTTGAATTGGCGTCATTCGATTAATTCGTGAAATGTGATCGAAGTCGAAACGATGTTTCAATAAAGTGAGGTGGGTGTCATTTTTGCCGAAAAACAGCGGGTTTATTGTCAATGGCCGCAACGATTTAGGTAACAGCCTAACGTATTAAATATTGCGAAATGAAATCATTGGATATTTAAACGATTACCCGGCGAACTATTTTTATTGGCCTGAAAATAAAAACGCCCCCCTAATTATGGGAGGCGTTAAATAATTTAGGGCGCGATCAACGTTTTAAAAAATCTTCACGTACTGGTGTAAAGGTATCGAGCAGCGTTCCGGCTTTTAAACACACACATCCGTGCATAATGTGCGGTTCCTTATAAAGTGTATCGCCTGCGGTGACGATATGTTTCTCATCACCAATGGTAAATTCGAACTCGCCGGATAAAACGTACGTAAGTTGTTCATGAGGATGGTTGTGCATTGGGCCGATGGCGCCTTGTTCGAACATAACTTCGACCGCCATCATTTTGCCGTCATGGGCAAGAATACGGCGGCTAACGCCGTTGCCCAGGTCATCAAGCTGAGTGTCTTTATGGAAGATAAACATCGGAGTGTCCTGTAGTAGGTATCGTTAGTGATTACGATAGAGTAAATGATGAAACGTTGTTTCAAAATAACTTATCTCAGCGTTCTATAAAAATAAACGCGAGGCCAGAGAAGTTGAAAGTCGATCACAACTTTGATTGACTGAGCGCTAAACCAGACGGAGACAAGCGATGAAAACGATAGGACTGCTGGGCGGTATGAGCTGGGAATCAACCGTTCCTTATTACCGCCTGATTAATGAGGGCGTGAAAGCTCGTCTCGGCGGCTTGCACTCCGCCAGCTTGCTTCTGCACAGCCTGGATTTCCATGAAATTGAGACCTGCCAGGCAACCGCACAGTGGCACAAAGCCGGTGAAATCCTGGCCCAGGCGGCGGCGGGTCTGGAGCAGGCAGGCGCGCAGGCGATTGTGCTGTGTACCAACACCATGCACAAAGTCGCCGGGCAAATAGAAGAGCGCTGCCATATTCCGTTCCTGCATATTGCGGACGCAACCGGGCGGGCGATTGAAAACGCGGGCATGCGCAATGTCGCGTTGCTGGGTACGCGCTACACCATGGAGCAGGATTTTTACCGTGGTCGCCTGGAAAAACAGTTTGGCATCGAAACCTCCGTGCCGGGCCCGGAAGATCGCGAGCGCATTAACGACATCATCTTTAGTGAGTTGTGTATGGGGACATTTACCGATGAGTCTCGCTACTATTTTGTCAATTTAATCAAAAAATTGGCTGACGAAGGCGCGGAAGGGGTGATTTTCGGTTGCACCGAGATTGGTCTGCTGCTGCCAGAAACCCATTGCCCGATTAAGGTGTTTGATACGGCGGCGCTGCATGCCGCCGATGCGGTGGACTTTATGCTCTCTTAAGATTCGTCCAGCATGGCAGCCAGAGGCCCGCTGACTAGCGGCATGGCTGCCTGTAAATGGGCGGTAAACGCCTCGACCAGCGCGGAAGCGGGACGATGTAGTGGGCGGATCAGGCTCACCGTAAACGGCACATCAATACTGAAGCGACGCACCGCGACGCCGCTTGCCGCGTAATCCAGCGCGGTGAGCGGGTTAACCACCGAAATTCCCACGCCGGCGCGTACCATCGCGCACACCGAGGCGGCGCTGTGCGTTTCCAGCACCATCCGTCGCTTCACCTGATGTTCATTAAACAGCGCATCCAGCAACTGCCGGTAACTGTCGGAGCGCGACAAACTGATGTAATTCTCGCCCTGAAAATCTGCCGGTGTTAATACCGCTTTGCGCGCCAGCGGATGATTCTGCGGCATGACGCAGACTTCATTACAGGTGAGCAGCGGCGTACGTTCGGTGCCTGCCGGGGTGCTGAGCGTTTCGGTTAACCCCAGATCGTGGCGCTGCGCCGATAACCACTCCTCAAGCAATGGCGACTCCTGCGGCACGATATTCAGGCTGACATCCGGGTAACGCGCCAGAAACGGTTGCAGCAGCAGCGGTAAAAAAGACTGTGAAAACACTGGCAGGCAGGCGATGGAAAGCTCCCCCTGGCGGAATTCACGCAAGCTTTCGGCGGCGCTGACAATCCGGTCCAGCCCGTACCAGGAACGCTGCACCTCTTCGAATAACCGCAAGCCTTGCACCGTGGGCTGTAAACGCCCGCGCGTGCGCTCGAACAGTTTCAGCCCCAGCACTTTTTCAAAGCGCGCCAGCTCGCGACTCACCGTCGGTTGCGAAGTATGCAGCAGTACGGCGGCCTCCGTCAGATTGCCGGTGGTCATTACGGCGTGAAAGATTTCGATATGGCGCAGATTGACAGCGGGCATCGGCAGATCCAGTTTCAGCAAGTTATCCATATCATTTTTGCATAGAGTCGAGATAAAACGATATTTTTTATTCTCTTCGCGCTGTGGCGTAATCAGTAAAAATTTTGTTGCCCGGAGTCACCATGCCACGCTCATTACACCAGACTGAAACCGACCTTAACGCCGCTAACCTGCTGCGCTTACCTGCTGAATTTGGCTGCCCGGTATGGGTTTATGATGCGCAAATCATTCGCGCGCAAATCGCCAAATTGCGCGCGTTCGACGTGGTGCGCTTTGCGCAAAAAGCCTGTTCGAATATTCATATTCTGCGTCTGATGCGTGAGCAGGGCGTGAAGGTTGATTCCGTTTCGCTCGGTGAGATCGAACGTGCGCTGGCAGCGGGTTACGATCCGCAAGCGCACCCGGACGATATCGTTTTTACCGCCGATGTGCTGGACGAGGCGACTATCGCGCGGGTGAGCGAACTGGGTATCGCAGTGAACGCCGGTTCGGTGGATATGCTGGAGCAGCTTGGCGCAGTTTCGCCGGGCCATCGCGTCTGGTTACGCGTTAACCCTGGTTTTGGCCACGGCCACAGCCAGAAAACCAACACCGGCGGTGAAAACAGCAAGCATGGCATCTGGTACAGCGATCTGGCAGATGCGCTGACGGTAATGCAGCGCTACCAGTTGAAACTGGCGGGCATTCATATGCACATAGGTTCCGGCGTGGATTATGGTCATCTGGAGCAGGTGTGCGGCGCGATGGTGCGCCAGGTGGTCGATTTTGGTCAGGATCTGCAGGCAATTTCCGCAGGCGGCGGTTTGTCGATCCCCTATCACGAAGGGGAAGAGCCTGTGGATACCGCGCATTATTACGGGCTGTGGAACGCGGCGCGTGAGCAAATCGCCAAACATCTGGGGCACGCGGTGAAACTGGAGATCGAACCGGGGCGCTTCCTGGTGGCGGAATCTGGCGTGCTGGTTTCACAAGTGCGTAGCGTGAAAAACATGGGTAGCCGCCACTTTGTGCTGATCGACGCCGGTTTTAACGATCTGATGCGCCCGGCGATGTACGGCAGCTACCACCACATTACGGCGCTTGCCGCCGATGGCCGCGATCTTCGCCATGCGCCACTGATTGATACCGTGGTTGCCGGGCCGCTGTGCGAATCCGGTGATGTCTTTACCCAGCAGGAGGGCGGGAAGGTGGAAACCCGCGCGTTGCCGGAAGTGAAAGCCGGAGATTATCTGGTGCTGCATGATACGGGAGCGTATGGTGCGTCAATGTCATCGAACTACAACAGCCGCCCGCTGCTGCCGGAAGTGTTGTTCGATAAGGGCGTCGCGCGGTTAATTCGCCGCCGGCAGACCATCGAAGAGCTGATCGGTCTGGAGCTGCTCTAAGCCTTACTGCCCGGTCCCACCGCGACAGATTCACGCAACACCAGCGTGCCAGTAAACGGTGGGATCGCGGCGATCTGTTCGTTGTTCACCAGTTTGATCGCCTGATCAATCGCGGTGGTGATCATGTTGTCGATCGGCAAATAGACCGTCGACAGGCCCGGCTCCAGCCAGCGAGCGCTTGGCGCATCATCAAAGCCGAACAGCGAAATATCCTGCGGAATACGCAAACCCGCCTGCCAGATGGCCTTTGAGGCACCCAACGCCATATCGTCGTTACAGGCGAACAGCGCGCTGAATTTCACCCCTTCCTGCAACATCTGCTGGCACAGTTCATACCCGCGCGTCATGGTCGAGTCACCGTACTTCACTTTGGCCGGATCCCAGCGAATGCCATGTTTTTCCAGCGCCTTGCGATAACCCATCAGCCGCGCTTTACCGGTCGGTGTGTGGATCGGCGCGGTGATACAGGCAATATCCCGGTGATGCTGTGTAATCAGGTAATCCACCGCCTGGAACGCTGCGTCCTGCTGCTCGAAGAACACACATTTATCGTGCGCCTGGAATAACTCACGGTTGATGATAATCAGCGGCATTGGCGTGGCGTCAATCAGCGCTAAGATCGCTTTTTCGCTCATAAAGCGGGTGTAGAGAATAATGGCGTCGCAGCGCCTGTCTGCCAGCATCTGCACCGCCAGCTCTTCGCGCTCGGGCGTATCGTGACCGTCGGTGACAATCAGCTGTTTGCCGTGCAATTCCGCCTGGCGCGACGCTTGCTGCAATAAGCGGCCGAAATAGAAGCCATCAAAGCTGGAGACCACCAGGCCAATGCTGTTGCTGGTGCGGTTTGCCAGCGAGCGGGCAAGAAAATTGGGGCGATAGTCCAGCTCCTCCATCGCCTTAAAAACCTGATTGCGGGTGCTCTCTTTTACCTGACCCGTACCATTCAACACGCGGGAAACCGTTGCTTTCGAAACGCCCGCGCGCAGTGAGACATCCAGCATTGTGACCATGACGAGTTCTCGTTTCGCGTAATGAAACGCAGTTTACCACACTCACTTCACGGGTTAAGGCCAGCCGTTATGGTTTGCGCTAAGTGCAGGAAATCCCTGCGAAGCGTAAGGTGGTATGCCAATGTCGTTATCCGTCTCGTTTTGGAATACCAGTAAGCGGGTTGGGAGGCTCGTCACAGAACTTTCAGCCATGCATAGCTATTTTTGGTATGCCAAATGGGACTGTGCTGTATCCCTGTATCGATAAAAAAGCCCCTTACTGAGGTGTTAACTCATGGCCCTACAAGAAAAGCTCATCGATTCTCTGGGTAGTTTTGCGACAAAGTTCAACAGCTATCGCTATATCATGGCGATCAAAGCCTCGTTTATTACCCTGATGCCGGTGATCATCGTCGGCGCATTTTCCGTCCTGATCTCCAACATGGTGCTGGATCCGAAAAACGGCCTCGCCAGCTTCCAGTCGCTCTCCTTTCTCGCGGCGTTAAAGCCGATCACCAGTGCGATTAACTACGCCACGCTGAACTTTCTCAACATTGGCGCGGTGTTCTTAATCGGTATTGAACTTGGGCGTATCAACGGTATTAAGACGCTGTTTCCCGGTTTGCTGGCGGTGATCTGTTTTATCTGCGTCACACCAACCACTGTGGAAATGCTGGTAGACGGGCAAATGCACGTGGTGAAAGACGTGCTGCTGCGCCAGTTCTCCGATACCCGCAGCCTGTTCCTCGGCATGTTTATCGCTATTTTGTCGGTGGAAATTTACTGCTGGCTGGAAAACCGCGACGGGCTGAAGATCAAAATGCCGGACACCGTGCCGCCTAACGTTTCGGCTTCGTTTTCCGCGCTGATCCCGGCGATCATCACCACCACCGTGATTGCCACTTTCGGTTTTGTGTTCCACCAGGTGACCGGCATGTACCTGTATGACGCCGTTTATCAGGTGGTGCAGCAGCCGCTGGAGCGCGTGGTGCAAAGCCTGCCGGGCATTTTGCTGCTGATGTTTGTGGCGCAACTGTTCTGGGTTATTGGTATTCACGGCAACCAGATGATTAAGCCTATCCGCGAACCGCTGCTGCTGGGTGCCATCACCGTCAATATGAGCGCCTTTGAGCAGGGCAAAGAGGTGCCGAACATCATCACCATGCCGTTCTGGGATGTTTATATGAGTATCGGCGGCTCGGGTTTAACCATCGGTCTGCTGATCGCGGTGATGATCGCCACCAAGCGCAAAGAGATGAAAGAGATCGCCAAACTCTCTATTGGGCCTGGGGTATTTAATATTAACGAGCCGGTGATTTTCGGTATGCCGATCATGCTCAACCCGATCCTCGCGATCCCGTTCATCATCACCCCGCTGGTGACCGGCTCGATCGGTTATTTCGCCACGGTGACCGGTTTTGCCGGGAAAGCAGTGGTGATGGTGCCGTGGACCACGCCGCCGTTGATCAACGCCTGGCTTTCCACCGCCGGTTCAATGGGCGCGGTAGTGACGCAGCTTATCTGCATTATCACTTCCGTCATTATCTATCTGCCGTTTGTGAAAATCGCCTCTCGCCGCGCCGAACAAGCGCAATTGCAAGCCGAAGCCACTAACAACGCCTGAGGATGGAATGAGCACGAAAACAATCGCCATACCGCCGTCGTTTATTCTGGGCGCTGCGGCCTCAGCCTGGCAAACCGAAGGCTGGACAGACAAGCGGGAAGGCCAGGATTCCTGGCCCGATCTCTGGTACAAAAACGATCGTCACGTCTGGCACGACGGCTACGGCCCGGCGGTGGCGACCAACTTTTACCAGCGCTTTCGTGAAGATGTGCAACTGATGAAACAGGCGGGGCTGACCCACTATCGCACCTCGATCAACTGGTCGCGCTTTCTCACTGATTACGAAAACGGTGTGATCGATGAACGCTATGCCGCCTATTACGACGATCTGTTTGACGAGATGCAGCGCCACGGCATTGTGCCGATGATCTGCCTGGAACATTACGAGCTGCCGGGTTATTTGCTGGAAACCTACGGCGGCTGGGCGTCAAAAAAAGTGGTTGAGCTGTACCTGTTGTATGTCGAGAAAGTGTTCGAGCGCTTTCATCAAAAAGTGACCCGCTGGTTCACCTTTAACGAGCCGATTGTGGTGCAAACCCGCGTCTACCTGGATGCGCTGCGCTGGCCTTATGAGCAGAACACCGGCACCTGGATGCAGTGGAATCACCACAAAAACCTGGCCACCGCGAAAGTGGTGAAGCTGTTTCGCGAGAAGGGTTATCAGGGCACCGTGGGCTGTATTCTCAACCCGGAAGTCACCTATCCGCGTTCACGCGCGCCGCACGATGTGCTGGCCGCTGAGCGCTACGATCTGTTCTATAACCGTGTCTTTCTTGATCCGATGGTGAAAGGCCACTATCCGCCGGAGCTGTTTCGGTTGCTGGAAAAACACCAGGTCGCGTGGGATTACAGCGAGGAAGAACTGGCGATTATCCGCGATAACACCGTCGATGAGCTGGGCATTAACCTTTACTACCCGCACCGGGTAAAAGCGCCTTCCCGCGCCTGGCACCCGGAGACACCTTTCCATCCGGCGTACTACTACGAGCCGTTTGAGTTGCCGGGCAGAAAAATGAACAAATCTCGCGGCTGGGAGATCCTGCCGGAGATCATTTATGAAATGGCGATGCGCATTAAAAACGACTACGGCAACATTCCGTGGTTTGTTGCCGAAAGCGGCATGGGTATTGAGAACGAAGGGCAGTTTCGCAACGCTGCGGGCACCATTGAGGACGATTACCGCATCGATTTTATTGCCGCGCATTTATACCAGACGCTACGCGCCAGAGAAGCAGGTGCGAACTGCCAGGGGTACATGTTGTGGGCGTTTACCGATAACGTCTCGCCAATGAACGCGTTTAAAAACCGCTATGGCCTGATTGAGATTGACCTGCAAAACAACCGCGACCGTCGGGCGAAAAAGTCCGCCGGCTGGTTTCGCAAACTGCGCGATGAACGCCAGTTGACCCTGACTATTGATGACGAATGGAAATAAGGAGCCACCATGAAACGTATTGTGTTGTGCTGCTCCGCCGGGATGTCCACATCGCTGGTGGTGACCAAAATGGAAAAAGCGGCGGCGGAGCGCGGCCTTGAGCTGAAGATCTACGCTATTGCTGAGCAAGCCCTGCGCGACGAGCTGCAAAGTTATGCCGCCGAGATAACCGCCGTGCTGTTGGGCCCGCAGGTGCGCTTTAAGTTGGCGGAGAATAAAAAACTGACTGAGGAATATGGCATTCCGATTGATGTAATCGATTCGGTGGCTTACGGCACCTTAAACGGCGCGAAAGTTCTCGATCAGGCGCTGGCTTTGGTAAGATAGCTCCGACAGGCCGGGGCGCCCGGCCTGCGCGATAACTCAGACTTGCAGGTGATATTGTGGAGAAGGCCGTCGTCCCGCCGGAAAAAAAACAGTACCAGGAGATTGGCGAAGATTTACGCGAGCAGATAATCCAGGGGCATTACCCCGTGGGTTCCCGCCTGCCGCCGGAGCGCAATATCGCCGAAAAATATGGCGTTAGCCGCACCATCGTACGTGAAGCATTGCTGATGCTGGAGTTGCAGGGCACGGTGGATATTCGCCAGGGCTCGGGCGTGTATGTGATGCGTATTCCGCAGGAGCATGAAAACGAAGAGGAGCGTTTTCTAAGTAGCGATGTAGGCCCGTTTGAGATCTTACAGGCGCGCCAGTTGCTGGAGAGCAATATCGCCGCCTTTACCGCCAAAATGGCGACGCGCGCGGATATCGATAATCTTCGGCGCATTCTCGAACAAGAGCAGCGCGCCATCGCGATGAACGATACGTCGCAGGACAACAGCAAAATGTTCCACCTTGTGCTGGCGGGCGCATCGCAAAACCAGATGCTGCTGGCGACGGTAGAGAGTATCTGGCATCACATGGACAGCAGCCCGCTGTGGCAACAATTCAACGTACATATTGCCAGCCGCCCCTATCGCCTGAAATGGCTGGGCGACCGGCAGACCCTGCTGGCAGCGCTGCGTCGCCGCGATGTGATGGGTGCCTGGCAGGCGATGTGGCAGCATCTGGAAAATGTCAAAAAGAGCCTGCTGGAGCTTTCCGACGAGGATGCGCCTGACTTTGACGGCTACCTGTTTGAATCAGTACCGATTTTTCAGGGCAAGATCGTATGAAGATTATTCCTCTGTACGACGCGCCACACTTTGCAGAGCAGGTGGTGGACTGGTTATGGTGTGAATTTGGCGACTCGCTGCCGCGTGATTTTTTCGCCTCTATTATCGCGCACAGCCAACGGCCTGGGCAGCTGCCGCTCACTTATGTAATGGTGGGCGATGATGCGTTGCTGGGCACTGTCGGGCTGTGGCGCTGCGATTTGATCAGCCGCCAGGATCTGTTCCCGTGGCTGGCGGCGCTGTATGTGAAAGAGAGCGCTCGCGGGCAGGGGCTTGCCGGGCAGTTACAGCGCCATGTTATCGAGCAGGCGAAAGCGATGGGTTTTCAGGAGCTGCACCTTTACTCGGCATGTCGCGATTTTTACGAACGTTTTGGCTGGCGCTACATTGGCGACGGTCTCGACTACCCGGACAAGACCGTGCACCTGTATCGCTACTCTTGCGGCGCAATCACCGAATGACGACGCACCAGCGTTGGGTTAAACAGGTGCGTAATTTCCGGCAGCGGGCGGTTTTCCGCCAGCGCCAGCGCCAGCTCGGCGGCCTGTGTTGCCATGGTGACAATCGGGTAGCGCACGGTGGTTAAGCGCGGGCGCACATAGCGCGACACCAGCACATCATCGAAACCAATCAGGGAAATCTCACGCGGCACCTCAATGCCGTTGTCATTCAGCACACCCATCGCCCCTGCGGCCATCGAATCGTTATAACAGGCGACGGCGGTAAAGTTACGCCCACGACCGAGCAGCTCGGTCATCGCCTGTTCACCACCGCTTTCATCCGGCTCGGCAAACGTCACCAACCGGTCGTTGCAGGGCAAACCGTTCTCTTTCAGCGCGTCGTAATAGCCTTGCAGTCGGTCTTCTGCATCAGAAATCGCGTGGTTGGAGCAGAGATAGCCAATTTTCGTGTGGCCCTGCTGGATCAAATGGCGAGTCGCCAGCCAGGCACCGTAACGGTCATCAAGCGCCACACAGCGTTGTTCAAACCCTGGCAAAATACGGTTGATTAATACCATGCCCGGCATCTGTTTCATCAGCGAGGCGAGTTCATCGTCAGGAAGCGTTTTGGCATGCACGACCAGCGCCGCGCAGCGGTGGCGAATCAGTTGTTCAATGGCTTTGCGCTCTTTCTCTTCGTTATGGTAGCCGTTGCCAATCAGCAAGAAATTCCCGGTGGCTGAAGCGACCTGCTCGACAGCTTTCACCATGGCGCCGAAAAAGGGATCCGACACGTCGCCCACCACCAGACCTACGGTTTCGGTGGACTGTTGCGCCAGCGCGCGGGCATTGGCATTCGGGTGGTAATTGAGCGCATCCATTGCGCTTTGCACCGCCTGGCGCGAGGACTCGCTCGCTTTTGGCGAGTCGTTTATCACGCGGGAAACCGTTGCGACCGAAACTCCTGCCAGCCGCGCGACATCTTTAATAGTCGCCATTACGCACCTTCCTTTGGGTAAGCGTTTACACGCTGCATAGTGTTACGGAAAAGAGACGCCTAATCAAGGAAGCTACCCGGCAGGTGTCTGCAAACGTGAACTGACGCGAAGGAAATCAGTGAAAGCGTTACACGCGGGAAATTGCAAAGTAATTCAGGCACAACCTTTAGTTACACTTTGCGAAGGGCTGTTTCGATTGTCCGCTGGTGGCGGGTGTCCCCCCGTGACAGAGTAGAACTCCCAGAGGTATTGATAGGTGAACGTAGCCCCCAGGGTTGCACACTCGAATTACACCAACCTGCGCAGATGCGCAGGTTTTTTTTACCTTAAGTCTGTAACAGTAATCGCGAATGGACACACCTCGTTTCACTTCGGCTCACTCTCTTGCTTTTTCCCGCTGGTGAGGCGCGGTGGCGCACGCGACAATCAAGGTCCCAGAGGTATTGATTGGTGATTTATTCGGTACGCTTTTCGTACTCATTTCTTGCACCAACCTGCGCGGACGCGCAGGTTTTTTTTCGCCTGCGTTTTAACCCGCCGCACTTCTCATGTAATCTGCCACAATTTGGTAACGTATTTAATTGACTGGCAAAAGGAGTTGAAATGCTACTGGGCTTTTTCCGCGGCCTGTTCCGTGTGTTGTTTCGCGTACAACTGACCGGCAACACGCAGGCGCTGCACGGTGAACGTGTGCTCATTACCCCCAACCACGTCTCTTTTATTGATGGCATTTTACTGGCGTTATTCCTGCCTGTTCGCCCGGTTTTCGCGGTTTACACCTCCATCAGCACTCAGTGGTATATGCGCTGGATAAGCTCAATTATTGATTTTGTGCCGCTGGATCCGACCAAACCGATGTCGATTAAACATCTGGTGCGACTGGTGGAACAGGGCCGTCCGGTGGTGATTTTCCCGGAAGGACGCATTTCAGTTTCAGGCTCATTGATGAAAATTTACGACGGTGCAGGTTTCGTGGCGGCAAAATCCGGCGCGACGGTGATCCCACTGCGTATTGATGGTGCGGAGCTAACCTACTTCAGCCGCCTGAAAGGGCTGGTGAAGCAGCGCTTGTTCCCACGTATTACCTTGCATATTCTGCCGCCTACACATCTGCCGATGCCGGATGCGCCGCGTGCGCGTGACCGTCGTAAGCTGGCGGGCGAAATGCTGCACCAAATCATGATGGAAGCGCGCATGGCAGTGCGCCCGCGCGAAACCCTGTTCGAAGCGTTGCTTTCCGCGCAGTATCGCTACGGTGCCAATAAGCCCTGTGTTGAAGACATCAATTTCACCCCGGATAGCTACCGCAAGCTGTTGACCAAATCGCTGTTTGTTGCCCGTATCCTGGATAAATACAGCGCGCCGGGCGAGAAAATCGGCCTGATGTTGCCAAACGCCGGGATCAGTGCGGCGGTGATTTTCGGCGCGATTGCGCGTGCGCGCATCCCGGCGATGATGAACTACACCGCCGGCGTGAAAGGTTTGAGTAGCGCAATAACAGCGGCGCAGATCAAAACTATCTTCACCTCCCGTACTTTTATGGATAAAGGCAAACTGTGGCATCTGCCGGAGCAGCTCACACAAGTGCGCTGGGTTTACCTGGAAGATCTGAAAAGCGATGTCACCAGGGAAGACAAGCTGTGGATTTTCCGCCATCTGCTGACGCCATTAAAAGCGCAGCTGCCGCAAAAACCGGAAGACCCGGCGCTGATCCTCTTCACCTCCGGTTCTGAGGGCAATCCGAAGGGCGTGGTGCATAGCCATAAAAGCCTGCTGGCGAACGTTGAGCAGATCAAAACCATCGCGGATTTCACCGCCAATGACCGCTTTATGTCGGCGCTGCCGCTGTTCCACTCGTTTGGCTTAACGGTGGGGTTATTCACGCCGTTATTCACTGGTGCGGAGGTGTTCCTTTATCCGAGCCCGTTGCACTACCGCATTGTTCCTGAACTGGTGTATGACCGTAACTGCACCGTGCTGTTTGGCACCTCGACGTTCCTTGGTAACTATGCACGTTTCGCCAACCCGTATGATTTCTTCCGCTTACGTTACGTGGTTGCCGGTGCTGAAAAATTGCAGGACAGTACCCGCCAGTTGTGGCAGGACAAATTTGGTCTGCGCATCCTTGAAGGTTATGGCGTGACCGAATGTGCGCCAGTGGTTTCCATTAACGTGCCGATGGCGGCAAAACCCGGTACTGTCGGGCGGATCTTACCGGGGATGGATGCGCGGTTAATGGCTGTTCCTGGAATTGAAGACGGCGGTCGCCTGCAATTGAAAGGGCCCAACGTGATGACCGGCTATCTGCGGGTGGAAAACCCTGGCGTGCTGGAAGCGCCAGCTGCGGAAAATATTAATGGCGACATGGAAACGGGCTGGTATGACACCGGCGATATCGTGCGTTTTGATGAGCAGGGCTTTGTGCAGATTCAGGGGCGGGCGAAGCGTTTTGCCAAAATCGCCGGGGAGATGATCTCGCTGGAGATTGTCGAACAACTGGCGCTGGCTGTTTCGCCGGAGAAACTGCATGCCACGGTGGTCAAGAGCGATGCCAGCAAAGGCGAGGCGCTGGTGATGTTCACCACCGACAGCGAGTTGACTCGCGATAAGCTGCAACAGCAGGCGCGAGCGCAAGGTGTGCCGGAGCTTGCCGTACCGCGCGATATCCGCTTCCTGAAACAGCTGCCCGTGCTGGGCAGCGGCAAGCCTGATTTTGTGACCTTGAAAAGCATGGTTGAAGAGGCGGAATCGACAGATGCATGAGTCAGTAAGCACTAACTCCTCGCTGTGGTCGCGCGGGATGATGGCGGTGATTGCCGCGCAGTTTCTCTCCGCGTTTGGCGACAACGCGCTGCTTTTCGCCACGCTGGCGCTGCTGAAAGCGGAGTTTTATCCCGACTGGAGCCAGCCGATTTTGCAGATGGTGTTTGTGGGCGCTTACATTCTTTTCGCACCCTTTGTCGGGCAGGTCGCCGACAGCTTCGCCAAAGGCCGGGTGATGATGTTCGCCAACGGCCTGAAACTGATTGGCGCGGCGAGTATTTGCGTCGGCATCAATCCGTTTGTCGGTTATCTGTTAGTCGGCATTGGCGCGGCCGCCTATTCCCCGGCGAAGTACGGCATCCTCGGTGAAATCACCACCGGCGATAAGCTGGTGAAAGCGAACGGTTTGATGGAGTCGTCGACCATTGCCGCCATTTTACTTGGCTCGATGGCCGGCGGTGTGCTGGCCGACTGGCATGTGCTGGCAGCGCTTGCTGTTTGTGCGCTGGTGTATGCCGGAGCGGTGGTCGCCAATCTGCTGATCCCGAAGCTGCCTGCTGCGCGTCCGGGGCAATCCTGGCGCTTTACACCGATGACATCCAGCTTCTTTAACGCCTGTAAAAGCCTGTGGCGCAACGGTGAAACGCGCTTCTCGCTGGTCGGGACTAGTCTGTTCTGGGGCGCGGGCGTGACGCTGCGTTTCCTGCTGGTGCTGTGGGTGCCAGTGGCGCTTGGGATCACCGATAACGCGACGCCAACGTATCTTAACGCGATGGTCGCCGTCGGGATTGTGGCTGGTGCCGGTCTGGCGGCGAAGCTGGTTACACTGAAAACCGTGGCGCGTTGTATGCCTGCCGGCATTCTTATTGGCGTGGCGGTGGTGCTGTTCTCCTTGCAGCACGCATTACTGCCAGCGTACGGCGTGCTGATGTTGATCGGCATGTTGGGCGGTTTCTTTGTAGTGCCGCTGAATGCTTTGTTGCAAGCCATTGGTAAAGAGTCGGTTGGCGCGGGCAATGCGATTGCGGTGCAGAACCTCGGTGAAAACATGGCTATGTTGCTGATGCTGGGCCTGTACTCGCTGGCGGTGAAAGCGGGCGTACCGGTAATTGGTACTGGCGTTGGCTTTGGCGTGATTTTCGCGCTGGCAATTGCGGCGCTGTGGATCTGGCAGCGCCGCCGTTAACCGTTACGGTGCCGGGTAGGTGTAAACCTGATGCACCGCTTCGATCTCAGCCAGCACGTCTGCGCTGAGATCGAGATGCAAACTTTCCACGTTGGTTTTCAGTTGCTCCATCGTCGTCGCGCCCAGCAGGGTACTGGCGACGAAGGGCTGACGCCGCACGAAAGCCAGTGCCATTTGCGCCGGATCCAGATTGTGGCGCTTCGCGATATCCACATACGCCGCGACCGCTTTTTGCGCCTGCTCACCGCTGTAACGCGTAAAGCGGCTAAACAGCGTGTTGCGTGCGCCAGCGGGTTTCGCACCGTTGATATATTTGCCGGTTAGCGTACCAAACGCCAGGCAAGAATAAGCCAGCAACTCGACACCTTCATACTGACTCACTTCCGCCAGACCCACTTCAAAGCTGCGGTTTAACAGGCTGTACGGGTTCTGAATTGTCACGATGCGCGGTAGCTCATGCTTCTCGGCCAGTTGCAGATAACGCATTACGCCAAATGCCGTTTCGTTTGAAACGCCGATATAGCGGATTTTCCCGGCGCGCTGGCACTCGGTCAGGGCCTCCAGTGTTTCCAGCAACGTCACGACCGGTGCGCTATCAACCCAGCTGTAACCCAGCTTGCCAAAGCAGTTGGTCGGGCGCTGCGGCCAGTGTACCTGGTAGAGATCGAGATAATCGGTTTGCAGGCGCTTTAAGCTGTCATCGAGCGCGACGCGAATGTTTTTGCGATCCAGCGCCTGATTCGGGCGAATACCGCTGTCGTTGTTGCGGCTTGGGCCACTGACTTTGGAGGCGATAACCAGTTTTTCCCGGTTGCCGCGTTTCGCCAGCCAGTTGCCGACATAGGTTTCCGTCAAACCCTGCGTTTCCGGACGTGGCGGAACAGGGTACATCTCTGCAACGTCAATCAGGTTGATGCCCTGGCTGACGGCGTAATCGAGCTGTGCATGGGCGTCGGCTTCGCTGTTTTGTTCACCAAACGTCATAGTGCCCAGCCCCAGGGTGCTTATTTCAAGCGAACTGTGGGGGATACGGTGATACTGCATAGCCGGCTTCCTTAAAAGTACAACGTCAGTTGACCTGACAAAGGAATATAAACATGGCAGAGGGGAGGAAAAAGGGAAAGAGAAAAATCAAATAAAGGCCAGCAGGTGACTGACCTTTATAGCAATTTCTTAGCGTTCAATAATCTGGGATACGTCATCGCGGTTAATCTGCATCTTATTACCCTGCTGATCGCGGTAGCTGACCAGCCCGGTATCATCGTCAATTTCCGGTTTACCGTCCGTCAGGATCATCCTGCCGTCTTTTGTCGCCATCACGTAATCACTGCTGCATCCGGAAACGGCGAAAGCTAACCCCACTGCGGAAATAATCACTGCCCATTTCTTCATCGTTCTGATCCTCTGGTGGCATGCATCTGACAACAAGTTTAGTAATAACTTGCTGTCTGGAGACGAAAAAGCAGGATAATCTGAAAAAAGTGGTTAAAGGCAGATCAAAGCTAAAAAACGCTTCCCCGGTTGAGGAAGCGTTTTGTTTACAGCGGATTCTTCTTATTTCGCATCAGGTTGAGCGTTTCAACCGCGATGGAGAAGAACATGGCGAAGTAGATGTAACCTTTCGGTACATGGATGGAGACGCTTTCCAGAATCAGCGTAAAGCCGACGAGGATCAAAAACGACAGCGCCAGCATTTTGACCGACGGATGGCGGTCAACAAACTCGCCAATCGGACGCGCGGCAAACATCATCACGCCAACGGCGATAACTACGGCCGCCATCATAATGAACAGATGATCGGACAGCCCCACCGCCGTGATCACCGAGTCGAGACTGAAAATAATGTCCAGCAGCATAATCTGCACAATCGCGCCAAAGAACGAATGCACATTGGTCTTCAACCCTTCCTCTTCCCCTTCGATCGATTCGTGGATCTCTTTACTCGCTTTCCAGATAAGGAACAGCCCACCGAGGAACAAGATCAAATCGCGGGCGGAAACGCTGTGATCAAACACGCTGAACAGCGGGTGTGTCAGCCTTGTCACCCAGGCGATAGATGCCAGCAGTAACAGCCGCATGATCATCGCCGCAGCCAGACCTAACCGACGAGCGTGATTACGCTGCGCGGTAGGCAGCTTCGCAACCACCAGAGAGAGGAAAATAATATTGTCGATCCCTAAAACGATCTCCAGCAGCGTCAGCGTACCGAGCGCGAGCCAGGCGTTGGGATCGGTTACCCATGCAAATAACATCTCTATAAAGTCCTGCCAAAAAAAGAAGCGCTAATTATAAGCACCGCTGTGGCTTAGGCAAAAATTTAATGCGGTGAGAGCAAAAAGTGGCGCGCCAGCAGTGCACCAGTGAAGTTCTTTTTCAGGTAAAAGCCGCGCGGCAAGGTAAGTATGGTTTCGCCATGTTCGCCGATGGCTTCGGTCAGCGCTTTACTGTTGGCCGCCTTTGGCCTCAGTTGCAATACTTCGCCGTGACGGGCGGTAATGCGGGTAACCTGGCCTAACACAATCAAGTCCATCAACTCTTCCCAGTCGAGCCGTAACTGCTGCTCTTCTTCTGCATTTGGGCTCCAGAGCAGCGGTGATCCGACGCGACGATCCGCTATCGGGATCTCACGTGAACCTTCAATTGGGATCCATAAGACGCGCTTGAGCTTATGTCTTACATGGCTGGTTTCCCACACGACGCCACTGTTGCCGGTAAGGGGAGCCACGCAAACAAACGTGGTCTCCAGCGGGCGTCCCAGGTTATCGACCGGAATGGTTTTTAGCTCAACGCCCAGCGCGGCAAAATCCTGTTCGGGTTTACTGCCTGCGCTGGCACCGAGCCACAGTTCCAGCAGAACACCTGTCCAGCCTTTATCACGCTTTAAATCGCGCGGAACGGGCAAGCCTGAAAGCGCGGCCAGTTCGCCGAGCGTGTAGCCCGCCAGGCGCTGCGCCTGGGCCAGCAATTGCGCTTCTGATTCAGGCGGTGAAGTGAAAGGAGCCAACGCGAACATGTTAAAAACCTTTTGTCTAAAAAGTAACCGCTAGTTTTGCACCGTAGCCAGGCAGTGTACCTTTTTCTGCATGGTGTGAGCAGTTATATGATTTATAAGGTGATTTTGAGATGGTTTTCGTGAGTTGCGCAACGACGTGTTGGGTTTTCCAAATCTGGTCACTGACAATAAACAGGATCTTACACCATGTTATCCACAGAAAAGTGGGATAACTGGGGAAAAGTGTCACTACTGTTTCGATTTACAGCCTTGACGTGCGATGAAAATCGAAATTCTGCACAAAATGTGCCTAACTTATTGGCATAATCTGTGGATAAATTCGGCTCTGTTCGATCTTTCATCAGCGGCAGGATCCTTAAGGTGATGATCATCACATTATGGGGCTATTATCAGTTGAAAAGCTATTTAACTGCATGAATTACTGTATTTTATTTCTTTTTCGTAGAACGTGTCTATTCAGACTGTTCCGGGTTTTCCCTGGGTAATTCCATACTTTTTCACAACTCTATCCACAGAAAAGGTGAATAAAAACCGCCGTCAGCATTGCTTTCTGTTTATAACTTTGATGATTACTGTGAGTTATTCAAATGTTATTCGTTCGTATCCCTGTCATAGAGTGGTTTACCGTTTTCCGGGAGTGTGAAACAATCGCTTTATTCAGACTTTTTTTGAGGTAGTCCGGTGATTGATGACGATGGCTACCGCCCAAATGTTGGAATCGTAATCTGTAATCGACAAGGTCAGGTCATGTGGGCCAGACGCTTTGGACAGCACTCATGGCAGTTTCCCCAGGGGGGAATTAACCCTGGCGAGTCTCCGGAACAAGCAATGTACCGGGAACTGTTCGAGGAAGTGGGCTTAAGTCGTAAAGATGTTCGTATCCTTGCTTCTACGCGTAACTGGTTGCGTTACAAGTTACCGAAACGTTTGGTGCGTTGGGACACAAAGCCGGTTTGTATCGGCCAGAAACAAAAATGGTTTCTTTTGCAGTTGATAGGTAACGACAGTGAGATCAACATGCAGACCAGTAGTACGCCCGAGTTTGATGGCTGGCGTTGGGTGAGCTACTGGTATCCTGTTCGCCAGGTAGTGTCGTTTAAACGCGATGTCTACCGGCGGGTGATGAAAGAGTTTGCAAGCGCGGTGATGTCGCTTCAGGAAACGCCTCCGAAGCCGCAAAGTGCGCCTGCCTGGCGACGTAAACGAGGTTAAGCCACCCATATTATGCTCACCCGACTGCGAGAAATAGTTGAGAAAGTCGCCAGCGCGCCACGCCTTAACGAAGCGCTGGAAATATTGGTTACCGACGTTTGTCTGGCGATGGAAACCGAAGTGTGCTCGGTCTATCTCGCAGATCACGACCGGCGTTGTTATTACCTGATGGCGACGCGCGGTTTAAAAAAGCCGCGTGGTCGCACCGTCACGCTCGCATTCGATCAAGGGATAGTCGGTCTGGTAGGCAGGCTGGCGGAACCCATCAACCTGGCGGATGCGCAAAAACACCCCAGTTTTAAATATATCCCCGCTGTTAAAGAAGAGCGCTTTCGCGCTTTTCTTGGCGTACCTATTATTCAGCGCCGTCAATTGCTTGGTGTGCTGGTGGTACAACAGCGCGAGCTACGCCAGTACGATGAAAGCGAAGAGTCCTTTCTGGTTACACTTGCCACCCAGATGGCGGCCATTCTCTCCCAGTCACAATTAAACGCGCTGTTTGGTCAGTATCGGCAGACACGAATTCGCGCCTTACCGGCAGCGCCGGGTGTCGCTATCGCTGAAGGTTGGGTCGATGAAACACTGCCGTTAATGGAGCAGGTTTATCCGGCCTCGACCCTTGATACCTCGCTTGAGCGCGAAAGGCTCACGGCCGCTCTGGAAGAAGCTGCCAATGAATTTCGCCGCTACAGCAAACGTTTCGCCGCCGGAGCGCAAAAAGAGACGGCGGCAATTTTCGATCTCTATTCGCACCTGCTTTCCGACGCACGCCTGCGCCGTGAGCTGTTTGAAGAAGTCGACAGGGGCGTGGTGGCCGAATGGGCGGTAAAAACCGTTATTGAAAGTTTTGCTGAACAGTTCGCAGCGCTTAGCGATGGCTACCTGAAAGAACGCTCAGGCGATTTGCGCACGCTGGGCCAGCGTTTGTTATTCCACCTCGATGACTCCATTTCCGGGCCAAACAGCTGGCCAGAGCGCTTTATCCTCGTTGCCGAGGAACTCTCCGCCACTACGCTTGCGGAGTTGCCGCACGACAGGCTGGCGGGCGTGGTGGTGCGCGATGGTGCGTCAAACTCGCACGCGGCAATTATGGTGCGCGCGCTTGGCATCCCGACGGTAATGGGGGCGGATATTCAGCCCGCCGTGCTGCAACGTCGTATGTTGGTGGTGGACGGTTATCGCGGCGAGTTGTTGGTGGATCCTGAACCGGTGCTGTTGCAGGAATACCAGCGGCTTATCAGCGAAGAGAATGAACTCAGCCGCCTTGCCGAAGATGATGTGAACCTGGCTGCGCAGCTAAAAAGCGGCGAGCGGGTGAAAGTGATGCTGAACGCGGGTTTAAGCCCGGAACATGAAGAGAAACTTGGCAGCCGCATCGACGGTATTGGGCTTTATCGCACCGAAATTCCGTTTATGTTGCAAAGCGGTTTCCCGTCCGAAGAGGAACAGGTGGCGCAATATCAGGGCATGTTGCAGATGTTTAACGATAAGCCCGTGACGCTGCGTACGCTGGATGTCGGTGCGGATAAACAATTGCCTTATATGCCCATCAGCGAAGAGAACCCTTGCCTTGGCTGGCGCGGCATTCGGATTACCCTCGACCAGCCGGAAATTTTCCTGGTGCAGGTGCGCGCCATGCTGCGCGCCAATGCGGCTACCGGGAATCTCAGCATTCTGTTGCCGATGATCACTAGCATCGACGAAATCGATGAAGCGCGCAGACTAATTGAGCGCGCCGGGCGCGAAGTGGAAGAGATGATCGGTTACGCCATCCCTAAGCCACGTATTGGGGTGATGCTGGAAGTGCCGTCAATGGTGTTTATGCTGTCGCACCTGGCGAACCGCGTTGATTTTATCTCGATTGGCACCAACGATCTGACGCAATACATCCTGGCGGTTGATCGTAACAATACCCGCGTGGCAAATATGTACGACAGCTTGCACCCGGCGGTGCTACGGGCGCTGGCGATGATTGCCGATGAATCAGAACGGTTAGGCATTGATATCCGTCTGTGCGGCGAAATGGCCGGTGATCCGATGTGCGTCGCCGTGCTTATTGGTCTGGGGTACCGCCATCTATCCATGAACGGACGATCAGTGGCGCGCATTAAATATTTGCTGCGCCGCATTGATTGTGAAGAGGCGCAAACGCTGGCGAGACGTACGCTGGATGCGCAACTAGCGACCGAAGTACGCCATCAAATCGCCGCATTTATGGAACGGCGTGGGCTGGGCGGCCTGATTCGCGGCGGAATTTAGCTGGCTCAGGCATATACATAACTTTTACAACTTCGCCGCCACCCGCTCGCGGTGCCTTATGCTATGATTCGCAGCTTTGGAGCGGCCAGCAATTGCGGTCGCGTAGGTGAACCGCTGTCCACTTTCGGCGGAATAACAACAAGTTGTGGTGACAGATGAACAGTGGCTATCTGCATTTTCCGGACTTTGATCCGGTGATTTTTTCCATTGGACCAGTTTCTCTCCACTGGTACGGATTAATGTACCTGGTGGGCTTCGTTTTTGCGATGTGGCTGGCGACGCGCCGTGCGAATCGTCCGGGCAGTGGCTGGACAAAAAACGAAGTGGAAAACTTGCTTTACGCGGGCTTTCTCGGTGTTTTCCTCGGCGGCCGTCTCGGCTATGTGCTGTTCTACAACTTCCCGGTTTTCCTGGACGACCCGCTTTATCTGTTCCGCGTATGGGACGGGGGGATGTCCTTCCACGGCGGTTTGATTGGCGTGATTGTGGTGATGGTTATTTTCGCCAGACGCACAAAACGCAGCTTCTTCCAGGTTTCCGATTTTATTGCTCCGCTGATCCCGTTTGGCCTTGGCGCAGGGCGCCTGGGTAACTTTATCAACGGTGAGCTGTGGGGACGCGTTGATCCGTCATTCCCCTATACCATGCTGTTCCCTGGTTCACGCGCGGAAGATATGGCGCTGCTGCCTTCACATCCGGAGTGGCAATCTCTGTTTGATACTTACGGCATGTTGCCGCGCCATATGTCTCAGCTTTACGAACTGGCGCTGGAAGGCGTTGTGCTGTTTATCATCCTTAACTTGTTTATTCGCAAACCTCGCCCGACGGGCGCGGTCTCCGGCTTGTTCCTGATTGGCTACGGCGCGTTCCGTATCATCGTTGAGTTCTTCCGCCAGCCCGACGCGCAATTTACCGGCGAGTGGGTGCAATACATCAGCATGGGGCAGATCCTCTCCATTCCGATGATCGTTGCTGGCGCAATCATGATGATTTGGGCGTACCGCCATCGTTCGCCGCAACACGTTTCCTGAGGAACCATGAAACAGTATTTAGAATTGATGCAAAAGGTGCTGAATGAAGGCACCCCGAAAAACGACCGCACCGGGACAGGCACGCTGTCTATTTTTGGCCATCAGATGCGTTTTAATCTGCAGGACGGCTTTCCGCTGGTGACCACCAAGCGCTGCCATTTGCGTTCAATTATTCATGAGCTGCTGTGGTTCCTGCAGGGCGACACCAATATTGCCTATCTGCGCGAAAACAAAGTTACCATTTGGGACGAATGGGCCGACGAAGAGGGCAATCTTGGCCCGGTTTACGGCAAACAGTGGCGCGCGTGGCCTACGCCTGACGGCCGCCATATCGATCAGATCACAACAGTGATTAACCAACTGAAAAACGACCCGGATTCACGTCGTATTATTGTTTCCGCGTGGAACGTAGGTGAGCTGGACAAAATGGCGCTGGCTCCTTGCCATGCGTTCTTCCAGTTCTACGTGGCGGACGGCAAGCTCTCCTGCCAGCTCTACCAACGTTCCTGCGATGTGTTCCTTGGTCTGCCGTTCAACATCGCCAGCTATGCGCTGCTGGTGCATATGATGGCTCAACAGTGCGATTTGCAACCGGGCGATTTTGTCTGGACCGGTGGCGACACCCACCTTTACAGCAATCATCTGGAACAAACGCGTCTGCAATTAAGCCGTGAACCGCGTGCGCTGCCGAAACTGGTTATCAAGCGTAAGCCTGATTCGCTGTTTGACTACCGTTTCGAAGACTTCGAAATCGAAGGCTACGATCCGCATCCGGCCATCAAAGCGCCTGTCGCAATCTGATTGCTAACAACATGTCATAACCGGTGCGGCAACGTACCGGTTTTTTTTATCTGATAATCGCTTCTTCGGCCCTCCTTCCACCCCGCCTGCAACTCACTGCAACGTGACGCATTTCTTTCGTACCGCCTCGTAACCTCTCTGTTTGCCCCTCGATCTGAATGCATGCTAACGACACACTGCCACCATGAAAAAAGAAGATGGCTTCACCCTGATTGAAACCCTCGTCGCAATGGTGCTGATTGTTATCCTGAGCGGAGCGGGAATCTCTGGCTGGCAGAGTTGGCAGGCGCAGCAGCGGCTGTGGCAAACCGCGTTGCAGGTGCGGCATTTGCTTGAACGTCTGCGCGATGATGCCAACTGGCACAACCGTTCGCAGCTGGTGTACGGCATTCGCGAAGGCGAACGCTGGTGTCTGGTGAATTCGCCGTCGCAAAACTGCGCTGCGCAGAATGCTTTCTCACTGCAGCCTCGCTGGCCTGACGTCACGCTGGTTGATGTGACACCTTCGCTGGGGTTCTTTGGACTGCGCAACACCGCCTGGCCTGGCAATATTCGGCTGCGTAGCAGTGCAGGGGAGTGGCGAGTGGTGGTTTCGGCATGGGGCAGGATCAGAATGTGTCAGCCATCAGCGGAGAATCTATGTTAGACAGGCAAAAAGGGTTTTCACTGTTGGAAACCGTGCTGGCGATGGCAATCGGCAGCGTGCTGTTACTGGCGTCCGCCCGTTTTTTACCGGCGCTACAGCTGGCGGTAACGCAGCACACGCGTATCCAGACGGTGGAAGACGATCTCTGGCTGCAACTGCGTGGCATCGCAAAACATCTCCAGCGAGCGGGATATTGCAATGGTAGCTGTAGCGGCCAGCCGCTGGTTATCAGTAGTAGCGGCGATTGTGTTATTGCTCAGTGGGACGCCAACAGCAATGGGCGTTGGGAGTCATCGGGAAGCAGCGAACCGGAACAAACCGGATTTCGGCTGCAAAGTGGCGCACTCGAAATCATGCGTGGAGCAACATCTTGCAGTGGCCGGGGCTGGGAAAAAATCACCGATCCTGCCCAAATGAGCATTGAGCGTTTTCATGTCGCTCAGCGTCAGACGCCGGGGTTTGCACCGCAGCTCGCGATCACACTCACGGCGCGTGTTCCGGGGAATGTCGGGCAACCCTTTACCGCTGATTTAAGCGTGACCGGATACAACTTATGAACCGGCAACGAGGGATGTCGTCACTGGGGCTGGTATTGTTGTTATTGCTGCTGGGTAGCCTGATGTTGCACGGCTTAAACCTGCAATTGAGCAGCCATATCTGGCGCGTGAATAATGAAAACCAGGGGATACGTAATGCTGCGGAAATCTCCTCAGCCATGGAGTGGGCGCGTCATCAAACCTGGCCTGCTCAGCCCGCGCAGCAGTGCCAGCAAAGCGCCGGGCAAAATGTTCGAAGCTGCTTACGCGTTTTTACCGATGGGACTGCGCTGCTGATTGTCGCAAATGCTGAAGCAACGCTGTGGCATCTGGGGCGTGTGGAGGGGACGCAGGTGCGTTTTTTGCCTCATGGCTGGAGTGATTTTTGTCCGCTGAAAGAGGAAGCGCTATGCCGGTTGCCGTAAACAAACAACGGGGCTTTAGCCTTACCGAAGTTCTGCTGGCTATGTTGTTAATGGTGATGGTTGTTACCGCACTTGGCGGTTATCATCGTGCGCTGGTCTCGGGGTTTGTATCCACCAGCCAGTGGCGACAGCTATGGCGCTACGCCTGGGAACAGGCGCAACCCGAAGTATCATCGTTACCGCCAGGCTGGCAGATTCAGCGGGGGCAGACAACCACCGGGGGATGTGTCAGCATCAACGTTACCGTGAGTTCGCCAGCGGGCAGGCAGGGGCAAATGACGCGATTATTTTGCCCGAACAGTCAGTAGTCAGGAGCGCTTATGTTACGGGTCTACCACTCCAATCGTCTGGATGTGCTGGAAGCATTGATGGAGTTTATTGTTGAGCATAACAGGCTCGACGATCCCTTTGAGCCTGAAGTTGTGCTGGTACAGAGCACCGGCATGGCGCAATGGCTGCAAATGACGCTCGCACAGAAGTTCAGCATTGCCGCCAATATTACCTTCCCGCTGCCCGCGAGCTTTATCTGGGAGATGTTCGTCACCGTACTGGACGGAATCCCCAAAGAGAGCGCGTTTAACAAACAGAGTATGAGCTGGAAGCTGATGTCTCTGCTGCCCGGCATGCTGGAGCAAGAGGCGTTCACCATGCTGCGCCATTATCTGAATGATGACGATGACAAGCGTAAACTCTTCCAGCTCTCTTCACGCGTGGCGGATCTCTACGATCAATATCTGGTTTACCGCCCTGAGTGGCTGACGCGATGGGAAGCGGGTGAACAGATCGACGGGCTGGATGAAGCGCAGCGCTGGCAAGCACCGCTGTGGCGTGCATTGGTGGAACATACCGCCGCGCTGGGGCAGCCACACTGGCACCGCGCCAATCTCTACCAGCGTTTTATCGATAAGCTTGAATCGGCTGAGCAGCGGCCCGCCGGTTTGCCTTCGCGCGTCTTTATTTGTGGGATTTCCGCGCTGCCGCCCATCTATTTGCAAGCGCTTCAGGCGCTGGGTAAGCATATTGATGTCCATCTTTTATTTACGAATCCCTGCCGTTACTACTGGGGCGACATTAAAGATCCGGCATTTCTGGCGAAACTGATCACCCGTAATCGTCGGCATCACCGGGAAAACCGACAGTTTCCCCTGTTCCGTGATACACAAAACGCCGAAGGTCTGTTTAATGCTGATGGCGAGCAGGATGTTGGCAACCCTTTGCTGGCTTCGTGGGGCAAGCTGGGGCGGGACAACATTTTCCTGCTGGCGGGCATGGAGCGCTATGAAGAGCTGGATGCTTTCGTCGACATTACGCCCGGCTCACTGCTGCAAAATCTGAAGTACGATATCCTGGAACTGCAAAATGGTGCGGTGGCGGGCGTAACGGCAGAAGAGTTTTCCCGCAGTGACAAAAAACGGCTGCTTGATCCCAACGATCGCAGCGTAACGGTGCATATCTGCCACAGCCCGCAGCGAGAAGTCGAGATCCTGCATGACCGACTGCTAACGATGCTGGAAGAGGATCCTGAACTGACGCCTCGCGATATCGTGGTCATGGTCGCCGATATCGACAGCTACAGCCCGTATATTCAGGCGGTTTTCGGTAGTGCCACGGGTGAACGTTATCTTCCCTATGCTATTTCCGACCGCCGCGCGCGGCAGGCTCATCCGGCGCTGCAGGCCTTTATCAGTTTGCTTTCCCTGCCTGACAGCCGCTTTGTGAGTGAAGATGTGCTGGCGCTGCTGGATGTTCCGGTGCTGGCGGCGCGTTTCAACATCAATGAAGAGGGGCTGCGTTACCTGCGTTTATGGGTCAATGAGTCCGGCATTCGCTGGGGAATGGACGACGACAACGTTCGCGAGCTTGAATTACCCCCGACCGGGCAGCACACCTGGCAATTTGGCCTGACGCGAATGCTGCTCGGTTATGCAATGGAAAGCCGCCAGGGGGAGTGGCAGTCGATTTTACCGTATGACGAATCCAGCGGGCTTATCGCGGAATTAGTCGGCCACCTGGCGGAGCTATTGATGCAGCTTAATATCTGGCGTCGTGGCTTGTCTGAGGCGCGACCGCTGGAAGAGTGGCTCCCGGTTTGTCGCGACATGCTTAATGACTTTTTCCTGCCAGACCAGGACACCGAAGCCGCGCTGGCGCTGATTGAACAGCAGTGGCAGGACATTATCGCGCAGGGTGTTGGCGCCAATTACCACGACGCGATCCCGCTTTCACTACTGCGTGACGAGCTGGCTCAGCGCCTCGATCAGGAGCGTATAAGTCAGCGTTTCCTCGCGGGGCCTGTGAATATCTGTACCCTGATGCCGATGCGCTCTATTCCTTTCAAAGTGGTCTGTCTGCTGGGCATGAATGATGGTGTCTACCCGCGTGCGCTGCCTCCGCTGGGGTTTGACCTGATGAGCCAGAAGCCACAGCGTGGTGACCGCAGCCGTCGGGATGATGACCGCTATTTGTTCCTCGAAGCGCTTAACTCAGCGCAACAGCAGCTCTATATCAGCTACATCGGCCGGTCTATCCAGGATAACAAAGAGCGCTTTCCCTCGGTGTTGGTGCAGGAGCTGGTGGATTACATTGGACAGAGCCACTACTTACCAGGCGATGCCTTGCTTAATTGCGATGAAAGCGAGAAGCGGGTAAAGGCACATATTACGCATCTGCATACGCGTATGCCGTTTGATCCGGCAAACTATACGGCTGATGAGTGGCAAAGTTATGTCCGTGACTGGCTACCGGCCGCGAGTTTACAGGGGCAGGCGCATGCGGAGTTTATTCAGGCACTCGATGACGTGCCGCTTGAAACGCTCACTTTTGATCAGCTTCAGCGTTTTTGGGCGCATCCGGTGCGTGCCTTTTTCCAGATGCGCCTGCGCGTTAATTTCCGTCCGGAGGAGAGTGAAATCCCGGATGCTGAGCCGTTTATCCTTGATGGCCTGAGCCGTTACCAGGTCAATCAGGAGATATTAAATACGCTGGTCGAAGAGCAAGACGCAGAGAAGCTGTTTCGCCGCTACCGCGCGGCTGGCGTACTGCCTTATGGGGCGTTTGGTGAAATTATCTGGGAAACTCAATGTCAGGAGATGCAGGAGCTGGCTAACCGCGTTATTGCATATCGCCAGCCTTCTGACAGCCTCGAAATTGACCTCCATTGCGCAGGCGTTCATCTCACCGGATGGCTGCCGCGTGTGCAGCCAGACGGGCTATTGCGCTGGCGTCCAGCCTTGTTGAGCGTTTCCCAAGGTTTGCAACTTTGGCTGGAACATCTTGTCTATTGTGCCAACGGCTGCACCGGCACCAGCCGCTTGTTCGTTCGCAAAGAGGGCGAATGGTGTTTTCCCCCGCTACCTGCTGATAAGGCGCTGGAATATCTGGCAACGCTGATTGAAGGCTATCGGGAAGGCATGGTGAAACCGCTTCTGTTATTGCCGGAAAGCGGCGGCGCGTGGATAAAAGTCTGTTATGACGCGGCAAATGATGCCATGTTAAAGGACGAAGAGACGTTACAAAAAGCGCAGAGTAAATTTCTGCAGGCGTACGAAGGCAATATGGTGGTGCGTGGTGAAGGCGATGATGTCTGGTATCAGCGCCTGTGGCGAACCCTTGAACCTGAGTATTACGCTGAAATTACCGAACAAGCGCAGCGTTTTCTGTTACCGCTTTATCGACACAACCAGTCCGATTGATTGTATAAAAATTGCGCGAAATGGTTGCATCCATTATCATGCGCGACGGTCACGGACTGATATAACAAGAGTGCTGGCTCAGCCAGCACAGGTTTACCCGGCTTTCTCGATTCTCCCTGGGCGAGCCGGAAAAGTTAATGATGAGGTTCGTGAATGCCCCGCAGCACCTGGTTCAAAGTTTTTGTCCTGTTTTTTGCCCTCTGGGCTTCATTCAGTCAAGCAGACAACGGTTGGCAACCTGTTCAGGAAACTATCCGTAAGAGCGACAAAGATACCCGGCAATATCAGGCGATACGCCTTGATAACGGTATGGTCGTGTTGCTGGTGTCCGACGCGCAGGCGGTCAAATCGCTCTCTGCGCTGGTGGTGCCGGTCGGCTCGCTGGAAGATCCGGATGCGCACCCCGGCCTTGCTCATTATCTTGAGCACATGACACTGATGGGTTCGAAAAAATACCCGCAGCCTGATAGCCTGGCCGAATTCCTTAAGCTGCATGGTGGCAGCCACAATGCCAGCACCGCGCCTTATCGCACCGCTTATTATCTGGAAGTGGAGAACAATGCGCTGGAAGGGGCTGTTGACCGTTTAGCTGATGCCATTGCCGCTCCCATGCTGGATAAAAAATATGGTGAACGCGAGCGCAACGCGGTCAACGCCGAGCTGACAATGGCCCGCACCCGTGACGGTATGCGTATGGCGCAGGTCAGCGCGGAAACCATCAACCCGGCACACCCCGGCGCGCGCTTCTCCGGCGGTAACCTTGAAACCCTGAGCGATAAGCCCGGCAGCCCTGTTCATGCCGCATTGCTGGCGTTTCGCGATAAATACTACTCGGCCAACCTGATGAAGGCGGTGATCTACAGTAATCGTCCATTAGCTGATCTGGCGAAAATTGCCGTCGAAACGTATGGCCGTGTACCGAATAAGAATATCGACAAGCCGGACATCACGGTTCCCGTGGTGACCGACGCGCAGAAAGGCATCATCATCCACTATGTCCCGGCGGTGCCGCGTAAAGTACTACGTGTGGAGTTTCGTATTGATAACAATACCGCCGCCTTCCGTAGCAAAACGGACGAGCTTATCACCTATTTGATTGGCAACCGCAGCCCGGGCACGCTCTCGGACTGGTTACAAAGTCAGGGGTTGGTTGAAGGTATTCGCGGTGATTCTGATCCGGTGGTGAATGGCAACAGCGGTGTGCTAGCCATATCCGCAACGTTGACCGATAAAGGTCAGGCCAATCGTGACGAAGTCGTGGCCGCCATTTTCAGCTACCTGCAACTGTTGCGCGAAAAGGGCGTTGATAAGCGTTATTTCGACGAGCTGGCACATATTCTCAATCTCGATTTCCGCTATCCCTCTATTACCCGCGATATGGATTACGTCGAGTGGCTGGCGGACACAATGATCCGCGTGCCTGTCGCCCATACGCTGGACTCGGTGAACATTGCCGATCGGTTCGATGCCAAAGCGGTGCAGGCGCGTCTTGATGAGATGACGCCGCAAAATGCGCGTATCTGGTACATCAGCCCGGATGAACCGCACAATAAAACGGCCTATTTTGTTGAAGCGCCTTACCAGGTGAATAAGATCACGCCGGAAACCTATGCCGACTGGCAGACGCGCCAGAGCCGTATCGCGCTGAAATTTCCGGAGTTGAATCCCTACATTCCGGACGACTTCACGCTGATAAAACCGGCGAAGCAGTACGAACACCCTGAACTGATTGTCGATGAGCCGACGTTGCGCGTGGTGTATATGCCAAGCCAATATTTCGCCAGCGAGCCCAAAGCGGATGTGAGCGTAGTGCTGCGTAACCCGCAGGCGATGGATAGCGCGAAAAGCCAGGTGATATTTGCTCTTAATGACTATCTGGCGGGGCTGGCACTCGATCAGCTCAGTAATCAGGCGGCGGTCGGTGGCATCAGTTTTTCCACCAATGCCAATAACGGTTTAATGCTTAACGCCAACGGGTATACCCAGCGTTTGCCGCAGCTTTTCCAGGCGCTGCTGGCCGGGTATTTCAGCTATACGCCGACGGAAGAACAGCTTGCCCAGGCCAAATCCTGGTATACACAGATGATGGACTCCGCCGAAAAAGGCAAAGCGTTCGATCAGGCAATCATGCCGATCCAGATGTTGTCGCAGGTGCCTTATTTCCAGCGTGAAGAGCGCCGCGCGTTACTGCCATCTATTACCTTGCAGGATATTTTGCACTACCGCGATGCGTTGAAAAGTAATGCGCGTCCGGAATTCCTGGTGGTGGGTAACCTGAGCGAACAGCAGACGAAAGACCTCGCTCATGACGTGCAAAAACAGCTTGGCGCGAACGGTACGGTATGGTGCCGAAACCAGAACGTCGTGGTAGATAAGCAGCAGAATGTGAGCTTTGAAAAAGCGGGCAACAGCACGGACTCCGCACTCGCGGCGGTGTTTGTACCCACCGGTTTTGATGAGTTCAGCAGTTCGGCATACAGCGCCATGTTAGGGCAAATCGTGCAGCCGTGGTTCTATAACCAACTGCGCACGGAAGAACAACTGGGTTACGCCGTGTTCGCCTTCCCAATGAGCGTAGGTCGCCAGTGGGGCATGGGGTTCTTGTTGCAAAGCAATGACAAACAGCCAGCCTATCTCTGGGAGCGCTACAAGGCTTTCTTCCCCACCGCAGAAGCGAAATTACGGGCAATGAAGCCGGAAGAGTTCGCGCAGCTTCAGCAGGGCGTCATCGCGCAACTTACGCAAGCGCCGCAAACATTAGGTGAAGAAGCTTCCAAACTCAGCAAAGATTTCGATCGTGGCAATATGCGCTTCGATTCGCGTGATAAAGTAGTCGCTCAGATAAAACTGCTGACGCCGCAAAAACTTGCCGATTTCTTCCATCAGGCGGTGGTAGAGCCACAAGGTATGGCGATCCTGTCGCAGATCTCCGGTAGCCAGAGCGGGAAAGCAGATTATGCTCGCCCGCAGGGTTGGAAGGTCTGGGATAGCACCAGCGCGTTGCAGCAAACCTTACCGAAGATGACCGAGAAAGATGAGAGAAACGACCGCTGAGACCCTTGATCCCCTGCGCTTGCCGCTCACCGGCGAGCGCCTGATTGAAGCCTCGGCGGGTACCGGTAAAACCTTTACCATTGCCGCGCTCTATTTGCGGCTGCTATTAGGGTTAGGCGGCAGCGCCGCCTACCCGCGCCCACTGAGCGTTGAAGAACTGCTGGTGGTGACTTTCACCGAGGCCGCGACAGAAGAGCTGCGTGGCCGCATTCGCAGTAACATCCATGAGTTGCGCATTGCTTGCCTGCGCGAAACGACTGATAACCCGCTGTATGCGCGTCTGCTGGACGAGATTGCCGATAAGCAAGAGGCGGCGCACTGGTTGCTGTTGGCAGAGCGGCAAATGGACGAAGCGGCAATCTTTACGATCCACGGTTTTTGCCAGCGCATGCTGAGTCTGAATGCCTTCGAATCCGGCATGCTGTTTGAACTGCAACTGCTGGAAGATGAGTCGCTGCTGCGTTATCAGGCCTGTGCGGATTTCTGGCGTCGCCACTGCTATCCGTTGACGCGTGAAATTGCTGAAGTTATCCATGCTTCGTGGAAAGGTCCGCAGGATCTGCTCAAAGCGATCGACCGCTATCTGCAAGGGGAAGCGCCGCAAATCAAAACGCCGCCAGCGGCAGACGAAACGCTGGCCTCGCGCCATCAGCAAATTATTGCGCAGATTGGCGAGGTGAAACGTCAGTGGAGCGCTTGCGTTAATGAAATCGAGCCACTGCTCGAAAACTCCGGTATTGACCGGCGTAAATTTAACCGTGGCAACCAGGCGAAGTGGATCGAGAAAATCTCCACCTGGGCGCAGGAAGAGACCCGCAGTTACCTGTTGCCGGACGCGCTGGAAAAATTCACTCAGTCCTTTCTTATTGAACGCACAAAACCTGACGGCGTTGTGCCAGAACACCCGCTTTTCGTCGCCATTGAAAACTTGCTGGCGCAGTCTCTGACGCTTAACGATCTGGTGCTGACCAGCGCGATGCGAGAGATCCGTGAAACGGTGGCAAAAGAGAAACGCCGGCGCGGCGAACTGGGCTTTGACGATATGCTCAGCCGCCTTGATGATGCCCTGCGAAGCCCGAACGGCGAAGCATTGGCCGCGGCAATACGCGCCCGTTTCCCGGTTGCGATGATCGATGAATTTCAGGATACCGACCCGCAGCAGTACCGTATTTTTAGCCGCATCTGGCTGAAACAGCCGGATTGCGGTCTGTTGCTGATTGGCGACCCAAAACAGGCCATTTACGCGTTTCGCGGCGCGGATATTTTCACCTATATGAAAGCGCGCGATGAAGTGAGCGCCCGCTATACGCTGGATACCAACTGGCGCTCGTCGCCAGGCATGATTGCCAGCGTCAACCAGCTCTTCAGCCGGATGGACGACGCTTTCATGTTCCGTCAAATCCCGTTCCTGCCGGTAAAAGCAGCCGCCAAAAACGCAGGCTTACGCTTTGCGTATCAGGGGGAAACGCAGCCGGCGATGAAGCTGTGGCTGATGGAGGGCGACGGCGTAAGCGTCGGGGATTATCAAGGATTCATGGCGCAGTTATGCGCAGCACAAATCCGCGACTGGCTGAGTGCCGGGCTGCGGGGCGAAGCGCTGCTGTATGAAGGGGAAAACGCGCGGCCAGTAAAAGCGTCGGATATTACCGTGCTGGTGCGCAGTCGCCATGAAGCCTCGCTTATCCGCGATGCGCTGACGTTACTGAATATTCCATCTGTGTACCTTTCCAACCGCGACAGCGTTTTTGAAACACCGGAAGCACAGGAGTTGCTGTGGCTGTTGCAGGCGGTGCTTGCACCAGAGCGCGAAAGTACGCTGCGCAGTGCGTTGGCGACATCCTTGCTGGGGCTTACCGCGCCGGATATTGATGCGCTCAACCAGAATGAGCTGGCGTGGGATGAGATTGTTGAAGAGTTTTCTGGCTATCGCGAGCTGTGGCAAAAACGCGGTGTGATGGCGATGTTGCGCAGACTGATGAGCGCGCGACATGTGGCGGAAAACTTACTGGCAACCCCCGGCGGTGAACGACGGCTGACGGATATCCTGCACATCAGCGAGTTGTTGCAGGAAGCAGGTACGCAACTGGAAAGTGAACATGCGCTTACCCGCTGGCTGGCGCAGCGTATTGCCGAACCGAACGCTAATGCATCAAGCGAGCAACTGCGGCTGGAGAGTGATAAACACCTGGTGCAGATTGTCACCATCCACAAATCGAAAGGGCTGGAGTATCCGCTGGTCTGGCTGCCGTTTATCGCTAATTTCCGCATTCAGGATCAGGGCTTTTACCACGATCGCGACTCCTTTGCCGCCGTGCTCGATCTCAGCCATGCTGAAGAGAGCGTCGCGCTGGCGGAAGCGGAGCGTCTGGCCGAAGACCTGCGTTTGCTGTACGTGGCGTTGACGCGTTCGGTCTGGCATTGCAGCTTAGGCGTTGCCCCACTGTTTCGTCGTCGTGGCGAAAAAACCGGAGCCAGTGATTTTCACCAGAGCGCTCTGGGGCGGCTTCTGCAGAAAGGCGAAGCGCTGGATGCCGCCGCGTTGCGTAACGTTTTGCAGCAACTGTGCAATGACGATATTGCCCTTTGCATCCCGTCAATGCCGGACGCCGGGCGCTGGCAACTGCCGCAAATGGAACCACCGACGCTGAGCGTGCGCGAAATCACGCGGCGCATCAGCGATGACTGGCGTGTCACCAGCTATTCCGGATTGCAGCAGCGTGCTCATGGCATCGCTCAGGAGCTGCTACCGCGTCTGGATATTGACGCAGCCGGAGAGCGAGAGGCGTTGCAAGAGCCAGTATTAACGCCGCACCAGTTTCCACGCGGCGCGGCGCCGGGAACATTTTTGCATAGCTTGTTTGAAGACCTGGATTTTACGCAGCCGGTCGCTGACGCCTGGGTTGCAGAGAAATTGCTGGCGGGCGGTTACGAAGCACACTGGCAGCCGGTGCTAAGCCGCTGGCTGGAAATCGTGCTGCATGTGCCGCTGGCGCAAACGGGCATTTCTCTGAGCCAACTGACGAATAAAGAAAAACAGGTGGAAATGGAGTTTTACCTGCCGATTAGCGCCACGCTGAGCGCGGAGGCGCTGGATGAACTCATCCGGCGTTATGATCCGCTATCGGCTGGCTGCCCGCCGCTCGATTTTCGCGATGTGCGCGGCATGTTGAAAGGGTTTATCGACCTGGTGTTTCGCCACAACGGGCGTTATTACCTGCTGGATTACAAATCCAACTGGCTGGGCGAGAGCGCTGAAGCCTACACGCAAGCAGCCATGGCGGCGGCGATGCAGTCGCACCGCTACGACTTGCAGTACCAGCTTTACAGCCTGGCGTTGCACCGCTTTTTGCGCCATCGCATTACAGGATATGACTACGAACACCATTTTGGTGGCGTGATTTATCTGTTCCTGCGTGGTGTGGATGCGCAAAATCCGCAACAGGGGATTTTCACTATCCGGCCTGATGTTGAATTGATTACACAAATGGACGACCTGTTCGCAGGCGTTGTGCCGGAGGTTGCGCCATGAGTATGCAAAGTTTGCTACAAGTTGCGGTGGAGCAGAAGCTGCTGCGCGCGCTGGATGTGCAGTTTGCGCTGACGGTCGCCACGGAGCAGGAACCCGCCGTGATGCTGGCTGCGGCGTTGTTAAGCCATGACACCGGTGAAGGGCACGTATGCCTGCCACTCGCGCGTCTTACACCAGAGACATACGGCAAAGACTCGCTGCTGTTTAGCGAGTTATTCGCCCTTGCAGGCAACCCGGATGACTGGCGTAACGTCTTGCTGAGTTCGCCCGCAGTGAGCGAATGTGAAGCCGCTACGCCGATGATCCTTACCGATTCCCGCCTCTACCTGAACCGTATGTGGTGCCACGAGCGGCGGGTTGCCGCGTTTTTTGCCGCACAGGCACCATTGCAGGATATCGATGAAACGCGAATGGCGCAGACGCTGGAGGGGCTATTTCCCTCCTCGTTGGGAACGGAAATCAACTGGCAAAAAGTGGCCGCCGCCGTGGCGCTTACCCGGCGGATTTCGGTGATTTCCGGTGGCCCGGGAACCGGAAAAACCACGACTGTGGCGAAACTGCTCGCGGCGCTGGTGCAGACGGTGGACGGCGACAAGTGCCGTATTTGCCTTGCCGCGCCAACCGGGAAAGCCGCCGCGCGCCTGACCGAATCGCTGGGCAGTGCGCTACGCCAGTTGCAACTGGATGCCCGACAAAAAGCGATGCTGCCGGATGAGGCCAGCACGCTGCACCGGTTGCTTGGCGCGCAGCCCGGCAGCCAGCGCATGCGTCATCACGCTGGCAACCCGTTACATCTGGATGTGCTGGTCGTCGATGAAGCGTCCATGATTGATTTACCTATGATGTCGCGGTTAATCGATGCGCTGCCTTCGCGGGCGCGGGTGATTTTCCTTGGCGATCGCGATCAACTGGCCTCGGTGGAAGCTGGCGCGGTGCTGGGTGATATCTGCGCGTGGGTCAATGCCGGATATAGCGCTGAACGCGCAGCGCAATTGTCGCGTCTGACAGGCGCTCCGGTTCCCGAAGGTATCGCGGAGGCAGGCAGCTTGCGTGACTGCCTCTGTTTGCTGCAAAAAAGCTACCGCTTTGGCAGTGATTCCGGGATTGGCCAGCTCGCCGCCGCCGTCAACCGGGGCGATAAACGCGCGATGCAAGCGGTATTCAGCCAGGGGTTTGCGGACATTGAGCGTAAGCCCCTGAGCAGCGCCGAAGAGTATCAGGGCATGATTGACGATGCGCTAGCGGGTTATGCGCGCTTTCTCTCATTGGTGAGAAGCCACGCCGGGCCGAAAGAGGTGATTGCCGCCTTTGGCGAATACCAGCTGCTCTGCGCCTTGCGTGAAGGGCCGTTTGGCGTCAGCGGGCTGAATGAGCGGCTGGAGCTGGCGCTGGTGCGTCAGCACCAGATTACCCGGCTGGCGCATTCGCGCTGGTATCACGGGCGACCGGTGATGATTTCACGTAACGATTCGGCGCTGGGGTTGTTTAACGGCGACATCGGCATCGCGCTGGATCAAGGGCAGGGGATCCGCGTCTGGTTCCCGATGCCGGATGGCGAGATCAAACCGGTGTTGCCAAGCCGCTTGCCGGAACATGACACCGCGTGGGCGATGACGGTACATAAATCGCAGGGTTCGGAGTTTGATCATGCTGCGCTGATCCTGCCGGGACAGATTGCGCCAGTGATAACGCGTGAATTGGTTTACACCGCGATTACCCGCGCCCGTAATCGCTTGTCGGTCTATGCCGACGAACGCGTGCTGGGGCAGGCGATTGCGACCCGCACCGAACGGCGCAGCGGGCTGGATTCACTCTTTCGTTCACGGATGTAAAAGCCCCCGCAGAAGGCGGGGGCGAAAGCTCAGGTGAGATCGGCCATCAGCACTTTTGACCGGCGCTGGTAGTTGTACATCTCTTTTTTGGTTTCCGGCAGGGAATCAATATCCACCGGCGTGAAACCGCGCTCCTGGAACCAGTGAATGCTGCGGGTCGTCAGCACAAACAGTTTGCTCAGCCCCATTTGCTTCGCCTGAGCGGCAATGCGCTCCAGCAGCACTTCCCCGCGCGATGAGCTGCGGTAATCGGGATGAACCGCGACACAGGCCATCTCACCGATTTTCTCTTCCGGGAAGGGATACAGTGCCGCACAGGCGATGGTCAGGTTATCGCGTTCGATAATCGTGAACTTGTCGATCTCCATTTCCAGCTGTTCGCGCGAGCGGCGCACCAGGATCCCTTGCTGTTCCAGCGGGCGGATAAGCTCCAGGATCCCGCCGATATCGTTGATCGTGGCGCGGCGGATCTGTTCGGCGCTCTCCATGACAATTTGCGTACCGATACCGTCGCGCGAGAAGAGTTCCTGCAACAATGCGCCATCTTCCTGGTAGCTGATTAAGTGGCTGCGGCGTACGCCGCTGCGGCAGGCTTTGACCGCGCCACGCAGGAAACGCACGGTGCCGGAGTGATAATCGCCACGCGCTTCCAGTGTCTCGACGCGCGCCTGCGCTTCATTCGGGAATAGCTCAGAAACGATTTCGCCCTCATCGTTCATCACGCCTTGCGATGAACAAAAGCCGATCATCTTTTCCGCTTTCAGTTTGATAGCAAGCTGAGTGGCGATCTCTTCCGAGGTCAGGTTAAAACTTTCGCCTGTGACCGAAACTGCCACCGGCCCCATCAGCACAATCGCGCCGCTGGCAAGCTGGCGGTGAATCGCCTCTTCGTCAATGCGACGAATACGGCCGCTGTGGCAGTAGTCGACACCATCATCCACACCCAACGGCTGAGAGATAATAAAATTACCGCTAACGACATTAATATGTGCGCCTTGCAGCGGGGTATTGTTGAGGCTCATCGACAAACGCGCGGTGATGTCCAGTTGCAACAACCCGGCGGCTTGCTTAACCAGTTCAAGCGTTTTCGCGTCGGTAACGCGGGTATGTTTGTGGTAAATCGGCTCATGGTTGTGTTCGGCGAGATTTGCGTCGATCTGCGGACGCGCGCCGTAGACCACCACCAGCCGGATACCCAGACTGTGCAGCAGGCCGATGTCATTGACAATACTGGAAAAGTTTTCATGCTCAATGGCTTCACCGCCGAGCATAATGACAAACGTCTTGCCACGGTGGGCATTAATATAGGGAACGGAGTGGCGAAATCCCTGCACCAGTTCGGTTCTACGCTCTTTTACCACGGCCTGTCCTCAATGCATGATTATTCGTAAATTGTGTATTTTTATTCTTTTCTGCCGTCGCGTGCAAGTGCAAATTTTGTGGTCGTGTAACAAATGTTCCTCGCCGCAGCCCGCGGTCAGACATATGTTTACCCTTTAATAGATGACAGTTTATGCATCATTGGTTAAAGTTTTCCGTCAATTTTGACGAATATTATTACGTATATAAAAATTGCTCGGGAGAAGCATGTCGGGAAGTCAATCAGCGCTGAGTCGCCGCAGATTTTTAAAAGGCGCGGGGGCCATGTGGTTATTAAGTGTGAGCCAAATTGGTCTGGCTGCAGTCAGCCAGGTGGTGGCGGTTCGCGTCTGGCCAGCGTCAAGCTATACGCGCGTGACGGTGGAATCGAACCATGTCGTCAAATATAAGCAGTTCGCGTTGAGTAACCCCGACCGGCTGGTGGTGGATCTTGAAGGTGTGCATCTTAACTCCGTGTTAAAAGGCATGGGCGCGCAGATCCGTGGCGACGATCCTTATATCAAATCCGCGCGGGTAGGGCAGTTCGATCCGCAGACCGTGCGCATGGTGTTTGAGCTGAAACAGGACGTGAAGCCGCAGCTGTTTGCGCTGGCGCCGGTGGCCGGTTTTAAAGAGCGTCTGGTGATGGATCTCTACCCGGCCAATGCGAAAGATGTGCAGGATCCGCTACTGGCGCTGCTTGAAGAGTACAACAAAGGCGACCTTGAGCAGCAGGTGCCGCCCGCAGAGAGCGGCCCGAAGCCGGGGAAAGCCGGGCGTGACAGGCCGATTGTGATCATGCTCGATCCCGGTCACGGCGGTGAAGATCCGGGGGCGATGGGGAAATATCGCACCCGGGAAAAAGATGTGGTGCTGCAAATCGCGCGTCGGCTGCATGCGCTGATCGAGAAAGAGAGCAATATGAAAGCCTATATGACGCGCAACGAGGATGTGTTTATTCCGTTGAAAGTGCGCGTTGCCAAGGCGCAAAAACAGCGCGCTGACCTGTTTGTGTCGATTCACGCTGATGCTTTCAGCAGCCGCCAGCCGAGCGGTTCTTCCGTCTTTGCGCTATCGACCAAAGGGGCGACCAGTACCGCCGCGAAATATCTGGCGGAGACGCAGAACGCGTCGGACTTAATCGGCGGGGTGAGCAAGAGCGGCGATCGCTATCTGGATCACACCATGTTCGATATGGTGCAGTCGTTAACCATTAACGACAGCCTGAAGTTTGGCAAAGCGGTGCTCAACAAGCTTGGTAATATCAACAATCTGCATAAAAATCAGGTTGAGCAGGCCGGCTTCGCGGTACTGAAAGCGCCGGATATTCCGTCAATTCTGGTAGAAACCGCGTTTATCAGTAACGTGGAAGAGGAGCGTAAGCTGAAGACGGCGAAATTCCAGCAGGAAGTGGCAGAGTCGATTCTGGCAGGGATTAAAGCCTACTTCGCGGATGGCGCGACGCTGGCGAGAAGGGGATAACAGCATGGCGCTGAAAAGCGCCATTTTCTTTTGCGAACCGCAGAAACAAAAAAACACCCGTTAAGGTGTTTATTGTGTTGGTTGCGGGGGCCGGATTTGAACCGACGACCTTCGGGTTATGAGCCCGACGAGCTACCAGGCTGCTCCACCCCGCGTCCGTCTTGTTTACACTTCCGTCATGTAAACTTTTTTCTTCACATTTTAATTGGTTGCGGGGGCCGGATTTGAACCGACGACCTTCGGGTTATGAGCCCGACGAGCTACCAGGCTGCTCCACCCCGCGTCCGTGGATGCGCACTATACTCTGCAAACTTATTGATGCAACCTTTTTTTTGCCTGGATCGCATAATTGGCGGGATTATGTGTAAAAACAATACAATCCGTTTATTTTTTGCACTAAATTAGTGCCGGATAGTGATAGCGCATTTCATTAGCGGGTGGGGTTTGTTATCTTCACCCCGCTCCGGGTTAATCAGAAGATGAGAGATAATGAAAGGACGTTGGGTTAAGTTCGCACTCACAGGCGCAATGGTGGCAATTCTCGCGGCCTGCTCTTCAAAACCGACCGATCGCGGTCAACAATATAAAGACGGAAAATTTTCCCAGCCTTTTTCCCTGGTCAATCAACCTGACGCCGTAGGTGCGCCAATCAACGCCGGAGATTTCTCCGAGCAGGTTAATCAAATTCGTAGCGCCTCACCGCGCCTCTACGGCAGCCAGAGCGGTGTGTATAACGCGATTCAGTCGTGGCTGATGTCCGGCGGTGACACGCGTAATTTGCGCCAGTACGGTCTCGACGCCTGGCAAATGGAAGGCACTGACAACTATGGCAACGTACAATTCACCGGTTACTATACGCCGGTTGTGCAGGCGCGCCATACACGCCAGGGCGAGTTCCAGTACCCGATTTACCGTATGCCGTCTAAACGCGGCCGCCTGCCGTCCCGCGCGGAAATCTACGCCGGCGCGCTCAGCGACAGCTATGTGCTGGCGTACAGCAATTCGCTAATGGACAACTTTATTATGGATGTGCAGGGCAGCGGCTATATCGATTTTGGCGACGGCAGCCCGCTTAACTTCTTCAGCTATGCCGGAAAAAACGGCCACGCCTACCGGAGCATCGGCAAAGTGCTGATCGACCGTGGTGAAGTGAAACGCGAAGATATGTCGATGCAGGCGATTCGCGAATGGGGCGAAAAACACAGCGAAGCGGAAGTTCGCGCGTTGCTGGAAGAGAACGCCTCGTTCGTCTTTTTTAAACCGCAATCCTGGGCCCCGGTAAAAGGTGCCAGCGCGGTGCCGCTGATTGGCCGCGCTTCTGTCGCTTCCGACCGGTCGATTATTCCGCCGGGCACGACGTTACTGGCGGAAGTGCCGCAGCTGGATAACAACGGCAAATTCAACGGCAAATATGAGCTGCGATTAATGGTGGCGCTGGATGTCGGTGGTGCAATTAAAGGCCAGCACTTCGATATTTATCAGGGCATTGGCCCGGATGCGGGTCATCGCGCCGGATGGTACAACCATTACGGCCGCGTATGGGTGTTGAAAAACGCCCCCGGAACCGGTGCTGGCGGCGGCGTGTTCAGCGGCTGAGTGTGCTACACTCGCACCCTCTTCCGGCTCCGGAAGAGGGTCTTTCGTTTCATCTTGAGGTTTGTTTATGTCAGCAGTAATCAGTGACGCCTGGCGCCAGCGCTTTGGCGGCACCGCGCGGTTGTATGGTGAAAAAGCGCTGCAGTGGTTTGCCGACGCGCACATCTGTGTGGTGGGCATTGGCGGTGTTGGCTCATGGGCGGCAGAAGCGCTGGCGCGCACCGGCATTGGCGCTATCACGCTGATTGATATGGATGATGTCTGCGTGACGAACACCAACCGGCAAATTCATGCTCTGCGTGAAAATGTGGGGCTGGCGAAAGCCGAGGTGATGGCGGAACGTATTCGCCAGATCAACCCGGAGTGCCTGGTCACCGTTGTTGATGATTTTGTCACTGCCGATAACGTCGCACAGTTAATGAGCCGTGATTACAGCTATGTGATTGATGCTATTGACAGTGTGCGCCCAAAAGCGGCGCTCATTGCTTACTGCCGACGCAATAAGATCCCGCTGGTAACGACCGGTGGTGCAGGTGGGCAGATCGATCCGACACAGATCCAGGTGAGCGATCTGGCGAAAACCATTCAGGATCCGCTGGCGGCGAAACTGCGCGAGCGGTTAAAAAGCGATTTTGGCGTGGTCAAGAACAGCAAAGGCAAGCTGGGTGTCGATTGTGTATTTTCCACCGAAGCGCTGGTTTACCCGCAGGCGGATGGCTCTGTGTGTGCAATGAAAAGCACGGCGGAAGGGCCAAAACGTATGGATTGCGCTGCCGGTTTCGGCGCGGCGACCATGGTGACCGCGACATTTGGCTTTATCGCGGTCTCCCATGCCCTGAAAAAACTGATGGCGAAAGCGGAACGTCAGGCCAGCGCCTGACGGGCTGCTTCCTGCACGGCGGCAGCCAGCGCCGCCAGCCCCTGGCTACGCGAGGCGCTAAGCTGGCCACGTAACCCCAGTTCATCGAACAGCGCCAGCGGATCGTTTTCCACCAGTGCTTGCGGGTGCTTGCCTTCTACTGCGGTGAGCAGAACCGCCAGCAATCCACGCACGATGCGGCCTTCACTGTCGCCAAAAAAGTGCATTTTCCCGTCCGCGCCGAGGGTGGAACCCAGCCAGACACGGTTTTCGCAGCCGGGAATTTCCCGCGCCTGCGCTTTTAATTCGTCCGTCGCCGCAGGCAGTTGTTTGCCGAGCAGGATCAACTGGCGATATTTCTCTTCCCACTGGTTGAGCGCGCCAAATGTCTGGCGCAGCGTCTCTTCGGTTACCACCGTGCCGAACGGATGTCCGGCAAAAGCTAGGCTGGTCATGCATCCCCCAGAATGTCGAGCGCGCGATCAACAGCGACTATCAGCGCATTAACATCGTGTTGCGTATTATATGGGGCAAATGAAGCGCGCAGCGTACCGCTGACTCCCAGCGCCGCCAGCAATGGTTGCGCGCAGTGTTGACCTGCACGTAGCGCAATACCGTAACCAGCAAGGAGTGTCACCATATCGCTGTGGTGAATACCGTCGAAATCGAAGGCCAACAGGCTGGAATCCTGGCAGCGGAAAGAGCGGAAACCCGGACGCTGCGCCAGTTGCTCCTCCGCAAGCGTGGCTAAACCACGGCTGTAGCTCTCAGCCTGGGCGATATCCAGCGTATCCAGCCACTCGAGCGCGGCGCTTAAACCAATCACCCCCGCGACGTTAGGTGTCCCGGCTTCCAACTTGTACGGCACGGGTTGCGTGGTGAATCCATCAAACGTCACTTCGGTAATCATCTTGCCGCCGCCGAGCCACGGCGTCATTTCATTGAGCAGTTCCGCTTTGCCGTACAGCACGCCGATACCGTTTGGCCCATACAGCTTGTGGCCGGAGAAGGCGTAAAAATCGATATCCAGACGCTGCACGTTCGCCGGGAAATGCACCACTCCTTGTGCGCCGTCAACCACCACCACCATTCCTGCCGCATGCGCGAGGGTAATGGCGCGTTCCAGATCCGGGCAGCCGCCGGTGACGTTGGACATCTGTCCGAGCGCCAGAATACGGCTACGTGGAGTAATTAATTGTGGTAATTGCGCGATATCCGGTAAGTGGTCGGTGCCCAGTGGTAATTTCACCACTTTTGCGCCGGTCTGCTGTGCGACCATCAGCCACGGCACGAGGTTCGCGTGGTGTTCCGCTTCACTGACGAGGATTTCATCCCCGGCTTGCAGACGCGGGCGGGCATAGCATTGCGCGACCATATTGATGGCTTCAGTGGTGCCGCGCGTCCAGACGATATTTTTCCCGGAGGGCGCGTTAAGGAGGGCGGCAACCTGTTCGCGCGCCGCTTCATAGCGGGCGGTGAGTTGTTGCGCCTGCGCGAACTGGCTGCGATGCACGTTGCCAGCGCTCAGGCTGTAGAACTGTTGCGTGGCGTCAATCACGGCTTGTGGCTTCAGGGCGGTAGCGGCGCTGTCGAGATAGACGCCCGCATCGGCAAGCGCCGGAAACTGCGCGCGAAAGTGCGCTGGGTTAAATGCGTTCATGCGATTCCTCATCTAATTCCTCAGATCGTCGCGCAATTTTTCGGTCGTAGCAAGGCAGTTGATAACCATCGGAATTGTCTGTTTGTCCTGGCAGAGTTCGGTAAGCAGGTTATGCTGAATAGTGTTAGTTAATCGTTCGAGACTCTTCCGTGAAGAGTATTTCACAGCATTAATTGCCAGAAGGAGAAGAAGATGAAAAAGGCTGCCGCAATTATTTCTGCATGTGCTTTTGCTTTTGCCCTGAGCGCCTGTTCCAGCCCGAACTATGCGTTACACACCAACGATGGTCGTACGATTATTTCGGAAGGTAAACCGAAAACCGACGATCAGACCGGCATGATCTCTTATAAAGACGCCAACGGTAATGAGCAACAGATCAACCGTACCGACGTTAAAGAGATGGTCGCGCTGGAGAAATAACCCTGATTTCAGGCAAAAAAAAGCACCGCAATCTTGCGGTGCTACATTAATCACTATGGACAGACAGGGTAAATGTACAGGAAGTGAAAAAGGGGTAGCGTCGCTACCGGGGTCTGAATAGCAGACCAAATTGCAAACACAACAACACAACATCACAACCGTAAGCCAAAAGCCCTTCAGAACACGCATTCCAAAAAAAGCTTCTCGTTCCGGCTCAGGAAGTGCCGCCACTATAGGTATTTGCTGGTAGAAGCTCAACGGACAATTTATAATGGCTCAGATAAAAAAAACTAATAGGTTAAACACTGTTTCCTGTTTGTTAAATTGCCTTTACATCTAAGCCTGATAACCATGTCCAAGCGATTACCACCACTGAATGCATTACGTGTTTTTGATGCCGCTGCCCGCCATCTGAGTTTTACTCGCGCCGCCGATGAGCTTTTTGTGACGCAGGCCGCAGTAAGCCACCAAATCAAGTCCCTTGAGGATTTTCTCGGCCTGAAATTGTTCCGTCGACGCAACCGTTCGCTGCTGCTTACCGAGGAAGGTCAGAGTTATTTTCAGGATATCAAAGAGATATTTTCCCAGCTCAATGAGGCCACGCGAAAACTACAAGCACGCAGTGCAAAAGGTGCGCTCACTGTAAGTTTATTGCCCAGTTTTGCCATTCAATGGCTGGTGCCGAGGCTCTCTAGCTTTAACTCAGCTTATCCGGGAATCGACGTGCGTATCCAGGCGGTTGACCGGGAAGAGGACAAACTGGCGGACGATGTCGACGTGGCGATTTTTTACGGACGCGGCAACTGGCCGGGCTTGCGTGTGGAAAAATTGTACGCAGAATACTTGCTGCCGGTCTGCTCGCCATTATTACTCACCGGTGATAAGGCGTTGAAAAAGCCTGAAGATCTGGCACATCACACCTTGCTGCATGACGCTTCTCGTCGCGACTGGCAAACTTATACGCGCCAGTTAGGTCTTAATCTTAACGTTCAGCAGGGACCTATTTTCAGCCACAGTTCTATGGTGCTGCAGGCTGCCATCCATGGGCAAGGGATCGCGCTTGCCAACAATGTGATGGCGCAGTCTGAAATTGAAGCAGGCCGTCTGGTCTGCCCATTTAATGATGTTCTGGTCAGTAAGAACGCGTTTTATCTGGTTTGTCATGACAGCCAGGCAGAACTGGGTAAAATAGCCGCCTTTCGTCAGTGGATCCTGGCAAAAGCGGCCAGCGAACAGGAAAAGTTCCGTTTCCGTTACGAACAATAATTCGCGCGCGTATGGCGCGTATGACTTTTAGGGTACTCACATGACCAGCCGTTTTATGCTGATTTTTGCCGCGGTAAGCGGTTTTGTGTTTGTCGCGCTGGGGGCTTTCGGCGCGCACGTGTTACGTAAAACTTTGGGCGTGGTGGAGATGAGTTGGATCCAGACCGGGCTCGAATATCAGGCGTTCCACACGCTCGCGGTGCTTGGGCTTGCGGTGGCGATGCAGCGCCGTATCAGCATCTGGTTTTACTGGAGCAGCGTTTTTTTGGCGTTCGGCACCGTGTTGTTTAGCGGCAGCCTTTATTGCCTGGCGCTCTCGCATTTACGCTTGTGGGCGTTTGTTACGCCGGTCGGTGGCGTCTGTTTTCTCATCGGCTGGGCATTAATGTTAGTTGGCGCAATTCGTCTGAAACGTAGGGGCGTTGTTCATGAATAAAGTGGTGTTGTTGTGCCGCCCAGGTTTTGAGAAAGAGTGCGCAGCAGAAATTACCGATAAAGCCGGTCGCCTTGAGGTGTTCGGTTTCGCGCGTGTGAAAGAGAACGCGGGTTATGTTGTTTTTGAGTGCTATCAGGAAAACGACGCCGACAAACTGGCGCGCGAGCTGCCATTCAGTTCGCTGATTTTTGCCCGCCAGATGTTTGTCGTGGGCGAGTTGCTGCGCGACTTACCGCAGGAAGATCGCATTACGCCGATCGTCGGCATGTTGCAGGGCGTCGTAGATAAAGGCGGCGATTTGCGTGTCGAAGTGGCCGATACCAACGAAAGCAAAGAGCTGATGAAGTTCTGCCGCAAGTTTACCGTTCCGCTGCGCAGTGCGCTGCGGGAAGCGGGCATCCTGGCGCGGAGTGATTCAGCGAAGCGCCCGGTCGTGCACGTGTTCTTTATTGCGCCGGGTTGTTGCTACACCGGTTATTCGTACTCCTTTAACAACTCGCCGTTATATATGGGCATCCCGCGTCTGAAGTTCCCGTCCGATGCGCCAAGCCGTTCAACGTTGAAACTGGAAGAGGCGTTCCACGTCTTTATTCCGGCAGATGAGTGGGATGAACGCCTGGCAAATGGAATGTACGCCGTGGATCTCGGTGCGTGTCCGGGCGGTTGGACCTATCAGCTGGTGAAACGCAACATGTGGGTAGCGTCAGTGGATAACGGCCCGATGGCGCAAAGCCTGATGGATACCGGCCAGGTGACCTGGCTGCGTGAAGATGGTTTCCGCTATCGCCCGAACCGCAATAACATCTCATGGATGGTGTGTGACATGGTGGAGAAACCGGCGAAAGTCGCCGCGCTGATGGCGCAATGGCTGACCAATGGCTGGTGTCGGGAAACCATTTTCAACCTCAAGCTGCCAATGAAAAAGCGCTACGAAGAGGTGTCGAACAACCTGGCGTATATTCAGGCGCAGCTGGATGAGCATAACGTCGCCGCGCAGATTCAGGCGCGTCAGCTGTATCATGACCGCGAAGAAGTGACGGTGCATGTGCGCAGAATGTGGGCCGCGGTAGGTGGGCGCCGCGACGAGCGCTAGCCGTCGGTTCACCACGCTCTAATGCACCCTGTGCGCAAAAGCCTTTTCGCTTCGGTTTTTGCACTCAGGACGGGTTCGTGGGATCTGCAAGATAACGCCAGCAATGCTGGCGTTAATTTTTGGTGGTTTTCGCCAGTTCGCTCACCAGCGGCAGCATGATACGCACCACGTCTCGGCTGCGGCGCTCAATGCGCCCCGGTAGCGCCTGGTCGATATACTGCTGGTTATCCAGCCGGGCATTATGGTGGCTCACGCCTTCCGGGAAAGTTTTGGATTTGGCGCGCTGCTGGTTGCCGTCTTTCAGACCCAGCGACCAGTTTGTCGCTTCCACCGACAGCACCGGTATAGACGCCTGATCAAACACCTGCGCATCATTGGCGCTGTGGTTGTTTTTTGTGGTCGTGACCGGAGCGCTCATCGCCAGAATCCCGTGCGAACGGGCAATGGCCAGTGCCCGATCCCGCGTCAGTTTGCGCACAGAAGCTGGCGTGTTTTTCCCGCTGCTAAAGTAGAGCTTGTCGCCGACGATCAGGTTATTCATGTTGATCACCAGTAACGTGTTTTTGCGCTCTTTGTCGCTCATTCGCGCAAGATAGCTCTCTGCGCCAAGCTGGCCTTCCTCTTCGCCACTGGTGGCTACAAAACGAATACCGTATTGCGTTGGCGTCTGCTTCAGTGCTTGCGCCAGTTCCAGCATTACGCCCACAGCCGCCGCGTTATCATCAATACCCTGCAGCGTTAAACCACCGAGGTTGTTATCAACATCCGCATCGCTGCGCGGCGCATAGGTATCGAGGTGCGCCATAATAATGATCTGCTGCGGCAGTTTGCCTTCATGCGCGGCAATCACCGTGCTGCCGGTAACGTTTTGCCAGTTCTGCTGGTTATCTTTCGCCGTATAGCGATAACGGGTTTTGAATTTACGGATATCGCTCTGGTAGCCCATTTGTTCAAATTGTTGCTGAACATAATCCGCAGAGAGCATTTCAGCGGGGGTGCCGGTCATACGTCCCGGGAATAGAGTGGCAATGTGACGGGCCTGCTCAGTTGCAAAGTCGCCGGGTTGGGATGTCCGGGCAGAAACCGGGAGGATAAAGCATACGCCGAGCGCCAGGGCAGCGGTACGGAGGCGCAATGCGGAAAACATAGTGAGTCCTTTAAGCAGCAGAATTTTTACCGCGCTTAGTATGAAACTGTGACCCGCTTTACACAATTTCATTTCTTCTTAACCTTCCGAAAATGTTGATGTTAAGCACTTTTTGATATTTGCTTTGCACAAGCGTTATTCCTTTGCGGAACTACTCATTCCAATTCGTAATTTCATTCGTTCTAAACCGCCCCTATAGTCCCTCTATTGCTGGCCTTGAGTGAGTTACTACGTTGTGGATTACCTGCCGTTATTTGCTGCTGTAAAAGACCGCCCCGTTTTAGTGATTGGCGGCGGCGAAATCGCCGCGCGCAAGATTGCCTTTTTGCGTCGGGCTGGCGCACATGTGCAGGTGGTAGCGCAACGGCTGGAACCGCAGTTGCAGCAACTTGCCGATGCGCAATCCATTCACTGGCTGGCTAACGCGTTTGACGAATCACAACTGGACGCGGTTTTCCTGGTGATTGCCGCGACCAACGAGCCGGCGCTGAACCGCCGGGTGTTCGACGCTGCCAATGCGCGTCATCGGTTGGTGAATGTGGTGGATGACCAACCGCTGTGCTCCTTTATTTTCCCGTCGATTGTGGATCGTTCGCCGTTACTGGTGGCTATCTCTTCCGGCGGTAACGCGCCGGTGCTGGCGCGGTTACTGCGTGAAAAGATTGAAGCGCTGCTGCCGGGAAATCTCGGGCGCATGGCAGAAGTTGCCGGACGCTGGCGGACGCGCATCAAAGCGTTTCGCCGCACTACCGATGAGCGGCGTCGTTTTTGGGAAACCGCTTTTCGCGGGCGTTTTGCCAGCCTGATGGCGGCGGGTGACGAACCGGCAGCGGAAAAAGCGCTGGAAGCGGAGCTGGCGCAACCTGGCTCAAGCGGTGGTGAAATCATTCTTGTCGGTGCTGGCCCAGGCGATGCCGGATTACTGACGTTGCGGGGTTTACAGGTTATCCAGCAGGCAGACGTCGTGTTTTATGACCACCTCGTGAGCGATGCGGTGCTGGAACTGGTGCGGCGGGACGCAGAGAAAATCTGCGTCGGTAAACGTGCCGGTTCGCACGCTGTCGCGCAGCATGATACCAACCGCATGTTAGTGGACGCGGCGCGTGAGGGGAAAACGGTGGTGCGCCTGAAAGGTGGCGATCCGTTTATCTTCGGACGCGGTGGCGAAGAGCTACAGGCGGCGGCTGTAGCGGGCATTCCCTTCCAGGTGGTGCCGGGCGTTACGGCAGCATCGGGTGCGACAGCCTATGCGGGCATCCCGCTGACGCACCGGGACTTTGCCCAGAGCGTTACGTTTGTAACCGGCCATTATAAAGCCGACAGCGCGCCGTTTGACTGGTCACAACTGGCGCAGAGCCGCCAGACGCTGGCGATTTATATGGGCACGATGAAGGCGGCTGAAATCAGCGAACAGCTGATTGCCCACGGGCGTGACAAAACAACGCCGGTGGCGGTGATTTCCCGCGGTACGCGCGTGGATCAACACGTTGCTATCGGCACATTAGAACAACTTGAGGAACTGGCGAAAACCGCCCCGATGCCTGCCCTGCTGGTGGTAGGCGAGGTGGTTGGGCTGCATCATGAACTTGCCTGGTTCCGGCATACGACAGCGACGGACGCGTTCGACGCCTCCGTGATTAATCTGGCTTAAGGAATGGTTATGGATCAAAAACGACTCACTCACCTGCGACAACTGGAGGCGGAAAGCATCCATATTATCCGCGAAGTGGCCGCCGAATTTTCCAACCCGGTGATGATGTACTCCATCGGCAAAGATTCCAGCGTGATGCTGCATCTGGCACGCAAAGCCTTCTATCCTGGCACGCTGCCGTTCCCGCTGTTGCACGTGGATACCGGCTGGAAATTCCGTGAGATGTACGAATTCCGTGACCGTACCGCAAAGGCCTATGGCTGCGAGTTGCTGGTGCATAAAAACCCGGAAGGGGTGGCGATGGGTATTAACCCGTTCGTACACGGCAGCGCCAAACACACCGATATCATGAAAACCGAAGGGTTGAAGCAGGCGCTGAACAAGTACGGTTTTGATGCGGCATTTGGCGGCGCGCGGCGTGACGAAGAAAAATCGCGTGCCAAAGAGCGTATTTACTCCTTTCGCGATCGTTTCCACCGCTGGGATCCGAAAAACCAGCGCCCGGAGCTGTGGCATAACTACAACGGCCAGATCAACAAAGGCGAAAGTATTCGCGTGTTCCCGCTCTCTAACTGGACCGAGCTGGATATCTGGCAATATATCTTCCTCGAAAATATCGACATCGTTCCGTTGTACCTCGCGGCGGAACGCCCGGTGCTGGAGCGCGACGGCATGCTGATGATGATCGACGATGACCGGATCGATCTGCAGCCGGGTGAAGTGATCGAAAAACGGATGGTGCGTTTCCGTACGCTTGGCTGCTGGCCGTTGACCGGCGCGGTGGAATCAAATGCGCAAACGCTGCCGGAGATTATCGAAGAGATGCTGGTTTCAACGACCAGTGAACGTCAGGGGCGCGTGATTGACCGCGACCAGGCCGGCTCCATGGAGCTGAAAAAACGTCAGGGATACTTCTAAGGAGCCGCCATGAACAACACGATTGCACAACAGATTGCCAATGAAGGCGGCGTCGAAGCGTATCTGCATGCCCAGCAGCATAAAAGCCTGCTGCGCTTTTTAACCTGCGGCAGCGTCGATGATGGTAAAAGTACACTGATTGGCCGTCTGCTGCACGATACCCGCCAGATCTACGAAGATCAGCTCTCCACGTTGCATAACGACAGCAAACGTCACGGCACCCAGGGTGAAAAACTCGATCTTGCGCTGCTGGTGGATGGCCTGCAAGCGGAGCGTGAACAGGGCATTACCATTGATGTGGCGTACCGCTATTTCTCTACCGAAAAACGCAAATTTATCATCGCCGATACGCCGGGGCATGAGCAGTACACCCGTAATATGGCGACCGGTGCGTCGACCTGCGATCTGGCGATTTTGTTGATCGATGCGCGTAAAGGCGTGCTGGATCAAACGCGCCGCCACAGCTTTATCTCCACGCTGCTCGGCATTAAACACCTGGTGGTTGCCGTCAATAAAATGGACCTGGTGGATTTCAGCGAAGAGACGTTCGACAACATTCGTCAGGATTACCTGACCTTTGCCGGGCAACTGCCGGGCAACCTCGATATCCGCTTTGTGCCGCTGTCGGCGCTCGAAGGGGATAACGTTGCCAGCCAGAGCGCGAAAATGCCGTGGTATAGCGGCCCGACGCTGCTGGAAGTGCTGGAAACCGTAGAAATCCAGCGTGTGGTGGATACGCAGCCGATGCGCTTCCCGGTGCAGTATGTGAACCGACCAAACCTCGATTTCCGTGGTTTTTCCGGTACCCTCGCCTCCGGCGTGGTGAAAGTCGGCCAGCGTATCAAAGTGCTGCCGTCTGGCGTCGAGTCGACCATCGCCCGCATCGTGACGTTTGACGGTGATTTACAGGAAGCCGCAGCGGGTGAAGCGATTACCCTGGTGCTGAAAGATGAGATCGATATCAGCCGTGGCGACTTGATTCTGGATGCGCAGGAAACGCTGCCTGCGGTGCAGGGCGCATCGCTGGATGTGGTGTGGATGGCGGAGCAGCCGCTGCAACCGGGTCAGAGTTATGACATCAAAGTAGCAGGCAAAAAAACGCGCGCTCGAGTCGATGGCATCCACTACCAGGTGGACATCAATAACCTGACGCAACGCCAGGTCGAAACCTTGCCGCTTAATGGCATTGGCCTGGTGGATCTGACTTTTGACGAGCCGCTGACGCTGGATGCTTACCAGCAGAACCCGGTGACCGGCGGCATTATCTTTATCGACCGCCTGAGCAACGTGACCGTTGGCGCAGGAATGGTGCGTGACGTTCATATCCAGCAGCAGGCCACTACATCCGAGTTCAGCGCGTTCGAACTGGAACTGAATCAGCTTATTCGTAAGCACTTCCCGCACTGGGGCGCACGCGATCTGCTGGGAGGCAAGTAATGGCGCAGCATGACGAAAATGTCGTCTGGCACGCGCATCCGGTAACGCCTAATGCGCGCGAGCAACTCCACGGTCACCGTGGGGTTGTACTGTGGTTTACCGGCCTTTCCGGTTCGGGAAAATCGACCGTCGCGGGGGCGCTGGAAGAGGCGCTGCACCGCGCGGGCGTCAGCACCTATTTGCTGGATGGCGATAATGTGCGCCACGGGCTGTGCAGCGATTTAGGCTTTAGCGACGCCGATCGCAAAGAGAATATCCGCCGCGTGGGTGAAGTGGCCAAATTGATGGTTGAAGCCGGTCTGGTCGTGCTCACCGCGTTTATCTCGCCGCACCGCGCCGAGCGGCAAATGGTGCGCGAGCGCCTGGGAGAAGGGCGGTTTATCGAAGTGTTTGTAGATACGCCGCTGGGGATCTGCGAAGCGCGCGATCCTAAGGGGTTGTATAAGAAAGCGCGCGCGGGAGAACTTCGCAACTTTACCGGCATCGATTCGGTTTACGAAGCGCCGCAATCTCCGGAAGTGCACCTGGACGGCGAACAATTGGTAACAAATTTGGTCAGCCAATTATTAGACCTCCTCCGGCAGGGCGATATTATCAGATCCTGAGACGGTACTGGCGATACACGCCATCTTCAGGTTTCACGGCGTTGATGTTTGCGCCGCCTGAATGAGGGCGTGTATTTCCGTGACCGGTCGTACAGGCAACAGGATCAGATATGCGCAACAGTCAGAACATCACCATTCCACGGTCGCAGTCGTTGACGACCACCACCGATGAAGCCACCACATGGTCGTTCCCTGGAGCGGTTGTGGGCTTTGTCGCATGGCTGCTGGCGCTCGGCATCCCGTTCATGATTTACGGCTCCAATACGCTGTTTTTCTTTCTCTACACCTGGCCTTTTTTTCTCGCCCTGATGCCCGTATCCGTCGTGGTCGGCATTGCGCTGCATTCGCTCCTCGATGGCAAGCTGCTTTACAGCAGCGTGGCGACACTGTTGACGGTGATCGCCATGTTTGGCGTGCTATTTATGTGGCTGATGGGGTAACGCAATCCCTACGTCAAACCGTAACGCTCATTAAGGCAATGTGTCCGGCTACGGATCGACAGACATTTATGGTAAAGTTTGGCGCTTGTGCGGCATCACCCGGCTGGAGTGGAGTCTGACGAAAAGTTATGGGATGATGATGCCGTTTTTCAGGGGGCAGGATGGGTAAACTAACGCTGCTATTGCTGGCTTTACTGGTCTGGCTACAGTATTCGCTGTGGTTTGGCAAGAATGGTCTGCATGATTACGGCCGCGTCAGCGAAGATGTGGCGGCACAGCAGGCGACAAACGCCAAATTAAAATCGCGTAACGATCAGCTTTTCGCCGAAATTGACGATCTCAATGGTGGCCAGGAAGCGATTGAGGAACGCGCTCGCAACGAATTAACGATGACGAAGCCGGGCGAAACATTTTATCGTCTGGTGCCGGACGCCTCAAAGCGCGCGTCGGGCTCAGCGCAAAACACGCAAAATACACAAAATACGCAGAACAGACCTTAAATAACCCCGGACTCACGACATGTCAGCAATGATCCCGGACGTCTGTGCCGTGGTGCCGGCCGCCGGATTTGGCCGCCGCATGCAAACGGAATGTCCTAAGCAGTATCTCTCCATCGGTGATAAAACCATTCTTGAGCACGCGGTCGCCGCGTTGCTCGCCCATACGCGCGTTAGTCGCGTGATTATCGCGGTCAGCCCTGGCGATGAACGCTTCGCGCAATTACCCCTTGCCAGCCATCCGCAAATCACTGTCGTGAACGGCGGCGCAGAGCGCGCGGATTCCGTGCTGGCGGGCCTGAAGGCCGCCTCGGGCGCACAGTGGGTACTGGTGCATGATGCCGCGCGGCCGTGTCTGCATCAGGATGATTTGAATCGACTGCTGGCGCTGAGTGAAACCAGCCGCGTGGGCGGAATTCTTGCCGCCCCGGTGCGCGACACCATGAAGCGCGCCGAACCCGGTAAAACCGCGATTGCTCACACCGTTGAGCGCAACGACTTATGGCATGCGCTAACGCCGCAGTTTTTCCCGCTGCCGCTGCTGCACGACTGCCTGACCCGCGCGTTGAATGAAGGCGCTGTAATTACTGATGAAGCCTCAGCGCTGGAGTATTGTGGTTTTCACCCGGAGCTGGTCGCCGGACGCGCGGATAATATTAAAGTCACCCAACCCGAAGATTTACGACTTGCAGAATTCTACTTGACCCATGCAGACCCCCAGGAGAAAGCATAATGCGCATTGGACACGGTTTTGACGTACACGCCTTTGGAGGCGTTGGCCCGATTATCATTGGCGGTGTGCGCATTCCCTTCGAAAAAGGCCTGCTGGCTCACTCCGATGGTGATGTTGCGCTGCATGCGTTGACCGACGCGCTGCTCGGCGCGGCGGCGCTCGGCGATATTGGTAAATTGTTCCCGGACACCGATCCGGCGTTCAAAGGCGCTGACAGCCGCGAGCTGCTGCGCGAAGCCTGGCGGCGCATTCAGGCAAAAGGCTATACGCTTGGCAACGTCGATGTCACCATCATCGCCCAGGCACCGAAAATGCTGCCGCATATTCCGCAGATGCGCGTGTTTATCGCTGAAGATCTCGGCTGCCATATGGATGATGTTAACGTCAAAGCCACCACCACCGAGAAACTCGGCTTTACTGGACGCGGCGAAGGCATCGCTTGTGAAGCGGTGGCGCTGTTGGTGAAGGCGGCGAAATGACAGATTTTGATAACCTGACATTTTTGCATGGCAAACCGGCGGCAAGCGGCGTTCTGAAAGCCAATCCGGAAGATTTCGTGGTGGTGGAAGATCTTGGCTTTGAGCCTGATGGCGAAGGCGAGCATATTCTGGTGCGCATCCTGAAAAATGGCTGCAATACGCGTTTTGTGGCCGATGCACTGGCAAAATTCCTTAAAATCCACGCGCGTGAAGTGAGCTTTGCCGGGCAAAAAGATAAACACGCTGTCACTGAGCAGTGGCTGTGTGCCCGCGTACCGGGTAATGCAATGCCCGATCTCAGCGCGTTTCAGCTTGAAGGCTGCAAAGTGTTGGAATATGCCCGTCACAAGCGCAAGCTGCGCCTCGGTGCGTTGCAGGGCAATGCGTTTACGCTGGTACTGCGCGAAATCAGCGACCGTGCGGACGTTGACGCGCGTTTGCAGGCCATCGCGGAGAAAGGTGTTCCGAATTATTTCGGCGCTCAGCGCTTTGGCATCGGCGGCAGCAACCTGCAAGGCGCGCTTCGCTGGGCGCAGAGCGATGCGCCGGTGCGCGATCGTAACAAGCGCAGTTTTTGGTTGTCGGCAGCGCGTAGCGCGTTGTTTAATCAAATCGTCAGCGAGCGGTTGAAAAAAACAGACTTTAATCAAGTTGTTGACGGCGATGCGCTACAATTAGCGGGGCGCGGCAGCTGGTTTGTTGCAACCTGTGAAGAGCTGGCGGAACTGCAAACGCGCGTTGAGGCGAAAGCGCTGATGATTACCGCGTCGCTGCCAGGCAGCGGCGAGTGGGGCACACAGCGTGACGCGCTGGCGTTTGAACAACAGGCGGTTGCTGATGCGCCGGATCTACAGGCGCTGCTGGTGCGGGAGAAAGTCGAAGCCGCGCGCCGCGCGATGCTGCTCTACCCGCAAAAATTAAGCTGGAACTGGTGGGATGACGTCACCGTCGAATTACGGTTCTGGCTTCCGGCGGGCAGCTTTGCCACCAGTGTCGTCAGGGAACTTATCAACACATCGGGTGATTATGCGAATATTGCTGAGTAACGATGACGGGATCCACGCGCCGGGTATCCAGACGCTGGCAAGGGCTCTTAGAGAGTTTGCCGACGTTCAGGTCGTCGCTCCCGATCGTAACCGCAGCGGTGCGTCTAATTCGCTGACGCTTGAATCCTCACTTCGTACTTTTACGTTTGAAAACGGCGATATCGCCGTCCAAATGGGCACGCCGACCGATTGCGTTTATCTGGGCGTTAATGCGCTGATGCGTCCGCGCCCGGATGTGGTGGTATCTGGCATTAATGCCGGGCCGAACCTTGGCGATGATGTCATTTACTCCGGTACGGTTGCCGCCGCGATGGAGGGGCGCCACCTGGGGTTCCCGGCGCTGGCGGTGTCGCTTAACGGGCATACGCATTATGACACCGCCGCGGCGGTCACCTGTTCCATCTTGCGTGCGTTAAGTCGCGAACCGCTGCGAACCGGCCGTATTTTGAATATTAACGTCCCGGATCTGCCGCTGGATGAGATCAAAGGAATTCGCGTTACGCGTTGTGGTAGCCGCCATCCGGCGGATCAGGTAATTCCACAACAAGATCCGCGCGGCAATACGCTTTACTGGATTGGCCCGCCCGGCGAGAAATGCGATGCCGGGCCGGACACCGATTTCGCCGCCGTTGATGAAGGCTATGTTTCCGTGACGCCGCTGCATGTGGATTTAACCGCTTACAGCGCGCATGATGTGGTGTCGGGTTGGTTGGATCGTGCCGGGGTGAACAGGCAATGGTAAGCAAACGCGTACAAGATCTTCTCAATCAATTACGCGCGCAGGGTATTAAAAACGAGCAGGTGCTTGAGGCGTTGTCACAAGTGCCGCGCGAGAAATTCATTGACGAGGCGTTTGAACACAAAGCGTGGGATAACGTCGCGTTACCTATTGGTCAAGGGCAAACCATTTCGCAACCCTATATGGTGGCGCGAATGACCGAGCTACTGGAGCTGACGCCGGCCTCGCGGGTGCTGGAAATTGGCACCGGTTCGGGGTATCAGACCGCCATTCTGGCGCGCCTGGTGCATCATGTTTGCTCGGTTGAACGCATCAAAGGGCTGCAATGGCAGGCGCGTCGCCGCCTGAAGCAGCTTGATTTACATAATGTTTCTACTCGTCATGGTGATGGCTGGCAGGGGTGGCAAGCTCGTGCGCCGTTCGACGCCATTATCGTGACCGCTGCACCGCCGGAAATCCCGGCTGCGCTGATGTCGCAGCTTGATGACGGCGGTATTCTCGTTTTGCCCGTGGGCGATGAACTCCAGCATTTGAAGCGGGTTCGTCGGCGGGGAAGCGAATTCATTATCGATACCGTTGAAGCCGTACGCTTTGTTCCGCTGGTGAAAGGCGAACTGGCCTGAGAAACAGAGTTTTCCTGGGTTTTTCAGGCAATAACAGCGTATGGTGAGCACATTTGCCGTAAACGTTCGCGGTTATCTTTAAGTCATTGGTAATTTACATATTGTTGGGGGATAAATGAGCGCGGGAAGCCCAAAATTAACCGTAAGCCGTGTTGCGGCATTATCACTGGTTTCACTTTGGCTGGCAGGGTGTTCAAATTCCACTAATGCTCCGGCCCCGGTCAGTTCCGTTGGCGGCATGAAGAGCGCCAGCAGTAATAATTCCAGTTCCGGTATGTTAATCACACCGCCGCCAAAACTTGGCACGTCCGCGCAACAACCGCAAATTCAGCCGGTACAGCGTCCTGCCGTTCAGCCGACGCAGATCCAGCCCGTCGCGCAGCAACCCGTTCAGACGGTGAACGGTCATATCGTCTATAACCGCCAGTATGGCAATATTCCTAAAGGCAGCTACACCGGCGGCAGCACCTACACCGTTAAGCGTGGCGATACGCTGTTTTATATCGCGTGGATCACCGGGAACGATTTCCGTGACCTCGCGCAGCGTAATAACGTTGCTGCGCCGTATAGTCTTGAAGTCGGACAAACCTTACAGGTTGGCAACGCATCCGGTACGCCAATTACTGGCGGTAACGCCATAACTCGGGCCGATGCTTCTGCGCAAGGAATCGTCTCAAAACCTGCACAAAATTCAACCGTAGTGGTTGCTTCGAAACCGACAATTACGTATTCTGAAGATTCAGGTGAACAAAGTGCTAACAAAATGTTGCCGAACAATAAGCCTGCGACTATCGTCACAGCGCCTGTTACGGCTCCTTCTGTAAGCTCAACCGAACCGACTGCCAGCAGTACATCAACCAGCGCGCCGATTGCTTCATGGCGTTGGCCGACTGATGGCAACGTTATCGACAACTTCTCTGCGACCGAAGGTGGCAACAAAGGTGTCGATATTGCGGGCAGTAAAGGACAGGCTATCGTCGCGACCGCAGATGGGCGCGTTGTATATGCCGGTAACGCACTGCGCGGTTACGGTAATTTGATCATCATAAAACACAACGATGATTACCTGAGTGCCTACGCCCATAACGACACAATGCTGGTCCGGGAACAACAAGAAGTTAAGGCGGGGCAAAAAATCGCTACCATGGGTAGCACCGGAACCAGTTCTACACGCTTGCATTTTGAAATTCGTTACAAGGGGAAATCCGTAAACCCGCTGCGTTATTTGCCGCAGCGATAAATCGGTGCAAAGTGATTGAAGTGCTCCCCATTTGAGTCGTTGCAGCGTGCGCAGATGCCGCTGCAGTCGGCAAAATGAGTAGTCTTCAGGTGCTTTGCCCAGGGATCACGGGTAGGAGCCACCTTATGAGTCAGAATACGCTGAAAGTTCATGATTTAAATGAAGACGCGGAATTTGATGAGAACGGAGTAGAGGCTTTTGATGAGAAAGCCTTAGTAGAAGAGGAACCCAGTGATAACGACCTGGCTGAAGAGGAGCTGTTGTCGCAGGGTGCTACCCAGCGGGTTTTAGACGCTACTCAGCTGTACCTTGGGGAAATTGGGTACTCCCCGCTCTTAACGGCCGAAGAAGAAGTTTATTTCGCACGCCGTGCGCTACGTGGTGATGTCGCCTCTCGCCGTCGCATGATCGAAAGTAACCTGCGTCTGGTGGTGAAAATTGCCCGTCGTTACAGCAATCGTGGTCTGGCGCTGCTGGATCTGATTGAAGAGGGTAATCTGGGGCTGATCCGCGCCGTTGAGAAATTTGACCCGGAACGCGGGTTCCGTTTCTCAACGTATGCCACCTGGTGGATCCGTCAGACCATTGAACGGGCAATCATGAACCAAACCCGTACTATTCGTCTGCCAATCCACATTGTTAAAGAGCTGAACGTCTATCTGCGTACTGCACGCGAGTTGTCCCATAAGCTGGACCACGAGCCGAGCGCAGAAGAGATTGCCGAACAGCTGGATAAACCTGTTGATGATGTCAGCCGTATGCTGCGTCTCAACGAGCGCATTACCTCAGTTGATACGCCGCTGGGCGGTGATTCTGAAAAAGCGCTGCTGGATATCCTGGCCGATGAGAAAGACAACGGCCCGGAAGACACCACGCAAGACGATGATATGAAACAAAGCATCGTTAAATGGCTGTTCGAACTGAACGCCAAACAGCGTGAAGTGCTGGCGCGTCGTTTCGGTCTGCTGGGTTATGAAGCTGCGACACTGGAAGATGTGGGCCGCGAAATTGGTCTCACTCGTGAACGTGTTCGCCAGATTCAGGTTGAAGGTCTGCGTCGTCTGCGTGAAATCCTGCAAACGCAAGGGCTGAATATCGAAGCGCTGTTCCGCGAATAAGCACCATTTCACGACAAAAAGGCCGCTCGCAGATGACGCGGCCTTTTTCTTTGCCAGCTGCCGTTACGCTGCCTGCGCCGTCTCATGCAAATGACGCCACAACACGCGCCCTTGCTGAAATTGAAACACCTCCGTTGACCAGCGCGCATGCTCACCCTGCGTTTTCCGATAGCCTGTTACCGCTCCACTGTCCCACTCCGTCAGCGGTTCAATGTTGTCGGCAACAATCTTCAACCCCGCGCGACTGCCGCGCTGCGCCTGGAAATCACCGCGCCAGCGCGGTTATCCGCAGATAGCGCGCAGGCGTTAATGGCATTCGTGCTGGCCGGTTGCGGCGTGGCGTTGTTACCGCTATGGCTGGTGCAAACAGCGCTGGACAGTCACCGGCTTATTCATTTGTTGCCGGAATACCGCTTCGCGCAGCAGGGGGGTTATGCCGTCTATGCGGATGCGCAGCATCAGCCCGCTAAAGTCCGCGCGTTTGTAGATTTTTTGCGTGCGCGTCTGGCGTAGTACCGCCTCAGTTTTATAGCCCGTCAGTCAAACTTAAATTGCATGAAAACGCGGCATCCAAAACCTGGATATAAACGGACCGGCACCGTCAAATAAGGCGGAAACACCATCTGTCCATCCAGGCGAGTTATCGCCGGTCAAAGGTGGTTCAGCCTGGACATCGAGAACCGCTGTGCCGATCCAGATGTGTGTTTTGCATGATGTCGTAAGTGTTGATACTGCACCGCGCGGGTGCGGGAGATGTCGGCGTGGCTGGCGGATAAGTGAAATTCCCTCTCCCGTTCAGGGAGAGGGAAGAGGGGTTACAGCAGGTTTTTCAGACGGTAAATCCACTCCAGTGCCTGGCGCGGCGTTAAGCTGTCCGGATCGAGGTTTTCCAGCGCTTCAACCGCCGGGTTTGTCTCTTCTGGCGCGGCCAGCAGTGACATTTGCGTGCCGTCGATCTGGGTGGCTGCCGCGCTCGGCGACAGACTTTCCAGTTCGCGCAATTTACCGCGTGCGCGCTTGATCACCTCTTTGGGGACACCCGCCAGCGCCGCGACCGCCAGGCCGTAGCTCTTACTGGCTGCGCCATCCTGCACGCTATGCATAAAGGCGATGGTATCGCCATGCTCCAGCGCATCGAGATGCACATTCGCCACGCCTTCCATTTTTTCCGGCAACTGCGTCAGCTCGAAATAGTGGGTGGCAAACAGCGTCAACGCTTTGATCTTATTCGCCAGATTCTCCGCACACGCCCACGCCAGCGACAAGCCATCATACGTCGATGTCCCGCGGCCAATTTCGTCCATCAGCACCAGGCTGTTTTCCGTGGCGTTATGCAGGATGTTCGCCGTTTCGGTCATCTCCACCATAAACGTGGAGCGCCCGCTGGCCAGATCGTCCGCCGCGCCGACGCGGGTAAAGATGCGATCGATTGGCCCGATCTCCACTTTTTGCGCCGGCACATAGCTGCCGATATAGGCCAGCAGAGCAATCAGCGCAGTCTGGCGCATATAGGTACTTTTACCGCCCATATTCGGGCCGGTAATGATCAACATCCGCCGCTGTGGCGACAGGTTTAGCGGGTTGGCGATAAACGGCTCTTTCAGCACTTGCTCAACCACCGGATGGCGGCCTTCGCTAATACGAATGCCCGGTTTTTCGCTAAAGGTCGGGCAGCAGTAATTGAGGGTATAAGCACGCTCCGCCAGGTTGACCAGCACATCCAGCTCTGCCAGCGCGGCGGCGCTCTGCTGCAAATCCGCCAGATGCGGCATCAGCAGATCAAACAGCTCTTCATAGAGCTGTTTTTCCAGCGCCAGCGCTTTGCCTTTGGAGGTAAGAACTTTGTCTTCGTACTCTTTCAGTTCCGGAATAATGTAGCGCTCAGCGTTTTTCAGGGTCTGACGGCGCACATAATGAATCGGTGCCAGGTGGCTCTGTCCACGGCTAATCTGAATGAAATAGCCGTGTACCGCGTTATACCCCACTTTCAGCGTATCCAGCCCCAGCCGCTCACGTTCGCGGACCTCGAGGCGATCGAGATAATCGGTCGCGCCATCTGCCAGTCCACGCCACTCATCCAGCTCGGCGTTATACCCCGGCGCAATCACGCCGCCATCTCGCACCAGCACCGGTGGTGCTTCAATGATGGCGCGCTCCAGCAGTTCGCGTAACTCGACAAATTCGCCCATTTTTTCACGCAGCGCCTGTACCGGTGCGCTGTCGATATCCGCCAGCTGGCTGCGCAGTTCCGGTAATTGCTGGAAAGCGTAACGCATGCGCGCCAAATCGCGCGGGCGAGCGGTGCGCAGCGCCAGACGCGCCAGAATACGCTCCAGATCGCCCACCTGACGCAGCACCGGTTGCAGCTCACTGGTGTGTTCCTGCAACGCGCTGATGGTTTGCTGGCGCTCGGTCAGCACTTTCGTATCGCGTATCGGCATATGTAGCCAGCGTTTGAGCATGCGGCTGCCCATCGGCGTGACGGTACAGTCGAGCACCGACGACAGCGTGTTTTCGACGCCGCCTGCCAGGTTCTGGGTGATCTCCAGATTTCGGCGCGTCGCGGCATCCATAATGATGGTGTCCTGCTGGCGTTCCATGGTGATGGAGCGAATATGCGGCAGGGCGGTACGCTGCGTGTCTTTCACATATTGCAACAGGCAACCGGCGGCGCACAGGCCGCGCGGCGCGTTCTCGACGCCAAAACCGACCAGGTCGCGCGTGCCGAACTGCATGTTTAATTGCTGGCGCGCGGTGTCAATTTCGAACTCCCACAGTGGGCGGCGGCGCAAACCACGACGGCCTTCAATTAGCGCGGTTTCCGCGAAATCTTCCGCATAGAGCAATTCCGCCGGATTGGTGCGTTGCAGCTCAGCCGCCATGGTGTCGCGATCCGTCGGTTCGCTAACGCGAAAACGCCCGGAACTGATATCCAGCGTCGCGTAACCAAAGCCTTTGCTGTCCTGCCAGACGGCGGCGAGCAGGTTGTCCTGGCGCTCCTGCAACAGCGCTTCATCGCTGATGGTGCCAGGCGTGACAATGCGTACCACTTTGCGTTCGACCGGCCCTTTGCTGGTGGCCGGATCGCCAATCTGCTCGCAAATCGCCACCGATTCACCCAGGCTCACCAGCTTCGCCAGATAATTTTCCACCGCATGATGCGGTACACCCGCCATAGGAATCGGCTCACCGGCAGACGCGCCGCGTTTGGTCAGCGAAATGTCCATCAGCTGCGAGGCGCGTTTGGCGTCGTCGTAAAACAGCTCGTAGAAGTCGCCCATACGGTAGAACAGCAGAATATCCGGGTGCTGCGCTTTCAGCTTAAGATACTGCTGCATCATTGGGGTATGGGCGTCGAAATTCTCTAGTGTACTCATCAGTTTATGATGTCCATTTTCTTAAATTTTAATGAGTTAGTGATGTTTGTTGTTCTCATTGAGTTTCACTTTGTCTCATTGGATCTCAGGAAATCCTACATTTAAATGTAGGTTAAAGTGTAGCTTGCCAACCTATAGCCTGGTAAAATATGGCTACATACAGCACAACCTACATTTCGTTTCATAAATGCGTAGGGAGCATGATAACGGAGTCTTTATGGCAGGAAAACAAGAGGCAAAGCCACTGTCGTTTAAAGCGATAGAAATGATGAAGCCGGGTGACAAAGATAAAGCTGATATTGGCGAAAATCGTGGTTTACGTGTCTCCTGTGGTGCTACTGGTGTTAAGTCTTTTTTCTACCGTTACACGAGCCCTGTGACTGGAAAACTTGCTCAGGTCAAAATTGGCAACTTCCCACAGACTTCTCTCGCCGCTGCACGTCTTAAACTCAACGAATTAAAGCTCCTCCGTCAGGAAGGTCGGTGTCCTGCATCAGAACTCAAGCAGGAAAAACAACTTCGTGCAATCGAGGCTGAACAGGCTAAAGTACCTGAATTAACAGTGCAGGGATTAGTTGAGCTCTACCTGACTGAGCGCATTGAGGACCGCAAAACCAAGGATGGCAAAATCATTCCGGGGGCCCGGAAGAAGAAAGGCCAGGATGAAGTGCGCAGAACACTGTATGCCGATGCGGTAGATAAGCTGGGCGATCGTAATGCCTCTGAAATCACACGTAATGAAGTGATTATGCTTATCAATGGCATTGTCGCCAGAGGAGCAAAAGTGCAAGCCGGTAACGTTCTACGGGAGCTCTCATTGGCCTATGAGTTCGCTATCGGTTTGGGGCGTTTTGATGCCAGCTTTGCTAATCCCGCGCTGTTGGCAAAGTCCAGCCTCCGGCAGACTCGAATCAAGCTTACCAATAATCGTGGTACGCGTGTGCTGAGTGAAGCTGAGCTTAAAAAGTTTCTCCAGTGGCTTCCGGGTTCTGCCTTTTCACCGACAATCAAAAACGTGCTTCGTCTGACCTTGTGGACGGGTTGCCGTACTGGAGAGGTCTGTAACATGGCGTGGAAGGATGTTGATCTGGAGAAGGGTACGATACACTTGCGCGAGACTAAAACGGGTGTTGAGCGTTATGTCCAGTTATCCACTCAAGCCGTAAACTTTCTTAAAGTGCTCCGCCTCAACTCGGATACCTACCTTTTCCCGTCTACACGAACAAGACGACCAATCCAGCAAAAGTATCTGACAGAGAATGCGTGGCGCTTACGTGAATCCGGCCAGATGTTAGATATACCGAGCTGGACACCGCATGATCTTCGGAGAACCGTCAGGACTGGGTTATCTCGGCTTAAGTGTCCTCGAGAAGTTGGTGAGGCGGTGCTTGGGCATACCAAAGGGGGCGTCGAAGGGATTTATAACCTTTATGAGTATGATGAGGAGTGCAAGAAGTGGTTGCAGGTTTGGGCAGATTATTTAGACAAAATTCAATTTATAAACTGTACTCATCAAAATGCTGTATCGATTTCAACTGGTTGATTTATAACAACAGACAAATTCCTATATTGATCATTGAGTTGCTGGTTGTTATTTTAAGTGTCAATTATGTATTATTTATTGCTTGTAGATGAACAGTTATGAGATAAAATGTCTATAGATAACCTATTTGTATTGTTTTTGGTAAGTATTGTCTTGTATTTAAGGTCATCTTTGAATAAATTTGGTGATCATTAGTTTTCAACTTGTGTTTTAAGATTATTAAGTTATATGGTTTAGAGAGGTTTTATGAAAAGTGTATTAATAACGGATTTGGATAATACATTATTTGATTGGTTTACTATTTGGCATGCAAGTTTTAGTGCGATGTTAAACGAGGTTTCTAGGATTAGTAATATTCCAGTTAGTGAGTTAAAACCTCAAATAAAACAAATTCATCAAAAGCATGGTACTGCTGAGTATGCATTTGTTCTTGAGGAGATCCCTTCTTTAATACAAAAGTATGGTGGGAGAGAGCAAATAAATAAAGCCCTTGATTCTGCAATTCATGCTTATAGAAGTGAAAGAAAAAAGCATCTTTTTCTTTATCCTACGGTGTTGGATACTTTATTGGAACTCAAGAGGTTAGGAGTTCTAATTATAGGGTATACAGAGTCGAAGGAGTATTATTCTAATTATAGGGTGTCAAAGTTGAATTTAGATGGTGTCATTGATATTCTTTTTTCACCTGAAGATCATAGCATTCCTGCAGGCGTTCAGCCCCAAACATCATATAATTTAAATAAAACAGTCAATCGGCATACTCCTTATGGTGAGGTTAAGCCTAATCCGAAGATACTAAGAGAGATCATTTCATCTGTAAATGCTATGCCAGAGGATTGCGTTTATATAGGTGATAGCGAAATGAAAGATATTGCAATGGCTTTAGATGCCGGAGTGGATGCTGTCTTCGCAAATTATGGAAATAAACATTTCATTTCTGGTACTGATTATAACTTACTTAGGGAAGTTACACATTGGACTGATGCTGAGGTAGAGAATGAAAGGAAAATAAAAGAAGAGAAAAAAGATGTTCATGCTGAGTTTGTGATCGAGGAATTTTCGGAATTGCTTAACTTATTCGTATTCACGGAGTTTAACCAGAATGTCTAATGTTGATGAAAGTCGGAAAAATGAAATAGAACTCTTAAAAATAAAGGTTGATATTTGGAAGCAAGTTATCAATACACAACAGCATTTCAATGATTTGGCCATGAAAATACGAAACTTTGCGATTTTAATTTTGTCAGCTTTCATTGGTGCGATAGGCGTAAGCTTTAAGTCGGGATTTGCATTTGTTGTTATGGGACATTCAACATCCGTTGCTACAATACTATCATTTGGAGCTGCAATTATATGGATGTTATTTTTCTTTGTTGACGTATATTGGTATCATCCACTTTTAGTTGGTTCAGTTAAAAAAGGGATAACAATTGAATCAAAGATAGGTGAGGAATTGAAGGACTTTATTGATCTTACAAAAACTATAGGGAATGAAAGTCCAAAAGAGATAAAGTTTAGTTTTCGTAAGAAAGTGTGCAAAAGAATAGAGTTGCATAGTAAGGATAAAGCAAAACTTTTCTATTTGGGTGTTTTTTATTTATTGTTGTTTTCAACGGTTGTCTTATATTTTGTCGATTCTCCAGATGCAAAATCAAAAACTCTTTCAGATAAAAGTCCTATCTCTATTCAATGTATAAAAACAATAAGCAATAACAGTATTAGTTGTGATATTAATTATCTTTGAGTTTTAGTATTGTTTGCGGGTTGTTTTATAAGATTAACGATTTTATTATTGGTGAGGTGAATATTTGCGTGTTGCTACGTAGAACTGAGTATTCTACTTTCACTAGAACACATTTTGTTTGTCAGGAAATTAAGAGCTAAATGAATTATTTATGGTTTTATGCGATATTAAATGATGGGAAATGTTTTTCTGTTTGGTTATTTTACTGGTTTTTCGTATTCTTTAAATGTCTAAAGCGTGGATTCTATACTTACTAGTTTTTTCATTAAATGTGAGGCTTTTATTAGTTTAATGTTTATTTGTGTTTTTTGGTTTTTTTAATTCTGTTTTTTTAAGATTATATGCGATACACTTTTCTATGTTCTACAAATTCAGATTGTCATCTATATATTAAAATCGTTTGGAATTAAAAATGCCTACGTTAGATGTTGGGAGTGAATATATATTATATGCCGAAGCAAGGGTGCCTTCTAAAACCATCCATGATTGCCGCCGTGGTTCTTACGATGTGGCGCAGTACTATGGCTAATTTTGAGCCGAAGCATCTAGTTTGATACCTAATGATTATGCACTGTGCTTGTAGCTGAGGTTCCTGAGTGGGTTTTAGGTAGTAGGTAACACACCTACTTTACATTTTTATTCGAATTTATATTCACTTTTCTTCCCCTTTGATGATACGGAATTTTAGGTAATAAATCAATGTTTAAATAACTAACGGTATAGATGACTGATATCCATTGTGATTTGATAGCTGCACCATTCTTACTAACTTGATCTAATGAGATGAATATTGGTAAGTAGCTGCTGATAATTGGTAACAAAGCTATGTTTTTCATTCTCAATTTTAAAATTTTAAAAAGAGTTTTTGGAATCCTTTGAATATCATCTGATGGTAGTCATCACTCATCAAGAAAAGGATCTGGCGCATATGTCAGAATCCCTTGGAATGTCCAAAGGACAGTAGTCTCGTCATTTTGAGGTTGAGGTTGAGGTTGAGGTCGAATCGATGCTTTGTAAAGAATAACTGGTTTCTTGAATCCCATGTTTTTGTGTTAGTTTCAAATTGGCCATATCTCGAACCACTGAAATCTTGGAATCATTCAGAGTATTATCTTCTCTCAATCAAAATATTCTAGATGAAATTTTTAAATTGATCTTCATATTTACCAATGATTCTGAGAAAGGGAATAGAGGACATTTGTGTCTCCCATAAAGTTTAGTATAGGAACTTTCGAACGTTGTAGGGAGTGAGATGGTGTGTTCAGGTACTCTGAACATAACGGTAGGACCTAACAATGCAGGAAAAATGGAAGTCATTGCCGTGCCAGAGTATTATTGGCTGTCTAAGATGAATTTTACCTACGAGATCTAACGTTGATTTAGGGATGTCTACATGATCCGTTCCCCACATCGTGATGCCTTACGTCTGCTATATGTATTGAAAGCTGGTGGCGAGCAATTAAAGGATTCTTATGCACCTGATGAAGTAATGATTTTCAAAGGTGAAGCCCGTTTATTGGCCTTCGATTTTTGGATGAGAAATCCTGACTATCTTGCTGCTGAGCTTCTTGACCTTTTCGAAGAAACAGGTAATGAAGTATGGTTGGGAGAAGCCTTATCCATCATAGAAAACAATGAACCTGACTTACGTCGAGTCCCAATGATAAGGTATTTTTTTGGGGCCTATGAGCGGCTGGATGATGCTCTTTCTTTGCTTCGGTCACGAGACCTTGTACGCATCACCGGAATCAAGCGTAGTGATGACAAATCACGGGAGACCCACTTTATTTTAACAGTGCAAGGACATGATCTTTGTGCGAATGCTGTTGTTCAGGAGCCAATTCTCAAATGGTATGAGGATCGATCTTTTTTGGTGTCTCGAGTAGCAGGTAATAAAGGTGGGAGTGCGCTTAAACAACAACAATACCAACGTGCAAGTTATGCCGAGACAAGATTGGGGGGGATTATTCCTTCCATCACTGAAGACGTTGTACAGCGTCTTATCGCAATACGTGCAGCTAGTAAATAATTACAGGTGAAGACATGACCAATGCGAACAAGGAATGGTTGCAAGTGATCGCGGCTAAAGTGGGGGCCCATGCTTCTGAAATCCAAGCTGTACTGACCTCTCACCGAATTCAACCTACCCCCGTTCTAGGCACGCCACGGCGCATGTATATACGGGAAATTGAATTTTCCGGTGTCAAAAGCGGCATTACTAACGCGGGAGCGTTTTGTTTTTCTTGGAAGGATCTTGACCATGGCCTATGGGCCATGCTCTCGGAGCAGAACTTTCGAGGAAAATCTACTATTATCGAAATAACACGTTGGATGCTACGTGGTAATAAACCTAGTACTTTGCAAGATGATGTAAGTAGCTGGATCCATAAAGCCCGTCTGAGATTTGTGCTCGACACAGATATCTTTGAGGTTGAGGTAAGTACCAGTGAGCAGGTTATTGGCTCATTAAGCCGCCTGCGTGCTGGGAGCGAGGCTATGCCTTTAGAAAAAACGATACTTGCTAAATTTGAGGGTGTTACACAGTTTGAGTCGGTTATGGCTAACTTCTTCATGCAAGCTTTTTCATTGGATACCATCGCTACCTGGAGAAAATACGGAAGTGGGGAAGGCACTCCCGTTGCACATGGATGGGCAGCCCTTTCTGGTGCTATGTTTATTGGAACAAACTATGAAGTTCTTCTCGGAGACCTTCCAACCCAATCAGGCGTTCTTGCCCGGCTGATGCAGATGTATCTGGGGGTACCTTGGGTTTCTACGCTTGCAGCTGCAAGAACCGCTCTCCAAGCAGTTGAACTGGCTGCAAAATCATCATCACGTCGATACGAACAATCAGAGCAAAAATCAAAGGCCCGTATCGATAGCATCAGAAACGAGCTCGGTTTAAAGCGAGCAGAGTTAGAGGCCATGCCAAGCGACGAAGCTATTCGTAACGCTATTGATTCTGACGCAAAGCTTCTCTTGTCAACACAGCGTCTTGAGGCAGCGTTGAGCGAACGCTTGGAAAGGGAAGTTGCTGCGTTACGTTTCGCTGAAACAGCTTGCATTGAGGACAAAAGAGATTTGCAATCGCATAACGATGCTATATCCGCAAGTGCGGTGTTTCGTCGATTGAAGCCCAAATGCTGCCCACGATGCGACCATACAATTTCAAAAGCGAAGGTAGAAAGAGAGCATAAAGACTTTGCATGTTCCGTGTGTGGTGAGTCAATTTCCAATTCTGAAGACGCCGAAGAACTCAGTGTAGAACTTGAAGAAAGAGTAATAGCCTCACAGGACGCTTTGAAAAGAGCTAAAAAGTTACGGAACGAAACTGAGGTGCTGTTACAAAACCAACGAGACAAGATACAAGAAATTCGTTTACGCATCGAAGTAAACACTCAGAATATCGTATCTTATGCAAAACGTCAGGAGTTAGTAACGATGGTGGCAGTTCTGGAAGGGCGGCTTGAAGAAGCTTCTCTTGCTAAGGATCCTCCAGATGATGGTCATTCTACGGAAATCAAGATACTCACTGCAGTTGTCAACGAAACCGAAATACGGGTCAAAGATATTCGTGATGGTCTGCTAGAAGATGTGTCTAAACGACTAGTGCATTATGCGAAGGCTTTCGGGATGGAAAATCTCTCAGATGCCAGTCTAAAGGGAAACGGTAACCTTAGTCTGACTAAAGCAGGAGCTGCTACGAGTTACAGTCGTGTCACTGAAGGGGAAAAACTGCGTTTAAAAGTGGCCACTGTACTTGCAATGATCGAAATTGCAGAAAAACAAGGTATAGGCCGCCATCCAGGACTGCTAATGATTGATTCCCCTGCTGCGCAGGAGGTGTCGCCTGAAGATGTCGACCACCTCGTAGCTGGACTTCAAGAGGTATCTGGGAAACTATCTCATTTGCAGGTCTTCATCGCTGGTATTACTTCGAAGGCCATTACCGACCACATACCAGAGTCTCATCGCCAACAAGCATCTGGTAGTGCATTTTTATGGTGATAATCATGCATCCAATCGAAATAGCTGTAATCGATATGATAGAGCGTGGTTATGATTGGAGTCTGGAAAATATTGGCGGAATCGATGCTTTGATTCCGGCTGCTGTTGATATCGGTGCCTCACGAATAATGCCAGAAATTCTCGAGAAACTTCTGGTTTGTTGGAAAAAAGACCAGCCCGCGAAAGCATCAGATTATTTAGCGGTGCTCCATGATTTATTAGCATCGGCGACAATCGACTTCGTATTGACTGAATCCACTGATATTCTTTATCAACATCGCCCTCTGCCAGAACGGGGAGATGAAATATGCTTCGATATTTTTCTATCCAAGACTCAATTGAGTAAAGATGCACTGTCTGGACAGGCCCGAGGAGCTGCACTTGACGGTGCGTTTCGTTGGGCTATGTTTAACCGGCGCTGGCAGTATCGTTTGCTGGATACTCTTTTGGGTGTATCCCTTGACGACGATCATTATTTTTTGAAGTATGCCATCAAGATTATTGGTATTGCTTTTTCGCATTGGCGAGAAAATGAGTTAATTGACATTTTACTAAAGTTATCTGGTCAAGAAGATCTACGTGCAGAGGCTACTTTTGAACTCGGCATGGCGGCCCTAGCAGTTGCTTTGGAGAGTGTTGGAACCAGTTCGAATATTAAGGAATTTCAGCAGGCAAAATCATGGTTTGAAGCCTCTTTGGACACTTCGGACTATAATCCAATTGCTTCCCTTTACAGTGAGTGTTTGACCCTGGTGCTAGATTTTTGTTCTGGCTCCCCATCAAGCCAATTACAGAAGATAGGCATCCGAATCAAGCAAGATGCTTTTGGCATCAACGCATGGATTGGAGGAAAAGACTATCCCTCGTGGTTAGGAAGTCGGCACGCTGAATCAGTTTATTGGAGCGAACTAGCCAATAAAGTCACGGGACTCTCCCATCATCTCGAAGAGCCCGGTTGGTTACAACCTTTGTTCGTGATTGAAGAGGCGCTTCTCGCGGTTTATAACGCAGGCCGATCAATTCTGCGCCGTACGAACGAAGGAATTATCGAAGAACTTCTGCGACCTCGTATAAAACATGCTGTTGCCACTCAGGCTGCGCAACTTCATGTCCTGCAAGAGTGGCTTAAACAAAATGCCGATAACGTATGGGCACCTCAAGTAGAAAAAATGATTGAGGAAGTAAGAGAAATAATTAGCGGATGCAAGTCGCAAAGTAATTCTTGCGAGGCGGCGAGTGACTCAGAGGATATTCTCGCCGCCGTAATTTTTCGATCCTCAATTCCTAACGAACAAAAGAAACATCTTTACGCAGCTCTATCGGATGTTCTTGTATTACATTTCAGTAATATGTCCGCAACTGAGGTACAAGTCATTGAACAGAGCTGCAATGCAGTTTCGGACCATTATGACTATAAAGAAAATGAAAACGGGAGAATGCTTTTCAATGCAGCGATTATTTGGCTTACTCGCTTTGTTCATCACCGTATTGAAGTCACGCGCCGTGATGATCCTGGAGGCTCTTATCTTTTCGAGCGTGAGGATGGGTCACTTCCACACGAAGATGAACTTCAGGCTGATTTCTTCAGGTGGTTAACTACTAATGCTGCAGGCAGTGACCTTGAAGCGACTAACCTCGGAAGCGGTCGAGCTGACATTCGTATGAAATCTGGCCCTGAACGTCTTGTGATTGAGGTTAAACGTGAAGAGAATGACGCTTCCTTTGAAGCACTTGAATCTTATTATGCATCGCAAACAACAGACTATCAAAATGTTAGCATCCGGCTTGGTGTACTGCTTGTACTTGATTTAGTAACTGCAGGTAGAGACGGTACCCCTCATTTAACAAGTCTTTTCTCTGTGATAAAAATTCAACGCCCCAACGAGATTACGCCTCGTGCAGTACTTATCGTCAAGATTCCAGGGCGCCGCAGGGTACCAAGTGAGCTTACCAAATTAGCCAAATCAAAAGCTCGAACAATTGAAAGATGAATGTGAAGCTTAATTCTACTACTATTTACCTTTAGGTGGTTTTGATCTATCAATAGCCTCACAATCGGCTATAACTTGGGCAAACTGCGCTGGATCATCAAAATAATCCGCTTCTTTTATGATAATTGTGGGAGCGCTGGGTAAAAATGCCTCCAATGTTGACTCAACTTCCTCCATGATAGGTATTAAGATCTGTAAATCTCTCTCCAGTAATTTTTTTGCTTCCTCTAGGGATTCAATACCACCATGAATATTTTCAAGTACTTTTATTTTTAGGATTAAAAAATCACCCTCTCCACATATATCTGTATAATCACGTCTGAAAATTTTATCTGCTGTCTCCAAAAGAAATCCCGAGATTTCTTTCAACAACATTTCTTTAGATATTAAAGAGTCTGGGAAAAATTTTTCAACTAAAGGCTTAGGTAGACATTTGAAACTGCATCTGAATCCTAATCGTCTGGTTAAATAAGGTTTCCAAACTTGTGAGCTAAATCTATGTATTTTATTCGTTGTAACCAATGGGCGACAATGAGATATCCCCATAATATCAATTTGATGCTCGATAAATTCTAGCATTGATGAATTCAAAGTCATCTGGATATCGCTAACTTGTTTAAATAAGGACTTAAGTTCTTCTGGCTGCAGGTGGCGAAAAAATTCCGTACTGAAACCAAAGAAATCTACAAAACCTAACCTTACCCTTTTGTTCGGATGCTGATTGCCTACGCGCTGTTGAATTATTTTCAAATCCTCATCTGTGAGTAGCTTCAATCCATGGTCTTCAAGCTCCTTTCTTATTATCTTTGCTGCTTCACTGTTATCAATAACAGTTCGTATGTTAAAAAACTCTTGCAAAATGTCAGTGTGTTTCGATATGCGTCCGGAAATATCTGAGCCATTTGAGAATTCTATATTTATAGAGCGTAACAATGTGCTAAGTTTTTCTAAAGGGATGGCGCTTCGAAAGTTTGTAAAAGATTCATACTCCTCGCAGACATCCCTTGCATACTTTTCAATATTGCCATTTTTTATATGGGCTTCAATTTCGTGGTGAAATCCATAGATAAACTTTAAAGATTGTTCATTACAGTCATTTGAAGCATAGATATGGTAAGTGAAATTTTTAGGAGCCGGAACAAAGGAATTATCTAGAATTGAATGTAGAAAAAACTTCAGCAGTTCTTTCAATACTTGGGGGAAAGTCAGTTTGGCAGAATACTTCTTACATTGTACAACACCGTTGGATATATTGTTCAGGTATAGGGTGCAATCTCGCCCACGTTCTCCCACTCCTTGCATAAGGGCAATCTTATCTGATGTTGTAAATATCCCGCTCTCAATCTCTCTGCTAATTAATTTGTAGCATAAAATCTCAAACTCCCTATCGCTTAGCATTGACAAAGGTAGTGATTGAAAACTCGCGTCGATAGCTTTTGGCTTGTATCCAATAGAACTCTCTTCGTCAAGCTGTTTAGATGTAATTTCGTATCGCAAACTTCACCTCCGGCTTTAATTTTAGGGGAGTACCCTTCTGTGGAAAGCTATAATAACTCTAAAAGTAATGCTTTGAATACCCCTTATGGGTTCGACCAACGGATGCAACATATTGGTAAGAATATTATTAATTTGACTTATGGCTTAGAGCTTTGGTTTTATATAATTTTAAATTGCATTCTGCTATCATTTCGGACAGTGTATTCAACCAACCCTGTATCATTATTTTCTCTGCTCAATGAGATGTTTTTCATTATGATGCGTGTTTATTACCATATTATGGTCAGCTGGCTCAAGCTTAGCATTGATAACATGAGGACTATAGTCAATCTAATCAAATTTGTTTTTTCTGAGGCTCGGGTTCTATGTGAAATATCATTTACTCCAGCAAACTCTGAGTGGTTGACGTGATGAGTTCACTACATCAGGCCATAAGGATTATCTCGGCCACTGAAAGTGGTTTTGATACACGATCAATTCCTAAAGTTTTAGAGCATTTTGGTGGCTGGGTGAGAGGGAGAACAACTCATTATCTGCGGGTTGTATCCTGGTTGCCGAAATGGTACACAACCTATTATTAAGGTCAAATTCTAACCTTTGGTCTCATAGATTTTTATGGGGGATTTTTATATTGACATGATAAGATTTCCGTCTGCTAAACTTACAGCTACCTAGAGTCATGAATACATATTTTCTGTGTACAGTGTGGGGCGTCAATCGAATTTATGAAGATGTGGCTCTGTATGTGTTTTTCTAGTTAGGTTTAATGTTGGTGGGAGCGTTAATATGGAGGTTTCACTTATATCGGCTATTTGGTTTTTAATAAAGTTGTGGATGCGGGAGATAGCTCTTGTGCTTTATGATAAATAGCATCTCCCATGGAATTCCTTATTGGTTTAAATATAAATCACTTAAACAAAATGGATTTATAATCTTTGCTACTATGGGTTATAAACCCGATACATTAATATAAAACTGCCCTTTACCATCGTCAGTTTTCTGTATCTGGTAAGTTATTGGCAATGATTGTTGAGCTCCTGGTTTTGTGAATGCCAGATCAGCCGCGCACTGATAAACGTCAAGGCCTGACTCATGGCTTACCGTCCTGATGTTTTCAACAGAAATCTGCACATCTTTATCCAGTGTCATCCCTTTTTCTATCGTTTTTCGCGCTATATCAACGACCAGATTCTTAGCATCATCGCTGTTGCATTTGGGTGTCTTATCACCGCAACCGACCATTAAACTCGCTGCTGCCAGCACCAGAAGTATGTTCAATTTCATTCATTGTTTCCCTTCAATTAAAAGTGGTTGTCTTGTTACTTTTTGTTGTATTGACCATCCATTAAGCCCGCCGCAGAAGCCCCGCAGTATCCTTCACAACCACGAGTCATCACGCTGGTTTTCCCATTATTCATCTCACTGAGCACGGCAACACACTGGCTGGAACTATCATTCCAGACCCAACGGTGTTTCTGATTCTCGCCAGCAGCTATTTTTTGAGCCGTACCTTCCATGTTGCAGGTCCCTGACCCATCTTTGGCTGATGCGTTGATGCTAAACTCCGCATTACCGTTCCCTGGCTTTAGCGTTAAAAGTGCACCGGGCTTAGCATATTGAGCTGCGATTGCCGGGAGGGCTAAGGTTGTCAGTACTAATGCAGCCACTATTCTCTTCATCATTAAATTCCTTGTTAGCTGATACGAATGTTTTTGGTGATTTTCCCCAGTGCCAGCGGCCTGCGTTTTTCCACAAAGAAATACACTACGTTGAAAGCTGATTTACGGTGATTCCCACGACCGAGAGATGGCCAGTTGCGAAAAGACTCGATCTGTTCTTCTGAATAGGGAGTATCTGAGAAGTCAAACAGGACAAGCAGGGCTTTGCCGTCGTGCTTCATCAGTTTCTTCACCTCAGTGCTATTAACGGTTGCGGAGACATTGGAACGCGCTGCTGTTGGCTTACGGACGGCAAACTCAACGGCCACATCGTCAATGACAAAATCAATGAAACCATGCCCGGATACCGTTCCTGGTAGTTTGCTTTTTACTTCCGGCGAGACGTTATCCGCAAACCAGCCCAGTAAATAGCAACGTACTAATGGCAGTAGTTCACGCTCGCTACATTCATTCAGACGCAATGTTTTGACAAATTCGCGCCGGTAAAGAGAGCTGAAAAAGTACTCAAAGCAGTCCGTTATCTCAGTAATAGTGGTTGCCACAGTGTTCCCCTTTTCAGGCCACCTTTGTTCGAAGATTCAACTAATGGTGATTTTGGCACCACTCGATTGCTCAGTTATAGCCTTTAATTGTCTATAAGTGAGTATTTTATCGATTTTATATCCATTGGTGATGTTCATGCAAGAGTAAAAAAGCCCCAGACTTCCTCTTATGGACGTTCTGGAGATCAAATGATGGTTAAACTGGTAGCAGATTCAGCTGATAAGTTGGTAGGGCAGCGTATTCAGACCAGACGTAAGGAAGCTGGGCTAACTGCAGCCGATCTCGCAGAGACTATCGATATTTCTCAGCAGCAACTCTCTCGCTACGAGCGAGGAACTAATAAGATCAATATTGCTCATTTAGTTAAAATTGCAGTTGCATTAAAAACGCCAATAAGCTGGTTCTTTATTGATTGCATGGAGGATTTAAACGTTTCTAATATACCGTCTAGCTTTGTTACTGGACTTGATGCCGAATTAAAACAGCATCTCGATCAAGTCTGGAATAAGTTAGATAGCGCTAAAAAGAAAAGCCTTATCCATTTTTTAGATGAATTCACAAAACCACATTAAAATTAGTTCCCAATTGAAACTATTTGCGTTGAAAGTATATTCCTGGTAAAATGTCATTACTGAATAGTGTCATATTATTCAGTAGCTGATGCATAAACTAATAGCCAACTTAGTGTTTCATTTTATATCCCTTCTGGCGGGAGGGCGTCCATCGTCTGAAAAGTCAGTACGGGTTAGGTTTAATTAGTATTTGTGTCATCAACCCAAGCGCATTTTTACCGGAGTAAATACAATGAATATTATCCGTCAGGAAGGGCTGTCCATGCCCGTAAGTCAGGAACTCATTAATATTATACTGGCTGAGCTCAGTAAAAAGCCGCCAGTTAAACCGAATATTCGTGCTGTTACGTTGCTGTTCAAAGATATCAATTACAGCGCTGAAAATGGTGGGTTTCATCCGGTTGAAATAAGGCTTATCTCCCGCAACGATGAATGGTATTTCGATTACATCACGGACTTCAAATATATGGGGACAGACCCGGAGCTCGAAAAGGAAATCGATATCAGCTGGAGTCAGCGCTATGTCTTCCTGTCCTATGCCGGTGATTTACCCCCAGGGGAAGGACGCGATATTTTTGCACTCTGGCAGAGAAACTTCGTTCATTACCACTTCCTGAATATCTACACGCTCACCGTTATGTGGGAAAGATAATCCCGCCACACTGACAGCTAATTATTGATGGAGACATTATCTGTGACTGCTAACAGAGGGATCCACGCGTCTGTACAGGGAGAGCTTGACTGTCTTTGCGGCGCGTACTGTGTGGTGAATATGCTGAGCTGGCTGTATGACGGTCGGGTGAAGCGAAAACCACTCATGAACCGACTTCTTCAGGCCTATCAGCAACGCTGGCCTTTGCATGAATGGCTGACCGAAGGGATAGATGAAAACCGGCTCGACTGGCTGATTACGCAGGTACTCCGGAAAGGCCACTACCACCGCCAGTTTCCGGTCCAAATCAGCAAACCTTTCGAAGGAAGTCGCGGTCTTGTGGAAGGGCGGGTTTTCAGTGAAATGAGGCGGTTCCTGGCGGTAACAGACCACTCCCGCCTGATTATGCTCAGCGACCAGTTTCACTGGTCCCTTGTCACCAGAATGGACGAAGAAACGCTCTGGTTTTTCGACAGCAACGGGCGAATCTCCATGCCCCGTAAGGCCTTCTCCTTACGTGCTGGCGCGGCCCGCCGCCAGTTGTTTCCCGAAGCCATTTACTTCATCGAACGGGAGTTCTGAACATGACGACGTTTACCCTGCATGAAACCCGCATCCTGGACCAGGCCCGCGACATTATCAGCCGGCGCTACCAGCGTGGCGTCCAGCTTTGCTCTCCTGATGATGTACGGCGGTGCGTAATGTATGAAATGGCCCTGCTGGAGCATGAGGAGTTTGGCATTATCCTGCTCGATAACCAACACCAGTTTCTGCATCGGGAAATGCTGTTCCGGGGCTCGTTAAATACGGTCAGCGTTCATCCCCGGGAGGTAATCAAGCAGGTACTCAGGCATAACGCCGCCGCAGTCATCCTTGTGCACAACCACCCCAGCGGTGAGGCTGAACCCAGCAAGTGCGATATCCGGATAACTAAGCGGCTGCAGGAGCTACTGCAAATGCTGGATGTACGCTTGCTGGACCACTTTATTGTGGCCGGGGCGGAGACGGTGTCACTGGCTGAGCGAGGGCTGGTCTGATGCAGACAGTTACCTGGTTTAATACATGTTATAGCAGGTTAAACGCATGAGCAGGGCTGCGCTGCGCCAGGTCGCGCCTGTGGTGAAAACTACCGTGCTGGATGCCTATATCAGCGGTCTTGCCCCGTCGGGGCGGAGGGGGATCACCAGCCTGTTAAACCGCAGCGCCAGCATACTTAAACGCGGTGCGGATGCAGCCAGCTACCCCTGGGAGCAACTTAGCTTCGCCGCTGTCGCTAAAGTACGTGCGGCACTGCTGGATGACGGTTATGCCGTGTCGTCGGTCAATATGGCACTGTCAGCACTCCGGGGCATTGCGCAGACGGCCTTTAACCTCAATTGCCTGGAGGCGGACACGCTTGCCCGTATCCGGGCAGTCAAGCGCGTCAGTGGCGATAACCAGCGCAAGGGAAGGGCACTCAGCCGGGAAGAGGTTCGTGCACTTGTTCAGGTTGCTAAACGGCATCCGCAGCGTATCCGCTGTTGTCGTGATGCCGCCATTGTAATGACACTTTGCGGTGCAGGTTTGCGGGCCGGAGAACTGGTCAGCCTTGAACACCGGGACTATGACAATGGCATTCTTACAGTGAGGCAGGGGAAGGGACGTAAATACCGGGAGATATATGTTGCGGCAGCGGTAGATAAAGCCATCCGCGCATGGATTAAAGCCAGTGGAGTGAAAGAGGCCGGGGATGCATTGTTTAACCGCATTCAGCGCAACGGCAGGGTTGCTAGCCAGCCGCTGACAACGACCGGTTTAACCGGCATCCTGGAGCAGTTACAGCATGATGCAGGCATGGCGCGTTTTACTCCTCACGACATGCGGCGCACCTTCATTACGCGCTTGTTAGAACAAGGCGTGGATATTAACACCGTACGCCAGCTGGCAGGGCACAGTGACATATCCACAACTACCCGTTATGACTGCCGTGATGAAAGGATGAAAACACACGCAAGTCAGCAACTGAAATGCTGGTAATAGCTAATATAGTTCGTCCTGTAACTGGTGCCGCGCGAAACTAACGCACACTTTTCGCTCCCGGCCTTCTTTTGCGTTGTCCGCGCTCGTTCAGTTCCACCAGGTGTTCTCTCAGCAGTTGGGTGGGCTGCCCATCACGGGTAATAAGTGCAGTCACATCACGGTTAAGCCAGCGTGATGGCTTCCGGACCGCGGCAGTCAGAGGCTTGTCTGCGAACAGGTCATCCGGGGTGGGAAATTGCGCCCGATTGAAATAAGCCACCATCTGTGCTGTTGTGCTGCCGTTATTTTTTAGCGTAGTTATGCGCTGGTAAATGCCATATAGGGTCTGGGCTTTAACCGTTTTGGGGGGAGGCAGGATATCGTACAGGGGATGGTTTTCGAGGGACTTTTCAAGCAGGTTATAGGCCAATTCAATGCAGTAGCTCAGGGTTATATTCAGCGGTTCACCACTCTTTTTATCTTCTTCTGCCCAGTCAGGATAGAGCTGCGAAGCAATTATTCTCAGCTTTCTTAGGGAATCCGCTCCAATTTCAGGATAAATTGGTATTAAATTCTCCTCGGACATAATACTAGCCCCTTCATTAGTGGGTTATTCTGATTTTATTTTTCAACAATATGCTGCATCAATCACCAAGTGGCCTGAGAAAAAAATTATAAATATTTATTCATAAAAATCAAATGATTAACTTTTTGGATTTTTTACCTGATTTTTTCTCAAAACATTGATGTTTAATCCGCAAACGATTGCTCTGGATGGGATTGATCTATTCTTACTTTTTACCTACGGAACCCCCTAAAAACCATGGTTTAGGATACTCCCATCAGATTTCAGGAGGAACCATGGCAATAAAACGTGTTTTGAAAATTCATGATGTCTTGTACCGCTGTGGCATTTCAAGATCATCTGTTTATAGATTAATGTCTAAAGGACACTTTCCTTCGCAGCTTCGTCTGTCACCAGAAGGTCGTAGTGTCGGTTGGCTCGAAGAAGACATAGAAACATGGATTTCTGGCCGTAAGTCTGTCAACGATGGAAAATTCATATGAAAATTCTATCAGCGAAGAGAAAAGGAGCGGTGATTCAGCATCCAGATAACCTGCGATTTAAGAAGCTTGAAAAAGAGATTAAAAGGCTGCTTCCTAAGTTTGAGACTATCAATGATGCCTGCGAAGAAAAATCAAAGCGTATTAAATCATTACGAAATACTGGAAGGCGGCTGGATAAAAGGGTCTATCTAAAACTGGCAATAAAGCTTGAAAATTGTTGGCCTGGAGAACCTTGTGGAAGTGCTGCATGTCCCGAATGCTTTAGACGACACCGGTTGGAAATAATTGGAGAGGTACTTCGTTTATGTAATAAACACAAGAAATGGCGAAGTGCGACCCTGATTTTCTATCAGGATGCGTTTAGTGATGATCAATTATTAAAATGGAGACTCGATACATTAATAGCACGACTTAAACGTTGGTTAAAAGAGTGCGGTTTTTCTGCAATGGTGATTGGCGGGTTTGAAATGGATTTTCATATGGATATTAATAAATGGGTGCCGCATTTTCATCTCATTATTCAAAATGACAAACAGGCTATTAGAAACCTTCGTGCCAGGATGAAAAATAAGAGGAATATGAATACGCGTAAAAATGTAATAAACCGCCCTATGCTCGTGAGTAACTTAAAAAAACCTGTACGACAGGTGAGTTATCGGTTTAAAGCTATCTGGTGGCGAGTCGAATCAATACAGTATGATGATTATTATATACAAGGGGGTAAGGAAAGAAAAAGGAAGCGCTGGACAAAAAAGTATCGTCTGCTGAGTAAGCAACATGCTGATTCTCTTCTTATGTTAGATTCTCTTGGGATCGCAGAGTTAACCTTTATGTATAAGGTGAGGAAGTATGGTGATCATTTGATAATGAAGTGAGAAAATAATTTATTGGCGAATGAGCCAATTGCATAATATTTCGGTCGTTATTCAAAAAATAATCTCGTATGAAAAATCATACTGGGGATCCCGTTCGCCATAATTATGATTCTAATCATAGTAATGGTGAGGGGGTCTTTAAATACAATATAGGAAAGCAAATGAAAAATATAAAGAGAAATTAAATCAAAAAGAAGAAGTGTTATTTGTTAAATTACTGGCGCGCACAAGGATTTCCGAATTATGCCCGGTTGCATACCGGCTTATTAAGGTAACTGATTCGCAAGGGCTGGAGTCAACTCGTGTACTTGTCCCTTCGGCAGCGTTAGTGAGTGTTCTGGAGTTGAAAAAAAACTTACTAAAATTTGGACACAATCCTGATGTTAGTAAAGAATATTGGGTTCGGGCCCATCAAGAAATTGTCAAGGAAACAGATAAAATAATCACATTGTGTTATAAACCTGGTTTTTATGGTGATGCTTATTTACGCGCTAATGATAAAATTATTGGCAACGTTAAAGGGGATAAACCAATATTACACCCCAACGCGAGAAATCATTTACCAGCCGAAGAAAAACTGGGAACATTAAAATTATGGAAAATGAATGTCGCTCCATATGCACTATATAGCTCGCGTATTATGTTGGCTGTGTGCTGCGGATTTTCAGGTTTTCTCCTTAAGCTTTCAGGTATGGAAGGGGGTGGGTTTCATTTGTGGGGGATGAGTAGTATAGGAAAAACGTCCAGTGCCTACATGCTGGCATCATTAGCAGGATCACCTAAAGATGTTGTCGTACTGTGGAACAATACGGATAAAGGGCTTGAGGAGATTGCCGTGGCCCATAACGACAGCTACCTAGTTCTCGATGAGTCGAAGCTGTTAGATAAAGACGTACTGGCAGCTGCTAAGATTATGCAAAACCGTGTGTATACGCTTTCCGGAGGGAAAGGGAAAACACGCTCTGCAATGTATGAGAACAAAGTTGCTGAATGGCAGGTAAGTATTTTCAGTACGGGTGAGTGCAGTCTTCAACAACTTGCTGCTTCCGGGAACGTTGAGCGCCTTGAAGGCGAAAATGTGCGTGTAATCGACGTTAATGCAGATGCTGGTGCTGAAATGGGGATCTTCGAATCACTGCCAGATGATGTCAATTCCAGTAACGAACTTGTTCATGCGATCAAGGATGCAACTCACCGCTATTATGGCAGTGCCAAACCTGCCTTTCTCAAGCGCCTGGTGGCTGATATTCGGGACGATCGTGAAAACGTGAAGCGGAAGCTTGAAAAAGGGATTGAGTTCTTTCTGGATAAGCACAAGGTAGATCGTAACTCCGGCATTCAGGTGCGTATCGCCAAACGTTTTGCAATCGCTTATGTAGCAGGTTCCATTGCTGTGAAATATGGTGTTTTGCCCTTTACAAAGCAGGAGATCATGAAAGGGATCTCAACCTGCTACCAGGATTCTCTTAAGGTAGTTTTGTCTGAACCTGAAATAACCAAACCCCTAATGGGTAACTCGTTGAATGCAATTATTGATTTTTGCAAAAAGGGTGATCTTTTAAATCTGATTGGAAATGATCGCGTAACCCAAACGGCGATTAAAAAGTCACCGGTCATTATCCATAAAGTTAAAGGTCGGGCCGTATATGCAGTTGATAAGGATCTGTTACATAACTGCTTGCCGAAATCTCAGCGCAAAGGCATCCTGATGCTATTAACAAAGCAAGGGGTATTATTATCCGATGCGAATAAGGATTACAGTACTATTCAGATTGTCTATAAGCGTAAGCAAGTTGGTCGTCGCTACTGTTTTATCTGCAAAAAGCTTGATAAGCTTATTGAAGAATAATTTTACAATATGGTAAGGGCTTAAAGGAGTGGCTTATAACCACTCCTTTTTACCTCAAAGCATTTCTTCGCCATCACGCAAAGCTACGATCCCCAGATACAGGCAAATTGGCACGGTTTTGCGATAGGCTGGACCTTGCAGATCATAAGCAATCCATGCTCCAGATATAGCCCATAGAATGGGTCCTAAGCTATTAATCCATGGGTTACGCTTGAGTAACTCTTTGACGAGTTGTTTTGCCGCCTCCCTTCCAATCATCTGAGCGATGAGACTGACGATAATGGTTTCTACGATCCCAAGTGCAATTTTAGGACCAAGGTGGACTGACCCCGCCCCGGTAGACGATCCTACCCTATAGTTGGACTGACCCCGCCCCGGTAGACGATCCTGCCCTATAGTTTGAGCATAGGAGGAGCGTATGGGCACACCACGATTTACACCTGAATTTAAGGAAGAAGCCGTCCGTCAGATAACGGAACGCGGTTATTCCGTCGCCGAAGTTTCTGACCGGCTGGGCGTTTCAGCACACAGTCTCTATAAGTGGTTACGGGCTATTAAACCCGATAACAGCGAGCAGCATGCCCGTGATTTACTGGAAGCGAAAAGCGAGATCCTGAAGCTCAGGGCCCAACTGAAGCGCACTGAGGAAGAACGGGACATACTGAAAAAGGCCGCGCGGTACTTTGCAAGGGAGCCCGACTGAAGTACCGCTTTATCAATGAGCACCGCACTGTATGGGGTGTCATGACGATGTGTCGGGTGTTGTGCGTTGCCCGGGCCGGGTTTTATGCGTGGCTGCATAACCCGGTCTCCGCGCGGGATAAAGATAACCAGCGTCTGCTGACGCTTATCCGTGACTCCTATTCACTGAGCGGAGGCGTATACGGTTACCGCCGGGTTCATGGCGACCTGAACGAAATCGGGGAAATCTGCGGTAAAAATCGGGTGGGCCGTATTATGCAACTGAACCGGATTAAAGCCGTGCGCGGCTATAAAGCTCCGCGTCGTATCGCCGGCAGACCTTCAGTGGTTGCGCCTAATCGTGTGCAGCGGCAGTTTACCGTTGTCCGGGCCAATCAGGTCTGGGTAACCGACATTACCTATATCCGCACCTGGCAGGGCTGGTTATATCTGGCGGTGGTTATCGATCTCTTCGCCCGTAACGTGGTGGGCTGGTCGATGAAACCCACTCTCTCACGCGAACTGGCGCTGGATGCGCTCATGATGGCCGTGTGGCGACGAAAACCGGACGGCGAGGTTATCGTACACAGCGATCAGGGCAGCCAGTACGGCAGCGACGACTGGCAGCGCTTCTGCCGGGCCAATAACCTGGCCCCGAGCATGAGCCGGCGTGGCAACTGCTGGGATAATGCGGTAGCGGAGTCGTTCTTCAGTTCGCTGAAAAAAGAACGGATCAGAAAGCGCATCTATAAAACCCGGGATCTGGCCCGGGCCGATATCTTCGATTACATTGAAGTGTTCTACAACCGGGCCCGGCGCCACAGCCATCTCGGCGGCGTCAGTCCGGAGGCCTTTGAACAGGCCTCGTCGTGAGGACAGGAAATGTCTACTGTTGTGGGGTCAGTCCAAGGATCTGAAATACAATAGGCAAAATTGCCACTTTGCCATTCTTTTTGATATGGGAGATTATCTCCTCTCTGTCAATATCACCTACCCCCAGCTCATTGAAACATTTTGATAATTCTTCTGGCGTCTTGCTTAATAGTTCCTTCTCAACAACGGAGAGCACCAGCTTTTCAAGTTTTGATTCTATCGAGCCGCCGACTTTAACATTGACCTTTAGTTTTTTGCATACATCATCAATGATCTCCGTGGCTGGAATAGAACCTTCCCCATTAATTAAATGCCTCTTCAGATAAGCCAAATCGGAAGAACCGAAGTATTTTATTTGTGTGTCAATAAGTGATATTAATTCAGCATGCAATGCTGGATTGTTTTGATATGCAGATAATAGTGTTTTTCTGCGCTTATCGTTTGTGAAAGATACATAGCTATCCAGAGTGGCTGATATGTAGTTAAAGTCTTCCAAAGTACATTTCTCTAAAACTCCCTTCATATTTGCTCGCTTTTTAAGTTAAAAATCTTTCAGGTTGATATCGAAATAGGGCGTCAATATCAGCTCTTCAAATAAATTATATTCGTGGTGCGGAACCTTAACAAAAGTTGAGTTGTGATTAGGTGTCCACCATTTCTCGACGCCATAATACGCCTCTCTGGCATTGGCTTTGTGGATCAGCCGGAATGGTCTGTCCATCCAACCATCACTGTGTTTTGTGAAATAGTTAACCGGGCCAGTGAACTGACCAAGCAGGTATACACCCTGATTACCGTGAGTCAGGTAGAAGTAATCACCAATCGGAGCGTTTACAAACTCCTCTGCTTGGCTGACGGAAGACTGCCCTTTACCAGCGGTCGTGCGGTGAATGTAGACGAGCTTTTCATCAATACATTCGACCATATCCAGGAATGAGAACTCCTTCCAGCCATGTGACAGCTTCCAGAAATTGGGCATCAAATCGGTATTCATAGGCCTCTTAACCTGACGTTGTAAGTGATCGCAATCTGTTGAAATACGGGTTGATCATGATGACCATTCTGACGCTGAATACCCATGATCGCAACAAGGTTTGTTGATGAGCTTTTCACTGAAATCGTGCAAAGAGGATATCGGGAGGGTATGTAGATGCGTTAACTCGCCTAGTTGCTGAAAATGGGTGATCAACACTACTCAGCACTGGCAGGCCAACCATGGCGAAAACATTTGGCGCTTTGGAAAAAGTGATTGAGTGATTTAGTGATTGCGGCTTTGTAGGCGAACCTGGTCTCTGACTGTGCAATTCTGCATTCAGCGCTGAGCCGGGTTGCGGTTCTTCAACAGTAATTCATAAGCAAGGGGCTGTATTCCGCTTCGTCATCAGTCTGTTGTATGGCGACCAGCCCGGCAGATTCACAGGCCAGTTACTTCGCTGATTGATTGTCTAACAGGCAGAACCGAAATGAGTGATCTGCAAAAAATCATCCTTCCAGACCGTCCAACGTTGTCGAATTTTGGTGTGGCGGATCGGCAAACTACCGGTATCGTTTTGGGTCAGATCTACACCTCGTATAATGGTAGGGGAAAACCGACGATGACTTTCCCTGACTCTGACAGTTGCAAGGATCAGCGGTTTAGAGCAAATTCGAGGTTTCAAAAGAATAAAATCCAGAAAATAACATGTATCAACAACCGCTGTGGAATAGTACCGGGAGGAAGTTGCACCGCTTAATAACCGGTAACGTTTTACGTATCCGCTAATCCCATTCTGGCTAAGCTGATATTTATTCGCTATTTGCGTCTACAAGGTATATAGACGTATCTATTATGCTCTATATACACTCTATCTCTGTATTATTGTATATATGTCATTACATACTATAGCCATTATCCAGTATCAGCTATCATGAGGCTCCAGTCTCCAATATTATTATCATCTAATAACCATCTGAACCTTGTTGGGTTCACGTAAGGTTTGAGTAATTCAGCTGTAAATAAATGGGGGCAGGGCATGGGGCTTTGATCTCTATATACAGGTGAATTATGAAGCCATACATTACGTACAACAATATTCTTGTCACAGATTCAACGCTGAATTATTTCAAAGAAGTTGTTTTCAGTATCCCTTATAATGGTGTGCCAAGTCTACGGCGCCCTTTTTATCGTAATATTGCAGCATTTCTCCAGCACGTTATTTGTGTTGCTACCTGTAGTCGCAAGAACAGGAAAAAAGCAAAGATTAAGGCGAATAAAAAATGGTCTTATTCTGTGCCAGTATCCTTTGAGCTGGGTAGGGCGAAACTCCCTGGAGTATTCAAGAAAAGTGGGCCGACCAAGGAGCGTGCAATGGAGGCACTGGTATGCGCGGGAATTATCAAACTAACCGGGTATTCCAATGCTCAAAGCTCTTGCCGGGAATATGCTGTATCTCAACGTTTCCTGCGTAAGTTGTTTGGCAACGACAGAGAGGCATACCTTAGCCGTAAGGATCGCTACCATTATCTGACTGACATTTTCACCAAGCGTGAAAGTTACTCATTTGATGAACTGATTGGGATTGCCATTGATCGAGGGCAACATGCCAAACATGAGCAGTCTAAACGCGATATCCCTAACGCTGCCTTCAGGGCGTTGGTAGTGGGGGTCTGGAACAATCTTGAGCCGCTTGAAATCAATCTGGATGCACTGCTGGATTACTATAACGAGAATCCCACTACGAAGAATAAAGTATTCATTTTCAATTTCCTGTCGAGACTGGCTGAAACTGGCGTGGAGATGGTGAAAGAGTCACCGTTAATGGTGGCTTACAGGCAATCGTATAAAACTGCGTACATTGGCGGGAGATCCTTTGAAGTTGGTACAGGCTTTCAGAGCTTGCCCTCTGCCATGAAGTGGGCATGTCTGGCGCGTGGTGTCAATTATGATATCAAGGGATGCCAGTTTGAGATTCTGCGGCATGAGCTGTTGGGTATTGGCATTTCGGCAGAGTCCCTTGAAGTACTGGAAACAAGCTATATCTGCCGGGTACTACGTATTGCGGAAGAACTGGTTAAGCAATTTCGGTTTTCCAGTGTATTCAATGCTGGTTTTGTTACCCTATCACTTAAATCCAGCACAAGACGCTTGTTGAATCGTGAATTAGGTGAGGCAGAGGCTGAAAGAGTCTTGAAGCAATGGAAACGCCTTCTGACGCCTTTACGGCGAGATTTGGCTTTTTTGCTGGATAGTTACGAGGCCAAAGCAAAAACCAATCATTACGGTAAATGCGTTACTAATGCGGTAGGGCAGCCTTTCAACATCACCTGGAAAGATAAGGCATCACGTAAACGCTGGAAGTCGGATGTGATGGGCCGAAAATTGTTGTCGCACATGTTACAGGGTCTGGAAAGCCGCGCTGTATATGATTACGTCATCAGCCACAAGAGCGTTTGCGCACTGGAGCAAGATGGATTTGTTTCATACGAAGAAGTAACTGACTGGGCTCATCCATACCTTTTGATTGAGAAAAAGCATTAAAGGGCCATTCAGTTAGCTGAGGCCCATCACCGGTTGATAAACTCAGCGTGATGACCTCTTTCCTAGGGATCAACATAGCCAGAGATAAGGAACGTCTGCTCTGTGCCAACAGCAGACATTGCTCAAAACTTGCGGGAACATGTCATAGCTTATTTTGCATAGGCTTGAGTTAATAATACCAATGAGAATTAACGTATTATTGATCTTAAGTTAAGGCTGCAGGGGGATTAGAAATTCTTGTAAAAGAATTTCGCTTGCAGATCTGTAATCTTCTGGAAATAATCAGCGTCATTAAAGCCTCCCCTCTGACGCACTTTACAAGCAAAGTACATTGTGCTAGCGATTAAATTTTGTTATTGATAGTAAAGAAAAGAAGCCAATCGGCAGATGGATGTATAAAAAAATCATGATAAGACAGCAAAAAATCTTAACCTTATATAACCTTGCTTCCTGTCAATAAATATAGCAGGAATTGTTCATGACATATTTTATCCTTTCTATTAATATCCACTGAAAACATTTTCATAGTTAACAGCAAGATAAAACCCAAATAAAAAGGATGTCTTTTCTGTAAGACATCAATCAACATCACAAATCTGGGGCAATAGAATGGGCCATAAAATATTCGTAACATACAAGTATGCGGATGATAAAGTTCTTGAGTTGGATAATGAAGAAACAACTGCGCGCACCTATGTTGATAAAATTCAGGAAATATTAAAAGATAAAAACCATATAAATAAGGGTGAAAAGGATGATGCTGATTTAAGCGATTTCAAAGACGACATAATTCAAACTAAACTCGGTGATAAAATATTTGATAGCTCAGTTACGATCATCATCATATCTAAAGGAATGGTTAATCCCCACGAATTAGAAAAAGACCAGTGGATGCCATGGGAAATATCATATTCACTAAGGAAGAAAAAACGCGATGACCGCACATCCAATCCCAATGCTCTTCTTGCAGTAGTGTTACCTGATGAATTAGGAAGTTATGAATATTTCATAGTTGAGAATTCATGCCCGCATTGTAAGTGCAGGACATTGAATACAAATAGTTTGTTCAAGATCATGAAAGATAACATGTTCAACATTAAGCAACCTGAATATTCTGACTGCGAATATCACTCTGAAACTTCTAAAGTGTACATTGGGAACTCTTCATACATATACTCTGTCAAATGGTCAAGCTTCATCAACACCCCCGATTTATACATTGAAAAAGCAGTGAAAATTTCAGGAGAAATAGATAAATATAATATAACCAAGGTTGTCGAATAGAAACATTCTAACTCTGGTTATGAAAAGGAAAAATGTAACTTTTACCCTTACCAATACGCATGCACAATCATAAACTTAACACCTAAAAGATAAAAAATGATCCTAATTTTGCATAATACAATCAACAGCATACTCGCTGAAAGAATGAAAAACATTATTCTTAATGCTTTTCAGAATCACGTATCTGTTATGACTATGTCTGAATCGAAAGTTAGCTCGTGGCCTTGCGAAGAAGAATGGAATGATTTATTGATCGTTCTTTATGATCACAGTCAATTTTCTGACGATGCTGATAAATTTGTTAGATCTTATCTGGAAAATAGACCCGATACCGCACTAGTACTTCCTATTGCTTTAGAAAGTACTTGTCCCGTCCCACCAAAAGCACTCTCTCAATTCAAAGCGCTACCATATGACCCGAACAACGTTCTGGAATCTGAAAAGATGATTATCTGTCGTGCAGGTGCAATGATGGGTTTACGCCTACAGGGTCGAGACACAAAGATATTTATTTCCTATCGCGCTCAAGATGGAAGAGATATTGCTGAGCAATTGTATCAACATCTTTTAAATCTGGGGCACAAACCCTGGCTAGATGAAGCTAAAGAATTTGATGGCTATACAAAAATTCTACCTGGAGAACCGGTCCAGATACAAATTGAAAAAGCTCTGGACAATGCAAATTTGTTGCTCCTGATTGACACTCCAGCGTCACCAGAATCCAAATGGATAAAAGAGGAAGTTGACATTGCTGATGGAAAACTAATCCCTATTCTTCCGATCGTATTCAGACCAAAATCAGACCGTAAGAAAGGACCGCGCTTCCGTACTTTACTGAGTTTGCAACGCTGGCTTGAGGTTGACTTTAATACACCTCCAGTTAAAACGATTTTATCGCCAGTTGATCTTGACAATATCGTATTAGAATTAGAAACTTATCTATGCGATATTTTTATTAGAAAATGCCGTATACCTTTCAAGGTTAAAAAGAATTTTCTTAACGCCGGATACGACTGGTGTGCTTTAAACCAGTCTCTTTCAGTATATAGGTCGCAACAACAGCGTAATGCAAGAATCCGAACAACGGTTTATAGTCATTGTTCAATTTACTCTATTATTTACCCACCATCTTTCAAGTACTTCAAAGATTTTATTTCCAGTCAACCCCATGCTAATTATTCGCTTTTCATCTATGATGGTGATCTATTGTCGGATGATGATCTCTCTGAACTACTGGATGCCGAAACGATAATATTGCATCACCAGGAAATATCAGCACTCTTGGCATCAAATTTTACAAAAGTGGGTAATGCATGAGTAACATTCCGCTGAATAATTCTAAGTTAAATGTATCGCTTCAAGGCCTTGAGGTTGGAATATCAGGGGCCATACCAGAACGCAGTAACTGGTCAGAACCAGCAATGGATCGTGGAATCCTTGAATTTGTTTCTCTTTTTAGTGGGTTAGTGTTTAAGTATGGAGGACGTGTTATTCATGGAAGTCACCCCAGTTTCACACCGATTATCCTTAGACAGGCTCGCCTGCATGCTATTAATTTTGATAAACCTCCAGTAACTCTTGTTATGTCCGACTTATGGTTTTCTGACTATTCAGATGAAAATATTCAATCATTGACCGATGTCGCAGAACTCATCATCACTAAAAAGTTTGGTGATGGAGATATTTCCGATCCGACAACCAGAAATCATAGTTTAACCGCCATGAGACGAGTATTGATTTCCTCTCAAAACTTGATGGTTACTGTTGGTGGAAAAATGCATGATAGGGATGGTTTTAATCCAGGTATTGCCGAGGAAATGCATCTTGCAGAAATGCTAAGAATACCTCGATACCTTGTCGGGGGATTGGGTGGGTACGCCAAGGAGCTAGCAAAAGAGTTAACTCCCGCATCGTTAAATAATCTTCTTTCCAGAGAAGAAAATGTAGAACTCTTTGGAACAAATGATGTTTCATCTTGTGTCCAAATCATCTTTGAAAATTTATGTCAAAAATACTGGGCTGATAGTTCACTAAATTTGTCGCTCACATCTCTTGATGAAGTGGAGCATTTAATAGACAAAAAAATACCACCATCCGCATAGGAAAATAATCAATAACTCACTCTTAAAATCAGCATGTTATAGCTATGTTGACCGAGCATATTGATTTTATCAATGTGCTCCTTCAATGAAAAGTCATCTTAAATGACTCTGAACTGTCAGTTAAAATCGTTGCAATTCATTGTGAACTTCCGTTCCTCGCTCATAAGGGACAACCATACTCAAATCTCCCACATTGCAGGAGATTTGAGTATGAACACGTCACCGTGGAACAAAGACTGTATCATCGGCCAAAAAAGACCACTTCAGATATCTCATATCTGGGGGATCCGAATCCGGCTTGAACTGGAAGGTAAAACGCGCGATTTAGCTCTGTTCAATATGGCCCTGGACAGTAAGCTTCGAGGCTGTGATCTGGTCAAACTCAAAGTATCGGATGTGGCATATGGTAGCTCAGTTTCAAGCAGAGCAACGGTGTTGCAACAGAAAACCGGTAGCCCTGTGCAATTCGAGATAACCAAAGGGACAAGAGAAGCTGTTGCTGCATTGATAAAGCTTGGCAATTTGCACAGTAAAGACTTCTTGTTTCGGTCTCGGGTCGGAACTAACCAGCACATTTCAACCCGGCAATACAACCGAATCTTTCATGGGTGGGTAGAAAAGCTTGGTCTCGAAGATTCGCTTTACAGCACGCATTCCATGAGAAGAACAAAACCTTACCTGATCTACAAGAAAACCAAGAATCTCCGGGTGATCCAACTTCTGTTGGGTCATAAGAAACTGGAAAGCACAGTCCGTTATCTGGGCATTGAAGTCGATGATGCGTTAGAGATCTCTGAATCGATTGAAGTCTAAGGTTGTCAGGGCTGCAACAGCAGCCCTGTGCCAGGAACGGACATAACAATCACTATGTCATTTCAAAGTATGAGGACAGGACAAACAGTCCCGGTGGCTGACACCGGAACGTTACATGCAGGGACGTGGCTGGCGCTCAATTAGACAACTCTTTTATCTCATACTCCGGCAAAGGAAATTGTCTAATAAATGTTTTCAGCGTTTGGCTATCCGGGAGCGCGGTCAAGGCACCTTTCTGGGTTGTCGCCAGTGCGCCACAGGCGCTGGCCTGCGTCATTGCGTCTTTGATTTGGTCAAGGTTCTGCGGCATACCAGTGCGTGCCACATATGCAAGCAAGCCCGTCAGAAACGCATCTCCCGCTCCCGTTGTATCGACGCTATCGACGAGGTAGCCATTGAAATGAATGACCATGTCGTCACGGAGGATCATGGCACCCTGCGCGCCATAGGTTACAACTTTCAGATGTGCTGGCAGCGTCTGAAGAAAATCCAGTGCGAGGCTAAAATCATGCGTGTCTGCCAGCCAATACCACTCTTCTTCAGATAATTTCAGGATATCAACCTGTCGCGCGAAATGGTGTACAACATCGCGCATTTTCTGCTTATCACTCCACATTTGCTCACGTAAATTCACATCAAAACTCAGCAAGCCGCCACTCTGCTTTATTTTCCTGATCGCCGTAACTAACGTATTGCGACAGGCTTCAGCGACCAGCGCCAGAGAGCAGAAATGCAATATTCCTGCACTTAAATCGGGGAGTGCTTCAGGCGTTAAAAACTGATCTGCAGAAGGATTTGTAAGAAATGTAAATCCACGTTCACCATGATTATTCAGGGAAACTAGTACACTACTGGTTCTGTGGTGGGGGTCCATCTGCATACTCTGGACAGACACTCCCGCTGAGCACAGGGTTTTCTTCAGAAAATGACCGAAATCGTCGTCACCGACCCGGCCGATAAATCCACTCTGACAGTTCAGACGAGCAGTTCCAATCGCTACATTGAAGGGGGCTCCTCCGGCACAGGCCTGATACTGCATATCTGAAAGCGGTAAGAGATCAACAACCGCATCACCAAGAGTCCAAATGTTCATGATATTACCTCAAAAGTATTTAGTTATTCTTACCCTGGAATGAACAGCGATGGGGAAACGTATATCCTGGCAAGGCTATATACGATTCCTTTACTGCACTGGAATTAAATAAAAATGATTTTAAAAATTGTAATCCAGCATGAGTTTATAGTCGGTGGTGATGGCATCACCGTTAGTTACCCAGCTTCCACTCTGATTAATTAATGAGCCAGTTATTTCTCCAGAAACAGTAAACCGGGAAGTCAGAGGGTAATTTGCCGAAACTTTAAGAAAACGGGATCTCGTATTTTGGAAGACTTCGCCATTTTCACGCTGGGCATTGTTTTTCTTATAATGTCCATATCCCCCGCTGAATGTCGTTGATAATTTCCCCCAGTTGTGCCAAATACCCATTGAGGTCGTCCAGGTTTTATCATCGATATCACCCCACTGCGCTCTGTCTAATACAGAGGAGGCAAATTTCTGACGTAACCAGATACCGGTAGTGTTATTGATAATATATTGAATCCCGGGCTCAGCCTGAAATGAACGGACGTCACGGTCATTTTGTGAACCTCCGCTACGACGATGATCAATCTGTTGGTAAAGATAATTGAAGACCGAAAAATTGTCTGTTACACGCAGATCGGTAAAGAATTTGACGCGTGCCTGCCAGCGATCCTCAATTGAGGCACTTCCTCCCATAACGTCCCAGCCATAGCGCAGACGTTTGTAGAAATATTCATGGCCGACGATGAGTTGTGTCCACTGGTTCTGGCTGAGATAGGTCTGGTTTTCCCATGTTCCATTATAATTTGTGGTTCTGCCTTCTGAAAATGCCAGATACCAGCCGGGTAAAGCGTCATTACGCATAACTCCCTGAACGAAAGTGAGAGAATCATTTCCGCTGTGGAAATGACTGTTTCGCCAGTTATTATCTTCGATTGCATATTTCATTTTAAGCTGACCATGAACGCGTCCGCCTGCAGGATTAGAGGAGCGTGTTGATGTCCACATGACGTCTTCATCCAGATAGGACCACGGATCAACGGCAATGACCTTGCCCGATAAATCCTTCATGATGCTCATGCTTGCATTTGCCAGCGTCGGGAGCATAAGTGAAAAAATAACAGCCAGGGCATGATGATTTTTCATAATAATATCCCTTTAGATCATTTCTTTAAATTGCAATTTTGCGTGGAGACTATCTTGTTGAGGCAGACTGATGCTCCAGGGTTTGTCCGGCATGGAATACATCCGGGTGCTAAATGCCGCTTTGTCGTTAATATAAAAAACGGCAATTGAGTTCTGTATAAGCACGCGGAAATTAATTTTTTCACCGAGCGGAATATCAACCCAGGATTCAGCGTTACTTTGGTTAATCGATGCCAAAGGAGAATTAAAGAAATAGACTTTACCTTTACTCCTGTTGAACACAACATTCAGCGTCGCGTCACTCACCTGGTCATCTGTCAGCCCAAAGCTCATGACCATTCCCGAAGAGGGAATATCCACCGTTGCGGACAACTCTCCACGCCTCGGTAAAGAGGGATAAATAGATGAATGTAATGGGCCAAATTGCGTTGACGTTTTGAGCGTTTTAACAGGCAGTATCGTCTGAACCTGCCCACGGTTATCTTTTATCGCTTTCTGAAGCTCTCGTGGCATAATGCTGTTGAGCTGACCTTTTGTGTCAGCAGTCAATTCATGTACGACCAGGTTTCCTGCCCAGTCGATATTCCCCCTGTCATTGTTTCCCGCTTTAGTTGGGATCCAGCCGAAAACAAATAAACGACCATCCTTAATAGCCAGTTTACCGGCATAAAAACCGGAGCCATCGACAACATAATTATCCAGCTTATGCCACGGTCCTTCCGGATTATCTGCAACGCGATACTGCGTCAGACGCAGTGGCCACTGATCGCTGAAGCTCAGATACCAGCGCCCGTTAAAGAAGACAAGTGTCGGGCATTCAAGATTTGAATTACTGGTAATGGTGTCATTGTCAAAAAATACACCACGGTCTTGCCAGTTTTTTAAATCCGTTGAGCTATAACGCGCGATAATGCCGCGACCGTTGCTGCGGGTCGTGATCAGCATCCAGTACTCTTTCTTCTCTTCAACCCAGACAACGTGAGGATCGCGAAAGTCATTACCGCGATAGTTATCGCCCGGGAGGATAGTGTCCTGTGGATGTTTCACCCAGTGAAGACGATCTTTACTGGTGGCATGCATGACGGATTCAACCGGAAAGACGTTTTCATTATGGGCGGTATACCAGGCGTGCCAGGTATCGCCCACTTTGATAATGGAGCCGGTACCCAGGAGCAGCTCTGGATTATTGACGTTATTAACGTAAGGAATGACTTCAGAATGGTTCTGATAATTATATAAGTTGGCGCTGGTGAGCAGGTGAATCGCATGGACCCCTAAATCGCTGCCGCCGCGCACGTCATTAAGGTAAAAAATATTAAATACACCTTCGTTATAAACAGGCATTGGATCACCAACAAATGACCCCTCGACACGAGGGAAAAAGCCATTAACCTGGGTGATACTTTTGTTCTGTAATGTTTCTTTAGACATCTGTGAATATACGGGTGTATTTCCACCAGAAAGTACCAGCAAAGCAACGACAGTCGCTGAAATAAAAGTTCTCATGCTATCCCCTGAGTATCAGAAGTTATAAGTAACACCAACTACGGTGAACGGATTCCAGGAGTGCCCTGTATACGTCCAGAGCCCTGCTTCTTTAGTAAATGACGCTTTGAATTCGCCATAAAGGCGAACCTCACCAAAGACGGGATAGCTGATGGTGCCGCCAATAAATTTGTAGCGGCCATCGTAAAAGAGCTCCTGGGCATTACTGGCGTTCTCAATTTTGTCCTGTCCGAAGCCGATATACATTGACGTTAACAATGGATACCAGTTTCGCCAGAACCCGGCAGTCATTTTCCACTCCTGCTCAACAATATCGCCCCAGCTTTCACGCACCTGCCGGTTATAGTAATAGTAAGGACGTAAATACAAACCGAGATCCGGATTCACTCGGTACTGGATTGCAGGTTCAGTCTCAAAAATATACTGCTCAAGGTCGCTATTACCCGGTTGATTACCCTGCGGCTGATATTCGCCATAAGCATATCCGGCAATGCTCCATTTATTGGACAAGCGTAAGTCCTGCCAGATCTTAAAACGGTTTTTCCAGCGTTTGGTTGCCGTTTCGGATCCGACCATGACTTCTGTACCAATATTCCCTCGCCATGTTTCAAAAATATGCCCGACAAAGAACTCATTAATGGTATTGGTGCCGCTATAATCCTGATTGCTGAACTGCCCTTTATAGTCATCTTCCCTGGCATTCCAGAAACCGAAATACCAGTTTGGTAATTCATCATGCCTTAAAAAGGCCTGAATGGTGGCAAGCTTAAATTTCCCGCTATTTTTCTTTGAATTACTCCAGCGAACATCATCAATTTCAATCTGGCTGCCGACGTTTCCGTGCAGACCGCCTGCCTCCATATTCCGTCCGATACTGTTCCAGTGAACCGGCGGGGCTTCCTGCCTTAAGCGTAACAGGCTTACATCTTCAGAATCATCCACCGCATTGTTCTGGTAAGTGTTTTTGCTCTCTGAAGGCTGCGCCACAGTGGAGGTAGTGAGGCTCTGTACGGCTGCTGTGTCTCCAGCTACAGCAGAGGAAGGTTCGCGCACAGTTACATCCTGAGATCCGTTTTTAGCGGCGGAATTACTGTGCTGCTGGTTTTCAGTCTCATCCTGAAAATAGCTTTGATAGTTCCCCGTATAATCATCCGGTATCTCAGCTTTTTTTTCAGCAATGGCGGGAAAAGTGGCAAAAGACAAAAGGAGTGCCAGGGTTGTTTCCCTGTAAGACGAGTTTGTCCTGCTGTTAATTATGTCTTGAGGTTGTTCTGCTCTTTCATCCATTTTTCTATCTCGTTATTCAGAAAATATAATGCCAGCCAGAGACTGGCAGAAATAAAGACAGACAATATAAAAAGTGAGATGATATCTGGCGGAATTATTTTTCCAGAGACCAGTATCCGGCTTCTTTTAATGCAGCGGTTCCACTATTTGCAAACAGCATTATATCACGCACTCCCGGCTGCGGATAAATTCGGCTGCTTAAACAGGCTTCGCCTTCATTAACAAATACTTCCACGGATGAGCGGTCAATGAAAATTCGCAGTGAAAGAATATTGCCCTCGGGCAGGGGAATGCTGCGCGTTCCTACAAGCGAAAAATCAGGGTAGTTACGCTCCAACACTAAGCGCTGAGCCTGATTATCAACGTAAATACGCAGCCCATCTCCCAACACCATGCCATATTGTTCCGCCAGAGACGTGCTACGTTCCCATTCGAGTAATAACTCCACGGCTTCGGCCTCTGCAGCGACAAATACCTGCTGATTGTTCAGGCAATGGGCAGGGACAGGAAAATAGCTGCCTCGCAAGGCGGCCACTTCGGCGATGGGTTTCATCATCAGGCGATTATTCTCACCTAAGCTCACTTCGCGCGGCAGGGAGAGCATTCCGGCCCAACCATCCTGTTGCTCCGGCATCGGCGATTCCCACATATCAAGCCACCCAATAACAATTCTGCGTCCGTCGGGGCTCAGGAAACTTTGCGGGGCATAAAAATCGTGACCGCTGTCCATCTCAATGAATTGCCCGTCATGGCCGAACGGCTGGTCTGGCTGCCATTCTCCGAGTAAATATCCGCTCTGGAAAAGGTTACGATTTTGATAACCTTCAGCCACCAGTCCCTGTGGTGAGAACATCAGCACACGACTGCCGTTAAGGCTAAAGAAATCAGGGCATTCCCACATATAACCCATACCTTCTTCAGCCTCGGCAAGAATACCTTCGTCATGCCATTGGCGAAGGTCCGCTGAACGGTAAAGGCGTACCTGGCCGGTTTCGCCTACGCGTGAACCCACAACCATGTACCAGAATTCCCCCTCGCGCCATACTTTTGGATCGCGGAAATGATGCAGTCCTGGAGGGGTATCAAGCACCATACCATGACGCTCAAAATGAATGCCGTCACGGCTGGTTGCCAGACATTGCACCTGATAGAGATTGTCATCAGTGTCCGCCGAACCGTGGAATTTATGTCCGGTATAAATCAGTGCCAGCGTATCACCATCCACCACTGCGGAACCGGAAAAGCAGCCGTCTTTGTCTGCCGGACCTTCCGGTGCCAGTGCCACAGGCAGATGCTCCCAGTGAACCAGGTCTTTACTCCGGGCATGCCCCCAGTGCATTGGTCCCCATTTCGTTGAATACGGATGATGTTGATAAAACGCATGATACCAGCCGTCAAACCATACCAGTCCGTTAGGATCGTTCATCCAGCCTGCTCGTGCGGCAAGGTGATAGCGCGGATACCAGCGAAGGTTAATCCTGGCATGTGCTTTTTCAAGCGTCTCTTCGGCCTGTTTTAATAAGGATGTCATTGTGTTTTCTCCCGATAATTTACACAGCACCTGGCTGTAAAAAGGATTGCTCAGTTGAGGGCTTATTGGGGCGCAAAAGGAAGATGGAAATAAACGTGGTGCAGAACACCATAATGCCCATAATTAGATAGGACTGGGCGAAGCCAAATTTTTCGTAGCTGAAACCCGCCAATGGTGATAACACAGTGCCAATAACCGAACTCGTGCAGGCAAATCCCACCAGATAAATCGTGGAAGACAAACGCTTGTCGAAATTCAGGCTGTTGTATTTAAAAATAGCCACCAACAATACCGGCAGCTCTAAGGCGTGCAGCAGTTTTGTGATCGAAATAAGCAGAGGCCCTTCAACCAGGCCGGAGGCGATCATACGCAACGCCATTACCATGCCTGCGAATATCAGGCCATTTTTGGCGCCAATTTTGTTAACCAGCCACGGTGCGCAGAACATGCCTGCCGCTTCCAGAAATACCTGAAAGGAATTTAAATAACCAAACATGGCATTTCCTTCCCGTAAGGTCGGAAACTGTGAGGAAAAATAAACCGGGAATTGCTGATCGTAGACGCCGTAAATACAGGTTCCCACCACGAAGAAAATAAGTGCCCAGAAACGCGGTAACGTTAGCAGACGGAGGGCATCTTCCAGAGAAACCTTTTTCGCGCCAATCTCCAGCTTCTCCATGCTTGCCGGTGCGGCAACTTTTAATCGGGCCAGCAGGCAGAAGAAGACCAGTCCAGAGCATGATGCCACCAGAAAGTTGAGATCTGGATTAATATTAAACAGCAGCCCGGCAAAAAACGTGGCTACGGCCCACCCCAAAGAGCCCCACATGCGGACTCGTCCAAATTCAAAGGTACTCTGACGCGCAACGCGCTCGGTATAAGACTCCAGCACGCCAATACCGCCATTAAACGTCATCCCAATAAACAGGCCGCCAAAAACACTACCCAGCAGGATATTCAGGCTGAGCAGATAGCTAAAAAATAGATAAGCAGGGCCGGAGAGGATCAGCAATGCTGTAATAAACCACAGCAAATTTTTGCGCAGACCAAGACGATCCTGAATAAAACCGTAGAAGACCTGAGCAAAAAGGGCAGATACCGATAAAACAGAAAAGATAATGCCTGTTTCCGATGCTTTTAATCCCACTTCCTGGTGGAGCCAGATAGAAAGAAGTGAGCTGGACGAAGACCAGGTGACAAAGAAAAAGAACAGCAAAGCACTGAGCAGCAAATAGCTGCGGGAAGGCCTTTTTTTCATCTGAACAATCTCATAGCGGATTATATGTGTTTATGGTAACGTTAACATCTATTGCTCACATCGCTTTTTGACGCGATATTCGATGTTAATCACAAAAGTTAACGTTAACATTTCTCATGTGAGATCTGCGTCAAATTTCTGTTCCAAATTCCCAAAATGACGGGCTCAATGCTTAGAATAATGAGTTCATTTTACGGATAATCTTTACTGCAGCGGTTCGCTTGCGCAACGAGGATGTAGCCGTGTTTTCGCAAAATGGAAGGTTATGGCGTCTTTAAAAGATGTGGCCAGAATGGCCAATGTTTCATTAATGACAGTTTCGCGGGCACTGAATAGCCCTGAACGCGTGAAGCCTGAGACGCTTGCACGGGTGCAGGAGGCTATTCTGCATCTGAACTACGTACCCGATTTGTCAGCAAAACAGATCCGGAGTGTCGGTACTAAAAATAAAACGATTGGCGTACTGGCACTGGATACGGTAACGACACCTTTTTCGGTAGAAATCACGCTGTCAATTGAGGAGACTGCACGCGCGCACGGCTGGAATAGTTTCGTGGTTAACATGTTCTCTGATGATAACCCTGACGACATTGTCGATCTCCTTCTCGCTCACCGGCCGGGGGGCATTATTTTCACCACCATGGGATTACGTGAAGTGCACGTTCCGCCTAAGTTGCTGATGTATCCTTGTGTTCTGGCAAACTGTGAAAATAAAGGGGAGCCGGTTGCCTGTTACATCCCTGACGATGAACAGGGACAGTACACTGCGGTTCAGGCATTACTGGCGGCAGGATATCGTCGCCCCATCTGTTTGCATTTACCGATCAACCATCTGGCAACTTCCCGTCGTCGAAAAGGGCTGGAACGCGCCTGCCGCGAGGCAAGCATTGATCCAGATAAGCTGGAGCATTGCTATATGCAATTTGGCGATGAACATTACCGTGATATTCCTGACATCCTGCTAGCGCATATTCATCAGGGGATACCTCAGTTTGATTCGGTTATTTGCGGGAATGACCGTATTGCATTCATGGTGTATCAGACCCTTTTGGCTAAAGGAATATCTATCCCGCAGGATATCGGGGTTATTGGGTACGACAACCTTGTAGGCATCGGCAACCTGTTTTTACCCCCGTTATCCACGGTTCAGTTACCACATTACGAAATTGGCCGGCTGAGTACGTTGCATATTATTAAAGACGATGACAGAAAGGAGAGAGTACTGGTCGATAGCCCCTGGCTGTCCCGCGAGTCATTTTGAAAGCAATAACCGCCATGTTGCTGTAGCCAGAGGCTTTGCTTTTAGCCAAAAGGTTAGTTTTCCATGTTTTGAAAAAACTGATGTCAGCTTTGCGCCATAACTTTCTCGATATCCGCTGTGGGAACCATCCAGATGAAAAGCGCATGATCAAATCTGATGAGTTATTGTCGCTGCTGATTGCAGAGGCTGACAGAGTTCAACAGGCTGGGAGGTGGAAACATGTACAGCTTCTTGATTTGCGCCCTGGGTGACCTGCTTCCGGTTGATTATCAGATGCCAATGTTAGTCCTACACTTGTCTGCTATTCGCTCAAAGAAGACCTACCTGTATCCGGATTTGCAGCTTCGTGCCAGAAGCGGACGTTACCGCCAATTGAGTTGACTTGCACACAGAGTGCTATGGAAGTCTGGTGCTTTTCATTTCATAAAATGTCCCGGGTACCGGCAGGTCTATATGTTTCTGAGCAGTATTATTTTTTTCTGATCTGATGAAGGCGAAAGGCCGAAATGGCGTCCATATTCCCGACTGAATTGCGTATGGCTTTGGTAGCCGACAGCATGTGCTATGGCTGTGATGCTGTCGCCAGTTGTGGCTAACTTCAAACGAGCCTGCATCAGGCGAAGACGTTTTTGGTACTGGACAGGGCTGAGCGCGGTGACCGCCTGAAAGTGGCGATGAAATGCGGAAACGCTTAATGCCGCCATGGCGGCCAGCTCTTCTACCCGCACGGCTTGCATATAGTGTTGTTTCAGCCAGTTAATCACCTTATAGATGCGGGCAAGATGCGATTCCGGCGTGGCAATATCACGCAACATCCAGCCCTGCGGCCCCTGAAGAACCCGGAATAAAATCTCTCGTTCATACGCAGGAGCTAAAGCAGAAATTTCCTCTGGCTTGTTGAGCAGTTGCAGCATTCTCAGCCAGGCATCAAGCAATTCGGAAGTAACCGGGGCGACAGAAAATCCGGCGTTATAAAGATGCGTTTTACCTGAACCCGGCATTCCATCCAGTAATTCAGCAATAATCTCAGGCTTCGGTGTCAGACTCACCGCAAGATAGGGCGCCCCGGTTCGCTCATCGGCAAAGACTTTGCCAACGGCGGGCAGATCCACCGACATCACAAAGTAAGTGGCAGGATTGTATTGCCAGGTTTTATCTCCCACCGTCATGCTCTTCGAGCCCGTGAGTATCAGATTAATCATCGGCTCATAGACAGCAGTAAGCCGGTGCTCAGGAATTTCCCCCTGTACCATCGCGACACGCGGTATAGCGGTTGCGGTGATTTTATTCCCGGCTTTTGAAGCCAGCAGGCGCAGTTCAGCTAATTTTTTTTCCATCCTGTTTAAATAACACGGCATGGGATCGGCAACAAGATTAAAGCAGGATTAGGCAAATATCAGAGAGGATTACAGGAGTCACCGTCCGACGCAGGGCGTAACCTTATATACGTCATCCTTTTCTTTCAGGAGCTTTCATGAAAAATGTTCTGATTACCGGCGGAAGCCGCGGCATTGGGGCCAGCACGGCGATTGAGTGTGCGCGTCGTGGCTTTGGCGTCATCCTGACCTGGAACAGCAAGCCGCAAGCCGCCAGCCAGGTGGTTGAGCATATTCAGGCCGCCGGAGGGCATGCACTAGCGTTGCAGTTAAACGTAGAAGATACCAGCAGTTTTAGTCAGTTTCGTTCAAACCTCGAAGACATAATGGAATCACACTGGGAAGCCAGAGGACTTCACGGGCTGGTCAACAATGCAGGATATGGTCTTTATAATCCCATAGAGACAGTCACTGAAACGCAGTTCGACAGCCTAATGAACGTCCATTTGAAAGGGCCTTTCTTCCTTACCCAGACGCTGCTACCACTTCTAGAACCGAATGCTGCAATTGTTAATCTCACCAGCGCCACCACCCGCGTGGCAACCGCCGGTGTAGCGCCGTATGCAACATTCAAGGGGGGCCTTGAGGTACTGACACGCTATATGGCGAAGGAGTTTGGTGAAAGAAAGATCCGGGTCAATGCCGTGTCACCCGGTCCAATTCGTACTGAGCTTGGTGGCGGTTTAAGTGATGAATTCGAAGCATTGCTGGCCGGACAAACAGCCCTTGGCCGAATTGGCGAGCCTGACGAAGTTGCCCGTGTTATCGCCGGTTTACTGTCTGCCGACTGTGGCTGGATTAATGCCCAGACGATAGAAGTCACGGGCGGTTATAACATCTGATTGCGGAGCTTTTATGCTTGACCATATCTTTATTACCGTAAGTGATACTGAGCGTTCAATCGTTTTTTATGAGCGTGTTCTGCATCTTCTCGGCATCACCAACCGTCACGATTATGACGGTAGCAATGGTCCATCAGGCCATCCTGACCTCAAGGGATTTGGTGCCAATGGACGCGTGTTTTTCTGGCTAAGATCGGGTACGCCTTCTCCTCAGGCCGTTCATGTCGGGTTTGTGGCAGATTCCGAAATAATGGTTAACCAGGCTTATGCTGAGGCCATCGCCGCAGGTGCCACGGAGATTCACTCGCCAGGTGCGCAACTGCATTATGACCCGCGCTATTACGCCGCTCAGGTCAGAGACCCGGATGGATACAGTCTGGAGTTTGTCTATAAAAGCTGGCAGCACGGACGCTGAAAACATCATGCTGCAAGGTAAGCACAGGGGTGTGATCCTGGCAATGCCCAATCTGATTCCTCTTTAAAGATGGGATATCTTAATGAAAAAACTAATGATTTACGGTGCGTCAGGCTATACCGGGGCGATGATTGCACGACACGCGCAGGAAGCTGGCCTGCAGATAATCGTTGCCGGTCGCGATGGGGAAAAACTGGCAGCGATGGCTTTGAAAATGGATATCGCGTTTCGGGCTTTCAGCCTGGATGATCCTGACACAATTGATAGTGCCCTGGAGGATATTGACGTACTCATAAATTGTGCCGGTCCGTTTATGTATACCGCAAAGCCGCTAATCACTGCGGCAATCCGCCAGAAGGTCCATTACCTTGATGTGGCCGCTGAACTGGACAGTTACCAGTTTGCTGAAATCTTCGATGACGTCGCTGTTTCAGCAGGTGTGATGTTACTGCCTGGCTGCGGCGGAAGCGTGGCAATGCTGGGATGTCTGGCAGCCCACGCTGCCGCGGAGATCAAAAATCCGGCCCGTATCTCGCTGGCACTGCATGTCACCGGAACAATGTCGCGTGGCTCAGCGGTAAGCGCAAGTGAGAATTTATCAACTGAATGTCTGCTGCGCCGTAACGGTCAGTTGATGCAGCGCGAGTCAACCGAGTTGCAAAACTTTGATTTTGGCAAAGGGCCGCAAGCCTGTTTTCCCGTAACGCTTCCCGATGTCATTACCATCTGGAAAGCAACGGAGATACCTGATATCGAGACTTTTGTATATCTTTCCGGCGAAGGGTTTCCGCAGGGCAATTTGGCTGATTTGCCCGATGGGCCGACAGCTCAGGAGCGTAAAGGCAGTCGTTATCAGGCCGTTGCGGAAGTCATGAATGCAGATGGCGATACCCTGCGTATGTTGCTGGATACGGTGAATGGATACAGCTTCACTGCTCTGGCGGCTGCCGAAGCAGGTCGTAGAGTACTGGCGGGAGAGTGTCGTCCGGGATTCCATACTCCTGCCGGGTTATTCGGTAAACATTTTGCCGAGACCATAGCCGATACCCGGATTGTGGCATTTGACGATCTACACTGAACAAAAGGAAATATTCTGATGTTTCTGAATTGATGATAAAAGCATTCAATATTCATCCGCCTGTTAAAAATGGCTCGCATCAACGGGGCATACTTTTGCTGCGTTGCTTAGTCTGACTCTGAAACAGAACAGGAGTTTTTATGTCTGTCATCGACCATATTGAAATTTCAGTGAAAAATGGACCTTTATCACTACGTTTCTATCAGCAGGCACTTGAACCATTAGGCTTCAGGCTGGTGATTACCCAGGGGCCGGCCCAAACGCGAACTGGTGGATTTCGGTATGGGCTTGGTCCGCAAGGTTATCCCCGGTTGTGGTTGCATGACAATGAGGAAATCGGTGCGCCGCTGCACCTGGCTTTTTCTGCTGATGAGCGCAGCACAGTGGATCAGTTCTGGGAACGGGCACTTCTGGCGGGCGGGAAAGATAACGGAGCACCGGGGATCCGTAAGCACTATCATTCACAATATTATGCAGCTTACGTTTTTGATCCTGACGGTAATAATCTGGAAGTCGTCTGTCAGCAAAGCATGTAAAATAATCAAGTTGTCCATGCCCAGCATGACCTCCTCCCGGTTGATTATTACACGCTACTGTTAGTCCTACATCGCTGCGGTTATGACAAATGCGAACTTCCGCTCCACGCTCACAGCGGACCTTTAGCTCAATTATCTTGTCCGCTCCGTGCCAAAAGCAGACGTTGAAATATCCTACCTGCTTTTTTTGCATCGACAACGCTTATTAGAGGGATTAATCCGTATTTGTAGCAAATGCAAATACCGGCTGTGCCTATAACCTATTGTCAGTTATAAAAAATCGATTTAGTGTTATACCAATCAAATTTACAAAAGCGGAAAAGTCCGTGTTTAGATACGCATCTTTCCGCCGAATAAGCGTTATGCCTATTCAAAATGATGATAGAGACGTGTGAATGGATGCGAGATACGAAGAAAAGACTTTCGAAAGTTACTTCAACAATGAGCTTGATAGAAAAACATCTATCTATTTTCCCCTTGGCCAAGTGCAAGAAGGCGTTTTAGGCTTGGACTCCGTTGCTCATTCTAGAAGATGGTTTCTGTGGCGAAAGCTGGGATATCCATTCTGGCTCTCTCCGCAATTTTCAGGCGTCGACTTAACGGAAATCGCTCATGAAATGGAGCACTATCTTGGCCGTGAGGTTAAGAACATACCGGCCATGAAAGTTAACTTGCTTTTTCAGTATAAACGTCCGCAGTATATAACGACGTCAACTGGATCTGAGTGGCACTTATGGAAACAGACGTATTTCCGCTATGATCTGTACGCTCAGCAACATGCCTTGCTCTCCCACATAGAAACAAAATTTGGTAAAGATGCCGTAGTCCTTTACGCTGCCCCTTCTGTCGTAGATGTTAGCGAGCTAGTCAACCTAAAAAGGGCTGGCTCAATCATTGATCACACTAACTTTAGACGTGCCAGAGAATTGGATGGACACCACAGAAACACCTACATAAAGGCAGGCACATACTCGCAGGGATGTAGTGAACCAGAAATGATTGAAAATTTTAATCTAATTGAAATGATTGAAGCAATGAAACCGCACCAGTCGGAAGATAACGTTAAACTAATCACTAACTTTTCAAGTCAGATTCGTTCAGCCATGAAGAATGTCGAAGGGATTGGTTATCTGAAAACCGCATTTGAGAATCGAATGAATGAATTTAGATATTACGAACTACAACAGTTCGAACTAATGTACTCAATGCTTACTATGGCAGTTTTCAGAGAGGTTACCGGCTGCCAATGGTTGATACCATTTGACGGACGAAAAAAAGCATAACATAGCCAAGCTGCATCGCGCACTTCGTGCGCTGGATGTCGCTACGCTCGGCCGCTGTTGGCTGTGTTAATGTCCGCAATTCGCTCAAAGCTGCCTGTCAGGGCAACTTAAAAAACAGGCTTAACGTAGGATATTTTCCGTTTTCCAAGCGGACCCCAAGAAGAAATCAGCGGTGGAGAAACTTACGACTAAACGGTTGTTTTTCATACGTCTCTCTTAAGGCCGCCAGAACGGCCTTTTTTACGCCTATCGTTTAATTCCCCGCGCCACCTAGACACTCATGTGTTTCTGTCCAGATCTTATCGGGTGATATCCGGCCATTTACAGAAACAGTCCGACTACATAAAAAAGCTATCCGTCAGGGACATTCCTGCACTATCGGAAAAAGTGTCCAGTAAATATTTTTGGCGATCGTATTTATTCTTCTTGAGAAGCAAAGAAAACCGTGAATTCAAGTTCTGAGCTGGCAAGGGGCTGGACATGCCCGTCGAGCGGGTCCGGACGGTCACATTCGGGTATGCTTAATGTGAGCTACAGAACTGTTGCAGGGATCAGGGGTACACCCGTCAAATGAACCACTCATCTGTTACCCCTGCAACGGTGACCACTTATAAGTGACCTTTCAACAGGGCCACGGCATCCGCGCCGAGCATCTGGAACTGCACCCGGTGCCGCGCCGCGACATCGAGCGCAAACACCTTCGTGTACACTTCCGTCGAACTGATACTTTTATGCCCCATCAGGCTCTGCAGTACCTTGAGCGGAATACCGGCGTACAGCATGTGCATGGCATAGGAGTGCCGGAAGGTGTGCGGGGTCACCGGCACCGAGAACGTCACGCCGTCGGCCGCAGCGGCGTCCACGGCTTCATTGATCCACGTCCGTGCCGTCCGGTCGGTGATCTCCCACAGACGGGCCTTTTCCGTCCTGCCGGTGCGTCTGTTTTTCCTTTCCAGCGGAATTTTCAGGGTGGCCACCATCATCTCCAGCTGGCTGACGTACTGGCTGTCGGACAGCGGAACCAGACGGTGCGCCGGACTGCCCGCGGGCGCCCGCCCGGCGGTTCTGGCCGCTTTTTCCGCGCGCTGCTTCAGCGTGGCCAGCTGCACAAACGGGTACGGCGGTGCCAGCGAAAAATCCCCCCGTGTCAGCGCCAGCGCCTCATTAATTCGCGCGCCCGTGTTCCAGAGCGTGGCCAGCAGTATCCTGCGATGAAGGTCAGGTACGTAATGGAGCAGGGCGCTGACTTCCGGCGCCAGCAGGTATTTCGGCAGCTCGTCATGTACAAGGGCCATCTGACGAAGCGCAAGTGCGGCCGGATAGTCGATGGCCACTGGCAGGGTGGCCATCGGGCCTGAAGAAGTAACGGAAGGTATAAGGCCTGTCATAATCAGTGTCTCAGTGTACGGCTCTCAGTGTCATCAGGTTTTCAGGTCAGCCTACTGGCGTGGTGCGCCGTTTCTGACTTTCAGAAGCTGTCCAGGATGCCATTCCATTCGGCTTTGTTGTCCAGCAGGTACCGGAGACCGTTATCTATCCCTTCCAGCAAATCGGAAGCAGCACCCATTTGTTCGCCGAAGCGTCGTGTATTGACGTAATGGATCCCCTCGAGGCTGCGGGTGCCGTCATTTCGCCGGGCATACCGGAAATCTGTCGCTCGTTCATCCGCCTGGTGAAGGGCTTTAACCACCTCTTTGACGATTCTTAAATCGGAAGGCTGATAGCTGTCATCAACATCCAGGATCAACTTGTGCGCCAGTGGCCACAAGGTATTGAGGTTGTGGTTATCTTTTTTGTACTGGTACTTATCAGGATCCTCAGTAAGCTTCAGTGCAAGGCAAATAATCTGCTTGATAAGAAGCTCAAGGTGATGCCGGTAAAGAAACAACACCGGATAAACCAGAAAATCCTGGTCCCGCCCGGATTCATCAATGTGTTTAATCAGAATGTCAGCAGCCCGCCTGTAACCTTCGGTGTAAGCTGTACCATGATCCGGCATGTAATTAAGGCAGGCATTATTGTGCCAGTCGCTGTCGCTGGCCAGCAGCCCCGGTTCTGACGTTTTTCCCTTTTTCATTTCAGCTCCAGAATCTTTTAACAGTAGTCTCCGGTTCGGTGCTTTATCCGGAAATCCCGCGCACTTTCAGGGTTGTTCAGCAGCAGCTTTGGCGATCTCACCCACCGCTTCTCTGACTGAAAAGGACAGTCTATCCTTCGGTGAAAACTGGACCCAGTAGCACAGATACGAGCCATAGATCTGGTCGGTATGACGGGGGTCATAATCCACGCTGAAGGCGTAAATTTCCCGGTTACCTAACTCCCATTTTGTAAGCTCACAATAGCGGGTATAGAGCTCCCTGAGATCCTCAAATAAATGCCCTTCACGGATCGGGCCAGATTCCTTCACGGCCCCGCACTGCTCCATAAAATGACTGACGGCGGCTTTTTTGGATTTAAATTCCTTCTGACCAATCTTCACAGGTATAGAGCGTCCCATCCTGAACTCCTAATCAGTTGAACTGCTTTATTAAGAAATCCCCGCCGGACGACATTCTCCACTGATGTGTGGCAGCCAGCGGGAATCCTGCCGGCCATTCAGTTAATGATGCTGCCGGTTATCAGTAGCGACCAAGCGTCATTAACTGGAAACACCATTCCTCTGAGAGTTCACCTTCTTTCGCCGGGAGGTATGTGGGAACAGGAGTTATCACATCGACTTCTTCGCATAACTTCCAGGTGTCATCAGCATCATCCCACCAGGCGAGAGTGCGATTATCCCAGGAGTGTATCTTGCGGTAGCAGTCGTATCCGGGAAAATGGTCGAACTCAGTTTCTTCCATCCAGACTCTGCCATGACCGAGAATCATGAGTGCCTCAAATAAAACATCCAGTGTAAGTTTAATATTCATAATCAACTTCCTTATTATTTAATGTCTATTAATTGTATTTATTTATCATCACCTGCGTGATATTCCGTTGCCCGCCTTAAGTGATTAGCCAGATAACAGTCACCACCCGCAATTACCGGGCGCACCTTTCCCGCACTTCCGGAAAATCCATAATAGCAGGATTTCCGGAAATGATGAGGAAGGGATTCTCTGAACTGACCCGTGAAGTCAGTCTGAAATGCGGAAGGCAACCATCATATAACTCCTTATATTATACCACATTTTATGATTTCGTTCCAAGAATATGTTCAAAAAATCGCCCTGATCCGTTTCTAACAGAAAACGGATCTGCGGATGAAGAAACCGCGACCGGTGACACTCGGGCAATAAAACATCTGCATTTTTAACAAAAAAGCATTAATGCCGATAAGGCAATAATTCATCGCAATAATGCAGGAGTCGGCATCAGTTAAGTAAAGCACATCTGCTTTACTTTATGTGTAAAGCAGTTATGATACACAAAGAAGATAAAGCAATCGTGCTTTACATAAAACAGGTAAACAAGGAGTAAGGCCATGCCGTTAGCCATGATTAACGCCCGCCTGGATACGGCGCTGAAAGAACGCGTTGACCCCAAACTACAGCAACTGGGTTGCACGGCCACCCAGGCCATCACCGCCCTTTACCAGTTTGTCGATCAGAACGACCGATTGCCTTTCACGATAGAAACCCGGGTCTGGCGGCCGGAAGAGTCGCTGCAGAACACCCTCGACGGCCTGCTGTCGGCCCGGCCCCGGCTCGCGGAGATCGCCCGGCTGATGAGCGAGGATACGCTGACAGAGGACGCGCGCCGGAGATACTGCCAGGCGCTGGCCATCGATATCGGCATGATCAAAGACGACATGCGTCTGTACAGCGCGACCGGGCGCGCGGGTGAACACCTGCAGCATTATGTCCAGTCTTCGCTCGGCGAGGCTTATCTGGCGCTGACCCTCTGCCACAGCATTCTGGAGGATTCACCGAACAGCTATGGACGAACCCTGTTCCTGAAAAAAGAAAAAGCCTTTGCCGGGGCGCTGGCAACGGCTGAAACCCGCATGACCGAGATGGGCCTCCATCAGGCCGGGGCGGTGACAGCGTCCTTTACGCACGAGGGCACGTACTGTTCTGTCGAGGTGTACCGGCCGGAGAGCTATCAGTATGGAGCCTGGCAGGTCCGCGTGATGCTGAAACCCGCGCGGAGGGGGCAGTCGTTACCCGCCAGCCTGAGTTGGCAGGGCTTCACGTTCCCGGCAGTCACCGATCGTGTTTTTAGCGTTGCCAGCCCGTACAGCACGCCGGTGACAGGGAAGCACGGCACCGAGATCGGCTTCAGGTTTGTGGAAGGGTATGCGTTCTTCCACCTGTACACTAGTGGCACGGATGAGGAACACAACGCCATCAACGCTGGGGAGGTGGCCGCCACGCTCGGTGAGTATGTGGACGGTAAACTGGAAGAGATCACCGGGGCCCCTGGCTCGTAATGACGGACTTCAGAACGGCAATGATCTGATGTTCGGTGAATCGGGCTTTACGCATGGTGATCTCCTCATGGGACATAATAAGTATGTCGGAAGATCTCTAAAAGTGAATGGGCCGGTTTACGGGGATGCTTACATTACAGCGGCCGGATTTTCTGGCAGTGGACGCAGGATTATATTTTACGGGCGTGCCGGACTGAAAAGGACATAAATGACACAGTTTCTCAGCGTAACAATGAACGGACTGACGTCCAGAATACACCACTGGCTGGCCATCAGTCCGGGGGCAGCCGACCGGCTCAAACTGACGGCGCTGGTTGCCATGCTGGCGGACCATATCAATACGCTTCTGCTGACGCATCCGCGCCCGGAGCTGTATGCGCTGGGGAGAATGGCGTTTCCGCTGTTCGTCCTGATATGGGCACGCAATGTGATGCTCCGGCCGGAGCGCCTGCAGTTAAGGGCAAACCGGATGTGGATCTGGGCAGTGGTCACCCAGCCGGCATTCAGTCTGGCGTTCCGGGGGCACGACCCGTGGTACGCCCTGAACATTCTGTTCGTCTTCGCCAGCGTCACGCAGCTGCTTGCCTGGCATCACAGGTACCGTCTGGCTGGCATGGCGGGCGGCGTGTTATTGCTAGTCCTGATGGCGTGGCCACTGTCTGTCGCAAGCTATGGCGTGCCGGGGCTGGTTCTGGCCCTGTCGCTGGCCATCTTCCTGCACAACTCCTCATTCCGGCAGTGCAAGACTGCCGGAGCCGCCGCCTTCATTGCTCTGCTTGCACTGAACAGTCAGCATTTACAGGAGATACCGGTTACCGTGGTTGTGCTGGCTATTCTTCCCACCGTTCTGCTGCCGGCAGCGGCAGTCAGTGCCGCCACCTCACCGGCTGCGGGAAGGGAAAACCGGTTTATGCCGGCGTCATTCTTTTATCTGGCCTATGTCGGCCATCTGCTGGTCATCGGGCTGGTCAGGCTGCCGGAGCTGGGTTGAGCGGCGGTGGTTTATTTCCTCGATGCCAGCCAGATAATGGCTACGGCAAATACGGCGGTAACACCCCAGGCATAGTCCGGCCAGAATTTCCCACCCAGAGCGGCAACACTCACGATGAGTACGGCACAGATAACAATGCTGGCAAGAAGACGAAGCTGCCAGCGCAGCCATTTTCCAAAAAAAGTCATCGAATTATCCGGTTAATTGCAGCTGCTATTTCGTCATCAGAAGACATAATCCGGTTAAGTGACGGGTTCCTGCTGATGACAGGCTCAATCAGAAAATACAACATTTCCAGCTCTTCAGCATAGAGAGCATGATAGTACATACCATTTTGTTGCTTAAGCCTGTCGGCCGCATCTGCAGCCTTCTGCACATAGGCATACCAGCCGGTAAGTGTGAGTGCCAGTGTGCTTCGCTTTAGCAGGGCGCGATCAATCGTTGTTGTCAGTCCAAACGAATAACAGGCTGCTGCTGTGATGGCTGAAGCCAGAGCCTGATTTGTCAGTGATCCTGACGCTAAACCAGCGCCAAGTTTTAACAGCGCTCTCTCTACACGACGTAGTCGCTCCGGTGTCAGGTTCTGCAGAAGCAAATCAACATATATGCGTATCATCCTTTCAATTACGCTGCGTTTACCTATAAGGCCGTAGATGTTCAGGGCGAAACGGATATCTTCTTTTTTCTGCTTTGCGCAGACGTCCTGATAATTCTGAGTGAAGCAGCTTGTGTAAAACGCAAGCCGCGTCATGCCGGTCTCAAGATTTTGTCCCTGCTTCAGGATTTCATCACGCACACCTGCAAGTGCGTGCTCAAGCATCAGTGCGAGATGTTTGTCAGCCTCCATCTTGGCGGCTATAGCGCTGTTTGTGTACATATCAGTGATCCTTTTACTGACCTGTTCTGATTTTCAGATTATTCGGATTTCCTCTATTTTATTGCCTATAACATCCTGGATGAAAGCTGTAAGTGACTGAAGAGCATTCTCTTGTCTGAACTGACCACTCAGGTGCGGATAAAATCAGGGGCGATATTACAGGCAGAAAAAATCCCGCCTTTTGGCAGAATTCCGGTGTACTGCATCAGCGCTTTTTAAGAAACTCTATTATGGTCAGAGTAATAACGATTGCCGACTGCAGTAACTTCAACGCCAACTTGCCCATTTAAGCCTCCCAGGCCCTGGGTTAACGATTTTGCCAGTATTCCCGCAGGGTCAGAATGATGACCGTTACCGGGTGCGCGAGTTTGAGAAACAAAAGCAGCATATGCATTTTCTCTCTTCCTTCCTTTTCGCGCCTGGCTGCAAACACCCCTGGGCTTGCCTTTACAGTTGCTGTATCAGTAGTCGCCAGATACATTTGGCACGGTAACTGGAGCTGCGAACTCCGACTTTTCCCAAGGGTTTTTAACTGAGATGCCAAATCATTCCTTTGAGTAAAGGCTTTTCCACCATTTATTCAGAATCGAATGAGTCATGTGGAAGAATACATTGAGATTTATAGGGGCTTCCTTATGTGACCATGAGGCTCCCAGGGTTGATTTCAATGGAGTAAAATTGGAGGTAGGTGGAAGTATGGCTTGTTCAGCTAATCCAAAATAGTTGTCAGGTGGAGAACACATAGGTTGAGGGAAAGGTTTCCCAGCATGAAGCGCTAAAGAGCGTAATTTATATACTGATTTAAATATATTTAGTAAATTATCCTCCGTCCATTCTATTTTTCCGCTCTTCGGTCTTATAGGCGGGGCATCAGGAAGGAAATTGACGCAAAAGTCACAAAATTTTTTAGTTGCTCCAAATGTTCCTTCAAATTCTGTAGCAATTTCTTCAATCAGCCCGTCAAATTTAAGGTCTAATAATCTATCAAACAATTGTGGTTTAGATGCTTTGAATCTTTCAACCTTATCACCCCTGGAAGAGTCCCAATTTCCTGCAGCCACTTCTAACGCTGACACCATTAATAACCACGCTAGATTTGGTGAGGATTCGCAAATCCAAAGGCTATCTTGGAAATTTCGAGCTGACTTAATTAGTGAGTTAAAATCTTTTTCTGAAAGCTTGTAAATATCGTTTATCAATTTCAACTGTGAAATTTCAATATATTTTTGTGCTGAAGGAACTATAAGGGATCCTTTTGACATCAAAGGTGGTGGAGGGTTTTGCTCCGCTCTTGGGCGACCATAATCAAGTTGAGAACCCTCATATTCTCTGACATTTGAGCCTGCGTGTGCTCTAACGCCTAATTTCAAGCTAACCAAAGCTGCGATTTCATCGCTCAACCAACCGCCATGATAGTCATCACTATTTGGCTTTTCATCCATAAAAGACAACTTTGTTGTGTTTAAAGCAGACAAGGCTCTCACTGTTAATGTTGGTCTTACGCCCACTGTTTCAAAAGGGATCATGTTTAGGAAGGAATAGACTAAATTTCCTTTAACTTCATCTGTGAATCTACTATCGGAATAAATTATGAACTCAAATATTTCGAACGAGTCAATCTTAGCTTGAAATAGCTTACAATTTTTATAAGAGAGTAAACTAGCTCTCAGGAATTCATCGTTTTGAATCATAAATTCATCCATTATAAGCTCCCCATGTATAATTAAAATCTAAAGAATTTCATTAAATAAGTCACGTCCTATTGTAGTGGCACACTAAATTTGGCCACCTGAATAGAGGTGATATCATCGCCTCATAGTCAAAAACAGGTGACATTATGACCGGACGTAACAGACGCAATTTTAGCCCTGAGTTTCGCCTTGAAGCTGCTCAGCTTGTACTCGATCAGCATTATGGACTGACCCCACAACAGTAGACATTTCCTGTCCTCACGACGAGGCCTGTTCAAAGGCCTCCGGACTGACGCCGCCGAGATGGCTGTGGCGCCGGGCCCGGTTGTAGAACACTTCAATGTAATCGAAGATATCGGCCCGGGCCAGATCCCGGGTTTTATAGATGCGCTTTCTGATCCGTTCTTTTTTCAGCGAACTGAAGAACGACTCCGCTACCGCATTATCCCAGCAGTTGCCACGCCGGCTCATGCTCGGGGCCAGGTTATTGGCCCGGCAGAAGCGCTGCCAGTCGTCGCTGCCGTACTGGCTGCCCTGATCGCTGTGTACGATAACCTCGCCGTCCGGTTTTCGTCGCCACACGGCCATCATGAGCGCATCCAGCGCCAGTTCGCGTGAGAGAGTGGGTTTCATCGACCAGCCCACCACGTTACGGGCGAAGAGATCGATAACCACCGCCAGATATAACCAGCCCTGCCAGGTGCGGATATAGGTAATGTCGGTTACCCAGACCTGATTGGCCCGGACAACGGTAAACTGCCGCTGCACACGATTAGGCGCAACCACTGAAGGTCTGCCGGCGATACGACGCGGAGCTTTATAGCCGCGCACGGCTTTAATCCGGTTCAGTTGCATAATACGGCCCACCCGATTTTTACCGCAGATTTCCCCGATTTCGTTCAGGTCGCCATGAACCCGGCGGTAACCGTATACGCCTCCGCTCAGTGAATAGGAGTCACGGATAAGCGTCAGCAGACGCTGGTTATCTTTATCCCGCGCGGAGACCGGGTTATGCAGCCACGCATAAAACCCGGCCCGGGCAACGCACAACACCCGACACATCGTCATGACACCCCATACAGTGCGGTGCTCATTGATAAAGCGGTACTTCAGTCGGGCTCCCTTGCAAAGTACCGCGCGGCCTTTTTCAGTATGTCCCGTTCTTCCTCAGTGCGCTTCAGTTGGGCCCTGAGCTTCAGGATCTCGCTTTTCGCTTCCAGTAAATCACGGGCATGCTGCTCGCTGTTATCGGGTTTAATAGCCCGTAACCACTTATAGAGACTGTGTGCTGAAACGCCCAGCCGGTCAGAAACTTCGGCGACGGAATAACCGCGTTCCGTTATCTGACGGACGGCTTCTTCCTTAAATTCAGGTGTAAATCGTGGTGTGCCCATACGCTCCTCCTATGCTCAAACTATAGGGCAGGATCGTCTACCGGGGCGGGGTCAGTCCAACTATAGGGCAGGATCGTCTACCGGGGCGGGGTCAGTCCAACTATAGGGCAGGATCGTCTACCGGGGCGGGGTCAGTCCAAACTGCAGTTTGCGCCATTTCTGGCCGTCAAAAACTGAGGCCAGATAATAACCTGAATAACCGTAATTTGTGTGACGTCCGCGACGATAACTTGCCCCTTGGCGATCGTCATTGCGATAGAGATAAACATCACCAAAAGAAGCGACATAGCGACTGTTCGCAACGCTGCCGGATAGGGTGATGGTATTGATTGTTGATGTAGCCATGCTTCATTCCTCATGCAGTTAGGGTGTGTGCAGAATAGAATTTGCAGGACGGGCTACCCACCCCGGTTCTGAGACCGACAACGAATTAATTTATTTCTATATTAAAATCAATTAATTAGTTGTGCGTATTCTCGACGGAGAGTTTTTATAGAAGAAAATCTGTTTTTGGTCATATCGTATTCTGCTCAGTTCTGCTGGACGAGCGGAATAATGTAGGTTACGAGATGATTAGCTTCCCTTGCGCCAGCAATAAGCAGGCTACTGCTTCTACCTAACCCCTCCAACACCAGGCAGGGCTTTCCCCCCACAGCCAGCTAGTTGCCATTACCGGCTGCTCGGCCAACCCGAATTCTGCTTGCATAACCAAGCATCAATGCATCTTTACGATCTTTCGGTTGCTGGCATTTGTTTATGTCACTGATTGAGTGCTGCGGTTCCGGCGTTGCTCCGTGAATTTTCCCCGGCAAAGATTCAATTTGAGCAAGACTCTTTGAAATTACATTTGTATGTGCATGGATTTGAGGTTGATATGCACTTACAAATGTATGTGCTTTCAACTATTGCGATGTTTCTATGAGCGGATTAACCATTTGAATTGAAGATGAACTCAAAAAGATGGCTGAAGTAGAGTTCCAAAAATTAAGGGTAACTCTGACCAGCCCCCTATAAAGTAACATATCACAATTTTATCAATGTCTGCTTTTGGCACTCAGCAGACATTCATAGCATTTACATGCTATACACAGAAAGATTTTTGAGGGACATGAAGTAAGAAGTGGGCCTGCAAGATCTGCTACGAGTGATCAATAAACCGAAAACTATGGGCATCTCGTATGCACTGTTTGCATATACTATAGGTTGAATTGTAGGTTTTAATTAAATTTCAATAAATATCTATGTTAATCAATAATAAAACACCAATGCATCATTGGGGTATGGGCGTCGAAATTGTCGATAGTACTCATCGGTCAGTGATGTCCATTATCGTGAAATGTATGAGTGGATCTTTTGTTGTTCTGGTTAGCGATCACTCTGCCAGGGCAGCATGATAACGAAGTCTGAGGGGCGGGGAAACAGGAAGGAAAAACCTGGCTTGCCACCCTGCGGGAAGCCAGGCGAAGCGTTACAGTACGGCGACTTTCGGGAAATCCACAACCGTGTCGTTGACGCGGTTAATCATATTGGTAAACAGAATGGCGCTGATGGCGCTGATTATCTCGACAATCTGGCGATCCGCGAAACCGGCGCTGCGCAGCGATTCAACCTTTTCAGCTGGCAGCGTACCGTGCGTGGTGACCACGGTTTTTACGAATTTCAGCAGCGCGTCAATGTGCGCATCTTCAGGGAATTCACCCCGGCGCAGTTGTTGCGTTTGCTCCACGCTATAACCCGCCATTTTGCCCGTTAACGTATGCGCGGCCAGGCAGTAGTCACAGCCGGAAATTTCACTGACCAGTAAGTTGATTGCTTCCAGCTCTTTTTTATTCAGCGAACTTTTTGCCAGTGCGGCATTATGTTGTAACGCCTGAGCAAGCATATCCGGGGCAATGCCAATGGTCTGGTAGGCATTAGGTACTTTACCCATTGCTTTCTTAATGGCACCGAAAAGATCGGCGGTTTTATCGGTGGCGTTTTCGGGTTGAATGAATGTTAAACGGCTCATGATGATCTCCTGTCAGTGTATGGGTTCCGCCGTATCGGCGATGTACTCATGATAGGGAGAAAGCGTTTGGGCAACGGTTATACATCGTCTCTATTTTTTGTCTTATCGTCTCAGAGGGAAATGTGGATAGCCTCAGCCAACTGCTTGCGATGCTGGCGCCAACATGCGCTGTGAACCTCCATTGCCGCTTTGCCGGGCGGTGGGAAGCCGACCATCAACAACTTGCGCCTGGCGTGGTGCCCTGGCATGTGGTTTTACACGGCGAAGCGAGGCTGGTGGTAGAAGGTCGACATGTAGATGTGCATGCAGGCGATGTGCTCCTGCTTCCCCACGGTTCGCCACATCTGCTCCAGAGCCTGGTCGAGTGGGGGCAGGTGGTTCCGGCGTTAAAGCATGACAACGGTATACTGACAGAAGTCCGAAGCCCGGCGAAGGGTGCGGCGGTGGAAGTGCTGTGCGGCGAATTTGATTTTGGCCCCCACAGCGGCTGGTTGTTTGCCCATGAAAGCCACCTTATCCATCTGCAAACAAACCACTGGCAGGCATGCCCTGAACTGGAAATGTTGCTGATGATGCTGGTGCGTGAAAGCCTCGGTTCGCTGCCGGGGAATGCGACGATTGCCAAAGGGCTGGCCGATACGTTGCTGGCGTTGATATTGCGACTGCTGCTCTCATTACATGAGCCGCCAGCCGGTCTGCTCAGGCTGATGAGCAACAAACGGCTTACCCCCGCGTTGCTGGCCGTCATCGCCGAGCCTGCGCATCCGTGGACCCTGGAAACCATGGCCGAGCGGTGCTTTTTATCCCGCGCGACATTTGCCCGCTATTTTGCCCGCAGTTACCCGCTTACGCCGCAGGCGTGGCTTTCCCAGCTACGCATGGCGTTGGCCTCGCAGTTACTCATTACGTACGCGGGGTTAACTGTCGACGCTGTCGCCGAACGATGCGGGTTTCTTTCGCTTTCCTCGTTTTCGAAAGGGTTCAAGCGATTGTATGGTGTGAGCCCTGCGCAATACCGAAAACGCCGAACCCATCTGCACACGCCTCAGCCATAGCGTCTGCGAATGCAAAAACGGGCTGGCAAAAATCGCCAACCCGTTTAAAGATTTTGCTCGCTGAAAACAATCAACAGTTAAGCACCACTGCTCAGGGTCATGACGTTAAGGTCGGCGAGCCCGTCAATGGCGCTGACTAATGCCCTGAATGGTGCAGCCTGGCTGTGTTGCTCGAGCATTTTTGCCGATGCCCAGCGCTCAATCATCACGAACTGGTGGTCGTTTTCACGGTTCACATGCAATTGATAAGAGAGACAACCCGGTTCACCCTGCACATCGCGTTCAACGGTTTTAAGCGCCCCGGCCACCTTTTCGCGGCTACCGGCATGGGCGGTAATCGTTGCAACAACCGTTACGGTATCGTTCATTTTATGCTCCTGATTTTATGAGAAAGTTCAGGTTAGTCTACGCCGCCTGCCAGCATAAAAAACCCGTTTTTGCCATTAGCTCTTTCACCGCAGGAATGAAAATCGGTATGCAACCTTAACGGCCGGTGCGTAGCGATTGTGGCGGAATACCGTAACCACGCACGAAAACTTCCCGCATATGGCGACCATCGCGAAAACCGGCTTCACGGGCAATCGTGTCCAGCGAAAGCCGGCTTTGCTCAATCATGAGCCGCGCCGCTTCCAGCCGTAATCCTTCAATCGCTTTCGCTGGCGATTTGCCCGTTTCCTGGCGAAACAGGCGGCTGAGTTGGCGGGCGCTCACGTGAACCGCATCGGCCAGCAGTTCTACCGTCAGCGTTTTTTTCAGATTATTGCGGGCGTATTCCAGCGCGCTTTGCAGCCGATCCGAGCGCGGTGCCAGCGCCAGCATTTCAGAGTGCTGCGTCTGCCCGCCGGAGCGGCGTTGATTCATCACCAGCCGGTGCGCAACGACACGTGCCGCCTCGGCACCCAGATCTTTTTCCACCATGCCGAGCGCCATATCCAGCCCGGCCGTCATCCCGGCGGACGTCCAGATGCGATCATCAATGATAAAAATACGATCGTCTTCAAGCTGAACGTCCGGATGCTGCAGCACCAGGCTTCGGGCGTGCGCCCAGTGCGTCGTGGCGCGCTTTTTCTCCAGCAAACCCGCCTGCGCCAGCACAAAGGCGCCGGTGCAGATCCCCGCGATGCGGCGCGCCTGTAACGCCGTGGTTTGCAGAAAGTGAACGATGCCGGCACTGGCCGGTTCATCCACGGGCGACAGCACACCCGCGACCAGCCAGGTGTCGATTTGCGTGGCGCTTTCCAATGGCCGGGACTCGACGCCAATGCCGGATGAGGAATAAACGGTGCCGCCAAATTCTGAGTAGACCGTTGGCTGATACAACGCTTCACCGGCAACAAGGTTGGCAAACTCAAACACCGTCAAGGTGGACAGCGCCAGCATCTGAAAATGGTCGGAAATCAGTAATCCAATTTTGTGCATCACGACACCCTTTAACATGCGCTGGCGGCCTGCAAAGCCTGGCTTCGAACGCGTAATCGTTCAGAGATCCACAAACTGCTAAGCGCCAATAGTAAAAACAGGACTGCGCTTAGCATCACACCATAAAAGCCGAACAGCGGATAGAGCCATGAAGCGACCGCCGAGCCAAAACCGATGCCGCAAAACATAAACGCGCTGGTCAGGGCGAGCGAGATACCGCGTGTCGTCTCAGACGCGATCTCCACAATCCGCCGCTGCTGGGTTGGCCACAGAAGGTCGGTAGAAAATGCCCACAGCACCAGTAACAAATAGAGCAACGCCAGCTTACCGGGCAGGATCATCAGCAGCAGCATATCCAGCACCAGCATAGTGATGCCAGCGATCAGCAACCGTTCGGCGCTATAACGGCGTGCGGCGCGGCCAACAAACAAGTTCCCCAAAATCCCGGCAACACCAATCACCGTCAGCGCTATCGAAACACTGGTGGTATCGCCTTGCCAGCGATCGCGGATCATCGGCGAAATAAAGGCATACATGTCATACACGCCGGAGGTAATGAAAAAGACCACCAAAAACGCCGCCAGCGATTTGCCATCCATTAATACCTGCCCCACCTGGCGTAAACGAATATCCACCCCTTTAACGACGTTGGGCACCGAGAACCAGACGGCCAGCGTGGTCAGCACACTCACCAGTGCGACAAGTGCAAACAACGGTCTTGCACCCCAACTATTCGCGATCCACGCCGCCAGCGGAATCCCCACCATGCTCGCCATGGAGACACCGAGCAGGATCGTGGCAATGGCGCTGCCGCGTTCATGTTGCGTGACAAGTTCCGCGCCGAGCGCCACCAGCACCGGGCCAATCAGCGATGCACCCAGCCCCATCACCACGCGGGAGATAACCAGCGCGGTGTAATCGGGGGCGATGGCGAAAATAAAAGCCCCGAGGCCGAACACCAGCATCCCGGCCAGCACCTGGTATTTGCGCATCAAATGGCCTAAAAACACCTGTGCCAGCGGTGCGCTGATGGCAAAGGTCAGGCCGAAAATAGCGAGTAAACGCGCACTTTGACCATCGCTCAACCCCCATTCATGGGAGATGGCGGTCAGGCTGCCCGCTACCGATAGCGCCCCCGTTGCCTGAATAAAATACGCCAGGCTCAGTGCCCACAGCGCGCGTCGTTGCGCCAGAGATAATCGATTATTCATCATTCACTCCCGCTGCGGGGCCCAAGCCCCGCAGTTCGATTACGCCACAGGGATCGGGTTGTCCACCATCGCCTGGTTAAAGGCGTTGACCATCTCATGTTCGTTCGCACCAGGGTTGGCGCGTGCGGGCAACACGCTATCGACAATGGCTTCAATGGTATCGGTGCCCAGCTTGTCGAAGGTTTGCTGGATAAAATCCGGCAACGGCATCGCACGGGTGTCGCCACTCTTATAGATCAGATCGGTATCCACCCACGGCGGCGAAATTTCGATAACCTTGATGCCAAAATCCTTCAGCAGGAAGCGCTGGGACAAGGTGTAAGAGTGGATAGCGGCTTTGGTCGCCGAATAGAGCGCGTTACTGACGAGAGGTAAGAACGCCAGAATCGAACTGTTATTGATAAGTACCGCGTCCGGCTGCTGTTTCAGGTGCTCAATAAAAGCCGCGCTTACCCGCACCGGGCCTAACAAGTTGGTGTTTAACAGCGTGGAAGCCATCGCGTCATCCAGTTCACCGGCGGGGTTGTCGAACGGCATAATGCCTGCATTGTTGATAACCACGTTCAGCGCCGGGTAGCGCGACAGCACCCCACGCGCCGCCGCTTTGATGCTTGCGGCCTGCGTGACGTCCAGCACCACGGAATCCATGCCTGGGTTGGCTTCTGTGACGCTATCCAGCAGCGCTTTTCGCCGTCCGGAGATGATCACTTTATTGCCCAACTGGTGAAATTTTTCCGCCATCGCACGGCCAATGCCTGACGTGCCGCCGGTAATAAAAATCGTATTGCCTGTCAGTTTCATAAAGAAAGTCCTCTGTTTGAAATGGATGTTCAGTGTGTGGTTGCCGGGCGGTAGCGCTCAGCCGGTACATTACTGGAGAGATTGGGCAGCATGGCCTGTCGACGCTGTTCCATTGCCAGCCAGTCCGCGTCGTTGTGCAGTGAAGGGATAGTGACGAGTTCACCTTGCGCGAAACCAACCAGTGCGGCGTCGACCAGGTCGTAAGCACTCATCACAATGGATTTATCCAGCTGTTCCAGCGGCAAACCGCCGTTGTCCCAGAATGGTGTTGCCGTTGCCCCCGGTAACACTGCCTGGATCTGAATGCCTTTATCAGCCAGTTCATGATGCAACGACTGGCTAAACGCCAGCACAAAGGCTTTTGTTCCGCCATAGACCCCGTTCAGCAGTTCCGGCGCGATGCCGACAATCGAGGATATATTGATAATGGTGCCCGCGCCGCGCGCCACAAAACCGGGAACGACCGCGTATGTAAGGCGGGTCAGCGCGGTGACGTTGAGGTTAATCATCGCCTCCATCTGATCGACATCGCTGGATAACAGCGGTGTGTGCGTCCCGACGCCGGCATTGTTTACCAGCAGCGTGATACTGGCATCTTCACGCAGCTTCGCTTCCAGCGCCCGCAGTTGTTGGGCGTCGTTTAAATCGGCGGCGACGGCTTCCACATTGCGGGCGGTATCTGCCGTGATGTGACTGGCCATCTGGTTCAGGCGGTTATGGTTACGGGCGACGATAATCAGGTCATAGCCCATTCTGGCCAGGCGGTTGGCGTAAATCGCGCCAATACCGGTTGATGCGCCGGTAATAACAGCCGTGCCTTTGTGAGGTTGCGTAGCGATGGTCATGCGAGACTCCTTTGGTCAGCAATGGATGCGATGGAAGCATCATAAGCAAACCCAGAATGTCTTAAATGACGTTTATAGGCGTGATTTGGGACATCACATAACACTTGTCGTCGTACTGTTTCCACAGCAAACCTGAGGCGTGTCGCGTGCGCTTTTCAAAGGGCGGGCGGAGAGTTGTCTACGCTTAAAAGAAACAGCATGGTGAGGAGCGCGGATGAGCAAGAAGATTATGCAGGAGTACCTGGTGCTGGGCGGCAAGCATCATGGCGAGGTGTGGCGCGGGGTTTACCCGGCCATGGGGTTGAACTTATCAAAGCATGATGAGCGTTACGGGCAATTTTTCGACCGGGAAGGGCAGCAGAAAATTGAGCTGTCACGCAAGGAGCAATATTTCATCTCTGAGTGGATCTCCCCGCAAGGCCAGACTTTTCTGTTAGCCACGGCGGAGGATCTCACGGAATTTGATATTGAAGAGGAGATTGAACGGATTACGCCGCCGCTGCGCCCACTTGATGGCGCGGTAGAGGACTGGATTTAAACGCAGGCAAAACAAATCCACGGTGGCCCGTGGATTTTTTAGAATGGATGTGCTGACTACTGCTCAGAAATTAATATTATTTATTCCAATAGCCTGGTTATATTTTCCAGGTGATTCATAAAGCATGCTATAAATCCTTCGCATAACGTAATGCCTTTATCAATATTATTAAGTGAGCCTTTAAATTTCCTCGTTAATAATGAAATGGAAATTTATGGTTATATTATTTTTTTATTAGGAATACAGATTACAGAACAATGTAATATCGATCTGTTTTCGTATTAATTCTGCGAGATAGATCAAATAGAGGGCAATTCCTGATGGACACAAATATTCGCTCTGCACGACTATTGTTGTCGATGTAGAGCCTCTGCGTCATCTCCAGGGAATAATTGAGATAATAATTAGAATTTTGCTTATTAAGCGTCCTCACGCTTCTTCATGGTTTTTATTTGTGAAGAAGCGGATTTCTTCACGTGACGCACGCCACTAACTTATTTGCTTTCTATTTACAAAGGGAATTTTCAATGAAGAAAACATTGCTTGTACTGTTTATCTCGGCCGTTTGCGGTAATGCCTGGTCGCAAAACCTGACGGTTGAACAGCGCCTGGCTCAGCTGGAAAAACAGTTACAGGAAAATGCTAACGAACTTGCACAGACCAAAGCGGAATTAAAACAGTATCAGGAAACCGAATCTGAAAATAAAGGTGATAAACCTGTAATGACAGTCGTTAATAAACACATTACAAACAATGCGGCAGCAGAAAAGACAGCGCCAACGCTGAAAGAGATTAGCGATTTTGTCAAAGACGATATCGGTTTTAGCTATTCCGGCTATCTTCGTTCCGGTTGGGGCGCTGCCAGCCATGGATCGCCACAGCCATATGCCGTGGGATCCGTCGGGCGTTTTGGGAATGAATATTCCTCGTGGTTCGACCTACAATTCACCCAACGCGTTTATGACCACAACGGAAAAACGGCCCATGCGGTGGTGCTGTTCGATGGCAATGTGGGTGAGCAATATGGCGATGCCTGGTTTGATAAAGATGCAGAAAGCCGACTGCAATTTTCTGATATTTACCTGACCACCAAAGGGTTTCTTCCCTTTGCGCCGGAAGCGGACTTTTGGGTCGGCAAACACAACTTACCGAAATATGAAATCCAGATGCTGGACTGGAAAAGTCACCTCACCGAGAGCGGTGCGGGTGTGGGTATCGAAAACTGGCAGCTCGGTCCAGGGCAGATCAATGCCGCGCTGGTGCGTCAGGATTTGAATGCCCATGCGGTGAGCTATCCTGCCGCCAGCGAGGCGCTGCAGGTGAATACCAATACGCTCGATGTGCGCTACAACAATATCCCCCTGTGGGATAACGCGACGCTTGCCCTGCTTGGCCGTTATTCGGTGGCGAATAAATCCGACACCTATAAAAGCCGTGAGGATAACGGCAGTTACTACAGCATTAAAGACGCGTGGCTGGCCGGTGTGGTTGTTCGTCAGACGCTTAGCGCGGGCGGATTTGAGGAGTTTACCGTACAGGCGGCGGATAACTCGCTCGCCAGCGGCTTTGCTCAGCCATTTGGCCCCAGCCCAACGTATGGTTATGGCGACAACTACTACGGCGAGCACAGCTATGGCAAAGCGTTTCGTCTGATCTCTCAGGGCGAAGCGTACCCGTTCTCACAAGTGGTAATGGCGCATGCGCTGATCTACTCAGCAGGTAACAATATTTACAGTTACGATACCGGCGCGCATACGGACTATCACAGCTTCCGTGCGGTGGTGCGCCCGGCGTGGATTTGGGACAGCTACAATCAGACCGGGGTTGAGCTGGGATGGTTTACGCAGACCAACAAACAGCAGGGCGTGAATTACCATGAACAGGGTTATAAAACCACGCTCTACCACGCGCTGAAAGTCGACACCAGCCTGCTGGCCTCGCGACCGGAGATCCGTTTTTATACGACGTATCTGCGCGCACAGGATAACGGCATCAGCCATTTCCAGTTTGGCGACCAGAAAAAAGATCAGTTAGCGGTGGGCGTTCAGGCCGAAGTGTGGTGGTAACAGCTCGAAGTTGCGGCGCAAAGGTGCGCCGCAACGCGTGGGTTAAATATCCAGAAAGCTCCCCAGCCGGTAGCCGCGCTCGGCAATTGCATATTTCAACGACACCGAGGTCAGTGCTTCCAGTTCCGTTAAGCGCGGGTAACAGTAGCTGCTCTGGCGCACGGTGTTATCGATAAACGCCGGGTGGCACATGATCTCCAGCGAGCTTTCTCTGCGTACAGTCGAAGCATCCAGCGCCTGTAAAAAGAGCGCTTCGGAAATCGCTTCGCCGTAAAACTCACTGCTAAAACCCTGGGTTGTGCGCAGGGTATCAGGTAGCGCGAAGTCGGGTGGTAAAGCGGGACGATCGATGCGCAGCGCCACGTCGCGCTCTGCGGCGAACTCTGCCACGATGGGCAGGATCTGCGGGATCATATGCACATGGTGATGGCTGTCCAGATGCGTCGGTTCCCGGCCAAACAGGGAAATAAACCGTTGATACTGTGCTTCCAGTTCACCGGCTATCTCTTCCAGCGGCAGCGCATCTTCCTGCGCCATTTGCCAGATCCATTTCCCCAATTGGCCGTTACGCGCAAGGCCGGGCATCGGCGTCAGCGGTTTGCCTAACGTTAGCGCAAAGTGCATGCCGACACCGAGCAAGGGTTCGCGCTGACTCAGCCCGGCGGCATGCTCCACCGCATCGCCGTTGACCAGTGCAGTCGTTGAAGTGACAACACCATGGCGAAAGCTGTCGATAATGCCGTAGTTCTGCCCTTTGCTGAGGCCAAAATCATCCGCGTTAACAATCAGTAAGCATTCCATAGCCCGTCCCGGTTAGTGATGTTCAGCTTTCAGTTGCGCAAGGGTAGTGGCAAAGTTTGGCAGCCACTTTTCGTGAGCGAGCAGCATTTCACGCGCCAGAATTTCCGCGTCGCGATCGGAGTGGATCAGCGGGCTAAGGTTCAGCGCCAGCAAGACATCGTTCAGTTCGCCGCTGAGTGCCGCTTTGCTGGCTGCCACTTCAAAGCCTTTAATGGTGTAGATAAGCCCCAACACTTTCTCATCAAAGTGGGTGACGCGCGGGTGCGGTGTCGCGCCGTTGCGCCCCAGCGTACAGGTCATCTCAACCGCCCAGTCCGCCGGGATATTATCGATATGTCCGTGATGCGGAATATTTACATAGTGCTCGGTTTGCTTATCGTTATAGATAGCGTTAATAACTTCGCAGGCCGCATCGGAATAGTAGGCACCGCCGCGCTGCTCAAGCTCTTTCGGTTTCACCTTCAGTTCTGGATCTTTGTACAGCTCAAACAGCTGTTTTTCGACTTTCTGTACCACCTGCGCCCGCGCGCCGCCTTTGTAGTACTCGCCCATTTCAATTGCCAGCATCTCTTTTTGCTTAACGTAATAGAGCAGATAAGAGCAGGGCAGCAGATTGAGCGAGCGGATCAACCCTTCGCTAAAGGGCAGGTCGAAAATGTTTTTCACCGAGGAGGCTTTCAACCTGCCGGAGGCCACGCCATCGAGCAACTCCGCAAAACGCGACTCACCATTAACCAGCACATCTTTAATAAATACCATGTGGTTAAGGCCAAACAGATCCATGGCAACATCATCGCTGCTGCTAAGGTTCAGCACGTCATGAATAAACATCTTCATGCCGACAGGAATATTGCACACGCCGATAAACTTTTTAAAACCGGTGTGGCGATACACTGCTTCTGTCACCATTCCCGCCGGGTTGGTGAAATTAATCACCCATGCATCCGGGCAGATTTCCTCGACATCTTTGATGATGTCGAAGATAACCGGAATGGTGCGCAAGCCTTTAAACAGCCCGCCTGCACCGTTGGTTTCCTGGCCCAGATAACCGTGACTCAGCGGAATGCGCTCATCCAGTTCGCGGGCTTTCAACTGGCCCACGCGCAACTGTGTGGTGACAAAGTTTGCTTCGTGCAGCGCTTCGCGACGATCCAGCGTCTTGAAGAGTTTTAGCGGGATACCGGCTTTATCAATCATGCGCTGGCAAAGATCGAAAATAATATCCAGCTTCTCTTTTCCGTCCTCAACATCGACCAGCCATAATTCGGTGACCGGCAGTTCGTGATAGCGCTTAATAAACCCTTCCAGTAATTCCGGGGTGTAGCTGCTACCGCCGCCAATGGTGACGACTTTTAATTTCTGCTTCATGATTTCTCCCTTCGTGTCAGACACGGTGGTGTAAAACGTTCAGCCCGCTCGCCGTTACTGGTTGATTTCCGTTAACCTTTTTCGGTAACTATTGGGGGTGAATGAGGTCATTTTCTTGAATGTTTTAATAAACAGGCTTGGGCTGCTGTAACCCGATTCATAAGCGATATCGGTGACCGAATAGTTGGTCATTTCCAGTTGCTTCTTGGCGAAATCAATGCGGATTTCATTAATGATCTGCATTGGCGTTTTGCGGTAGTAGCGCCGCGTGGCGCGGGTCAGATACTCCTGCGATTTCGCCGCCAGTTGCACCATATTTTCCATCGCGTTTTCGCCAAACTGCGTCTTATCGTGCATTGACTCAATGGTGGTTTTTAACCACTGCGGTGTGTCATCCACCACCTGCTCTTCGCGGTAGTGGCGCAGGCGGTTAATGACATAAAAGGTTACCGCTTCGATAAACTCGTCCAGCCCGGTTTCGCGGAAATTGAGTGAGGCGATAACGGTTTCCACGTAGCTCAGAAAAGCGCTGCTGGCGCGGTAGGCCTGCGAGGCGACAAAACAAAATGGCAGCAGGGCGAGATAATGCTGTTCAAAAAAGCGTTTACTGATCCCCACATTGAGGATCCGCGTCGCGCCAAATTCATAAAAACTTTGGTGGTGCGAACCCAGCGGGATAAAAACGAAATCACCGCGCTCAAGCAGCACGCGCTTACCGTTAATCTCCTGGTAATAGCGGCCGGTTAATACCAGCGTGAACTCGTAGTAGTCGTGCTGATGCAGCCCGCTGGCGCTCTCCGTCTTGTTGTAGATAAACACATGGAAATTTTTACCGTTAAACAACTGCTGTTCATGAACGGTTTTGATCCCCAGCGTGTTGATCGAAGGCTGCATCTTTAACTCCTTGTTATTTCAATTTTTCGTGAAGCTCAATAAGTTCCGTTATCAGCTCGCGCGCCAGCATGGACGTCATCAGATGATCCTGCGCATGCACCAGCACCAGGCTCACTTTCATCCGGCCTTCGCCCTGATCGCCCTCAATCAGTTTAGTCTGCACCAGGTGCGCCTCGTTGAGCGCCAGCTTTGATTGCTCCATCAGCGCTTTTGCGCCGTCAAAATCACCCTGTTTCGCTTGCTTCAGCGCGGTGTACGCCAGGCTGCGCGCGTGACCCGCGTTGATGATTAAGCCCATCACCACTTCTTCCAGCTCATCGGCCGGGGTGGTGCTCTCCTGCACGGTGTCGAGATCGAACATATGTGCTCCTCGCGTGGTTTCCGGCGGGACAAGACCCGCCGGGTTCGGTCAGAATTTCAGTGCATTAGCGATATCTTCTTCGCTCTCTTCCTGCTCAATGGCGTTCTGCGCTTTGTTGGCAACCATCACGAACGGCAGGTAAACCAGCGTGGCAATACCTAAGTTGAACAGCGCGAGCAACAGCGCGGCGATGCTGCCGTTGGTGTTAAAGAAGGCGCCCAGTCCGGTTGGCATTGTCCACGGTGCAATGTTGGTGATCGGTGGAATAAAGCCGGTGTAGTAGGCCAGCAGCGTAATAGCGGCAAGTATCGGCTGCACCAGAATGAAGGGGATAAACATCACCGGGTTCATGATGATCGGCAGGCCGAACAAAATCGGTTCGTTAATCTGGAACAGACCGGAAGGCAGACCCAGCTTCGCCACCTGGCGGTAATCCGCACGGCGTGAAGCGAGGAAGATGGCGATAATCAGCCCCAACGTTGCGCCGCTGCCGCCCAGGAAGATATAGGAGTCGAGCATCGGTTTCGCCCAGACATGGAACGTTTTACCCGCTGCCAGCGCCGCTTCAACCGAACCATATTGTTGATAGACAGAAATATTTTCCAGCGCCCATGGCGTCATGATGCCGCTGTCCAGCGCGGTCAGCGCCAGCGAACCATGGATGCCGAAAAACCACAGCAGCGGCACAAACAGCACATATGCCCAGCCGACCACACTGCCCAGCGACGCCAGCGGCGTGGAGATGGTGTCCATGATAATTTGATGGAAATTGGTGCCGTAGTGATTCAACGCCCAGGCGATAATCCCCATAATCGACAGAATAATAAAACCGGGGATCAGCGCGGAGAACGAACGCGCCACCGAAGCCGGCACGCTGTCTGGCAGGGTAATCACCCAGTTGCGGCGTACAATAAAGGTGAACATTTCCGCCACCGCCAGGCCAATAATAATCCCGGAAATAATATTCGCGCCGCCTAACCAGTTTGCGCCAACGGCGTAAGATTCACCGACGCTATACGGGGTGACGGTCATAAAAGCGGCTATTGATAACAACCCGGCGGCCAGCGCATCCACTTTGCGCTCTTCAGCAAGCGACATGCCGATAAAAAAAGGTGCCATCAGCGACATAATGCCCAGCGTACCGTTATACACATTGCCGCCGATGCCTTTAAAACTGTTCAGCGTTTCAATGGTCGAGGCATCCAGCCGAATGCCCAACGAATAAAAGAACGATCCTTCGCCAAAACTCAGGAACACGTTATTAATTAAGACAAACATCGCCCCGGCGAGGGTCAATGGCATTAAGCGGATAAAGCCGTTTTTAATGGCGTTAACATGTGGCTGTTTGCCGATTTTTACCGCAAAAGGCACCAGTATCTTTTCAAGTGAAGCAATGGCATTACTCATAGAAAAATACCCTTAAATACCGCAATGCAACATTGCGGTGAATGTGTGGGATCACTGTGTGATAAGCGAACGCAAAACGTTTAATTGGCGGCGGCTTTTTTTATTGCCGCCACGGCGGCCTTCAGAACACCTAAACCATCGACTTTGCCGTACAGCGAGGCGTCAATCACTTCGACAGGCTTATTGGGAAGCAGACGCTGGATATCCGGTAACATCCAGGCGATTTGTGGACCTAATAAAACAACATCGGCCTGCGGGCCTTTTTCACTGGCGAGCGTCTCGGGAAATGCTTCAATAATGACCGGGACTTCATATTTTTCCGCCTGGGTGCGCATCTTCGACACCAGCAATGACGTCGACATGCCCGCAGAACAAAACAGGTAAATATGTTTCTTTTCCATAAAAACGACCCTCATTGTCCGATGATCCGCCAGCCAGACTCGTTTATCTCTCTTCTTGTTGGCGGTGCGCCTAACCTAAATGACTTTTTTCTTGGGTTGAAGCAAGTATACGGGAGGGTTATCGGTGCGGGTATTTCATAAGGTTCCAAAATTGTCTCTGGTTGACCTGGTGCTTTGCGGGCCTTCACATTTTGGGTAATTTATCGTTAAAGAGGTGGGGCAGGCGGGAATAAGTACGGCTCAATTATTTCTGGATGGCACTGCGTAGCTGCGCAAAAAGAGGCTGCGAGGCGCCGCCATTACGCTGCGGGTAATGGCGGCAACAGCAATTAACTCAGCATGGCGACTAACGCTTTCGCCACGGCTTCGGAACTGGCCGGGTTTTGCCCGGTGATCAGTTTCCCGTCTTCGACGACGAACGGCGCCCAGTTCGGCCCTTTGTCATATTTCGCGCCAAGCGCTATTAATTCGTCCTCCACCAGAAACGGCACCACATTGGTCAGCTCAACATCCGCTTCTTCGCCGTTGGTAAAGCCGGTTACTTTGCGGTCTTTTACCAGCGGATTGCCGGATGCGGTTTTCACATGACGCAACACGCCCGGCGCGTGACAGACGAAACTCACCGGTTTACCGGCACGTTCGAACGCTTCAATCAGCGCAATCGAGGTGTCGGATTCGGCCAAATCCCACAGCGGGCCGTGGCCACCGGGGTAAAAGACAGCGTCAAAATCCCCGGCGCGTAGGCTATCGAGTTTAACGGTGTTAGCCAGCGCCTGCTGGGCTGCCGGATCGGCTTTAAAACGGTGGGTCAGTTCGGTCTGAAAATCCGGCAGATCGCTTTTTGGATCGAGCGGCGGCTGGCCACCGGCGGGTGAGGCGAGCACAACCTCGGCGCCTGCGTCTTTGAATACGTAATAAGGGGCGGCGAACTCTTCAAGCCAGAAACCGGTTTTTTTACCGGTATTGCCCAGTTCGCTGTGGGATGTCAGTACCATTGCTATTTTCATGTTACCTCCGTCGTAATGCGTTATCAGCGGCATTGCCGTTGCTATACTGAATGAAAACGTCGTTCAGTAAGCATAGCGATGAATATCGGGTTTACCGGGATTGTCGGAAAACTCCGGGGATAAGCGTTACAGCATTCACACTTTATTACATGGCGCTACATCAATAATCACTTCCTTTAATAATTAGCGCCAGCGCTGGCGAATATTTAACCGTGCATTGCTGCCATTTTTTATTTATTCCAAGAAATGTCTAATCCTGTAAATAAAGCCAGTCTGACAAACTTGTTATAAAACTGTCAGCCGCTGGTCAGCATGCGCTGAGTAATATTGCTTACGTTGAAACATGATTATTAAAACCTCTTTTATGCGGAGCCTTATTATGAAAACCCTTATTAATACCGTGCTTGCTGCAACACTGTTTAGTGCAATCTCTTTCGGCGCGTTTGCCGCGCAGCCTGTCACCGACGATAGCGGTCTGGTGCCGATGGGCACCATTTCAATTGCCAAAGCCGATACGGTCGCAGATCTCGAAGCGCAAGTTCAGCAGGCCGCTGAAAAAGACAACGCGAAATACTATAAAATCATCTCCGCCGGTGGCGATGAGTATATTTATGGCAATGCGATTTTGTACAAATAATAGCGTGCAATTAACCCCGGCCTTTCATTCGCTAACGGCCGGGGTTAATGATTCAGACATGGAAAAAGGCGCCGCGCAGGGCGCCTTTTTTCTGGCTATGATTTTCGTTGTTCTCGCGCCAGCAGGTAGAAACAGAGCAGGCCAGCGCAAATACTCATGTTTTTGGTGAATTGAATCACTTGCCCGGCTTGCTGGGGGCCACTTACCGCCCAGAACTGATGGAACATAATACTGGTGAGGAAAATATAGAGGATCCACAATAGCGATATTTCTTTTACCCGATAACCAATAATAAATGCCATGCTGCCACCCAGCTCAATGGCAATGGCAAAAATGATCATCAGTTTGCCAATTAACATATCGCCAAACGGCGTTTTTAATACGTTATCGGTAAAGTTAATTATTTTCCCGCTGCCGCTATATAAAAATAGCGGGGTAATTAAGATACGGGCAATGATAATAATCGTGTGATTGTTCATGCGTGATTCCTTGAATAAAAAATCAATGAGTGAGCATGAACAGTATATTGGAGACGCCCTGACGGGCGAATGACGCCACTCTGTCAAAGCTGTCAGGGAATGGCTGGCGCTATTTATTTAGCGCCAGCGTAAAGCCAAAGGTATTTTCGCCATTCTGGCTGGTGGCAAAGACATCACCGCCATGCATTTGCGCCACCGCTTTGACAATCGACAGCCCAAGCCCGTGGTTGGTATCGCTTTGCGTTCTGGCGTGATCGGCGCGGTAAAAGCGCTCAAATAATCTTTCCAGGTGGTGACTTTCAATAGCATCGCCGTAATTTTTAACGCTCACCGTCGCATGCTGGTCATTGCTGGTTAAAGTGACCGTAACCTGGCTGTTTTCATAGGCGTAGCGGGCGCTGTTTTCCAGCAAATTGGCGAGCGAGCGGGTAAACAGCCGCCTGTCGACGCAGATCTGAACATCACCTTCGATCAGCAACTGCAAATGGCGATCGGTGAACGACGGTTCGGTATATTCGGCCGTTTTTAACGCCTCCTCGCGCAGCGACACTTGCGAAAGCTGCGCCGGATGTTTGCCGGTTTGCGCATGGGACAAAAACAGCATGTCGTTGACGATCGACGTCATGCGGTTTACCTCCTCAAGGTTTGATTCGAGGCAGGCTTCGAGCTCCTCATGGCTGCGTTTGCGCGAAAGGGCTAATTGCGTCTGGCCGAGAATGCTCGAGAGCGGCGTTCTCAACTCGTGCGCCACATCGGCGTTAAAACTTTCCAGTTGTCGCCATGCGGTTTGCTGGCGGGCAAGCACGCCGTTAAAGGCTTCTGCCAGACCCTGCAACTCCTGCGGCAGCGCGGTGGCGTCCAATCGCTGGCCGTCAACCCCCGGCGCAAGTTCACGCGCCTGCTGGCTGAGAAGTTCCACCGGTTGCATCCCCTGGCGGGAGATGACAAAGCCTAAAAAAGTCACGAACAGCACGCCCATGGTGGTGATAAAAATCAGCACCTGGGTAAATTCATTCAGCGTGCCCATATACGGCGTAGAGTCGATAGAAACCACGAAATGCAGCGGCGTTACACCGTCGCGGTAATTAATCGTTTTGGTCAGAATGAACAGTGGACACTGGTCGGTTTTTTCCCGGTTTATGCGGCTAAAACCATCGGCTAGCGCGTTGAGATCGATCTCTTTTGGCGGCTCGCCACCCACTTGCAGCGTCGGATCGCTGCTTAAAATCCAGTAGTGAACGCGCCCGCCTTCTGAGTTACTCAGGCTCATTAGCTTGGTTTTGAGTTCGTCGAGTTCATGGTGATTAAACTTGGAAACGATCAACGGCTCCACCAGTGAGTAGCGGAACATTAACTCGTTATGCATCTGTTTATTTAGCGATTCGCGCAGCGACTCCCGCAGGCAAAGCGCATAGGCGAGGGCAATACATAAGGTGACCACCGCAAACGTCAGCGCCAGTTTGCGGGAAATAGAACGTTTAAACATATGCACTCATTTTGCCAGGATCGTCGTCGCGATACTCAAGGATGTAACCCATGCCGCGCACGGTATGCAGCAGCTTCTCTTCAAACGGGGAGTCGATTTTGGCGCGTAAACGTTTGATAGCGACTTCGACAATATTGGCGTCGCTTTCAAAGTTCATATCCCAGACCTGCTCGGCAATCATCATCTTCGACAGCACTTCCCCCTGGTGCCTGGCGAGCAGACTTAACAGGGCGAACTCCTTTTGCGTCAGGTCGATGCGCGTACCGTTGCGGTAAACTTTGCGCGCGAGCAGATCGAGTTGCAGGTTGTGGACCTGCAACTGAGAAATATCGAGCCCATCGGTTGGTCGGCGACGCAGCAGCGCCTGAATGCGGGCCACCAGCTCAATCAGTGAAAACGGTTTGGTCAGGTAATCATCCGCGCCCAGTCGCAGCCCTTTAACCCGCTCATCAAGCGAACCGCGCGCGGAAAGCATCAGCACCGGCGTCTGTTTCAGTTTGCGCAGGCTGGTAATGACGGTATACCCGTCCATCGACGGCAGCATGACATCCAGAATAATGGCGTCGTAATCCATCTCCGTTGCCAGAAACAACCCCTCGCGTCCGTCGGCGCAGACATCGACGTTGTAACCCTGCTCGCGAAGCGCGGTGTTGATGTAAGACGAAATTTTCTCTTCATCTTCGATTAAAAGGAGTTTCATGACGCTGGCCCTGATGATTACCTATAACTGACGCCAATAATATAAAGCGTTGCCGCTAACAATTGCCTGACCGTTAACTGACAATTTTGTAAGCAAAAGACGTTATAACGAATAAAATTCCCGCCTGGTGCGTTTACGGGGTATCTGCAATCGGGAGAATCCATTTATGAAACGCATTATTCCGGCCATGATGATTGGTCTTTTAAGCGCGCCGGGAGCACAGGCGATGCCGCTCAGCTACCGCATCGCCACGCCGGCAACCACGGTTGCGCTCTCCTGGCACGCCTTTGGCGGCGTTTCACAGGCGCATCTTGAAGGGGTGAGTGGCGACGTGACGCTGAACCCGGCAAAGGAGATTGAGGATCGCATCAACGTGACGATCCCCGTTGCGACACTTATCGCCTCTAACAGCCTGCTGACTTACCAGTTGAAAAGCAGCCTGTTTTTTGATGCGGAGCACTACCCGACAATCGCCTTTAGCAGTAGCCGAGTGGTGGATTTAGGCGACGGGCATTTCCGGGTTTTTGGTTCGCTGGCGGTAAAAAATGTTCGCCGCCCGGTGATCCTCGACGCCACGCTGCGAAAACAGGGCAGGGAGGATTCGGGGCAACTTTCGCTGCATGCCACCACCGCTATCTCCCGTTCGGCATTTAACATGGATAAGTTCGCCATGCTGGTGGACGACACGGTAACGATAAATATTGAAATCCATGCGCAAACCCGCCAGCCAGCGTAAACCGTGACGGGCAGGACTTATGACAGCGCGGCGTGCAGCGCCTGCGCGTGTTGTGCCAATTGTGGCGGTGGGTTCCGGCCTATCAGCACAAATTGATAGCCGCGCTGATGCCACCAGACGAGGTGCATATCGTGGCGATTTTCAGGTGTTAAGGCGCGCGTTTGGGAATGTCGTTCCGGCGAAATACACAGCGCCATCGGGCCATATTCCGCATCCATCCACGCGATTTGCGCAATCGAGGTGCTGTCATAACGCAGCATGCGCACCATTTTCAGTTCTGCGCCGGTCAGAGCAAGTTGCGCCACCTTCACGCTTAAGCCGATATCCTGTGCCGTGCGCGCCAACCCGCGTTGCAATGCCGTGGGCGAGCTGTCTGCATCCAGCAGTGTTTCCGCGCTATACAGCGACATGTATTGCGCTTCGAGATCGCGGATTTTCTCGCTCTCATCACGCGCCGCCGCCAGTGGCCTTGCGAAATAGCCAAGCCCGCTACCGATAACCAGAAAACTGAGCGACGCGGCAATCAGCGAACGGCGGCTGACGCCTGTGGATGAGCGGGGCGACGCCAGCAGATCGTTTAATCGAGCCTGCATCCGTGCTGCGGGAGCTTCATCAAGCAGCGGTGCAAACGCCTCGGCAAAATCCGCAGGGTTTTGTCTTAGCGCCTCGGTACGGCTGGCGAGCTGTTCGTCTTGTGCAAGCTGGCTCTCAAATTGTTGCGCATCCGCTTCACTCATCTCACCATCGAGCCAGGCGACAATCGCGTCATCCTGGTAGGGCGGTGTAAATATTCTGGGTTTCACGAGCGTTTCTCCTGGGGTTTTGGCGGCGTAGTGGCTTTTTTCGCCAGCGTCGCGCGTGCGCTCGCCAGCCGACTCATGATCGTGCCGATAGGCACTGCGAGGGTGTCTGCCGCTTCCTGATAGGTAAACCCTTCGACATAAACCAGAAATACGGTATTGCGCTGCGCCTCCGGCAGCGCGCTGACGTGCTGCATGACTTTCGCATAATGCCGCCGCGTGTCATCCTGGTCGTGGGTATCCGCCGCCTGCAGTTCGTCGCTCTCCACAAAACCTTGCCCCATCCGCACGCGGCGCGCGCGCAGATCGGAGATCCAGATCGAGTGCAGAATGGCGAACAGCCAGCCGTCTATGCGTGTACCGGGGGTAAATTGCGCACTCTTTTCCAGCGCGCGAACGCAGGTCGACTGCACCAGTTCTTCGGCAACCTCGCGGTTGCGCGACAGAACCAGCCCGTAGCGCCACAGGCGTGTCAGATGTGCAGCAAGTTGCTGGCGAACGTCACTGGTGGTGATTTTGCGCTCCTCGCACCGGTAGTCAGGACTCAGGGTGACCATTAATCGCCGCCTGCAAATCGCGATACTCCTCGCATTGCACACCGCACAGCGTGGCGATGGTCTTCAGTTGCTCTTTTGCCAGATCCGGGCGGCCTTTCACCAGCCACGCTTCACCGAGATATTCACGCACTTTCGCATACTGCGGGTTGAGCGCCAGCGAACGCTGATAATAGCCAATGCCTTCATCGGTGCGACCCAGTTTGCGTGTGGCGTAACCCCGGTAGTTCCAGGCTTCGGCGGTATTGGCGTTTTTCAACGTATCCAACAGATTCAGCGCCGCCTGATACTCCCCTTTTTTCGCCAGATGATAAGCATAATGGGTTTTATCATCGTCACTGAGGCGGCTGCTTTTTTCCGCCACACACTGTTTGAGCGTGCTGTCATAAACCTGCCCGCTCGGGCAGTCTGGCGTTTTACTGTTGGTATTATCGTCTCCGGCGGCAAAAACCTGCGTGGCAGGCAGCAAAAATAGCGACAGTAATAGCGGGGCGAGCATTTTCATTTTGAGTTCCTTCGGTAGCGTGAGTAGTGAGTTAACGCCGCAGTGGCGATTTCTATTCGAAAAAAATCACTTCCCCGCAAAGCGCTGCTGATGCGGGCGACATCACCGTTGCGTCACACATCCGGTTTATAATTTCATACGGCGTGTCGCGGTAATGTGAGTCTCTGATTCCGGCGGAGGGTAAACCATGCGTGTTAGCGGGCAGCAAGGTGAATTAACGGCATTAGCGGTGGCGGGCAGTTATGTGGTGTTGCTGGGCTGGGATATGCCAGAACAGCACATCCTCGCCGGTAATATTCTCGGTTTCGCCATTCAGCGCACGCGAAAAAGCGACGGGGAGGTTATCTGGTTAAGCGGTATGAAAACCTTCGCCAGCGTCGAGCCGACGCCCGCGCCAGGCGTGCCGGTCTCCTCGTTCAAACACCCTTTCCAGACCTTTCAATGGTCTGATTACAGTGTTTCGCCCAATACCGAATATAACTACAAGATTGTCGCCATGCGCGGGCCTGCCGGGGCGTTAACGCCGGGCGATGCGGTGCAACTGACGGTACTAACCGAGCCGGTGGATAACGGCGAGCACGCGATTTTCTTCAACCGTGGGGCGATCGCCTCCCAGGAGTATGCCCGGCGCTTTCACAATGCCAGCCCGGCGGAGATTGGCGATGCGGCCTGGAAGTGGCTGTCGCGCGGCCTGCTTGAGGGGCTGGAGCGGTTTATCGGCCAGGCGGATAAAGGTGATGAGTTGCACGGTGCCATTTTTGAATTCAAAAACAGCCGCATTTACGAGGCGTTAAAAAGCGCCGCCGCGCGCGGCACGACCGTGAGCGTGATCTACGATGGCGACTCGCAGCGCGAGTCCAATGAAAAACATCTGGCGCACAGCGGCATCGAGGCGCTGACGCACCCGCGCATACACTCTGGTCGCTATATGCATAACAAGTTCTTCGTTTTTCGGCGCCAGGGTGTGTCGCAGCAGGTGTGGACCGGCTCCACTAATCTCAGCGAAAACGGCATTTTTGGTCACTCGAATAATGCGCACATCGTTCGCGATCCCCGCGTGGCAGAGCAGTATGAAACCTACTGGCAATTACTGTTGCAGGATTTAACCCGCGCGCCAACGGCGAAAAAAGTCGAAACGATCACCGCCGCGCCGCCGGTTCCCTGGCGTGATGAAGTCAGTACCGTCTTTTCGCCGCGTACTTCGCTTACCGCGCTGGAGTGGTACGCCAAACTGGCGGCGGACGCGCAACGAGCGCTCTTTGGCACGTTCGCCTTCGGCATGAACAAACTGTTTGTTCCCGCCTGGGATCGCACCGATGAGGTGTTACGCTTCGCCCTGCTGGAGAAAAAAGGTTCCGGCAGTCAGTACAAGCAACAAGCGGCGGAAATCGACCGTATCCGCAAACATCCAAATGTCACCATCGCCGTTGGGCAGAACCTGGTGCTGAACGCCTTTGACCGCTGGCTGAAAGAGATTGAAAGCCCGGTAGAAGAGACGCACGTCACGTACGTTCACACTAAATATTTGCTGATCGACCCGCTTGGTCCGGAGCCGATTGTGATTGTCGGTTCGGCGAATTTTTCCGCCGCCTCCACCGACACCAATGATGAAAACATGTTGGTGATCAAGGGCAACGCTGCCGTGGCAGACGTTTATCTTGGTGAGTTTATGCGCCTCTTTACCCACTATGCGTTTCGTGAGTCGGTGGCGCGCTCGCAACAACGCATCATTGCGGGCGCGGTGTCGCCAAAATACCTGTACGAAACCACGCAGTGGATTGATGCCGCTTCCGGGTATTTTGTCGCCGGTAGCGACCGCGCCCTGCGTCGACGCTACTTTTCCGGCCAGTAAACCGCGGCAAAATGGCGGTGGCAGCAAATAATTGCCGGTGGCGATAGTTTCGCCGCCGGTCTTTTTTTCTGCCTTTGTTCGGCCTGATAAAAAGCGAAATAACCGCTAATAAAGCGCAACGGCGAGGATATTTTGCTTAAGTGCGATAAAAAGCAAAGAAATGCGGTGCTTATCCTTCTCGATGTGGATGATGCTTATCCGTCAAACCCGCCTGTGTAGCGGGTTTTTTCAGATAAAGAGAGAAGTTTACTGCTGGTGAGTAAATATTCTCTCGCCAATTTTTTGCGCCTCATTTAATAACGCCTCCGGCGTGCCGAAATCAGGCAGCATCAGTGTGGCGTTGGTGCGGACCGGCGCGCCGCAATAATCAAAAATCCCGTGGGCGATTTGCGTGTTCCAGGCTTGCGCATAACCATGTTTTTCAAACGTTTTCATATCTGAACCGCCGAGCGCAAGCAGATGCACAGGCAAATGCCCCAGTTTGCCGGACACCTTGCCGTTTGCGCCCTCTTCATAGGCCCAGCCGTTGGAAAAGACCCGATCAATCCAGCCTTTTAACAGACCCGGCATCGTCCACCAGTAAATGGGAAATACCAGTACCAGCGCATCGGCTCTTGCGATGCGCGCCTGCTCGGCCAGCACATCGGCAGGCAGCGGCGCGCCTTCACTGAAAGCAGCGTGATCGGCTGCAGAAAACAGGGGATTAAAGCCTTCTTGCGCAAGATCGGCAAACTCCACGCTATTTTCCGGCGTTTCGCCCGTTATTCCCGCCGCAACCGCCTGCGCCGCGCGATGGGTTAACGAGCTTGCTAAAGGGTGAGAAACCACGATTAACGCATGCATCTGAACCTCCTCGATTGCCATCCGCCGTTAACGGACGTAGTCTTATATACTAAAAGTAACCTACCATTAGTAAGTTACTTTTAGTATATAAGCCTGTCAAGGGAGAAACATCATGCCGGAAACGCGTGTGCGTCAGCGCTTGTCGCGGGAAGAGCGTTATTCGCAGCTTGTCGATGTCGCGTGGCACATTATTCGCGAAGAGGGCACCGAAGCACTGACGCTCGGCCATCTGGCGGAGTTAGCCGGTGTCACTAAGCCGGTGGTGTACGATCATTTCACCAGCCGTTCCGGGCTGCTGGCGGCGCTCTATCGTGAATATGATCAGCGCCAGAACCGCAAAATGGATGATGCGCTGGCAAAGACCGCGCCGGAACTCGCCGCGCGCGCGTTGGTTATCGCTACCGCTTATATTGAGTGCGTGCTGTTTCAGGGGCGCGAAATGCCAAGTTTACTGGCGGCGCTTGCCGGTACGCCGGAACTGGAAACTATCCGCCGCGAATACGCCGTCGATTTCATCGGCAAGTGCCGCACCCTGTTCGCGCCATTTTGTGGCGAACCGCTGCGTGATGCGCCGCTGTGGGCCATGCTGGGTGCCGCCGAAGGACTCGCTTGGGCGGCGGTGCAGGGCGCTATCAGCGAGTTGCAGGCGAAAGAGGAGCTTTGTGCGGTCATTATCGCCATGGTACGTGCGACGCTGCCGCGCAGCTAACGCTGTTCTACCTGGCGCGCGCCTTGCATCAGGGAAGCAGGACTTCCCTGGAGCATACGCATGATAGCCAATTCATCGACCACCATCCGTTTCCTGCTCGCCTCGCGCCAGTGTGAGCTCAACGGCCTGCGTTATCTGCTGCAAAGTGGCGAGCTGGTGGGCAAAATCAGCCAACTGGTACACATGCTGCAACGCGAGCGCGGAACCTCCAATATGTTTCTCTGCTCAAGCAAGGGGCAATTTGCCGATGAGCTGATCCTGCGCGAACAAGAGGTGGCGCAGGCACAAGCCCCGCTGATGGCGCAACTCGACACGCTGGAGCAGCAGATTGCCGCGCTGCCGCAGGCCAGCCGCCTGTTCAGCCACGTCGCAAGCGTCGTTTACGCCCTGAGTGTGTTACCCGCGTTACGCCAGCAAATCCGCCAGCGCACGCTGCGGTTACCGCAGGCGATGGGCTTCTTTAATGACATCATTCGCCACCTGTTGTCGCTGGTGTTTGAGCTTTCTGACACCGCCGCCGAACCGGCCATCTCCCGGCAATTAATCGCCATGTTCAGCTTTATGCAGGGCAAAGAGTATGCCGGCCAGGAGCGGGCGACCGGCGCGGCGGCCTTTGCCGCTGGTACTTTCAGCGAGGAGACGCAGCAAAAATTGCTCAGCCTGATTGAACGTCAGGAGCGCTGTTTCGCCACCTTCGCCGATTTCGCCGACGATGAGCACCGCCTGCGCTGGCAGCAGATGGCGGCCGACAGCCAGTTTGAACGCCTGCGGCGCATCGCCTGTACCGGGCGTGAGTTATATGAAGCCGACAGTTGCCTGCGCTGGTTTGCCCTTGCCACGCAGCGCATTGACGAGATGAAAACGCTGGAAGATGCGCTGGCGCAAACGCTGATGGCGCACTGCCGGGCGCGCATTGCCGCCACCGAGCAGGCGAATAATGAGCAACTCGCCGATATCGAAAGCCTGATGCCCACGCACGAGAACGAAGAGAGCAGTTACTCTGTCTTTAGCGACGCACACGGCTGGCTGGAGAGCGGCGGCCTTCGCCCGCAGCTTGGCCGTTCACTGCTGGTGCTGGTGCAGCAACAGTCGCGGCGCTTGCAGGCGCTCGACACTGAACTAGCGGCGCTGCGCGAAACGCTCAACGAGCGCAAACAGATTGAGCGCGCGAAAAGCATGTTGATGCAGCACCAGCAAATCAGCGAAGAAGAGGCCTATAAAACCCTGCGGCGTATGGCGATGAACCAGAACAAAAAGCTGATTGAAATCGCCAGCGCCATGCTGGCGGTGGCCGATGTTTTTCAGGCTAACCCTTAAGGAGTAGCTGCACATTGCCAGTGCGAAAAGTGCCCTTTCGCAGTGCGCCGCGCTGGGTTGTTAACGGCAATATGCCGCGAAATCCGCCGCTTTCAATTCTGGCATAGCCTTTGCTTTAATCTTCTCAGGTAAAAAAATCACAACGCGCACCCGGCCAACGGCGGTCGGTTTAGCGTTAAGCGGACAACGGCGTCCATAAGCGTGCAGCTTTGCACGGGCTTATGGGCGCCGTTTTTTTTTGCATCCCACAACGGTGAGCAGCGCGAGGGTGGCATGGGTGATAACAACACGAAAGGTATGACGGTTTCCCGCCGTCAGTTTTTACTGGGCAGCGCGGCGCTGGGCGGTAGCCTGCTGGTGCCGGGTGTCATCAACCGCGCCTGGGCCGCCGGTTCTGACGCACCGGAACTTAAAGAGATCCGCGTGGGCTTTATTCCGCTCACCGATTGCGCCTCGGTGGTGATGGCGGCGGTTAAAGGTTTCGACAAAAAATATGGCATCACCATTTTGCCGAGTAAAGAAGCCAACTGGGCGTCGGTACGCGACAAACTTCTTTCTGGTGAATTGAACGCCTCGCACATTCTCTACGGCCAGCTTTACGGTCTGCAGATGGGGCTTTCCGGGCCGCAAACCAATATGGCGGCGCTGATGACCCTCAACCAGAACGGGCAGGGGATCACGCTCGCAAACTCGCTGCACGAGGCGGGCGTCACCGATTTGCCTGCGCTGGCGAAGCATCTCGCCGCCAGCCCGGCGGGCACTTACACCTTTGCGCAGACCTTTCCGACCGGCACCCACGCCATGTGGCTCAACTACTGGCTGGCGAGCGCGGGTATTAACCCGCTCAACGACATCCGCAGCGTGGTGGTGCCGCCGCCGCAAATGGTGATGAACATGAAAATTGGCAACATGGTCGGCTACTGCGTTGGCGAGCCCTGGAACCAGCGCGCTATCAGTGATGGCATCGGTTTTACCGCCGCGACCAGCCAGGATATCTGGCCGGATCACCCGGAAAAAGTGCTCGGTACGCGCGCCGATTGGGTTGAAAAGAACCCCAACAGCGCCCGCGCGCTGACCGCCGCGATCCTGGAAGCCTCGCGCTGGATTGACGCCTCGGACGACAACCGTCGCGAAACGGCGAAGGTGATTGCCGGGCGCGCTTATCTCAACACCAAAGAAGAGACCATTGTTGGCCGCATGCTCGGCCAGTACGACAACGGCATTGGCAAAAGCTGGAAAGATCAGCACGCGATGCGCTTTTTCCACGATGGCTCGGTCAACTACCCGTGGCTCTCCGATGGCATGTGGTTTCTCACCCAACACAAACGCTGGGGGCTGCTCGACAGCGACCCGGACTACCTCGCCATCGCCCGCCAGGTGAACCGCATTGATATCTACAAACAGGCCGCCACCAGCGTGGGCAATGTTTCGCTGCCGGACAGCGATATGCGCAGCAGCGTGTTGATGGATGGTGTTCGCTGGGACGGCAGTAACCCTGCCGCCTACGCCAACGGCTTTAGCGTGAAAAAATGAGAGGTTGCTGATGAAAAACCAGGCGCAAGTTATCCCGATCCCGCTGGACGAAGCGGCGAAAACCCCACAACAGGCAGAGATTGTTACGCTGCCCGCCAAAGTGCGCGTGCGTCGTCGCCCGTCGTTGTTACGCCCGCTGATGCAGCGCGTGGTGCCTGCGCTGCTCGGTATCGGTCTGCTGCTTTGCCTGTGGCAGGTGGCGGCGCTGAACAGCAAAAACTTTCCCACACCGTGGCAAACGTGGCTGGCGGCGCTGGAGATTTTCACCGACCCCTTTTATGTCGCCGGGCCGAACGATCAGGGTATTGGCTGGAATGTGCTGGCCTCATTAGAGCGCGTGGCGACCGGTTTTGGCCTTGCCGCACTGGTCGGTATTCCCACCGGTTTTTTGATTGGCCGCTTTCGTTTCGTCGCCAGCATGCTCAACCCGCTTATCTCCCTGCTGCGCCCGGTCAGCCCGCTCGCCTGGTTACCGATTGGTCTGCTGCTGTTTCAGCGCGCGGAACCGGCGTCAAGCTGGACGATTTTTATCTGCTCCATCTGGCCGATGATCCTCAACACCGCCGAAGGCGTACGGCAGATCCCGCAGGATTATCTGAATGTCGCGCGGGTTCTGAAACTTTCCGAGTTCGCCATTATGCGCAAAATCCTGCTGCCCGCCGCGCTGCCGGGCATCCTCACCGGCATGCGGTTATCGATTGGCATCGCCTGGCTGGTGATTGTGGCCGCAGAAATGCTGACCGGCGGTATCGGCATCGGTTTCTGGATCTGGAACGAGTGGAACAACCTGAATGTGGAACACATCATCATCGCCATTGTGGTGATTGGCGTGGTCGGTCTGCTGCTCGAACAGGCGCTGATGTGGATTGCTAACCGTTTTAACTACACCAACCGCTAGGGGGCTCTGATGCGTACCAATCCGATTATCCAGGTTCAGCAAGTGAGCCAGCGTTTTAACACCAGCAGCGGTGAGTTTCTGGCGCTTGATAACGTTAGCTTTGACATTCACCCCGGCGAAACCCTTAGCCTGATTGGTCACTCTGGCTGCGGCAAATCTACGCTGCTGAATCTGATTGCAGGGCTGACGTTGCCCACCAGCGGCGGCCTGCTGTGCAACAACCGCGAAATCGACGGCCCAAGCCCGGAGCGCGGCGTGGTGTTTCAGAACCATTCGCTACTGCCGTGGTTGACGGCGTACGACAACGTCGGGCTGGCGGTGCGCCAGGTGTTTCGCGGCGAGATGAGCAAAGCGGAGATGCATGAATGGATCATGCACAACCTGGATTTAGTCCACATGTCCCACGCGTGGAATAAGCGCCCGCACGAGATCTCCGGCGGCATGAAGCAGCGTGTCGGCATTGCCCGCGCGCTGGCGATGAAACCGAGCGTACTGCTGATGGATGAGCCTTTCGGCGCGCTTGACGCCTTAACCCGCGCCCATTTACAGGATGCGGTGATGGAGATCCAGCAGCGCCTGCACACCACCATTGTGCTGATCACCCACGACGTGGATGAGGCGGTGCTGCTCTCTGACCGCGTGTTGATGATGACCAACGGCCCGGCGGCAAGCATTGGCGAAATGATGGCGGTGGAACTGGAGCGCCCGCGCTCGCGTGTTTCGCTCGCCGACGACGCGCAGTATCAGCGCTATCGCCAGCAAGTGCTGCATTTCCTGTATGAGAAACAGTCCAAAGCGGCCTGACCTCTCTTTCTCTTGAGCATTAAGGATCCAGGTGATGAAAAAGCCCGTTTTAGCGGTGATCGGCCACGGCATGGTGAGCCACTACTTTCTGCAACAGCTCGTGGAGCGCGAACTGCACCAGCATTACGAGATTGTGGTGTTTGGCGAAGAGCGGCTGCCCGCTTATGACCGCGTGCATCTTTCGGAATATTTTGCCGGGCGCAGCGCGCAGTCGTTGTCGCTGGTAAGTGAGGGGTTCTTTGCCGACAACGGCATCACGTTGCACTGCGCGAGCAAAATTGTCGCTATCGACAGCCAGCAACGCTGTGTGCGCGATGCGCAGGGTGTGGAAACCCATTACGACACGCTGGTGCTCGCTACTGGTTCATATGCTTTTGTGCCGCCGATCAGCGGCAATACGCGCCCCGGTTGCCTGGTCTATCGCACGCTCGACGATCTGGATGCCATTGCCGCGCAGGCGAAGAACGCGACACGCGGGGTGGTGATTGGCGGTGGTTTGCTGGGGCTTGAGGCCGCCAACGCTCTGCGTCAACTGGGGCTGGAAACCCACGTCGTCGAGTTTGCGCCGCGTTTGATGGCGGTCCAGCTCGACGAAGGCGGTGCCATGATGCTGCAACGCAAAATCGAAGCGCTGGGCGTGCAGGTGCATACGCGTAAAGAGACGCGGGAAATCATCGACGGCGAGCAGGCGCGCCATCGCCTCTGCTTTGCCGACGGCAGTTTTCTGGAAACCGATCTGCTGCTGTTCTCGGCGGGTATTCGCCCGCGCGATGAACTGGCGGAAAGCGCCGGGCTGCAAAAAGGGGCGCGCGGCGGCATTGTCATCAACGATCACTGCCAGACTTCTGATGAGGCGATTTACGCTATCGGTGAGTGCGCGTTGTGGAACGGGCAGATTTTTGGCCTTGTCGCACCCGGCTACCAGATGGCGCGTAGCGTGGCGGACAAGCTTGCCGCGCGTGACACGCCGTTTATCGGTGCGGATATGAGCACCAAACTGAAACTGCTTGGCGTCGAGGTGGCCTCTATTGGCGATGCGCACGGCAAAACCGCCGGCAGCCAGAGTTACCAGTGGACCGATGGCCCGCGTGAAATCTACAAGAAAATTGTTGTCTCTGCCGATGGCAAGCGGCTGCTCGGCGCGGTGCTGATTGGTGATAGCGCCGATTACAGCCTGTTGCTGCAAATGATGCTCAACGACATGCCGCTGCCTGCGCAGCCGCAAACGCTGATCCTGCCTGCGCTTTCCGGCGAAGTGCCAAAAGGGTTGGGTGTTGCAGCGCTCTCCGCCAGCGCGCAAATCTGCTCCTGCCATAACGTCAGCAAGGGCGATATTGCGGCCGCCGTGGCGGGCGGTTGCAGCGAGCTGGGAGCGCTCAAAAGCTGCACTAAAGCGGGCACCGGCTGCGGTGGCTGCGTGCCGTTGCTGAAACAGGTGATGGAGCACGAGCTGCAACAGCTTGGCGTGGAGGTGAAAAAAGATATCTGCGAGCATTTTGCCTGGTCGCGCCAGGAGCTGTATCACCTGATCCGCCTGCACGATATTCGCACGTTTGACGCGCTGATTGCGCAGTTTGGCCAGGGGCACGGCTGCGAAGTGTGCAAACCGCTGGTCGGTTCCATGCTCGCGTCTTGCTGGAACGATTACCTGCTTAAACCGCAGCACCTGCCATTGCAGGACACCAATGATCGTTTCTTCGCCAACATACAAAAAGATGGCACCTACTCGGTGGTGCCGCGCATCCCGGCGGGCGAAATCACTCCTCAGGGGCTTATCGCCATCGGTGAAGTGGCGCAGCGCTACAACCTGTACACCAAAATCACCGGCGGGCAGCGAGTAGATCTGTTTGGTGCGCGGCTTGAGCAGTTGCCCGCGATTTGGGAGGAACTTATCGCCGCCGGATTTGAAACCGGCCACGCTTACGGCAAATCCCTGCGCACGGTGAAATCCTGCGTCGGTTCCACCTGGTGCCGCTATGGCGTGCAGGATTCCACCGGCATGGCTATCGCGCTGGAGAACCGTTACAAGGGGCTGCGCTCGCCACACAAAATCAAAATGGCGGTCTCCGGCTGTACCCGTGAATGCGCCGAAGCGCAGGGCAAAGACATTGGCGTGATTGCCACCGACAAAGGCTGGAATCTGTATGTCTGCGGCAACGGCGGTATGAAACCGCGCCACGCGGATCTTTTTGCCAGCGATCTCGACAGCGAAGCGCTGATCCGCACCATCGACCGGGTGTTGATGTTTTATATCCGCACCGCCGACCGGCTACAGCGCACCAGCACCTGGCTGGACAACATGGAAGGCGGTCTGGACTACCTCAAACAGGTGGTACTGGAAGACAGTCTCAACATTGGCGCTGAGCTGGAGCGTGAAATGCAGCAGGTGGCCGACAGCTACCAGTGCGAGTGGAAAACCACCCTTGATAACCCGCAAAACCGCCTGCTGTTCCGGGGCTTCCTCAATAGTGATAAACCCGATGAAGCGGTAGTGATGGTGCCGGAGCGCGGGCAGATCCGCCCGGCCACCGCGCAGGAAAAACCGCCAATGCAGAACCATCCACATACCGGTGATGGTGAGTGGGAGCACATTGCTGCACTGGCCGATATTCCGGCGAACGCTGGCATGGCGGCACGTCTTGGTCAGCAGCAGATTGCCCTGTTTCACCTGCCTGATTGCGTGGAGCAAGTTTTCGCGCTCGAAAACCATGAACCCGGCAGCCAGGCGAATGTGCTGGCACGTGGGCTGGTGGGCGACGCAAGCGGTGAGCCGATGGTTATCTCCCCGCTGTATAAAAAGCGCTTTCGCCTGCGCGACGGGCAAAGCCTGGACGATGCCGGGCTGCGTCTGCGCGTCTGGCCGGTGAAAATCCTGCACGGGCAAATCTGGGTGCAACACGCGTCCGCTGCGCAGAACACTTTCCCGGCAATTGCCGAAGCGTCTTAAACAAAACCGGGGGCGAAATGGAGCAGATTAAAAGCGTATGCCCCTACTGCGGGGTGGGCTGCGGGCTGGTGATGCAGGTGGAAAACCAGCGCATCATCAGTGTGGTGGGCGATAAAAGTCACCCGACCAACCAGGGGCGGCTGTGTACCAAAGGCAAAAGCTGCGCCGGGGCGATAACGGCGACTGGCCGTCTGGAGAGTGCCTGGCTGCGCACATCGCGCCAGCATGAGCCGGTGCGTACGGCAATGGATGAGGCCATACGCGAAACGGCGCGGCGACTGCGTGGCATTATCGATAAGCATGGCCCGGATGCGCTGGCGCTGTATGTCTCCGGCCAGATGTCTTTAGAAGCGCAATACCTGGCGAACAAGCTGGCGAAAGGGTTTATTGGCACCAACAATATCGAGTCCAACTCACGTTTGTGCATGGCCAGCGCCGCCAGCGGCTACAAGCTCTCGCTCGGCGCGGATGGGCCGCCGGGTTCTTATGACGACTTTGAACATGCCGATCTGTTTTTGGTGATTGGCGCGAACATGGCCGACTGCCATCCGATCCTGTTTCTGCGCATGATGGAGCGCGTCAATGCCGGGGCGAAACTGATTGTCGTTGACCCCCGACGCACCGCCACGGCAGACAAAGCCTCGCTCTTTTTGCAGATCAAACCCGGCACCGATCTCGCGTTGCTGAACGGTTTGCTGGCACTGTTGGTGCAAAACGGTCAACTCGATAACGATTTTATTGCCCAACACACCGACGGCTGGCAGACGATGCCGGATTTCCTGCTGGACTATACGCCACAGCAGGTAGCGGAGCGCACCGGGCTGCGTGAAGCTGACATTCGCCAGGCGGCGCAGTGGATTGGCGAGGCGGGCGAATGGATGAGCTGCTGGACGATGGGGCTAAACCAGAGCACACACGGCACCTGGAGCACCAACGCGTTATGCAATTTACACCTGGCTACCGGCGCGATTTGCCGCCCCGGTAGCGGGCCGTTTTCGCTTACCGGCCAGCCGAACGCGATGGGCGGGCGGGAAATGGGCTACATGGGCGGCGGGTTGCCGGGCCAGCGATCGGTGCTGGTGGATGAAGATCGCGCTTTCGTCGAACAGCTATGGCAACGTCCTGCGGGCACGCTGCGTGGCGAGGTGGGCGGCGGCACGGTCGCGCTGTTTGACGCAATGAGCGCAGGTGAGATCAAAGCCTGCTGGATAATCTGCACCAACCCGGTCGCCACCGTGCCAAACCGCGAAAAAGTGATTGCCGGGCTGGAACGCGCGGAACTGGTGATTGCGCAGGATGCGTTTCTGGATACCGAAACCAACCGCTATGCCGATATCCTGCTGCCGGGCGCGTTGTGGGCGGAAGCCGAAGGGGTGATGGTTAACTCCGAGCGCACCATGACGCTGATGCAGCAGGCCGTCTCCCCGCCGGGCGATGCGCTTGCCGACTGGCAAATTATCGCCAGAGTGGCGTGCGAAATGGGGTATGCAGAGGGTTTTCGCTACGCCAGCGCCGCCGAGGTGTTTGATGAAATCCGTGCCGCTCACAACCCGGCAACCGGCTACGACATTCGCGGCGCGAGCTACGCGCGGCTGCGCCAGACGCCGTTACAGTGGCCGTGCGCGCCGGATGATGATCAAACGCGTCACCCCATTCGCTATTTGCAGGATAAGGGGAGCGTACGTTTTGCCACTGCCAGCGGCAGGGGGCAATTTTTTGCCCGCCCGGATCTCGCGCCGGCCGAAATGCCGGATGACGACTACCCGCTGGTGCTCAACACCGGACGCGTGCAGCACCAGTGGCACACGCTCACCAAGACCGGCAAAATCCCGCTGCTCAATACGCTCAACCCCGGCCCGTTTATTGAAATCTCCCCTGTGGACGCACAACGCCTGGCGATAAGCGAGGGCGACTGGGTGGATATCCGCTCGCGGCGCGGTATGGCAAGGCTGCCTGCGGTGGTGACTGACCGGGTACGACCCGGCAACAGTTTTGCACCTTTTCACTGGAACGATCTGTTTGGCGAAAACCAGGCGATCAACGCCCTGACCAGCGATGCGCTGGATCCGGTTTCGCTGCAACCTGAGCTGAAACACTGCGCCATCGCGCTGGCGCGCAGCGAGCAGCAGCCTGCACCCGCCGTTGCACCCACAACGGATGAGGACAGCGGGTTAGTGCTGGTACTGTGGGCTTCCACCACTGGCAATGCGCAGGCCTTTGCCCGCCGCTGCGCCGAACAGCTTCTGCATGCCGGGCTGGCGGTAAAACTGCGCGCCATGGATAGCGTCGGTATTAACGATATTGCCGCCGCGCCGCGCGTGTTACTACTCGCCAGCACTTTTGGCGATGGCGATCCGCCTGCTAATGGCGCGGCGTTGTGGGCGGCGTTGAGCGCCGAAAATGCACCTGCGCTGAGCGGGACGGCGTTTTCGGTGCTGGCGTTTGGCGATGCCAGTTACGCACAGTTTTGCGGTTTTGGCCGCAAACTCGATGCCCGGCTGGCCACCCTTGGCGCACAGCGGCTGCTGGCATGCCAGGTGTGCGATGCGGGCGATATTGACACAGCACAGCAGTGGCTGGCGGCGATCCATACTGACATTCTGCGGCTCGGTGCGCTGCCGCAACGCGCGGAGCAACCCACGGTGAAACCCGGTTTCAGCCGCCACGCTCCCGTCAGCGTGCCGCTGGTCACTAACCAATTGCTGAGCGCGCCGGGGGCGGAAAAAGAGATCCGCCAGTTCGCGTTTGATCTGCAGGGTAGCGGCCTGCACTATGAAGCGGGCGACGCACTGGGCGTCTGGCCGCGCAACTGCCCGCAGCGGGTCGCCGACATCCTCGACCTGCTGGCGCTGGACGGGCAACGCGTGGTGCAGGTGAGCGGCGTGGGCGAGATGACATTGCAGGCTGCGCTCTGCGACTGTTTCGACATTACGCGGATCACCCCGGAGATACTGCGCCTGGTGGCTGACCATGCGCAAAGCGAAACGCTGGATAATCTGCTCGCCAGTGAAAACAGTACCGAACTTACGCAGTGGCTGTGGGGGCGGCAGATCATCGATCTGTTGCAGCGTTTTCCGGTACATCTGGCGGCTGAACCGTGGCTTGCAGCGTTGCGCCGTTTGCAGCCACGGCTCTATTCCATCTCCTCCAGCCCGAAAGTTTCCCCGCAGCGCGTTGAACTGACGGTCTCCACCGTGCGGTATGGCGACAGCAAGCAACGCGGCGGTGTGTGTTCGACCTTTCTGGCGGATCGCGCCGGGCACGTGGCGATCTTTATTCAGCCCGCGCCGCATTTTCGCCTGCCAGCCGATCCGAACACGGCGGTGATCATGGTCGGTGCTGGCACCGGCATTGCGCCGTTTCGCGGTTTCCTGCAGGAACGCCAGGCAACAGGGGCGAAAGGCGATAACTGGCTGTTTTTTGGCGAGCAACATGCGGCCACGGATTTTTATTACCGTGAGGAGCTGGAAGCCTGGCAGCGCGACGGCATTTTACAACGCTTCACCTGCGCGTTTTCCCGCGATCAGGCGCAGAAAATCTACGTTCAGCACCGCATGCTGGAGCAGGGCGAAGCGCTGTGGCGCTGGTTAGCCGCCGGGGCGCACTTTTATGTTTGCGGCGATGCGAGCCAGATGGCGAAAGATGTCGAAAACGCCTTAAAACAGGTGGCGCAAACTTTTGGCGGCATGAGCGCTGACGAGGCCAACGCCTGGCTGGCGGCAATGGCGCGGGAAAATCGCTACCAGCGCGATGTCTATTAAGCGTAGATGCAGCCGACACGGCGGGTTTTCAATCGCCGACATTCGTGACGTTAGCCAACAGTGGGCGATGCTCGGTGGCATCTGCCCACTGTAGCCCGGTAGCATTCTGTGCCGATGACTATTTTCCGTTCTGTAACACAGTGAACAGCTCCGGTGTTTGCGTATCGCGTTCGGGCTCTGCGGGCAGGCGCTCCGCCGGGAGCTTACACAGCAAGCCTGCCGTAATGCCGATTAAGGATGTTGGTGGGTAATCCTGCCACTGTCCTGGCGTGTTCATGCGGGCGATTTTGTCGCCGGTGGCAAAATGCTCTGAAAAGAAGAGTTTATGTACATGAGCGAATTGGTGCGTATCACAGTTCACCACCAGGCTCTGGCGTTCGCTGCGAATCATCATCAGCGGATTCTTTTTCACCGGCATGCCTTCGTTGTAGTTATGAATCACGTCAATACGGCGCAAATAGGGATTGCCGTCGTAAAGGGAAATGGTGCGAAAATCAAGATAGCTGACGCCGCTGCTGAGTGTCACGAACTTAACGACCTGTTTGGGTGGTGTTTCCTCTTGCGTAGCGGTGGTGCCAAGATGGCTGGTACAGCCGGACATCAGCAGCAGTACTGAGCCAAGAAACAGGGATTTTTTCATTTTTGCTCTCCTTGCAGATCCGGGCGCACCGCCAGTAACTCGTCCTTGCTGACCTTGCCTTGAATTGAGCAACGCAAAAAGGTTTTACCTTCGCTCACCTCCAGCATAGCGAGTTTTTCCACGCTATCCGCGGCCGGGGCAATACCGCTGACGGCGGTTTTGTTGACCCGCCATGTTGTCTCACCGACGCGTTTGATCAGCGGATTGCCGTAATAGCCGTCAGTGACTTTTTGCCAGTGAACATCAGGCAACGCCGCTATCACCGTAGACATGGGCTCTTCGACCACCCATCCCCAGAAGTAATAATCACCCAATTTGCCCAGTGACTCCTGAGACCTGTCAAAGCCAGAAATGGTGAGCTGATTTATGCGCAGCGGCTTGCTAAACCATACGATACCGGAACCGTCTTTCGGCGCGGCAAACCAGGCGTGATGTTGGTTATCTGTCACCAGTGGCGCGGTGTGTGCAAGTGTGGCTCGCTGCTTATAGAGTTCACTGAAAAAAGTGCTGTCGCAACGCAGCAGACTTTCTGTCAGCGTTTGCGCTTTTGCGGCTCCGGTCATCGTCAGCGTGAGCAGCGCCAGGGGAAGAAAAAAAGATTTCATGTTTGTCCTTAAGGGTATGCGCCGTTTGTTATTACGGCTCCATTTTTTCATCGTCAGCAGAAGTGCGTACACAGGTATCGGCATGAGAGGCCTGGCCTTTACATGAAAACGAGGCGGGCAAGGTTTTTTGCGCATTTATTAAGGTGTATTATTTATGCATCTTAACTATTGGTGACATGTATGGCTGGCACCCGGATCCTGCGAGAAAAACTGACTATCCGCAAAATGATTGCCCTTTATCAGCGCGCCTGCCCGGATGCGGTAAGCAGCGCGGCGCACTACGCGGATTTGTACGCTTATGCGGAAAAGCGGCTGGATAAATGCGTGTTCGGCGAAGAGAAACCGGCCTGCAAACAGTGCCCTGTACACTGTTACCAGCCTGCGAAACGCGAAGAGATGAAACAGATTATGCGCTGGGCCGGGCCGCGCATGCTATGGCGTCACCCGGTGCTGACGGTGCGCCATTTGCTTGATGACAAGCGCCCGGTGCCGGAGTTGCCGGAGAAGTACCGGCGCAAATAGCGGGTAAAGGTAAAAAAGCAGGATGCGTTTTCGGTGAAGGTGGGGAACGAAGGCGGGTTAAGCGTTTGCCGGATTGGCGGTTTTACGGCGCTGCTGACGTGCAAAGAAACTCCCGACGCGCGAAAATGCCCGTCGGGTCTGCGGCTATAACGTCTCTTTATCAATACCTAATCGTTTCATTCTGGAGAGCAGTGTGGTGCGTTTGAGCCCCAGCCGCTGCGCCGCGCCTTTTGGCCCGGCGACCACGCCGTTGGTTTCCCGCAGTACGCGCACAATCAGTTGATACTCATCTTCCCCTTCGCGCGCCACTTCGGCGGGCGTTTCGGGCGCGGCGGACGGCACGGCGATTTCCGCCATTGAGAGTTGCAGCACGTTGCCGCGCGTCAGCAGCACCGCACGTTCGATCACATTCTCCAGCTCACGCACATTTCCCGGCCACTCCATCGCACTCAGCACGCGCAAGGTTTCTGCCGGAATGCTGTCGATATTGCGCCCCATTTTGCGCGCGATTTTAAAGGTGAAGGCTTTCACCAGCAGCGGAATGTCTTCCGGGCGCTCGCGCAGCGGCGGCAGGTGGATCGGAAACACATTCAGGCGGTAATAGAGATCGCTGCGAAATTCCCGGTCTGCGACCATCTGTTTAAGATCGCGGTTGGTGGCGGCGATAAGCCTGACATCGGTCTGGATCAGCTTGTTACTGCCGAGGCGCTCAAACTCCTGCTCCTGCAACACGCGCAGCAGCTTGGGTTGTAGCTCAAGTGGCATATCGCCCACTTCGTCAAGAAACAGCGAGCTTTTATCCGCCAGCTCAAAACGCCCGATGCGCTGCGCGCTGGCACCGGTAAACGCGCCGCGCTCGTGACCAAACAGATCGCTTTCCAGCAGCCCGGCGGGCATCGCCGCGCAGTTCATCTTCACCATCCGGCGGCTGTTGCGGTCGCTAAGGTTATGAATGGCGCGCGCGATAAGCTCTTTGCCGGTGCCGGTTTCGCCCAGGATCAGCACCGTGCTGTTGCTCTGCGCCACCATCTCAACCTGCTTGAGCACGCGGTACATCGCATCGCTGCGCCCGATAATCTCGCCAAACTCGCTATCGACATTATTGAGCTGTTCGGTAAGCGCGAGGTTCTCATCCACCAGCCGCTCTTTCAGACGGTGGATCTCCTGGTAGGCCAGCGCATTATCCACGGCAATGGCGATACGCTCGGCAATCTGGCGCAGCAGTTTCAGGTTCGCCGGGGTAAACACCTCTTTCTGGCACTGCGCCAGTTTCAGCACGCCCAGCAGATTTTTCCCCGACATCAGCGGCAGCAGGCACAGGGTCTGAATGTTGTTGCCCCAGGTTTCAAACAGCATCCGCTCGTAGGGCGCGAGTTTGTCACGCTCATGCAGATTAATCAGCAGCATCTCCTGGCTGTTAAATACCCGCTCGGTCAGCGTTCCCTGTTCGTCGACTTCCTGCGTTTCATGGGCGGGGTCGGCTTCATCCAGATAATGCGTCGAGTAGATGGTCAGTTTGCCCTTGCGGCTGCCGCGAAGCACCAGACTGATAGCGTCAATGCCGAAGTAGTAGTGGATCTCTTTCGCCACTTCGCTGACCAGTTCATCCATATGCAGCCGGGAGAGCACCGCATTGGTGATGGCCACCAGAATGCGGAAATCGTCGCGCTCCTGACACAGAAGCTCGTAGTCCGGTGTGGGGTGCTCGCGGCTTTGCAACTGCTCGGCAACCACGGCAACAATTTGCGTCAGCGTATGCAGGCGCTCGGTCTCTTTGTCGCTCCATGGCCTGTCGCTGGTGCGGAAAAATTCACAGCCGCCAAAAATCTGCCCTTCGGCGGCGAGCGGCAGCAAGCTGTAATGGGCGAATGCCGGGTAGATCCGGCTTTCGGCAATGGCGGGCCAGGTCTCACTAAAGAGTTGCGCGGTGCAGCGCAGCGCCTGCGGGTGAGAGAGAATATGCCGCACCGGGCCGCCTGCCAGCAGCGCCTGGTCGTTATATCTGGCGCTGTTGTCGGGACCTTGCACGGCGTAACGGCTGGCGAGGTGGCTGTCGGCATGCCACAGCACAATCGCGGCGTTATCGGCGAGACCCGCCTGGCGGGTCAACCGGGTTAACGTTTCACAAAGCGCGGCCATATCGGGTTGCTGTAATAACATCCGTGTTATATCAAACAATCCTTGTTGCCCGAGATCGCTCATCGGTGTATACGACATTTTGCTTTTCCAGGAACACACGCTGAAGGTGTGAAAAAAGTAATAAAAATAAAAAGTTAACAAATCCGCGGTAAGGGCTCGGCATGAGGTAAATCCAGCAGGCGCTTCACTCCATAAAGGCCTGTCAGGCGTACACCTTTGCGGTCGACCACTTCGCCAATTATGGCGGCGTCGCGCCCTAACGGGTGAGCGCGTAATTGTGCCAGCGCCTGCTCTGCGGCTTCGCGCTGAACGGCAATCACCAGTTTGCCTTCGTTGGCAAAATTCAGTGCATCCAGCCCCAGCAGTTCACAAACCCCACGTACCGCCGGTTTTACCGGTAAATCTCGTTCATTTAACTCAATGCCGTAACCGCAGGCGGCAGCAAACTCATGTACCACCGCGTTAACGCCGCCGCGCGTGGCGTCGCGCAGGGCTTTTACGCCGGGAAGCTCGCGCAGTTGGCTAATCAACGGCGTCAGCACCGCGCAATCGCTGGTCAGCTCGCCATCCAGCCCTAAGCCTTCACGCAGGTTAAGGATGGTTGCGCCGTGATCGCCCAGGGTGCCGCTTGCCAGCAGCACATCGCCGGGTTGCAGCGATGCTGCTGCCCAGTGAATAGAGGCCGGGATCGCGCCAATGCCGGCGGTATTGATAAACACCTTATCGGCTGCGCCGCGCTGCACCACTTTGGTATCGCCGGTGACAATCGCGATACCGGCGCTGCGGGCGGTATCGGCCATGCTCTCGACAAGCGTTTTCAGTGTGGCTATTGGCAATCCCTCTTCAAGGATAAAGCCGCAGGAGAGAAAGCGTGGTGTTGCGCCGCTCACGGCAATGTCGTTTGCCGTGCCGCATACCGCCAGCTTGCCGATATTGCCGCCGGGAAAGAACAGCGGATCGATAACGTAGCTATCGGTGGAAAACGCCAGCCGATCGCCGCCTGCCGTAAGCTCGGCCAGATTGATACGCGCCTGATCTTCCTGCTCTGCGAGCCAGGGATTGTTGAACGCTTCGAGAAAAAGCTGGCTGATGAGTTGCTGCATAGCCTGGCCGCCGCTGCCGTGCGCCATCTGCACTTCATTCATGCTTCACACTCCTGAGCACGGTATTGATACCAGGCCGCGCAGGCACCTTCTGATGAAACCATCAGTGCGCCAAACGCGCTTTGAGGGTTACAGGTGTTACCGAACAGCGGGCACTGGTGCGGCTTACAGCGGCCAGTCAGCACGTCACCGCAGCGGGCGCGCGGATCGTCATACACTTGCTGTACCGTCGGGCGAAAATGCGCTTCGGCGTCAAAGCGTTGATACGCAGGCGTCAGATGCACGCCGGATTCGCCAATCATGCCCAGGCCGCGCCATTCGCTGTTGCCGCGCACGGTAAATACGTCGGCGATGGCGGCCTGCGCCAGCCGGTTGCCTTCGTCCGGCACTACGCGGCGATACTGGTTTTCCACCTTGCTGTGGGCGGCGATTTTCTGCTCAACCAGCATCACCACGCCCTGCAACAGATCGAGCGGTTCAAAACCGGCGACCACCAGCGGGCGCTGATACGTATCGGCGATAAAGGTGTAGGCGTCAGTGCCGATCACCATGCTGACATGGCCCGGTGCGAGAAACGCGTCGATGCCGTTGTCCGGCTGCTCCAGTAAGCTACGCAACGTTGGAATCAACGTGATGTGCTGGCAGAAAAACCAGAAGTTATCGAGGTTACGGGCTTTTGCCTGCTGCAAGGTAATGGCGGTGGCGGGCATGGTGGTTTCGAACCCCAGACCGAAGAACACCACTTTGCGCTGCGGATTTTTTTCCGCCAGCGCCAGCGCATCCATTGGCGAATAGACAATCCGCACATCCGCGCCGCGCGCTTTTGCCTGCAGCAGCGAGCCGTTTTTCCCCGGCACGCGAATGGCGTCGCCAAAGGTGCAGAAAATCACCTCCGGGTGCTGGGCGATCTCCACGCAGGTATCAATCCGCCCCATCGGTAATACGCAGACCGGGCAACCGGGGCCATGAATAAACTCAATGTTTTCCGGCAGTAACTGGTCGAGGCCAAACTTGAAAATAGCGTGCGTGTGTCCGCCGCACACCTCCATAATGCGCAGCGGGCGCGCGGCGGTGTAAGAGAGGTGCGCAGCCCGTTCACGCAGGTGATCAATCAGTTGCATCACCTGTTCCGGGGCGCGGTATTCGTCGACAAAACGCATTATTTCTCCTCGCCGTAAAGCAGCGCGCCGACATCGGGTTCGACATCGAACATGTTTTGCAGCGCCGCCAGCGTATCCAGCGCCTCTTCTTCGTTAATCACGCTCATGGCGAAACCAACATGCACCAGCACCCACTGGCCGAGGCGCGACTGTCCGTTTTCGTCCGTGCTGCCGACCAGCGTTAAATCGACATCGCGCTGAATGCCGCTGACATCCACTTTGGCTTGCAGGCCATCAATGGCGCAAATTTGCCCCGGTACGCCTATACACATCGTTGTGTCTCCAGCCAGTCAAGCCAGGCGTCCATCCCGTCGCCTTTGGTGGCGGAAATCAACATGATTTCAATGGTTGGGTTCACTTCACGGGCATAAGCGATGCACTGCTCGACATTAAAATCGAGGTAGGGCAGCAAATCCACTTTATTGAGCAGCATTAACGAGGCGGCGGCGAACATATGCGGATATTTCAGCGGCTTGTCTTCGCCTTCTGTTACCGACAACACCGCTACTTTATGACGCTCGCCAAGGTCGAAACCCGCCGGGCACACCAGGTTGCCGACGTTTTCGATAAACAGAATGCCGCGATTTTCCAGCGCCAGGCGCGGTGCGGCGTCGGCAATCATCTGCGCGTCAAGATGGCAGCCTTTACCGGTGTTGACCTGAATCGCCGGGGTGCCGGTGGCGCGAATGCGTGCGGCATCGTTAACCGTTTGCTGATCGCCTTCAATCACTGCACAAGGGACGCGCGTTTTCAGGCGCTTAAGGGTTTCGGTAAGCAGGGTGGTTTTGCCAGAGCCGGGGCTGGAGACCAGGTTAAGCACCAGTTGCTGCGAAGCGGCGAAGCGGGCGCGGTTACGGGCGGCGATTTGGTTATTTTTCTCCAGTACGTCAATCTCCACTTCCACCATCCGGCGCTGGCTCATGCCGGGAGCGTGGGTACCGGCTTCACCGTGGCCATAATGCAGGTCGCCGTGTGCCAGTTGCGTGGGACGAAAATCGTCGGTTTTGATACCGGTGATTTTCATCGCCGGGCGCGCAGCAGGGGAGAACGGCGCACCGCGAAACGCCGAGTGCGGATTATGTTCATCCCCCTCAATATAAAGGTTACCGTCCTGACAACCACATGTTGTACACATTGTTTACTCCTCAATTTCCAGTCGCTGAATTTGCATGCCGTCATCGGCGACAATCTGCAACCGGTCGCTGTGGCACTGCGGGCAGCGGCGCACTCGCTGGGTAAGTAACGTCACATACTGTTGGCAGGACTCGCACCAGCATTCCGCCTGTTGTTGTTCGATGTGCAGTGTACAACCTTCCGCCAGGCTGCCACGGCAAACCAGATCAAAACAAAACGTTAAAGCTTCCGTTTCTACACAAGAAAATGCGCCGACTTTCAGCCACACGCCGGTGACCCGACGCGCGCCGTTTGCTGACGCCTGTTGTTCGATAATTTCCAGCGCACGCTGGCAGAGGGTGATTTCGTGCATAACGCCTCCTGATGACTTTGCGCCCTTAATGCAATAAGAGTGCCATTCCGCGTTATGACACAGTGACGATGTCGACAATGTCGAGATGACACGTCGAAAGTGGGAAGGTTTTGTTTTTATTTTCTTAAAAATCAATAAATTAAATTTTGGCATGGATGATGCTTTACCGCCGTTGTTTTTCATTAACCGGGTAAGCAGACATGACCATTTGGGAAATTAGCGAAAAGGCAGATTACATTGCCGGGCGGCATCACCGCCTGCAGGAAGAGTGGCGTAGCTACTGTAACGCGTTAGTTCAGGGCGTTACGCTCTCCAAAGCGCGGTTGCATCACGCCATCGGCTGTGCGCCGGAACAGCAACTCTGCTTTGTGCTGTTCGAACACTTCACGGTTTATATCACCCTGACCGGCGGCTTTAACGGTCACACCATTGAATATGCGATTGCCAATAAAGAGAGCGATGAGCGACGCGTGATTGCCACAGCGCAGCTCTCCAGCGATGGCAAGGTCGATGGCGCGTTCAGCGTGCGCGATCGCGAAAAAGTGCTGGAGCATTATCTCGGCAAAATCGCCGCCGTTTACGACAACCTGTACGCCGCAATGGAAGCGGATACGCCGGTCAATCTCACCACGCTTGCCAGCCACGCGCACGCGCCTGCGCTGGCCTGAGTTTGGGTGTCGACATGTGTCGAAGTGACACATGGCGCGACACGTTTCGTCATAAATGACCGCCCGTAACCAGGGTGAATCACCTGAGGATTTGCTGGTGAACCGTTTTGTAATTGCCGATTCGGCGTTATGTATTGGGTGCCATACCTGCGAGGCTGCCTGCGCCGAAACGCACCGTGCGCATGGCCTGCAGGCGATGCCCCGGCTGCGCGTGATGCGCAGCGAAAAAGAGTCCGCGCCGCAGCAGTGCCACCACTGTGAAGACGCGCCCTGTGTGGGCGTTTGTCCGGTAAAAGCGATCAACCGTGTTGAAGGCGCGGTGCAGTTAAATGAAAGCCTGTGCGTCAGCTGCAAGCTGTGCGCGATTGCATGTCCTTTCGGCGCGATTGAGTTTTCCGGCAGCCGCCCGCTGGATATTCCCGCCAATGTTAACTCGCCCAAAGCACCCGCCGCGCCGCCTGCACCCGCGCGTGTCAGCACGTTGCTGGATTGGGTGCCCGGTGTGCGGGCCATTGCGGTGAAGTGCGATCTCTGCCACTTCGATGCAGAAGGCCCGGCCTGCGTGCGGATGTGCCCGACCAAAGCACTGCATCTGGTCAATAACCGGGACATCGCCAGAGCCAGCCGTCGCAAACGCGAGCAAACCCTCAACACGGATTACGGCGATTTATCGCTGTATACGCAGCTAAACCGGAGCGCGAAATGACTATCCTCTCTTTGTTAAGCGCTGCTGTCGCGGTGCTCACCTGCGCCGCCATGTTGGCCTATCTGTTTATGCCGTTCAAAGCGTTAAGCGGTCTGTTTGCCGGGCTTGGCGGCGCTATCGGCTGTGCAATGGCGGCAGCCTGCGGCGTGATGGCATTAACCGACGCCGTGACGGTGAGCGGCATGATACCGCTGATTCAGTACCACATTCTGATCACTCCGCTGAGCGCCGTATGGTTGATAACGCTCGGTGTTTGCGGCGGTTTTGTTAGCCTGTACTCCATTTACTGGCATCGTCATGAAGCGGTGAAAGCCAACGGTCTGCTGATGAACTTACTGCTGGTCGCCGCGCTGTGCGCGGTGAGCGCGGCAAACTTCGGCGCGTTGGTGATCATGGCGGAAATTATGGCGCTGAGTGCGGTATTCCTGACCGGCTGTAGCAAATCCGGCAAGCTGTGGTTTGTTATGGGCCGCTGCGGTACGGTGCTGCTGGCGCTGGCCTGCTGGTTGCTGTGGCAGCGTTATCAGACGCTGGATTTTGCACTGCTCGGTACACATGCGCTCGGCAGTGACATCTGGCTGCTCGGCGTGATCGGTTTTGGCCTGCTAGCCGGGATTATTCCGCTGCATGCCTGGGTGCCGCAGGCGCATGCCACTGCACCTGCCCCGGCGGCGGCGCTGTTTTCCACGGTAGTGATGAAAATCGGTTTGTTCGGCATTCTGAGCCTTTCACTGCTCGGCGGCCAACCGCCGCTGTGGTGGGGCGTTGCGCTGCTGGTGTTTGGCATAATTACCGCTTTTGTCGGCGGGCTGTATGCACTGATGGAGCATAATATCCAGCGCCTGTTGGCATACCACACGCTGGAGAACATCGGCATCATTCTGCTCGGTCTGGGCGCTGGCGTCACCGGCCTTGCGCTGCAACAACCTGTTTTGCTGGCGCTGGGGCTGACCGGCGGCCTGTATCACCTTTTCAACCACAGCCTGTTTAAAAGCACGCTGTTCCTCGGTGCGGGTACGCTGTGGTTTGGCACCGGTTATCGCGATATCGAAAAACTGGGCGGCATCGGTAAAAAGATGCCGGTTATCTCGCTGGCAATGCTGGTCGGGCTGATGGCGATGGCGGCGCTGCCACCGCTCAACGGTTTTGCCGGTGAGTGGGTGATTTATCAATCCTTCTTTGGTTTAAGCACCAGCGGCCATTTTCTGCTGCAACTGCTGGGGCCACTGCTGGCGGTTGGCCTGGCAATTACCGGTGCGCTGGCGGTGATGTGCATGGCGAAAGTCTATGGCGTCACATTTCTTGGCTCGCCGCGAAGCGCTCAGGCGGAAAACCCACGTTCTATTCCCTGGTTAATGACTAGTGTGGTCGCCGCGCTGGCCATTTGCTGCGTCATTGGCGGTGTTGCCGCGCCGTGGCTGATGCCGCGCCTGTTTGCCGCCGTACCGTTACCGCTGCAAACGGCGAACACCGTGGTGTCGCAGCCGATGATCGCGCTGTTGCTGATTGCCACGCCGCTGCTGCCGTTACTGCTGATTATGCTGTTTAAAGGCGATCGCCTGCCTGCCCGCCGTCGCGGCAGCGCCTGGGTGTGTGGTTACGATCACGAAGGATCAATGGTGATTACCGCGCATGGTTTCGCCATGCCGGTGAAAGCGGCCTTTGCCCCGGTGCTGAAACTGCGGAAATGGCTGGAGCCCCGGCTTCCTGTTCCCGGCTGGCACGGTGATAGCGCGCCGGTGCTGTTTCGTCGGCTGGCGCTGATTGAGCTGGCGGTGCTGGTGGTAGTGGTGATTTCACGAGGAGCCTGATGATGAGTTTTCTGTTTGCTTTACTCCAGGCGCTGGTGTTGTTTGCCGCAGCGCCGCTGCTTTCCGGCATCAGCCGTGTGGCGCGTGCGCGTTTGCACAACCGGCGCGGGCCGGGCGTGCTGCAGGAATACCGCGATCTGCTGAAACTGCTGGGCCGGCAAAGTATTGCTCCGGCGGCGTCGGGCTGGGTATTTCGCCTGACACCGTTTGTGATGGTGGGCGTCATGTTGACCGTCGCGACCGCGTTACCGGTGGTGACGATTGCCTCGCCGCTGCCGGAACTGGGCGATCTGATCACGCTGATTTATCTGTTCGCCATTGCCCGCTTTTTCTTTGCCATCGCCGGGCTTGATACCGGCAGCCCGTTTACCGGGCTAGGCGCGAGCCGTGAAGCGATGCTCGGCGTGCTGGTCGAGCCGATTTTACTGCTTGGCCTGTGGGTGGCGGCGCTGGTCGCTGGCTCGACACACATTAGCTACATCACCAATACCGTCTATCACTGGCCGCTCTCTCGCAGCATTCCTCTGTTCCTGGCGCTGTGCGCCTGTGCTTTCGCCACCTTTATCGAGATGGGCAAACTGCCGTTTGATCTCGCGGAAGCGGAGCAGGAGTTGCAGGAAGGGCCGCTGTCTGAGTACAGCGGCAGCGGTTTTGCCGTGATGAAGTGGGGCATCAGCTTAAAACAACTGGTGGTGCTGCAACTGTTTGTTGGCGTGTTTCTGCCCTGGGGGCAAATGACCACCTTTAGCGCCACCGGTTTGCTGCTGGCGCTGGTGATTGCTGTGGTGAAACTGGTCGCTGGCGTGCTGATTATCGCCCTGTTTGAGAACAGCATGGCGCGTTTGCGTTTTGTCGCTACGTCACGCGTGACCTGGGCCGGTTTCGGCGTCGCCTTTTTAGCCTTCGTCTCCTTGCTGGCGACGTATTAAGAGAGTTTGAGCATGTCTGAAGAAAAAATCGGTCAACACTATCTTGCCGCCCTGCACGAGAAATTTCCCGGCGTGGTGCTGGATGAAGCGTGGCAGACCAAAGACCAGATTACCATCACCATCAAGGTGAACTACCTGCCGGAAGTCGTCGAGTACCTTTACTACCAGCAGGGTGGCTGGCTTTCCGTCCTGTTTGGTAACGATGAACGTAAGCTGAACGGCCATTTTGCTGTTTATTACGTGCTGTCGATGGAGCAGGGCGTGAAATGCTGGATCACGGTGCGCGTGGAAGTGGATGCGCTGAAACCGGAATATCCTTCCGTAACGCCGCGCGTACCAGCAGCGGTGTGGGGCGAGCGCGAAGTGCGCGACATGTACGGCTTGATCCCGGTGGGCCTGCCGGATGAGCGCCGCCTTGTGCTGCCGGATGACTGGCCGGATGAACTCTACCCGCTGCGTAAAGACAGCATGGACTATCGTCAGCGTCCCGCGCCGACCACCGATGCGGAAACCTACGAGTTTATTAATGAGCTGGGCGATAAGAAAAACAATGTGGTGCCGATTGGCCCGCTGCATGTGACTTCCGACGAACCAGGCCACTTCCGCCTGTTTGTTGACGGCGAGAATATTGTCGATGCCGACTACCGCATGTTTTACGTCCATCGCGGCATGGAGAAGCTGGCGGAAACCCGCATGGGCTACAACGAAGTCACGTTCCTTTCCGATCGCGTCTGCGGCATCTGCGGCTTTGCCCACAGCACGGCCTATACCACGTCGGTAGAAAACGCGATGGGCATTGTCGTGCCGGAACGCGCGCAGATGATCCGCGCCATTTTGCTCGAAGTGGAACGCCTGCACTCCAACTTACTCAACCTTGGCCTGGCCTGCCACTTTGTCGGTTTTGACTCCGGGTTTATGCAGTTTTTCCGCGTGCGCGAAGCCTCCATGAAGATGGCGGAAATCCTCACCGGGGCGCGTAAAACCTACGGCCTGAACCTGATTGGCGGTATCCGCCGCGACATGTTGAAAGACGACATGATCCAGACTCGCCAGCTAGCGCAGCAGATGCGCCGCGATGTCACCGAGCTGGTGGAAATGCTGATGAGCACGCCAAACATTGAGCAGCGCACCGTGGGCATTGGTCGCCTCGACCCGCAAATCGCCCGCGATTTCAGTAACGTTGGTCCGATGGTGCGCGCCAGCGGACACGCCCGCGATACTCGCGCCGACCACCCGTTTGTTGGTTACGGCCTGTTGCCGATGACCGTGCACACTGAACAAGGCTGCGATGTGATTTCACGCCTGAAAGTGCGCATTAATGAAGTGCTGACCGCGCTCAATATGATCGATTACGGTCTCGACAACCTGCCTGGCGGCCCGCTGATGGTGGAAGGTTTTACCTATATTCCGCACCGTTTCGCGCTCGGTTTCTCTGAAGCGCCGCGCGGGGACGATATCCACTGGAGCATGACCGGCGATAACCAGAAACTTTACCGCTGGCGCTGCCGTGCGGCGACGTACGCCAACTGGCCGACGCTGCGCTATATGCTGCGCGGTAACACGGTTTCCGACGCCCCGCTGATCATCGGCAGCCTCGACCCCTGCTACTCCTGCACCGACCGCATGACGGTGGTGGATGTGCGCAAGAAGAAAAGCAAGGTCGTGGCTTATAAAGAGCTGGAGCGTTACGGGGTTGAGCGTAAGAACTCGCCGTTGAAATCATGAGGGGAGAACGGTAGCGATGTTTACCTTTATCAAAAAAGTGATCAAAACCGGTACGGCAACCAGCAATTACCCGCTGACGCCGATGCCGGTCGACAAAAACTTTCGTGGCAAGCCGCAGCACAACCCGCAGCAGTGCATTGGCTGTGCCGCCTGCGTCAACGCCTGTCCGTCGAATGCGCTGTCGGTAGAAACCGATCTCGCCACCGGCGAGCTGGCATGGCAATTCAATCTGGGGCGCTGCATCTTCTGCGCCCGTTGCGAAGAAGTGTGCCCGACGGCCGCTATCAAACTTTCGCAGGAGTATGAACTGGCGGTATGGAACAAAGCTGATTTCCTGCAACAGTCGCGCTTTGAACTGTGCCAGTGCCGCGAATGCGCCCGGCCATTCGCAGTGCAAAAAGAGATCGACTACGCCATTGCGCTGCTGGCACATAACGGTGATAGCCGGGCAGAGCTGCATCGTGAAAGTTTTGAAACCTGCCCGGAGTGTAAGCGCCAGAAGTGTTTGGTGCCGTCCGATCGCATTGAATTGACCCGCCATATGAGAGAGGCCAGCTAATGAGCCAGCTGTTAGGTCCGCGCGATGCGGACGGTATTCCGGTACCGATGACGGTGGAGGAGTCCATCGCCAGCATGAAAGCCTCGCTGCTGAATAAGATCAAACGATCCGCCTATGTCTACCGGGTGGATTGCGGCGGTTGCAACGGCTGCGAAATCGAGATTTTTGCCACGCTTTCGCCGCTGTTCGACGCTGAACGCTTTGGTATCAAAGTGGTTCCGTCACCGCGTCATGCCGATATTCTGCTGTTTACCGGGGCGGTAACCCGCGCGATGCGATCGCCTGCGCTGCGTGCCTGGCAATCTGCGCCGGATCCCAAAATCTGTATCTCCTACGGCGCGTGCGGCAATAGCGGTGGTATCTTCCACGACCTGTACTGCGTGTGGGGCGGCACCGACAAAATTGTGCCGGTGGATGTCTATATTCCCGGCTGCCCGCCAACGCCCGCGGCCACGTTGTATGGTTTCGCCATGGCGCTGGGCTTGCTGGAGCAGAAAATCCATGCTCGTTTGCCTGGTGAGCAGGACGACCAGCCGGCCGAGATTTTGCACCCGGCGATGGTGCAGCCGCTGCGCGTGAAAGTCGATCGCACCGCGCGTCGGCTGGCGGGTTACCGCTACGGCCGCCAGATTGCCGATGACTATCTGCGTTTGCGCAGTGTCGGCGAACATGAAGTGGTTAACTGGCTGGCGCAGGAGAACGATCCGCGCCTGACCGAGATTGTCAGCCATCTGAACCAGGTGGTGCAGGAGGCGAAAATCTGATGGGCGAATCGGTGGTCTTTAGCCAGTTGCGGCGTAAATTTATCGACGAGAACGACGCGACGCCCGCACAGGCGCAGCAAGTGGTTTATTACAGCCTGGCTATCGGCCACCATTTGGGGGTGATCGACTGCCTGGAAACGGCGCTCTCCTGCCCGTGGGAGGATTACCTGGCGTGGATCGCCACGCTGGAGGTGGGCAGTGAAGCGCGGCGCAAAATGGAAGGCGTACCGCGCTACGGCGAAATTGTTATCGACAGCACGCACGTGATGCTGCTGGCAAACGCGTTTGATCGGGCGCAGGTGCGGCAAAATGCGCAGCAACTCGCCTGGAGCAAAGCGCTGTTGTCGATGCTGCATGATATCCATCAGGAAAGCGCCATCTATTTAATGGTGAGGAGATTACGTGACTGACGTATTGCTGTGTGTGGGCAACAGTATGATGGGCGACGATGGCGCTGGCCCGTTGCTGGCGCAAATGTGCGCCGAAAACCCGCAGGGTAACTGGCAGGTGATTGACGGTGGCAGCGCGCCGGAAAACGATGTGGTGGCGATTCGTGAACTGAAACCCTCACGGCTGCTGATTGTCGATGCGACCGATATGGGGCTCAACCCCGGCGATATCCGCGTAGTGGACCCGGATGACATTGCCGAAATGTTCCTGATGACCACCCACAATATGCCGCTCAACTACCTGATTGATCAGTTGAAAGAGGATATCGGTGAGGTGATTTTTCTCGGCATTCAGCCGGATATTGTCGGGTTTTACTATCCGATGACGCCGCCGGTAAAAGCTGCGGTGGAATGTATCTACCAGCGGCTGGCGGGCTGGGAAGGTAATGGCGGTTTCGACAATCTATAAATGGTGCGCCGGTTGCCCGGCGCAGTCATTTAACGACGACGTTTTTCCGCGTACATCACTTTGTCGCAATCTTCCAGCATGTCGCGCAGCGTGGCGTATCGACTGCCGCCGTTTTCGATAATGCCGTGCGAATAATTGATGTGGTAATTCTTACCGGACAGATGATCGATGGCGTCCATCCGCGATTGCAGATCGAATAAAAACGCATCCACGTCATTCACGGCGAGATTTCCCAGCAGCACCGCAAACTCCCCGCCGCCGAGACGCGCGGCAATATCCTGCTCTTTCAGGCATTTCGTCAGGTTGCTGGCGAAGATTTTTACCACCTCATCGCCCTCTTTACTGCCCAGCAACTCATTAATGGCTTTCAGATTATCAATGCTGAAATAGAGCAGGCTGAAGGGTTTTTTATGCTCTTTTAGCCACGCGAAGCGCTTCTCACCGGTGCGGTAAAAACCGCGATTGTTTGGCATCCCGGTCAGGCTGTCGGTCATCGCCATGCTGAGAATCAAAAACTCATCTTCCACGATGGCGGCGAAGTCGAGCAGGGTGTTGATTTCCGCACTGGAAAACGGGCGCGGATAGGTGTCGATAATACAAATTGTCCCGGCTATCGCACCGTCTGGCAGGCGCACCGGGCAGCCAGCGTAAAAGCGCACCCAGGGCTCACCAACGACAAACGGGTTATCGGCAAAACGCGGATCGGCGAGGGTATCTTTCACAATAAAAGTCCCCTCTTCGAGGATGGCATGAGCGCAAAAGGAGAGATTGCGCGGTGTTTCGTGAGTATCGACACCGCTGCGCGACAGCAACCACTGGCGATCGCGATCGAGCAGGCTGATGACCGCGATCGGTACGTCAAAGGTGGTCTTCGCCGTACGGGTTAACCGGTCAAAGCGCTCATCATCCTTTTTATCAAGCAAATCCATCATATATAGCGACTTCAGCCGCTCGATTTCATTGACTGGCATGGCCGGAAAGATCATAGCTCATCCTCGCTCTGTTCTGTTTCCTAAAGTGTAGACAGTTCTTCTGATCATCGCGTTATATATCCGTAACTTGCCTGTGCGCGCACAAAATCGATAAACGCCTGTAAAGGCGCAGGAATTAGCCGTCGGGAGTTGTAATAGAGATACGGGCCGTTAAACGACAGCCACCAGGGTTCCAGCACCGGTATCAGTTCGCCGCGGTCAATCGGCGAGCGCAGCCACTCTTCAAACAGATAAATAATGCCGCTTCCGGCAATAGCGGCTTGCACGGCCAGATCCATTGCCGCGCCGACGCTAACCACTAAGGTGCCGTTGACCTGAACGCGCAATGTTTCGCCATCGCGCTCGAACTCCCACTCCGGCATCACGCCGCTGGCGTAGCGGCCGCGAATGCAGTTGTGGGCAATCAGATCGCGTGGATGTTGCGGTATGCCATGTTGTTGCAGGTAATGAGGGGAGGCGGCGGCGACAAAACGCTGGCGGCGCGGGCCGATGGGCAGCGCGACCATATCCTGCTCCAGACATTCGTCATAGCGGATACCGGCATCACAGCTGTCGCGAAAGACATCCTGCACGTTACTTTCGGCAACGATTTCCAGCTGGATATCCGGATAGTGCGCCAGAAAGGCGGGAACGATGGCGGGCAGCACCAGCCGGGCGGCGCTGACCGGCACGTTCAGGCGCAGCGTACCGCTGGGTGTTGAGCGGTAACGGTTAATGGCGTCGAGCGCCGCGTCCACTTCGCTCATCGCTGGTTGCAGCCGCTCCATCAGCGCTTTACCCGCATCGGTTAGCGCCACGGTGCGGGTGGTGCGGTTAAACAGGCGCACGCCGAGCTGCTGTTCAGCGCGGCGCACCGCATCACTCAGGCGGGAAGGATTGGTGCCGGTGACGCGTGCGGCTTCGCGAAAGCCCCCGGCGTTGGCGACAGCCACAATGGCGTTCAGCAGGGCGAAGTCCAGCTTCATTGTTCGGTTAACCGTACAGTGTGTATGAATTTCAGCGGATTGTTGCACAGCAACGATGCTCCTACAATCTGTTTACTTAATGCACAGGAGGTACTCCATGTCTCAACCCTCACTTACCTTTCGTCTGGGCGATCGCCAGGTTGGTCGTCTGGGTTACGGTGCCATGCAACTGGCTGGCCCTGGCGTATTTGGGCCACCTGCTGATGAAGCGAAAGCGCTGCAGGTGCTACGCGATGTGATTGCCGCAGGCGTGAACCATATCGACACCAGCGATTTTTACGGCCCGCATGTCACCAATAAATTGATTAAGCAGGCACTGCATCCGTACCCGGATGATCTGTGTATTGTCACCAAAGTCGGCGCGCGCCGTGATGACAAAGCCAACTGGCTGCCCGCATTCAGCGCTGAAGAGTTAACGCAAGCCGTTGAAGATAACCTGCGCAACCTTGGCCTTGAGGCGATGGAAGTGGTGAACCTGCGCGCAATGTTCGGCGTGCATGGGCCGGAAGAGGGGCCGCTTGAAGCGCCGCTGGAGGCACTGATTAAGCTGAAAGAGCGCGGGCTGATTCGCCATATAGGCCTGAGCAACGTGACGGCGAAACAGGTGGCGGATGCGCAGAAAATGACGCCGATTGTCTGTGTACAGAACCTCTATAACGTGGCGAATCGTCATGACGACGCGCTGATTGATTCACTGAATGCGCAAGGGATCGCCTATGTGCCGTTCTTCCCGCTCGGCGGTTTTACGCCGTTGCAGTCAGGCGAGTTGAACGAGGTGGCGCAGGCGCTTGGCGCCACGCCGATGCAGGTGGCACTGGCCTGGTTGTTGCAGCGCTCGCCGAATATTCTGCTGATCCCGGGCACCTCTTCGCCGCAACATTTGCAGGAAAATCTCGCCAGCGCGCAACTCACCTTGCCGTCGGATGCGCTGGCGAAACTCGACGCTATCGCGCAGGCGTAATCAGAAACTGCCCGGTTTACCGGGCAGTTTTAGGCGCAATTACCGACTCACGGCACACCAGTTCGCCCCGATGGGCGCAAATAGCGTCAGCCTCTGGCAGCAGAACCATTTCGATGGCGTTACGGATCATCTCCTCCATCGGAACATGGATGGTGGTCAGCGACGGGTTGTAATACTTGCCGATAACCGAATCATCAAACCCGGCCAGCGACACATCCTGCGGCAGCCGCAAACCCGCCTCATAGCAGGCTTTCGCCACGCCAATCGCCATATCATCGTTCCCGGCCAGCACGCAGGTAAACGGCACATTGCGCGCCAGCAGTTCACGTCCCGCCTCATATCCGCTGTCGGTGCTCCAGCTACCACGCACCAGCAGTTGCGGGTCGGGTTCGATCCCGGCGTTGCGCAGTGCTTTACGATAACCGGCTAAACGGCTCTCGCCGGTGGGGGAGGCGTCAGAACCGGCAACAAACGCAATGCGCGTATGACCCTGCGAGAGCAGGTAGTCCATCATCGTTTCACAGCTTTGCTGGTGATCGACAAACACGCACTGGTTGCGGTGGCGGGTAAGTTCCCGATTGATCACCACGATTGGTGTCGGGTTGCGTTCGATGATCTCATCGAGTTCGGCAACCGACAGATATTTGGGATAGATCATGATCGCTTCGCAGCGCAGCGACAGCAGCAGATTGATGGCGTCGCGTTCTTCTTGCGCGCTGTGTTTACCGTCTGCCAGCACCAACTGGCGGCTGTGCAGTTCGCTGTTGGTTGCCGCGTGGTAAATCATGCTGGAGAAAAACGGGCCGTTATACAGCCCGTTGGTGATGACCAGCCCGACAGAGTTGGTTTTATTATTGGCAAGATTGCGCGCCAGCTGATTGGGGCGATAACCCGTTTCGGCAATCGCCTGCATAATGCGGGCTTTCACTTCCTCACGGACAAAAACTTTGCCATTTAGCGCGCGCGATACTGTCGCTTTGGAGACGCCGGCAAGCCTGGCGACATCCAGTATCGTTACCATTGTTTAACCTCACTGTTGTTATTATTGCGGCGGCTAGTTTCAGGCTAGCGACATCAGCGGAACTCCCGCGCTGACAGCGCCCTGCGACTGATGGCGAGTGAGCGTAAACTCCTCGCTGTTGACCACCAGCACCGGCGTGGTCAAATCATAACCTGCCTGCTCAATGTGTTCTTTATCAAAGGCCAGTAGCGGCGTTCCGGCGCTAACCCGGTCACCCTCTTTGACCAGCGGCGTAAAATATTGTCCCTGAAGATTAACGGTGTTAAGCCCAACGTGAATCAGCAATTCCGCGCCATTATCACATATCAAGCCGATGGCGTGATGAGAGTCGATCAATGTTGCGACCTGTGCATCACAAGGGGCAACAACTTTACCTTCATGCGGGATGATGGCGATGCCATCGCCCAGCACTTTGCCGGCAAAGGCTTCATCCGCCACGCTTTCCAGCGCAATCACTTCACCTTTAATGGGGCTGAGCATTTGCAGGGAACCGACAGTCAGCGGCGCGTTTTTCTCATCAGAAACCACGGCGTCAACCGGATCGTCAAAACCGACAAACTGCACCATCACGATGGTCAGCACAATTGCGGTGCCCGCGCCCACCAGTTCGCCAATAAACGACATTGGCGCATCCGGGCTAATCGCGTTGACCAGCGTGAACAGGCCCGGCAGTGCGGCATAAGCATAGTAGAGGCTGCCAAACAGGCTGGCGACGACAGCGCCAATCGCGCCGCCAATACAGCCGCAGATAAACGGTTTTTTAAAGCGCAGCGTCACGCCATAAATCGCCGGTTCGGTAATGCCGAAAATCGCCGTCACGCCCGCCGAGAGCGAGGTTGCCTTCAACTGTTTGTTGCGGCTTTTGATGAACACGCCGAACACTGCCGCCATCTGGCCAATCACCGCAATGGTTTGATAGGCCTGGAAAGAGTCATAGCCCTGAGTATCGAAGTTGGCCATGATCACCGGCGTAATGCCCCAGTGCACACCAAAGATCACAATCACCTGCCAGACACCGCCGATAATCGCCGCCGCCAGCGCCGGTGCGGCATGGAACAGCGTGTTATAACCGTGCGCGACGCCCAGCGCCGCCCAACTGGTGATCGGGCCAATCACAATCAACGTCAGCGGCACAATGACTACGAAACAGAGCAGCGGGGTAAACAGCGGGCTCACCACTTCAGGCAGCCATTTTTCAACACGGCGTTCAAACCACGACAGCGCCCAGACGAGAAACAACGGCGGTAGCACCGAGGAGGTGTAAACCGTTTCCGCCAGCGGGAAAAAGAGGAATTTCACTTCACTGCCGCTGGCGATTTTCCCGGCCATCGCCGTCCACTCCGGGTTGATTAACGCGCAGCAACAGAGCACGGCGATAAAAGGGTTACATTTAAAATGGCGAGCAGCAGTGATGGCGATAAACACCGGCAGGAAAGCAAACGGCGTCCATGACATAAAGTTCAGCACCGCAAAGGTGCCGGAAGTTTTGATCTGCGCATCAACAAGGCCGAGCAGGATCAGCACGCCTTGTAAGATCCCGGCGGCGGCAAGAATGTAGACAATTGGCGCGAACACCGCCGACATGGTGGCGATCACCGCATCCAGCCAGCGGGTTTTTGGCTGTGCCGTGTTGCCATCTTTCTCTTTCACCATGCCGCTCAGGGCGTTAAACACATCGGCGACATGGGTGCCAATCACCACCTGGAATTGCCCGCCGCTTTCCACCACCGCTATCACGCCCGGCAGGCTCTGGATGTTGGCCTTCGCTGTGTCAGGCGTTTGATTCAATACCAGGCGCAGACGCGTGGCGCAGCGGGAGAAATTACTAATGTTCTCTTCACCGCCGACCTCGCGGAGGATATCACTCGCTAACTTATTGTAATCCCTGATAACGGCCATTTTTATTTACCTTTTATTATCGGAAACTGAGTCGGTGTAATTGCGTGAAACCGGTTTCATGCTAACCTGGTAAACCTCGCCCGCAACCGGTTTCATAGAGATCTGCGAGCCAAATCACTACTCGGTTTGTATTAGGGAGAGGAGATCGACAGGCATATTTCGTTGGGGGACGAAGCGTGGACCTGGCGTCTGCGCAACACTGGCTGCTCATTATTCATGAGGAGCCACGTTATGATTGCTGTACTTTTTGAAGCCGATATCGCCGCAGGTAAGCAGGCGCGTTACCTGCAATTAGCCGCAGAACTCAAGCCGGTACTGGCAGACATCGACGGATTTATCGCTATCGAACGCTTTCAGAGCTTAAGCCGCGAGGGGAAGATTTTGTCATTGTCATGGTGGCGCGATGAAGCATCCGTGCACGCCTGGAAAAGCAACGTTTTGCATCAGGCGGCGCAGCGCGAAGGGCGGGAAGCCATTTTTTCCTCCTACCGCATCCGTGTTGCCACGGTTTTTCGCGATTACGCATCAACCCCGGAGAAGCCATAATATGTACGATATTCACGTTATCCTGAATAATGCGCCGGGCGCGCTGGCACAGCTTGGCGAAACGCTCGGGAAAAATGGCGTCGGGCTGGAAGGAGGCGGTGTGTTTACCGCAGGCGATCGCTGCCATGCGCACTTTCTGGTGGCTGACGGCGAGCGCGCCCGGGAAGTATTAACCGCTGCTGGTTTATGTGTGCATGCCGTGACGCCACCGGTTATTCGCAAACTCAAGCAGGAGCGTCCTGGCGAGTTAGGCGAAATTGCCCGCACGATCGCGCAACATAATGTCAATATCCTTGTGCAATACAGCGATCATGACAACCGGTTGATCCTGCTCACCGATAACGATCCGCTGGCGCGCGAGGTAACACAACGATGGGACGTACAACCGCTATGACCGGCAATGAACTACGCAAAACGCAGGAACAACCGCATCTGCTGGAGCAGACGCTCTCTGGCCTTGCCAGCGCGATGGCGGAGCCTTCCCGAGCGAGAATGCTCTGCGCGCTGATGGACGGGCGGGCGTGGACAGCGACCGAGTTGAGCGCGGTGGTAGATATTGCCGCGTCAACGGCCAGCGCGCATCTGGCAAAACTGCTCGCCAGCGGGCTGCTCGTCTGCGTTTCACAGGGGCGGCACCGCTACTACCGGCTGGCAGGCAGCGATGTCGCCGCGCTACTGGAAACGATGATGAGCGTATCCATGCGCGGTGCGCAGGTTCCTGTTACCCGCACGCCGCTGGCGCTGCGTCAGGCGCGTACTTGTTATGATCATCTTGCCGGTGAAATAGCCGTTGATGTGTATGCGTTTATGCAGCGCGAAGGCTGGATCACCGATGATGGCAACGCGGTAACGGATTCAGGCAAACGGAGCCTTGAGAAGATCGGCGTTACCCTCGATCCGCGCACCCGGCGCAAACCCTGTAGCGCCTGTCTGGACTGGAGCGAACGGCGCTTTCACCTCGGTGGTGACGCAGGTGCGGCCCTGCTGATTGCTTTCGAACAACAGGGCTGGTTGCGCAGAACCCCGGGTTATCGCGAAGTCACGGTAACGGAAGAGGGGAAAACCGCGTTTTTTCGGGTGTTTGGCGTGAAAGGGTGAGAATAAAATTGTCGACACGCCTTCAGGAATGGTTAAACTTTTGTTGATTGCATAGCTTTCAGGCTATAATTTCCGTTCATAGCAAAAAAGCTATGAGGGAACGGCAATGTGGCAAGTGATTACGACGGAGCGTTTTGACGTGTGGTTTAGCATCCAGCCAGAACTATTGCAGGATGAGGTTTTAGCGGTTTTCAGGATCCTCAGTGAGTTTGGCCCGCAGCTTGGGCGTCCTTATGTCGATACCATAAAAGGATCAACCTATAGCAATATGAAAGAGTTGAGGATCCAGTATGCAGGTTCTCCCGTACGCGCCTTTTTTGCGTTCGACTCTACGCGGCGGGCTATTGTACTGTGCGCCGCAGATAAAACAGGCGTTAACGAGAAACGGTTTTATAAAGACATGATAAAAATTGCCGACGCAGAGTTCAGAAATCATATGCGAAATAAGGAGTTAACGTGGCAACCTTAGATGAACTTTTAGCGAAACGCAGCCCTGAAAGTCAGGCGCGAATTGAAGAGCGTGTTGATGAGCTGCGCCGCAACATTGTATTGAGCCAGCTACGTGAAGAATTGAATATCTCCCAGACCGAGCTTGCCGGAGTCATGGGCGTTAAACAGCCGACACTGGCGAAGATAGAGCAGCCTGGCAACGATCCCCGTCTCTCTACTCTCAAGCGTTATGTCTCTGCGTTAGGTGGCGAGTTAAGCATTGATATCACATTGCCGACAGGCAAACGCGTTGCATTTCATATCTGATCTTGATGCAAAAAGCTGTGAATTCGTTGCCGGATGGCGATGTGCGCCTTATCCGGCCTACACAACACCGCATTGATTTTATGAGAAAAAATGCGCTCTCTGCCTGAGGCAATGATCTTCGCTCCGGATCGGGCAAATTGATTATCAGCGGTGAAACGTCTCCTGCCCGATACGTTTCCTGCCCGATATATAAAAAATGGTCGTCCGATTTTCGGTTGTGAGGGGTAGACGGCAAACGCCACACTGACTCCACTTAACAGCCCTGGAGACGACCATGGATTTCACCGCTTTTCACCATCAAACCACACCATTACTGATCGCCAATGTCTGGGACGCAACCAGCGCGCAGGCGGCAGAGCAGGCCGGGTATCAGGCGTTGGGCACTTCCAGCGCCGCCATTGCCGCGATGCTCGGTTATGACGACGGCGAACAGATGCCATTTGCTGAACTGCTGTTTATGGTGAAGCGCATTCGCGCCGCCTGCGATCTGCCACTCAGCGTGGATATGGAAGCCGGTTACGGCGAAACCGCACAAGCCATTGCCGATAACCTGCAACAATTAATAAAACTCGGCGTGGTGGGCATTAATCTGGAAGATAGCCGCGTGGTCAATGGCGAACGGCAACTGGTTGAGGCAACGCAATTTGCCCGGCAGTTGCGGGAAATCCGCGCGCAATTGCCATGCGCGCTGTTTTTGAATATCCGTACCGATACGTTCTTGCTGAACGTGGAAAATGCGCTGGCAGAGACGCTGTATCGCGGGCAGTTATATGCTCAACACGGCGCGGACGGTCTGTTTGTGCCTGGCGTGTTGCAAAACGCAGATATTGCCGCACTCGCGCAACAGATCCCTTTGCCGCTCAATGTTATGTGCGTTCCGGGGCTGGCAGGGTTCGCCGAACTGGCCACGCTCGGCGTGCGCCGCATTTCGATGGGCAATTTTGTTCATGCCGCGTTACAAACGCAGCTGAAAAACATACTGTTGAGCATGCAGACACAGCAATCCTTTGAGGGCGTTTTCCACTATGCAAATCACGGATAAAGCGCAGTGCGACACCTGGTATCAGGCGCTGCTCGAACGCGCTTCCGAATACACCGGCCTCTTTTTTGTCGGCGTCAAAACCACCGGGGTTTTTTGTATTTCCGTCTGTCGCGCGCGTAAACCGAAGCGGGAAAATGTGGTGTTTTTCCGCGAAATGAAATCAGCGCTCGATGCCGGTTTCCGCCCGTGTAAAGTGTGTCGACCAACAGAAAATGCCTGTTCGGCACCGACCTTTATTGAGCAGGCGTTAGCGCTGGTTCGCGCCAATCCTAAAATGCGCATCAGCGATACGCTGCTGCGCGAACAGGGTATCAGCCCGGAGCGCGTGCGCCGCTGGTTTTTACAGCAACATGGCATCACGTTTCAGGCTTTTCAGCGCATGTCGCGGGTAAATGCTGCGCTTCAGGAGTTGAAAGGCGGGCGCAGCGCCACCGAAGTTGCCTTTGACAGCGGTTATGAATCACTCAGCGGTTTTGGTTATACCTGTAAAAAACTCACTGGCGCGGCACCGAGCCTCGGGCAGTCGGTGATCATGATCCACCGTTTCACCACACCGATTGGCCCGATGTTTGTCTGCGCCACGGAACAGGGCGTTTGCCTGCTGGAGTTTGTTGACCGGCGCATGCTGGAGACTGAATTCAGCGACTTACAGCGCTTGCTGAAAGCACGCATTATCGCCGGGGAAAACGCGCACACCCGGCAGGCGGAAAAAGAGATCGGCGAGTATTTTGCCGGCGACAGGCGGCAATTTTCGCTGACGCTGGATCTGCCTGGCAGTGAATTTCAGCGCCGTGTCTGGCAGGGCTTGCAAACGGTGCCGTACGGCCAGACCACACATTATCAGGCACTGGCGGAATTCCTTGCACAACCCACTGCGGTACGTGCCGTCGCGGCGGCCAATGGCGCAAACCGGGTGGCGATTGTCATTCCTTGTCATCGCATCATCGGTAAAGATGGCGCCATGACCGGCTACGGTGGTGGTATCGCGCGCAAAGCGTGGTTGATCGCGCATGAGAAAAACCACCTTATACGGTAGCGGCGTTCACCTCTTTGGCAGAAAAACCTGCGGTTGCGGGCTTAAGATCGCGCGCGTTTGCCGCTCATACCGGTTTATGGTGTGGATGATGTGCCGTGATCGGTAATTGCCTGCGCGGCGCAAATCAGCGCCAGGTGGCTTAAACCCTGCGGCAGGTTACCGCTCCACTTGCCGGTGCGAACATCAAACATCTCATTAAAGGTTTCGACATTGCCTTTATCGCAAAGGGCGCTGAGGATCGCTTCCATTGCCGTCTCGGCTTGGGTTATCTCACCCATTGCTGCCCAGGCTGCCGCCAGCCAGAACGAACAGGCGACAAAGGTGTTCTCTTCCTGTTCGACGCCGCTGTAGCGGTAGACCAGTGCGCCACCGTGGCCCAGCTTGTCTTCAATCGCCCGGTAAGTGGCCAGCATGCGCTGAGGGTTAACCTGTTGACCATAGCGATAAACCAGCGCCAGCGAAGCATCAAGCCGATCGTCGTTATCGGGGTAAAAGAGGTAAGCCTGCTTGCGCTCTGACCAGCAATGGGTTTCGATCCAGTCGCGGATGCGATCCCGCTCGCGCTCCCAGCGCCCGACCCACGTCGGCTCGATGTACTTCTCTTTCGCCATCAGCACGGCCATATCCAGCGCCAGCCAGCATGCCATCTTGGAGTGGGTATAATGTTGCAGCTCGGGCAGTTCCCAAATCCCGCAATCCTTTTGCCGCCAGTGATCGGCGCAGCAGTTTGCCAGCTCACCCAGCAGTCGCGAGGTGGTGAGATCCAGCACATGGCCCGCTTTCACGAACAGCTCCGCTGTTGCCAGCATGTCGCCATACATGCTGAGCTGTAGCTGGTCGCGCGCATTGTTTCCCACTCGCACCGGCTTTGAATTTTTGTAGCCCCGCAGTGCCGGGTATGTTTCGCAGGGCACTTCATCCCCTTCAAGGGTGTAACACGCCTGCAGCCGGACACCATGGCGGATAATGGTTTTTGAAAGCCAGGAGAAGGCGGCTTTGCACTCTTCCAGCGCGCCTAAAAAGGCAAAGGCTTTAATAATCAGGCAGGCATCGCGGATCCACGCGTAGCGATAATCGTAGTTTTTCTCACCGCCAACGCCCTCAGGAATGGAGGTGGTCGCCGCCGCCGCAAGCGCGCCGGTGGGCGAGTACCAGAGAAATTTTAGCGCCAGCGCGGAACGCCCGACATGTTCTGCGTAGCGTCCTGCATAGCTCAGGCTTTTACTCCAGTCGCACCATGCGGCATGGCTGGTTTCAATACGCGCGTCAATAGCCTCAAGACTCGGGACTGCCAGCGGCTCTTTCTCGGTCACCAGCAGGGCGACTAACCGCCGTTGACCCGCCGAAACCGTAATGTGGCCGTTAACCTGCTCATCGTCGGCGTCGATGATGTTGACCTCTTCGCTGGTGCGCAGCATCGCCATTGAATCAGCGATATGGTAGACGTTGCCGTGCGCGGTTTTATTCATCCACGGCGAACAGGTTTCCGCCCGTGTGCCGAAACGGACTTTCAGCGTTAAGACCACCTTGCCTTCCAGACCTTCAATCCGGCGCGCCAGCTCGCTCCACGGCAAACGTCCGGCGAGCGTACTGTTAATAGATTCGGTGAGTAACACTTTGCCGCTGGCGGTGGTGAAGGTGGTTTCCAGCACATTGCTGTCCTGCCTGTAGCAGCGGTTCACGGTGTAAGGTTGCTGCGGCGCTAACTGAAAAAAACCGCCAATCTCCGGGTCGAGCAGGCGATCAAACAGCGGCGGGGAATCCAGGTTCGGCGCGCACCACCAGTCGATTGATCCGTCGGGGGCGATAAGTGCGACCGAGCGCCCTTCGCCAATCGCGGCGTAATCGCCGGGTTCGGCAAAGCCATCCTCCCGTACAGGAGAGTGAGAAATTGTGTTCTTCACGGTGGTGCGATCCTTACCAGAAATGACCGCCAGACGGCGGCCATATAAAGAGTGGAAGCGGGAGTGAGAATTACAGCGTGCCGGTCCCCCCGTCAGAACACCAAACCTGCCCGGAGGTGTAGCTGCTTTCTGCCGAGGCCATGGTGACATACAGCGGGGCAATTTCTGCGGGCTGACCAGGGCGGCCCAGCGGCGCGCTGGCACCGAACTGCTGCACTTTTTCCTGCGGCTGACCGCCGCTCGACTGCAGCGGTGTCCAGTAAGGGCCAGGCGCCACCGCATTGACGCGAATGCCTTTTTCACCCAGCTGCTGTGCCAGAGATTTGGTGAACGCCACAATCGCCGCTTTGGTCTGCGCGTAATCCAGCAAAATCGGGCTTGGCTGGTATGCCTGCACCGAAGAGGTGTTGATAATGCTGGCTCCGCGCGGCAGATGCTCCACTGCGGCTTTGGTTATCCAGAACATCGCATAGACGTTGGTTTTAAAGGTGGCGTCAAAATCCTCGGTCGAAAGTGTCAGGATTGACTCGTTAAACTGCTGGCGACCGGCGTTATTGACCAGAATATCCAGCCCGCCCAGTTTGGCTACCGCCTCTTTAACCAGGGTCTGGCAAAACGCTTCTGAGCGGATATCACCCGGAATGGCGATGGCTTTTCGCCCTTCGGCTTCGATCAGTTTGATCACTTCAGCGGCGTCGGATTCCTCTTCCGGCAGGTAGTTAATCGCCACATCCGCGCCTTCGCGGGCATAGGCAATGGCAACTGCCCGGCCAATGCCGGAGTCGCCGCCAGTAATCAGCGCTTTGCGGCCCGTTAAACGTCCGGAACCCCGGTAGCTGGTTTCACCGTGATCCGGCACAGGTTTCATTTTGCTGGCAAGACCCGGTGCGGGCTGCGGTTGTTCGACAAACGGAGGAGTAGGATAGTGCGGTGCTAGCGTGGTTTTAGGGCTTTGCTCTGCCATGCTTTCTCCTTCAGACGTTGTTATACACGTCATTAAGCCTGGCATAGATGTGAGCGTTGTCACGCTATCAAGCGGTAAACCAGCGTTGAGAAAAGTCTGTAAACAGCGGGGAAAGGACGGGCAACGACGACATGCATTCGTGTTGCCCGTCTGGTGTGGCACGGTGTTTAGTCGAGATCCGCCCCGTTGCTGGCGATCACTTTCTTATACCACCAGAACGATTTTTTACGGCGGCGTGCCAGCGTACCGTTCCCGGCATCATCGCGGTCAACATAGACAAAACCGTAGCGCTTGCTCATTTCGCCGGTTGATGCCGCCACCAGATCGATACAGCCCCAACTGGTGTAACCGATAACCGGAATGCCATCTTCGATGGCGTCGCCCATCGCGCGGATATGCTCGCGCAGGTAACTGATGCGGTAATCATCTTCCACTTCGCCGTTGGCGTTGAGTTCATCTTTCGCGCCGAGGCCGTTTTCCACCAGGAACAGCGGTTTCTGGTAGCGGTCGTACATCATGTTCATGGTGATGCGCAGCCCCAGCGGATCGATGCCCCAGCCCCATTCGCTCACTTCAATGTGCGGGTTACGCAGTGATTTCACGATGTTGGCGGCGCTGGTGTTGTTGGCGTTCATATCTGCCGACGCACAGCGCGAAGCGTAATAACTGAAGGAGACAAAATCGACGGTATTCTTCAGGATCTCGTCATCACCCGCCTCTTTCACAATGGTAACGCCTTTTTCGCGGAACACGCGCGCGGAGTAGGCCGGATAGCTGCCGCGCGCCTGCACATCGATAAAGAACAGGTTTTCGCGATCTTTTTCCAGCGCCGTCCATACGTCGGCCGGTTTGCAGGAGTAGGGGTAGAAATTCCCGCCCGCCAGCATGCAGCCCACCTGATTCTGCGGGTTCACTTCATGGGCGATTTTCGTTGCCAGCGCGCTGGCAATCAGCTCATGGTGCGCCGCCTGGTATTTCACCTGATCCTGATTTTCACCCTCTTCGAACACCAGCCCCGCGCCGGAGAACGGGCTGTGCAACATGATGTTGATCTCGTTGAAAGTCAGCCAGTATTTCACCAGCCCGTCAAACGCTTCAAAGCAGGTACGCGCGTAACGGGTGAAAAACTCCACCATTTTGCGGTTACGCCATGAGCCATATTCAATGACCAGATGCATCGGCACATCGAAGTGGCACAGCGTGACCAGCGGTTCGATATTGTACTTTTTGCACTCTTCAAACACCGCGCGATAGAACGCGATCCCTTCCGGGTTCGGCGTCAGTTCGTCACCTTTCGGATACAGACGGCTCCAGGCAATCGAGGTACGAAACACCGAAAAACCCATCTCCGCCATCAACGCGATATCTTCTTTGTAGCGATGATAAAAATCGATCGCCTCGTGGCTTGGGTAAAATTCGTCATCGCGCAGCGTAAAGCGTTTTTCCTGTCCCAGTTTCACCGGCAGACGGTTCGCGCCGTGCGGGATCATATCCACGGTGGTCAGCCCTTTGCCGCCCTCCAGATAACCCCCTTCCGACTGGTTGGCGGCAAGCGCGCCGCCCCATAAAAATCCTTGCGGAAATACTGACATGCGTTACCTCGCTTTCTTAAATCAGGCTCGTGCTTCTTTTACAGTGACTGGCTCAGCCGCTTGCGGTTTGTTCTCGGTTTCCACGGGAATATCTTCAAACCCGAGTAGCAGCGTCAATACGAAAGACAACACTACCGCCAGCGCCATCACGCCGAACACCCAGACGATGGACATCGGGTTGGCCGGGTCGAAGAACTGCACGCTGGTGAATAATCCCGGTGCCGCCATCGAGTGGCTGGCCAGCCCGGCGATACCCGCGACCGCGCCGCAGACAAAACCGCTAATTAAACTCGCAATCAGCGGGCGTTTCAGACGCACCGCCACACCGTAGAGCGCCGGTTCAGAAATACCGGCCAGAATCGCCGAAGCCGCTGCCGCCATTGCGGTCTGGCGCAGTTCCGGGTTTTTGGTTTTCCATGCCACCGCCAGCGAAGAGCCGCCGAGCGACAGGTTCGCGCCGATTTCTGACGGCATGACCATGCCCTCTTTGCCGGTTTCCGCGATGGTTTGAATAATGGTTGGGGTGAAAACACGGTGCATACCGGTCATCACCAGCAGCGGCCACAGTGCGCCCATAATGGCAACCGAGAGCCAGCCGAGATAGCCGTGAATGGTATAGACCAGCGCGGAAATCGCGCTACCGATCCAGATACCGAGCGGGCCAATCAGCACAATCGCCAGCGGCGCGGCAATCAGCACGATCAACATCGGTTTTAAGAAGTTTTTCGTCACCGCCGGCGTAATACGATCCACCCAGCGTTCGATATACGACAGGCACCAGGTCATCACCAGCGCCGGGATCACCGTATAGGTGTATTTCACCGCCGTTACCGGAATCAGCGCGAACTCAACGTGCTCGCCCTGCGCGGCTTTCGCCATCAGATCGACAAAGCTCGGATGCACCAGCACCCCGGCGATGGCGATCGCCAGCGACATATTGGTTTTGAATTTCACCGCCGCAGAGGCCGCCACCATCAATGGCAGGAAGAAGAAAGCGCCATCGCCAATCACCGTCAAAATCGTCAGCGTGGAGGAGCCTTTTGGCAATGCGCCGGACATTTCCAGCACCATTGCCAGCAGTTTGACCATCGACCCGCCGATGATCGCCGGGATCAGCGGCGACATGGTGCCGATCAAGGCATCAAGAATGCCCGCGCCAATACGGCGCAACGTCAGTTTTTGCTTAGTCTGTACTTCAACCGGCTGCATATCTTGCGGCAGCAGGCTGACCACCTCGCGAAACGCCTGGGAAACGGTGTTGCCGATGATCACCTGGCACTGATTGTCGTTGCGTACCACACCCATGACGCCGCTGACGCTTTTAAGCGTTGGCGCGTCGATACGGGTTTCGTCTTTCACTACAAAGCGCAGACGCGTCATGCAGTGCGTTACAGCGGCGATATTCTCGGCTCCGCCCAGCGCGTCCACCACCGAGTGGGCCAGCGCGGCATAATTCTTTGCCATCAGATTTTATCCTGTTTTATCAATAAGGTACTGTTTCACCGCCACGCTCTGGCGGCCATGAAACATGAAATAGGTAACCGGTTCCACAAAATCATGATGAGTTTCATTGTGTGAAACAATATGTAAAAAGCGGTTATTTTTATAATCGTGATGATGATCACTTAATGTCAGGCGTGCGAAATGTTCATCTGTCGGGGTTAAGTGTTCCCATCATCGCAACGCCTGAAGTACACTTCGGGTCACGATTTTTGAGGGGTAGGATCGATGGCGACAATGCAGGAAGTAGCAAAGCGGGCTGGCGTGTCGAAAGCCACCGTTTCCCGCGTGCTGACAGGCAAAGGGTATGTCGGCGAAGAGACGAAAGCGCGCGTCTTTCAGGCGATTGCCGAAAGTGGTTATCGCCCGAATTTGCTGGCGCGCAGCCTGGCTTCCAGCAAAACCCAAACTCTCGGGCTGGTGGTCACCAACACCCTCTATCACGGCGTTTACTTTAGCGAGCTGCTTTCCCACGCCGCGCGCATGACCGAAGATAAAGGCCGCCGATTGCTGCTGGCAGATGGCAAACACAGCGCCGAAGAGGAGCGCCAGGCGATCCAGTACCTGCTCGATTTACGCTGTGACGCGATCATTATTTATCCGCGCTTTCTTAGCGTCGATGAACTCGATGAGATTATCGATAACCACTCGCAGCCCATCGTGGTACTCAACCGCCGGTTGCGTAAACATGCCAGCCACTGCGTTTACTCTGACCAGAAAGCCTCCAGCATGAACGTGGTGTCGCGGCTTATCTCCCGTGGCCACCGCGATATTGCGTTTATTACCGGTTCGCTGGATTCCCCCACCGGTATTGAACGTTTATCGGGCTATAAAGACGCGCTGGCGCAGCACGGGATTGAGGTGCGTAATGAGTTGATCGCCGAAGGAAAATGGACGCCAGCCAGCGGCGCGCAGGGCGTGGCGGAGCTGCTCTCTCGTAAGGCGACCTTCAGCGCGCTGGTGGCGAGCAATGACGATATGGCCATTGGCGCGATTAAACAGCTACATGAAAGCCAACTTGCGGTACCCCGTCAGGTGTCAGTGGTGGGGTTTGATGATATCGCCATTGCGCCATTTACCGTGCCGGCGCTCTCCAGCGTGAAAATCCCGGTCACCGAGATGATTAAAGAGACGATTAACCGCTTGATCTTTATGCTTGATGGCGGCGATTTTCACTACCAGCAAACCTTTCCCGGCGAGCTCATCACTCGCGATTCTATCATTAACGGCCCGCACGCCTGATCTCGTCAGCTGTCATCGTCACTTCTGTCGATGACAGCCCACTGTTTTTATAAAAGTCCTTTAATTACATAGAATTATAATTATGGCACGCTTTGTGAATACTCCGGCGGGATATCGCCTTTTTCCGGAGGAATTCATGAACCGATTTATTATGGCTGACGCAGCAAAATGCATCGGCTGTCGCACCTGTGAGGTCGCCTGCGTGGTGTCTCATCAGGAAAACCAGGATTGCGCGGCGCTCACCCCTGAGACGTTTCTGCCGCGTATTCACGTCATCAAAGGTGTCAATGTGTCGACGGCGACATTGTGCCGTCAGTGCGAAGACGCACCCTGCGCCAATGTCTGCCCGAACGGCGCCATTAGCCGCGACGAAGGGTTTGTGCATGTGATGCAGGAGCGCTGCATTGGCTGCAAAACCTGTGTAGTCGCGTGCCCGTACGGTGCGATGGAAGTGGTAGTGCGCCCGGTTATTCGCCACAGCGGCGCAGGCCTGAATGTGCGCGCGGAGAAAGCCGAAGCCAACAAATGCGATTTGTGCCACCACAGCGAAAGCGGCCCCGCTTGTATGCAGGCCTGCCCGACCAACGCGCTGGTGTGTGTCGATCGCAACTTACTGGAACAGATGAGCGCGGAAAAACGTCGTCGCGCCGCGCTGGATGGCGCCGTTTCCCTGGTGTTCTAAACAATCTGAATTTCACTTTTAACAGGTCTGTTACTGATGAAAAAAATTACGAGCGTATGCCCTTACTGTGGCGCTGGCTGCAAACTGAAACTGGTCGTGGATAACGGAAAAATCATCCGTGCGGAAGCGGCCAACGGCCACACTAACCAGAACGAACTGTGCCTGAAAGGCTACTACGGCTGGGATTTCCTCAACGACACCAAACTGCTGACGCCGCGTCTGACCCAGCCGATGATCCGCTACGAAAAAGGCGGCAAACTCACACCGGTTAGCTGGGATGAAGCGATCCGCTATACCGCCAAACGCCTTAGCGATATCAAAGCGAAATATGGCCCGCGCGCCATTATGACTACCGGCTCGTCACGCGGCACAGGCAATGAAACCAACTATGTCATGCAAAAATTTGCCCGCGGCGTGCTCAATACCAACAATGTCGACTGCTGCGCGCGCGTTTGCCACGGCCCGTCTGTTGCCGGGTTACAGGAAACGCTTGGCAACGGTGCGATGAGTAACTCCATCAGCGATATCGAAAATTCCAGTTGTTTGCTGGTATTTGGTTATAACTGTGCTGATTCACACCCGATCGTCGCGCGCCGGGTGATCAAAGCTAAACAGAAAGGGGCGAAAATCATTGTTTGCGATCCGCGCCGCATCGAAACCGCGCGTATTGCCGACCAGCACCTGCAACTGAATAACGGCTGCAATATGGCGCTGGTCAACGCCTTTGGTTATGTGCTGCTCGAAGAAGAACTTTACGACAAAGATTACGTTGCCAGCTTTACCACCGGGCTTGAGGCGTACCGCGAAACGGTAAAAGATTACGCGCCGGAAGCGGTGGAACACATTACCGGCGTGCCGGCAAAACAGGTACGTCAGGCGATGCGCACCTATGCTGCCGCGCCGTCGGCCACCATTATGTGGGGCATGGGCGTAACGCAGTTTGGCCAGGCGGTGGACGTGGTGAAAGGGCTCTCCAGCCTGGCGCTGCTCACCGGTAATCTTGGTCGTGAACATGTTGGTGTTGGCCCGGTACGCGGGCAAAACAACGTGCAGGGCGCGTGCGACATGGGTGTGATCCCCAACCAGTTCCCTGGCTATCAGGATGTGGTAAACCCGGAAGTACGCGCTAAATTCGCCAAAGCCTGGGGCATCGACCCGGCGGTGATGGACGACAAAGTTGGCGTGCGCATTACCGAAGTGCCGCATCTGGCGCTGGAAGGCAAAGTGAAAGCCTACTACATCATGGGCGAAGATCCGTTGCAGACCGAAGCGGATTTGGGCCTGGTGCGTAAAGGCTTTGAAGCGCTCGATTTTGTGGTGGTGCAGGACATCTTTATGACCAAAACCGCCGAGCAAGCCGATGTGCTGCTCCCCGCCACTTCCTGGGGCGAGCATGGTGGCGTGTTTACCTGCGCCGATCGCGGTTTCCAGCGTTTTGAAAAAGCCATCGAGCCGAAGTACAACGTCAAGCGCGACTGGGAAATCATTAGCCTGATCGCCACGGCAATGGGCTACCCGATGCACTACGACAACAACCAGCAAATCTGGGATGAGCTGCGCGAGTTGTGCCCGCTATTTTACGGTGTGACCTACGAAAAAATGGGCGATATGGGACACGTTCAGTGGCCTTGCCCAACGCTGGATCACCCCGGCACGCCATACCTGTATCAGAACAACAAATTCGATACGCCGGACGGCAAAGGCCATCTTTTTGCTGCCCAGTGGCGTGCGCCAGCGGAACGCCCGGATGATGAGTTCCCACTGGTGCTCTGCACGGTGCGTGAAGTCGGGCACTACTCTTGCCGCTCAATGACCGGTAACTGTGCGGCGCTGCAAACACTCGCCGATGAACCCGGTTTTGTGCAGATTAACCCGGACGATGCGGCGGCGCTGGGCGTGCAGGATCGCCAACTGGTGTGGGTTGAGTCGCGCCGTGGCAAGGTGATCACCCGCGCGGATGTTAGCGAGCGCGTCAATCACGGCAGTGTGTATATGACTTATCAGTGGTGGATTGGTGCGTGTAATGAACTGACGCAGGATAATCTGGATCCGATTTCAAAAACGCCGGAGACCAAATATTGCGCAGTTCGGGTGAGTGCGATCAACGATCAGCGCTGGGCCGAAGAGTACACTCAGAGCACTTATCAACAGATGAAGAGTCGATTGCTCAATGCAGCAATGCAATGATGACACGGTCAACAGCAACGGTGTCTGTTTGCGCGTGTACGGAAAAGTACAAGGGGTGGGCTTCCGCCCCTTTGTCTGGCAACTGGCGCAACAGCTCGGGCTGAAAGGCGATGTCTGTAACGATGCGCAGGGCGTGGAGGTTCGCCTGCTCGGCAATGAGCGCGAATTTCTCGCCCTGTTGCAGCAACAGTGCCCGCCGTTGGCGCGCATTGATATGGTGACCAGCGCGCCGTTTTGCTGGTCCGTTTTACCGCTTGATTTCGCCATTCGCCACAGTGCGGGTGGCGCAATGAATACCCAAATTGTTCCCGACGCGGCAACCTGTCCGGCTTGCCTCGCGGAGATGAACGACCCTTCTGAACGCCGTTACCGCTACCCATTTATTAACTGCACCCACTGCGGGCCGCGCTTCACCATTATTCACGCCATGCCCTATGACCGGCCTAACACCGCGATGGCGAGCTTTCCGTTGTGCCCCGTTTGCGAAGCCGAGTACCGCGATCCGCTGGACCGGCGTTTTCACGCTCAGCCCGTGGCCTGTCATGAATGCGGCCCCGCGCTTGAATGGCGCAGCGGCGAACAGCATGCACGCGGGGAAGCAGCACTCCAGGCGGCAATCGCGCTGCTAAAAAGCGGCGGTGTTGTTGCGGTAAAAGGCATTGGTGGTTTTCATCTCGCCTGCGATGCAACGAGCCAGGCGGCGGTGATGCATCTGCGCGCGCGAAAACATCGCCCGGCAAAACCGCTGGCGGTGATGTTACCCGGCGCGGAAGGCGTGACGACGCAGGCGCAGCGCTTACTTGCGACGCCCGCCGCACCCATTGTGCTGGTGGAAAAAGAGCGCGTGAGCGGGCTGTGCGAGGCAATTGCGCCTGGCCTTGATGAAGTGGGCGTCATGCTGCCTGCCAATCCGCTGCAACACCTGCTAGCGCAAGAATTACAGCGCCCGCTGGTGATGACGTCTGGCAATCTCAGCGGAAAACCGCCCGTAATCAGTAATGACGAGGCGTTAAGCGATCTGGCGGATATCGCCGACGGCTTTTTGCTGCACAATCGCGATATTGTCCAGCGCATGGATGATTCCGTGGTGCGTGCGAGCGGGGAGATGCTGCGCCGTTCACGTGGCTATGTGCCGGATGCGATGTCGTTGCCGCCGGGGTTTAACGATCTTCCGCCGATGCTTTGCCTGGGAGCAGATCTGAAAAACACCTTTTGCCTGCTGCGCGGTAACAGCGCTGTGCCGGGTCAGCATTTTGGCGATCTCACCGATGAAGGCGTCGAAGCGCAGTGGCGCAGTGCGCTGCGCCTGATGCAGGATATTTACGACTTCCACCCGGAGCAGGTGGTGGTAGACGCTCATCCGGGTTACCGCACGCATCAATGGGCCAGCAGCTATGGCCTGCCGGTGCAGACCGTGCTGCATCATCACGCTCATGCCGCAGCCTGCCTCGGTGAACACGGCTGGCCGCTGGAAGGCGGTGATGTCATTGCAATAACGCTTGATGGCATCGGTATGGGCGAAGGCGGCGAGCTGTGGGGCGGCGAATGTCTGCGGGTCAATTACCGCGAGTGTGAACACGTAGGTGGGTTACCGGCGGTGGCGCTCCCCGGCGGGGATTTAGCCGCGCAGCAGCCGTGGCGCAACTTGCTGGCGCAGATGCTGGAGTTTGTTCCTGACTGGCAGCGCTACCCGGAAACCGCCGATATCCAGCGGCAGAACTGGCCGATGCTGGCGCGCGCAATTGAGCGCGGCGTTAATGCGCCGAAAGCCTCATCCTGCGGGCGCTTATTTGATGCTATTGCCTGTGCACTGGGTTGTGCGCCGCTGCACCTGAGTTATGAAGGCGAAGCGGCCTGCCAACTGGAAGCGCTGGCGGCGAGCGTGGCGTCTGTTGAACATCCGGTTCAGATGCCTCTTTGCGGAACCATGCTGGATTTGGCGGCGTTCTGGCAAAGCTGGCTGAACTGGCAGGCTACACCAGCCGAACGCGCATGGGCATTTCATGATGCGCTGGCGCAGGGGCTGGCCGTGCTGGTGCGGCAGGAAGCGGCACTGCGTGGCATTCATGTGCTGGTGTTCAGCGGCGGCGTAATGCATAACCGCCTGCTGAAAAAACGCTTACAGCACTATCTTGCGGAGTTTACTTTGCTGTTTGCGCACCAGCTCCCGGCCGGTGATGGCGGTATTGCCTTCGGCCAGGGTCTGGTAGCGGCAGCGCGGGCTATACCGCCAGCGCTTTAAGCAGGGCAAACGCCTCTTTCATTCTGTCTTCGCTGACCACAAACGCGCGCAGTTTACCTTCTGTGTCCAGCCCTTTTGCCACCATGCCATCGGCCCCGGTGGCAATGTGCCAGCGCAGATCGGTGCGGTGCGTTTCCCCGGCCAGATGCAGCGGCATCAGCGGCGTTTTCACCTTCACCAGCATCGCGGGCAGCACCAGTTGCGTGCTGTTGCCGGTGAGGTTTTTCGCCATCGTCATCGCGCTCAGTTGAATCGGTTGCAGGAACGGCAGCACCTGGCCGTTAATCTGCGCACAGTCACCGAGTGCGAAGATGTGTGGATGGCTGGTTTGCAGCGTGCCGTCCACCACGATCCCGCGCCCAACCTCCAGCCCGGCGTTCTGCGCCAGCGACACCTGCGGCGACAGCCCGGTGGCGGCGACGACCACATCCGCATCGATATAACGGTCATCATCCAGCCGCGCACGCACCCCCTGTTCATGCTCATCGAGTTGCACTAAACGCGATTGCAGCAGCAGGCGCACGCCCTGCGCCGTCAGGCAGTGTTGCAGGCGGCCACTCACTTCCGGCGGCATTAACGAAGGCAGAATACTGGCTGCGTTATCCAGCACGGTCACGGTTTTGCCCGCGCGGCGAAAATCCATCGCCAGCTCGCAGCCTATCAGCCCGGCACCCACAATCAGCACGCGGCTGGCATCACGCAGGGTGGTTTCACTGGCGTGATACTCCTGCAAGCTATTAAGCGTGAGCATTTTTTCACGACCCGGCAGCGGCGGAACGAACGCCTTTGCCCCCGTAGCCAGCACCAGTTTGTCGTATTGCCACTGTTTGTCGGCGCTTTTCACCACCCGCGCTTGCGTGTCGATGGCGCTGACAAAGGTGTACGGGAACAGCCGCAGATTATATTGCTCAGCGAACTCGCCCGCCGACTGGCGAATCAGATCCTCAGCACGTTGCGCCTGGCTAATCACATGGCTGAGATCCGGCTTGTTATACTCTTCCATGCCATCGGCGGCGATCAGCGTCAATGGTATGGCGCTGTCCAGTTTGCGGATGTTTTTCACCAATGTTCGGGCGGCGAAGCCCGAACCGATAATGACAATACCTGCGCTCATTTTGCCTCCGTTGCCAGTTCGTCAAACACTTCTTTGCCAAGGGAACATTCCGGGCAGAGGAAGTTGTCCGGCACGTCGCGCCACGGCGTACCGGGTGCGACATCCTGCATCGGCTCGCCTTTTGCCGGATCATAAATCCACTGGCACACACTGCACTGCATGGATGGGCCGAGATCGGCCGCTGCTGCGGCTGCGCAGGCACAGGTTTCTTGCGTGCTGGCGGCTGATGTTTTTACCGGTTCCGGCAGCGGCGACAGCGCCCACTGGCGGGCAATATCGCGCCCGTGCTGGCGGCAGACTTCCAGCGCGTCGATATCCGGTCGCCATTTTGCTTTCAGGCTGACCGACATCTCAAAACCGGCGTCCTGTAAACGGGTCGACAGGCGGTCAACCGCGCCGCCGCTCCAGCCATGGGAGCCAAAAGCGCTGGCGCGTTTATTACGAAAACGCAGGCCGGTAATCTCTTCAACCAGCCCGGCGATTTTCGGCATCATCACGTTGTTCATGGTCGAGGTGCCAACCAGCACGCCTTTGGAGCGGAACACATTGGTCAGAATGTCGTTTTTATCGCTGCGGGCGACGTTGAAGATTTTTACCGCCACGCGCGGGTCGACTTCGTTAATGCCTTGTGCAATGGTGTCGGCCATCATGCGGGTGTTGTTGGACATGGTGTCGTAGAAAATAGTGATGCGATCTTCTTGATAATCCGCCGCCCATTTCAGATACAACTCAACAATTTGCGTCGGGTTATCGCGCCATACCACGCCGTGTGAAGTGGCAATCATATCGACAGGCAGGTTGAAGCCGAGGATCTCGGTGATTTTCGGTGTCACCAGGCGGCTGAATGGTGTGAGGATGTTGGCGTAGTAGCGCTGGCACTGCTCAAACAGTTCTGTTTGATCAACTTCATCATTGAACAGACGTTCATCGCAGTAGTGCTGACCAAAAGCGTCATTACTGAACAGTACGGCATCGCCGGTCATGTAGGTCATCATGCTGTCCGGCCAGTGCAGCATTGGCGTTTCGACAAAAATAAGCTGTTTGCCGTTGCCGATATCCAGCGTGTCGCCGGTTTTCACCACGTTGAAGTTCCATTCAGGATGGTGATGATGGCCGTTGATCGAGTCGATGGCGTTATTGGTACAGTAAATTGGGGTGTTGGGGATATACGACATTAGCTCGGTCAGCGCACCGGCGTGATCTTCTTCCGCATGGTTGATAACGATGTAGTCGATCATCTGCAGATCGATTTCGCTGCGCAGGTTCTGCACGAACTCACGGCTAAATTTATGATCGACGGTATCGATCAGCACGTTTTTGCCTTCGCGGATCAGATAGCTGTTGTAGCTGCTGCCGCGCAGGGTTTTATATTCGGTGCCGTGAAAGTCGCGAACTTCCCAGTCACGTTGTCCAACCCAGTGAATGTTGTTTTTTACATGAATAGCCATATCAGTTGTCCTGTGCAGTTTTCTCAATTCGATGTATGGCTATTATCAAGTTGCGTGCCAACTTTTTATTTTATTGATTTATAAATGTTTTAATGATTTTTTGAAAAAATAAATTGTCATTATGACTATGCCGTGCACAGTCAATATGACACTATGCATTGTCAAAACGACAGTGAGGTAGGTATGAGTTTTTCGCTAAATGTCCTGGCGGGGATCGCCATAGAACTGCAAAGCGGTATCGGCCATGCGGACCGTTTCCAGCGGCTGATCACCACCCTGCGTCAGGTGCTGGAGTGTGATGCCTCGGCATTGCTGCGCTACGACGCACGGCAGTTTATTCCACTGGCGATCGACGGACTGGCACAGGATGTTTTAGGCAGGCGTTTTACGCTGGAAGGCCACCCACGGCTGGAAGCGATCGCCCGCGCCGGTGATGTGGTGCGTTTTCCCGCCGATAGCGATTTGCCCGATCCCTATGATGGCCTGATCCCCGGCCAGGAGAGCCTGAAAGTACACGCCTGCGTTGGGTTGCCGTTGTTCGCCGGGCAAAACCTGATTGGCGCGCTGACGCTTGATGGCATGTCGCCGGATCAGTTTGACACTTTTAGCGATGAAGAACTGCGGTTGATTGCTGCGCTGGCGGCAGGCGCGCTGAACAACGCGCTGCTGATAGAGCAACTGGAGAGCCAGAATATGCTGCCCGGCGCACCGGCGGCGTTCGAACAGGTGGCGCGCAGCGAAATGATTGGTCTGTCGGCGGGCATGGAGCAGCTAAAAAAAGAGATCGATATCGTTGCCGCTTCCGATCTGAACGTGTTGATCAGCGGTGAAACCGGTACCGGTAAAGAGCTGGTGGCGAAAGCTATCCATGAAGGTTCGCCACGCGCCATCAATCCGCTGGTCTATCTCAACTGCGCCGCGCTGCCGGAAAGTGTGGCCGAAAGCGAACTGTTCGGTCACGTTAAAGGCGCGTTTACCGGTGCTATCAGCAACCGCAGTGGCAAATTCGAGATGGCGGACAACGGCACGCTGTTTCTCGATGAGATTGGCGAGCTGTCACTGTCGTTGCAGGCGAAATTACTGCGCGTGCTGCAATACGGCGATATTCAGCGCATCGGCGACGACCGCAGCCTGCGTGTCGATGTCCGTGTACTGGCTGCTACCAACCGCGACCTGCGCGAAGAGGTGCTGGCCGGCAGTTTTCGCGCCGACCTCTACCATCGTTTGAGCGTGTTTCCGCTTTCTGTACCGCCGCTGCGCGAGCGGGGGGAAGATGTTGTTTTACTGGCTGGCTACTTTTGCGAGCAGTGTCGTTTGCGGCTGGGGTTGGGGAGAGTGGCACTAAGCCCCGGCGCGCGGGCGCATTTGCTGAGTTATGGCTGGCCAGGTAACGTGCGCGAACTGGAACATGCCATTCACCGCGCGGTGGTGCTGGCGCGCGGTACGCGTAACCGTGATGACGTGGTGCTGGAAGCGCGCCATTTTGCGCTTAGTGATGAACCAGCGCAGCCATCCAGCCCGGTAACGCCGCTGCCCGTGGAGCAAAATCTGCGCGATGCGACGGAGGATTTTCAGCGCGCATTTATTACCCGCACGCTGGAAGAGCAGGGCGGTAACTGGGCGGCCTGCGCGCGCGGTCTGGAGATGGATGTCGCCAACCTGCACCGACTGGCGAAACGTCTGGGGCTTAAGGGTTAACGCATTCCCACCAGCCAGAGATCGTGCCGCGTGACGTCGCGCCCATGATGAAGCGTTAAACAATGCCTGCCAGAGATAGGCATATTGACGTTGCCAGCCTGCATCGGCTGGCGAAACGTCTGTGGTTAAAGCGTTAAAGGATTCACGCCTGGCAGGGATCGTGCAGGTGGATGTTGTTAACCTGCACCGACTGGCGAAACGTCTGTGCGGAAGCGTTACAGAATGCCAGCCTGGTAGAAATCTTGCAGGTTGATGGCGCCGACCAATAAACCGGCGTCATCCACCACCGGGGCGGCGGCGATTTTGCGCTGCATTAAGCGCTCTTTGGCGTCCACGGCACGGCTGCCCGCGTCCAGCGTGATGCCGCCGGGCGTCATCGCGTTATCCACCTGCGCGGTTAGCGCCCCGCCTGACACCAGCCAGCGGCGAAGATCGCCGTCGGTAAATACCCCTTTTACATGGCGCTGCTGGTCACAAACCGCCACCAGACCCAAACCGGTGCGGCTCAGTTCCAGCATCGCGTCCATCACGCTGGTGGTGAGCTGCACCTGCGGGATCTGCTCCTCTTTGCGCATCAGATGGTGCACTTTATTGAGCAACCTCGCGCCAAGTGCGCCTGCCGGGTGAGAACGGGCAAAATCCTCTTCATCAAACCCGCGCGCCTGCATGACCGCCATCGCCAGCGCGTCGCCCATCATCAGTGTGTTGACGGTGCTGGACGTCGGTGCCAGGTGCATGGGGCAGGCTTCTCGCTCAACTGAAATATCCAGCACCGCTCGCGCGGCGAGCGCCAGCGGGGATCGCGGTTTACCGGTCATCGCCAGCAAGGCGACGGATTTCTCTTCAAGACGCGGCAGGATCAGATCCAGCTCTTTGGCCGAACCGGAGTAGGAGATAAACAGCATCACGTCGCGGCTTTCGATCATGCCGAGATCGCCATGCAGCGCTTCCGCCGGGTGAACGAAAAACGCCGGTGTGCCGGTGCTGGCAAGCGTCGCAGCAATCTTTTTGCCAATATGACCAGATTTGCCGATCCCGGAAACGATCACTTTCCCCTCGCAGCGCAGCACGGTTTCGGCGGCGCGCACAAATGCTTCACCGAGGCGCTCCGGCAGGCGGCTGGCTTCCTGAAGCTCCAGCAGCAGCGTTTGCCGTCCGGCGTTAATTAATGACTCACTCATGTTTTTCTCCGGCAATGATCACTTCAACCCCTTTGGCTTCCAGCGCGGTACGCACGTCGGCGGCGATCCCCGAGTCGGTGATCAGTTTGTCTACGCTTTCCAGGCTACAGACCACGTTCGGGCTTTTACGGCCAAATTTGGAGGAGTCTGCCATCAGGATCACTTCCCGCGCGGCGTTGCACATCGCTTTGCTGACGGTGAATACCTCGTTAAACGTGGTGACGCCCGCGTTGAGATCGATACCGTCGGTGCCCATAAACAGCTTGTCAAAGCTGAAATGCTCAAAGGCGTTTTCCGCCAGTTGGCCGTGGAACGAGGCCGATTTCTTACGGAAAGTGCCGCCCGGCATCAGGATCGTTTGCTCGTTATCCAGCTCAGATAGGGCATTAACGATATGCAAACTGTTGGTCATCACCGTGATGTTATTGAAGTGGCTGAGCAGCGGTACCATTTGCAGCACCGTACTGCCCGCATCAAGGATGATCGAATCGCCGTCGTGGATGTAGGTCACTGCCGTTTCGGCAATCAGCCCTTTTTGCACGGTATTGATAAGCGTCTTGTGATCAATCGGGGGATCGGCTTCATCTTTGTTGAGCACCACGCCGCCATAAGTGCGGATCACCGCGCCGGAATGTTCCAGCGCGACGAGATCTTTGCGTATGGTCGTCCCTGTGGTGTCGAAGTAAGCTGACAGCTCTTCAACAGAACACTTTCCCTGCTTTTGCAGATGCTCAAGAATAGCCGCCTGACGCTGACGTGGTTTCATAGGCGCTGATATCCTGCGTTACGTTGCGAAATGATAATTTCGCAAGCTATTAGCGTTCACAACGAAATTATCAATGTTTCATTTTAAGCGCTAATGATAGAGCATTCTGACAGCCAGGATCATGGGGAAAGATCACATCAGGCTCTAATTCCTCTCTTTTTATCCCCATTACGTGGTCGATTTTTGTTGGTCGGGCAAAAACGGTGAGACCGCGCATTAGCAGGGTGTCGGTCACGCGGTCTTGTTGATCAAACGCGACGGCCAGCACCACGCGCGGTTTGAAACGCCCGCCGGAGCGCCCAACACCGACGCGCCCGCGCTGGCACAGCGTATCAAACGCTTTGTTAAACTGGCGGATTTGCCAGCCGCCAAGCGCCATCTGGCAAAGCCAGGCGATGGCGGCAACGGTAATCAGGGCTGAAACCATAGCACTCTCCTTTTAAATCGGGCCCCCGCGCGGAGGGCCATGCGGATCAGAACATCACCTGGCCGCCGGTAACATTAATCGACTGACCGGTGCAGTAAGAGGCTTTGGGGCTGGCGTAAAACATCAGCACGTTCAGCACATCCTGGTAGTCGCAGCCGCGTTTGAGCGGCACTTTGTCGATGTAATATTGCTCAACTTCATCCGCCGCAATGCCCAGTTTGCTGGCATATTGCGGGATAAGCGACTGGAACATTGGCGATTTCAGCAGGTTACCCAACATCAACGAATGCACGGTAATGCCGTACTCCGCCAGATCCAGCGCCAGTGATTGCGTTAAGCCCACGCCGCCGAACTTCGCCGCGCTGTAGCCGGAATTGTGTTTGCTGCCCACTTTGCCGGATTTGGAGTTGATTTGGATGATGCGCCCCTGAATGCCGTCGCGAATCATCAACTTAGCGAACTCGCGTGCGCAGAGGAAATAGCCCACCAGGTTCACCTGCAAGGAACGATCGAAATCGCCGAGCGCGAAGTCGCTGATAAATGCCGCTTTGGCGATACCGGCGCTGTAGACCAGCAAATCCGCGCGGCCAAAAATCTCATCCACGCCGCGCGCCAGCGCCAGCACGCTGTGCTCGCTGGTGGCGTCCGCACCAAAGCCGTAGGCCATCCCTTCGCCAAACTCGCTGTTAATCTCCTGGGCGACATTTGCCGCTTTATCACTTTGAATATCCACTACCGCCACGCGGTAACCTTCTGCGGCAAGCCCACGGCTAAGGAACGCCCCAAGGGTTTGTCCTCCGCCAATGACAACGGCAACCTGTTTCATACTCTTCTCCTTACGACTTAAGCGACAAATTTCAAAATGCAGCCGGGGGCGATACCGTCCGGCACCGGGCCTGCGACGTGTACCGTTCCGGGGTATTCCGCCTGCGTTTGCCCATCGAAACGCAGGGTGATATGTCCCAATTCACGCAGATTCTGCTCGGCGACATCGCCGACGGCGGTGACCGGGTAGCGACGATCGCCAAGTTCAAACTGCGCGCCAGGTAACAGCGCGCCCGAAAGCGCACCGTGGTTATGGATAAAACAGAACTCGGCGACATCCGCAGGCGCGCCTTCGCGGAAGGTAATCAGCATGTTGTCGCCCAGCGCGTCCGGGGCGCTCTCACCGATGTGGGTAATGGTGGTTTGATAAATCACACTCATAAAACACCCCTTATTGATAAATGAAACCGGAGACAAACCAGGCGATCAGCACCGTTGGCGCACCGGTTAAAAAGCGGCTGACCAGCACTGAAGGCACGCCGACGCGCACCGTATCCTGACGCGCTTCCGCCAGCGACAGGCCGACCGGGATGAAGTCGCACGCCGCCTGGGCGTTAATGGCAAAAAGTGCGGGTAGGGCGAGGTGCGGCGGGATATTGCCAAGGCCGATCTGTACGCCAATCAGCACGCCGATAACTTGTGCAATCACCGCACCTGGGCCGAGGAAGGGTGACAGCAGCGGGAAGGAGCAGATAAGCGCCAGCGTCACCAGCCCGAGTGGATGGCTGGCAAGCGGCGCGAGGCCGTGGGCAATCCAGTCGCCAAGCCCGGAGGCCATGATGATGCCGATCAGCGCCGAGACGAAGGCCATAAACGGCAGAATGGTTTTCAGCACCGTGTCGATGGTGTCGCGCCCGGCCTGGAACAGCACCGCGACCGCCGAGCCCATGCCCATGCCAACTTTCGCCAGCAGGCCATCGCTCTGCTCGGTGATCTTTTTGCTGGTGTCGTAATCCTTCGCGACCGGGCGTTTTGGCGCGGCGGTTGGCGCGTCACCGTGCAGATGGATATTGTCCTCTTTCACTCCGGAAACATAGATATCTTCCAGGATGTACTGCGCCAGCGGGCCGGATTTCCCTGTCGCGTGGATATTCACCGTCGGGATGCGGCGTTTCGGATAGATGCCGCAGCGCAGCGTGCCGCCGCAGTCGATCACCGCGACGCCGATCTCTTCTGCTGGCGGTTCGCCCTCTTTAAAGCCATCTACCGCCTGCCAGCCAGTGAGTTGCGCCAGCTTATCGACGATCGCCGGGCGTGTACCGGCGGTGATATAGACGATTTTTTTCTCAGTACTGGCGTCGATTTCCAGCGGGCCGCCCCAGCCGCCGGTGCCTTTTTCAATCACTATGCGCGTCATGATGTTGCTCCAGCGAGTTGGACTTTTTGTTCAAGTTGAATGCCCATTTTCTTCTCGAAAATGGACGTGGTCAGGTCGGTTACCCAGCCGCGGAAGAAGTTGGTCACCAGGCCGACCAGCAGGTAGCTCACCGCCAGCGGGCCGAGCGGCAAGCCCAGTGTTGTCAGGCCGTTGGCGATCCCCAGATACACAAACAGCTCGCCGGGGTTGATATGCGGAAACAGGCCATTCATCGAGTGGCAACTGTAGGACGCGGCAGCGTAATAACTGGGTTTGTACTTCTCTGGCATAAAGCGCCCGAGGCTCAGCGTCATGGGGTTGCAGAAGACAAACGTACCGACGCAGGGCAGCAGTAAATAACGGGCAAGTGGATTGCCCGCGCAGCGCTGGGCAAATTTTTCGATCCGGTGTTGGCCAATAAAGTTAATCAGCGCGTTCATGATCACCAACAGGCTTATCAGTAGCGGCAAAATACCGGTCACCATGCCGGTGAACACTTCGCCGCCTTTCTGAAACAGCCCGATGAACCATTCGGCACCATGCGTAATGGTTTCCATTGTTCTCTCCTGTAGGGTTGTCGTTTTGTTGTTTAACCGTGCGCTATAATAATCATGATGAAAGGTTTAAATGTGTTATTTGTATCTCGTTATGAAAGAAAAAATGATCACTGTGAAAGTTTTTGCGAAAATGAGCGGAATTAAATGAACGCGTAATGGAAGATGAAAAAGTGAAGTGAGATCGCGTGCGCAGGCGTTACGACGCTTCCTTGTCGGTAGCCAGATGCTTTACCATACTTGCTCCTGGCTGATTCGTTTAAAATGGAAGTCCCATGTTGAAGCGTTGTTACGCAGCATTACTGCCTGCGTTTGTTGTGCTCTGTGCTTGTAGCAGTAAACCCCCGCTTGCTGAAACCCCGCAAACCGCGTCGCCCGCGCCTTCCGGCGGTTTTCTGCTTGAGCCGCAGCACAATGTTCTGATGACCGGCGGTGACTTTGCCAATAACCCGGCGGCGGAGCAGTTCATCAATATGATGGTCAGCAAGCACGGTTTTGACCGCCAGCAACTGCACGAAATTCTCTCGCAGGCCAAACGTCTGGATTACGTGTTGCGCCTGATGGATAAGCAAGCACCGACGACAGCGGGACCCAGCGGGCCGAACGGCGCCTGGCTGCGCTATCGCAAGCAGTTCATCACCCCGGACAACGTGCAAAATGGCGTGGCGTTCTGGAATCAGTATGAAGATGCGCTTAACCGTGCGTGGATGGTTTACGGCGTGCCGCCGGAAATTATCGTGGGCATTATCGGCGTGGAAACCCGCTGGGGCCGCGTGATGGGCAAAACGCGTATTCTCGACGGGTTAGCGACGCTGGCCTTCGCTTACCCGCGCCGCGCGGAGTATTTCGCCAGCGAGCTGGAGACGTTCCTGCTGATGGCGCGTGATGAGAGCGACGATCCGCTTGATCTGAAAGGTTCTTTCGCTGGCGCAATGGGCTATGGACAATTTATGCCCTCTTCGTACAAGCAGTACGCCGTCGATTTCAACGGCGACGGGCATATCAACCTGTGGGATCCGGTGGATGCCATTGGCAGCGTGGCGAACTACTTCAAACAGCACGGCTGGGTGAAAGGCGATGTGGTGGCGATCCAGGCCAACGGCCAGGCGCCGGGGCTGGAAAATGGCTTTAAAACGAACTACAGCGTCGGGCAACTGGCGGCGGCGGGTTTAACGCCGCAACAGCCGCTGGGCGCGCATCAACAGGCGAGTCTGCTGCGACTTGATGTCGGCACCGGCTATGAGTACTGGTACGGTCTGCCAAACTTCTTCACTATCACCCGCTATAACCACAGCACACACTACGCGATGGCGGTCTGGCAGCTCGGCCAGGCGGTTTCACTGGCGCGCGTTCGCTGATCTCTCTCCCCCTCCTGCGGGAGGGGAATCTGAAACATTTCGATGCACTCCCGTTACGCATAGCGATTTACTTAATCATTCATACTGACTATTGTTACGTTATAACGTATGAGGTGTGTGAATGATTCCCGTAACGCTGTTTTCCCTTTCCGGCACGATCCGCGTTGTGCTGGCGGCTGCGCTATTAGCGGTACTTTGGCTCCTGACAAGCTGGGCGGTTGCGCTGCCATGATTGAACTTGATCATCTGGTCGCAGGCTACGATCGCCTTGCGATCACCCCGGCGCTGTGCGGCACGCTGGCGCGCGGCAGCATGACGGCGATTGTTGGCGCGAACGGCTGCGGCAAATCGACACTGTTAAAAACACTGGCCGGATTTTTACCGCCGGTGAGCGGCATTCTGCACTGGCAACCGGCGCGGCCAGTCATCGGCTGGCTGGCGCAGCGCCACGCGCTGGAATCACAATTTCCGCTCACCGTGCAGGATGTGGTGAGTATGGGCTGCTGGCCGCGCGTTTCGCTGTTTCGTGGATTGAACCGCGATGCCCGTAGCCGAATCGCCCAGGGGCTGGAGCGTGTTGGGCTGGCGGCAATGGCGCACGAGACAATTGATACACTTTCCGGCGGGCAGTTTCAGCGCATGCTGTTTGCCCGCGTCTGGGTGCAGAACGCGCCGCTGGTCATGCTCGACGAGCCGTTTACCGGTATTGATGAAGCCACATCGCAACTGTTGATGGAGCAGATTGTGGACATGCATCGCGGCGGGCAAACCATTCTTGCCGTGCTGCACGATAGCGAGCGCGTGTCTCGCTATTTCCCGCAAACATTACGCCTCGACGAACGCGTGGCGCAGTGGGGCGCGACAGCGCCTGTCGCGGCAAAAGATGAGGTGTGCAGCGCATGATCTGGCATCTCTTTTTCCAGCCGTTTATCGAATTTGGTTTTATGCGCCGCGCATTGGTGGTGTGTCTGGCGCTCTCCATCAGCACCACGGCGCTGGGCGTTTTTTTGCTGTTGCGCCGCATGAGCTTGATGGGCGACGCGCTGTCGCACGCCATTCTGCCTGGTGTGGCGGTGGGTTATTTGCTAAGCGGCATGTCGCTGCTGGCGATGAGTATCGGCGGTTTTATCGCCGGTATCACCGTTGCGCTGGTGGCCGGTTGGGTAAGCCGCCGCACGCCGCTTAAAGAGGACGCCAGCTTTGCCGGTTTCTACCTTGGCTCGTTGGCACTCGGCGTCACGCTGGTTTCGTTGCGCGGCTCCAGTATTGATCTGCTGCATCTGCTGTTTGGTTCGATTCTGGCGGTCGATCGCGACTCGGCGCTGTTTGTCGCGGGAGTGGCCAGCCTGACGTTGCTGGTGCTGGCGTTTTGCTATCGCGGCATGGTCAGTGAAGCGTTCGACAGCGCGTTTTTGCAGGTTAATTCGGCGCGTGCGCCGGGTCTGCTGCACGGGCTGTTTCTGGCGTTGCTGGTGCTCAACTTGGTGGCCGGGTTTCAGGTGCTCGGCACATTGATGGCTGTGGGCGTGATGATGCTCCCCGCTGTGGCGGCGCGCTGCTGGGCGCGGACATTACCGGGATTATTGCTGCTGGCGGCCAGCATTGGCGCGCTGTGCGCCTGGCTTGGGTTAAGCCTGTCGTGGATGGCGGGGTTGCCCGCTGGACCGGCGATTGTGCTGACTGCCAGTATTGTCTTCTTTTTTTCCATTTTATTCGGCACGCGCAGTGGGCTGGCTCACAGCCTGCGCGCACTTTTAACTTAGCAAGGGGAAATGATGAAACGGACAGGGCTTATTCTGGCGCTGGCGCTCGGCCTGGTGGCGCAGGGCGCAATGGCAAAAACATTAAATGTGGTCGCCAGCTTCTCGATTCTGGGCGATATCACCCAGCAGGTTGGCGGCGATCACGTCAAGGTGACGACGCTGGTGGGGCCGGATGGCGATCCGCACACCTTTGAACCTTCGGCGAAAGACAGTGCTCTGCTTAATAGCGCCGATGTGGTGGTGGTGAACGGCCTGGGGCTCGAAGGTTGGCTGGACCGGCTGGTGAAAGCCTCTGGTTTTAAAGGCCAGCTTGTCGTCGCATCAACCGGCGTTGCAACGCATACGCTGGAAGAAGATGGCGCAACAGTGACCGATCCCCACGCCTGGAACAGCGCCGCCAATGGCGCACTGTACGCAAAGAATATTCTTGCCGCGCTGGTGAAAGCCGATCCGGCTGACGAAGCTGCGTTGAATGCCTCCGGTCAGCGTTATATCGACCAGTTAAACAAGCTGGATAGCTGGGCGAAAGAGCGTTTCAGCGCGGTACCGCTGGCGAAACGTAAAGTGCTGACCAGCCACGATGCGTTTGGCTATTTTGCTCGCGCTTACGGCGTTGATTTCATGGCACCGCAAGGCATCTCTTCAGAAAGTGAAGCCAGCGCCGCACAGGTGGCCTCGCTTATCAAACAGATTAAAGCCGATGGCGTGAAAGTGTGGTTTATGGAAAACCAACTGGACCCACGGCTGGTGAAACAGATCGCCAGCGCAACCGGCGCGCAACCGGGCGGCGAGCTTTATCCGGAAGCGTTAAGTGCCAAAGGCGGGGTGGCAGATAACTATCAGAAAGCCTTTCGTCACAACGTCGACACTATCTATAACAGCATGAAGTAACCGGCAGTAAGCCATGCAGGCCAGCGTTCGCTGGCCTTTTTTCGGAAGCATCCTCGTAAATTCGCCATCCCGTCCCCATATTTTCGCGGAAAGTGGTATCTTTTCCGCCACAGTTTTTAGACGCACGGGAACCATCATGACGGACAATGAATTAATGCAGCTCAGCGAACGCATCGGGCTGGCGCTTAAGGCGCGCGGCGCGACGCTGACTACAGCGGAGTCCTGTACCGGCGGCTGGGTGGCGAAGGTGGTAACCGATATCGCTGGCAGTTCCGCCTGGTTTGAACGCGGGTTTGTTACCTACAGTAATGAAGCGAAAGCCCAAATGATTGGCGTACAACCCGCCACGCTGGATGCGCACGGCGCGGTCAGCGAGCAGGTAGTGGTCGAGATGGCGATTGGTGCGCTTAAAGCGGCGCGCGCCAACTATGCGATTTCCATCAGCGGCATCGCCGGGCCGGATGGCGGCAGCGACGAGAAGCCGGTTGGCACTGTTTGGTTTGGCATTGCCAGCGTCAGCGGAGAAGGGATTACGCGCCGTGAATGCTTCCCTGGCGATCGTGAAGCGGTGCGCAGACAGGCCACCGCCTATGCTCTGCAAACCCTTTGGCAACATTTTCTACAAAATGCTTGATACTGTATGACCATACAGTATAATTGCGACAACAGAACAGTAATTCACCGCGGAGCGTAACGCGCTTCACTCTGCATGAAGGAGTAATCATGGCTATCGACGAAAACAAACAAAAGGCGCTTGCAGCCGCACTGGGTCAGATCGAAAAGCAATTCGGTAAAGGCTCCATCATGCGTCTGGGTGAAGACCGTTCCATGGATGTGGAAACCATCTCTACCGGTTCGCTCTCGCTGGATATCGCGTTGGGCGCTGGTGGTTTGCCGATGGGGCGTATCGTCGAAATTTATGGGCCTGAATCTTCAGGTAAAACGACGCTGACCCTGCAAGTGATTGCCGCTGCGCAGCGCGAAGGCAAAACCTGTGCGTTTATCGATGCTGAACATGCGCTGGATCCGGTTTACGCTCGCAAACTGGGCGTTGATATCGACAACCTGCTCTGTTCTCAGCCGGACACCGGTGAGCAGGCGCTGGAAATCTGTGACGCACTGGCGCGCTCCGGTGCGGTTGATGTGCTGGTGGTCGACTCCGTTGCGGCGCTGACGCCGAAAGCGGAAATCGAAGGCGAAATCGGCGACTCTCACATGGGCCTTGCGGCGCGTATGATGAGCCAGGCGATGCGTAAGCTGGCCGGTAACCTGAAACAGTCCAACACGCTGCTGATCTTCATCAACCAGATCCGTATGAAAATTGGCGTAATGTTCGGTAACCCGGAAACCACCACTGGCGGTAACGCGCTGAAATTCTACGCCTCTGTGCGTCTGGATATTCGCCGTATTGGTGCGGTGAAAGAGGGCGACAACGTTGTCGGCAGCGAAACTCGCGTAAAAGTGGTGAAAAACAAAATCGCTGCGCCGTTCAAACAGGCTGAATTCCAGATCCTCTACGGCGAAGGCATTAACTTCTACGGTGAGCTGGTCGATCTTGGCGTGAAAGAGAAACTGATTGAAAAAGCGGGTGCCTGGTATAGCTACAACGGCGACAAAATTGGTCAGGGTAAAGCGAACGCAACGACCTGGCTGAAAGAAAACCCGGCGGCGGCAAAAGAGATCGAGAAAAAGCTGCGCGAAATTCTGCTCAGCAACCAGAATTCTTCCGCTGAATTCACTGCCGATGGCAATGACGAAGACGTTGAAGAGACCAACGAAGATTTCTGATAATTTGAATGGTAATCAAGGGCTGCTGATGCAGCCCTTTTGCTTTTCTACGCATACAGGATCAAGCCATGTCTGAAAATCCTTCTCGACGCTCCGCCGTTTCCCGCCTGCGTGACAGAGCGATGCGGATTCTGGCGATGCGCGATCACAGCGAAAAAGAGTTTCGTCGCAAATTAACCGCGCCAGTAATGAGTAAAAACGGCCCGGAAGAACTGGATATCACGCCGGAAGAGGTCGCAGAGGTCGTTGCGTGGTGTCTGGAGCATAACTTTCTTGATGACATACGCTTTGTGCGCCAGTTTATCGCCAGCCGTGCGCGTAAAGGTTATGGTCCGGCGCGCATTCGACAGGAATTAAACCAGAAAGGGATCTCGCGCGAAGACAGCGAAAGCGCACTACGCGAATGCGATATTGATTGGGTGGAGAGTGCCCGTGCGCAGGCGCAGCGCAAATATGGTGAACCGCTACCGACTGAATATGCGGCGAAAGTAAAAGTGCAGCGTTTTTTGCTCTATCGCGGCTTTATGCAGGAAGATATTCAGGAAATATGGCGAAATTTTGCCGACTGAGCGCATACGGGATTTTACTTCGCAGTAAAGAAAACTTATCTTATTCCCACTTTTTCCAGTAGCTGGCGTGTTTTCCATGTATGGCAACGGCCAGTTACCACATTTCGTTAGCTTGATTTCAGGATAATTATGAGCAAGAGCACCGCTGAGATCCGTCAGGCGTTTCTCGATTTTTTCCATAGTAAGGGACATCAGGTAGTTGCCAGCAGCTCCCTGGTACCGAATAACGACCCGACTCTGCTGTTTACCAACGCCGGGATGAACCAGTTCAAGGATGTATTCCTTGGGCTCGACAAACGTAATTATTCCCGCGCTACCACAGCACAGCGTTGCGTTCGTGCTGGTGGTAAACACAACGACCTGGAAAACGTCGGTTACACCGCACGCCATCACACATTCTTTGAAATGCTGGGCAATTTTAGCTTCGGCGACTACTTCAAACATGATGCTATTCAGTACGCATGGGAACTGCTGACCGGTGAGAACTGGTTCAACCTGCCGAAAGAGCGTCTGTGGGTGACGGTATACGAAACGGACGACGAAGCGTACGAAATCTGGGAAAAAGAAGTGGGCGTGCCGCGCGAGCGCATTATCCGCATCGGCGATAATAAAGGTGCCGCTTACGCCTCCGACAACTTCTGGCAGATGGGCGATACCGGTCCGTGCGGCCCATGCACCGAGATTTTCTACGATCACGGCGACCATATCTGGGGTGGCCCTCCGGGCAGCCCGGAAGAAGACGGCGACCGCTATATCGAAATCTGGAACATCGTCTTTATGCAGTTCAACCGCCAGGCTGATGGCACCATGGAACCGCTGCCGAAGCCGTCCGTGGATACCGGTATGGGCCTGGAACGCGTTGCCGCAGTGCTGCAACATGTGAATTCCAACTATGAAATCGACCTGTTCGCGAAGCTGATTCAGGCGGTGGCAAACGTGACCGGCGCGACCGATTTGGGTAACAAATCCCTGCGCGTAATCGCTGACCACATCCGTTCCTGTGCCTTCCTGATCGCCGATGGCGTCATTCCGTCGAACGAAAACCGTGGCTATGTGCTGCGTCGTATCATTCGTCGTGCGATTCGCCATGGCAACATGCTGGGCGCGAAGGACACCTTCTTCTATAAGCTGGTTGGCCCGCTGATCGCGGTGATGGGTTCCGCCGGGAAAGATCTGCAACGCCAGCAGGCTCAGGTTGAGCAGGTTCTGAAAACCGAAGAAGAGCAGTTTGCACGTACGCTGGAGCGCGGTCTGGCGCTGCTGGACGAAGAGCTGGCAAAACTGAAAGGCGATACGCTGGACGGCGAGACCGCTTTCCGCCTGTACGACACTTATGGCTTCCCAGTGGATTTAACCGCCGATGTCTGTCGTGAGCGTAACCTGAAAGTTGACGAAGCAGGTTTTGAAGCCGCGATGGAAGAGCAACGCCGTCGCGCACGCGAATCCAGCGGTTTCGGCGCAGATTACAACGCAATGATCCGCGTTGATGGCGCGTCAGAATTTAAAGGCTATGACCATCTGGAACTGAACGGCAAAGTGACTGCGCTGTTTGTCGACGGTAAGTCAGTGAATGTGATTGCCGCAGGTCAGGAAGCGGTGGTTGTTCTCGATGAGACGCCGTTCTACGCCGAGTCTGGCGGCCAGGTGGGCGACAAAGGCGAACTGAAAGGTAATGGCTTTGCCTTTGCCGTACAGGATACGCAGAAATACGGTCAGGCGATTGGTCATCTCGGTAAGCTGAATAGCGGTTCGCTGAAAGTCGGCGACGGCGTGAAAGCGGAAGTTGATGAAGCGCGTCGTGCGCGTATTCGCCTCAACCACTCTGCAACACACCTGATGCATGCCGCGCTGCGCGATGTGCTCGGTACGCATGTGGCGCAGAAAGGCTCTCTGGTGAACGACAAAGCGCTGCGCTTTGACTTCTCCCATTTTGAAGCCATGAAACCATCGGAAATCCGTGCGGTAGAAGATCTGGTGAACGCGCAAATTCGCCGTAACCTGCCAATCGAAACCAACATCATGGATCTGGAAGCAGCAAAAGCGAATGGTGCAATGGCGCTGTTTGGCGAGAAATACGAAGATCGCGTGCGCGTGCTGCGCATGGGTGATTTCTCGACTGAGCTCTGCGGTGGCACACATGCTTCCCGCACCGGTGATATCGGTCTGTTCCGCATTGTGTCTGAGTCTGGCACAGCGGCGGGCGTGCGCCGTATTGAAGCGGTAACCGGTGAAAGCGCGATTGCCAGCCTGCATGCGCAGAGTGACCAGTTGCATGATGTCGCGCAGTTGCTGAAAGGCGATAGCCAGAACCTCGGCGATAAAGTGCGTACTGTTATTGAACGTACTCGCCAGCTGGAAAAAGAGTTGCAGCAGCTTAAAGAGCAGGCCGCGGCGCAGGAGAGCGCTAGCCTGTCCGGTAAAGCTATCGATCTTAACGGCGTAAAACTGCTGGTTAGCGAACTGGCCGGCGTCGAGCCGAAAATGCTGCGTACCATGGTAGACGATCTGAAAAACCAACTGGGTGCTTCAGTGATTGTGCTTGCCACCGTGGCGGAAGGAAAAGTTTCCCTGATTGCGGGTGTGTCGAAGGATGTGACCGACCGTGTGAAAGCAGGGGAATTGATTGGTATGGTTGCCCAGCAGGTCGGGGGTAAAGGTGGCGGACGTCCGGATATGGCGCAAGCCGGCGGTACTGATGTAGCCGCACTGCCTGCCGCTCTCGCCAGTGTAAAAGACTGGGTAAGCGCTAAACTGTCATAATTACAAAGCGAAAGCAGACGGCATAACCTTGCGGTTATGGCGTTGTTGCCACTACGCTATTGATAACGATAAAGTCAGGTTGAAGTCTTGTATATCGGCTAAACTTAGGTTTAACAGAATGTAATGCCGTGACTGCTTACACTTAGGTGTTTGTCATCGCTTACTTTTTGGCGTTATATGATGGATAATGCCGGGATACAGAGAGACCCGACTCTTTTAATCTTTCAAGGAGCAAAGAATGCTGATTCTGACTCGTCGAGTTGGTGAAACCCTCATGATTGGGGATGAGGTCACTGTGACTGTATTAGGGGTTAAGGGTAACCAGGTTCGTATCGGCGTTAACGCCCCTAAAGAAGTTTCCGTTCACCGTGAAGAGATCTACCAGCGTATCCAGGCTGAAAAATCACAGCAGTCGAACTACTGATGCTATTATCGCGTCTCGCTGTTTCCCAGCGAGACGCAACACCACCTTCTGATTTTCCCCTCGTTACGTTTCCTTTTTATTTCATACTCGTTGTTTTCCTCTGTTACGCGCTTTTGAACGGGGCATGCGTTTGCTATTTTTCTATAGCGAAACGGCAGAAATTCTGCTGATAAAACATCCTTTTTGGCCTTTTTGCAGGCTAATTGCCTGCGAAGTGTGCAAACGATTCAGGGGCTGGAAAAAGTGTTTGACTTATAAGTCCCAGAAAGTAATATGTGCGCCACGCAGCGACGATGAGCCCTTAACAAGTTCTTCGAAGCACTCGAAAGAGGCGCGTGTGGTGAGGTGGCCGAGAGGCTGAAGGCGCTCCCCTGCTAAGGGAGTATGCGGTCAAAAGCTGCATCCGGGGTTCGAATCCCCGCCTCACCGCCATTTTGCATCCGTAGCTCAGCTGGATAGAGTACTCGGCTACGAACCGAGCGGTCGGAGGTTCGAATCCTCCCGGATGCACCATCTTGCTCAGTGTGGCGAGGTAACGCAGCACTGAATCAGCGTTGTAAAGTAAGTTTCCCGATGCATCCGTAGCTCAGCTGGATAGAGTACTCGGCTACGAACCGAGCGGTCGGAGGTTCGAATCCTCCCGGATGCACCATTCTTGCTCAGTACGCCGATGATATGCAGATATGAATCTGCGTTGTAAATAGCATTTCCAGATGCATCCGTAGCTCAGCTGGATAGAGTACTCGGCTACGAACCGAGCGGTCGGAGGTTCGAATCCTCCCGGATGCACCATCTTCTTGATACACAAACCTGTTTATTATTTCGGTTCTGGCGGGAATTACTGCCGGGATCAGAAAGAATTGCGCTGTTTCAGCATTGGTCTGAAGGCGAGACTAACCCGAGTTATCTTCCCGGATTTGTTTGTTCAAGAAGTTCTGAATCTGTAGTGTAAAACTTTTCCCGATGCATCCGTAGCTCAGCTGGATAGAGTACTCGGCTACGAACCGAGCGGTCGGAGGTTCGAATCCTCCCGGATGCACCATCTTCTGCAATACCTCTGTCGATTTATCCTCTCAGGTTTAATGCATGTTTCTGCTGATACCAGCACGAATAACGCAGCTCAGGCAATACCCTACAAACTAAACAAAAACATCCTTCAGACCGTATCTCCTGCGTAAAACACAAAACTTCGTCTCACCGGCACCCCGTCAAAATCATGCTTAACACAATGCTTCTCACTCGCTGGCAGCGACAAAAATCACTGTTTACGTTAAAGTAACTGTTTGTTATCCGCTTTGTGAGAACATGATGTACGAACGTTACGCTGGTCTGATTTTCGATATGGATGGCACTATTCTTGATACAGAGCCAACTCACCGTAAAGCTTGGCATGACGTGCTCGGGCGTTATGGGATGCGTTTTGACGAACAGGCGATGATTGGGCTTAACGGCGCTCCAACCTGGCGTATCGCGCAATCCATTATTGAAGCTAACCGGGGCGATCTCGATCCTCATCTGTTGGCTCAGGAAAAAACGGCAGTTGTAAAAGCGATGCTGCTGGATTCTGTTCGTCCATTACCGCTTATCGAGGTGGTGAAAGCGTGGCATGGTCGTCGTCCGATGTCTGTGGGAACGGGCAGCGAAAGCGCGATTGCGGAAGCGCTGCTGGCACATCTTGGATTGCGAGGATACTTTGACGCCGTTATCGCAGCCGATCATGTTAAACATCACAAACCCGCGCCCGATACTTTCCTGCTTTGTGCGCAAAGCATGGGGGTGGAACCGACGCAATGCATTGTTTTCGAAGATGCAGATTTCGGGTTTCAGGCAGCGCGTGCAGCGGGTATGGACGTCGTAGACGTTCGCTTATTGTGAGCGACACGCTGTCGTTGTTGTCACTGTTTTCCAGCAGCTTTCTCAGCGCCACGCTGTTGCCTGGCAATTCTGAGGTCGTACTGGTTGCAATGCTAATTTCTCACGTTAGCCAGCCCTGGCTTCTTGTTGTAATAGCAACAATGGGTAATAGCCTTGGAGGGCTGACTAACGTTATTCTTGGGCGTTTCTTCCCGCAGCGTAAAACATCACGCTGGCAGGAAAAAGCGACTGACTGGCTTAAACGATACGGCGCGGCAGCGCTGTTGTTAAGCTGGGTGCCTGTTATAGGCGACTTGCTGTGCCTGCTGGCAGGATGGATGCGCTTGTCGTGGGGGCCAGTAGTAATTTTTTTATGCCTTGGCAAAGCGTTGCGCTATCTGGCGATCGCCTTTGTAACGCTGCAGGGTATGACGTGGTGGCACTAATTGGACTGAGTGAGTGACCTTTAATCGTCAACCATTACAATTATGCTTAATAAAATGATTATGACAGGCGGGAGGTCAATTTGATCCCGGACGTATCACAGGCGCTGTCCTGGCTGGAAAAACATCCTCAAGCTCTGAAGGGGATACAACGCGGTCTTGAGCGTGAAACGCTGCGCGTAAATGCGGATGGCTCTCTGGCAATTACGGGTCATGCGGCTGCGCTTGGCTCAGCACTGACCCATAAATGGATCACCACCGATTTTGCTGAAGCGCTGCTGGAATTTATCACTCCGGTGGATGACGATATCGATCATATGCTGACCATCATGCGCGATATTCACCGTTACACTGCGCGCCAGATAGGCGACGAACGCATGTGGCCGTTGAGCATGCCGTGCTATATCAAAGATGGTCAGGATATTGAACTGGCGCAGTATGGCACGTCCAATATCGGTCGCCTGAAAACGCTCTACCGTGAAGGGCTTAAAAATCGCTATGGCGCGCTGATGCAAACCATTTCCGGCGTGCATTACAATTTCTCGCTGCCGATGGCTTTCTGGGAAGCGAAAAGCGGCAGTACAGATAAAGAATCGGTATCGGAAGGGTATTTCCGCCTCATCCGCAATTACTACCGGTTTGGCTGGGTGATTCCGTATTTGTTTGGCGCTTCGCCAGCAATTTGCTCGTCGTTCCTGCAAGGGAAACCGACAACGCTGCCGTTTGAGAAAACGTCGAACGGTATGTACTACTTGCCGTATGCGACCTCATTACGCCTGAGCGATCTTGGGTACACCAATAAATCGCAAAGCAATCTCGGTATTACCTTCAATAACCTGCACGACTATGTGGTGGCGTTGAAGCGCGCAATCAAAACGCCTTCTGAGGAATACGCCAAAATTGGTCTGAAAAAAGAGGGTAAATACTTACAGATCAACACCAATATTCTGCAGATTGAAAACGAGCTGTATGCGCCCATTCGCCCGAAACGTGTGACCCGTAGCGGCGAAACACCATCGGATGCGTTGCTACGTGGCGGCATTGAATACATCGAAGTACGTTCTCTGGATATCAACCCCTTCACCGCCATTGGCGTAGACGAGCAGCAGGTGCGTTTCCTCGATCTCTTTATGGTCTGGTGCGTGCTGGCTGATGCGCCAGAAATGAGCAGCGACGAATTGCTGTGCACCCGTGCTAACTGGAATCGCGTGATTCTGGAAGGGCGTAAACCTGGTTTGACGCTCGGAATGGGCTGTGAAACCGCACAGTTCCCGCTCGCTCAGGTCGGTAAGGATCTGTTTAGCGATCTGAAACGTGTAGCGCAGACGCTGGATGGCGTGTACGGTGGCAAAGAGTACGAAAAAGTGTGCGACCAGTTGGTTGCCAGCTTCGACGATCCGGAATTGACATTCTCTGCGCGCATTCTGCGCTCAATGATTGATAATGGTATTGGCGGCACGGGGAAAGCCCTGGGCGATCAGTACCGGTCGCAGTTGCGTGAAGAGCCACTGGAAATTTTGCTTGAGGAAGATTTTATCGCCGAGTGCAAAGCGTCGCTGGCGCGTCAGGCGGAGGTTGAAGCCGGAGATTCGGAGTCGTTCGAGGCGTTACTCGCGCGCCACGCCTGATACAAAAGAAAAAGGCCACATCTCTGTGGCCAAAATTTCATCTCTGAAGATCAGGGATGATGATAACAAATGCGCGTCTTTCATATATTCAGACTCGCACGGGAAAAAAGAGTTCATTTTATTTTTAAAAAATCACTGTCGGAGGTGACTAAATGCCATTATTGGATAGCTTCACTGTCGATCATACCCGTATGGAAGCGCCAGCAGTCCGTGTCGCCAAGACTATGGACACGCCGCACGGCGACACCATTACCGTATTCGACCTGCGTTTCTGCGTACCGAACAAAGAAGTGATGCCGGAAAAAGGTATCCATACGCTGGAACATCTGTTCGCCGGTTTTATGCGTAACCACCTCAACGGCAACGGCGTTGAGATCATCGACATCTCTCCGATGGGTTGCCGCACCGGTTTCTACATGAGCCTGATCGGTACGCCGGACGAGCAGCGTGTCGCTGATGCCTGGAAAGCGGCGATGGCAGATGTCCTGAAAGTAAAACAGCAGAATCAGATCCCGGAACTGAACATCTATCAGTGCGGGACATACCAAATGCACTCTCTGGAAGAAGCGCAAGAAATCGCGCGTCACATCCTCGATCGCGATGTTCGCGTTAACAGCAACGAAGAACTCGCCCTGCCGAAAGAGAAATTGCAGGAACTGCATATCTAGTTTTCCCATGCCGCCTTTCTGCCTGGAAGGCGGCATTATTATTTTATCCGCACCCTTTCGTATTCTATTTCATTCAGTGAAAACATTATATTCCGTTATTTATAATGGAATTATGATGTGTCAATAATATCCATTCCGGCTATGTTGCTTCTTGTTGTTATTTAAATTACGGCGTGATAGTTTTCACCCCTGTTGTTATTTGACGGATATTTCACGTTTAATTTATTTATTAACTGAATGTAATTCAGTGAAATGATATACCTGAATAATGAGGATATTATGCGGCGTTCACACTCTTATCTTTTATGTCTCTCCTTCGTTTTACCCTTTACATTAGCGGGTTGTGTTAAAAAAACGGTGCCCTCCGTGGTGAAAGATGCGCCGCAGAAACAGCAGACACAGCAATGTTACGAGCTTCTGACTGCCTTAAAAGGTCTGGATAATTCCGCATTTGAAACTTACAAACAGCAATTTAATACGATTAATAAAAGCTATGAAGTCTACAAGAGAAATCGACCAATAATTGATAAGAATTCTGCGGAAATAATGAAAACCGAAATTGATAGTAAGATTGAAGTGGTTTGCTCGCGCGTGCGCAGCGCGGTATTCACTAATATGTCCAGTCGCGCAAATGCCCTGAAACAGTTATGAGAAAACTACTTTATTCATCTGCTGTGCTGTTATCGGCTATATCATCAGCAGCCACCAGCGCTGAGCCTGCCTCATTACTCGACCGACTAAACGATGAGCACATAATATCAGCCGAGCCGCAGTCTCCGTTTACGGCTGACCAAGGCAGTGCAGGTTCAGTTGCTACGTCTTCGTCACAGGCTGCTGTTAAACAGCAGACCGCGCCAAAAAAAGCATCGAGTGAGCCAGAAATCAGGTTACTGAAACGCAAAATCGCGGAGCTGCGACGTGAAGCAGAAACGCTGCGCAAAAAACAGACCTCAGCAACGCCCATACAGCCAAAAAATAACGCAGGCGGCGATAACAAACAGCCGCCGCCGATCATTAGTAGTGAAAACAAGCAGCTACAACAACAGTTGCAGGCCAGCGAGAAGCAACTTGCCGCAGCGAATAATAAACGTGAAGAGGCAAATAGTAACCTTGATGCCGCCGCGAAAAAGATGAGTGAGCAGGCGCTAAGTATTACGACGTTGAAAGATGAGTTGCAGCAGCGCAGCGAAGAAAAATCGCAGGCGGAACAGCAACTGGCTGAAGCGAAAAAGCAAGGCGCAGAGCTCAGCGCGAAGCTGCAACAGGCGGCCACAAAAACCGCAGAACAGGAAAAGCAGCTTGCCGAGGCGAATAAGAAGCGCGATGAGATAACCAGCCAGCTCGCTGCCGCCACCAAACAAGCCATAGATCAACAAAGCCAGCTTGCCGGGGCGAATAAAAAACGCGATGAGATAACCGACCAGTTGGCTGCTGCCACCAAACAAACGGCAGATCAGGCATCGCACATCGCCGCGCTGGAAGCGAAATTAAAGCAGAGCGGCGAAGAGAAGGCGCAAATGGAACAGCAACTCGCTGCTGTGAAGCGTGAGCCAACTGCGGTGGAAAAGGGGGCTAGTAAAGCGAATTCACCGGTATTCTCGCTGGCGGCGGATAAGTCTGAACTTGCGCGCGTCAACTACGCCTGGGGCGTCTGGTTTGCGGCAAAAGTTCAGCTTGAAAGCGAAACGCTGAAAGATATTGGGCAACAATTTATGCCGCAGGCTTTTCTGCAAGGCTTGCAGGATAAATTTGCGGGCAGTCTGCAAATGCCGAATGCCGATCTTGAAAAGGTCCTCACTACGCTCAACAAGCAGGTAGACGATGCGAGGCAACGCGAAATAACCCGCAACAAGAAGCAAGGGCAGCAGTTGCTGGCCGATGCGGCGAAGCTAAAGGGCGCGGTGCGGGCGGATAACGGCGTGGTCTATTTGGTTGAAAAACGTGGGCCGGGTACCGCTATTGGCGATACCGATGTCATCCGTTTCAAAGTGGATGAAAAGGTCAGCTCCGGGCAGGTTCTCGCACAGAACGAAGTTAATACGGCGCGGGTGAGCGAACTGCCGATGGTGATGCGTGCTGGGGTAAAAAAACTGGTCGTGGGTGGCAGAGTGAAGATTTATGTTCCCACCGAGCTGGCTTACGGCGAGGAAGGTATACCTGGCGCGGTGCCGCCCGGTGTGACGTCCGTCATGACGCTGGAAGTCCTCGGCATCGAGAAATAAAACAAGCAGTCAAAAAATCGCCTCCATTAAGGAGGCGATTTGCTTCTCAGGTTAATGCGCACCGCCGCCGCCGCCGCCCGCACCAAATGGCGGTTTGGCAAACCACACCAGCCCCAGCAAGATCAAGAATACCCCCGCAGAGAACCAGAAAATCTCATTGGCCGAGATAATCAGCCCCTGATTGGTTATCTGCTGCGCTATCCAGCCGGAAGCCTGTTGCTGCGACATGCCCATCCCCTGCAGCTGGTTATAGATTTCCTGCGAGTTCGGATTGTACGGGTTAACCGATTCCGTAAGCTGCGCATGGTGCATCGATTCCCGGTTAGTCCACAGCGTCGTGGTGATCGAGGTACCGATGGAGCCCGCCAGCGTACGCGCGAAGTTAGACAGGCTCGACGCCGCCGCCAGCCGTTCCGGTGGTAAACCTGAAAGGGTGATAGTCGTCAGCGGCATAAAGAAGCACGCCACCGCGAAACCCTGAATGAACTGCGGCCACGCCGAAGCGCCGAAATCCATGCCCGGCTCGAAGGTATACGCGCGCCAGTAGAAGCACACCGCGTACATGATAAAGCTGAACGTCACCAGACGGCGCATATCCAGCTTATGCGCGAAGCGGCCAATAATTGGCGACAGCAGCACCGGTATCACGCCAACTGGCGCGGAAGCCAGCCCCGCCCAGGTCGCGGTATAGCCATACACTTCCTGCAACAGCTGCGGTAACAAGACAATCGCGCCGAAGTAGAGCATATAGGCAAGGCTGATACACAAACAGCCGATGGTAAAGTTGCGCGACTTAAACAGCGACAGATCGACTATCGGGTTATCGTCGGTCAACTCCCACACCACCAGGAAACTTATCGATACCACGGCGACAATCGTCAGCACGACGATCTCCGTCGAGTTAAACCAGTCGAGCTCTTTACCCTGGTCGAGCATCACTTGCAGGCTACCGATACCGACGATCAGCAACGCCAGCCCAACACCGTCAATGCGCCGCTGCTCGGTACGCGTTTCGCGCCCACGCAGGCTTTGCAATGTGAGCAACACCACCAGCGCACCAATTGGCACGTTGATAAAGAAGATCCAACCCCAGTGGTAGTTATCGCTGATATAGCCGCCGAGGATCGGCCCACAAATCGGCGCGACGATCACCGTCATTGACCACAGCGCCAGCGCGATAGAGCGCTTGGCGGGCGGATAGTTGCTAAGCAACAAACTCTGTGACAGCGGGATCAGCGGCCCGGCGACAATCCCCTGGATCACACGAAAGAAAATAAGCATCCCCAGGCTGTTGGAGACGCCGCATGCCCAGGAGGCGATAGCGAAGGCGACGGTAGACCAGAGAAACAGCTTCACTTCCCCAACGCGTTTCGCCAGCCAGCCAGTGATCGGAATCGAGATGGCGTTCGCCACCCCGAACGAGGTGATCACCCAGGTACCCTGGCTCAGCGAGGAGCCAAGGTTACCGGCAATAGTCGGAATAGCAACGTTAGCGATGGTCGAGTCCAGCACCTGCATGAAGGTCGCAAGCGACAACGCAATGGTCATGATGACCAACTGCGCGCCTTCCAGCGGTTTCTGTTGCATTGCACTCACCTCAGATTAACCGGCGTTGGCTTTCACGATGTTTTCGATCAACGTGTTGACCGGCTCAAGGCTGATTTCCCGGGCGTTGCTTTCATAGGCCGGGCTGGTGCGCACCTGGCTTGCCAGCACCTGACCTTCGCGATTGGCGGTATCCACTTTCACCAGCGTGGACAGGCCAATACGCAGCGGATGATCGGCGAGCTGTTTTGCATCCAGTTCAATACGTACCGGCAGACGCTGAACCACTTTGATCCAGTTACCGGTGGCGTTTTGCGCAGGCAGCAGTGAGAAAGCACTGCCGGTGCCCATATCCAGGCCGACCACTTTACCGGTGTACTTCACTTCATCGCCGTAAATGTCGCTGATGATGGTGGCACTCTGGCCAATGCGCATATGCGCAAGCTGCGTCTCTTTAAAGTTCGCATCCACCCACAGGTTACTGGCCGGAACGACAGCCATCAGCGCGGTGGACGTGGTGATCTGCGCGCCAGGCTGTACAGCACGGCGGGAAACGTAGCCGGTAATCGGGCTAACAATTTTTGTACGTTGCAGCGCCAGCCAGCTATTGCGGACTTCCGTTGCCGCCTGTTTGACCGCCGGTTGATCTTCCAGCGGCGTATCCAGCACGATGGCCTGGTTAGCGTTGTATTGCTGAATGGCGACATCCAGCTCTGCTTGTGCGCTGGCCACGGCGTCACGGGCGTGTTGCAGCTCTTCGCGGCCAATCAGGTTGGCACTGCCGAGCGGCACGCGGCGGTTAAAATCGCTCTGTGCCTGGGCGAGGGCGGTTTTTTTCAGCTCAATGCTCGCCTGCAACTGTTTGCTGTTGATGATTGACTGGCGGGTCTGGCGCACGCTGCTTGCCAGCGCGGTTTGTGCTTTTTCAAACGCCTGTTGCGCATCTGTCGCGTCCAGCGTCACCAGTACATCGCCCTGTTTAACGAAATCGGTGTTATCGGCCCAGACTTTCGTCACGCTGCCGGACACCTGCGCCATGATTTGCACCTGGTTCCCTGCCACGTACGCGTCATCGGTTTCCTCGAAGTGACGCAGTACCAAAAACCAATAAATCCCGTATGCCACGGCAATAACAATAAAGAGCAAGGTCAGCAGAAGAAGGGTACTTTTACGTTTGCCTTTCTTTTTGACCGGTTGCTGCGGGGTTTGACTCTCCGCATTTGCGCTCATGCTTTTCTCCACGATCTTCTTATTTTCATCCCGGCAAACGCCGGCCTGTTTTTGCCAAAAAAGCCAGTAGATACTGGCTCTTCAGTATTTTTATATCCTGGATATTCGAGCGTCTTATCGCGTTAGCGCAACGCCTCGAGAATGACATCGTCCTCTTCCATCTGGTCGAGACGCGTCAGGAGTTTTCGGGTGATATGCTCAAGCTGATCTTTTTCGCTAACGCTTAGCGAAGACCAGAGTTGATGCAGGCAGTTATGCTGCGGGGGCAGAACCTGGCGCAGGAACTCATGACCTTTATCGGTCAACTGCAGGTGCAGACAGCGGCGATCGTTATCGCTTTCGCGACGCTCAATCCAGCCGCGCTTTTCCAGCTCATCGGCAATGCGTGTCGCATTGGTACGGGATGATCCCAGCGCGCTACTCAGCTCAGAAGGCTGAATACTGTGATTTTCCTGGGATTCCAGAGTGATCAGCGCCATAAACAACGTCTCGTTAATGCCCTGCGCTTTCAGCATCTTATTGCGGTTTTCCAGCAGCTTACCTTGCATATGCATACACAGGCGGGTTAACAGAATTTCCTGGAACGGGAAATCTTCATAGCGGCTGGCGCGAAACTTAAGCATTTGTTCAATGGGCGTAAACGAACTATCCATTTGGGTATAACCTCATTAATTGCAGTCGATATAGTAACGACAGTGACAAATAAAGTAAATGTATTATTTGTAGTAATAAATTTGCCTTATCTATGCTTCTGTCAGGAGTTTCCAGACGATTCCGTACGCGAAAGCGCTCAGTAGCGTGGGGAGAATAATGCTGCGTGTTTTCCAGAAGCTGACACCGAGCACCGCGAAACCGGCAAGTGTTGGCAGCAGACGGCGGCTGTCGGCGGCGATTTCCGGCACGCAGGAGACCACCAGCAGCGCGCAGATAGACGCGATGCCAATGGTGTCCAAAAATACACCGCTCACGCCGCGTTTCGCCGGGCGTGACTGTCCGGGGCGGATACGCAACGGCAGATAACGGAAAAGAAAATTGACGCAGCCCACCAGCAGGCCGAGCAGCAGCACCTCATTGCGCATCCGGTGCTCCTTGATAAAACGCCTGTACCAGCGCGGCCAGGCAGCCGGCGAAAATCCCGGCCAGAATCGCGGCAGGAATAGAAAACAGCGTGACGCCCACCAGTGCGCCGAGCAGCGCCGCCGTGACAGCGCTAATCTGGCGACGCTGGAACGAGGCGAGCAGGAAACTCATAAACAGCGCGGGCAACATAAACCCTAACGCCGATTCCACCGCCGGGTAACCTTCCAGCAGTCCGTCGCCGGAAAACGCGCCCAGCACCGTGCCCGCCACCCAGGAAAGCCAGGAAAATAAGGCGATACCGATCATCCAGTTTTCGCTCCAGCGGCGGTTATCACGCACCAGCTTCGCGGTGGCGGCGGCAAATACCTCATCCGTCAGGCCAAAAGCCCAGACGGCCGTTTTGCGGTTTTTGAGCGGTTGCAGAATGCGGCTACGCAGAGACGGGCCATAAAGCACGTGGCGAACATCCATGGCCATTACGGTCAGCGCGGCAACCCATAAAGCGCTACCCGCGGCAAGCATGGTGGTGATAACGAACTGGCTGGCACCCGCATAAATAATGCAGGAGAAGAAAACGCTTTCGAGTGGGGTAAAACCGAGTTTGGTGGCATTCATGCCAAAGGCAAACGCGACGGGGACGTAGCTCAAAACGATGGGAAGGCTGTCTTTGATACCTTCCAGAAATGTCGCGCTCTGGTCAGACGTACTCTGTGTTGCGGTTGCAGAACTATCCATATCCATAATGTTTGTTATATATCACCCACGTTAATATAACCGGGATAAACAAGTCCCATAACCTTAACAGACTGAGGGACTCGTTAACACCCCGGTGTTCCTCCGAAACGTGCAAACGTGGGTGGTTGTTTACATTGCCGCCTCCTGGCGGTGAAATCCTCGCCACCAAACCAGCAGATTCAGCAGCGCCAGCACGCTACCCGCCAGGCAAACCCCTGTCCAGCCTGCGTGTTGCCAGGCGGAAGCGGAGATCAGCGAGCCTGCCGCGCCGCCAATAAAATAGCTGGTCATATAGCCTGCGGTCAGGCGGTTTCGCGCGTCCGGTTTCACGCGATAGATAACCGTCTGGTTGGTGATATGCACCCCCTGCACGGTGAGATCCAGCACGATAATGCCAATAATCAATGCGATAACCGAGCTGTGTCCAAGCCAGATAGCCACCCAGGAGAGCAGTAACAGAATCAGGCCGCCGGTGGTGGTGAGATGGGAATGACCCCGATCCGCCAGCCCACCAGCCTGGCGTGCACCGAGTGCGCCTGCTGCGCCCACCAGGCCGAACAGGCCGATCGTCGCCTCGGAGAACTGAAACGGCGGTGAGGCCAGCAAAAACGCCATTGACGTCCATAAGATGCTGAAGTTCGCAAAGCTCAGGCAGCCAAGCATTGCCCGGGTACGTAACAGTTTGTCGCCAGCAAACAGGCCAAATACCGAGCCAAGCAGTTGCGGGTAATTAAGATGATTCTCTTGCTTGATTTTCGGCAGCCCGCGCCACAGCGCCAGCGCCATCAGCACCATTAACACACTGGCGACCCAGTAAACCGTGCGCCAGCCGCCAAGGCTTGCCAGCAATCCGGCAACGGTGCGCGCCAGCAAAATGCCGAGCAGCAGACCACTCATAATCGTCCCCACCACTTTGCCGCGTTTGTCCGGGGTTGCCAGCGTGGCGGCCAGCGGGACGAGAATTTGCGCCACCACGGAAAACAGCCCGGTCAGCGCCGTGCCGAGGATCATCAGCCCGAGCGATGAACTACTGGCAGTGATCAACATGCCGCCTGCCGACAGCAGCGTCATCAGCACAATCAGCGCACGTCGTTCGAACATATCGCCAAGCGGCACGAGAAATAACAGCCCGGCGGCGTAGCCAAGCTGGGCGGCGGTGACGATAAATCCAGCCTGGTTGGGCGTGAGTGAAAAGGCGTGGGCGATGGTATCTAGGAGCGGTTGCGCATAGTAGTTGCTGGCAACGGCGAGGCCGGTGGCAACGGACATCAGCGCAATCAGCGCCGGGCTAAGGCCCTGGTTCGGTGTAGTCATTGGTGTTGTAAGTCAGGTATGTTTTTTCCAGACACTCATGATAGCCAATGGATTGAAATGTGTGAGGAAGATCGCGTGTCGGAACGTGCGGTGACGTACCCTGCCAGGCGAACAGGCGAACAGGCGAACAGGCGAATAGGCGAACAGGCGAACAGGCGAACAGGCGAACAGGCGAACAGGCGAACAGGCGAACAGGCGAACAGGCGAACAGGCGAACAGGCGAACAGGCGAACAGGCGAACAGGCGGGCAGAGCCTGAATAAGCAAAAGCGCCATCCGGTACGAAACCGATGGCGCTTTTTAAAAGGTTACTGCGACAGGTTATTTCTGCGCAGCAAGTGCCTCTTTGATCCAGCCGTCGAACTGCTGCTGGTGCGCTTTGATCCAGCCATCAACGTGACCCTGAATATCTGCTTCAGACGATTTGCCCGCATGCATCATGGCGTTTTCGGCATTGATATCGGCCAGCGGCAGTTTCATCACTGCGAACAATTTCGCCGCCGCCGGGTTTTTCTCGGCCCAGGCTTTGTTGGCAACAATATGCATGGTGTTCACCGGGAACCCGTAGTTCATGCCGTTTGGCAGTTTGGTGTCGATATCTTTCTGTTCACCCGGCAGGGAAGAGAACGGGACCTGCAGCCAGACCACATCTTTACCCGGTTTCAGCACATCGCTTACCCAGTATGGCGTCCAGGTGTAATAGAGCACCGGTTTGCCTTCTTTGAAGCGGGTGATGGTATCGGCCATCATCGCCGAATAATTTCCGTGGCTGACGGTGACGGTGTTTTCCAGACCATATGCCTGATGCTGGTGGTTAATCACCGCTTCGCAGCCCCAGCCCGGTGAGCAACCCATCATATCGGCTTTGCCGTCGCCGTTACCGTCAAACAGTTTGGCAATTTTCGGATCTTTTAGCTGCTCAATGTTGGTGATGTGATATTTCTCGGCGGTCTTCTTATCGATCAAATATCCCTGCGCCGCACCGGTGACATAAGTGCCTTCGCGGTAGAATTTTTTGTCGCCCCCGGCGGCGGCATACATGTCGTCATGCAGCGGTTGCCAGTTGACGGTGGTAAAAGTCACATCGCCCGCCGCCATTGAGGTGTAACCGACGTTGTAATCCACTTCGTCCGGGGTATTCACGGTGTAACCGAGTTTTTCCAGAGCGCGGCTTACCAGTAATGTCTGGAAGCTCTCTTCGGCGATAGTGCTTTGAAAAGGCTTCACGGTGATGCCTTTGCCTGGCAGTTCTGCGTCCGCAGCAAATGCACTGGTCGAGACAAGGGTGGCAAACGCTGTGGCAAAAAGTACGCTATGTCGCATCGTTGTTCCTTATTGTTCAGGTGGGATACTGCTGCCCGGCGAGTTGCCGGGCGACAGATTATTTAGCGAAAGGGCGGGTCAGCAGACCCAGCGGGCCGGTTTGATACCAGCGACGATTACCGCGGCTGCGGGAATCGCGACCGACAGCCTGCGTCAGGCGGTCGAGAATGATGGCGAGGATAACAATCCCTACGCCGCCAACGGTGGCAAGCCCCATATCAAGGCGGCCAATACCGCGCAGTACCATCTGGCCAAGCCCGCCAACGGCGATCATTGAGGCGATCACTACCATGGAGAGGGCAAGCATCAACGTCTGGTTAATTCCCGCCATAATGGTGGGCATGGCCAGCGGTAACTGTACTTTAAACAACATCTGGCGCGGGCTTGCGCCAAATGAGCGCGAGGCTTCAATCAAATCGGCCGGCACCTGGTTGATACCGAGAATGGTCAGACGCACCACCGGCGGCAGGGCGAAGATAATGGTCACCACCACGCCCGGTACATTGCCGATACCAAACAGCATCACAATTGGCACCAGGTAGACAAACGCGGGGGTGGTCTGCATTGCATCCAACAGCGGGCGAACGATTTTCGCCGCGCGCTGGCTGCGTGCCAGCCAAATCCCCATTGGCAAGCCGATCACCACGCAAAACAGCAGGGCGGTCAGCACCAGCGCTAATGTCACCATCGCCTGCGACCAGGCACCGATGGCGCCAATAGCAATCAGTGATACCAGCGTGGCGATGCCCATTCCGGCGCTGCTCATCTGCCAGGCGATCAGCGAGAAAAGAATAATCGCCACCGGTGCGGGCATGCCCAGCAGCATTTGCTGGAACGCGCTGAGGATGTAATCCACCGGCACGCGAATACCCTGAAACAGCGGGCGGAAGTGCATCACCACCCAGTCGATCGCCTGTGTTACCCAGCTATCAAGCGGGATCAGCGTTTTATGGAACGGGTCCATAATATTGAAGTGTTCCGGCGCGGGTGTCGGCGCGCTGTGCAGCCAGTCAGCGCTGCCGCCATCGGCTGGTGCGCTACTGCCGTTGCCCCAGGCATCCGCAGACTGCGCGGCGTTGTCGGTTGCCGGTGCGCTATCCCACGGGTTGTTTTGATCAGCCATTGTTTGCCCCCTCGCGATCTAAAGCTTGCAGCAGCATCCGTTTGGAGATGATGCCCACATACTGTTGCTCTTCACCTACCACCGGTACGGCGCAGGGCGCTTGTCCAACGTGGGAGAGCAACTCGCTGAGCGGCGTTTCGGCATCCACCGCAAGCGGGGAGTCGATTAACGCCGCCTCGATACCCTGGCTTTGACCGAGCGCCTCTTTCAGGGAGTCGATGGAGACAACGCCGACAAATTTATTGCCGCGTTCAATCACATAACCGAATTCACGGTCTTCATCCTGCAATACTTTCAGCGCCGAACGCGGGCCGAAGCCGGGCGTTTTGCGAATTAGCCCGACAGGCGTTCGACGCGCAATATCTTTGGCGCTAAATACCTGACTAATATCGACGCCACGGAAGAAGGTGCGCACATAATCATTGGCCGGATTATTCAATATTTCATCCGGCGTGCCGACCTGCACAACTTCACCGTTTTGCATAATGGCAATTCTGTCGCCAATACGCATGGCTTCATCGAGATCGTGGGAAATAAATACAATTGTGCGCTGGTGTTTGGCCTGAAGCTTTACCAGTTCATCCTGCATTTCGGTGCGAATTAATGGATCGAGTGCGGAGAAGGCTTCATCCATTAATAAGATATCGGGGTTGATGGCTAATGCGCGCGCCAGACCAACACGCTGGCGCATACCGCCAGAGAGTTCATCCGGATAACTGTGCGCATAATTCTCCAGCCCAACCTGGCGCAGCGCGTCCAGCGCTTTTTCCTGGCGTTCTTGCGCCGCAATACCGGCTAACTCCATGCCAAAGGCGGCATTATCCAGCACCGTCATATGGGGCATTAGCGCAAATGACTGGAAGACCATCGCAATCTTTTTCCTGCGCACCTCGCGTAATTCGGCGTCTGATATTTTGGCGATATCCACGCCGTCAATCAGCACCTGTCCGCGGGTGGGTTCAATCAGGCGATTGAGAAGGCGTACCATAGTGGATTTACCCGATCCGGATAACCCCATGATGACAAATATCTCGCCTTCTTCAATGGCCAGACTGGCGTCTTTCACGCCAAGCGACAGACCCGTTTTTTCCAGAATTTTCTCTTTCGAAAGTCCTTTTTCAATATATTTGAAAGCCCGCTGCGGATGCTCGCCAAATATCTTATAAAGGTTTTTAACTTCTAATTTAATTGCCATGCAATAATAGAGTTCCTGTTATTTATTGTGTCGATATCGTACCTGGTGAGAATAATTGACTGGATATACCCTAGCATACTCAGAATCTGAGACAACCCTGAATTTCCCGTCTTTAAGAATTTGCTTAAGCGATAATTGCCGCCATTTCCCATGAAATAAGGGCTGGCGGCGGATGAGATTTTTTTTGAAATTCATCGGGAAATCGCATCTGAATAGTGCTGATTCAGATGAAAATGACGAAACAATTACAGTGTAGAAGCTGAAAGGATATTGTGCTGAGAAAACACCAGGGAGCGAATGAAATAGTAATACCCTTTTTCGTGGCAGGTTATTTTAAATTAAATATTAGCGAGAATATTCCTCTCCCGATGGGGAGAGGAAAACGCAATCAGAAGTTCCAGTCTTCGTCTTCGGTTTCGACGGCTTTACCCATCACATAGGACGAACCGGAGCCGGAGAAAAAGTCGTGGTTTTCATCGGCATTTGGCGAGAGCGCGGACAAAATTGCCGGGTTCACGTCGGCCATTTCCGGCGGGAATAATGGCTCGTAACCAAGGTTCATCAAGGCTTTGTTGGCGTTGTAGCAGAGAAACGCTTTCACATCTTCGTCCCAGCCACTCCCGGCGTAAAGATCGTCGGTGTAACGCAGTTCGTTCTCGTAGAGATCCATCAGCAGATCGAGCGCGAAGTTTTTCAGCTCTTCGCGTTTTTCCGCACTCACTTTTTCCAGCCCTTTCTGGTACTTATAACCAATGTAGTAGCCGTGCACCGCTTCATCGCGAATGATCAGGCGAATCAAATCGGCGGTGTTAGTGAGCTTACCGCGGCTCGACCAGTACATCGGTAACCAGAAACCGGAATAGAAGAGGAAAGATTCCAGAAACACGCTGGCGATTTTCTTCTTCAGCGGCTCATCGGCACGGTAATACTGCAAAATCAGTTGCGCTTTGCGCTGCAATGCGGCGTTCTCTTCGCTCCAGTTATAAGCGGCGTCGACATCTCTGGTCTGGCAGAGTGTAGAGAAAATAGAGCTGTAAGAGCGCGCGTGCACCGCCTCCATAAAGCTGACATTCGACAACACCGCCTCTTCGTGCGGCGTTAGCGCGTCCGCCATCAACGCCGGTGCGCCGACGGTGTTCTGAATGGTGTCGAGTAATGTCAGACCGGTAAAAACGCGAATAGTAAGCTGCTGTTCTGCCGGGCTTAACGTCTGCCAGGCAGGAATATCGTTCGACAGCGGCACTTTTTCCGGCAACCAGAAGTTGCTGGTCAGGCGGTTCCACACTTCCAGATCTTTATCATCCTGGATTTTGTTCCAGTTCACCGCGCTGACGCGTGATAGTTGGCTCATCCTTTTCTCCTTACAACGCGCAGGACACGCAGCCCTGGATTTCGGTGCCTTCCAGCGCAAGCTGGCGCAGGCGAATGTAATACAGCGACTTAATGCCTTTTTTCCAGGCGTAAATCTGCGCTTTGTTGATATCGCGGGTGGTGGCGGTGTCTTTAAAGAACAGCGTCAGCGATAACCCCTGATCCACATGGCGCGTGGCTTCGGCATAGGTATCAATGATCTTTTCCGGCCCGATGTCGTAGGCGTCTTCATACAGCGCCAGGTTGTCGTTGGTCATAAACGGCGCCGGGTAGTAAACGCGCCCGGTTTTGCCCTCTTTGCGGATCTCAATTTTCGACACAATCGGATGAATGCTTGATGTCGCATGGTTGATATACGAGATCGACCCGGTGGGCGGCACGGCCTGAAGATTCTGGTTGTAGATCCCGTAGCGCATCACATCATCACGCAGTTGTTGCCACATCTCACGGGTTGGGATGGTAATGCCAGCACATTCAAACAGCGCCCGCACTTTTTCCGTTTTCGGTTGCCAGTTGCCCTCAAGGTACTGGTTGAAATACTCGCCGCTGGCGTAGCGCGAGGCCGGGAAACCGGCAAAATGCTGACCGCGTTCGCGGGCGATCATCATGGAGGTATGCAGTGCATGCCAGGTGATGGTGTAGAAGTAGAAATTGGTGAAATCCAGTCCCTCTTCGCTGCCATAGGCGATGCCTTCGCGCGCCAGATAACCGTGCAGGTTCATCTGCCCAAGCCCGATGGCGTGCGAGGCGGCATTGCCGTTTTCCACCGAGGGCACCGAGCGGATATGGCTCATGTCCGAGACGGCGGTTAACCCGCGAATGGCGGTTTCCACCGTGCGACCAAAGTCCGGTGAGTCCATGGTATGCGCAATGTTCAGCGAGCCAAGGTTACAGGAGATATCGCGCCCGGTGTTGGCGTAATCGAGGTTCTCATCAAAGGTCGAGGCGCTGTTGACCTGCAAAATTTCCGAGCACAGATTGCTCATGTTAATGCGCCCGGCAATCGGGTTGGCACGGTTAACCGTATCTTCAAACATGATGTACGGGTAGCCGGATTCAAACTGGATTTCCGCCAGCGTCTGGAAGAAATCGCGGGCGTTAATGTAGCTTTTACGCACGCGATCGTCGGCCAGTAATTGCTCGTACATCTCGCTGATGGCGATATCGCCGAACGGTTTGCCATACAGACGTTCAACGTCATAAGGTGAGAACAGCGCCATCTCCGCGTTCTCTTTCGCCAGACGGAACGTGATATCCGGGATCACCACGCCGAGCGACAAGGTTTTGATACGGATTTTCTCGTCGGCGTTTTCACGCTTGGTGTCGAGAAATCGCAGAATATCCGGGTGATGCGCGTGCAGATAGACCGCGCCAGCACCCTGGCGTGCACCAAGTTGGTTGGCATAGGAAAAGGCATCTTCCAGCATTTTCATCACCGGGATCACCCCGGAAGACTGGTTTTCAATGCGCTTGATCGGTGCGCCGGCTTCACGCAGGTTGGAGAGCAGAAATGCCACGCCACCACCGCGTTTGGAAAGCTGCAACGCGGAATTCACCGCGCGACCAATCGACTCCATATTGTCTTCAATGCGTAACAGGAAGCAGGAGACCAGCTCGCCACGCTGCTGTTTGCCGCAGTTGAGGAACGTTGGCGTCGCGGGCTGGAAACGACCCGAGAGGATCTCGCGGGTTAACTGGCGCGCCAGCGTTTTATCGCCCTGCGCCAGCGTCAGTGCCACCATACAGGCGCGATCTTCGAAGTGTTCAAGATAGTGTTTACCATCGAAGGTTTTTAGCGTGTAGCTGGTATAAAACTTCCATGCGCCGAGAAAGGTCTGGAAGCGGAAACCGCTGGTGTGCGTATCGGCAATCAAATCGACGACGAACGCGCGATCGTAACGGGATAACACGCTGTCATCGTAATAACCTTCCGCAACCAGCCAGTTCAGACGTTCATCCTGGCTGTTAAACGTCACGGTATTCGGGCGGACATGGGTTGCCATAAAGGCGTCTACCGCCTCGCGGTCTTTATCAAACTGAATGCGGCCATCTTTATCATAAAGATTCAGCATTGCATTCAGCGCGTGAAAATCGGGCGCGGATTGCATCACGCGCTCTGCGGTTGTCGTAGCCAAAATTCGCTCACTCCTTTACGCACGTTGTCGATGTCCTGTTGAGTGCCCATCAACTCAAAACGATACAGATACGGCACGGCGCATTTTTGCGATATCACATCGCCTGCGCGGCCAAAGGCTTCACCGAAATTACGGTTGCCGGAGGCGATCACGCCGCGAATCAATGCGCGGTTGTGCGGATCGTTTAAAAAACGGATTACCTGGCGGGGAACCGCGCCTGCCGTACCGCCGCCGCCATAACTGGGCACCACCAGGATATAGGGTTCGCCTACCTGGATGCGTTCGCGCTCATTAAGCGGAATGCGCACCGCCGGCAGCCCGAGACGCGCGATAAAACGCTGCGTGTTTTCCGAGCTGCTGGAGAAGTAGACGAGGGTGCTCATGCGCTGGCGACGCTCGGGGCGGCATGTAAGCGGTTAATCATATCCGGGCGGAAACCAGACCATGTTGTTTCCCCGGCGACAACCACCGGTAACTGACGAAAGCCCATCGCACGCAGCTCATCGGCCGCTTGCGGCACGTGGTCAACGTTCACCATTTCGAACGCCAGGCCACGGCTTTCCATCGCGCGTTTGGTGGCGTGGCACTGAACACAATCATTTCGAGTGTAAATGGTAATGCGCATAATTCGTATTTCCGTCTAAAATAGAGTGGCGGCGCGAAGGTTCGCGTCAGTTAGTGTGTGTGTTACCGATCTGAATACTAGATGTAGTTATTTAAAGATGCAACCACACAATATATAGGAAATTGTCATAGGCTTTGCCCAAAGGATGGAAACAATGGGTAAGGGCGGTTTGTACGCGTTTCGTACAAAAAAACGATATGCAGGCAAATAAAAACCCCTGCGGGGGAAACCGGCAGGGGTTGAGTCGTGCGGAAATCCGTTAGCGGCGCAAGCTCAGCAGCGCGCCAAGAAAAATACCGACCGCGGCGGCGGCGCCAACGCTGCACCAGGGTTTGTCTTTCACAAACGTATCGGCACAACCCACGGCATCTCTCGCCGCTTGTTGCACACGGCTGCGACCATGCATGCGTGCGCGGGTCTCTTTCAGTAAGGCCTGTGCTTTACGGCGGGCGCTTTCCGCTTCGTCTTTCGCGTCGCTCCCCCAGGATTTCAGCACGGCTTCGAGGCTATCAGCGAGCTGGTTAACATCGTGGTTAATATCCTCAACACCTTCATCTACGTCACGGCGATTCGGTCTGTTAAACATAGGATCCTCCCTCGTTTTCGATGTGAATTTTAGTTTAGACCATAATTTTTAAGGCCAGACGGCAATCACGCCTTTCAGGTTCGTTTGTGGAATTTTCTGAGTCACGGTCCATGCTCAGTCATGTAAGGTGGCGAGGCTTTGGAAAGATGACGAGGAAAATCTATGTATTTAAGACCCGATGAAGTGGCGCGCGTGCTGGAAAAAGTGGGATTCACCATGGATGTGGCCACGCCGAAAACCTATGGTTATCGCCGTGGCGAAAATTATGTGTATGTTAACCGCGAAGCGCGTATGGGACGCACGGCGCTGGTGATTCACCCCACGTTGAAAGAACGCAGTTCGTCGCTCGCGGAACCCGCCTCGGACATCAAACTGTGCGATCACTACCAGAATTTCCCGCTCTACTTCGGCGGCGATGCGCAGGAGCATTACGGCATTCCGCACGGCTTTAGCTCGCGCGTGGCGCTGGAAAAATTTATTACGGGATTATTTGGCGAAGCGCATTAAAAAGGCGGCAGACCAAAGCCTGCCGCCCGCCATCAGGCCTTGGCCTGATGGTAGTTGCTCACCCGGAACAGGCGGCGGCAATAATCGAGGAAGTAACCGTATACTGCGCCCATCATCATCGACAGCACAATATTGGAGCTGACCGCGGCGACAATCTGGTGCCAGTCGGCACCGACTCCCCACAAAATGGCGACATACACCGGTGACTGAAAGGTCACGTAGGCCAGCACATCGGCGAGATTCTTCATCCAGCCAGACGGGCTAATACGGCGGGCGTAACGCATAAACGCATCGCGGTACATACCATAAGGCCAGGCGATAATAATGTTCACCGGGATAGCCACCAGCCGCGATGAAAGTGACTGTTCAAAGCTCATTCCGGAGAGAAATATTTCAATCAACATGTTCACTACCGAACAGTAGACAACCATAGCAAAGGTGTCCGCAGCGGCGTGACGCAGGCGAGACTGCGAAGAGAACATGGTGGTGCTCCTTGATAATCAATAAACGGGCAAATGAACGGTCGTGTTAGCGTTTTACAACGGCTGGCTTGATGTGTGTAGATTATCTATCTGCATTGAAACTCACAACTAGCGATAAATTTTTATTTTCTTTTCTTTGTTGGATAAAGTGCTCTGCATTTGCGTGAATTTTACGCATTTCATTATTTTTGTTGGGACGGTCATTAAATTCATTAAATATCAAAGCGTTATTTTTGATATGTGATGTGACGCACTCATTAACAGGTAAGCGCATGCCCCTGTTTTAGTGCGCTATGCTTCCGGGGGAGAAATAAAACCGTGGGCAGCATTTTTTATGCTAATTAAGCGTGAATGGTAGTGTTTAGTGCTGAAATTGAGGTTGCTTGTTTATGCGGTTTTTTTGAATAGAACTGAATTTTTAAGCGGTGGGAGAACGCCCACCGCCACCGATTAGCAGACGCCAAAATCACCGTCTTCTTTATACAGAGAGACATCTTCCGCTTTCAGCGTGATTTTTGCTGCCTGCTCGTCATGGGCCGGAACCACGACAATCTGATCCTGATGGACTTCCAGTACTTTCAGTTTTGGCCCGCCAATGCGTGGCTGCACAATATCGCCGACAGAAAACATGTTTTGCTCCTTTTGTAATGAGTTTGTGAAGATAAACATAGCCTGAACGTCCGCCAGGGTACAGCGTAAAAGAGGGTAAACACGGCCAGTGAAAGTGGCAGCTGCAGGCAAAGTGGCTAATCTTTAAGGGATTGTCTTTCTTTTCAATCAACTGGAATGACGTTGCACAGGAGGTTTATATGGGTTTTTGGCGAGTTGTATTTACCATTATTCTGCCGCCGCTGGGCGTGCTGCTTGGCAAAGGCTTTGGTTGGGCATTTATCATTAACATCCTGCTTACACTGCTGGGCTATTTCCCTGGCCTGATCCACGCGTTTTGGGTGCAAACCCGCAATTAACTCCTGTCGGGCGGGTCTCCGCCCATTATTAAAACTCACCTGATGACATCCCAATTTATAGTGGTTTTGCGTGAATTTTGCGCAAAACAGTAAAGAACACCCGCGGCGTCGACGATAACCGACTGATGAACGTCAATTCTATGGAGAAGATATGAGCATTCAGGATGTCGGTTCGTCTGCCGCGTTGCAGACGTTACCCGAAATACGTCAGTCAAAAACCATCACTTTTGCTGGAAAAGAGATCGTCACGGAAAGCTCAATTTCCGTCAACATTTCAGCAGAAGCGCTGGCAAAGGGCATGGAAGGGCGCACTGCGCCAACCAAAGAAGAGGCGGAAAAGCGGGCGCAGGCAATGGCGGTGGTTCGTAATGCCAACATGGCCACTTATGCGCGTGGGCCAAGTCTCGCCAGCGAGTTCTATTCCGATCCGCAAAGCGCGGGTGACGCGGTGAAGTTTATCGATTTTTTCCAGCACTCGACCGTTAACCCTGATGACATGGCCGCCGCGTTACATCAGGCGCTCGTCTCACCGCAAGCGAGCGGTGATTACACGACCAGCGCGATGGATCTGTCGATGACCCAGGCGAAGCTCAATGACGTGGTGTCAAAGTACATCTCTGCTGATTATCAGCAGCAGGCCAGCGCGTTTGTCGCCAGTTTTATTGCCGAAAAAGCCGATCAGGCCGATCAGATGAACCGCGCGGTGCTGACGCAGGCGTCGAATCTCGCACAAAGCCTGGGCAATACGGCACAAGCCAGGCAACATCAGCAAGCGATTGATCAACTGAGCGCGGGTACACATGCCTCCCAGACGGTACGCCATCAAATGCTGAGTATCACCGCCCGCGGTACTGACAGCGATAGCTGGTTCACGCAGTTTAATCAGTCAGTGGACAATAGCGGAACGCTGCCGTTTATGCGTGATATCGAGAAAAACCACATCAGCGCGCTACAGCAGCAGTGGCAGCAGTTTGCGGTCTTTTTGCAGACGGCAAAACAGAGTGATGCAGCGCAAGAGCGTGGCAATCAGTAACCGCGACAGCGATGTAAACGGCATCGTGAAAGGAAGAAAAGCCAGCGCGACAAGCATATCGCGCTGGCTTTTTGCGGGGGTTAGAACGTTTCCCAGTTGTTGTCACTACTTGATGGCGCTGCGGTAGCGACCGGGCGCAACGGCGTAGCTTGCGGTTTGCCCGGTTTTGCATTCAGTAGCGCGTTGTGTCCGTTAACACGGAACACGGCAACTGCCTGGCGCAACTGCTCGGCTTGCTGCTCAAGCGCAGCGGAAGCAGCGGCGGATTCCTGCACCAGCGCGGCGTTCTGCTGGGTTACGCTGTCCATCTGCGATACCGCAAGGCTCACCTGTTCAATTCCCTTGCTCTGTTCTTCAGAGGCGGAGGCGATTTCGCCCATGATATCCGTCACGCGTGTAACGGCATTGACGATCTCTTTCATCGTATCGCCCGCTTCCGCAACCTGCGTGGTACCCGAGTTCACCCGGTTCACAGAGTTATCAATCAGGGTTTTGATCTCTTTCGCCGCCTGCGCACTGCGGCTTGCCAGCGTACGGACTTCGCCTGCCACCACCGCAAAACCCCGGCCCTGCTCACCGGCACGCGCCGCTTCGACCGCCGCGTTGAGCGCGAGAATATTAGTCTGGAAGGCAATACCGTCGATCACGCTGGTGATATGGGCGATTTGCTGCGAACTGTCGGAAATTTCGCTCATCGTGCGCACCACGTTATTCACCACTTCGCCACCGCGTGCGGCGGTATCGGAGGCGTTTTTCGCCAGATGCGATGCCTGACGAGCGTTATCGGTGTTCTGTTTCACCGTTGCCGTTAACTGTTCCATGCTGGCGGCGGTCTCTTCCAGCGAAGCGGCTTGTTGCTCGGTACGCGACGAGAGATCGTTGTTGCCAGTGGAGATTTCGCTGGCGCCGGTGTAAATCGAATCGGAACTGTTGCGCACCGCGCTGACCGTTTTCACCAGCGATGTTTGCATTTCATGTAAACCGGCGGCGAGTTGGCTCATTTCGTTACGCCCTTCAGCCGAAATGCTCATCGTCAAATCACCCCCGGCGATAGCGCGAATATGCCCCATCACGCTGTGCAGCGGGCGCAGAAGCAAGTGCTGGAGACCCAGCCAGATAACGGTCATTACCGCAATTACCACCAACAAAATCACGCCCAGCGTCCACTGCATGCTGGTAAAACTGCTCTGGTTTTGCTGTGCGGCGGCTTGCAGGAAGGTGTTATTTTCCGCCCGCCATTTGGCGTAGCTGGCGTCCATATCATCCTGCGCTTGCTGCGCGTCGAGGTTGCCATAAGCCTCGTAGTTATTGGCGCGCAGGAAAGCGATCGACTGCTGCAACACATCGTGCATTTTGGTGATGTTTTGCGCCACTTCGTCGGCTAATGCAGCGTCCTGCCCGGCAACGCGCGGCGTGCTTTTGTAGTTGTTGAAATACCCTTCAGATTTACCCAGCGAATCTGCCGCCGTAGTGAGCAGCTTTTCAATGCTGGCCAGCGACGCCGGATCGCGCTGGTTTTTCAAAAAGCGGATTGCCACGCGGGTAACGGTAACGCGTGTTTTGATAAGCGTGTTCACGCTGTCGCCAAGATTTTCTTGCTGTGCGTTCAGCACGCCAGTGTTCTGAAAGTTGACCCTGTCGTTATTGACCGCCGAGTAGAAAAGACCCCCAGTAACCAGTTGAAGAAGACAAAATACTGAAAGAGCAATAATGATGCCTGTAATAACCCGTATATTTTTAAGCATGGCCATAGTCCGTGAAAGAGTCGGGATTGCACCACTAATATCGACCTGGCCAGCATTAACTTTATGATCACTTTTTAAACACTTAAATAAGACTTAAATAAGTACCGGCGCCTTGCATGCCGGGAAAGTGTTTTAGATTTTTTTGCGGCGTTTTACGGCGAGAGCAATACGGGGTTCCAGCAGTTTTGCCACGGCGGCGAAGACGGGAACGACAACCGAGTTACCAAACTGGCGATAGGCTTGCGTATCGGAAACCGGAATGCGAAACGGTTTTTCGCCCACTTTTTCAAACCCCATCAAACGCGCACATTCATGCGGTGTCAGCCGTCGTGGGCGACGCGCCTGATTTTCCGCGTTGGCAAAATCAGTTTCACCGAGCGCTTTATCCCAGCCGCGATCGATAAGAATTTCTGATCCATCTTTGTGATAACGCGCCGAAAGGGTGCGTGCGACGCTATCAGCGCGGGTTGGATCAACCAGCCCGAAGCCAAAACCATTGCCTTTCGCGGCGTGCTTTTTCGCGTAGCGATAGAGATAATCCCACAGCTTATGCGACAACACATATTTGCTGTCGACGGTCGGCTCCAGTAGCTCACCGAATGCGGGCCGTTTTGTCGGATAAAAACGGTCGATATCGCGCAGGGTAAAACCCTCGGCGAGGTCTAAATCGCGGCGAAAACCCACCAGCACAATGCGCTCGCGGTGCTGGGGTAAAAAGTGTTTGCCATCGATAATTTTCGGATCGTCTTTGCCGTTTAGCGCGGCGTCAGCCACGTCATAGCCCAGTTCATCCAGCGTATTCATAATCACGCTGAAGGTTTTGCCTTTGTCGTGGCTCTTTAAATTTTTAACGTTTTCCAGCACGAAGATGGCCGGGCGGCGGGCTTTGATAATGCGCGCCACATCGAAAAACAGCGTGCCCTGCGCTTCGCACTCAAATCCGTGCGCGCGGCCCATGGCGTTCTTTTTACTGACACCCGCAAGGCTAAAGGGCTGGCAGGGAAAACCGGCGAGCAGAACATCATGGTCAGGGATCGTTGCGGCGATATGCGCGTAGGCATCGGCTTCGGAAACGTTCGGATTGCCGCTCAGCGTCACTTCGCGAATATCCTGATTGAAGGTATGCGTGGCGTGATCGTTATACCAGTTAGCTTTATAGGTGCGTACCGCGTTTTTATTCCATTCACTGGTGAACACGCATTGCCCGCCAATGGCTTCAAACCCGCTGCGAATACCGCCGATACCGGCGAAGAGATCGATAAAGCGAAAACGGTAGTTCGGATGATGAGCGGGCGGGGAGGGCAGCAAGCTGCGCAGCAGCGCCTCTTCGGCGGCGGTGAACCTTCTCGGATTGCCTTTACCGTTGACCCAGCGGTTGAGCGATTCGCGGCTCCACTCGGCTTTACCCGCTTTTTTTAACTGCTCCGCCACATATTTCTGGCCGTAAATTTCCAGCACCTGATCCAGTAGTACCCGGTCCCGTTCCTGCTGTCGCTGCTGGTCAGTATCTGCCTGCGCCAGCAGATCCTGCGCAAGTGAATCAAATTCCGCCATGACGTCTCCTTGGGGTTAGGCCCTGAAATATATCACTCATTTGACCCAGAGGATAATCGGCAGGTGCGGGGATTTTTACTGCGCAATAAACGAAGGCGGTACTGATTCGGTGAGCCACACGCCGTTATCAGCTTGATAGAAAACAAAGCCCTGCGTCTGCATCTCGCCTGCGTTAACTCGCAGCACCACCGGTTTCCCATGGCGCTGGCCAACTGTCGTTGCTGTGACTTCATCGGCGGATAAATGCACATACTGGCGCGATTTTGCTTCGAGCCCCTGCGCCAGAATATCGTCAAGGAAGCGGGTTGCCGTGCCGTGATAAAGCGTTTCTGGCGGCGCTTTCGGTTGATAGGAAATATTAACCTGCGCGGTGGAATGCCCCTGCGCGGCGCGGATTGATGCACCATCGGCAGATAAGGTGAAGCGCTTTTTATCGCTGGTCTCGACAATCTGGCGGATCAGCTCGTGGGTAAACGTATAACCTTGTGATGCTGCACCCGCGATCAGCGCGTCGATATTCACCCAGCCTTCCGCATCCAGCGTCAACCCAATTGCCTGGGGTTCATGGCGTAAGACATAGCTTAAAAACTTGCTCATCTCACTCTGTTTTTTGTCCATCAATGACTCTCCGTTTGAAAGCGCCATTATCTGGCGACTTTTCTGTGTGGGCAATTACCCACTTCTGGCGGCGCAAACCTGTCTAACTGCGGTTCCACGGCATCTTCGCCAACAGCAGCGCCATGCCGCACCAGCCACTCAGACCCGCAAACAGCAAACCCGCGCCAACAAAACCCGACAGCAGGAAGAAATTGGGGTGAAGTGCAAAACCGAGCACCACACCGAGCAGGATCAGGCTGCCTGCCACAATCTGCACCTGCTGCATCAGCGGGCGCGGCTGACGTTTATCCTGCACCGTCGGCAGCTTTTCGCGTTTCCAGTTATTAAGTCCTCCGTCGAGGATCATGACTTTTGCGGGCGCAGCCGCGCGCACTAATGCGTCGGCGTTTTGTTGCGTGCGCATGCCGGACTGGCAATGGAAAATAACCGTTTGGTCCGGCGAAATTTGCGTAACGGTTTGCCCGGCAAGCACGTCGTCCAGCGGCAGGGAAACCGCGTCGGGTAAATGTTCACGACGAAATTCATCCGCCTGGCGAATATCAACAATCAGCGCGCCGTTTTGCTGCTGCGCACTGGCTTCTTTTGGGCTGACGAGGGTGTACTGCATGGTTATATCTCCGGGCAATAAATGGTTTTCAGCGTATGAACCAGCGTTCGGATCGCAGGCGCTTTAATGAAGTAGTTCACCCGCTGCGCCTGGCGCTGGCTTTCGATCAACCCTTCCTCTTTCATCCGTGCCAGATGCTGCGACGTGGCGGAAGGGCTAAGGCCTGTTACGGCGCTTAACTCCCCGGCGGATGTACCGGGCGCGTCGCACAGCATGCAGAGGATCAGTAAACGATGCGGGTTACTCATCGCTTTCAGTAGAGCAGACGCTTTCTCGGCCTGCGCTTGCAGTAAGGTGATATCGGAACTGGTCATTGTATTTTAGTATTTTCTAAATTTAGGCAACTCTAAAATAATTGGCGTGGAGAAAGCAACCTGTATGAATAAATTACTCACACTTTCGGTTTGAATTCTTGCCGCCAACTCCGTTTACTGACGGCTAACATCCCGCTATCTATGGAGAAAAACGTGAAAGTTCGCCGCCATCTCAACTGTGCGATTTGCGCCCTTACCATGTGGGTCAACGGCGCGAACGCCTGGAGCAACGCGCTGCCGGTTGGGCCTGCGGCAGGTGATCAAACACTTTCGCCGTTTTATATCTGGGATGGCGCGTTACCCGATAAACCCGGCGTGATGCTGCGTGAAGAGCCGATTCCCGGTCAGCCTGACATTACCGATGCCAGCCAGATCGCGCGCATTCTTTATACCTCGCAGGATAAACGCTGGAATGCTGGCATCGTGCCGGTCAGCGGTACGCTGTGGTTGCCGAAAGGGCGCGCGCCAAAAGGCGGCTGGCCGCTTGTTGCCTGGGCGCACGGCACGCTGGGCGTTGCCGATAGCTGTGCGCCTTCCTGGACTAACCCGCCCCCGCGGGATGCGCACTATATCAATCAGTGGCTGAAGCACGGTTTTGCTGTCGTCGCCACCGATTACCAGGGGCTGGGTGGGCCAGGCCCGCACCCATACATGAACTGGGAAGCCGAAGGGCGTTCGGTGCTGGACAGCGTGCGCGCTGCGCTTAAGAGCACGTCGCAACTGGCAAATAATCTGGTGATCAGCGGTCAGTCGCAAGGCTCCGGCGCATCGCTTGGCGCCAGCCTGCTCGCGCCGGATTACGCGCCGGAACTCAAGCTGCGCGCGACAATAGCCACCGGTGTGGTTGCCACTTTTCCGGACGGTCCGATAAAACCGGGGCCTGCGCGGCCAGGGCAGCGCGATCCCGCCCGCTTTACGCTGCTGCGCATCATTGGCGGTTCATTGCCGGACGGCGCACCGGCTGCTGAAAAATGGGTGACGGATAAAGGCACAAAGATGCTGGCGCTCGCCAGAACATCCTGTATGCCGGAACTGGGGCGTTACGAGCGGCGGGAAAAACTCACGGGTGACACGGTATTTGTGGGCGGCACGAAACAGGTGGAGTCAGCATTGCTTGCGGTAACGGATATGCCGGTGAAAACTTTTCCCGCCCCGCTGTTTACCGCGACCGGGCTTGCCGATCACACGTTGTCGCCACATCACCAGTACGCCGCCATCGCCGCGCTCTGCGCGGGTGGCAATGCGGTGGAGTGGAAGACCTACCCCGGCATTACGCATAACGGTGTGGTTAACGTTGCTTTCGACGATGAGCTGAAATTTGTGCGCGGCGTGATGGAAAATGCCCCGCAGCCCAACAGTTGTGGTTCGTTACAGGCTCCGGGGAAATTGCAGCAGCCATTAGAGGGCGTGCCGTTTAACCGATAACACACCGGGCAAGCCGTACACTCTCTGCCTAAAAAGGCAGCAGGTAAAAGGGAGATGTCGGTGCCAGCCGATGTCGCACCGCCAGGCCACGGTTGTCGATAACCGACACCGACGGGGTTTTGCTGAACAGTGATGTGCTCATTATTCTCTCCTGTTTGTGTGATGCAGCCAGTAAGGCTGCATGATTAAAAATAGAGCAAACAGGAGAGGGATGATTCTTATGAAGCGGGTGGCGAAAGCGCAGCGTTGCGGGCAGCACACGCTGCGGTGAAGCCGGTTCATTGCCTTCTATCATCTGGGTGATGATATCAAAGCAGTCCTGCGCGAGGCGCGGGACATTCTGCTCAACCGTATCAATCGGCAGCGTCAGCGAATCGTATAAATAGTGATCGTCGAAGCTGGCGATATGAATATCGCTCTCCAGCATATGGTGCTGGCTCATATAACGCAGAACCCCTTCCAGCAGGCCGCAGGCGGCGGTGAACAGCGCTTTGGGCGGGCGGCCCAGTTTTGCGCACAAGGCGGCAAACATCTCATAACCGCTGCTCGGATGGTAATTACCGTGAATAATCCACTCCGGGCGCGGCGTAACGCCGGCGCGCTCCAGCCCTTGCATAAACCCGGCAAGGCGGTCTTTGGTGGGCGACAGGCGCGGTTGTCCGCCAAGAAAGTAGACTTCATCCGGGTTGGCGCGCGCCAGCCGTTCGACCAGATCGGCGGTCGGCGTCAGCGAATCGGTGATCACTAACGGCAACAGCGTGTCATTGATATGGCGATCAAACAGCACCACTGGCAACTGCTCGCTGAGCTTCACATAGTCGGCGTCGTTTTGCATGCTGGAGGCGACAATTAGCCCGTCCACCTGGCGCGCAACCAGGTTGTTGACCACCACCGTTTCCTGGCTGGCGTTTTCGTCGGTACAGGAGATAAGCAGTTGCAAACCGGCTTCGCGGCAGAGATTTTCCAGCTCGTGAGAAAAAACAGCGAAACCGTAGTTGGTGATTTCCGGCACCACCAGCCCCAGCGTATGGCTGCGGTTTTCACGCAGCAGGCGGGCGTGAATGCTGGGCTGGTAATGATGCTGCTGGGCGATGGCCTGTACGCGATCGCGCGTCTCCTGCGCCACGCGCAGCTCTTTACCGCGGCCGTTAAGCACCAGGCTGGCGGTGGCTTTCGACACACCCGCCAGCGCGGCGATATCACTGATGGTAACGCGTTTTGTTTTTCTCACGGTTGTGCATCGGTTAAGGAAACAAGCACTTATTCTACCATGCAAGCACGTAACGACCAGTAGCTGGCCTGCACTTCTGCGTCTCCCGTCAGGGTTATTTGTGCCGGATGAACCGGGAAGTAGCGGCTGCTCATCACCCCTTCGCCATCATTGATAAAGATCTCTATGCTTGAGTGGTCGCAAAGGATCTGCAACTTATGCGCGCATCCGTTCCAGTACCGGTACAGCCATGCGCCGTTCTCCAGGCTGCGGCGTGAAAGTCGCAGTTCATCGTGATGCCATTCGAGGATCAGCGTATCGGCGAAATTCAGCGTTACGCCACCTGTACTTTCCAGTACCAGTTCCAGACGTTGCGCATCCAGCGCGGGCATCTTGTGCGCCACGCCGCGATACTGTTGCTGTTCACCGCGCAGCGCCTGCAACTCATTGACGGGTTGCTGGTAGAGTTTTCCATTGCGCGAGGTCAGCTCGCGCAGGCAGGTCATCTGGTGGAGCCAACCATTGGCAATGGTCGGCTGGCGCATCTCTTCGCCGTCCGGCACGCCCATCCAGCCCACCAGCAGGCGGCGTCCGTCGGCGCTGAGCGTAGTTTGCGGGGCATAAAACTCAAACCCGGCGTCCAGTTCGTGAAAGTCACCGTGCTGGTAGCTTGCAGTGGCGTAGTCGAGCTGACCGCTTAAATAAGCGCTTGGGTAAGTGTTCAGATAGCGCTTCTCTTCGCGCGCCAGGCCTTGTGGGCAGCAGACTAAAAACGTACTGCCGTTAAGCGTGAACATGTCGGGGCACTCCCACATGTAACCCGCGTCACCCAGCCCGCCCAGCCCGCTACCGGCGATTTCGCCAAGGTTTTGCCAGTTCCACAAGTTTTCGGAACGCAGCAGTAAAACTTTGCCCTGTAATTGCAGATCCTGCGCGCCCAGCACCATGTACCAGTAGTCGCCGTGGCGCCACACCTTCGGGTCGCGAACGTGACCGGTGTAGCCGTGCGGCAGGGGGATCGCAGGGCCGAGCTTGTCGAAGCCGCCTGCGTTGTTTTGCACCGCCAGGCATTGCCACGCGGTGCGCGTGCCATCGTCAAATTTGACATTGCCGGTATAACAAAGCGTCAGGACGCCATTGTTATCAACAGCGCTGCCGGAATAACAACCGCTGCGGTCGTACTCTTCATCAGGCATCAATGCGATAGGTTCATGCTGCCAGTGCACTAAGTCCTCTGAACTCCAGTGCGCCCAGCATTTGTGTAAATGCTGGCAGCCCAGCGCATTCCACTGGTAGAACAGGTGGTAGCGCCCGGCAAAGTGGATAAACCCATTCGGATCGTTGAGCAGCCCGGTAGTCGGTGCCAGGTGCCAGCCAGGGTAGCGGCTGTCATTCAGCGCCTTCGGTTGACCTTTCATCACCGCCTGTAAAATGGCGGGTAGCAGCGGTTGTGAAGCCATTATTCAGAGTCCGTTTTGTATTTCAGCAGGTAAGAGATAACAAAGGCGACGCTAAAGGCGATAGCCATGCCGATAATATAATTCAGCAGCGAGCTGGCCTGCACAATCGCCATCCCTGGTAGGCCGGTCAGGCCAACCGCCGTCATATAAACATGCACCGACACCACCCACGCACCGCCGACCGCGCCGCCGATAAGCGCAGCGATAAACGGTTTTACAAAGCGCAGGTTGATACCGAAAATTGCCGCCTCGGTAATGCCGAGCAGGGCGGAGAACGCCGAGGGCAGGGTAATCGCTTTAATCTTCGCGTCTTTGGTTTTAAACCATACCGCCAGACATGCGCCGCCCTGGGCGACGTTTGCCATCGCCCAAATCGGCAGCAGGAAGTTAACGCCAATCGACGGGTTACCCAACAGCCCGGCTTCAATGGCATGGAAGCTGTGATGTACGCCGGTAATGACAATCACCGAATACAAGCCGCCGAACAGCAAACCGGCCAGCCATCCGGCATGGGTGATAAGCGTACTGAGCACAAAGGAGATGCCATCGCCGAGCGCGCGACCCGCCGGGCCGATAATCAGCATCGCGACAAAGCCGGAAATAATCACTGTCAGGAACGGCGTGAGGATCAGATCCAGCGCATCCGGGATCACGCGGCGCAGTTGTTTTTCCAGCAGGCTCATAAACCACACCGCCAGCAGCACCGGGAAGACTGTCCCCTGGTAGCCGATCATCGCCACTTCAATGCCGAAGAAATTCATGGTGTGGAAGCCAGCCGCCACGCCCCAGGCGTTGGTCAGCGCCGGGTGGGTCAGAATGCCGCCGAGCGTTGCACCAAGGTACGGGTTACCGCCAAATTCGCGCGCGGCGGTAAAGCCAATCAGGATCGGCAGAATGATAAACGCCGCCGAGCTGAACATGTCGAGCATGATATAGAGCGCGTTGTCGGCGTTCACCCAGCCGTAGGTTTTCACCATCCCCAGCAGGCCCATCAGCAGACCGGAGGCGACGATCGCCGGAATAATCGGCACGAAAATGTTGGAGAGCAAACGGGCGATACGCTGGAACGGATTCAGTTTACGCGCGGCAATATCCGCCGCTTCTGATTTGCTGGTTTCGCTGATCCCGGCTTCGGCAATAAACGCGGCGTAAACTTTATTCACTACGCCTGTGCCAAAGATAATCTGCAACTGACCGGCGTTACGAAAGCACCCCTTTACGCCGTCGACTTTGCCAATCGCGGCAGTGTCCGCTTTGGCATCTTCCACCAGCACCAGACGCAAGCGTGTCGCGCAGTGCGCGGCGCTGGCAATATTGTCCTTGCCTCCCAGTAGCGGCAGTAGCGACCGGGAAATTTGTGCAAAATCCATAAAAACCTCTGTTTTATCGTTTTTGTGGGACTAACCGGCAAAAGTGGCCCCCGAAGGAGCCGTTTCATCAGAACCAGGTTTCCATTTGTACGCCGAAGTTCCATTCGCCGCCGGCCTTGAAACCGTCGCTGCCAAAGGCATCGGAGCTCGCATATTTATCCAGACGATGATCCCAGTCCATCCAGGTGGCGAACAGGCGGATTTCCGGGCGTTTAAGGAATTCACCCACATCGCTGGCTTTCAGCGTTGGAGCGACGGTAAGTTTGTAGAAGTTACCGCTAACCGCGTTGCGGCTGTTGTAACCTTCCGGGCGCAGATCCATGTACTGATAGCTGCCTTCATACTGCATTTCGAAGTTTTCGGTAAAGCCCTGAATCAGACGTACGTTGGCGGTAGCCCATTGATAACTGTCGCCTTTGACATAGCGATCTTTGCTGGTCTGCGCCAGCAGTGCCGGGGCAATGTGCCAGCCGCCGCCGAGCGGCGTAATGCCGTAGCTGGCAAGACGCCAGGTGTTGGCTTCCGGCAGCAGCGCGCCGTCGGAACCGATCGATTTCACTTCCGCACCCAGGCCGTGACCATACAGCAATGCGGTTTTCGCTGAGCCTTCGCGCAGGCCGTAGAAGCTATCGTTATGCAGGCCGAGCAGGGCATGTACACCAGTGTTCGCCGCATCGCTCTTTACTTTGTTGCCATCGAGATCGAGGCGGTCGTCGTTATCTTTGGCACGCATGCCGCTCACCATCAACTGCACCGGGCCGTAGAAGTTATTCAGCGAGAGAATGTAGTTCTGCGCGGTGTTTTCGCTGTTTTCGATATCACCGAAAGTACGCCCGTAAATCGAGACGTTGCTGTGCGCGTTGTCGCTCCATTTCATGTCGTAAACACCCGCGCCGGTTCCGGCGAGGAATACCACATCGGAGTCGATCCAGTGGATGTCGAAATTGTCGCGATCAAAGCGTTTACCGGCCCAGACGGTGGAGTCTTTAAACGCGCCGCTAAAGCTTGGCAGATGGCCGATTTCAGTAAACGCCTGGCGCAGGTTGAGATCGCTTGAGGAGGCTGTCCAGTCGTTATAGGTGCGCTGCCCGTCGGCGAGCATCACTTTAAAGCGCGTGGTCGCACCGTTCGCCAGCGTCTGTTTATGCTCAAGGTTCATCTCAACATAAGTATCCGGCTCATTCCCCAGACGACCAACGTGACCGCCGGTTTCTCCGGCTGGCGTCACCGTTGGGCCACCCTGCGTTTTGGCGGCCGAGTTGTTCATCAGCAGGCCAGAGCGGGCGTAGCCGTGGAACTCAAACCCGCCTTCGTCAGCGGCTTTTTGTTCCAGTTTGGCGATACGCTGCTCAACCGGTGCGGTGGCAGTCTGGTTTTTTTGCTGGGCGGCGGCCAGCTGTTGTGCCTGTTTTTCGGCGGCCTGCGCACGGTTTTCGGCGGCGTTAGCGCGTTGTTCTGCGGCTTGCAGGCGCTGTTCCAGTGCGGCGAGACGCGCTTCAATGCTGCTCATGCCGGGGTCGGCAGCGTGAGCGGCACCGGTACTTAATATCAAACCAAGGGTTACGGCGAGCGTGCTTTTTTTCATCTTTTTGCATCCCTAAGGAAGAGCCATCATCACAGAGTTATTTTGCTAAACCGGTTTAGGCTTCGAATCATAATCAAGCCCATTTTCTCGGCGCAATGAAATTTGCTAAACCGGTTTAGTGATTGTGAGACGGCTCGCAAAACGAAGCGGCAAGCCCGCCAAATCAGCGGCATTGTTCCAGAAGCTGGTGGTGATACGGCAGGGCGGTCATCGCACCTTTGGCGGTGGTCGCCAGCGCACCGCAGATCTGCGCGCTGGCAAGCCGCGCGGACAACTGCGCTTCACAGTCCGGCAGGCCGTGTTCCGCCAGCCCCCACAACAGCCCGGCGACAAAGGCGTCGCCTGCGCCAGTGGTATCGACGCTCACCACCGGCAACGTGGGGTAGTGGAAAATTTTGCCGCTGTGCCAGGCGGTCACGCCCGCTTTTCCTTGTGTCACCAACAGCAAGCTGATGGCATAACGCGTCGCCATGGCTTGCATGCTTGCTTCCATCTGCGTGGAACCGGAAAAAAACGCCAGCTCCTCTTCAGACAGTTTCACCACATCAGCCAGCGTTAAGGCCTGGCTCAGGCAGCGGCGAAGCTGCGTGGCATCTTCCCAGAGATCCTGTCGGATATTGGGATCGAAGCTGACAAAGCCGCCCGCGCTGCGTACCCGCTGCATGGCAGAAAAGGTGGTGGATCGCGACGGTTCTGCCGCCAGCGCAATTGAGCAGCAGTGTAGCCATTCGCCGCGCTGGAATGCTGGCAGGTCGCTTTCGGTAAGAAACAGGTCGGCGCTCGGGCGTACCATAAAGGTAAACGAACGTTCACCGTCATCGTCCAGCGCTACCACCACCGTGGAGGTGCGCTGCGCCGGATCGGCGCGCATAAACGCGGTGTCGACCTGTTCTGTGGACAGTGTTTGTTGCATAAAACGACCAAACGGATCGTCACCGACGCGGCCGATAAACCCGCTATTTCCCTGCAACCGCGCAACCCCGACCGCAACATTCGCCGGGGCGCCACCGGGACACTGCATTAAATGACCCGGTGCTTCCGGCAGTAAATCCACCACGGCATCGCCCAGACACCAGACTCTGGCTGACATGCTTTTCTCCTGACAAATAGTATTGCTAAAAATTAACTAAAACGGTTTAGCAAATCAATGGCGTTTTGCCAGTTCAACGATTTTTAACTCTTGTTATGGGGGCGAATTCTGTGCGGAACATAAAAGATATATCAGATAAAGAGGGTCATATGCAGTCGAAAAATTACGATTTGCAGCCATATAAGATCTGAATTCATCTCATAAAATATAAATTAAGGAAATCAGAGTGGTTATTTATATCAGCGAGTTACCTGTTCCTGTAAATAAATATGTATTTCGCTTGTTAATGTTTTTTTCTTTTAAAATCAGCTTAATAGTGTGCCGTTTTTATTCATTTAATGATTGGGTAAGGAAATTCCATTGGTTTGAAAAAATAAAAGGCAGGGTTTATAGCTTTCTCAGACATAACGAATGAGCAAATGCACCCATAAGGAGAGGGCACATGGATGGGCAATACCCTGGCATAGATGATATTTACGCCTCACTGGAATTATCTTCGTCCCTGGAAAAACACCACTTCCCCGCTAAAGAACGGGATCCGCGCAATGTCTTTGCCGCAGTACACGACGAATTGATGCTTGACGGTAACTCACGACAAAATCTGGCAACGTTCTGCCAGACATGGGTCGATGATGAAATTCGCACATTGATGGATTTGTCTATCGACAAAAACATGATCGATAAAGACGAATACCCGCAAACGGCTGAAATTGAGTCTCGCTGTGTACATATGCTGGCCGATTTATGGCACTCGCCGGAGGCGGAAAACACGCTCGGCTGCTCGACAATTGGTTCATCTGAAGCGGCAATGCTCGGCGGTCTGGCGCTGAAATGGCGCTGGCGGAAAAAACAAGCTGCTGCAGGCAAACCTACCGACAAACCGAACCTGATTTGCGGGCCAGTGCAAATCTGCTGGCACAAATTTGCACGCTATTTTGATGTTGAGCTGCGCGAAATTCCCCTGCAAGGCCAGCGGTTAGTGATGAACGCCGAAGAGGTGATCAAACGGGTTGATGAAAACACCATTGGCGTTGTTCCGACGATGGGCGTCACCTTCTCATGCCAGTATGAGCCGGTAAAAGCGGTGCATGATGCGCTGGATAATCTGCAACAGGAAACCGGCCTTGATATTCCCATCCATGTTGACGGTGCCAGCGGCGGGTTTCTGGCGCCGTTTTGCGCGCCGGATATTCAGTGGGACTTTCGCCTGCCACGGGTGAAATCGATTAATGCCTCTGGCCATAAATTCGGTCTTGCACCGCTGGGCGCCGGTTGGGTCGTATGGCGCGAGGCCGCCGATTTACCGGAAGAACTGATTTTTAATGTTAACTACCTCGGCGGCAACATGCCGACGTTCGCTCTCAACTTTTCACGACCTGGCGGGCAGGTTATTGCCCAGTATTACAATTTCCTGCGTCTGGGGCGGGAAGGTTACACGAAAATTCATCACGCCTGTTACCAGACAGCGCAGTATCTGGCGCGGGAAATCGACAAGCTTGGGCCGTTCAAAATCCTGTTCGATGGCGACAGTCAGCAAGGCATTCCCGCACTGGCGTGGACGCTGCGCACCGAGCGCGCCATTGGCGGATACACCCTTTATGACCTTGCCGATCGCCTGCGCAGCCGTGGCTGGCAGGTGCCCGCCTATTCAATGCCAGCCCATCGCGAAGATTTGGTTATCCAGAGGGTGCTGGTGCGCCACGGCGTAAGCCACGATCTCGCCAGCTTGCTGGTGGACGATATTAAGCGCGCACTTGACTACTTTTCCCGCCATCCGGTCATCAACCCGCTCAGCGCGGAAGAAGCCAGTGGTTTTAATCACGCCTGAGGCCCGAAAAGTCCCGTTATGAAAGGAGGAGTGCCATGGAGGCGGTGAACAAAAGCGTTCCGGCTAAGTCATTATCCATGATGGGTTTTTTTGCGATCACCGCATCCATGGTGATGGCGGTGTATGAATACCCGACGTTTGCGACATCGGGTTTCAGTCTGGTTTTTTTCTTATTACTGGGCGGCATCTTATGGTTTATCCCGGTTGGCCTGTGTGCGGCTGAAATGGCCACGGTTGAGGGCTGGGAAGAGGGCGGGATCTTCACCTGGGTATCAAAAACGTTGGGAGAACGCTGGGGGTTTGCGGCAATTTCATTTGGTTATCTGCAAATCGCGATCGGTTTTATCCCGATGCTCTACTTCGTGCTGGGCGCGCTGGCGTATATCCTTGACTGGCCAGCGCTGAACAGCGATCCGCTGACGAAAACCATCGCCGCGTTAATCATTCTGTGGGCGCTGGCGTTTACCCAGTTTGGCGGCACGAAATATACCGCGCAAATCGCCAAACTGGGCTTCTTCGGCGGCATCCTGCTGCCTGCTGCTATCCTCGTGGTGCTGGCCATCGCGTACCTCCTCAGCGGCGCGCCGCTGGCCATCACTTTTGATATGTCGACGTTTGTCCCGGATTTCACCCAGCTCGGCACGCTGGTGGTCTTTGTGGCGTTCATTCTGAGTTATATGGGTGTCGAGGCGTCGGCTACACATGTTAACGAAATGAACAACCCAGGCCGTGACTATCCGCTGGCCATGATATTGCTGATGATCGCCGCGATTTGCCTCAGCTCAATTGGCGGCTTGTCTGTCGCGGCCGTGATCCCACATAACGAGATCAACCTTTCTGCCGGGGTCGTTCAAACTTTCAGCGTGTTAATTACCCATTACGGTGCCGGACTCGCCTGGGCCGTAAAAGTCATTGCGGCGCTGCTGGTGCTGGGCGTGTTGGCAGAGATCGCTTCATGGATTGTTGGCCCGTCTCGCGGCATGTATGTCACCGCGCAGCGAGGCATTCTGCCTGCGACATTCGCCCGGGTGAATAAAAATGGTGTGCCGGTAACCCTGGTGGTGAGCCAACTGTTGATGACATCTGTTGCGCTGGTGGTGCTCACCAATTCGGGTGGCGGGAGCAATATGTCCTTTTTGATTGCCCTGACGCTGACGGTGGTGATTTATCTGTGTAGCTATTTTTTATTGTTCCTAGGCTATATGCAGTTAATTCGCAAACAGCCACAGCTTAAGCGCACCTTTCATATTCCCGGCGCAAAAGGATTCCGGCTCGCGGTAGCGGTGCTGGGCTTTTTGGTGTCGCTGCTGGCCTTTATCGTCTCTTTTTATCCACCGGCCTCGATTGGCGGCGAAAGCGCCGACGAGAAGTACATCACGCTGCTGGTTATCTGTTTTGTGATTGTGCTGATCCTCCCCTTTCTGGTCTACGCGCTGCATGACAAGCGCGGCAAACAAGGCACTGTGACCCTGGTCGCCATCACCACTGATAATGCGCCGAAAGGACATTTCTTTATACATCCACGCGCGCGTTCACCGCATCATTTAGCCCCTAAGGAATAGCAGTTTTTTCAATGATATGAGTCATTAATAAGGAGAAGTGAATGAAAACAACCGTTAGCATCATCGTTGGCAGCTTGCTGCTGGTTTCTGCTGCGACACAGGCAGCAGATAAAGGTAAACCCGTGAATAGCTGGACATGTGAGGATTTTCTCGCGCTGAAAGCCTCTTTCCAGCCAACTGCCATCGGCATTGCTGAAGCCTTAAACAGTAAGGACAAACCTGAAGAAGCGGTGGTGGATGTTCAGGGGATTGAAACGGTGACGCCCGCCGTGATTGAAGCCTGCAAACAAGACAAACAAGCCACGTTCAAAAGCAAAGTGGAGGGCGAGTGGGACAAACTAAAAAAGGATATGTGAACGCGAAAATTTATTATGGCTAACCTGCCGGGGCATTGAGGCCCCGGCATCTTACTCCGGCTTAAACAGCGGCACTGTTTTGCCGGTAATATAGCGTCGGCGCAGCCAGGCCGACGCGCTATCCATTAGCATCACTACCATCACCAGAATCACGGTGATAAACATCACCACATCCCAGTTCCACAGCCGCATATTCTCGGCGTAAATCAAACCAATCCCGCCCGCGCCAACAAAACCGAGCACTGCTGCCGAGCGGGTGTTGGACTCAATTTGATACAGGCTCAGTGCCAGAAATGTCGGGAAAGATTGGGTAAAGGTGCTGAAGCGGTGTTTCTGCAGGCCACCCGCGCCCACGGCGGTTAAGCCGCGCCCTGGCGAGCGATCCACCGCTTCGTGGCTTTCGGCGTACAGCCGACCGAGCAGGCCGGTGTCCTGCATGATGATCGCCAGCACCCCGGCAAGCGGCCCAAGCCCGACGGCGCGCACAAAAATCAGCCCCCAGATCGCCATATCAATGCCGCGCAGCATATCGAACAGGCGGCGCACGAAAAAGGCGATAACGCCCGCAAGGCCGCCTTTCATGATGTTGCGCGCGGCAAAAAACGACAACAACAGCGCGAATAGTGTGGCGGTCGTTGTGCCGGCAAAGACAATCGCCAGCGTAATGCCAATCTGCGTGAAGTAGTAGCCAAACGGCCAGTTGAGAAAATCGTGCCAGACGAACATGCGCAAAATATAGCGGCCGATCTGCTGCATGCCGGTCAGCGCCTGTTCAGCAGGAATGCCGAACTGCATAAAGAACCACACGTAATAGAGCAGCACAGCAAGGGCGATAAGCCCGAGGCGGCGCAGATAACGCCCCTGCGCCTGGAACAGTTTTCGGTTTAATTTGCGGCTCAATTCCACATTCGGTACGGCTTGCCAATTGGTCACTTTTTCCCTCCAGCACCCACTGGCGCAAGCGGCCAGAGAGCGTATCAAGCAAGAAAACGACGATAATAATCAGCAGCAGCGTGATGCTGACCTGATCGTAACGGTCGAGTTTGATGTTGGTCATCAGCTCCTGGCCGATGCCGCCTGCGCCAACCAGCCCAAGAATGGTCGAGGAGCGAAAGTTAATTTCAAGGCGCATAAAGCCATAAGAGAGAAAAATCGGTTTCACCTGCGGCCACAACGCGAAGCGAATGCGTTGCAGATGTGTCGCACCGCAGGAGGCCAGCCCGCGTACTGGTCTGTCATGCGTGCTCTCGACCGCTTCATAAAACAGCTTGGTCAAGCTGCCAACGGTGTGCAGCGCCAGCGCCAGAAAACCAGGGATCGCCCCGATACCAAACGCCATCACGAAGATCACCGCCCACGCCAGCTCCGGCATGGTGCGCAAAAAGGCGACCAGCGTACGCACGGCAAAGCGTACCGGCGGCGGAGACCAGGTGTTGCCCGCCGCCAGAAAGGCCAGCACGATAGTGATAGCGAATGAGACCAGTGTTGCGGCCAGCGCCAGTTGTAGGGTTTCCCAGATCAGCGGGAGCTGGATCGGCAAGCGGTAACCCCAGTACGCCAGCGAGCCTTTGGTGTGGCTGTCGGCAAACAGCACTGGCCAGTGCAGCGTTGGCACCGTTTCCAGCATGTAATCCATAAAGTTCGGCAGCGAATGCCAGATGGTGGCGAGATTGAATTCTGCTGCGTTACCGGCGGCGAAATAGAGCGCCAGCAGCACCAGCGACCAGGCGACGGTGTCGCGTTTCTGGCGCATTCTGATTTGCTGATAGTAGTGCTCGAACTGCGTATTCGACATGTTCATGCGTAGCGGGAGATCCTGTATGACCAGCGAATAAAAGCCCCTGGTTTTTACGCAGGGGCCGGAGAATCGATGCGGCGAAGGATTAACGTGCGCTAACCAGTTCGCGTTTCATTTCGATAATCTGTTTAAAGTCATCCACGCTGCCGGGACCGATATGCTGCGTACCGCCCATCGCTTTCACGAAGCAGGCGTGGTTATCGGTATCCAGTTTTTTAACCGCAGTAATCACTTTGGCTTTGAAATCCGCCGGCAGGCTGTTGCTCACCAGAATCGGGCCGTTCGGGATCAGCGGCGATTCCCAGATGATGCGGATCTCTTTCATCAGATTCGGGTGATCCATGCGGATCAGTCGGTTAAACGCCCCGACGCTGTAGCCGGTGTTGTAATCACCCACCATTGAAGTCCAGGTCACTGCGCCAGCGAACTGGCCGTTCAGCACGCCGAGGATGTCCTGCTCGTGACCACCGGAGAAGGTGACGCTGGAGAAGTAGTTGTTGTATTTATTGTCCGCGTTACCGCCAAACTTCTGTTTGAAGGCGTAGTTCGGGATCAGGTAACCGGAAGTGGAGTCCGGATCGGCGAAGCCAAACGCTTTGCCTTTCAGATCTTCCAGTTTTTTGTACGGGCTGTCGGCTTTCACAATCACCACCGAGTGGTAACCGCGCGACTTGTCTTTGTCGTCCACCGCGATACCGACGATATCCACGGCTTTCGGGTTATTGATATACACAGATGCGTAAGAAGAGGGCGACATGCTCAGCACCACATCGACTTTTCCGCCCAACAGACCCTGAATAACACCCGAATAGTCAGACGAGTTGCGCAGCTTGGTGTCCACGCTGAGTTCTTTATCCAGAAACTCTTTCACGCACTGGTTATCACCAATTTGTTGGGTTGCGTTCTGGCCGCCCAAAATCCCCAGATTTAATTCCTTCGGCTGCTCAGCGGCAGCCGCCTGCCATGCCAGCAGAAGTCCTGTCATCAATGCCGATAAACGTAATGCGCCAGAAATATGCTTTTTCATTGTCATTGCCTGTGTCGTCTCATTGGAAGGAATAATTAATGCAATTGACTGATTTCATCGCCATACAGCACCTGCAGCACGTCTTGCGTTAACCGGGAGGGATGACCGTCAAAAATAATCCGTCCCTGGGAAACGCCAATAACGCGGGTGCAATACTCTTTCACCAGCTCCACGGAGTGCAGGTTCACCATCACGCTGATGCCTTGCTCGCTCACTTCGCGTAATACGCCCATGATGCGCTGGGTATTTTTCGGATCCAGCGAAGCGACAGGTTCGTCCGCCAGTAAAAGGGAGGGGTTTTGAATCAGCGCGCGGCAAATGGCGACACGCTGCATCTGCCCGCCGGAAAGCGTTTCTGCACGCTGCAAGGCATGCGGCAGCATATTCAGCCACTCCAGCAAGGCGATTGCTTTGGCACGGTCTTCATCGGTAAAGACTTTAAACAGGGATTTCAGCGTCGATGTCTGGCTCAGTCTGCCGAGCAGCACATTGGTCAGCACGTCGAGGCGCGGTACCAGGCAGAAGTCCTGAAAAATCATGCCGCACTGGCTGCGCCACTGATTAAGCGAGCGACCTTTCAGATGCGTGACATCGCGCGGTGTACCTACTTCCGGGAAACTTAAAATCTCGCCAGAAGTGGCGCTGTGCGTACCATTAAGCACATGCAGCAACGTGGATTTCCCTGCGCCGGAGCGTCCAATCACACCCACCATCTCACCGCTGTGCAGATCAAAACTGATGTCGTGCAGCACGGTCTGGTGCGTATTATAGGCTTTGCGTAAGTTCTTCACGCTCAGCACCTTTTGCTTCGGCACGGTGTTTAATTGATGCCGAGACGAAAAGTGGTCTTCAGAGATTTCTGCCAACGCGCTGTTCATAAGTCTTCCGGATTTTTCATTAAACTGGCGACCATTAAGAGCACGGGTGATGATCGTTTTATGACGAAAAAGCGAACAAATAATGAACGTGGATGTTTGGCTTAGGTGACGCAATTAGGCCGAAGGGGTGAGCTGCCGGTAACGCGGGAGGGATTTTTCGGTCAGGATACCGTGTCGCATCCCTGCCAAAAAGCGTTAAAGTAAGCCGACTTTTCATCAGGAGGAAACCGCATGGCAAATATCCTGCACGGTGTTGCCCTTTTATGCATCGCCATTGTGGTGATATTCCTTATCTACAAAGTAACGCGCTGGATCCGCCAGCTATTTATCGAAGCTCATGTGATGAAACACGGCATCGGTGCGAATGCCGATATTATTGCGCTTAAGCGCACCAACTGGATGGACAGGCGCTCTGTCTATTGTGAACTGGTGTTGCGCTTCAGAACTCGCGAGGGGCAGGTGGTGCAGGCGAGCGTGTTTCAGTTCCTGGATAGCCGTGAAATTGTGCGCTTTGCCGAGGGCAACGGCACGACCGTGAAATATTCGCCGCAAAATCCAAAGCATATTGTGCTGTATGATCGTCCGCTGATTTTAGGTGACTAATATCCCTGTTATCGATCGGATAAGCGTTATAAATAAAAATAGATATCGCCTGAGTTAATTCACTTTCGTCCTCACGTCGTCTTTTTAATACATCTTTATTATTCCGCGATGAAAACAGGAACAGATCTATCTGGCTGATCTGTAATGCTTTAACGCATCGATGTGCGTGATTCTGCAACCTCAGTAATTAAACCCCGCCAGCGTCACAAAACCTGGAAAAAACAAGCCACTGCGTTGCACCGGGTGAAATGCACGCTATATGTTAAATTTGTGTTTAAAAAAATGATACCAAAGGGGTTTGTTCATGGATAAGAAATTCACTGTTCTGGCCGTGGCACTGACGGCACTTTTTTCCGGCACCTCGCTGGCTGCCGTGCCTCAGGGTTACCCGGCGGATTACCAGAAAATCGTAGACGCCGGAACCAAAGAAGGCAAAGTCGTTATTTACTCCACCACCGATACCAAAGCCGCGGGCCCGCTGATTAAGGGGTTCGAGGCGCAATATCCGGGCATTAAAGTGGAATATAACGATATGAACAGTACCGAACTGTACAATCGTTATCTTAGCGAACAGGCTTCCGGCGGCGGCAGCGGCGACGTGGTATGGAGCTCCTCAATGGACACCGCGCTGAAACTGGCCACCGATTATGCCGCTGAATACGCGTCGCCCGAGCTGGATAAATTACCCAAGTGGGCGGTCTGGGAGAAAAAAGCCTACGGCACCACCTATGAACCGGTAGTCTTTATCTATAACAAACGGCTGATCCCGGCGGGCGACGTGCCGGATTCGCACACCGCGCTTGGCAAACTCATCGCCAGCCAGACTGACAAATTCAAAAGCAAAGTCACCACCTACGATATCGAAAAATCGGGGCTTGGCTTTATGCTCGCCGTGGAAGACAGCAAACACGACAAAGACTATTTCACCCATCTGGCGGACGTGGCGAAGGGCGGTTTAACGGTGCAATCCTCCACCGGCACCATGATGGAACGCGTCTCTTCCGGCGAAAATCTAATTGGCTACAACATCCTGGGTTCGTACGCCGAAGCCCGCGCGAAGGGTGATAACTCGCTCGGCATCTCCTATCCGAAAGATTACGTGCTGGTGCTGTCGCGCGTGTCGTTTATCAGCGCTGAAGCGGAGCACAGCAACGCCGCGAAATTGTGGTTTGACTATCTGCTGTCGGAAAAAGGGCAGAGCATTCTCGCCAGCCAGGCGGATATCCCCTCGCTGCGTAACGATATTGAAGGCAAAAACGACATCGACGGCTTGACCAAACAGTTGGGTGACGCGCTGAAGCCGATTGCGGTGGATGAGTCGCTGCTGGAGTATCTGGAGCCGAAAAAACGTCTGGAATTTATTAAACAATGGCGCGCTGCCGCCGCTAAATAATGCCCTGACTGGTTGTGCGCTGATTTGCGCACAACCCTTTTCTCAGCCAGCGGGTTGGCATGAGGTTCCTGACCAAAGGGATGATGTATGAATAGTGTGCGCAGAAAATGGCAGGGGTTGCCGCGCGGCGTCATTGTGTTAATTACCGCGCTGGTTATCTATATCCCACTGTTATTTATTGTGGTGCAGAGTTTTCTCTCGGCGCCCTTTTTTGTCCGTTCTAAGGAACTGAGTCTCGAAGCCTTCGAGTTTATCTTTACCGATCCGGATTTCTATCTGGCGCTGAAGTCCGGCTTTATCCTCGCTTTTGGCCTGGTGTTTATCGCGATTCCACTGGGCGGCATTCTGGCGTTTTTGATGGTGCGCACCGATTTACCCGGCCGCCGTTTTATTGAGCCGCTGATCTTGGTGCCCATCTTTGTCTCGCCGATGGTGCTTGGCTTTGGTTATGTGGTGGCGGCCGGACCGGTGGGCTTTTTCTCGCGCTGGGCGCAGGAGTTAATCGGCTTTGTGCCGTGGAATATCTACTCGATGTTCAGCATCGTGGTGATTGCCGGGCTCACACATGTTCCCCACGCTTATCTCTATATCTCCTCGGCGCTGCGCAGCGTCGGTTCGGACGTGGAAGAAGCCGCGCGCACCGTTGGCGCGTCGCCATTACAGGTGATGACCGCCGTCAGCCTGCCGATGGTGCGCCCGTCAATTTTGTACGCCTGCGTTCTGCTGTTCTTCCTTGGGCTGGAGGTGTTCGGCCTGATGCTGGTGCTGGGCGATCCGGAAGGCAACATGGTGCTGGCGACCTACCTGTATAAATTAACCAACAAATTGGGCACGCCCTCTTACCACCTGATGGCAGCAGTGGCGGTGGTGCTGATTTGTATCACTATTCCGCTGGTGATGCTGCAACGCCGCCTGATGCGCACCGCCAACCGTTTTGTCACCATGAAAGGCAAAGCCTCGCAGGCGCGGGCGCTGCCGCTGGGCAAATGGCGCTGGGTTGCCGGTGCGGTGGTGGTGGCGTGGCTGACGGTTACCATCGGTGTGCCGCTGATTGGCGTGGTGTTGCGGGCATTTATCTCCAACTGGGGCGTTGGCGTTTCGCTGTGGGATGAGGTGTCGCTCGATACTTTCCGCAATATCTGGCAGCAGCCCAACCTGCTGCGCGCCATCGTCAACTCAATGGCGATTGGCGTTTTTGGCGGCGCTCTGGCGGTGATCTGTTATCTGTTTGTCGGCATTGCCATGCACCGCAAGCAGGATAACGTGACGCGGTTTCTTGATTACAGCGTGCTGGTTCCCCGTGCCGTGCCGGGGCTGCTGGCCGGGCTGGCATTTTTGTGGGTGTTCCTGTTTTTACCGATGTGGCTCGATCAGTCGCTGAAAAACGGCTGGCTTTCCGGTTTGCCGGTGGCCGAGTGGCTGCGCGAAAATCTGATTGTCTGGCTGCGATCGCTGCGTAACACCATCTTCAGCGTCTGGCTGGCCTACACCGTGGTGTGGATGGCCTACGGCTTACGGCTTATCTCCTCCACGCTTTTGCAGGTCGGGCCGGAGCTGGAAGAAGCGGCGCGCAGCACGGGAGCGACGAGCGGACAAGTAACGCGCCACGTGACGGTGCCGCTGTCGCGTTACGGCCTGATTGGCTCCTGGCTACTGATGTTCCTGATTTTTGAGCGCGAATACTCAACCGGGGTTTATCTGCTCTCGCCCGGAACGGAAACCATCGGCTCAATGCTGGTGTCGCTGTGGGCGGCAGGGGCGATTGATATTGTCGCCGCGCTGTCGTTTATCAATATTCTGCTGGTGGTCATTGGTCTTGGTGTGGCCCTGCGCTTTGGAGTGAAATTACATGATTGAGCTGGCGGTAGAAAACCTGCATCTGACCTACGGTGACAACGCGGTGCTAAAAGGCGTCTCGATGGAGCTGAAACGCGGCGAAGTGGTGTCGCTGCTTGGCCCTTCCGGCAGCGGGAAAACCACGTTGCTGCGCGCTGTCGCCGGGCTGGAAAAACCCACCCAGGGGCGGATAACCATTGGTAATAACGTGGTGTACGACGGTACGCCGCGCAGTGAAGTTCCGGCTGAGGAACGCAACCTTGGGCTGGTGTTCCAGTCTTACGCCTTGTGGCCGCATAAAACGGTGTTTGAGAATGTCGCTTACCCGCTCAAACTGCGCAAAGTCGGCGCGGCGGAAATCAATACCCGCGTGCAAAGCGTGCTGGATCAGCTTGGGCTGGGCACGCTTGGCAAGCGTCACCCGCACCAGCTTTCCGGCGGCCAGCAGCAGCGCGTGGCGATTGGTCGGGCGCTGGTTTACAACCCGCCGGTGATTTTGCTTGATGAGCCGCTCTCGAATCTCGATGCCAAGCTGCGCGAAGAAGCGCGGGTTTTTTTGCGCGAACTGATTGTTAAGCTGGGGCTGTCGGCATTGATGGTCACGCACGATCAGAATGAAGCGATGGCGATTTCCGACCGGATTTTGCTGCTCAACAACGGAGTGATTGAGCAGCAAGGTACGCCGCAGGAGATGTACGCCACGCCGTCGACGCTGTTTACCGCCGAGTTTATGGGCAGCAACAACCGGCTGCACGGCAAGGTGAGCGAAGTTAGCAACGGCAGAGCGAGGATCGAAGGGGCGAACTGGGCGCTATGGGGCGTTGCCGGACCGGGCGTTCGCGCAGGCCAGGATTGCACGGCGGTGATCCGTGTCGAAAGCCTGCGGCTGGCGGACTCGCCGCAGGATAACTCACTCGATTTGCCGATGTTGACCAGCATGTATCTGGGCGATCGCTGGGAGTACTTATTCCGCACCTCCGGCGATGATTTCGCGATCCGTGTGTACGGCACCCAGCAGCGCAACCAACAAAACTACCGCGTGGTGCTGCCAGCTGAACAGCTGTGGATCTTCCCGCAAAAAAGCTAAGTGTGTAAGTACGTACTGACTGTTCAGTACGTGCTGCGCATTACGGCAGTGACACCCATTTATAACCCAGCGCTATCGTTGCCAGCACAATGGTGCTGAAGGCGGCGATATGCAGCATCAAATCCGCCAGGCTGATGTGCGTCGGGTGGCAAAGGGCAAGCAACGTAAGCGCCATGCAGGCGACGCCAGCGCCTGCGGCCGCCAGGCTGCGCGCCGGGAAAAGCGTGCGCGTGCGGCGCAGGTAAGCAATCACTATCAATGCCATCGGCACGCTGACCGTCACCATAAACAGATAGCAATTCGGCCCTTCGACAGCCGTACTTACCGGCAACACGCGGTGCAAATGCAGATTACTGAACGTACCTGCCAGCCACAGCGCTGCCAGTGGCGTAAACCATTTCCAGCCCAGCGCGTTGCGCCCGGCGATGCTCAACAGAAACGCATTACGCACCGCCAGCGTCCCGGCGATAAATGTCAGCAGTAATTGCATCAGCGCCCACCACGCGCCAGGCTGCGACCAGTCGGTCAGCGTGCGGTTGAGGATAAAACCCGCGATAACGCCGCAAGGCAGCGCGAGCGCCACCCAGCTTAGCGCCCGCCAGCCCGGCTGGAAGGGGCGTTTTACTGGTTCAATGGAACGACCCAATTGTTCAATTAACAGGTCATGATCGGCCATGATGTGCTCCTAACCGACGAAGATTGCTCAGGGCGCGATGCAACAGAGATTTCACGGCGGCGACCGTCAAATTTTGCTGCGTCGCAGTTTCTGCCAGCGTCATTTCGCGCAGGTGGACATGTTCAACCACCTCCCGCTGGCGCGCAGGTAGCTGATTCAGCAGCATGGCCAGCTCATCGTGTGATGGCACTTCCATGCTGGTGGCAGGCAGGGGAATATCCGCCTCGCTGACGACTTCGCGCTGCTGGTGGCGGCCTCGTTTGCGCAGGGCATCCACCGCGCGGGCGTTGGCTATCGCCATCAGCCACGGCAGAAAAGGCGCGCCCGGATCGTAGGTGTGCCGCACCCGGTGCACGGTGAGCAGCACATCCTGAATCACATCTTCCACCAGCACCTCATCGGCAATCTGTTTGCGGGCAAGGGAGCGGATAACCGGCACCAGCGCTTTGAGCAGCCGCGTGTAGGCCTGGCTGTCGCCGGACTGCGCCAGCGCCATCAGTTGCGGCCATTCATCGCGTGCTGCCTCGTTTTTTTCCATATCCCGCCTTCAGGTTTTTTTCCCGCTGGCCTGCGTTAGCGCGTTAACCACAATTGAAGGGGTTAACACCTGCGGCAAAATGTGCGGTGCGCTGCCGTCCGCCGGGTAGACCACGTACAGCGGTAAACTGCCCTGGCCCAGCTCGTTCAGCGCGTCATCAATATCTGCATTAAATTTGGTCGAATCCGCCACCATATATAGCGTGTTGGTTTTTGCCAGCGCCTCTTTCACGGCTTGTGTCGAGAGCGATGTCTTTTCATTAACCTGGCAGGTTATGCACCAGGAGGCGGTGAAATTGACAAAGATAGCCTTGCCGTGGCCGCGATTATCCGCCACGGTTTGCGGCGACCATTTGACCTCTTCAACCGTGTTGCTCGCCGTAAGCGGCGCGCCGTTTTGCACTATTGAAGGCAGCGGAACAATGGCAGCAAGTAACAGCGCCGCGGTCAGTGCAAACAGCACTTTATGATCGCGCCCGGCAAACCGACGCTGCTGCGCCATGCCGTAAAGCCAGGCGGCGAAACTCACCACCACGGCAGCCGCCAGAATAGCCGCCAGCGCCGTGGTTCCTGCTTGCTGCGCCAGTACCCACACCAGCCAGCCGAAGGCGCCAAACATCGGAAAGGCCAGCCCGCGTTTTAGCGTATTCATCCATGCACCGGGGCGCGGCAGCCATTTGCCGAGCGCCGGAAACAGCGAAATAAGCGTAAACGGCGCGGTAAAACCGAGCGCCAGTGCGACGAATATCGCCAGCGCCACGGCGGGCGGTTGCACCAGCGCGTAGCCGATGGCGCTCGCCATAAAGGGAGCGGCACACGGGGTGGCGACAATGATCGAGAGCGCACCGGTCAGCGCCGCACGCAGAAATGCCCCGCGTTCTATGGTTAACTCGCCAGCACGTTGCACCGACAGACCGACCTCAAACACGCCGAGCAAATTGAGTGCTGCGCCAAGAATAACCAGCGCCAGAAAGGCGATCACCAGCGGCGATTGCAACTGAAAGCCCCAGCCCACGGCGGTTCCTCCGGCGCGTAACGCCAGCAACACTCCCGCAAGCGCCAGCATGGTCAGCACACAGCCGAGTAAAAAACCAAGCCCCTCTTTGCGGGTTTGCGCCGGGCTTTGCGTGTGGCGCAACAACCCCAGCGCTTTCAGCGAAATAATCGGAAACACGCAGGGCATAAAGTTGAGAATAATGCCGCCTGCGAAGGCGGCGAGCATGGCGGTTAACATAGTGATTCTCTGACAGATAAAAGACGATTAACGGGCCTGTTTACGAATGCGCGTTCGCATACTGTTTCACCGCTTCCATCGTTTTCTGAATATGCGTCTCCGGGTTTCTGTCAGTGTAGCTCAGCAGGATTTTGCCATCCGGGGCGATGACATACGAGGTGCGATCCGAGAGGGTTTTGCCGTTCATCTTCATCAGTGTGTCGTACTGCGCCGCCACTTTTGCGCCCGGATCGGCGGTGACGGTGAATTTATCGCGACACTCCAGTTTGGAGAATTCATCCACCTGGTCGGTGTTGCCTGCCGTCACGCCCACCACTGTCGCGCCCAGTTTTTTGAAATCATCCGTCGCTTCGGCGAAGGCGTGCGCTTCAATAGTACAACCCTTGCTGAACGCCGCCGGGAAGAAGTAAAGCACCACCGGACCTTTTTGCAGTGCCTGTTGCAACGAGAAGGTGAGCGGTTTTCCGGCCAGCGCGCCTTGTAATTTAAAGTCCGGTGCTTGCGAACCGGTGGGCAGGGCGGCGTGGGCAGTAGCGATGTTCAACAGTGCAGCGGCGGTGAGGCTGAGGGCGAGTTTTTTCATTGGGATCATGTTGCGCTCCTGTAGGGAAGTTTATTGATGCTCATACACAGTTCGTTCGCAGACAGACAAAAGTTTCGCCTGGTTAAAAAAAGAAAACGCCATTTTTTCTGTAGCAGCACAGCAGATTGATTATTAACCACAGGCAAATTTCATGTGCCCAGGAAATTAAAATCAGTGATAAATCTGAATTGGCAAAAATGCTGCAATGAGAGGAGGTTTCGAATAAAAGGGAGTTATTTATTCTTTTTTATCATGGTGTTATTATTTTCTTTGGCTGGCGAAAAGGGCGAAATATCTGGTGGAAACGATTCTGCTCATTTTCTTATATGCTACATTTAATAGGCTTTCCTCTGGCCTTGAGGCCCACCTTTTCACTGCCTTGCGTTACGCTGGTAAATTTTGATGCTTTATAATTCTGCCGTTAAAAAAGGTAGTTTGCTGCGCCGTTATAATCGGTTGCTCACCCGCTATAATACTCACCGCCACGAAGTGTCATTGGCACAGATTGCCGATACATTAGCCTGCACGTCGCGCTATGCGCGCTCTTTGCTTCATGAAATGCAGGAAGAGGGCTGGCTGGTGTGGAATTCCCGTCCTGGGCGCGGCGCGCTTGGCGTACTGCAATGCCGCATGAATGCGGCGGCGCTGGAGACCCTCGTTGCGGGTGAGTATCCGGTAGCGGAAACCGAAATGGTGACAACGCAGGCGCAGCCGCACTATTCCAGCGACGGTTTTCGCTATTTAATCTCTTTCTATCGGCCGCTGTTGGCGCCTATTCCTTCTATCCACACCGACCGCGCCGGGCGGCATATATTACAGATGGTTCATGCCGGACTGACGCGCCATATTCCTGAGCAAGTCGCGCCCGTTCCCGGCCTCGCCCACACCATCACCAGTAGTGAAGATGGATTGCGCTGGCGTTTTATTCTACGTCGCGGCCTGGTCTGGCATAACGGCGAGCCTGTTCTGCCTGAGCAGCTTCGGCAGACGCTCGAGCGCTATGCTGGTGGCCCTGGGTTGCCGCATGTCATTGACGTGAAATGTGACAATTATGTGCTGACGATGCAGCTGGGCCAACGAGACAACATGCTGCTTTATCGGCTGGCAAACCCGGTTTATGCGCTGCCGCATCCGCGCAATGGCTCCATTGGCCTGGGGCCATTTAAAGTGAGTGAACACTCAAGCAGCCAACTGGTGCTTACCCGCGCGGCTTTCTGGTATGGCGAAACGCCGCAGGCATCGGAGATTGTTTACAGCACACCGCTCAGTGTCGCGCCGCTGCCAGCGTTGGTGCGTCTGGATACGCCTCATTCGCTGATTGCACCGGAAGCCATGACCGAGCGGGATAATGCCGACGCGTTCTACTATGTCACCTTCAACCAGGCGCGCGGGCGTTTAAACGCGCAGCAGCAGGCTTTTATCCGGCGCGTTACGCGCTGTATTTGCGCAGGCTTGATCGAGCGGGAGGATACGTTAGGCCCGCTGCCGGAGTGGCTGCAGCCAACCGCCGAACCGGAAGTTCAGGCGCTGCTGCCTGATAACCTCAATCTTGTCTATTTCCGCTCAACAGAAATGCGCAAGCTGGTGGATGAGTTGGCGAAAAGCCTGCGCTATCGCGGCTGTAAAGTGACGCTGACGCCGATAAGCGTTACTCATTGGTTATTGCAGGATAAAAACTGGGCGGAGCAGGATATTTGTATGGGATTTCTGCGTTTCGAGCAGCATGACGCGTTCAGCATGGAGGAGCGCTACCGTCACAGCGTAATGTGGGCCTGGTTTTGGGGAGAAGCGGTCTGGCGGCGCGGGATTGGTATTCTTGATCGTATAAATGCCGGGCCTGCGGAGCGCTACAGCCGACGCGTCAAACGGTTGATGCGCTATCTCAGCGATCGCCGCTGGATCGTACCGCTGCTCGCGCAACGCTACCGGCTGGTGACGCCCGCCAGCGTACAGGGTGTTTTTTGCTATCCGCAGAGCTGGCCCGATTACACGCGGTTGTGGACGGATGAGGTGCAGCATGCCCACAGCGCACAACAACGTCAGGAGTAGTTTTTCTGGTTTAAAATATCGCAATTTGTGTTTGTTGTGGTTTTTAAAATCGGAAATTGGCGGGGAAATTTAACGCAGGCGATATTAATCACTGTCACGCGGTGAGGGTTTTGTGGTTTTTCCCAGGAAAGTTTTAATATAACAGTTAGTTGCGGTTTTAACATCGCCGGAGGCAGAAACTGGACGATTAAAAAAGATACGGTAGAATATGCCACTACAGCCATTGCAAAACGGGCTTCTCTCTATTTTTTTCGCTGATAAGATAAAACTGCAAGAATATATCCGTTAAAAAGATTAATGGATATTTCTATGAGGCGTTATGGCGTTTTTTCTTGAATGTTAGCGATCACATTTCTTATTTTTCTGTTTTCCTTCATCGTTATTTTACGCATTTTTATTTTTTGCTTGTATAGCAATAAATATCTTCCTCTTTTTTCTTTTTGTGTTTTTTAACGTCTGTGCTTGATGTTTTTTTCTGTAACATCATGAAAAAATGGCAAAAAAAAATGCCACTCAAGGTGGCAATCGAAATAGTGGTTTTACATCACATATGACAACTAATGTACTGTTTAATTGCCACAGTAATATAGTTTAGTCACCAGGTTTCCCGACATGTGGCAACTAAAGAACACGCCTTTCATCGAGAGGGTATTTAAGCAAAGCACCATTCAGAATGAACCGGTAAAACGTCCTGTTGCATTGCTTGAATGTATTTTCGCTATTTTTGATGCGTTCGTAAATAGCCTTTTTTCTGCCAATTGATTTATCGGGGGGAGAAAAAACAGATCAAAAATTCCCTGTTAAAAATGTGCCAATTATTTACTCTGACCGCTCCCCGCTCAGGCAGAATTTTTAACCGGAAAAAAAGGATCTAAATCAGCGCTTTTGATTTTTAATGCGACCGACCTCACATTCACCGCCAAAATTAATGAAACATTTGGAAACATTTTTGTTAGGGGAAACGCTGAGAACGGCATTCTGCGCGGGTTTATCGCTAAGACTAGTACGAAGATAAGTAACGCCGATGGTCAAATAAACGGCACAGAGGATTGTGCTATGGGTGAAGGCCATAAAACAGAACCGAAGTGCGCGGCGGTTAACCCTCAGTCGTCCAGACAATCACTGAAGGCAAAAATGGATGCCATGACGCCACAAAGAGTAAACCACCGAAACTAAACGCCAGCTTACAGCACAGAAGAAAAGTGCGGGTTTAAGCGTCTGAACACTGCGTAGAGGAAAATGCCGTAAATGAATGCCGACTAACAGCACAGAAGAGAAGTGCGGGTTTGAGCGTCCTAACGCCACGCGGAGTAAAACGCCAGAACTAAACGTCAGCTAACAATACAGAAGGAGAGATCCTGGTTCAGCCATTGGCAATGCGCATAACGCCACACAGAACAGATCACCGGAATTAAACAGCAGATATCAGCCCGCAAGCAAGGCCGGTCACGGCGTCGGTACGCTACACAGAACGGATACAGGAAAGGAGGCGGAAAAAACCACGCAAAGTGCGTTCAGGGAATACGCGTCAGGAGAAATGCGAGCATCCCTGGCGGGATACACACACCAGGCGCGGAAGCTGAGAATGGCTTCCGAACCTGGCGCGGAGAACAACACGGGCGCGCAAGACGCCATAACGCGGTGTTAATGCTGAATGTTGCACGGAGAAGAGGCCGCATTAAACGGAAATGCGGTAAACATTACCCGAAGCATCATTGCTGCGGTTGCCGCTTTCGCCATAAAGCTGCGCGGTGGCGGTCGTCTGGCTGACAATCTTTTTGAAGTCATTCATCTTCTTCATATGCATGTTCAGCAACTGATAGCTTTTTTGATTGAGCTCAGCAGATTTTCGCACCACCACGGTAATGCGATCCCAAAGGGTGGCCAGTTCGGAGTGGTGCGGATAGGGAAATGTCAACTGATGTTGTTTCTCTTCCTGTTTACGCTGCTCATCATAGAAGTTAATCGCTGATAACAAACGGCTCTTGTTGTCGGAGATCACTTGCAGCGACACCGGGTTTATCTGGGCGCGGCTAAGCTGACCAATTTCTTCTACCAGGGTCGCTTCAAGTTCACCCAGCAGCGTATACAGTTTGTTCAGAATTACGGGTAAGTTTTCCATCATTCACGTGCATGTTGAGATTATGAGAATCTAAAGATGTCGCGTACCAACGCGCTGGCGATTTTATCGCTGTCCAGGTGGAGTTCACCTGCATCCATCTTCGCTTTAATGGCGGCAAGACGTTCCGTATTAACATCACGGCTGCCGTCATTTTTAATTTGCTGCGTCAGCTGGCTGAGTTTGACCTGCGTGCCGGCCTGCTGGGCGTCTGTTTTCCCCGATTGCGCGGATTCATCATTCATTATTTTCGTCTCAACGGGCTGTTGTTGAGTGCCGGTTGCCTGAATGGGATTGGCCTGGCGGGTGCGTTCAATGTTCATACGGATCCTGGTTTTCTATGCGGTGGCTCTGTATTAAAGATATCGGCACGGGGAAAATAAAACTGAAATCAGTTCGACAGGCTAATGCTCACTTGTCCTTGTCCTGTTACGGTGGCGACCACCACCTGGCCGGTTCGGGTCTGTACTCTGACGCTTTCATCGAGCGCTGCGTTATCCAGCGCTTTACCTTTGGCGTGGATCAGAAAACCGTCACCCGGCGCGGTAATTTCGACGGTGCGATTAGCAATAACGGCCCAACTGCGGTGCAGCTGATTTTCTGCCAGCGGCGATCCCGGTTGAATGATGCGCGTGGGCGTGCTGCCAATAATGCTCTGCGGATCAAGCAATAACCCGGCCGGTAAACGATCCAGTTCACCGCTCACGGGCTGGATATCCTCTGCGCTAATAATTTGCCCCGGTTTCAGCGTCTGCGCTGCCACCCAGTACCTGCCGGTGGCACTAATCTGAATCTGAATGAACTGCTGCTTTTTGCCGCATTTGGCTATCACGCTGCGCCGACCTGTCAGGCGCACGGAGCGGCCCGAAAGCCGTAAATCCGGCTGCGCGCACAATGCGGCGAGTTTGGCCGCAGGGGTAAGAATTTTAATGCGCAGCTGCGGCTGATTCTCTGCTTCTTTATTGTCCGCAGCCAGCAGGGTGGTGATGCGAGCTTCGAGATCGCTGTTTTCCGGCGCGCTGGCAAAAGCCGGTGAGAACGGGCAGCAGAGCGCGACAATCACGATAAGCAACCGGATAAGGGACTGCGGCATAATGAGGTAAACCTGCCTTATAATATAAAGAAACAATAGGATTAATATTTTTTTATTGTAATTCAGGGTGGCTATTTTCTTATCTATTAAATGCCGTCAGTTTTGACAGCATTTCACTGTATTGCTATTTCAACTTTTAAATATAAGCTTCTTTTCGGCAAATTAAGCGAAAGTGAATTGGCTAAATGCGTCAACTTCTGTCGGATTTTTAAGGTATAGATTTATTAGGTTGTCTCTTAGACTATGCCTCGTAATCAATTTTCGAAGTAAGCGAGTCATTTCATGTTTGATAAACTTGATAATGAATTGCGTTTCCAGCAGCAGGCGTTAAGCCTGATGTCGCGGCGGCAGGATATTTTAGCGTCCAATATCGCGAATGCCGATACGCCGGGATACAAGGCGCGAGATATTGATTTTTCAAAAGAATTGAAAAATGCAATGCAGCAGGAAACGCGTCATCCATTAACACTAAGTTTAACCGCCGGGAAACATATTCCTGGCGTAGCGCCGAAAACGGACAATCGACAATTACTTTATCGTATTCCCGATCAGCCAAGAGCTGATGGAAACACTGTCGATATGGATCGTGAACGCGTTAATTTTGCTGACAACAATGTCAAATATCAGACGAGTCTAACGATTCTCGGCGCTCAAATAAAAGGTTTAACGAGTGCCCTTAACCAAGGTCAATAATTTTCATGTCGCTGTTTAGTGTTTTCGATATTTCAGGTTCGGCTATGGCCGCCCAATCAAAAAGACTTAACGTCAGTGCCAGCAATATGGCGAATGCCGACAGTATTGCCGGCCCGGATGGCAAACCGTACCGCGCGCGTTCGGTGGTGTTCAATGTCGACAATTCCGCTGGTCAGGAGATTGGTGGCGTGAAAGTGAGCGGCGTTACGGAATCCACTGCGCCGGACAGACTGGTTTATGAACCCGCAAACCCACTGGCGGACGACAAAGGTTATGTCCATATGCCGAATGTCGATGTGGTGGGTGAAATGGTCAACACCATTTCCGCATCCCGCAGCTACCAGGCCAACGTCGAAGTGATGAACTCGGCGAAGAGCCTGATGCTGAAAACGCTGACTCTGGGCCAGTAAGGATTAAAAAATGGCAATTTCACCGGTCATGACCCAAAGCGCTGCGACGACGAAAACCACCTCCTCGTCTGGCACCAGTAACACCAATACCACCAGTTCTTCCAGCGTCGGTACCGGCTCCAGCGCCGACGATCTGCTGAATAACTTTATGACGCTGCTGGTTGCGCAGATGCAAAACCAGGATCCCACCAGCCCAATGGACAACAACCAGCTGACTGCTCAGCTGGCGCAGTTCAACACGGCGGCGGGCGTCGAGCAGCTCAACAGCACCATGAACAGCATGGGCACGCTGGTCGCCAGTATGCAGCAGATGAACTCCGCTGACTGGGTAGGCCGCGACATCATGGTCGAAGGCGAACCTTCAGTTTCCACCGCCACGGACGGAAACCAGAAAGTTGGGCTTTCCCTGAATAGCCCGGCGGATGAAGTCACCGTCACGCTGACCGATCCGGCCGGTAACGCCTATACCGCGAAGCTGAAAAATGTCGAAGCGGGCGTGCATCAGTACTCGCTGGATGATTTTGAAGATTTCCAGCCGAGCGATCCGCGCTTGCAGGCCGACACGAACTTCAAAGTGTCGTTCTCCGCCACCAACGCCGACGGCAGCACGCCAACCATTACCGCATTGAAACCGGCGAAAGTGCAAAGCGTCTCCTTCACCAACTCAGGCGCGGTGCTGCAACTGGGTGTTAATGGTACCGCCTCGCTGAGTGACGTTTACCTCATCGAGTAATTTTTAGTTTGGATTTTGCGCACCCCGCGCACAGGAATTTATCACATGGGTTTTTCTCAAGGTCTTAGTGGATTAAACGCCTCTTCACAGGCGCTGGATGTTGTAGGTAACAACATCGCCAACTCACAAACGGTCGGTTTTAAATCAGGTTCTGTGGCTTTCGCCGATGTGTTTGCCGGTTCTCAGGTCGGCATGGGCGTACAGGTTGCTGGTGTGAACCAGAACTTCAGCGATGGTGTACTCGGCGCAGGCAGCAGCCCGCTGGATATGGGTATCCAGGGCAATGGCTTCTTCCGCATGGTGACCGAAGCGGGTCGCGTATTTTACAGCCGTAACGGCCAGTTCCAGACCGATGAAAATGGCTACGTCGTCAATAACCAGGGCATGCGCCTGACTGGTTATATGGCAACGGGTACACCGCCTGCGATTCAGCAGGGCGCACCGGTAGGGCCGATTCAGATCCCGACCGGGCAGATGCCTGCGCGTGCGTCTGACGCCGGTTCCATTTCCGGTAACCTGGATTCAGGCAACGAGATTGTCACGGTAACGCCTTTCGATCCGGCTAATGGCGACTCTTACACTTATTCCACTCAGGTCAACGCTTATGACAGCCTGGGCAACGAGCACGCGATCAACGTCTATTACGTGAAAACGGCCGACAACCAGTGGACGGCCTACTCCGTAGACTCCACCTCGCCGGGTACCACCAGCTCTGTCAACCTGACATTTGATACCTCCGGCAAGCTCACCACCAACCCGGCGAACCTGCCGGTTGCGGGCGCGGCTTACCAGGGCGGCGCGGCGCTGAACTTCAACCTTGATCTCTCTGGTCTTTCGCAGCAGGCGTCGGAAAACACCATGGACAGCCCGAGCACCACCGGTTACCCGCCGGGACTGATGAACGGCTACACCGTGGGTGATAACGGCCAGATCATCGCCTCTTACAGCAATGGCGAAAACCAGTTGCTGGGTCAGGTGGTACTGAGCAACTTCACCAATCCGGGCGGTCTTCAGTCTGCGGGCAACAACTGCTGGACGGAAACCCCGGAATCCGGTCAGCCGGTCATTGGTATTGCCGACACCGGTAACCTCGGCTCGCTGCGCGGCAACATGCTGGAAGCCTCGAACGTGGATCTGAGTAAAGAGATGGTGAACATGATTGTTTACCAGCGTAACTACCAGTCCAACTCTCAGACCATCAAAACCCAGTCTGAGCTTCTGCAAACGCTGGTTAACCTGGGTTAAGAGTAGCGCCTCATGGATCACGCGATTTATACCGCAATGGGGGCCGCAAACGCGGCCCTCAACCGCCAGGCGGTGACCTCTAACAACCTGGCGAATGCTTCTACCACCGGTTTTCGTGCGCAGATCGCGGCGTTTCGCGCGATCCCTGTGCAGGGGCCGTCGATAGAAACCCGCACCATGGTGGCGGAATCCACGCCGTTTAGCGACAACACCATGGGCACGATGCAGGCCACCGGGCGCAGCCTGGATGTCGCCATGCCGCAAAACGGTTGGCTGGCGGTGCAGTTGCCCGATGGCAGTGAAGGCTACACCAAAGATGGCAACATCGAAGTGGATGCCGAAGGTCAGCTGCGGGTGCGCGGTATGCCGCTGCTCGGTGATGGCGGCCCGGTAGCCGTACCGCCGCAGGCGGAACTGACTATCGCGGCGGACGGCACCATCACCGCGCTGGGCGCAGGCGATGAGCCTTCAGCGCTGGCGCAGGTGGCGCGCCTGAAAATGGTTAACGCCACACCAAACACGCTGAAACATGGTGACGACGGTCTGTTTCATGTCGCCGATCCGGCTGCAGCACAAGTGCTTCCCGCCGATGCGGATCTGCGCCTGATGCCCGGCATGCTGGAAGGCAGCAACGTCAGCCCGGTGAAATCAATGGTGGACATGATCGCCACCGCCCGTGGTTTTGACATGAACATGAAAGTCATCACCACCGTTGATGATAACGAACAAAAAGCTAACCAGTTACTGAGCGCCGGTTAAGCCCCGATAAGGAGAAATAGACCATGATCCGTTCTTTATGGATTGCGAAAACCGGCCTCGAAGCCCAGCAAACCAATATGGATGTGATTTCCAACAACCTGGCGAACGTCAGCACCAACGGCTTTAAACGCCAGCGTGCGGTGTTTGAAGATCTGATTTATCAGACCTTACGCCAGCCGGGCGCGCAGTCTTCCGAGCAGACCACCATCCCTTCTGGTTTACAGCTGGGTACTGGTGTTCGCCCGGTTGCGACCGAGCGCATTCACAGCCAGGGCAGCCTGACGCAGACCAACAACAGCAAAGACGTCGCTATTCAGGGCAGCGGTTTCTTCCAGGTACAGTTGCCGGATGGCACCACCGCCTATACCCGTGACGGCTCGTTCCAGTTTGACCAGAACGGACAGCTGGTGACCTCCAGCGGTTATCAGGTGCAACCGGCGATCACTATCCCGCAGGACGCGCAAAGCCTGACCATCGGTAACGACGGTATTGTCAGCGTGACCGTGCCGGGGCAGACCGCGCCGCAGCAGGTTGGTCAGCTAACGCTGAGCTCATTTATCAATGATTCCGGCCTCGAAAGCATTGGTGAAAACCTGTATCGCGAAACGCAATCCTCTGGCGCACCGAATGAATCCACACCGGGTTTAAACGGCGCAGGCACCCTGAAACAGGGTTATGTCGAAACCTCGAACGTTAACGTCGCAGAAGAGCTGGTCAACATGATCCAGACCCAGCGCGCCTACGAAATTAACAGTAAAGCGGTGTCGACGTCTGACCAGATGCTGCAACGACTGACTCAACTTTGATCCCTGGCCGCGGGTCTTGCTCGCGGCTGCTTTACCTGTAGTGAATGAAATGACCAATCACCCTTGCTCTGTACGTACGCTTTGTCGTTTGGCAACGACTTTTATGCTGATTTCCGTGGTTACCGGCTGCGCCTATATTCCGCAAAAACCGTTGGTGGGGGGCGAAACCTCCGCCATGCCTGCGCCGGTCGCCGCCGCTACCGCGAATGGCTCGATTTTTCAGACAGGGCAGGCGATGAATTATGGTTATCAACCGATGTTTGAAGACCGCCGTCCACGAAATGTGGGCGATACGCTGACCATTGCGCTGCAAGAAAATGTCAGCGCCAGCAAAAGTTCCTCGGCGAGTGCCTCGCGTGATGGCTCCACCGATGTTGGCGTCGCTGGCGTACCCGGTTTTATGGCCGGTCTGGTGGGCAACGGCAAAGCCGATGCGTCGATCAGTGGAACGAATGACTTCGCCGGGAAAGGCGGCGCGGCGGCGAAAAATACCTTTAGCGGCACCATCACCGTGACGGTGAAACAGGTGCTGGAAAACGGCAACCTGGCGGTTGTCGGCGAAAAACAGATTGCGATTAACCAGGGGACTGAGTTTATCCGCTTCTCCGGCATCGTGAACCCACGCACGATCAGCGCCAGCAACACTGTTATCTCCACCCAGGTGGCGGACGCGCGCATCGAGTATGTCGGTAATGGCTATATCAACGAAGCGCAGCAAATGGGCTGGCTGCAGCGCATGTTCCTTAACCTTTCTCCTTTTTGATTGATGATGAAAACGAATTTCTTAACCCGCTGCCTGGCGCTGCTGTGCTGTCTGTCTGCGCTGGTGGCCGGGCAGGCCAGCGCGGAGCGGATCCGCGATTTAACTACTCTGCAAGGGGTGCGCGGTAACTCCCTGATGGGCTATGGCCTGGTGGTCGGTCTTGATGGCACCGGTGACCAGACCATGCAGACGCCGTTTACCACCCAGAGCCTGAACAACATGCTCTCGCAACTGGGTATCACCGTACCCGCTGGCGTGAATATGCAGCTCAAAAACGTCGCGGCGGTAATGGTGACGGCGGAACTGCCGCCGTTTGCCCGCGCCGGTCAGCAGATTGACGTGGTGGTTTCCTCCATGGGTAACGCGAAAAGCCTGCGCGGCGGCACGCTGCTGATGACCCCGCTGAAGGGGGCCGATAGCCAGATCTATGCGCTGGCGCAGGGGAACCTGTTGGTTTCCGGCGCAGGCGCGCAGGCCGGTGGTAACCGGGTGCAGGTCAACCAACTCAATGGCGCGCGCATTAGCGGTGGCGCAACAGTTGAACGTGAAGTGCCGTCGAACTTTGCCGGACAAGGCTCGCTCAAGCTCCAGCTTAATGAAGATGATTTCACCGTGGCGCAGCAGATAAGCGATGCCATCAACCGCCGTTTCGCGGGCGCCGCGTTTGCGGAAGATGCTCGCAGCATTAGCCTGCGCGCACCTGCCGACAGCGCCGCGCGTGTGCGTTTCCTTGCGGCAGTGCAGGATATTCCGCTGCGCGTTGATGCGGGCGACGCCCGAATTATCATCAACTCGCGTACCGGATCGGTGGTGATGAACCGCCATGTTTCGCTGGATTCCTGTGCGGTTGCGCAGGGCGATCTGACGGTAGAAGTCGCCAACAACACTCAGGTGAATCAGCCGAATACGCCGCTGGCGGGCGGGCAAACGGTGGTCACGCAGAACACGCAGCTTTCGGTGCGTGAGCAAAACGGTTCTCTGCAACGCGTAAACACCAGCACCGATCTGAACAATGTGGTGCGTGCGTTAAATAACCTTGGCGCAACGCCGAATGATTTGATGGCAATCCTGCAATCGATGAAAACCGCAGGCTGCCTGCATGCGCGTCTGGAGATTAACTGATGATCGGCCCGGCAATGACGCAGGGGGCGGCGTTTGACGCGCACAGCCTCGATAAACTGAAACTGGCCGCCCGCAACGACTCCCCGGATGCGTTAAAGGCGGTAGCGAAGCAGATGGAAGGGCTATTCGTGCAGATGATGCTCAAGAGCATGCGCCAGGCCTCCTTCAAAGACGGGCTGTTCAATACGCAGCAGTCGGAGATGTTTACCTCGATGTATGACCAGCAGCTGTCGCAGAACATCGCCGATAAAGGAAAAATGGGTTTTGCCGATCTGATGGTGCAACAACTGACCGGCAAACCCGCTTCCACGGCGGAAAATGTCACCGCGACACGTGAAGTGCCGCTTAATATCAGCCCGGCACGCTTTATCAGCGTGCCGCTGCGTTTGCAGCCGGTCGACCCTGAAGAACAGCAGGCTGAAAAAACCGCCACGCCGCAGCCGGAAATACCGGCGGTTCCGGGCGGCAGCTTTATTTCCCGCATGATGGCACCTGCGATGGCGGTCGCGCGTTTAAGCGGTATTCCGCATCAGTTAATTATTGCGCAGGCGGCACTGGAATCCGGTTGGGGTAAACGCGAAATTATGACCAGCGATGGCAAACCGAGTCATAACTTATTTGGCGTGAAAGCCACGGCGGATTGGGATGGCGAAACCACAGAAATTACCACCACGGAATATGAAGGTGGTGTCGCGCAAAAAATAAAAGACAAATTTAAAGTCTATTCCTCTTATGCCGAGGCGCTGGAAGATTATACGTCGTTAATTAGTCGTAGTCCGCGTTATAAAAATGTTGTGAAATCTGAATCGCCGGAAATAGCGGCAAAAGCGTTGCAGTCTGCCGGATATGCAACCGATCCTGCGTATGCGAAAAAATTGATCAGCATCATTCAGCAAGTGAAGAATAACGTCAATCAGGCGGCTGAAGCCTATTCGTCAGATTTTTCTTCATTATTTTAACCGTCAGGCTTTAGTGAAATTTTATAAGGCCGATAAATATAAGAGAGCGCTACTTTTATCAGGGGCGTCTTACCTCCTCCTCTGGTTAGGATCGATAACATATGAATTTAATCAATCTGGCCCAGAATGGGCTTAACGCTGCGCAGAACGCATTGAATGTGGTGGGGAATAACCTGTCAAATGCCACCACGGCGGGATATAGCCGCCAGAATATTATCCTGGGCGAAGCGGGTGGCAAATCCACCAATTATGGTTTCTTCGGCTATGGCGTAAAAGTAGGCGATGTTCAGCGTGCTTATAATGGTTTTATGACCAATCAGGTGCGCGGCGCGGCAACGGAATTTTATTCCCTGAATAGCCGTTACGAGCAGGTTAGCCAAATTGATAACATGCTCGGCGATAGCACCAATAATATTTCTGTGACCATGGATAATTTATTCGAAGCCATGGAATCGGTAAGTAAAGACCCGGTTGACCCGGCGGCTCGCCAGGGCGTTATGGCTGAATTTAACGCCATCGCTAACCAATATCGCAGCAACAGCAAAACATTAAATGATCTGGAGCAGAGCACCAACACGCAAATTAAACAGACTGTTGATGATATTAACTCCTATACCAAACAGCTGGCATCGCTGAATAAGCAAATTGAAAAGATCCACGGTCAGACCGGCGGTATGCCTGCGGATTTACTCGATCAGCGTGACCAAATATTAGGCCAGTTGAGCGAGAAGATCGGTATTAAGGTGACAGAAAACACCGATACCGGCGCGGTCAGTGTTTCCATGCAAAACGGTATGTCGCTGGTGAGCGGCGGCAAATCCTATGAACTGCAGGCCAGCGCCTCTGAAAGCAACCCGGCAAAAACCGTGGTGGCGTACGTTGACGCTTCGGGCAACGCCCTGCCGCTCGACGAAGGGAAAACCACCGGTGCGCTGGGCGGGCTGTTCAAATTCCGCAATGAAGATCTGGTCTCCGCGCGCGATCAACTGAACCAGCTGGCGCTGCAAATGGCCAACAAGTTCAACGAAGCGAATGCGCAAGGTTACGACCTCGACGGCAACGCGGGCGGCGATATTTTTAATATCGGTAAACCGCAAGCGGTCGGCAACATCAATAACGTGGGCACTGGTTCACTGGATGTCAGCTTTAGCGATATCTCGTCGGTGAAATCGGAAGACTACGAGCTGACTTTTAACGGGCCGGGCAGTACCGACTGGACTATCACCACCGCGGATGGCCGCGCTATCACACCGACCATTGGCAGTAATGGCGAACTGGAATTCGAAGGGATCTCCATTACCCCTGGCGGCACGCCGCAGCCGGGTGACAGCTTCTCGCTGAACCCGACCGACGGCGCGGCAGATAACATCACCGTGGCGATCACCGATGGCGATCAGATTGCGGCGGCGAAATCCCCCGATCCTGCCGACCAGAGCGATAACGAAAATATGCTGGCGATGATTGGCATTAAAGACGAGGAAGTGGTTGACGGTAAAACGCTTTCCGGCGCTTACGCAAGCCTTGTCAGCTCTGTCGGTTCCTCCGTTAGCGCGCTGAAAGCGGACATGACCACCTCGGCGAATGTGTATGACCAGTGGGCGCTTCAGCAGCAGTCGGTTTCGGGTGTTGATATCACTGAAGAGTACGTCAATTTGCAGATGTTCTCTCAGTATTACCAGGCGAACGCGCAGGTTTTGCAGACCGCGAACACCCTGTTCGACACGTTGTTAAGTATTCGCTAAGTACGCCCGGTTTACCGGGCCACTCAATGAAAAGTCAGGAATAAACGATGCGTCTTAGCACCAGTTATATGTTTCAAAACCGTATTGATAGCCTGTCAGATGCCATGACCGGTTATAACGATTTGTCCACGCGCCTTTCTGCCGGGCAAACGCTGCTGAAGCCTTCCGACGATCCAACGGGCGCGTCGCAGGCGGTCATTTTGCAGAACGCGTTATCCAGAATGAGCCAGTACGACACGGCGCGCACCTACGCGCAGGATGCGCTGGGCCAGGAAGATAACACCCTGGATTCTATCTCTAACCTGCTGTCTGAAAATTTGTCGCAGAAAATCGTCGCCGGTGGTAACGGCGCGTACTCCGATGAGGATCGCGCGGCGCTGGCGCAAGAGTTGCAAGGTATTCGCGATAACCTGCTGGATCTGGCGAACACCAAAAACAGTGACGGTCGCTACATTTTTGCCGGTTACAAAACCGGGGCGGCGCCTTTCCAGAAAGACGGCACCTATGTCGGCGGTGATACCGCGATGACGCAGGTGGTTTCCGACAGTACCGAAATGCAGGTCGGTCATACGGGCGATGACATCTTTTTGAGCGGCTCGCCGGACGATCTGTTCAAAGCGCTGGACGCGGCGATTACGCAACTGCAGCAGCCGATCACTAGCGATGCCGATCGCCAGGCTTTGCAGGACACGCTGGACAGCACCAATATCACCGTGAAGAAAAGCATTGATAATCTGGGCAAAGTTCGCGCCACCGTCGGCACCAATATGCAGCAGATTGAAGCTCTGGGTTTCAGCTCTGAAGCGCAGAATATCAATGTGCAAAGCCGGTTGCAGGAAACACTAGGTTCGGATTGGGATTCGATGATTACGCTGTTGTCGCAATCAAAGATGTCGGAGTTTGCGCTCAATTCGTCAATGACCGTATTTCAGTCGATGCAGCAACTGTCGATTTTTAATTTTGTGGGTTAACCCATTCAGGCCCGTCATTATTGACGGGTTTTTATTCATCACGCATGTGTGCATGAAATATCTGCAAAAAGGTATTTCGCCGTGTTCTCAATTATTTAGGTTTCGTTATGTTTAAAGACTTAAAAATATCCACCGGGATTAATATCCTGTTTGGGTTGTTAATTGCTTGTATTATTTTGGTCTCTGCCTATGCGCTGGTCAGTAGCCGCTCGACGGCGGATAACTTCGATGATGCAGTAATGACCAATGACAACATCGATATGCTGAATAGCGCAATTGTCGGCTTGACGGGAGGTATTGCTCAGGTTAACGGCGCCATGGTCGCGACCATGATCAACCAGCCGGTGGATCAGACTGATATCGACAAAGCAAAGCAAATGCTCGCGACTGCGGAAAAGCAGATGGACAAATTTATGTCCACGCCGTTCCAGACCGAGGAAGAGCAGACAATTGCCGCCAATATTAAGAAGCGTTTTGATACGGTTCTGACGAGTGCGCAGCGGAAAGTAACGTTTATTAAAAACCCGACGGCGTATGATCGCGATGTGATTGACGAAGCCAAAAACCGTGTTGCGGTACAAGAGGCAGCTCAAGAATATCTGGCTTATGCCGAGCAATTGATTTCCGGTTTTAGCGATGTATCGCACAGTGACACTCAGCGTATGACCTTTTTCGCGTTCTTTGCTCTGGCTCTGGCGATCATTAGCGCGGTGGGTTCTCGTATCTGGTTGAAACGCACTATTTTCAACCGTCTGGAACAGGCTGTTGTCTCCTTCCAGGCTATCGCTGGCGGTAACCTGAGCAACAAAATTGACGCCGGTGCGCAGAACGAAATCGGCCAAATGTTGCAGGAAGTGGAGCATATGCGCCAGTCTCTGACCGACACGGTGTACGGTATTCGTAATGGCGTGAAGCAGATTTACTCTAACGCCCAGGAAATCGCCACCAGCAACAACGATCTCTCTTCGCGTACCGAGCAGCAGGCTTCCGCTCTGCAGGAAACTGCGGCCAGCATGGAAGAGCTGAAAATCACCGTGCGTCAGAACGCCGATAACGCCCACAGCGCTCAACAACTGGCAGAAAGCGCCAGCGCCAGCGCGCAGAAAGGCGGCGAAGTCATGACCAATCTTGATAAGATCATGACAGAAATTACGGTAAACTCCCGTCAAATTGCCGACATCAACAGCGTGATCGATAGCATTGCAAACCAGACCAACATCCTGGCGCTTAACGCGGCGGTTGAAGCGGCGCGTGCCGGTGAACAGGGTCGTGGTTTTGCGGTGGTTGCCGGTGAAGTGCGTAACCTGGCGAAACGCAGCGCCGACGCGGCGAAAGAGATCCGCCAGTTGATCAACACCTGTGTTGCCAATATGAATATCGGTTCCCAGGAAGTTGAACTGGCAGGTTCTTCGATGCAGGAAATTGTGAAATCCGTTATTCAGGTAACCGACATTATGGCGGAAATTACCTCGGCATCGGATGAGCAAAGCACCGGTATTAACCAGATTGCGCAGGCCGTTAATGAAATGGATCTGGTAACGCAGCAGAACGCCAGCATGGTTGAGAACGCCGCGCGCACCGCAACCAGCGTGGAAGAACATGCCAGCGATCTGGAACAAATTGTCGCACAGTTTGTTGTCAATGAAAGCCACGTATCGGTTGTTACCCGTGAAAGAAATAACAGCGAGAAATTGCGCCCAGTTATTACCACTACCAAGCGAGATTATGTTCCTGTCAAGAAAACTGAAGGCGACTGGGAAACATTTTAATTCGCTGTGGGTTTCGTGGGGAAATAAAGTCACGATATGTTCCACTTTCCGATTGCTTATCATGCTATTTGAAATGGCGATAATCGATAATAATTTTAGTCAATTATTATCATCCCGGAAATTGTAATAGTGAATGGATTATATAGCCCTGACGGGTCAATTCAGAAAGACCAGTTGTGGACCAAATACGGTTATTTGGTTCGCTATGAAGCGTTAAAGATGCAGTCTAAATTATCGTCAAGTGTTGATATTGACGATCTTATTCAGGCGGGTGCTATTGCGCTTCTGGATGCAATCGAACAGTTTGACCCCAAAAAAGGGGTCAAACTCACGGTCTATATTGCACAGCGTTTACGTTGGGCCTTTATGGATGAATTACGCGAACACGATTGGGTACCTCGCCGCGTTCGCCGTAAAACCCGTGAAGTTTCTTCTGCCATTATGCGCGTTGAGCAACGTGCCGGTGGCGTGGCAAGTGAGTCGGACATTGCTGCTGAATTAGGGATGAGCTTGCAGGAATATCAGCAAGTATTATCCGATACTAATACCAGCATGCTCTGTTCACTCGACGAGCTACAGGAATTACTGGCAGATGGTGTTGAGCTGTCAGAAATGGAACAGGATCATCTTGACCCGCTCAACGATGTTTTACTGGGCGATTTGACAAAGCAGATCAGTAAGGAGATCAGAGAACTTCCTGAGCGCGAGCAGATGCTACTCAATTTATATTATCAACAGGAGTTGAATATGAAAGAGGTCGGTTCACTGCTGGGGATTACCGAAACGCGCGTCAGCCAGTTGCATAGTCAAACGATCAAACGTTTACGTGCACGTCTGGAAGGAAGAGGCTGGGAATAATAAGGCATCAGGAAAATCTTGCACCGATTAAATTTCGACCAGGCCGGCTTTCCTTATTAGGTTCATTATTTCCGTTTAACCTTGATTTCTTATACTAAAAAATTGGCATTAAACTTGTTACATCTTGGTTACACAATAAAGGACGGTAATTGCAGTTTGAATTACCTTGTACAGGGGGAATTGTAATGAACGTAACAAACTTTAATGAGCCGACACAGTGTATTCGGGACTTGAATCTTTCCTATTTGTTATTGGCGCAACGTCTCATTCACGAGGACCGCTTTACGGCAAAATTTCGCCTGGGCTTAAGTGAGTCCACTATCGATATTGTGAAAGGATTGACGTTTCCGCAGCTTATTAAACTTTCGTCAACCGGTCAGCTTATTTGCCGGTTACGCATAGATAACGAAACAGTGATTGACTGTTTAACTAAAGATTCCCGTATTGATGCTTTACAAAGTATCCATACCGGAATCATTTTATCCACTGATTTGCTTAATTCTCTTTCTGAGGACGAGCCTTCGAGATCCTGACAGCGGAGTTTGTAATGTGTGAAAAAAGCATAATGTCAGAAATCAGGGATGCGCAAATTGCCATGGAATTGATTTCTTTTGGCGCAAGGATGCAGGTTCTCGAAAGTGAAACCAATCTTAGCCGCAGAAGATTATTAAAACTGTATAAAGAACTCAAAGGCTGTTCGCCGCCGAAAGGCATGTTACCGTTTTCCACCGATTGGTATATGGCGTGGGAACAAAATATTCATTCGTCAATGTTTTATAACATTTATTGTTATCTGCAAAAAACCGAATTGGGTCGTCCCGTTGAGATTATGCTCAAAGGCTATCGCCTGTATCTGGAAAATAGTCTGAATGGTACAGAGAAAAAGCCTGTTTTAGGTTTAACGCGCGCCTGGACGCTGCTGCGGTTTATTGATTGCGGCATGGTTAAACATACTGAGTGCAGCACGTGTGGCGGGCGTTTTATTACCACGCCGGAAAATACCAACACCAATTTTACTTGCTGTTTGTGTTTTCCACCTTCGCGGGCAATTAAAAAAGCTACGCCTGATCTGGCGCGTTCTCATCGGCGACAGTAACAGATGCTGCGGCATTTTCACCGCGCGGCCTGATATCAGAGTTGCGGAATGATTACTGAATTATTAAGGAGTTGAAGTGTTAGTCATTATTGGCTATATCGTCGTTTTCGCGACCGTATTTGGCGGCTTTGCGCTCAGTGGCGGCAATCTTGCGTCACTGTTTCAGCCTACCGAGTTTTTAATTATCGGCGGGGCAGGCGTAGGGGCTTTTATTGTCGGAAATAACGGTAAAGCGATCCGGGCCACCTTAAAAGCATTTCCTACTTTGTTTAAAGGTTCCCATTTCACCAAAGCGTTATATATGGATCTGCTGGCGATGATGTATCTGTTGCTGGCGAAAGGCCGCCAGAACGGCCTGGTATCGCTGGAAAACGATATTGAAGATCCGCAAAACAGCCCGATTTTCTCGGCCTATCCACGGCTGATGGCCGACAGTGAAATCATGAATTTCATCACCGATTATCTGCGCCTGATGGTGAGCGGTAATACCAACGCCTTCGAAATGGAAGCGTTGATGGATGAAGAGATTGAGACCTGCGAACACGAGCATGAAGTGCCGGCGCATAGCCTTAATTCTGTCGGTGATGGGTTGCCTGCATTCGGTATCGTGGCGGCGGTAATGGGGGTGGTGAACGCCCTGGCGGCGGCCGATCGTCCCGCAGCCGAACTGGGTGCGCTGATTGCCCACGCCATGGTCGGTACCTTCCTCGGTATTTTGATGGCCTACGGCATGGTGCTGCCGCTGGCGACGTTGCTGCGCCAGCGTAGCGCGGAACACCTGAAAATGCTTGAGTGCATTAAAACCATGCTGCTTTCCAGCATGAACGGTTATGCGCCGCAGATCGCCGTTGAATTTGGCCGTAAGACCCTCTTTTCCACGGAACGTCCAAGCTTCGCGGAACTGGAAGATCATGTGCGCGAAGTGCGTACCTCAAGCGCTTCATCCTCTTCGGGTGAGTCGACATGAGTAAGAAGTCTGCCACTACCATTGTTGTCCGCAGATCCATCAATAAAAAGCATGGTTCACATGGCGGTTCCTGGAAAATCGCCTATGCGGATTTTATGACCGCAATGATGGCGTTTTTCCTGGTGATGTGGCTGCTCTCTTCTTCCAGCCCGGAGCAGCGCCAGCAGATTGCTGAATACTTCAAAATGCCGATGAAAACCACGCTGGCGCAGGGCGATAAAGCGAGCCTTAGCGACAGCATGATCCCCGGCGGCGGCGAAGATGTCATCAAACAAGATGGCGAAGTTTTCAAACGAACGTTGCAGCAACTGGACGCGAAGAAGAGTGAAGTCAACCTGAAGCGGGCGAGAGAGAAGCTGGAAAGCCTGATCCAAATCGATCCGCGCCTGAACAACTTCACCTCCAACCTGCGGCTTTCGCTGACCGATGACGGATTGCTGATTCAGATCACCGATAGCGCGGATCGTCCGATGTTCAAAATCGGCCGACCGACGCCCGAAAGCTACATGGTGAATATTCTGCAGGCGCTGGTGCCGGTGTTAAACGACATGCCGAACCGCATCATTGTGACCGGCCATACGGATTCACTGCCTTACGCTAACGGTGAGCAGGGCTACAGCAACTGGGAGCTCTCTTCCGATCGTGCCAACGCGGCGCGGCGCATCCTGGCCGGTGCCGGGCTTGCCAGCAATAAATTTATCCGCGTTATCGGTACGGCGGACACCATGATGCAGGCCGGTTCCGATGCGGCCGATCCCATTAACCGCCGGATCAGTATCCTGGTGCTGAGCCAGCAAAAAGAGAAACAGATCATGCAAGAAGATGTGCTTTTGCGCGACACGCTGGTTTCAACCCCGGCAAGCCCGAGTGCATTAGCCACCGACGCGCCGCCGCAAAGCAGCCCGGTGGCAGTTGAACCTACGGTAAAAAGCGGTCCTGAGGAGAGTAAGTAAATGGACATAAGCGATTTTTATCAGGCCTTTTTTGACGAGGCGGATGAGCTGATGGCGGATATGGAAAAGTATCTGCTGGAGCTGGATCTCGACTCACCGGACAGAGAAGTTCTGAATGCGATTTTTCGCGCTGCGCACTCGATAAAAGGCGGTGCGGGCACCTTTGGTTTCACGGTGTTACAGCAAACCATGCACATCCTGGAAAACCTGCTGGATGATGTACGCAGCGGTACGTTGACGATTACCGGCCCTATTCGCGATCTGTTTTTGGAGAGCAAAGATATTATGCAGGATCAACTGGATGCCTATAAAGCGTCCGCGGAGCCCGACGAAGAGACGTTCAACTATATTTGCGATGCACTGCGCCAGATAGCGCTCGATGGCGCGGCTCCCGCTACGGTTTCCACAGATGTCGCCGCGCCGGTTGCTGCCGAGGCAGTGGTTGCAGACACGGTTGCGGCACCGGAGGCGAAACCAGCCGAGGACGGTCAGCGACTGCGCATCGTGCTGAGCAAAATCAAAGAAGATGATCGCCAGCCGCTCATTGATGAAATGGGCAATTTAGGTCGCGTGAGCCAGTTGCAGACCGAGAATGAGAGCCTGCAATTGACGCTGCACACCACGGCATCCCCGGACGATATTCTGGCGGTGCTGTGTTTTGTGCTCGAACCGGAACAGATTTCCATCGCCCCGGCCCCGGCTGAAGAAGAACCGGTTGCCGCATCCGGTGAAGCTGCGGCAGCAACGCCTGCGGCAGTGAACGCGGTAGCGGCACCGGCCGCACCGGCAGCGCGTGCGACACGCCCGGAAAATAACCGCCAGCGCCCGCAAGCGACAGAAGCCAGCAGCATTCGCGTGGCGGTCGAGAAGGTTGACCAGATAATCAACCAGGTGGGTGAGTTGATCATCACCCAGGCGATGCTTTCACAGCTTTCCAGTGTGCTCGATTCCACCAATCACGACACGCTGATTAGCACCATTGCGCAGCTCGAACGTAACGCGCGCGACTTGCAGGAGTCGGTGATGTCGATTCGCATGATGCCAATGGAATATGTCTTTAGCCGCTTCCCGCGTCTGGTGCATGACCTGGCCGGTAAGCTGAATAAAGAAGTGGAACTGACGCTGGTTGGCGGTTCTGCTGAGCTTGATAAACGTCTTATCGAACAGATTGTCGATCCGTTAACGCACCTGGTGCGTAACAGCCTCGATCACGGGATTGAACCGGTTGATGTGCGCCGCGCCAATGGTAAAGCCGACAAGGGCAACCTGGTGCTTTCTGCGGAACACCACGGCGGCAATATCATCATTGAAGTCACCGACGATGGCGCCGGGCTGAACCGCGAGAAGATCCTGGCACGCGCGCAAATGCAGGGCATGACCATCAGCGACAACATGAGCGATGAAGATGTCTGGATGCTGATTTTCGCGCCGGGCTTCTCTACGGCGGAAAAAGTGACCGATGTCTCTGGTCGCGGCGTTGGCATGGACGTGGTGCGTCGTAACATTCAGGAAATGGGCGGACATGTGACCGTCCACTCCGAGCAGGGGCGCGGTTCGAAGATCCGCATTATTCTGCCGCTGACGCTGGCGATCCTCGATGGGATGTCGGTGCGCGTTGGTTCGGAAATCTACGTTCTGCCGCTCGGCAGCATGATGGAATCGTTAATGCTTTCGGAAAATACGCTGCACCGGATGACCGGCGGCGAGCGCATGTTGCAGGTGCGCGAAGAGTATTTGCCGCTGGTTGAGCTGGGCACGCTGTTTGGCATTCACGACGAGGATTACGATATCAGCGAAGGGATTGCCGTCATTGTACAGAGCGCCGGTAGCCGTTACGCCTTGTTGGTGGATCAACTGATCGGTCAGCACCAGGTGGTGGTGAAAAATCTTGAGCAGAACTACCGCAAAATTCCGGGTATTTCTGCGGCGACCATCCTTGGCGATGGCAGCGTCGCGTTGATTCTGGATGTGGCGGTTCTAACGACGCTGGCGAAAAGCGCCAGAGCGCACTGAGACAGAGCCTGACGTCAGTTTTTAAAAAGGTTAAGAAATGAATTTATCTAACACAAATAAGCAGTTAACCGGTGACAACACGGGGAATGAGTTCCTGGTGTTTCGCCTGGGCACCGAAGAGTACGGCATTGAGATCTTGAAAGTACAAGAGATCCGTGGTTACGACCGCGTGACGCGCATTGCCAACACGCCTGCTTTTATTGCCTGTGTGACCAACCTGCGCGGCGTGATCGTGCCGATCGTCGATCTGCGCGTGAAATTTGAACTGGCTTCCGCCGAGTTTGACGACAATACGGTGGTGATTGTGCTGAGCCTCGACAGCGGCCGCGTGGTCGGGATTGTGGTTGACGGCGTTTCCGATGTGCTGGCGCTTAATGCAGAGCAGATCAAACCTGCGCCGGAATATACCGTTACGCTCTCGACACAATATTTACTGGGTCTTGGCTCGCTCGATGAGCGCATGCTGATTCTGGTCGATATTGAAAAGCTGCTGAACAGCGAAGAGATGGAGCTGATTGAACGCGTGACCGAGACCTCGTTTAACTAATTTTATTTTTTATACGCGCTGTACCTTACAGGCCTTTCCTCACGGAAAGGCTTTTTTTGTTCACGCTAACCTGCGATAAACTTTTTTGCCTTTTCTCAACGTGATCACCAGTTGACATAAACCCGAATGGTTCTACCAACCTGGCTTTTCAGGTACTGGTGTACTTTGTAGACATCTTTGCTTGAATTGAAGTCATTAAATCTAAAGCGAACATAATCTCCCATCGAATGGGCAAAAATATAAGCCTGGAAGTCGTGAGACATATCAAAAACGACATCATCGGTTCTGACTTGTATGCCCGCAACACTAAGTTCGGCAAGCAATTGTTCATCGTTTTCAGGACTACCTGTGAAAAACATTGCGGTAAAAAGGCACGATGGAGAAATGTACTCAGGATGATATGAGGTTTGGACTGACCCCACAACAGTAGACATTTCCTGTCCTCACGACGAGGCCTGTTCAAAGGCCTCCGGACTGACGCCGCCGAGATGGCTGTGGCGCCGGGCCCGGTTGTAGAACACTTCAATGTAATCGAAGATATCGGCCCGGGCCAGATCCCGGGTTTTATAGATGCGCTTTCTGATCCGTTCTTTTTTCAGCGAACTGAAGAACGACTCCGCTACCGCATTATCCCAGCAGTTGCCACGCCGGCTCATGCTCGGGGCCAGGTTATTGGCCCGGCAGAAGCGCTGCCAGTCGTCGCTGCCGTACTGGCTGCCCTGATCGCTGTGTACGATAACCTCGCCGTCCGGTTTTCGTCGCCACACGGCCATCATGAGCGCATCCAGCGCCAGTTCGCGTGAGAGAGTGGGTTTCATCGACCAGCCCACCACGTTACGGGCGAAGAGATCGATAACCACCGCCAGATATAACCAGCCCTGCCAGGTGCGGATATAGGTAATGTCGGTTACCCAGACCTGATTGGCCCGGACAACGGTAAACTGCCGCTGCACACGATTAGGCGCAACCACTGAAGGTCTGCCGGCGATACGACGCGGAGCTTTATAGCCGCGCACGGCTTTAATCCGGTTCAGTTGCATAATACGGCCCACCCGATTTTTACCGCAGATTTCCCCGATTTCGTTCAGGTCGCCATGAACCCGGCGGTAACCGTATACGCCTCCGCTCAGTGAATAGGAGTCACGGATAAGCGTCAGCAGACGCTGGTTATCTTTATCCCGCGCGGAGACCGGGTTATGCAGCCACGCATAAAACCCGGCCCGGGCAACGCACAACACCCGACACATCGTCATGACACCCCATACAGTGCGGTGCTCATTGATAAAGCGGTACTTCAGTCGGGCTCCCTTGCAAAGTACCGCGCGGCCTTTTTCAGTATGTCCCGTTCTTCCTCAGTGCGCTTCAGTTGGGCCCTGAGCTTCAGGATCTCGCTTTTCGCTTCCAGTAAATCACGGGCATGCTGCTCGCTGTTATCGGGTTTAATAGCCCGTAACCACTTATAGAGACTGTGTGCTGAAACGCCCAGCCGGTCAGAAACTTCGGCGACGGAATAACCGCGTTCCGTTATCTGACGGACGGCTTCTTCCTTAAATTCAGGTGTAAATCGTGGTGTGCCCATACGCTCCTCCTATGCTCAAACTATAGGGCAGGATCGTCTACCGGGGCGGGGTCAGTCCAACTATAGGGCAGGATCGTCTACCGGGGCGGGGTCAGTCCATTCATATATGTACTCCTTTTTCATACCCAACCTTTTATAAATCATAGGTTATCTTCCATGAGGGCGCACAGGAATCATCCCTCACGCCACCGGTAAATCGGGAGTGGGTTGCAATGCCCAAACCGCCGATGCCGGTCGCCTCGTTCGCAGGACATCTGGTGTCGGGCCGCAGCCGACACTTGCCATATTTTTCCTGGCATTATCACAGACACACAGTGAATACCTGATGTAATGCCGTAATAGTCTTTCCTCTGCCCCGTTAATAAAACTTTTTTGAATTTATTCTTCCGCTTACGCTTGTTGTAAATGGTTTGTAGACCACACTTGGAGAGGCTCCTGAAGGATGCGCACCCCGACCCAGGGAATGACTTATGGATGAGTCCATACCTTCAGCGGGAGCTGAGGGAACTGAAAATAAGAACCGATGCTGTACCTCAATATTGCCTTCGCTTAGAAGGCATTTTTTTACTTTCAGAAATTAACAAACTCAAGCTATTTCAAAAGTTTGTTTGCAGCTTCGACGATTTCATGTGATGTAACCTCTCTGTCTGAGGCTACACAAAACTCAGTATGATCGCCAGTAAGCGAATGAACTCCCGCATACATAATCTTAAGGTTAGTTTCCTCACCATTCGGGTATTCACGGAGTATTGTGGTAGTGCCATCTACAACCCTGACAACCACCACTGGCTGCCGATTGAAGAACACCAGAACATTTTTCATAGGCATCCCTAATGTTGAGAAAAGGCCACAATAAGTGGCCTTTGATAAGTATCAGCTTGAAGTCAGAATAGTGATTCGCAGGAGCCACCCGGGCGATTCATGTTTTCTGATCGACCAATAACCGCTGCCTTTCTTGTGTAGGCAAGGCGGCGGTGAATTGAGTCTACAGAGTTTTAATGTTTTCACATGGTAAAGGGCAAGATGATGGTAGTTATGCTGCAACTTTTGATTTCCATCTGCGATTAAACTGTTTCGGCAGTTTTAACCACTGCAAGTCGTGTGACCTGCTCCCCATAAATTAACATATCTCAATGTTATCAATGTCTGCTGTTGGCACTGAGCGGTCTTATAACATTTGAGGGTAAAAAGGTATTTCTGGGAAAACTGTTCACTCCGACTCTGACCGGTGTGCAGGTAAAAAAGACCGGCAATTGCCGGTCTGAGGTAGGTTATTTTACTGCGGGCTCATCGCACTTCGGCAGCCAGTCGCCGTTGCTTTCTTCTTTCAGCGTCAGGTTAGTCTGCATACCCTGATTTGTCCGGCGTTTGTCATAGTTCAGGCCGAACTCTTTCAGCATGGTTGGCAGTCCCTTGCTGAACGAGGTCAGGCTGAGGGTGTTTTTGTAGCCGTGCGCCTCCATATACACCAGATAGGCGTGATACAGGTACAGGCGAGGCTGACGCGGAATAATGTTGGCATTACCCATATACATCCCGTCAGCGTCAGGCAATGCCTCCAGATAACCACAAAAATCAAACGTAGGGTCAGCATCGCGCTTGATGCTCAGCGCCTCGTCAGAGTTCTGCTGTGACTGGAGCAGCGTGCGGGCGGTCATCGGGTCGCTGAACCGCTGCATAAGCTGGCGCACAATGACGGCCAGCTCGCGGGCGATTTTGTCCTTAAGATGCGGGTCGCGCTCCTCCGGGGCAATCTGTTCCGGGAAGTGCAGGATAACCCGGCGACGGGATACGCCGCCGCTGCGGTCAGTGAAGCGCATCGGGTTGTTGTTCACCGCCAGAATCACCGCCGGGATATGCGTGGAATAGGCGTCGCGGTATTTCGGGTCAACTGACACCGCATCGCCGCCGGTGATGGCCTTGAGCCCGGCACCGTCACCGCTCCATTTCTCCTGGTCAGGCAGACGAATCAGCGAGAAGCCTATCAGGGCAGCACGCTCGCGCGGGGATTCCAGCGTCTCGATGGTCGCGGAGGTGGCGTTGTCCTCGCCTGCGAGCAGGGTCGCAATTTCGGCCAGAATGCTTTTCCCGCTTCCCCCTGGTCCCGTCACTTCAAGAAAGAGCTGCCAGTCATAGCGGTTCGCCAGCACCATAAACAGCGCGGCGAGTATCACATCGCGTTTGTCGGCACGGCCACCGGCGGCGCGGTCGAGCCACTGCCAGAAATGCGGGGCATGGGTTACCAGTGTTTCGCCCGCCACCGGCGGGGTGAAATCCACCTCGCACAGGGTGCACAGCCAGTGGGATTTGTGGTGTGGGCTGAACGTGCCGCTGACGGTATCGAGCACACCGTTGCGAAAGCCAATCAGACGCCGTGCCGGAGCGCCCTGTTGCGGCACAATGAGTTTCAGTGTCTCCACCACCGACGCAATTTTCCCTGACGAGAACGGCGCGCGCAGGCGCTGAAAGAGTGCGGCCACATCGCGGGAGAAGTCAGCCGGGGACATCACTTTCCAGGCTCCGGCTTCATACCGGGATAGAAGCTGGCCGTTAGCATCCACCGCCAGCGCCTCGCCGTAATGCTCATGTACCCGCATCGCCTTCTCACTGGTGCTCATGGCTGTGAATTCCGCCTCGCTCATGGTGTCGAAAGGGCTCGCGACCGGTGGCTTAATGGCATCGTAAATCGCCCTGCGCGTGGCGTCCTTACCATTCAGGGTAAACGCATCATTCCAGTCACCGAACACCGGCGGCAGCGCGACAATTCCCTCGCAGGCTTTTGCGGCCGCAGCGGCTTTTGTCTGGCCGTCGCCGTTCAGGTCACGGTCAGCGGCAAGGACAATCTGACAGCCCGGATGCCGGTTGCGGGCAAGGCTCGCCAGAGAAAGGAGGTTCACGGACGACAGCGCCACCATCACGGTTTCACCGGTCAGGTGATGCACGGTCAGCGCCGTGGCGTACCCTTCCGCTATCCACAGGCGTTTCCCCGCCTGTTTTTCACCGTTGATAAGGTGACAGGCTCCCTTCACCTGACCGCCTTTCAGGGTGCGCTTGTCGCCGTCAGCGTTAATGAGCTGGAGGTTCACAAGCGCGCCGGTGTCGTCATACAGCGGTACAACCACATCCCCGGCGCGGTATGTCACGCCGCCGGTTTTGTGAGTGGTTGTCAGCGTCAGGCATTCCAGAGCAGGAAAGCCCTTGCGGGTCAGGTAGGCGTTACCGGTGGCTGAACGGCTTTTCGCCAGCAGACTGGCCGCCAGCGCGGCGGCCTCCCTGCGCCCGGCTTCAGTTTCGGCCGTATCAGCAGCAATCACCGCCGGGGCAACCGGCGTCAGGCTGCCGGTCACGGCATTCACCCGGTCGGCGGCTTCGCTGACCGTCACGCCCAGCGCCTTTTCAACCAGGCTCAGACCGTCGCCCGCGCCACACTGGTTGCAGAACCACGTTCCGCGCCCCTCTTTATCGTCAAAACGAAAGCGGTCAGCGCCGCCGCACACCGGGCAGGGCTGATGCCGGTTTTTTATCACTTTCACGCCCAGCGCCGGGAGAATACGCGGCCAGTGGCCGCACGCCTGTCTGACGGTTTCCGTTACGTTCATTTTCATTATTTTTCCTCAGTGCACGACCGGCGCGGTGATATGGCGGGCGCATAACTCTTCCATCACGGCGAGGCCGAGAAAGGAGAGCGATGGCGCGCTTTTAAGCGGTGCGGCATTCATTAAATCTTCCAGTAGCGCACAGGCAATCTGGCGGCCTTTATCCTCGCCGTGCTGGCGCAGATAAAACCCTTCGAGCTCGGCGGCGATGGCGGATTCCAGTGCATCAAGTGTCAGGTGCGGGTAACGGTGCTGACGCTGGCACAGGGTCAGCCAGGCACAGGCCACGGCGCGGCGGTAAAGTGCGGCACGCAGGGCGGGCGGTAACGGCTGTTTCATACCTTTTCCTCCCCGTCGAGCCAGCGCCGGTTGCAGCGCTCGATCACGGCATCGAGTTGATCCGTCATCAGGTAAATCAGGGAAATGAGTTGCAGACGCTCAGCCGGATCGCGGCGGAGGGTCACATTGTCCTGTTCCGCTGCCAGCTCGCTGACCAGATGGCCGATATTGCGCAGGTGCTCCAGATATCTGAGATCGTCAAGGGTGAGGATGGATTGGTTCATGCGCGCACCTCCGCAACCGGCAGGCGACCGGCAAACGAGAGGACATAATCGCGAACGAGGGAACGGCGGGCGGTGCGTTCATCAGCGGCAACTGTGCGCAGCATACAGACACGCGGTTTATGTACGGAACGACGAACGGCAGCGAAAATAAAGATAAATTGCGGGTGAGACAGGGTGAGGGTCGTAGCCATAAGGGCAACCTCCTTGAAGTAGCGGTTATCGCTACCACCGGAGTTCTCACGCTCTGGTGGTAGCCCAGACGGGGGTGAGAAACCGGCCTTCAAGGGAACCGGCCAGCCCGAAGGCTGCCCCGCCTGAGCCACCATTACGCAGATACAGCAACGGTTTAAGAACCGGTGCGTAAACAACAGGTGCACAGAGGCATAGACACAAAAAAAGACGCATGGCGCGTCCGGTGTCGCCTTGAAGAAACTCGGGTTCTCACGCCCGGCTGCCGATTTTGCGACAGCGGGGAAACTATACCTGGAAACGCTGACAGGAAGCAAGCCAGAAAAAGGGGCGTTTTGCTGACCGGGCAACATCATGCATCACAGCCACGGTTACGCGCCGCGATGCGATCGCTCATCCATGCAGTGATTTCACTGTGCGCCCACGCCACGTTTTTTCCGCCGAGAGAGATTTGTTTCGGGAAAGCCTCCCGGCTGATGAGGTCGTAAATGGTTGAGCGGGACAGACCGCATAAATGCATCACTTCCGGCAGGCGTAAAAAGCGTTCCTGAATAACGTCAGAAACCGGCATTAACGGCGCGGCAGGGGCAGAAGACGGGGAAGAAAAAGCGGTGTGCATCGGGCTACCTCATAATGTCCATACAGTGCCGGTCGTGTCTTTCCGGCTTCGGGTAGCGCTCTATTTTGTGAATAAAAACGGAGAATGCAACAGGGGAAAAACGGGCTAACGCCAGTTAATTGCCGCTCGAAAAATGAGCATGTGATGAATATAGGGCAATATAGATGAATAGTGGGCAGGAGGTTAAAAATGATACAGGTAAATATTATTCTGCCTATTGATTCCCTGTTATTAACAGGAAGAAAAAAGTAAAAAAATAACAGCGGCAAATGCGTGACATAGAAGTGCGGTGAACAGTAGTGAACAGTCGGTGAACACTTAATTTCTCAACTGTTCACCATTTAACTTACTGTATTACTTATTCTTTTATTTTTCAGTGAACAGAGTGAAGAGTTAACTACAGAAAAACAAACAGAAAGAGGGGTTTCCGGAGACCTCTTTCTGGCGAGCCATTTTTTTCAGCGGGTTTCTGTGCCATCCCGGCCACAACTGCAATCAGTCGTATCGTTGTGCAGGGCGCGGCAGAATACGCTCAGGTTGACAACACAGAGAGCCCCGCCATGAAAACTGAACTGATTACCGCCGTGATGAAAACCCTCGGCAGCACCCAGGACGCGAAAACCCGCACCGCTATCGACAGCGCCCTCGACGCCATGAATAAAAAGGCCAGTGAAGAGAGTGCGGTCGCTGTAAATCGTGCCGTTGAGACGTTCAACCAGGCAAAAGCTGCCCACACCGGCAACATGATGAAGCTGAACGACATCGGCGCGGCCATCACCCGCAGCGAAAAGGAACGTGAGAACGCCCTGACAGAAAGTGCCGAAGCGGAACAGAGCTGGCGCGAGCGTTTCCGCACCCTGCGCGGCGAAATGACGCCGGAGCTGAAAGCCGAACATGGCAGACGCATTGCCGGTCGTGAGCTGGCGGAGGAGTTCACCGCCCTGATTGCGGAGCTGGAAACCGATAAATCCCGCGCCATGCTGGCCGCCTGCGCCTCCGGTGAAAAGTATGTGGAGGAACACCGGACAGCGTTTGGCCTGTACGCTCAGAGCGAATGGGCTGATGCCATGAAGACCATCAGCCCGGCGCTGGTCAGGGCATTCGTGCTGCGTCTGCGCGCGCTGGAAATGCAGCAGACGGAACGCCCGCTCAATACCCTGATTCAGGAGCTCGGCGGCCATGTTTCCGTTCAGGCCGGGTTTTACACCTTCGATATGGACGGGGAGCCGGTACTTTCACAGCTTGGCCTGTACCGCCCGCCGCTGACCGGCGTGGATATGGCGTTGTATAAAAGCCCGGTGAAGCGAACACTGCTCGCCACACGACTGGCTGAAATGAGAAAGCAGGCGGAGGGCTGAGCCATGTTTCACTGTCCGTTCTGCAAACAGCCCGCACACGCGCGCACCAGCCGCTATCTGACGGAAAACCTCAAACAGCGCTATCACCAGTGCATCAGTATTGAATGCTCGGCCACGTTCCGCACCACCGAGACGCTCGACAGCGTGATACGCAGACCGGCCATGCCGGAAAATGAGAGCTTGCAGGCAGATATTCAGCAGCAATAATTCCCCGAAAATATCCCGATTTATGTGCGCCGGTACGCGTTACCGGCTGCGCTCTCTGTACCCCGAAAAAAAGCAAAAAATCCCGTTATTTTTTCGAAAAATACACTGCATGCATCAGTTGCATTTAATTGCATTTATTTCTCTGCACTTTTGAACCTCGCCCACGCCAGTACTGGCACGGCCTGAGTCCGGTCATGCATCTGCATTTAAACCGCCCTGCAAAGCGGGCAGGCGAGGCGGGGAAAGCACTGCGCGCCATGTAGTGATACTTAATTAAATATTGATTAAGGCTGGTTAAATGATCATCTATGGACTTGTGTCATTTTGATTCAAAATAAGACCAATCTGAAATAGTATTGAATGGCTCACCTATGGATAGTGTAGAAAAGCTCAAATTGATTGACTGGAAAGAGTTAATCGTTAATAAACATACTTGGATTGAATCAAGATTGGTAAATCACCCCTCAGATACTGACGCCAAGATTGTATCTAGGATCTTTACCATCCCTTTCAGCGGTGTTATTCAAGAGCATCAGCCTTTAGTTGACTCGATGGCCGATGCAATTGAACATTACGTATTTGATAAAGAGGCTTTAAGTAAAATGAAGGCCGAGGGGGTCACTCCCTTTAGAAAGGCTGCTCAGTTCTTCGGCGACACAAACCCAGTTAAGGATGGCAAATACGGTGAATTGCTTCTCTATATCCTGTCAGAAGCTATACTAAATACACCAATGGTTTCACATAAAATCACTAGCTTAAGTAACTTAAATGATCAAGTTAAAGGTGGTGATGGTGTTTTTTTTGGCGTATATAGAAATAATTTATCAATATTAATTGGTGAGTCAAAGATTTATAAGAGTTTTAGCGGCGCATTGGACAGCGCATTCGATTCGCTTGATCGATTCACTAGAAGCTATACCAATGGTGCTCTAGGGCATGAACTTTTCATGGCTAGAACTAATGTTTCAAATAATTTTGACTTTGAGACTATGGAATTAATATATAGAGCTTTTACTCCCGGAGATGAAATTTATTCTGAGTGTGTTAAAACTCATCCGGTCTTACTTGTTTTTGAAGATAATGAAATAAAGAAAATTGAAGAGAAGGCAGTTAATAAGTCCGAAGCGGAAAATCTTTTTAATGTATGGCTTACCACAAAAAAAAAGGCAATCAAAGCTGCGATTGATGAGAGATTAGCGAAATATCCAAACGTGAAACCATGTTTCTTGGACTTCTTTTTAATACCAATGACAGATGTGGGGGAGTTTAAAAAATCGTTGTATAGGGCTATCCATGGAATAGACTATAAAGAAAATTAAAATCTTTTAGGAGCGGATATGAGTGAGAGCACTGCGACCACAGCGATTAATCATAAAGACTTTACAACGGTTTTTAATTCCTTAATTGAACATCTCTTCTTGAGGAACCGAGGAGAAGGACAAAAAATAGATCTTTCTGATGAAGCAATTAGGAGGGCTACTTGGCTTGCTTCATTAGGTTCGTCAGGCAATGAAAATGATAAGAATATAGCAAGTGCTTTTGGTACTCTACTTTATTTGTATGATATGAACAATGAATTATATATAAAAGCCTGTTATGTCTTGCAATCTAGAGCAGGTAATATAGTTTCAGCGAAGCATCTGGCAGGTCTCTTTGATGAAGAAAATTTTTTAAAGCATTTTAGCGTCTCACTAGATTTTGAACTGGTAAATCAAAAATATTTACTTGAAAAGAAAATTCCAGGTGAAAATCCAATTTATTTTACGCATTTTCAAAGGGATTTATGGGATAAACTAGAGAATGGTGAAAACGTTGCCGTATCTGCACCCACTTCTGCAGGTAAGTCATTTGTAATCAAAAAATATATTTATGAGCATGTACTAAAAAGTAATCATGGCTATTTTGTTTATGTTGTTCCCTCCAAGGCACTCATAAATCAAGTTGGCAACGAGATGTCACGAGAATTAAAAGATATTGCTATTGTGATGACAACTTACAAGCCCTTGGAAGAAGATAAACTAAAGGTTGTATATGTATTAACGCCTGAAAGATGCATGAGGTTATTGGATGAAAAAAATAACAAGGAGCCTGAGATAGTTTTCTTTGATGAAATACAAAACATTGAGGACAACAGTAGAGGTAATGTTTTTGAGAATATTATTTATAGAATGACTAGTCTGTGGAGGTCAACGCAATTTATCATGGCTGGGCCATATATAAATAATTTACATGAATCACTTGGTAAAGTTGTTGATATTAATTTGGTCGAACAAAAAACTTCAGCAACACCTGTTTTACAGTTAAAAGTAATTCTAACAGTTCATAAACAAAAGAAAAGCGTTAGTTATAAACTAATTAGTCCTGTTGGAGAAACAGTATTAGGTGAATACAACATTGGTAAGGCTCTATATAGCAAGCTCGCCTCTTCAAAAGGGACAGCTCTAAGATATATAACTTCAATTTTGGACTCTAAAGAGCAAAATATAATATATGCTCCTAAAAAGAATTTGGCAGAAGGATGGGCATTAGCTATATCAAAAACAGATGATGAAGAACTTGAGGATAATGAGTCTGATTTTATATATGACGAAAGAATAGAGGATTTATGTTCCTTTTTAGAGAGGGAAATTCATCCTCTCTATTCCCTTGTAAGAAGTTTAAAAAAAGGTGTTGCTTTTCATCATGGTGGTTTATTAGATGTGGCCAGGCTTGAAGTAGAGGATCTTTTTTCGGATGGGGTAATAAAAAACTTAGTATGTACTTCTACCTTATTACAAGGGGTTAACCTTCCTGCAGATAGAATGATCGTAATCTCACCTAAAATTGGAGATTATGAGTTATCTCACTTTGATTTCCTAAATTTAATTGGTCGAGCCGGTAGGATTAATACATCGTTATATGGGGAGATTTTTTGCATACAACTAGTTGATGAAGAATGGGCTGAGGGAAAAATTGATTCAAATGAAATAAAAGAAATACAATCTGCAGTTCTAAAAAAACTGAATGAGCATGGCGAATCTGTTGTTAGTTATATTGATATATATAGTAATGATATAATAGATAATCAAGGTGATTATAAGGCTATCAATTTAGCGTCATATTTGAGAAGCCAATTTTTAGTTGATAGATTGCATTATGAAAAAATAATAGAAAACTCAAATCTGACAACGAACCAAATTAGAGTAATGACTAACAGGCTTGAGGCTTTAGAGGATGATTTAAAGATCCCAAAAGATATTCTTTATAAAAATCCATTTATTGATCCTTTATTGATTGATCAACTATATTTTTTGGTTGAGACTGAAGGTGTTAATAACTGGCTTATGGACAGGTATCCGGGAACCAAATCTGGTTCGTCGGATTTTAATGTAGACTTCAAAGATATGAATTACTATAACCAATATAAAAGCATAATTGTGCGCATGAATGATATTTTTAATATTGAAACGGAAATCAACTTTAAAGAAGATGGCATAACCAGGAAGACAAAGCATTATGTTTCAATTTTCAAATTAATTAATGACTCTCACAAATGGATGCAGGGAAGGAATTATAGATATTTTATTGATAATATGGTTAAGATTAAATTAAATAGTAGGAATATAACTGTTGACTATAAAAAAATTGATGGTATTACTAATTTTGTAACTACACACATTAATACTAATCTTACATTTATTTTAGTTAAGTATCTTTCACTATGGTCGGATGTTATAAGTTCTTTTATGTCCGAGAATGAACGTACTGAAAAAGCTTTTTTTCTAAATCTTTCATCAATGTTAGAAATGGGGAGCTATGATCCCCAAGTTCTGGAAGTGATGGCTTATGGAATAAATAGAAGCACTGCAATTGAATTATTGAGAAACGAAAGAATAAGAGATGGCCAAACAACAGAGCAGTTTTTATCACAGTACAATTTAGAAAAACTTTCACCATTACACCGGAAGTACTTGCAAAGGGCAGGTTTTGGTTCTTCAAGAACAAAAAATAATTAGCTATCTCTTTTTTTGATGACTTTTTCGATATGATTTCCCCACCAGGCAAGTAATTCTTGCCTTTGTGGGAGATAAGTGGAGCGATTATAAGCTCTACGTATCTCATTCTTATCAATATGCGCTAAAGCAGCTTCAATTACATCTGAATTAAACTCAGCTTCGTTCATGCATGTGCTGGCTATAGAACGCAAGCCATGTGCAACAAGTCTTCCACCATAACCAATTCTCTTTAGAGCAGCATTAGCAGTTTGGCTATTCATTGGTTGCTTTGGGTCATTCCTGCTAGGGAAAACATGCTCGCGATGTGCGCTGATAGGTTTCATCACCTCTAGAATCTCTAATGCCTGAGGCGATAAAGGAACAATGTGCTCGCGCTTAGCCTTCATCCGCTCTGCTGGAATTGTCCAGAGCTTTGCATCAAGATCTATCTCAGCCCATCGAGCACCAGAAGCCTCAGAGGGGCGAACAAGTGTTAAGAGTTGCCATTCAATCAGGCAACGAGTCGGAACGGATAAATTAGACATAACCAGAGAGCGCATTAGCTTTGGCAGTTCTTCTGGTCGCAATGTCGGCATGTTCTGCTTTTTGGGTTTTTCAAAGGCCATACCGACACCTGATGCCGGATTAGCATCAATCAGACCGGTATTAACTGCATAAATCATTATCTCATTAATGCGCTGTACCAAGCGGCGAACCGTCTCTAGCGCACCACGCGCTTTGATTGGCTCCAGGGCTTCAACAATTGTTCTGGCTTTAATCTCTTGAACAGGTATAGCTCCGATAGCTGGGAAAACGTCTTTGTCCAAAGAGCGCCAAATGTCTTTCGCATAGTCTTCTGTGACGCTCTTGCTTTTAATCTGGAACCAGTTAGCGGCCACAGTTGAGAAAATGCTGTCCAGCTCAATCTGGCGTTGTTCTGATGCTTGCTCTTGCTGCTGCTGTGGATCTGTGCCTTGCGCGAGTGTAGTCAAATGCTGGTCGCGCATCTGGCGAGCTGCTGCGAGCGTAAGGGCAGGGTATGAACCGAGACTTAGATTAGTTCGGCTGCTGCTTCCCGGTCGTTGATAACGGAAGCGCCACAGTTTTTTCCCAGAGGTTTTGACGAGCAGGAATAGGCCATCACCATCATGAAGCGTGAAGTCTTTTTCGCGGGGCTTAGCTTTGAGGATTTCGTTGTTAGTGAGGGGGCGTGTAATGCGCGCCATGTCTGGATCCCTTCCATAATTGGTACACGTTTAATGGACCACAGTATACCGTGTACCTAAACGTGTACCAATTTTCTCTGGATTTAGCCGGATGACCTCGGACGATTACAGATACAAAAAAGCCCGCAGGGCTTGTGCCGTGCGGGCTTTCAGGATTTCACCGGACGTATCCGGATCATGAAGTGGTGGAGCTGGCGGGAGTTGAACCCGCGTCCGAAATTCCTACATCCTCGGTACTACATGCTTAGTCCAGTCTTTAATTTCGCTTGCCGGCTGCGGACGGACACGCCACTAACAAACTAGCCTGATTAGTTTTAACGCTTCAACCCCAGGCAGGGCATCCACGCGATCTCTTTTGGGTTTGACCTCTCTTGATCCCCGTCCTAAGAGCGGAGGCTAGGGAGAGAGGGCTCTAAGCAGGTTATTAAGCTGCTAAAGCGTAGTTTTCGTCGTTTGCGACTATTTTTTTGCGGCTTTTTACGAGGCCAACCGCCCCTCGGCATGCACCTTGGGTTTCGCGAATCCCGTCGAATCCAGAATCAGCCCCAAAAGTGTGACGGTGAGTATAACAGATTTATGACGTGCCATTCCAGTCCATATCATAATGACTTTTGAGGAGGTAAATGTGGTTAGTATTTGTCCGCAGCTATCGAATACGATCATGCCGTATTTGGTATTGCTTTATGCAAACAAAGCGTTCACACCAGACGGCTAACTTACTAGAGCCTATGGAATTGACCCGATCGTCTGTGGTTGATTGTTCTGTGGTGGTGATTTATGCGCGCACAAGGAGCACTTAGCTGACCAACTGCACTGGAAAATCTTTCCTGATCTGCGGGGATGTTTGCCAATGTGGAGATCAAAATCGGTGCTGGATTATCTATAAAACTATTGAATGAGGTGTTGAGAGGCGTTCTGGGCCCTCTCCCGGCGTGAGAGGGCGAAGCGGGCGTGATTAACGCCCGGCATTTTTCATAATGCGTGCTTTATCCAACTGCCATTCACGCTCTTTCAGATCGGTGCGCTTGTCGTGCTGTTTCTTACCTTTCGCCACGCCAATTTTCACTTTGCACCAGGCGTTTTTCCAGTACAGCGACAGCGCCACCACGGTATAACCTTCGCGGTTAATGCGGCCGTAGAGTGAATCGAGTTCGCGCTGGTTAAGCAGCAGTTTGCGTGTGCGAGTCGGATCGCAAACGTAGTGGCTGGAGGCTACAGTCAGCGGCGTAAAGTTTGCGCCAAACAGAAAGGCTTCGCCGTCTTTCAGAATAACGTAGCTGTCGCCAATGTTTGCTTTACCGGCGCGTAAGGATTTTACTTCCCAGCCTTGCAGTGCCAGCCCGGCCTCAAATTCCTCTTCGATAAAGTATTCATGGCGGGCGCGCTTATTCAGCGCAATGGTGGCTGAACCTGGTTTATATGCTTTTTTCTTCGTCATAGTGTCGTGAAGCCATCCGGTAATCTGATATCTGAAACTGACCTCATTGCGTCCTGTGAGGTTTAGCCGGTTATCTTAGCATGAGTTAGGGCATTGCGTTTTCCTTTCAACCTGGGGAAATGGTATTATTTGACGATTGTGTGAACGCGGAAAACGATATGCCTCAGATTAGCCGTACTGCGCTGGTGCCTTACAGCGCGGAACAAATGTACAAGTTAGTGAATGATGTAAAATCTTACCCGCAGTTTTTACCTGGCTGTACTGGCAGCCGGGTGCTGGAATCCGGGCCGACGCAAATGACCGCGGCGGTGGATGTTTCCAAAGCCGGGATCAGCAAGACATTTACCACGCGTAATACGCTGGACACTAATCAAAGCATTTTGATGCATCTGGTCGATGGTCCTTTCAAGTCGCTGATTGGCGGGTGGAAATTTACCCCGCTGAGCGCCGAGGCTTGCCGGATTGAGTTCCAGCTTGATTTTGAATTTACCAATAAGCTGATTGAGCTGGCGTTTGGCCGCATCTTTAAAGAGCTGGCGGCAAACATGGTGCAGGCGTTTACGCACCGGGCGAAAGAGGTTTACCGTGCCGGGTAATATTGCTGTAGAAGTGGCTTACGCACTGCCAGAGAAACAGTATCTTCAGCGGGTGACGCTGGAAGAGGGCGCAACCGTTGAGCAGTCGATACTTGCTTCCGGTTTGCTCGAGCTGCGTGATGATATTGATCTGAAAGTGAATAAGGTCGGTATTTACAGCCGCCCGGTGAAATTGCACGATGCCGTGCACGACGGCGATCGCGTAGAGATTTACCGGCCGTTGATTGCCGATCCGAAAGAGCTGCGCCGCCAGCGCGCTGAGAAGTCAGCTAAGAAAGCGTAAGCTGATAGCGTGGGTTTTGTTCCCGGCGCCGGTGAGTAAGAGCCCGAACACGACGGGAAAAGAGCCGACATAAATGGCTCAAAGCAACTCAAACAAAAAAGGTGCTCATTGAGCACCTTTTTGCATTTCTGAAACCTTAGCCTTTGGTCAGCGCAGGTTTGTTATCCATATTGGTCAATACGCCATTGCTGCTGAAAGTCAGCGTCAGGGTTTGCTGGGAAACATCTTCATGACCCGGCTGCTGGCGGAACACGTAGAACCAGGTGTTACTGCCAAATGGGTCGGTCATCATCGGTGTACCTAGTGCATAAGCAACCTGCTGTTGCGTCATACCTACGCGGATTTTAGAAACATCATTTGGCGTCAGGTAGTTCCCCTGATTGATATCAGGACGGTAAACCACGCGTTCTACGGTAGAGCAACCTGCGGTCAACATCAGAAGAACCGCTGCGGCAGCAGTCAGCATTTTACAGCGCATAGTGATTTGATTCCTTTTCGGCCCGAACAATACGTGGCTCATATGTAATATGCCGATGATAATAGACCTTTCGCCAGTTTAAAACCTTTGCCAGCGGGTCTGTTGTTGATTTTGTCGAGAACTCAGACCGTCATATTACAAAAAAGTTTACGCTGCCAGCAGCTCTTTGGCGTTCGCCAGCGCATTGCGGGTCACTTCACTACCGCCAAGCAGGCGCGCCAACTCCTGCAAACGGGCGCGTTTATCCAGCGGCTGCATATGCGTTTCGGTCATTGCACCATCCGTTTCTTTGCTGACAAAGAAGTGATGATGGCCGCAACCGGCAACCTGCGGCAGGTGTGTTACGCACATTACCTGCGTTGATTCGCCCAACTGGCGCAGCAGCTTACCTACAACAACGGCCGTCGGGCCGCTGATGCCAACGTCGACTTCATCGAAAATCAGCGCCGGAGTTTCCATCTTCCGTGCGGTGATCACCTGGATAGCCAGCGCAATACGCGACAGTTCACCACCGGAGGCGACTTTAGCGATTGATTGCAACGGCTGTCCGGGGTTGGTGGTCACACGAAATTCAATGCGATCGGCACCTTCAGTTGTCAGCGAATGGGCATCAAACGCCACATCAATGGTAAACACACCATGTGGCATGGAGAGCGCATGCATGCTTTCGGTAATTAATTCGCCAAGTTCCTGAGCATATTTCACGCGCTGATCATGCAACTGCTGGGCGGTCGCCAGCGCGAGCTGGTGGTGCTGCGTGACAGCTAGCGCCAGGGTTTCCTGGGAATCAGCCTGATCGTCGAGCAATTGCTGCTCATCAAGCAGCGACTGGTGGAATTGAGGCAACTCTTCCGGGCTGATGTGATGTTTGCGCGCCAGCGAAATCTGTCGTGAGATACGCTGTTCCAGTTCGTACAAACGGTTTGGATCGAGATCTAAGCGGTCGCAGTAGTGGCGCAGCTCATCGCTGGCTTCGCTAATCTGAATGGCAGCTTCTTCGAGCATATCCAGCACGCCGGAAAGACGTGCGTCCATACCTGCCAGTTCGCCAAGCAGTTGACGCGCGGTATAGAGCTGACTTTGCAGATTGGCCTCTTCCCCGTCTGCCAGCACGTTCAGTGCATGCTGGCTGGTAGACAGTAACTGACCGCTATTGGCGAGGCGTTTGTACTCTTCATCAATCTGCTCGAATTCGCCTGGCTGCGGGTTAAATTCATTCAGCTCTTTCAATTGATAGTGCAAAAGCTCTGCGCGGGCGGCGCGCTCCTGGCTTTGCTGTTGATGCTGAGCCAGCTCGCGGCAGCTTTGATGCCATGCACGGTAGTGTTCGGTCATTTGCTGAGTGAGCGCATACTCACCGGCGTAGCCGTCGAGCAGATTTTTCTGCTGCTCGGGCTTAATAAGGAGCTGATGCGCGTGCTGACCGTGGATCTGAATGAGCAACTGGCCCAGTTCACGTAGCTGAGAAAGCGGTACCGCCGTGCCGTTGATAAAACCACGGGAACGCCCGTCACTGCTGATCACACGGCGAAGTAAACACTCACGCCCATCTTCTAACTGGTTTCCTTCCAGCCAGCGCTGGGCGGCTGGAGTATCTTTGAGTGCGAAGCGGGCGCACAGGTCAGCTCGCGGCGCACCGGCGCGCACCATGTCGGCTTCTGCACGGCCGCCAAGGCATAGCCCGAGCGCATCAATGGCAATCGATTTACCCGCCCCGGTTTCGCCGGTAATAGCTGTCATCCCGCTATGAAAATCAATCTCGAGCTCACGAACGATAGCAAAATTACTGATGGTCAGTTGTGCCAACATGGTTGCTTTCCTGTATGAAAAACCATAACTGTGTTTTCGTACAGTATAAACTGGTTTTATATACAGTAAAGTGTTGTGTGATGATATTCAGAATAATTTTTTCGACCAGCCGAGTTTAGAGCTTAACGTATTGAAATAGCTGTAATCTTTAGGGTGAATAAGGTTGAGATGATAGTCGCAGCGGCGGATTAACACATCTTCGCCTTCCTGAATCGGCAACGCGATTTGACTATCGCAGCTCACTTCCAGATCGCTGCGGCGATGTGAAAAACGCAGGCGAATGGTGCTACTGCTGTTTATCACCAGCGGGCGCGCAGACAACGTGTGCGGGAACATCGGTACCAGCGTGATAGCATCCAGCGATGGCGTCAGAATTGGCCCGCCAGCGGAGAGCGAATAGGCGGTGGAACCGGTCGGTGTCGAAATAATCAGCCCGTCGGAACGCTGAGAAAAGGCAAAAACTTCGTCGATATAGACTTCAAATTCTATCATATGGGCAACTTTGCCCGGGTGCAGCACCACTTCATTGATCGCGGTACTGATACGCTTCTGGCACTCTTGCTGGCAGACCTGCACTTCCAGCAGAAAACGTTTTTCAGCGATATAATGACCTTCCAGCACGTCTGCCAGCTGTTGCTGCGCGTTGTCGGGATCGAGATCGGTGAGAAAGCCGAGGTTGCCGCGGTTAATCCCAATAACCTTGATGTCATAGCGCGCCAGCGTGCGCGCCGCGCCCAACATATTGCCGTCGCCGCCGACAACCACCGCGAGATCGGCTTGTTGACCGATTTCTGCCAGCGTGCCGGTTTTCACATGATTGAGCTGCAATTCCTGGGCAATTTGTTGTTCGACAATGACGTCATAACCTTTGGCGCTTAACCAGCGATATAACATTTCATGTGTGGTCAGTGCGGTAGGGTGCCGTGGATGCCCGACAATACCAATACACTTGAAATGATGGGTCATTTTCTGGAGGTCCTTGTGGCGAATGAAATGATGACAATCTGTCACGTTCCCTTGAATCCCGGAAACGGATCCCCATAATAATGCAGGTTAGCGAGATGAATGCAAAAAAACGCGGAGAAATTCATGAGTAGTAAAGAACAGAAAACGCCTGACGGGCAAGCCCCGGAAGAAATTATCATGGAACAGCACGACGAAGTTGAGGCAGTTGTTGAGTCTGACGATTCTGCTGGGCAGGTGGATCCGCGCGATGAGAAAATTGCGAACCTTGAAGCGCAGTTAGCTGAAGCGGAAAGCCGCGAGCGCGAAACTGTTTTACGCGTTAAAGCGGAAATGGAAAACCTGCGTCGCCGTACCGAACAGGATATCGAGAAAGCGCATAAATTCGCGCTGGAGAAGTTCATTAATGAACTGCTGCCGGTTATCGATAGCCTGGATCGTGCACTGGAAGTGGCGGACAAAGACAACGCCGAGATGGCACCGATGGTTGAAGGCATTGAACTGACGCTGAAAAACATGCTGGATGTGGTGAAGAAATTCGGCGTGGAAGTGATTGCTGAAACCGACGTTCCGCTGGATCCAAACGTGCATCAGGCGATTGCCATGGTGGAATCTGAAGAGATTGCCGCCGGTAAAGTGCTGGGCGTGATGCAAAAAGGTTACACCTTAAACGGCCGCACCATTCGCGCTGCGATGGTGACCGTTGCTAAAGCAAAGGCGTAACGTTTTCTGATAAAACCCTCTCCGCCCGGAGAGGGTTTTTTTGTCTAAAGAAAGCCCCCAGCCAGGCCTGGGGTTAGTAAGACTTTCAGCGTTAAGCCAGTTATTCGCTTATTCGGCGACGCTTTCCCGCAGCGCTTTCACCGGGATCACCTGAACCTGCTTAATCATATTGTCCTGCACGTCGAGAATATCGATGTCGTACTGCTCGATACGAACACGCGTACCCACCGCCGGGATCTCTTCCAGCGCCTCCAGCAGCATGCCGTTAATGGTGCGGGCTTCGTCTTCCGGTAAGCGCCAGTTAAAGGCTTTATTCAGTTCGCGCACGTTGGCGCTGCCGTCGATGATTACCGAACCGTCATTTTGCGGCGTGGCTTCATCTGCCAGCGCAGGCGACATGGACGTGGTAAAGTCGCCAACAATCTCTTCCAGAATATCCTCGACCGTCACCAGCCCCTGAATATCGCCATATTCATCGACCACCAGGCCGACTTTCTTTTTATTGCGCTGGAATTTCACCAGTTGCACGCTCAGCGGCGTGCCTTCCGGGACATAGTAGATTTCATCGGCGGCGCGCAGCATCACCTCTTTGGTGAACTCGTTTTTTTCCGTCATCAGCCGGTAGGCTTCGCGCACGCGCAGCATGCTGATGGCGTCGTCCAGCGAATCGCGATAGAGCACAATACGGCCATGCGGCGAGTGCGTGAGCTGGCGAACAATGGCTTTCCAGTCGTCATTGATATCAATGCCGACAATTTCGTTGCGCGGCACCATGATGTCGTTAACGCTGACTTTTTCCAGATCGAGAATCGACAGCAACATGTCCTGGTTGCGGCGGGAAATTTGCGAGCGCGATTCGTTCACAATGGTGCGCAGCTCATCTTTGCTGAGCGCGCCGCTGACCACCACATCCGCTTTAATACCCACCATGCGCATCAGCACGCGCGTCACACCGTTGAGCAACCACACCAACGGCATCATGATCACTTGCAGCGGCGCGAGCAGGAAACTGCTGGGAAAGGCCACTTTCTCCGGGTAGAGCGCGGCGATGGTTTTTGGCAACACTTCGGCGAACACCAGCACCACAAAGGTCAGTACGCCGGTGGCGATAGCGACACCAGCATTGCCATACAGGCGCATACCAACAATGGTGCCAATTGCCGACGCCAGAATATTGACGAGGTTGTTACCAATCAGCACCAGGCTTATCAGACGGTCGGGTTTACGCAGCAGCTTTTCTACGCGTTTTGCCGCGCGGTTACCCTGCTTGGCTAAGTGACGCAAGCGGTAGCGGTTGAGTGTCATCATTCCGGTTTCTGAACCGGAAAAATAGGCCGAAACCACGACCATGATGATTAGCGTAATAATCAGCGTCGTGGTGGAGATGTGTTCCAGGGGGAACTCCTTTGTGTTTAGCTCGCGAACTGCTGCAGAATGCGGCTGCCAAAATAGGCCAGCGTTAAAATCCCCGCGCCTGCAACGTTGAACCAGACGACCCTGCGGCCGCGCCAGCCCTCATGATAATGGCCCCACAGCAAAACAATGTAGACAAACCAGGCGATGATTGAGAGCACTGCTTTGTCGATATTTTCCATGCTGAACAGGTTCTGCATAAAGAACAGGCCGGTGCACAGCGTCAGCGTCAGCAGCACCACGCCAACCTGGGTGATGTGGAACATTTTGCGCTCAATCACCATCAGCGGCGGCATTTCGTTGCTGAACGCCAGCCGTTTATTCTTCAGTTGGTAGTCAATCCAGGCCAGTTGCAGCGCGTACATAGCCGCAATAATCAGGGTGGCATAGGCGAAAAGCGACAGGCCAATGTGCACCAGCATGCCGGGCGTGGCTTCCAGATGGGTGATGTACTCATTGGGTACAAAAACGGCGAAGGCGAGGTTGATCAACGCGAAAGTGTAGACAATCGGTAGCAGCAGCCAGCCGCGATTTTTCGACGCCACAATGGTCATTACCGTACAGATCATCAGACTGACCAGCGAACCAACATTCAGCAGGCTCAGGTTTTGCCCGCCGTCATCCGGGAACAGCCGCTCTTTCAAACCGAAACCGTGACAAATAAGTGCGATTACCGCCGAAAGGATGGCCATTCTGCGCCAGCCGCTGTTTTTTTGCAGCAGGCTGGGAACGATCAGCGCAATGCTGATTGAGTAGGCGACAAGAGCGATCAGGGCAAAAACGGGCATAGGATGTCGGCAGTTGACTGAAGAAGAAAGAAAAGCAGTATAACGTTACGTGACGTTGGCTCCAACAGTTGCATCACATACAGGAGCAAGGTCTTCATGTTATACTCCCGAAAATTTCTGTTATGCGTCGCGCTGGCGGCCATCGTATCACCTCAGGCGAGAGACAATGTTTGATAATTTAACCGATCGTTTGTCGCGCACCCTGCGCAATATCAGTGGCCGTGGACGCCTCACTGAAGACAACATCAAAGACACCCTGCGCGAAGTGCGTATGGCGCTGCTGGAAGCGGACGTTGCGCTGCCAGTGGTGCGTGATTTTATCAACCGCGTAAAAGAGAAAGCGGTTGGTCATGAAGTGAACAAGAGCCTGACGCCAGGCCAGGAGTTCGTCAAAATCGTGCGCAACGAACTGGTTGCGGCGATGGGCGAAGAGAACCAGAGCCTGAACCTCGCCGCGCAGCCGCCGGCGGTGGTGCTGATGGCGGGTCTACAAGGTGCGGGTAAAACCACCAGCGTCGGTAAGCTCGGTAAGTTCCTGCGTGAGAAGCACAAGAAAAAAGTGATGGTTGTTTCTGCCGACGTTTACCGTCCGGCGGCGATCAAACAGCTGGAGACGCTGGCGCAGCAGGTTGACGTCGATTTCTTCCCTTCTGACGTCGCGCAAAAGCCGGTCGACATCGTTAACGCCGCGCTGAAAGAGGCGAAGCTGAAATTCTACGATGTGCTGCTGGTGGATACCGCCGGTCGTCTGCATGTCGACGAAGCGATGATGGATGAGATCAAACAGGTTCACGCGGCAATTAAGCCGGTGGAAACCCTGTTTGTCGTCGACGCCATGACCGGTCAGGACGCCGCGAATACCGCGAAAGCCTTTAATGAAGCGCTGCCGCTGACCGGCGTGGTGCTGACGAAAGTGGACGGCGATGCGCGCGGCGGTGCGGCGCTCTCCATTCGCCATATCACCGGCAAGCCGATTAAATTCCTCGGTGTCGGCGAGAAAACTGAAGCGCTGGAGCCGTTCCACCCGGATCGTATCGCCTCGCGTATTCTCGGCATGGGCGACGTGTTGTCGCTTATCGAAGATATCGAAAGCAAAGTTGACCGCGCACAGGCTGAAAAGCTGGCGAATAAACTGAAGAAGGGCGACGGCTTCGATCTGACCGACTTCCTTGAGCAATTGCGCCAGATGAAAAACATGGGCGGCATGGCAAGCCTGATGGGCAAGCTGCCGGGCATGGGGCAAATCCCGGACAACGTTAAAGCGCAAATGGACGACAAAGTGCTGGTGCGTATGGAGGCGATCATTAATTCCATGACGCTGAAAGAGCGCGCCAACCCGGACATCATCAAAGGTTCGCGTAAACGCCGTATCGCTGCTGGCTGCGGTATGCAGGTGCAGGATGTGAACCGTCTGCTCAAACAATTCGACGACATGCAGCGCATGATGAAGAAGATGAAGAAGGGCGGGATGGCGAAGATGATGCGCGGGATGAAGGGGATGATGCCGCCTGGTTTCCCGGGTAGATAATATCGGGCTGCCTTATTTGCCATTTTGATGCCGGGGTGTGCTCAAAATGCTCACGTACTCCGTGTACGCTCCGCTTTTTGCGCGCACGCCGACACCAAACTGGCTGCAACGGCGACGCCCTGGCTCAGTGCACTAAAAAGCACGTGTCGATTGCTTTTTAGCAAAAAATGAGTAAAATTTTCGGGCTTTTAATATGACACCGGGCTCTGTTCCTCGATGGGGCCTGGTGTTTTATTCACACAAGAGGATGTTATGGTAACTATTCGTTTAGCTCGTCACGGCGCTAAAAAGCGTCCGTTCTACCAGGTTGTTGTAACTGACAGCCGCAATGCACGCAACGGTCGCTTCATTGAGCGCGTTGGTTTCTTCAACCCGATCGCTTCCGAGAAAGAAGAAGGCACCCGCCTGGATCTGGATCGTATTCAGCACTGGGTTGGCCAGGGCGCTACCGTTTCCGATCGCGTTTCCGCGCTGATCAAAGCAGCACAGAAAGCAGCTTAATCTGTCACGGTGGTCATGATGAGCAAGCAACAAGCCGCACCGGTCCCTGTTGAGCCAATTATCGTCGGCAAGCTGGGGTCTTCTTACGGAATTCGTGGTTGGCTCAGAGTGTTTTCCTCCACCGAAGACGCCGAAAGCATTTTTGACTATCAGCCCTGGTTTATCCAGAAAGCGGGTCAGTGGCAGAGCATTGAGCTGGAAAGCTGGCGCTACCACAATCAGGACATCGTCATCAAACTGAAAGGTGTTGATGACAGAGATGCCGCGAATCTTCTGACCAATTGTGAAATTGTCGTGGATTCCGCGCAGTTGCCGGAACTGGAAGAGGGTGACTACTACTGGAAAGACCTGATGGGCTGCCAGGTAGTGACTACTGAAGGTTACAGCCTCGGTAAAGTCGTCGATATGATGGAAACCGGGTCGAATGACGTTCTTGTCATCAAGGCAAACCTGAAAGATGCATTTGGTATCAAGGAGCGGTTGGTTCCGTTCCTCGATGGGCAGGTTATCAAGAAAGTCGATCTCACTACTCAAACCATTGAAGTAGATTGGGATCCTGGTTTTTGAACCTCCGGATATACGGTAAAAGACGGCGCTATGTGGATTGGCATAATTAGCCTGTTTCCTGAAATGTTCCGCGCGATTACCGACTACGGGGTAACTGGCCGGGCAGTAAAAAATGGCCTGCTGAGCATCCAGAGCTGGAGTCCGCGTGATTTCGCTCACGACCGGCACCGCACCGTGGACGATCGTCCTTACGGCGGCGGACCGGGGATGTTAATGATGGTGAACCCGTTACGGGACGCCATTCATGCAGCAAAAGCCGCGGCGGGCGAAGGCGCCAAAGTGATTTATCTGTCGCCTCAGGGGCGCAAGCTTGATCAAGCGGGCGTCAGCGAACTGGCAACGAATCAGAAACTGATTCTGGTGTGCGGTCGCTACGAAGGGATAGATGAGCGCGTAATTCAAACCGAGATTGACGAAGAATGGTCTATCGGCGATTACGTTCTCAGCGGTGGTGAGTTACCAGCGATGACGCTGATTGACTCGGTTTCCCGGTTTATTCCGGGGGTACTGGGCCATGAAGCTTCGGCAACAGAAGATTCTTTTGCCGATGGGTTGCTGGACTGCCCACACTATACCCGACCTGAAGTGTTAGAAGGGATGGAAGTACCGGCGGTGTTACTGTCGGGGAACCATGCCGAGATACGTCGCTGGCGTTTGAAGCAGTCGCTGGGCCGCACCTGGCTTAGAAGACCTGAACTTCTGGAAAACCTGGCTCTGACTGAAGAGCAAGCAAGGTTGCTGGCGGAGTTCCAGCGTGAACACGCACAACAGCAACAGAAACATGATGGGTTGGTTTAAGAAACCACCCGAATATCAGTTTACCCAGGATAAGAGATTAAATTATGAGCAACATTATTAAGCAACTTGAACAAGAGCAGATGAAGCAGGACGTACCTTCCTTCCGTCCGGGTGATACCGTGGAAGTGAAAGTATGGGTTGTTGAAGGTTCCAAAAAACGTCTGCAGGCATTCGAGGGCGTGGTTATCGCTATTCGTAACCGCGGTCTGCACTCTGCATTCACTGTTCGTAAAATTTCCAACGGCGAAGGCGTTGAGCGTGTCTTCCAGACTCACTCTCCGGTAGTTGACAGCATCTCTGTCAAACGTCGTGGTGCCGTTCGTAAAGCTAAACTGTACTACCTGCGTGAGCGTACTGGTAAGTCTGCTCGTATTAAAGAGCGTCTTAACTAAGATAGCGCACACGCTACATCCAAAGCGTGTTATGAAACAAGGGGTTGGCGTAATGCCAACCCCTTTTTTATGCCTGTTTGAAAACTGCCTTTTGCGGCGGTGATAAGCATCAGGTTTTGCCTTATTGCTTTGAGATTTAAATCGTTCACAACAGCAGCGATATTTATTAATCCTTTGATTATGAATTTAAAACTGCGTCCTGTAGATACGCATGACAAGAAATTCTGGTTTCGCATTATTGTCTTTGAATTTACGCCTCGCCGAACTGGCAGATACCTGGTTTTAATTCAGGCCGACCTCTGGGCGCTATCTCTATCAGCGGTTGTTATGCTTTGTTACCCCACATTGCCCACGAAATTTTTTCATTACCCGCTATCAATACAGAAATAAAAAACCTGCTGGCGCAGGCTTTTGAGTATTTTGGCCGGATTACTTCCCGGCGTGCGACGCGCTCACTTGCAGTGCTGGCGGGCGGACAATATAACGCGCCAGCGACTCATGGGTGACGAACGTACAACCGCAGTGAATATTCTGGCACTGGTGATAGCGCTCTTTGGTCTCAGAACTGAGATAGCGGCTGGAGCGCGCGTGCGCCGCTTGTTGGCATACCGGGCAATGCATCATGGTGGTTTCTCCCTCGTGTATATGCCAGCTATGTTATCCCATTAGCTTGCAAATGCAAGCTAAAGAATGCATTTGACGCTATTGCTGCACTTCATATTCAACGCCGTCAACCCGAACCTCCAGCTCCAGTTTGCTAATAAAACCATTGCTATCAATGCCATGTGTCACTTTTTTGATTACCCAGGGCGTGTTGTTGATCGCATCTTTAAAACCTGAAACATACACAGGGCTTTCTGCGGAGATATCGGTGCGCCCCTGAGCAAGAGTGAGCGTAAATTTCGCCGCGTTGCGCTGGATGTCTTGCCACTGCGCCTCTGCAGCCCGCATGGCTTCATCTTTAGAAGCGTACGTCGTCGGTAGGGTATAGATATTATCTTTTGAGCCAGCGGTGTAATCCGTCGCTTCAGGCTTTGCATTGCCGGTTGTGGCGGCTTTGCGCGTCAGTTTTATCTGCTTCGTCTGCGCATTTGGCGTTCTGGTATCTTGCCAATGGGCAACCACACCGCTGTAAGCTACGCGATCGGCAAGGGTAAACTCGTGCGAGTCGCCATCGCTGGGGGTGATCGTCACCGAAGGAACAACCTTGCCGCCCCGAACGCACATGCCAGGAACAAGGAAAATCAGCGTACCTGATTTCACGGCGATTTCGGCACCGTTGCGGGTTGCCAGCCGGGTCAGAAAGCCAATGTCGGACTCATTAGACTGGTCGATATGGGCGATTTTTATATTTGCCAGCGCTGGCGCGACATTGGCGCTCAGTGAATTACGCCAGGCGATATCTTTGACAACTTCGCCAAGCGTTGTGTCATGCCATGACCACTCTTTTGGGCTGTTCATATTGCCGCGAAAATCGACGCTGCGGCCAGTAACAACCACCTGATCCGGCGTACCTCGGTGCGTCACCTGATCGATGGTAAACGTGCCCATATTGGTGAGCAGTTCTCCTAGTCGACCAATGGCGACGCTGACTTCATTACCGCGCTGCGGCATCTGGATTTTCCCGTCGGCATCATCCAGCGTTAGCGTTAGCGTATCGGCCTCAAACCCGCGATTGTCGGTGACGGTCAACGCTATCAGGCGAGGCGCAATATCGTAGGTAATGTCTTTTACTTTCTGTTTTTGCGCTTGCTGCGGATCGTGCTGTTTCTGCTTTAGCTTCAGCGTAAACAGGGGGACACTCGTTCGCCCCAAATCCTGGGTGAGTATGTCAATCATCACAAGTTCCCCAGTATCTTCGTCGCGTCCCTGAACAATTGTTCCCCCTGAGTGCGAAGATCACCTGCCAGAGCCTCCAGCGACTCATCAACACGCGTAAGTTTGAGCGTGAAGGTGATTTTGCGCGGTGAACCATCACTGTAATATTCCGAACCGTTTTCGGTGACGCTGCTTATGACATACATGCCGTAAATCATTCCGGTTCCGTCAATAAGCGGCCACGAGCGCCCTTGCTCGGCCATCAGACGTACCGCCGCAAGCGACAGCACGCCGCCAGTCAGTTCCGGGTAGAGTGCGCCCGCGATATTGATGGTATCCTCGCCGGGACCGATATACTGAAACGCCGCGCGCTTGCCCACGCGCGCGTTGTCCTTCCAATTAAACGCTGAGGTACGATCCATATTCTGGAACGGCAGCGTCTGCCGCATGAAAACAAAAAGCCCCAATGCCAGCATCATAATGCGAACTCTCCTTACGGGTTGAATTGGGATAACGCGTTGTTGCGCCGGTTATTGGCATCCTGACGGAACAGTTCCTGCAAATAGCGTTCGTTATTGCTACCCGGCGTGACATCACCCTGCAGCGTGACGTTATATTCCGTACGGCTTTGGTCGAGGTAAGAGCCGCCTGTTGACGGGCGTGCCATCTGATAGGCGTTATATCCCGGCTGCGCACTTGTGGGCTGGATATAGCTGGAAACCCCTCCAGTGGCGGGTTGCTCGATAAGCGGTTTGAGCGCCTGCGCGGGTTTTTTATCAATAATGCCCAGCGTCTCCAGCAACCCCATCGCGCTCTCGTTCAGTGAACGTAAAAGGGTCAGCGGCCAGGTGAATGCATTAACAAGCACTTTTCCAATAAACTGCCCGACGTTGCCGAATTGTGTGAGCGTCTCCTCGCTGGCCTTGATTGGCGTCAGCAGCTCGCTGAAGGTGTCTTTTACCTTTTGCAGTGCACCTCCGATGGCATCGAAAACCGGTTGTAATGGCGCAAACATTTCGGCAATGGGGGCAAATGCCGCGACGATCCCCTCAATCACGCCGCTAAAAAAGGCGCTAATGGGCTCCCAGTATTTATAAATCAGCGCAGCGCCAGCGGCGACGGCGGCCACTACGGCAACAATTGGCCAGGTGAGTCCGCCGATAACTGCCATGATCCCGCCACAAACGGTGGTAAACACGCTGCCAAAAGTCATCGCAATGGTGATAAGCGTGCTGATCCCTGTAAAGACCGGCGCAATCACGCTTGCGACAGTGCCGATTGCCCCGGCGACGCCGACGATCACCGTTGCAATCAGGCCAAAGCTCTGCACCAGCCCCTGGTTGTTTTGTACCCACTGCTGGAGCTGCCCGAGATAACCGGTCGCGGTCTGCACCAGCATGCGCAGCGACGACGCCTGGGTGGCGAAAATATCCACGCTCAGGGATTGATAAGCCGCCTGCAGCGCGGCTAAATCCGTGCCGAGGTTGCCGACATTATTCTGCATCTCAGCCGCCGGAGCGCCGGTACTATTGTTTTGGGCGGCGACAGCCGGTGCGAGGCTCCCCGCGCTCAGCTGCTGGCTTGCGACTGCGGTGCCCGGCGCTGCGGTGTGAGTTTTCAGAGTGGCAACAGCGGTGCCCGGTATCGTGGGCGACACGGCGGTGCGAGCTTGCAGCGAAGCAATAGCGCTGCCCGGTGTTGCAGGTGACTCGGCTGGATGCGTTTGCAGTGACGCTTCATATCCCGGCTGCAGCAATTTTTTGCCAAGATTAAATCCGGTGGTCGCTATCGACATCCCGGTCTTGCCGACGGCGGATACTTTCCCCGCCACACCCAGAATCGACTGCTGGCTCTCTTTGATTTTCACCAGCCGCTGCTGGCGGTTCTCCTGCTTTAGCGCTTGCTGTTGGCTCGACAGCTGCTCGGTAGCGCTGCTGATGTTCTGCTGCAGGCGTTGTCTTGCTGTTGCAGGCGCACGGGTACTGATCCCCGCTTGTTGCAATGTTTGCCGCTGGTTTTTTACCGACTGGCGTAAACTGTCGTGCTGCTGTTTCAGCGCGCTCACATTGGCGCGCGCCTTATCCAGCGCGGTTAACTGCGCTTCACTGGGTTTATCGATTTTTTTCAGTTCGAAGGCCAGCGCCTGCGTGCTCGCTTTGGCGATCTTTAGCTGCTGGCTAACGCCGTTAAGTGCGCTTTGTGTGCGGGTAAATCCGTCAATCTGCGCAGCCTGGCTATACAGGCCACGCAGGTTTTTTTCCGTCTCTTTGATACCGTCAGCCAGCGACACATTCGCCGTCTGCAGGGATTTAAATGGCCGCGCCGCCTGATCAACAGCAGCGAGTAGGGCCTCGATATTTTCGCTGTTACTCATATGTATTTCCGCTTCGCTGCAGCGCTTTTTCGCGCCAGGTGATGAGTTCGCTCAGACTCAGGGGGTAGAGCTCCGATGGCGGCCAGTGGAAGATCACCGCGATATCCGCCATCAGATCGTCAACTGACAGCCTGGGCGGAAAATTTACTGTCCCGAAGCTGGTGACAAAAAACCGACCACCTTGCCCGCCAGCGCAACCATATCGACCAGATCCAGCGCACCCACTTCCTGCTCGGTAAGCGAAGGCGAGGTAATGCGCGGCAGCACTTTAATCAGCGCGTCCACTTCGGCGTTTGCCACCGCGGCCAGGCTCAGGCCGCGCAGCGTACCGGCGTTCGGTTTCATCAGTGTAAGGGAGTTGATCAACTGCTCGCCGCGTTTAATCGGGGTTTGCAGGGTAATGACGTTATCTGTTTCGTGGCTCATACGATCCTCGTTGCTTTTGCGGGGGAAAACCCGGCCAGCCAGGCTGACCGGGTGGGGGCATTACAGGCCGATATTGCGGCGGTGCTGTTCGAGACGATCGACGCCGTTCACTTTTTCAACCATGTTGACGGTATCGATCTCCACCAGCTCTTTGCCATCGATGGTCAGTTTGAAGTAGGTGCAAATCACGGAGATTTTGGATTCCGTATCTTCACCCGGTTTGTTTTCGCCAGTGTCGATCTCTTTTTGGCGACCACGCATCACCACTTCCACCGCCACCGTTTCCCCGGTGTCATCGCGCTGGTAAGAGCCCGCGAAGCGGATCGGCACCGCGTCGGTACTGGTCGCGCCATACAGTTCCCAGATGGCTTCATCCGGGAAGCCGCCCAGCGACCACTCCATTGACATCGCCTCGTCATCCAGGCCCATATCAATCGGCGCGACACCGTTCATGCCTGCACCGCGGTAGTTTTCCAGCTTGCGGGTCAGTTTCGGCAGGGTGATGGATTTGGCGACACCCTGGTAGCTGTAGCCATTGAGGAACACGTTCATGTATTTCAGTTTTCGCGGCATTGCCATTTATCAGGCTCCTTAATTGCTGTTAACCGAGGAGACCAGGTTCGCCAGGTACTTATCGGTGATGCGCTGGCGTAAGGTCAGGTTTTCCAGTGGCGGGACCGGCGTATAGTCATAATCGATATACAGTTTCCCGGCCTTCAGGGTTTCGGCGTCGTTGGCGGATTCATCGAACCAGCAGGTTGCATCGACGATGTAACCGTTGCTTTTCAGCTCACGGAATTTCGCGTTAATGCCATCGATGATGTCGCGGATAAGCGTCGCGGTAATCGGTTTGTCCACTGCCCACATATGCGCGTCGGCCATGGTGTCGGCGATAACCTGTGCAGTACGGGTATAGTTTTCAAACAAGAACAGCGGATCGTCCGAACAGGTGCGGTTGCCCCAGAAACGAAAGCCGTCTTTGCGAATCAGCGTGGTGACGCCTGCCTGGTTGAGCAGATCCGCATCGGTGCCGGACTCTTGCAAATCCCAGAATACCGGGGTGCTGATGCCGGTCACGCCGTTCACGCCGACGTTAGACAGGGTTTTGTGCCAGCCAACAGACTGATCAATATAAGCGCGCAGGCCGAGTGCGCGCGCAGTGGCGTACGCCGTGGCGCTGGCGTTAGCGACGGTATCCCAGGCGAGGAAGTCCGGCCAAATCACCATCAGCTCGCGCTGGCTGAAATTCTCGCGGTACTTAATGGCGTCGGAAATCGTTTTGCAGCCCCAGGCGCTAACGTAACCGAAGGCGCGCAGCTTCTGGCAGATGGGCGCCAGCGCGGTGGCGACTTCCTGGGTGTCGTAACCCGGCACGCCAAGAATACGCGGTTTCACGCCGGTCACCGCTTCGGCGGTCAGCAGTGCTTTCAGGCCGGTGTATTTCCCGTTTGCATCGGTAGTGCCGATGATGTTGGAAATCGTCTGCGCCTGGGCATCGTCACCGCTGCCTTCCGCGACACGTACTACAACGATCACCGGTTTCGCCTGATCGGCAATCGCCTGTAAAGACGATGCCAGCGTACCTTTGGTGCCCGCTTTGGCAATGGCGCTTTGCACGTTGGTGATAAGCACCGGTTCATTCAGTGGAAAGGTTGCCGCATCGGCGTCGCTGGCGGTACAAACCATGCCGACGATGGCGGTTGAGACAGTGGAAATGACGCGTGTGCCGTCGTTAATTTCAACGACCTGAACGCCATGATGGTAGTCACTCATCCGATTAACTCCGTGGTGTTGGGGTGAGAGCTATTTTCCAGAACGCAGCGCTAACGCGCTATTTGTCGGGGTTGGCGTGGGGATGAAACAACACGGTAGACAAAAAAAACGGGCCGGAGCCCGTTGGATGTTGTTTGTTATTGCGGTTTTTCCGGCCAGGGGATATCTGGTGCGGTTGAATCATCAGTACTTCCAGCTACATTTGTTAAATCTATCGACTTGAGTTTCTGAATATAGGCCATCCACTTAATCAGGCTGGCTTTATCGTCAGCGGAGATAACATCAAGTTGCAGTTCAGTGCGCCAGTCAGCGGTAGCGTTGCTTGCTTCAGTCAGCAGCCTTTGTCGATGAGATTCAGCGCGTGCGTTCCAGTCGATCTTCGAGGTTATTAACACAGGAGCTCCGTCGTCGTCCGATGCAATACTTTTTCCGTTGGCTTGCCCGTCCATAAGCGATTTATAAAGGGCATCGCTGATTTCTTTTGCATCGTCCGGCCATGTTTTAACTGCGTCATAGCTATCGCGCATTTCGTCCAGATAAAACCCTTTCGTTGTATTGCTATAAAATATCGCCATTTTTATTTCCCCGCCGCAAACCATGTCACTGTCTCTGTACCGCCGCCCGCAATACGCAGGTTCCAGCCTGTTTTATCAATACTGTATGGCTGCATTGCAGCTGCTTCACCTGAGCTATTGTTGCGGTTTGCTACTACCGAAAAACACGCTGCTGGAAAAGCAAACGGAAATGTCACCCGACCGCTATTGGGAACACTGGCTGTCGTACCCATCATGAAAATGACGCCAGTATCCGCATCTCTCCACCACAGCACACTACCGCTAATGCCTGATGTTGCTGGTTTACCGCTGCTTCCTGCGGCCTGGTAACGGGCGTCAAAATTGGCGTAATTCGCCGGGATAATCTGCCCAGCCATTTGTAACTTTCCAGTACGGGTATCAATGTAACCTGCATAACCTTCAGCCCCGGTGAGAGAGCAATAAAATCCAATGCCGTACCAGGAGCCTATATTGATGTTGTTGGAAATAAAGCCAGCGTTATCCGCACCAGGGAAAATTTGTGCATCCGTTCCAGCTATTTGCAAACCTTTTGGTACAGTCAATATATTCTCGACAACGAGGCTACCTTCAATTGTGTCCCCCGTTTTCGCCACCGCCCCAATGTCTGTGGGTGTAGGTCTGTTCATCGTATCGTAAACTTTCGCCCAGCCAGTCCATATCCAGTTATACATGGTGCGGATGTAACAACGGGAATCGGCATAAATCCTATAAATCTGTGTAATACCAGCGTGTTTATAGACTTCTAGCGAACCAGCAACCTGCTCAGGGTAGTTTGCGCCTGAAAGTGCCTGAGAATTCAAAGGTTGAAAGTAGAGGCCAGGTGTTGTGTAACTATTGAGGTCTGCCGCATTGCCAATCTCCACAGCTTGATCGTTAAAGATCTCCTGGGACGTTACTGCATCTTTTACCGCGAGCTTACCCAGCCCAAGGTATGTTCGAACATCCGCAATTGCATCTTTTGCCAGAATATCCCGGCCGACGGCGGTGAGATCCGTTTGCGCAGCAGTATCAACTCCAGAAAAATAGGGGAGTTTATTGGCACCCGTTGCGAGCCTGGCAATAGAGGTTAACGTCGCATCAAGAGGTTGTTTTCCGCTCAATCCGGATTGGACAAATGCCGTTGTGGCGAGTTGGGTGGTGTTATCCCCTGCAGTCGCAGTCGGCGCTTTCGGTGTTCCTGTAAATGTTGGGCTGGAAATGGGGGCATATTGTGTATGCGGATTACTGGCGGCGACATGCTGTTTCATCAGCTCGTCGGAATAGGCTTTAACTTCAATAACTTTGTCATCGACATATTTGCGTGTCGCCAGTACTACCGACGGGTCGATTTTCAGCGTTACTGCAGCCGTTGACGAAACAATCAGCGCCATGCGAATGGTTTGCGTGCGGCCGCTGCCTTCCTGTAACAACGGCTTGTACGTTTCCGGGCAGTTGGCGATGGCAATCAGCACGCCGTCGTCATCATACAACCCCATTTCGCGGATCCAGTAGCCCCCTTCGTTTTCCGGGATCACCTGTTCGGCAATGACCTGGTTTGCGTTGGCCGCATCGACAGTGAGCGTGTTCACCGCACCGATGCGCTTCTGGTTGAGCAGCTGGGTTTGTGTGGCGTCGGGCGTTGGCAGGGAACCATTGCCGTCGCCGACGGCCATTTGTGTGATATGGATTTGCGTGCCAAGCGCGGTGGCGGCTGCCAGCTTCGCCGCACCTTGATTGGTCAGAATGGCGTAATATTTCGCGGTCATGCGTTCACTCTCAGTTGTCGGAAACGTGGGCACTATTTTCCGGTGAGCGCATCGGGCAGGGCTATCGGTTGGGGTTGGTTTGCAGGCAGGACAACTGCAAATGAAAAAACGGGCCGTAGCCCGTCTGGTGTTATTGCGGCTGTTGCGGCCAGTTGATATTCGGTGCCGTTGCGGTATCCACCGCCTGGAGCAGCTTGATATATTGCAACCAGGCAATCAGCCGGACTTTGTCGTCATCGCTGATAATGCCGAGCTGCAACTCGGTCTGCCACAGGCTGATGGTGTTTTTGGCTTCGTTGAGCAGTTGCGTCTTTTTGGCTTCTGCGACAGCAATCAGCGCGTCTTGATCGGTTACCCACTGGCTACCATCCCATTTGTCATAAGGCGTTGAAGGGGCAAGCGGTGTGACGTCTGCAGGATAATTGCCTGGTTCGGTAATTTCTCTTTTCTGCTTCGTATTGATGTCGTACACCGTCTCGCCACGGTGATCGGGAACGTACTCCCAGGCATCCAGCGCAACAGTGCGGCAGATAGCGAAGCCCGCTTTACTCTCTCCCGGTTTTTCGATAGTGGAGAAACGAGGAATACCGACACCAACAGCCAAATACTCTTCTGATGGCGCGAGGTAATGATAGACGGTGATGTAACCTGCTTTGATTGCAATCAGGTTGTCGTTCAGTACGGCTTGTTCCATTATGCTGCCCTCATGATGTAGTTAAACGCAATATTGCGTGGACGGTTTTCGTTGGCGGTAGGTACAGCCATCGCTGCGTTAAGCCCGATACCGTACCCGCCTGCTTGTATTTCTACTGAGCCTCCTCCATGAACAAGACCAGCGGTGCCAAATAACGCACCTCGCGCATCTTGCTCGAATCCATAAGGCGCACTGCAAGGAAGGGTGCCGGTTATGTTGCGAATCGCATCCCCCTGGAGACTTAATAATGACCGGCCTGAATCCACGTTACGCCCGTTATCCCAGCCGCGAATAAATTCACCGCGCAGGTCGGGCAGATTCCCCGAGGGAAAAAGCGATGCCAGAAATGGGTATTTTGTTTTGTCAAATGCGGAGCCATTACAGTTGAACCAGCCAGTTGGCGGGATCGCGGCTGGATAAGGAATCGGCACGCCGACAGGAAGGTAGTTATTGATATCCGCGACTACGAGATATTGCGGATGCGGGTTTGCGGCAGCCATATGAGCGGTAAGAAGAGTATCGGCATAGCCTTTCACCTCTCTCGCTTTATCATCCGCATACTGGCGTGTTGCCAGCACCACCGACGGGTCAATTTTCAGCGTTACCGCAGCCGTTGACGAAACAATCAGCGCCATGCGAATCGTCTGCGTGCGTCCGCTGCCTTCCTGCAACAACGGCTTGTAGGTTTCCGGGCAGTTGGCGATGGCAATCAGCACGCCGTCATCATCGTAAAGGCCAATTTCGCGGATCCAGAAGCCGCCTTCGTTTTCCGGGATCACCTGTTCGGCAATGATCTGATTGGCATTGTTCGGATCAACAGAGAGATGATTAAGCGGGGCAATACGCTTCTGGTTAATCAACTGAGTTTGCGCCGCATCGGGCGTGGGCAGTACGCCGTTGGCATCGCCGAGCGCCATCTGCGTAAGGTTAAGCTTTGTGCCAAGCGACGCGGCGTTCGCCAGCTTCGCGGCCCCCTGATTGGTCAGAATGGCAAAGAATTTTGCAGTCATGCGTTAACTCTCAGGTTGTTGGGTGATGAATCAGTACAGAAGACATTTTCCGTTCAGCGACAGGCGAACGCTATCAGGCGGGGTTGGCTGCCGCTGGCACAACGAGGCGGGTATAAAAAAACGGGCCGTAGCCCGTTTTGTCTGATGTTGCGTGGTTAAGAGATGATGACATCATCAATCAGATGGACCGCTGAAGCAGGGTAATACTCGCCGCCAACTGTGATCTCTTCTGGCGTGTAGGGGTAGACGGTCAGCTCTTCGCCCAGGTAGCAACCAGCGCCGACATAAAACTCGCCGCTGCTGCTCAGGCTGATGTTTAACCCTGTCAGGTGGCGGCTCGCCGGTTTGGCATCATTAATCAACCGCTCCAGCTCAAGGTACATCTCCTCGGTAATGCCGTTTTCCTGCACGCCAATCACCAGTTTAAAGGTGCCCGGTTCGGCGTTGTCCTCCCACCATTCGCGCAGCTCAATCAGAAAACCGAGCGGCTCAACCACCCGGCGCAGCGCGCTGCGCGTGCCTTTGTGTTGATGAACGAAGAATGAAGCGGCAATCACTTTGCGCTTGGTCGCTTCCGGCCAGTTAAAATCCCAGCGGTCGACGGAGAGCGCCCATGCCAGGTAAGGCAGCAACTCCGCCGGACACGTTTGTGGGTCCCACAGTGTGCGCAGCGGCACCGGCACGCGCTCAATATCTGCCGCCGCTTTTGCCGCTGCCACCTCAAGAACGGATGAGCCAACAGGCAACAGACGGTCGTCACTCATCGGTGCCTCCGGCGTTAATGCTCCAGGCGGTGCAGTAAGAGGCCTGATTTTTCGCCAGCACCAGATCGCTTTGCGGCGCGCTCAGCTCCACCCGCTGCACGCCTTCAACGTGCAGCGCGGCATAAATCGCTGACTGGCGGATATCGCGCCCTAAACGTCGTTGCGCGTTGATATAGGCTTTTAACTGCTGTTCAGCGGCCTGGCGAATCGGTTCCGATTCCGGGCCCGGGTAAAAGTAGAGCGTGGCGTTAATCTGGTAGGGCACGATCTCCGCGCTTTGCACCGTCACACGGTCGCCCACCGGGCGCACATCTTCGGCGTTCAAGGCTTTATCCACGATGGCGATCAGCTCATCGCTGGCGCGGCCGTCGCCCTCGCGGGAGAGCACGGAAATGGTGATATACGCCGGATTCGGGCTGATGACCGAAATATCGGCAACCCGTCCGTCGGCGCTGCGACCATGGTATTCGTAAGCGCCTTCCGGCCCGGCGACGCTTAGCCCTTCAAACGCCTGCTGTGCGCGCAGACGCAGATCTTTGTCAGACTCCATCACCGCCGGTGTTGGCGGAATGGTGCTTTCGTCGGCGGGTGACACCATCAGCCGCGCGGTATTGCTGTTGGCGGCCATCACATCCAGATCCTTTCCGGCGGCGTAGGCCAGCATCACCGCGCGGGCCGCTTCGTTAACGCGGCTGCGCCACATCATTTCACGGTAGGCGTTCTCTTGCAGGAACTTGGTCAGCGGCTCGGACTCCAGCGCCAGCGTGCGCGCCAGTGCTTCTTGTTCATCGGCGGGAAACAGGGAAATCAGCGTCGCTTTGCGGTCGTTGAGGATAGCCTCATAATCAAGCTCCTCGACCACATCCGGCGCCGGCAGTTGGCTCAGATCGATAATCGGCATGGTTTTAACTCACTGGAAGGGTTAACGAAAGGGATTCGCCGGTGCTGGCGAGTTGCGCGGTCAGGTTGACCAGCAATTTTCCGTCGAACTGGCGCTCGGTGGTGACCGCGCTTACGGTAATGCGCGGTTCCCATTTCAGCAGCGCCATGTAACAGGCGGCCTGGATTTGCAGCGTCAGCGCCGGGGTTTGTGGCTGGTCGATCATCTCAAACAGCAACGAGCCGTAATCGCGGCGCATCACTCTGGAGCCCATCGGCGTGCGCAGAATGTCGCTGATGCTCTGGCGAATATGTTCGGTGTCGGTAAGACGCTTGCCGCTGGTGCGGTTTAACCCGCTGTAACGAACTGTCATAAAGGCGCTCCTGTTGTGCCGCCGCTGTCGCCGGGGTGTTTATGGGTATGCAACACTTTGCCGTTGGAAGTGAGCGATCCGCCGCTGTGCTCAATGTTGCCGCTCATCGTGCCGCCTTTTTGTACCTCCAGCGTGCCGGTGATGAGCTTGTTAGTGCAGACCACTTCCGGTGTATCCAGCGTGATGCGGGTAGTGGCGGTCACCCGCACGTCCGGCACGGTGGCGGTTAGGGATTGTGACGCGCTGATGGTGGCGGTTTTAATGCCGCTCACCGTTAATGCGCTGGTTTTCGGTTCATATTCCACGACCGCGCCATCGGGAAAGGCGACATGTAAGGCATCGGCGGATGCCGAAGGGGCCGGATTGTCATCGGAGAAGATCCCCGGCAGCACGAACGCGGTGTCGAGCTCGCCGCCGACCGCCAGCAGCAAAACCTGTTCGCCAATGGACGGTGCCCACCAGCTCCGTGAATGCCCGGCGCGGTGCGTTAACCACTGCAACCATTGTGTTACGAGGCCGCCGGTCTGCACCCGGCAGCGCCCGCTATTCAGATCGATATCAACGATTATCCCGGTGCGGATCATATTGCGCAGCAAGCGGGCCAGTTCCTGAAGCGAGAGTTGTCTATTCATAACGGAAATCATCCTATGCGTGACGGGCGTTGAAAAAAGGACAAGGCTGTCCGGTTTTTGGCACAACGTCGGGCGATTCAGGCAGGCCAGCGGCTCACCAGTTCACCGTTGATATAAAGCTCGGTCGGGCGGGTCACGAACGCGGGCGGCAGCGGTTCCGGTAGCGTTTCGGCATGCAGCGCGCCGTCGATTTCCGTCACTTTGGTGCGCTCGGTTAGTTGCAGCACCATCGTCACATCCTGGGTGTTGTCGGCGTTCGTTAGCAGCGACCAACTGAAGCTGCCTTTACGACCGGCTTCGGTGGTGAGGATGTCGGGCTGGTTAGCGCGCAGCCACGCCATTACCGGTACGAACAGCGCATCGATATCACCGGCAAAACCGCTGACGGTGACATTGAGGCTGAACTGTTTTTCAAAAGAGAGTGAGCTGGCGAGGGTGGCGGTGTTACTGCCTTTGTCCACCCACAGGCGCAGCATCGAAGGGTTATCGCGCAGCACCGGAACAGCGTCAGTCAGCGCGGTGCGCAACGTATTGGGTTTTAGCATTGATCTCATCCTGGCAATGTTTAAGGGTTTCGACCTGGAGCGCACACTGTTCCAGCGCAAGCTCCAGTCGGCGGATATCGGCGCTCAAATCGCCGTTAGTTTGCGGGTTACTTCCCGGCATCGGGCACAGGCTGACCAGCGGGCAACTGTTGTAAACAGTGACCGGCGGAAGGGCAGGCGGAGCGCTGGTGCACCCGGCGCACAGCATCAGGTAACTCAGCGCTGTACCAGCGGCGAAACGCGTCATTTTCATTGAGTAACCTCGTAATCGATTGTTCGCGCCGCACCGCTTGCGCGCTGGCTGCGTCCAGTTGCAGACGCAGTGCGACCTGCGCCTGCTGGTTTTTATCCGCCATCGCGCTGGCGGCGTTCAGTTGCGCTTTCAATTGCGTGATGGCGCTGTTTTGCTCACGCGTAAGCTGGCGGGATTGCGCCAGCGAGGTGCCCAGCGAGTGGTTTTGCTGCACCAGCCACAGCAGGCCGAGCGAGGCTACCAACAGGGCTATCAGACGCGTATTCATTGCACCCCCTGCAGGCACCAGGCGCGTTCGCGCTGGCGGCGGTTTTCCAGCCCCTGGTTACGTACACCGTCGATAAAAACCCAGCGCGGCAGCTGATTGCAGGCCTGGCGCCACTGCTTTTTGTTAAGGAAATAAACCAGCGTCGAGCGGCAAGCCGCGCCGCTGCCAATGTTAAAGGCGAAGCTGACCACCGCGTCATACACCTGCGGCGGCATCGCCAGCGGGGCGCACTGCGCCAGTCTGCGTTCAACCTGTAATACGTCGGCGACAAGGTTGCTCGCCGCCTCTTTCTCACTGATATCGCGCGTTGGCACGACGCCTGCGGTATGACCGATGCCGGATGTCCAGACCCCGGCGCTGCACTGGTAAGGACGCAGGCGGCAACCTTCAAGATCGGCAATCAGCGCCAGCCCCTGCGGTGAGGTTTTCAGTAAGCGGAAATCCGGCAGCAGCACCGCCAGCGCCAGCACCGCCGCCGCGCTACAGCGTTTTACGGGTAATCCCATTCATCACCTCCTGGGTTGACGCGCAGGACTGGAGGAACAGATAGCTTTTGCGCCGGTAGTACCAGTTCACCGCCACGGTGACGGCAACACCCAGCGCGCCAAAATAGGCGGCGAAGTCTTGCGGGGTCATGGCGCCAAAAAAGGTCAGCGCCACGCTTATCCAGTACGCCAGCGATGAGGTGACTTTTTCGATGGTCAGCCCCATAAATTCACCGTTTCTTTGATGGTTTGCGTCTGTACTTCCGGCAGGTTGACCGTGGTGCCATAAGGCAAAATAACGCCCAGTTCGGCGAGCTCTGGGTTGGCGGCGAGCACCGTTTCGACCACGGATGCGGTGCGCCCGTAATAACGCAGGCAAAGCAGGTCGAGGGTATCGCCTTGTTGTGTTTTCACATTCATCGTTCACGTCTCTTTCCATCAGGAAGGTTTTTCCCCATGGTTAAGTTTCCTGACCGCAGGCGATGGACGCTATCTTTCGGGGCTGGTTAAGCGCTGGCACAACAGGTGTGCGCAGGAAGAAAAGCAAAACGCAAATGCACCAGGCAGCAGTGCCGCTGGCGCATCGAGAGAAGGGCAGCGTTAACTGCCGGGAAGGGACGTGGCGGGGCGCTATTCGGCCTTGTAGAAAATGTTTTCATCCTCGTCGGTGGCGTTTTCGCTGTTGGCCAGGTCCGCAATCAGACTCAGCGCCAGTTTCAGATCGGACGGTTTGCAGTTAGCCAGCAGAGACACTTCGGCAATGAATTGCACGCATGCCCACTTGTGCTGAGTCTGATTTAGTCGCTCAGAGACCATGAATCCCTCTCATGAATTTCTTGTACTGTATGTTTATACAGTATCATAGGCCGATTATTAATGGGAAGCGATAATTATTTGTTCCCACCACTATGTTGCTGATAAAGAAAACCATTATGGCTTTCTGGACGCGCTGCAAACCCGGTGTTTCCAGCTATTTCCCTGCTATTTTTGTCAGTACAGTGCGCACTTTTGGGCGTACGTTTGCGCGCCTGCAGAATATCGCTGCGCAGCCAGGCGGTAAGTTGCCGGCGCTGGCGGCGGTTTAACCGCTGACCGGGCTCGAAGGGCGTACAGTTATTGACAGAACTCCAAGAAAGGGCGGTATCCGGTACGTTTTCCTGTGTGTGCTTTGGCACGATCTTCCACTTTTTCAGCCGTGTCAGTAACGGCGACCCGCTCCCGACTACGCTGTCATACACGCCGCGTACGCGCAGCGTCTCTTCGCCATACTGATTAATATCGCCGTCCGTCTCATAAAGGGTGCGCACCTGCACCGCATCGCGTTTGACGAACGGCCCGCCTTGCGCATTGACATAACCTGCCCAGTCGCCGCTATCGGCGGCTTCATGCACCTGCGCAAACTCCACGCTCAACCCGCGCGCGGCATCGTTATCGACCAGTTTGCGTAGCTCGCGGTAAACGGTGACCGGCGCGCCGCCAATAAACTGAAACTGGCGAATGCGCCAGCGCGCCGCCCATGCACAGACCGCGCAGGCACTCTCTTTCAGCAATGCGCCGCTCTCAATGTCGGTTTCGCCATCCAGCGCATAGCCGTCGATATTTTTGGCAATATATTTCGCCAGATAACCGGTCGCGCTGCCTTTTTGTGCATCAATGGCTTCGGCGTGAAAGCGTGCCCGTTGCGCTTTCGCGCTGGACAGCTCGTGGCGGTCTTGCTGGCAGGCGAAATCACCGAGGATCTCGCGCACACGGGCAACCTCCTGCGGCTGCATAAACAGCAGCAGGTGCCAGTGCGGAGTGCCGTCGTGATGCGGCTCTGCCACGCGAATGCCGAAAACGCGCAGGCCGTTGCGGTGCAGCTTCGCGCGGATACGCGCCCACAACGTGGTGAAATACGCCTGGGTTTGCGCCGGGCTGGCGCCGTTCCATGTCCGGTTACGGTAGCCCGCGCGCGTTGTTGCGTGCCAGGCCGAGGGAGCGGTTAACGTGTAAAACTCGCCTGCGTAACCAAGGTTCTGGCAGATAGTTTCGAAACCGCGAAGGCGCGTCATCAGTTCACAGCGGCGGATCGCCGGGTTGGCTACCGAACCGTCGTGTTTATCAATAAGGCTGATGCGGTTTCCCTCTTCGTCTTCCAGTTCCATGCTTTTAAGAAACTCGCGGTTACGCCGTTTTTGCTCGCGCCAGGCAGTTACACATTGTGCGCTGGCGTAGGGTTGCTTTTTCTTACTGACATTGCCGAGTGCGATATGCAAATGCTCGCGCCACTGCGCGGCGGCTTTGCGCAGATGCCCGCGCCACCACTGCTCGCTGAACAGGCGCATGATCGCCGGGGCGAGATCTCCCGCGCTGACAACTTTTTGCGTCACCCGCTGCCAGTGCGGGGGAGTGACGTTGAATTGCAAGGCGATAGTGCCCGCGTGCAGATACCAGCGATGTAGCGTTTTCAGCCCCGTTGCGCTTGTGTCGTCGTGCTCTGCCAGTTCACCGCGAATAAAGTTGGCTATGTCCGCCGCCAGCCTGTCGACAGGGGCTTTGTTCATATCCGGCAACTGGTTGTAGCGGGTCAACAGCGAGACTAAACGGTGTGCCAGCCCCTGCTGAATAACGGTGTCGAAATGACCATTGAACACCGCTTTGGAGATGCGCGGCTGTAAATGGCTCAGTTGATAGCGTTGCGCCACCGCGTTGAGCCTTGGCAATGTACGGCGATAAAAATGCAGCAGAAAAGCCTCAGCCCGTGCCATACCGTGCTCTTTTTCTATCGTATCCGCAGCACGGGTGAGCGAAACGCGCACGCACTCCGGCTGTAACGCCAGCGCCTGACGCGCCTGCGACACCGCCGCAATATGGCGATTGCGGCGATGCAGCTCAGCGTGAGTGAGCAAGGGGCTGGAGATAGCTGTACGCGGTGCATTCCACGGATAAGCCCAGGTGACGGACAATTAGCGTCTCCTGTAGTGCTTGTCTTTCAGTTCGGCAATCTGCTGACAGCTAACGCAGCAGGTGACGCCGGGCAGTGCCATGCGCCGCGCTTGCGGGATTGGCGCATCGCAGCTTTCACACGTCAGCCTTGAGGGGGCCAGCAGGCGATTGCGTGCATGCTGAATATGCCGCTCGCGCTCTTCCATCTCGCGTTGCTGGGCGAGATCCATTTCGTCGGCCATTAGTGCAGCTCCTGCGCCTGGTTGTCGATGTGGCTGGCTTCCTGGCGCAACAATTCAGCGGCATCGTACCATTCAAGGCGTTGCGAGCTGATAAATGCGGCCAGTGCGTCCAGACGGGCAGAGATAACGCCGGCGCAGCGCAGGCGTTCATTGTTGCGCGCTTGTGCCAGTTGAAGCGTGAGCGCTTCCGGGCTGTGGTTCGGTGAATTGAAGGGTCGTTTTCTCATCGTGTTGCTCCTGAATTTGGGCAAGGGGATGCCCGACGGGTTGACGTCATGGTTGTGGATTTAGGGTTTACAGCGGCATGGTGAGCCGTTTCGGAAACTGGCTGACTACCGCGCGGAAATGGTTCATGGCGGCGATCACCGCCCGCTTCTCATCAAGCGTTAATGCGTGCGGGTTGAGCGCCTGGCGCGCGGCGGGCACTCTGGCGAGAAAGAAAATGGCAGCCAGCGCCCGGTTGTTCTCGTCTGCGTGTTCGTCTCGCGGGTCACGCAGATCGTCGATAAAGCGTGCTACGTCACTCCAGTTATCGCCCCATAAACGGCCGCGAAGCTCGGCGATATGGTTCAGCCCGCTTAGCCGCTCTGATGTGCTAAGCGGAACATGCACGACAGGGGATGTGATAGCCATAAGCTCTCCTGCGATAGTGTTGGCTTGCAAAAGCAAATTCAGCGTAACGCCATGCCGAACGAATGTTTAACGCTGTGACGGCACTTTTCCTGTTGCGTAAAGGCAAAATGCCAGGCGCTGGCGTTCACCTGCGCGTCGCGCCATGTTGCGGTGTCGTGAAGGTCAGACATGTGGCGGTTAAGTCGGTTCTGCGATATGAGCTCAGCGTATTGTTGATCTCTCTGACATTCGCGCTGGCTATGGATTGCCGCGAATGCTTTCTGGTTTACTGGCGCGGACTTCGTTATGCGAATCGCGGCGTAGCGTGCCGGAAAACGGGCTGTTATCTCAGTGCTCCCCCGGCTGTGGCAGCCACGTTTGGATCGCATTTGAGTAGCGGATTGCGGATGCGACGGCGTTGATTTTGCATCTGACATATCGCATTATCTCCTGTTGTTTAAAATGTACTGCGAAGCTGTGCTTTTTGGTCAATGCATAGCAATATAAATCGCAAATGCGATTGTGTAAATCACTTTTTCGATGTTGGTGTCCATGAGTGAAAACAAGATGAGTGTTCAGGATGTGATTGAGCGCATTGCCGCGTCCTATTCCGTCTCCAGCCAGAAAGCCCTCGCGGAGGCGCTGGATGTGCCGGCGAACAATATCAGCAGCTGGATCCAGCGCGATAGCGTGTCGTATAAAGCGGTGGTCAAATGCGCACTCGACACCGGCGCGGATCTGCACTGGCTGGTGACAGGTGAATTTGCAAATGCGAAATTGACGGATAAACCGGTGCCGAAGGGCAAAGCGCTGTATGACGAAATTTTGTCGACCGGCGGACGTCCGGTGCTGCGCCGTATCCTTGATGCCTACGGGTTCGAAATGCAAAAAGAGCTGGGGGATTTACTCGATATCTCTTCCGGCACCATCAGCACCTGGGTGCGACGCGAGTTTTTCCCTGGCGATGTAGTGGTGACTTGCGCGCTGGATACCGGCGTCTCTTTAGGCTGGCTGGCGACGGGCAAAGGCGAAATGTATCCCGCTGCGGCCGCGGGCGCAGCGCAAAATGACGCGGCGCTGAGTATTCCGAAATTTCGCCATGAGTCTGGCGAGCTGAAAGAGGCGGGTGTCTGGTCGCTGGATCGCAGTCTCGCGCCAGCGTCTACCGACGGTTTGAATTTTATTGAAGGGCTGAATACGGGCTGGCTGGTGGATACCCGTGCGCAAAAAATTGGCAACGGCCGCTGGTTTATCAGCATTGACGATACGCTGGATGTGTTTGATGTGGTGCGTCTTCCGGGCGGCAAAGTGCGTCTCACCAACGGTGCGGTGGATTTTGAGTGTGCGGTAGCGGAAATCGTGCCGTATGGTGTGGTGGTCTTTACGCTCGAGAAACACGTCTGAGCCGCTGGCGCTGAGTCAGCAGAAAAACGACAAGTAAATTAACTTTCTGGTGATGTTTAATTTACAATGCCGCTTCGACCGGGAGGGGAAGTGGTGAGGAACGTTTTTCATCAATACGCAGCACAACGCGCAGCCGCAGGGCTGGCGCTGTTTGCGATCTTGCTGATCCTCGTCGCGCCGCTGATTTCTGTTTCGCTGCAGCAAGACCCAATGAGCGCGATGCCCGGCATGCACCATGAGATGAGCATGCCGATGTACGCACATCACGATGTTGCATCGCAGCCGAATGAGATGAGCATGCCGATGCGCGCACATCATGATGGCACATCACCGCCGACCGAGATGGGCACGCCGCTGCATGCACATCACCATGCCGCATCTCTGCCGATGTCGCACCATCAACCTTCTCCGCAAAGTATGCCGCTTGATCACGCCGAGGCCTGTGGCTACTGTGTTTTGCTGGCTCATGTTCCCGGCCTTCTCTTCCTCGTTATTTTGCTGCTGCTCGGCCGTGTGTTGCGCATCCGTCTGGCCGCTGCCTGCCAGCCGGTTCAGCACTGGCACTTCTTTCCCTGGCTTTGTCCTGACACCCGCGCCCCGCCGCGCGTCTGCTTTTCCTGATCCTAAAAAAATGTCCGTTCGCCTGTGCGAAACGGCAACCTTTTGCTATTTCTGAGGAAAAGTATGACAACCTGCACTCCGCGTGCGGCGTGGCTCAACGTGCTGCGACGCCTGCACTTTTACATTGGCCTGTTTGTCGGCCCGTTCATTTTTGTCGCCGCTCTGAGCGGCACGTTATATGTGGCGACACCACAACTGGAAAACTGGCTCTATCATGATGCGCTTTACGGTGTGGAAGGGGGAACGCGGCAACCGCTCGCCGAACAGATTGCCGTTGCTGAACAGGTGACCGGCGGTCATTTGCGTCTGCATGCGGTGCGCCCCGGCCTAACCGGGAATGACACCACTCGCGTGATGTTTGCTGACCCACAATTGGGCGCATCGGAGAACCGCGCGATATTTATCGACCCGGTGACGCTGCAAGTGAAAGGGGATATGACGGTCTACGGCACCAGCGGAATTTTGCCGCTGCGCCAGTGGATTGACTATTTCCACCGCTCGCTGCTGCTGGGCGAGGTTGGTCGTCTGTACAGCGAACTGGCGGCGTCCTGGATGTGGGTTGCCGCGCTTGGCGGTATTGCGCTGTGGTTTTTTACTCGCCCGAAACGGCGTATTAATAATGCTGTGCAAAATCATCGTCGCCTGCATGTCTCTTTAGGCTGGCTCCTGCTTATCGGGATGCTGCTCTTTTCCGCGACCGGTCTGACCTGGTCGCAGTGGGCGGGCGGCAATGTTGATAGCCTGCGTGCGGCGTTTGGCTGGATGACGCCGCAGGTCAATACGCAACTGCACGGCATGCAAGAGATGAACGATCCGCATGCGGAACACCATATGATGCACGATGGTATGAATATGCCGGATATGCAGCTGGATCTGGTGCAGTTCGACGAAGCGTTGCACAGTGCGCGGCAGGCCGGGATCGCCGCCAGTAAACTGGAGATCCGCCCGCCGCGTAGTGCGGATAAAGCCTGGACGGTGACGGAAATCGATCGTGGCTGGCCCACGCGCGTGGATGCGGTGGCGATTGATGGCAGCACGATGACGGTGTTGGATCGCACAAGGTTCGTGGACTTTCCGCTGATGGCGAAGCTGACGCGCTGGGGCGTTGATTTCCATATGGGCATTCTGTTTGGCCTGGCGAACCAGTTGCTGCTGATTGCCTTTGGCAGCGCGCTGTGCGTGATGATTGTGATTGGCTATCGGCTGTGGTGGATCCGCCGTCCGGCCAGTGCAAGCGCTAACCCGGCAAGTACACTACTGCATTGCTGGCTGAGTTTACCGCTGTCAGGACGGATAATTAGCGTGTTACTGGTGCTGTTAATGGGGCTGGCGCTGCCTGTAATGGGAGCCAGTTTACTGCTATTTATCCTGATTGATGCTCTGCGCTGGAAACAACATGCCAGACGTTCTGTCGTAACGATTTAGCCGTAAAATGCCGCTGGGTGTAAAAATATGATTACACTCAGTGGTAATTAAATGGCAGTTAATTTGCTGATGTAAAGTAATCGTTACGTTATGTGGATTGAAATCTTTACCAGCTATGGTATCGTTACGTCATCCTCACTTGAGGAACAACTATCGCAAACGAGCCATACAGGATTTTGATCATGCAAAAAGACGCGCTGAACAACGTACATATTACCGATGAACAGGTGCTGATCACCCCGGATCAGTTAAAAGCGGCCTTCCCGTTGACCACCGAGCAGGAAGCGCAAATCGCGCAGTCCCGCCAGACCATCTCCAACATCATTGCCGGGCGCGATCCGCGTCTGCTGGTGGTCTGCGGCCCTTGCTCGATTCACGATCCTGAAGCCGCGATTGAATATGCCCGTCGATTTAAAGCTCTTGCCGCAGAGGTCAGCGATAGCCTCTATCTGGTGATGCGCGTCTATTTTGAAAAACCCCGTACCACCGTTGGCTGGAAGGGGCTGATTAACGATCCGCACATGGATGGCTCGTTTGATGTGGAAGCTGGCCTGAAGATTGCGCGTCGTCTGCTGGTTGAGCTGGTCAGCATGGGGCTGCCGCTGGCGACCGAAGCGCTGGATCCGAATAGCCCGCAGTTCCTTGGCGACCTGTTTAGCTGGTCGGCGATTGGTGCGCGAACTACTGAATCGCAGACGCACCGCGAAATGGCTTCGGGTTTATCAATGCCGGTTGGTTTCAAAAACGGTACCGACGGCAGCCTGGCGACCGCTATTAATGCGATGCGCGCCGCAGCCATGCCGCACCGCTTTGTAGGAATCAACCAGGCCGGCCAGGTCTGCCTGCTGCAAACCCAGGGCAACCCGGATGGGCATGTGATCCTGCGCGGCGGTAAAGCGCCGAATTACAGCCCGGCGGATGTCGCGCAGTGTGAAAAAGAGATGGAACAGGCGGGACTGAAACCGTCGCTGATGGTAGATTGCAGCCATGGTAATTCCAACAAAGATTACCGTCGCCAGCCTGCCGTTGCTGAATCGGTGGTGGCGCAGATCAAAGACGGCAACCGTTCGATTACCGGTCTGATGATTGAAAGCAATATTCATGAAGGCAATCAATCTTCTGAGCAGCCGCGTTGCGAGATGAAGTACGGTGTTTCCGTAACCGATGCGTGCATCAGTTGGGAAGTGACCGAAGCGCTGCTGCGTGAAATCAATAACGATCTGCGTAACAGCCTGGCGGCGCGTTTTGCTTAAGAGGATGTTATGGTTGCTGAACTGACCGCGCTGCGCGATCAAATTGATGAAGTTGACAAGGCGCTGCTGGACTTGCTGGCGCGCCGGCTGGAACTGGTGGCAGAAGTTGGCGAAGTCAAAAGTAAATATGGCTTGCCAATTTATGTACCGGAGCGCGAAGCGACGATGCTGGCATCGCGTCGCAAAGAAGCTGAATCACTGGGTGTGCCGCCGGATTTGATTGAAGATGTGCTGCGCCGCGTCATGCGCGAATCCTATTCCAGTGAAAATGACAAAGGGTTTAAAACCCTTTGTCCGGAACTGCGTCCGGTGGTGATTGTTGGCGGCGGCGGGCAGATGGGGCAACTGTTTGCCAAAATGCTGACGCTTTCTGGCTACCAGGTGCGCATTCTTGAGAAAGAAGACTGGGCGCAGGCTGATACGCTGCTGGCTGATGCGGGTATGGTGATCGTTAGCGTGCCTATTCACGTTACCGAGCAAGTGATCGGCAAACTGCCGACCTTGCCGGAGGACTGCATTCTGGTCGATCTGGCGTCGGTGAAAAGTGGCCCATTACAGGCGATGTTGAGCGCGCACAAAGGGCCGGTACTCGGGCTGCACCCGATGTTTGGCCCGGACAGCGGCAGCCTGGCTAAGCAAGTGGTGGTCTGGTGTGATGGCCGACACCCGGAAGCGTATCAGTGGTTCCTGGAGCAGATTCAGGTATGGGGCGCGCGTTTGCACCGCATTAGCGCCGTTGAGCACGATCAGAACATGGCCTTTATCCAGGCGCTGCGCCACTTCGCGACCTTCGCGTATGGTTTGCATCTGGCGGAAGAGAATGTTCAGCTCGAACAGTTGCTGGCGCTTTCATCACCGATTTATCGCCTGGAACTGGCGATGGTCGGGCGCTTGTTTGCCCAGGATCCACAGTTATACGCCGACATTATTATGTCGTCGTCCAGTAACCTGGCGCTGATTAAACGTTACTACCAACGTTTTGGCGAAGCGATTGGCCTGCTGGAGCAGGGCGATAAGCAGGCGTTTATCGACAGCTTCCGCAAAGTTGAACACTGGTTTGGTGATTATGCTCAGCGATTCCAGAGCGAAAGCCGGGTGTTGTTACGTCAGGCTAACGACAGCCGCCCGTAAATAAAAAAGCCGTTTATACTGAAAAGCCAGTGGTTACCCACTGGCTTTTTTCATTTAAGGGATGCGCAATGGCTGAGCTGCAAACGCTGTTTGATTATACCGGGCATTTGCCGGAATGCCCTACCTGGAGCGACGCGGAGCAGGCGCTCTACTGGGCGGATATTATTGAAGGTGAGATCCACCGTTATCACTTATCGTCTGGCGAACATACGGTACTGTCGTTTGCCGAAGAAGTGGGCTGCTTTGCATTGCGTGAGAAAGGTGGCTTTATCGTGGCGATGCGTAATGCCATCTGGCTGACGGATGCGCGCGGTTTGCTGCGACAAAAAGTGTGTGATAACCCTTCAAACCCGCAACTGGCGCGCTTTAACGATGGCGGCACCGATCATCTTGGTCGTTTTTATGCGGGCACATTCTGGGGGCCGGGCGATTACAACGGCGCGTTGCTGTTGCGCATTGATAACGGCCTCATGCCCAAAGTGTTGCAGTGCGACATTCACGGTGCCAATGGTCTTGCCTTCAGCCACGATAAACAGTGGATGTATACTTCGGATACGCCGAACGCGGTGATTTACCGCACGCCGCTTGATGAGCGGGGCGAGCCGGGCAAACGCGAGGTTTTCCGCCGCTTTAACGCCGGGGAAGGTAGTCCGGACGGGGCGGCGATGGATGTCGAAGGTTGTTACTGGAGCGCAATGTTTGACGGCTGGCGCATCGCGCGTTTTTCGCCACAGGGTGAACAACTCGAAGAGTACCGTTTGCCGGTACGCTGCCCGACGATGGTCTGTTTTGGCGGCCCTGAGATGAAAACGCTGTTTATCACCACCACCCGGGAAAATATGACGGCGGACGAAGTGGCGCAATATCCGCTGTCGGGAGCGATCTTCACCCTGCCCGTGGCGGTGGCAGGAATGAAGAAACCGCTGTTTAAAGAGGTTTAAGCCGGGTCGACCGGCACCACATTTTCACTGGGGTAGCAACCGAGGACTTTCAGCGAACGCGCGGTGTCGGTGAGTTCGCGCAGTGCCTTTTGCATCTGCACGGATTGCAAATTGGCCTGCACATCGATGTAGAACATCTCTTCCCACGGGTTGCCATTAATCGGGCGTGATTCCAGTTTGGTCATGATCAAATTGTGGTTACGCAGTACCAACAGGGCTTCAACCAGCGAACCTGCTTGCTGGCCGGTCGCCATCAGCAGCGTGGTTTTTGCCGGCACCTGATCGGATACATCAATGGCTTTACGCGCCAGCACCACAAAGCGCGTGATGTTCTGCGTCTGGTTCGCCAGATTACGTTGCAGCACCTGCAAGCCATACAGCGCGCCACCGGCTTCGCTACCCAGCGCGGCAACCTGCGGCGAATTCGCCTGCGCGACTTTTTCCATCGCGGCGGAGGTGCTTTCGCAATACTCAATTTTCCACTGCGGATAGCGGTTAATGAACTGACTACACTGCTGGAAAGGCTGCGGGTGGCTGTAAACCGTGGTGATGTGTTCTAAATCGGTGGAGCCAGAAACCAGGATGCAGTGATCAATTGGCACCGTCAATTCACCAACAATAGACAAACTGGTGTGCTGAAGCAGGTCGTAAACGTCATTAATCGCGCCGGAGCTGGTGTTTTCCAGCGGCACCACCGCGTAATCGGCCAGGCCTGTTTCCACCTGGCTGAAGATATCGTGAAATTTCAGGCAACCACTTTCAATGAACTGTTCAAAATGGCGCGCCGCGTACTGGCGGGCGGCCAGGTGTGAATACGATCCTTTTGGCCCCAAAAAAGCGATGCGGGCAGAGTGCGGGTTGATTTTATTCAGATGTTGCTGGAGCAGGGCTTGCTGGGTGAGAACGGAATCTTCGATGATCAACTGAAACAGGCGGGTGATGTAGTGGGCATCCAGATGATGCGCTTTGCCGAGTTCTATCAAACGTTCGAGTAAATCACGCTCGCGATCGATATCGCGCACCGGACGGTGTGAATCTAGCTTGGCTTTGCCGACTTCAACAGAGAGCTGGCGGCGTTCGGCCAGCAGCGTCAGTAGCTGTTCATCCAGTGCGCTGATCTTTACGCGTAAATCCAGTAAGGGGTTTTCAGCCGTCATGTTGTTGCCTTTCGTCTTTAATTGTTATCAATAAAAAAGGCCTCCCGGTGTGGGAGGCCTTTTTGTTCGTCTTCGCATTCTTTATCACAAAACGAATCGCCTCCCTAATTGGGGAAGGTAAAAAAGAATGCGAAGAAGAACGGAACAAGTTTCATGGAGTTTTCCTTTGTGCGACCGAAGTACAGTACCCGTACTGTTTTCGCTCTGTCAATAAAAAACGCGCCCGTGGGCGCGTTGGGATGGGCTCAATGTAGAGACTACTCTTCTTCTTCCTCAACGAAGCTTGTGTCTTTCACCGATGTTGCGGCGCGACGTGCTTCACCTTTGTGTTGCACTTTATTCAGCTGCCGTTCCAGCTTGTTAATCAAATCGTTGATGGCGGTGTACATATCTTCATGTTTTGCGCTGGCAACCAGTTGTCCGTTCGGTGTGCTGATCGTTGCATCGGCGATAAAGCCCTGTGGCTCTTTTGACAGGATGATATGCGGATTAATCAGTTGAGTTTGCCATTTATCCAGTTTGGCGAGACGGTCTGTGACATGCTGGCGGATTGCCGGAGTAATTTCCATTTGTTTACTGGTAATGTTCATTGTCATAAATTTTACCTCTTGTCTTTCCGTCTTGGTGATTTCAGCATACCGTCCACAATGTCAAAATGTGTGATTTAAATCACATTATTTTGTCACTTTTTGTCAATGAAAGGGTTTTGTGAGGCAGGGCAGGAAGAGGGCAAATTTACCTTGTCTATGCCATCATTAGCGGTCATAGTTGATAGGATGGATTGCGGCTAAACCGCTTTAGTGATAGATAAAATGAATAAAAAAACGGCAGCCTGAAGGCTGCCGTTTTGCATTTCAGGCAATCAGGTTCGATTGCTGTTCGCCGCGATAATTTTCGCCACCTTATCCGCCTGCGCGTTGAGCTGCAGCTCACGATAGGCTTTTTCCATCAGCGGCAGCGCGTCATGGGTCGCTTTTGTATCCGGGAAGTCACGCAGCATACCTTCTACGCGGTTAGTTACGGCAACCCACGCACCGCGATCGGTGTAATATTCCGCGACCGACAGTTCATATTTCGATAGACGATCTTTCAGGAACACCAGACGCTTGGTGGCGTCGGTGACGTACTGGCTGTTCGGGTAGCCGCGCACCAGTTTAGAGAAGTCTTTGAATGCGTCACGGGCATGCGCCGGATCGCGATCGCTACGGTCTACGCCGAAGAACCCTTGCAGAGCACTGTCATCCAGCGCCATGTTGGTTAGCCCACGCATATACATTACATAATCAATGTTCGGGTGGGTTGGGTTCAGACGAATAAAACGGTCAATCGCGGCTTGCGCCAGCGGCAGATCGGCATTTTTGTAGTACGCGTAGATCAGATCCAACTGCACTTGTTGTGAGTAAGGACCAAACGGATAACGATTATCCAGTGCTTCCAGTTGCGTTATTGCCGCCTTCCAGTTACCGTCTTGCAGCTTTTGCTGAGCTGTCGCGTAGATTTCGTTTGGCGGATTATCAGGTACTTCTTCCTTTGAACCGGAGCAACCTGCCAAAGCCAGACTCAACGTGGCGGCTGCCACCAGATATTTCATGCGCGTCATGACGTTTAGACTTTCCTCAGAATGTTTATGCGGGAGATTCTTTATTCCTGCTCCCGACTAAGACCAGCTACAATAGCACACTATATTAAACGGCGAAGCCGTAAAACCCAACGTTAACGAAGAAGCTGTATATGGCACAACTGGTACAACTCACCGCAACGGTATCCGAAAATCAACTCGGTCAACGCTTAGATCAGGCTTTGGCCGAATTGTTCCCGGATTATTCGCGTTCGCGTATAAAAGAATGGATTCTCGATCAGCGTGTGCTGGTCAACGGCGTTGTCAGCGACAAGCCGAAAGAGAAAGTGTTGGGTGGCGAACTCATTGCTATCAATGCGGAAATCGAAGAAGAAGCACGTTTTGAACCGCAGGATATTCCACTTAACATCGTCTATGAAGACGATGACATTATCGTCATTAACAAACCGCGCGACTTGGTTGTACACCCGGGCGCGGGTAATCCTGATGGCACCGTTCTTAACGCTCTGCTGCATTATTACCCGCCAATTGTGGATGTTCCGCGCGCAGGTATCGTTCACCGCCTGGATAAAGACACCACCGGTTTGATGGTAGTGGCGAAAACCGTACCCGCTCAGACACGGCTGGTAGAATCGCTGCAACTGCGAGAAATCACACGTGAATACGAAGCGGTAGCGATTGGACATATGACTTCCGGTGGCACGGTGGAAGAACCGATCAGCCGCCATCCGACCAAGCGTACGCATATGTCGGTGCACCCGATGGGCAAACCGGCGGTGACTCACTACCGCATTATGGAGCATTTCCGTGTGCATACGCGCTTGCGTTTGCGCCTGGAAACAGGCCGTACGCACCAGATTCGCGTGCATATGGCGCATATCACCCATCCGCTGGTTGGCGACCAACTCTATGGCGGCCGCCCGCGTCCGCCGAAAGGCGCATCGGACGAGTTTATTGATGCACTGCGCAAGTTTGACCGTCAGGCTCTGCACGCCACTATGCTGCGCCTTTACCATCCTATCAGCGGTATCGAAATGGAATGGCATGCGCCAATTCCGCAAGATATGGTTGATTTAATTGATGCGATGCGCGCTGATTTTGAAACCCATAAGGACGATGTTGCCTGGTTATGACCAAACTGATCCTCCCGGACTGGCCGCTGCCAAAAGGTGTAGCGGCCTGCAGCTCGACGCGCGTCGGTGGTGTAAGCCTGCCACCTTACGATTCGCTGAATCTTGGCGCACACTGCGGAGACAATACTGAGCATGTGGAAGAGAATCGCGCGCGCGTATTCGCGGCGGGCGGTTTGCCTTCGAAGCCGGTATGGCTTGAGCAGGTTCATGGCACTGACGTGCTCACACTTAGCGGTGGTCCTTATGCGTCGAAACGGGCGGATGCGTCATACAGCAACACACCCGGTACGGTCTGTGCGGTGATGACCGCCGACTGTTTACCGGTCTTGTTTTGTAACCAGGCTGGCACTGAAGTTGCTGCTGCTCACGCTGGCTGGCGGGGTTTATGCGCAGGCGTGCTGGAACAGACGGTTGCGTGTTTCGCCGATAAGCCGGAAAATCTGCTGGCGTGGTTGGGGCCGGCAATTGGACCGCAAGCGTTTGAAGTCGGCGCAGAAGTTCGCGAAGCGTTTCTGGTCCACGATCCGCAGGCCGGCAGCGCTTTTCGACCCTACGGTGATAAATATTTTGCTGATATCTATCAGCTCGCTCGCCAGCGTCTGGCGAGCGTAGGCGTCCAGCACGTGTTCGGCGGCGATCACTGTACCTTCAGCGATAAGAATAATTTTTTCTCATACCGCCGGGACAAGACAACCGGGCGTATGGCAAGTTTCATTTGGCTGATATAACCTAAAGAATCAAGACGATCCAGTACGCGTAGGTTTTCTTTCGCATAATTCAGGTCATTCACCTTGAATAATTGAGGGATGACCTCATTTAATCTCCAGTAGCAATTTTGACCTGTTATGGGAGGAGTTATGCGTCTGGATCGTCTTACCAATAAATTCCAGCTTGCTCTCGCCGATGCCCAGTCGCTCGCACTCGGGCACGACAATCAATTTATCGAACCTCTTCATTTAATGAGCGCCTTACTCAATCAGGAAGGCGGTTCGATTCATCCTTTATTAACCTCTGCAGGCGTGAACGCCGGTCAGTTACGCACAGCGATTGAACAAGCGCTGAGCCGCTTACCACAGGTGGAGGGCACCGGTGGCGACGTACAGCCTTCTCAGGACCTGGTGCGTGTACTGAATCTTTGCGACAAGCTGGCGCAAAAGCGAGGTGACAACTTTATCTCGTCGGAACTTTTTGTTCTGGCGGCGCTTGAATCACGCGGTACGCTGACGGACTTGCTTAAATCTGCTGGCGCGACAACCGCCAATGTGACCCAGGCGATTGAACAAATGCGTGGGGGAGAGAACGTGAACGACCAGGGGGCCGAAGACCAACGTCAGGCCTTGAAAAAATTTACCGTTGATCTGACTGAACGCGCCGAACAAGGCAAGCTCGATCCAGTGATCGGCCGTGACGAAGAGATTCGTCGTACAATCCAGGTACTGCAACGGCGTACCAAAAATAACCCGGTGCTGATTGGTGAACCGGGTGTCGGTAAAACCGCGATTGTTGAAGGGCTGGCGCAGCGTATTGTCAACGGCGAAGTGCCGGAAGGGCTGAAAGGCCGCCGTGTACTGGCGCTGGACATGGGCGCACTGGTTGCTGGCGCAAAATATCGCGGTGAGTTTGAAGAACGTTTAAAAGGTGTGCTGAACGATCTGTCGAAACAGGAAGGCAACGTCATTCTGTTTATCGACGAGTTGCATACGATGGTCGGTGCTGGTAAAGCCGACGGTGCAATGGATGCGGGCAACATGCTTAAACCGGCGCTAGCGCGCGGTGAGTTGCACTGTGTGGGCGCCACCACGCTGGATGAGTATCGCCAGTATATAGAGAAAGATGCGGCGCTGGAGCGTCGTTTCCAGAAAGTGCTGGTGGCCGAGCCGACAGTGGAAGATACCATTGCGATTCTGCGTGGGCTGAAAGAGCGTTACGAACTGCATCACCATGTGCAAATTACCGACCCGGCAATTGTTGCGGCGGCAACGCTGTCGCATCGCTACATCGCCGATCGTCAACTGCCGGACAAAGCCATCGACTTGATTGATGAAGCTGCGTCCAGCATTCGTATGCAGATTGACTCGAAACCGGAAGAACTCGACCGGCTCGATCGCCGTATTATTCAGCTCAAACTGGAACAGCGGGCGCTGATGAAAGAGTCCGATGAAGCCAGTATCAAGCGGCTCGAAATGCTTAATGAAGAGTTGGAAGATAAAGAACGCCAGTACTCATCATTAGAAGAAGAGTGGAAAGCGGAAAAAGCCTCTCTTTCCGGAACCCAAACCATTAAGTCGGAACTGGAACAGGCCAAAATCGCCATGGAGCAAGCGCGCCGTAATGGTGATTTGGGGCGCATGTCTGAACTTCAGTACGGGAAAATTCCGGAACTTGAAAAACAGTTGGCTGCCGCAACTCAGGCCGAGGGCAAAACCATGCGTCTGCTACGTAACCGCGTGACCGATGCGGAAATTGCAGAGGTGTTGGCGCGTTGGACGGGCATCCCGGTAGCGAGAATGATGGAGGGCGAGCGCGAAAAATTATTGCGCATGGAGCATGACCTCCATCATCGGGTAATCGGCCAGGATGAAGCTGTCGAAGCCGTTTCTAACGCTATTCGCCGTAGCCGTGCTGGGTTGTCGGACCCGAATCGCCCGATCGGTTCGTTCCTCTTCCTTGGTCCTACCGGGGTGGGTAAAACCGAACTGTGTAAGTCTCTTGCGAACTTTATGTTCGATAGTGACGATGCAATGGTGCGTATCGACATGTCGGAATTTATGGAGAAACATTCCGTTTCGCGTCTTGTCGGTGCGCCTCCGGGATATGTTGGCTATGAAGAGGGCGGTTATCTGACGGAAGCGGTTCGCCGTCGCCCTTATTCCGTTATTCTGCTGGATGAAGTAGAGAAAGCGCATCCGGATGTGTTCAACATTCTGCTGCAGGTGCTGGACGATGGTCGTCTGACCGATGGACAAGGCAGAACGGTAGATTTCCGCAATACGGTCGTCATTATGACTTCCAACCTGGGTTCTGATTTGATCCAGGAGCGTTTTGGCGATCTGGATTACGGCCATATGAAAGACCTGGTGTTAGGTGTGGTTAGCCAGAATTTCCGTCCGGAATTCATCAACCGTATTGATGAAGTGGTGGTGTTCCATCCGTTGGGTGAAAAACACATTGCTTCTATTGCGCAGATCCAACTGCAACGTCTGTATAAACGTCTGGAAGAGCGTGGCTATGCGGTTACCATTTCCGACGACGCGCTGAAACTGCTCAGCGCAAACGGGTACGATCCGGTGTATGGCGCGCGTCCATTGAAACGCGCTATTCAACAGCAGATTGAAAACCCGCTGGCGCAGCAGATTCTTTCTGGTGAGCTAATTCCGGGCAAACCGGTGCAGCTCGTGGTGAAAGATGAGCGAATCGTGGCAGTGCAGTAAGTCACAAAAGAATAAAACGAGCCCTTTCGGGCTCGTTTTTGTTTGAAAACCAGGCAGAAATCAAACTTCTCAACCTAATTCGACTGAAAAGTGAGCGAACGATGACTTTTTTCAAATTAGGGGTTGTCAGCGGGAATTAACTCCCTATAATGCGCTTCCACTGACACGGCACAACGGCAAACACACCGGCATGTCAGGTGAAGAATTCTGAAAATAAACAGTTGACTTCACGGCGGGAAAGCGTAGTATACGCAACCCGCGCCGCAGCAAAAAGCGAGGCGGCACTGCTCTTTAACAATTTATCAGACAATCTGTGTGGGCACTCAGGGTGACTGGATTCTTGACGTCCTCGGACGAAAAATGAATACCAAGTCTCAGTGAGTGAACACGTAATTCATTACGAAGTTCTTTTCTTTAGAAATAAAGAAACATTGAGCATCAAACTTTTAAATTGAAGAGTTTGATCATGGCTCAGATTGAACGCTGGCGGCAGGCCTAACACATGCAAGTCGAACGGTAGCACAGAGAGCTTGCTCTCGGGTGACGAGTGGCGGACGGGTGAGTAATGTCTGGGAAACTGCCTGATGGAGGGGGATAACTACTGGAAACGGTAGCTAATACCGCATAACGTCGCAAGACCAAAGAGGGGGACCTTAGGGCCTCTTGCCATCAGATGTGCCCAGATGGGATTAGCTAGTAGGTGGGGTAACGGCTCACCTAGGCGACGATCCCTAGCTGGTCTGAGAGGATGACCAGCCACACTGGAACTGAGACACGGTCCAGACTCCTACGGGAGGCAGCAGTGGGGAATATTGCACAATGGGCGCAAGCCTGATGCAGCCATGCCGCGTGTATGAAGAAGGCCTTCGGGTTGTAAAGTACTTTCAGCGGGGAGGAAGGGAGTAAGGTTAATAACCTTGTTCATTGACGTTACCCGCAGAAGAAGCACCGGCTAACTCCGTGCCAGCAGCCGCGGTAATACGGAGGGTGCAAGCGTTAATCGGAATTACTGGGCGTAAAGCGCACGCAGGCGGTCTGTCAAGTCGGATGTGAAATCCCCGGGCTCAACCTGGGAACTGCATCCGAAACTGGCAGGCTTGAGTCTCGTAGAGGGAGGTAGAATTCCAGGTGTAGCGGTGAAATGCGTAGAGATCTGGAGGAATACCGGTGGCGAAGGCGGCCTCCTGGACGAAGACTGACGCTCAGGTGCGAAAGCGTGGGGAGCAAACAGGATTAGATACCCTGGTAGTCCACGCCGTAAACGATGTCTATTTGGAGGTTGTGCCCTTGAGGCGTGGCTTCCGGAGCTAACGCGTTAAATAGACCGCCTGGGGAGTACGGCCGCAAGGTTAAAACTCAAATGAATTGACGGGGGCCCGCACAAGCGGTGGAGCATGTGGTTTAATTCGATGCAACGCGAAGAACCTTACCTGGTCTTGACATCCACAGAACTTAGCAGAGATGCTTTGGTGCCTTCGGGAACTGTGAGACAGGTGCTGCATGGCTGTCGTCAGCTCGTGTTGTGAAATGTTGGGTTAAGTCCCGCAACGAGCGCAACCCTTATCCTTTGTTGCCAGCGGTCCGGCCGGGAACTCAAAGGAGACTGCCAGTGATAAACTGGAGGAAGGTGGGGATGACGTCAAGTCATCATGGCCCTTACGACCAGGGCTACACACGTGCTACAATGGCGCATACAAAGAGAAGCGACCTCGCGAGAGCAAGCGGACCTCATAAAGTGCGTCGTAGTCCGGATTGGAGTCTGCAACTCGACTCCATGAAGTCGGAATCGCTAGTAATCGTGGATCAGAATGCCACGGTGAATACGTTCCCGGGCCTTGTACACACCGCCCGTCACACCATGGGAGTGGGTTGCAAAAGAAGTAGGTAGCTTAACCTTCGGGAGGGCGCTTACCACTTTGTGATTCATGACTGGGGTGAAGTCGTAACAAGGTAACCGTAGGGGAACCTGCGGTTGGATCACCTCCTTACCTTAAAGAACCTGCCTCTGCAGTGTCCACACAGATTGTCTGATGAAAAGTAAATAGCAAGGCGTTTACGCGTCGGGAGTGAGGCTTAATAAATAAAGCCGCTCGCTTTCTGTTAATGAAAGCTCACCCTACACGAAAATATCACGCAGCGCGTGATATGCAATTTTCGTGTCCCCTTCGTCTAGAGGCCCAGGACACCGCCCTTTCACGGCGGTAACAGGGGTTCGAATCCCCTAGGGGACGCCACTTGCGCGGTAATGTGTGAAAGGCGTTGCCAGCCGTATCTCAAAACTGACTTGCGAGTCACGTTTGAGATATTTGCTCTTTAAAAATCTGGATCAAGCTGAAAATTGAAACACTGAACAGTGTGAACTGTTCTGTGAGTCTCTCAAATTTTTACAGCGCGATGATGAATCGAAAGAAACATCTTCGGGTTGTGAGGTTAAGCGACTAAGCGTACACGGTGGATGCCCTGGCAGTCAGAGGCGATGAAGGACGTGCTAATCTGCGAAAAGCGCCGGTAAGGTGATATGAACCGTTATAGCCGGCGATGTCCGAATGGGGAAACCCAGTGTGACTCGTCACACTATCATTAACTGAATCCATAGGTTAATGAGGCGAACCGGGGGAACTGAAACATCTAAGTACCCCGAGGAAAAGAAATCAACCGAGATTCCCCCAGTAGCGGCGAGCGAACGGGGAGGAGCCCAGAGTCTGAATCAGCTTGTGTGTTAGTGGAAGCGTCTGGAAAGTCGCGCGATACAGGGTGACAGCCCCGTACACAAAAGCACACAGGCTGTGAGCTCGATGAGTAGGGCGGGACACGTGGTATCCTGTCTGAATATGGGGGGACCATCCTCCAAGGCTAAATACTCCTGACTGACCGATAGTGAACCAGTACCGTGAGGGAAAGGCGAAAAGAACCCCGGCGAGGGGAGTGAAAAAGAACCTGAAACCGTGTACGTACAAGCAGTGGGAGCCTCTTGATGGGGTGACTGCGTACCTTTTGTATAATGGGTCAGCGACTTATATTCTGTAGCAAGGTTAACCGAATAGGGGAGCCGAAGGGAAACCGAGTCTTAACTGGGCGTTAAGTTGCAGGGTATAGACCCGAAACCCGGTGATCTAGCCATGGGCAGGTTGAAGGTTGGGTAACACTAACTGGAGGACCGAACCGACTAATGTTGAAAAATTAGCGGATGACCTGTGGCTGGGGGTGAAAGGCCAATCAAACCGGGAGATAGCTGGTTCTCCCCGAAAGCTATTTAGGTAGCGCCTCGTGAATTCATCTCCGGGGGTAGAGCACTGTTTCGGCTAGGGGGCCATCCCGGCTTACCAACCCGATGCAAACTACGAATACCGGAGAATGTTATCACGGGAGACACACGGCGGGTGCTAACGTCCGTCGTGAAGAGGGAAACAACCCAGACCGCCAGCTAAGGTCCCAAAGTCATGGTTAAGTGGGAAACGATGTGGGAAGGCCCAGACAGCCAGGATGTTGGCTTAGAAGCAGCCATCATTTAAAGAAAGCGTAATAGCTCACTGGTCGAGTCGGCCTGCGCGGAAGATGTAACGGGGCTAAACCATGCACCGAAGCTGCGGCAGCGACACTATTGTGTTGTTGGGTAGGGGAGCGTTCTGTAAGCCTGCGAAGGTGGCCTGTGAGGGTTGCTGGAGGTATCAGAAGTGCGAATGCTGACATAAGTAACGATAAAGCGGGTGAAAAGCCCGCTCGCCGGAAGACCAAGGGTTCCTGTCCAACGTTAATCGGGGCAGGGTGAGTCGACCCCTAAGGCGAGGCCGAAAGGCGTAGTCGATGGGAAACAGGTTAATATTCCTGTACTTGGTGTTACTGCGAAGGGGGGACGGAGAAGGCTATGTTAGCCGGGCGACGGTTGTCCCGGTTTAAGCGTGAAGGTGTGTGCTCCAGGCAAATCCGGAGTGCTTTAACACTGAGGCGTGATGACGAGGCACTACGGTGCTGAAGTAACAAATGCCCTGCTTCCAGGAAAAGCCTCTAAGCATCAGGTAACACGAAATCGTACCCCAAACCGACACAGGTGGTCAGGTAGAGAATACCAAGGCGCTTGAGAGAACTCGGGTGAAGGAACTAGGCAAAATGGTGCCGTAACTTCGGGAGAAGGCACGCTGATATGTAGGTGAAGCGACTTGCTCGTGGAGCTGAAATCAGTCGAAGATACCAGCTGGCTGCAACTGTTTATTAAAAACACAGCACTGTGCAAACACGAAAGTGGACGTATACGGTGTGACGCCTGCCCGGTGCCGGAAGGTTAATTGATGGGGTCATCCGTAAGGAGAAGCTCTTGATCGAAGCCCCGGTAAACGGCGGCCGTAACTATAACGGTCCTAAGGTAGCGAAATTCCTTGTCGGGTAAGTTCCGACCTGCACGAATGGCGTAATGATGGCCAGGCTGTCTCCACCCGAGACTCAGTGAAATTGAACTCGCTGTGAAGATGCAGTGTACCCGCGGCAAGACGGAAAGACCCCGTGAACCTTTACTATAGCTTGACACTGAACACTGGTCCTTGATGTGTAGGATAGGTGGGAGGCTTTGAAGCGTGGACGCCAGTCTGCGTGGAGCCATCCTTGAAATACCACCCTTTAATGGCTGGTGTTCTAACGTGGACCCGTAATCCGGGTTGCGGACAGTGTCTGGTGGGTAGTTTGACTGGGGCGGTCTCCTCCTAAAGCGTAACGGAGGAGCACGAAGGTCAGCTAATCCTGGTCGGACATCAGGAGGTTAGTGCAATGGCATAAGCTGGCTTGACTGCGAGCGTGACGGCGCGAGCAGGTGCGAAAGCAGGTCATAGTGATCCGGTGGTTCTGAATGGAAGGGCCATCGCTCAACGGATAAAAGGTACTCCGGGGATAACAGGCTGATACCGCCCAAGAGTTCATATCGACGGCGGTGTTTGGCACCTCGATGTCGGCTCATCACATCCTGGGGCTGAAGTAGGTCCCAAGGGTATGGCTGTTCGCCATTTAAAGTGGTACGCGAGCTGGGTTTAGAACGTCGTGAGACAGTTCGGTCCCTATCTGCCGTGGGCGCTGGAGAATTGAGGGGGGCTGCTCCTAGTACGAGAGGACCGGAGTGGACGCATCACTGGTGTTCGGGTTGTCATGCCAATGGCACTGCCCGGTAGCTAAATGCGGAAGAGATAAGTGCTGAAAGCATCTAAGCACGAAACTTGCCCCGAGATGAGTTCTCCCTGAGACTTTAAGTCTCCTGAAGGAACGTTGAAGACGACGACGTTGATAGGCCGGGTGTGTAAGCGCAGCGATGCGTTGAGCTAACCGGTACTAATGAACCGTGAGGCTTAACCTTACAACGCCGAAGATGTTTTGGCGGTGAGAGACATGAAATCAGCTTGATGACAGATTACATCAGAACGTAAAAGCGGTCTGATAAACAGAATTTGCCTGGCGGCAACAGCGCGGTGGTCCCACCTGACCCCATGCCGAACTCAGAAGTGAAACGCCGTAGCGCCGATGGTAGTGTGGGGTCTCCCCATGCGAGAGTAGGGAACTGCCAGGCATCAAACCAGTGAAGAGGCCATCCTGACGGATGGCCTTTTTGCGTTTTTATGCAGCGAAATTCATGCCTGCGATGCTGGTTGCTGGTTTTTTGTTTTATGTTCCAGGCCAGAACACTTCATGTTAAACAGGCAGTAAGTACCAGCAAATTAATCCACTTGCCTAATCCAGCGCACAACAGGCGTGACTGACGCCTGCCCAGAACAAAGCCTCATGTGAAAGCACGGGGGCTTTTTTGTACAAATCCACATATGCCCCTATTCTGAATTACTTACCTTGCTAAGTTGAAATGTGATGTAAATCGCTTCTGCACTATAACAAATGTGTAACATTTTGATTTTTTGCGCTGAGTGGATATGGATATTCATAAGGTCCATATCTCCAAAATCTCTAGCAGGAGTATCAGTAGAATGGCAGAAAGCAGTGTGACGACACGAGACTCGCTCACCAGTAGCGATACCCGGCGCAGGGTATGGGCGATCATTGGCGCTTCATCAGGTAACCTGGTTGAGTGGTTTGATTTCTATGTCTACTCCTTTTGCTCCCTCTATTTCGCGCACATCTTTTTCCCTGCCGGCAACACAACAACTCAGCTATTACAAACGGCGGGGGTTTTTGCCGCAGGCTTCCTGATGCGACCGATCGGGGGTTGGTTATTTGGCCGTATCGCTGACAGGCGCGGACGTAAGGCATCAATGCTTATCTCGGTGTGTATGATGTGCCTGGGATCGTTGGTCATCGCCTGCTTACCCGGTTATGAGTCCATTGGCACCTGGGCGCCAGCATTATTACTGCTGGCGCGCCTGTTCCAGGGGCTATCAGTGGGCGGTGAATACGGTACAAGCGCGACTTATATGAGCGAAGTTGCAGTGGAAGGGCGTAAAGGGTTTTACGCATCATTTCAGTATGTGACGCTGATCGGCGGGCAATTGCTGGCTCTGCTGGTTGTGGTTGTATTGCAGCAAGTTCTAAGTGACGAAGATTTACGTGCCTGGGGATGGCGTATTCCGTTTGCGCTCGGTGCCGCACTGGCTATTGTTGCGCTGTGGCTACGCCGACAACTTGATGAAACCTCGCGGCAAGAGGTACGCGCCCTGAAAGAGGCGGGATCGCTAAAAGGGCTGTGGCGTAACCGCAAGGCTTTCATTATGGTGCTTGGCTTTACAGCTGGCGGCTCACTGGCGTTCTACACCTTTACCACCTATATGCAAAAATATCTGGTGAATACCGCCGGAATGCATGCCAACGTTGCCAGCGTCATTATGACAGTTGCGTTATTTGTCTTTATGCTGATTCAACCCGTTATTGGCGCGCTGTCGGATAAAATAGGCCGTCGTAATTCAATGTTGCTGTTCGGCGGTCTTGCCACACTTTGCACTGTCCCGATTCTCAGTGCTCTCCATAGCGTCACTTCGCCTTATGCCGCGTTCGCGCTGGTCATGCTGGCATTAGTGATCGTCAGTTTCTACACCTCAATCAGTGGGATCCTGAAAGCCGAAATGTTCCCGGCGCAAGTTCGTGCGTTAGGTGTCGGGTTATCTTATGCCGTGGCGAATGCGCTGTTTGGTGGTTCGGCTGAGTATGTTGCGCTGTCGCTGAAATCGGTCGGTTTTGAAAGCAGTTTTTTCTGGTACGTTACTGTGATGGGCGCATTGGCATTTCTGGTTTCTTTAATGCTGCATCGCAAAGGGAAAGGCATACGCCTTTAGTTTCTATCTTGCCAGTTGCCACATGGCAAAACCTGTTGTGGCACCGGCAATATCCCAGGCGAAATCTTTCCAGCTCCAGCCGCTCCCTGCCGGGCGGCTATCCCATAACTCTTTCGATGCGCCAAGGCTGACAGAAAACATCAGGCCGTATACCGCACTTCGGTCACGGCTGATGCCCTGATGTTGCGCGTATTCATTCCCGGCTGCGGAAAGCATGGCCGAACCAAGAAAATGTTGTGCTTTATCTTGACCGCTCCAGCTATCGTTCGCCATATGGCTACAGCCTGTCAGCAGCAGCGTTGTTGCCAGCAAGGTGTATTTCATTGAAAGACCTGAAAAAAAGCCCCATCGCAGAGACGGGGCTTAATGTTAAAGAATGCGACTAATCAGCTTATCAATGCGGATACGGCGCAGGCGGCGTATCAGCTTACGCACTTTCACCGGGTAATCCGCAATGCTCTGCAAATCGCGGTAATGATTTACCACGGTGGTGTGCGTGCGAATACGTTCCAGCTCTTTATCACGCTGTGCGACCAGCTCATGTTTTGGATCGTGGATAAGCACTGCGTTTTCCAGATCCAGACGCCAGGCGCGTGGGTTCAGGTTGTTCCCGGTGAGCAAGATCCACTCATCATCAACCCACATCCCTTTCAGGTGGTAGCTGTTATCTTCATCTTTCCAGAGGCGAACGACGAGTTGATCGGTATTCACATAATATTGCAGGCGGCTTAAGAAACGGCGCAGATTGATCTCATACAGATAAGGTAACGCACCAATAATCTTAAACGGCTCATCTTCAGGAATAAAAAAGTCATTCGCTGTCTTATCGCCAACGATGATTTCGACTTTTTTCCCCTCACGCAGCAGCTGAATAATATTACGTACCAGTACCGCCGGCAGGTTGAAATAGGGCGTACAAATCGTCAGCTTGTGCTCTGCGCACGGCATCAGATGGAAAATCGTCTTGTTCAGCAGGCTGGATTTTCCCAGACCAACCAGCGGAGTCACGGCCAGTTGTTCGTTATCCGCATCGCCCTGGAAATGGTACGACGCATCGCGCAATTCCTGGCGGAACAGACGGATATCATTTTTGATTTCCGGGCTTTTAGGACGCTGCGGGTCGTCAAGGCGGTTCACACCACGGCCCTGGATCAGATTCTGCTCAACCCAGCCTTGCATGACGTCAGCCATCTGCGGATTGCGGATCAACTGATAACGGTCATAGCGGTATTTATCGTGCTGATGCAGGTAAACATCGTTAAGGCTCGCGCCGCTATACAGCACGCAGTCATCAATAATAAAGCCTTTGAAGTGGAGCACGCCAAGCGCTTCGCGGGTATTAACCGGCACCCCGTAAACGGGAACGACAACGCCTGGGTTTTCCTGCGCCAGACGGCAGTACCAGTCCGCATTGGTATTTGACGCTGCTGCGCCAATACGTCCGCGCTGAGCGCGATGCCAGTCTACGAGGACGCGAACATCCAGCTCCGGGCGCTGGCGTTTTGCTTCATACAGCGCGTTCAGAATTCCTTTCCCGCCATCATCCTGCTCAAGATACAGGGCAATGATATAGATCCGGCGCGTTGCACTGGCTATCTTTGCAAGCAGCGTCTCCCTGAAATCAGCAGGAGCATAGAAGAACTCTATATCATCAGCTGACTGAGAAATCTTGGGTAATTGGGCAAGGTGTTGTTGATGTTTATTACGCTTAAATTTTGACAACATCACAGTGCGTTTCTTCTCTGTTTATTGAAGGGTCTTCTGTAGCATGCAGACGACATAAGCGGGCAATAATAACACCGAGCCTGCTAAAGTGGTCAACATTTCCAGTACCTTACTCGGGATTACTCTGTCGGTGTCAGATGGAGCGACAAACCGACTATGCCATCTTCCAGTTGGATATCGACATCGAATCCCAGTTTACGCGCCAGCGTTACCATGCCGCGATTGTTGGGCATAGTAATACCATTCAAACGCTTAAGTCCGTGATCCCGGGTATAACTGATGAGCTTTTCAAGTAAACGTCGTCCAAGCCCGAGCCCTTTCAAATCGGATCGCACCAGCACGGCAAATTCAGCGTCAATATTATCCGGATCGGAAATAGCGCGGGTTACACCCAAAATCTCTTCGCCCTGATCGGTGCTACGCACGGCCACGAAGGCCATTTCCCGATCGTAGTCGATCTGCGTCATATTCGCTAAATCATCGTGGGTAAATTCGTTGATCTCGCTAAAGTAGCGATAATAGAGATCTTCTTTTGTCACTCTGGCAATAAATGCCTGCAACTGAGGTTCGTCTTCGGGAAGAATCGGGCGGAACAGGCACTGCTCGCCATTTCTCATCTCAACGCGTTCTTCCAGATGCTGCGGATAGGGGCGAATCGCAAGACGCGTCTCACCGTTCCCGACGCTGGGCGCAATAGACATCGTCACATCCAGCGCCGTGAATTCGCTGCCGGAAGCCAGCAAAGGGTGAATATCAAGTCGTTCGATTTCCGGGCAATCGACAATCAAATTTGAGACCTGAACTAAAAACTGGCTCAGACCAGCGATATCCAGCGTGCGTAATGCGCTGCGCCCACGGATCTTTTTACTTTTGATCGCCTGAATGACCAGGTAGCGCGCCAGGTTCATGTTCAGTGGCGGAAGCGCCACTGCGGCTTGATCCTCTGCCCGCCACTCAACGCCGCCTTCACCTAACATGATCAGCGGGCCGAAAACCGGATCGTGTTCTACCACAACACGCAGTTCCTGCGCGCCAGCACGGTTCGCCATGCTCTGCACTTGCAATCCATGGATACGCGCTTGCGGCCAATTCATTTTGACGCGATCGATAATCGCATCAGCAGCCTGCTGCACCTCTTTTGCGGTGCGCAGATAAAGCATTACCCCCTGGACTTCCGACTTGTGCGGGATATCCGGAGAGCGCAATTTCAGCGCGACCGGGTAGCCAATCTGTTCGGCAATATGCACGGCTTCCGCACTGTCGCTGGCAATCCAGGTCGGCAGCGTTTGCAGCCCCCAGGCGCGTAAAATTGGCTGCACTTCATGGGTATCCAGCGTTGATGCACCATCGGCTAGCGCCTGCTGCAGAAGGTTGTGTGCAGCGGCGGTATCTGCTGTCAGGCTCACTGAGATCGCCGGCGTTTCACGTAGCTGTTTCTGGTTTCGCCGATATTCCACCATATGCATAAAGGCCGTAATGGTGCCTTCAGGCGTTCGGTAAGTTGGCAGCCCGGCTTCGCTGAACAGACGCCGCGCTTCCTGCGAGGAAAACTCACCGCACCAGTTGGTCAGTACAGTGACATATTTCCCGCGGGAATGTTTTTTCAGCGCGTCAATTAACGCCACCGCGCTTTCGCTGCCTGGCGCGGCGGCGCTGGGGGCGTGGATCACCATCAGCGCATCGTAATCCTGGCTATCAAGCAGAATATTCAACGCTGCGATGTAACGCTCGCTGCTGGCGTCATCGCGCAAGTCCAGCGGGTTAGCGGGTTCCACATATTCCGGCAGTACGGCGCGCAGCTGCGTGATCGTCTCTTCACTCAGCGTGGCCAGCTTGCCGTTGCGTGACCATAGTTCGTCGAGTGCCAGTGCGGCGGGGGCTGCGCCATTACTGACGATCATCAACCGTTCGCCGCGCAACGGGCGCATATGGCTGAGCGTTTCGACGGCGGAAAAAAGCTCATGGGTATCCTGTACCCGCAATAAACCGGCGCGCTGAATAGCCGCATCCCAGGCCGGATCGAGCCCCGCATGGGAATGCAGCAGACGCTGCGCTTCCGGGCTGCGACCACTTTTTATGACCAGAATCGGTTTATTACGCGATGCGCTACGTGCGGCGGAAACAAAGCGGCGGGCATCACTTAGCTGTTCCAGATAGAGCAGAATGGCGCTGGTTTTACTGTCTCGCGCCAGGAAATCGAGCAGTTCATCAACATCAATATCGAGGCTATCGCCGAGTGCGATGAAATAAGAAAACCCCATTTCCCGCTGCTGCGCCCAGTCAAGTATGGTATTGGAAACGGCGGCAGACTGGGAAATAAACGCCAGTTTGCCGCGTGTAATCGGCACCGGCGAGAAACTGGCGTTAAGGCCTTGCCAGGGGGCGAGTAAGCCCAGGCTGTTCGGGCCAAGCAACCGCATTTGATAGCGGGCAGCGCAGGCGAGCAAATCGGCATGCTGTTCGGGCGGAGCAGAAAGGATAATGCAGGTTTTACACCCCTTTTGGCCGAGCGCCTCAAGCAGCGTCAAATTACGTTTTGCGTGGGTACACAACACCGCAAGATCGGGCGTGAAAGGCAGGCTGGCGACATCCGGCCATGCCAGTACGCCCTGTACCGCTTTATAGGCGGGCGTCACCGGTAAGACAGGACCTGCGAAACCGCCTGCCAGCAAATTGCGCATCATTAAAAAACCCGCGCGATCCGGCTTCATAGATGCACCCACCACCGCAATCGATCGGGGACGTAATAACGCTTCCAGCCCTCGTTGGCTCATACCGGCCTCCGCAAAAGAGTGACCCGATGATATTAAACGTTTTCTGCGGTGTTTGCTGTGATGGCGGGCGAATGATGCGGTTTCCCCGCCAGGTAACGTTCACGAAACAGAGTGAAGTGATCGCCGAGCGCTTGCGCGGCGGTGTTATCGCCAGCCAAATCCAACAGAGCAATGGCCACTTCCGCCGTGCAGTATTGATCTTCTGCATGCGCTTCCCGTAAGCGATAGGCAGACACGCGTGACAGATCGACGGAGATAACCGGTAATGCATCCAGATAGGGGCTTTTGCGAAACATTTTACGCGCTTCGGTCCAGGTGCCATCCAGCATAATAAACAGTGGTGGTTTGCCGACGGCCGGGGTGCTCAACACCTGACGTTCGCTGCCCGCGTAAGAGGCCGGGAAGACGACCATCGGTTGGTACGCTTCGCTGGCGCACAAATCGATTAGCGCTTGCGGCGGCTCGGTACGCGACCATTGAAAAGCCTGCGTGTCAGGCAAGATATCGGCAATCAAACGCCCCGTGTTACTGGGTTTCATCGGCTCGGTGTCGAACATGACCAGGCAAAAACGGCTGTTGGCGCAAGCCGGTTTTAAGGTATCACATAGACAGTTTTTCAGCGGCAGCAGGCAGCGCTGGCAGCGGCGAATACGGTTGCCACGCGCCAGAAACGGGCGCGTCGAGCGGGCAAGACGCTCAGCACGGAGTTGGAGAACAGCGTTATTGGTCATGAAGGTCGCGCAAGAAAAACGCCATTGTCGCAGAGCTGAAAACGGGGCACAAGATGCGCCCCGAAGGGATTACAGTGATTCGTTAAGCCAGTTGTCGAACGGCGCTTTCGGCATCGCGCCGCTTAGCATGTCCACCACTTCGCCATTTTTGAACAGCATAATGGTCGGAATACTGCGAATGCGGAAACGCGCACTCAGCTCGCGTTCGGCTTCGGTGTTAACTTTTACAAAGCGCACTTTACCGCTGCGTTCTTCTGCGACATCTTCGAAAATCGGCGCGAAGTTGCGGCACGGGCCGCACCATGGTGCCCAGAAATCGACAACCACAGGCAGGTCATCTTTCAGCAGCTTATCCAGGGTTTCGCCAGTCGCATTGATCACATCTCCATCGAACAGCTCATGTCCACAGCGCCCACATTTCGCGCCGTCGTTCATTCTTTCTTCAGGAATGCGGTTCAGCGCCTGACAGCTTGCACATACGGTATTCATAACTAACCTCAGGGAAGCGATGGTACAAAGCGGCGTTTCGCCGGTATGTTTCTTCAATGTTACATATTATTGATAAGAAGGTTTTAAACGACAACGCGTTTTATTCAATGAGTACAATAGCCGATAACTTTTGAACGAATTAATGGCTAAGCGCCAGCACATCAGGTAATCTGCGCGCTTCGCGCAGCGCTGGTGGAGAAAAGCATGAACGATGAATTAAAGAATAAAAGCGGCAAGGTCAAAGTGATGTATGTCCGCAGTGATGATGATTCCGATAAACGTGGCTATAACCCGCGCACCGGGAAAGGGCCAGCACGTAGCGGAACGTCTTCGCGCAGTGGCGATGACCGTCGCACCTCCCGCGATGATAAAGGTCGTACTGGCCGTGACGACAGAAGTCGTTCCGCCCGCGATGACCGTGGCCGCCCTGCTCGTGATGACAGAAGCCGCCCGCAGCGAGACAATTTCAGCAACCAGAGTGATTCGCCGTGGCGTACCGTTTCTCGCGCGCCGGGTGACGAAACGCCGGAAAAACCGGATCACGGTGGTATTAGCGGTAAAAGTTTTATCGATCCGGAAGTGCTGCGCCGTCAGCGCGCGGAAGAGACGCGCGTCTATGGCGAAAATGCCTGCCAGGCACTGTTCAGCAGCCGTCCTGAATCAATTGTTCGCGCCTGGTTTGTGCAGAGCGTGACCCCGCGTTTTAAAGAAGCCCTGCGCTGGATGGCCGCGAACCGTAAAGCGTATCATGTGGTTGATGAAGATGAACTGGCGAAAGCCTCCGGCACAGAACACCACGGCGGCGTGTGCTTCCTGATCAAAAAGCGCAATGGTTTGAGTGTCCAGAAATGGGTGGCGAATGCCGCAGAAGAAGATTGCGTGCTGGCGCTGGAAGATGTGGGGAACCCGCACAACCTCGGCGCAATTATGCGCAGCTGCGCGCATTTCGGTGTGAAAGGCGTGGTATTGCAGGATGCGGCCGTGGTTGAATCTGGCGCGGCAGTCCGTACCGCAGAAGGCGGCGCGGAACACGTTCAGCCGATCACCGGCGATAGCTTTGTCGATGCGCTGGAAGAGTTCCGCCAGGCGGGTTACGCGCTGGTGACGACGTCCAGCCACAACGGAACGCCGCTGTTTAAAGCCGAGTTGCCGAAAAAAATGGTACTGGTACTGGGCCAGGAGCGCGATGGTTTGTCTGATGTTACCCTGTCTCGTTCTGATTTAAGCGTCTCAATTGAAGGCACTGGCAACGTTGAAAGCCTCAACGTGTCTGTCGCAACCGGCGTGTTGCTGGCAGAGTGGTGGCGTCAAAATAAAGCCTGATAGCGCAACGTCAGGTGCATTAAAAAATGCCAGCGTAATGCTGGCATTTTTTTATTCTACTCACTGATAACCACATCCTGCGGGCGCGGTTATCAACATGCTTTGGCTCTGTTTATTGCCTTTGGATTCCAATCTTACGAGCCAGGGAGAGGCTTTAGTACGTCCTTCCAGAGCGTAATCACTGCCGTCTCTTATAAGAGCGGATTTTTACTCACTTTCTGCCGGGAGTGTTGGCATCCAGTCGATTGGCGCTTCGCCCTGTTTTTCCAGCCATTGATTCGCCAGGACGAAATGGTTACAGCCAAAAAATCCACGGTGTGCGGAGAGCGGTGATGGATGCGGTGCTTTCAGAACATGATGGCGTTTTGTGTCGATAATCGCCCCTTTCTTCTGCGCGTGCGAACCCCAAAGCAGAAATACCACGCCTTCGCGATGCTCGTTAATCAGGCTAATCACTTTATCGGTGAAAGTTTCCCAGCCGAGGCTTGCGTGCGAGTGTGCCTGGCCGGCGCGCACGGTGAGCACGGTATTAAGTAGCAGCACGCCCTGACGCGCCCAGCTTTCGAGATAACCATGTTGCGGGCGGACAAAACCTGGAATGCTGGCTTCCAGCTCTTTATACATATTCAGCAGAGAAGGGGGAGGCGCAATGCCCGGACGAACGGAAAACGCCAGACCGTGTGCTTGTCCGGGGCCGTGGTAAGGATCCTGGCCGAGAATCACAACTTTGACATCGCCAAGCTCAGTGAAGCGAAAGGCGTTGAACACATCTTTCTGCGGCGGATAGATGGTGATCCCGGACTGGCGCTCTGCCGCCACCGTGCTAAGGGTGTTAATAAAGTACGGCTGCTGTTTTTCTTCTGCCAGCACATCATGCCATGTTAATGAGGTGGTCATCCCGCTCTCCTGCGATGTTCGTTCCCCGTAGCTTAACTGCTTATTTCCCCGGAACAAAATTCACTGTCCCCCGTGAACGAAAAATCCTAAAAATATTTTTAAAATTTACAAAAATTTTAAGTCAGTGTGACTGGCGTAACTTGATATAAAACAAGTATATTCCCCAATGACCTTTTTTAGTGTGTGGTTTTTATTGATTTAAATCAAGGAATGCCACATGTTGGACTGGTATATAAACAATCAGACAACAATGGTTTTACCAATTGGCCGGAAAGTATCCGGCGAATCAAATAATGTGCCTAAGGGAGGCTATTCATGATTACTGGTATCCAGATTACTAAAGCTGCTAATGACAACCTGCTGAACTCATTCTGGCTGCTCGATAATGAAAAAGGCGAAGCACGTTGTGTGTGTACCAAAGCGGGTTATGCAGAAGATGAAGTGGTTGCGGTTAGCAAACTCGGTGACATCGAATACCGTGAAATTCCGATGGAAGTGAAGCCGGAAGTGCGTGTTGAAGGTGGCCAGCACCTGAACGTTAACGTGCTGCGTCGTGAAACACTGCTTGATGCCGTTGAACACCCGGAAAAATACCCACAGCTGACAATTCGTGTCTCCGGTTATGCTGTGCGTTTTAACTCTCTAACTCCAGAACAGCAGCGCGACGTTATTGCTCGTACCTTTACTGAAAGCCTGTAATTTCAGGCACACATAAAAACGCCGGGATATCCCGGCGTTTTTTTTACTCTTCTGTATTTTGCGGCGCGGTACTTGCAGCGCTCGGCTTACGTCGTTTGCCAATGTTTTTGGTGTCACGATGGCGTTGCTTCACACGCGGTTTCTCTTTTTCTTTCTCTTTTTTCTTCTCTGCGCGTTTCGCCAGCACTTTCTTCGACGGTTTGCCTGTCAGCTTTTCACTGGGCGCGCGCGTTTTTGCACGCAATTCGTCTATCACGCGCGGCTTCAGCGGTTCTTCAACATAACGGCCAATTTTACCCAGCAGCAGATGATCGTGCGCTTCGACCAGCGAAATCGCGGTGCCTTTACGGCCTGCACGACCCGTACGACCGATTCGGTGCAGATAGGTATCGCCGCTGCGCGGCAGATCGAAGTTAAAGACGTGGCTGACATCGTCGATATCAATGCCGCGAGCGGCGACATCGGTGGCGACCAGTACATTCACACGGCCTTCCGTCAGGCGTTTAATCGCTTCGTTACGCTTCGCCTGCACCATCTCACCTTCGAGATAGCAGTTGTTAATGCCCGCTTCTCGTAGCCAGTTTGCCAGCTCATGCACGCGCTCGCGTTTGCGCACAAACACGATAGAGCGGCTAACTTCAGGTTGCTTGAGCAGATGCACCAGCAGCGCAGTTTTATGGGCGACGTCGTCGGCACGGTAGTACCACTGGTGAATTTTCTTGCGCTCACGCGTTGAGGGCGTGGCGGAAACTTCGACAGGATCTTCCAGCAGGCGCTCGGCAAAATTTTTAATCGCGTCGCCTTCCAGCGTCGCGGAGAACAGCATGGTCTGTTTGCGCCAGCGGGTTTCACCGGCAATATGCTCAATATCTTGCGCGAAGCCCATGTCCAGCATGCGGTCTGCTTCGTCAAGGATCAGTGTCTCTACCGCGCGGCAGTCGAAGTTCTCTTCTTTGATATATTGCAGCAGGCGGCCAGTGGTCGCGACCACGATATCCTGGTTTTCGCTGAACACTTCCGCGTGGTTCATATACGCTACACCACCGGTAATGGTGGCGATATCCAGATGCGTGTTCGCGGCAAGCTCACGCGCGTGATCGGCCACCTGCATCGCCAGCTCGCGGGTCGGCGTCAGGATCAGGATGCGCGGCGGGCCGGATTTTTTACGCGGGAAGTCCAGAAGGTGCTGCAACGCAGGCAGCAGATATGCCGCTGTTTTACCGGTGCCGGTAGGGGCGGAACCGAGGACATCACGCCCTTCAAGCGCAGGCGGAATGGCGGCGGCCTGGATGGCGGTCGGGCGTGTAAAGCCTTTGCTCTGGAGCGCGTCCAGCAGGCTGTCGTCAAGTTCGAGTTCGGAAAAAGTCGTTACAGTCATGATCTACCTCTGTGTGGGGCGCCGATTATAGACGTTACGGCTGCAATCTTCATCTGTTCTCTGCTTATCGCTTTTCCAGCGCTTTGCTTTCCCCTATGCTACACCGGTTTCCGAATTGAGGTTGTAAAGATGTCCCAGTCAAAGGCTCAGTTGCGCCGTGACGGCTTCACGTTTAAAGAGTTCTTTGTTGCTCACGATCGCTGCGCCATGAAAGTGGGCACCGATGGGGTGATGTTAGGCGCATGGGCGCCGGTTTCCAAAGCGCGGCATGTGCTGGACATTGGTACCGGTAGTGGGCTGCTGGCGCTGATGCTGGCGCAACGCACATCGCCAGAAGTAACAATTGATGCCGTCGAGCTGGATGAGCAAGCAGCGGAGCAGGCGCGGGAAAATGTTCAGGCCTCGCCGTGGGCGGCGCGCATTACCGTGCATCAGGCGGATATCTGCCAGTGGAGCACGGAAAACACCGCGCGCTACGATCTGATTGTCAGCAATCCACCCTATTTTGACGAAGGGGTGCAATGCGCCACGCCAGAGCGCGAAAAAGCGCGCTATACCACAACGCTTGATCATGAATCCTTGCTGGAAATTGGCGCAACGCTGATTACGGAAGAGGGTTTTTTCTGCGTCGTTCTGCCGATTGAAATCAGCGAAGCCTTTGTCAGCAAAGCGCAAACGCTGGGCTGGCATCTGCGTTTGCGTACGGATGTGACTGAAACAGAAAGCCGCTTGCCGCATCGGGTCCTGCTGGCTTTCTCACCGCGAGACGGCGAACTGTTTGCCGATCGTCTGGTGATCCGTGGGCCAGATCAGCGTTACTCAGAGAGCTACACCGCGCTGACCCAGGCGTTTTATCTGTTTATGTAGTTTTGTGGCGAGAGCACCGTCGGGCCGGATTCCGGCAGTAAATCGGGGTAATCCAGCGTGAAATGCAACCCACGGCTCTCTTTGCGCGCCATCGCACAGCGGACAATTAACTCCGCGACTTGCACCAGGTTGCGCAGCTCCAGCAGGTTATTCGAGACGCGGAAGTTCGCATAGTACTCATCGATTTCCTGCTGTAGCAGTGTTATACGGCGCAGTGCGCGCTCAAGGCGTTTAGTGGTGCGCACAATGCCGACGTAATCCCACATAAACAGCCGTAATTCGTGCCAGTTGTGTTGCAGAATCACCCGTTCATCGGCATCGTCCACGCGGCTTTCATCCCAAGCTGGCAGCGTCGTGACCGCATGGGCATGCGGTATACGGTGGGCGATATCTTCCGCCGCCGACCAGCCATAGACCAGGCACTCCAGCAGCGAATTCGACGCCATGCGGTTCGCGCCGTGCAAACCGCTATAACTCACTTCTCCAATTGCATACAGCCCGTCGACATCGGTACGCCCGCGATCGTCAATCATGACGCCGCCGCAGGTGTAATGTGCCGCGGGTACAATCGGAACGGGCTCTTTGGTTAAATCGATGCCAAGCCCGAGCAACTTTTCATAAATCATCGGGAAATGGTGACGAATAAATTCAGCCGGTTTATGGCTAATGTCGAGATACATGCAATCGACGCCGAGACGTTTCATTTCATGATCGATCGCGCGGGCGACCACATCGCGTGGCGCTAATTCACCTCGCGCGTCAAAATCTGGCATGAAACGTGTGCCGTCCGGGCGTTTCAGATGGGCGCCTTCACCGCGTAATGCTTCCGTGAGCAGGAAATTGCGTGCTTGCGGGTGGAACAGTGCAGTAGGGTGAAATTGATTAAACTCCAGATTCGCCACCCGGCAGCCCGCACGCCAGGCCATTGCAATGCCGTCACCAGAAGCGATATCCGGATTGGTGGTGTACTGATAGACCTTCGAGGCGCCGCCGGTTGCCAGCACCACGGCTTTTGCCTGACAGGTTTCCACCTGTTCTTTATTACGGTTCCACACCCACGCGCCCACTACGCGGCGCGTTCCGGCCAGGCCAATTTTGTCGGAGATAATCAGATCCACCGCATTGCAGCGCTCAAGCACGCGAATGTTCGGATGGTTAATCGCCTGGGAGACCAGCGTGTTTTCGACCTCTTTGCCCGTCGCGTCGGCGCTATGCAGGATGCGGCGGTGGCTATGCCCGCCTTCACGCGTGAGGTGGTAACTGGCTTCGCCGTTTGCAGCGACTTCGGTATCAAACAACACGCCTTGATCAATCAGCCACTGGACACACTGGCGCGCGTTGCTGGCGACAAACTCCGCTGCGTGGCGCTCAACAATTCCGGCGCCGGCAATGAGCGTATCTTCCACATGCGATTCGATGCTGTCGGTTTCATCAAATACCGCAGCGATACCGCCCTGAGCATAAAATGTCGAACCTTCGCTAATGGGCCCTTTGCTTAAAACTATGACCCTATGTTTGTCTGCAAGCTGCAAAGCCACCGAAAGACCGGCCGCGCCGCTGCCGATGACCAGTACATCACAGGAGAGTTCAGGAGTCGTTTTCATGGTTTGTTTAATTTACTAAACAGTGTTTGCGCAGCATAGCACCGTAAGAGGAAGATGATCACTGTTTTTTGCGTTTTTTGTACTAATGGCTAAACATGATGACCGGGTCGGAAATATCCATCCAGGAAAAAGATATTAAGAAGCAGTTTGTTAGCTAAGGTGTATTAGAGGTGAAAAAAAAGCGGTATTGCGTTACTCTCTGGCGATCTTAAGGTCTTTTCTTTGAGAAAATACATTGTTCAAAGTTTGCAGACTTATAATGAGTCAGAATGAAAAGTCTGTAGAACGATGCACAAAAACAAAGGCGTAACGGAACTTTATTACAGACCGGTCCTCTAATTGGCTGCTTGCTCATATTGTGCAGTATTGGAGTGGCGTTTCTGGATACGCGTGGAAATTGGTTTTGGGGAGACTTTACCTCGGATGAGCGAGCAGTTAACGGATCAGGTCCTGGTCGAAAGGGTCCAGAAAGGAGATCAGAAAGCGTTCAACTTACTGGTGGTGCGCTACCAGCATAAAGTGGCGAGTCTGGTTTCCCGTTATGTCCCTTCGGGCGATGTGCCTGATGTCGTACAAGAGTCATTTATAAAAGCCTATCGCGCGCTTGATTCATTCAGGGGGGATAGTGCTTTTTATACCTGGCTGTACCGAATTGCGGTTAATACAGCGAAAAATTACCTGGTTGCCCAAGGGCGCAGGCCGCCATCCAGTGATGTGGACGCAATTGAAGCAGAAAACTTCGAAAGTGGCGGTGCACTGAAAGAAATTTCGAACCCTGAGAACTTAATGTTGTCAGAAGAACTGCGACAAATAGTTTTCCGTACCATTGAGTCGCTCCCGGAAGATTTACGCATGGCAATTACGTTGCGGGAGCTGGATGGCCTGAGTTATGAAGAGATTGCGGCCATAATGGATTGTCCGGTAGGTACTGTTCGTTCTCGTATCTTCCGTGCGCGGGAAGCTATTGATAATAAAGTTCAACCGCTTATCAGGCGTTGACGATAGCGGGATACTGAAAAAGGTATTAGGCATGCAGAAAGAACAACTTTCCGCTTTAATGGATGGTGAAATGCTGGATAGTGAGCTGCTCGTTGAGTTGTCTCAGGATCCGGAAATGCAGAAAACCTGGGAGAGCTATCATCTCATCCGCGATTCCATGCGTGGTGATACCGCCGATCTCCTCCATTTCGATATCTCAGCCCAAGTAATGGCCGCGATTGAGAAAGACGCTGTTCAGGCGCCGGCGCCGTTGATTCCTGAAGCTCAGCCCGCTCCTCACCAATGGCAGAAAATGCCGTTCTGGCACAAAGTCCGACCATGGGCCAGCCAGCTTACCCAGATGGGCGTCGCGGCATGCGTATCGCTTGCTGTAATTGTTGGCGTCCAGCACTATAATGGCTCGGCTGAATCAACCCAACAGCCCGAAGCGCCAGTGTTTAATACACTGCCGATGATGGGCAAAGCCAGTCCGGTGAGTTTGGGTGTTCCGTCTGATGCGACGGCAAATGCCGGTCAGCAACAGCAGGTGCAGGAACAACGTCGTCGCATTAATGCAATGCTGCAGGATTACGAACTGCAACGCCGTCTGCACTCCGAACAGCTTCAGTTTGAGCAGGCGCAAACACAGCAAGCTGCTGTTCAAGTGCCAGGAAATCAAACTTTAGGAACGCAATCGCAGTAATGAAGCAACTTTGGTGTGCCATGTCTTTTGTGGCTACTGGCTTGTTCTGCTCTGTCAACGCCTCGGCTGATGTTTCGTCCGGGGCGTTGCTGCAGCAAATGAACGTGGCGAGCCAGTCGCTCAACTACGAACTCTCTTTCGTCAGCATCAATAAGCAGGGTGTTGAATCGTTACGTTACCGCCATGTGCGTCTTAACGATCAGCCGCTTGCGCAGTTGTTGCAAATGGACGGCCCCCGCCGCGAAGTGGTGCAGCGTGGCAATGAGATCAGCTACTTCGAGCCGGGTCTTGAACCTTTCACGCTTAACGGCAATTTCATTGTAGATTCACTGCCGTCACTGGTTTATACCGACTTCAAACGTCTTTCTCCCTATTACGATTTCATCTCAGTCGGCCGCACGCGCATTGCTGACCGGCTATGCGAAGTGATCCGCGTTGTGGCGCGTGATGGCACCCGTTATAGCTATATCGTGTGGATGGATGAAGAAACCCGCCTGCCGATGCGCGTTGATTTGCTTGATCGTGATGGCGAAACCCTTGAACAGTTCCGTGTTATTGCGGTTACCGTTAACGGTCAGGTGACTAACAGCATGCAAACACTGGCGAAAGCCAGTTTGCCACCGCTCCTTTCACTTCCGGCTGGCGATAAAGTGGTATTTAACTGGGAACCGGCCTGGTTGCCGCAGGGGTTTAGCGAAGTATCCAGCAGCCGTCGCCAACTGCCGACCATGGATATGCCCGTTGAATCTCGCCTCTATTCCGATGGTTTGTTCAGTTTCTCCGTGAACGTTAACCGCGCTAATCAGAATAGCGCCGATCAGATGCTGCGCACCGGTCGCCGTACTGTTAGCACAACGGTTCGCGATAACGCCGAAATTACTGTCGTTGGTGAATTGCCGCCGCAAACCGCAAAACGTATTGCGGACAGTCTCAAATTTAAGGCCGCACAATGATAAAAGAGTGGGCGACCGTCGTTTCCTGGCAAAATGGCAGCGCGCTGGTCGAATGTGATGTCAAAGCTTCCTGTAGCAGCTGTGCTTCGCGTGCCGGTTGCGGTAGCCGTGTGCTGAATAAACTCGGTCCGCAAACCACGCACACTATTGCCGTACCGAGCGCAGAACCGTTGGTTGCCGGGCAGAAGGTTGAATTAGGCATCGCCGAGAGCAGCCTGTTGGGCTCAGCGGTATTGGTCTATATGTCGCCGCTGGTAGGTCTGTTCGTCATGGGGGCTATTTTCCAGGCGCTCTTCGGCCAGGATCTCGCAGCGCTTTGCGGCGCGGTGCTTGGCGGCGTTGGCGGCTTTTTACTCGCCCGCGGTTTATCGCCAAAGCTTGCCACGCGCAGCGAATGGCAGCCGGTTATTCTCAGCGTCGGTCTGCCTCCGGATCTTATCCGCGTTGACAACGCATCCGCGGAAAGCCAGCCGTAATATTCTCTTTAAGTCTTACGATAATAGCGATACTTTTCTGCTTGGTATCAGCATTTCCCCGCATTGTTGTTGTAGTGTAGAATGCGGCGTTTCAGTACATTGACGTCAGGCGCGTACAGGCCTCTTAGTTACTCGTAAGGCATAAAAACTCACTATATGAAGAATATTCGTAACTTTTCGATCATCGCTCACATCGACCACGGTAAGTCGACGCTGTCTGACCGTATCATCCAGATTTGCGGTGGTCTTTCCGATCGCGAAATGGAAGCTCAGGTTCTTGATTCCATGGATCTTGAACGTGAGCGCGGCATCACCATCAAAGCGCAAAGTGTCACGCTGGATTACAAAGCTAACAATGGCGAAACCTACCAGCTGAACTTTATCGATACCCCCGGTCACGTTGACTTCTCCTACGAGGTTTCCCGTTCGCTCGCCGCTTGCGAAGGTGCATTGCTGGTGGTGGATGCGGGTCAGGGCGTGGAAGCGCAGACGCTGGCAAACTGCTATACCGCCATCGAGATGGATCTGGAAGTCGTACCGGTACTGAATAAAATCGACCTGCCAGCCGCCGATCCTGAGCGTGTAGCAGAAGAAATTGAAGACATTGTTGGCATCGACGCCACCGATGCGGTGCGCTGCTCGGCGAAAACCGGTGTGGGCGTGCCCGACGTGCTGGAGCGCCTGGTGCGTGACATCCCGCCGCCGGAAGGCGATCCGGATGCGCCGTTGCAGGCACTGATTATCGACTCCTGGTTCGATAATTACCTTGGCGTGGTTTCTCTGGTGCGTATCAAAAATGGCACCATGCGCAAAGGCGACAAAATTAAAGTAATGAGCACCGGGCAGGTTTATAACGCTGACCGCCTGGGGATTTTCACGCCGAAACAGGTTGATCGCACCGAACTGAAGTGCGGCGAAGTAGGCTGGCTGGTTTGCGCGATTAAAGACATTCTCGGCGCGCCTGTGGGCGATACCCTGACGACTTCCCGTAATCCGGCAGATAAAGCGCTGCCAGGCTTTAAGAAGGTAAAACCGCAGGTTTACGCCGGTCTGTTCCCGGTCAGCTCGGACGATTACGAAAACTTCCGCGATGCACTTGGCAAGTTGAGCCTCAATGATGCCTCGTTGTTCTACGAACCGGAAAGTTCCACCGCGCTCGGCTTTGGTTTCCGCTGCGGCTTCCTCGGTTTGCTGCACATGGAGATCATCCAGGAGCGTCTTGAGCGCGAATACGATCTGGATCTGATCACTACCGCACCGACCGTAGTCTACGAAGTGCAGACCACCAATAAAGAAGTGGTTTACGTCGATAGCCCGTCTAAGTTGCCGCCGCTGAACAACATTGACGAGCTGCGCGAGCCTATCGCCGAGTGTCACATGCTGCTGCCGCAGGAGTATCTGGGCAACGTTATCACGCTGTGCGTAGAGAAACGTGGTGTGCAGACCAACATGGTTTACCACGGCAACCAGGTTGCGCTGACTTATGAAATCCCTATGGCGGAAGTGGTGCTGGACTTCTTCGATCGTCTGAAATCAACGTCGCGCGGTTATGCGTCGCTCGATTACAACTTCAAACGTTTCCAGGCCTCCAACATGGTGCGTGTGGACGTGTTGATCAACGGTGAGCGTGTGGATGCACTGGCGCTGATCACCCATAACGATAACGCACCGTATCGTGGTCGTGAATTGGTCGAGAAAATGAAAGAACTGATCCCGCGCCAGCAGTTTGATATCGCGATTCAGGCGGCTATCGGTAACCACATTATTGCCCGTTCTACAGTGAAACAGCTGCGTAAAAACGTGCTGGCGAAATGCTACGGCGGTGACGTGAGCCGTAAGAAAAAACTGCTGCAGAAACAGAAAGAAGGTAAGAAGCGCATGAAGCAGGTCGGCAACGTCGAACTGCCGCAGGAAGCGTTCCTTGCCATTCTGCATGTGGGCAAAGATAGCAAATAATCCTAAGGAGTTGGCATGGCGAACATGTTTGCCCTGATCCTGGTGATCGCGACCCTGGTGACGGGTTTTTTATGGTGCCTGGATAAGTTTATTTTTGCACCAAAACGCCGGGATCGTCAGGCCGCTGCGCAAGTTGCGACAGGCGATGCGCTCGATGCAAAAACGCTGAAAAAGATCGGTCCGAAGCCTGGCTGGCTGGAGACCGGTGCTTCCGTATTCCCGGTGCTGGCCATTGTGCTGGTGGTGCGTTCGTTTATTTACGAACCGTTCCAGATCCCATCTGGTTCAATGATGCCAACGCTGCTTATTGGTGATTTCATTCTGGTGGAGAAGTTTGCCTACGGAATTAAAGATCCGATCTACCAGAAAACGCTGATTGAAACCGGTCATCCGAAACGCGGTGACATTGCGGTATTTAAATACCCGGACGATCCGCGTCTGGATTACATCAAACGTGTGGTTGGTGTACCGGGCGATAAAGTGACCTACGATCCGGTGACCAAACAAGTGACCGTGCAGCCGAACTGTAGCTCGGGTCAGGCTTGCGGTAGCGCTCTGCCTATCACTTACAGCAACGTTGAAGAGAGCGATTTTGTGCAGACCTTCGGACGTCGCTCCGGTGGTGAGGCAAGCAGCGGTTTCTTCCAGTTACCGAAAGGCCAGTCCCTGCCGGATGGCGTACGTTTAACCGAGCGCAAAGAGACGCTGGGGGATGTGACGCACCGCATTCTGACCGTGCCTATCGCGCAGGATCAATTGGGGATCTACTATCGCCAGCAGAGTCAGCCGCTGGCCACCTGGATTGTGCCGCCGGGCCATTATTTTATGATGGGCGACAACCGCGATAACAGCGCAGACAGTCGCTACTGGGGCTTTGTGCCGGAAGCGAACCTGGTTGGCCGCGCCACGGCAATCTGGATGAGTTTCGAAAAACAAGAAGGTGAATGGCCGACAGGCGTACGCCTGAATCGTATCGGCGGAATTCATTAATTAACCAGGGCGCAATCATCGCGATTGCGCCCTGAATTATTTCCAATATTATTCCCACCAGACTAACGACAACCCCGGTCGTTGCGTATAGAATATTCCCCCGAAGTTTAAGGCTGGTTCCCCCGGGTGCCACAGCACACGAAACCGCGTTGGTTTTCTCAGGTCGGTTTCGTGTGCTGCATTGTTGACGCATTTATTTATTGGTATCGCATGAACCCCATCGTAATTAATCGGCTTCAACGGAAGCTGGGCTACACTTTTCAACATCATGATCTGTTGCAGCAGGCATTAACACACCGCAGCGCCAGTAGCAAACATAACGAGCGTCTCGAATTTCTCGGCGACTCTATTTTAAGTTATGTGATTGCTAACGCGCTCTATCACCGTTTCCCGCGTGTGGACGAAGGTGATATGAGCCGCATGCGCGCGACGCTGGTGCGTGGAAATACGCTGGCGGAAATTGCCCGCGAATTCGAGCTGGGTGAGTGTCTGCGTTTAGGGCCGGGTGAACTGAAAAGCGGCGGTTTTCGCCGTGAATCCATTCTGGCAGACACCGTTGAGGCGTTAATTGGCGGGGTGTTCCTTGATAGCGATATTCAGACCGTCGAAAAATTAATTCTGAGCTGGTATCAAACGCGCCTTGATGAAATCAGTCCTGGCGATAAACAAAAAGATCCGAAAACGCGCCTGCAGGAGTTTTTGCAGGGCCGTCATCTGCCGCTGCCGTCTTATCTGGTGGTGCAGGTGCGCGGCGAAGCGCACGATCAGGAATTTACTATCCACTGCCAGGTCAGCGGCCTGAGTGAACCGGTGGTTGGCACGGGTTCCAGCCGTCGCAAGGCGGAGCAGGCTGCCGCCGAACAGGCGCTGAAAAAACTGGAGCTGGAATGAGCGAAGAAAAAACCTATTGCGGATTTATTGCCATCGTTGGACGTCCCAACGTTGGCAAATCCACCTTGTTGAATAATCTGCTTGGGCAGAAGATTTCCATCACCTCTCGTAAGGCGCAGACCACGCGCCACCGTATCGTCGGTATCCATACTGAGGGCGCGTATCAGGCGATTTACGTCGATACCCCCGGCCTGCATATGGAAGAGAAACGCGCCATCAACCGTCTGATGAACAAAGCTGCCAGCAGCTCCATCGGTGACGTTGAACTGGTCATTTTCGTTGTCGAAGGTACGCGCTGGACGCCGGATGACGAAATGGTGCTGAACAAGTTGCGTGACGGCAAAACGCCGGTGATCCTTGCGGTCAACAAAGTAGACAACGTGCAGGAGAAAGCCGATCTGCTACCGCACCTGCAGTGGCTGGGCAGCCAGATGAACTTCCTCGATATCGTTCCGCTGTCTGCAGAGACCGGTCTGAACGTTGATACCATCGCCAGCATCGTGCGTAAGCATCTGCCGGAAGCGGTGCATCACTTCCCGGAAGATTACGTGACCGACCGCTCACAGCGCTTTATGGCCTCGGAAATCATCCGTGAAAAACTGATGCGTTTTCTCGGTGCGGAACTGCCGTATTCGGTCACTGTGGAGATCGAACAGTTCGTGACCAACGAACGCGGTGGCTACGATATCAACGGGTTGATCCTTGTTGAGCGCGAAGGGCAGAAAAAGATGGTGATTGGCAACAAAGGTTCCAAAATTAAAACCATCGGTATTGAAGCCCGTAAAGATATGGAAGAGATGTTCGAAGCCAAAGTTCACCTGGAACTGTGGGTGAAAGTGAAATCCGGCTGGGCCGACGACGAACGCGCGCTGCGTAGTCTCGGTTACGTAGACGATCTCTAAGCGCCTGCTCTCTATGGCTCCCGGGTTGCAGGCAGACGGCCAGGCCGTGGGTGTTCAGGCGCTTGATCAAATAAGCGCTCTGGATAAGCGGATAAAGCCAGCGCTCCAGCAGCCTGAAAGACGACGAGAATAATATGGAAGGCTGGCAGCGCGCTTTTGTTCTGCATAGTCGTCCGTGGAGCGAAACCAGCCTGATGCTGGACGTCTTCACGGAAGAGTCTGGCCGTGTGCGCCTTGTTGCCAAAGGCGCACGTTCCAAACGCTCTAATCTGAAGGGCGCATTACAGCCTTTCACTCCACTGCTGGTGCGCTTTGGCGGGCGTGGCGAAGTCAAAACGCTGCGCAGCGCGGAAGCGGTATCGCTGGCACTACCGCTCAGCGGCATCACGCTCTACAGCGGTCTCTACGTTAACGAACTTATCTCTCGCGTGCTTGAACACGAGACGCGCTTTTCTGAACTCTTTTTTGATTATCTGCACTGTATCCAGGCCCTGGCTGGCGTCACCAGCACGCCGGAACCGGTGTTGCGTCGGTTTGAGCTGGCGCTGCTCGGTCATCTGGGTTATGGCGTTGATTTTCTCCACTGCGCTGGCAGCGGCGAGCCGGTCGATGATGTAATGACTTATCGTTACCGGGAAGAGAAGGGCTTTATTGCCAGCGTCGTGATAGATAACAGCACTTTTACCGGGCGGCATTTACGCGCACTGGCGGAGCGGGAGTTCCCGGATGCAGACACACTACGCGCCGCAAAGCGCTTTACCCGTATCGCGTTAAAGCCGTATCTTGGAGGCAAGCCGCTGAAAAGCCGGGAGCTGTTCCGGCAGTTCGTGCCAAAAAGATAGCAGAATAACAACCGGGCTGGCGCGACGAAGCACGCGTTAGTACCTTTGAGAACATTGAGGATTGTCATGGCTGAATTACTGTTGGGCGTCAACATCGATCACATTGCCACACTGCGTAACGCGCGCGGGACGGCCTATCCGGATCCGGTTCAGGCCGCTTTTATCGCTGAGCAAGCAGGCGCTGATGGCATCACTGTGCATTTGCGTGAAGATCGTCGTCATATTACCGACCGCGACGTGCGCATTCTGCGCCAGACATTGCATACCCGAATGAATCTGGAAATGGCGGTGACCGAAGAGATGCTGGCGATTGCCTGCGAAACCAAACCGCATTTTTGCTGCCTGGTGCCGGAAAAACGCCAGGAAGTGACCACTGAAGGCGGGCTGGATGTTGCTGGCCAGCGCGAGAAAATGCGCGATGCCTGCCAGCGCCTGGCGCAGGCGGGTATTCTGGTATCGCTGTTTATCGATGCTGATGCTGAGCAGATCAAAGCGGCGGCAGAGGTTGGTGCACCGTACATTGAAATTCATACCGGTTGCTACGCGGATGCGAAAAGCGATGCCGATCAGGCAAAAGAGCTGGAACGCATTGCAAAAGCGGCGACATACGCGGCAAGCCTCGGCCTGAAAGTCAACGCCGGGCACGGGCTGACCTATCACAACGTCAAAGCCATTGCCGCGCTGCCGGAAATGCACGAGCTGAACATCGGCCACGCCATTATTGGTCGCGCGGTGATGAGCGGCCTGAAAGAGGCGGTAGCGGAGATGAAACGGTTGATGCTGGAAGCGCGCGCGTAATGGCGATTCTGGGATTAGGTACGGATATCGTCGAGATAGCTCGCATCGAAGCGGTGGTCGCCCGTAGCGGCGATCGCCTGGCTAAACGAGTGCTGAGCGACAACGAATGGGCACTGTATCAGGCGCATCAGCAGCCGGTTCGCTTTCTGGCTAAACGCTTTGCGGTCAAAGAGGCGGCGGCAAAAGCCTTAGGCACGGGGATCCGTAACGGGCTGGCGTTTAATCAGTTCGAAGTGTTTAACGACGCGCTGGGCAAACCGAGCCTGCGTCTTTGGGACGAAGCACTGCGGATGGCGGAACAGATGGGCGTGCGCGCAATGCACGTGACGCTGGCGGATGAACGCCATTACGCCTGCGCGACGGTGATTATCGAGAGCTAAATCTTATCTGCGTGGTGCATCAGGACAAACTTGTCCCATAGCTGTTCTTCAGTTTCCACATGCGCCGGATCTTTGAGGATGGTATTAGGTATCGGACACACTTTCTGGCAGGTCGGAGTTTCGTAATGGCCGACGCACTCGGTGCAGCGATCGCTGTTGATCTCATAAATGCTGTCGCCCATCGAAATGGCTTCGTTCGGACATTCCGGTTCGCACATGTCGCAATTGATGCAGCGTTTTGTAATTAGTAAAGCCATTTCAAAGAATTACCGTCAAATCTGGATGCTATCTGGAAACTACTGAATATTAACCGGCGCACTTTACCACAGAAACCGGATAGCCCCAATCATGATGATGCTTTTGCGCACAAAAGCGGCGCGGGGCAACATTCCTACTCCTTCCTGCGACATGTTGGCGAATGTTCTTAATTAAACATAAGAAAAGCGCCATTGACCGGATAATATTTCTGCGCTGAAAATACAAATGCCACTCGCGCGGAATAGAATGTGGTGGGTTTTTATTGATTAAGAATAATTACCCCGCCTGTGATATATAAATATTGCCTATATCTTAAAGCGACCTGACAGGAATAATTAATAAGGGACTATGATGAAAAGAGTGAAAATATATCTCGCATTTATTGCCAGTATCACGAGTGGACTGGCGAATGCGGCGAATGGGTATATCTATACAACGCCGGTACCGCCTGCATATGAATCCTCCGCAAACCAGCGTGCGTTGCGGACAAATGAAGAGACCTCAACCTATATCAAATGTGTGTATAACATCGATAATCAGGACCAAAGTAATCCGGCTTCATCATGGACATGGGCACGCGACGGGAGCAACTATCTAAAGCTGCGCGGCTATTGGTATAGCGCCATGCCGCTGGCAAATATGTTTTATAGCGAATCATCCTACGCAAGCCTTGTGAATATCTGCCGGAGTACGTTAAAGGCCAGCAATATTAATGCAGAAACCGTTATTCCTTATGCATCCGATTATACGCTCTCCTGGTTTTATATGATTTGGCATCAGGGGCAGGCACAACCGGCGATAATGTTCGGCAATAATAAAATTGATCGCATGGTCATATTTGGCGACAGCCTTAGCGATACGATTAATGTTTATAACGGCTCGTATGGCACGGTTCCAAATCACGCATCGTGGTTTGTTGGTCATTTTTCTAATGGCAAAGTCTGGCACGAATATTTGACCGGTTCGCTGAATTTACCGGGCTACGTTTGGGCGACAGCCAATGCGGAAAGCGGTGAGAAACCGTTATTTAACGGTTTTGACAAGCAGCTGGATTCTTTCAGTGCTTACCTGGGTAAAACAGAGAACTATAACATCGCGCAGACACTGTTTACGGTGCTGTTTGGCGGTAATGATTTTATCACTGGTGCAAAAATGCCGGACGATATCATCGCTACGTATCGCGTACAGCTGGCGCGTCTGGCGGCATTGGGCGCGCAGCATATCGCGATTTTCAGGCTGCCTGACTTTTCCGTCATTCCCAATGTCGCTACGTGGACACCAGCGGAAAAAGAGGCGCTAAAAAACAAATCAGAGAATTTTAACCAGCAGTTGAACCAACTGCTCGGCGAATTACGCACCGCGTACCCGAAAGCGAATTTTTTCACCGTCAAACTGGATAGCGCATTTAATGATCTGCTCAGTGAAAGCGGTAAATATGGCTTTGTTAATACCAGCGAAACTTGCCTGGATATCTCCGCTTCGGGCATCTCTTACGCCACAGGCGTTGCGGTGAAGCAGACATGTAAAGCGGCGAACGGGGCGTTTGTTTTCTGGGACAATATGCACCCGACCACCAAAACCCATGCTCTGCTCGCAGAAATGATACGTGAGGAGATAGTGCAACATCTGACCAACGGCGGCGAGTAACGCGCTAAAGCTCCTCGTCCGCCAGGGCGGGGAGGCTACACCAGTTTTTTCACCAGCTCTTCGCTATGGCGAATACGCTCCGGCGCATGCTCAAGATCCTGTTGCACCAGCGCCATAAACAGCAAATCCGTGAGCATCATTTGCGCGCTGGTGGAAGAAATCGCCGCGCTGCGTGTCGCTTGCTCTTCGGCGATGGTGTACAGGCAGTGCGTGGCTCGCTGCTGTAACGCGTTCGGCGTGAAGCCGGTTATGGCGAGGATCTTGCCGCCAACGCGCAGTGTCTCATCGGCCGCCATGTTGATTTCACGGCGTTCACCGCTATAAGAGACCGGCAGCAACAGATCGCCCGGCTCCATCGCCTGCACGGTTGCCAGCAGCGCATGCATATCCTGCTCGACCACGGCGTTAACGCCGATTTTCATCAGTTTCCAGCCAAAATTTCGCGCGACCAGCCCGGAAGCGCCGATACCCGTCAGGATAATGCGCCGTGCTTCGCGCAGCAGCCGCACGCTCTCCAGCAGTTTCTCCTCGCTGTTGACATCGAGCGAGGCATGCATGGCGCTCTGGTACTCTTTAATCAGCTTTTCGCCCACCACCCGCAGCGGATCATCGCCACGGATCTGGTTATGCACCGGCACAGACCACGGGTTGCTATTGCTGGCTAACGCCTCGCTGATCGCCAGCTTCATCGCCGGAAAGCCTTTAAAATCCATCTTCTGGGCAAATTTCACGACGCTTGACTGGCTGACACCTGCTTCGGCGGCCAGTTGTTGCGAACTCAAATGGCGTGCGCGATCGGGGTTTTCCAGCAGAAATTCCGCCAGCTTTTTATCGCTCTGCGCAAGGCCTGGGTAGCGCTGGCGAATGCGGATTAGACAATTCATAAGATCTCCGGGAGCAAACCCATCCGCGATATTTTGCCGATGAATGAATTTTATATTCCAGTAATAGATTGCGATTATGAATTAAAAATTCTTTTAGCACAAAATATCCCTGAATGGGTTTTGACAGCGATCAAGAGGATCCGCTGAGGCCGCGTTGTTTAACCTTCGGTGAATTATCGAGCAGACGAATTGCCGGAATAAAACTGGCACCTGCGCAGGCAATGACCACCGCGATTGCCGAGGCGATCAGCACGTTGCTGCTACCGAAGTGCGTCGCCAGTGGCCCGGCGGCCAGCTCACCAACCGGAATGGCGATAAATGACCCCATTGCGTCGTAGGCATAAACACGTGCCAGCTTCTCCGGCGGGATATGTGTTTGTAATGACTGCGCCCACGCTACGCCGAACAGGCCGAAACTGACGCCTGCGAGGAAAAACGCCGCCAGCAACCACGCGGTTGAAACATTTTGACTGAGGAGATAGATCGGCACCGCGCATACGGCAACCAGCATCACACCGATAAACAGGTCGCGTCGCGGACGCCAGCGCAGCGCGAGGAAGGAACCGACAATCAAACCAACGCTCTGCGCGGCGACAATCACTCCCCAACGCGTGCGACCAAACGAGGCATCGGCAATGATCGGGCCGAGCACCATCACCACCCCGCTGAATGCGGCATTAATAATGGTGAACTGCACGACAATGGCCCACACCCAGGCGCGGCTGATGAACTCTTTCCAGCCATCGCGCAGATCTTGCAGGATATTGCTTTGCGCCGCTGTCTCCTGAATGGCTCCCATGCGAATGGCCAGATAAAGCGGAGCCGAGGCGGCAAAGCCCAGCGCGTCAATCGCCAGGCCCCAGCCAGGCCCGACGGCGCTGGTGAGGATGCCACCGAGCGACGCGCCGACGACCGTTCCGCTATAAATACCAAGCTGGATAAAGGCATTGGCTTCGCGCAGGTTATGCGCTGGCACCGTTTGTGGTACCAGCGCGGACGACGCCGGCAGCGCGATCCCCGCCGCTGCGCCGTTAATTGTTCCGAGTATCGCCAGGAGCATCACCGTCGCTGAACCGTCCAGCACCAGCCAGGCGACAACGCCCTGCGAACAGGCTGCGACCAGCGACGACAACACCAGCACCCGGCTACGTGAATAGCGATCGGCCAGTACGCCGCCCACCAGTAAAAACGCCACGTTAAACAGCGAACGTGCAGCCACCACTATACCGAGCTCGGTGGCGGAACCGCCAATGTCCAGTACCGCAAAAGCCAGCGCAATAGGGGCGATGCCGTTACCGAGTACCGTCAGCAGACGGGCAAAAAACAGATGGCGAAACGGGGCAAAGTGAAAGGCGCGTGTATGTTGTGTTGTCATCAGGATCGCGGTGAATTAAAGGTTCGGGCCAGTGTAAATCATCCCTGGCTGGCTAATATAGCCGCTGATTATTACAGGTATCGGTGACCGATTGTTACCGGAAAAGTGAAGGTCTATCTGTTAGGCTATTGAAAGAGCGATCGCCAGAAGGAGAGGCCCGGCGGTCGAAGGTTAACCAACAGAGGACTCCCATTTGGCTAACAGCGAGCGCCGCGTCGTCTTTTTTGATCTTGATGGAACCCTGCATCAGCAGGATATGTTTGGCACGTTTCTGCGTTACGTTTTGCGTCATCAGCCGTTAAATGCGTTGCTGGTGCTGCCTTTGTTGCCGGTGATTGCGGGCGGATTATTACTCAAAGGACGCGCCGCGCGCTGGCCAATGAGCTTGCTGCTGTGGGGCTGCACGTTTGGCCATAGCGAACGCCATCTGAACACGTTGCAGCAGAAATTTGTCAGCTGGTTTCGTGAGCATGTTACCGCCTTCCCGGTTGTGCAAACGCGGTTAACCAACTACCTGGCGGCATCCGATGCGGATATCTGGTTAATTACCGGCTCGCCGCAGCCGCTGGTGGAGCAGGTCTATTTTGATACTCCCTGGCTCCCGCGCGTTAATTTGATAGCCAGTCAAATCAGCCGTCGCTACGGTGGTTGGGTGCTGACTATGCGTTGCCTCGGCCATGAAAAAGTCGCCCAGCTTGAACGCAAAATCGGTACACCGTTGCGCCTCTACAGCGGCTACAGCGACAGCAAGCAAGATAACCCGTTGCTCTATTTTTGCCAGCACCGCTGGCGCGTGACGCCGCGTGGCGACTTGCAGCAGCTGGAGTAGTGTCGAACCGATAACGGCTGTGTATAATGCGCTCCGCCTGAATTACTGGAGTAACTCGCTTTGTCCATTCCTGAACTGAATCACGACGTCTGGATGCGTCATGCGCTCACCCTGGCGAAACGCGCCTGGGAAGAGGGCGAAGTGCCGGTTGGCGCGGTGCTGGTGCATAACGGTCAGGTGATTGGCGAAGGCTGGAACCGGCCGATTGGTCGCCACGATCCTACCGCGCATGCGGAAATTATGGCGTTGCGCCAGGGCGGTCTGGTGCTGCAAAACTACCGTCTTATTGATACCACTTTATATGTCACGCTGGAGCCATGCGTCATGTGCGCGGGGGCCATGGTGCACAGCCGTATCGGGCAACTGGTCTTTGGCGCGCGGGATGCGAAAACCGGCGCGGCGGGATCGCTAATTGATGTGTTGCACCATCCGGGCATGAACCATCGGGTGGAAATAACCGAAGGCGTGTTACGCGACGAATGCGCTGCGATGCTGAGCGATTTCTTCCGCCAGCGTCGGCTGGAGAAAAAAAACCTGAAAAAACCGGCAGGCGATCCCACAGCTTTCTAGAGCCTGGTGGCGCGAAGCGCTAGCGGTTCACTTTCAGCGGGTTTTGCACCAGCGCGTCGGATACCAGTAGCGGGTTACGCGGAAAAGCTTCATTAGCGGTTAACGCGCTAAAGGGCAGAACGCCATAAGCCGGGCGATTTAGCTCCTCGGTCGATACCGCCGGGTAACTCTTCGCCAGCTTCAGCGCTTTTGCTGCTTCTTTCTCTTTTTCCAGCAAATAACCGACCAGGCTAATTTCATACTTACGAATATTTTCTACATAGGCATAGGCTTCATGCCCGCGGGCGTAACCGTACGTCAGCTTGCTGTAGTACTGTTTCTGGCTTAAAAGCGGTAAGCGTTGTTTTACGTCCGCCCAACTGTCCGGGTTGCCTTTCGTCTTCGCCGTTAATGCACGGGCATCCAGCATATGTGCGTAGCCCATATTGTAAGCCGCCAGCGCGAACCAGATCTTTTCATCCTGCGGAACGGTGTCCGGCACTTTGCTCATCATGTCCACCAGGTAACGCGCGCCGCCGCTGATGCTTTGCTCGGCATCAGTACGATCGCTTAAACCTAAGCTCTGCGCCGTATTGCGCGTCAACATCATCAAGCCGCGAACGCCGGTGGGTGAGGTGGCCTGGGAATCCCAGTGTGATTCCTGATAAGAGATGGCCGCTAATAATCGCCAGTCGATCGCCTGGGCGTATTTTTCAAACAGCGGTTGCAGATCCGGCAGTACGCTATCGACGGCGCGTAAGAAGGTACGCGTGTCGACATAGTCAAAATCCTCGCCGTGGCCGAGATATTTCTCCTCCAGTCGCGCAAGCGTGCCATCTTCATTCATATTATTAAAAAAATCGAGCATCGCAGCCGACAGCGTATTATCGTCATCACGCTTGCTAAACCAGGTAACGGGTTGCTCATCGGTAATATCCAGCGCCACCGCCAGCTCGGGATGTACGCGCTGGAACAGGCTAATGGCGACCGAATCGGCGACGGTGTAGCTCAGTTTCCCGTCGACCACCTGTTGCAGCAGCGCGGTCGTGCCGAGCTTTTCATCCACTGTCCAGCTTAACTCCGGGTACTTTTTCTCTTTTATTTCACGCAGATCGTCCAGCGCGACATGACCGGGAGCGATGGTTAACTGGCTGGCATTCACGGATTCCAGCGTGCGCGGTCGATAGCTGCCCACGCGGTACACCAGTTGCTGAGAAACGGAGTAGTAGACTGGCCCGGTTTGGTAGTTTTTCACCCGCTCGCTGTTGTAGACCAACCCGGCGGCGAGCATATCGGCGTCGTCATTATCAAGGTCGTCAAACAGTTGGCTGATATTCTGCCGTACCGTGACTTTCAGTTTGACGCCAAGGTAATCGGCGAAATGCTGCGCAAGATCGTAATCCAGCCCATACGTTTTGCCATCAATGGTGTTGTACGTCAGCGGTGTGGCGACCGTACTGACGCGCAGCTCCCCACGAGCTTTGATCGCCGCGATGCGATTGTCGGCTTTGCCGAACCAGGGGATAGAAGGCCACAGGGCCGCTGCCAGCAGCAGGGTGACAATGCCGATGAGCAGATAATTAATCTTAAATTTTTTCAAGGAGTTAATTCTCTGCGCCGTGCTTTGCCTCAGAAGGTTCTCGTGATGATAACAGTAAGGTTTGTCGGTGATTGAGCGGCATTCTGCGCAACAAAACGCCAGTTGGCAACTAATTAGAGCATTCGGCGACAGCTATTGTTAAAAATTGACGGCGATTTTATTTCGACGCAAACGGTTTCGTCGGCGCGCAGGATTCTCTATAATGACGCCCGTTTTCCCCTGGTGCACACTTAAAGCGTCCCCGACGCTTCGTAATCGAAGACGAGAGACTTATGATGGAAATTCTGCGTGGTTCGCCTGCATTGTCCGCTTTCCGTATCAACAAACTGCTGGCACGTTTTCAGGCTGCCAACCTCCCGGTAAGCAACATTTACGCCGAATACGCTCACTTCGCCGATCTCAATGATGGGCTGACAGAAGATGAATACGCGCGGCTCCAGCGTCTGCTGAAATACGGCCCAAGCCTTAGCAGCCATACCCCGACCGGAAAATTACTGCTCGTCACTCCTCGTCCCGGCACCATCTCTCCCTGGTCTTCTAAAGCCACCGATATCGCTCACAACTGCGGCCTCAACAAAATCAATCGCCTTGAGCGCGGCCTCGCCTATTACGTTGAGGCAAGCGGGCTGACTGACGCTCAGTGGAACGACGTTGCCGCAGAGCTGCATGACCGCATGATGGAGAGCGTATTCACCTCACAAGCAGACGCCGAACGCCTGTTTGAGCACCATCAGCCTGCGCCGGTACAGAGCGTGGACCTGCTCGGTGAAGGCCGTCAGGCGCTGATTGACGCCAACCTGCGTCTGGGGCTTGCGCTGGCGGAAGACGAAATCGACTACCTGCAAGAAGCGTTTACCCGCCTGGGGCGCAATCCGAACGACATCGAGCTTTATATGTTCGCGCAGGCGAACTCTGAGCACTGCCGCCACAAAATTTTCAACGCCGACTGGGTGATTGATGGCAAGCAGCAGCCGAAGTCGCTGTTCAAAATGATCAAAAACACCTTCGAGCAAACGCCGGATTTCGTGCTGTCGGCCTATAAAGATAACGCCGCGGTGATGGAAGGTTCCGAGGTGGGCCGCTTCTTCGCCGATCGCGGGGAAGGGCGTTACGACTACCATCAGGAACCGGCGCATATTCTTATGAAAGTGGAAACCCACAACCACCCGACGGCGATTTCGCCGTGGCCGGGTGCGGCGACAGGCTCCGGCGGCGAGATCCGCGACGAAGGCGCAACTGGCCGTGGCGCGAAGCCAAAAGCGGGGCTGGTGGGCTTTTCTGTTTCCAACCTGCGTATTCCGGGCTTTGAACAGCCGTGGGAAGAGGATTTCGGTAAACCGGATCGTATCGTCACGGCGCTGGATATCATGACCGATGGCCCGCTGGGCGGCGCGGCGTTCAACAATGAATTTGGTCGTCCAGCGCTGAACGGCTACTTCCGTACTTATGAAGAGAAAGTGAATAGCCACAACGGCGAAGAGCTGCGCGGCTACCACAAACCGATCATGCTGGCGGGCGGCATCGGCAACATCCGTGCCGATCACGTGCAGAAAGGTGAAATCACCGTTGGCGCGAAACTGATCGTGCTGGGTGGCCCGGCGATGAATATCGGTCTGGGCGGCGGCGCGGCGTCGTCAATGGCTTCTGGTCAGTCCGACGCCGATCTCGATTTTGCCTCCGTACAGCGCGACAACCCGGAGATGGAGCGTCGTTGCCAGGAGGTTATCGACCGCTGCTGGCAGCTGGGCGATGCCAACCCAATCCTCTTTATTCACGACGTTGGCGCGGGTGGTCTTTCTAACGCCATGCCGGAGCTGGTGAGCGATGGTGGGCGCGGTGGCCGTTTTGAGCTGCGCGATATTCTGAGCGATGAGCCGGGAATGAGCCCGCTGGAAATCTGGTGTAACGAATCGCAGGAGCGCTATGTGCTGGCAGTTGCCGCCGATCAACTGGCGCTGTTTGACGAGTTGTGCCGCCGCGAGCGCGCGCCTTACGCTGTGATTGGTGAAGCGACGCAAGCGCAGCACCTGACGCTCAACGATAATCACTTTAACGATCAGCCGATAGACATGCCGCTGGATGTGTTGCTGGGTAAAACGCCGAAGATGACCCGCGACGTCTCGTCTCGTCAGGCGGCTGGCGAAGCGCTGAACGTGCAGGGCATTTCCATTGCCGATGCGGTTAACCGCGTGCTGCACCTGCCAACCGTGGCAGAAAAAACCTTCCTTGTGACCATCGGCGACCGCACGGTGACCGGTATGGTCGCGCGTGATCAAATGGTGGGGCCGTGGCAGATCCCGGTGGCGAACTGCGCGGTAACGACCGCCAGCCTCGACAGCTACTACGGTGAAGCGATGGCACTGGGCGAACGTGCGCCGGTTGCGCTGCTGGACTTCGCTGCTTCCGCCCGTCTGGCGGTGGGTGAAGCGCTCACTAACATCGCCGCGACGCAGATTGGCGATATCAAACGCATTAAGCTGTCGGCAAACTGGATGGCCGCTGCCGGGCATCCAGGCGAAGACGCCGGGCTGTATGCCGCCGTGAAAGCGGTGGGTGAAGAGCTTTGTCCGGCTCTGGGGCTGACGATTCCGGTGGGCAAAGACTCAATGTCGATGAAAACCCGCTGGCAGGAAGGCAGCGAGCAGCGCGAAATGACCTCGCCGCTGTCACTGGTCATCACCGCGTTTGCCCGTGTTGAAGATGTCCGCGGCACGGTTACTCCGCAGCTTTCCACGGAAGATAACGCCCTGCTGCTGATTGACCTGGGTAATGGCAATAACGCGCTGGGCGCCACTGCGCTGGCCCAGGTTTACCGTCAATTGGGTGATAAACCAGCCGATGTGCGTAATGTCGAACAACTGAAAGGTTTTTTTGATGCTATCCAGGCGCTGGTGGCGGACCGTAAACTGCTGGCCTATCACGATCGCTCCGATGGCGGCTTGCTGGTTACGTTGGCAGAGATGGCCTTTACCGGTCACTGTGGTATCAACGTTGATATCGCGTCTCTGGGCCAGGATCGTCTGGCGGCGTTATTTAATGAAGAGCTGGGCGCGGTGATTCAGGTGCGCGCGGCCGATCGCGAAGCGGTAGAAAGCGTGCTGACGGCTTACGGCTTGGGTGATTGCGTTCACTATCTTGGTAGTGCTGTCGTAGGCGATCGCTTTGTCATTGAAGCTGATGGTCAGGCGGTGTTCAGCGAAAGCCGCACTCAGCTGCGTATGTGGTGGGCGGAAACCACCTGGCAGATGCAGCGCCTGCGTGATAACCCGGAGTGTGCGGATCAGGAGCATCAGGCGAAAGCCAATGACAACGATCCGGGCCTCAACGTGAAACTCTCTTTTGATATCAACGACGATATCGCCGCGCCGTTCATTGCTACCGGCGCACGGCCGAAAGTGGCTGTGCTGCGTGAACAAGGCGTTAACTCGCACGTTGAAATGGCTGCTGCGTTCCATCGCGCCGGTTTTGATGCCATTGACGTGCATATGAGCGACTTGCTGGCAGGGCGCACTGGCCTTGAGCATTTCCAGGCGCTGGTGGCCTGCGGCGGCTTCTCGTATGGCGATGTGCTGGGTGCGGGCGAGGGTTGGGCGAAATCGATTCTGTTCAACGAACGCGTGCGCGATGAGTTCGAAACCTTCTTCCACCGTCCGCAAACACTGGCGCTGGGCGTGTGTAACGGTTGTCAGATGATGTCTAACCTGCGTGAACTGATCCCGGGGAGCGAGCTGTGGCCGCGCTTTGTGCGTAACCACTCTGACCGCTTTGAAGCGCGCTTCAGCCTGGTGGAAGTGACGCAAAGCCCGTCGCTGCTGTTGAGCGGTATGGTTGGCTCGCAGATGCCAATCGCCGTTTCCCATGGCGAAGGTCGCGTGGAAGTGCGTGATGGCGCGCATCTGGCGCAGCTGGAAAGCAAAGGGCTGGTGGCGTTGCGCTACGTCGATAACAGCGGGGCCGTGACGGAAACTTACCCGGCGAACCCGAACGGCTCACCGAACGGCATTACGGCTGTCACCAGCGAAAGCGGGCGCGTAACTATTATGATGCCGCACCCGGAGCGCGTATTCCGCACTGTTTCCAACTCCTGGCACCCGGAAAACTGGGGCGAAGATAGCCCGTGGATGCGTATATTCCGCAACGCCCGTAAACAACTGGGTTAATTTCGCCATTATCAATAAGCCCTCTTCTTTGTAAGAGGGCTTTTTTTTCACCTGAGCAAAAGTGTCGGCATTTCCCGACATAAGGTATCAAGCGGTGTCTCCAAAAAGCGACATTTAATTTATTGATTATAAATACTTTATTTTTGATGCTATCAGTGTGTTGCTGAATAGCGACAGGTTGTTGAAATGATAAGCACATCACATTTTAATTTTTAAAATATAAAATTCATTATAATCAATTGGTTAAGATATTTATTGGCATGTTGGCACAATATCTGCATAATATTAAGCAGTGGCTCATTCACCTTCTTATGTCAGCCCCTTCGGGACGCGCTACATAAACTTCGAATGACGCACGTAAAGGTGCCTGCCGTCCACCTGCTGATTATTGCACTGCTTTATCAGACATCGGGCGAAACGTCGAGTTAGGCACCGCCTAATTTCATAACAAAGCCGGGTTAATACCCGGCTTTGTTGTTTCTGGCTTTTGGTAAATCAGTTAGCATCTCCCTATCTTTTTTTGCGAGAGAACTGCATTGAAACGCTGGCCTGTTTTCCCCCGCTCGCTTCGCCAACTGGTCATGATGGCGTTTTTGTTAATTCTGTTGCCGCTGCTGGTACTGGCGTGGCAGGCGTGGCAAAGCCTGAACGCACTTAGCGCACAGGCGTTGCAGACCAACCGCACAACGTTGATTGACGCGCGTCGCAGTGAAGCAATGACCAATGCCGCACTGGAAATGGAGCGTAGCTACCGGCAGTATTGCGTGCTGGATGACGCTACCCTGGCGCGCGTGTACCAGAATCAGCGTAAGCGCTATAGCGAGATGCTTGATGCCCACGCGGGCGTGCTCCCTGACGATAAACTTTACCAGGCGCTGCGCCAGGATTTAAACGCGCTCGCCCAGTTGCAGTGTAAAAATAGCGGCCCATCTGCCGAGGCCTCTGCGCAGCTTGAGGCGTTTGCCGCCGCCAATACCGAGATGGTGCAATCGACACGTGCGGTGGTCTTTTCCCGCGGGCAGCAACTTCAACTGGAAATTGCCGAACGCGGCCAGTTTTTCGGCTGGCAGGCGCTGGTACTTTTCCTGGTAAGCCTGGGGCTGGTGCTGCTATTTACTCGTATGATCATCGGCCCGGTGAAGGGCATTGAGCGGATGATTAATCGCTTAGGCGAGGGGAGAACCCTGGGACGCAGCGTGGTCTTTAAAGGCCCGCGAGAGCTGCGTTATGTTGGCGAACGGATCCTCTGGCTGAGCGAAAGACTCGCCTGGCTTGAATCACAGCGCCATCAATTCTTACGCCATCTTTCCCACGAGCTAAAAACGCCGCTCGCCAGTATGCGCGAAGGCACCGAGCTGCTTGCCGATCAGGTTGTCGGACCGCTGACGGTGGAACAGAAAGAGGTGGTGGAGATCCTTGATGCCAGCAGCCGTAATCTGCAAAAACTGATTGAGCAGTTGCTGGATTACAACCGCAAGCTGGCCGAAGGTTCGGTGGAGCTTGAAACCGTTGAACTCGCGCCACTGGTAGAAATGGTGATCTCTGCCCACAGTTTGCCGGCGCGAGCTAAAATGATGCATACCGATGTCGCCCTTGATGTGGCGACCTGCCAGGCCGAACCGATGTTGCTGATGAGCGTGCTGGATAATCTTTACTCCAACGCGGTGCACTATGGTGCTGAATCCGGTAACATTTCTCTGCACAGCTATACTGCCAACGCGCGGCTCTGTATCGAAGTGGCAAATACCGGTACGCCGATCCCTGAAACGGAGCGTGAAATGATCTTTGAACCGTTCTTTCAGGGTAGCCACCAGCGAAAAGGAGCGGTGAAAGGCAGCGGGTTAGGGCTAAGCATTGCCAGAGACTGCATTCGCCGTATGCAAGGCGAACTGCATCTGGTGGCGAGCAGCAAAGCTGATGTCTGTTTCCGTATTGAGCTCCCTCTCAATGCGCCGGAAAAATCCACTCAATGAATCTAAATCTGGTGAGTATGTCGCATGTTTTTTCCCGCGTGGTTAACGCGGTTACACAGCAAAACGCCTGGCTTCGCGTATTTCCCTGTTTGCTGCTGGCGGGGTGTGTTGCGCAAAAGCCGCAAAGCGCGATTCATGACACCCAGGAAGAACGGCTCCCTGAACATCAACTGGCCGATTTCTTGTCCACCGATTGCGACGATATCTGGTCGCTGTCCGGGCAAGACGTCGACACCAACCCGCTTTACTGGCTGCGCGGTATGGACTGTGCCCAGCGTTTATCGCCCGCCGCCGCGCGTGCCGAAGCCCGTATCTGGTCTGACGATAACTGGCAGGCCACGTTCAGGCGCGGCATTTTGCTCTCTAACGCCAAAATTTCGCCGCTTGAGCGTCGTGAATACACCGAGCGACTGGGCGCATTAAGCCCCACGATCCCTGCGCAGGTTCGCCCCCTGTTTGAGCTCTGGCGCGATGGTGAAAAAGCCCAGTTGCAACTGGCGGAAGAGCGCGCCCGTTACGCGAAATTACAGCAATCGGCGGACAGCGAGCTCGATAGTCTGCGCCAGCAGCAACAATTCCTGCGTGAACAATTGGAAACGACGACACGCAAACTTGAAAACCTCACCGATATCGAACGGCGTCTCTCCACGCGTAATAAACCCGCCGCTACCGACCTGCCGGACAGTTCTCACCCGTCTAAAAACGACGGCAATCAGGAGGATGTGAAACCATGACCAGCCGTAAACCTGCCCATCTGTTGCTGGTGGATGACGATCCGGGGCTGTTAAAACTGCTGGGGCTGCGCCTCACCAGCGAAGGCTACAGCATCGTTACGGCAGAAAGTGGACAGGAAGGGTTGCGCATTCTCGCGCGGGAAAAGGTCGATCTGGTGATAAGCGATCTGCGCATGGATGAGATGGATGGCATGCAACTGTTTGCCGAAATCCAGCGCGTACAGCCGGGTATGCCGGTGATTATCCTGACGGCGCACGGTTCGATTCCTGACGCGGTGGCCGCCACACAGCAGGGCGTGTTCAGCTTTCTGACCAAACCGGTGGACAAAGACGCACTGTATAAAGCGATTGACGATGCGCTGGAGCACAGCGGTTCGGCAATGGATGACCAGTGGCGTGAAACCATTGTCACCCGCAGCCCGGTAATGCTGCGTCTGCTGGAGCAGGCGCGGATGGTGGCGCAATCTGACGTGAGTGTGCTGATTAACGGCCAGAGCGGTACCGGGAAAGAGGTGCTCGCGCAGGCGATTCATAACGCCAGTCCGCGCAGCAAAAGCGCGTTTATCGCCATTAACTGCGGCGCGTTGCCGGAACAGTTACTGGAATCTGAGCTGTTCGGTCACGCGCGCGGTGCGTTTACCGGCGCGGTCAGCAGCCGCGAGGGGCTGTTTCAGGCAGCAGAAGGCGGCACGCTGTTTCTGGATGAAATTGGTGATATGCCGATTCCGTTGCAGGTCAAACTGCTGCGCGTGTTACAGGAGCGCAAAGTGCGCCCGCTCGGCAGCAACCGCGATATCGATATTAATGTGCGCATCATTTCAGCCACGCACCGTGATTTACCGAAAGCGATGGCGCGCGGGGAGTTTCGCGAAGATCTCTACTATCGGCTGAATGTGGTGAGCCTGAAGATCCCGGCGCTGGCTGAGCGCGCGGAAGATATTCCGCTGCTGGCCAATCATTTGCTGAAACAGTCGGCGGAGAGGCATAAACCGTTTGTTCGCGCGTTTTCCACTGATGCCATGAAGCGGTTGATGACCGCTGGCTGGCCTGGCAACGTGCGCCAGTTGGTTAACGTGATTGAGCAATGTGTGGCATTGACCTCATCGCCCGTTATCAGCGATGCGCTGGTGGAACAAGCGCTGGAAGGGGAAAACACCGCGCTGCCGACCTTTGTTGAGGCGCGTAATCAGTTTGAACTGAACTACCTGCGCAAGCTGCTGCAAATCACCAAGGGTAATGTCACGCATGCCGCGCGCATGGCGGGGCGCAACCGCACCGAGTTTTACAAATTACTCTCCCGCCATGAGCTGGACGCCAACGACTTTAAAGAGTAATGGCGAAATGATTATGGTACTGTGAGCAACCGATTACGATGCAGCAGACTGGCAAGAGCGTGTAAGGAACGACCATGAAAAAGATTGATGCGATTATTAAACCTTTCAAACTGGATGACGTACGTGAAGCGCTGGCTGAAGTCGGCATCACCGGGATGACGGTAACGGAAGTGAAAGGTTTTGGTCGCCAGAAAGGCCACACTGAACTTTACCGTGGCGCGGAGTATATGGTGGATTTTCTGCCGAAGGTGAAGATTGAAATTGTCGTGACTGACGACATCGTTGATACCTGCGTGGACACCATTATCCGTACTGCCCAGACCGGCAAGATCGGCGACGGTAAGATCTTCGTCTTTGATGTTGCGCGCGTAGTACGTATCCGTACCGGCGAAGAAGACGACGCCGCAATCTGATGTTTTTCCCTCACCCTGCAGGGTGAGGGTACCTGTTTTACAACACTTTATGCGGGCCAAAGCATTCGTAATGAATGCTATCTTTGTTCACGCCAAGCGCGACCAGTTGTTGCGCGACAAACTGCATAAAACCGACCGGTCCGCAGAGGTAAAACTGCATCGCCGGATCGCTGAACTTCCCTTCCAACGCGTGTAAATCCATCAACCCTTCACTGTGATAGCGGCCGCTATTCACCTCAGCCGCCGCAGGCTGTTGATACCATATATGCTGATAAAAATGGTTCAGCGACGCGCCCAGTTTGCTCACTTCATCGGCAAAAGCATGCACCTCGCCATTCATCGCGGCGTGGAACCAGTTTACCTGCGCAGCATGTTGTGATTTGGAAAGGCTGTCGAGCATCGCCAGCATCGGTGTCTGACCGACACCCGCAGAGATCAGCGTGACCGGCGTGCTGCTCTGCACATCAATAAAGAAGTCCCCGGCAGGCGCGGCAAGATGCACAATATCGCCCACTTTTGCACTGTTATGCAGCCAGGTAGAAACCTGTCCACCCGCTTCGCGTTTTACCGCGATACGGTAGCTTTTGCCGTCAGGCTTGCGGGTCAGTGAATACTGGCGGATCTCCTGATTGGCGAAACCCTCAGGCTTCAGCCAGACACCCAGATATTGCCCCGGCTGATAAGCGGCGACCGGCTGACCGTCGACCGGTTCAAATTCAAAGCTGGTAATAAGCGCGCTCTGCGGTTTTTTCTCTACCAGGCGGAATGCGCGCGTGCCTTGCCAGCCGCCAGTTTTTTCCGCGTGTTCGCTGTAGATCTGCGCTTCACGGTTGATAAAGACACCCGCCAGTACGCCGTAGGCTTTTCCCCAGGCGTCCAACACTTCTTGCCCCGGACTGAACATCTCATCCAGCGTCGCCAGCAGGTGCGCGCCCACAATGTTGTACTGTTCCGGCTGGATCTGAAAGCTGGTGTGCTTCTGGGCGATTTTCTCAACCGCCGGCAGCAGCGCGGCAAGATTATCAATATTGCTGGCGTAAGCGGCAATGGCGTTGAACAGCGCTTCACGCTGATCGCCGTTGCGCTGGTTACTCATATTGAAAATTTCTTTCAGTTCCGGGTTGTGAGTGAACATTCGGTCGTAAAAATGGGCAGTGAGTTTTGGTCCGGTTTCCGCCAGCAGGGGAAGGGTGGCTTTGACCGTAGCGATGGTTTTGGCGTCGAGCATGATTGCTTCCTTTTTTGCAGATTATTTAAAGTTGTATTTTAAATGCATCTTATAGCGCGACGGCCAGGCTTGTAAAGAGCGGACAATATAAAGGGATTTACATCGTGAATAAGTTGCATCACAAACCTGAAAAGAAATCCGCTTTAACAGGGAAGTGTCTTATCGCTCAAACCCTTGTCTGACGCGGAGCCAATCGTTTGCGTAAAAACCTTTGTCAAGACCTGTTATCAGAATATTAATCAGTTATACTGTGGGCCGTCCCCCAAATTGGGCCTTCGTTTAGAGTTGTTTTGTTAGCTGAGTCAGGAGATGCGGATGTTAAAGCGTGAAATGAACATTGCCGATTATGATGCCGAACTGTGGCAGGCTATGGAGCAGGAAAAAGTACGTCAGGAAGAACACATTGAACTGATCGCCTCCGAAAACTACACCAGCCCGCGTGTCATGCAGGCTCAGGGTTCTCAGCTGACGAACAAATACGCCGAAGGTTATCCGGGCAAACGCTACTACGGCGGTTGCGAATATGTGGATATCGTTGAGCAACTGGCGATTGATCGCGCGAAAGAACTGTTTGGCGCGGATTACGCCAACGTGCAGCCGCACTCGGGTTCACAGGCGAACTTCGCGGTCTACACTGCGCTGCTGCAACCGGGCGATACCGTTCTGGGTATGAACCTGGCGCAGGGCGGTCACCTGACTCACGGCTCCCCGGTTAACTTCTCTGGCAAACTGTACAACATCATCCCTTACGGTATTGATGAGTCCGGTAAAATTGACTACGAAGACATGGCGAAGCAGGCGAAAGAGCACAAACCGAAGATGATTATCGGTGGTTTCTCTGCTTATTCCGGCATCGTTGACTGGGCAAAAATGCGCGAAATCGCCGACAGCATCGGGGCTTACCTGTTCGTTGACATGGCACACGTTGCGGGTCTGATTGCCGCTGGCGTTTACCCGAACCCGGTTCCGCATGCGCACGTTGTGACCACCACCACCCACAAAACCCTGGCGGGCCCGCGCGGCGGTCTGATCCTGGCGAAAGGCGGTGACGAAGAGCTGTACAAAAAACTGAACTCCGCCGTTTTCCCAAGCGCGCAGGGCGGCCCGTTGATGCACGTTATCGCGGCAAAAGCGGTGGCACTGAAAGAAGCGATGGAGCCAGAGTTTAAAATTTACCAGCAGCAGGTTGCCAAAAACGCCAAAGCGATGGTGGAAGTGTTCCTGAACCGTGGCTACAAAGTGGTGTCTGGCGGTACTGAAAACCACCTGTTCCTGCTGGATCTGGTAGACAAAAACCTGACCGGTAAAGAAGCGGATGCTGCGCTGGGTCGTGCAAACATCACGGTGAACAAAAACAGCGTGCCGAACGATCCGAAGAGCCCGTTTGTCACTTCCGGTATCCGTATCGGTAGCCCGGCTGTGACCCGTCGTGGTTTTAAAGAAGCAGAAGTGAAGGAGCTGGCTGGCTGGATGTGTGACGTGCTGGACAACATCAATGACGAAGCGGTTATCGAGCGCGTCAAAGGTAAAGTTCTGGATATCTGCGCCCGCTTCCCTGTTTACGCGTAAGCGTAGCCCGACAAAAAAACCCGCCTTGTGCGGGTTTTTTTACGCCTTATTGCAGTGCCCTGTAACCGTGAATACCCATATAAATCCCGACGAGTGCGATAAGCGCGCTGGAAAAATAGGGTGCCTTACGCGCCAGCGTGTTAAAGCCGGACCAGCGTTTTGCCGCTTGCTGTACGCTGATTGCCGCGCCAACGCCAACCGCCACCAGTGTAAGTGCAAGCCCGATACTGAAAGAGACCACTAATGTTGCGCCCAACGTGATGGCTTTTAACTGAATACAGATCAGCAAAATGGTGATCGCCGCCGGGCAAGGGATAAGCCCGCCGGTTAAACCGAATAGCAGGATCTGTCCGTTAGTTACCTCGCTGCCAGTAAAACGCCGCTCAATATCCCGCGCGTGCGCCCGCTCGTGCGCATCCTGATACTCCTCCTCTTTGGTCACTTTACGCAGCGATAGAATTGTTGGCTGTGCGGTAACCCGGGCGTGTGTGACGGGTTGAAGCACCAGGCTGGGCGCGCGATGCGCATGGCTGTGGTCATGAGCGTGGTGGTGGTGATGCCCGGCGAGCCACGAACGTTCACCTTGCCAGGTGCGCAGGAACATCCACACCGCCGTACCAAAAATGATCACCGCAGACACCATTTGCAGCCAGGGTTCAACGGCTTGCGCAGTGAACTGGTTACTGAGATACATGCCTCCGAGCGCAATCAGCCACACCACCACCGTGTGCGACAGCGTGGCGGCGAGACCCAGCATCACGGCCTGTTTAACCGTGCCTTTGATGGCGATGATAAATGCGGCCATCATTGTTTTTGAATGCCCCGGTTCGAGGCCGTGCAGCGCACCGAGCAGGATGGCGCTCGGGATAAAAAACCAGGCGTTCCCTTGCTGAAAAAGCGTGGTGAAGTCATTCATGAGAATAATTCTCGGTAAAAATTTGTGCGCTCAAATCTACTCCCCCCAGTAAAAAATACTACCCCCAGTAGAAATAAACTCCCCCCCAGTTGATGCATGGTATGCTAAGGTCCGTTTAAGCACCGTCGATTTGAGGTCTGTATGTCGCACACCATCCGGGACAAGAAAAAGCTAAAAGCGCGGGCGAGCAAAATAGAAGGCCAGGTTGCCGCGCTGAAAAAAATGCTCGATGAGCCGCATGAATGCGCTCAGGTTTTGCAGCAAATCGCGGCGATCCGTGGCGCAGTAAACGGGTTAATGCGCGAAGTTATCAAAGGCCATCTGACCGATCATATCGTGCATGAGAACGACGAAATTAAGCGTGAAGCGGATCTGGATGTGGTGCTGAGCGTGCTGGATTCTTATATTCGCTAAGCAACGACGAGCAACCTGGATGCAGATATTCGCCTGCAAACGTTGGGCAAGCGCATGTGTTGCCTGATTGTTACTTGCCAGCCCTGTTATTTATCGCCAGACTATCGCCTCCATTCAGGAGGAAATCATGGTCTTGCAGTCCACGCGCTGGCTGGCGCTCGCTTATTTCACCTACTTTTTTAGCTACGGCATCTTCTTACCTTTCTGGAGCGTCTGGCTCAAAGGCGTAGGGCTGACCCCCGAAATCATCGGGATGTTGCTCGGCGCAGGTCTTGTCGCCCGCTTCCTTGGCAGCCTTTTCATCGCTCCGCGCGTGAGCGATCCTTCCAGCTTGATTACGGCTCTGCGCGCGCTGGCGCTGGCAACGTTGCTGTTTGCGCTGGCGTTTTATGCCGGAACGCATGTGGCGTGGCTGGCGGTCATTATCATCGGTTTTAACCTCTTCTTTTCGCCGCTGGTGCCGCTCACCGATGCGCTGGCGGGCACCTGGCAAAAACAGTTCCCGATGGATTATGGCCGCGTGCGTCTGTGGGGATCGATTGCTTTTGTGATTGGTTCGGCGCTCACCGGCAAACTGGTGAGCCTGTTTGATTACCAGGCGATTCTGGCTCTGCTGACGCTGGGCGCGGCATCCATGTTGTTGGGGATGCTGCTGCGTCCTTCCATTTTGCCGCAGGGTGAAAATCGCCAGCAGGACGGCGCAGGCTGGCAGGCCTGGCGGGCACTGATTGTGCAGAACTGGCGTTTTCTCGCCTGCGTGTCGCTGCTGCAGGGCGCACATGCTGCCTATTACGGCTTCAGCGCCATTTACTGGCAGTCGGCGGGGTATTCTGCTTCAACCGTGGGGTATTTGTGGTCGTTAGGCGTGGTGGCAGAAGTGGTGATTTTCGCGCTCAGTAACCGGCTGTTCCGTCGCTTCAGCGCGCGCGATCTGCTGCTACTTTCCGCCGTTTGCGGGCTGGTGCGCTGGAGCCTGATGGGCTGGACGACCGAGCTTCCGTGGCTGATTATTGCCCAGATCCTGCACTGCGGCACGTTCACCGTTTGCCATCTGGCCGCGATGCGCTATATCTCGGCGCGGCAGGGCAGTGAGGTGATTCGCCTGCAAGCGGTGTATTCAGCGGTCGCGATGGGCGGCAGCATTGCGCTGATGACCATGATCGCCGGTTTCCTGTTTGAACATCTGCATCAGGGGTTGTTTTTTGTCATGGCCGTGCTGGCCATTCCGGCACTGTTCCTGCGTCCGAACGTCGCCGTGCAGGCCCGCTAGCTTTCCAGCATGTCGCGAATGTGACGCTGTTGTTGCCCGCTCAGCGGCCCGTCGGTGTGAATCAACGGCGGTGAAAACAACGGCAGCGGCGTAGTGTAAGGCGTGATAATCAATGTCACGTCTTTCGGTGCGCCGGTCTTACGAAATTCCGCCAGCGGCAAATATTTAATACTAAGCGGCAGCAGCGTTAATTCACGTAGTTGCTGCTCAATCTGCTGTTCGCGCGTACTGTCTTCGCCAGTAATCAACACAACCTGTTTCTCATGCAGATCGCTGTCCTGCATCAGCCAGGCGCCGAAAATCACCGCCACCAGCCCGGTCTCTTCATCGCTGAAGCGCAAATCGTACTCGTCTTCCAGCTCCTGCAATGCATCGCGGGTGGTTCGCATCAGACGCGGGTAAAGCTGATTAATCTCTTCGGGCAGGCTGTTATCAATGCCAATGCCGAACAAGCTGCGATCCAGCGCCTGGGCAATGTGAATATAGAGCTGGGCGCTTAAACCCTGCTCGTCGCTGAAGCGCAGCCCCGCCAGAGCGTGAAAGCGGGCGATCATCCGGTGGATAGCTTTTTGCAGACGGCGATCCTGGTGTTGCTGGTCACGCAGCGGATCGGGCGTGCGCACCAGCATAAACAGCAGCGACAAAAACAGGTGCTCATTCTGCTGCGGAGAGTCAACAACGCGGCGCTGCCAGTGGCGCACAATCTCCTGTGCTACCTGATACTCGGCGCGCATTCGCGCCCACTCTTGCTGAACCGGGTTAAATTCCGGTGTATGTCCCTGGTGATGTTGCAGTAAACAATATTGCAAATAGAGACGCAGAAACTGCATATCCCGGCATTCAAAGACGCGCTGCAGGCGGCGCGAGCAGAGATTAATCAACGCCAACAGGTTTGTGTCGTCGTATAACGTTCGGGCAATACCTTGCTGTTTAAGCGCGGTTTTTAACGCCGGAGTAAACTGTTGCGTGATAAATTGCGGGCACAGCCGCAGCGCACGGCGAAGCCAGTGCAACAGGCATAAACGTTGATCGAGCGGAGCGCCCTCAATCCGAAAGCCGCCGTTAGGGTGGGAAACGATAGAGAGCCGGTGGTAGCGCTGAATTTCACTTTCCGTTTCAGCGATATCCCGGCGAGCCACGGCGTCGTCCACTCCATTCATAGCGCTGATATGTTCCATGGTGACGTGCTGCCCCGGCAAGGCGAGCATCAAAAGCACCTGGCAGCGGCGCTGCGGACTGGAGAGTGCAGATGGCGGTGTCATTACAATTGTCATCTGTCAGATTCCAGTTGGGGTTTTTGATAAGCGTAGTTAAAGGTATGCTCAGCGATAGCGCAGCGGCAGCTCTTTCATTCAGGATTGCCGGGGAGCATCACAGAATTTTTCTCGTGGGGAAGACATGCAAGCAGTTAAACAATGCGTCAGTGGCCTGTTTCTCGCGCTTTTATCATTTTCAGTTGTGGCGCATCCGCACAGTTTTATCCGCATGAAAACGCAAGTGTTGATCGACAACGGGCAGTTCACCGGGCTGAAAATGCGCTGGACGATGGATGAGATCACCTCAGCAGACCTGCTGTATGACGCAGGCAATGCAAAACCCGGCGATGAGATCTGGAAAAAACTGGCGGCGGAAGTGATGGCAAACGTGCTGGGTCAACACTATTTCACCGAAGTCTGGCACCACGGGCAGAAAGTGAAGTTTCTTAACCGACCCACGGAGTATGGTATGGAACAGGTTGCGCACCAGGCGGTGCTGACGTTTATTTTGCCGCTCGCCGAACCGCAGCCGCTGAACGGCCAGCAGTATACTTTTTCCACTTTCGATCCCACCTATTTTGTCGATATGAGTTACGCAAAAGCGAGCGACGCGGCATTACCTGCTACTGCGCCTCAGGGCTGCAAACTGGCGGTACAAACGCCCAAACCGGGCGAAGAGGTGCTGAATTATGCCCAGTCGCTGGATAAAGCCGATGCACCGGCGGAAGATATGGAGCTCGGTAAACAATTTGCCCAGACGGTGACGCTGACATGTCCGTGATGATGAGCGCTGCGGCGCGAAAACGACGCTTATTGCACTGGTGGCCGCTGGTGCTTTTTATGGTATGCGCGCTGGCAGCCGTGTTGTGGCTGTGGCAGATCTGGCCGCAGGTGATGGTGAAAAGCGTTATCTGGCAGCGCGATGTGAATATGAAAATGAGCAGCCTACTGAAAGCGGTGGCAGAAAATCCGCGTCAGGCCGGTGGGGCGCTGTTGCTGTTCAGTTTTGTCTATGGTGTGCTGCATGCGCTTGGGCCGGGGCACGGCAAAGTGGTGATCGCCACCTGGCTTGCTACGCATCCGTCAAAACTGAAACCGGCGATTGGCTTAACGCTGGCCTCTTCGTTATTGCAGGGGCTGGTGGCCATTGCGCTGGTGGTGATTGTGCTGAGTATTCTGGTTCTGCCCGCGCGGCAGCTGCATTTAAGCGGTTACTGGCTGGAGAAGGGCAGTTATTTACTGGTGGGGGTGCTGGGAGTGCTTTTGTGCTGGCGAGCGTTGAAAAAGCTGCGCGCGCTTGTACTAGCACCGAAATTCCGCGCTTTTACGCCACATCATGTTCATCACGAAGGGTGCGGTTGCGGTCATCAACATTTACCTTCGGCCTCACAATTACAGAGCGGAGATGACTGGCGTGCACGGCTGATGATTATTTTGTCGATGGGGATGCGCCCCTGTTCCGGTGCGATCATGGTGCTGCTGTTCAGTAAAGTGATTGGCGTGTTTAGCTGGGGTGTGGCGTCCGCGCTGGCAATGGCGGTCGGAACGTCGCTGACCATCAGTTCGCTGGCGCTGCTGGTTCATGGCTTTCGCCAACTGGCAGTGAAATTAAGCGGGGAGCGTGCGCCGGTATTGTGGCGACAGGTTGGCTGGACCACGCTGGCTCTGACCGGTGGCGTGTTGTTAATTAGCGCGTCGGTAATAATGTGGGTCAGTGCGTTACCGCCGGGCGGCGGATTACGACCGTTTTGATAGCACCCGGTGGTGGCAAACCTCCACCGGGCACAGCCAGACTTAGCGTTTCAGCGCGTCGCTCAGCTCTTCACGCATATTCGCCAGCATCGCTTTAACTACGCGCGGGTTACCCGCCACGATGTTGCCGGTCATCATATAGTTGTGACCGCCGGTGAAATCGCATACCAGACCGCCAGCTTCACGCACCAGCAGCTCACCGGCGGCGAAATCCCACGGTTTCAGCGCGATTTCGAAGAAACCATCCACGCGGCCAGCAGCAACATAGGCCAGATCCAGCGCTGCGGAACCCGTGCGACGGAAGTCCGCACATTCGGTGAACAGTTTGCCCACGATGTTGATGTAGGTGGTGGCGTGCTGTTTGGCTTTGAACGGGAAACCGGTCGCCAGAATGGTGCCATCCAGATCGCGAGCTGCGCTGCCGCGCAGACGGTAGCCGTTCAGCTGTGCGCCCTGGCCGCGAGTGGCGGTGAACAGTTCGTTACGCATAGGATCGTAAACCACAGCGACTTCTGTGCGGCCTTTGATTCGTACGGCGATGGATACCGCGAAGTGCGGCAAGCGTTTGATGAAGTTAGTGGTGCCATCCAGGGGATCGATAACCCATTGCACATCCTGGTCAGCGCCTTCGTGCTCACCACTCTCTTCGGTGATGATGGTGTGTTGCGGGTAAGATTTGCGGATCGTTTCGATAATCAGCGCTTCGGCTGCTTTATCAACGTTGGTCACGAAATCATTGCTGCCTTTCTGGCTGGTTTCTACGGTGTCCGGAGTTTCGTAGTTTTTGGCAATTAAATTACCCGCCTTGCGCGCAGCACGCACGGCGATGTTCAGCATCGGATGCATCGGTCTCTCTCACTGGATGTTAAAGAACGGAAAACGGCGCATATCATAGCAGCGAATTCGGATTATGTCTTTGCTTTATGATAATATGCGCGAATATTCTTTAGCCGTTGAAAATCTATGCTGCAAAATATTCGAATCGTACTGGTGGAAACCTCCCACACCGGCAACATGGGCTCTGTTGCTCGTGCAATGAAAACAATGGGTTTGACGAATCTCTGGCTGGTAAACCCGCTGGTAAAACCGGATTCACAAGCTATCGCGCTGGCCGCAGGTGCCAGCGATGTGATTGGCAATGCGCAAATCGTCGACACGCTGGATGAAGCGCTCGCCGGCTGCAGTCTGGTTGTTGGCACCAGCGCGCGTTCCCGCACGCTGCCGTGGCCGATGCTCGATCCGCGTGAATGCGGGCTGAAAAGCGTTGCCGAAGCGGAACACGCGCCGGTCGCACTGGTGTTTGGCCGCGAACGCGTTGGCCTGACCAACGATGAACTGCAAAAGTGCCATTATCACGTGGCGATTGCCGCCAACCCGGAATACAGCTCGCTGAACCTGGCGATGGCGGTTCAGGTTATTGCTTATGAAGTGCGCATGGCGTGGCTGGCCGCACAAGAGAGCAGTGCCCCGGCTGTTGAGCATGAAGAGACGCCGTATCCGCTGGTCGATGATCTGGAGCGTTTTTACGGGCATCTGGAGCAAACCCTGCTGGCAACTGGTTTTATTCGTGAAAACCACCCCGGCCAGGTGATGAATAAATTGCGTCGTCTGTTCACCCGCGCGCGCCCTGAAAGTCAGGAGCTTAATATCCTGCGCGGCATTCTGGCGTCCATCGAACAGAAGCATAAAGAGTAACGCGCGAGGCCGGGAAAATGCCCTTTTTCGGTCTAACTCTATGAAAGCACTAAACGACAAATACCTGACTAAAACAGTCAACTAAATAGTTGACCAATTTAGTCGGGAATGTCAGACTTGCGTCTGCTATGCAACATTAACATATTAATAATACACCCCGGGCAGGGGCGAGTTTGAGGCTTGTAAGACATGAGACTGACATCTAAAGGGCGTTATGCCGTGACCGCAATGCTGGACGTTGCACTCAACTCCGAAGCGGGCCCGGTTCCGTTGGCTGATATTTCCGAGCGTCAGGGAATTTCCCTCTCCTACCTGGAGCAGCTGTTCTCCCGCTTGCGTAAAAATGGCTTAGTCGCCAGCGTACGTGGCCCGGGCGGCGGTTACCTGCTGGGTAAAGACGCAAATACCATTGCCGTTGGCGAAGTGATTAGCGCGGTTGACGAATCCGTAGACGCAACCCGCTGCCAGGGTAAAAGCGGCTGCCAGGGGGGCGATAAGTGCCTGACCCATGCGCTGTGGCGCGATCTGAGCGATCGTCTGACCGGTTTCTTAAACAACATCACGCTGGGTGAACTGGTTAACAACCAGGAAATCCTTGATGTGTCTGACCGTCAGCATAATAACGAATCCCATCGCAACACCCGTGGCCAGGACGCTATCGACGTCAAACTGCGCGCATAATAAAAAAACAGAATTCAGAATCGGGCCAGGGCACACAACAGTGCCCTGTTAACGCGGTCGTACATCCAGCCGGTTGCCTGATTCCTTGCATTAGAGCGATGTACGGAGTTTAAAGAGCAATGAAATTACCGATTTATCTCGATTACTCCGCAACCACGCCGGTGGATCCGCGTGTTGCCGAGAAAATGATGCAGTTTCTGACCCTGGACGGGACCTTTGGTAACCCTGCTTCCCGTTCTCACCGTTTTGGCTGGCAAGCTGAAGAAGCGGTTGATATCGCCCGTAACCAGATTGCAGAACTGGTCGGCGCGGACCCGCGTGAAATCGTCTTCACTTCCGGTGCAACCGAATCCGATAACCTGGCGATCAAAGGTGCAGCCAACTTTTATCAGAAAAAAGGCAAGCACATCATCACCAGCAAGACCGAACACAAAGCCGTGCTGGACACCTGCCGTCAACTGGAGCGCGAAGGTTTCGAAGTGACCTATCTCGCCCCGCAGAGCAACGGCATTATCGACCTGAAAGAGCTGGAAGCGGCGATGCGTGAAGACACCATCCTCGTTTCCATCATGCACGTGAATAACGAAATCGGCGTGGTGCAGGATATCGCGGCAATCGGCGAAATGTGCCGTGCGCGCGGCATTATCTATCACGTTGACGCTACCCAGAGCGTGGGCAAACTGCCTATCGACCTGAGCCAGTTGAAAGTGGATCTGATGTCCTTCTCCGGTCATAAAATTTATGGGCCTAAAGGCATCGGCGCGCTGTATGTGCAGCGTAAACCGCGTGTGCGTATCGAAGCGCAGATGCACGGCGGTGGTCACGAACGCGGCATGCGTTCCGGTACTCTGCCTGTTCACCAGATCGTCGGCATGGGTGAAGCGTACCGCATCGCGAAAGAAGAGATGGCCAGCGAAATGGAACGTCTGCGCGGCCTGCGTAGCCGTCTGTGGAACGGCATCAACGATATCGAAGAAGTTTATCTGAACGGCGATCTCGAACACGGCGCACCGAACATTCTCAACGTCAGCTTCAACTACGTTGAAGGCGAGTCGCTGATCATGGCGCTGAAAGATCTGGCTGTATCCTCCGGCTCTGCTTGTACCTCTGCAAGCCTGGAACCGTCCTACGTGCTGCGCGCACTGGGCATGAATGATGAGCTGGCACACAGCTCCATCCGTTTCTCTTTAGGTCGTTTCACCACCGAAGAAGAAATTGACTACACCATCGCGCTGGTACGTAAATCTATCGGCCGTCTGCGTGAACTCTCTCCGCTGTGGGAAATGTTCAAACAGGGCGTGGATTTGACCACCATCGAATGGGCTCATCATTAATTGTTGCGCAAGCAGGAGAAGAAAAAATGGCTTATAGCGAAAAAGTAATCGATCACTACGAAAACCCGCGCAACGTTGGCTCGTTCGACAACGACGACACCGTAGGTAGCGGCATGGTTGGTGCACCGGCGTGCGGCGACGTGATGAAACTGCAGATCAAAGTTAACGATAAAGGCATTATCGAAGACGCGCGTTTCAAAACTTACGGTTGCGGCTCTGCAATCGCTTCCAGCTCACTGGTTACCGAGTGGGTGAAAGGCAAGTCTCTGGATGAAGCGCAGGCAATCAAGAACACCGATATCGCCGAAGAGCTGGAACTGCCGCCGGTGAAAATCCACTGTTCAATCCTGGCGGAAGATGCGATCAAAGCCGCGATTGCGGATTACAAAAGTAAACAAGAAGCGAAATAAGGCGGGAGGTTGTTGTCATGTCCATTAGCCTGAGCGACAGTGCTGCCGCGCGAGTCAATACCTTCCTGGCCAACCGTGGTAAAGGGTTTGGTCTGCGTCTGGGGGTAAGAACCTCCGGCTGTTCTGGTATGGCTTATGTCCTTGAATTTGTCGACGCGCCGAACGAAGAAGACACGGTGTTTGAAGACAAAGGCGTGAAGGTAGTGGTTGACGGCAAAAGCCTGCAATTCCTTGACGGCACTCAACTGGACTTCGTAAAAGAAGGCCTGAACGAAGGGTTTAAATTCACCAACCCGAACGTCAAAGACGAGTGCGGTTGCGGCGAAAGCTTCAACGTTTAATCGCCATCATCCGATGACCCCACCGCAGCGTCCTGTGCGTGGGGTCTGTTTCGATTGCACACCCGGAATTGTTATGGATTACTTCACCCTCTTTGGGTTGCCGGCCGACTATCAGCTTGATGTCCAGGCGCTGGCGACACGTTTCCAGGATCTGCAACGTCAGTTCCATCCCGACCGCTTCGCGAGCCGCCCTCAGGCGGAACAACTGGCTGCCGTCCAGCAATCCGCTACCATTAACCAGGCATGGCAAACGCTGCGCAACCCGTTGACGCGCGCAGAATATCTGCTGTCGCTGCACGGTTTTGATTTAGCCTCCGAGCAGCACACAGTGCGCGATACCGCCTTCTTAATGGAGCAACTTGAGCTGCGTGAAGAACTGGACGAGATTGAAAAAGCGCAAGACGCGACCCGTCTGGACGCATTTCAACAGCGTGTGAAAGCAATGTATGACACGCGCCATCGGCAAATGGTGGAGCAATTAGCCAGCCAGACGTGGGACGCGGCGGCGGATACCGTGCGTAAACTGCGTTTTCTCGATAAACTGCGCAGCGCAACAGAACAACTCGAAGAAAAACTGCTCGGTTTTTAATTTTTTTGGAAGCACATCATGGCCTTATTACAAATCAGTGAGCCCGGTCTGAGCGCCGCGCCGCACCAGCGTCGTCTGGCGGCGGGTATCGACCTCGGCACCACCAATTCATTGGTTGCCACCGTGCGCAGCGGGCAGGCGGAAACGCTGGCCGACAGCGCCGGACGTCACCTGCTCCCTTCGGTGGTTAACTACCAGGCCGACAGCCATGTTGTCGGCTATGATGCCCGCACCAATGCTGCGCTGGACTCTGTGAACACCATCAGTTCTGTCAAACGCCTGATGGGGCGCAGCCTGGCTGATATTCAGGCGCGTTACCCGCATCTTCCGTGGCAGTTCCAGCCCAGCGAAAATGGTCTGCCAATGATTGTTACACGTGGCGGTCTGGTTAACCCGATTCGCGTCTCTGCGGATATCCTCAAAGCCCTTGCCGCGCGTGCGCAAGAGACGCTTTCCGGCGATCTGGACGGCGTGGTGATCACGGTTCCTGCCTATTTTGATGACGCACAGCGCCAGGGCACTAAAGATGCGGCGCGTCTGGCGGGTCTGCATGTATTACGCCTGCTAAACGAACCGACCGCTGCGGCAATCGCCTACGGCCTGGACTCCGGTAAAGAGGGCGTGATTGCGGTTTACGATCTCGGCGGCGGCACCTTTGATATCTCGATTTTGCGCCTCAGCCGCGGTGTTTTCGAAGTGCTGGCGACCGGCGGTGATTCCGCGCTCGGCGGCGACGATTTCGACCATCTGCTGGCGGATTACATTTGTGAACAGGCGGGCATTATCGATCGCAGCGATGTACGTCAACAGCGCGAATTGCTGGATGCGGCGATTGCCGCAAAAATCGCCCTCAGCGATGCCGACAGCGTTACCGTGAATGTGGCAGGCTGGCAGGGGACTATCACACGCAGCCAGTTTGACGAATTGATTTCAACGCTGGTCAAACGCACACTGCTCTCTTGCCGTCGCGCGCTGAAAGATGCGGGCGTGGAAGCGCAAGATGTGCTGGAAGTGGTGATGGTCGGCGGCTCAACGCGCGTGCCGCTGGTGCGCGAACGGGTAGGCGAGTTCTTTGGCCGTACGCCGCTGACGTCGATTGATCCGGATAAAGTGGTGGCGATTGGCGCAGCCATTCAGGCAGATATTCTGGTTGGCAATAAGCCGGACAGCGAAATGCTGCTGCTGGACGTCATTCCGCTCTCGCTGGGGCTGGAAACCATGGGCGGTCTGGTAGAAAAAGTGATCCCGCGTAACACCACCATTCCGGTGGCGCGCGCGCAGGAGTTCACCACTTTCAAAGATGGCCAGACAGCGATGTCTATCCATGTGATGCAGGGCGAGCGTGAACTGGTGGCAGACTGCCGTTCACTGGCGCGTTTTGCGCTGCGTGGTATTCCGGCGATGCCAGCGGGTGGGGCGCATATTCGCGTCACGTTCCAGGTGGATGCTGACGGTCTTCTTAGCGTGGCCGCGATGGAGAAATCCACCGGGGTAGAAGCCTCCATTCAGGTGAAACCGTCTTACGGCCTGACCGATGGCGAAATCGCCGACATGATTAAAGACTCCATGAGTTTCGCCGAGCAAGACGTGAAAGCGCGCATGCTGGCGGAGCAGAAAGTGGAAGCCGCGCGCGTGCTGGAAAGCCTTGCCAGCGCGCTTGCCGCTGACGCCGCGCTGTTAAGCGCCGCAGAGCGTGCGGAGATCGACGACGCAGTCGCGCAGTTACGCGCGGTTGCCGACGGCGATGACACCGACGCAATAGAACAAGCCATTAAAAATGTAGATAAACAAACCCAGGAATTCGCCGCACGCCGTATGGACCAATCCGTACGTACCGCGCTGAAAGGCCATTCCGTCGACGAGGTTTAATATGCCTAAAATTGTTTTTCTGCCTCATCAGGATCTCTGTCCGGATGGCGCAGTTCTGGAAGCTAAGAGCGGTGAAACCATTCTTGATGTCGCCCTGCGCGGTGGGATTGAGATTGAGCATGCCTGCGAAAAATCCTGCGCCTGCACCACTTGCCACTGTGTGGTACGTGAAGGTTTTGACTCGCTGCCGGAAAGCAGTGAAGAGGAAGACGACATGCTGGATAAAGCGTGGGGCCTGGAGCCAGAAAGCCGCTTAGGCTGCCAGGCGCGTGTGACCGATGAAGATCTGGTGGTTGAAATTCCTCGCTACACCATCAACCACGCGCGGGAGCACTAATATGGGGCTGAAATGGACCGATAGCCGCGAAATCGGCGAGGCGCTGTACGACAGCCGCCCGGACGTGGATCCGAAAACCGTGCGTTTCACCGATATGCACCAGTGGATTTGCGAGCTGGAAGAGTTTGACGATGATCCGAATGCATCGAATGAAAAAATTCTCGAAGCGATTCTGCTAGTCTGGTTAGACGAAGCATCGTAATCATCAAACGGGCTGCCTTCGGGCGGCCCGTTTTCATGAACAGCCATAAGGATAAAAATAATGACAGAAGCTATGAAAATTACGCTGACAACGCAAAGCGCCGACGCGCGCTGGGGTGAAAAAGCCACTTACAGCATCAATAACGACGGCATCGCACTGCATCTGACCGGGAAAGATGACGTAGGCCTGATCCAACGCGCCGCACGTAAAATCGATGGCATGGGCATCAAACATGTTGCCCTGAGCGGCGAAGGCTGGGATGCGGATCGCAGCTGGGCGTTCTGGGCCGGTTATAAAGGGCCAAAAGGCACGCGCAAAGTGGAATGGGCGCAGCTGAACGACGCCGAGCAAAAAGAGCTGGATAGCCGCCTGCTGGTGATCGACTGGGTGCGTGACACCATCAACGCTCCTGCGGAAGAGCTGGGGCCGGAGCAACTGGCGCAGCGCGCGGTCGATCTGTTGCACAAAGTCGGTGGCGATAACGTCTCTTACCGCATCACCAAAGGTGAAGATCTGCGCGAGCAGAACTACCTCGGTCTGCATACGGTTGGTCGGGGTTCTGAGCGCCCGCCGGTACTGCTGGCGCTGGATTTCAACCCGACCGGTAATCCGGATGCGCCGGTTTATGCCGCGCTGGTGGGCAAAGGCATTACCTTCGATTCCGGCGGTTACAGCATTAAGCCGACTTCCTCAATGGATTCCATGAAATCCGACATGGGCGGCGCGGCGCTGGTGACCGGTGCGCTGGCGTTTGCCATCAATCGCGGGCTGGATAAACGCATCAAACTGTACCTATGCTGTGCGGATAACCTGATTAGCGGCAACGCCTTCAAACTGGGCGATATCATCCGTTATCGTAACGGCAAAACCGTTGAGATCATGAATACCGATGCGGAAGGGCGTCTGGTACTGGCCGATGGCCTGATCGACGCTTCTGCGCAGAAACCAGAGCTGATTATTGATGCGGCAACGCTGACCGGCGCGGCGAAAACTGCGCTCGGCAATGATTACCACGCGCTGTTCAGCTTTGACGATGCGCTTGCCGGGCGTCTGCTCAGCAGTGCCAGCGCGGAAAACGAACCGTTCTGGCGTTTGCCGCTGGCCGAGTTCCATCGCAATCAATTGCCGTCCAACTTCGCAGAACTGAACAACACCGCAGGCGGTTCATTCCCGGCAGGGGCAAGCACGGCGGCCGGTTTCCTGTCGCACTTTGTCGAAAACTACCAGCAGGGCTGGCTGCACATCGACTGCTCAGCAACCTATCGTAAAGCGGCGGTTGAGCAGTGGGCGGCGGGAGCGACCGGCCTTGGCGTGCGTACCCTGGCGAATCTGTTAACCGCGAAGTAATCTTTTTTCCTCTCCCGTAAGGGAGAGGAAACTCTCTGGAACCACTATGTCAGAAAGCAAAAACGAATTAGAAACCCTGCTGGAACAGGCCGCAACCGAGCCTGCTTATCGTCCGGCATTTTTCCGCACGCTGCTGGAATCCACTGTTTGGGTGCCAGGCACCGCGGCGGAAGGCGAAGCCATTGTTGAAGACAGCGCGCTCGATTTACAGCACTGGGAAAAAGATGACGGCACCTCGGTGATCCCGTTCTTTACCTCGCTCGAAGCCCTGCAACAGGCAGTGGAAGAGGAGCAGGCGTTTGTGGTGATGCCCGCGCGCACACTGTTTGAAATGACGCTCGGCGAGACGCTGTTCCTCAATGCGAAGCTGCCGACCGGCAAAGAGTTCACGCCGCGAGAAATCAGCCACCTGGTGGGCGAAGAGGGCAGTCCTCTAAGCCAACAGGAAGTGCTGGAGGGCGGCGCGGCGCTGCTGCTTTCCGAAGTGGCTGAACCGCCCGCGCAAATGGTGGATTCGCTGACCACGCTGTTTAAAAGCATCAAAACCGTGAAGCGCGCGTTTCTCTGCTCAATCAAAGAGAAGGCCGATGAGCAGCCCAATCTGCTGATTGGTATCGAGGCCGAAGGCGATATCGAAGAGATAATTCACGCGGCGGGCAGTGTGGCGACCGATACGCTGCCTGGCGACGAGCCGGTGGATATTTGCCAGGTCGTTGAAGGTGAAAAAGGAATTAGCCATTTTATGATGGCGCATATTACCCCTTTCTACGAACGGCGCTGGGGAAGTTTTCTGCGCGACTTTAAGCAAAATCGCATTATTTAATTATCGGGCGGTATGCCATGTACCGCCTGCTATTATTTAAGAAATTGAATTATTAGCCTTTCATTAATAACGTTGTGCGGTTTTTGCTGTAAATTCCATAAATTATGTATTAATCCTATACCTGTGATACGGTTCGTTTTTACGTTTCTTTACGGTTACTTTTTATGGACAAAAAAAGCCTGCTGTACTGCTTCGGCGTACCGTTAATTCTCTTCTTCTACGCCTGCTGGCAGAATATCCGTATTAACGAAGTGGATGTTTACCAGGTGACGCAATATGGTTTTGTTGGTCACAGCGTATTTGCCGATATGTCGCGTCAGATCCTCGCCAAAGGCGGAATGTTGTTTTCCCTGTTAGGCTTGATTGCCAGTAGCAGCGCAGTAATTCTCTGTATTTTAAGCGTACGGAAAGCCCGTATATCTGCGGAAAAGTTAATTGCCGCGTTTACCCTTTGTCGCAAGTTACTGCCATTTATTATGGTCGGTGTCATGGCGTCGATTGGTTTCGCGCTGGTCTGCGTGCTGTTATATGAAGTGTGCTGGATCTACACGTTAGGTCGGGCGAGCGCCTTTAATATCAAACTGGTGATATTCGTCTTGTTGATCATTGGTTCGCTGGTATTTATGGTGTTGAAAAGCCTGTTCTTACTAAAACGCTGCTTTGCGCTTTTTGAGCCACAAGATATGCAGGTGCACGGTGCAGCCGTTTCTGAAACCGACGCGCCGGAATTGTGGCGCTGGGTCAGAGAATTAGCTCAGCACGGGCAGGCCATTGTGCCGGATAATATTGTTGTCGGTTTATTCGAGGGGTTTTACGTCACTGCAAGCCCGGTGCAAATTGAAAACGGTGCGCGCTTAACCGGCAACACGCTCTATTTCCCGCTCAGCTACGCCGCGTTTATGAATAAAGACGAAGTGGCTGCCGTGATTGGCCATGAGCTGGGGCACTTTTCCGGTAATGATACCGTCTACACCCTGCATTTCGCCGGGCTGTATGCCGGTATGGAAAACAGTCTCGACTACTTTTATCGCGATGTAGCGAGCAGCGGCTGGCTTGAGCGACTGGCGCTCAACCCGACTATTCATCTCGGCCTCTGGTTTTACCGTCAGTTCCACGAAACGGTCAATGGCTGGAGCCGCGTACGCGAACTGGCGGCGGACGCCGCAGGCGCGCGTACCAGCTCGCCGCAGGCGCTGGCGGCTTCACTGCTGCGTTTCTCTGCGCTCAATGAACGGTTTAACGCGCCGATGGAGCTGTTCTTTAACCGCAAACTTGAGACGCACGACCTGGTGCACAGCCTGTTTGCTTCGCTGCGTGAGGGTGGGCGTTTTGATGTTGCCGCCTCGCTTGAGCAGGAACTGGCGCACCCAACGGACAGCCACCCGCCGACGCGCTTGCGTATTGAGCAACTGAATGTGCCGCTGGATGAAACGCTGTTGGCCAGGGCGTCGCGCCCGGCAGAGGAGGCGGATTACCAGTGGATGCGCAGTTTATTCCGCGATGCATCGGCTATTTCCGCCGCGTTAACCGCCGGCATGGCGAGCAATGTGGAAGCGCATCATGACGCGTATCAGGCCGAATTAGAGAGTCTGGCTGCACACTCCACAGAAAGCGTCATCGTTTCGCTGCGGAAGAAAAATTTCTGGTTGTTCCTTGTGCTGGCGGTGCTTTGTGTTGCTGGTGCCGGTTTAGTTTTCGCGCTGAGTATCCAGTGGAACGCCACCGCCAACACCTCGATGGAGAAGATAATCTTTGGCCTGGCGGCCGGAGGGCTGATCTTTGGTCTGGCGAGTTGGACGATGCATACGCGTGTGCGCCAGCCTTTGTTCACGTTGACTGCGCAAGGTATCGAGAGCTATCAGCTCAGCGCGCCGCTGTTGCTGGCGGAGATTGAAAATATTGATATTCGTAGCGTCAATGAGTGGGTGTTTATCGATCTCTACTGGCGGGAAGGTTATCAGCCACCTACCTGCACCGTCGGGTGTTTGTTCCGCAGTTTTACGTTTGAGCCGAAGAAGCGCAAAGTGGTGATAAGCCTGCCCGGCGGGGTGTTGAAAGGCGTACAGCGTGAAAAAATGTCGATTGAGGAGCTGTATGTCGCGCTTCATGAATACATTCAGGCCGCCTGGGCGCGGCGTGAACTGAACCAATCGTAATTCGCACGTTTGCTGATGCTTGCCGCGCGGCGGCAAGCATTATTGCGTCGCTTCCAGCAGCAACAGATCCATCAGCAGCACCAGGTTTGACTCGAACGAGGTGATCCCGGCAGCTTCAGCGGCAAAATGCACTGCTTCGTCGTACAGCGCGAAATGGATATCCGCCATCTCCGCCAGCGGGTTTACTGACGCGCGGGTAAATGCCACCACCGTCATACCGACCGTGCGCGCAATACGCGCTTTATCCAGCACTTGTTCAGTTTCACCGCTGCGGGAAACGGCAATAAACACCTGGTAACGCGCCGCGTTACTTAGAAAGATATTCCGGCTGTCGCCAGGCCCGGAGATAAACGCCGTCTTGCCCAGCACTTGTAATTTCTTGGTCAGGTACTCAGCAAACAGATAGGAAAAACCGGCGCCGTAAAGAAAAAAGCTCTCCTGCTCAAGCAGCAGGGCAGCAAATTGCTGCCGTTTTTTGGCGCTCACCCACTGAAACGTACGCTGATAATTAGCCAAAAACTGCGCGAAAGCGGCGGGTAGCTCGGCGGGTTCACTGTGCGGCCCGGTAATGTGCGGCGTGTCTGCCAGCCGCTGTTTGCAGTGCCAGATAAACTCGCTATAGCCGCTAAAACCGAGCTTCTGACACAGGCGAATAATGGTGGCGGTGGAGACAAATGTCGCCTGCGCCAGCTCGCGCACCGTGATGTTTCCCACCAGCAAGGGATGTTCCGTCAGGTGCGCAAGCACGCGATATTCCGCGCGGGTCAGTGATTCCCCGCGCGTCAGCAGTGGTGCCAGTCGGTTGTCCATTTACGCCGTTTCGATGGGTAGATCGGCGCGTGCGCCCCATTCACTCCAGGAGCCGTCATACAGCGTCACGTTACTTGCACCAAGCGTTTCCAGTGCAAGAATAACCACCGAAGCCGTCACGCCGGAGCCGCAGCTGGCGATAATCGGTTTGTGCAGATCCACACCCTGACGGCGGAAAATCGCCGCCAGCTCATCGGTGGTTTTCAGTTCACCTTCAACGACTAAATCGACCCATGGCACATTCAGCGCACCGGGGATATGGCCGCGCTTCAGACCCGCTCGCGGTTCATCCACTTCGCCATTAAAACGTGGCGCGGGGCGAGCATCGACAATTTGTGCCGTGCCTTCGTGGCTCGCCAGCAGCACGTCGGTCAGTTTTTTCACCACGTGAGGGTCGAAATTGGCATTAAAATCGGATTCGGGAAGCGGCACGTCGCCTTTTTGCAGTGGCAGGGCATCGCGCTGCCAGCCTGCCAGCCCACCGGCCAGAATCGAGACATTTTCCACACCGTGATTACGCAGCATCCACCAGGCGCGCGGGGCAGAGAAGAGATTGCCCTCGTCATACACCACCAGATGTTTATCCTGACTGATGCCCAGTTCACGCATTGCCACGGCGAACGCCTCCGGGCGCGTCAGCATATGCGGCAGCGGCGTGGTGTGGTCGGAAAGGGCTTCGATATCAAAAAATACCGCACCGGGAAGGTGCCCGGCGCGGTATTCCGCTCTCATGTCGCGATGCTCCTGACCCACTGGCGCCATCCGCGCATCAATCAGCTGGATTTCGGGATCATCGCTGTGCTCTATCAGCCAGTCGGCCGCGACAAAAAACGAGGTGGACATGGTTGTCTCCGTGTCATCAACAGTAACCTGAATTGTTAACGTTTTTTCATGACCCGACAAGCCGACATCGCTAACGCCGCGAGTGACCTCGTTATTTTTATGCTGGTTTGCCGTTTTCCCATGCTTTTTGCAGTGCGGGCCAGTAGTCACGGTTGGCCTCGATCATTTCATCCAGAATTGCTTTCGCATGCTGCATGGTCGGCACGGTGCGGTTCAGGGTAAATGCCTGTAGCGCTTTCTCGTAACTGCCTTCAATGGTGGCTTCCACCAGCAGTTGTTCCGAAGCCAGTTGCTGCATTAGCAACGTCTGGTGGAACAGCGGCACCGCGCCCATCCGCACCGGTTCCGGCCCTTCACTGGTGATATAGGCCGGGACTTCCACCATGGCATCGTAAGGCAGGTTAGCAATCGCCCCTTTATTTTCCACAATCACCAGATGGCGCTGGCGCAGGTCAAAAGCCAGCGAACATGCGACATCGACGATAAATGCGCCGTGTACCCCAACATGGAACGCATCCGGCAGAATACCGGTGCGCTGATATTCCGCCGCCGCAGCAAACAGCTTTTTCTCGCGCCCGTCCATCACTTCATTGGCGCGGGTGTAATCGGGGTTCTGGTGCGCAACAATGTCATCTGGCATCAGGTAATACTGCAAATAGGGGTTCGGCAAAAAATCCGGGAAGTGATCCATTATCGGCTTAATATTGCGCCAGGTTTTCACCCACGACGGATCGGAGTGTTGCGGATCGGTTTGTGCGGCATCTTCAGTCAACAGACCAAAACGGGCAACGTGCTCACGCAGCTCCGGCAGCCTGTCTTCACCATCGACCCGCACTTTGGTAAACCAGCCAAAGTGATTCAGGCCGAAGTAATCCACCTCGAGTTTGTGGCGATCAACGCCGAGGATCGCGCCCATATTGCGCATTGCCGCCACTGGCATATCACAAATATTCAGCACGCGCGCGTTGGGACGCAGGCGGCGCACCCCTTCGGCGACAATCGCTGCCGGATTGGAGTAGTTAACGATCCAGGCGCTTTTATCGGCGTAACGTTCCACCAAATCGATGAGCTCTACCATCGGCAAAATGGTCCGCAGCCCGTAAGCCAGCCCGCCTGGGCCGCAGGTTTCCTGACCCACCACGCCGTGGCGCAACGGGATCTTTTCATCCTGCTCACGCATTTTGTATTGCCCGACGCGCATCTGCGCGAAAACAAAGTGCGCGCCGCGAAACGCAGTTTGCGCATCGCTGGTGACGGTAAATTTAATGCTCTGGCTGTGGTCACGGATCACTTTTTCCACCACCGGCGCGATGGTGTTTTGCCGGCCTTCATCAATATCGTAAAGGCGGATTTCCGCCAGCGGAAAATCTTCCAGTCTCACCATCAGGCTTTTGACGATGCCCGGCGTATAGGTGCTGCCGCCACCGGCGATCGATAAAATAAACGGGGGTTTAATCATTTCTGGACTCCTTTAGAGAAACATCTCAACCGCTTCTCGCATTTTTTTGACATGCAGCCCGTAGACCACCTGAACGTTATTACCTTGTTTGATCACGCCTTTTGCGCCTGTCGCTTTCAACTGCGGCTCATTAATCACCGCTGTGTCTTTTACCGTTACGCGCAGACGGGTGTAGCAGTTATCCACCACCTCAATATTGGCGCGCCCGCCCAGCCCTTCGATAATCGCTTCGCCAACCGCGTCGTTATTGCCTTTGGCCTGGTAATCCTGCTTGCTGTAAAGGCGTGTCTCTTCGCTGTCATCCTCACGCCCTGGCGTTTTCATATCGAAGCGCAAAATCAGGAAGCGGAAGATAACGAAGTAGAGGGCGAACATGATGAGCCCGACGAGGATGTACATCGGCCAGTTGGATTTTTCGGTGCCGAGCGGCAGGTTGTAGAGAATGAAATCGATAATGCCGTTCGCACCGATGGCATGAACGCCGAACAGGGAAAACAACATCATGCCAATGCCGGTCAGCACGGCGTGAACCACAAACAGCAGCGGCGCGACAAACAGAAACGAGAACTCAATCGGTTCGGTCACGCCCACCAGCAACGAGGTGAGCGCGGCGGGGATCAGAATCGCTTTCGCTGCGGCTTTGCGCTCGGGTTTTGCGGTGACATACATCGCCAGCGCGGCAGCGGGCAGGCCGAACATTTTACTGATGCCGCGCGCATCCCACACCGCCGTACTGCTCAATTGTGTGACGCTCGGGCAGGCCATTTCTGCGAAGTAGATATTGCGTGCGCCCTGATAGGTGCTGCCGCAGACATCTGCTGTACCGCCTAACTCGGTATAGAGGAACGGGGTGTAAACCAGGTGATGCAGCCCGGTCGGTACCAGAATGCGCTCCAGAAAACCGTACACCGCCACACCAAATGGCCCGGCGCCTTTAATCGCCAGTGCCAGCGCGCTGATACCGTGCTGAGCAAAGGGCCATAACTCACTCATCACCACACCGAGCACGATGGACACCGGCAGCATGATAATGGCGACAAAACAGTGGCCAGAGTAAATGGCCATCGCGCCGGAAAACTGTACGCCGGAATATTTATCATACAGATAACCCGACAGTGCGCCGGTGAGGATCCCGGCGAAAACGCCCATCTCCAGCACCTGTACACCCAGCACCATGCTTTGCCCGGCGGCTTTCATCTGTGCGGCAGGAGCCAGCGCGCCCTGCATCTGCAGAGTGACATTCATGGCGTTGATGAAAACAATAAACGTCACCAGACCAATTAATGCGGCATAGCCTTTATCCCGCGAGGCCAGCCCGACCGGGATACCGACGGCAAACACCAGCGCCAGGTTAGCCAGCACCGAAACGGCGGATTTGGCAATTAACTGGCCGACGTTTTGAATAAACGGATGACCAAGAAAGGGCAAATATTCGGCCAGGTTGCCGTTGCCAAAGATATTTCCGAAGGCAATAAACAAACCGACGATGGGCAAAATGAGCACCGGACCAAAGAGGGACTTACCAAAATTTTGTAGGGCATTCACGGCTCTGGACATAATGTTCTCTCTTATTAGAACCGCGCACAAAGGTGCACAGACCGCTTAACGGTAGCAGGCAGCAATAAGAAATATCCAGCTATCTTATTGTTTTAAAAACAAATGACTCATAACGTAACATGTTACATTACGGGCTGTGATCGGGTTAACAGCAAGGGTGAAGAACGTTGACTGCGCTTTGCGAGGCGCTTTCCAGAATTCATCGGCGGTTTTGTAATTGTCACGGTTGCGCATAATAATGTGTGAGCCTCTTTCAACAGGTTACTTAACCAGGGATAACGAATGAAACCGCTACGTTTTGCGGCGCTAACTCTTGCGCTCGTCACCACCTTTACGCTTGCAGGCTGCGATGATAACGATAAGCCTAAGGCCGCCAGCGCACCCGAATCGAAAGCTGCGCCTGCGCCAGAGCAAAAAACACCGTCGGCTGTCCCGCAGGATAAAGCAAAGCTTGCTGAGCTTGCCGCACGCAGCGAAGGCAAACCGTTAACCCTGCTGGATGCCTCCGAAGTGCAGCTGGACGGCGCGGCGACGTTAGTGCTGACCTTCTCGGTGCCGCTGGATCCAGATCAGAACTTTGCTTCCACCGTGCATCTGGTGGATAAAAAAAGTGGCAAAGTGGATGGTGCCTGGGAACTGGCGCCAAACCTGAAAGAGCTGCGCCTGCGCCATCTCGAACCGAACCGCGAGCTGCTGGTATCGGTTGATAAAGGGCTGTTGGCGCTGAATAAGGCTACGTTCGGTAGCGATTACGAAAAAACAATCACCACCCGCGATGTGCAACCAAGCGTCGGTTTCGCCAGCCGGGGTTCGCTGCTGCCAGGAAAAGTGGTGGACGGGCTGCCGGTGATGGCGCTGAACGTGGACAACGTTGACGTCAATTTTTACCGCGTGAAACCGGAATCGCTGGCCGTATTTATCAGCCAGTGGGAGTACCGCAGTTCACTGTCGAACTGGGAATCTGAAACGCTACTGAAAATGGCCGACCTGGTTTATACCGGCCGTTTTGATCTCAACCCAACCCGCAACACGCGTGAAAAACTGCTGTTGCCTCTTAGCGGTATTCAGCCGTTACAGCAAACCGGCGTTTACATCGCGGTGATGAACCAGGCCGGGCATTACAACTACAGCAATGCCGCCACCTTGTTCACCCTCAGTAACATTGGCCTTTCTGCGCACCGTTACCACAACCGGCTGGATATCTTCACTCAGGGGCTGGAAAACGGCGCTGCGCTCGCGGGCATTGAAGTGATGCTGCTGAATGAGAAAGGGCAAACCCTCGCACAGGCCACCAGCGATAGCGATGGTCATGCCACGCTCAGCACCGACAAAGAAGCGGCGTTGATCCTCGCGCGCAAAGCCGGTGAAACCACGCTGCTGGATCTGAAATTACCGGCGCTGGATCTCGCCGAGTTCGCCATCGCAGGCGATCCGGGCTACAGCAAACAGTTCTTTATGTTTGGCCCGCGCGATCTCTACCGCCCTGGCGAAACGGTGATCCTTAATGGTCTGCTGCGCGACAGCGACGGTAAGCCGCTGGCAGCGCAGCCGGTAAAACTCGAAGTGGTAAAACCGGACGGGCAGGTGATTCGCACGGTGGTCAGCCAGCCGCAAAATGGGCTGTATCAGTTTACTTATCCGCTGGAAGCCAGCGCGCAAACGGGCATGTGGCACATCCGTGCAAACACCGGGGATAATCTTTCTCGTGAGTGGAGTTTTCACGTTGAAGATTTCATGCCAGAGCGTATGGCGCTGAATATTACGCCGCAACCAGAGCCTGTTGAGCCTGCCGCAGATGTAGTGTTTAACATTGATGGCCACTATCTGTATGGCGCGCCCGCCAGCGGAAACAGTCTGCAAGGCCAGCTGTTCCTTCGGCCATTGCGCGAAGCCGTTCCCGCGCTGCCGGGCTTCCAGTTTGGCGATATTGCCGAAGAGAACCTAAGCCGCAGCCTGGATGAAGTGCATCTGACGCTGGATAAACAAGGACAGGGCGAAATCACCACGCCGAGCCAGTGGCAGGATTCGCACTCGCCGTTGCAGGTGATTTTACAAGCCAGCCTGCTGGAATCAGGCGGTCGCCCGGTGACACGCCGCGCAGAACAGGCCATCTGGCCTGCGCAAGCGCTGCCGGGTATTCGTCCGCAGTTTGCCTCTAAAGCAGTGTATGACTATCGGACTGACACCACCGTGAACCAGCCGATTGTTGATGAGGGCAGCAATGCCGCTTTTGACATTGTCTATACCGATGCCAGTGGTGTGAAAAAAGCGGTCAGCGATTTGCAGGTGCGCTTGATTCGTGAACGCCGCGATTACTTCTGGAACTGGTCGGAAAGCGAAGGCTGGCAATCACAGTTTGATCAGAAAGATCTGGTCGAAGGCGAACAAAGCTTGACGCTCAAAGCAGATGAAACCGGAAAAGTCAGTTTCCCGGTAGACTGGGGTTCCTACCGCCTGGAAGTGAAAGGGCCGGATGACACCATCAGTAGCGTGCGCTTCTGGGCCGGTTACAGCTGGCAGGACAACACCGATGGCGCCGGTGCGGCAAGGCCCGATCGCGTCACCATGAAACTGGATAAACCGGCCTACAAACCGGGCGATACCATCAAATTGCACGTCACCGCGCCTGCCGCAGGAAAAGGCTACGCGATGATCGAATCCAGCGAAGGTCCGCTGTGGTGGAAAGAGATCGATGTGCCGGCAGAGGGCGTGGATCTGAGTATTCCTGTCGATCAGAAGTGGCAGCGCCACGATCTCTATATCAGCACGCTGGTGGTACGCCCTGGCGATAAATCGAAATCCGCCACGCCAAAACGCGCGGTAGGTTTATTGCACCTGCCGATGGGCGATGAGAACCGTCGCCTTGACGTGACGCTCGACGCGCCGCAAAAAATGCGCCCTAACCAACCGCTGACGGTGAAAGTCAAAGCAGCGGTTAAAAACGGCGCCACGCCAAAACAAATCAACGTGCTGCTGTCCGCCGTGGACAGCGGTGTGCTGAACATTACCGATTATGTGACGCCGGATCCGTGGCAGGGATTTTTCGGCCAGAAACGCTACGGTGCGGATATCTACGATATTTACGGTCAGGTGATTGAAGGGCAGGGACGTCTGGCGGCGCTGCGCTTTGGTGGCGATGGCGACGAGCTTAACCGCGGCGGCAAACCGCCGGTCAACCATGTCACCATTATTGCTCAGCAGGCACAGCCGGTAACGCTTGATGAAAATGGCGAAGGTACGGTGAGCTTGCCAATTGGCGATTTCAACGGCGAGCTGCGCGTAATGGCTCAAGCCTGGACGGCGGAAGACTTTGGTAGCAACGAAAGCAAAGTGATTGTTGCAGCGCCGGTGATTGCGGATCTCAATACGCCCCGTTTCCTTGGCAGTGGCGATACTTCTCGCCTGACGCTGGATCTGACTAACCTGACCGATCAACCGCAAACGCTCACTGTCGCGTTGGCGGCGAGCGGCCTGCTGGCTCTGGAAAGCGGTCAACCGGAACCGGTTAAGCTCGCGGCCGGCGAGCGCACCACGCTGTTTATCCCGGTGCGCGCGCTGGAGGGCTTTGGCGATGGCGAGATTAGTGCGCAAATCAGCGGCCTGACCTTACCGGGTGAAACGTTCGCACCGCAGCAAAAGCAGTGGAAAATCGGTGTGCGTCCCCCGTTTGCGGCACAGACTGTCAATAGCGGTGTGATGCTCAATCCGGGTGAGAGCTGGCATACACCTGGGCAACATCTTGCTAATGTTTCACCCGTGACCTTGCAAGGTCGCTTATTGCTTAGCGGCAAGCCGCCGCTGAATCTGGCGCGCTACATCGAAGAGCTGCGTGCTTATCCGTACGGCTGTCTTGAACAGACCACCAGCGGGTTGTTCCCGTCGCTTTATACCAATGCCGCGCAGTTGAAAGCGCTGGGTATCAAAGGCGACAGCGATGAGCAGCGCCGCGCAGCGGTGGATTTGGGTATCTCCCGGCTGCTGCAGATGCAGCGCGAAGATGGCGGTTTCGCGCTCTGGGACAAGAGCGGGCCGGAAGAGTACTGGTTGACGGCCTACGTCACCGACTTCCTGGTCAGCGCGTCTGCGCAGGGGTATAGCGTGCCTATGGATGCGCTAAATAACGCCAATAATCGCTTACTGCGCTATTTGCAGGATCCTGCGGCTATGTCTATTCGCTATACCGATGACGCGCCGGCAACCAAGTTCGCCGTACAAAGCTATGCCGGTCTGGTGCTGGCGCGTCAGCAGAAAGCGCCGTTAGGCGCACTGCGTGAAATCTGGCAACGTCACGAGCAGGCCAAAGCGGCGCTGCCGCTGATGCAACTAGGTGTGGCACTTAAAATGATGGGCGATGCGCAGCGCAGCGAACAAGCGTTAGCGCTGGGGCTGAAAACGTCTCGCCCGCAGTCCGGGCACTGGCTGGCGGATTACGGCAGCGAACTGCGTGATAACGCATTGATCCTGGCGCTGCTGGAAGATAACAACCTGCTGCCACAGGAGCAGCCGCGTCTGCTGGCGACGCTCGCCGAGCAGGCCTACGGTCAGCGCTGGTTGTCGACACAGGAGAGCAACGCGCTGTTTATGGCCGGGCGTAATCTGCAAAACGCCACTGGCGCGTGGCAGGCACAAACCTCTCTGGATGTAGCAGGGCTCGGCGGCGATCGTCCGCAAAGCCGCAATCTCAGTGCCGATCAACTGGGGGCATTACAGGTTACCAATAGCGGCAGCACACCGCTGTGGTTGCGTCTCGACAGTACCGGTTATCCTGAACAGGCACCTGCGCCGTCCGGGAAGGTATTAAAAATTGAGCGTACGTTCCTGGGAACCGATGGTCGCAGTAAGTCGCTTTCGTCACTGAAAAGCGGTGAACTGGTGCTGGTGCGTCTTGATGTGAACGCCAGCCAGAACGTACCGGACGCGCTGGTGGTTGATTTACTGCCCGCCGGGCTGGAACTGGAAAACCAGAACCTCGCCGATAGCAGCGCCAGTCTGCAAGATAGCGGCAGTGAAGTGCAGGATCTGCTTAATCGCATGCAACAAGTAGATATCCAGCATATGGAGTTTCGTGATGACCGATTTGTTGCTGCGGTGCCAGTAAACGCAGGGGAGTGGGTCACGCTGGTTTACCTGGCGCGCGCGGTCACACCAGGCACTTACCAGGTTCCTGCTCCGCAGGTGGAGTCAATGTATGTTCCGCAGTGGCGGGCGACCGGTGCGACCAGTGGTCCGCTGATTATCGTACCGTAACGTGAGGATCGTACGTCTGATACGCACCTGCTGGCGCTGGCTGGTGGGTGTTCCGCTGCTATTGGTGTTGGGCGTTATGGCTGCCGACAAGATCTGGCCGCTGCCGCTTAGCGAGGTCGATCCGGCGCGGGTGGTGGTGGCCGAAGACGGTACGCCGCTGTGGCGCTTTGCCGATGCCGACGGTATCTGGCGCTACCCGGTTACTATCGAAGAGGTATCGCCTCACTATCTGCAGGCGCTTATCCAGTATGAAGATCGCTGGTTCTGGGCACATCCGGGGGTGAATCCCCTGTCGATTGCGCGCGCCGCCTGGCAGGATTTGCGTTCCGGCCATGTCGTTTCCGGCGGCAGCACGCTGACAATGCAGGTAGCTCGCCTGCTCGATCCGCATCCGCGTACTTTCGGCGGCAAGGTGCGTCAGCTATGGCGAGCACTGCAACTGGAGTGGCACCTCTCAAAACGTGAAATACTCACCCTTTATCTGAACCGCGCACCGTTTGGCGGCACGCTGCAAGGCGTGGGTGCTGCGAGTTGGGCTTATTTAGGTAAACCGCCGGCGAAGCTCAGCTATTCCGAAGCGGCGCTGTTAGCGGTTCTGCCGCAGGCACCCAGCCGCTTACGCCCGGATCGCTGGCCGCAACGTGCGCAGGCCGCGCGCGACAAAGTGCTGGAGCGCATGGTGTCGCAAAAGGTGTGGTCGGCAACGCAGGTGGCGGAGTCACGCGAAGAGCCGGTCTGGCTGGCTCCGCGTCAGATGCCGCAACTGGCGCCGCTCTTTGCCCGGCGGATGCTTGGTGAAAGCAAGGCGCTGAAAATCACCACCACGCTGAATGCCAGCCTGCAACGTCAGCTTGAAGATCTGGCGTTAAATGTGAAAAGCCGCCTGCCAGCGCGCAGCTCGCTGGCGATAATCGTCGTTGATCACACGGATATGAAAGTGCGCGGTTGGGTTGGCTCCGTGGATATCAATGACGACAGCCGTTTCAGCCATGTGGATATGGTCAGCGCCGTCCGTTCCCCGGGCTCGGTGTTAAAGCCCTTTATTTATGGACTCGCGCTGGATGAGGGGCTGATTCATCCGGCCTCGCTGCTACAGGATGTGCCGCGCCGGGTGGGCGATTATCGACCCGGTAATTTTGACAGCGGTTTCCATGGCCCGGTAAGCATGAATGAAGCGCTGGTACGCTCCCTTAATTTACCGGCGGTGCAGGTTCTGGAAGCCTACGGGCCGAAAAAATTTGCCGGAAATCTGCGCAACGTCGGTTTGCCGTTGATTTTGCCGACGGGAGCGGAACCGAATTTGTCGCTAATCCTTGGCGGTGCGGGTGCGCGGCTGGAAGATATTGCGGCCGCGTACACGGCCTTTGCCCGTGAGGGGAAAGCGGGAAACCTGCGCCTGACTCCAGACGCCCCGCTGATGGAGCGGCGGTTGATGTCGCCGGGTGCGGCGTGGATTATTCGCCGCATTCTCGCTGGAGAAGCACAACCGGTGCCAGATGAAGCGTTGCCGCAGGTAGTGCCGCTGGCGTGGAAAACCGGCACCAGTTATGGCTATCGCGACGCATGGGCGATAGGGATTAATGCCCGCTACGTGATAGGTATCTGGACGGGGCGACCTGACGGCACGCCCGTGGCCGGGCAGTTCGGTTTTGCCAGCGCGGTACCGTTGCTTAACCAGGCCAATAATCTGTTGCAGCCGCGTTCAGCGCTTGAACAGGCGAGACTGCCGCGCGACCCGCGCCCGCAAACGGTCAGCAGCGGCGTCATTTGCTGGCCGGGCGGGCAAAGCTTACCGTCTGGCGACAGCAATTGTCGCCGTCGACTCACCACCTGGCTGCTGGACGGTAGCCAGCCGCCAACGCTGTTATTGCCGGAGCAGGAAGGCGGGCACGGGATCAATTTCCCGCTCTGGCTGAATAAAGAGGGGCGAAGGGTTGCCGCAGATTGCCCGGACGCGCAGCAGAAAACATGGATCGCCTGGCCGTTACCGCTGGAGCCTTGGTTGCCAGCCGGTGAACGGCGCGCTGCCCGGTTACCGGCGGCGGATAAACGCTGCCCGCCTCGTGACGATAACGCACCGCCGCCACTGTTATTAAGCGGCGTGCGTGAAGGTGCGGTTATCAAACGCATTCCCGGACAGGCGTTTGCCTTGCTGCCGCTACAAAGCAGCGGTGGCGAAGGCAGTCGCTGGTGGTTTTTGAATGGTGAACCGTTAGCCTCGCATAACAACTTATTAAGCCTGAAACTTGATAAAAGCGGGGAGTATCAGTTATTGGTTATGGATGACGCAGGGCAGATAGCGACAGTGCAGTTTGCGGTGCAATAACCAATTAAATGGCGCTATTGGCGGGGAGTGTTGCTAAAAATAGTCTCATTTTAAAAAAATGTTACCTTCATCCATAGGCAACGCCCGTATTGCTCTTTATAATCCGCGCCACACCTATTCAGGGCAACAGAACAACTTACAGAGGTAAACATGGCTATTGAACGTACTTTTTCCATCATTAAACCGAACGCGGTGGCAAAAAACGTTATTGGCAGTATCTTCTCTCGCTTTGAAGCGGCAGGGTTCAAAATTGTCGGCACCAAAATGCTGCACCTGACCGTTGAGCAGGCGCGCGGTTTCTATGCCGAGCACGAAGGTCGCCCGTTCTTTGACGGTCTGGTTGAGTTCATGACTTCCGGCCCGATCGTGGTTTCCGTACTGGAAGGTGAAAACGCGGTGCAGCGTCACCGTGACCTGCTGGGCGCAACCAACCCGGCTAACGCGCTGGCAGGCACGCTGCGTGCTGATTACGCAGACAGCTTCACCGAGAACGGCACCCACGGTTCTGACTCCGTTGAATCCGCTGCGCGTGAAATCGCCTACTTCTTCGCCGAAGGCGAAGTGTGCCCGCGCACTCGTTAATCACTCGTTAAACGTGTAACGAGGTTTACACTTTAATTTGTGAAAAGCCGCGTGCAAACGTGGTATCTGCGCGTCAGAATTTGTACAATGCTGCGCCCCAGGATGAGCCGATGCTTTCCTGGGGCGCTTCTTTTTAACCCTCCACGGGCCACAACGTGTAATAACGAGGCCGGAATACATTATGACTGAACAAATTGTCATGCCTGAGAACGACGCTCTCACGGTGCCAAACAAAGATGCAAAAATTAACCTGCTGGATTTAAACCGTCAGCAGATGCGTGAATTTTTCAAAAACTTAGGCGAAAAACCCTTCCGCGCCGATCAGGTGATGAAGTGGATGTACCACTATTGCAGCGACGACTTTGATGAGATGACCGACATCAACAAAGTGCTGCGTAACAAATTAAAAGAGGTCGCCGAAATTCGTGCGCCGGAAGTGGTGGAAGAACAACGCTCCTCCGACGGCACCATCAAATGGGCGATTGCCGTGGGCGATCAGCGCGTTGAAACCGTCTACATCCCCGAAGATGATCGCGCGACGTTGTGTGTCTCTTCCCAGGTGGGATGTGCGCTGGAGTGCAAATTCTGCTCCACGGCTCAGCAGGGGTTTAACCGTAACCTGCGCGTTTCGGAAATTATCGGTCAGGTGTGGCGCGCGGCGAAAATTATCGGCGCGGCGAAAGTCACCGGTAGCCGCCCGATTACCAACGTGGTGATGATGGGCATGGGCGAGCCGCTGCTCAACCTGACCAACGTCGTTCCGGCGATGGAGATTATGCTGGATGATTTCGGCTTTGGTCTCTCCAAACGTCGCGTAACGCTCTCCACCTCTGGCGTGGTTCCGGCGCTGGATAAACTGGGCGATATGATTGACGTTGCGCTGGCCATCTCTCTGCATGCGCCAAACGACGAAATTCGCGATGAAATTGTACCGATCAACAAAAAGTACAACATCGAGGCCTTCCTCGCCGCTGTTCGCCGTTATCTGGAAAAATCCAACGCTAACCAGGGTCGTGTAACCATTGAGTACGTGATGTTGGATCACGTCAACGATGGCACTGAACATGCGCACCAGTTGGCGGAGCTGCTGAAAGATACACCGTGCAAGATCAACCTGATCCCATGGAACCCGTTCCCGGGCGCGCCGTATGGCCGCAGCTCTAACAGCCGTATCGATCGCTTCTGTAAAGTGCTGATGAGTTATGGTTTCACCACCATCGTGCGTAAAACGCGTGGCGATGATATCGATGCCGCGTGTGGTCAGTTGGCGGGCGATGTGATCGACCGTACCAAACGTACGATGCGTAAGCGCATGCAGGGCGAGCCTATTGAGGTCAAGGCACTATAATCATAAGTTGCAGCGCGAAGAATATGCTGCATTTTGTGGAAATGTCGACTATTTGGCCTGTACATATACAGGCCATTAATAATTACGGTGCGTTTCTCCTGACTTTAAGGCAGTATGTAGTGATGGAACAACGGCTTAGCAAAAAGTGCTGAAAGCTGTTCTGTTATGACGAGCCTGACAGTCCTATACTGTGGGCCAGGTTTAACCGACCCGGTTTTTTCGCGGCGCGTGTAGGCATTGCGGTTATGCGCGCCTGAATGTTTAATTTTCACGTACCAGTAGTTGTAGCGAATGAATACTGAAGCCACTCACGACCAAAATGAAGCACAAACCACTGGCGTACGTCTGCGCAACGCCCGTGAACAACTTGGACTCAGCCAGCAAGCGGTTGCAGAGCGCTTATGCCTGAAGGTCTCCACGGTACGCGATATCGAAGAGGACAGGTCGCCCACCGATCTGGCTTCGACTTTTGTACGCGGTTATATCCGCTCCTATGCCCGCTTAGTGCACATTCCTGAAGAAGAACTGCTGCCGATTCTTGAAAAACAAGCGCCGGTCAGAGCGGCAAAAGTTGCGCCAATGCAGACTTTTGCTTTAGGCAAACCGCGTAAAAAACGCGGTGGCTGGATGATGAGTTTTATCACCTGGCTGGTGTTCCTGGTCGCCATCGGCCTGACGGGCGCATGGTGGTGGGATAACCACAAAGCGCAGCAGCAAGAGATCACCAACATGGCGGATCAATCTTCTGCGGAGCTGAACGCAGGCAACAGCAACGCGCAAAGCGTACCACTGAATAACGACACCGCTGCAGCAGACCCGGTTGATAATTCCGGTACGCCTGTTGAAGCGCCAGCCCCGTCGGCGACGGCACAAACGCCAGCCGCCAGCGCGCCGCAAACATCTGCTACTACCGCAAATCAGAACACCGTTGTTGCACCGTCGCAGGCGAATGTCGATACCATGCAGCAGCCTACCGCTCCAGCGAACCCTGCACAGTTACCGACCGATCAGGCCGGTGTTGCGGGTGCACAAGCGGATACTAACGCACTGGTGATGAGCTTTACTGCCGACTGCTGGCTGGAAGTGAGCGATGCCACCGGGAAGAAATTGTTCAGCGGCTTGCAACGTAAAGATGCCACGCTCAATTTAACCGGCCAGGCGCCATATAAGCTGAAAATTGGCGCGCCGTCAGCCGTTCAGATCCAGTATCAGGGTAAACCTGTCGATCTGAGTCGTTTTATCAGAACTAACCAGGTTGCGCGTCTGACCCTCAATGCCGAACAATCAGCAGCACAGTAACAGACGGGCAACGCGGGAGATTTTTCATGCATAACCAGGCCCCGATTCAGCGTCGGAAATCGAAACGGATTTACGTTGGTAATGTGCCCATTGGCGATGGCGCGCCCATCGCTGTGCAGTCCATGACAAACACCCGTACCACGGATGTTGAAGCTACGGTCAATCAAATCAAAGCGCTTGAGCGCGTCGGCGCGGATATCGTCCGCGTCTCCGTCCCGACCATGGACGCGGCGGAAGCATTCAAGTTGATCAAGCAGCAAGTGAGTGTCCCGCTGGTTGCGGACATCCATTTTGACTACCGCATTGCGCTGAAAGTCGCCGAATATGGCGTTGACTGCCTGCGCATTAACCCCGGCAATATCGGCAACGAAGAGCGAATTCGCACCGTTGTTGATTGCGCGCGCGATAAAAACATCCCGATTCGCATCGGCGTTAATGCCGGTTCGCTGGAAAAAGATCTGCAGGAAAAGTATGGCGAGCCAACGCCGCAAGCGCTGCTCGAATCCGCTATGCGCCATGTCGATCATCTTGATCGCCTGAATTTCGATCAATTCAAAGTCAGCGTGAAAGCGTCAGACGTATTCCTCGCTGTTGAATCCTATCGCCTGCTGGCAAAACAGATTGATCAGCCGCTGCACCTCGGCATCACCGAGGCCGGTGGCGCACGTGCAGGCGCGGTCAAATCTGCAATCGGTCTGGGTTTGCTGCTTTCTGAAGGCATTGGTGACACGCTGCGTATTTCGCTGGCCGCCGATCCGGTGGAAGAGATCAAAGTCGGTTTTGATATCCTGAAATCGCTGCGCATTCGCTCGCGCGGCATTAACTTTATCGCCTGTCCGACCTGTTCCCGCCAGGAGTTTGACGTTATCGGTACGGTCAACGCCCTTGAACAGCGGCTGGAAGATATCATCACGCCGATGGATGTCTCCATTATCGGTTGCGTGGTAAATGGCCCTGGTGAAGCGCTGGTTTCCACACTGGGTGTGACCGGCGGCAACAAGAAAAGCGGCCTGTATGAAGATGGCGTGCGCAAAGATCGCCTGGATAACAGCGATATGATCAGCCAACTTGAAGCCCGCATTCGCGCGAAAGCGTCGATGCTGGATGAAGCGCGTCGTATCGATGTGCAACAGGTAGAAAAATAAGGTTGCTGGGAAGCGGCAGGCTTCCCGTGTATGATGAACCCGCCCGGCGCGACCCGTTGTTCGTCGCGGCCCCGAGGGTTCATTTTTTGTATTAATAAAGAGAATAAACGTGGCAAAAAATATTCAAGCCATTCGCGGCATGAACGATTATCTGCCTGGCGAAACCGCCATCTGGCAGCGCATTGAAGGCACTTTAAAAAACGTGCTCGGCAGCTACGGTTACAGTGAAATCCGTTTGCCGATTGTAGAGCAGACCCCGCTGTTCAAACGCGCGATCGGTGAAGTGACCGACGTGGTTGAAAAAGAGATGTATACCTTTGACGATCGCAACGGCGACAGCCTGACATTGCGTCCCGAAGGTACCGCGGGCTGTGTACGCGCCGGCATCGAGCATGGTCTGCTGTACAATCAGGAGCAGCGCTTGTGGTACGTTGGGCCGATGTTCCGCTACGAGCGTCCGCAGAAAGGGCGCTACCGTCAATTCCATCAGTTGGGTGTGGAAGTGTTTGGCCTGCAGGGGCCGGATATCGATGCCGAGCTGATTATGCTTACTGCCCGCTGGTGGCGCGAGCTGGGCATTGCTTCGCACGTTGCCCTTGAACTCAACTCTATTGGTTCGCTCGAAGCGCGTGCGACTTATCGCGATGCGCTGGTGGCTTTCCTCGAGCAGCATAAAGATAAGCTGGACGAAGATTGCCTGCGTCGTATGTATACCAACCCGCTGCGCGTACTGGATACCAAAAACCAGGACATCCAGGCGCTGCTGAACGATGCACCGAAACTGGGTGATTACCTTGATGACGAGTCCCGCGAACACTTCGCAGGTCTTTGCGCATTCCTTGATGCTGCGGGTATCACTTATACGGTCAACCAGCGCCTGGTGCGCGGTCTGGATTACTACAATCGCACTGTTTTCGAGTGGGTAACCACCAGTCTTGGCGCGCAAGGCACCGTTTGCGCAGGCGGTCGTTATGACGGCCTGGTGGAGCAGCTTGGTGGTCGCGCGACCCCGGCGGTTGGCTTCGCAATGGGTCTTGAACGACTTGTTTTGTTAGTTCAGGCAGTTAATCCGGAATTTAAAGCAGAATCCGTTGTCGATATATACCTGGTGGCGTCTGGCGCCAATACGCAATCCGCTGCTATGCAGTTGGGTGAACAGGTGCGCGATGTGTTACCTGGCGTACGGCTGATGATGAACCACGGCGGCGGCAATTTTAAAAAGCAATTTGCTCGCGCGGACAAGTGGGGCGCTCGCGTCGCACTGGTGCTCGGTGAAACTGAAATTGCCGACGGTAATGTTGTGGTGAAGGATTTACGCTCTGGTGAGCAGAGTACGGTAACGCAGGAGAGCGTTGCGGCGCATTTGCGCACACTACTGGGCTAATCTCCCCGGTGAATTATCGTTAAGGAGAAGGACTGCGTGGAAATTTACGAAAACGAAAACGACCAGGTAGACGCGATTAAGCGCTTCTTTGCCGAGAATGGTAAAGCGCTGGCCGTTGGCGTCGTTTTGGGTATTGGTGCGCTGGTTGGCTGGCGCTACTGGAACGGCCATCAGGCGGACACGGCGAGAGCCTCTTCACAGGCGTATGAAAACGCGGTGGCCGCGCTTTCGGCGGACAAACCAGAGTCGTTCACAGCGGCGGAAAAATTCGCGGCTGACAACAAAAACACCTACGGCGCGCTGGCGTCGCTGGAACTGGCGCAGCAATACGTTGAGAAGAACGAGCTGGATAAAGCAGCCGCTCAGCTGCAACAAGGGCTGGCTGCGACGAATGATGAAAATCTCAAGTCGATAATCAATGTGCGCCTGGCGCGCATTCAGGTACAGCAAAAGCAACAAGACGCTGCGCTGAAAACGCTGGATGCTGTCAAAGCGGAAAGCTGGTCAGCGATTGTTGCCGATCTGCGCGGCGAAGCACTGCTGAGCAAAGGCGATAAACAAGGCGCGCGCACCGCATGGGAAAACGGCATTAAAAACAATGCTTCTCCTGCGCTGAGTGAAATGATGCAGATGAAAATCAATAATTTGTCCATCTAAGAGGGACCCGATGCAATTGCGTAAATTACTTCTGCCAGGGCTGCTTTCCGTCACGCTTTTGAGCGGCTGTTCCCTGTTTAACAGCGAAGAAGATGTTGTCAAAATGTCCCCGCTGCCGGTGGTTGAAAACCAGTTCACACCGACTACGTCATGGAGCACCTCCGTGGGTAACGGTATTGGTGACTTCTACTCTAACCTGCATCCGGCGTTTGCTGATGGCGTGGTTTACGCCGCCGATCGTCACGGTGTAGTGAAAGCGGTTAGCATTGATGATGGGCATGAAATTTGGTCGGTTAACCTGGCTGAAAAAGATGGCTGGTTCTCTACACGCGCTGCACTGCTTTCCGGCGGTGTGACTGTTTCCGGTGGCCATGTTTATGTGGGTAGCGAAAAAGCGCAGGTTTATGCGTTGAATACCAGCGATGGTTCGCAGGCGTGGAAAACGAAAGTCGCTGGTGAAGCGCTTTCTCGCCCGGTAGTGAGCGACGGTTTAGTGTTGATCCACACCAGCAACGGGCAGTTGCAGGCGCTGAACGAAAGCGATGGCGCAACCAAATGGACCGTCAACCTTGATATGCCTGCGCTTTCTCTGCGCGGTGAATCCGCTCCGACTACCGCCTTTGGCGCTGCCATTGTCGGCGGTGATAACGGTCGCGTAAGCGCAGTGTTGATGCAGCAGGGTCAGATGATTTGGCAGCAGCGCATCTCCCAGGCTAATGGCCCGACAGAGATCGATCGTCTGAGCGATGTCGATACCACGCCGGTTGTTGTTGGCAACGTGGTTTACGCGCTGGCCTATAACGGCAACATGACCGCGCTGGATCTGCGTAGCGGCCAGATTATGTGGAAACGCGAGCTGGGTTCAGTGAGCGATTTCGTGGTTGATGGTAACCGCATCTATATGATCGACCAGAGCGATCGTGTTCTGGCGCTGACTACCGACGGTGGCGTAACCCTGTGGACACAAAGTGACCTGCTGCACCGTAACCTTACCGCTCCGGCGTTGTATAATGGTTACATTGTGACAGGCGATAGCGAAGGCTACGTGCACTGGATTAACGTTGAAGACGGGCGCTTTGTCGCGCAGCAGAAAGTCGACAGCTCCGGTTTCCTGACCGAGCCGGTGGTTGCCGGTGGCAAACTGCTGATCCAGGCGAAAGACGGCACAGTGTACGCCCTTTCGCGCTAAGCGCGTCGGGTTTGTCGTTCCTGAAGACGGCTCCTGTTGCAGGAGCCGTTTTCCTGTTTTTAAAACGGCGCGCAATCCGCGACGTTTTGCTAATGAATATTCTGTAATGAGGCTTTAAACATGGTACCTGTGGTCGCGCTTGTCGGGCGCCCTAACGTTGGAAAATCCACGCTATTTAACCGTTTAACACGCACCCGTGATGCGCTGGTGGCGGATTTCCCGGGTCTGACTCGTGACCGTAAGTACGGTCGTGCTGAAGTTGAAGGCCGCGAATTTATCTGTATCGATACCGGCGGTATCGATGGCACCGAAGACGGCATGGAAACGCGCATGGCGGAACAATCGCTGCTGGCGATTGAAGAAGCCGATGTCGTACTGTTTATGGTCGATGCGCGCGCGGGTCTGATGCCAGCCGATTCGGCCATTGCCAAGCATCTGCGTTCACGCGAAAAACCGACTTTCCTGGTGGCGAACAAAACCGACGGTCTGGATCCGGATCAGGCAATAGCAGATTTTTATTCTCTCGGTCTGGGGGAAATCCACGCTATCGCCGCTTCCCACGGGCGCGGTGTTACCAGCTTGCTGGAGCACGTACTGATGCCGTGGATGGATGAGCTGAATCCGCCGGAAGTTGTGGATGAAGAGGCTGAATACTGGGCGCAGTTCGAAGCCAACGAAAACGGCGAAAAAGAAGAGCCGGAAGACGATTTCAACCCGCAGGATTTGCCAATCAAACTGGCTATCGTGGGGCGTCCGAATGTCGGTAAGTCCACACTCACTAACCGCATTCTCGGTGAAGATCGCGTGGTGGTGTACGACATGCCGGGCACCACGCGTGACAGCATCTACATTCCGATGCAGCGCGATGAGCGTGAGTACGTACTTATCGACACCGCTGGTGTGCGTAAGCGCGGCAAAATCACCGATGTGGTAGAAAAGTTCTCGGTTATCAAAACGCTGCAAGCGATTGAAGACGCTAACGTTGTGCTGCTGGTTATTGATGCCCGTGAAGGTATCTCCGATCAGGATTTATCGCTGCTCGGCTTTATTCTTAACAGCGGTCGTTCGCTGGTTATCGTCGTCAATAAATGGGACGGTCTGAGCCAGGAAGTGAAAGATCAGGTGAAAGAGACGCTGGATTACCGCCTGGGCTTTATTGATTTCGCCCGCGTGCACTTTATCTCTGCCCTGCACGGTAGCGGTGTTGGCAACCTGTTTGAATCCGTTCGCGAAGCTTATGACAGCTCCACCCGCCGCGTGAGCACCGCGCTGCTGACCCGTATTATGAACATGGCGGCGGAAGATCATCAGCCGCCGCTGGTGCGTGGTCGTCGCGTGAAGCTGAAATATGCCCACGCCGGTGGGTATAACCCGCCGATTGTGGTGATTCACGGCAACCAGGTGAAAGACTTGCCGGATTCCTACAAACGCTATTTGATGAACTACTTCCGCAAATCGCTGGATGTGATGGGTACGCCAATCCGTATTCAGTTCAAAGAAGGGGAAAACCCGTTTGCTGAAAAACGTAACACCCTGACGCCGAACCAGATGCGTAAACGTAAGCGCCTGATTAAGCACATCAAAAAAGGTAAGTAATCACTTGCTTCAAACCCGCCGGACGGCGGGTTTTTTGTAGTCATAATAGACTCAACTACTAAAGTCGGGCGCTGTTTCAGCCTGTCGATAGCTGTACACTGTTTATAACTATAAAAACAACGAGTTAATAACCGTCTTCAATAAGTAATTTCAAAAGGAATATGAAATGAAGAAGTTTTTACTGCTGATACTTCTGGGCACTGTAGTGGCAGGTTGCACACCGCTTCACCCCTCCGGTTGCCATAAAACCACTGCGCTTGGCAGTTGCGACTCCGGGCGCTTTACCGACCAGGATGAGTACGGGAAACAGGCCCGCGCGATAAAGAACGCTATCGAATCTCAGCTTAGCGATCGTTCTGGCTGGAAAGGGAAAAAATGCCGCTTACATCTGGAATTTGCCTATGATGGCAAACTGAACAATATCGAGACCAGAGAAGGGAATAAAGCTTACTGTGCAGCGTTGAAAACCGCAGCTCAACGCGCGGTATTCCCGGCATTTCCTTCTCAGCGGATTTATCAGGCATTCGAGAGCTCCCGCTTCATGATGGTGGGCGAATAGCAAACTAAACCTGACGCGGCACTTAACCCGTCTGCAGGCGGTTTTTTGTCGCCAGCGGTGTATGATAAACGCCGTGAAAAATTAAGGAGCGCCTTATGGAACTTACCTGCCCGACTTGCCATAACCCGCTGCAAATAGTGGGAACACATGCTCACTGCGACGGCTGCGGCAAAGTCATTGAACTACAAGCACATTGCCCGGAGTGCCACCAACCTCTGGAAGTGTTAAAAGCCTGTGGCGCAGTGGACTTTTTCTGCCAGCACGGCCACGGGCTGATTTCGAAAAAACGCGTCGAATATACGCTGCTCTAAGGTTTGCAAATACAGTCTTCCCCTTCGCGCCACAGTTCGACAAACGACGGTGGCGCTTTGCTTTCCGGGATAAGCAGCAACACATCCGTTTGCTGGGTAGTCCAGGTGATCTGCAAACGGTAGAAGCGCTGATCGCCGCGCCCCGGCGAGTCCGGCTGGCCTGGCGGCTCAGCGAGCGGGAGCGTCTGGTGCAAGATGTCCACCAGCCGCTGGCGTTGCTCCGCATTGAGCTGGGCGATGACAATTTTTCGTGCGCCGCTCAGTTTGGGAATGTAAGCCAGCCCGCCTTCGCGGGCTAACTCGACTACCGCGTCGTCGGTTAATTCGGGTTCGTTCATCATAAAACTCCGACATCTTTCCACGCCTGTTCGATAGCAGCGGCGACTTTCTTGCCGGACCGTTTTTCGCCATGTTTGATGGTGAATTTGGCGAAGGTCGCGAAGTCAGCATTTTGCGCCAGTGACTTATCACACACGGTGTCATACCAGGCGTATCCGGCTTTTTCCCATGCATAGCCGCCTATCGCGGTTGCTGCCAGGTAAAATGCCCGGTTAGGAATGCCGGAATTCAGGTGTACGCCGCCGTTATCCTCACGTGTTTTAATAAAATCTTTCATATGCGCAGGCTGCGGATCTTTACCCAGTAACGGATCGTCATAAGCCGTTCCCGGCTTCGACATAGAACGCAACCCCTTGCCATGAATGCCTTTTGCCAGCAAGCCTTCACCAATGATCCAGTCCGCCTGATCCGCCGTCTGCTGCTGGTGGTACTGTTTTACCAGCGAACCGAACACATCGGATAATGACTCATTTAACGCGCCAGCTTGTTCAAAGTAGATCAGCCCGGCTTCCGTTTCTGTGACGCCATGGCTCAGTTCATGCGCCACCACGTCAATGGCAATAGTAAAACGGTTGAAGATCTCGCCATCACCATCGCCAAACACCATTTGTTGACCATTCCAGAAAGCGTTCTGGTAATCCTTACCGTAATGCACGGTGCCGCTGAGAATGAGCCCCTGGTTATCCAGCGAGTTGCGCTGATAAACCTGCCAGAAGAAATCGTGGGTGACACCCAGGTAGTCGTAAGCTTCGGTTACAGCGACATCACCCGTCGGTGGCTGGTCCTCATAGCGCACTTGCTCGCCGGGTAACGTCTCTTTGTGCTGGGCGTCATAAATATCGCGGACCAGTTCGCCGGGCGAAGTGACCAGCGGCGCATCGACTTTGCCGTGGCTGTGCGCCATCAACGTTTGTACATGCGTTAAGGTCTGGCGGGCGCAGCGTTGCTGAAGTTCAGAACCATTGTCGATAATGCGGCGCAGGATATAGGGCGGGATAACACTGTACGGATGACGTGCATTCATGTTGATCTCCTTGATAAAACAAAAAAGAACAACAAAAAGTATAGGTTCGTCTGATTTATTGAGCGCGTGAATTAAGAGGATTTACGTTGGCGCGTTTTTTTCATGGGCGTGACGGCGCTGACTTCGCTCTCCACCCAGCCATCGTTCAGCCGCGTGGTCAGTTTGTCGCCCGCTTTAACCTGTTTGGCCTGTTTCAACACTTTGCCGTCGGTCGCCGTAGTTACGCTGTAGCCACGCGCCAGCGTTGCCAGCGGGCTGACCGCTTCCAGGTGGGTGATTGCCGAACCGAAGCGTTCACGCGTGCTGCTTAAGCGGTCACGAATATTCTGGCTCAGACGATATTCCAGTTGCTGAATGAGACTTTGCGCCCGGTGAATACGCGGCTGCGGGTTTTGTTGATTCAGGCGTTGCAATACGCGCTGCTGGCGCGCGGACGCGCGTTTTAACTGATTATCCAGCGCGTTGTGCATGCGCTGCTGCAGGCGTTCCAGCACGGTTTGCTGACGCGCCAGCCGCAGTTGCGGGTGCTGTTGTTGCAGACGATGGTGTAACTGGGCGAAACGACGGCTGCGGCCTGCCAGATAATAGTCCATCGACATTTCTAAACGCTGCTGCATCGCCTGAACCTGGCGCAGCAGTTCCAGCTGGTTACGGCTGACAATTTCCGCCGCCGCAGAGGGCGTTGGCGCGCGCAGGTCGGCAACAAAATCGGCAATGGTCACGTCGGTTTCATGCCCAACGGCGCTGACCACCGGAATGCGGCTGGCAAAAATCGCCCGCGCCACGCGTTCATCGTTAAAGCTCCACAAATCTTCCAGCGAACCGCCGCCGCGACCGACAATCAGTACGTCGCACTCTTCGCGGGTATTAGCCAGCTCAATGGCGTGCACAATCTGTGCGGGCGCATCTTCGCCTTGTACCGCAGTCGGGTAAATCACCACCGGCAGCGACGGATCGCGGCGTTTCAGCACGTGCAGAATATCGTGCAGCGCAGCACCGGTTTTCGAGGTGATGACACCAACGCAATGGGCGGGCGAGGGCAGTGGTTTTTTGAATTGCTGGTCGAACAGCCCTTCAGCCGCGAGCTTAGCTTTAAGTTGCTCATACTTCTGTTGCAGCAAACCTTCACCGGCCGGTTGCATGCTCTCGACAATAATCTGGTATTCGCCGCGCGGTTCATACAGCGTGATATTGGCGCGCACCAGTACTTGCTGGCCGTGCTGTGGGCGAGAAGTGACGCGACGGTTGCTGTTGCGGAACATCGCGCAGCGCACCTGAGCGGTATCGTCTTTTAAGGTGAAGTACCAGTGACCAGAAGCGGGCTGGGTAAAATTGGAGATTTCCCCGCTGATCCACACCTGGCCGAGTTCGCGTTCCAGTAGTAAGCGCACCGACTGATTAAGGCGGCTAACCGTAAAAATTGAGGGGGATTGGAACGACGACATGTGAGCCAGATCAAATTCTAAATCAGCAAGTTATTCGTTCGATAGTAACCCGAAACGAGGGGATGGCAAGTATTTTTCTTAAAAAAGTGTGGATGCAATCGGTTACGCTCTGTATAATGCCACGGCAATATTTAACCCCCCAGGTCAGAGATATTGCCCATGCTACGTATCGCTAAAGAAGCACTGACGTTTGACGACGTCCTCCTCGTTCCCGCTCATTCCACCGTTCTGCCGAATACTGCCGACTTGAGCACGCAGCTCACTAAAACCATTCGCCTGAACATTCCTATGCTCTCTGCGGCGATGGATACCGTGACGGAAGCGCGCCTGGCAATTGCCCTGGCACAGGAAGGCGGCATTGGCTTTATTCACAAAAACATGTCGATTGAGCGCCAGGCGGAAGAAGTTCGCCGCGTGAAGAAACATGAATCCGGCGTGGTTAAAGACCCGCAAACCGTTCTGCCGACGACCACCCTGCGCGAAGTGAAAGAGCTGACCGAACGTAACGGCTTTGCCGGTTACCCGGTAGTGAATGGCGACAACGAACTGGTGGGCATCATCACCGGTCGTGACGTGCGTTTCGTCACCGACCTGAACCAGCCAGTTAGCGTGTACATGACGCCGAAAGAGCGTCTGGTTACCGTGCGTGAAGGTGAATCCCGCGAAGTCGTGTTTGCTAAAATGCACGAAAAACGCGTTGAGAAAGCGCTGGTTGTCGACGAAAGCTTCCACCTGCGCGGCATGATCACTGTTAAAGATTTCCAGAAAGCAGAACGTAAACCGAACGCCTGTAAAGATGAGCAGGGTCAACTGCGCGTTGGTGCAGCGGTTGGTGCCGGCGCCGGTAACGAAGAGCGCGTTGACGCGCTGGTTGCCGCAGGCGTTGACGTGCTGTTGATTGACTCCTCCCACGGCCACTCCGAAGGCGTGTTGCAGCGCATTCGCGAAACCCGTGCAAAATACCCGGATCTGCAAATCATCGGCGGGAACGTCGCCACTGGCGCAGGTGCTCGCGCACTGGCAGAAGCGGGCGTCAGCGCGGTGAAAGTCGGTATCGGCCCTGGCTCCATCTGTACGACGCGTATCGTGACTGGTGTGGGCGTTCCGCAGATCACCGCCGTTTCCGACGCGGTTGAAGCGCTGGAAGGCACCGGCATTCCGGTTATCGCTGACGGCGGTATCCGTTTCTCTGGCGACATCGCCAAAGCGATCGCTGCAGGTGCTGCCGCCGTGATGGTTGGTTCAATGCTTGCCGGTACTGAAGAATCCCCGGGCGAAATCGAACTCTACCAGGGCCGCTCTTACAAATCCTACCGTGGCATGGGCTCGCTGGGCGCGATGTCCAAAGGCTCTTCTGACCGCTACTTCCAGAGCGATAACGCCGCCGACAAACTGGTGCCGGAAGGTATCGAAGGCCGCGTGGCTTATAAAGGCCGCCTGAAAGAGATCATTCACCAGCAGATGGGCGGCCTGCGCTCCTGTATGGGTCTGACCGGCTGTGGTACTATCGACGACCTGCGCACCAAAGCGGAATTTGTGCGCATCAGCGGCGCGGGCATTCAGGAAAGCCACGTTCACGACGTGACCATCACCAAGGAATCCCCGAACTACCGCATGGGTTCTTAATGATTTTCGCGCCCGGTACTCTCACCGGGCGCTTTCGTAACTTGCCTCGGAAGTAACGTCAATGACGGACAACATTCATAAACATCGTATTCTTATCCTCGATTTTGGTTCTCAGTACACCCAACTGGTTGCGCGCCGCGTACGTGAACTGGGCGTTTACTGCGAATTGTGGGCGTGGGATGTCACCGAAGCGCAGATCCGCGACTTCAATCCAAGCGGCATCATCCTATCCGGCGGCCCGGAAAGCACCACCGAAGACAACAGCCCGCGCGCACCGCAATATGTGTTCGAAGCTGGTGTGCCGGTGCTTGGCGTTTGCTACGGCATGCAGACCATGGCGATGCAGCTCGGCGGCCACGTTGAAGGTTCTAACGAGCGTGAATTCGGCTACGCGCAGGTTGAAGTACAGACCGACAGCGCGCTGGTTCGCGGCATTGAAGATTCGCTGACCGCAGAAGGCAAAGTGCTGCTGGACGTGTGGATGAGCCACGGCGACAAAGTGACGGCGATCCCGTCTGACTTTGTTACCGTTGCCAGCACCGAAAGCTGCCCGTTCGCCATCATGGCGAACGAAGAAAAACGCTTCTACGGCGTGCAGTTCCACCCGGAAGTGACCCACACCCGCCAGGGCCTGCGTATGCTGGAACGCTTCGTGCGTGACATCTGCGAATGTGAAGCGCTGTGGACGCCAGCAAAAATCATCGATGACGCCGTTGAGCGTATCCGCCAGCAGGTTGGCGACGATAAAGTGATCCTCGGCCTCTCCGGCGGCGTGGACTCTTCTGTCACCGCGATGCTGCTGCACCGCGCCATTGGCAAAAACCTGACCTGCGTGTTCGTTGATAACGGTCTGCTGCGTCTGAACGAAGCTCAGCAGGTGATGGACATGTTTGGTGACCACTTCGGTCTGAACATTGTTCACGTTGAAGGCGAAGCCCGTTTCCTGGCTGCACTGGCTGGCGAGAACGATCCGGAAGCAAAACGTAAAATCATCGGCCGTGTGTTCGTGGAAGTGTTCGACGAAGAAGCACTGAAGCTGGAAGACGTGAAATGGCTGGCGCAGGGCACCATCTACCCGGACGTGATCGAATCCGCTGCTTCGGCAACCGGTAAAGCGCACGTTATCAAATCTCACCACAACGTGGGCGGCCTGCCGAAAGAGATGAAGATGGGGCTGGTTGAACCGCTGCGTGAGCTGTTCAAAGATGAAGTGCGTAAAATTGGTCTGGAACTGGGCCTGCCGTACGACATGCTGTACCGCCACCCATTCCCGGGCCCGGGCCTCGGTGTCCGCGTGCTGGGCGAAGTGAAGAAAGAGTATTGCGACCTGCTGCGCCGCGCCGATGCGATCTTTATCGAAGAGCTGCATAAAGCCGATCTCTACAACAAAGTGAGCCAGGCCTTCACCGTGTTCCTGCCGGTTCGTTCCGTGGGCGTTATGGGCGACGGTCGTAAATACGACTGGGTTGTTTCCCTGCGTGCAGTCGAAACCATCGACTTTATGACCGCACACTGGGCGCACCTGCCGTACGATTTCCTCGGCCGCGTTTCCAATCGCATCATTAATGAAGTGAACGGTATTTCCCGCGTGGTGTATGACATCAGCGGTAAACCGCCAGCGACGATTGAGTGGGAATAAGCCTGTTGTGATTCATTAGTTTTTATAAAAAAAGCCAGCTTAGCTATTGCTATAGCTGGCTTTTTAATAGCATGTAGGTTAAGAATGACCGCGTTTTTTATATGTCATATGGATGACACTATGCGGAGTATAGTTATTTTCTTTGAAAATTTATAGAAATGAGGTAACTATGAAAGGTGCGTTAATATTTCATCTTTCCCTTACTATAGGGAGAACTGACGAAGATAATTGGGAGATTTTGGAATTAGATGATATTCTCTTCTGGGAAAACAATTTAAAACTAATAAAATCAAAGTGTTATTCTCATGATGGATGCTCAGTTAATGTAAGTGCGAATTGGGATATTTTAATCGAAAGGTTAAAAGAAAGTTATAGGAAAACTAAGGATGCTTATTCTAAAACACCTATTGACTATTCAAGCTTTGTTGAACGTAAAGTGCAAATACCGGTCTCAGTAGAGATAAAAGAAGAGAACAAACATAGTCATTATATATCTTATGCTAGATTCTTTGTTGATTATTACCTCTATGAATTGTTTGTTTTGATGAATTTAGCTAGACCTGGAGTATGTGATTTTTTCAATCTATCAATTAATGATGACAGAATGATGTTGTCATCATACAATTTCCAGAACGCATGGTTGAACTCTTTTAATGGACACTTCCCTAGGTTAAAAGAACTCCCTCTCAGCGATGTTATTTCTTGGTATGAAGAGATAAATATTGGTTATAAACAGAAAGCTAGCCTGCCAATCGAGAAAGCATTATTTTCTTTAATTCACTTCTGTCATTCTGATGATAATATAAATGGCATTATGTGGATATTTCATGCATTGGAAGCCATATTCAGTACAAAATTTGGCGAAGGCTTTAGTAATTTAATAGAAAGAATATCTTTCTTGTTGACATTAAATGAAAAAGAAAGGTCTCTTCTAAGAAAGAATTTTAGACTTTTATATGACTTGCGGAGTTCCTTAATTCATGGAGGATACGAAATATATCATCCTATGCGCTATGACTTGATGGATGACTCTCTAAATGATCAGTTTAGTGAGATTTATAAAAATCTTCAGTTTGGAGTTTCAGTAATTATCTCCTGTCTTCAAGTTTTGATCTCGAATAATTGGTATGGAATAAATATTGAAGAAAAGATAAATGGAAAACCAACCCCTTAATCTTCAATTTTCTTTTGTACCTATATTCTGGATAATATCACAATATCCTATTGCTCCAGTTCGAAGTACCCCACAATGCCATGGTTGGCTTCAGCGATTTGCGCAATATCAAATAGCCTAGCCTGATAGGCCTTTTGCTGAATTAGCGAGTTGAACTAGCTGTGTGCCATCGCGATCTCCTCAAGGGCCATAATCAGTATGTCGGAAGATCTCTGAAAGTGAATAGTCCGTTTTAGCGGGATACACACAGAAATCTTGTTGACGAACTTTTTTTCATTTACGTTTACGAACTTATGTGAGTACCAATTAGATGAATTTTCTGCTGAATATATATTTCAAATATTATAAATGACGATTCTGGTAATATGATTTTTCTGTTGAGTTATTTCCATGGAATATCCGATATTACAAAACAAATAAATCGCTAAGATTAATTCCCAACCCATCCGCAATAACTGCAATAACTTCCAGCGTTGGGTTCCTGACTCCCCGCTCAATCCCACTAATATAAGTGCGATCCAACCCACATTTGTCGGCAAACGCTTCCTGCGAAAGTCCGCGCTCTAAACGGAGGGCTTTTACGCGTTGTCCAAAACGCACTGTAATATCTTTTGTATTTTTCATGCCCGACAGCATCGTACTTCGTTGCTTATCAGACCACGGACGATGAGTCACATAATTAGCTGTGTGGTGATCCGATTATCAAATTCGCCGATCAGTCAGATCCATCAAATGTGAGCAGTGTGGCGAGTTCGATGTGGAGGGCTGTCGCAAGAATGTAGAGAATTTCTAAAGTCGGATTCCGGATGCCGCGTTCGATGCCGCTCATATAGGTGCGATCAAGGCCGCACTTCTCCGCAAAGCCTTCCTGAGAAAGCCCCGCTTGCGTACGCAATGTTCTGACACGTTGTCCTAACAGGACTTTGATATTTTCGGAATTTTTCATGCGTACAGCATTGTTTTTTGCTGACTATAAGTCCACGGACTATTAGTCACAATTCTAAAGGTTTGTGCTATTATGTGACTTATAGTCAACATGAAAAGGAGCATTGACATGGAACACCACGACTGGCATCCGGCGGATATCATTGCGGGTTTAAAGAAAAAAGGAACCTCGTTGGCGGCGCTTTCCCGCGAATCGGGGCTGGCTTCATCCACGCTCGCCAATGCCTTAACCCGGCACTGGCCGAAAGGGGAGCGGTTAATTGCCGAAGCGTTGGAAACCAGGCCAGAAGCAATCTGGCCGTCGCGTTATCAGATATGTAATTCCGAAGAACGTGTTTGCGAAGAGAAGGGCGCATAAACGCTGAAGCGCGAAACGGTAATGACCCGTTTAGGGTCATTACCGTCTGCTCAGTACATCTGATCATTTCCGTGGTAAGAGGTGAGGGAGTTGAAATTAACCCAGCCGATGTTATGTGGTATTAAGCCAGAAATTAAATTTTGAATTTTATTTTCTGCATTGTTTGAAGTGAGTATTTTTTTCGATATTGCTTTTCTTTATTAATTTAACATTTTTATTCCCTTTATCTTTTTTGATGAGGAGGGAAATCCATCACCCGTATCGAATTCCCTGCTTTTTAATTATTAGCCTCTTATATTTCACCCTTGTGCGTAAATTCCATTTCCTGCTCTCCGTTTTGTGCAATGATTTGCCTGTTTTTTGTACGGCGTCGACTTGTCGCGTAGATGAATAGTTATTCCCTGAAACGACATATTTGAAACGTTAGTTTGAATAAATTGGTGAATCCTAAGCATATTTTCTTTCTCACAAGTACCTCCTTTCTAACTCTTTGATTCAAATATGTAATGTGATTTAAATTAAATTTTAACGCCAGATTGCCGATAAGTTGTCTTCGGCATGCTCCTTTCAAAGGGGCAGAAATTCATGAAATCACCTCAACCCAGGGTAATAAATATGTCAGTTAGGCGTTTTTCATTTCTCGTTTTTAGTCTGTTACTTGGTATTTTTCTCATCAGCTCGGCTTCTAACCTTTGGTCACTTACTCACAGCAACCAGTCGCTGGATAACGTGAACAAAGAGATCAGGGTCGTGCTGTCGGTTATTGACCCGATTAACCATAGCCGCACACTGCGTGTGCGTCTGATGGAAGCCATGATTAACGCCTCCCTGGGCGACAAACAGAAAGCGGATGCGTCGCTTGAGAGTGCGAAAGCGGTGATGCAAAAAGCCACCGATGCGTTCAATAACTACAAGGCTGCGCCACCTGTCGAGGGCGAAGAGGCGCTTTCCGCGCCTTACAGCCAGGCCTGGCAAACGTATGTTGATCAAGGCCTGCGTCCGTTGATGGACGCCGCGAGCAACAACGACACGGCGCGTTTCAACCAGCTCGTCAGCACCACCATCCCGCAGCTTGATCGTCAGTTTGAAATCACACTCGATAACCTGCTGGCCTTTCGCGAAAAATACGCCCAGCGCCTTAACAACGACGCGCAGAATCGCTTCGTGAACAGCATGGTGACCATTGGTGTTTTCGCCTTACTGTTTACCTTGATCATTGTCGCTATCTTTATCCTGCTGCGTCGCCGTGTTCTTTCGCCGCTGGATGCTGCCCGCTTACATTGCCAGAAAATGGCGGCAGGCGAGTTGCACACTCCCGTTGTGTACGGTTCTAAAGACGAGATTGGCGACATGCTCGGTTCGCTGGAGCAAATGCGTCTTGCCCTTCTGGAAATCATTGCCCAGGTGCGTAATTCCAGTCAGAGCGTGGCTCACGCGGCAGAAGAAATCGCTGCCGGTAATACCGACCTCTCAGCCCGTACTGAAGAACAGGCGGCTTCTCTTGGGCAGACCGCTGCCAGCATGGAACAGCTAACTTCAACGGTTAAGCACACCTCCGAAAACACACAACAGGCAAATACCCTTGCGACAGCGATGCGCAGCTCCGCGCAGGAAGGGAATACGATTGTTGAAAAGGCGGTGATGTCGATGAAAGAGATCGAATCCAGCTCCGGCAAAATAGACACCATCATCTCCTTAATCGAAGACATTGCTTTCCAGACCAACATCCTGGCACTCAACGCAGCGGTTGAAGCGGCACGAGCCGGCGAGCAGGGGCGCGGGTTTGCGGTTGTGGCAAGTGAAGTTCGTAATCTGGCGCAGCGTTCGTCTCTCGCGGCAAAAGAGATCAAAGAGCTGATTGAGGAATCCGGCCGACAGGTGCTTCTGGGTAGCGAAAGGGTGTCGCAGGCGGGCGAAAGCATGCAGCGCATTATCAGCACCGTTAAGCAGGTTTCTGAACTGATGGCGGAAATTGCACTCTCGACCGGTGAGCAGAGTCGCGGTATTGAGCAGATAAACCAGGCTGTTGCGCAGATGGACACGGTAACGCAACAAAACGCCGCGTTAGTCGAAGAAGCATCTGCAGCGGCGCATTCGCTTAAAGAGCAGTCTCAATTGCTGGAAGAGACGGTAGCCGTTTTTAAACTGAGCTAACGTTTTGCCAAAAAAATACAGGCAGGCTTATGCCTGCCTTGTTGGTGATTCTTTCATGGTTCGTCGCTACCCGGTTACCCGCTATTCAACGTATTTCTCAACAGTGTAGAAACGCTCATGAAAGATGTGTGCGTTGCCACATCGCTGCTGCTGTCCCAGTATAGCGCTGTTCAGTACATCCACTTTTCTACCACGTCATCCCCCAGGTGCTCGCGCAGCAACTCCTCGTTATCCTCCTCGCCGTGGGCTTCCAGCAGGCATTTGAACATCAGCACGTCAAGGTATTGGCCCACGTCGGTGAAAATTTGCGTCAGCATCGGCGAACTGTCGTGATCGAAATACCAGACTTCGCCGGTTTCCCGGTGAAAGCACCATAAATTGCCGTTGCCCAGATAGTCGCCAAAGGCGACCAACTGATTGACCAGCGCCCATTGTAAAGCCGCGTTTGACGCCCCTTCGAGAATGTCATGAATGCCGGGATAAGCGTCTAACAGCGGTTCAATGCTGGCGTATTTCGCGGGTGTGACGCTGCACAACCTTTCGGCCAGTTCGAGTGCGCCGATAGTTTCATGGTAGCGACGCAGCAGCGGCGGAATGGCGCAGCCCAGGCGTTGTTCAAGCGCTTCAATCTCTTTGGCGTTAACCGGCACAACTGGCGCCGGGTTATTCCACTGTTCGCGCCAGGCCTGTACGCAGGCGCGCCACCAGGCCTGCCGGGTTGCCTCATCAGTAAATTCTGGCCACATTAAGGGCGGCAGTTCGCTGCTATCTAGATTCATTTTTTCCCCTGCGTATTTACTCTGGCGGCTCACAGGATCGCTTACATTCGCCATGAGGACCACTGCCATTAGTGATGGCTTTACGCTATGTTCTTCGCAACTTATGGTAATTGAAATATCCACTGTGCAGAACCGGGAGCGCTATGCAGTCAGTAAAGTTAATGGGAGATGGCTATGAGCCGCAGGTCTGGCGGGAAGGCGATAAACTGACATACTCGCTGCCGGTCGATTCCGGGTTTGTCAGTTTTGATTTTAGCTTTGTTATTCGCCGAAACGATCTGGATGTGCTGCTTGCTGATGATTACCGCCGCGCCGCGCTCGAAATCATTGCGCACACGCTACTTCAGCATTCCACGCTAAGGGGAAATGCCCGTTTCACGCAAAGCGATTTCGATAAACTGCTTGCGGATACGCTCCACTCAACAAACGATTCCCTGCAGGTTTTTATTGCCCGCATCAATCGGGAACATCACATTGGGATTGAGCACTATGTGAAAGCGATCCTTGCCCGTCGCGCTGCTGCGGATTAAGGCACCGTATGCACTGTGAAAGAGTGGCGCCTATTACACGCTGAAGCGCATCGGGCTTTTCCCCTCAGACAACCCCCACCAAATCAGGTAGTTTGCTTCCGGTTTGCGGTAGCGGAGGCGTTATAGTGCTGTTTCATTGCAAAAAGCGTCACAAGAATAAAGAAGGGACTCACATGTCGGGTAGCCAAAAATTCGTTTTACTCCTCCTTGTGCTGGCGTTGTGCTTCGTGGTGGGCACCGGGCTCTATTCCTCGTGGTTTAATGCGGCCTCAGTTGGCGTGTTTATCTGCCTGATGCTCTATTTCACGCGACCGTTGCTGATGCCTGCCGGTTATGGCGCGAACAAGATACGCGCGCTGGTGCTGGTGCTCGGGTTGGGCATCATTGGCAGCGGCTCCAGCGCCTTAAATACGCTGTTACCAACTATCTGGTCATTGCCGGTGCTGCAAAATGCGCCTGCGTGGCTGAAGAATATCCAGCTTATCAGCCAGCCTTCGCCGTGGCTCCTTGCCAGTGTTGTCATCATTGTTGGCATTGTGTTCTTTTGCCTGCGCGATCGAAGCGTTGGCGGTGGACATCCGACGCCGCTGAAAAAGGATTTTCCGGAAGATCGTTTTGCGCGAAAGCTGGAGGTGTTCTGCAACATGTTGCAGCAGGATCTCACGTCAATTGACGAGAGCAGTAACTGGAGCCCTGAGTACTACACTGAACTGGAAGCCGAGGTTGAGATCCGCAAAGCGAAAGGTGTCGCTTCCCGTAAAAAGATCCTTGGGCTGCAAGACGCGATCCGCAAAGACAGAACCTCGCGGTCGTTTTTGATTCTGGGCGCACCGGGTTCCGGCAAGAGCGTGGCGCTGCGCAAGCTTGCCAGAGACATGTTACTGGAGGTTAAAAAGACGCACCGTGTGCCGATTTATATCAACCTGCGCGAATGGGTACCTGGCAGCATTGTCGCTGGCGGTCGCAAAGAGTTCTCGGTTGAAGATCTGGAAGAGTTTGTCATTAAAAACCTCGTCCGGCGTGGTGACGCATACACGCGAGATTTTGTTAATGGCTACTTTCATGACCTGTGGCGTACCGGTCGCTTATTTTTTATCTTCGACTCGTTTGATGAGATCTCCGAGTTGCTGGACGCCAGCGAAAGCTCGACGGTCATCGATTCGTTATCCACGGTTATCTCGCGCTTTATTACCACACACCCGGCCTCACGGGGCGTTTTAGCTTCGCGCGTTTTCCGCCAGCCGACGCGTGCGTTTCTGGCGGATAAGGTGCTGGAGATCCGCCCACTTTCCGAAGCCGGTATTTCAGAAGCGCTTAGTCGGTATCCGCAATTTAATGAGCAGGTGCGAAATACGTTATTCAGCCACCGCCTGGACCTGATCCCGCTGGTGCGTAACCCGTTTATGATGGCGCTTCTTGGCGAATGGATCGCGGTTAACGAGACATTGCCGATCAATCAGGCTGAGATTTATAAAAACTATATCGACAGCCGGATACAGCTCTGCAAACAGGAGTTGCACGATGCGGGGATCTCCTCTCGTGAGGTGATAGAGGTGGCGACGGATATCGCGTGGTTTGTTTTTCGTTCCTCGACCTTTGGCCTTGAAGCACCGGTGAAAGTGATTCGCCGCTATTTCAATTCAGAGCATGTGGACACGGTGCTGGAGCTCCTGCGTTTTGCCCGTATTGCCCGAGTAACCCCAGGTGATGAGAAGTCGTTTGCCTTTGTTCATCGCCGTTTTCTGGAATATTTCGTCACCAACCGTTTTTTGCAGCAGCCCGCAGAAGTGCCCGATTCGCATATTCCTACCGATTCTCGCGGTCGTGACGCGCTGGTGTTGTATGCGCAGTTGTGCAGCGAAACCGATGCTCAACGGCTGGCCAATCTTTGCTGGGATGAGATCCAACGCTATTTCACGGATGCCAGCCAGCGCATTCGTGCCATTCACTGTCTGCGCTTTTTGATTGACGCATTTGGCTCCCGCCGTGAGGTGTTGCAACCGTTCGAAGAAGCGCTTTCTGCTTTTGTGATGCAGCACGTAAAAGCGGGCGATAATATCCTGCTGGCAAAAATTTGCCTGGAAGCCACCGGGCTGCTTTCAGCGTCGCGAGCAGCGCCGGTGCTGGCCGCCGCGATTGCTGGTGAGGATGGCTGGTTGCAGGAGACTGCTTTTCGCGCCTGTCGCCATTTGCCGAAAATGGATCCCGAACTGGAAGAGGGGATGAAGAAATACGTGCTGAATATTTCGGAAACCAACTTCTGGCGCGGTCGCAAAAATATCCTGCTGAGCCTGTCGTTATCCGATGCATTAAGTGGCGTTTACCGCGTTGCGAAGATGCGTCTGTGGAGCATGAAAGCAGCGCTCACCAGCACGGTGTTACTCATCATCATGTTGCCGTTTATCACTTTTTTTAGCGCCAGCTATGCGGCGGCCGTTTCCGCACCAATCTTACTGTTCGCCAAAGCGGGGCGTACGGCACAAAAAGAGAAGGCGAGAAAAGTGGGCGGCGATAATCCTGCGCCTCGCGCGACGGTGCCCTTTGCTGATAAGGGCTTTTTATCCGGCACCATCGTGTTATTTCGCGTGATGTGTTTCGTCATTCTGTCGGTGATCAGTGTGGTCGGGCTGTTATCCCCGGCGCTGGCGCTGGCGGCGATACCGTTTTACCTCTTCAGCGGGCATGCCATTTATAACGGCTGGCTGGCCGCCGTGAATGTGGTGTTGAGTTTGATGTTGCTCGATTGGGTGGCTATCTGCCGGTTTGTACGCAGCAAAATTAATGATTTGCTTAACCCGAAAAAGTGGCTGGCCGCGCTGTCGATTCTCGCCACGTCTGTGTTGGGCGTCGCGCTTGTTTTTAGCGCTATTCATTATGTGTCCCAATACCCGATGGCGGAACCGGTATTTAAAGCCACATTCTCATTGCTGCTCGCGCTGTTGGCGGCATATGTAGCGTTCACCTTTATTCAATCTGTGCGCGGCGGGATTAAAGACGTGCGGATGCTGCGCAAATTCACCTTTGGCTTAGCCATTAAACGTACGCAAATCGCTATAATTCTTTCTGAATGCGTGTCGGATTACGGGCGTTTGCGGTTTGTTCGTCGGCTTGAAAGCGAAGGCATCTCCGCCACCGGCGACTGGCCGGAAGGGTTCAAACTGGCGGTTGGTCTTGGCGAAGCCTACACGGCGCTGGCGCGGCTGGAAGAGCGCTGGTTAAACCTCGATAGATAAGTAACGCGTTTGTGCAAGGGGCGCATACCTTTGTAAAGACGAGCGCAAACCCACGCGGTAAGACGTGTAAGCAAAATCGGGTAAATACTAGCGTTGTGCGGTGGGGTCGATAGTCTGGCTGATTTGTTGCGACTGGCTTTTATCCTGATGGTGATACCAGGCGCCAATAGAGGAATAGACGAAGCGGCCGAAGAAAAAGATGAAGCTAATAAGAAGTACGATACGGGTCATGCGACTGTCAAATCGATGTCGTTTTCGCATACTGGTTGCCTGACTCACAATGGTTCCTTTAGGAATACCCGATCTACGGGCGACAGCGTCATTAATGCACACTCTTTTAGTCAGGTCAATTAAGCCTGGCGCAAAATCACAATGATTAAATTATCACCAGGAATTATATAAGATAAATTAAATATTTACGTGGGCAATGAAAAATGGGCGATAATGCGCATAAAGCAGGGAATTAAAGCTGGCTGGCGTGTTTTTTTTGATGCAAATCAATTAACAGATATTGTCCGGAATTAGAATTTCTGTTTGTTAACAAACTGGCACTTCACCGGTGCGCAGCACAGTCGGGTCGGATACCTGCCTGAAACACCCGCCAGGATCTGGGTTGGGTAACCGAGCATCTATGACACTTATTCAAAAATATCATCGCCTGAAGGGTCAGTGGTGGGCTTTGCCGCTCATCACGCCTGTTATTTTGTATCCACTGTTTAGTCTCGCTAATACATTTACTACCGTTTCTGGTCAGGCGGTCATTCTCTATTATCTGCCGATGGCGTTGCTGATCGTCCTGATGATGTTTTATGGCTGGGCGGCGCTTCCGGGCATTGTGCTGGCGCTGATCTGCCATTATTGGCCCGCACCGCCGCTGGAAATGGTCAGTAAAGGCGTGCATTTGCTGCTGCCCGTGATACTTAGCTGGGCGGGTTACCGAATTTTTGTCACTCGCCGCCACCGGGTGGCTTACGGCACGGCATTGCTGGTTTCCCAGCGTATTTTCTGGCAGGTGCTTTGTCCGGCGTCGATCTATCTCATGATTCTTGAGCTGGGCGTCTGGCTGAATCTTTACGATCGGGCGGCAAGCGACAGCGGCGCGCTGGCGTGGAATGTGCCGATGCTCATCAATTACCAGGCATTGCTGGTTGGGACAATGACCGGCGTGCCGTTTAGCTATTTGTTGATCCGCGTTATTCGCCATCCGCGCTACGCGATTTCGTGGTTATCGCAAATGCGCCACGAGTTTGATCGCAAAGTTACGCGCATTGAGATCGTGGTCTGGTTCTCCGTGGTGATTGGCATTTTGCTGCTGTTACTGATGCCGCTGAACAAAAACAGTTCCATTTTCAGTACCAACTACACGCTTTCACTTCTCTTGCCGGTGATGCTGTGGGGATCGATGCGTTACGGCTACCGTTTTATGTCGCTGGTCTGGACACCGCTGCTGGTTACCTCTATTCACTTTTTTTACCGTTATTTGCCGTGGTTTCCTGCTTACGACGTGCAACTGGCGATCGCCTCATCAAGTTATCTGGTGTTTTCCTTCATCATCCTTGCGATGGCGTTGATGGCGACACGCCAGAGAGTGGCGAACGATCGCGCCCGCCGTCTGGCGTTTATTGATCCGGTGACCAATATGCCCAACCTGCGCGCACTGAGCCGGGCGCTGGCGGAAACGCCGTGGTCGGTGCTCTGCTTTCTGCGCGTGCCGGAGCTGGAACTGCTGGGGCGTAACTATGGCGTACTGCTGCGCATTCAATACAAACAGCGCATGGCGGATTGGCTCAGGCCGCTGCTGTCGGCGGAAGAGAGCGTGTATCAACTCTCCGGACACGATCTGGCGATCCGCCTGAATACGCAGTCGCACCAGACGCGCATTGAAGAACTGGACGCGCGCATCAAGCAGTTCCGCTTTATCTGGGATGATATGCCGCTGCAGCCGCAGGTGGGGCTGAGCTACTGCTACGTGCGTTCGCCGGTGAAACACCTCTATTTACTGCTCGGTGAGATGAGCACCATCGCTGATCTATCGCTGGCGACCAACCACCCGGAGAATTTGCAAAACCGGGGCGCGGCGAATCTGCAACGCAGCCTGAAAAGCAAAGTGGATATGATGAATCGCCTGCAGCTGGCGCTGGAGAAAAATCATTTTATCCTGATGGCACAGTTGATTCATGGGGTGCGCGGCGATGACTATTACGAGATCCTGCTGCGCATGCGTGAAGAGAACGGCGACAGTATCAGTCCGGATGCGTTTTTGCCCGTTGCGTATGAGTTCGGCCTGTCGTCGCGTATCGATTTATGGGTGATCGAGCATGTACTGATGTTTATGGCGCAAAACCGCGAAAAACTCCCCGCCCAGCGTTTTTCCATTAACCTCTCTCCGGCCTCAATTTGCCGCACGCAGTTTTCCCAGGAAGTCCGGCGTTTATTGCGCAAATACCGCATTGAAGCCTGGCAGTTGATTTTTGAGATAACAGAAAGCAACTCGATGACCAATCTCCAGCAGGCCAACCAGACGCTGGGGCAACTGCAACAGATGGGCTGCCGGGTGGCGATTGATGATTTTGGCACCGGTTATGCCAGCTATGCACGGTTGAAAACCGTCAATGCCGACATCCTGAAAATCGACGGCAGTTTTATCCGCAATATTGTCTCGAACAGCCTCGATTATCAGATTGTGGCGTCGATTTGCCATCTGGCGCGGATGAAAAAAATGCTGGTGGTGGCGGAATATGTGGAGAGCGAAGAGATACGCAGCGCGGCAATCGCGCTGGGTATCGACTATTTACAGGGGTATCTGATTGGTAAGCCAGCGCCGCTGGAGAAGCTGGTTAACGAGTAGCGAACGGGCGGCTCAGGCCGCCACTTCCGGAGAGTGCTCTTCTTCGATTTTCAGTCGCCAGCCGGTCACAGCTTCCCAGTATTCCTGCTCTTTTTCCAGATCCAGCAACACCAGCGCGTTCTGGCTGAACCAGTCGTGCGGGAAGCTGAGCGTCCAGTGATTGGCATCGGTGGTCAGGCGCAATGTTGGTGGCGTGGTGGTCGCCTGGCGCTGGTTATTCAGCAGCACACCAAGACGTAAGATTTGCACCAGCGGCAAATACTGTTTCTTTTTAAACAGCGTAAAACGCGGCAAATCATCAAGCTTGATAGCCTTACGGTGGCAGCGCACCAGCGTCGCCATCATCAGCTGTTGCTCCTGATTAAAACCGGGCAGGTCGCTGTTTTGCAGAATGTACGCCGAATGGCGGTGCATCCCGCTGTGGTTAATATTTAGCCCTACTTCGTGCAGCATCGCTGCCCATTTCAGCAACGCCGCCAGTTGCGGGTTAGCGAGCTTCGCGTTTTGCGCCAGCCACTGCTCGTAAATCTGGGTTGTGGTTTCCAGCACGCGCCGCGCCTGCTCACGGTCGATATTGTACTGGCTGGCAAGGCTCTGCGCGGTGCGGCTGCGAATGTCCTGATGGCGGAAACGGCCTTCCATCTCATACAGTACGCCTTCACGCAGTGCGCCATCGGAAAGGCGCAATTCGCGGATCGCCAGCGCATCGAACACGCCGCAAAGAATAGCCAGTCCCGGCACAAACACCGCTTTACGCTCTTCCGAAAGGCCTGGCAGGCTCAGTTCACTGAAGTTCTTATATTTCAGCACTTCGGCGACCAGTTTCTCCAGTCGTTCCGGCGTGATAAAACCGTCTTTCTCGCCGGAGGCGATCAGCACTTCGTGGGCGGCTTTAATGCTGCCAGATGCGCCAAGTGCCACATTCCAGCCCTGAATGCGGAACTGCCACGCCAGCGACTCCAGCTTCTGTGTTGCCGCCATGCGCGCGCGGCGGAAGTTTTCGCCGTTAATTGTGCCGCCCATAAAGTACATCTGCGCAAAGCTCACGCAGCCCATACGGCGACTTTCCACCAGCTTCGGCTCGAAATCTTCACCGATCACTAATTCGGTAGAGCCGCCGCCGATATCGATCACCAGCTTGCGGCCTTTTTCCGGCTGCGTATGTTCCACACCCATAAAAATCAGGCGCGCTTCTTCATTGCCCGGAATGATTTCAATCGGGTAGGGGATCACTTTTTCAGCGCGTTTAAGAAACTCTGTGGCGTTCAGTGCCTGGCGCAACGTGTGCGTACCGACAATGCACACGCTTGCCGGATCAAAGCCCTGCAAGCGCTCGGCGAACAGCGACAGGCAAGCCAGCCCGCGCTCCATTGCCTCTTCGCTCAGCATGTTATTGCTGTCCAGACCATCAGCCAGGTGCACGCGCTGTTTCAGGCGGCCGATGATCTGCATTGCGCCGTCGACCACGCGCGCAATGACCATATGGAAACTGTTTGAACCCAGATCGACCGCGGCAAATTCCTCCGGTCGTGGCGTCTTTTCTTGTATCGGCATAGGTTAGTCGGGCTGTTCGAGTGATTTGATGTAGTCGTAAATCGCCAGTTGTGCGCGCACTTTACGACGGTTGCCGCGCGGCACATAGCGATTACTCAGTTCTTTATCGATGTACCTCGCTTTCACGGTATCACTTAAAAGCAAATCAATGATATCCAGAACGCGCTGTTTAAGGCGCGGATCGAGCAGCGGTGCGGCCACTTCGATACGGTAATCGATGTTACGTGTCATCCAGTCTGCAGAGGAGAGATAAACGCGTTTATCGCCGCCGTTCTCAAAAATATAGATGCGATCGTGCTCAAGATAACGATCAACGATACTGGTGACACGAATATTTTCGCTGATACCTTCCAGTTGCGGAATAAGTGAACACATGCCGCGCACCAGCAGGTTCACCGGCACGCCGGAACTTGAGGCGGTATAGAGTCTGTCCACCAGCCCTTTATCGACAAGGTTATTCAGCTTCAGCGTAATGCCAGAAGGTTTACCTTCCTGCGCGTTAGCGATCTCCGTGTCGATCATGTCGTACAGCAGGCGGCGCGAGTTCTGCGGCGACACCAGCAAATAATCGAAACTCACCGGGCGATAGGGGTTTTCGATAAAGTTGAATACCCGGCGCACTTCATTGGTGATGCGCGCGTCAGCGGTGATCAGCGAGTAGTCCGTGTAAAGCCGCGCGGTTTTTTCGTTAAAGTTACCGGTACCGATGTGCGCATAGCGCACGATCTCTTCCCCTTCCATACGGGAGATGAGGAACAGTTTGGCGTGAATTTTTAAGCCCGGCGCCGAGAAGATCACCTGCACGCCCGCTTCCGTCAGCCGCTTCGCCCAGTGGATGTTGGCTTCTTCGTCGAAACGCGCCTGCAACTCCACCACCACGGTGACTTTTTTACCGTTATGCGCCGCGTGGATCATCGAATCGATGATGCGCGAATCTTTCGCCACGCGGTAAATGTTGATTTTGATCGCCAGCACGCTTGGGTCGAACGACGCCTGGCGTAGCAGCTCCAGCACGTGTTCAAAGGTGTGGTACGGATAATAGAGCAGCACATCGCGTTCACGAATGGCGTCAAAACCGTTGCGGAACTTATCAAACCCAATGTGGCGCAGACGCGGCATCGGTTTGTTGACGAGGTTGGCTTTGCCGACATTCGGAAAACCAATAAAGTCTTTGAAGTTGTGGTAACGCCCGCCGGGAATAATGGAGTCATAACGGGAGATGGTCAGCTTTTCACGCAGCATCTCGACCATGGCATCGGGCATATCGCGCTGATAAACAAAACGCACCGGCTCGGCGGTCAGACGCTGTTTCAGGCTGGAGGACATCAGCTCCATCAGGCTCGATTCCATTTCGTGCACCAGGTCATATTCGGCGTCACGGGTCATTTTCATTGAGTAGGCGTTTAGCGCGTCATAATCGAAGAAGCCTTTAAAGATATCATCCAGGCAGTAACGCAGAATGTTATCCAGCAGAATCATCGGCTTGCGACGGCGCGGCGTTTCCGGCGGCAGGTTAACAAAGCGCGGTACTTTATCTGATGGGATCTCCAGCAGCGCGTAACGGATTTCGTCGCCGCGAATAATTTCTACCGCCAGGTAGGTGTAATCATCTTTTAAGAAGCGTACCAGGTTGGTTTCGCGGTTAATCAGCGTCGGGGTAATGTGCTGGCGCAAATATTGTTTGAAGTAATTGCGTAGCCAGCTCTGCTGGTTTTGCGAAAGCTGACGTTCGTTAATCAGGAAAATTTGATTACGCGCCATTTCCAGCAGCAGGTCGTTGTACAGGCTGTCGAACTCCTGATCGGCTTTCAGTACGCGGGATTGGATCTTGCCCAGCAGATGGCGGGAATTCGTGGTAACGCCTTGCTCTTCGCTAATGATTAAGCGGCGTTTCAGTTCAGCAAAACGGACTTTATAAAATTCGTCGAGGTTGTTGGAATAGATCCCCAAAAAACGCATGCGTTCGATAAGCGGGTTACTTTTGTCGGCGGCTTCCTGGAGAACACGTTCATTGAAGCACAACCAGCTTAGTTCTTTTTCGAGATATAACTTTTCCTGACCCATTCCTGTTTACACTCCGGTTCTTGCTCGGGACACGGCAAATCCTTCTCGCGCTCGCGGTGCCCTGACTGACAGGTGAACGTTGCTGGCGTCCCTTCGTATGACACAACTTATTATGGCGAGCTTTGCCGTCAGATGTCCAACTGTGCCAAAAAAGTATGACAGTAATCCGTTTTTCGCGTCTAAGGTGATGGAAATAAAGTAACTTTTTCTTTTTGCAGGGGAAGAGGAAAGAAACCCTGCCGTGGTGGGCAGGGTGAAAAGCGATAAATTGCAGTGATTATTCGTCGGCCGCATAGCCTTCAGGCGGTAAGCGCACACCATCCAGCCACGCGCTGTTGCTGTCCATTTTCAGGCGACCGTCAACAAACCAGTTGACCACCAGCGGGTAAATCGCATGTTCCTGCGACTGCACGCGCTCGGTGATCTCTTCTTCCGTATCACCTTCAAACACCGGCACTTTGGCTTGCAAAATCACCGGGCCGCCGTCCAGCTCATCGGTAACAAAATGCACGCTGGTGCCATGTTCTTCATCACCGTTTTCCAGCACCTGGCGGTGCGTGTGCAGGCCGGGATATTTCGGCAGCAGGGAAGGGTGGATATTCAGCAGACGTCCGGCGTAGTGCGCGACAAACGCCGGGCTGAGGATACGCATATAACCCGCCAGCACGACCACATCCGGGGCGTAGGCGTCGATTTCCTGCATCAGCTCGCGGTCAAACGCATCGCGGCTGGCGAACTGATCTGCGCTCAGCGCATGAGCGGGAATATTGGCTTCCCGCGCACGTTCAAGGCCGAACGCATCGGCCTTATTACTGAATACTGCCCGCAGGGTGCCGTTGATTTTCTTCTGTTTACAGGCGTCGATAATTGCCTGCAAATTGCTTCCGTTGCCGGAAATCAGCACCACGATGTTTTTCATTCAATAACCACACGCTCACTGGAATCGGATGCGTTGATGATACCGATTTTCCACGCGTTTTCACCTTTCGCATTCAGCAGCGTGATGGCTTTATCGGCTTCAGCCGCAGGAAGCGCAATCACCATGCCGACGCCGCAGTTAAAGGTGCGGTACATTTCATGGCGGCTCACGTTCCCGGCGTTTTGCAGCCAGTTAAACACGGCCGGCCACTGCCAGGAGGATTCATTGATTACCGCCTGGGTGTTATCCGGCAGTACGCGCGGAATGTTTTCCCAGAAACCACCGCCGGTCAGGTGGGCGATGGCGTGGACATCAACGTTTTCAATCAGCTCCAGCACGGATTTGACGTAAATACGAGTCGGCTCCAGCAGGTGATCGGCCAGCGGTTTGCCTTCAAGCTGCGTAGTCAGCGGATCGGTGCCGCTCACTTCGAGCACTTTACGCACCAGCGAATAGCCGTTGGAGTGCGGGCCGCTGGACGCCAGGGCGACCAGCACATCGCCGTCAGCCACTTTCGAGCCGTCGATGATTTCTGATTTTTCTACCACACCGACGCAGAAACCGGCGACATCGTAATCTTCACCGTGATACATGCCCGGCATTTCCGCTGTTTCGCCGCCAACCAGCGCACAGCCAGATTGCAGACAGCCTTCGGCGATGCCGTTGATCACGCTGGCGGCGGTATCGACATCCAGCTTGCCGGTCGCGTAATAGTCGAGGAAGAACAGCGGCTCAGCGCCTTGAACCACCAGATCGTTAACGCACATTGCCACCAGGTCGATACCGATGGTGTCGTGACGTTTCAGATCCATTGCCAGGCGCAGTTTTGTGCCCACGCCGTCAGTGCCGGAAACCAGTACTGGCTCACGATATTTTTGCGGCAGCGCGCACAGCGCACCGAAGCCGCCCAAACCGCCCATCACTTCCGGGCGACGGGTTTTCTTCACCACGCCTTTGATTCGGTCAACCAGAGCATTACCCGCGTCGATATCAACACCGGCATCTTTATAGCTGAGAGAGGTTTTATCGGTCACTGCTTGGGTCCCCACGCGTTTACTTGCGGTAGAAATAAAATTCGGCGCAATTCTAACAGCCAAGGCAAACGTTTGCGAGTCCATTATTTAAGGGCGCAGCGGATTCTTGCGATATACTCTTTTCCAGTCTGATTGATCGCGATCAAGCGCCTTCCTGTAGCGCAACGGAGAAAAAGCGGTATAATCCGGCGATTTTTTTTGTGGCTGCTACCTGTCAGGGGAAAGGAGAAGAGTATGAAGGTCGTGGAAGTAAAACACCCACTCGTCAAACACAAGCTGGGCCTGATGCGAGAGAATGACATCAGCACCAAACGCTTTCGTGAACTCGCCTCAGAAGTGGGCAGCCTGCTGACCTATGAAGCAACGGCCGATCTGGAAACTGAAAAAGTGACCATCGAAGGCTGGAACGGCCCGGTACAGGTTGATCAAATTAAAGGTAAGAAAATCACCGTGGTGCCGATCCTGCGCGCAGGTCTGGGCATGATGGAAGGTGTGCTGGAGCACGTACCGAGCGCGCGCATCAGTGTGGTGGGTATCTACCGTAATGAAGAGACGCTGGAGCCGGTACCGTACTTCCAGAAACTGGTATCCAATATCGACGAGCGCATGGCGCTGGTTGTTGACCCGATGCTGGCGACCGGTGGTTCGATGATCGCGACCATCGACCTGCTGAAAAACGCCGGTTGCCACAGTATTAAAGTGCTGGTGCTGGTTGCCGCGCCGGAAGGTCTGGCGGCGCTGGAAAAAGCGCACCCGGACGTTGAGCTGTACACCGCGTCGATTGACCAGGGGCTGAATGAGCACGGATACATTATTCCGGGCCTCGGCGACGCCGGCGACAAAATCTTTGGTACGAAATAACTGATTAGAAATCGAAAGCCGACTTTGATAGTCGGCTTTTTTTTGGAATTCATAACACTGCCCGCCGTTTTGGACGGGTGGACAACAACAACACTCAGAGGAAAACACTATGACGCGCCGTGCTATCGGGGTAAGTGAAAGACCGCCGCTTTTGCAGACCATCCCGCTTAGTTTACAGCATCTGTTCGCCATGTTCGGCGCAACGGTGCTGGTGCCAATCCTGTTCCACATTAACCCGGCCACCGTGCTGCTGTTTAATGGTATCGGGACACTGCTCTATATCTTTATTTGTAAAGGGAAAATCCCGGCCTATTTAGGTTCCAGCTTTGCGTTTATTTCCCCGGTGCTGCTGTTGCTGCCGCTGGGCTACGAAGTGGCGCTCGGTGGGTTTATTATGTGCGGCGTGCTGTTCTGCATCGTCTCGTTCATTGTGAAAAAAGCGGGTACTGGCTGGCTGGATGTGATGTTCCCGCCTGCGGCGATGGGCGCAATCGTTGCCGTCATCGGTCTGGAACTGGCGGGCGTCGCGGCGAACATGGCCGGTCTGCTGCCAGCGGAAGGGCAGTCTGCGGATTCCAAAACCGTGATCATCTCGCTGGTGACACTGGGCGTGACGGTGTTTGGCTCGGTGCTGTTCCGTGGTTTTATGGCGATTATCCCGATCCTGATTGGTGTACTGGCGGGCTACGCACTCTCCTTCGCGATGGGCGTTGTCGATACCACGCCGATTGCCCAGGCGCACTGGTTCGCACTGCCAACGTTTTATACGCCGCGTTTTGAGTGGTTTGCCATTTTCACCATTCTGCCTGCGGCGCTGGTGGTCATTGCCGAGCACGTCGGTCATCTGGTGGTGACGGCGAATATCGTCAAAAGAGATCTGATTCGCGATCCGGGCTTGCACCGCTCCATGTTTGCCAACGGCCTTTCAACCATCATCTCTGGTTTCTTCGGCTCCACGCCGAACACTACCTACGGTGAGAACATCGGCGTGATGGCGATTACCCGTGTCTACAGCACCTGGGTGATTGGCGGTGCGGCGATTATCGCCATTCTGCTCTCCTGTGTGGGTAAGCTCGCGGCGGCTATCCAGATTATCCCGGTGCCGGTAATGGGCGGTGTTTCCCTGCTGCTGTACGGGGTAATCGGCGCTTCCGGGATCCGCGTGCTGATTGAATCCAAAGTGGATTACAGCAAAGCGCAAAACCTGATCCTGACCTCCGTTATCCTGATTATTGGTGTCAGCGGCGCGAAGGTGCACATTGGTGCCGCCGAGCTGAAAGGCATGGCGCTGGCGACGATCGTCGGTGTGGGTCTGAGCCTGATCTTTAAGCTGATTAGCGTACTGCGCCCGGAAGAAGTGGTGCTGGACGCGCCAGAAGATGACGCGGCGAAGTCATAATCATCGTGCAGAATTGAACCGGGCCTCGCGCCCGGTTCAAACCTTGCAACATTTTGTGATAGACTCACTGCGTTTTTTGTAAGCCTTGTTGAGGTACCTCTGAACACGCCGGCACAGCTCTCCCTGCCATTGTATTTACCCGATGATGAAACCTTTGCGAGTTTCTGGCCGGGTGATAACCCCTCTTTACTGGCGGCACTGCAAAACGTTCTGCGCCAGGCGCACAGCGGATACATCTATTTCTGGTCGCGTGAAGGCGCGGGGCGCAGCCATTTGCTGCATGCCGCGTGTGCCGAACTCTCCCAGCGCGGTGATGCCGTTGGTTATGTGCCGCTTGATAAGCGTACCTGGTTTGTACCGGAAGTGCTGGATGGGATGGAGCAACTCTCGCTGGTGTGTATCGACAATATCGAATGCGTGGCCGGTGACGAGCCGTGGGAAATGGCGATTTTCAACCTCTACAACCGCATTCTGGAACAGGGCAAAACCCGCTTGCTGATAACCGGCGACAGACCGCCGCGCCAGCTTAACCTGGGGTTGCCGGATCTGGCCTCACGGCTGGACTGGGGGCAAATCTACAAGCTGCAACCGCTCTCCGACGAAGACAAATTACAGGCCTTACAGCTTCGTGCGCGGATCCGTGGGTTTGAGCTGCCGGAAGATGTGGGGCGGTTTTTGTTAAAGCGGCTGGACAGAGAAATGCGCACATTGTTCGATACGCTGGATGAACTGGATCGCGCGTCGATCACCGCCCAGCGCAAGCTGACTATTCCGTTCGTCAAAGAGATCCTCAAACTCTGAACCCTCGCCAGACCGACGAGGGTTTTTTAATACTACAAAATCTCCAGCACCTGCTCCGGCGGGCGACCGATTCGTGCTTTGCCGTGGCTAACGACAATCGGGCGTTCAAGCAGTTTCGGATTATCCACCAGTGCCTGCACCAGTTGCGCTTCCGTCAGTGCGCTATCACTAAGCTGTAATTCTTTGTAGAGATCTTCTTTACTGCGCATCAGCTCGCGCGCGCTGGACATGCCGAGCATTTTCAGCAGCTTTTGCACCGTCGCCGCGTCCGGCGGCGTCTCGAGGTAGAGCACCACGTCTGGCTCCACACCGTTCTCTTTCAGCAGCGCCAGCGTTTCGCGGCTCTTTGAGCAGCGTGGGTTATGGTAAATCTTCACCGTCTCTGACATCTCTTCTCCTTATTACATTTTCTGGTACGGCTTGAACCGTTGCTGCAACTCGCGTAACTGGTCAATTCGCGCATCGTAACGTGCCTGTTGCAGGCTGCCGAGTTTCACCTGCGAACTGGCGCTACTCAGCAAGGTGATCGCCTGATCCAGCTTGCCCACCAGCGCTAACCCTTCGGCACGCGCGGCCAGCTCCTGATCGCGGTTATTCAGCGCCGCTTCTGCCTGCGCCAGTAAATCCCAGCCGTTGACATCCTCTTTATACGTAAAGGTGTAACGGTTAAGAATGCGCGCGGCTTCAGCGGGCTGACCGCCTTCCAGGTAAGCGTTCGCCAGGTTGAGTTGCAGCACCGGGTTGGTTTTCAGTTCGCTGGCAGCATTGAGGCGTTTAATGGCGTCCGCGCTTTTGTTCTGCCCTAAATCGATATCGGTCGCCAGGTCGAGATACCAGGCATTATTCGGGCTGGCGCTCAGCAGCGGTTGCAAGGTTTTTGCCGCCTCGGCGTAATTTTTCGCTTCCATTGCCTGTAACGCCCTGCCATATTGCGCCGCGCGTTGTTCACGCACATTACCTTTCGACCAGCCATCCAGCAGATCGCTGGTGAGCTGGTTACGCCCGGAGTTGTACATGCCAAGCGTACGCGCTTTCGCCATATAGAACTCTTCGGATGATTGCACCACCACCGGACGCATCTGGTTGGCGCGGTTGCGCGCATCTGACAAGCGGCTTTCCGGTAACGGGTGCGTCAGCAGAATTTCCGGCGGGCGCGTGGAGTAGCGCGACTGATCCAGCAGTTTTTCGAGGAAGGTCGGCATAGCTTGTGGGTCAAACCCGGCGCGTTGCAGCACCTGAATACCAATGCGATCCGCTTCCTGTTCGTTCTGCTGGGTAAAGCTGATAAGCCCTTGCTGTGTACCGGCCAGCGTGCCGGTGAGCGCGCCCATCCCGGCTTGCGGGTTAGCCATCGCCAGCAAAATGGAACCCAGCACGCCCGCCCAGGTCAGTGGCGCGTTGCGTTTTTGGTCTTCCATCGCGCGCGCCAGGTGGCGCTGGGTGACGTGGGAAATTTCGTGCGCCATCACCGAAGCCAGTTGGCTTTCGTTATCCGTATAGCGGAACAGCGCGGAGTGCAGCACCACATTGCCGCCAAAAAAGGCGAAGGCGTTGATTTCGTCGTTATTGACGAGATAGAAGTGGAAAGGGGTTTTGACCGAATCCGCGTGCGCCACCAGACGCATACCGAGGGAATTAATGTACTGCACCAGCAGCGGATCATTAATCAGCGGCGCGCTGCCGCGAAGCTGGCGAACGTAATAGTCGCCCATCTGCATCTCCTGACCAATGGAGAGCGTGCTTCCCGCCGAGGTGCCCATATCCGGCAGCGTGCTGTCTAATGAATCTGCCCACGTCGGGACGATGCTACCTGCACTGAGTGCGGCAATCAGGGTTGCGACCAGCGTTCGTTTCAACTGCCTGAACATAACCTCTTTCCTGTATTTGGGGTGACACACTGTTGACCTGCTTTCGGCGGCATCGTTCCGGCTCACCGGCCTTCGAGTGTAGCCGCCTTTAGGGATGAAAAACATTGTATTCAGTGGATTGCTATGTTTCCCGCAAAGGATACGAAAAGCGAAGTCTTTTTTGTGACATTTCGATACAATTCCACTCCTTACCCCCGCGCAAGAGGCTCATAAAGGAACGTTATGCTCGAAATGTTAATGCAGTGGTATCGCCGCCGCTTCAGCGATCCGGAGGCGATTGCGCTGCTGGTCATTCTGCTCGCGGGGTTCTGTATTCTCTTCTTCTTCAGCGGCCTTCTTGCGCCGCTGCTGGTAGCGCTGGTGATCGCTTACCTGCTTGAGTGGCCTACTGCACGTCTGCAACGTATCGGCTGTTCGCGTACCTGGGCTGCCACCATCGTTCTGGTGCTGTTTGTCGGCATCCTGCTGGTGATGGCGTTTGTGGTGATGCCGGTTGCCTGGCAGCAAGGGATTTACCTGATCCGCGATATGCCCGGCATGTTAAGCAAACTCTCTGATTTTGCCGCCACCTTACCGCGCCGCTACCCGGCGTTAATGGATGCGGGGATCATCGATGCGATGGCGGAAAACATGCGCTCCCGTATGCTCACAATGGGCGATTCCGTGGTGAAATATTCGCTCGCCTCGCTGGTCGGGCTGTTGACGCTGGCGGTCTATCTGGTGCTGGTGCCGCTGATGGTTTTCTTCCTGGTAAAAGATAAAGAGCAGATGCTCAACGCCGTGCGCCGCGTACTGCCGCGCAACCGTGGGCTGGCGGGCCAGGTGTGGAAAGAGATGAATCAGCAAATCACCAACTACATCCGTGGCAAAGTGCTGGAGATGATTGTCGTCGGCGTCGCCACCTGGATCGGTTTTATCCTGTTTGGTCTCAACTACTCCCTGCTGCTGGCGGTGCTGGTCGGCTTCTCGGTGCTGATCCCTTATATCGGCGCGTTTGTCGTCACCATTCCGGTGGTCGGCGTGGCGCTGTTCCAGTTCGGGCTGGGCACCGAGTTCTGGAGCTGCTTCGCGGTGTATCTGATTATTCAGGGGCTGGACGGCAACCTGCTGGTGCCGGTGCTGTTCTCCGAAGCGGTTAACCTGCATCCGCTGGTGATCATTTTATCGGTGATTATCTTCGGCGGGCTGTGGGGCTTCTGGGGCGTCTTTTTCGCTATTCCGCTGGCAACGTTGATTCAGGCGGTGATCCACGCCTGGCCGGATTCACCGCCGGTGTCAGAAGAGTAAATTTACCGGGCGGCAGCCAGCTTGCCGCCCGGCATTCTCCTAATGCGTGTCGTTCTGATGGCGCAGGTAGATAATCCAGTAGGTCACCCCTACCAGCACGCCGCCGCCGATAATATTGCCAATCGTCACCGGCAGCAGATTATCGGTAATCACATTGCTGATGGTCAGCGCCGGAAAGTTATCCGGCGAGCTGTGTACCGCGGTCCAGAAACTCTGCGGTGAGAAGTCACGAATAATCACCGCCAGCGGCAGCAAAAACATGTTCGCGATACTGTGTTCAAAACCGCTGGCGACAAACATGCCGATCGGCAGCAACATCGCCATGATTTTATCCGTCAATGTATGCCCGGAATAACTCATCCACACCGCCAGGCAGACCATCAAATTGCACAGTGTGCCCAGACACACCGCTTCGATAAAGGTGTGGTGCATTTTATGGTCAGCGGTTTGCAACACATTCAGCCCCCACAAGCCGTTGCTGTTCATGGCCTGGCCGCCAAACCATATCAACGCCACAAAAAACAGCGCACCCACGAGGTTGCCGAAATAGACGATCACCCAGTTGGTAAACAGTTGCCGCCAGCTAATCAACCCGCTGGCTTTTGCCATCACCGTCAGCACGGTTGAGGTAAAGAGATCCGCCCCGCAGACCACCACCAGAATCAGCCCGAGGGAAAAACAGACGCCGCCCGCCAGCTTCGCCAGCGCAGTCGCGGGCGCAGGCCCGGCGGTAACGGTGATGTAAAACACAAACGCAATCGAGATAAACACGCCCGCAGTAATTGCGAGGAAGAACGACAGCTCTTTTCGTTTGCTGACTTTATACAATCCAGACTGCTCGGCGACTTTTGCCATTTCCGCAGGAAGTCGCAGGTCAAACGCGTTGCCGGTATCCATTTGATTCTCCTGATTCAATGCATAGTAGACACCCGCCGTCTTATGCATAGCGCATACCAGCGACAAACCAGAGAGCGTTAGCGGGTTCACAGAACCCGAAGGGGGTTACAGCACTTCGCGCACGGCGATACCAAGACGCTGCATTCGCGATAACAGCGTGGTGCGTTTCATGCCGAGTTTGGCGGCCGCGCCGCGCGGTCCGGCGACAATGCCGTTGGTCTCGCGCAGCACCTGGATAATCTGCTGGCGTTCCGCTTCGTCATTTTCCGGCGGCTCCGGGCGCATCATCTCCGCCACTTTTGGCAGCGTGAAGGGAAAGGGATCGTGGCTGACAGGCTGCACCATGCTGACCGGTTGCGCGTGCAGATGCAGGTTCAGGGTGTTATCGCGTGCCAGCAGCACGGCGCGTTCAATGACGTTTTCCAGCTCGCGTACGTTACCGGGCCACTCGTAGCGCATCAGTTGCTGGATGGTGTCGGCAGGAATGGTATCGATAGTGCGATTGAGGCGGCGTGCTAGTTTTTGCGTGAAATAACGCGCCAGTAGCGGAATATCATCTGGCCGCTCGCGTAGCGGCGGCAGCACCAGCGGAAACACATTCAGGCGGTAAAACAGATCGTTACGGAACTCGCGGTCAATCACCATCTGGCGCAGATCGCGGTTGGTGGCGGCAATCACCCGCACGTTAACCGGAATGGTTTTTGTGCCGCCGATGCGTTCGATCTCGCGCTCCTGCAACACCCGCAGCAATTTGGGTTGCAGCTCAAGGGGCATATCGCCAATTTCATCAAGGAACAGCGTGCCTTCATCGGCCATCTCAAAACGCCCGCGATGGGCGTTAATCGCCCCGGTGAAGGCGCCTTTATCGTGACCAAACAACTCGCTTTCCAGCAGGCTGGCGGGAATGGCGGCACAGTTGATTTTTACCAGCGGTTTGTCTTTACGCGGGCTCATCTGATGCAGCGCGCGGGCGATGATCTCTTTGCCGGTGCCGGTTTCACCGAGGATCAGCACCGTGCTGTCGCTCAGTGCCACAATATTGACTTGCTGGAGCACCTCGCGCATGGCATCGCTCTGGTAAATGATGTCGCCAAAACTCTGGCTGGAAGCGATTTGCTCGTTCAGTTTGCGGTTTTCGCTGTTCAGATTCTCTTTTAAATGAATCACCTGCCGGTAGGCGTCGGCATTATCGACGGCGATGCCAATTCTGTCGGCAATTTGCTGCAATAATCGACAGTTTTGCTCACTGAAAATCGAGGCGTCCCGGTGCGCCAGCAACAGCACGCCAGGCGCGTGGTGGCTGAAGGTCAGCGGCAGAACAAACACCACGTTTAATCCCTGCATCGATAGCTGTTGCAATACGGGATCGTGCTGCCATAACGCCGCATCCTGCGCCTGGTGTAGCAGTGCGCCCTGATTTTCATTGAGCGCCGCCAGCACCACCGGGCTATCACTGCGCAGCGCAAAGCGCTCAGTTTCCGGCGGGCAGCAGGGAAAGTGGGTGGCATGGCAAATAAGCTGGCGGGAGTGCAGCGTGTCGCGCAGAACCACGCGGACATTATCGATACCGAAAAAGCGGTGAATTTCCTGCGAAACATCGGCGATCAGATCGTCAAGATCCAGATGCGAAAGCACCGAGTTGGTAATGTCCACCAGCACCCGATCATGGTCGCGCTCTTCACGCAACGTCTCGATCGACTGATTTAACTCCATGCGGGAAAGCTGATCTTCCAGCGCCTGGCTTGCCAGCCGCGCCAGCCAGCTAAACATCGTGTTGTCCTGCTCAGTGAACTGACCGTTATCGGTGCGAGCAAAACGTAACTCCAGCACATCACTTTGCGCAAGCAGCACGAGATGCAGCGAACTGTCGCTGACTTTTCCGCCATATTCACGCTCGCTACTTTCGGCGCAGCCATCATCAAAGCAGCGCCAGAAGTGGGCGTTATTTAAGCGTAACTCGATAAACTGGACCGGGCTGAAAGGCGGCGGTAAGGGGATAAACGCCCGGAGTAACGAAGTGTGAGTATTCTGTTCCAGCAACTGCCGTAAGATCATGGATACGTCGCCCTTAATAGTGAGCGTAAATAGTACATTACCCCTTATTTTTGTAGTGTTACAAGCTTCACGTATAAATCACTGGGGTGACATTTATGTGATGAATCATTCAGCGCAACAGCCGCACCATCAGATAGATCGCCGGTTCATGCGCCATATCCTGTAAATGTTGCAGCAACTGGCGGCTCCAGCTCCGCCAGGGTTCTTCCGCCGTTTTTGATAACTGCACGAATGTTGGTGCCAGGGTATTCACGTGGCTGGCATCGATGACGATTTCGCCAAAGGTTAATAACCCCTGCATTTTGCGCCTGGCATCGGCGTCGTCGAGCAACGCCAGCCAGTGCTGGTAATCATCAAGCGTACATTCAAGCGCCACGTTGAGGCAGTCGATGACCCCAACGTGGTGACCAATTGCCAGCGAGTAGTACATCACCTGGCGGCTTTTCTCTTCCAGTTCGACACTGTTATCGACAAACTTCTGCCGCAGCATCCAGAACATCACTTTCGCTTGCTGCTCAGACATGGGCACGCTCCAGCTCGTTCATCAGTTGCTGCACGATGGAGGTCAGACGCGGGTCCGCTGCATGTTGCAGCCAGTGATTCACCCGCTGCGCGGCCTGCGCGGGATCGCCTGCGGTTAATAACGCAAAGAGCTGGTCGGTTATCTCACGTCCCTGGCGATAACCTGCCAGCTGGCGCGCCAGCCGTTCGAGCGTCACGCGCAATGCCAGTGGCAGTGTCGGCCAGCGTACGCTGGCAATTTCATCTGCCGCTTGTTGATGGTCGACGGCGTGCAGTTTTTGCTCCAGCAAGCCAAGCGCCACGGCAAAACCGTGGATGGTCGCCGCTGGCGTCGGCGGGCAGCCGGGGATCCATACATCAATTGGCACAATGGTGTCGCTGCCGCCCCACACGCAGTAAAGATCGTGGAAAATCCCGCCGCCGACGCCGCACGCGCCGTAGGAGATAGCGATTTTATGATCCGGTGCCGATTCCCAGGCACGTAGCGCGGGCATGCGCATGGCGCGGGTGACCGCGCCGGTAAACAGCAAAATATCCGCGTGGCGCGGCGACGCCACCACTTTGATGCCAAAGCGTTCCGCGTCAAACAGCGGCGTAATGGCGGCAAAAATTTCGATTTCACACCCGTTACAGCCGCCGCAATCGACGCGGTAAACGTAAGCAGAACGCTGAATATCGCGCAGCAGGAGCTGCTTCATTTTCTGCGCGGATTCATCGAGCGGAACCGGCTGGCTGACATGCTGGTTCAGCACTTTCAGGTCGGAACTCATGCTTGCTCCTTAAGGTAATAATGCACGTTCACGCTGCCGCGATGCTCCAGCGCCGCGCGTCGGCGGCATGCCGGGCAGAGAGAGGCTTGTGCCCGCAGGTTCTCCAGCTGGTGTGGTGCGTTTTGGTTCAGGGCCAGCAGTTCCACCGCCAGCGCCACGGATTTTTCTGGCGCGAACGGCACGCCGCACTCGCGACAGTGCTGCAGGCGGAAGGTGGCGCGCACATAGAGATCGGCTTTGTTAGTGACCGCCAGTTCAAACTCTTCCGACAGACGAATGGCCCGCGTCGGGCACACTTCTTCACAGCGCCCGCAGTAGATGCAGCGGCCAATGAACAGTTGCCAGACGCGGCTGTTCTCTCCGGCATCCGTTTCGAGCGTGAGGGCGTTCGCCGGGCAGGCGGTGGTACAGGCGCCGCAGGCGATGCATTGCTGCGGATCCAGTTCCGGTTTTCCACGAAACCCCGGACACACCTCCAGCGGCGCGAACGGGTATTTCACCGTTGGCTCGCCCGCTCTGAGAATGGTTTTCAACAATTTCAGCATCGTTTCTTTCCTTACTTCAGCGGCGAGTGGCGACGTTCAATGCCGTAACGTTCGATCTCTTTGTAGGGCACGGTTGTCGATTTACGCTTGCGCACATCCACCAGCGTCACGCGGTCGGTACACGAATAGCAGGGATCGAGGCTGCCGATAATCAGCGGCGCATCGGAAACGGTATTGCCGCGCAGCATATAGCGCAGCACCGGCCAGTTGGCGTAGGTCGCCGCGCGACAGCGCCAGCGGTAAAGTTTCTGGTTGTCGCCGAGCATGCTCCAGTGCACATCTTCGCCACGCGGCGCTTCCACATAACCGAGGGCGAATTTATGCGGCTGATAGCTGAACCCTTCGGTCAGCAGCGGCGTATCCGGCAGGTTATCAAGGGCAAACTCAATCATTGCCAGCGAATCGAACACCTCTTTCACCCGCACCATGACGCGGGAAAAGACGTCGCCATCCGGCCAGGTAAACAACGTTTTCGGCAGGTTGCCGTAATCGGCGTACGGGTGATCGAAACGTAAATCGCGGGCAAAACCGCTGCCACGGATCAGCGGCCCGACCGGGCTGAAATCGCGTGCGACCTGGCGATCAAGAATGCCAACCCCCTGGGTGCGCTGCGCCATGTTCGGCGTGGAGAGCAGCATATCGACCAGTTGCGCCACTTCCGCGCGCATCTCTTTCACCAGTTGAATGGTTTTGACGCGCTGCTCTTTCAGAATGTCGCGGCGGATACCGCCAATCAGATTCAGACCGTAGGTTTTACGCGAACCGGTGAGCAGTTCAGCCATGGTCATCGATTTTTCACGGATGCGGAAAAACTGCATAAAACCGGTATCAAAACCGACAAAGTGGCTGGAAAGACCGATGTTCAGCAGATGGCTGTGCAGCCGTTCCACTTCCAGCAGTACCGAACGAATGGTGTGTGCCCGCTGCGGCACCACAATGCCGAGCGCGTTTTCGACCGAGGTGGTGTAAGCCACGCTATGGGCAAAACCGCAGATACCGCAAACCCTGTCCGACAGGAACGTCACTTCGTTGTAGCCCATACGGGTTTCCGCCAGCTTTTCCATGCCGCGATGGACATAGAACAAGCGGTAATCGGCATCGACAATCCGTTCGCCATCGACAAACAAGCGGAAATGCCCCGGTTCATCGGAGGTGATATGCAGCGGGCCAATCGGCACAATGCGCGCCGAATTGCCGCCATCGTTAATAAAGGTGTAGTTTTCCGTGTCGCTGGTGGGTTCCGGGCGCAGACGGTAATCCATGGTGTCTTTGCGCAGCGGGTGTAGATCGTCCGGCCAGTCATCCGGCAACACCAGCCGGCGCTGATCCGGCAAACCGACCGGGATCAGACCGTACATATCGCGGATCTCACGTTCGCCCCATACCGCGGCGGGTACGCGCGGCGTCACCGACGGGAACTCGCGCGTGTCGGCATCGACCAGCGCTTTCACCACAATCCAGCACTTTTCCGCACCTTCCATCGACAGCGCGTAATAGACCGCGTAATGACCATTCAGGGTGCGTTCATCGTTGCCGAACAGCACCGGTAACCAGCCGTCATGCTGGTAATAGAGGTAGTGCACAATGTCCGGCAACAGGTTGATTTTGACCGTTATCGTGACTTGTTCGAAGGTCTGGCGCTCCTCGTCCAGCACCGCGCCGGGAAACTGCGCCTTTAATGCAGCAAGACAGGCGTTGCCGCGAGGTTGCTGGAGATTCACGCTGGCTAAATAACTCACTTTCACTCTCCCTGACGATGCGACGGCGTGGCCGATGCGGCGGTGGTATCAAAATTGGCCCATAGCCAGCTAAGCTGGGTGGGATGATCATCATTGTTTTGCTGCACGATGGTGGCGGCGCTGGCCAGTAACCGGCTGACTGGCTGAGGAATATGCGTACCCATCACCAGCATCATCACCAGCAGAATCACCATCGGCGCGGTAGTGAGCCAGCCCAGTTCGCCGGTTGCCACCTGCTGCGGCGGCGTGGCGAACAGCACTTTCGCCACCATGCGCACCAGCCCGCCGAGCACCAGCGTCAGCAACACCAGCAGCAGAATAGTGACGGCGAGGTGTTCCGCCGCCAGCCCGGCGGTGACGGTCATAAACTCACTGAGGAAAATATTGAATGGCGGCATACCGCCCAGCGCCAGCGCGCCGCCGCCCAGCAGTACGGCGGTAAGCGGCATCACTTTCAGCATCCCGCACACCACATCCATATTGCGGGTGCCGTACTTCAGCAGCACATTACCGGAGCCGCAGAACAGCAGCGTTTTCGCCAGGCTGTGATTGAGCGTGTGCAGCAGCGCCGCCAGAATACCGAGCGGGCCGCCGATGCCAAGCGCAACGGCCACCAGCCCCATGTTTTCCACGCTGGAGTAAGCCAGCAGACGTTTCATATCCTGCTGCACCACAATGAAGAACGCGGCGACACCCACCGACAGCAGACCAAAAATCAGCAATAGCCGGTTGGGGAAACTGTCGCCAATGGCGTGACAAATAATGATGTAGTAGCGGATCAGCACCAGCAGTGCGCAGTTGAGCAGCACCGCCGAGAGCAGGGCGCTTACCGGGCTCGGCGCTTCACTGTGCGCGTCCGGCAGCCAGGCGTGCATCGGGAACAGCCCGGTTTTGGTCCCAAAGCCAATCAGCACAAACACAAACGCCAGTACCATCAGCGTCGGGTCGAGCTGGCCGCTCTCTTTCAGCACTTCGGTCCAGAAAATGGCGTGATCAGGCTGCGCCATAAAGCTGGCGGCATTGGCGTACACCAGCACCGTACCGAACAGGCCAAACGCCACGCCAACGGTACAGATGATGATATATTTCCATGCCGCTTCCAGCGACGAGCGCTGCCCGTAAATACCGACCAGAAAAGCGGAACTCAGCGTGGTGGCTTCGATCGCCGCCCACATCACAATCAGGTTATTGCTGGTGACCACCAGCAACATGGTGAACAGGAACAGGTGAAAAAAACCGTAGTAGTAACAGAGCGTCGGCACGCTGATTTCACCGTGATCCACTTCATGGCGCATATAGCCAATCGAGTAAAGCCCGGTGATAAAACCGATGACGCCCAGCAACGACAGGAACAGTCCGCTCAGGCTGTCGATATGCAACCAGCGGCTGGCGGCGAAAATTTCCCCTTCGCGCACCGCTTCCGCCACCGTCCACAGGGCGATAACCAGCAGCAGCGAAATCCCCAGCGTATGCACCACCGTGACCAGCGTGCGTGCCGCATTGCCGCTCAGGCGGCAGGCGAAGCACAGCGCAGAAACCAGCAGCGGCGTCAGCAGTAACAACGTGAACATCAAGGTATGGCTCATGGTGTTACCCCTTCAGCGCCGTCAGTGTGTTGACATCCAGCGTGCCGTGGGTGCGCCAGATTTTCCGTGCCAGCAGCACCATCACAATCACCGCGAAAATGGCGTCAGTGGCGATGCCAATCTCCACCAGCTCCGGCGCACGCCAGGCGAGCAGCGCCAGCACCAGGTGCGAGCCGTTCTCCATCAGGCAGTAGCCGAAGATCTGCCGCAAAATATTGCGCTGGCTGATAATGCACAACAGCCCAAGCAGAAAATGGCCGAGCGCCACGGCGAGTGCCGGTTTGAGCTGGGCGATCATCGGCAACTGCACCGGGCGCACCACAAACCAGCACAGCAGCACAATCGCCGCCGCCATCAGCACCAGCGTGGCCGGGCCAAACAGCCGTTCCCCAACGCCGGATTGCGCCATCTTGCGAAAGGCGTAACCCATGATCAGCGGCACCAGCAGCACTTTGGTGAAGAAGGCGCTGAACGACCACATCAGCAACTGTTCGGCGTCCAGCAACTGCGACAGAGTAAAAAAGATAGAGACCAGCACCAGCGATTGCAGGGCATACAACCAGCAGGAGACGGAGTAGCGTCTGGCGCAGGTGACCAGCAGCGAGGTGAACATCATCAGCCCCGCCAGGTTGTTAACAAGCAGTGTTCCCGTCATTATCGACTCCCTTATCCAAGCCACGCCGCAGCGATCACGCTTGAGCACAGCGACATCACAATCAGAATCACCAGCACCAGTTTCATCGCATACGGCAGCGGTGCGGCCTGCGCCACTTCCTCGCTCGGCTCACCTGGCACCACACGCCCGAACCAGTAAATAAACCAGCCGAAGCTGGCGACGGATTCCACCAGCGCCAGAATCATCACCGCCAGTAAAATCGGGTCGTCATTCGACAGGGCAAAACCGGCGGCGAAGAGGGGGAATTTACTGAAGAAACCGTTAAACGGCGGCACGCCAGTGATGGCTAACGCGGCAACGCAAAAGCCAATGCCCGCCAGCGGCAATGTCTTCATCACCCCACGCAAGCGCGGCAACAGGCGAGTACCGCAGCTGTAACTCAGTGCGCCCGCGACGAGGAAAAACAGGCTCTTGGCAAAGGCGTGGTTGAAGATGTAAACAATCCCCGCTGTGAAGGCCAGCGGCGAGCCGAAGGTCGACAGCGACAGGGCAAGGAAGATCCATGCCAGTTGCGAGATGGTCGACCAGGCCAGCAGCCGTTTCATATCTTTTTGCGGCAGATACATCAAAAAGCCGTATACCAGCGTCAGCGTCGCCATGCCCACGCCAATCCAGCTGATGATGTGAGGTATGTGTCCGCCTTCGGCGATCGCGCGGGCAAAAATGTAGACGCCCACTTTCACCATTGACGCGGCGTGTAAGTAAGCACTCACCGGGGTTGGTGCTTCCATCGCATCCGGCAGCCAGGCTTGCAACGGCAACTGGGCGGATTTGCCCCACGCGGCAAACAGAATGCCGCCGTACACCAGATACGCCGCCGGGCCTTGTAGCTGACTGATGGCGCTCAGCGCAAAAGTGTGGGTATGCAAAAACAGTGTGGCCGCAGCCAGATAAAGGCCAAGCGAACCGACGTGCGTGATAAGCAGCGCTTTCATTGCCGCACGCTGCGATTTTTCGCTCTGGTAATAGCTAATCAGTGCCCAGGAACAGCCGCCGGTGATCTCGAAAAACAGCAACTGCCCGAGCAGCGTGGAGGAGAGCACTAAACCGGACATCGCACCGATAAACACCAGCAGGAACGCGTAATAACGGTTGCTGCCGTCGTGCGGATGCTCGCGGTTGCTGCGCGTCAGGTAACCGGTCGAATAGAGCGCCACCAGCAGACCAAGAAAGACCACCGCAAACAGGATCAGTGTGCTGATGCGGTCGACTAACAGACCAAACAGCACCACCTGACCCGCCGTCAGCAGCGGCATATCTGCGGTTTCACTGCCCGCCTGGTAAAAGCGCCAGGCCAGCAGCATGGTGGCAAGCGTTGCCAGAAGCGCGAAGAGCGTGGCAAGCCGCGGCGCGGTTTTCCGTGGGCAAAGCGAGACGACCAGCGCGCCGATAAAGGGCAGCAGCAGCGTCGTCAGAGCAAGAGTTTCCATTATTTTTCCGCGCTCCTTACAAACCGGTTAACCAGAGGACATAGGACAGCGCAGCCAGACTGAAGCCGAGCCAGGTCAGGCGGTGCGTCAGCAAAAAGCGCCCGCGCGCCAGCGAGTTTTCCACCACCGATGCCAACACAAACACCACCAGCAGTTTCAGCAGCGTGATCACCAGCGACAGCACCATCGCGCCCACGCTGAGTGTGACGGCATTGCCGAAGGGGAAAAACAGCGCCAGCAACAGCGAAGCCATTACGACCTGTTTCAGGCCGACGCCCCATTTCACCAGCGCCAGACCCGCGCCGGAGTATTCGGTCAGCGGGCCTTCCTGCAACTCCTGCTCCGCTTCCGCGACGTCGAACGGGATTTTTCCCATCTCAATAAAGCAGGCGAACCCGCAAGCCAGCAGCGCTAAAAAGGTGGCGACCGGCGACATCCAGCCCGCCGCCAGCGTGTTGCTGATGGCGCTGATTTGGGTGGAACCCGCCAGTAACGCCAGCACCAGCAGCGAAAGGATTAGCATCGGCTCCACCAGAATCCCCAGCGTCAGCTCGCGGCTGGCGCCGAGGCCAGAGAAGGGGCTGCCGGTATCCAGCCCGGAAAGGGCAAAGAAGAAACGGAACAGGGCAAAGAGATAAATCAGGGTGATTAAGTCGCCTGCTCCGGCAAACGGCGCGGTGCGGATAAACAGCGGCAGCGTCATCGCCACCAGCAGCATGCTGCTGAGCAACACCCATGGCATGACGCGAAACATCAGGCCAGATGAAGCCGGCGCGACAGCCTGGCGTTTTAGCAGCTTTTGTAAGTCGCGGTAATCCTGCCAGATCCCCGGCCCTTTTCGGGAGTGCATGCGGGCGCGGATTTGCCGGGAAACCCCGGTAAACAGTGGCGTCAGCGCCAGCAATAGGGCCGCCTGGCAGAGGGCAAATACCCCGAGTGACCACGCAGATGTCTGTTCTAACATTGTTGTCTCCTCCTCACAGCGCGATCGTCAGCAGCAGGATCACCAGCGCGGCAATCACATACAGGCAGTAGAGCCGGAAATCGCCGCTTTGCAGGTACTGCACCACGCGAGCCACACGCTGCGTCGCGCTGACCAGCGGGCGAATGATTTTCTCGTCCCAGAACGGCTCCGTGCGCGTTGCCGCCTGCGTAATACCGCCCAGGCTGCGCTGTAAAGGCTGAGCCGGATCGAGCTGTTTACGCAGTTGGTAAAGCGGGCCAAACATCACACGTAATGGCTGGGTAAAGCTGCCTGCGGAGGGGGCCATGCCTTTTTCCCACGCGTAACCACAGGCCCAGGCATCGCCGCTGCGGCGAAACGCGCCGCGCGTCTGGCGGTTGAGAAACCACAGCACGCCGGGCAGCAGGGGCAAAAGCAGTAACAGCAGGAACACGGTGGAAGGCGTCAGCATCGCTTGCTGCGCATCACCGGGGATAAGCGTTGCGCCTTCGGCGGCGGCAAGTGCTGCTGGTGGCGTTAAACTCAGCGCGATATGCATTAACTGCGGGGCCACCCAGCTTGCGCCCACGCCGAGCGCCACGCACAGCAGCGCCAGCACGGACATGGCGGCAACCATCGGCCACGGCACTTCGCGTGACTGATCGGCTTTTTCACTGCGGGCATTGCCGCAAAAACTGACGCCGTAAACTTTCACAAAACACATTGCCGCCAGCGCGCCGGTGATCGCCAGCATCACAATGGCAATGGGGCCAGCGAGGCGCGGGATGATGGCGTCGATGCGGGTCAGGGAGAACAGCGACTGATAGGTGTACCACTCGCTGATAAAGCCGTTCAGCGGCGGCATCGCGGAAATCGCAAGGCAACCGACCAGAAACGCGCCAGCCGTCCACGGCATCCGTTTGCCGAGTGCCCCCATTTTTTCCATATCGCGGGTATGCAGACGAAAGATGATTGCACCTGCGCCCAGAAACAGCAGGCCTTTAAATAGCGCGTGGTTCAGCAGATGAAACAGCGCGCCGAGCAGGCCGACGGCGGCAATTACCGGTTGATGTAAGGCAATGCCCGCCATGCCGACGCCGACGCCAAGCAAAATGATGCCGATGTTCTCAACGGTGTGCCACGCCAGCAGGCGTTTGATGTCATGCTCTGCCAGCGCGTACAGTACGCCAAGCACCGACGACACTGCGCCAAACGCCAGCACCACCACGCCCCACCACAACGGAATGCCGCTGTGACCGAGCAGGTCGATACCAACTTTGATAATGCCGAAGATACCGATTTTCACCATCACGCCGGACATCAGCGCCGAGGCGTGCGACGGTGCAGCCGGGTGGGCGCGCGGCAGCCAGCTGTGCAGCGGCAACATCCCGGCTTTGGCGCCAAAACCGAAAAAGGCCAGCAGGAAGACCGCCGATGCGGTGCCCGGCTCAAGCGTGAGTGCGCGAAAACTGGCGAAATCGAGGCTGCCGCTCTGCCGCCACATCAGGAAGAAGGCGATCATGATCAATACCGACCCGGCGTGGGCGATAAAGAAGTAGAGCATCCCGGCGCTGATCGACTCTTCATCCTGGTCAGTGATAACCAAAAACCACGAGGCGAGGGACATCATTTCAAACAGCACGATGAACCAGAACGCGTTATCCATCACCACCAGGCCTACCATCGAGGCGATAAACAGGTTCATAAAAAAGCCCATCGCCCCGGCACCCTTGCCGATGTATTCCCGCACATAGGCCAGTGAATAGAGCCCGCACAACGTGACCAGCAGTGAAATCACCAGCACCATGAAAGCGCTCAAGCTATCCATGCGCACCACGAAATGGGCGAAATCAAACGGGCCAATGGCCTGAAAACTCAGCGGCACGCCGCCGTGCAATGCGCTCAGGGCGCTGGCGATCCCCAGCACGCCGCCGATCATGGCGGCGATCCCGGCGACGTTGATCGCCAGTTCCTGACTGCGGGCAAGCAACAACGACAAGAAGCCTCCGGCGACGTACACCACGATTGACCACATCAATAATTGCAGGGCATCCATTAGCGTTGCTCCGGCGAAGAGGGAAGAGGAGGGAAGGTCACATCGGTTGAACTCAGTGCGGCCAGCTCCCGACGGGCCTTGAGCTGTTTATGCAGTGTGTTTTCTGTTTCCAGATGCAGCGCTTGCGTAGGGCAAGCCCGTACACAGGCTGGGCCTTCGGGCAGAAACTCGCAGAGATCGCATTTCACCGCGATGGTTTGCACCCCCGCGTTCCAGCGTAAAAACGGGTGATCGTTGGGCGCACTGCCGGGCACATCGCGTAATTGTTCTTCGGCAAGGTGATGCTCGTAACGGGCGGGAATATTGAGCGGGCGGCTGCCGGCGGGCGTGATCGCCCCGAACGGACACACCAGCCCACACAGTTTGCAGCCAATGCACAGCGTTTCGTTGAGATAAACGGCATCATCCCGAAACGAAATGGCATTAACCGGACACACCTGTTTGCACGGCGCGTCGTCACAGTGGCGGCACAGTATCGGCGCGGTTTTGCTGGGTGTGCGCACGAGCGTCAGCCGGGGATGATGCTGCAGTCCCTGGCTTTTATGCACATCCGAGCAAGCGGCAAGGCAGGTATTGCATCCTATACACCACTCGGGATCGGCAATCACAAAGCGGTTCATTTCGGCTCCCTGGAATAGAGGTAAAAAACATTGAGCCTGCTTTAGCATAAGCTGTGCCAAAGTTATAAGTTATTAAATTTCAAATGGTTGTTTGTTATTGAGAAGTGAGAGGCGAACAAAAGTGATGGTCAGCGTAGAGCGAAAATTAACCTGTCGGCACAAGTGTCGACATCACGGTGTGAAGTGTGATTGCGGTCAAATATTTGCAGGGGGAAGGCAAAGGAAAGGGCGTACCCTATTGGGCCGCCCTGAAAAAAGGGGCGTTACTGTCAGGCGTTCTCTTTCAGCCAGTTAACCACGATGTCGTGGTGATTGCTGGTTTTGAAGTCATCAAATACATGTTCAACTTTACCGTCAGCGTCGATCAGGAAGCTGATACGGTGGATGCCGTCGTAGGTTTTGCCCATAAAGGTTTTTTCACCCCAGACGCCAAACTGCTCGCAGACCTGGTGGTCTTCATCTGAGAGCAGCGTAAAGTTGAGCAGCTCTTTTTCGGCAAAGCGGGAAAGTTTCTCTGGTTTGTCGGTGCTGATACCCAGCACTTCCACGCCCGCTTTCTTTAACTCATCCATGTTATCGCGCAGGCCACAGGCCTGGACAGTACAGCCTGGTGTCATGGCTTTCGGGTAGAAATAGACCAGAACACGCTGTCCCTGGAAGTCGGCCAAATTTACTTGTTCACCGTCTTGATCGGGCAAGCTAAATTTCGGTGCGATATCACCGGCTTTCAGTGGATTCATTACTTAACTCCATCCTGTTCATCATGCTGGGAATAGTTGACGATGTTTATACTGCCTTGCGCGTTCAATTCTGTACATAGGGCTTTGAACGCCTGCTCAATATTTGACGCGTCCTGTGACGCGGGGCTATGAGCGGTTATCTGGATAAATAACGTTGGCGCAACGGTTAGATTACCGGGCTGTGTACGGGAGACTAACTCCGCAATATTCATTTCGTGTGCGTCGAAAAGCGCAGTGAAACGCTCAATCAGGTGGGGAGAATCGGGGACTTCAACCTGCACCCACACGGTGGCTGGCATATCAGGACGCGGACGGGCATCGGTACGTTTCATCACAATCAGCAAATCCAGCTCGGCGCCTTTCAGCGGCAACGTCGATTCGATAAGGGTGATGGCGTTCCACGAACCCGAAAGCAGCATTATAAACGTGAACTCTTCCCCCAGCATCGCCAGACGGCTGTCTTCGATATTACAGCCGCAGCTGCTGACGTGGCGTGTGATCGTGTTCACAATGCCAGGCCTGTCGGCCCCCAGCGCAGTGATAACCAAAAAGTGTTGTGATGAGGTTGTCAAACCTGAGCTTCCTGTCAAACGTGAGGTAATCATAAGGAAAGCATAAAAAAAACCGGCATACAACCGCCACAGGGCCTCAGGTCTCTTGCTTTTCTGACGGCACCGCACGTACCATTGAGAATCTTGTTCGCACAGAGGATGGCCCATGTTCACGGGAAGTATTGTCGCGCTTATCACGCCGATGGATTCGCAAGGTAAAGTCTGCCGGTCAAGCCTGAAAAAACTGATTGATTACCATGTCGCCAACGGAACCACGGCGATCGTTTCGGTAGGGACTACCGGTGAATCCGCCACGCTGAGCCATGATGAACATGCCGACGTGGTGAAGATGACGGTTGAACTGGCGGACGGGCGCATCCCTGTGATTGCCGGGACGGGCGCGAACGCTACCGCAGAAGCCATCAGCCTGACCCAGTGTTTCAACGACAGCGGCGTGGTGGGTTGCCTGACCGTTACGCCTTACTACAACCGCCCGACTCAGGAAGGGCTGTTCCAGCATTTTAAAGCCATCGCCGAACATACTGACCTGCCGCAAATTCTGTATAATGTGCCGTCGCGTACCGGCTGCGATATGCTGCCGGAAACCGTAGGCCGTCTGGCGAAAATTAAAAATATTATCGGTATTAAGGAAGCGACCGGGAACTTAAGTCGTGTTCATCAGATCAAAGAGCTGGTTTCAGACGACTTTATCCTGCTGAGCGGCGACGATGCCACCGCGCTGGACTTTATGCAGCTCGGCGGTGACGGTGTGATTTCCGTGACCAGCAACGTGGCGGCGCGCGATATGGCTGACATGTGCAAACTGGCGACCCAGGGGAATTACGCCGAAGCACGCGTGATCAACCAGCGTTTGATGCCGTTACACAACAAACTATTTGTCGAACCCAATCCGATCCCAGTCAAATGGGCATGTATGGAGTTGGGGCTTGTAGCAACCGACACGCTGCGTCTGCCGATGACGCCCATTACCGACCATGGTCGTGACGTTGTCCGCACTGCGCTTAAGCATGCCGGTCTGCTGTAAAGTTTAGGGAGATTTGATGGCTTACTCAGTACAGAAGTCGCGCCTGGCGAAGGTAGCGGGTGTTTCACTTGTGATGTTGCTCGCCGCCTGTAGTTCCGATTCACGTTATAAGCGTCAGGTTAGCGGTGACGAATCCTATCTGGATGCGGCTCCGCTTGCTGAACTTCATGCGCCCGCAGGGATGATCCTCCCGGTGCAAAACGGTGATTACACCATCCCTGTTGCTAACGGCAGTGGCGCGGTAGGTAAAGCGCTGGACATTCGTCCGCCAGCTCAGCCGCTGGCGCTGGTGAGCGGTGCGCGCACCCAGTTTACCGGTGACACCGCGACGCTGATGGTCGAAAATGGCCGCAACAGCACGCTGTGGCCGCAGGTTGTCAGCATTCTTCAGGGGAAAAACTACAGCATCGACAAACGTGACGATGCCACGCAGATCCTGACCACCGGTTGGGTTGACTGGAACCGTCTGGATGAAGATCAGCAGTATCGTGGTCGTTATCAAATCTCGGTGAAACCGCAGGGTTACCAGCAGGCAGTTGTCGTCAAGCTGGTGAATCTGGAACAAGCGGGCAAACCGGTGGCGGACGCCGCATCGCTGCAGCGTTACAGCACCGAAATGCTGAACGTTATCTCCTCTGGTCTGGATAAAACCGCAACTGACGCACAAACGGCGGCGGAAAACCGCAGCGTTTCTACGCTGAATGTCCAGAGCGCTGCCGATGATACCGGTCTGCCGATGCTGGTGGTGCGTGGGCCGTTTAACGTGGTGTGGCAACGTCTGCCGTCCGTGCTGGAAAAAGTGGGCATGAAAGTCACCGACAGCACCCGTTCAACGGGCAGCATTGCGGTGACCTACAAGCCGCTGTCTGACAGCAGCTGGCAGGAACTGGGCGCGCGCGATCCGGGTCTGGCCTCCGGCGACTATAAACTGCAGGTCGGCGATCTGGATAACCGCAGCAGCCTTCAGTTCATCGATCCTAAAGGTCACACGCTGACACAATCGCAGAACGACGCGTTAGTCGCAGCCTTCCAGGCGGCGTTTAACCGATAATCCTCAGGGCCGGATGTTCCGGCCTTTTTTTATTATGGTGACGCAAACGTGTGCGTCGGCGTAAAATAGCCAAATTAGCCTTGTAATCACACCTGGAGTAATGAAGATGCAAAAGCAAGCTGAGTTGTATCGCGGCAAAGCGAAGACCGTGTACAGTACGGAAAACCCGGACCTGTTGGTGCTCGAATTCCGTAACGATACGTCAGCAGGGGATGGCGCGCGCATTGAACAGTTCGATCGTAAAGGTATGGTGAACAACAAGTTCAACCATTTCATTATGACTAAGCTGCAAGAAGCGGGCATCCCGACCCAGATGGAAGCGCTGCTTTCTGATACCGAATGTCTGGTTAAAAAGCTGGATATGGTGCCGGTAGAGTGCGTTATTCGTAACCGTGCGGCAGGCTCGCTGGTGAAACGTCTGGGCATTGAAGAGGGCATTGAACTGAATCCGCCGCTGTTCGATATGTTTCTCAAAAACGATGCGATGCACGATCCGATGGTGAACGAATCCTACTGCGAAACCTTCGGCTGGGTGAACAAAGAAAATCTGGCGCGCATGAAAGAGCTGACCTACAAAGCCAACGACGTGCTGAGCAAACTGTTTGATGACGCCGGTTTGATCCTCGTTGATTTCAAACTGGAATTTGGCCTGTTTAAAGGCGAAGTGGTACTCGGCGACGAGTTCTCCCCGGACGGCAGCCGCCTGTGGGATAAAGAAACGCTGGATAAAATGGACAAAGACCGTTTCCGTCAGAGCCTTGGCGGCCTGATTGAAGCCTATGAAGCCGTGGCGCACCGTCTTGGCGTGAAACTGGACTGATCTTCACCTCGCGTTACTTCCGGAGGATGCCTGCATCCTCCGGATTTCCTCACTTTTTTCCTGTGCTAATCCTTCCCTCTGCGCCTACGATCATATATACACTGAGTCCATCATTGGGATAGTGAGGTAGTTATGCGCTGGCAAGGCCATCGAGAGAGTGACAACGTAGAAGACCGACGTAATGAGTCGGGTGGGCCGTCGATGCGCGGGCCCGGGTTTCGTTTACCGGGTGGTAAGGGTGGAATAATCCTGCTGTTGGTGGTGATTGTCGCGAGCTATTACGGTGTTGATCTCACCAGTTTACTGACCGGGCAACCGGTGAGCCCACCCACGCAACAACAGCGCGCCGCGAACCCGCACGAGGATGAGTCTGCGCATTTTACCCGCGTCATTTTCGCCACCACCGAAGAAACCTGGGGCCAACTGTTTGAAAAAATGGGGCAACATTATCAACAGCCGACGCTGGTGATGTACCGTGGCAGCACCCATACCGGCTGTGGTACCGGGCAATCCATTATGGGACCGTTTTACTGCCCGGCGGACAGCAAAATTTATATCGATCTCTCTTTTTACGATGAGATGAAAAACAAGCTCGGCGCGGGCGGTGATTTTGCTCAGGGTTATGTGATTGCCCATGAAGTCAGTCATCACGTGCAAAAACTTCTGGGAACGGAAGCTAAAGTGCGCGGCCTGCAGCAAAACGCCACCAAACAGCAGGCGAATGTTCTGTCAGTGCGCATGGAGTTGCAGGCCGATTGTTATGCGGGCGTCTGGGGCCACAGCATGGCGCAGCAAGGTGTGCTGGAGCCTGGCGATGTCGAGGAGGCGTTAAACGCCGCGCAAGCCATTGGTGATGATCGCTTACAACAACGCAGTCAGGGCGTCGCCTTCCCGGATAGTTTCACGCATGGTACCTCGACACAACGTTACACCTGGTTCAAACGCGGCATGGACAGCGGCGATCCGGCGCAGTGCAATACATTCAGCGGGCAGTTGTAATCACCTCGTGATGCAACAGCTGATTGAACTGAGCGCCCGCATGGTGCGGGAAGGGTTCCGCCGCTTGCTGGTGATTGCCGGTCAGCCTGCGTGGAGTGAGGCGCAGGCGAGCACACTGCGCGACTCGCTTCCCGGCGACTGGCTGTGGGTCGGTGAAAATAGCGGCTGGTCACAACACATTCAACCTCGCGCATTAACGACTTTGCTCGGGCGGGAATTCCATCATGCCGTGTTCGATGCGCGTGAAGGATTCGATGTCGCCGCGTTTGCCGCGCTTGGTGGGACGCTCACGGCCGGTAGCTGGCTGGTGTTGCTCACACCGCCGTTCGCGCTGTGGCCGCAGCAGCCGGATGCAGACAGCCTGCGATGGAGCGACACCGCCGAGCCGATCCCGACCCCGCTTTTTATTGATCACTTTTGCCGTACGCTCCGTGACGATCCACAAACCGTGGTGTGGCAGCAGGCATCACCTTTCTCGCTTCCAGACTTTCCTCCCTGGCCTGAGTGGCACGCGGCAACCGGCGCACCTGAGCATGAGCAGGCGCAGATCCTTGAGCAACTTCAGCACATGCCGCCAGGTGTCGCGGTGGTGACGGCGCCGCGCGGGCGAGGGAAATCGGCGCTGGCGGGGATGCATATTGCCCGCATATCTGAGCCTGTCACGGTCACCGCACCTGCGCGCGCCGCCACCGATGTGCTGGCGCAATACGCAGGCGAACGGTTCAACTTTATCGCCCCGGATGTGTTGCTCCAGCAGATAACTGCGCAGGGAACACTGCCGGGCTGGCTGGTAGTGGATGAAGCCGCTGCCATTCCTGGTCCGCTGCTGCATGCGTTGGTTTCCGCTTTCCCTCGCGCATTGCTCACCACCACCGTACAGGGCTATGAAGGTACCGGGCAGGGTTTTTTGCTGAAGTTCTGTGCCGGGTTTCCGCAGTTACGTCATTACACGCTCTCTACGCCGCTGCGCTGGGCGCAGGGCTGCCCGCTGGAGCAGGTAATTAACGCCCTGTTGCTGTTTGACGATGAACCTGTCGTTAAACCGCCGACAGGTGACATCACCATGCAGCCGTTATCAGCACGGGCCTGGCAAGAGACGGCGGCGATTTATCGTCTGCTGGCGAGCGCCCATTACCGCACGTCACCGCTTGATCTGCGACGCATGATGGATGCGCCAGGGCAGCATTTCTGGCTGGCCTGGCGGGCACAAACGGCGGTTGCTGCACTCTGGATGGTGGAAGAGGGTGGGTTAAGTGCCGATCTTAGCCAGGCGGTGTGGGCGGGTTTTCGCCGTCCGCGCGGTAATCTTGTCGCGCAATCGCTGGCCGCGCACGGCGGTAGCCCGCTGGCGGCAACATTGCGCGGGCGGCGTATCAGCCGCATTGCTGTGCATCCCTTTTGCCAGCGTACGGGGATTGGCAGTGCGCTCATCGCCCATGCGCGAGCGCATACAACGGGGTGTGATTACCTCTCCGTCAGTTTTGGCTATACGCCAGAATTATGGCGTTTCTGGCAGCGCTGCGGTTTTTCGCTGGTGCGCCTTGGCAGCCATCGCGAAGCGAGCAGCGGCTGTTTTACCGCCATGGCGATAATCCCGCTGACGGCGGCTGGCGAAGCACTGCGGGTGCGGGAACAGACTCGCCTGGCGCGCGATCTGCCCTGGCTTGCCGACTGGCGCGAGGAAACGTTGTCTCTGCCTGTTGTTCAGTCGACTACGCTTAGTGAAGAGGACTGGCTGGAACTGGCCGGTTTCGCTTTTGCGCATCGACCACTTTCGGCGGCTTATGGCGCGTTATGCCGTTTGCTGGCGCACACGCATTTGCCATTGTTGGCATTGCGAGGACAGGTAAGCGATGGCGAAAGCGAACAGGCGTTATGCCAGCGTTTATCGTTGAACGGGCGTAAAGCGCTGCTGCTATCTCAGCGCCAGGAGTGTGACCAGGCGCTCTTGCACCTGGATGCTGATCGCGCGCTCAAACTGAAAACACAGGTGCAGAAACTGCAATTTTTTTAACTAACTCATTCAGTTAAATGGCATGGTCATTATGGCTCCCGGGCGTAAACTGCACTCAACGATTTAAGGAGACAACCATGAAACATGACCATTTCGTTGTACAAAGTCCGCAATCCCCGGCAAAACAATTACTGCTGCTGTTTCATGGCGTTGGCGATAACCCGGTCTCCATGGGACAGATTGGTGGCTGGTTTGCACCGCACTTTCCCGATGCGCTGATCGTCAGTATTGGCGGCGTCGAAGCCTGCGGCGCACCACCGGCCCGCCAGTGGTTTTCCGTGGCAGGCGTGACGGAAGAAAATCGTCAGCAACGCATTGATGCTGTGATGCCGCAATTTATTGACGTTGTGCGCTACTGGCAGCAGCAAAGCGGCGTAAACGCGTTAGCCACGGCGCTGATTGGCTTTTCGCAAGGGGCGATTATGGCGCTGGAAGGGCTGAAAGCGCAGCCGGATCTTGCTTCGCGGGTGATTGCGTTCAACGGGCGTTACGCCACGCTGCCGCAGGCGGTTTCCACGGCACAAACCATTCACCTGATTCACGGCGGTGAAGACCGGGTTATCGATTTGGCCTGGGCGGTGAAGGCGCAGGAAGCAGTGCAAACGCTGGGCGGCGATATCACGCTGGATATTGTCGACGATTTGGGCCATGCCATTGATGATCGCAGCATTGAGCTGGCGCTCAAACATTTGCGCTACACCGTGCCGAAGCACTATTTCGATGAAGCGTTAAGCGGCGGCAAGCCGAATGACGACGATATTGTCGAGTTTTTATGAGCAAAAAATTCCCCCCCGAAAGGGGGGGAATTATGTGAGGCTTACTTTTTCGGCTGATCCTGTTTCGGCCAGTCGTCATCGTCGTCCCACTTGTCGTTGAAATCACGATGCGGTGGCAGATCCGGCTTGTTAGCGAGGAATTTTTTGTGATCGACCCGGCTCAGGTCTTTGATCACATTAATCAGTACACCAAGTAAAAACACCAGTACCAGAATCCACCAATATTTTGCCAGCCAATCCATGTCATCCTCCAGGCCATCAGGCGATGAGTTGTTCCATAATGCGTTGATACATACGGGCAAGCAGTTGCAAATCCGCCGCGTTCACACATTCGTTGATCTTGTGAATGGTGGCGTTCACCGGCCCGAGTTCAACCACTTGTGCGCCCATACGCGCGATAAAACGGCCATCTGACGTGCCGCCAGTGGTTAACAACTGCGGTTTGATTTCATTATAGTGCTCAATGGCATTAACCACCGCATCCACCAGCTTGCCGCGCCCCGTCAGGAAAGGCTGCCCGGACACCCACCACTCCACGCTGTAACGCAACTGATGTTTATCCAGCAGCGCCTGCACGTGAGCTTTGATCATTTCGTCGGTCAGTTCGGTACTGAAGCGGAAGTTGAACTGCACAAACAGATCGCCAGGGATAACGTTGTTGCTACCGGTTCCGGCTTTGATATTGGCAATCTGCATGCTGGTCGGCGGAAAGTATTCGTTGCCGTGATCCCACTGGATCGCCACCAGCTCATTGAGCATTGGCGCGGCGCGATGCACCGGGTTATCCGCCAGGTGCGGATAGGCAACGTGCCCCTGAACACCGTGAATGGTCAGGTTGCAGGTCATCGAGCCACGACGACCGTTTTTTACCACATCGCCGACCACTTCCGTACTGGAAGGCTCACCGACCAGGCAGTAATCCAGCCGTTCATTACGCGCCATCAGCGCATCGACCACTTTAACGGTGCCGTTGGTGGCGCTGGCCTCTTCGTCAGAGGTGATGAGAAATGCCAGACGGCCTTTATGCTGCGGATGCTGCGCGACAAAACGCTCGGCGGCGACGACCATCGCCGCCAGCGAACCTTTCATGTCTGCCGCGCCGCGGCCAAACAGCATGCCGTCGCGGATGGTCGGTTCAAAAGGCGGGTTGATCCAGCGGTCGGCATCGCCCGCTGGCACTACATCCGTATGGCCAGCGAAGGCCAGCGTTTCGCCTTGTCCGCGCCATGCCCAGAAGTTTTGCGTGTCGCCAAAATCCATCGGTTCAATGGTAAAACCGATCGCGCGCAGACGTTCAATCATCAGCGCCTGGCATCCTGCATCATTGGGACTCAGAGAAGGGCGACGAATAAGCTGCTGTGTCAGCTCAATAACCGGGCACGACATAAACTACACCTCGTTAATAAACGTCTCATAACTGGATTCATTGAAACCCAGCAGCATAGGCTTACCCGGCGCGCAGAGCAATGGGCGTTTGATAATTGCAGGCATTTCAAGCATCAACGCGATGGCAGCATCATCATTGGTGATGGTTGCACGGCGGGATTCATCCAACTGGCGCCAGGTGGTGCCACGGGTGTTTAACAGCGCTTGCCAGCCGAGTTCATCCACAAATGTACGCAGTAAATCTGCATGAATACCGTCTGCGCGGTAATCGTGGAAATGGTATTCCACCTGCTGCGCTTCGAGCCAGCGGCGCGCTTTTTTGATGGTGTCGCAGTTTTTGATGCCGTACATGGTGAACATGGTGAATCCTTTTGTCTCTTTTTTGGTTATTTGTGCAAGAAATTAGAATAACGGATTTTAATTTGCCTGTGATTGGTCTGATAAGCAAATGTCAGCGGATATAACCACTCTGTTCCAGTTTGAATAAACTTTCAGGTGTTGCGCATACCATGCCAGTGGTTAAAAAACGGAAACCATATTGTTGATAAAATCCTGTCTTTTCCGGTACGGAATAAATAAAGGTTTTACCGAACGGTAATAATGTTCTGACAATGTCACACATCAGTTGTTTTCCATAACCGCGTCCCTGCATTTCCGGTGCGACCACAATATCCGCAACATAGCTGGCCCATGTCAGATCGCTGATAGCACGCGCCGTGGCGACCAGCTCCCCGTTATGGTAGCCAAACCAGCAGAAGGTGCTGTTGTGCCAAGCCTGCTCGACCTGCAGCGGGTCGCGCTGATTAAGACCGCCTGCCGCAATCAGCGCCGTTAACGCCAGCCAGTCCACCGCTTCAATTGCTGATTTATCGAACAATGTGATCGTCATTTCATTTGGCCCTAAAGTTTTTATGGAATATTGCCGTTATTCACATTAAATGACATGACATCGGCTCATAGTTATCACAAGTATTAAAAGTACCCCGCTAATAGCGATTGAAGCAATTGATTAACGTCTCTTCAATGTTGTTACGGGTTTGAGTAGAATTGCCAGAATAATAAGAGAGGTAGTTATGATTGAACATGAACTGGGGAACTGGAAAGACTTTATCGAAGGCATGCTTCGTAAATAATTTCCTGACGAACGATTAAGCAGTGACGGCTTAATAAATAATAATGTGAACCGACACATGAAAAAGGCGACCAGCAGGTCGCCTTTTTGTTATGCAGAAATTACTGTGCGCGGGCTTTGAGCGGGAAACGGCGGCGCACCAGCACGAAGAACAGCGGTACGAAGAAAATCGCCAGCACGGTGGCGGAAATCATCCCGCCCATCACACCGGTACCCACCGCATGCTGGCTGCCGGAGCCCGCACCGGTGCTGGTTGCCATTGGCAGCACACCGAAAACGAACGCCAGCGAGGTCATCAGGATCGGCCTTAAACGCTGACGGCAGGCATGCAGCGTGGAGACCAGCAGATCTTCGCCTTTCGCATTCATATCATTGGCAAACTCAACAATGAGTATCGCGTTTTTCGCCGACAGACCTATTACTGTCAACAGCCCGACCTGGAAGTACACATCGTTTTCCAGCCCGCGCATCCAGGTTGCCAGCAACGCGCCAATCACGCCAAGCGGCACCACCAGCATCACCGAGAACGGCACCGACCAGCTCTCATACAGCGCCGCGAGGCACAGGAACACCACCAACAGGGAAACCGCATATAACGCTGGTGCCTGCGCACCAGAAAGGCGTTCCTGGTAGGACATAGCGGTCCACTCCAGACCAAAACCGGTAGGCAACTGGCTAACCAGTTTCTCCATCACATCCATCGCCGTACCGGTGCTGACGCCGGGGGCGGATTCGCCGACAATCTCCACTGCGGCATAACCGTTGTAGCGCTCAAGGCGCGGCGAGCCGGTTTCCCAGCGCGAGGTGGCAAACGCGGAGAACGGCACCATTCCACCGCTGCTATTTCGCACATACCAGAGGTTGATATCGTCCGGCAGCATGCGGTATTTCGCCGCCGCTTGTACGTAGACTTTTTTCACGCGACCGCGATCCATAAAGTCATTCACGTAGCTGGAACCCCAGGCGGTTTTCAGCGTGTTGTTAATATCATCAATCGACACGCCCAGCGCCTGCGCTTTGCGCTGGTCGATATCGATTTGTAGCTGGGCGCTGTCATCAAGACCGTTATGGCGAACGCGGGTCAGCGCCGGATCTTTCGCCGCCATCTCAATTAGGCGATCGCGGGCCGCCATCAGAGCGTCATGGCCTGCACCGGCGTGATCCTGCAATTCCATATCAAAACCGGCCGAACTCCCCATACCGCTAATAGCGGGCGGGCTGCTGGCGAAAACGCGGGCTTCACTGATGCGGCTAAAGGCTTTGGTGGCGCGTTCGATAATGGCAAACGCGCTACCGCTTTTCGGATCACGGGCTTCCCAGTCTTTCAGGCGGATAAACAAACGCGCCACGTTCTGCCCGTTACCACCGGGGCCGGAGCCGACGGTGGCAAACACTGATTCAACATTCGCTTTCTCGTGGGTGAAGAAATAGTCTTCGACTTTCTGCACCACTTTCAGCGTCTGCTGTTGTGTTGCACCACTCGGCAACTGCACGGAGGTGGTAAACATACCCCTGTCTTCCAGCGGCAGAAACGACGTTGGCAGACGCAGGAACAGCAGTACCATGCCGCCAATCAGCAACATATAGAGCAAAATCCAGCGCAGGCTGCGGTGCAGGATTTTACCGACGGCGGTTTCATAACGATCAGCATTGCGGTTGAAAATACGGTTAAAGGCGCCGAAAAAGCCTTTCTGCCCGTGTAGCTCACCTTTATGCAGCGGCTTGAGCAGCGTGGCGCACAGCGCCGGTGTGAGGATCATCGCCACCAGCACAGAAAGCACCATCGCCGAAACAATGGTGATAGAGAACTGGCGATAAATCGCGCCGGTGGTGCCGCCAAAGAACGCCATCGGCACAAATACCGCCGACAGCACCATCGCAATCCCCACCAGCGCGCCCTGGATTTGCCCCATCGATTTACGCGTCGCTTCCCTGGGCGACAGCCCTTCTTCGGTCATGATGCGTTCGACGTTTTCCACCACTACAATCGCATCATCCACCAGCAGACCGATGGCGAGCACCATGGCGAACATGGTCAGGGTGTTGATGCTGTAGCCAAATGCATAGAGCACGGCGAATGTGCCAAGCAGCACGACCGGCACGGCGATAGTGGGAATCAGCGTAGCGCGGAAATTTTGCAGGAACAGATACATCACCAGAAACACCAGCCCGATGGCTTCGAGCAGGGTTTTCACGACATCGATAATCGAGGCTTTAACAAACGAGGTGGTTTCGTAAGCGACTTTATATTCCAGACCGTGCGGGAAAAAAGGTGCCAGCTCGTTTAAGCGGTTAATCACCAGTTCTGCCGTCGCCATTTCGTTAGCGCCGGAGGCCAGTTTCACCCCCAGCCCGGACGCGGGGTTACCGTTAAAACGGCTCAGGTAGTCATATTTCTCTGCGCCCAGTTCCACCGTCGCCACGTCACCAAGACGCACTTCCGAACCGTCCTGATTCACGCGCAGCGTAATATTGCGAAACTGTTCCGGCGTTTGTAAAAGCGACTGCGCATTGATAGTGGCGTTTAACGCCTGGCGATCAACAGAAGGCGTTCCGCCAAGTTGCCCGACGGCTATTTGCGCGTTTTGCGACGAAATGGCGCTGGTGACGTCCGAAGCGGTGAGCTGGTAACTGTTGAGCTTCGCAGGATCGAGCCAGATACGCATTGAATATTGCGAACCGTAGGCGTCAATATCGCCAACGCCGTTTACTCGGCTAATCGGATCCTGAATATTACTCGCCACGTAGTCGGAGATATCTTGTTTATCCATCGAGCCGTCGGTGGAGACAAACGCGATGGTTAAAATGTTGGTATCACCGGTTTTGCGCACCGTGACGCCCTGGTTTTGCACCGCTTGCGGGAGTTTACGCATCGCCGATTGCAACTGGTTTTGTACTTGCTGCACGGCTTCGTCAGGATCGGTCCCGGCACTGAAATTGAGAGTCACCGTTGCCTGCCCGGTGGCACTGCTTTGCGAGGACATATACATTAAATTATCGAGTCCGGTCATATTCTGCTCGATAACCTGCGTCACGGTGTTTTCCAGCGTTTGCGCCGATGCGCCAGGGTAGTTAGCGGTAATGCGGACGTTAGGCGGGGCTAAATCGGGATATTGTTCGACGGGTAAAGAAATAATGGCAAGTGTCCCCGTAAGACAGATCAGGATCGCCAGCACCCACGCAAAAATGGGGCGATCAATAAAAAAATTCGCCATCAGAAATAAAACCTCATATTGCTGCGCATCGTTATAGTGACATTGCTTGCATCAATGTAGCGGCAATGCAGAAACCAATCGTGGAGAAAAAAAGGAGAAAATGTAAATTATCATGCCTGATTAAGGCATAACTATGCATAACCGTACTTAAGCAAAATTTCCTCCTGTACAAAATCATTTTACTTTAAATTCTTTACACTTATTGACGCTGCGCGCTGACCGGTAATGGAAAACGAAACTGCACCTGGGTGCCGCAGCCCGGCGGAGAGACGATTTGCAGCACACCGCCAAGACGCTCGGCGCGCTCGCGCATGATCGTCAAGCCGTAATGTCCGGCGGGCTCCTGTGTACTGTTCATACCGATGCCGTTATCACGAATGTAGACCGAATGCAGTCCGTCAGGATCGGTCACACAACTGACGGTGATTTCGCTGGCCTGCGCATGCTTAATCGCGTTGATGACCGCTTCGCGCACAATTTGTAAGACGTTCATTTGCTGTTGCGCATCCAGCGCCTGCGTGGGTAAACGGCAATCCAGATTCAGCTTCGCGCTGGTCTGGCTCTGCAATACATCCAGCGCTTCACTTAGCGCGGCGGGTAGCGAACTTTGCTGTAAAGAGAGGCGGAACGTGGTGAGCAGCTCACGCAACTGCTGCCAGGCATGATTCAGACCCCGTGAAAAGTCGTCGATGATCAGGTGTGCCGGGGCGTTATCGTCCGGCACGACGCGCTTAAGCAGCGCCAGTTGGATACGCAGATAAGAGAGCATCTGCGCCAGAGAATCGTGCAGTTCGCGGGCGATGGTCGCACGTTCTTCCATCAGCATTAGTTGCTGATAATGCTTCTGCGCCTGGTTGATATAGAGCCCGCGTCCAAGAATGGTGGCGATATTGCACATCAGCGGTGCGGAGAGAGGCTGTTGATGGCTTTGCCAGCGCAGCTCGCCCAGCACGTTCTCCTGCATATTTACCGGCAAGCTGTTCACCGGCAGCGTGGGATCGGCCTCACCTTGCTGGATGCGCCAGTTGTCATCGACAACCAGTTCCAGGAAGCAGGCTGCTTGATGGTCGTAGACGATCTGCAACACATGGTGCAGACAGAGAGCGTCAATCTGGCTGGTGTTAAGCGCCTGCGAGCACTGGTACATCACTTCCAGGCGGCTGTTGGCTTCATGCAGATCGCGGGTTTTTTCTGCTACTGATGTTTCAAGCGAGCGGTAGAGCTTAAACAGTTGCCCCGACATTTTGTCGAACGTTGAAGCCAGTAAACCCAGTTCGTTATCGAGTTTGTTATCGAGCGGCAGCAAGGAAAATTGCCCTTGCTGGATCCGCTGGCAGGTGGCGACCAGATTATTAAGCGGTTTGACGACCCGCAGGCGAATACGGCGCAGCGTAAAAAACACCAGCGTGAAAATCCCGGCAGCCCCCAGCAGCGAAATAGCGACTACCAGCATCATCTTGCGTTCGGCGTAGTGCTGGAGCGCCAGTACGAACAAATCAATTTGCCCGACATAAGCCTGGATATTTTGCTCGTACCATTGCTGGTCGCCCTGAATCAGATGTTTTTCCATCTGGCGCCAGTTTTCGTGCAATTGCCCATAACGTTGCTGCACTTCCTGCGGAACGTACCAGCGGTTCAGGGTTTGTAATACGGGGGAGTTCAGCGTCTGCTGATAAATCTGGCGGTGGGGTTGTAGTTCGGCGGTCTGTTTTTGCAGCTCGTAACCAAGACGGTAACTCTGCATACGCAGCGACCCGGCAATATTAATGGCCTCCGCGTCCCGTAGGCTGCTGGCAAGCGTGACGAGTGCCACTCCGGTGGAGAGCAGCGACAGTAAAACAAGAGAGAAAAAGGCTCTGGCCAGGCTTCCTGAAACAGGTTTTTTGACTATCACTGCAGCGCTTCCCAATCCTGATGTTACGTACAGGAAACATCGGCCTGAACGTCCATCGAATGAAATAATTTTTCAGAAATCCTGAAATAAATTGATCTGCTACAAGCTCGTGACAAATAGATAACCTTTCTGGGCAATTGAACATTGCCTGTGTCGTGCTGCCCCGGTAAATACAATGCTCATATAAAAAATAAGGTTTATTAAACCAGAAAAGAAGGGTGCCATGAATCGTTTTATTATGGCGAATAGCCAGCAATGTATAGGATGTCGTGCCTGCGAAGTCGCGTGTGTGATGGCGCACAATGACGAACAACATGTGTTAAGCGCCGCGCATTTTTACCCCCGGATCACCGTGGTCAAACATCAGCAGCACCGCAGTGCGGTGACCTGCCACCACTGTGAAGCTGCGCCCTGTGCCCGCAGTTGCCCGAATGGCGCAATCAGTCGTGTTGATGAGGCGATTCAGGTCAATCAGCAAAAATGTATTGGCTGTAAATCCTGCGTGGTGGCTTGCCCGTTTGGCACCATGCAAGTGCTGGTCACGCCAATTGGCGACGGGCTGGTAAAAGCCAGCGCGCACAAATGCGATCTCTGCCAGGGCAGGGCGAAGGGCCCGGCCTGCGCGCAGAATTGCCCGGCCGATGCGCTGCAACTGGTAAACAGCGACGCGCTGGCGGGGTTTGCGAAATCACGTCGTCTGCGTACCGCCAGCCAGGAGGCGCAGCCGTGGCACAGTGTCGCGGCGCTGACGCCCGCCTTTAACGACCGCAAAGTGCGGCAGATGCGCAAAACGCCGCCGCGCGGTGAGCCAGGTAAACTGCCACTGGCGGCGCGTAAAAACGGTTTTGATGAAATCTATCTGCCGTTTCGCGCCGATCAGGCCAGTCGTGAAGCGGAGCGCTGCCTGAAGTGCGGCGACCACAGCATTTGCGAATGGACCTGCCCGCTGCATAACCATATTCCGCAGTGGATCGAGCGGGTAAAAGAGGGCGACATTGCGGCTGCGGTCGAACTTTCGCATCAAACTAACTGCTTACCGGAGATCACCGGTCGCGTCTGCCCGCAAGACCGGCTGTGCGAGGGGGCATGTACGGTGCGCGATGAGTATGGCGCGGTCACTATCGGCAATATTGAGCGCTATATCTCCGATCAGGCGCTGGCACAGGGCTGGCGGCCCGATTTACAGCAGGTTGCGGCGGTGGATAAACGTATCGCGATTATCGGTGCTGGCCCGGCGGGCCTCGCCTGCGCTGACGTGCTCGCTCGCCACGGCGTGAGCGCCACGGTGTTCGATCGCCACCCGGAAATCGGCGGTTTGCTCACCTTTGGCATCCCCGCTTTTAAACTGGATAAATCGCTGCTGGCGCGCCGTCGTGAAATTTTCAGCGCGATGGGCATTCGCTTTGAACTCAATTGCGAAATCGGTAAAGACATCGCGCTGGAGAAGCTGCTCAGCGATTACGACGCGGTGTTTGTAGGTGTTGGCACCTACCGTTCAATGAAAGCCGGGTTGCCAAATGAAGACGCTCCGGGCGTTTACGATGCGCTGCCGTTCCTGATTGCTAACACCCGTCAGTTAATGGGGCTGCCGGATAGCGCCGACGAGCCGTTTATCAACACCGAGGGGCGCAATGTCGTGGTGCTTGGCGGCGGCGATACAGCAATGGACTGTGTTCGCACCGCACTGCGCCATGGCGCGCGCAAAGTGACCTGTGCCTACCGTCGCGACGAAGCCAATATGCCTGGCTCGAAAAAAGAGGTGAAAAATGCGCGGGATGAAGGGGCTGAGTTTGAGTTCAACGTTCAGCCAGTAAACCTCGAACTGGATAAGAGCGGCAAAGTCTGCGGTATTCGCTTACTGCGCACACAGCTCGGCGAGCCGGATGCCAAAGGCCGCCGCCGTCCGGTGCCGGTTGAAGGCAGTGAGTTTGTTATGCCTGCCGATGCGGTGATCATGGCGTTTGGTTTCAACCCGCATTCGATGCCGTGGCTGGAGCGCCACGGTGTGCGCGTTGATGACTGGGGGCGTATTGCCGCCAGTGTCGAAAGCCAGTATCGCTATCAGACCAGCAACCCCCAAATTTTTGCCGGCGGTGATGCGGTGCGCGGAGCCGATCTGGTGGTGACCGCGATGGCGGAGGGGCGCCACGCCGCGCAAGGCATGATGGACTGGTTGGGTGTCAAAGCACCAGGACAGCATTAAGGCGTTTGCCATAAAACAGGCTTCACGGCGTCACACTTCGCGGCGTAGTATTACGCAAAGTTGTTAGCGCTCTGGAGCCTGTATGTCGCTGAAAATTGAAGTTATCAAAGATAAAGTCCTCTCTGAAAATTATTTTGTCCTGCGCAATATCACCTACGATTTGACTCGTCAGGACGGTGAAGTGGTGCGTCATAAACGTGAAGTCTACGACCGGGGCAATGGTGCCACCATCCTGCTGTATAACCGTGAAAAACAGAGCGTGCTGCTGATCCGCCAGTTTCGGATCGCCACCTGGGTGAATGGCAACGTGGATGGTCGACTGATTGAAGCCTGCGCCGGGTTACTGGATAACGATGAGCCGGAAGTGTGCATTCGTAAGGAAGCCATTGAAGAGACGGGATACGAAGTTGGCGAGGTGCGCAAAGTATTTGAGTTATATATGTCGCCGGGCGGGGTCACGGAAATTGTCCACTTCTTTATTGCGGAATATAACGATGCACAGCGCGCAAATAACGGCGGCGGAGTGGAAGATGAAGATATCGAAGTGCTGGAACTGCCCTTCCGGCAGGCCTTAGCGATGGTCGCCAACGGTGAGATCCGTGATGGCAAGGCGGTGATTCTACTGCAATATCTGCAAACATCTGGTCTAATGGACTGAAATTAATAAGGTTATCAGCTCCGCTTTCAGATGAAGCTATCCGACAAATCCGATTGAGCAAGCCAACCGGGAAATAGAATATACGCAGGTTCTGCGTCTATTCTTCCGGGGTTGTGCCAACCATGCGTTACCGCAGCATTTTGACTTTGCTCTTCGGTCTTCTGGCCGCACCGTTGCTGTGTGCTGCGCCCGCGCAACAAACCTTTTCCGACTGGCAAGTCACCTGTAATAACCAGAACTTTTGCGTGGCACGCAACATTGGTGAGCATCAGGGGCTGGTAATGACGCTCGAGCGCAGTGCGGGTGCGCGTGCCGATGCCACGCTACGTATCGACTATGGCGGCATCGAGGCGCCGATTACTAAAGAACCACCGATTGCCGGGCGTTTACTGTTTGACGGTCAGCCACTGGCGTTGGCGAGCGATCGCTGGCAAACCGCTCCGTGGCATCTGGTGACGGATAACACCGATGCCATCACTTCGTTTTTAAAAAACATTCAGGAAGGCCAGTCGCTTACCCTGCAAGGCAGCAAGGGCGAGATTTCTTTGGTGGGATTAAAAGCGGCGCTGCTGTTTATTGATGCGCTGCAAAAACGCGTCGGCAGCGAGACGGCATGGATTAAAAAGGGCGATAGCCCGTCGTTAAGCGTTCCGCCCGCACCTGCGTTGAAAAAGGTCACCACGGCCAACGTTGCGCCAACCCCGCTGACGCATCAGGAACTGAACGATTTGCTGGATTACGGCACCTGGCGAATGAACAGCAGCCAGTGTTCGCTGGACCCAATGCGCCGGCAGGTGCGCGTGAGCGCGCTGACAGATGATAAAGCGTTGCTAGTGATCGACTGTGAAGCGGGTGCCTATAACATGGTCGAACGCGCGTGGCTGGTATCGCGGGAAAAACCGTTTGCCGCACGGCTGGTGCGCTTGTTGCTGCCTTTCACGCCGGATAACGGTAACGATGAAATGGAGCTGATGAACGCGGCGTTTGATGAGAAAACCCGCGAGCTGACCACACTTTCCAAAGGTCGCAGCCTGGCGGATTGCGGCGTGGCGAGTCGCTGGCGTTTTGACGGCCAGCGCTTTCGCCTGGTGCGTTACGCGCAGGAGCCCTCCTGCGATAGCTGGCACGGCCCCGATGCGTGGCCAACGCTGTGGGTGACGCGCTAACCCTTCGCTGACATAATCCCTTGCGGATATTTTTATCGGGAAGGGAATAATGAAACGCGTTTACCCACAATGGCTTGCGGCCTGCGTACTCTTTTTTGCCGTTCTGCCTGCCCAGGCTGAACTGACCTCAGCAGATAAACAGAGCATCGCCCAGCTTGTCGATGTCTGGAATAGCCACCTGAATGGCAATGCCAAGGCAACTGGCAGCGATCTCTATGCGGCTCAGGTCGAATGGTTTGGTCAGCGCCTTGCGCGCGACGAGGTACTGCGCCGCCAGCAAGCGTTCACCTCTCACTCACCGCACTATGCGCAGCGAATTATCACCACGCTTGATGTCGCCGAAGATGAGGCGGGCCAGGTTCAGGTCGAGTTTGTCAAACAAGCCGGGCTCGATGAAAAACAGGTAAAAAACTACCCGGCGCAGCTTACCTTCAGCAAACATCCTGAGGGTTGGCGCATTAGCGGCGAAACCGATTTGCTCACCCGCCTGAATCAAAAAGAGGCGTCGGTGCAGGGGCTTTTAACCAAAGGCAAGTTTGACGGCATTACCAAAGATGTCGTGTGGGTGAACGCGCGCGACCCCAAAACCGGCGGCAGTTGCGATGAAGAGGGCGACTGTGAATGTAATCTCTGGAGCAGCAACCCGGCTGTAAAACCCGCGGTGGTCCCGCAGTGCATTGGTGGCGGAGTGGAAACGCTGTCGCAACTCGATGATAGCGGGCGCGATCGGGTCGTTGTTTTCCCGCAATGGTGGACCAGCGCCTGGCGAGTGGTTTATGTATTTGATATCCAGCAAGGGCAATGGGCGAAAGCGCTGCCTTCGTTTCCCATCAACATCAATGTTCAGGAAGACGATGACGCCGCCACGCTGGTGAAACGCGATACGCAGCACAATGGCAATGTGCTGGTGAAAAAAGCGCTGTGGGATGAAAAGCAGGAAGATATCGTGACGCCGCAGGAGAGTGAGCCGTTGCTGGTGGTGAAATAAAAATGGCGCGCCAGTCGTATGCTGGCGCGCCCACGCTTATTTTTTCAGTACCGCTTTGGCTTTTGCCACCACGTTCTCGACCGTGAAGCCGAAATAGGGGAACAGCTTCTCGGCAGGTGCAGATTCACCATAACTGGTCATACCGACAATTGCCCCTTTCAGGCCAACATATTTGTACCAGTAATCGGCAATCCCGGCTTCGACTGCCACGCGCGCACTCACATCCGACGGCAGCACTGATTCGCGCCAGGCCTCATCCTGCGCGTCGAAAATATCGGTCGACGGCAGTGATACCACGCGCACCTTATGGCCTTCTTGAGTCAATTGCTCCGCCGCGTTGACGGTGATTTCCATCTCCGAGCCGGTAGCAATCAGGATCAGATCCGGCGTACCCTCGCAGTCTTTCAGGATATAACCGCCACGGCTGATGGCCTGCACCTGCTCCGGGGTTCGCTCAATTTGCGTGAGGTTCTGGCGCGAGAGGATCAACGCCGTCGGGCCATGATGTCGCTCGATCGCCAACTTCCAGCCGACCGCCGCTTCCACCTGATCGCACGGACGCCAGGTGCTGAAGTTTGGCGTTAAGCGCAGGCTGGCGAGTTGCTCTACCGCCTGGTGCGTTGGGCCGTCTTCCCCTAAGCCAATCGAATCGTGGGTGTAAACCATGATCTGCCGGGCTTTCATCAGCGCCGCCATACGTGCCGCGTTACGGGCATATTCAACGAACATCAAAAAGGTGGCGGTGTAAGGCACAAAACCGCCATGGTGCGCGATACCGTTGGCAATTGCCGTCATACCAAATTCGCGCACGCCGTAGTGAATGTAGTTCCCGGCCAGATCCTCTTTCAGCGATGTTGAACCCGACCAGATGGTAAGGTTACTGGGGGCGAGGTCAGCGGAGCCGCCAAGCAGCTCCGGCAGAATTGGCCCATAGCTGTTGAGCGTGTTCTGCGAGGCTTTACGGGTGGCGATTTTCGCCGGATTGGCCTGGAGTTTATTGATCCAGCCGGTGGTGGTTTTCTCCCAGCTTTCTGGCAGTTCGCCGCTCATACGGCGTGTAAACTCGGCCGCCAGATCCGGATATTCCCTGGCCCAGGCAGAAAATTTTTCATTCCATTCCTGCTGTTTTTTCGCGCCGCGCTCGCGGGCATCCCACGCCTGGTAAATCTCTTTCGGGATCTCGAAGGCCGGGTATTTCCAGCCGAGTTTCTGTCGGGTAAGCGCCACTTCTTCTTCACCGAGCGCCGCGCCGTGCGACTCCTCTTTCCCCGCTTTGTTCGGCGAACCGAAGCCAATCACCGTGCGGCAGATAATCAGTGACGGTTTATCTTTCACGCTTTGCGCTTCTTCGATTGCTTTTTTCACTGCCTCAGGTGAATGCCCGTCGATATCGCCAATCACATGCCAGTTATAGGCCTCGAAGCGTTTAGCGGTGTCATCCGTAAACCAGCCCTCGGTTTCGCCATCAATCGAGATGCCGTTGTGATCGTAAAAGCCGATCAGTTTGCCAAGCCCCAGCGTACCCGCCAGCGAACAGACTTCATGGGAAATGCCTTCCATCAGGCAGCCATCGCCCATGAACACATAGGTGTAGTGGTCAACGATGTCATGCCCTGGCCGGTTAAATTGCGCCGCCAGCGTACGCTCGGCAATTGCCAGCCCGACGGCGTTCGCCAGCCCCTGCCCGAGCGGGCCGGTGGTGGTTTCCACGCCCGGCGTATAGCCGATTTCCGGGTGGCCCGGGGTTTTGGAGTGGAGCTGGCGGAAGTTTTTCAGCTCTTCCAGCGGCAGGTCATAACCACTCAAGTGCAGCAGGCTGTATAGCAGCATTGAGGCATGACCGTTAGAGAGAATAAAACGGTCGCGATCGTACCAGGTGGGGTCTGCCGGGTTGTGGCGCAGAAAATCATTCCACAGCACTTCAGCGATATCCGCCATCCCCATTGGGGCGCCAGGGTGGCCAGAATTGGCTTTTTGCACCGCGTCCATACTCAGGGCGCGAATGGCGTTTGCAAGCTCTCTACGGGACATAATTCACTCCATGGCAAAGGGTTAAAGTTTAGCGGCGAGCAGATCTTCGAGTTTGCGCTGATCGACGGCGAACTGGCGGATACCGTCGGCCAGCTTATCAACGGCCATCGGATCCTGGTTATGCTCCCAGCGGAATTCCGCTTCTGTTAACGGTTCCGGGCGATGGAAGGTTTGGCGCGACGGCACCAGCTTGCGTTCAACGACGCCCTCTTGCGCTTGTAGCTCTTTCAGCAATGCCGGAGAGATGGTCAGGCGGTCACAGCCCGCCAGGGCGAGGATCTGCTCGGTGCGGCGGAAACTGGCTCCCATCACAATGGTTTGATAGCGGTGCTGTTTGAAGTAGTCGTAGATATTACGCACCGACTTCACGCCGGGGTCTTCATCCACCACATAGGGGTCGAGCGGTTTGCGATCGTTATACCAGTCGTAAATACGGCCAACAAAAGGCGAAATCAAAAACACGCCCGCTTCGGCACAGGCGCGCGCCTGGGCGAACGAGAACAGCAGCGTCAGGTTGCAGTTGATGCCCTCTTTTTCCAGCTCTTCCGCCGCGCGGATGCCCTCCCAGGTCGACGCCAGTTTGATGAGAATGCGTGACTTATCGATGCCTTGCTCTTTGTACAGCGCGACGAGCTGGCGGGCTTTGGCGATGCTCTTCTCTTTGTTGTAAGAGAGGTGAGCGTCAACTTCGGTGGAGACGCGTCCCGGAATGCTTTTCAGAATTTCCGCACCAAAATTGACCGCCAGTTTGTCGCTGGCTTCTGCCACTTGCTGCTCCTGGGTTTTACCGCGCGCTTTGCCGTAGGCGATGGCATCGTCAATCAGATGCGAGAAGTGCGCCAGCCCGGCCGCCTTCAGCAGCAGGGAAGGGTTGGTGGTGGCATCTTCCGGCTGATAGTGGCGAATGGATTCGATATCGCCGCTGTCGGCCACCACTGTAGTGAATTGTTTGAGGCCGTCTAAGTGATTCATGAAAAATAACTCCTTTAAAAGCAATGGATTACTGGAGTGCTTTCTGTCGCATTTTTGTGAGGATGAGAGGTGCATAACAAAAAAGCATAGCAGACGCGCCCGGGCCCTGCGTTTTGCGGTACGTAACAAAGTTGCGATAAATTGATAACAATTTTGTTTATGTCATGGCGAGATTTTGGCTATGTTCAAAGTTTATGCGGGCGACAGAGGCCATACTATGCGGCGCATTGGGATAGACATCGCACGTTTCACTCTGAAAACAACGTGAAAGGAACCTCAAATGGACGACCAACTAAAACAAAGTGCCCTCGATTTTCACGAATTCCCCCGTCCGGGGAAGATTCAGGTCTCCCCGACAAAACCGCTGGCAACACAGCGAGACCTCGCACTGGCCTACTCCCCCGGCGTCGCTGCGCCTTGTCTTGAGATCGAAAAAGATCCGCTGGCGGCCTACAAATATACCGCGCGCGGCAATCTGGTCGCCGTGGTATCCAACGGTACTGCGGTACTTGGCCTTGGCAATATTGGCGCACTGGCCGGTAAACCCGTCATGGAAGGCAAAGGCGTACTGTTCAAAAAATTCGCCGGAATCGATGTGTTTGATATCGAAGTGGATGAACACGATCCGGACAAACTGATTGATGTTGTCGCCGCGCTGGAACCGACCTTTGGCGGCATCAACCTGGAAGACATCAAAGCGCCGGAGTGCTTCTACATTGAAGCGAAGCTGCGCGAACGCATGAATATTCCGGTATTCCATGACGATCAGCACGGTACGGCGATTATCAGCACCGCCGCTATTCTCAACGGCCTGCGCGTGGTCGAGAAGAATCTCTCCGATGTGCGCATGGTGGTTTCCGGTGCGGGCGCAGCGGCGATTGCCTGTATGAACCTGCTGGTGGCGCTTGGGATGCAGAAACACAACATTGTGGTCTGCGACTCTAAAGGCGTTATCTACAAAGGCCGCGAGCCGAACATGGCGGAAACCAAAGCCGCTTATGCCGTCGACGATGACGGCAAACGCACGCTGGCGGATGTGGTTGCCGGTTCGGACATCTTCCTTGGCTGTTCCGGGCCGAAAGTGCTGACCCCGGAGATGGTAAAAGGCATGGCGCGCCAGCCGCTGATCCTCGCGCTGGCGAACCCGGAACCGGAAATTCTGCCGGATCTGGCGAAAGCGGTGCGCCCGGACGCCATTATCTGTACCGGGCGTTCCGATTACCCGAACCAGGTGAACAACGTGCTCTGCTTCCCGTTTATTTTCCGTGGCGCGCTGGATGTTGGTGCCACGGCGATTAACGAAGAGATGAAACTGGCGGCGGTCAACGCCATCGCGGAACTGGCGCATGCTGAGCAGAGCGAAGTGGTGGCGTCGGCCTATGGCGATCAGGATCTCAGCTTCGGCCCGGATTACCTGATCCCGAAACCGTTCGATCCGCGCCTGATTGTCAAAATCGCGCCTGCGGTGGCGAAAGCGGCAATGGATTCCGGCGTGGCGACGCGACCTATCGCCGATTTCGATGCGTATGTCGATAAACTCACCGAATTTGTCTACAAAACCAATTTGTTCATGAAGCCGATCTTCTCGCAGGCGCGCAACGCACCGAAACGCGTGGTGCTGGCAGAAGGTGAGGAGCCGCGCGTGCTGCATGCCACGCAGGAACTGGTGACGTTAGGGCTGGCAAAACCCATCCTGATTGGCCGCCCGAGCGTCATTGAGATGCGTATTCAGAAACTCGGTTTGCAAATCCGCCCGGGCGTCGATTTTGAAATCGTCAATAACGAGTCCGATCCGCGCTTTAAAGAGTACTGGATGGAGTACTTCAACATCATGAAACGCTGTGGCGTGACACAGGAGCAGGCGCAGCGCGCGGTGATAGGCAATACCACCATTATCGGTGCGATCATGGTCCATCGTGGCGAAGCGGACGCGCTGATTTGTGGCACCATCGGCGATTACCACGAGCACTTCAATGTGTTGCAGCCGATCTTCGGCTATCGCGACAACGTCCATACCGCAGGGGCGATGAACGCGCTGCTGCTGCCGAGCGGCAACACCTTTATCGCCGATACTTACGTCAATGAGGATCCGAGCGCGGAAGAACTGGCGGAGATCACTATTCTGGCGGCGGAAACCGTGCGCCGTTTCGGCATTGAACCGCGTGTGGCGTTGCTTTCGCATTCGCAGTTTGGTTCATCGAACGCGCCTGCGGCGGTGAAAATGCGCGATACGTTAGCGCTGGTGCGTGAACGCGCGCCGGAGTTAATGATCGACGGCGAAATGCACGGCGATGCGGCGCTGGATGAGAGTATTCGCCATGAGCGCATGCCGGATAGCCCGCTGAAAGGGGCGGCGAATATCCTGATCATGCCGAACGTAGAAGCGGCGCGAATCAGTTATAACCTGCTGCGCGTGTCCAGTTCGGAAGGGGTGACTGTCGGGCCGGTACTGATGGGCGTGGCGAAACCGGTGCATGTGCTGACGCCGATTGCTTCGGTGCGGCGTATCGTCAATATGGTTGCGCTGGCGGTGGTGGAGGCGCAAACGCAGCCATTGTGAATGTGAGGCTGGCGATTCGGCAAGTCAGCCTAATCAACGGAATGAGGAATAATTCCGTTCACCACGAGAGTGGCAGACACTTAGACATAGCGTCACGTGAACGGGAAAAGGGGAGCTGCTGTGCTCCCCTTTTCAATCCCCCGCGGCTCCGCGAGAAATCGGTGCTTTGCACTGCGCTCACCTCTCGCGCATCTGTCTGCGGTCGGCTCGACTCGCCGTCGTGGCTCGTTTCGCCTCTGGCCGCCATCCATGCGTCCAGACCTTGCCATCTGTGCTTCGGCTCGCCGATTTCAGCGGAGGCACAACCCCGGCGCTATAAGATCTGTACCTGAAAAAGGCAGATACGTTGCGGTAACCATTATTACTGGCAGAAAATGCCGGGTGACACTACAAGCTAAACCCAGTCTCTGACTTTTATAAACTCACTGAGGGCGGCTTCCGGGCTGCCTTCGGCAGGTTGATAATTGTATTCCCAGCGCACCAGCGGCGGCATCGACATCAGAATAGATTCAGTGCGCCCGCCGGTTTGTAAGCCAAACAGTGTGCCGCGATCCCATACCAGATTGAACTCCACATAACGACCGCGACGGTAAAGCTGGAAGTCGCGTTCACGCTCGCCATAAGGCGTGGCTTCGCGGCGTTCAACGATCGGCAGATAAGCCTCGAGATAGCCATTGCCCACCGCCTGCATAAAGCGAAAGCAGTGATCGAAATCTGGCGTATTGAGATCGTCGAAAAACAGCCCGCCAATGCCGCGCTGTTCATCACGGTGTTTAAGGTAGAAGTAATCGTCGCACCACTTTTTATAGCGTGGATATACCTCTTCGCCGAACGGCAAACAGATATCGCGCGCTGTGCGGTGCCAGTGGCGAGCATCCTCTTCAAAACCGTAGTAGGGCGTTAAATCAAAGCCGCCGCCAAACCACCACACCGGTTCCGCACCAGGTTTTTCGGCGATAAAAAAGCGCACATTGGCATGGCTGGTGGGCACATACGGATTACGCGGGTGAACCACCAGCGAAACGCCCATCGCTTCGAAGCTACGACCTGCCAGCTCCGGGCGGTGCGCGGTGGCCGACGCGGGCATTGCGTCACCGTGGACGTGCGAAAAATTGACTCCCGCCTGTTCAAATACGCCGCCATCACGCAGCACACGGCTGAGCCCCCCGCCGCCTGCCGCACGCGTCCACGCATCTTCAACAAATGCGCCGCCATCAATGGCGCTCAGCTGGTCACAGATCTTGTCCTGCAAATTCAGCAGGGCGTTTTTAACCGGGTGGATATCAGGCGTGGTCATCCGCGTCTCTTCGTATGGGCTTTGTGATTATCAAACCAGCTAAAGTAGCTGAGTACCCCGTCGGCAATGGCGCTGGCGATTTTCTGGCGAAACGCCGCCGTGCCAAGTAGTCTCTCTTCCGCCGGATTGGTGATAAACGAGGTTTCCACCAGTACGGAGGGTATTGAAGGCGATTTTAGCACCACAAAGGCTGCCTGTTCTGTGTTGCGGCTATGCAGGCGGTGTACCGGTTTGATCTGCTTGAGAATATGCGAGCCGAGCGTCAGGCTGTTTTTAATGGTGTCGGTTTGCACTAAATCGAACAGCACTTGCTGGAGCAGGTGATCTTTGTCTCTGTCTTTTTTCCCGGCCAGATCGTCGGCGGCGTTTTCTTTATCCGACAGGTATTTCGCCATCGCGCTACTGGCGCCGCGATTGGAAAGCGCAAACACCGACGCGCCCGCAGCGCTTGGGTTGGTGAAACCATCGGCGTGGATCGACATAAACAGATCCGCACCGTGCTGGTGGGCAATCTCTACACGATCATAAAGCGGAATAAATTTATCGCCGGTGCGCGTCAGGCGCGCATCAATTCCCTGCGCACGCAACTGGGCGCGGACGGTTTTGGCGATCGCCAGTACCACGTGTTTCTCTTGCGAACCGTTATGACCGATCGCGCCGGTATCAATACCGCCGTGGCCTGGATCAAGCATTACAATGCGTTTCGCGCCGGCTTTCTTTGCTTTCGGCTTGCTGTGCCCGGTGGTGGTTTTGAGTGGTGTCTCGTCCTTAGCGATAGCACGAGACATGCCCGTTAATGTCAGGGCGGCCAGGCCTGCTTTCAGCACCTGACGACGCGAGGTAAGTGTTTTTAAAGGTTTAAAGGTGCTCATACGCCTGAATTGTCTTATTCGTGGTCCCTGGTGTTATAGCGTATCGTGTTTGCCGTTACGACTATCCGTGCGAACTAATGTTTTACTTTTCATTTCAATACGTGACAGAGTGACATTATGCCAAATTTCAGCGCCGAAGATGCCGGATATTGGCGACAGCGGCGCTTGGGGCCATAATCTACGTTTACACAGCTGAAAATGACGGGGAATACCATGGAGATACGCGTTTTTCGCCAGGAAGATTTCGAAGAAGTGATCACCTTGTGGGAGCGTTGTGAGCTGTTGCGACCATGGAACGATCCGGAAATGGATATTGAGCGCAAAGTGAATCACGATGTGAGTCTGTTTCTGGTCGCCGAAGTCGGTGGTGAAGTGGTCGGCACGGTGATGGGCGGTTATGACGGTCATCGCGGGTCGGCTTATTACCTTGGCGTTCATCCTGAGTTTCGCGGGCGCGGTATCGCTAACGCCTTGCTGAGTCGGCTGGAGAAAAAGCTGATTGCCCGCGGCTGCCCGAAAATTAACCTGATGGTGCGGGAAGATAACGAGATGGTTATCGGCATGTATGAGCGCCTCGGTTATGAACATATGGATTCGGCCAGTCTGGGCAAACGTTTGATTGAAGATGAAGAGTACTGAGATTTATCCCGCCGATTACGATAACCATGGTCGCCTGAAACTCCCATTTCTCTTCTGGTGCGTGTTGCTGCTACAGGCGCGCACTTGGGTGCTGTTTGTTATTGCCGGGGCATCGCGCGGGCAGGGCGACGCATTGCTCGCACTGTTTTACCCCGATCACGATGATTTCTGGCTGGGCTTGGTGCCGGGTATTCCGGCGGCCCTGGCCTTTTTACTGAGCGGTCGCTGCGAACATTTTCCCCGCCTGTGGCGCGCACTCTACCCGCTGGTATTGCTGGCGCAACTGGTGTTGCTGGTGTGGCAACCCTGGCGCTGGTATATCGGCGAGGTGCTTTCCGGTGTTGGGCTGTTTCTGGTTATTGCCGATCTTTTCGCGCTGTGGTGGTTAGCGGCAAACCGGCGTCTTCGGGCCTGTTTTTCCCTTGCTCAACATTAAGCGGCACTTTTTTGACTTCCGGGACTCCAACAGGCGTTCAATGAATAAAAGGAATGAAGCATGAAATCCCTGCGTACACTTATTTGCGTTCTGCCGCTGGCGTTAACCGGCTGCTCGACGCTGGCTTCCGTCAACTGGTCGGCAGCCTATCCGTGGAACTGGTTTGGTTCATCTGTTGAGGTGAGCGACAACGGAGTCGGCAACATCACCGCCAGCACGCCGCTAAACGAGCAGGCAATTAATGATGCGCTGGGTGGCGATTACCATCTGCGTAGCGGTATGAAGACGGAAAAAGGCAGTATCGTTCGTTATTTTGAAGCGCTAAAAGACGACAAGCTGGCGCTGGTGGTGAACGGCGAAAACGGCGCGGTCAGCCGTATTGATGTGCTGGACAGCGATATCGCCACCGACAAAGGGGTAAAAATCGGTACGCCGTTCAATACGCTGTTTGATAAAGCTTTCGGTAACTGCGTGAAAGGCGCGGGTGATGACAGCGTGGGCGTAGAGTGTAAAGCGCCGGGTAGCCAGCATATCAGCTACGTATTTACCGGTGAATGGAGCGGCCCGGAAGGGTTGATGCCATCCGATGATGCGTTGAAAAACTGGAAAGTGAGCAAGCTTATCTGGCGCCGTTAATTTGATCTCAACTCGCTGCTGTCGCAGGAAAAACAGGTACAATAGCGCGATTATCGCCACGGTTTCGTGGCCTGTTTTTTCCAGGAGGAGTCATGTCCCAGGTTCAAAGCGGCATTCTGCCAGAACATTGCCGTGCGGCGATTTGGATTGAAGCCAACGTAAAAGGGGACACCGATGCCCTGCGCGTGGCGAGCCGCGTATTCGCCGATAAGCTGGCGACCTTTCAACTGCAATTCCCTGATGCGGCGCTGGGCGCGACCATTGCCTTTGGCAACAAAACCTGGCGCGCGCTGAACGGTGCTGAAGGTGCCGACGAGCTAAAAGATTTTCCGGCGTATGGCAAAGGCCTGGCGCCCGCAACACAGCGAGATCTGCTGATCCACATTCTTTCTCTGCGCCACGATGTGAATTTTTCCGTCGCTCAGACCGCGCTGGCGGCGTTCGGTGAGGCGATTGAGGTTAAAGAAGAGACACACGGTTTCCGCTGGGTCGAAGAGCGCGATTTGAGTGGCTTTATCGACGGTACGGAAAACCCGGCAGGCGATGAGAAACGCCGCGAGGTCGCCATTATTCAGGACGGCGTGGACGCTGGTGGCAGCTACGTGATGGTGCAGCGTTGGGAGCATAACCTCAAGCAGCTCAACCGCATGAGCGTGGACGATCAGGAGATGATGATCGGCCGCACGAAAGAAACCAATGAAGAGATCGATGGCGATGCGCGCCCGGACACATCGCACCTGACGCGTGTTGACCTGAAAGAGAACGGCAAAGGGCTAAAAATTGTCCGTCAGAGCCTGCCTTATGGCACCGTCAGCGGCACGCATGGGCTCTATTTCTGCACCTATTGTGCCCGTCTGTACAACATCGAGCAGCAACTGCTGAGTATGTTTGGCGATACCGACGGTAAGCGCGACGCGATGCTGCGTTTTACCCGCCCGGTGACCGGCGGCTACTACTTCGCCCCGTCGCTGGATAAGCTGCTGGCGCTGTAAACCACGCACCTCTGCCTGGCCGGGGAAACCCGGTCACTACTCCCTTCTGCTTATATTCTTTTCTGATTCCAAATCACCAATTGGTATATAAAACCGTTACTGGTTTCACACCCGTTATAAATAAACTGAGTGACGAAATGTCATCAGCTTATAAGGGTGCGCAATGGCCGTTAACTTACTGAAAAAAGGATATCTGACGCTGGCAGCGCTGACGCTGTGGGCCGCTCAGGCACAAGCGACGGAACTGCTTAACAGCTCTTATGATGTATCACGCGAGCTATTTGCGGCCCTTAACACGCCGTTCGAACAGCAATGGGCGAAAGATAACGGCGGTGACAAGCTGACCATTAAGCAATCTCACGCAGGCTCCTCAAAGCAGGCGCTGGCGATCCTGCAAGGGTTGAAAGCGGACGTTGTGACGTATAACCAGGTCACCGATGTGCAGATCCTGCACGACAAAGGCAACTTGATCCCGGCGGACTGGCAGAGCCGTTTGCCGAATAACAGTTCGCCGTTCTACTCGACGATGGCGTTTCTGGTTCGCAAAGGTAACCCGAAGAACATTCACGACTGGAACGATCTGGTGCGCAGTGATGTGAAGCTGATTTTCCCGAACCCGAAAACCTCCGGCAATGCGCGCTACACCTACCTGGCAGCCTGGGGTGCAGCGGATCAGGCGGATGGCGGCGACAAAGCTAAAACCCAGCAGTTTATGACGCAGTTCCTGAAAAACGTTGAGGTGTTCGACACCGGCGGCCGCGGCGCGACAACCACCTTTGTTGAGCGCGGGCTTGGCGATGTGCTGATCTCGTTTGAATCGGAAGTGAATAACATCCGCAAGCAGTATGAAGCACAGGGTTTTGAGGTTGTGGTACCGAAGGTCAACATCCTGGCTGAGTTCCCGGTGGCGTGGGTGGATAAAAACGTGAAAGCCAACGGCACGGAAAAAGCGGCGAAAGCTTATCTCACCTGGCTTTACAGCCCACAGGCGCAAACCATCATTACCGATTACTACTATCGCGTGAACAACCCGGAAGTAATGGTAAAACTGAGCGATAAATTCCCGCAGACGGCGCTGTTCCGCGTGGAGGACAAGTTCGGTTCCTGGCCTGAGGTGATGAAAACCCATTTCGCCAGCGGTGGTGAACTGGACACGTTGTTGGCGGCGGGGCGTAAGTGATGTTTGCAGGATCAAAACGCGTGCTGCCTGGCTTCGGTTTAAGCCTCGGCAGCAGCCTGTTTTTTGTTTGTCTGATACTGCTGTTGCCGCTGAGCGCGCTGGTGATGCAGCTGGCGCAGATGAGCTGGGCGCAATACTGGGAGGTGGTCACTAATCCGCAGGTGGTGGCCGCCTATAAAGTCACGCTGATTGCTGCGTTTGTCGCCTCCGTTTTTAATGGCGTGTTTGGCTTGCTGATGGCGTGGATCCTCACGCGTTACCGCTTTCCTGGCCGCACGTTGCTCGATGCGTTGATGGATTTACCTTTTGCGTTGCCCACCGCCGTGGCAGGTCTGACTCTGGCCTCACTGTTTTCGGTGAATGGTTTTTACGGTGAGTGGTTAGCGAAGTTTGATATCAAAGTGACCTATACCTGGCTCGGTATTGCGGTGGCGATGGCGTTTACCAGCATTCCGTTTGTCGTGCGCACCATTCAGCCGGTGCTGGAAGAACTGGGGCCGGAGTATGAAGAAGCGGCAGAAACCCTGGGTGCGACGCGCTGGCAAAGTTTTCGCAAAGTGGTGCTGCCGGAACTCTCTCCGGCGCTGATGGCAGGTGTAGCGTTGTCGTTTACCCGCAGCCTTGGCGAGTTTGGCGCGGTGATCTTTATCGCCGGTAACATCGCCTGGAAAACCGAAGTCACCTCGCTGATGATTTTTGTGCGTCTGCAGGAGTTTGATTACCCGGCGGCGAGCGCGATTGCCTCGGTGATCCTGGCGGCTTCTCTGCTGTTGCTGTTTTCTATTAACACCCTGCAAAGCCGCTTTGGTCAGCGTGTGGTAGGTCACTAATGGCGGAAATAACTGAATTGAAACGCTATGTCAAACCTCAGGTGAACTGGGGCAAATGGTTTTTGATTGGCACCGGAGTGATTGTCTCGGCGTTTATTCTCGTCGTGCCGATGATTTATATCTTCGTGCAGGCATTCAGCAAAGGCCTGATGCCAGTTTTGCAAAACCTCGCGGACGCCGACATGCTGCATGCCATCTGGCTGACGGTGCTGATTGCGCTGATTTCGGTGCCGCTGAACCTGATATTCGGCACGTTGCTGGCCTGGCTGGTGACGCGCTTTAACTTCCCCGGCCGCCAGTTACTGTTGACGCTGCTGGATATTCCCTTTGCTGTTTCGCCGGTGGTCGCAGGTCTTATCTATCTGCTGTTTTATGGCTCGAACGGCCCGCTTGGCGGCTGGCTGGATGCGCATAATCTGCAAATTATGTTCGCCTGGCCGGGCATGGTGCTGGTTACCGTGTTTGTTACCTGTCCGTTTGTGGTGCGCGAACTGGTGCCAGTGATGTTAAGCCAGGGGAGTCAGGAGGACGAAGCAGCGATTCTGCTTGGTGCTTCCGGCTGGCAGATGTTCAAGCGCGTAACGTTGCCGAACATCCGCTGGGCATTGTTATACGGTGTGGTACTGACTAACGCGCGAGCGATTGGCGAATTTGGCGCGGTGTCGGTGGTTTCCGGCTCTATCCGCGGTGAAACGCTGTCGCTACCGCTACAAATTGAGTTACTGGAGCAGGATTACAATACCGTCGGTTCGTTTACCGCCGCCGCCCTGCTGACCTTAATGGCTATTTTGACGTTGTTTTTAAAGAGTGCGTTGCAGTGGCGTTTGAATAATCAGGAAAAACGCCAGCAACAGGAGGGAAATCATGAGCATTGAGATTGCCAATATTAAGAAGTCTTTTGGTCGCACCCAGGTGCTGAATGATATCTCTCTGGATATCCCTTCCGGCCAGATGGTGGCGCTGCTGGGGCCGTCCGGTTCCGGTAAAACCACGTTGCTGCGTATTATTGCTGGTCTTGAGCATCAGACCAGCGGGCGCATTCGTTTTCACGGCACTGACGTTAGCCGTTTGCATGCGCGCGAGCGCCGCGTCGGTTTTGTGTTCCAGCATTATGCGCTGTTTCGTCATATGACAGTGTTCGACAATATCGCTTTCGGTCTGACGGTGCTGCCGCGTCGAGAACGTCCTAATGCGGCGGCGATCAAAGCCAAAGTGACGCAACTGCTGGAAATGGTGCAACTGGCACATCTGGCGGAACGCTTTCCGGCGCAGCTTTCTGGCGGCCAGAAACAGCGTGTGGCGCTGGCGCGTGCGCTGGCGGTTGAACCGCAAATTTTACTGCTGGATGAACCCTTCGGTGCGCTTGATGCGCAGGTGCGTAAAGAGCTGCGTCGCTGGTTGCGCCAGTTGCATGAAGAGCTGAAATTCACCAGCGTATTCGTAACGCACGATCAGGAAGAGGCGACGGAAGTGGCCGATCGCGTGGTGGTGATGAGCCAGGGAAATATTGAACAGGCGGATGCGCCGGATCAGGTCTGGCGCGAACCCGCAACCCGCTTTGTGCTGGAGTTTATGGGTGAGGTTAACCGCCTGAAAGGCACGGTGAGCGGCGGACAATTCCATGTTGGTGCGCACCGCTGGCCGCTTGGTTATACGCCGGCTTACCAGGGCGATGTCGATCTGTTCCTGCGCCCGTGGGAAGTGGATGTCAGCCGTCGCACTAGCCTCGATTCTCCGCTGCCGGTACAGGTGCTTGAAGCCAGTCCAAAAGGCCATTACACCCAACTGGTTGTGCAGCCGCTGGGCTGGAACACGGAGCCGTTGACCGTGGTGATGCGTGATGAGCATCCCCCCCAGCGCGGTGAGCGTCTGTTCGTCGGCCTGCAACATGCCCGTTTATATAACGGTAACGAACGCATTGAGGCCCGCGCAGAACTTGCTCTGGCGGATTCTGCCTGATAGCTTAAACGGACGTGGTTTCTGCCGGATAGCCTACAGCTTTACCCGGCCTACAAGCCCGGTATGCATCCTGCGACCGGGTTTTTTATTGGACAGCGATTGTGAACACATTAGAACAAACCATTGGCAATACGCCGCTGGTCAAATTGCAACGCCTGAGCCCGGACAACGGGAGTGAAATCTGGGTCAAACTGGAAGGCAACAATCCGGCGGGATCGGTAAAAGACAGAGCGGCACTGTCGATGATTGTGCAGGCGGAAAAGCGCGGGGAGATTAAACCCGGCGACGTACTGATTGAAGCGACCAGCGGCAATACCGGTATCGCGCTGGCGATGATCGCCGCGCTGAAAGGCTACCGCATGAAATTGTTGATGCCGGACAATATGAGTCAGGAGCGCCGCGCTGCGATGCGCGCCTACGGTGCGGAGCTGATTCTGGTCAGCAAAGAGCAGGGCATGGAGGGCGCGCGCGATCTGGCGTTGGCCATGTCGGCGCGTGGTGAAGGTAAACTGCTCGATCAGTTTAACAACCCGGATAACCCCTACGCACATTACACCACCACCGGCCCGGAAATCTGGCGTCAAACCAGCGGGCGTATCACGCATTTTGTCTCCAGTATGGGCACTACCGGTACCATTACCGGGGTATCGCGTTTTCTGCGCGAGCAGGATAAAAAAGTGACGATTGTCGGATTACAGCCGGAAGAGGGCAGCAGTATTCCCGGTATCCGCCGCTGGCCTGCCGAGTATATGCCGGGGATTTTTAACGCGTCTCTGGTTGATGAGGTGCTGGATATCCATCAGCGTGAAGCAGAAAATATCATGCGCACGCTGGCGGTGCAGGAAGGCATTTTCTGCGGAGTCAGTTCCGGCGGCGCAGTAGCAGGGGCAATACGGGTGGCTAAAGCGAACCCGGGCGCGGTGATCGTCGCCATTATTTGCGATCGCGGCGATCGCTATCTTTCTACTGGCGTATTTGGTGAAGAGAGTTATTCGCAGGGCGCGGGGATTTAACCCGTTAAGGAGACCTAATGGAGATGATCCTGTTCAGGGATAAGACCCGGGCGCAGCAGGCTGATATTGTTGCCGTACAATCACAGGTTGTCTACGGGAGCGTGGGCAACAGCATAGCGGTACCGAATATTCGCCAGCACCATTTGAACGTACTGGCCGTGCCGACCGTGCTGTTCAGTAACACGCCACACTATGACACCTTTTACGGCGGCGTCATTCCCGACGAGTGGTTTAGCGGTTATTTAAAAGCGCTGGAGGAGCGTGATGTTCTGCGCAGCGTTAAAGCTGTCACGACCGGTTATATGGGCAGTGCCAGCCAGATAAAACTGCTGGCACAGTGGCTCACGGTGCTGCGGGAAAAACATCCGCAATTGCTAATTCTGGTTGATCCGGTGATCGGCGATACCGATAGCGGCATCTACGTTAAACCAGAAATTCCGCAGGCATATTGTGAACATCTGCTGCCACTGGCGCAGGGGATCACGCCAAATGTGTTCGAGCTGGAAGTGCTGAGTGGTAAACCGTGCCGGGATTTGCAAAGTGCGATTGAGGCGGCAAAAGGCCTGTTATCGGAATCGCTGCATTGGGTGGCGATCACCAGTGCGCCGGTTGAGCAACATGATGAGCAAATCCATGTCGTACTGGTTACCGCTGATGTGGTTCATGTGAGTGGTTATCCGCGTGTGGCGACCGATCTCAAAGGTACAGGCGACCTGTTTTGTTCTGAACTGGTGAGCGGCATTGTTCAGGGAAAAGCGCTCAATGTGGCTATACAGGCTGCGGGTGATCGGGTTGTAGAAGTGATGGGATATACGCTGGAAAAAGGCCATGACGAGCTGATTCTACCGCCGCAGTAAAGCAAGAATGGCGCCTTTCGGCGCCATTCTTTTATGCATTACGCATTACTTTTTGATGCGGATCACCGGGGTTTCTCCCACGGTTACGCTACCAGAAAGTTTGATAAGCTCTTTGATTTCGTCCATGTTGGAGATAACCACCGGCGTCAGAGTTGACTTGGCTTTCTCTTCCAGCAGTGGCAGATCAAATTCGATTACCGGATCGCCAACTTTTACGCGCTGGCCTTCTTCTGCGATGCGTTTGAAACCTTCACCTTTCAGTTCAACGGTGTCGATACCGAAGTGAACAAACAGTTCAATGCCGCTATCGGATTCGATAGAGAAGGCATGGTTGGTTTCAAAGATTTTACCGATAGTACCATCAACCGGGGCTACCATTTTGTTACCGGTCGGTTTGATAGCAATGCCATCACCAACGATTTTCTCAGCGAATACAACATCCGGTACATCTTCAATGTTGACGATTTCGCCAGAAAGCGGGGCAATAATCTCAATGGTTCCGGTGTCTTTTTTATCATCAGAAACCAAAGATTTCAGTTTATCGAAAAAACCCATGATCTTCTCCTAAGCAGTAATTTGGGCGCATCTCGTGGATTAGCAGATTGTTTTTTCTTCAATGAACTTGTTAACCAGCGTCATTAACTCGTCCGTTGTCGGTTGAGCAAGAGCCTGCTCTGCTAACACCTTCGCATCTTCGAAGTTTGTGTTACGAATAATCTTCTTAATGCGCGGGATAGAAATGGCGCTCATACTGAATTCATCCAGACCCATCCCCAGCAACAGAAGTGTAGCACGTTCGTCGCCAGCAAGCTCACCACACATGCCAGTCCATTTGCCTTCCGCATGAGAAGCATCAATAACTTGCTTGATCAGGGTGAGAACAGACGGTGACATCGGCTGGTAAAGATGTGAAATCATATCATTACCACGGTCAACCGCCAGGGTGTACTGCGTCAAATCATTGGTACCGATACTAAAGAAATCGACTTCTTTCGCCAGATGGCGGGCAATTGTCGCGGCAGCAGGAGTTTCCACCATCACGCCAATTTCAATACTCTCGTCAAACGCCTTGCCTTCGTTACGCAATTCTTGTTTGTAGATCTCAATCTCTTTCTTCAGTGCGCGCACTTCTTCGACAGAGATGATCATCGGGAACATAATTCGCAGTTTACCGAAAGCGGAAGCGCGCAGAATCGCACGTACCTGGTCGCGCAGGATCTCTTTGCGATCCATGGCGATACGTACTGCACGCCAGCCCAGGAACGGGTTCTCTTCTTTCGGAAAATTCATGTAAGGCAGCTCTTTGTCGCCGCCAATGTCCATGGTACGAACGATAACTGCCTGAGAACCGCAAGCTTCAGCCACCGCTTTGTAGGCTTCAAACTGCTCTTCTTCAGTCGGCAGGGCGTCGCGATCCATGAACAGGAATTCGGTACGGTACAGACCAACACCTTCAGCGCCATTGCGCTCAGCGCCCGCGATATCGCGAACGGTACCGATGTTGGCGCACACTTCCACCTGGTGACCATCAAGGGTGATCGCCGGCAGATCTTTCAGTTTCGCCAGTTCGGCTTTTTCTTCGGCAACCTGAGCCTGCGCCGCACGCAGTGTTTCAATCTCTTCGTCGCTTGGGTTAACGTAAACTTTATTGTTAACCGCATCGAGGATCAGATAATCGCCATTTTTAACCTGAGTGGTGACGCTACCGGTGCCCACGATCGCTGGCAACTCAAGGGAGCGCGCCATGATAGACGTGTGGGAAGTACGACCACCGATATCAGTGATAAAACCAAGCACTTTTTTCAGGTTCAACTGGGCGGTTTCTGACGGCGTCAGGTCGGCCGCAACCAGAATCACTTCTTCCTGAATTGCGCTCAGATCGATAATCGGCATACCCAGGATGTTGCGCAGCAGACGCTTACCGATGTCACGTACGTCAGCGGCACGTTCTTTTAGGTATTCATCATCCAGCTCTTCCAGGGCTGTTGCCTGACCTTCGATAACTTCATGTGCTGCCGCATCGGCAGTCATGTTCTTATCTTTAATCAGGGCTATGATTTCCTGCTCCAGCTCCTCATCTTCCAGCAGCATAATATGCCCTTCGAAGATGGCTTCTTTTTCTTCACCGAAAGTTTCACCCGCTTTCGTTTTGATTGCTTCCAGCTGTGCCGATGCTTTGGCACGACCGCTCAGGAAACGCTCAACTTCCTGGTCAACCTTGTCGGCAGAAATTTTCTTCCGGTCGATGACGATCTCGTCTTCTTTCAGCAGCAGTGCTTTGCCGAAAGCGATACCCGGGGATGCTAAAATGCCTGAAATCATAACCCTACCTTTACTTGTGACTGATCTTGAAAAGAACCCGTAAGTAAAACTTACTCAAGTTCTGCCATCAGTTTAACCAGATGCTCAACCGCTTTTTGCTCGTCTTCGCCTTCAGCGGTCAACGTCACAACAGTACCTTGAGTCAGGCCCAAAGTTTGCAGTTTGAACAGGCTTTTCGCGCTAGCGCTTTTGCCGTTAGAAGTCACAGTGATTTCAGAAGAGAAGCCTTTTGCTTCTTTAACAAACTGAGCAGCAGGGCGGGTATGCAGACCGTTCGGAGCGGTAATGGTAACTTCTTGCTGGAACATTGTATTTCCCCAACTTATAGGTTTAGTGTTGTGGAACTAAAGTCTAGCCTGGCGGCATGACTTTAGCCTGTATTGTTAGCGCCGGCGCAACGGGACAAACTACAGAAGCCTGCCTGGCGCAACCAAACGCTGGCGCTTCTGGCTGCTGACGTTTCGCTAGTCATTAAACATTATGCAGCGAAAGGCAGAATTGAACCAAATCATAAAATCGATTCAGCTTGGTGAAATCTTGCCTTCGATTAATTTCGCGCATCAAAATAAATGTGATGGTTAAATACCAGACCAGGAGGTTTCAGGCAATGCCAGGTAGGACGAAAATTTGATATATGCCACAAAAAAGCACCGCAATCGGTGCTTTTTTGTGCTGATTTAACAATCTGGCATCACTGTTGCAGTTCTTTTTCAGTAAACAGATCGGCAAACAACGCGGTGCTCAAATAACGCTCGCCAGAAGAAGGCAAAATCACCACGATATTCTTATTGGTAAAGGTTTCGTCTTCTTGCAATTTCAGCGCCGCCGCAACGGCAGCACCCGAAGAGATACCCGCCAGAATACCTTCCTCTTCCATCAAACGACGCGCGGTGCTGATGGCTTCTTCGTTGGTGATTTTGACAACTTTATCGATCAGTTTCAAATCCAGGTTGCCGGGAATAAAGCCTGCGCCGATGCCCTGAATTTTGTGCGGGCCAGGTTTCAGCTCTTCGCCTGCCAGCGCCTGGGAAATAACCGGTGAATCAGTTGGCTCGACCGCGACGGTGATCAGGTCAGTTTTGCCTTTGGTATTTTTGATATAACGCGTTACGCCGGTCAGCGTACCGCCAGTGCCTACGCCGGAGATAAACACATCAACTTGGCCATCTGTGTCTTCCCAGATTTCCGGGCCGGTGGTTTTTTCATGAATTTCCGGGTTAGCCGGGTTACTGAATTGCTGCAACAGCAGGAATTTCGCCGGATCGCTGGCGACAATTTCTTCCGCTTTCTGAATCGCGCCTTTCATGCCTTTTGCACCTTCCGTCAGTACCAGGTTCGCGCCTAATGCCTTTAGCAATTTACGGCGTTCGATACTCATGGTTTCCGGCATGGTCAGCGTCAGTTTGTAGCCGCGTGCAGCTGCGACATAGGCCAGTGCGATCCCGGTGTTGCCACTGGTTGGTTCAACCAGTTCTACGCCCGGTTTCAGTACCCCGCGTTTTTCGGCATCCCAAATCATATTGGCACCGATACGGCATTTTACGCTGAAGCTTGGGTTACGTGATTCGACCTTCGCCAGAATGCGGCCGTTACCGATGCGGTTCAGTCGAACCAGCGGCGTATGACCAATCGTCAACGAGTTGTCTTCAAAAATCTTACTCATAGCCCGTCCTTAACTGTATGAAATTTGGGAACCACCTCAGCATACGCACTTACTGTTGTTGGGGAAGTAAGGAAATCGCATATCTATATGCTGAGGCGAAATAATGCTAATCAGTATGGAATAAGAAACGGAATAAATCCTTATCGCCAAACCGCGTGTTTTTCCCGATAGCAATCGACCCACATCGCTGTTGCGCCACACACCGCTACGGGCATCACAACCAAATTCAACACCGGAATCATCGTAAAGAGGCTGGTGAGCGCACCGAATTGCATATTAATAACCTTGCGTTCGCGCAAGGAAACGCGCATCGCTTTAAACGGCACCTTATGGTTATCAAACGGATAGTCGCAATATTGGATAGCTAACATCCACGCACTGAACAGGAACCACAGCACCGGGGCGACGGTTTGCCCAATACCGGGAATAAAATAAAGCACCAGCAACAGCAAGGCGCGGGGCAGATACCAGGCCAGTTTTTGCCATTCGCGCTTCATGATGCGAGGTACATCTTTGAGCAGCCCAAAAACGCCGACGTCGGGCGGTGTCGCGCCGGTAAGGCGTGCTTCCAGTTGTTCTGCCAGCAAGCCATTAAAGGGAGCGGCAATCCAGTTCGCAAGGGTTGAGAAGAAGTAGCCGAAGACCAACAGAATTGAGATAACGGCGATTGGCCACAGTAAATAGCTCAGCCATTGCAGCCAGTCCGGCACATGGCTCATCAGCGAAGGGATCCAACTATCCAGGCGGGTAAATAGCCACCAGAACGCGCCACCCATCAGCAAAATATTTACCATTAACGGCAAGATCACAAAGCGACGAATGCCTGGCAGTGTGACCAGTTTCCAGCCCTGGGAAAAGTAAAACATGCCGCTGCGAGCAACAGACGGGGATGATGAAACCATAATCTGGCCATACTCCTTTCATGACGACCGAAAACTGCAGCTTATAATATTCATCAGACGGGGGAAACCCGTTCGGAAATGTTCGAAAAAACAGCAAAAAGCACAATTTCGTTCATCTTTATGCTGCGAAAGACACGCGCGCACTTGCACTTGACGTAATGGGCAAATACTCTTAGTGAGTAAATGTTTGCCGTGGTGGCAAGGTGTTAGAACAACAGAGAATATAATGATGCAGGATTTGCGTCTGATATTAATCATTGTTGGCGCGATCGCCATAATTGCTTTGCTGGTTCATGGGTTTTGGACCAGTCGCAAAGAACGTTCGTCCATGTTCCGGGATCGCCCATTAAAACGCATGAAGTCGAGACGTGACGACGAGTTGGATGACGAGGACGTCGAAGAAGACGAAGGCGTAGGTGAAGTGCGTGTTCATAAAGTGAATCACGCGCCGGGAGCCAGTAACGAGCAGGACGCGCCGCGTCAGCACCAATATCAGCCGCCTTATGCGTCGGCACAGCCACGCCCGTCGGCACCGCCTGTTCAACCTGAAGAGCCACCGCACCACGCGCAGCAGCCTTATTCCCAGCAGCAGCCGGAGCGCCCGGCGCAAGCACCTGCCTTTGAAACGCAGCCGGTGCGTCACGCGCCGCAACAGCCTTTAGCGCCACAACAGCCAATGGCACCTCAGCAGCCTGCGCCGCAGTATCAATCGCAACCTGAAATTGCGCAGCCCGCGTCTCAGCCGGAACCTGAGCCGGTTGTCGAAGCGCCGGTGGAAAAACCGCAGCGCAAAGAAACCGTGATTATCATGAACGTTGCTGCACACCATGGCAGCATGTTGAATGGCGAAGTGCTGCTGAACAGCATTTTGCAGGCCGGGTTTAAATTCGGCGACATGAGCATTTTTCACCGTCATCTTAGCCCGGACGGCAGTGGCCCGGCGCTTTTCAGCCTGGCCAATATGGTTAATCCCGGCACGTTTGATGTCGAAACGATGAGCGAGATGGCAACGCCAGGCGTCACCATCTTTATGCAGGTGCCTTCCTATGGCGACGAGTTGCAAAACTTTAAACTGATGCTGCAATCCGCACAGCATATCGCCGATGAAGTCGGCGGCGTAGTGCTGGACGATCAGCGTCGGATGATGACGCCGCAGAAATTACGTGAATACCAGGATCGTATTCGCGAGGTCAAAGACGCCAACGCGTAACGGGACCACGAACATTATTTCCTTCCAGAACCCCCGCCAGTCGGGGGTTTTTTATCATTGATGGTGCGATATGGACTCAATTGAACAACAACTGACAGAACTGCGAACCAGCCTTCGCCATCATGAATATCTGTACCACGTTATGGACGCGCCGGAGATCCCGGACGCCGAGTACGATCGTCTGATGCGTGAACTGCGTGAACTGGAAGCGCAGCGCCCTGATTTAGTCACGCCTGATTCGCCGACGCAACGTGTTGGCGCAGCGCCGCTTACGGCTTTTAGCCAGATACGTCATGAAGTGCCGATGCTGTCGCTGGACAACGTGTTTGACGAAGAGAGTTTCCTCGCTTTTAACAAACGTGTGCAGGACAGGCTGAAAAGCACCGACGCGCTCACCTACTGCTGCGAGCTAAAGCTCGATGGTCTGGCGGTCAGTATTCTCTACGAAAACGGTGTGCTGATGCGCGCGGCAACGCGCGGTGATGGCACCACCGGAGAGGATATTACTACCAACGTGCGCACTATCCGTGCCATCCCGCTCAAGCTGCACGGCGACAATATTCCCGCCCGTCTTGAAGTGCGTGGTGAAGTGTTTTTGCCGCAATCGGGTTTTGAAAAAATCAACGAGGATGCGCGTAGTACCGGGGCGAAGGTGTTTGCCAACCCGCGCAACGCCGCCGCAGGCTCGCTGCGTCAACTTGACCCGCGTATCACCGCCAAACGCCCGCTGACCTTCTTCTGCTATGGCATCGGCATTCTCGAAGGCGGCGAACTGCCGCGCAGCCATCTGGGCCGCTTGCAGCAGTTCAAAGCCTGGGGGCTGCCGGTAAGTGACCGCATACGCCTTTGCAACACGCCGGAAGAGGTCTTGGCCTTCTACCACCAGGTTGAGGTCGATCGCCCCACGCTTGGTTTTGATATTGACGGTGTGGTGATTAAGGTCGACTCGCTCGATTTACAGGAACAGCTGGGCTTTGTCGCCCGTGCGCCGCGCTGGGCGGTAGCGTTTAAATTCCCGGCGCAGGAGCAAATGACCTTTGTGCGTGATGTTGAGTTCCAGGTCGGGCGTACCGGTGCGATTACGCCTGTTGCCAGACTTGAGCCGGTACACGTTGCCGGGGTGCTGGTCAGCAACGCAACGCTGCACAACGCCGATGAAATCGACCGTCTGGGTCTGCGTATTGGCGACAAAGTAGTGATTCGCCGCGCCGGTGATGTGATCCCGCAAGTGGTGAATGTGGTGCTTTCCGAGCGTCCGCAAGAAACCCGTGAAGTACTTTTCCCGACGCACTGCCCGGTGTGTGGTTCCGATGTTGAGCGTATTGAAGGCGAAGCCGTTGCCCGCTGTACCGGCGGGTTAATCTGCGGTGCGCAGCGTAAAGAGTCGCTGAAGCATTTTGTCTCCCGTCGCGCGATGGATGTCGACGGCATGGGCGACAAGATCATCGACCAACTGGTTGAAAAAGAGTACGTCCATACACCGGCAGACTTATTCCGGCTTACGGCCGGTAAGCTAACGGGTCTTGATCGTATGGGGCCCAAATCGGCGCAAAACGTGGTCAATGCGCTGGAGAAAGCCAAAGAGACGACCTTTGCCCGTTTCCTCTATGCGCTCGGTATTCGCGAGGTTGGCGAAGCCACGGCCGCCGGTCTGGCGGCTTACTTTGGTACGCTGGAGGCGCTGATGGCCGCAAGCGTTGACGAGCTGCAAAAAGTGCCTGATGTAGGGGTTGTAGTCGCAAAGCACGTGGACAACTTCTTCAATGAAGAGAGCAACCGCGAAGTTATCCGCCAGTTAGTTGAGGATGTTGGCATTCACTGGCCTGCGCCGGTTGTCGTCAAGGCCGAAGAGATCGACAGCCCGTTTGCCGGAAAAACTATTGTGCTGACTGGTAGCCTGAGCCAGCTTTCGCGCGATGACGCCAAAGCACGTTTAACCGCCTTAGGGGCAAAAGTTGCGGGCAGCGTGTCGAAGAAAACGGATCTGGTGATTGCCGGGGAAGCGGCGGGCTCTAAGCTTGCGAAGGCGCAGGAACTCGGTATCGAGGTTATCGACGAAGCCGAGATGATCCGCCTGCTGGGAGCGTAAATGGAAAAGGAACAACTCGTCGAGATTGCTAACACCATCATGCCGTTTGGTAAATACCAGGGGCGGCGGCTTATCGATCTGCCCGAAGAGTATCTGCTGTGGTTTGCCCGGAAGGATTCGTTTCCCGCCGGGCGGCTGGGCGAGTTGATGCAAATAACGTTACTGATCAAAACGGAAGGGCTGAGCCATCTGGTGCAGCCCCTGAAACGCGGTTAGGCTTTCGCCGCTTCCTGCGCCTGCTGTTGCTCCGTTTGACGTTTATAACGGCGCGCCAGCACGGCGCAGACCATCAACTGAATCTGATGGAAGATCATCAGCGGCAGCACCATCATCCCGATCACCGACGTCGGGAACAGAATGTTGGCCATAGGAATACCGTTGGCGAGGCTCTTTTTCGAACCGCAGAAAACAATGGTGATTTCATCGGCTTTGTTGAACCCGCACTTACGCGCCACTACCACGTTCACCACGATGACAATCGCCAGCAACACCAGGCTCGCTATGACAATAAACAGCAGTGAACCGACGCCCACTTTATGCCAGATACCGTTCACCACCGCTTCGCTAAAGGCGGTGTAAACCACCAGCAGAATCGACGTCTGGTCGGTTTTTGAAATCCACTTCTTATGTTTCGCCACAAAAGCGCCGGTCCACGGGCGAGAAAGATGACCAAGCACAAACGGCAACAGCAGTTGCAGCATGATCTTACCCACTTGCTCAAGGCTGCCTCCAGCGCCGTGCAGATCCATCAGCAGGCCAACCAGCAGCGGCGACAAGAAGATGCCGAGTAAGCTGGAAGCTGATGCTGAGCACACCGCCGCCGCGACATTACCGCCCGCCAGTGAGGTAAAGGCAATCGCCGACTGAACGGTCGCAGGCAGAATGCACAAATACAGAAAACCGGTGTACAGCTCCTGGCTGACATTCACCGGCGACCACCAGACAAACAGCACGCCGAGCGCCGGGAAAAGCACAAACGTGCTGCACATTACCCAAAGATGCAAACGCCAGTGGCTACCGCCAGCGATGATCGCCTCGCGTGACAGTTTTGCGCCGTGCATAAAAAACAACAGTGCAATCGCGGCGGTGGTCAGCCCTTCGAAAAACGGCACAAAACCGCCGCGCGCCGGGAATAAAGAGGCCAGCAAAACGGTACACACCAGCGTGAGCGTAAAAGGATCAAGGATACGAAAAAGTTTCATGTGCACTCCTGAAAGTCGGTGTCGCTATTGTGCTTTTTCTGTTTTGAGAAATAAAATTGATTTATTGCATCCATTCATGAATTTATAAGATGAATTATTCCTTACGTCAGTTACGTGTTTTCGTCACCGTGGCGCAGGCCAAAAGTTTTAGCCGGGCAGGGGAGATAATCGGCCTCAGCCAGTCGGCGGTAAGCCACAGCGTGAAAGAGCTGGAGCTGCAAACCGGCGTGCGCTTACTCGATCGTACCACCCGCGAAGTGGTGCTGACCGAAGCCGGGCATCAACTGGCCGGTCGCCTTGAGCGGCTGTTAGATGAGCTTAGCAGCACGCTGCGTGAAGCCGGGCGTGTCGGTCAGCAACTGACTGGCACGGTTCGCGTAGCGGCGAGCCAGACCATTTCGGCGCACCTGATCCCACAGTGCATCGCCAGCAGCAACCAGCGCTATCCGGAAATTGATTTTGTGTTGCACGACAGGCCGCAACAGTGGGTGCTGGAGAGCATTCGCCAGGGCGAGGTGGATTTTGGCATTGTGATAGATCCTGGCCCGGTGAACGATTTTCAGAGCGAAGAGATCCTCGAGGAGCCATTCTTTTTGCTGTGTCGCAGCGATCACTCATGGGCACAGCTTGCGGAGGTGCCTTGGTCGGCGCTGGATGGTGCGAGATTAGTAGTGCAGGATTACGCATCTGGTAGCCGACCGCTTATCGATGCTGCGCTGCGCCATTTTGCTGTTCGCGCGACAATCGTGCAGGAGATTGGCCATCCGGCAACGCTGTTTCCAATGGTCGAAGCGGGAATTGGCATCAGTATTCTGCCCGCACTCGCCTTGCCGATGCCGCAGGGAAGTGAGCTGACGGTAAAAAGGCTGGTGCCGGATATGCAGCGCAAAATTATGCTGGTGCGGCGAAAAAATCGGTCACTCTCGGGAGCGGCGCAGGCATTATGGGAAGTGGTCAGAGAACAGGCCCGGTGTTTGAACCAGGCCCGTGAGGACGATCCGTTATTTACTCAGATGTAAACATCAATCTGATGATCGTCGGAAGGCTTGTTAACACCTTCCGTTTTCGCTTGCTGCTGGGTTTGTTTCTGCTCTGCTTCCTCAGCCTGCTTGCGCTGCAGTTGTGCCAGTTGCGCTTGCAGTTGCTGGATTTGCTGCTGAATCATCTCTTGCTGTTTCTTCTTGTCTTCAGTCGAACCACTGCCGTTCGCCACTTCTTTCAGTTGCTGGGTCAGCTTGGTGATCTTCTGAGTAATACGGCTGATTTGCGAAGCGATATCGTTGCTAGCGGATGAAGAACTTCCTGCGCTACCCGTTTGGATTGACGCTGTTGTTGTCGATATTGTGGTCATTGCATACTCCTTTTTGCCATAAAACATGGTTATCGGCCGTGATCATCTATTTCTTGAATTGTGATCATCGAATGGCCGTTCGGCGGGCATCATATCGGGACATTAAGGATAAATTATGGATAAACGTTACTATGTTTACCCATTGAAAATAATGGGGTTTTATTCGTTTCCCTATTGCGGTCAGGGTGGATTTAATGGCTAACCCGACAGGAATTTAAGCGCTTATATGCTGCCCTAAAGAAAACTGTGCGGCGGGAAAAATTCATTGGTTTACTGGTCTCATAACGGGAGACGCGCGAGACGGCAATCAATGGATTTCGGGGATGTCACTGACTGTTGGAATGGGACAGACAAAGGGTAAATCGCGGAAAGCAAAAAAGCGCCGCCAGCGCCATTTTTACATTGGTGGGTCGTGCAGGATGACTCGCGTTGCTCGCCCTTCGGGCCGTCGCCGCAAGCGGCTCCGTTGTCTCACTGCGTTCGACTCGAACCTGCTGCAGGGTTACTCGTCTCATCCTGAGACTCGCCCTGCGGGCCAACGCTGCGCGTTGTTCAAAATTGTTCCCGACAATTTTGTCGAATCTTTAAATAGGGCAGATAGCAAAAAAGCGCCTTTAGGGCGCTTTTTTACACTGGTGGGTCGTGCAGGATTCGAACCTGCGACCAATTGATTAAAAGTCAACTGCTCTACCAACTGAGCTAACGACCCGAAGTGGTGGGTGATGACGGGATCGAACCGCCGACCCCCTCCTTGTAAGGGAGGTGCTCTCCCAGCTGAGCTAATCACCCACTTCGGTACTTCAATTGATAAGAATTCGCTGGCGAGAAAGTGGTGGGTGATGACGGGATCGAACCGCCGACCCCCTCCTTGTAAGGGAGGTGCTCTCCCAGCTGAGCTAATCACCCACTTCTCATTCTTATCTACACTGCGGAAGCCACAAAAATCGTGGTGGGTGATGACGGGATCGAACCGCCGACCCCCTCCTTGTAAGGGAGGTGCTCTCCCAGCTGAGCTAATCACCCCCGCTGTGTGGAGTCGCATTATAGGGAGAGTTGAAAATGAGTCAACGCATTTTCAAAAGAAATTGTTCGTTCGTCGTAAAATTAGACAAACCGCTGCGTAAAGCGTCGCGAGAGCATGATTTCTAAACAAAATAGCCAGATAACCCCCTCATTGCGGCAACAACATTGAGGAATCAGCCCACAGTGATAGAATATCGCCCACTTTCATTTTAGCTATTGCCGACGGTCGGCATCTTTATAAACGTAAGGCCATTTCATGAAAATCAAAACTCGCTTCGCGCCAAGCCCCACCGGCTATCTGCACGTTGGCGGCGCGCGCACTGCTCTTTACTCCTGGCTATTTGCACGTAATCACGGCGGTGAGTTTGTGCTGCGTATTGAAGACACCGATCTCGAGCGCTCCACTCCGGAAGCAATTGAAGCCATCATGGATGGCATGAACTGGCTGAACCTGGAGTGGGACGAAGGCCCGTACTTCCAGACTAAACGCTTTGATCGCTACAACGCGGTTATCGATGAAATGCTGGAAGCGGGCACCGCCTACAAATGTTACTGCTCCAAAGAACGCCTTGAGCAGCTGCGCGAAACGCAGATGGCAAATAATGAAAAACCACGTTATGACGGCCGCTGCCGTCACGATCATTCGCACCATGCGGATGACGAGCCGTGTGTCGTGCGTTTTGCCAACCCGCAGGATGGTTCTGTTATTTTTGACGACCAGATTCGCGGCCCGATTGAGTTCAGTAACCTCGAACTCGACGATCTGATCATTCGCCGTACTGATGGTTCACCGACCTATAACTTCTGCGTTGTGGTTGATGACTGGGATATGGAAATCACCCACGTTATCCGTGGTGAAGACCATATCAACAACACGCCGCGTCAGATCAACATTCTGAAAGCGCTGAACGCGCCGGTTCCGGTTTACGCGCACGTGTCGATGATTAACGGCGACGATGGTAAAAAACTCTCCAAACGTCATGGCGCGGTCAGCGTAATGCAGTATCGCGACGACGGTTACCTGCCGGAAGCGCTGCTTAACTATCTGGTGCGTCTGGGCTGGTCGAGCGGCGATCAGGAGATCTTCACCCGTGAAGAGATGATCAAGTTGTTCTCTCTCGGCGCGGTGAGCAAATCGGCGAGCGCATTCAACACCGACAAACTGCTGTGGCTGAACCATCACTACATCAATACGCTGGATCCGGAGTATGTGGCGACGCACCTGCAGTGGCACATTGAGCAGGAAAACATCGACACCCATACCGGCCCGCAGCTGTTTGAATTAGTGAAGCTGCTCGGCGAGCGTTGCAAAACGCTGAAAGAGATGGCGGCAAGCTGCCGTTATTTCTATGAAGAATTTGACGAATTCGATGCCGACGCAGCGAAAAAACACCTGCGTCCGGTTGCGCGTCAGCCGCTGGAAGTGGTGCGAGACAAGCTGGCTGCTATCACCGACTGGACGGCGGAAAACGTTCACCACGCGATTCAGGCGACTGCTGATGAACTGGAAGTGGGCATGGGCAAAGTCGGTATGCCGCTGCGCGTTGCCGTGACCGGCGCGGGTCAGTCTCCGGCACTGGATGTCACCGTTCACGCCATTGGTCAGGCGCGCAGTATCGCCCGTATCAATAAAGCGCTGGGTTTTATTGCTGAGCGTGAAAGCCAGCAATAGTTTTTGTCTGCTCTATACAATAAAAAGCCGCCTTCACTGAAGGCGGCTTTTTTATCCTTGCATGAACACCACCTCCTATGGAGGTGGTCAGCAACAAGTTGGCTCTGCCAATAATGCTACTCATGGGAAAATCCGAATCCGTTATCCCCATAACTGATAAGGATTTAACCATGAGTAGATTCCAGAGAGCATCTCATGTGCTCTGGTGTTGTCAATATCATATCGTTTGGACACCCAAGTACCGATTTCGCATCCTGAGGAACAATGTTGGCAAAGAGGTCTATAAACAGATAAGGATCTCAAGTGAACAGCTCGGGATAGAAGTGGTGGAGCTGAATGTCCAGATAGATCATGTTCATTTGCTGGTAAAAGTGCCACCACGGCTTTCAATTTCCCATGTAATAGGTCACTTAAAGGGTAAAACAGCCCTTCGATTGTTCAGTAAATTTCCTTATCTACGGAAGAATAAGTTGTGGGGCAATCACTTCTGGGCACGGGGTTACTGCGTGGATACCGTAGGTATAAACGAAGAAATGATAAGAAAGTACGTGAAGTACCAGGAAAAGCATGAAGTTGAAGAGAGCCAACTTCCACTAAAAGAGGTGTGAAGGGAAGGCTCTCAGAGTCTGGACTTAGTACGCCCCTATGGGGCGCTATCAATGCCACCTGCTATGCAGGTGGTTTTTTACGACTGTCTGCTTACTGAGCGCAGCGATAATCTAGTCGATTAACGAGCAACCACAAAGCGTTTGGCGTCATCCATAAAGGCTTTATCGCCAGCTTGCGCCACGATCGAACCGAAGTTCATATGGCCGCGCAGTTTCCAGTTTTCAGGAATACCCCAGGTGCGCTGTACATCGGCGTCAACCAGTGGGTTATAGTGCTGCAGGTTCGCGCCGATGCCTTTCTCGGTCAGCGCCAGCCACACGGCATACTGTGCAATACCGGTGCTGTGTTCAGACCATACCGGGAAGTTATCGGCGTAAGCGGCGAACTGCTCCTGTAAGCCTTTCACCACATCCTGATCTTCAAAGAACAGCACGGAACCCGCCGCTGCGGCAAAGCCGTCCAGCTTGTCAGAAGTGGCTTTAAAACTCTCTTCCGGCACGATTTTTCTCAGTTGCTCGCGAGTCAGCTCCCAGAACTGCACGTGTTCTTTGCCTAGCAGGATCAGCGCACGTGAACTCTGTGAGTTAAACGCCGAAGGTGCCTGACGAATCGCTTCTTTGATGGTTTCAATGACGACATCTTCCGCCACCGGCAGATCTTTACCCAGGGCGTAAATGGTGCGACGTTGTTTTGCTAAAGCGAGAAAATTGTCTGACATAGTTACTCCTGAAGTTGGCTGCACATCCGCTACGTTGTTACCTGCGGACTGTGGAAACAAAGCGCTAAAAAGTTTTTGTAATGGGTTCATGGTTAACCTGGCCTGCAACGAAAGTTTTGATTAATTTTACGGCCAACCTGCGGGCCAGTTCCGTTTGTAATGGGCTGTTTTGCCCTGATGAAACGAATGATAGGCCGGTGACAGGGAAAGAAAAAGCTGAACTATTTGCGCGTAGTGTTCAAAAAATTAGAATGACTTTTGAATAGTTATCGACGGGAAAAGGCGTGGAGTGTTCCCCACCGTACACGCGCGGGGAAGGGGCATTACGTTTTCAGGCGGCGAGCCAGCGCTTCCAGATAAAGCGCACAACAAAAAACTCCACCGTGCCGAGCAACAAAAACCACAAGCAGTAAAGAATGATGTAAAGCTGGGTTAGATCGAGCAGATGAAAGCGCTGCACCAGGCTTTGCGCCAGTTGCAACCCAAGCGCAGGCGCGGGAAGCAGCAGCACGGAGAGAAAAGCCATCAGCAGAATGCCTGCCAGTGTAAGCAGTGGTTCGAGCGAGTGTTTCATAAGCGTTAATCGATGGTGAAAAGCCGCATTGTCGGGGAAAGCGGCGCGCTGCGCAACGTTCCCCGACAGGCTTTTACGCTACGACGAAGCGGTCAACCAACGTCGCCATGGTTTCCGATTGTTGATCCAGCATCTGGCTGGCGGTCGCCGCGCTGGCGACCAGCCCGGCATTTTGCTGGGTTACCTGCTCCAGTTGGTTCAGGGCTTGATGCACCTGCGACACGCCCAGCGACTGCTCGCTCGCTGCGCGGGCAATGTCACTGACAAACGCCAGCATCTGCCCGGTATGGGCTTTTGCCGATTGCAGCGCGCGGTCAGAAGCTTGCACCAGCGTGACGCCTTGCTGGATCTGCTCCATGTTTTTGCTCACCAGTTCGCGGATCTGGTGCGCGTCATTGGCGCACCGTTGTGAAAGATTACGCACTTCGCTCGCCACCACGGCGAAACCTTTACCCAGCTCACCGGCGCGTGCGGCTTCCACTGCCGCATTCAGCGCCAGCAGGTTGGTCTGAAAGGAGATTTCGTCGATCGAGCTAACAATATTTGAGATCTGCTCGCTGGAGCCGCGAATGGCAATCATGCTCTGGCTGGCTTCACCTGCCACCCGGCTTGCTTCCTGCACCTGCTGCTCCATCTCTTGCGTCAGCCGTTTGGCTTCGTTGGCGTTATCCGCCGTCTGGTTTACTGCGGTTGCGATCTGCTCCATGCTGGCCGCGGTTTCCACCAGTGACGCGGCTTGTTCATCCGTACGTGAGGCCAGATCCTGGTTCCCGCTGGCGATCTCGGAACTGGCGCCGCGCAGCACGCCCGCGCCGTGTTTTATCTCGCTCACAATATGCTGAATATTCTCGATGGCCTGGTTGTAAGCGCGGTTCAACAACGACAGCTCGTCGCTTCCCGGTACATCCAGCCGCTGGGTGAGATCGCCATCCATCCCTTCAATCGTTGCCAGTGAATGGTGCAACTGGCGATGGATACTACTGGCCACCAGCAGGGCGAAGAACAGCGCGATCACCAGGGCTGAGACGCTTATCACCGCAAAAACGATCACATCGCGCCAGGCGTTATCCGCCAGACCTTTTGCCGTTAGCAGCAGGGTATTTGCCGCGGCATCTTCCACAGATTTCAGCGTATTGATGCGCGCAGTCTGGGCGTTAAACCAGTCTGTCGGCGCGATGCCAAATCCGCCGGTCGCCACATGGTCAATTGCCTGCTGGCGCATCTCAAGCGCGCGCGTTACTTCCGGAGTTTGCAGCTGCGTCGTCAGCCGTTCATTGACGGCGGCAGTACTGAACGCTCGCGTTGCCGCCAGCCAGGAAAGTTGCTTGCCAACCACTTCGTTTAACTGACGGAACTGCCCGTCGGTAAAGCGGTCAGCGGAAAACACGTTGGACATCAGCGCACGTTCAACGCCGGTTTGCTCTTTGGCATTCAGCACGCTGTAATATGCCGCCAGTTGATTCACAATTTCGCCGTTGTCCGTCAACTGACTAATACCGCCCACCACATTAAGTAAATCGCTAATAATGGTGCTGTACCACGTCAGCGATTCGGTACCGCTTACGCTGAGGGTATGAATTTGTTGGCGAAAATCTGTTATGCCTTGTTGATGCTGGCGGAATTGATCGAGTGCATGCCGAATATCATTATTCGCCCGCTGAAGCGGAAATTCTTTTAATGCTTCAGCTAATTGGCTCAGGGCTTTATCAGAGAGAATATATTGTGCAGTTAACTCAGCGTTAAATTGCTGACCTTTACTGCCGATATATCCTGCACTCATGCCACGTTCTTTTTGTAATTCATGAATAACGCCGCCGGCATTTTTCGCCAGATCAGTTAATGACATGATGGTGCGCATCTGCTGGCCTGTTTCCACGCGTGCCAGAATGCCGCTGGTTGCTAACCATATGAGGGCAAACAATAAAGGCAGTAAAGCCAGTAATAATTTAAATTTCATTGATAAACGGTAAATCCATCTCATACAAATGCCTCATTTTCTCGTTTGCTTTAATTCGTTATCGGAGCAGGGCGCGGGTGCTTTATTTCTAACGCAGGGCTTGTTGATATTTATCAATTCTGTTGAATTCATCTACCACTTAGTGGTTATTATCTTGAGTCGTAAGAAAAAAATAACCTGCTGGTTCGCAGGTTATTTAAGTTGTGGTTAAGAATAATAACTAACAAATTAACGCTTTAGCCTGCCGCCCAAATCTCAGCATGTTTTTGCATTAATCCAATCAGCGAGCCACCATCGGCGATAAACTCACGCATCATCTGTGCTTCACTTTTCCCGCGTTTCACCACGTTTGCCAGTACATCCAGTGCGCTACCCGCATTGAGCTTATCAGCCGACGGCGCGAGCTTCTCCAGCAGGCGAGTGAGATCGTCAGCAATGGTATACCGCTCACCGGTATGTACATCGGTAATCAGACCTTCCAGCCCATAACGGCAAGCCTGGAATCGGTTGAATTTATACAGTAAATAATCCTGCGGCTGGTGTTTAAACGGCCGCTCAGTCAGCAGCCAGTGTGACAACGCCTGGATAAACCCGGCAACATTAACGGCGTGCGAAAGCGTTAGTGGCGTGTCCATGACCCGCACTTCAACGGTGCCAAAATGCGGGCTGGGACGAATGTCCCAGTGCAAATCTTTAATGCTTTCAATCATCGAGGTGTAGCTCAGACGGCGAAACAGTCCTTCAAACTCCTGCCAGTTCGCCACCCACGGCATCGGGCCATTATCAGGAAAGGAAGAGAAGATGTTCAGGCGCGACGACGCGTAGCGGGTGTCGGTGCCCTGGATATAGGGCGAGGCGGCGCTGAGCGCAATAAAGTGCGGCACAAAACGGGAAAGACCATGCAGCAAATAGATTGCGTCGTCACCGTTGGTGCAGCCAACATGCACATGCTGGCCAAACACCGTCGCTTGTTGCATCAAATAACCAAACGTCTCCAGCGTGCGGCTATAACGCTCATCATTGCAGATCTCCTGACGTTGCCACTTCTGAAAAGGGTGAGTGCCGCCGCCGCATATCTGCACATGGTGCTCGGATGCCGCCTGCAAAATCACATGCTGCATAGCGGAAAACTGATGTGCCGCCTGGTTGATATCCCGGCACACGCCGGTGGCAATCTCCAGCATGCTTTCGGTAATGTCATGTTTTACCTCACCGGCACTTATCTGGTATTTTACCGCTTCAATCAGGCGTGAAGAGTCCTGGCTCAAATCATAGCCCGGCGGGTTAACAACCTGTAACTCCAGTTCAATGCCGAGCGTAAACGGTTCAGAGACATGAAAATCCGGCAGTGGCATAGCGTTCTCGCGATAAATGGGTTTGCTTCATTATGGAAGCGATTACGCATTCCTTCCTGCGAGGCGGCGGCAACCGCTCAAAATATCAACACAGCTGCGCCAGTTGGCCGCGCAAGACCTCCACGCCAGGTGCAATGGCATCCGGATTGATCGCGTGAAATCCCATCCGAAAGAAGTTATCCGGCGGCGCAACATCAAGAAAATGCCGCGCGCCCGGCTCAATCAACACGCCTGCGTGTGCGGCGCGCCAGGTCAGTTGCTGGGTGTTGATCTGTTCTGGCGTGCGCAGCCAGAAGGCGTTGGCATGTTCGCTACCCTGCATTAACTGGCACTCCGGCAAAAACGTGAGCAGCGCGTTGTGCAGGCAATCCCAGCGGCGGGCGGAGTCTTCGTGGTAGCGGCGCAAATGGGTTTCGTAATGCCCCTGCGCCAGAAAATGCGCCATCTGGTATTGAATATTGGTTGGCGGATGACGGTACACCAGGCGGCGCAGCGCCCGCGCTTCGTCAATGATTTCGGGCGCGGCGACCATATACCCCAGCCGTAACCCCGGCGACAGCGCTTTGGACAAGCTGCTGACATAAATCACGCGCCCGCTGCGATCGCTGGCTTTCAGCGCGGGCAGCGGATTTTGCATAAAATTACTTTCCGAGTCGTAATCGTCCTCTATCACCACTGCATCATGGCGAGCCGCATAATCTAGCAATTGCGTACGCCGCGCTTTACTCATCGTCACGCCGGTCGGCACCTGGTGGCCCGGCGTCACATAGTAGTAGTCGCAAGGTGTTTCGTTGAGCACCAGCCCTTCGCTGTCCACGTCGTGCGGCACGATTTGCGGCTCGCTTAATAAGAAGGTGTTAATGGCTTCGCGAAACCCCGGGTTCTCCACTGCCACGCGGGTTGCGGGTGACATGAGCAGGCGCGTCAGCAGATAGAGCGCGTTTTGCGAGCCGAGCGTAATCAGGATCTCATCGGGTGCGGCAACGATGCCGCGTTTTGGCAACACGCGGGTGCGGATCTGCTCAATCAACATCGGCACATCCTGGTCAATATGATCGATCACCCACGCCGGATCGCGCACGCCGCCGTGCAACCAGTTTGCCGCCGCGCGCCAGCTGGCAAGCGGGAATTGCTGCGTATAGGGCTGACCGTAGATAAACGGGTAGCGGTAGTGCATCCAGCCCGCTGGTTTAAGGATTGATTCCTGCTGGCTGGGGGTGATTTTTAGGCGGTTGCCCCAGCGTGGTGCAGCGCTCTCGCATTCAGGTGCAGGTGGTGTCGGGTTTTGCCCGCAACGGTAGTAATCCGGGTGCAGGTAATAACCGCTGCGCGGGCGGCTCACCAGATAACCTTCGTTGACCAGGCCTTCAAACACCAGCGCGGTGGTATTGCGTGAAACGTTAAGCTGGCTGGCAAGCTGACGGCAGGAGGGCAGCGCGGTATCTGCCGGGAAAATCCCGCTCAGAATGGCGTTGATCAAACATTCGCGGACTTGCTCCTGCAACCCACGCTGGCCGTCAAAATTCACATTCAACAGGTGACGAATCATGCTGCGCTCCTTCGGATATATCACGTTATGCAATGGAGCAAATTCCATACCAGCTTCCTGTTAACTGACACACTCATTCGCCAGAACTGGCTCTATTCACAAAAGCGCAAGCCTCCCTATTGTAAAAACGCAGTTATGAAAAACACACGATGTCGTGTTTCGGCATATATCTTGCAACGCTTCCGGCACACCTGGGATATACCGGTCTGGCACATTAAATAAGGGTGGAGAGATGAAAAACGTATTCGGCAAATATTGTCTTGCAGCCACGATCGCTTTGGCATTTTCCTTACACGCAGTCGCAGCGGATTTACCCGAAATTGAAAAATCTGGCACCATGAAAGTGGCGACCGAAGACGATTACGCGCCATTCAATTTTATGAATAATGGCCAGACGGATGGTTTTAATAAGGACATGCTTGAGGAATTACGCAAATACGCGAAATTCAATATTAACCAAAGTATCTTACCGTGGACGGGGCTACTCGCTGCGGTTTCCACCGGCCAATATGATATGGCACTTACCGGTGCGGTAATTACCGATGAACGTCTCAATGTCTTTAATTTCACCCCGCCGTGGGCCTCCGCGCAGCACTATTTTGTCAAACGCGCCGACGATAAAACCTTAAATACCATAGCCGATCTCAGCGGTAAAAAAGTAGGCGTACAGGCGGGCAGCGCACTGTTGGCGCGTTTGCCGGAGCTGAAAGCGATGCTGGAGAAAGTAGGCGGAAAACTCGGGCCGGTAGTGGAATATCAATCCTACCCGGAAGCCTACGCCGATCTGGCGAACAAGCGCGTTGATTACGTGATTAACGTGGTGATTTCCGTCAACGATCTAGTGAAAGCCAAACCGAAGGTCTTTGCCAAAGGCCTGGCCGTTTCCGGTCCGGGTTACATGGCGTGGCCGATCCCGAAAAACTCACCGGAGCTGCTGAAATTTATGACCGGTTTTATGAATCATATGACTGAAACCGGCAAGCTCACTGAGTTGCAGAAGAAGTGGTTTGGTGAAACCTATGAACTGCCGAAAGAGCCGATTACCAGCGCCGATCAGTTCCACAAGTTAGCCGGTTTGTAAGTCACCTGCGGCGGGCAACCGCCGCCCGTTTTAACAGGAGGGAACATGGACTTAATCTCATGGCAGTTATTGATTGAAGGCGCATGGACGACCCTCTGGATCTCAGGCGTGGCGATTGCGTTCGGGGTGGTCATCGGCCTGGTTATCGCCTTTGTCCGCATGATGAAGATCCCGTTTATTGACCAGTTTCTGGTGGTTTACATCAGCCTGGCGCGAGCTACGCCGTTGGTAACGCTGGTGCTGTTTCTGTTTTTATCCCTGCCGACGCTCGGTATTAATCTGGATAAAACACTGGCGGCGATTGTCGCGCTGACGCTGAACACCTCAGCGTTTAACGCGGAAATCTGGCGTAACGCGTTTCGTAATTTCCCCCGTGAACAGCGGGAAGCGGCGGAATCCGTAGGGATGCGGCGCTGGACCTATTTTCGCCATATTATGCTGCCGCAAATGTGGATCGAGAGCCTGCCGGCTCTGGTTAACGAGATGTCGTTTTTGATCAAAGGCAGCCCGGCGATCGCAGTGATTGGCGTGGTGGATTTAACGCGCGTCACCAACCGGATCTCATCAGTCACCTATGAACCGCTGTCGCCGATCCTCGCCGCGGCGCTGTTATACGTGATTATTATCGGCCTGCTGCTGAAGTTGCAGGGAGTAGCTGAACGCAAAGCGAAGCGCCTGGCGCGATAAAAGGCGGAGGATTTATGAATCAGTGGGGAATTATTTGGGCCGCGCGTGAGAGTTTTTTCAACGGGCTGCTGGCAACACTGGAGTTATTTATTATTGCCGCCGTGATCGGGTTATTTATTGGCGTAGTTTTTTGCTACGTGATGGAATATCAAAATCGGGTGATTAACCGGGTGATAATTGCCTTTGTCAGCCTGATGCGTGCGATCCCGTTTTTGATTCTGGCGTATCTGCTTTATTACGGTTTGCCGCAGTTAGGTATCAGCATGGATGCCTGGACAGCAGGATTATTAGCGCTGGTAATTTATCACGGTGCCTATTTTTTCGAAATATTACGCAGCCAGCGCAGAATATTTTCGGCCGGCTATATTGAAGCTGCTGTATCGCAAGGTTTTTCCCGTTATAAAATTTTCCTGCGCATTATTTTGCCGAATATTGTCTCTTCCGCGCTGCCCTTAATGGGCAACCAGCTGATTATTTGCCTGAAGGACACGGCGTTTCTGTGCATTATTACCGTGCAGGAGATCACCGCCGCCGCGAACAGTGTGCAGTCGACGTATTTTATTCCGTTTAACGCCTTTATTGTCGCCATTGCGCTGTACTGGGGCATCAGCATTCTGCTGGAGTTGTTGATTAAGCGGTTGAGCCATTACGGAGCGAAAAGAGGAATGACCCATGCCTGAAGCAAGCGCGGTAAGCATCAAAAACTTGTCCAAACAGTTTGATAACGTTGAGGTATTGCGTGATATCAATCTGACCGTAAAGAAGGGCACGGTGGTCAGCATTCTGGGGTCGTCCGGTTCGGGGAAATCGACGCTGCTGCGCTGTATGAACTGGCTGGAACAGCCGGATCGCGGTGAAGTGCGCATCAGCGGGCAGCGCATCGGTGTGGATGAAAAAACTGGCAAGGCGATGTCGCATAAAGATCTCTCGCACATCCGTGAACGGGTTGGCATGGTGTTCCAGAGTTTTAACCTGTGGCCGCATTTATCCGTGTTGCACAACGTCAGTGAAGCGCTGGTGCATGTAAAGGGGATGAAGCGTGAGCAGGCGAATGAGATTGCCCACCGGCAACTGGAAAAGGTCGGCATGAACCATAAAGCCGATGTCTACCCGATTACGCTTTCTGGTGGGCAGAAGCAGCGCGTGGCGATTGCCCGTTCGCTGGCGATGTCGCCGGAGGTGATTTTGTTTGATGAACCCACTTCAGCGCTGGATCCGGAACTGGTTAACGAAGTGCTGGGCGTGATGAAAGATCTCGCCGCAGAGGGTTACACCATGGTGGTGGTGACGCACGAAATGGATTTTGCCCGCCAGGTGTCGGATGAAGTGGTGTTTCTGGAGAAGGGGTTGCTGATCGAGAAAGCACCACCGGAGAAATTTTTCACCAACCCGGATTCAGACAGGGTGAGGAAGTTTTTGCAATCCAGCCGGTGAGGACAGTGATTCAGATCCGAAAAAACAGACCGCTAATCGGTATTTTTCGAGCAGTGCCGCACTTTGAAATATCTGACAGGATTGCATTGGACTTGCCATTGCGAAGTGGCTACTGCGATTATAAAATCACCACCTAAGTGAAATTTCACTTATTGTTAGGGTAACGCGTTCAGGGAGATTTATATGAAAAAATTTGATGAGTTCGACGGTTTCTGACAGGCAACTTTTTTACAGGCGGAGCTCAGGCTCCGCTTTTTTTATCTAATGACAGGGAATGGTCTATGGAAATCAGTCCGACAGCGTGGCAAGTCATCAGCAATCTGCTTGTTTTTGGCGGTATTTGTACCGCTGTTCTTACCATCAGGTTTAACGTGAAGATGGCCCGCAAAACCCAAACGGCGACCTTTCTTTTTGAAAGTCGAAAAGACAGTGAATACATTGATGGTCTGCATACACTCCGGCGCGTTCGCGATTCAGGGAAATCCTTCCGTTCATATGTATTCCCTGTCGCAGAAAATCTTTCAAAGGATGAGAACTACGAAGGACGAAAAATACAATACATTCTTAATTTCTATGAGCGTATGGCGGTAAGCATAAAAGCCGGTATTTATGAGGAAAACATGATTAAGCAGGCCTCATATACGACGGTAATAGACACCTACGAAACCGCTGAGCCGCTGATTAAGGCGTTACGGGAAAAACGGCGTACTTCTCTTACTTATCAGGAGTTCGAATGGTTGAATAAACGCTGGAAAAACAAGCCGCTTAAGAACAATAAAACAATCTGACAAGCCCCTGGCAAATTGGCTCAGTTATCTTCATTTTTCTGCGATGCCCACGCCTGGATTGCTGTTTTCGCGAAAGTTGACCCGGTAAGCGTCGGTTACAACAGAGCAAGACCGGCAGAAAGCCTGCCGCGAAGCGCGACGTGTTGTTGCGGATCGTTGCACTCTGCCGAGCGTAGTCGAAACGCCCGCTCCCTCAATGCTGAACATTTTCCGACGAAAGCCCCATTTTCACCTGTGGGCGAAAAAAATCCTCATGCAGTGCGACCTGGTTACGCCCGCGCTTTTTCGCGTGATACAGCGCCGTATCCGCCGTGCTATACAGCGTCTCGAAATCGCTGTCTTTATGCCCCAGGCTGACACCAAAACTGGCGGTCACCAGTTGCTGGGGGAGTACCTCGAGCGGTGAAGCGTTCAGCGACGAGTGAATATAACTGGCCGTGATCATCGCCTCTTCGACACGCGCTTTTGGCAGCACAATGGTGAATTCCTCTCCACCGACACGACCGATCGCCGCGCTTTGCGGCACGGCGCGGCGAATACGCGCCACCAGCGCGCAAATCACGCGGTCGCCCATCGGGTGACCGTACTCATCATTGATGCGTTTGAAATGATCAATATCGAGCAGGATCAGCGCCACATGGCCGGTCGTCAGACCCTGGTTAATGTGATTAATGATTGCGCTGCGATTAAACACGGCGGTTAGTGGGTCGTGCGTCGCCTCATATTCAAGGCGTACCGCCAGCTGTTGCAACTGCTCATTCATGCGATTGAGCTCGCGCTCGGCGCGATCACTGCGTGAAATCAGGCGATACGATTCGCGGATCAGGCGCTGGTAGTTTTTCGCCACCGCCCACAATTTTTCGCGGCAGACATCCGCCGTCAGCCTGTCGTCAGCAGCGGCCAGGCGGGCATCTTCGAGAACAGAATAATCCTCCTTGAATAGCTCATTGATATCTAACATGCGTTGATGTCCGGGATAAGAAAAACGGTCAGCGACGGGAAATCGATGCGCAACTCCAGGCCAAACTCCTCGGAGATATCGTCTTCCGCGTCATAGTACCAGTGCAGCTCGCACGTCGCGCCGCCTCTGGCATAATCATTCAGGCTTTCGAACAGCGTAAATAGCAGTTTGGTGCTGGAGCTGTTGAAGTAACTCAGCGCCACATGTAACTGGAGCGGCGCGTTCGTCTGCAGGCCACTCTGCAACCAGCCTTCCAGTGCATCCATCAGCGGGCGAAAAAATGCGGCGGCATTCTCCGGGTAAGCTTCGCCTTTCAGCACCAGGCGTTGGGCGGCAAAATCAAATTTCACCTCCGGCGTCGCGGCGGTGGCGGGCAATTCAATAGCTGGCGTCAGTGTCATATCAGTCATGGCAGAACGTTGCCTTTAAGTGAAAGGCGGACAGAGAACTCGCCGCCAGAGGGTGAATGCGATATTCCAGCGGCAGGCTGGTATCCCGCGCCATCGTCAACAAACCAATGTTCGCGCCTTTACTGGTGATCGGAGCTTCACTGCGTAGCCCCTGTTTCCAGGCATCGCGGATTTCCGCCTGCGACATACCGCGCAGCACATCGAGATTTGTCTGCAATAACGTGGAAGCTTCCGGCCCCACCAGGTTTGCGGTTTCGAGGTAATAGTGGGTTTGATCCATATGAAAACAGACCGAACCGAAGCGCAGCTCTTGCTGTTCAGTCGATAAATACCGGTCGTCTGAGGAGTAGCGCACAATGTTTTGCCCCATCTCGATAAAAGCCGAGAACAACTTTCTGCGCGTTACCGCTGAGGATTCGTGTTTATCCAGCCATGTGCGAATGACTTCACCCAGCGAAACAATATGCTGCTGGGAAAAATAGCCCGTATAAAAAAGCTCAACGGCGTTTTGCCGTTGCAGCGTAAAAAGGGGTAACAGAACGGCTTCTTTGACCTGCAGGTCGTTTATTTGCATGTTATTCACCAGCGAAAACCAAACCACGTCATGTCATCGCGCGACGCCTGCTGACCCTGCCAGGCTTTCAGCGCCGCGAGCAGGGCGTCGGAAAGTGCAGGCATCGGCAGCGTGCGGTTTTGCGCTAACAGTGACTGAATACGTTTTTTGCCAAACATTACCTTTCGCGGGCCGCCTGGCTGGTCGGTCGCGCCATCAGAAACAATTAAGAATGTGTCGCCACGACGCAATGGCGCCTGGTAGCGCTGCCACTGGTAATCCACCGGCGTGTCGGTGTAACCCACACCTTTGCGGCAGCTTTCAAGCGTTGCTGCGCTGTCCGCGTCCTGGCTGAGTACGAAAGCGTGCATCCGGGCACTCGCCCAACTGACTTGCTCGTTTTGCGTATCAACAAACAGAACAAGGGCGTCGCAGCCATCATTGGACTGACTGCGATCGGCTGACGGATGCACCTGGCTGAGCGTCTGTTTGATATGTTGATTAATCAGGCTGAGCAGGTGTTCCGGTGCGTTCGCAGGGGCGAGGCTGAGCGCTTTTTCCAGCGCCGAGGAGAAAATAAAGGTCATAAACGCGCCGGGAACACCATGCCCGGTACAATCCGCCAGCACCATCAACCAGCCATTTTCCACGCGCTGAAAAGCATAGATATCGCCACCAACACAGTCGCGCGGGTGCCAGTGCAGGCACCAGTCATCCAGCGTTTTTTCAATGGTGTTGCGTGAGCGGCTCAGCATCGATTCCTGAATAATGCGCGCGTATTCAAGGCTTTGCATAATTTGCAGATGCTGTTTGGCCTGTAAATCAGATACCGTGCGGATAAGGTCAATGCCCAGGCCTATACCGATGTATTGCCCCTGCTGGGTGAGGATAAACCCTTCGGTGACGGCTTTATCGCCGGTTTCGATCACCCGCTCGGACAGGTATTCGAGACCGGAATCGGCATCGACAATCAGCGGGTTTTTATCCATAAACGCGATGCAGCTTTTCTGATCATACAGTTCATGGAAAAACGGACGGCTCATCTGCGACAGAAAAATATGCCGGTTAATCATGCCAATAGGGCGGTTATTTTCCAGCACCGGCAGGCCAATCAATGATTTGTGTTCATTGAACAGCGACATGACCTGCACATTATTGGCATCCGGTGTCACGTGCGGGACGGCAAGGCGCAAGATTCCAGCATTAAGCTGTCGCGAAGAGAGCGGTATATCCATGATTCAAACAGCATCCCGGTATAAGAATAATCTTAGGTTAAGGCGGGTTTGTGACGGTTTGATTTCAATTAAGTAAGCCAATGAATAACGAGAGATTATTGCTCCCTAAGCAAAACCACAGTCATATCTGCGGTGGTGAGAGGAGGGGGGGGTAAAAAAAAAGCCCGCACTTGTCAGGCGGGCAAATAATACTGGAAGCAATGTGAGCAATGTCGTACCGAATACCTGAGTGATTTGCTCAACTATTCGGTAATGCGAAAGATAATCTTTATCATCTTTGCGGTCAACCCCAAATTTTGTGCGGCTTCACCGGCTCAATGCTTCGGGGTCAAGAAATTCGCGCCAGCTCACATCATCAATATAAATACCTGCCTGCTGGCGGCATGGATAAGCCTGGTATAAAAGGCTTGTGTCTCCTCTTCTTTGCCAATGCTGCCGGTTAAAGAGTGCTCCCTGTTACTGCATTTGTCAGGTTTTGTCAGTACTATCTCTGCGCGAAAAAACAGATAACGAGCAAGTGATGACCCTCTTCTGGTGTGTAGTACCAATATTGCTGTTGTTCTTTGGCAAAGCGTGGAGTTCGGCGAAAATTCGCGAGTTTTACAGTCGTTCACAGCATGCGCTCGAGGCAACTGTTGCCGCTGAGATGGATAATCAGCAGCCTTCATGGATAAACGATGTCGCTCAGCGGGCACAATTTACCGCTTCGCTGAGTGAACTGTGCCTGAAAAAAGAGGTGCCGGACTGGTTTCTGGAGAGCATTACTGGTAACGAAGAGGGAATGGGGTTTCTTACCAGGCATGCCGCGCTGATGGAAACCTTTGGCGCACCATTTTGCGATCAGGTGCAGGCTGCCGCTGAGCTGGTCGACAGCGCCTGGCAACGTTCAAAATTACGCGGCTACTAAGTGGCAGTGAAATACCCGCCATTTATACCTCGGTTCTCGCCATTGATGGCTCATGCCGGGCATCTGTCTCTTATCCTTTGATTAACGTCGGCCAAATTGCAGTTTAAACGCTGCCGTAAGACAGAATGATGATGCCGCAATTCCGGCCCTGCCAGTCATTTTCTGTTTTCACGTCGTATGCATATCCGCCGCTTTCCACTTTTTAACACGCCACTTTTCCACAACAGGGAAGTGAAACGATAGTTCTTGCTTGAAAATCAAGAATGCGTATAGTTCTCATTCTCTTTGGTGTTTGTGGGCGCAGCAAGGATCTTCCCCGCAATAACAGTGAGCGTGAAGGCTGACAGGGAACACTGAAAAGCCGTGACGAGCTGCGCCGGGCCGAATCTGCCCTTATCAAGCGATCACATATAGATGCGTGGCGTGGGCGCTCGTCTGCCTTGATGACATTAACGGTAAAGGATCTCCCATGAAGATAAACACCTCCGTGCTGGCTCTGTTGGCGGCTATGGCACTTGCCGGTTGCAGTGCACATAACATCACCAGTGCGCAGCCTGCGGCACCAGCAGCAACACCTGCGGCGGCGCAACTACCTGAAAATGTGGTGAAACGCTCTCTTGCCAGCGGCCTGTATGAAATGGCACTCAGCCCGCAAGGCGATGCGTTGTATGTTGCCAGCGCGGAAGGCTTTAAAGATGTGCAGGGTGGGGTGGTTTACAAACTGGATCCGAAAACGCTAAAAACCCTCGGCGCGACCCACACCGATCTGAAAAACTTTGGCATGGCTATCTCCCCGGATGGCAAAACCGTGTATGTCACCAATTCGCTGGACGGCGGCGTGAGTGCCATCGATACCAGCAACGGCAAAGTGCTTTCCCGCACGCTGTTCCCGGAGCGCAACGAGAAAGGCCTGCCCTATGGCGCGCGTGAAATTGTGCTGCATAACGGCAATTTATATATCGGCGCCGTTGCCGATCCTGCGCTGGTATGGGTGGTTGACGCGAAAACCCTGAAGGTCAAAGCGCGTATCAAAAACGCGGGCAAATGGGTGACCGGCCTGCACTTCTCTGCGCAGACGCAACGTTTGTATGTGGCGAATGGCGGCGGCGAAATTCTGGTGGTCAACCCGCGCAATAACCGTATCGAGCAACGCTGGAAATCGCTGGGCGACAAACCGGCGCTGCTGTTGAATATCGCTGAAGATGAGGCCACCGGCCGCTTGTTCGTCACCGACAATTCAAAAGCCAAAACCACGCTGGTGCTGGATATTCATAGCGGCAAAATCGTGAAACAGCTTGATGGCGATGCGCTGGCGGTGAAATTCAACGCTAAACGCCATGAAATCTATATTACCCAGCGTGAGTCCGGCAAAGTGCTGAGCCTCGATGCAACCAGCTATGCCGTCAAACAGCGCTGGGAGCTGCCGCCACATCCGAACAGCCTGCTGCTTTCCGCCGATGGCCAGACGCTGTTTGTCACCGTCAAACAGGCGTTTAACAAAGATCACTCCACCAACGGCCCGGATAGTGTCGTCAGGATCGATCTGAACAAGTAATGACGCTGGCCTGGAAACGGGCCATTTCTTTTTATTTCAATAGCTAATAATGATGAATAACCGCAAAAAACACTCAATACCTTTGCGTAAGACCGTGCTTGCGCTGGCCATTGGCGCGGTCGCGCATAACGCACAGGCAGCGACGGCTGACGCTAGCGTAAAACCCACGCATGAAGAAACCATTGTCGTGCAGTCCGCCGCCGGCAGTGATTTCAGGCCCGGCGGCAGTGAACTGGTTCCCGCGTTTCTGGACGGACAAGTGGCGCACGGCGGCCGCCTTGGCGTGCTCGGCGAGCAAAAAGCGATGGATGTGCCGTTTAACGTCATCGGTTACACCTCGAAGCTGGTGCTGGATCAACAGGCGAAAACCATCGCTGATGTGGTTAGTAATGATGCGGGCGTGCAGGTCGGGCAGGGTTACGGCAACTTTGCCGAAACGTACCGTATTCGCGGCTTTCAGCTTGATGGTGACGACATGCTGATGGGCGGTCTGGCGGGCATTGTGCCGCGCCAGATTGTCGATACGCAGATGCTGGAGCGCGTGGAGATTTTTAAAGGTTCGAATGCGCTGATGAACGGTTCTGCGGGTTCGGGGGTTGGCGGGATGATTAACCTTGAACCGAAACATGCCGACGACACGCCGCTCACCCGCGTGGGTGTTGATTACACCACCCGCTCGCAAGTTGGCGGTTCGCTGGATGTGGGGCGTCGCTACGGTGATAACAACCAGTTTGGCGTACGCATGAATTTGCTGCATCGAGAAGGGGATGCTGCGGTAGAAGACGATCATCGCCGCACGACTGCGGCGTCAATTGGCCTCGATTATCGTGGCGAGCGCTTGCGCACGTCGCTGGATCTCGGTTACCAGAACAAAACGGTTCACGGCGGCGAAATGGGCGTCAATATCAGCGCCGTCGACTTTATTCCAGCGCTGCCGGATACCCGTACAAACTACAGCCAGCGCTGGGCGCACAGCGATATTGAGAACGAATTTGGCCTGGCTCGCGCGGAATACGATCTGACCGATGACTGGACAGTTTATGGCGCGTTCGGCGGTCAGCATGCTCATGAAGACGGCACCTACGGCGCGCCTAAGCTATTCAATAAAAACGGTGACGCCACCTTCAGCCGCATGGATACGGTGCGGATTTCCGACTCCTGGAGTGGCATGGCCGGGTTGCGCGGTAACTTCGATACCGGCTTTGTTTCCCATAAAGTGAACGTCGGTTATTCGGCGAACATCAAGCGTGACCGCGTGGCCTGGACTCAGTCCGATCAAAAAAATCTGCCGGTGGTGAATATTTATGATCCCTCGGCGATCCCGCTGCCGGACAATTTAACCCATAGTGGAAACTACAGTGACCCGCTGACAACCGCGCGTTACCGCTCGCAGGGTTATACCCTGAGCGACACGCTCGGCGTATTTGAGGATCGGCTGCTGTTTACCGTGGGCGCGCGTCACCAGAAATTGTGGGTGCGCAACTACAGCAATGCCACCGGTGCGGAAACCACCACTGCGCGTTATACCCAGGATCGCTGGATGCCGACTTATGGCGTGGTCTATAAGCCGTGGGATGTTGTCTCTTTCTACGCCAACCATACCGAAGCGTTGCAGCCAGGCGGCGTAGCGCCGAAGACAGCGGAAAATCGCTATCAAAGCGTGGGGATTGCGCATTCTAAACAGAACGAAATTGGCGTAAAAACGGACTTTGGACGCATTGGCGGTACGCTGGCGTTGTTTGAAATCAAAAAGCCGACCGGCATTCTTAACAGCACGACCAATGTTTACGGGCTGGACGGTGAGCAGCGTAACCGTGGCGTGGAGTTGAATCTGTTTGGGGAGCCGGTGCTCGGCCTGCGCCTGAATGGCAGCGCGACCTGGCTGGATGCGGAGCTGACGAAAACCAAAGATGGCATCAATCAGGGTAACCGACCGATTGGTGTGGCGAAATTCTACGGGGTGATGGGGGCCGAGTATGACATCAAACCGGTCGATGGCCTGACCGCCACGGCACGCGTGAACTATACCGGCTCGCAATATGTAAACACCGCCAATACCCGCAAACTCGACAGCTACACCACCCTTGATCTTGGCCTGCGCTACCGCATGCAGCTGAATGCGGAGAAAAACGAGATGGTCTGGCGCGTGGGCGTGGATAACGTCACCAATGAGAAATACTGGGCCAGCGTGGAAGACAACGGCACCTATATTTACCAGGGCGATCCGCGCATCGTGAAAGTCTCAATGAGTTACGACTTCTGATCGTTGTTTTATCCGGCGGGCGTGATGCCCGCCTGTTGCAGGCTGTTCAACACTTCCCGCATTCCCCGGCTCACCACTTTATCCTGACGCATCACCAGCGCTAACTGGCGCTGGAGCGGCGGCTGCACCGGTTGTACGCGCAGGCCCTGGCAGTCTTCTGCAGCCTGAACCGCCACGCCGGGCACGATGCTGTAACCCAACCCGGCGCGCACCATGCGTTTTATCGCTTCAATACTGCCCAGTTCCATCACCGGCGCGAGGGCGACACCGTCTGCGCTAAACCACTGTTCAATGAGCAGGCGCGTGCTGCTGCCGGATTCGAAAACAATCAGCGGCAGGGGCGCAAGCGATGCCGGCGTCGGCAATGAAACGCCGTCAGCGTCTTGTGCAGTGATCACCACAAATTCTTCGGTAAGTAACGGTGAAATCGCCAGATTGCGTCCGTTGGCGGGCAGCGTTACAAGGCCGATATCGATACGGTTTTCTTCCACCGCGCGCACGATATCGCTGGTGTTGCCGGTGCGCACCCCGACTGACAGTAGCGGGAACTCGCGATGCAACTTTTGCAGCAGCGGCGGCAACAGGTGAATACAGGTCGTCGCGCCGGTGCCAATTGTCACGCTGCCGCTAATAGCGTGCTGATGCTGCGCCACGGACTGCACTGCGGCGCTGACGGCATTTTCAATCTCCGCACAATGTGCCAGAAAGGTTTCCCCGGCGGCGGTGGCGCGCAGACCGCGCCCGGAACGTTCAATCAGGCGAACGTGCAATGCCTGTTCAAGCTGGCGGATTTGCAGGCTCACTGCGGGTTGTGAAATGCCTAACACCTCTGCGGCGGCGGTAAAACTTCCCCGGGCGAGCACCAGCTTAAACGTCGCTAACTGGTCAAAGCTGAAGTGTGGCATGGCAAAGTTTTCCTTATAACAGTGATAAGCGTAGCCTGGTGCCGCGCGGGCGGCATTACCGGTAGCCTGTAGATATCATCAAACGGGGAACAGTTTATGGAAATTATTGACGCGCAAGAACATCATCTTAGCGCGATTGTGCAGATTTATGCTTATCACGTGACGCACGGTAACGCCACGTTTGAAACCGAAGCGCCGGACGTGGATGAAATGCGTACGCGGCTGGCGAAAACCCGGTGCAATGGCTTGCCGTGGTATGTCGCCGTGCATGACGGGCAGGTTCGGGGTTACTGCTATTTATCGCGCTACCGCGAGCGGCGGGCGTACCAGTACACGCTGGAAGATTCCATCTATGTTGATGACAGTTTCCGCCAGCAAGGCGCAGGCAAAGCGCTACTCGCTCGTGCGGTGTCCTGGGCGGAGCAAAACGGTTACCGCCAGCTCATCGCCAATGTCGGCAACAGCGAAAATGAAGGTTCATTACGCCTGCACAGCCGTGCCGGTTTTGTGGTTATCGGCACGCTGAAAAGCGTCGGCATGAAGCACGGGCGCTGGCTGGATACGGTACTGATGCAGCGCCCGCTGGGGGAGGGGGATGTGACGCTTCCACTGCCCGGCTAAGCGAGTAGCTCGAGCAAAACGGGTTATATCAGGCGACTTTCTGCGATGCCATACACGGTGTTACGTTCGCGTTTTCCGACAGAGACAACGAACACCACAATCCGTCCATCATTCACCTGGTAGACCAGACGATAGCCTGAAGCGCGCAATTTGATTTTGTAGCAATCAGGTAAATGATGGAGTCTGTTCGCTTCAATCCTCGGCGCTTTAAGCACCTGAGCGATTTTCTTCTTAAACTGCTCGCGAACAGCGCTGCCTAATTTTCGCCACTCTTTTAACGCACGTTGATCGAAATCCAGTTGATAAACCATGCAACCTCCTTGTTTGCCAAAAGCGGCCTTTCCCTGGCCGCATTCATGTTTCAGCGCGTCATCACAAATCGTCAAGCGTCACACGAACCGGTTTTGGATCGCGTAAACGCTCACGCACGATTTCGATCAGTTGCCGATCTTCATCATTAAGCAGTGTGCGGTGAAACGGTAGCTTGCCGTTCTCGGCGACATATTCGAGCGTCTGTCGTAAAAGCTCGGAAGGTGTTACGCCAAGTTTTTCCAGAGCGGCAAAGGAACGCGCTTTTAAATCGTCATCAATACGAACATTCAAATTGCCCATGGACCTACCTCTGTCATTACGTTTGTAATGACATAATGGCAAGGTTAAGACGCTGATGCAACCGCGGCCAGGCTAATCAGGACAATTCTTCTGCCGTCACAATGCGCTCAAACGCGTTCAGTTCCGTCAGCTTGCCGTGATACCACTGCTCGCAAAATGCGCTGCCTAAATGATCCGCCAGGTAGGCGCATTGGCGAAACGCCTCCAGCGCGGGTTGCTGGAATAACGGCAGATCGGGCGAGGCGTGGGTGAAGTTGGCCAGCGCGTCATCATCAATACGTTCCAGGCCGTATAACATGCCGGTCAGTAACGTCGCCATCACCAGATAAGGGTTGGCGTCCGCACCCGCCAGGCGATATTCGATCCGCCGGTTGCGCGCATCAGAGCAGGGAATGCGCAGAGCGGCGTTGCGTTTGTTGTAACCCCAGGAGTGAAAGAGCGGTTCGTCCAGATTCTTACGCAACCGCCTGAACCCATTAACACCCGGCGCCATGATCGCCAGCGACGCGGGCATCAATTCCAGCATGCCGGCAAGGGAGAGTCGCACCATTTCATTGGGTGTCTCTGCCGGGCTGGCAAATACATTTTCGCCATTCGTATCATTAAGGCTGACGTGAAAATGCAGGCCATTACCGGCCAGTTCTGAGAAGGGTTTCGCCATAAAATTGGCCTGATAGCCAAATTTCTCAGCTACGGTACCGGTGAGTTTGCGCAGTGCCAGCACCTGCTCGCAACTCTCCACGACATTGGATGAATGGCACATATTCAGTTCAAACTGCCCGGCTTCGGCTTCGCTAACGATGCCGGATAAGGGAAGACGCTGCGCTGCCGCCATGTTTTCCAGTTCCTCAATAAACGCAGAATAGGCCGACGGCACGGCCAGATGAAAACAGCCCTGCGGGCGGTTCTGTTCTGCGGCGGGGTCTACAAGGTAGAACTCCATTTCCGCAGCCACCACCGGGTAAAGGCCATGTTGATGAAACTGACGCAGCACATTTTGCAGGATGACTCTGGGCTCCAGCGGCCAGGGTAGATTATCGCTGTCGAGCATGGTTAATAATAATTGTGCGTTATGGCGCGGATCGTGCGCGCCTGGGCGTAGCGTGCCGGAAACGGGTAAACATAAATTATCCGGCTCTTCGTTAATAAGTCTGTCGGGGGAAGTTGTGATTATTTTCCCTTCGCGATCCATGGCGTAGACAGATTGCGGAAAATAACAGCCCTGACTGAGTGAAAATAAGTTTTCGACGGCGACTCTTTTTCCCCGGAATGTACCATGAGTATCGTTAAGATAAATATCAACGTGTTTTGTTTCCGGGTGTTCGTTCAGATACGCTTTGATTTCGTGAGAAAAATTCTGCTGAAGCTGCCTGATTTCCTGATCCACCATCAATGCCGAGCGCGAATGCAGCGGGGTTGAAAATGGGGTAGTGGTAAAAAAGGTACGGATATTTTTCAGCAGTGGAATAGTCATCAGCGAGTTCATATTTTTCTTTCTGTCAGGCCTGTTGGCGGTGAACTCAGCATAAAAGAGCGATTTTTATTTTGATATAAACGCCGCGTAAAAAGGAAATACGCGGCGATAAAAATAGTATAAAAAAGGCGCGCTTAAAGCGTGGAAGGCATTTTTAGCAGCGGCGAGGGCGAGCTATCCGCGAAATGCGTTTTTACCCAGTCGAGTGTTTTGCGCTGGCCTGGAAAAGTAAGCAATTCGTGGGCGTCAGCAAAGCTGACCCAGCGGTATTCGCTGTGCTCGTGGTTGAGCGTTATCTCGCAGGCTTCATCGACGTACGCAACAAACACCGGCGCGACGGTGATGGCGTCGCGGTGCGCTTCGTAAAACTGCTCGCAGCAGTCGGCGGAATAGAGTTCGCTAAGCTGCAAGCCCGTCTCTTCCCGGGCTTCACGCAACGCGGTTTGCCAGGCCGTTTCAGCGTGTTCGATGCCGCCCGCAATCTGGCACCACTGACCGTTGAGCATGTTACCGCTGCGTTTAAGCAGCAGAACGCGCCAGCCCGCAGCAAAGTTGCACAGCACAAACAGGGATATGGAAAAGCAGCGTATCGGGATTTCCTTACTCATTGTTTTCTCCGTGTTAATGGCTAAAAGCAGCACGATGAGGTGTCACAAGGGTTTGTCATGGTTTCGCGCAAATGGCCTTTTTCCTGATTTTTCACAACAACCAGGCAGCAGATCGGTTACACTCGCGGCACAGAAAAGCCACATGACAGGAGGTTTATATGCTGGAAAAATTGCGTACCCGCGAGGGGAAAAAATTTATCATTGCGGTGGTGATTGTATTCCTGGTTGCCGTGAGCGTCATTTCGAAAGTGACCTTCGAGGGCGTTGAAGATCAGTACAATTTGCCGATGGAATCCTGGACGGTAACGATGTTTATCATGCAGGGCGCATGGGTTGCCATCTACAGTCTGATGTTCACCATCATTGGTTCGCTCCCTTTTGGGTTCTATTTCCTCGGCCCGAAAGACGATCGCGGCTAATCCCTCCCGCCCTGGCGTGCTGCCGGGGCTGCCTCTCTTGCGTTCTTGAGCCTTAATCGAAATCGTGATCTCTCGCGTCCTCAGCGTAAAGCTCTGTTGTAATCCACGGCGACCGACAAGTTAACTGCCACTACATTCCCTGGTCCATGCAGGCTGCCGTTTCTCGCTTTAAAAAGCGTTTTTACCGCGCAATAACACTTTCACTAACAATTAAAGATCAAAAAATAACCGCCGATAGAGATCTCACAGGGAGTTCGTGCTGAAAGGAAGATGATGTAAAAGGCTGACTCCAGGAGAGCCGTAATGGCCAGAGAATTTGTGACCAAAAAAATGAGCACCCGCGCGCAAATGTTGCTGACGGGAGCCATCACCATCACCCTCGGTTTTGTGGTAACCATCGGGGTACTGAGCTGGCAGTCCAGCAGTGAACAAAAACACCTCGCCGAACAATATCTGCAAAAAATTGCGGAAAGCCAGGCGCTGACTGTCCAGCAACAGCTGAATTATGCCCGTGATGTGGCGCATAACCTCGGTCACAGTATGATTGCCTTGCCAGAAGCCGGGATAACTGACCGCCAGGCGGCAGATAAACTGCTTATCTCCGCCCTGCGCGATAATCCTGACTATCTCTCTATCTCGGTTATTTTTGAAGACAACGCTTATGACGGTCGCGATGCCGAGTTCGCGGATAAACCCGATCAGGCACCCAAAGGCCGCTACGCCTTCTTTGTCGATCACGATCAATCCGGTAATTTTAAGCTCCACCCGTTAACATCGATCTTTACGCCAGGTCAGGGCGACTACTATCTGCTGCCGCAAAAAAGCCAGAAAGACACGTTAATTGAGCCTTACAGCTATGCCTATAACGGTGTGCCGACGCTGCTGACCTCAGTGGCAGCACCGATTGTCAGCGGTGGCAAACTGCATGCCGTTGTGACATCGGATATCTCGCTGGCCTCATTGCAGCAGAAAGTGAATCAGATTAAGCCGTGGGAAGGGGGCGGCTATGCGGTGCTGCTCTCTACTGCCGGGAAGGTGATTTCCTACCCGGATAAAAACCTGACCAGCAAGCCGTACCCCGGTAAAACGGATGGCTTTACCAGTAATGTGGTGGAACAAGATGATCCGATCCTCGGCGAAAAAGCGCTGATTACCTGGCAACCAGTGTCAATCGGCAACAGTACCGATAACTGGTATCTCGGCGTCGTTGCGCCGGTGAGTTCGGTGATGGCGGCGGCCAACCGTCAACTGACGTACGCCATTGTTCTGGGGGTTATCAGCATTCTGTTGGTGTGTACGCTGCTCGGCCTGATCTTCAGCCGTAAAGTGTTGAAACCGATTGGTGGCGAGCCGCTGGAAGGGGCGAATATCGCCCTAGCGGTTGCGGACGGCAAACTCGATAACACCATCCCGGTGAAAGGTAACGATCGCAGCAGCCTATTCTATGCCCTGCATACCATGCAGGCGCAGCTACGGCAGATTGTCGGGCAGATCAAAGAAGCCAGTGACTCAGTGCGTCAGGGGGCCGGCGAGATTGTCAGCGGCAACATTAACCTCTCTTCACGTACTGAACAGCAGGCTGCAGCGCTGGAGCAGACCGCCGCCAGTATGGAGCAGTTTAGCGCCACGGTGAAACATAACGCCGCCAACGCCCACCAGGCGACGGCGCTGACCGCCAATGCCACGCAAATTGCCAGCCGGGGTGAAACGCTGGTCGGCCAGGTAGTGGAAACGATGGCGAAAATTGACGACAGCGCGAAGAAAATCGGCGATATCACGGCGATCATCAACAGCATCGCTTTCCAGACCAATATCCTGGCGTTGAACGCCGCGGTAGAGGCGGCGCGTGCTGGTGAACAAGGGCGTGGCTTTGCGGTGGTGGCGTCTGAAGTGCGCAACCTGGCGCAGCGCAGCGCCGATGCGGTCAAAGATATCGGCGCGTTGATTGAGGAGTCCAGCAAACGCGTCGAAGCCGGGGTGCAGCTGGTGAACGACGCCGGTCACACCATGCAGGAGATGACGCAGGCGGTGAATTCCGTGCAGACCATCATCAATGAGATTGTCAGCGCCTCGGATGAGCAGGCCAAAGGCATTAGCCAGGTGACAATTGCCGTCAATGAAATGGACGGGGTCACGCAACAAAACGCCTCGCTGGTGCAGCAAATGGCTGCGGCAGCAACTTCACTTGAAGATCAGGCGCAGCAACTGGCGCAGACGGTGCATCAGTTCCGCCTCGAAGCGTAACCTCAACAGGGAGCCTGGCAACAGGCTCTCTGCCTTTCTTAACTGGCAACCAGTTCGATACGGTTATTATCCGGGTCCAGAATCACGGCTTCATAAAAACCATCCCCCGTCCATCGCGCAGCGCTGGCTAACCGGCCCTGCTGACGGGCTTTTTCTGCCATCTCATCCACCGCCCCGACATCTCCGACATTAATTGCAATGTGCGCCCAGCCAACAAATTCTGCGGCGTTCGGCGCATCGGCCAGCTCCGGCACGGTCATGAGTTCAATGGTTGGCCCGTTGTGCAGTGACATAAAATAGGATGCAAAACCGGCGCGGTTTTGACTGACATATTTCTTATTGCTGGTGGCGGAAAAAAAGTCGCGCCAAAATGCGCGCTGTGCGTCGAGATGGCGTGTCCAGAGTGCGACATGGGCAATGTTCAAGGTGACCTCCAGGGCGTAGGGGTTGTTAATTGACAGCGTGATGCATTTGCATGATTATGCTCATTATTGCTCGATGTGGATTTTATAAAGAGGATTTATGCTCGATTATGCAGCTTTCCCGGACCAACGACAAGATCTGATCCGCCAGCGTCTTCAGGCGCAGGGACGGGTAGTCTGTGCGGAGTTAGCCGTTGAATTGCAGGTTTCTGAGCACACCATTCGCCGCGATTTGCAGGAACTGAGTAAAGCGGGAGTCTGCAAAAAGGTCTATGGCGGCGCGGTATTGCAACTGGCGACCGCCGGGAGCTTTACGCAAAGAAAAGAGCAGGATCGAGCAACAAAAAGCCTCCTCGCGCAACGCTGCGTGCAACTGCTTAAACCCGGCACCTGCATCTTTATTGATACCGGTACCACCAACCTTGAGCTGGCGAGAGCACTGCCGCCAGAGTTAAACCTGACAGTAGTGACTAACTCACCGGAAATCGCCGCTGTTGCGTGTAAACATCCGCGCTGCGAAGTGATCATGCTGGGGGGGCTGGTGCAGAGCAGCACTGGCGGTTGCGTCGGCGCACCGGCCATCAGTCAGCTTAACGGGATCATTTTCGATCAGGCGTTTATCGGTGGCTGCGCAATGTCGCCGGAAATGGGGCTGAGTGGATTTGATTACGCCGACTGCGAATTTAAAAAGGCGGTGATCGCCCGCAGCAACCAGGTGGTGGTGGCATTAACGGCAAATAAGATCCCGGCCGTCGCCCGTTACATTGTGGCTGCCAGCCAGCAGATCGATGTGCTGGTGGTCGAAACCGATCTCAGCAAAGCGCTGCATCAATCCTTTCGCGCAGAGGATATTGAGATCCTGACGGTTTAAACGCAAGTGCACGTTTTGCGCGTTGCCGCTTAGGGTTCATTTCTTGCCAGCCCACAACGGAGATGTTAAAAGGTGCCCCTTTAAATGAAACCACAAAGGGGAAGGACGTGAAAAACGCGTCACAGGCAGCGGGAAGCAGCACCGATGCCGCGTCGGAAGCAGGGCCGACACTACAACGAGGTTTAAAAAACCGCCATATTCAGCTGATTGCGCTGGGCGGCGCGATTGGCACCGGCCTTTTTCTGGGCATTGGCCCCGCGATTCAGATGGCCGGGCCAGCCGTGTTGCTGGGCTACGGCATTGCCGGCGTTATCGCTTTTCTGATTATGCGCCAGCTTGGTGAAATGGTGGTTGAAGAGCCGGTGTCCGGTTCATTTTCCCATTTTGCCTATAAATACTGGGGGCCGTTCGCGGGCTTTCTTTCTGGCTGGAACTACTGGGCGATGTTTGTGCTGGTGGGAATGGCGGAACTGACCGCCGCCGGTATTTACATGCAGTACTGGTTCCCGGACGTGCCAACCTGGATTTGGGCCGCCGCTTTCTTTGTCATCATCAACGCCGTCAACCTCGTTAACGTGCGCTTGTATGGCGAAACCGAGTTCTGGTTTGCGCTGATTAAAGTGCTGGCGATTATCGGCATGATTGGTTTTGGCTTGTGGATGCTGTTTACCGGCCATGGCGGTGAGCGCGCCAGCTTCGATAACCTCTGGCGCTATAACGGCTTTTTCGCCACCGGCTGGCACGGGCTTATTCTCGCGCTGGCAGTGATTATGTTCTCTTTTGGCGGCCTGGAGCTGATCGGCATTACCGCCGCCGAAGCCAGCGAGCCGCACACCACCATTCCGAAAGCGGTGAACCAGGTCGTGTACCGCATTTTACTCTTCTATATCGGCTCGCTGGTCGTGCTACTGGCGCTTTATCCGTGGATTGACGTCAAAGCCAACAGCAGCCCGTTTGTGATGATTTTCCACGAACTGGACAGCAATCTGGTGGCATCTGCGCTCAATTTCGTCATTCTGGTGGCTTCCCTGTCAGTCTATAACAGCGGTGTCTATTCCAATAGCCGTATGCTGTTTGGTTTGTCGGTACAGGGCAACGCACCGGCGTTTTTAACACGCGTCAGCCGCCGTGGCGTGCCGGTGAATTCCCTGTTCCTCTCAGGAGCTATCACCTCGCTGGTGGTATTGGTTAACTATCTGCTACCGCAAAAAGCCTTCGCCATGCTGATGGCGCTGGTGGTGGCGACGTTGCTGCTGAACTGGATCATGATTTCGCTGGCGCACCTGAAATTCCGCGCGGCGATGCGCCGCAAAGGGCGCGATCCGCAGTTTAAAGCGCTGCTCTTCCCGGCGGGCAACTATCTGTGCATTGGCTTCATGCTGATGATCCTGGTTTTGATGTGCACGATGGACGATATGCGCCTGTCAGCGGTGTTGCTGCCGGTGTGGATTGTGTTCCTGTTTGTCGCTTTCAAACTGCTGCGTCGCACGCCGAAGCGCGGGTAACTCACACGATTCCCTATCAGATCCGGTGGGCTGCGGCCTGCCGGACGGGGGATGATGTCTATGTCTAAACTGTGATAGCCTCGGGTCTTATGGTCAATCGCAGAATATATTGTTGTTATGTCCATTCAGAAAATTGCCAGGATGGCGGGCGTTTCCGTTGCAACGGTTTCACGGGTGTTGAATAACAGCGAATCAGTGAAGCCGAAAAATCGCGAACGCGTATTGCAGGCCATCAAGGCGTGCCAGTACCAACCCAACTTATTAGCCCGCCAGTTGCGCACTGCGCGCAGCTCAATGATTCTGGTGTTGGTCTCTAACATCGCTAACCCGTTTTGCGCCGAAGTGGTGAAGGGCATTGAAGAAGAGGCGGAAAAAAACGGGTATCGCATCCTGCTGTGTAACTCCGGTGCAGATATAGCGCGCTCGCGCTCAGCGCTCAAATTGCTGTCGGGCAAGATTGTTGACGGCATCATCACCATGGATGCATGTGCGAAATTGCCGGAACTGGCCACCATGATTGGCGCTGCGCCCTGGGTGCAATGTGCCGAGTACGCCGATAACGGCGACGTCTCCTGCGTCGGCATTAATGATGTCGACGCCGCCTGCTGCGTGATTGACCGCTTAGTTGAGCGCGGCTGCCAGCGCATTGCCATGATTAACCACGATCTGAGTTATAAATATGCCCGGCTGCGTGAACGCGGCTATCGGAGCGGTTTACAGGCAAAACACCTGGGCTATGAAAACGTGGCGTACGCCCGCGATTTGAGTTTCAGCGCCGGGAAAACCGCGATGCAGCACCTGCTAAGTGCGCCGGAACGTCCGGATGCGGTGTTTGCCGTTTCCGATACGCTGGCCGCCGGGGCGCTGCTGGCGATCCATGAAGCCGGGCTGACAATGCCGCAGGATATCGCAGTGGTCGGTTTCGATGGCACTGAACTGGCAGAGATGGTTACCCCGCCGCTCAGCACCATTGAGCAACCTTCGCAGGCGATGGGGCGCGAAGCCGTCCGGCTGTTGCTGAACCGCATTGATAACCCGGACAGCCTGCCAGAAAGCGTAATCATGGACTGGCGTTATATTTCCCGCGCCAGCGCCTGACATTTCAGGCATGATGTCCGTAAAGATTTCGCCAGCCGCCGCGCTGGCTTTTTTATTGCTCAGGGAGCCTTGCCATGACCCGGCAACGACAAGCTGATTTATTTCTGGTTCTGACCACAGTGATCGCCGCCTGCGGGTGGATTTTCTCGCGCGAAGCCATTAGCGGGATGCCGGTTTTCGCCTTCCTTGGGCTGCGCTTTTTTGGCGCGGCGCTGGTGCTGTTGCCGTTTTGCCGTGGGCAACGCATTGCGCTGGAAAAAGTGCGCCAGGTAGTGATAAGCGGATTATGGATGGCGCTCAACCTCTGCCTGTGGATCTGGTCGGTGTCGACCACGCCATCGCTGGGCGAGGGGGCATTTATCATGAGCCTGTCGATGCTGTTCGTGCCGCTGGTGGCCTGGGTGATGCTAAAAAACCGCCCGGCGCGCGCCTACTGGGAATGTTTGCCGGTTGCCATTGTTGGCTTAGCGCTGCTGAGCCTGCACATGCCCATCACGTTTCATGCCAGCCAGGGCTGGTTTTTGCTGACGGCGTTCGTGCAGTCGATCTATTTTTGCTACACCAGCCGTTGTGCCAGAGAAGTACCGCTGCTGCCGCTCACGGCGGTACAACTGGCGATCACCGGCATTGCCGGGCTGGTGATTTCTGCGTTGTTTGAGTCCTGGACGCAACCCTTTACCAGCACCACGGCGATGTGGCTGGCGGCAAGCATTTTAATTGCCACCAGCCTGCGCTTTGGCTTGCAACTACAAGGGCAAAAATATGCCGCTGTCGCCAGCGCGGCCATCATTATGGTACTGGAGCCGCTACTGACGGTGATTGCCGCTTCGATTTGGTACGGTGAGCGCTTACCGCTACAAAAAATCCTTGGCGGTGTGTTGATCCTGCTGGCGCAGATTTGGTTCCGCTGGCGGATGATTACGCGTTTACCGTCAAAGCCGTAACGTTCCAGCCAGCACCGTATGCGCGCCGCCGCCGATCAGCACGCGTCCCTTTTCCCTGAGCGCCAGCGCTAAAACGCCGCCGCGCGTTGAGGCCTGGTAGGCGGTAAGCGAGCGCTTACCCAGCCGCGCCGACCAGTAGGCCGCCAGCGCACAGTGCGCAGAGCCGGTCACCGGATCCTCATTCACTCCTACCCACGGGGCGAAGTAGCGCGACACGCAATCATACTCATCCTGACCGGGCGCGGTGACTGCCACGCCGCGGCCTGGTAAGGCGCGAAGCGCCGCAAAAGCAGGTTTGAGTGCGTAAACTAACTGCGCATCCTCGATCACCACCAGTTGTTTCGCGCCGAACAAACCGTAACCACGCACCTGTTCATGCGCCAGCCCGAGTGCCTTCAGTAATTCCGCTGGCGCTTCGGGTTCCATTTGCGGTGTCAGTAGCGGGAAATCAAGCTCAATGCCTTGCGCCACGGCGGTTGCCGTCAGCGGGCCAGAAAGGGTGTGAAAGGTGATAGCATCGCCTTCGGCAAGCCGCCCGTTCTGGCGCAGAATATGCGCGGTTGCCAGCGTGCCGTGGCCGCATAAATCAACTTCGGCCTGCGGCGTAAACCAGCGCAGGTTATTGTCCGCAAGGTTTAAAAACGCGGTTTCGGATACCGCCATCTCTTCGGCTATCTGCTGCATTAACGCAGCTTCCAGCCCCTGCGGTGTAATACATACCGCTGCCGGGTTACCGGAAAAAGGCCGCGTACTGAACGCATCCACCTGGTAAATATCAAGTTCCACTACGGCGCTCCCTTTGTTAACAAGGGGATAACATTATCCCCTTTTTACGCCTGCGGATAGCGCTAATCAGGAGTTAGCCGGGCAGCGCGGCGCCAGTTGATGGCGTGCGCTTACTGCCGCTGCCGCCAGCACCAGCATCATCACCACTTCTGTTGCCAGAAAACCACTCAGCGCCGTGCTGTAGTTGCCTTGCGACTGGCCGACAAGATGCAAAAACAACCCACCGAGCACTGCCGGGCCCAGGCCGAGTGTCGCTTGTTGCAACGTGCTAAGCAGGGCGCTACCTGCGCCTGCATCCTGAGTGGTGATATCGCGCATGCCAATGCGGTAAAAGCTATTCACAATCAACGCCTGGCCATAGCCAATCAGCGCGGTAGACGGCGCAAGTGCCAGCGCACCCACCATTCGCCCGGAGAGCTGCAGGGTAGCAATTAATGCCAGCAGGCCGCTGACCTGGATCATCAGCCCGGTGAGCAAAATGGTGCGCATGCTATAGCGACCAATCAGTTTTGGCGCATACCAGGCAGAGACAAAATAGGCGACACCCAGCGCGACGAAACTGTTGCCCGACTGATACGGCGTCATGCCCATTCCGGCTTGCAACGTGAGCGCCATACAGAACATAAAACCCGACCACGCGCTAAAGAACAGCAAGGCAATCAGCAGCCCGAAACGGATGCTGTGCAGTTTGAGCAAGCGCGGTGGCAACAGCGGCATTAAACCCGCTTGCTGCTGTTTTAATGCGCTTGTACGCATCCACCATGCCAGCGGAATCAGCGCCAGCAGCGCAGCTTTCGTTTCCCACGGCCAGTGCAATTCCGGACCAAGCGCTAGCGGGAACAGCAGACAGCAGAGGATCATCGCCAGCGTGACCGTGCCTTGCCAGTCAATGCGCGTGTGCGTTTCGCTCCGGGTTTCCGGCACATAGCGGCGGCTGAGCGCCAGCACTAACAGGCAAATGGGTACATTGATAAAAAAGGCGTTACGCCAGCCAAGACCGGCGATATCGGCTGAGACCAGCCAGCCGCCGCCCATCTGCCCGATGATAAACGCCACGCCGCCAATACCGCCGTAGAGGCTGATGGCGCGCGCGTGGGCTGTGCCTTTTAGCGTGACATGCAACGTTGCGAGGATCTGCGGCACAATCAGCGCCGCGCCCATGCCTTGCAGTGTTCGCGCGCCAAGCAGTGTGGAAACCGAATTTGCCAGCCCGCACAACAGCGAAGCGATACCAAACAGGGCCACGCCCCATAAGAACACCCGCCTGCGCCCGAAGTTGTCCCCCAGTTTGCTGCCCATCGCCAGACAGACGGCGAAAGCCACGCCGTACAGCGCGACAATCAGCGCCAGCTGCGTGGCAGAGGTGTGCAGCGAGAGGGTGATGGAATCGAGCGCGACATTGGTAATTGATGTGTCAATCAATGGCAGCATCTGCCCGGTCAGCAGAAGGATCAGGCCTGCCCGGCCCGGAGAAACAGCAGACGTTTTCATGGTAACTCCATTGCGTCATTCATCGGATGGACGTAGCATCGCTTAACAGAAAAACGGGTACCAGTTCTTGCCTATACTGGTACTGGCACTACCATGCTGGAGATTGTTATGACGTTGATGGTCGAAAAGCTTCCGGAACTGACGGTGCTGGATGAGAACCGTAAACAGCTTGGTGCATTTTTGCGTGCGCGGCGGGAAAGCCTCGATCCGCAACGGCTGGGGCTGCCGCGCAGTACGCGCCGGCGTACGCCGGGGCTGCGGCGTGAAGAGGTGGCGCTGCTGGCAGATGTTGGCGTCACCTGGTACACCTGGCTCGAACAGGGCAGGGACGTCAATCCTTCCGCTACCGTGTTGCAGGCAATTGCTGCGGCTTTGCAATGCTCGCCAACGGAAACCCGCCATCTGTTTTTGCTTGCCGGGCTAACGCCAACGGAAGCACTGAATACGCCGCAGTGTGAAGGTATCAGTGAAGGCACCCGGCGCTTGCTGGACAGCCTGTTGCCGCAACCGGCCAGTATTCAGAAAACCAACTTTGACATTGTGGCGTGGAACGTCGGTTTTGAGCGCCTGATGGGCGTTAATTTCAGCGAAATCCCCGAAGAAGATCGCAACTGTATTTATCTCTATCTCACCCATCCGCAATGGCGTACCCGGCTTGGCTATGATGAGAGCGTATTACAGACCTTTGTTGCCTATTTCCGCGCGGCCATGGCCGAGCACCGGGGCGATGCGGTGTGGGAAGCGAAGCTGGCGCGGTTTTGTGCGGCATCGGCGGAGTTTGAAGCGTTGTGGCGTAAGCATCTGGACGTGCGCGGCGTGGAAAATAAGATAAAAATCTTTAACCATCCGCAGCTTGGCGAGTTTTCTCTTCAGCAAATGTACTGGTACTCAGCACCACGTAACGGCTCGCGGTTGCTGGTGTATCTGCCGGTGGATGAAGCCGGTGAAAAGGCGTTGAGCTGGCTGGCGGACAACGCTTAAGGGCGCAGGCGTTTTTGATCTTTGCGTGGCAAGCCGTTGACCACGCGATCCCATGATTCCTGAATCAGGAACGCGAGCAGCGATTCATCGATGTCGTCGCCTGCGAATATAGAAATCCAGTGTTTTTTGTTCATGTGATACCCCGGCTCAATGCTGGGGTAGATCTGCTGGTTGAGCAGGGATTTTTGCGGCTCGGCTTTCATCGTCACCATCGGCCTGCCGTGCGCGATGGTGGTCATCATAAAAATCTTCCCGCACACTTTGAACACGTCATGTTCCGGACCAAACGGCCAGCAATGTTCGGTGAATGGCAGTTCGAGCGCGATACGGTGCGCGCTCGCTTGCAGGGTTTTACTGTCCATTAATGTCCTCAATCGCCAGCGCACGCCACATGGCTTCGAAGCCAAGGCGCTTAAACTCGGTGATGCGAGAAGCGTCCCGGCTGGCGAAGGTGATCGTGGTGTCCGCCATCGACAGGAAAATCGCATCGCCAAAAGGGGAGTATTCATCGGTCAAAAATACCGGTCGCACCGAACGATGGCATAGCTCATGCAGCTCCGGAAAAATTTCCGCGACTTGCTGGCGGGTTGCGTCGGTGAGTTTGTCGCTGACGGCAATCTGGCGCACGGCACAGTGACCATTTGGGTGACGGATCCCCCAGTCGATATAGCTGTTCCAGATGCATTGCGTGTGGTGCCTGGAATCGTTGATTGAGAGATCGATATTCGCCAGCATCGTGCCGCACAGATCGCTTTTCAGATGCAGGTAAAGCGCGTTGAGCAGATCGTCTTTGGTGGCGAAGTAGCGAAACAGCGTCCCTTCCGCGACACCCGCATTACGGGCGATTAACGCAGTGGAGGCAGCGATCCCCGACTGTGCAATGGCTTCGGTAGCCGCTTCCAGTAACGCCAGTTTTTTATCTTCACTCTTTGGACGAGCCACTACACTTTTCCTCTCACATTGTAAAAACCACGATTGAAACATGCCCTCTGTAACGCTGCAACGTCGAATGTCAAAGAAAAAAATGATCTTGACGGTTGAGCGTTGTTTTCTATAATGAGTGCTTACTCACTCATAATCAAGTTTAACCAGCGTCGTATCTACGGAATGGATCGATTTTGTCGGGTCAGGATATGAAGCGTCTCATTTTCAGCGTGGTTCTTGTTATGCTCGTTGCCTCTGCCGCAAGTTTACCTTTTGTTCTGAATGCCGGATTTGGCCAACTCCCGCAGGGCGAACAGCTTACTGAAGTCGAAAAATCACCGCATTATCGTGACGGGAAGTTTCAAAACCAGTTGCCGACTCCGGGTTTCACCGGAAAGAAAAATATGCTGGCAGCATGGTGGGATTTTCTGGTCACTAAATGCGAGAACGCGCGCCCGCAGCAGCCGTTACCGGCGGTGCATACCGATCTCGCCAGCCTGCCGCTTGAGCAGGATACGCTGGTGTGGATGGGGCATTCGTCCTGGTATGTACAACTGGCGGGCAAGCGTATTCTGATCGATCCGATTCTGAGTCATTACGCGGCGCCGTTTTCATTTCTCAATAAGGCGTTTGCCGGTAACGATCTCTGGACGGCGCAAAGCATGCCGGAGATCGATCTGCTGATTATTTCGCACGATCACTATGACCACCTGGATTACGCCACCATCAAGGCGCTGATGCCAAAAATCAAAAAAGTGGTGACGCCGCTCGGTGTGGGCTCGCACCTGCGCTACTGGGGAATGGATCCGGCAATCATTCATGAAGCCGACTGGCAGCAGAAAGTGGTAATGAGCGACGATTTGGCCGTGCACGTTTTACCCGCGCGCCACTTTTCCGGGCGCGGTCTGAAACGTAATCAGACATTGTGGGCCAGCTTTATGTTCACTACCGCTACGCAAAACGTTTATTACAGCGGCGATAGCGGCTATGGCCCGCATTTCAAAGCGATTGGCGAACAGTTTGGCGTGGTTGATCTGGCGATTATGGAAAATGGCCAGTACGACGAGGACTGGAAGTACATACATATGATGCCAGAAGAGAGCGCTCTGGCAGCGCAGGAACTTAATGCTCGCGCGGTTCTGCCGGGCCATGCGGGGCGTTTTGTGTTGGCAAAACACTCATGGGACGATCCGTACAAACGGCTGGCGGCAGCAAGCCGGGACAAAAGCTATCGCTTATTGACACCGAGGCTGGGCGAACCGGTGCTTGCGGCTGACACTGCGCAAGTTTTCCGCGCCTGGTGGGAATAAACCCGTTTATTAATCGAAGAGCAGAGGGGGATCGCAGTATGACTATTTCCGCTCAGGTTATCGACACCATCGTCGAGTGGATCGACGACAATCTCCATCAACCGTTACGTATTGATGATATTGCAGCGCATGCGGGCTATTCCAAATGGCATCTGCAACGGCTTTTCTTGCACTACAAAGGGGAGAGTCTGGGGCGCTATATTCGCACGCGAAAATTATCTCTTGCTGCGCGTGATTTACGTAATACCGATCAGAGGGTTTACGATATTTGCCTGAAGTACGGTTTTGATTCGCAGCAGACGTTTACGCGCATCTTTACCCGAACCTTTAATCTGCCGCCGGGTGCATACCGGCGGGAGAATCATCAGCATACCCATTGATGGAAAACAGACAAAAAAACGGCCTGCATAAGGCCGTTTTTTATTCTGCCAGCGTTTTCTCGATACCTAAACGGCTCAAGAGCCCGCTAATACCTTCGCGCGCCAGCAGCGTCGAAAGCTGCTTTTGTTCCTCAGCGGTCATGTTTTGCAGCACTTTGATAATCTCATGCAGCGCGCTATTTCCACTGGCGTAAACCGGCGCGGGTTCGGCAATAGAATAGGAAGAATTATGATGGCGCATAGAAGGCGTTTTCATAATGAAACTGCGCACCTCTTTCGTGAGGTGAATCAGCCTGGCGCGACCGCCTTTTACACCGGGTAACGGTTCTGTTTCCCAACCTTGCTGGCGGATCCAACGATTCACCGTTTGTCTGGCGACGCCGAGAAACTCCGCTAATTCTTCGGTGGTCATTTTGTTAGGTAATTTCATCATATTATTTTTGATCGCGGAGCCCCAGACGTTGCAACAAGCCGGTAATGCCGTCGCGTAATAAAAGTGAAGAGAGTTGTTTTTGCTCCGCGTCGGTCATCTCTTTTGCCAGCCGGATTAATAATGCCTCGAGTGAGGTATCGCTGGCGGTAAACGTGGCTTTGGGTTGGTCTTCAGTGCGCTGAGCACTGCGAATAAATGCGCGGACTTGTTCATTTATATGGACCAGACGGGCTTTACCTCCTTGTACGCCGGGTTTTGGTGAAGTCACCCAGCCTTCTTTGCGCACCCATTTATTGATGGTTTGTCGGCTATATCCTGTAAGGCTGGCCAACTCTTCTGGCGTCATTCGTTCCTTGAGCATGTAATTTCCCGAATTGTTGTAAGGGTAATTAATGGCTTATGTTATAGCACCATTTTACGGGAAAATGTGACATGTTTAACTACTGGCTGCGAGGGCGTTCGCAATGTCTTTCATTTGCATGCTTTTTCAGCGATTGAATAATGCCGCGCGATTTTGCCGTTGACACCTGGCAAGGGAATTCATATTATGCCGCCCGTCAACACGACACGCTTTACGCGATGGGGCTATAGCTCAGCTGGGAGAGCGCTTGCATGGCATGCAAGAGGTCAGCGGTTCGATCCCGCTTAGCTCCACCAAATTCCGCACCCAACGGGATTGGCGCATAAAGCACATTGTGGGGCTATAGCTCAGCTGGGAGAGCGCTTGCATGGCATGCAAGAGGTCAGCGGTTCGATCCCGCTTAGCTCCACCAAAATTCAAACCCTCGCGTTTACGCGGGGGTTTTTGTTTTTATCTTCCTCTTTTATTCAATTCTTTCTGCTATACCTAAATAAGCATACGTCCGGTAAGGCGACAGTTATGCTCGGTATTCGAGCTGCTGATAGCTTGATTCGCACTATGAATAAATCTATCATCTCGGCGACTCTTTTTTGACCAGTTGGGAGCATTTAATTAACGCTGATGAAATACAGTAAATACAGTGCGGTAAGAAAATTCTTTCTTGCGTTAATTTTATGCCTGGTGGTTATTCCGGTTTCACGATTTATTTCTCCACTCACCCTTGTTGATGACAGTGAAGTTTATCTTGCCTGGTTACCGTTGAGTGCAATGCTGGCAATACTTCTATTATTTGGCCGACATGGAATATTACCGATTATCATTGGGTTTGCTCTGATAAATGAGGCTTTTTTTCATCTTCCCCTCGCTGAAGCATTAATGCTTTTATTTTGCCAATTATTTTCGGTGTTGCTGATCTGCGGTATTGTTCGTTGGCAGCTGGGCTCTCGCTGGCGTCATGGTCTGCCAAATAAAGATATGGGCGTGCGTATCCTGTGGTTAGGGTTTATTGCGCCTGTCGGAATAAAAGCATCGATGTATATTGCTGGGGCCTGGTTTAACTATCCAGTTAATTTATCGAATTTTTTTGGGGCTGGTTCGGTTATTTATTCTATTATTGATGTCCAGAGCCTGATTTGCGCCGCACTCATTTTTACCATGGTTTTTTATTATCCTTTGCGGATGATTCTTAATCCTCGCTTTGCCCGCGCCTTATGGTTGAGAAGTTTTAAACCGTGTTTCTTCAGGGAAAATAGAGTCTTTACGCTTTGTTGGCTTATTTCGCTTGCTGCGCTTGTTGCTATTTTGTGCGCTCCATATAAAAGTGATTATATTGCGGGTTATTTGGTGCCGGTTATTTTTATTTTATTCACTTTTGGCATCAGTAGGTTAAGTTCTACGCTCATTTCATTAACTTGGGGCGTTTCGGCGTTCCTGTTGCTGGCGTACAACGATAATTTTCTTCATGGCGTGCGTTCCGATTACTCGCTGGCATTTGTGATGTCGGTCCTTATCAGCTTTACCATCTGCATACTTTATATGACGCGTGTTTTTAACCGCAGCGAATGGCTAAAAGGGCGTTGGGAAAAGCAGGCCATGAGCGATCCATTAACGGGCCTGCCCAACCTGCGCGCACTGGAGCTGCAGATGGCGCAGCAGCCAAATGGTATGGTGTGCTGTCTGCATATGAAAAACCTCGAATTCCTCAGCCGCCATTTCGGCATGATGATGCGTGTACATGTCAAACGCAGAGTAACGCGTGAGCTTCAGCCCTTGTTGCAGGAGGGGGAACGCTTTTTCCAGCTTCCAGGCAGTGAGCTTTTATTGTTACTTGATGGGCCAGAAATCCTGGCGCGTTTGCACCATATGTTGGATTACCTGAACAGCCGCCGCATTTTCTGGAACAGCGCCGCTCTGGATATTGAGTTTGGGGCCTCCTGGGGCGAGTTGCAGGGTTCGGGCGAAGAACTGCACCAGACGTTGGGCCAGCTAAGCTGGCTTTCAGAACAGGCAAGTGCGGAGCACCAGGTACTGGCGCTGACAAACAGCCTGCAAGTGGTTACCGATCAAACCACGGAGCGCGTGTTACAGCTGAACAAAGTGAAACGCGCGCTCAGTGAAAATGGCATTGTCCTCTATGGGCAGCCGATCGTGAATGACGAAGGGGACGGTTACCAGGAAGTCCTCACGCGGCTGGTTGTTGATGGCGAATTTATTACGCCAGATCTTTTTATTCCCGTTATTGCCCAGTTCAATCTTGGCGCACGGTTTGATATGCAGGTTATAGAATGTCTGCTCCAGTGGATGCAGGCGCACCCGCAGCCCGGCGATTTGGCGCGTTTTTCGGTGAATTTAATGCCACTCACCCTGATGCAAAAAGAGTTCGCCGCGCAGTTTCTGGCACTTTTTGCACGCTATGCGGTATTGCCGCAGCAGGTGATCATCGAGATAACGGAAGAGCAGGCTTTCTCCAATTCGGAAATCAGTATCCAGAATATTAAGCAGTTGCGAAAGGCGGGATTCAAAATCGCGATTGATGATTTTGGTACCGGCTATGCCAACTTTGAACGTTTGAAAGGACTTCAGGCCGATATCATCAAAATCGACGGCTGTTTTGTCCGGGATATTTTGCAGGACAAGCAGGATGCAATGATTGTCAAAGCGATATGCGAACTGGCGAAGGCGAAATCGCTGACTGTGGTTGCGGAGTATGTGGAGAATCAAGCGCAACGCGAATTGTTGCTGAATGCTGGCGTCGATTACTTGCAGGGATATTTGCTGGGGAAACCGCAGCCGCTGGCTAACGCTGAATAAAAAAAACCGGGGACTTCCCCGGTTTTTTTAGCCTGTGACGATCAGATAACCAGCGCAGCGATAGCCGCAGACAGCACGCTCACCAGCGTGGAGCCATACACCAGTTTCAGACCGAAACGGGAAACCACGTTACCTTGTTCTTCATTCAGGCCTTTGATTGCACCGGCGATAATGCCGATAGACGAGAAGTTCGCGAAGGAGACGAGGAACACGGACAGGATGCCTTCAGAACGCGGAGAGAGGTTCGCCGCGATTTTCTGCAGATCCATCATCGCCACAAATTCGTTAGAAACCAGTTTGGTCGCCATGATACTGGCAACCTGCAGCGCTTCGTGAGCCGGCACGCCCAGCACCCAGGCAATCGGGTAGAAAATGTAGCCCAGAATTCCCTGGAAGGAGATGCCCAGCACGGCGGCGAACAGTGCGTTCAGGCCGGAAATCAGGGCGATAAAACCAATCAGCATTGCAGCAACAATAATGGCAACTTTGAAGCCTGCCAGAATGTATTCACCCAGCATTTCAAAGAAGCTCTGGCCTTCGTGCAGCTTCGCCATTTGCAGGTTTTCTTCGCTTTCATCCACGCGGTACGGGTTGAGAAGCGACAGCACAATAAAGGTACTGAACATGTTCAGCACCAGCGCCGCAACAACATATTTCGGCTGGAGCATTGTCATGTACGCGCCGACGATGGACATCGAAACAGTCGACATTGCGGTCGCTGCCATGGTGTACATGCGGTTGCGGGACATTTTGCCGAGAATGTCTTTGTAAGCGATGAAGTTTTCAGACTGGCCCAGAATCAGGGAGCTGACAGCGTTAAACGACTCCAGTTTACCCATGCCGTTCACTTTGGACAGCACCGTACCGATGGCGCGGATAATGATCGGCAGCACACGAATGTGTTGCAAAATACCAATCAGAGCAGAAATGAAGACAATCGGGCACAGCACTTTCAGGAAGAAGAACGCCAGACCTTCATCATTCATTTTACCGAAGACGAAGTTGGTACCTTCGTTGGCGAAACCGAGCAGTTTTTCGAACATCTCGGAGAAGCCTTTAACGAAGCCAAGGCCAATATCCGAGTTCAGGAAGAACCAGGCCAGTAAAACTTCAATCACCAGCAGTTGAATAACAAAACGAATGCGGATCTTCTTGCGATCGCTGCTTACGAGCAGGGCAAGCAGCGCCACAACAGCAAGCGCCAGGACAAAGTGCAAAACGCGGGACATATTTGCTCCAAATATGAGACGGGTAGGAATTTCGTGCACATTCTATGTAACAAGGCAAAAGAAAACGAGATCAAACACACACTATATTAATGACCTGTGACCAGACTCAAAATTAGTGATCCAACATACATTTCTGTTATGTTAAGTAAAAGCGTGAAAAGTTGCGTCATACTGCTAGACTCTTAACATAACGCTGCGGCAAATGCTGTTGCCGCCGTCACCATCCTTGACATTCAACCCTTCTATTGTTTCTGGCTATCAGAGAAATCAGGTAAACCCATTTAAATGAACTTGATAATCATTCTCATTTTGGTAGCATAAAACATAGCAAAGGCTATATTTAGGGGCAATAAATGAACAGTAGTCGCGTTGAGAATAGTAATGGGCGTGCAGCGCGCAAGTTACGGTTTGCCTTAATGGGACCGGCGTTTATTGCTGCTATCGGTTATATCGATCCGGGCAACTTCGCTACCAATATTCAGGCGGGCGCCAGTTTCGGCTACCAACTGCTGTGGGTGGTGGTCTGGGCCAATATCATGGCGATGTTGATCCAGTTGCTTTCCGCCAAACTGGGGATCGCCACCGGGAAGAACCTCGCAGAGCAGATCCGCGATCACTATCCGCGCCCGCTGGTGTGGTTCTACTGGGTTCAGGCAGAAATTATCGCTATGGCAACCGATCTGGCTGAGTTTATTGGTGCCGCCATCGGGTTTAAGCTCATCCTCGGTGTTTCGTTACTGCAAGGTGCGGTGCTCACTGGCGTGGCGACGTTCTTGATTCTGATGTTACAGCGGCGAGGGCAAAAACCGCTGGAGAAAGTAATAGGCGGCCTGCTGCTGTTTGTCGCCGCGGCTTATATTGTTGAGCTGGTTTTTTCCCAGCCGAAGCTCGCTCAACTGGCGCAAGGCATTGTGATCCCGAGTTTGCCGAGTAGCGAAGCGGTGTTTCTCGCGGCAGGTGTACTGGGCGCGACCATTATGCCGCACGTCATTTACCTGCACTCGTCTCTGACGCAGCATCTGCACCAGGGTACTCAGCGCGAGCGTTATTCCGCCACAAAATGGGATGTAGGCATCGCAATGACTATCGCCGGGTTTGTGAATCTGGCGATGATGGCGACAGCGGCTGCGGCGTTCCATTTTAACGGGCATACCGGTGTTGCCGATCTCGACCAGGCGTACCTGACGCTGGAGCCATTATTAAGCCATGCGGCAGCGACCATTTTTGGTCTTAGCCTGGTGGCGGCGGGGCTTTCCTCAACGGTTGTGGGGACGCTGGCCGGGCAGGTGGTAATGCAGGGGTTTGTGCGTTTTCATATTCCCTTGTGGGTGCGGCGCACCATCACTATGATGCCGTCGTTTATCGTTATCTGGCTGGGTCTGGATCCGACGAGGATTCTGGTTATGAGTCAGGTACTGCTCAGTTTCGGTATCGCGCTGGCGCTGGTGCCACTGCTGATTTTCACCAGTAACCACAAATTAATGGGCGAGTTAGTCAACACGACATTCATCAAACGGGTTGGTTGGGTGATTGTGGTGCTGGTGGTCAGTTTGAATGGCTGGCTGTTAATCGGCAGTGCGGCAGGTCTGTAAATAGCATGAGAAAAAGGAGCGCTCGCGCTCCTTTTTTGAATTAGTGGTGATGTCCCCGGCCATGGCCACGATGATCGTCGCGGTCGCGCCAACCTTCACGGTAACCGCGTTCATACGCGTTCTGTTTGTCCCAGCCGCGATGCCAGCCGCGATCATGTTTATACCAGCGGTTGCCGCGCCACTCATAGTTGCGGCCCCAGTAGTCACGGTCGCGCCAGCGGCCGCCGTCCCAGTAGTTACCGTAATTATCGCGATCGCCAATTTGTAATTTTACAGATGGCAACAGGGTGATTTCGCCAGCATTTGCGACCAGCGGCGCAGAAGCCATTAACACAGCTGCCAGAATCAGTGACCTGAACATACTCTTCTCCTTCACGATCGGGCCGAAACGGCCTGTTACAACAATATTACGGGGCGGCCAAACCCCGTATTATTGGCGGAACTCCTAAATCATGAATGGCAGCATTTTTTGCTAAATTTGCTGTTATTTTGCACCACTGAGAATGGCGTCGATCTCATCGCTTTCTGTCATGGTGAAGTGGCGGTTTGCCAGCATGCCGACTGCATCATCAAGCTGGCTGGTTTTACTGGCGCCAATCAGCACCGACGTGACACGATCGTTGCGCAGCACCCAGGCAAGCGCCATCTGCGATAACTTCTGTCCGCGCCGTTCCGCCAGCGCATTCAGCGCGCGAACGGTCGTCAGCTTTTCATCCGTAATTTGCTCCGGGTTGAGAAAGCGGCTGCCGCTGGCGGCGCGGGAATCGGGTGGAATGCCGTGCAGATAACGGTCGGTCAGTTGCCCGCCTGCCAGCGGTGAAAACGCAATACTGCCGACGCCTTTTTCCTGCAACACTTCAAGCAATTCCGCTTCGACCCAGCGTTCAAACATTGAGTATTTCGGCTGGTGGATAAGACACGGTGTTCCGAGGTCATTAAGAATATCGATAGCATCGCGCGCCTGCGCCGCCGGATAGTTGGAAAGTCCGACGTACAGGGCTTTGCCCTGACGCACAATATGGTCCAGTGCGCGCATGGTTTCCTTCAGCGGCGTCTCGGGATCCGGGCGATGGTGATAGAAGATATCAACATACTCCAGACCCATGCGGCGCAAGCTCTGGTCGAGGCTGGCAATCAGGTACTTACGTGAGCCCCAATCGCCATACGGGCCGTCCCACATGGTATAACCGGCTTTGCTCGAGATAATTAATTCATCGCGGTAGGGCAGGAAGTCCTCCTGCAAAATCCGGCCAAAATTGCGCTCTGCGGATCCCGGCGGCGGTCCGTAGTTATTGGCCAGATCAAAATGGGTAATGCCCAGATCAAAGGCATGCCGCAATAACTGGCGGCTGTTTTCCAGCAAAGTGGTATCACCGAAGTTGTGCCACAACCCAAGCGAAATTGCCGGAAGCTTTAACCCGCTGTCGCCGCAGCGATGGTAGTGCATCTTTTCATAGCGTGCGGGATCGGCCAGATAAACCATGCAGTTGCTCCTTTTTATCAGCGTAGCGTCAGTGTATGCGTTTACATTCACTGAGCTTACACCGACAAGCGCCGTAAAGCTTGCTTGCCACTTTATCTCTGACGCGTATCCTGGACTCTCATCACAGTTCTCCAATACTCAGATAAGTGTCAGTATTGGGAGAAGTAACGCAATGCAAAACGATTACTCAGTTGCCGATTATCTACTGGACAGGCTTGCCGGTTGCGGCATTCATCATCTCTTCGGCGTACCCGGCGACTACAACCTGCAATTTCTCGATCACGTTATCCAGCACCCGGCGGTGCATTGGGTGGGCTGCGCCAATGAACTGAATGCCGCTTACGCTGCTGATGGTTACGGGCGTTGCCAGGGGGCGGGCGCGCTGCTGACCACCTTTGGCGTGGGGGAGTTGAGTGCGATTAACGGTGTTGCCGGCAGCTTTGCGGAATATGTGCCGGTGTTGCAGATCGTTGGCGCGCCTTGTCGCAGCGTACAGCAACGTGGTGAACTTCTGCACCACACACTGGGAGACGGTGATTTCAGCCATTTCTGGCGCATGTATGAATCTATCAGCGCTGCGCAGGCGGTGTTAACGGCAGAAAACGCCTGCTATGAAATTGATCGCGTGATCCGCACTATGCTCAGTGAATCCCGCCCCGGTTACCTGATGCTACCCGCAGACGTAGCAAAAATGGCGGCAACGCCGCCTGTAAACGTTATCACTCCCGCACCACTTCAGCCTAATGAAGTGCGGCTTGAGAGCTTTCGCCGTCGCGTACAGGCGATGCTCAGCGAAAGCCCGCGCGTTGCGCTGCTGGCGGATTTTCTCGCTCACCGCTTTGGTGTACAGAAAATGTTGCAGTGCTGGATGAAGGATTCGCCCATCCCGCACGCTACGTTGTTAATGGGTAAAGGCTTGTTTGATGAAACGCAGCCTGGGTTTGTCGGCACTTATAGCGGTGCCGCCAGCCCGCCGCAGGTGCGTGAGGCGATCGAGAGTGCTGATGCGGTAATGTGTGTCGGCGTGCGTTTTACGGACACCATCACCGCCGGGTTTACCCAGCAGCTACCTGCGGAACGCACGATTGATATCCAGCCCTTTGCGGCGCGGGTAGGGGAAGAGTGGTTCAGCGGGATTACAATGCAGGACGCGGTGAATACATTGATTTCGGTTTGTCGCAATAACCCACGCTGCGTGCTTGACCCTGTTCCCGCGCCCTCCGCCAATTCGCCGCACCACTCCGGCACATTGAATCAGCATACATTCTGGCAAACGCTGCAGGCTTTTATTCGCCCCGGTGATATTTTACTGGCCGATCAGGGAACCGCCGCCTTTGGCGCAGCTTCTCTGCGCCTGCCAGCCGAGGTTGACATGCTGACGCAGCCGCTGTGGGGATCGATTGGTTATTGCCTGCCCGCCGCGTTCGGCGCACAGACTGCCTGCCCGGAGCGGCGGGTCATTTTGCTTAGTGGCGACGGCGCAGCGCAGCTCACTATTCAGGAGCTGGGGTCCATGCTGCGTGACGGGCAGCGACCAATCATTTTATTACTCAATAATGATGGTTACACGGTGGAGCGGGCGATCCACGGCGCGCATCAGCGTTATAACGATATTGCACGCTGGAACTGGACACATATCCCGCATGCACTCAGCCATGACTGCCAGGCCGAATGCTGGCGTGTTAGCGAAACGGTGCAACTGGCGGAGGCGCTGGAAGCCGCCTCGCATCATCACCGGCTTGCGCTGATTGAAGTGATGTTGCCGCAAGCCGATTTGCCGGATTTGTTGCGTGAGGTTACACATGCGCTGGAAACGCGTAACAGTGAGTAGTTACTTGCTGCGCCGGGGGACAATCATCATCGGTTTTCCGGCCAGCACTAACCAGGCGGGCAGGATCACAATACACAGCAGCGGCAACAAGGTGGTATCCGGTACGACGACGGCCGCCAGGAACAGGCTCAGCCAGCCATCGCGCGTCACTACCAGTACCAGCCCTAACACCGCGCAGGATACGGTGACCGCTGCCGGAACGGCATCGACATGTTCATGCAGCATTAAGCCTAATGCCACTCCGACAAACACCGCCGGAAATATACGCCCACCGCGAAAACCGCAGGCGGCAGCAATCACCAGTGCGGTGAGCTTCACCAGGGCAAACAGCAGGTAATCGGTTACGGTATAGGTATGTGCAAAGGCCAGTTGCTGCATCTCATCCAGCCCCTTAAACAGGGTAACGTGGCCGCCAGTCATACCCAGAAGACCAAGCAAAAAGCCGCCCATTCCCAACGTCAGCACCGGGTTATTCAGGCGATGCATAAAGTGATGCAGACGCGGTAAACACCAGACTGCCACCATTCCCAGCGCAATGGCGAACAGCGTTACGACCGCACCGCTAAAAATATCAACGATATGCATCTGCGGATAATGAGGAATGGGCAGGGTGAAATGCGGTTGCGAAAAGAGGCTGGTGGTTAACGCGCCAGCTGCCGCAGCCATTAACGGCGCGAACAGGCGATCCCACAGTGGCACGTCTTCACTGGCCTTCAGGGTTTGCGAGAAGATAAGCGCCGCCGCCACTGGCGTACCAAACAGTGCGCCGAGCGTGCCGGCGGAGGCAAGAATTGTCCAGTCCAGCGGCGCAACGCGCGGGAAAATGCGTGCGCCAAGTGCAACAGCAAGGGCGATATTCAGCACCATCACCGGTTGTTCGGGGCCAAGACTTACGCCGCCCGCCAGACTGAGGATCATCGCCAGCGTCAGCCCCGGCAGCGCGTTGACGGCGACCGGCGAGCCAATCAACGGCACGGTCGCCGGGTCCGGCCCGCCATGACCGGCGCTGAAACGGATAACCAGGCCAACAGCAACGCCGGTGAGCGTCAACACGACCAGTATCCACACGGGAGAATCCGGTGAGATGCCGAGCCGCCACGGCACGCCGCGCCACAACACGGTTTGCAGCAGGGCGGCGATTTTCATCACCAGCGCTAAGATCAGACTCGACGCAACGCCAATAATGAGCGCAGGCAGCGCTAGTAAGAGCAGCGTTCTCGCACGCGGATGGAGCATCTTTTTATCCTTACAACGAAGCCCGGTCACTCAGGATGCAACCGGGCTGAAACCTTTAAGGTAATCTGTAATGAAGATCGATAATCCTGGGGCACTCATGATATGGTCGTTGTCGTTACAGCGCCTTGAATTTACAGTGTGCCAAAGATTTATTCTGACTTTAGCGGAGCCGTAAAAGAATGACAAAGTATGCTTTAGTGGGAGACGTGGGTGGCACGAACGCGCGCTTAGCGTTGTGTGATGTCGATAGCGGTGACATCTCCCGGGCCAAAACCTACTCCGGCCTCGATTACCCAAGCCTGGAAGACGTGGTGCGTGTCTATCTGAAAGAGCACGACGTCACGGTAGAAGATGGCTGTATCGCCATCGCCTGCCCGATAACCGGTGACTGGGTGGCAATGACCAACCACACCTGGGCGTTTTCGATTGCCGAAATGAAGAAAAACCTCGGTTTCGCCCATCTGGAAATCATTAACGATTTCACCGCCGTATCGATGGCGATCCCGATGCTCAAAGCCGAACACTTGATTCAGTTTGGTGGTTTGGCGCCGGTTGAAGGTAAACCGATCGCCGTTTACGGCGCAGGTACCGGGCTTGGCGTTTCGCATCTGGTGCATGTGGATAAACGCTGGGTGAGCCTGCCGGGCGAAGGCGGCCATGTCGATTTCGCGCCAAACAGCGAAGAAGAGGGGATTATCCTCGAAGAGTTACGCGCGGAAATCGGCCACGTTTCCGCTGAACGTGTGCTCTCCGGTCCCGGCCTCGTTAACCTCTATCGCGCGATCGTCAAATCAGATGGTCGCCTGCCGGAAAATCTGCAACCGAAAGATGTGACTGAACGCGCACTGAAAGACAGTTGCATTGATTGTCGCCGCGCGCTGTCGCTGTTTTGCGTCATTATGGGGCGCTTTGGCGGCAATCTGGCGCTCAATCTTGGCACGTTCGGCGGCGTTTATATTGCCGGTGGTATTGTGCCGCGCTTCCTCGATTTCTTTACCGCTTCCGGTTTTCGCGGCGGTTTTGAGGACAAAGGGCGTTTTAAATCCTACGTCCAGGATATTCCGGTGTTTCTAATCGTGCATGATAACCCGGGGCTGTTGGGCTCTGGCGCGCATCTGCGCCAGACGCTGGGACATATCCTTTAAAGATTCATTAACTGACGAAACTCTTTAACTTTGCTGCGGCTGACGGGCACCTGAAACTCCAGGTCTCGCAGCCGCAAAATATAGGTATTGTTAAACCAGGGTTCGATCTCGCGGATTTTATCCAGATTAACGCAGTACGAGCGGTGGCAGCGAAAGAAGTGCGCCGCCGGCAGTTTGCCGCAAAACTCGGTGATGTTCATCGGCATCACATAAGATTCCCGCTTCGTATAGACAAACGTCATTTTCTCATGCGCTTCCGCATAATAGATATCATGAATACTGGTGACGATAATGCGCTCGTCTTTCACCAGATTAATGGTCGCGTTTTCCCGTGGCTGTGGGCTGGCTACCGGGCCAGATTGTTGCTGCCAGGCCGTTTCCAGTTTTTGCAGCATGCTGATGATGCGTGACTCCTGGTACGGTTTCAGAATGTAGTCGAAGGCTTCCAGTTCAAAAGCTTCCACCGCATGCTCTTTCCAGGCAGTAATAAAGACGATAAACGGCTTATGGGCGAACTGGCTGATATTCTGCGCCAGCAAGACGCCATCCAGAGAAGGGATATTGATGTCGAGAAAAATGGCATCGACTTTGTTGTGCTGTAAATACTTCAGCACGTCGAGACCATCGTCGAAGGTGCCGACAATTTCCATCTGGCTATGCGCTTTTATAAGCCAGCTCAGCTCCTGTTGCGCCAGGATCTCATCTTCAACAATGATGACTTTCATACAGCTCTCCTGTTAAGGCAACAATGCGGCGGGAGACGGCTGGCGTTGCACAAAGAACGCGATCTCCGTGCCCGGCGTTAAACGGCGGATATGCAACCCTTCGCCATACAGCAATTTCACGCGCTGGTGAACATTCAGCAGGCCAATCTTGTTACCGGGCATCTCATCGGCTTCAACGCGGGCAATCATCTGTGGATCGATGCCGTTGCCCGTATCGCGCACCGCGATACGCACGCGGTTGCCGCACTCTTCCACCCTGATGGTGACCACGCCTTTGCCTTTACACGGCTGAATGCCATGCACAATCGCGTTTTCAACCAGCGGCTGGATCAGCAGGCTCGGGATCACACAACTAACCTCTTCATCGATGTCATAAATCACCGTCAACTTATCGCCAAAACGGGCCTGCTCAATGGCGATATAGTCTTTGATTTGATAGAGCTCTTTTTTGATATCAATAAGCTCATCATCTTTTAATTCAATGTTATAGCGCAGGTAACGCGACAGATTAAAAATGAGCTGCCGGGCGGTGTCCGGATTCAGACGAATTGACGACGAGATAGCGTTCAGGGCGTTAAACAGGAAATGCGGGTTGATCTTACTTTGCAGAGCGCGCAGTTCCGCTTTGTTTGCCATCTCCCGCAGCTGTTCGGCGCGGGAAACTTCCAGTTGGGTCGAGATAATCTGCGATAAGCCAACAGCCATATCCTGTAATGACGAGGTGATCTGGTGCGCGTGACAGTAATAGATCTTCAGCGTACCGGTCACGATGCCCTGTTCACGCAGCGGGATCACCAGCATTGAGTGGATTTCGGGCGTGCGGTGGGCTTCATCATTGTTTTTAATGATAATTTCGCCGGTGTTCATCGCCTGGTGAGTGGTTGGACTGATAATATCGTCGCTGTCGCGGTAATTATTTTCCCCGACGCCAACGTAAGCCAGCACATGGTCGGTATTGGTGATCGCCACGGCATCGGCTTTGATATCCCGGCGGATAATGTCACACACTTTACGCAGGGACTCGCTATTCACATTCCGGAACAGCGGCAACGTTTTATTGGCAATATCCAGCGCCAGCTTCGCCTGACGACCGGCAATCGCCTCTTTTTCCCCTTCCACGCTTTGCACCAGCAGCACTATAAAGCCGATACAGACGCTGCCGAGGATCATCGGCACGCCAATTTTAGACACAATATCGAGGCCGAGCGCGGTAGTCGGTGCCCACAGCACCACCAACGTCATGGTCAGGCTTTCGCAAATCATGCCGCCGATAATGCCCACGCGCCAGTGCTGCGCTTTCGGAACCTTGCGGTTAATCATCCCCGACATCACGCCGGCAATAATGCTGGTAATAAAACAGGGGATCGCCGTCACGCCGCCGATATCAATCAGGTAGCGGTGCACCCCGGCAATCACGCCGGTAATAATGCCGACCCACGGGCCAAACAAAATCCCGCCGGACATCACCGCGATGATACGCACGTTAACCAGCGAGCCTTCCACCGGTACGCCGGACCAGGTGCTGAACAGGGCAAACATTGAGAAGATGGCCGTCACACCCAGCAGCTCTTTTGGCGAGTGCGCCGTTTTATGCAGCAGTTCGCGGAACAGGCGGATGCGGATCAAGAAAAACAGGCAGATCAGCATGAGCGCCGCTCGGTCAAAAACGGCCAGCAGCATGTCGAATATTTCGTGCACGGGGGACTCATATGAATAGCGTCAAAAAGCTATGATAAAAAACCCCGGCGCAGATGACCAGCCGCAGTATTCATTCGCTGAATGAGGAAAGACCACTTTTCCAAAAGGGGATTGAAAAGAGTCGAAAGAAATGATGCGACAGTGCGCTAACCGTTCAATTTTTAAGGTAATTTTATCTTTATTTTATTGTTAAAATATATGATGGATTTTTCTATAAGAGGATAACTTTGCTTTCCCTTTCCTAAATTAAACTTCCTCTTTTATGGCGTTGCGTTATTTTTGCGCTTACCTCTCGACAGCGAGATTTTTTTCGGGCTATGTTCTAAGCACGCCGCAAATGCGGCGACGTCGCTCGGACGGTCCGGGCGCTAACGTTACTCCGAGGAATCTATGGCTGACTTCAGTCCTGAACGCCGTTTTACGCGTATCGATCGTCTCCCCCCGTATGTTTTTAATATCACCGCTGAACTGAAAATGGCTGCGCGACGCCGCGGCGAAGACATTATTGATTTCAGTATGGGCAACCCGGATGGCGCGACGCCACCGCATATCGTTGAGAAACTCTGTACCGTAGCACAACGCCCGGATACGCACGGTTATTCCACGTCGCGCGGCATTCCGCGTCTGCGCCGGGCGATTTCCCGCTGGTATCAGGATCGTTATCAAGTGGATATCGATCCGGAAACCGAAGCGATTGTCACCATTGGTTCGAAAGAGGGGCTGGCACATCTGATGCTGGCGACGCTGGATCACGGTGATACCGTGCTGGTGCCGAACCCGAGTTACCCGATTCATATTTACGGTGCGGTGATTGCGGGAGCGCAGGTACGTTCTGTGCCGCTGGTGGAAGGTGTCGACTTCTTCAATGAACTGGAGCGCGCGATCCGCGAAAGCTACCCGAAGCCGAAAATGATGATTTTAGGCTTCCCGTCTAACCCGACGGCACAGTGCGTTGAACTGGAGTTCTTCGAAAAAGTGGTCGCGCTGGCAAAACGCTACGATGTGCTGGTGGTTCACGATCTGGCCTACGCCGACATTGTTTACGATGGCTGGAAAGCGCCGTCGATCATGCAAGTGCCGGGCGCACGCGATGTCGCCGTTGAGTTCTTCACCCTGTCGAAAAGTTACAATATGGCGGGCTGGCGTATCGGCTTTATGGTCGGTAATTCGGTGCTGGTCAACGCGCTGGCGCGGATTAAAAGTTATCACGATTACGGCACCTTTACGCCGCTACAGGTGGCTGCGATTGCCGCGTTGGAAGGGGATCAGCAGTGTGTGCGCGATATTGCCGCTCAGTATAAACGCCGTCGCGATGTGCTGGTGAAAGGGTTGCATGAAGCGGGCTGGATGGTCGAAATGCCGAAAGCGTCAATGTACGTGTGGGCGAAAATCCCTGAACCGTACGCGGCGATGGGCTCGCTGGAGTTTGCCAAAAAACTGCTGCAAGAGGCGAAAGTGTGCGTCTCTCCGGGCATCGGCTTTGGTGACTATGGCGATACGCATGTACGCTTTGCGCTGATCGAGAACCGCGATCGTATCCGCCAGGCGGTGCGCGGTATTAAAGCGATGTTCCGCGCCGATGGGTTACTGCCGGCAGCACAAAAGAGCGCGGCAGAAGATCTGGAACCATAACTGTGCCTTGCCCGCCTGATTCGTTGGCGGGCAAAACAAAAAAGGAGCCTTTTGGCTCCTTTTTTGTACAGCACGATATGCTCAGGTTAGATCATCAGGGCGAATGTGCCGGCCCACACAATAACCATCACCGAAATGCCCATAAAGAAATATTTCACGTTCATCGCTCCGCACACCTAAGTATGCATTCATGACCATTCAGGACTGAGTATAGAGAGGTGAAACTACGCCACATCGAAAATGAGAATTATCTCTATTTCGGCCACAGCTCCATCTCAGAATTTCGGGTGAATTCCTCACCAAACGGGGCTAATGTACGCTTAATTTTTAGGCCTTACAAGGGGCTTTTTTTTATTTAATTTTAGTAACTTACAATGTGTCGGGCTTTGACGACACAATACTTTCACTGCTAAATAAATTGCTATTGAGCGACGAGAAAAATGGTCTGCTGAAACGGTTCATTTCCGCTTGAATAATAAGGCTAATTTTTTGAAGCGGGTCACAGCATCTGCAATTCGATCGGAAAAATGCGCCGCCGTGTTTCTGCGATGAGATGCATAAAAAAGTGAAGGGGAGGGCTAAAAAATAACCCAGCGGAGAAAAAATTCCGCTGAGGGAAAAGGGCGCTGGGGGAAAATTGTTGAAGAACCCTTGCATATTATCAAAGCCGTGAGATTCCCGGCTGATGAGTGCCGCCTGTTGCACATCAAACGGCACAATCCCTGCCTGCTTATTCGCCCGTACATGGCCAACCTCACAAATTGTCTCCCATGCATACCATCCTCCTTTTCCCGTGCAGGCGTTAGCGTTTACAGCGTCATGATCGTTCACATCAGCAAAAGCGTGATTGCTGGCGCACTATAATAAAATTGTATCTTTTCTGTTAAATCCTGCCTTGCGCGCAATTGTATAGGCAAGTATATATGTTTACACATCAGGACATGTCCTCAGGAGAGAACACCGATGTCGCACATCCTCAACCGCCAGCAGACTTTCCGCGCCCACAGCGGTACGGAACTGGATGCGAAAAGCTGGCTCACCGAAGCGCCGTTGTGCATGCTGATGAATAACCCTGATCCCGATGTTTCTAAAAAACCGAACGCGCCGGTGTTGTATGGCGGCATGGGTCGCAGCCATCTTGATTCTGGTTCGGTGGCAAGCCCGAACCGTGAAACCGAAGCGATGCACAACGGTTCTGACGTCGTATCCACCTGGTCGTTGCTTAACACTGCCAGCTGCGCGAGCTGTGCCTCGCGTCATCACGGCGGTAGCGTGCGAATGGTTTTTTCCCGGCATGCAGGGGTGGTGATCGTTTGTGGTGACACAGATGAAGCGGCGGCACGCATTGCGCACGTGCTGCACAACGATCCGGCTACCGGTGTGATTCATCACGCTGACGCCGGGTATGAGATTGCGATTGAGTGCGCCGCCGCGCAGACGCTCAATCTTCCGATGGTTGCTGCAATGCAGGAGCAGGGCAAAGCATGAAAAATTTCACTCTTATTCCGGGCCAACTCACCCTCGCGCAGCTGCGCGAAATCTACAGCCAGCCTCTTCATCTGTCGCTGGATGATGGCGCGTTTGCGGCCATTAATGAGAGCGTTGCCTGCGTCAACACGATTATGACGGAAGGCCGCACCGCCTATGGCATCAACACGGGCTTCGGTTTGCTGGCGCAGACGCGTATCGCGACGGAAGATCTGGAGAATTTGCAACGCTCGCTGGTGCTCTCTCACGCGGCAGGCGTTGGCGAACCGCTGGATGACGCGCTGGTTCGCTTAATTATGGTGTTGAAGATCAACAGCCTGGCGCGCGGTTTTTCCGGCATTCGCTTGCAGGTGATCCAGATGCTGGTGGCGATGGTTAACGCGGAGGTTTATCCATGGATCCCGGCGAAAGGCTCGGTGGGCGCGTCCGGTGATCTCGCACCGCTGGCGCATATGTCGCTGACGCTGCTCGGCGAAGGCAAAGCGCGCTGGCAGGGGGAATGGTTACCGGCGAGTGAAGCGCTGAAAAATGCTGGCCTCGAGCCGATCACGCTGGCGGCGAAAGAGGGGCTGGCGCTGCTGAACGGTACGCAAACGTCCACTGCGTTTGCTTTGCGCGGCCTGTTTGAAGCCGAAGATCTGTTCGCTTCTGCTGTGGTTTGCGGTGCGTTGACCACTGAGGCGGCGCTCGGTTCGCGTCGTCCCTTCGATGCGCGTATTCATGACGTTCGCGGCCAACGCGGGCAGATTGACGCGGCGGCGTTATATCGCCATCTCTTAACCGATGACAGCGCCATTTCTCAGTCTCACCACAACTGCAATAAAGTGCAGGATCCTTATTCCCTGCGCTGCCAGCCGCAGGTGATGGGCGCATGCCTGACGCAACTGCGTTTTGCTGCAGAAGTGCTGCTAACCGAAGCGAATGCAGTTTCCGATAACCCGCTGGTTTTCGCCGCTGAAAATGAAGTGATCTCCGGGGGAAATTTCCACGCTGAACCGGTGGCGATGGCGGCAGACAATATTGCGCTGGCGATTGCTGAGATTGGCTCGCTGGCGGAGCGCCGTATCGCCCTGCTGATGGACAGTCATATGTCGCAATTGCCGCCGTTCCTGGTGAAAAACGGCGGTGTTAACTCTGGCTTTATGATTGCTCAGGTCACCGCAGCGGCGCTGGCAAGCGAAAACAAAGCGTTGTCACATCCGCATAGCGTGGACAGTTTGCCGACCTCGGCAAACCAGGAAGATCACGTCTCGATGGCTCCGGCTGCCGGGCGTCGCCTGTGGGAAATGGCGGCAAATACGCGTGGCGTCATTGCTGTCGAGTGGCTGGCCGCCTGCCAGGGGTTGGATATGCGCGAAGGCTTAACCAGCAGCCCGTTGCTGGAACAGGCGCGCCATCTGCTGCGCGAACAGGTTGCGCATTATGAGAAAGATCGTTATTTCGCGCCGGATATTGAACGTGCGATTGCGCTGCTGGCGGAACGCCATCTGACGACATTGCTGCCAGCAATAGTGTCTGGCTGAAGAAGATAGGCATTGCTGGTTATTCGGGTGTGGCGGGCTTTACCTTTGAAATTGAATACATTTTTGCTGTTATCAAACGTAAGGTGCACCTGTAAGCCAGCATAATGTTTTGGTGTCAGGGGCAGGCGTCACGCCAGGAATAGATTAAGTGATAAGCGGTGGCGGGAAATAAAGGCTCAACGACACGGGAATGAATCCCGTCATGAAGGGATGCTTGCGCATCCCTTTTAATGTTAACGGGACAGTCGTTGCTTACCCCAGTCGAGCGCGGTATTGATCAGGGAAATCAGTAGCTGGCGGAACGCTTCACTCTTCTCTTCGGAGAAAGCAAAACTCGTCTCATCCATGTAGCAGCACTGCGCCACTTCCAGCTGTATCGCATGGATGTTCTGTTGCGGTGCGCCGTAATGGCGGGTGATATACCCGCCTTTGAAGCGACCGTTGAGCACTTTCGTGTAGTGCGGAAATGCCTCGCAGCACGCCAGCAATGCGGCGCTCAGTTCCGGCGCGCAGCTTGCGCCATCGGCAGTACCGAAGTTTAGATCCGGCAGTTTGCCGTCAAACAAACGCGGAACCACCGATTTGATGGAGTGCGCATCCCACAGGAGCGCGTAGCCGAACGTGTCGCGCAGCCGCGCCAGTTCCTGCGCCAGCGCCTGGTGATAGGGCTGCCACACCGTATGCAAAATAGCAGTTTTCGTGGCGTCATCCGGCGCTTTACCCGCTTCGAACAGCGGTTCGCCGTCAAAAAAAATGTCCGGGAACAGGCCGGTAGTCGCGGTGTTGTATAACGGTTTGTCATCTGCCGGGCGGTTTAAATCCACCACATAGCGGGAATAATTAGCGCTCAGCACGCTGGCACCAAGCTCGCGAATCGGCTGATACAGCAGCGGGATATGCCAGTCCGTATCCTCCAGACGTCGTGCCCGCGCAGTGAGACCGCTGGCAATTTCCGGCGTCAATTGCGTGCCGGGATGGGGCATACTGACCAAAAGCGGTAACCGGCCCTGATGTAATTCGAATGCGTTAGTCATGCCAGACTTCCTCCCCCTGATAGATAACCTGTTTTGACAGTGTTCCTCCCAGCCAGTAGCTGAGTTCTGCCGGATGCGCCACATCCCACGCGACAAAGCTGGCCTCTTTACCCGCCTGGAGCGTGCCGCAGCGTTCACTGATACCTAATGCGCGAGCGGCATGACAGGTCACTCCCGCCAGCGCTTCTTCAGGCGTCAGACGGAACAACGTGCAGGCCATGTTCATCATCAGGCGCAGCGACAACACGGGCGACGTACCGGGGTTCAGATCGCTGGAAATCGCCATCGGCACCTGGTGCTGACGCAGCAGCGCGACCGGTGGCTGCTGGCTCTCGCGTAAAAAGTAAAAAGCCCCCGGTAGCAGAACGGCAGTGGTGCCGTGCTGCGCCATCAGTACGATATCTTCTTCGCACAAATACTCGAGGTGATCGGCGGAAAGCGCATTGTAGCGGGCAGCCAGCCCTGCCCCGTGCAGCAGAGAAAGCTGTTCGGCATGCAGTTTTACCGGTAAGCCAAGCTGCTGCGCTTTGCGGAAAACCCGCTCCACTTGCGGCGGTGAAAAGGCCAGATGTTCACAAAAAGCATCGACCGCATCGACCAGCCCTTGTGCGTGCCAGGCGGGTAGCCAGTGCTGGCAAATCTCGTCGATGTAGTCGTCAGCGCGCCCCTGATATTCGCCAGGCAAAGCATGCGCTGCCAGGCTGGTGCTGAAGAGAGTGAGCGGCATTTCTGCGCCAAGCGCGCGGATCACCTGCAACATTTTGCTTTCATCGGCAAAGCTGAGGCCATAACCGGATTTGATCTCAAGCGCGGTAACGCCGTCTTTACGCAGCGCGTCAATGCGCTTGCGGGCGCTTTCCAGCAGTTGTTGCTGGCTGGCGTTGCGGGTGGCATTGACGGTACTGATAATGCCGCCGCCTGCGGCGGCGATTTCCGCATAGCTCGCGCCATTGAGCCGCATCTCAAACTCCTTGCTGCGATCGCCGCCAAACACACTATGGCTATGGCAATCGATCAACCCGGGTGTAACCAGCCGTCCATGAAGGTCTACTTCACGATCGACCATATCGTCCGGCTGCGTTCCTTCTTCGCCCAGCCATGAAATCTGCGGCCCGTCGGTGATCAGCGCACCGTGAGGGATCAGGTTGTATTTGCCCGCTTCCATAGTGGCAATCTGACAGTGACGCCATAAAATGCGCATCCGCATTCTCCCGTCATGGTCGGCGCAGCAATCACCGCGCCGCCAGTTTTACTTTGCAATCATCGGTAAGTTGAGGCCGTGCTCTTTGGCACAGGCGATAGCTGAATCATAGCCTGCATCGGCATGGCGCATCACGCCCGTCGCCGGATCGTTATGCAGTACGCGGGCAATACGCTCTGCCGCTTCATCCGTACCATCACAGACGATAACCATCCCCGAATGCTGCGAGAAGCCCATGCCGACGCCTCCGCCGTGGTGCAGAGAAACCCAGGTTGCGCCGCTGGCGGTATTGAGCAACGCATTCAGCAAAGGCCAGTCGGAAACTGCATCGGAGCCATCTTTCATCGCTTCGGTTTCGCGGTTCGGGCTGGCAACGGAGCCGGAGTCCAGGTGATCGCGGCCAATGACAATCGGTGCGGAGACTTCGCCGCGACGCACCATTTCGTTAAACGCCAGCCCCAGGCGTGCGCGCTGCCCAAGACCAACCCAGCAGATTCGCGCAGGTAAGCCCTGGAAACTGATGCGCTCTTTCGCCATATCCAGCCAGCGGTGCAGATGCGCATCATCCGCGATCAGCTCTTTTACCTTTTCATCGGTGCGATAGATATCTTCCGCATCACCGGAGAGCGCGGCCCAGCGGAATGGCCCGATACCGCGACAGAACAGCGGGCGAATATAGGCGGGCACAAAACCCGGGAAATCGAAGGCGTTACTGACGCCCATCTCTTTCGCCATCTGGCGAATATTGTTGCCATAGTCGAAGGTCGGAATGCCCTGCTGTTGGAAGGCGAGCATTGCTTTAACGTGCTCGGCCATGGAGGCTTTCGCCGCCTGAGTCACCACGGCCGGTTCACTCTTCGCACGTTCGCGATACGCTTCCCACTGCCAGCCAATCGGCAAATAGCCGTTCAGCGGATCGTGGGCGCTGGTTTGATCGGTCACAAGATCGGGGCGAACACCGCGTTTAACCAGTTCCGGTAAGACTTCTGCCGCATTGCCGTGCAGCGCCACCGAGATGGCTTTGCCTTCGCGGGTATAGCGTTCAATACGCGCCAGCGCATCGTCCAGATCCGTTGCCTGCTCATCCACATACCCGGTACGCAGGCGGAAATCGATGCGCGATTGCTGGCACTCAATGTTCAGCGAGCAGGCGCCCGCCAGCGTGGCGGCCAGCGGCTGCGCACCGCCCATGCCGCCCAGACCTGCGGTCAGCACCCAGCGGCCGACCAGTGAACCGTTATAGTGCTGGCGACCCGCTTCGACAAAGGTTTCATACGTACCCTGAACGATCCCCTGGCTGCCGATATAGATCCAGGAGCCGGCGGTCATCTGGCCGTACATCGCCAGCCCTTTAGCGTCCAGCTCGTTAAAGTGCTCCCAGTTAGCCCAGTGGGGAACCAGGTTGGAGTTGGCGATCAGTACGCGCGGTGCGTTACTGTGGGTTTTAAACACGCCGACCGGTTTACCGGACTGCACCAGCAGCGTTTCGTCATCGTTGAGCTGCTTTAGCGCTTCAACCATTTTGTCAAAGCACTCCCAATTACGCGCTGCCCGTCCAATTCCTCCATAAACCACCAGCTCTTTCGGGTTTTCCGCGACGTCGGGATCAAGGTTGTTCATCAGCATGCGCAGCGGCGCTTCGGTCAGCCAGCTTTTCGCATTCAATGTCGTGCCGCGTGGCGCTCTGATCTCAACATCACGATAACGGGATAATTCACTACTCATGCGGTTTACCTTCTCTGTTTGATAGCGGAATAAATGCTTTCTGACGTTGCGATGCTGTTGTACACGTCTTGTATATACATGATAAGCACATATGGTGCCACTTTAATCGAATTATTTATTTCACATACAAAACAATGTGTTGTTATTGATGTGTTTTTTCCTGGTACTGAAGGAAAGGGTTTTGATGCACTCTTCTGCACTGTTATTGTGCCAGATGGTGCTGAAATGCGCGTTTTTAGTGCGTGTCTGCGCTGTTTTAAAGCGAGCAGACTGGGAAAGTAAGCAGGGCTAATCCGCTCTGTTACGCTGGTTTTATTAATGAAAATTTTATATATGTTTGTTTTAACGGTTTTTTATTTAAATCACGAATGTTGCGATTACGTTATGGCACATGGCTTGCTAGTTGTACATACAAGGATATACAAAGAGTATTTTTGTATTGCCGTCACAACAGAATGGCAAACGATGACCATAAGGCGTAACGATGATTACTTTCAACAATGTGACCAAGCATTATCACGACGGTACCGTCGTGGTCGATGGCCTGAACCTTGTCGCGCCAGGAGGCAAAATTACTGTGCTGGTGGGGCCGTCGGGTTGTGGGAAAACCACCTCATTACGCATGATCAACCGGCTGGTGGAGCCCTCTTCCGGGACGATTTTGCTCAATGGTGAATCCACCGCTCAGATGGATGTTGTGCAGCTGCGCCGCCGTATTGGTTACGTGATCCAGAATGCCGGATTGTTCCCGCATAAAACTATCATCGATAACATTGCCACTACCGCCATCCTTAATGGTGCGGCGAAAAGCAAAGCCAGGGCCAGAGCGGCAGAATTACTGGAAGTGGTCGGCCTGGCGCCGCAACTGGCGAAACGCTATCCGTGGCAACTCTCCGGCGGACAACAGCAGCGCGTCGGCGTGGCGCGTGCGCTGGCTGCCGACCCGGAATTTATGCTGATGGACGAACCCTTCAGCGCCGTTGACCCCGTGGTGCGTGAACAGTTGCAGGAAGAGTTTCTGCGCATTCAGAAAGAGGTCAGCAAGACCATCATTATGGTCACGCACGATATTGATGAAGCAATGAAACTGGGTGATTGCGTTGCGGTGCTGAAACCTGGTGGCAAGCTGGCGCAACTGGCGACGCCGGGCGAACTGCTGAATGCGCCGCAGAGCGAATTTGTTGCTGACTTCATTGGCCGCGACCGCGGTTATCGCAAACTCAGTTTCCACACTTCCGCACCGCTGACGGCGTTACAGGCGGAACCGATCATTGAAATGGGCGCGACTCTTGCGCAGGCACGCAATATCAGCACACAGCGTTGGTTGCTGGTGACGCAGCAGGGCAGAGCCTGCGGCTGGTTTGACACGCATCAGCAGGTAACGGTGATAGCGCCGGAAAACGTGAACCTTGGCGCGACGTTTTCTCCGCAGGGCGGCACGCTGCGCCAGTTGCTGGATTCGGCGCTCAGTTCTCCCTGCCATCGTGCCGTGGTGGTCGATGAACAGCTTGCCCCGCTGGGATCGCTGGCGCTGGACAATGTGCTGGATGCCTGCAAGTCGCTGACGCAGGAGGCGCTATGAGATTTGACTGGCTGTGGGGGCAAAGCGACAGGATCCTCAGCTTGCTGCTCTGGCACTGCTATTTGTCGATTATGCCGATCCTGATTGGCCTGCTGCTGGCGATCCCGGTGGGTTGGGCGGTGAACAACCTGCCAAAAGTGAAAAGTATCATCCTGAACCTGTTCGGCCTGCTGTACACCATTCCGTCGCTGGCGCTGTTCGTCCTGTTGCCGCCGCTGCTGAATACGCAAATTCTCGACCCAATTAACGTGGTTGTGGCGCTGACTATCTACAGCTTTGCGCTGCTGGTCAGAACCGTGTGCGACGGTCTGGATTCCGTCGCCGAAGATACCCGGCAGTCTGCTTTTGCGCTGGGGTACAAGCCGCTACAGCAATTTTTGCAGATCGACCTGCCGCTTGCCGTACCGGTGATCGGCTCCGGGCTGCGTGTAGCTGTGGTTTCGAATGTCAGCATCGTGTCAGTTGCCGCGCTGATTGGCGCGCCGCAGTTAGGTTCGCTGTTTACCCAGGGGTTTCAGCTTCAGTTCCTCACCCCGATTATCGCCGGGATTGTGCTGTGCATCGCGCTGGCCTTCATTCTCGATTGCCTGGTGGTGGCGATAACCCGCTCTTTAAGCCGCTGGCAACCGCAAAGGGGATAACTGATGAATGAATGGTTTTTCGATCCCAGCCACTGGTTCGGAGACGACGGCATTGTGCCGCTGCTGTTGCAGCATATCGGTTACAGCGCGGCGGCGCTGGCGATTGCCGTCGCCATTGCGTTTCCGGTCGGCTGCTACACCGGGCATACAGGGAAAGGGGAAGCGCTGCTGATTGGCACCACCAATGCCCTGCGTTCGTTGCCCTCTTTTGGTCTGATTATTTTGCTGGTGATCCTGCTGGCGGGTTATTTCGAATCAGATTTGGCCTTTGTTTTTCCCTGCATCATCGTGCTGGTAGTGCTGGCGCTGCCGCCCGTGGCGCTGGGTGTACATGCGGGTATCCGTTCTGTCGATCCCAGCGTGCATGACGCGGCAAAAGGGATTGGTCTGACACCGCTTCAGGTGCTGTTGCAGGTTGAGTTGCCCTGCGCAATGCCGCTGATCCTCTCCGGGATCCGCAGTGCCGCGCTGCAAATTGTCTCCACAGCGACCATTGCGGCATATGTTTCACTCGGCGGCCTGGGGCGATTGATTATCGACGGGCGTGCTGCCAACGACTTTGCACAGATGACTGCCGGGGCCCTCCTCGTCGCGCTGCTGGCATTGATCATTGATCTCTTTTTTTCGCTTTCAGGGAAAGTCGTGGTTTCACCGGGCATCACCCGGAAAACCAAAAACCAGTGATGTTGAGTCCTTTAATTACAGAAGGTTAATAAGATGATTAAGAAACGCTATTTAACGTTGTTCAGTGCCGCGCTGCTGTCTGTCGCTTCTTCTGTCTGGGCTGCGGATGCCGGCCAGAAAGTGATTATTGGTTCGGCGGATTTTCCGGAAAACCAGTTGCTGGCGACCATTTACGCCGGGGCGCTGGAAGCGCAAAACATTCCAGTCGAGAAAAAACTCAACATTGGTAGCCGTGAAGTCTATATCCCGGCGCTGCTCGATGGTTCCATCACCGTGATCCCTGAGTACAGCGGCGCGCTGTTAAGCTATCTGGATGCGAAAAACGACGCGCACAGTTCGGAAGATGTGGCGAAAGCGCTGGCCGCTAAGCTGCCGGAAAAAGTGAAAATGCTGAACACGTCCACGGCGCAAAACAGCGATGTACTGGCGGTAACGAAGAAAACCGCCGACAAATACAAACTGAAAACCATCGACGATCTGAAACCTGTCGCCGGGCAGTTAGTGCTTGGCGGCCCGGCGGAGTGGAAAACTCGTCATGAAGGCGTTCCCGGCCTGCGTGAAGTTTACGGTCTGAATTTCAAAACCTTCAAAGTGCTGGATGTTGCTGGCCCGCTGACGCTGACAGCGCTGAAAAATAACCAGATTCAAGTAGCTGACCTGACCTCCACTACACCGGAAATCAAAAAAGATCACCTGGTTGCGCTGGAAGATCCGAAACACCTGTTTGCCGCGCAGAACATTGTGCCCATTATCGCCAGCAGCACACTGAACCCGACCATTGAAAGCACGCTGAACAAAATCTCCGCGCAGCTCACCACCGAAGATCTGATCGCCATGAACGAGCAGCTTGCTGAGTTCGCCAGCATTGATGATGTGGCGCACCAGTGGCTGGTTAAACACCAACTGAGCAAGTAAGGAACGGCTGCGAGATGACGACAACAATCCGTTCTTCCATGCCGCATATGGATGCGGTCACCTTAGGCACGGATGCCACGACCATTGATGAGCTGGTGCGCATTGCCGATGGCGCTCAGGTTGTTCTGGCTGATGATGCGCTGGCGCAAATGGATAAGGTCAGCGGGTACATTCGTAAGGCGATTGCTGACGGGAAGGTGATTTATGGTCTGACAACCGGCGTGGGAGACCTGGTGACCGAGCGTCTCTCTGCGGATCAAATTGCCAGCGTGCAACTCAATATGCTGCGCAGTCACGCCTGCGGGATGGGACCGGATTTGTCGGTGCGGGAAGTGCGGGCGATGATGGCGGTGATGCTGAAATCGCTGTTGCAGGGCTACAGCGGCGTCAGCTCTGAACTGGCGCAGCGTATGTGTCTGATGCTGAACCGGCAGGTGACGCCATGGTCGCCTGCCAGCGGTTCCGTGGGGTATCTGATTGCTACTGCACATATCGGCTTATCGTTGTTTGGCGAAGGGCAGTGCTGGTATCAGGGCGAGCTGTTGCCTTCCGCCGACGCGCTGGCGAAAGCAGGCATTGCGCCACGTATTCCCGGCCCGCGCGAAGGACACGCGCTGATCAGCGGCACGTATGAAATTACCGCACTGGCTTGTCTGGCAGTGCAGGATTTCGAGCAGTTGCTGCCGGTCGCGGATATGGCAGGCGGCATGTGTCTCGAAGCGCTGAAAGGCAATACCCGCGGCTATGACGCGCGTCTGCACGCCCTGCGTCCGCATGACGGGCAACAAGAAACAGCGCGCATTTTGCGCCGTTTACTGCGCGGCAGCGAGATCCTCCAGCATTACCGCGACTACCGGGTGCAGGACGCGCTCAGCTTACGCTGCATCCCGCAAATCCATGGCGCGGTGCGCGATCAACTGGCGCATTGCCGTCATATCGTTACCACCGAACTCAATTCGGTGACCGACAACCCGGTGTTTTTGATTGAAGACGATGCGCTGGTGATTTTGCCTGGCGGCAACGGTCACGGTGCGCCGCTGGCGCTGGCACTCGATGCGCTGGCGGTGGCTATTGCGCAACTGAGCACCGCGTCGCAGGCGCGTTCTGACCGTATTACTAACGTGCATCTTAGCGGCTTACCGGCGTTTCTGGTCGGTAAAAGCGGAGCCAATTCCGGGATGATGATCCCGCCGTATGTCGCCGCCGCGCTCGCCGGGGATAATCGCAGCCTGGCGGCACCCGCCAGCGTACATACGGTTTCCACCTGTGCCGGGCAGGAAGACCATATCAGCATGGGCGTCTCCTCGGCGCGAAAAGCGATGCAGGCGGTGGCAAATGCGGTGGATATTGTGGCGATTGAACTGCTGTGCGCTTGTCAGGCGATTGAATTTCACCGCCCGCTGCGTGCTTCGGTAGGTACGGAACTGACGCTGTCTCAGGTACGCCAGCAGGTCGCGTTTCGTGAAACCGATACGCCGCTGTACACGGATATGCATGCCGTCCGGGATCTGATTGCTGATGGGGAGCTGAGCCGCCAGCTTACTTTACTGATAAAGGAGGGGGCTGATGAGTGAAACTAATCGTCTGCTTAAGGGAAAATGGAGACTGGATGTGTCGCGCGTATAGGTGGGCACGTGGCACGCTTCGCGATTATCTGGCACACGCAGCGGCTGTGGCGTACGCGAGGGAAATGGCGGGCAATGCTGCTTTGCTCAAGACGTATCAATGGCAAAGAGGTGCGCCTGGCAGTGCTGGTTCAGTCTGATAAACAGCAAGCGCAGGCGTTAAGCTGCGCGTGCCAAATCAACAAAGCCGCGCCGCTGGCATCCGTAATGTTCATAAAAGCTGTACTGGCCCGCGACGAAATGCCGCTGCGCGCGGATGGGGTTTATGAGCGGTTAATTGCCGATGATGACGAGGGCTGGCGGCGTTTCAGAAGGTCGACGCCGCAGTTTAGCCGGTGTTAACGGATGTTAGCGTCACGCAGGCGAAAAGCGTGTCGCTGCCTGCGTTGACGGTAACCATCGCCGGGTTATCGATTAGCAGGCTGTCGTAATGATGCAGGGTATGGCATTCGCCTCCGACGATGACGTCAAGACGATTTCCGGCATTGAACAGCAGCATTGTTCCCTGCTGATGTTGCCATGTGCCATCGCGCTCCCAGCATACCGTTGCCTGGGTGGTTTCACGGCGGTAAATCACGTTGAAATCGAGCAACGGCCCGCCGACAACCTCGCAGAATACCTGGCTGTCGCCGTTAAAATCCGTCGCCTGAAACGGTGGAATTAACGCGCTACGCTGGTCATCAATTGTCAGGAACATGCCTTCGCCTTCCAGCACGCTGATGCTTCGCAGGTAACCGGAGAAACATGAAAACGCCCCGTCTTCGCGGATCGTCGCAACCGATATGCGCCAGTCATACTGCTCGCTGGCGGGAAAACGACACACTTCGCGGGTGACGCCCTGGCCATTTTTCCAGCGCATCTCGGCGTAGCCGCTATAAGGCAGCAGCCTCATTTGCGCATGCTTCCTTCCAGGCGGTAACGCGAACCCGGATAGACCAGGCGCACGCTGGTGACGATTTTCTTGTCCTGACGACCGGTCCAGGTGCGGCGGTTCACTTGCAGGCAGGGGGTGTGCTCATCTATTTCCAGGTAAACGCACTCGCTGCGGGGCACGTTCACCGCCTCGATAATATGCTCGCCTTCGACAATCGGTGCGATGGACGAGAGATAGGCATTCGGGGTGATACGGGTGAAATCCTGTTGCAAATAGTCTGGCACAATCAGTGCATTCACCAGCCTGTCTTCCAGCATCACCGGAACGCCATCTTCATAATGGCAAATCAACGAATGGAACAGGCGACTGCCTTTCGGCAGATTAAAAGCCAGCGCTTGCTGCGCATCTGCATGCTGCTGGGTCAGCTCCAGCACTCTGGCATGATGGCGATGGCCGCGGCTGGCAATCTCATCGGCAATGTTGTTGATTTCCAGCAATGCAGACTGCCCGCGGACTTCGGCGACAAAGGTGCCAACGCCCTGCATACGCACCAGCAGCCCTTCGGCGGTCAGTTCACGCAGTGCGCGGTTAATGGTCATCCGGCTGTAGCCAAACTGGCTGACCAGTTCGCTTTCGGACGGCACACGGTAGTTCACCGGCCAGGCGCCGCTGTGAATGTTGGTTTTAATCATGCTCTTCACCCTTTCATAGAAAGGGGCGGGCTGATCGAGACGTGTCTCGCCTGCGGCTGCTTTAAAAATATCGCTTTGCTCCATTAACCCTTTCCTCGGCCGGATGACCGTTGAAGTTTACTCTACGCACTTTTGGATGTATATATATAAGCATGTATATACATATCAAATAACGCCAGGCGGTGAGGGGATATATGACGGTATATTTCGCGGCAAAAGCATTGTTGCCGCAGGGCTGGGCGGAGAATGTTCGCATTACGGTTTCCCCGCAGGGCATCATCACCGCGCTCGAAAGCGGTAGTCAGCCAGACGACACGACGATTCGTCTGGAAGGTTTTTTGGTGCCGGGCATGCCAAACCTGCATTCGCACGCTTTTCAGCGTGCAATGGCCGGGCTAACCGAAGTGGTGGGCGATCCGGCAGACAGCTTCTGGACATGGCGCGATTTGATGTACCGGCTGGTGGATAAAATCACCCCCGAACAGCTGGAAATCATTGCCAGTTATCTGTACATCGAAATGCTGAAGGCGGGTTATACCTCCGTTGCCGAATTTCACTATTTGCACCACGATCGTGGCGGAAAACCTTACGCACAGCCAGCCGAACTGGCGTTGCGTATTTCGCAGGCGGCGAAAACGGCGGGTATTGGCCTGACATTACTGCCGGTGCTATATAGTTTCTCTGGTTTTGGCGGGCAGCCAGCGACCGCCGGGCAGAGCCGCTTTATTCACGATACGGAAAGTTATCTGGCACTGCATAATACACTGACTTCCCAGCTTGCTGCTGAGCCGATGCAGCGTACCGGGCTGTGCTTCCACTCGCTGCGAGCCGTTACGCCGGAACAGATGCAGAACGTGCTTAAGGCCTGTCCGCAAAAGCAGCCGGTACATATTCATATTGCCGAGCAGCAAAAAGAGGTTGATGACTGCGTGGCCTGGTCTGGATTGCGTCCGGTAGAGTGGCTTTATCAGCATATGCCGGTGGATGAGCAGTGGTGTCTGATCCATGCCACGCACATTACGTCGCAGGAAACCCACCAGATTGCCGCTTCCGGCGCAGTGGCGGGTCTTTGCCTGACGACTGAAGCCAATCTTGGCGATGGTATTTTTCCGGGGCCGGACTATCTTGCGCAGCAGGGGCGTTGGGGAATTGGCTCCGACAGCCATATCAGCGTCAGTGTCAGCGAGGATTTGCGCTGGTTTGAGTACGGGCAACGATTACACAAACGGCGGCGCAACTTACTGTCTTTGCCGGATGAACCCTATGTAGGAAATGTGCTGTATCAGGGGGCATTGCAGGGTGGACGCCGTGCGCTGGGGCAGGCGATTGGTCAACTGGCGCCAGGCGATCGTGCGGATATGCTGTTGCTCGACAGCCGCGATCCCTTCCTGGCTGCCGCAGGCGATCGTGACCGTCTGAACCGCTGGATTTTCGCCTGTTCGACAAACCCGATAAAAAGAGTGATGACAGGAGGGCGCTGGGTGATTGAAGAGGGGCGTCACGCGCAGGAAGAGCAGGTGACCTCCGCGTTTATTAAGGTCATGCAGCAACTGATGGCGTAATACTAACCAGCAGGTTGTGGATAAGAAACAATGGCGATGGGTAGACGGAGAAAGTTATTTAACTTACTGAATTTGTAAGAAAATAACGACGTTGACCGATGTTCGCAGGAAGCGGGATATTGTCCCCTGCAGGAATCGAACCTGCAACTAGCCCTTAGGAGGGGCTCGTTATATCCATTTAACTAAGGGGACAAAGCGGCGGGAGTATAACGTTATTTACGTCTCGCGTTAAGCTCACAGGCCGCCAAGTGATTAAACTGTCGCCGTTTATGCCTCTTTTTCTGTGCCGTCACGTTTCTGTTTTTGCTCGTCGGCGCGGGCTTTTGCTTCGGCTTTACGCGCATTGATCATATCGTTACGGATCTGCGCGTGACTGAGCAGGGCAAAAATAAAGGTGCCGCCGCAAATATTCCCGGCCAGTGTCGGCAGGGCGAAAGGCCAGATAAATTCGCTCCAGGGCAGCGTACCGTTAAACACCAGATAGAAAATCTCCACCGCGCCGACCACGATATGCGTGGTGTCCGCCAGTGCGATAAGCCAGGTCATTAAAATGATCACCACAATTTTCGCTGCGCCAGCCGATGGGAACATCCACACCATAGTAGCGATGATCCAGCCAGAGATAATGGCGTTAGAGAACATCTCCAGCGGCGTGTTCTTCATCACCTCCATGCCAATTTTGACAAAAGCGTCGCGCGTGGCTTCATCGAATATGGGCATATACTCGAACGCCCAGGCAGCAATAGCTGTACCCACCAGATTCCCCAGTAACACCACGCTCCATAAGCGCGTCATCAGGCCAAAGTTAACCCAACTGGGTTTCTGCATTACTGGCAATACGGCCGTGACGGTGTTTTCGGTAAACAGCTGCTGGCGCGCCATGATGACAATAATAAAGCCAAAGGTGTAACCGAGGTTCTCCAGCAGAAAACCGCCGGGAACGCCGTCGAGCTGTACGTGGAAAATCCCCTTTGCCAGCAGCGACGCGCTCATCGATAAGCCCGCCGCAATCGCTGACCAGAACAGCGCCATCGCGTCGCGTTCCAGCTCTTTTTCGCCGTCCTGGCGAATATGTTCATGAATTGCCATCGCACGTGAGGGCAGGCGCTCTTCATCAAGTTCTATTTTCTTCCCACTTTTCTTCTCGTCGCTCTCCACTTGTATGTCATCGCTGTGTTTGTCGAGTTTCTCTTCTTTAATATTGTCCACGATGGCCTCGCTTGGTAATGGCGGCAAAATTTAAGCGTAGCGGTTTTCACGCTTATTCCGTGACGGCATCGTCCTAAATTGCGCGAAAAGCAATAATGGCAATACGATATTGAGGAAGTTTGTATAGAATTGTTAACGAGCCGTAAAGGTGAGTTCGGTTAGTCTGAGTGAGTTTTGTTCGCCGCATGGACATCAGAATATGTGCTGATACAATGCGTTGCGCATTGTCTGCGCAAAACGGATTTCCGCGTTTGCGTTATTCAAAATGGCATTCAGCGATGACCATTTTCTTCAGGGAGACACCTATGAAATTCCGCCTGTCGGCGCTTGCGCTGGCTACCACTGTGCTGGTCGGTTGTGCCAGTTCCGGTAAAGATTCGCAGGGACGTTCAGACCCGCTGGAAGGGTTCAACCGCACCATGTACAGCTTCAACTTCAATGTGCTGGATCCGTATGTTGTCAGGCCAGTTGCCGTTGTCTGGCGTGATTACGTGCCGCAGCCAGCGCGTAATGGCTTGAGCAATTTCACCAGCAACCTTGAAGAACCGGCGGTAATGGTGAACTTCTTCTTACAAGGCGATCCGTATCAGGGGATGGTTCACTTTACGCGCTTCTTCCTGAACACCCTGCTGGGGATGGGCGGTTTGATGGATGTCGCTGGTGCGGCGAACCCGAAATTGCAACGCGTTGAACCGCACCGCTTTGGTAGCACGCTGGGGCATTACGGCATGGGTTACGGCCCGTATATGCAACTGCCGTTCTATGGCAGTTTCACGCTGCGTGAAGACGGTGGTGATATGGCCGATACGCTCTATCCGGTGCTGTCGTGGCTTACATGGCCGCTGTCGGTGGGCAAATGGACGGTGGAAGGTATCGAATCGCGCGCGCAACTGCTGGATTCAGACGGTCTGCTGCGCCAGTCTTCCGATCCGTATATTCTGGTGCGTGAAGCCTACTTCCAGCGCCACGACTTTATCGCCAACGGTGGTAAGCTGAAACCGCAGGAAAACCCGAACGCGCAGGCGATCGAGGGTGATTTGAAAGACATCGACTCGCAATAAGCACAGCAAATAAAAAAGGTGAGCACGGCGCTCACCTTTTTTTATGTCTGATGGTTTATCAGAATGCGTAGTTGAAGTTCGCGCCGTACAGCCATGCACGACCTTCAGAGCTGAAGGTGTACGGGCCTTCGGTGAATTTCACTTTCTGACCGTGCATATAAGAAACGCCGACGTCGACGGACGCATCTTTATTAAATGCGTAGGTCGCACCGGTACTCAGCCACAGACGGTCCTGATCCGGGATGGAGATGGAGCGTTTGTCTGCCGGAACCGGGCTATCATCGAAGGCGATACCGGCACGGAAGGTCCAGTTATCATCCATATAATAGGTAGTACCCAGCGCGATACGGTAGGCGTCTTTAAAGCTCTCATCTTTATAGAACAGTGTCTGGCCGTTGTTGCCGGTCGCTTTCAGCTCCTGGAACTGGCTCCAACTGGTGTAAGTCAGGCTATAGTGAACGGCCCACTGCGGATCAACGCGGTTATAACCCGACACTTCCCACATTTCCGGCAGATGCAATGAAAGCGAACCGTTGGTGGTGGAACCGCCGGTGCCATATGGCAAGCCCAGACCCAGTGCCGCATTGATCGGGTTCAGCGTCGCGGGCAGGCTGCTCTTGTAATCGCCGTCGAAGTCGACTTTTACTTCAGAGCGATAGGTTAATGCGTAACGGTTGTTTTTATCCAGCTCGTAGAGAATACCGGCGTTCCAGCCAAAGCCCCACTCATCACCTTTCAGATGGGCGATTTGCGTATCGCGGCTAATACGGCCAGCCTGCGCGGCGAGTTGCTGTGCATCCTGTGCTGACAGACGGCCCGACTGCACCAGCCCAGGCAGACCTGCGCCGATGATTTGTGGCAGGTCACCCGCGTAGCGCTCAACTTTCGCTTTGGCATAAACGGCGTCGAAACCGAGGCCGAAACTCCAGTGGCTATCCAGACGGTACGCGCCGCTCAGGTTGAGGTTCAGCGTTTCGAGGTCGGTTTTACCGCCCATTGAACCGGCTGCATAGTTGTTGTTGAACTCGGTGGCCAGCCCGTAGTTAGAGGTTACAGACGCACCCCAGCCAAATTGATCGTTAATCGGTGCCACGAAGTGCAGGTTCGGTATCCACGCGGTCGGGGCGATGTTGTCCTGGCTGGCATTGTTACCAATCGCAGAGCGGCCCGTCACGTTAACATCCGGATCGACAAACACCGCGCCACCAGAGAAGGTCGGGCGATCGAACATGGTGATCAGCGCCGGGTTACGGCTGACGTTGCCTGCGTCATCAGCGATGGCACCTTCACCGGAATAAGCTCGGCCAAGGCCAGAGGATGAAAACTCGTTGAGTTGAAAGCCTGCGGACCAGGCCTGGGTAGAAACGATTGCCACTGCGACTGCCAACGCAGACTTGGTAAATCGGGTTTTCTGGCTCATGACCATAACCTCATTCGAAATCGATTTATTTTTATACAAACTTTGTTACGCGGGGTAACAGGAGCGCGAAGTGTAGGGTCTGAGGTACATCTGAGAAATCAGACCAGTGGCGAGAGTATAGGTCTGACCAGAGGAAATGTTGCAAGTATGTATATAAGTTTTTTCAATTGTGATCTTCGAAACGGGATCTGCGCAGCAAAATTGCCCCCGGTGTTAATCAGTCGATTAGATGATTTTTGTTTTAGATCATTTTTAAGTGTGATTTCGGTCACTTATCACCGCTTGCGGAATTAACGACTGGAGCCACATTCCCTCGCGGCGTAAAATATGTGCAACGTTTATCTGGCACCTTGGGTGCGAATTCAGAGGAAATCTACCATGAGTAAATGCAGTGCTGATGAAACCCCGGTTTGCTGCTGTATGGATGTTGGCACCATTATGGACAACTCCGACTGCACCGCCTCTTACAGCCGCGTGTTCGCTAACCGCGCCGATGCTGACGAAACCCTGGCTGCGCTGAGCGCCAGAGCCCGCAGCGTGGAATCCGATCCTTGCCAAATCACCTCCACGTTTACGGAAGTGGCCGACGGTGTGCGCCTGGATATCGATTTTGTCTTCGCTTGCGAAGCCGAAACGCTGATTTTCCAGCTCGGTCTGCGTTAATTATCCCGCCAACGCTCCCATCCAGCGGGAGCGTTTTGTTAAGTATCTCTGTGCCTTAGCTCCCATTTTTTTCTCCCTCCCATTGGCTAAATGTAAAAAATTGGTTAAGACTGTTATCAGGTCAGACCACTTAATGCATTACGCTGTTAACAGGGGAGTGTTATGAAGGCATTACCGCTTGTCACCCGCCAGGGTGACCGCATTGCCATTGTCAGTGGGTTACGTACCCCTTTTGCCCGCCAGGCGACCGTCTTTCACGGTGTGCCGGCCATCGATCTTGGCAAAATGGTGGTGGGAGAGATGCTGGCACGCAGCGAAATTCCCCCCGAAGTGATTGAGCAACTGGTTTTTGGCCAGGTGGTTCAAATGCCCGAAGCGCCGAATATTGCGCGCGAAATTGTGCTTGGCACCGGCATGAGTGTGCATACCGATGCTTACAGCGTAAGCCGCGCCTGCGCGACCAGCTTCCAGGCGGTGGCGAATGTCACCGAAAGCCTGCTGGCGGGCACCATTCGTGCAGGTATCGCCGGTGGCGCAGACTCATCTTCAGTGCTGCCAATTGGCGTCAGCAAAAAACTGGCGCGAGCGCTGGTGGATGCCAATAAAGCGCGCAGCATGGGGCAAAAACTGAAACTCTTCTCGCGCCTGCGTCTGCGTGACCTGCTGCCGGTTCCTCCGGCGGTGGCGGAATATTCCACCGGCTTACGCATGGGCGACACCGCGGAACAGATGGCAAAAACCTACGGTATCAGCCGTGAGCAGCAGGATGCGCTGGCGCACCGCTCACACCAGCTTGCCGCCCAGGCCTGGGCAGAAGGCAAATTGGCAGAAGAGGTGATGACCGCTTACACACCGCCATTTCGTGACCCGGTCGAAAAAGATAACAACGTACGTACAAATTCGAGCCTGGCGGATTATGCAAAACTGCGTCCGGCGTTTGATCGCCAACACGGTACGGTGACGGCGGCCAACAGTACGCCGCTTACCGATGGCGCTGCGGCGGTGATCCTGATGACCGAATCCCGCGCCAAAGAGCTGGGGCTGGTACCGTTGGGATACCTGCGTAGTTATGCGTTTACCGCGATTGATGTGCGTGAAGATATGCTGCTTGGCCCGGCGTGGGCAACGCCGCTGGCGCTGGAGCGAGCCGGGTTATCAATGGCGGATTTAACCCTGCTTGATATGCATGAAGCCTTTGCCGCGCAAACCCTGAGTAACCTGAAGCTGATGGCCAGCGAACGTTTTGCCCGTGAAGTGCTGGGGCGTTCACAGGCGACCGGCGAAGTGGATGACAGTAAATTTAACGTGCTTGGCGGCTCTATCGCTTATGGGCATCCGTTTGCCGCTACCGGCGCGCGTATGATCACCCAAACCCTGCATGAGCTGCGCCGTCGTGGTGGCGGTTTTGGTCTGGTGACGGCCTGTGCCGCAGGTGGTCTGGGCGCAGCAATGGTTCTGGAGGCAGAGTAATGACCACAACATCGGCATTTACCCTTAATGTGCGTCCCGACAATGTGGCGGTAGTCGCTATTGATGTACCGAATGAGAAGATGAACACGCTGAAAGCGGAGTTCGCGACCGACGTGCGCGCCATCCTCAAACAGATCCGCGATAACAAAGCGTTGCGCGGCGTGGTGTTTATCTCAGCAAAACCGGACAATTTTATTGCGGGCGCGGATATCAATATGATCGCCCGCTGTCAGACGGCGAAAGAGGCCGAAGATCTTGCCCGTCAGGGGCAGCAGTTAATGGCGGAAATCCATGCGCTGCCGATCCCGGTCGTTGCTGCGATTAATGGCCCTTGCCTCGGCGGTGGGCTGGAACTGGCGCTGGCGTGCCATCGCCGGATTTGTACGAACGATGCCAAAACGGTGCTGGGATTACCGGAAGTGCAGTTGGGCTTGCTTCCCGGCTCTGGCGGTACACAGCGCTTACCGCGCCTGATTGGCGTGAGTACCGCGCTGGAGATGATCCTCACCGGTAAGCAGTTACGGCCACGGCAGGCATTAAAAGTGGGGCTGGTTGACGATGTGGTTCCGCCTTCCATTTTGCTGGACGCCGCCGTCGGGCTGGTTTCGCAGGGGCGTCCTGCCAGCCGTCATTTACCGGTGCGCGAACGCATTCTTGCCGGGCCGCTTGGCCGCACTTTATTGTTCCGCATGGTGGCGAAGCAAACGGAGCAGAAAATCCAGGGGAATTACCCTGCCGCGTCGCGCATTCTCTCGGTGATTGAAACCGGTCTTGCCCAGGGGCGCAGCAGCGGTTATGACGCCGAAGCACGCGCGTTTGGCCAACTGGCGATGACGCCGCAATCGCAGGCGCTGCGGCATCTCTTCTTTACCAGTACCGATATCAAAAAAGATCCTGGCAGCGCCGTCGAACCCGGCCCGCTTAACAGTGTGGGAGTGCTGGGCGGTGGGTTGATGGGCGGCGGTATCGCGTTTGTCACGGCCAGCAAAGGGGGGGTGCCGGTTCGCATTAAAGATATTAATGCGAAGGGCATTAACCATGCGCTGAAATACAGTTGGCAACAACTGGATAAAAAAGTGCGCCGTCGTTACCTGAAACCCGCCGAGCGCGACAGCCAGATGGCGAAGATCTCCGGTTCGCTCGATTATCGTGGCTTCGCCCACCGCGATCTGGTGATTGAAGCGGTGTTTGAGGATTTAGCGTTGAAGCAGAAAATGGTGGGTGAAGTTGAAGCCAACTGCGCAGCGCATACCATTTTCGCGTCCAATACCTCGTCTTTACCGATCGGCGATATTGCTGCGAATGCGACGCGTCCGGAAAAAGTCATCGGATTACATTTTTTTAGCCCGGTGGAAAAAATGCCGCTGGTGGAGGTGATTCCCCATGCAGGCACCGATGAGCAGACCATTGCCACAACGGTGAAACTGGCAAAAAAACAGGGCAAAACACCCATTGTGGTGGCCGATAAAGCGGGTTTTTACGTTAACCGCATCCTCGCGCCTTATATTAATGAAGCGATGCGTCTGTTAAGCGAAGGGCAACGCATTGAAACAATCGATCAGGCGCTGGTGAAATTCGGTTTTCCTGTGGGCCCCATCCAGTTGCTGGATGAAGTGGGGATCGATACCGGCACCAAAATTATCCCTGTGCTGGAAGCCGCATACGGGGAACGTTTTAGCGCGCCTGCAAGTGTGGTTAACGCAATCTTGAATGATGATCGCAAAGGCAGAAAAAATGAGCGCGGTTTCTATCTTTACCCGGCGAAAGGGCGTAAAAGCAAAAAGCAGCCAGACCCATCGATCTACCGCTTAATCGGTGTTTCAGATGGCACACAGTTACCGTCTCAGCAGATAGCAGAACGGTGCGTGATGTTGATGCTGAACGAAGCGGCTCGCTGCTTTGATGAACAGGTGATTCGCAGTGCGCGCGATGGTGACGTTGGCGCCGTGTTTGGTATCGGTTTCCCACCGTTTTTGGGGGGGCCATTCCACTATATGGATGCGCTGGGCGTAAGCGAAGTGGTGGCGACACTACAGCGGTTACAGGCGCAGTATGGCGAGCGTTTTGCACCTTGCGAGCCGCTGTTACGCATGGCGGAACAAGGTGTAACTTTCTGGCCGATAAAAGAAACTGAACGTTTCAGTTAGTGTCTAAAAAAGTAATTCTGTTATACCTCATGGGCTTTACGGTTATTTAATAAACAGTGATTGACTATACTTGCGCCATTGAGGTAAAAAACAGCGTTTCATTCAACGAATGGATCAGGCACAATGCCCGGCCATTAATATTTTCCGCTGTCGCGAAATGATTTTGCTGTGAAAGTATTAATGATTCTGGTTAACAAAAGCGGTGCAATATGCAAGTTTTTATCATGCGTCACGGCGACGCTGCCCTCGATGCAGCCAGTGACTCGGTTCGTCCCTTAACCCCTTGTGGCTGTGACGAAACTCGTCAAATGGCAACATGGTTGAAAGGCCAAAAAGTGGATATTGAACGTGTTCTGGTCAGCCCTTTTTTACGTGCTGAACAGACGCTGGATAAGGTAGGGGAGTGTATGAACCTGCCTGACAACGTGGATGTCCTGCCGGAACTGACGCCTTGTGGCGATATCGGCCTGGTCAGCGCCTATTTACAGGCGCTGGCGAATGAAGGTACTTCCGCCGTGCTGGTGATTTCTCACCTGCCGTTGGTCGGATACCTGGTGTCCGAACTCTGCCCGGGTGAAGCGCCGCCGATGTTTACCACTTCCGCCATCGCCAGCGTCACGCTGGATGGAGACGGTAAAGGTGTCTTTAACTGGCAAATGAGTCCCTGCAACCTGAAGATGCCAAAAGCTATCTGATTCGCCGGACCATGAAAGATAAAGAGCCGCATAATGCGGCTCTTGTCGTTTCCGCTTCAGGACAACTCCGGTGGCTGCCACTCTTCCACCTCTATAAGCACCAGTATCGCCGCATCGCCGCCATATTCTTTCGGGGCCTGGTGAAACGCCATCACATGCGGATGCTGCGCCAGCCATAACGGTGTTTGCTGTTTGAGAATATGTTTGCCGTGGCCGTGCATCACGCAGGCGCAAAACACATGTTCTCGACGGCAGGCGGCAATCAACGCTCCCAGTTCCTGCTTCGCCTGAAGCTGGGTTAAACCGTGCAGATCAAGAAACAGTTCCGGAGCATAATCGCCACGGCGGATCTTTTTCAGCTCAAAATGGCTGACATCGTTGCGCACATATTTTACCGGGCCTTCGGTGTTTAACAGCGGCTGGAACTCATCAGAAAAATAGTGGCTGTTATCGGCCTGCTCCTGCAACAACCGTTTCTCCGGCACTTCAGTGATTTTTTTTCGCGCCGGGCGATGAACCACGGTATCCTGCTTAATCTGGCGTGTACCGGTCATCAGTTGCCGGAACAGCGCCTGTTCCTCCTCGCTAAGCGATGGTTTCTTTTTCATCTGCGCATCTCATCTTTTCTTTCTTTCAGTGTACCCGACTCATTGCGCCAGCGGTGCAGCAAAATGCATTTTTACCCCGCGCAGGCGCGTGAGAATGCTGATTTATCGCCGTCTTCATGGCAAACTAGCCGCCGAAATTAATGCGAGCATGCGCCTGGGGGATACCATGGATAAAATTTTCGTCGACGAAGCAGTGAACGAGCTGCACACCATTCAGGACATGTTGCGCTGGTCGGTCAGCCGATTTAGCGCCGCCAATATCTGGTACGGTCATGGCACCGACAACCCGTGGGACGAAGCGGTGCAACTGGTGTTGCCAACGCTCTACCTTCCGCTGGATATCCCGGAAGATATGCGCACCGCGCGCCTGACCTCCAGCGAGCGTCACCGCATTGTTGAGCGCGTGATCCGCCGCGTTAACGAACGTATTCCGGTGGCTTACCTCACCAATAAAGCCTGGTTTTGCGGCCACGAATTTTATGTTGATGAGCGCGTGCTGGTGCCGCGTTCGCCGATTGGCGAGCTAATTAATAACCGTTTTGCCGGGCTTATCGATGAACAGCCGAAGCACATTCTTGATATGTGTACCGGTAGCGGCTGTATCGCGATTGCCTGTGCTTATGCCTTTCCCGAAGCGGAAGTGGACGCCGTCGATATCTCCACGGACGCGCTGGCGGTCACCGAGCACAACATCGAAGAGCACGGGCTTATTCATCACGTGACGCCAATCCGCTCTGACGTCTTCCGCGACTTGCCGAAAGTGCAGTACGACCTGATTGTGACCAACCCGCCGTACGTTGACGAAGAAGATATGGCCGATCTGCCTTCCGAGTATCGCCACGAGCCGGAGCTTGGCCTGGCTTCCGGCAGCGATGGCCTGAAACTGACGCGCCGCATCCTCGCCTGTGCGCCGGATTACCTCTCTGACAACGGCATCCTGATTTGTGAAGTGGGTAACAGCATGGTACATCTGATGGAACAATATCCGGACGTACCGTTTACCTGGCTGGAGTTTGATAACGGCGGGGACGGCGTCTTTATGCTGACCAAAGCGCAGCTTATCGCCGCTCGCGAACACTTCAGCATCTATAAAGATTAAAACGACGCTCAACACAGACAACGACAACGGAGCCGTGATGGCAGGAAACACAATTGGACAACTTTTTCGCGTAACCACCTTCGGCGAATCGCACGGCCTGGCGCTCGGCTGTATTGTCGATGGCGTGCCGCCGGGCATTTCGCTGACCGAAGCGGATCTGCAACACGATCTGGACAGACGCCGCCCGGGGACATCGCGCTACACCACCCAGCGCCGCGAGCCGGATCAGGTGAAAATCCTCTCTGGCGTGTTTGAAGGCGTGACTACCGGCACCAGTATAGGTCTGCTGATTGAAAACACCGATCAGCGTTCGCAGGATTACGGCGCGATTAAAGATCTATTCCGTCCGGGACATGCGGATTACACCTACGAACAAAAATATGGTGTGCGCGATTATCGCGGCGGTGGCCGTTCTTCTGCTCGTGAAACGGCGATGCGTGTGGCGGCTGGTGCGATTGCTAAAAAATACCTGGCGCAGAAATTTGGCATTGTCATTCGCGGTTGCCTGACGCAGATGGGCGACATCCCGCTGGAGATCAAAGCGTGGGAGCAAGTGGAGCAGAACCCGTTTTTCTGCCCGGACCCCGATAAAATTGATGCGCTGGATGAACTGATGCGCGGCCTGAAAAAAGAGGGCGATTCTATTGGTGCGAAAGTGACCGTGGTTGCCGATGGCGTACCGGCAGGTCTTGGCGAGCCGGTGTTTGACCGACTTGATGCGGATATTGCCCATGCGCTGATGAGCATTAATGCGGTGAAAGGCGTTGAAATTGGCGATGGCTTTGAGGTGATAAAACTGCGCGGCAGCGAAAACCGCGATGAAATCACCAAACAGGGCTTTCAGAGCAATCACGCGGGCGGCATATTGGGCGGTATCAGCAGCGGTCAGCAAATTATTGCCAATATTGCGCTGAAACCCACCTCAAGCATTACCGTGCCCGGGAAGACGATCAATCGCTTTGGCGATGAGGTCGAAATGATCACCAAAGGTCGTCACGATCCGTGCGTTGGCATTCGCGCCGTACCGATCGCTGAAGCGATGCTGGCGATTGTCTTGATGGATCATTTCCTGCGTCAGCGCGCGCAAAACGCTGATGTGATAACCGATATTCCACGCTGGTAATCATGAAAAAAACGGCAATCGCCCTGTTTGCCCTGCTGATGAGCGCAACTGCCATGGCGGCGACGCCATGGCAAAAACTGACCCATCCCGTCGCCGGTAGCCCGCAATCTATCGGCGCGTTTTCCAATGGATGCATTGTTGGTGCGCATGAGCTGCCGCTGCAATCGGATCACTACCAGGTGATGCGCACCGATCAACGGCGCTATTTTGGTCATCCGGATCTGGTGCTGTTCATTCAGCGCTTCAGCACACAGGTGTACAACCTCGGGCTGGGTACGGTGCTGGTAGGCGATATGGGGATGCCAGCCGGTGGACGCTTTAACGGCGGTCACGCCAGCCACCAGTCGGGGCTGGATGTCGATATCTTCCTGCAGCTTCCGAAAACGCGCTGGAGCGCGGCGCAACTGCTCAAACCGCAGGCGCTGGATCTGGTTTCCCGCGATGGCAAACAGGTAGTGCCTGCGCTGTGGAAGCCGGAAATCAGCAGCATGATCAAGCTGGCGGCAGAGGATAACGACGTGACGCGTATCTTCGTGAATCCGGCAATCAAGCAGCAGCTTTGCCTTGATGCGGGCAGCGATCGTGACTGGCTGCGCAAAGTGCGCCCGTGGTTCCAGCATCGTGCGCATATGCATGTGCGCCTGCGCTGCCCGGCGGGCAGCCTGGAGTGCCAGGATCAACCGCTGCCGCCGCCTGGTGATGGTTGCGGTGCAGAATTGCAAAGCTGGTTTGAACCGGCGAAGCCGGGTAGTTCAACGCCTGAGAAAAAGACGCCGCCGCCGTTGCCGCCGTCCTGCCAGGCTTTACTGGATGAACACGCACTCTGATGGAACTCTTTCAACAACTGTTTATGGTGTCACCGCTGTTGCTGGTGACGCTTTTTTTTGTCGCGCTGCTAGCCGGGTTTATTGACGCGCTGGCGGGCGGGGGTGGGCTGCTAACCGTTCCGGCGCTGATGGCGGCCGGAATGTCACCGGCGCAGGCGCTGGCGACCAACAAATTGCAGGCCTGCGGCGGTTCGCTGTCGGCATCGCTGTACTTTATTCGCCGCAAAGTGGTAAACCTCGCCGATCAGAAGCTCAATATATTGATGACTTTCCTCGGTTCCACCACCGGCGCGCTGCTGGTGCAGCATGTGCAATCCGATGTGCTGCGCCAGATCCTGCCGATTCTGATTATCTGTATTGGCCTCTATTTCCTGCTGATGCCAGGACTAGGCGAAGAGGATCGTCAGCGCCGTTTGTACGGTCTGCCTTTCGCGCTGGTTTCCGGCGGCTGTGTCGGTTTTTATGACGGTTTCTTTGGCCCGGGCGCAGGCTCGTTTTACGCCCTGGCGTTTGTCACGCTTGCGGGTTTTAACCTGGCAAAATCGACCGCCCATGCCAAAGTGCTGAATGCCACTTCCAACGTTGGCGGGCTGCTGCTATTCATTATTGGCGGCAAAGTGGTGTGGGGCACCGGCTTTGTTATGCTGGCCGGGCAATTTCTCGGCGCGCGCATGGGCTCGCGTCTGGTGCTCAGCAAAGGGCAAAAGCTCATTCGTCCGATGATTGTGATTGTCTCGGCGGTGATGAGCGCAAAACTTCTCTATGACAGTCACGGGCAGGAGATCCTCCAGTATCTGGGGGTGAATGTATGACGCATCACTATCAACAACTCATTGATATTTTTGACGGCTGTTTTGCCGACGATTTTAATACCCGTCTGATTAAAGGCGACGACGAACCGATCTATCTTCCTGCTGATGCGGATGCACCTTATAACCGCATTGTTTTTGCCCACGGCTTTTATGCCAGCGCGTTACATGAAATTTCGCACTGGTGCATTGCGGGAGCTGAACGGCGCAAGCTGGTCGATTTTGGTTACTGGTACTGCCCGGACGGACGCGATGCGGCGACGCAGGGGAAATTTGAAGATGTTGAAGTCAAACCGCAGGCGTTTGACTGGTTGTTCTGCGTGGCGGCGGGTTTCCCGTTTAACGTCAGTTGCGACAATCTGGAAGGCGATTTCGAACCCGATCGCATCGTGTTCCAGCGCCGTGTGCATGCACAGGTGATGGCGTATCTGGAGCAGGGCATTCCTGAACGTCCGGCGCGTTTTATTAAAGCACTACAGGATTATTACCAGACGCCGCCCTTAGCGGCAGCACAGTTTCCGTGGCCGGAAGACCTGTAAGGCCATTTTTTTAAATGAGGAAGAGAGATGATCGCGGAGTTTGAATCACGCATTCTGGCGTTAATAGATAACATGGTGGACCACGCCAGTGATGATGAGCTGTTCGCGGGCGGTTATCTGCGCGGCCACCTGACGCTGGCGGTGGCGGAGCTGGAGAGCGGCGATGACCATGCGCCGGAAACCCTGTACGGAAAAGTGACCACCAGTGTGCAAAACGCTATTCAGGCGGGAGAACTATCGCCGCGCGATCAGGCGCTGGTGCTCGGCATGTGGGAAAACCTGTATCAGCAGGCGAAAGCGCACTAAGCCGTCTTTTCCCTCTCCGCTCAGGAGAGGGAAAGTATTCATCTCATTTCACCGCTTTACCCTTCAATAACTTTCTGACCCATAAACGATTCGGATTCATTGCCGCCAGTGTTTCACCGTCCAGCGGGATCGGTTCATTGCTCATTTGTGATGCCAGAATTTCTGCCGACAGCGGCGCGCTGCACAACCCGCGTGAACCCAGCGCACCCAACATAAACAGTCCGTCATAGACGGGCGCGCTGACGGCTGTTTCGCTGTGTTCTGCGAGGGTCGCATAGGCGTTAAGCGTTGCGTCGTAATCCGCCACGTTGCCGACCATCGGCAGGTGATCGCGCGTGGCGCAGCGTACGCCGCAGCGTGCATCGCCCGCGCTGACATCCACCGTTTTAGCCCATGATGCCTGCGGGAAGCAGTCGAGCAGCCGCTGGCGGTTCTGCTGCTGATCGGCTTCGCTGTAGGCGGTTTCCTGTTGACCGCGATGATAACTTGCGCCAATACAGTGCTGCTGACTGTGCGGGTTTTGCGGTGTGAGATAGCCGTCATAACACAGCACCTGGCGCAACGGGCTGAGCTCAGGCGTGGTGGGAATATGGCTGACCTGGCCTGCCACCGGATACACCGGCAGTTTTTCCGTTTGCGCAAAATGTTGTATGCGGTGCCCGTTGGCCAGCACCACGGCGGCATGCTGGCGTAATTCGCCGCCTTTGATATGCAACTGCCAGTGATTATCTTCAGACGTTAATTGCTCGACATCATAACCATAGTGCACCTGTAAACCCTGTTCACAAGCCAGCGCGAGGGCGGCCGACGTGAGCTGCGCCGGGCAGAGCCAGCCGCCAGCCGGGTAAGTGATGCCACCGCAGCCGGTTTCCACGCCGCAGAGCGCATCGGCCTCATTTGCCTCAACGCGCCAGGCGAGTTCCAGCGGCAGATCCAGCGTCAGCATCTGATCGATTTTGTGTTGGCTTTTTTCATCCCAGCCGAGTTGGGTCACGCCGCACCACTGATGGTCAAACTCGACAGGAAGCGCGTCGTACACGCGGCGGGCAAAGGTAAAGGCTGCCGGGAAGAAGCGTGCCAGCGCCGGATCGTGGGCGCTGAGCAAAGGATAGAGTGCGCCCTGGCGGTTACCGGATGCGCCTTCGGCAGGAGCCTCATCGGCGCAATACAGCGTGACCTGCCAGCCGCGACGCAGCAACGCCAGCGACAACAGGGCGCTGGCTACACCGCCGCCAATTAACGCCACTTCGCGTTTCTCTGTACCGCTGCGGGCAAACCACGGCGCACGGACTGCAGGCGCTCGCGGGTTTTCCATCACCCCGGTGAGCATTTCGCGTTTGCGGCCAAAACCTTTGCTTTTGTGCATGGTAAAACCCGCTTCTTGCAAACCGCGCCGGACGAAACCCGCTGAGGTAAAGGTCGCCAGCGTACCGCCAGGCCTTGCAAGTCGCGCCATCGCCTGAAACAGATTTGCTGTCCACATGTCCGGGTTTTTGGCGGGCGCAAACCCATCAAGGAACCAGGCGTCCACGCTCTGGTTGAGCGAATCGTCCAGCGTATCGGTCAGGTCGTTGATATCACCGAACCATAAATCGAGCGTCACGCGACCACCATCCAGCAACAGTCGGTGGCAACCAGCAAAAGGCAGCGGCCACTGCGCTTGCAGTTGTTCTGCCCAGCTCGCCAGTTCCGGCCAGTGGGCGTGCGCTTTGCGCAGATCGCCCTGGGTGAGCGGAAATTTTTCAAAACTGATGAAATGTAACCTTTCCAGGGTAGCGTCGGGGTTAACTGCGCGAAAGGCCGTAAACGCCTGCCAAAGGGTAAGGAAGTTCAGACCGGTGCCGAAACCGCTCTCCGCGACGACAAACAGCGGGCGCGGGTGGTCAGGAAAACGGTGTTCAAGACGGTTGCCGCCGAGAAAAACATAACGTGTCTCTTCCAGCCCGTTATCATTAGAGAAGTAGACATCGTCAAAATCTCGGGAAACAGGTGTACCCTCAGCGTTGAATTCCAGGTTGGCGGATTGTATAGCGGTTTGTTTCACGTAAGTTACTCGTCCATCAAGCAGTGTCACGATCTTAACGAGGGACAAAGAAAGGCGCAAATTTCCTCAGAAATTGTCTGATCGGACTTGTTCGGCGTACAAGTGTACGCTATCTTGCGACACGAAACTTAATTAGTGCGACTTTAGGGGTATTGAATGAAACGTGCAGTGATTACTGGCCTGGGCATCGTTTCCAGCATTGGTAACAACCAGCAGGAAGTCCTGGCATCCCTGCGTGAAGGACGCTCAGGGATCACATTCTCTCAGGAATTCAAAGATTCCGGCATGCGCAGCCACGTATGGGGTAACGTTAAACTGGACACCACTGGTTTGATTGACCGTAAAGTGGTTCGTTTCATGAACGATGCCTCTATCTATTCCTATCTCTCCATGCAGCAGGCGATTGAAGATGCTGGCCTGAAAGACGAGGTTTATCAGAATAACCCGCGCGTGGGCCTGATTGCAGGTTCTGGCGGTTCGTCTAAATCTCAGGTTTTCGGCGCTGATGCAATGCGCAGCCCGCGTGGTCTGAAAGCGGTTGGCCCATATGTGGTCACCAAAGCGATGGCGTCTGCGGTTTCCGCGTGCCTTGCAACACCGTTTAAAATTCACGGCGTGAACTACTCCATCAGCTCCGCGTGTGCCACTTCCGCGCACTGTATCGGTAACGCAGTTGAGCAGATCCAACTGGGCAAACAAGACATCGTTTTTGCCGGCGGCGGCGAAGAGCTGTGCTGGGAAATGGCTTGCGAGTTCGATGCAATGGGCGCGCTCTCGACCAAATACAATGAAACGCCGGAAAAAGCGTCCCGTACTTACGATAAAAACCGTGACGGTTTCGTTATCGCAGGTGGCGGCGGTATGGTGGTGGTTGAAGAGCTGGAGCACGCACTGGCGCGCGGCGCGCACATTTATGCGGAGATCGTTGGCTATGGCGCGACCTCCGATGGCGCAGACATGGTAGCCCCGTCAGGCGAAGGCGCAGTGCGCTGCATGAAGATGGCGATGCACGGCGTTGATACGCCGATTGACTATCTGAACTCCCACGGGACTTCCACGCCAGTTGGCGATGTGAAAGAACTGGGCGCTATCCGCGAAGTGTTCGGCAACAACAGCCCGGCGATTTCCGCGACCAAAGCGATGACCGGTCACTCTCTGGGTGCTGCGGGCGTGCAGGAAGCGATCTACTCTCTGCTGATGCTGGAGCACGGCTTTATCGCCCCGAGCATTAACGTGGAAGAACTCGATGAGCAGGCTGAAGGTCTGAACATCGTCACTAAACCGATGGATGCGACGCTGAATACCGTGATGTCTAACAGCTTCGGTTTTGGCGGCACCAACGCCACTCTGGTGATGCGCAAACTGAAATAAGTTTGTCTTACCGCGAGAAGGGGAGCCTGAGGCTCCCTTTTTTATTGCCCGCTTTAAACCCTCTCCTGTGAATGCAGCAACCGTTTTTGGCGCTATCTTGATTGCCTGCGAATTTCCCTCTTACCGAGCTGGTCGAGTTTTTTTGAAAGGGTTTAGTAGGCGCCCTGGCGGCGCAAACAATTCCGCTTTTATTCAGGGGATTTTTACGCGTTGACAACCCGCTACGTTGGCAGGCAAACTCCACCCGCAACATTATCCCTGCGATAATGCGTAAGCGTTTAACGTTAACCAACGCGCCTTAATCCTGAAACTCAGGTAGAGGGGGCGTGGTACTTCCAAATCCCGCCTTACTCTGCGTTATGGAGTAATGCATGTCTGCAGAATCACAATCTGTTCGTTCTTCTTCAGCGAATGTCTCGCTGTTTCGCATCGCTTTCGCGGTGTTTCTTACTTATATGACCGTTGGGCTACCGCTACCGGTGATCCCGCTGTTTGTTCACCACGAGCTCGGCTACGGCAACACGATGGTCGGTATCGCGGTCGGAATTCAGTTTCTTGCTACTGTCTTAACGCGCGGCTACGCCGGGCGGCTGGCGGATCAGTTCGGTGCCAAACGTTCAGCGTTGCAGGGGATGTTTGCCTGTGCGTTAGCCGGTGTGGCATGGCTTTTGGCCGCGTTACTGCCGGTTGAGCCACTGGCGAAATTCGCGCTGCTGGTGGTGGGGCGTTTAATTCTTGGGTTTGGTGAAAGCCAGTTACTGACCGGAACGCTAACCTGGGGTATGGGGCTGGTTGGTCCGGCGCGTTCCGGCAAAGTGATGTCGTGGAACGGAATGGCGATTTATGGTGCGCTGGCGGCCGGTGCGCCGCTGGGGTTATTGATCCACAGCCAGTTTGGTTTTGCGCCGCTTGCAGCGACCACTATCGCGTTACCATTTATCGCCTGGGCGTTTAACGGCAGCGTGCGCAAAGTCCCGGCACATGCGGGTGAGCGCCCGTCGCTGTGGAGCGTGGTTGGGCTTATCTGGCAGCCGGGGCTTGGGCTGGCATTGCAGGGCGTCGGCTTTGCGGTTATCGGTACCTTTGTGTCGCTCTATTTCGCCAGCAACGGCTGGGCAATGGCAGGCTTTACCCTGACCGCCTTTGGCGGTGCATTTGTGTTGATGCGTATTCTGTTTGGCTGGATGCCAGATCGTTTTGGCGGCGTGCGGGTAGCGGTAGCCTCGCTGATAGTTGAAACCATCGGTCTGTTGCTGCTGTGGCAGGCACACGATGCGTGGACGGCGCTGCTTGGCGCGGCGCTAACTGGCTGCGGTTGTTCATTGATTTTCCCGGCGCTCGGCGTGGAAGTGGTAAAACGCGTGCCGCCGCAGGTGCGCGGTACTGCGCTTGGCGGTTATGCCGCGTTTCAGGATATCTCGTATGCTTTTACCGGCCCGTTGACCGGCCTGCTGGCAACCTCGCTCGGCTACCCGTCGGTGTTTCTCGCCGGAGCTATCTCTGCGGTGACCGGGATTATCGTGACGTTAATCGCTTTCCGCTCACGTAAATAGCGCAGAAAACCGCAGCAATAAAACTCTTTGCAACCGGTTTCACAAAACAAGCCCGCGATGATGTCATGTCCTCGCGGGCTTGTTTATCCTTTGTTCACCATTGAGCGAAAGGAGAGAGATATGCCTGGGTTTAAAGCGGATTTTTTATGGGGGGGCGCTGTTGCCGCGCATCAGCTGGAAGGCGGCTGGCAGGAAGGCGGTAAAGGCGTGAGTGTTGCCGATGTAATGACCGCAGGCGCGCACGGCGTACCGCGTGAGATTACCGACGGCGTGCTGCCCGGTAAAAATTATCCCAACCATGATGCCATCGATTTTTACCATCGCTACAAAGACGACATTAAGTTGTTTGCCGAGCTGGGTTTTAAATGTTTTCGCACCTCCATTGCCTGGACGCGTATTTTCCCGAAAGGCGACGAGCTGGAGCCAAACGAAGCCGGGCTGCAATTCTATGACGATCTGTTTGACGAATGCCTGAAGTACAACATCGAGCCGGTGATTACCCTTTCCCATTTCGAAATGCCTTATCACCTCGTCACTGAATATGGCGGCTGGCGCAACCGTAAACTCATCGACTTCTTTGTCCGCTTCGCTAATGCCGTTTTCACCCGCTATCGCAGCAAGGTGAAATACTGGATGACGTTTAACGAAATTAATAATCAGGCCAACTACCACGAAGATTTCGCGCCGTTTACCAACTCCGGCGTGAAGTACCAACCCGGCGAAGATCGCGAAGTGATTATGTACCAGGCGGCGCACTATGAACTGGTGGCGAGCGCGCTGGCGGTTGAGGCCGGACATAAAATTAACCCGGATTTTAAAATTGGCTGCATGATCGCCATGTGCCCGATCTATCCGTTAACCTGCGCGCCCGACGACATGATGATGTCGGTGGTGGCAATGCATCGCCGCTACTGGTTTACCGATGTGCATGTGCGTGGTTATTACCCGCAGCATCTGCTCAACTACTTCTCTCGCCGTGGTTTCAAACTTGACATTACCGACGAGGATTTGCAGATCCTCACGCGTGGCCGCGTCGACTATATCGGCTTCAGTTACTACATGTCTTTCGTCACCAAAGCGAAAGAAGATAATCCGCAACTGGATTACGACGAAACCAAGAGCCTGGTGCCGAACCCGTATGTCAAAGCGTCAGACTGGGGCTGGCAAATCGACCCGGTTGGTCTGCGTTACTCCCTGAACTACTTCTACGACATGTACCAGTTGCCGCTGTTTGTGGTGGAAAACGGCTTTGGCGCGATTGATAAGCCCGAGAGCGACGGCGTGGTCAATGACCAGTACCGCATTGACTATATGCGTAACCACATCGGTGAAATGAAAAAAGCGGTAGTAGAGGATGGCGTTGATTTAATGGGCTACACGCCGTGGGGCTGTATCGATCTGGTCTCGGCGGGCACCGGCGAAATGAAAAAACGTTACGGCTTAATCTACGTGGATAAAGACAATGACGGCAACGGCACGCTGGCGCGCAGCCGCAAGAAATCGTTCTGGTGGTATCAGGACGTGATCAAACATAACGGTGACAATCTGTAAAAGCGAATCCCCTCCAGCGGAGGGGATTTTTTTAACTGAGTAGCCAGAACAGGAACGCGACGATCAGCAGGGCGATAAAGAAGAAACCCGGACGGGTAGAAATTGCCTTAACCGTCTCGACAATCGGTGCGACGAACGGGCTGTAAATCGGCTGGATATCGCGTACCTCAATCATCCCCGACGCCCGCTCGGTGCGGCGCAAGAACACATGATTAAGAATATCCTGCACCTGCGCGGTGGTTAGCACCGTCTGCGGCGTCGCTTGCCATGTCTGCTGCGCGTACTCGGTAATGCTGCGCATCTCGTTGTTATCCAGCGGTTGTTTCAGCACCGTCTGGATGACATGCAGCGTCGGTGCGGGATGCGTGCTCAATGTCTGACGCGCCTGCAGCCAGGTCATCAGCGGCGTAAAGTGTTTTGCCGGGATCAGTTCGCCGCTTTTCACGCCGGACAGCTCCATCATCGATTGCCAGATAAGTTTGCCCGACTCGCCGGTAGCTGCGGTCAGTTTGATAACCGCTTGGTTGAGCGAGTTATGCTCCGCAGGCAACAATGGGCGCTCGGTGGACGGACGCTGTTGCGGTTGCGGAATGGTGATTTGGTTGTTTTGCAGCATCGTCAGCACCGTTTTCAACTGCTGCGGTGTCAGCTGGCTTAGCGCCGTCTGCCCGAACTGCTGGCGAATAAAATCACTCACCGCCTGGCGATTATTCCCCTGGCTTAACAGCTCCGTCAACTGTGACACCAACTGGCGAGTTGTGTGGTTCTGCGTTGCCGTCTCTACGCGCTGGTTGAGGTTCTGTTCCGCCGCCGGAAAATGGCGGGAAAGCAGCGGCGTGTCGTTCTTCAGCCCTAAATCATGCTTAACGCCCGCCCACACTTCCGCGCTCTGCTGTTGGGTCAGCGCAATCAGGCGAATAACCAGACGCTCGAGCACGGTGCGCTGCATCGTGGATAACGGTTGTTCGCCGATATTATTAGCGGCTGGAGCTGGCTCTTGCCCGGGAGGGCGCGCGGGGGCACCCTGAATGGGTTGAATCATGGTTTCCTCTTACTCTCGCGTGGCGGTGGCGGCATTGCGGGTATGCCCGGCCGCGAGATTATGGCACACTTGCGCGCTCAACTCCCGTTCTCAAACAGGTACTGAAGCGTGAAAATCCTTGTTGATGAAAATATGCCTTACGCCCGCGATCTTTTTAGTCGCCTTGGCGAGGTAAAAGCGGTTCCCGGTCGCCCGATTCCCGTGGCGGAACTGGCTGATGCGGACGCCTTAATGGTGCGCTCTGTCACGAAGGTGAATGACGGTTTATTACAGGGCACGGGGATCAAATTTGTCGGCACGGCGACGGCAGGCACCGACCATGTTGATGAGGCGTTTTTGCAACAGGCGGGCATTGCCTTTTCCGCCGCGCCAGGCTGCAACGCGATTGCGGTCGTCGAATATGTTTTCTCCTCGCTGCTGATGCTGGCGGAGCGCGACGGCTTTGCGTTGCAGGATCGCACCGTCGGTATCGTGGGTGTCGGTAATGTGGGCGGTCGCTTACAGGCGCGGCTGGAAGCGTTTGGTGTTCGTACATTGTTGTGCGACCCGCCGCGCGCCGATCGTGGCGACGACGGGGATTTCCGCAGCCTGGATGAACTGGTGCAAGAAGCCGATGTGCTGACATTCCATACGCCGCTGTTTAAAGACGGGCCGTATAAAACGCTGCACCTGGCGGATGATGCGCTGCTTTCGCGCCTGAAGCCTGGCACTATTCTGATAAATGCCTGTCGTGGGCCGGTAGTCGATAACGCTGCGCTGCTGCAACATTTGCAGGCCGGGCAGGCGTTGAGTGTGGTGCTGGACGTGTGGGAACCGGAGCCAGATCTTAATGTCGACTTGCTTAACCTTGTCGATATCGGGACGGCGCATATCGCCGGGTACACCCTTGAAGGGAAAGCGCGCGGCACTACGCAAGTGTTTGAAGCCTTTAGCGATTTTCTCGGCAAGCGCCAGCAAGTGGCGCTCGACACGCTGCTGCCCGCACCAGAGTTTGGTCGCATCACGCTGCATGGCCCGCTTGATCAGTCAACGCTAAAAAGGCTGGTGCATTTGGTGTATGATGTGCGCCGCGACGATGCGCTGCTGCGAAAAGTAGCGGGCACGCCGGGTGAGTTTGATAAGCTGCGCAAAAATTACCTTGAGCGCCGTGAATGGTCATCGCTGTATGTGCAGTGCGATGACGCCAGCGCCGCCGCGCTGCTGCAACAGCTTGGCTTCAACGCCACGCATAACCCGGCACGTTAATGTCATCTTAATGCTCCCTGCTGAATATGACGGCGGGGACGCTTTTTTCCTGGAGTAAATCACCATGTCTGAAGGCTGGAATATTGCCGTTCTCGGCGCCACGGGCGCTGTCGGAGAAGCCTTGCTCGAAACGTTAGCGGAGCGCCAGTTCCCGGTTGGCGAAGTGTATGCGCTGGCCAGAAGCGAAAGTGCCGGTGAAAATCTGCGTTTTGCCGGTAAAACCGTGCGTGTGGAAGATGCCGCCGGGTTTGACTGGACGCAGGCGCAACTGGCCTTTTTCGTCGCGGGAGCGCAGGCTTCGGCGACCTATATTGAAGAGGCGACCAACGCTGGTTGCCTGGTGATCGACAACAGCGGTCTGTTTGCCCTGGAGCCGGATGTGCCGCTGGTGATGCCGGATGTTAACCCGTTCGTACTGGCGGATTATCGTAATCGCAACATTATTGCCGTGCCGGATAGTCTCACCAGCCAGTTGCTGGCGGCACTGAAACCGCTGATTGATGAAGGCGGTTTATCTCGCGTGAGCGTAACCTGTCTGCTGTCCGTTTCCCGCAACGGCAAGCAGGCGGTGGATGCGCTGGCCGGGCAGAGCGCCAAACTGTTGAACGGTATCCCGATTGATGAAGACGACTATTTTGGCCGCCAGTTGGCGTTCAACATGCTGCCGCTGCTGTCGGACAGCGAAGGCAGCGTGCGTGAAGAGCGGGTTCTCGTCGATCAGATGCGCAAAATTTTGCAGGACGAAGGACTGATGATCTCGGCGAATTGCGTACAGTCGCCGGTATTTTACGGCCACGCGCAGATGGTGAGCTTTGAAGCGATTCGTCCACTGGCGGCGGAAGAGGCACGCGATGCGTTCAGCCGCTTTGAAGATATCGCGCTCTCTGAAGCGGGGGAGTTCCCGACACAGGTTGGCGATGCCTCCGGCCAGGCGCACCTTTCCGTAGGTTGCGTGCGTAACGATTACGGTATGCCGGAGCAGGTGCAGTTCTGGTCGGTTGCCGATAACGTACGTTTTGGCGGTGCGCTGATGGCGGTGAAAGTCGCTGAAAAATTGGTTCAGGAGTATCTGTACTGATGCAGGACGAGCTAAAAGCGCCGGTCTACAAAATCGCGCTTGGCATTGAGTATGACGGCAGCAAGTATTACGGCTGGCAACGTCAGCAGGAAGTACGCAGCGTGCAGGAGAAGCTGGAGAAAGCGCTCTCGCAGGTGGCCAACGAGCCCATTAACGTGTTCTGCGCCGGGCGTACCGACGCAGGCGTACACGCGACCGGCCAGGTGGTGCATTTTGAAACCACGGCGCTGCGCAAAGACGCAGCCTGGACGCTGGGTGTAAATGCGAATTTGCCTGGTGACATCGCGGTACGTTGGGTCAAAGATGTCCCGGATGATTTTCATGCGCGTTTTAGCGCCACGGCTCGCCGTTACCGCTATGTCATCTACAATCATCGTTTGCGCCCGGCGGTGCTCGGTCACGGTGTGACGCACTATCACCAGCCGCTGGACGCGGAGCGCATGCACCGTGCGGCGCAGTGTCTGCTTGGTGAAAACGACTTTACCTCGTTTCGCGCGGTGCAGTGTCAGTCGCGCACGCCGTGGCGCAACCTGATGCATATCAACGTCAGCCGTTACGGCGCTTATATTGTGGTCGATATCAAAGCCAATGCCTTTGTGCATCATATGGTCAGGAATATTGTCGGCAGCCTGATGGAAGTAGGCGCCCACAACCAGCCGGAGAGCTGGATAGCAGAGTTGCTGGCGGTAAAGGACAGAACGCTGGCGGCAGCAACGGCGAAAGCGGAAGGGCTCTATCTGGTGTCGGTGGATTATCCCGCGCGCTTTGAGCTTCCCGCTGCGCCAATGGGCCCGCTGTTCCTGGCGGACTAGTCGCAATTTAAAAAGGCATAACCAGACATGGACTTAATACACTTCCTTATTGATTTCATCCTGCATATTGATGTGCACCTGGCGGAGCTGGTAGCGCAATACGGCATCTGGGTTTACGCCATCCTGTTCCTGATCCTGTTTTGCGAAACCGGCCTGGTGGTGACCCCGTTTTTGCCGGGTGATTCGCTGCTGTTTGTCGCTGGTGCGCTGGCCTCGCTTGGCACCAACGATCTGAATGTCCATATGATGGTGGTGCTGATGTTGGTCGCCGCGATTGCGGGCGATGCGGTGAATTACACCATTGGACGTTTATTTGGTGAGCGTTTATTCAGCAATCCGGATTCAAAGATTTTCCGTCGCAGCTATCTCGATAAAACGCATCAGTTTTATGAGAAGCACGGGGGAAAAACGATTATCCTGGCGCGTTTTGTGCCGATCGTGCGTACTTTTGCACCTTTTGTCGCTGGCATGGGGCATATGTCCTATCGTCACTTCGCGCTGTTCAACGTGGCTGGCGCGCTGCTGTGGGTATTACTGTTCACCTACGCAGGCTATTTCTTTGGCACCATCCCGGCGATTCAGGAGAATCTTAAGCTGCTGATTGTGGGAATTATCGTGGTGTCTATACTTCCCGGAGTGTTTGAAGTTATTCGTCATCGTCGCGCCGCGTCGCGACAGGCAAAATAAGAAGTCAGTGGCGGTTCGACCACTTTTTTATCCCAAGTTGCGAACCGTTATGTTTTAATGTGCACCATTTATGGGCTACCAGGTTCATGTATAAAGGTTATCAATGAGCTGGATTGAAAGAATTAAGAGCAACATTACCCCCACCCGTAAGGCGAGCATTCCTGAAGGCGTGTGGACAAAATGCGACAGCTGCGGCCAGGTGCTGTATCGCGCCGAGCTGGAGCGTAACCTTGAGGTCTGCCCGAAATGTGACCACCACATGCGGATGTCAGCGCGTAATCGCCTGCATAGCCTGCTGGATGAAGGTTCACTGGTAGAACTGGGTAGCGAACTTGAGCCGAAAGATGTGCTGAAGTTCCGCGACTCCAAAAAATACAAAGACCGTCTGGCGACAGCGCAGAAGGAAACCGGCGAGAAAGACGCGCTGGTGGTAATGAAAGGCACGCTGCACGGCATGCCAGTTGTGGCCGCAGCGTTTGAGTTCGCCTTTATGGGCGGCTCCATGGGTTCGGTTGTCGGCGCGCGTTTTGTACGTGCGGTCGAGCAGGCGCTGGAAGACAACTGCCCGCTTATCTGCTTCTCCGCTTCCGGCGGTGCGCGTATGCAGGAAGCGCTGATGTCGCTGATGCAGATGGCGAAAACCTCTGCCGCGCTGGCGAAAATGCAGGAGCGCGGTCTGCCGTATATCTCCGTGTTGACCGACCCGACCATGGGCGGCGTCTCCGCAAGCTTCGCGATGCTGGGCGATCTGAACATCGCTGAGCCGAAGGCGTTGATTGGTTTTGCCGGTCCGCGCGTTATCGAGCAAACCGTGCGTGAAAAACTACCGCCGGGCTTCCAGCGCAGTGAGTTCCTGATTGAAAAAGGCGCAATCGATATGATTATCCGCCGCCCGGAACTGCGCCTTAAACTGGCGCGTATCCTGGCGAAGCTGATGAATCTGCCGTCGCCGGAACCGGAAGAAACGTTGACGGGCACGGTGATGCCGTCACCGACCGATCAGGAAGGCGAAGCCTGATAATACCGAAGGGCAGAGCCAACAGGCTCTGCCCTTTTGCTTTTCAAACCGTACATTATTAACGGGCATCATGGACACAAAACGCATTCCGCAAGCCACGTCGCCCCTGGCCGCGTGGCTTTCTTATCTGGAAAACCTGCACAGTAAAACCATCGATTTGGGCCTTGAACGCGTAAGCCAGGTGGCGGCGCGTCTTGATGTGCTCCGTCCCGCGCCGTTTGTCTTTACCGTTGCCGGAACCAATGGCAAAGGCACGACCTGCCGTACCCTGGAATCCATCTTACTGGCGGCGGGTTATCGCGTCGGCGTTTACAGTTCACCGCATCTGGTGCGTTACACCGAGCGCGTGCGCGTGCAGGGTGATGAGCTGGCCGAGAGCGCTCATACTCACTCGTTTGCCGAAATTGAAGCGGTGCGTGGCGATATTTCGCTGAGTTATTTTGAATATGGCACCCTGTCGGCGCTGTGGCTGTTTAAACAGGCGCAGCTTGACGTGGTGATCCTTGAAGTCGGCCTTGGTGGTCGCCTGGACGCGACCAATCTGGTCGATGCCGATGTCGCCGTTGTCACCAGCATTGCGCTTGATCATACCGACTGGCTGGGACCAGATCGTGAAAGTATTGGCCGCGAAAAAGCGGGGATCTTCCGCGCCGGGAAACCGGCGGTGGTGGGCGAACCGGACATGCCGCACACCATTGCCGAGGTGGCGCAGGAAAAAGGTGCTAAATTGCTGCGTCGCGGCGTGGACTGGCAGTATGACGTGGGCGCTGATAGCTGGCGTTTTCGCGATGCGCAGGGCGAGCTGAACGGATTGCCGCTACCGCAGGTGCCGCAGCCAAATGCCGCAACGGCTTTAGCCGCGCTGCGCGCCAGCAAGCTGGCGGTGAACGAGCAGGCTATCCGCGACGGCATCGCCGGGGCGATTTTACCCGGACGCTTCCAGATTGTGAGCGAATCGCCGCGTCTTATTCTCGATGTCGCGCATAATCCTCACGCGGCAGGTTATCTTGCCGATCGTCTTTCCGCGCAGCCGAAAACCGGGCGTGTGCTGGCAGTGATCGGTATGCTGCATGATAAAGACATCGCCGGAACGCTTGCCTGTCTGGAGCCAGTGGTCGATAGCTGGTATTGTGCCCCTCTGGAAGGGCCGCGCGGTGCGACAGCGGAACAACTGCTGGAACATCTGCAAACCGGTCGTGCATGGCCGGATGTCGCGCAGGCCTGGCAGGCGGCAATGGCGGACGCTAACGCCTGCGATACCGTGCTGGTGTGTGGCTCGTTCCACACGGTGGCGCATGTCATGGAAGCGATGGAAAAAGCGGGGAGAACCGGTGGCAAGTAAGTTTCAGAACCGTTTGATGGGTACCATTGTGCTGGTCGCTCTCGGGGTGATTATTCTCCCTGGGCTACTCGACGGGCAGAAAAAGCATTACCAGGATGAATTCGCAGCAATTCCGCTGGTGCCGAAACCCGGCGATCGCGATGAGCCGGATATGATGCCTGCGGCAACGCAAGCGTTACCGGCGCAGCCGCCGGAAGGGGCTGCTGAAGAGGTGCGCGCCGGTAACGCGGCTGCGCCATCGCTGGATTCGTCGCGCCTGGCGGCAAACGACAACCCGGACCCGGAAGTGACCAGTACGCCAGTAGAACAGCCCAAACCAAAACCTGTCGAGAAGCCGCAGCCAAAACCGCAACCGCAGCAGCAGGCACAACCGCCAGCCGCGCGTGAGCAGCAGACGGCGGCCAGCGACGCGCCGGCGAAAGCGCAGGAAGATAAATCCGCGCCGACCGGTAAAGCGTATGTGGTGCAACTGGGCGCGCTGAAAAACGCCGATAAAGTGAATGAAGTGGTGGGCAAATTGCGTGGCGCGGGGTATCGCGTTTACACGTCGCCGACGACGCCAGTTCAGGGTAAAATCACCCGCATTCTGGTGGGACCGGATGCATCACGGGACAAGCTAAAAGATTCGCTCGGCGAGCTTAAACAGATCTCGGGTTTAAGCGGTGTCGTCATGAACTATAGCGCGAATTAATGGCTGAAACGTGCCTCACGTTTTGAGGTAAGTGGGTAAGAGAAGCCAATAATTACCACGCCCGAAGAGGCCAAAGTTCCGATGGCGTTGAATATTTTTTCAGCGCCATTTTTATTTCCGCGCGGGAAGGAAATCCCTACGCAAACGTTTTCTTTTTCTGTTAGAATGCGCCCCGAACTGGACGACAGGGCGTAAAATCGTGGGACACATATGGTCTGGATTGATTACGCCATCATTGCGGTGATTGGTTTTTCTTGTCTGGTAAGCCTGATCCGCGGCTTTGTTCGTGAAGCGTTATCACTGGTGACATGGGGCTGTGCTTTCTTTGTTGCCAGTCATTACTACACTTACCTGTCTGTCTGGTTCACGGGCTTTGAAGACGAACTGGTACGCAATGGCATCGCCATCGCGGTCCTGTTTATCGCGACGCTGATTGTTGGCGCTATCGTTAACTATGTGATCGGTGCGCTGGTGGAGAAAACCGGCCTGTCGGGTACAGACAGGGTGTTGGGGATCTGTTTTGGCGCGCTACGCGGCGTGCTGATCGTCGCCGCCATTCTGTTCTTTCTGGATACCTTTACAGGCCTGTCGAAGAGTGAAGACTGGCAGAAGTCGCAGCTTATCCCGCAATTCAGCTTCATTATCAGGTGGTTCTTTGACTATCTGCAAAGCTCGTCGAGTTTCTTGCCCAGGGTATAAACCCTGAGATGTGGCTTAGAGTTTGGTGTATTAGGCTATTTTACTCGCCATTTTGAACCTGGGCAGTGCTCACAATCCTCGCGTACTACGTATACGCTCCGGTTGTTGCGCGCTGTCCGTGTTCAAACTGTCTTCGACAATTACGCCTACTAAACCAAACTCTTAACGAGGAAAAGACGTATGTGCGGTATTGTCGGTATCGCCGGTTTTATGCCGGTAAACCAGTCGATTTATGACGCGTTGACGGTGCTTCAGCACCGTGGGCAGGATGCTGCGGGCATCATCACTATTGATGCCAATAACTGTTTCCGTCTGCGTAAAGCGAACGGCATGGTGAGTGATGTATTTGAAGCCCGCCATATGCAGCGTATGCAGGGCAATATGGGTATTGGTCACGTACGTTATCCCACGGCGGGCAGCTCCAGCGCTTCAGAAGCGCAGCCTTTTTACGTTAACTCCCCGTACGGCATTACGCTTGCGCATAACGGCAATCTGACCAACGCGCACGAACTACGTAAAAAGCTGTTCGAAGAGAAGCGTCGCCACATAAACACCACTTCTGATTCTGAAATCCTGCTCAATATCTTTGCCAGCGAGCTGGATAACTTCCGCCACTATCCCCTGGAAGCAGACAACATTTTTGCCGCCATTGCCGCCACCAACCGCCAGATCCGCGGTGCGTACGCTTGTGTGGCGATGATCATCGGTCACGGCATGGTTGCGTTCCGCGACCCGAATGGCATTCGCCCGCTGGTACTTGGTAAGCGTGAGATTGGCGATGGCCGCACCGAATATATGGTCGCCTCTGAAAGCGTGGCGCTTGATACGCTGGGCTTCGAATTCCTGCGTGATATCGCGCCGGGCGAAGCGGTGTATATCACTGAAAAAGGCCAGTTGTTCAGCCGTCAGTGCGCGGACAACCCGGTCAGCAACCCGTGCCTGTTCGAGTACGTTTACTTTGCGCGCCCGGACTCGTTCATCGACAAAATTTCCGTCTACAGCGCGCGTGTCAACATGGGCACCAAACTTGGCGAAAAGATTGCTCGCGAGTGGGAAGATCTGGATATCGACGTGGTGATTCCGATTCCGGAAACCTCCTGCGATATCGCACTGGAAATTGCCCGTATTCTCGGCAAACCATACCGCCAGGGTTTTGTGAAAAACCGTTATGTTGGCCGCACCTTTATCATGCCGGGCCAACAGTTGCGCCGTAAGTCTGTGCGCCGCAAACTGAACGCCAACCGCGCCGAGTTCCGCGATAAGAACGTGTTACTGGTGGATGACTCTATCGTACGTGGCACCACTTCTGAGCAGATTATCGAGATGGCGCGTGAAGCGGGTGCGAAGAAGGTGTATCTCGCTTCTGCCGCCCCGGAAATTCGTTTCCCGAACGTCTATGGTATTGATATGCCAACGGCAAATGAGCTGATTGCGCACGGTCGTGAAGTGGACGAAATCCGCCAGATAATTGGTGCTGACGGGCTGATTTTCCAGGATCTTAACGATTTGATTGATGCGGTGCGCGCCGAGAACCCGGATATTCAGCAGTTTGAATGCTCGGTATTTAATGGTGTCTACGTCACCAAAGATGTCGATCAGCAATACCTCGATTATCTCGACTCCCTGCGTAATGATGACGCCAAAGCGGTGCAGCTTCAGAACGAAGTGGAAAGTTTAGAGATGCATAACGAAGGTTGATCCTCCTGTGCCCCTCGCTCTGAGGGGCGCAATCTGTTGCAACGCCCTCTATAATCAGGCAAAGTTCGTGCGTGTAAAAAGGGGCAACAATCATGAAACGACTCATTGTGGGGATCTCTGGCGCCAGCGGTGCTATCTACGGCGTGCGCCTGCTGCAGGTGCTGCGTGACGTGGCGGAAGTAGAAACCCATCTGGTCATGAGTCAGGCCGCCCGCCAGACCCTCTCTCTGGAAACCGACTACTCACTGCGCGATGTGCAGTCGCTGGCGAACGTGGTGCACGACGCGCGCGATATCGCTGCCAGCATCTCTTCCGGTTCGTTTAAAACCGCAGGCATGGTGATTTTGCCGTGCTCGATTAAAACCCTTTCCGGCATTGTGCACAGTTATACCGACAGTCTGCTGACGCGTGCGGCGGACGTGGTGCTCAAAGAGCGCAGACCGTTGGTGTTGTGCGTGCGTGAAACGCCGTTGCATCTTGGGCACCTGCGTTTGATGACGCAAGCGGCGGAACTAGGCGCGGTAATTATGCCGCCGGTTCCGGCGTTTTATCATCGCCCGCAAAGTTTGCAGGAGGTGGTTGATCAGACCGTCAACCGCGTGCTGGATCAGTTCGATATTGAATTACCGCACGACCTTTTTACCCGCTGGCAAGGGAGCGATGTCGCAAAATAGTGCGCCGCTTACCGGCATGCGCTTTTTTGGGGCAATTCTGCAAGCGCGATCATATCCTCAACATTTAATCCTCTTTTCGCTGTGTTAGCACTGCGGTTCGTTCAGCAGAGCTGCTATCTTTCATCATTAAGTAAGTTTGCAACGTTTTATTAACATATTTAACGCGGTGTTTTTTAACACCCGGGAAAGTGGCATAAGACGTGCAAGGTAACTGTCAGCAACACACAACACAACGTAATACAAAATAAAAACAGAACACTTGAGGGTAATGTATGAAGAAGACGGTTCTCGCTCTGTCTTTACTGCTGGGCCTGTCGGCGACGGCCAGCGTTTATGCAGCGCTTCCCCAGACGGTACGCATCGGTACGGATGCGACCTACGCGCCGTTCTCATCGAAAGATGCGAAAGGGAACTTCGTGGGTTTTGATATCGATCTTGGCAATGAAATGTGCAAGCGCATTCATGTGAAATGCACCTGGGTAGGCAGCGATTTTGACGCGCTGATCCCATCCCTGAAAGCGAAGAAAATCGATGCCATCATCTCTTCTCTGTCGATTACCGAAAAACGTCAGCAGGAGATCGCCTTCTCTGACAAGCTCTACGCCGCAGATTCCCGCCTGATTGCCGCCAAAGGCTCGCCGATTCAACCGACGCTGGAGTCGCTGAAAGGCAAGCATGTTGGCGTCCTGCAAGGCTCGACGCAGGAAGGTTACGCCAACGACAACTGGCGCAGCAAAGGCATCGATGTGGTGGCTTATCAGAACCAGGATCTGATTTATTCTGACCTCGCAGCAGGTCGTCTGGACGCCGCGTTCCAGGATGAAGTCGCCGCCAGCGAAGGCTTCCTGAAACAGCCCGCCGGGAAAGATTTTGCGTTTGCTGGCCCGTCAGTCAAAGACAAAAAATACTTCGGTGATGGCACCGGTATCGGCTTGCGCAAAGATGATACCGAGCTGAAAGCCGCCTTCGACAAAGCGTTTGCCGAACTGCGCAAAGACGGCACCTACGACAAACTCGCCAAGAAATACTTCGACTTTAACGTCTACGGCGATTAAGACTGGCTGACCCGCTATGCCGGGTCAAAAGGGAAAAACTGTGCCATGCCGGAAAATCGGCATGGTGCAGAGATACGGTGAATGCTCCATAACAGTGCATTTAATGCTTCGTGATGGTGCGTGAGTGCATAGTTAAGCATCCAGAATGCAAATTAAAGCCATTGTACAGCCATAATTTTTTGCCTTAATGGGGCATAAAGTGGCACGATAGCGGCACCGTATTGTGATGAGAATTCCCTTAGGGAAGACAGTCTGTTGAGGATAATGATGAAAAAACTGGTGTTATCTCTTTCTCTGGTGCTCGCTTTCTCCAGCGTTTCCAACGTGTTTGCCGCCATTCCACAAAAATTACGTATCGGTACCGATCCAACCTATGCGCCATTCGAATCGAAGAATGCGCAGGGGGAATTAGTGGGTTTTGATATCGATCTGGCAAAAGAGCTCTGTAAACGCATTAATACGCAATGTGTGTTTATCGAAAACCCACTCGACGCGCTGATCCCGTCGCTGAAAGCGAAAAAAATCGACGCCATTATGTCGTCGCTCTCGATTACGGAAAAACGTCAGCAGGAAATTGATTTTACCGACAAGCTCTACGCGGCGGATTCCCGCCTGGTTGTTGCGAAAGATTCTGATGTTCAGCCGGAGCTGGACAAACTGAAAGGCAAACGCATTGGCGTGCTGCAAGGCACCACGCAGGAAACCTACGGCAACGTGCATTGGGCGCCGAAAGGCGTAGAAATTGTCTCCTATCAGGGGCAGGACAATATTTACTCCGACCTGACTGCGGGCCGTATCGACGCGGCGTTTCAGGATGAAGTGGCTGCCAGCGAAGGTTTCCTGAAAACCCCGCAAGGCAAAGCCTATAAATTTGGTGGTCCTTCCATCAAAGACGAAAAACTGTTTGGCGTCGGTACCGGTATGGGCGTGCGTAAAGGCGACACCGAACTGCGCGACGCGCTGAATAAAGCCTTTGCAGAGATGCGTGCTGACGGGACTTACGAAAAGCTGGCGAAGAAATACTTTGATTTTGATGTTTACGGTGGTTAATACCACGCGTGATTAACGTGCGGCCCCTCCCGCTGTGGGAGGGGAAGAGACACGGCAATACCACATACGACAGGACTGGCTGCATGCTGTACGGGTTTTCTCAAGTCATTTTACAAGGCGCGCTGGTCACGCTGGAGCTGGCTCTCAGCTCTGTGGTGCTGGCGGTGCTGATTGGCCTGGCGGGCGCGGGCGCGAAGCTCTCGAAAAACCGGCTTCTCGCGCTGATCTTTGAAGGCTACACCACGCTTATCCGCGGTGTGCCGGATCTGGTGCTGATGCTGCTTATTTTTTACGGCCTGCAAATTGCGCTCAATGGCGTTACCGATGCGTTGGGCATGGAGCAGCTGGATATTGATCCGATGGTGGCGGGTATTATCACGCTCGGCTTTATCTACGGCGCCTATTTCACGGAAACCTTCCGCGGTGCTTATATGGCGGTGCCGAAGGGACACATTGAAGCCGCGACCGCCTTCGGTTTTACCGGTCGCCAGACTTTTCGCCGCATTCTGTTCCCGGCGATGATGCGTTACGCGCTGCCGGGCATTGGCAATAACTGGCAGGTGATCCTCAAAGCCACCGCGCTGGTCTCGCTGCTGGGGCTGGAAGATGTGGTCAAAGCCACGCAACTCGCCGGGAAAAGCACCTGGGAGCCTTTCTATTTCGCGATCGTCTGCGGCATTATTTATCTCATTTTTACAACGGCTTCCAATGGCGTACTGCTTCTGCTCGAACGTCGCTACTCGGTAGGTGTGAAGAGGGCTGACCTGTGATCGAGATTATTCAGGAGTACTGGAAATCCCTGCTGTGGAGCGACGGTTATCGCCTGACCGGCGTGGCGATCACGCTGTGGTTGCTGATCTCTTCGGTGGTAATGGGCGGCGTGATGGCGGTGTTTCTGGCTATCGGGCGCGTTTCCAGCAATAAGTTTATCCGCTTCCCGATTTGGTTATTCACCTATGTGTTTCGCGGCACGCCGCTGTATGTGCAATTGCTGGTGTTCTACTCCGGCATGTACACGCTGGAAGTGGTGAAAGGTACCGAATTGCTGAACGCCTTTTTCCGCAGTGGCCTTAACTGTACGGTGCTGGCGCTCACGCTCAACACCTGCGCCTATACAACCGAGATTTTCGCCGGGGCGATCCGCTCTGTGCCGCACGGTGAAATTGAAGCGGCGCGCGCATATGGTTTCTCCTCGTTCAAAATGTATCGCAGTATTATTCTGCCCTCGGCGTTGCGCATTGCGCTGCCAGCGTACAGCAATGAGGTGATTTTGATGCTGCACTCCACGGCGTTGGCGTTTACCGCCACGGTGCCGGATCTGTTGAAAATTGCTCGCGATATTAACTCTGCGACTTATCAGCCGTTTACCGCGTTTGGTCTTGCCGCAGTGCTGTATCTGATTATCTCTTATGTGCTGATTAGCCTCTTTCGCAAAGCGGAAAAGCGCTGGCTTCAGCATATGAAACCTTCTTCGACGCACTGAGAACACGATGTCTGAGAATAAATTAAACGTTATCGATCTACACAAGCGCTACGGCGAGCATGAAGTGCTGAAAGGGGTGTCGTTACAGGCGAACGCAGGTGATGTGATTAGCATCATTGGCTCTTCCGGCTCCGGTAAAAGTACGTTTCTGCGCTGCATTAACTTTCTCGAAAAACCGAGCGAAGGCTCGATTGTGGTTAATGGGCAGAATATCAACCTGGTGCGCGACAAAGACGGCCAGTTAAAAGTTGCCGATAAAAACCAGCTGCGTCTGCTGCGTACCCGCCTGACGATGGTGTTTCAGCACTTCAATTTGTGGAGCCATATGACGGTATTAGAAAACGTCATGGAAGCGCCTATTCAGGTACTTGGCTTGAGCAAGCAGGAAGCCCGCGAGCGTGCGGTGAAATACCTGGCGAAGGTCGGCATTGATACGATGCAGCAGCAAAAATACCCGGTGCATTTATCCGGTGGTCAGCAGCAGCGCGTTTCCATCGCCCGTGCGCTGGCGATGGAGCCGGAAGTGTTGCTGTTTGATGAGCCTACATCGGCGCTGGATCCGGAGCTGGTGGGTGAAGTGCTGCGCATCATGCAACAGCTGGCGGAAGAGGGGAAAACAATGGTGGTGGTAACCCATGAAATGGGGTTTGCCCGCCATGTTTCCACCCACGTTATCTTCCTGCATCAGGGCAAGATTGAAGAAGAAGGCACACCGGATGAGTTATTCGGCAATCCGAAAAGTCCGCGTTTGCAGCAGTTCCTCAAAGGTTCACTGAAATAAAGCACCTTAACGGGAAGGTGGCGAGACGGGCCACCATCCCTGTGGGATGCCGCTCGCTGAGATAAAACGATAATGAGTAAATACGGCGCCTCTGGCGCTGACACGTTTTTCCAGCTGTACTTTCTGCGCGCCGGGCACAACGATGGCATCGCGCGTGCACAGCTCAATCGGACGCTGAAGCCACTCGTCATAGAAACGTAACCCGGCTTCGCAGTGCTTACTCTTACTGATTGGCGGGCCAGGGTGACCAATCGAGAAAGCCACTTCGCTGTGTACCATCTCGTTTGCGCTATAGCTCACCCAGGCTTCCGGCACATTCCACAACGTCATCTCTGCGAACAAAACAAGGCCCAAAAACGTCAGCAGCCGGGTTTTGTTGCGGATGACTTTTTTCCTGCCGCACCATGTCGTTAATAACGCCACCAGCACGGCAATCGCCAGCATCACCAGCGTGTCAGGCGCGCCCGCCTGGAGGTAGACTTTATGGCTGAGTCTGCTGGAAAACAGTATCCAGATAATCCATATCGTGAACAGTACCAGATAAAGCCAAAACCGCGTTTTGCCGGATTTCATCCCTTCTGCATCCCTCTCTTTTAACGCGACTGTCAGCTCAGCGCATTAGCCTTATTTTTCCCGCCGGTAAACCCAGTCGTCGTAATATTCGCCATGGAGCAGATACACTTTTTCCAGCACCTGTACGCGGTTAAAGCCGCTCTTTTCCAGCACCCGCACTGAACCCTGATTGTCCGCCAGTACCCACGCATTCAGCGCATTCACATTGCTCTGTGAAAAAACGTAATCACAGAGTGCTTGCAGCGCTTCGGAGGCGATGCCACGTCCCTGGGCTGCAGGCGCAACCGAATAACCAACGTCGGCTTCATGCGGGTTATGCTGGCTGATACGCAGGCCGATATCGCCAACCGCGCTGTGTTGATCGCGAATGATAAAGGCGTTGCTGTCCCGCAGGCGATCGTCAAACAGGGTTCGGATTTGCGCCCGGGAGGCGATTTCGGCCATATAGCGCATCACGCTGTCGTTTGAACGCAGATGCAGGAAAAACGGCCAGTCGGATTCCTGAAATGAAGAGAGCGTAAAGCGGGGCGTGTGCAACGTCATGAAATCGCCTTTGCGGTGGTAAAGCACCTTAGCTTACCACCACCAGCGACGTACGGATGCCACGAAAATTAGGAGGGAACCACATCTCCCAGCGCCTCTTCCAGATCGTACCAGCGAAAGGCAAACCCGGCGGCTTCTAGGCGTTTTGGCAGCGCGCGTTGACCGCCAAGCACCAGCACAGAGGATTCGCCCATCATCAGGCGCACAGCAAACGCCGGCGCGCGCATTATAGCCGGACGGTGCAGCACATGGCCGAGCGTATGTGAGAACTGCTCATTACGAACCGGGTAGGGCGACACCATGTTGAATGGCCCGCGCAGGTCGTTATCAAGCAGCCAGAGTATGCCGTTGACCATATCATCAATATGGATCCACGCCAGATATTGGCGGCCATCGCCAATCGGGCCGCCGATACCAAGGCGAAACAGCGGCAACAGCTTACCGAGAATGCCGCCTTTCGGTGCGAGCACTACGCCTGTGCGCAGCAGGCAAACCCGGGTGCGATCGCTTTGCGCTTCACAGGCGATTTGCTCCCAGCGGGCGCACAGCTTATGGGTGAATTCGTTATGCGGCGGCTCTTCCTCTGTGACCACCACTTCACCGAGATCGCCGTAGTAACCGGAAGCTGAACCGGAGATCAGCACTTGCGGCGGTGTGTCGCTGGCGTTGATCAGATCCGCAATTTGCTGGGTTATCTGCCAGCGGCTGTTGCACAGACGCTGTTTTTGCTCCTCGCTCCAGCGCTTATCGGCAATGGGTTCACCGGCCAGATTGATCACCGCATCGACATCATTCAGGTTGCTCAGCTCGTTCAGCCCTTTTAAAAGGCTGACACGCGCATCAAGCAGCTGTTGTGCTTTGGCGGGGTTGCGCGTTACCACGGTCACACTGTGTTTTAGCTCCAGCAGGCGGGGGATCAGATGACGACCAATCAGGCCAGTTCCGCCGGTAATCAGTATCTTCATGCTTCCCTCCAGGATATGTGTGCCTTTCCTCAGCATATGTGACTCAGCAAAACCCGCATGCGATGGCGGGCACATTTTGCATCAAATTTTTCAGCAATGTGAAGAGGTTACCCGCAATACTTACGTTTGTTGCGCCTTCTGTAGCGCCCGCTCGGTCGCCGGACGTGTACGAATACGCTCAAACCAGTTAAATACCGCCGGGTAATCTTCCAGATCGACGCGCTGGCGCGCGTGGGCATTGATCCACGGCCAGGCGGCAATATCGGCAATGCTGTAATGCTCGCCTGCCAGCCACGGTACACGTTCAAGACGTTTATTCAGTACCTGATACAAACGCTGGGTTTCGACCTGGTAGCGCTCAATAGCGTAGGGCACCGGCTGCGGCGCAAAGTGGTTAAAGTGGTGGTTCTGTCCGAGCATCGGCCCCAGCCCGCCAACCTGCCAGAACAGCCATTGCAGCGTAAGATGGCGCTCGCGGAGCTCGCCGCTGAGCAATTTCCCTGTTTTTTCCGCCAGATAAAGCAGGATCGCTCCGGATTCGAACACGCTAAGCGGCGCGCCGCCATCGGCGGGCAGATGGTCGACAATGGCCGGGATTTTGTTGTTAGGGGAGATGGAGAGAAAGTCGGGGCGAAACTGATCGCCCTTGCTGATATCCACACGGATCAGGCGATATTCCAGCTCCGCCTCCTCCAGAAAAAGCGTTATTTTATGACCGTTTGGTGTGGGCGCAAAATAGAGGTCTATCATCAAAGCTCCCGTGAAGCGGAAAAGAAACGTCTGAGTTTGAGTATAGGTGTTACCTCTGATGCGTGAACTTTCATCAAGTGACAGGGCGCACAGGACGTTATATTTTGAAGAAAAATCTCAACTACTGAACGAGGATGTTATGAGCGAACCGGCTATCACCTTATGGTCTGACGCAGAGTATTTTTCCCCGTATGTGCTGTCGGCCTATGTCGCACTACATGAAAAAGGGCTGCCCTTTACCCTCAAAACTGTCGATCTCGATAGTGGTGCGCAACGTGCACCCGACTGGCCGGGTTTCAGTCTGACGCAACGTGTGCCGGTGCTGGAGATTGAAGGGTTTGAGCTCAGTGAATCCACGGCGATTGATGAATATCTGGAGGAGCGCTTTGCCCCGCCGGAGTGGGAACGTATTTATCCTCTTGATCTGCAAAAACGCGCGCGCGCCCGGCAAATTCAGGCCTGGCTGCGTAGCGATTTAATACCTATCCGCGAAGAGCGTTCGACAACGGTAGTGTTTGCCGGAGCCAAAAAAGCGCCGCTTAGTGCTGCCGGGCAGGCGAGTGCCGCCAAGCTGTTCGCGATTGCTGGTGAGCTGCTGGCGCACGATAAACCGAATCTGTTTGGCGAATGGTGCATCGCTGATGTTGACCTGGCGTTGATGCTGAACCGGCTCGTGTTGAACGGCGACAGCGTGCCGGAGCGGCTGGCGGATTACGCCACCTTCCAGTGGCAACGCTCATCGGTCCAGCGCTTTGTTGCACTTTCCGCTAAGCGCGCGGGCTGATAAGCCCGGCAACTTCCGTTATTATGGGGCGTTTTCTTCCACATGAGGTGCAGTGATGAAACTGATGTTTGCATCGGATATTCATGGGTCGTTGCCCGCGACGGAAAGCGTACTGGAACGGTTCGCGCAAAGTGATGCCCGCTGGCTGGTGATCCTTGGCGATGTGCTGAATCACGGCCCGCGCAATGCCTTACCCGAAGGCTATGCGCCTGCGCAGGTTGCGGAGCGTTTGAATGAACAGGCCAGCCAAATTATTGCCGTGCGCGGCAACTGCGACAGCGAAGTGGATCAGATGCTGCTGAAGTTTCCAATTACTGCGCCCTGGCAGCAGATTTTACTGCCTGAACGCCGCCTGTTTTTGACGCACGGTCACCTCTTTGGCCCGGACGACGAGACGTCGCTGGCGGCGGGCGATGTGCTGGTCTATGGTCATACGCATATTCCGGTTGCTGAGAAGCGAGGTGTTATTTTCCACTTCAACCCCGGCTCGGTCAGTATTCCAAAAGGCGGATTCGCGGCCAGCTACGGCATGCTGGAAGAGGACGTATTGCGCGTTATCACACTTAATGATCAGCGGGTTATTGCGCAGGTCACGATTAATCCGTAAGTTACCTTTCAACCGAAACGCGCCAACAGAGCGCCCTAAAGAGAAGATTTCCCGATGGTGGAACAGAGTCATTTTGCAGGCATGGAGTGGGTGGATATTGTCAATGAAGACAATGAGGTGATCGCGCAGGCCAGCCGGCAGCAAATGCGGGCGCAATGTCTGCGTCACCGCGCAACCTACATTGTGGTGCATGATGGGATGGGCAAAGTGCTGGTGCAGCGTCGCACAGAGATCAAAGATTTTATGCCCGGTATGCTGGATGCCACCGCCGGTGGTGTGGTGCAGGCAGGGGAAAACCTGCTGGATTCCGCGCGCCGCGAAGCGGAAGAAGAGTTAGGTATTGCGGGTGTGCCGTTTGCCGAGCATGGCCAGTTTTATTTTGAAGATGAACACTGTCGGGTCTGGGGCGGGCTGTTCAGCTGCGTTTCCCACGGGCCGTTCGCGTTGCAGGAAGAAGAAGTCAGCGAAGTATGCTGGATGACGCCGGAAGAGATCACCGCGCGCTGCGACGAGTTTACCAATGATTCGTTAAAAGCGCTGGCACTGTGGATGACGCGCAATGCAAGTAATGATGCGGTAGCGGTGCAGGAAGCAGAGTAATCAGCGTTTCTGCCGCAGGCAAAACACCGACATTATCGGTGTTTTGTTTTTTTATCTCCTGACAGCAGATATAGCCGCGCAAGCATAAAGCTGCTTTCACAGAAGCGATACTGATTTGCCCCTGAAAGCCATGTCGAAACCTCTACAGAGAAGCACCTGTCGCGCTGTGAGATTTCACTCCTGGATAAGGCGAGCCAAAATCTGCTTCGCTTGCCAACAAAACATGATTTTCTGTCAGAAATAAAAAAGGCGACCGGATGGTCGCCTTTTTGTTGCCGGTTAAAGCAGATTACTGCTGTGAAGCCTGGATCGCGGTCAGTGCGATGGTGTAGACGATATCGTCTACCAGCGCGCCACGGGACAGGTCGTTAACCGGTTTGCGCATGCCCTGCAGCATCGGCCCGATGGAGATCAGGTCAGCAGAACGCTGTACCGCTTTGTAGGTGGTGTTACCGGTGTTCAGATCCGGGAAGATGAACACGGTAGCGCGACCTGCAACCGGCGAGTTCGGCGCTTTGGATTTCGCAACGTCAGCCATAACCGCAGCGTCATACTGCAGCGGGCCGTCGATTACCAGGTCTGGACGTTTTTCTTGCGCCAGACGAGTCGCTTCACGCACTTTCTCTACATCGCTACCCGCGCCGGAGTTACCGGTGGAGTAGGAGAGCATTGCCACGCGCGGTTCGATACCGAACGCGATAGCGGAATCCGCAGACTGAATCGCGATTTCTGCCAGTTGTTCAGCGGTCGGATCCGGGTTGATGGCGCAGTCACCGTACACATAAACCTGTTCCGGCAGCAGCATAAAGAACACGGAAGAAACCAGTGAGCTGCCCGGTGCGGTTTTGATCAACTGCAGCGGCGGACGGATGGTGTTCGCGGTGGTGTGCACAGCACCAGAAACCAGACCGTCTACTTCGTCTTGTTCCAGCATCAGCGTGCCGAGAACTACGTTGTCTTCCAGCTGTTCGCGGGCGACGGCTTCGGTCATGCCCTTGCTCTTACGCAGCTCAACCAGGCGAGCAACGTAGCTTTCACGCACTACGTCCGGATCGACGATTTCAATCCCGGTGCCCAGCTCAACGCCTTGCGCAGCGGCAACGCGGTTGATCTCGTCCGGGTTACCCAGCAGGATACAGGTCGCGATACCACGTTCAGCACAGATAGCGGCAGCTTTCACGGTACGTGGTTCGTCGCCTTCCGGCAGAACAACGCGTTTGCCCGCTTTGCGCGCCAGCTCGGTCAACTGGTAACGGAAGGCCGGCGGAGAGAGACGACGGCTGCGTTCGGAGGTCGCGGTCAGAGAATCGATCCACTGGGCATTGATGTAGCCAGCCACGTATTCCTGAACGTTTTCGATACGCTCGTTATCATCAACCGGAACTTCCAGGTTGAAGCTCTGCAGGCTCAGGGAAGTCTGCCAGGTGTTGGTATTCACCATAAATACCGGCAGGCCGGTGGCGAATGCACGCTCGCACAGTTTGCGTACGCTGGCGTCCATTTCGTAGCCGCCAGTCAGCAGCAGCGCACCGATTTCCACGCCGTTCATCGCAGCCAGGCAAGCGGCAACCAGCACGTCCGGACGGTCTGCGGAAGTCACCAGCAGTGAACCCGGGCGGAAGTGTTCCAGCATGTGCGGAATGCTGCGCGCACAGAAGGTCACAGATTTCACGCGGCGGGTTTTGATATCGCCTTCGTTAACAATGGTCGCGTTCAGGTGGCGAGCCATGTCGATTGCGCGGGTGGCAATAAGATCGAAACTCCACGGCACAGCGCCCAGCACCGGCAACGGGCTGGCTTCTTGCAGTTTCGCCGGGTCGATATGAATAACTTTAGCTTTAGACGAGTCATCAAAAATTTCTGACAGGTCAGGGCGGGTACGGCCTTGTTCATCAACCGGTGCGTTCAGTTTATTAACGATAACGCCAGTGATGTTGGTGTTTTTCGTACCACCGAAGCTGTTGCGGGTCAGTTCGATACGCTCTTTCAGCTGTTCCGGCGTGTCGGTGCCCTGAGACATGACAAACACGATTTCTGCGTTCAGCGTTTTCGCGATTTCAAAGTTCAGCGACTGCGCGAACTGATGTTTACGCGTCGGAACCAGGCCTTCAACCAGTACCACTTCAGCGTCTTTGCTGCTTTCGTGATAGCGGGCGATGATCTCTTCCATCAGCACGTCTTTCTGGTTGCTGGAGAGCAGCGACTCAACGTGGCTCATTTTCAGCGGTTCTGCTGCAGTCAGGCCAGAGTTAGCACGCACGATAGTGGTGGTCTGGTCCGGCGCATCGCCACCGGCGCGCGGCTGGGCAATCGGTTTAAAGACGCTCAGACGAACGCCTTTGCGTTCCATAGCACGGATAACGCCAAGGCTGACGCTGGTCAGGCCGACGCTGGTTCCGGTAGGGATCAGCATAATAATACGGGACACGGTTAATCCTCTTTCGTTACCGTCTTGCGAGACGGGTTACAAAACAGCACCGCCAGCGTGGGCTGGCGGTGTGTGGAATCAGGCAGTCAGGCGGCTCGCGTCTTGCGCGATGACCAGCTCTTCGTTTGTCGGGATAACGACAGCCGGGCGGGTGCCTTCTTTGTTGATAAAGCCAGACTTACCAAAACGGGCAGCCAGGTTACGTTCGTGGTCAACTTCAAAGCCGAGAACGCCCAGTTTGCCCAGCGACAGTTCACGTACCATGGCGGCGTTTTCACCGATACCGCCGGTGAAGACAACCGCGTCCAGACGACCTTCCATCAGCGCGGTGTAAGAGCCGATGTATTTCGCCAGACGGTGGCAGTAAACGTCCATTGCGCGCTTCGCGTCTTCTTTATCTTTGTAGTTGTCTTCTACATAACGGCAGTCGCTGGTGACTTCGGTCAGACCCAGCAGGCCGGACTCTTTGGTCAGCATTTTGTTGATAGCTTCAACGCTCATGCCCAGGGTGTCATGCAAATGGAAAATGATTGCCGGGTCGATATCACCAGAACGGGTACCCATTACCAGGCCTTCCAGCGGGGTCAGACCCATGGAAGTATCAACGCATTTGCCGTTACGGATAGCGGAAACAGAACCACCGTTGCCCAGGTGGCAGGTGATGATGTTCAGCTCTTCAACCGGTTTGTTCAGAACTTTGGCTGCTTCCTGAGTCACATAGAAGTGGCTGGTGCCGTGTGCGCCATAGCGACGAACGCCATGCTCTTTGTACAGTTTGTACGGCAGCGCATACAGGTAGGATTCTTCCGGCATCGTGGTGTGGAACGCAGTGTCGAACACGGCCACGTTTTTGTCTTTCAGGTTCGGGAAGGATTTCAGCGCTTCGGCGATGCCGATCAAATGAGCCGGGTTGTGCAGCGGTGCGAAAGAGGCTGCATCTTTGATGCCCTGAATAACGGATTCGTCGATAACCACGGAGCTGGTGTATTTTTCGCCACCGTGCACGATGCGGTGACCGATTGCGGTCAGCTGTGCAGACAGTTCTGGTTTTTGTGCCAGAATAGTGTTAACGATAAAGTTCAGCGCTTCGCTGTGAGCGGCACCTGCACCTAAAGCCGCTTCTTGTTTACCGCCATCAATTTTCCACTTGATGCGCGCTTCAGGAAGATGGAAACACTCGGCTAAACCAGAAAGGTACTCGTCACCATTAACTGCATCGATGATTGCGAATTTCAGTGAGGAGCTACCGCAGTTCAGAACCAGTACTAACTTACTCGACATGGAAGTACCTATTTATGATACGTGGCTAAAAAAGGTCAGTGAGTCGCACAGCGTAGCGCAGGTGAATACTGACAATTATGATTAACATCATGCCGGGTTTACTTTCTGGCATGATGAGAAGAATACATAAAATTTTAAGCTATTTTGCGCAAATTTCAGACAGTGGCATAATGAGCTTAAATTTGACGATTTAAAGATATTCGTCTAATGAACCGGTCAAGGCCGCCACAGGATACCTGATACCAGGTGGGATTGACAAAAAATTTTAACGATGTCATTCACAGTTGTTGTTTTGCACAAATTTTTTAATTTTTATATGTGAAGTTGAGGTAAACCATGTCCACTTCAGAGAATCGACCCGTCACTTTTTTTAGTTTGTTTAGTCGGGGTCAGCACTATGCGAAGACCTGGCCTATGGAAAAACGCCTCGCTCCGATGTTCGTTGAAAACCGGGTAATCCGCGCAATGCGCTATGCCACGCGCTTTATGCCGCCCGTGGCCGTGTTTACTCTCTGCTGGCAAATTGCGCTCGGCGGTCAGCTTGGACCGGCGGTGGCTACCGCGCTGTTTGCGCTGAGCTTGCCGATGCAAGGGTTGTGGTGGCTGGGTAAGCGTTCCGTGACGCCGCTACCGCCGTCGATTCTGCACTGGTTTTATGAAGTGCGCGGTAAGTTGCAAGAAGCGGGGCAGGCGCTGGCACCTGTAGAGGGTAAGCCTGATTATCAGGCGCTGGCCGACACGCTTAAGCGTGCTTTTAAACAACTCGATAAAACATTTCTTGATGATTTGTGAGTTTGAGCAAGTTTCGCCATCTCTATAAAAGAAGGCATTTTTGCGATGTCTTCTTTTTTATTTTTCATCGTGTTCTACCCAAAACCCCCGGCAAATCAAAAAAGCCGTCTTTTTCAGCAGGTAAACTCAAGGCATCTTTTTTAATGCGCCGATGTGCCACAGGAGTCGAAAGATGGAAATGACCAATGCCCAACGTCTGATCTTATCCAACCAGTACAAAATGATGACCATGATGGATCCGGCTAATGCAGAGCGCTATCGCCGTTTGCAAACCATTATTGAGCGTGGATATGGCCTGCAAATGCGCGAGTTGGATCGTGAATTCGGCGAGTTGAAAGAAGAGACCTGTCGCACTGTTATCGACATTATGGAGATGTATCACGCACTGCATGTCTCCTGGGCCAATCTGAAAGACACCAGCGCCATTGATGAGCGCCGCGTGACTTTCCTCGGCTTTGACGCCGCAACGGAAGCGCGTTACCTCGGCTACGTGCGTTTTATGGTCAACATCGAAGGCCGTTATACCCATTTCGACGCCGGTACCCACGGCTTTAACGCGCAAACCCCGATGTGGGAAAAATATCAGCGCATGCTGAGTGTGTGGCACTCCTGCCCGCGTCAGTACCACCTGAGCAGTAACGAAATTAATCAGATTATCAACGCCTGAGGAGGTGAGTGTGCAGTGTAAAGGATTTCTGTTTGACCTGGATGGCACCCTGGTGAATTCGCTGCCCGCCGTGGAGCGGGCTTGGTGTAACTGGGCTGATCGATTTGGTATCGCGCATGATGAAATACTGAATTTTATCCATGGCAAACAGGCGATTACCTCGCTGCGGCATTTCTTACCGGGCAAGTCTGAAGCAGAGATTGCGGCTGAATTTACCTGGCTTGAACAGATTGAAGCGGCAGACACTGATGGCATTACCGCGCTACCTGGCGCGATTGCGCTGCTTCAGCATTTAGATGAGTCAGGCATTCCATGGGCCATCGTCACTTCCGGGTCGGTGCCTGTCGCTCACGCGCGACATCGTGCAACCGGCTTGCCGACGCCGAAAGTGTTCGTCACCGCCGAGCAGGTCACACGCGGCAAACCTGAGCCTGATGCTTATCTCCTTGGCGCACAGCTGCTGAGGCTGGCACCGCAAGAGTGCGTGGTGGTGGAAGATGCGCCGGCGGGTGTCCTTTCCGGCCTTGCCGCAGGTTGCCATGTGATTGCGGTAAATGTTCCTGCAGATGCCCCCCGGCTTGATGAAGTCGATTTCCGGCTCACTACACTCGAAGCGCTCGATGTCGCAAAACGGCCGGACGGCCTGGTGAATGTCACGCTAAAGGCCTGATTCCATGATTTAACCCCACTTTTGTGGGGTTTTTTATGGCACTATTTCTCCACTATCAACTGACAAGGATTCGTTGTGAACGGTGAGCTTATCTGGGTACTGTGTCTGCTAGGCATCGCGGTGGTGCTTTTTGCAACGGGCAAAGTGCGTATGGATGCTGTTGCGCTGTTTGTTATTGTTGCCTTTGTTCTCAGTGGAACGCTGACGCTTTCCGAAGCGTTGTCTGGTTTTAGTGACCCGAACGTCGTGTTAATTGCCGCTCTGTTTATCATCGGCGATGGCCTGGTGCGCACTGGCGTAGCGACGAATATGGGGGCGTGGCTCGTCAACATGGCGGGCAGCAGCGAAATCAAAATGCTGGTGCTGTTGATGGTTACCGTTGCCGGGCTTGGCGCATTTATGAGTTCGACCGGTGTGGTGGCGATCTTTATCCCGGTGGTACTGAGTGTGTCAATGCGCATGCAGATTTCGCCGTCGCGGCTGATGATGCCGCTCAGCTTCGCCGGCCTTATTAGCGGCATGATGACGCTGGTAGCGACGCCGCCGAACCTTGTCGTTAACAGTGAGTTGCTACGTGAAGGTTTTGACGGGTTCAGCTTTTTTAGCGTGACGCCTTTGGGGCTGGTGATTTTGCTGCTTGGCATCATTTATATGCTGTTGATGCGTTTCACGTTGAAAGGGGAGAATGACGATACCGCGCGTGAAAGCTGGAAACGCCGCAGTTTTCGCGATCTTATTAAAGAGTATCGTCTGGCCGGGCGGGCGCGCCGTCTGGCGATTCGCCCCGGTTCGCCAATGATTGGGCAGCGCCTGGATGATTTACAACTGCGTGAACGCTATGGTGCCAACATTATCGGTGTTGAGCGCTGGCGACATTTCCGGCGTGTCATTGTTAACGTTAATGGGGTGTCCGAATTTCGTGCCCGCGATGTGCTGCTGATTGATATGTCTGCCGCCGAAGTCGACTTGCGCCAGTTTTGCGCTGAACAACTGCTTGAACCGATGATCCTGCGCGGTGAGTATTTTTCCGACCAGGCGCTGGATGTTGGGATGGCGGAGGTGTCGTTGATCCCGGATTCGGAACTGATAGGGAAGACAGTGCGGGAAATCGGTTTTCGCACCCGCTACGGTCTTAACGTTGTTGGTCTGAAACGCAACGGCGAGGCGCTGGAAGGTGCGGTGACGGATGAAATGTTACAACTGGGCGACGTTTTTCTGGTGGTCGGGAACTGGAAACTCATCAGCCAGCTTGGTTCGCACGGGCGCGACTTTGTGGTGCTCAATTTGCCGGTGGAAGAGAGCGCTGCGTCTCCGGCGCACAGCCAGGCGGCACATGCCATTTTCTGTCTGGTATTGATGGTTGCTTTGATGCTGACCGATGAAATTCCCAATCCGGTTGCCGCGATCATTGCTTGTATGCTGATGGGCAAGTTTCGCTGTATTGATGCAGAAAGTGCGTATAAAGCGATCCACTGGCCGAGCATTATTTTGATTGTCGGCATGATGCCGTTCGCGCTGGCGTTGCAAAAAACTGGCGGTGTGGATCTGGTGGTGAAAGGGTTGATGGATTTGGGCGGCGGCTACGGTCCGCACCTGATGCTAATATGCTTGTTCGTGATGTGCGCCACGATTGGTTTATTTATCTCTAACACTGCGACCGCGGTATTGATGGCGCCGATTGCCCTGGCGGCGGCGAAATCGATGGGCGTTTCGCCTTACCCGTTCGCAATGGTCGTGGCGATGGCGGCCTCGGCTGCGTTTATGACGCCCGTTTCCTCACCGGTGAATACGCTGGTTTTAGGGCCGGGTAACTATCAGTTTAGTGATTTCGTAAAAATCGGCGTGCCGTTCACGATGCTGGTGATGGTGGTCTGCGCACTATTAATTCCGGTGCTGTTCCCGTTTTGACATGACCGGGCTGTTGGCCCGGCATGTTCAGTTACAGCGGCGAATCCTGGCTGATTTCATCCAGCGACAAATGAAAGCTCGGCACAAACACCTGCATAAAGTAATCCATTTCCGGGCTGCGGCGCGCATCGAGTGTTTTTTCCAGCCGTGATTTAGCCAGCAAGAATTCGTTGTTGCCAGCGGAGAGTTCTTCCAGACATTTCAGATAAGCGCACAGGGCATCTGCCTGTTTCACGATCGATTTTTCTTCTGCGGTGTAGTGATGTTCGTCGATCAGCGGCGCAAAAATATCGCGCAGTTCTTCCGGCACCATCTCGACCAGTTTTTGCTGGGCGATCTTCTCGATGGCTTTATATTCCTGGGCGATCTGCGAGTTGAAGTATTTTACCGGCGTTGGCAAATCTCCGGTCAGCACTTCCGATGCATCGTGGTACATCGCCAGTAACGCGATGCGTTCAGCATTGACCTGGCCTGCGAATTTACGGTTTTTAATCGCCGCCAGCGCATGGGCGACCATCGCGACTTGCAGGCTATGTTCGGAGACATTCTCCGTGCGCACATTGCGCATCAGCGGCCAGCGATTGATGAGTTTAAGGCGGGAAAGGTGGGCGAAAAAATGGCTCTGACTCATGGTTAACCTTGTCTGTGACTGCGACCTGAGTCATTGTGCGCAGAGAGTGGGGGAAGATGCAAATCCTCCCCCCGGAATGCTTACTGGTGGTAACCCGAGAGGAAACGACCAAAACGGGTTATCGCCATTTCCAGATCGTCTTCGCGCGGCAGCGTCACAATTCGCACGTGATCCGGCCATGGCCAGTTAAACGCAGACCCTTGTACCAGCAGTACTTTTTCCTGTAACAGGAAATCGAGTACCATTTTCTGATCGTCGTGAATATTGAAGCGTTTGGCGTCGATTTTCGGGAACATATACAGCGCGCCGCTTGGTTTCACGCAAGAAACCCCCGGGATCTCATTGATCAGCTCCCACGCGCGATTACGCTGCTCATACAGACGCCCGCCAGGAACAATAAATTCACTAATGCTCTGGTAGCCGCCGAGCGCAGTCTGAATCGCGTGTTGTGCCGGAACGTTGGCGCACAGACGCATCGATGCCAGCATCTCAAGCCCTTCAATGTAGCCTTTCGCGTGTTTTTTCGGCCCGCTCAATACCATCCAGCCCTGGCGGAAACCCGCGACCCGGTAGGTTTTCGACAATCCGTTAAAGGTAATGGTGAACAGGTCCGGCGCGAGTGCGGCAATGGAGTGATGCTGCGCTTCGTCGTAAAGAATTTTGTCGTAGATTTCATCTGCAAAGATGATGAGGTTGTGCTGACGCGCGAGCTCAACGATTTCCAGCAGCAGTTCTTTTGAGTAAACCGCGCCGGTTGGGTTGTTTGGATTGATAATGACAATCCCGCGTGTACGCGGTGTAATTTTGGCGCGAATGTCGTCGAGATCAGGAAACCAGCCGGCTGACTCATCACATAAATAGTGCACCGCTTTCCCGCCGGAGAGCGAGACAGCAGCGGTCCACAGCGGGTAATCCGGTGCGGGCACCAGCATTTCGTCACCGCTGTTAAGCAACGCCTGCATCGACTGCACGATCAACTCGGAAACACCGTTGCCAATATAGATGTCTTCCACAGTGATTTCGCGCATGCCACGTGCCTGGTAGTGCTGCATGATGGCTTTACGCGCGGAATAAAGTCCTTTGGAGTCGCAGTAACCTTGCGCGCTGGGCAGGTTGCGGATCACATCAACCAGAATTTCATCCGGTGCCTCGAAGCCGAAAGGGGCTGGGTTGCCGATGTTGAGTTTGAGGACCTTGTTGCCTTCTTCTTCAAGACGTTTTGCTTCTTTCAGAACCGGGCCACGGATGTCGTAACAGACGTTATCTAATTTGCTGGATTTTTCGATGGAGGACATGAACCTTTGACCTTTTAGCTAGAATAGCCACTGCCTGCCGTGGAAGTGAGCACGGAACAATGTACTCCCCCGTCCGGCTGTTTTGAAGGGTTTGCAGGAGAAGATTTTGTCTTAATGTCTCTGATGGTTAACGATTCTTTAACTGCTTATTAGGCTTTTTGTTTTTGTTTTTTCTGTTTTTTCTTTTATTTTGGTTTTTAATGCTGGCATTTCGTTTTGTTGTGAAGTTTTTTACCGTCTAAAAGCATTCGTTTAGTCGTGGTTTGAGGCGCTTGTGCTACGGTAGAATTCGTTCTCTGCATAAAACCCGCGCGCTGGATTACTGCCTCATTTGGCCAGGCGAAGAAATCAGTTGGCTGTAAACGCAATGTTAAGAATTATTAATAGTTAGTTCTTCACTTAATTAATAGCGATTTAATATTGAGAATGGGAACGATGACTATCACTAATATTAATAAGATGATGGTGTGGAAGAGGTCATTTGTTTGCTTAAGATAATTCGCAATAATGCTTATAAATATAAAGGTTTTAGGTTAAACTCGTGGGGCAAGAAATGGAACTGAGACCAAAAACCTTGCTTTAGTTAAGGTTTATTTATTAATTGTAGTTGATTGTTATTACTCGCTTTTAATTCTGACCAGTTATATAGGCTGGTTCTATATGGCGCAGTGCTATGTATAGCCTATGAACGTTGCACAAACATGTTTTTCTTAAAAGGAATAACGCGCTTTGGCATCTTTTATATATCTAAAAGGAATGGCAGAAGGCGAAATAAAGCCATTGAGTTCAGCTTGCGTTAGACAGCGAACTATAAGCACCTGAAGACTGCCAGCTTTACCTGGTTATGATCCTGCTGGATGCACTTTTTAAATGGAATTACTTAATCTTACGAGCACAGCATAAACCCGGGTCACTCCGCGCGAACGACCCGTAAGTGAAAAATTATGATAAATGCAAATCGTCCGATATTGAATCTCGACCTCGATCTGCTGAGAACTTTCGTTGCGGTCGCCGATCTAAACACTTTTGCTGCGGCCGCTGCTGCAGTTTGTCGCACACAGTCCGCCGTAAGTCAGCAAATGCAGCGGCTTGAACAATTAGTGGGAAAAGAATTATTTGCCCGTCATGGTCGCAATAAACTGTTAACTGAACATGGTATTCAGTTACTGGGATATGCGCGAAAGATCTTACGTTTCAATGACGAAGCATGCACGTCGCTAATGTTTAGCAACCTTCAGGGCGTCTTAACTATTGGTGCTTCTGATGAGTCCGCGGACACGATTTTACCGTTTTTGCTTAATCGTATTAGCTCGGTATACCCGAAGCTGGCTCTTGATGTGCGCGTGAAACGCAACCCCTTTTCTGACGAGCGCGAACAAGAGCATGATGTTGATCTTGTAGTGACGACTCACTGTTCCGCGCAATTCGATTGCCTGACGTTACGTACATCGCCCACGCACTGGTACTGCTCGGCTGAGTACGTGTTACAGAAAAGTGAGGCGATACCACTGGTCCTGTTGGATGAGCCCAGCCCATTTCGCGATATGGTCATCAATTCGCTGAATGATGCGGATATTCCCTGGCGTATGGCTTATGTTGCTTCGTCGCTGTCGGCGGTAAAAGCGGCCGTAAAAGCTGGATTAGGTGTAACCGCGCGGCCGGTGGAAATGATGAGCCCTGATTTGCGCGTTCTGGGCAGAGCCGAAGGGCTGCCGCTGTTGCCGGATACGGAATATCTGCTCTGCTATAACCCGCAAAGCCGCAATGAGCTGGCACAGGTAATTTTCCAGGCCATGGAACATTATCAAAACCCCTGGCATTACAGCGGCGGTACTCCTGAAGGAGGAGGCGATCCGCTGGTTATTGAAGGGGATTTTAGCTAACATTCCCTGCCAAATCTGGTAACAAAATGTAAGTGCAAAAATGAACCGCTGGCGGCAAAAAAGCGGTTATCGGTTCATTTTGCGCACAGATTATGAATTACAGAAACATCCTTCCTGAAAATTATTCTTTCTTTCAATAATTTAATGTCACTCACAGCAAGATCTGCTTTTTTCAACTATAGTCTTTTATGCCTGCTGGTCATGTTAAAAATCAAGGCGGATTGTTGCTGTTTCACTGAATGAATTAACAAAAGCGTGTCTCAGATCAAGAAAATACTCCCGTTGAGGGGGAGGAATCCGGACAAAATCCTGTCAAAATAAGCGGGTAATTAGTGTAAAACCTCGCTACGGACACGATTCAACACCTGGATATTTCTTGTGAATGTTTGAAGCCGTTCAAGAAAACGGCACTAAATGTTAATGAATTGCTGCCGATGTAAACTAATGTGAGGAAACCTTTGTTAAAGTTGACAAAAGGTTATAGAAAGGAGTAAAAACCCACATCGTTTAGCTGTTTTCGCCTTTTACACAGTTAATGTGTGGTTTTTTATTCCTCCCCGTGAATCGATGTGGCGTCATCTGCCAGCAAGAGCAGAGGTAATAACGCTACCTTTTGAGTTAAGCAATGCGTATGTCAACATCCACTGAAATCATCGCTCATCACTGGGCATTCGCTATCTTTCTTATTGTCGCCATTGGCCTGTGTTGCCTGATGCTGATCGGCGGTCGGTTTTTGGGCGGTCGCGCACGCGCGAGGCACAAAAACGTTCCTTTCGAATCGGGTATCGACTCCGTCGGTTCCGCTCGCTTACGTCTATCCGCCAAGTTCTACCTGGTGGCCATGTTCTTCGTCATCTTCGATGTGGAAGCGCTCTATTTATACGCATGGTCAACCTCCATTCGCGAGAGTGGTTGGGTCGGGTTTGTCGAAGCCGCAATTTTTATATTAGTGCTGCTGGCTGGTCTGGTTTATCTGGTGCGTATTGGCGCGCTGGATTGGACGCCCGTGCGTTCGCGCCGTGAGCAAATCAACCCAGAGACTAACAGCTACACTGACAGTCAACGCTAACCGCGAGGCAATAAGATGGATTATACGCTCACCCGCATAGATCCTAACGGTGAGAACGACCGTTACCCCTGCAGAAACAGGAGATCGTAACCGACCCCCTGGAACAAGAAATTAACCGTAGCGTTTATATGGGCAAACTCGAAAATGCCCTGCACGATATGGTGAACTGGGGACGTAAAAACTCAATTTGGCCATATAACTTTGGTCTGTCGTGCTGTTACGTAGAGATGGTGACATCCTTTACGGCGGTGCACGATGTTGCGCGTTTTGGTGCGGAAGTGCTGCGTGCTTCTCCTCGTCAGGCAGACCTGATGGTGGTGGCGGGCACATGCTTTACCAAAATGGCGCCGGTCATTCAGCGCCTTTACGACCAGATGCTGGAACCTAAGTGGGTTATCTCCATGGGGGCCTGCGCAAACTCTGGCGGTATGTACGACATTTACTCAGTCGTACAAGGCGTCGACAAATTTATCCCGGTGGATGTTTACATCCCTGGCTGCCCGCCGCGTCCTGAAGCCTATATGCAGGCGCTGATGCTGCTGCAGGAGTCGATTGGTAAGGAGCGTCGTCCGCTCTCGTGGGTGGTTGGCGATCAGGGCGTTTATCGCGCCAATATGCAGTCGGAACGCGACCGTAAGCGTGGCGAGCGTATCGCCGTAACCAATCTGCGTACGCCGGACGAGATTTAATTTGCGCCTGTGGGTAATGGAAGAAACTTCGCATTTCAATAATCCAATAACGCGAAGCCATACCCAACAGTCACCACGGACCCTTTGCAATGGTGAACAATATGACCGATTTAACTGCGCAAGAAGCCGCATGGCAGACCCGGGATCATCTGGATGATCCGGTCATTGGCGAATTGCGCAACCGTTTTGGGCCGGATGCCTTTACCGTTCAGGCGACCCGCACCGGGGTACCCGTCGTTTGGGTTAAGCGTGAGCAGTTGCTGGAAGTGGTCGATTTCTTAAAGAAATTACCGAAACCATACGTCATGCTGTTCGATTTGCACGGCATGGACGAACGTCTACGCACACACCGCGCCGGTTTGCCCGCCGCGGATTTTTCCGTTTTCTACCACTTCATTTCCATCGATCGCAACCGCGACATCATGCTGAAAGTGGCGCTGGCTGAAAACGATCTGAATGTGCCGACAATTACCAAACTTTTCCCGAACGCCAACTGGTATGAGCGTGAAACTTGGGAGATGTTTGGCGTTACCTTTAATGGTCACCCGCACCTGACGCGCATCATGATGCCGCAAACCTGGACGGGTCACCCGCTGCGTAAAGATTACCCGGCGCGCGCGACTGAATTCGATCCGTTTGAGCTGACCAAAGCCAAGCAGGATCTGGAAATGGAAGCGTTGACCTTCAAGCCGGAAGACTGGGGCATGAAACGCGGCACCGAAAACGAGGACTTTATGTTCCTCAACCTCGGCCCGAACCACCCCTCTGCGCATGGTGCGTTCCGTATCATTCTGCAACTGGACGGCGAAGAGATCGTCGACTGCGTGCCGGATATCGGTTACCACCATCGTGGCGCGGAGAAAATGGGTGAGCGCCAGTCCTGGCACAGCTACATTCCTTACACCGACCGTATCGAGTATCTCGGCGGTTGCGTAAACGAAATGCCTTACGTGCTGGCGGTGGAAAAACTGGCCGGTATCACCGTGCCGGATCGCGTCAACGTGATCCGCGTGATGCTGTCTGAACTGTTCCGCATCAATAGCCACCTGCTTTATATCTCAACCTTTATCCAGGACGTCGGCGCAATGACGCCGGTGTTCTTCGCCTTTACCGATCGTCAGAAAATTTACGATCTGGTGGAAGCGATCACCGGTTTCCGTATGCACCCGGCCTGGTTCCGCATTGGCGGCGTGGCGCACGATCTGCCGCGTGGTTGGGATCGTCTGCTGCGTGAGTTCCTTGACTGGATGCCAAAACGGCTGGCCTCTTACGAGAAAGCGGCGCTGCGTAACACCATTCTGAAAGGCCGCTCGCAGGGCGTTGCCGCTTACAACGCGAAAGAAGCGCTGGAGTGGGGCACGACCGGTGCAGGCCTGCGTGCGACCGGCATCAATTTTGACGTGCGTAAAGCGCGCCCGTACTCCGGTTACGAGAACTTCGACTTTGAAATCCCGGTTGGCGGTGGCGTGAGCGACTGCTACACCCGCGTGATGCTGAAAGTTGAAGAGTTGCGCCAGAGCCTGCGCATTCTTGAGCAGTGCCTCAACAACATGCCGGAAGGCCCGTTCAAAGCGGATCACCCGCTGACAACGCCGCCGCCGAAAGAGCGCACGCTGCAACATATCGAAACCCTGATTACTCACTTCTTGCAGGTGTCGTGGGGCCCGGTAATGCCGGCCAACGAATCCTTCCAGATGATTGAAGCAACTAAGGGTATTAATAGTTACTACCTAACCAGCGACGGCAGCACCATGAGCTACCGCACCCGCGTTCGTACCCCGAGTTTTGCGCACTTGCAGCAAATCCCGTCGGCCATCCGCGGCAGTCTGGTATCAGACTTGATTGTCTATCTGGGTAGTATCGATTTTGTTATGTCAGATGTGGATCGCTAATTATGCACGAGAATCAACAACCACAAACCGAGGCTTTTGAGCTGAGTGCGGCAGAGCGTGAGGCAATTGAGCACGAGAAGCACCACTACGAAGACCCGCGTGCGGCGTCCATTGAAGCGCTGAAGATCGTTCAGAAACAGCGTGGTTGGGTGCCGGACGGCGCAATTTACGCCATCGCTGATGTGCTGGGCATTCCGGCGAGCGATGTTGAAGGCGTGGCAACATTCTACAGCCAGATCTTCCGCCAGCCGGTTGGCCGCCATGTTATTCGCTATTGCGACAGCGTGGTTTGCCATATCACCGGCTATCAGGGCATTCAATCCGCGATTGAAAGCCATCTGAAGATTAAACCGGGCCAGACAACGTTCGACGGTCGCTTTACGCTGCTGCCGACCTGCTGTCTGGGTAACTGCGATAAAGGCCCGAACATGATGATTGATGAGGACACTCACAGCCATCTGACGCCGGACGCAATCCCTGACTTGCTGGAGCGGTATAAATGAAAACAGTTATCCGTACTCCTGAAACGCATCCGCTGACCTGGCGTCTGCGTGATGACAAACAGCCGGTCTGGCTCGAAGAGTACCAGAGCAAAAACGGTTACGCCGGTGCGCGCAAAGCGCTGACCGGCATGGCACCGGATGAGATTGTCAACGCGGTTAAAGATTCTGGTCTGAAAGGTCGCGGTGGCGCGGGCTTCTCCACAGGTCTGAAGTGGAGCCTGATGCCGAAAGACGAATCCATGAACATCCGTTACTTGCTGTGTAACGCCGATGAAATGGAACCGGGCACCTACAAAGACCGCCTGCTGATGGAGCAACTACCGCACCTGTTGGTGGAAGGGATGCTGATTTCGGCATTCGCGCTGAAAGCCTACCGTGGCTACATCTTCCTGCGTGGTGAATATATTGAAGCGGCGGTGCATCTGCGCCGCGCGATTGCTGAAGCAACCGAAGCCGGTTTGCTCGGCAAGAACATTCTTGGCAGCGGATTCGACTTCGAACTGTTCGTGCATACCGGTGCGGGACGTTATATCTGCGGCGAAGAAACGGCGCTGATTAACTCGCTGGAAGGCCGCCGCGCTAACCCGCGTTCCAAACCGCCATTCCCGGCAAGCTCTGGCGCATGGGGTAAACCGACGTGTGTCAACAACGTCGAAACCCTGTGTAACGTCCCGGCTATTCTGGCGAACGGCGTTGAGTGGTATCAGAACATTTCGACCAGCAAAGATGCGGGCACCAAACTGATGGGCTTCTCCGGCCGCGTGAAGAATCCGGGTCTGTGGGAGCTGCCGTTTGGTACCACCGCGCGTGAAATCCTTGAGGATTACGCGGGCGGTATGCGTGATGGCTTGAAATTTAAAGCCTGGCAGCCGGGTGGGGCAGGTACTGACTTCCTGACCGAAGCACACCTCGACTTGCCGATGGAGTTTGAAAGCATCGGTAAAGCGGGCAGCCGTCTCGGTACGGCGCTGGCGATGGCCGTTGACCATGAAATTGGCATGGTACCGCTGGTGCGTAACCTGGAAGAGTTCTTCGCCCGCGAGTCCTGCGGCTGGTGTACGCCATGTCGCGATGGTCTGCCGTGGAGCGTGAAAATCCTGCGTGCGCTGGAGCGCGGTGAAGGCCAGCCTGGAGATATCGAGACACTTGAGCAATTGTGTCGACAACTCGGGCCGGGTAAAACCTTCTGCGCGCATGCGCCAGGTGCGGTTGAACCGTTACAGAGCGCGATTAAATATTTCCGCGAAGAGTTCGAAGCGGGCATTAAACAGCAATTCAGCAATACCCATGCAATTGGCGGTATCCAGCCAAACTTGCTGAAAGCGCGCTGGTAATGGTTCTCCCTTCATCGAGCCGATGAGGGGACGCGAACAGAATTTTGATTAACTCTTAGTCGCTGACTGAGACAACTGGAAGCATGCTAATGGCTACTATTCATGTAGACGGCAAAGAATACGAGGTAAACGGAGCAGACAACCTTCTTGAGGCGTGTCTCTCTTTAGGCCTTGATATTCCCTATTTTTGCTGGCATCCGGCGCTGGGGAGCGTGGGTGCGTGCCGCCAGTGTGCGGTGAAGCAATATCAAAACGCGGAAGACACGCGTGGCCGCCTGGTGATGTCCTGTATGACACCGGCATCCGACGGTACTTTTATCTCTATTGATGACGACGAAGCGAAGCAGTTCCGTGAAAGCGTGGTCGAGTGGCTGATGACCAACCACCCGCACGACTGCCCGGTCTGCGAAGAAGGGGGCAACTGCCACCTGCAGGATATGACCGTGATGACCGGTCACAGCTTCCGCCGCTATCGTTTCACCAAACGTACGCACCGCAATCAGGATCTCGGCCCGTTCATCTCTCACGAAATGAACCGCTGTATCGCCTGTTACCGCTGCGTGCGTTACTACAAAGATTACGCGGACGGCACGGATCTTGGCGTGTATGGCGCCCATGACAACGTGTACTTTGGTCGCCCGGAAGATGGCGTGCTTGAAAGCGAATTCTCCGGCAACCTGGTGGAAATCTGCCCGACCGGCGTATTCACCGATAAAACCCACTCTGAGCGTTATAACCGTAAGTGGGATATGCAGTTCGCGCCGAGCATCTGCCAGCAGTGCTCCCTGGGTTGTAACACCAGCCCTGGCGAACGTTATGGTGAATTGCGTCGCATCGAAAACCGCTACAACGGCACGGTTAACCACTACTTCCTCTGCGACCGTGGTCGTTTTGGCTATGGCTACGTCAACCTGAAAGACAGACCGCGTCAGCCGGTTCAACGCCGTGGCGATGATCTGATCACCCTTAACGCCGAGCAGGCGATGCAGGGTGCCGCGGATATTCTGCGTCAGTCGAAGAAAGTGATCGGTATCGGTTCTCCGCGCGCAAGCGTAGAGAGTAACTTCGCGCTGCGTGCATTAGTCGGTGCGGAAAACTTCTATACCGGCATCGCTAAAGGTGAGCAGGAACGTCTTGAGCTGGCGCTGAAAGTGCTGCGCGAAGGCGGCATTCGTACACCGGCGCTGCGTGAAATTGAATCTTACGATGCGGTGCTGATCCTCGGTGAGGATATCACCCAGACCGGCGCCCGCGTCGCGCTGGCGGTTCGTCAGGCGGTGAAAGGCAAAGCACGTGAAATGGCGGCGGCGCAGAAAGTGGCCGACTGGCAGATCGCGGCGATCATGAACATTGGTCAGCGTGCTAAACATCCGCTGTTTGTTACCAACGTCGACAGTACCCGTCTGGACGATATCGCAGCGTGGACCTACTGCGCACCGGTAGAAGACCAGGCTCGCTTAGGTTTCGCCATCGCGCATGCGCTGGACGAAGCTTCTCCTGCGGTTGACGGTCTGAGCAACGACCTGAAAAGCAAAGTAGATGTGATTGTTCAGGCGCTGGCCGGGGCCAAAAAACCGCTGATTATCTCCGGAACTAACGCCGGAAGCACGGCGGTGATTCAGGCGGCAGCAAACGTTGCGAAAGCACTGAAAGGCCGTGGTTCCGATGTCGGCATCACCATGATTGCCCGTTCGGTGAACAGCATGGGGCTGGGGCTTATCGGCGGCGGTAGCCTCGATGACGCGCTGGCTGAGCTGGAAAGCGGCAGTGCTGACGCCGTTGTCGTGCTGGAAAACGATCTGCACCGTCACGCTTCAGCGGCCCGCGTTGACGCGGCGCTGGCAAAAGCGCCGCTGGTACTGGTGGTTGATCATCAGCGCACCGCCATTATGGATAGCGCCCATCTGGTGCTTTCCGCCGCCAGCTTTGCTGAAAGCGACGGTACGGTCATCAATAACGAAGGCCGCGCACAGCGCTTCTTCCAGGTTTACGACCCGACCTATTACGACAGCAAAACGCTGATGCTGGAAAGCTGGCGCTGGCTGCACTCGCTGCACAGCACTGTGCAAAACCGCGAAGTGGACTGGACGCAGCTTGATCATGTGATCGACGCGGCGGTTGAAGCCCTGCCGCAACTGGCCGGTATTAAAGATGCCGCGCCTGATGCCAGCTTCCGCATTCGTGGTCAGAAACTGGCGCGTGAACCGCACCGCTACAGTGGACGCACAGCGATGCGCGCCAATATCAGCGTGCACGAACCGCGTCAGCCGCAGGACAAAGACACCATGTTCGCTTTCTCAATGGAAGGGAACAACCAGCCGTCTGCGCCGCGTTCGCAAATTCCGTTTGCATGGGCGCCGGGCTGGAACTCCCCGCAGGCCTGGAACAAATTCCAGGACGAAGTGGGTGGTCACCTGCGTCACGGCGATCCGGGCGTACGCCTGATCGAAGCGTCTGTAAGCGGTCTTGATTACTTCACTACTGTACCGGGCGCGTTCGAAGTGCAGGATGGCAAGTGGCGTATCGCGCCTTACTATCACCTGTTTGGCAGTGACGAACTGTCCCAGCGTTCGCCGGTGTTCCAGAGCCGTATGCCGCAACCCTACATCAAGCTGAATCCGGCAGATGCCGCGAAGCTTGGCGTGAACGCGGGCGCGCATATCTCCTTCACTTACGAAGGGCAGACTATCAGCCTGCCGTTGCAGGTTTCTGAAGGTCTGGCGGCAGGGCAGGTTGGGCTGCCGATGGGGATGCCGGGCATCGCGCCGGTACTGGCCGGGGCACGTCTTGAAAATCTGCAGGAGGCGCAAGCATGAGCTGGTTAACACCGGATGTTATCGACATTCTGTTAAGCATTCTGAAAGCAGTCGTCATTCTGCTGGTGGTGGTCACCTGTGGTGCGTTCATGAGCTTTGGTGAACGTCGTCTGCTCGGTCTGTTCCAGAACCGTTATGGGCCGAACCGCGTAGGCTGGGGTGGTTCACTCCAGCTGGTGGCGGACATGATCAAGATGTTCTTTAAAGAGGACTGGATCCCGCGCTTTTCGGATCGCGTGATTTTTACTCTTGCGCCAATGATTGCCTTTACCTCGTTGCTGTTAGCGTTCGCTATTGTGCCGGTCAGCCCGACCTGGGTGGTGGCCGACCTCAATATCGGCATCCTGTTCTTCCTGATGATGGCAGGTCTGGCGGTTTACGCGGTGCTGTTCGCTGGCTGGTCGAGTAACAACAAATACTCGTTGCTTGGTGCGATGCGTGCTTCCGCGCAGACCCTGAGCTATGAAGTGTTCCTCGGGCTTTCCCTGATGGGTGTGGTTGCGCAGGCCGGTTCATTCAACATGACCGACATCGTTAACAACCAGGCCGGTTTGTGGAACGTTATCCCGCAGTTCTTCGGTTTTGTGACTTTCGCGATCGCGGGCGTTGCGGTGTGTCACCGTCACCCGTTTGACCAGCCGGAAGCAGAGCAGGAGCTGGCGGATGGTTACCACATCGAATATTCCGGTATGAAGTTCGGCCTGTTCTTTGTCGGGGAATACATCGGTATCGTCACCATTTCCGCGCTGATGGTCACGCTGTTCTTCGGTGGCTGGCAAGGGCCGTTGTTACCGCCATTCATCTGGTTCGCGCTGAAAACTGCGTTCTTTATGATGATGTTCATTTTGATCCGCGCCGCGCTGCCGCGTCCGCGTTATGACCAGGTGATGTCCTTCGGCTGGAAAGTCTGCCTGCCATTGACGCTGATTAACTTGCTGGGAACGGCGGCTGTCATTCTCTGGCAAGCGCAATAAGGGGTGAAAAGACCATGACTTTAAAAGAATTACTCGTGGGCTTCGGCACCCAGGTTCGTAGTATCTGGATGATTGGCCTGCATGCGTTCGCCAAACGCGAAACGCGTATGTACCCGGAAGAGCCGGTCTATCTGCCACCGCGCTACCGTGGTCGTATCGTGCTGACGCGCGACCCGGACGGTTCCGAGCGCTGCGTTGCCTGTAACCTGTGTGCGGTAGCCTGCCCTGTCGGCTGTATCTCGCTGCAAAAAGCGGAGATGCAGGACGGCCGCTGGTATCCGGAATTTTTCCGTATCAACTTCTCACGCTGCATTTTCTGCGGTTTGTGCGAAGAAGCGTGCCCGACAACGGCGATTCAGCTCACCCCGGATTTCGAGATGGGCGAATACAAACGTCAGGATTTGGTGTACGAAAAAGAGGATCTGCTGATCTCCGGTCCGGGCAAATACCCGGAATATAACTTCTACCGGATGGCAGGTATGGCAATCGACGGCAAAGATAAAGGCGAAGCGGAAAATGAAGCCAAGCCTATCGACGTCAAGGGCCTGTTACCGTAAGGAGAGGGGCAATGGAGTTCGCTTTTTATATCTGTGGCCTGGTCGCCATCCTGACGACGGTACGCGTGATTACGCATACCAACCCGGTACACGCGTTGCTGTATCTGATTGTGTCTCTGCTGGCCATTGCCGGGGTCTTCTTTTCGCTCGGCGCGTACTTCGCCGGGGCGCTGGAGATCATCGTCTACGCCGGAGCCATCATGGTGCTGTTTGTGTTTGTGGTGATGATGCTGAACCTCGGCAATACCGTGGTCGAGCAGGAGCGCAACTGGTTGTCGCCGCAAATCTGGATTGGCCCTGCGCTGCTTTCCGCAGTGCTACTGGTGGTGATGATTTACGCCATCCTCGGCGTTAACGATCAGGGTATCGAGGGGACGGCGATTGGCGCGAAAGCGGTTGGCATTACGCTGTTTGGTCCTTACGTACTGGCGGTGGAACTGGCTTCAATGCTGCTGCTGGCGGGGCTGGTTGTCGCTTTCCATCTGGGACGCGAAGACAGACCTGGCGAAGTGCTGAGCAATCGCACGGAAGACCGCGCGAAAAGAAAAACGGAGGAGCACGCATGATCCCGTTGCAACATGGATTGATCCTCGCTGCGATTTTGTTTGTTTTGGGGCTGACCGGTCTGGTTATCCGCCGCAACCTGCTGTTTATGCTGATTGGGCTGGAAATCATGATTAACGCCGCTGCGCTGGCCTTTGTGGTCGCGGGCAGCTACTGGGGTCAGACCGACGGACAGGTGATGTACATACTCGCCATTAGCCTCGCGGCTGCCGAAGCGAGCATTGGCCTGGCGTTGCTGTTGCAACTCCATCGTCGCCGCCAGAATCTGAATATCGATTCAGTAAGTGAGATGCGTGGATGAACATGCTCGCCTTAACCATTATTTTTCCTTTTATTGGCTTTGTGCTGCTGGCGTTTTCCCGTGGCCGCTGGTCGGAAAATGTTTCCGCAACCATAGGTGTCGGGTTGATTGGTCTGGCTGCGCTGGTGACCGCGTATGCGGGCGTTGATTTCTTCAATAACGGTCAGCAACCTTTCGCAAAACCGCTTTGGACGTGGATGGCGGTCGGTGATTTCAACATCGGCTTCAATCTGGTACTGGACGGCCTCTCTTTGACCATGCTTTCGGTGGTCACCGGTGTAGGTTTCCTGATCCACATGTTCGCTTCCTGGTATATGCGCGGTGAAGAGGGGTACTCCCGCTTCTTCGCCTACACCAACCTGTTTATCGCCAGCATGGTCGTTCTGGTGCTGGGTGATAACCTGCTGTTGATGTACCTCGGCTGGGAAGGCGTGGGCCTGTGCTCCTATCTGCTGATTGGTTTCTACTACACCGATCCGAAGAATGGCGCCGCGGCGATGAAAGCGTTCGTCGTCACCCGCGTGGGTGATGTGTTCCTCGCTTTCGCGCTGTTCATTCTTTACAACGAACTGGGCACGCTGAACTTCCGCGAAATGGTTGAACAGGCACCGCAGCACTTCGCCAACGGCAATAACATGCTGATGTGGGCGACGTTGATGCTGCTGGGCGGTGCGGTCGGTAAATCCGCGCAGCTGCCGTTGCAGACCTGGCTTGCGGACGCGATGGCTGGCCCGACTCCGGTTTCTGCACTGATCCACGCTGCAACGATGGTTACCGCTGGTGTCTACCTGATTGCACGTACGCACGGCTTGTTCCTGTTGACGCCGGAAGTGCTGCATCTGGTGGGTATTGTGGGTGCCGTAACGCTGCTGATGGCAGGTTTCGCCGCGCTGGTGCAAACCGATATCAAACGTGTGCTCGCTTACTCCACCATGAGCCAGATTGGTTACATGTTCCTGGCGCTTGGCGTACAAGCCTGGGATGCGGCGATTTTCCACCTGATGACGCACGCATTCTTTAAAGCGCTGCTGTTCCTCTCCTCCGGTTCAGTGATCCTCGCGTGCCATCACGAGCAGAACATCTTCAAAATGGGTGGCCTGCGTAAGTCTATTCCGCTGGTCTACGCTTGCTTCCTGGTCGGTGGCGCAGCGCTTTCAGCGTTGCCTATGATCACCGCAGGCTTCTTCAGTAAGGATGAAATCCTTGCCGGTGCGGTTGCGAATGGTCATATCAATCTGATGATTGCAGGCCTGGTCGGTGCCTTTATGACATCGCTCTACACCTTCCGTCTGATTTTCATTGTTTTCCACGGAAAAGAACAAATCCACGCGCATGCAGGGAAGGGGATTACCCATCATCTGCCGCTGATCGTGTTGCTGGTGCTGTCTACCTTTGTTGGCGCGATGATCGTGCCGCCGCTGAAAGGCGTGTTGCCGGAAACCACCGAGCTTGCGCACAGCAGCGTTGTGATGCTGGAAGTGGCATCCGGTGCGGTAGCGATTATCGGTATCCTGCTGGCAGCATGGCTGTGGCTGGGTAATCGCACACTGGTGCATTCTATTGCCAACAGCGCAACGGGACGTTTCTTCGGGACCTGGTGGTTCAATGCCTGGGGCTTCGACTGGCTTTACGATCGCGTCTTTGTGAAGCCATACCTTGGTATTGCATGGTTGCTGAAGAGCGATCCGCTCAATGCGCTGATGAACATCCCGGCGATCCTTTCCCGCTTCGCAGGCAAAGGTCTGCTGTTTAGCGAGAACGGTTACCTGCGCTGGTATGTGGCTTCCATGAGCATTGGCGCGGTTGTCGTGCTGGCGCTGTTGATGGTATTGCGCTGAGTTTGTTGGCCGGTTGAGTGCGCTTATCCGGCTGGCAAACGGAAAGAGAATTTCTAGAAATTCGTTGAAAATCTGGTCCGAATGGACAGGCGTTATCGGCGAAGTCAGAGTGGACACCGCCTGCGCAGAGCAACCGGAGCGTACTGATGTACGTGAGGATTGCGAGCACAGCCGGGGTTCGCTATGACGAGCAAGATAGCCTGAGACGGACTTAAACAAGGAACAAAAATCGCCATGTTACTACCCTGGCTAATTCTGATTCCCTTTATCGGCGGCTTCCTCTGCTGGCAGACCGAACGCTTCGGCGTGAAGGTGCCGCGCTGGATCGCGCTGATCACCATGGGACTGACGCTGGCGCTTTCTCTGCAACTCTGGTTGCAGGGCGGCTATTCTCTGACGCAAGTCACCGGCCTTCCGCAGTGGCAGGAAACGTTCAAGCATGACTGGATCCCGCGCTTTGGCATTAGCATTCATCTGGCGATGGATGGTTTGTCGCTGCTGATGGTGGTGCTGACCGGCTTTCTCGGCGTGCTGGCGGTGCTCTGCTCCTGGCGTGAAATCGAGAAATATCAGGGCTTCTTCCACCTGAACCTGATGTGGATCCTCGGCGGCGTTATCGGCGTGTTCCTTGCCATCGACATGTTCCTGTTCTTCTTCTTCTGGGAAATGATGCTGGTGCCGATGTACTTCCTGATCGCGCTGTGGGGCCATAAAGCCTCCGACGGGAAGACGCGTATTACCGCTGCGACCAAGTTCTTCATTTATACCCAGGCCAGCGGTCTGGTCATGCTGATCGCTATCCTGGCGCTGGTGCTGGTGCACTACAACGCGACCGGCGTATGGACTTTCGCTTACGAAGATCTGTTGAAAACACCGATGTCCGGCAATGTTGAATATCTGCTGATGCTCGGTTTCTTCATCGCCTTTGCGGTTAAAATGCCGGTGGTGCCGCTACACGGCTGGCTGCCAGACGCGCACTCGCAGGCACCGACCGCCGGTTCCGTTGACCTCGCGGGGATCTTGCTGAAAACCGCAGCTTACGGTCTTCTGCGCTTTTCGCTGCCGCTGTTCCCGAACGCGTCGGCAGAGTTTGCGCCTATCGCCATGTGGCTTGGCGTGATCGGTATTTTCTACGGCGCGTGGATGGCCTTCACCCAGACCGATATCAAACGTCTTATCGCCTACACCTCTGTGTCTCACATGGGCTTTGTACTGATTGCTATCTACACCGGCAGCCAGCTTGCTTACCAGGGCGCGGTGATTCAGATGATTGCCCACGGTCTTTCCGCTGCGGGTCTGTTTATTCTGTGCGGCCAGCTATACGAACGTCTGCATACGCGCGACATGCGTATGATGGGCGGCTTGTGGAGCAAAATTAAGTGGCTGCCGGCGCTGTCAATGTTCTTTGCCGTCGCGACACTTGGGATGCCGGGTACCGGTAACTTCGTGGGTGAATTCATGATCCTGTTCGGCAGCTATCAGGTTGTGCCGACGATCACGGTGATTTCCACCTTCGGCCTGGTGTTCGCGTCGGTGTACTCGCTGGCGATGCTGCATCGTGCTTACTTCGGCAAGGCGAAAAGCGAACTCGCTAATCAGGAACTGCGCGGTCTGTCGCTGCGCGAGCTGTTTATGATTCTGATCCTGGTTGTGCTTCTGGTACTGCTTGGCTTCTATCCGCAGCCGATTCTGGATACATCGCACGCCGCGATGAGCAATATCCAGCAGTGGTTTGTTAATTCTGTTACTACTACAAGGCCGTAAATCGCCATGACGATAACTCCACAACACCTGATTGCGCTGCTGCCGCTGCTAATCGTCGGATTGACGGTGGTGGTTGTGATGCTCTCCATTGCGTGGCGACGCAACCATTTTCTCAATGCCACGCTGTCGGTCATTGGCCTGAACGTCGCGCTGCTCTCTTTGTGGTTCGTCGGCCAGGCGGGGGCAATGGATGTCACGCCGCTGATGCGCGTCGATGGCTACGCCATGCTTTACACCGGGCTGGTACTGCTGGCGAGCCTCGCCACCTGCACCTTTGCCTATCCGTGGCTGGAAGGGTATGGCGATAACAAAGAAGAGTTTTATCTGCTGGTACTGATTGCCGCACTCGGCGGCATTTTGCTGGCGAACGCGAATCACATGGCGGCGCTGTTCCTTGGTATTGAACTGATCTCTCTGCCGCTGTTCGGGCTGGTGGGCTACGCCTTCCGTCAGAAACGCTCGCTGGAAGCCAGTATCAAATACACCATTTTGTCCGCTGCCGCCTCCTCGTTCCTGCTGTTCGGTATTGCGCTGGTTTATGCGCAAACCGGTAACCTGTCGTTTGTCGCGATCGGTAAAAGCCTGGGCGAAGGCATGCTGCATGAACCGCTGCTGCTGGCGGGGCTGGGCATGATGATTGTCGGGCTTGGCTTTAAACTCTCGCTGGTGCCGTTCCACCTGTGGACGCCAGACGTTTACCAGGGCGCGCCTGCACCGGTTTCCACATTCCTGGCTACCGCCAGTAAGATCGCCATTTTTGGCGTGCTGATGCGTCTGTTTCTCTACGCACCGGTGGGGGAAAGCGAAGCGGTTCGCGTGGTTCTGGGTATCATCGCTTTCGTCTCCATCATCTTCGGTAACCTGATGGCGCTGAGCCAGACCAACATTAAACGTCTGCTGGGCTTCTCCTCTATTTCGCACCTGGGTTATCTGCTGGTGGCGCTGATTGCGCTGCAGGGCGGCCAGATGTCGATGGAAACCGTTGGTGTTTACCTGGCCGGTTATCTGTTCAGCAGCCTTGGCGCGTTCGGTGTGGTTAGCCTGATGTCCAGCCCGTATCGTGGCCCGGATGCAGAATCGCTTTACTCTTACCGTGGCTTGTTCTGGCATCGTCCAATCCTGTCTGCGGTAATGACGGTGATGATGCTGTCGTTGGCGGGGATTCCGATGACGCTGGGCTTTATCGGTAAGTTCTACATTCTGGCGGTCGGTGTTGAAGCGCATCTGTGGTGGCTGACTGCCGCCGTGGTGCTTGGCTCGGCGATTGGTTTGTATTACTACCTGCGCGTGGCGGTGAGTCTCTACCTGAACGCACCGCAGCAGTTGAACCGCGATGCGCCGTCTAACTGGGCTTACAGCGCAGGCGGGATTGTGGTACTTATCTCCGCGTTGCTGGTGCTGTTGTTAGGTATCTATCCGCAGCCACTGATCAGCATTGTTCAACTGGCGATGCCGATGATGTAAGGCCTGGAAACAGGTAAAGAAAAACCGCCGGTATCGGCGGTTTTTTTATGGGCTAACCAAATAAACGTGGAACGATTATTTCGCCAGCAGCGGGGTAGACGTTACCTGATGGTGGCTGATCAGCGGGCCGCGAATATTATTCGCAGCGCGATCCAGCACTTCCTGAATCACGGACGAGAGTTCGTTAATCTCGAACTTCGCCACGTAACCGTCTGCCTGCACTTTCCGCACGTGATCTTCGTTAGCGCTACCGGAAAGTGACGAGTGGATCACCACCGGGATGTTTTTCAGACGCGGATCGGTTTTGATCAGGCGCGTTAAGGTAAAACCATCCATCTCCGGCATCTCGAGGTCGGTCAGAACCATCGAGATCTTATCGCTTACTGGAACACCTTCCGCATCGGCCTGCTGAGCCATCAACTGGATTTTTTCCCACGCGTCTTTACCGGTGATATGCATTGCATTAGGGATCTGCATCGCGTTGAGGCCTTTTTCCAGCATCGCGCGTGCCACTTTGGAATCTTCCGCCACAATGGCAACAGAGCCCGGTTTCAGGTTGAATTTCTTGTCCGGGACATGATCGCCGTGGACGTCATGATCCGCAGGCACGATGTCATACAGGATCTGCTCAACATCCAGCACCATCGCCAGGTTGTTGGTATCCTTATCGTCATCCAGGCAGGCAATACTGGTGATATAGCGACCATTGATCGCTTTTTCGGCCGTGTGCACCTGTTTCCAGTCCAGGCGAATAATATTTTCCACGGACTCAACGGCAAATGCCTGCACGCTACGGGCATATTCCGTAATCAGTAAGATGTTCAGACCGCTTGCAGGTTTACAACCCGCCACGGCGGCGAGGTCAATCACCGGGATCACCTGATCGCGGATGTTAACCATCCCCATCAGCGGAGCTTTCATCCCTGCGGGACGGGTAAAGGTGGGCATCGGTACGATTTCGCGTAGCTTAAATACGTTGATGCCAAATAACTCGGATTTGGTGGCATCTAACGATGTGCCAAGGCGAAACAGCAACAGCTCAAACCGGTTCGACAGAGTAAGATTCGCCCTGTCATCGATGTCTTTCTGGAAATTGTCCATCATGCCCTCAAATAGGAAATGCCTGCGTATATCTATTATCGGCATGGTGGAGAAAAAATAGAGTGCCTAAATTAAAATCAAATGTGAACTACCGCAAAATCTTCAGCCAATGTCGTTTGCGAAAAGTACGTTTTACACTCGGCGAGCATCGCCTGGCTGCCTTGTTCGTCATAACGTGAACTGAGATGAGTAATCACCAACTTTTTTGCGCCGGCATCAGCGGCGAGCTGCGCCGCCTGGCGGGTTGAACTGTGTCCCCGGCTGTTCGCTTTTTCCTCCATTGCCTGCTCAAGCGTCGCTTCATGCACCAGTAAATCAACGCTTTGCGCCAGTTCCAGCGCGGCCGGGCAGGGCGCGGTGTCGCCCAAAATCGCCAGTTTTTTTCCGCTTTCTGCCGGGGCAAGATAATCCGCGCCATTGACGATGCGCCCGTCGGGCAGCGTGACGGTTTTCCCCTCTTTTAATTGCTGGAACAGCGGCCCTGCCGGGATGCCTTGTGCTTTTAACGCCGCCGCGTTCAGCGCGCCGGGTTTATCATGCTCTTCAATACGATAGCCGTAGCATTCCACCGGGTGCGACAGCGGATAAGCCGTCACTTTGCGCAAGCCATCATCCACCACCAGCCCCGGCGTCACTTCCTCAATCGTCAGCGGGTAATCGGTCCATGAACCGCTAAGCCGCAGCGTGGTTTCCACAAACTCGCGGATCCCTTTCGGGCCGTAAATCTGCAACGGCTGAACATTGCCGGCCATGGAGCGGCTGCAGAGCAACCCGGGCAGACCGAAAAGATGATCGCCATGCAGGTGAGTAATAAAAATTTTATCGAGCTTGCCGGGGTGAAAGGCAGTGCGCAGCATCTGGTGCTGGGTTCCTTCGCCGCAATCAAACAGCCAAAGCCCGGCGCGGGTTGGGTGTTGTAAATTGAGCAGCATCGCCGTGACATTACGCGCCCGTGTAGGTACGCCCGCAGAGGTGCCTAAGAAAATCAGTTCCACAATCTTTGCCCGAATGAAAAAGAATCTAGTATAACGAGGTCACTATAAATGAGGAGAACAACATGATCCGCTGGCAGGATGTGCACCATTCCGAACTGACCGTTTCTGAGCTGTATGCGTTACTGAAATTGCGCTGCGAAGTGTTTGTGGTTGAGCAGGCCTGCGCGTATCTGGATGTGGATGGTGATGACCTGGTGGGCGAGAACCGCCATCTTCTCGGCTGGAAAGGTGACGAACTGGTGGCGTATGCGAGGATTCTGAAAAGTGATGATGATCTCTCGCCGGTGGCTATTGGTCGGGTGATTGTCAGTGCGCAGGTTCGCGGCGAAAAACTGGGCTATCAGTTGATGGAGCGCGCGGTGCTTTCCTGCGAGCAACACTGGCCGCAGCACGCGCTATATCTGGGCGCGCAGGCACATCTCCAATCTTTCTATAGCCATTTTGGTTTCCAGGCGGTGACGGATGTGTATGACGAAGATGGTATCGCGCATATCGGGATGGCGCGCGAGATCCGCCAGGCGTAACCGGCGAGCGTTGTCTATAGTTAGCGGACAGGTGCATAACATGGAGATAACAGATGGCATATCATTCTTATGAATCACATATTGATGACGACCTGACCCTGCTGAGCGAAACGCTGGAAGAAATTCTCCGCTCATCGGGCGACCCCGCAGATCAAAAGTACATTGAGTTGAAGGCCCGTGCCGAACAGGCGCTGCATGAAGTGAAAAACCGCGTCAGCAGCGCATCGGATACCTACTACTACCGTGCCAAAAAAGCCGTCTATCGCGCAGACGACTACGTGCATGAAAAACCGTGGCAGGGCATTGGTGCCGGTGCCGCAGTGGGTCTGGTGCTCGGTCTGCTGTTAGCCCGCCGCTAACGTTTCACTTCCCCTCCCTGGAAGGGGGTACTGTTATTACGCTAAGTACCCCGTATACTATGTGGTTTTTAACAGGGAGGGGCTCGCGTGTACTCCATTTCCTCGGCGCTTTCACACTTACAGCGTTGCCTGACCGACGACATTCCCCGATCGTCAGGATTTTGCTTTTTTGATGCCCCTTTCCCGTTAAACGACGCTTTTGATCCCCTGACCTGGCTTGCCAGCCAAGGCGTGTGGCCGCAATTTTACTGGCAGCAACGTAGCGGTGATGACGAAGCCGCCGCGCTTGGGGCATTGCGCCGTTTCTCTTCTTTACCCCAGGCGCAAGTTTTTTTGCAGCAATGCGCTGAAGATGTCCGCATCTGGGGGCTTAACGCCTTTGATCCCACACAAGGCGAACTGTTTTTACCGCGTCTGGAGTGGCGTCGGGAAGGCGGTCACGCCTTTCTGCGCGTCTATATTTTCAGCGAGACGTCCCTGTATGATGACGCGCAGCGCGCGCTCACGTTTCTTTCGGCGCTGGTGGAATCGACACCGTTGCAAAATGTGCAGCAAACGTGCCTTGAACAGCATCACATCCCCGAGCGCGATGGCTGGCGTACGCTGATTGCGCAGGCGTTGCAAACGCTGGAAAGCGGCGAACTGGATAAAGTCGTGCTCGCCCGCGCAACGGATTACCATTTTGCCAGCGCGGTGGATGCCGCCGCGTTGATGGCCGCCAGCCGTCGCCTCAATCATCACTGTTTTCATTTCATGATGGCGTTTAATGCGCAAACGGCCTTTTTAGGCTCAACGCCGGAGCGGTTGTGGCGTCGCCGTGGCAGCGCCTTGCGCACGGAAGCGCTGGCCGGAACGGTGGCCAATCATGAAGATGACCAGCAGGCGCAACAGCTTGCCGACTGGCTAATGGCTGATGACAAAAACCAGCGTGAAAATATGCTGGTGGTGGAAGATATCTGCCAGCGTTTACAGCAGCAAACCGGTGCGCTGGAGGTGCTGCCGCCGAAAGTGGTCCGGCTACGTAAAGTACAGCATCTTCGCCGCTGTATCTGGACCGATCTGCAATCACCGGATGATGCGCTCTGCCTGCAAATGCTCCAGCCGACAGCGGCAGTTGCAGGATTGCCACGCCGTGAAGCGCGGGCATTTATTGCGCATCATGAGCCTTTTCAGCGTGAGTGGTATGCCGGTTCGGCGGGTTATCTTTCGCGGCAACAGAGTGAGTTCTGCGTTGCCCTGCGTTCGGCAAAAATTGACGGCAATACCGTACGTCTTTATGCCGGTGCGGGCATTGTTTCCGGTTCAGACGCGGAGCAAGAGTGGCAGGAGATTGAGAACAAAGCGGCGGGATTGCGATCATTATTACAACTTAGTCACGCATAACCGACTCATATCAAAAATACATAGTTCCTGATTACTTATACTAAGCCGTAATATTGATACCGGACAAATTCATGTCGATAAGCTCATTTAACCGACGCTGGGCGGCGGTGATCCTCGAAGCTCTTACCCGTCACGGCGTCAGGCATGTGTGCATTGCCCCGGGATCCCGTTCCACCCCATTAACGCTGGCCGCAGCGGAAAATCACGCCTTTATTCACCACACCCATTTTGATGAGCGTGGCTTAGGCCACCTTGCGCTGGGGCTGGCAAAGGTCAGCAATGAGCCGGTGGCGGTGATCGTGACATCCGGCACGGCGGTGGCGAATCTGTATCCCGCGCTGATTGAGGCGGGGCTGACCGGTGAAAAACTGGTGCTGCTGACGGCAGATCGACCGCCAGAGTTGATTGACTGCGGTGCTAACCAGGCCATACGCCAGCCGGGCATGTTTGCCACGCATCCTGCTGAATCTCTCGCGCTGCCGCGACCTTCGCAGGACATTCCTGCGCGCTGGCTGGTTTCCACCCTTGATAACCTGCTGGGGTCGTTACAGGGCGGCGCGGTACACATTAACTGTCCGTTTGCCGAGCCGCTGTACGGCGAAATGGATCATACTGGCCTTGCCTGGCAGCAGGCGCTGGGTGACTGGTGGCAGACAGACACGCCATGGTTGCGCGCACCGAACAGGGTGAGCAGCGAAACACAGCACGACTGGTTTTTCTGGCGACAAAAACGCGGCGTGATAGTGGCTGGTCGCATGAGCGCGGCTGAAGGCCTTTTGCTTGCTGAATGGGCGAAAACGCTCGGCTGGCCGCTGATTGGCGATGCGCTTTCGCAGACCGGGCAACCGCTGCCATGTGCCGATCTCTGGCTCGGTAATGGTCAGGCGGTGGCGGAGCTGGATCAGGCGCAGATTGTGTTGCAGTTTGGCAGCAGTCTGACCGGCAAACGTCTGTTGCAATGGCAGGCGACCTGCGAACCGGAAGAGTACTGGCTGATTGATCGCCTGCAAGGGCGGCTCGATCCGGCCCATCATCGCGGGCGTCGGCTGGTTTCCAGCGTTGCCGACTGGCTGGAGCAGCATCCGGCTGAGCCGCGTGCGCCGTGGTGCGAGGTGATCCCACGCCTGTCGGCGCAGGCCTGGGAAACCGTTCATGCGAAGCGTGATATTTTTGGCGAGGCGCAACTGGCGCACCGCATCGCGGATTATTTGCCAGCCCAGGGGCAGCTTTTTCTTGGCAACAGCCTGGTTGTGCGGCTGGTCGATGCGCTGGGGCAGCTCCCGGCGGGATACCCGGTTTACAGCAATCGCGGCGCCAGTGGTATCGACGGCTTGCTTTCAACGGCGGCGGGCGTTCAGCGTGCCACCGCGCGGCCTACGCTGGCGATTGTTGGCGATCTTTCTGCGCTTTATGATCTCAATGCGCTGGCGCTGCTGCGGCAGGCTTCTGCGCCGTTCGTCCTGCTGGTGGTGAATAACAACGGCGGGCAAATTTTTTCGTTACTGCCCACGCCGCCCGCCGAGCGCGAACAGTTTTATTTGATGCCGCAGAATGTCCATTTTGCGCATGCGGCGGCGATGTTTAGCCTGGCTTATCATCAACCAGAGAATTGGGCTGAGCTTGAGCAGGCGCTGGAAGGCGCCTGGTGCAAGCCAGGTGCGTCGGTGATTGAACTGGTGGTGAACGCAACCGACGGCGCGCAGACGTTACAAACGCTGCTGGCGCAGGTGAGCCATCTGTGATCCTGCACGGTCAAACCATTAGTGGACACCAGCCGCAACCGTGGCTGGTGTTTCTGCATGGTTTTTCCGGCGATAACCGCGAATGGCAGCACGTTGGCGACGCGCTGAGTGATTTCCCTCGCTTGTATCTCGATCTGCCCGGACATGGCGATTCAGCCCATATTGGCGTTGTGTCCTTTGATGAGTTGGACGCGCTGCTGCGCACTACTCTTGAGCACTACAACATACGCAACTACTGGCTGGTGGGATATTCGCTTGGCGGGCGCGTGGCGATGTACCACGCCTGCCAGCATCCTGCCGGGCTGTGCGGCCTGGTGGTTGAAGGCGGCCATCCGGGCCTGACATCCGCTGACGATCGTGCCCAGCGGCTGCGTAATGATCAGCAGTGGGCTGCGCGTTTTCGCCAGCAGCCATTAAGTGAGGTATTTGACGCCTGGTACCGGCAACCTGTTTTTGCCACGCTCAGCGACACCGCGCGTGCCGAACTGGTGGCGCTTCGCAGCCAGAACAACGGTTTAACATTAGCGGCGATGCTGGAGGCAACCTCGCTTGCCTGCCAGCCCGATTTGCGTGCCGCGCTACGGGCGCTTTCTGTGCCAGTACATTATTTATACGGTGAACATGACAGCAAGTTTCGGGCGCTGGCGACGCAAGTCTCGCGCCACTGTCACGCCATTCCTGCCGCCGGGCACAACGCGCACCGGGACAATCCCGCTGCCGTTATTGCCGCCCTGGCGCGTATTCTGCGTCTTGAGACAAAGGACACATTATGATCCACCCAGATGAAAACATGCTTTATGCGCCGGTTGAATGGCGTGACTGTTCTGAAGGTTACACCGACATCCGTTATCAGAAATCGGCCGATGGTATTGCCAAAATCACCATTAATCGCCCGCAGGTGCGCAATGCGTTCCGTCCGCTGACGGTGAAAGAGATGATTCAGGCCATGGCTGACGCCCGTTATGACGACAGCGTGGGTGTGATCATTCTGACCGGCGAAGGGGATAAAGCCTTCTGTTCCGGCGGCGATCAAAAAGTGCGCGGCGATTACGGCGGTTACCAGGATGACTCCGGCGTGCATCATCTCAACGTGCTGGATTTTCAGCGCCAGATCCGCACCTGCCCGAAACCGGTGGTGGCGATGGTGGCGGGTTACTCCATCGGCGGCGGCCACGTGCTGCACATGATGTGCGATCTGACCATCGCGGCGGAAAACGCTATTTTCGGCCAGACCGGCCCGAAAGTTGGCTCCTTCGATGGCGGCTGGGGGGCGTCTTACATGGCGCGCATCGTTGGGCAGAAAAAAGCACGCGAAATCTGGTTCCTCTGCCGTCAGTACGATGCCAAACAGGCGCTCGATATGGGACTGGTCAACACGGTTGTACCGGTTGCCGATCTTGAAAAAGAGACCGTGCGCTGGTGTCGCGAAATGCTGCAAAACAGCCCGATGGCGCTGCGCTGCCTGAAAGCCGCGCTGAACGCCGACTGCGATGGTCAGGCGGGGCTGCAGGAGCTGGCGGGTAATGCCACCATGCTGTTCTACATGACCGAAGAAGGTCAGGAAGGCCGTAATGCGTTTAACGAAAAACGCCAGCCTGATTTCAGCAAATTCAAACGGAATCCATAATGCGACAGGCGCAGGTTTACCGCTGGCAAATCCCGCTTGATGCGGGCGTGGTGCTGCGTGAGCGGCGCCTGAAAACACGTGACGGGTTGTTCGTTCATCTCACCGAGGGCGAGCGTGAAGGCTGGGGGGAGATTTCCCCTCTGCCGGGGTTTAGCCTGGAAACGCTGGATGACGTTCAGCCTGTTGTGGTGGCGTGGGTGCATAGCTGGCGCAACGGCGAACAGCCACCGCTGCCGGACGAGCCTTCTGCGGCATTTGGTTTGAGTTGCGCGCTGGCAGAGCTTAGCGATGCGCTGCCGCAGGCGGCGGATTATCGCGCCGCGATGTTGTGTAGCGGTGACCCGGATGAGCTGTTCGCCGCGCTTGCTGCTTTGCCGGGAGAAAAGCTGGCGAAAGTGAAAGTAGGGCTGTATGAAGCGGTGCGTGACGGCATGGTGGTCAACTTGCTGCTGGAGTCGATTCCCGATCTCTATTTGCGCCTCGATGCTAACCGCGCCTGGACGCCGCTGAAAGCGCAACAGTTTGCGAAGTATGTCAATCCGGCTTATCGCTCGCGCATTGCGTTTCTCGAAGAACCCTGCAAGACGCGCGAGGAATCACTGGCGTTTGCCCGCGAGACCGGCATTACCCTCGCCTGGGATGAGAGCCTGCGTGACGCGGACTTTCGTTTTGAGCCGCAAGCGGGTGTTGGCGCCGTGGTGATTAAACCGATGCTGACCGGCAGTTTGCAGAAAGTCCAACAACAGGTTGCTGCGGCGAAAGCGCTGGGGCTGACGACCGTTATCAGTTCGTCAATCGAATCGAGCCTTGGTCTGACGCAACTGGCGCGTATCGCCGCCTGGCTGACGCCGGGAACGGTGCCAGGTCTTGATACGCTGCAATTAATGCAAACGCAGCTGCTCCGCTGCTGGCCTGGGAGTGATTTACCCTGCTTGCAGGTTGATGCGCTGGAACCATTGCTATGATTTTTGCCGACTGGCCCTGGCGTTACTGGCGTAAGGTACGTGGCGAGCAGGCGGCGATTCGCCTTGAGCAGCAAAGCCTTAACTGGCGTGAGCTTTGTGTGCGTATTGACAGGCTGGCCAGCGGGTTTGCCCTTCAGGGCGTGCAGTCGGGCGATGGCGTTATGCTGCGCGCGCGTAATCAGCCGAAAACGCTGCTGGCGTGGCTGGCGCTGTTGCAATGCGGTGCGCGGGTTTTGCCGCTGAACCCGCAGTTACCCGCCACGCAACTGGAGGCGCTGTTACCACAGTTGACGCTGCGTTTTGCACTCGACCTGGAGTCACACGCGGCGTACGCCGGTTTAACATCGCTGGTGTTAAGCGAGGCTGACGGCGATTATGCCGTTGACTGGCAGCCACAACGGCTGGCGTCAATGACCCTGACTTCCGGTTCTACCGGGCTGCCGAAAGCCGCCGTGCATACCGGCGCGGCGCATCTTGCCAGTGCACAGGGTGTGCTGGCCCTGATCCCGTTTACCGCGAAAGATGACTGGCTTCTTTCGTTACCGCTGTTTCATGTTTCGGGGCAAGGGATTTTATGGCGCTGGCTGCTGGCCGGTGCGCGGATCACCGTGCGGCAAAAAGCGCCGCTGGAGCAGGCGCTGGCCGGGTGCAGTCACGCCTCGCTGGTTCCAACGCAGCTGTGGCGCTTGTTGAACGACAATGTACCGGTCTCGCTGAAAGCAGTGTTACTGGGCGGCGCAGCGATCCCCATCGAACTCACGCAGCAGGCTCGCGAGCGCGGGATCCGTAGCTGGTGCGGTTACGGCCTGACAGAATTCGCTTCAACCGTCTGTGCGAAAGAAGCCGATGGCAAGCCCGATGTTGGCTACGCGCTGCCGGGGCGTGAAGTGAGAATTGTCGGCGAGGAAGTCTGGCTTCGTGCCGCCAGCATGGCGTCGGGCTACTGGTGTAACGGAGCACTTCTCCCGCTGGTAAACAGCGAAGGCTGGTTTGCCACGCGCGATCGCGGCGAGCTGAACAATGGTTGCCTGACCATTCATGGTCGTCTGGACAATCTTTTTTTCAGCGGCGGGGAAGGCATTCAGCCAGAAGAAATTGAACGCGTTATTGCCCGCCATCCCCAGGTGCATCAGGTGCTGGTGGTGCCTGTCGATGACGCGGAGTTTGGTCAACGCCCGGTGGCGGTGGTGGAGTGCACCGGTGACGTTAATGCCGATGCGCTGAGCCAATGGGTCGCTGATAAACTGGCCCGTTTCCAGCAGCCGGTACGCTGGCTGATGTTGCCCGCAGCGCTGAAAAATGGCGGTATTAAAATCTCCCGTCACGCCGTTCAGCAGTGGGTTAGTACCCTTGACGGCAACACGTATAAATAGCGGCAGGACTATTTTTGCGAGCCTTCACGACAAACTGATTGACCGATAAAACCCCTTCCCGCAAGTGTGTTAGTTTGCGCTCTGGCTTCTGAAACGCAGGGATAGCGATGCCGCATTCATCCTCTTCTACGCCGCATGATGCGGTGTTTCGCAAATTATTATCACATGCGCAAACTGCTCGTGATTTTTTCGATATTCATCTGCCAGAGCACTTGGTTGCACTGTGTGATCTTTCCACGCTTCATCTGGAGTCGGGCAGTTTTGTTGAGGAAGATCTGCGATATTGCTACTCGGATATTCTCTATTCGCTGCGAACGCGCGCTGGCGACGGCTATCTTTATGCCTTGATTGAACACCAAAGTTCGCCGGATAAAAATATGGCCTTTCGCCTGATGCGCTATGCCATTGCCGCAATGCAGCGCCATCTTGATAAAGGGCATGGTGAATTGCCAATGGTTATCCCCATGCTTTTTTATCATGGACGCGTCACGCCGTATCCGTGGTCGCTACGCTGGCTGGATGCCTTTCAGTTGCCGCAGCAGGCAGAAAAGCTCTACACCAGCGCGTTTCCACTGGTGGATATCACCCAACTTGCCGATGCTGAAATTGTGCAACATCGACGTATTGCGATGCTTGAACTCTTACAAAAACATGTTCGGCAACGCGATATGCTGGAGTTTCAGGAGCAACTGGTCAGCCTGCTGGCACTGGGCTACACTGGCGGCGAACAGTTGAAGACGTTGCTGCATTATTTGTTGAAGGCGGGTCATACCGCCGATCCGGCAGCGTTTTTAACCGCCATTGCCAGCAGAACCACGGATCATCAGCAAAAGGAGGCGTTAATGAACATTGCACAATTTCTTCGCGAAGAAGGCATGACGTTTGGCCTGAAAAAAGGATTGGCGCAGGGGCGTGCCGAAGGTGTTCAACAAGAAGCGCTGCGCATTGCCAAAGTGATGCTGGAAAAAGGAATGGAGCCCGATGTCGTGGCAACATTAACCGGGCTACCGGCGGAAGTAGTGGAAAAGGTCAGCCACTGAGCACGCTTTCAGAGCAACCCTTTCATCCTTAAGGTATTGCGGGTCGCGTCGTTCAGATCGTAGCGGTGCAGATCAGCAGGTTTTACCCACGCGTAATCCTGGAATTCGTCATTAATGCTGACTTCGCGATTGGCGCTGACGCAATCAAAAATCAGGTAAATCATATAGATTTGTTCTTTGCTGCCATCGACATAGGTTTTTACCCGGATATCATCGCGAAACGTCCATGGCGTGATTTCGCTCAGCTCCAGCTTGTCACCCAGTTCTTCACGGATCTCCCGGCGCAGCGCCTCTTCAATCCGCTCGCCCGGCTCCACACCACCGCCGGATAATGCCCATTGTCCGGGGAAAACACCGCGATCGTCGGCCATTTTACACAGCAAATAGGCGCCGTCATTTTGAATCAGCGGGCATACAATCGTCCGTTGTCGCATGGTTAATTCCTTTGGAGTGATAAACATAACGCGCCATGTTAACGCAAGCGCTGATGTTGAAAAATTGACCCCATCTATGTTTACGCCTCTTTTTATTCATTCTGCTGACAGAAAAATAGGCGTATAATCAGAGGCTTTTGGGCATCAGGCCCGTTATGTGCGGAAATCAAAAATGAAGAACGTTGCTTTATTAGGTTTAGCCAGCGTGTTGCTGGTCTCTGCTGGGGCGCAGGCCGTGAGTCTGAACGGCCAGATTGGGAAAGATTACACCAACTTTGGTTTTGGTTTGGGTACCGAAACCAGCGGTATCGCCGTGAGCGGTAACTGGGCACACAGTGAAGATGATGGCGATATTGCCGGTCTGGGGCTTGGTTACAATATCCCGCTTGGCCCGTTCCTTGCGACCGTCGGCGGTAAAGGTATTTATCTGAACCCGGATGTGGGCAGCGAAGGTTATGCCGTTGCGGTCGGTGGCGGGTTGCAGTGGAAAATCGCCAGCAGCTTTAGCATCTTCGGTGAATACTACTACTCGCCGGATTCACTCTCCAGCGGCGTGAAAGAGTATCAGGAAGCGAACGCCGGAGCGCGTTACACCATTATGCGCCCGCTGACGGTTGAGGCCGGTTACCGCTACATCGACATGACCGGTAAAGAAGGCCGTCGCGACAACGCGGTTGCCGATGGTCCGTATGTCGGCGTCAGCGCCAGTTTCTAATCCCCTGGCGCGGCCTCTGTCCGCGCCCGTTTGTCTCCGTTTTTCCTCTGCGCATGCGCTATAGTGTTTCAACCTCGATTGCAGGAGCTAACGATGTTAAATGTGGAGATGTTATCGACCGGCGATGAAGTGCTGCATGGCCAGATTGTGGATACCAATGCGGCCTGGTTGGCTGACTTTTTCTTTAACCAGGGTTTGCCTCTCACGCGGCGTAACACCGTGGGCGATAACCTTGATGATTTGGTCGCTATCCTGCGTGAACGTAGTGAGCACGCGGATGTGCTGATTGTGAATGGCGGCCTGGGGCCGACCAGCGACGATCTCAGCGCGCTGGCGGCGGCGACCGCCAAAGGCGAAGCGCTGGTGCTACACGAAGCGTGGCTGGCACAAATGGAACGCTTCTTTACCGAACGTGGCCGCGTGATGGCACCGAGTAACCGCAAACAGGCCGAGATCCCGGCCAGCGCCGAACTGGTGGATAACCCGGTCGGTACCGCCTGTGGTTTTGCTCTGCAGCTCAACCGTTGCCTGATGTTCTTCACGCCGGGCGTACCGTCGGAATTTAAGGTGATGGTGGAACAAGAAATTCTGCCGCGCCTGCGCACACGCTTCACCCTGCCTGAGCCGCCGGTTTGCCTGCGCTTAACCACTTTTGGTCGTTCAGAGAGCGATCTGGCGCAGAGTCTGCAACACCTGCAACTGCCGCCAGGCGTGGTGATGGGCTACCGCTCTTCGATGCCGATTATCGAGTTAAAACTGACTGGCCCGGCAGAACATCGCGCCGCGATGGAAGCGCTGTGGCCGGAAGTGAAACGTGTTGCCGGTGAAAGTTTGATTTTTGAAGGCACGGAAGGTTTACCGGCCGTGCTTGCTGCAACCCTGCGGGAACGTCAGCTCAGCTTGACGCTGAGCGAGCAGTTCACCGGCGGTCTGGTGGCATTGCAGCTTTCCCGTGCCGGTGCGCCGCTGCTGGCCAGTGAAGTACTGCCGTCGCAGGCAGAAGCACTGGCGCAAAGCGCCCGCTGGACTACCGAGCTGCGCAATCGTCATCTCGCCGGGCTGGCGCTGACAGTGACCGGTCTTGAAGAGGATCATCTCAACTTCGCGCTGGCGACGCCGGAAGGCACCCGCGCCCTGCGGGTGAAATTCAACACCAACCGCCACGGACTGGTGGTGCGCCAGGAAGTGTGCGCCATGATGGCGCTGAACATCCTGCGCCGCTGGCTGGCGGGCAAAGACATTGCCAGCGATCACGGCTGGATCAATGTGGTGGAAACGCTGTCGGTAGAGTGATCGCTGAGGGTAACGGCATGCCGTTACCCCAATGCGTTTGCCAGTAGCGTAATGGGATGTTCACAGCGTTTGCTGGTGGACATCTCAATTTGCCATTTGCAGGTTTCACAATCTGTCACCACCAGATCCGCGCCGCTGGCTTCAATCTGCTCGAACAACGGCGCACCAATCGCCTGCGATGTCGGGTAGTTTTCGCTTTTAAAGCCGTAGGTTCCGGCAATTCCGCAGCAGCGCGAATCCAGCACCGTCAACTCAAGCCCGGGGATGCGCCGCAGCAGCTCCAGCGTGTAGTGTGTCCAGCCCATTTTTTCCATATGACACGGCGTGTGGTAAACCACTTTCAGCGGGGTTTCTTTCAGCGGCAACGCGCAACCTTCGTCGAGCATGCGCCAGATCCAGCGCGTGGCTAAATCGATATGCGAGCGCAAATGGCTGTTATCCACATCCAGCAGGTGAGGATATTCGTCGCGCAACGTAAACGCGCAGGTGGAAGAGGTGGCGATAACCGGCAAACCCTCCGTGCCAATAGCCTGCTCCAGCGAGCGCACATTAAACTGCGCCTGTTTTTTTGCTTTATCGAAAAAACCATTCGCAATCAGTGGTACGCCACAGCACTTTTCCCGCTGCAACAACTGTACGCCGACGCCCATATGGTTCAGCACGCGGATCAGATCTTTACCCAACTGGGGATGGTTGTAATTCACGTAGCACCCGTGGAAAAACGCCACCTGCTGCGCAAATGCCTGTTGCTGCGCGGCAATGCTGCGATACCAGCGGCGAAATGTACCGCTGGAATATTTTGGCAGCGTGCGGTGGTGATCGATTTTTAATGCGGTATCCAGTAACTGGCGCACGGGTTTTAAGGAGGTTGCCGCATTCACCAGCGGCGCCATCGGTGTCGATAGCGTCCCCATCAGGTCGGTGTGGCTGAGAATAGCGTTGCGTATGGAGAGTTTTTTCGGTGCGTACTGGGCACGGGCGCGCTGAATAATATCGCCAATTTTCACCCCGGACGGGCAGGCGGTTTCGCAGCGTTTACAGTTGGTGCAGTACTTCAGCGCATCATCATACAGCGCGGCGTCCTTTAACCGCAGGCGCTCGCCATCAGGGCCTGCCTGTTTCGGGCCAGGATAAGCGGGGTTGACACGGCTGACCGGGCAGGCGGTGGTGCAAACGGTGCATTTAATGCAGCTTTCAAATTGCGTATTGTTCATTGTTCGCCTCCCTGTGCGCTAATTTGCTGTGCGGCATGCAGCGCGGTAACGACGCAAACGCCGCCGCCGCACCCCTGGGCGATGGCATCAAAACCGCCCAGCACGGAACCAACCACATAGAGATTGTTCACGGCGTTGCCCTCGCGCAGGCCGCGTAGTTGCGCGTCGGTCTGCACGCCAAACTGCTGCCACGGCTGGCTGTCAAACACATCATCGCGATACCACTCCTGACGCTGCGCGCTTTGCAGCACGTCGAGATCAAACACCGTTTCCCGCACGCCATCGCGCCCGGCAACCAGCCCGTTACTGAAAAAACTGCCGCTGGCGAGCACCACATTGCGTGCGCGCAGCGGGATATCTTCATGTTTACGCGTCCACACTTGTGTGACACGCTGGTCGGCGATATCGGCACGCAGTACCTCGTCACCGGGCATCCAGTTACCGCCGCTGCGTATAAACGCCTGTTGCAGGAGTTGTTGCATGCGCATACCCGGTACAGATGGCGGCAGCGTAGGCAGCAGGCGCAGCGGGCAGGCCAGTTGCTGGTTAAGGCGCGTAAAGACGCTGCTGTCCGTCAGACCAAAGCAGGCGGGCAGATAGAGCATCGCGTAGTGCTGGCTTAGCGGCAGCAACGCTTCGTACAGTGCGTCATAGTGCTCGGGCGCGTCCAGCAGGCGGGCGATATTCACCGCGCGAAATTCACTGGGGTTGTCGCGTAGCCGATCCAGCAGCGGCAGATCTATCTCTTCTGCCTGTGCATCAATACCGCGTTTACGCAGCGCACCTGCCGCAAGCTGCGGCTGGAAATCAAGAAAGCCACTGATACCGACTACGCCAGTGTGCTGGTGGGTTTCTGTTTTTACCGGCACTTCCTGCGGGCTAAGCCAGGCAGTGCGGAATGTGCCAAGCGGTGTTACGCGCTGGTGTGGCGTATCAACATCGCCCCGTAACGCCAGCCCGCAATCTGCCAGCAGCGTCTGCGCCAGGTGTGCATAGTGGAGAACCTGGTCTGCGCCGAGCCGGGCATAAGGGTGATTAGCATGATGCTGTTGGAGGTGCGCGATGGCGCTATCAAGCGTATCGATAGGTTGACCGTCTGGTAAGTGTGAAAGTAAATCCAGTGAGCCGGAGGAGAAGCTCAGAGCACTCTGCCCACGGCTGACAATCGCGCAGCGCTGGCCGCTCTGCACAAGACGTATCCCGCACACCAAACCGGCCAGCCCGCCCCCGATAATAACCGTATCAAATCTCATCTTCCGCCTCCTTTTCCAGACCACACAATCCCTGATAAACCCAGCGTGTGAATTCACTTTCCCGTAGCGCATCGCCCCAGGCGACGGGTTTAACGCCTTTCCAGCGCTCATTAAGAAAATCGGCCAGTTGGTGCAGAGATTCACTTTCAGTCGTGACATGCAGACGGTTAAGCAATCCGGCTGCACGGCAGGCGCAAAGTTCACCCTGGCAAGTGCCCATTCCGACGCGTGTGCGGCGGCGTAAATCAAGGAGCGAATGGACATTGAGGTTTTCGACCGCGTACTGCACTTCTCCGGCAGTGACGGCTTCACATTCGCAAACCAGACTGCGGTTATGTCTGTCGCTACCAAGCCAGGCTGGCGTGCGATCACCGTGGCGATAGACCGCCGAACCGCGTAGTGGCGTCGGCAGAGAGATGATTTTTTTGAGCGCCTGTTCAGTCGGCTCGCGGGAGCCAGGCAGCGGCGCGGTAGCGGTGGTACAGGGAGCATGATGATTGAGCTTGCGACACACGGCATCCGTTGCCCATTCGGCCATTAACCGATAAGTCATCAGCTTGCCGCCAGTTATAGTGATAAAGCCTTCCAACCCGTCTCGCTGCGCGTGGTCCAGCAACACAATTCCCCGGCTAACATTGCGTCCACTCGGGTCATTATCGCTGGCGACCAGTGGTCGCACACCGGCGTAAGCACGCAGGATGCGCGTTTTCGCCATCACCGGCGCCAGTTTTTCCCCTTCACGCAGCAGAATATCCACTTCGTCAGGCGTGACGCGCAGGTTATCGATATCGGCGTAATCAATATGCGTCGAGGTGGTGCCAATCAGGGAAATCGTGTCGCCTGGCACCAGAATATCGGCATCGGCGGGTTTGCGGCAGCGGTTGATAACGTGCTGATTAATGCGATGATCGAGGATCAGCAACGCACCTTTCGCCGGGAACATGCGGATCGACAGGTCGGCATATTCGGCAATGCGCTGCCCCCAGATCCCGGCGGCATTCACCACCACTGGCGCGTGGAGTTCCTGGGTTTCACCACTGGCAGGGTGATAAAGGCGCACACCGCTCACCGTGTCGCCATGGCGGATTAGCCCGCACACTTCGTGCCCGGTGAGGACTTTGGCGCCGTGCTCGCGCGCGTCCAGCATATTGCTGGCGGTGAGGCGGAAAGGGTCCACCGTGCCGTCCGGCACACGCACCGCGCCGACTAGCGCCGGGTTGACGCTGGGCTCCATGCGCAACGCTTCCTGCGGTGATATAACCTGCGCCGGGATCCCCGCTTGCAGACAGGCGTCAATAAACTGGCTTTGATACACCAGGTCATCTTCCGGCAGGGTAATAAACAGGCCGTCTGTTGGTTCGATACAGTGGCGGGCGATGCGTTTGAGGATCTGGTTTTCGGCAATACATTCACGCGCTGATTCGTTATCGGTCACCGCGTAACGCGCTCCGCTGTGTAGCAAGCCGTGGTTACGGCCGGTCGCGCCGGTGGCGATATCGTGGCGTTCAAGCAGCACCACGCGCAAGCCGCGCAGGGCGCAGTCGCGAGCAATACCTGCGCCGGTCGCACCGCCGCCGATAATAATCACATCGTAGTCACTGGAGTTGCGCATGTTCGCGTCCTTCTGGTCGACGTTCCTTAGCAATCATTTAGCCATACTATGATTGTGGTTTGTTTGATATCGCGCATATTCGAGCAAAAAACGAAAGTGAAACGCGCTTTCATGCGTGAAGTTAGATGTTTGTCATATTTCTGTAACAATATCTGCGACAACTCATTCTCTCTGGTTAAAACTTTCACTACAATCCGCCGCGAATAACTCTGGTTATGTTCGTTTTCACTCATTAATGAAAGATATGAGTCTTACCGCGCCACGGAGGCCGCTATGTTGAGTATTTTTAGACCTGCCCCCCATCAATCGCGTCTGCCCGATGCGCAAATCGATCCGTTGTACCGGCGGTTGCGCTGGCAGATTTTCCTCGGGATCTTCTTCGGTTATGCCGCCTACTATCTGGTGCGTAAGAACTTTGCGCTGGCAATGCCGTATTTAGTCGAACAGGGCTTTTCCCGTGGCGATCTGGGGTTTGCGCTGTCCGGTATCTCCATTGCCTACGGCTTTTCTAAATTTATTATGGGTTCGGTGTCTGATCGCTCGAATCCGCGCGTTTTCCTGCCCGCCGGGTTAATTCTGGCGGCGGCGGTGATGTTGGTCATGGGTTTCGTGCCGTGGGCAACCTCAAGCATCATGATCATGTTTGTGCTGCTGTTCCTGTGTGGCTGGTTCCAGGGGATGGGCTGGCCGCCGTGTGGGCGCACCATGGTGCACTGGTGGTCGCAAAAAGAACGCGGCGGCATTGTGTCAGTATGGAACTGCGCGCATAACGTTGGTGGTGGCATCCCTCCGCTGCTGTTCCTGTTGGGGATGGCGTGGTTTAACGACTGGCACGCGGCGTTGTATATGCCCGCGTTTGGCGCGATTCTGGTGGCGATTCTTGCCTTCGCACTGATGCGCGATACGCCTCAATCCTGCGGTTTACCGCCGATTGAAGAGTACAAAAACGACTACCCGGATGATTACAGTGACAAACACGAAGAAGAGTTGTCCGCAAAGCAGATTTTTATGCAGTACATCCTGCCGAACAAACTGCTGTGGTATATCGCGGTAGCGAACGTTTTTGTTTACCTGCTGCGCTACGGCATTCTCGACTGGTCGCCGACCTACCTGAAAGAGGTGAAACACTTCGCGCTGGATAAATCCTCGTGGGCCTATTTCTTCTATGAATATGCGGGCATTCCGGGCACGCTGCTGTGCGGCTGGATGTCGGATAAAGTCTTTCGCGGCAACCGCGGCGCAACGGGCGTGTTCTTTATGACACTGGTGACCATTGCGACTATCGTTTACTGGCTGAACCCGGCGGGTAACCCGAGCGTGGATATGGTCTGTATGATTGTCATCGGCTTCCTGATTTATGGCCCGGTGATGTTGATTGGTCTGCATGCGCTGGAGCTGGCACCGAAAAAAGCGGCGGGTACGGCGGCGGGCTTTACCGGCTTGTTTGGCTATCTTGGTGGTTCTGTCGCCGCCAGCGCCATTGTCGGTTATACCGTTGATTTCTTCGGCTGGGATGGTGGCTTTATGGTGATGATTGGCGGCAGCATTCTGGCGGTGTTACTGCTGGTTATCGTGATGATTGGCGAGAAACGTCACCATGCCGACGTGCTGGCGCGTCGCAGCTAACAGGGAGCACTGATGAAAACCACTTTCACCCGTATGACCTCAAGCCTGCTGCTGGCAGGCGCGTTAACCAGCCAGGCGCTGGCCACCGATAAAATCGTTATCGCCCATCGTGGCGCCAGCGGTTATTTGCCGGAACATACCTTACCGGCGAAAGCGATGGCCTATGCACAGGGCGCGGATTTCCTTGAACAAGATCTGGTGATGACCAAAGACGACCAACTGGTCGTTCTGCATGATCACTATCTCGACCGCGTAACGGATGTCGCGGAGCGCTTCCCGCAGCGCGCGCGTAAAGACGGGCGCTACTATGCCATCGACTTTACGCTCGACGAGATCCGCTCGCTGAAGTTTACCGAAGGGTTCGAGCTCGAAAAGGGCAAGAAAGTGCAGGTCTATCCGGGCCGTTTCCCGATGGGTAAATCCGATTTCCGCATTCACACGTTTGAAGAGGAGATCGAGTTTGTGCAGGGGTTGAACCACTCCACTGGCAAAAACATCGGTATTTATCCGGAGATCAAAGCGCCCTGGTTCCACCATCAGGAAGGGAAAGACATTGCCGCAAAGACGCTGGAAGTGCTGAAAAAGTACGGTTACACCAGCAAGCAGGACAATGTGTATCTGCAATGTTTTGACGTCAATGAGCTCAAACGCATTAAGAATGAGCTGGAACCGAAGATGGGGATGGATCTCAGGCTGGTGCAGCTGATTGCCTATACCAAATGGAATGAAACGCAGGAGCAGCAGCCGGACGGCAAATGGGTGAATTACAGTTACGACTGGATGTTCAAACCCGGCGCGATGAAGCAAATCGCGCAGTATGCCGACGGCATCGGGCCGGACTATCACATGCTGGTAGCGGACGGTTCAAAACCGGGTAACGTCAAGCTAACGGCAATGGTGAAAGAGGCGCATGCCAGCCATTTGCAGGTGCATCCGTTTACCGTTCGTGCGGATCAGCTTCCGCCGTATGCCAGCGATGTGAATCAGCTTTATAAGGTGCTGTATCAGCAGGCGGGCGTCGATGGGTTGTTTACCGACTTCCCGGATAAAGCGGTGCAGTTTCTGCATAAAAAGTAAAAATAAAAGGGCCTGGGAAGGCCCTTTTTTACATCTCGATTTCGATATCGCCTTTCGCCCGGCAGCAGCAGGGCAAAATTTCCCCTTCGTTGATAAAGGCCAGCGGCTCGGCAATCCAGTCAACCTGGCCCGCCACCAGGCGACAGCGGCAGGAGCCGCAGTAGCCTTCGCGGCACTGGTACTCAACTTCCACCTGGTGCGATTCGAGCGCCACCAGCAGGGAAGGGTGCTCATCCTGGCACTGGACGTGCGTGCCGGAAAGGCTAAGCGTCACACGGCTCATCAGAGCTGGAAGCTACTCAGATCGTCGGTGTCGACTTCAGAGTCGATCTGGCCGACCAGATAGGAACTCACTTCCACTTCCTGCGGAGCGACCTGGACGTTATCGGAAACCAGCCAGGTGTTGATCCACGGAATCGGGTTCGAACGGGTCTGGAACGGTAAGTCGAGACCGACTGCCTGCATGCGGATATTAGTGATGTACTCAACGTACTGGCAGAGAATGTCTTTGTTCAGGCCAATCATCGAGCCGCCCTGGAACAGGTATTCCGCCCACTCTTTTTCCTGCAATGCCGCCTGCACGAACAGGTCATAGCACTCCTGTTTGCACTCTTCGGCGATCTCGGCCATTTCCGGGTCATCCGCGCCGGAACGCAGCAGGTTCAGCATATGCTGGGTGCCGGTCAGGTGCAGCGCTTCGTCGCGGGCAATCAGGCGAATGATTTTGGCATTGCCTTCCATCAGCTCACGCTCGGCGAACGCGAAGGAACAAGCGAAGCTGACGTAGAAGCGAATCGCTTCCAGCGCGTTCACGCTCATCAGGCACAGATAAAGTTTTTTCTTCAACTCGCGTAGGCTGACGGTCACGGTTTTGCCGTTGACGTTGTGCGTGCCTTCACCCAGCAGATGCCAGTAGCTGGTCATTTCAATCAGTTCGTCGTAGAAGTGCGAGATGCCTTCCGCGCGCTTGAGGATCTGCTCGTTGGTGACGATATCGTCAAACACCACCGCCGGATCGTTAACGATGTTGCGGATGATGTGGGTGTAAGAGCGCGAATGGATCGTTTCTGAAAACGCCCAGGTTTCTACCCAGGTTTCCAGTTCCGGGATGGAGATCAGCGGCAGCAACGCAACGTTCGGGCTACGACCCTGAATCGAATCCAGCAGCGTCTGGTATTTCAGGTTGCTGATAAAAATGTGCTTTTCGTGTTCCGGTAGCGCCTGGAAATCGATACGGTCGCGGGAAACGTCAACTTCTTCCGGACGCCAGAAGAAGGAGAGTTGTTTCTCAATCAGCTTTTCGAAAATGTCATATTTTTGCTGATCGTAGCGCGCCACGTTAACCGGCTGGCCGAAGAACATCGGCTCCAGCAACTGATCGTTTTTCGTCTGTGAAAAAGTGGTGTATGCCATGAAATGTGAGTCCTGTTTGCGAAAAAAAAGGGCGGGTTTCCCCGCCCCTTAGTTAGATCTTACATGCGCCGCTTTCGCAGCCATCGTCCTGGATGGAAGGTGCCAGGTCATCCTGCGCATCTTCCGCGCCATCGCGGGTGTTTTGATAGTACAGCGTTTTCACACCAAATTTGTAGGCGGTCAGCAAGTCTTTCAACAACTGTTGCATCGGCACTTTGCCCGACGGGAAGCGTGACGGGTCATAGTTGGTGTTCGCCGAAATCGACTGATCGATAAATTTCTGCATGATGCCGACCAATTGCAGGTAGCCATCGTTATTCGGCATTTCCCACAGCAGCTCGTAAGCATTACTCAGTTTTTCGTAATCCGGCACCACCTGACGCAGGATGCCATCTTTCGACGCTTTGATGCTCACATGGCCGCGCGGCGGTTCAATGCCATTGGTGGCGTTGGAGATCTGCGACGAGGTTTCAGACGGCATCAGCGCGGAGAGCGTCGAGTTACGCAGGCCGTGCGTTTTGATCGATTCACGCAACGCTTCCCAGTCGTAATGCAGCGGCTCGCTGGTAATACCGTCGAGATCTTTCTTGTAAGTATCGATCGGCAAAATACCCTGCGAGTAGGTGGTTTCGTTGAACCACGGGCATGCGCCTTGCTCTTTCGCCAGCTCGTTAGAGGCTTTCAGCAACCAGTACTGAATGGCTTCGAAAGTCTGGTGCGTCAGGTTGTTAGCGCTGCCGTCAGAGTAACGTTTACCGTTCTTTGCCAGCCAGTAAGCAAAGTTGATGACGCCAATACCCAGCGTACGGCGCCCCATCGCGCCACGTTTTGCGGCCAGAATCGGGTAATCCTGGTAATCCAGCAGCGCGTCGAGCGCACGCACCGCAAGCGTGGCCAGCTCTTCCAGCTCGTCGAGGTTTTTAATCGCCCCGAGGTTAAACGCAGAGAGCGTGCAGAGCGCGATTTCACCGTTTTCGTCGTTCACATCATCCAGCGGCTTGGTCGGCAGGGCGATTTCCAGGCACAGGTTGGACTGACGTACCGGCGCAACCATCGGGTCAAACGGGCTATGGGTGTTGCAGTGATCGACGTTCTGAATGTAGATACGGCCAGTAGAAGCGCGTTCCTGCATCATCAAAGAGAACAGCTCCACCGCTTTGATGCGCTGTTTACGGATGCTGTCGTCTTTTTCATATTGGGTGTACAGGCGTTCGAACTCATCCTGATCGGCGAAGAACGCATCGTACAGACCCGGCACGTCGGACGGGCTGAACAGGGTGATCTCTTCACCTTTCAGCAGACGAGTGTACATCAGTTTGTTGATCTGTACGCCGTAGTCCATGTGACGCACGCGGTTGCCTTCCACGCCACGGTTGTTTTTCAGTACCAGCAGGCTTTCAACTTCCAGATGCCACATCGGGTAGAACAGGGTTGCCGCGCCGCCGCGTACACCGCCCTGCGAGCAGGATTTCACTGCCGTCTGGAAGTGTTTGTAGAACGGGATACAACCGGTGTGGAACGCTTCACCACCGCGGATCGGGCTACCCAGCGCACGAATGCGGCCGGCATTGATACCGATACCGGCGCGCTGGGAAACGTATTTCACAATCGCGCTGGAAGTGGCATTGATGGAGTCCAGGCTGTCGCCGCACTCGATCAATACGCAGGAGCTGAATTGACGGGTCGGCGTACGCACGCCAGACATGATCGGCGTCGGCAGCGAAATTTTGAATGTGGAAACAGCGTCGTAGAAGCGCTTGACGTAGTCCAGACGGGTTTCACGCGGATAGTTGGAGAACAGGCACGCGGCAACCAGGATATAGAGGAACTGCGCGCTTTCGTAGATCTCGCCGGTCACGCGGTTCTGGACCAGGTATTTGCCTTCCAGTTGCTTCACCGCCGCGTAAGAGAAGTTCATATCGCGCCAGTGGTCGATAAAACCGTCCATCTGCTTGAACTCTTCTTCCGTGTAGTCTTCCAGCAGATGATGATCGTATTTGCCAAGCTCAATCATTTTCTTCACGTGGTCAAACAGCGCAGGCGGCTCGAACTGGCCGTAGGCTTTTTTACGCAGGTGGAAAATGGCCAGGCGCGCAGCCAGGTACTGGTAGTCCGGCGCATCGCGGGAAATCAGATCCGCGGCGGCCTTAATGATGGTCTCGTGGATATCGGACGTTTTGATACCGTCGTAGAACTGAATGTGTGAGCGCAGTTCAACCTGAGAGATAGATACGTTACTTAGCCCCTCTGCCGCCCAATCCAGTACTCGATGAATTTTGTCGAGATTGATGCGCTCAGTGCCACCATCACGCTTTGTCACCAGCAGACTCTGATTCATGTGATTACCTGTCCGTGAAATAGAAAATATCCCCCCATTTATCCACAATTCGTTGCTGTGATTAACTCTGTGGATAAATACTACATATAGGGGGTTTGCGATAAGAGAAACGCTATATGGTGAGTATTCTAGTAAGGATTCTTTTCAGTACAAGAGTTGATTTTGAGGTTAAATTGAGGTTGCGAAAGGGTGATAATCGCTAAGTCCTCGTATCGTAAGGCCTGGCGGCGATGTCAATATTTCGCAAAAAAAAATGAATTTTTGATCGAGTGCTGATTTCTTCATCGGGAAAGGCAATTGCGCAACTTGATGCTGCGCAATCTTCTATCACTTTATCTGATGACCTTAGTCATTTTTTGCTGTTGTATGTAACATATAGTTCACATCTACCCCCGGCCCTAACGTAAACTGGTTTAACAACGGATTGTAATGTAACCCGGTGATGTGACACTCCTGTAACACAGTGCCGTCAACCCAGTTTAAGAGTTCCGCTGGCTTAATAAATTTCTTCACGTCGTGCGTACCTTTCGGCACCATGCGTAGCACATATTCCGCGCCGACGACCGCCATCAACCAGGCTTTGCCGTTGCGGTTAATGGTAGAGAAGAAGACATGACCGCCGGGTTTGACCAACTGCGCGCAGGCTTTTACCACCGATTGCGGATCCGGAACATGCTCCAGCATCTCCATGCAGGTGACGACGTCATACTGCTGCGCGTGTTTTGCCGCATGCTCTTCTACGGTTTCCTGCACGTAATTGACCTGAACGCCAGATTCCAGCGCATGCAAACGCGCTACCTGGAGTGGTTCAAAGCCCATATCAAGCCCGGTGACCTCAGCACCTTCTTGCGCCATGCTTTCTGCCAGAATCCCGCCGCCGCAGCCGACATCGAGCACTTTCTTACCGAACAGACCGGCAGCGTGTTCGCCAATATAACCCAAGCGCAGAGGGTTAATGCGGTGCAGGGGTTTAAACTCACCTTCTTTATCCCACCAGCGCGAGGCGACAGCCTCAAATTTGGCGATTTCAGCATGATCAACGTTCTGAGCGACCGGCGTTTTTTCGGCATTCATGGGCGCAATAACTCCTCTATCAATAAGACCCGTGAGTATATCAGGCCAACGGGATGAATAAACCTTTGCACGGGTGTTATAGGTTTACCTGTATCAAAGCGGTTGTGTTATAATTTGCGACCTTTGAATCCGGGATACAGTAGAGGGATAGCGGTTAGATGAGCGACCTTGCGAGAGAAATTACACCGGTTAACATCGAGGAAGAGCTGAAGAGCTCCTATCTGGACTATGCGATGTCGGTCATTGTTGGCCGTGCGCTTCCGGATGTCCGAGATGGCCTGAAACCGGTTCACCGTCGCGTACTTTACGCCATGAACGTATTGGGCAATGACTGGAATAAAGCCTACAAAAAATCTGCCCGTGTCGTTGGTGACGTAATCGGTAAGTACCATCCCCATGGTGATTCCGCAGTGTACGACACCATTGTCCGTATGGCGCAGCCGTTCTCGCTGCGTTACATGCTGGTCGATGGTCAGGGGAACTTCGGTTCCATCGATGGCGACTCCGCGGCGGCGATGCGTTATACGGAAATCCGCCTGGCGAAGATTGCCCATGAATTGATGGCCGATCTGGAAAAAGAGACGGTTGATTACGTCGATAACTACGACGGCACCGAAAAAATCCCTGATGTGATGCCCACCAAGATCCCGAACCTGCTGGTGAACGGTTCGTCGGGTATCGCCGTCGGTATGGCTACCAACATTCCGCCACATAACCTGACGGAAGTGATCAACGGTTGCCTGGCCTACATTGATAACGAAGACATCAGTATTGAAGAGCTGATGGTGCATATTCCGGGGCCGGATTTTCCGACTGCGGCGATCATCAACGGTCGCCGCGGCATCGAAGAGGCCTATCGCACCGGTCGCGGCAAGATCTACATTCGCGCACGCGCGGAAGTGGAAACCGACGCGAAAAGCGGTCGCGAAACCATTATCGTGCACGAAATTCCGTATCAGGTGAACAAAGCACGCCTGATCGAGAAGATTGCCGAGCTGGTGAAAGATAAACGCGTTGAAGGTATCAGCGCACTGCGCGACGAGTCCGATAAAGACGGTATGCGCATCGTTATCGAAATCAAACGCGACGCCGTGGGTGAAGTGGTTCTGAACAACCTCTACTCCCAGACGCAATTGCAGGTTTCCTTCGGTATCAACATGGTGGCTCTGCACCATGGTCAGCCGAAGATCATGGCGCTGAAAGAAATTCTCGCCGCGTTTGTGCGACACCGCCGTGAAGTGGTGACGCGTCGTACCATTTTCGAACTGCGTAAAGCTCGCGACCGCGCACATATCCTCGAAGCGCTGGCCGTGGCGCTGGCGAACATCGATCCGATCATTGAGCTGATCCGCCGCGCGCCGACGCCTGCTGAAGCAAAAGCGGGCCTGATCGCGCAGCCGTGGGATCTGGGCAATGTCTCTGCCATGCTGGAACGGGCGGGCGACGATGCGGCGCGTCCGGAGTGGCTGGAGCCGGAGTTCGGTATTCGCGATGGTAAATACTATCTGACCGAACAGCAGGCACAGGCGATTCTGGATCTGCGCTTGCAGAAACTGACTGGCCTTGAGCATGAAAAACTGCTCGACGAGTACAAAGAGCTGCTGGAGCAGATTGCTGAGCTGCTGCACATCCTTGGCAGTGCTGAACGCCTGATGGAAGTGATCCGCGAAGAGCTTGAGCTGGTTCGCGAACAGTTTGGCGACGAACGTCGCACCGAAATTACCGCTAACACTGCCGATATCAACATCGAAGACCTGATTAATCAGGAAGATGTGGTGGTTACGTTGTCGCACCAGGGCTATGTGAAGTATCAGCCGCTGACCGACTACGAAGCCCAGCGCCGTGGTGGTAAAGGTAAATCGGCCGCGCGTATTAAAGAAGAAGACTTTATCGATCGCCTGCTGGTGGCCAACACCCATGACACCATCCTCTGCTTCTCCAGCCGTGGACGTCTGTACTGGATGAAGGTTTATCAGTTGCCGGAAGCGAGCCGTGGCGCGCGTGGTCGTCCGATCGTCAACCTGCTGCCGCTGGAGCCGAACGAGCGTATTACCGCCATTCTGCCGGTGCGTGAATACGAAGAGGGCGTCAACGTCTTTATGGCGACCGCCAGCGGTACCGTGAAGAAAACCGCGCTTACCGAATTCAGCCGTCCGCGTTCTGCCGGTATTATTGCCGTTAACCTGAACGAAGGCGATGAATTGATTGGCGTCGATCTGACGTCAGGCAGCGACGAAGTGATGCTCTTCTCTGCTGCGGGCAAAGTGGTGCGCTTTAAAGAAGGTGCCGTGCGTGCAATGGGTCGTACTGCGACCGGTGTTCGTGGCATCAAGCTTGCGGAAAAAGACAGCGTTGTTTCGCTGATCGTACCGCGTGGTGAAGGCGCCATCCTGACGGTAACGCAGAACGGTTACGGTAAACGTACGGCGGAAACCGAGTACCCGACCAAATCGCGCGGTACCCAGGGCGTTATCTCCATCAAAGTCACCGAGCGTAACGGCGCAGTGGTCGGCGCGGTGCAGGTTGATGATTGCGACCAGATCATGATGATCACCGATGCCGGTACGCTGGTGCGTACACGCGTCTCGGAAATCAGCGTGGTAGGGCGTAATACCCAGGGCGTTATTCTGATCCGCACCGCGGAAGATGAAAACGTAGTGGGTCTGCAGCGTGTTGCTGAGCCGGTAGATGATGAAGAGTTAGACTCCATCGACGGTAGCGTGGCGGAAGGCGATGATGATATCGCGCCGGAAGTTGATACCGATACCGACGACGACGCGGCGGAGGACGACGCCGAGTAATGCATTATGAGGGCCGGTTTCCGGCCCTTTTCATTGCCGTTGCGGCCTTTGCGATTTATCGCTACCTTAATCACACTCTTTTTTAACTTCCTTGTGGCGGAGTTTCCCCAGGTTGAAATACCTCGTCTCTTTTCGTAGTACCCTGAAAGTCTCCCGCTATCTGTTCAGGGCGCTGGCGCTATTGCTTTGGCTGTTAATTGCCTTTTTTTCTGTCTTTTATATCGTTAACGCCTTGCATGACAAAGAGTCGGAAATTCGCCAGGAATTTAACCTTAGCTCCGATCAGGCGCAGCGTTACATCCAGCGCACGTCTGATGTGATGAAAGAGCTGAAGTACATCGCCGAAAATCGCCTGACGGCGGAAAACGGTATTCTGACTTCGCGCAACCGCGACGACAAAACCGAAGTCCCGACATTTTTACCCCTTTTCCCTGATTCAGACTGCTCCGCCATGGGCAGTTCCTGGCGCGGCTCGCTGGAGTCGCTGGCGTGGTTTATGCGCTACTGGCGCGACAATTTCTCCGCCGCTTACGATCTCAATCGCGTGTTTTTGATCGGCAGCGACAATCTCTGTATGGCCGACTTCGGCCTGCGCGATCTGCCCGTTGAACGCGACGATACGCTGAAAAGTCTGCATGAGCGCATCGTTAAATACCGTAACGCCCCGCAGGATGAGCGCAGCAACAACGTCTACTGGATGAGCCAGGGGCCGCGTCCGGGGATCGGTTACTTCTATGCGCTGACGCCGGTTTACCTCGGCAACCGCCTGCAAGCGCTGCTGGGCACGGAACAGTCCATTCGCATGGAAAACTTTTTCACGCCGGGTAGCCTGCCGATGGGCGTGACCATTCTGGATGACAACGGCCATGCGCTGATTTCCCTTACCGGCCAGGATAGCGGCATTGTTGTCGATCCGCGCTGGATGCAGGAACGTTCGTGGTTTGGTTATACCTCGGGTTTCCGCGAGCTGATCCTGAAAAAGAGCTTGCCACCGTCATCGTTGAGCGTGGTTTACTCCGTACCGGTCGATATGGTGCTGGAACGCATTCGCATGCTGATCCTCAACGCGGTGTTGCTGAATGTGCTGGTTGGTGTGGCACTGTTTACGCTTGCGCGCATGTACGAGCGGCGAATTTTTATCCCGGCGGAAAATGATGCCCAACGCCTGGAAGAGCATGAGCAGTTCAACCGTAAAATCGTCGCCTCCGCGCCAGTGGGGATCTGCATTTTGCGCACTCAGGACGGCACGAACATCCTCAGTAATGAACTGGCGCACAACTATCTGAACATGCTGACGCATGAAGACAGGCAACGGCTTACGCAAATTATTTGTGGTCAGCAGGTCAATTTCGTTGATGTGCTGACCAGCAATAATACCAATCTGCAAATTAGCTTTGTTCATTCTCGTTATCGCAATGAAAACGTGGCGATTTGCGTGCTGGTGGATGTTTCTGCCCGCGTGAAGATGGAAGAGTCGTTGCAGGAGATGGCGCAAGCGGCGGAGCAGGCGAGCCAGTCGAAATCGATGTTCCTTGCGACAGTCAGCCATGAGTTGCGCACGCCGTTGTACGGTATTATCGGTAACCTCGATCTGCTGCAAACGAAAGAGCTGCCGAAAGGGGTGGACAGGTTAGTCACCGCAATGAACAACTCGTCGAGTCTATTGCTGAAAATTATCAGCGATATCCTCGATTTCTCGAAAATTGAATCGGAACAGTTGAAAATCGAGCCGCGCGAGTTTTCCCCGCGCGAAGTGATGAGCCATATCACCGCCAACTATTTACCGCTGGTGGTGCGTAAACAACTGGGGCTGTACTGCTTTATTGAACCGGATGTGCCGATGGCGCTGAATGGCGATCCGATGCGTTTACAGCAGGTGATTTCCAACCTGCTTAGCAACGCGATTAAGTTTACTGATATGGGTTGTATCGTGCTGCATGTGCATCGCGACGCGGATTATCTCAGCATTCGCGTACGTGATACCGGCGTGGGAATTCCGGGTAAAGAGGTGGTGCGTCTGTTCGATCCCTTCTTCCAGGTGGGAACCGGCGTACAGCGTAATTTCCAGGGAACCGGGCTTGGGCTGGCGATTTGTGAAAAATTGATCAGCATGATGGATGGCGATATTTCCGTTGATACCGAGCCGGGCATGGGGAGCCAGTTCACCATCCGTATCCCGCTTTACAACGCAGTGGCGCCGGTCCGCGCCGATGTCGATGGCCTGGCGGATACGTGCTGCTGGCTGGCGGTGCGTAATGCCTGGCTGTCGGGTTATCTTCAGACATTACTGCAATGGAACGGTATTCAGGTTAAGCAGTACGACGGGCGCGTGCTGGGCAACCAGGATACGTTGATCACCGATGATGAACTCTCCGCGTCGTGGACCGGACGCGCGGCCATTGTTTTCTGCCGTCGCCACATCGGTATTCCCGTTGAGCGTGCGCCGGGGGAATGGTTGCACAGCGTCGCGTCGCCCCACGATCTGCTGGCGCTGCTGGGGCGCATTTACCGCGTTCAGGTTATCGAGCCGCAGGCGAGCAACGCGCTTCCTGCCGAGACTCGGGAAGCTGCGCGTAACGATGACATGATGATTCTGGTGGTGGACGATCATCCGATTAACCGCCGCCTGCTGGCCGATCAGCTGGGATCGCTGGGGTATCAGTGTAAAACGGCTAATGATGGTGTGGATGCGCTGAATGTTCTGAGCAAAAACTCTATCGATATTGTGCTCAGCGACGTCAACATGCCGAATATGGACGGTTACCGCCTGACACAACGTATTCGCCAGTTAGGGCTAACGCTGCCGGTGATTGGTGTGACGGCTAACGCGCTGGCTGAAGAGAAACAACGCTGTCTGGAATCGGGTATGGACAGTTGCCTGTCGAAGCCGGTAACGCTGGATATTCTCAAGCAAACGCTGGCGGCATATGCCGCGCGGGTACGAAACAGCCGGGTATAAAAAGAACCCCGGCGGGTGCCGGGGTTGCGGGATTACTCTTTTTCTGTCTGCGTCAGGGTGACGGAGGAGAGATAGTTCAGCAGCGCGATATCGTTATCGACACCCAGTTTCATCATTGCTGATTTTTTCTGACTACTGATGGTTTTGATACTGCGGTTCAGCTTCTTGGCGATTTCCGTTACCAGGAAACCTTCGGCAAACAGACGCAGCACTTCGCTCTCTTTCGGTGACAGGCGTTTGTCGCCGTAACCGCCAGCGCTGATTTTTTCCAGCAGACGGGAGACGCTTTCCGGGGTGAATTTCTTCCCTTTTTGCAGTGCTGCCAGCGCTTTTGGCAGGTCTGTCGGCGCGCCTTGTTTTAGCACGATACCTTCAATATCCAGATCCAGCACTGCGCTCAGGATTGCCGGGTTATTGTTCATGGTAAGCACAATAATCGACAGCGTCGGGAAGTGACGTTTAATGTATTTGATCAGCGTGATGCCATCGCCGTATTTATCGCCCGGCATTGACAGATCGGTTATCAATACGTTTGCTTCAAGTTTCGGCAGGTTGTTAATCAGCGCTGTAGAGTCTTCAAATTCACCGACAACGTTTACCCATTCGATTTGTTCGAGTGACTTGCGAATACCGAACAGTACAATCGGATGGTCATCGGCAATAATTACGTTCATATTGTTCATGTATTAGGCTACCTTGCTACAGCAAGCTCTTGACGTAAGCGTCAATGTCGCTGATGTAATTTTCTATGCCTGGAACATCGCTCTCGCGAATTAATTGCTCCAGCGTTTCACACAACTGCTTACCAGGTACCAGATTAAGCATGGCAAACACGCCTTTCAGGCGGTGTGCCGTCTGCGCCAGCGCCGCGAAATCACGCAGCGCCGACTCAGTATACAACCTCTTAACATCATCGGGTACTGTGTCAACAAACAGCGCGTAATAGCCGCTGGCGTGGAGCTCGGCGTTTTCGTCACCCCCCAAAGGCGACTCCGGTACATCCTCCTGCGCCAGTTGCTCTTCAATGAGTTGCAATATTGCTCCCTGCATTGCATTGCTCATATTAAAGTTCACGCGCAATTGGCCTGGGCCAATTTTCCGTACGCCTGCCTCATCATCGCTTAAAAGCAAGCCTGAGGCAGTAAGATTAGACGGATTATCTGTCAAAAAGAGATCATATTCTTGACTTGATAACCGCTCATCCGGGGAAATACAACTCGCCCCCCAGTTTTCCAACTGGCGAACCACAATATTACGGATTTCGTTAGAGGTAATATCAATCATCGCCACTACGTCATCGAGTAATTTTTCTTCGCTCTCTGCCTGTTGCGGACGGGCCGCCATTTTCACATGCAGTGAATAACGGGTGCCCAGATCCTCACGCGCTTTAATATTCAGATGCCCGCCAAGTTTACGTGCCAGCTGATCGCACAGCCAGAAGGTGAGGGCATTCGCTTTTCCGTACTGATCACCCTGCGTATCGTTTAGGAACGGGAAATGCAGATTATCGATTTCGCTGGCGTTCACACCCACGCCGGTATCGAGAATCCGGAAGGTCAGGCGGTCTTCCGCCGATTCGTCCACATTCACTTCAAGCGTGATTTTGCCCATCTGCGTGGTCGTGACCGCGTACTGGATCAGCAGCAACAGGATCCGACGCAGTGCGTCGCGGTCGCCGTGACGCTCTTCATTGGCCGGAAGCGGGTTATTAATTAAGAGTTGCAGACCTTTACGTTTGATAACCGGCAGGACTTCCGGCACCACTTCGTCAATCAAATCCTGAATAGAGAACAGCGTAGACGAGCCTTTCCAGCTGTCGCTCTCCAGCATATGCGCCAGCTGGATTTCATCGACCAGTTGTACCAGTCTGTCGGCGTGATCCGCAACAAGATTGCCCTCCTGACTCTGCAACGCAGCGGCTTCGCTGGCCAACGATTTCACTGGCTGTTTCAGCGACTCAGCAAGGTTACTCATAAAGCTGGCGCGGCCCTGTTGGTTTTTCTCATAAAGCCGTTGCGCCTGCTTGAGCTTTTTATTAACCAGCACTTCTCTGTCCTGATCGCGAATAATAAAGATCTGCGTACGTGAGGCGACCTGGCTGCGGAACTGACGAATTTCGTACAGCTCGTTATTGATGGTGGCCTGAATCACGCCCTGATGTTGATCGGCCATGGACGTAATATTTTGCAGATTCAGGTGCGGTAATAAGTGATCGGCGATTTTATTGCTCAGAACGGTGCGGTTCGCTTCCTGATCGTGCACCAGCAGCCCCAGTGGCAGCAGCGACACGATCTCTTCATTAAAGGCGCGCAGCACGCGAAGTTCGTTACTCGCACCAGGCGTTGCCAGACCGTCGGTTTTACGCCCTGGCATCTGGCGAAAGGTGGTGTAACCGAACAACGCCAGCGCCAGCAGGCCGATATTTAGCAGTAACGGCAGAAGAATATTTTGCAGCGTATCCAGCAGCAGTGTTCCGAATGGCACCTGCCAGACCAGACGCAGCCCAGTGCCATTCAACGCCGAGGAGATCTCAATGCGTGAACTATTAAAATTGACGGCAACGCTGTCGGTTGTTTCTTTATCCTGCCCACGCGTGTTGGTCTGCGTGGTATCCGGATCGAGACGGAAGCTATCCAGCGTCATGCCGGGTGGGATCAGATCATTAATCGGCAAATCGAATGCGACCACCGTCGCCAGGTGGCCCGGCTGGTTGAATGTCGTACGCAGCGTGAAATAATGACCGTTTTGCCAGGCCAGATGGCGCAGAGATGAAAAGCTTTCGCGTTCATCAAGGGCATTCGCCTGCTGCAGCATTTCCGCACGGCGGGAATCGACGATATTACTGATCGTGTTGTCTTTGAAACCGGACGAAAGATCCTTTAGCGGCAACGTCGACACCAGGATCATGCTGTTATCCTGGCCGTTGAGGTAATACATCGACCAGGGCACGGTTTCCGCACCCCAGAGTGTATCGAGGTAAGTGGAGATCCGCTGCGTCATCTCCAGCGTCGAACTGTCATGGGAACCAAAAATCAACGCTTCTGTTTTACGCCGTGGTTTTTCCAGGTAGTAAACATCTTGTTTTAAGCGCGTTTCTTGCAGACCTTCACCAGACGTAGCGGCAGGGGCCGCTGCAATGTTGTCGTAGATTTGCCAGGTTGCGTAGCGCCAGGTGTCGATACGCTTATGAATAGCGTGGGTGATATCGACAATCTGATAGCTTTTATCTTTTAACCAGGCGTTGACCGCACTTTGGATCATCACCCCCATTGTCACCAACAGGACGATAATCAACAAAAGAAAGTAACGGGTGATGTTGCCCGGTATCAGGGAAAATTTGCCAGGGATCATTGTGTCCGATCGACTCATTCTTGTGTGGAACCCGTTATGACAACACTGCTGTTAACACTCAGCGCTCGCTGAGACAATGTTGCTGCCATGCCGTAAAATCGCCTGAAACATGCGGCGAACGTATAGATGTTGTGTTGCAGAGCAGTGTACAGCAGGCAGTATATCGGTTAATGAGTGAATTTCCAGATTCTCTTTCCCGTTTCAATCTCGAAAACATGGGGATAGACACATTGACTAAACGCAGCGGCAAATATGTACAGCCTGGCAAAATTGTACATATATTTACCGGTTGGTTGCAAAAAGAACGCGATAAATAACAAACGATTAATTTGATGAATGTGTCAATGAGAAATATCTGGCATGGTAATTGATTAATTAATAGTCGTTACAAATCGTTATTATATCTAAACAATTATTAAAGTTACGTAAGTAAGAGTAAAAAAAAACCGAATGCGAAGCATCCGGTTATAAGAAGGGTAAACAGACATTCAGATTCGAATGACGGTAATAAATAAAGTTAATGATGATAGCGTCAGATATTTTAGTTGCGATTGAAGATTATGGTTTTGCATTCAGTGCTATGATTTTTATTTGTCTTATTATATTGTTTTTAAATGGTTTTTTATCGGTTATTGATTATTTGTGCGTATTTGTTTAGCTATTTGTGCGAAAAAAAGTTCCCTGAAATTTACAAAATGAAACATCTATCATTATGTATGAAACATCTTCAAAGTTTTCGTATCATATTCTCGTTGGATTATTTTTCTATTTTAAGCACAATGATTTTGCCAGCTGATTAGAGGGTTAATCGGCAAGCAGTGGCAATAAAAATGCATATAACAGAGGGTTAATAAAATGAAAGTTAAAGTTCTGTCCCTCCTGGTACCGGCTCTGCTGGTAGCAGGCGCAGCAAATGCGGCTGAAGTTTACAACAAAGATGGCAACAAATTAGATCTGTACGGCAAAGTAGACGGTCTGCACTATTTTTCTGACGACAGTAGCGCTGATGGCGATCAGACTTACGTCCGCTTTGGTTTCAAAGGCGAAACGCAGGTTAACGATCAGGTTACAGGCTACGGCCAGTGGGAATACAACGTTCAGGCTAATAACACCGAAACCTCTACCGATCAGGCGTGGACTCGTCTGGCTTTCGCCGGTATCCGCGTCGCTGATGCGGGTTCTTTCGACTACGGTCGTAACTACGGCGTAATCTACGATGTCACTTCCTGGACCGACGTTCTGCCGGAATTTGGCGGCGATACCTACGGTGCAGATAACTTCCTGCAATCCCGTGCTAACGGTGTTGCAACCTACCGTAACACCGACTTCTTCGGTCTGGTTGATGGCCTGAACTTTGCTCTGCAATATCAGGGTAAAAACAGTAGCGCTGAGAACAACTCTGCTGGCCGCAGCATGACGAGAGAAAATGGCGACGGTTATGGCGCGTCTCTGACCTATGATCTGGGCGCAGGCTTCAGCGTGGGTGGTGCGATGTCTTCTTCCAAACGTACTGATCGGCAAAACCAGATTGCTACAAACATCTACGGCGAAGGCGATCACGCTGAAGTATATAGCGGCGGTCTGAAATACGACGCTAACAATATCTACCTGGCAGCGCAGTACTCCCAGACCTATAACGCAACCCGCTTCGGTTCCGCTAGTGATGCAGCATATGGTTTTGCCAACAAAGCGCAGAACTTCGAAGTGGTTGCTCAGTACCAGTTCGACTTCGGTCTGCGTCCGTCCATCGCTTACCTGCAATCTAAAGGTAAGGATGTCAGCAACAACACCGGTACTGTTAACTTCGGTGATCAGGATATCCTGAAATACATCGACGTTGGCGCGACCTACTACTTCAACAAAAACATGTCCACCTATGTTGATTACAAAATCAACCTGCTGGACGACAACGACTTCACCAAAGCCGCTGGCATTGCCACCGACAACGTTGTTGCACTGGGCCTGGTTTACCAGTTCTAAGTTAACAACTGCGATTATTAAGGGGCCGAAAGGCCCCTTTTTTATGGCCCGCGTCGGTCAACGCTATGGTTTTAGTGTAGGCTTGCCGCGAGTTAACAAATAACGAGAGACAGAGATGATTTTTCTTCGTGCCGGGGTAGTCGCGGCGTTGTTGTTACTGACCGGTTGCGACACCGGTAGCAAGGCACAGCCCACCGTGCTTGAAGGCAAAACCATGGGCACTTTCTGGCGCGTCAGTGTAGTCGATATGAGCCCGCAACAGGCGCAGAGCCTGCAACAAAAAATTCAGACACAGCTGGATGCTGACGATCATCTGATGTCGACCTGGAAAGACGACTCCGCGCTAATGCGCTTTAACCACTCGACCAGCACCGAGCCGTGGCCGGTCAGCGCCGCGATGGCGGATATTGTCACCACCTCGCTGCGTGTCGGTGAAAAAACGGATGGCGCGATGGATATCACCGTCGGACCGCTGGTTAATTTATGGGGTTTTGGCCCGGATAAACAGCCGGTAAATACGCCGAGCCAGGCACAAATTGATGCGGCGAAAGCGCGTACCGGTTTAGCGCATTTAACCGTGATCAACCGCGCCGGGGAGCAATTCCTGCAAAAAGATCTGCCGGATCTGTTTGTTGACCTTTCGACGGTCGGTGAAGGGTACGCCGCGGATCATCTGGCGGCGTTGATGGAGCGGGAAGGGATCGCGCGTTATCTGGTTTCTGTCGGCGGCGCGTTAGCCAGCCGGGGCATGAACGCGCAAGGCCAGCCGTGGCGCGTGGCGATACAGAAACCGACCGATCGTGAGAACGTTGCCCAGGCGGTTGTCGATATCAACGGCCATGGTATTAGCACCTCTGGCAGCTACCGTAACTATTACGAGCTGGACGGCAAACGCATTTCACACATCATCGATCCACGTAGCGGGCGGCCAATCCAGCATGCGCTGGTGTCGGTCACGGTTATCGCGCCCACGGCGCTGGAAGCCGATGCCTGGGACACCGGTTTAATGGTGCTCGGCACCGAGCAGGCAAAAGAGGTCGTGAAGCGGGAAGGGCTGGCGGTATTTATGATTATCAAAGACGGCGACGGTTTCCGCACCTGGATGTCGCCGCAGTTTTCCGCGTTCCTGCTAAATGAAAAAAATTAAACCGCAAGATTGCGGGTGTCTGGATCCGCGCATACGGGCACAGTGAGGCTAAGCTTACATAAGGAGCCTGACATGAACGACACCACATTATTAGATGAACAGCGCTGGCAAGCGGTGCTGGCCCGTAATGCGCAGGCCGATGGTCAGTTTGTTTTTGCCGTGCTGACCACCGGCATTTTTTGCCGTCCCTCCTGCACGGCACGCCATGCCCTGCGCCAGAATGTGCGTTTTTATTCTGATGTGCAGAGCGCGCAGGCCGCTGGTTTTCGCCCCTGTAAGCGCTGCCAGCCGGATAAAACTCACCCGCAGCAACAGCGGCTGGATAAAGTGGCTAAAGCCTGCCGTTTACTGGAGCAGGATACGCCCATTACGCTTCAGCAACTGGCCGCCGAAGTGGCGCTGAGTCCTTATCATTTTCACCGTTTATTTAAATCCGTTACCGGCATGACGCCAAAAGCCTGGCAGCTGGCTTTTCGCGCTCGCCGCTTACGCAATACCCTTGCCGTGAGCGAAACCGTTACCGACGCTGTGCTGGCTGCCGGCTTCCCCGATAGCAGCAGTTATTACCGCCAGGCCGATGCATCGCTGGGCATGACGGCACAGCAGTTTCGCCGCGGCGGCGATGCAACTGATGTCTGGTACACCTTGAGCGACTGCGCACTGGGACGCTGCCTGGTGGCGGAGAGCGAACGTGGAATTTGCGCCATTTTACTGGCCGACAGTGACGAGCAGCTTCTTGCCCAGTTGCAGGCGATCTTCCCGCGTGCTCAGCGTGCGCAGGCGAATGACGCGTTCAGTGCGCGGGTGGCGCAGGTTATCAAGCGGCTCGACAATGCCGATGCCCCCTTTACGCTGCCGCTGGATTTGCGCGGCACTGCTTTCCAGTTACAGGTATGGCAAGCACTGCGCGAAATACCCGCTGGTGAGACGGTAAGTTACCAGGCACTGGCGAAAAAGCTGGGTAAACCGCAAGCGGTGCGGGCGGTTGCCAGCGCCTGCGGCGCAAACAAACTGGCGATTGTGATCCCTTGTCATCGCGTAGTGCGCAGCGATGGGGCGCTGTCCGGTTATCGCTGGGGCATGGCGCGCAAAGCCCAGTTGCTCCAGCGAGAACGTAACAAAGAGGAGACGTGATGCTCGATCTGTTTTCCGGAGAACAACCCTGGCAGGAGCCGCTGGCATTGGGCGCTGTCGTGCTGCGGCGCCTTGCATTAGCATCAGCCGACCAACTATTACGCGGTATTGCGCAAGTGGTTAGCCAGTCTCCGCTGCGCCATATGGTCACCCCTGGCGGTTATACCATGTCCGTGGCGATGACCAACTGTGGCAAACTCGGCTGGACCACCGACAAGCGTGGTTATCTCTATGCGCCGGTCGATCCGTTAACTCAACAGCCGTGGCCGCCGATGCCTGCGGTTTTTTCCGCGTTGTGCCAGCAGGCGAGCGAGGCGGCGGGTTACCCGGATTTCAGTCCGGATGCCTGCCTTATCAACCGTTATGTGCCGGGTGCGAAATTGTCTCTGCATCAGGATAAAGATGAGCCCGACCTGCGTGCGCCGATTGTGTCTGTGTCGCTCGGTTTACCTGCCGTTTTCCAGTTTGGCGGGCTGAAACGTAGCGATCCGCTGCAACGACTGATGCTTGAACACGGCGATGTTGTCGTATGGGGCGGCGAGTCGCGGCTCTTTTACCACGGCATTGCGCCGCTAAAAGGCGGCTATCACCCGGCTACCGGCGAGTGCCGCTATAACCTCACATTTCGCCAGGCAGGCAATGGCGAATAAAAATAAGAATTATTCTTGATGTAACCCGGTAGCCGTTTAAACTGCTGGCTGATTTTGTTGACCGGGTGTTGTTATGGAACTTCTCCTTCTTGTCTGGCGTCAGTATCGCTGGCCTTTTGTCGGTGTGCTTGCGCTTACCCTCGTGAGCGCCGCGTTTGGTATCGGCCTGATTGCTTTTATTAACCAGCGGCTGATTGAAACGGTGGATATATCACTGACCGTGTTACCGGAGTTTCTCGGTTTGTTGCTGTTATTGATGGCGGTGACGCTGGGATCGCAACTGGCGCTGACTACCCTCGGTCACCATTTTGTCTTCCGTCTGCGCAGTGAATTTATCAAACGTATTCTCGACACCCCGGTCGAACGCATTGAACAACTGGGTAGCGCCGCGCTGCTGGCCGGTCTGACCAGCGACGTGCGTAATATCACCATCGCCTTTGTGCGCCTGCCGGAACTGGTGCAGGGCATTATTCTGACCGTCGGTTCCTGTATCTACCTGGCGATGCTCTCTGGCAAGATGCTGCTGATCACTGTGCTGTGGATGGCGCTGACCATCTGGGGCGGGTTCGTGTTGGTGTCGCGTGTGTACAAACATATGGCGAGGCTGCGTGAAACAGAAGACAAGCTGTACAACGATTTCCAGACCGTGCTTGAAGGGCGCAAAGAGCTGAACCTCAACCGCGAACGGGCGGAACACATTTTCGACCAGATGTATCTGCCGGATGCGCGTGAGTATCGCCATCATATTATTCGCGCCGATACGTTCCATTTAAGCGCGGTAAACTGGTCGAACATTATGATGCTCGGTGCCATTGGCCTGGTGTTCTGGATGGCAAACAGCCTCGGCTGGGCAGATACCAATGTCGCCGCAACGTATTCCCTGACGCTGCTTTTTTTGCGCACGCCGCTGCTGTCAGCAGTGGGTGCCTTGCCCACGCTGCTCAGTGCGCAGGTCGCCTTTAAAAAGCTAAAACAGTTTGCGCTGGCACCCTATAAAGCCGAGTTTCCTCGTCCGCAGGCTTTCCCAAACTGGCAAACGCTGGAGCTGCGCGATGTTACCTTTAAATATCAGGACAACGACTTCGCGATTGGCCCCGTCAACATGACGCTGAATCGCGGCGAGCTGGTGTTTTTGATTGGCGGCAACGGCAGCGGCAAGTCGACGTTGGCGATGCTGTTAACCGGGCTGTATCAGCCGGTTTCTGGCGAGATCCTTCTGGATGGTAAACCGATGGCGCAGGATAAACCGGAAGATTACCGCAAACTATTCTCGGCGGTCTTTACCGACGTCTGGCTGTTTGACGACCTGCTGGGGCCGGAAGGCAAGCAGGCGGATCCGGTGCTGGTGGAGAAGTGGCTTGAGCAACTGAAAATGTCGCACAAGCTGGAGCTAAACAACGGCAAGATCCTCAATCTGAAGCTGTCGAAAGGGCAGAAAAAACGCGTCGCGTTGCTGCTGGCGCTGGCGGAAGAGCGCGATATCCTGCTGCTGGATGAATGGGCAGCCGATCAGGATCCACATTTCCGCCGCGATTTTTACCAGGTATTACTTCCATTAATGCAGCAGATGGGCAAAACCATTTTTGCTATTAGCCATGACGATCACTACTTCGAGCATGCCGATCGGCTGCTGGAGATGCGTAACGGACAGCTCACCGAGCTGGTGGGTGAAGAGCGTGCACACGCTTCCCGCGACGCAGTCGCGCGTACCGCCTGACAGAAACGCCCCTTCTGCCGAGGGGGCGTTCGCTGGTTTTTTATCCAAACGCCTGCGCTGTTTATTATTTTTTACAAAACCTACCGCTATGCTTAAGGCTACCCCGCTCCGGCTTCGGAGCGCTTTGCTACACTCAGGGACCGGCCAATGCCAGTTATCAAAAAAAACAGCGTCAAACTGCGCGACGAAGAGCGTGCGCGGCTGATTTGGCTGCTCACCACCCATAAACCGCTCACTGCCGCGCTGCTTGGCGAAATCACGCTGGTCGAGCAGGTTGATAGTGCCGAGCTTGAGCACGATCTTGCCGACGTGAAGGCGCTAGTTTCGCACCTGCCGCCACCGGATTTAGCTGACACCCTCGAAGCGCTGCCGGTGGTTGAACGCCACGCGTTATGGCGGCTAATCGATGATGATAAACGCGGCAAAGTGCTGCTGGAAGCGTCCGAAAACGTCTGGGATGACCTTATCGATGAGATGAGCGACCGTGCGCTGCTGGACGCGCTCGATACGCTGGATATCGATGAGCAAATCTGGCTGGTGCAGCATCTGCCGCGTAACCTCACCGGGCGGCTGATGGCGACATTGCCGCCATCAGAGCGCGCCCGTATGCGACAGGTCATGCGCTATGGCAAAAATTGCGTCGGCGCAATTATGGCGTTTGAAGTCATCACCGTCCGCTCGGAAGTCACGTTGGCGGCTGTCCAGCGCTATCTGCGCCGCCTCGGTAAAATGCCGGAGAACACCGATAAACTGTTTGTGATCGGACGTGATAACCGGCTAATGGGTGAGCTTGGGCTGCAAACTATCCTGCTTAACGCCGCCGGACGGCGGGTGAGCGAGGTGATGGATGCCGATCCGGTCACCTTCTCACCTGAAGACGAAGCGGAAAAAGTGGCACGCACCTTTGAGCGTGACAACTTACTCAGCGCGGCGGTGGTGGATGAAAACGGCATGCTGATGGGGCGTTTGACCATCGATGAAATCGTTGATGTGGTGTACGAAGAGACCGACAACGACATGCGCCAGATGGGGGGCTTAAGTACTGAGGAAGATGTTTTCGCCCCGGTAAGTAAAGCGGTGAAAAACCGCTGGGTATGGCTGGCAACCAACTTATGTACTGCGTTTATCGCATCACGTGTCATTGATGGTTTCGAACACACCATTTCGCAACTGGTGGCGCTGGCGTCGCTGATGCCGATTGTCGCTGGCATCGGCGGCAATACGGGTAATCAAACCATAACCATGATTGTTCGCGCATTGGCTTTGCAGAACATTCAGCCGGGAAACTTTACCTTTCTTATTCTGCGTGAAATGGGCGTGGCGCTGATTAACGGCCTGGTGTGGGGCGGGATTATGGGCGGTGTCACCTGGTGGCTGTATGGCGATGCGGCGCTGGGCGGCGTGATGACGCTGGCAATGGTGCTGAACCTGCTGATGGCGGCGCTGATGGGGGTATTAATCCCGATGGTGATGACCCGGCTGGGGCGCGACCCGGCGGTCGGCTCCAGCGTGATGAGCACCGCCATTACCGATACCGGCGGCTTCTTTATTTTCCTTGGGCTGGCGACGATTTTTTTGCTGTAAACAGGCTCTTTTCCCGCAGCGCCGCTGGCGTAATCGCCAGTGTAACCAGCCCGGCAACAACGCCGATAGCCAGATTACCGGTGCTAACGGTGGCAACCACGGTGACCAGCATCACCAGCGTTTCAACAACCGGCGCTCGCATTAGCGTCACAGGTTGCAAACTATTCCAGTTAAAGGTCTTAAACGCGACAATCGCCATAATCCCGGCTAATACCACCATCGGGATTTTCGCCATCACATTGCTTAATGCCGTTACCAGCAACAACAGCACCAGCGCGGCAGCAAGGGTCGAGATACGCGTGCGGCCTTTGCCCATCTCCACGTTGACAATGGTCTGGCCGATCATGGCGCACCCGGCAATCCCGCCGTAGAAGCCTGCCAGAATGTTCGCGATCCCAAGCCCGGTGCTTTCCCGGGTTTTATTCGATGGCGTATGTGTCAGATCGTCGACCAATTTGGCGGTAAGCAGAGATTCCATCAAGCCGACAAACGCGATACTCAGCGCACACGGCCAGACAATGCTCAGCGTATGCAGATTCAATGGCACCAGCCATTGCGTCAGGCCTGGCAAAGCATCCTGCATAGAACCTTCATCCCCCACGGTGGGCAGCAACTGACCGGTAAAAACAGTGAACGCGGTGAGCAGCACAATCGCCACAAGCGGTGCAGGAATACTTTTAACCCAGCGCGGGAGCCACAGCACAATCAGAATGGTCAGGGCGAACAGCGCCAGAATCAGGGGATCTTTATGCCAGAAATGCGGCACCTGAGCGAAGAAAATCAAAATTCCCAGTGCATTAACAAAACCGGTCATCACCGCGTGTGGGATAAAGCGCATCAGTCGGGACATTCCGCTCAGACCGAAAAGAATCTGGATCACACCCGCGAGTAAAACCGCCGGCAAAATATATTCCGCACCGTTTTGATGAACCATCGGACCGATAACCAACGCGACTGATCCCGCCGCCGCCGTGACCATTGCCGGACGCCCGCCGAGCAAAGACATGCTAAAACAAAGCACTACTGAGGCAAACAGGCTTACTTTCGGGTCAACACCTGCGATAACAGAAAACGAGATAACTTCCGGAATCAGCGCCAGCGCGGTGATAACGCCTGCCAGAACTTCACGAGTAAAAAGCTGAGGTGATCGCAGGAGGTGCCTTACATGTAGTGCAGAATGGATTGATTTTTCAGTCATAAAGGTTCGCAGGTGGGGGTAGCCAGAAAAGCAGTGACAAACGGTATCCCTGCGTTCGGCAAAGCGGGGGATGATAGCAGATTTCCAGCCAATGTGACCAGCAATAAGTGTTAAATTTAATGCAAAAAATCAACTTATTAGTAACATTAATACAATGAATATTTAATGTTTAAACATTATTTAAATCTCACTTTTTAAGTGCTACGGTAGGGATGCTAACTACTTTACCCTCAATAAATGCGAATAAAGCAGCACTAAAAGTAAGGCAATATCATCATGAAAAAAATGACTGCCAGGCTGTTTTCGATGGCTGTCGGGCTTAATGCTGTCTCAAAAGCAGCAAAAACGTCCGCATCGAAAGAGCAGGAAACAGATGTGCTTTTAATCGGTGGTGGGATCATGAGCGCCACGTTGGGAACCTGGTTGCAGGATCTCGAACCCACCTGGTCGATTACCATGGTGGAACGGCTGGATGCCCTGGCGGAAGAGAGTTCGAACGGCTGGAATAATGCCGGAACCGGGCATGCCGCCTTAATGGAACTGAATTACACCCCACGCAGCGCGGACGGCTCTGTCAGTATTAAAAAAGCGATTGAAATCAACGAAGCCTTTCGTATCTCTCGCCAGTTCTGGGCGCATCAGGTGAAAACCGGTGTTTTGCGCGAACCGCGTTCATTTATCAATACCGTGCCGCATATGAGCCTCGTCTGGGGCGACGATAACGTGAACTTCCTGCGTGCGCGCTACAAAGCGTTGCAGCAGTGTTCCCTGTTCCGCGGTATGCGCTATTCCGAAGATGCCGAACAGATCAAACAGTGGGCGCCGCTGGTGATGGAAGGGCGTGATGCCGGGCAAAAAATTGCCGCCACGCGTACCGAAATCGGCACCGATGTGAACTTTGGTGAACTGACGCGCCAGATGATTGGTTCATTGCAGAAAAAAGAGAACTTCGCTTTGCAACTGGGCACTGAAGTGCGCGGCCTCAAACGCAATGCCGACCATCGCTGGAATGTGACGCTACATAACCTGCAAACTGGCGCGGAGCAGGTCATCAAGGCGAAGTTTATTTTTATTGGCGCTGGTGGTGCAGCGCTGAAGCTGTTACAGGCATCCGGTATTCCGGAAGCGGCAGACTATGCGGGATTCCCGGTTGGCGGGCAATTCCTTGTCGCGGAAAACCCGGCGGTGGTCAACCACCATCTGGCGAAAGTCTACGGCCAGGCGACCGTGGGCGCGCCTCCCATGTCGGTACCGCATATTGATACGCGCATTATCGATGGTAAACGCGTGCTGTTGTTTGGACCATTCGCCACGTTTTCGACGCGTTTTCTGAAAAACGGTTCTCTGTGGGATCTGCTGCGTTCGACTAACTCGTCGAATATTCTGCCCATGCTGACCGTGGGGATGACCAACTTCAGCCTGGTGAAATATCTGGTTAACCAGGTGCTACAAAATGAGGACGACCGCTTCGATGCGCTACGTGAGTACTATCCGCTGGCGCAGAAAGAGGACTGGCGTTTGTGGCAGGCGGGTCAGCGTGTGCAGATTATCAAACGCGAAACGGGCAAAGGCGGTGTTTTGCGCCTCGGAACCGAAGTTGTGAACGATAAAGAAGGCACCATTGCCGCACTGCTTGGCGCGTCACCCGGCGCTTCGACCGCAGCGCCAATCATGCTGGAGCTGATGGCGAAAGTGTTTACTGAGCGTTTTGCTTCTGATGCCTGGCAGGCAAAACTGAAAGAGATCATTCCTTCTTTCGGCACCGAGCTGAATGGCAACATTGAAGCCGCCGACCAGGAACTGCGCTACACCAGCGAGATCCTTGGCCTGAAATGCGACGAGTCGCTGGTGGCAGATATAACGCCGCCAGTGCAAAAACCGACAACACAGCCGCACAACGACGGCGAGCAGGTTGCGGATATTGCCCTGTAAATGCTTTTGTAAAATGAAAATCCCGGCAAAATCGCCGGGATTTTTTTGCCTTCAGGCAAATCGCAGGCATAAAAAAACCAACCGCAATGGGTTGGTTTTCTTGGGATTTTTTGGTCGGCACGAGAGGATTTGAACCTCCGACCCCTGACACCCCATGACAGTGCGCTACCAGGCTGCGCTACGTGCCGACATGTGGCGCTAATAGTACCCTTTTCATGGATGATTGCAAGCTAAGGGCAGGCTGAGTGATTCATAATTAATCAATCAGTTAGCGATAAAACGTTTTTCATCCGTCAGAACCTGCAGCAGCAAACTGAGTTGCGGTTTCTGATCGCGAATTTTCTCACCCTGCGCATTCCAGGTCTGGTAATTCCCATTCTGATTCAGCACCAGCGTCAATTCCGGCGTGGTAATTGCCAGCACGTCGCTATCGGCAGCGGTTACCCAGTCGTGACGGCGCGTGGCGGTAAACAGATCTTGGCCTTGTGAATACTCGCTTGCCGGCGTGCTGACATGCAGCAGGCGCTGCATCAATGTGGTCATGATGTCTTTATGATCTGTTAACTTGCTAACGCGTTGCGCGGGCGTCCCCGGCCAGTGCACAACCAGCGGCACCTGTAACCGGCTGCGTGACCAGTCAAAATGATTATCTTCTTTGCTTTCCGGAACACCGTGTCCGGCGGTAATGATCACCACCGTATCATCAAGCTTACCGGAGGCGCGCAGGGCATCCAGCACGCGGGCGATTTGATCGTCGACACTGGCCGCCGCTTTGCCATATTTACGGGCGAAGCCTGGCTGCGACATATCAACGGACGCTGTGCCATTTAGCGAAATCCACGAGAACCAGCGGTTATCTTCCTGTGCATAATGCCCCAGCCAGCTAATCCACTGGTCGGCGGTTTGCTCATCGCTCTGCACTTTTGCAGCGGGCAGCGAAAAATCAGATAACAGCGCCTGGCGATAGAGCGGGCTGCTAAAACCGTCGGAAGAGAACAGCCCCAGTTGATAACCCTGCTGGTTAAAGGCGGTAATAAGCGCCGCCGGAATACGCGCCGAGAGCACGCCATCCATATAACTTGGCGATATGCCATAAAACAGGCCGAAATAGCCGCCGTCAGCGCTATTGCCAGAACTCATATGCTGCGTAAACGTGACGTTTTGCTGAGCGAAGCTCGCCAGTTGCGGCATCTGTTTCTCATAACGTGAATAGTTGAGACCGTCGACGGTAATCAGCAATACGTTCTGGCCGGAACCCATATCCTGGTAACGCAAATCACTTAGCGGATACTGTACTGATACCGCTTCCGGGTTGCCTTGCTCAACAAGGCGACGCTGGTAATCCTGCGCATCCAGCAGCCCATGTTTTTCCAGAAAACGACGCGCGGTCATCGGGTAGGAGAGTGGCAGATTCGCCCGCTGCATGGTAATGGGGCGATAGAAATTGGCATCGGCCCAAATGTACATCACATGGGTGGCAACAAAGGCGACGAAGAAAAAAGCGGCCAACGGTTTGGCAAAGTGGCGACGCCGGGTGAGACTGCGCAGTTTCTGCCAGCTCCAGGTCGCAAACAACATCTCAATCAGCAGGATCACCGGTACGCTGATAAACATTAATTGCCAGTCGCGCGCGGTTTCGTTCTGGTCCGGGTTAATAACCAGTTCCCAGACAATCGGGTTGAGATGCAGGTGAAAACGGGTAAAGACTTCGCTGTCGATCAGCAACAGCGTCATGCCGGCGGTTGCCAGCAGCGCGGACAGCACGCGCATCAGCCGCTGGGACATCACAATAAATGTCAGTGGAAACAGCACCAGCAAATAGGTGGCGAACACCAAAAAACTAAAATGCCCGACCACGCTCAGATAAGAGTAAATACGCCCGGAGAGGGTGGTCGGCCAATCGGCAACAAACAGATAACGGCTACCGAGCACGATGGACAACAGAATGTTGAACAACGCGAACCAGTGCCCCCAGCTTACCATCTGGGAGACTTTTTCACGGTAGCGCTGACGATTGGTCACCATAAACTGTCGATATTTCCCTTAATGCGCCTGGTCGTCGCCGATGGACGATTGTAACGCCTGCGCGAAAGACTTCGCGATAGCCTGACGCTGTGCGGGGGCGACGCTGGTGTTAATCAGGTTCGTCACCATATTGCCCAACACCATCAGGGATAGATCGGTCGGTGCTTTATGTTTTTCCAGTACGTTAGCCAGCTCACTCAGAAGCTTTTCAACGTGTTCATCACTGTAGCGGGAGATTTGTGGCATAAATCGAAATCAGTCTGTTCATGAAAGGGCAACATATTACCGTAGCAACAGCTTTTTTTCTGCTTTTTTATCAGCAGTTGCACAGTCGCGTTGGTGGTGGTTGAATACCGCCGGTCTAAAAGGAGAGTTTATCATGAGTCTGGACATCAACCAGATTGCCCTGCACCAGCTTATCAAACGTGATGAGCAAACCCTCGAACTGGTGCTGCGCGATTCTTTGCTGGAACCCACCGCGCCTGTCGAAGAGATGGTCGCTGAGTTGCACCGGGTTTACAGTGCGAAAAATAAAGCCTACGGCCTGTTTAACGATGAGAGCGAGCTGGCACAAGCGCTGCGTCTTCAGCGCCAGGGTGAAGAAGCGTTTCTGGCCTTCAGCCGTGCGGCAACCGGGCGCTTACGTGATGAACTGGCAAAATATCCGTTTGCTGATGGCGGTATTGTGCTTTTCTGCCACTACCGTTACCTGGCGGTGGAATATCTGCTGATCGCGGTGCTGAACAACTTAAGCAGCATGCGTGTTAATGAACATCTGGATATCAGCTCTACACACTATCTGGATATTAACCATGCGGATATTGTCGCGCGTATTGATCTCACGGAGTGGGAAACCAATCCGGAGTCGACGCGCTACCTGACATTTCTGAAAGGCCGGGTAGGGCGAAAAGTCGCCGACTTCTTTATGGATTTCCTCGGGGCTAGCGAAGGGCTGAACGCCAAAGCGCAGAACCGCGGGTTGTTGCAAGCGGTGGACGATTTTACCGCCCAGGCGGAGCTGGACAAATCAGAACGCCAGACGGTGCGCCAGCAGGTTTACACCTACTGTAACGAGCAGTTGCAGGCGGGCGAAGAGATTGAACTGGCCTCGCTCTCCAAAGAGCTGGCTGGCGTGAGCGAAGTCAGTTTTGAGGAGTTCACCGCAGGTCAGGGCTACGAACTGGAAGAGAGCTTCCCGGCGGATCGCAGCACGCTGCGTCAGCTGACTAAATATGCCGGTAGTGGTGGCGGCCTGACCATCAATTTCGATGCTTTACTGCTCGGTGAGCGCATTTTCTGGGATCCGGCGACCGATACGCTGACCATTAAAGGTACGCCGCCGAATCTGCGCGACCAACTGCAACGCCGCTTGTCCGGCGGGAAGTGATCCTTTGAACCTGCCCGTGCGGGCAGGTTGTCTGTTGTACGCCCCACGGGAGCCGTTAACCCGGGTATCAATTTCACATTACTGCGCGCGAAAATTGCTCAATCAGCTTAAATGCGAGCTGGCAGTGAAAGAGGACTATTCGCGTATGGGCGGGCCAGCCGCTTATCGATAGCGAGCGGGCATAAAAAAACCCCGCCGGAGCGGGGTTTCTTCAACTTGTCGGCGATTAAGCGCGAACGAAGTCGATGTGAGTCAGTTTGGCTTTGTACGGGTGACGTTGTACAGCCTGAACTTTCACTTTTACTTCTTTGCCATCAACAGCGATGGTCAGAACTTCACTATAGAACTCAGCTTTCGCCTGCATGTTCCACAGTTTGTCGTGATCCAGTTCGATAGCGATTGGCGCTTCAGTTCCACCGTAAACGATAGCCGGGAACTTGTTCGCTGTGCGCAGGCGGCGGCTCGCACCCTTACCCTGCTCTTTACGTACTTCTGCGTTAATAGTAAACATTTGAATCTCTCTTAAATAATCCTGTTACAGGCGACCCAGCAACAGGCAGATGATCGGCTTTGCGGATGCAAAAGCGGGCGGTATTCTATCCCTGAATGTTCGATACATCAATCAAAAGCGCATTTATTATCCCCGTAATTCATGTGCCCGCCGGAAACGGCCTTCATAATCGAACACTTTTTCCCGCACTTGCCAGTACTGGCCTTTCATCCGCGCGACGACGAAATCAGGGTGGCGTAATAACGCCTGCTGCGCCACGATATCTGCCGCGACAATCCAGCGCAGCGGCACGCCTGGTGTGCGGGTGTGTGGGCGAATAAAGAGTTGCTCAAAGGCGGTGCGTTGCGCGGCAGTTTGCAGACGGAAGCGCTCACTAACATCCGCGCCATCTTCATCGTAATAGGTGATTTTCAGCCATTCGCCTTTTTCATCCGTACCCTGTTGTAACGTCATGCCACTGCAGCGCAGCACCAGCGCATCCTTCAGTTTCAGCGCCGCTTTTAGCATATCGTCCGGGTCAACCAGCACCGTATCGCAGGTGCGACAGCGACGGGCGGCGATATCATTTTCTGCATTGCATTGCGGGCAGTTTTTAAAGCGAAAACGGAAATCGCACTGCTCGCGGTGGCCTTCATCATCTTCCAGCCAGCCCTGGCAGCGGCGGCCGAAATGTTCAATCAACGTGCCGTCGGCGGTGGTTTTTCCCCAGAAGGTATTGGCAAAACCGCACGCCGGGCAGAACACCTGCACCGGCACATTATCGCTTTTACCTTTTGGCGCACCGATTTCCGGGGCGTAGAGATCGTGCGGGTTGCCCGCGTAATCAAGGATTAAACAGTCAGTTTTCCCTGGCGCGAGGCGCAGGCCGCGACCAACAATTTGCTGATACAGGCTGACGGATTCGGTCGGGCGCAGAATAGCTATCAAATCCACATGCGGCGCATCAAAGCCCGTAGTCAGCACCGCGACGTTTACCAGAAAGCGAAATTGTTGCTTTTTGAAGGCTTCGATTAAGGTATCACGCTGTGGGCCGGGAGTTTCACTGGTAATCAGCGCCGCATCATTGGCAGGTAACAAGCCCGTTATCTCTCGTGCATGTTCAACGGTGGCGGCAAAAATCATCGCCCCTTTGCGCGTCTGCGCAAATTCTACAATCTGGCTAACAATGTGCGGCGTAACGCGCTGCTGCTTTTTTAGCTCACGGTTCAAATCCGCTTCGCTAAAAAGGCCATTACTTTGCGTCTGCAAACGGCTGAAATCGTACTGCACGACCGGCATATCCAGCCGTTCTGGTGGTGTGAGGTAACCGTGTTTAATCATGTAGCGCAGCGGTAGTTCATAAATGCAGTCGCGAAACAGCGCCTTTTCATCACCGCGCACAATGCCGTGATAATGAAAACGGTAAATCCAGCCTTTACCGAGGCGAAAAGGTGTCGCCGTCAGGCCAAGCAAACGTAGATGAGGATTCACTTCGCGTAAATGGTTGAGGATTTGCTGATACTGGCTGTTATCGTCGTCGCCGATGCGGTGGCACTCATCGACCACCAGCAGGGAAAATTCGCCCTGAAACTGCGCCAGATTACGCGCGACGGACTGGACGCTGCCAAATACCACTTTGCCGTGGCTCTGTTTGCTTTTAAGACCGGCGGCGAAAATATCGGCCTCCAGCCCAAGCGCGACATACTTCGCGTGGTTTTGCGCCACCAGCTCTTTAACATGCGCCAGCACCAATACGCGCCCGCGCGCAAGCCGCGCCAGTTCGGCGATAACTAGGCTCTTTCCTGCACCGGTGGGCAGTACAATGACTGCAGGTTCGGCATGTTGACGGAAGTGGGCGAGGGTGGCGTCCACCGCTTCGCGTTGATAGGGGCGTAAAGTAAAAGTCATTATCTCGCAGAGGTTACACATTCACGCTGCACAGTATGCCACGAATCTTTCCTTTGAGCGGTCTGTGATGCTCGTTATACTGTTCAGGTACTCATTTCTGTTTTCGGGCGCATTGCCCGCACCCAGCACCATACAGGCAAAAAAATTTCATGCGACTTGATAAGTTTATCGCTCAGCAACTCGGCGTCAGCCGCGCTATTGCCGGGCGTGAAATCCGCGGCCAGCGCGTTACGGTCAATGGTGAGATCGTCAGAGATACCGCCTTTAAACTGCAACCCGAACATGAGGTTGAATACGACGGCAATTCCCTCGTTCAGCAAAATGGCCCGCGCTACTTTATGCTGCACAAGCCAGAAGGATACGTCTGCTCGACGGACGATCCGGATCACCCGACGGTACTCTATTTCCTTGATGAGCCGGTGGCGCATAAGCTGCACGCGGCGGGGCGCCTGGATATTGATACCACCGGTCTGGTATTGATGACCGACGACGGTCAATGGTCGCACCGCATCACTTCGCCGCGCCATCACTGCGAAAAAACCTATCTGGTGACGCTTGAATCACCGGTGGCAGATGACACCGCTGAGCAGTTTGCCTGTGGCGTACAGTTGCATAATGAAAAAGATCTCACCAAGCCTGCGGTGCTGGAAGTTATCACGCCAACACAAGTGCGTCTGACCATCAGCGAAGGGCGTTATCACCAGGTCAAACGGATGTTCGCCGCCGTCGGCAACCATGTAGTAGGCCTGCACCGTGAGCGCATCGGTGCGATTGCGCTTGATGCGGATCTCGAACCGGGCGAATACCGACCATTAACCGAAGACGAAATTGCCAGCGTTGGCATGCCACCCCGCTAATTCAGGAGATTTACGTGACCCGCAGGCCACACTCATCACTGAGCATTGTGTTTATTCTTGGCCTGCTGGCCATGCTGATGCCGTTATCCATCGATATGTATCTGCCCGCGCTACCGGTGATTGCCGAACAGTTTGGCGTTCCGCCGGGCAGCGCGCAGATGACGCTGAGTACCTATATTCTGGGCTTTGCGGTCGGCCAGTTGTTATACGGGCCGATGGCCGACAGCATCGGGCGTAAGCCGGTTATTCTCGGCGGCACGCTGGTTTTTGCCGCCGCTGCCGTTGCCTGCGCGCTGGCGCAGAGCATTGAGCAGTTGATCACCATGCGCTTTTTTCATGGCCTTGCGGCGGCTGCGGCAAGCGTGGTGATTAACGCGCTGATGCGCGATATCTATCCGCGTGAGGAGTTCTCCCGCATGATGTCGTTTGTCATGCTGGTGACAACTATTGCGCCGCTGCTGGCACCGATGATTGGTGGCGCAGTTTTAGTCTGGTTCAACTGGCACGCCATTTTCTGGATCCTGGCGATTGCCGCATTGCTGGTCTCGGCAATGATTGTCTTTTTTATCCGCGAAACGCTGCCGATTGAAAAACGGCAAAAATTCCATTTCCGCACCACGCTTGGCAACTTCGCGTCGCTGTTTCGCCATAAACGCGTGCTGAGCTATATGCTGGCGAGCGGTTTCAGCTTTGCCGGCATGTTCTCTTTTCTCAGCGCCGGGCCGTTTGTCTATATCGAAATTAACCATATCTCACCGCAGGACTTTGGTTACTACTTTGCGCTGAACATTGTGTTCCTGTTTGTGACGACGATGATTAACGGTCGCATCGTTCGCCGTGTTGGTGCCTTAAACATGTTCCGCAGCGGGCTGTGGGTGCAATTTGCCATGGCGTTGTGGATGGTGGTGACGGCGCTGCTGGATGTCGGTTTCTGGTCGTTGGTGCTGGGCGTTGCGGCGTTTGTCGGCTGCGTTGCGCTGGTGGCTTCAAACGCGATGGCGGTGATTCTGGATGAGTTTCCGCATATGGCGGGCACGGCGTCATCACTGGCGGGGACGTTCCGTTTTGGCATTGGTGCCATTGTGGGTGCGCTGCTATCGATGGCGACCTTTAACACCGCCTGGCCGATGATTTGGTCAATTACCTTCTGCGCTACCTGCTCGATTCTTTTCTATCTCTACGCCAGTCGGGCGAAAAAACCGGCGTAACCTACCTGAACAGGGAGCAAAAACGCTCCCTTTTTTGATACATGTCAACCAGAAACAACTTACCATTCCACGCATTTGTTTATTTTATGTAAAATCCGTTCGTGTAAAAAGTCACATCATTGTAGTGAAAAAGGTTGAGTTAGATCGCAGAAACGGGTACATATACCCCGAAACCGGGCCTGTCGCTTACCCATAAAATCCTGATAAATGAGCGACTACCCCACACGCCACGCGGGATGCGTTCATTTCTGTGTGGTTGACAGGATGAATTGTCAATAATGTGTTAATATGAGTGTGAAATATTTGTGAAGTAAAAGTACTTCCGGGGAAAGAACGTGAATACATTACAGCTCTCCATCATCCACCGTCTGCCCCAGTGCTATCGCTGGTTAGAGGGTTTTGCAGGTGCCAAAGTTGAACCGATTCCGCAAAATGGTCAGTCAGCGGACGATACGCTTGTCGCCTTAAAACTGTTGAGCCCGGATGGCGACAACGCATGGCCTGTCATGCACAAACTCAGCCAGGCGCTGAGCGATATCGAAGTGAATTGCTCCGTGCTTGAGTGCGAAGGGGAACCGTGTCTGTTCGTCAACTGCGAGGATGAGTTTGCCGCGACATGCCGCCTGAAAAATTTCGGCGTTGCTATCGCGGAACCTTTCTCCGGACAAAATCCTTTCTGATTTAGCTTAATGCCAGAAGCTGGCGTGTATACGCCTGGGCAGGCGCATCAAACACACGTCGGCACTCTCCTTGCTCCACTACTTCACCCTCTTTCAGCACAATCACTTGATGGCACAACGTGCGCACAACCTGCAGATCGTGGCTAATGAAGATATACGCCAGCCGATAGGTTTCCTGCAGTGATTTCAGCAGCGCGAGAATTTGCGCCTGCACAGTGCGATCCAGCGACGATGTCGGCTCATCGAGAATAATCAGTTCAGGCTTGAGGATCAGCGCACGGGCGATAGCGATACGCTGGCGCTGACCGCCGGAAAACTCACCCGGGAAGCGGTGTCGCGTTTCGGCATCCAGCCCGACTTCACGCATCACGTCGATCACACGCTGTTCGCGCTGTTCACGCGAGAGCTCCGGGTGATGCACCCGCAGCCCCTCTTCGATAATTTGCTGCACGTTCAGCCTTGGGTTCAGGGATGAATTCGGATCCTGAAAGACCACCTGAATGCGATGGCGCACCGGCAGCATCTGCTTGCGGTTCCATTGATGCAGCGGTTTATTATCAAACAGGATCGTCCCGCGCGAGGCCACCAGGCGCAGCAATGCTAACCCGGTGGTGCTTTTCCCCGAACCGGACTCCCCCACCAGGCCAAGCGTTTCACCGGGGCGCAGCGTAAAGCTGATGTCCTTCACCACCGTGTTGTTATCCACCACGCGCTTAAAGATCCCTTTGCGAACCGGGAAGCTAACGGCGAGATTTTCGACCTGCAACAAGGGCTGTTCATCGGGATAAAGGGCGACGGGTTCGCCGCTGGGCTCGCTATTGAGCAGCTTTTGCGTATACGGATGTGCCGGTGCGCTGAACAAGGCCTGTGCACTGTTTTGCTCGACACAGCGGCCGTTTTGCATCACTGCCACATTGTCCGCCAGCTTACGCACAATGCTTAAATCATGGGTGATAAACAGCAGCCCCATGTTCAGCTCATCACGCAGTTCGCGCAATAACGTCAGGATTTGCGCCTGCACCGAGACATCAAGCGCGGTTGTTGGCTCATCGGCAATCAGCAGTTCAGGACGCGTGAGCAGCGCCATGGCGATCATCACGCGCTGTCGCTCACCGCCGGAAAGTTGATGTGGGAAATCGCCTAATCGCGCGCGGGCGTTGCGGATGCCCACGCGATCCAGACAATCAAGAATTTCTGCCCGCGCCGCTTCACGCCGCATACCGCGATGCAACGAGAGCACTTCATACAGCTGTTTTTCCAGCGTATGCAGCGGGTTCAGGGAGACCATCGGCTCCTGGAAAATCATGGCGATTTTATTGCCGCGCACGCCGCGCAAGGTTCTTTCGCTGGCATGCAATAACGACTCGCCATGAAACAGGATATCGCCGGAGGGGTATACCACTGGCGGCGAGGGGAGCAGGCGCAGGATCGATAACGCGCTAACGCTTTTACCGGAACCGGATTCGCCCACCAGCGCCAGCGTTTCGCCCGCCTCAATCCGTAAGGAGAGGTCATTGACGACAGGATGCAGCGTTTCACGCTGGCGAAAGGCAATACTCAGCGCATCGACAGAGAGCAGGGGAGTCGCCATTTTACACCGCCTTATTGGGGTCAAACGCGTCGCGCACGGCTTCGCCAATAAAAATCAGCAGCGAAAGCAGCAGCGCGGTAGAAACAAACGCGGCGATACCCAGCCACGGTGCCTGTAAATTATTTTTGCCCTGCAATAACAATTCGCCGAGCGACGGTGAACCGAGCGGCAGACCAAAGCCGAGAAAATCGAGCGAGGTGAGCGTGCCGATCGAGCCACAAAGGATAAACGGCAGGAATGTCAGCGTCGCGACCATCGCATTGGGCAGCATATGACGCAGGATAATGCCGCGATCGCCCACGCCCATGGCCTGCGCGGCGCGGATATAGTCGAAATTACGCGTACGCAAAAATTCGGCGCGCACGACGCTCACCAGCGTCATCCAGCCGAACACCACCGTGATGCCGAGAAGCCACCAGAAACCTGGCTGGATCACACTTGAAAGCAAGATGATTAAAAACAGTGTTGGCAACCCCGACCAGACTTCAATAAAGCGCTGTCCGAGCAGATCGATTTTGCCGCCGTAATAGCCCTGTACCGCACCGGCCAGGATACCGATAACGCTGGAAAAGAGGGTTAGCATTAAACCGAACAGTAGCGAGATGCGCGTGCCGTAAAGGAGTCGCGCCAGCACATCTCCGCCGTTTGCATCGGTACCGAGCCAGTTTTGCGCCGAAGGCGGGGAAGGGAAGGGCTGTGAGGTGGCGTAGTTGATGCTGCGCGCCCCAAAACGCACCGGTGCCCACAGCACCCATCCGTGCTCTTCAAGCTGCTTTTGCAGCCACGGATCCTGGTAATCAGCAGGTGTGGCGAACGGGCCGCCAAAGTCGCTTTCGCTGTAATCTCTCACTACGGGCGCGAACCAGTGTCCCTGATAGCGCACCAGCAGAGGCTTATCGTTAGCCACCAGTTCGGCACACAAACTCAGAATAAAAATCACCAGGAAAATCCACAGCGACCAGTAGCCGCGGCGGTTATGGCGAAAACGCGCCCAGCGCGCCCGGTTGATGTAGCTTAATTGAACCATCAGCGCCCCTCGAAATCGATTCGCGGATCCACCAGCGTATAGGTGATATCACTGAGGATATTCAGCAGCAGGCCGATCAAAGAGAAAATATAGAGTGTGCCAAACATCACCGGATAGTCCCGCGAGACGGTGGCTTCATAACCCAACAACCCTAGCCCGTTAAGGGAAAAAATCACCTCAATCAGCAACGAACTGGTAAAAAACATGCTGATAAATGTCGCCGGGAAACCGGCAATCACCAGCAGCATGGCGTTACGGAACACATGTTTGCGCATAATATTGCGTTCGCTGACACCCTTGGCTCGCGCGGTCACCACGTATTGTTTGCGGATCTCGTCAAGGAAGGAGTTTTTGGTCAGCATGGTCAGCGCGGCGAAACCACCAATCACTGTTGCCAGCACCGGTAGAGCGATGTGCCACAAGTAGTCGGTGATTTGCTTATACCACGGCAACGTGTCGAAATTGGTCGACACCAGCCCGCGCAGCGGGAAGAAGTCGTAATAGCTGCCTCCTGCGAAGAAAATAATCAACAAGATGGCAAACAGAAAAGGGGGAATGGCGTAGCCGACAATAATCAGCGCACTGCTCCAGCTGTCAAAGCGGCTACCATTATAGACTGCCTTGCGAATACCAAGGGGAATCGACACCAGATAGATAATGAGTGTGCCCCACAGGCCAATGGTCACCGAAACCGGCAGGCTGTCTTTAATCAGTTGCAACACCGACGCACTGCGAAACAGGCTGTCGCCAAAGTCGAAACGCGCATAATCCCACAGCATTTTGAAATAGCGCTGGTACATCGGTTTATCAAAACCGTAGCGCTTTTTGATCTCTTCAATGACTTGCGGATCAAGGCCGCGACCACCGCGATAGTGGCTGTTATTGCTCAACGCATCGCCGACGCCTGTGCGTGCATGTGTGGCGCCCATTCCGCCACCGCCGCTACCGGGGAGGTTGCTTTGATCGCCATACTCAATAGCCGCAATAGCCTGATCGACCGGGCCGCCGGGAGCAATCTGCACGATAAAAAAGTTGATGGTGATAATTGCCCAAATCGTAGGGATGATCAGCAATAACCGGCGAATGAGATACGCGCCCATCTCTTCTCCTTAACGTCTGGCAGCGGGCAGTTTCGCCGCCTTGTTTACGTCATACCACCAGGTGTCGAACCCGAGTGAGTAGACGGGGCGAATGCCGGGCATGGAAAACTTATCCCAATAGGCGACGCGATCGGCTGCCATGTACCACATTGGCAGCATGTAAAAGTTCCAGGTCAGCACGCGATCCAGCGCGCGTCCGAGCGGAAGTAACTTCTCTTTATTTCCCTGCCAGCGGTTGATCTGCGCGATCAGATTATCGACCGCCGGGTTTTTGACGCCGGCAGCATTATACGAAGAGTCGATGTATTGCGAGCTCCAGGATATCTGCAAATCGCCGCTCGGCCACGGTTGCGCGCGCCACAGACTCGGCATCATGTCATAGTCGCGGCTGCGCAGACGATTGGTGGCCTGCGAGTTATCGACCTGGCGCACATCCATATTAATGCCAAGCCGCGCAAGGTTGTGCTGAAACGGCAAAACCCACTGCGTATTGCCGCCGGAGGGCAGCAGCAGTTCAAAGGTGAAAGGCTTGCCGGTTTTCGCGTTAACGCGCTGCTGATTTTTCAGTATCCAGCCGGATTCAGTGAGCAATTTATCGGCTTTCAGCAGGTTTTCGCGGTCATAGCCGTCCGCGTTTGATTTCGCGGGCGAATAAATCGAGGTAAACACTTCCGGCGGCACTTGCGCTTTTAGCGGCGCCAGAAGCGTCAGTTCATCGGCATCGGGGTAGTTGCGTGCCGCATATTCGGTGTTCTGGAAATAGCTGTTGGCGCGGCTGTATGCCCCGTAGAACAGCGCTTTGTTCATCCATTCAAAATCAAAGGCCAGTGATACGGCTTCGCGCACGCGGCGATCGCTAAATACCGGACGCGTGGTGTTAAACGCCAGCCAGCGCGTGTCCTGTGCGGAGGTGTTTGGCTGCTCATCTTTAACGATATAGCCCCGGCTGAAATTGCTGCCGATATAGCGTGTCGCCCAGTTTTTCGCATCACCTTCGCTGCGCAGGTCGTAAGCGCCCGCTTTGAAAGCTTCAAACGCCACGTTGTCATCGAGGTAGTAGTCGTAACGAATATTATCGAAATTCCAGCGCCCCCGATTCACGGGCAAATTGGCCGCCCAGTAATCGCGAACGCGGGTATAGGCAATGTATTGCCCCATGCGCCAGGTGCTGATGCGATAGGGGCCACTGCCCAGCGGCGGCTGGGCGAGCGGATCGCTCAGCTTATGATCTTTCCAGAATTTCTCCGGCATAACGGGCAGCGTTAACAGGCTGAGCATGTCCTCTTTACCCGGTTTCGCCAGCACAATGCGCACGGTGAGCGGCGAAATGGCTTTGACGGTCGTGCCTTTGTAGACCAGGCGGAACTGCGGCACGCCTTCGGTCATAAACTTCTGAAAGGTAAACGCGACGTCGCTGGCGCGGATCGGTGAACCGTCATGAAATATCGCCCGCGGATTGATGCTGATCTCCATCCATGAATAATCATCAGCGTAGCGCGCCATTTCCGCGACCAGCGGGTAATAGCTCCCGGGTTCATCGTCCGAGGTGGTAAACAGGGCGTCGTAGAGCGCTTCAGTGCGCACCGCTGGGTTCCCGCGTAATGCGTAGCGGTTGAAATTATCAAACGTGCCAATTACGGACAGCGTGACGTTGCCGCCTTTAGGCGCGGCGGGATTCACGTAATCGAAATGGGAAAAATTAATCGCGTATTTGGGCTCACCAATAACGGCAAATGAGTAGCTTTCTTTTATGGTTTGCGCCTGACATGTCAGGCCGACAAAAGCCAGCAATAAAGCTGAAATGCGCACAAACTTCATCCGGTGTGTTCCTTTGACCTGCAACGCGACAGGCTCGCTAACTACTTATCACTGAATAATAAGGGAGGCCTGGTCTGATGTGAAATTATTCACGCTAAAGCATTCTGGTGAACTCTGGCGGATGCCATGCGACAAATTGCTCCAGCGTCAGCGGTCGGCTGAAGAAATAGCCTTGCATATAATGAATGCCGTGTTCGCGTAGCCACCTGGCTTGTTCTGGCGTTTCGACACCTTCGGCAACCGTGAGCATATTTAACCGCTTGGCCAGCGTGAGGACAGCGTCGAGCACCGGCGATGTCACGGTTTCTGTGCCGATGGCGTTAACGAAACCACGGTCGATTTTCAGATAATCAAGCGTAAAACGTTCCAGATAGATCAATGCACTGTGTCCGGTACCAAAATCGTCTATAGCGATTTCATAACCTTCGTCGCGCAGCGAATCAAACAGTTTGGTCACTTCCGTATAGCGCAGCATATCCCGCTCGGTGATTTCCAGCACGATGCTGAAGTGGTGCGGGGGCAGGGAGTGAGCGAAGTCGCGGATATCGTCAAGGAAATTGGCGGCATGCAAATGGCCCGGCGCGATATTAACGCCCATTTTTGCGCCTGGCGGGAGCAGTGTTTGTAATACCGGCGCATCGCGAGCAATGAGATCAAACAGATGCAATGTCAGCGGCACAATAAGCTGCTGCGCTTCGGCAAAGTGAATAAAAGCGTCAGGCGATATTTCTCCTGCGGTGGGATGCCGCCAGCGCATCAGCACTTCGATACCCGTCACTTTTAAATCTTTCGCTCCGATAACGGGCTGATAAACGACATAAAACTGGTCGCGCTTAATCGCGGTGAGGATCTCTCTGCCGGGGCGTAATTGCGTGTTAAGGATGAAAGCGCTCAATAATGCTGCCAGCATGCCAAAGGTGGCTCCCAGCAGTGCGGCGAATTGTATATCTTCCGGACGCCACTTTTCTGCGTAGAGATAAAGTGTGATTGGTGAACCTTCAATCCGGGTGGTCAGAAAAGGGGACTGAGGCATATTGCTCAGGTTAATAAGCCCGCTGGAAAACGTGGAGACAGCACGATCGCCAATACCCAGGGCGATACCGGTTAAATCCGGCTGCTGCGAGGTGTAAAGCCTGTAAGGTGTCAGATTGATGTTCAGCGTAGCGAATACACCCCGATGATCCAGTAATGGGCTGCGAAACCAGAGCGCAATGGCGGGTTTATCCGGCATCATCGGTGTTCCGGGTAAAAACACCATATCGCTGGTTTTATCGAGATCGATTTCCGGTACCAAATCTTTCATTGCAAGGCTCATCTCGCCGGTGGCCGAGGAGCAAAAGGCGTAGCGATCTTTCACCAGTAAAAAAGCGCGCACGTTCATGCTGAAGGCGGCGCGGGAAGTGAGTTCGCTGGCGACGGCGTGGCAATCATTCAGCGTGAGTGGTTGGAGCGATTCGGCAGTGGCGCGGATATCGTTGAGATAGTCCGAAAGCCAGGACTGCATATTAGTAAGCAGCGTATCGTATCGGGCTTCCCGCCGTTGTTGTTCGAACCAAAACTGACAGCCACTCGCGATTAATGCTGAAAACAGACCGATAAGCAGACTGGTCAGCAAAATTTTTCGATTAACGGAAAAATGGCGGGTGAACATGGCGTTTGGCCCATTGTAGGTGCTCGGGGCGGCGTGGTGGTAGAGTCGGACTATAACCTGAAAAGATTCGTATAGCATAACGCAGACATAAAAAAACACTGCCGGAGCAGTGTTTTTTTATACTTAACGCCAGCCAAGGGAAAACCGGCATTAAGCAATTAGCTGCGTGTCAGGATGCGCCGCGCTTCGTTGTAGCGCTTCTTCCAGTAAGGCTCATCCATGCTTGAAATCATGACACCGTTGCTGGTTGAAGCATGAACAAATTGGTTATTACCAATATAAATACCAACGTGTCGGCCGGTCGAACCCGCGCGGAACAGAACTAAGTCGCCGGTGCGCAAACTGGTACGCGAAATGGACTTACCTGTTTCCTGCTGTTCCCAGGTGGAACGCGGCAGCTCTAAACCAAACTGTTCACGGAAAGTGCGCTGCACAAAGCCGGAACAATCGATGCCTTTTTTGGTGTCGCCGCCCAAACGGTAGCGAACGCCTTTCCAGTCAGCATATTGATCCATAATTCGGCCTTTTACGTCCAGATTACGAACCATATTTTCAAATTCATCCTGAGAGGCTTGCAGTGAAGAGTTGTCTTCGCCCACAGCAAGCGTCTCAGAATGCACGTTCTTTGCGGTATTTGTAGAACAAGCTGAAAGCAGAACCGCTACTGCAATCGCGGGTATCGCCCGCACGATATATCTCAAAATCGGCTGAGATTTGACCATGTTGCTTATTTTCCCTTGAAGTCCTTAACGATAAATATCGTTATAAAAAATGCCAACGCAGCGAGATTAATTATCTGAATGCATCGAGACAAATGCTCTGACGTAATTTTGTGGAAGAACGCACAAATTTACGCGCAATGAGAAAAAGAGCACTCTTTGCGACAAGACGAACCGAGGTTACCTGAACATCTTCGGCATGGCGAGCGGTTTTCTTTAATTTTTTATAAGAAATTATGATACAGAAAGTGAATTTCCAGGATTGAGTAAAAAATAATCAATTTGGCTTAAATAGCGTGCAAATTGCTCTTTTATAGGCAGATTGGCGTGACAAGAAAATGACAAAATTAGGGAAAAGCCGCGATTACGCATCAGGAATCGAAAACGATTCCTGATGAATGCGTGTTATTGATAATCGAAAGTTGTTTAAATTTTGTTATTTCCGGGCAGGGAATGATCAAAGGCAGAAATAATTTTGTCGCTAAGTGGTGTTAGCAAACACCACGGCAGACCGATCAAAACAGCCGAAAGAGAACCGATAGCAATATCGGTAAACCAGTGTGCACCAATCATCACGCGCGGAAAGGCGAAAACCACAAAAATAATAAGGGCAACCCCAAACGCTTTTCGGCCAAAATATCGCCACATTACACCAGCAAAAATAAGCAGCATCATGCCGTGATCGCCAGGGAAGCTGTCTTTCGAGGCGTCTTTGGTGGGGAAGTCGAGCAAATCGCTAACCCGGTGAATATCGGTAAAGAATAGCGACGGGCTGGCGCGTTTGACGGGCATCAGATGCTGCGCCAGTTGATTAATCACCACGGCTATCAGCAGCATTGTCAGGCCAGTCATCAGAATACGGCGTCGGCCTGTCGCATCCTCTTTTAACCAGAAAGAGAGCATTAAACAGCCCATCGCCACCAGCGAGCAGGCGTCAAAGGCGCGGTTATTGGTTAGCGCCACCAGCCACAAATAAGCGCGGTTTTCCACCAGACCCTGGTTGAAAAAATGGAACATTGCGGCGTCCAGCGGAAACCAAAAACCGTGGTTAGCGGGTAAGTACCAGGAAATAAATAGCGCCAGTCCTGCGGCGTTCAACAGTAAAATGAGCAGTAAACGAGTTTTCATTACGGGTCTATTTTCAATTAACACGGCGGCAACGTTAGTGTTACTGACTTAAACGAAGCTTCAACAAAGCGGACTGAAGTGTGTTCCAGTCTGCCTCCGAGGCGGTGATAAGCTCGATACGGCTGTCCGGCGGCGCGACGTTTTGTGTTTCGATATGCAGATCCTGCCCCTGGCGGTTAACGCGCAGCAATCCTTCCGGAATGCGCATCACCCCTTTCACTCGCTCAACCGGCGCAAGCCGCGCCCACTCCAGTAAACCGATGGTGTCGAACACCGTTTCTTCATCAAAAATCCAGCCGCAGGCATGATGGCCCTGGCCGCTGTTAAGGCTGCGGCGCCAGCGCTGGTGTGCCGGCAAGCTTAATGCCGCAAGACCTTTCTTCTCGTCGTGAGTATGGTTATGCGCGGCACTGGAAGGCAGCTCACGCAGGTTACGGCGAGGAAGATCAAGCAGCGCGCCGTCAATAACGCCCTGGGTCGCGCTGACCTGTAAGCGCTCGCCACCAAACTCGCCCCACCACGCCTCCAGCGCTTGCTGGCTCTGCGGTGTGGCGCGATCCTGTTTATTGGCGACGACAATATCTGCCGCCGCTAACTGGTCGCGAAAGTTTTCGTTGTGAAGTGCTTTTTCATCCAGTAACTGGCGGGGATCGAGCAAGCAGAGCGTTGCGCGCAGGTCAATCCACGGCTCATACACCGGCGCGGTGAGCATATCAAGGATCTGTTTGGGATGGCCCAGCCCGGTCGGTTCAATCAGCAAGCGGTCAGGTTTCCCCTGGCGCAGCAATGTATTAAGACCCACCTGCATCGGCAGGCCATTCACGCAACACATACACCCGCCCGGGATCTCTTTAAGCAGCGCACCGCTGTCAGCCAGCAGCGCGCCATCAATGCCGACTTCACCAAATTCATTCACCAGCACGGCCCATTTTTCCTGCGGGTCTTTATTGGCCAGCAAATGCAAAATCGACGTGGTTTTGCCGCTTCCGAGAAAGCCGGTGATGAGGTTGGTTTTGGTCACAAGTGCTCCAGGCGTCAACGAAATGTAAGCGTGACTGACGATCCTGGCGAAAAAAGTGCGAAAAGAGAAGGGCACGGACGGCGTAAAAGCACTAACCGTCCGCTTTAGTAGCAGAAATTGTTAATTACCGAGTGCGCGTTTCACCGCTGCATGCGCACCTTCGGTGGTAAGCATCTGCCATGCGTCATTAATGGCATTAACAAATGTCGGGTCTTGTGGCAGGTCGCTACCGAAAATCTCTTTAAGCGCCAATAGTGCCGTTACGCGTTCATCGACGCTGCTGGTTTCCACAATCGCGTGAATTTTATCCGCCAGCGGATCGCGAATATCAATGCTGTTACCGGCATCATCCACGCCGCTGACATAGCGCATCCAGCCCGCAATGCCCAGCGCTAACAGCGGCCACGGCGTTTCGCGTTGCAAATGTACCCGAACACCGTCCAGCATACGCTGCGGCAGCTTCTGGCTGCCGTCCATGGCGATTTGCCAGGTGCGGTGCTTCAGCGCCGGGTTAGAAAAACGGTCAATCAGGCTATCGGCATAGGCGATGAGATCAACGCCGGTAATGCGCAGCGTCGGGGCTTGTTCCTGGAGCATCAGGCGGCGCACTGCCGTGCGGAAGATGTCATCCTGCATGCAATCATTAATATGCGCGAAGCCTGCCAGGTAGCCGAGATACGCCAGAAAAGAGTGGCTGCCATTGAGCATGCGTAACTTCATCTGCTCCCACGGCTGCACATCCTGTACCAGTTGTACGCCGGCCACTTCCCATTCGGGACGTCCGGCGACGAAATTATCCTCGATTACCCACTGAATGAACGGCTCACAACTGATGGCACACGGATCAAATACGCCCAGCGCTTCGCCAATTTCCGCCAGTGATTCATCTGTTGCCGCCGGAACAATGCGATCCACCATGGTGGCCGGGAAGCTTACATTCTCCTCTATCCACTGCGCCAGTTCCGGTGAGCGGGTTTGCGCCATTCCGAGTACGGCATTTTTAACAATATGACCATTGTCGGGAATATTATCGCAGGAGAGCACAGTAAAGGGCTGCAGCCCGCGTTCGCGGCGACGGGAGAGCGCTTCAACCAAAATCCCCGGCGCTGAGTGCGGTTCGCCCGGATGCTGGAGATCGTGTGCGATGCGCGGCTGCTGCAGATCCAGTTTTCCACTGGCAGGATCGATGCAATAGCCTTTTTCGGTAATGGTCAGGGAAACAATCGCCACTTGCGGTTCGCAAAACTTCTCAATAATGGCGGGCAGCGAATCGAGTTTCGCGTTCAGACATTCTTTCACCGCGCCGATAATTATCGGCTGGTTTCCGTCCGCCCCTTTTTCCATCACGGTGTATAAATGCTCCTGCTCACGCAACTGGGACATGAGCACATCGCCGCTGAACAAGCTGATTTCACAGATCCCCCAGTCGCCACCTTGCGCGTTCAGCACCCGGTTGGTCAGCAGCGCCTGATGCGCGCGATGAAATGCGCCAAAACCAAAGTGCACAATTCGCGAGCGCAGTTGTGTGCGGTCATATTCGGGTTGCTGTACGCTGGCGGGCAGCGTTGCGGAGGCGATTGTCTTCATCTATATACACCTGATTAACCAATAATTAACAATGTGCAGTGTAAAGTTATATGACAGCAAAAAGAATTGGTATGCCGTAATTATCCGGGGAATGTGAGCTGGATCAATCATTGCTGTGGGAAGATTTGACCGCCGCAATTAAGCATGTATGGTAGTCGTCATATGTTTATGTGTATTGGTATAACAACTTTGTAGAGGGTAAGGCAATGGAACAAACCTGGCGTTGGTATGGACCGAACGATCCGGTGTCGCTTGATGATGTGCGTCAGGCCGGTGCGACGGGCGTCGTGACCGCACTACACCATATCCCGAACGGCCAGGTCTGGCCGGTTGATGAGATCAAAGCGCGTCAGGCGCTGCTGGCGGAAAAAGGGCTGGTCTGGTCGGTGGTCGAGAGTATTCCGGTGCATGAAGATATTAAAACTCATACCGGGCAGTACGACACCTGGATTGCCAACTATCAGCAGAGTATTCGCAATCTGGCGGCCTGCGGCATTGATACCGTGTGCTACAACTTTATGCCAATCCTCGACTGGACGCGTACCGATCTGGAATATGAACTACCGGACGGCTCCAGGGCGCTGCGTTTTGACCAGATTGCTTTTGCCGCGTTTGAGTTGCATATCCTGAAGCGCAAAGGCGCAGAAGCTGATTACAGCGAAGAAGAGCAGCGCCAGGCGCAGGCTTACTTCAACGCCATGACTGAAGCGGAAGTCGAAAAGCTGACGCGCAATATCATCGCTGGTCTGCCTGGCGCGGAAGAGGGCTATACCCTTGAGCAGTTCCATGCGCGCCTTGCGGAATATGACGGTATCGACAAAGCGCAACTGCGTGAAAATATGGCCTATTTCCTGCGCGCTATTGTGCCGGTTGCGCAGGAAGTGGGCGTGCGTATGGCGGTACACCCGGACGATCCGCCGCGCCCGATCCTCGGCCTGCCGCGTATCGTTTCTACTCTTGAAGATATGCAGTGGCTGAAAGAAGCGGTAGACAGCATCAATAACGGTTTCACCATGTGCACAGGTTCATACGGTGTGCGTGCGGATAACGACTTAGTGCGGATGATCGAGACGTTTGGCGATCGCATTCACTTTACGCACCTGCGTTCCACCTGCCGCGAAGATAACCCGAAAACGTTCCATGAAGCCGCGCATTTGCAGGGTGATGTGGATATGGTGTCGGTGGTTGCCGCCATTCTTACTGAAGAGCAGCGCCGCAAGAAAGCCGGTGATTTGCGCCCGATCCCGTTCCGCCCGGATCATGGTCACCAGATGCTTGACGATCTGCGTAAGAAAACCAACCCTGGTTACTCGGCGATTGGTCGCCTGAAAGGGATGGCGGAAGTGCGTGGCGTTGAGCTGGCGCTGAAGAAAACGCTGTTCCGCGATCTGTTGTAATTAGATTTATCGTCGGAAAATAAAAAGCCACTTCAATGAAGTGGCTTTTTTCATGCATCGCGCTTATCAGTCCGCGCGGCCCATATAGCGGCGCTCTTCGATATGAATACGGATTTTCTCGCCGGTGGTCAGGTATTCCGGCACCTGGACAACCAGACCGGTGGTCAGGGTTGCCGGTTTGGTGCGTGAGCTGGCGGAAGCGCCTTTGATACCCGGTGCGGTTTCCACAATTTCCAGATCCACCGTCTGCGGCAGTTCGAGCGCCAGCAACTGACCGTCCCACAGCAGAACCTGCATATCCGGCATACCGCCTTCCGGAATAAACAGCAACTCTTCTTCAATCTGCTCTTTATTGAAGGTGTACGGCGTGTAATCTTCTTTATCCATAAACACGTATTCGTTGCCGTCAACATAAGAGAAGTCGACAAAACGACGGTTCAGGGTCACGGTATCAAGGATATCATCGCCTTTAAAACGCTCTTCCACTTTCAGCCCGGTACGGACATCGGAAAAACGCATTTTGTAGAGCGTTGCCGCGCCACGGGCGCTCGGTGACTGAATGTCAATATCTTTCACAATCAGCAGCTTGCCGTTGTAATTCAGCACCATACCTTTTTTAATTTCGTTCGCTCTTGGCATTGCAAGGGTCCTGTAAATTGAAAATAACAAAAATATCGCGACAAACTACTCGCGAGGGACTTTTCAGGCAAGTGGAATCGGAGAGTTTTGCGTTCAGAGGGCAAAAGATGATAGCTTGCGCCCTGCACGCGCAGCCCCGCGCGCCTGAGAATAGAGAACGTTTATGGAATGCCGCCCGGACTGCGGAGCCTGCTGTACCGCCCCGTCCATCAGTAGCCCGATACCCGGCATGCCCGACGGGAAGCCTGCTAATACGCCCTGCGTTCAGCTTGATGCGCAAAAGCGCTGCAAAATATTCGGCTCGCCGCTGCGCCCAAAAGTCTGCGCCGGGCTGCAACCGAGCCGCGACATGTGCGGCGCAAACCGCGAGCAGGCGATGGTTTATCTGCTCGATCTTGAACAACAAACCGCGCCTTAAATATCTTTTATCCGGCTCAGGCAAACCTGCGTAACCAGCGTCATTGCCAGTGCAATCCAGAACACCGCGTGATAACTCCAGATCTCTGCCACCACGCCAGCCAGCGAACCGGCGATGATCCAACCGACTCGCGTGGTATTAGTATAAAGGGTGGTGGCTGAACCCGCCTGGCCAGGCATCAAATCCTGAAAGTAGAGCATGCCAATCCCGGCGAGAATGCCGATATAAATCGCGTTCAGCAGTTGCAAAGCAAGCAGCACTACGGGCGTATGCACCGTCAGCATTCCGGCATAAAAGAAGATGCCCGCCACGGCGCTAACGCGCATCAGAAAGCGTTTGCCGAAGCGCTTTGCGTAATACCCGGCAATTAGCATGGTGGGGATTTCCAGCCCGGCAGCAGTACCCATCATCACGCCTGCCAGTTTCTCCGGCAGATGCAGCTCATCAATAATGAACAGCGGCATATTAATAATATAAAGGCTGTTAGTACCCCACATTAACGTACAAATCACGAACAACAGCAGCGCATCGCGGCGGTGAGTACGCGGTGCTTCTAATACCGCCGATTTCAGCTTTGGCTCTTTACGCATGGTTGGCAGGAACAGCCACACCATTGCGCCGCAGACAATAAAGGCTGCCGCCGCGCACAAATACATGATGGAAAAACCAAAACCCATCGCCAGCGCGTAGGCCAGCGGCGGGCCAATCACCCACGCCAGGGAGACTTGCGCGCGCAGTATCGAGCTGAACATCACGGCTTCACGCCCGGTGCGATCCGCATGTTCGCGCGCAAGTGCAAACATTTGCGGGTTCGCTGTTGAGCCGAAACTGCTGAGGAAAACCCCGACAAATAGCAAAACAAAGTAGTTACGGTTCCAGGCGAACAGCACACAAGCCAGTACGCCGAGCAGGCAACAGAAGACAATCAGCGTTTTGCGATCGCCTTTGCGGTCTGAGCGTCCGGCAAGAAACTGGCTCACCAGAATGCCTATCACCGCGCTGCCGGTAAAAAAGAAGCCCACCATCGCCGGGCGAACGTGCACTTCATTGGTTAAAAACAGGCTCAGCGTCGGTGTTTGTAGCGCACCGGCAATCCCCGTTAAAAAGGCGACAATCAGGAATGCCGTTGAGGTGAAATCAAAAGCGCCGGGGCGGGCAGCGGCGGGAGAATTTTGCATGTTAAATGAGATCCAATAGCGAGACGCGGAGTGTACGCCGCTGCATGAAAAAAACACAGCCTGCTAAGTAAAATTTGCGACAAAAAATCCAAATCTCTTTCCGGGGTTTTTATGAAGGCTGACGAAAGCTGAAAGTGGATTGCTGAACAGAAAGTCTGCTTCAGCAAATTTGTCTTACGCGCGGCCGAAATGTGCTGAACCTCAAAATTCTGCAACGCCAAATAAGAGAATTCTTGCTTACGGGACAAAAAAAGTGAATGCTCCTTGAAACGTTTCAGCGTCATCGCGTTATGTCTGAACAACGGCGGTGACGCACTATTTCTCAACCTAGCTGAAACGATTCAAGTCAGCGAGAGAGGGTCACATGTTCCAGTTATCCGTTCAGGACATCCATCAAGGCCAGCAGGCCAGCAATAAAGAAGACGCTATCCGCCAGATTGCGGCGGCACTGGTAGCAGCAGGCAACGTCGCCGACGGTTACGTCGATGGCATGCTGGCGCGCGAAGGGCAAACGTCCACGTATCTTGGCAATGGTATTGCCATTCCGCACGGCACCACCGACACGCGCGATCAAGTGCTGAAAACGGGTGTGAAAGTCTTCCAGTTCCCGCAGGGCATCCTCTGGAGCGAAGGACAGGTGGCGTATGTCGCCATTGGTATTGCCGCCAGCTCCGATGAACATCTCGGCCTGCTGCGTCAGCTGACGCATGTGCTGAGCGATGATTCCGTAGCCGCACAATTGCAGTCCGCCACCTCTGCTGAAGAGTTGCGCGCACTGCTGATGGGCGAAAAGCTGAGCGCATCACTCAAGCTGGATAATGAAACCTTATCGCTCGATGTTGCTGCCAGCGATCTGACGACGCTGCAAGCGCTGAACGCCGCGCGCCTGAAAGAGGCGGGTGCGGTTGACGCCGCGTATGTTACCCGCGCCATTAACGAGAAACCGCTGAATCTGGGCCAGGGCATTTGGCTGAACGACAGTGCTGAAGGCAACGTGCTGAGTGCTGTTGCGGTGAGCCGTGCAGCCACCCCGTTTGAGGTGGAAGGTGAGCGTGCGGCGCTGCTGGTCAGTGTTGCGATGGCCGACGAACAGCCCGTTGCGGTGCTCAAGCGTCTTAGCGATCTGTTGCTTAACAATAAAGCCAATCTGTTGCTGAATGCCGACGCCGCCACGTTGCTGGCGTTGCTGAGCAGTGACGATGCGGTGGCTGAAGACCTGCTGAGCGAGGAGTTTGTCGTGCGTAACGAACACGGTTTGCACGCGCGTCCTGGCACCATGCTGGTCAACACCATCAAGCAATTTAACAGTGAAATTACCGTCACCAACCTTGACGGTACTGGCAAACCCGCGAATGGACGTAGTCTGATGAAAGTTGTTGCACTTGGCGTGAAAAAAGGACACCGCCTGCGTTTCACCGCGCAGGGTGATGATGCTGAACAGGCGCTGAAAGCGATTGGCGAAGCCATCGCTGCGGGTCTGGGGGAGGGCGCATAAATGAGCAGACGTGTCGCTACGATCACCCTTAATCCGGCCTATGATCTGGTGGGGTTCACCCCGGAAATTGAACGCGGCGAAGTTAACCTCGTACGCACTACCGGCCTGCATGCTGCGGGTAAAGGGATCAATGTCGCAAAGGTGCTGAAAGATCTTGGCATTGACGTCACTGTGGGGGGCTTCCTCGGTAAAGATAACCAGGACGGCTTTCAGCAGCTATTCAGTGAGCTGGGCATTGCCAACCGTTTCCAGGTGGTGCAGGGGCGTACCCGCATCAACGTGAAGTTGACGGAAAAAGATGGCGAAGTAACGGACTTTAACTTCTCCGGCTTTGAAGTCACCCCGGCTGACTGGGAACGCTTTGTTAACGATTCGCTAACCTGGCTTGGTCAGTTCGACATGGTTTGCGTGAGCGGTAGTCTGCCGTCTGGCGTCAGCCCGGAAGCCTTTACTGACTGGATGACGCGCCTGCGTAGCCAGTGCCCGTGCATTATCTTCGACAGCAGCCGCGACGCGCTGGTAGCCGGTCTGAAAGCCGCGCCGTGGCTGGTGAAACCGAACCGCCGTGAGTTGGAAATCTGGGCGGGTCGTAAATTGCCAGACTTAAAGGACGTTATTGAAGCCGCTCATGCGCTTCGCGAACAGGGGATCGCCCATGTGGTGATTTCACTGGGCGCAGAAGGTGCGCTGTGGGTTAACGCTTCGGGCGAATGGATCGCCAAACCGCCGTCAATGGAAGTGGTAAGCACCGTTGGCGCAGGGGATTCAATGGTTGGTGGGCTGATTTACGGTCTGCTGATGCGTGAATCCAGTGAACATACATTACGCCTGGCCACCGCTGTTGCTGCACTGGCGGTAAGTCAGAGTAACGTAGGTATTACCGATCGTACCCAGTTAGCCGCGATGATGGCGCGAGTTGACTTAAAACCCTTCAACTAACAGCAGGAGAGGCATAATGAAAACGCTGCTGATAATCGACTCCGAACTCGGGCAGGCCCGCGCCTATATGGCGAAGACCTTGCTGGGCGCGGCGGCGCAGAAAGCAAATCTGCAATTTATTGATAACCCAGGCGAAGCTGAACTGGCTATCGTGCTGGGTAGCAAGCTGCCAGGCGACAGTGCGCTGGACGGGAAAAAGGTCTGGCTGGGTGATATTAATCGCGCAGTCGCCCACCCGGAACTGTTCCTGAGCGAAGCGAAAAACCACGCATCGGTGTATGTCGCGCCTGCTGCAGCGGCGACAGCCGTGACCAGCAGTGGCCCGAAACGCATTGTTGCGGTCACTGCCTGCCCGACAGGCGTGGCGCACACCTTTATGGCGGCGGAAGCTATCGAAACCGAAGCAAAAAAACGCGGCTGGTGGGTGAAAGTGGAAACCCGTGGCTCCGTGGGTGCGGGCAATGCCATTACTCCGGAAGAGGTTGCGCAGGCGGATCTGGTGGTGGTTGCCGCTGACATCGAAGTCGACCTGGCGAAATTTGCCGGTAAGCCGATGTATCGTACAACAACGGGCCTGGCGCTGAAGAAAACGGCACAGGAACTGGATAAAGCCGTCGCGGAAGCGAAGCCTTATCAGCCGTCGGGTAAACCCTCTGCTGATGCTGCTGAAGGTAAGACAGAGAGCGCGGGCGCATACCGTCACCTGCTGACGGGCGTTTCCTACATGCTGCCGATGGTGGTAGCGGGTGGTCTGTTAATTGCGCTCTCCTTCGCATTCGGTATTACCGCGTTTAAAGAAGAAGGCACGCTGGCGGCCGCGCTGATGAAAATCGGTGGTGGTTCAGCCTTTGCCCTGATGGTGCCAGTGCTGGCGGGCTTTATCGCGTTCTCCATCGCCGACCGTCCGGGTCTGACTCCGGGTCTTATCGGCGGTATGTTGGCGGTAAGCACCGGTTCGGGTTTTATCGGCGGTATCATTGCCGGTTTCCTCGCGGGCTACCTGGCGAAAGGCATCAGTAAAGGCCTGAAGTTGCCGCCGAGTATGGAAGCGCTGAAACCGATTCTGATCATTCCGCTGGTTTCCAGCCTGATTGTCGGCCTGGCGATGATTTACCTGATCGGTACGCCGGTGGCGAAAATCCTGGCGAGCCTGACTTCCTGGCTGCAAACCATGGGCACGGCTAACGCCGTCCTGCTGGGTGCAATCCTCGGTGGCATGATGTGTACCGACATGGGTGGCCCGGTCAACAAAGCGGCATACGCCTTTGGTGTGGGTCTGCTGAGTACGCAAACTTACGCACCGATGGCGGCGATTATGGCTGCCGGTATGGTGCCGCCGCTGGCGATGGGTCTGGCGACCATTGTGGCGCGCAACAAGTTCGACAAAGGTCAACGCGAAGGTGGTAAAGCCGCGCTGGTTCTGGGTCTGTGCTTTATCTCCGAAGGCGCGATTCCGTTCGCTGCCCGCGACCCGATGCGTGTTCTGCCGTGCTGTATCGCCGGCGGTGCGCTGACTGGTGCTATCTCCATGGCGATTGGCGCGAAACTGATGGCACCGCACGGTGGTCTGTTTGTGCTGCTGATCCCAGGCGCTATCACGCCGGTACTGGGCTACCTGCTCTCTATCGTCGCGGGTACGCTGCTGGCGGGTCTGGTGTATGCCTTCCTGAAACGGCCAGAAACAGAAGCCGTCGCGAAAGTAGCATAAGAAATTGCCGACATCCGGGAAATGAGAAGGGCCGCTTAGCGGCCCTTTTTTATCCTTGCATGAACACCACCTCCTATGGAGGTGGTCAGCAACAAGTTGGCTCTGCCAATAATGCTACTCATGGGAAAATCCGAATCCGTTATCCCCATAACTGATAAGGATTTAACCATGAGTAGATTCCAGAGAGCATCTCATGTGCTCTGGTGTTGTCAATATCATATCGTTTGGACACCCAAGTACCGATTTCGCATCCTGAGGAACAATGTTGGCAAAGAGGTCTATAAACAGATAAGGATCTCAAGTGAACAGCTCGGGATAGAAGTGGTGGAGCTGAATGTCCAGATAGATCATGTTCATTTGCTGGTAAAAGTGCCACCACGGCTTTCAATTTCCCATGTAATAGGTCACTTAAAGGGTAAAACAGCCCTTCGATTGTTCAGTAAATTTCCTTATCTACGGAAGAATAAGTTGTGGGGCAATCACTTCTGGGCACGGGGTTACTGCGTGGATACCGTAGGTATAAACGAAGAAATGATAAGAAAGTACGTGAAGTACCAGGAAAAGCATGAAGTTGAAGAGAGCCAACTTCCACTAAAAGAGGTGTGAAGGGAAGGCTCTCAGAGTCTGGACTTAGTACGCCCCTATGGGCGCTATCAATGCCACCTGCTATGCAGGTGGTTTTTTACGCGGTGGCTTCAGCGGTCTGCTGCGCCTTCAGCCAGGCAATCTCTTCGGCCCAGATATCCGGGTTAATAGTTTCCAGGATCATAGGAATGCCATCGAAACGTGCGTCACGCATGATCCAGCGAAACGCGTCATGCCCGATATTCCCTTCGCCGAGACTGTGGTGGCGGTCAACGCGGCTACCAAAAGTACTTTTGGCATCATTCAGATGCATACCGCGCAGATACTGGAAACCGACCACACGCTCGAATTCCGCGAAGGTATCTGCTGTGGCTTGTTCGGTGCGCAAATCATAGCCTGCGGCAAACGCATGGCAGGTATCAATACACACACCAACGCGGGATTTGTCTTCCACACCGTCAATAATCGCCGCCAGATGCTCGAACTTAAACCCTAGATTGCTGCCCTGGCCAGCGGTGTTTTCAATCACGGCGGTGACGCCTTCGGTTTGTACCAGCGCAATGTTGATGGATTCGGCAATTCGCGCCAGGCATTTATCTTCGGGGATCTGCATTAAATGGCTGCCCGGATGGAAGTTCAGCAGTGTCAGCCCCAGTTGCTGGCAACGGCTCAGCTCATCTATAAACGCGTCGCGGGATTTTTCCAGTGCATCAGCCACCGGGTGGCCCAGGTTAATCAGGTAGCTGTCGTGCGGCAGGATCTGACCGGGTGTGAAGTGGTATTTTTCGCAGGCGGCTTTGAATTCGTCGATGGTTTCCGGACTCAGCGGCGCGGCCCGCCATTGGCGCTGGTTTTTGGTAAACAGCGCAAAGGCGGTCGCGCCAATCTCAGCCGCGCGAATGGCGGCATTTGCCACGCCGCCGGAGGCGCTCACATGCGCACCAATATATTTCATAAAAACTCCTGTTAAACCCGCCAGGGGAAAACGCTCATCATAGCGGGTCAACAGGGCGGAGATGTAGTGGTTTATGCCATCAGGTGATGAACAGCCAGGTTAATGGCACCGCCGCCGACAATCAGCCAGACAAACAGAATCAGCCCCATGACCAGCGGTTTTGCCCCGGCATTCTTCAGCGCGCTGACGTGTGTGGTCAATCCCAGCGCCGCCATCGCCATCGCCAGCAGCAGCGTATCCAGCGTGTTCAGCATGTTCACCATCGATGCAGGCAGCAGATGAAACGAGTTAAACACCGCGACAGCCACAAAGCCCAGCGCAAACCACGGAATAGTCAGCTTGCTTTTTTCTGCGCCTTGCTGCGGGCTGAGCTGTTTAACGCGTGCCGCCAGCAGCAATAAAAACGGTGCCAGCATCATCACGCGCAGCATTTTAGCAATCACGGCGGCATTTTCCGTTTCCGGGCTGATAGCGTGTCCGGCGGCAACCACTTGCGCCACTTCATGTACCGTTGAACCTACCCAAATGCCATAGGTTTCCGGGCTAAACCAGTGCCCAACCAGCGGATAGAGTGCCGGGTAAATAAAGATTGCCAGCGTGCCGAAAATCACGACAGTGGCGACCGCGACCGTCACTTTACTGGCTTCCGCTTTGACCACCGGTTCGGTTGCTAGCACGGCCGCCGCACCGCAAATACTGCTGCCTGCGCCAATCAGCCAACTGGTTTTTTTATCCAGCCCGAACACTTTTTGCCCAAGAAAACAGGCCAGCAAAAAGGTACTGGACAGCGTCAGCACATCGATGGCGATTCCACTGACACCAACATCGGCAATTTGCGAAAACGTCAGGCGAAAGCCATAAAGAATGATCCCTAGTCGTAACAGGTGCTGTTTGGCGAACAGCACGCCGCTGTCGCAGCGGTGGTGCCATGTCGGGTAGAGCGTGTTGCCAAGCAGCATGCCGATAAGAATAGCCAGTGTTAAGGCGCTCAGCCCAAGGCCTGCGACGGAAGGAATCGAGCCAAGCCATAATGCGGCGGCGGTAATCAGGCCGGTCAACAACAAGCCAGGAATAAAATGCCAGACCGGATGGCGTCGAGTCTGTAACGTGATTTCTGTCATAACCTTCTCCTTTCAATGGAGAAAAGGTTAAGGCGAACTGGCTTAAAGGTAAAATTGATTATATATTTATAATCAATCTTTATAAGTGGTAAGTGACATCTATGCATATAACGTTACGCCAGCTTGAAGTCTTTGCTGAAGTGCTGAAAAGCGGCTCCACTACGCAGGCTTCGCAGCGGCTGGCGCTCTCGCAATCGGCGGTTAGTGCGGCGCTGACCGACCTTGAAGGCCAATTGGGTGTGCAATTGTTCGATCGTGTTGGTAAACGGCTGGTGGTGAATGAGCACGGGCGTTTGCTCTATCCCCGCGCGTTGGCAGCGCTCGAACAGGCGACAGAAATCGAGCAACTGTTTCGTGAAGATAACGGCGCTATCCGCGTCTTCGCCAGTAGCACGATTGGTAATTACATCCTGCCGGAGGTGATTGCCCACTACCGCCGTGATTTCCCCGATCTGCCGCTGGAACTGAGTGTGGGTAATAGCCTGGATGTGATCAACGCCGTCGCGGATTTCCGCGTCGACATTGGTTTAATCGAAGGCCCGTGCCACACGGCGGAGATTATCGCCGAGCCGTGGCTGGAAGATGAACTGGTGGTGTTTGCTCCGCCGTCATCCCCGCTGTTACAAGGCCGCGTAACGCTGGAGCAACTCGCCGCTGCACCGTGGATCCTGCGCGAACGCGGCTCCGGCACGCGCGAAATCGTCGACTATTTACTCCTCTCGCATCTGCCGCAGTTTCACTTGGGCATGGAGCTTGGCAACTCTGAAGCCATTAAGCACGCGGTGCGTCATGGGTTGGGCATTAGCTGCCTGTCGCGGCGCGTGATTGCCGAACAGCTTGAAACCGGCAGTTTAGTGGAAGTGCCGATCCCGCTGCCGCGTCTGGTGCGCACGTTGTGGCGTATCCACCATCGTCAGAAACACCTCTCCAGCGCATTAAACCGCTTTATTCGCTACTGCGATATTTGATTGCACCATCAGCAGGCGTCTGCACCGTTTTGGTGGTGCAGACGCAGCGCTGTAACCTTCGGTTCACGCCGTAAACCTCCTGTCTGTCACGCTCCGTCAGAATATATCGTTCTGGCACATTAGTTGCAGAAAGTGATTCAAAGAATCTTTTGTTTCATGAGCGATGAGGTGTTGATGATGAAAACGTGGATGAAGGCAGCAGCGGTGGCGACAGTAATGATGGCATGTACCTCGCAGGCCATGGCGGATCAATTACAGGATATTCAGAAGCGCGGCGTATTGCGCGTGGCAGTACCGCAGGATTTCCCGCCGTTTGGCTCTGTGGGCACCGATCTCAAACCGCAGGGTTACGACATCGATATGGCCGAATACCTGGCAAAAGGTATGAAGGTGAAACTGCAACTGGTGCCAGTAACCAGCGCTAACCGTGTGCCGTACCTGCAAACGCATAAAGTTGACCTCGTCATTTCCAGCCTTGGCAAAAATGCAGAACGCGAAAAAGTGATCGACTTCAGCCGAGCCTATGCCCCGTTCTTCCTTGGCGTGTTTGGCCCGAAAGAGGCCACCGTGCCCGATGCGAAAGCGTTAAGCGGCAAATCTATCGGCGTTACCCGCGGCGCCGTGGAAGACATGGTGCTGAGCGATATCGCACCGAAAGATGCCGACGTGAAGCGCTACGAAGATAACAACACCACGCTTTCTGCGTATATGTCCGGCCAGGTGCAGTATCTCGCCACCGGTAACGTTGTTGTGGCGGCCATTGCGCGGCAGAACCCGCAAAAAGCGCCGGTCAGCCAGTTTATGTTGAAAGATTCGCCGTGCTATATCGGACTGATGAAAAACGAACCCGCGTTGAAAGCGGAAGTCGACAAGCTGGTTGAGCAGGCGCTGAAAGAGGGCGAACTCAACAGCCTGTCACAGAAATGGATGCAGGCGCCTTTACCGGCCAACTTTGGCGCGTAACGCATGACGACGTCGCTTGATTTCGCCGCGCTCTGGCCGTTCTGGCCGGAGCTGCTGGCAGGGCTTTGGACCACCGTGACCTTAACCACGCTGGCGACGGTTGGCGGTGTGGCGATAGGCATCGTCGGTGCGGCGCTGCGTAGCGGTAAACCCGGTGTGATGAGTGCCATCTGGGGCGCGTACGTTGAGCTTATCCGCAACACGCCTTTTGTGGTGCAACTGTTCTTTATTGTGTTTGGTTTGCCGAGCCTCGGGCTGAAGCTCACCGCCGGTGAAGCGGCACTGATCGCCATGCTGGTTAACCTTGGCGCTTACAGCACGGAAATTATCCGCGCCGGGATCCAGGTAGCGCCGAAAGGGCAATGGGAAGCGGCCCGCGTCCTGGGGCTTAGCAAATCGCAAACCTTCTTACGGGTGATTTTGCCCCCCGCGCTGAAACGCATTTATCCGGCGCTGGTGAGCCAGTGCATTATCGTTATGCTGGGTTCCTCGGTGGTGTCGCAAGTCTCTTATGAAGAGTTGACCTTTATGGCCAACCTGATTCAGTCGCGCACGTTTTTAAGTTTTGAAGTCTATTTTGTCACCACGTTGTTGTACCTGATGCTGTCGCTGTTGATGCGTCAGCTGCTGCTGGCAATTGGGCGCAAATGGCTGGGGAGCGAGAGCTAATGAGTACGTTTACCGACTGGGATATTCTGCGCAACCTGCTGCTGGCAGCGCGCTGGACGGTGCTGCTGTCGCTGATCGCCTTTGTCTGCGGCACGCTGGTAACGCTGCCGCTGCTGGTGTTGCGCATTAGCCGCTGGCGCTTACCAAAACGGTTTATCAGCGCCTATGCCGCGTTATTTCAGGGCACGCCGCTGTTGATGCAACTGTTCCTGGCTTTTTTTGGCCTTGCGCTGTTTGGTATTGACGTCAGCGCGTGGACGGCGGCGACGCTGGCGCTAACGCTGTTTACCAGCGCCTTCCTGCTTGATATCTGGTACGGCAGCATCAAAGCATTGCCAAAAGGGCAGTGGGAAGCCTGCCGTTGTCTGGGACTGAGTTTTGGTCAAACACTGTTTCGCGTGATTGCGCCGCAGGCCATTCGAATCGCCATTGCGCCGACAGTGGGCTTTTCCGTGCAGGTGATTAAAGGCACAGCGCTGGCGTCGATTATCGGTTTTGTCGAACTCACCAAAGCCGGCACCATGCTCAACAACGTCACCTTTGCACCGTTCAAAGTGTTTGGTCTGGTGGCGTTAGGCTATTTCCTGCTGTGCTATCCGCTGTCGCGCTACAGCCGTTATCTGGAGAAGAAATTCCATGCCGCTCATCACCATTAATGAAGTGCAGAAATATTATGGCGACAACCATGTGCTGAAGGGCGTAAGCCTCGACATTGAAATGGGCGAAGTGGTGTCGATTATTGGCCGCAGCGGTTCGGGTAAAAGCACCTTACTGCGCTGCATGAACGGGCTTGAAGGCTATCAGGATGGCAGTATCAAACTGGGTGGTATGACGGTAACGGACCGGGAATCGCAGGCGCGTGAAATCAGCCGCTCAGTGGGCATGGTATTCCAGAGCTTTAACCTGTTCCCGCATATGACCGCGCTGGAAAACGTGATGCTGGCGCCGCGCCGGGTGCTGAAACTGCCTGCTGACGAGTGCCGTCGCCTTGCCATTGAGATGCTGGAAAAAGTGGGGCTCGGCGAGCGTATCGACTACTATCCGGCCAATCTTTCCGGCGGTCAGCAGCAGCGCGTGGCGATTGCCCGCGCATTGGCGATGAAACCGAAAGTGCTGCTGTGCGATGAAATCACCTCGGCACTGGACCCGGAGCTGGTCGGTGAAGTGCTGCGCGTGCTGGAGCAGCTTGCCTGTGAGGGGATGACGCTGATTCTGGTGACCCATGAAATGAATTTTGCGCGCGAAGTGGGCGACCGCGTGGTGTTTATGCATCAGGGAAAAGTCTGGGAGCAGGGCGAAAGCAAACACTTTTTCACGCAGCCAAAAACACCGGAACTGCAGCAGTTTATCGCGTCGGTACGCGGTCTGAATTAATCTTTCTGCTCCCGCATCCGCGCGGGAGCCAGTTTAGTGCCTCGCAACATCTGCCATTCACTGCTTTACTTATAATCCGTTGCCGATCATGAAGGTCTCTAATAAGAGGCGTTTTATGCCGGAAGGCCTGCGTTTCGTTTGCTACAATCGCGCCTCATTTTTTGGATGGATAGCATTTTCTTATGGTTTCCGAAACTAAAACCACAGAAGCGCCCACGCTTCGTCGAGAACTCAAAGCGCGTCATCTTACGATGATTGCCATTGGCGGTTCCATCGGTACAGGTTTGTTTGTCGCATCAGGGGCGACCATTTCTTCAGCGGGTCCTGGCGGCGCGTTGTTCTCCTATATTCTGATTGGCCTGATGGTCTATTTCCTGATGACCAGCCTGGGTGAACTGGCGGCGTTTATGCCAGTTTCCGGTTCGTTTTCCACCTATGGTCAGAAATATGTTGAAGAGGGCTTCGGCTTCGCGCTGGGATGGAACTACTGGTACAACTGGGCGGTAACCATCGCCGTTGACCTGGTGGCGTCGCAATTGGTGATGACCTGGTGGTTTCCGGATACACCGGGCTGGATCTGGAGCGCGCTGTTCCTCGCGGTGATTTTCCTGCTTAACTACATCTCTGTGAAAGGCTTTGGCGAAGCGGAGTATTGGTTCTCGCTGATTAAAGTGGCCACCGTCATTATTTTCATCATCGTTGGCGTGATGATGATTGTCGGTATTTTCCAGGGGGAAAAACCGGCTGGCTGGAGCAACTGGGCGATTGGCGATGCGCCATTTGCCGGTGGTTTTTCGGCCATGATCGGTGTGGCAATGATTGTCGGTTTCTCTTTCCAGGGCACTGAGTTAATTGGTATCGCGGCGGGTGAATCGGAAGATCCGGAGAAGAACATCCCGCGCGCGGTGCGCCAGGTGTTCTGGCGTATTCTGCTGTTCTATGTGTTCGCGATTTTGATTATCAGCCTGATTATTCCGTACACCGATCCGAGCCTGCTGCGTAATGACGTAAAAGATATCAGCGTCAGTCCGTTCACGCTGGTGTTTGAGCACGCGGGTCTGCTCTCTGCGGCGGCAGTGATGAACGCGGTGATCCTGACGGCGGTTCTGTCGGCAGGCAACTCGGGAATGTACGCCTCCACGCGTATGCTCTACACGCTGGCGTGTGATGGCAAAGCGCCGCGCATTTTCGCTAAATTATCGAAAGGCGGCGTACCGCGTAACGCGCTGTATGCCACCACGGTGATTGCTGCGCTGTGCTTCCTGACCTCAATGTTTGGCAACCAGACCGTGTATTTGTGGCTGCTGAACACTTCCGGCATGACTGGTTTTATCGCCTGGCTGGGCATTGCCATTAGCCACTACCGTTTTCGTCGTGGCTATGTGGCGCAGGGGCATTCGCTGGATAATCTGCCGTATCGTTCAGGTTTCTTCCCGCTGGGGCCGATTTTCGCCTTCGTCCTGTGCCTGATCATCACACTTGGGCAGAACTATCAGGCTTTCCTGGCAGACAGCATTGACTGGGGCGCCGTTGCGGCGACGTATATCGGTATCCCGCTGTTCCTTATTATCTGGTTAGGCTATAAATTTTCGAAAGGAACCCGTTTCGTGCGTTATAGTGAAATGGAGTTTCCGGAACGTTTCACGAAATAAATTCACTCTTTAGCCCTCTGTATGGAGGGCTTTTTTTGCCCTGCCAACGTTCCCTCCCGCTGCGATTATTTACATAACTTTAATCTTGCGAAATTGATAATCATTATCGTTTACATTAATGTAAGCGCCTGAATAAAAAGGGTATCTGCCCGGGCTTCTGTGCCCGAAGGTCAATAATTTCCCCGTCAGCGTCAATGTAACGCTGACGTGTTTTGCAGTATGTGAGCAATATTCTTCGCAATTTTTTGTAGTTACCTCATGGAGTTACGGAATGTTTACCTTGAATCCCATTGTCCGGGGAGGCCTCTGCGCGTCCGCACTTTCTTTGGCGCTGCCGGTAATGGCCGTAGAGAATGGCGAAACGCTGGTGGTCACCGCGTCGGCAACGGAGCAGAACCTGAAGGACGCGCCGGCCAGTGTCAGCGTGATCACCCAGGAAGACTTGCAGCGCAAGCCGGTGCAAAACCTGAAAGATGTGCTGAAAGAGGTGCCTGGCGTTCAGCTCACCAACGAAGGGGACAACCGTAAAGGCGTCAGCCTGCGTGGTCTCAACAGTAGCTACACGCTGATCCTGATTGACGGTAAGCGCGTCAACTCCCGCAATGCGGTTTTCCGCCATAACGATTTTGATCTTAACTGGATCCCGGTTGATGCCATTGAGCGTATTGAAGTGGTGCGCGGCCCGATGTCTTCCCTGTACGGTTCTGACGCGCTTGGCGGCGTGGTGAACATCATCACGAAAAAAATCGGCCAGCATTGGACAGGCACTATCACTGGGGATAGCACTATTCAGGAGCATCGCGATCGCGGGGATACCTGGAACGGCCAGTTCTACACCAGCGGCCCGCTGATTGATGGTGTGCTTGGGTTGAAAGCCTTTGGCAGCGTGGCGAAACGCGAAAAAGATGAACAGCAGAGCTCACAAACGGACGCCAGCGGTCAGTCGCCGGGTATCGAAGGTTTCACCAGCCGTGATGGCAATGTGGAGTTTGCCTGGACGCCAGGCGACGATCACGATTTTACCGCCGGATATGGCTACGACCGCCAGGACAGAAACTCGGATTCGCTGGATAAAAACCGCCTTGACCGGCAAAACTACTCGCTGGCGCACAATGGCCGCTGGGGTGAGGTAAACAGTGAACTACGTTTCTACGGCGAACAGATCGATAACAAAAACCCGGGCAACAGCAGCACAATCCGTTCGGAAAGCAACACGCTCGACGGCAAAGTGGTGCTGCCGTTGGGGCAATATAATCAGCTTGTTACACTGGGGGGCGAGTGGCGTCACGACACTTTAAAAGATCCTGTTAACCTGACCGGCGGCGACAGCAGTGAAACCTCGACCAGCCAGTACGCGCTGTTCGTTGAAGATGAATGGCGTATTTTCGAGCCACTGGCGCTGACCACCGGTGTCCGTATGGACGATCACGACACCTATGGCGATCACTGGAGCCCGCGTGCTTACCTGGTTTACAGCGCCACCGATACGCTGACCGTGAAAGGCGGTTGGGCGACGGCATTTAAAGCGCCTTCTCTGTTGCAGCTTAGCCCGGACTGGACCACCAACTCCTGCCGGGGCGGCTGCCGTATTGTTGGCAGTCCGGAACTGAAACCAGAGACCAGCGAAAGTTTCGAACTGGGCCTTTACTACCGCGGGGAAGCGGGCTGGCTGGAAGGCGTGCAGGGCAGTGTAACCGCCTTCCAGAACAATATCGACGACATGATCAATATTAGCCGTACGTCGAGCCTGAGCGAAGCACCGGGTTACTCTAACTTCGTCGGTTTTGAGCGGAATGCCAGCGGCGTACTGGTGCCGGTATTCCGTTACTACAACGTTGATAAAGCGCGGATTCAGGGGGTGGAAACCGAGGTGAAAATCCCGTTCGATGAGGCGTGGAAACTGACGCTGAATTACACCTATAACGATGGCCGCAACCTGAGCGGTGGCGGCAATAAACCGTTGCAGGATCTGCCGTTCCACACCGCCAACGGCACGCTGGACTGGCAAGCCACGCAAGATTGGTCATTCTATGTTTCCGCCAACTACAGCGGGGAAAAACGCTCCGTATCGCAGGGCGTAACACCGGGCGGCTACGTTATCTGGAATGCGGGCGGCGCATGGCAGGCGACAAAAAACGTCAAGCTGCGTGCGGGTGTGCTTAACCTTGGCGATAAAGATCTCAGCCGAGACGATTACAGCTACAACGAAGATGGCCGTCGCTACTTTATGGCGCTGGATTACCGCTTCTGATAAGAGAACCCCGGTGGTCGCAGGCTGCCGGGGAATGTAAAACCTCGTCCCCCGGGCGTGGTCAGCAACCTTTTTGGCGCTGCCTAGGGTCTTTTCATACATCTGGCAGAGGCTTCTTTTTAGTGCGTCCTTCGGGAGCGAAATGAATGCTGTCTTCTGTGAGGCGGATCTGTATGTGTCGCAAGCCCTGGGGTCACCACTAAATTACCGCGTCAACGAACCTATACTTCTCCTGATATCCACAAGCGTTATCGATAGCAATGGAGAATCCTATGAGTACATCCCTTTACAGTAAAACCCCGTCAGTCACGGTGCTTGATAACCGTGCTCTGCTAGTACGCGCTATCGTTTATCACCGCCATCCCGACTCGCCGGACATCACCGATGAATGCATTACCCGCCATCAGTTTGATGCGCGCGCTCTGCCGTCACAAAGTGCCGACCCGCGCCTGCACGCCGCCGGGCTGGCGAATTTCAGTTACCTCAGCGACCTGAACGGCACGGCGCTACGCACGCAGAGTGCGGATGCGGGTACATCCGTTGCCCTGAATGACGCCTCCGGGCGGGTTTTTTTACAGGTCAGCAATGTTGGTCCAGGCAACGAGCGCGGCGCTGCTGTGACCCGCACTTTTCAGTATGAAGATGCCAGTCTGCAGGGGCGGTTGCTCGGCATTACCGAGCAGGCTGCCGGGGAAAACGCACGCGCCACCGAACGGTTTGTCTGGGGTGGTCATTCCGCAGATGAACAGAGCCACAATCTCGCCGGTCAGCCAGTGAGCCATTACGACCCGGCAGGCCTGCTGTCGACCAACAGCATTTCCCTGAGCGGCGTGCCGCTTTCCGTCACCCGTCAGCTGCTGCCGGACGATGCCGAAGCAGACTGGCAGGGCGTGGACGCCTCGGCGTGGAACGACCTGCTGGCGGGCGAAATCTACACCACCACCAGCACGGTAGACGCCGCCGGGAATGTCCTGACCACGCTTGATGCGAAAGGTAATCTCCAGCGCGTGGCGTTTGATGTGGCGGGTCTGCTGAAGGGCAGCTGGCTGACGGTGAAGGGGGGGACAGAGCAGATTATCGTGAAATCCCTGTCATACTCCGCCGCCGGGCAGAAGCTGCGCGAGGAACACGGCAACGGCGTGGTAACCACGTACAGTTATGAAGCGGAAACGCAGCGTCTTATTGGTATTAAAACGGAACGTCTGTCTGCTGCAAAAGTGCTGCAGGATTTGCGCTACGAATACGACCCGGTGGGCAATGTGCTGGTTATCACTAACGATGCCGAGGAGACGCGTTTCTGGCGCAATCAGCAAGTGGTGCCCGAAAACCGCTACGCCTACGACAGCCTGTACCAGCTGGTCAGCGCGACCGGGCACGAAATGGCCAGCGCGGTGCAGCAGAACAGCAGCCTGCCAGCTTATTCCTCCTTTGATGACGCCACCTACACCAATTATTCCCGCACTTACACCTACGACAGGGCCGGAAACCTGACGAAAATTCAGCACAGCGCACCCGCGTCCGGCAATAACTACACGACATCAATTACAGTCAGCGACCGCAGCAACCGCGCGGTGCTCAGCACCCTGACGGAAAATCCGGCGGATGTGGAGGCGCTGTTCACCGCCGGTGGGCAGCAAAAACAACTTTTACCGGGGCAGACACTCCAGTGGACGGCGCGCCAGGAGTTGCAAAAAGTCACGCCCGTCACCCGCAACGGCGCAGCCGACGACAGCGAAAGTTACCGTTACAATGCAAGCAGCCAGCGCATCGTCAAAGTCACCTCACAACTGACCGGCAACACCATGCAGACAAAACGGGTGATTTACCTGCCGGGTCTGGAACTGCGCAGCAGCGCAACCGAAGAATTGCAGATAATAACGGTTGGCGAAGCCGGCCGCGCTCAGGTGCGGGTTTTACACTGGGAGAGTGGTCAGCCTGACGGCATCAGCAATGACCCGATTCGTTACAGCTACGACAACCTCACCGGCAGCAGCAGCCTCGAAGTGGACAGCAGCGGCGAGTTAATCAGCCAGGAGGAGTATTACCCGTTCGGCGGCACGGCGCTGTTTGCTGCCCGCAGCCAGCTTGAGGCGGATTACAAAACGATTCGTTATTCCGGCAAGGAGCAGGATGCCACGGGGCTTTACTACTACGGTTACCGCTATTACCAGCCGTGGGCTGGACGGTGGCTGAGTGCCGATCCGGCGGGTACGGTGGACGGGCTTAATTTGTTCAGAATGGTTTTGAATAATCCGGTCACCTTATATGATGATAAAGGTGAGGCTGCTTATGACAGTAAAGGAGGTAAAAGATATTCAATTCGTGATGCGCGACTTGATTATGAAATATCAAGTGCAGGTTCTATTCTTGAGGAAGCGATAAGGAAACTCGAACAGCCAAAATTAGATCCTGATACGAAAGAGCGCATCAGGGAAATTTTTAAAGGTGCGACACATTTAAAGAAAATTAAAACATCAAGGTTCAAAGATGAGTTGCTGCTGCGCTTCAAATATATGCGGCAAGCATTAACTAAAAATAAAACGATGTTTGATGATGAAGGTAAGGGGGTTGGGCGCCTTGCGTTGGTTAATAAAAATGATACTGACATTTAGAATGTACTTTTCAGGTATCCATTTTGATTACTTTGGCACCGCGCTAAATATACATACTATATTGCATGAATCATCTCATTTTTCAGGGATGCAGCGGACGGGTAAGTACCTGAAAATCTATGGGGATGAGGGCTCACGTGATTTTTTCTATACATTGTTCAATCAAAATAACTACAACGACATGCAAAATTACATTCGTAATGGAATTAGAAATACAGAAAGCGATTTGAAAAAACTGGATGCTAATGCAATAAACGAAAAGTTTGGTGTTAAATTGAATAGGGTGAATATAGCTTTACATAACGCTGATACATTAGGGCTTGTTGCATTGAATCTTGGACATTCTAAAATGAAAAGACTTTCAGGTTTTGATGAAAATGAAAAGGTCGGAAAGTTTAGAAAGAATGCGAATAAAAATATGCATAAGAAATATCTATAAAAACGGGATTCCCGGCGAAGCTATTTCGCCGGGACTACTGCTATTTCAACAGATGCTGCGCATGGAAGCGCAAATGATCTTCAATAAACGCAGCAATAAAGAAGTAACTGTGATCGTAGCCGGACTGGATGCGCAGCGTCAGCGGCCACGATTTTTGCCGTGCCACTTCCGCAAGCCGTGCGGGCTGGAGTTGATCGGCCAGGAACTGATCATTATCCCCCTGATCTATAAGTGTAGGGATCGCGTCAGTTTCGTTGCTTTCCAGCATCAGCGCGCAGCTATCCCATTCACGCCACTGCTGCGCGTCGTCGCCCAGATAGGCGCGAAACGCTTTTTGCCCCCACGGTACCTGCATCGGGTTAACGATCGGCGCAAAGGCAGAAACGCTGGTGTAGCGGCCGGGGTTTTTCAGCGCCATGATCAACGCGCCGTGACCGCCCATAGAATGGCCACTGATCGCGCAGCGGTCGCTGACCTTAAATTGCGACTGGATAAGCGCAGGCAGTTCATCGCGCAGATAATCATACATACGATAGTGCGCCGCCCATGGCTGCTGGGTGGCGTTGAGGTAAAAACCTGCGCCTTTGCCGAGGTCATAGCCTTCTGCATCTGCCACATCGTCGCCGCGCGGGCTGGTATCCGGCATTACCAGCACAATACCTAATTCTGCGGCCACGCGTTGCGCGCCAGCTTTGGTGGTGAAGTTTTCATCATTGCAGGTGAGACCGGAAAGCCAGTACAGCACCGGCGGCGGTGTTGCGCTGTAGTGCGGCGGTAAAAAGATGCTAAAGGTCATCGTGCAGTTCAGTACGGTGGAGTCGTGGCGCCAGCGCTGTTGCCAGCCTTCAAAACAGCGGTGCTCTTCAAGCATTTCCATGCGGGGCTCCTTAGAATTTTTACAGACAAAGTAAGGTGACTTCCTTTCATCATACAGGCTATTCCCCTTGCCGTGCGTAACTTTCACTTCCGCATAAACGCAACATACTGCATCATAAACATAACTTTACGTTAACATTTGGGGGCGCTAATGGCGCAACGTGTGGCGCTTTGTGGGTTTATTGTGCTGGTGGTCGCGATGGGCATCGGGCGTTTTGCCTTCACGCCGCAGGTGCCGTTGATGATTCGCGACGAGCAACTGACCCTGACCAGCGCCGGGCTGGTGGCGGCGATTAACTACCTCGGTTATCTGCTTGGTGCCTGGGACGCAATGCGCGCGCAGCGGCATATCGAAGCCCGTCTTTATCTTGGTATTGGCGGCGCGGTGGCGTTGACCTTTCTCTCTTCGCTTGCGGATAACGCCGTGATTCACGGCACATTGCGCCTGGTGATTGGCGCCATGAGCGGCTGGGCGATGGTGCTGATTGCCGCCTGGACCAACGAGCGGCTGGCGCATGCCGGAAAACCAGGACTGAGCGCCGCGGTTTTCGCCGGGCCGGGGGCGGGCATTGCATTAAGCGGCCTGCTGGCGGTGGCGATCCAGGCAAAAGGGTTAAGCGCTGCCTCCGCCTGGCAGGTGTATGGCGTGCTGGCGCTGCTGCTGGTGGCGTTGATTGCTCGCTATTTGCCGCGTCCTGGCGAGTGGCATCGGCCGGGAGAAAAACCGCAGCCGTTACAGTTAACCACGGATCTTAAACGGCTGGTATGGAGCTATAGCCTCGCCGGGTTTGGCTATATCTTACCGGCGACGTTTCTGTCGCAAATGGCGGCGCTGCGCTTTCCTGGCAGCTTGTTTGCCCAGTTTGTCTGGCCGGTGTTCGGTGCCGCAGCGGTGGTGGGGATAGCGCTCAGTATTTTGCTGCGCCACGTTGGTCACAGCCATCAGCGGCTGGCGGTCGTGCTGTGGTTGCAGGGCGCGGGCGTACTGGCGGCATGGTTGCTGCCAGGGATGAGCGGGCTGGTATGTGGTGCGTTGCTGGTGGGCGGCGGATTTCTTTGCGCCGTGCAGCTTTCACTGCTGTATGGACGCGAGCTCGCGCCCAATCACACACGTTATATGGCCGGGTTATTGACCACCGGCTATGCGATGGGGCAACTGGTTGGCCCTATGACTTCCGCGCTTTCCACCTGGCTTACACAGCGGCTTGAACCGGCGCTTGGTGTGGCGGCAATTGCCCTGGTCATTGGCGGGGTTTTAGTCTGGAAGCGCGCGGCCTGAAAGGCGGCAGCGATTTCAATAATTATCGCCGCCAGGGCTGGATTATGTGCGCGACCTCACGCACAATGTTCGCTCACTTTGCGTTAACAACGCGAAGTTCGCCACACCTGCAGGAGAATAAAAAATATGTCATCACTCAGTAAAGAAGCGGCGCTCGTTCACGAGGCTTTGGTTGCTCGTGGTCTGGAAACGCCGCTGCGCCCACCGGTGCAAATGGATAACGAATCCCGTAAACGTCTTATCGCCGGGCATATGACCGAGATTATGCAACTGCTGAATCTCGATCTGAATGATGACAGCCTGATGGAAACGCCGCATCGCATCGCCAAAATGTATGTCGATGAGATCTTCTCCGGCCTCGATTACGCGAACTTCCCGAAGATCACCGTTATTGAAAACAAAATGAAAGTCGATGAGATGGTGACGGTGCGCGATATCACGCTGACCAGCACCTGCGAACACCATTTTGTCACTATCGACGGCAAAGCCACCGTTGCCTATATTCCGAAGGATTCAGTGATTGGCCTGTCGAAAATCAACCGTATCGTGCAATTTTTTGCGCAGCGCCCGCAGGTACAGGAGCGACTGACGCAGCAGATCCTGACCGCGCTGCAAACGCTGCTCGGCACCAACAATGTCGCGGTTTCTATTGATGCGGTGCATTATTGTGTGAAAGCGCGCGGCATCCGCGATGCGACCAGCGCGACGACGACCACCTCGCTTGGTGGTTTGTTCAAGTCGAGCCAGAATACCCGCCAGGAGTTCCTGCGCGCCGTCCGCCACACTAACTAATTCGCCGGAGCTGCCGACATGGAGAGGAATGTCACGCTGGATTTTATTCGTGGCATCGCCATTCTCGGGATCCTGTTGCTGAATATCACCGCCTTTGGTTTGCCAAAGGCGGCCTATCTTAACCCTGCCTGGTACGGCAATATCACGGCGTCGGATGCCTGGACCTGGGCGCTGCTCGATCTCTTCGCGCAGGTGAAATTCCTCTCGCTGTTTGCCATTTTGTTCGGTGCGGGTCTGCAAATGTTGCTGCCGCGCGGTAAGCGCTGGATCCAGTCGCGCCTGACGCTGCTGGTGCTGCTCGGTTTCGTCCATGGTCTCTTTTTCTGGGATGGCGATATTCTGCTGGCTTATGGGCTGGTGGGGCTGATTGCCTGGCGCATGGTGCGTGACGCGCAGAACGTGAAAACGATGTTTAACACCGGAGTGGTGCTGTACCTGATTGGCATTGCTGTTCTGTTGTTGCTGGGGGGCATTTCGGGTTCGCAGCCGAACCGCTCCTGGTTGCCGGATGCAGCGAATGTGCAGTACGAAACCTGGTGGCGAGTCAGCGGGAGCCTCGGGGAGGCCATCAGTAATCGTGCAGATATGCTCTCTAACGCGCTGCTGGCGCTGGGGGCGCAATATGGCTGGCAACTGGCGGGCATGATGCTGACAGGTGCGGCGCTGATGCGCAGCGGCTGGTTGAAAGGGCAATTCAGCCTGCGTCATTACCGCCGAACGGGGGCGCTGCTGATTGGCTTAGGGCTGCTGATCAACATCCCGGCGATTATTGCCCAGTGGCAGCTTGGTTGGTCGTATCGCTGGTGCGCTTTTCTTCTGCAAGCCCCGCGTGAACTTGGCGCGCCGCTACAGGCGGTGGGTTACGCGGCGCTGGCGTGGGGGTTCTGGCCGCAGATCTGCGGTTACAAACTGGTCAATGCCATTGCCTGCGTTGGACGCATGGCGCTCACTAACTACCTGCTGCAAACGTTAATCTGCATCACCTTATTCAATCGTTTCGGGCTGTTTATGCAGTTCGACCGTCTGCAATTGCTGGCTTTTGTACCTGCGGTGTGGGCCGTGAATATCCTCTTCTCTCTGTTCTGGCTCAGGCGTTTTCGTCAGGGGCCAATGGAATGGCTATGGCGGCAATTGACCGCACGTGCTGCAGGGACATCATTAGCACGCACATCCAGATAACGATCTGGATCACAATCATTAACAAAACGGATGTAACCGTTTCCATTCATGTGATGCCACTCACGTAGCAATCGCCTGCTCGCTGCCAGAATAGCCTCCTTACTTAACACAGGGGGTGGCTGTGAACTGCCGCAATCCAGAAAAGGTGGGTAAAAATGATCACCATTCGTGACGTTGCCCGGCATGCGGGCGTCTCTGTCGCGACGGTGTCCCGCGTGCTCAATAACAGCGCGCTGGTCAGCCCGGAAACGCGCGAAACGGTGATGAAAGCCGTCGCCCAACTGGGTTATCGCCCGAATGCCAACGCCCAGGCGCTGGCGACGCAGGTTAGCGACACCATTGGCGTGGTGGTGATGGACGTCTCTGATGCCTTTTTCGGTGCGCTGGTGAAAGCGGTAGATACGGTTGCGCAGCAGCACGAAAAATATGTGCTGATTGGCAACAGTTATCACGAGGCGGAAAAGGAGCGTCACGCCATTGAAGTCCTGATCCGCCAGCGTTGTAACGCCCTGATTGTTCACTCAAAAGCACTTAGCGATGAGGAACTGACAGGCTTTATGGAGCAGATCCCCGGCATGGTGCTGATCAACCGCCTGGTGCCAGGTTATGCGCACCGCTGTGTTTGCCTTGATAACGTCAGCGGGGCGGTGATGGCGACGCGCATGCTGCTCAATAACAGCCATCAACGCATCGGTTATCTGGCGTCCAGCCATCAAATCGAAGACAACGATATGCGCCGCGAGGGGTGGTTCCGCGCGCTGGAAGAGCAGGGGATTAACGCCCCGGACAGCTGGGTTGGCACCGGTTCGCCGGACATGCAGGGCGGTGAAGCGGCGATGGTGGAATTGCTCGGGCGCAATCTGCAACTGACCGCAGTCTTCGCCTATAACGACAGCATGGCGGCGGGGGCGCTGACGGCGCTGAAAGACAACGGCATTGCGGTGCCACAGCATTTATCACTGATTGGTTTCGATGATATTCCCATTGCACGTTACACCGATCCGCAACTGACGACGGTGCGTTACCCGGTCGCGTCAATGGCGCGCCTGGCGACCGAGCTGGCGTTGCAGGGAGCCGCAGGCAAGCTGGATCCAGAGGCTGCGCACTGCTTTATGCCGACGCTGGTACGCCGCCATTCCGTGACTGCGCGGCAAACTGTGGCACCGATCACTAACTTATAAACTTCGATGATGTAACCGTTTTCAATCTGTGAGTAAATTCACAGTATCTTAACAAGGCGCTGACTATGATGTCAGCGTTTTAGAAGCTGAAACACGATGTAACGGTGATTAATCACTTTCACTACAAGTGAGCGCTTTGAAACATCGAAGAAAGCGAACTTCTGGAGCGTTACCCGGACACGGACGAATGGATTTTTAGAGTGAACTTCGGTCGGCAGTAACGTCTTCGCAACAACTGACCCGCCGAGCATTATTCACAAGAACTACCCTGCATATAAAAAAACCGGAGATACCATGAATAAGAAGGTGTTGACTCTGTCTGCTGTTATGGCAAGCATGCTTTTTGGCGCAGCCGCACACGCAGCGGATACCCGCATTGGTGTGACCATCTATAAATATGACGACAACTTTATGTCCGTTGTCCGTAAGGCTATTGAGAAAGACGCCAAAGCAGCGCCAGATGTTCAGCTGCTGATGAACGACTCGCAGAATGACCAATCCAAACAGAACGACCAGATCGACGTGCTGCTGGCGAAAGGCGTAAAAGCACTGGCGATCAACCTGGTTGATCCGGCTGCGGCAGGTACGGTGATTGAGAAAGCGCGTGGTCAAAACGTTCCGGTTGTTTTCTTTAACAAAGAACCTTCTCGTAAAGCGCTGGATAGCTACGATAAAGCCTATTACGTGGGTACCGATTCCAAAGAATCCGGCGTGATTCAGGGTGACCTGATTGCTAAACACTGGGCGGCAAACCCGGCCTGGGATCTGAACAAAGATGGCCAGATTCAGTTCGTACTGCTGAAAGGCGAGCCGGGCCACCCGGATGCTGAAGCACGTACCACTTACGTTATCAAAGAGCTGAACGACAAGGGCATTAAAACCCAGCAGTTGGCTCTGGATACCGCGATGTGGGATACCGCTCAGGCGAAAGACAAAATGGACGCCTGGCTCTCTGGCCCGAACGCTAACAAAATTGAAGTGGTTATCGCTAACAACGACGCGATGGCAATGGGCGCGGTTGAGGCACTGAAAGCACACAACAAATCTGCTATTCCGGTCTTTGGCGTCGATGCGCTGCCAGAAGCGCTGGCGCTGGTGAAATCCGGTGCAATGGCCGGTACCGTGCTGAACGATGCGAACAACCAGGCGAAAGCAAGCTTTGATCTGGCGAAAAACCTGGCCGAAGGTAAAGGCGCGGCAGATGGCACCAACTGGAAAATCGACAATAAAATTGTTCGTATTCCTTACGTAGGTGTAGATAAAGACAACCTGGCTGAAATCGCCGGTAAATAATATTAAGAAAGCATGTTCTCATTGGGCGCAACGACAGTTGCGCCCTTATAACACGATATGCCAGGCCAACAAGGTATAATTATGGTCAGCAATAATACTCAGTCGTCAGGTGAATTCTTGTTGGAAATGAGCAATATCAACAAGTCTTTTCCCGGCGTAAAGGCACTCGATAATGTCAATTTGAAAGTCCGTCCGCATTCGATCCATGCATTAATGGGCGAGAACGGTGCGGGGAAATCAACATTATTAAAATGTCTTTTTGGGATCTATCAAAAAGATTCCGGTAGCATTCTTTTTCAGGGGAAAGAGATCGACTTCCATTCCGCGAAAGAAGCGCTGGAAAATGGTATTTCGATGGTTCACCAGGAACTCAACCTGGTGTTGCAACGCTCCGTGATGGACAATATGTGGCTGGGTCGTTACCCGACCAAAGGCATGTTTGTCGATCAGGATAAAATGTTCCACGATACCAAAGCCATTTTTGATGAGCTGGATATTGATATCGACCCTAAAGCACGCGTGGGAACATTATCTGTATCGCAAATGCAGATGATTGAAATTGCCAAAGCGTTCTCTTACGACGCCAAAATTGTCATTATGGATGAACCGACTTCTTCGCTGACGGAAAAAGAAGTCAATCATCTTTTTAAAATTATCCGTAAACTGAAAGAACGCGGCTGCGGAATTGTTTATATCTCCCATAAAATGGAAGAGATATTCCAGCTGTGCGATGAAATTACGATCCTGCGCGACGGCCAGTGGATTGCCACCCAGCCGCTGGAAGGGCTGGATATGGACAAGATCATCGCGATGATGGTTGGCCGTTCCCTGAACCAGCGCTTCCCGGATAAGCACAACGTGCCGGGCGAAACCATTCTTGAAGTGCGTAATCTCACCTCGTTGCGCCAGCCCTCTATTCGCGATATCTCCTTTGATTTGCGCAAAGGCGAAATTCTCGGTATCGCAGGTCTGGTCGGGGCGAAACGTACTGATATTGTTGAGACGTTATTTGGCATTCGCGAAAAGTCCGCTGGCACCATTAAACTTCATGGCAAACTGATTAATAATCACACCGCCAATGAAGCGATTAATAATGGCTTTGCGCTGGTGACGGAAGAACGCCGTTCTACTGGTATTTATGCGTATCTTGATATCGGATTTAACTCACTAATCTCGAATATTCAGAATTACAAAAATAAAGTCGGCTTGCTGGATAATAGCCGTATGAAGAGTGATACCCAGTGGGTTATTGACTCCATGCGTGTTAAAACACCCGGCCACCGTACACAAATTGGTTCGCTTTCCGGTGGTAACCAGCAAAAAGTGGTTATTGGTCGCTGGTTATTAACACAGCCAGAAATTTTAATGCTCGATGAGCCGACCCGTGGTATTGACGTTGGGGCTAAATTTGAAATTTACCAACTGATTGCCGAACTCGCGAAAAAGAATAAGGGGATCATTATTATTTCCTCTGAAATGCCTGAGTTGTTAGGCATCACTGACCGTATTCTGGTAATGAGCAATGGCCTTGTTTCCGGAATTGTTGATACTAAAACGACAACGCAAAACGAAATTCTCCGTCTTGCGTCTTTGCACCTTTAAGATCAGGGGCTCCTCATGAGTGCGTTAAATAAGAAAACTTTTCTCACTTATCTGAAAGACGGCGGTATTTACGTTGTTCTTTTAGTGTTACTGGCCATTATCATTTTTCAGGATCCCACTTTCTTAAGTCTGCTGAACTTAAGTAATATTCTGACCCAATCCTCGGTGCGTATTATTATCGCGCTGGGCGTGGCGGGGCTGATTGTTACTCAGGGTACTGACCTTTCCGCCGGGCGCCAGGTTGGCCTCGCGGCGGTGGTTGCCGCAACGTTGCTGCAATCGATGGAAAACGTCAACAAGGTCTTCCCGGATATGGCGACAATGCCGATTCCGGTGGTGATCCTGATTGTTTGTGCCATCGGCGCGGTGATTGGCCTGGTGAACGGTATCGTGATTGCATACCTGAACGTGACGCCGTTTATCACCACGCTGGGTACGATGATCATCGTTTACGGTATCAACTCCCTGTACTACGACTTTGTGGGCGCGTCGCCGATTTCCGGCTTCGACAGCGGCTTCTCGACCTTTACGCAGGGCTTTATTGCGCTGGGTAGCTTCCGCTTGTCGTATATCACCTTCTATGCGTTGATCGCCGTGGCGTTCGTCTGGGTGCTGTGGAATAAAACCCGCTTTGGCAAAAACATTTTCGCCATCGGTGGTAACCCGGAAGCGGCGAAAGTCTCCGGCGTTAACGTGGCGCTGAACCTGCTGATGATTTACGCGCTGTCCGGTGTGTTCTATGCCTTCGGCGGGATGCTGGAAGCGGGTCGTATCGGTTCGGCTACCAACAACCTTGGCTTTATGTATGAACTGGACGCCATCGCCGCCTGCGTGGTTGGCGGGGTCTCCTTCAGTGGCGGCGTGGGTACCGTGCTTGGTGTGGTGACCGGTGTGATTATCTTCACCGTCATCAACTACGGTCTGACCTATATCGGTATTAACCCGTACTGGCAGTACATCATCAAGGGCGGCATCATTATCTTCGCCGTAGCGCTGGACTCGCTGAAATACGCCCGTAAAAAATAATCCCATCGTCTGTACCCGGCCCGCTCAACGAGCGGGCTTTTTTTTGCCTGTTTTGCCGCCTTCTGCCATGGATTAAACCCACTGCCTTGCGCCAAAAAACTTCGCTCGCGGCGAGTTGTTAAATTTTTTGCTTCGGTGCTACGCTCAATAAAGTCGCAATATTAATAAGGAGATTGGGGATGAACAGTGAGTGCGCATTTCCTGCACTTCCGGTGATTGGCTGGCAGGTGGGAGTGGTTGAGGATTTGGATGGTGTGGTCGTGAAGTTTGGTTGCAGCACCGGCCCCTGCGACGCGGGAGCAACGACGTTTGATTCGCCCTTTTTTAATTTACCGCCTGATATGGTGAGAAGCCTGATCTACGACCTTGAGCGTAGCCTGCAACAGCATGAAAGCAAAGTGGCCTGACGCTTCGCTTGCACTTCGGGTACATCCCATGTGCCCGATATTTAAGTCAATTCTGAATGCCTGTATGCCCATAGCTACTTACGCTTGAAAGAATGAATCTGTGAATGAGGTTGTATCCGCAGCTCAGGGGCGCTTATGAATTTTGTTTATTTTACTGTTGATAATTTACCGCATGAAAAAAACTCACCTGTTAACTTCTCTTTGAAAAATGTCGAACTGTTGCGCGATGGCGACGTGATTGCCTCACTTGGCGATATCAAAATCACGTCCTTGCCGTTCTTTTACTTTTGCCCGGTACCCACCGGCTTTCGCAAAATAGAGTTCAGAATGAAGAACAGCCCGCCAGCGCGCATTGTATGTAGCACTGGGTACTTAAAAAGTGGGGAGTACCTGGTTAATACGCCGGATGGGGAGAAGGCATTGTCCTTCAACGCGTTAAATGGTCACTGGACGCTCGATAAAGCCAGCCGTGCGGTTATCGATCACCGTCATTTTGTGGAGCGCGGTTTTACGCTTGTCCGTCCAGTGAAAACCAGCAGTCGCAACGCGTCAATGAACTAACGCTTCAGTTTTTTCCTTTCTTTTGCATATCGATAAGCTGCTCGGCGGTGACGGCCGGGTAGCCTTGTGCGTCGTCCGGCACTTCCTGCATTGACGGAATGGGCACCAGCGGGCCGAGGAAGCGCGGCTCACGCTTGAAGATGTAGAGATCGGCAATCGTGCCCAGCCGCGCGCCAAACTCGCGTACGCGTACGCTCCACATATCTTTCGGTGACGGCACGGCGTAACACTGCGCCTGAATGCCCATATGCTGGGCGATAAACAGCGCACGTTCGCAGTGGAAACGCTGGGTAATGATAATGAAATCGTTAGTGTCGAAGACTTTGCGGGTACGCACAATCGAATCCAGCGTACGGAAACCGGCGTAATCCAGCACGATATCGGCAGGATCGACACCGGCGGCAATCAAATCCTTACGCATGGTCATCGGTTCGTTGTAACTTTGCAGCGCATTATCGCCGCTCAGCAACAGGTAGTTAACCTTGCCGCTGTTATACGCATTAAGCGCACCCTGAATCCGGTAGCGGTAATATTGATTGATAACGCCGGTGCGGTAGTACTTCGCAGTGCCGAGAACCACCCCAACCTGGCGCCAGGGGAGATCCTGCAAGTCGTCGTAAATATAGGGGGCGGTTTTCCAGCTCATCCAGCGGTCTAAGCCAAGCGCAGTTAACAGCAGTAAGCCGATAAGGACTAACAAGCTGTAAGTAAAACGCTTTAACATGCAGCAGACTCGAACAGGATTAGAATGTCCCTCAGGCTACTTTACCCGTACGGCAAGCGCAAGAAACGGCAGTTCAATTGCGGGGTTTTTCATCACTGCGGGCGCGAACCCGCAGCGACAATTATTTACTCAGCAAAACGCGTTCGACCTTCTCACATCCCAGCGCGCGCAGCGTGGCGGCGGTGGCATCCCATTGGGTGAGCGGCGCATCGGCGCGTTCCGCCAGCACCGCGCGTTGAATATCCGCGTAATCAAAACCGCTAAGGCTAAGCAGATTCAGCGCGCCTTGCAATGGTGGCAGCGTTGGGTTGAAGGCGGCGTTTTCCGCGTAGCTCCCGCTGAAGATGCGCCCGTCGCGGCAAAGAATTGCCACGCCTGACGGCGAAGTGGTGTAAGGCGAGTGGCTTTTATTGGCTGCATGAATGGCCGCCTGCGTTACCTCATCCCCGTTCAGTGAAAAACCGTGATTCTGTTGGTCCATTAACAGCGTTTTGATGTCCAGATCTTTGGGACCAAACGCGTCCGGCAGGTAATCGCCCAGCGTATGCGGCGCGCGGCCCGGCAGGTTAATGCGCAGATTCAGACCGCTGTTCAGTTCATTCATAAACTGGCGGCAGTGGCCGCACGGCGTGTAGTTGACGGTGATGGAAGAGAGCGCTTTTTCACCGCGCAGCCAGGCGTGGCTAATAGCGCTCTGCTCGGCATGCACGGTTTGCTGCATCGTCGCGCCAAGAAACTCCATATTGGCACCGAAGTACCATGTTCCGCTGACGCCACGCGCAATTGCGCCCACATTAAAGTGGGAAAGATCGGTGCGGGCGCAGGCGGCGGCGAGCGGCAGCAACGCAAACGCCAGCGCGTCCTCGTCAAGCCCCGTCGCGCTTTGCAAAGTTGCCACCTGCTCTGCGCTCAGCATGGCGGGGAAGTGATCATCCGCCAGCAGAGGAGCCAGTGCGGTCTGTAAATTCTCCGCAAGCCCGGAAAAAGCAGAGTGAAAACGTGAATGCATAGCTGTGCCTCATAGCAGTGTATTGGAATCGTAGTTTACGGGGCTGCATAGTCTCTATGTGTGATTCACTTCACACTGTATGTGCAACTTATGAAACTCAAATTAAAAATGCGCGACGTGTCGCAAATTTTAGCCCAGCAACGCGAGGATAACCGGGAACAGAAACGGTGCGACCAACGAGGTGATAATCCCGCAAATCACCAGCGCCAGCGAACTGAACGCCCCTTCCTGATAATCCAGTTCGGCGCAGCGCGCGGTGCCCAGCGCATGCGAGGCGGTACCCATTGCCAGCCCGCGTGCCGATTTCGTGGTGATACGCATCAGGTTCAGCAAGGTATGGCCGAACACGGCGCCCAATACGCCAACAAAGATCACGCAGACCGCACTGATTGCCGGGATACCGCCAATGCTGCCGCCAACGGCCATTGCAATCGGCGTGGTGACGGATTTCGGTAATATCGACGCTGCAATTTCCGGTGTCGCGCCCATCAGCAGCGCCACGGCGGTACCGGAAAACATCGCCACCATGCTGCCGATAAAGCAGATCGTAATAATCGATTTCCAGCGGGCGCGGATTTGATGTAACTGCTCATAGAGCGGAAACGCCAGCGCGACAACGGCGGGTTGCAGCAGATCGTTAAGAATTTTACTGCCCTGGAAATAGTGGTCATAGGGAGTGCCCGTCGCCAGCAGGATCGGGATAATCACCACCATCGCCACCAGCAGCGGGTTGAGCAGCGGCAGCTTGAAACGCGCGGCGAGTTTACGCGCGGCGAAAAACACTGCCAGCGTCAGCGGTAACGACCACCAGATATACGTCATCATTCTTTCTGACCTTTTTGTCCTGCCACTTTGCGCTCGCCGTGCACCAGATGGGTGCTCCAGCTCACCACCAAAAAGACGATAATTGTGCTCACCGCACAGGAAATAACAATCGGGCCGAACTGCGCGCGCAGCAGGTCGTAATATTGCATCACGCCTACGCCAATGGGCACGAACAGCAGCGCCATATAACGGATCAAAATAAAGCAGCCGGGATTTACCCATTTGGCGGGCAGAATTTGCAGCGCCAGCAGCACGAACATAATCAGCATGCCGATAATGCTACCAGGAATGGCAATGGGCAGCAGCGATGAAACAAAAATGCCTGCGTAGAGACAAGCGTAAATAAGCACAAACGCACGAAGGTACTGCCAGATAATATTCAGTGAGTTACTCATGGTGAAAGCCCTTGTCGAAACGCATTCATCATACAATTAAAGCTAAAAACGTGCTACTGATCACATCATGAATTGTGAGCATACCAAACATTCCATTCAGGAACGTTATGCATTCCCACAAGATTTACCGCCAGCCGTAGCCCAAAGTGTAGTGAAGAAAGGCACTTTCCACGTCTGAACAGAGGCGCTACTATGGCGCCTCTTTTTTATGGGGCGAGATATGCGTGTATTACTGGCGCCGATGGAAGGCGTGCTCGATTCGCTGGTGCGCGAGCTGCTGACCGAGGTTAACGATTATGATTTGTGCATCACCGAATTCTTGCGCGTGGTGGATCAACGCCTGCCGGTAAAATCCTTCTATAAAATCTGCCCGGAACTGCATCGTCAAAGCCGCACGCCTTCCGGTACGCTGGTGCGTATTCAACTCTTAGGGCAATACCCGCAGTGGCTGGCGGAAAACGCGGCGCGCGCGGTTGAACTGGGCTCCTGGGGCGTCGATCTCAATTGCGGTTGCCCGTCGAAACTGGTCAACGGCAGCGGTGGCGGCGCGACGTTGCTCAAAGATCCTGAGCTTATTTACCGTGGCGCAAAAGCGATGCGTGAAGCGGTGCCGTCACACCTGCCGGTGACGGTAAAAGTGCGGCTTGGCTGGGACAGCCCCGCACGCGCGTTTGAAATTGCCGATGCGGTACAGCAGGCTGGCGCCAGCGAACTGGCGGTACACGGGCGCACTAAAGAAGAGGGCTACAAAGCGGAGTGCATCAACTGGCAGGCCATCGGTGAGATCCGCAAGCGCTTAACCATTCCGGTGATTGCCAACGGCGAGATTTGGGACTGGCAAAGTGCGCAGGATTGTATGGCTACCACTGGCTGCGATGCGGTGATGATTGGTCGCGGCGCGCTGAATGTGCCGAATCTGAGCCGGGTGGTGAAATATAACGAACCGCGTATGCCGTGGCCGGAGGTTGTCGAATTGTTGGCGAAATATTCACGGCTGGAAAAGCAGGGCGACACCGGTTTGTATCACGTTGCGCGCATCAAACAGTGGCTCGGCTATTTACGCAAAGAATATCTTGAAGCCAGCGAGCTGTTTACCGAGATCCGCGCCTATAAAAATTCCGACGATATCGCACAAGCGATCGCCCGCCAGCGCAGCCGCGTTGGCGTCTGACTCGTGCTGATGAACCTTTCGTAGGCTGTTTCGTTATTCGCTCGAACAAAGCTGGTTTGATGTGCGGGCGGCGATTGTTACTGCGCAGGCAGGCAAAGCCTGATCATCTGGCAACTGCCGGAGGTCAGGTTTTTTTGTTTCCGGGGTCGGAATGAATAGCGCCAAAATAGTAAACCACGTTGTTGTCGTGGTGCCGGGCGGCAGCCGCGCGCACAAGTGATGATAAGTTATACCCGGTGAAAGCCGGTTGATCTGGAAAGCGCCGCCAAAGCGGAGAGCGACAGGCGTTACGGTTTTATTGATGCCGATCGCGATGATAACGGCAAGGCACCCAGGCCGCGCAGCCCTGAGAAAAATTTCTACGGCTATCGCGCCAGCAACGGTGTCAGCCCGAAATAACCCGCACTACGCCCGCACAAACCGGGCAGACGCGTCAGTTAAGGCGTTTCGCGATAAACTCTTTCAGCCACATTACCGCCGGATCGCTGCTGTGGCGCTGATGCCACAGCATCGCCACCTCAATTGGCTGCACATCCAGCGGCAGCGGGCTGCTGGCAAACCCTCGCGTGCGCTGCCACTCCTGCGCCAGACCTGCTGGTACGGTCGCCAGTGCAGGCATGGTCTCCAGTAATCCCGGCAGAGCGGCGAAATGCGGTGTGGTGTAGTGGATGCGGCGCTGATGGCCGGTTTTTGCCAGCAACGTGTCGAAGTGGCTGCTGGTGGCTTCCCGGTAGCTGACCATTAAATGCGGCTGCGCGGAAAAGGTGTCGATATCCAGCGGTGCGCTCAACGTCAGTTGTTGCGGGTGCCAGAGCGTGATAAACGGCATGGTGGTCAGCACTTCGCGCTCCAGCCAGCGTGGCCCGGCCTCGGCGACGCTTATTGCCATATCCATCTCGCCGCCTTCCAGCCGACCGGCATCGCTGAACGGATCGCTGGCCACCACATTCAGACGCATACCGGGCGCGGCCTGTTGCAGCGCCGGGATCAGCTTTGGCATCAGCCACATTTCCACCCAGTCCGCCATGCCGAGCGTCAGCGTGACGCTGGCGGTCTGCGGATCAAATGCCGTTTGCTGAAACAGCGCGCTTTGCAACTGCTCCAGCAGCGGTAGCAGTTCGGTATGCAGCTCCACGGCGCGCGCGGTGGGCTGCATTTTATGGCCGCTACGAATAAACAGCGGATCGTCAAACAGGGTGCGCAGGCGCGACAGTACACCGCTCACCGCCGGTTGACCCAGATGCAGCTTATCCGCTGCGGCGGAAACGCTCTGTTCGCGAAACAGCACGGCAAAAGCGATCAACAAGTTAAGATCGATTTTGCGGAAATCATTCTCTTTGATAGTCATTATTGCTCCAATCAATTGGAGTGATAGTAGCCGTTGCCGGATACTGGCGCAATGAAAACGACTGGAGAAGAGTATGAAACATTATCCACTTCTGTTGGTGCTGGCGACGGCGGGTTTGAGTTTTGGCGCTGTTGCCGCCGCACCGCTCTCAACACACCAGCCGCAAGCGCCGGGTTTTTACCGCATGGCGATGGGCGACTGGCAAATCACCGCCGTTTCCGATGGCACCGTCGCGGTGCCGTTTGACAAACTGCTGACCCATATCACCCCGGAGCAGTTGCAGGAACGGATGGCGCAGGCCAGTTTACCCGTCAATGCCGAAACCTCGATCAACGCCTTTGTGATTAACACCGGTAAGCAATTAATTCTGGTGGATGCCGGTGCCGGGCAGTTGTTTGGCGACGCGGGCGGCCATCTGCCGGAAAACCTGCGCGCGGCGGGCATTGATCCGGCCACCATCGATACGGTGCTGTTGACGCATATCCATGCCGATCACTCCGGCGGCATACAGCGCGACGGAAAACCGGTGTTCGCCAATGCCACCGTGCGGGTCGATCAGCGGGATGTCGATTTCTGGCTCAATCCGGCACATGAAAAAGAGGTGGAAGAGGGACAGCGCCACACTTTTGCGGAATCCGAACGCTCCCTGCGCCCGGTGATGGATGCCGGTAAGCTCAGCCCCTTCCACGCGCCGACGCAAATTATCCCCGGCATTGAAGCGATCCCGGCGCCGGGTCATACGCCAGGCAGCGTGATTTACCGCGTCACTCACGGCGGTAAGACGCTGATGCTGTGGGGCGATATTATTCATGCGCATCCGGTGCAACTGCCGCAGCCGGAAGTGGCGATCCATTTCGATGTTAACCAGCAGCAGGCGGTAACAACCCGTGAAAAGGTGCTGGCGCAGGTCGCGCGCGAAGGGGACTGGGTGGCCGCAGCGCATATTGCTTTCCCGGGTATCGGTAAAGTGATGAAAGCGGAGAACGGTTATCGCTGGGTGCCAGTGAATTACAGCGCGAAGGGGAATTAATCAGCAAAGCCGGGTAGCGGGCGCTACCCGGCGGCACAGTTAGAAGATCATCTTAAATACGCCAGTGACCACCAGCAGACCAATCAGAAAGATAATCAGGATTGCCCAAAGCAGTATCTTCATCATTTTCTTCGTCCTTTTTATATGCAGGTAGGTAAAAGCGTAGGCAATCTCACGCAGTTGTGCCTTTTTCCTATACTTACCTGTCTATTTGTTAACCAGAGGACGACCTATGCCTGTAACCAAAGTTGCGATTGTGACCGCCGCCGATTCCGGGATTGGCCGACAGTGTGCGCTGATGCTGGCGGAACAGGGGTTTGATATCGGCATTACCTGGCATGCGGACGAAAATGGCGCGAAAGAGGCTGCTTTGCATGTTGAGGCGCTTGGGCGGCGGGCGGAAACCATCCATCTCGATCTCAGCCAGTTGCCGGATGGGGCGCAGGCGATTGAGACGTTGATTTCCCGTTTCGGGCGCATTGATGTACTGGTGAATAATGCCGGGGCAATGAGCAAAGCCCCGTTTCTTGATATGAAATTTGAGGACTGGCGCAGCATTTTCACCGTGGATGTCGACGGCGCGTTTCTCTGCTCGCAGATCGCCGCCAGGCACATGGTGCAGCAGGGGCAGGGCGGGCGCATCGTCAATATCACCTCGGTACACGAGCACACGCCGTTGCCGGACGCCAGTGCCTATACCGCCGCCAAACACGCGCTCGGCGGCTTAACCAAATCGATGGCGCTGGAGCTGGTGGATCACAACATTCTGGTGAACGCCGTCGCGCCGGGGGCGATAGCCACGCCGATGAATAACATGCGCGATGAAGATGCAAAACCGGGTTCGTTGCCGATTGTTCCGCTGACAAGACCGGGCACCACCAAAGAGATAGCCAGCATGGTTGCCTGGCTCTGTTCAGAACATGCCAGCTACACCACTGGACAATCGTTGATTATTGATGGCGGTTTTATGCTGGCTAACCCGCAGTTCAAACCGAAAACGGCTTAGTCGTTCGCCGCGTTGCGCTGGCGTTTTTTCCGCCGATGATGAAACCACCAGCGCAGCGCCACCACCAGCACGATGGCGAGAATCAGCCAGATCCAGCGTTTAACATGCTGGTCGAACTGGTGCAGCCACGGGCCAATTACTTCCCCGCCGACGTAACCGAGCGTGGTAAACAGCAGCGCCCAGACGATGGCGCCAACAATGTTGAGTGGCAGAAAGATTTTCGGTCGCAAACGGCTGGTGCCAATCAACAGCGGGCCAATAATGCGAAAGCCGTACATAAAACGTGAGCCGATAACAAACAGGTAGGGATGGCGACGGATGAGCGACTGTGCCTGGTGGATTTTTTCCCGGTGACGAGAGAAGCGGCGCAGGATTTTCGTGCCGTAGCGTCTGCCAACGAGATAAAGCAGCTGATCGCCGATCATGCCGCCAAGCGCCACGGATACCACCACCAGCCAGAACCGTAACAGCCCCTGGTGCGCGGCAACACCGCCCAGCAGGGTAATTGTCTCCCCTTCAGCCACACTGCCAATCACCAGCGCGGCGTAGCCATACTGGCTAATCAGATGATTGATATCCATTGTTTTTACGTCCTCCCGGTAAAACGCTTATAAGCATACACCCGATATCGCGCCTTCGCCGGAATGACGCCGTTTCGTTGTCGCGGCATTTTTGTTGTTGTACAAAAAATAATCGTAATAGTGAATTATACTGACAGTGTCGATGTTCGGGCTGTCAGCGAGGGGGCGTTATGAACCATGTCTGGGGACTTTTTTCCCATCCCGATCGTGAAATGCAGGTTATCAAGGGCGAAAACGAGACAATTTCGCATCACTACACCCACCATGTGCTAATCATGGCGGCGATTCCGGTTGTTTGCGCGTTTATTGGTACCACGCAAATCGGCTGGAATTTTGGCGAAAACAGTGTGGTGACGCTGTCATTGTTTACCGGTTTCTATCTGGCTGTGCTGTTCTATGCGTTGATGCTGGCAGGCGTGGCGGTGATGGGCCGCGTGATCTGGTGGATGGCGCGTAGCTTGCCGCAGCGGCCTTCATTAGGGCGCTGTATGGTGTTCGCTGGTTATGTGGCGACGCCGCTGTTTCTCAGCGGGATTGTGGCGCTCTATCCGCTGGTGTGGCTTTGCGCGCTGGTGGGGACGGTGGCGCTGTTTTACACCGGTTACTTACTGTATGTCGGTATCCCGACCTTCCTGAATATTAATAAAGAAGAGGGGTTGAGTTTCTCAAGCTCGACGCTGGCGATCGGGGTGCTGGTGCTTGAAGTGCTGCTGGCGCTGACGGTGATCCTGTGGGGTTACGGTTACCGCTTGTTCTAAACCTGTTGCGTTGCTGGCGTAAATGTCGGCAACGCAATCTCTCGCAACGATTATCCTCTGGCGACAACCCTGCGTGGCGGCTATTATGCCAAAGCCAGCTCTGTTATTGCTCCGGCTGACAGAAGCGGTGTGCGTAATAACGTGCGTGAATAATTTTCAGAAGTCTCACCATGCAGAAATTTCGAGTTTCCTTATTAAGCCTGGCGTTAATCCTGGCTGCGCCCGTGGCGCCGTTTGCCGTCGCGAAAACCACAGCGGCGACCACTGCCGCACAACCTGAAATCGCTTCAGGTAGCGCGATGATTGTCGATCTGCAAACCAATCAGGTTATCTACTCCAGCCACCCTGATCTGGTGCGTCCTATTGCTTCCATTACCAAGCTGATGACGGCGATGGTGGTACTGGATGCGCACCTGCCGCTGGATGAGAAACTCAAAGTGGATATCAGCCAGACGCCGGAGATGAAAGGGATCTATTCTCGCGTGCGCCTCAATAGTGAAATCAGCCGTAAAGATATGCTGCTGCTGGCGCTGATGTCCTCGGAAAACCGCGCGGCGGCTAGCCTCGCGCACCACTATCCGGGCGGTTACAATGCCTTTATCGCGGCGATGAACGCCAAAGCGAAAGCGTTAGGCATGACGAATACGCGCTATGTTGAACCGACCGGTTTGTCGATTCATAACGTCTCGACCGCACGCGATCTGAGCAAACTGCTGATTGCCACCAAACAGTATCCGCTGATTGGTCAGCTCAGTACCACGCGTGAAGAGATGGCGACTTTCGCTAATCCGGCGTATACGCTGCCGTTTCGCAACACTAACCACCTGGTGTACCGCGATAACTGGAACATTCAGTTGACCAAAACGGGCTTTACCAATGCGGCAGGGCACTGCCTGGTAATGCGCACCGTGATTAACAACAAACCGGTGGCGCTGGTGGTGATGGATGCGTTTGGCAAATTTACCCATTTTGCCGATGCCAGCCGTTTACGCACCTGGATTGAAACCGGCAAAGTGCAGCCGGTTCCGGCGTCTGCATTAAGCTATAAACGCCAGAAAGCGGCGCAGATGGCGCAAAACCCGTCTGCGGGTGAGCAGACCGCGCAAAACGATTAATTACTCCGGCAGCGTCCAGTCACCGTCGTTGAGTGGACGCTGCATAATCAGCGTATCCCGCCAGTCGCCTTTCTTGTAGCCGACGCTTCGCAACTGCCCGGCAATCTCAAAACCGTGCTTTTTATGCAGCCGCAGCGAACCCGAATTATTGTTGCCATCGCCAATCACCGCAATCAGTTGCCGCCACGGGCCCTCTTCGCAGCGTGCGATCAAGGCGCTCATCAACGTGCTGCCAATGCCGCGCCCGGTCATGCTGGCATCCACGTAAATAGACTCTTCAAGCGTGTAACGATAGGCCTCGCGCGGACGGTAATAACCGGCATAGCAATACCCGACCACGATGCCGTGATAGAGCGCCACCATCCACGGCAAACCCTCTTTCGCGATGCGATTCATGCGGCTGCGCATTTCATCAATAGTCGGTGGGACTTCTTCAAAGGAGGCGCGGCCGTGCAGAACATGCCAGGCATAAAGCGAGGCGATGGCGTGAACGTCTTCAGGGCAGGCGTCGCGCACTACCACCGCAGGACCGGATAAGATATCGACAGCTGACATGACGGGTGTGCTCCTTCAAAGCAGGCGGCCAGAGAAACGTTTCTCTGGCGCTGTTCGTTACTCTATTACGAAAGGAGCACACAATACAGCCCGTCGCCGGGTTATTTCATCGCCGTTGACGATGCGTTATCCGTAGCAGATTCTTCCTGCCAGAACTTACGCTTGCTGGTTTTACCGATGCCGGGGTTCATGCTGTTTGTCGGGTCGTTTTCTTTATAAAAACGTTTTAACGGTTCGGCGGCTTCATACAGATGGCCGACGTTATGCTCGGCCGGATATTGCGCGCCACGCTGGCGTAACAGTTCCAGCATTTGCTCTTTCAGCGCATGGGCATCCACGCCTTTTTTCACAATGTAATCCTGGTGGAAAACATGGCACATAAAGTGGCCGTAATAGAGCTTATGCACCAGTTGGCTGTCTATTTCCGGCGGCAGATGCTCAAACCAGTCACTGTCATTGCGGCGCAGCGCGATATCCAGTGCCAGGATATCTTCCACTTCATCGGCATGAACCGCCTGGTAGCGGATCGCCGCACCGGCGGCGGCAAAGCGGTGTAAAAACGCTTTACTCCCTTCTTCCGGCGTGCAGACAAAGAAATCACCCTCGGCACTGGCAAAGTAGGTTTTCAGCCAGTTTTCTGCTTCTGCAATGCCATCGCCGGACATTTTCAGCAGCAGGTGATGTTCATACTTATCGCGCCACGCTTTCATGCGCGGCGGCAGGTGAGACGGGAAAAAGCCGCTGATTTTTTGTAAGGAGCGATCAATAAAATGCGGTTTAAACACCGTCGCCTTTTCCAGCAGCGCTTCGGTGCGGCCTTTCATGGTGAAGAAGAACGGCATTTTGTCGGTGCCGAGTTTATCGATCATCAGGAAAGTGTCTTTGCCGTAGCGTTCGGCGATATCGTAAATATCGCGATGCATATACTCACCGGCGACCGGCAGGTGTTCGAAGTTCGCCAGAATATGACGGCGGATCTCCGCCAGCACTGCCGTTTGATTGGTGCCGATGTAGAACACTTGCTGGCGCGTTTCGGCCGGGAAGGTGTCCAGGCGCACAGCGAAAACCGCCAGTTTCCCTGCGCAACCGGAAGATTCAAACAGACGCTGCGGGTCGGCGTTGTAACGCGCCGGTGTGTCGGCATCGACATCGCGTACGCGGGTCACGTAATCATGATCATGGCCGTGGCGCTGGTCGTGCAGCACGTCGCTATCGCTCACACGATCGTCATCAAGCTTGCTGAGGATTTGCTCCGGCGTTTCCCCCAGCGAAATACCTAAATGGTTCACCAGCACCAGTTTGCCCTGCTCATCGATACGCGCGAACAGCGACATTTCAGTGTAGGCCGGGCCGCGTTGCACCAGCGAACCGCCGGAGTTATTGCAGATGCCACCAATCACCGACGCGCCAATGCACGAGGAGCCGATCACCGAATGCGGCTCGCGGCCCAGCGGTTTAAGCGCTTTTTCCAGCGAATAGAGCGTGGTACCAGGGTAGGCCAGCACCTGTTCGCCGTTATCCAGCAGGTGCAGCTTATCAAGGCGCAGGGTGCTGATAATCACGATTTCCCGGTCATAATCATTGCCGTTTGGCGTTGACCCTTCTGTCAGCCCGGTGTTCGCCGCCTGCATCAGAATAATTTTATCGGCGTTAACACAGGCCTGCAGAACGCGCCACAATTCGACCAGCGAACCGGGAAAAACCACCGCCAGTGCATTGCCCTGGCCGGAACGAAAACCCTTGCGATAGCGGGCCGTTTTGGCAGGGTCGGTAAGCAAGTGAGAAGCGCCAACCAGCCGTTTGAGTTCGCTGATAAAGGCGTTGTTTGGATGTGACATTATCCACTCCTTGTGGCTAATCATTGTTCAATACACTTCATTCTTCGGGCCGCCTTTGAGTGGCGTTGGCACCCGGAAGCTTATCTCAGTAAGCGTCATAAGAATGTGAAGACTTGCCGCTTTGGCGCGTTATGCATGATGACGTGTAAAGTGCGCATTAATGTTAGCCCTGTAAAACCAAACGGGGGAGCGAATTCGCATAAAAATCAGAGTCCCACTCTGCAACACGTGCCAGGATTATGGCACACTGCGTTTCTTTCGCGGCCAGTGACCGCGGTTATGGGTGAAAAAACAAGAGAGTAAACGACATGAAATGGCTATGTTCTGTAGGTGTCGCTGTGAGCCTCGCGCTGCAACCAGCGCTGGCGGAAGAGATGTTCGGCAACCATCCGCTGACGCCACAAGCAAGGGATGCGTTTGTCACTGAACTGCTCAAGAAAATGACGGTCGATGAAAAAATCGGCCAGCTGCGTTTAATCAGCGTCGGGCCGGATAACCCAAAAGAAGCCATTCGTGACATGATCAAAGCAAGCCAGGTCGGCGCGATTTTTAACACCGTCACCCGGCAGGATATTCGCGCCATGCAGGATCAGGCGATGCAACTGAGCCGCCTGAAAATCCCTCTGTTTTTCGCCTATGACGTGGTGCACGGTCAGCGTACTGTCTTCCCGATTAGCCTCGGTCTTGCCTCCAGCTTTAATCTTGATGCGGTCAAAACGGTTGGCCGCGTTTCTGCCTATGAAGCTGCGGATGACGGCCTGAATATGACCTGGGCGCCGATGGTCGATGTCTCGCGCGATCCGCGCTGGGGCCGCGTTTCCGAAGGGTTTGGCGAAGATACGTACCTGACCTCAGAAATGGGGCGCACCATGGTCGAAGCGATGCAGGGCAAAAGCCCGGCGGATCGCTACGCGGTGATGACCAGCGTGAAACACTTCGCCGCCTATGGCGCGGTAGAGGGCGGCAAAGAGTACAACACCGTTGATATGAGCCCACAGCGCCTGTTCAACGACTATATGCCGCCTTACAAAGCCGCGCTGGACGCAGGCAGCGGCGGCGTGATGGTAGCGCTGAACTCACTTAATGGCACGCCTGCCTCTTCTGACTCGTGGTTGCTAAAAGATCTGCTGCGTGATGAGTGGGGCTTTAAAGGCATCACCATTTCCGATCACGGGGCGATTAAAGAGCTGATTAAACACGGCACCGCCGCCGACCCGGAAGACGCCGTGCGCGTGGCGCTGAAGTCCGGCATCAACATGAGTATGAGCGACGAGTACTACAGCAAGTATCTGCCGGGCCTGGTGAAATCCGGCAAAGTGACGATGGCGGAGCTGGATGATGCCACCCGCCACGTGCTGAATGTGAAATACGATATGGGGCTGTTTAACGATCCGTACAGTCACCTGGGACCGAAAGAGAGCGACCCGAAAGACACCAATGCCGAAAGCCGTCTGCACCGCAAAGAAGCGCGTGAAGTGGCGCGAGAAAGCATGGTGCTGCTGAAAAACCGTCTGGAAACGCTGCCGCTGAAAAAATCGGGCACCGTGGCGGTGGTGGGCCCGCTGGCCGACAGCAAACGCGATTCGATGGGTAGCTGGTCTGCGGCAGGCGTTGCCGATCAGTCCGTTACCGTGCTGACCGGTATTCGCAACGCGCTGGCCGGTAAAGGGGAAGTGGTGTACGCCAAAGGGGCAAACATCACCAATGACAAAGATATCGTTAATTTCCTCAATCTTTATGAACCGGCAGTGGTTGTCGATCCGCGCTCGCCCAAAGAGATGATTGATGAAGCGGTCGCCGCGGCGAAAAAATCCGATGTGGTTGTTGCGGTTGTCGGTGAAGCGCAGGGCATGGCGCATGAAGCCTCCAGCCGTACCGATATCACCATTCCGCAGAGCCAGCGCGATTTGATTGCCGCGCTGAAAGCCACCGGTAAGCCGCTGGTGCTGGTATTGATGAACGGTCGTCCGCTGGCGCTGGTGAAAGAGGATCAGCAAGCCGACGCTATTCTGGAAACGTGGTTTGCCGGCACTGAAGGCGGCAACGCCATTGCCGATATTCTGTTTGGTGATTACAACCCGTCCGGCAAACTGCCGATGTCCTTCCCGCGTTCTGTCGGGCAGATCCCGGTCTATTACAGCCACCTCAATACCGGGCGTCCGTATGATGCCGATAAACCAAACAAATACACCTCTCGCTACTTCGACGAAGCGAACGGCCCGCTCTATCCGTTTGGTTATGGCCTGAGCTACACCACCTTCAAGGTTTCTGACGTGAAGATGTCTGCACCGTCGATGACGCGTACCGGCAAAGTGACCGCCAGCGTTGACGTGACCAACACCGGCAAACGCGAAGGCGAAACGGTTATTCAGATGTATTTGCAGGATGTCACCGCGTCAATGAGCCGCCCGGTCAAACAACTGCGCGGCTTTGATAAGGTGAACCTGAAACCGGGCGAAACCCAAACCGTTAGTTTCCCGATCGATATTAATGCGCTGAAATTCTGGAACCAGCGCATGAAATATGACGCGGAGCCGGGCAAATTCAACGTCTTTATCGGCGTTGATTCCGCGCGCGTGAATCAGGGCTCTTTCGAGCTGCGTTAAGCTGGCGTGAAATCAGGCACCGTGCGCAAGGCACGGTGCTCTTTCTGTTCTAATAGGTGACCGTTAAGGTCACTGTATCGGCATAACTTCCCGCCTCCGGCATTGGCGTTCCTGCCGGAATTAAACCGTAAACCGGCGTCGTTTCCGCCGATCCTGTCCCTGTTCCTGTCGCCACCGGGTTTTGCGCATCATTAATGCCGATAGAACTGCTGTGAGCCGCGTCGGAATAGAGGTTGTAGGGCAGCAAACCTGTTGCTGTATCCGCCATTTGACGCTGTGAACTGCTTGCATGCAAACCGCCATCTGCGGTCAGTGTCCATGCCGTTCCGGTAGAGCAGAGAGTGGAAACCGCGCCGTTGGCGACGGTGCCGGAGGTCGTGTCCGCTGTCACATCTGCGGTGAGATTGGTGATGGTGCCAAAATTGAGCCGCGCCGGGCCGGTTGCACCGGTCGAGGTGGTATTGACCGAACAGGTGGATTGCACCACAGCCTGAACCTGTAGCGTCCCGGTTGCTGTCACGGCGCTGGCGGCAAACGGCAGAGATAACAATGTGTAGAAGCACAACAAATATCTTTTCATTTCGTTCTCCTCCGGGTGAGTTGCAGTTACAACGTACCGGTAATGGTTTTGCCATTGATTCGCGCCTCAACGGCGTATTGATGGCCGGTCAGGGGGGTAAACTGGGCGCCGCGAATGTCGTAATCCCGGTAGCTGTGTCCGAGGATGTAGCCATTCACCGAGTTAACATTCAGCGCCACTTTTTGATGGCTGTTGCGATCAACCAGATAAACATCGGTCAACAAGGCGTGGCGGTTGCCGTCATTGCGCGCGGAAACGTACCAGCCACGGCTGTCGCGCTTCATACTCCATGTCACCGTGGCAACCGCTTCTTGTGTGGTGATAAACAGAGGATGTGATGTCCGCAGGCTCATTTTGACGCCGCCGCCCGCGCTTCGGGCGTCAACGGGACGTGGGATCTCATCGATGATGATGCGATACGTCAGCTCTTGCGCGGGTGTGCGCGTATCTTTCCTGAAAATCCGCACGTTGTAGGAGCGGCTGGCGGCAAGCGTGACAAACGGTGGGCTAATCACAATCTCATCGGTTTCACGAAACTGGTCATTGCCTTTTTCTTGCGTCCAGCGAAAGACGCGCAGTTGAATCGGCGCGGCGTCTGCTGAGTCATTCTTGATGGTCAGCGAAATGGCTTTTTGCCCGGCGTCCATTTGCAAAGAAACCGGGGAAATCGTCAGCGCAACCGCGCTTGCGTGGCCTGTTATCAGCAAAAACAGCATGCAGCAGGGCCGCAATAACGTTCTCATACCCGTTTTTCCTCCTTCCCGTCGCTAGTAGTTGATCGTCAGCGTCACGCTGTCGCTGTAATTTCCCACGCTGGGGATAGGCGTATCCGCCGTGACGATCCCGTACATTGGCGTGAGCTGCACGACACTGGTCCCGGTGCCAGACGCGACGGGGTTCGCCGGGTCATTGATACCAATCGGGAAGGCGTATCCTCCATCACGATAGAGGCTATAGGGCAGCATCATGACGCCGTCGCTCATCTGTCGCTGTGTGCCGTTAAGGTGGTTGCCGCCATCGGCGGTGAGCGTCCACGGTACGCCGGTTGAGCAGATGACAGACGCAGCACCTGAGCCTGCGGCCGCTGCGTTAGTATCCGCACGGGTGGGTCGCCCGGCGGTAATGGTGCCGAAATTGAGCAACGCAGGTGATGGCGCGTCGCGAAAGTTACCGGTGTTGACGACGCAGGTTGCCACCAGCGTCGCCTGAATCGTCATGGTGTCCGTGGCGGTATCTGCAATCGCACAGGCGCAAAACAACATGCTGGCTGCGCTGCTAAATAGTGTTGCTCTCATTTCCATGTCCTCCTCTTGTTAATAGGAAACCGTCACAATCACCCTGTCCTGATAGGTCCCTAACGCGGAGGGCAGGGCGGATCCGGCGGCAATCTTGCCGTAAACAGTGTTAAAGGTCTGGGTTGCCGAGCCGGTGCCGCTCACGCCGTTGACGCTATCCCAAATCGTCGTCGCTGCCGCACTGGTATAAAGCTGATAAGGCAGCCTGCTACTGCCGTCGCTGCCAAGCATATTGCGATTGCCGCTGCCTGCCGCATCGCGATGCAATCCATCATCTAAATAGAGGGTGTAAGGGGTGCTGAGACTACAGGTGAAATAGACATTACCCTGTGCGCTTACATCCGCGCCGAGCGTGTTAACGGCCGCGATATTGCCAAAATTGATGTTATCCACCGCGTTAATCGAGCAGAGCTTCGGCACCACTATCGTAAAGGTGTAAGTGGTGGTTCCCCAGTCCCATCCGTCGCCGTTTGGCCCGCCTTTACCGGACTGTGTGCAGGTGCTACCAGCCGGATCGCCTTGCATATCCAGCGAAAAACGAATGCTGATGGTATACGTGCCTGGCGGTACGCTGCGTGCGCTTCCTGCGGGAAGCGTAATCGCGATAGAACTTAACAACGGCCCGCTGGTCGTACCGGATGTCCCGACTACCGAGGTACCGTTTATGCCGTACCACAAGCCCGCGCCCGCTGCGACGCTACTGGGTGCCGGGTTTGGCGAACTTGCCCCCGTGCCCGCTGTGCTATGCACGGTGTAGGCCAGCGTGTAGCTGCCGCCATTCCAGGTCATCGCTGTTGACTGACCGGTGTAGGAATCCATGTACAAACAGACCGACTGGCTGTAGCTCGGCAGAAAAATATTCCCGGAATTGCAGCTCCAGCTGTCATTAATGGTAATGGTTTGCGCCTGGGCGATGGTTGCGGCGGTATAGGTAAATGTCGCGCTGTGGATGCTGCTGTTACAGTAATCCGCGTGGGCGGTTCGTATTGGTGCGAAGTAACTGGCACAGACGACAGCTACCACAATAACGCAGCGAAGCAGCTGGGTTAGCGACATAGGATCTCTCCTGCGTTGCTGTGCTGTGTGGTTTTATGCCAGTTAAAACGCGCCTGGTATTGGCCTTTATCGAGCAAATTCACACTCAGATAGTTGGTTCCCTCTTTTAATCCCTTGAGGTAAACCAGCCCGTCGTAACCCACCACGCCGGATTGCTGACCGTTAAGCGTCACTGCGTAGCCAGGGGAAATGACCTGATGAGCGCCAGCCAGAAAAAGTTTTGCTGTGGCGCTGTCGATTTTTTCGGTTTTGAAATCGACAATGCTGCCGCGCCTCCAGCCTGCGACGGCGATTTGTTCAGTGCTGGCGGCTTCCCAGCCCTCTTGCATATCGCTGGTATCAAGGTAAATCTCGTTATCCACCCACGGCAAAATATGGGGGATAAGGAAGTTGCCTTCCGCATCGCTTTTGCCTAGATCAACGCCGCCATTCAACACGGTGCTGTTCGGTCCGGCATTTTTTACCACCACAAACGCATCACCAATTTCGTTGGCGGCAAAAAGATGGCCTCCGGCGGCAACCAGAGAACCGCTGGCGGCGAGGGTGGATTGCCGCTGACTGCCATATTGGGAGAGTTGTGCATTCAGCCATGCAGCACGCGCCCGGTAATCGCCACGAACACTAAGCAGGTTACTGCCGTTATCGTAGTGAGTGGCGTTTACTCCCCAGCCAAGGGTGTTGACCTGCTGGCTGCTGCTGCGGCTGAATTCCTGGCTATAGCTGGTGTCCGCACTGTTTTTTACCATGCTGGTCGTCGCGTCGAGACGGTCAGATAAATTAATGCGCAATCCAAGCCACAGGCTCCAGTTATCACTGTGGTTCAGATCCTTATAAATATTGGTATAGAGCGTTGCGTTGTTAGTAATGCTGGTATTGGCATTAAGCGATACCGTGCGGTATGTATCCTGTGCCCAGGCGATTTCATTGTAATAGGCACTGAAAGAGAGCCCCGGCGTCGGAGACCATGCCAGACCGTAGCGGTCGATCCGCTCGGCAATCGCGCTGGTATTAATAAAATCTTCTGCATAGGTGCGGGTGCGTAAAACATTGGCGTATTTTTTCTGCGCCAGAATATTCGCTACGCGAGCAACGTCAAAATAATTACCAAAGGTGCGCTGGGTACTGGCATTAAAGGAGATTTGTTTTGTGAGTCGACCTTCAACGCCCGCCAGTAAGAGATTACCCGATGCCCCTTTATATTCACTGCGGGCAGCATCAAGATTAATTGCCGACATCCCGGCCAGCGTTTTGGCAATACCGCCGCCAATATTGGCAAGACCATCGGATGTATATTCTGTGTGACCGGTTAATGTTGCAGTTGGCCGCCAGCCATAACGCAAAGAACCGATGGCAAACAGATGGCTATCATAATCACTTGATGCGGTGCTATAGCCAAAGCGTGGAACGCCGATATCAATCGAGTACTCTTTGAGATCTTCACGCAATACCTTCGGCGTGTAGTAGTACGCCTGGGTTGTGGCTATTTGTTGCCCGTTAATATCGCGTGTGATCAGTGTGACGTCGTTACCAGATACTGAAGGCAACATTTTGAGATCGAATGGGCCGGAGGGGATTTCTCCGCTGTAAATACGCTGCTGGTTAACATAGAGATCGAGCGAAGAAGGCAGCGCTGCCGAACCAGAATAAGAGGGTAACGCCGTGGTAATAATATCGGAGCGTTGCTGGTAAGCGCTGGCAATCTGTATGCCGGCCAGCCTTACGCTACTGCCCCATTCAACCGTGTTACTGACAAAATCCCCAAGTTGCCATGAGCGAATATTCTTCGCATCGACATATTGCCAGTAAGAGTCGAGGCGCACAAAATCATTATTAATAAAATGAGAGCTGCCATTATTATAAAGCCCGGATGAGACGAAATTACCGTAGTTACTGCTGAAAATTCCTTCCATATTGGCCGAGAAAAAATTCCCCGCGTCATTATTTTCATTATAAAGGTTATAATTCAGCACCCCCGCGTTAATTCCCCCGGCATCCATGTTGGTTTTTTTCTGATATTGATCTGAAGCCATGTTTAGCTGGTAAGGAGTAAGCCTGTCGGTGGGCAGGTTAATATCAATGCTCTGGGTCTCAACATGATATTGATAACGTAATTGAGGAATGTCGTTAAGCTTTACCAAATGGTTGTCGGCAATATCAGATGCGATGTTAATGCGTAATTTACGCAAATCACGGCCGTACGCCAATATTTCACCCTTCGGATTTTGCTGGAATTGACCAAAGTCGTCGGTTTTTGATTGATTAATTCTCACATCAAGTACCAGTGCAGTAAGGTCGCTATTTTTCATTGTCGGGTTCTTTGGAATCACCAGCGGAGATGGATGGCGTGCTAATTCTTCTGACGAAGATTGCGGTGAGGATATCTGTGTAATATCCTGGCTGTGCGGCGGTATAGTTAGCGGCGAAAGCAGCGCTCTCTGCGCATGAGCCAGACCATAAACAGTGCAGTAGCTGAGTAAAATAATTAGTGCTAATCGGGTTTGCCATATCATCATTTGAATGCAGTTTGACATTGAAAATTCGTCAATGAGCAGGTTTAAACATCATCAGTTTTGGTTTCGGCTAGTTAATTGACGCATCATGTCATTAAATTTAGTTTTTAATTTTTATTTTTGCTGAAAGGCAGGGGAGAGACAGGAATTGTAATACTGGTTGTTTTCTCTTTGAATGTTTGGATATTAAGAACTTTCATGCTTTTGTTCTCGTTAACCGACGGCGATTCAAAAGGGAAATATGATAAAACAAAATATAATATCGATAAGTCAGCGTTTTTTGGCATGATTTTCAATTCAAGCTGGGTAGCACCGATGCGTAATGACAATATCGTGCGTTTTCCCCCTCGCGTTTATTGCATCAAGGCGTTACTCCAGGCAAAACTGGGTTTTTCGTCTACGCTTTTTTCTCAAACTGCTGAAAAAGTCGGTAAAAAATGAGGGAAGTACAATGACAATCATGAAAAAGATTGCGTGCTCAATAGGGTTGATGGCCGCCGTGAGCCTCCCGCTGCAGGCGGCTGAGCCGGTAAAGGTCGGCTCCAAGATTGACACCGAAGGGGCGCTGCTGGGCAATATCATTTTGCAGGTTCTGGAAAGTCATGGCGTAAAAACAGTCAATAAAGTGCAGCTCGGCACCACGCCAGTGGTTCGCGGCGCGATTACCTCTGGCGAGCTGGATATTTACCCGGAGTACACCGGTAACGGTGCGTTCTTCTTTAAAGATGAGAACGATGCGGCGTGGAAAAACGCGCAACAGGGCTACGAGAAAGTCAAAAAGCTGGATGCCGAAAAAAATAAGCTGGTCTGGCTAACCCCTGCCCCGGCGAATAACACCTGGACTATCGCGGTGCGTCAGGATGTGGCGCAGAAAAACAAACTTAACTCGCTTGAGGATCTGAGCCGCTACCTGAAGCAGGGCGGTGACTTTAAGCTCGCCGCTTCGGCTGAATTCATTGAGCGCACCGATGCGCTGCCCGCCTTTGAAAAAGCCTATGACTTTAAGCTGAAACAGGATCAGTTGCTGTCGCTGGCCGGTGGTGATACAGCGGTAACCATCAAAGCGGCGGCACAGCAAACCTCCGGCGTCAATGCGGCGATGGCCTACGGTACGGATGGCCCGGTGGCAGCACTCGGTCTGCAAACCCTAAGCGACCCGAAAGGGGTGCAGCCCATCTATGCGCCCACGCCAGTGGTTCGCGAATCTGTGCTGAAAGCCTACCCGGAACTGGATACGTGGCTGAAACCGGTCTTTGCCAGCCTGGATGAGAAAACGCTGCAAAAACTCAACGCCAGCATTGCGGTTGAGGGGCTGGATGCGAAGAAAGTCGCGGCAGACTACCTGAAAGAAAAAGGCCTGGTGAAATAATTACCCCTATGGATGTTTCGATACGCTGCCATAACCGTGTGTTGTTGCTGTTGGCGGTGCTGGGCGGGCTGGCGGCGTGGCTGCCGTTTGTGAACTATGCGCCAAACCGGCTGGTTTCCGGTGAAAGCCGCGCCTTATGGCAGCTTTTTTCCGTGCTGTGGCTAGTCGCACCCTGTCTCTTACTGGCAATGAGCTTTATTCCCGGTCGCGGTGCGCAGGTGGCAACTCTGCTGTTCACAGAAGTGCTGTTCTGCCTGCTGATATGGAGCGCGGGCAGGGCGGCGACCGATCTCGTGCAAACGGGCAGCCCGCTGGCGCGCACATCACCTGGCAGCGGGTTATGGCTGTGGCTGGCACTGACGCTGTTGGCCTGTAGCGATGCGATTCGCCGGGTTGTCTCCAACCCCGTGTGGCGCTGGCTGTTGCATGCGCAGGTGTGGTGCTTTCCTCTCTATTTATTGCTCAGTGGCGCGCTGGATAATCTCTCGCTGCTACGCGAATACACCAATCGCCAGGATGTGTTCAACGATGCGCTGGCGCAGCATTTAACGCTGTTGTTTGGCACATTGCTGCCTGCGCTGGTGGTCGGCTTTGCCATCGGGCTGTGGTGCTATCGTCACCCCTCTCGGCAGGGGCCGGTGTTCGCGGTGCTCAACGTCATTCAAACGATTCCGTCGGTGGCGCTGTTTGGCTTACTGATTGCGCCGTTAGCCGGGCTGGTAAAACAATTCCCCAAACTTAGCCAGTTTGGGATTGCCGGCACCGGCATGACACCCGCGCTGATAGCGTTAATTCTCTATGCCTTACTGCCGCTGGTGCGCGGCGTCGTCGCCGGGTTAAACCAGGTGTCGCAGGAGGTGCTGGAAAGCGCCGAAGCGATGGGCATGAGCGCACGCCAGCGTTTCTGGCAGGTGCGCGTGCCGCTGGCGCTTCCGCTGCTACTGCGCAGCCTGCGGGTGGTGGCGGTGCAAACGGTCGGGATGGCGGTCATTGCCGCATTGATTGGCGCGGGCGGGTTTGGTGCGCTGGTCTTTCAGGGGCTGCTGAGCAGCGCGCTGGATCTGGTGCTGCTGGGCGTCATTCCGGTTATCGCTATGGCGGTGATCGTTGATGCGTTATTTGCGTTAGGGATAGCGCTGCTGAAGGTGAAACATCATGATTGAATTTAACAACGTCAGTAAAACCTTTGCCGGGCAGCCCGCGGTAAGCCATCTTGATTTACAGGTTAAAACTGGCGCATTTTCGGTGCTGATTGGCACCTCGGGATCCGGAAAATCCACCACCCTGAAGATGATTAACCGGCTGGTGGAGCATGACGAAGGTACGATTACTTTTGCCGGGGTGGATATCCGCTCGCTGCCGGTGCTGGAGCTGCGCCGTCGCATGGGTTATGCCATTCAATCGATTGGATTATTTCCTCACTGGACGGTGGCGCAGAACATTGCCACCGTGCTGCAACTTCAAAAGTGGTCGCGCGCGAAGCGTGACGCGCGGGTTGATGAACTGATGGCTCTGCTGGGGCTGGAGCCTTCCCTGCGCGAGCGTTTTCCCCACCAGCTTTCCGGTGGGCAGCAGCAGCGTGTGGGCGTTGCCCGCGCGCTTGCCGCCGACCCGGAAGTCCTGTTAATGGATGAGCCTTTCGGCGCGCTTGATCCCGTGACACGCGCGGCATTACAGCAAGAGATGGTGCGCATTCACCGCCTGCTTGGACGCACCATTGTGCTGGTGACGCATGATATTGACGAAGCATTGCAACTGGCCGATCACCTGGTGCTGATGGATGGCGGAAAGGTGGTTCAACAGGGGACGCCGTTGTCAATGCTGACTGCGCCGCATAACGATTTTGTGCGCGAGTTTTTTGGCCGCAGCGAGCTTGGCGTGCGGCTGCTCTCACTGCGCCAGGTTAGCGGTTATCTGCGCAGTGAACGTGTTGATGTCGGCGAACCGCTTCAGGAGGCGATGACGCTGCGTGAAGCGCTCTCTGCGTTTGTCGCTCAGCAGTGCGAGGTGCTGCCGGTGAATAATGCGCAGGGGCAGCCCTGCGGCAGCCTGCATTTTCGCGATTTGCTGCGCGTGGAGGCCGCTTGTGAAGATTCTGCGTGACCCGCTGCTGTGGTTGTTGGCACTGTTTGTTGCGCTGCTGGTCTGGTTGCCGCACAGCGCGGCGCTGTTTAGCGCGTTCTTTCCGCAACTTCCGCGCCCGGTCTATCTGCAGGAGAGTTTTATTTCGCTGACCGTCGCCCATTTCTCGCTGGTAGCGATTTCCAGTGTGATTGCGATTGTGCTGGGTGTTGGCGCAGGCGTTGCGGTCTCTCGTTCTGCCGGGCGGGAGTTTCGCCCGCTGGCGGAAACCATTGCCGCCGTGGGGCAAACTTTTCCCCCGGTGGCGGTGCTGGCGATTGCCGTGCCGGTGATGGGTTTTGGTAAACAACCGGCAATTATTGCGCTGGTACTGTATGGCGTATTGCCGATCTTGCAGGGCACGCTGGCGGGGATCGCCTCGGTGCCGGAAAGCGTGCAAAGCGTGGCGAAAGGTATGGGCATGAGCGCGTGGCAGCGGTTGTTAAAAGTGGAGTTGCCGCTCGCCGCACCGATGATTATCGCCGGGGTGCGCACGTCGGTAATTATTAATATCGGCACCGCCACCATCGCGTCAACGGTGGGCGCAAGTACGCTGGGTACGCCAATCATCATTGGCCTGAGCGGTTTTAATACGGCTTATGTGGTGCAGGGGGCGGTGCTAGTGGCGCTGGCAGCGATTATTGTCGATCGGGGATTTGAACGGCTGGCGCAGCGGCTCAACCGACACCGCCACGCACAATAAACGAATAACCGGCGAGCATGACGCCACCAATTCCGCCGATAGCCATCAGCAAAAAGACAGCGATAACAAGGATTTTACCAGACTTCATTTTATGCTCCTTCTGAATCAGGCTGGCATTATAAAGGTAAGTTGAGTTGTTAATAAAACATTAAATGCCGAGCAACCAGACGCTGTGTCCCGCGTCGCGCCATGCCAGCATCTGCTGTTGCTGCGATTCGCCCGGCGTTTCGCCGCACCACACCAGCAGTGTCCTGCCGGGGAACATCTCCGGGCGCAGCTGGGGCAGGGCGTGCGCCAGAATATCCACCCGCCATCCCTGCTGGCTTGCCATCCAGCCCTCCAGCCACAGCCGCGTGGTGTCCTGCACATTCCAGCCAACCACCAGCGCGTCTTTGCCCGGTTTTTTACGCGCAGATGTCAGGCAGCCGGAAATGTAATTGATAAGGATGCCGTCGAGCAGGCTCAGCATCGCCAGCAGGGCGGGCTGCTGAGTTTGTAGCCGCAACCGTAAAGGGATGAGCAGATGCGTTGTCAGCGCCTGCGCCGGGTAGTCGCGCCCGTGCTCTTTGATCCACTGATGCAGACGGTGCGGGTCGCCCTGTTGCAGGTATTGCAGGGCGGTTTCCTGCTGGGCGCGCCAGCCATCTCGCGTCTCTTCCAGCGCCGAAGAGAGCAGCTTTTGCACTTTACTGACCTGCACGCCGGTTTCGATCCAGCGTTTGATCTCCCGGATGCGGTCAATGTCCTCTTCGGTGAATAACCGGTGGCCGCCATCCGTGCGCTGGGGTTGTAATAGTCCATAACGTCGCTGCCAGGCCCGCAGCGTCACGGGGTTGATTTCGCATAACAACGCCACTTCACCGATTGTGTAAAGCGCCATGGTGTTACCCTCGCCAGCCGACTCCCTGTATAACTGTAGCCGCTGCCGCCTGGTACAGGATGCGCAGCCGCAAAATTGCGCAAAATGTGTGCGACCGGTTAATCACTCTGGCTTACTTTGTGATGCGGAGCACGATTTTGTATTTTTTTGCAGCGCTTCAAAGAAACATCTGAAAACACCCTGTATGTTACGCGCTTTGGTTGATGTGGTGTTGCGGGTATGTACGAGTTCAATCTGGTGTTGCTGCTGCTTCAGCAGATGTGTGTGTTTCTGGTTATCGCCTGGTTGATGAGCAAAACGCGGCTGTTTATTCCGCTGATGCAGGTGACCGTGCGCTTACCGCATAAGCTGCTGTGCTATGTCACCTTCTCCATTTTTTGCATTCTCGGCACCTACTTCGGCCTGCATATCGAAGATTCTATCGCCAACACGCGCGCGATTGGCGCGGTGATGGGTGGCCTGCTTGGCGGTCCGTTAGTGGGCGGTCTTGTCGGGTTAACCGGCGGTATTCACCGCTATTCGATGGGCGGCATGACCGCGCTGAGCTGCATGCTCTCTACGTTTGTTGAGGGGTTGCTCGGCGGCCTGGTTCACCGCGCGCTCATCAAACGCGGGCGCACCGATCTGGTGTTCAGCCCGTTTACCGCCGGGGCGGTGACCTGCGTGGCGGAACTGATCCAGATGCTGATTATCCTGCTTATTGCCCGTCCGTTTGATAGCGCGTTGCACCTGGTGCAAAGCATTGCGGCACCGATGATGGTCACCAATACCGTTGGCGCGGCGCTGTTTATGCGCATCCTGCTTGATAAGCGCGCGATGTTCGAAAAGTACACCTCGGCGTTTTCCGCCACCGCGCTGAAAGTGGCGGCTTCAACGGAAGGGTTTTTGCGCCAGGGCTTTAACGAAGAGAACAGCATGAAGGTGGCGCTGGTACTCTATAAAGAGCTCGATATTGGCGCGGTGGCGATAACCGACCGGGAAAAACTGCTGGCCTTCACCGGCACCGGAGACGATCACCATCTGCCGGGGCGACCTATCTCGTCGGTGTGGACGCAGCGCGCCATTGAAACCGGCGAAGTGGTTTATGCCGACGGTAACGAAGTGCCCTACAAATGTTCGCTCCACCCGCAATGCAAGCTCGGTTCGACGCTGGTGATCCCGCTGCGTGGCGAAAACCAGCGTGTGGTGGGCACGATCAAATTATATGAAGCGAAAAACCGCCTGTTCAGCTCCATCAACCGCACGCTGGGCGAGGGGATAGCGCAACTGCTCTCGGCGCAGATCCTTGCCGGGCAGTACGAGCGGCAAAAGGCGCTACTCACCCAGTCGGAAATCAAGCTGCTGCATGCGCAGGTAAATCCGCATTTCCTGTTTAATGCCCTGAACACGCTAAAAGCGGTGATCCGCCGCGACAGCGATCAGGCCGGGTTGCTGGTGCAATATCTCTCGACGTTCTTTCGTAAAAATTTAAAACGGCCGTCGGAAGTGGTGACGCTGGCGGACGAAATTGAGCATGTGAATGCCTACCTGCAAATTGAAAAAGCGCGTTTTCAGTCGCGTTTGCAGGTGCAATTGCATGTGCCGGAAGCACTGTCACACTTGCAACTTCCGGCATTTACCCTGCAACCGATCGTGGAAAATGCCATTAAACATGGCACGTCGCACCTGCTGGGCGTGGGTGAGATTGTGATTAACGCCAGCCAGGACGGACGGCATCTGGTGCTCGACATTGAAGATAATGCCGGTTTGTACCAGCCGAAAACCGACGCCAGTGGATTAGGGATGAGCCTGGTGGATAAGCGCCTGCGCGCGCGGTTTGGCGATGAGTGCGGCATTACCATTGCCTGCGAGCCGGATCTGTTTACCCGCATTACCCTACGACTCCCGCTGGAGGAACACGCATGTTAAAAGTGCTGATTGTTGATGATGAACCGCTGGCCCGGGAAAACCTGCGTATTCTGCTCCAGGAAGAGAGCGACATTGAGATTGTGGGCGAGTGCGGCAACGCCGTCGAAGCAATTGGCGCGGTGCATAAATTGCGCCCGGATGTGCTGTTTCTTGATATCCAGATGCCGCGCATTAGCGGGCTGGAGATGGTCGGGATGCTCGATCCGGGAAACCGGCCGTATGTCGTGTTCCTGACCGCGTTTGACGAATACGCGGTACAGGCGTTTGAAGAACATGCGTTCGATTACCTGCTCAAACCGATAGAAGCTCGCCGCCTGGAGAAAACCCTCAGCCGCCTGCGTCTTGAGCGAAACGTGCAGGATGTGTCGGTGTTGCCGGAAAACCAGGAAGCGCTGAAATTTATTCCCTGTACCGGGCACAGCCGGATCTGGTTATTGCAGATGGATGAAGTGGCGTTTGTCAGTAGCCGCATGAGCGGCGTGTATGTGACCAGCCAGGAAGGCAAAGAGGGGTTTACCGAGCTGACGCTGCGCACGCTGGAGAGCCGTACCCCGCTGGTGCGCTGCCACCGCCAGTACCTGGTTAATATGGCGCATCTTAAAGAGATCCGCCTTGAAGATAACGGCCAGGCGGAATTACTGCTGCGCGATGGCCTGACGGTGCCGGTGAGTCGACGTTATCTGAAAAATTTAAAAGAGGCGTTGGGGTTGTAAATTCCTGTGCGATGCCTACACTGCGCGCTGGTTCATCATTTCCGGAAACAAACATGCTTAATAACGATATCCTGCGCAGCGTGCGTTACACCCTGCAAGCTGATAACACCGCGCTGGTGCGCATTCTGGCACTGGCAGACACGGCAGTGACCGTTGAACAGCTGGCGCCCTGGCTGCGCAAAGAGGACGAGGAAGGTTATAAGCCGTGCCCGGATATTGTGTTGTCCGCGTTTCTGAATGGCCTTATCTATGAAAAGCGTGGCAAAGAAGAAACCGCACCGCCGCTGGTAGCTGAACGCAAGCTGAATAACAACATCGTGCTGAAAAAGCTGCGCATCGCCTTCTCGTTAAAAACTGACGATATTCTGGCCATTCTGACTGCCCAGCAGTTTCGCATCTCTATGCCGGAAATTACCGCCATGATGCGCGCGCCGGATCATAAGAACTTCCGCGAATGCGGCGATCAGGTGATGCGCTATTTTTTACGTGGTCTGGCGGTACGCGAGCAAAAACCGAAGGGTAAAACCGACGCGGAATAATCGATAATCCTTCAGACTGCATCGCTGGTGGTTTAGCGCCGCCAGCAACGCGCAGCCTGAAGGAGAATATGACTTACTGGACTTCTTTAAAGCCGCGAGATTTCAGCAGCTCTTCTGATTTCTTCATGCTGATTTTGCCATTGACCGTGCCGGTAAACTCGGAACCCTGCAGGTTGTTCAGCGCAGCAAAATCGACCTCGTTGTAATCCACGTCCAGCGTCTCTTGCGCGTAGGTTTCCTGATAATCGACGCTCTCTTTGATCCCTTTAATGCTCTGGTATTTTTTGCTGATCGGATCCAGAACCTTCATGGCTTCCTCTTTGTTTTTCGCACCAATTGAGGAGTATTCAATTTTATTTTTCGCCGTCTGGCGCTCGACCTGGTCACCTTTGTAGTAATAGGTGAGCGTCACTTCTGTGCCCGCTTGTGCGAAGCTAAAGGTTTTGCTCTGCTCTTTTTCACCACAGCCGCTCAGGCCAATAAGTAAAGCGACAGAAAAAAGTACGGCGATGAATTTACTCAATTTCACGATATTCCCCTGTTTTCCATGTGAAGTAATGTTTGGTAATGCAAAATTGAGTATAGAAAAAGGCGCTGAATTCAGCGCCTTATTTTTTACTTCACTTGCTGACCTGCTTTTGCGCCGCTATCGGGGCTTAACAGGAAGATATCTTTCCCGCCAGGGCCGGCGGCCATCACCATCCCTTCAGAGATACCAAAACGCATTTTGCGCGGTGCGAGGTTGGCGACCATCACCGTCAGGCGACCAATCAGCGCGCTCGGATCCGGGTACGCGGAACGGATGCCGGAGAAAACATTGCGTTTTTCGCCATCCAGATCCAGCGTCAGGCGCAGCAGTTTGTCGGAACCTTCGACGAACTCGGCGTTTTCAATCAGTGCCACGCGCAGATCGACTTTCGCGAAATCATCAAAGCTGATGGTCTCCTGAATCGGGTTATCTGCCAGCTCGCCGGTGACCGGTGCGGCAGTCGCTTTCACTTCCTCTTTTGACGCTTCCACCAGCGCTTCCACTTGTTTCATCTCAATACGGTTATACAACGCTTTGAAGGCGTTAACTTTGTGACCAAGCAGCGGCTGGTTGATGGCATCCCACTCAAGCGTGGTGTTGAGGAACGCTTCGGTGCGCTCTGCCAGCGACGGTAGAACCGGTTTCAGCCATGTCATCAGCACGCGGAACATGTTCAGCCCCATGGTGCAAATGGCTTGCAGATCGGCGTCGCGGCCTTCCTGTTTTGCCACCACCCACGGAGCTTGTTCGTCAACGTAGCGGTTCGCCACGTCGGCCAGCGCCATAATTTCGCGTACCGCTTTGCCGAACTCACGACTCTCCCACGCCTCGCTAATGGTCGCTGCCGCGTCGGTAAAGGTTTTGTACAGCGCAGGATCCGCAAGCTCTGCTGCCAGCACGCCATCGAAACGCTTATTGATAAAACCGGCGTTACGGGAAGCGAGGTTAACCACTTTGTTGACGATGTCGGCATTCACGCGCTGGATGAAATCTTCGAGGTTGAGATCGATATCATCAATGCGCGAAGAGAGTTTCGCCGCGTAGTAATAGCGCAGGCTGTCGGCGTCGAAATGGTTCAGCCAGGTGCTGGCTTTAATAAACGTACCGCGCGATTTGGACATCTTCGCGCCGTTCACTGTCACATAACCGTGCACGAACAGGTTGGTCGGCTTGCGGAAGTTGCTGCCTTCCAGCATCGCCGGCCAGAACAGGCTGTGGAAGTAAACAATGTCTTTACCGATAAAGTGATACAGCTCGGTAGTGGACTCTTTTTTCCAGTATTCGTCGAAGCTGCTGGTATCGCCGCGCTTGTCGCACAGGTTTTTGAACGAACCCATGTAACCAATTGGCGCATCCAGCCAGACGTAGAAGTATTTGCCCGGCGCGTTCGGGATTTCAAAACCGAAATAGGGCGCATCGCGGGAGATATCCCACTGCTGTAAGCCGGATTCAAACCACTCCTGCATTTTGTTTGCCACCTGCTCCTGCAACGCGCCGCTGCGTGTCCACGCCTGCAACATTTCGCTGAATGACGGCAGATCGAAGAAGAAGTGCTCGGAATCACGCATCACCGGCGTCGCGCCGGAAACCACCGACTTCGGCTCAATCAGCTCGGTCGGGCTATAGGTCGCACCGCACACTTCGCAGTTATCACCGTACTGATCCGGTGATTTACATTTCGGGCAGGTGCCTTTCACAAAACGGTCCGGCAGGAACATGCCTTTTTCCGGATCGTAGAGCTGAGAGATGGTACGGTTTTTAATAAAACCGTTCTCTTTCAGGCGAGTGTAGATAAGCTCCGACAGTTCGCGGTTCTCGTCGCTGTGCGTCGAGTGGTAGTTGTCGTAGCTGATGTTAAAGCCAGCAAAATCAGTCTGATGCTCCTGACTCATGTCCGCAATCATCTGCTCCGGAGTGATCCCCAGTTGCTGTGCTTTCAGCATGATCGGCGTGCCGTGGGCATCGTCCGCACAGATGAAGTTGACCTCGTGGCCGCGCATTCGCTGGTAACGGACCCAGACATCAGCCTGGATGTGCTCCAGCATATGGCCGAGGTGGATGGAGCCGTTGGCGTACGGCAGTGCGCACGTTACCAGAATTTTCTTCGCGACTTGAGTCATAGTAGGCATTACATCTTCTTGAGAAAAAGGGGTATCGATAGTACCAAAAGGGGAATTAGCGCGCTACGCGATCTGCTGACGTTTTAATTCAGGCAGGGATTTTTGGGTAAAGATTGCTCCCTCGGTACTAAGGGCTTTAAGAACGTTTCAATCTCTATATGAATACATGAGTAATAATTAACTCATGCGTTAACGGCATTTATCCGTAAATGAATAATTGTTGCCCGTGGGGTAAACTTGCTGGCTACAATGTCGTTTTCAGAACAACTACAAAGGAGTCGGGATGAGTTCGCAATCCCAGGCCAAATCCCCGGAAGCGTTACGCGCGATTGTCACCGGGACGCTGGCCGATTTTCAGCACCCAACCCTGAAGCACAATCTCACCGCGCTTAAAGCGGTGCACCATGTCGCATGGCTGGATGACACCCTGCACGTTGAACTGCTGATGCCGTTCGTCTGGCGCAGCGCGTTTGAAGAGTTAAAAGCCCAGTGCAGCGCCGAATTGCTGCGTCTGACCGGCGCGCGCGCCATCGACTGGAAGCTGTCGCACAACATCGCCACCTTAAAACGTGTGAAGAACCAGCCGGGCGTCAACGGTGTGAAAAACATCATTGCCGTCAGTTCCGGCAAGGGCGGGGTAGGGAAATCCTCCACGGCGGTCAACCTGGCGCTGGCGCTGGCTGCTGAAGGGGCGAAAGTCGGTATTCTCGACGCCGATATTTACGGCCCGTCGATCCCGGTAATGCTCGGTGCGGAGCATGAGCGTCCGACCTCGCCGGACGGCACGCATATGGCGCCGATTATCGCCCATGGTCTGGCGACCAACTCGATTGGCTACCTGGTCACTGATGATAACGCCATGGTGTGGCGCGGCCCGATGGCCAGCAAAGCGCTGCTGCAACTGTTGCAGGAGTCCATGTGGCCGGATCTGGATTACCTGGTGCTGGATATGCCGCCAGGCACCGGTGATATTCAGTTGACGCTGGCGCAAAACATTCCGGTGACCGGCGCGCTGGTGGTGACCACGCCGCAGGATATCGCGCTGATTGACGCCAAAAAAGGCATCGTCATGTTCGAGAAAGTGGAAGTGCCGGTGCTCGGTATTGTTGAAAACATGAGTATGCACATTTGCAGCAACTGCGGTCATCACGAACCGATTTTCGGCACCGGTGGTGCGGAAAAACTGGCCGAACAGTATCACACCGAGTTGTTGGGTCAGATGCCGCTGCATATTTCGCTGCGTGAGGATCTGGATAAAGGCACGCCGACTGTGGTGAGCCGCCCGGACAGCGAATTTACCGCTATCTACCGTCAACTTGCCGGGCGCGTAGCCGCGCAGCTTTACTGGCAGGGTGAAGTCATTCCTGGCGATATCGCGTTTCGCGCGGTGTAAACCAGTCAACCTCTCCCGTTCGGGAGAGGTTTTTTACTTCTTCAGATAGTGCATCAGTACGTAATCCCCTTCCGGCGAAACGCCTTGTGCTTCGATATGCCAGCCGTGGTGCTGATAAAACGCCAGTGCGGTTTTGTTCTGCAACAAGCATTTCAGCGCGCCGGTGCCGGTAAAGGTAGATTGCGCATGTTTGAGTAGTGCGCTGCCGACGCCTTTGCCCTGAAAGGCCGGGTCGACAAACAGGTTGTGCAGGAAATTGTCGTTTTCATACACCGAGGCGAACCCCAGCCGGTGGCCCTCTTCTTCGGCGACCCAGATGGTTTCATCGAGCGTGGCGGCGTCAAAATCTTCCAGCCGCCAGTCGCTACCATCAAGCCAATGCCAGCTCGCTTTGCGGGCGTGTAAAAAAAGGGTACGTAAAAACGGTCTGTCACTTTCCTGCCAGCGGCGAATAATCATTCAGCTCCTGGTTTAGCGATGGTAAAAGATGTCGCCGTTATAGGCTTTGAGGATTTTGCCTTCGGCATCAGTAATAAGCACATAGTTGCCGCCCATGTAGGTCCAGTGGCTACCGGCTTCAGGGGCGGGCAGGTTACGCAGTTGCCACTGTTTAATGTTGTACTCTTCGCTGCGGTACATTTCCGGAACGGTGTCGCCAATGGTGAATTTCGTAAAGTCGGCGACGAACTCATTAATTTCGTAAGATTGCGCCCCGCTAGCGCCTGGCGTAGCGGTTTGCGGTGCGGCAAAGGCCGTCGTGGCGGTTGCCAACAGCGCGCCCAGAAGCATCATTTTTGTTTTACTCATACTCTCTCCAGGTTGTTCTTATCCATTTCACGCGGTTGCATAAATAGCACGCCATCATTGCCGTTAACGGACAACGGAGCAACCACCAAAAAATAACGCTTTGGTAAAAAGTGTAAGCAAACCCAGGGCAGAGCAGGAAAAGCGGACGGCGATTTTCGCTATCCGCTTGTAACCTTTGAGAATAATCCTGGCGAGTATTAGCCAGCAAACCCTTCCAGCACGATTTTCCCCACCGCCCGCTGGCTTTCCAGCAACGCATGGGCTTTGCGCAGGTTCGCGGCATTGATGGTGCCAAAGTGCTCACCAAGCGTGGTTTTTAACACGCCTTCATCGATCAACTGCGCCACGCGGGAGAGCAACTGGTGCTGGGCAATCATATCCTCGGTGGTGAACATTGAGCGGGTAAACATAAACTCCCAGTGCAGCGAAATGCTTTTCACCTTCAGCGGCAGCGCATCCAGGCTTTGCGGATCGTCAATCAGCGCCAGTTTACCCTGCGGTTTCAGGGCGTTAATCAGCTGCTGATAATGCTCTTCGGTGTTATTGAGGCTGGCGACATGCGATACCTGTTTGATACCAATGCGCGCCAGTTCTTCGGTCAGCGGTTTACTGTGGTCAATCACATAGTGCGCGCCCAGTTCTTTTACCCACTGCTGGCTGGCGGGGCGGGATGCCGTACCAATCACCGTTAAGCGGGTTAACTTACGCGCCAGCTGCGTCATGATCGAGCCTACGCCGCCCGCCGCGCCAACAATCAGCAGCACATCGTTTTCGCAGCCGTCCTCTTTGATGCCTAGACGGTCGAATAACAACTCCCAGGCGGTAATAGCGGTTAAGGGCAGTGCGGCGGCGGAAGCGTTATCCAGCGTTTTCGGTTTGCGCGCCGCGATGCGTTCGTCCACCAACTGGAATTCGCTGTTGCTGCCGGGGCGGGTCAATGCGCCGGCGTACCACACTTCATCGCCCGGCTGGAACAACGTCACCGCGTCTCCCACGGCAGTCACCACGCCAACGGCATCCCAGCCCAGTACGCGCGGCGCATCGGCGTTGAAACCGGCACGTACTTTGGTATCCACCGGGTTGACGGAAACGGCTTTTACTTCAACCAGCAAGTCGTGGCCGCTGGCGGTCGGTTGTGGCAGTTCAATGTCGGTAAGAAAATCCAGATTGCTGCCGTTCTGCGCGGCGCGGGTAATAGCGATAGCTTTCATCATGGCTCCGTTAATGCGTTTTTAGTGTCGATGCAGATAAGGGTAGTCAAAGCTTATCTGATGAAAAACACGCAAAACGGAGCAGCACTTATCCTCGATGAGTGAAAATCAATTGATCTGGCCGTCCGGGGCGTCCGGGTTTGGCACCGGAATATCGGCGCTGACGCGCAAATCCTGATCGTCGAAAATCATGCAGTGACGGCTATCGAAGGCGAGGGTAATTTTCTGCCACGGACGGAAATGGACATCCCCCGGCAGCAGAATTTTTATGTTGTCATGGCCGTAACATTGTCCGAACAGATAGGTGTTATTCCCCAGGCGTTCCACCACTTCACACTGAAATTCCAGCGGCGTGCCGCGCGTAACATCAGTAGAGAGATGTTCCGGGCGAATGCCGAGCGTGATCGAAGCGCCGGGTTCCAGCCGCGAGGTGTCGATACCGAGCGTTAATTGATGCCCCTGCGCCAGCGTGAGGGTCACTTCGCCGGGTTGCCAGGCTTTAACCGTGGCGGGCAGGAAGTTCATCTTCGGCGAGCCGATAAACCCGGCGACAAACTTGTTTTTCGGGTTGTAGTAGAGCGACATCGGCGAGCCCATCTGCTCGACATTGCCGTAGTTCATCACCACGATTTTATCCGCCAGAGTCATTGCCTCCACCTGATCGTGGGTGACATACACCATGGTGGTTTTCAGCTCCTGGTGCAGGCGCGCAATGTGCAGGCGCATCTCGACGCGTAATTCGGCATCGAGGTTTGAGAGAGGTTCGTCGAACATAAATACGCGCGGGTTACGCACAATCGCGCGGCCAATGGCGACGCGCTGGCGCTGGCCGCCGGAGAGCTGTTTCGGTTTTCGGTCCAGCAGGTGGCTCAGTTGCAGGGTTTTCGCCACCATCTCCACCTGGCGGCGGATCTCCTCTTTCGGCACTTTGTTCACTTTCAGCCCGTAGCCCATGTTTTCCGCCACGGTCATATGCGGGTAGAGCGCGTAAGACTGGAACACCATCGACACGCCGCGATGCGCTGGCGCGACATCATTCATCACTTCGTCGCCAATCAATACTTCGCCTTCGCTAACCTCTTCCAGACCGGCAATCATGCGCAACATGGTTGATTTGCCGCAGCCGGAAGGGCCGACAAATACCGCGAATTCGCCATCATCAATCGACAAATTGACATTGTTCAGCGTCACCGTGTCGCCAAACCGTTTGGTGACATTCCTCAATCGTATATTTGACATCAACGTTCCCCGAATGTAGTAGCCGTTATTTACCGTTTATGCCGTGTGCTGAGTGTTTTTGTATTACGTATAACAATTATATGGCATCGCTGCGTAACGGCGAAAAATCTTGCTATGACTATAACTTCCAGTGTTTTTGAGCCCTATATCGAATTTTCATTTCTGTAATGCCGGTCACATAACTCACCGTTTATGCTCGTTTTATTAATTGGTAAAGCGTAGCGTATAACAAATTCAATAAGGCGGATGAATGCGTCTTAAACCCTGCAATATCAGGTGGTTTGTTTAAAGGGTACTCTGATGTTGCGTCATAAAAACCACAAAATTGTTATACCTTGACATGAGGTTGATAATGAAAAAGAACACACTTACTGCACTGATCCTCTCTGCACTTGCCGTTGGCCAGACGGTTAGCCTGTCGGCGCACGCTGCCACCCAGCAGCTTAATGTCTGGGAAGACATCAAAAAGTCAGTCGGCATTCAGGACGCCGTAAAAGATTTCGAACAAAAGTACGACGTCAAAGTTAACGTGCAGGAGATGCCTTACGCGCAGCAACTGGAAAAATTACGCCTTGATGGGCCAGCCGGAATTGGCCCGGATGTGCTGGTCATTCCCAATGATCAGCTGGGTGGCGCGGTGGTGCAAGGGCTGCTGACCCCCCTGAATCTGGATAAAGAAAAAGTTGACGCCTTTACGCCTGCGTCAATCAACGCCTTTCGTCTGGATAACACTCTGTATGGTGTGCCGAAAGCGGTGGAAACCCTCGTGCTTATCTATAACAAGGAACTGATTGATAAGCCGCTGCAAAGCCTGCCGGAGTGGCTCGACTATTCGAAAAAACAGCGTGCGCAGGACAAATACGGGCTGCTGGCCAAGTTTGACCAGATTTATTACAGCTGGGGTGCCATCGGGCCGGAAGGTGGCTACCTGTTTGGTAAAAATGATAAAGGCGGCTTCAACCCGCAGGATATTGGCCTCAATAAACCGGGCGCGGTGGAAGCTGTTACTTTCCTGAAAAAATTCTACGCCGAAGGTGTGTTCCCTTCCGGCATCCTCGGCGATAACGGCCTGAACGCCATCGATTCGCTGTTTACCGAGAAAAAAGCCGCAGCGGTGATCAACGGCCCGTGGGCATTCCAGCCGTATGAAGCGGCGGGCATCAATTACGGCGTCGCGCCGCTGCCGAATCTGCCGGACGGCAAGCCGATGAGCTCGTTCCTCGGCGTGAAAGGCTATGTCGTTTCAACCTGGAGCAAAGACAAAAAGCTCGCCCAGCAATTCATCGAATTTATCAACCAGCCGCAGTACGTGAAAACGCGCTATATCGCCACGCGTGAAATCCCGGCGCAGAAAGCGATGATTGACGATCCGGTTATCAAAAACGACGAAAAAGCCAGCGCTGTGGCGGTACAGGCGGCGCGCGCGACGGCAATGCCGGGCATTCCGGAGATGGGCGAAGTGTGGGGCCCGGCGAACGCCGCGCTGGAGCTGAGCCTGACCGGCAAACAGGAACCGCAGGCGGCGCTCGATGCGGCCACCAAACAGATCCATATGCAAGTTGAAGCGATGCAGGCCAGTAACCAGTAACCGCGTGTTGTTGCGAAACGGGAGGGGCACCTCCCGTTGTTGAAAAGGAGTCGTACGTGATTATCAGTCCCAGCGAAAATTTTGCCAAAACGCGTGGCGCAGGGCGGCATGCGTGGTGCGGGCTGCTGCTGGCCGTTGTGCCGGGTTTTGGTCAGTTTTATCACCGCCAGTGGTTCAAGGGCCTTATCTTCCTGGTGCTGCTTAGCAGCTTTATGGGCATTTTTTACGATTTTCTGCGTGAAGGATTGTGGGGGTTATATACGCTTGGCGAAGAGGTCCCGCGTGATAACTCCATTTTCTTGCTGGCGGAAGGGATTATCAGCGTACTGATCATCGCCTTTGGCGTGATGGTCTATTACCTCTCGCTGCGCGATGCGTGGGTAAACGGTAAAAAACGCGACGCAGGAAAACCGCTCAACAGCGTGCGCAAACAGTACCAGATGTTGCTCAGCGACGGTTTCCCGTATCTGATGATCACGCCAGGCTTTATTCTGCTGGTGTTCGTGGTGATTTTCCCGATCCTCTTTGGCTTTGCTATTGCTTTCACTAATTACAATCTTTACCACACGCCGCCAGCCAAACTGGTGGACTGGGTGGGGTTAAAGAACTTCGTCAACATCTTCACCTTGTCGATCTGGCGTTCAACCTTCTTTGATGTGCTGCAATGGACGGTGGTCTGGACGTTGCTGGCAACCACATTGCAGTGCTCCGTCGGCGTGCTGCTGGCGATTCTGGTGAACCAGAAAGATCTGCGCTTTAAGCCGCTGGTACGCACCATTTTTATCCTGCCATGGGCGGTGCCGGGGTTTGTCACCATTTTGGTGTTCGCCGGGATGTTTAACGATTCGTTCGGCGTGATTAATAATGCCATTCTCGCGTTCTTCGGCATTGCGCCGAAAGCGTGGCTGACGGATCCGTTCTGGACGAAAACGGCGCTGATCATGATGCAAACCTGGCTCGGTTTCCCGTTTGTTTTCGCCATGACCACCGGCGTGTTGCAGGCTATTCCTGACGATTTATACGAAGCGGCGAAAATGGATGGCGCGGGCACCTGGACGCGGCTGCGCACCATTACGCTGCCGCTGGTGCTGTACTCGATTGCGCCGATCATCATCACCCAATACACCTTCAACTTTAACAACTTCAATATCATCTATCTGTTTAACAATGGCGGCCCGGCGGTGGCGGGGGCGAACGCGGGTGGGACGGATATTCTGGTGTCGTGGATTTACAAACTGACGATGTCCTCCTCGCAGTACGCGATTGCGGCGACCATCACCATTTTGCTGTCGATTTTTGTCGTCGGCCTGGCGCTGTGGCAGTTCCGCGCGACCAAATCCTTTAAAAACGACGATATGGCATAAGGGAAGAAAAATGGCTCAATCACAAAGTATCCGCCGCGAGAAGTGGATCCGCCTGACGCTCTCCTGGCTGGTTATCGGGCTGGTATCGCTGATTATCATCTACCCATTGGTATGGACGGTTGGTGCGTCGCTGAACGCCGGTAACAGCCTGCTCAGCACCTCGATAATCCCGGAAAACCTCTCGTTTCAGCACTATGCCGATCTGTTCAACGGCCAGGTCAACTATCTGACCTGGTACTGGAACTCAATGAAGATCAGCCTGCTGACCATGGTGCTGACCTTAATCAGCGTCAGTTTCACCGCCTATGCCTTTTCCCGCTTTCGGTTTAAAGGGCGGCAGAACGGGTTGATGCTGTTTTTGCTGTTGCAGATGATCCCGCAGTTTTCGGCGCTGATCGCCATTTTCGTGCTGTCGCAACTGTTGGGCTTAATCAACAGCCATATGGCGCTGGTACTGATTTATGTCGCCGGGATGATCCCGATGAACACTTATCTGATGAAAGGCTATCTTGATGCCATTCCGCGTGATCTGGATGAGTCCGCACGCATGGACGGCGCGAGTAACTTCCGCATTTTTATTGAGATCATCATGCCGCTGTCGAAACCGATTGTCGCTGTGGTGGCACTGTTCTCTTTCACCGGGCCGCTGGGGGATTTCATTCTCTCCAGCACCATTTTGCGCACCCCGGACAAATACACGCTGCCGATTGGGCTTTACAACCTGGTAGCGCAAAAAATGGGCGCCAGTTACACCACCTACGCGGCGGGCGCGGTGTTGATCGCCGTTCCGGTGGCGATTCTTTATCTGGCACTGCAAAAATACTTCGTCTCCGGCCTGACCTCCGGCAGCACCAAAGGATAACCACATGAAAAGATTTGCACCCGCTCTGCTTGCTGTCTGTCTTGGTAGTTTGTCCGCCAGCACCTTTGCCGCCGACGCGTTAAAGACGCGCCCTTTTAGCGGTATGCCCGCCGATTTCATCAAAGGCGCAGATATTTCAACACTGCTCGACGCCGAGAAACACGGGGCGAAGTTTTATAACGAAAATAACCAGCCGCAGGATGCGATCGCCATTCTGAAGGCCAACGGCGTCAACTATGTGCGTTTGCGTTTGTGGGTAGACCCGAAAGATGCGCAAGGCCAGGTCTACGGCGGCGGTAACAATGATTTAGCCAGCACGCTGGCGCTGGCGAAACGGGCGAAAGCGCAGGGCATGAAACTACTGCTCGATTTCCACTACAGCGATTTCTGGACCGATCCGGGCAAACAGTACAAACCAAAAGCCTGGGAAAAGATGGATTATCCGCAACTGAAAACGGCAATCCATGACTACACCCGCGACACCATCGCCCGCTTTAAGCAGGAGGGCGTGCTGCCGGATATGGTGCAAATCGGCAATGAGATCAACGGCGGTATGTTATGGCCGGAAGGCAAAAGCTGGGGGCAGGGCGGCGGCGAATTTGATCGGCTGGCGGGCTTGCTGAATTCTGCTATCGACGGCCTGAAAGAGAACCTGAAGAACGGCGAGCAGGTAAAAATCATGCTGCATCTGGCAGAGGGCACCAAGAACGATACCTTCCGCTGGTGGTTTGATGAAATCACCAAACGCAATGTGCCGTTCGATGTCATTGGCCTCTCGATGTACACCTACTGGAACGGGCCAATCAGCGCGTTACAGGCCAATATGGACGACATCAGTAAGCGCTACAACAAAGATGTGATTGTGGTGGAAGCGGCTTATGCCTACACGCTGGCGAACTGTGATAACGCGGAAAACAGCTTCCAGGCGAAAGAGGAGAAAGATGGCGGCTACCCCGGCACTGTGCAGGGGCAATATGACTATATCCACGATTTAATGCAGTCGGTCATCAATGTTCAGGGCCATCGCGGCAAAGGTATTTTTTATTGGGAGCCAACCTGGATTGCCGTTCCCGGAAATACCTGGGCCACGCAAGCGGGTATGAAATATATCAACGACCAGTGGAAAGAAGGAAATGCCCGCGAAAACCAGGCGTTATTTGATTGCCAGGGGAAAGTGCTGCCATCGGTAAAAGTCTTTAATTAATTTTGGTGTGGTAAATTTCAGGAATTCATTATGAATAAATTTGCGCCTTTAAGCCCGAAGGTCGTCTCGCTATTGCATGGCGCGGACTATAACCCGGAACAGTGGGAAAACTATCCCGATATTATTGGTAACGACATTGCCATGATGCAGCAGGCAAAATGCAATGTCATGTCTGTCGGAATATTCAGTTGGTCGAAACTCGAACCGCAGGAAGGGGTATTTAATTTCGCCTGGCTGGATGAGGTTATCGATAAATTATATGCCGCCGGTATCCATATATTTCTGGCAACGCCAAGCGGTGCGCGTCCGGCCTGGATGTCACAAAAATACCCGGAGGTGCTGCGGGTCGGGCGCGATCGCGTTCCGGCGCTGCACGGCGGGCGGCATAACCACTGCATGACGTCGCCGGTGTACCGGGAAAAAACGCTGAAAATCAATACGCTGCTGGCAGAGCGTTACGCAAACCATCCCGCGGTACTGGGCTGGCATATTTCGAATGAATATGGCGGCGAATGCCACTGCGCGCTATGTCAGGAGAAATTCCGCGGCTGGCTGAAAGCACGTTATCAGACGCTGGAAAACCTCAATCACGCCTGGTGGAGCGATTTCTGGAGCCACACCTACAGTGACTGGTCGCAGATCCAGTCACCGGCACCGCAGGGGGAAGTCTCCATTCACGGGCTGAACCTCGACTGGCGGCGTTTTAACACCGCGCAGGTCACCGATTTTTGCCGCCATGAAGTGGCCCCGCTGAAAGCCGCTAACGCACAACTGCCGGTGACCACCAATTTTATGGAGTATTTCTACGATTACGACTACTGGCAACTGGCTGAAGCAATTGATTTTATCTCCTGGGATAGCTACCCAATGTGGCACCGGGATAAAGACGAAACGGCGCTGGCCTGCTACACCGCCATGTATCACGACATGATGCGCACGCTGAAAGGCGGCAAACCCTTTGTGCTGATGGAATCCACACCGAGCGTCACCAACTGGCAGCCGACCAGCAAGCTGAAAAAGCCGGGAATGCACATTCTCTCCTCGCTGCAGGCGGTGGCGCACGGTGCCGATTCGGTGCAGTACTTCCAGTGGCGTAAAAGCCGTGGTTCGGTCGAGAAGTTCCATGGCGCGGTTATCGATCACGTCGGGCATCTGGATACGCGCGTGGGTCGTGAAGTCTGCGCGCTGGGCGACATGCTCAGCAAACTCACCCCGGTAATGGGATGCCGTACCGATGCCCGTGTGGCGATCATCTTCGATCAGCAGAACCGCTGGGCGCTGGATGACGCCGAAGGGCCGCGTAATAAAGGGCTGGAGTATGAAAAAACGATTAACGAGCACTATCGACCGTTCTGGGAAAAAGGCATTGCCGTGGATGTGATCAATGCCGATGCCGATCTCAGCCGTTATCAACTGGTGATTGCGCCGATGCTGTATATGGTGCGCGACGGTTTTGCCGAACGCGCAGAGGCGTTTGTCGCGGCGGGCGGTCATCTGGTGACCTCCTACTGGACCGGCGTGGTCAATGAGAGCGATCTCTGTTATCTCGGCGGTTTCCCTGGTCCGCTGCGCAAATTGCTTGGCATCTGGGCAGAAGAGATTGATTGCCTGGACGATAACGAGCGCAATCTGGTACAGGGACTGGCGGGGAATGAAGCCGGGTTACAGGGGCCGTATCAGGTGCGCCATCTGTGTGAGTTGATCCACACCGAGAGTGCGCAGGCGCTGGCAACTTACCGGGATGATTTCTACGTCGGTCGACCCGCCGTGACGGTCAATCATGTCGGTAAAGGTAAGGCCTGGCACGTTGCCTCACGCAACGATCTCGCCTTCCAGCGTGATTTCTTCGCCAACATTATTGATGAGCTGGCGCTGCCGCGCGCGTTGCAACACGATTTGCCGCCAGGCCTCGTTGCCACAGCGCGTACCGATGGCGAAAGCACCTTTGTCTTTATCCAGAACTTTAGCGCCCAACAGCAGGCGATAACGCTGCCTGGCGGCTATCAGGATTGTTTATCTGGTTCGTCGGTCAGCGGCGCGATGTCGCTCGCTCCCTGGGATTGCCGGGTTGTAAGCCGTAAAGCGTAAGTGAACCTTCCGCGCCTGCCCATTCGGGCAGGCGTTTTTTTATCTGCTGATTATCAGGAGACTATTATGGTGAGCCTTAAATCCTTCCTGCATTACTTCTCTGAATCGAAAAGCGCGACTGCAACGCCCATTAGCGAAGGGGAGTTACAGAAAATCCAGCGGCTGGCGCAAGCCTTTGGCGGCGCGCCGAATATTACGCATGTGGATGCCTGCTTAACCCGTTTACGCGTGACGGTAAACGATCTGGCTGTTGTCGATTCTCAGGCACTGCAAAATGAAGGGGCGTTGGGTGTAATTATTCTTGGCCAAGAAGTCCATGCTATTTTCGGTAAACAATCCGATGCGCTGCGTAAATTACTTGATGAACATTTCTCATCTCGCTAATAAATAAAAAAAGGGATACCTGCATGGGTATCCCGAAATAAAACAGTGGCAACTTTGCTCAGTTTGCGGAGATAAAGTAAATAATGATGTTACTCGTTAATACATACAACGTGGTGCATTATCTTTTTGCGACAACATAGTTTCCCGGTATTGACGTTTTGAAATAAAGCGCCACAGTAAACAAATACAGCCAACAAACAGATAACGTGGAGGGTAAAGTTTATTACCACCAGGCTTCAACCTGAACACCGAAATTCCAGGTGTTATTTTTTGTGCCATCTTCAAATGATTTCCCGTCTTCAGAATCATTTAAATAAGAAGCGAAAAGGCGTAACTCCGGACGCGACATAAATTCCGGGCCGTCCGCCAGACCGACGGCAAAAGTATATTTCTCGCCGCTCTGTTTGTAGTGAGTGCCGTTTTTATAATCATCTTTCTGGTAGAAGCCGCCGACTTCACCAATCAGGCGCACATAATTGGTGAGCTGATACTGAGCGCGGCCAACCAGCGAAACCAGACGTGTTTTGTCGGTGTATTCGGTAATGTCGTTGGCTGAACCGTATGTCAGCACGTGGTTCAGCGAGAACTTATCGGTAATCGGAATAAGACCGGTGTTAATCACACGATAGCCGCTGGCGTCATTAACGTAGTGCCACATGTCGTACCAACCGCCGCCCTGCGACACCATGTTCTGCGCCAGCCCTTTGTTGGCGTATTGCAGCACCAGCTTGTTGTAGCCGCCAAACATATCCTGGCTGATTTCACCGGTCACCATGACGCCATCATCGGCTTCATACAGGCCACCATACTGTTTCTGTTTTTTGGTCGGGTTTGGCATGGCGTAGTCGATGCCGAACTCGGTCCACGCGCCTGACCACGGTTTCCAGCCCGCGTAACGCAGGTCGATATAGTTGATGTTGACGTCGTTATCGTTATCCACGCGGTAATCGACATCGTTGGCGTCGCCACGGATCCACGCAACAGACACTGCGCCCGGGCCTAAGGTGTAGTTTTCAACACCTGCGCCGGAGCCGGAAATGTTCCAGTATTTAGTATCGATAATGTGCAGATCGTGGCGCTGGTAGTAACGTTTACCACCCCAGATCACCGCGTTGGGATCGTTAGGGATAAGCCCTTTGATTTGCAGGTTTAACTGGCGCAAACCAAATTGAGCGTCATCGCCAATGGTGGTTTCGTTGTCGTTGGAGCCGTCGGAAACCATGCTGACCATGGTGTCGAGGTAAAAGCTCACTTCGTCTTTTTTATACACTTCCGAGCCCAGTTCCACTTCCCCGTAGGTATCGGATTCGTTACCGAGGCGGCCGATCTTGTTTTTCTGCCACTCCACCTGTCCGCCATCGCCCGACACGCCTACGCCACCGCGCAGGTAACCGTGAAAGTCGATAGGCACAGATGAGGCGGCCAGGATGGATGGTGAAGTCAGCGCAGCGGCTAACGCAAGTGTGAGAGTGCGTAGCGTAGTGTTCATATCATTCCTCTTATTGTTTTGTATTACGTTCACATAAACGCTGTCATAAAATGCCTAAATGTAAAAACAGGCAAACTAACGATTGCGAATGTGTGATTAAGTGCAAATAAATCAGCGTTTTTTGTTACAGGTAGCGAATTCCTTCACAATGTTCGCTATTGTGAGCGTGATACTTATTTGGCAAAAAAGAGGCGAGGAAAAGTGTGGTGAGCGTTTTTTTAGATGGCCCCTGTTACAATCGGCGCATAACAACATAAGGAACCGGACCATGAAGTCTAAAAGTGCGACGTTAGAAGACGTTGCCCGCCATGCGGGTGTCTCCTATCAGACCGTGTCCAGGGTACTCAACAAATCTGCCAATGTATCCGAAGCCACGCGTCTCAAGGTTGAGAAATCCATAGAGTTATTGCGCTACGTACCCAACAGGCTGGCCCAACAACTGGTCGGTAAGCAGAGCCAGACTATTGGACTGGTGACCACTTCGCTGGCATTGCATGCGCCATCGCAGGTAGCGGCGGCGGTAAAACGCTATGCCAACCTTGATGGTTACCAGGTGCTGATCTCAATGATTGATGAGAACGTCAATCATGATATTCAGTCTGCGATCAACGAACTGAAATCACAGCTTGTCGATAAAGTGATTATCAACGTGCCGCTGGAGACCGAACAGGCGCAGCGCATCGCGTCTGACAACGATGATATTGTCTGCCTGTTTCTCGATGTTGACCCTTACAGTTCGGTGTTTAACGTTTCGTTTAACCCGGCGGACGGTACCCGTGCCAGCGTCAAACACCTGTACGATTTGGGACACCGGGAGATTGCTTTACTGGCCGGGCCGGAAAGTTCTGTCTCCGCGAAGCTGCGCCTGAAAAGCTGGATCGAAACCCTAAACGGCTATGGCCTGAAACCGGTGATGGTTTTTCACGGTAACTGGGACGCGCAGAGTGGTTACGCTGGTGCGCTACAGATGCTGCGCGAAACGCCAAACTTTACCGCCGTGTTGGTAGGTAACGACCAGATGGCGCTGGGCGTATTAAGCGCGTTTCATCAGCACCAGGTGGCGATCCCCGGTGAGAAATCGGTCATCGGTTATGATGACACCTACGAAAGCTCGTTCTTTTATCCGGCGCTGACCACCGTCTCGCTGGATCTCGATTTACAGGGTAAGGAAGCGGTTCGGCGGCTACTCGACAGCGGTCACGGCGATGCCACTCGCAGCTCTTCGGTACTGCCCGCACGGCTTATTGTGCGCCACTCAACAGGGGCTCTGCAGGCGCAGGACACCAACCTGCAAGAGATCGCCCAGCAGCTGCAAGCCATTGCGCACAAATTGTGGAAATGATCGCGCGTTAATGTCACCTGTCATCCGGCATCAGTGCCGGGTGACATCACCGCGCCGGTTCACTTTCCAATCCATTATTCCGCGTTTTATCCATGTATATCATTTTGGCCTTGCGCTGAGTCTGCATTTATTTTCGGATTTTTAATTTTATTAATTAACACAAAAATAACAGACAACTTGTTAATATTTCTCACTTCATTGAGCGAAATAAACGACGAGTAAAAAATGGTCTTGCCTGGTAACTGTCCAGCAGTTTGCTGTTAAGATAACTTGTGCACGAGGGTTAACGCCGACGTTTTCGGGTAAATGTAATTAAGCGTTTACTTAATCGAAAAATACCTTGTGATCTTAGCGGTAACAGTAAGCTGGATATATTTAATATTTTAAGTTCGGTGCGTTATTTTCTGTGTAATAGCGTTTTGTTTTATCTGTTCCATTAATTTATCTTCCGTGGTTGTCACGAATTGTTCAGTTGGTGTAGTGGTGCGTCTGCATTAGGTGTGGGTGTTGCCCGTATTTTACCGAAATAAATTACAGGAACGCTTATTTTAAATATAAGGGAGTTCTCTATGGAAAGGATTGTTAAACCTAATTCAGGGAAGTTAGGACGGCAATTCGCTGCACCCTCTAAACTGGATATGACGCGCTACCCCTCATCCGGTTTAAATAGCGTGCCGAATATGAAAACCACGCTTACGCGCCTTTCCTGCGCAGTAAGACTTACCTTTCCAGTGTTGTTGTTTTTTACGGGCATTCCGGGTGTTATGGCCGTAAATATTACGCAAAATACGCTTTACGATAAGCCGGTTAACGATATTACCGATGGCCTTAAGTTCGATCCGAATAGTGTCCTGGAAATTACCGCTGGAGCCGGTACCGTCAATATTACTAATGGCTCAGGTCCGTATGCAGTAGAGATGGACAGTGCTTATTTATGGTTACATGGCGGTTCGCTTAATGGCGCGGGCGATCTGCTTTTGAAGGGGCAGTCGCACATTCAGTTCGGCGGGGCGCAAATCGGTGATGCCCCCGCATTGACAAACGGTTATGGCGGCACACTCTCGTTTGGCAACCTTGTAACCAGCACCGGTGCTGGCACGTCAACGTCTATTAATATTGATGATGCGCAGTCGGTAATCGTGGCGAACAGCATCAACCTGCAGTCTGAAACAAGCCAGTACCTCCAGACCGGCGGCACGACCACGGTGGCGCATGATATGTCAATTCTGCCCAGTGGTGGCGCGGCGAGTGGCGGGTTATCGGTCAGCGGTTCCGCGATTCTCAATGTGGGCGATAATCTCACCGCCAATCTCGCAGACAGTGTCATGGGGGTGCATATTGCCGATGGCGCAATCGTCAATGTTGGCGGTGATTTTACACTCTCTAATGAGAGAACCCTTTATGATATCAATGCGACTGCGAATAATGCGCTAATTCGCAATGCGGACGTGCATGTTAAAGGCGACATGAACCTTAATGGCATGCATGCTGGCGATACGGCGTTGCAAATACATGGCGGTTCTTCCGCACACCACGTGGTTATTGATGGGAATATCAATCTCAATGCCTCGGTTGCCGGGAATAACATGAAAACGGTACTCGGTAATAACGCCTGGGTGGATGTGGAAAATAACATTGCACTTAACAGTGTATCTGGCGCAAATAACACCCTTTACATTGGTAATGTGTTAACTAATGAGAGAAATCATATTGATGCAAGTCGCATTGTTATGAGTGGGATGGGCGATAATAAAGTTATCTTTAATAACTCATACTCAACGCAATCGAATGATGATGGCTATGTTTTTAATATGCAAATATTGGGTGAGGGCAGTGTCGAATATCAGTCTGGCCATACTACGCTGGGTCTGGAGTCTGATTATAGCGGTGATACGCTAATTAGCGGCGGTTTGGTCACGATTAACCATACGAAAGCGCTGGGATCAAATACGATAACAATTAATACTGATGCTAATGACGCGACGAAGGGTCTGGAAATTGCCGGGATGGATCACTATGCCTTCACTAATAAAATGATCGGCACGGGCATGACGACGGTGTCAGGCGATGTGATCATTTTTATTAATAAAAACACGTATGCCGGAACGTGGAATATCACCGGAAAAGCAGCAGCCAGCAGGGATTTATTATTCAGTGACAATGCCTTTGGTTCGGGGACGATGAATATTGCTGCGAACGGGGAATTTACTGCGCAAACCGACGCTGCTTTCGAATTTAATAATCACCTGACCGGTACGGGCGACTTTATCGCCGATAATAACCATAACTCATTTAATTTTACCGCTAATGTCGGGCGTGATTTTTCCGGCGATGTCTATCTCAGGAATAATGATTTTCTGCTGGGTGGGGTCAATACCGCCGCGCTCACCCAGGCCATACTGCATGTTGAAAACGGCAACACCACCGTTGGCACAGGCACCCAGTCGATTGGCGGCCTGGCTTTCAACGGCGGCACCATGGTATTTGGCGATGTCGGCTCTCTGCCTTTGGTTGAGGCGCCGGGAAATGTGGATGTGTCCGGGCGGGGCACCATTCAGATCAGCAACAGCAGCAGCTTGCAACATGCGCCGCCTGATACCAGTAACCCGCTCATGCAACAGGACGAGGCAGACGTTGTACGTCAGTTGGTGGAAAGCCAGCAAGCCGTAACCGGCGCTGGTGGTAATTTGCTGCTCGTCGATGAAAATGGCCTGGCGGTTTCCGCAGAAACGGAGCACGACGTTACGCAAAATGGTCAGACCGTGGCGAAAGGGCACTACGACTATCGTCTTACCAGCGGTAACAGCGCGGATGGTATGTACATTAATTACGGGCTGACGGAACTTGAACTGCTGGGGCAAGGCAATGACGCCCTGACATTGAACGCCGAAGGCAACAGCGGTAACGCCGCCGATCTGAGCGCGAAAGTCAGCGGAAGTGGTGATTTACAAATTAATACCGACACCGCAGTTTCACTCTCCAATCGGGATAACAACTATACCGGCACGACGCGGATTGTGGCAGGTGAGTTGCAGTTAGCTAACGATCACACCCTGGGCAACACCTCGTTGGTCGACATGGCCTCTGCAACAGTGCTGGACATTCATGGCTATCAGCAAACGCTGGGCGCGGTGGAGAGCGAGCAGGGATCGCGGATTGATCTTGCCGGCGGCACTCTGACGGTGACCAAAGGCGGCGATATCGCTGGTGCGCTCACCGGCAGCGGTGCGTTGAATTTCACCAGTGGACAGATGACTATCCACGGTGACAATACCGCGCTCAGTGCGGATATCACCATAGACTCGGGGGCATCAGTTACCCTCGATAACACGCAGGGGCTGGGGACGGCGGGCATCGACACCAGCGGTTTTCTCAAATTTAACAGCACCTCCGGTCGGTTTGAAAACCCGCTCTCCAATAACGGAATTGTTGTTCTGAACGACAGTAATATCCAGTTTACCGCTGACAACTCCCATTTTGGCGGTACGGTTGAGATTCATGATGGCAGCCAGCTTACGGTTAATACGGGCGACCAACTGACTTTCGCATCGATAATCAATGACGGAACGCTTCGGCTAGTGACTGGCAGTGACTGGACCGTGCAAAACAGCGTGACTGGCTCCGGGGGGCTGGAAAAAGGCGGTTTTGGCCTCATCACGCTCTCGCAGGCTGCCGCGCTCTACACAGGAGAGACCAATATCAGAACCGGGGGCTTGCAGTTCGGTTCTCCCGAAGAGCCGTTCACGCTGGAGTCATCGCACGTCAATATCTATCAGGACGCTGCACTTATCGGCAACGGCGCGGTAGCAGGCGATGTGACTAACGCCGGTACCCTGTCTATCGGGAGCGGAACGACGAACCAGGCTGCACGCGCGGTCGGTGATGTGCTTACCATTAACGGCAACCTGAATAACAGCGGCACGGTTCAGATAGGTGCGGCAACAAGCGGCAAAGCGCCGGGTAATCAACTGGTAGTGAAAGGCGATTACCAGGGCAGCAACGGTGTGATTAATTTCAACACCGTTCTGGCGGATGACAGCGCCGCAACGGAAACGCTGCGCGTGGAAGGCGATACCAGCGGTACGACGAAGGTCAGCGTTAACAATGTTGGCGGCACTGGATTACCTACGTTAAATGGGATTCGGCTCATCCAGGTAAACGGTCACTCCGCCGGGCGATTCACTCAGCAGGGGCGAATTGTCGCGGGCGCGTATGAATATATGCTGACGCGCGGCAACGGGCAGGATCATGCGCACTGGTATTTAAGCAATCAGATGCCAGAAGACGTTCCGCCTGACCCGGAAGACCCGCCGACCGACCCGGAAGATCCCCCGGGCGAGCCGGAGCAGCCGCCGACTGAACCCGGGCAGCCGCCGTCTGAGCAGCCTGATCCTGACCCGACGCCATCCCAACCGGAACCACCGCAATCCACAACGCCGGTTAACCGCCCGGAAGGGGGAAGCTATACGGAAAATCTGGCGGCAGCCAACCGCATGTTTGCCTTCCGTTTGCAGGAGAGCGCTGGCGAAAACCAGGCCGATAACGCACCGCAGGACGATACCGCAGAAAGCGGCATGTGGATGCATCAGGCGGGAACGCGTAATCGCTCGCGCGACGGCAGCGGACAATTGAAAACCGCGTCGACTCAGTACGTAGTGATGCTGGGCGGCGACCTGGTGCACTGGCGCGACGACCGCCAGGGGCGCGGGCGCGCGGGCGTCATGGCCGGGTACGGAAACAACCGCAGCAACACGCACTCGGACATCAGCGGTTACGATGCTGACGGTCGGGTAAACGGCTACACGGCAGGCGCATACGGCGCATGGTACGCCGATGATGTGGATAAAACCGGGCTGTATGTCGGCACTTGGGTGCAATACAGCTGGTTCACGAATTCAGTCAGCGGTGAGGAACTCTCTGCCGAGACGTATCACGCCAAAGGTGTCAGTGCCTCCGTTGAAACCGCCTGGAACTGGAAAGCCGCGGAGTTTTCCGCCAGCAACGGTTCGCGGACAATCTGGCACATCCAGCCGCAGGCGCAGGCTATCTGGATGGGGGTAAAAGCCGAAGATCACCGCGAAGCAAACGGCACGCGCGTCAGCGGCCACGGGAGTAACGCGCTACAAACGCGGCTCGGGATCCGCAGTTGGTTGAACAGCTACGGCAATGAGAATAATCAACACGGGCGCACGTTACAGCCGTTTATCGAAGCCAACTGGATCCACAACACACAGCGTTTCGCCACGCGTATGGATGGTGAAACCATCAGCCAGGCGGGCGCGGAGAATGTCGGCGAAGTGAAAATCGGCATTTCCGGCAGGTTGAACCCGCAACTGAGTCTGTGGGGCAATGTCGGCCACCAATTCGGTGGCAAAAGCTACAGCAGTACGCAAGCGACGTTGGGTGTTCGTTATGAATTCAAATAGTTGCCCGTCCGCCTTACTTTGCAGGGGGACCGCGCGCGGCGCTTTTGCCGGAAGGCCGGTTTACAACACCCGGCGCGCGCATTATCCTGAGTGGCGGTGACTAAACGGTTAACCGCAACGTATTGATTTTTAAATGACTCGGGGTGCCCTTCTTTGTGAAGGCTGAGAAATACCCGTACCACCTGATCTGGATAATGCCAGCGTAGTCTGGCTGTTATCCATTGAAAATCAAAAGAAATTTCTAGCTTTAACGTCCTGTTTTGATAGTTCATTACTCAATGAGGCTTTCAGAATGGGCCACAGAACCATACGTCACACCATCACACGCAACGGGATTTATTACGTTCGTTTCCGTATGCCCGGTAATAAATATTTTCGCAAGTCGCTGGATACAGATAGCCACAGCCACGCGCAACTCTTGATGTCATTTGCATCTCCAGCCATTCCCTTAGTCAAACGTGGAACCATTCACCCGGATCAGTTTGGTCAACGTCTTTCAGATTTCAGCAACCGCTTAAAGCAACAGAGTGAACACTGGCTGGTTCAACAATTCCTCAATAATGAGCAGAGCAATATTCAGCCGATGGTTGCTCAGGAATACCGGGAGACTGTTACACCTTCAGAAGATGAGGAAGAACAAACTGAAGCACAGTCAAAGGGTGTGTTAACACTGGCTGGCGCGTGGAGTATGTACAAAAAGGAGAAGGCTCAGAACTGGACGAAGGCAATTTCACAGGCCAATGAGCGCTTTATGGAAGTCCTGTTCATTGTCCTTGGCGCATCAACCGATGTAACGACCATCACAAAACAAGATATCAAGCAGGTGATGGAAGTTGTTGAAAACTTGCCTAAGCGTATTGTTCAGCCCTACCGCTCGATGACCGTTCAGCAATTGATCGAGTGTGATGATGTGCCGCCTGAGGATTTGGTTGGCGCTGAGTCTATCCACAAGCATTTGAAAATTTACAAATCGCTCTTCAAAACCTTCCTGACTGACAATAAAGATATTCTGGAGAAGTCTCCGACTGATGGAGTAGTCGCCGCACCCTCGAAAGCTAGATTTGGTGCATATAGCGCAGCAGAAATGAGAAAGTTTGTGGGGTGGGCGCTCAAGCAGCCTGACGGGTGGCAGAAGTGGATCACCTTGTTGTTGGCATACACTGGAGCCAGAAGAGGGGAGATCGCCAAGCTAGAGAAATCACACATCAAATTTGATGAAGACAGCCAGAGGTACTATCTCCTGATCGCAGAAGGAGGACAGGGGAAAACCGAGAACGCTACAAGGCAGGTTGCGATCCACCCCAAACTGATCGAGTGGGGGTTCCTCGATTTTGTAAACCGACAATGGAAAGAGAAGATTTTCTCGCCTGTGTCAGGTAAGAACATGCCAAAAATCGGCAAGGTCTTGGCTGATGTCCGTGATCAGCTTGGTATTCCGTACCTTGACGATTATGGGCAGCGGCGGCTAGTTCACAGTTTCCGGCATACCATGATTTCAACCTGTTTAGCTGGCTGGGTTGGTAACTTGGCGCACTTGCAACAGGTGGTGGGGCATGAGAAAAGCGGTTCAGGGATAACTCGGCGATACCTTCATACGTTTCCATTATCCACAGTTTGTTATGTGATTGATGGGTTGGATTGGGAATAGCCTATTTTTTGATAAAAAAAGTACGAGGAAAATTTCTCTTAGTGACTTTTTGAGCATCATTCGCCCCATCACGGGGCGAAATCAATGTTATCTATTCACTAGTAGCTTGGCTTTGCTTTTTTATCGTTCTGGTTTTCAGCATTTCAATCTGGCCTGCTTCTGTTAATGACCAGAAATTGTTCATGCTCCCATTGATGGTTTTTAAATATTCAATTTTTATCAAGCCATACGCCCTAAGTTGCACACCTATAGTTTTTAGGTCTTGAGAAAACACTTTTGCTGATGTCCCTCCTTTGCCTGCAACCTTTTGAGCGCTTTTGGCAATTGTGGATGATACGCTTGATTCAGAATAATATTGTGTGAGATAGGGAGATATTGAATGAAAAATATCCTTCCATTTCATGCTCACAGGCCAGTGTTTTGTGCCTCCTGAATCATACCCACTTCGAGAAAAAGTGGACTCACAGGTAAATTTGAAATCATCATCAAACTCAGCAAGATCAAGTTCAAGAGTTTGGTCTAGATTATTTGTGGCCTTTGCAAGTTCGCTTTTTAACCATTCATTCTGTTTTTGTAAATCAACGATAGCACGTAAATCAGTTTCAGAAGACGTTCGATTGGCTCTCACCCATCCGATTGCTGGATAAGTTTTGATCGTTTTACTCATGCTTAAGGCGACCAACCCTGGTAAATCTTTAGCTGTAGCCCATGTTTTCCTGAGACGATTGGCTGAGGCCTTCTCTATAAAAGCGGCCAGCTTCTCTCTAAGTTCAGAATCTTTTTCAGATTTGGCTAAAGGTAGACTGGACTGACCCCACAACAGTAGACATTTCCTGTCCTCACGACGAGGCCTGTTCAAAGGCCTCCGGACTGACGCCGCCGAGATGGCTGTGGCGCCGGGCCCGGTTGTAGAACACTTCAATGTAATCGAAGATATCGGCCCGGGCCAGATCCCGGGTTTTATAGATGCGCTTTCTGATCCGTTCTTTTTTCAGCGAACTGAAGAACGACTCCGCTACCGCATTATCCCAGCAGTTGCCACGCCGGCTCATGCTCGGGGCCAGGTTATTGGCCCGGCAGAAGCGCTGCCAGTCGTCGCTGCCGTACTGGCTGCCCTGATCGCTGTGTACGATAACCTCGCCGTCCGGTTTTCGTCGCCACACGGCCATCATGAGCGCATCCAGCGCCAGTTCGCGTGAGAGAGTGGGTTTCATCGACCAGCCCACCACGTTACGGGCGAAGAGATCGATAACCACCGCCAGATATAACCAGCCCTGCCAGGTGCGGATATAGGTAATGTCGGTTACCCAGACCTGATTGGCCCGGACAACGGTAAACTGCCGCTGCACACGATTAGGCGCAACCACTGAAGGTCTGCCGGCGATACGACGCGGAGCTTTATAGCCGCGCACGGCTTTAATCCGGTTCAGTTGCATAATACGGCCCACCCGATTTTTACCGCAGATTTCCCCGATTTCGTTCAGGTCGCCATGAACCCGGCGGTAACCGTATACGCCTCCGCTCAGTGAATAGGAGTCACGGATAAGCGTCAGCAGACGCTGGTTATCTTTATCCCGCGCGGAGACCGGGTTATGCAGCCACGCATAAAACCCGGCCCGGGCAACGCACAACACCCGACACATCGTCATGACACCCCATACAGTGCGGTGCTCATTGATAAAGCGGTACTTCAGTCGGGCTCCCTTGCAAAGTACCGCGCGGCCTTTTTCAGTATGTCCCGTTCTTCCTCAGTGCGCTTCAGTTGGGCCCTGAGCTTCAGGATCTCGCTTTTCGCTTCCAGTAAATCACGGGCATGCTGCTCGCTGTTATCGGGTTTAATAGCCCGTAACCACTTATAGAGACTGTGTGCTGAAACGCCCAGCCGGTCAGAAACTTCGGCGACGGAATAACCGCGTTCCGTTATCTGACGGACGGCTTCTTCCTTAAATTCAGGTGTAAATCGTGGTGTGCCCATACGCTCCTCCTATGCTCAAACTATAGGGCAGGATCGTCTACCGGGGCGGGGTCAGTCCACGTGCAGCGTGGCAGCGTCTACAGACCTCGGTCCAGAATGCAATGAACATATTCTTCACTTCGGGTTTCGGTAACTCATTGACCACCATGTTTAACTCTATTTCTGCCGCTATCGATGGATCCGGTGATACGCTGGAATTCTTCGGACATATCGCGGGGCAGATTGTAGAGGGTGCAACTGATGCATTCTTAGAGCTTCACGATACCGTTGTTTTGGTTGCCCGGATCATTGAGTTTTACGCCAGCAAGATGGGTATCTCTGGTGAGCAGCTTAAAGCCTTTGGTGAAATGGCAGCTTACGCCGCAGGGGTGGCTCTGTTCGCTGGCTCTATCTGGAAGTTGGGCGGGGCCTTTAAATGGTTGTTGACCATGCTCAACCCGCTTACAAAGCTGTTGGGGGTCATGAAAGGGATCGCCGCTATTGGTGGCATTGAAGCTGCTACGACTGGCGGATCTGGTGGGGAAGGGCCGGACGGCAAGGGCAAAGATAAACCGACCAAAACAGGCCGTGGGCCAAAAGTCGGCAAGTTTGGCAAGTTTGCAGCACTGGGGGGCGGTGCAGTGGGCTGGGCCACTGCGATCGGTTCGGTAGGTGGGGATTATGCCTGGGATAAAGTCATGGACGCTAACGACGCCATGTATGGGCAGGACACCACAGCCGGAGGCAATCTGAAGAAAGATAGCCCGCTGGGTAAAATGTGGGATTTCATCCATAGCCCAGACCTCCCAACCAACCCAGACTTTGCCAAACCAGCGGACAAAACCGATGGCTGGGTAAGTTCTTACTCCAATCCGGGTTATGTTCCGCCTACACCAACGATTACGCCTCCACAACTTAAAGTTGATACGGTAGGCAATCCGCTAATGACGCCACCAGCGTGGCTCCAGCAACCTTTGAATGTTAACGTGAACGTCCAAGTTCGGGAGGGTAAAATTAAAGATCTCGTTAAATCTGAGGTGGAGAATAATCAACAATTTGCATTCAATATGCTGATGCAAGGGGGCCAGAACTAAGGCCCATACAAGAAAGGCTCCCCTGGTGGGAGCCTTTTTATTGCCTGTAAATACCCTCTAACAAATCGTTTTAAATGCGCGGTATGTGCCAAAGAAACCGGGGTAATTGAGGTTGCAAACTAAACAATCGTGCATAGATGGGACTCCCTCAGTATCTTTATGTATTTGATTTATTTGTGATTAAATTATAATTACAAAGTCGTGGTGTGTAACATTTTACTGGCTCCGCCATAAAATTTTTTCTTGGGAGAAAATTCCTGTATCAAATGATACAAATTATCATTTGAGATTGATTCCCATCTTCGCCGGGCGGTAGCCACCACCCTAAACCCTTTTTGTATTTTTGCCGCAAGAAAGGGCCTAAAGAGGCGGAAACCTCGAAAGGGTGGTTTTTGGGGTTAGTGCGTGGGAGTTATCCACAGGAGAGTGACGTTACTCACAGGCGGATCAGATTTACAGTTTACTATGTAGAATGTGGCCCGGAGGGAGGGGAAGATATACAGTTATGAAGCATACACAGCGCCGGGGAGGCGTACTACCTAAAAGAGTTCAGGTCTAACCTGTTGCGTGGATGTTAAAAATATACGCATAAGGACCATTATGTTAAATGTCTGTCCAAATAGTGACCAAGTTAGGCCTTTCTCCATTATCGTTTTTACAATGCTCAATATAAGCGGCTTCTAACGCCTCTGAGGCGATGCATGTGGTAGGTAATGTGATTCTATAGGGAGAGGGGAGAAGTAGCCACAGCGGCGCGTACAGAGAGTCTCTTCGGGTCGCCCTTTGGATATTTGCTAATAATAAACATTCTCATTTGGAGGTCTGGTTACCATGCCTGGCAACTGTCCCAAAACTGTGGAGATATATTTCCAGAAGAGCACAGAAGGGCACTCTTTGATCATGACCCCACAATTTGGGGAGGGATAAGAGCCGGGTCAATCCCGGCTTTTTTTAACGCTTTTTATTTGATTGAGAAACAACCGAACCAGCTAACGTTTTTGTCGTATCGCTGGAGCGCGGATTCTTCAATGCTGCGGATGCTTTTGCTTCCATATCAGCGCCAGTCTGGTTTTTAGTGCCCGTCTGGGACAATACAGATCCAGCTAAACTTTTCTGAATTGCAGAGGCGTTTGGGTCGTTAAGGATCTCTGCTGCCAGATGAGCTACATCATTAGAAGATTGTTTATCATTCTTTGCCATTGGAACACCTATTCACAGTATGAGTGATGGGATATATTGTATATCTATCATGAAAACCACAATATATAGTGGTTATAGTAGTAGCGAAACGGCAGATTAAGCAAGTTCGATAAATGTTTTCTACTGGTTCTATGATCAGTATCAATTGTGTGAAACTTGAACATTTACAGTGGCTATGCAAAGCAATATAACCATTTTGCAGGCATAAGCCTGTGATACTCAGGACATATCAAATGGTAGATAACTTACAGCGTCGGCAGCCGGAAGATAAAAATTTCATCAATTTGAGTGAATCTTGGGAAGTGAAGTATTGGACCCAAGCATTGGGTGTTACTGAATCTCAGCTCAGGGCTGCTGTCAAGGCTGTCGGTAATGGCACCGCTAAAGTAAGAGCATACCTAGGTAAGTAGGGTTGTGAAATCGCCTTCAATGGTGCTCTTGAGGCTGGGGAAACCCGGCCTTTTTTGTATTTGAAGTTTACCGTTGTGAGCCACAACTTGGGACCCAAGTTGGGACACAGTGCATTTTTAAGGGTTGTGTCTTTGGCTTCCCGCTGGCATGATCCTGAACAGGGATTAACGGGACGTTAATCGCAAGTAGTTGAATTTGTTTTAAATGACTCGGGGTGCCCTTCTTTGTGAAGGCTGAGAAATACCCGTACCACCTGATCTGGATAATGCCAGCGTAGGGAAGTCAGATGCCTGCCCGGCATCCCTTCTTCACGCCGGGCAGGAGCGAAACCATGCAACCTGACCTGCTTGATCGTGTGCAACTCGCACATGCGTTACAGCAATTCCGCCGCCGTTCTCCCCTGGTGCACTGTATGACCAATGACGTCGTACAAACCTTTACCGCTAACGTGCTGCTGGCGCTTGGCGCATCACCCGCGATGGTGATTGATAGCGAAGAAGCGCCGCAGTTCAGCGCTATCGCCGATGCGCTGCTCATCAATGTGGGCACTTTGACGCGCGATCGCGCCACAGCTATGCGTCTGGCGGTGGAGAGCGCGAATGCCGCACATAAACCCTGGACACTTGATCCCGTCGCCGTTGGTGCGCTCACGCTACGCACGGAATTCTGCCAGCAACTGCTGGCGCTGCGCCCGGCGGCGATCCGGGGGAATGCTTCGGAAATCCTCGCGCTGGCCGGTATGAGCGCAGGCGGGCGCGGCGTGGATACCACCGACACCGCCAGCGCGGCACTGCCTGCGGCGCAGGCGCTGGCGCGGCAAAGCGGGGCGATTGTCGCGGTAAGCGGCGAAGTGGATTACATCACTGATGGCCCGCGCGTGCTGTTGGTCACCGGCGGTGATGTGCTGATGACACGCGTGGTTGGCACCGGCTGCGCACTCTCGGCGGTGGTGGCTGCCAGTTGCGCGCTGCCGGGCGATAAGCTGGAGAATGTCGCCGCGGCCTGCGCGTTTATGGCACAAGCCGGTAGCCTGGCCTGCGCGAAAAGCACCGGACCGGGCAGTTTTGTTCCCGCCTTTCTGGATGCGCTGTACGCGCTGGGAGGCAATGCATGAAACGCATCAACGCGTTAACCATTGCTGGTACCGACCCCAGCGGTGGGGCGGGTATTCAGGCGGATCTGAAAACCTTTTCGGCGCTGGGCGCATACGGTTGTTCGGTGATCACCGCGCTGGTGGCGCAAAACACCCGTGGCGTGCAGTCGGTGTATCGCATTGAACCCGACTTTGTCGCCGCGCAGCTTGATTCCGTGCTCAGCGACGTGCGTATCGACACCACCAAAATCGGCATGCTGGCGGAAACGGACATTGTTGAAGCGGTCGCGGAGCGACTGCGTCGCTACCAGGTACGCAATGTGGTGCTGGATACGGTGATGCTCGCCAAAAGTGGCGACCCGCTGTTATCGCCCTCAGCGGTCGCTGCGCTGCGTCAGCATTTGCTGCCACAGGTTTCACTTATTACGCCTAATTTGCCGGAAGCCGCCGCGCTGCTTGATGAGCCACATGCCCGCAGCGAACAGGAGATGCATGCGCAGGGCGAAGCGCTGCTGGCGCTCGGCTGCGAAGCGGTGTTGATGAAAGGCGGCCATCTGGATGACGCTGAAAGCCCGGACTGGCTATTTACCCGCGACGGGGCGCTGCGCTTTACCACCCCGCGCGTGAAAACGAAAAATACCCACGGCACGGGCTGCACGCTCTCCGCCGCGCTGGCGGCGCTGCGCCCGCGCCATAACGACTGGGCATCCACCGTGGTGGAAGCAAAACAGTGGTTAACGGCGGCGCTGGCGCAGGCGGATACGCTGGAAGTGGGGCACGGCATTGGCCCGGTACATCACTTTCACCAGTGGTGGTAAACCGGTATACGAAACGTGCCAGCAGATTATGCTGAAAAAAGTTGCAATGGTGGAAAATCTGACGAGAGAGAACCAGGCTTATCTCTGCCTGCCGTCAGGCAGGTAAGGATAATCCAATTCGCTTTGCGCGAAGCTTACGGGAGCATAGCTATGACTGATATTGTGCAGTTACTTGGCAAAGACGCCGACAGCCTTCTGCAACACCGTTGTATGACCATCCCCGCTGACCAGCTTTATTTGCCAGGACACGATTATGTGGATCGCGTGATGGTCGACAACAACCGCCCGCCAGCGGTGCTGCGAAATATGCAGACGCTGTATAACCACGGGCGGCTGGCGGGCACGGGCTATCTGTCTATTTTGCCGGTCGACCAGGGCATCGAGCACTCGGCGGGCGCGTCGTTTGCCGCCAACCCGCTTTACTTCGATCCGAAGAACATTGTCGAGCTGGCGATTGAAGCGGGTTGTAACTGCGTGGCATCCACTTACGGCGTGCTGGCGTCGGTTTCGCGCCGTTACGCGCACCGCATTCCCTTCCTTGTCAAACTGAACCACAACGAAACGCTCAGCTACCCCACCGAATATGACCAGACGCTGTATGCCAGCGTCGAGCAGGCGTTCAATATGGGCGCGGTCGCCGTCGGGGCGACAATTTACTTCGGCTCGCAGGAGTCTCGCCGCCAGATTGAGGAGATATCCGCCGCCTTTGAACGCGCGCATGAACTTGGCATGGTCACCGTCTTGTGGGCGTACCTGCGTAATTCGGCGTTCAAGAAAGATGGCGTTGATTATCATGTTTCCGCCGATTTAACCGGCCAGGCGAACCACATTGCCGCCACCATTGGCGCGGATATTGTGAAGCAGAAAATGGCGGAAAATAACGGCGGCTACAAAGCGGTGAATTTCGGTTACACCGACGAGCGCGTTTACAGCAAGCTGACCAGCGACAACCCGATTGACCTGGTGCGTTACCAGCTGGCGAACTGCTACATGGGCCGTGCCGGGCTGATTAACTCCGGCGGCGCGGCGGGCGGTGATACCGATCTCGGCGACGCCGTTCGTACGGCGGTTATCAACAAACGCGCGGGCGGCATGGGACTGATCCTTGGCCGTAAAGCGTTTAAGAAAACCATGGCCGACGGCGTGAAGCTGATTAACGCCGTGCAGGATGTCTATCTTGACGAGAAAGTGACCATTGCCTGATGCGCCATTACCCTCCCCGGCGGGGAGGGTAAACTAAAAACGGCATTTCATTTCTGCTCAATTCCCTTCCCGATCCTCATCACATTTCCGTAACCTTTTGTGAAAAACGTCACGCACCGTCGTGCGCATGCCCAAAAAATGGCGGCCGCTTAGCGGAAATTGTCCGAGGATGCGGTGTATTTTTGTGCATATATTTTCTTGTGAAACGGCTTTTCAAAAATACCAAGGATCTGTAATGAAAATTGAATCTGTCAATGTCACCGTCTTTCAGCATCCCACGCGCCGCGTTTCCGACAGCGCAGGGCACTCGCACCCGGGGCCGGAAACGCAGGCCAAAATGGCGATGCTGACGATCACCGCAGACGATGGCAGCAAAGGCTACGCCTTCGCGCCGCCGGAAGTGGTGCGCCCGTTTGTGCTCAACGCTTTTTTCCGCAAAGTGATGGTCGGGCAGGATCCGTTTAACCGCGAGCGAATCTGGCAGGATCTGGTGCACTGGCAGCGCGGCAGCGCACATCAGTTAACCGAGCGCGCATTGTCGTTTGTTGAACAGGCGCTGTGGGATCTGATTGGCCGCAAACTCAATATGCCGGTGTACAAGCTGCTTGGCGGCTACCGCGACAAAGTGCCCGCTTACGGCAGCACCATGTGCGGTGACGAACTGGAGGGCGGGCTTTCGACGCCGGAAGAATACGCCGCTTTCGCGGAAAAACTGGTGGCGCGCGGCTACAAAGCCATCAAGTTACACACCTGGATGCCGCCGGTGAAATTCGCGCCGAATCCAAAAATGGACGTCAAAGCCTGTGCGGCGGTGCGTGAGGCGGTCGGTCCCGATATCGACCTGATGATTGACGGCTACCACTGGTACAGCCGCACCGAGGCGCTCTATATCGGCAAAGAGCTGGAAAAACTCAACTTCGCCTGGTTCGAAGAACCGATGGAAGAAGAGAGCATGTCCTCTTACGCGTGGCTTGCGGAAAATCTGTCGATTCCGGTGATCGGGCCGGAAAGCCTCGGCGGGAAACACCACAGCCGCGCCGACTGGGTAAAAGCGGGTGCCTGCGACATTCTGCGTGCCGGAGCCAACGGCGTGGGCGGCATTTCGCCGACGCTGAAAGTAGCGAACCTGGCGGAATCGTTCGGCATGGATTGTGAAGTGCACGGCAACGGCGCGGCGAGCCTGGCAGTGATTGGCGCAATCCGCAACTGCCGCTGGTACGAGCGCGGTTTGCTGCACCCGTTCCTCGATTATGACCAACCGGCAGCGTACTTAAACAGCATCGTCGACCCGATGGATGAAGAGGGTTTTGTTCATCTGCCGCAGCGACCGGGGCTCGGCGAAGACATCAATTTTGCGTATATCGAAGCCAATACCGTCAGCCACGACTGACAAATAACAATAAATGCCCGGAGGCGATGACTTTCGGGCTACACAAGCCGATTTCCGGCAAAACGTACTCTACAAACGGTATGCACAGATGAAAAAAACTTCCCTCGCGGGAGCGTGTTTACTCGCGCTCTCGCTGATGATGGGGAGCGGCGCAGCGTTGGCGAAAACGCCGCCCGATCAGCTCATCATCGGCATGAACATGAACAACCTGCTGACCCTCGATCCAGCGGCGATGACCGGCAACGAAGTGGTCGGCATTGTGGTCAATCTCTACGATTCGCTGGTTGAACTCGATCCAAATGAACTCACCAACGTCAAACCGGCGCTGGCAGAGTCCTGGGATATCAGCCCGGACGGCAAAACGCTCACCTTCCACCTGCGCAACAACGTCACATTTCACTCCGGCAATCCGCTGACCGCGCAGGATGTGGTGTGGTCGATGCGCCGCCTGCTGCATTTGAACCTGGCGCAGGCGTCGGTGTGGAAATCCTACGGTTTTAGCAAAAAGAATATCGACCAGCAGGTGAGCGCACCGGACGACAACACCGTGCAAATCCGACTTCCTAAGCCTAACGATCCGCAACTGGTTATCTACTCGCTGGGCGCGCTTGGCAATCTCGGCGTGCTGGACAGCAAAACCGTGCAAAGCCATGAAGTGAACGGCGACTGGGGCAACCGCTGGCTGACCACCAACGAAGCGGGTTCCGGGCCGTTTATGCTGGAAACCTGGCAGGCGAAAGATGTGCTGCGCATGAAGCGCAACCCGGATTACTGGCGCGAGGAGCCCAAACTAAGCCGCGTGGTGCTGCGCCATTTCCAGGAGTCGCAAACCCTGCGCCTGATGCTGGCGAAAGGCGATCTGGATATTGCCAACAACATGGCGGTATCGGATATCAACGCGCTGCGTAAAGACCCTAATGTGACGGTTGAAGCGGTGCAAAAGGGCACGGTTTATTACGTGGCGATGAGCATGAAAGAGCCGCATTTCGCCAATCCGAAAGTGCGCGAAGCGGTGCGGTATCTGATTGATTACCAGGGCATCAATAAAGCGCTGATGCCGGGCTATGGCGTGCTGCACCAGCGGCCGATCAAAGCGGGTATGCCGTCAACGCTGCCCGATCCCGGCTACCGGCTGGACATTCCACGTGCGAAAAAACTGTTAGCGGAAGCGGGTTACCCGCAGGGTTTTGACACCACGCTGCGCGTACTGGCTGACCAGCCGTTTCTCAATATCGCCATTGCCGTGCAGTCAACGCTGATGCAGGCCGGGATTAACGCCAAAATCGTCACCGGTACCGGCAACCAAATTTATGGCGCGATGCGTGAGCGTAAATTCGAGATGCTGGTGGGGCGCGGCGGCAGCGGTGTGGAGCCGCATCCGCACTCGAGCCTGCGCGCGCTGGTCTATAACCCGGATAACAGCGACGAAGCCCGGCTGACCAACTTCCAGGGCTGGCGCACCAGTTTCTACGATAAACCGCTCAACGAGATGATCGACAACGCGCTGCTGGAGCGCGACCCGGAAAAACAGAAAGCGGATTATCAGCAAATTCAGCTGCGCTATGACCAACTGATCCCGGCGCTGATCCCACTCTCGCAAATGGTGGATTCGGTGGTGGTGCGTAATGAAGTGAAAAACTTCCAGTCGCACCCGTCTGCCACCACATTCCTGCGCGATGTGTACAAAGTGCCCGCCACCGGAGGAGAGAAAGGATGAGTTCGTTACTGCTTGCGCCTGGCTCACGCACCAGACGCCTTTCAAAACGGTTAACTCAGGTGGCGGTGACGCTGTTTGGCCTGTTGCTGCTGACCTTCTTTATTGGCCGCGTGATGCCTGTCGATCCGGTGCTGGCGATTGTCGGCCCGGATGCGGATCACAGCACCTATCAGCAGGTTTATCAGCAACTGGGGTTTGATAAGTCGCTGCTGACCCAGTTCGGCATTTACCTTAACAACCTTTTGCACGGCAATCTCGGCAACGCGTTGCTGACCGGCAAACCAGTGCTGGACGATATTGCGCGCGTCTTCCCGGCGACGCTTGAGCTGGCGACGATGGCGATCATCGTTGGCGCCGGGCTGGGTATTCCGCTGGGTGTGCTGGCAGCGGCACGCCGTAACAGCGTGTCCGATTATGTGGTGCGCATTATCAGCCTTGCCGGTTACTCCACACCGATTTTCTGGGTCGGCATGATGGGGCTGCTGCTGTTCTACGCCTGGCTTGGCTGGGTCGGTGGTGCCGGTCGGCTGGATCTGGGGTTGGATGGCGTAGTGCCGCGTCGTACCGGGCTTATCACCGTAGATGCGTTACTGGCAGGGAACGGCGCGGTGTTCTGGAATGCGCTTAATCATCTGGTGCTGCCCGCCTCGCTGCTCGGTTTCCACTCGCTGGCGTATATCAGTCGTATGACGCGCAGCTTTATGCTGGCGCAACTGTCGCAGGAGTTCATTATCACCGCGCGGGTGAAAGGGCTGACGGAACGCCAGGTCATCTGGAATCACGCCTTTCGCAATATCCTCGTGCAATTGTTAACGGTGGTGGCGCTGGCTTACGGTTCGCTACTGGAAGGGGCGGTGCTGATCGAAACCGTCTTTTCGTGGCCGGGCTTTGGTTCCTACCTTACCGGCAGTTTATTACTGGGAGATATGAATGCGGTCATGGGCTGCGTACTGCTGGTCGGCGTGATTTTCGTGATGCTCAATCTGCTCTCCGACATGCTTTACCAACTCTTTGATCCGAGGACGAAATCATGACGGTCTCTTTTGATTCGCCGATCTCTTCGGCAAGCCGCGAGCGCAGCCAGCGCATCAAACGCGGCGTTGGGCGTGCGGCCGGTTTTATCGGCAAAATGGCGCGCAACCCGCTCACGGCAATCGGTGGCAGCATCATTTTGCTGCTGCTGGTGGTGGCGATTTTCGCGCCGCTTATCGCACCTTATAACCCGCTGGTTCAGGATCTGGAAAATGCGCTGAGCGCGCCGAATGCCGCGCACTGGTTTGGTACCGATGAGTTTGGTCGCGATATCTTCAGCCGCCTGGTTTACGGCTCGCGTATCACGCTTTATATCGTGTTGCTGGTTTCCGTTACCGTTGGCCCACTAGGACTGCTGCTTGGCGTCAGCGCCGGGTACTTTGGCGGCAAGGTCGACATGGTGCTGATGCGTGTGACCGACATCTTTATCTCGTTTCCAAGCCTGGTGCTGGCGTTGGCGTTTGTCGCGGCCCTTGGGCCGGGGCTTGAACATGTGGTGATCGCCATTACGCTCACCGCCTGGCCGCCAATTGCGCGGCTGGCACGCGCGGAAACCCTCTCATTGCGCCAGGCCGATTTTATCTCCGCCGTGCGCTTGCAGGGGGCGTCGCCAGTGCGTGTGCTGTGGCGGCATATTGTGCCGCTGTGCCTGCCATCGGTGATTATCCGCATCACCATGAATATGGCGGGGATCATCCTGACCGCGGCGGGGCTGGGTTTTTTAGGCCTGGGCGCGCAGCCGCCGGAGCCGGAGTGGGGCGCGATGATCTCAAGCGGGCGCACCTACATGATGGAGTGCTGGTGGGTAGTAACCATTCCGGGGCTGGCGATCTTGATCAACAGCCTGGCTTTTAATTTCCTGGGAGACGGCTTACGTGACATCCTCGATCCTCGCAGCGAATAATTCGCCGCTACTCGATGTGCGCAACCTGCATGTCGATTTTATCAACGGGCGCGCGGTGACCCATGCGGTGCGCGGCGTCTCCTTCAGTCTTGGTCAGGAGAAACTGGCGATTGTCGGTGAGTCTGGCTCAGGGAAATCCACCGTCGGGCGTGCCTTGCTGCGTCTGCACCCGGCAAAAGCGCGCATTCAGGCAGATTGTATGCAGTTTGCCGACGTTGATCTGCTGAATATCAGCGAAGCGCAGATGCGCCAGGTGCGCGGCAAGCGTATTTCGATGATTATGCAGGACCCAAAATATTCGCTGAACCCGGTGGTTTGCGTGGGCGATCAGATTGCTGAAGCCTGGTTGACGCACCACCCAGGCAAGAAAGCCGAGGCGAAAGCAAAAGTGCTGGAGATGCTCGATGTGGTGCGCATCCGCCAGCCGGAGCGCGTTTATTACCTCTACCCGCATGAGATTTCCGGCGGGCAGGGACAACGCATCATGATTGCCATGATGCTGATCACCGAGCCTGAACTGGTGATCGCCGATGAACCTACCTCGGCGCTGGATGTTTCGGTGCGTTTGCAGGTACTGGGTTTGCTGGACGACTTGGTGAAATCGCGCGGGCTAGGGCTGATTTTTATCAGTCACGACATCAACCTGGTGCGCAGTTTCTGTGACCGCGTACTGGTGATGTACGCCGGGCGGGTGGTGGAGTCGATTGCCGCGAAAGATCTCGATAACGCGCAGCACCCCTACACGCAGGGGCTGATTCACGCCCTGCCGGAAATCCACAACCGCCGTCCGGTGCTGCCGGTGTTGCAGCGCCAGGCCAGCTGGCTGGGCGAATAAGGAGAGCAGAATGATCAACGTGAAAAATCTGCACCTCGCGTTTGGTGAAGGGGAAAAACGCAATCAGGTGCTGGAGGATGTCAGTTTGAGCGTGCGGCCTGGTGAGATTTACGGGCTGGTAGGGGAATCCGGCTCCGGTAAGACTACGGTGCTGAAGTGCCTGGCCGGGTTGTTTACCCACTGGGAAGGCGAGTTAGCAATCAACGGCCAGCCACTGGAAAAGCGCCTTAGCCCGGCGCGCTGTCGGCTGGTGCAGATGGTGTTTCAGGATCCTTACGGTTCGTTGCACCCGCGCCACACCATTGGCGACATTCTGGAAGAGCCGCTGCACATTCACGGCATTAACGACCGCGATCGGCGCATCAACACGCTGCTGGATAAAGTGGGGTTAAACCGCGCTTTTCGTGACCGTTATCCGCATCAGCTTTCCGGCGGCCAGCGTCAGCGTGTGGCCATCGCCCGGGCGCTGATTCTGGAACCGCGCGTATTGCTGCTCGATGAACCGACCTCGGCGCTGGATGTCTCGGTGCAGGCGGAAATCCTCAACTTGCTGGCGGCGCTGCATCAGGAGTCGCAACTCACTTACCTGATGGTGACGCACGATCTTGGTGTGATCGCCCATTTGTGCCAGAAAGTGGCGGTGATGCAGCACGGTAAAATCCTCGAGACATTAACCGTCGATGCGCTGGTGAGCGGCGCGGCGCAAACGGATTATACGCGGATGCTGGTTAACGCCAGCCAGCAATATAGCCGCGAGATGGCGCGCGAGGTGGCGGCGTATTAAATATGGAGTTGTGCTTGATGGCGGTACCTTATTCATAGGTCGGATAAAGAGTAGCCGTTATCTGACAATTGATACGGCATGCCACCTATGCGGCATGTCGCATCGATTGCCGGTGGAGCTTGTACTCACCGGGCCTGATTATTGGTTTCCAGCCCCCGCGTAAGGTTGCGGTGCATTAACGCAATAACGGGCAATCCGGCGGCAACCGGCATTGCAGCGCATTCGGCACCACTTCAATGCGAAACTGCTCGCCGCGCAGCGGTTCGCCGTCGAGATTAAATGTCATTTCATGTGGGGCATTAATTTCAAACCACGCCGATTTCCCGTCGACAATATGCGGGTTATCTTCCGGCTGTGTCAGGGTGGTGAACAGCGCCGGAAGCAGTTCATCGCCAGTGAAAATCCGTAGCTGTAATAAGCCGTCATTGATCAGCGCCTGCGGGCAGAGTTGCTGTCCGCCGCCCGCCTGGCGGCCATTGCCTATGCCAATCACCAGTGCGTCACCCTGCCAGTGAAAATCCTCGCCGCTTATTTCACAGCGATCCGCTTTCAGCATATCCATGCGCATCAGGCCGTGAATCAAATAGGAGACGCCGCCGAGCGCGGCTTTGAGTTTTTCCGGCGTTTCGCTGGTAATACGCGTACCAAAACCGCCGGTCGCCATATTGATAAAGCAGGTTTTATCGTTTACGCGGGCGATATCAATCGGCACTGCTTTGCCGACAATCGCCAGCTGTAAGGCTTTATCCAGACCTTCCGGGATGCCGGCGCTGGTGGCGAAATCATTGGCCGTGCCGAGCGGCAAAATGCCCAGCGCCGGAATTGTCTCGCCTTTGCAGTTCACCAGCGCGGTCGCCACTTCGTTAATGGTGCCATCGCCGCCACCAGCAATCACCGTGGCAACCCCGAGCCTTTGCGCCTCCTCGACATAGCGCACCGCGTCACCTTTTTCCCAGGTGACGCGCACCTGAATATCCATGCCTTCGTCGCGCAATAGCGTTACCGCTTCGCGCAGGGAGTCGTCTCCGGCGCTTTTACCGTTGAGGATTAACAAACTTGTGGGAAATGCGCTCATTCTTTTCATCCTGATTGAATTCGATGAGAAAAGTGTATCTCAGGAGAGAAAAGTGGGGAGAAAAAGCAGAGAAAGGATGAAAAAAAATCAGCCTGCGTAAGGGAGATTACGCAGGCTAAGGAGGTGGTTCCTGGTACAGCTAGCATTTATGGGTTATGTTTTTCAGCGAGAAGGATAATACCCGTATTAAACGGGGCGGTATGTGATCCGATTCTAAGATTTTTCGCGACGAAAAAATAACCCTGCTCAATCACTTCGCGTGAGGATTACGTGTTGACTGCCCGGTGAAATTGCGCATTAACAGCGCATATTCCAGCGCCATATCCTGCGGAACCGGCAGCCAGACAGTATAACCGTCTCCCGGTGCGACCGGCATGGCTTCGCCTTTGGCGTTTTCCATATGCTCCAGCGTAAAGTTGACGTTGCCCTGCGGCGTCATCAACTCCAGGCTGTCGCCAACGGAGAACTTGTTTTTCACCGCTACGGCCGCAAGGTCGCCTTTGCGCTCACCGGTGAATTCACCGACAAACTGCTGGCGTTCGGAAACGGAATAACCGTATTCATAGTTCTGATAGTCGTCATGGGTGTGACGGCGCAGAAACCCTTCGGTGTAACCCCGGTGCGCCAGGCCTTCCAGCGTCTCCAGCAGCGAGGTGTCGAACGGCTTGCCCGCCGCGGCGTCATCAATCGCTTTGCGATAAACCTGTGCGGTACGTGCGCAGTAGTAGAAGGATTTAGTGCGGCCTTCAATTTTCAGCGAATGCACACCCATCTGCGTTAACCGTTCAACATGCGCAATTGCCCGCAGATCTTTCGAGTTCATGATGTAAGTGCCGTGCTCGTCTTCGAAGGCGGTCATGTACTCGCCCGGACGCTGGGCTTCTTCAATCATGAAGACTTTATCGGTCGGCGCGCCGATGCCGAGCGTCGGTTCAATGTTCTGCACCGGGATCGGTTCATGCACATGCACGATATTACCGATAGCGTCTTCTTTGCCTTCCTGCACGTTATATTCCCAGCGGCAGGCGTTGGTACAGGTGCCCTGGTTCGGGTCGCGTTTATTGATATAACCCGAGAGCAGACAGCGGCCGGAATAAGCCATGCACAGCGCGCCGTGCACGAAGATTTCGATCTCCATTTCCGGCACCTGGGCGCGGATTTCGGCAATCTCTTCCAGCGACAATTCGCGGGAAAGGATCACGCGGCTCAGCCCCATTTGCTGCCAGAACTTCACGGTCGCCCAGTTAACGGCGTTGGCCTGCACGGAGAGGTGAATCGGCATCTGCGGGAAGTTTTCACGCACCAGCATAATTAAACCGGGATCCGACATAATCAGCGCGTCCGGCCCCATATCCACCACCGGTTTCAGGTCGCGAATAAACGTTTTCAGCTTGGCGTTGTGCGGAGCAATGTTCACCACCACGTAAAACTGCTTACCCAGCGCGTGGGCTTCGTTAATGCCGATTTGCAGGTTTTCGTGGTTGAATTCGTTATTGCGCACGCGCAGCGAGTAACGCGGTTGGCCCGCGTAAACCGCGTCTGCGCCATAGGCGAAAGCGTAACGCATATTTTTCAGCGTTCCCGCCGGGGAGAGGAGTTCCGGTTTAAACATGATGTTCTCATTCTGATGACAGGTCAGACAGCCTCACCGCAGTGAGGCAGTAGGGGAGTTCCCCTAAATTTAGGGCGGGAATTGTAGCGCCGTGGGGCAGGGGAGTAAACCCGCGCGTTAGTTCACGCGCAGGTAGGTGCCATCGGCGCTGACGTTATGGCCGAAACCGCAATTCATTGCGTCATCCGTTTTCATCTCCAGCCTGTTGAAATCCGCCGCCAGACTTAACGAAATGGTGCATTGGGAAATGCCTTCATCACGCAAAACGATGTCGCCTTTGCCGTTTTTCAGCGTCACTTTTTCGCTGAAATCGCCCATATTTGGCCCGGAATATAGCCCCATAATGCCGAAATAAAGACCGGACCAGTCGGCTTGCCAACTCTCTTTACCCTGCGGTTTGAGCGTGAGTACTTCCCACTCGCTGCGTCCGGCGTACTGCCAGTATTCACCTGCGGCGGAAGCCGGTTTTGGCAGTGCCTGCAGCTTGTCCTGAATACGCGAGAGGTTATATTTCGACTTTTCATCATCCGGCATAATGGATAGCCACGCCTGCGCTTTACGGTATTCGCCCTGGCTGATCCAGGTAAGCGCGACGTTATTGTAGGCGGTCGCTATCAACACATCGTTCGGTTTATCTTTGCCTAATTCGCACTGCTCCAGCCATGCCGCCTGTTCTTCGAAAGCCTCGCGCGCTTTGGGGTAGTCTTTCGCTTTGTAATACTGATCGCCTTTTTTGGCGTAATCGGCGATTTTCGCGCAGTCTGCATCCATCTGTGCTTCGGTTAGCTCTGCCTGGCAGTTGAACGCTGCAAAGAAGAGTGTCAGCGCACCGTAGTAGTATTTCCTCACTATCCCTTTCCTTTTATTGTTGTTAGGCCTGGCGGCTGGCGAAACGATACTCTGCCCCAGGCGGCAGTCATCATACAGAGGATTGCGTCGTTGTTCACGGAAGACGTATTCACTGGGGTTATACTTGGCGACAGGCCGTGTCAGGCTGCTGTCGGGTCGCTGTCAGGTGCGGATCGTGTTGCTGTCTGCGGGGGTGGGTGACACTACAGGCCGGATTCATTGGGAGAAAGAATATGAGCGATAGCAAAGTAAAAGCATTACGTCTGGCTCGTGCCTGGTCACAGGAACAACTGGCGGAGATGGCGGCGCTGAGCGTCAGAACCGTGCAGAGAATTGAAAATGGCGATCAGCCGTCTCTGGAAACACTTAGCGCACTGGCGGCGGTGTTTGGCGTCAGCGTTACCGAGCTTTCCGCGCAGAGCGAGGCGGGCGAAGAGGCGCTGGATAAACGCATCACCGCCGCGCGGGCACAGCTCGATGCCGAAAGCAGTTTCTGGCGTATGTTGATCACCGCCGTTATTGTCTGCGTGCTGCTGTTTTTCCTCAACCGCAGCACCTCGCCGGAAAGCGATTGGTCATTGTGGGTGGCGGCGATTTGGGGCGGGCTGGTGGCGGTGAAAGGGCTGCGGATTTTTGTCTTCGCGAATCTGATTAGCCAGTGGCACAAGCAGCGTTTGCAGCGATTGCTGCGTAAATAGCGCGACCGGAGCGTGCCGGGCGCGTGCGCCCGACTTCCGGCTTACGCCAGTTTGCAGGCGTCGGCTTCCCAGCGGTAACCGACGCCGTAAACGGCGCGGATAAAGGATTGCTCCTCATCCAGCGCTTCGAGTTTGCGGCGCAGGTTTTTGATATGACTGTCGATGGTGCGGTCCGTCACCACGCGATAGTCATCATACAGATGGTTAAGCAACTGCTCGCGGGAGAAAACTTTGCCCGGCTCGCTGGAAAGCGTTTTCAGTAGACGAAACTCTGCGGGCGTGAGATCCAACAGCTTGTTGTGCCAGCTCGCCTGGAAACGGCCCTCATCGACAATCAGCGGGCTTTCCGCGTCCAGCCGCTCCAGCTCGCGCTGCGGTTTGCAGCGGCGCAGAATGGTTTTCACGCGTGCCACCACTTCACGTGGGCTGTAAGGTTTGCAGATGTAATCATCTGCGCCAATCTCCAGCCCCAGCAAGCGGTCGATCTCTTCGATTTTCGCCGTCACCATAATAATGGGCACGTTAGAAAAACGGCGGATTTCCCGACATAACGTTAATCCGTCGGTACCGGGCAGCATCAAATCCAGCAGGATCAAATCCGGCGGCGTCTGGCGCACGTAAGAGAGCACCTGATCGCCGTGGTTAATCAGCGTTGGCGCGTAGCTTGCCGCGCGCAGATAGTCGAGCAGCAACTGCCCAAGCTTTGGCTCATCTTCAACAACCAGGATGCGTGGCGTGTTTTCATCGATCGGTAACTCAGTCATACATCTCTCGTTTTTTCGCGTTCAAGCGGTAGTTCAACTGTAATGCTAACCCCGCCGAATGGCGAGTGCGCCGCATGGATAGCGCCACCGTGCGCTTCCACAATATTCAAACAAATAGCCAGCCCCAGGCCGGAGCCGCCGCTGGCACGGTTACGCGAGCCTTCCGTGCGATAAAAACGCTCGAAAAGCCGTTTGAGCTGCTCATCGCTGACGCCCGGTGTGCTGTCGGCAAAGCACATCACCAGTGTGTTGTCGCGGGTCATGACCTGGATAAGCGTTTGCCCGCCCGCATCGGTGTAGCGCAGGCTGTTTTCCAGCAGGTTATTAAAGAGCTGCATCAGACGATCGGGATCGCCAAACACCGTGGCGCTGGCGGGCACTTCAAGAGAAAGGGTCAGATTGCGGCTGGCGTAACGCTCGCGGAAAGCGCCTGCGGCGACTTCTATCAGCGACACCACATCCACCGGCGCTTTCTGGTAGGCCAGCGCGCCCTCATCGGACATCGATAACTGGTGCAGGTCATTGACCAGCTTGGTGAGCGTGGCGACTTCCGCCTGCAGCGAGGCCACCGATTCCGGTGTGAATTGCCGTACGCCATCCTGAATCGCCTCCAGTTCGCCGCGCAGCACCGCCAGCGGCGTGCGCAGTTCATGCGAGATATCAGCCATAAAATCACGCCGCATTTGCTGATTGCGCTCCAGCGTGCTGGCGAGCTGGTTAAAGTCGCGCGCCAGCCAGCCAAGCTCATCCTGGCTACCGGGATTGACACGGGTGGAGAAATCGCCCGAGGCGAGCCGGTGGGTGCCATCAACCAGCCGTTTTACCGGGGCGAGTAAACCGCGCGCCAGCGGGAAAGTGGCCAGCGCGGCGAGCAGTGTGGCAAGGCCAACAATCAGCCAGCTGGTGCGCCGCTGCTGACGCTCAAAGTTGATATCGGTGTTGCGCGTCAGGCGCTCAATCGGCGACGCGATAACCCAGCCGACGGTCGCGTTATTCACGACAATCGCCCGGCGAGTGCCGTCCGTTGGCACCGGCGAACGCGGGCCGACCAGTACGTTAGCGTCCTGATCAATAACCCAGAATTTGGTGCGCCAGCCGCGCGGCGGCATATCCGGCTGTGGCGGGCGGGAATCGTGCGCCATTTCCCCTTCAGGGGGCGGTCCCATGTCGCGCTCCATCCCCGGCGGCGGTTCTCCTTGCATTCCGCGCGGTGGCTCGCCGGGACGGTCTTCATCGTGGTCATTATCCCGTTCGAATGAACGCAGGAGCTGAAAAATCACCCGGTCGTTGTTGCGCAAAAACTGCCAGCTTCCGTTCTGCGCATACTGCTCGGCCAGCGAGTCGCTCAGCATTTGTAGGCGCTGTTCGTTGCCGCGCTTAATGTAGTCAATAAAACCGTGCTCAAAGCTGAGGCGTACCGCCCAGTGCATAGTGATCAGCAGAACAATACAGGTGGCTAAAATCGCCAGGAACAGCTTGGCCGTAATACCCGGCCGCCAGAACGTCATGATTCTCTCCTGTTGCGACGGGCAATCACGACGTTCTGGCTGGCGTCATTCGGGACGCGGGCGAAGAGCAACGCCGGAAGTGAAATAATCACCGCCATGCTGAGATAGGTGTAAAGGAAAACATGGTGCGCCACGCCGCTGTCTGCGGACAGATGCTGCTGACCAAACAGGCCGAGCAGCAGCCCGGCGATGGTCACGCCGATACTCATCGATAACTGCATGATCATTGACAGCAGGCTGTTGCCGCCGCTGGCCAGCTCATCGGGCAGATCTTTGAGCGTTAACGTATTCATGGAGGAGAAGCGCATTGAATTGATCATCCCCTGGCAGAACAGCACCACCGGCAGCAGGTAATACCAGCCGAGCAGCGCCGTTGCCATAAACAGCAGGCTGATGGCGGCCAGGCCAAGCGTAGAGCAGACCAGCGCGCGGCGGTAACCAAAGCGGTTCACCACCTGCACTACGATACGTTTCATTCCCATGCTGCCCAGCACCATCGGGATCATCATCAACCCGGCGTGAAAGGGCGAAAACCCCAGGCCAATCTGCAAAAACACCGGTGTCATAAACGGCAACATACCGCTGCCGATGCGCCCGGCGAAGCTTCCGGCCAGACCCAGCGAGAAGGTGGGCGTGCGGAACAACCGCAGATTAAACAACGCGCCATCGTTGCCCCGGGCGTGCAGCAGATAAAAGAGGATCGCCGCCGCGCCCACGGTCACCAGTGCACCAAGTTGCCACGACGTTAGCCCCAGCCCGCGATTGCCATCAAGTGCCAGCGTCAGCGTCGCCATGCCGCCCGCGAGCAGCACAAAACCCGCCATATCAAAGCGGCGGGTTTGCAGCGTGTAGTTGGGCATCAGGCTCAGGGTGGCAATCGCACCGAGAATGCCCACCGGCAGGTTAATCAGGAAAATCCAGTGCCAGGAGGCATATTCCACCAGGATACCACCAAGCGCCGGGCCGAGCAGCGGGCCTACCTGTCCCGGCAGGGTGACAAAAGTCATCGCCGCCATGTACTGATCGCGCGGGACAATTTTCATCACCGTTAGCCTGCCGACCGGCACCATCATCGCGCCGCCAACGCCTTGCAGCACGCGCGACATGACCAACTGATCGAGTGTGGAAGCCTGGGCGCAAAACAGTGAGCCGGTGGTAAACAGCACAATGGCGGCAAAAAAGATGTTTCGCACGCCAACCCTGTCTGCCAGCCAGCCGCTGGCAGGCAGCATCACCGCCACAGTCAGCACATAGGCGACCACCACCATGTGCATGTGCAACGGGCTCTCCCCGAGGCTTTTCGCCATCGAGGGGAGCGCTGTGTTAACAATGGTGGTATCCAGCGACTGCATAAAAAAACCAAAGGCGACAATCCATAGCTGCCAGCGGATGTTTTTCGGTAGCTCATTCATTCACTAACAGGCTCTCTTTCGTGGCGACTAAAACGCATGCGCAGGCGGTCGAAGAAGAGATAGACCACCGGCGTGGTGTACAGGGTGAGCAACTGGCTCATTACCAGCCCGCCGACAATGGTGATGCCGAGCGGCTGGCGAAGCTCGGAGCCATCGCCACCGGAGATAACCAGCGGCAGCGCGCCAAACAGCGCCGCCAGCGTGGTCATCATGATCGGGCGAAAACGCAGCAGGCAGGCCTGGAAAATCGCCTCTTCAGCGGTGAGGTTCCCCTGGCGCTGCGCTTCGAGCGCGAAGTCGACCATCATAATCGCGTTTTTCTTTACAATCCCAATCAATAGCATAATGCCAATCAGCGCTATCAAACTGAACGGCGCGCCGAAAAGCTCAAGCGCCAGCAGCGCGCCCACGCCCGCCGAGGGCAGGGTAGAGAGAATGGTCAGTGGGTGAACATAGCTCTCGTACAAAATCCCTAACACGATATAGACCGTCGCAATGGCCGCCAGGATCAGAATGACCTGTGAGTTCATCGTCTCCTGGAACAACTGCGCGGTGCCGGCAAAACTGCCGCGTACGCTGGAAGGCACGCCAAGCTGCGTCATCGCACGGTTAATGGCATCGCTGGCTTGCGATAGCGAGGTTCCTGTTGGCAGGTTAAACGCAATGGTGGATGCTGCCGACAACCCCTGGTGATTCACCGACAGCGGCGCGTTCGCCGGCTGCCACTTCGCGAAGTAGGAGAGCGGAATGGTTTTGCCCTCACTGTTAATGACGTACATCTTATCCAGCGCGCTGACATCCTGGGTGTAGCGCGGATCGACTTCCATCACCACTTTGTACTGGTTTAGCGGCTGGTAGATGGTGGAAATCTGCCGTTGACCAAAGGCATTATTCAGCAGGCTGTTGGCTGCCTGGACGCTGATACCGAGCCGCGACATGGTTTCACGGTCATACACCAGATTCATCTCCGCGCCGTTGTCCTGCTGATCCGAGTTAACATCAGCCAGCTCCGGCAGCGCGGCAAGGGCTTTACGGATTTTGGGTTCCCACTCGCGTAGGGCGCTGAGCGAGTCCGACAGTAAGGCGAACTGGTAACTGGCATTGGCCTGACGTCCGCCGACGCGAATATCCTGCACGGCCATCAAAAACAGGCTCGCGCCCGGCTCTTTGGCCAGCTTGCCGCGCAGACGATCAATCACCTGTTGCGCGGTTTCCTTACGCACATCGCGGGATTTCAGGGTGATAAACATCATGCCGCTGTTAACGCGCGAACCGCCGGTAAAACCGGTGACATTATCCACTGCCGGATCGTCACGGATGATTTTCATAAAGTCCTGCAACTTGCCGCGCATTGCCTGAAACGAAATGCTCTGGTCGGCTTGAATCCCGCCCATCAGCACCCCGGTATCCTGCTCCGGGAAGAACGTTTTCGGAATCGAAATATAGAGCCAGATATTGAGCGCGATGGTGCCCATTAACACTAACCCGACTAACCGCGCGTGGTTGAGCACCCATTTCAACGAACGCGCGTATTGCCGCTGTAGCGCCACCAGCAGACGGCCGAAGCCTTTTTCCCGGCTGCGCTCGCGCGGTTTATGCGCTTTTAACAGCCAGCCACACATCATCGGCGTTAGCGTCAGGGAAATAACCAGCGAAATACCAATTGCCACCGACAGCGTGACGGCGAATTCGCGCAGCAAACGTCCCGGAAGCCCCGCCATCAGCAGCAGCGGCAGGAATACGGCCACCAGAGAGATGCTCATCGATAGCACGGTAAAGCCCACTTCGCGGGTACCTTGCAGCGCCGCCTGCAACGGTTTCATTCCAGCTTCCAGATGGCGTGAGATATTTTCCAGCACCACAATGGCATCATCGACAACAAAACCGGTGGCAATGGTGAGCGCCATGAGCGACAGGTTATTCAGGCTAAAACCGCATAAATACATGGCGGCAAAGGTGCCGATAAGCGATACGGGAACAGCAACCGCCGGGATAAGCGTTGCACGACCTGAACGTAAAAACAGGAACACCACGAGGATCACCAGCGCCACTGAGATAACCAGCGTCTGTTCGACCTCGGCCAGCGAAGCGCGAATGGTCGGCGAGCGATCCTGGGCGATTTGCAAATCGATCGCCGCAGGAATGGTTTGCTGCAAGCCGGGCAGACGCGCGCGAATACTGTCCACCGTCTGAATAATATTGGCTTCCGGCAGTTTGCGGATCATCAGCAAAATGGCGGGCTTCGCATTGGTCATCCCGGCGTTGCGCACGTCCTGCACCGAGTCAGTGACCTTCGCGACATCGCTTAAGCGCACGGCGGAGCCGTTTTTGTAGTGAATGATTAACGGTTGGTATTCGGCGGCGGTTTTCAGCTCATCATTGGTTTGCACCTGCCAGCGTTGCGAGCCGTCTTCCACCGCGCCCTGCGGTTTGCGCACGTTGGCATTGCTGATTGCTGTGCGCACCGAATCCAGCGACACGCCCTGGTTAAACAGCGCCTGCGGGTTTAAATCCACACGCACAGCGGGCAGGGAACTGCCGCCAACATCAACATCGCCCACGCCGTCAATCTGCGAAATGGTTTGCGCCAGTTGCGTCGAGGCGAAGTCATACAACTGCCCTTGCGAATAGGTGTCCGACGTGAGTGTCAGGATCATGATGGGAGCCGCAGATGGATTCGCTTTGCGATAGGTTGGACGCGATGGCATACCGCTTGGTAACAGGTTTTGCGCCGCGTTGATCGCCGCCTGTACATCGCGCGCCGCACCGTTGATATCGCGGTCGAAATTAAACTCAAGAATAATACGCGTGCTGCCGAGCGAGCTGGACGAGGTCATTTCGCTGACCCCGGCAATGCGCCCGAGCGAGCGCTCAAGCGGCGTCGCCACGGAGGAGGCCATGGTCTCTGGCGACGCGCCCGGCAGCGAGGCGCTGACCATAATCACCGGGAAATCAACCTGCGGCAGCGGGGCGACCGGCAGCAGCCGGAAGCCGAGAATGCCGCACAGCGTAATGGCGAGCGAAATCAAAATCGTCGCCACCGGACGGTAAATGAAGAGAGCGAAAAACTTCACTTACGCCTCCTCTTCACGGTGCGGGAAACGCTTTTTCACCGCCAGCGACAGGCGATCGAACAACAGGTAAATCACCGGCGTAGTAAAGAGCGTTAGCACCTGGCTTACCAGCAAACCACCGACCATACCAATGCCCAGCGGACGGCGTAATTCTGCGCCGACGCCGGTGCTCAGCATTAACGGTAGCGCACCAAGCAGCGCCGCCAGAGTGGTCATTAATATCGGGCGAAAACGCAGTAAACAGGCCTGGAAAATCGCATCGCGTGGCGACATGCCCTCTTCGCGTTCGGCGGCGAGGGCAAAGTCGATCATCATGATGGCGTTTTTCTTGACGATACCGATAAGCAAAATAATGCCAATAATAGCAATCACATCCAGTTCACTGCCGGAAACCAACAGCGCCAGCAGCGCGCCAACGCCTGCCGTTGGCAAAGTCGACAGGATGGTGATGGGGTGAATAAAGCTCTCGTACAGCACGCCGAGCACGATATACATCGCCGCTACTGCCGCGACAATCAGCCAGATGGTGCTGCCAAGCGCCGCCTGGAACGCCAGTGTGCTGCCCTGGAATTGCGTGGTGATATCCGTCGGGAAGTTGAGCGTTTTCTCGCTATCCAGCACAGCCTGCACCGCATCGCCGAGCGAATACCCCTCCGCCACGTTGAAGGAAATTGTCGTCGACGGGAATTGATCCAGATGGTTGATGCTCAGCGGGGCGTAGCGTTGCTCCACTTTCGCAATCGACGAGAGCGGCACGATGCCGCCATCGGTGCTGGTCAGGCGAATGTTGTCGAGCGCGGAAAGCCCCGGCGTTTGCGCCGTGTCGTGTTCCAGCACCACGCGATACTGGTTTGCCTGGGTGTAAATGGTGGAGATCAACCGCTGACCAAACGCGTTATAAAGGGCGTTATCCACATCCGCCATGTTGATGCCAAGACGGCTGGCACTGTCGCGATCGACATTAACGTAGGCCACGAGGCCTTTGTCCTGCCAGTCGCTGCTGACATCCGCCAGTTGTGGCAGCGCCTGCAGTTTACTCACCAGTTGCGGCACCCAGGTACTGAGCGCATCCAGCGAGTTGGCCTGCAAGGTGAACTGATATTGCGTACGGCTGACGGTGGTATCAATGGTTAAATCCTGCGTCGGTTGCAGGTAGAGTGCCACGCCGGGCACTTTCGCCGCCGCCTGTTGCAGACGCTCAATCACCGGCTGGACGCGATCGTCGCGCTCATCCAGTGGTTTCAGGTTGATTTGCAATCGTGCGCTGTTAAGCGACGGGTTGGTGCCATCAACACCGACAAACGAGGTCAGGCTTTCTACCGCCGGATCACGCAGAATAATATCGGCCACCTGGCGCTGACGCTCTGCCATGCTGGCAAAGGAGGCGGATTGTGGCGCTTGCAGCGTTCCCTGGATAATGCCGTTGTCCTGCACCGGGAAGAAACCTTTCGGAATAAACACCCATAACATGACCGACAAAAACAGCGTTCCGACCGCCACGCTCAGCGTCAGCCACGGGTGATTGAGCACTTTGCTCAGTAGCCTGCCGTAGGCCGCGATGACGCGTTCGAAAAAACGCTCCGAGGCGCGGGAAAAACGGTTCTGTTTGCGCAGGGATTCGGCGCTCAGCATGCGTGCGCACATCATCGGCGTCAGCGTCAGTGACACAATCGCGGAAATCAGAATCGCTATTGCCAGCGTGACGGCAAATTCGCGGAACAGGCGGCCGACGATATCTCCCATAAACAGCAGCGGGATCAGCACCGCAATCAGCGAGAAGGTCAGCGAGATAATGGTAAAACCGATCTCACCGGCCCCTTTCAATGCGGCGGCCAGCGGTTTTTCGCCTTTTTCGATATAGCGCGAAATATTTTCGATTACGACAATGGCGTCGTCGACCACAAAGCCGGTGGCGATGGTCAACGCCATTAGCGTCAGGTTGTTGATGGAGAAACCGAGAAACACCATCGCCGCGAATGTCCCGACCAGCGACAGCGGCACCGCCACGCCCGGAATAATGGTCGCCGGAATATTGCGCAGGAAGACATAGATAATCATTACCACCAGCGCGATGGCCAGCATCAGTTCGAACTGGGTGTCGTCAACCGACGCGCGAATATTGTTGGTTCTGTCCGACAGCACTTTCACCGTTACCGATTTTGGCAGGCTTTCGGTTAACTGCGGTAGCAGCGTCCGGATGCTGTCGGCGGTGTCGATAATGTTCGCCCCTGGCTGGCGCTGAACATTCATGACAATCGCTTGTTGCTTATTGGCCCAGGCACCAAGCCAGCTATTTTCTGCGCCTTGTTCAACGGTCGCGATATCGCCAAGGCGGATCGGCGCGCCATTCTGATAAGCGACAATCAACTGGCGATACTCTTCGGCCGACTGCATCTGATCGTTGGCAGAAAGCGTGACGGCGCGGGTTGGGCCGTCGAGGCTGCCTTTTGCTGAATTGACGTTGGCATTACTGATGGCGGTACGAATGGTTTCGCTGGTCAGCCCGAGAGCAGCAATCGCCTGGGCATTGAGTTTGACGCGCACCGCCGGGCGCTGGCCGCCAGAAAGCGTCACCAGGCCGACACCGGAAACCTGCGAGATTTTCTGCGCGACGCGTGTTTCCACCATATCTTCCACCTGGGTCATGGGCATGGCGGAAGAGGTGACGGCGAGCGTCATAATCGGTGGATCTGCCGGGTTAACTTTACTGTAGACCGGCGGGTTGGGCAGATCGGACGGTAGCAGGCTGTTTGCGGCATTCATCGCCGCCTGCACTTCCTGCTCGGCGACATCCAGCGGCAAACTAAGCTGGAACTGCAAGGTCACCACCGACGCGCCGCCGGAACTTTGCGACGACATCTGTTTTAAGCCGGACATCTGACCAAACTGGCGCTCCAGCGGCGCGGTAATCGCCGAGGTGACCACATCGGGGCTGGCACCGGGGTAGAGCGTCACCACCTGAATGGTCGGGTAATCGACTTCGGGTAGCGCGGAAACGGGCAGAAAACGGTAGCCGATAATACCGGCAAGCAGGATCGCCACCATCAACAGCGTGGTGGCGACCGGACGCAAAATAAACAGACGGGAAGGGCCGCCCGTCCGGCCCGGCGGTAGCAACTGCATCAGGAATGCGCTCCTTTGGCCGGATGTTCACGCTTTGCCGGTACGGCGTCGGCGTTTTTCGCATCCACGACTTCCACTTTCGCCCCTTCGGTCAGGCGGTCAATGCCGTCCGTCACCACGCGATCGCCCGCCGACAGACCGGCGGCAATTACCACTTTCTGGCTGTCCTGAATACCTGGCGTGACGGTGTGTTTGCTGACCTGATTTTTATCGTTCAGAACCCAGACGAAGTTGCCTTCGTTGCCCATTTGCAGGGCAGCGGCCGGGATCACTACCGCATCCTGCTGCGTGGCAACCAGCATGCGCGCGTTGACAAATTGGTTGGGGAACAGGGCATCGTCCTGGTTATCAAAGCGGGCTTTCAGTTTGATGGTGCCGGTGGTGGCGTCAATCTGGTTATCGAGGCTTAATAATGTGCCGCTGCTGAGCTTCTGTTTGTTGGTGCGATCCCAGGCTTCCACCACCAGTTGCTGGCCCGCTTTTTGCGCCTGCACCACAGTAGCGATTTCGCTTTCCGGCAGGGTAAACACCAGATCGATAGGGTGCGTTTGCGTCAACACCACGATGCCGGTGGTGTCGCTGCTGCTGATTTGGTTACCGATATCCACCTGTTTTAAACCCACTCGCCCGGAAATGGGGGCGGTGATGCGGCTCCAGTCCAGTTCTAACTGTGCACTGGCAACGGACGCTTCATCCGCTTTCACGGTGCCTTCCGATTCGGTCACAAGCGCCTGCTGGCTATCAAGATCCTGGCGTGAAACCAGGCTGGTTTTCGCCAGTTGCTGGTAGCGAGAAAGATCGCGACGGGCGTTGGCGAGTGTGGCTTTATCTTTCGCCAGTTGGCCCTGCGCTTGCGCCAGCGCCACTTTGAACTGGCTTGGATCGATTTCCGCCAGCAGATCGCCAGCTTTTACTTGCTGGCCTTCCTGGAAATGGATCGCCATAAGCTGGCCGGAAACGCGGCTGCGCACGGTAACGGTGTTAGCGGCGGTAATGGTGCCGAGCCCGGAGAGATAACGCGGTACGGCTTCTCGGGTTGCTGTCGCTGCCTGCACCGGCGGCAGCGCACCACCGCGCATACCGTGGCGACCTCCGCCCGGCGCGCCCTGGCGCTGAGTCTGCCCGGTGGCAGAGGAAGAAGTCTCTTTATGTGCGAACTGGTACCAGGCTACGCCCGCTACCGCCATGACCACGGCCGCGACCAGCGTGCGGCGAAACGTAACACTGCCTTTCATCGTTATGGGTATCTCATCGGAAAACTAATGGCGAAATAATACTAGTTTAGTAACGGCATGCCCCGGAAAAATGGAGGAAAAATGAAACACTGTCTGGAAACGTATGGCAGGTAGGGTAATTTGCGTTAGGGGGATTTCAAAGAAGAAAATAATGCCGGGAGGGATCCTCCCGGCAAGATATTAACGAAACAGTGTTTGCGCCCAGCGTGCAAGACCGGCGGTGACGGAGCCGAAGTCATCGCCGCCCGCAATCGGGATCCCCGGCAGGGTCTGCGCCAGCGCTTTTTTAATCAGCGGTGAACGCGCGCTACCGCCGGTGAGATAAATCACTTCCGGCGTTTCCGCACTGTTTTCCAGCGCCAGTTGCACCTGTTCAAGGATGCGTTGCAGCGGTTGATTTAGCGCGCTTTCCAGACCTTCCTGGTCAATTGCCGCCGCGAGATTGTCGCTAATAAAGGGCAACTGTGCGCTAACCTGCGCGTCATCGGAAAGGGCGATTTTGCTCTCTTCGGCGCAGCGCACTAACCGGTAACTCAGACGCTGCCGCCACACTTTTACCAGCAGCGCCACTTTCTCCGCATCGCGGGCGTCGCGCAGGAGATCGTTAAGCAAGCGACCATTGGCTGCGCTGTAGAACTCGGTCTGCGCGGGAACATCGTTAATCGCTACTGCATTCCACCAGGGCAGGATCGGCAGTGCGATGCCTTTTTCTGTCTGACCGCCCATGCCGAGCAGTGGCATCAGGCTTTTGAACGCCAGCGCAATGTCTAAATCGTTACCGCCAACGCGGCAGCCGCTGTGCCCTAACAGGCTGGCGGCGCGCTCTTGCTTATCGCGCCACTGCGGCCCCATCAGCAATAATGAGCAGTCGGTGGTCCCGCCGCCGATATCCACCACCAGTACCCGTTTTTCCGCACTCAGCGTGGCTTCAAAATCGAGCCCGGCGGCGACCGGTTCGAACTGGAACACCACATCACGGAACCCGGCGCGCTTCGCAGCACGCTCAAGAATACCTTGCGCCTGCGCGTTCGCTTCATCGCCGCCCAACCCCTGGAAGTTAATCGGGCGGCCAATCACGGCCTGATCAATGCTTTCCGGCAGTTGCGTTTCTGCCTGCTGGCGAATATGCAGCATCATGGCGCAGACCAGATCTTCGAACAGGGCGATTTGCTGCGGTTTCAGGCCGCTGGCGCCCAGGAAGGATTTCGGCGATTTAACAAAGTACACCTCTTCCGGGTCGCTGACGTATTGACGCAATGAAGCCAACCCGAACTGCACACTGGCGGCGCTAACCTCAATATCTTCCTCGCGGTTAAAGCTCATCGCCCGACGCAATAGCGCCTGGGTTTCGCCGTCTGTTGCCGGAACCTGATTGTGGCGATAGAGCCACTCGCTGACCGCTTCACGCGTCGGTGCACAGAGCATCGACGGGAGTAAGGTACTGTTGTTTTCCATTTTCAGCAGTTGCGCTGCGCCGTCGCGCATCACCGCGACTGAGCAGTTTGCTGTACCGTAGTCAAAACCAACAAACACGTGTTTATCCCCATGCCAGTGAAGAAGGGGGGCGACTTTAGCCGAATGCGTGACGGGCGACAACCGGAATATGAAAGCAAGGCGGAAAATCCCCGGTTTGTTATGCTGTTAGCGTCACTATTCAGGAGTTGCTATGTACACACTGCACTGGCGCAAGCCATATGACTGGGCGTGGATGTTCGATTTTTTACGCGCGCGCGCTGTGGCGGGCGTTGAGGAAATTGGCGCAACGCGTTATGTGCGCACTTTCCACTACCACGGGCATCGTGGGTTAATCACCGCAGAACCTGACTTAGCGGCAGCGACGCTGAAGGTTACGCTTAGCGATGGGCTTATGCCGGTGGCTGAACACTGTCTGGCGCGCCTGCGGTGCTTGTTTGATCTGGATTGCGACGCAGAAACGGTGAATACCGCGCTGGGCTCACTTGGCGCGGCACGTCCCGGTTTGCGTTTGCCGGGCAGCGTGGACCCGTTTGAACAGGCGGTGCGGGCGATTTTGGGGCAACTGGTGAGTGTGGCGATGGCGGCGAAACTGACCGCAAAAGTGGCGCAGCGCTTCGGTGAACCGCTGGCAGACGCGCCGGGCATGATCTGTTTCCCCATGCCAGAGCAACTGGCGCGAGCGCAGCCGGAAGAACTTAAAGCGCTGGGCATGCCGTTAAAACGCGCGGAGTCGCTCATTTTTCTTGCGCAGACGGTCTGCGACGGTACATTTCCGCTTAGCCCACCCGCGGATGTGAAACAAGGGGTGAAAGCGCTGCAAACCTGGCCGGGTATCGGTCGCTGGACCGCGAACTATTTCGCGTTGCGTGGCTGGCAGGCGAAAGATGTGTTCCTGCCGGATGATTATCTTATTAAGCAGCGTTTTGCCGGGATGACGCCCGCGCAAATTCGCCGTTACGCGGCGCGCTGGCAGCCGTGGCGTTCATATGCGTTGTTGCATATCTGGTATACGGATGGCTGGCAGCCGGAGATGGAGGAGAAATAAGGCTATTAATTGAGCCCAAGAGGAAAATGAGGCGTTATTGGTGCAGCAAGTTTGGAACCGGCCAGCGCGGAAAAACCGGAGCGTACACGTAGTACGTGAGGATTTTGAGCACTGCCCGGTTTCAAAATGGCAAGTAAAATAGCCTTATTACCTCTTGTCAGTTAATGGCGAAATAACTGGTATTTAGCATCAAATCCAGCGGCTGCGCCTGCGAAATAATATCCCCGTAGATCAAATCAATACCGATTCCCGACAGGGTATCCATCATCAGCGGCTGATGAGTCGGCCCGGCAATACTTTTCACGCCCAGCCGCTGCGCGTGACCCTGAATAATGGTCACCATCATCTCATCCATCAGATTACCGTGGACGTTGGTGACTAGCTCAGGCTCCAGCAACAGGTAGTCGGCCATATGCGGTGTGAGGTGGTTAAACACTTCCAGATCGTGCCCGATATGGCTGAAAATAATGCGGCAACCCGCATGGCGCAGGCGTTTGAGATTCTCATTAATAGTGTTGCCTTCGCGCATCAGCGCATCGGCATGAATAATCAGGTGCAGCAAACGACCCGGCAGTGGCCCACTTTCCAGCATTTGCAGCAGTTCTGTCACCAGAGACTGACTTGCCAGCCCAACAACGGAAAGGGGCAGGGCGACGCCAAGGCCTTTACCCGCGACGGCAGTTGCGTGGTTGCGGAAAAATTCGTGAAACACCCGTCTGTCGAGTGCGCGGATAAGTTCCGGTTCCGTCAGCCCTGAGCGGAACGCGTGCTCCTCCATCACTTCCCCTTCACTGGTCCACAGGCGCAGCGACAGCAGCCAGAAATTGCAGGCCTCCGGCACACGCGGAGAGGCCACGCCGCGTGCAATCATCAGCAAATGGTTGTCTTTGATCATATGCCACTGCTCATCCAGCGACATCATGCTGCGCTCATGTTGCATCAGCCCTTGCTGCGCTTCGTAGACGGTAACGATACCGCGACCATTGTTCTTGGAGGCGTAACAAGCGATATCCGCCTGCGACATGACGTCTGATGCCTGGTAATTGGTCTCATCAATAATCGTAATCCCGGCGCTGGCACCGATGCGGTGTAAACGGCCTTCCCACATAAACTGGTAATCATTGATGGCTTCCACCATCCGCCCGGAGATATAGCGCGCGCTCTCGACATTACAGTCTGGCAGTAGCAGACCAAATTCATCGCCGCCGAGACGGGCGAGAATATCGGTGGATCGCAGCATGCTGAGCATCAGCGAGGAAATTTCACGTAACAAGGCATCACCGGCGGCATGTCCGGCGGTGTCATTCACTGCCTTAAAGCGGTCGAGATCGATAAACACCAGCGCGTGTCGCTGATGAAACTCCTGCACGGTCACCAGCAGGCGCTTGAGATGATTTTCAAAACTGACGCGGTTTGCGAGGTGGGTGAGGGCGTCGTGAGAGGCGCTATAACTGAGCTGGCGTAGCATTTTGCGTGACTCGGTGACATCCTGGATAACCAGCACCGATCCGATATTCTGCCCATCCAGCGTGCTTAACGGCGTAACGCTGTAGTGGATATCGAAGCTGCCGCCGGTGCGACAGTGCAGCACCACATCCTGCTCAATCGCGGTACGCGACATATCGCCGCTATGAATGTTTTCCATCGCCGGGCCGTTATCACCGAAGGTGATGCGCAGCACCGTCAATAAGGGCTGACCAATGGCCTGTTCCTGCGGCCAGCCGCTCATTTTTTCTGCCACCGGATTCATAAAGGTGACTTTCATATCAACATCGGTACACAGCACCGCTTCGCCGATGGAATCCAGCGTAATGTGCAGCCGCTCTTTTTCCTGGAACAGCGCATCGTTAAGCTGTTTTACCTCGGTCATGTCCATATTGACGCCGAGGAGTCGCTCAACTTCGCCGTTCTTGTTGAGTACGCGGTTTGCAAGGGTGCGAATATGGCGAATCCCCTCTTTAACCGGCACTCTGAATTCCAGCTTGAAGGCGACGCGGGCGGCCAGCGCATCGCGGATAACGCGCTCGGTTTCCGGGCGATCCTCCGGCAGAATGCGTTCGTACCACAGATGCCAGGTCGGTTTCATATGCGCGGGGACTTCGTACATCTCAAACATACGTTTATCCCAACTGATGATGTCTGGCTCCAGCTCCCACTCCCAGATGCCGATACCACCCGCTTCGTTCGCAAGGGTAATACGCTCCATCAAGCGTTTGTTCACCCACTCGGTTTGTTTCAGATCGTTAATATCTTCTATCTGGGCAATGAAATAGAGTGGCGTGCCGTCGGCATGGCGCACGACGGAAACGGCCAGCAGGCCCCAGACCAGATCGCCATTACGCGTGTAATAGCGCTTTTCCAGCGAGTAGGTGGGAATGTCGCCGCGCACCAGTTGGTCAAGCAGCTCAAGGTCTTTGTGTAAATCTTCCGGCCAGGTGAGCTGCTGAAAGTTCATTAAACGCAGTTCATCCTGGCTGTAACCCAGAAACTGGCACAGCGCTTTGTTAGCCTGCAGCCACTGCCCTTCGGTGCTGACTAACGCCATGCCAATCGCGGAATATTCCATGGCGTTACGAAAACGTTCTTCGCTTTCGGTAATGTGCTTACGCTCGGCGCGAAAGGCGTACATCACCATAGTCATCACGTTAACCGGCAGCAGGATCATCAAAAACGGCAGCCAGGGCGCGTTGGTCATCACGCCGCTTTTCGGCGCGATAATCAGGTTCGGTTCCCGCGCGATAATCAACGACACCATCATGACGGTTATCAGAAACACCAGAAACGCTTCCATGCGCGGCAGACGAACCGCACTCCACATCAACAACACAATGACGGCGGTAAATGGCCACGGTAAATAGTGCAGCGACAGCCAGCTGAGCGTCAGCGTAATGGCAAGCGTCGCCAGCGTTTCCAGCAGTAATTGCGGTTTGCGATGGCGCAGCAGATAGTGCGGTTTGAATAACAGCCCAAGCGGCACCAGCGCCAGCGCGCCAATGGATTCTGACAACACCCAAATAATAAAGGTACGCAAAACATTTTCTGGCGGTACCAGCAAACAGATCAGCGCCCCGCCGACCAGCGGCGGAACTACCGCACTGCCGATGGCAAGGCGGATCCAGTCGCTCAGGTTTTGCAGCGGATTATACCAGGGCAGCAATTTACGCAGCAGCACGGCACCGACGGCCGCTTCAACAATATTTACGGCGGTATAGCGCAGATCGACAAAAGAAACGGAAAAAAGCAGGACGGTGGCGGCAACATTCCCCAGCGCGCAGGCGAACGCGATACCGGGCCACATCTTGCCTGCGTGGCGGTAAAACGCCACGGTCATGATTGCGGTGGGAAACCAGAGCGGGGCAATGACGGTGCCAAAGCGGATCAGTTCCAGCGAGAACAGGGTGAAGATAAAAGAGAGTAGCCCTAAACTGAGCAGCCGCAGTCCAGGATAGGGTGTGGTAACCAAAACGCGCTGGTGTTGTTTCTTCATTACCGCTTAATCCGCAAGCCCTGTGCCGTCCGGAACAGAGTCCGACGAATGAAATTTGAAATTTGGATTATGCTAGTACAAACAATTTACAATTCCTATGGCGGGCGCTCATAATTTGACATCATAGTGTTATTAATTACTTAGTGGATGAATAAAACGCGCACCGCGCTCCATTTTTGAGCGGTTTGCTTTGCGAATAATGCGTTTTGCGGGTAAAAATTGGCGACTTTTTATCACACTTGGATCCCGTGTCTATTCGACTGGTATCGCGACGGTGAAATCCCTATAATTGCGGCGTTTGACGCTCTGGCGTCGCCCTTCCTTTACATCCAGGTTATCAGGTCGCTAAATTTATGACTGATCAGTCTCATCAGTGCGTCATTATCGGTATCGCCGGCGCATCCGCTTCAGGTAAAAGCCTTATTGCCAGTACTCTTTACCGCGAACTGCGCGAACAGGTAGGTGATGAACATATTGGCGTTATTCCGGAAGACAGTTACTACAAAGATCAAAGCCATCTGTCGATGGAAGAACGTGTAAAAACCAACTATGACCATCCGAGCGCGATGGATCACAGCCTGTTATTCCAGCATTTAGAATCGCTTAAACGCGGCGAAGCCATTGAGTTACCGGTTTACAGCTACGTTGAACATACCCGTACGCAAGAAACCATTCGCATTGAAGCCAAAAAAGTCATCATTCTGGAAGGGATCCTGCTGCTGACCGATTCACGCCTGCGCGATGCGATGAACTTCTCGATTTTCGTCGATACGCCGCTGGATATCTGCCTGATGCGCCGTATTAAACGTGACGTTAACGAGCGTGGCCGCTCAATGGATTCGGTCATGGCGCAATACCAAAAAACCGTGCGTCCAATGTTCCTGCAGTTTATTGAACCCTCCAAACAGTATGCCGATATTATCGTGCCGCGCGGCGGTAAAAACCGCATCGCCATTGATATTCTGAAAGCCAAAATCAGCCAATTCTTTGAGTAATAATGTTAGGCTGTCACCGTTCGTATTAATTTGTCCGACCCCTGAGGCGCGCTCAGGGGTATGCCGCATCAAAAGGAGAATGTGCCATGCGTCTTTGTGACCGAGATATTGAAGCCTGGTTGAACGACGGTCGGCTCGCGATTAACCCGCGCCCGCCGGTTGAGCGTATTAACGGTGCGACGGTTGATGTCCGCCTGGGCAACAAATTCCGCACATTCAGCGGGCACACGGCGGCGTTTATCGATCTCAGCGGCCCGAAACATGAAGTCAGCGCCGCGCTTGACCGGGTGATGAGCGATGAAATTGTGCTGGCAGAAGGTGACGCTTTTTACCTGCATCCCGGTGAACTTGCGCTGGCGGTGACGTATGAATCCGTCACGTTACCTGCAGATTTGGTCGGCTGGCTGGACGGGCGCTCGTCGCTGGCGCGTCTGGGTTTGATGGTGCATGTTACTGCGCACCGCATTGATCCCGGCTGGTCAGGATGCATCGTGCTGGAGTTCTATAATTCAGGCAAACTGCCGCTGGCATTGCGTCCGGGCATGCTGATTGGTGCGTTGAGTTTTGAGCCGCTATCCGGCCCGGCTGAACGCCCGTATAACCGCCGTGAAGATGCGAAATATCGCGATCAGCAAGGTGCGGTCGCCAGCCGTATTGATAAAGACTGAGTGAAGTAGACCTACTGAGGATGCCATGAGAAGAGTGTTAACCACGCTGATGATCCTGTTGGTCGTGCTGGTAGCCGGCCTTTCGGCGCTGGTACTGCTGGTCAATCCCAACGATTTTCGCGCTTATATGGTGCGTCAGGTTGAAACCCGTAGCGGTTATCAATTGCAGCTTGATGGCCCGCTGCGCTGGCATGTCTGGCCGCAGCTTAGCATTCTCTCAGGGCGGATGACCTTAACCGCTCCCGGTGCGCAGATGCCGGTGGTCGCAGCCGACAATATGCGCCTTGACGTGAATCTCTGGCCGCTGCTTTCGCACCAGTTGCACGTCAAACAGGTAATGCTGAAAGGCGCGGTTATCCAGTTAACGCCGCAAAGCGCCGCTGCGCCGCAAAAAGGCGCTCCCGTGGCACCCCGTGAAAACAACCTGCCGCAGGTGGAAGGGGATCGCGGCTGGTCATGGGATATTGCCAGCCTGCAAGTGGCTGACAGCGTGCTGGTATTCCAGCACGATGATGATGAACAACTGACGGTGCGCGATATCCGCCTGCAAATGGAGCAGGATTCGTTGCACCAGGCAAAGCTTGATTTCGCCGGGCGCATTAACCGCAATCAACGTGATTTAACCCTCTCTTTCAGCGCGCAAGTCGATGCCCGCGACTATCCGCATAACCTCACCGCTGCCGTCGATAACCTGAAATGGCAATTGCAGGGCGGCGATGTCCCGACGCAGGGCATCGAAGGAGAAGGGCGCTTACAGGCGCAGTGGCAACGTGCCCAGCAGCGCCTGACGCTCAACGATCTGAGCCTGCGCGCGAACGACACCGCGCTCACTGGTAACGGCAGCGTGACGTTTGGCAACCTGCCGGTGTGGGCGCTCGATTTACAGTTTGATTCTCTCAATCTTGATAATTTGTTACCGCCGGAGCAGACCGCCGATAACAGCGGCTCGCCGCAGCAGCAAGGGCAGGCGCAAAACCGCCTGCCGCGCCCGGTTATCTCCACCAGCCTGGACACACCGGAGTACAACGGGTTACGCAGTTTTACCGCACAGATTGGCATTAGCGCGAAAAGCGTGCGCTGGCGCGGAATGCAGTTTGCGGATGTAGTCGGGCAATTCAACAATAATGCCGGTTTGCTGTCGATTCCCACCTTGCAAGGCAAAATGGGCAACGGACAGATCTCGCTACCTGGCGAGCTGGATGTACGCGGTGAGGGTTCCCTTGCGACCTTCCAGCCAAAACTGGATAACGTTGAAATCGGCACCATCCTGAAAGCCTTCAATTATCCGATTGCCCTGACCGGCAGTCTGAGCATGACGGGGGATTTTTCCGGACCGAATATCGACGCCGAGGATTTCCGCAGTCACTGGCAGGGCGAGGCGCATGTCGATTTGAAAAACAGCCGTATGGAAGGGCTCAACTTCCAGCAACTGGTGCAGCAAGCCGTGGCGCGCAGCAGCGATGTACAGGCGCAGGAAAACTACGATAACGCTACGCGCCTTGATAGCTTCACCAGCGATGTGTCGCTGGATAAAGGGCTGATGAAATTCAGTGATATGCAGGGCAGTTCTGCGCTGCTGTCGCTTACCGGGGAAGGCGAAATGGATCTGCTGAAAGAGCAGGCCGATACCCGCTTTGAAGTGCGTGTGATGGAAGGCTGGAAAGGGCAGAGCGAGCTTATCGATTTTCTGAAAAATACCCCGGTTCCACTGCGCGTATACGGTAAATGGCAGGCGCTCAACTACAGCCTGCAAGTGGATCAATTGCTGCGTAAACATCTGCAGGATGAAGCGAAACGCCGGTTAAATGACTGGGCGGATCGCAATAAAGATCGCCAGAGTGGCAAAGATGTGAAAAAACTGCTCGAGAAGATGTAAGCGAGACAGTTTGCCGGGTGAACGATCCACCACCCGGCAACGCAATTTACAAAATGCCTTCCAGCGCCAGGTGCTGTAACAACATAATGGTTTTACCGTCGGCAATCTCACCGCTGCGAATAGCCGCCAGTGCGGCGCTAAAATCCATCTCCACCACTTCGATATCCTCACCTTCATCGGCTAAACCACCACCATTGCCGGTGCGTCGGCGGTCATCATACTCAGCAATAAAGAAGTGCAATTTTTCGCTGACCGAGCCGGGGCTCATCCATGCTTCAAACACCTTTTGCACCTGCTCAAGCCGGTAACCGGTCTCCTCTTCTGCTTCCTGTTTTATGCGCTCTTCCGCGGCAAGTTCATCCAGTAAGCCGGCTGCCGCTTCCAGCAAAAAGCCGCTGTGATGATTAACGAACAGCGGCAAGCGAAACTGCCGGGTGAGGATCACACTGCGTTTGCTCACGTTATACAGCAGGATGACCGCGCCGTTGCCGCGGTCATAAACTTCGCGGCTCTGGCGCTGCCATTCACCGTCTCTGCGGCGAAAGTCAAAGGTGTACTTCGTCAGTTTGCCCCAATCTTCTGATAAGGGTTTGGTCGCAATAATGCGTACTTGTGCATTTTCAGATGGCATATTCGCTCCTCAGGACGTAAGATTGCATCTTATCGTGCAGTTTCGTGCATTAACAAGCTATTTCGTGCAAGCAGGGGCACCCTATGCTGACTTCACAACGCAAACAACTGATCCTTGCCCGGCTCGCTGAAGAGGGGCAGGTGCTGTCAAAAAATCTCAGTGAGCAGTTCGGCATTTCAGAAGATACCGTGCGCCGCGATTTACGCGAGCTGGCGGCGGAAGGGCGCTTACAGCGGGTCCACGGCGGTGCGTTACCGGCATCGGCTGCAGTGGTGACTTTTTCCGAGCGACAGACATTACAATCAGATGCCAAGCGGCGGATCGCGCAGAAAGGGGCTGAACTGATATCACCCGGGCAAGTGGTGATGATCGATGGCGGCACCACTACCAGTGAGTTAATCCGCTTCTTCCCTGAAGATTTGCGCATTACCGTCGTCACCCACAGCCCGAGTATCGCTGTTGGGCTGGCACAACATCCGCTCATTAACGTGGTGATGATTGGCGGTCAGCTTTATAAACACTCTATCGTCAATGTCGGTGCGGCGGCGCTGGAGGGGATTGCTCGCGTGCGCGCCGATCTCTTTTTTATGGGGGTGACTGGAGTGCATGTTGAAGCGGGTTTAAGCACCGGTGATTTCGAAGAGTCGCGTATCAAGCATGCCATGGCGCAAAGGGCGGCGGAGACGGTGGTGCTGGCCTCACCGGAAAAATTAAACACCGCCTCACCATGGGTGATCGGTGATATCGGACTTATCAATACGCTGGTGGTTGATGCGCAAACCGATGCGCGCATACTGGAGCCGTTTGCCCGGCGTGGTATCGCGATTGTCAAAGCGTAGGAAAACAGGCAGGAAATGGCCGGGGCGAGCCCCGGCATATTTTACACTTCGTAATCGAGATTAGTGTCGCTGCCAAGCGGAATAAGCTGCACTTTTTGCACCCGATGGCTTTCGACATCCAGCGTTTTTAGCAGGTAATCCCCCACCTGAACCTCTTCTCCCGGCTGGGGAATGCGTTGCAGATACTCCATCAGCAGCCCGGCAATGGTGTGATACTCGCGTTTATCATCAAGCGGCAGCGGGACATATTGCACCAGATCTTCCAGCGGCATATGACCGTTTGCCGTCCAGCTACCATCACTGTTTTTCTGAATATCGTGGCGTGCGTCAATCTCTTCCACTTCGTTGGGCAAGTTGCCGGCGATGGTTTCCATCACATCGCTTAAGGTGACCACCCCTTCAACGGAGCCAAACTCATCCACCACAAACGCAAAGTGGGTACGGGCATTACGGAACTGTTCCAGTGCCTGCAACAGCGGTAATCCTTCCGGGAACACCAGCGGCTGTCGCACCAGCACGCGCAGATCGAGCGGTTCGCCGTGCAACGATTGCTGGAGCAGATCGAGGATATGCACCACGCCCAGCAGGGTGTCATCCTCTTCGCCACCGGTAACTACCACGCGCGTATGCTGGTTTTTATCCAGCAGTGCGCGGATTTCAGCTTCTGGCGCGCTCAGATCGATATGTTCAATATCGTGACGCGACGTCATGATGCTGCTCACCGTGCGCTGATTAAGATTCAGCACGCGCTCAATCATCCGCCGCTCTTGCGGATTGAAAATCTGATCATCGTCGCCATCACGCAGCATTGAGGCGGCATCGGCATCCAGCTCCGCTTCTTCTTTACGCCCGCTCAGCAAACGCATGACCGTTTCGGTGGTGCGCTGGCGCAGCGTGCGGTCGGCGAACAGAAAACGGCGGCGGTTGAAGATAGCCAGCTGGTTCAGCGCTTCAATCATGACCGAGAAGCCAATGGCGGCGTACAGGTAACCTTTCGGAATATGGAAACCAAAGCCGTCGGCCACCAGGCTGAAACCGATCATCAGCAGGAAACTGAGACACAGAATAACAATCGTCGGATGGTTATTGACGAAGCGGGTGAGGGATTTACTCGCCAGCAGCATCAGCGAAATGGCGATAACCACCGCCGCCATCATCACTGCCAGGTGATCAACCATCCCCACGGCGGTGATCACCGAATCCAGTGAGAAAACCGCGTCCAGCACAACAATTTGCGTTACCACGGCCCAGAATTTCGCGCCGCGCCGCTGCGTGGGGTTGTCGCTGTCTTTCCCTTCGAGGCGTTCGTTGAGTTCAACCGTTGCTTTAAACAACAGGAACAGCCCGCCCACTAACATAATTAAATCGCGGGCGCTGAAACTGAGGCCGCGTACGGTAAATAAAGGTTGGGTCAGTGTGACCAGCCAGGAAATTGAGGCCAGCAGCAGCAGGCGCATCAGCATGGCGAGTATCAGACCGGTGACGCGCGCGCGGTCACGCTGCGCTGGTGGCAATTTCTCGGCGAGAATTGCAATAAAAACCAGGTTATCAATACCAAGCACCAGTTCAATCACGACCAGCGTGACCAGACCAGCCCAGATTGACGGATCGGCAATCCATTCCATCGTTAACGTAACACCTTATGTGATATGACAATTGTCACAATGCGATCATGGATAAAGCTGAGATAAATTGCAATGTTAGCCTGCGATTTATCTTATTTTAGGTGGTTATTTAAAACGCTTTAAATGTTATTTCCTTATTGTTTCTGGGATTAACTATCACTATTTAAATATGGAAAATAAGAAAAGTCGCATGGGTAATGCTATGTCAGTTTTTTGTCAATATGCGGTAAATCCTAAAAAGCTAAATTTTTGGTCTTAATATTATTCTTAAAAAGATGTTTATCTCTGAATGTCGCCTTGCCTGCTATTCGCTTAGCTGCAACAATTCCTCCAGCATCGTTCAAATATACCAGCGTCTTTATTTTCAGCATTGTTAATCAGTGCGAAAGCCGGTACCTGCCGTATTTTATCTGGTTGGCAAATAGCGCCACCAGAAAGAGGATGTAATGGATGACTATCAATGACTTAGCGTCAATCAGTGAATTGGTAACTGAAAGCCAGGGGCGGTAGCGTGCCTGCGGGTATGTCAATCAGCCTGGATTATTCTGTAATCGCATGTGGTTGAATAAACGCTTTTTAGGACTGATGCCAGTTATATTTCTCAAGAATTAACTGCATTCTGAATCTGTGTACAGCTTGAGCGCTTATTTAAATCGCACAGGATAATTACTCTGCCAAAGTGATAATTAATCAATGATGAAATCTAAAACGAAATTGATGCCATTATTGGTGTCCATTAGCTTGATGAGTGGCTGCACCGTCTTCCCCGGGAGCAATATGTCTACGATGGGAAAGGATGTGATTAAACAGCAGGATGCTGATTTTGATATAGACCGTATGGTGAATGTCTATCCATTAACCCCACGTCTGATTGAACAATTGCGCCCGCGCACCAATGTTGCTCAACCGAATATGTCACTGGATCAGGAGATTTCCGCCTACCAGTACCGCGTTGGCCCAGGGGATGTGCTGAACGTAACCGTGTGGGATCACCCGGAACTCACCACGCCAGCCGGTCAGTATCGTAGTTCGAGCGATGCCGGTAACTGGGTACAACCCGATGGCACCATGTTCTATCCGTATGTCGGTAAGATTCACGTCGCCGGTAAGACGCTGAATGAGATCCGTAGTGATATTACCAGCCGTTTAGCGACCTATATTGCTGACCCGCAGGTGGACGTTAATATCGCCGCGTTCCGCTCACAAAAAGCCTATATCTCCGGTCAGGTAGCGAAATCTGGGCAGCAGGCGATCACCAACGTACCGCTTACCGTACTTGATGCGATCAACGCGGCGGGTGGTCTGACCGACAGCGCAGACTGGCGCAACGTCGTGCTGACACACCAGGGCCAGGAGCAGCGCATTTCGCTGCAGGCGCTGATGCAAAACGGCGATCTCAGCCAGAACCGTTTGCTCTACCCCGGCGACATTCTGTTTGTTCCGCGTAATGACGATCTGAAAGTGTTCGTGATGGGCGAAGTGAAAAAACAGAGCACGCTCAAAATGGACTTCAGCGGCATGACGCTGACCGAAGCGCTCGGCCAGGCCGAAGGTATCGATCTGACCACCTCCAACGCCAGCGGCATTTTTGTTATTCGTCCGCTCAAAGGCAGCGAAAGTGGTCGTGGCAACAAGATCGCCAACATTTACCAGCTCGATATGTCGGATGCCACATCGCTGGTTATGGCAACGAACTTCCGTCTCCAGCCGTATGACGTGGTGTATGTCACGACCGCACCGGTTGCGCGTTGGAACCGTCTCATCAACCAGTTGCTGCCGACAATCAGTGGCGTTCGCTACATGACCAATACGGCCAACGACATCCAAAATCTGCAATGACTATGTTCAACAAAATTCTGGTGGTATGCGTGGGGAACATTTGCCGTTCCCCCACGGCAGAACGGCTGCTGAAAAAATACCAGCCCGCTTTAACGGTGGACTCAGCCGGGCTGGGCGCGCTGGTTGGACGTAGCGCGGACGCCAACGCCGTGAGTGTGGCGGCGGATAATCAACTCTCTCTGGAAGGGCATTGCGCGCGACAAATTACCGGAAAAATGTGCCGCGAATACGACCTGATTCTGGTGATGGAAAAACGTCATATTGCCCGCCTGTGCGAGATTGCCCCGGAAATGCGTGGAAAGGTCATGTTATTTGGCCACTGGGATAACGAGCGGGAGATCCCCGACCCGTATCGCAAAAGTCGTGAAGCTTTTGAAGCTATTTACACCTTACTTGACCAGTCTGCCCGCCATTGGGCGCAGGCATTGCAAGCTCAGCAGGGATAATAATGACAGAGAAAACACACCATTCGCATTCTGCTGCCCCGGCGGTGGGCAACGATGAAATCGATATTGGCCGTTTGCTCGGCACAATCATTGAGGCTCGCTGGTGGGTGCTGGGCATCACCTCGGTCTTCGCATTGATTGCTGTGGTCTACTGCCTGTTCGCCACCCCTATTTACAGCGCTGACGCGCTGGTGCAAATCGAGCAGAACACCGGAAGTTCGCTGGTGCAGGATCTGAACAGCGCGCTGTCGAACAAGCCACCGGCATCGGACGCGGAAATCCAGCTTATTCAGTCACGGCTGGTGCTGGGTAAAACCGTTGACGATCTCGATCTGGATATTTCGGTAGTCAAAAACACCTTTCCACTGTTTGGGGCCGGGTGGGATCGCCTGATGGGGCGGCAGAACGAGACGGTGAAAGTCACCACGTTCACGCTGCCAAAAGGCATGAACGAGCAGACTTTCACATTAAAAGTGCTCAGTCCGAAACAGTATCTGTTAAGCAGCGACGGCGGTTTTGAAGCGCGCGGCGAAGTGGGGCAACAGCTCAGCAAGCAAGGCGTCACCATGATGGTGAGTGCCATTCAGGCCTCGAATGACAGCGAATTTACCGTCACCAAATATTCGACGCTGGGCATGATTAATAATCTGCAAAGCAACCTGACGGTGGCCGAAAACGGTAAAGATACGGGCGTACTCAGTCTGACTTATACCGGCGAAGATCGTGATCAGATCCGCGCCATTCTGGACAGCATCACGCGCAACTACCTTGAGCAGAATATTGAGCGCAAATCAGAAGAAGCGGCCAAGAGCTTAATCTTCCTCGATAAGCAACTGCCGGAAGTGCGTAAAAACCTTGATATTGCCGAGGAAAAACTCAACACCTATCGCCAGCGCAAAGACTCTGTGGATCTGCCGCTGGAAGCGAAATCGGTGCTCGATTCGATGGTCAACATCGACGCACAGTTGAACGAACTGACCTTTCGCGAAGCGGAAATCTCCAAGCTCTATACCAAAGTTCACCCGGCTTACCGCACGTTGCTGGAAAAACGTAAAGCGCTGGAAGATGAAAAATCGAAACTGAACGATCGCATCACCGCGATGCCGGAAACGCAGCAGGAGATTGTTCGTCTGACGCGTGATGTCGAATCAGGCCAACAGGTTTATATGCAACTGCTGAACAAACAGCAGGAACTGCGTATCACCCAGGCGAGCACCGTTGGCGATGTACGTATCGTCGACCCGGCCATCGCACAACCGGGCGTACTGAAGCCGAAGAAAGCGCTGATCATTCTTGGCAGCATTATCCTGGGCCTGATTGTTTCGGTGGTCGGTGTGCTGCTGCGCTCGCTGTTTAACCGCGGTATCGAAAGCCCGCAAGTGCTCGAAGAACAGGGCATCAGCGTCTACGCCAGCATTCCGCTGTCGGAGTGGCAAAAAGCGCGCGATAGCGTCAAAACTATCAAAGGGGTTAAACGCTATAAGCAGAGCCAGTTGCTGGCGGTGGGGAACCCGACGGATCTGGCCATCGAAGCGGTGCGCAGCCTGCGTACCAGCCTGCACTTCGCCATGATGCAGGCCAATAACAATGTGTTGATGATGACCGGCGTTAGCCCGTCAATCGGTAAAACCTTTGTCTGCGCCAACCTGGCGGCGGTGATTAGCCAGACCAATAAACGCGTGCTGCTGATCGACTGCGATATGCGCAAAGGCTACACCCATGAACTGCTGGGCACCGACAACGTAAATGGCTTGTCCGAAGTGTTGGCCGGGAAGGGCACTATCGAGAGTTGCGCGAAGCCAACTTCTATCAGCAACTTTGACCTGGTGCCGCGCGGTCAGGTGCCGCCAAACCCATCCGAGCTGCTGATGAGCGAACGCTTTAGTCAGCTGGTGAAATGGGCCAGCACCCACTACGACCTGGTGCTGATCGATACCCCGCCAATTCTTGCGGTAACGGATGCGGCAGTAGTGGGTCGCCATGCGGGCACCACGCTGATGGTGGCGCGTTATGCGGTGAACACGCTCAAAGAGATCCAGACCAGCCTGAGCCGCTTCGAGCAAAACGGTATTCAGGTAAAAGGCGTGATCCTGAACTCGATTTTCCGCCGCGCGACCGGCTACCAGGATTACGGCTACTACGAGTACGAATACAAGTCCGATTCAAAATAACCAGACCTTACCTCTGTCCCTCAACGCGCTGCGCCTTTTCCCGTATGGGAAAAGGCGGCAGTAAGGGCGAAAGCGGCATGTTGAACGCATTAGGGAACGCATCATGAGCACAACAGCAAACCCGTTAATTTCAATTTATATGCCAACCTGGAACCGGCAACAGCTGGCGATCCGCGCGATTAAATCGGTGCTGCGCCAGGATTACCCGCACTGGGAAATGATCATTGTTGATGACTGCTCCGCAAACTTCGAACAGTTACAGCAGTATGTTGATGAGCTGGGCGACCCGCGTGTCAGTTACACGCGTAATGCCTTTAACTCCGGTGCTTGCGCGGTGCGTAACCAGGCGATTTTGCAGGCGAAAGGCCAGTACATTACCGGCATTGACGATGACGATGAGTGGACGCCAAACCGTCTGTCCGTTTTTCTGGCGCACAAACATCTACTTAATACCCGCGCTTTTTTGTACGCCAACGATTATGTCTGCCAGGGCGAAGTCTATGCGCAACCGGCGAGCTTGCCGCTGTACCCGAAATCGCCGTTCTCGCGCAAGCTGTTCTACAAGCGCAACATCGTGGGCAACCAGGTTTTCACCTGGGGCTGGCGTTTTAAAGAGAGTTTGTTTGATACCCAACTGAAGGCGGCGCAGGATTACGACATTTTCCTGCGGATGGTTGAGGAGTACGGCGAGCCGTGGAAAATCGAAGAAGCCACGCAGATCCTGCACATTAACCACGGTGAAATGCAGATCACCTCTTCACCGAAGAAGTTTTCCGGCTACTTCCACTTTTATCGTAAACACAAAGACAAATTCGATCGCGCCAGCAAGAAATATCAGCTGTTTACCCTCTACCAAATTCGCAATAAGCGGATGAACTGGCGCACGTTGTTGACGCTGTTTTCCCTGCGTAACGGTAAGCGTCTGGCTGATGGGCTGCGGGGGAAATAATGCGTCTGGAAGATTTTCGCGCTAATCACTGGAATTTGCGCCCGTGCTGCATGGTTGCGGCGTACCGCATTGCCCATTTTTGCTCCGTGTGGCGCAAAAAACATGTCATCAACAATCTCTGGGCCGCGCCCGTCATTTTGTTGTACCGCTTTGTCACGGAATGCCTGTTTGGCTATGAAATTCAGGCCGCAGCCACCATTGGTCGCCGCTTTACCATTCATCACGGTTATGCGGTGGTGATCAATAAATATACCGTCGCCGGGGATGATTTCACCATTCGTCATGGTGTCACCATCGGCAACCGTGGGCCTGATAGCCTGGCCTGCCCGGTGATTGGCAACAACGTTGAACTGGGTGCCAACGTAGTGGTGATTGGCGATATCACCATTGGTAATAACGTCACCATTGGCGCGGGGAGCGTGGTGCTCGACAGCGTGCCGGACAACGCGCTGGTGGTTGGCGAAAAAGCGCGCGTGAAGGTGATTAAATGAATATTTTGCAATTTAACGTGCGCCTTGCAGAAGGCGGTGCCGCAGGCGTCGCGCTCGATTTACATCAGCGCGCGCTGCAACAAGGCATTTCATCACGTTTTATTTACGGCTATGGCAAAGGCGGCAAAAAAAGCGTCAGCCACGACAACTATCCGCAGGTCTACAAACAGACACCACGTCTGACTTCCATCGCTAATCTGGCGCTGTTTCGCCTGTTTAACCGCGATGTTTTTGGCAACCTGAATAACCTCTATCGCACTGTGACGCGCACAGAAGGGCCGGTGGTGCTGCACTTTCATGTCATGCACAGCTACTGGCTGAATCTGGATGAACTGGTGACGTTTTGCCAGAAGGTGAAAGCGCACAAACCGGATGTCACTTTTGTCTGGACGCTGCATGACCACTGGAGCGTGACCGGGCGCTGCGCCTTTACCGATGGCTGTGAAGGCTGGAAAGAACATTGTCGCAAATGCCCGACGCTGTCGAACTACCCGCCGGTGAAAGTTGATCGTGCGCATAAGCTGGTCGATAGCAAACGTCAGTTATTCAACGACATGCTGGCGCTCGGCTGCCAGTTTATATCCCCCAGCCAGCATGTGGCGGACGCCTTTAATAGCCTGTATGGTGCCGGGCGTTGCAGCATTATCAATAACGGCATTGATGTAGCGACAGAGGCCATTCTTGCCGAACTGTCGCCGGTGAAAGAGACGCAAGGTAAACCGAAGATTGCGGTGGTGGCGCACGATCTGCGTTACGACGGCAAAACCAACCAACAACTGGTGCGCGACATCATGGCGATGGATGACCGCGTGGAGCTGCATACCTTCGGTAAGTTTTCCCCGTTTGAGGGTAACAATGTCATCAACCACGGTTTTCTGACCGATAAGCGCAAATTGATGAGTGAACTCAACGAGATGGACGCTCTGGTCTTTAGTTCTCGTGTTGATAACTATCCGCTGATTTTGTGCGAAGCATTATCTATCGGTGTACCGGTGATTGCCACCCATAGCGATGCGGCGCGCGAAGTGTTACAGAAATCTGGCGGTAAGACATTCAGCGAGCAGGAAGTGTTGCCGCTGGTGCAGTGCCATAAAGCCGACATTGCCCAGGCGGTATTTGGCGAAAGCCTCGACGCGTTCCGCGCGCGCAGCCGCCAGGCATACAGTGGCCAACAGATGCTGGAGGAGTATGTCTCATTCTATCAAGGTCTGTAGCTACCTCCTGCTGCCGCTCATTTACCTGCTGGTTAACGTCAAACTCCTCCAGTTAGGAGAGAGTTTTCCCATCACTATCGTGACGTTTTTGCCGGTGCTGCTGCTGCTCTATGTTGAGCGCATCAGCGTGAAAAAACTGATGATAGCGCTGGGTGCCGGGGCAGGGTTGACGCTGTTTAACTTCATATTCGGTAAGTCGCTGGACGCCAGTAAATATGTCACCTCGACGATGCTGTTTGTTTATATCGTGATCATCATCGGCATGGTGTGGAGTATCCGCTTCAAAACCATTTCACCGCATAATTACCGCAAGATATTGAGATTTTTCTATGCGGTGGTGGCATTCGTGGTGCTGCTGGCGGCGATGGAAATGGCGCAGATTATCCTCACAGGCGGCAGCAGTTTAATGGAGGGGATTTCGAAATATCTCATCTATAGCAACAGTTACGTGCTGAATTTTATCAAGTTCGGCGGTAAACGTACTACGGCGTTATATTTCGAACCGGCATTCTTCGCTCTGGCGTTAATCTCAATTTGGCTCAGCATCAAACAGTTTGGTATCAAAACGCCGAAGACCGATGCTATGATTTTGGCAGGGATAGTTCTTTCGGGATCGTTCTCAGGGGTAATGACATTTATCCTGTTTTATCTGCTGGAATGGGCTTTCCAGTATCTGAACAAAGAGGCGATCCGTAAAAAGTTACCATTGGCAATTATTTCACTGGCAGTGTTTATTGTTGGCGTTGTATTTGCTTTTCCATATATCGCAGAACGAATCGGCGATTTAGGTACGGAAGGCTCTTCCTCGTATTATCGTATTATCGGTCCGCTGGTGATGGTGGGATATTCACTGACCAATATTGATGGTGTAGTAAGATTTGGCTCACTTTACGAATATGTCGCATCATTCGGAATCTTTAACGGTGCGGACGTCGGGAAAACAATAGACAATGGGTTGTATCTGCTGATCATTTATTTTTCATGGTTCGCGGTATTACTGACCGGATGGTATCTGTTTAAAGTTGGAAAAATGACGATAAATGCCTTTGGCAACAATCAGAATTTTCGCGTTCAACTTTATCTGTTCACTCCGATATCGTTGTTTTTTACGGGGTCTATCTTTAGCCCGGAATATGCGTTTTTAATTGTTTGTCCGTTTATTCTGCGCAAAGCGTTGAATATCGCGGCTACATGAAGAGGTGGGTCAAATGCTGCTAAGTGTTATTACTGTCGCGTTTCGTAATTATGAAGGTGTGATGAAAACCTGGCAGTCGCTGGCTCACCTGGCGAAAGCGCAAAATATTGAATTCGAATGGATTGTGGTTGACGGCGGTTCTCAGGATGGTACTGAAGAATTTCTGAAAAACCTCAACGGTCAGTACAATTTACGTTATATCAGCGAACGCGATAAAGGCATCTATGATGCCATGAATAAAGGGATCGATATGGCCGCAGGACGCTTTGCGCTGTTTCTCAATTCCGGCGATATTTTCCATGAAGAAATTGTGGATGTTGTTCGTCAGCTGGACGATGAGCAAGAGAATGCAATGTATATTGGCGATGCGCTACTGGATTTCGGCGATGGTACAAAAATACGTCGTGGCGCAAAACATGGCTGGTATATTTACCACAGCTTACCAGCCAGCCATCAGGCTATATTTTTCCCGGTAAATGGTCTGAAAACTTACCCCTACGATCTGCAATATAAAGTCTCTTCCGATTACGCATTAGCCGCCAGAATGTTTAAAGCGGGATTCCCGTTTAAGCGTTTGAAAGGCCTTGTGTCTGAATTTTCGATGGGCGGCGTATCAACGTCTAATAACCTTGAATTATGTCAGGATGCTCGCAATGTGCAGCGTAAAATATTACGCATGCCGGGCTTCTGGGCACAGTTGTCTTATATGTTGCGTTTACGGACGACCGGCAAAACGAAAGCCTTATATAACAAAGCATAACGCTCAGATATAAGGAAAAATGATGCAGGATTTAAAAGGATTCTCCGTGCCGAAAGGCTTTCGGGGCGGCAACGCTATTAAGGTTCAACTGTGGTGGGCGGTTCAGGCGACATTATTCGCCTGGTCCCCGCAGGTGCTGTATCGCTGGCGCGCATTCCTGTTGCGCTTATTTGGCGCAAAGGTTGGAAAAGGCGTGGTTATTCGTCCATCGGTAAAAATTACTTATCCGTGGAAATTAACATTAGGCGATTACAGCTGGGTAGGAGATGACGCAGTGTTATATACGCTGGGTGATATTTCTATCGGTGCGAATTCAGTGGTTTCTCAGAAATGTTATTTGTGCACCGGCAGTCACGATTATATGAGCGCGCATTTTGATATTAACGCGACACCAATCGTGATTGGTGAGAAGTGCTGGCTGGCGACAGATGTGTTTGTCGCGCCGGGCGTCTCCATCGGCGACGGGACGGTAGTCGGTGCGCGCAGCAGTGTTTTTAAATCGCTTCCGGCAAATGTGATTTGCCGTGGCAATCCCGCAGTGGTGACGCGCGAACGCGTTGAAAAGGTAACTCCCTGAACTGGGACTATTGAGGAAAATAAATTATGTCTAAAGTCGCTCTCATCACCGGCGTAACCGGGCAAGATGGCTCTTATCTGGCTGAACTGCTTCTGGAGAAGGGTTACGAAGTTCACGGCATTAAACGCCGCGCTTCCTCATTCAATACCGAGCGTGTGGATCACATCTATCAGGATCCGCACACCAGCAACCCGAAATTCCATCTGCACTACGGTGACCTGACCGATACCTCCAACCTGACGCGTATCCTGCAGGAAGTGCAGCCGGATGAAGTCTACAACCTGGGCGCGATGAGCCACGTGGCTGTGTCGTTCGAATCCCCGGAATATACCGCCGACGTTGATGCCATGGGTACGCTGCGTCTGCTGGAAGCGATTCGCTTCCTGGGTCTGGAGAAGAAAACCCGTTTCTACCAGGCGTCCACCTCTGAACTGTACGGCCTGGTGCAGGAAATCCCGCAGAAAGAGACCACGCCGTTCTACCCGCGCTCTCCGTACGCGGTTGCCAAACTGTACGCGTACTGGATCACCGTGAACTACCGCGAATCCTACGGCATGTACGCTTGCAACGGCATTCTGTTCAACCACGAATCTCCGCGTCGCGGCGAAACCTTCGTGACCCGCAAAATTACCCGTGCTATCGCCAACATCGCTCAGGGTCTGGAATCCTGCCTGTACCTCGGCAACATGGACTCCCTGCGTGACTGGGGCCATGCCAAAGATTACGTGAAAATGCAGTGGATGATGCTGCAACAGGAAAAACCGGAAGACTTCGTTATCGCCACTGGCGTGCAGTACTCTGTGCGTCAGTTCGTCGAAATGGCGGCGGCACAGCTGGGTATCAAACTGCGCTTTGAAGGCACCGGCGTGGAAGAGAAAGGCATTGTCGTTTCTGTGACCGGCCATGACGCACCGGGCGTGAAACCGGGCGATGTGATTGTTGCCGTTGACCCGCGTTACTTCCGTCCTGCTGAAGTGGAAACCCTGCTGGGCGACCCGAGCAAAGCGCACGAAAAACTGGGCTGGAAACCGGAAATCACCCTGCAGGAGATGGTCTCCGAAATGGTGGCAAAAGATCTGGAAGCAGCGAAAAAACACTCACTGCTTAAGGCCCACGGTTACGAGGTTGCCATCGCGCTGGAGTCCTGAGCATGACCAAACAACGTGTTTTTGTGGCTGGCCATCGCGGGATGGTGGGGTCAGCCATCGTACGGCAGCTCGAACAGCGGGCGGATATCGAACTGGTGCTGCGTTCCCGTGAGGAGCTGAACCTGTTAGATAGCGCGGCTGTGAATGCGTTTTTCGAAAACGAACGTATCGACCAGGTTTACCTGGCGGCGGCGAAAGTGGGCGGTATTGTGGCGAACAATACCTTCCCGGCGGACTTCATCTACGAAAATATGATGATTGAGAGCAACATCATTCACGCCGCGCACAAGAACGACGTGAACAAACTGTTGTTCCTCGGTTCGTCCTGCATCTACCCGAAACTGGCGCACCAGCCGATTGCGGAAAGTGAGCTATTGCAGGGAACGCTGGAGCCGACCAACGAGCCGTACGCGATTGCCAAAATCGCCGGTATCAAGTTGTGCGAATCCTACAACCGTCAGTATGACCGTGATTACCGCTCGGTGATGCCGACCAACCTGTACGGGCCGCACGACAACTTCCACCCGAGCAACTCGCATGTGATCCCTGCGTTACTGCGCCGTTTCCACGAAGCGACGCAGGAAAATGCGCCGGATGTGGTGGTGTGGGGCAGTGGCACACCGATGCGCGAATTCCTGCATGTGGACGATATGGCTGCGGCCAGCATTCACGTTCAGGAACTGGCGCGCGAAGTGTGGCAGGAGAATACCGAACCAATGCTGTCGCATATCAACGTCGGCACCGGGGTGGACTGCACGATTCGTGAACTGGCGCAAACCGTAGCAAGTGTGGTGGGCTACAAAGGTCGCGTGGTATTTGATGCCACCAAACCGGACGGCACGCCGCGCAAACTACTGGATGTGACCCGCTTGCATCAGCTTGGCTGGTATCACGAGATCTCACTGGAAGCGGGGCTTGCGAGCACCTACCAGTGGTTCCTTGAAAACCAGCACCGGTTCCGGGGGTAAGTATGTTTTTGAGTCAGGAAGATTTTGCCACGGTGGTGCGTTCGACCCCGCTGATTTCCATCGATTTGATCGTGGAAAACTCACGCGGCGAGTTTTTACTCGGCAAGCGCACTAACCGCCCGGCCCAGGGATACTGGTTTGTACCGGGCGGACGCGTGCAAAAGGACGAGCCGCTGGCGGCCGCTTTCGAGCGACTGACTCAGGCGGAACTGGGACTGCGCCTGCCGATGTCGGCAGGCGAGTTTTACGGCGTCTGGCAGCACTTCTATGACGACAACTTTTCCGGCCCGGATTTCACCACGCATTACATCGTGCTGGGCTTTCGCCTGCGCGTGGATGAGGACACCCTCGCGCTGCCGCCGGATCAGCACAACGACTACCGCTGGGGAACGCCGGAGTCGCTGATTGCCGACCCGCTGGTACATGACAATAGCCGCGCCTATTTCCTCGACGCGCAGGGAGTACCGGGCTTATGAAAATCCTGGTCTATGGCATCAACTATTCGCCGGAGCTGACCGGGATCGGTAAGTACACCGGCGAAATGGTGGAATGGATGGCTCGTCAGGGCCATGACGTGCGCGTTATCACCGCGCCGCCGTACTACCCGGAGTGGAAAGTGGGCGAGCATTACAGCGCCTGGCGCTGGCGCAAAGAGCAGGGCGTTGCCACGGTGTGGCGCTGCCCGCTGTATGTGCCCGCGCAGCCATCGACCTTAAAACGGCTGCTGCATCTGGGCAGCTTTGCCCTGAGCAGTTTTTTCCCGTTGATGGCGCAGCGTCGCTGGAAACCGGATCGCATTATCGGCATCGTGCCGACCCTGTTTTGCACGCCGGGCATGCGCCTGCTGGCAAAACTGAGCGGCGCGAAAACCGTGCTGCATATTCAGGATTATGAAGTCGACGCCATGCTGGGTTTAGGCATGGCGGGCAAAGGTAAAAACGGTCGCGTGGCGAAGCTGGCGACCGCTTTTGAACGCAGCAACCTGCATAACGTTGACAACGTGTCGACCATCTCCCGTTCGATGATGAACAAAGCGCGGGAGAAAGGCGTGGCTGCGGACAACATTATTTTCTTCCCGAACTGGTCCGAAGTGGCGCGTTTTCGCGATATCGACGATGGATCCGTCGCGCAACTGCGCCGCACGCTCGGCCTGCCGGATGACAAAAAAATCATTCTTTACTCCGGCAATATTGGTGAGAAGCAGGGGCTGGAAAACGTCATTGAAGCCGCCGCAAAACTGCACAACCAGCCGTGGCTGTTTGTGATTGTCGGCCAGGGCGGCGGCAAGGCGAGGCTGGAAAAAATGGTCAGCGAGCGTGGGCTTCACAACGTGAAATTCTTCCCGTTGCAGCCGTACGACGCGCTGCCCGCACTGTTAAAAATGGGTGATTGCCATCTGGTTATTCAAAAACGCGGCGCGGCTGACGCCGTGCTGCCGTCGAAACTGACCAACATTCTGGCGGTCGGCGGCAATGCGGTGATCACCGCCGAAGAGAGTACCGAACTTGGCCAACTGTGCCTGACCCAGTCTGGCATTGCGGTCTGCGTTGAACCGGAATCGGTTGACGCGTTGACCTGGGGCATTGAACGCGCACTGGCGATGCCCAAAAACAACACGGTGGCACGTGAATATGCCGAACGCACGCTCGAAAAAGAGAACGTGTTAAGCCAGTTTATTGCAGATATCAGCCCGGAGAATTCCACTCAGCCCGCACCTGCCCGCGAAAGCGTGCATGACGGCGAACTGAACTTCGATGGCAATGGGGATAAATCATGAGTCAAACACAACTCTATCCGGTCGTGATGGCCGGCGGCTCTGGCAGCCGTTTGTGGCCGCTGTCCCGTGTGCTTTACCCTAAACAGTTTCTCTGCCTGAAAGGCGAACTCACCATGTTGCAAACCACCATCTGCCGCCTGAACGGCGTGGAGTGCGAAAGCCCGGTGGTGATTTGTAACGAACAGCACCGCTTTATCGTCGCGGAGCAATTGCGTCAGCTGCACAAGCTGACCGAAAACATCATCCTCGAACCGGTAGGTCGCAACACGGCTCCGGCTATCGCGCTGGCGGCGCTGGCGGTAAAACGTCACAGCCCGGATAGCGATCCGCTGATGCTGGTGCTGGCCGCTGATCATGTGATCCAGGATGAAGAGGCGTTTCGCACGTCGGTACGCAATGCGATCCCTTACGCCGAAGCGGGCAAACTGGTGACCTTTGGTATCGTGCCGGATCTGCCGGAAACCGGTTATGGCTACATCCGTCGCGGCGCGGTTTCAGCCGGTGACGTCGATGCGGTGGCGTTTGAAGTGGCGCAATTTGTCGAAAAACCCAACCTCGAAACGGCGCAGGGTTATGTGGCAAGCGGCGAGTATTACTGGAACAGCGGCATGTTCCTGTTCCGCGCCGGTCGCTACCTGGAAGAGCTGAAAAAATACCGCCCGGATATTCTTGAGGCCTGCGAAAAAGCAATGGACGCCACCGACCCGGATATGGACTTTATCCGCGTCGATGAGGCGTCTTTCCTCGCCTGCCCGGAAGAGTCGATTGACTATGCGGTCATGGAACGCACCGCCGATGCGGTTGTTGTGCCAATGGACGCGGGCTGGAGCGATGTTGGCTCCTGGTCGTCGCTGTGGGAAATCAGCCAGCACACGCCGGAGGGAAACGTTCATCACGGCGACGTCATCAGCCATAAAACCGAAAACAGCTATGTTTACGCGGAATCTGGCCTGGTCACCACCGTCGGGGTGAAAGATCTGGTGGTGGTGCAGACCAAAGATGCGGTGCTGATTGCCGACCGTAACGCCGTGCAGGATGTGAAAAAAGTGGTCGAGAAAATCAAAGCCGACGGGCGTCACGAACACCATATTCACCGCGAAGTTTACCGCCCTTGGGGTAAATATGACTCCATTGATTCCGGCGACCGCTACCAGGTAAAACGCATTACCGTGAAGCCGGGCGAAGGACTTTCCGTACAGATGCATCACCACCGCGCTGAACACTGGGTGGTGGTCGCCGGTACGGCAAAAGTGACGATTGATGGCGAAGTGAAACTGCTGGGCGAAAACGAATCTATCTATATTCCGCTCGGCGCGCGCCACTGTCTGGAAAACCCTGGGAAAATCCCGCTCGATCTGATCGAGGTGCGCTCCGGTTCGTACCTTGAAGAGGATGACATTGTGCGGTTTGCCGATCGTTACGGCCGTATTTAATTCCCGTGCCGGATAACGCGAATGTTATCCGGTTTGTAAGTTTAAATTAATCAACAAGATATGGCCATTTTACGGTCACGGCTGACTGTTGCCTGAAGAAGAGGTAATGATGGAAAAATTAACCTGTTTTAAAGCTTACGATATTCGCGGCAAGCTGGGCGAAGAACTCAATGAAGATATTGCATGGCGTATTGGCCGCGCCTATGGGGAATACCTGAAGCCGCAGACCATCGTGCTGGGCGGCGATGTGCGTCAGACCAGCGAAGCGCTGAAACTGGCGCTGGCGAAAGGGTTGCAGGACGCCGGTGTGAATGTGCTGGATATTGGGCTTTCCGGCACCGAAGAGATCTATTTTGCCACTTTCCATCTGGGCGTTGACGGCGGTATCGAAGTGACCGCCAGCCACAACCCGATGGATTATAACGGCATGAAACTGGTGCGTAAGGGCGCACGTCCGATCAGCGGCGATACCGGCCTGCGCGATGTGCAGCGCCTGGCGGAAGCCAATGATTTCCCGCCGGTGAACCCGGCAAAACGCGGCAGCTACGAGCAAATTAATCTGCGCGATGCCTATATCGATCACCTGATGGGCTATATCGACACCAATAACCTCAAGCCGCTGAAGCTGGTGATTAACTCCGGTAACGGCGCGGCAGGTCCGGTGGTGGATGCCATTGAAGCCCGCTTTAAGGCGCTGAATGTGCCGGTGACGTTCGTCAAAGTGCATAACGAGCCGGACGGCACCTTCCCGCACGGTATTCCTAACCCGCTGCTGCCCGAGTGCCGCGACGATACCCGCAATGCGGTGATTGAGCATAACGCCGATATGGGCATTGCTTTCGATGGCGACTTTGACCGTTGCTTCCTGTTCGACGGGGAAGGGCAGTTTATCGAGGGCTACTACATTGTTGGCCTGCTGGCCGAAGCGTTCCTCGAAAAACATCCTGGCGCGAAAATTATTCATGACCCGCGCTTGTCGTGGAACACGGTAGATGTGGTTGGCCGCGCGGGCGGTACGCCGGTGATGTCGAAAACCGGCCATGCCTTTATCAAAGAGCGGATGCGCGAAGAAGACGCTATCTATGGCGGCGAAATGAGCGCGCATCACTACTTCCGTGACTTTGCCTACTGCGACAGCGGCATGATCCCGTGGCTGCTGGTCACCGAACTGCTGTGCCTGAAAGGTAAAACCCTGGCGCAACTGGTGCGCGATCGCATGGTGGCGTTCCCGGCGAGCGGCGAGATCAACAGCAAGCTGGCGGACCCGGCGACGGCTATCAACCGCGTTGAACAACACTTCACGCCGGGTGCGCTGGAGATCGACCGTACGGACGGCATCAGCATCGCGTTTGCCGACTGGCGCTTTAACTTGCGCTCTTCCAACACAGAACCCGTTGTGCGTCTGAATGTTGAATCGCGGCGCGACGAGGAACTGATGAAAGCGCGAACGCAGGAAATTCTGGCACTGTTGAATCAATAACGATAAGGCGTTCCTCTCCCCGCTGCCGGGGAGGGTGAACATTACAGGCAGGTACAACAATGACTCATCTCAAAAAACGCGACCGGGCCAAAACGAATGCATCGTTAATCTCTATCGTGCAGCGCTTCTCCGACATCACCATTATGTTCGGTGGCCTGTGGTTGGTGTGTAAGGTCAATGCGCTGCCGTTCTTCTACATGCATCTGCTGATGGCTCTGATTACGCTGGTTGTTTTCCAGATGATCGGCGGAATGACCGATTTTTACCGCTCCTGGCGGGGCGTAAAAATCATGACTGAACTGACGCTGCTGTTGCAGAACTGGACGCTGAGCCTGATTTTCAGCGCCGGTTTGCTGGCGTTCAATAATGATTTTGATAACACCTTCAACATTTATCTCGCCTGGTATTTGTTGACCTCGATGGGGCTGATGATGAGCCGGGCGGTGATCCGCTTTGGCGCCGGCTGGATGCGTAACCTGGGCTACAACACGCGCCGCGTGGCGGTGGCCGGTGATATGCCGATGGGCCAGGAATTGCTGGAAGGTTTTCGCAATGAACCGTGGCTCGGGTTTGATGTGGTCGGGGTTTACCACGATCCACAACCGGGCGGCATTACGACTGGCTGGGCGGGAAACCTCGACCAACTGGTGGAAGATGCGAAAAGCGGGAAAATTCACAACGTCTACATCGCCATGTCGATGAACGATGCGGCCTGCATTAAAAAGCTGGTGCGCCAGCTCGCCGATACCACCTGTTCGGTGATCCTTATCCCTGACGTTTTCACCTTTAATATTCTGCACTCGCGTGTGGAAGAGGTGAACGGCGTGCCAGTGGTGCCGCTGTATGACACGCCGCTTTCCGGTGTCAACCGCATCCTGAAACGTCTGGAAGATATTGTTCTCGCCTCGCTGATTTTGCTGCTCATCTCCCCGGTGCTGTTGGCGATTTCGGTGGCGGTGAAACTCAGTTCGCCGGGGCCGGTTATCTTCCGCCAGACGCGTTATGGCATGGACGGTAAGCCAATCAAAGTGTGGAAATTCCGCTCCATGAAGGTGATGGAAAACGACAAAGTGGTAACGCAGGCGACGCAGAACGATCCGCGCGTTACCAAAGTCGGCAGTTTCCTGCGCCGTACGTCGCTCGATGAACTGCCGCAGTTTATCAATGTGCTGACCGGCGGGATGTCGATTGTTGGCCCGCGCCCGCATGCGGTAGCGCATAACGAGCAGTATCGCTCGCTGATTGAGGGCTACATGCTGCGCCATAAAGTGAAACCCGGGATTACCGGCTGGGCACAAATTAATGGCTGGCGCGGTGAAACCGACACGCTGGAGAAAATGGAAAAACGCATTGAGTTCGATCTCGAATACATCCGTGAATGGAGTCTGTGGTTCGATATCAAAATCGTTTTTCTGACCGTCTTTAAAGGCTTTGTTAACAAAGCGGCGTATTAAGGAAAGGTCATGAGCCTGAGAGAAAAAACCATCAGCGGCGCGAAGTGGTCCGCCATGGCGACCCTGACCATTATTGGTCTGGGGCTGGTGCAGATGACCGTGCTGGCGCGCATTATCGATAACCACCAGTTCGGTCTGCTGACCGTCTCGCTGGTGATTATCGCGCTGGCGGATACGCTGTCGGATTTTGGCATCGCTAACTCGATTATTCAGCGTAAAGAGATAAGCCATCTCGAACTGACTACGTTGTACTGGCTCAATGTTGGGCTGGGCATCGTGGTCTGCATTGCCGTTTTCTCCCTGAGCGGGACGATCGCCAATGTGCTGAATAACCCGGATCTGGAACCGCTGATTAAAACGCTGTCGCTGGCCTTCGTGGTGATCCCACACGGCCAGCAATTTCGCGCCTTGATGCAAAAAGAACTGGAGTTCAACAAGATAGGCGCCATCGAAACGCTGTCGGTGCTGGCGGGCTTCAGTTTTACGGTCATCAGCGCGTTCTTCTGGCCGCTGGCGATGACCGCGATCCTCGGTTATCTGGTTAACAGCGCCGTGCGCACGCTGCTGTTTGGCTATTTTGGGCGCAAAATTTACCGCCCTGGGTTGCATTTCTCGCTGGCGTCGGTCAGCTCCAACCTGCGTTTTGGCGCCTGGCTGACAGCAGACAGCATCATCAACTATGTGAATACCAACCTCTCCACGCTGGTGCTGGCGCGTATTCTCGGTGCCAGTGTCGCCGGGGGCTACAACCTGGCGTACAACGTGGCGGTAGTGCCGCCGATGAAGCTCAACCCTATCATCACCCGCGTGCTGTTCCCGGCGTTTGCCAAAATTCAGGACGACACCGAGAAGCTGCGCGTGAACTTCTACAAACTGCTGTCTGTGGTCGGGATCATTAACTTCCCGATCCTGCTGGGGCTGATGGTGGTGTCGAATAACTTTGTGCCGCTGGTGTTTGGCGACAAATGGAACAGCATCATTCCCATCCTGCAATTGCTCTGTATCGTCGGGCTGTTGCGCGCAGTGGGTAACCCGATTGGTTCGCTGCTGATGGCGAAAGCGCGGGTGGATATCAGCTTTAAATTCAATGTTTTTAAAACGTTTCTCTTTATCCCCGCCATTATTGTCGGTGGACATCTGGCGGGTGCGCTCGGCGTGACACTCGGTTTTCTGCTGGTGCAAATCATCAACACGGTGCTGAGCTACTTCGTGATGATTAAACCGGTGCTCGGTTCCAGCTACCGTCAGTACATCCTGAGCCTGTGGCTGCCCTTTTACCTGTCGCTGCCGACCCTGGTGGTGAGCTACGGCCTGGGCCTGGCCCTGAACGGACATCTGCCGCTGGCGGCGATGTTGGCGATTCAGGTCGCGGCGGGCGTGGTGGCGTTCGCCGGGATGCTGATTGTGTCGCGTAATGCGCTGGTGGTGGAGATGAAACGCCAGTTTTGCCGCAACGAGAAACTTAAAACGCTGCTTCGCGCAGGATAAGAAACCTGATTGAACCCCTTTATGAGGTCGTTATGAAATTATTGATCCTTGGCAATCACACATGCGGCAACCGTGGTGACAGCGCTATTTTACGTGGGCTGCTGGATGCGATTGCCCTGATTGAGCCGGATGCAGAGGTGGATGTGATGAGCCGCTATCCGGTGAGCTCATCCTGGTTACTCAACCGCCCGGTGATGGGCGACCCGCTCTATAGCCAGATGAAAGAGCAGAACAACGCCGCCGGGTTAATGGGGCGCGTGAAGAAGGTGCTGCGCCGCCGTTACCAGCACCAGGTGCTGCTCTCCAGGGTGACGGATACCGGAAAGCTGCGCAATATCGCGATCGCGCAAGGGTTTACCGATTTTGTCCGCCGCCTGGCGGACTATGACGCGATTATTCAGGTCGGCGGCTCTTTCTTTGTTGATCTGTACGGCGTGCCGCAGTTTGAGCACGCGCTGTGTACGTTTATGGCGAAAAAACCGATCTACATGATTGGTCACAGCGTGGGACCGTTCCAGAACGAGGCGTTTAACCAACTGGCGAATTATGTTTTTGGCCATTGCGATGCGCTGATCCTGCGTGAAACCGTGAGCCTCAATTTGATGAAGCAAAGCGACATCACCACCAGCAAAGTCGAGCAGGGCGTTGATACCGCCTGGCTGGTGGATCACCATCAGCATGATTTTGTGGCCAGCTATGCGGTGCAGCACTGGCTGGATCTGGCGACGAAAGAGAAAACCGTGGCGATTACGCTGCGTGAACTGGCGCCGTTTGATAAACGACTTAACACCACTCAACAGGCCTATGAACAGGCTTTTGCCGAGGTGGTCAACCGGATTATTGACGCAGGTTATCAGGTTATTGCGCTCTCCACCTGCACCGGTATCGACAGCTATAACAAAGATGACCGCATGGTGGCGCTCAATCTGCGCCAGTATGTCAACGATCCGTCGCGTTACCACGTGGTAATGGATGAACTGAACGATCTGGAGATGGGCAAGATCCTCGGCGCGTGTGAGTTAACGGTGGGTACGCGCCTGCACTCCGCGATTATCTCGATGAACTTTGGTACGCCAGCGATTGCTATCAATTATGAACACAAGTCGGCAGGCATCATGCAGCAACTCGGGATGCCGGAAATGGCGGTCGACATTCGCCATCTGCTGGATGGTTCATTAGCGGCGATGGCGGCCGACACGCTGGGGCAGTTGCCTGCGATTAACCAGCGCCTGGCAACGGCGGTGGCGGCTGAGCGCGAGCACGGCATGAAAATGGTCAAATCTGTGCTCGACCGCGTACAGGGGGTGAAATGAAAGTCAGCTTTTTTTTGCTGAAGTTTCCCTTATCTTCCGAAACCTTTGTGCTCAACCAGATTGTCGCCTTTATCAATATGGGTTTTGAGGTTGAGATTGTCGCCCTGCATAAGGGCGATATGAACAATACACACGCGGCGTATACCGAGTACCGGCTGGCGGAAAAAACACACTGGCTGCTGGCCGAGCCGGAAGGGAAGATGGCAAAACTGAGCTATCGCGGGCAGGCGATAGCGCGGGGTATCTGGAAATCCTCCACCTGGAAAGCGTTGAATATGTCGCGCTATGGTGACGAAGCCCGCAACCTGATCCTGCCAGCCATTTGTGGCCTCGCGCCGCGCACATTCAGCGCCGATGTCTTTATCGCCCACTTTGGCCCGGCAGGCGTTACCGCCGCCAAACTGCGGGAACTTGGCGTTCTTAAAGGCAAAATCGCCACCGTATTCCACGGCATTGATATCTCGCATCGCGACGTGTTGAACCACTATACGCCGGAGTATCAGCAGCTTTTCCAGCGTGGCGATCTGATGCTGCCGATCAGCGATTTATGGGCCGGTAGGCTGAAAAACATGGGCTGCCCGGAGACCAAGATCGCTGTGTCACGCATGGGGGTCGATATGGCCCGCTTTAGTTTGCGCTCGGTTAAAAACCCCGGTAGCCCACTGCAAATTATCTCTGTCGCGCGCCTGACCGAGAAAAAAGGGCTGCATGTTGCGATTGAGGCGTGCCGTCTATTGAAAGAACGCGGTGTGGATTTCAAATATCGCATCCTCGGTATTGGTCCATGGGAACGCCGCTTACGCACCCTTATCGAACAATTCCAGCTGGAAGATGTGATTGAAATGCCGGGCTTTAAACCCAGCCATGAAGTGAAAGCGCTGCTTGATGAAGCCGACGTTTTTTTGCTGCCGTCAGTTACCGGCGCGGATGGGGATATGGAAGGGATCCCGGTTGCGCTGATGGAGGCGATGGCGGTGGGGATCCCGGTAGTATCAACTGTCCACAGCGGCATTCCGGAATTGATCGATGCCGGGCAGTCCGGCTGGCTGGTACCGGAAAATGATGCCGAGGCGCTGGCGCAGCGACTGGCTGCTTTCGGTGACATGGAGTGCCGTGATTTAACACCAGTGGTGACGCGGGCGCGCGAAAAAGTCGAGAACGACTTCAACCAGAAAATCATCAACCAGCAACTTGCCAGTCTGTTGCAGACGCTTTAACAGAGGTTTTATGACCGTGAAGAATACAGCAACTGCGCTCTCGCGACGCACCTTCCTGGCCGCCAGTTCCGCGCTGGCGGCACTTCCTTTGCTACACACTCCAGCCGCCCGCGCGCTGGGGCGTAACGACACGGTCAGTATCAGTGATTACAACCGCAATGACTGGCCCGCGGCGTTTAAACAAGCTTTTGCTGACGGACAAACTGTGGAAGTTCCCGCAGGTGTGGTCTGCGACAATATCAACACCGGTATTTTCATTCCTGCCGGCAAAACGCTGCTGGTGCGCGGCGCACTGAAAGGTAACGGACGCGGGCGCTTTGTGTTGCAGGACGGTAGCCGGGTGGTAGGAGAGAAGGGCGGTAATTTCTATAACATCACGCTGGATGTGCGCGGTTCAGACTGCGTCATTAAGGGCGTAAGTATGAGCGGCTTTGGCCCGGTGATGCAGATTTACATTGGCGGCAAAGATGCGCGCGCGATGCGCAATTTGGTCATCGATAACATCACGGTGAGCAAAGCGAACTATGGCATTTTACGCCAGGGTTTCCACAACGAACTGGACGGCGTGCGGATTACTAATGGCCATTTCAGTGACTTACAAGGTGATGCCATCGAATGGAATGTGGCCATCAATGACCGCAACATCCTCATCTCCGACCATGTGATTGATAATATCAACTGCACCAACGGCAAAATTAACTGGGGCATTGGTATTGGGCTGGCAGGCAGCACCTACGACAATAACTACCCTGAAGATCAAGCGGTTAAAAACTTTGTCGTGGCGAATATTACCGGCAGCAACTGCCGCCAGTTAGTGCATGTGGAAAACGGTAAACACTTTATTATTCGCAACGTTAAAGCGAAAAACATCACCCCGGATTTCAGTAAAAAAGCCGGGATTGATAATGCGACTGTGGCGATTTACGGCTGTGATAATTTCGTCATTGATAATGTTTCAATGGTCAATAGCGCTGGCATGCTGATTGGCTATGGTGTTATCAAAGGCGACTATTTGTCGATCCCGCAGAATTTCAAACTCAACGATATCCAGCAGGACAATAGCAGCAGCAAATATAAACTGCGCGGTATCCAGATATCGTCCGGCAATGCGACGTCGTTTGTGGCTATCACCAACGTGAAAATGCAGAGTGCGACGCTGGAGCTGCACAATAAACCGCAACATCTTTTCCTGCGTAATATCAATGTGACGCAAGAGGCGGCCAACGGCCCGGCACTGAAGCTGAACTTCGATTTACGCAAAGATGTGCGCGGGCGTTTTATGGCGAAACAGGACACCTTGCTGTCGTTGGCGAATATTCACGCAGTCAATGAAAATGGGCAAAGTTCAGTCGATATCGACAGGGTCGATCAGCATGTAGTGAATGCCGATAATTTGAACTTCCGTTTGCCGGCGAAGCGGCTCTAAGCGCGGGAAATGGCCTTTTACGATAAATCCTGGTGATTTAGCGCCAGGGTTAGGATTACATCTACTGCCTTGCAGGGACATTAGGCGTAACATCTTTCACTTTCCTCGCTGCAAACGCACTGGCGAAAACAGGTTAAAGGTTTATAATTCATCCAATTATTATAGGTGGAAGAAATAATGGTTAATTTGAAAGCAGTTATTCCGGTAGCCGGTCTGGGAATGCATATGCTCCCGGCCACGAAAGCGATTCCAAAAGAGATGCTACCGATCGTCGACAAGCCGATGATTCAGTACATCGTCGACGAAGTTGTTGCTGCAGGGATCAAAGAAATCGTTCTGGTGACTCACTCGTCAAAAAACGCGGTGGAAAACCACTTCGACACCTCCTACGAACTTGAAGCGCTGCTTGAACAGCGTGTTAAACGCCAGTTGCTGGCGGAAGTGCAGTCTATTTGTCCGCCAGGCGTGACGATTATGAACGTGCGTCAGGCGCAGCCGCTGGGGTTAGGCCACTCTATCCTCTGTGCGCGTCCGATTGTAGGCGACAACCCGTTTGTCGTTGTACTGCCGGATATCGTGCTGGATACGGCGACCGCCGATCCGCTGCGTTACAACCTCGCGGCGATGGTGGCACGCTTTGCTGAGACCGGCCGCAGCCAGGTGCTGGCAAAACGCATGAAAGGCGATCTCTCTGAATACTCCGTTATCCAGACCAAAGAGCCACTGGATACAGAAGGTAAAGTCAGTCGTATTGTGCAGTTTATTGAAAAACCGGATCAACCGCAGACGCTGGATTCCGACCTGATGGCAGTGGGGCGCTATGTACTTTCTGCCGATATCTGGGCGGAACTGGAAAAAACCGAGCCGGGCGCATGGGGGCGTATTCAGCTGACCGATGCGATTGCAGAGCTTGCAGAAAAACAGTCTGTTGATGCGATGTTGATGACCGGCGACAGCTATGACTGCGGTAAGAAAATGGGGTACATGCAGGCCTTTGTGAACTACGGTCTGCGTAACCTGAAAGAAGGTCAGAAATTCCGCGAAAGTATTAAAAAATTGCTGGCGCAGTAAATAATTAAAGCGGTGTAGTTAAGATATTTACAGCAGGGGCGGTATAGGGTTGCCACAAGGACATTTCATCCTGTGGTTATTCTTACTGCCCTTTTTGTTTTCATTATAAAATCAACGATTAAAAAAGGTAGGCATGGGTAATTATTGCGCTGACGTAAGCAAGATTTTTCCTTGTTTCCGTGCCTGTTTCGGCGGAGAATAGCCGCTTAGCATTTTGTGCCAAGTGGCGAATTCAAATAAGGGTAGCGCAGTCGTTAACATTGTAAATTGCTGACAAAAGCACACAGTGCACAGGTAGCTGAAGAGCCTGGGGCGGTAGCGTGTCTAAAATATGTTCTAGTAAGTTAATAACCTACTCTTAACTACCCTTAAATTAAAACATAGCAAAACAAAAGCGGAAGAAACTCGTGAAAATACTGGTCACAGGTGGTGCAGGTTTTATTGGGTCTGCAGTCGTTCGTCATATCATTAATAACACTGCTGATTTCGTGGTTAATGTGGATAAATTAACCTATGCCGGGAATTTGGAATCACTGGCGGAAATCAATAACGACCCGCGTTATGTTTTTGAACGTGCGGACATTTGTGATAGTGATGCAATGGCGCGGATTTTTGCTGAGCATCAACCTGATGCGGTCATGCACCTCGCTGCGGAAAGCCATGTCGATCGCTCGATTACTGGCCCTGCCGCGTTTATTGAGACCAATATTGTTGGCACCTATGTGTTGCTTGAAGCTGCACGCCAATATTGGGCTCAGTTGGATGAAGCGCGCAAAGCGGCCTTCCGTTTCCATCATATCTCCACTGACGAAGTATATGGTGATTTGCCTCACCCGGATGAAGTGACCGCCGGTGAATCATTGCCTCTGTTCACTGAGCAAACTGCTTACGCACCGAGTAGCCCTTACTCAGCCTCTAAAGCCTCCAGCGATCATTTGGTCCGCGCGTGGCGCAGAACCTATGGTTTCCCGACAATTGTTACCAATTGCTCCAATAATTACGGACCGTTCCATTTCCCGGAAAAACTGATCCCGCTGGTTATCCTGAATGCGTTGGCGGGCAAAGCGCTGCCAGTGTATGGCAAAGGAGATCAAATTCGCGATTGGTTGTATGTTGAAGATCACGCGCGCGCGCTTTATACCGTGGTCACGCAAGGTGTTGTGGGTGAGACTTATAATATCGGCGGCCATAACGAAAAACAGAACCTCGATGTTGTCCACATGATTTGTGACTTGCTGGATGAGATCGTACCGAAGGCAACCTCATATCGTGAGCAGATCACTTACGTAACTGACCGTCCGGGGCACGATCGCCGTTATGCAATCGATGCCGATAAAATCAGTAAAGAACTGGGCTGGAAACCGGTTGAAACTTTCGAAAGCGGCATCCGTAAAACGGTTGAGTGGTATTTGTCCAACAGCACATGGGTAGAGAACGTGCAAAGCGGCGCCTATCAGTCGTGGATTGAACAAAATTACGGGAAGCGCAGTGAATGAATATTCTGTTATTTGGAAAAACGGGACAAGTAGGCTGGGAACTCCAGCGTTCGCTGGCTCCCTTGGGCAATCTGATTGCGCTGGATGTTAACTCGACAGAGTATTGCGGTAACTTCAGTAATCCTGAGGGTGTTGCCGAAACTGTGCGCCGCATAAAGCCTGACGTAATTGTTAACGCCGCTGCGCATACCGCAGTTGATAAAGCTGAGTCCGAGCCGGAATTTGCATTTTTGCTGAACGCGAAAAGCGTTGAAGCCATTGCACAAGAAGCAGCAAAAATTGACGCATGGGTGGTTCACTACTCGACCGATTATGTTTTCCCTGGCGATGGCGAAAAGCCGTGGGTAGAAACTGATAGCACTGCCCCGCTAAATGTTTATGGTCAGACAAAACTCGATGGCGAAAATGCATTGCGCGAAAACTGCCCGAAGCATCTTATTTTTCGCACCAGCTGGGTTTACGCCGGGAAAGGCAACAATTTCGCGAAGACCATGCTGAAGCTAGCGAAAACGCGCCAGGAACTCTCGGTGATAAACGATCAATTTGGCGCCCCGACTGGTGCTGAATTACTTGCAGATTGCACGGCTCATGCAATCCGCATCGCACTGGCACAACCTCAAGTGGCTGGTTTATATCACCTGGTCGCAGGCGGTGAAACCTGCTGGCATGACTACGCGGCGCTGGTTTTTGCTGAGGCCAGAGAAGCGGGAGTTGAACTCGCTTTGAATAAATTAAATCCGGTAGCGACAGAAAGTTTCCCAACGCCGGCTCAGCGACCGCATAACTCTCGACTGAGTACCGAAAAGTTTCAGCGCACTTTTGGTCTGGTTCTCCCGAATTGGGAATGCGGTGTCAAACGTATGCTAGCAGAACTGTTTGCAACAACTACCATTTAACTCATTGTTTGAGACAGTAAAATGAAAACACGGAAAGGTATTATTCTGGCGGGTGGTTCAGGTACGCGTCTTTATCCTGTAACCATGGTAGTAAGCAAACAATTACTGCCGATTTATGATAAGCCGATGATCTATTACCCACTGTCGACACTCATGCTGGCAGGAATTCGCGACATTTTGATCATCAGTACGCCGCAAGATACACCGCGTTTCCAGCAGTTACTTGGCGACGGAAGCCAGTGGGGGCTCAATCTCCAATATAAAGTACAGCCGAGCCCGGATGGTTTGGCTCAGGCTTTCATTATTGGTGAAGAGTTTATTGGCAATGATGATTGCGCGCTCGTGCTGGGCGACAATATTTTTTATGGTCATGATTTGCCTAAATTGTTGGATGGTGCTGTCAATCGGGAAAACGGTGCTACGGTTTTTGCTTATCACGTCAACGATCCAGAACGTTACGGTGTTGTTGAATTTGATAAAAAAGGCAAAGCGATCAGTCTGGAAGAGAAGCCGGCCGAACCGAAGAGCAACTATGCCGTGACGGGCCTCTATTTCTATGACAACGATGTTATTGCAATGGCGAAAAGCCTGAAACCTTCTGCTCGTGGTGAGCTCGAAATCACTGACATCAACCGCATTTATCTGGAGCAGGGGCGTTTATCCGTAGCGATGATGGGGCGCGGCTATGCATGGCTCGATACCGGTACTCACCAAAGCCTGATTGAGGCGAGCAACTTTATCGCGACGATAGAAGAACGTCAGGGATTGAAAGTGTCCTGCCCTGAAGAGATCGCGTTTCGTAAAGGGTTTATAAATGCTGAACAGGTAAAAAAGGTTGCAGCACCGCTTTGTAAAAACGCATATGGTCAATATCTGATGAAGATGATCAAAGGTTATTAAAAGAATGAATGTTATAAAAACGGAAATCCCGGATGTCCTGATTCTTGAACCCAAAGTTTTTGCTGACGACCGTGGTTTTTTCTATGAAAGCTACAACCAGGCGGCATTGGAAGAGAGTATTGGCAGTCAGTTAACATTTGTCCAGGATAATCATTCCCGGTCGAAACAAGGTGTTCTCCGTGGCTTACACTACCAGGCTGCACCTTATGCACAAGGGAAACTAGTACGCTGCGTCGTTGGTGAAGTCTATGATGTTGCGGTAGATATTCGCCGTGGTTCCACCACATTCGGCCATTGGGTTGGGGTTAATTTATCCGCAGATAACAAACGGCAGCTATGGATACCAGAAGGCTTGGCACATGGTTTTCTGGTTCTCAGTGAGAGCGCAGAGTTTTTATATAAAACCACTGATTATTATACTCCTGCAGCAGAACGCAGTATCGCGTGGAATGACCCGACATTAGCCATACAATGGCCGTTGTCGATAGATAAGCTGATTCTTTCAGCTAAAGATATGCAAGCGAGTAGTTTTACAGATCTGCAATAAGGAAAAAAAATGATTCCGTTCAATAAACCCTATTTACAGGGGAATGAACTGCTTTATATTTCTCAGGCTGTCAGCGGTGGTAAAATTTCCGGAGACGGTATATTTACAAAAAAATGTCATGAATTTTTTGAGAAAAAATACGGTTTCAAAAAAGTACTATTAACGACCTCATGTACCGATGCACTGGAAATGGCTGCAATTTTGCTGGATATACAGCCTGATGATGAAGTGATTGCACCATCTTACACCTTTGTATCCACCGTCAATGCCTTCTCACTACGTGGCGCAAAACTCGTATTTGTAGATAGCTATAAAGATAATCCGAATGTAGATCCCATAGCTATCCGAAATAGCATTACATCTAAAACGAAAGCAATAGTTGTAGTTCATTATGCTGGCGTTGCATGCGATATGGATGAAATTATGTCTATATCGAGAGAGTATGGTATACCTGTAGTAGAAGATGCTGCTCAAGCAATTGATTCATATTATAAAGATAAACCGTTAGGTAGCATCGGTACGTTTGGTACATTTTCCTTCCATGAAACCAAGAATATTATTTCCGGTGAAGGTGGAATGTTAGTAATCAGCGATGAAAAATATATTCAACGAGCAGAAATTATTCGTGAGAAGGGTACCAATCGTGCTTCTTTTTTCAGAGGTGAAGTGAACAAATATGGTTGGGTAGACATTGGCTCATCTTTCTTACCATCAGACATTATTGCTGCGTATTTATATGCGCAGCTTGAAAATATTGACTCGATTCAGGCTAAAAGGAAGTCTCTGTGGGAGCGTTATTATGAAGGATTAAGTACTCTCGCAGCGAAAGGTTATATTGATCTACCAACTATTCCTGATTTTGCTACAAATAATGCGCATATGTTTTATATCGTATGCGAAAATTTAGACGTACGTACCAGGTTGATTGAACACCTTAAGCAAAATGGTATTCACTCTGTATTCCATTATCTTTCACTGAATAAGAGTGAGTTCTATCTTAAAGATAATGAAGATATCACTTTAGAAAATAGTGATAAGTTCACAAATAATTTATTAAGATTACCCATGTACTTTGAGTTAGAGTTAGAGCAGGTTTCTAATATTATAGAAAAAATAAGTAATTTCTTTGGTGAATAATGAGTTCTCTCTGTGCTTAAATGTGCACAGAGAGTTTAAGATGACTATATGTTAAAAAAAATATTCGTATTATATTCTGCGCAAATTTATAAGGCCATAATGCCTTTGATATTTGTGCCTGTGATTTTAAGGATATTAGGCAGCGAGAATTACGGTCTGGTCGCTTTTTTTTCAATGTTAATTAGTCTGGTTGGCTTATTAGATGCAGGTATCGGTAGTACTTTTATCAAGCTTGTTTCAACAAATAGATTTAATGAACTAAAATTCAAACAAGTTTTGGCAATTTTTTCAAAGGTATGCGTGTTTTTTCTGTTTGTTTCACTCTCGTGATAGCTGCTTTTTACTTTCAAGCAAATTATATTGCAGAGAAATGGCTCAATACGACCATTGAATATGATACTGTCATTGCTTGTATGAAACTGATTGGGATGATTTTGGGAGGAATGTACCTAAAGTCATTCTTATCCAGTTTTATTAATGGAATGGAGCGACAGGAACTTAATGCAATATGGGGTGTATTTTACACAAGTTTCTTTTACATAGGGTCATATTTTGCATTGAAGTATGTGTCGAATAATTTGGTGACATTTTTTCAGACAATACTTTTAGTCACTTTATTCGATTTGCTAATTACTATTCTAATCATGCTTTATCTTAGTATTAAAAATATTAAGTACCTCGAAAAAAATACCAAAAGTGGCTATGAATATGAGAATGACGAGAAGCTATCTTTTTTAAATATTATAAAATTTTCATTACAACTATCAGGCTTATCCACTATATGGGTGATTGCCTCGCAGATAGATAAAATTGTATTGTCAAAGTATGTACAATTAAGTGATTATGCCCATTATCAAATTGCAGCACAACTCGCTGCAACGATCACAATATTTACGATACCATTAACGCAGTACTTGTTACCAAGATTGAGTGTCCTTTTTCATGATGGCAGGTTCGATGACTTCATAAATATTTTTTCCAAGTCATTGTTAGCATATGTTATTATTGTTTCCCCAATTATTCCATTCTTCTTTATTTTTGGTGATCAGCTAATTACCCTTTGGGTCGGTAGTGCTGAACTCGCTGTACATATTAATATTTATGCACAATGGCTTGTGGGAGGGGCATTTTTTGTCGGGTTAATTAATTTTGTTTTCATTTGCTTGTATGCGCAAGATAAACTTAAGCAGCATTTTTATGCGTATGCGACTTACTCTGCGGTCGCGATTCCATTATCAGTGCTTGTTGCAAAATTCTATGGGGCTTCGTATAGCGCTCTCTTTGTTTTTTCACACTCACTTCTTTTCTGGATTGCCTGGGGCGGCTTCTATTTTTTCAGGAATATACCTGGTTTGATTATACCATTTATTATAATCATAGTAGCAACACTCGGTATATCTCTTATCGTTTTTAATGGATGGTATCAGTTAATGTCATTATTAATGCTTCCGCTAATATATGTGATAGTCGCACCAGTTATTAATCTATTAATATCGATGGTTATATTTTATAGTTTCAGAATGAAATTTAAAAAAACATTAAGAAGAATAAAATTTCAATCGTGAAAATTATCTGTCTGTCTGTCTGTCTGTCTGTCTGTCTGTCTGTCTGTCTGTCTGTCTGAATAGGTTATGATTAAGCTAAATAGCAAGTATAAGGGATGTTAAATTGAATATATTGCATTTATCAACTGGCGATGATCGTGGCGCTTTTTTTGGTGCATACCGAACTCACATAAATTTGCAGCGGTTTGGACATCATTCGGTGATGTATGTCGCTGAAAAAACATCGCAAGATAAAAATGTGTATTCGGCATCATCGAAGCGAATCTTTGCCTTTAAGATAGTGTATAAAATAATACGTCGCTTACTAGTTAGGGCAAAGACTGACAAAGATCGGGCTTATCTTCTATATGGAACAACGTTAAGTGTGCCAGATATCATTCAGACAGTTAAATTTAAACCTGACTTGATAATGGTCTATTACGTCTCAGGATTTCTTTCCGAGAATGATATCCAAAAGATCCAGAAGCATTACAAAGCACCGGTTGCGTTTTATATGATGGATGCTGGTATGCTGACAGGTGGTTGCCATTATCCTTGGGAATGTACTGGTTTTCAAAAAAAATGTTCGGTCTGTCCGGCATTAAATTTTCCTGGTGTTAATATACTGGCTAAGAAAAAACTGGAAGAACGTAGATCACTTTTTGCTGATATGGATTGCTTATTCCTTTCAGCAAGTAGTTGGCTCGATGATAAATATTCCAAAAGCGTTATACGCGCCAGATTAGGGTGTGAGAAAGTACTTATCGGAATTGACGAAGAAATATTTAAATTGCGGGAAAGATCCTTAGCAGAGAAAAAACTCGACGTTAAGCTCCCGGATGACAAAATTATTCTATTTGTTGGCGCTCAGTCTTTAAATGTGCCAAGAAAAGGTTATAAATTTTTACTCGACGCATTAAATATTTTAGAAAATAATAATCATGAAGTCTACGAGAAAATTTCTATTCTAACTGTCGGCGGTGAAATCGACAATTCTCTTGATAAAATTAGCCATACTAAACTAAAGTTCATTAAAGATAAAAATACTTACCCTTACTTATACAATCTTGCGGATGCATTTATTTGTACTTCCATTGAAGACGCTGGCCCAATGATGATTAATGAGTCAATTATGTCTGGTCTGCCTGTCATTTCTTTTCGAATGGGGGTTGCGGAAGACTTAATAATTGATGGCAAGACGGGGCAGCTTGCAGATGAATTTACATCTTTAGCATTGGCTAAATCCATATCTGACTTTGTCCTTAAAGGTCTCGATGGAATAAATAAAATGAAACTTGAATGCCGCGAGTTTGCTCTTAATACGACATCTGCGCAGGTACAAGTCACCGGGATTGCTTCAATTATTGATGGAGTAAGGCGGAAGCTCACTGATTAAATACAATTTTAGGAATCGCTAAGTCTCAATCGTTCAGATTTACGGTAACCATAAATTCTAAAAACTTAACTTCTAGTACTCAACTATGCTAACTGGTAATCTGCTAAAAAAAACAATGTTAAATTTGATTGTAACTTTCAGCCTCTTTTCTGGGAGTTATATTTTGGGTGGGATTAAGGTTTATCCACCAGCATTGTTTGCAATTATAGGTTTTTTATTATGTTTTTCTAACTATAGAATACCCAAAAACCTTGTTACGCAATTCATATTCATTGGTGTCCTTTTAGCTTTATGTTGTTTATCTTTTTTTATTAGCCAAAACTCAGATTTTCTTTTTTTAATATTTAGGTATATTACAAAAGCATGTTTGATTCCTTTGGGATGTTGTTTGTTTATAAGACATTTAGTGCTCAGGTTAGCGGCTGACGAACCATATTTAAGACAGAAGTTGTTGCGCTCAGCGATTGTTTTTGCACTATGTTTTCAATTTCTTTTTACGATTGCTCAACTCACCCTGCCGACGTTTCGTAGTGAATTTAACTCGATTATAGATCTTACAAGTGAATGGAAACACCTTTCTGAAGAAGGGCACTTTAGAGCCACCGGGCTTGGTGGATTATCGATATACGATACATCAATATGCTATGGGTTATTATTTTTTATTTTTTATGAGTGGTGTTTTTCTCTAAAATATAAAGATAATATTAGATTCGTTACTGTTTCTTTAGTTATTATTGCTCTGTCATTAATTGCTGGTCGCAGCGGCTTCATTCTCGTTTTTATTGTTTTTTATTTTATTATTTATACTCTCCAAGGAAACGTATCTATACAATTTTTTTCTGCGTCAGCATAGTTACAAGTATCATTTTCATTATTGCAATACTTGGTGAGGAGAAGTTCGATTTCTTCTTAAGGTTTGTATTTGAACCGATCTACAATTTTATTGACACTGGCTCACTTAGAACAGAATCAACGAACGAACTGTTGGATAATTACTTGTTTATTCCATGGGATGTCCCTGTTTTCACCGGTTTTGGTTTTTGGGCGCAACCTGATATAAGCACACAATTTCATTTTTTATATAAAACAGATTCAGGGATTTTGCTTAATTACATTGCTTTTGGTATCTGGGGACTTATTTTTACCTTGGCTTATACTGGGAATTTTATTTATAATTATATTATATACCTTCACTTGAAGTCTGGTTTGATTAAAATGGGACTAATTATCACTTTTGTCTTATTGATATTCAGTTTTGTCTTGAAAGGTCCCATATTTTTCTCTGAGAGAGTAATGATGGCATTTTACCTTTGGATAATTTTCAATACCTTCACTGAGAACCGAAATAGCTAAGATGAAATTTTCATTACTTGTTATCATTTATAACGAAAGAATATTGGAAACGCCGACATTTTTGTCATTAAAAATGTCTTTGTCAAGATTACACGCTTCGCGACATCAATATAATCTAATTTTTTGGGATAATAGTCCAACAGAACACCAACAGAGCGATATCGGTGAGGTAACTAGCATTTTTTCTGCTCTCAATGTTACGACCGAATATCATCATACTCCGCAGAATCTTCCTTTATCTCAAATATATAATAGTGTGTTGGATAAAGTCGAAGAGAGTGACGATTTTCTTATTCTTTTTGATCAGGATTCCACATTTGATGTTGGTTACTTTAATGAGCTTGAGAGCAGTACAGAATTAAAAAGACAACCTGAAATAATATTGCCTATTATTTACTATAAAAATACTGTTATTAGTCCGACAAAAATATTTTTTATCAAAGGATCATATTTCGATCACGAGCCAATAGGCTATATTTCCAGCGAAATCTCGGCGATTAATAGTGGAATGATCATATCACTTGCGTTTATTCGGCGTTCTGGTTTTAGATATAACCCGAAATTGCGTAACTACTGTACAGATGATGCAATTATGAAGTATGCCCGAGACTTTTCTGCTGTCATTTATGTTATGGATTATTCATTTACACATGATTTAACGTTATCTACTTTGAATTGCAACTCAGAGAAATTACGTACGCGATATAACGAAATGGTTCAATCTAAAAAAATCGTTTTTGGAAAAAATATAGGCGTGCGAGTATTTTTACATGTTTATTATTTTGCTCACCGTGCGTATATGTGTATTAAATATAAAGATTTGCGCTATATGAAGGTAAAATAATGGAACCCGTTTATATTTCGATTCCCCGGTTTGCGCTTTCCGGTGGGAACCTGGTTACTCTGTCTTTGGCAAAATATCTGTCCAGTCAGGGTATAGATGTGTATTGTTGCTCAGGTTTTAAAATTAAAAGACCCAACGATGTTACTTTATTGAAACCGCAAAGAGGAAAATTAAACTCATTTTTGAATTTGGTTTCTTTTTTATTCTTATCAATTCATGCTCTTATTGTTAAAAATTATGTTGCGAGTCATCACTTGACTTGCATTTTAAATTTTATCAAAAAATCTCGCTTTGCTTTAGTACAAGACATCGAATGTGATTTTTACCCTCAGAAGTTACGGTGGATTGGTAAGAGACTGTGGAGTAATTATCTTTCATCAGAAAACTTAATATTTACTAATCCTCATTTGGCATATAAGATTGGCATTAAATCTAATGTACAAGGTTTTTCTTATATACCTATTGAATTGCCTACTACTTTTGCCAGTAATCAACTACGAAATCATGACGTGGTTGCCGTGATTCGTGATGGTGAATATAAAGCACCACAAAAAACACTGGATGTATTGATTGAGCTTGCTAAGCGTGGTTGGAATGTGATCGCTATTAATGGAACACGCCATGATTACCAGTATCCTTTTATTATCAATAATTTGGATCGTGATGAATTTATAAAAATACTATCGAATGCAAAATTATTTCTTTGTCTGTCAAAATGGGAAGGTTTAGGATTGCCTAATCTGGAAGCATATGTTTGTGGCTGTGACATTGTTTCAACACCAATACCTTCTGGATGTTTACTTTCTGATCTTGATTTTGAAAGTGTTGAGATCGTCGATAGTGACTGTTCTGCTAAGTTAGTGAGTGATATTATCAGCACTAGACTGTCGACTAATGGAAATTTACGAAAAAATAACGATGATGCAGAGTTTTTATTACAGCGTAAGGACTCTTTTTTGGAAATAAATAATACTTGGTTGTGTTATGCCAAAGATATGATTCAAGGGTTCGCAAAGTGAAAGTTTTTATTTCTATCGTTTCACATAATCATTTTTCTGTAATTAGAAAGTTATCCTCACTTCCCCGACTCGCTGAATATTACAATGTGGTTATTATTGATAATGTCAATGAGTATGGACTTTCTGAATGGTGCAAAAAACATAATATTAAATATCTTTCGAATCAGGAAGCGAAAGGTTTCGGTGAAAATAATAATATTATCTTCGAATTTTGCCAAAAACACGAAGGATTGCAAGAGGATGATTGGTTCCTGGTTTTAAATCCGGATGTTGCGATTGAACCCTCTGTAATCGCGAATCTCATTCAAGATATGAATAAAAATAACCAAAAGATCGCAGCGATTAATTTATTTAAGGACTTTGAACGTACCAGGTACGATAATTCTATTCGAAGTTATCCACGCGCTGTCGATTTCGCTAGTTCATATATTTTTGGTGTAAATAAGACAATTATTGATAAATCTAAAATCGACAAACCGACGATAGTGGATTGGGCTTCTGGATCATTCCTGATGTTTAACTGCAATTTGTATCGCCAACTCGGTGGATTTGATACTCGTTATTTTATGTATTGTGAAGATATTGACATTTGTTATCGAGCTAACCAGATTCATGGTGAAAAAGTCGTCTATTACCCCCAGCATCAAGCTATTCATCTTGCCGCGCATTCTAACAGAAAGTTATTTTCTAAAAGTTTTATTTGGCATGTGAAAAGTATAATTAGATTCTTATGTTACAAAAATGGCCTTGAGAACGGTTCGAGAAAAAATATTTTGTCATAAAATCTTGAGGTATGTGATGGCTAACGAACGATTGTTGATGATTTTTCTTCGTGTCTTTTACCTTCCATATAATAGAATGCGAAATTGCTATTATTCCATTGCGTTGGGGACTAAAAAGCTACGCGTAGGACGATCTATTTCCCTTCGCGGGACCCGGAATATAATGTTAGGCAGCAATGTAAGTTTGGGTAATCAAACCTGGATAGATGCCATAGGCTCCGGAACAATCACCATCGGTAATGATGTTGCATTTAGTCAAAACGTTCATATAGCCGCTGCATCACAAATAATTATAGGTGATGGATGCCTTATCGGAAGTGATGTTTTAATAACTGACCATGATCATTCATTCGATATTGATATGCTGTCTGTTTATCCCAAAAATAGGCCGCTTAAGGTCAAAGGAGATACTACATTGGGCCGGAATGTGTGGTTAGGCGATAATGTGAAAATATTATCCGGGGTAACGCTTGGGGATAATATAGTGGTTGCAGCGAACTCGGTTGTTACAAAATCTTTCCCGGAAAATGTTGTCTTAGCTGGTAATCCTGCGGTTGTCGTGAAACATCTAAAATAGTGCAATCCTTGCTATACACCCTTTAAGATGTACAAACATCAGCAAACTTGAGTTAACATCTTTAGCACATTTCAAGCCGCGCATATGCCGCGGTGACCACACCTGACAGGAGTATGTAATGTCCAAGCAACAAATCGGCGTTGTTGGTATGGCGGTAATGGGGCGCAACCTGGCGCTCAACATTGAGAGCCGCGGCTACACCGTTTCAGTTTTCAACCGCTCCCGTGAAAAAACCGAAGAAGTCATTGCCGAAAACCCGGGCAAAAAGCTGGTTCCTTACTACACCGTACAAGAATTTGTCGAATCCCTGGAAACCCCGCGCCGCATCCTGTTGATGGTGAAAGCGGGGGCAGGCACCGATGCTGCTATCGACTCCCTCAAGCCATATCTCGATAAGGGCGACATCATTATTGATGGCGGCAATACTTTCTTCCAGGACACCATTCGCCGTAATCGTGAACTTTCTGAAGAAGGTTTCAACTTCATCGGCACCGGCGTTTCCGGTGGTGAAGAAGGCGCGCTGAAAGGTCCATCAATCATGCCTGGTGGTCAGAAAGAAGCCTACGATCTGGTTGCTCCGATCCTGACCAAAATTGCTGCAGTTGCAGAAGATGGCGAACCTTGCGTGACGTATATTGGTCCGGACGGTGCGGGTCACTATGTCAAAATGGTTCACAACGGCATCGAATATGGCGATATGCAGCTGATCGCTGAAGCGTACGCGTTGTTGAAAGGCGGTCTGAATCTCTCTAACGAAGAGCTGGCGAAAACCTTCAGTGAGTGGAACGCTGGCGAGCTGAGCAGCTATCTCATCGACATCACCAAAGATATCTTCACCAAGAAAGATGAAGAAGGTAAATACCTGGTTGATGTGATCCTCGACGAAGCAGCGAATAAAGGCACCGGTAAATGGACCAGCCAGAGCTCGCTGGACCTCGGCGAGCCGCTGTCACTGATTACCGAATCCGTGTTTGCGCGCTATATCTCTTCCCTGAAAGAGCAGCGTGTTGCCGCATCTAAAGTGCTGTCTGGCCCGCAGGCGAAAACAGCAGGGGACAAAGCTGAATTTATCGAGAAAGTACGCCGTGCGCTGTACCTCGGTAAAATTGTTTCCTATGCGCAGGGCTTCTCCCAGTTGCGTGCTGCTTCTGACGAGCACCACTGGAATCTGAATTACGGCGAAATCGCGAAGATCTTCCGCGCTGGCTGTATCATTCGTGCGCAGTTCCTGCAGAAAATCACCGACGCCTATGCCGAGACCCCGGCTATCGCAAACCTGCTGCTGGCACCGTACTTCAAGAAAATCGCGGATGACTATCAGCAGGCGCTGCGCGACGTAGTGGCCTATGCCGTGCAGAATGGTATTCCGGTACCGACCTTCTCTGCAGCGGTGGCGTACTATGACAGCTACCGTTCTGCGGTGCTGCCAGCGAACCTGATCCAGGCTCAGCGTGATTATTTCGGCGCGCACACGTATAAGCGCACCGATAAAGACGGCGTGTTCCATACCGAGTGGCTGGATTAATCTGATAATCACCCCTCTGATTTACTCAGGCCCGGTTGCTAAAACCGGGCTTTTTTTTCGTCTTAACCGCCGTTTTTTCGGGCAGTCATATTCATTTTGTCGATTATTGCCTGCTAAACCATACATAAACGCTGCTGTTGACAGCTGATTGTCGCCTTGACAGTCCCTCAACAGAAGAGGTAAAAACCCCAACAGTTATTGATATTAAGCGGGTGGCGACGGGATCGTCATCTCCGGTTTCATACACTCACAAAAGTTGCTTATCGAATGAAAATAACAATCTCCGGAACAGGTTACGTTGGGCTATCGAACGGGATATTGATTGCGCAGAACCATGAAGTGGTGGCGCTGGATATCGTTCAGTCCAAAGTAGATATGCTTAATCAGAAGATCTCTCCCATTGTGGATAAGGAGATCCAGGAGTATTTGCAGAATAAGCCGCTGAACTTCCGTGCGACGACGGACAAACTCGATGCCTATCGCGGCGCGGATTTCGTCATCATCGCCACGCCGACGGATTACGATCCGAAAACGAACTATTTCAACACCAGCAGTGTGGAATCAGTGATCCGTGATGTTCACGAGATCAACCCGCAAGCGGTGATGATCATTAAATCCACTATTCCTGTGGGCTTTACCCAATCCATCCGTGAAAAATACGGTATTGATAACGTTATCTTCTCACCGGAATTCTTGCGTGAAGGTAAAGCGCTGTACGATAACCTGCACCCGTCGCGCATCGTTATCGGTGAACGCTCCGAACGCGCCGAACGTTTTGCCGCGTTGTTGCAGGAAGGCGCGATCAAAAAAGATATTCGCGTATTGTTCACTGATTCAACCGAAGCCGAAGCGATTAAACTGTTCGCTAACACCTATCTGGCGATGCGCGTGGCGTACTTCAACGAACTGGATAGCTATGCAGAAAGCCTGGGGCTGAACAGCCGTCAGATTATCGAAGGCGTATGTCTGGATCCGCGTATCGGCAATCATTACAACAACCCATCGTTTGGTTACGGTGGTTACTGCTTGCCGAAAGATACCAAACAGCTGCTGGCGAACTATCAGTCGGTACCGAATAATATTATTTCGGCTATCGTTGATGCTAACCGCACCCGTAAAGACTTTATTGCGGATTCCATCCTGGCGCGTAAACCGAAGGTGGTGGGTGTCTATCGTCTGATCATGAAGAGTGGTTCCGATAACTTCCGCGCCTCTTCGATTCAGGGCATCATGAAGCGTATCAAAGCGAAGGGCGTGCAGGTCATCATTTATGAACCGGTCATGCAGGAAGATGAATTCTTCCACTCCCGCGTGGTACGCGATCTGGAAGCGTTCAAACAGGAAGCGGATGTCATTATCTCCAACCGTATGGCTCAAGAGCTGGCGGATGTGGAAGAGAAGGTCTATACCCGCGATTTATTCGGTAACGACTAATTGTTATTGCAGAAAGTAAAACGGCCCAGTCAGGGCCGTTTTTTTTACACGTTATAAAAATTTCTGTACCAGTCAACAAAGCGCTTCACACCGTCTTTGACCGAAGTCTGGGGCTTAAAGCCAGTCACAGCATACAGCGGTTGGGTGTCTGCGCTCGTCTCCAGCACATCACCGGGCTGAATCGGCATCATATTTTTCTGCGCTTCAATCCCCAGCGCCTCTTCCAGTGCCGTGATGTAATCCATCAGCTCAACCGGTGAACTGTTGCCAATGTTATAAACATGGTAAGGCGCGGAACTGGTCGCTGGTGAGCCGCTTTCGACGGTCCAGTTTGCATCTGGCTGCGGGATCACATCCTGCATACGGATAATCGCTTCCACGATATCGTCAATGTAGGTGAAGTCGCGCTTCATTTTGCCGTAGTTGTATACATCTATGCTCTTACCTTCCAGCATCGCTTTAGTGAACTTGAACAGCGCCATGTCCGGGCGTCCCCATGGGCCATAGACCGTAAAGAAACGCAGGCCGGTCGTTGGCAGACTATAGAGATGCGAATAGGTATGCGACATCAGTTCATTGGCTTTTTTCGTTGCCGCGTAGAGTGATACCGGGTGGTCAACCGAATCATCGGTGGAGAACGGCATCTTACGGTTTAACCCGTAAACGGAGCTGGAGGAAGCATATAGCAGATGCTGCACTTTATGATGACGACAGCCTTCAAGTACGTTCAGATGTCCAATCAGATTAGATTCTGCGTAAACGTGCGGATTTTCCAGCGAGTAACGGACACCAGCTTGTGCAGCGAGGTGAATAACGCGGTCAAATTTCTCACGCGCAAACAGCTGTGCCATCCCCTCGCGGTCAGCGAGATCGATTTTATGAAAATGGAAATCGGGAGAGACCAGCAAATCAAGACGCGCCTGTTTCAGACTGACATCGTAATAGTCGTTGAGGTTATCAATACCCACCACCTGGTGGCCCGCCTGCAGCAGGCGTTCGCTGACGTGATAACCGATAAACCCGGCAGCGCCGGTGACCAGAAATTTCATAGCTAATCCTTTCTAACATCTAAAACGTACAATCTGTCTATTGTATGATCCCAGACCGGTAATCGCTATCAGTTATAAAAGCGGTCATAGTTCTTAAATGGTGCCCAGTAAAACTTATTTACATGAAGTCCTATAGAAAAAAAATAACGAACCGCTAAACTCGCGCTCTATAATTCTCTTTTGCGCTTCTCATTTAGGGTCGCTATGACGTACGAAAAACAAAGTTTACCTGCCAGGCAGAGTAATGATTCAGAACAGATTGATTTGTTAGATGTTTTATCGCAAGTCTGGCGCGGTAAGTGGATTGTAGCTTTATTTATTCTTGTCGCTGTTATTGTTGCTGGTGTCTATTTAAGCATTGCCAAAGAAAAATGGACTTCGATCGCGGTGATCAGTGCTCCGGATGCCGGGCAGATAGCGGGATATTCCAATGCGATGAGCATATTAAGTAACGACGAAAAGTATGACATCGCAGGTATACAACAGCGCGTGATTGTACGTTTTAATTCCGCCTTCTCGGCATTGTCAGAAACCCTGGGAAACCAGGAAGAACCCGAGAAACTGACTATCGATACCGCGGTGCAAGGGCAATCATTACCGCTGAAACTTACCTACCAGGCACAAACAGCCAAGGATGCGCAGCAAAAACTGGCCCAATACATTGAAAAAATCGATCAGCAAATCGCCAAAGAGCTAATTGATGATTTACAAATCAGTGTCAAATCACGCACTCGCGACTTAGTTGAGTCGCTGTCGACACAAGAAAAGGTTGCACAAGAACAAAAAGATCTCAGAATTAAACAGATTGCCCAGGCGCTTTCTGTTGCTAAAGAGGCAGAAGTCCGCTCCCCACAAGTGCGACAAACGGAAAATGTATCTCAGGACACGCTGTTTCTGCTTGGCAGCGCAGCGCTGGAGTCGATGATCAAGAATGAGTCATCGCGTCCACTGATATTCTCTGATGACTACTACAAAACAAGAAAAAATCTTCTTAATATTCAGACGATTGTTGTTAATCCGCAGAATATCCATGCTTATCGTTACGTGATGAAACCAACTTTGCCTATCCATCGCGATAGCCCGCGTAAGTTAATTACTCTGGTATTGGCAATTTTACTCGGGGGTATCCTGGGGTCAGGTTTCTTGCTGACACGTAATGCGTTCCGAAATCGTCAATCGAAAGCATAAGCACAAAAAAACCGGGCAGCGCCCGGTTTTTTTACGTCTACTATTTATGCCGCTTGCGTAAATTCTCAATCACTGTAGTCAGGTCTAACTGTTGATCCTGCAGCAGTACCAGCAGGTGATACATCAGATCAGAAGCTTCGTTAGTCAACTCTTCTCGGTCGTTTACGGTTGCCGCCAGCGCGGTTTCCAAACCTTCTTCACCCACTTTCTGCGCGATACGCTTAGTGCCGCTGGCGTAGAGTTTGGCGGTGTAAGAACTTGCCGGGTCGGCGGTTTTACGCGCGGCGAGCAGCTCTTCTAACTGGTAAAGGAACAACCACTGGTGGCTGGTGTCGCCAAAGCAACTGGATGTTCCCGTGTGGCAAGTTGGGCCGATAGGGTTAACAAGAACCAGCAACGTATCGTTGTCGCAATCAGGAGTTATTTTCACCACGTTAAGGAAATGACCCGAGGTTTCACCTTTGGTCCACAAGCGCCCTTTAGTCCGGGAGAAAAAAGTCACTTTGCCGCTTTCCTGCGTTTTTGCCAGCGCCGCTTTGTTCATATAACCCAGCATCAGCACTTCGCCGGAAACCGCATGTTGTACCACGGCGGGCAGCAGTCCGTCGTTTTTTTCCCAGTCCAGTTGGGCCAGTTGTTGCTCTGTTAACATACCCTGATCTCCACGCCCTGGTCTGCCAGGTACGTTTTTAATTCACCAATATTGATAATCTGCTTGTGAAACACGGAAGCCGCCAGCGCGCCGTCAACGTTCGCATCGCGAAAGGCTTCCAGGAAATGTTCCATGGTGCCCGCGCCACCAGAAGCAATCAGCGGTACGTGGCACACCGCGCGCACTTTCTTCAGTTGTTCAAGATCGTAGCCATTGCGCACGCCATCCTGGTTCATCATGTTGAGCACGATTTCCCCGGCGCCGCGCTTTTGCACTTCCTGCACCCAGTCCAGCGTTTCCCATTGCGTAACACGGGTCCGGCTCTCATCACCGGTGTACTGATTAACGTGATATTTGCCCGTGTCGGCGTCAAACCAGGTGTCGATACCGACCACAATGCACTGCACGCCGAAGCGATCGGCCAGACGTGTGATTAATTCAGGGTCGGCCAGCGCAGGGGAATTAATCGAAATTTTATCTGCGCCAAACGAGAGAATTTTCGCCGCATCGTCAGCAGACTTAATCCCACCTGCGACACAGAAAGGAATATCAATCACTTCCGCCACGCGTGACACCCAGCTCTTGTCCACCACGCGACCATCGCTGGAAGCGGTGATATCGTAGAACACCAGCTCGTCCGCGCCTTCTTCGGCGTAGCGCTTTGCCAGCGGTACAATGTCGCCAATGATTTCGTGATTACGAAACTGTACGCCTTTCACCACCTGACCATCACGCACGTCAAGACAAGGGATTATCCGTTTTGCCAGCATTGAATGGCCTCCTTCACCGTGAATTTACCTTCCAGCAGCGCACGTCCGACAATCACGCCGCGCACGCCAGTACCGCGCAGGGCGGCAATATCGTTCAAACCACCAATGCCGCCGGAAGACTGAAACGCCACCTGCGGCCAGCGGGCGCAAATCTCTTCGTACAGATAAACGTTCGAGCCAGCGAGCGTACCGTCGCGGGAAATATCGGTACAAAGCACATGCTTTAGCCCAACCGCCAGATAGGTTTCCACCAGCGCTTCCAGCGTCACACCAGAGTTCTCCTGCCAGCCGCTCACCGCGACCTGCTTAGCGCCCTGTTCATCGATGCGCACATCCAGCGCCAGCACCAGCTTGTCTGCGCCAAAGCGTGCAAACCAGCCTTTCACAATCTCCGGTGATTTTACCGCCGTCGAGCCGATGACCACGCGGGCAACACCGGCTGCGAGCAGGGCGGCGACGTCCTCTTCCATGCGTATACCGCCGCCAACCTGTACCGGAACGTTCACCCCGGCAACCAGCGTTTTCAGCAACGGGATCTGGCGTTTCGCCGGATCTTTCGCGCCGGTTAAATCGACGAGGTGCAGCACCTGCGCGCCCTGAGCGGCGTAATCCTGCAAGCGCGGCAGCGGGTCATTGCCATAATCGCGCTGCTGTGCGTAGTCGCCCTGATGGAGACGTACGACGGTGCCGTCAATTAAGTCTAAAGCCGGAATAATCATCACATCTCCAGGAAGTTTTTCAGCAGTTGCGCACCCGCGCGGCCGGATCGTTCCGGGTGAAACTGCACACCGTAGAAATTGTCTTTCTGCACGGCGGCAGTAAACGGCTCGCCGTAATCGCAGCGGGCAATGGTGTACGCATTCACCGGCATGGCGTAGCTGTGGACAAAGTAGAAGTAAGCGCCGTCCTCGATGCCCTGGAACAGGCGGTTCCCGGCTTTTGCGTAAACCTGGTTCCAGCCCATATGCGGCAGCGGCAGGCCAACGTCTTTCATCTTCGGCACATCCTGTTCGATGATGCCTAACAAATCGACGCCGTGGGTCTCTTCGCTAAAACGCCCAAGCAGTTGCATTCCCAGGCAGATGCCGAGCACCGGCTGCGTACAGGCTTTCACCAGTTCGATCAGGTCGCGCTCGCGCAACTGATCCATCGCTGCCTGCGCCGTTCCGACACCGGGTAAAAACAGTTTGTCTGCGCGCAGCACCACATCCGGGTCGCGACTGACTTGCGGCTCGTAACCGTGGCGCGAGACCGCAGATTTCACCGAATTCAGGTTGGCGCAGCCGGTATCGAGGATCACCACATTCATCACAACACTCCTTTTGATGAGGGGAGCGTATCGCCTTCCACGCGGATCGCCTGGCGCAGCGTGCGGCCAAATGCTTTAAATAAACTTTCCACGCGGTGGTGGTCGTTTTTGCCTTTGGTTTTGAGATGCAGCGTCACGGCCATGGTGTAAGAGAGCGAGCGGAAGAAGTGCTCGACCATTTCGGTGCTCAAATCGCCCACGCGCTGGTAGGCAAACTCCGCTTTATATTCGAGGTGGGGGCGACCTGAAATGTCCAGCGCACAGCGTGCCAGGCACTCGTCCATCGGTAACACAAAACCAAAACGGTTGATACCACGCTTGTCGCCGAGCGCCAGTTTAAGCGCTTCACCCAGCGCCAGCCCGGTATCTTCGACCGTGTGGTGATCGTCAATATAAAGATCGCCTTTCACCGCAATTTCCATCCGAAAACCGCCATGCGTCGCGATCTGATCAAGCATATGGTCGAAGAAACCGACGCCAGTGTGAATTTTGCTGCCGCCTTCGCGATCCAGCCACACTTTGACATCTATCTGCGTCTCTTTGGTGTTGCGTTCAACGTGCGCATACCGGTCGCGGCGCGTGAGTTGCTCACCAATCATCGCCCAGTTCAGCGTCTCAGGGTTGTATCGTAAACCGCCAATCGACATGTTGTTCGCCAGCTCAATATCAGTGGCGCGGTCGCCAATCACATAGCTATTCACGCGATCGAGTGCGCCTTCTGCCAGCCAGCGTTCCACCAGCTTCACTTTTGGCTTACGGCAGTCGCACTCATCGCCAGGAAAATGCGGGCAAATCAGTACCTCTTCGAATTCAATGCCTTGCGAGGTGAAGACCTGCATCATCAAGTTGTGCGGGCCATCGAAATCCGCCTGCGGGAAACTGCTGGTGCCCAGACCGTCCTGGTTGGTGATCATCACCAGCTTGTAACCGGCTTTTTGCAGCTTCAGCAATACCGGGATGACGTCTGGCTCGAATTCCAGTTTTTCGAATTTATCCACCTGATAATCGGAAGGCGGCTCGGAAATCAGGGTTCCGTCACGGTCAATAAACAGGTACTTCTGGCTCATACTGGCTCCGCACGTAAGGCGTCAATGACGCGCTGGCTCTCTGCACGGGTGCCAATGGTGATACGCAGGCAGCCGCTTAAAGAAGGTTGTTTGTTCTGGTCTCTCAGGATAATGCCTTGATCCCACAATGATTTAAACACTGCGCTGGAGGCAGTCAGGCGCACGAGAATATAGTTAGTCTCCGAGTCGAACACCTGCTCCACACAGGGAATATCCTGCAGTGCGGTAACCAGATACTGGCGTTCAACCAGAATTTGCGCCACTCGTTCGCGCATCGCGACAATGCCCTGCGGGCTGAGCGCTTGCGCGGCAATATCCGCTACCGGTGTAGAGAGCGGATAGGGGGCAATCACTTTTAACAGCAGAGCGATAACGTCTTCGTTGGCAAGGGTAAAACCGCAGCGCAGGCCTGCCAGCGCAAACGCTTTCGAGAGTGTGCGCAGTACCACCAGATTCGGGTATTCACTGATCCAGCCCGCCAGCGTGGCCTGCGGACAAAACTCAATATAAGCTTCATCCGCCACAACAATGGCTTTGCCACGCGTCATTTCGAGCAATACGCGGAAATCTTGCGGATTGATAATCTGCCCGGTGGGGTTATTCGGGCTGCAAACGTAGATAACTTTGACGCCGTCCAGTTTGTCGGCGATGCCTTGCAGATCCAGTTGCCAGTCAGAAAGCGCAGGCACAGTGCGGTACTCCACACCCAGCGTCTCGGCGCTGACGCTATACATGCCGTAGGTCGGCGGGCAGAACAGTACCGCGTCTTTACCCGGTTCACAAAACGCGCGGATTAGCAGCTCAATGCCTTCATCTGCACCACGGCTGACCAGCACTTGCTCCGGTTTTACGCCCGCATACTGTGCATAACTTTCGATGACCGCTTTCGGCTGGCACTCCGGGTAACGGTTTAATGTTTGCTGCGTCAGTTCGAAAGGAACCGCTGTCGGGAACTCATTGGCATTCAGCCAGACATCGCCTTTACCGCCAAGACGGCGAGCCGACTGATAGGGCGTCAGTTCGCGTACATTTTTACGCGCCAGTTCTTCAATGCTCATGCTTGCTCCTTCAGCGCGTTAACGCGCAACGTGACGGCGTTTTTGTGAGCGGTCAGGCGTTCAGCTGCAGCCAGTGTTTCAATGGTGCTTGCCAGTCGCGCAAAACCTTCCCGGGAGAGTTCCTGCACCGTCATACGTTTCTGGAAATCGGCCAGACCCAGGCTGGAACAGGTGGCGGTATAACCGTAAGTTGGCAGCACATGGTTGGTGCCGGAGGCGTAATCGCCTGCAGATTCCGGTGACCAGTCACCGAGAAACACCGAGCCTGCGCTGGTGATGCTTTCAACCAGTGAACGGGCATCACGGGTCTGAATAATCAGGTGTTCCGGGCCGTATTGGTTGGAGATCGCCACGCATTGCGCTAAATCGCGCGCCACAATGAGACGGCTGGCAGAAAGCGCCTGGCGAGCCGTTTCCGCGCGCGGCAGTTCCGCAAGCTGGCGTTCAACCGCCTCGGCTACACGGTTTGCTATTTCGCTATCCGGCGTCAGCAGGATCACCTGCGAGTCCGGGCCGTGTTCCGCCTGCGAAAGCAGATCAGAGGCGACAAAATCTGGCGTTGCGCCGCTATCGGCAATCACCAGCACTTCGGAAGGGCCTGCGGGCATATCGATTGCCGCGCCGTCAAGACGCTGGCTAACCTGACGTTTGGCTTCGGTTACAAAGGCATTACCGGGGCCAAAAATTTTGTCGACCTTAGCGATCGATTCGGTGCCAAAGGCCAGCGCGGCAATAGCCTGCGCGCCGCCCACTTTAAAGATCGCCTGCACGCCGCAAAGCTTCGCGGCATAGAGAATTTCATCGGCAATCGGCGGCGGTGAGCAGAGCACCACTTTCTGGCAACCGGCAATGCGCGCCGGAGTTGCCAGCATTAATACGGTTGAGAACAGCGGCGCAGAACCGCCGGGAATATACAGGCCCACCGAGGCGATAGGGCGTGTAACCTGCTGGCAGCGCACGCCTGGCAGGGTTTCAACATCCACCGTTTGCAGCTTTTGCGCGGTGTGGAAGGTGTCAATATTTTTCACCGCTACGGCCATCGCTTGCTTGATGTCGTCGCCCAGGCGCGCGCTGGCATCGGCGATTTCCTGTTCGGTAACTTTTAGCGCGTCGACCTGCGTTTTGTCGAACCTGGCGCTGTATTCACGCAGGGCGTCATCGCCGCGCGCTTTCACCGTGTCGAGGATCTCAATCACGGTACGTGTGATGCTATCAGAGGCAGAGATCGCCGGGCGCATCAGCAAGTCGCGTTGCTGCGCTTCACTACAGCTATTCCAGTCGATTACGGTATTGAAGCTCATGGCCTTACTCCATCATCTTCTCAATCGGCAGCACCAGAATGGAACTTGCCCCCAGCGCCTTCAGTTTTTCCATGGTTTCCCAGAACAGGGTTTCGCTGCTGACCATGTGCATTGCCACACGCTGCTGATCGCCCGCCAGCGGCAGAATAGTGGGGCGTTCAGCACCAGGCAGCAGAGCGATGACCTCTTCCAGACGCTCGCTTGGCGCGTGCATCATGATGTATTTCGATTCGCGCGCCTGGATAACACCCTGAATACGGGTCAGCAGTTTGTCGATAAGCTGCTGTTTGGCATCGGTCATTTCACCGTCGCGCTGGATCAGGCAGGCTTTAGAGCGGTAAATCACTTCCACTTCGCGCAGGCCATTGGCTTCGAGCGTCGCGCCGGTCGACACCAGGTCGCAAATCGCATCCGCCAGACCCGCACGCGGCGCGACTTCAACAGAACCGTTTAACAGACAAGATCTGAAAGAGACGCCTTTCTGATCGAGATAGCGTTTTAACAGGTGCGGATAAGAGGTGGCGATACGTTTACCGTCCAGCGCTTGCGGGCCGTTCCAGCTTTCGTCAACCGGGGTTGCCAGCGACAGGCGGCAGCCGCCGAAATCGAGGCGACGCAGGGTGAAATAGCGCGGGTCTTCACCCTGTGCGCGGCGGGTCAGCAGCTCTTCTTCCAGCACGTTTTCGCCGATGATGCCCAAATCAACGACACCGTCCATCACAAGGCCAGGAATGTCATCGTCGCGTACGCGCAGAATATCAATCGGCATATTTTCCGCCAGGGCGATCAGACGCTGGGTGTGCAGGTTAATTTTAATCCCGCAGCGGGCCAGGAGTTCGCGTGAATCTTCGCTCAGGCGGCCGGATTTCTGAATAGCTATGCGTAAACGCGAGTTGTCTAACATTCTGTTGTCCTCTTTTATCCTGCTGAATTTGGTTCAAAAAAAAGCCCCCGGAAGAAGATCTTCCGGGGGCTTTCTCTGCGTTCATGCACCACTGGAAGATCCAAATGTCTTCCAGCACACATCGCCTGAAAGACTAGTCAGGATGATGGTGATGATGGTGGTGTTTAAATTGAACGCGGGTCATAAAATTCTCGATGAATGTTTATTCATAAGTTGTCAGTTAACGTAAACCACTTTGGTCGCCAAAGGCAAGGGCTTTTTTTTATCATTAAATCATTTCATATTCGTTCTATGAATTGTCAGTTATCACTGGCTGGCGTAGCCTTAAACAGGTGGAAGCGAGAGTGCAGGGGAGAGGCATGAAAAAGGTCGCGATTATCGGATTAGGATGGCTGGGAATGCCGCTGGCACTGTCATTAACGGCGCGAGGCTGGCAAGTTACCGGCAGTAAAACCAGCCAGGATGGCGTCGAGGCGGCGCGCATGTGCGGCATCGAAAGTTATGTGCTCAACCTTGAACCAGAATTAGTCTGCGAATCGGAGGATCTGGATGCGCTGATGCAGGTCGATGCGTTAGTCATCACCCTCCCGGCGCGTCGCAGCGGCCCCGGCGAAGAATTTTACTTGCAAGCGATGCAGGAGATTGTCGATAGCGCGCTGGCTTATCGCATACCGCGCATTATTTTTACCAGTTCCACCTCTGTTTATGGCGATGCACCCGGCATCATTAAAGAAAACACGCCGCGCCAGCCCGTCACCGCAAGCGGACGGGTGCTGAAAGAGCTGGAAGACTGGCTGCATAATTTGCCCGGCACATCGGTGGATATTTTACGCCTGGCAGGGCTGGTGGGACCGGCGCGCCATCCGGGGCGTTTCCTGGCCGGGAAAACCGCGCCTAACGGTCAGCACGGCGTTAACCTGGTGCATCTTGAAGATGTCGTCGCCGCGATTACGTTGCTGCTGCAGGCGCCGAGAGGCGGGCACATCTATAATCTCTGCGCGCCGGGACATCCATCACGCGAAAGTTTCTACCCGGCAATGGCGCGACAGCTTGGCCTTGCGCCGCCCACCTTCACCGCATCGCGCAGCGATGATGAGAAAGGAAAAATCATCGACGGCAACCGTATTTGCCACGAACTGGGGTTTGAATATCTTTATCCCGACCCGTTATTGATGCCGCTGGCGTGATTTTTAGCAATTAGTGCTATTAAAATGTTTAATAATTCAGCGATAGCCTAAAATTCATGCACTTAGTTGCTTAAACAGTGCAGGTAAGGCCTTAGCGTATTGTCATCCTGCTTCAGGATGGTGCAAAATACGCCGCTGCAAAAAAATGAAGATACTAGCCGACGTTAATCCGTCGGTTATTTTTTTTGCAAGCACAAACGTCATTCAATAAAAGAGGCCGGGCTTCGTACCGGATAGATACACATTTAAAAACCGACAGTCGTTGTCGCTGAGGAAATAACACAAATGGGGCAATTTTTTGCTTTTGCGCCGGCACTCGCCGTACAGGAGAATCGCCATGACGCATAACGTTACTCCAAAAACCTCTCGCGTGGAATTACGTAAGACGCTTACGTTGATTCCGGTTGTAATGATGGGCCTGGCCTATATGCAGCCAATGACGCTGTTCGATACGTTTGGTATCGTCTCTGGCCTGACCGATGGCCACGTGGCAACCGCGTATGCCTTTGCGTTGGTCGCTATCCTCTTCACTGCGCTGAGCTACGGCAAGCTGGTACGTCGCTTCCCGTCTGCTGGCTCTGCGTATACCTACGCGCAGAAATCCATCTCCCCGGCCGTTGGCTTTATGGTGGGCTGGTCATCGCTGCTGGACTATCTGTTCATGCCGATGATTAACATTCTGCTGGCGAAAATTTACTTTGAAGCGCTGGTGCCTTCGGTACCGTCATGGATTTTCGTGGTGGCGCTGGTGGCCTTTATGACGGTCTCCAACCTGCGCAGCATCAAGACCGTGGCGAACTTCAACACCCTGATTGTTATCCTGCAAATGGGGATTGTCGCCGTCATCGTTGGTTTGATCATCTACGGTGTGTCCCACGGCGAAGGTGCTGGTACGCTGGTAAGTTCCCGCCCGTTCTGGTCTGAAGGCGCCCATGTCGTGCCGATGATCACTGGCGCAACTATCCTGTGCTTCTCGTTCCTCGGCTTTGACGGTATCTCTTCTCTTTCTGAAGAGACCAAAGATGCGGAGCGTGTGATCCCGCGCGCTATCTTCCTGACTGCGTTGATCGGCGGCATGGTATTTATCGGGGCCTCTTACTTCCTGCAACTTTACTTCCCGGACATTTCCCGCTTTAAAGAGCCTGATGCGTCTCAGCCGGAAATCATGTTGTATGTTGCGGGTAAAACCTTCCAGTGGGGCGTGCTGATTTTCTCCAGCGTGACTGTGCTGGCGTCCGGTATGGCCGCACACGCGGGCGTTTCCCGTCTGATGTATGTGATGGGGCGCGATGGCGTATTCCCGACCCGTTTCTTCGGTTATATCCATCCGAAATGGCGTACTCCGGCGTGGAACGTGCTGCTGGTTGGCGCAATCGCGCTGCTGGCGATCCGTTTTGACCTGGTAACGGCCACTGCGCTGATTAACTTTGGTGCGCTGGTGGCGTTCACCTTTGTTAACTTGTCGGTGATCTCCCAGTTCTGGATCCGCGAAAAACGCAACAAGACGCTGAAAGACCATTTCAACTATCTGGTGCTGCCAGTGTGCGGCGCGCTGACGGTTGGCGCACTGTGGATCAACCTTGAGCAAAGCTCAATGATCCTGGGTCTTATCTGGGGCGCTATCGGCCTGGTTTACCTGGCGTGTGTAACACGCAGTTTCCGCAACCCAGTGCCGCAGTACGAAGATATCGCGCAGTAAATTTTCTTCTGCACATCGAAGCCGGAGCCTTGTCTCCGGCTTTTTTATATCGATTACCTTCCTATTAATAACCTGGCGAACTAAGTTAGATAATTTCGTTATTGGTTCCCGCCATGCTGCGCGTGGAAAATTCACGATCTGGTTTTTCTGACGTAGCTACCGTTATGTTTTCAATGATATTGAGTGGATTGATTTGCGGCGCACTGCTGGGGTTTGTGATGCAGCGTGGGCGCTTCTGCCTGACCGGCGGATTTCGCGATATGTATATCGCCAAAAATAACCGGATGTTTTATGCCCTGTTGATTGCCATCGCCATTCAAAGTGTCGGTGTCTTTGCCTTAATTCAGAGCGGAGCGCTGCAATACAATGCCGGGACGTTCCCGTGGCTCGGCACTGTTGTTGGCGGTTATATTTTCGGACTGGGGATTGTCTATGCTGGCGGTTGCGCGACAGGCACATGGTACCGTGCAGGGGAAGGGCTGATCGGGAGCTGGGTTGCGCTGTTTACCTATATGGTGATGAGCGCGATTATGCGTTCCCCACATGCAGACGGCATTAACAGCCTACTGAAAACCTACAGCACCGAACATAACTCGATTGCCGAAACCTTCGGTGTCTCTGTCTGGCCCTTCATCGCCTTGCTGCTTGCCGTCACGCTGTGGGTGGTCGTCAGAGAGTTGCGTAAACCGAAGCTGAAGATTGCGTCATTACCGCCGCGTCGCACCGGGCTTGCGCACCTGCTGTTTGAAAAGCGCTGGCATCCTTTTGTCACTGCGATACTTATCGGTCTTATCGCACTGCTGGCCTGGCCGCTCAGTGAAGCGACTGGCCGCATGTTTGGCCTCGGCATTACCTCACCCACCGCCAACATCTTACAGTTTCTGGTCGCGGGGCAGAGTAAGTTCCTCAACTGGGGCGTCTTCCTGGTGCTGGGCATTTTCCTGGGATCGTTGATTGCCGCTAAAGCCAGCCGTGAATTCCGCGTACGCGCGGCGGATGCACAAACCACGCTGCGCAGCGGGTTTGGCGGCCTGCTGATGGGCGTGGGAGCCAGTATGGCTGGCGGCTGTTCGATTGGTAATGGTCTGGTGATGACCGCGATGATGACCTGGCAGGGCTGGGTCGGGCTGGTGTTTATGATCCTTGGCGTATGGACGGCGTCATGGTTTTTATATGTTCGTCCGCAGCGCAAAGCGAAACTGGCGGCGGCTGCGGCTTAACTGACAGGAGCTGTTATGGCTGTAAAAAAACTGGATGTGGTAACGCAGGTTTGCCCGTTTCCTCTGATAGAAGCAAAAGCGGCGCTGGCGGAGATGGCCAGCGGCGATGAACTGATTATTGAGTTCGATTGCACCCAAGCGACGGAAGCTATTCCGCAATGGGCGGCGGAAGAGGGCCACACTATTACGGATTATCAACAGGTTGGCGACGCCGCCTGGAGTATTACCGTGCAGAAGGCGTAAGCCGATGCCCTCCCGTTACCGGGAGGGCGCTCTCAGACAATCTCTTCGGCGTACTGCCACAGCGCTTTCAACAGCGCCTGCTTTTCACTATCCCCTTCATACTGCTGGAACAATGCCTGGAGCGTTTCGGCGTACTGTTGTAGAAACTCCGGCGTAAGGACATTGCGGCGATGCGTCAGCCAGCGCTGCTGTTCCTGCTCATCCAGCGTGCCGGGGAAGTTACGCGCCCGGTAGTTAAACAGCAGTTTTTCAATGCGCGCATCGGCAAAGGTGATGTCCAGCGCGGGCAGGTTACGCGGCTCGGTTTCCAGCAAAATTTTCATCGCGGCGCGGTCAGCATCGCTGAAAAAGCCATTGTAGATTTGTGCGTCAACGTTATCGGAAGGGACAAACGGTTCCGCCTCGGCAAAAATCGATAATACTTTCTCGCGCACTTGCGGGTTATCGCGCAGGATTTGCAGATTATCCAGACACTGCTGGCGGTTAATGCCCAGCCGCCCGGCATCCTGCGGACGCAGTGTATTGGCCTGCGCAAGTATCGGGCACTTATTCAGATGCACCAGTTTGACCGGTACCGCTGCGTTGTCGCCGAGTTCCGCTTTCGGTGTATACAGCCTTTCGCGCAGCGCATTGGTATCCAGTTCCAGCAGCGGCGACATATCTCCCGCCAGATCCACCATAATCACCGCGTTACGGTTTTCCGGGTGCCAGGCCAGAGGGGCCACCCAACTGGTGTTACCGCGCCAGGCGCCAAACATCCCGGAGACATGCACCAGTGGTTTCATTTGTGGCACATCAATCAGCGTCGCCAGCTTCTGCTTATGGCGATGGCTGAACAGGTAGTCGAACAACTTCGGCTGCTTCGCTTTCACCAGTTGCGCCATGGCGATAGTGGCGTAAACATCCGCCATTGCATCGTGGGCGTTGGCATGTTCAATGCCGTTGGCTTTTGTCAGGTGTTCAAGACGGAAACTCGGCAGACCATCCTCGTTTTCCGGCCAGTTAATCCCGTCCGGGCGCAGGGCGTAGCAGGCGCGCATAACGTCCAGCAGATCCCAGCGTGAATTATGGTTCTGCCAGCTCCAGGCATAAGGATCGTAGAAGTTGCGGTAGAAAATATTGCGCGTCACTTCGTCATCAAAACGCACATTGTTGTAACCGAGAACACAGGTATTTGGCACGGTGAACAGATCGTGAATGCGTTTGGCGAAAGCCGCTTCATTCTCGCCTTTGGCGCGGGCAATTTGCGGGGTGATACCGGTTATCAGCACCGCTTCCGGCTGCGGCAGATAGTCGTCCGCCGGTTTGCAGTAGAAGACTTCCGGTTCGCCAATGATGTTGAAATCCGCGTCGGTGCGAATCGCGGCGAACTGCGCCGGGCGATCCAGCGCCGGGCTGGTACCGAAAGTTTCATAATCGTGAAAGAGAAAAGTGGGTGTTGCGGCGGAATCAGACACCAGATGCTCATCCTGTCAGTAAATATGCCCTTTATGGTAAACCATCCCGGCGCTTGTGCCGAAGGAAAACCGGTCATTCTTCCGCAGACCGTCGCAAAAACAGGCGCTTAAAATCGATCTGTGTCACACTTTTTTGCAATTTAACCAGGTAACGACACACGAAGTTCCGTACAAAGAACGACGATTTTAGATGCTATTGAGGATATTTCATTGAAACGCCGTTTGTTTGCTGCTTCTTTGCTGGCGATTTGCGTGAACCACGCTTACGCCGACGACTTACCTTTTGCCCCTCAGCCCCCGGCAATTCAGGCTGGCTCCTGGGTATTGATGGATTACACCACCGGGCAAATCTTAACGGCGGGCAATGAACATCAACAACGTAACCCGGCGAGTCTGACCAAACTGATGACCGGCTACGTGGTTGACCGCGCCATCGATAGCCACCGCATCAGCGCGGATGATGTTGTCACCGTCGGAAAAGACGCCTGGGCAAAAGGAAACCCGGTGTTTGATGGTTCTTCACTGATGTTTCTCAAACCGGGCGATCGCCTGACGGTGCGCGACTTAAGCCGCGGTTTGATTGTTGATTCCGGTAACGATGCCTGCGTGGCACTGGCGGATCATGTGGCGGGCGGGCAACCGCAGTTTGTCGCCATGATGAATGATTACGTCCAGAAGCTGAATCTGCGCGATACCCATTTTGAAACTGTACACGGGCTGGATGCGCCGGGCCAGCACAGCTCTGCGTATGATTTGGCGGTGCTCTCGCGCGCCATCATTCATGGCGAACCGGATTTCTACCATATGTACAGTGAAAAAAGCCTGACGTGGAACGGCATTACCCAGCAAAACCGCAACGGTTTGTTATGGGATAAGACGCTGAACGTTGACGGGCTGAAAACCGGTCATACCTCTGGCGCAGGCTTTAACCTGATTGCCTCAAGCGTGGACGGAGAGCGTCGCCTGATTGCGGTGGTCATGGGGGCAGACAGCCCAAAAGGACGTGAAGATCAGGCGCGTAAGCTGCTGCACTGGGGCCAGCAAAACTTTAATACCGTGGAAATTTTGCGTAACGGTAAAAAAGTGGGCAGCGAGCGTGTGTGGTATGGCGATAAAGAGCAGGTTGATGTCGGCACCGATCAGGATTACTGGCTGGTGCTGCCGAAAGCGGAACTGCAAAACGTAAAAGCCAAGTATGTACTGGACAGCAAAGAGCTGGATGCGCCGCTGGCTGCGCATCAGCGCGTGGGGGAAATCCAGCTTTATGATCGCGATAAAGTGATCGCGCACTGGCCGCTGGTTACGCTGGATAGCGTCGGCAAAGGCGGCTTGTTCTCGCGTCTGAGCGATTACCTCCACCATAAAAGCTGACACCGTCAAGCGTCGGCAGGAAGGCATGCGAGTTTGCTCGCATAATTGAGCGGTGGCAGATGGCAGACACAGGTCTGCCCGTTATACTGTATGTTCGAACAGTAACACTAAGGGAGTTAGTATGAGCTACACAGTCAAGCAGTGTGAAAAACGCCGTATCGCCGGGTTTCATCTGGTCGGGCCGTGGGACGAGAAAGTTAAACAGGGATTTGCACAGCTGTCGATGTGGGTTGATAACAAGCAGATCCAGCCGCTGGAGTGGATTTGCGTTTATTACGACAACCCGGATGAAGTGCCTGCAGAGAAATTGCGGGCGGATGTGGCGATCACCGTTGACGCTGCGTTTCAGGTGCCAGCCAACAGCGAAGGGGTGATGACCACCGAGGTTCCGGGCGGCCAGTACGCGGTGGCGCAGGCGCGGGTTTACAACGAAGAGTTTGCAGCCAGTTGGGATCGCTTTTTTGATGAGTTGCTCACCGATCAGGCATTACAAATTGCGGCCGGCCCCTGTTTCGAAATCTATCGTAACGATGGGCAGCGCGACGGTTACTGGGAGATTGAGATGTATATTCCGGTAGAGTCTAAAGTGCTGTAAGCCGTAAATGCATGCAAAGGGACGTCAGGATCAAACTGGCGTCTCTTTTTTGTTTTAAAAGGTGATATCTGCCACTGAAAAATCCTACAATTGCGCCTCTTTTTATTTCTAGCCCGGAGAACGACCGTGCGCCGCGACAAATCACTCAGCCCTTTTGAAATTCGTCTTTACCGTAATTATCGCGTCGTGCACGGCGTGCGCATTGCCCTGGCCTTTGTTCTGACTTTCCTGCTGATCCGCCTGCTGGACGTGCCAGAAGGCACCTGGCCTTTAATCACGCTGGTGGTATTAATGGGGCCAATTTCCTTTTGGGGGAATGTTGTCCCGCGCGCTTTTGAGCGTATCGGCGGCACTATCTTCGGGGCCGCACTGGGGCTGGTGGCGTTAAGGCTGGAGCTGATTTCTTTGCCGGTGATGCTGGTGTGGTGTGCCGTTGCGATATTTTTATGCGGCTGGCTGGCGCTCGGTAAAAAACCGTATCAGGCGATCATTATCGGCGTGACCCTTTGCGTGGTGGTGGGAGCCCCGACGGGGGATATGCAAACCGCGTTGTGGCGCAGCGGCGACGTCATTATTGGTTCGCTATTGGCCATGTTGTTCACCGGCATCTGGCCGCAGCGTGCTTTTTTGCACTGGCGCATTTTGATGGCGAATTATGTCACGGCGTTTAACCGTGTCTATCAGGCGGGTTTATCACGCAATCTGGTGGAGCGGCCGCGTCTGGAAAAGCACCTGCAAAAAATTCTCAATGACGTGGTAAAAATGCGCGGCTTAATCACGCCGGCCAGTAAAGAGACTCATATCCAGAAAGCGATTTTTGAAGCTATCCAGACCGTCAGCCGTAATTTAGTGTGCATGCTGGAGCTGCAGATCAATGCCCACTGGAGCTCGCGCGCCAGCCATTTTGTCATGATCAATGCCAATACGTTGCGTGAAACGCAGCAGATGACGCAGCAGACGTTGCTGACCATTGCCCACGCATTGTATGAAGGCAACCCGCAGCCGATTCTGGCAAATACGGAAAAGCTCAATGAGATTGTCATAGAGTTACGCCAGTTAAGCCGCGAGCATCAGGGTGATGCGCTGGCAGAAACGTCGATTCATGGTTATGTCTGGTTAAGCCTGGAGCTGGCGCGTCAGCTGGAATTGTTATCGCATTTGATCTGCCGGGCATTGCGCAAATAAGCGGCAGATAGCCGCTGTACACAGTCTGGTTGTTTCGATTCAGCTGGATTTGTGGTTATGATAGGGAAAAGGAAAAATTATTGTCATATGCAACCGCTTTGGGTAGGTTTGCCTTTAAGCTTGTTGCGTTAACGAATCCGAATCTCACATTATCAGGGGTGTAAAAATGGAAACAACCAAGCCTTCGTTCCAGGACGTTCTGGAGTTTGTGCGTCTGTTCCGCCGCAAAAACAAGTTGCAGCGTGAAATTCAGGACGTTGAGAAGAAGATCCGTGATAACCAGAAGCGCGTACTGCTGCTGGATAACCTCAGCGATTACATCAAACCTGGCATGAGCGTTGAAGCCATTCAGGGCATTATCGCCAGCATGAAAACCGACTACGAAGATCGCGTAGATGATTACATCATCAAAAACGCCGAGCTGTCGAAAGAGCGTCGCGACATCTCCAAAAAGCTGAAAACCATGGGCGAACTGAAGTCGGTTGAAGCGAAAACCGAATAATGCCTCGCGGTGAGAGGTTCGCCTCTCACCCTTATTTATTTCACGCCGCCCGCCACCATCTTCAACAAATAATTTTTCGGCCAGTGCGCCGCCAGCTCACTCTTCGTTAAAAACCGGCAAACCGCTTCCACATCATGACGTTCCGCATCAAGAAACAGACCCACCACGCTCCCGCTGTGCGCCACGTTCAGACCGTATAAATCGAACCGCTCCACCAGATTGAGCAGAGTATTGAAAGCAGGTTTCGGCAATAGCGCCTGGCTGGCTATCGCGCTAAGCGTTGCGGCCTGGCCGAGCAGCGCGGCATCTTTTTGCGCGCATGCGCGCTGTAGCGTTTGCCACGCGCTGTCCAGTATTTCCGCATTGTCCAGCAGCGCCTGCTGGCGCGCCATCCGGTGATAATCTGCGGTCGTCAGCGTCAGCGGGCTTTCCAGTAGCAGGATCTCGGTGTGCGGCAGCGCGCCACAGGGAATGCGCATTGCGGCCGTGTTGTGGTCAAACAGCGTCAGGCCTGAAAACAGCGTGCTGTCGGTCGGCTCCAGCGCCACGCAAAGCTTCGCCAGCGTCTCTTCATCCAATGGTTGATTGAGGTGTCGGGCTGCTGCCACGGCTGTCGCTGCGATATCGGCGGTGCTGCTGGCCATGCCTTTCGCTACCGGAATCGTCGAGAGGCACTCGATACGCAGTGTTGATGAGAGTGACGCGGGGAGTTGCCAGTGCACCAGCAGTTGCCTGAGCATCGCGCGGGTGAGCGGGCGTTCATTGGCAAGCGGCGTACCGGTGGTGACTTCCACGTGGCTGTACCACGCCACCGGGCAGGAGACCAGCTTTTCACCGCCGAGGATCCAGCCCTGGATAATTTCGCCGCAGGATGCGGGACATGCTGCCTGCGCCACGGTGCTTCCCCATAAAAATAAAACCGGATAGTGTCACTTCATCCGCGTGAATGCCAGCGTTAACCACTGCCGGTATATATCCATCCGGGCACGAAGAATACCTTGTTATTGCTATTCGCAGATGGCTTTTCCCCTCGGCAGGTAAGGATTTTCGCAAGCCCGATACGGCACAACGTTTTTCGTCAGCGTTATTACGTGGTTCCATCACTATTTCGTTTACCGCCTGAAACGGTTTTGAATTACCCGCGCAGCGTTGAGTAAATTCCGGCGCTAAAAATCGTTTGGCAAAACCTGAGTAAATAAGGTGTTGATAAAAGCGGGTGCGCAATACATTGTCATAGCGCAACAAACTCGCGTTTACGCGACGATAAACTGCTTCAGTTTTATTTCCCTGCGGCAATCCAGTGCGCTTTGGGGAAATGTCATGAGAACGCGAGCCCTGTTTTCGCGTCGTGACGTAATAAGCCAACAGGTTTTGCCGCCGCTTTTTGCGCGGCTGGGAAGGGGGTGGAAATCCCCGCAGCCCCCGCTGCTGTGATGCTGACAACCCCGAAAACGCCACTGATCGCCAGATCGGGAAGGACGGGCGAGGATGACGCTAAGCCAGAAGACCGACCTGATGGGTCATTATCAACAACTTCGGTGGGAAGTGGGTTGCTCAGAAGCGTACGGTCGCAAGACCGGGCAAACGCGCGCCTGACTTCAGCTTTCCACCCGTAATGGGGTGTCAGCAATGTCAAACAGGCGCAGCGCCTTTCTCCTCGCCGGAACCGGCAGCGGCTGTGGGAAAACCACCGTCACGCTGGGGCTGCTCACTGTTTTTAAGCGCCGTGGCTTATGCGTTCAGCCGTTCAAAGTCGGCCCGGATTACCTCGACACCGCCTGGCATAGCACCGTTTCTGGCGTTGCCTCCCGCAATCTCGACAGTTTTATGCTGCCGGAACCCACGCTAAACGCGCTTTTTTGCGAACATGTTGCTGACTGCGATGTCGCCGTTATTGAAGGCGTGATGGGATTGTTCGACGGCTACGGCACCGACCCCGATTATTGCAGCAGCGCCGCGCTGGCAAAACAGCTCGGTGTTGCGGTGATTTTACTCGTTGACGGCAAAGCGGTGTCGACCTCCATTGCCGCCACGGTGATGGGTTTTCAGCACTTTGATCCACAACTGCCGATTGCTGGCGTTATCGTTAACCGGGTCAACAGCGACAGCCATTTTCAATTACTCAAACACGCCATTGAACGCTATTGCGCACTCCCGGTGCTGGGTTATGTCCCGACCACGCCAGGTGTTGCGCTACCGGAGCGCCACCTCGGCCTGGTGACCGCGCGTGAATCAATGATGGAAGCTTCGTCGTGGCATGATTTTGCCGGGCGTCTGGAGCACACCCTTGATATTGACCAACTGCTCACACTCAGCCAGCTCACCACCCTGTCCGCAGGGCAAATGCCGCCATTGCCGGAGGCCGTTGCAGGCACAGGCCTGACGCTGGCATTAGCTTTTGATGAAGCCTTTAATTTTTACTACCCCGATAACCTCGATTTACTGGAACGTGCAGGTGTTCACATTGTGCGCTTTAGCCCGCTGCGGGATCGCCAGTTGCCGGATTGCCAGATGCTGTGGCTGGGTGGCGGTTACCCGGAGTTGCATGCGCGGGCGTTATCAGAAAATACCCCAATGCTGGAGGCTATCCGCGCGGCGCATCGGCGCGATGTGGCGATCTACGCCGAGTGTGGAGGGCTGATGTATCTCGGCACCGCGCTGCGTGACGCGGACGGCGACGAATGGCCGATGGCGAATGTGATCCCCGGTCTTAGCGTGATGGGCAACAAACTGACCCGCTTTGGCTACTGCGAAGCCCGCGCCACGCAACAGACCTTACTGGCAGCGGCGGGTGAAACCCTGCGCGGTCACGAATTTCACTACTCGGATTTCACCGCACAAACGGCGGCGGTGCTTGACTGCCATAAAACCCGCGACGGCGAAGTGCTGAAACGCTGGCAGGGTGGCTGGCAGGTTGGCAACACGTTCGCCAGCTACCTGCATCTGCATTTCGCCCAACGCCCGCAAATGCTCAACCACTGGTTTGCCGCCGCAAGGAGTGCGCAATGACACTGCTTGCCTGGGCTGTGGCCTTTTTACTCGATCGGTTGCTGGGCGACCCGCCGCACTGGCCGCATCCGGTGCGCTGGATTGGTGCGCTGATTAACTTACTGCAAAGCATCGTGCGGCGTTATTGCCATAGCGATAACGCGCTGCGAACTGGTGGTGGCGTGATGTGGCTGGCGGTGGTTGGGGGGAGCTGGAGTCTGGCCTGGGGCGTACTGGTGCTGGCGAACGCCATTCACCCGTGGCTCGGCTGGTGCGTTGAGGTGTGGATGATTTTCACCACGCTCGCCACCCGTTGCCTGGCGGACATGGCGCGGGAAGTCGAAAAGCCGCTGCGCGCCGGATTACTTTCCCAAAGCCGCGAAAAACTCTCATGGATCGTCGGGCGCGATACCCGCCAGTTGCAGCCACCGCAAATCACCCGCGCGGTGGTGGAAACGGTCGCCGAGAACACCGTCGATGGGGTAATTGCGCCGTTGTTCTTTTTGCTGCTCGGCGGTGCGCCACTGGCGATGGCCTACAAAGCGGTCAATACGCTGGATTCGATGGTCGGCTACAAACATGAAAAGTACCGCGCCATTGGCATGGTCAGTGCCCGGCTGGATGATGTCGCCAATTTTATCCCGGCACGCCTGAGCTGGCTGTTGCTGAGCATCGCCGCCTGGTGTTGCCGCCAGGATGCCCGCGCCGCGCTACGTATTGGTTTTCGTGACCGGAACAATCACAGCAGCCCGAACTGCGCCTGGCCGGAAGGCACCGTGGCGGGTGCGCTCGGCGTGCGCCTTGGCGGGCCAAACAACTACTTCGGCGAACGTGTCGACAAACCCTGGATTGGCGATGACACCCGCGCCATTGACGTGGATGACATCGGGCGAACCATCCGGATGATGTGGCTGGCTTCGACGCTGGCGCTGGCGCTGTTTGCGCTGGTGCGTTTTGTGTGGATGGGAGCCTGAGGATGGAAAAGATGGATTATTTGCAGCAACCGCAGGCTATTGAAGCCAAAAGTTTTGTCATTATCAGCGACATCATCAAAGAGACACGTCCCGATTACCGCTTTGCCAGCCCGCTGCAGGAAGCGGTGATCAAACGGGTCATTCATACCACAGCCGATTTTGACTGGCTCGATATCTTATGGTTCTCCGCTGATGCGCTGGAAAGCCTGTGTGCTGCGATTAAACAGGGCTGCACGCTCTACACCGATACCACCATGGCCCTTTCCGGCATCAACAAAACGCTGCTGGCGCAGTTCGGCGGCGAAGTGCGGTGCTATATCTCCGATCCGCGCGTGGTGCGCCGCGCTAAAGCTGACGGCATCACCCGTTCAATGGCGGCGGTTGACCTGGCGCTGGGGGAAGAGGGTGGCAAAGTGTTTGTCTTCGGCAATGCACCCACTGCGCTGTTTCGCCTGCTGGAACATAACACGCCGGTGAACGGCGTGGTCGGCGTGCCGGTCGGGTTTGTCGGCGCGGCAGAATCGAAAGCGGCGCTGGTGGCGAGCGGTTTACCGGCTATTGCCGCTCGCGGGCGCAAAGGCGGTAGCAACGTGGCGGCGGCGATCGTTAACGCGCTGCTTTACAGCCTGCGGGAGGCGCAATGAGCGAACAGGCGTTCGACGACCCGGTGTGGCACAACGGCAAAGCGCTGCGCAAAGGCTATACCACCGGCTCCTGCGCGACGGCGGCGGCGAAAGTGGCAGCACTGATGGTGCTGCGCCAGCACCTTATTCACCAGGTATCGATTGTCACGCCATCGGGTGTCACGCTGCGCCTGAACGTCGAATGCCCGCATGTGGAGGGGCTTCAGGCTGTCGCCGCGATTCGCAAGGACGGCGGCGATGATGTCGATGCCACGCACGGCATGCTGATTTTTGCCCGCGTCACGCTCAATGATGAGGGGAAGATAACCCTGCGCGGTGGCGAAGGCATCGGCACGGTGACCCGTAAAGGCATTGGTCTGGCGGTGGGAGACGCGGCCATCAACCGCACGCCGCGTCAGACTATCGAAGCCGCCGTGCGCGACGTGATTGGTCCGACGCGCGGCTCCGAGGTGGAAATTTTTGCCCCGGAAGGGGAAGCGCGGGCAAAGAAAACCTACAACGGCAGGCTCGGCATTGTTGGCGGCATTTCAATTATTGGCACCACCGGCATTGTCACACCGATGTCGGAAGAGAGCTGGAAACGCTCGCTGGCGCTGGAGCTGGAATTAAAACGCGCCGCCGGGATGGAGCGCGTGATCCTGGTGCCCGGCAACCACGGCGAACGTTTTGTTCGCGAACATCTGGGCGTATCTGGCGAACTTGTGGTCATCATGAGTAATTTTGTCGGCTACATGCTGGAAGAGGCGGTGCGCCTCGGTTTCCGGCATATTGTGCTGGTCGGTCACCCCGGTAAGCTGGTGAAAATCGCCGCCGGGATCTTTCACACCCACAGCCACATTGCCGATGCGCGCATGGAAACGCTGGTAGCACATCTGGCGCTGCTCGGCGCGCCGCACGCACTGCTGCTGGCGGTGAGCGAATGCGACACCACCGAAGCGGCAATGGAACACATTGACGCCGCAGGGTTCAGCCACCTTTACGCTCACCTGGCAACCCGCATCTGCCAGCGTATCGAACAAATGCTGCGCTTTACGAACAACCCGCCGCAGTGCGATGCCGTGCTGTTCTCCTTTGATAACAACGTGCTGGGCGCGAACCGTTCCGTTGAAGCAATTGCAAGGGATCTCAGATGTTGACCGTTGCCGGAATGGGGCCGGGCAACCTGGCACTGATGACGCCGCAGGCGCAGGAGGCGGTGGCGCAGGCTGACGTGCTGGTCGGGGGGAAACGCCACCTGGCACAGTTCCCCGATTTTAGCGGGCAACGGCGGGCGCTGGATGCCGACATTCCTGCTTTGCTGACGTGGCTGGAAAAACAGAGCGTGCGCAATGTCGTGGTGCTGGCCTCCGGCGATCCCTTGTTTTACGGCATCGGCACACGGCTGGTGGCGCATTTTGGCATCGAACAGTTGCGCATTATTCCCGGTATCAGCGCCGCGCAGTACCTCTGCTCGCGTACCGGTATTGATATGAACGATATCTGGCTGACCAGCAGCCACGGGCGCGATGTCGATTTCGATGCCCTGGCGCGCGCCAGCAAAGTCGCGATGGTGACCGATGCCTGCTGCGGGCCAAAAGCCATTGCCGACGCGCTGATTTCGCGCGGGGCAGAAAAGCGCTGGCTGGTGATCGGCGAAAATCTCGGTATGAACAACGAACGTATCCACTGGCTGCGCCCTGCGGATGTGCAGGCGCATTACGAAATGAATGTGGTGGTGATCCTCAATGAACGATGAGCGGTTTATTCGCGGTGAAAAGGTGCCGATGACCAAAGAGGCCGTGCGCGCAGCAGCGCTGTCAAAGCTGGCGCTGCACGATGCCCGCCACCTGATCGATATCGGCGCGGGCACCGGCAGTGTGAGCATCGAAGCGGCGCTGGCGCACCCGCAGTTGCAGGTCACGGCGATTGAACGCAACCCGGCAGCGCTCGGGCTGCTGGAAGAGAATTGTCAGCGCTTTGCTTGCCGCAATATCACCCTGGTTCCCGGCGTTGCGCCGCTGTTTATTGGGCAGCCTGCGGACGCGGTGTTTATGGGCGGCAGCGGCGGCAATCTGACGAAACTTATCGACTGGTCGCTGGCGCAGCTTAACCCCGGTGGGCGGCTGGTGATGACCTTTATTCTGCAGGAAAACCTCAGTACCGCACTGGCGCACCTGGTCGATTGCCCCGTCACTGCACTGGATTGCCAGCAACTTCAGGTTTCCCAACTGACCCCGCTTGGCAGCGGTCACTACTTTAAGGCGCACAATCCCGTTTTTTTGATTTCCTGTGAAAAGGAGCAACACCATGGCTGACCACACGGATGCACAAACTGTCTGGTTTGTGGGCGCTGGACCGGGCGATAAGGAGCTAATCACGCTGAAAGGGTATCGCCTGTTGCAGCAGGCTCAGGTGGTGATTTACGCCGGTTCACTGATTAATACCGAACTGCTGGAATACTGCCCGCCAGACGCGCAATGCCACGACAGCGCAGAACTGCATCTTGAGCAAATCATCGACCTGATGGAAGCCGGGGTGAAGGCCGGAAAAGTGGTAGTGCGCTTGCAAACCGGCGACGTTTCGCTGTATGGCTCGGTGCGCGAACAGGGGGAAGTGTTAACCTGCCGTGGCATTCGCTGGCAGGTTGTACCCGGCGTCAGCGCTTTTCTGGGGGCGGCGGCGGAGCTGGGCGTGGAGTATACCGTGCCGGAGGTGTCGCAAAGCCTGATCATCACCCGCCTCGAAGGACGCACGCCGGTGCCGGAGCGCGAACAACTGGAGGCATTCGCCAGCCACCAGACCTCGATGGCGATTTACCTCTCGATACAACGCATCCACCGCGTGGCGGAACGTTTAATCGAAGGCGGCTACCCGCAGACCACGCCCGTGGCGGTTGTGTACAAAGCGACCTGGCCGGAAAGCCAGACGGTGCGCGGCACGCTGGCGGATATTGCTGACAAAGTACGCGATGCCGGGATCCGCAAAACCGCGCTGATCCTCGTGGGCGCCTTTCTGGGCGAAGAGTTCCACTACTCGCGGCTTTACGCCGCGGATTTTAGCCATGAATACCGCAAAGCCTGACTCGATAGCGCTGTTTTGCCTGACGCCTGGCGGTGTGGCGCTGGCGGCGCGGCTGCAATCTGCGTTGCCTATGACCTGTTTTACCAGCGAGAAACTGCTCACGGCGGGATTTCAGCCCTTTGAGGGTAGTTTTGCAAAGAGTCTGCGCGAGGCATTTTGCCACTTTTCCGCGGTGATTTTTATCGGCGCAACCGGCATTGCCGTGCGCGTTATCGCCCCGCTGGTGAATGACAAGTTTAACGATCCGGCGGTGATCGTCATTGATGAGCGCGGGCAGCATGTCATCAGCCTGCTTTCCGGGCATTGCGGCGGTGCGAATGCGCTGGCGCGTTACCTGGCGGCAGTGCTGGACGCCGATCCGGTGATCACCACCGCGACAGACGTGAACGATCTGGCGGCGCTCGACATGCTGGCCATGCAACTGGATGCGCGAATGCAGGATTTCCGCGCAGCGGTAAAAACCATCAATCAGATGCTGGTTAGCGGTAAACGCGTTGGCCTGTGGTGCGAAGTGGCGATGTGCGAGGACGTGGCGCGCTGCGACACGCGCGGTTTTATCGCGGTCGAGCGCCTTGATGCGTTACCGGAACTCGATGGCGTCGTGTGTGTAACCACGCAAGCGGCGCTGCCAGCACTGCCGTTGCCTGTTTTCAAACTGGTGCCGAAGCGCATCGTGGCGGGGATGGGCTGTCGCCGCGATACGCCGCTTACGCGGCTGCTGGCGCTGTTGCAACACCAGTTGCAGGCGAACGACATCGACCCGCTGGCACTGCGCGCAATTGGCAGCATCACCTTAAAGCAGGATGAAAAAGGGCTGATCCAACTGGCACAACGCCTGGGCGTGCCGTTTGACGTTTTTACGGCTGAGGCATTGCGACAGCACGAACACCATTTTCCCGTCTCAGAATTTGTCCGCCACACCGCCGGGGTCGGGAGCGTCTCCGGCCCGGTGGCATGGCTGATGAGCCATGGGCAACTGATTGGCGAAACCCTGCGTGAGCAGGGCGTGACTATTACTTTGGGAGTTTCACACTGATGTTAACGGTAATCGGGATTGGCCCCGGCTCACAGGCAATGATGACCATGGAAGCCGTTGAAGCGCTGCAGGCGGCGGAAATTGTGGTCGGTTACAAAACCTATACCCATCTGGTGAAAGCCTTTACCGGCGATAAACAGGTGATCAAAACCGGCATGTGCAAAGAGATCGAACGCTGCCAGGCGGCGATTGAGCTGGCGCAGGCTGGACATAACGTGGCGCTGATCAGCAGCGGTGACGCCGGGATCTACGGCATGGCCGGGCTGGTGCTTGAGCTGGTGAACAAGCAGCAACTGGATGTGGACGTCCGTCTGGTGCCGGGCATGACCGCCAGCATTGCCGCCGCCGCGCTGCTCGGCGCGCCGCTGATGCATGATTTTTGCCATATCAGCTTAAGCGACCTGATGACGCCGTGGCCGGTGATTGAAAAGCGCATTGTCGCAGCGGGCGAAGCGGATTTCGTGATTTGCTTCTACAACCCGCGCAGCCGGGGGCGCGAAGGCCATCTGGCACGCGCGTTTGAACTGCTCGCGGCCAGCAAACGCGCCGATACGCCGGTCGGCGTGGTGAAATCCGCCGGGCGTAAGAAAGAGGAAAAATGGCTGACCACGCTCGGCGAGATGGATTTTGAACCCGTCGATATGACCAGCCTGGTGATTGTCGGCAACCGTGCTACCTATGTGCAAAACGGCCTGATGATCACACCCCGGGGCTACACCCTGTGACCGCCGGGGAGGTATTGGTTATCGGCGGCACCAGCGATGCGCGGCAAATTTGCCAGCAACTGGACGACGCCAATGTGCGCTACACGTTGTCTGTGGCGACGCCGACCGGCCAGCAACTGGCGGGGAATATTCGCGGCCAGGTGCGCTGCGGGCGTCTGGAGATGGGGGATATGGTCGCGTGGCTGCAACACCACGGTACGCGCTGGGTCATTGATGCTTCGCACCCGTATGCCGATGTGGTGAGCCGCAATATCGCTGCGGCCTGCGTGCAGGCGCAGGTGCTGCTCAGCCGTTATCAACGCCCGGAGCAGTTACCGGATTTAACCCATCCGTTGCTGTTTTATGTCGCCACGCTGGAAGAGGCCTGCGCCAAAGCCCGCGAACTGGGCGAGCGTATTTTGCTGACTACTGGCAGTAAAGATCTGGCGCGCTGGCGCCAGGGCTTGCCGGACAAAACCTTGCTGGCACGCGTGCTCCCTGTGCCGGAGGTGGTGGCGCAATGCGCGGAGCTGGGTTTTGGCGTCGGCGATATTTTCGCGCTCTGCGGCCCGTTCAGCGCCGGGTTTAACGCCGCGTTTTATCGCCAGTACCGGGTGGAGGTGATGATCACCAAAGCCTCCGGCGCAGAAGGCGGTTATCTGGAAAAAGTACAGCCCGCGCTGGATGCCGACATCCCATGCATCGTCATTGCCCGCCCGCAACCTGCGGTGAGCGGGGAAGAGTTACTCGACAGTCAGGATGCCTTCGCCAGACGGTTGCGGCGCTGGCTGGCGGCACAGTGAGGAGAACAGAATGAAAAAAGCCCTTCTGGTGGTGAGTTTTGGCACCAGCTATCACGATACCTGCGAGAAAAACATTGTTGCCTGCGAGCGCGAGTTGGCGGCCAGTTGCCCGGATCGCACCCTGTTTCGCGCGTTCACCTCCGGCATGATCATTCGCAAGCTCAGGCAGCGCGATAATCTGCACATAGATACTCCGCTGGAGGCGTTGCAAAAGCTGGCGGAACAGGGTTATCAGGATGTGGCAATCCAGTCGCTGCACATTATTAACGGCGACGAATATGAAAAAATTGTTCACGAAGTGCAAATGATGCGCCCGCTGTTTAAACGGCTGGTGATTGGTGCGCCGTTGCTCAGCAGCCATGAAGATTACCTGCATCTGATGCAGGCGCTCTCGCGCCAGATGCCGATAGTCGCCCCGGATGAACGCGTGGTGTTTATGGGCCACGGCGCCAGCCACCATGCTTTTGCCGCGTATGCGTGCCTTGATCATATGATGGCGGCGCATCGCTTCCCGGCGCGCGTCGGCGCGGTGGAAAGCTACCCGGAAATCGACGTGGTGATCGACAGTTTGCGCCATGAAGGGGTGAAAGCCGTGCACCTGATGCCGCTGATGCTGGTGGCGGGCGATCACGCGATTAATGACATGGCTTCCGATGACGACGATTCGTGGAAAACGCAGTTTGAACGCGTCGGTATCTCTGCCACGCCGTGGCTGCAAGGCCTGGGTGAAAATGCTGATATCCGTGCGATGTTTGTCCAGCATTTGCAGCAGGCGCTTGAACAAGCGCTGGAGGTGGCGGCATGAGCGGGAAACTCTTCGCATTGAGTACGGGTCCCGGCGCTGCGGATCTTATCACCGTGCGCGGTGCGCGCATTCTCGGAACGCTGGATGTGCTGTATGCCCCGGCGGGGCGCAAAGGCGGCGACAGCCTGGCGCTGTCGATTGTGCGCGAGTACCTCGGTGAACAGACCGAAGTGCGCTGTTGCCACTTCCCGATGAGCGCCGACAGCGCGGAAAAAGAGGCTGTATGGGATGAAGTTGCTGCTGCGCTGGAGGCTGAAGTGCAGGCCGGTAAGCAGGTCGGTTTTATTACGCTTGGCGACGCCATGTTGTTCAGCACCTGGGTGTTTTTGCTGCAGCGCCTGCAATACCCGCAAAATCTGGAGATTATTCCCGGCGTCACCTCGTTTGCCGCTATTGCCGCGCGGACACAAACACCGCTGGCGATGGAACAACAGTCGCTGGCGGTGGTCTCCTGCACCGCGCCGGAAAGCGACATCCGCCAGGCACTGGCGCAGCACGACAGCCTGGTGTTGATGAAAGTCTATGGCCGTTTCGCGCGGATCAAAGCGCTGCTTACGCAAGCGGGGTTGCTCGATCATGCGCTGATGATGGCGGAAGCCACGCTGCCGGGAGAACAATGCTGGCGGCGGCTGAGCGAGGTGAGCGACGATCAGCCGCTGCCCTATTTTTCGACCATTCTGGTGAATAAACAGTGGGAGAAGGCATAACAGCGCCCTGATGTGCGAGGGCTACCGGTGTTCATCCGCGAGGTTAAGTTGAGTGTGCCGATAATGGAGCAATCATCATATTATCGTCAGCCATGACATTGCTTTATTCTACATGGCTTGTGAGAAGTAAAACGGCACGGCGGGCAGGAGTGCCGCTGTGCAAACAGGGCGACGCAGGTTAAGGAGGCGTCATGACGCAGGCCATTATGCTGCAGGGCACCGCATCGGACGTGGGCAAAAGCGTGCTGGTGGCGGGGCTGTGCCGTATTTTTCATCAGGACGGGCTAAAAACCGCGCCGTTTAAATCGCAGAATATGGCGCTTAACTCTGGTATCACCGCAAGCGGCCATGAAATGGGGCGCGCGCAGATATTTCAGGCGGAAGCAGCGGGTATCCAGCCGGATGTGCGTATGAACCCGGTACTGCTCAAACCAACCAGCGATCGCAAAGCGCAAGTGGTGCTGATGGGTAAAGTCGCGACCGATATGGACGCCGTGAGTTATCACGACTATAAACCGCGCCTGCGCGAGCAGATTATCCGCGTTTACCAGAGCCTGGCGCAGGAGTATGACGCGCTGGTGCTGGAGGGGGCGGGCAGCCCGGCGGAGATCAACCTGCGCGACCGGGATATCGTCAATATGGGCATGGCGGAGATGGCCGCCTGCCCAGTCATTCTGGTGGCCGATATCGACAGAGGTGGTGTTTTTGCCGCGATTTACGGCACGCTGGCGCTGCTGCAGGAACACGAACGCTGGCGGGTAAAAGGGGTGATCATCAATAAGTTTCGCGGCGATGTCGCGCTGCTCACCCCGGGAATTAAGCAGATAGAAGACTTAACCGGCGTACCGGTGATTGGCGTCATGCCGTGGCTGGAGGTCGACCTTGAGGATGAAGACGGGGTGGCGTTACAGCGCGGAAAATACGTGCGCACCGGCGAGCGGGCGCTGGATATCGCCGTGGTGCAACTCCCGCATATCTCTAATTTCACCGATTTCAACGCGCTCGCCGCTCAGCCCGACGTACGCGTTCATTACGTGCGCACGCCGGAGGAGCTGCATAGCGCCGATCTGCTAATCCTCCCTGGTAGTAAAAACACCCTTGGCGATCTCAATTGGTTGCGCGAAAGCGGGCTGGCGAAAGCTGTGCTGGAACGTCACTGCGCGGGTGTGCCGATTATTGGCGTCTGTGGTGGGTATCAAATGCTTGGCGAAACCATTATTGATGAGGTGGAGTCCGGGCTGGGTCAACAGCCAGGGCTGGGGTTGCTGGAGACGGTGACACGGTTTGCCCTAGATAAAACCACCACGCGGGTCGAGGCGAGTTTGCCGGAGACGCTCCCCGGCTGGCTGGCGTCGTGCGCCGGGCTAACGCTGCGCGGTTATGAAATTCATCTGGGTGAAACCACGCGCAGCAGCGGTTGCCAGCCGGCGTTGTGGCTACAAAAAGCGGGTCAGCGAGTGGCAGACGGCGCGGTCAGCAACGACGGTCTGGTGTTTGGCACCTATCTGCATGGCTTGTTCGATAGCGATGCCTTCACCCGCACATTGCTTAACGAGCTGCGCCAGCGTAAAGGGCTACCGCCGCTGGATGCGCGCGTTGATTATGCGCAGTACAAAGCGCAGCAGTTTGATATCCTCGCCGACGCCATGCGTCAGCATGTGGACATTGATCGTATTTATCAAATTATGCAGCAACATCAGGAGCAGGCATGTTAACCCTTGTTACCGGCGGTGCGCGCAGCGGCAAAAGCCGCCATGCCGAATCGCTGGTCGCGGACGCAAAAACAGTGCTCTATATCGCCACTTCGCAAATCTTTGATGATGAAATGGCAGCGCGTATTGAGCACCACCGGGCGGGACGCCCCAAAAACTGGCGCACCGAAGAGCGCTGGCAACAGTTGTCAGGCGTCATTACCCCGCATAACAACCCTGACGAAGCGGTATTGCTGGAGTGTATTACGACGCTTGTCACCAATCTGCTGTTTGCTTCTGGCGCGGGCGACGACCCGGATAACTGGGACTACGCGGCGCTGGAAGCGCAGGTTCAGCACGAGATTGAGCAATTGATTGCCGCCTGTGCGGCGTGCCCATCACCGGTGGTGCTGGTGACCAATGAAGTGGGCATGGGCATTGTGCCGGAAAACCGGCTGGCGCGGCATTTTCGCGATATCGCCGGGCGCGTCAACCAGCGGCTGGCGCAGGCGGCAGATCACGTCTGGCTGGTGGTGTCCGGAATTGGAGTCAAAATCAAATGATCAAATTGTTTTTCGCCACGCTCTCTTTTATCAGCCGTTTGCCGGTACCTGGTCGTTGTGTTCAGGGGCTGGATGTTGCGGATTATGTGCGCGGTATTGTGACATTTCCGCTGGTTGGCCTGCTGCTCGGGGCGCTTGGCGGTGTCGTCGTGCTGGTGTTACAAACCTGGTGCGGCGTTTCGCTGGCCGCGCTTTTTGGCGTGCTGGCGCTGGCATTGCTAACCGGCGGTTTTCATCTGGATGGTCTTGCGGACACCTGCGACGGTGTTTTTTCCGCGCGGCGGCGCGAACGGATGCTGGAGATCATGCGTGACAGCCGACTTGGCACCCACGGCGGCCTGGCGCTGGTGTTTGTGCTGGTCGCCAAAACCCTAGTTATCAGCGAGCTGCAACTGCGCGGTGTCAGCATGATTGCTGCGCTGGCGATGGCCTGCGCCGCCGGTCGTGGTTGCTCGGTGTTACTGATGTTCGGCCATCGCTATGCGCGCGAAGAGGGGCTGGGCAACCTGTTTATCGGTAAAGTTTCCGCCAGAGACACGCTGGTCACACTGGCAATCACGGCGTTGCTGGCGATTGCCATATTGGGCATGAAAGGGATTATTGCGCTGCTGGTGACGCTGGCAGCGATCTTCCTGCTGGGACACTTGCTTAAACGCACGCTGGGTGGGCAAACCGGCGACACGCTGGGTGCAGCAATTGAACTTGGCGAACTGGTATTTCTTCTGGCGCTACTCTGAACAGCCCGCAACATAACGAGAAACAATATGCAGACATTGACGACACTACTGGCAAGTATCCCGGCTCCCGATAACGTAGCGATGACGCAGGCGCAGCGTCATCTGGATGGTTTACTGAAGCCGGTTGGCAGCCTTGGCCGACTGGAAGCATTAGCGGTGCAACTGGCGGGAATGCCGGGGTTAAACGGCAAGCCGCTTAGCGGTGAGAAAGCCATTGTGGTGCTGTGCGCCGATCATGGCGTCTGGCATGAGGGCGTGGCGGTATCACCGCAGGTTGTCACCGCGATTCAGGCGGCAAACATGACGCAGGCGACGACGGGCGTTTGCGTACTGGCCGCGCAGGCTGGTGCGAAAGTACATGTGCTGGATGTCGGTATTGATGCCGATCCGATCCCGGGCCTGGTGAATATGAAAGTCGCGCGCGGCAGCGGCAATATCGCCACCGGCCCTGCGATGAGCCCAGAGCAAGCCGAAGCGTTGTTGTTGAAAACGATGCACTACACCCGAGAGCTGGCGGCGCAAGGCGTGAAGCTCTTCGGTGTCGGTGAACTTGGCATGGCCAACACCACACCAGCGGCGGCGATTGTCAGCGTGCTGACCGGCGAAGAGCCTGAACAGGTGGTTGGCATTGGCGCAAACCTGCCGGAAAGCCTGCTCGGACACAAAGCGCAGGTGGTACGTAAAGCGATTGCCGTCAACCAGCCCAACCCCGCCGATGGTCTTGAGGTGCTGGCAAAAGTCGGGGGTTACGATCTGCTGGGGATGACCGGCGTGATGCTCGGTGCGGCGTCCTGTGGTTTGCCGGTGGTGCTGGATGGTTTTCTTTCTTACGCGTCGGCGCTGGCGGCGTGCCGCATTGCGCCGCAGATCAAACCGTACCTGATCCCTTCGCATCTGTCGGCGGAAAAAGGAGCGCGCCTGGCGCTGGAACATCTGGGGCTGGAACCGTATCTCAATATGGGCATGCGTTTAGGTGAGGGGAGCGGGGCGGCGCTGGCGATGCAACTGGTCGATGCGGCTTGTGCTGTCTACAACAATATGGGCACGCTGGCGGCGAGCAATATCGTGTTGCCGGAAACGAAATAAGATCTTTTGGCCGGGTGTCGCTTCGCCTTGCCCGGCATTACCCCTCTTTTTGCATCGCTTGCAACAGCGTATCCAGCAATCCCGGAAAGCAGGCGTCGAGGTCTTCACGGCGCAGGGAGATCATATTTTCCCGACCCTGCGGGCGCTGCCAGACCACGCCGCTATCGCGCAGGACGCGCCAGTGGTGCGTCATCGTGGATTTCGCCACATCTTCCGGGCGCAGGGCGTTACAACTCAATTCGCTGCCGTCGGCAAGTCGTTTAATCATCGCCAGGCGCAGGGGATTACCAAGGGCAAAGAGCACATTTTCAAGGCGAAATTGCTCACGTTCGGGGTGGTTAGCGATCATAATCTTCCTGTGTCGGCGGTGGCTGTGCTGGAAAAGCAGCAGCCCGTATCGGCGGCTGGGCCGGTACTATACGCAAACTGCTTTGCGAAAGCCACGAGGTCAATCGTGGCTCAACCAATCGTAAGAATAGCAAAAATAGTTCGAATATACTCGTACAGTTGTACTATTATAGATGCCGTGAATGAATAGCGGCCAATTCCGGTCGCGAACTAACAGTCAAATGACTAAGGACGCATCATGCCCCGACCCATCCCCCTCGAACGTTATCGCAACATCGGTATCTCCGCGCATATCGATGCCGGTAAAACAACCACCACTGAGCGCATTCTGTTTTACACCGGGATGAGCCACAAGCTGGGTGAAGTACACGATGGCGCGGCAACAACCGACTGGATGGCGCAGGAGCAAGAGCGCGGCATTACCATTACGTCTGCGGCGGTAAGCTGCTTCTGGCCTGGTATGGACAGAGGGTTTGAGCCGCACCGCATTAACATTATCGACACCCCCGGGCACGTGGATTTCACCATTGAGGTGGAACGTTCCATGCGTGTGCTCGACGGCGCGGTAATGGTGTATGACTCCGTCGGTGGCGTGCAGCCGCAGTCCGAAACCGTGTGGCGTCAGGCTAATAAATACCACGTGCCGCGTCTCGCGTTCGTCAACAAGATGGACAGACCCGGCGCGGATTTTTTCCGCGTGGTGCAGATGATGATCGACCGCCTGAAAGCCAACCCGGTGCCGATTGTGATCCCGATTGGCGCGGAAGAGCACTTCACCGGCGTGGTGGATTTGATCAAAATGCGCGAAATCATCTGGGATGACGCGACGCAAGGCATGACTTTCAGCTATGGCCCGGTACCGGATGATCTGATGGCAACCGCGCTGGAGTGGCGCGAGAAAATGATCTCTGCGGCGGCAGAAGCCAGTGACGAGCTGATGGATAAATATCTGGAAACCGGATCGCTGGACGAAGCGGAAATTATTGCCGGCCTGCGCAAACGCACGGTTGCTGGCGAAATTCAGCCGATGCTGTGCGGCAGCGCCTTTAAAAATAAAGGCGTCCAGCGCATGCTCGACGCGGTGGTGGAGCTGATGCCGTCGCCGCTGGATATCCCTGCCATTCAGGGCGTGGATGAAAAAGGCCAACCAGCAGAGCGCCATGCGAATGACGACGAACCGTTTTCGGCGCTGGCGTTCAAACTGATGACCGACCCGTATGTTGGCCAGCTAACCTTTATCCGCGTCTATTCCGGCGTGCTGAAAAAAGGGGATGCGGTATACAACCCGGTGAAAGGTAAAAAAGAGCGTATCGGACGTATTGTGCAGATGCATGCCAACGATCGCCATGAAGTGGATGAGTTGCGCGCCGGCGATATCGCCGCCTGCGTTGGCCTGAAAGATGTCACCACTGGCGACACGTTAAGCGACCCGGATAAAGTGATCACCCTGGAGCGCATGGAGTTTCCTGAACCCGTAATTTCGCTCGCTATTGAGCCGAAAACCAAAGCGGATCAGGAGAAAATGGGCATCGCGTTGCAACGGCTGGCGTCGGAAGATCCCTCATTCCGTCTGCATACTGATGAGGAGTCCGGGCAGACGATTATTTCCGGGATGGGTGAGTTGCACCTGGAAATTATTGTCGACCGCATGAAACGTGAGTTTGGCGTGGAAGCGAATATCGGTCGCCCGCAGGTCACATACCGCGAAACTTTACGTAAAACCGTGAAGGATATCGAAGGTAAATTTGTACGCCAGTCCGGCGGTAAAGGTCAGTATGGTCATGTGGTGCTGACGCTTGAGCCGCTGGAGCCGGGGAGCGGCTTTGTATTTGAAGACGCCACCAAAGGCGGCGTGGTACCGCGCGAGTATATTCCTTCCGTGGAGAAAGGCTTGCGCGAAGCCATGAATAACGGCGTGCAGGCGGGTTATCCGGTGGTCGATGTGAAGGCAACCCTGACATTTGGTTCCTATCACGATGTCGACTCCTCGGAAATGGCCTTCCGCATGGCGGCGATCTTTGGTTTCAAAGAGGGCGCGCGCAAAGCGGATCCGGCAATCCTGGAGCCGATTATGCATGTGGAAGTGGAAACGCCGGAAGAGTACGCCGGGAACATTATGGGCGATCTCTCTTCCCGTCGCGGAATGGTGCAGGGCATGGAAGAGCGTTTCGGTAGCCAGATTATCCGTGCTGATGTGCCGCTGGCCGAAATGTTTGGCTACTCCACCACGCTGCGATCCATGTCGCAAGGCCGCGCGACCTACAGTATGGAGTTCCACCACTATGCGGAAGCGCCGCGCAACGTGGCGGATGACATCATCGCCAGCCGCAGCAAAGGCTAACACTGAAAGTGTTAAAACAAAAACCCCGCCTCGGCGGGGTTTTTTCTTGTATGAAGCCGGGTCGCAAAATTAATGCAACGTTGCATTTTGCGGCTGATATTCAGGAATCACGCTTCCATTACTTTCCCTCTGGGCATGCAGACACCGCCCGAACACCGCATTATTTGAATATAGAATTTGATCTATATAGTTTTTAGTCTATATTAATGAGGTGTGTTGTGTGGCAGATAATAATGACGCAGACGTTTGAAAAGTGGTTTGATGCACTGGGTGACAACGATCGCGCCAGTGTGCTGGCGGCGCTGATGGTGCTCCGGGTTAAAGGTCCACAGCTACCAAGACCTTACGCGGATACAGTAAAAGGCTCGCGTTATAACAATATGAAAGAGTTGCGCATACAAAGCCAGGGCGAACCGTTTCGGGTTTTCTATGCCTTCGATCCGCAGCGCGTGGGAATATTGCTTTGCGCTGGCAACAAGGCGAGCCATGAAAAACGTTTTTACGATGTGATGATCCAGATTGCAGATCTGGAGCTAACGCACCATCTGCACAAGATTAAAATCAAGGAGTAACACGATGAGCAAAACGCTGGAACAGCTAATTGCCGAACAAAAGACCGATGTCGTCACCGCTGCGCAGTCACTTGCGCAAGAGATGCTGCTCAACATCCACCTTGCCGAGCTGCGTGAGCGGGTACAAAAAACGCAGATCGAAATGGCGCAGGAGTTGGGGCTGAAACAACCGACGGTAGCGGTGATGGAAAAGCAGGGGCGGGACATTAAACTTTCCACGCTGAAGCGCTACGTGGAAGCGACAGGCAGCAAGCTACGCATTGATATTGAGCTGCCGGATGGCTCGCACTATGGCTTTGCGCTCTGACGCGATAACGTGCTGTAAAAAAGAGAAAACCCGCAAAGCAAACTATGATTAGCAAATACCCGTTGCGCCCGAGGAAAAGATGATGCGCTGCGTTAAACTGTTTTGCTGTTGTGTTGCTTTACTCTGTGCCCAGGGCGCGCAGGCCGTGAGCTATCCACTGCCGCCGGAAGGCAGCCGACTGGTGGGAAGCCCGCAAACTATCACCATTGCGCAGGGAAACACATTACCGCTGGAAGCGTTCGCCGCGAAGTACGGACAGGGGTTGAGTAATATGCTTGAAGCCAACCCGGATGCCGATCCCTTTTTACCTAAAGCTGGCTCGCAACTGGTCATTCCGCAGCAGGTGATCCTGCCCGCGACCGTCCGCGAAGGCATTGTGATTAACGTTGCGGAAATGCGCCTCTACTATTACCCGAAAGATTCGAATACCGTCGAGATCTTACCGATTGGCATCGGCCAGGCCGGACGCGAAACGCCGCGCAACTGGGTGACTGCGGTGGAACGCAAGCAGGAGGGGCCAACCTGGACACCCACGGCGAATACCCGAAAAGCGTACGAGAAAGAGGGGAAAACCTTACCTGCGTTTGTACCCGCCGGGCCGGATAACCCGATGGGGCTGTATGCCATTTATATCGGGAAGCTGTACGCCATTCATGGCACGAATGCGAATTTTGGTATTGGGCTGCGCGTTAGTCAGGGCTGTATCCGTTTGCGCAGCAATGACATTAAATACCTCTTCGACAATGTACCTGTGGGAACACGGGTACAGATTATCGACCAGCCGGTCAAAATAACCACCGAGCCGGATGGCAGTAGTTGGGTGGAAGTTCACGAACCGCTATCGCGCAATCGCGCCGAGTTTGAGTCCAGCAACAAAGTGCCGCTGCCTGCCACCCCGGTACTACATGCGCTGATGAAAGGCGAAGGCATTGATGCGAACCGTGCAAACCAGGAACTGGAGCGCCGTTCTGGTATGCCGGTAAATATTAGTGCGCCTGTGGTGAATCATCCGATTGATAAACAACCGCTATAGAATGGTTTATCAATAAATTTGAACCTTAAGGTTAAACAATCGGTATTTATTCTTCTCATGGAGTGCGTAGAGTAAAGGCAATTCTGGACGGGTAATGAACCCGTCTGCTGATTACCTCTCTGAACAGAAGGACAACGACGCCATGAAGAAGATCGGATTTTTGTCATTTGGTCACTGGACACCTTCGCCGCAATCGGCGACGCGTTCGGCGGCTGATACGCTGCTGCAATCCATCGATCTGGCGGTTGCCGCTGAAGAGCTTGGTGCGGACGGCGCGTATTTCCGTGTGCATCACTTTGCCCGCCAGCTCAGCTCACCTTTCCCGTTACTGGCCGCTATTGGCGCCAAAACGCACAAAATAGAGATTGGCACCGGCGTTATCGATATGCGCTATGAAAACCCGCTGTATATGGCAGAAGATGCCGGCGCGGCGGATTTGATTTCCGGCGGGCGTTTGCAACTGGGCATCAGCCGGGGTTCACCGGAACAGGTTGTTGATGGCTGGCGCTATTTTGGCTATCAGCCGGCGGAAGGCGAAACCGATGCGGATATGGCGCGCCATCATACACAAACGTTTCTTGATGTGCTGCGCGGCGAAGGGTTTGCCAAACCGAACCCGCAGCCAATGTTCCCGAACCCACCAGGCTTGCTGCGCCCGGAACCCTGGTCTGAAGGTTTGCGCGAACGTATCTGGTGGGGCGCAGGCTCAAATGCGACAGCGGTTTGGGCGGCAAAACTGGGGATGAACCTGCAAAGCTCCACGCTGAAAAATGATGAAACCGGCGAACCGTTCCATATCCAGCAGGCGCAGCAGATTCGTGCCTACCGTGAAGCCTGGAAAGCAGCAGGGCACTCGCGCACGCCGCGCGTCTCTGTCAGTCGCAGTATTTTTGCGCTGGTGGACGATCGTGACCGGGCTTACTTTGGTGGCAGTCGTGATGACAGCGATAAAATCGGCTTTCTTGATGAGAAAACCCGCGCTGTTTTTGGTCGCAGCTATGCAGCAGAACCGGATAAATTGATCGAACAGCTGAAAAAGGATGAGGCCATTGCCGAAGCGGATACGCTATTGCTGACGGTCCCGAATCAATTAGGCGTAGATTATAATGCGCACGTGATTGAGTCGATTCTTAAGCATGTCGCACCGGCGATGGGCTGGCGTGATTGATTTGAAATGCAGTTGAAAGCATAACCTCCTCCTCGTACGGCGCACTATAAAGCGCCGTACTCCGCTTTGCAGTGCGAAAATTTATCACCGACACTTAAGCCAAAGACATAGTCGGCGCAGGCATTGTGCTTTACACTGCGCGCAGCAAAAACAGAGCAAATGAACGATTAAGTAGGTAGTAAGGCGATGAACGGAAAGATCACAACCTGGTTTAAAGATAAAGGTTTTGGATTTATCAAAGATGAAAACGGGGAAAACCGTTACTTTCATGTGATTAAGGTCGCCAACCCTGAGTTGATTAAAAAAGATGCGGCGGTAACGTTCGAACCCACGACAAACAACAAAGGGTTGTCTGCTTATGCCGTGAAAGTGGTGCCGGATAGCAAATACATCTATATCGCAGGTGAACGAATTAAGCTCACTTCGATCAAATCTTATCTGGTGTATAGCGAAGAAGTTCCTGCCAATACCCGCATCGATAAAGACAATGCGGTGCTGTCCGTTGGCGCGTTGATGGGGAGTATCCGGCCGAAATCAGCCGCGAAGCCTGGCGAAATGCGCTCGCTAAAAAAACTGGCAATCACCACCTTTCAGGGAACAACCCTGATCTTCTCCGAAGACGAGATAGACGTGGATGCGACGGTTAAGCTGCTTAAAGTCTAAAAGCATGCAGATTGGTTTGCTGCCGAAACCGGCGTTTTATAAACCGCGTTTCGGCGTCATTGATTGTGCGCTGTGGTACCCGCTTTTCTGCTCAACCTACTCGGCCATGGCAATGGTTTCGCCCGTGGAGAGTGTGGAATGGCGAGCGCAATGTCTGCTCTACACAGGCTGCAATCTGGTCTCGCGGCAACAATTACAGCTATAATCCGACACATTGTTCAACCGGTTTACAGACGAAAATGACAAAACTCACCTTACAAGAACAGATGCTCAAAGCGGGATTAGTAACCAGTAAGAAAATGGCCAAAGTCCAGCGCACTGCTAAAAAATCACGCGTTCAGGCGCGTGAAGCAAGAGAAGCAGTGGAAGAGAATAAAAAAGCACAGCTTGAGCGCGATAAGCAGTTAAGCGAGCGACAAAAACAAGCTGCGTTATCGAAAGAATATAAAGCGCAGGTGAAACAACTTATTGAAATGAACAGGATCACCATTGCCAAAGGCAATATTGATTTTAATTTCACAGATAATAAGTTAATTAAAAAAATAACGGTGGATAAAAATACTCAGGCACAACTGATTAGCGGTCGTCTCGCCATTGCTCGTCTGGTTGTTGATGGCAAGGATGAGACTGAATACGCGATTATTCCTGCAATCGTAGCCGATAAAATCGCTCAGCGGGATGCGAACAGTATTGTATTAAACAGCGCGCTTAGTCAGGAAGATCAAGATGAAGATGATCCGTACGCTGATTTTAAAGTGCCTGATGATTTGATGTGGTAATAACTACTGCAAACGATCTCAACCCCCGGGGGAATGTATGAGTAACGAAGTACCGCTTAAATTTTATGACATCGTTGATGAGTATTCGACGGAAACCGAAAAAACGGTAAAAGAATCAGAACGTGATGCGCTGGCGCACTATTTTCAGCTACTGATCACCCGTTTGATGAATAACGAAGAAATCAGTGAAGAGGCTCAGCAAGAGATGGCCACTGAAGCGGGTATCGACGCGCTGCGTATTGATGAGATTGCGACATTTCTGAATCAGTGGGCAACGAGTAATCTCTGTTACTGTGATTCCCGAAAGCGCGAAAGTGCATTTTTATGTCCGCTCGCCGCAGGAAGCGGACATCGCAACTCTCCCCGAACGCGCAAAACATCAGTAGAGGATATTTGCCATCGCTTTGTACCGTTCAGGTAACGCGCTGTTCAATGCCAGGATTTTCTCAAGAATAGAGAATGTCGGTGCTCTTTTAGCGCGTTCGCTGTCGACAATCGCGGAACGTATTATCGCCGCTGCCGTAGAAATGTTGTTAAAATATTCTTCCGATTCCGCAGTTTGTAATTCGCCCGAAACAGCGTAACGGACAATCGGCCACTCTGTAAAATCAATTAACGGGAACGCTTCTTTATCGGATGAGATGTTGGCTAATAACATTTCTTCTGCTTTTTTATCATCTTTTTTTGCAGTTGAAAGTAGCTGTAAGCGATATTTTATTTTAGACAGAACATCATCATTCACTTTTTCTGACGAGAGTGCTGCAATAAAAGCGGATAACTCATCCTCAGGCGGGCTGTGATCATAATGCGTCTTACGCTGGGCTTCAGAAAGAGGCTGATTATTGTTTGAAGCGATTTCAATTAAATAATTTAAAATTTCTAAAGTCATTTTCTCTGCCTTATGAATTTTTTGCGCAGTCTGGGTTGGCGATAATGCAATAGTGCTGACAGCTTTTTATCGCTGTTAATAAAGCCCGTGCCGAAAATAACGCATGGCATGCCAGCCTATGAAAGGCGCTGTAGATTAACGTTTTTAAAACGTCACTCAGATCCTGTTTCATATTTAAATAGCATCGCTCAATCAGGCTTACGCGTGAGTATCATTGATGGTGTGTCGTTTGAAAAACGAAAAATTGTACGGCCTGGTGTGAGTTCAACTCAACATGGTTAACAACGATGATTTTTTTCTGCTGACGTTAGTCTCGCCCACAGCGAGAGGCAGTATCACCGGCATTGACTGTTTGCTTTTCTTCATAGACGTCCCGGTATGTCGCAAACCGTCAGCGTTTGCGGCTTAACGGTTAACGAGCCACAAACCCAGCAAAAGAGGGGCCTTATTCAGCAGAAAGGTTCAGCAGAGCGGCCTCAGGCATGCTGCATTTTGTGATGAAGGCTGTTAATTACAGCGATGCTATGCTTTTTCCTGTGGTTGCAGTTGATAAATCCATGCCGTCACATGCTTGCCGTCGAGCGTGGTCACATCCACCAGAACACGATCGTAGCCCTCTTCGAATTCGTCCAGCAACGGCCAGTGCGTCACCAGATTAGCGGATACAAACAGGTAACCATTAACCCGGGGACCGTCTTTATCCAGCACAATACCGGGGAAATCGGCGGCGGCTCCCCAGCCAAATTCATAAAATGTTCCCGTAACGTAACCCGGCAGCCACTCTCCGCCGATAGTTTCCAGAATATAGGCATTCGAATGACCGGGGCGAAGCGTACCATAAACAAATAATGATTCCATTTTTCCTCATCATCTAACGCAATGAATAACCAGCAGAATGATCATCAACATACGTTTAAGCGCTGCGGTTCGCAACTGGCTGGAATCGGGTAAGCGGTTGTGACATGCCGGGGAAGTGTTCAGGATAATTACCGGGATTGAGAATGTACTTACTGATAACCCCATGATTTATGATTCACTGAGCAACCGGTCTTCATTATTGCGGCTCAAAACATGCGGTCGGGCAGTTTTCAAACCAGCCGGTAATTAATCAGGTGAGACCGAAAGCATCAATTTCAATCAGTGGTTTCGCTGAAAACACGCCATGATGGCCTGTTTTAATGAGATGCCAGAGAACCGGCTGAGCGGAATGTTATTTCCATCGGCGGTATGCATATCCCACGGCGGGAGTTGTCCGCACGTATCGCAGAACTCCTTCAGGATCAACTGATAGTGTGTTATTGCAAATCCGGAGCCGCAACAAACGCGCTATCCTGTTTTTACTGGATCAGGGATTTACCCACGTTGTTAACCTCACCGGTGGAATTATGGGGCTGACACAAAGCGAAAAGCAAAATTTGCGCGAATGGGATGGGTTGTATGAACGTTGATGTGTTGATGCGTCTTGGCTCTCGTTTCTTCTTATTGCAAACGGGCACATCGCTGGGCATGGTGTCGGGCATATTTTCCGACTGGCTATGGCCTGGTGGTGCCTGCAAGTCACGCACTCGGCAGTCGCTTTTTCCTCACTCATTGCCATATCCGTGGCGGCAGAGATTTACCTTAAACCGTTTCTGGCGTCATTTGGCGATAGCTTCAATCGCATCAAATTTATCATTGCCTGTCAGTTCGCTGTTTTAGGGATCATCGCATTATTCTGCCTGGCAATTTATCTGGGATATTTCAACCTGGCGGCTATCGCCTCGGGACTCGTGGTGATGAGCGCTATCTCATCTGTGCGTGAACCAACGATTATGGGGCTAATTCCCGATCTTGTTGCAGAAGGGGAAGTGACGCAGGCTATATCGCACCGCTCGACCATCAATTCCATAATCATGTTGACAGGTCCGGTGATTGCCGCTTTGCTTATTTCGATTTTTTCCGCTGGAGTTGCGCTGTATATTTCTGCACTGGTTTATGTATTGTCCTGCATCGCATTTATTATTTTATTGTTTAAATATGATGTGGACGCCGTTTCAACGGGCGAAAAGGAGACATGGTTTCATAAAACGAAAGGGGCATTTAAAGCGATCTATCATGTTAAATCTGAGTTTCATATTGCATTGGTCTCCTCTGTCATTAATTTTACGATGTTTCCTTTCTTTTCCGTGACGATACCGTACTGGATCAACACTGAATTAAAGCTTCCCGCTACCTATCTTGGCGCATTCGAATTCTCATTTGCTTTGGGATTGATTGTTAGCAGCCTTTACATTAACGCTCTCATAAGAGAATGGGCGGGGCGGCTTAATAATGTTCTATTTGGCTTTATCCTGTTGGGCTGCAGCGTCATGGCAATTGTCTTGATGGGAAATATCTATATGGCTATTGCGCTGGCGTTTTTCTGCGGTATGGCGTTTATTTTTATTAATGTCAACCTCAGTACGCTGCGCTCAATGGCAACACCACGTAATTACCGAACAAGAATGAGCGCCATGGCAGGCTTTTTATCCAGTCTGGCGAACCCTTTTGGCGTGGCTATTGCTGGCTGGTATATCAGTTTGTTGGGGGTGGTTCCGTTTACTGTTATTTCCGGTGCCGTTGTGGTGTTAATTGCCCCTGTAATTCTGTGTTCTTTTCATTTGCGTCGGGCCCTTTCACTTGATGAAGTTGAAATGAAAGGGTATTACGAAAAAACCTATCCGGCAGCATTTTATAAACGTAGACAACATGAAGAGGAAGCATAAACAATATTCAATAGAAGCGCTTTCAAGTTATGACCAGACGTCGCATGGGTTGCCGGGCTGGCACCCCATGCTAAATGCGTTTTTCCTGCGTCTGGTTTCTATTGGGCCTAAGGCGTCTTTCCGGTGACGACACGGTTATTAATGGCGTACACCGTGCATTTGGCCGCGCCCGGACGCTGCTCCTGTTGACAGATGCTTAGCGCTGTTTCTGCGGCTTGATGGCTGTTCCTGGCCCAGTATGCGGCGCCCCAGTCGCCGTCCTCGTCCGTGGCAAAGGCTTTTTCATAGCGTTGTGTTGCGGCATATGCTGAGAAGGCTTTTTTCCCGGCGGCATTGAGGGCGGGCGGTGCCACCAGGTGCGTTTCGGGCAGAGCCACAGCTTCGCCGGTCGGTAAATGCTGCTGTTTTAGAAATGCTGCCACCGTCTGCCACCAGAAATTCTCCGGCGCTGAATCCATAAAGACATGTCCGTTATTGCCGAAGGCCGGCATCGTGATGAAATGTGCCGTGTGGCCTCCCTGTTGATAGGCATCGAACATCTCTTTGCCCATTGATGGCGGGAAGGATTTATCATTTTTCGCATACAGCCACAGGGACGGGATCTGCGCTGTTTTCCCGTAACGTGCGTAAGCTTGCAGCAGACCAGCTTTATCGCAGAGTGATTTCCCGTCAATCGCGCCCCTTCCGCCGTCGAAATTGATCACCGCTTTAACGCCTGGTGGATTAGCTGCGCCAGTAGCAATTACCGCAAAACCACCTGCGGACATCCCGGCAAGGATCGCGTTATCGGCTGCGGCCCACGGCTGGCGGCGCACGGCATCGAGGGCGGCGAGCAAGTTACGAGTATCCTGCTCTCCGGCCCGCAGGTGTAAAGGTTGCGCGCAGGAGCCATCGGCATACTCCGCCGCACCGCTTGATTGTCCGTAGCCCTGACGCAGGACCACCACCGCTGCATAACCGTGGCGTGCAAAGGCGATAGCCGTTGCGGCATAACGGTTCGGGTTGATTATCCAGCGATCAAATTCAGCAGTGCCAACGGTTCCATTCGTGATTAACACCACGGGCAAAGGCGTTTGGCTGGCCATGCGTGTCACAAAGGCATCCAGCACGGCCGGCTGACCATTATCTAAGGTGACCGCCAGCAAAAGCGGCTCTCTTATCAGCCCGTCAATCTGTTGGTATTCGGGGGCTTGCCCCACCACATCTGCATGACCTGAGGCAGTAAAAAGAAGGAGTGCGGTGGCGAAAAGGCGTTTTGCCAGACGAGTCGTAAAACGGTTGCGCATGGTGGTTAACCCTTAAATGTTTGTCCCTGATAGACGCGGCGTGACCGGCGAGCAACTTTACCTGGCTGGCTGGTCACGCGTTTTTGTATTTCATGTGGCGCGGTATTGATTACGCATGTCTATGATTTCTGCAAGCAGCGATCAGAGCATTAAGGTAAGCAAACATTTTCAATGGATTAGGTAACAGATTCAGCTTGATACTGAAGACGCAGAAAGGGGGGGCTGCAAGGGAAAAACCTATCGCTATGCTTAGCGGAGCGATAAAAGCAAAAAGCCTGCTTAAAAGCAGGCTTTTTAAAATTTGGCTCCTCTGACTGGACTCGAACCAGTGACATACGGATTAACAGTCCGCCGTTCTACCGACTGAACTACAGAGGAATCGTTGTGGAGGCTTATCTTAGCGGCGAAAAATCTTTTGTCAAACCTCATTTCTCGCAGGGTGTTCTGACTGCTGAATCCATCGACAATTTGGGTTCGTTATCATCGTTTTCTGCGGAAATGCTTTGCAGGATCAGGGTTTCTCCCCCATCATTTGAAATGTGATTTCACCTTTTGCGGCTAAGGACCAATTTGAACGTCGTTACTCCTCTTCGTCAGGCTGTCATGCGCACGCCGTGGTACAGAAAGCGTAAAAGCTACCGTGTTTTATTCTGGCGAGAAATCACCCCCCTTGCCGTACCTATCTTCCTCGAAAACACCTGTGTGCTGATGATGGGCGTGCTCAGCACCTTCCTCGTAAGCTGGCTGGGCAAAGAGGCGATGGCGGGTGTTGGCCTTGCCGACAGTTTTAACATGGTGGTGATGTCGTTTTTCGCGGCTATCGACCTGGGAACCACGGTGGTGGTGGCCTTCAGCCTCGGTAAGCTGGACGGCGAGCGGGCGAGGGCGGCGACGCGTCAGTCGCTGGTGATCATGACCCTGTTTTCGATCGTGCTGGCGGCGGTGATCCACTACTACGGTACGGAAATTATCGATTTTATCGCCGGGGCGGCAACGGCGGAGGTCAAAGCGCTGGCGCTGACCTACCTTGAACTGACGGTTCTCAGCTATCCGGCTGCGGCCATTGCGCTGATTGGCAGCGGTGCGCTGCGCGGTGCGGGCAATACCAAAATCCCGCTGCTGATTAACGGCGGCATGAATATCCTCAACATTCTTATCAGCAGCGTGCTGATCTACGGCCTCTTCGGCTGGAAAGGGATGGGCTTTGCCGGGGCAGGGCTGGGGCTGACCATTTCTCGCTATATTGGCGCGGTGGCGATTATCTGGGTGCTGATGATTGGCTTTAACCCGGCGCTGCGTATTCCGCTAAAAAGTTATTTCGAAAAGCTCAACTTCGGCATCATCTGGGAAGTGATGGGCATTGGTATTCCTGCCAGTATTGAATCGGTGCTGTTTAATGGCGGCAAACTGCTGACGCAAATGTTCGTTGCCGGAATGGGCACCAACGTTATCGCCGGTAACTTTATTGCTTTCTCCGTAGCAGCGCTGATCAACCTGCCAGGCAACGCGCTGGGTTCCGCCTCCACGATTATCACCGGTAAACGGCTAGGCAAAGGGCAGATAAGCCAGGCTGAGCGCCAGTTGCGCCATGTATTCTGGCTCTCGACGCTGTTGCTGACGGTGCTTGCCTGGGGAACCGCGCCGTTTGCCGGGCTTTTCGCCTCGTTTTACACCCAGGAAGAGGATGTAAAAGAGGTGGTTAAAGTGCTTCTCTGGCTTAACGCGGCGTTTATGCCTATCTGGGCGGCATCGTGGGTGCTGCCTGCTGGGCTGAAAGGCGCACGCGACGCCCGTTTTGCCATGTGGGTGTCAATGCTGGGAATGTGGGGCTGTCGCGTTGTCGCCGGTTACACCCTGGGGATTATGCTCGGTATGGGCGTGGTCGGTGTCTGGCTCGGGATGTTCCTTGACTGGGCGGTGCGCGGCGCGCTGTTTTACTGGCGTATGGTCAGCGGACGTTGGCTGTGGAAGTACCCGAAGCCGCAAAAAAGCACCATTTCTGCACAGAATGGAGAATAATTCGGCAAACGCGCCAAAATGTGAAAATCAGGCTTTGACAAGGGCCAGGGGCATCGCTAATATTCGCCCCGTTCACACGATTCCTCTGTAGTTCAGTCGGTAGAACGGCGGACTGTTAATCCGTATGTCACTGGTTCGAGTCCAGTCAGAGGAGCCAGATTTAAAAAAAGCCTGCTTTTAAGCAGGCTTTTTGCTTTTCTGCGTTCTCACATCCCGGCGCTTAGCGCTTTTCCGTGTGTGAATTTCTCTTTGAAGCAGCAATACATCGCGATGACAAAGGCTATTGGCATCGTCAGTTCGGGCATCGATAAGCTGGCAAAGAAACGCTGAAGAGTCATTACGCCTGCACTTATTAAAATAAAACCCGCCGCAGCGGGTTTGTAAATGAACCGAACGCTTAGCTTGCCTGCACGCGCAGCGGGGCAGTGGCGGCAAACAGCCACGCGCGTGCGTCGTCATCAACCCGCGGCGACAGGGTGTCGCGCACCTGCTGGTGATAGTCATCCAGCCACTGCTGCTCCTGTTCGCTAAGCAGGCTCCACTCCACCTGGCTTAAATCAATGGGAATAAGCGTCAGCGAAGCAAAGCGACAGAACCCCGGCTGGCTTTCCACCACTTCAACCTGGTTTTCGATACGAATGCCGTAGTTGTCCGCTAAATAGTAACCCGGCTCAATAGTCATGATGTTGCCCGCCGACAGCGGCCACGGATTGACCTTTTTCGCAATGCGCTGCGGCTGCTCGTGGATCAACAACTGATGACCAACGCCGTGCCCGGTGCCGTGATCGAAATCCAGCCCCAAATCCCACAGCGCCCGGCGGGCAAACGCATCCAGTTGGTGGCCGTGCGTACCAGCAGGAAATTGCAGGGTGAACATCGATAAAAAGCCTTTCAGCACGGCGGTGTAATGCAACCGCTGCTGAGCATTGAGAGTGCCAAACGACAGCGTACGCGTCGCGTCAGTGGTGCCGTTTTGGTACTGACCGCCGGAATCATTCAAATAGAAGTTGGCGCTGGTGATGGCTTTGTTGGTTTTTTCGCTGCTGTGGTAATGGCACATCGCCGCATTGCTGGCGGAGGCTGAAATGGTGCTGAAACTCTGTTCAATAAAACCGGGCTGCCGCTGACGGAATGTCAGCTGTTTTTGCTGCGCTTCCAGTTCGGTTACCGGGTTACCCGCCGCTTCACGGGCGGGCACTTCACGCGCCAGCCAGGCGAGGAAATTAACCCACGCCGCGCCATCCTGCTGGTGGCTTTCACGGTAGCCTGCCAGTTCGGTGGCGTTTTTATGCGCTTTGATAAAGGTAATAGGATCGGCACTCCATAGCACCTCGCCACCCTGTTGTTCAATCGCGAAACGCAGCGCCACTGGCGCGAAATCACCATCAAGCAGGATGCGTTTCCCGGCGGCGATTTGCTGGCAACGCGGCAGGAAATCTTCGAAATCATGCAGCGTCAGCGCTGAGGTGAGCTGCGCAGATAAACCAGTGGTTTTCTGCGGGTTCACAAACCACTCGACGTCTCCCTCGCGGCTAAGCAGGGCAAATGAGTGCGCCACCGGGTTCATTGCAATGTCTGAACCTCGAATATTCAGCAGCCAGGCGATGTTATCCGGCAGCGTGATCGCCAGGTAATCCGCCCCTTTTTCCGCCAGCACCCGCGCGATGCGTGCGCGTTTATCGGCACTACTTTCACCGCTTATCGCCAGCGGCATTTCACGGATCGCGCCGCACGGTGCCGCCGGGCGATCGGTCCAGATGGCATCGAACGGATCGCTATCCAGCGCCACCAGTTCACAGTGCGTGGCGTTCAGCGCCTGAAACTGGCTGTTGACCATCAACAGCGGCTCAAAACCGATGCGGCTGCCCGCAGGCAATGAAGCGTTTAACCACAGATCCAGCGGCTCGTTGTGCAAATGGTGGATCGCAAAATCATGGAGATCGACTTCGCTGCGTACCTGTACCTGGTAGCGGCCATCCACGAACAGCAGCGCCTTATCGCGCAGCACCAGCGCCAGCCCGGCAGAACCGGTAAAGCCCGTGAGCCACTGGAGTTTATTGTCATGTGGCGCACAGTCTTCGCTCTGGTGCGCATCGGCGCGCGGAACAATCATACCGTCAAGCTCCAGGGCGACCAGCCGATCGCGTAACGCTTGTAACGGTGTTGGGGTTTGCATGGTTAATCCTTTTTAATTGTTATCTGAATGGTGGTTCGTTAAAGGTGCGCAATTTACGCGAGTGCAGGCGATCGCCCTCTGCGCGGAGCAGGTCGATGGCGCGGATGCCAATTTGCAAATGCTCGGAAATCGCCCCTTCGTAAAAACGGTTGGCCTGGCCGGGAAGTTTGATCTCGCCGTGCAGCGGTTTATCCGACACGCAGAGCAGGGTGCCATACGGCACGCGGAAGCGATAACCCTGGGCGGCAATAGTGGCGCTTTCCATATCAATCGCCACCGCGCGGCTTAAGTTAAAGCGCAGTGAGGAGGCGGAATAACGCAACTCCCAGTTGCGATCGTCGGTGGTGACCACCGTGCCGGTACGCAGACGCTGTTTGACCTCCTCACCCGGCATGTCGCTCACCTCTTTGGTCGCGTCATACAGCGCACGTTGCACTTCAGCGATGCTCGGGATGGGAATATCCGGCGGCAGTACGGCGTCCAGCACGTGGTCATCGCGCAGGTAGGCATGCGCCAGCACGTAATCGCCAATCGACTGGCTTTCACGCAGGCCGCCGCAGTGACCAATCATCAGCCACACATCCGGGCGCAGCACGGCCAGATGATCGCAAATCGTTTTCGCGTTCGACGGGCCAACACCAATGTTAATCAGCGTAATACCCTGACCGTCAGCGGTGACGAGGTGCCAGGCTGGCATCTGGTGTTTTTTCCACGCCAGGTCGGAAATGGCCTGCTCCGGCGCTTCCGTATCGGCAGTGATCCAGTTGCCGCCCGCGCAGGAGAGTGCGACGTAAGGGCTGTCCGGGTTGAGGATCTCATTACAGCCCCAGCGCACGAACTCGTCGACATAACGCGTGTAGTTGGTGAACAACACAAACGGCTGGAAATGTTCAACCGGCGTGCCGGTGTAGTGGCGCAGCCGCGCCAGCGAGAAATCCACGCGGCGCGCATCAAAATGGGAAAGCGGGTAAAGCTCGGTCGGGTGGAACAGTCCATCGGCGGTTTCATCACCAATCTGCGCCAGTTCGGTAGTGGGAAAATGGCGCGTTAAGCCCGCGCTCATTGATCTGTCGAGCGTCAGCTCCGAACCGTCAATCACGTAAGGGTACGGGATTTCATGCGCCGATAACCCCACCTCAATGTTCGCGCCATAGTCCTGACACAGCAGTGTTAATTGTTCGAGTAAATAGGGACGAAACAGCGAAGGGCGGGTGATGGTGGTGGTGTAACAGCCCGAATGGGTAAAGCGGGCGTAGGCACGGGTTTTCGGTGGGTTCGTCGCGCTGCCATTCCAGCTTACGGATAACTGCGGATAGACGAATAACCCTTGTGCGCGGGCTTCGGTATCGGGAAGCTGGCCGTCGTCAATATAGCGAGCGATCGCCTGACGAAGGGCCTCAACGGAACGGTCATACAGCGCTTCAAGTTGATCCAGCGCTTGTTCCGGGGTCAGATTTGCACCCTTATTATTCATCTTTATCTCCTTATCTGCTCTACGGCTGTAGCCGATAGTATGTCACAGGAATGTGAAACGAAAGCAGTGCGCAACGGGATTCGGAGGAAACGGATGAGGGAACGATCCGGCGCGACAGCCCGCGCCGGAAGACGAATTAGCCGCTGATTTTCACCAGTGTACGACCCTGGATTTTATTACTCAGAAAATCGGCAGCGGTTGCCGGAGCCTGTTCCAGCGTAATCTCGGTTGCGGCCTGCTGGTAGTAACTTTCTGGCAACGTACGTGCGAGATTTTCCCACACTGCACTGCGCTGCGCGGTTGGCACCATCACGGAATCCACGCCTTGCAAACGGACGTTTCGCAGAATAAACGGCATCACGGTGGTCGGCAGTTCAAAACCGCCTGCCAGACCGCATGCGGCAACGCAGCCGCCGTAGTTCATCTGCGCCAGCACTTTGGCCAATACGTGGTTGCCAACGGTATCGATCGCACCGGCCCACAACTGTTTTTCCAGCGGGCGGGTCTGTTCAAAATCGCTGCGCGGCAGGATCTCATCGGCGCCCAGCTTACGCAGAAAATCATGGGTCGATTCGCGTCCGGTCACGGCAGCAACAGTGTAGCCCAGCGCTTTCAGCAGCACGACAGCGGTACTGCCGACGCCGCCGCTGGCACCGGTGACCAACACGGAACCATCCTGCGGTTTAATCCCTGCATTCTGTAGCGCCATGACGCACAGCATGGCGGTAAAACCGGCGGTGCCAATGATCATCGCATTGCGCGCACTTAACCCTTCCGGCAGCGCAACCAGCCAGTCGCCTTTTACGCAAGCCTGCGCGGCAAGGCCGCCCCAGTGGTTTTCGCCCACGCCCCAGCCAGTGAGGATCACGGCCTGGCCGGGAGCAAAGCGTGCATCGCGGCTTTCGCTCACGCGACCGCAAAAATCAATACCCGGCACCATCGGGAACTGGCGAATGATTTTGCCTTTCCCGGTGATAGCCAGCGCGTCTTTGTAGTTGAGGCTGGACCAGTCAATATCGACCCGAACGTCGCCTTCACCCAGTGCGGGCAGGGCTATCTCTTTCACTTCCGCCAGGGTTTTATTCTCATTCTGTTCCAGAACTAATGCTTTCATGACTGCGTTTTCCTCGTCGGATGAGGTGTATTTTCGGCGTTTACGCCGTCCTGTGCAGATGCTCCATCCCCCGTCATGCTTCACGCAGCAGGGGCGGTTGTTATGCTGTGGTGGAAAAATTGCCAGTACTGATCCAGCGGCTCGACGGAGCGGAACAGCTTGGCGCGCATTACTGCACCTTCCCAGCCGGACCAGAACACACAGGCCAGCTCGCGGCTTGCGATGTCTGGCGGTAGTTCGCCGCAGGTTTTTGCTTCATCCAGACACGCTGCGACGCGCCTTTCCCAGTCGGCGAGGATCGCTTTCAGGCGCTCAGGGAAGGCTTCCGGTAACAATGGCGTTTCCTGTAACAGGTTGCCCACCAGGCAACCACGGCGGAAGGCGTATTTCGCCATTCCCTGGCCCGCGTGATGCACAAAGGCAGCTATGCGTTGCAGCGGGGGGCGTTGGGTATCGCCTAAAAATTTATCCAGTTTATGGGCGAAAAAGTCGCCATAAGCGTCGAGCACCGCCATGCCAAATTCCTGCTTACTTTTAAAGCAGTGATAAAACGAGCCTTTCGGCACCGCGATATTTTTGATCACCGCATCAATGCCCGCCGACAGATAGCCGGTTTCCGTTAGCACTTCCAGACCCGAACGAATCAGCTCCTGGCGGGTATCGGTAAAGTCGCGATCGACTTTTGGCGGCCGTCCACGGCGGGGTTTTTGCAGTGCTGCTGTTTCGCCATTCATAATTTAGACCGATTGGTTTTAATTCGGCAGAGGCTACGCCGATTTAACATTTCTGGCAAGCGAAGAAACAAAAAAGCCCGCACGAGGCGGGCTTGCAAACGTTGCCGGTTGGCGCTGTTACTGCAAACGCCAGCGGACAAAATGGCTTAAGCGGTGGTATTGATATTACGACCGATTGCCGGGTTGGAAGGTAACTGCGGGATCTGCTGAATCAAGTCGCTGGCGATGGTTTTCTGCGTATCGAGCGCTTTTTTCAGCACCAGCGTATTGACTTGATTATCAAGCTGATAAGAGTCAAGGCTGCTGGCTAATGATGCAATTTGTATCGGATCCATGCTGTAAATCCTTTATTGTAGAAAAAACAACCAGAGAACAGCTATGAGTATAGCTGCACAGTTTTTATCGGCAGTAAGCGCTGGATCTTTAAGCGAGGCGTGAGGCGAAGCTGATGATGAATAAGCGAAAACCCGCCGTAGCGGGTTAATGAAAAAGATTACGTGCGCGGGCTTTCGGCAAATTTCAGCAGGGCATCGCCATCCAGCCGGTAACGCACCCATTCACTTTGCGCCCGCGCGCCGATGCTCTGGTAAAAATCAATGGCCGGCTGGTTCCAGTCGAGCACGCTCCACTCCAGACGACCGCAGCGGCGCTCAACGGCGCACTGCGCAATCTTTTGCAGAATCGCTTTTCCGGCACCATTACCGCGAAAATCCGGGGAAACATAGAGATCTTCCATATAAATGCCGTTGCGACCAAGCCAGGTTGAATAACTGGTGAAGAAAACCGCATAGCCAACGGCTTTGCCTTCGATCTCACAGATTAAGGCTTCCGTTTTGCTCATTGCGCCAAACAGGGTTTCGCGGATTTCATCTGCTGTGGTGATCACTTCTTCAGGCGCTTTTTCATACACCGCCAGTTCATAAATCATCGCAAAAATGGCGTTTGCGTCAGTCGGGCGGGCCGGGCGGATGGTAATGCTCATTGCTGTTCCTGTTGTTTTTACCGGAGGTTCAAAATTGATGGCCGTCAGCATAAGCGGTATTGTGCAAAGAATTAAGTGCAATGAAATCACTACTCAATGAATATTATGCATCCAACGTTACGACGTCTTGATCTCAACCTGTTACCTGTTTTCGACGCGGTCTACCGCCACCGTTCTGTGCGCCAGGCGGCAGAAGAACTGGCGATGAGCACATCTGCGCTCAGCCACGCGCTCTCAAGGCTACGTGTAACGCTCAACGACCCGTTATTTTTCCGGGAAGGGCACCTTATGTGCCCAAGCGTCTATGCCAGCCAACTTGCGCCCGCGATCGCGTCGGCCTTAGCGCATCTGAACCATGAACTCACCCCGCAAGCGGAATTTAATCCCGCGACGACCACAGACTGCTTGCAGGTCGCCATCACTGATTTCACCGCGTTTAGTATTTTTTCCGCGCTGATGGCTGAATTGCAGCACACCGCACCCGGCCTGCGTTTTGAGTTTCGCTATTTGCCCCATAGCCCGGCGCTCAATGAGCTACTGGCAGGAGAAGTGGATTTCGCGCTGGGGTTTAGCGCGCCGCAGGATAGTCATTACGCGGAACTGGACGAGATCGACTGGTTTACCGATGAATATGTCGTTATCAGTAATCAACACAGGCAACAGTTAACGCTGGACGATTACCTTGCCGCGCGCCACCTGGTGGTGACGCCGTGGAATGAAAGCAAAGGCGTGCTGGATTGTGAACTCGAACGTCTGGGTTATACACGACAGGTGGCGATAAAAACGCCCTCGATGCTCAGCGCGCCTTTTATTATCGCCGACAGCGATCTGCTGATGGCGCTTCCGCGTTCGGCAGCGGAAAAGTTTAAGCAGGCGGCAAGGATCACCATTTTTGCACTGCCTTTTACGGTTGCCCCGTTTGAGGTGAAGATTTATTCCCATAAACGCAGCGGCAAGCGAGGAGCGGCACAGTGGTTGCAGAAGGTATTGAAAGCACTGTCGCATACGCAAACCACGCGCAACACGTAAAGCCTGCCCGTAAGCCAGACTCTGCGTGGGGCGTACAAAAACGGCGATGTTTCGTTAGTAAATGCTGCGGGATTGCCGTTACCTCCCTGTGTTGCCTTCGCGCATGAGTGTGACGGCGTTCTTATTTATTAATAAGACTTTCACCGGATAAATTAACCTGCCAAAAATAACACTCTATTTATTAATCAGTTACTTTTTCATAACCTTAAAACGGTTAAGTTGTGAAAGATATACAACTTCTATCGATTAACTCGTTTTTTTTTATTTCCGATATAGAGATAAGGCGCGGTTCGAACGCCCGAAGCCGATGCTGTACCCGCCATATAAAACAACAATAGGTACTCATGCCATGAAACTATCCCTCGCGCAAAAACTTTGGCTCCCTCTCATCGTGGCACTGGTGTGCCTTGCCGGGACACTGCTCTACAGCTCTTTTACGGTCAAAGAAGACCAACTGGCACTGCGGAAAAACGAGTTGCAACATGTTTCGCAACTGGCACTCAGTATCGTCAAAACACAGGCCGCGCTGGTTGATAAAGGGGCGCTCACGCAACAGGAAGCGCAGCAGCGAGCAACCCAGTTAATTAAGGATTTACGCTATGGGGAAACGGGATACTTCACCATTCTGAATACCCAGGCCGAAGTGATTATGCATCCGATCAACGCCAAGCTGATTGGTCAGGGACCAAAGGTTGCGGATGCCAATGGTGCCTACATCTTCAAAGATATGGTTGCGGTTACCCGTGATAATCAGGCCGGATTTACCGCTTACGTTTTCCCCCGTCCCGGTGAGACAGAAGCTCAGCCGAAAATCGCTTACAGCATTCCGTGGACGCCCTGGGGCTGGATCATCACCACCGGTCTTTATGTGGATGATATCAATGCCGCATTTCGGGTTTCTCTTTATCAGAACCTGATTGAGTTTGTGGCTATCAGTATTTTGTTGTCGGTGATCGTCTATCTCATCAACCGGGGAACGTTGCTGGCGCTCGGGGGCGAACCTCGTTATGCCGTTGATGTCGCCGCGCGGATTGCCGCCGGGGATCTTTCGCAGACGGTGGATAAAAAAGCCGGAGATAACTCAAGCCTGATCCACGAAATGGGTGTGATGCGTGAGCAACTGACCGCCGTGATTAAAGATATCCGTGAAGGGGCGGAGATAATTAACACCAGCACTCATGATATTGTTGCAGGAAATCAACAGGTTGCCTCCCATTCTGAGCAGCAGGCGATATCACTGGAACGCACCTCGTCCAGCATGGAACAGATCACCGCCGCCGTGAAACAAAACGCGGAGAATGCCGGGCAGGCTCGTCATCTGGCGAGTGAAGCCGTGGATATCGCCTCGCGCGGCGGTGTGGTAATGCAGAGCATGAATGAAACCATGAACGGTATCTCCGAAAGCGCCGGGAAAATCGCGAGCATTATTGAGGTGGTCAATGGCATCGCGTTTCAGACCAATATTCTGGCGCTGAATGCGGCAGTTGAAGCAGCCAGAGCCGGTGAGCAGGGCAGAGGCTTCGCGGTGGTTGCCGGTGAAGTGCGCAGCTTGTCGTTGCGCAGTTCGCAGGCGGCGCAGGAAATTAAAGGGCTGGTGGAAGAGTCCGTCACTCGGGTTAACAACGGCTCGTCGCAAATCAAAATTGCCGGCAGCAGTATCGACGAGATGATTGTAGCGGTGCGGCGCGTGTCGGACATCATGTCGGAAATCTCCGTCGCGACCGACGAGCAGAGTAAAGGCATCAGCCTTGTTAACGAAGCGATTGTACAAATTGATGCGGTCACTCAGCAGAACACCGCTCTGGTTCAACATGCGGTATCGGCGGCCAGTGCGCTGGAAGAGCAAACCCGTCGGCTGACACAGACTGTGGCCTTTTTTAATACCGGTAGATAATAATCGCCGCATTTCTCTAACGGGCCTGCACAGGCAGGCCCGTTAATCTTTATCTCGACCAGCCTCGTCATGGCAGGCAAACCCGCACACGCAATACGGCACTTAATATTCTCTTTTACTGCGGCGAACCGCGTTTATTCCTGTACCGGCAAGCGTAATTCCTGAGCGCAGCAATGCGGCTGGTCAGGAATACCTCAAAAAACGAGAGGGTTGAAAATCGCGGCTGGTGCCAGGCGAGCAAACGCTTATCTGTCGAAGCAACCTTCTGTCTGAATGAAAGGTGAGTGGTTTTGCGTACTGTCAGTAGAAAAACAAAAAGCCTGCTTAAAAGCAGGCTTTTTTAAATCTGGCTCCTCTGACTGGACTCGAACCAGTGACATACGGATTAACAGTCCGCCGTTCTACCGACTGAACTACAGAGGAATCGTGTGAACGGGGCGAATATTAGCGATGCCCCAGGCCCTTGTCAAAGCCTGGATCGTTCTGTGGCGATCGTTTGCTGACTATTTCAGCAATCTGCTGTCGCGATAAGCACTTAAACGCGCATTTGCACCAAAATTGTGCAATAAGTCTTTCGTGGGGCATCATACAAACCACTGTTTCAGTAATAATTCCCCCGGTTGTAATTAGAATCTCTTATTATCCAGCCTGTTAGCGCCTTTCATTTTGCCTAACTAAAACTGGCAAGCATATTGCAACTCTCCTGACAACATCACATCCGGCGTTGGCACTGGTATCCGTACAGGAGGCAAAATGAACTTAAGACGACTGAAATACTTCGTAAAAATCGTCGATATTGGAAGCCTGACTCAGGCAGCCGAAGTATTACATATTGCGCAGCCCGCGCTGAGCCAGCAGGTTGCCACTCTGGAAGGCGAGCTGGATCAGCAATTACTTATTCGCACCAAACGCGGCGTGACGCCGACAGAAGCGGGCAAAATCCTCTACACCCATGCACGGACGATTTTGCGCCAGTGCGAACAGGCGCAACTGGCGGTAAACAATGTCGGTCAATGCCTGCGGGGACAAGTCTCCATTGGCCTGGCGCCGGGCACTGCCGCGTCTTCCGTCACCATGCCGTTGTTGCAGGCGGTACGTAACGAGTTGCCGGAAGTCATGGTCTATCTGCATGAAAATAGCGGCACAACGCTGAACGATAAATTGCTCAGCGGTCAACTGGATATGGCAGTGCTGTATGAACGCGCGCCTGGCGCGGGGATTAACAGCCTGCCGCTGTTAAAAGAGGATTTGTATCTGGTGGGCACGCGTGACTGCCCAGGCCAGAGCGTCGATCTGACAGCGGTTGCCGATATGAATCTTTTCCTGCCGCGCGATTACAGCGCCGTCCGTTTGCGTGTTGATGAAGCGTTTTCGCTGCGTCGGTTGACCGCGAAAATCATTGGCGAAATTGAGTCGATCGCCACGCTGACGGCGGCGATTGCCAGCGGAATGGGCGTGACGGTGCTGCCGGAGTCTGCCGCGCGTTCGCTGTGCGCCGCGACGAACGGCTGGATGGCGCGTATCACCACGCCTTCGATGAACTTGCCATTGTCATTGAACGTTTCCGCGCGCGGCACACTCTCGCCGCAGGCGCAAGCGGTGAAAGATATTTTAATGTCGTTAGTCAGCCGCCCGGCGATGGAAAGCCATGAGTTGCAGCTGGTGAGTTAAGCATTATTCCTTAATGGAATAAGATGCTGGTTTTTATTATTTGTTCTGCCTGGCCGCAGACTTTAACAATATCGTCATGTCTGACAGGCCAGGAGCAGCAAAGGGTGAATTTCCAGCAACTCAAAATTATCCGCGAGGCGGCGCGGCGGGATTACAACCTGACCGAAGTCGCCAACATGCTTTACACGTCACAATCCGGCGTGAGCCGCCATATTCGTGAGCTTGAAGAAGAGCTGGGGATTGAGATTTTTATCCGTCGCGGCAAACGTTTGTTGGGCATGACGGAACCCGGTAAAGCGCTGCTGGTGATTGCCGAGCGCATTCTTAACGAAGCGAGCAATGTGCGCAGGCTCGCCGATCTCTTTACCAATGACACCTCTGGCGTGCTGACCATTGCCACGACGCATACCCAGGCGCGCTACAGCTTGCCCTCGGTGATAAAAGCGTTTCGCGCACTGTTCCCGGAAGTGCGGCTGGAGTTGATTCAGGGCACCCCGCAAGAGATTGAATCTCTGTTGCATGACGGTGGCGCAGACATCGGCATTGCCAGCGAACGCTTAAGCAATGACAGCTCACTCGTGGCGTTTCCCTGGTTTCGCTGGCATCACAGTTTGCTGGTGCCCGCCGATCACCCGCTGGCACAATCCTCACCGCTAACACTCGAAGATATCAGTCGCTGGCCGCTTATCACTTATCGGCAGGGGATCACCGGGCGTTCGCGTATTGATGAAGCGTTTGGTCGCAAAGGGTTAATCCCGGATGTGGTGTTGAGCGCGCAGGATTCCGATGTTATCAAAACCTATGTCGAGCTGGGGCTGGGTGTCGGGCTGGTGGCGGAGCAATCGAGCGGCGAAAACGAAGAGGGCAAACTGGTGCGGCTGGATACGCAACACCTGTTTGATGCCAATACCGTCTGGTTAGGGTTAAAACGCGGCCAGTTACAGCGAAATTATGTCTGGCGTTTTATTGAGCTGTGTAACGCCGGGTTGTCGGTAGAAGATATCAAACGTCAGGTGATGGAGCCGGATGAAGCGGCGATCGATTACCAGATTTAACGCTGGTCATGAGCAACAAAGCCCCCGCATGCGGAGGCTTTGTTTTTATTGATGCGCGTGCGGTGGTGTTTTCATCAGCATCGCTGTCAGGGCGGAGAGCAAACAGCCTGCCAGTAGATAAATGGCGACGGCATGCCACTCGCCGCCGGAAAAGTTCAGCAGTGCGGCGGCAATAAAGGGCGTAAAACCGCCGCCGACCACGCTGGCGACCTGGTAACCGACGCCCGCGCCGCTGTAGCGATAACCCGCGCCGAACATTTCGGTGAACATCGGCTGCTGTACGCAAACCACCATATCGTGAGCGATATTGGCCAGCAGTAACGAGAAGATTACTACCCCGAGAATGGAGCGCGCTTCCAGTGCCATAAAGAACGGGAACGCGCTCAACGCGCCGAGCAATGCGCCGGTGATGTAGATGCGCCGCCGTCCATAACGATCCGCCATCCAGGCGAATAACGGAATGGTCAGGCAACTTATCCCGCCGACCAGCAAGCCGATATTGAGAAACAGCTCACGCGGTAAACCCAGATTTTGTGTCGAGTAGTTCAGCGCAAAGGCGGTGACGATATACATGGTCAGCAGTTCGCACAGGCGCAGGGCGATTATTTTCAAAAACGCGCCCGGATGGCGAAACAGCGCTTCAAATACTGGCGGGCGTTTTTTTATCTGCGCCGGCTGTTGCGTCTGCACTCGTTCAAACTCGGCGGACTCTGCCATGCCGTTACGCACCCATAGCGCACCGAGCACCAGTACAATGCTGAACAAGAAAGGCAGACGCCAGCCCCAGCTCAGAAACTGTTCGTTGGTAGTCAGGCTGCTGATAAGGGACACAAGACCTGTGGAGAGCAACAACCCGACGCCATACCCGACCTGAACGCCGCTACTGTAGAAGGCTTTTTTCCCGGAGGGGGCGCTTTCGACCGCCAGCAGCGCCGCGCCGCCCCATTCGCCACCAACGGCGAAACCCTGGATGGCGCGCAGGATGACCAATAATGCCGGTGCCCACCAGCCAATGGTGGCAAAAGAGGGGAGAATGCCAATACAGGCTGTGGCGATGCCCATCATCCAGACCGTCATCATCAGCATTCGCTTGCGACCGAGACGATCGCCGAAATGACCAAAAACAATACCGCCGAGCGGGCGGAATAAAAATCCAACACCAAAGGTGGCGAAAGCGGCGAGCGTGCCCATTGCCGGGTCTATCTGCGGAAAAAACTCGCTGTTAAACACCAGCGCAGCGGTGATGCCATACAGTAAAAAATCAAACCAGTCGACTACTGCGCCGGCGAAGCTGCCCCAGGCCGCTCGGCGGGCGCGATTGAGTGGCGGTGCCTCTTCATCGGGGCGGGTTGTGATGAGCGTGGAGTCCATAGTTGTTCTGTCCGTTCCTCAAAAATGCAAAATTTTCTAGTTTTAATAGGGAGAAAAGGTTACTCACATCGTACACAGCCAAAAAAAGCCGTTATTGAGACTACAGCGACAGCGGACAGGTGAAAACTCTTTTGCAGAGCGGGCGGCATGAAAGGGGGAATTTAACTCAGGGGGCGTTAATGCGCAGAAGATTATTCGGTTGTTGTATGATTTGAGTGCGTGGCATTCGGTCGGCCGATGTTAAACCGCAGGCTCCGTCTACAAAGCGTTATCTTCCTGGCAGATGCCCGACCTGTCATGCGCACTGGCAGGTCGGGCATTTGTGTTTTTTCATCGCGAACGGCATTTGCGACTAACGTGCACGATGAATAAGGCGTAAGGCGGCAAGGAGGTTATTTTTATCCGCTTCGCTAAGATTCGGAGCCATAATTTGTGCCGACAGCCATGCGGTGTCTGCTTCAGTGAAAGGACCGGTAAGCAACCGCTGGCTGATGGCGGTGAGCAACTGGCTATCCAGTTGATTTATCTGTTGCCGGGTTGCGTCCAGACTTCTGACAGTGCTGTTGGCATCCGGTGTGGCTAACCAGTCGGCCAGATAGCGATACTGAACGGCTTTGCTGGCATTCATCAACGCGCGGAAAAAAGGCTCCACGGAGCGGGGATCCAGACCCGCGTCCTGGGCATTTTTCACCGCTTCTGCCAGTACTTTTTGCTCCCGCTCAAGATCTTCTACGGGGGAATGGTGCTGTGCCTTATAACTGGCGACGTCTTTCATTATCAGCATGCGTTCATTGAGCGCAGATGAAAGTGTGCTAAGCGACACCGATGCGACGGAACCTGCAAAAACATTGCCGCACATGAACAGTGATGAAAGGAAAACAACCGCAGACTGGAACATCAACTTACCCTCCTGTCAAAACCCAAAAAAAAGCCGTTCTCGGGGAAGAACGGCGAATCGACCATCACGGCTAAAATCACTAACACGATTCATATTCTATTAGTTACGTTAATGAATTATTTCCTGACGGTCGTTTTATGTAAGTAAATGAAACGATGTAAATAAGGTACAAAGAATGGGGGGCAGCATGAAAATTGTGCTGATGCATTCGGGATGTACAATATGAGGCGCGGGAACGCCTGAAGCTATCGTGTCGATCAGGCTTAACGCTTGTTACCATTGGGAACATTCAGATGACAGATATCATAATCAGACTAGCTCGAAGCGAGCACCTGGCAGCGTTAAGAGCCATTGAACTTGCCTCGTTTGAAACGCTGCGCGAGGCGGGCGCGGTAAGCGGATCTCCTGTCGCTAGCAGCCTGGAAGATTTGCGCGAGCTATGCAGGAAAGGGATGTTACTCGTTGCTTTCGCGCCGGACGATATTCCCGTCGGGTTTGCCGGCGCCGTGATCACGGAAAACTGGCTGCACATTGCCGAAGCGGATGTTCACCCGAATTGGCAGCGGCAGGGCATTGGCCGACGCCTGATGCAAGCGCTTTTGTCGGCAGGCAAAGCGCGTGGTTTAAACGGCGCCTCGTTGACGACCGATCGTGATGCGCCCTTCAACGCGCCGTTTTACGCTTCGCTGGGTTTTGCCATCGTTGAAGGCAGCGCCATTTCACCCCGGCTAAAAGCGGTGCTTGCCGAGGAAACCCTCGCCGGGTTGGATCCAAAACGCCGGGTTGCCATGCAATTATTGTATTGAAATCAATGGGCGCAGTGCTTTATCCGCAAGCGTGTGCGGACGAATAGATAAACCATTGCTTAGCGCAGGCAGGCGATATATTTCTCACCTGAACGGCGCACAATTTCCGCAGCATGTTGCACGATCTCCCGCCCTTCAAACGCGCCGTAGAGTTTCGCGAATTTCACCGTATCCAGCCGGCGTGTCATTTCACGAACCGTCTCTGCCGGCAGCGGCAGCATATTCGGGTAGCTCCACATAAAGGAGACGGCATTTGCGCCCGGCGCGACCTGAACGATGTCGCCGGACAGCAGCATACCTTCATCACGCGCCCAGTGGAGAACGCAGCCACCGGCAAAATGGCCGCCAAGTCGCATGATGCTCACGTCTGAGGTCAGCTGCAGAGTGTCGCCGTCCCAGAGAGTAATGTGCGGGCTGTCGCGCATGATCCACTCGCGATCGCATTCATGCAGATAAATCGGCGCGTCAAACGCGGCGGCCCAGTCTTGCATGGTGGTGTAGAAATGGGGATGCGAAATAGCGATAGCCTTGAGCCCGCCCAGAGAGGCGATCAGCGTTTTTGTGGCGTCGTCGAGCGTGGCGATGCAGTCCCACAAAATATTGCCCTGCGCTGTTCTCAGCAGAAAAGCGCGCTGCGCAATCGCGAAGTCAGGCACGGTTTTGATGCTAAAGAGATCGCTCTCATGTTGTTGCCATTTATTGACATGCGAGGCCAGAAGGGCAGGGAACTCAACCCACTTCTGCCCAGTTACCGGCACGAACTGGCGCTCATCTTCGCAGATAGTGCACCGGTGTGGGTGAGTGTCGGTGATTTCATACGAGGTGCCGCACGCGTTGCATAAGGTGATCATTGTCGTCCTCTCTGTTGCGGTTACGTCAGTGATAAAGGGGGTTTTGCAGAGAATGGCTTCTTTTTGCCGGACGATGCCCGCGCCATTATTTGAATAACAACATCTTTAGCATGGCACATTGTGGCCGCGGTATGTGCTGGACAGTGCGGGCGCAACAGAGGAAAGCGCGATGAACGACTGAACGGTTAAGCGCGCAGCATCAGAACAAAGGAAAAGGTCAGCGCGGGATTTAAGGCGCGTTCGGTGAGAAGGTGTCGCGTTTTTCAGCCCATTTCAGCATCGCATCCAGCGCCGGGCACAGGGCTTGCCCCCACTCCGTAAGCCGGTATTCCACCTTCGGCGGGATCTGCGGATAGACCTTGCGCGACACAATGCCATCCGCTTCGAGCTGCCGCAGTTGCTGGCTCAACATCTTTTGCGAAATGCCCGGAATAAGTCTGCTGAAATCGGAGTAGCGCTGCACTTTTCCATCAAATAAATGAAACAGGATGACCAGCTTCCAGCGGCCTTCCAGTAATCGCAGCACCTGTTCGACGCCAAGCGCGGCGGTATCGGGGTATAAATCTTACTCATAAGCCTGTTACTAACTTTTTTGTGCGTTCTTGATGATTTGACACTATATGGTGAAAATGAGAGCACCGCAAACCGAAGGAGCCTCTCACCATGTCTTTATCATTACCCGACGCAGTTGCTACCTACTTCGCCATCAGTAATGGCGCAGATATCGCCAACGTTAATCACTGCTTTACGCCTGATGCCGTTGTAATCGATGAAAGTAAGACGTATCGCGGCCTTGAAGCCATCCAGGCCTGGCAACGCGATGCGCAGAATGCGTTTGAATACACCGTTGAGCCGATCCGGGTGGCTGATGACGGAACGCGGCTAACGGTAACCTCACATGTGGCGGGCAATTTTCCCGGCAGCCCGGTGCAGCTTAGCCATGCGTTCACCTTACTGGACGGGAAGATTGCCGCACTGGAGATCGTGTAATGAGCATGAATCTGAACTTACAAGGAAAACGCGTTCTGGTCACGGCGGGCACCAAAGGCGTTGGGAAGGCGGTTGTTGGTCTGTTTCATGACGAGGGTGCGAAAGTGTTAACCACCGCGCGGATCCAGCCTGATGAATCGTTAGCGGATCACTTTGTGGCGGCCGATCTGACAACGGTTGACGGTTGTCATCGTGTCGCGCAGGCAGTGCAGAGCCACTTTGGCGGCGTTGACATCATTGTTCACGTTGTTGGTGGCTCGACAGCGCCCGGTGGCGGTTTTGCAGCGTTAGGCGAAGAGGAGTGGCAACAGGAACTGAACCTTAATCTGCTGCCTGCGGTCCGCCTCGACAGAGCGCTTTTACCCGGCATGCTCGCGCAGGGTGCGGGGGTCATTATTCATGTCACCTCTATCCAGCGCGAACTGCCGTTGCCGGAATCGACAACCGCCTATGCCGCAGCTAAGGCTGCACTCTCTACCTACAGTAAAAGCCTGTCGAAAGAGGTATCACCAAAAGGGATCCGCGTGCTGCGTGTCGCACCCGGCTGGATTGAAACTGAAGCCTCTGTCGCGCTGGCCGAACGGCTCGCGCACCAGGCGGGAACGGATTACGAAGGCGGAAAGAAAATCATCATGGATTCGCTCGGCGGCATCCCGCTGGGGCGCCCGTCAAAACCTGTGGAAGTGGCCAGTCTCATTGTGTTCCTCGCTTCATCCTGTGCGGCGGCGATCACGGGAACGGAATATGTTATTGATGGCGGCACGGTGCCAACGGTGTAATCGCGACGGTCACTGCGCGTGACATCAACGCAGCGGAATGGTGTACGTTGGTGGCTGTTTATTCTCTCTCGCGAGCTGGAATGTGCGTAAATCGGGCGCGGAAAAAAGAACGAACGGCTAAAGGGAAGGCGGCAGCAAGTTGTCAGGCCAGAAAAGCAAAAAGCCTGCTTAAAAGCAGGCTTTTCTGAATTTGGCTCCTCTGACTGGACTCGAACCAGTGACATACGGATTAACAGTCCGCCGTTCTACCGACTGAACTACAGAGGAATCGTGTGAACGGGGCGCATACTACTGGCCCCGCACTTGAGTGTCAACACTAAATTTAACACACTGATTCAACTGGCGAATTAAAACACAGGCGACGTTTTAATGTACCTGTCGGGTACTGTCGTTATCGCAGCCTGCCTGCCCGCGCAAACGGCTTAGCGGATCCTGTCCATAGAAATGGCAGAAGCGCTGCCACAGCGCCGGGAAGCGGGGAGCGAACAGCTCTGGCGCGCTAAAGAAATACTCTGACAGCACGGCGAAACACTCTGCCGGATCGGTTGCCGCGTAGGCGTCGATGCTGGCCGCGCTTTCGCCAACCAGATCGATCTCATCCTGAATGTTGTCCATCGCGGCACGCAGATCATGTTCCCAGCCTGCCACTTCACGCAGCGGAATCAGCGGAATGCCGCTGGCGCGATCGCCGTTGCGCGTATCCAGTTTATGCGCCACTTCATGAATAATGAGATTGAAGCCGGAAGCGTCGAACGAATCCTGAATATCCAGCCAGTTCAGTATGATGGGCCCTTGTTGCCAGCTCTGCCCGGACTGAACCACGCGTTGATTGTGCACCAGACCAATGTCGTCTTCCCACTCGTCATCGACAACAAACGGCGCCGGGTAGATCAGCACTTCGTGGAAGCCATCGAGCCATTCAAGGCCAAGCTCCAGCACTGGCAGGCAAAACAGTAAGCCGATACGCGCGCTTTTCAGCGCATCCAGATCGAATCCTTGCAACGGAACCAGGCGTTTTTGCTGCAAAAAGCGGTCAGCCAGATGAACAAGTTTCTCCTGTTCCTCCGGCGACAAATTTGCTAACACAGGGGCATTTAACGCTTCTTCCCAGGGGTATTCTGCGCCTTCGGCAGATTCCCTTGTCTTCCAGGGCCACTTAATCATCGTTTTGCTCGCAAACTCGCCACTTGAACCAAATTAACGGGACAGGGTCTGTTAAAATGCCAAATTACCTGGCATCATGGCAACCATCTGAACGGAGAGATGCCGGAGCGGCTGAACGGGACGGTCTCGAAAACCGTAGTTGGGGCAACTCAACCGGGGGTTCAAATCCCCCTCTCTCCGCCATTATTCAAACAGTTACGCGCTTCGCTTTCAACGACTCCCGTCACAGTTGTTTTTTCACTCTTGCATTTGCACATTTTATAACCTTTTCTTAACATAATTGATAGAAATGATTGCCGCTTTTATCATTAATTTTTGGAGCGTTTCCGCGCGGTCTGAAAATGTCACTTTAAGTGCACTAATTACACTTTTTCTTATTAATTTTTATCCCGTTACGTCTGTTTGTCATTTACACATGGCACACTCATTCGCGGTCTGCGACCGTTGCGGGTGAGGGGACTCATCAGTCTCGCTGATATATCTTTAAAATTCATCAACTGACGATATGATGAGAGAGTTGTCACATTTATGTCGGGACAATTTCATTTCTTTCATCCCTTAACCCATGCGGAAAACCATTATGGACGATAAAGCGGTTCGCAGCCTCGGTGGCAAACTGGCACTCTGGGTGTTCTGGATTTTCTGCGTCTATTTTATCTGGACTGTGCTAAACGATATCTGGCCAGTCAGCCAGACAAATTTGCCAGCCGGGTTTACTACTGGCACGGTGGGAACCGCGACCGGGAACTGGCTGAACTCGTTTTTTGGCATGCTGGTTTTAGCCGTCGTGGGTGCGATACTGGGTGCTATTGCCTGGTACACCCGTCCGCAGGATCCAGATGCCTGAAACAGCAGGTAGGGGCTTTCATTAACGGGAACAAGAATGAATGTAATCGACTGGCAGCACCGTTTTGACCAATGGATTTCTCAGCATTTTAACCACGGCGACGCCGCGCATGACGTCTCACACTTTCGCCGGGTCTGGAAAACAGCACAAACGCTAATGCAAGGCCAACAGGTTGATGCGCTGGTGGTGCTCACCGCCTGTTATTTCCATGACATCGTGAGTTTTGCCAAAAATCACCCGCAGCGTCACCAGTCTTCAGTCATGGCGGCAGAAAAAACGGCGGCTATTCTCGAAAGCGAGTTTCCTGATTTCCCGCAAAACGCCGTGGCTGGCGTGCGCCATGCCATTGAAGCGCACAGCTTCAGCGCCGACATTGCGCCGCAAACGCTGGAGGCGAAAATTGTTCAGGATGCCGATCGGCTGGAATCGCTTGGAGCGATTGGCCTGGCGCGCGTCTTTGCCGTTTCCGGCTCGATGGGCGCAGCCTTATTCGATGGCGAAGATCCATTTGCCGCCGAACGTGAACTGGATGATAAAGCCTTCGCCCTCGATCATTTTCGTTGCAAGCTGCTGAAATTACCCGCCACCATGCAGACTGAACAAGGGCGTAAATTCGCCGAACACAACGCGGATTTTTTGGTGCACTTTATGGCGAAACTCAGCGCCGAACTGCAAGGTGATCACCAGCGCGTTGATGAAGAGGTGCTGCGCCGCTTTAGTTTTCATCTGGCCTGACGGAGACGCGCGATGGCGGATGTGCATGATAAAGCAACGCGCAGTAAAAATATGCGCGCCATCGGCACAAAGGATACCGAGATTGAAAGGCGGCTTGCCGCGTGTCTTCTTTCACTGGAACTCGATTTTCGTGTCCAGGATGCTGCTTTGCCGGGGCGACCTGATTTTGTGCTCGACGATTATCGCTGCGTTATCTTTACCCACGGTTGCTTCTGGCATCACCACACCTGTTATCTTTTTAAAGTGCCTGCCACGCGCACGGATTTCTGGCTGGAGAAGATTGGCAAAAACGTTGAACGCGATGCGCGCGATACGTCGTCGTTGCTGGAACTGGGCTGGCGAGTGCTGGTGGTCTGGGAGTGTGCGCTGCGGGGGCGGTTAAAACTCGGCGATGCGGCGCTATGTGAACGGCTGGAGGAGTGGATCTGCGAAGGGCAACAGACTGCGCAGATCGACACTCAGGGGATTCATGCGATGGCGGTTACTTCTCTGCCTCGCAAGGCGTAGCTACCGGGCGCGCCGGAAGGAGATATTTACCCAACGTCACCAGCACCACCGCCATAATAATGATGCCCAACGCCAGCCATTCTACAGACGAGAGATGTTCCCCGCCAAAGCTCGTGCCGAGCAGCACGGCGACAACCGGATTGACATACGCATAGCTGGTGGCAACGGCAGGCGAGACGTTGCGGATCAGGTACATATAGGCGTTGATAGCGATAATGGAGCCAAATAGCGCCAGATAACCGACGGCGAAGAAACCGGACAGTGGCGGTACTGCGCTTAGGCGCTCACCGCTTAATGCCGAAGCTGCTAACAACACAATGCCTGCGGCCAGCATTTCGATTGCGCCCGCCATCATGCCGCTCGGCAGTTCAATGCGCGAGCCGTATACCGAGCCGAATGCCCAGCTTAGCGAACCGACCAGAATCAACACGGCGCCCCACGGATTACCGCTTAAGTTCCCGCCACTATTAAGCAAAACAATGCCTGCCAGACCAATGGCAATGCCAAACCACTCAAGTTTTCGCGTCTTAATGCCGAAAAAGTGACTGAAACACAAGGTAAATAGCGGAACGGTCGCCACAACAACAGCGGCAATTCCCGATGGCACATTTTGGTGTTCGGCGACGGTCACAAACCCATTGCCCACCGCCAGTAGCAGCACGCCAATCAGCGCGGCATTAAGCATCGGACGAAGTGGCGGCAATTTATGGCCGGTCAGTAATAAGACGCTGGTCAGAATGACGCCCGCAGATAAAAAGCGTGTACCGGCCAGCATAAACGGCGGCCAGCTTTCAACGCCTATGCGAATAACAAAGTACGTGGAACCCCAAATAATATAGAGCGCGAAAAGCGCGCCAATAAGCGGTAAAACTTGCCTGAAACGCATAACCCACCACGGCAAAAGATAAGAGGCTTATAGTAAACGTTAAAACTATCGGGCTGGCGAGTGGTTAATTGCGTAAGGAGTGTTAAATTTTTGTTGACTATAAGAGGTGATTTTCGTCCCGGACTTTTTCCATCATACTGATAAGCGTGACATCATAAATTCAAAAGGAAGATATTTTGGCAGGAAGTAGTTTATTAACATTACTCGATGATATTGCGACGTTGCTGGATGATATTTCAGTGATGGGCAAACTGGCGGCGAAAAAGACTGCTGGTGTGCTGGGCGACGATCTTTCGCTTAACGCGCAGCAGGTCACCGGCGTGCGCGCCAACCGCGAATTGCCGGTGGTGTGGAGCGTCGCGCGTGGATCATTGCTGAATAAGGTGATTCTCGTGCCGCTGGCGTTACTGATTAGCGCTTTTATCCCCTGGGCCATTACACCGCTGTTGATGCTTGGCGGCGCGTTTTTATGTTTTGAAGGTGTGGAGAAAGTGCTGCACACGTTTGAAGCGCGTAAACATAAAGAGAGCCCGGAAGCCCGCCAGCAGCGTCTGGAAGCGCTGGCGGCGCAAGATCCGCAGCAGTTCGAGAAAGATAAAATCAAAGGCGCGGTGCGTACCGATTTTATTCTCTCTGCCGAGATTGTCGCCATCACGCTTGGCATCGTTGCCGACGCGCCTTTGCTGAACCAGGTGCTGATCCTGTCGGGCATCGCGGTGCTGGTTACCATTGGTGTTTACGGGCTGGTGGGCATCATTGTTAAGCTCGATGATATGGGCTACTGGCTGGTAGAGAAACCGGGCGTGCTGGCACAGGGGCTGGGCAAAGGGTTGCTATTCACCGCGCCATGGCTCATGAAGATCCTGTCTGTTGTCGGTACGCTGGCAATGTTTCTTGTCGGTGGCGGGATTGTGGTTCACGGCATTGCGCCGTTACATCATGCTATCGAGCAATTCGCCGCAAACCAGCCTGCACTGTTGCAAGCGCTGGCACCGATGGTGGCCAACCTGGTGCTGGGCTTTGTGATTGGTGCCGTTGTGGTTGCGATGATGAAAGGTGTGGAACGTTTACGTGGCGGTGAAAAATAAAATCTCGCGGCAAGGATTACGCAAATTTAAGCAACTTCGTCTAAGGTGAAAAAGTTTCGCCCTGATACCGGAGGCAAGAATGGTCTTTTTGGTCAGCGATGAAGTGCAGAGTAAAAAGGGTGGTCCGCTCATGATTGTTACCGGTTATGCCAGCGGTATGGTTGAGTGCCGCTGGTATGACGGTTACGGCGTCAAACGGGAAGCCTTTCGTGAAGATGAGCTAATGCCTGGCAACAGGCGGCGGATCCACGAAGAAGCGTAACCACAAAAACGCCCGGCATTGCTGGGCGTTTTTATTGCCGGATTACGCGCGAGCGGGGCGGAAGAGCATTCACAGACATCTCAGGGAGCCCGTGTGCGGCAGAACCGTGTCGTAAAACAGCCCAGGTCGTTTAAACAACTGCAGCGCTATTTTGTTCCGGCTCAGGTGGTAAACCTTTGCTTTGTGATCGTGATGGTGTGTTCAACGCTACTGACGTGGCGTGAAGTTATTGTGCTGCAGGGGGCTTATGTCGCCAGCCAGCGTAGCGCGCTGGAAAACGTCAGTAATGCTCTGGATATGCAGATTCAGGTCGGCGTAGACCGGTTACTTTTTTTCCGAAATGGTATGCAGGCCGCGCTGCAAAAGCCGTTGGGATTTGAGGCACTAAATTCCGTGCAGGGCGAGTTTGATCGTAAACGCGCCTTACCGTACTGGCAGATTGGCCTGGATAACAGCCGGACGCTGCCTATTTACGGCGTTTCTGATTCTTTAGTTGAACAGAGTGGGCTGCTGCGTCGCGACGAGGAACGTTTACACGACGAACTCATGGCGGCGATGGAGCTTGGGTATCTGTTTCGACTCTCCTCTGAGGCCGCCATGTTGCCGCGTCAGGCTTATTATTTCTCACGCGCCGGTTTTTTCCTCTCCACACGCGCTGTGGATCGCGAGCAGGACATTATTTCTACCTACTACCGCTTATTAACGCGCCCATGGTTTAGCAGCCAACAGCAACAGGAAAATCGTGCGCGTGGCGTTCGCTGGTTCACGCTTTTAACCAACCCGGAAAATAACAGTTTTGTCGCCGCCAGCGTGCCGCTCGATTACCAGCATTACTGGTACGGCGTGCTGGTAATGAGCTTTCCTCTGAGTGCAATTAAGCCGTTACTGATTGATGAACAACTCCAGCAGGATGGTGGGGAATATCAGCTTTACGATAATCATTTCCGCCTGCTTATCAGTACGCAACCTCTGCAGAATGCCAGCGGCGAGTTTAATCAGGATGAGATCGCTAAGCTACAAGCCGACATGGCGCACGATACCGTCGGTGGCCTGCATCTGGGTACCCGTTATGTGAGCTGGCAAAAGCTTAAACATTTTGGTGGCGTCCTGCTGCGTGTTCACACTTTGCGTGAAGGCCTCTCCGGGGATTTCGGGCGTATCAGCATTGCGCTCTCGCTGCTGTGGGTGCTGTTTACCGGCATGCTGCTCTTTTCCTGGGTGGTGATCCGCAGAATGGTGACCAACTTGTATAGCATGCAACACACGCTGCAATGGCAGGCGTGGTTTGACCCGCTAACCCGCCTTTATAATCGGGGATCGTTCTTTGAGCAGGCGAAAGTGTTATCAGAAGAGGCACGGGCGCAGGAGCGCCCCTTCGCGATCATTCAGCTTGATATTGACCATTTTAAGGGCGTCAACGACCAGTTCGGTCATCAGGCCGGTGATTTGGTGTTATCCCACGCAGCCGGGCTTATCAGCAGTTCCATCCGAGAGCAGGATGTCGCCGGTCGCGTCGGTGGCGAAGAGTTCTGTGTTTTATTGCCGGACAGCACGCTTGAGCAGGCGGTACAGGTTGCCGAGCACATCCGTTCACGCATTGAAAGTAAAGAGATCCTGATCCACAAGCGTACGACGTTGCGCATTACTGTCTCGCTTGGCGTCAGCGCTGCGCAGGAAAGCGGCAATTACGATTTTGAGTACCTGCAATCCATTGCAGATAGCCGCTTATACCTGGCGAAAAACAGTGGCCGCAATCAAGTCTGTTCAGTCGATGTGATCCCAAACAGGTGATTGAGGCCTTCGCGCCAGCCCGCCGCGCCCTCTTGTTGCGTATGATAAACCCGTGGCGGGCTATCCTGACGCAGCCTTACCCCTTCACGATTAAGACCTTTTACCACCACGGCGTAGTCGACATTATCGAGTAGTGGCGCATCGTTTGGTCCATCGCCCAGCCCAACCGTAACCGCGCGTTTGCCCTGGTAATGGCGATATTGTCGGGTCAGCCAGTTTACGGCCTGATCTTTTCCGCCGCGCTCATCCAGCACATGCCAGAATCGTGCTCCCTGGACAACACGTAAACCCAGTTGCGCCAGCGCATCATCAAAGGCGTTCATGCACTCATCGCTGTCGCGCCAGATCAGCGTTTCAGAGGCTTCCTGCAACTTAGCGAGGTTAGCCTGCGCAGGCGTAAGCCCCGTTAACTCTGCCAGAACATGTTCATCCAGCTCTGTAAATGTGGTGAATTTCCAGCCATTGCTCAGGCGTAATTGGGTCAGCACGCGGGCGATTTCGGCATGGGGGGAACCGGTAATAATCCGTGGGTAGTCGTCGTGATCTTGCCAGTGTTCATCTAACTGAATCACCGCGCCGTTTTCGGCAATAAAGGGCAGGCCTTGCAGTTGCAAAAGATTTTGTATGGCGATCATTTCTGCCGCCGTTTTGCTGCTGCAAAGGATCACCGGTATTTGCCGCTGGCGCAGACGCGCAAGCCACTCAGCAGCAGGTTGCCATTCACCCGTATGGCTATCCAGCAATGTTCCTTCTATGTCAGTAAAGATTAGTAATGGGTCGTCCAGGCTCGGCATAGTGAACTCCTCTGGCAGTCTGTGTCGGGAGACTTTTGTCGCGCATTGTATGCAGTAGAATACAGTTGTATGTGCTAATTCATTGATTTATAGATATTTCTTGTCTTAAGTATGTTTTATCTATAGAGTTATTCTCACATCAGATTCCCTGGTGTACGAATTTTAAGTGCTTCTTGCGAGAGCAAGTTTGTCCCGGCCGTTTCGGCGGCCGGGATGTTTTCTTCAGCGATTCGCCTCCGTAATACTGAAGTCATGCACGTCCAGTTCAAATGCTTCCGCCAGTTCCCGCCAGGTATGATATTCCCGACCATCCACGCTCACGCGCTGGCCATCTTCGTCATCGACACGATGCACTTCGCTTTCGCTGATTTCGTTAATTGCAGCCAGCAGGGCATCGACATCGATATGCACGTCCCGCTTTGCGGTCTCGCTATACTCTTTGACTGTTTTCACGCCGTCACCTCCTTCATAAATGCAGTGTTAAGTATAGTCGGTAGAAAAAATCGCCAGCTAAACGCAGGCACGCTGTCAGGGCAACGGTTTTGTTCTACACTGGCGTAAATGCGAGAGGAGGGTACTTATGAAGGTTAACGATCGGGTTACGGTCAAAACGGACGGGGGTCCACGCCGTCCGGGAGTGGTATTGGCTGTCGAAGCGTTTAATGAAGGTACGATGTACCTGGTCTCACTGGAAGATTACCCGCTCGGGATTTGGTTCTTTAATGAAAAAGACCACCCGGACGGCGTATTTGTAGAACGTGCAGATTAATATTTCGCCCTCCGGCTGGAGGGTGAATTGATAAAAATAGCCTCAACGCATATTAACAAATATACCCGTGGTAACATTATCTGTTAGCCGCACTACATGATAGATAACCTGTTTATTATGCGTTTTAATTTTTCTTTTAATATTACCCTTATGTGATGATACTGTTTTCGCTTTAATATTCATCTGATCGGAGATTTGAATCGTATCCTGCCCGGACATCCACATTTTCAACATGCTGGACTCGGTACGACTTAGTGAAAGTGTTGGTAAGTTAATGGTCCCAACGCTTTTTTTCTCTTTGTTGAGACAATCTCCCAGAATATTATCCAGCGACTCAGGCTTGATTGATTTAGAACTAATCAATAAGTTTTTGCGAACCAAAAGATATTCGTCAAAGTGGATATTGGCGATAGCCATAAACACAATAAAAAGTGTACGGGGATGCTGATTAATGACTTGCTTTATATGTTGACTGCTGCTTGGGTCATGAATAAAGCAGTCCTCATTAATAAACACCACGGTTGGCTGAAGTGTGGCGCAAGCTGATTCGAGTTCATCAACTGTCTGGATGTCGTTGATATCTCGCTTTTTAACCCCCCGGCTTGTCAGATACCCTGTTAATCCCAACCGGGTATAACTGCATAAATCCATAATAATCGTTGACATGGCATACCCTCACTCAATGCGTAACGATAATTCACCACCCGCCAGAAGCTTCAGAAGCCATACAGGAAAAACTTATATTACTGAAGTACGACGCGAAACTTCAGGCGAACCCACTATCCCGTAAAGTTAGGTATAATTTGCCAGGAATCATCTTAAAGTAAAGTAAATGTTGCGTTCTGTGAGAAGGCTAAAAACAAATAAGCCGCGCCAGATATATGGTGGGGGATGTTTTTCAAATTTAACTTTAGGAATATCCTCAGAAAGGCATTACTAAAGGTCAGGGATTACTATTCTGTGGAAGTTCGCTAACAATATCAGCTAACAGATTGAAAATCTCACTGAATAATCGCTCACAATAAGGAGCGATTAACGGCATCATTGCCGCCATCAGTAAAATCCCAACGCTTAACGTAACGGGAAAACCAATCACGAACACCGACAATTGTGGTGCCATGCGGTTCAGTAAACCAAGGGAAAGGTTAATGGTCAGCAGCAATGTGATAACCGGTAACGCCAGCATTAATCCATTGAGGAAGATCATGCCTGCTGCCCGCGTGAGCGCCAGGTAGGCATTGCTGTTTACCGGGTTACCGCCAATCGGCAGGGTGTGGAAGGTGTCGACCAGCATCGAGATTAACCACAAATGCCCGTTAAACGTGAGGAACAACAGCAGTGCCAGCATGTCGAGGATGCGCGCCAGCACCGGCATGTTTAAGTGGCTGGTGGGGTCGACAAAGGTGGCGAAAGAGAGGCCCATTTGCAGGCCAATCAGCTCACCGGCGGTACGAATCGTCGCAAAGGCGAACTGCATCGTAAAACCGAGCGCAACGCCAATCAGGATCTGCTGCAGCGCCAGCCAAAGTGCCGCCGGGGCGAATACCGGAACATCCGGCGTTGGCGGCAGGGTTGGGGCGATAACAATAGTAATTACAATCCCCAGCCCCACTTTTATCCGGCGCGGAATACGCGATTCGCTGAGGATCGGCGCGGTCATAATTAACGCCATCACGCGCAGCAGCGGCCAGAAATACATACTGATCCAATGCAGCCACTGATCGCTGGTGACGTTCAACATAAGTCGGCTTACCCGATGATATAAGGAATGTTGTTGAACAGGGTGCGCATGTAATCAAGCAGTAAATTCAGCATCCACGGCCCGGCAACCACAATCGTGACAAACACGGCGATGATTTTCGGGATAAAGGAGAGCGTCATTTCGTTGATCTGCGTCGCCGCCTGCAAAATACTGATAACCAGGCCTGTGACCAGCGCAACCAGCAGCAGTGGGGCAGCGAGCGCGAGAGCGACTTTCATCGCCTCGGTGCCCATCATCATGACCGATTCTGGTGTCATGGCTTACTCCTAACTGTAAAAGCTCTGGGCGAGCGAGCTGACCAGTAACTGCCAGCCATCGACCAGCACGAATAGCATTAGTTTGAACGGCAGGGCAATGGTTGCGGGAGGTACCATCATCATCCCGAGCGCCATCAGGACGCTGGCGATCACCAGATCGATAATCAGGAACGGAATAAAGATCGTAAAACCAATCTGGAATGCGGTTTTCAGCTCGCTGGTGACATAAGCGGGTAGCAGAATACGCATTGATACGGCTTCCGGCCCCTGAATCGGCGGGCTATTAGAAAGACGGGCAAACAGCGCCAAATCGGCTTCGCGCGTCTGGCGCAGCATAAATTCGCGCAGCGGCTGCGCGCCGCGTTCCAGCGCCACATCGACAGAGATTTTATTCTCGCTAAACGGCTGATAGGCGTCGGTATAAATCTTGTCGATCACCGGCGACATAATAAAAAAGGTCAAAAACAGCGCCAGCCCAAGCAGCACCTGGTTCGGCGGTGCAGACGGTGTTCCCAGCGCGTTTCGCAGCAGGCCGAAGACAATGATGATGCGGGTAAAGCTGGTCATCATCAGCAAAATGGCGGGCAGGAAGGTAAGCGAGGTAATAAATACCAGCGTCTGCACCGGCAGCGACCAGCTCTGGCCACCACCGGCAATCGGCTGGCTAATCAAACCCGGAAGTTGTGCAAATGCCGCAGGGGCAACTAGCCATAATCCGGCCAGCGCAAAAGAGAACAAACGGCGCATCAGGATCTCCCGGAACGCTTAAGCAAATTCTTCATCACGGTCTGGAAATCCACATTTTTCACGTTCACGTCTTCACTTTCTGCGGGTGCGGGAGGAAGTTTGTGCAACAGATTGATGTTGGTGGGCGTAACGCCCAGCACCAGGCGTGCATCTTCAACATCCACGATCACCACGCGTTCGCGCGGGCCGACCGTGGTGCTGGCGGTCACTTTTAAACCCCGGCCACTGGCGGTTTTGCCGCCGAGGCCAAGGCGTTTGGCGAGCCACGCGATAATCAGAATTAACGCGATCATGCCAAACAGCGCGCCACTGACCTGCAACAGTGGCGAACCGGAAAGGGCAGACGGTTGGGAAACCGTGGCCTGTGTTTTCATGCTCGACTCAGCGGCTCAAACGACGCATACGCTCGGAAGGGGTGATGATATCAGTGATACGTACGCCGTATTTATCCGCAACGACCACCACTTCACCCTGAGCAATCAGATAACCGTTGATCAGGATATCAAGCGGTTCGCCCGCCAGCCCGTCAAGTGCCACCACGGAACCCTGCGTCAAACGCAGCAGCTCTTTAATTGTCATACGCGTACGACCCAGTTCCACGGTCAGTTTGACCGGGATATCCATAATCAGGTCGATATCCTGGAGAGTGCCGCCAACATCACCACCGCCGATCTGCTGGAACACGGCATCGGCCGCGCTTTTCGTTGCGGGAGTGGTTTTTTGTTCGTTCAACGCGTCAGCCCACAGATCGTCCAGTGCTCCGCTGTTCTCATCGGACGGATTGTTCATATCACTCATTTGGGCTGTTCCTCATTCAGCGAATTCAAAATCGGGTTTATCAAGTGCTCTACACGTAACGCATATTGTCCGTTGACCGTACCATACTGGCTCGTTAGCACCGGTACGCCGTCCACATGAGCGATAATGCGATCGGGTTTATCAATCGGCAGCACATCGCCGGGTTGGAGCTTAAGTATCTGCGACAGGCGCAGGGGAATATCCGCGAAATTGGCAATCAAATTCAGTTCAGAGTGCTGAACCTGACGCACCAGGTTGTCACGCCAGTTCTGGTCTTCATTACGGGAGTTTTCCAGCGGCGGGTTAACCAACGTTTCGCGCAGCGGTTCAATCATGCTAAACGGCAGGCAGATATTGAACTCACCCGTCAGGTTGCCGATTTCAACATGGAACGGCGTATTCACAACAATGTCGTTTGGCGATGTCGTGATGTTGGTGAATTTTACCTGCATCTCCGAACGCACATATTCCACGTCCAGCGGGTGAATCGCCTTCCATGCATCGCTGTAGGCTTCAAGCGCCAGCTTCAGCATGCGGTTGATAACGCGCTGTTCAGTGTGCGTAAATTCACGGCCTTCCACTTTCGTTGGAAAACGCCCGTCGCCACCGAACAAGTTATCCACGGCGATAAACACCAGGCTTGGCGAGAAAACAAACAGGCCGGTGCCGCGCAGTGGTTTCAGGTGGATCAAGTTAAGGTTGGTCGGAACGGGTAAGTTACGCGCAAACTCGTGATAGGGTTGAATGCGGATCGCGCCGACGGTGATATCCGGGCTACGACGCAGCAAGTTAAACAACCCCATACGGAACTGACGCGCAAAACGCTCGTTGATGATCTCCAGCGCTTGCAGACGCTCACGCACCACGCGGCGCTGGGTATTGGGGTCATAGGGGCGAATATCGCTATCGCCGCCCATACCCGGTTGCGGATCATCACTCTTATCGCTGTCTCCGTTGAGCAGCGCGTCGATTTCGGCCTGAGAAAGAATGCTATCGCCCATGTCTTTACCGCAAAATGAAAGCTGTATAAAGAACGTCAGTGACTTCCTGCTTCGGCTGTCCTGGCACTAATGGCGTTGCGATCGTCTCTTTAATCGCGGTAGCAAGGTTCTGCTTGCCTTCGTTGGTTGCAAGCTGTGCTGCGTCCTGACGTGAGAACAACATCAACAAGCGACTGCGTACTTCCGGCAGATATTCGCTAAGTCTGGCGCGCGTAGCGTCATCTTTCAGACGCAGTGTGATACCGACATACAACACACGGTCAGCATCGCCCAGATTTACAGTGAAGGTGTCGAGAGCGAAGAAAACCGGCGCAGGCGGAGGAGGCGCTTCCACTTTTGCGTTAGCCGCAGGTTTCTGTTGCATACGCCAGTAACTATAGCCAGCGGTGGCGCAAGCTGCGAGTGTGATTAACACCAGCAGCGGGATCCAGATAGAGCGCTTACGTTTTTTGTTAATAGCGGAGTCAGTCATCTGTTACGGGCTTCCTGTTAATACTGCTTATGAGCTGATTATCCCGTGTCCTGCTCCCGTCAAAGGGTGGAAAAGACGGGGATAATCATGCTACCTCTGGCGTTTAGGCAAAGATGTCGACTGCGCCGTTGCCACGAGCCGCAGATTGCAGGCTCGCCGGGGCGACTAACGCGTCGCCATCATCCGTGCCAAACAGATCGCCTGCGCCCGAACGTGAAGCCTGTTGCTGCTGTTGAGAGGCCTGCTGTTGCTGCTGCTGACCGGCAAAAGACTCGCTGCTGATATTGCTCTGACCCAACTGAATACCGTTTTCTGCAAGCGAGGTACGCAGCATCGGCAGCGCCGCTTCCAGTGCCTGACGTACATGGCTGTGCGCTGACACCATCTGCAACTGCGCCTGGTTATCTTCGAGCTTAATAGAAATCTGAACCTGACCCAGATCTTCCGGATGCAGACGCAGCTCCGCGCTCTGCTGGCCCTGACGGGTAAAGAGCGTGACATGCTGGCTGATATTCTGCTGCCACTCATGGCTGCCCAGCGGGGCGCTGATCACCGGTGCGGCGACAGGCGTGCTGGCCTGCGCAGCGCTGGCGGTGGTAGTCACCGGCGCGATGCTGGCAGTGGTATTGGTGGTTTGCAGCGCATTGTCATTATCCTTCTTCACCGCCGCAGAAGAGGAGGCGAGCACCGCCGTCTGCTGGGCATCATCCGCTACATGGAACGGCGTGGTACCGGCAGCGCTATCATTTTTCGCACTGCCGTGCGGTAAATCGGTATCTGCCGTCAGCGAACTGGTATTCAGTGCGCGGTTCGCTGCTTTAGCGACATCAACGCCGCCGGTTGCACTGGCAGGTTGGGCGCTGGTGGTGTTTAACTGTGCGGCTTGTTGATGCGGCAGCATCGCCATCAGCGCGCTTAAACCTGCCAGCTCTTCATCACTTAAATCGGTTTTGTTTTCGCTGTCACTGGCTTTGGCCGTTTTGCTTAACGCGGCCAGCACATCGGTTTTCGCTGCAGGCGTCAGGCCAGAAAACAGTTTTTGCACGTCGGCGTCGCTTGCTGCCGAGGCAATCACATCGCTTTTCGCGCTCTGGCGCGCCAGCAGTTCTGCGAGTTTTTGCGCCGGGGTTTGTGCCTGCGTCTCTTCGCCGGTGGCTGCGGTTGCCGCCAGGTTGCCTTTCGCCAGCTTGCCGCTCAGGGCCGCTGCTTGTAGATCGGCGAGCGTAATCGGCGCATCGCTCTCCTGTCCCTGGCCGCCGGTCATTGCACCCGTCAGCAGAGCGAGGAAATCTTGTGCAGAATCGCCGCCGCTTTTGCCGGCTTGCACACCGGTGGTGGCATCGGATTCTGTCATTAACAGTTTTGACAAGTTGATCATTCTATTTTCCTCAGGGACGCGCGCTGTGCAAATTCATCCATTTTTTTCTGATCGAGACGGTTTTCCGCCAGTAACGCCGCGGCGCTTTGTCGGTCCTGCAAGGTTTGCCAGGCTTGTAAACGTTGTTTCTTTTCACGCCAGCTACCCAGGGCACTATCGACTTTTTCATTCCACTGCGCTAACTGCTGACGGTGCTGCTCAATTGCTTTTTCCAGCGTCTGAATAAATTGCTGATAATTCTGCCAGCGTTGGTTATCGATCCCCTGGCTCATGTTGTTATTCAGACTGCTGCGATACTCATGCTGATATTCAATCAGCATCTTTAATTGCTCTTCCGCTTGCTGGCAGCCGCGGCGCATCTCACCCAGTTTCAGTGCGGCGTCGTCGACTTCTTTCTCTGCCAAATCCTTTAGCGTCGTTAATGCGCTGTTTTGCGTCATAAGTCAGCTCTCCACTACCTTAGACTGTCGGGAAGATCAGCTCTAATGCCTGTATTGAATCTTCCCACCCGGCACGTTCAAAAATGCCCTGCTGCAGGAAGGCTTCCAGGTGTGGCCACAATGCAATGGCTTTATCCAGCATTGGGTCGCTACCGCGCGCATATGCGCCAACGCTGACCAGATCGCGGTTACGTTGGAAGCTCGACAGCAACTGTTTAAAGTTCCGGACTCTGGCGTAATGTTGTTCCGTAATTAACGCTGTCATCGCACGGCTGATGGAGGCTTCAATGTCAATGGCCGGGTAGTGACCGGCTTCCGCCAGGCGGCGAGACAAGACAATGTGCCCATCAAGAATGGCTCGTGCGGAGTCAGCGATCGGATCTTGCTGGTCATCCCCTTCGGTCAGAACGGTATAAAACGCGGTGATCGATCCGCCGCCGTGAATACCGTTCCCCGCGCGTTCCACCAGCGCCGGTAATTTGGCGAAGACAGAAGGGGGATAACCTTTCGTCGCTGGCGGTTCGCCAATTGCCAGCGCGATTTCACGCTGCGCCATGGCATAACGCGTCAGGGAGTCCATGATCAGAAGCACATGCTGACCGCGGTCGCGGAAATCTTCAGCAATGCGCGTCGCGTACGCAGCGCCCTGCATACGCAATAAAGGAGAAACATCTGCCGGGGCGGCAATCACCACCGAACGTGCGCGACCTTCCGCGCCAAGGATGTTCTCGATAAAATCTTTTACTTCGCGGCCACGTTCACCAATCAGCCCGACGACGATAACGTCGGCCTGGGTATAACGAGCCATCATGCCTAACAACACGCTTTTACCGACGCCGGAACCGGCGAACAGGCCCATACGCTGACCACGACCGACGGTCAGCAGCGCGTTAATGGCGCGTACGCCGGTATCGAGCACATGCTCAATCGCCGTACGTTGTAAAGGGTTAAACGGCGGTGTGACCAGCGCCCCGGTTTCACCGGTTTCTGGTGCGGGCAGACCATCGAGCGGCTTGCCGCCGCCATCCAGCACGCGGCCAAGCAGAGCAGGGCCGAGCGGCAGTTGTTTACCGCTTTGCAAGCCATCACCTAACACGCTGCGGGCATAGACGCGCGCGCCAGGCAAAATACCTTCGACTTCTTCCAGCGGCATCAAAAACAGGCGCTGGCCGTTGAAGCCAACCACTTCACATTCGACTTCGCGCGTTTCGACACCGTCCTGACGCTCAATAATGCAGGTCGCGCCCAGCGGCAATTGCAGGCCGGTGGCTTCCAGCACCAGCCCGGTCGCGCGGGTCAGTCGACCATAACGGCGCACAGAGGGCAGCTGCGCCATCTTGACTTCAAAGTTGTCCAGCGTCGTTAGCCAGCGGGTCAAACGTGCGGTCATTAAACTACTCCCGGCGCCGCCAGACGGCACAGTTCCTGCCAGCGTGTTGCTACGCTGGCGTCGAGATCGCCTTCATCGGCGGACACTTTGCACCCGCCCGGATGGAGGGTCGGGTCGCCACGCAAACGCCAGCCGTGCAGACTGAGAGTTGCGCCAAGCATCTCTTCCACGCGCTGCAAATCGTCCGGATGCACGCGCAATTGCGGTTTCCCGCTGAACAGCGGCTCCTGCTGAATTAAATGCTGGATCTGCTTAATCAGCGCGCTGTTATCAACAACCGGCACCTGGCCTAACACCTGGCGCGCGGCTTCCAGCGCCATCTGCATCAGACGCGAGGCGATAACGCTGTCCAGCGCATCCAGTGTGTACTGGAATTCGCTGACCAGCTGCTGCATACGCGCATGGATTGGCGCCTGTTGCTGGCGCGCCTGGTTCAGGCCATCTTCGCGCCCCTGCGCCAGACCTTCCTGGTAGCCGACGTCGTGTCCCGCTTTGCGGCCTTCCGCCAGACCGGCGTTATACCCGGCGTCGTGCGCCTGCATCTGGATCTGCGCCAGTTGCTGTTGCAGCTTTTGCTCCTCTGATATCTCGTCTTCTTCGCCGTCCGCTTCATCCGCTGACGAAGACTCTTTCGTCAGCAGGGGAGCGAACTCGGCGGCCAGCGGGAGGGCCAGATCGTCCGGCTTCCAGACTTTCCACGGCAATTCATTAGACATAGGTATCCTCGCCGCTGCCAATTACCATCTCGCCGGTCTCCGCCAGACGGCGAACGATGAGCAGGATGGCTTTCTGTTCGTTTTCCACCTGAGACAGACGCACCGGCCCACGGTTGGCCAGGTCGTCGCGCAGGATGTCGGCCGCACGCTGCGACATGTTGCGCAGGAACTTCTCGCGCAACGGTGGCTCGGCGCCTTTGAGGGCAACCAGCAGGGATTCGGAATCCACTTCCTGCAGCAGGCGCTGGATGCTGCGGTCGTCCACATCCACCAGGTTTTCGAACAGGAACATCTCGTCGATAATTTTTTGCGCCAGCTCGCCGTCGAACTCGCGAACGGCGGTAATAACAGCTTCTTCCTGCTGCGTTTTCATCAGGTTGATGATTTCCGCTGCGGTTCTCACGCCGCCCATTTTGCTGCGCTTGAGGTTCTGGCCGTCGAGCAGGTTGTTCAGCACTTCGGTCAGCTCCGCCAGTGCGGCAGGCTGTACGCCGCCGAAGGTGGCAATACGCAGCATCACATCGTGGCGCATACGCTCGTCAAACAGCGCAAGGATATCCGCCGCCTGAGAACGTTTGAGGTGCACAAGGATAGTGGCGATGATCTGCGGGTGTTCGTCGCGGATAAGGTCGGCGGCGCTCTGCGGCTCCATAAAGTTGAGCGTTTCGATGCCGCTGGTGGTATCGCGCGTTTCGAGAATATCTTCCAGCAGGCTGGAGGCACGCTCTTCGCCGAGGGCTTTCACCAGCACCGAACGCAGGTAGTCGTTGGCGTTGATGTTCAGCGCCGCGAATTGTTCCGCTTCGTTCTCGAACTCCTGCAACACGTCCATCAGTTGTTTGTTGGAGATCTGACGTACGCTGGCCATCGCGGTACTCAAGTGCTGGACTTCGCGGGCGGAGAGGTGTTTGAACACCTCAGCCGCGCGATCTTCGCCAATGGTCATCAGCAGGATGACGCTTTTGTCCGTTCCGGAAAGATTATTGCTCATGTTCGTTACTCATCCACTGGCGAATGACCAGCGCCACGACGCGCGGATCGTTATCTGACATTTCGCGAATACGCTGGCTCATCACCTCGGCGCTCAGGCGCTGGTTAGAGCGACGCTGCTGGTTCTGTTCGTCTTTGCTGAGGCGAACTTCCACCGATTCTTCGATTTCTGCTCTGGCCTGTTGCGCTTCCTGCAGGGCTTTCGCCTCTTCCTGACGGCGTATCAGCTGCGGACGAACCGCTTTACGCCATAGCAGCCACGCCACGATGAGCACCAGCAACCAGCGGCCTGCGGACATCAGCTGTTCGATAAACGACTGCTGCTGCCAGAACGGGAGCTGACCACCGAGATCGTCCGTTGCGTTGAACGGGGAGTTGACGACGTTCAGGGTGTCACCGCGTTTCTCGGTGTAACCCATCGCTTCGCGAGTCAAATCTTCAATCTGCTTAATCTGGTCGGCTGTCAGCGCGGCGGTTTTGCCACCCGGCAGCGAACGATAGTTGACCACCACCGCCACAGAGAGGCGCTCGATGTCGCCGACATTCATTTTGGTGTGGCGAATCGTACGGTCGACTTCGTAGTTATTGGTTTCGTTATGCGTGGTGTTACGCGGCCCGGTGGTGGTGCTTGCCGTGCTCGTGCCTTGCTGACCCTGCGCATTTTGATTCTGCTGGCCGTTCTGCTGATTGGCAGGCGGCGTGGTGATCGGCGCGCTATTCGCCGGGGCAGGCTGGTTCGACAACGCACCCGGAACGCCGCCAGGATACTGGCCGCCAATCTGCTCGCTGCTGTTTACCTGACGTGAACGCAGCACAGCCTGTGACGGATCGCCGCCGTTTGGTGTGTATTGCTCTTCGGTCTGCTCTTTATTCGCAAAGTCGAGTTTCGCCGTTACCTGCGCGTGAACGTTGCCGTTACCCACGATAGGCCCAAGGATCGCTTCGATACGACGCTGGATACGGCCTTCAACGTCGGCGGTGTATTTCAGTTGTGCATCATTCAGGTCACGACCGGCAACGCCGGATTGGGTCAGCAGACGACCGCTCTGATCGACAACGGTCACGTTGCCCGGCGGCAAACCTGCCACCGCGCTGGAAACGAGGTGTACCACGGCGCTGATCTGACCGTCATCCAGCGCGCGGCCAGGTTGTAAATTCACCGTTACGGATGCGGAAGGGGCTTTCTGCTCGCGCACGAACAACGACGGTTTTGGCATCGCGAGATGAACGCGTGCGCCTTTTACCGGGCCGAGTGCTTCGATGGTGCGCGCCAGTTCGCCTTCCAGCGCACGCTGGTAGTTCACTTGTTCGCTGAACTGGCTGATACCGAATTTTTCCTGATCCAGCAGTTCAAAGCCCACAGCACCGCCTTTCGGCAGACCCTGCTGAGCCAGTTTCAGGCGCAGCTCCTGGACTTTATCGGCGGGAACTTCAATAGCACCGCTACCGTCAGCAAAGCGGTAGGGAACGTTCATCTGCGTCAATTGGGTAACGATAGCGCCGCCGTCCTGATCGGACAGGTTGCTATAAAGCGTGCGGTAGTCCGGGCTTTTTGCCCACAGTACCATCGCAACAACAATGGCAACCGCTGCTGCAGCGGCCACCATTAAAGGAATTTTGGGGTTCGCGCGTAAGCGGTTAAGCCACTCAAGAGATTTATTCTGCGGTGCAGTTGTTGCAGTCGCACTCATTGCGCACCTCGTAACTCTGGGTGGATGTTGTTATTTGAGTTGAGAAACAAAACAGACTCCCGGGTCGGCAAACTCGACAAATGTCCATTAACTGGCAGTGTCATTATTTGATGAATCCGAATTTTCTATGCCTCAAATAACCTGGTTTTTTGTCGCTATTTACCGCCATTATCCCATTGACAAGCTGTTAACCTTGTCAGGTATCAAACCATCCGGGGATTTACCATGGCTATACAGGGCATTGAAAGCGTCGTCAGTCAGCTGCAGGCAACTGCCGGGATTGCGCGTAATCAGAGCGTGGAAAGTGAACCGTCTATCAGCTTCGCCGGGCAACTGCATGCTGCGCTGGATCGCATTAGCGATACGCAAAACGCAGCGCGTACTCAGGCGGAAAAATTTACACTCGGTGAGCCGGGCGTAGCGCTGAACGACGTAATGACCGATTTGCAGAAATCATCGATTTCGTTGCAAATGGGCATTCAGGTACGTAACAAACTGGTTTCTGCATATCAGGACATCATGAACATGCAGGTGTAGTGAGCCTGACTCACGCATAACCACGAATAACGGGAAGATAACCACCACTCAGGTGGTTATCTTCTCTTCTTTTGTGTTTCGCGCGCTTTCCTACCCAATCCTTTTTGCACCCTCCCTACCACTTTGCGTGGGCACAGACGATCACATCAGTTATCGCCGTTGCGGATAAAGTCATGCTTACCGTTTTCAACTGACGATACCCGAAGGACAGATTACGCATGTTTGCCCATATGAGAATCGCCCGGCCCGTAACCGACCTTGAACTGACCTGCCGCATGTATTGCGACGCGCTTGAACTGCGCAAGATTGCTGATTTCACCGATCACGATGGATTCAGCGGCGTGATGGTGGGGCATCGCTCTGCGCCCTGGCACATTGAATTCACCCTGTGTCATCACCATCCGGTGAAACCTGCCGCGACGGCAGAGGATTTGCTGGTGCTCTATTACCCGGATGCTGCTGAATGGACTGCGCGCTGTGAGGCCATGCGCAAAGCCGGATTTACAGAGGTTGTTTCGTTTAACCCTTACTGGGATATTGCAGGCAAGAGCTGGCAGGACAATGACGGCTATCGTGTGGTGTTGCAAAACAGAGCGTGGGTAACTGACTGAATGTGGTGAGTCTTATCATAAGCGTGCTTTAAAATGTTCATGAATAAGCAAGCGGGTGAGTCCCGCTTTCGTAAATATTCCTTGTGAAGAAATATCTGATTATTGCGTGCTCTTTAATACATTGACATAAATATACACTTTGTTTTTTACACTGTAGCGCCTGTAACGCAGCGGTGAGGAATATCATGTATCTGAGCACGGAACAAATTGATAATATTCTTTTTGATCTTAATAAGGCAGTTGACGCGCATTATGATTGGTTAATCAATATGTTCGCCTGTGTGGTCAATAATAATATCGATCAGTCGGAAAGCATTAACGCGCACGCGCACCATCTGTGCCATTTTGGTCACTGGCTGGATGGACGTCAACCCACGAATTCGGAGGAATCCAGCTGCCTGCAGGCAATTGATGTGACACACACAAAAATGCATAACTGTGGTCGTGAATTGATGTGGGTGATTAGGGATAAAAAAACAAACACGGATAAGTTTTCAGAATTTAAGCATCGGCTTGCGTTATTTTCCGCAGCAGTGACCGCCTATAAAACGTATTTATTAAAGATGCGTGGTGGCGTAGATATATTAACCGGCTTGCCTGGCCGCAGGATGCTGGATGAACGATTTGAACAGCAATTGAAGGAAGTATCAGACCAGAATATTTATATGCTGCTGCTTGATATTGATCGTTTTAAAAATGTGAATGATACCTACGGGCATCTGGTCGGCGATGGTGTTTTACGTGAGCTGGCGCAGCAACTGCGCGATCGGATCCGTGGGGGCGATACCGCCTACCGCTACGGCGGTGAGGAGTTCATCATTATTTTACACGCGCCTTCGGACAGAGAGGCGTGTCAGGCCGCGCTGCGCCTGTGTGAATCGGTTGCAGCGACAACCATTCACTGTGACGATAAAGCGCTTAACATTACGGTGACCATCGGCGTGACTCAGGCATGGGCCGGTGAGTCTATTGGCATTGTCGCAAAAAGAGCCGATGCGGCGATGTATCGGGGAAAACAGACCGGGCGCAATCGCTGTATGTTTATGGATGAAGGTGGTGAGATTCACCTTATTACCGACTAATATTCCGTTATCTCAGGTTTGATTCTTTATATTGCATTCAAGGCTACCACAGGGAATTTTTTTTCTGTTGTTACCGCCAGTTGATTTGATTTTAATCATAATAAAAAAGCCCTTTAAGGGCTTTTTTATAGCAGGGGAATAGCCTGGTAATTATAGGTTCTGGTAGCGGTCTTCCAGGCCAATATAATAAGAGGAATTGACCAGCGCTTGTTTTAGCGCATGCCGATTTTGGCTGTCAAAAAAGGCATAGTTAATTTTACCGGCCAGCGCAAGGCCTGTTGGTCGCATCATATGATATGCGTTGTCACCTGAGCCAATTTTTGGTGCAACATAATTTTTAAGCAGGTCATTGCCCTGCAGATCGAAACTCTCGTTAATACCCAGCGATTTGTGATAAATCACCTGTAATAACAAACTGAGATTATAGTTATCTGGATGACTTACTGTTGAGTAGCAATCCGGATTAGTGGAAAGGGTACGGAAATACTCTTCTGAATAATCGAAATAAAGCTTGCCTTGTTGAAATAGTGTGCGGTATTTCAACGCATCTTCTTTGAGCATAGTGGTTTGTTTTTCACTGGAAAAACTCACGGAATGGTACGCTTCCACCACGTTTTGAAAGCTCACATTGGTGAGATAAAGATGCAGCATGCGGTAATCGACATAGACCATAAAATCAGGGATTTTATCTTTATAGTACCCGAGTTGTGGGGTTGAAATGCGGGATTCCATGGTCGGCAGCATGGTGATATCGAAGAATTGACTTAATGCCGCTGTTGAAAACGGTCCCCATTTTTCCGCATGATACTGCATAAAAATGAAATCACACTGTTCTAATTCGTGATAGAAGTTAATGAAGTCATTATTTTCGTTAAGTTTATAAATAGGCATATTGAAAATGCCGTCGAACTTTCCTTCATGCAGCCCGCTGACGTTCATTATCAAATTTCCCAGAACTTCAAGTTGGCAATTACCAATTAATGCTAATTTCATTTTATAAACGCCCCCAGGCTAATGCATTCCGTTGTAATTACAGCGCCTAATTTTATCGTTAGCCTGGGGGAGGAGTACAGGTAAAACCTTATTTTTGTATCAAATAGCGGATCGTCGGCCCATCTTGCTGAATATCCAGCACGGTATAGCCGTGATTACGCGCATCCAGAGGAATATTGTTAATGGATTGCGGGCAGTCACTTACCACTTCCAGAATCTCGCCTTTTTTTAACTGCGGCAGCGCTTCAAGTGTGGCAACAGCCGGGTAAGGGCAGGGCTCACCGCTCATATCAAGACGGTAATCAGGCACAATGTTCATGCGGTCTCCTTAACGGTAGTCGTGGTGTTAGCTCGGCGGAAGAAGCGTTTTTCCCAGCCGACGACAAACAAGAAAGCGGCCAGCAACAAAAGATAAGTGACCAGCAGTCCACCCAGCGGGCCGAAGGTTTTCAACAGGTTGATTTTGTCCCAACTGGTGGCCAGCGCAGGGGATAAATCATCCCAGTACCAGGCGAGGATCGTTGAGCCAATCACGTTACCAAGCCCAACCCACCAGTAGTGTACCTGGCCTTCCACCGCGCGGTACATCCAGCCGGTTTCACAACCGCCGGCAAGTACAATGCCAAAGCCGAACAGCAACCCGCCGATCACGGCATTCGGACCCGCCCACATAATTTTGGCTTCCATGCCCAACTGGACATAGCTAAAGATGCCGATAGCGCTGGCCGCCATACCGAAAATAATCGCTTTCGCCATCATCGTGCGCCCGGTGATCCACATATCGCGGAAGGCCGAGGTAAAACAGATTTGCGCACGTTCGATAAGTAGACCAAAACCCACACCAAACAGCATTGCCAGGCCTAATTTTGGCTGGTTCATTGCCGTCAGCAACGCCCAGGCCACCATGCCGAAGAACACCAGCATGCCGATGCGAAAACGGCGTTTTGCCTGCTCGGGTTTTTGCGTCAGCGGCGAGGCGGCTGAGACTTTTTGCATTTTAACCGGGATGCGAAACAGTGGCAGCAGCGTGAAGCGTGCGCCAAACCACGAGCCAATGGCGGTGGCAATGGCAAAAAACCATGCGTGTAACGAGAACTGTGGAATACCGGTAAAGAAGGCGGCGAGGTTACAACCCATCGCCAGACGCGCGCCAAAACCGGCAATCATCCCGCCGATAATCGCCTGCATGATGCGGATACGGCTGTGTGGTAAACGCAGTTTAACGTTGTTCGCCCACAGCGCGGCGGCGAAACACCCGCCGAACATGCCGATGATCATCATGCCGTCAATACGGGTGAGCGGCGTGCCGTCAAGGTGGATCAACTTGAAGTAGCCCCACTCTTCGGTATGCACACCCGCCAGTTGCAATAACTGACCGCCCCAGCGGGTAAATTCGCCGGTGACCGCCCAGAACGTGCCGGTGATACCAAAATAGTAAGTGGAGAGGATGCCCGCAGCGATAACCGCCGGGACGGGAGACCAGAACTTAATCAGAAAGCGGTCTTTGAACTGTTGCCATGACATAGAAATGAGCCTCTGAACTCAGAAGGAACGGGTAATGCAAAAGAACCCCGGATAATACACGGGCGAGATGACAAGCTAACGTAAAAAAGGCGAAAAACCTGGTACAGATCAAACTTGCAGGCGGTGGGGGAAAGGGTGGCGATGATAATGCTTTAATGCCACAATATTTTTTTCTTCGCGAGCAGGATAAATAATGAAAAAGCGAGTGATTATTGGCGCGGCGATGCTGCTAAGCGGCTGCGTCCAGGTGGATAATTACGATGCGGTGGTGAAACAGCCCGCACCGGCAGGACTGGCGGGTTACTGGCAGTCATCCGGACCGCAAAGCAGCCTGGTGAGCCCGGAAGCCATCGCCAGCCTTATCGTGACAAAAGAAGGGGATACGCTCGATTGCCGCCAGTGGCAGCGCGTGATTGCCGTTCCTGGCAAACTGATGCGTAATGGCGACAAGCTGTATAACGTGACGCAAAAACGTGACATTTACCGTCTTGAGCGCGAAGGCAACGCGCTGGAGTTTGATGGTCTGACATTGCAACGCGTCGATAAACCCACGGTTGAATGCCAGGATGCTTTAACAAAAGTCGGGCTGAAAATTACGCACTAAATGGCACGCCGGGCCTGCATGCTGCCCGGCGTATTTTTATAGCGCATCCTCAATAACCCACACGCTGACGCTACCCCCCTGGCAGGTGAATGTACCCTTACCGTATTCATCGGTGGTGGTGGTTTCCTCGCGGTGGCCAAGAAAATCCCGCCACACTTTATTGGCGTAATTCTCCCCCAGCATCAACTGCTTTTCTCCCTCGTCGCCATTGGACATCACCACCACGCAACCCGGCTCACATTCGGTGCCGCTGCGGCTAAAGGCAATGCAGTTAGGGTGATCAAACCACAGCGTTTGCACGCCGTGGGCGAAACGCTGGCGAGCGAGGATTAGCCGATCGAGATTTTCAATAATCGGCATATCGACGTGGTAGGTTTCGCCATCGCCGCCGGTATCGTCGTAGCTTGCGCCAAACAGATCCGGGTAAAAGACTGACGGCACGCCATTTTCACGCAGCAGGATCAGTGCATAGGCCAGCGGTTTAAACCAGGCTTCCACCGGCGCTTCCAGGGCTTGCAGGGGTTGCGTGTCGTGGTTGGCAACCAGCGTTACGGCGTGAAACGGATCGGCTTCAACCAGTGTTCCGTCGAAGATCTGACGCATATCGTAATTGCGTCCCTGTTGCGAGGCTTCGTGAAATTTCATATGCAGCGGCGCGTCAAAGAGCATCGTTTTACCCTCAACCTGGCCGATATACTGCTGCAATTTTTCCACTTCATGGGACCAGTATTCCGCGACGATAAACAGCGGCCTAGGCGCGACTTCCTGCACATGCTCGATCCACTCCTTATAGAACCAGGCCGGAATGTGTTTTACTGCGTCCAGACGAAAACCGTCGCAGTGGGTTTGCTCCATAACCCAGCGCGCCCAGTATTTGATCTCTTCCGTCACCGCATGGTTACGAAAATCGATATTGGCCCCCATCAGGTAGTCGAAATTACCCAACTCGTCGTCAACCTGGTCGTTCCAGCCATCACCGGTATAGTCGTTAACGATTTTAAAAACGCCGTATTCGGCCGGGTTTTCGATATGATCGACGCCGCTGAAGCATTTGTAATCCCAGATAAATCGTGAATATTTCCCGGCGCGGGCAGGGAAGGTAAAGCGCGTCCAGGCTTCACATGCAACAACCTCGTCGTCAATTTGCGTGCGATCCTGTTGATTGACCCGGTTCACGCGTACTGCTTCTTTTTCATCGGCACCCATTTTGTGGTTCACCACCACATCAAGTAACACGGCGATATCGTTCGCCTGCAGGGCGTCTATGGCAGCGAGCAGTTGCGCTTTATCGCCATATTTAGTGGCGACGCTGCCTTTCTGATCAAATTCACCTAAATCGAATAAATCGTAGCTGTCATAACCTACCGATTGGCCACCTGCGGCACCTTTGTACGCCGGTGGAAGCCAGACCATATTGATCCCCATGTCATTGAGCGCACCTGCGCGCGCGCGAAGTTCCGGCCAGAGTGCGCCGCCATCAGGGGAGTACCAGTGAAACGTTTGCAACAGGGTGGGGTTTTTCATCTTCCGTGCTCCAGAATGAGACGCTGGAAGTATGGCTGAGATTTCAGAAACGACGAACCGCTACGTACATATCGGCGGGGTAATCTGTGTTGGGAGATAAGAACGGGAAGAGGGGGAAAGGCGAAAACCGTAGCGGGTGATGGACTGTTCCTGCATCACCCGCCGGGCATGAGATCAGATCTCATTGGGGAATAAAATGTTTCCAGAGAGACGTCCATATGTCGAATGCAGGTTATGTTGTCGGGATGTCTGTCCAACCAATGTCCGCAGCTCGTCCATTCGCTGGCTTAACAGTTCTTTGAGGGAAACTTCATTGTCCAGAATTTGCTGTAGCAGCGGGCGAATTTGCGCCTGCATTTGAGGCGCGACTTCACTAATGTCCTGGAACTGTGTCAGTTTCTCTACAGCGGTAATGTATTTCAACTCGTGCTCAATGAGTTCGTCCCAACGCCCTTCCTTCGCGAGGTTAAGCATGGTGCGGCTGGTGACCAACAGCAGCTGATAGTGGTGGAGCAACCCGAAATTTGCTTCCATTAGTAAGTGTCCCGCGCGTTTTGATTATTGGGGCCAATCTCTTTCCAGGCATCAGCAATGTTGTTGAGCAACGTTGAAACTTCATCAATGGCGGAGAGGTCATTGTGGAGATTAGCCTGTAAAAGACGTCGTGTCATATAGTCATAAAGACTGTCCAGGTTTGCGGCGATCTCGCCACCGACTTCATGGTCGAGACCGGCACGCAAACCGTTGGTAATGATATTTATAGCCTTTGAAAGCGCCTGTCCTTTACCGGGAATATCTCCCTGCTCAATCAGGATCGCAGCCCTTTTCATGGCGCTTAACGCGCCATCAAAAAGCAGTACTACAAGCTGATGCGGGCTGGCGCTCAGGACGGCGCTTTCCACGCCGACCTGAGCATAAGCCTGAGTTCCCGATTTCGTATACATTTCAAACCTCAACGAATACTGTATTAGTTGGTCTTGTTAAATTGCTGGGTCAAATAGTTACCGGTTGACTCCAGTGATGACACCAGCGTACTTAAACTTGTAAATTGTGCTTTATAACGAGCCATGGTTGCCGTTATCTGATCGCTAACCCGGTCATACTGATCAGACAGTTTTTTCAGCGTCTTGTTAATCCCATCGGTTGCATTCTGCACGGTGCCATCAGAACCCAGGAAGTCATCCAGCAGATTGCTGGCCTGTGTCGCAAAACCTGTGGTTTTGCCATCACCGGTCAGGAAAGAGATCACGTCAGTCGATTTTTCCGTCAGCGCTTTGTCAAGCTTGGTGCTGTCGACGGTCAGTTTGCCGGAGACATCCTGAGTAATACCCAACTGCGACAGAATGTTATAGCTGCCACTGTTGCTCTGCGAAGAGGAGAGCAGCGAGCGCAAACGCGTCTGAATGTTACGCAGCGTACCGTCACCCAGCAGATCGCCGTTAGAGTTATCCTGAGACGTACTGCCCTGATCCACTTTCGTGTATTTCGTCTGGTTGGCAATGGTCGTTTGCAGTGAGTTATAAGCATCAACAAACGCCTGCACCGCCGCAGTCATTGGCGCATTATCTTTGGTTACCGCCAGCGTTTCCGGGCTGCCGATATTGGTTTTGTTCAGCGTCAGCGTGACGCCTTCCGGCGCATCGGTGATGGTGTTACTGCTACGCGTGATCGCCACGCCGTTGATCTTCAGGTTGGCGTCAGCGGCGGCAACCTGCTGCGTCATGGTATTGCTGGCGCTGCCGGCATTGCTTGAATCATAACTAACGTACTTGGCTAATTCGGTATCGTTAGTGGTGATCGTCATCTGGTTGGTGGTACCGCTATCGCGTGAGGTCAGCGCCAGATAATAGCTGCTGTCATCGGCTTTAATGATACTGGCGGTCACACTTCCTGCTTTCGCGTTGATCGCATCACGGATATCCGCCAGGCTGGTCTTATCGCTTGCCAGCGTAACGGTCAGCGGATCTTTTTGGCCCGGTTGGGTGATCGTAATGGTACGCGAGCTCAGGCTGCTATCGCCTAAGTCCGTATCTTTACTTGCCGCTTTCGGGCTGAGCAGCGACTGCGCTGCTGCCAGCGACGTCACTTCAATAGAATATGATCCCGCCGTTGCACTGGTCGCCAGGGAGGCGGTAAACGCCGTGTTGGTGCTGGACACTTTGGCCGATGCAATTTTTGAGGTGTCTTTCAGCGCGTTGGCCGCTGTTTGCAGTTTGGTCAGCGACGTCTGAACGATACCCCAGGCAGTGAGTTTTGCTTTATACGATGTCTGCTGAGTGGTAATTGGCGTCAGCCTTGTCTCTTCGGCCGTCTGCAGCTGGCTATACAGCGTACTGAGCGACGAACTTAAGCTGGTGCCTGCTCCGATAGAACTAATAGTTGCCATTTCTTTATCCTTCAGTTTTAGACAATCACTGTGGGGATTATCGGCAGCGACTGCGAAAAGATTAGAGGGTTTTTTTTAAAACAATGGCGAAATAAAGATAAAGAATAGCGGGCAGTTTGCGGCTTTAAAAAAATGATCTTTTTTTCTAAAGGTTGCTCAGAGGCGGTCGATAATCAGGGTGACGGTGAGAAAACCGTAGGCAGATGCCTGAATCTGATAACTTTTTTAAGGAATTACATCATGGCTGTTATTAATACTAACACCCTGTCTCTGATGACTCAGAACAACCTGACTAAATCTCAGTCTTCTCTGGGTACGTCTATTGAGCGCCTGTCTTCTGGTCTGCGTATTAACAGCGCTAAAGATGACGCTGCTGGCCAGGCAATTGCTAACCGCTTTACTTCTAACATCAACGGCCTGACCGTTGCTGCACGTAACGCGAACGATGGTATCTCTCTGGCGCAGACCGCTGAAGGTGCGCTGAGCGAAATCAACAACAACTTGCAGCGTATCCGTGACCTGACCGTTCAGGCACAGAACAGCTCTAACTCTGCATCTGACATTGACTCCATTCAGGCTGAAGTTAACCAGCGTATGGAAGAAGTGAACCGCGTAACCACCCAGACCGACTTCAACGGCATCAAAGTGCTGAACACTGGTTCCGGCACCAGCAGCTACAACTTCCAGGTTGGCGCGAAAGACGGCGAGCAGATCTCCATCAGCCTGACCTCTTCTGATTCTTACAACCTGTACAACGCTACCGGTGCAACTTCCCAGACTTCCGGCCAGACCATCAACGGTACTGCACGTTCTACCGCTGCTGAAGGCTTCGACGTTCTGAGCGGTACGGTAAACAGCGGCGGCACCACCAACGGTAACCCGCTGGCAGATATCGATGCGGCAATCAAAGCGGTTGACACTCAGCGCAGCCTGCTGGGTGCGTCCCAGAACCGTTTCGAATCCACCATCACCAACCTGAACAACACGGTGAACAACCTGTCTTCCGCACGCAGCCGTATTCAGGATTCTGACTACGCGACTGAAGTGTCGAACATGTCCCGCGCGCAGATCCTGCAGCAGGCTGGTTCTTCCGTACTGGCTCAGGCCAACCAGGTTCCGCAGACCATGCTGTCCCTGCTGCGTTAATCGCAAATTATCTCGTATCAGAAAGCGCCGCTTGTCGGCGCTTTTTTATTTCTTTGAAAAATAAGCCGAATAAAAATAAAAAAATCCCTAAAGAGTTCGTTAACCCCGTCGATAACAATTAGGACGGTGATGAAGCCGCTGGCGCATACCGGAATATAAATTACTCAATGAAGGATAATAATCATGGCTGTTATTAATACTAACACCCTGTCGCTGATGACCCAGAACAACCTGACTAAATCTCAGTCTTCTCTGGGCACCTCGATCGAGCGCCTCTCTTCCGGTCTGCGTATCAACAGCGCTAAAGACGACGCTGCAGGCCAGGCAATTGCTAACCGTTTTACTTCTAACATCAACGGCCTGACCGTTGCTGCACGTAACGCGAACGACGGTATCTCTCTGGCGCAGACCGCTGAAGGCGCGCTGGGCGAAATCAACAACAACTTGCAGCGTATCCGTGACCTGACCGTTCAGGCGCAGAACAGCTCTAACTCCGCGTCTGACATCGACTCCATCCAGGCTGAAGTTAACCAGCGTATGGAAGAAGTTAACCGCGTGACCACCCAGACCGACTTCAACGGCATCAAAGTGCTGAACACCGGTTCTGGCTCCAGCAGCTACAACTTCCAGGTTGGCGCGAAAGACGGCGAAACTATCTCCATCAGCCTGAGCTCTTCCAACGCTTACAACCTGTTTAACGCTACCGGTGCAACTTCCCAGACTTCCGGCCAGACCATCAACGGTACTGCACGTTCTACCGCTGCTGAAGGCTTCGACGTTCTGAGCGGTACGGTAAGCAGCGGCGGCGCTACCGACGGTAACCCGCTGGCAGATATCGATGCGGCAATCAAAGCGGTTGACTCCCAGCGCAGCCTGCTGGGTGCGTCCCAGAACCGTTTCGAATCCACCATCACCAACCTGAACAACACCGTGAACAACCTGTCTTCCGCACGCAGCCGTATTCAGGATTCTGATTACGCGACTGAAGTGTCGAACATGTCCCGCGCGCAGATCCTGCAGCAGGCTGGTTCTTCCGTACTGGCTCAGGCCAACCAGGTTCCGCAGACCATGCTGTCCCTGCTGCGTTAATCGCAAATTATGTAGTACCAGAAAGCGCCGCTTGTCGGCGCTTTTTTATTTTGTGATTTGCGCATATTTTCGACGAAAATTGCTTAAAAAATAGAAAAACTACTAAAGAGTTCTGGGATGTCGTCGATAACAATTATGACGGTGATGAAGCCGCTGGCCCATACCGGAATATAAATTTCTCACTGAAGGATAATTATCATGGCTGTTATTAATACTAACACCCTGTCACTGATGACCCAGAACAACCTGACTAAATCTCAGTCTTCTCTGGGCACCTCGATCGAGCGTCTCTCTTCCGGTCTGCGTATCAACAGTGCAAAAGATGATGCGGCTGGCCAGGCAATTGCTAACCGTTTTACTTCTAACATCAACGGTCTGACCGTTGCTGCACGTAACGCGAACGACGGTATCTCTCTGGCGCAGACCGCTGAAGGCGCGCTGGGCGAAATCAACAACAACTTGCAGCGTATCCGTGACCTGACCGTTCAGGCGCAGAACAGCTCTAACTCCGCGTCTGACATCGACTCCATCCAGGCTGAAGTTAACCAGCGTATGGAAGAAGTGAACCGCGTGACCACCCAGACCGACTTCAACGGCATCAAAGTGCTGAACACCGGTTCCGGCACCAGCAGCTACAACTTCCAGGTTGGCGCGAAAGACGGCGAGCAGATCTCCATCAGCCTGACCTCTTCCAACGCTTACAACCTGTTTAACGCTACCGGTGCCACTTCCCAGACTTCCGGCCAGACCATCAACGGTACTGCACGTTCTACCGCTGCTGAAGGCTTCGACGTTCTGAGCGGTACAGTGAACAGCGGCGGCACCACCGACGGTAACCCGCTGGCAGATATCGATGCGGCTATCAAAGCGGTTGACTCCCAGCGCAGCCTGCTGGGTGCATCCCAGAACCGTTTCGAATCCACCATCACCAACCTGAACAACACCGTGAACAACCTGTCTTCCGCACGCAGCCGTATTCAGGATTCTGACTACGCGACTGAAGTGTCGAACATGTCCCGCGCGCAGATCCTGCAGCAGGCTGGTTCTTCCGTACTGGCTCAGGCCAACCAGGTTCCGCAGACCATGCTGTCCCTGCTGCGTTAATTCGCAACCGCTTAAAAAGGCATCTTCGGATGCCTTTTTTTATCTGCAATCGCCAGATATGACACCTTTTCTGTTAGCTGTTTTGCCTCTCGATCTTTCTTTCGTCCTCCAGAATATTGCATAACGACAGGAACGCCTTTTGCTATCACCCGATGGCTTGCGCGGTGATATGAGGATGAAAGATGCAAAGCATACTAATCAGCGTTGATCAATTTGACGCGTTTACCCCCCATACCTCTGAACTTATCGATATCGCAGACGCCTTGCTGGCCAAAGGCTGGCGCGTGGATGTCATTAGCTCAACCGCCGGGCAGAAATTAACGAATGAAATAGCACGCCTGAGCGCGACAGGGCGTTTTACTGTCATCACCGAAAAGCAGGGGGCGCTGGAAACCTACTACAACGCCATCTGGATCTATCGCGGTTTCTTTAGCGAAAAGTTACTTGATGCTATAGAAGCCGGGAAACTCGACGGTGCGATGATTTTCCGCCATTTCAGCGATTACAACGATCTCTACTTGCCGTGGGGCGTGGCGCTGGAAAACCAGTTTGCCGCGCTGACGCTGGATCTCTCCGCGCGCACGTCAGCCATCTTGCTACAGACCGGTGTGGAGAGCGCACAGCTCAAACATTTACCGTGGTCAGTACCGGCCAGCTTTGGCGCATTTACCCGCACGCGCGACGCGCAAACCTTGTCTCGCGTTCTTTATATAGCGGGCAAAATGTCGGCGGAAATGTATGAAGTTCAACAGCAGGCGAGGGAGGCGGGCATCCAGATCGAGTGGTTCGATCTGAGCCAGCAGCTACAACGCCTCGAACCAGCCTGGCTGGAACAGTATGACGTGATCATCGGTAATGACGAAAGCGTGGCGAAAGCGCTGACGCTTGGGATCCCGCTGTTCCTGGTTAACGAAGGTTACGTTGAAGGTTATCTGAATGCCGATAACCTGGCGCGTCATGAAGCCGATCATTTCTGCGCGGTGACGCTACACAACTGCCCGGATGCCAATGAATGGGTGGAACTGCTGCAAAGCGGTTATGCCAGCGCGCGCGAGTGGGCGCTGGCGCAGCGTGCGACGTTTGTCAGTAAATGGACGCTGGATACCGCGCTGGAGGCGATTTTTACATTGCCGCTGGTGGAAAAATCCCGCCAGTTGGACAACAAATCACGTTATACGCTGAATTTCCACAGTAAAGCGGTGCTGGCGCAGCAGCAGACCAGCGAGTACTCCTTCAGCCGCTGGCTGGAGGATCGCCAGATTAGCGATGCGCGACGCCAAGCGCTGCTCTCTTTCGCCAGCGCAAACCCGGATAAAGCCAGTATTGGTGTGATTATCCTTGGCGATAACGACCTCAGCGCGCAGACCAGACGCTCTGTGGAAAGCCAGTCGCTGGCTGCCGCCAGTATTGATGTCATTGCCGATGATAACGCCTGGCCTGCGGCAGTAAATGCGCTGCTAAGTACGCGGAATGCCGACGCGCTGTTACTGATTCCTGCCGGTTTTACGCTGCGAGACGATGCGTTGTTGCGCTTTGCCGAACAACGGATGCAGCAACAAAATGCCTGGCTGTTTTACTGCGATGAAATGACGCGCGCGGAAAACGGCGAACCGATCCTGACGCTGCGCCCTGATGTCAATATTGACCTGCTGCGCGGCGTGCCGTATGTCGGCCGCGTTCTGCTTTTTTCGCGCGATATTGCCCGCCAGCTCGGTGGCCTGAACAGCCAATACCCGTTTGCTTCGATGATCGATCTGCTATGGCGTTTTGTTGAAGGACAGGGAACACCGGCGCTGGGCCGCGTTGCCGAAGTGCTGGTGGAAAACCCGGAAGCGGCGTCGTGCTGGAGCGAAAACACGGCGATGGTGGCCGAATGCGAACAGATTTTACTGGCGCACCTGCAACGGCTTGGCATTCAGGCCTCGCTGGAAGAGGGATTAGCGGCGAACATTAAACGCCTGCGCTACCACTGGGACGCAAAGCCGCTGGTGTCGATCATTATTCCCACCCGCGATCGCGTCGCGCTGCTCAAACGCTGTATTGAAAGTTTAATGGAGAAGACGCGTTATCAGCACTATGAGCTGTTGATTGTTGATAACCAGTCGGTGGAAGAGGATGCCTGCCGTTTTCTCGATGATCTGGCGGCACTGGGCATCGATCAGGTGCGTATTTTGCGCTACGACGCGCCGTTTAACTTTGCCGAAATCAACAACGCTGCGGCGCAACAGGCGCGCGGTGAGGTGCTGGTGTTCCTCAATAATGATTGTGAAATTATTGATGGCGGCTGGCTTGATGCCTTGCTGGAGCAGACGTTACGCCCGGAAGTGGGGCTAGTTGGCGCGCGTCTGGAGTATCAGGATGGCCGTATTCAGCACGGCGGCTTTTTGCTCGGCGTGCAGCATGGTGTGGAGGTGGCGTTTGACAGTGCCGATAGTGAAAGCAACGGCTTCCAGCACTATCTGAAAACGCCGCGTAACCTGGCGGCGGTAAGCGCTTCCTGCATGATGGTGCGCAAAGAGGTCTTTTTTGCCCTCAACGGTTTTAATCAGGAAACCTATCCGCTCTATTTCGCCGATGTCGATCTTGGGTTACGCGCGCAGCAGCAGGGGTATCTCAATGTCTGGACACCGTATGCCCGTGTGAAACATATGGGCGGTGCCACTCGTTTACTGGGCGATAAGTTCCATGTACAGGAGCGCCCGTTACTAACGGATTTTGCCACGCTGCGTAATGAGTGGCGGCAAGGTCTGCTCGCAGAACCGTCATACCACCCGTTAATGCAAAAAGCGGGGCAGGCGTTCACGCTCAGCGCGAGCCTGGCGCGCTTGCATCAGCCGTTGCCGGGACGCCCGCTGCCGGTGGTGCTGGCGCACCATGTTAACTGGGTCGGCGGTGGGCACCACCGGGTGATGCAACCCTTCAAAGCGCTGGAGCGCCATTTAATGATTGAAGGTGGCCTGACCAACTCCATTCCTGGTGTGATGGAAGCCGCGCAGCAGCAGCCGGATGTCATTTTGCTGGAGCTGATTACCGGCAGCCGTTTCCCACAGATTATTCAGCAGTTACGCAGCACCAGTAATGCCAAAATCGTGCTCGAATATGATGACTACCTGCTCAATGTGCCGATCAAAAATGGCTCCCGTCAGCACTTCCCGCAGCAAATGGTGAAGAACTTTCGCAAAGTTGTCGACAGCGCCGACTGGCTGGTGGTCTCCACCGCGCCGCTGGCGGACGCCTACAGCCGTTTCCACAGCGACATCCGCATTGCGCAAAACCGCCTTGCGCCCAACCAGTGGGAACATCTGTGTAGCGAACGTGGCACGGGCAAAAAAGTGCGTGTTGGTTGGGCTGGCGGCAGTTCTCATACCGGCGATCTGGAGATCTTATTGCCGCTGATTAAAGAACTGGAAGGGAAGGTTGAATGGGTCTTTATGGGCATGAAGCCGCGCAATGTCCGCTGTGAATTCCACCCCGGCGTGCCGTTTGAAATGTACCCGGAAAAACTGGCCAGCCTCAATCTCGACCTCGCGCTGGTGCCGCTGGAAATTAATCAATTCAACGAATGTAAGAGCAACCTGCGTCTGCTGGAGATCGGCACCTGCGGTGTGCCGATCATCGCCACCGACATTGTGCCTTACCGTTGCGATCTGCCGGTTACGCTGGTGGAAAACCGCTTCAAAGACTGGATGAACGCGGTTCAGGCCTATATCAATGATGCCGATTTACGTCATCGCCAGGGCGATGCGCTGCGTGAAGCGGTGCTGAATAACTGGTATTTGCGCGGCGCAGGTTTGGATGACTGGCAGCAGGGCTGGTTACCGAAAGCATAATTTTCTCTGCCAGGCCGGCGGGCCTGGCAAACGTTCAAGGAATATCGATGAATAATCTCGCCCAGTACCCCTATCTGATTGTGGCACCCGATTACTCGGAGGCGTCTGCCGGGATACAAGTGCTGCATTTTTTTTGCCAGACCATAAACAACTCGGGCGGCAAAGCGTGGATTGTGGGCGGGACGGTTAATCCAAAATGGAATACGCCGCGTCTTACGGAAAATGATTACGCGCAATTACAGAAGTCAGGCGAACCGTGGATTGCAGTCTACCCGGAAGTAACGAGTGGCAACCCGCTGCGTGCGCCGGTAGTGGCGCGCTATATGCTCAACAGAGAAGGGGTGATGAATGGCAATCGCCTCGACTTTTCGCCTGATGATCTATTTTTCTGGTATCGCGTGGAGTTTGCTGAAAAAGAGTATCAACCGGCGCTGTTAAATATTGAGAATTACGATCTCGAGCTGTTCCAGGATGATAATCCGCATAAGGATCTGGACTTACTTTATATTAACCGCTTACCCGCCAGCGTTATTGAATATGACAAATTGCCGAAAAATCTGACGGTACTGAGTATGCAAAATCCACTGCCGCTCGAAGAACTGGCAAAAGTTCTCAAGCGCGGACGCGTGTTATATACCTATGAATCTTCCGGGACCTGTCTGCTGGCTAACTTATGTGGTTGCCCGGTCGTTGGGTTAATCGCGCCAGGTTACGAAAGCTATGCATTAAGTGAAAAAACGATACGTGAAAACGGCAATGCAGGTTATACGCTGGTGAATACCCCGGAAGCTATCGAACACGCACGCGAAAACCTGTATAAATCGCGCGAGCAATTATTGTTGAGACGCGAACGATCGCTGGTGCAATTCAGGGACTTCATAGAAAAAACACAACGTAAAGCGCAAGAAAAAGCACAACAACATTACCGCAATACGTTTCAGGGGTGGCTTGAAAATAGCGTGGCGGAAAAATGCATTGATACGCGCTCTTCACTGGCGTTGCTGTTCGTTATTCTCAATCCGCACGGCGACAGCGCCGCTGTTAATATCACCGTGGATTCTTTACGTGGACAATTAGGCAATTTGCCGAATGCCCGCATCCTTCTCGTGCAGGATGGTGTTCATCACGACGCAACGGATAACTCCCTCTCGGTTGTCGATTTTCAGCATTACCAGCACAATCTTGCAAACCTGGTCCAGACCGCTGCTGCCGACTGGTTACAGGTGGTTCCTGCCGGTGTGACTTACACGCAAGACAGCGTGTATCGGTTAGCACTGACACTGCAAGAGTGCTCCGGTGCGCAGGCTATTTATGCTGATGAAGCCGTTAAGCATGCGAATTCAGTAACGCATTTTTTCAAGCCAGAATTTAATCTCGATCTCTTTTTCAGCGCGCCGTCCCGTTATTTACAACGGGTTTTCTTTCGCGCGTCGGCATGGCTGGAATGCGGTGGCTGGGATAATAACGCAGGGGCGGCTTTTGAATTCGATCTCATCACAAAATTGATTGCTCGTTATGATATCGCCGCTATTGGTCATTATGCGGATATCGTCAATATTGTTGACGAGAATATGCTCACTCCTGCAAGCATTGAGACTGAAGGCGGCATCGTCGGGACGTTCGCCGCGCAGCGTCATTTGCCAGTAGATCATGTGGAGTATAGCGACGGTATCGCGTGGCGGATCCATTACCCCCTGAATAATATAGGGCGGGTGAGTATTATCTTAACCCATAATCATGATGCTAATTTAATGACGCGCTGTATCGCGTCGCTGGTGGATAACACCGACTGGCATGATTTCGACATTATTATCCCCGTGATAAATACCACCGACCAAATTGTTTTGCAGACCGCGCGGGAAGTTGAAAAACTGTTACCCGGCAAGGTTCAGGTGCTTGAGCTGAATAACTGCAGTGAGGTGCAGGCGATAAATATTGCTGCGTCACACGCTGCGGGCGCGTCTTTGTTGTTATTAGACGTAAGATCGGTTTTCGTCTTAAAAAGCTGGTTAAACACCTTACTCAATCCGATGGTGCGCCCGGAAGTGGCGTGTAGCGGGCCGAAGATCATTAGCTTTGATAAAAAGCTTATCAGCGCAGGAATGATTGTTGGCGCGGATAACGGCATTGCGAATGTCGGTGCCGGAGAAGACTGGCAATCTTTCGGCTATCAGGCACGTTATCAGTGTGAACAAAACTATTCCGTGCTTAATAGCCTGTGTCTGCTTATCAAAAGAGAATGTTTCACGCAGGCCGGCGGGCTGGATGAAAAATACACGTCGCTAGAAGTGAGTTCAGCCGCGTTTTGCCTTGCTGTGCAAAAAATGGGCTACGTTTCTGTCTGGTCGCCGTATAGCATCATTGCCACGGATAATTATCGCTTTATGGAGAGCGAGTATCAGCAATCCCTGTTATCGCAAATGACCGCGTTGATGGGGGATTTCACCGGGGTATTTGCAGGCGATCCCGCGTATAGCAAGTCTTTATCGTTGAGTTCGCCACTCTTTACGCTGGACGCCAGCGTTACACAACACCGCTTATGTGTAAGCCCGACACAAACGCCGGTGGTATTGCTGGTATTACGTTCGCAGACGGTTTATACGAAGCGCTTAACGGACTATTTCCGCCTGATGCAGGAAGCCGGCGAGATCGCACTCATTATCAACGATGCTTTGCCTGCGCTACCGGCGCTACTCAGAATGCGTCCCGCCATCACCATTTTGGATGCTCAGTTTAGTGAAAGTGATATCAGCACCGTGACGCAGTTTCGCGCGCTGACGGGGAAGGTTGTGTATTGTCTTTTCGATGAAAATGCGGAGCCGCTGATTGCACGCCAGAATAGCCAACATCTGCCGTTTGATCGCTGGCTGGTATTAAATTCCGCGCTGGAAAAATGGGGACGGAGTAAGGGGCTGGACGTTCTGCGAATCCCTGATTATCTCCCGCCGGCATGGTTTTCACAGGATAAAGCCGTTGCGGTGAATGCTCCACGCCGCGTGTTATGCCCTGTTTTTTCTCTCACCGGCAAAGAGCGGGATTTCATCTGGCAGTTGATCGAAAAAACGCATCACATTGTTGACTGGTATATTTTTGGCGAGTGCCCAGCCAACTGGTACCCGCTGGTGAAGGGCACCTTCAGATACCATGCTAATCCTGTCTCGGTTGAGACGCTGGATACGCTGAGCCCGGATGCAGTGATTTTGTTCCGCGATAATAATCATGAGCATCGGTTTGCGGATAGTTATGCCGTGTTGCAGTATGCCGCACGAAATATCACCGTTATTTGCAGCGATTTCCCTTGTTTCAGCGAATATGACTTCGCGACGAAACTGAAACCTAAAATGGCACTGTGGACGCAGGCCATCGAAGAATTCGCTACTCAAGGCAACGCCGCCTGCGAGAATCAAGAGCAAATCAACCCTCTGTTTAAAGATCGCTATCTCTTTGACGAACCGCGCCAACAAGCGCTGCTCGCCATGCTGAAATAATGCGTAATTTTGCGGCGATGAAACCCGGTGGTGTGACATTACCGGGTTTTTCGCTGAATAGCTGATTACGCAAGCCCAGCCCTTTTCCACCGCCTGCGCAGACCCTGCCAGTTTACCTTTAGCACTGAGGGGAAAAGCGCAACAAAATGCCCCCTGTTTCACCGATAGCTCGCCAGGCGCGTCGTTATGATGAACAGATAATTCCTACGCGCGCAGGTTTGTCTATGGACAATAATATCTTTGTAACCAGCCCTCTTTTGCCACCGCTGGAAGAGTTTATTCCTTACCTTGAGAAGATCTGGAACAACCGGATCCTCACGAACGGTGGTGTTTTCCATCAGGAACTTGAAGAGGCGCTGGCAAGTTACCTGGGCGTGAAATATGTCTGCTTATTCGCCAACGGTACGCTGGCGCTGCTCACCGCACTGCAGGCGCTCCGCGTCACCGGCGAGGTCATCACCACGCCTTACTCCTTTGTTGCCACCTCCCATACCCTCTTATGGAATGGCCTGACGCCGGTTTTCGCCGACATCGATCCGCAAACTTACAATATCAATCCTGAGCGTGTCGAAGAGCTGATCACCCCGCAGACCACGGCGATTATGCCGGTTCACTGCTACGGCATTCCCTGCGATGTGGACAAAATCCAGCAAGTCGCGGATATCTACGGCCTGAAAGTGATCTATGACGCGGCGCACGCGTTTGGCGTGAAGAAAAACGGCGTCAGTATTTTGAATCACGGGGATTTGTCAGTGCTGAGCTTCCACGCAACGAAAGTGTTTAACACCTTCGAAGGCGGCGCGATTATTTGCCACGATGCGCGTACCAAGCAGCGCATTGATTATTTGAAAAACTTCGGTTTTGCCGGGGAAACGCGCGTTGTCGCCCCTGGTATCAATGCCAAAATGAACGAAGTTGAAGCGGCGTTCGGCTTGTTGCAGCTTAAACATATCGATCAGGCGCTGGCCGATCGCCAGGCGCTTTACCAGCATTATGTGGAATTACTGCAGGGAATCGACGGCGTTCGTCTGCTGGATGTACCTGCTGATGTGACATGGAACCATGCCTACTTCCCGGTTTTGATTGAGCCGGAGTTCGGTATCGATCGCGACTCGCTTTATGACGTGCTGAAAAATGCCGGTATTTTAACGCGGCGCTATTTCTACCCGCTGATTAGCTCCTTCAGTATGTATCGCGGGCTTGCTTCCTCGCAGAAAGAGAACTTGCCGTGCGCGAATGTTATCGCTGACAAAGTGCTGTGCTTGCCGATTTATCCGGGGCTGGCGCGCGAAGATCAACAGCGTATTACTGACATCATTCGTGGTGTCGCCGCAACCGCAACACCCGCTGCGGCAGTTATTTCGCTGGAGGGTGCATGACAGCCACGCGTACGGCGATGATCCTCGATGCGGGATTTGCCTCATTGCCTTTACAACGGGCGATCAAAACGGCGGGCTTTACCACGCTGGTGTGCAGCGGTAAGCCGCACGATGCAGGAATGAAATCTGCTGATATTGCCAAAGTCCAAAATTATGCTGATTGCGATGCGGTGTTAGCGATCGCACGTGAATACAAAATTGCGGCCATTACGCCTGGCGTTACCGATGTCTCGTACCTGACGGGGAGCCGCGTTGCCGCCGAACTGGGCCTGCCCGGTTTCGACACGCCTGATGTCAGCGACACGCTTTTTCTGAAAGATCGCTTCCGCGTCTGGGCAGAGCAGCAGGGGTATCCGATCCCGCGTGCGGTAAGAGGTGCTGAAGAAGCGCGTCATCTCCCGTTTCCGTTGCTGGTAAAACCGATTGATGCTTATAGCGGCATCGGGATTACCCTGGTGCAGCAGGCCGCAGAACTTGACGATGCGGTGGCAAAAGCCCGTAGCGCTTCGCAAAACGGCGAGTGCGTGATTGAAACCTTTTGCCAGGGCGCGCTCTACAGCCACTCCGCGTTTATCCGCGGTGGGGAGATTGTCTGCGAATTTTTTGTCGATGAGTTCTGCACCGTTTATCCCTGGCAGGTCAACAGCAGCAGCTTGAGTCTTTCCCTGACCGAAAGCATGCGTGATCGCGTCAGCGAATGTATGCAAACCCTGGTGCGCCAGCTTCAACTGGTCGACGGTTTGCTGCATACCCAGTTTATTGCCAATGACAACGATTTTTGGCTTATCGAACTTACCCGGCGCTGCCCGGGCGATCTCTATTCCCGTTTAATTGAGCTTTCAACCGGCGTTGATTATTCCAGCGAGTTTGTCGCCCCGTTCCTCGGTTGTCAGCACGCTACCGCATTTTTAGCGCGGCGACCTGCGCACCTTCGTGCCATTGCACGGCACACTATTTCCAGCGACGTCGATACCCATTTTACCGGCTACCTTTTCGCGCCGCTGGCGGCACGCATTATCGAAACTATTCCGCTGAAATTGCCTGGCGATCGGCTGGAACCCGCGCCGCGTGACAGGGCTGGGTTGGTGTTTGCTGAATTTGATGATGTTGCCGAACTGGCGCGTCTGACGCCGCAGCTTAAAAACTATTTTTCTTTTAAAACGACGTAAGGACCGGATTATGGCTAAGCCCTTATCCCTGGCATTTATCGGCGGCGGCCTGAATTCCGCCATCGGTATGACCCATAAAATCGCCAGCCAGATGGATGGACATTTCCAGTTATCTGCCGGCTGTTTCAGCCGGGATGACGCCCTTAATCGGCAAACCGGCATGGCCTGGGGGCTTGATGAGAGCAAGATTTACCAGGATGCGTTGACGCTGCTTGAGAAAGAACACGCGCATCTTGATGCGGTGGTGGTGCTAACGCCTACGCCCGCGCACCGCGAAATTCTGATGGCATGTCTGGAATATCCGCTGCCGATCATTTGCGAAAAAGCCTTAGTGGCGAGCGTCAAAGATGCTGAAGATATTCAGCAGCGCGTCGACGAGGTGAATAGCCAGCTCTACGTGACGTTCAACTATACCGGCTACCCGATGGTGCGCGAATTACGCCAGCGCTTGCAAAGCGGCGCGCTGGGTCGGATTCAGCATGTGATGGTCGAAATGCCGCAAGAGGGTTTCAGCCGTTGTCGCAGCGACGGCAGCGTCGCGCTACCGCAAACCTGGCGGCGTACGGATAACGCGATCCCGACGGTATCGCTGGATCTTGGCGTACATGTCCATCAACTGGTGGAGTTCCTCACTGAGAAACATGCGCTGGATGTCTATGCCGTTAACAGTACCTTCGCTCGTGTGCCGGGCGTGGTGGACACGGTGAATATCGTTTCACGTTATAGCGATGATGTGGTGTGCAACTACTGGTATGGCAAGGCGGCGCTGGGTTATCGCAATGGTTTGCGGATCAGGGTGTATGGCACAGAAGGCAGCGCGGAATGGCTGCAAATGGAGCCCGAGTATCTACGTATTGCGGATATTCACGGCAACGTCAGCATTATTGACCGCACGGCGAGTGACAACACGGTGGCGAACCAGGAGCGGTACTGCCGCTTTAAAGCAGGCCATCCCGCCGGGTTTATTGAGGCCTTTGCGAACTATTACTGTGATATCGCAGCAGCATTACGCGGCGAAGCGAATAGTTATGCTATTGACTCGCAGGTGGCTTTAAAAGGATTAGCTTTCCTTGAAAGCGCCAACAAAAGCGCATTAGCGCAACAAAAAATCATACTGTGATTGCCACTTATTGTGTACTGAATGAGTCTCTGAGGTAGATATGTCTATTCTTGAAAAAATTAGCGAGTCCAGAAACCATTTTCTCGATACGATCGACGAAATGCAGAAGAATGGTCGTCCGTTGGTATTATGCGGTGCCGGTTATTTAGGGCAAAAAACGTGGGAATTTTTGACCAGCCAGAATGTGAAAGTGGATTATGTCGCGGTCAATGAAAAATATTTTACCGAAGGTTCAACCTTTTACGGTTACGATATCATCAATTTAGACCAGCTAACCCGACAAGACGGCACCTATAATTACATTCTGGCTATCCAGTATGTGAGCGCTGAATTAGAAGCGATGCTCGCAAACAACGCCGAAAGCATATTGATCTTCGACCACTCTTTTATTGGTGTAAATACGGACACGCTTTATACCGCCGAATTTTGCCAGGAAAATGAAGCCGTTTTGACGGAGTTTTATAACTCTTTAGGCGATGAACGCTCAAAAGAAACGCTGGTTGCGTTTATTAATCAACGTATTTGTGCGCGCAGCTTGTACTACGGTAAATATTTCGATCCTAACCACTATCTGGCAGAAGACCTGGTGCGTTTACAGGATAACGAAGTGTATGTCGATTGCGGCGCTTACGACGGTGACAGCGTGGTTGCGTTCCTGAAAGCGGCACAGAAGCAGGGCGTGAAGAAACCGGCAAAAATCCTTGCTTTTGAACCGGAAGCGAAAAATTTCGCCTTATTACAGCGTGCCGATATTGGCGATGTTGAACTGAAAGCCATCAATAAAGGTGTCTGGTCGGAAAATACAACATTACGCTTTGATTCCGGAATGGATACCTCGTCTCGTTTAAGCGAAGGGGAAGGTAACACCTCCATTGATGTGGTCAGCATCGATAATGCCCTCGAAGGCACGAATTACGCTACATTTATTAAAATGGATATTGAGGGGGCGGAACTGGAAGCGCTAAAAGGTGCGCAACATACCATTCGTGCATCTTTGCCTGTTCTGACTATTAGCTTGTATCACAAGCCGGAAGATTTGCTGACGATCCCGCAATACATTCGTGAACTGTCGGATAATTATCGTTTTTATTTGCGCGGGCATCATCCGGCGCTGGCTTTTGAGCTGGTGTTATATGCATTGCCGGCCGGGAGAACGGTTCAATAAAGTCAAATAACCCCCATTTCACCCACTATTCATCCGATTAAAACCACTCCAGAATCGGATAATCGTGCCGATAACTCAATTAACGCAGGGCTGTTTATCGTGAATTCACTCTATACCGCTGAAGGTGTAATGGATAAACACTCGCTGTGGCAGCGTTATGTACCTCTTGTGCGTCACGAAGCATTGCGCCTGCAGGTGCGTTTGCCGGCGAGTGTGGAACTGGACGACCTGCTACAGGCGGGCGGTATCGGTTTACTGAATGCAGTAGACCGATATGACGCTCTGCAAGGAACGGCATTTACCACTTACGCAGTACAGCGTATTCGTGGGGCGATGCTGGACGAATTGCGCAGCCGCGATTGGGTGCCGCGCAGCGTTCGGCGTAATGCCCGCGAAGTGGCGCAGGCAATGGGGCAACTTGAGCAAGAACTGGGACGTAACGCGACGGAAACAGAAGTGTCGCAGCGTCTTGGAATTCCTGTAGAGGAATACCGTCAGATGCTGCTCGATACCAATAACAGCCAGCTTTTTTCCTATGATGAATGGCGGGAAGAGCATGGCGACAGTATCGAGCTGGTCACCGACGATCATCAACAGGAAAACCCGTTATTCCAGTTAATGGAAAGTAATTTACGTCACCGGGTCATGGAAGCGATTGAGTCGCTGCCGGAACGTGAACAACTTGTCCTGACACTGTACTACCAGGAAGAACTCAATCTGAAAGAGATTGGTGCCGTTCTGGAAGTCGGGGAATCGCGAGTCAGCCAGCTCCATAGCCAGGCTATTAAACGCTTACGTACCAAGCTGGGTAAGTTATAGGTCGGTGATTCTGCATCACTCCTGGTAAATGCCGTACAACGCATTGACAACCAGGAGTTATCATGACGGTGCAGCAACCTAAAAGACGGCCTCTAAGCCGCTACCTTAAAGACTTTAAACACAGCCAGACGCATTGCGCACACTGCCACAAGCTGCTTGATCGCATCACACTGGTACGCCGGGGCGAAATCGTGAATAAAATCGCGATTTCGCGTCTGGATATGCTGTTGGATGAAGCGGCCTGGCAACAAGAGCAGAAAGAGTGGGTCGCACTCTGTCGTTTTTGCGGCGATCTGCACTGCAAAGAGCAGAGCGATTTCTTCGATATCATCGGTTTTAAACAATATCTTTTCGAACAAACCGAAATGAGCCACGGTACGGTGCGCGAGTATGTCGTGCGTTTGCGCCGCCTTGGCAACCATCTCACTGAACTCAATATTTCCCGACAACTGCTTGAAGAAGGGTTCCTCGACGAAAATCTGGAACCGTGGTTACCGGCGACCAGCACCAATAATTATCGGATTGCTTTGCGCAAATATGCGCAGTTTAAAACCCAGATGCGTTTTGCGTCCGTGCAAAAAATCGCTGTAGGTGCAACATCTGATTTATATTAAAAAGGAATAAGATGTAGCCGAGTTGTGCTTGTACTTAGCGTCAGGCACCTTACACTACAGCCAATTTCTTTATCGGGGTAACTATGAAACTAGCACTTTTGGGACGTCAGGCGCTGATGGGTGTGATGGCCGTCGCGCTGGTAGCAGGGATGAGCGTGAAAACATTCGCGGCGGAAAACCTGCTCAATAAAGTCAAAGAGCGTGGCACGCTGTTGGTGGGTCTGGAAGGCACGTATCCGCCGTTTAGTTTCCAGGGCGACGATGGCAAGCTTACTGGTTTTGAAGTAGAGTTCGCCGAAGCGTTGGCGCAGCATCTTGGCGTAAAAGCATCCCTGAAACCCACCAAATGGGACGGCATGCTGGCATCGCTGGATTCTAAACGCATCGACGTGGTGATTAACCAGGTCACCATCTCCGATGAGCGTAAGAAAAAGTATGATTTCTCAACGCCTTATACCGTTTCCGGTATCCAGGCGCTGGTGAAAAAAGGAAACGAAGCGGGGATCAAATCCGCAGCGGATCTGAAAGGCAAGAAAGTGGGCGTGGGCCTTGGCACTAACTATGAAGAGTGGCTGCGTAAGAACGTGCAGGGCGTTGATATTCGCACCTATGATGATGACCCGACTAAATATCAGGATTTACGCGTTGGCCGTATTGACGCTATCCTGGTCGATCGTCTGGCCGCGCTGGATCTGGTGAAGAAAACCAAAGATACGCTGGCGGTAGCGGGGGATGCTTTCTCGCGTCAGGAATCCGGCGTTGCGCTGCGTAAAGGTAATGACGATTTGCTGAAAGCTATCGACGCAGCTATTGCCGAGATGCAAAAAGACGGCACCATGAAAACGCTGTCGGAAAAATGGTTTGGAGCGGATGTGACGAAGTAATCGTTACCCGCTAAAAAAAGGCGCTTAATCAAGCGCCTTTTTTATTTCATCGACTTTAGTGTGCATAATAAAAAGCAGTTGCTAACGTTACCCGGTCTTCGGAGGTTTTATGTCCTTGCACAATGTGACCCGCTTTCCGCGCCTCGAATTAATTGGCGCGCCCACGCCACTGGAGTATTTGCCGCGGCTTTCCGATTACCTGGGACGCGAAATTTTTATTAAACGCGATGATGTCACGCCGGTGGCGATGGGCGGCAATAAGCTGCGTAAACTCGAGTTTCTGGCGGCGGATGCGCTGCGCGAGGGCGCTGATACGCTGATTACCGCAGGGGCGATCCAGTCCAATCACGTGCGTCAGACGGCGGCGGTAGCGGCGAAATTAGGCCTGCACTGCGTGGCGCTACTGGAAAATCCGATTGGCACCACGGCAGAAAACTACCTGACCAACGGCAACCGTTTGCTACTGGATCTGTTCAACGCGCAGATCGAAATGTGCGACGCGTTGACGGATCCCACTGCGCAACTGGAGGAACTGGCGACGCGCATAGAAGCGCAGGGTTTTCGCCCTTATGTGATCCCGGTGGGTGGTTCAAACGCGCTGGGCGCAATGGGGTATGTGGAAAGCGCGCTGGAGATCGCCCGGCAATGCGAAGGCGCAGTTGGCCTTTCGTCGGTTGTGGTCGCTTCCGGCAGTGCCGGTACGCACGCCGGGCTGGCGGTCGGGCTTGAGCAACTGATGCCCGATGTGGAACTGATTGGAGTGACGGTTTCACGTAGCGTTGCGGATCAAAAACCGAAAGTGGTGACGCTGCAACAGGCTATCGCGCGGGAACTCGAATTGCAGGCCAACGCCGATATTCTGTTGTGGGATGATTACTTCGCGCCAGGCTACGGCACACCGAATGATGAAGGAATGGACGCGGTGAAATTGCTGGCCCGTCTGGAAGGCATTTTGCTCGATCCGGTTTATACCGGCAAAGCGATGGCCGGCTTACTGGATGGCATTGAGCAGAATCGCTTTAAAGATAACGGGCCAATTTTGTTTATCCATACAGGTGGCGCACCGGCGCTGTTTGCCTATCACCCCCATATTTAATTCCCAGACAGAGCAAAAATAATGCAAGAGAGTCTACAACTGGTTATCGACTCCGCGCCTTACCTGTTAAAGGGCGCGGTATTTACACTGCAACTCAGTATTGGCGGGATGTTTTTTGGCTTACTGTTGGGCTTTCTGCTGGCGCTGATGCGCATGTCGCCGCTCTTACCTGTGCGCTGGCTGGCGCGTTTTTACATCTCTATTTTTCGCGGTACGCCGCTTATCGCCCAGTTGTTTATGATCTATTACGGTCTGCCGCAGTTTGGGATTGAGCTGGATCCTATTCCGTCGGCGATGATCGGTCTGTCACTTAATACAGCGGCCTACGCGGCGGAGACGCTGCGCGCGGCGATTTCGTCTATTGATAAAGGGCAGTGGGAAGCGGCGGCCAGTATTGGCATGACGCCGTGGCAGACGCTGCGTCGCGCGATTCTCCCGCAAGCCGCGCGTGTCGCATTACCGCCGCTGAGCAACAGTTTTATTAGCCTGGTGAAAGATACGTCACTGGCGGCAACTATCCAGGTGCCGGAGCTGTTCCGTCAGGCGCAGTTAATCACCTCCCGTACGCTGGAAGTGTTCACCATGTACCTTGCGGCATCGCTCATTTACTGGGTAATGGCTACTGTACTTTCTTCGCTGCAAAACTATTTCGAAAACCAGCTTAATCGTCAGGAGCGTGATCCGAAATGAGTGCTATCGACGTGAAAAATCTGGTGAAAAACTTCCACGGCCAGACAGTGTTGCACGGTATCGATCTTGAGGTGCAGCAGGGCGAAGTGGTGGCGATTATTGGCCCGAGCGGCTCCGGTAAAACTACCTTGTTGCGCAGCATTAACCTGCTTGAACAGCCAGAGAACGGTACAATCCGCGTGGGTGATATTACCATTGATACCGCGCGTTCTCTGAGTCAGCAGAAAAGCGCTATCCGCCAGTTACGCCAGCATGTTGGTTTTGTTTTTCAGAACTTCAATCTGTTCCCGCACCGGACCGTGCTGGAAAACATTATTGAAGGGCCGGTTATCGTGAAAGGTGAACCAAAGGACGAGGCTGCCGCACGGGCGCGTGAACTACTGGTAAAAGTGGGGCTGAGTGGCAAAGAGAATAACTACCCGCGGCGCTTGTCGGGCGGGCAGCAGCAGCGAGTGGCGATAGCCCGCGCGCTGGCGATGCGCCCGGATGTGATCCTTTTTGACGAGCCGACATCCGCACTCGATCCTGAACTGGTGGGCGAAGTGCTTAATGCCATTCGCCAGCTGGCGCAGGAAAAGCGCACGATGGTGATTGTCACGCATGAGATGAGTTTTGCACGTGACGTGGCGGACAGGGCAATATTTATGGATCAGGGGCGTATTGTAGAACAAGGACCAGCGAAAGCGTTGTTTGCTGACCCGCAACAACCGCGTACGCGCCAGTTTCTGGAAAAATTCCTCATGCAGTAATGCTTACGCGGTTCAGCGCACAAATTGGCTGAATCGCGTTAATTTTACTTAAGTTAAGATTCACTGCTTTTATTACATACAGATTTTGCAGGGATATTTCCCGACTTTCTGCCGTGCGGCTGAAACGCCAGCCAGTTATTCCTTCCTGAAGATGCCGTTAACGCTGGCGTTAAACGCAACTTATTTCCAAATGTATCGATATTTTATATTTATAATTAAGTTTTATGTGTTAGCTTATTGTATACAAAATAATGATTATTAAAACCAGGGGTATTACCGGTCGGTATGCAGGATACAGAATTCTTTACCTGGCGTCGTGACATGATGTCGCGGTTCCAGGAGATGACAACATCTCAGGATGTTTATTCCGAATTACAGCGGCAGACACAGCTGCTGGAATTTGATTATTTTTCGCTTTGCGTTCGCCACCCGGTGCCTTTTACCCGGCCGAAGTTGAGCGTTGAAAGCTCTTATCCACAAGCGTGGATGCAGCATTATCAGGCAGAGAACTATTTTGCTATTGACCCGGTGCTGAAGGCTGAAAACTTCATTCAGGGACATCTTCCCTGGAATGACAAACTCTTTCGCGATGCCACGGTATTGTGGGATGCCGCGCGGGATCACGGATTGCGCAAAGGTATTTCGCAGTGCCTGATGTTGCCCAATCATGCGATGGGATTTTTGTCCGTGTCGCGCACCAGCCTGTTTGGCAAAATGATGTCGGATGATGAAATTGAATTGCGTCTGCAGACGCTGGTGCAGTTAAGCCTGCTGGCATTAACGCGTCTGGAAGATCAGATGGTGCTGGCGCCTGAAATGAAATTCAGTAAGCGTGAACGTGAAATTCTCAAGTGGACGGCGGAAGGTAAAACATCTGCAGAGATCGCGATGATTTTATCCATCTCCGAAAACACCGTTAATTTTCATCAAAAAAATATGCAGAAGAAATTTAATGCGCCGAACAAAACACAGATCGCATGCTACGCAGCGGCAACAGGGATGATTTAATTATCCCTTATGTTTTGCCCGGCAAAGATAGCCAGCTGACAAAGTTATTTTGGCAGCCGGTTATTATTTACTGGCGATAGGCTTGTTTAATTTGCTTAACAGTACCGGAAAATACCGCCGCCTGAGCTTCATCTTCCATTTGTTCGATTTGCTTTTCCATTTTAAGGATAACGCGTCCGGCGTCTGCTTGGCCCATGGCTTGCAGCATCAGCGTAATCATTGATTTCAGGCAGGAGACTTCCAGCGCCAGTTCCTTTGCATTATCAGCAGTGGAAAAATCAGGTGTGCTCAATTTATTTTCCTCGTTACGGTGTCGCGCATCTGCGCGACGAACACTGTCAAAGCGGCGGAGTATACCATAATGCTGGCAAAAGAAATCAGTGGTTGTTTTTTGATCATTCTTTTCAGTTTATTAAATTAAACCTGACGGTAATAAGCCGTGCTGTTTTTAATTATCGAAGAATATATGTTTAAGCAAGGTTTAGAGGCAGTTAATTGTTGTTACATGCGAAGCGTGCTAATAGTCATATCTGCAAACACAATTTTTAGTAACTTTTTGAAAAACGGCGCTAAAACTTTTTTAGCGCTGCGCTTGAAAAGCTCGCGAAAGTTTCCGCACTCTGTACAACTTAATTTCCAAAAACGCGAACAAAATCGAAAGTTACTGGTTTTTTAACCTTTCACTGTTAGATGAAAAAAAGTTAATATACGTTGAATTAGACTTTTGTCGCGTTATCCCTATTCCGGAGATACTCCATTGATCAACGTACTACTTGTTGATGACCATGAACTGGTGCGCGCAGGGATACGACGCATTCTTGAAGACATTAAGGGCATAAAAGTTATCGGCGAGGTCAACTGTGGGGAAGATGCTATTAAATGGTGTCGGGCCAATACGGTTGATGTCGTTCTGATGGATATGAATATGCCCGGTATCGGCGGCCTCGAAGCGACGCGGAAAATCGCGCGTGGTAGTGCTGATACCAAAGTGATTATGCTTACTGTCCACACTGAAAACCCACTGCCCGCGAAAGTGATGCAGGCGGGCGCAGCAGGATATCTCAGCAAAGGCGCCGCGCCGCAGGAAATGGTGAACGCTATCCGCTCCGTGCAGTCTGGCCAGCGCTATATCGCTTCTGACATTGCTCAGCAAATGGCGCTTAGCCAAATCGAACCCGAAAAAACGGACTCGCCGTTCGACAGTTTGTCTGAACGTGAATTGCAGATTATGCTGATGATCACCAAAGGCCAGAAGGTCAATGAGATCTCAGAACAGCTACATCTGAGCCCAAAAACGGTGAATAGCTACCGCTATCGTATGTTCAGCAAATTGAACATTCACGGCGACGTCGAACTGACGCACCTCGCTATTCGCCATGGGTTGTGCAATGCGGAGACGTTAATAAGTCAGTGACTGAAGTTTTTGATTCGAAAGCATTTCTCAAAACGGTTACCAGTAAACCCGGCGTCTATCGTATGTATGATGCCGGTGGAACTGTTATCTATGTCGGTAAAGCGAAAGACCTGAAAAAGCGGCTTTCCAGCTATTTTCGCAGCAACCTTGCCTCGCGCAAAACGGAAGCGCTGGTCGCACAGATCCAACAGATTGATGTCACCGTTACCCACACGGAAACCGAAGCGCTGTTGCTTGAGCATAACTACATCAAGCTCTACCAGCCCCGGTATAACGTGCTGCTGCGTGACGATAAATCCTACCCGTTTATTTTTCTTAGCGGCGATACGCATCCTCGTCTTTCCATGCATCGCGGCGCTAAGCATGCGAAAGGGGAGTACTTCGGGCCTTTCCCGAACGGTTATGCCGTGCGCGAGACGCTGGCGCTACTGCAGAAAATTTTCCCTGTTCGCCAGTGCGAGAACAGTGTCTATCGCAACCGTTCTCGCCCCTGCCTGCAATACCAGATTGGCCGCTGCCTTGGTCCATGTGTCGCCGGGTTGGTCAGTGAAGAGGAGTATGCGCAGCAGGTTGACTATGTGCGCCTCTTTCTTGCCGGTAAAGATGATCAGGTACTGACTCAGCTTATCGCTCGCATGGAAAAAGCCAGTCAGGCGCTGGAGTTTGAAGAAGCGGCGCGTGTCCGCGACCAGATTCAGGCCGTGCGCCGTGTAACGGAAAAACAGTTTGTTTCTAATACTGGCGACGATTTGGACGTTATCGGCGTGGCTTTTGATGCCGGAATGGCCTGCGTGCATGTGCTGTTTATCCGTCAGGGAAAAGTGCTTGGCAGTCGCAGTTATTTCCCGAAAGTGCCGGGTGGCACCGAGCTTGGCGAAGTAGTGGAAACCTTTGTTGGTCAGTTCTACTTGCAGGGTAGCCAGATGCGTACCTTGCCGGGTGAAATTTTGCTCGATTTCAACTTGAGCGATAAAACGCTGCTGAGCGACTCGCTGTCCGAACTCGCTGGCCGGCGGGTGAATGTGCAAACCAAACCGCGCGGTGATCGTGCGCGTTACCTTAAGCTGGCGCGTACCAACGCCGCCACGGCGCTGGCAACCAAACTTTCTCAGCAATCAACGGTTCATCAGCGGCTTGCTGCGCTGGCCAGCGTGCTGGAGTTGCCGGAAGTGAAACGCATGGAGTGTTTCGATATCAGCCACACGATGGGTGAACAAACCGTGGCCTCATGCGTTGTGTTTGATGCCAATGGGCCGATGCGGGCGGAGTATCGACGCTACAACATCAGTGGAATCACGCCGGGTGATGATTACGCAGCGATGAATCAAGTGCTGCGTCGCCGCTACGGTAAAGCAATCGAAGAGAGCAAAATCCCTGATGTGATCCTTATCGATGGTGGTAAAGGGCAGTTAGGACAGGCGAAAGCCGTTTTTGCTGAACTGGACGTGGCGTGGGATAAAAATAAACCTTTGCTGCTGGGCGTAGCGAAAGGGGCCGATCGCAAAGCTGGTCTGGAAACATTGTTCTTTGAGCCTGAAGGCGAGGGCTTTAGCCTGCCGCCGGATTCACCAGCGCTGCACGTTATCCAGCATATTCGCGATGAGTCGCACGATCACGCGATCAGCGGACACCGCAAAAAACGCGCGAAGGTGAAAAACACCAGTTCACTGGAAACCATTGAAGGTGTCGGGCCGAAGCGACGTCAGATGTTGTTAAAATATATGGGCGGGTTACAAGGTTTACTCAATGCAAGTATTGATGAAATCTCAAAAGTGCCGGGGATCTCGCAAGGACTGGCAGAAAAGATCTACTACTCGTTGAAACATTAAGGGCTCTGTAGCACCATAGAGCGAATATTTACGGACAACAGACAGTTAACGCCACTATGCGATTTAATATCCCTACGTTGCTCACCCTATTTCGCGTCATCCTGATCCCGTTTTTCGTGCTGGCGTTTTATCTTCCTTTTCCGTGGGCGCCGTTTGTTTGTGCGCTGATTTTCTGTTGTGCTGCGGTGACCGACTGGTTTGACGGTTTTCTGGCGCGTCGCTGGAATCAAAGCACCCGTTTTGGTGCCTTCCTCGATCCTGTTGCTGACAAAGTGCTGGTCGCGATTGCGATGGTGCTGGTCGCAGAACACTATCACAGCTGGTGGGTGACGCTGCCTGCGGCAACGATGATCGCGCGTGAGATCATTATTTCTGCGTTGCGTGAATGGATGGCCGAAATGGGTAAGCGCAGTCGTGTGGCCGTTTCGTGGATTGGTAAAGTCAAAACCACGTCGCAGATGGTCGCCCTGGTATGGCTCCTCTGGCGTCCGAATATCTGGGTTGAATATGCCGGCATTGCGCTGTTTTTCGTTGCCGCAGTGCTGACGCTGTGGTCAATGCTGCAATACCTCAACGCTGCGCGTGGCGATCTGCTTGAACCGTGATCGTTTCGTCGCAATTTTCAGCAAACGATCCGGGTTTTGAAAAATATCGTTGACTCAGTGCGTCAGGTAAGTAGAATGCAACGCATCGGAAGGCGGCGTAGCTCGCCAGATGATTGTAAAATCAAGAGATTACAACAAATCTTGATAATGCGGGAATAGCTCAGTTGGTAGAGCACGACCTTGCCAAGGTCGGGGTCGCGAGTTCGAGTCTCGTTTCCCGCTCCAGTTTAACGCACCGGCTACATTAGCGGGTGTGGGTTGAAAAACCTTTAGTATTCAGGCGCGTTAGCAAAGCGGTTATGTAGCGGATTGCAAATCCGTCTAGTCCGGTTCGACTCCGGAACGCGCCTCCAATTTCCTTCCCGAGCCCGGATGGTGGAATCGGTAGACACAAGGGATTTAAAATCCCTCGGCGTTCGCGCTGTGCGGGTTCAAGTCCCGCTCCGGGTACCATGGGAAATCAAGAATAAAATCAATGATAAGCAGTGTCGTGAAACCGCCCTTAAAGGCGGTTTTTTTATGTCTGTTTTCCGTGTTTCATAATATCACTTCGTAATATTTTTCTGACTTCCAGCGACGGCATGACAGCAATCTTGCGGTCATGCCGCGAAGTTTGTTCAACGTTTTTACGTCCTGAATTTCCCACACTCATTCCGCGTTTCTCTCGCAGCGGTAACCGGGTTAGTGCGTCTGCTGGTGCGAGTAAGCTTCACCGTACTTGTGTGAAGGCAATCTTCTGTTCTGCAAAAACGTCTTTAGGATTGAACAAGATGCTGAGCTATTAACGAGGGGAAGAACGGTGTGAGCGTATACATTGAACATGCCAGCACTCACACCTGATGGCGGTGATTAACCGACTTCCGGCAACAACCCGGCGACGATAGAGAACTGAATAACAATAATCGCGATGCCGCAGGCAAAAGTCAGACACAGCGTCGGTTTGCCGCCGAGTACGCGATAACCGCTTTGCGGATAATGCTTGCGGCTTTGCCATGCCAGCATTGAAGGCAATAACAGCGCCAGCACGGAAAGTGCAACACCGGCATATCCCAACGCCATTACAAAGCCACGTGGATAAAACAGTGCGAACGCCAGCGGTGGCAGAAAAGTGATAGCGCCTGTCTGTAAACGCCCTGCGACAGTGTTGCGACGCTGGAACAAATCGGCAAGGTAGTCAAACAGACCGAGCGATACACCAAGGAAAGAGGTTGCAAGCGCCAGGTCGGCAAACAGATGTACCGCTAACTCAACGTGTGGTGACGCCACCACTTCGCGTAATGCCTGCAACAGACCGTTAAGCCCGGCCTGGCTGGCCAGCAGCCCGATAAAGGTCGAAGAATCAATACTGCCAAGCGTTGCCAGTTGCCAGAAAATATAGGCCACCAGCGGGATGGCACTGCCGGTAATAAACACTCTGCGCAGTTTACGAATATTTCCGCCCATATAACTGACGATGCTTGGGACGCTGCCGTGAAAACCAAACGAGGTAAAAATGACCGGAATGGCAGACAGCGCCAGACCTTTTTCCAGCGGCATGGTCAGCAAATTCGCCTTATAGATGTGCGGCATTAGCAGCGCCAGCATCGCTACCAGGAACAAGAGCTTGGCGCTGAACAGAAAACGGTTAAACAGATCGACCAGCGAGGTTCCTGCGCACACTACGCCACCGGCAACGAGAGTGAACAGCAACACCCCGGTAATGGGCGAAAGCGACAAGTTAAGCCACGAACTGATGCTTGCTGCCAGCAATTCGCCTGCGCCGCTAATATATGCCGCCGTCAGCGCATACATCAAAAACATCATGCTAAAGCCTGTCACCCACTGGCCATATTTCCCCAGATAACGCCGGGCCAGCGATCCAAGCCCAGTATCTGCCGGAACATGCTGATAAACCTCCAGCAGAAGAAGGGCGGTGTAACACATCACTGCCCATAAAGCGAAAAGTAAAACTAAAGTGGTCGCAAAACCTACACCTGCCGCTGCCAGCGGCATTGCCAGCATTCCCGCGCCGATGGTTGTTCCGGCGACGATAAAAACACTACCCAGTGTTCGATTCTTCACGCTTTCCTCTGTAATAAAACACACTGCTAGCTCAAGATGCGGCGCAGAGTAAGGCAATTCAGTGGTTTCGTCAAATAACCGTTACAAATGCTGTATTTATTTCTTTACGATGGTTTTTTAGGGCGCCTGCACAGAGAAATTGTCGGATTTGCCTACTTCATCAGGAGGATGTTTTTACGTAACAATTGAGCGTAACTTAAAAAATATTATAAATTTTCAAAAATATTGAGGGTTGGCAATGCCGGGTACTAATCCCTTTACAGCACGATGGTCGCGCAGCGGAAACCTGCTTTGTCACGGCCACTGGGTAATTAGCTGGCAAGGGGCAGAGATAACATTGCCAGAGTCGCGCCAGGAAAAGGATATGGGGACGTGGGCAATCTATTCGATCATTGACCCGGATGATGAAACCTTCGCTCAGGGCTTGCCGGAAGATGAGTGGATTATTGCCAACGTCGACTGGCTGACCGATCTGTTTTACGCAAACGTCATCCCGCTGGAAACGGTAAATTATCGCTACTTTTACCATGCCGTGAATAAGCAGGACTGGCGTTGTACAAGCTGTGCCGGATGCATGTAAACCTGTTTTAGCGCAACACTCGCTTGAAATGTTGAGTTTATAATGCATCTTTTTCGGGGAGGATCTATGACATCCATTCACGGCCATGAAGTGATGAATATGATGATTGAAACAGGCGAGCGCTACTCAAACGAGAGTCTGACGGCTGCAATTATTCATCGGTTTGGCGAAGCGGCGCGTTTTCATACCTGCTCAGCGGAAGGAATGACGGCGGCTGAACTGGTCGTATTTCTGGCATCTCGCGGGAAGTTTATTCCGGCGGAAGAGGGTTTTTCGACTCACGAAAGTAAAATCTGCAGGCATTAATAAAAAGGCGGTAAAGAATCTTCTTTACCGCCCGTAATATTAGTTTTGTGTGTCCAGCGTCGCCAGTTCCTTATCGATAAAATAGAGACCTTCGCCGCTTTTACCTGCCAGTGTTAATTTATCAATCACTGATTTAAACAGTTTTTCTTCTTCATGTTGTTCCGCCACATACCATTGGAGGAAATTAAATGTTGGATAATCCTGAGTGGTCATCGCGACATGTGCCAGTTCGTTAATTTTCTGCGTGATAAGTTGTTCATGTTCGTACGTTGCGCGGAACAGAACGTCGAGCGAAGCATAATCAGCCACCGGCGATTCAATGGTATTGATACGTGGCAGGCTGCCGGTGTCAGTCAGATAATCAAACAGGCGTTGCATATGCGTCATCTCTTCCTGCGCATGGCGGCGCAGGAACGCGGCCGCACCTTCAAAACTATGGTAGCTGCACCAGGCGCTCATCTGCTGATAAAGCAGGGAAGAAAACAGTTCCAGATTCATTTGTTCATTTAATTTTTCGATCATCTCTGCTTTTAACATGGCGCGGCTCCATAAATATAATTATCAGACGAAAGGAGCGCTCACTATAATTTGTTATTTAATTATTTGCAAAAGGTAAAATAAAAAATAAATGTTTTAAGAAGAGAATGAGAATAACACGCATTGGCGGGAATTAATTAAATAAATGAGAATTGTTTTTGTTTTTAATAAAAAATAAGCCAGTAGAATTATACTGGCTTAAGAATTTACCAGGTCGGTTTGGTTTGTGTAAACGCCACGCCACGGCACTGGTATTGAATGGTCACTTTCGTATTCATACAGACCGATCCGCTAATCAGGCTGCAGGTTTGCACTGGCTGACCGTAAGGTACAGCGGTGGCATAACCCATCTGCTGGCACTGTTTATTAGCAGTCCCCTGCGCGGTATAGGTGTCGTATTTTGCAGTTTGCATCATCGACTGGTTATAGCTCAGGCGTACCAGACCGCTGATGGTATCCACGCTACTGACTTCCGCTTGTTTCGTCATCGTGCATCCCGCGAGCAGGAGCAGCGAGGCGGCTACAACTATTCTCTTCATGAAATCACTCTGTTTCATTTTGGCATGATCTCATCTTATCGCGTTGATTTGCAGGCAATCGACAGAATAACCCGCCGAACAGCCTCTACTAATCGCGACGACATTGCACGAAGAGCAAAAACTGTGAGCCTGCTTCTGATTTTTAAAACCATTTTTCATTAAATTTGAAAGTATGTTTGCCAGGTAGTAAGGTTTACCCAACCTTTGCTATCTGAAGCATGTCACAGGAGATCTAAAATGAAAATTGCACTGATGATGGAAAACAGCCAGGCGGCGAAAAACGCCATCATCCTCAAAGAGCTGAAGACGGTTGCCGATGAGAAAGATTTCCCGGTATTTAACGTCGGGATGAGCGATGAGAACGACCACCATCTGACCTATATCCACCTTGGTATTATGGCCAGTATTTTGCTGAATGCCAAAGCAGTGGATTTCGTGGTAACCGGCTGTGGCACTGGCCAGGGCGCACTGATGTCACTGAATATCCACCCGGGTGTGGTGTGCGGTTACTGTATCGATCCGGCGGATGCTTTCCTGTTCGCGCAGATCAACAACGGTAACGCACTGGCGCTCCCGTTCGCGAAAGGTTTTGGCTGGGGCGCGGAACTGAACGTGCGCTTTATCTTTGAAAAAGCCTTTACTGGCCGCAAAGGGGAGGGTTACCCGCCGGAGCGCAAAGAACCGCAGGTGCGCAACGCGGGTATTCTTAACCAGGTCAAAGCGGCGGTGGTAAAAGAGAACTATCTCGATACGCTGCGTGCTATCGACCGTGAGCTGGTGAAAACCGCCGTTTCTGGTGAACGTTTCCAGAAGTGCTTCTTTGAAAACTGCCAGAATAAAGAGATTGAAGCCTTCGTTCGCGAAGTCCTCGCCTGATAATAAATAGCCGCAACGTTTGTTGCGGCTATTTTTCTTTTCCCTTTCCTGCCTCAGGTGTCCTGTTTACGTGATACGGCGCTACCCGCATCATTTGTTAGCCGCAGCGTATCAATCATGCCCACCAGGCAAATCAGCGCAATAAATACAAACGCCAGTCGAAAGCTGATCCCCTCAACGGCGGTTATGTGCAACCACGTACTGATATGCTCACCAATGCGAATACCAATTGCGCCCAGCGTAATACCTAAACCCACCGCTAATTGTGTTGCCGTGCTGAATAAGGTGTTGGCATAACTCATTTGCGGCGAAGGTACATCGGCAAACGCCAGAGTGCTGACGCCGGTGAACTGCACCGAACGGAATACGCCGCCGAGATAAAGGATCACAAATGTCAGCCACACCGGTGTGTGTGACGTCAATAATGCGCAGGCTAACAGCGCCAGCACATTGAGCGCGCCATTGATTAACAGCAGCTTTTTGAAACCCAGCCAGCGGATAAGCGGTGTGGTTGCCGGCTTGATGGAAAGATTCCCGGCAAACACTGCCAGCACTAACAACCCGGCATGGAATGGATCCATGCCAAATCCGACCTGAAACAGCAGCGGCAACAGAAACGGAACTGCACTGATGGAGGCGCGAAACAGTGAACCGCCGTACATGGTCACGCGAAATGTTGGCACTTTCATGGCGTCGAGGCGGATCATTGGCCATGTTGCGCGCTGGAAATGGCGCAAGGTAAAAGCAAGTGTTATCGCGCCGAGCACCAGCAAACCTAACGTTAGTGCGCCTTGCGGATGTTCAGAACCCAGTGCCTCCATGGCGTACACCAGGCTTATCATCGCCACAGACGTGGCAATAAAACCCGGCAAATCGAAGGGGCGTCGTTCCTCCTCGCGGATAGGGGGGATAATGCGTAACGCCAGCGCAATCGCCAGCAGGCCCAGCGGCACATTAATAAAGAAGATCCAGCGCCAGTTGGCGTAGTGGGTAATAAAACCGCCGAGCGGTGGGCCAATAATGGGGGCGACCAGCGCGGGCCAGGTCAGCGTGGCAATAGCGGTAATGAGCTGATGTTTCGGTGTGGTGCGCAACACCGCAAGGCGGCCGACCGGCACCATTAACGCACCGCCGATACCCTGTAAAATCCGCATCGAGACAAACATATCAACGCTGGTTGAAAGCCCGCAAAGCACCGAGGCGAGGGTAAAAATAGCCAGCGCCAGCGAGAAGACATTGCGCGCGCCAAAGCGATCGGCAATCCAGCCGCTGGCGGGGATCAGCACGGCCAGCGTTATTAAGTAGGCACTAATACCTATATTGAGCGCGACGGCTTCCACGCCAAAGGTTTTCGCCATATCCGGCAACGCCGTAGCGATCACCGTGCCGTCGATAAACTCCATAAAGAAAGCGCCGGCTACCAGTAGCGCAGCGGGAGAAAGACCTCCTGTCTTTCGCGAAAGGGTGCTTTCACGCATTGTGGGGCTGCCATTTGCAAAAATAATTGAGGATGCTAAAAAATATTTTAGCGCGCTAACCGCAGGATTTATAATTGGATTTTTAACAAAGTTACTGCATTTTTGATTTTTGAAACGTGATTTCCATCACATTGAACTTGCTTTTTGTGATGTGGGTCATATTATATGCGCATTGAGACGTAACACCTGCATAACACATCGCCGGAGTAACAAATGAAACTGCGTAAAATCCTCAAGCATATGTTTGAAACCTATTGCAAGACTTTCAAAGACGTACCGCCAGGCGCTATGTTCTGATGATAAAAAAACCTGCCGTGAGCAGGTTTTTTTATGCCCGCAATTCGACGGCAAAAGGGGACAAAACTACTCTTGCCTGATATTTCCCGCTACTATGACGCCCTTTAGTAAAGGAGCTTCATATGTCGCAAAATCTTTCTGCTGACCAGGAACTGGTCTCTGATGTCGTAGCCTGTCAACTGGTTATTAAACAAATCCTCGATGTTATAGACGTTATCGCGCCGGTTGAAGTGCGTGAGAAAATGGCGAACCAGTTAAAAAGCATCGATTTTTCCACCCATCCGGCAGCCGCCGATCCGGTGACGCGCCGCGCTATCCAAAAAGCGATTGCCTTGATTGAACTGAAATTCACCCCGCAGGGCGAAGCGCACTGATTTTATTCTTGCTGTGTTACGCCTGCCGGTCTGTGACGCAACGGAGATTTTGAAACGTTGTTTTGATCAACAATAACGCCACTGAATTCAACCAACCTTGCACAAAAGGAGTCGGGAATGAAAAAAGTGGCGGTGTTGTTGGCGCCCGGTTTTGAAGAAGCGGAAGCGATTATCACCATTGATATTTTGCGCCGCTTGCAGATTGAGGTCGAAACGCTGGCTTGTGCGGAATCCCGCGCGGTGGTCAGTTATCATAATATCCCCATGGTGGCAGACAGCACGCTGGCCGAGCGGCAGCAGACGCTGTATGACGCCATCGTGCTGCCCGGTGGTCCGCAGGGCAGCGTCAACCTCGCCGCCAACCCGGCGGTGCTGCAATTTGTTGAACATCATGACGCGGCAGGCAAATTCATTTGCCCAATCTGTTCGGCCGCCGCGCGCGTGCTGGGCGCGAACGGCTTACTGAAAGGTCGCCGCTATGTTTGCTCCGGCGATTTATATGAAAACGTGCGTGACGGCGAATACGTTGATGCACCGGTGGTGGAAGATGGCAACCTGATCAGCGGCAAAGGTCTGGGGCTGGCTTTCGATTTTGCTTTAACGATAGCCGCGCGCCTGCAAGGGAGCGAAATCGCGGCGCGAGATCACGCCGAGCATATCTACTATAGCTGGTGATTTTTCTGCCCGGATGCACCCTGTATCCGGGCACAAGGATAAGCTGGCTGACGTTATGGATTATCCTGCTTTTACCCCTCTTATTTGTCAGACAAAAACGGCTGATTTTATGTGATAAATCGCTGAATTTATGTACGGAATTACTGTAATTCAGCCGTGTGATGCCGCTCTCCTATGGAGAATCAATTTCCCGCTAAAACTATTTCCAGCACAGAGCTCCAGTGACGTATGGACTCTAATGCCTTGTTTTATGAACTTTTAAAAGACCTGATGAGTTGTTTTCCCTACATAAAAGAATGCTAAAGCTGGAGTTTACCATGCACAAATTCACTAAAGCGTTGGCGGCCATCGGCCTGGCTGCCGTTATGTCACAATCCGCTATCGCTGAAACCATGAAGCTCGGATTTCTGGTTAAACAACCGGAAGAGCCATGGTTCCAGACGGAGTGGAGATTCGCCGACAAGGCAGGCAAAGATTTAGGTTTTGAAGTGATCAAAATCGCCGTTCCTGACGGCGAGAAAACCCTGAACGCCATTGATAGCCTGGCGGCCAGCGGCGCGAAAGGGTTTGTTATCTGTACTCCCGACCCGAAACTGGGTTCGGCAATTGTTGCCAAAGCCCGTGGGTACGACATGAAAGTCATCACTGTCGATGACCAGTTCGTCAATGCGAAAGGCGAGCCGATGACCTCTGTGCCGCTGGTCATGATGGCGGCAAGCGAGATTGGCGCACGTCAGGGGCAAGAGCTTTATAAAGAGATGCAAAAACGCGGCTGGGATGTGAAACAGACCGGCGTGATGGCGATTACCGCTAACGAGCTGGATACCGCTCGCCGCCGTACCACTGGCTCCATGGACGCGCTGAAAAAAGCCGGTTTCCCGGAAAAACAGATCTATCAGGTGCCGACAAAATCGAACGATATCCCCGGTGCATTTGATGCCGGCAACTCCCTGCTGGTACAGCATCCGGAAGTGAAACACTGGCTGGTGCTGGGCATGAATGACAACACCGTGCTTGGCGGTGTGCGTGCCACGGAAGGGCAGGGCTTTAAAGCGGCAGATGTTATCGGTATCGGCATTAACGGCGTGGATGCAGTAAGCGAGCTGTCCAAAGCACAGGCGACGGGCTTCTTCGGTTCTCTGCTGCCAAGCCCGGATGTTCACGGCTATAAAACCAGTGAGATGCTGTACAACTGGGTGACCAAAGGCGCAGAACCGCCAAAATTCACCGCCGTTACGGATGTGGTGTTGATCACCCGCGATAACTTCAAAGAAGAGCTGGCGAAAAAAGGACTGTAATTCTCTGTTGGTTGCGCTCCCCGCCTAAGCGGGGAGCCAGACGTACAATGAACTGTTTTGCGGAGACGTTATGCAACAGTCTACTCCTTACCTCTCGTTTCGCGGCATCGGCAAGACATTCCCCGGTGTGAAAGCGCTCAGCGAGATCAGTTTTGATTGTTACGCCGGGCAGGTTCACGCCTTGATGGGCGAGAACGGTGCCGGTAAATCAACGCTACTTAAAATCCTCAGCGGCAACTACGCGCCGACAACCGGTACGCTGGCAATAAAAGGAGAAGAGGTCTCCTTTGCCGATACGACCGCCGCGCTGAATGCCGGGGTGGCCATCATTTACCAGGAGCTGCATCTGGTGCCGGAAATGACCGTCGCCGAGAACATCTACCTGGGTCAGTTGCCGCATAAAAGCGGCATTGTGAACCGCTCCCTGCTCAACTATGAAGCGGGTTTGCAGCTTCAACATCTGGGGCTGGATATCGACCCACAAACGCCGCTGAAATACCTCTCCATTGGTCAATGGCAGATGGTGGAAATTGCCAAGGCACTGGCGCGTAACGCCAAAATTATCGCCTTCGATGAGCCAACCAGTTCCCTTTCCGCGCGTGAGATCGACAACCTGTTTCGCGTGATCCGCGAGCTGCGTAAAGAGGGGCGTGTCATCCTTTATGTCTCGCATCGCATGGAAGAGATATTTGCCCTCAGCGATGCCATTACGGTGTTCAAAGATGGTCGCTATGTGCGCACCTTTACTGATATGCAGCAGATCAATCATGACCAGCTAGTGCAGGCGATGGTAGGGCGCGAGCTGGGCGATATTTACGGCTGGCAGCCGCGCGAATATGGCGAGCAACGTCTGCGCCTGGAGCAGGTGAAAGCGCCGGGCGTACGTACGCCGATTAGCCTGAGTGTACGCAGCGGGGAAATCGTCGGCCTGTTTGGGTTGGTCGGTGCCGGTCGCAGCGAGTTGATGAAAGGGCTGTTTGGCGGAACACAGATCACCGAAGGGCAGGTGTTTATTGACGGCGAGCTGGTCAATATTCACAAACCTGCTCACGCTATTCGTGCTGGCATGATGTTGTGCCCGGAGGATCGCAAAGCCGAAGGCATTATTCCGGTGCACTCGGTGCAGGAGAACATCAACATCAGCGCCCGGCGCAAATACATTCGCGCAGGGTGTCTCATCAACAACGGCTGGGAGAGCGAAAACGCCGAGCACCACATTCGCTCGCTCAATATCAAAACGCCGGGCGCGGATCAGCTGATTATGAATCTCTCCGGCGGTAACCAGCAGAAAGCCATTCTTGGCCGCTGGTTATCGGAAGAGATGAAGGTGATCTTGCTCGATGAGCCTACGCGTGGGATTGACGTCGGGGCGAAACATGAAATCTACAACGTGATTTATGCGCTGGCGGCACGTGGCGTGGCGGTGCTGTTTGCCTCCAGTGATTTGCCGGAAGTCCTCGGCGTCGCCGACCGTATTGTGGTGATGCGTGAAGGCGAAATAGCCGGTGAGTTGTTACACGGTCAGGGCGATGAACAGCAGGCGCTGAGCCTTGCGATGCCGAAAGTGAGCCAGGCTGTCGCCTGAGTGAGGAGAATACGATGTCATCTTTAACTACGTCTCGCGCGCCGAAATCGGCGTTCAGCTTCGGGCGCATCTGGGATCAGTTCGGCATGCTGGTGGTGTTCGCCGTCCTGTTCATTGGTTGCGCTGTTTTCGTGCCGAACTTTGCCTCTTTCGTCAATATGAAAGGGCTGGGGCTGGCGATATCCATGTCCGGCATGGTGGCCTGCGGCATGCTTTTTTGCCTGGCCTCCGGCGATTTCGACCTCTCTGTGGCGTCTGTGATTGCCTGTGCCGGGGTGACCACGGCGGTAGTGATCAACCTTAGCGAAAGCCTGTGGATTGGCGTATTTGCCGGGTTGCTACTTGGCGTGGTGAGCGGTTTTATTAACGGATTTGTCATCGCACGTTTGAAAATCAATGCTCTGATAACCACACTTGCGACCATGCAGATTGTGCGCGGGTTGGCCTATATCATCTCCGATGGTAAAGCGGTGGGGATCGAAGATGAGCGCTTCTTCACCCTCGGTTATGCCAACTGGCTCGGCCTGCCTGCGCCTATCTGGCTGACGGTCGGCTGCCTGATTATTTTTGGTTTCCTGCTCAATAAAACCACCTTTGGTCGCAATACACTGGCGATTGGCGGTAACGAAGAGGCGGCGAGACTGGCGGGTGTGCCGGTAGTCAGAACCAAGATCATTATCTTTGTGCTCTCAGGCCTTGTGTCAGCGGCGGCGGGGATTATTCTTGCTTCACGTATGACCAGCGGCCAGCCAATGACTTCGATCGGTTATGAGCTGATTGTCATTTCAGCCTGTGTGCTGGGTGGCGTGTCGCTGAAAGGTGGCATCGGTAAGATTTCCTACGTTGTGGCCGGGATTTTGATTCTGGGGACCGTGGAAAACGCCATGAACCTGCTGAATATCTCTCCCTTCTCGCAATACGTTGTGCGCGGCTTGATCCTGCTGGCGGCGGTGATTTTCGACCGCTACAAACAAAAGGCCAAACGCACAGTTTGATGCTTTTTGATTAAATTTTGCACACAACCTTATAGTTTAACTCCAGACCTTACCAGCCGCTAATCCGGCTGGTAAGTCATGTTTAAAATGGCGAGCAGCGTCACACTGTCTATACTTACATGGCTAATGATAATGAGACGTTAATGAAAAACGGCTCTCATCTGACACTGTAAGGAGGAAACCAGGGTGGAAGACGCACTATCTATACCGCCTCTCATTTCCGGAAATTTTGCCTTTTTTTTCGATTTGGATGGCACCCTTGCGGACATCAAACCGCACCCGGATGATGTTTTTATCCCTGAAGATGTGCTGACCAGACTTTCATTGCTTGCTGAGCTAAATGACAGGGCGTTGGCATTGATTTCAGGGCGTTCAATTACTGAGCTGGAACAGCTCGCCAAACCGTATCGTTTCCCGCTGGCCGGGGTACATGGGGCGGAGCGCCGCGATATCAATGGTCGAACCGAACGAATGACGTTACCGGAGTCGGTTTTACAACCGCTGGAACGTGAACTCCGGCATGGCATTGCGCCGCTAACCGGCGTTGAACTTGAAACCAAGGGGATGGCATTTGCACTGCATTATCGCCAGGCACCGCAGCATGAAGAGGCGGTCTTTGCCCTGGCAAAAACACTCATCGCACACTACCCACAGCTGGCAATGCAGCCGGGAAAATGTGTGGTCGAGCTGAAACCCTCTGGCATTCATAAAGGCGCCGCTATTGACGCGTTTATGCAAACGCCACCCTTTCTCGGCAAGAAACCGGTGTTTCTTGGCGACGATTTGACTGACGAACATGGGTTTAAAACCGTTAATAAACTTGGCGGCATATCGATAAAAGTTGGCCCTGGCGCAACACAGGCAAAGTGGCGTCTGGCTGGCGTAAATGATGTCTATCAATGGCTTGAAAAACTTGTCGACCATCAACAACAAGAACAACGGGCGCTAACAAACAGGAGAGATGGCTATGAGTCGCTTAGTCGTAGTATCTAATCGTATTGCTCCGCCTGATGATAAAAAATCCAGCGCTGGCGGGCTGGCTGTAGGGATCCTCGGAGCGCTAAAAGCGACCGGTGGGCTGTGGTTTGGCTGGAGCGGGGAGATCGGTGACGAGGATCAACCGCTAAAAAAGGTCACGAAAGGGAATATTACCTGGGCCTCTTTTAACCTCAGCGAAGATCATTACGAGCAGTATTATTCGCAATTTTCCAACGCGGTGCTGTGGCCCGCTTTCCACTATCGTCTGGATTTGGTGAAGTTCCAGCGCGAGGCCTGGGAAGGCTACCAGGATGTCAACGCGCTGCTGGCAGACAAGCTGCTGCCTCTGATTAAAGACGACGACATTCTGTGGATCCATGATTACCACCTGTTGCCGTTTGCCAGCGAACTGCGTAAGCGCGGTGTTAACAACCAGATCGGCTTCTTCCTGCATATTCCTTTCCCGACGCCGGAAATTTTCAATGCCTTGCCGCCGCACGCTGAGTTGCTTGAGCAACTGTGTGATTACGACTTGCTGGGCTTCCAGACTGAAAGCGATCGTCTGGCCTTCCTCGATAGTTTGTCGATGCAAACAAGGCTCACCACGCGTGGTGGCAAAGAGCATGTTGCCTGGGGCAAAAACTTCCGCACTGAAGTCTATCCAATAGGTATTGAGCCGCAAGAAATCGCGCAGCAGGCCGCAGGGCCGCTGCCGCCCAAACTGGCGCAGTTGAAAAATGAGCTGAAGAATGTGAAAAACATCTTCTCGGTAGAGCGTCTGGATTACTCCAAAGGCTTGCCGGAACGCTTCCTGGCGTATGAAACGTTGCTTGAGAAGTTCCCTCAGCACCACGGTAAGATCCGTTATACGCAGATTGCGCCCACCTCGCGTGGCGAAGTGCAGGCCTACCAGGATATTCGTCATCAACTGGAAACCGAAGCCGGGCGCATCAACGGTAAATACGGTCAGCTTGGCTGGACGCCGCTCTATTACCTCAACCAGCATTTTGATCGCAAAGTGTTGATGAAGGTATTCCGCTATGCGGAAGTCGGGCTGGTGACGCCGCTGCGTGACGGGATGAACCTGGTGGCGAAAGAGTACGTAGCGGCCCAGGATCCTGAAAACCCGGGTGTGCTAATTCTTTCGCAATTTGCCGGTGCGGCGAACGAGCTGACATCGGCGCTGATCGTTAACCCTTACGATCGCGATGATGTCGCGGCGGCGATGGACAGGGCATTAAGGATGCCGCTGGCGGAGCGTATTTCGCGTCATGCGGAGATGCTCAAAGTCATCAAGGAGAATGATATCCATCACTGGCAGCAGAGGTTTCTCAGCGATTTAAAGCGCATCACGCCACGTAGCGCACAAAGCCAGCTACAAAGCAAAGTGGCGACCTTTCAGAAGTTAGCCTGAGGTAACAACGCTCCCGCTCATGCGGGGGCGTTCTACGCGCTTAACGGCACTAACAGCACATCAACTTCACTGGCCTGGACAATGCTTTTCGCCGAGCAGACGGCGCGCGAGAAAAACGTCTGATTGTGATTACCGCACACCACTAAATCGACATCCTGGGTGTGACAAGTATGAAGAATATGCTTGCTCAGCTCGCCGGAGGCGATCAGCGCCTGTTCGATGGGATAATTCGCGTTGCGCACCAGCTCATCCAGAAACTGCTGTGTCTCTTCCTGCAACACTTCACGGACGTTTTCCATCATCGGTGCTGCAAGCTGGTTATACAGTTCCGGGTCAGCGGCTAAGGTAATCAGTGTGATACGGGCACTGGAAGGGCGGGCGATATCGACCGCTTTTGCCAGCAATTGTTGGCTTTCTGGCGTAACGGCTACGGCGACCAAAAGATGTGCATAAGCCATTTTTACTCCCCGATTGAATCAAATTTTTCTCACCATTACTCCGATTCTTAAACCAGTGCAACCTGTGAATATGGCAGGGATGTGAAGGTTATCATAAATATTCATTAATTATTCTTACGTAACGGTATGCTCGCGCTTTAATCACCTTAACCGATTTTAAAAGCTTAACTAAAATTAAGAGAATTTAAGATCGAATTGTTAAATTATCAACCGCAATGATTAACAAAAGTGCAATGGTTACTTCGGGTGATTAATTAAGATCACTTAAACCATAATATATTGTTTTATATCACTTTTTATATTTGTTTCTTCAGTAGATACATATTGTCAAATGTAAATAGGGCAGCATCCTAATCCTCCGACCAGTTAACGTGGGTGAGAGGGCGTTTTGCATGCCTATTCGGACAATTGGAATAGAAAAGGGGGTTGATCGCTCAAAAAAACACCAAATCACAAGCGAGACTGATAGATTTATTGTCCATATTCGCGTAAATTATGTGACGTGGATCACAAAAATTTCAAATTTCCGCACTGGTCAGATTGTATGTGGCAGCACCTACGAGTACAGTTGCGTCGAATTAGGAAAAATCTTAGTTCTTTGTAAGAAATGATTAAGAACGTTGTAAGGCAATTAACATTTGAGCGAAGCGCCTTATCGCAAGATCCTAGTCAGTTATGCATTTAGCCTTTCTTTTTTATACCGGGTTTTTTCCCGGCGACATCACGGGGTGCGGCTTAGCCGCATAAGATACAAGTTGGTTATTCGGGATGGGAAAAATGCATACATCCGAGTTGCTGAAACATGTTTATGACATTAATTTGTCGTATTTACTTCTTGCTCAGCGTTTGATCAGCCAGGACAAAGCGTCCGCCATGTTCCGTCTTGGTATTAATGAAGAGATGGCGACCACACTGGTTGAGTTAACCCTTCCGCAAATGGTGAAGTTGGCTGAAACCAATCAGCTGATTTGCCAGTTCCGTTTTGACAATCATCAGACCATCACTCGTCTGACCCAAGAGTCACGCGTGGACGATTTACAGCAAGTTCACACCGGGATTTTACTTTCAACCCGCCTGCTGAATGAGTCTTCACAGACTGGCGACGCGGCCCGGAAGAAAAGGGCGTAAAGATGAGCGAAAAAAGCATTGTTCAGGAAGCACGCGATATTCAGTTAGCAATGGAACTGATTACGCTGGGTGCGCGTTTACAAATGTTGGAGAGTGAGACGCAGCTTAGCCGCGGCCGTCTTATCAAACTCTACAAAGAGTTGCGTGGTAGCCCGCCGCCGAAAGGTATGCTGCCATTCTCCACCGACTGGTTTATGACCTGGGAACAAAATATCCACGCGTCTATGTTCTGTAACGCATGGCAATTTTTGTTGAAAACAGGCCTTTGCAGCGGCGTTGACGCAGTCATCAAAGCATACCGACTTTACCTCGAACAATGCCCTCATGCTGAGGAAGGACCGCTGCTGGCGCTGACTCGTGCCTGGACGTTGGTTCGCTTCGTGGAAAGCGGAATGCTGGAGTTGTCTCGCTGCAATTGCTGTGGTGGTAATTTTATTACTCACGCACATCAGCCTGTTGGTAGCTTTGCCTGCAGTTTATGCCAGCCGCCGTCCCGCGCGGTAAAAAGACGTAAACTTTCCCAGGATGCTGCCGATATTATTCCACAACTGCTGGATGAACAGATCGATCAGGCTGTTTAACCGAATACAGGTGGAAACACTCCAGCAGCGGTGCAGTTATGCCGCTGCTTTTTTTTTACCTGTCACTCGTGTTAACCCTTTGAAATGTTTATCCCGAGCCTTAGTCATTAGCAGAAGGATGATGTCGTGCTTATCGTATTAGGTTACCTGGTTGTTCTTGGTGCAGTCTTTGGCGGTTATATGATGACCGGCGGAGAACTTGGGGCACTTTATCAACCGTCTGAACTGATCATCATCGGGGGCGCGGGGGTAGGTGCATTCATCGTTGGCAACAACGGTAAAGCCATCAAAGGAACGCTGAAAGCGATGCCTTTGCTGTTTCGCCGTTCGAAGTACACCAAAAGTATGTATATGGACTTGCTGGCGCTGCTGTATCGCCTGATGGCGAAATCACGTCAGCAAGGGATGTTCTCTCTGGAACGGGATATTGAAAACCCGAAAGAGAGCGAGATTTTCGCCAGCTACCCGCGCATTCTCGCGGATGCGACGATGCTTGAATTTATCGTGGATTATCTGCGACTTATCATCAGCGGCAACATGAATACCTTCGAAATTGAAGCGCTGATGGATGAAGAGATTGAGACCCATGAAAGTGAAGCCGAAGTCCCGGCGAACGCGCTGGCGATGGTCGGTGACTCACTTCCGGCGTTCGGTATCGTGGCGGCGGTAATGGGTGTGGTCCATGCGCTGGCCTCAGCGGATCGTCCGGCGGCGGAGTTGGGTGCGCTGATTGCGCATGCGATGGTGGGAACTTTCCTCGGTATTTTGTTGGCATACGGTTTTATCTCTCCGCTGGCAAGCGTACTTCGCCAGAAGAGTGCGGAGACCGCCAAAATGATGCAGTGCGTGAAGATAACCCTGCTGTCGAACCTGAACGGTTATGCGCCGCCGATCGCGGTTGAGTTTGGTCGTAAAACACTGTACTCCAGCGAGCGCCCGTCGTTTATCGAACTGGACGAACATGTTCGTGCGGTCAGAAACCCTAACCAACAGACGACGACTGAGGACGCATGAAAAACCAGTCCCATCCGATCGTCGTAGTTAGACGAAAAAAACATAAAGGTCACGGTGGCGGCGGACACGGCTCCTGGAAAATTGCCTATGCCGACTTTATGACGGCGATGATGGCGTTTTTCCTGGTGATGTGGCTTATCTCCATCTCCAGCCCGAAAGAGCTTATCCAGATTGCGGAGTATTTCCGCACGCCGCTGGCAACTGCGGTCACGGGTGGGCCGAGAATTTCGAATAGCGACAGCCCCATTCCGGGCGGTGGCGATGACTACACACAGCAACAGGGCGAAGTACAAAAACAGCCCAATATTGACGACCTGAAAAAACGCATGGAGCAGTCGCGCTTGAGTAAATTGCGCGGCGATCTGGACCAGTTAATTGAAGCCGATCCCAAATTGCGCGCCTTGCGCCCGCATTTGAAAATCGACCTGGTACAGGAAGGGTTGCGCATACAGATTATCGATAGCCAGAACCGGCCGATGTTTAAAACCGGCAGCGCGGAAGTCGAACCTTATATGCGCGATATTTTACGGGCGATTGCGCCAGTACTGAATGGTATTCCGAACAAAGTGAGCCTCTCCGGTCACACCGACGATGCCCCTTATGCTAACGGCGATAAAGGGTACAGCAACTGGGAGCTTTCCGCCGATCGCGCTAACGCGTCGCGCCGCGAGCTGGTTGCCGGTGGCCTGGATGATGGCAAAGTGATGCGCGTTGTTGGCATGGCGGCAACCATGCGCCTGGTCAACCGCGGCCCGGATGAAGCCATCAACCGCCGAATTAGTCTTTTGGTGCTGAACAAACAAGCAGAAGCGGCCATTCTGCATGAGAACGCCGAAAGTCAGAGTGCGCCAATAAGCGCGATTACACAGCCAGAGCCAGCGGCAGCGGCAGCACCCGCGCCAGCAGCCTCGTCTCCGGCAGCAGTTCCTACGTCGCCACAAGCCAATCCGAGGTGATAGCGTGAGCATGGATATTAGTGATTTTTACCAAACATTCTTTGATGAGGCCGACGAACTGTTGGCCGATATGGAACAACATTTATTGGATCTGGTGCCGGAAGCGCCGGATTCAGAACAGCTCAACGCCATCTTCCGTGCTGCTCACTCTATTAAAGGCGGTGCGGGTACATTTGGCTTTACCATCTTGCAGGAAACAACCCACCTGATGGAGAACCTGCTTGATGAGGCTCGGCGTGGCGAGATGCAGCTCAACACCGACATTATCAACCTGTTTTTGGAAACCAAAGATATTATGCAGGAACAGCTCGATGCCTATAAAAGCTCGTCAGAGCCAGATGCCGCAAGCTTCGAATACATCTGCAATGCCCTGCGCCAGCTGGCGCTGGAGGCAAAAGGAGAGGTCGTTCCTGCCGCTGCGAATGGGGCAAAACTCTCTGTTGTAGAGACCGCACTGGCATCTGAAGCGACCGCGCCCGCCGCTGAAAACGACGGCAAACTGCGAATTGTCCTTTCTCGCCTGAAAGAGAGTGAAGTTGACTTACTCGAAGAAGAGCTGGGCAACCTCGGCACGCTGAGCGATGTCGTGAAGGGGAAAAATAACCTGAGCGTGACGATCGACGGTGGCGTGAGCGAAGACGACATTATCGCGGTGCTGTGTTTTGTTATCGAAGCGGACCAAATTGCTTTCGAAAAAGCGGCACCCGCGCCCGCGGCAGCAGAAACTGCTGTTGAAGCCCCGGCGGAAGTGGCTGAAGCGCCGGCAGCAGCGGCTGTCCCGGCGGTGCAGGCGGCTCCTGCACCTGCACTGAAAGCGGTAGCGAAAGAGCAACCGGCTGGCCGTGAAAAACCGGCAGCCCGCGCCAGTGAATCGACCAGTATCCGTGTTGCGGTTGAAAAAGTTGACCAGTTGATCAACCTGGTTGGCGAACTGGTTATCACCCAGTCCATGCTGGCGCAGCGCTCTAACGAGCTGGATCCGGTAACGCACGGTGATTTAATAACCAGCATGAGCCAACTGCAACGCAACGCCCGCGACCTGCAGGAATCGGTGATGTCCATCCGTATGATGCCGATGGAATATGTCTTCAGCCGCTTCCCGCGCCTGGTTCGCGATCTGGCGAGCAAGCTTGATAAACAAGTAGAGCTGACGCTGCAGGGCAGCTCAACCGAACTTGATAAGAGCTTGATCGAACGCATTATTGACCCGTTAACGCACCTGGTGCGTAACAGCCTCGACCACGGTATCGAAACGCCGGAAAAACGTGTGGAAGCAGGGAAGTCGCCTATCGGCAACCTGATCCTCTCGGCGGAACACCAGGGCGGGAACATCTGTATTGAAGTGACCGACGATGGTGCCGGCCTGAACCGTGAACGTATCCTGGCGAAAGCGATTTCGCAGGGGATGGCCGTGAACGAGAACATGACCGACGAAGAAGTAGGCATGCTGATTTTCGCGCCGGGCTTCTCCACCGCTGAGCAGGTAACTGATGTTTCCGGACGCGGCGTGGGGATGGACGTGGTGAAACGTAACATCCAGGAGATGGGCGGTCACGTTGAAATCAAATCTAAGCAGGGCACTGGCACAACCATTCGTATCCTGCTGCCGCTGACGCTGGCGATCCTCGACGGCATGTCAGTAAAAGTGAACAACGAAGTCTTTATCCTGCCGTTAAACGCGGTAATGGAATCGCTGCAACCGCGTGAAGAAGATCTGCATCCGCTGGCCGGTGGTGAGCGCGTGCTGGAAGTGCGCGGTGAATACCTGCCGCTGGTTGAACTGTGGAAAGTCTTTGACGTTATGGGCGCGAAAACCGAGGCCACGCAGGGGATTGTCGTTATTCTGCAAAGCGCGGGTCGTCGCTATGCATTGCTGGTTGATCAACTGATTGGTCAGCATCAAGTGGTGGTGAAAAACCTGGAAAGCAACTATCGCAAAGTGCCGGGTATTTCCGCTGCCACTATCCTTGGGGATGGTAGCGTTGCGCTGATCGTTGACGTATCAGCGTTGCAGGGATTGAATCGTGAACATCGTATGGCGCACACAGCCGCCTGATTTAGTTAAGAAGGTATAAAACATGACCGGTATGAGTAATGTAGCAAAACTGGCGGGCGAGCCATCAGGTCAGGAGTTCCTGGTTTTCACTCTGGGCGATGAAGAATACGGAATCGATATTCTCAAAGTGCAGGAAATTCGTGGCTATGATCAGGTGACCCGAATCGCCAATACCCCCGACTTTATCAAAGGCGTCACCAACCTGCGCGGTGTGATTGTGCCGATTGTCGACCTGCGTGTGAAGTTCAGCCAGGGCGATGTCGAGTATGATGAAAACACGGTCGTTATCGTGCTGAATCTCGGTCAGCGCGTGGTGGGGATTGTGGTTGATGGTGTTTCCGACGTCCTGTCGCTGGCATCTGACCAGATCCGCCCGGCACCGGAATTCGCGGTCACGCTGTCGACCGAATACCTGACAGGCCTCGGCGCGCTCGGCGACCGTATGCTGATTCTGGTAAATATTGAAAAACTGCTCAACAGTGAAGAGATGGCGTTGCTTGACATTGCAGCCTCGCACGTAGCGTAATAATCACGCCAGTTGCGAAATAATAAAGGTGGGTGAAGTTGCTTCATCCGCCTTTATTTTTGTCTTTTTTCTGCCGCTATAATATATATCCTTCATGTCCGCTTAATTTATATTTCATAAAACCCTCTTACTTCTCTTTACCACTGGTCATATATTGTGATGCTTATCACGAATCAAGGTATATATCTTTCAAAAAATTAATGGCTTAGTCATTTGTCATTCGCTAACTAAATGATTTAAAGGTATTAAATCATCCCTGCCCATGAATTTTGCGCCGTTACGTTTAAGTGGTTGAAGCGCGCAGCGTAAACTAAATTTCTGTTATTCCTGCTTTACTTGTTTGCGTGTTTTCCTTATTTCGGTGGCCAATGAATTGCACGTGGAATAAACAGCACGCGGTATTTTTGGAGGTGGAAACATGAACAGAAAATTACTTTATGTGCTGGCAAGCGGTGTGCTGGTGATGGCCGGGCAAAATGCGCGTGCGGTTACCAGTAGCGGGACGATTGGCGCGACATTGACGTTGACTAACGGCTGCCTGATTAACGGCTCGCCAAGCCAGAACGGTATCAATTTTGGTTCGCTCGATTTTGGCACGCATCCGGCAACATTTTCAGAGCTCACCACGCAACTCACCAACGCAGGCGGTGGTAACAGCTTCGGTATTCAATGCACGACAACCGATTACACCGTGCAGGTAACCGGCAACACCAACTCTACCGCACCTGGCACCGTCGTTGGCACACCGGGAACGCCTGCCCGTTACCTGGTCAACGCGGCCAATACCACGCAAGGTGTTGCCTACAGCCTCTATAGCGATAGTGGCTTCAGCAACGTCATCACGAACAACACCAACATTCCTCGCGCTTCAACAGCCGGTGGCGTTGATAACTACACACTCTATGGGCGGATTTCCGGCGGCGGCAACAGCGTCAGCGTCGTACCGGGAACCTATACCGATACGATCAATGTGAGCGTGACGTACTAAACCTCCCCATATGATGCCTGGCGGCATGCGTGTTTCCCTGCGGGGAAACCGGGGATCTCTGCGCGTCATTTCTGGGCTGATGCTGTTCGGGATGATGGCCTCTCAGGGTGCCTTTGCGGTGACGACGCAAACCTTCACCGTGGGGGCGACCATCGCGCCTGGCTGCTCGGTGGTGAGCGGCAGCGGCGGGGCACTCGGCTCACTCAATTTTGGCACCCGCAGCGGCGTGCAGAGCGGACAGGTTACCGCCAGCTTCGTGCCTGGTGCGTCGTTCTCGCTGGGCTGCACACCCGGCGTGGCGCTGAGTATGAGTATCAACGGCGGGCAGAACTACGCCAACGTGGCCAACGTGCGCAACATGCAACGCAGCGGCGGTACAGATCGCGTGCCTTATCGCCTCTATACCAGCAGCACGCTGGCGGCCAATACCGAGATCGGCGTTAACCAGAGCGTCTCCGTCGCGTACAGCAATAGCAATACTATTTCGCTGGCGATTTTCGGCGCGGCGCAGCTAACCGGGTTCAGCCCGGCGGGCACTTATACCGATCAACTCACTGTGACATTGTCATGGTAACAAGGGAGAAGGAGATGAAGGTCATTTCGACTGGACGCGTGGCGGGTTTGCTGTGGACCAGTGCGCTGACGCTTAGCGCGAACAACGCCTTTGCGGTGGCCACCATTCTGCTCTGGCCCATCGATCCGTGGCTCAGTGCCACCAGCAACGCGACCGAATTATGGATCCAGAACCAGGGTGAAGCGCCCACTACCATGCAGGTGCGCATTGTCCGCTGGCAGCAGGAAAAGGGGCTTGAACGCTACCAGCAACAAAACGAGATCGTTGCCAGCCCACCGATTGTGAGAATCGAAAAAGAGAGTAAACAACTGATTCGCCTGATCAAGCAGGCGTCAATTCCGGCGGGAGTTGAACAGGCTTATCGCATCATCGTCGATGAGATCCCGCAACCGGAAAACAGCGACAAACCACAGATTGGCCTCAAATTGCAAATGCGCTACTCGATTCCGCTCTTTGTCTATGGCACCGGCATCGAAACCCACACCAGCGGTGCGCATCATGCGTGGGTGGATACTAAAGATCTACGCTGGCGCATAAGCCGCGACAACGGCAAACCGTCGCTTGAAGTGCGCAATAATGGCGATGTCCATGTCCGCTTAAGCAGAGTCACTGTTCGGCAAGGCGGGCAAACGCGGCAGGTTGCTGAAGGACTACTCGGTTATGTTTTGCCGCACAGCGTACGTAGCTGGCCGTTACCTACGGGCATAAGCAATCCAGTGGAGATGAAAGCGACAATCAATGCCAGGGAAAGCGAATGGCAGTCGTCCGCAGGCAACTGATTGTGCCGGTCACTTTTATGCTGCTGGGGAGTTCAGCATGGGCACAGCAGGGCGATGATATGCTCCCGCCGCCGCCCGATGCGCACGCCATCAATGATCACGCTGTGTTCCATTTAAGCCTGGTGATTAACCATTACGATACCCAGCGGGTGGTGCCCGTGACGCGGCAACAGAACGCCTTTTTTGTCTCCAGCGCCGATCTTCTGCAGGCCGGGCTTCCCGCTGAGCATATACCGCAAGGAGAGGTCAATGTGTCGGCGCTGGAGAATGTGCGCGCCGACTATGACAGTGCGGGTCAGCGTCTGCTGCTTTCGGTGCCCGGCGAATGGGTGCCGGAGCGTGTGACGGCGTTTAATTCGGGTCTACGGCGCACGACGCCGAAATATGGTCAGGGCGCGTTACTCAATTACGATGTCTATACCAGCACCACCGAACACATCGGCGGGCAGGCTGCGCTGTGGCACGAGTTTCGCTACTTCAACGGCAACGGCGTGCTCTCCTCAACCGGTTCACTGCGTAAGACACTTTCCGGCAGCCTCAGGCAGCAGGAAGGGTATATGCGTTATGACACCACCCTCACATTTACCGATGAAGATGACGCCACGCAGTGGAGCGTGGGCGATGTTATTTCCGATGCATTAACCTGGAGCAGCAGTGTGCGTATCGGCGGCGTCAGTTACGGGCGCGATTTCTCTCTGCGCCCGGATCTGGTCACCTGGCCGCTACCTGCCTTCTCCGGCGAAGCGGCTGTGCCGACTTCAGTGGATGTGTTTATTAACGGCTATCGCGCCGGGAACACCCAGCTACAACCCGGCCCCTTCACGCTCACCAATATGCCCTATATCAACGGCGCGGGAGATGCCGTACTGGTTACCACGGACGCACTGGGGAAGCAGGTCAGCACGACATTGCCTTTTTATGTCGCCAGCGATTTGCTCAAATCAGGTCTAAGCGACGGAGCGATTACCGTAGGTGCGCTGCGGCGCAATTACGGCATCGAGAATGTTGACTACGGGACGCTGGCGGGCAGCGGATCGTATCGCTACGGCCTGAGCGATTATTTAACCCTCGAAGGGCACGGTGAAGCGGCGCAGTCGCTGACGCTCGGCGGTGCAGGCGCGGTGCTTAAGCTCGGGCGGCTCGGTGTGGTCAACGGCGCATGGACGCAAAGCCGCATGTTGGGTGATAACGGCAGCCAGCTTGCCTGGGGTTATCAGTACAACACCCGTCTGTTTAGCGTTAACACGCAGCACAGCCGACGCGATCGCGGCTTTGGCAATCTGGCGCTTTACGACCAGCGCAACCTCTACAACAACGAGCAAACTAACGGGCAACGGCCTGCCGCCAGCCTGAGTCGCAACACGGACCAATATGCGCTGACGGTTAATATGGGTGATTTCGGCAACGTGGGCGCGGCATGGATCGGTGTGCGCAGCTTTGATAATAAAAAGACGGAACTACTCAACCTCTCCTGGAGCCGTAATTTGTGGGGCACCAGTAGCCTTTATCTGGCGGCGAGCCGTGACAACCAGCAGGGCGACTGGACATTTGCCCTGTCGCTGCAAATACCGATTGGCGACATGGATAGCGCGGCAGTGAGTATGGATCGAACCCCCGATAACGGCTCCACTGAGCGTATCAACTATAACCACGCCATGCCGACCGATGGCGGTTTTAGCTGGAACATGGCTTTTGCGCACCAGTCGCAGGCGAAAAATTACCAGCAGGGCGCGCTGGGCTGGCGCAATAACAATGTCGAGTTGCAGGGCGGCGGCTACGGCGAAAGCGACATGATGACATGGTGGGGCGAAGCGCTGGGTTCGCTGGTGTTGATGGATGGCCAGTTGTTTGCCGCCAACCGCATTAATGACGCGTTTGCGGTAATCAGCACCGGCGGTCATGGCGGTGTGCCGGTGAATTATGAAAATCAGCCCGTCGGTGAAACCAACCGTGACGGCTATCTGCTGGTGAGCGGTGTATCTGCCTATTACCCGGCCAGTTACAGCATTGATACGCTGAACTTACCGGCAGATACACAGCTGAAAGATACTGAGCGCAAGATCTCGCTGCGTCGGCGCAGCGGCTATCTGGTGGAATTTCCGATGGTGCAGGAGCGCGTCGCCAGCGTGATCCTGCATGATGAAAACGGCAAAGCGATTCCGCTTGCCAGCGAAGTTGACCGGGCGGGTAAAGCCACGGCAATTGTCGGTTATGACGGCATTGCGTGGCTGGAGAACCTGGAGGAGGCCAATGCGCTGCATGTCCGTTTGCCGGATGGCAAAACCTGTGACACCCGCTTCACGCTGCTCGCCAATCCTGACCATAAATTGCAAACCTACGGGCCACTGACCTGCCGGAGGAACCCTTAATGCGTCGTCTACTTCTTCTGTTATTACTCCTGAGTTGCGGGCCAGCGTGGTCGGCCTGTACGGTCAGCACGACCAATGGGGCGTTCGGCTCGGTGACCTCGTTTGTGCTTAACGCCACGGCGCAAAACACCACCGCCAGCCTGATTGTGCGCTGCGACGCGGCGCTCAACCTGCTCACCAACGACTCCATTACTCTGACGCTGACCGGGGCGAGCGCCACCGCCTCCAACCGGGGCGTGATGAAACGTTCTGACAACGCCGCCGTGACGGATGCGATCCCGATCCGCGTCTGCGGCCAGGCCAACTGCGCCAATAATAGCGAAGCGACTATCAGTGGTAACAGCTACACCTGGAGCGGTGCCGTCTTGCTGGCGTTGCTGGGTACCCGAACCTATACCTTGCCGCTCTATTTCCTCACCGTACCGGGGCAAAACGTCAGCGCCGGGCCTTATACGGTGACGCTCAATTTTAGCGTTGCGTACAACGTCTGTTCGGTGGGGGTTTTAGGATCATGTTCGACAGCACAAACGGGCACGGCGACCACCAGTCTGCAAGTTAACGGTACGGTGACCAACGACTGCACCACCATCAGCGCGCCGAACGTCAATTTTGGCAGTGCACCGCTGGTGCGCAACTTCCCGACCATTTCGCAATCTGTTGCCATCACCTGCACGAAAGGCATGGTGTACACCGTCGGAATTAACAACGGCGGCTACTACAACGGCAGCGCGCGGAATATGGCCAGCGGCAGCAACCGGCTCAGTTATGAGATTTACAAAGGGGCCACCACCAACCGCTGGGGCAGCGCTGGTGCGGAGCGCTGGTCGAGCGGCGTGTCATCTCAGGTGAGCAGCGATGGCCTGCTGCGAACCTACAATTACACCGCGCAAATTTTGACGTCGCAGACCACGCCGCCGGGGGGAACTTATAGCGATACCTTAACTGTGGATATCGCGTTTTAAGTCATAATTTAATTCCCTTTCGCAAATGTAAAGTTCCGTGGCCGCATGCCGATAACACCGTTAAGAACTTATCAAGAAGGTGTTGCATGTTGAACCGTATCCGCGTCGTTACTCTGCTTATGAGCGTGCTGGTGGTCTTTGCCTTGTTACAGCTTGTCTCTGGTGGCCTGTTTTTTTCGTCGCTTAAGCAAAACCAGCAAAGTTTTGCGGTCTCCAATGACCTGCGCATGCAACAGACGGAATTAGGTAAAGCCTGGGAGTTGATGCTGCAAACGCGTATCAACCTGAGCCGTTCTTCAGCGCGGATGTTGCTGGATCCGAGCAACCAGCAGAGCAGTGCGAAAACCGATTTGCTGAATAGCGCCAAAGCCTCGCTTGCCGATGCGGCAAAACATTACGATGCCTTCCGCGCGCTGCCATCGCTGCCGGAAACTGACGCAGCGCGCCAGACGCTGGATGAGAAATACCGCACTTATAATGCCGCGCTGGCAGAATTGGTACAGTTCCTCGAAGGCGGCAATATTAACGGCTTTATGGCGCAGCCGACGCAAGGCATGCAAAACGCCCTTGGCGACGCGATGAAGAAATACGCGGATTTGAGTGAAGGCTTGTATCGCAATGCCTGGGAACAGAGCGTCAGTGATTACACCTTCGCCAAATGGCAGATGGCGATCCTGGCGCTGGCGCTGGTGATCGTGCTGGCCGGCGTCTGGTATGGCATTCGCCGTATTCTGCTGTCGCCGTTATCATCGGTCATTGCCCACATCCGTGAAATCGCCGGTGGCAACCTGACGCATTCGCTGACCATTGCGGGTCGCAGCGAAATGACGGAACTGGCGCAAAGCGTTGACCATATGCAGAACGCACTAATCGAAACGGTGACCAACGTTCGCCAGGGTTCTGATGCTATCTACTCCGGTACCAGCGAAATCGCCGCCGGCAACAACGATCTCTCTTCCCGTACCGAAGAGCAGGCGTCCGCCCTTGAGCAGACCGCCGCCAGTATGGAAGAGTTGACCGCCACGGTGAAACAGAACGCCGATAACGCCCGTCAGGCCTCATTACTGGCGCAGAGTGCGTCGGAAACGGCAGAGCGCGGCGGTAAAGTGGTGAACAGCGTGGTAAAAACCATGCACGAAATTGCGGGCAGTTCGCAAAAAATTGCCGATATTATTAGTGTGATTGACGGCATTGCCTTCCAGACCAATATTCTGGCGCTTAACGCCGCGGTGGAAGCCGCGCGAGCAGGTGAGCAGGGGCGTGGTTTCGCCGTGGTTGCCGGAGAAGTGCGCAATCTTGCCAGCCGTAGTGCGCAGGCGGCGAAAGAAATTAAAGGCTTAATTGAAGATTCTGTCTCCCGTGTCGATACCGGTTCTGTGCTGGTGGAGAGTGCAGGGGAGACGATGTCGGACATCGTTAACGCGGTAACACGGGTGAACGACATTATGGGTGAGATCGCCTCGGCTTCTGATGAACAGAGTCGCGGCATCGATCAGGTTGCGCTGGCGGTATCCGAAATGGATCGCGTCACGCAGCAAAACGCGTCACTGGTACAACAATCGGCAGCCGCAGCGGCCGCCTTAGAAGAACAAGCCAGTTTGTTGACGCAGGCGGTATCTGCTTTCCGCCTTTCTTCTGTATCCGGCAAACCGGCGTCGCGTGCTACAACTCCGGCAGCAGGCAGCGCTCAGACCCCGGCGCGGAGTCGCCAACTTGTAACCGGACAAGAAGATAACTGGGAAACATTTTAGCTGTTCTTAACCGCGGACTTTTTCCGCCAGATGGGGCGTTAATGTTAAATCGTATTCGCATCTCGACAACACTTTTTTTGATTTTGATCGTGTGTGGCATTTTACAGGTTGGCAGTAACGGGTTGTCTTTCTGGGCATTTAAAGAGAGCACTTCACATTTACAAGAAGTAGAAAACAGTACACACCAGCGCAGCGCATTAATGCAGATGCGGGCCACGCTGCTTCAGGCCAGCACCGCGTTGAACAAAGCCGGGACGTTAACGGCGCTCAGTTATCCGCCGGATGACATCAAAGCGCTGATGACCCAGGCGAAAGCTAGCCTCAAGCAGTCGGCTGAGGTAGAAAAAGAGTTTCTTGGCCTGAAGGTGATGACACCGGAAGGCAAAAAATTACAGGAAATCACGCAGGCCAGTTACACCGCCTGGCGCGGTGACCTGGAGCACCAGGCGACCTGGCTTGAAAACAACCAGCTGTCAGACTTTATGACCGCGCCGGTGCAGGAGTCGCAGGATAAGTTTGATGCCAGTTTCAGTGCGTGGGAGAAACACATTAACCACTTTACTGAACAGGCGAGAGCGGATGGTGAAAGTAATTATCACCGCTCGGCAGTGATTTTTGTCGTGGTGGTTATTCTCGCCGCGTTATTGACCAGCGCCGCGCTGTTCTGGTCGCGCAAGATGATTGTCCAGCCGCTGGCAGTTGTCAGCAGCCACTTTGACAGCATCTCCGAAGGCAACCTGGCGCGACCGATTGCCGTTGACGGGCGTAACGAGATCTCGGCGATTTTTACCAGCCTGAAAAAGATGCAAACTGCGTTACGCACCACGGTAAGCGATGTCCGTCAGGGCAGCTACGCGATGCATACCGGCATCTCGGAAATCGCGGCGGGCAACAACGATTTATCGTCGCGAACGGAGCAACAGGCGGCGTCGCTGGCGCAAACCGCTGCCAGCATGGAGCAGTTAACGTCGACGGTAAGCCAGAACGCCGATAACGCGCGTCAGGCTTCCGTACTGGCGCAGAGTGCGGCGGAAACGGCGAGAAAAGGTGGGCAGCAGACCACGAGCGTGGCAAGTACCATGCAGCAGATTGCCGGCAGCTCGCAGAAAATTGGCGACATCATTAGTGTGATTGATGGCATTGCGTTTCAGACCAATATTCTGGCGTTGAACGCCGCCGTTGAAGCGGCTCGCGCCGGTGAACAGGGACGTGGTTTCGCCGTGGTCGCCGGTGAAGTGCGTAACCTGGCAAGCCGCAGCGCGCAGGCGGCAAAAGAGATTAAGGGTCTGATTGAAGAGTCGGTTTCCCGCGTTCAGCAGGGTTCCACGCTGGTGGATACCGCCGCGCAGACGATGACGGAAATCGTCCGCTCTGTCACTCAGGTCAACGATATCATGGGCGAGATCGCCTCCGCGTCCGATGAACAACGGCGCGGGATAGAGCAGGTGGCTCAGGCAGTAACACAGATGGATCAGGTGACACAGCAGAACGCTGCACTGGTAGAAGAGGCAGCTTCCGCCACCGACCAGCTGGCTAACCAGGCAAATAATCTTACCGCGCTGGTGGCCGTATTTAAGATTGAAGAGCATGTCGCAATACCCGAAGTGGCACCGCCTAAGGCAGTGCCCGTTGCATCCTGAACCTAGTATGAGAAGGCGCTATGACATCATCCATGCCTAACGGGCAAACGTCATCAATATTGCAACAGATGACACAGCGCCTGGCGCTGTCCGACGCGCACTTCCGTCGGATATGTCAATTGATCTACCAGCGTGCGGGGATTGTCCTCGCGGATCATAAACGCGACATGGTTTACAACCGCCTTGTTCGCCGTTTACGCACGCTTGGGCTAGATGATTTTGGCCGCTATCTGAGCATGCTGGAAGCGAACCAGAACAGCGCCGAGTGGCAAGCGTTTATTAACTCGCTGACCACCAATCTCACCGCGTTTTTCCGGGAAGCACACCACTTCCCGGTTCTCGCGGACCATGCGCGCAAGCGCACGGGGGAATACCGGGTATGGAGCGCGGCGGCGTCGACAGGCGAAGAACCGTACTCTCTTGCCATTACCCTCGCTGATGCGCTGGGTATGGCACCGGGTCGCTGGAAAGTTTTCGCCAGCGACATCGATACAGAAGTGCTGGAAAAAGCACGTAGCGGCATCTACCGCCAGGACGAGTTGAAAACCCTCTCGCCCCAGCAGATGCAACGCTACTTTATGCGCGGTACTGGCCCGCATGCCGGGCTGGTGCGTGTACGGCAGGAACTGGCGAACTACGTCGATTTCACCACGGTTAATCTGCTGGATAAGCAGTACAACGTTCCGGGGCCTTTCGACGCAATTTTTTGCCGTAACGTAATGATTTATTTTGATAAAACGACGCAACAGGACATTCTGCATCGTTTCGCTCCGCTGCTTAAGCCAGACGGATTACTGTTTGCCGGGCATTCGGAGAACTTCAGCAACCTCGTGCGTGAGTTTACCCTTCGTGGGCAAACAGTTTATGCGCTGAGTAAGGATAAAGCATGAGTAAAATCAGGGTGTTGTCCGTCGATGATTCCGCATTGATGCGCCAGATCATGACAGAAATTATCAATAGCCACAGCGATATGGAAATGGTGGCGACGGCGCCAGACCCATTGGTTGCCCGGGATTTAATTAAAAAATTCAACCCGGACGTGTTAACGCTGGATGTGGAAATGCCGCGCATGGACGGGCTGGATTTCCTTGAAAAATTAATGCGTTTGCGCCCGATGCCGGTGGTGATGGTTTCTTCACTGACCGGGAAAGGGTCCGAAGTGACGCTGCGCGCGCTGGAACTGGGGGCAATTGATTTTGTCACCAAGCCGCAGATTGGCATTCGCGAAGGCATGCTGGCTTACAGCGAGATGATTGCTGAAAAAGTACGCACCGCGTCACGCGCGCGTATCGCGGCACATAAACCGATGGAAGCACCGGCCATGTTGAAAGCCGGGCCGTTACTCAGCTCGGAAAAACTGCTGGTAATTGGCGCGTCAACCGGAGGAACAGAGGCAATTAGGCATGTACTCCAGCCATTGCCGCTCTCAAGTCCGGGTATTCTTATCACTCAGCATATGCCGCCGGGCTTTACCCGCTCATTTGCTGAGCGTTTGAATAAGCTCTGTCAGATCAGCGTCAAAGAAGCAGAAGATGGCGAGCGTGTATTACCCGGACACGCGTATATTGCACCAGGCGATCGGCATATGGAGCTGGCGCGTAGCGGGGCGAACTATCAAATTAAGATCCACGACGGACCGCCGGTTAACCGGCACCGACCGTCGGTGGACGTGCTGTTTAATTCGGTGGCGAAACACGCGGGGCGTAACGCCGTGGGGGTAATTCTCACGGGGATGGGCAACGATGGCGCGGCCGGAATGTTAGCAATGCACCAGGCTGGCGCCTGGACGATTGCGCAAAATGAAGCAAGTTGTGTGGTGTTCGGCATGCCGCGTGAGGCCATCAATATGGGTGGCGTCAGCGAAGTGGTCGATCTTAGCCAGGTAAGCCAGCAGATGCTGGCGAAAATCAGTGCCGGACAGGCAATACGTATTTGAACCAGGAGTAATTTTTTATGGCGGATAAAGAGCTTAAGTTTTTGGTTGTGGATGACTTTTCCACCATGCGTCGAATTGTGCGTAACCTGCTGAAAGAGCTGGGATTTAACAACGTTGAAGAAGCAGAAGACGGTGTTGATGCGTTAAACAAATTGCAGACGGGTGGCTTCGGTTTTGTTATCTCCGACTGGAACATGCCAAACATGGACGGTCTGGAACTGCTGAAAACGATTCGTGCCGACAGCAATATGGCCTCCATGCCGGTGCTGATGGTTACAGCAGAAGCGAAAAAAGAGAACATCATCGCGGCGGCGCAGGCCGGTGCGAGCGGCTATGTGGTGAAACCGTTTACCGCGGCAACCCTGGAAGAGAAACTCGGTAAGATCTTCGAGAAACTTGGCATGTGAGGACTGGCTAATGATTCAACCTTCAATTAAACCAGCGGACGAACATTCACCCAGCGACATCATTGCCCGGATCGGCAGTCTGACGCGTATGTTGCGTGATAGCCTGCGCGAGTTAGGTCTTGACCAGGCGATTGCCGAAGCGGCGGAAGCCATTCCGGACGCGCGCGACCGTCTGGATTATGTAGTGCAGATGACCGCGCAAGCGGCAGAACGCGCGCTTAATAGCGTTGAAGCTTCTCAGCCGCACCAGGATGAGATGGAAAAGGGTTCGAAAGCACTGAGCAAACGTTGGGACGAGTGGTTTGAAAACCCGATCGAACTGGCGGATGCGCGTGAACTGGTGACCGATACGCGCAAATTCCTTGGCGAAATTCCGGGGCACACCAGCTTCACCAACGCCCAGTTGCTGGACATCATGATGGCGCAGGATTTCCAGGACCTCACCGGTCAGGTTATCAAACGCATGATGGATGTTATCCAGGAGATCGAACGTCAGCTGCTGATGGTGCTGCTGGAGAATATCCCGGATCAGTCCGCGCGTCCGAAGCGTGAAAACGACAGCCTGCTCAATGGCCCACAACTCGACGCGACCAAAGCGGGCGTAGTGGCAAGCCAGGATCAGGTCGACGATCTGCTCGACAGCCTGGGCTTCTGATCTGTCTGTACCTGCACCTTCAGCCCGCCTGAAGGTGCAGGCCTGACAATGAAAAGGGAAGGGGGAAACCTTCCCTTTTTTATTGCAGGAAAATATCCCCAATTGAGAAGGTGTTTGCCAGCGCATGCAGCACAATCGGGACAATCAAGCCGCCCGTGCCGAGCCTGACCACACACAGCACCGCAGAAAAAATAAAGAGCTGAACGAAGGTAATAGGCGCGTGATACTGCATATGGATGACGGAGAACAGCAATGAGGTCAGCACAATCCCCACTTGCTGCGGCACTTTTCCCCACCCCAGACTGGCATTGAGTAAAAAGCCACGAAAGATAATCTCTTCACTCACGGGTGCTACCAGGCACGCCGTTAAAATCCACGCCCAGCGGGTCAACCCGGTGTAATCGCGCAGCGAATCAAGCCAGGGTTCAGGCTGCTGAAACAGTTTTTCCATCACCAGCATCACCACCAGCGCCAGCAGCGGCACCGTTACGTTGCGCAGTGCCAGTGTGCCAAAGGGCAACAGCCCGTCAAAACGGCGCGCGTAATAGCGCCAGAGTAGTAACGAGCAAGGTAATAACAGCGCGGTGCTGAGAAACGGCGCGGCAAGACCATTTCGATAAAGCGTCATAAAACCGGGAATAAAAAAGGCTAAATAAAAGAGGCTGTAATAGATAACAAACGCCGCGATGCAAATTGCCGTGTGCGAGATTCTGTCCAGATGTCGTGGCATAAAAAATAACGTCCGTGCCGATAAATACGCGAAGCCGACCATTATAAAGGAGAGCGCTGGCATTTCTGTTCTGCGATTAAGAATCAGGATATGTCGATAAAAAATGGCCTTTAGGCAGGATTTTCGCAATAACGTTGCCGTTTGGTCTGCGTTTCAGCATGCGGGGTTGAACATGACGCGACAACTCAAATGGCGAAAACCCTCTGTTTTTATGCCTTACTCTGCCCATTGGACAGGCTTGACTCTGGCAATATGTCATCAAACCTGTAACCCGTGGATGTGTTGGCCGTGGCCTCTGAAGACAACGACGACAAAACAGAAGCCCCCACAGCGCACCGACTAGAGAAAGCGCGCGAAGAAGGGCAAGTCCCCCGATCCAAAGAACTGACATCGCTACTGATCATGTTGGTCGGTATCGGCATTCTGTGGTTTGGCGGTGCAGCGTTTGGTCGCAGGTTATCGATGGCGCTCTCATCCGGACTGCGTTTTGACCACAAGATTATCAGTGACCAGAACCTGATCCTCGGGCAGATCATCGTGATGTTAAAAAACGTGCTGATCGGCATGTTGCCGCTGCTGACGGGCGTGGTGATCATTGCGCTTATCGCGCCGGTGATGCTGGGTGGGCTGGTGTTCAGCACCAAATCGCTGGAGTTTAAATTTTCCAAACTCAACCCGCTCAGCGGGTTGGGGCGTTTGTTTTCCGCGCAAGTGGGTGCGGAGCTGGTGAAAGCATTGATGAAAGCGCTGCTAATGGGCAGCGTCGCAGGCTTTTTTTTATTGCATCACTGGCCGGATATGATGCGCCTGATGAGCGAATCGCCGCTGACCGCAATGGCGAGCGCCCTCAATCTGGCCGGATTGTGCGCCATGCTGGTGGCGCTGAGCATTATCCCGATGGTGGGGTTTGACGTTTTCTGGCAGATCTACAGCCATCTGAAAAAACTGCGGATGTCCCGCCAGGACATCCGCGACGAATTTAAACAGAGCGAAGGCGACCCGCACATTAAAGGCCGCATCCGCCAGATGCAGCGTGCAGCGGCGCGCCGTCGCATGATGGCCGATGTGCCAAAAGCAGATGTAATTGTAACCAACCCGACGCACTACTCCGTCGCGCTGCAATATGACGAGAATAAGATGAGTGCGCCGAAAGTGGTGGCAAAAGGCGCGGGAATGATTGCGCTGCGTATTCGTGAACTGGGGACGGAGAACCGTGTGCCGATCCTCGAAGCGCCGCCGCTGGCGCGTGCGCTCTATCGCCATTCTGAAATTGGTCAGCAAATCCCGGGCCAGCTGTATGCGGCCGTTGCCGAAGTGCTGGCGTGGGTATGGCAGTTGAAACGCTGGCGTCTGTCCGGCGGGCAACGACCTGTTAAACCTGAGAATCTCCCGGTGCCTGAGGCGCTGGACTTTTTGAACGAGAAGGACACTGATGGCTAATCTGGTAGCAATGCTGCGTCTACCCAGCAATCTGAAATCGACCCAATGGCAAGTTCTCGCCGGGCCGGTGCTCATTTTGCTTATTTTGTCGATGATGGTGCTGCCGCTACCGGCGTTTGTCCTCGACCTGTTGTTTACCTTTAACATCGCACTTTCCATCATGGTGCTGTTGGTGGCGATGTTCACCCAGCGCACGCTGGAATTCGCCGCATTCCCAACCATCCTGCTGTTTACCACCTTGCTGCGCCTGGCGCTGAACGTCGCCTCGACGCGTATTATCCTGATGGAAGGGCATACGGGATCGGCGGCGGCAGGGCGGGTGGTTGAAGCCTTCGGTCACTTCCTCGTTGGCGGTAACTTCGCCATCGGTATCGTGGTGTTCGTCATCCTCGTTATCATCAACTTTATGGTTATCACCAAAGGTGCGGGACGTATCGCCGAAGTGGGCGCGCGTTTCGTACTTGATGGGATGCCCGGTAAACAGATGGCGATTGACGCCGATCTCAACGCCGGGATTATTGGTGAAGACGAAGCGAAACGCCGCCGTTCTGAAGTGACGCAAGAAGCGGACTTCTACGGTTCGATGGACGGTGCGAGTAAGTTCGTTCGCGGCGACGCCATCGCCGGTATTCTGATCATGGTTATCAACGTCATCGGCGGTTTGCTGGTGGGCGTTTTGCAACATGGTCTGTCGATGGGCGATGCGGCCTCAAGTTACACCTTGCTTACCATCGGTGACGGTCTGGTTGCGCAGATCCCGGCGCTGGTTATCTCTACCGCAGCGGGTGTTATCGTCACCCGCGTTAGCACCGATCAGGATGTTGGCCAGCAGATGGTTGGCCAGTTGTTCAGCAACCCGCGCGTGATGATGCTCAGCGCCGGCGTACTCGGCCTGCTGGGACTGGTGCCGGGGATGCCGAACTTTGTGTTCCTGCTGTTTACCGCCGCGCTGCTGGGTCTTGCCTGGTGGCTGCGTGGTAAAGACCAGGCCGCACCTGCTGAAGCCGCGCCGATGAAGCTGCCGGAAAATACCCAGGCGGTAGAAGCCACCTGGAACGATGTGCAGCTTGAAGATTCCCTCGGCATGGAAGTGGGTTATCGCCTGATCCCGATGGTGGACTTCCAGCAGGATGGCGAACTGTTAGGTCGTATCCGCAGTATTCGTAAGAAATTTGCGCAGGATATGGGCTTCCTGCCGCCTGTTGTTCACATTCGTGACAATATGGATCTGCCGCCGGCGCGTTACCGCATCCTGATGAAAGGGGTGGAAATTGGCAGCGGCGAGGCCTACCCAGGGCGCTGGCTGGCGATTAACCCGGGCACGGCAGCGGGTACGCTGCCGGGCGAGCAAACTGTGGACCCGGCCTTTGGCCTGGCCGCTATCTGGATTGAGAGCGCATTGAAAGAACAAGCGCAGATCCAGGGCTACACCGTTGTGGAAGCCAGTACCGTGGTGGCAACTCATCTTAACCACCTGATTGGTCAATTCTCGGCGGAGCTGTTTGGTCGCCAGGAAGCGCAGCAACTGCTTGACCGGGTGAGCCAGGAGATGCCGAAGCTGACCGAAGATCTGGTGCCGGGCGTGGTCACGCTGACTACGCTGCACAAAGTGCTGCAAAACCTGCTGGCCGAAAAAGTGCCCATCCGCGATATGCGCACCATTCTGGAAACGCTGGCCGAGCATGCGCCACTGCAAACCGATCCGCACGAACTCACGGCGGTGGTTCGAGTGGCACTGGGCCGCGCCATTACCCAGCAGTGGTTCCCGGGTAATGATGAAGTGCAGGTGATTGGTCTTGATACGCCGCTTGAACGTTTACTGTTGCAGGCATTGCAGGGCGGTGGCGGTCTGGAACCAGGTCTTGCCGATCGCTTACTGGAACAAACACAGGAAGCGTTGACGCGCCAGGAAATGTTGGGAGCGCCGCCGGTGTTGCTGGTGAACCATGCGCTGCGTCCACTGCTGGCGCGCTTCCTGCGCCGCAGCCTACCGCAACTGGTGGTGTTGTCGAATATGGAAATGTCGGATAACCGCAGCATCCGTATGACTGCGACCATCGGAGGCAAATAATGCGTTTGCTGGCGTGGTTGGTGGCTCTGCCGTTGTTTGCTCACGCGGCCGGAAACGGCATTGGCGAAGGCATGTGGCAGGCCAGCAGTATCGGTATCCGGCTGGATAACCGCGGCGTGGTCTCTTCATCGCGACCGCTTGGTCCGTCGCAGCCGGTAAACGGGCTGATGACGGATGTCTCCTGGCGCTATGAATTAAATGGCCCGACGCCTGCCGGGTTAGTGGTTCGACTCTGCTCACAGGCGCGCTGTGTCGAGCTGGATGGGCAGAGTGGCACCACGCGCGGCTTTACCGATGTCCCGGCGCTCGAATCGCTGCGTTTTGTCTGGGAAGTGCCTGGCGGTGGACGTTTATGGCCGCCGCTGGACGTCCGTAGTAATAAAGTGCTGGTCAATTACCGCCAGCCAGCTCAGCAAAACTAACCGCTGCGCTTCAAGTAGTTAGCTCGTTTTCCGCCCGAAATCCCGCCGCAATGGCGGGATTTTGCTATCCGGCCCGCATTTTTGACCGCTCCTTTTGATGCAAAAGAAACGCTGTTTTATAAATCAGTGAAGCGCGTATCGACACTCTTTGCATTTTTGCCAGCCGCGTAATTTTGATGGCAGAAACAGAAAGGTTTCCCGTTGCACATCCTCTTACTTTAGCCGTGTAAGAAATTCCTTTGGCTAAGCCGGATCGTCAAAGGTCCCCCAAAATGAACAGGGTTGACGGCAATGAAAACACGAAAAATTGGATTGGCAAATTATCTCGCCTATGGCTCGGGCGATTTTCTGGGTGCGGGCACAACCGCGTTAACCGCAGCATGGTTACTCTATTTCTATACGACCTTTTGCGGCCTGACGCCTATTGAAGCGACTTTTATCTTCGCGACAGCAAGGGTGCTGGATGCGGTGGTCAGCCCGCTGATGGGCTTTTTAACCGATAACTTTGGTTCGACCTGGCTTGGTAAACGCTTCGGGCGGCGTAAGTTCTTTATTATGCTGGGAATTCCTTGTGTGTTCAGCTACTCGATAATGTGGGTAGGGGACATGAGTTTCTGGTATTACCTGCTGACGTATCTGCTGTTTGATGTGGTCTACACCATGATTCTGGTGCCGTACGAAACGCTGGTGCCGGAAATGACTGACGACTTTAAACAGAAAACCAAATTTTCCGGCGCGCGTATCTCCATGGCGCAGATGTCGGCGATTCTGGCCTCGTTCCTGCCGGGCGTTCTGCTGTCACACTTTGGAAAAGACAACCCGGTCTCCTTTTTCTACGCAAGCCTGGTGTTCTCGGTGCTCTGTGCGCTGATGCTGACGTTTGTCTGGTGCTTTACCTGGGAGCGTCCGCGCGAAGAGTGGACCGAAGCGGCGCTGCGCGCGGAAGAAGAGAAAAAGAGTCTCACGCTTGGGCAAAGTTTGCGCCGCCTGTTTGTTGAGCTCAGCTCCACGCTGCGGATCAAGATTTTCCGCCAGCACCTGGGGATGTACCTCGGAGGCTATATTGCGCAGGACGTGTTTAACGCGGTATTCACCTATTACGTGGTGTTTGTGCTGATGCAGGAAGCCTCGCTGGCCTCCAACTTGCTGGGCACGATGGCGATTTTCCAGTTCATCGCCGTTATCGCCATGATCCCGCTGTGCATCCGCTTCGGTCCTGCGCCGTCATACCGCATGGTGGTGGTGCTGTTCGGTCTGAGCGCCGCCTCGTATGCCGTGCTCTACTACGCCGGCTTGAGCGATGTTTATTCGCTGCTGTTGCTGGTTTCCGCCGTTGCCGGTCTGGGACGCGGTGGTATCAACTACGTACCGTGGAACACTTATACCTACATTGCGGATATTGACGAAGTGGTCACCGGCCAGCGCCGTGAAGGGATCTTCGCCGGGATCATGACGCTGACTCGTAAAGCCTCGCAGGCAGGTGCGGTAATGCTGGTAGGGATTGTGATGCAGGCTTCTGGCTTTGTCTCCGGGCAGAAAACGCAGGTGCCGGAAGTGAGCCACACCATTTTGATGATCATGTGCTTTGGCACCATTGCGGTGCTGTGCTGCGGCTTCCTCGTCTCTTTACGCTTCAAGCTGAACCTGAAAACCCACAGTGTGCTGCGTGAAGAAACCGCCAAAATGCGCCAGAGCGGTCGCGCAATGCCAGAAAGCATTACTCCGCAGGCGCGTGAAACCGTCGAAATGCTGGCGGGCATGCCTTATGAATCCCTGTGGGGAAACAACAATATCGGCTATCTGAATCGCAATAAACCTGCCGCGCCATCGCTGAAAGACGCGTCACTGAAATCGACTTACAACTGAGGTTAAGAACATGAAGGTTTGGCCTGTCAAACACAGCCCGTTACTGCGTCAGCCAGAGCGTTTTATCGCCCGTGATGAACTGAAAGCGTTGATCCGCAAGGTGACGCATAACCTGGTCAATATTCACGACAACACCGGCGAGTTTTTACTCCGTCTCGACGATGGGCGCGTGATTGATACCAAAGGCTGGGCTGGCTGGGAGTGGACGCACGGCGTGGGCCTGTACGGGATGTATCAGTATTACCGCCAGACCGGGGAAGAGGGCGTGCGCGAGGTGATTGATAACTGGTTCGCCGACCGTTTTGCCGAAGGCGCGACCACTAAAAACGTCAACACCATGGCACCGTTCCTGACGCTGGCGTATCGCTATGAAGAGACCGGCAATCCGTGCTATTTGCCATGGCTGGAAAGCTGGGCTGAATGGGCGATGAACGAGATGCCGCGCACCGACTGCGGCGGGATGCAGCACATTACGCTGGCGGAGGAGAATCACCAGCAGATGTGGGACGACACGCTGATGATGACCGTGCTGCCGCTGGCGAAAATCGGCAAATTGCTCAACCGCCCAGACTATGTGGAAGAGGCGGTGTATCAGTTTCTGTTGCATGTGCAGAACCTGATGGACAGGGAAACCGGGCTGTGGTTCCACGGCTGGAATTATGATGGTCACCATAACTTTGCCAACGCCCGCTGGGCGCGCGGTAATAGCTGGCTGACCATTGTTATCCCGGATTTCCTTGAGCTTGTCGATCTGCCGGAAAACAATGCGGTGCGCCGTTATCTGGTCCAGGTGTTGAATGCACAAGTCGCCGCGCTGGCGAAGTGTCAGCATGAAAGCGGGTTATGGCATACGCTGCTCGACGATCCGGATTCTTATCTGGAAGCCTCGGCAACCGCCGGGTTTGCTTATGGCATTCTGAAAGCGCTGCGTAAGCGTTATATCAGCACCGATTACACGGACGTGGCAGAGAAAGCGGTGAAAGCGATTGTGGGTCATATCTCGCCGGAAGGAGAGTTGTTGCAGGTGTCGTTTGGTACCGGTATGGGCAGTAATCTGGAATTTTACCGCCAGATCCCGCTGACCTCAATGCCATATGGCCAGGCGATGGCGATGCTCTGTTTGACGGAGTATCTGCGCAAATATTTCTGAGCGGCGATAAAAGAAAAACCCCGGTTAACCGGGGTTTTTTATCCTTGCATGAACACCACCTCCTATGGAGGTGGTCAGCAACAAGTTGGCTCTGCCAATAATGCTACTCATGGGAAAATCCGAATCCGTTATCCCCATAACTGATAAGGATTTAACCATGAGTAGATTCCAGAGAGCATCTCATGTGCTCTGGTGTTGTCAATATCATATCGTTTGGACACCCAAGTACCGATTTCGCATCCTGAGGAACAATGTTGGCAAAGAGGTCTATAAACAGATAAGGATCTCAAGTGAACAGCTCGGGATAGAAGTGGTGGAGCTGAATGTCCAGATAGATCATGTTCATTTGCTGGTAAAAGTGCCACCACGGCTTTCAATTTCCCATGTAATAGGTCACTTAAAGGGTAAAACAGCCCTTCGATTGTTCAGTAAATTTCCTTATCTACGGAAGAATAAGTTGTGGGGCAATCACTTCTGGGCACGGGGTTACTGCGTGGATACCGTAGGTATAAACGAAGAAATGATAAGAAAGTACGTGAAGTACCAGGAAAAGCATGAAGTTGAAGAGAGCCAACTTCCACTAAAAGAGGTGTGAAGGGAAGGCTCTCAGAGTCTGGACTTAGTACGCCCCTATGGGGCGCTATCAATGCCACCTGCTATGCAGGTGGTTTTTTACGGCTAAAAACGGAGGCGATTACATACGCTCAACGGTTTCAATACCCAGCGTATCCAGACCGAGTTTCAGCGTTTTTGCCGTAAGCAGTGCCAGTTTCAGTCGGCTTAAACGGGTTTCATCGTTTTCGGCGCTGAGGATCGGACAGTGCTCGTAGAAGCCAGAGAACAGACCCGCCAGATCGTACAGATAGGCGCACATCACATGCGGCGTGCCTTCACGTGCAACGACGGTGAGCGTCTCTTCGAACTGCAACAGGCGCGCGGCCAACTGGGATTCACGCTCTTCGCCAATCACCACTGGTGCGTTTTCCAGCACGCTCTCTTCAATACCCGCTTTGCGGAATACGGAGAGTACGCGGGTGTAAGCGTACTGCATGTACGGGGCAGTGTTGCCTTCAAAAGCCAGCATGTTATCCCAGTCAAAAACGTAATCGGTGGTGCGGTTTTTCGACAGATCCGCATATTTCACCGCGCCGATACCGACCGCGTTGGCCAGTTTTTCCAGCTCGTCGGCAGACATATCCGGGTTCTTTTCTGCCACCAGTCGACGGGCGCGCTCCAGCGCTTCATCCAGCAGATCGGAAAGCTTCACTGTTCCGCCCGCGCGGGTTTTGAACGGCTTGCCGTCTTTGCCAAGCATCATGCCGAACATGTGGTGTTCCAGCGGCACGGAATCCGGCACATAACCGGCTTTGCGCACGATGGTCCAGGCCTGCATCAGGTGCTGATGCTGACGGGAGTCGATGTAGTAGAGCACGCGATCGGCATGCAGCGTTTCATAACGGTACTTCGCACAGGCGATGTCGGTTGTGGTGTACAGGTAGCCGCCATCCTTTTTCTGGATGATGACGCCCATCGGTTCGCCTTCTTTGTTTTTGTACTCATCCAGGAACACCACGGTCGCGCCTTCGCTCTCGACGGCCAGACCTTTGGCTTTCAGATCTTCAACGATGCCCGGTAACATCGGGTTATACAGGCTTTCGCCCATGACATCTTTACGGGTCAGCGTCACGTTCAGGCGTTCGTAGGTTTTCTGGTTCTGACTCATGGTGATATCGACCAGCTTGCGCCACATTTCACGGCAATATTCGTCGCCGCCTTGCAGCTTCACCACGTAAGCGCGTGCACGTTCAGCGAACGCCGCGTCTTCGTCGTAATGTTTTTTGGCTTCGCGGTAAAAACCTTCAAGATCGGCCAGCGCCATTTCACCGGCATTCTCTTGCTGCTGCAGCTCAAGGTAGGCAATCAACATGCCGAACTGGGTGCCCCAGTCGCCGACGTGGTTGGCGCGAATCACATTATGGCCGAGGAACTCCAGCGTACGAACCGACGCATCGCCAATGATGGTTGAGCGCAGGTGGCCGACGTGCATCTCTTTCGCCACGTTCGGCGCGGAGTAGTCGATAACCACGGTTTGCGGCTGCGGTGTTGTTACGCCCAGACGAGCGGATTTCAGCGCCGCATCTACCTGCGAGGCGAGAAATTCAGGCGCGAGGAAAATATTGATAAAGCCAGGACCGGCGATTTCAACTTTATTGGCAATCCCGTCAAGAGAAAGGTGAGACAGAACCTGCTCGGCCAGTTGTCGCGGCGCCATGCCCAGTTTTTTCGCCACTGCCATCACGCCGTTAGCCTGATAGTCGCCAAACTGAATTTTTGCTGACTGACGAACCTGCGCTTCACAATCGGCTGGCGCGCCTGCTGCAATCATGGCCTGACTGACTTTTTCTGAGAGAAGAGCCTGAATATTCACCGGGATACCTTACTTTTAGGACACCGCGTCGCTGAGGCGGCGTCCGGGTGTTTAATAAAGGCGGGAGTATACTGCAAATGCCCGGTGGCGTCAGCACTGCATAACACGGTAGATTATGCGCTTTGTTATGACTTGCGAGCACTGTTATGCGTACCTGGCAAACCATCGAAGAGTTGCAGGATATCGTGGAAGATTTGCCACGGTTTACCCAAGATTTGCAAAATTTAACTACCCGTCTGGGGCTGGATATTGCACCCTTAAATGCGGATCACATCTCGTTGCGCTGTCACCAGAACACCACGGCGGAGCGCTGGCGGCGTGGCTTTGAGCAATGCGGCGAACTGCTGTCGGAAAACATCATTAATGGTCGGCCGATTTGCCTGTTCAAACTGCGCGAGCCGGTGTGCGTCGCCCACTGGCAGTTTACGGTGATCGAGTTGCCATGGCCGGGTGAAAAGCGCTACTCGCACGAAGGGTGGGAGCATGTTGAAATCGTGCTTCCGGGCGATATCGCCACGCTCAACGCGCGTGCGCTGGCGCTGCTGGCTGATGAGGGTTTAAGCCAGCCGGGTATTTCGGTGAAAACCAGTTCACCAAAAGGCGAACGTGAACGGCTGCCCAATCCTACGCTGGCGGTGACGGATGGCAAAGTCACCGTGAAGTTTCATCCGTGGACCATTGAAGAGATTGTCGCGAGCGAGCAGTGAAACGAACGGGCGACAGCGCTTGTGAAAACAAGCCATGCTGAACCGAGGGAGATGAAATGACCTTACTGGAAATCTGTTGTTATGGCGTCGATGACGCGGTGATTGCTGAGCAATATGGCGCCGATCGTATTGAGTTTTGCGCCGCGCCGAAAGAGGGCGGATTAACCCCTTCCTTTGGCGCGTTAAAAGCGATTCGCCAGGCGGTGACCATTCCCGTACACCCGATCGTGCGCCCGCGCGGTGGGGATTTTTGCTACCGGGGCGATGAGTTTGCCTCCATGCTGAGCGATATTGCGATGCTCCGTGATCTGGGTTTCCCCGGGCTGGTCACCGGCGTGCTGACGGAAGAGGGCGATGTCGATATTGTGCGCATGCGGGAAATTATGCAGGCCGCACAGGGGATGGCGGTAACTTTTCATCGCGCGTTCGATATGTGTGCCAACCCACTTCAGGTGTTTGATAATTTAGCGGAATTAGGCATCGCACGTATTCTCACATCCGGTCAGCAGCCGTCGGCAGCAAAAGGACTTTCATTAATCACGGAACTAAATGCCCGGTCTGGTGTTCCAATCATTATGGCCGGCGCAGGGGTGCGTCCGGATAATCTTGAAACCTTTCTCCATGCGGGTATCAAAGAGGTGCATAGCTCGGCAGGCCGCTGGACAGCGTCGCCGATGCGCTATCGCAATCCAGGATTATCGATGTCGTCAGATGCCAGTGCGGATGAATATGCCCGCTACGGTGTGGATGGCGATGCGGTGGCGGTGATGAAAGAGATGATTTTGCACCATCGCCCGTAACAGTTTTTACCGCGCATCATGTCGCCCAATATGATGCTTGCTTGTACCAGGCCCCTGCCATTAACAGGGGCCTTTTTTTGTCTGTAGAAACCCCCTCGTCAGGCTGGGGGCAGCGACTCAGGGTTTCCGGGCTATCAGCACCGCGCGAACTGGCGCCGGGTAACCTTCAACGGTTTTACTGTTATCCGCCGGATTAAGAAAATCGGCCAGTGATTCTGTGACCATCCACGACGTGCGGCGTTGCTCTTTGGTGCTGGTAACGCTGGTATCCGCAATGCGTACATCGACAAAACCGCACTTCTCCAGCCAGTTCTTCAGCGCCAGCGCAGAAGGGATAAAGTAGACGTTACGCATTTGCGCGTAGCGGTCACCGGGCACCAGCACGGTATTTTCATCGCCGTCCACCACCAGCGTTTCCAGTACCAGCTCGCCCTCTTTCACCAGTTGATCTTTCAACTGCCACAGATGCTCAAGCGGTGAACGGCGGTGATAGAGCACGCCCATGGAAAACACGGTATCGAAGGCGTTCAGCGCCGGAAGCTGTTCAATGCCAAGCGGCAAGAGATGCGCGCGACGATCGTCGCCCAACAATTTACGCACGGCTTCAAACTGGCATAAAAACAACTGCGTCGGATCGATACCAACGGCAAGCTGCGCACCCGCGCCGACCATGCGCCACAGGTGGTAACCGCTGCCGCAGCCGACATCTAAAATTGTGCGGCCTTTCAGATCGGAAAGGTGCGGCAGGACGCGCTCCCATTTCCAGTCGGAACGCCACTCGGTATCGATATCAATGCCATACAGAGAAAACGGCCCTTTGCGCCACGGCATCAGATTACGCAGCAGCGTTTCCATACCTTTGAGTTGACCGGCGCTGAGCGGTTCGTCGCTCTGCGCGCTGACGCTGTGCAGCAGATCCAGCTTTGCAGGCGTGATGGTCGGCAGAAATTCTACCGCGTTGTTCCATTGCTTAAACTGCCCGTGCAGTGCTTCACGCTGCCAGGCGGAGATTTGTGCGGGTAAGGTTTCCAGCCAGTGCGCGAGCGTACCGGTGGCAATTTGCTGATAAAAACGGCCAAACTCAATCATGCTTCAACCGCCTTCAGTGCCACCAGCGAACCAAAGTTAAAGCACTGGAACCATAATTCGCAGTGCTCAAACCCGGCAGTGCGCAGGCGGGTTTTATGCGCTTCAACAGAATCCGTCAGCATCACATTTTCCAGCATGCTGCGTTTCTGGCTGATCTCCAGTTCGCTGTAGCCGTTAGCACGTTTAAAATCGTGGTGCATATTGAACAGCAGTTCGCCGACGGTCTGGTCTTCAAAACTGAATTTTTCCGACAACACTAACGCGCCGCCAGGATTGAGCCCCTGGTAAACCTTCTGCAGTAGTTTCAGGCGGTCGTCTGGCTCCAGAAATTGCAAGGTGAAGTTGAGCACCACCATCGAGGCGTTTTCAATGTGAATATCGCGAATATCGCCTTCAATCACTTCAACGGGCGTTGGCGCTTTATAGGCATCGATATGACGACGGCAGCGTTCCACCATGGCAGGCGAGTTGTCGACGGCGATAATTTTGCAATCAGCGTGGTGAATGTTGCGACGCACCGAGAGCGTTGCCGCGCCCAGGGAGCAGCCGAGATCATAGACCTGCGTGGCAGGCTGGACAAAGCGCTCCGCCAGCATGCCGATCATCGAGATAATATTGGAGTAACCCGGTACAGAACGCTGGATCATGTCCGGGAAGACTTCGGCTACCCGTTCGTCAAAAGTCCAGTCGCCCAGGCTGGCGATAGGCGCAGAAAAAAGCGTGTCGCGGTGAGACATAGTGTAAATATCCGGGAAAACAAAGGGGCGTATTGTGCGCTAATGCAGGGAGAAAACCAACTCCCAGGGCATGTACCACAGATTTGCCAGCACCATCAGCAGCAGGGAACAAAAGGTTGCGCCCATACCGGAACGACGCCAGCGGATCAGACGGTGGTGAAAGCCGTAATAATGCATCAGGCGACCGGCGATCAGCAGCAGCCCACAAACATGCACTAACCACGTTTGTGCACCGTCCATCTCCATAAAAAGCAGCAAAATAAGGGCGACGGGAATGTACTCGACCGCATTGCCGTGAATGCGTATCGCACTTTGCAGCTCGCTGAACCCGCCGTCGCCGTAGCTAACACGGTATTGCGTGCGCAGGCGAATAACGTCAAAAGAAAATTTTATGAGTAACAATGCACCCAGCACGGCGTAAAGCGCGCTAACCATACTAACTCCCTTTAAGGCTCTGGTGACCGCTTAACAATGATAGGTGGTTCGTTCAGAAAAGAGAAGATTGCAGCGGAAGAGAAGGGGCGTCGCCAACGCTCGGGATGGCGGTCTGCAAACCCTGCCACAGGGTTTCTACCAGTTCCGGTGCCTGGGCGATATCCGGCGTGTGCAAAAACAAATAGGGGGTGGTGGTCTGCTCCCATAACGGGAGTTTTTGCAGCCATACGGCAAACAGCTGACGATTTTGTTCCATATTGTCGCTGCCGATAAAACGCACCATTGGATGACCGGCGGTAATCAGCGCATGTACCGGTACTTTCGGCTTTTTGCGCTGCGCTTCGATGATCGCTTCATTGTGGGGAATGGCGCTATGCACCGGTCGGCTATCAAGGATCACCCGGTTCACGCCGCGTGCATGTAAGCCCTGATTGAGCACTTTTTCCTCTTCGCCTTTAGCGAAAAACGTTGGGTGGCGCACTTCAGCGCCATAGGTGAAACCTACAGGCAGCGCGTCCAGAAATGCCCACAACGCGGGGAGATCGCGCGGGCCAAAGGTTGCCGGAAGCTGTAACCAGTACTGGCCTATCCGGTTGGCAAGCGGCGACATTCGTTGAAAAAACTCGTCTGTCAGATCGCGGCAGTTACGCAGCGCCGCCTGATGCGAAATGGTGGCGGGGAATTTAAAGCAGAAGCGGAAATCATCGGTGGTTTGTTCGCGCCAGCGCGCCACGATCTCAGCTTTTGGCAGCGCGTAAAGCGTGGTGTTGCCTTCGACGCAATTAAAGTGACGGGCGTACTCTTCGAGGCTGGTAATGCCAAGGCGCACCCATTTAGGGTGCGACCATTGCGGCAAGCCGACATACATCATAACGCGCTGAGGATCTCGTCCGTGGTGCGAACACGGCTAATGCGCGGGAAGATATATTTCAGGCTACCCTGATGTTGCTCGTTGCTGCCAGCGCTGCAAGCATCTTCTGCAATCACCAGCGAAAAACCCAATTCCCAGGCGTTGCGCGCGGTGGATTCCACGCCGATATTGGTGGAAATGCCGCACAGCACAATGGTGTCAATGCCGCGGCGGCGCAGTTGTAACTCAAGATCGGTACCGTAGAACGCGCCCCACTGGCGTTTGGTCACTTCAATATCGCTCGCTTTTTTACCCAGTGCCTGCGGGTAAACCCACCAGTTTTCTGGCAGGGTATGACCGCCTGTTGCCGCGTCAACCGGCTGTTTCAGCGCTTCGGCGAAACCCTCTGACCAGCCAACGCGCACGAATACTACCGGCGAACCGTTGGCACGAAATTTCTCCGCAAGTTTTGCAGCGCGTTGAACCACGTCCTGCGCTGTGTGCGGGCCACCGGCGAAAGGTAAAATGCCTTCCTGTAAATCGATCACTACCAGTGCGGTTTTCTCAGCATTGAGTTCCAGCATAATAACTCCTGAAAAATGAATGACGTCGGCGGATACCTTACGCGTTATGTAGCTGCGGACGGTTTACAAATTTTGTTAAATTTTGTGAGAATGCGCAATAAGCGCGCAGCAAACGCGCGTACAGTCGGTCGCGGGCTTATCGTCAGTCAGAATTTCCAGTATAATAGCCCCCTTTTTTCATCCAGTTGTGACATACGAAAATAGCTGCCACCAGAGTGCCTGCCCCGCAGGCGGCGGGTCGCGCGCAGCTAATTAAGGGATATCTCATGCGTACAGTATATTGCGGGCAGCTCAATCAGTCCCATGTGGGACAGCAAGTAACGCTTTGTGGGTGGGTCAATCGTCGTCGTGACCTCGGTAGCCTTATCTTTATTGATATGCGCGATCGTGAAGGCATCGTGCAGGTGTTTTTCGACCCGGACCGTCAGGATGCGTTCCAGCTCGCCTCTGAACTGCGTAATGAGTTCTGCATTCAGATTACCGGTACCGTGCGTGCGCGCGACGGCAAAAACGTCAACAAAGATATGGCAACCGGTGAAGTTGAAGTGTTTGCCACCGAGCTGAATATTATCAACCGTTCCGACGTGTTGCCGCTGGACTCTAACCACGTCAATACCGAAGAAGCGCGTCTGAAATACCGCTACCTCGATCTGCGCCGCCCGGAAATGGCCCAGCGCCTGAAAACCCGCGCAAAGATCACCAGCTTCGTGCGTCGCTTTATGGATGATCACGGTTTCCTCGATATTGAAACCCCGATGCTGACCAAAGCAACGCCGGAAGGGGCGCGTGACTACCTCGTGCCCTCGCGCGTGCATAAAGGCAAATTCTACGCGCTGCCGCAATCTCCGCAGCTGTTCAAACAGCTGCTGATGATGTCCGGCTTCGACCGTTACTATCAGATCGTCAAATGTTTCCGTGACGAAGACCTGCGTGCTGACCGTCAGCCGGAATTCACCCAGATCGATGTGGAAACCTCCTTTATGACCGCGCCGCAGGTGCGAGAAGTAATGGAAGCGCTGGTACGCGAACTGTGGCAGGAAATTCGTGGTGTGGATCTGGGCGACTTCCCGATTATGACCTTCGCCGAAGCCGAGCGCCGTTACGGTTCTGATAAACCTGATTTGCGTAACCCGATGGAGCTGGTAGACGTTGCCGACTTGCTGAAAGCCGTCGAGTTTAAAGTCTTCTCCGGCCCGGCAAACGACCCGAAAGGCCGCGTTGCTGCGCTGCGTGTGCCAGGTGGCGCACAACTTAGCCGTAAACAGATTGACGACTACGGCAAGTTTATCGAAATCTACGGGGCGAAAGGCCTTGCTTATATTAAGGTCAACGAAGCGGCAAAAGGACTGGAGGGGATCACCAGCCCGGTGGCGAAATTCCTGAACGCTGAAATTGTTGGCGCGATCCTTGAGCGCACGGGCGCGCAAGATGGCGACATGATTTTCTTCGGCGCGGACCACAAAAAAGTGGTTGCCGATGCGCTGGGTGCGCTGCGTCTGAAACTCGGTAAAGACCTGAACCTGACCGACGAAGCCAAATGGGCGCCGCTATGGGTGATCGACTTCCCGATGTTTGAAGATGACGGCGAAGGCGGTCTGACCGCGATGCACCACCCGTTCACCTCGCCGAAAGATATGACCGCCGCCGAGCTGAAAGCGGCGCCGGAAGACGCTGTGGCTAACGCCTACGATATGGTGATTAACGGCTATGAAGTGGGCGGCGGTTCGGTGCGTATCCATAACGGCGAAATGCAGCAGACAGTGTTCGGCATTCTGGGTATCAATGAGCAGGAACAGCGTGAGAAGTTCGGCTTCCTGCTGGATGCGCTGAAGTACGGTACGCCGCCGCACGCGGGCCTGGCATTTGGTCTGGATCGTCTGACCATGCTGCTGACCGGCACCGATAACATCCGTGACGTGATTGCGTTCCCGAAAACCACAGCTGCGGCCTGTCTGCTGACGGAAGCGCCAAGTTTCGCCAACCCGGCGTCGCTGGCTGAGCTGGGTATTTCTGTCGTCAAAAAAGAGACGCCGGAGAATAAATAAGATGGCCTTTAAGCACCCTGTTTCTGTGCTGGTGGTGATTTACGCCGAGGACACGAAACGGGTGCTGATGTTGCAGCGACGCGACGATCCTGATTTCTGGCAGTCGGTGACCGGCAGTCTTGAAGCAGGAGAGGTAGCGTCGCAAGCCGCCATGCGTGAAGTAAAGGAAGAGGTCGAGATCGATATTGCTTTCGAGCAACTGACCTTAATCGACTGTCAGCGCACGGTGGAGTTTGAAATATTTAGTCATTTACGTCATCGCTATGCGCCGGGCGTTACGCACAATACCGAATCCTGGTTTTGTCTTGCGCTGCCCCATGAACGCCAGATTGTTTTTACTGAACATCTGGCGTACCGCTGGCTTGATGCCCCGGCAGCGGCGGCATTAACCAAGTCGTGGAGCAACCGGCAGGCGATTGAAGAATTTGTTATTAACGCCGACTAATTTCCCTGGAATTTCAGTTCTCAGGAAGGTGGCAACCCCCGCGTCGCCAGGTGCTTACTGTGGTAAGCAACGGGTGCGAACGGGAGCAGCCAACGCACCAGAGGGCTGAAAGCCGCCGGGAAAAGGCTTTATTGGAGAGTTTTTTATGGCAGGTCATAGTAAATGGGCCAACACCAAACACCGCAAAGCGGCACAGGATGCTAAACGCGGTAAGATCTTTACCAAAATCATCCGTGAACTGGTAACGGCTGCTCGCCTGGGCGGCGGCGATATCGGTTCTAACCCGCGCCTGCGTGCGGCGGTTGATAAAGCGCTGTCTAACAACATGACCCGCGACACCTTAAACCGCGCTATCGCACGTGGTGTGGGTGGTGATGATGACGCGAACATGGAAACCATCATTTATGAAGGTTATGGTCCTGGCGGCACGGCGGTGATGGTGGAGTGTCTGAGTGACAACCGCAACCGTACCGTGGCGGAAGTGCGTCATGCTTTCAGCAAATGCGGTGGGAACCTCGGTACTGACGGTTCTGTCGCCTATCTGTTCAGCAAAAAAGGGGTGATCTCCTTCGAAGCTGGTGACGAAGACACCATTATGGAAGCAGCACTGGAAGCCGGTGCTGAAGACGTGGTGACGTTTGACGATGGCGCAATCGACGTTTATACCGCGTGGGAAGAGATGGGCGCAGTGCGTGATGCACTGGAAGCTGCGGGCCTGAAAGCGGACAACGCTGAAGTCTCCATGATCCCGTCAACCAAAGCCGACATGGACGTGGAAACCGCGCCGAAACTGCTGCGTCTGATCGATATGCTGGAAGATTGCGACGACGTGCAGGAGGTTTATCACAACGGTGAGATCTCTGATGAGGTTGCGGCGACACTCTAATGTCGCTGATTAATACGCATGTAACCGGAGACGCATAATGGCGATCATTCTCGGTATCGATCCGGGTTCGCGCGTCACCGGGTACGGCGTGATCCGCCAGACGGGACGGCAATTGACCTATCTGGGCAGTGGTTGTATCCGTACCAAAGTGGATGATTTACCGTCGCGTCTGAAGCTGATTTATGCAGGCGTGACGGAGATTATCACTCAGTTCCAGCCGGATTTTTTCGCTATCGAACAGGTGTTTATGGCGAAAAACGCCGATTCGGCGCTCAAGCTGGGGCAGGCGCGCGGTGTGGCGATTGTCGCCGCCGTGAATCAGGATTTGCCAGTGTTTGAATATGCCGCACGGCAGGTAAAACAGACGGTGGTGGGGATTGGCAGCGCGGAAAAAAGCCAGGTGCAACACATGGTGCGCACGCTGCTGAAACTGCCCGCTAACCCGCAGGCGGATGCGGCAGATGCGCTGGCTATTGCCATCACGCATTGCCATGTCAGCCAGAATGCGTTGCAGATGAGCAGCACAAGGCTCAATCTGGCTCGCGGGCGATTACGCTAAAAAGCGTCGGTTTACCGGCGCTTTTTTTATAGCAGCGAGCGGATTTTATCCGCGTCTTCCTGCGTTGACGGGTTATAGACCACCATTGTCAGGTCCGGTTGTCCCTCCACTGAGAAACTCGAAAACTCCAGCGATAAGCGGCCCGCTTCGCGATGAAGCAGGATTTTTGTGCCTTCTCCCATCATGTCAATATCATTGCTGCGCCATAGTTCGGCGAATTCAGGTGAAGCCGCACTGAGTTCTTCAACCAGCGGACGAATTTCAATGGACGCTCCGGCACGGGTGGCGTCTGCGCGAAAAGCAGCCACCAGAAAGCGGGCGAGCGAATGCCAGTCTGCCTGTGCGGCGCGCGCCTGGGGATTAAGAAAAATGCGCCGCAGTATATTGCGCTCGTGCGCAGGCTGGTTCGGGTAATCGGATAACACCACCGTGGCGGCTTTGTTCCAGGCGAGCACATCCCAGGTCGCATTGCGGATCATCGCCGGGCTCAGGTCCATACAGTCCAGCACTTTTTGCAGCCTTTCCGTCACGGTTCCTCTGGTCATGGAATACATGCCCGGAGCACGGCCTAATGCCAGATGAAAAACGTGTTCGCGTTCGCGCTCAGAAAGACGCAACGCCTGGCAAATGCGCTCCAGCACTTCGGCTGACGGCGTACCGCCACGGCCTTGCTCAAGCCAGGTATACCAGGTGGCGCTAATACAGGCCAGATGCGCCACCTCTTCACGACGCAGGCCCGGCGTACGTCGCCGCGCGGTATGAAAGCCCAGCGCCACAGGGTCAAGCTGCGCGCGGCGCGATTTCAGGTAACTGCCCAGATTTTTAGGCTGAGAAACGCTTTGCATCCTGTTAGTCCTTATACCCCGATAACGTCACTACTTTTCACTACAAAGGATATTTATAAGGATAACGGCGCGAGTCAACATCAGGAGGCACACGCATGCATGTTTTTCTAACGGGCGCGACCGGTTGGGTCGGCGCAAAAGTGGCGGCAGAGTTGATTGCTGCCGGGCACCAGGTGAGCGGCCTGGCGAGAAATGCGGATAAAGCACAGCCGCTGCTGACTGCGGGAGGGCAGGTTATTTCCGGAACGCTAGATGATCATTCTGTCTTGTTTGACGCGGCTTCGCGTGCGGATGCGGTGATCCATACCGCCTTTAATCACGACTTTTCCCGTTTTGCGGAAAATTGCGAACAGGACAGACGCGCTATTGAAGTGATGGGGGAGGCGCTGCTTGGTAGCGATCGTCCGATGCTGGTGACCTCGGGACTGGCAAGGCTGGTTCAGGGGCGGGCAGCAACTGAAAAGGATAAACCTGTCAGCGCGCCGGATTATCTGCGCCGTTCCGAACTGGCGGCACAGGCTCTGGCCGAAAAAGGTGTCCGGGCTGCCAGTGTGCGTCTGGCACCAACTGTTCATGGCGTAGGCGATCACGGTTTTATCCCTATTTTGATTGCGCTGGCGAAGAAAACCGGTGTCTCCGCCTGGCCGGATGAGGGGAATAATCGCTGGGCTGCTGTGCATCGCCTTGATGCGGCGAAGCTCTACCGGCTGGCGCTGGAAAGTGGCGTAACGGAAACGGTATATCATGCGGTAGCCGAGGAAGGGATCGCGATGCGGGAGATTGCCATCGCCATTGGCAACATGCTAGGGCTGCCCGCTGAATCACGCAGTGCCGACCATTTTGGCTGGTTTGCTACCTTTGCCGCCGCGGATATGTCAGCGTCCAGCGAGCGAACCCGCGACGTTTTAGGCTGGCAGCCTGTGCAACGCGACTTACTCACCGATCTTGCGGATGCGGGTTATTACGCGAATTCCTGAACCGCGCTCGCGTTTTACTGTATATTCGGCTGGATATCTATCCAGCCTTTTTTTATCATACGGCATTACATTTTCAGCCGTTAACGCAGGAGCGTCACGTGATAGGCAGACTCAGAGGCATTATTGTAGAAAAACAACCCCCGTTGGTTCTGCTGGAAGTGGGGGGGGTGGGATATGAAGTCCATATGCCGATGACCTGCTTTTATGAGCTCCCGGACGCCGGAAAAGAGGCGGTTGTTTTTACACAGTTTGTGGTACGTGAAGACGCTCAGCTGTTATACGGATTTAATAACAAGCAAGAACGGACGCTGTTTCGCGAACTCATCAAAACCAATGGCGTTGGTCCGAAGCTGGCACTGGCAATTTTGTCCGGCATGTCGGCGCAGCAGTTTGTTAACGCCGTTGAACGCGAAGATCCTGCGGCGCTGGTCAAATTGCCGGGAATCGGGAAGAAAACCGCCGAGCGTTTGATTGTCGAGATGAAAGATCGCTTTAAAGGTCTGCACGGCGATCTCTTCACCCCTGCTGCTGATTTGGTGCTGGCCTCTCCGGCGAGCCCGGCGACGGATGATGCGGAACAAGAAGCCGTTGCTGCGCTGGTGGCGTTAGGCTATAAACCTCAGGAAGCCAGCCGGATGATAAGTAAGATTGTGCGTCCGGACGCCAACAGTGAAACCCTGATCCGCGAAGCGCTGCGCGCGGCGTTGTGAGGTAGAGGATGATTGAAGCAGACCGTCTGGTCACGCCCGTCAGCACCAATATAGAGGAAGTCGCAGACCGCGCTATTCGTCCGAAAATGCTTGACGAGTATATCGGGCAGCCGCAGGTGCGCTCGCAAATGGAGATCTTTATCCAGGCGGCAAAGCTGCGCGGTGACGCGCTGGACCATCTGCTTATCTTCGGCCCGCCAGGCTTAGGTAAAACGACGCTGGCGAATATCGTGGCAAACGAGATGGGTGTCAATCTGCGCACAACCTCAGGGCCGGTGCTGGAAAAAGCGGGCGATCTCGCCGCGATGCTCACTAATCTCGAGCCGCATGATGTGTTGTTTATTGATGAGATTCACCGCCTCTCGCCGGTTGTCGAAGAGGTGCTTTATCCGGCGATGGAGGATTACCAGCTGGATATCATGATCGGTGAAGGGCCAGCGGCGCGCTCAATCAAAATCGATTTACCGCCGTTTACCTTGATCGGCGCGACAACGCGCGCGGGTTCGCTCACTTCTCCGCTGCGCGATCGTTTCGGCATTGTGCAGCGTCTGGAGTTCTATCAGGTGGCAGATTTACAGCACATTGTGGGGCGCAGCGCGCGCTATATGGGGCTGGAGATGAGCGACGAGGGCGCACTGGAAGTGGCGCGCCGCTCACGCGGTACGCCGCGTATTGCGAATCGTCTGCTACGGCGTGTGCGCGATTTCGCCGAAGTGAAACACGATGGCGACATTACCGCTGATATCGCGGCCCAGGCGCTCGACATGTTGAATGTCGATGCCGAAGGGTTCGACTATATGGATCGTAAACTGCTGTTGGCGGTTATTGATAAGTTCTTCGGCGGCCCGGTCGGGCTGGACAACCTGGCGGCAGCCATTGGTGAAGAGCGCGAAACGATTGAGGATGTGCTGGAGCCATATCTTATCCAGCAGGGCTTTTTGCAGCGTACGCCACGAGGCCGGATGGCAACAGTCAGAGCGTGGAATCACTTTGGTATAACGCCGCCGCAAATGCCATAACGTTAAAGGCCGGAGAGCATTTGCTTCCGGCCTTTCGCTTTAGCTAGCGGGTTTCTTCATCATGCTGAAGATAAACAGCAGTGCCGCGCACAACACCACAGATGGGCCCGCAGGCGTGTCATAAAAAGCCGAAAATGTCAGTCCGCCAGTGACGGCGATTATGCCGATACCGACTGCGATGCCTGCCATTTGCTCCGGCGTACGTGCGAAGCGTCGCGATGTCGCGGCCGGGATAATCAATAGTGAGGTGATGATCAGTGCGCCGACGAATTTCATGGCAACGCCAATCGTTAACGCAGTGACCAGCATCAGCAGCAGCTTCACACGCTGCAACTTCACGCCATCGACAAATGCCAGCTCGGGGCTGATGGTCATCGACAGCAGATTGCGCCATTGCCAGAACAAAATTCCCAGCACCACGACAACGCCCAGGGCGATCGCCACCAGGTCGGCTGGAGTTACCGCCAGCAAGTCCCCGAACAGATAGGCCATTAAATCGACACGGATATTCGACATCAGGCTAACAACAACCAGACCCAGCGACAGTGCGCTGTGCGCCATGATCCCCAGCAGGGTATCAATTGCCAGATGAGGTCGTTTTTCCAGCCATACCAGCCCGGCGGCCAGCAACAGCGTAACGGCGATCACTGCATAAAATGGATTGACGTCAAGCAACAAACCGAAAGCGACACCCAACAGAGAAGCATGCGCGAGCGTGTCGCCGAAATATGACATTCTGCGCCAGACAACAAATGAGCCCAACGGACCCGCCGCGCAGGCGAGCATAACCCCGGCAAGCCAGCCGGGCAGTAATAATTCAATCATGAGTGTCCATTACCCTGGCGCAGCACAATACGGCCCTGTAAGTCGTGGCGGTGGTTGTGATTGTGGCGATAAATCCCCAACTGTTCCGCGCCACGCTGGCCGAACATGGAGATAAATTCCGGGTGCATTGAAACCACTTCCGGCGTGCCGGAACAGCAAATATGGTGATTCAGGCAGAGCACTTCATCGGTCTTTGCCATAACCAGATGCAGATCGTGAGAAACCATCAATACAGCGCAGTCCAGCTCTTTACGCAACTGGTCAATCAGGTTATACAGCGCCACCTGGCCATTCACATCAACGCCCTGGGTTGGCTCATCAAGAACCAGTAATTGCGGGCGATTAAGTAGCGCTCGCGCCAGCAATACACGCTGGGTTTCGCCACCAGACAGTTTTTGCATTGGCGCATCGACCAGATGTGCGGCCTGCACTCGTTTTAGTGCGGGAATAATATCGCCTTTACTGGTGCCAGGACGCAGGTGCATAAAGCGGCCAACGGTGAGCGGCAAAGTAGCATCCAGGTGTAATTTCTGCGGCACATATCCGATGCGCAGCGTTTTGTCACGCTTGATCAACCCGGAGTCGGGTGCTACCAACCCTAGCACAACACGTACCAGCGTTGATTTGCCCGCGCCATTAGGGCCCAGCAGGGTTAAAATTTTACCGGCATGTAAATTCAGCGAAATATCAGACAGAACGCGCCGTTGGCCGAATGCGACGGTGATATTTTCGAGCGTTACAAGATTCGTCATAGCATTTATGGGGTTGCACAAGTTGTCGAATGTTATAATATCACATCCCACTTATTCATTACGATTAATAGTCGCATTATGTTACATAAAAATACGCTTCTTTGCGCAGCGTTATCCGCTGCGCTTCTCGGTGGAGCAGCACAAACTGCTAACGCCGCCGTTGTAACGTCATTAAAGCCGCTGGGATTTATCGCGTCAGCAATCGCTGATGGGGTGACGCCGACAGAAGTATTACTGCCGGATGGCGCTTCAGAGCACGATTATTCCCTGCGTCCATCGGATGTAAAACGCTTACAGAACGCGGACTTAGTATTTTGGGTCGGACCTGAAATGGAAGCCTTTATGGTGCGTTCCGCGCAGCAAATCCCGGCGAAAAAATTAGTGACGATGGCGGAACTGGATGGTGTGAAAACGCTACTCATGAAAGGGTCGGACGAGGATGAGCACGACCATGGTGATGGACATCATCAGGACGAAAAAAGTGACGAGCATCACCATCACGGTGAGTACAACATGCATCTGTGGCTCTCCCCAGAGATTGCGCGGCTGTCGGCGGTTGCAATCCACGATAAATTAGTGGAAGTTATGCCGCAAAGTCGAGCCAAGCTGGACGCCAACCTGCAAGCATTTGAGGCATCATTAGCCCAGTCCGATAAGCAGGTCGGTAACGAGCTGGCACCGCTGAAAGGGAAAGGGTATTTCGTTTTTCATGACGCCTACGGCTACTTTGAAAAACACTACGGACTGACTCCGCTCGGTCACTTTACCGTCAACCCCGAAATTCAGCCTGGTGCGCAGCGTTTACATGAAATCAGAACACAGTTGGTTGAGCAAAAAGCAACCTGCGTTTTTGCTGAGCCACAGTTCAGGCCAGCGGTCGTAGAAGCTGTTGCCAGAGGGACATCCGTTCGAATGGGAACGTTGGATCCGCTCGGTATCGGCATCAAGTTAGGCAAAGAGAGCTATCCGCAGTTCCTTGCCCAACTTTCACATCAGTATGCGAGCTGCCTGAAAGGAGAATAACGAGGAAGTGAATACGTGCAACAGATAGCCCGCTCTGTCGCCCTGGCATTTAATAATCTGCCCCGACCCCACCGCGTTATGCTGGGGTCGCTTACAGTTCTCACTCTCACGGTCGCCGTTTGGCGTCCGTATGTTTATCACCCCGAATCCGTTACACCTATTGTTAAAGCTATCGAGCTGCCGAAGAGCGAAATCCGTTCTTTGCTGCCGGAAGCCAGTGAACCTATCGACCAGACTGCATCGGATGACGATGTTGACGCTATTCCGCAGGATGAACTCGATGAGAAAACCTCCAGTGAAGCTGGCGTACATGAATACGTAGTATCCACGGGCGATACGCTGAGCAGCATTCTTAACCAGTACGGCATTGATATGGGTGATATCAGCCAGCTTGCTGCTGCGGATAAAGAGCTGCGTAACCTGAAAATCGGCCAACAGATCTCCTGGACTCTGACTGAGGATGGCGATTTGCAGCGATTGACCTGGGAGATGTCCCGCCGCGAGACCCGTACTTATGACCGCGTTGATGGCGGCTTCAAAATGAGTAGCGAAACGCAGCAGGGCGATTGGGTAAACTCGGTGATGAAAGGGACGGTCGGCGGGAGTTTTGTTTCCAGCGCGCGCGACGCCGGGCTAACCAGCGGTGAAGTCAGCGCGGTGATTAAAGCCATGCAGTGGCAAATGGATTTCCGCAAGCTGAAAAAAGGCGATGAATTCTCTGTACTCATGTCCCGCGAAATGCTGGAAGGCAAGCAAGAGCAAAGCCAGTTACTTGGTGTGCGTCTGCGTTCCGACGGCAAAGATTATTATGCAATCCGCGCGGAAGACGGCAAATTTTACGATCGCAACGGTACGGGCCTGGCAAAAGGATTTTTGCGCTTCCCGACATCTAAGCAGTTCCGTGTTTCTTCGAATTTTGACCCCCGTCGTCTGAACCCGGTTACCGGTCGCGTTGCACCGCATAAAGGCGTTGATTTCGCATTACCACAGGGAACGCCTGTGCTCGCAGTAGGGGATGGCGAAGTCGTCGTGGCGAAACGCAGCGGAGCTGCAGGCAACTATGTCGCTATCCGTCACGGACGCACCTATACCACGCGTTATATGCACCTGCGCAAGCTGTTGGTAAAACCCGGACAGAAAGTGAAACGTGGCGATCGTATTGCGCTCTCCGGGAACACCGGGCGTTCTACCGGTCCGCATTTGCACTATGAAGTATGGATCAACCAGCAAGCGGTTAATCCGTTAACGGCGAAGCTGCCGAGAACCGAAGGCTTAAGCGGGTCGGATCGTAAGGATTACCTCGCACAAGTTAAAGAGATTTTACCTCAGCTAAAAGTCGACTGATTCGTTTAACAAATGTGCGTCCGAAGCCGATGCCTCAACCGCATCGGCTTTTTCTTTTGTGCGATGGATGGCGCCTCGCTACACTATCTCATTATTTTATGTAAACTGATTTCTCGCCTGCGGAAGATGCATGGAAACGAAAAAAAATACCGCTGAATATATTCCTGAGTTTGAAAAAGAATTTCGCCATCCACGCTACTGGGGCGCGTGGCTGGGAGTGCTGGCTTTTGCGGGCGTAGCGATGATCCCGCCGTCGGTGCGCGATCCTGTACTCGGCAAACTTGGGCGTCTGGCCGGAAAGTTCGGCAAAAGCGCACGTCGCCGTGCGCAGATCAACCTCTACTACTGTTTCCCTGAAAAGAGCGATGCGGAAAGAGAGGCCATTATTGACGAGATGTTTGCCACTGCGCCGCAAGCCATGGTTCTGATGGCGGAACTGGCGCTGCGTGGCCCGGAAAAGATTCTGCCGCGTGTGGAATGGCAGGGTCGTGAAATTATTGATGAAATGCACCGCAACGAAGAGAAGGTGATTTTCCTGGTCCCGCACGGTTGGGGCATTGATATCCCGGCGATGTTAATGGCATCACAGGGGCGAAACATAGCAGCGATGTTTCATAATCAGGGCAACAAAGTATTCGATTATATATGGAACACCGTGCGACGTCGTTTTGGCGGGCGTTTACATGCGCGTAATGATGGCATCAAGCCTTTTATTCAGTCGATACGTCAGGGCTACTGGGGGTACTACCTTCCGGATCAGGATCACGGTGCGGAGCACAGTGAATTTGTTGATTTCTTTGCAACCTATAAAGCGACATTGCCTGCTATTGGCCGTTTGATGAAAGTGTGCCGTGCGCGCGTGGTGCCGCTGTTCCCGGTTTATGATGCGAAAACACACCGGCTGATTATTCAGGTGCGGCCGCCGATGGACGACCTGCTCACTGCCGATGACAACACGATTGCCCGGCGTATGAACGAAGAAGTTGAAAAGTTTGTCGGTCCGCATCCTGAGCAATACACCTGGATCCTCAAATTGCTTAAAACGCGGAAACCGGGTGAGACAGAGCCTTACAGGCGCAAAGATTTATTTGCGAAAAAATAGCCCACAAAAAAGGCCTCTCAATGAGAGGCCTTTTTGCTTTCTATAACCGCTTATTCTACGGTCAGAATTCGCGTAGTGTTCGTGGTGCCGATGGTGCTCATCACATCACCCTGAGTCACGATAACCAGGTCACCGGACAGCAAATAGCCTTTATCGCGCAGCAAGTTTACTGCGTCGTGAGCTGCTGTCACGCCGTCATTTACGCTATCGAAATAGACCGGGGTGACGCCGCGATATAGGGCTGTCAGGTTGAGGGTACGCTCGTGGCGAGAGAGGGCGAAAATCGGCAAACCTGAACTGATGCGCGAGGTCATCAGCGCGGTGCGCCCCGATTCTGTCATCGAAATGATAGCGGTTACACCTTTCAGGTGGTTTGCCGCATACATGGCCGACATGGCAATCGCTTCTTCCACGTTATCGAATTGAATATCCAGGCGGTGCTTAGAGACGTTGATGCTTGGAATTTTTTCAGCGCCCAGACATACACGAGCCATTGCCGCAACGGTTTCGGACGGATACTGGCCTGCGGCAGTTTCGGCAGAGAGCATGACCGCATCGGTGCCGTCGAGCACGGCGTTGGCAACGTCCATCACTTCCGCGCGCGTTGGCATCGGGTTAGTGATCATCGATTCCATCATTTGCGTCGCGGTGATCACCGCACGGTTCAGCTGGCGCGCGCGGCGGATCAGCGCTTTCTGGATACCAACCAGTTCCGGGTCACCGATTTCAACACCGAGATCGCCACGAGCGACCATTACTACGTCGGAGGCGAGGATCACATCATCCATCGCATCCTGATTGCAGACCGCTTCTGCACGCTCAACTTTTGCCACGATTTTGGCATCACAACCGGCATCGCGCGCCAGACGGCGAGCGTAGTTAAGATCTTCGCCGCAGCGCGGGAAGGATACGGCCAGGTAGTCAACGCCGATCAATGCAGCTGTTACGATATCCGCTTTGTCTTTTTCAGTCAGCGCTTCAGCAGAAAGGCCGCCGCCCAGCTTATTGATGCCTTTATTGTTCGACAGCGGGCCGCCAACGGTCACTTCGGTAAACACTTTCATGCCCTGGACTTCCAGCACTTTCAGCTGGACACGACCATCATCGAGCAGCAGGATATCGCCCGGCACGACATCAGCAGGCAAACCTTTGTAGTCGATGCCCACTTTTTCTTTGTCGCCTTCACCTTTACCAAGGTTGGCATCGAGCAGGAATTTATCCCCGATGTTCAGGAAAACTTTGCCTTCCTTAAAGGTGGAAACACGAATTTTTGGCCCTTGTAAATCGCCAAGGATAGCAACATGACGTCCCAGTTTTGCCGCAATCTCACGCACTTTATCCGCACGTAATTTATGATCTTCAGGTGTTCCGTGTGAGAAGTTCATACGTACCACGTTAGCACCTGCAGCGATCACCTTCTCAAGGTTGTTATCGCGGTCAGTAGCCGGGCCTAAGGTGGTTACGATTTTGGTTCTGCGAAGCCTTCTGGACATGTAATACTCCGTTGACTGAAACAACTTGGTGTTGCGTGAACATAAATCCGGTCATTTGGCGCCCTGCTGTGAAGGGCGGTGTGTCAGATCGGACAGCGTAAGAGGTTACCGCTTTTATATTTACTATTAGTGGTTATCGCTTTTAATAAGCAGCTCTTTATCAAAACGCGATTCTTTCAGTGCTTCTTTGACTCGCTTCAAGTTATCCCTGAATTTTGCTCCCCGACGCAATGTGAAGCCTGTTGCCAGCACATCAATAACCGTGAGTTGCGCAAGACGAGAAACCATTGGCATATAAATATCTGTATCTTCCGGAACATCCAGAGTGATAGCAAGCGTTGCCTCACGCGCCAGCGGCGTTCCTGCGGACGTAAGGGCTATCACCATGGCATCGTTTTCACGCGCCAGTTGCGCAAGTTCTACTAAATTCTTGGTTCTTCCGGTATGTGAAATCAACACAACCACGTCATCGTCGCTACAATTCATACAACTCATGCGTTGCAACACAATGTCATCGGAGTAGACCACCGGCACATTGAAGCGGAAAAATTTGTTCATCGCATCATGCGCAACGGCGGCAGAAGAACCAAGGCCAAAGAAGGCAATTTTTTTCGCCTGTGTCAGTAAATCTACGGCGCGGTTTACCGCTGCCATATCCAGTGACTGGCGCACATGGTCGAGACTGGCCATCGCGGATTCGAAGATTTTGCCGGTATAGGCTTCAACACTGTCATCTTCATCAACATTTCGATTAACATAGGGCGTGCCGTTGGCGAGGCTTTGCGCCAGATGCAGTTTGAAATCGGGGAAGCCCCGGGTGTCGAGGCTGCGGCAGAAACGGTTCACTGTTGGTTCGCTAACATCCGCTTCTTGCGCAAGTGCGGCAATGCTTGAGTGGATGGCCTGGTCCGGCGCGGCGAGGATCACTTCCGCCACTTTACGCTCGGATTTGCTAAGGTGTTCCAGCCGTGACTGGATTTTTTCCAGCATATTCATGGGTGATAAACGCTCATGGTAAAACGATTACACCAATAGATGGAATCGTGATGCGGTTTAGCTTGATATTACCCCTGCGACGCGCAGAAAGGTAAGTCGTGATGAGAAATGTTGTTGTTTTTTTTCATTACATGATCAGAGTCGGATTTTACCGGCTGTGTATTGGGCAAATATCCCGCTTTATCAGGGCGAAAGAACAGTTTTTTCGTCACAACAATATAACGCACGTCCTGACAAGGCTTAACAGTTTCGGGAATTACGTAAAAGCAGTACAGTGCACTGTAATAAAATTACAACTGAGGCCTGGCTGAAGCTCCAGGATAGCCAACTGAGGAGAAAGACATGGCGGTAATACAAACAGCCCAGGCGTGTGACCTGGTCATTTTCGGCGCCAAGGGCGACCTTGCCCGTCGGAAATTGCTGCCTTCCCTGTACCAACTGGAAAAAGCGGGCCAAATTCACCCGGAGACACGAATTCTGGGCGTGGGCCGCGCTGATTGGGATAAGGAAGCGTATACCAAGGTTGTTCGCGAAGCGCTTGAAACCTTTATGAAGGAGAAGATCGACGAGAGCCTGTGGGACAAGCTGAGTGGTCGTCTGGATTTTTGCAATCTGGACGTCAACGAAACGTCCGCATTCAAACGTCTCGGCGCGATGCTGGATCAAAAAAATCGCACTACCATCAACTATTTCGCCATGCCGCCAAGCACCTTTGGCGCAATCTGCAAAGGCCTGGGTGAAGCCAAACTGAACGCCAAACCGGCGCGCGTGGTAATGGAAAAACCGCTGGGGACTTCGCTTGCCACATCGCGGGAAATCAATGACCAGGTGGGCGAGTTTTTCGAAGAGTGCCAGGTTTATCGTATCGACCACTACCTTGGTAAAGAGACGGTGCTCAACCTGCTGGCGCTGCGTTTTGCGAACTCTCTTTTCGTCAATAACTGGGACAATCGCACCATCGATCACGTTGAAATCACCGTGGCGGAAGAGGTGGGCATTGAAGGGCGCTGGGGCTATTTCGACCAGGCCGGGCAGATGCGCGATATGATCCAGAACCACCTGCTGCAAATTCTGTGCATGATTGCCATGTCGCCGCCGTCCGATCTGAGCGCCGACAGCATTCGTGACGAGAAAGTAAAAGTATTGAAGTCGCTGCGCCGTATTGATCGCACCAACGTGCGTGAAAAAACCGTACGCGGCCAGTACAGCGCCGGTTTCGCCCAGGGCAAAAAAGTACCGGGCTATCTGGAAGAAGAGGGTGCGAATAAGACCAGTAACACCGAAACGTTTGTTGCTATCCGTGTCGATATTGATAACTGGCGTTGGGCGGGTGTGCCGTTCTACCTGCGCACCGGTAAGCGTCTGCCGACCAAGTGTTCTGAAGTAGTTGTTTACTTTAAAACACCGGAACTGAATCTGTTCAAAGAGTCCTGGCAGGATCTGCCACAGAACAAGCTGACTATTCGCCTGCAGCCGGACGAAGGGGTGGATATCCAGGTGCTGAACAAAGTGCCGGGTCTCGATCACAAACACAATCTGCAAATCACCAAGCTGGATCTGAGCTATTCCGAAACGTTCAATCAGACGCATCTGGCAGATGCCTATGAGCGTCTGTTACTGGAAACGATGCGCGGCATTCAGGCGCTGTTTGTGCGCCGTGACGAAGTGGAAGAAGCCTGGAAATGGGTCGATTCCATCACGGAAGCCTGGGCGGCGGATAACGACTCGCCGAAACCTTACCAGGCGGGAACCTGGGGGCCAGTGGCCTCGGTGGCCATGATCACCCGTGATGGCCGTTCCTGGAACGAGTTTGAGTGATTAGCTGTCGGTTAAAGTTGCGCAATTTTACCGGTAACATGATCTAACTCAGCTATCCGAACAATTTTTCATCTTTCAAGCCCCGACTGGATTCACCAGCGGGGCTTTTTTTATTACACTGGCTGAAGCGATTTTGCCTTTGGGGCGCGGCGCTCTGGTGTTTTCAGCTTGTTACGTAAAGCTAATCGCACTGTTAACGCGGCTTCCCCGGACAGATAAATTTCAGGAGCCTCTATGAACCCGACAATGTTACGCGTAACAAATCGAATTATTGAACGTTCGCGTGAAACCCGCTCAGCCTATCTGGCGCGTATTGAACAAGCGAAAAGCGATACCGTACGCCGTTCAACACTCGCCTGCGGTAACCTGGCGCACGGTTTTGCTGCTTGCCAGCCCGATGATAAAGCCTCCCTCAAAAGCATGTTGCGCAACAACATTGCGATCATCACCTCTTATAACGACATGCTCTCTGCGCATCAGCCTTACGAGGTCTATCCGGATATTATTCGTAAAGCACTGCACTCTGTGAATGCAGTCGGGCAGGTGGCGGGGGGTGTTCCGGCCATGTGCGATGGTGTTACGCAAGGTCAGGACGGGATGGAGTTGTCCTTACTGAGCCGCGAAGTGATTGCTATGTCTGCCGCAGTAGGCCTGTCACACAATATGTTTGATGGTGCGCTGTATCTGGGTGTGTGCGACAAAATCGTCCCAGGGCTGGCAATGGCAGCATTGTCGTTTGGCCACCTGCCGGCAGTGTTTGTGCCATCAGGTCCGATGGCGAGCGGCCTGGCCAACAAAGAGAAAGTGCGTATCCGCCAGCTTTATGCTGAAGGTAAAGTCGATCGCATGGCACTGCTGGAATCAGAAGCCGCGTCCTATCATGAACCAGGCACCTGTACGTTCTACGGTACCGCCAACACCAACCAGATGGTGATTGAGTTTATGGGCATGCAGTTGCCGGGTTCCTCGTTCGTACACCCGGATGCGCCGTTGCGCAAAGCGTTGACAGAAGCGGCGGCTCGCCAGGTAACGCGCCTCACCGGCAATGGCAACGAATGGATGCCGCTTGGCAAAATGATTGATGAAAAAGTTGTGGTCAACGGTATTGTTTCGCTGCTGGCGACCGGCGGTTCGACTAACCATACTATGCATCTGGTAGCGATGGCGCGTGCGGCGGGCATCATCATTAACTGGGATGATTTCTCCGATCTCTCTGATGTTGTTCCTTTACTGGCGCGCCTCTACCCGAATGGCCCGGCGGATATTAACCACTTCCAGGCCGCAGGCGGTGTGCCGGTATTATTGCGTGAGTTGCTGAAAGGTGGCCTGCTGCATGAAGATGTCAATACGGTCGCAGGTTTTGGTCTGGCGCGTTATACCCACGAACCGTGGCTCAATAACGGCGAGCTTGACTGGCGTGATGGCGCAGCCGCGTCGCTGGATGACAACGTGATCGCCAGCATTGATAAACCGTTTTCTAAACATGGCGGCACCAAAGTGCTGAGCGGCAACCTCGGACGCGCGGTAATGAAAACCTCCGCCGTACCGGTAGAAAACCAGGTGATTGAAGCACCAGCGGTGATTTTTGAAAGCCAGCATGACGTGCTGCCCGCATTTGAGGCAGGGCTGCTGGATCGCGATTGTGTGGTCGTTGTTCGTCATCAGGGGCCAAAAGCGAACGGTATGCCAGAATTACATAAACTCATGCCGCCACTTGGTGTATTATTGGACCGCCGTTTCAAAATTGCATTAGTTACTGATGGACGGCTGTCAGGAGCATCAGGTAAAGTGCCGTCGGCAATTCACGTTACACCAGAAGCATATGATGGTGGGTTGCTGGCAAAAGTGCATGATGGCGACATGATTCGGGTTAACGGGCAGACCGGCGAATTAACGCTGCTGGTTGATGACAACGTTCTTGCCGCACGTCAGCCACATATTCCTGACCTTAGCGCGATGCGCGTGGGCACAGGGCGTGAAATGTTTGGTGCGCTGCGGGAAAAACTTTCCGGCGCGGAACAGGGCGCGACCTGTATCACTTTTTAAGACGACAAGATTTTAGTTCTGGCGAGAGAAAAACACTGATGAAAAACTGGAAAACGAGTGCAGAAGCAATCCTGAAAACGGGGCCGGTAGTGCCGGTAATCGTAGTGAATAAACTGGAGCACGCCGTACCGATGGCGAAAGCGCTGGTTGCAGGTGGTGTTCGCGTTCTGGAAGTGACTCTGCGTACGGCTTGCGCTATCGACGCTATTCGCGCTATCGCGAAGGAAGTGCCGGACGCGATTATCGGTGCTGGTACTGTGCTGAACCCGCAGCAACTGGCAGAAGTAACCGCTGCTGGTGCACAATTTGCTATCAGCCCTGGCCTGACCGAGCCGCTGCTGAAAGCCGCGACTGAAGGTACTATCCCGTTGATCCCGGGGATCAGCACCGTTTCTGAACTGATGCTGGGTATGGACTACGGTCTGAAAGAGTTTAAATTCTTCCCGGCGGAAGCCAATGGCGGCACCAAAGCGCTGCAGGCGATTGCGGGTCCGTTCTCGCAGGTACGTTTCTGCCCGACTGGCGGCATTTCTCCGGCTAACTACCGTGATTATCTGGCGCTGAAAAGCGTGCTATGTATCGGTGGTTCCTGGCTGGTGCCGGCCGATGCGCTGGAAGCAGGCGACTACGATCGCATCACTAAACTGGCTCGCGAAGCAGTAGAAGGCGCGAAACAGTAATTTTCGGCGGGTCCGAAGTGAAGTCTGCCTGATAAAAAGCCCAGTCAGCTAACGCCGACCGGGCTTTTTTATGGTTTTGATTCGTCCAGGGCTACGGACATCAAAAGATGCGACTCCGTTTATTGCCCCCGGATTTAGTTCTCAAGGGGCTGGCAGGTACTTCTGTGAGAGTTGTCTACGCATCCAGGCAGCAATCAATGCCGCCTGCAGGGAGAAGCAGATTACCCGTTGACCTTCACCGCCGCGGCCGCCGCAACCGCGTATTCCACCGCTTTTTCTACGTTGTCTGCCACGGCCAGCGCGACGCCCATACGGCGGGAACCCGCGATTTCCGGCTTACCAAACAGACGCAACTGCACGCCAGCACCGACGGCGTTGTTTACGTTATCAAAGGTGACATTCTGGCTGGTCAAGTGCGGCAGGATCACGGCCGAAGCAGATGGACCATACTGGCGAATTGCCCCAATGGGCATGCCGAGAAACGCGCGGACATGCAGGGCAAACTCGGAAAGATCCTGTGAAATCAGAGTCACCATGCCGGTATCGTGCGGGCGCGGAGAAACTTCGCTGAAGATAACGTCATCGCCGCACACAAAAAGCTCAACGCCAAACAGACCGTAACCGCCAAGCGCCAGCACCACTTTGCTGGCAATAGCTTGCGCGCGCTCCAGCGCCAGGGGCGACATTTGTTGCGGTTGCCAGGATTCGCGATAGTCGCCATCTTCCTGGCGATGGCCGACCGGTGCGCAGAAATGTACGCCGTCGACGGCGCTGATGGTCAGCAGCGTGATTTCAAAATCAAAATTGACCACGCCTTCAACAATGACGCGCCCGGCACCGGCACGACCACCTTGCTGGGCATATTCCCAGGCGCTTGCTAACTGATCGGCGCTTTTAATAAAGCTCTGGCCTTTACCGGAGGAGCTCATCACCGGTTTTACAATACAGGGCAAGCCTATCTCCGCGACGGCTTGCTGAAATGCAGCTTCACTGTCGGCAAAGCGGTAGCTGGAGGTCGGCAACTGTAACTCTTCAGCCGCCAGGCGGCGGATACCTTCACGATTCATCGTAAGCCGGGTGGCGCGAGCGCAGGGGACGACATGCTGACCCTTCGCTTCCAGCTCTATCAGCATATCGGTGGCGATAGCTTCGATTTCCGGCACGATAAAGTGAGGTTTTTCTTGTTCAACCAGCGCTTTTAACGCCGCGCCATCAAGCATATTGATAACATGCGAACGATGCGCAACATGCATCGCAGGTGCATCGGGATAGCGATCCACGGCGATCACTTCAATACCCAAACGCTGACATTCGATGGCAACTTCCTTGCCCAATTCGCCAGAGCCTAATAACATCACGCGGGTTGCTGCAGGGCGCAGCGCGGTTCCTAAAAGAGTCATAGCATCGTACCGTTAGCAAAAATTTGCGCGCAGTATAAACGAAAACGTTTGCGTCTGTCTTTTATCACTTGCGGTGGTTTTTTCAACGCGCTACTATACTGTATAAATAAACAGTTAAATGAGGCTGCATCATGGCGGTAGAAGTTAAATACGTAGTCATTCGTGAAGGTGAGGAAAAAATGTCTTTTGCCAGCAAAAAGGAAGCCGATGCTTACGATAAGATGCTCGATCTGGCCGAAGTGCTCGGTGATTGGCTTGCAACAGGGCCGGTAGATCTGGAAGACAACGCGCGCGATCAGATGGCGTTGTGGCTTGCCGAGCAAAAAGAGGCGCTTAACAGCATCCTGAAATCCGGTAAGTTACCGGGTGCTGAAGCTGAAGACGCGACTGCATCGGTTGACTCTTCTGATTCAGAAACGGCTGACACTGTGGATATCAAAACTGCAGCGAAGCGCGTGAAAGTCGCCTGATCTTGCACTGCCAGCAATTTGTACCATGCTTTGAAGGGATAAAAACCAGGAGATAAGCATGAAAATAGCAGGAGTTTTCGCCGGTCTGCTTTTGCTGGCAGGCAGCATTGCGGTGCATGCCGCCACGGATAAATCGGTGAAATTTCCCTCGTGCGAGGGACTCAAGGCAGACGGCATCGCCGCCAGTGTTAAGCGGGATTATCTGCAGAATCGCATTGTCCGTTGGGCTGACGATCAAAAGAAACTGGGGCAGGCCGATCCGGTCGCCTGGGTCAATCCGAAGGAGATTACTGGCAAGGATGATAAATGGGTAGTGCCGTTAACCGTACGCGGGAAAAGCACTGACATTCACTATCGAGTGACTATCAATTGTAAAGGCGGAACCGCGGAGTATCAGCCGCAATCGTAACACCGCATTTTCCCATTCTTTTCAGATATAGACACTTCCTGACATCCCCCTCGCTTACTCTGTGCGCACAACTGTCATGGTAAGCGAGGGTTCTATGAGCTGGTTAAATCAACTGCAGTCGTTACTTGGTCAAAAAAGTGATACTCAGACGCCGTCATCAGGTGGGCAGGGGCTCAACAATTTGTTGGTTCCGGGTGCATTAGGTGGCCTGGCGGGTCTGCTGGTCGCCAGTAAATCATCGCGTAAACTGCTCGCGAAATATGGTACTGGCGCTTTGCTGGTGGGCGGAGGTGCCGTTGCGGGCAGCGTATTGTGGAATAAGTACAAGGATCGCATCCGGGATGCGCATCAAGGCGAGCCGCAATTTGGTCAGCAAAATACGCCTCTGGATGTACGCACTGAGCGGCTGATCCTGGCGCTGGTCTTCGCCGCTAAAAGCGACGGACACATTGATGATAAAGAACGCGCGGCGATAGAACAGCAATTGCGTGAAGCGGGCGTGGAAGCGCAAGGACAGCAACTGGTAGCGAATGCCATAGACCAGCCGCTTGACCCCGCGCGTCTGGCACAGGGAGTGCAAAACGAAGAAGAAGCGCTGGAAGTTTACTTCCTCAGTTGCGCTGTTATCGATATCGATCACTTTATGGAACGCAGTTATTTGAACGCGCTGGGCGACGCGTTAAAAATTCCGCAAGACGTGCGTGAAGATATCGAGGCGGATCTCAAAAAGCAGAAATTAGCGCTTAGCTCATGATCTACATTACGTTTCGCTTGCATCGCGCGTGGGTTTTGCCACCCTTATAGGTATGTAAAACCAAATAAGAATTGTGCTATGTCGCCGAAAGCAAAAAAAATCCCGCACGCCATGACGATGCATGGTGATACGCGTATCGACAACTATTACTGGCTGCGGGACGATACGCGCTCGCAGTCAGATGTTCTGGATTATCTCCATCAGGAAAATGATTACGGGCGCGAAGTGATGGCCTCCCAGCAGGCGTTGCAGGACGATGTGCTGGCAGAAATTATCTCGCGAATACCGCAGCGCGAAGTCTCCGCGCCTTATATCAAAAACGGCTACCGTTACCGGCACATCTACGAGCCGGGAAGCGAGTATGCGATTTATCAACGTCAGTCGGTTCTCAGTTCCGAGTGGGATGAGTGGTCGGTGTTACTGGATGCCAACCAGCGTGCGTCGCACAGTGAGTTCTACACCCTTGGCGGTATGGAAGTCTCGCCCGACAATACTATTATGGCGATTGCTGAAGATTATCTTTCCCGCAGGCAGTATGGTCTGCGTTTTCGCAATCTTGAGACGGGCAACTGGTATCCGGAAATGCTGGATAATGTCTCGCCGGAATTTGTCTGGGTTAACGATTCAGAAACGCTCTATTATGTGCGCAAACATGCCACAACATTACTGCCGTACCAGGTCTGGCGACACACCGTAGGGACGCCTTCGCAACAGGATGAACTGGTGTATGAAGAGCAGGACGAGACCTTTTATGTTGGCCTGAGCAAAACCACTTCCCAGCACTACATCACTATTCATCTCGCCAGCGCGACCACCAGTGAAGTTCTCCTCCTTGATGCCGAACTGCCGGACGCCCAGCCGCTGCGTTTTCTGCCAAGGCGCAAAGATCACGAATATAGCCTTGATCACTACCAGCACACTTTTTACCTGCGATCCAATCGGGATGGTAAAAACTTCGGTCTGTATCGCACCAAAGTGCGCGATGAACGGCGCTGGGAAGTACTGATACCGGCGCGCGAGCAGGTGATGCTTGAAGGGTTTACGCTGTTTACTGATTGGCTGGTTGTGGAAGAACGCCAGCGCGGCCTGACCAGTTTGCGCCAGATTAACCGCAAAACCCGGGAAGTTATCGGTATCGCGTTTGACGATCCCGCCTATGTCACCTGGCTTGCTTACAATCCGGAACCGGAAACATCACGCCTGCGTTATGGCTATTCATCCATGACCATGCCAGATACGTTGTTTGAACTGGATATGGACACCGGAGAACGTCGTGTTCTGAAACAAATGGAGGTGGCGGGGTTTGATGCCAGTGATTATCGCAGCGAGCACTTGTGGATCCACGCCAGAGATGGCGTCGAAGTGCCAGTGTCGCTGGTTTATAACCATAAACATTTCCGCAAAGGAGAAAACCCGCTACTGGTTTATGGTTATGGTTCTTACGGCGCCAGTATGGATGCTGATTTTAGCAGCAGCCGGTTAAGCTTGCTGGATCGAGGGTTTGTCTGCGCTATCGCGCATATTCGCGGCGGCGGCGAATTGGGCCATTCATGGTATGAGGACGGGAAGTTTCTCAACAAAAAAAATAGCTTTAACGATTTTATTGATGTCACCGACAGCTTGCTGGCGCAGGGCTACGGCTCGCCATTGTTCTGTTACGGCATGGGGGGGAGCGCGGGTGGATTACTCATGGGCGCAGTAATCAACCAACGTCCATCGCTGTTCCACGGCGTTATTGCCCAGGTGCCATTTGTCGATGCCCTGACCACAATGCTTGATGAGTCAATCCCGTTGACCACCGGGGAGTTTGAAGAGTGGGGCAATCCGCAGGACGAAACCTATTATCACTACATTAAAAGCTATAGCCCGTATGACAACATTGCGGCGCACGCCTACCCGCATATGCTGGTAACAACCGGTCTTCACGATTCGCAGGTGCAATACTGGGAACCCGCAAAATGGGTTGCGAAACTGCGTGAATATAAAACCGACGACAATTTGCTGTTACTGTGTACGGACATGGATTCCGGGCACGGTGGGAAATCCGGCCGGTTTAAATCCTACGAAGGTGTTGCGCTGGAATATGCGTTTTTAATCGCCCTGGCGCAGGGAACGTTGTCCGGAAAGGGGAACAATCACTCTTCGCCGAGGTAGTGTTTTAATGTCAATCGCAGCTCCGGGCTCATGCGCTCCAGGTTGTTAAACAGCCAGCGCAGGTATCCCGGATCGCGATCGGCGATTTCCGAGACGGATTTTCCCCGGTATTTACCGAACGTAAATGTCGTCAGCAAAGCGGGGCGTCCGGTTACCGTGGCCATCTGATCGGGTGTCCAGCCGGACACCTGCATAATATCGATCAGCAGTGCAGCGGTGATGTAGCAATCATATAACGCGCGGTGGTGATGCAACCCCACAGGTGTCTGAACACTGAGCTTGCGGGATTTATACAGCGCCATATTGCTGTATTTGATACCGGGCCACAGGCGGCGCGCCAGTTTCATGGTACAAATCCACTCCCCTGGCATTTCAGGCAGCACCCGGCGGTCAAAACTGGCGTTGTGCGCCACATACCAGTTGCTCCCGTAATAGTGCGGTACGATCTCCTCAATCCACGGCTGATGAGCGACCATCGCTTCGGTGATGTGGTGTATCGCCATGGCCTGCGGACTGATTGGTCTGTCCGGACGCACCAGATGGCTCATGGGATTGACAATCTGCCCGTCGACGACATCAACGGAGGCAATTTCAACAATGCCTCCTTGCAAATCGCAGGTTTCGGTATCGATAACGCGTAACATGCCTTGCTCCATTATTTCACTTTGGGCTCGTAAGGCAGGCGGGAGAGCGACACAGAGGCCAGACGGTGGGCTATCAACCGCTCTCTAAACCAGTTCCGCAGATGTTCCGGCTGCTCGCGTTCAACGGCTTCGGCAATTACTGGCATGTTGTAACGCTCTTTAAATGCGACACCCGCCGCAGCAAGGTCAACGTTGACCTTGTCCATCTCTTGTTGTTCGAGCTGCGCAAGATTGGTAATCATGATGTTCTCCTGGGTTCACGCGGCAAAAGTTACTAAGCCTGTCGCAGAAAGACAAGCGCGCCGCCGATGATACTCGACGCGATTATTGTACAGCGTTATTCTTTGTGCCATATGCATAACTAAAAGGAATGAACAATATGCCTGCTGTAATCTCTCGCCACTGGCGAGCCATCGCATTGATTGTCAGCCTGTTCGCTACGCCTGCTGTTCTGGCGCATGCCCATCTTAAAGGGCAGTACCCGGCCGCAGACGCCGCCGTTACCGCCGCGCCGCAAGCATTAACACTAAACTTTTCTGAAAGCATTGAGCCTAAATTTAGCGGCATCGTGGTGATCAATGCACAACAGCGAATTATCAAGACTGGCGTGATAAAGCGCAATGAGAATGACAAAACGCAAATGATTGTTCCGCTGGAAGAACCGCTATCGCCGGGCAACTATACCGTTAACTGGCATGTCGTTTCAGTTGACGGGCACAAAACCAGTGGCCAGTACGCATTTTCTGTGAAGTGACTGATGTTAGCTGCAGTGTTGGTTGGCTTGCGTTTTGTGCATTTTGCGGCCCTGATGCTGGTTTTAGGCTGCACGTTATTTAGCGTGTGGCTAGCGCCGGGTAGCCTGCAACGCCTTTTCGCGCAACGTTTTCTTTTTTGGCAAAGAGGCTGTTTGTGGCTGGCCGCAGTCAGTGCAGCAGCAATGTTTGCCATGCAGGGCGGGGTAATGGGCGATGGCTGGCAGGATGTGGTGCGTACAGAAATCTGGCTGGCAGTTGCTGGCACGCAAACCGGAGCCGTGCTGGCGTGGCAAGTTATTGTTGCGTGTCTGGCGCTTGTTGTCGTGCTTATGCAACCGTTACAGCAACGTAAAATACTGCTCCTGGTGATCCTGCAATTTGTCCTGGCCGCCGGAATAGGGCATGCCGCGATGCGGGAAGGCGCGTTGGGCGTCGCGCAGCGGGGCAATCACGCATTGCATTTATTGTGTGCCGCGATGTGGCTGGGTGGGTTGTTACCAGTATTATTCTGCATGAAACTGGCTCGCGGCCCCTGGCGTGCAGCGGCAATTGCCGCCATGATGCGCTTTTCCTGGTATGGACATTTCGCCGTCGCAGGCGTGATCCTCACTGGCGTTATCAATACACTCTTAATCCAGGGTTGGGTTTGGCCATGGCAGAGCCACTGGGGGCAGGGATTATTGTTGAAATGTGCGCTTGTGGCGCTGATGGTAGTAATTGCTGTGATGAATCGGTATGTTCTGGTGCCGCGGCTGAATCTGCAAAGCGACACCGCGCGGCAACGCTTTATCGCGTTGACCTGGGCCGAAGTAGGGCTAGGCGCACTGGTGCTGGCGGCGGTAAGTTTGTTTGCAACATGGGAACCTTTTTGAATGAACCTGGCGGGAAAAATGAAGAAGAGTTTATTAGTTCTGGTAATGCTGGCATGTTCAGGTACGGCACTGGCTTCGCCGCAGGTCATTACGGTAAGCCGCTTTGAGATTGGCAAAGACAAATGGGCATTTAACCGTGAGGAAGTCATGCTGACGTGCCGGCCAGGCCATGCATTGTATGCCATCAACCCCAGCACGCTAGTGCAATACCCGTTGAATGACATTGCTGAAAAAGAAGTTGCCAGCGGTAAGACCATTGCTCAGCCGATTAGCATCATCCAGATCGATAATCCTGCCAATCCTGGCGAAAAGATGAGTCTTGCGCCTTTTATTACACGAGCCGAGAAGCTTTGTTAAAATCCAGCGATAATCCGCTGATCCACAATAAAAAACCGCAAGCCTGAGTAAACACGCCTTGCGGTTTTTGCATTTCATAAGCGTGACGGTAACCTGATTTTTCTGACCACTTTTGTCGCGGACTGGAAAACCTGACGCCGTCATCTATTCTTAAAGGGCAAGGCGACTTAGCCTGCATTAATGCCAACTTTTAGCGCACGGCTCTCTCCCAAGAGCCATTTCCCTGGACCGAATACAGGAATCGTGTTCGGTCTTTTTTTATCTCTACGTTATGCAGGTTTCTTTATCTCGTCCTGAAAATTCCCAAAACCATACATCGCCACAAACCATAACATATTCTGCACCGCGTGCGTCCAGGGATTTTTTTGTGATTACGATGTTTTTATGACCACACAATGCGTGCCAGAACACCTCTCTATGCTGCATCAAATAACCAGCCTGTAAGCCACGGGAAACCGTCACGTGTTGCAGGCTTATGGTTTCCCGAGGCACAGAAGAAAAAGCATCTACACTGGAGAGGTTCTGATCGGGAGTCCGTTGGTAGTTTCACGCGATGTACGTCAGTTTTAACAAACGTTTTTGACCTGTTTGCCCTGGTTCTGGAGCTGCGCTTCGCTGACATCTTCACATCACTCCGGTCGCGGCAATCCTCGTAAGTCAAAAGGAGTACTGCTCGCAAAATAAATTGCATGAAACAGCAACATGCAACGCATAGTGATGAAAAATATAAATATTACGACGATATAACCGATAAGTTGATCCGACTTTTCAAGGGAATGCACTTTTTATGAAAATAAAAATGTTATTAGCTTCCATGGCGCATGTGGTTTATGGGTAGAGCGATATATAACGTAATGAGCTTGAAGAGGCTGTCATTAATTTTTTTGAGAAAAGTAACTTAATCCCGACAGGGTGCCAGTCCGTCAAGGAAAGCCAGGCAAAAGACCCAAATAACCAACCGGCAAAGGAAATGCTGATAGATTTTTGTGATAACAATATTGCTTTTACAAAGCCGGTATCTTTCTCTGAAATTTCACAACATGAATATGCGGGAGATGCTTATATCTACGGTGTCATCTCAGGAGAGACTGAACTTGGCCATAGAATGGGTATCCGATTTATTACTGCAGAACCCAATCATTTCGTTATCGGTTTAAAGTTCTCGCGGCGACCGATTATCTATATTGCTAAAAACCCGTTTATGTTTGGAGAATACCGTCGGGAGATTGATTCATTTAATAAACTCAATAGCGAGGTTTGTCTTTAGGTCTGCTGGTATTTAAGCTCGATAATTAGTTGATATTGTTTGCGTATTTTGCGTCGCTGGCACAGCGAGTTGTCGCAGTTCAGGAATACTCCACCGTACTCGCGGCAATATTAAACAGCTGACAATTACATTGACTTCACGGAGAGGACAGGCCAGTGGCGCGAAGCATCAGGAGACTGCTTGTTGAACCCAGAGGATTTGATGAACAAAAACCACAACGAGCACAAGAGAATATCAATCGTCCAGTCCAGGGAGCAACTCACGCTAGCTGGACGATTTATCAACACACGCTGTTATGCCGCAAATAAGTGGTTAATTTTTACAATCACATCGTCCAGTAATTCGAAACGGCGGCGGTATTCAGCTCGTTTTTTACTGGCGATCGCTTCCAGCGGTTTACGTGCGAATTGCACCGGCAAACGCCAGCGCCATGCGCTCTCTTTTTCGCCTTCAATTGAAGCCCAAAATTCATCATAGCTGGCGTGGAAATGACGGCCTTTGCTCAGGCGATAACGCAACGCGCGGAAGACGTGCCCGTTATCACTGACGCCATAGATTGCCGAAACGCCCGAAAGCAGGGAAATCTGGCTTAAGACTTCAAGCAACATCTTTTTCGGGAAGATGCCGTGGCAGGCGCGGGTGGCAACTTTAATCACTTCATGGCTGACGCTTCGGCGTGGGCCTTGCAAACCACCAATCACCAGCGCGCGATGGCCTTCTTCACCAACCACACTAAAGGTCACGCTTGCCAGCAAGGTCTGCTCGCCATCATACATCCACAGGGTGGTTTCTCCCTCGCGCTCAGCTTTGCTGGCGCAAGAGGCATAGACGCTAAAACGCGCATCATCTTTGCCGGTGAATTCAATTATCTGCACCGGTACGGGTGAACTCAGTGCTTCAGCCAGTTTCGGTGAGACTTTTTCATCAAGCCAGGCGTAGTGGCTGATGATGGCGTCCGCCCGTTGCGAAGCATTTAACCCGAGCGTTAAATATTGGCGATGCGATTTGCTCGGCAGCGTTATTTGCGCGTCAAGTAAGCGGCTAAAATCCGGGCGCTGCGAAAGTGCGGTAAGCATCCTGTTTGTGGACGACCAGAATAGCAGCGAACGTAACAAAAACTTAATGCGGTAATTACGTTTTTTCCAGATGGGCCCTGGCACAAGACGTCCGCTTACCAGGTCGGAAATAATATGCGCATTATGATTTGAGTTAAGTTCTGCTTTCAGGCTGGGATTTGACACGGAGAAAGACCTCTAAAAGTTCAGCGCTTAGTTTAGAGGCCAGGTAAATACAAATTAACCTTGCTGCCAGCTTTATTTCCGTTCTGTTTAAGTTCTATTTAGAAATAGAGGCAAAACTGATTCTCTTCGCTTCGTGCAGGATCTTCCTATACTGGTGAGACAGGGGGAAATGAATATGTATCAGCGTATTGACGGCATTCATTGGCGGCATATTTGGATTGTTGGCGATCTTCACGGCTGCCACCAGCGCTTAATGCAAGCCTTACGGGAACGTCATTTTGACCCCTATCAGGATTTACTCATCTGCGTCGGGGATTTAATCGATCGCGGCCCGCAGAGCCTGCAATGTCTTGAATTACTAAAGAAACCCTGGTTTCGAACCGTGCGTGGTAACCATGAACAGATGGCTATTGACGCGCTACGTTATGGCGAGATGGCAATGTGGCAACTTAATGGCGGCAGCTGGTTTAGCGCGCTTGACGAAGCACAGCAGCAACAGGCGCTCGAAGCACTGCGTGCTTGCGCTGAATTGCCATACATTTTGGAATTGCGTTGCAAGGGCCAGGTGAATGTGATTGCCCATGCAGACTACCCGTCACAGGAGTATCTGTGGGAGCAGGAGGTGGATAGGGAATCCGTGCTCTGGCGTCGCGACAGGCTTAACCAGCTGCTGGCAGGTAAAGGAAATCGCATCACGGGGGCCGATCATTTCTGGTTTGGTCATACCCCGCTTAAGCAGCGTTTTGATGGACACAATCAGCACTATATCGATACCGGTGCCGTTTTTGGCGGCGAACTGACGCTGGTACAGGTTCAGTGATCAGAAATCGCTGAACTCGTTAGCAGGATGCCAGAAACCATCGATAAACTCTTCTACAGGAAAACAGCCGCCGTGGCGCATTCGCTGATCGTTCATTGCGATGAGACACTGCTGTTCCGTGTTATAGACATCGACCACGATGTCATCACATCCACCGTCCAGGTAGCAAACAAATAAAACCAGAGCGAACATTCCATCCTCGGCGCTGTACAACGTAACGATAAGTGTAGGGGATGAATGAGGGCAGGGGAAATCAGGCAGGTAAATAACCCGTCTTGCGGACGGGTTCCCTTTGGGTCAGGCAAGACGCATAACCCAGGTATCAGATTTCTGATCGTAATGTTCGCGATAAAGCACCGAGTGTTCGCCATTCAGGATCGCGGGAATGCTGGTGTCCGCGTCCCAGGCATCAAGCTGCATACATAAATCCGGGTCAGAACTGCAGGGAATGCGTAACGTTCGCTCTCCCTGATTATCACCCTGCAACTCGGCATCATCGATTTCAAATGCGCCAATACGCACGCTGGTTTTCGTCATAATGCTCTCCGTTGATCGTCAAAAAAATGTGGTATGACCAGTAAGATCACCCACATTTCAGCCTGGTACAACACTGAGCAAGTCGCCAGTCAAAAAATGCGTTTTTTTAGCGCACCGTCACGCATTACCGGCGAATAAACGCCCATCACGTACCAGTTCACGGGGATAACTGTTTTTCAGACGCGAGCCAATTTTTTTGGCAAGCCCCAGCGGCTGACCCTGGAATGTGACAATCACTTCATCACGTGTGGGGGGATTTTGCGGGTAAATATCGCGCCCGCGATACCACTCTTCCGCCTCGGCGAGCGTCAGCGCAAACGCCAGCGGATTGTTAAGATCGGCGAGAGCAATAACGGCTTCATGTTGCCAGCGATACCCTTTGTTATACGTCTCAGCAAGACGAATACCGATACGTGAAAAACGAACTTTGCCAATCAGTGGTTCGATATGTGCCGGAAATAGCCAAAGCTCTTTATCCCGCTGCCATAAATGCAGCTCGTCGCCCCAGTGAAGGCCAACTTGCGCAGCAGCCGTTACCACATGGGCTGCGTCTTTCGGTTTCAGTGGGGCAAAGGGAAAATTACCAACCTTGTAAGTCGGCGCGGGCATCGGCGCTATCGCGGCGGTTTTACGCAGGCGCGCGACGAAAAACCCTTCGCAGTCGTAAATCTGTGGGAACACATGCAGAAAACCTTCTGCGGTCAGCGCCTGGCTTGCCTGCGGGAACAGTTCACCAAGTGGCAGAAATTCCACAGCATCCGGGTATTGCCCCTGTAGCCAGTGGCAAATCGCTTCGTTTTCTTCACGATTAAGCGTGCAGGTTGAATAGACCAGGGTTCCACCGGGTTTTAAGGCGTGGAATGCGCTGTCGATCAGCTCGCGCTGGGTGGCAGCAATCTCAAGGTTGCTGGCGACAGACCAGTTTTTTAACGCGTCAGCGTCTTTACGCACCACACCTTCACCGGAGCAGGGCGCATCAAGCAAAACAGCATCGAACATTTCTGGCAATGCCGGACCGAATACGCGCCCGTCAAAATGGGTCAATGCCACATTGCTGATGCCGTTACGGCTGATGTTGGCATGCAATACCTTTACGCGGCTGGCGGAAAACTCGTTCGCGAGGATCGCGCCAGTGTTGCCCATCCGTGCTGCAATCTGCGTGGTTTTAGAACCGGGCGCTGCAGCGACATCCATCACCCGCTGCGGCATTTCCCCGTCGGCAAACAGTGCTGCGACGGGCAACATGGAACTGGCTTCCTGAATATAAAACAGGCCGCTCAGGTGCTCTGCGGTGCTGCCCAGGGGCAATGCATCTTCATCATCGCGCTCGATCCAGAAACCTTCCGCACACCACGGCACTGGCGTCAATTGCCAGCCATAAGGCGCGACCAGTTGCAGAAAGTCGTCAACGGAAATTTTCAGCGTATTGACGCGAATACTGCGCCGCAGCGGGCGTTGACAGGCAGCGATGAATTCATCGAACGAGAGATGTTCCGGCATGGCTTGACGCATTTGCGCCAGAAATTCATCCGGAAGATAGACAGCGTTTTGAGCCACGAGGCATACCACAGGAGTAATAACAGGCGCGCAGTGTAACATAAAGGCTCCGGCGCAAGCACGCCGGAGCCTGCAGGCTTAACGCGGCAGGGCGGTACCCCACTGGCGCCACTCTTTGGGTTCGCTTTCGAGCAGCAGGAAGTGTTTACCCGGTTGCGCTTTCGGTGCCAGCGGTGTTTCCGGTGGTGTAGCGAAGGCGATACCACCGCGAATAAACTGGTTGAACGTCCCTGTTTTCACTACGCCGCCAACCAGGCCAAAGTCCAGCGAGTAACCGGAAGCGAGCCAGAACACCGAATTATTCCGTACCAGATGCTGATAGCGTTTACTGATCCGCATGCCAATCATCACGCGATCGGAAAGCGTTCCCAACATCATGCCGGTCACGGTGCCCACTTCGATGCCACGGAACAACACCGGAGTGCCGATGTTGATCGAACCGGCTTCCGGCGCTTCGACGACGATATTCAGGCCATCGAGGTAGCGGGAATCCGTAATGGTGGCTTCTGAAATTTCAAAGTCGCGCCGCGCGTCGCCGCGACCAGGTTCCACATTGATATAGGGTTGCAACAAGGTATCGAGATGTTCAACGCCCGCAGCGGAGATTTGTGGGGTGATCACCGAGAAGCGAGACCCGGCGCGGGCAAACGTCTGGACATATTCCGGATACAGCACTGCGCTGGCCTGGACTTCGTTCTTATCTGTAATCAGTTGCAGATCCTGAATCTGCCCGATATCAATTCCCAGATAACGAATAGGCATGCCCGCTGCCAGTTTTCCGGCGTCAAATGCATGTAACGTAATCTGCCCGCCGACCGCGCGCGCCGCGGTTTCCGAAGCGTAAAGCACGCGTTTATCGCCTTTGCGCACACGACCACTGGCGCCGCTAAGGTTATCGAAACTGATAGCCCCTTTTATGGCGCGCGAGAGCGGAGCGGCCTGAACGGTGAGACCGCTACCGTTCAGCTGTACTTTCGCGCCGCCTTCAGCCCAGAAAACGCTATTGCTGGTCAGTAAATTGCGGTATTCCGGTTTGATATGCAGCTCAATATCAAAAGCATTGGCACGTGGACGCACGGTAATCACTTCACCGACTTCAAACTTGCGGTACAGCACCACCGAACCGGCTTGCACGTCTGGCAGTGTGTCTGCCGTCAGCGTCAGCGTGGTGGTTGGCAGGTCGCTCAGGCTGTTTTCGAGAGCCTTATCCAGGTTGGCGAACAGAGGGTAACTGTTTTTCATCTCGCCTTTGGCACCAGGTAGAATGCGGATGCCGCCACTGAGCCACTCGTTAGCGCTGGCGGCGAGGAACTCAACGCCATCCAGCCCCACTTTGACATCAACACGACTGTTGACGACGAACTTGCTGTCGCCGTGCACTAAATCGCGATACTGCGGATCAATCGCGACGGCAAACGTCACGCCCAGGTTCGTCAGCTTGCGTTCCAGCACCTGGCCGACCTGCACGCCATGCAGCACCAGCGGTTGTCCGGCGTCAATACCATAACTTTCCGGTGCGGTGAGCGTCAGGGTTACAACGCCGGGTTCCTGCAACAGGTTTTTATCTGCCGGCAGGACAACAAACTGATTACGCGGCTGGCCTTCACCGGGCACCAGTTCCAGCGTGCTACCGGTCAGCAGGGAGCTGAGATTGGTATTACTCAGTGAGATTTTTGGGTTGTGCATTTCGATGCGCGTGTTATCGCGCAACAGATTCACCACACTTGGATCAACCGTTAACTCGCCGCTGACGGCGCCGCCAGGGTTGAGATCGATTTTAGTCAGTTGGCCTACTTCCAGCCCCTGATACATCAGCGGTGTGGAGCCGGCTTTTAATCCCTGACCACCAGGCAAATCAAGTTTCACCAGCACGCCGCGCTGGCTGTGCGCCAGATCTTCATATAAGCCATATTCGTCGTCCTGGGCGGCGGGTTGCGAGGCGTCAGGGGAGTCAAACGCGATGGCGCCGTTGACCAGAGCGGCCAGGCTTTCAAGTTCGACTTTGGCACCGCTCAAGCCGACATCGGCTTTCACACCGGAAACGTTCCAGAAGCGGCTGCCTTTTTTCACCAGGTTGGTAAAACGGCGCTCGATCAGCACATCAATGGTTACGCCCTGTTTATTGGCATTGATCGAATAGTCATAGACGCGACCGACCGGGATTTTACGGAAATAGACCAGCGAGCCGCTGTTTAGCGCACCTAAATCTGGAGCATGAAGGTGGATCATTAATTCGCCGTTGTTCAGGCGATATTTCGGTTGCGTATCCAGCGCGGTGAAGTGCTCCTGCGGTTCGCCTTTGCCTGGCATCATGCCAATATAGTTACCGCCCACCAGCGCATCGAGTCCTGAAACGCCCGCCAGCGACGCTTTCGGTGTAACCAGCCAGAACTGCGTTTCACTGCGCAGTGCATCTTTCATATTGGATTTGATGCTGGCGCGGACTTCGATTTTTTTCAGATCTTCGCTCAGGCGGATGTCCTGCACCGTGCCGACTTCAACGCCCTGATAGCGAACAGGGGTGCGCCCTGCAACAATGCCATCGGCGGACATAAAATCAATCGTGATGGTGTTGCCACGATCTTCATAACTGCTCCAGATAAGCCAGCCCGCAATGAGCAGGGCGATGACCGGGAGCAACCAGAAAGGCGAAATGCGCCGTTTTGTTTTAATACGCGCTTCAGTCGGCGAAGCGGGGGTTTCCTGACTCATGTGCATCCCAAAGTAAGCGGCTGTCCAGCCATTCCACAGCAAGAATAGTCAAAATTACCGCCGCACCGAAATAAAACGCAGCGGGTCCCATAGTAAAAGCGAGGAGTTGGTCGCGGTTAATCAGTGACATCATTAGTGAAATGACAAACAGATCGAGCATCGACCAACGCCCAATCCAGGTCACAAAGCGCAAAAGTAAAATACGAGTGCGTAACCCCTGTTCAAATTTGAAATGGATGCTAAGCAGCAGTGTAAACAGCACGATCACTTTGGTAAACGGCACCAGAATACTGGCGATAAACACCACACCTGCCACGGCAACATTGCTGTGCGCCAGCGAAATAATCCCCGACATAATCGTGTCTTCTTGTCGTGTGCCGTTGACATAAATAACGGAGATCGGCAGCAGGTTCGCCGGGAACAGAAAGATCAACGATGCGATAAGTGACGCCCAACATTTCTGCAAACTCTGTTTACGGCGATGCGTTAACGGAATATGGCAGCGCGGGCAGCGGCCGCGAACGTCTGGAAAACCGGTAAAATGGCAGCCCAGACAAACCTGCAATTTGGGATCGGGGCGTTTTGCCGGGCGTTGCGGATAAAAGCGCTCCCACAGCTGTTCAACGTTCAAATGGATGAGCGTCATTACGCTTAAAATCACGAGCGCGCCAAATGCAAACAACCCGATACCAGGTTGCAGGTAGGCGTAGTCCTGCACTTTGATAGAGGCGACGCCAACGCCAACCAGATAGATATCCAGCATCACCCACTCTTTCAGTTTTTCCAGCATTAACAACACGGGGCGCAGATTCATGCCGAGGATGTTACCAAGCCATAAATAGGCGATAGCCGTAACCAGCACCAGCGGCGCGCCAACGGTGCAAAACAGCACCATCGCGCCGGTAATGGGCGAGCCTTGCGCGGTCATTTGCCAGATACCCTGCAACACATTGGCGTCAATACGTACGCCGAGCAAATAGAGATGCAGTAGTGGCTCACCCCAGGCGAAGGGCATCAAGAGGATCATGGTCACCGCCATCGCACCGAGGCGCGTTAAAGACCAGTCTCGTCCATCACGGACTTTGGCATCACAACTGGGGCAAAATGCACTTTGGTGCGATTTCATAACCGGTAACGCAAAAAGCGTATCGCACTGGGGACAGCGCTGGTAATGTGCGCGTGGCAGCGCTTCGCCCACGCGATGAACGGCGATTTTTTTCCCCGGCGTAATTTGTTGTATCTTTAGTGCCATTACTGGTATCAGAAAATGTTTAGATGGATCTATCTTAACTCATGAATGGAACATCTTGAGCATCAACGCATTTAATGCTTATTTTAATAGGCTAAGCAGTTTTTCGAAGTAAGACACCAAAGTGATTGAACAATGAACAAAACAGAATTTTACGCGGACTTAAACCGCGATTTTCAGGCGTTAATGGCAGGTGAAACCAGTTTTTTAGCGACGCTCGCGAATACCAGCGCGCTGCTATTTGAACGCCTTGATGGGGTGAACTGGGCGGGTTTTTATCTTCTGGAAGCGGATACGCTGGTATTAGGGCCGTTCCAGGGCAAAATTGCCTGTGTGCGTATTCCGGTTGGGCGCGGGGTTTGTGGCACTGCGGTTGCGCAAAACCGCGTACAGCGTGTAGAAGATGTGCATCAGTTCGATGGACATATCGCCTGCGATGCGGCAAGTAATTCTGAAATCGTACTGCCGGTAACGGTAAATAATCAGATTATTGGCGTGCTGGATATCGACAGCGTCGTCTTTTCTCGCTTCACCGCCGAGGATGAACAGGGGCTGCGCGAGCTGGTTTCGCATCTTGAAAACGTTCTTGCGGCGACCGATTATCAAAAAATCTTTGCACCCGTCGCAGGATAATCAACGGATAACGTAGCATTTACCGATAGCGTCATTATAATGACGCCTGTTCATGCCTGCGCTTGTTGGCAACGTCCGTTGTAATCAGGAAATTTCATGGAAAATCAACCTAAGTTGAATAGCAGTAAAGAAGTTATCGCTTTTTTGGCCGAACGTTTCCCTCACTGTTTCAGTGCTGAAGGCGAAGCACGCCCCCTGAAAATCGGTATTTTTCAGGATCTCGTCGAGCGTGTTGAGGGTGAGATGAATCTCAGCAAAACCCAACTTCGTTCCGCTTTACGTCTTTATACTTCAAGCTGGCGTTACCTGTACGGTATCAAAGCTGGCGCGGCGCGTGTGGATCTCGATGGCAACGCTTGTGGCGTGCTGGATGAGCAACACGTAGAACATGCCCGCAAACAGCTTGAAGAAGCCAAAGCACGCGTTCAGGCACAACGTGCTGAACAGCAAGCTAAAAAACGAGAAGCCGCTGCTGCCGCAGGTCAAGAAGAGGCGCCGCGCCGTGAGCGTAAAGCCCGCCCGGCTCCGCGTCGTAAAGAGGGTGCTGAACGCAAACCTCGTACTGACAAACCTGTTGCGAAAACCCAGCGTGCACCTCAGCAGGAAGAGCACCATACGCCAGTTTCAGATTTATCTGTACTGAGCGTTGGTCAAAACCTGAAGGTGAAAGCAGGGAACAATGCGATGGACGCCACGGTGCTGGAAATCACGAAAGATGGTGTTCGCGTACAGCTTAGCTCGGGTATGTCGATGATTGTACGCGCAGAACATTTAATGTTCTGAAACGGAGGCCTGGCCTGGCATGAACACTTTGTTTAAGCGCACAGCATTGGCTGGTCTGTTATTCGTAACAGGCCACGCTCTGGCTGTGGAAGATATTACCCGTGCCGATCAAATTCCGGTATTAAAGGAAGAGACCCAGCACGCTACGGTGAGCGAGCGCGTAACCTCGCGTTTTACTCGCTCTCACTACCGTCAGTTTGATTTAGACGCCGCTTTTTCAGCGAAGATTTTCAATCGCTATCTCAACCTGCTCGACTACAGCCACAATGTGCTGTTGGCGAGCGATGTCGAACAGTTTTCCCAGAAAAAAGGCCTGATTGGCGATGAGCTACGCACTGGTAAACTGGACGTATTTTACGACTTGTACAACCTTGCGCAGAAGCGTCGTTTTGAGCGCTACCAGTACGCGCTGAAAGTGCTTGAGCGCCCGATGGATTTTTCCGGTAATGACACCTTTAATCTTGACCGTAGCAAAGCGCCATGGCCGAAAGATGAAGCGGAACTGAACGCGCTCTGGGACAGCAAAGTTAAGTACGATGAACTCAGCCTGAAGCTGACCGGGAAAGACGAGAAAGAGATCCGCGAAACGCTGACGCGTCGCTATAAGTTTGCGATTCGTCGTTTGGCGCAAACCAATAGCGAAGACGTGTTTTCGTTAGCCATGACCTCTTTTGCGCGCGAAATTGACCCGCACACTAACTACCTCTCTCCGCGTAATACCGAACAATTTAATACCGAGATGAGTCTGTCTCTTGAGGGGATTGGCGCGGTGTTGCAGGGAGATGACGATTATACCGTGATCAACTCTATGGTCGCGGGTGGCCCGGCGGCGAAAAGCAAAGCCATCAGCGTTGGCGATCGTATTGTTGGCGTTGGGCAAACCGGCCAGAACATGGTTGATGTTATCGGCTGGCGTCTTGACGATGTGGTTGCGCTGATTAAAGGACCAAAAGGCAGTAAAGTGCGCCTCGAAATCCTGCCGGCGGGTAAAGGCACCAAAACGCGCATTGTTACACTGACACGTGAACGGATTCGCCTCGAAGACCGCGCGGTGAAAATGTCAGTGAAGAGCGTCGGCAAAGAAAAAGTTGGCGTTCTCGACATCCCTGGCTTCTACGTTGGTCTGACTGACGATGTCAAAGTCCAGTTGCAAAAACTTGAAAAACAAAACGTTAGCAGCGTGGTTATCGACCTGCGTACTAACGGCGGCGGCGCGTTGACAGAAGCGGTATCGCTCTCCGGTCTGTTTATTCCGTCCGGCCCGGTGGTACAAGTGCGTGATAACAACGGTAAAGTGCGTGAAGACAGCGATACCGATGGCGTGGTCTATTATAAAGGCCCGCTGGTGGTGCTGGTTGACCGTTTTAGTGCCTCGGCATCAGAAATCTTTGCTGCAGCAATGCAGGACTATGGTCGTGCCCTGATCGTCGGCGAACCGACGTTCGGTAAAGGCACTGTTCAGCAATATCGCTCGCTCAACCGTATTTACGATCAGATGCTTCGTCCTGAGTGGCCGGCGCTGGGATCGGTGCAGTACACCATCCAGAAATTCTATCGTGTAAACGGTGGGAGTACACAGCGCAAAGGCGTAACGCCGGACATTATTATGCCGACGGGAACGCAGGTTACTGAAACCGGCGAAAAATTTGAAGACAACGCATTGCCGTGGGATAGCATTAACGCGGCGACGTTCGTGAAGTCTGGCGATTTAAAACCGTTTGGCGCGGAGCTGCTCAAAGATCATGAGGAACGGATCGCTAAAGATCCTGAGTTCCAGTACATCATGAAGGACATTGAGCGTTTCGATGCGTTGAAAGATAAACGTAACATCGTTTCTCTTAACCTGGCGCAGCGCGAGAAAGAGAATGCAGAAGATGATGCCATTCGTCTCTCTCGTCTCAACGATCGCTTCAAACGCGAAGGCAAGCCGCTACTGAAAAAACTGGACGATTTGCCAAAGGATTATCAGGAGCCCGATCCGTATCTCGATGAAACGGTTCATATTGCCCTGGATCTCGCGCATCTGGAAAAAGATCAACCAGCGGAACAGCCCGCTCCCGCGAAGTAAAATAAAACAGGCACAAGAAATTGTGCCTGTTTTTTTAACAACTCTTCTCTGGCGTAAGCAACGTACTACAAAATGTAAAGTTGTGTTTTTCTCGTGACTTACGCCGCGCAGATGCTTGAAAATACCCGCCATGCCCATACGATGTGGGTAATCGCATAGTGCGTTTTGTTAAGTCGAGGTTAAAAGAAAATTATGATGCGAATCGCGCTCTTCCTGTTGACTAACCTGGCCGTCATGTTGGTGTTCGGTCTGGTACTTAGCCTGACGGGCATTCAGTCGAGCAGCGTTCAGGGCTTGTTAATTATGGCGCTGCTGTTTGGTTTTGGCGGCTCGTTTATTTCGCTGTTGATGTCGAAATGGATGGCGCTGAAATCTGTTGGTGGTGAAGTGATTGAACAGCCCCGTAACGATATGGAGCGCTGGCTGATGGACACCGTTGCCCGGCAGTCTCGCCAGGCGGGTATCGCGATGCCGCAGGTGGCCATTTACCATGCGCCGGATATCAATGCTTTCGCAACCGGCGCGCGCCGTGATGCTTCGCTGGTTGCAGTCAGCACCGGTCTGCTGCAAAACATGAGCCGTGATGAGGCCGAAGCTGTTATCGCTCATGAAATTAGCCACATTGCGAATGGCGACATGGTCACCATGACGCTGATTCAGGGTATCGTGAACACCTTTGTTATCTTCATTTCACGCATCATTGCGCAGATTGCGTCAGGTTTCCTCAGTGGCAACCGCGATGATGGCGAAGAAACTAACGGCAACCCGCTGATCTACTTCGCTGTTGCAACTGTGCTGGAGCTGGTGTTTGGTATTCTGGCGAGCATTATCACCATGTGGTTCTCGCGTTATCGCGAATTCCATGCCGATGCCGGATCGGCAAAATTGGTGGGGCGTGAGAAGATGATTGCTGCGCTCCAGCGTTTGAAAACCAGCTATGAACCACAGGAAGCAAGCAGCATGATGGCTTTCTGTATCAATGGTAAGTCAAAATCGCTGAGTGAACTGTTCATGACTCACCCGCCGCTGGATAAACGTATTGAAGCATTGCGTTCTGGTGAATATCTGAAATAACAGCTCATCTGGAATCAAAAAACGCGTCGAATGACGCGTTTTTTATTGCCAATTGAAAACCACGTTCGGTGGACGCGGTAAGCAACAGGTTTTGGTGTTGCCTATTGCCTCGGGATTTAAAACTACAGAACGGGCAGGGCATTAATTTTTGCGACGGTATTTAATTACTTGCTAGACAAGCAATTTTTTTACTCACTGGCGCGCGGCTGTGTGATCCGTAAGCTGCTGATTACAGCGGCAACTGTGGCGAGCGTTCCCGCCAGTAGCAACGAGATATGCGTTCCATTCGTTTCGAAGAGATTAAACATCAACGCTACCAGCGCAGCACCGGAGCTTTGTCCCAGCAGACGCGCGGTACCCAGCATGCCACTGGCACCGCCGCTGCGCTGGCGTGGTGCGGCGGTGATAATCGTGTGGTTGTTGGGTGACTGAAACAGGCCGAAACCCGCACCGCATAATGCCATTCGCCAGATGATATCGATATCTGCCGGTGCAGAGGGAAGCAGCGCTAGCGCAAATAACCCGCCCGCCATCATGACCATTCCCAACCCACCCAGAAGCCCGGCATGAACACGCTCAATCAGATAGCCTGCCAGCGGAGCCATTACCATTGTCGCCAGCGGCCAGGGCGTTAACAGCAAACCCGTTTCCACTTCACTGCGCCCAAGCACCGTCTGCAAAAAGAAGGGCAGGGAAACCAGTGCCAACATCTGCGCACAAAATGAACACACAGAGGTACCAATCGACAGAGAGAAAAGCGGGATCCGCAGTAAATCTACAGGTAATAAAGGCACGGGTAATTTCAACTGCCGGTGAACAAAATGCGAGCCGATGAACAACAATGCGACCAATTCCACCAACACTAACGTTGTGGATTGCCCCTGAGCGAAGCTGCTAAGGGCCGTGATTAGCAGACCAAATGTCAGTGCATTCATCACCGCGCTGGGCAGGTCGAATTTGGGTTTTGCACTGCGTGTCGCATTGGGCGGCAAAAATTTTATTGCCAACAGCAAGGCGAGAATACCCAGAGGCACATTGATCAGGAATAACCATTGCCACGAAGCAACAGAAAGAATGGCCGCTGCAATGGTCGGTCCTGCTGCGGACGAGACGGCGACAACAAATGAGTTAATGCCCATGCCGCGCCCCAGGCTTCGATGGGGATAAATCAGCCGAATGAGTGCAGTATTAACGCTCATCAGCGCTGCACCGCCAAAGCCCTGCGCGACACGCGCCAACGTTAAGGTCAATAACGAGTCGGAAAGCGCGCAAAGTAACGAGGTAAGTGTAAAAAGCACCAGGCCGTATTGATAAACCCGGCGATAACCAAACATATCGCCAAGGAATGAAAGGGTCAGTAGTGAAACGACGATTGCAATTTGATAGGCATTAACAATCCAGATTGAACTGGCAGCGGAAGCATCCAGATCCCTTGCTATGGTCGGTAGAGCAACGTTAGCAATTGCGCCGTCCAGCACGGCCATGGCGATGCCAATGATAATTGTCAGAATTGCGCCGTAACGCTGCGGAATGGGCAGGCCATCAAGGGAAGATTTATCCATGGAAATTTCAGGGCTAATGTCACAAAGTTATTTGTATAATGATTCTATCATTGGCATTCCGGTTTTATGTCGCAGATTTGTAACGAAGTTGACAAACGCGCATTGCGGTGACCGGATGACGAATTTATAATAAAAACCGATTCTGAATTTTATAAAACACAGGCGATGAGGTGATTAATGGCAATCGCAGATTTGGACAAGCAGCCAGATTCTGTCTCTTCTGTATTGAAGGTATTTGGCATTCTGCAGGCGCTCGGAGAAGAGCGTGAAATCGGCATCACCGAGCTTTCGCAGCGTGTGATGATGTCGAAAAGCACCGTTTATCGCTTTTTGCAAACCATGAAATCACTAGGTTATGTCGCGCAGGAAGGGGAGTCTGAAAAATATTCCCTGACGCTGAAGCTTTTTGAGCTTGGCGCGCGTGCATTGCAAAACGTTGATTTGATCCGCAGCGCGGATATCCAAATGCGTGAGCTTTCTCGTCTGACGAAAGAGACCATCCACCTGGGTGCGCTGGATGAAGACAGTATTGTCTACATCCATAAAATTGATTCCATGTACAATCTGCGCATGTATTCGCGTATTGGTCGCCGTAACCCGCTGTACAGTACCGCAATTGGTAAAGTCCTGTTGGCCTGGCGCGATCGTGAAGAAGTGAAGCAGATTCTTGAAGGTGTTGAGTATAAGCGCAGCACTGAGCGTACTATCACCAGTACCGAAGATCTGTTGCCGATGCTGGATATTGTGCGTCAGCAGGGTTATGGCGAAGACAACGAAGAGCAGGAAGAGGGCTTGCGCTGTATTGGCGTACCGGTGTTTGACCGTTTCGGTGTTGTGATCGCAGGTTTAAGTATTTCGTTCCCGACATTGCGCTTTTCAGAAGAACGTCTGCATGAGTACGTTGAAATGTTGCACAATGCCGCGCGGAAAATTTCCGAACAGATGGGTTATAACGACTATCCGTTCTGAATGAAGACAAAAAAAGTCGCCTGAAAAGGCGGCTTTTTCTTGTGCAAACGGTTAGCCATGATCGACTACGGTATCGCTTTTACGCAACAGCGGGCAGTTTGCCAGACCAAAAAAACCATTACTGGAATGCACATATTGTGCGGTGCTGGTGCCTCGTGCAGTAGCATATTTACATTTCAAACCCAGCCCAGCCGCGTTTTCCGTACTGTTAATCAGTACCCCGTAACCGCTCAGCAAGAGCCCAATCCACAGCAGCGCCAGAATGATAACGCTTCGTATGAGTGTACGCATATTTGCTCCTTGCACATCGGTAGACTGTATCATAAGGCTACGGTATTTACCTGGTGAAACAAGTCCAGCATTCCTAAAAATACCGAAAGGAGATACAGTTAGTCGCGGTTTAAGGAAGCCATGATAACCTGGTTACACCTTGCAACGTATCGGAGAGTGGAGTGAGAAAATATAGATGGCTGATTCTGGCTGCCGTATTGGTGGTCTGCCTGCTGCTCTGGACTCAAATGCTTAACGTAATGTGTGATCAAGATGTACAATTCTTCAGCGGCATCTGCGTCATCAATAAATTCATCCCCTGGTAATGGCATTTTTTCAGTGAGAGATTTCCTTCCTTGACGTCAGTGGTAGAATGCCGCGTCTATATAGAGGTGGTGAAATGAACGAAGTATTAAATTCAGGCGCGATCAACCTTGCGTCTATAGTCCTTTCTTTGGTGGTTCTGCTCGTCGGTCTGGTTTTGTGGTTCTTTATCAATCGCGCCAGTTCACGCACGAATGAACAAATCGAGTTACTCGAAGCTCTGCTGGATCAGCAAAAACGACAAAATGCTTTGCTGCGTCGCTTGTGCGAGTCAAATGAACCTGAAAAGGACGAAGCGGTTGAGCCAGTAAAAGTGAAAGAAAAAGGCGATGATGATTTCATTCGCCTGGTCGCCGAGCGCTAGTTTGCCTGGGAGTGCGAGATGGTGTGGAAAAACCCCTGGTATGATTCTGCAATCTCGCACCACACGCCGGAAGGTTTTAACAACTCGGCATCTGCCGCCCATCAACTTGGAGATGTTAAGCGCTGGCGAAAAGAGCGCAAAGCCGCCGGGCTTCCCAGACCACCCTCCGGCGGTTACTCAGCATTTATCGAACAGTGGTGGCAAAAAGCCGATATTGTTGGTGAGGACGATGGCCTCTGGTGGTTAGGCCATGCCTGTATGCTCTTGCGCCTGCAGGGCCAATATCTACTCACAGATCCCGTCTTTTCTCGTCGTGCTTCGCCTGTAAGTTTTGCTGGTCCACAACGTCGGACACCGCCAGCGCTCACGATTGCCGACATTTCGCAGCTTGACGCGATTCTTATTTCTCACAACCACTACGATCACCTCGATGCATGGACGGTGCGTGCGCTGCTTCGTCGCTTTCCGAATGTGCATTTCTTTGCCCCCCTGGGGTTGGGCAATTGGCTTCGCCGCCGCGGTGCGCAGCATGTTACTGAGTTAGACTGGTGGCAAAGTTTTATCTTTCAGGGAATGACCTACACCGCGGTGCCTGCACAACATTGGAGCATGCGCACATTATGGGATCGCAATCGCTCATTGTGGTGCGGCTGGGTTATTGAATCATCAACGCAGCGTTTTTGGTTTGCCGGTGATACAGGTTACACGCCAGAATTACTCACCATTCCTCAACGGTTAGGTCAACTGGATACTATCGCGTTGCCAATTGGCGCTTATGCGCCGCGCTGGTTTATGGCGATGAACCATATGGATCCACAAAACGCTGTTACGCTATGGCAGCAACTGGGAGCACCACTTGCTGTTCCCATTCATTGGGGAGTTTTTGAGCTGGCGGATGAATCGCTTGATGAACCCGTAAAAGAGCTACAGGGGGTGCTAAGCGAAACGGCTGCGGACAATGATAACTTTCGGATCTTAAAAATTGGCCAGTATTTACCCCTTTGTTAATTCAGACTGCCCGCCAAAAAGATGAGTTCTTTTATAATCATGTTGTTTTATTTTTATCGAAACGTTTTCTTTGCCTTTTTATGAGGCAGTGTCATCATAATTTCATTATTTTGGTGCACAACTTTGCTTATTTGCACAAGAAATATCCATAGCGGTTTGAGGTAATAGTTTCTCTGGTGCGTATATTTGTTTAAGAATCTTCCTGGTCTATGAAAAAAGCATAAGTATGCGCAAAAAGTTCTTACGATATACGCTATATGCATAGCGCGGAGGGAACTGACATGGAGCAACGGAACTTATTGAGCTATAGTGATAAATTCGCTTCTTTGAGTATTGCTTTTAGTGTTCAGGGCGGCTGTTATAGCGTTCAACGTTATGCATAATCGTGCACAACAAGTCTTGATGACTATAGAATTTGTGCGACGGATCCAGACATGTTTAAAAATGGCTTGCCATAATTTACGTATTATGTGATAACACGTTTTGGGTCAATCGAGGTACAGTTCTGTTTATGTGTGGCATTTTCAGTAAAGAAGTCCTGAGTAAACACGTTTCGTTGAATACAGCTTCTCTGCCGAACCTTATATTAGTGCCTCAAGCAGTAATGTCTCAGTTTTCTCAGTCAATGCCTGCGGGCGAAGTATATACATTAAGGAATTTTGCAAATGGCAAAGATTAAAGGTCAAGTTAAGTGGTTCAACGAGTCTAAAGGTTTTGGTTTCATTACTCCGGCTGATGGCAGCAAAGATGTATTCGTACACTTCTCTGCAATCCAGGGTAACGGCTTCAAAACTCTGGCCGAAGGCCAGAACGTTGAGTTTGAAATTCAGGACGGCCAGAAAGGCCCGGCTGCAGTTAACGTAACTGCTATCTGATTTCGACACCCCTGAGCTTGAAGCGCATGTAGCGCATCAATGTCAGACATAAAGCCTCGCCTTAGTGCGGGGCTTTTTAATTTCCACGGCATAACAAATGGCGGTACACTTTCGCCCTTTAAGAACGCCCCGGAGTTTTTATGGCCTTCAGTTGCCCGCTCTGCCACGAACCTTTGCACCGTCGAGATAAATCCTTCTTTTGCGCGCAGCGGCATCAGTTTGATGTTGCGAAAGAGGGTTATGTTAATCTTTTGCCCGTTCAGCATAAACGCTCAAAAGATCCTGGTGACAGTGCGGAGATGATGCAAGCGCGTCGCGCTTTTCTGGATGCGGGGCATTACCAGCCATTACGTGATGCAATTGGTGACATTTTGTATGCGCGGCTAACGCCGTTGGCCGATGCGGTGCTGGATATTGGCTGTGGGGAAGGGTATTACACCCAGTCATTCGCCGCGATTGCACAGCAACATGGTGCACAAATGCTAGGGCTGGATGTTTCAAAAGCGGCTATCCGTGCGGCGGCGAAGCGCTATTCGGCGATCATGTTCTGTGTTGCATCCAGCCATCGCTTACCTTTTGAAGATGGCTGCATTGACGGTCTGGTGCGTATCTATGCACCCTGCAAAGCGCAAGAACTGGCGCGTGTAATGAAACCAGAAGGTATTGTCATCACCGCATCGCCAGGACCGCGACATCTAATGGAATTAAAGGGGCTTATTTATGATGAGGTGCATCTGCATGCGGAAAACAGCGGCGATATCGCAGGGTTCAGACTGCTGGAACAGCATTCACTCTCTTATGAGATGACATTGACGGGCCAGCAAGCCGTTGCGTTATTGCAAATGACGCCTTTTGCCTGGCGGGCAAAACCAGAAGTGTGGGAAAAGTTAGCGGCAATGGAGCAATTCCATTGCCAGACTGATTTTACAATTCACTGCTTACAGCGGGAAAGCTAAGCGGCAAAGTGGCTCCACAAGATCTGCGCGCCAATGCCAATCAGTACGATCCCACCGAGGATTTCGGCGCGCTTTCCAAGCATGGGGCCAATAAAGCGGCCAATCATGATTCCTACCGTGGACATAATAAAAGTGGTGCAGCCAATCGCCAGTGCGGTCGCCACAATATTCACTTGTAGAAAAGCGAGGCCAACACCCACGGCCATCGCGTCGAGGCTGGTAGCAATTGCGGTGGTCACCAGCAACCAGAACCCATGGCGATGCGGTGTTTCCGCTTCACCGTCGTCATCGCCGCGTATTCCCTCAAGCACCATTCGGCCACCGAGAAACACCAGCAGCACAAACGCTATCCAGTGATTCCATTCCAGGACAAATTTCGTGGCCAGCAACCCCAGCCCCCAGCCAATCAGCGGCGTCAGGGTTTCAATCACGCCAAAGATAAGACCGGTGCGCAATGCTTCAGAAAATTTTGGTTTATGTAAGGTGGCGCCCTTACCGATAGAAGCAGCAAAAGCATCCATCGACATGCCAAAAGCGAGGAGAAGAGTGGCAGATAAATTCATGTGAGCGTCCTGACCGGGAGTTCCATATAACACATCTCTGCCCCCAGTAAACAGCAGTTGATGTGCCAATGGTCTCGCCCGACTGATGGCTTCAGTCCGTACGTGCCACGTTTTGCAACGAGTATGTTGACACGTACATTTCCAAGTGGTGGAAATCGGCTACTCCCCAACGACGGACGCACATTAACATATTTTGAGAATATAAAACAACAACAGCAATATATAATGTCGTTTACTTATCGATAACGATTAACATTTAGATTTATTGGTGAAAATTACGTTAATAAATATAAGTGCATCAGCCCACCAATATAGCAAAGGCTATAAGTCTGATGATTATTTACGCAGAGCAATTTCCGCGTTTTAAAATCCTAACTTACTGACTTTTAAGTAAAACTGCAGATATCTTCTCCAGGTCGTCGATATTTCGTACGCGAATAAGCAAACGTCGTTGTTCTAATTGCATTACTAACACACCATCTTCCGATAAATTCATCTCTTTTATACGGCTATATTCAATCCACGCATTAGCAAAGAAAAAACCACGCATTTTAAAGATGATTTTGGGGGCGCGGATCCAGAATAGATAAATGCCCAGCAAAGCCAGTGCAAATAATAACCACATGGTTAATGATGAACCGCCATTGGCGGTGTTGTTATAGATGAGGATCACCAGTAAGCCGACAAAAATAGCCCCATCGGTACGGCTTCTGCGTAACAGGGGAACCGCCAGCAGCGTAGTACCCATGCGGCGCGGCATGATGAACTCATCATAGATGGCGAAAGCTAGCAGGGCGGCGATAAACAGTACCAATACGATATCCGTAATCGTCATTGTTTCTCCTTACATAAAAAAACCGGGGGCAAGCCCCCGGTTATCACATCACATATTAAAGACCCAGAAGACCAATGGCGTAACCTACAATCCCGATAACGAAGAAGCCAACGATGATCCACAGCGGGTTAACTTTCTTACGCAGCAACCACATGCAGGCGAAAGTCAGCAGCAGCGGCACCAGGCCCGGCATTAACTGATCGAGAATGGTTTGCACGGTCGTGACGTTAGTTTTACCGGTCTGATCGGTAATTTCTGATACCACGAGTGGAATGTTCACGTGCGTCCATTTGTTAACCAGCGCACCCATCACAAACAGGCCGAGAATTGACGCCCCCTCGGTCAGTTTTTGCAGGAAACCACCGCCCATATCTTTAACAATATCAATACCTTTACGGTAGCCGTACGCGACGCCGTAATAACGTGTCACCAGGCGGACGATATTGAATAAGAAGAAGAACAGCAATGGCCCGAGCAGGCTACCGCTCATGGCAATACCCGCCCCTAGCGCTGCAAATACCGGGCGCACCGTACCCCAGAAAATCGGGTCGCCAACGCCCGCCAGCGGTCCCATCAGACCAACTTTGATACCGTTAATCGCACCATCATCAATCTCTGCGCCGTTTGCACGCTGCTCTTCCATCGCCAGCGTAACGCCCAGTACCGGCGCTGCGACGTATGGATGGGTGTTAAAGAACTCCAGATGACGTTTAATGGCCTGACGACGCGCTTCGTTGTTTTCCGGATACAGGCGTTTGATCGCCGGCACCATCGAGAAGCAGAAGCCCAATGCTTGCATACGTTCGAAGTTCCATGATCCCTGGAACAGGTTAGAACGCAGGAACACGCCACGAATGTCACTCTGGGTGAGTTTTTTCTCAGTCGGAGTTTTTGTCATATCAACCATGTCGTTCACCTGTTAATCCAGTTCGTTATCAAGATCGTTAGAACCCGCAGCCGGAGCAGCGCCGCCTGCTGAACGGTTATATTTCGGGCTGAGCTGAATGTAGAGAATCGCCATAACTGCACCGATAACACCCAGCGAGACGAGGTTGAAATTGGTGAATGCCGCCGTCACGAAGCCGAGGTAGAAGAACGGCATCAGGTAGCCTGCGCGCATCATATTGATGACCATTGCATAACCTACCACCACGATCATACCACCGGCGATATTCAGACCGCTGGTCACTACTTCAGGAATGGCGTTCAGCATGCTCTGAACTTCACTGGTACCGACGGAGATAGCGACAATGACCGCCGGGATAGCGATACGCATAGCTTGCAGGAACAGGGAAGAGACGTGGATCCAGGAAAGTGCCGTCAGGTTGCCGGTTTCGGCTGCCTTATCCGCGGCATGCTGGAAGCCGACGGTAATGGTACGAACAATAATGGTCAGAACCTGGCCGGCCGCCGCCAGAGGAATGGCCAGTGCAATACCGGCACCGATGCTCTGATGACCGCCAATGACCAGAATGGTCGAGATAATCGACGCCAGCGCCGCATCGGGTGCGACCGCCGCACCGATGTTCATCCAGCCCAGAGCAATCATTTCCAGCGTACCGCCGATAATGATACCGGTTTTCATATCACCCAGAACGATGCCCACTAGCGTACATGCCACCAACGGACGGTGGAACTGGAATTCATCGAGTATCGACTCCATACCGGCAATACATGCGACGACGAACACCAGCACAATCTGAAGAGTGGTAATCTCCATTGTACTTCTCCTATAGCTAAATCAGACGTAAGTGTGAAAACTGAGTCAATCAGGCCGCCGCGGTTATTTCGCCACTTTGCTGATTAAATCCATCATTTTCAGTTTCGGATCGTTTGAAACTTTGCGGACTTCCAGCTCAATATTGCGTTCGTTCAATTTCTTGAATGCGGCAATATCTTTCTCGTCCACCGAAACCGCGTTATTCACCTGGGTTTTACCCTGACGATAAGCCATGCCGCCAATGTTGACGGTGGTGATTTTTACCCCCTCTTCAACGACGCGCAGTACATCCGTCGGGTTGGTGAACAACAGCATCACGCGCTCGCCCGCGTATTTAGGGTTGTTATACACACGCACCATTTTGGCGACGTCAACGACATGTGCCGTCACACCTGGCGGTGCAACCTGAGTCAGCAGGGTTTTACGGACATTATCTGCTGCCACTTCGTCGCTCACGACGATAATACGCGTAACGTTAGTCTCTTTTGTCCAGCGGGTAGCAACCTGGCCATGGATCAGACGGTCATCGATACGGGCAAGCCCGATAACCATATAATCATTGGGTCCCATGGGTTTGGCCGGTGCTGCCGCTTTCGATGCCACAGGAGCAGGTGTGGGTTTTGCCACCGGTTGTGCTTTTAGCGCTTTCACGCCTTCACGTCCGGTCTCCACCGCCAGTGCCACGAGTTCGTCAAACGTCGGGTTGTCATCCCGGGCCATCAGTGTTTCCACCAGCATCGGAATATTAACGCCAGCAATGACTTCATAATGCTCTTTATCGACGACAATGCGGCTGGCAGCGTTAAACGGGCTGCCGCCCCATGTATCGACGAGAAACAGCACACCTTTGCCGGTATCCAGCTTTGCCAACTGAGCGTTGTACTTTTCGATCAATGTTTCCGCATTTTCACCGGGAACAAAATCAATCCAACCGACGTTCTCCTGCTCGCCCAGCAGCATCTCGGCGGTTTTGAGCAACTGTTCCGCAGCCCAACCATGTGTGCCTATAACAATAGCAATGGTCACTTGCTACCTCCTTCTTCTTGTCGTTAACACACCATTAATTGATGTATTGTGAATCTGTCCCGGTAACGGTAAACCGAATCGATTCAGATAAGGGTTAAAGAGAACACCTATGACTTTCGGGATTTATTTTAGATAGCGAAAAAATAATTTATGTGATGAAGATCCGTAATTTAGGTTTCCTCTTCGTGAAATTTCGAAGCGCAAAATATCCACACAAATTGCAAATTCCGGTAAATCTTTGCAAATTCCAAAGTCTCTCTGATATGTTTATCCTCCGTTTAATTAGTCAGGAGTATAGGGCAGCAGCCCACCGTATGGATCGTCACCGACGTCAGTTCACTTTTTGGCCTTCTCGTGCCACGCAGCCCGGCGTTTTCCGCCATTTCCCAACGACGTTCAATGTCATATTTGTGCGTTTGCGCACACTGAATAACGCATCTCTTCTCAGGAGCCTGTCATGGAATTCTTAATGGATCCCTCGATTTGGGCGGGATTACTGACGCTGGTTGTTCTGGAAATTGTTCTCGGTATCGACAACCTGGTGTTTATTGCCATCCTTGCCGACAAACTGCCGCCGAAACAGCGTGATAAAGCGCGTCTTATTGGCCTGTCGCTTGCGCTGGTGATGCGACTGGGGCTGTTGTCGCTGATCTCGTGGATGGTCACGCTGACACAACCACTTTTTTCCGTCTGGGATTTCACCTTCTCCGGACGCGATCTGATTATGCTATTCGGCGGTGTGTTCCTGTTATTCAAGGCGACGACGGAACTGCATGAACGGCTGGAAAACCGCGAACATGACAGCGGGCACGGCAAAGGCTATGCCAGCTTCTGGGTGGTCGTCGTGCAGATCGTAATTCTTGACGCGGTGTTCTCACTTGATGCGGTCATCACCGCGGTGGGCATGGTCAATCACCTGCCGGTGATGATGGCAGCTGTCGTTATTGCTATGGCAGTGATGCTGCTGGCGTCAAAACCACTGACGCGTTTTGTGAACCAACATCCCACAGTGGTCGTGCTCTGTCTGAGCTTCCTGCTGATGATCGGTTTGAGCCTGGTGGCTGAAGGTTTTGGCTTCCATATTCCGAAAGGTTACCTGTACGCGGCAATTGGTTTCTCTATCATTATTGAGTTCTTTAACCAGATTGCGCGGCGGAACTTTATTCGCCATCAGTCACATCTGCCGCTGCGCGCCCGTACGGCTGATGCCATCCTGCGTTTGATGGGCGGCCGCCGTCAGTCGAACCCGCAAATCGAAGCGGATAGCCAGGCCTCTGTACCGGTGCCGGAAGGCGCGTTTGCGGAAGAAGAGCGTTATATGATTAACGGCGTATTAACGCTGGCCTCACGCTCGCTTCGTAGCATCATGACGCCGCGCGGTGATATCAGTTGGGTGGATGCCAATCTCGGCGTTGAACAGATCCGCCAACAGCTGTTGTCCTCGCCGCACAGCCTGTTCCCGGTTTGCCGTGGCGAGCTGGATGAAGTCATCGGCATTGTGCGTGCGAAAGAGATACTGGTCGCGCTGGAAGAGGGCGTAGATGTCGCCGCCATCGCTTCGTCAACGCCAGCGATTGTCGTGCCGGAAACCCTGGATCCGATTAAGCTGCTGGCCGTATTGCGCCGGGCACGCGGGAGTTTCGTTATCGTTACCAATGAGTTCGGTGTCGTGCAGGGCCTGGTCACGCCGCTGGACGTGCTGGAGGCAATCGCTGGCGAATTCCCGGATGCGGATGAAACGCCAGAAATTATTGCCGATGGTGACGGCTGGCTGGTCAAAGGCACCACAGATTTACATGCGCTGCAACACACGCTGGGCCTTGACAACTTCATTGATGAAGACGAAGACATTGCCACCGTGGCCGGTCTGGTGATTGCCGCGCGAGGGCAAATCCCACCAGTGGGCGAAACCTTCGAAATGGCACCGTTGCATATCACCGTGATTGAAGCCAACGATTACCGTGTTGATCTGGTCCGTATTGTTAAAGAGCAAGCCGCTCTCGACGAAGAAGAGTAATCGTTATCCCGGCATTAACGGCGTGACATGGCCGTTATGCCGCTCCGGCGGCGGGGAGATATTCCCCGCTAGCCAGGCCGGAAAATCCTTCACCGGCATCGGTGCTGCAAAAAGAAACCCCTGCAACATATGCACACCCTGTTGACGTAAATACAGCGCTTGTTGCGTTGTCTCCACACCTTCCGCGACAAGCTCGATATTCAGCCGTTGGCCGAGCGCGATAATCATATCCGTCACCGTCGAGTTCACCGCATCTGTACCGATAGCCGCGGTATAAGACTTATCAATTTTCAGGATGTCCGGATGTAATTTCTCGAGCCACGAAAGTGAGCTATTACCCGTACCGAAATCATCAATGGCTATTTTCGCGCCATGGCGATGAAGTTCGCGCAGCATACGGGATTCGACATCCAGCAACGCATCACGCTCGGTGAGTTCAATGGTTAACTGCTGGGCGGGATTTTTGTTAAACCAGAGCTGGACGAGATCTTTTAGCAATTCACCGTGGCGCAAGTGGCTTGGCGCGGCGTTGATGCCGATATGAAAGTCAGGATCAGCAGGAAAGAGCGCCAGTTGACGCTGGGTCTCAGCCAGCACATAACGTGTCAGCGGGGCAATCAGATGCTGCTCTTCGGCAATCGGGATAAATATCTCCGGCGAAATCCATCCCTGGCGTGGGTTGTGCCAGCGCAACAAAATTTCGACGCCCGCACACTGCATGTTGTGTGCATTGAGCAATGGCTGGCAAAACAGCTCAAACTCATGCCCGGCAAGCCCGAGGTTTATCTCACGGGAAAAGCTCATGCGGCTGGCGGTGGCAAACCAGGCAATAAAACCGGTCAATAAACTCATCATCAGCGCCAGAGGCAACTGCGAAGGCAAATGCCACAGCGCCAGTCGCGTAGAACCCGGCCCGGTAACGCTAATGGTAAAAGGAAAATGGGCAGAAGCCCGTTGGTAGCGCTTTTCGTTTTCCAGCGGCGGTAAATTATCCAGCACACCTTTGCCTTCGACCAGATGTTTGCCGCCTACGCTGAGGCTGACGCTGGTAATTAATGGCGCTTGCGGCTCCAGCATTAAATTACTCAGCAGCTCAATATTTACCGCCTCCATCACGCCACTTTGCCCGTCTTCACTGGTGGGATACCACATGATCAAAATAGGGCGATCTTTTAACAGTGACTGGTCAGTGGTGAGCACCAGTTTTTGCGAACGTGAAGGCAGAGAGGGTTGAAGCTGATGAATGGCAACATCACGCTGGCCAAAAATACTCGAACAGTAGAGCGTTCCGTTTTGAATCAGACCGATAGATCGCACGGTTTGCAGGCTTGCGGCCAGCTTGCGAAGCTGCAGGTGAATATCGCTGCAGGGGATGCCAACCAGCGGCACCAGCACACTGCGACCCGCTTCCAGCGGCAGCATCAATCGTTCAAGGGTTTTGACCGCGTGGTTGGTAAAGGCGTAAACACGCTGATGATTTAAATTACGCTCCGAAATAAAGCGAAACGTGAGGGTTAAAAATAGTGCGACAGCGCCAACCAGCACGCAAACAATGGCGCGCCGTCGTCGGTAACTTTTAATGATCCGTTGAGCCGTCTGCATGCCGCTGCCGCCTGTAAAATCCCTGGCCTGATTTCCATGCCAGAACACTCAAAGTGTAGTGGGGAATTACCGAAGCGACGATAAATCGGTGAAAGATCACTCAACTGCAGTAAAGGTTAAAAAAAACGCCGTTCGGCTGAACGGCGTTGATAAGCAAGAATTAATCACACTGTACTTTGATGGCAAGCCCACCACGCGATGTTTCGCGGTATTTGGCGTTCATATCTTTGCCGGTCTCATACATTGTTTCGATCACTTTATCGAGCGAGACGCGCGGCGCACTGGTACGGCGCATGGCCATGCGCGAGGCGTTAATCGCTTTTACCGAAGCAATGGCGTTACGCTCAATGCACGGTACTTGCACTTGTCCGGCCACCGGGTCGCAGGTCAGACCCAGGTTGTGTTCCATGCCAATTTCCGCCGCCACGCAGACCTGTTCCGGGCTGGCCCCCAGCAGTTCTGCCAGGCCCGCCGCCGCCATCGAACAGGCAACGCCCACTTCGCCCTGGCAGCCAACTTCGGCACCAGAAATGGAGGCGTTCATTTTGTACAATGCGCCGATGGCGCCAGCAGCGAGGAAATAGCGGATATAAATATCCGGGCTGACGGACTCAATAAAGTGGTCGTAATAGGCCAGTACAGCCGGAACGATGCCGCAGGCACCGTTAGTTGGCGCAGTTACCACGCGACCACCGGCGGCGTTTTCTTCGTTAACCGCCAGCGCAAACATATTCACCCAGTCGATAACGTTCATCGGATCGCTGGAGAGCTTATCACTGGAAACCAGCATACGACGCAGTGCGGAAGCGCGGCGCGGAACGCGCAGTGGCCCCGGCAGCACGCCTTCTGTATTCATGCCGCGATCGATACAGGCGCGCATGGTTGACCAGACATTACCGAAATACTCTTCAATCTCTTTTTTCGAGTGCAATGCCAGTTCGTTCTGCATCACCATGCCAGAAAGCGACAAACCGGTTTCTTTGCAATACTCCAGCATCTGGGTCGCGGAATTGAACGGATAAGGGACATTGACCGAGCTGGTGGTCTCTTTACCAAAATGCTCTTCATCGACGATAAACCCCCCGCCGATGGAATAGTAGGTTTTGCTGTAGATAGCGTTTTCGCCATTCAGCGCGGTGATGCGCATGCCGTTTTCATGCAGCGACAGGTTATCGCTGTGAAAACGCATTCCGTCATCTTTCGGGAAATCGACTTCATGACGCCCCTGCGCCAGCAGCAGACGACCGCGGTTTTCCACATCACGGATAAAACCCGGGATTGCATCGATATCGACGGTGGCTGGCTCATTGCCCGCCAGCCCCATAATAATGGCGATATCGGTATGGTGGCCTTTCCCGGTAAGGGAGAGCGAGCCGTACACATCAACCACCACGCGGGTGACGTTATCCAGCAATCCTTTTTCGACCAGGTCATCGACGAACTGCTTACCGGCCTTCATCGGGCCTACAGTGTGGGAAGATGAGGGACCAATCCCCACCTTAAACATGTCGAATAGACTAATCACATTAACGCTCCTGACAGGGTTACCGGCGTTTCCAGTAACGATGTAATAACTGCGCATAGTGTAAGAGGGAAGGCCATCATCAGCTCAACTATTCACATGAATTAAACTAATGGCTAACCCTGATTTTACTAATAGCGCGTACGCTGTCACAAAAGTGCTATGTGTAAAGTATAGTCAAGGTCTGCGCCCAATTTGCAGCGCCAGCGAGCGAATAATTCCCGCCGTCATGCCCCAGACAAAATAATGCTGATACCAGGACAACCACACCCGATGCGCATTGCCGTGGCGGTGGATATCCAGAGGATGATAGCGACCAAGACGCAGTGCTTCGGCGAGCGGCATTTCAAACACCGCGGCCACTTCATCTTCACTGGCGTGATAGGGTAAATCCGGCGGGATAATGCCCACTATCGGCGTAACCTGAAAACCGGTCACGCTATCAACTGGCGGCAAAACGCCAATCACTTCAACGGCCTCGGGCGGAATGGCGACTTCTTCCTGCGCCTCACGCAGCGCCGCAGCGATTAGCGACGCATCCGTGCTGTCAACCGCGCCACCGGGGAACGCCACCTGACCAGCGTGCTTGCGAAGCAGCGGCGAGCGTTGCGTCAGTAATAAGCCGGGCTGCTCACGGCGCACCACCGGCACCAGCACCGCCGCCTGACGTGTATTCGCCACCGCCGGGTTGAGTTGCGGGCGTAAAAGCTGAAAGCGCGATAAAAAATCATCCAGAGTTAAAGCCGGTTGCTCCACGAATCATCTCTCCAGTTGCCGCAGGATACGGTTAACTTTATCAAAAGTTTCCTGATATTCCGCCTCTTCCTGGCTGTCGGCCACAATGCCGCCGCCTGCGGAACAGTAAATTTTCCCCGCACAGGCACTGAGGGTGCGAATTGTGATGCTGGTATCCATGTTCCCGCAGAAACTGAGATAGCCAATCGAGCCGCACCAGGCGTTACGCCGCTGCGGTTCAAGTTCATCGATAATTTCCATCGCCCGCACTTTCGGTGCGCCGGTGATCGAGCCGCCCGGAAACGCGGCGCGCAGCAGATCGCTGGCATGGCGCCCGGCGGGCAATTTTGCCGTTACGGTGCTGACCAGATGGTGGACGGCAGGAAAAGGTTCAACCACGAAAAGTTCCGGCACGCGCACCGAACCCGGTGTCGCCACGCGACCGATATCGTTACGCATCAAATCAACAATCATCAGGTTTTCGGCCTGGTCTTTCGCAGAGGTGGCGAGTTTCTGTGCTTGCTGCGCATCTGCCTGCGGGTCGGCAAGTCTTGGCAATGTGCCTTTAATCGGGCGCGTTTCGATATTGTCGCGTTCAAGGCGAATAAAACGCTCCGGCGACAGGCTCAGGATCGCGCCGTGTTCAAGGCGCAAAAAAGCGCTGAACGGCGCGCGGTTTTCACGGTTAAGTTGGGTAAACGCCAGCCACTCATCCCCGCAATAATTCGCTGCAAAACGTTGCGCCAGATTGACCTGGTAGCAGTCGCCGCTGTGTAACCACGCCTGAACCTGACGGAATTTTTCGCCATATTCGCGACGCGTCATATTGGCCTGCCAGGCGGATGTCAGCCGAAACGCCTGGCGCTGCGGTTCACGTTGCGCCTGTAACCATGCCAGCCTTGTGTTAACATCGCGATGGCTGAGCAACGTCACACGTTGCAACTGATGGTCGACAACCAGCGCCCAGTCATAAATCCCGACTGCCATATCCGCAATGCTAATGTCCTGTTCGGCAATCGCGGGCAGTTCTTCGAAGCGGCGGCCTAAATCATAGCCAAACAGCCCCAGCGCACCGCCCTGAAACGGCAGATCGGCATGAGGTTCACATCGAAAGGGGTAGGCATCCAGACGCTGTTGTAGCAGGTGTAGCGGATCTTCCAACGATATCTCGCTACCATTAAGGGTCGTTGCCTCGCCGCGCGTCGTCAGCGTCTCCAGCGGATCGGCCACCACAATATCAAAACGATTGTGCGGATGTTTAGCATGGCCAGAATGCAACAGCATAGCCCAGGGCTGGTGGCTAAGTGGGGCAAAGTAGTGTTCGGCGGCGTCCTGGCGCCACGGCAGCGAAATAACGGCGGGGGATAACGTCTTCATTGATCCTGACTCATGTGCGTCTGCGCTGGTGAAGCGCGCCGACGCATGGAATAATTAGCGCCAACAATTTAGCAGGAGTTGACAATGTTTGCAGGTTTACCTTCCCTCAGCCACGAGCAACAGCAAAAAGCGGTAGAGCGTATTCAGGAATTAATGTCCGGTGGCATGAGCAGCGGGCAGGCGATTGCGCAGGTTGCTGAAGAGTTACGCGCCAGCCATACCGGCGAACGGATTGTGGCGCGCTTTGAAGATGACGATGACGAGTAATTAGACTGCGGCGATGATTTTGATTTCCACTTTATAACGCGGGTTCATCAGTTTTGCCTGCACGGTGCAGCGCACCGGTGCATGGCCCGCCACAACCCAGGCATCCCACGCTTTATTCATGGCGGCGAAGTCGCCGTCATCGGCCAGAAAAATGGTGGCATCAAGAATCTGCGTTTTATCGCTGCCTTGCTTGTGCAGAACCGCATCTATTTGCGCCAGCGTATTGGCCGTCTGTTCAAACGCATCGGCATCGAGGTTTTCCGGCACGCCAGTGTAGTAAAGCGTCTGGTTGTGAATAACCACATCAGACCAGCGGGTTTCCGCATCAATACGCTTAATTGTCATTATCTGTTCCTTCTTATTTGCCATGAATTCGCGGGCAAGAGTGCCATAAAAACCTGGCTGGCGTAAATCCGCTCGCCCTGACATAATCACTGGCGATTTAACCTGGGGGTAGTGTGACGGACGATTTTGCAACAGACGGCCAGTTAGCCAAAGCCATTGCGGGATTCAAACCGCGTGAACCGCAGCGCCAGATGGCGCAAGCCGTCACACAGGCGATTGAGAATACGCAGCCGCTGGTGGTGGAAGCGGGCACCGGTACTGGTAAAACCTACGCCTACCTTGCCCCTGCGCTGCGCGCCGGGAAAAAAGTGATTATCTCCACCGGTTCGAAAGCCTTGCAGGATCAGCTTTACAGCCGCGATTTACCTACCGTCGCCAAAGCGCTTGAGTTCACCGGACGCACGGCGTTGCTGAAAGGGCGCTCCAACTACCTCTGTATTGAACGTCTCGAACAGCAAGCGCTGGCAGGCGGCGATCTTCCTGTACAAACCCTCAGCGATGTAATTTTGCTACGCTCCTGGTCGAATCAAACCACCGATGGTGACATCAGTACCTGCGTCAGTGTGGCGGAAGATTCTCAGGCGTGGCCGCTGGTGACCAGCACCAACGACAACTGTCTGGGCAGCGACTGCCCGATGTACAAAGACTGTTTCGTGGTCAAAGCGCGCAAAAAAGCGATGGATGCCGATGTGGTGGTGGTCAACCACCATCTGTTTCTTGCCGATATGGTGGTGAAAGAGAGTGGTTTCGGTGAGCTGATCCCGGAAGCCGAAGTGATGATCTTTGACGAAGCGCACCAGCTTCCTGATATCGCCAGCCAGTATTTTGGTCAGTCACTCTCCAGCCGCCAGCTTCTCGATCTCGCAAAAGATTTCACCATCGCCTATCGCACCGAACTGAAAGATACCGCACAGTTACAGAAGTGCGCCGACCGTCTGGCGCAAAGCACACAAGATTTTCGCCTGCAGTTAGGTGAGCCGGGTTATCGCGGTAACCTGCGCGAGCTGCTGGCGGATGCGCATATTCAACGTGCGCTGTTGCTGCTCGATGATGCGCTGGAACTCTGTTACGACGTGGCGAAGCTGTCGCTGGGCCGCTCTGCACTGCTGGATGCCGCGTTCGAACGCGCGACGACATATCGTGCGAGGCTGAAACGACTCAAAGAGATCAACCAGCCAGGTTACAGCTACTGGTATGAATGCACGTCACGTAACTTCACGCTGGCGTTAACGCCGCTGACCGTAGCGGATAAGTTTACCGAGGTGATGGCGCAGAAAAAGGGTAGCTGGATTTTCACTTCTGCAACGCTTTCGGTGAATGACGATCTGCACCATTTTACCGCGCGGCTTGGCATTGAAGGGGCGCAATCGCTGTTGCTGCCAAGCCCCTTTGACTATGAACGCCAGGCCTTGCTGTGTGTACCGCGCAATCTTCCGCAGACCAATCAGCCAGGCGCTGCACGTCAGCTGGCGGCGATGCTCAGGCCGATGATCGAAGCCAACAATGGCCGCTGTTTTATGCTGTGTACTTCGCACGCCATGATGCGCGATCTCGCCGAGCAATTTCGCGCCACCATGACCCTGCCCGTATTGCTGCAGGGAGAAACCAGCAAAGGGCAACTGTTGCAGCAATTTGTGAATGCCGGTAATGCGTTACTGGTGGCAACCAGCAGCTTCTGGGAAGGGGTAGACGTGCGTGGCGATACGTTATCGCTGGTCATTATTGATAAGCTGCCGTTTACATCCCCGGAAGATCCGTTGTTAAAAGCGCGGATGGAAGATTGCCGCCTGCGCGGGGGCGATCCCTTTGATGAAGTTCAATTGCCGGATGCGGTTATTACCCTGAAACAGGGCGTCGGGCGCTTGATACGTGATATTGACGATCGCGGCGTGCTGGTCATTTGCGATAATCGTCTGGTGATGCGTCCGTACGGCGCGGTGTTTCTTGCCAGCCTGCCGCCTGCGCCGCGAACCCGTGATATTCGCCGCGCGGTTGAATTCCTTGCCTCGCCCCCGGCGGAGTAATTTTCTGCGGACTGTGGTAAGATGCGCGCCATTTTGTTTTTCATGGACCGCTATACCCATGCGCATTCTGGCTATTGATACTGCCACAGAAGCTTGTTCTGTCGCCTTATGGAACGATGGAACGACCTTCGCACACTTCGAACTTTGCCCACGTGAACACACGCAACGCATTCTGCCGCTGGTCAGGGATGTGCTTGGCGATGCTGAACTTAAACTGACGCAGCTGGACGCACTGGCTTTTGGTCGTGGCCCGGGAAGTTTTACCGGCGTGCGCATTGGCATTGGCATTGCGCAGGGGCTGGCGCTCGGCGCTGAACTGCCGATGATTGGCGTGTCAACGCTGGCGACGATGGCGCAAGGCGCGTGGCGCAAAACGGGCGCGACCCGCGTACTGGCAGCGATTGACGCACGAATGGGCGAAGTCTATTGGGCAGAGTATCAGCGCGATGAAAATGGCGTCTGGCACGGCGAAGAGACGGAAGCAGTAGTAAAACCGCAAGCCGTAACCGAACGTCTGCAACACCTGGATGGCGAGTGGGCGATGGTCGGTACTGGCTGGCCCGCATGGCCTGAGATGAGCAACAACAGTAGGGCAACCCTGCGCGACGGCGAGATTTTATTGCCCGCCGCGGAAGATATGCTGCCCATCGCTCGACAACTACTGGCTGCGCAGAAAACCGTCGCTGTTGAACATGCCGAGCCGGTTTATTTGCGTAACGAAGTGGCATGGAAGAAACTTCCTGGCCGGGAATGAATCTCAGTAGTATCCACTGGGGTAAGGAGTCGCATCATGGCGGGTCAAAAAAAGGTTGTGCGCGGATTGCTGGCTGGGCTGGCGATCGCGGTATTAAGCGGTTGTGTTTCTGTGCCTGACGCGATTAAAGGAACCAGTCCCACGCCGCAGGATGATTTAGTGCGGGTGATGAGTGCGCCGTCGCTGTATGTCGGCCAGGAAGCCCGTTTCGGCGGTAAAGTCGTTGATATCCAGAATCAGCAGGGGAAAACCCGGCTTGAGATTGCTGCCGTACCGCTCGACAGCGGTGCGCGTCCGATTTTAGGCGAACCCTCCGTCGGGCGTATCTTTGCCGACGTGAACGGTTTTCTCGATCCTGTCGATTTCCGCAATCAACTGGTGACCGTGGTTGGCCCGATAACCGGCACGGCCGACGGCAAAATTGGCAATGCACCGTATAAATTTATGGTCATGCAGGCGGAAGGTTACAAACGCTGGCGGTTAACCCAGCAGGTGATGTTGCCGCCGCAGCCTATCGACCCGTGGTACTGGGGGCCGGGGCCGCACCCACGCGCGTGGCACGGTGGGTACGGCGGATGGGGCTGGTTCCCACCCGAACCTGCGCGAGTCGAGACGGTCGTAACAGAGTAATTTCTTGTTTTATCAGGAAAACGAAACAGCGGCTAAGCCGCTGTTTTTTATATTGGGCTTTGTATAAGAAAAATAATTAGTGACGCGCTTCGCAACCTTCAATCCGCTTAATTAATAAACTGGTACGCTGAGTTAATATTATGTTAACGACTTGTTTATTAACTGGGGTTGTGATGACCAAGAATACTCATTTTAGAGGTGATGCATTGAAGAAGGTTTGGCTAAACCGGTATCCCGCCGATGTTCCGGCGGAGATCAATCCTGACCGTTATCAATCCCTGGTTGAATTATTTGAACACTCCACGGCGCGTTATGCCGATCAGCCTGCGTTTATCAACATGGGCGAGGTAATGACGTTCCGTAAACTTGAAGAGCGCAGCCGGGCGTTTGCGGCTTACTTACAGCAGGGGCTGGGGCTGCAAAAAGGCGATCGCGTTGCGCTGATGATGCCGAACCTGTTGCAATACCCGGTGGCGCTGTTTGGTATCTTGCGCGCCGGGATGATCGTGGTGAACGTCAACCCGCTTTATACGCCGCGTGAACTGGAACACCAGCTTAATGACAGCGGGGCTGCCGCAATTGTTATTGTGTCGAATTTCGCCCATACGCTGGAAAAGATCGTTGATAAAACGCAGGTGCGGCATGTCATTTTAACGCGCATGGGCGACCAGCTTTCCCCGGCGAAAGGGACGCTGGTGAACTTCGTTGTGAAATACGTAAAACGGCTGGTGCCTAAGTATCATCTGCCGGATGCGATCTCCTTTCGCCGGGCGCTGCAAACCGGCTATCGCATGCAGTACATCAAACCGGAAGTGGTCGCCGACGATCTCGCCTTCCTGCAATACACCGGTGGCACAACTGGCGTTGCAAAAGGGGCCATGCTGACGCACCGGAATATGCTGGCAAACCTTGAACAGGTGAACGCGACTTACGGGCCGCTACTGCATCGCGGGAAAGAGCTGGTGGTGACCGCGTTGCCGCTGTACCACATTTTCGCCCTGACCATGAACTGCCTGCTGTTTATTGAGCTCGGCGGGCAAAACTTGTTGATCACCAACCCGCGCGATATTCCGGGGCTGGTGAAAGAGCTTGGTAAATATCCGTTTACGGCCATGACCGGCGTGAACACGCTGTTCAACGCGTTGCTGAATAATGAAGATTTCCGCAAACTTGACTTCTCCTCGCTGCACCTTTCCGCAGGCGGCGGGATGCCTGTTCAGCAGGCGGTTGCCGAAAGGTGGGTGAAATTAACCGGGCAGTATCTGCTGGAAGGTTACGGTCTGACCGAATGTGCGCCGCTGGTCAGTGTGAATCCGCACGATATTGACTACCACAGCGGCAGCATCGGCCTGCCGGTTCCCTCAACGGAAGCCAAACTGGTCGATGACGACAACAATGAAGTCTCGCCGGGCGAACCGGGCGAGTTGTGCGTGAAAGGGCCGCAGGTTATGCTGGGATACTGGCAGCGCCCGGACGCCACGGATGAGATCCTGCGCGACGGCTGGCTGCATACTGGCGATATTGCGGTAATGGATGACGAAGGCTTCCTGCGCATCGTCGATCGCAAAAAAGATATGATTCTGGTTTCCGGCTTTAATGTCTATCCGAATGAAATCGAAGATGTGGTGATGCAACATGCCGGCGTGCAGGAAGTGGCGGCTGTTGGCGTACCGTCAGAAAACAGCGGCGAAGCGGTGAAGATTTTCGTGGTGAAAAAGGACGCCTCGCTGAGCGAAGAGGCGCTGATCGCTTTCTGTCGCCGTCAACTGACCGGATATAAAGTGCCGAAGCTGGTTGAATTTCGCAATGAACTGCCAAAATCGAACGTTGGCAAGATTTTAAGGCGAGAATTGCGTGACGAAGCGCGTGGCAAAGTGGACAATAACGCCTGAGCTATGCGTGAGTCCCCCCTAACGCCGGTTAAGCCGGCGTTTTTTATGGGCGCAACTAAAGAGAAGATGACGTGAATTACCAGATGATAACGACGAACGATGCGCTGGCAGCGTTATGTGAAGCTGCCCGTGCATTTCCAGCGATTGCCCTGGACACCGAATTTGTCCGCACCCGCACCTATTATCCGCAACTGGGGTTGATCCAGCTGTATGACGGTGAACATGTGGCGCTGATTGATCCGCTGGCCATCACCGACTGGACGCCGTTTCGCGATTTGCTCATCAACACCGCCGTGACCAAATATTTGCATGCGGGAAGTGAAGATCTGGAAGTGTTCCTTAATGCGTTTGGCGTACAGCCACAGCCGATGATTGACACGCAGATCCTCGCCGCGTTCTGCGGCCGCCCGCTGTCGTGGGGTTTTGCTGCGATGGTGGAAGAGTTTACCGGGCTGGTGATTGATAAGAGCGAATCCCGCACTGACTGGCTGGCGCGTCCGCTGACCGAGCGCCAGTGCGATTACGCCGCCGCCGATGTGTGGTATCTGCTGCCTATCGCCGGAAAATTGCTGGCGGAAACCGATCTGGCAGGAAGGCTGGATGCCGCGCTGGATGAGTGTCGCCTGATGATGCAACGCCGGCAGGAAGTGTTAGCCCCGGAAGAGGCGTGGCGCGAAATTACCAACGCGTGGCAATTGCGTACGCGTCAGCTGGCCTGCCTGCGTTTGCTTGCCGACTGGCGCCTGCGCAAAGCGCGTGAGCGCGATTTAGCCGTCAACTTTGTGGTGCGTGAAGAGAATCTGTGGGCAGTGGCGCGTTACATGCCTGGCAGCATGGGCGAACTGGACAGTATTGGTCTTTCCGGGAGCGAAATCCGCTTCCATGGCAAAACGCTGCTGGCGCTGGTTGCGCAGGCGCAGGCCTTGCCGGAAGAGGCTCTGCCAGAGCCGCTGCTTAACCTGATGGATATGCCGGGTTATCGTAAAGCGTTTAAAGCTATCAAAGCGCTGGTGCAGACCATCAGCGAAAGCCAGAACATTAGCGCTGAGCTGCTGGCATCACGGCGGCAGATTAATCAACTACTCAACTGGCACTGGAAATTGAAACCGCAAAATTCGTCACCGGAATTAATTAGCGGCTGGCGCGGGGAATTGATGGCCGATCAGCTGAAAATATTACTTGCGGAATACCCGCGTTAAATACTGTAAATAAATACAGCTTATTTGCGGAAATAAAATAAAAAAGGCAGAAAATATTCTGCCTTTTTTTATCCCTGCATGGGAGGGAATCTATTTTGTCTCTTCGGTTTCCGGTAGGGTGACGTTGAGTTCCAGAATGGAAATATCATCCCCTTTTTGCTCCAGTTGCACCGACACCATTTCCGGATCGATTTGCACATATTTGCAGATCACTTCCAGAATGTCCCGCTTCAGTTGCGGTAAATAATGCGGTTCAGCATCGCTGCGGCGGCGTTCTGCAACAATAATCTGCAGACGCTCTTTCGCAATGCTAGCGGTGTTCTTTTTTCTGGAGAGAAAAAAGTCGAGTAATGCCATAACTTATCCTCCGAACAGGCGTTTGAGGAAACCTTTCTTCTCTTCTTCAATGAAGCGGAAAGGGCGATCTTCTCCCAGCAGACGCTCCACGGCATCGGCATAAGCTTTGCCGGCGTCAGCATTGGTATCCAAAATAACCGGCTCACCCTGGTTTGACGCACGTAACACCGATTGATCTTCCGGAATCACGCCAATCAGTTTGATACGCAGGATTTCCAGCACATCTTCCATGCTGAGCATGTCTCCACGGTTTACGCGGCCCGGGTTATAACGGGTGAGCAGCAGATGCTCTTTAATCGGCTCTTCGCCATTTTCCGCGCGGCGAGATTTCGACGCCAGAATACCGAGAATTCGGTCAGAGTCGCGCACGGAAGAGACTTCCGGGTTGGTGGTAATAATCGCTTCATCAGCGAAGTAGAGCGCCATCAATGCGCCTGTCTCGATGCCTGCCGGGGAGTCGCAGACGATAAAATCGAAGTCCATTTTCTTGAGGTCTTCCAGCACCTTATCGACGCCTTCGCGGGTCAGCGCGTCTTTATCACGCGTTTGCGATGCCGGGAGAATGTAGAGATTCTCAGTGCGTTTATCTTTGATTAACGCCTGGTTGAGTGTGGCATCGCCCTGAATAACGTTAACGAAATCATAAACCACGCGGCGCTCGCAGCCCATAATCAGGTCGAGATTACGCAGGCCGATATCGAAATCGATAACGACGGTCTTTTTGCCCTTCTGGGCTAAACCAGTAGCGATGGCCGCGCTGGAGGTGGTCTTGCCAACGCCCCCTTTACCCGAAGTAACAACAATAATGCGTGCCATAGGAGTTCCTTGTTAAAAGGGCTTAATTTAAGGGTTGAATTGTCAAAGCGTCGTTGGCCAACTGCAAACGCGCCGCTTTGCCATAAAATTCGGCCGGGATTTGATCGCTCAGCCAGTATTCCCCCGCAATGGAGACCAGCTCCGGCGTGAGATGAGAACAGAATATTTGGGCGTCTTTATCGCCACTGGCACCAGCCAGCGCCCGACCACGCATCATGCCATAGACATGAATGTTGCCATCGGCGATAAGCTCCGCGCCTGCGCTAACATGGCTGGTGACAATCAAATCACAATTTGGCGCATAAATGCGCTGGCCGGAACGCACCGGCGCGTCAATTAAGCGTGTTTTTGTGACCGGCGCCGCAACCGGCGTCGGTTCAGGCGCGCGCTCTTTACGCGGTGCTTTCTCTTTCCCTTCCGTCAGTAACGGAAGACCCGCGCGTTCAACTTCAGCCTTCAGTTCTGGATCTTTGCAACCGCTGATGCCAACCACATGTAAATCTGTTGTGGTGATAGCCTGCAACAGCGCGGGCCAGTTAACAGCGCCTTCCAGCGCGGAAACATTGACAACGATAGGAGCGTGCAGCAAAAAAGCGGGAGCCTGAGCGATTTTGTCTTCTAACGCCTGACGAATAACCTCGGGTTTTGCATCATGCAAATGAACCACTGATAAGGTAAAACTACTGCCTTTTAGCTCGATGGGCGTATTTGACATCCTGACCTTACTCATTTTGCTATTATCACCCGCATCTTGAGTGATATTACGAAGACTATCAGGCATGTTATAGTCACTATTATTTTCAGGCAAGTAACCTCCCGATAATTCCGAGTAAAAGTATGTTTTGTGTGATCTACCGAAGTGCCCGACGCGATCAGACTTATCTGTACGTCGAAAAAAGAGACGATTTTTCCCGCGTGCCGGAAGCATTAATGCAAAGTTTCGGTCAGCCAGAGCTTGCAATGATTTTGCCGCTTGATGGACGTAAAAAATTAGTCGGTGCAGATTTAGAAAAAGTAAAAGAGGCGTTAATTTCGCAGGGCTATTATTTGCAACTTCCTCCGCCGCAAGAAAATTTATTGAAGCAGCATCTCGCCGACCAGGGTAAAGAATAATCCTGCGGCAATAACGGCGGAACGCTCCGCCTTTTCTTATTTATGGCTTTTGTATCGCCGTAACATATTGGCATTTGACAAACCGCCGGGTGGCGCGGATAGTCATTTTTCGCTCATGTTCAATGTGTTACCGGAGGTCGTACACCATGTATCAACATCATAACTGGCAGGGCGCTCTGCTGGATTTCCCGGTGAGTAAAGTGGTTTGCGTTGGCAGCAACTATGCGAAACATATTAAAGAGATGGGGAGCGCTACCCCGGAAGAGCCGGTACTGTTTATCAAACCCGAAACTGCGCTGTGCGATATTCGCCAGCCGCTGGCGCTGCCGCAGGATTTTGGTTCGGTTCACCATGAAATTGAACTGGCGGTGCTGATTGACGCAACGCTGCGTCAGGCGACGGAAGAGCATGTGAAAAAAGCCATTGCCGGCTATGGTGTCGCGCTCGATCTGACGCTGCGCGATCTGCAAGGCAAAATGAAAAAAGCCGGGCAGCCATGGGAAAAAGCGAAAGGATTTGATAATTCCTGTCCGATCTCGGGGTTTATCCCGGCAGCGGAATTCCAGAGCGATCCGCAAAACACCACGCTTGGGCTGAAAATCAACGGTGAAATGCGCCAGCAGGGCACCACGGCGGATATGATCCATAAAATTATTCCGCTGATTGCTTATATGAGCCGCTTCTTCACCTTAAAAGCTGGCGATGTCATTCTGACCGGCACGCCAGAAGGGGTAGGGCCGTTGAACAGTGGTGATGAGCTGGAAGTCAGTTTTGACGGGCTTTCATTAACGACCCGCGTACTTTAAAGCAATTTGCCGCCTTTCCTGGCGGCAAAACTTGCATCCGCATGCCAGACTGGTTATAAGGTGCACCCTGGATTTCAACGGCGGATTTCATCATGAGCGACACTCCTTTCTGGCAAAGCAAAACCCTCGACCAAATGACGGACGCGGAGTGGGAGTCGCTGTGTGACGGCTGTGGACAGTGCTGCCTGCATAAGTTGATGGATGAAGACACTGATGAAATCTATTTCACCAACGTCGCCTGTCGTCAGTTAAACATTAAAACCTGCCAGTGCCGCAACTATGAACGCCGCTTCGAGTATGAGCCGGACTGCATCAAGCTGACACGTGAAAATCTCCCCACTTTCGAATGGCTGCCGCCAAGCTGTGCTTATCGCCTGCTGGCGGAAGGAAAGGCGTTGCCGCTGTGGCACCCGCTACGCACAGGCTCAAAAGCCGCCATGCACGCGGAGCGTATTTCGGTGCGCCACATTGCGGTGAAAGAATCAGAAGTTCGCGACTGGCAGGAGCATATTCTTAATAAGCCGGAGTGGGCTGACTAACAAAAACGTCATAAATAACCGAGACAATCAGTAACCAGCAGGGCAGGGAAAAGTGAAGAACAGCTTTCTTGTCGCGGGGGCGCTTTAGGGGCAGCAAGATGACGAAAGTGCTGAGCAGACAGGCGAGCAACAGCCCGGTAAGAAGCGCACTTGCGGCAGCAATATGCAGGGCCATGTAGAGAATAAAAGCAGAGACAAAGGCGAACAGCCTAATCTTCTGCGTAAAAAAGACCGTCCCTGATGCGAAGTAAACGAGTGCAATAACGCCAGCCATCCGAATCGTCCCTTTCCCTGCCGGTATTCAACTTTACGAATGTTGCCTTTACCCGGATTCAGCCAAAAAAAACGCTCCCGAAGGAGCGCTCTGTTAGCGACCAAACAGGTCGCGTTTTTTCGGTTTGAACGGCTGGGCAATCAGCACCAGCAGCGCAACAACCAGATACGCGACAAAAATACCCAGTAACCATTGCGGCATTTCCAGCGTCAGGAATGACCACTGGCGCTCGGCACAGTCGCCAGAAGCAACAAACACCTGCGGCAGCCACTTATCCAGCGGCAGCCAGCTGGGAAAACGAGCGGCAAAATCGCAGGTCATAAACGGCGAAGGATGTAACTGGATCATGGTATGTTCCCAGGCCAGCTGGATGCCGCGCCACGCGCTGTAGATCCAGATAGCCAGAGCGACATAACGTAATGGTGTTTTCGGCGCAATGGCCCCGACAATACCCGCGCCCATTACGCCAAAAAGCGCACTACGTTCATAAATACACAGGACGCAAGGTTTAAGCAGCATGACATGCTGGAACCACAATGCGACCATTTCCAGCGCAAACGCTGTTAGCGCCATCAAAATCCAGGCGCCGCGCCCATGTGAACACCCGTTTAAATATCGCAACATAATCATTTCCCTGGGAGATGCGTAGACAACGCAGTGTAAACGAAATCATTGCGCAGGCCACTAGCGGGCAAAAAAATAATGCGTAATCGAATGTTTATCATGCGGAAAGTCAAACCCGGCAACAAAATGCTGCTATTTCCACAACAAAATATCCTGCGCGCTGCGGCGCAAAAATTTCAGATGAAAGCCCTGCTGCTTTTACGGATAAGCGTTGTTAAATCACCAAAATGGATCCTCGATCCCCTTTTTTCTTCATGAGGTACGCTACCTGCACCGGGTGCGGTCTGGTATGATGAGTGTCCTTTGCTTAGCTGTGTAATGGAAATCTCTCTATGGTCATTAAGGCGCAGAGCCCGGCGGGTTTCGCGGAAGAGTACATCATTGAAAGTATCTGGAATAGTCGCTTCCCTCCGGGGTCGATTCTTCCGGCTGAACGCGAACTCTCTGAACTGATTGGCGTCACTCGTACCACATTGCGTGAAGTTTTACAGCGCCTCGCCCGTGATGGCTGGCTGACAATTCAGCACGGCAAACCGACAAAAGTGAACAACTTCTGGGAAACCTCCGGGCTGAATATTCTGGAAACGCTGGCGCGTCTGGATCACGAGAGTGTTCCGCAACTGATTGATAACCTGCTTTCGGTGCGTACCAACATTTCCACGATTTTTATTCGCACTGCGTTTCGTCAGCATCCGGAAGACGCGCTGAAAGTACTGGCCAGCGCGCGTGAAGTTGAAGATCATGCCGATGCCTTCGCTGACCTGGATTACAACATTTTCCGCGGTCTGGCCTTTGCATCCGGTAACCCAATTTATGGTTTGATCCTTAATGGTATGAAAGGGTTATATACACGAATTGGTCGCCACTATTTCTCAAGCCCGGAAGCCCGCAGCCTGGCGCTTGGCTTCTACCACCAGCTGGCGCAGGTGTGTGAAGAGGCGCAGCATGACAAAGTCTACGAAGTCGTGCGCCGCTATGGTCATGATAGTGGTGAGATCTGGCATCGGATGCAGAAAACAATGCCGGGCGATTTAGCCTTACAAAGCCGATAAGCAAAGAAAACCCCTCTGTCGAGGGGTTTTTCATTACAGGGTGTTGGGACGTGACGGACAGCGTTCCAGTAACTCGACACTGCCATCTTCGTTTTGCTGCTCCAGCAACACATCGAAACCCCACAAACGGTGCACATGTTTCAGCACCTCGCGGCGACCCTTATCAAGCGGCGCGCGGTTGTGTGGAATATAGCGCAGCGTCAGCGAACGGTCGCCGCGCAGATCCACATTCCACACCTGGATGTTGGGCTCAAGATTACTGAGATTATATTGTGACGACAGTTTCGAGCGGATCTCCCGGTAACCCTCTTCATTATGGATAGCGGCGATCTCAAGATAATTGTTACGGTCATCATCCAGCACGGTAAAGAAGCGGAAATCACGCATGATCTTCGGCGACATAAACTGGCTGATAAAGCTTTCATCTTTGAAATCGCGCATCGCGAAGTGCAGCGTTTCCAGCCAGTCCGAACCGGCAATGTCCGGGAACCAGTAGCGATCTTCATCCGTTGGCGACTGGCAAATACGCTTAATATCCTGGAACATCGCAAAGCCCAGCGCATACGGGTTAATGCCGCTGTACCAGGGGCTGTTATAAGGCGGCTGGAACACCACATTGGTATGGCTGTGCAAAAATTCCAGCATAAAGCGGTCGGTCACTTTACCTTCGTCATACAGATGGTTAAGGATGGTGTAGTGCCAGAATGTCGCCCAGCCTTCGTTCATCACCTGCGTCTGTTTTTGCGGGTAGAAATACTGGCTCACTTTACGCACAATGCGCAGGATCTCGCGTTGCCACGACTCCAGTAACGGCGCGTTTTTTTCCATAAAGTAGAGCAAGTTTTCCTGCGGCTCCGCCGGGTAGCGACGCGCCTGCGCGATGGTTATTTCTTCTTCGCGTTTTGGCAGCGTGCGCCACAGCATATTCACCTGGCTTTGCAGATACTCTTCACGACTTTTCTGCCGTGCTTTCTCCTCCTGCAACGAGATTTTCTGCGGTCGTTTATAACGATCCACGCCGTAGTTCATCAGCGCATGGCATGAGTCGAGTAACTTTTCCACTTCGTCCACACCGTAGCGCTCTTCACAATCGGTGATGTATTTACGCGCGAAAATCAGGTAGTCGACAATCGAACTGGCATCGGTCCAGCTGCGGAATAAATAGTTGTTTTTAAAGAAAGAATTATGACCATAACAGGCGTGCGCCATCACCAGCGCCTGCATGGTAATGGTATTCTCTTCCATCAGATAAGCGATGCAGGGATTAGAGTTGATGACTATCTCGTAGGCCAGCCCCTGTTGCCCATGCTTATAAAGCCGCTCGGTTTCGATAAATTTCTTCCCGAACGACCAGTGAGGGTAATTGATCGGCATACCGACGCTGGAGTAAGCGTCCATCATCTGTTCTGAGGTGATCACTTCGATTTGGTGCGGATAGGTATCCAGCCGATAAAGTTTCGCCACCCGGTCAATCTCCGCCAGGTAATCATCCAGCAGTTCGAAAGTCCAGTCGGGTCCATCGCTCAGACGAATAGAATCCTTATTCATTGAGTCAATCGTAGCCATTAGCGCGCCCTCGTTGTTAACGACACTCTCTGTATGGAGCGTCTCATTTCAAGCATAGAACACGCAATTAAATCTGTACTTAAGCCATAAATTTTTCTTCGCGATTTTTCATCATATCAACGGCGTAAATAACAATTGTTTCGAAATATTATGCTGCGGCGAAAAGTCGCGCAGCAGGAGATGCTAAATAACAGAAACCCTTGTCATACGGCGAAGCTGTGAGGAAGCTCACCATAAAAAAGCCATATGTTGAATAATATTTTCATCTGGGTTATCAATTTGTAATCAGATGATCGTGCTTTACTCACAGGAGAGGGATATGCGAGTTGTTGTATTAGGAAGTGGCGTGGTGGGTGTCACCAGTGCCTGGTACTTACGCCAGGCCGGGCATGACGTCACGGTGATTGATCGCCAGCCAGGCCCTGCGCAGGAAACCAGTGCCGGTAACGCCGGGCAGATCTCACCAGGTTACGCCGCGCCCTGGGCGGCTCCTGGTGTGCCGTTAAAAGCCATTAAATGGATGTTCCAGCGCCACGCGCCGCTTGCAATCAGCCTGGATGGCACCTCATCACAACTTAAATGGATGTGGCAGATGCTGCGCAACTGCGACACGCGCCACTATATGGAAAATAAAGGCCGCATGGTGCGTCTGGCGGAATACAGCCGTGATTGCCTGAAACTGCTGCGCGAAACTACCGGCATTCAGTATGAAGGGCGACAAGGCGGCACATTGCAGCTCTTTCGCACTGCGGAGCAGTATGAAAACGCCACGCGCGATATTGCCGTATTACAGGATGCCGGCGTGCCTTATCAGCTGCTGGAGTCTGCGCGGCTGGCGGAAGTCGAACCCGCGCTGGCTGAAGTCGCACACAAACTGACCGGCGGTTTGCGTCTGCCAAATGATGAAACCGGCGACTGCCAGCTGTTCACCCAGCAACTGGCGCAGATGGCGGCGCAGGCGGGCGTGGAGTTTCGTTTTAACACGCCGGTGGATCGCCTGCTGTACGAAGGCGAAAACATCTACGGTGTGAAGTGCGGTGAAGAGGTGGTCAAAGCCGACGCGTATGTGATGGCGTTTGGCTCCTGGTCTACCGGCTTACTGAAAAATATCGTCGACATCCCGGTGTATCCGCTGAAAGGTTATTCATTAACGATCCCGATTGCCGAAGAAGACGGCGCGCCGGTTTCAACGATCCTTGATGAAACCTACAAAATTGCCATTACCCGCTTTGATCAGCGTATCCGCGTCGGCGGCATGGCGGAAATCGTCGGTTTTAATACTGAACTGCTGAAACCACGCCGCGAAACGCTGGAGATGGTGGTACGCGATCTCTTCCCGCGTGGCGGATTTGTCGAGCAAGCAACCTTCTGGACTGGTCTGCGCCCCATGACGCCAGACGGCACGCCAGTTGTCGGACGCACACCGTATAAAAACCTGTGGCTGAATACCGGGCACGGCACCCTTGGCTGGACGATGGCTTGCGGTTCCGGTCAGTTGTTAAGCGACCTGATGTCCGGCAGCACCCCGGCGATTGCTGCCGATGATTTGAGCGTGGCGCGCTATATGCCTGGCTTTACCCCCATGCGTGCGCAGCATTTACACGGTGCTCATAACTGATTCGAAGAAGGAATAGGAATGTCTCGTCCGGTTCTCGCCACGCTTGATTTAACGGCGCTGAGCAATAATTTACAGGTTGTGCGCCGCGCGGCACCTGCCGCAAAAGTCTGGTCAGTTGTGAAGGCGAACGCCTATGGTCACGGACTGGATCGTATCTGGCGCGCGCTCAATAGCACGGATGGCTTCGCGATGCTCAATCTTGAAGAGGCCATTTTGCTACGCGAACGCGGCTGGAAAGGGCCGATTCTGATGCTGGAAGGTTTTTTCCATGCCGATGAACTACCGCTGTTTGATAAATACCGCCTGACGACCAGTCTGCACAGCAACTGGCAAATTAAGGCCTTGCAGGACGCGCGCCTGCAAGCGCCGCTCGACGTTTACCTGAAGATCAACAGTGGCATGAACCGTCTCGGCTTTCTGCCTGAACGTGTTCATACCGTGTACCAGCAACTCATTGCCCTAACCAACGTGGCGACCGTGACGCTGATGTCCCATTTTGCTGAAGCGGAGCGGGCAGACGGTATCACCACGCCGCTGGCGCGCATTGAGCAGGCTGCGGAGGGCATTGACGCGCCACGCTCGCTGGCTAACTCTGCCGCCACGTTATGGCATCCCGAAACACATTATGACTGGGTGCGCCCCGGCGTGGTGCTGTATGGCGCTTCGCCATCGGGCGCGTGGCAGGATGTCGCCAACAGCGGGATCCGCCCGGTAATGACGCTGAGCAGCGAGATTATTGCTGTGCAGACGCTGAAAGCCGGTGAAACGGTGGGCTACGGTTGTCGTTACCGCGCGCAGGCCGAGCAGCGGATTGGTGTTGTCGCCTGCGGTTATGCCGACGGCTACCCGCGCATCGCGCCTTCCGGCACGCCAGTGCTGGTGGATGGCATTCGTACCGGCATTGTTGGCGCGATCTCAATGGATATGCTGACGGTGGATTTAACCCCGTGCCCGCAGGCCGGCATCGGTACGCCGGTTGAGCTATGGGGTAATGAGATAAAAATCGATGAAGTGGCGGCGGCGGCCGGAACGGTAGGGTATGAATTGATGTGCGCCCTGGCGCTGCGCGTGCCTGTTGTGACGGTGTAACTTAACGCGAGGCGGTTATTCCGCCTCGTCTTCTGCCACGCGAACACCGACTTTCAGTACCGCATTATCGGCTTTTTCCGCCACCGTCCAGATCATCCCGGCGAACTCGACCTGATCGCCCACGACCGGCGCGGCACCCAGCAGTTGTTGCACAATATCGCCCAGCGTTTGCTGGCTTTCACGATACTCCAGCCCATCTTCCAGGCCGTAAATCAGCGCCACATCAGCAAATTTAGCGTCGGCTTCAAGGATAAAATCACCGAAGAATCGCTGATCCAGCGCCACCGGCGGAGACTGGCTAAACAGTTTCCCGAGCGCGGGTAGATCGCTTTCGCGGCCAATTACGCATAACACATCGCCTTCACGCAGCCGGGTGCTGCCGGTGGGGTGCAGAAGGCTATTGTCACGAAACAGCGCGGCAATGCGCGTATCCGCAGGCATATGTAAATCACGCAGCGCAGCACCCACGCACCATTTGTCCGCACTGAGTTGATAAACAAACTGCTCAAACGGATTGTCCGGGTGAATATCCAGACCAACGCGGGAGACCGGCCAGCCAACTGGTGGCACGACAACTTTGGCTTTTTTTGCCGCCCACGAGAGTGACGTTCCCTGAAAAAGCAGCGAGATTAACACCACGAAGAAGGCGACATTAAAGAACAGGCGTGCGTGATCAAGCCCGGCCATCATCGGGAAGGTGGCAAGAATAATCGGCACCGCGCCGCGCAAGCCCACCCAACTGATAAAAATGCGTTCGCGCAGGTTAAAACCGCGAAACGGTAACAGGCTGGCAAACACGGACAGAGGACGAGCAACAAAAATCATCCACGCCGAGAGGATGAGTGCGGAAACCGCAATCGGCAATAAATCGGATGGCGTAACCAACAGCCCCAGCACCAGGAACATGGCGATTTGCGCCAGCCAGGCCAGACCATCAAAGTTTTGCAGGATACCGTAACGGTTGCGGATAGGGCGATTGCCCAGCACAAAACCACACAGGTAAACCGCCAGAATGCCGCTACCGTGCAGGGCCGTGGTTAAGGCGAAAACCAGAATCCCGCCGCTCAGTGCCAGCAGCGGGTAAAGACCCGGCGGCAGAGAGATGCGGTTAATCATCTGCTGCAACAGATAGCCGCCCAAACCGCCCAGCAGAATACCGAGACCAAACTCCCGTACAATATGCACGAGGAACATGATATCGAGGTCAGCGTTGTGCTTCTGGATCATCTCAATCAGCGTGATGGTGAGGAACACCGCCATCGGATCGTTGCTGCCGGATTCGATTTCAAGCGTTGAGCCGACGCGTTCGTTCAGCCCTTTACCGCCGAGCAGCGAGAACACCGCGGCGGCATCGGTGGAGCCAACAATCGCGCCGATCAAAAAGCCTTCCATAATGTTGAGCTTGAACAGCCAGGCCGCCATCATCCCGGTTAAACTGGAAGTGACCAGCACGCCAATGGTCGCCAGGGAAAGCGCGGGGCCAAGCGCGACGCGAAACGAGCTGGCGCGCGTACGCATGCCGCCATCAAGTAAAATGATCGCCAGTGCGAGGTTACTGACCATGTAGGCAAACGGGTAGTTATCGAACGGAATACCGCCGATACCGTCAACACCGGCCAACATACCAATTGCCAGAAAGATAACGAGAATGGGAATACCAAGGCGGGAAGAGAAAGAACTTAATAAAATACTGCAGGTTACAAGAACTGAACCCAAAATAAACAGACTGATTATCGCCTCAGCGTCCAATGGTGTGCTTCTCCTTATTCCTCACCGTGGGGGATCCCGGGCGGCGTTAACCGGCCGAGTTTATTAGTGCGCCATATAATAACGGCAGAAACAACGTTTTAATAAGCGCATAAAGGGCTTTTTTTACATCAAGATCGTGGGATGACCCGTTAAGGTCAGTTGCGTCTTTTCAGCATGTTGCAACCGGGCATGTGCGCCGAGCGGCAGTGTGACGGTCTGCGGTTCATGACCAAACGCCAGCCCGCTGACCACCGGGATCGTCAATTGCGCGCGCAGATAGTCGATCATCTTATTAAGATTGTAGCCCGCATCGTAGTCGTTGGGTTGCGCCAGCGAGAAACTGCCGAGGATCAGCGCCCGCTGCTGTGCCAGAATGCCGGCGTGCAACAACTGCAACAGCATGCGTTCCACGCGGTAGGGATGCTCATTAATGTCCTCAACCACCAGCATGCCGCCGGGCATTGAAGGCAGCCACGGCGTACCAATCAACGAGGTTAACATCGCCAGATTTCCCCCCCACAGGGTGCCTGCCACGTCGCACTGCGGTCCTTCACCATCCCACTCAATGGTAAAGGTTTCATTGCTGATAGCGCGCCAGAAGTGCTCTGCGGTAAAGGTATCCAGCGTTTCTGCACCGAAATTTCCCGCCAGCATTGGCCCGCTAAAGGTGATGACCTTCCCGTGTGCCAGCAACCCAAGTTGAATGGCGGTGAAATCGCTATGGCCGCAAATCAGCAGCGGTTGATGCTGCTGACGCGCCACCAGCGCCTGCCAGTCGATATCAGCGAGTAGGCGGCTGGCACCGTATCCGCCGCGTACCGGCATCACGATAATATTTTCGCCCGGCAATTGCGCCAGCGCGTTGATATCCGCGAGGCGCTCTTCGTCACGCCCGGCGAAACGCTCATCACGACGGGTAATGACGTGTTGGTTGTTAACCTGATGTCCCTGCGAAGTAAGACGTTCGACGCCAAGCGCCGCTGCGTGCTGGTTAATGCAATAGCCGGAAGGGGCAATCAGGTGGAAGGTGGACATGGCAATTCCTTGCTGACATCTATGGGGAAACAGTTATCATGCCGCTAACCTGTGTCGTTGTCATCCGTCGCCGATGACACTTATAGAAGGATTAGCTTGCGTGAAATTGAGATGGTTTGCTTTTTTAGTGGTACTGCTCGCCGGATGTAGTTCAAAACAGGATTATCGTAACCCGGACTGGAACCCGGAAGTTCCGGTAAAACGCGCAATGCAGTGGATGCCCATCACCGAAAAAGCCGGTGCGGCCTGGGGCGTCAGCCCGCAATTGATCACCGCGATGATTGCCGTGGAATCCGGCGGTAACCCGAATCTGGTCAGCAAATCAAACGCTGTTGGTCTGATGCAGCTTAAAGCCTCCACCGCCGGGCGCGAAGTTTACCGTCATATGGGCTGGAGTGGGCAACCGTCCACCAGCGAACTCAAAAACCCGGAACGCAACATCTCCATGGGGGCGGCTTATTTGAGTATTCTTGAGCACGGGGCGCTGGCAGGCATTCGCGATCCGAAAGTGATGCAATACGCTCTGGTGGTCTCGTATGTGAATGGCGCAGGCGCGCTGCTGCGGACTTTCTCGTCCGACAGAAGCGAAGCCATAGAAGAGATAAATGATTTAAGCGCAGACGCGTTTATGAAGCATGTGGCGGAAAACCACCCCGCGCCGCAGGCGCCGCGCTATATCTGGAAAGTGCAAAAAGCGATGGATGCGATGTAATTAGCGCACCCGGTTGGCGCGTTCGCGCGCCTCGCGCTCCAGGGCAAAAATAATGCGCTGGAGCTCGCGCTCCACGCCCGGGCTGACATTCAAAAAGCGAAAACTCAGGCGCGGCGTAACAATGGTTTCATTCTTACCATCAACGACTTTACGCTCGCCAATCGCAATCAACTGCGCGTCAAAATAGAACTGCCCCCACGACGCCATATCCAGTTCCACTTTGGAAAAGCGCATACCCGGTTGCAACGCGGTGGGCGCTTCGCCATCCAGCAGTGCGCCCATGCCGCCTAATGACAGGTCGAACAGACGAAAGCGGATCTCGCTTTTATCCGGCATCAATGCCTTACAAAAATAGGCCGGATGGAGCGGGGCGCTGATGCGGAAATATTCACGGCGCTGAATAAACCACAGCGTTTCCGGAAGCGGAGTAATAAAAGCAGGTAACGCCTGAAAATCGCCGGCAGAAAGCTTTGTCAGCGTGAATTCGACTTTGGCGCCATGTGTTTCAGCAGTCACGGTCACCTTTCCGGCTCGCTGTACTGCGTTGTTCTCGTACTCCTGACTACCAAAATCCATGATCAGCTCTTCTGGATTCACTTCCAGTATCTTGCTGATGAACTGACCGCTGCCCCAGGTGATGCAAACGGGCACCTGGTTTTTTTGCAGGTCGCGTAACACGCCCAGCACGGCCAGAGGATTTTGTTTCAAGAACTGCTCACTGTAATTGCTCACGCCGAATGGCTCCTTGATGGCTGACACACCTTCGTTGCGTTATCGGCATTTTCAGCAAGAACTTAATACAAATAACTTAATTATTTTCGTAATCCGTTTGAATTAAGTCTGTGAGATGAAAATGTTTTATGACCGACAACTATACTGTAGCTAACGCGTCGCCGAAGTGGTATGTGCGCGTCAACAAGACTAACAGAAGGAGAGAGAAACATGGGCATTCTCGCGTGGATCGTTTTTGGCCTGATTGCTGGCGTTATTGCTAAGTTGATTATGCCGGGACGGGATGGAGGCGGTTTCATTCTGACTTGTATACTTGGGATCGTCGGGGCCGTTGTCGGCGGCTGGCTCGCGACACAATTTGGTTATGGCGGAGATATTACTGGCTTCAACTGGCACAGTTTCCTCATCGCGGTGCTGGGTGCGATTGTCGTGCTGGCCGTATTCCGGTTGTTCAGACGAGGTTAACCGCCAGTTCATCCGTTTTGAGACAAAAAAGCCGCAACAATCATGTTGCGGCTTTTTACTGCGCGGTTGTTATTGTGCGACGGCTTGCTGCTGTTTTGAGGGTTGACTCGTCGGTTCAACCTTCGCGGCAGGCTGCTGTGCCGGCTGCGTTTGCGGTACGCTGTCGCACGGTTTCTCTTTCGGGCAGATCTGGTCGAGCATTTTCAGCGTCACACCGTTGGTCCAGCCGAAACCATCCTGCAGCGGATATTCACCACCGCCACCACCGGTGCCGGTGGTGCTGACATCATATTTCTCGACCAGCTTTTTCTCACGATCATAGGTGTGCTGCACATTGGTCAGAAAACGCCAGCTCACTTCCATCGCCAGTTTCTGCTGATCGTAATTTTGCAGGCCCGCTGTTGCCACCCATTGCAGCGGTGCCCAGCCGTTCGGCGCATCCCATTGCTGGCCGCTGTTGACTGTGGTGGTCGCGATCCCCCCCGGTTTCAGCAACCGTTCTTTTGCCGCGCTGGCCACTTTATCAGCGCGATCTTTGGCGGCGGCATTGACAAACAACGGGTAAAGCGCCGCGGCTGTAAGCTGATTACGCACCTTCTTCGTCTTCAGATCGTAATCCGCGTACCAGCCCTCTTTTTCATTCCACAGATTGGCTTCAATACCTTTCTGACGTGCGTTTGCCAGCGCATCGTACTGGCTCGCTTTTGCGCTATCTCCGGCTGCCTGATAACCGCGGGCGAGCATTTTTTCCATCTTGAACATCAGCGCGTTCAGATCGACCGGCACAATGCTGGTGGTCCGAATGGTGCCAAGCTGATTAGGATCGTCCATCCAGCGGGAGCTAAAATCCCAGCCCGACGCGGCGGCAGAACGCAAATCACGGTAAATCTCGGTTGCCGGGCGATTAGGGTTGTTTTTGGCCGTTGTCACATCATCCAGCCACGACTCCGGGCGCGGCGTATCGCGATCGTCCCAGTAGCGGTTCAGAACGCTGCCATCGCTGAGCTTAACCACACGCTTATTGGCCTGGCCTGGTTGCAGTGTATCCGCACCTTCCATCCAGTATTGGTACTCTTTTTCCATTTGCGGCAGCCAGGTTTTCAGCGCTTCGTCACCGTCGTGCGTCGCCAGCAATTCCACCATCAACGAGAAGAATGGCGGTTGTGAGCGGCTCAGGTAATAGCTGCGGTTACCGTTAGGAATATGGCCCCAGGTATCGATTTCATGGGCAAAGTTGGTGACCATGTCTTCAATCTTGTCCCAGTGACCGCTCTCGGCAAGGCCGAGCATCGTGAAATAGCTATCCCAGTAATAGACTTCGCGAAAACGACCACCCGGCACCACATAGGGTTTTGGCAGCGGCAGCAGCGAATCCCATTTCCCGGCGCTGTCGGTGGTGCGTGTTAACACCGGCCACAGCCCATCGATATGTTCACGCAGGTTTTGCCCTTCAGGCGGAACATACTTTTCACCCTCTTTGGGCAGCGTAAAGTTCACATCCACAAAGTGGCGTAAATCGAAACTGGTTTGCATGCGTTGCATGCGGTAATCCGCGAGGATCATCAGCGGGTCGCCTTTCGGCACAGCATCGGCAAAGGTTTTTTGATCGGGAAACAGCTTAGCGGTTTGCACATCGCTAAAGAGCGGACCAAGCAGGATATCTGGTGGCTGCGGCGTATTTTGCGCCTCGGCGGCGAAAGCGTGAGGCGCAGAGGCAAGTAACGCGCCGCCTAGTGCGATTTGCATGACCAGCAGCAGCGCGCGCGGCCGGTGTAGAACAGGTCTTGTCATCGATTATTCTCCTTAGCGGGTGCACAGCGGTGCTACCGCAATCAACCTTGCACAAAACCATAGTCGAATCTGAAACAAATCGTGTGTCGCGTTTGGCATTTTGTACGATTCCAGACAATTTCCCCGTCTGGCTGGCAGAGCAGGGGCGGATTTTTATGCAATCCACGCAAGAAAAGTGACCGCCGCCTACAGACTTGTTCGCCAGGGTGTTTTTTATTTAGTTACTAAAAGCCCGCAGCGGGTAAATAGTGCGCTGTATCAATTTTGCTGAAAGGTTTCATTTATTGCACGTTCACGAGAATTAAGTAGGACTACATAATTTAAGGCAGGGAAAAATTTCATATGAAAGTAAAGAATGTTTCCACCAGGGACTATTACACCCTTGACTATCTTGCTATGGAAATAATCTTTATTTGTTCGATATATTTTGCCTATCGACATGTAAATAACATATTTGCTTACCTTTCGAGTTAATCCGCACTTTTATTCAGGAAATTTCACTACTAAATATTGTAGGGTTTATCGCATTAAAATGGTTTTTAGGATTCATCCTATCTCGTAATTTAAAATATATGCTATTACGTTCCTCGCAAGAATAACTATTAATTATCAGTGATTTATGCAAATTTTGTGCACCACTATAAAAGTGGTGGTTGGCATCTTTACGGATTTTAATCTAAAGTGAAATTCTTTCTTGAGAATTGTCCTAATTTGCAAAAAAATTAAATAATAGTATTTCAACAGGTCGGAGATCATATTGAATTGAATAATCTGATCTGTAAAATTGTGTCACGATAGTCAATGAAAAGTAATATTATTGCAGCCTGTCCCTGCGACAGACTCGTGCGGTAGCTATGCCTTTTATTCATTATCTGAGCGTTTAACTGGACATGGATTTGCGTCATTTAGAGCGATTTAAATACCCTTTCCAAAACGCTCCAGGTCAACACAGTAATATATTTGCAATGGAAAAAAACGTTATGAACATGCGAATGGTATTGGCTCTTCTTTTTGTCTTTGGCGTTTCGGCTTGTAAAGCGCCACCTAAACCCGCCCCAACCGATGACACTATCGTCACCAGCGAAGTGAACGGTGTCACGCTGACACACCGCTACGCGGTTATTCCGCCGAAGGAATTCCAGCCTATCAAACAAGACTATCGTGCGCTTTACCCGGCGTCGGTGATGAGCACCCCGGATTACGGCGGCAAAGTGATTCGCCAGCTGCAAGCCGGTAAAACCTACGTGGTTCTGGGCCAGGTTGAGCACTTCTGGATGGCGCTGGCCGATGAAGGTCAGGAAGAGCTGATTGGTTATGTGCCGATGCGTGCCGTCGTGAAAAGCGAGCTGTACGAAAAAACCCTGCGCGATGATAAACGCCGCGTAGTGCGTAAAAAACAGACCTGCGTGACTGTCGATGGCAGCGGTAAGGCTTGCAAAAACGCCAACTCCGGAACGTGGATCATCAATTAATCCAGCCGTGACGAGTACCTGGTATGAATAATAATTCGGTTGTACGCCAGATTAGCCTGGTGTTTTTCTTTGTGCTGGCCACCCTGGCCAGCGGTTGTGGCTCCTCTTCACACAGCGTACCTACCAGCTATAACCTTCAGTTCAGGGCTCATCCGCAGATCAATGAGTCCGCTCCCCTTAAAGTCAGGGTGTTGCTGTTGAAATCGGACGCGACATTTATGTCCGCCGATTTCTGGTCGCTGCAAAACAACGCAGATAGCGTACTTGGCGCCAACCTGCTGAACAGTGATGAATTTTTCCTGATGCCCGGCCAGTTGTCGAAAACGCTGAGCGGTAAAAGTGCGCCCGACGCGCGTTACATCGGCGTGATGGCGGAGTATCAGGCGCTGGATGGCAAAAAATGGCGGATGTCCTTACCGCTCCCGGTACAGGGAGAGACGCACTTCTACGAATTCTGGAAATCGTCGTCAGACGAACTGGAAGCCAACATCTTTCTCGACGTCAATGGCATCCGTGTGATTTCCAAATAGCGCCAGTCTTAACAGGAAAACCGTATGAACAAAGCAGAAAAGGTCGTGTGGACCGAAGGTATGTTTCTGCGCCCTCATCACTTTCAGCGTGCGGAAAGCTATCTGCAGCACCATATTCGCGAGTGGGGGACACTGCAGCGCCCGTATCTTTGGGGCTACCTTGATATCGAACTCGACGACGCCATGCTGCGCCAGGGCTGTATTGCCCTGAGTTATGCCAGCGGTTTACTGCCGGATGGCACCTTCTTCTCATTCCACGATGCTCGCCAGGCGCCCACACCGCTGGCTATCCCGGACAACATCAACAATGAGCGCGTGGTGCTGGCGCTGCCCGCCCGTCGCGGCGGGCGTGATGAGGTGATCTTCAGCGAGGAGAAAGATTCGCTGGCGCGTTATGTCACCTGGGAAAGCGAAGTCGATGACGATAACGCCATGTCAGTAGGGCCGGCGGCGGTGCAGTTTGGACGCCTGCGTTTGAAACTGATGCTGGAAAAAGATCTCTCGGCAGAGTGGACGGCGATCGGTGTCGCGCATGTCATAGAAAAACGTAACGATAACCACGTTCGAATTGATAGCCGTTATATTCCGCCGATGCTGAATGCGGTTAACAACCCGGCGATTTACGCCATTATCAACGATCTGCAAAGTTTGCTGATGCAGCGTAGCCAGCAGATTGGCCAGCGTCTGCGCCAGCCGGGGCGTTTTAATACCTCTGAAATGGTGGAATTCACGCTGCTGGCGTTGATTAACCACCATGTCGGCCAGGTTTCGCATCTGAAAACGCTGCCGATGATCCACCCGGAAGAGTTGTGGCGCAGCTGGCTGGCGTTTGCCACCGAGCTGACCACCTGGACCGCGTCGCGCTCGCCGGAAGAGACGCTGCCGGTTTATGACCACGACGATCTGGCCGGGTGTTTTGGCAAGTTACAACTGATGCTGCGCAGCGGGTTGTCGCTGGTGATGGAAGAACACGCCATCCAGTTGCCACTCACCGAACGTACACACGGGTTGAATATCGCCACCTTGCCGACCACCACCATGGCGCGCGAGTTTGGTTTCGTGCTGGCAGTGAAAGCCAGCGTCCCAGGCGAGATCCTGCAAACTCATTTCCCGGCCCAGATGAAAGTCGCGCCGGTGACCAAAATCCGCGACCTGGTGCAGTTGCAACTGCCGGGTATGAAGCTGCGCACCATGCCGGTCGCGCCGCCGCAAATTCCGTGGCATGCCGGTTACAACTATTTCGAACTGGAAAAGGGCGGCGAGCTGTGGAACGAAATGGAGAAATCGGGGGCTTTCGCACTGCATCTGGCAGGTGAATTCCCGGGTCTTGATATGGAGTTTTGGGCCATCCGTAGCCCGACTGAATAATACAGCGAGCGCACAATATGCAGGAACAACAAGCCTCCGGCAGCGATGCCGCTCTGGCAGGAGCAAGTGGCAACAATCCTTTGGTCGCGGCCGCCAACCCGCTACTTAACGCGATACCGCAGATCCGCTATTCCGTTTCTCATGATGATCAAAGTGGTCTGCGCCAGCACCTGATTGATGAGATTCGCCGTTTTGAAGTGCGCTGCCAGCAATCCGGGCTGGCCTATGAAGTGATCGTCGGCGCCCGTTACTGTTTATGCACCGCGCTGGATGAAGCGGCGGCGCTCACGCCGTGGGGCAGCCGTGGCGTCTGGTCCGGTAGCGGCCTGCTGGTGACGTTTCACAACGAAACCTGGGGCGGGGAGAAATTCTTCCAGCTTCTGGCGCGCTTGTCGCAAAACCCCCGCGAGCATATCGCGCTACTGGAGCTGATCAACTTCTGCCTGTTACTCGGTTTCGAAGGCCGTTACCGGGTGATGGACAATGGCCGCACGCAACTGGAAACCATCAAACAGCGCTTGTGGCAGATGATTCGCGGTGTGCGCGGCAACTATCCGCCGCCGCTGTCGCCGCATCCGGAAGATCAACCGGTGATGCGCAAATTGTGGCGTCCGGTTATTCCGCTGTGGGCCTGTGTCGGGCTGGCGGGTTTTCTCGCCTGTCTGTTCTATATCGTGCTCAACTGGCGTCTGGGTGACAGCACTAACCCGGTGCTGGCGAAAATCTACCAGACCCAGTTGCCGGAAGCCGCCATTGAGCAGCCGGTACAAAACGTGCAGCCGGTGCTTAACCTGCGCGCGTTTCTGCGCCCGGAAATTGAGGCAGGGCTGGTGGCGGTGCGCGATGAGGCCGATCGTAGCGTGGTAACACTCAAAGGCGATGGCCTGTTTGCCTCAGGATCGACAGTGGCACGCGAAAGCTATGAACCGGTTATCGACCGCGTGGCGCAGGCGATGAATAACGTCAGCGGCAAAATTCTGGTGGTGGGTTTCAGTGACAACGTGCCGATCCGCAGTGCGCGCTTCGCCTCGAACTACGAGTTGTCGCTTGAGCGTGCGCGTTCTGTGCAGTCGCTGCTGCAAAAACACCTGTCGCAACCGGCACGTGTGAAAGCGGAAGGGCGAGGGGAGATGAACCCGATAGCACCGAACAACTCGGCTGAAAACCGCGCCCGTAACCGCCGCGTAGAGATTACTTTGCTGGTGTCGCCGGGAAATACGGCCGCCGAGCTGAACGGATTGCCGCAAGGAAACTAAAGGATGAATATGTTGCTTTCATTGCTGACCAACCGCATTTTGTGGGGTTTCCTTGGCGTGACGGGGCTGGCCGCAGTTATCTGGATGATTGGCCCGCTGCTCTCCGTCGTGGACTCCCGCCCGCTTGAGTCTGAGCAAAACCGCATGATAACCATTGCGGTGATGTACCTGATTTGGGTTCACAGCCACATTGTGCCGCGTCTCTACAACGCCTGGCTCAACCGTAAGCTGATGGACAACCTGAAAAGCGAAGAAGCGAAAGATCCAGTTGAGCGCAAACGCCTCAATAACGAAGATCAGGTGCTGAACGAGCGTTTCGAAGAAGCCGCGCAGATGTTGAAAAAAGCGCACTTCAACCAGCCCGGTCAACGCGGGCAGTGGGCGCAGCGCTTCAGTACCCAGTATCTGTATCAACTGCCGTGGTATGTGATTATCGGCGCGCCGGGTTCCGGTAAAACCACTGCGCTGGTGAACTCCGGCCTGCAATTCCCGCTGGCCGATCGCTTCGGTAAAACCGCGCTGCGCGGTATTGGCGGTACGCGTAACTGTGACTGGTGGTTTACTAACGAGGCTGTACTGCTCGATACCGCCGGGCGTTACACCACGCAGGAGAGCGAGCAGGTTCAGGATGCGAGCGAATGGCTGAAATTTCTTGGCCTGCTGCAAAAGTATCGCCGTCGCCAGCCGATCAACGGCGTGATTGTGACGGTCAGCATTGCCGATCTGCTCACCCAGTCAGCCGAGGCATCGCGCGAACAGGCGCTCAACCTGCGCCAGCGTTTGACCGAGTTACATGAACAACTGGGGATCCGTTTCCCGGTGTATGTGCTGGTCACCAAAGCGGACTTGTTGAAAGGTTTTCGCGCGTACTTTGCCGGGTTTGATAAAGCGCAGCGCGATCAAATCTGGGGTTTCACCTTCCCGTGGGAAAAAGCCAAACTGGCGGATTTTGACCTGCAGGGCAGTTTTATTCAGGAATTCGCGCTGCTGCAACAGCGCCTGGACGCGGCTCTGCCGGATACACTGCTGCGTGAAAGCGATGCGCAAGCTCGTGCGGAATGTTTTCTGTTCCCGCAGGAGTTCGCCGCGCTGCGCCCGTTGCTGGCAGACTATCTGAACACCATTTTTGCACGCTCCAACTTTGAAACCGAGTTCTCGCCGCGCGGCATCTATTTTGCCAGCGGTACGCAAGAAGGCCTGCCGTTTGACCGCGTGATGGGCGAGCTTAACCGCGCGCTGTCGCTGCCGCAGGGCAAATCTGGTGACAACTGGGATTCGGTCAGCAAAGAGGCACCGGTGCCGGGCGGGAAAGGGCAGAGCTTCTTTATCAAGCATCTGCTGCAAAACGTTATCTTCCAGGAAGCCGGTATCGCCGGGCAAAATCGCTGGTGGGAACTGCGCAGCCGGGCGGTGATCTGGTCCGGTTATGCGGCGCTGCTGGCGCTGCTGATTATTATCAGCGCTTTGTGGTTTACCAGCTACGGCAACAACCGTGATTATCTGGATGAAGTACAGGCCAAAGTACCGGCGCTTGACCAGCAAATCAAAGCGCTGCGTAACCGCCAACAGGGCGATCTCTTTGCCTTGCTGCCGCTGCTTAATGGCCTTTCTGCGCTGCCGGAAAGCGAGAAGTTTGACGTCAATAACCCGCCGATCACCCGCCGCATGGGGCTGTATCGCGGTAACGATGTGGCGGATGCCTCGCAAACCCTGTACCAGAAAGCGCTGCAGCAGATGCTGCTGCCGGAAGTGGCGATGCGCATCACCACCTGGTTGCGTAACGACAATGGCAGCGATGTGGAATACAGCTATGAGGCGCTGAAAGCCTATCAAATGCTGTATCAGCCGAAGCATTACGACGGTAAGTTCCTGCACTCGTGGGTGATGCTCAATCTGCAACGTAACCTGCCGCAGAACGTCACCAAAGCGCAGTTAAGCCAGCTTGAGTGGCACCTGACGCAACTGCTGGAGCCGCAAATTCAGTCCTCACCGTATGCGAAAGACGAGGCGCTGATTAGCCGCGAACAGGCATTAATCAACCAGCAACCGCTCTCCACCCGCGTTTACGGGCGGCTGAAACGCCTGCTGGAGCGCGATGAAAATCTGAAGCAGGTCTCACTGGCGTCGCTTGGCGGACCGCAGAGTGAACTGGTTTTTTCCCGCAAAAGCGGCAAGCCGGTCGGTGAAGGGCTGCCGGGGTTGTATACCCCGGATGGTTACTGGAACAGTTTCAATGCGCAAATCGCGCCGGTCACCGCCTCGCTGCATGAAGATGATGTCTGGGTGCTCGGTTCCACCACGCAAGCGGAAGACAAACAGCAAACCGATAACGCGGTACGCCAGCTGTATGCGCGTGATTTTATCGCCATCTGGGATAACTTCTTAAGCGACATTCAGTTGAATAACAGCGCGGATCTGAACCAGCGCATCAACACCGCGCGTCTGCTTTCCGGGAATAACTCGCCGCTGCGCCGCCTGGTTATCAGCCTCAGCCAGCAGTTGAAACTCAGCCGCGATGAAGTGGGCGATAGCAAAGAGAAAGCGCCGGAGAGCAGTAACCGTGGCACGCAGATGCTCGAAACGCTGTTCAGCAACCATGACGGCGCGTCAGCCACGGCAAACGCTGCCGCCAGCCAGACGCCGGAACAGCGTGTCACCGAGCATTTCGCGCCAATCATTGAACTGGCGCAGCCGCTGGAAAAGGGCGGCAAGACCATTGTGTTTGATGACTTTCTTAAACAGGTTGATGAGCTTTATCGTTACCTGACCGCCGTGCAGGATGCCGCCAACAGCGGAATGCCACCGCCGGGTGGTGAAGCGATTAGCCGTTTGCAGGCCAGCGCCGGACGTTTACCCGGCGGGCTGCAAACCATGTTCAGCAACATGGCGGTTGGCGCGAGCAGTGATACTCAGCGCCGGGATATGGAAAACGTGCGCAAGCGCATCAGCGTGGAAGTGGGCAGCTTTTGCCGCCAGGCGATTGCCGGACGTTACCCGTTAGTGCGTTCTGCCAGCAGCGAAGTTACGCCGGACGATCTGGCGCGCATGTTTGCCCCTGGTACCGGCCTGATGGATGTCTTTTTTCGCGACAACCTGACCAACAAAGTCGATACCACCCAGGCGACATGGCGTTTTATGCCGGGCATCGATGGCAAAACGTTGCCAGGCAGCGAAGGCGTGCTGGTGCCGTTTCAGCAGGCGCAATCGATTCGTGACGCGTTCTTTGCCAACGGCAGCGCAACACCGTCGTTTCGCACCACGGTGCGTACGGTGCGCATGGATAACACCATCCTGAATATGACGCTGGATGTGGACGGGCAAATCCTTCGCTACAGCCACGGCCCACAGGCGGTGCAAATCGTTAGCTGGCCGGGTTCCGGCGGCACCAACCAGGTGCGGATGCAATTAGGGCTGGCCAACGGCACAACCGCTACGCTTGTGACCAATGGCGCCTGGGCGCTGAACCGCTTTTTCGATAAAGCGCGCGTCAGCCCCGGCAGCAGCAGCCTGAGCCGCCAGGCGACATTCACGGTTGACGGACATCAGGTGACGCTGGAATTCGCGCCCAACAGCATCCGCAACCCGTTCCAGCTTCCACGTTTCGCATGTCCTTGAACTGCAAAGGAACGCCTAATGACTACGACTTCTGCAATTAGCTGGTATGGCAAACTGCCCAGTGCGGGCGATTTTTTACAACGCCGCTTTCCTGATGCGCTTCAGCGCCAGTGGTCCCACTGGTTTCAGGTGGGGTTGATGAACTGGCAGAAAGAAGAACAGCGTACAAGTGACCGGCAGTTCAGCAATGCGCCGATCTGGAATTTCGTTGTGCCGCCAATGCTCGGCGGGCAACAAGTGCAAATGGGCTGTCTGCTGCCAGGGCGCGACAGCGTTGGTCGTCAGTATCCGCTGTGTGCGTTGATGGCGATTAACCCGCTGGAATGGTCGCCACGCCATTTAGCGAAAGCGGGCGACTGGTATGAACAACTCGGGCGCACCATGCTGCATGCCGTGCGCAATGGGTTTTCACCCGAACAGCTCGACCAGGCGCTGCTCTCCATTCCACCCGTGCAACTGGTGGAGCCGGAAACGCGCTCGGAAATTCTGGATGTGATTGGTTATGACGGCGACGGCGAATCCACCATCGGCTGGCGACAGGCCGCCGAATGTTTTGATCCGCTGCGCCAGATAAGTTTCTGGTGGACCAACCGCAGCGATGGCTACCCGCTTTACACCCATGTGCACAGCGGCAATTTTACCGGCCAGTTATTCACGCTGTTGTTTGAGCCGGCGGGTGGCGCAAGACCTGGTCGCCACGGCCTCTACCCACCGATGTTTGAAGAATAAGCAGGTTGCGGATGACTATAGAATCGTTACTCGCTCCGGTCAGCCCGGAGCAACCGTGCGGTGAGAATCTGGAGTATGACGCCGATTTCCAGGCGATGGAGCAGGCGAGCCTCGGCAAGGCCGAGCAGCAGTTTGGCAGCACCATTATTCCCGCCGAACCGGCAGACTGGACGCGGGTGGAAAAATTGGCCACCGGGCTGCTGGCGCGTACCAAAGATATCCGCGTGATGATGGCGTTAACCCATGCGTGGACTCGACGTCGCGGGCTGGAAGGCTATGCTGATGGTTTAATGCTGTTAGGTCAGGCGCTGGCGCTCTACTGGGATCAACTCTGGCCTTCGCTGACCGACGGTGGTGAATTCGACCCGTTTTACCGCATTAATGCGCTGGCGGGGTTAAGCGATAAATCTTCGCTGACCACCACGCTGCGCCAGGCGACGCTGCTGCGCAGCAACGGCGATGAGCTAAACGTGCGCGACGCGCAGGCGTTGCTTGACGGCAGCAAAACGGAATGTGCAGGCTACCCTGGCGGCCGGGTGCGTCTGATTGATGAACTCACGCGCGGCGGACAGCCTGGCATTGAGGCTATCTGCCAAATCGAAGGGCGTCTGCAAACGATCCGTACATGGTTGCTCGAACAACTGGGCGAAAGCGGGGTGCCGGAAATGGAACAGTTACTCAAAACGGTCGGGTTAATTGCTGGTGTCAGCCGCGCTAACCGCACGGAAGAGCAACAGGCGACAGAACAAACGGCACCTGCGGATAGCGCGCCGCAACCAGTCGTCGCAGCGCCGCTGGCGGCGCATACCGACTGGCGAACCGCGCAGGTTACCACGCGCGCCGATGCGCAACTGATGCTGGAAAAAGTGAAGCAATACTTCACCCAGCACGAGCCGAGCCACCCCGCGCCGTTGATGATTGACCGCGTGCAGCGGCTAATCGAACTGGACTTTATGGAGATTATTCGCGATCTGGCGCCCGATGGCGTGAATCAACTGCAAAACATCTTTGGGCGTCAGGACTGACGCGTACCGAGTTATGACGGCAGGCGCGTTGCCGGTCGTCAAACCTTCACCGCGCATATTCGATGGAGAACATCATGGCAATAAGTAACAGTGGTCAGAAATTTATCGCCCGCAACCGTGCCCCCCGCGTACAGATTGAGTACGACGTGGAAGTGTACGGCGCGGAGCGCAAAATCCAGCTTCCGTTTGTGATGGGCGTAATGGCGGATCTGGTAGGGAAACCGGTGGAGAACTTACCCTCTATTGAGGATCGTAAATTCCTCGAAATCGACGTCGACAACTTCGACGAACGCATGAAAGCGCTGAAACCGCGCGTGGCGTTCAACGTCGACAACACGCTGACCGGCGAAGGCCGTCTGAACGTCGATTTAACTTTCGACAGCATGGATGACTTCCTGCCAGACGCGGTGGCACGCAAAGTTGAGCCGCTGAACAAACTGCTGGAAGCGCGCACGCAGCTTTCCAACCTGCTGACCTATATGGACGGTAAAAACGGTGCGGAAGAGCTGATTGCCAAAGTGTTGCAGGATCCAACCCTGCTGAAATCGCTCAGCCAGTTACCGAACAGTGAAGACAGTGCGCAAGGTAAAGAGGAGTAAACCATGAGCAACCCTTCTCAACAGCAAGAACTGCAGCAGGGCGCACAGGCCTTCAGCCAGGATGAGTTCAGCGCGCTGCTCAGCAAAGAGTTCCGTCCGAAAACGGACCAGGCGCGTTCAGCGGTAGAAAGTGCGGTGAAAACGCTGGCGCAACAGGCTCTGGAAAACACCGTCACGTTCTCCAGCGATACCTACCGCACCATTCAGAACCTGATTGCCGGAATTGATGAAAAGCTGTCGCAGCAGATTAACCAGATAATCCACCACGAAGATTTCCAGAAACTGGAAAGTGCGTGGCGCGGTTTGAGCCATCTGGTGAACAACACCGAAACCGACGAGATGCTGAAAATCCGCTTTATGAGCATCTCCAAGCAGGAACTGGGCCGCAACCTGAAACGCTTTAAAGGCGTGGGCTGGGACCAGAGCCCGCTGTTCAAAAAAATCTATGAAGAAGAGTATGGCCAGTTTGGTGGCGAACCGTTTGGCTGCCTGGTTGGCGATTACTACTTCGACCACAGCCCGCAGGATGTCGAACTGCTGGGCGAAATGGCGCGCATCGGCGCGGCGGCGCACTGCCCGTTCATTACCGGTACTGCGCCAAGCGTGATGCAGATGGAGTCCTGGCAGGAGCTGGCGAACCCGCGCGATCTGACGAAAATCTTCCAGAACACGGAATACGCCGCCTGGCGTTCACTGCGTGAATCTGAAGATGCCCGTTACCTTGGCCTGGTGATGCCGCGCTTCCTGTCGCGTCTACCGTACGGTATTCGCACCAACCCGGTTGACAGCTTCGATTTCGAAGAAGAGACCGATGGCGCGAACCACAACAACTACTCGTGGGCGAACGCCGCGTACGCGATGGCAACGAACATCAACCGTTCGTTCAAAGAGTACGGCTGGTGTACGTCGATTCGCGGTGTGGAATCCGGCGGTGCGGTAGAAAACCTGCCCTGCCATACCTTCCCGAGCGATGACGGCGGCGTGGACATGAAGTGCCCGACCGAGATCGCCATCAGCGACCGTCGTGAAGCAGAACTGGCGAAAAACGGCTTTATGCCGCTTATCCACCGTAAAAACTCCGACTTCGCCGCGTTTATTGGCGCGCAGTCGCTGCAAAAACCGATGGAGTACCACGACGCCGACGCGACCGCTAACGCCCGTCTGGCTTCGCGTCTGCCGTATCTGTTCGCCTGCTGCCGTTTTGCGCATTACCTGAAGTGCATTGTGCGCGACAAAATCGGCTCCTTCCGCGAGCGTGACGAAATGGAACGCTGGCTGAACGATTGGGTGATGAACTACGTCGACGGTGACCCGGCGAACTCCTCGCAGGAAACCAAAGCGCGTAAACCGCTGGCTGCGGCAGAAGTGCAGGTGCAGGAAATCGAAGATAACCCTGGCTACTACGCGGCGAAATTCTTCCTGCGTCCGCACTACCAGCTGGAAGGTCTGACGGTTTCTCTGCGTCTGGTATCCAAACTGCCGTCGCTGAAAACCAAAGAAGCGTAAGCCAGACAGGCCGGCTTCATTAACCACAAGGATGTGACGATGCGACAGTGCATTATGTTAGCCGGTCTGTTGTTCTGTTCAGCGTTGAGCTGGGCAGAACAGGATTACACACCGCGTGCACAGGCGTTGCCGCAGGACGATACGGCTAATTTTTTGCGCGACCCGGCGTTGCTCACCAGCCAGGATGTGAATATGTCCGGCGAGCGCTTTTTCAACGCGTGGACATCTAAAAGCAACGAGCGCGAGCGCATTAAAGCCGATCTCTATTTATTAGGCGTGCTGGATACCACGGAAGGGACAGTCTGGTGCAGTTACCGGCGGTTCAAATCCATCACGCTGCATGAAATTGTGTATAGCTACTTTCGCAGCTTGCCGCCTGAGAGGCTGAAACAGGCGCGCGCGTCGAGCTTAATTATCGACGCGATGACGCAGCATCATGGTGGCTGTGAAAAAAGCACACCATCGCGCAATAAATAACGCGAGCGAATTATCTGAACGTTGATAGTGCTATTTCCGTAACGCCACGTCGTTATATTGGCGTCAGAATGTCATGAATTCTTTCTCTCAATCGAGGGAATGAGTGTTTCTGAACAGATGCATAATCTTTTCAGAATCAAACGAGGCAGAGGTAAAATATGGACGGTTTTATTCGGCCCCATGCTTACCCGTTTGCCATATAAGCGCTTTTTCGAAAGCAATATTTATCATTAACGAAGAGTAAATATTATGGCTATTGATATGTTTCTGAAGGTCGATGGAGTTACGGGTGAATCTAAAGACTCTAACCACACCGGCTGGACTGATATCACATCTTTTTCCTGGGGTGCTTCACAACCTGGAAACATGAGCGTTGGCGGTGGCGGCGGTGCCGGTAAAGTCAATTTTAATGACCTGCATGTTAACGCACTCATTGATAAATCCACGACGGCTATCCTGAAACATTGCGCCAGCGGCAAACACTTGACCAAAGTTGAGCTGTCTGTCTGCAAAGCAGGCGGCCAGCAGGTTGAGTATGCACGCATCACCCTGGAAGATGTGCTGGTAACTTCCGTTCAGTACACCGGTGCTGACAACGGCGACACCGTAGGTGTGACCTATGCATTCCAGGCTGCGAAAGTGAAACAGCAGTACTGGGAGCAGTCCTCTTCTGGTGGTAAAGGTGCTGAAACCAGCGCTGGCTGGAACATCAAAGAAAACAAAGAAGCGTAATCGCTGTGGTGAGCCCGCAAGGGCTCACCTTGTTGTTTTCGGCCTAATCCTTATTTTATTTTTTAATGGCTGTCTCTTTTTCATATTGAGTGAGTGACGTTGTCCCCAACAGAATAATTAGCTACTCAAACGCAGCCGCTTTTATGAAAGCTGTTTCTTTTGAGTGCGTATAAATATTAAAGAATATTTTGAGGATGAACGAATGAGTGTTATGCGCAAGGGTGATCGTGGTACGAATGTTAAAGAGTTACAGCAACTGCTGAATAAATCGGGAGCGAAAGTCGGTGAAGATGGTATTTTCGGCTTAAAAACCGAAATTGCCGTCAAACAATTCCAGGCGAAACAGAATTTACATGTTGATGGAATTGTCGGGCGACGCACCCTTGCTGCATTAGGTAAACCGGTCACTACCCGCGCGCCACAGCCGCCTATTTCAGGCAGCGCCGGGCGACAGGCTGTCGGAGCGATGGATATTTCCGCCAGTGGCATGACCTTTATTTTTCATCGCGAAGCCTGGGCAAACAAAAGTTGTTACCTGCACTGGCCAGGTGGCGCGAGCGGCGTGACGCTCGGGCCGGGCTACGATATGAAAGAGCGCTCTGAGCAATCTATCAAAGCGAAAATGATTGAAATCGGCATTGATGCGATAACCGCGGAAAAAATCAGTAAAGCCGCCAAATTGCACGACGACCAGGCAAGTCAGTTTGTCGCCGATAACGCGAAACTGGTGCGTCTTACCGCCGATCAGGAGACAAATTTACTGCGTGCCACCGTTCCGCCATACGTTAACGCGGTGAGAAATGGTATTTTTGTGCCGCTCAAGCAGTATGAATTCGACGCGCTGGTCTCCTTTGCGTATAACCCCGGTGGACGGCTGAACAACGTGTTTGGTTTTATCAACCGTGGGCAGATCTCTGACGCGATGACAGAAATTAAACGCGCGAACACCAGTAAACACAAAGTTATGAAGGGTTTGATTAATCGTCGTAATTTTGAAGTGAATCTTTTCTTAAACGGCGACTACGGGACTAATTGATCAATGACGACTCACACTAAACAGATCGTAGCGGCAACGCTCACTTGCCTGGCGCTACTCTCTTCGGCGGCGCAGGCTGGCAATTCACCGGTACAGGGCGAGTGGCTGGTTGAGAAAGCGTTTATTAATACCGAAACAGAACGCACCCTGAACTATCAGTTCAACGATGATCGCCTTGTCGGGCGCTTTCTGAGCGTGACGCCGCAAGGCATCAGCACTTCGCTTCCGGGCGGCTCGAATTGCCAGTCACCCGCGATGAAAGAAAGCAGCAGTACGCTGGATGCCTGGGTCGCTGCCACGCAGTCCATCCCGGAGAAAGACGCGGCGAAAACCTATGAGCTGGGATTAGACGGGAGCGCGAAAACGCTGGTCGAAAACATTACCTGCGCATCGGGTCACTTTGCTAACGGTGATGCGGGTAGCGGCGCCAGCCTGGCATTCGTCAATCAGCGCTTACTGCTGAACTGGACGGATGGCACCATCCTGTTGCTCACGCCGGTGGATAAAAACAGCAAACCACAGGCATCGTTTGATTGTGCAAAAGCCGCTTCCGCACCGGAAAAAGCAATCTGCGGCGATCGCGAACTGGCGTCGCTGGATAACAGCGTTGCCCGTTCTTACCGTTCGTTCCGCAAAGAAGCGGTAAGCCTGGGTAATAAAGATCTGGAAAACAAACTGCAATCGCAACAGAAAGCCTGGTTAAGCCAGCGCAATAGCTGCAATAGCGATGTGCAATGCCTGAAAAAATCGATGAACGATCGTCTGGAAAAGCTGGCGCACAGCCTGGATGGGGTCTGAGTCGTAGCTGGTAATAAGGGGATGGCGGGTTGCCATCCCTGCTAAGCAGTAAGACCTTGTACGTATTGCATGTGCGCCACTGGATGAGATGGTAGGGAAACATGACAGGAAGCATCATTCGATTTACCCCGGCTCGCATTAAATGGGTCGCCTTAGCCGCACTGATGTCGTTGAGTTACTGCGCTGCCTACGCAGCAGAAACGCCAGCCTCCATTTTGGGGGCATGGCGTATTATTTCCGCTGAACCGGATCACCAGGCCACGGCAAGAGTCTCAACCATCCCTGGCGATCCACGTTATGTAGGAAGAGTCATTCATTTAGATGGAAACTCAGCTTATGGTGAATTGATATGGGATGTCGACTGCCAGCAGCCTACGTATACCCCCCAATCCCTGATGACGCTTGACGAGGCTATTCTTAAAACGTCCGGTGAGCGCTATGTCGAACCCAAGACTCCGGTCGCGAAGGATTTTGGTTTCGAACAACCGGGAAATCTGAAAATTACACCGATCCTTATACAATGTAAGTCTGGTTATCTTTCGACTGATGGCGTGTCGATCAAAAACTGGGTTGCGCTGCTATCAGACGATAGTGCGGTAATGAACTGGTTCGATAATAGCTATGTTGTTATGCAACGCGTGAAATCCGGTGAAAAAGCAAAACCCAGTTTTTCCTGTGATGCAAAACTGAACGCTATTGAACAAACCATTTGCAGCAGTGATGATCTTTCTTCTTGGGATCGCAGCGTGACCGATGCCTACACTATTCAGTTGCAGCAACAGCAAGAAATTGACCCGGCGGATAAAGCTGCGTTAGCGGGCATGAAAGCGGCGCAGCGCGACTGGCTTAAAAAACGCAACCAGTGCCAAACAGACGAGGCCTGCTTAACAAAATCGATGCAACAACGGACCTTTGAATTGGTCAGTAAAATCCAGTAAAACAAGAGACTTATCCGGTGGCTGCGCCGGGTTCGCGAACGTCGACCTTCTTTTCGCTTGTCTTCAAACGCAGCCGTTTTAGCTAAAGCGGCACCGTTTGAGTGCACATAACTCCAGCAGGAATACGCGATGCGATTCACTATTATTACCAGTAAACCCGGTCATCAGCCGCCACAAAGTAGCTGCGACTTTTATCCCCCGGGCGGCACCATTGGCCGCGGCACGGACAACAATCTGGTGCTGCCGGACAATGACCGTTCCATTTCACGTTTGCAGGCGATTGTTCATATTGCCGGCAATGGCGAATGCCGCGTCACCAACCGTGGCAACGTGACCCGCGTCGTACTGAATGACATCCCCCTGGAACGTGGTCGCCAGGTTGAGCTGCAGGATGGCGATATTCTTGGCATCGATGAATATCGTATTGAAGTCACCGATCTGATTCAGGATACCCGTCCTGTCACCCGCATGGCTGAAGAGATGTACCCGAAGCCAGTGCAGCCGCAGGTGGCAAAACCGGCACCCGTTCCGGCGCAGAAAAACACGCCAGAAGGCGCTCCGGCGTCCGTGCCGACGGAAATCTGGGACAGCCTGATGCAGGAGTTTTCCATCTCCGACAGCATCTCCAGCAGCCGTGCGAAACCGCAGGACGCGCAAAATCTTAACCCGTTCGCCGCGCCGAAAGGGCCGGAGCGTAACCCGGAAGATCCGCTGTCGCTGCTCAATAACAATGAACCGCTGGTAACGCCGAAATCGCTGGCCTCGGATCAGTTGTTTAACGACGAGCAGTTGTTTAAAAACGACAGCATTTTCAACGACTCCACGCCTTCTGCGCTGGTGCCGCCGGTTGAACCGGCACAAAAACCGCACTCGCCGGATAGCGACGAACTCGATCCGCTGGCGTTGTTTGGCGGGAGCGGTAGCACAAAGCAAACCCGCAGCGACGATCCGCTTGGTCTGCTGAGCGGCGCGGTGCCGCTGGCGCATGCCGATGAACTGGCGGCGCAGAAACCGGCTGAACCGAAACCGATCATTACCGATCTGAACACGCCGGAACCGCCGCCAGCCGCTCAGCCGATCATTACCGAGCTGCGCCCGGAAGATTTGAGTGCGACGCCGCTGTTTGCCGACGACGCGCCGCTCGCCGCGCCGGAAGAGGTGCAGGAGCCGCAGGATTATGCTGGTATCACGCTGCCAACCCCGCAGGCGGTACAGCGCAGCACCGCGCAAACGCCGAAAGGGCGTCTGCGTATCGATCCGGTCCAGAGCAATGGCGCGAAGAGCACGCCATCAGTCAGCACCGGCGACAGCGGCGATGTACTGAAAGGTGAGCTGCTTGATGCGCTGCTTGAAGGCATGGGACTGAGCGACATGCAGCCGGTGCCGCAGTTCGATAAAGAAAACATGCGCCAGTTCGGTCAGATGCTGAGTATGTTCTCGCAGGGTACGGTCGCGCTGTTATCGTCGCGTTCTATTCTGAAACGCGGTGTTAAAGCGGACATGACCATGGTACTGGACGATGCGAACAACCCGTTCAAATTGCTGCCGTCCGGTAAAACCGTGCTGATGCAGATGTTCGGTACGCGTATGCCTGGCTTTATGCCGCCGAAAAAATCGGTGCGTGATGCGCTGATCGATTTACAAGCGCACCAGCTGGGGATGATCTCCGGTATTCGCGCGATTATCGCCGCCATGTTGCAGCAGTTTAACCCGGAGCAACTGGAAGATGACGCCAAACGCGACGGTGCGACCGCGCGGCTTGGTGTGCTCTCCAACCGTAAAGCCGCGTTGTGGGATTACTATGTACGTACCTACGCCCAGACGGCCGGTGAGATTGACGATGACTTCCACACCCTGTTTGGCGAAGCGTTCCTCCACGCTTACGACATGGAAGTCAACCAGTACAAAGATTCACAAAGCGGATCGGAAGAATGAATATCAGCACGGCCTCTATTTCGCGACAGGGCGAACGTGCCAGTAATCAGGATCAGACCGGGGAAACCATCGGCGAGCGCGCCGCCTGCTTTGTGGTCTGCGACGGCATCGCCGGTTTACCCGGCGGTGACGTGGCGGCGCAACTGGCGCGAAACGCCATTATCACCCGGTTCGACGGTGATGAGCACCTCAATGCCCAGTACATTCGTCAATACGTGAATGGCGCGAACCGCGCCATCCGCGAAGAGCAAAAAGCGGTGCAGGATTATCACCGCATGGGGACCACCATGGTGAGCCTGTTTATCGATCGCGATTACCAGCTCGCCTACTGGGCGCACGCGGGTGACAGCCGGTTGTATCTGTTTCGTCGCGGCTGGCTTTACCACGTCACTACCGATCACAGCCTCGTCCAGCAGATGAAAGACGCCGGACACCAGACCGAAGGTATCAACGGTAACTTGCTCTATTTCGCGTTGGGATTGGGCGAGGATGAGCGTGAACCGAGCTACAGTGATGTGGTGCCGATTGAAGATGGCGACGCGTTTTTGCTGTGCACGGATGGTTTCTGGCACGGCGTCACCGAGGAGCAGATGCAACAGTCGCTGCACATGGTCAATACGCCCGATGAGTGGCTGACGTTGATGAATCAAATCCTGCTGAAAAACGGTGTCGGGGCGCAGACCCAGCAGGACAACTATAGCGCCGTAGCGGTGTGGATGGGCACGCCTCAGGAGACGACGCTTTTACATACGCTCTCTGAAGCCGCGCAGTTTTTCCCTCTTCGTGATTGATACAGCTTACAAGGACTTTTATGAAACTTTGGCTACCGGGTTTGGCTCTGCTGGCAGTGTGTGGCAGCGTGCAGGCAGAAAACTACCGCATCGTGCAATCGCCTTCGCAAAAACTGGATGTCTGGATCGACAACATCGCCGATAACACGCCAAAAAGCTGGTGTGCGAAGACGCTGCCGCTGCGCATTGTCGCCAGCGGCGATAAAAAACCCTCGGTACTGAATAGCTTTTTACCGCGTCTTGGCGCGCTGCTGGAAAACCAGTGTGGCACGCTGACGCAGGTACGCTGGAAACTGACCGACCCACAAGGCGCGACGCTGGCTGAAGGCACCGCCGATAAAGCCAAAGAGTGGGATCCGGTGGTCACCTCAACCGGTGCGACTACTGCGCCCGCCACAACCCCGGCTTCCGGGCTGGTTGCGCCAACCGGTCGCGCTGAAGATCTCTCGCCGCCCGCCAGCCGTGCGCCGTGGCAGGAGTTCACCTTGCAGGATGGCTGCCACCTGCGCACCTTCTGGCAGGGCGGCGCCGGTACGCCCGCGCTGTTTATTCCCGCCAAAGAAGATGGCAAGTGTGAGAAGGGCGGCTGGCTGAACGGGCGCAGCGTGGTGACGCAACTCAGCAACGGTGCGGAAAAGAAAATCACCATGACCTTTGTGCACGGCTTCCCGGTTAGTGGTCTGAATGCCAGTGTGGATGCGGATCGCCTGTTGATTACCACCGTCAACAACGAACGTATGGTGGTCAGCGAAGGCACGCTGGCGCAGAGCTGGATGATCCTGCCGTATGTCGACAGCCTGAATGGCTGGCAGGCGAATGGCACCGTGGCGGTGGAGATCTCCCGCGATGTGGCAAATGACCAGGCGCGTTTACAGGCGCGTATTGATGAAGTGCGCAAAGCGTGGACGCCGTGGTTTGAACCGGGTACGCATCTGAACATTTTGCTGATTGACTCGCTGCACCCGCAGCTACGTAACCCGGCGGTTGGCACCTATAAAACGGTTAATTAAGGAGCGGCGATGAACACGTTGTTTCAACAGCTGGCGGGCGAATCGTTGCAGGAAAGCCTGTCGCAGCTCGAAAGCCGTATCCGCACCCAGCCGGGCGACGCCGATCTGCGCGCCGCATTTGCCCAACTGTTGTGCCTTGATGGCAACTGGTCGCGCGCGCTGGCGCAGTTAAAAAGCTGGCAGGCGTTAAAACCGCAGGCACAGCCAACCGTTACGCTGCTGGAACAGGCCATTGAAGGCGAGCGCCAGCGTGCGGAAGTGATGGCAGGGCGTGCGCGTCCGGTTACGCCGGATCAACAATGGCCGTGGCTGGCGTCAATGGTCAGCGCGCTGGATCCGGAAGCGGCGAATGCCGGTGCGGATCGTGAAACCGCCCTGGAAATGGCCGACGCCAATCCTGGCCAGTTAACGACGCAGGACGGGCAAACCCTGAGCTTTGACTGGCTGATGGATGGCGACTGCCGCTTTGGCCCGGTCTGCGAAGCCATTGTCAATGGCCGTTATTTTTGGCTGCCGTTCAGCGCCATTTCCGCGATGCAGTTCCAGCCCCCGGCCAGCGTCACCGATTTAGTGTGGCGTCACACGCTGGTGCGCTTGCAGGACGGCAGCGAACAGGTGTGCCAGATCCCGGCGCGCTATCCGCTGGATGTTAATGCCGATGACCGCTTCAAGCTGTGTCGCGTCACCGAATGGCAGCAGTTGCCAGGCGATGCGCCGCACTATATCGGGCAGGGGCAAAAAGTGTGGCTTAACGACAGCGCTGAGTATTCGCTGCTTGACCTCGCCAACGTCAGTTTTAACGTGGATGCCGCAGATGAGTAACTCTGCGCATGATGAAGAGAGCGACCTGCTGCGTAGCGGCTGGCGCTCACGGCGCGGGAAAGAGACCGTTGGCGCGCGCGATAAAATGCAGCCGTCGCTGCTCGATCGCCTGACGGATGACGCGCCGGATAAAGTGCAGGAGCCGGTGAATAACACTCTGGTTTCGCACTCCGCGCTGCGCCGCCATGTGCTGCGCGATTTGCAGTGGCTTTTCAATACCATTAATAACGAAGCGCAGCAGGATCTCTCCGGTTTTGACCAGGTGCGACGTTCGGTGGTGAACTTTGGCGTGTCGCCGCTGGCGGGTAAGCGCATGTCGGATATCGAATGGCAGGATATCCAGCGCAAACTGACCGACGCGATTTTGCATTTTGAACCGCGCATTCTTCCGCAAGGCTTGCAGGTGCGCTGCATCTCCGATACTCAGTCGCTGGATCTGCATAATGTCCTGTCGATTGAGATCAAAGGCCGCCTGTGGTGCGTGCCTTATCCGCTGGAGTTCCTGTTTCGTACCGATGTGGATCTGGAAAACGGCCATTTCGAGCTGAAAGACGCGGGGTAACGATGGACAGCAAATTACTCGAATATTACAACCGCGAACTGGCCTGGCTGCGCGAAATGGGTCAGGAGTTCGCCGGGCGCTACCCGAAAGTTGCCGGGCGTCTGGGCATGCGCGGCATGGACGTCTCCGACCCGTATGTCGAACGCCTGATGGAAGGTTTTGCCTTTCTGACCTCGCGCGTGCAGTTAAAAATGGATGCCGAGTTCCCGCGTTTCTCCCAGCGTTTGCTGGAAATGGTCGCGCCGAATTACCTTGCACCCACGCCGTCCATGGCGATTGCCGAACTGCAACCGGACAGCGCGAAAGGCGATTTGAGCAACGGTTTTGTGGTGCCGCGCGGCACCATGATGGACAGCCAGGTGATGAAAAAGAACGGTGTCACCTGTAGCTACACCACCGCGCATGATGTCACGCTGCTGCCGCTGAAAATCAGCCAGGTGGAGCTGGGCGGCGTACCCGCCGATCTGCCGCTGGCGCAGGTTGGTTTAAGCCAGCGCGGGGCGCAAAGCGCACTGCGTATTCGCCTGAGTTGCGACGGCCCGGTCAACCTCAGCCACCTTGATTTCGACCGTCTGGAGTTCTTCTTAAGCGGCCCGGATATGCAGGCGCTGAAACTCCTCGAACTGATCATGGGTCACCAGGTCGGGATGCTCTGTCAGGCGAACGGGCAGAAAACCCCGCCGCTGGTGCTGGCCGACGATGCGCTGCGCCAGGAAGGGTTTAGCGCAGACCAGGCGCTGCTGCCGGACGATCTGCGCAACTTTGACGGCTACCGTCTGTTGCAGGAGTACTTTGCTTTTCCGTCGCGTTTCCTGTTTATCAGCCTGCATGGCTTGCGCACGATGCTGGCGCAAAGTGGCGAAGCGAAGTCCTTCGATATCATCATCCTGCTCGACAAAGCCGATGCGCAGCTTGAACGGGTGGTGGATAAAAGCCACCTCGCGCTGCACTGCACGCCGGTGATTAACCTGTTCCCGAAAGTGGCGGAACGCCAGAAGCTGAGCGACAGCCTGCATGAGTACCATCTGGTGGTCGATAATATTCGTCCGCTGGATTACGAGATTTACGCCGTGACCAAAATTCACGCCAGCATTGATGGGCAGCGTGATGAGCAAACTTTTCGCCCGTTCTGGAGTAGCTGGAGTCAGGATGAGGGGAATTACGGCGCTTACTTTTCGCTGCGCCGCGAACAGCGAGCGTTATCAGAACATGCGCAGCGTTACGGCACGCGTACCGGCTACATCGGATCTGAAGTGTTCGCCTCGCTGGTGGATGAACAGCATGCGCCGTGGCGTGAAGAGTTACGCTACATCACCGCCGAAGTGCTGTGCACCAGCCGCGATCTGCCGCTGATGTTGCAGCAGGATATCGGCCAGTTTGTGTTACCGGATTCGCTGCCGGTCAAAACCTTACAGCTGCGAAAAGGCCCGACGCCGCCGCGTCCGGCGCTGGCGGAAGGGTTGAGCACCTGGCGGCTGATCAGCCAGTTGCAGATGAACTATTTAAGCCTGATGGATGGCGAAGACGGCGCGGGCGCTGCGGCGCTGCGCCAGTTGCTGGGGCTCTATACCCGGCTGGCAGAAGCGCCGGTCGCGCGTCAGATTGAAGGTGTGCGCCACTGTGTGCTCGAACCGGTACATCGCCGGGTGCCGGAACCCGGGCCGATTGTTTTCGCGCGCGGTATTGGCATCACACTGACGGTCGATGAGCAGGCGTTTTCCGGCTTCAGCCCGTATCTGTTTGGCAGCGTACTGGAGCGTGTTTTTGCCCGACTGGTGGGCATGAACAGCTTTACCGAATTCACGCTTAAGAGCCAGCAGCGTGGGGAAGTGGGTTACTGGCCGCCGCGCATGGGCAAGAGGGCGCTGATATGACCGAAACGCTGAGCAACGCGCCGGTCATTACGCGCGCCAGTGCGCTGCCGGAGGCGTTCTGGCAAAACGTGATGGCAACGCCGTGGCGCTACGATCTGTTTACGCTGCTGCGCCACGTTGATGCGCGTGGCGGTGAGCGTTACCCGCTGGGTCGCGCGCCGCTGCCGCGTTTCGAGCCGTTGCGCATCGGGCAAACACCCTCTCTTGGCTTTGCACCGTCGACACTGTCAAGCGTGCGCCAGCGCGAAAACTCGTCGCTGTATGACGTCTCGATTCTGAGTTTTGGCCTGTTTGGCCCCAACGGCCCGCTGCCGGTTCACCTGACTGAATATGCCAGCGAGCGTATTGCGCACCACCAGGATGACAGCCTGAGCGCCTTCGCCGATCTCTTTCATCACCGCCTGGCGCTGCTGTTTTATCGCGCCTGGGCCGATGCGCAGCCGACCGTTTCACTGGATCGCCAGGATAACAAACGTTTTGAGCAGTACATCGCCTCGCTGATCGGCATGGGCCAGCCAGGACAACTGGAAAAAGGCAGTTTAAGCCCGCACGCGCGCTTTGCTCTGGCCGGGCATCTGACCCGTAACGGACGCGACCCGGAAGGACTGGCGAAGATCCTGCGCAGCTATTTCAACGTGCCGGTCACCATTGTCGAAAACGTGCCGCAGTGGATGCCGCTCAGCGAACGTGAACGCGCGCGCTTACAGGGCGGGCGACACGCGCCGCGCCTCGGACAATCGGCATTTCTTGGCGAAGCTGTGCGCGATGTGTGCCATAAGTTTCGCATCGAAATTGGCCCGCTTCCCGTTGATACCTATCGGCGTTTTATGCCGGGTGAAAAATATGTCGCTGCGCTACGCGACTGGGTGCGCCAGTATCTGGGCATTGAGTACCAGTGGGCGGTGAAAGTGATTTTGCGCAGTGAAGATGTCGCCGGTGCCACGCTTGGCGGGGCCGGGCGTCTGGGTTACAGCGCCTGGCTTGGCGCTCAGCCCAGGCCGCAAGCGCGAGGAGATTTAGTTTTCAGCCCGGAGGGATAACCTCCGTTGTTAGTTTCCTGGTCTGACGTACGCACACATCCTGCATGTCGTATCGCACGACGAGCTGGCTTGTCAGGATGACTGCAAACTAATTATGAATAATGGATGAACTCATGTCAGAAATCAGCCGCGCCGTTCTGTTCGGCAAACTCGATACGCTGTTATTTACCTCGCTGGAAAGCGCCACCGCCTTTTGCAAGCTGCGTGGCAACCCGTATGTGGAGCTGGTTCACTGGCTGCATCAACTGATGCAACAGACGGACGGCGATCTGCAGCAGGTTATTCGCCACTTTTCGCTGGATGAAGAGGCGCTGACGCGCGATATCGTCGCAGCGCTGGACAAACTGCCGCGTGGCGCAAGTTCGGTTTCCGACTTGTCAGAACACATTGATACCGCCGTTGAACGCGCGTGGGTGTATGGCTCGTTAAAATATGGCGTGACGCGCATTCGTGGCGGCCATCTGCTGGCCGGGATCCTGAAAACCTGGAGCCTGGCGAACGTGCTGAAAGGCATTTCGCCGCAGTTTGAGCGTATCAGCGCCGATGCGTTGCTGGATAACTTCGACGCCATTTTCGCCAACAGCAAAGAGAGCCAGCAAGTCACCGTGGCGCTGAACGATGACGCGGGCGCAGGCGTACCGCAACAGCAGGGCACGCTGGCGCAGTATGGTCAGGATCTGACCGCCCGGGCGCGCGATGGTAAAATCGACCCGGTCGTGGGACGTGATGAAGAGATCCGCCAGATGGTGGATATTCTGATGCGTCGCCGCCAGAACAACCCATTACTGACCGGTGAAGCGGGCGTCGGTAAAACGGCGGTTGTTGAAGGGCTGGCGCTGCGCATTGCAGCAGGCGATGTGCCGGAACCGCTGGAAAATGTGCAACTGTGGCTGCTGGATATCGGCATGTTACAGGCGGGCGCGGGAATGAAGGGCGAATTTGAAGCGCGTTTACAGTCGCTGATTAACGAAGTGCAATCGAGCCCGACGCCGATCATTCTGTTTATCGACGAAATCCACACGCTGATTGGCGCCGGCGGCCAGCAGGGTACGGGCGATGCCGCTAACCTGCTGAAACCGGCGCTGGCACGTGGTCAGCTTCGCACCATCGGCGCGACCACCTGGGCGGAATACAAAAAATACATTGAGAAAGATCCGGCGCTGACCCGCCGTTTCCAGACGGTACAGGTCGCGGAGCCCGACGAAGAAAAAGCGGTACTGATGCTGCGCAGCACCGTTTCCGCACTGGAAAAACACCACCGTGTGCTGCTGCTGGATGAAGCGGTTGTCGCGGCGGTAAAACTCTCGCACCGCTACATTCCGGCGCGCCAGTTGCCGGATAAAGCCGTTGCGCTGCTCGACACCGCCTGTGCGCGCGTCGCGGTAAGCCAAAGTTCACCGCCGCCGCAATTAGAAGATTGCCTGCACCGCATCGCCGCGCTGGACGTGGAAGTTGAGATTGCCAACCGTGAAGCGAAAATGGCGACCGGTGAAAGTGATCGTGTGGAGAAATTGCAGGTTGAGCTGGAAAAACTGGCGCAACAACGCGACGAACTGACGGCGCGCTGGGAGCAGGAGCAGGCGCTGGTTGACGCGATCATTGCCTTGCGCGCGCAGCTACACACCTCGCCGGAAGAGGCGCTGACCGATTTACGCGCCACGCTGACGCAACAGCAGGCCGAACTGCGGGCTCTACAGGGCGACGCGCCGCTGCTGTTTACCTCGGTCGATGCCAACGTGGTCGCCGCCGTGGTTTCCGACTGGACCGGCATCCCGCTGGGCCGGATGGTGAAAAACGAAATCGACGCGGTGTTAAAACTGGCCGATACCCTGAACGAACGCGTGATTGGACAGCGCCACGGTCTGGAACTGATTGCCAAACGGGTACAGACTTCACGCGCGCGGCTGGACGATCCGAACAAACCGGTGGGCGTGTTTATGCTGTGCGGCCCGTCCGGTGTCGGTAAAACCGAAACTGCGCTGGCGCTGGCGGAGTCGCTGTACGGCGGCGAGCAGAACGTTATTACCATCAACATGAGTGAATTCCAGGAAGCGCACACGGTTTCCACGCTGAAAGGTGCGCCTCCGGGCTACGTTGGTTACGGTGAAGGCGGCGTGTTAACCGAAGCGGTGCGCCGCCGTCCTTATAGCGTGGTGCTGCTCGATGAAATCGAAAAAGCCCACCCTGACGTACACGAAATCTTTTTCCAGGTGTTCGATAAAGGCTGGATGGAAGATGGCGAAGGCCGGCATATTGATTTTCGTAACACCATTATTATTCTCACCTCCAACGTCGGGACTGAGCTGATTACCGGCATGTGCGCCGATCCGGAACTGATGCCGGAACCGGATGCCCTGCGCGACGCGCTGCGCCCACCGCTGTTGCAGGTTTTCCCGCCCGCGCTGCTGGGCCGTTTGCTGGTGGTGCCGTACTACCCGCTCAGCGACGAGATGCTGGCGATGATTGTGCGCCTGCAGCTTAAACGCATTCAGCGCCGCCTGGCGGACAACCACGGGATTGTGTCGGAAGTGGACGATAGCGTGGTGGCGAAAATTGTTGCCCGCTGTACGGAAGTCGAATCAGGCGGCCGTATGGTGGACGCCATCCTTACCAATACACTGCTGCCGCTGATGAGCCAGCTATTACTCGACGCCAGCGCGCGCGACGAGCAATATAAGCGCTTACGGGTCACGTTTGAGCAGGGTGAGTTTCACTGTCAGTTTGCGGCGTAAAGCCATTATCAAGAGAGTTTTCCAATATGACGGATCACGATAACAACCGGAGTGTACCGAATGCACTGCCACCGGGATATCGCTTCAACGAGTTTGAAATTTTAGAAGTGATCGGCGGCGGTGGTTTTGGCATCGTCTATCGCGCCAAGGATCACCAGCTTGAGCGAACCATCGCGATTAAAGAGTTTATGCCGTCGTCGCTGGCGGTACGTAATGATGACATGACGCTGGTGCTGCGTAGCGAGCGCTTCAGTAAAGCGTTTACCGCCGGGCTGAACAGTTTTATTCAGGAGGCGCGCCTGCTGGCGCGCTTCAACCACCCGAACTTGCTGCATGTGCTGCGTTTCTGGGTGCAGAACGACACCGCCTACATGGGAACGGTGTTTTACAGCGGCACCACGCTTTCCCGCCTGCGTGAAAAGAACCCGACGCTGATTAATGAAGCGTGGATCCGCCGCATGCTGCCGATGCTGCTGGGCGCTATCAAAACTATTCATGACGAAGGCTATCTGCACCGTGATATCTCGCTGGATAACATCCAGATTCAGGATAACGGCCTGCCGGTATTGCTCGATTTCGGCTCTGCGCGTCGCAGTATTGGCTCGGTTTCCGATGAAACTGAAACGATGTTGCGTCCGGGTTATGCGCCGATTGAACAATACACCGACGATAACGAAAGCGAGCAGGGGCCGTGGACCGATATTTACGCCCTTGGCGCGGTGCTGCACACGCTGATTATTGGCTCACCGCCGCCGGTAAGCGTGGTGCGCAGCATTCAGGACACTTATGTCCCGCTGACGCAGCGCGGTTTGCCGGGGTATTCACACACGCTGTTGCAGGCGGTGGACCGCGCGCTGTCGCTGAAAATGGAAGACCGTCCGCAAACGGTGGATGAATTCGCCGCGCTGATTGAAATGCCGGTCGCCGGCATCGACGACGTCATGAGCGTAAAACAGCCGGGCACCATGCTGGTGCCGGTGGAAGAAACACCGGAAAAAACCGATGCGCTGAGTAGCGTGAAACGTTACAAAGTGCCGGGGCTGGTGGCAGCGGGCGTTATCGTTGGGGTGATTGCGGGGGCGGCACTGTTTGGCGGAAGTTCCTCGCCGGACACAGCGGCGACGCAGAATGCCAGCAACACCGATCAGCAGCAAACCACACAGCAGGCCGCTGAACCGCCGCGCCAGACCGTGCAGGAGACAACTACCGCACCTGCGGCGACCCCTTCGCAAACCACGCAGGCACAAAGCCAGACTACTGCGCCTGCGGTGCAAGAGCCGGTTGCGCAGATTTTTGTGCGTATGAACGAGGGCGAAAAACTGACGCTCAACGGCGAAGCGCAGTCTGTTTCTCCGGCTACCAACGGTTTTGCTTCACTGAAGCTGCAACCGGGGCGTTACAACCTGGTACTGCAGGGCAACGGTCAGACCCGCAGCCAGACCATTACTATTGGGCAGCCAGGCACCTGGCTGATTAACCCGCAAGCACAATAGTGATGATCCCTCCGGGCTGACGCCCGGTAGCGTGCGGGAAGCCATTCCCGCGCGCGTCATTTTTCACATTGCATGATGGTGCAATGTCTTCTCGTAGCAATAACAACGCTCGTCTCGCTCGTTATATTAAAAAGACAGAACTATGAATTTATTAACACACAGCAATCAGGGTGGCGGTGAATTTACGTTTGTCGTATCGCGAAGTAATGCAAAAGCTGACGATAAAGTTCACGCCCTCGCTGCCCGAAAAACGCGTGAGCTGGAGATGACGCTCATTGATTTTCATCTTGAATCGTCGGAAATGCTGGAAGTGGACGGTTATCCCGCCGTGGAGCTCTTCTATCAGTTTAAAAATGACAACCACGTTATCTTCCAGCGCCAAACGCTAATTTTGCTCGACGATCCCGCCGGGAAAAAAATGGTGAGCTACGTGGGCACCTGCCCTGGCGAATTCAGCGAAGAACATCAAAAGCAATATCAACAAATCATCCAGAGTATTAAATTTCATCGTGCAAAATAGCGTGCTGGTTTAACCGTGCGCTGATTGCCGCTGACAGACATTGAGTAGGGATCTCTCGTTATGCAGAACAGAATCACGGCGACGTTACCCGTCGAGGGTTTACTTTTCTGGAAACTTGCCGGGCGCGAAGCGCTGTCGGAGTCATTTACGCTGGCGCTGACGGTGTTGAGCACCGATGCGCGGGTCGATCGCAGCAAACTGCTGGGTCAATCCGCAACCGTCAATATTCCCACCCAGGGAATGGGTACGCGCTATATCAACGGCAAAATCACCCGCGTGGCGGTGAGCGCCGTTGAACTTTCGGGAACGCGTTACGCGGTGTATCAGCTCACCGTGGAGCCGGATTTGTGGCCGATGAAACGCGACCGCAACCTGCGTATCTTCCAGGGCCAGACTGCGCCGCAGATAGTGAAAACGCTGCTCGGCGAATATCAGGTGAACGTGGAAGATAAGCTGACCGGCAGCTACCGCACCTGGGATTACTGCGTGCAGTACCAAGAATCGAGCCTCGATTTCATCAGCCGTCTGATGGAGCTTGAGGGCATCGCCTACCATTTCCGCCACGAAGCCGACCGCCATGTGCTGGTGCTGACTGACGCGGCGACCGAACATCAGCCCTTCAGCGGCTACGAAACCATTCCCTATCACCAGACGCCGTCCGGCGGCAGCACGGATGAAGAGGGCATCAGCCAGTGGGCGCTGGAGGACAGCGTGACGCCGGGCATTTACAGCCTCGATGATTACGACTTCCGCAAACCGAACGCGTGGCTGTTCCAGGCGCGGCAGAACCCGGCGTCGCCGCAGCCGGGCAGCATTGATGTCTATGACTGGCCGGGGCGTTTTGTCGAGCACGGTCACGGGGAGTATTACGCGCGTATCCGCCAGGAGCGCTGGCAGGTGGAGCACCAGCAGATTCAGGGCACCGCCACGGCGGTTGGCGTAGCACCCGGGAACACCTTCGCGCTGTATAACGCGCCGTTTTTCAGTGATAACGGCGAGTACCTGACCACCGAAGCGAACTACTTTTTCGAGGAAAACCGCTACGCCAGCGGCTCTGACGGCGAAACGGTGCACCGCATCGATTTCACCGTGATCCCGTCGTCGGTGGTGTTCCGCCCGGCGGCGGTGACGGCGTGGCCGAAGACCTACGGTCCGCAGACGGCGAAAGTGGTCGGGCCGCAGGGCGAGAGTATCTGGACGGATAAATATGGCCGGGTGAAGGTGAAATTCCACTGGGACCGGCTGGCGAAAGGCGATGACACCAGCTCCTGCTGGGTGCGTGTGTCGAGTGCCTGGGCGGGGCAGGGCTTCGGCGGGGTACAAATCCCGCGCGTGGGCGACGAAGTGGTGATCGACTTTATCAACGGCGACCCGGACCGGCCGATCGTCACCGGGCGTGTCTATAACGAATCCAGCATGCCGCCGTGGACACTGCCGGATGATTCAACGCGCATGGGCTTTATGACCCGCAGTAAAGACGGTAGCAAAGACAACGCCAGCTACCTGTTTTTTGAGGATCGCGCCGGGAGCGAAGCTGTCGAGTTGCATTCCGAAAAAGATATGAAAGTCTCGGTGGAAAATGACAAGACGGTCAACATTGACGGCAATCGTACGACGACCATTCTGAAAGAGCAGAAAGACGATGTCACCGGCGACGCCTCGTTCCACTATCGCGCGAAGCGCACGACTACGGTAGATGAAGCGGAAACCACCACCTTCAACAACAGCCAGACGGAAACCATCAAGAATGGGCGTACGCTGAATATCACCAGCGGCGGTGATGTTGTGACTGTGAAAGAGGGGCGCATCACGGAGGTGGAAGGTACCGAGTCGCATCATGTTACCGGGCTGGTGACAGAGAAATTTGACAGTGGTCAGATGACGACTATTGAAGGGGGATTGACTGTCGATGTTAATAGCGGTAACTGGACGCAAAATGTCAATGGTGGGACGATAACTATCAGTAGCCCTAACTTGATAAAGATCAGCAGTAAACAACAAATAGTTTTTGAGGCTCCTGATGCACTTTTCAAACCAAAATTTCATACATTAACGGTCACCGGTTTTAGCGAAAGTTTTGTTGGGAACTCTATTTCTGGAACATTGACTGCGTTTGCTGCAGTAGGTTTAACAAATACTTTTAATGGGTTATCGAATTCTTTTAAAGTAAAAGAATTTTCTAAAACTCTTTTTAAGAAAGAAGCGAATGCAACGGTGATAAATTTTGGCATAACAAATATTACCAATAGAACAATAAACGTTACAAATAATGCACTTTATATCATTACATGATTGTTGAGGTACAAAATGGCACTTGAAGATTATTCAAAGTATTTTATGTATGGCGGCATTGTTGTTACTGTTGCTGCGACTGCTTTTTTTTACTTTTTAGAAAAGCAAGATAAAACAGATGTTTCTGGTATAAAGGTTTACTTATCAAGTAACAAATGGGAAGGTGAGTTGCTTGATTCAAAAATAGAATCATGGCAACAAATGAATGCCAGATATGGAAATGATTTTTTCTATGAGATTAATTTTTATCTTGACGGAGATCCGCATTTGTACACTGCTAAAACCCTAATAAGGCCTAGCCAAATGCATCTTTTGAAAAAGGGTCTTAAAATTAAAGTTAAAAAAGGCAGTAAGAATCGGTTGGCTGTAGTTGAAGTGGACTTTGAGGATAGTTAAGAATAGAAGCGTGTGATAATTATCAAATATACGATGTTGGTTGCGTAAGTAATCAACATCAATAACTATTATAAAATTCGCCAATGATTGCTTGTACGGATAAATATGCCAACCCTAAGAGTTAAACTCAATAAGTTAAAAGTTATTGTTTAAGGTTAATAGATGTCAGATTCAACTATGTGGTCTATTGCGCTCACTGTATTAATTATAGCCTGGCTTATTTATGGGATTATGAAGGCCGGTTATGATGATGACAGGTTTAGAGCTAAGGGTAGTAAAGTAGAGGCGCGAATTCTTGATAAGAAAAATATCGGTGTATCCGGCACGGGTAATATTAAATATAAAGTTGTAGTGGAGTTTGAAACAAGAAATGGTGTCGTCAGAGCACAAACTAAAAGATATTTTACACCTGAGGACTTGATCAAAGTAATGAGAAAAAATACGGTGCAGTTATTTTATTTGCCAGAGGATCCTCAACAAATCTATTTGGTTCCTCAAGATATGGAATAGCCATTTTGTAATATGGAATAGCCATTTTGTAAATGGTGACTCGAATCAAACAGTTGCAAAACTAATCCTGGTCGGCTTTTTTAAATGTCGTAGGCTATAAATCTATCGGTTTTAAATTGAGTTCGTTTTTTTTAAAGTGAAAATTAACTTATATTGTTTTAATTATTTAAACCACGGCGGCTATCGTGCTTGACACTCCCGTTGTTACCATCTCAATTATTTTTATTGTTTGCATGGGTGTCTTTTTATACTGTTATCATACAGGTGTTGTTCACGATAAATTTAAGAAAGAAGGGATCAGAACAGAAGCGAAAATTTTAAGTAAGGAGAAAATTGGCGCATCAGGCACGGGAAATACCCGATTTCGTATGGTTGTCGAGTTTACAATTAAAAATGAAACTATAACCGTTACAACTAAAAGATACTTTACGCCAGAGGATTTAATAAAAATCATGAGGAACAACACTGTTGTGCTTTACTATCTCCCTCAGGATCCTCAACAAGTACTTCTTATGCCGAGCGAAATGGAATAAGTTAACTGGTTTTTTTTGAGTGTGCGTGACTGGTTATACTATCGGGTTGTATTTCAAAAAAATTTAAAGCGTTAATAACAACTACACGGCATGATAAAAAGGTCCAAATGGCAATTTCTTACTATGTTACTTATCCCTTGCTGTTGTCTTTTTTGGCATGTTTGTTTTCTTTATCTATAACATCATCATGGCGGGTAGAGGGGCGGTTAAAATTGACCCGGCTGATGCGGGGCAAGCACAGGGGGAGATTATTAACATTCGTAGTTCCAGTGGCGAGAACTCCGCATTTATTAATGCGATTATTCAGGTGCGGTTTATTACCGCCGATCATAAAATCGTTAACACTGAAGGGAAAGCAGTTATTGATGTAGTTAAGGTTCCTGAATATCAAAAAGGAGCAAAGGTGCCGTTGATTTACTCCAGAAAAGAACCTAAGAAAATAAAGTTGAAAATCCCCTCTCCACTGGATAAGTAAATTGCCAAGTATCAGTGAAAAGGAATAGCAATTCAGTCTGCCCTGTCCGAAACGTACTCCCGTAGATGGTAAAAACAAGGAAAAACTAGGCAACTATTTTAGTTGCCAGAAAACCCTTAACGGATTTTATTCGATTTTTCTAAAATTACGACAAAACCATGTTTACATCAGTTCTGAAGTCAGCCTGTGTTTTTCTATGTATTATATTTGCACAGTTGTTGACTATGTATTTATGTAAAAAGGATTGAACAATATGATGGGGGTTTTATTAGCGATTGGCATGCTTGCTGTGATGGTTATTATGTGTTTTGTTTCTGTTAATAAAAGGGAGAAAATAATTCGTGAAGGCCGCCCGATTATGGCTGTGATTGAAAATATCAGACCTGTTTCCACGGATGAATCAGGGAATACAACTGTAGCTTATGTTTTAAATGTGGAAGGGCGTAAAATTGAAGGTCGTGAAAAGATCGATACCTTTTACGCTCCACAAATGCAACCTGGAATGCAAATAAAAATTATGTATGTCGATGATAAACATTATGTTTTCATGTTTGAGAAATAAAATACATACAATAACAAAACCCAGTGTGCTGCTTATTATTGACTGTCGTTCATTATTGAAAGTGAATTTATCGCCTGCAAAATAAGCGGTGATAGATTTGGCAATGACTTCTTTTATGATATTCGCTTTCACCTGCCGGGCGACAATCAACTCTACACTGCTAAAACACTGGTGAATATTTCTCAGATGCCATTGATCCAACCTGGACTGCGAATCAAAGTGAAGAAAGGAAACAAAGGCCGTTTAGCGGTCATTAAAATTGAGTTCTAGCGAAATAAGGCACTGACAGTAATGATGGAATTAATGGCTAAATACTCAACGCTCTTTTCCTGGTGTGTATTGGCTTTTTTTCTTTATCTCACCGTTAAAGGCCTGCGCGAACCAACCGGCAACGCAAAACTCATTAAAGATTGTGCTACGCAGCGTGGCTGGTATGGCCCTGAAAAAGAGGGGGTGCTGGAAACATGGGAGCCGTTAAAATCAACGCGAAAAGGCGAATATTTTCTATTTCACTTCATCATTGTGATTGACCGGAAAGCGCAAAAGAAAAAAGCAGCGGCTTTCATTAATGCAAACGATATCGCAAGATTAAAACCGGGTCTTAAGCTGCGCATAAAATATCAAGGGTTGCTGACAAAGAAAATCGCTGTTGCCGATATTATTTTTGATGAATCATCTCAGGAAACGTAATGGATTATTTTAAGTATCTGGCTTATCTTTTACCCGCGCTGGTAGTTGTTGTTTTTATTAAAATCGCTATTCGCGATATAAAAAATAACCGAATAAAAAAGCGCATCGCTAGCGATCCTGTGCATGTCAATGCGCGAATAACTCAGGCCGTGGCGGGAACGCCCGCGCCAAATGGCATCGTCAATGTCACACTGGATTATGAATTTAACGATCATACCGGCAGGGTTTTCACCCAACAAAATGTGGTCACCGTGGTGAAAACGATGGAGATGCTTAACTATAAAGTGGGCGAAACCGTTCCGGTCATGTATTTGCGCAGCGATCCGTCACTCAATAAGGTTAATCTCCCCCGCGTATTCTAATTTCATCGTAAGGCGGTCTTTCCTGACGTTAAAAAACGCCAACGATACGCTTAATCTTCCAAAGGATGTTATATGAAGATTATTAAACCGCTGCGGCTGAGCGTGCTTAATCGCCCATTTCGCCTGCAGGGGCAAAATCACCTGGGTGTTTCTGTTCTCGCGCTGCTGGATATGGGCGCACAACCAAAATTACGTCCTGAAGTCGAGCTTTGGCAGCTGGCTGCCAGCGAGCTGCAAACCAGCGGCGGCGTGCTGGATATGGCAATGCCGAAAGCGCGCGCCGAATTCCTCGCTACCGGCTTTGCTTACTCGCACCATCATCAGGATAAAACCGCCTGTGCGGTGCGCATTGAAATCGGCGAGCTCAGTAAAACCCTGGCCGTCACCGGCGATCGTTACTGGGCCGGTTCGCGCCCGACTGCTGCCAAACCTTTTGATCAGATGCGCCTCGACTGGAGTCGCGCTTTCGGTGGCGAAGGTTTTGAGGAAAACCCGCACGGTATCGGTGCCGTGGAAGAAAACCACAACGGTACCCGGTTCCGCCGCCTGCCCAATATTGAACTCTTAAATCAGCGTATTACGTCTCCGCGCGCTAAACCAGAACCTGCCAGTTTCGGCCCGCTGGATCTGCTGTGGCCACGCCGCTTTCGCCGGATGGGTAAAAACTACGATGCCCGCTGGTTGCAGCATGATTTTCCTGGTTTTGCGCCCGATATCGACTGGCGGGTATTTAACGCCGCCAGCCCCGATCAATGGTGGGAAGATAAAGATGCGTTACCGCCGCAGGCCGCATGGCGCATCTGGAATATGCACCCCGAGCAGCATTTACAGGAAGGCACGCTGCCGCCGTGGCAGGCGCGCTGCTTTATGCAGCGCCAGCGCGGCGATGAGATCCTGTTTGAAGAGATCGCGCTGCGCGCTACCACGGTGTGGTTTTTCCCTCATCTTGAGCAGATGGTGCTTATCTGGCAGGGCAATCAGCGTATTAATGAAGACGATGCCGCAGACGTTTTACAACTGATGCCCGCGCTCGAAAAAACCGGTGCTGCCCGTTCGGTCAACCACTATCGCAAAGTGCTCCATCAGCGTCTGGATAAAGAGAAAGGCGCGCTGTTTGCCTTCCGTGAAAAAGATCTGATCCCTGAAGATATCATCGGCCCGTGGATTGACAGCGAGGTACAGGAAAACCACAGCCCGATGCGTGATAACCAGCAAAACCGCGCTATACAGCTCCGTGAGCAGCATCGTGCGCGGCTGGAAGCGCAGGGTGCGGATACCGCCGATCTGCTCAAGGAGATGGAGGAACCCGCACTTCCGAAGCTGGAGGATTTGCCAGAGTTTATCGAAGAGATGGAGCGCAAAGCCCAGCAAATGCAGGCGCAGGCCGAAACACGCAAAGCAGAGATGGAGGCGCGCTTCCCGCAGATGAATGCGCAGGAAAACCAGCCGCGCGGGCCGGAATCGATGATGCGCATGCAGGATTTACTGGAGCGCAACGCCGATAGCATGAGTGAGAAAAAGCTAAAACAGAGCCGGGAAGCGCTGCACAAACTCTATCTGATGTCCGCTGCCGAACAACCACCTGCCATCAAACTGACTGGCGATATCGCGCTGATTATTCGCCAGCGTGCCGAAAGAACGATGGCGCAGGGCGGCGATTTCAGCGGGCTGGATCTGACCGGCGCGGATTTCTCCGGCATGGATCTGCGTGGCGCCAATTTCCGCAACGCACTGCTGGAGTGTGCGAACCTCAGCCAGTGCCAGCTTGATGGCGCTGATTTCAGCCACGCGATGCTGGCGCGCACGGATTTACAGGGCGCCTCGCTTTGCGAATGCGACTTCACCGAAGCGAGCCTCGCGCTGGCGCAGTGCCACCAGACCAATTTCACCGGCGCGCAGTTTAAAGAATCTGAAATGACCGATGCGTTGTTTGACGCGTGTGATTTCAGCCATGCGCGACTGGAAAACCTGCTGCTGCGTAAAACCGGCTTTAGCCAGTGCGTATTCCATCATGCGACGCTGGATAATTGTGTGTTTATGGAACTTACGCTGCCGCAACCTGACTTCAGCGCGGCAAAAATGAATAAAAGCAGTTTTATCCAGTGTGAACTGCAAAGCGCCTCGTTTGTTGGAGCGTACCTGGACGGCTGTTCGTGGGTAGAGAGTCGGCTGGAGCGAGCACTGTTTCGTGACGCCACGCTTATCACCTGCGCGGTGGCATCCGGAGGCACGTTGTGCGGTGCAGATTTCAGCGGCGCGCAGCTTAAGCAGAGCAATTTACGCCAGGCGGTACTGACGGACGCTCATTTCGTTCGTGCGAAGCTGGATAACAGCGATCTCAGCGAGGCGCAATGCGAAGGGGCGGATTTTAGCGGCGCCACGCTAACCGGCAGCCTGTTTATGCGTACTGATTTCCGGCGCGTGCGTTTTACCGACGCCAACTTAATGGGCGCGATGATGCAAAAAAGCCGCCTTGAAGGTGCCGATCTCAGTTTCAGTAATCTATTCCGCGCCGATCTTTCCCAGTCTATCGCGGACAGCACCACGAAATTTGATGGTGCCTATAACAAACGCGTGAAAACCCTGCCGAAGCGCGACGGGGAGGTGATATGAGTCAGTTAAATGCCGCTGCGCTGCAACAAAAAGTGAAAAGCGGCGAGGCCATTATGGAACTCAACCTTGATGGCTGCGATCTGCGCGGATGTGATTTATCCGGCGGGATTTTTCAGGAGGTCTCTTTCGCAGGGGCCAACCTGCAAGGTTGCAATCTGCAGGAGAGCGTCTTTACCGAATGTCAGCTCGCAGGCACCGTGCTTGCTGCGGCACACCTCGAAGAGACCGTGTTTAACCAGTGCGATTTAGCCACGGCGAATTTCAGTAATACATCGCTGCTGCGTTGCGTATTCAACGAATGCACATTGACTGGCTGCGACTTTTCACAGTCGGCTTTTGACAGCACGCAGTTTATGCGTAGCCCGCTGAACAAAACTGTTTTTACCGGTGCGCGTCTGGAACGTTCGACACTGTTTGAGTGCCCGCTTGACGGGGCGAAGCTTAATCATTGCCATAACCTGCTGACCACGTACTACGGCATTGATCTGCGCGATACGGATCTCAGCGCGAGCCAGTTTGAACGGGCGGTATTTTTTAACTGCGACCAGCGCGGCAAAAACTATGCGCAACATCAGTTCACCGGCTGCCAGTTTACCGATAACCAGCTTGATGGCGCTGATTTTAGCGGGGCGCAACTCACCCAGTGCAATTTCAAAGGCGCATCGCTCAAACAAGCGCGACTGGACAACGTTAACGCCTCGCAGGCGCTATTTATGCAGGCCGATTTGAGCGGCGCACATGCCCACAGCAGCCTGTTCGATCAGGCGATTTTTGTCGGTGCGACATTACAGCAGGCCAGTTTTAAACAGAGCCGCTTTTTTCAGAGCATCCTGCAACACGTTACGGCCCGGCAGGCCGATTTCACCCTGTGCGATTTTACCTATGCCGATTTCAGCGGCGCGGAGGTATGCGACGCCGATTTTCGCGGCGCGACCTTCTCACGCAGCCGTTTTCATCGCGCGCGGCAAGAGGGCGCGCGTTTTGCCGATCGCAAAGGCATTCTTGAGTACGACGAAGAGTTACTGGCGGCGGAGGCCTGGACTGCCGAACGCCACAGCCGAATTTACGGAGACCCGCAATGAACAACCTCAACCAACCTTTGACACTCGCCACGCTGCCTGGCGGCCAGTTTTCCGCACGCGTCACCCACTGTTTTGACGATGGCAGCCTGATGGTCGAATGCGACGGGCGCGGCTGGCACTGCCGCCGGGCAGTAAGCTGCGTGATCGCGCCGCAGGCAGGCGATACGGTGCTGATAAGCGCGGTCGATAACCAGATGTGGTTACTTGCCGTGCTGGAGCGCGGGAACGAGGACACTACCGAGCTGAGTGTGCCGGGCGACTTGCGTATCACAAGCCAGGGCGCGTTAACCCTGAGCAGCGATGCGCTGAATGTCAGTGCGGCGAAAGGCGATTGCCATATCAGCGAGATGAACTATAGCGGCGACAAGATTTCCGCGTGGGTTACGCTTTCGCGCATTGTTGGCAAACGTGCGGAATCCGTCTGGCAGACGGTCACGCAGATGAGCCAGCATCTGTTTCGCACCACCCGCCAGACCGAGCATGTGCGCGCCGGACAACTGGATATGAAAGCGGATGATTATCTGCGTATGCACGCGCAAAACACGGTGATCACCTCGAAAGCGATCACTAAAGTCGATTCTGAACAGATCCACATGGGGTAATTCGATGTTTGCAAACTGCCAGTTGATGGGTGTTGATCTCGCGTTTCCGGATGTCTGCCTGACGCCGATGCCCGCCCCGACGCCAATCCCGTACCCGGATATCGCGCTGGGGCCAACCGCGATCCCGAACGCGCTCAATATTCTGTTCATGGGCATGCCTGCGCACAATATGGCGACCATTACACCGCTGACTAATGGCGATAACCCGGGCGTGGCGACGGGTGTCGCTTCCGGTACGGTGATGGGGCCATCGCGCCACCTGACCGGCGCATTCACCGTGCTGCTAAAAGGCACTCCGGCAACGCGTTTAACCAGCGTCAGCCTGCAAAATTCCACCAATGCCATTGGCATGCGCATTGTACCCAGCCAGTTCAAAGTGCTAATGCTTGCACCGTAACAACACACGCTACGCACAGTAATTTTCCACCTAAAAAAACGAACGCACAGGCAACAGCAAGTGCGCTTTCCGGTGATTGATTTTTACGGAATCATGGTTATGGCGAACAGGCTCACGGCCAAGCTGCCGGTCGACGGCCTGCTTTTCTGGAAACTTGCCGGGCGCGAAGCGCTGCCGGAGCGCAACGGCGAGCGTCGCCAAACCAGCACCACTGCTGTTGATAATGGTTTTAGTAACGAGAAAAGCAAAGAAGTTATGCCGTTTAGTGATAGCGTGGAGGAGAAAATAAAGTGTTCGTCAAATGGGATAACGTACGATGCTTATATGCCAAGTAAGACATTTCATTAAAATACCTTTTATTATGCTGGCTTTATTCTCTTCTCCCAACTTGTTTGCGGAAGGAAATAATACCGAAATTGAATCATTGTGGCGATTCGCAACACAGCTTAAAAACACCGTAGGACAAGATGTAAATAAACTTGATGCAATAATTCCTGTGCCGCTCGTACGTGAAGATCAAAATATTGCTGAGCGGTTAAAAGTTGCACCTTTCTCTATTGAAGGCGGGATAGAAATCACGAAGATGAGCGTTCGCCTTGATCCCGATAATCCGGGTAAGGTTTATATTATTTCTTACGATGTGGCGAATGCTAATATTTTGTTAGAAGACGTCAGGAAAACCTACCCACAATTAAAGCTAATTGACGTTCCGCACGGGCATTCAAAGGATGAAACTTTCTCCTGGATCACACCCGTTGATAAAAACGGTAACGGTATTGGATTTGGTTTCCCATATGCGCAACCCTCTTATTTAAAAAATATGACCCTCCGCAATTTTGTAAATTAACCTGTCCAATATATCCACAAGGAAGGACCTTTTCGCTATGTCCTGCCAGCTGGCTGGGACCATGCTTAGCGATGCACTTTTTTAGCCTGTGTGTTTTATAGAATTATCAGGAGTAGTTATGGCTGGAGTGAACGTTATTCATAAAGAAAAGGGCGATTTCTATATTTTGCAAAGCGACGATAAATATCTTATTTGCATGATATGGCCCTATAACAGTATGTGGGATGTGCAAAAATGTTTTATTCTCGACAATGCCGAGTTAAGTCGATATGGAGATTTTCATGAAATGGTCTCGTTAGCAAAAGATATGCGCGACAATTATGATAAATACAAACATCGTGAAGTCCCGGTTCCTGAGTTTAAAGTGCGTTAGAACGGATGTGAATTAAATCTATGCGAAATGTTTTTTTTGGCAAAGTGCTTTTGTCGATCCTTTTTGTTTGCTTGTTCTCTTTTTTCTCATTTGACGCTTCTGCGGGTATTGATATTAACCGTTTTGACAAGCTCGAAACCGTCGGAAATATCACCGCAGATAAGCAGGTGCAGGCGTCGTTAAAAAAAGTATTAGGGCCGAATTACGCTGCGTTTACAGGTAATTTCGATGTCTATGGCGAACCGCGACACACTGCGGATGGCGGGTTATTCGTTGAAGGCTGGCTGAAAGATCTCTATCTGGAAAATGCCTCCGCATTTGTTATTTATCCGGATGGCAGGCTTTCTGCCGCATGGGTAATGCCAACGGCATCGGTTGCTCACTATAAAAGCAACACAGGCGAAAAACGCATTCCTGACGCGCTGCAACAATGGGTTAGCCGCTTTCAGGACGTGTCGTTTAACACGCCAACGGTTAGTCTAACGGCTGAGACCTTCGTCGATTTTTTTGAAACCCCTAAATTTAAGATAAAGGTTGTCACGGTGTGTGGTAACGGCGCGAATTGTGACGAAGCAACGTACTACGGCGTGCGTAAAAATGATCGGGCCGAAGTCAATTTGCACGGTTTTGCGGTGCGAAAATCTTGCGATCAGTCAATCTGCCCTGTTATTACCTACACCTTTAAAAACGGCACCACTACCTATCTCCTGAGTAAAATTGATAACAGCTTAACTGTGATACAAAACAATAAAATCCTCCTTGATGAAAAAGGTATCTGGAAAGCACATGAGTAGATTCGCATGCCATGTCCCCGTGCGTTCCAAAGGCTCAGGTAATAGTGCTGCAATACAGAGATGCGTTGATGGCGTTATCGAGGGTAATTATTTCAGCCATCAGCTTTTTTCTACTGAATTAACCGAATGAGAAAATACGCATGAATCTGTTAACCCGTGAAGAGGGCGAAGCGTTACTGCTCAAATTTTTCACCAGAGCGCTCAAAAATCCCTCAGATGTTGAAACATTAATGGCATTGGCCAGAGAACACCCCTCGACCATTCCCATGAAAGGGATTATCTACCAGTACGATCGCATGGAAAAAAACGTGTTATCGAAAGCGGATTTTGACGACCTCTCGACACTGATGTTCTTTTACGGGCCTTAAGAATCAACTTATTTTCTGTGATGCTGAAAAGGAACAGACGCACATTATGTACGCTATTCATCCAACTCCTCCGCGGCTTTACTTTGTCGTTGCGAGCTTTTTGCTCTCCTGTTGCGCCAGCGCCGCGTCGGCAGCTGATTTTTCCGGGCAGTGGCACGGCAGTGAAAGCAATGAATCCACATTAACGCTGAAATTATCCCAGCAGAATAACAAACTTACTGGCTCGTATTGCTTTATTACTCAGCGCGGCAACCGCATTGATTGCCCGGATGAACAGCAGGATAACCTGCGCGGCGAGGTTAAAAATAATACCGCTATCGTTACGTTTGATTCGAGCTTCGGCGGTAAAAACGGCAAAGCCACGTTGGTTATTAATGATGACAAACTGGCGTGGCATCTGACGCAACCGCCTGAACACGGTGATTATTACGCGCCGGAAAATTACGCGCTGGTTAAAGAGCGTGTTCACGCTGGCGCGACAACGAAAATTATCCGCACCGATAATTTTATGATTGCGATCCGCAATAATTGCGGCGCGTTCACCACGCCTTGCGATGATCTGCTTTATACCGGCGCGCGAAACCGCGACAGCCAGCAGATTAGCCTGCACGGTAAAACGCGGCTGGATAATGAAAACCGCGTAATAGGCGCAGAATTCCGTAATGGCGATGTGCTTTATCTTGTCGATTACAACCCGCCGAAACTGGTGGTGACGCAGGCAGGTAAAACGCTTGTCAACCAGGCGGGCAACTGGCTTAAATAGCGCTTCTTTTGACTCACTATGGAAAGGTTAATGCGTCGAATATTCCCCGTTTTTGCGCTGCTGTTTGCTTTTTCTGCCCAGGCGGCGCAAACGCCGCTGACGGAAAATGACTTCACCGTGGAAATCAATAAACAGGCTATCACCCTGGGGCAGGAGTGGGATCGCAATCTAATGGCGGCTCTCGGGAAACAAGCCAGCGAAGATTTCGTCGGTGAAGTGCCATTTGGCGAGGAAAACTATAAATTTTACCGCCACATTTTTGCGGGTTTTGATATCTACAGCGCCAATATCAACTGGCAGCAACGCGGCAAAAGCGTCGACAGTTACCTCATCGGGCAGATAACGCTGCATTCTCCCGCATTGCATACCGCGCGTGGTGTAGCGCCCGGCGATGCGAAACAGCGTGTGATTGAGCAGTATGGCGCGGGTGAAACCGATAACAGCGATGGCGAAGAGTGGATTATGTATTCACTGGCGCACAAAAATATCGCTTTCGATGTCACCGGCGGCAAAGTGCAGGTCATTAATATCAGCACTGGGAATGACTGAACGGGCGACCTGAATGATCAACTTTCCGGCGGGTGACGACGATGAAAATCGACAAGTTCATTAAGAAACGCGTAATGCTGCACGATGGCCTGGAAACGCGCTTTTTTAATCAACATGCCGAATTGATTTGTCCGCGTTGCCAGCAGCCAATTGAGCCGGATCTCTACCAGAGCGGGGATTTTGCCCGGCTACCAGAGCATATCCAGGCCGCAGTGGCGGCAAGAATCAAAGCCATTACTTTCAATCCTGAGGCTTATACGCGTTACTCTGCGCCAGAGGGTTCGCTTCTTTGCTCTGCGCATAGCTGTGAAGACGGGCAGGGGAAAACGCTGGTTATCTTCAGTTATAAAGAGCAGCAGCCTGCCCGTTACATTGCCACGCTTTATGCGCTGCTGGTGGTTAGCGATTATGAATAACGCGCGGCGGAAAGCATTGCAGTATCTAAAACTCGTAACCACCCGCTGATATTCGCGCAATAAAAACCCCCGGTCGGACACTCCGCCGGGGGTTTTCACATCTTACTTAACGCTGGTTACAGCCGGCGCACTGTTTGTTCTGGATCTGCTGGAAGAAGTCGTTACCTTTGTCATCCACCAGAATGAACGCCGGGAAGTTCTCCACTTCAATTTTCCAGATCGCTTCCATACCCAGTTCCGGGTAAGCCACGCATTCGAGGCTCTTAATACTCTGCTGCGCCAGTACGGCAGCCGGGCCGCCAATACTCCCCAGGTAGAAACCGCCGTGTTTGGCACAGGCATCGGTCACTTGCTGGCTGCGGTTGCCTTTTGCCAGCATGATCATGCTCGCGCCGTGCGATTGCAGCAGATCCACGTAGGAGTCCATACGCCCGGCGGTGGTTGGGCCAAGCGAACCGGAAGCATAACCTTCTGGCGTTTTTGCCGGGCCGGCGTAGTAGATCGGATGATCTTTCACGTACTGCGGCAGCTCTTCGCCGTTATCAATCAGCTCTTTCAGCTTCGCGTGGGCAATATCGCGCGCCACGATAATTGTGCCGTTCAGCGAAACGCGGGTTGATACCGGGAACGCGGAAAGCTGGGCGAGGATCGCTTTCATCGGCTGGTTGAGGTCGATTTTCGCCACATCGCCTTCACCCTGCTGGCGCAGCTCTTCCGGAATATACTGCCCCGGATTGTGCTCCATCTTCTCGATCCAGATGCCTTCGCGGTTGATCTTCGCTTTGATATTACGGTCGGCGGAGCAGGAGACGCCCATGCCGATAGGGCAGGAGGCACCGTGGCGCGGCAGGCGGATCACGCGGATATCGTGAGCAAAATATTTACCGCCGAACTGCGCACCAAGGCCAAGGTTCTGCGCTTCTTGCATTAATTCCTGTTCCAGTTGAACATCGCGGAACGCCTGACCATGCTCGTTACCTTCAGTCGGCAGACCATCGTAGTAGCGGGTGGAGGCCAGTTTCACCGTTTTCAGCGTTGATTCAGCCGACGTACCGCCAATCACAAACGCGATATGGTAAGGCGGACAAGCTGCCGTACCGAGAGTACGCATCTTCTCAACCAGGTAGTTTTTCAGCTTCGCCGGGGTAATCAGTGCTTTAGTTTCCTGGTAGAGATAGGTCTTGTTCGCTGAACCGCCGCCTTTGGCGATGCACAGGAATTTATACTCGTCACCGTCCACGCTGTAGAGATCGATCTGTGCCGGCAGGTTAGTGCCGGTGTTGACCTCTTTATACATATCCAGCGGCGCATTCTGCGAATAACGCAGGTTGTCTTCGGTGTAGGTGTTGTACACACCACGCGCCAGTGCGGCTTCGTCGCCGCCGCCGGTCCACACGCGCTGACCTTTTTTACCCATGATAATTGCCGTGCCGGTGTCCTGGCAGGTCGGCAACACACCTTTGGCGGCGATTTCTGAGTTACGCAGGAATTGCAGAGCAACGTATTTGTCGTTTTCGCTCGCTTGCGGGTCATGCAGAATGGCGGCAACCTGCTGCTGGTGGGAAGGACGCAGCATAAAGGAGGCGTCATGGAACGCACGTTGCGCCAGCAGCGTCAGCGCCTCCGGCTCGACTTTCAATACTTGCTGGCCGTCGAAGTCGGCAACAGAGACATATTCACGGCTCAGCAGATAATATTCCGTATCGTCTTTCGCCAGCGGGAACGGGTCCTGATAAACAAAGGGTTTGTTCGACATAGCTCTTTACTCCATAAAAATAAAACCGCCGGGAATGCCCGGCGGTTACGAATCAGAACATCATGGTGATCCACGGATAACCAATCAACAGCAGGGCGGCCAGGAAGATTGCACCGAAGATGGTGCCCAGACGCCAGTAATCTTTGGTCGGCAGGTAGCCGCTACCGTAGTAAATCGGGCTTGGGCCAGTACCGTACGGGGTGATGATGCCCATCACGCCGAGCGAAGTACACAGCACCAGAACCACCACTTCCATATTGATGCCAGGAATTGTCGCGGCGATGGTCAGCATTGCAGGCAGCAGCGCCGTGGTGTGCGCGGTGGTGCTGGCGAACAGATAGTGCAGCAGGTAGAACGCCAGCAGCAGGGCGATGGTCGCCATCCCCGGAGAGATACCGCTCATCAGCAGGCCACCTTCTTTACCCAACCAGGCGATAAAGCCGGTGGTGGAGAGGCCATCGGCCAGCGCAACCAACGTGGCGAACCAGACGAAGGTGTTCCATGCCGGTTTGTTGCTGGTAATGTCGTTCCAGGTTAACACGCCGGTCCACAGCATCAGCACGACCACCAGCAGAGCGGCAAGCGCAGGTTCGATAAAGTCGGCGGCGAAGATCCACATCAGCAGCGCACAGCAGACAAACACCAGCAACAGGATTTCATTGCGTGACATTCTGCCCAGTTTTTCCAGCTCGCGGCTGGCCCACAGCGGCACCTCGTCATTGATTTTCACTTCTGGCGGATAGAACCAGTAAGCCAGTAGCGGCATGGTCAGAATCAACAGCACGCCCAGCGGCAGGAAGGCGATAAACCAGCTGCCCCAGGAGATGTTAATGCCAACGGTGCTTTTCACCAGCGCCAGCGCCAGCAGGTTCGGTGCCAGTGCGGAAAGGAACATAGAACTGGTGATACAGGCTGCGGTAATCGCTACCCACATCAGATAAGAACCGATACGGCGCGCGCTTGGATCGTTCGGTTTGGAACCGTACAGCGGCGGCAGGTTGGCGATAATCGGGTAGATTGTCCCGCCGCTGCGCGCGGTGTTTGACGGTGTGAACGGGGCCAGCAGCAGGTCGGCGAACGTAATGGCGTAACCGAGCGTCAGGCTGCGGCGGCCAAGATACTTCACCAGAATCAGCGCCAGGCGGCGACCAAACTGGGTTTTATCGTAACCGGCGGCAAACATAAACGCGCCGAAGATAAGCCACACGGTGGAGTTACCGAAACCGCTCACCGCCCATTTAAAGGACTGTCCGGCAAGTTTGAATTTCGGGTCGGCCAGTTGTTCCGGGCTGAATAACAGCCACTGGCTACACAGCGCGATAACTACTACGCCGGTCATGCCGATAACCGCACCCGGCAGGGGTTCGAAAATCAGGCCGACAATCACGCCAACGAAGATAGCAAAGTAGTGCCAGGCAAACGGCGGTAAACCTTCCGGCACCGGGACAAACAGCAGAAGCACTGCCACGATAATCGGCAACGCCATCATTATCAGGCGGTTTTTATTTCCGGCTTTTGCACTGGCTGCAGGAGCAGACGGTGGGGTTGTTGTTTTCTCTGTCATAGTGAGCATCTACAAGTAGTTAAAAATTCGGTCATGCGCGGAAAGTGAATCTCTGATTATTTTAGTTTCAAAAGTTACTTTAATTTTTTATTGAGACTTTTCACATTCTGGCATGTGTTGTTTAACGCAAATTCAATCGCATTAAATAAAAATCTGAGCGTATTTATATATTGCTCTTCCATTGGTGAATACTCTTGATTGAGATCAAGAAAACGAAACGAACGGCACTTTTTTTAATAGAATGAATACCCACAGAGTATTATGTGGTTAATTTCACAAAATTGCCGCAAATGTTAAAAAATGGTGCTGATAATAACTCTCATTAACGAGGTTTTTCTTTTAACTATATAATATTTATCTTTTTTATTATTCGAATAAAGCTGGAAAGGAAAAGTGTGAAGTAATCGCAATGTTACCGGTAATTAAAGCCATGTGAATGCGATATTTAAAAATGATAATACACTGGAGGTAGCTCTGTTATTAGGGTGGTTAAATAGTTTTATAACTAACGTAATTAATTTGGTAATTAAAATTCACGGTATATTAAATACACGACATCAGGATTAAAAAACAGAACGAAAAATAAATCCGTCACCGAATTCAAAGTTTTTAATTTTTAGATTTGGAGTTTAATTATGACCAGCAACGAACGCATCCTCAGCCCGTTTACCTTGCCGAATGGCGCAGAACTGAAAAACCGTTTGTTAATGGCGCCAATGACCACCTGCACAGGTTATTTTGACGGCACTGTCAGCAGTGAACTGGTGGAATATTATCGCGCCCGCGCCGGAAGTATCGGCACCATTATTGTTGAATGCTGTTTTGTCGATGATCTCGGCCTGGCATTTCCGGGTGCTATCGGTATTGATAACGACGAGAAAATCGCCGGTCTGGCAAAAATTGCCTCGGCGATTAAAGCCGAAGGTTCAAAAGCGATTTTGCAGATTTACCATGGCGGTCGCATGGTCGAACCGAAACTGATTGGTGGTCGTACGCCGGTTGGCCCGAGCGCTATTGCCGCACCGCGTGATGGCGCGGCCACCCCGGTTGCGCTGACTACCGCTGAAGTGGAAGGGATGATAGGTAAATTTGGTGAAGCCGTGCGCCGCGCCATTCAGGCCGGGTTCGACGGTGTCGAAATTCACGGTGCTAATACTTATCTGATTCAGCAATTCTTCTCGCCAAACTCCAACCAGCGTGACGATGAGTGGGGCGGCAGCCGCGACAACCGCGCGAAGTTCCCGCTGGCTGTACTGGACATCACCCATAAAATGGCGCGTCAGTATGCCGACGATGCCTTTATTATCGGCTACCGTTTCTCGCCGGAAGAGCTGGAAGTGCCTGGTATCCGTTTTGATGACACCCTGTTCCTGCTGGAAAAACTGGCGGCGCGGGGGCTTGATTACCTGCACTTCTCTCTCGGGGCGGCGCTGCGTCCTTCCATAAACGACACCAGCGATCCGACGCCGCTGATTGATAAATATTGTGCCATGCGTTCTGCAACGCTGGCGCAGGTGCCGGTGATGGGTGTTGGCGGTATCGTTAACGCCGCCGACGCTGAGCAGGGGCTGGATCACGGCTATGACCTGATTGCGGTAGGTCGCGCGTGCATTGCGTACCCGGACTGGACGGCGCGTATCGCCAACGGTGAAAACCTGGAGCTGTTCATTGATAGTACCCAGCGTGAAGCGCTGAATATCCCGGAACCGCTGTGGCGCTTCTCGCTGGTTGAAGCGATGATCCGCGACATGAGCATGGGCGCATCGAAGTTTAAGCCAGGTCTTTTTGCTGAAACGGTTCAGGACGATGCCAACGAGCTGGTTATCAATGTCAGCCTCGACACTGACCGCATCGTCGACATTGAACTCGCTTCAAGTACTGTTGATGGCGTTGAATTCACCAGCAGTTTTGAAGAGATCCGTGGCCGCATCCTGACGGCGAACAGCCCGCACGTTGACGCGATTTCTGGCGCCACCAGCCAGAGCGAAGCGGTGAAAAAAGCGGTATCAAAAGCGATGGTGAAATCCAGCAAAGCGCTGGCGGCAGAAGAGGGCAGTGACACTCAGGAAGCCAAACGCTATGACGTTGTGGTTGTCGGGAGCGGCGGCGCGGGTCTGGCTGCGGCAATACAGGCGCACGACGAAGGGGCGAGCGTACTGATTGTCGAAAAAATGCCAACCATCGGCGGTAACACCATTAAAGCCTCTGCGGGGATGAACGCCGCGGAAACCCGCTTCCAGCGCGTGAAAGGCATTCAGGACAGCAAAGAGCTGTTCTACGCGGAAACCCTGAAAGGCGGCGGTAACAAAAACAACCCGGCGTTGCTGCGCCGCTTTGTGGAAAATGCGCCAGAAGCCATCGAATGGCTAGCCCGCCGCGGCATTATGCTTAACGACATTACCACCACTGGCGGGATGAGCATTGACCGTACGCACCGCCCACGCGACGGATCGGCAGTCGGTGGCTATCTGATTAGCGGCCTGGTGCGTAATGTCACCAAGCGCGGCATCGATGTGATGCTTGATACTTCAGTCGACGACATTCTGTTCGAGCACGGTGAAGTGCGTGGTGTGCGTCTGCTGACCGAAGAGCAGGAAAGCATGATCGTTGAAGCGAAAAGCGTGATTGTGGCGACCGGTGGTTTCAGCGCCAACAGCGCCATGGTAGTGAAATACCGCCCGGATCTGGACGGTTTTGTCACCACCAACCATAAAGGCGCGACCGGCGGCGGTATTGCACTGCTGGAACGTATTGGCGCTGGCACGGTGGATATGGGTGAAATTCAGATCCACCCGACCGTTGAGCAGAACACCTCATACCTGATTTCCGAATCGATTCGCGGCGGCGGTGCGATTCTCGTTAGCCAGCAGGGCAAGCGCTTCTTTAACGAAATGTCGACCCGCGATAAAGTCTCGGCGGCAATCATTGCTCTGCCGGAACATTACGCTTACATCGTGTTTGATGAGCATGTCAGAGCGAAAAACAAAGCGGCAGACGAGTATATCGCGCGTGGTCTGGTCACCAGCGCCAGCTCACCGCGCGAACTGGCGGAAAAACTGGGTATCGATTACCACACTTTCCTGGCGACGCTTGAGCGCTACAACGGCTTTGTGGAAAAACAGCACGATGAAGACTTCGGTCGCACCACCGCGCTGCGTGCACCGATCAACGAAGGCCCGTTCCACGCCATCCAGATTGCGCCGGGTGTGCACCACACCATGGGCGGCGTGACCATCAACACTGAAACCGAAGTGTTGAACACGCAAAACCAGGTTATCCCAGGCGCTTACGCCGCTGGTGAAGTGGTTGGTGGTCTGCATGGCGGCAACCGTATCGGCGGCAACGCGGTGGCCGATATTATTATCTTCGGCTCACTGGCGGGACACCAGGCTGCAATGCGCGCCAAACGCGCTTAACCACGTGCTACACTTCAGGCCTGCCACTGCGCAGGCCTGTTCAATTTAGCCCCTAAGGAGAGTGTGATGTCCGATAACCGTGTCTGGAGCTACTCTGCAACCCTTATGGGTTCTCCCATTCTGCTGAAACTCTTTGCCGATAACGAAGCGCTTGCTTCCCGTGTTTTCGGCCTCATCAAACGTTACGAAGATCTGCTGACGGTCAACCGCGCCCATTCGCAGGTGATGGATATCAATCACGCGGCGGGGCAGCATCCGGTGGTGGTCAGCCGCCCGGTGTATAAACTGATTAAATGTGCCAAAGCCGCGAGCATGGTGCAGGACAGCGCCTTTAATCTGGCGATTGGTCCGCTGGTGAAGCTGTGGCGTATCGGTTTTAAAGGCGACCGCGTACCGCCAGCCGACGAGATCACCGCGCGGCTGCACATTACCCATCCGCAGGATGTGGTGCTGAATGATGCCGACAGCAGCGTTTTTCTCACCCAACCGGGGATGGAGATCGATCTTGGCGCAATCGCTAAAGGTTTTATCGCCGATCGGGTGCGCGATTACCTGCATCAGCAGGATGTGCGCGACGGGCTGATTAACCTGGGGGGGAATGTTCAAACGCTGGGTACACCGCAAGGTAGCTGGACAATCGGGCTGAAAAAGCCTTTCTCGTCCAGCGATGCGCTGGTGGGTTCGATGGATGTGATGAATCAATCGGTGGTGACATCCGGCACGTACGAACGCTATTTCGAACAGGATGGCAAACGCTGGCACCATATTCTTGATCCGCGCAGTGGTTACCCGCTGGATAACGAACTCGACAGCGTGACGATCATTTCCCGCGATTCACTCGATGGCGATATCTGGACCACGCTTATCTTCGGTCTCGGTGTGGAAAAAGGCTGTGCGTTACTGAAACAGCGCGAGGATATTGAAGCGATTTTCGTCACCAAAAACCGCGACATTATCCTCTCTTCACAGCGTCAGTTCCGCTTTACGCCGTGCGATGACAGTTACCGGGTCACTGACTGTACTGCTTAAGCAAGCTGTATTGATCGGCAATTAACTGGTAGCGATATACCGGGCGACCGGTCGCGCCGTAGTGAATGGTGGTGTAGAGAATATTGATCTGGGCAAGCCAAATCAGATATTTACGGCACGATACGCGCGATATGTTCACGGCATTCGCCAGTTCATCGGTGGAAAACTCAATGCCCGGATGGGCGTCAATCCACTGGCAAATGGTGCGCAATGTCTGTGCGGTTAACCCTTTTGGCAGACGGCGCGTGTCTGCGGCTTCCGGCGCGCCACCGTGTAAAAGGCGATCGACATCAGACTGCTCATAATAAGGGTGTGCGCTCATCAGCTTGCGCTTTTCGCGCCAGCCAGTCAGCGCCTCTTCAAAGCGCGGGAACTGGAAGGGCTTGATCAGATAATCCACCACGCCATAGTGCAGCGACGTCTGAATGGTTGCCGCATCGGCGGAGGAGGTGATCATAATGACATCAATCGCCCGCCCGCTGGCACGAATGGTCGGCAGCAGATCCAGCCCGCTGTCCTGCTGCATATAGACATCCAGCAGCACCAGATCGATATCCCGCTGCGGATCGTTAATCATCTCCTCGGCCTGGCGCAGCGTCGATGCCGTGCCGCAGCACTGAAAGCCGGCGATCTGCGCCACATACATGCGGTTCAGCTCGGCGACCATGGCATCATCGTCAACAATTAATACATTTATCACGCGTTCTTCCTTTCACTATCCCAGGGGAGATGGACAAAAAATTGGGTAAAGACACCGGGTTCAGACTCGACGGTGATCGTGCCGCCAAGTTCGGTGAGCTGCTGACTGGCAAGAAACAGCCCAACGCCCCGGTTATCACCTTTCGTTGAGAATCCTTTTCGGAAAATGGCGTCGATATTACCTGGCGCAATGCCCGGACCATCGTCGCTCACTTCACCCGTCAGCCAGCCATCCTGATAATGCAGCAGGATACCCACTTCGCCTTCCGGCTGACTACTCATGGCATCAAGCGCGTTTTCGATGAGATTTCCCAGCACCGTCACCAGCACGGTAACTTGCTTCTCATTAGGGTTATCCGGCACCAGACTCTCATCTGCCAGCGTCAACGTATAACCGCGCTCTTTCGCCCGGTTGATTTTACCTAACAGAAAACCCGCCACCACCGGGGATTTAACCCGGTGCTGAATCGCGCCAATATCGGTTTGATAATTCTGCGCGGTTTGCAGCACATACTCTTCAAGCTTGTCATAACTTTTCATGTTTAACAGGCCGAGAATAACATGCAGCTTGTTCATAAATTCGTGGGACGTGGTGCGCAACGCATCAACATAATTCACCATCCCGTCCAGCCGCTGGAGCAACTGGCTCACTTCGGTTTTATCGCGAAACGTGCTGATAGCGCCAATCACCACGCCCTGGCTGCGCACCGGTACCGTGTTGCTGAGCAGCAGCAGACCGTTGCAACCGAGCTCGCGGTCATGGGTTGGCTCGCCGGTTTCCAGCACTTCCAGCAGGTCGGCGAGCAATGGCCCGTGCCCGGCGGCACCATCCGGCGCGTTGGTCAGCAGCATCTGCCGCGCGGCATGGTTAAGCAGCGTTACGCGCCCGTCAGCATCGACGGCAATCACCCCTTCTTTGAGCGACTGTAACATTGCCTGGCGCTGCTTGAATTGCGCCGAAATCTCATGCGGCTCAAGGCCAAGCAGAATACGTTTCAGCACACGCACCAGTTGCCAGGTGCCGAGTGAGCCGACCAGCGCGCTGAACAGCAGCGTCCACATCACCGCCCAGCGGCTGCGGCTGACTTGCTGATCAACTTTGCTCAACGAAATACCGACAACGACCACGCCAATTTGCTGGTTGGCGTCGTTGTAGACCGGCGTAAAAACGCGTAATGCGGGTGCCAGCACGCCGCGATTCACCGCGACATTCTCTTTGCCTTTCAGCGCCGGGTTAAGATCCTCGCCAATAAAGTGTTGCCCGATGATCCCGGCGTTCGGGTGCGAATAACGGATGCCGTGCATATTGGTGACAATGGCATACAGCAGATCGTTGCGGGCCGCGACCGCTTCCGTCAGCGGCTGGATCACGTTGCTGTCAGGCGGCAACAATAATCCACGCTTGATTTCAGGCGAATCAGCCAGCGTGCGCGAAACGGCCAGCGCCGTCTCTTTGACACCATCACGCGTGGCATTGCTGATTTGCCAGAACCACAGGGCAAAGGCCAGCAGCAACACCGAACCGATAACGCTGCATATCATTAGCGTCACGGTGGTGCTGAGCTTCATGGGGCGTTTGCGTGGTTTTATCCGCTGCGCTAACTCTTTCATGCCAAACCCAATTATTCACATCAATATATTTATTATCACCGAAGGCGTAAAAATCTTAAAGCGGCGTGAGACGCACAAAATGCGCGGTGTAGCCGTGAAGCGTGACCCCATTCGCAGGTAAGGCAGATAAATAACCTTATAGTGAGTGTGGAACCATTCAGAAGGAGCAGGGTATGAGCAGTAAGCCAAACGGTTCACTAGTGGAACGTCGCAACCGCCGCACGACCGACATCGACCGGCTCGCCACGCTGGATATGCTGACGCTCATCAATGAGGAAGATAAACAGGTTACCGACGCGGTAAGCGCCTGTTTGCCGGCGATCGCCCGGCTGGTGGATAATGCCAGCGCGACGCTGAACCGCGCCGGCAGGGTGGTGATTATTGGCGCGGGCGCGTCCGGGCAGGCGGCGATACAAACCGCACAAGGTTTTGCCCCGGATACGCGTCACGGCGTCATCGGCGTGGTGGCAGGTGGTATCAATGCTAACGCGCAAGCGCGTGACGCGGCGGCGGCAAATTATGAACGCGGTGTCGCCGATTTACAGGCCATCAACTTTAGCCATGACGACATGCTGGTGGCGCTGTCGGTCAGTGGTAAAACGCCGTGGACATGGGGCGCGTTGCGCCATGCCTGGTCGCTCGGCGCACGTATCGCGCTGGTTTGTCGCGGCCACGATAGCGAAGCCGCCCAGTTAGCGGATATTGTGCTGGCACCGGACAGCGGCGCGGAGGTGGTGAGTGGGTTTAGCGAACCGAAAGCGCGCCTTGCCCAGCAGCAGATTCTCAACATGCTGGCAACCGGTCTTGCTATCCGTACCGGGCGTGTTTATAGCAACCTGCGGGTGGATGTGCAGGCGACTAATGTGTACTGGTCAGAGCGGCAAATCACGCTGGTGATGGCGGCTACGCAGTGCTCGCGCGAGCAAGCGAAAAGCGCGCTGGAAAGCTGCGATCACCACTGTCGCACGGCTATTTTAATGTTGCTGACCGGCCTGGATGCCTGGTGCGCGCGCGATCTGCTAACCGAGAATAACGATCATTTGCGAATCGCCTTACAGGAGGCGAAAACGCATCTTGCTGATGTCTGAATAACAAAAAAGTCCGCAGGTACTCATCTTGCGGGCTTTTTTATTTTCGTTTAATTTTCCAGGAGTCGTTTGATATTTCTCTGCTTTAAAATAAATTCCGCCGATATTAATTCCACACAAAATATGCCATTGCTTTTTTTAATTTAAAAAAGCGGCGAAATAATATTTATCGATATGAGCTGATTTGTGAATGATATTTTAAATTAACGTAAAAGTGCGTTAATATCTGTTTTCACAAATCACACCTGCTATGTAACCTTATAATTATGCCTGCAATGAAAAAGACAATTATCTCGCTGAGCGCCGTCGCGTTACTCGTCAGTTCAGTGGCCAGCGCGTACGCAGAAGAGACGCAAAAAACGGACTTTCTGCTGATTGGCGGCGGCATCATGAGCGCCTCTCTGGGCACCTGGCTGCAGGAGCTGCAGCCGGAGTGGAAACAAGTGATGGTGGAAAAACTCGATGGCGTAGCGCTCGAGTCTTCTAACGGCTGGAATAATGCCGGCACTGGTCACTCGGCAAATATGGAACTTAACTACACGCCGCAGCGTGCGGATGGTTCTATTGATGTCAGCAAAGCACTGGAAATTAATGAGCAGTTTATGATTTCCCGCCAGTTCTGGTCGGCACAGGTGAAGCGCGGTATTTTGAATAATCCGCACGCGTTTATTAATTCCACGCCGCACATGAGTTTCGTCTGGGGCGATAATGTTGATTATCTGGCAAAACGTTATGCCGCATTGCAGCAAACGACCTTATTCCAGGGCATGAAATTCTCCACCGATCACCAACAAATTAAACAGTGGGCGCCGCTGGTGATGGAAGGGCGCGACCCGAACCAGAAAGTCGCTGCGACCTGGACGCCGGTCGGCACCGATGTTAACTACGGTGAAATTACCCGTCAGCTGGTCGGTAGTCTGAAAAAAAGCAGCAACTTCTCGCTGCAAACCTCTTCCGAAGTGACCGATTTCAAACGCAATGCTGACAACTCCTGGCATGTCACCATTAAAGATGTGAACAGCGGCAACGAGCACGCCATTGATGCGAAATATGTCTTTATCGGTGCCGGTGGCGGGGCGCTGAAGCTGCTGCAAAAAACCGGCATCCCGGAAGCGGATAACTACGCGGGCTTCCCGGTTGGCGGTTCTTTCCTGATGACGGAAAACCCGGCGATCACCAGCCAGCACCAGCAAAAAGTCTACGGTCAGGCGTCCGTTGGCGCGCCGCCGATGTCGGTGCCGCATATCGATGCCCGCTTTATTGATGGTAAACGCGTGGTGCTGTTTGGGCCGTTCGCGACGTTTTCCACCAAATTCCTGAAAAACGGCTCCTTCTTTGACCTGCTGAGCACTACCACCACCAGCAATTTTATGCCGATGACCCACGTAGGGCTCGACAACTTCGACCTGGTGAAATACCTGATTGGTCAGGTGATGCTGAGTGATGAAGACCGCTTTGAAGCGCTGAAAGAGTACTATCCGCAGGCGCGTAAAGAGGACTGGAAACTGATCCAGGCCGGCCAGCGTGTGCAGATCATCAAGAAAGATGAAGACAAAGGTGGGGTGCTGAAGCTTGGCACCGAAGTGGTGGTCGATCAGCAGAAAACCATCTCTGCGCTGCTTGGCGCATCGCCGGGCGCGTCGACGGCTGCGCCAATCACTCTGAATGTGCTGAAGAAAATGTTCCCGGAGCAGTTCAACTCACCGCAGTGGCAGAGCAAAATCCGCGACATCGTTCCGAGCTACGGCCAGGAGATGAACGGTAATGTGGCGCTGACCCAGAAAGTGTGGGATGACACGGCCGCCACGCTGCAACTGACGAAACCGCCGGTGATTCAGATGAACGATCAGAGCAACGCGCCTGCCGACAAACCGGCAGAAGCGAAAAGCGAAGCCTCCCCACAGCACGATATGGCGCTGTAAGCCGTAAAAAGAACAGGGCGCACCGCGGTGCGCCCTTTTTCTCTCTCGGTCTGCGACCATTCCCGTCCAGGTTAAAACCCCGCGGTTAACCCGTCGCGCATTTAACTGCTGATTTGCCTTTTCTCCAGCCGCCGATAAAGTGTGCTGCGCGAGATACCCAGTTTTTTTGCGGCCAGGCTCATATTGCCCTGCGCTTCGTCAATCGCGCTCTGCTCATCCTTCGGCGTGACCGCAGCCACGGGCTGACGAGGAGTTGTTATCTCGGCCGGTAAATCCGCAAGCGTAATGCAATCACCGTCTTCCGCCAGCGCCATCAATACCCGCAACTGGCTGAGTAACTGGCGCACATTGCCCGGCCACGGGCGACTTGCCAGCGTGGCGACCACCTCGGCGCTAAGGGTGAGTCCACGGCTGGCTGCACCCAGTTCCTGCCACAGTTTCTGGATAAACCCAGCAACATTCTGCCATTCGCGCAACGGGGGAATGCGCAGATGAAACTCCTGAATGCGGTACAGCAGATCTTCGCGGAATGTTCCGGCCTGCACCCGAGCACCGAGATCCTGATGAGTAGCGCAAATCAGCGTGAAATTGACGTCATACACATTGTTTGCGCCAAGCGGCGTCACTTTTTTCTCCTGCAACACGCGCAGCAGGCGGGTTTGCAGCGCCAGCGGCATATCGCCGATTTCATCAAGGAATAGCACACCGCCGTGGGCTTCCCGGCACTTACCGATATAGCCTTTCGGGCTTGCGCCGGTAAACGCGCCGGGGACATAGCCAAACAGTTCGGACTCAATTAAATGCTCCGGGAGCGCCGCACAGTTAATGGCGACGAAATTTCCTGTACGCCACTGGCTGCGGGCATATAACTCGCGTGCCAGATACTCTTTCCCGCTGCCGGTTTCGCCCGTCACACACAAGGCAATCCCGGCATTAACGATGCGCAGCGCTTTCTCTTTTTCCTTCGTCAGCTGATCCTGCGCAAATGCCGTGCCGCGCCCAATATAGCGCCGTGCAGGAAGCGTCTGACGCGCGTAGTAGCGCCGGGTATTGCTGGCGTCGAGGGTGGTTTCGCCAACCTGCAAACTGGCCTCCGGGAAGAGCGTTTGCAAAGCGAGTTCACCAAAATGCTGGGGGGTCAGCGAAAATTCATCCATCGCCAGCTTGTTTGCGCCGAGCAGGGTTTGATCGGCGAAAATCAGCAGCAACTCTTGCGCACTGCCGAGCACAGACGGGTCATGATGTAGACTCAGCAGCCAGCGGTCGGCACCGAGCGCGCTGGTGGCCCATTCATGCTCTATTTGGCACACCGCGCGGCGGATCAGCGCAGCGGCATCGCGGCGCGGTGCCTGGGCGGGTGTCGAGAGATCTAATACGCCAGCAATTTGCCCGTCAGGTCGGAAAACGGGGGACGCCGAGCAAAACAAGCCTGCGTTGCGGCTGAGATAATGTTCGCCACCGGAGACTTCACAATGGCGCTGCAAGGCCAGCGCGGTGCCTATCGCGTTGGTGCCGCGCGCGTGTTCACCCCACAGGTTGCCGGGTGCCAGCGCATAGCGCTGCGCTTTTTGCAGAAAGTCGCGGTTGCCGTGGGTCTCCAGCACCAGACCGGTTGCGTCGGAAAGCACCATTATCGACGGATGACTGGCAAGCTCCGGGCGCAGCCGCGCCAGTAGCGGGGCGGCCAGATGGTTGACCCAACCATTTTCCGCACGGGCGTCTTTCAGCATGGATGTCGCCACCCAGGGCTGGGCGTCATCATCGCGGGTCAACCCGTAGCTGAGACTACGCTGCCAGGAGTTTTCAAGCAGGCAGGGCAACCCGGCAGGAGCGAGGGACAAGGCGCGTGGCGGCATGTGACTCTCCGTTAAATGAGATGTTACAGTTGTGTAGCATAACAGTGTCCCGTATGTAGCGACGTGCGACACACTTCCCACACCCTGTTCCGCGCTTTTTTGTGTCATTTCATTCCGGCAAAAGCCTGACTTTCAGTTATTCCCTTGTTTTATCAACATAAACATACCTGCAACGGATCGTTTTTTACGACCTGGCATAAGAACTGCTTATGTCTCTGTGTCCGCCACGATGCGTGACGCCTCACCTGTACCGATAATAAAAGAGGAACATCTTATGAAATATGTCCACCCTGGCCTTGATGGCGCGAAAGTCTCTTTTAAACAGCGTTATGGCAACTATATTGGCGGTGAATTTGTTGACCCGGTGGAAGGGCGTTGGTTTACCAATACCTCGCCGGTCACCGGACAGGTGATTGCCGAATTCCCGCGCTCAGACGCGGCGGATATTGAGAAGGCTCTCGACGCAGCGCATGCTGCCGCCGATGCCTGGGGAAAAACCAGCGTGCAGGATCGCGCCAATGTGCTGCTGGCTATTGCCGATCGCATTGAAGCCAACCTGGAAGCGCTGGCATTAACAGAAACCTGGGATAACGGAAAACCGATCCGCGAAACCATGGGAGCGGACTTACCACTGGCCGTGGATCACTTCCGTTATTTCGCCGGTTGTATCCGCGCGCAGGAAGGGACAGCGGCAGAGATCGACAGCAATACGGTTGCCTACCACATCTATGAACCGCTGGGCGTGGTCGGGCAGATCATTCCGTGGAACTTCCCGCTGCTGATGGCGGCATGGAAACTGGCACCGGCGCTGGCGGCGGGCAACTGCGTGGTGCTGAAACCGGCTGAACAGACGCCGCTTGGCATCTGCGTGTTGATGGAACTGATTGGCGATTTGTTGCCAAAAGGGGTGCTGAATGTGGTGCACGGCTTTGGTACGGAAGCCGGTGAACCGCTGGCGCGCAGCAAACGCATCGAAAAAATCGCCTTTACCGGCTCCACGCCGATTGGCCGCCACATCCTTTCGTGCGCAGCGGAAAACATCATCCCCAGCACCGTCGAGCTCGGCGGGAAATCACCGAATATCTACTTTGAAGATGTGATGAACGGTGATGAAGGCTTTATTGATAAAGCGGTGGAAGGCGTGGTGCTCGGATTCTTCAACCAGGGCGAAGTTTGTACCTGCCCGTCGCGCGTGCTGGTGCAGGAGTCGATCTACCCGCAGTTTGTCGAAAAAGTCATCGCCCGCATGGAAAATATCCGCAAAGGCGACCCGTTTGACACCGACACCATGATTGGCGCGCAGGCGTCACAAGAGCAGTACGACAAGATCCTCTCTTACATCTCGATTGCCCGCGACGAGGGCGGCGAAATCATTACCGGCGGCGCTCACGTGGAACACGGCGACGGGCTGCAAAACGGTTTCTATATCCAGCCGACATTGATTAAAGGCCATAACGGGATGCGCTGCTTCCAGGAAGAGATTTTTGGGCCGGTGCTGGGCATCACCACGTTTAAAGATGAAGCCGAAGCGCTGCGTATCGCCAATGACACCGAGTTTGGCCTCGGCGCCGGGGTGTGGACGCTGGATATCAATCGCGCATGGCGCATGGGGCGCGGCATTAAAGCGGGTCGCGTGTGGACAAACTGTTACCACCTCTACCCGGCACATGCGGCGTTTGGCGGTTACAAAAACTCGGGCGTCGGGCGTGAAACCCACAAACTGGCGCTGAGCCACTATCAGCAGATCAAAAACCTGCTGGTGAGTTACAGCGGTTCGCCGCTGGGGCTGTATTAATTATCTACATCAGGATGAGGCGATAAGATGCAACTGAAAACCATGAAAGCCGCAGTGGTGAAAGCCTTTGGTCAGCCGCTGGTAATTGAAGAGGTGATGGTGCCGGCTGTTGAACCGGGCAAGATCCTCGTCAAAATTGAAGCGACCGGCGTGTGTCACACGGATTTACACGCCGCCGATGGCGACTGGCCAATCAAACCGAACCCGCCGTTTATACCCGGCCACGAAGGTGTCGGTCATGTGGTGGCAGTCGGGCCGGGCGTGAAGCATGTGAAAGAAGGCGATCGTGTCGGTGTACCGTGGCTCTACTCGACGTGTGGTCACTGTGAACACTGCCTTGGCGGCTGGGAAACCCTGTGCCATTCGCAGCAAAACTCCGGCTATTCGGTAAACGGTACGTTTGCCGAATATTGCCTGGCCGATGCCAGCTACGTCGGGATTTTGCCGGATAACGTCGATTTTCAGAGTATCGCGCCGATCCTCTGCGCCGGGGTGACGGTCTATAAAGGGCTGAAAATGACCGAAGCGCGCGCCGGAGAGTGGGTGGTGGTGTCGGGTATTGGCGGTCTGGGACACCTGGCGATCCAGTACGCGGTGGCGATGGGCATGAACGTGGCGGCGGTCGATATTGATGATGACAAACTGGCGTTTGCCCGCCGTCTCGGTGCCTCGGTGGTGGTCAATGCGCGCCAGGAAGATCCGGGAACGCGTTTCCATAGCGAATTTGGCGGTGCGCACGGCGTACTGGTGACAGCGGTATCGCCAAAAGCCTTTGAGCAGGCAACCACCATGATGCGCCGTGGCGGCACCATGGTACTCAACGGCTTGCCACCGGGGAAATTCGACCTGTCGATTTTTGACATGGTGCTCGACGGCACCACGGTGCGCGGTTCGATTGTCGGCACGCGTAAAGATCTGCAGGAAGCGCTGGATTTCGCCGGGCGCAACAAAGTGCATGCGGAAATTGCCGTGGAGCCGCTGGAGAATATCAACAGTATCTTTGAGCGGATGCGCGCCGGGAAAATCACTGGCAGGATCGTGGTTGATATGTCGAAGTAACCCAGTAAAACGGGGCAGTGATGCCCCGTTTTGTATTTCAGTGCAGAGAATCCGCGAAATCTGCCAGCTGCTGGTTAAAACGGGTTGGCTCTTCAAGGAACGGGGCGTGCCCCGAATGGTCAAACCACACCGCGCTAATCCGGGGATTCACGCTTCTGGCCCGCGCCAGCGACGACTGCGGATTTACCAGCCGATCGTGTTTGCCGTAGATAAAGCGTACCGGGATTGTCGCTTTTCCCAGCCCTTGCTCAAGCGCAACTTTCATCGACGGCACGGCGCGTTGCATCTCCCAGGAGGCCATCGCCGCATTGGCTTGCAGGCGCGCAAAGGTGATCGCGTCAGGCTGCTGATAAAAGCAGAGCTGCAGAAACTCGCGCTCACCATCCAGGTGGGTGGCTAAATCCGCCGAGGTCATCGCCTGATAGACTTGCGGGTGCGCCGGGATCTGATCGGGCGTTAACTCTACCACCGCATCGACATATAGCGCGCCGGAAAGAGCTTTATCACCGACGTTTGCCAGATAATGGCTGATCACCGCGCCACCCAGCGACCAGCCGACCAGCAGCGGTTTTTTTGCATGGCTTGCGGCAATCACGGCGGCGACATCCTCCGCCCAGCGGCTTCCCTCGCGGTAGGACTCTGCCTGCGTCGGTTTTGACGACAGACCATGGCCGCGCATATCAAAACTGATTAACCGAAAACGTTGCAACGCCGGATCCTGACGCTGTTTTTCCCAGTTCAGGTGGCTGCCTAATAAGCCGTGAATAAAAATAATCGGTTTGCCTTGCGGCGAGCCGGACTCTTGTACCGCCAGTTCAACACCGTCCGCCGAGGTCACGGTGTACTGCTTGTCGCTGGCAAACAGCGAGGCGGAAAAGCTGAATAACAAAATAGCGAGATAACGGCCAGGGGATAACAGCATAAAATGTTCCTCCAGATGAATGTTCGCGGCTATCCTCAACCCTGACACTGGTGTCAGAGTCAAGCCATTTACCGGGAGAAAGAGAATGTTTTCAATTGGCGAACTCGCCCGACAAACGGGCATCAGCGTGCGATCAATCCGCCATTATGATCGCCACGGTCTGCTGTGCAGCACGCGTGCCTGCAACGGTTATCGCTACTTTCCGCCGCAGGCGCTCGGGCAGGTGAGGCAAATCCAGCAGTTAATCGCCACGGGTTTTAGCATTGCTGAAATTGCCGCTTTTCCTGCCTGCATGCGCAATGAAGAGGGGGCGACGATGTGCCCGCAAACGCGCGCGTTGCAGCGTGAACGGCTGGCGACGATTGAGGCGCAAATCGCCACCCTTGAGCGCCGCCGCGCGCAACTGGCTGCCGCGTTGGCCGAGACAGAACAAAAAACGACGCCCTGAGGCGTCGTCATAGTGTGAAAGGCGGAAGTATCGCCGTTACAAACCGCGTTTGGCTATCAGGCTTGCCAGCTCAACCAAACGATTCGAGAAGCCCCATTCGTTATCATACCAGGCGAGGATTTTCACCAGATTGCCGCCAATCACCAGGGTTGATAATCCATCAATGATTGACGAGCGCGGATCGCCCTGGTAATCGCTGGAAACCAGCGGTTCGTCACTGTAACCGAGAATGCCTTTCAACGGACCCGCCTCTGCCGCTTCGCGGAACGCGGCATTCACCTCGTCAACCGTGACATCACGTTTCAGCGTGACCGTCAGGTCAACAATTGACACCACCGGAACCGGCACGCGCAGTGAGTAACCTGTCAGTCGCCCGTCGAGTTCCGGGATCACTTTGCCGAGCGCTTTTGCCGCACCGCTTGAGTAAGGCACAATCGACAGCGCCGCAGCACGCGCGCCGCGCAGATCTTTCTCCGGCTGGTCGTGCAGCGCCTGGCTGTTGGTATAGGCGTGGGTGGTGTTCATCAGGCCATGTTCGATACCAAAACGTTGATGCAACACCTGCGCGGCAGGCGCCAGGCCGTTGGTGGTGCAACTGCCGTTGCTGACCACAAAATGGCGTTTGGGATCGTACTGGCTATCGTTTACGCCCAGTACAATGGTTAAATCATCATTTTTACCGGGCGCGGAGATGATCACCCGTTTTGCGCCGCCGCGGCTGATATGTACTTCGGCTTTGTCGCGTTCGGTGAAGAAACCGGTGGCTTCAATCACCACTTCCACGCCAACATCGCGCCATGGAATGTTGCCCGGATCGCGTTCGCTGAACACACGCACCGCGTTGCCATCGACGAACAACTGGCCTTCACCCGCTTCTACCGGAACGGGCAGGGTGCCGAGCAGAGAATCATGTTTCAGCAGATGAGCGAGGGTTTTGCTGTCTGTCAGATCGTTAATCGCCACAATCTGAATCTCTGCGTTTCCCAGCGCCGCGCGTAACACGTTGCGTCCAATTCTGCCAAAACCATTAATGCCGACCTTAACCATAATTGACTCCTTCCTGTGCGGTAACTAACTGCAGTTACTGTAGGCCGGTCACGGTTTGGCGTAAACGACAAAAAAGGATCACTTTACGCCAATTTGCGGCAGTGGAAGCGCTGGCGGTAATCGCCCGGTGTGAGGTGTAACTGGCGTTCGAAAATGCGCCGCAGATTGATGCTGCTGCCAAAACCGGTGGCGGCGGCGATCTGCTCCAGGGTTTCACTGGTTTGTTCCAGTCGGTTGCGGGCGGCGGCAAGACGCGCTTCGGCTACATAGCGCGCGGGAGAAACGCCGCTTTCACGGGTGAAGACGCGGGTGAAGTTGCGTGGGCTCATCGCAACCTGTTCCGCCAATCGCTCAACGGATAAATCCTCAGCCAGGTTGGCAAGGATCCAGTTTTGCAGTTCGCTGATTGGCCCGACGCCGCTGGCCTGTTGTAATTGATAGCGGCTGAACTGCAACTGCCCGCCGGGACGGCGCAGGTACATCACCATATTCTGCGCGATATCCAGCGCCAGCGAGAAGCCGTAATCATCTTCGACCAGCGCCAGCGTGAGATCGAAGCCGGAACTGACGCCGCCGGAAGTCCAGACTGGCCCGTCCTGAATATAGAGCGGGCCGCCTTCAACGGTGATAGCGGGGTACTCTTTCTGCATGGTTTCCAGTAACCGCCAGTGGGTGGTTGCACGCCGCCCGTTGAGCAACCCACTTTGTGCCAGCAGCATCGCGCCGCCGCAAATAGAAACCACACGGCGTGCGTGCGGCGCAGCAAGGCGCAGCCAGTCCACAACCGCCGTACCCTCTTCGGCATCAGTACCGCGACCGGTTATCATGATGGTGTCCCACGGCTGGCGCGGATCGATTTCCGGCAGGCGATGATCCGCCAGCAGATTCAGCCCGGACTGGCCGTGGATCACCTGGTGTGGCTGGGTGGTGGCAACAGCAACGCGATAGCGTGGCTGGGCGGTATCATCCGGGTGCAACTGGTTGGCCTGCATCAGAATGTCGGCTATCCCGGCGGCTTCGAACAGCATGCCGCCATCAGGAACAATAATCAGGAATGTTTTCATGTCCTGAAACGTACGCTAATTACATTTTAAGTCAAGCGAGTTCGGGGGCAGGCGGATGACAGGGCAATAAAAAACCCGGAGCCTCCGCTCCGGGCAAATCTAACAAGACACAAAGGGGGAGGGAATAACGCGGTCGGGGGCGTTACTTGCTGGCCTGTTTACGGTTAGCCATCGTCGTGACCAGATATTCCTGTACGGGATCAAGAGAAAGATCGGGTTTTGGCAGTTCAGCCTCGTCATGGTTGCTGGCGGGTTGCCCGGCAACAAAGGGTTTTTGCTCCCGGGCGCGTTCGAACTCACTCAACACTTGCCAGCCCAGATCATCACTGGCACGGTTGTTCATTAACACATTCCTTACGCGTTTCAGCTTTGGCAGCATCGTCGTCTCTCCATTAACAATAAACGCAGGTTATTTTTTCGCTTCAACGCCGGGCGCGCTGGAGCGATCAAGGAATTGAGTTGTCACTTCCGGAACGTGCTGGAGCATCCACTCCGCCATTTCAATCTCTTGCGCCACAATTTTTTGCAGCACCTGCACGCCGTTAACATCGCCCAATTCTTCAGCCGTTCTAATCAATGAGGTGTAGCACGCAATTTCAAATTGCTCAAAGACATAGCCACCTATTGCGCCTTTAACCACCTCGTCGGAATTAAAGACACCGCCAACGGCCTGACCCATCGCCGCCATTTTACCTATGGTATCTTTCAGGACCGATCGCGATATTCCGCATTGATCAATAAGCCCTTCAAGTAACACTATTTGTTCACGGGTTTCAGCTAAATGACTTTCAATTTTACTTTTCAATACAGGATAATTGTCGATGCGTTTAGCCATTGCCTCCAGCATCGATTCTGCCTGTTTTTCCATCCCATGTGCGTCACGTAGCCAGTCGTGATAATTCTCTTCGCGTGTCATACGTTTACCTCAGGTGGAATTAACTCAATGACGTTTATTCTACTTCCGCTTTGGAATTAATTTTGCTGGTCGCAATTTTAGTCAGCAGATTGTCGGTGGTTTTTTCCTCTTCCAGCGTTTGCGCCAGAAGTGTTTTCGCTTTTTTATAGCCTAATTGGTCGGCAAGGGTGCAAAGCGTACCGTAAGAGGCAATTTCATAATGTTCAACTTTTTGCGCAGCGGCAATTAAAGCAGCGTCACGAATGGTACCTTTTTCGGTGCTTTCAATCACTTCGTCTGCTTCCTCTACCAGACCTTCCATTGCATGGCACTTCATGCGTTTTAACTTCAGGCCGCTTTCGGCTTCAAGTAGCTGATCGATGCGCTCTATCTGGCCTTGCGTCTCTTCCATATGTTGTTTGAAGGCTTGCACCAGCTCGGTGGTAGAGGCTTCGCGTGCCAGTTTGGCTAACGCGCGGGCAAGTTGTTTTTCTGCGCTGTAAATGTCCGACAAGCCATGAATAAATAAATCGTTTAGCGTATTAATCTGCATAATTAAAGACCTTTAATTTCAGGGTTAAAAATAGCGAGCCGTTGCCGGCTCGCCAGTAAGAAAATAAATATATTGATGCGGTAAAAAATTAAATCAGAAATTAATCTCCTGATTTACGGCCACCGCTGTGGCTATTCTGGCCGCCTTTTTTACCTGCTTCGGAAGCGCGCTGTGGATCATTTTTGAAATTACCACCGCTGTGTTGACCGCCTTTGCGGCCCGCTTCGGACGCTTTTTCACGATCTTCGGCGAAATTACCTGAGCCGCCACGATGTTCAGCCATAATATTTCTCCCGTTTCGTTGTTAAATATATGAACATGAATATTCGAAACCATGTTCACTGCGTTCAGGGATTAAAGTTAGTCGCTGTGGGGAAATAGTCAAACGTGAAAATTCCTACGTTAAAAAATACTCCGTTAGGTGTAGTTGCTGGTTATTTAAACAAAGCGGTATTGGGGATGTATCTTTAAAATAAGTGACTTAGCATAAAGTGGATAGAAAACGAATATTACCGTCCGTTATTACCTACCTTTTTTCATCTAATTATTGGCATGAAAATGGCATTTATTGACATAAATTTACATTTTGATTTTGGTAATCATCATTATTGCTTATGGTTTTAAGAGAAGTCTTAAACAGGGATGCAGAATGTATCTTGCCGTTTGGCTCGTAGCTCAGGCGGCAACTACTTTTAAACCTCATAACCGATACGTCACCCTGAACAGGAACGACTTTCTGCAAGTTCACTGAACTGTCGAACCGGGGAGTGCGCGTACAGCTTTTTTTGGTGAGGAAGCAAGATGAGCCTGCAAAAATGTACCGTCCTGTACGACGGTAGGGCGCTGGTTGGCCCGGAAAATGTCCCGCTGATCGATTTTCTTGAAACCTGCAATATCACGCTGCCCCATGTTTGCTACCACCCGGCGCTCGATCCGTTACAAACCTGCGATGTGTGCTGGGTCGAACAAGAGGGGAAGCTGGTGCGCGGCTGTACGCTGCGAAGCCATGACGGGCTGGTAATTAACTCGCTGGACACCCAGGCGCGCGCGGCGCGCGAAGAGGGCATGGATCGTCTGCTGGCTAAACATGAACTTTATTGCACCGTGTGCGAACACAACACCGGCGACTGTACCTTGCATAACACTATGGTGGATATGCACATTCCCATTCAGCGCTACCCGTATACGCGCAAGCCTTATGTTAAAGATCACTCCAACGCGTTTTACACCTACGATCCGGATCAATGCATATTATGTGGTCGCTGCGTGGACGCCTGTCAGAACGTGGAAGTCAACGAAACGCTGAGCATTGATTACACCATGGAACACCCGCGCGTGCTGTGGGACGGCGGTAATCAGATTGCCGGTTCGAGCTGCGTTAGCTGCGGGCATTGCGTGACGGTCTGCCCGTGCAATGCGCTGCTGGAAAAAAGCATGCAGCCGGATGCCGGACCCTTCACCTCGATGCGCCAGTCGCTCAAACGCCCGCTGATAGATGTGATTAAAGTGCTGGAAAAAAGCATGCAGCCGGATGCCGGACCCTTCACCTCGATGCGCCAGTCGCTCAAACGCCCGCTGATAGATGTGATTAAAGTGCTGGAAAATTCCACCGGCGCCGAAATTATTTCCGGTATTTCGGTGATGGATACCGCGTTACGCCAGCAGGAGATCAAACGCACCAAAACCGTCTGCACTTATTGCGGCGTAGGATGCAGCTTTGAAATGTGGACCCGCGACCGCCAGCTTCTGAAAGTGCAGCCGGTGGTTGATGCGCCGGTAAATGGCATCTCCACCTGTGTTAAAGGCAAATTCGCATGGGATTTCATTAACAGCCCGCAGCGCCTGACTACGCCGCTTATCCGCGAAAATGACCGTTTTCGCCCGGCAAGCTGGGAGGAAGCGTTAACCCTTGTCGCCAGCCGCTTATTACAGACCCGTGACCAGTACGGACCGGACAGTATTGGTTTTATTGGTTCCAGCAAAGGCAGCAATGAGGAAGCGTATCTGACGCAGAAAATTGCCCGCGCAATTATTGGCACCAACAGCGTGGATAACTCATCACGCTATTGCCAGAACCCGGCCACGGAAGGGCTGTTTCGCACGGTGGGTTATGGCGGCGATGCCGGGACGATTGACGATCTACAACAGGCCGAACTGATGATTATCGTCGGCAGCAACACGGCGGAAAACCATCCGGTGATCGCCTCACGCCTGAAAGCAGCAAAAAAACATCATGGGCAAAAATGGCTGGTGGTCGACCCAAGACGCCATGAAATGGCGGAGCGCGCCGACCTGCATTTACGCATCCATCCCGGCAGCGATCTGGTTTGGGCATCGGCGATGGCGCGTTATATGTTTGACCACGGTTATGAAGATGCAGGCTTCCTCGCGGAACGTGTCAACCAGGTTGACGCCTATCGCCAGTCGCTAACCCCGTTTACGCTGGATTACGCCGCGCAAATCACCGGTATTCAGGAAGAGACACTGCGCGAAGCGGCAGAGCTGATTGGCAAGGCGGGCAGTGTCTGCATTATGTGGGCGATGGGTATCACGCAGCACAGCCACGGCGCGGACACCAGCACCGCGTTATCAAACCTGCTACTGGTGACCGGCAACTATGGCCGACCCGGTACCGGCGGCTACCCGATGCGCGGGCATAACAATGTGCAGGGTGCCAGCGACTTTGGCTGCCTGAAAAACTTCTACCCTGGCTACGAATCGGTCAGCGATCCGCAGATCCGCGAAAAGTGGGCCAACGCCTGGGGCGTACCGGCTGAACGCCTGTCGCTCAAGGTCGGCCAGGATAACTTTATGATGGTCGAACTGGCGCGCAAGGAGGTGATCCGCGCCATGTACGTCATTGGCGAAGAAACCGCCTTTTCCGATGCGGATGCGGAAAATGTCCATCAGGGCTTTACCAACCTCGATTTTCTGGTGGTGCAGGATCTGTTTCTTAGCCGTACGGCGCAGTTTGCCGATGTGGTGTTGCCCGGCTGCCCGAGCGTGGAAAAAGAGGGTTCATTTGTGAACACCGAGCGGCGAATTCAGCGTTTCTACCCGGTTATGGAGCCGCTTGGCGACAGCCGCCCGGACTGGTGGATCCTCACGCAACTGGCGGCATGTATGGGCCATGACTGGGGCTATCAGCATCCGCAAGAGATCATGGCGGAAGTGGCGGGTATTGCCGAAATCTTTGCCGGAGTGAGCTATTCACGTCTTGAGGGCTGGAAATCGCAAATCTGGCCGATCAACGCCGATGGCAGCAGCACGCCGCTGCTTTATACCGAGCGCTTTAAATCCCCTGACGGGCGCGCCACGCTTTATCCGCTGAGCTGGCAACCGCCCGCCGAAGAAGCGGATGCCGAATATGACTTATTGCTCAACAATGGCCGGATGCTGGAGCATTTCCAGTCCACCAACCAGAGCGGGCAGGGCGGGCGCACAACCAGCCTTTCGCCTGACTGGTTTGTGGAAATCAGCCCGCAACTGGCGAGCGCGCGCAGCTTGCAGGAAGGCGACTGGGTAAAACTTATCTCCCGGCGCGGTGAAGTTGAGGTGCCGGTGGTGGTGACCGATCGCGTTCAGGGAAAGGTGCTGTTCATCTCCATTCATCAGGGCAAAGATGGCATTAACAAACTCACTGGCGAACACCACGATCCGTCTGTCAATACACCCGCCTATAAAGAGCTAGCCGTGCGACTGGAAACGCTGGATCGCCCGCCGCTGCCCGACCCGCTACCGAAGCACAATTTCCGCCACGGTAAACGTACCCCGATTGACAAGGTGCCAGTGGAAGAGAAATGGCGGCGCGCCGATTACCGCGAACCGCCAGCAACCGAACCTCACCCGGAGAAATTCTGATGGCAAAAGCGATTGATTATCAGCCGGAACCGGCAAAAATTGGCCCCGACGCCCATGAAGAACTGGCGCGGCTGCTGGAGTCGCTGCATCAGCATGGTGTGCTGCGCCTGGCGAATGATTTGGTGGGTGCCAATCAGGACATCGCCCAGGTTTTAGTAAAGGGTTTACAGCGCGAAGGCACGCTCAATGCGATACAGAATATCTCGGTGCTGCTGCTCGCGCTCTCCAGCATTCCGCCAGAGAAAATGTATAAACTGGCCTTCGGCCTGCGCGATATGGCCGATGCGCTAAGTCAGCCTGCCGGGGCGGGCGAGCATAATGCGCCTGGTCTGCAGGGCGCGTGGAAGATGCTACAGGACGAGGATCTGTGGCATGCCCTGCAACCTCTGCTCAGTGGGATGAAAGCCTTCGCGCGGCGCATGGAGCAACCAGTTGATAAGCCGATCTCCGCGTGGACCGGTAAACCCAGCGACGCATAATGAACGGGGAAACCGCCCTGTTGCTGGCGCGCGGCCAGTTTGCTTTTACTATCGGCTTTCATATTGTGCTGGCGGCCTTTTCCATTGGTCTGGCGCATTTTTTGATGTTCCTTGAGGCGATGTGGCTCTGGCGCAAGCAGACGCACTGGCTGTCGCTATGGCGCTACTGGAGCAAAATTTTTGCCCTTAACGTGGCGGTGGGCGTGGTCACCGGCGTGGTGATGGAGTTTGCTTTCGGGACGAACTGGAGTGGGCTGGCCAGCCGCGCGGGGGCAGTGCTCGGCCCGATGATGTACATGGAAGTGCTGGTCGCATTCTTTCTTGAAGCGGGATTTATGGGCGTGGTGCTTTTCGGCATGGGTAAAGTCCGGCCGTGGGTGCATTTTATGGCGACCTGCATTGTGGCACTTGGTTCGCTGTTCAGCGCGTTTTGGATCGTTGCGGCCAACTCATGGATGCAGACGCCGGATGGCTTCGCCGTGGCGGCCGATGGGCGCTTTGTGCCGGTCGACTGGTGGGCGGCGATTATTAACCCGTCATTTCCCTGGCGCATGGCGCATATGGTGGTGGCGGCAATGTTAGGCACGGCGTGCCTGGTGGCGGCGTGCGGGGCGTGGCATCTGCTGCGCGAGGCTCGACATCCGGCGGCGCGGCAGATGTTTTCACTGGGCCTGTGGATGCTGGTGATAATGGCACCGGTACAGATCGTGCTTGGCGATCTGCATGGCGAAAACACGCGCGACCATCAGCCGATAAAACTGGCAGCGATGGAAGGTGCGTGGGATCCGCCGCCGCCGGGCGAAGGCGAGCCGCTGCGATTGTTTGCGCTGCCGGACATGCAACAGCGGCGCAACTTATATGAAGTCGCCATTCCCGATATCGGTTCGCTCTACTTGCGCCACAATCTTGAAGGGCGCATTCATACACTCAACCAGTACCCGGCGGAAGCGTTGCCGTGGGTGCCGGTGGTGTTCTGGTCGTTTCGCGTGATGGTCGGGCTTGGCATCGCCATGGCGGCAGCGGGCATTGCCGGGCTGGTGGTGCGCCTGCGGGGGCGTTTGTGGCACGCACACTGGTTACAACGTGTGATGGTGCTGCTGGCACCCGCCGGATTTATCGCCATGCTCGCGGGCTGGCTGGTTACGGAGGCGGGGCGTCAGCCGTGGACGGTCTACGGCTTGCTGCGTACATCGCACAGCGTTGCGCCAGTTTCAGCGGAACTGGTTCTGGGCTCATTGCTGGTAACCGTGGCGGTTTATATTGCGCTCTTTGCGTTGGGGCTGGGATTTTTGCTTAAGCTGATGTCGCGCTTACCCGTCAGGCATGAAGAGAGTGCCATGCCCGAGGTTGCCGAACGCACCGGGAAGGGGACGTAATATGCCGGATATTTTACGTTTGCCCTGGCTTGATGCACTTTCTGCCGCTGCACTGGCGCTCAGTTTGCTGATCTATGTTCTGCTTGATGGCACAGATTTGGGCACCGGCATCCTGTGCGCATTTCAGCGCAGCCCGGAGTCGCGCCATGTTATCAATCTCTCTTTATTGCCGGTCTGGGATGGCAATGAAACCTGGCTGGTGCTCACGGCGGGCGGCTTGCTGGGACTATTCCCGCTGGCGTACGGCATCATCCTCAGCGCACTCTATATCCCGGTGTTTGTGATGTTGCTGGCGCTGGTGATGCGCGGCATGGCAATTGAGTATCGCCACTATGCGCCACGGCTGTTTGACCTGATGCTGGTGGCTGGTTCGCTGTTGGCAGCGCTGGCGCAGGGGATTATTGTGGGGGCGCTGCTACAGGGGATTGCCACCGATGGGCGCCAGTTTACCGGCAACGGCTTTGAGTGGCTGCGTCCTTTTCCGCTCTATTGCGGCCTGGCGCTGGTGTGTGGATATAGCCTGATGGGAGCCGGGTGGATAATCTGGCGCTGCACCGGCGAGCTGGAAACGTGGGGAAGGCGGGTGATGCCGTGGCTCGCCATCGTCACCGGATTACTGCTGGCGGATTTGTTGGCGTGGACTACGCAACTGCATGAAACCTGGCGTCAGCATCTGTTTAATATCTGGCTTTGGTTACCGCTGTTACTGGTGGGTGTACTGGCGGTGATGTTGTTTGGGGTTGGTCTGATTTTGCGTAGGCCTTTTTTACCCCTTGCCGGCGTGTTAGTGATGGTCAGTTGTGCTTTTTGTGCGCTGGTGTTTACGCTTTTTCCGTGGATAGTGCCGGCTGTTCTCAGCATTACGCAGACCGCCGCACCACCGGCCACGCAACGATTTCTGCTGCTGACGTTTGCGTTACTGGTGCCAGTAACGTTGCTTTATAACAGCTGGGTTTTTCGCATTTTCAGTGGAAAAATTGCGGGTTAGTTCGGCAAAACAGGCTATAAAGTAAAGGCGAGATTTACAGTAAGCAACAGCATGCGCGGAGACTTATCCATGGCTATAGCAAAAGCTTATAATTTAAAGCAGGCGTATCAAATGATTAGCTCAGGAAAGCACCAGCAAGTCGAGCTGGCATTTGATGTCGATGCGGATACTTTTTTTATGCTCTCGGCAAATTACGGCAACAGCGGGGCGAAGATTGCCCGTCACGATAACCATTTTGTGCTCAGGCTGGAGAAAGAAGCCGCTTCAGGTTGAACACACTCGGGTAGCATACGCATACTTCACCAGTGGCTCAGGAGTGCAGGCGACGGGCGGATTATTCGCAACCGACGCTATGTCATCTCCGCGTTATATTTATCCCTTTTAATAGCCGCGAGCCCTGCCACTGACTCTGTTTTCTCCGGCTTGCGGCTTCATTTGTTGTTACCCTGATTTCGCGGCGGCGCACTTTGCCGCCGCGCTCAAACTCGTTATCTACCAATTATTCCCGGCATTATGCCGGGTTTTTTTTCTCTGCGCGCAGCCCATTCGCCAGCAAGCTAAACGCGTCAATCACTTTGGGCAGCGTCTGTTGCGGGTTATTACTGGCGGCAACCCATAACGCGGCATTCAACGCTGCGCCATTGAGTAAACGCGCGGCGGATTCCACATCCACCTCTTTCATCTCGCCGTTTGCCACCATGTCAGCTACCGCAATACGGGTGGCCTGTAGACAGGCATTCTGGCTTGGCCAGCGCGAAGGATCGCCAAGAAACGCCGGGCCATCGAGCAACACAATGCGCTGGATTTCAGGATCGAGCGCCATCTCGATATAGGCGACACCTTCAGCCAGCAGCGCATCCCAGGCATTATCGGTGGCGTGCGCCTGCATCTTCGCGCGCTGCGCCATTTCGCCATCGACCTGCGCCACCACGGCGGCAAGTAAGCCCTGTTTATCGCCAAAGTTGTGGTACAGCGCCCCGCGCGTTAAGCCGACACTGGCGGTCAGTTCATCCATCGATGCCGCCGTAAAGCCTTTTTCGGCAAACGCCTTGCGGGCAGCGGCGATAAGTTTGGCGCGGTTCTCTTCCATGGTTTGCGCGCGACGTTTAACGACCATACTGACTCCATTTTAAATACATCGCGTATGTGAATTGACATACGCTGTGTATGTGGATTAACTTCATATACGAAGTGTATCTTAAATCCAGCCATAAAAGGTAACCCTATGATCCCTCGCGAACCCGTTTTTCCCGCTCATCGCCATGCGTTGTATGAACAACATGGTTACTCCGCCGCAATACGCTCCGGCGATCTGCTGTTTGTTTCCGGCCAGGTTGGCAGCCGCGCCGATGGCAGCCCGGAGCCCGATTTCGCCGCCCAGGTGCGCCTCGCGTTCGACAATCTGCAGGCCACGCTGGCGGCGGCGGGGTGTACTTTTGATGATCTGGTTGATGTCACCACCTTTCATACGGATCCGGAAAACCAGTTCGCCACCATCATGGAGGTCAAACAGGCGATTTTCCCACAGCCACCGTATCCCAACTGGACAGCCGTGGGCGTGAACTGGCTGGCGGGTTTTGATTTCGAAATTAAGGTGATTGCGCGTATTCCCGAACGCGCGGCATAAAAAAGCCTGCGACAGGTCGCAGGCTTGAGGATAAAGCGTGAGATTACAGCAGGTCGAAGCGATCGAGGTTCATCACTTTTGTCCACGCGGCAACGAAGTCGGTGACGAATTTCTGCTTGCCGTCGGCGCTGGCATAAACTTCGGCCAGCGCGCGCAGCACCGAGTTGGAGCCAAACACCAGATCGGCGCGCGTGGCAGTGTATTTCACTTCACCGCTTTTGCGATCGCGACCTTCAAACAGTTCTGATTTCTCGTCGGCGGCTTTCCATGCGGTGCGCATATCCAGCAGGTTAACGAAGAAATCGGTGCTCAGCACACCCGGCTGGTCGGTAAAGACGCCGTGCTTGCTGCCGTCATAGTTGGCACCCAGCACGCGCAGGCCGCCAACCAGCACGGTCATTTCCGGGGCGGTGAGCGTCAGTTGTTGCGCTTTATCAATCAGCAACGTTTCGGTGCTGATGCCATCCCATACGCGGCGATAGTTGCGGAAACCATCGGCCAGCGGCTCCATCAGTGCGAAAGCGTCCACATCCGTTTGATCCTGACGCGCATCGACACGTCCCGGCGTAAACGGCACATTGACCTGCACACCGGCTGCTGCCGCGGCTTTTTCAACGCCAACCACGCCCGCCAGCACAATCACATCTGCCAGCGAGGCTTTCGCCAGCGTTTTCTGAATGCTTTGCAACGCGGGCAGGGCCTTCGCAGCGATGGCGTTCACTTCCCAGCCGTTCTGCGGCGTCAGCGCCAGGCGCGCGCCGTTCGCACCGCCGCGTTTATCGCCGCCACGGAAGGTGGAGGCAGACGCCCATGCGACCGAAATCAGTTCGCTCACCGATAAGCCGGATTCGGCAATCGCCGCTTTCAGGTTAGCGATATCCGCACCGTTCGGCTGATGAACTGCCGCTGGCAGCGGATCCTGCCAAATCAGATCTTCGTTTGGCACTTCCGGGCCGATGTAGCGTGATTTTGGCCCCATATCGCGGTGGGTCAGTTTAAACCATGCGCGGGCAAAGGCTTCATTAAACGCTTGCGGATCGTTGAGGAAACGACGCGAGATCTTTTCAAATTCCGGGTCGAAACGCAGCGTCAAATCGGTCACCAGCATGGTGGGCTTGCGTTTTTTCTCCGGGTCGAACGGATCCGGGATAATTTCCGGCGCATCTTTGGCTTCAAACTGGATAGCTCCCGCCGGGCTGCGGGTTTGCACCCACTCATATTTGAACAGGTTTTCGAAGAAGTAGTTGCTCCACTGGGTCGGCGTTTGCGTCCATGCCACTTCCAGACCGGAAGTGATGGCATCTGCGCCTGCGCCGCTACCGTAGCTGCTCATCCAGCCCAGACCCTGCGCTTCCAGCGGCGCGGCTTCCGGCTCTGGCCCGACATGATTATCCGGCGTGGCGGCACCGTGGGTTTTGCCCAGCGTATGACCACCGGCGATCAGCGCGACGGTCTCTTCATCGTTCATGCCCATATTGCCGAAGGTGGCGCGAATGGCAGAGGCGGCAGAAACTGGCTCGCCGCTGGCGTTCGGGCCTTCCGGGTTTACGTAAATCAGCCCCATCTCGGTTGCGCCAATAGCGGCCTGCGCCAGGCTTTCCGGGTGACGATGGCTTAACCACTCTTTTTCATTACCCCAGTCGACATCCATATCCGGTTCCCAGACATCTTCACGCCCGGCACCAAAACCGAAAGTGCGGAAGCCGGCATTTTCCAGCGCCACGTTGCCCGCCAGAATAATCAGATCGCCCCAGGAGATTTGTTGACCATATTTTTGTTTCACTGGCCACAGCAGACGACGCGCTTTATCAAGGCTGACGTTATCCGGCCACGAGTTGAGCGGCGCGAAGCGCTGCTGACCGCGACCCGAACCGCCACGTCCATCGACGGTGCGATAGGTGCCTGCGCTGTGCCAGGCCATGCGAATAAACAGACCGATATAGCTGCCCCAGTCTGCTGGCCACCACTCCTGGGAGTCGGTCAGCACACCGCGAATGTCAGCTTTCAGCGCGGAGTAATCGAGCTTTTTAAACTCTTCGCGGTAGTTAAAATTTTCACCCAGCGGGTTAGAACGGTTGGAGTGTTGGTTTAGCAAATCTACGCGCAACTGGTTAGGCCACCAGTCACGGTTACTGGTTACCGGGCCTGCACTTTTTTCATTGCTTTTGTTATGAAAGGGGCATTTCTCGACGGATGACGAGAGGGATTGATCGTCTGACGTGCTCATATCGGGCTCCATTTGCTTGTGTTCTGTCGTTACGATATACACTGCTTCCTGATAAAGGTATTTGAATGAATCTACAGATTTGATAGTTAATACCTTTCTATAAAATGGTAAAAACTTGACGCAAATCGCTTAACTGCGCTACCCACTCCTAAACCTTAGCAATTCCACTACTGCCGTTACGGTTTTTTTCAGGGCGTAGCGCATTTTTTGTGACGGCAAAAGCAAGTCAAGCAGGCGCGGCCTGCAAGCGTATGCAACACAGGTTTGTATTTTTCCGGCGAAATTAAACGCCCACGTTTTATCGAAATATATCCATAACCGTGTGCAAAATACTGTTTCGCTGCGTTGTCTGCGTCTTGTAAATTTAATCAACCGAAAAGGCAGAGCGAATAAACACGCAATGTCATAAGTTCATTTCGCGGCGTTTGCGCAATGAAAAATAAATGACGATAACGCATTTGCTTGCTGTCGTGGGACAGGCTTTGCGGATAATCTTATCTGCAGCGAGATATTTTTTCTTTTTTACCGTTTCGTTAATAATGACGTAACTGCACATTATCACGATATAACTGGCCGAATACGCAGCATACGCTAACCTGATTATTCCACCTGACTTTAAGGAAAAAGATCAATGCGTCTGGCTTTACATCTTATTATTCCCCTGATGCTTGTTGGCTGTGGCGCCAATAATAGCGAACCGCAAACGGCTATACCTGGCGAGAAAACCTCCGCAAAAATGAAAACCCTCGAAACAGGCGCGGCGCTAATACAATCTCGCCCGCCGATTGAGGCAATAAGCGCCTACCTGGACGGCTTTCATTTTTATAACGGCGAACGGAAAGGGCAAATGGAAGCCCATCATTATGTCACCGTGTTAAATAATGACGTTATGCAGGCGGTGATTTATGACGGGAATACCGCGAATGCGCGGCTGATGGGCGTGGAATACATCATCAGTGAACGACTTTTCAAAACTCTGCCGCCGGATGAGAAAAAACTCTGGCATAGCCACCGTTATGAAGTGAAATCCGGCTCGCTTATTGCGCCGGGTTTACCAGCTGTCGCGGAAAAAGCGCTGATGAGCAATATCGTGAATACCTACGGCAAAACCTGGCATACCTGGCACACTGAGCGTGACCAGACGCTGCCGCTGGGCGTGCCCGTGCTAATGATGGGATTTACACAAGATGGGCAACTCGATCCGGCGCTGCTTGCTGACCGCGATCGCCGTTTTGGCGTGAGCACCCCGACTATCAGGCAGCAGCGCGCAGACCTGCCTGCGCACCCGGTGGCGCAGGGCGCGGATGCCTGGGAACAGGGGCAGGTGATTCAAATCAAGCCCGTTAATCTCTCTGATGGTACTGAACATTCTCATTGATAATGCACGACGCGGCCAAATACGAATGTTCACCGCAGTCGCAGGGTTGGCTATTGTGCGGCGGTAAGCATGGTTTTAGCCGTGCAATCGGGCAGCCGGAACGCCACTTGCGTTTTTATCAATGGATGATGGCGATGGATACTGGTGCCAGTAGGGTTAACCAGCAACGTCTGCGCGAGCTGGCTGTAACGCATGGCGAGGAGATCCAGCCGTTTTGCAGCCACGATGCGCAGGCGTTGCGCGCCTTACAAAAGAGATAAAAAAAGCATCTGCAGGGCAGATGCTTTCGGGGAACTTATTTCGGTTGCGGTTCACCGTAGCCGAGTTCGGCACCGGTGAGCGGATCAACACTCGGATCGGATTTGGTGCGTTCTGCCATCGCTTTTACCAGCGCCAGTTGTTCCGGGCTGAGCGTGGTGGTAGCGGAACCGTCGCCACCGTCGACAGCCGGTTGTGGATCGGCGACATACTCAAAGTTCTCATCGCTGTTCCAGCTACCGCGAGGGTCGTCACCTTCCGACATGTTGTAATAGACGTTGGTGTACTGTTCGATTGGCGGTAATTTTCCTGGCGGGAAATTATTGCGAATCGAGTAGAGCGCCTTTTCAAACGAGAGCATATGCGCGGCTTCACGCGTCATCAGGAAACCTAACGCATCTTTAACCCCCGGATCGTCGGTGACATTGATTAAGCGCTCATAAATGATTTTCGCGCGCGCTTCGGCGGCGATATTCGAACGCAAATCGGCGGTCACTTCGCCAATCGTATCAATATAAGCGGCGGTCCACGGGACGCCGGCGGAATTGGTGAGCGCGGGCCCACCACCGTAAAGCAGCGAGGTAATATGGCTGTCATTACCGTTTTCGGTTAACGAACGGTACAGCTCCGCTTCACTTTCGGTGCCCTCTGCCAGCTCACCTTTCGCGCCTTTATTGAGCATGCCTACCAGCGAACCGATAATTTCCAGATGGCTCAATTCTTCTGTCGCGATGTCCATCAACATCTCTTTGCGACCGGCGTCTTCATCTCCTAACCCTTGGGTAAAATAGCGGCATGCCGCCGCCAGTTCCCCTTGCGGGCCGCCAAACTGTTCGAGCAGCAGGTTGGCCAGCCCTGGGTTCGGTTCACTGACGCGCACGGTGTATTGCAGTTGTTTTACATGACGAAACATTGCTTGCCTCCTGAAAAGTCAAAATTATTATTTTTTAGCTTCCACGCCTTCCGCTGCACTGCGCAGCAAAAATTGTTCTGTCACATCCGGAATATGATTAATCGCCCATTCGGCCATCGCTTTTTCTTCTGCCAGGATCTGTTTGAATATATCGATGCTGGCACTGTCACCGGCTTTTTCAGCCGCGGCAATAAGCGAGGTATAACAGGCAATTTCAAATTGCTCGAAGACATAACTGCTGATTGCACCTTTAACAATTTCATCCGGTGCAAACATGCCGCCAAATGATTGACCCATCGCTGCCATTTTGCTGGTGGCATCTTTCATTAATGAACGGTTAATATCATTTCGATCCATCACCGTTTCCAGCAATTTTATTTGCCCTTGTGTTTCCGTTAAATGCTGCTCAATTCTTGCGCGTAAATCAGGGTAGTTATCGATGCGGCTGCTCATGGCATTAAGCATTGACTCAGCTTGTTTTTCCATTGCGTGTGCATCGCGTAACCAGTCGTGATAATTTTCTTGAGGTGTCATATCTAATCCTTTCAGGGGTGAGTGGATAAGAAAAAGGGGACACTGCCGCTGTATTCAGCAGTTATACAATTAATAAGAAATATCAGGGGGAGTGGTGCGCTCTTATATTATCGTGAGGTGAATAAAATAGATAAATAGTAATCCTGATATCCTTACTGCTTTATATTTGCATGCTAACGTGTATCGCTTGTTATTAAATTTAGACACTGGCTTCATTTAGTCAAACCGAGGCGTGAACAGGGTCGATTCAATATATTTTCGACACACTGCTTCGCTTGTTATTATTTTTATAAAAATAAATTTTCCTTAATATTAACGAGTTAACGGAATACACTTTCGATTTCATTAATCACATGCGTCACTATCACTCATTTTTAGCAGGTATGGTTGGCTTTTTAGTCGCCTTTTTTGACATTTCTTTACGTTCAGCAAGCGGCTCATATCGGTAGAACCAGTGTGTTTAAGAACTATCTCAGCGCGATGGGGCGTCCAAAAAGGGAAAAGGCGAAAACAGGTCGTTAAACCCGCAACAGAACGTGCCACAACAAGCGAACGTTGTGAGGAGGTTTTTATCCCACTGCGCTAGCGGTAAGGGAAAATGGGCAGGTAGCTAAGCGCAGCAGTGAGAACTGACAAAATGTGCGCTTATCTTGACAATTCATTGACAGTTAACTGCCTGGTCAGTAATTTCATTTGTAATTACTGACCAGGCAAATATCATGACCAACGCTACGGATATTCCCAACCCTAAACTTCATCTCGGTTTGCTGATTCATCTGGCAAACCAGTTCAAAGACCAGCTAATAAGTCAGTACTTTTCCTCTGCGGATATCACCGCTGCGCAGTTCAAGGTATTGATAAGTATCTATAAAGGCTTTAATAGCCCGGTTGAAGTGAGCAAGAATTTGCTGATGGATGCCGGGGCAATGAGCCGGATGCTTGAACGCATGGCCAAGCGCGATCTGATTGTGCGCACCACCAACCCGGAAGACAAACGCCAGGTCATTCTCGAACTGACCGACAAAGGGCGAGTGATTTGTGATCGTTTTCAGAATGAGGCGCTGGCCTCGATTCTCAGTACGCTGACCAGCCGCCTGACCGCCGATGAGTCGCGGCTGCTGGTTGAACTCCTGATAAAAATGTTGCCGGACGAGGCAACCCGCCCACATCGCTAAGCTGTCCTGAAAAGGTATCAAGATGCAAACTTCATCTGCACAACCCGAACGCGCGCCGAGCAAACGTAAGCGCAACTTCGCTATCCTGTTCGTTGTTTTGCTGCTTATCGCCGCAGGCTGTCTGGCCTGGTATCTGCTCTATGCCCGTTACTACGAAAGCACCGACGATGCGTATGTCAACGCCAATCTGGTGACCTTAACGCCACAAATCGGCGGGACGGTGACGCAGGTTTCCGTTGATGAAGGCGATTATGTCGAAAAAGGGCAGCCGTTGGTGTTACTGGATCCAAGTGACACCGAAATCGCCCTGCAACAGGCAGAAGCGAACCTCGCCAGCACCGTGCGTCAGGTGCGCGGCTTGTACAGCACGGTCGATAACTACCGTGCGCAGGTCGCGGCGAAACAAACAGCGCTGCAAACCGCGCAGAACGACTATGCGCGTCGGCAAAAAATCGCCACCAGCGGCGCGATTTCCGTTGAGGATTTAGCGCACTACCGCGATGCGGTTGCGACGGCGAAAAGCGATCTGGCGGCGGCGCAACAGGCGTTAAGCACTAACCTGGCGATGACCGATGACACGGTTATCGATAGCCACCCGGAAATCAAAAGCGCGATTGCCACGTTGCGCCAGCGTTACCTCGATAACGCGCGCAGCACCATTGTTGCGCCGGTCAGCGGCTTTGTCGCAAAACGCGCGGTGCAACTGGGGATGCGCGTTGATTCCGGCACCACGCTGATGTCGATTGTGCCGCTGGATCAGGTGTGGGTGGACGCCAACTTTAAAGAGAGCCAGATGAACACCATGCGCCTGGGGCAGAAAGTGACGCTGACTGCCGATCTTTATGGTGATGATGTGGAATACCACGGCACCATTGAGAGCCTGGGCATTGGTACTGGCAGTGCGTTTTCGCTGCTGCCGGCGCAAAACGCCAGCGGGAACTGGATCAAGATCATCCAGCGTTTGCCTGTGCGCATCACGCTTGACCCGCATGACATGCAAAAACACCCGTTGCGCGTGGGGCTGTCAATGTTCGCTCGCGTGGATATTCGTAACCCCGATGGCGATCTGCTGCCGCCGAAAACGGTTGCCGCGCCGCGCTTCACCACCGACGTTTACCAGAATGCCCTGGACAACGCCGATCAGCTGGTGGCGAAAATTCTTCATGACAACAGCCAGGCGGTAGCGTCAAACGCCCGCTAAGAGAGACGTTATGCAAGATAAGTCGGCGTTTACGCCACCCAGCCTGCTGCTGGCGACAATCGCGCTGTCGCTGGCGACCTTTATGCAGGTGCTGGATACCACCATTGCGAACGTTGCGCTGCCGACCATCGCCGGTAACCTTGGCGTCAGTTCGGATCAGGGCACCTGGGTTATTACCTCGTTCGCGGTGTGCAATGCCATTGCGTTGCCGCTGACCGGCTGGTTTACCCGTCGCTTTGGTCAGCTTAAGCTGTTTGTCGGTTCGGTGGCGCTGTTTACCCTGACGTCGTTCCTGTGCGGGTTTGCCCACAGCATGACCGAGCTGATCATCTTCCGCGCGCTGCAGGGCTTTTTTGCCGGTCCGATGTTCCCGATGTGTCAGACGCTGTTGCTGGTGATTTTCCCGAGCAGCAAACGCAGCATGGCGCTGGCGTTGCTCTCGATGGTGACCGTGGTCGCACCGATTGTCGGGCCGATCACCGGCGGCTGGATCACTGACAATTACTCGTGGCCGTGGATCTTCTATATCAACGTACCGATTGGGATTTTCGCCGCCATTGTGGTCTGGACGCAGCTGCGCGAGCGCGAAGAAACCACTTCTCATTCGCCAATCGATTACATCGGCATTGCGTTGCTGGTGCTCGGTGTGGGCCTGTTGCAGGTGGTGCTGGATAAAGGCAACGACATGGACTGGTTCAACGCCACGGAAATCATTGTCATGTCGGTACTTTCCGCCATTGCACTGGCGTCGTTTGTCATCTGGGAACTGGGGGAGCAGCACCCGATTGTGAACCTGCGGCTGTTTAAAGATCGCAACTTCGCCATCGGCACCGCGACGCTGACGCTTGGTTACGCGGCTTTTTTCGCCATTAACATTATTCTGCCGCAGTGGCTGCAAACCCAAATGGGTTATACCGCCATTTGGGCCGGGCTTGCCGCCGCGCCGATGGGCTTTTTACCGCTGCTGTTAACACCGTTTATCGGTCGCTATGCCCATAAAGTTGATCTGCGCCTGTTGGCGTCGTTGTCATTTCTGACGATGGGCGCATCCTGCCTTATCCGCGCGCAGTTTAATACCAGTGTCGATTTTCGCACCGTGGCGGAAGTGCAGATGTTTATGGGGATCGGCGTGGCGTTTTTCTTTATGCCGATAACCACCATTGTGCTGTCGAATCTGCACGGTGCCGAAGTGGCGGAAGGCTCCGGGCTGGCAACCTTTTTCCGTGTATTGGGCGGCTCGTTTGCTTCGTCGCTCACCACCTGGGTCTGGTCGCGGCGTGAGGTTTACCATCATGCCAACCTGACGGAAAGCGTCTCCGTGTATAACCCGGCGGCCACTGACTACCTGCATAAAATGGGCGGCGTGACGCAGCAACACCTGGCGGCGGTGGATAAAACTATTGAGCAACAGGCGTATATGCTGTCGACTATCGACTATTTCTGGCTGTTAGGCTGGGGTTTTATGGCGCTGGTTGTGGTGATTTGGTTTGCCCGCCCGCCGTTTGTGCGTTCCGGTGCGCCGGGCGCGCCGTCGGCAGGACACTAATAACAGAGATGGAATAACGTATGGCTCCGGTGTTACCAGGTAGTGATGGTCGTTTATTGCAGCATCGTTCGTTTGTCGCCTTCTGGCTGGCGCGAACCAGTTCCAGCTTCGGTTTTCAGATGTTATCTATCATCGTCGGCTGGCAAATTTACTCCCAGACTCAGAGTGCGTTTTGGCTGGGGATGATTGGTCTGGTGCAGTTTATTCCTTCGTTGACGCTGGCGCTGCCTGCCGGGCATATCGCCGACCAGTTTGACCGCCGTCGCGTGGTGCTGCTGGCGCAGGTTCTCGAGTGGCTGGCTATCGCTGCGCTGGCGTGGTTAACGTGGCAGGGCGATGCCAGCGTGTGGGTGATTTTGTCGCTTATCTTTGTTATTTCTTGCGCCAAAACCATTGAGTCGCCATCGATGGTTTCGATGTTGCCGGCGTTGGTACCGCTCTCTATTTTGCCGCGTGCAACGGCTGCGAATGCGGTTTCCGGCCAGGCGGCGCAGATTGTCGGCCCGGCGCTGGGCGGTTTTCTCTACGCAGCGGGAGCCGATGTGGTGTACAGCGTTACCGCCGGGCTTTATCTGGTGTCGCTGCTGCTGGTGATGACCCTGCGTTATGAACAGGCGCAACCGCCGCGCGCGCCGGCGACGTTATCCTCGCTGTTTGCCGGCGTTGGGTTTATCCGCAATCGCCCGGATGTGCTGGGAGTGATTTCGCTCGATCTGTTTGCCGTACTGCTCGGCGGCGCGACCGCGCTGCTGCCTATTTTCGCCCATGATGTACTGCATACCGGGCCGTTTGGTCTGGGGTTGCTGCGCAGTGCGCCAGCCGTTGGCGCACTGCTGGTGGGTTTCTGGTTAAGCCATCGCGCGCTGACGCGCAATGTTGGCATGATCATGTTTATGTGCGTGGCGGGGTTTGGCGTGGCGACGCTGGTGTTCGCCTTTTCAAGCTGGATGTGGCTGTCGCTGCTGGCGCTGTTTGCGCTCGGTGGTTTCGACATGGTGAGCATGGTGATCCGCGGTTCGCTGGTGCAACTCGATACGCCAGACGAGATGCGCGGGCGGGTTAACGCGGTTAACTCCATTTTTATCAACACCTCTAACCAGCTCGGCGAGTTTGAATCCGGCATGCTGGCGGCGTGGCTCGGCGCGGTGCCTGCGGCGGCGATTGGCGGTGTCGGCACGTTGATTGTGGTAGCCCTCTGGATGAAGTGGTTCCCCGGTTTGCGCCACCGCCAGCGGCTGGAAAGTGAGATGGGGTAGTAACTGAATGACGAAAAACCTACGCAAAAACGTAGGTTTTTTTACATGGTAAAAACGTGCAATAAAACTGCGATACAGGGGAGCTTATCTTACTACATTAGCTGGCTTCTCAAATAAAGCAGAGCAGCGGAAATAAAGATACAGGCAAAGAGAATATGGGTAATAAACAGAAGAGCAAATTTACGGTTCTGCTGAAAATTACAAATGAATGCTGCCTCCACCATCGTGAGCCCACCGAGTATTAATAAAGCGAACGAGGGAATAAATACATTTTTAGGTGAGGCATAACTCAGGTCAGTCAAAGATGAGGTGACAGGCAAAACAGCTAAACCCAATGGAAGAAATAGCCCTTTGGTTTCTGGTAATTGTGAAGGTTTTTCCTGCAGTGGTTGATAGTGTAAATAACGATCTATATAGGTTATGACCAAGGCAATAACTGCAAAAAAAACATTTAATGGTATGCGAATGTCATCAGGTTTAAAGGCCTTAATGTAAGGTATTTCAGTGCAGAAGAGATACAGCGTCAGCCATATAATAAATAAGATAAGAAAGAGATTATTAACTGTATTTTTGCTCATTACTTCAGTCATTTCCCGTATGGGGAGCGATAGCAAACCCCTGTTCACGCCAGTGGGTAAGCTGCTGCGACTGGCTGCGCGTGAGCGGTTTACCGGTCCAGACAAAAAGATGCTGGCCGGGAAAAAATTCCGGGTGAGGGGAGTCGAGCGGTTCGGCGAGGACATCAATGCGCCAGCCCTGCTGTGACAGGCGCCATGCCTCGAGCCATAGATGGGTGCGATCGTCATTTCCCCAGGCGATCAGCAGCGCCGTTTTTGCTGCCTGTTCACGTGCGGTGGCAATGCCTGACGCGGCAAACTCCACTAACACGCCGTCCAGCAGGCTTAACACTACACGCGCGGTATTTTTATCACGACTGAGCCGCTGGCGTACCGGCACCAGAATATCGTCGATAAGTACATCCGCCGCGTGTGTCTGACTCAACGTGTGAAGGGTGGCGCGTAGCCGGGAAGGATTCACTTGTCGCAACATGGACATCAACTCTTCCTGCAGTGATGCCCAGCTTGTTTCCCCGGCGAATTTGTTGTCGTCGAGCAAGGCTTTAACTTTGCTTACGGAAATGCCGTTATCGATCCAGCGCTTGATCTCCACAATGCGCTGAATATCCGACTCATCGAACTGACGATGACCGCCTTCACTGCGCTGTGGTTTTAACAGTCCGTAGCGACGCTGCCATGCGCGTAGTGTGACCGGGTTTATCCCGCAGCGTTCGGCAACCTCGCCGATACTATAAAAAGCCATAGCTCCCTCGTACTCTTTAACGCCAGTGTGCTCTTTTCACAGACTAAGTTAACTTTGCAAAGTTGTACAAATCCTTTTTTGTACAACTTCGCTGCACAGCTTATATCATCTCATCTCTTTTTTCTGGCCAGGCGACAGCCGGTATGCCGTTTAAATCCGGGCGCGCGAAAAGATGCCCCTGGAACTGAGAAATACCGGCCGATTCAAGCCACATCCACTCTTCGGCTTTCTCGACGCCGACGGCGGAAATGGCAATTTCCAGCGAGGTACAGCATTTGATAATCGCCTGGACAATGGCCTGGCGGGAGCCACTTTTGTGCACATCCGCAATCAGAGCGCGGTTGATTTTGATTCTGTCCGGCTGGAATTGCGTCAGCAATACCAGCCCGCCAAACCCGGCACCGAAATGATCGATTGCCACGCGAATACCGGCACCTTTTAGCATTTTTACCGCCTGGGTAAACGCATCAATGCAGGAAAATACGGCGCTTTCGTTAAATTCAACGATGATCTGTTCAGGAACCAGCCCGTTTTCTTTAATCGCCTGCACAATAAATTCAGCGGCACCTGGCACCTTGACCAGCGTCATGGGCAGCAAATTTACCGAGAGCGACTGCACTCCCAGCTTTAACGACGCGGCCATCGCAAAAGCGACACGCTTGCTTTGTAAATCGGCGGTGTAAATATCATCCCCGGCCATGTCGTCGAACCAGTCCTGCGGCGAGCCACCGACGCGGGTGCGCAGCAGGGCTTCGACAGAGACAATCTGGCGGGCAAAGGGGTCAACAATGGGCTGGAACGCAAAATGGCAACCGGCACGGCTGTCCGGGACGCCTGGTGGCAGGGGTATCGCGTTGCCATCGTCAATAAACTCCCAGGCATCACCCGGTGGAATTTCGTAGTAGAACTCTTTCTCGCTGTCTTCAACGAAGGTCTGAAAGAACTGCAACGCGCGATCGCCGTAGGTCAGTTGGTATCGCGTTGTGCCTTTATCAAACACGGTCTGCAATACCGCTTCACGGTCGTGATCGCGCAAGTCGAACAGTTCCATTCCCGTTTTACCGAAGCGTCTTGACGGTGCGTAGTCCCTAAGTACTTCGACCAGATTGTAATGGCGGTCATCGTTACAGATGTCCTGATAAATAGCCGCAACGTTTTCTTCAGGCCCTTCAAGCAGTTGAAAGAAATGAGTGCCATTGAACAGCAGGATCCCCGTCACGCTGGCCTGACCATTTTTGATATTGGCGGCTGCGACCATCTCTTCAAGCAGCGTAAACGAGACATGGTCATGCAGGTGGCTGCGGTAAATGATGGTGGTAAGCATTGAAGTTCCGGCAGGAGATTTAGGAATATTTACCTTAGCAGAGGATAGCTATGACGTCGCGCCGCTATTCCATTTGTTTTCAAATAGTTCGTGTATGACCGCAGGGGATTATGCAGAAATGTTAACAATAAAGCAGACACCGATACAGGTAATTTGTACAAATCTGGCGCGTATGAGTGCTTTTGTTTTCATGATAATTTATTGATTATTATGAATTTATTTAGTGTTTCTATAGAGGGCTAACTATTTTGTACAATTTCTATGTACATATTGGCAATCTTTGTATAACTTTAATTGTACTTTCCTGACTCATGGATTTTAGAGGAGTGACAGATGCAACAGAATGGTTTCCTTCCAAACACAGCGAATGCGGTTACGCGCTATTTTGATAAAGCGACGCTGCCAACGCAGCAAGAAACGTTAGGACGCATTGCTGTCGAGATCTTGACCGAAGGCCGCAATCTGAACCGTAAGGCTATTTGTACCAAATTGTTGTCGCGGCTTGAAAAAGCATCTGGCCCGGAAGAGGAGAGCCACTATCACACGCTGATTGGTTTGCTGTTTGATCGTTAAGATGGAAAGACTAATCGCGATAAATCACCTGGTTATTTGAGTCAATTCTCACGGGACGCCAGAAGCTGTGGCAGAACGCTACCACATGAGAATTGGCTTTATGCCGCAATTGCACTTCGGCAACGGGCGGCAACCCGAGATGCAGTTATGAACAGTAGTGAAATAGAGCAACTGACAGATGAACTTATTGGAGTGGCCGTGTTGTCGCTCCTGAAAGATAACTCTCCTATCAGCACTCAGGCTCTGATAGCCAGGCTGCGTTCGATGGAGAGCAGTGAACCTGACAGCCAACGGCGCAAGATGCTGGGGCGTATTATTGCCGAAATCAGCAATAACACCTTCGGCGAAAGGCGGCGTGGTGAAGACGCGGTAGGCATGGAATGGAATGAGGATCGCAGGGATAACATTTATCCACTGTTTGGCAACAAGCAGCCGGGCAGTAGTAAAAAACACTGACTTAAGTGCTGATAAGAATGAACTCAACATGGGGTAATGAAATGAGCCAGGCTATGCTTGAAAGTTCTGATGGGTACGAAAATCTTCCTGATCTTTCGCTCATGGAATATTTTCGCAGCGGTGGTGAAAAGCTTGCAGAGGAATCAGCCATTCTTGGTGTCGCCATCAGACGCATAGTCGCAGCCGATGAACGGATAACCCATAAGGCGTTAATTCTGGAGTTAATCCGGATGATCGAAAGCACGGATGATGTGGTACGAAGCGACATCATCCGCAATACGCTGGAAATTGTTGTACACCATACGACGGATGATATCTGACCTCAGGAACGAGGGGTTATTGCCACCGTCCGCGAAACCAGACGGTGGCAATAATCGGCCAATACCGGTTTTTTGCCTTCCCTTTATTGGCTTGTACTTGTTGAAAACATCTCTTTGCCAACACCTGCCACACCAGGGTTTTTTTACGCTTGCCTGCTGGCTTTGTGATTTGCCGCAATCTGAAAAGTGGCACTATCCTCTGTGCACAGTTTCGTAACGCCATCGCCGCGTTTTGTGGCGATAAAGGGCCACAATGTCAGGTTTTAAGCTCATCCCACTTGCCAGAAAGCTTGCCGTTGGGCTGCTTGTGCTCGGTATCGTTTTTTTTATTGGCCGCGTTTATCAGTCGGAAAAAGGCCCGAAGACAGGGCCTTTGTACATCAGGAAAGCACTTTCAGCGAGGCGTTAAACGCAGTACTTCGCTGGGCAATATCACTTTGCTGAGTAAGCGTAATAGCCTCGCGCAGTGCTGTCCTAAAGGCGGCGCTTAACTGCTGTGAACGCTCAAGGAGTTTCTGTAGTCGCGCCTCGTCAGCCATTTGCGGGTTGAAAAATTCGATCGCGGGCTGAAGCTCTTTTAACGCTTTGGCACCGGAATCCGCGAGGGTTCTGAATTGCAAATCCTTGAGCCTGACGCGTAACAATTGAATATTGTCGATATCGCTTTGCAACGCTTTGTTATAGGCGCTAAACACGCGATCAATTTTCTCTTCATAAGGCGAGGTGGTGTTGCGCCGCGTATTATGGCTTTTCAGGAACGCGTCCAGCGTGCAGCCCTTGGTTGCATAGCTTGTCAGTCGTGTCGATGAGTAGGCAGTCATACCGGCATAACCGATCCCGGTGAACAGCAGTTCGTCGGCCACGGTTTCCATGATCGCCTCAATGTCTTCCTGCGGTTTCACATCGGCTTTATTCAGAACCACATAAACATCGTCAGCGGCAAAAGCACTCTGGCGAATAAATTCAATGTCAGACTGGGCAATCGTTCCGGCAGGATCCAAACCAATCACCCAGATCATTGCGGAGCACTGCGTAAGGAATTCAAGGGTTGTTGTACGATCGGCCGCTTCCGTTCTGTTAACCGCGCCGGGATTATACCCGGGGGTATCAACCAGGCAGATGTGCTCAAACAACGCCTCATCCATTGGCGCTTGCAGGCTAATTGTCGGCATCACGGTGCGTAGATCGAAACCAAAGGCCGCCAGATAATCATGCGATAACGCTTTATACAGCTTGCTGCTTAAAGGCACGTTGCCACCGTTTTTGGCGTAGCCGCAGATGCGAGAGTCAGTCGCGCAGACAACAAAACTCGGGATCACCGTAACGGGATTAATACCGGTCGCCAGCTTCAGGGATTTATCCTGAATAAAGCTATTGATGAACTCCGACTTGCCGCTGCTGAACCCGCCTGCAACGCCAACGACCGTTTTACCGGAGGCCGCCGGGAAGGTGTTGAGTTGCTCAAGATCGGCCAGCACGTTTTGCAGAATAAGCAACGCGCCAGCTTCATCCGCCAGCGATGATTCTTCAGCAGCAAAGGCGGCATAGTCGCTATGCAGTAGCTGGCGAAATGCCTCCAGCCCGGCATTTTGCGAAGGTTGCGCAGATAAAATGGACTGCAGCAGTGCGAAGCGTTCACTCAGCGTCAGGTTATCATGATGAAGCTGGGAGTAATCCTGCTGGAGCTGCTGATGCGACACGTCCAGTTGCTGCTTAAGTTCCTCGAGCACGTGCAGACTGGCGCGGTTTTGCGATAACAGCGCTTGCGTGTTGGTGATTGTCTCGTCAAGCGATGCCACTTTTTCCACCAGACGTTCGTTACGCAGGTTTTGCTCAATGCGCTGTGCTTCGAGCGCGTTGATTTGGGTGGTCAGCACCTGTTTTTGTTGTGCCATATCATGCTGATGTTGCGCATTGAAATGCTGTAGCTGCGCTTGCTGCTCCGTTTCCAGGTGCGTCAATTGCTGCTGATGGTTGAGTTTCAACTCCGCGACAATTGTGCCAACCTGTTTTTCGTAGTCACTCAGCGTGCGCGAGACGGTTGCGGCTATCGCCTTACGCTTAAAGCACCAGAAATGGCTGAGGGTATCAAGGTCGGTAAAGACCGCTTTGTCAATGTGCGGCGCGTCACTCATTTTTTGACTCCCTGAATCTGCGCGGCAAAGCGCTGTAAGCGGTCAAGGGTCAGGGTACTGTTTTTAACTTGATTCGCAATTTGTTGAATTTTAGCGTCCATTTCAGTGACAAAAACTGATGAAATGGTGTCAGGTAAGGTGTTTTTTATGCGGGAAAAATAGTGATCGATATCGTCATAAACGGTTCGCCGTACATTGGCGACAAAATTATCTGCGCTGTCTATATACTCGTCGGCCGCATTTCCCTTCAGCTTGCCTTTTGGCGCGAGTTCAGGCGGAACGGGGATATTCAGTAAAAACGTCTGACGCGGCAATTTTGCGGCCACCGAGAGAATAACATCGGCAATCATCAGCGCCTCACATTCTCCCTCGAGGATTTCCTTGATAAGCGGGGTCACATTTTTACTGATCGCCATTTCTAAGCCGCTATGTTGTTTAACGGAGGCTTCTTTTAATTTTTCCCCCACCTCATGCACAAACCCTTTTAACGCCACCGACGTCGGGCCGGTATGGATAATCGTCTCCGTTTTGCTAACTGTTTCAGTCCCGCCGCCCCATAACTTGCGCGCAACCCAGTTATAAGCACCTGGTTTTTCGCGCGTATATTGCGTTGTTTCACTGGTACTTTGGTCGCCGATGGCGCTGCGGGTAACCTGGAACTGCTTATCAGCCTCCCGATTCAGTTCGGTAATCACTTCCCGATAGTAGTGTTCTACGCAGTCGCGATAAGCTCGGTTGAGGCGTTTATCAAGGATATTACGTTTACTTTCCAGCGCCGCACTCTGTTTTGCCAGCGCGTGTAAGTCTGAGCTGTTAATCAGCGTCATACGCTGCTCGATTTGTCGCAGAAGCGCCTCGGTAAACTCCGCTACTACCTGGTTTTTACGCGTGACCAGTACCTGCATTTTTTCACGAATAATGTCGTCTTTTTTGCGGCGAACCGCCTCGATTTTGCGGTGAATGTTGTCGATGTTCGCAAGCAAAGCCAGACTGTGTTGGGTGAGTTGTTGGTTTTGTAAGGTAAAAAAATCGGCGTAATCGTCGGTCAGATTGTCCCAGGTCTTGGTTTCGTTCGCATCCCACGTCTCGGGCGTTGCCAGCCGGTGGGAAAGTCCATATGTCACACCTGAACAGTGCAAAAGGTGTTCTTGCGGTGCCCGAATGATACTGTCAAACACGGCGCCGACTTCCGGATGATGTTGCTTGAGGTTTTTCAGCGTACTGGTCGCTCTGTTGATGAGCGAGTTTTTGATGTTTTCAAGCGTCTGGTTCAGGTGAGGGCGCTTTTCACTGCCATACAGTTGGGTATCAATCTGGCTGGCGACTAACACTAATTCCTGCACACCCTCTTTAGCGGTGATACGTCCCATGACTTCCAGATCGTTTTCATTCAAAAACTGCCCGGCCGGACTGACAATAAACACTACATCGCAGGTTTTCAGCAAATCGACGGTGCGTGCTTCACGCGACTGGACAGGGTCATTCATCCCGGGCGTGTCGATAACGCTAATATCCTTGAGTGAGGCGAGCGGCATCGAAATATGGACGACTTTCGTGAAGGGCATATATTTCCCCTCTGCGCCAACATAGTTGAGCAGCTCAGTTGAGAGGGCTTCACGATTTTCTGGCTCAATGACGCCGACATACTCAAGATCTGCAAGTGTTAACCCCGATTTTTGCATACGTGTATATTGATCATGGGACGCGCAAAGCTCGGGGTGCGAGCTCTGGATTTCCTGCAGCGCTTGCCGGGTGATATGCGCCGTTACCCGCGACTCATCTGATGTTGCGGATGTGACCGGTCGGGAAGCGAATTCTGCGTATTTTCTGTCGGTTATTTTTTTTAATTCAAAGGTATATTTGTTTGCATTGTGTTCGATTTGCTTGAGATCGTCGACCGTAAAAAACTCCACCTGCGCGCGAAAACGCTCGCCATAAGAGAGCGTGGTTAATGCCGCTGTCATTGGCGTCGCCGCTTTTGGCAGGACGTTTTCCCCGTCAAAGAACAATGCGTTGAGCAGCGAAGATTTTCCCGCTTTGACGCGCCCAACAATACCAATATTAAGCAAGCGCCCGTCGGTACTGATTTTTTCAAATGCGGCAGATAACGCGCTGGCCGAATCGAGGCAATGTTGCTGCTTTAGTTGCTGGATTTCCTGTTCAAAGAGATCGAGTACGTTGGGAAAGAGCGCTTCGAGTTTTTGCGTCTTCTCGATCAAATATTGATATTCCATAGCCGTGTCCTGCTTAACGATACAAATAAGTTGTTGCCAGCGCTTGCAGGGCAAGCGAAAGCTGCTGCAATGCGTCAAGTTGTTGGTCGATAGAGGCCTGTTGTTGTTCGCGCTCTTGTTGATAGGTGCTAATTAAGGTGCGTTGCTGATTAATTTGCTCTTCAAACTCATTACTCACGTTATTCAGTAAGGTTTGCAATTGCTCGTCGACAATTTCGGGCAAGGCTTTACGAAGCTCACTTTTGATGCCCGGGAACACACTATTCATCAGCTTATCGCGCGCTTTTTCCTCGGCGTTAAGTGAAGAGAAAAAGCGAATAATATCAGGCAAAAAGACGATGGCTAACTCCAGCACCGGGTTGAGGACATTGGTGGTGATGGCCAGAATGGAGGATAGCACCCGGTAGGCTTTTCCTGCGCCTTCTTTACTGGGGAACTTTTCACTGAGGGTTTCGACGAAACCGCTGACAGCTTTCAACTTTCCTTCTGTTTTATCAGCAATATTTTTCGCCCAGTTATCATCCAGCGCCACCATCGTGTTATTACTTTGGGCGAGGCTGACGGCTATCTCTTCGACCAACTCGGCAGAAATCTGGTCCATTTCTCGTTTTAATGTGTTCGTTAAATTCGAACGCATAATGTCGACAATTTCTCGCTCCAGTGCAGAAGGGGCGTTGCTGGTGGCGGTGAGCTTAGCCAGACGATCAAGTTGGTTATGCAGATCGCTATCAATCGCGTTGATAATGCGGGTGATCAGCGGCCCGGAATAGCGCCAGGTCAGTTCTTGCTGCGTGCGATTACGTTGCCTGAGCAGATCTTCCAGCGCCTGTTCTAACGAAACAATGGCATTATCATTATCTTTTTTGCTGTTTTTAACGACATTGCTGGCAAAGTTAATTTGACTGAGCAAATCGATATTCTGATCTTTTAGCCGATCGATAAACAGATTGTGGAATAACCGCTCGGGATCAATCGCGACAAGGGTATCATAAAAAGCCGTGGCCGATTTATTGTCCAGCGGAATAACGCTCATGTCTTTATCAAAATAGAGTTGCAGTTGCTCTTCAAGAAACCCCGAAACTTCCTGAACCTGTTCTGGCGCACGTAAATTGGTCTTGCTCAGAACGAAGGAAAAATCGCTGTCGAAGGTTTTGATACTGTCGAGATGACGCAACATGGATTGTGTTACGGTTCCATCTTCAACGCTTGTGACCACAATGAAATGCGCACCGCGCGGAAGATAATAGGCCAGCGCTTTATTATGATTTTCCAGTGACGAGCCATAGCCAGGCATATCCACCAGCACTAAAGGTGCGATTGCTTTCAGCGCGGGGCTGTCGATATGCAGGCGCAAATGTGAGTAATCCGCTGAGTTTTTATTGACTTCAGCCAGAGCCTCTACTGGCAAACGCTCTTCGCTGCCATCATGGCGGATGGCTTGCAGCCAGGGGTTTTCGCCATAATGCAGTTCCGTCGCCAGTTCTGTTTCCGGCGCGATCCCCACTGGCAGGATATCCATGCCCAAAAAGGTGTTGAGCAGCGTACTTTTACCGGCGCTGAACGCGCCAATGACCGGGAGCAGAAGTTCGGTATTTTCAAGTTGCGAGAGAAATGCGCGATCCCAGGCAAGTTCTGATCCCTGCATAAGCGTAGTTAGCTTCTGCATATATTCTGTAAATTGCTGCTGTGTGTTAAGCATTAATACATCGTCCCTTTTAGCAAGTTCGTCGCAATAGCTACGCGAAGGTCGTTCGATGGCGGATAAATACGCTGTTGTTTTTTCTTGTCAGCGCCAGGTTTGGCTAAACAAGCGCCAAATCGATTATTGACTCCCGGAAACAACAGGGGAAACCCGGAAGTTCAAGGGGATAAACGTTATCATCGCGTTGTGACAGCCTGTGTCAGTGGCTATATTTGGCATCGGCACTAAAAAGAAAAAGTTAAATTTTTTTACACATGAAAAGGAAATAACGGACAGCGCATGACCGTTATTTCCCTCTGGGTCTGATGATACGCGCGCACGCGCATTGTCACAGGATATTTTGCTCGTTATGCCGTGCGAATATGCCTCTTTCAGCGCTGTTCCTGTTTTCGCCGCAGGGTGAGTAACGGTGTGACCGAAATCCCATGTACCAGCACGCTCAGCGTCACAATAGTGATGGCGATATCGGTAATCGCCCCCGCATTCTGCAGGCCATGCGTCCAGGCATAGGCAATATAGTTAAGACTACCGATCCCGCGAATGCCCAGCCAGCCAAGACTTAACCGATGCAGCACGGATTCACCCGAACGCCAGGTCAGCAACCAGACGGCGAGGGGACGGATGAGGATAAACACGGTGAAGGCCAGCAGCAGCGCGTTGGCATCCCAGTGGCGTGACAGTGTCACACCAAGCACGATCACCAGCCCGGCGGCCAGCAGCCGCTCAACGGTATCGCCAAAGGAGAGCGCATCGCCCACCACCAGACCCACGGATTTGATCGGGTTATGCTCTTCGAGCCCGTGCCGGGTATGCGGATTCACCTGCATCTCGGCGGGCAGGTCGTGATCATCCTCGCTGCTATGGCGTTTTTGTACGCTCATCTCCGCGCTACGCAGGCCGATACCGGCAGCGAACGCCGCAAGGAAACCGGATGCGCTGAGCATCATCGCCAGCGAAAAGCTCAGGCAAATCAGCGCCAGCGCAATAAAGTCGCTGGGTGCCACTTCCCCCTGAGCATGGCGTGAGCGCGTGGCGACTAGGCCAATTAAGCGTCCGAGAACAAAACCGATACCCAGCCCGCCAACTAGCGCCCAGAGCAGATCGACACTCAGCCAGTGAAGCCACTCATCGGCGCTGATTGTGCCTCCGGCTTTTTGCCAGATCAGCGCCAGCATCAAAAAAGGCAGCGCGGTGCCATCATTGAGACCCGCTTCACTGGAGAGTGCGATGCGCAGGCGGTCATCATCCTGCGCGTCGTTAATGGCGACCAGGCTTGCCAGCACCGGATCGGTAGGGGCGAGAATGGCTGCCAGCGCCAGCGATAATGGCCACGACAGATTGGCCATAAAATGGGCGGCGACCATAATCCCGGCAATGGTCAACAGCATTGCGGGCAGCGCCAGTACGATGCCCATGCGCCAGTAAGGCGAGGCCAGCGGCAGGCGGATTTTGAGCCCGGTGATAAACAGCGACGCCGCCATTGCCATTTCGGTTATCCGGCTGGTAAGCGGGGCTTGGCGAACAATATCGATGCCAATCAGCCCCAGCATCCACGGCCCGCAGGCAATGCCTACCAGCAAATAGAGGCCAAAAATGGGCACCGGGACACGGCTTATCCAGCCGTAAGAGAGAGACATAAACAACAACAAACAACCCGCCGCAGCGGTCCAGGCCAGATATTCCATACACCTCCCGAGCAAAATCATCGTCTTAACAGGTATAGCTGCTACCAAAAGATGCGCCAGCAATGAGCCCCCAATGCAAACACGCCGTGCGTCGTGAACGGCGTGTTTGCTGCTTAATGCAGGGGGCATGACACGTGCGGGCTGGGTGCCTGTTTACTCCGGTGCGTTGCCGTCGCCTTGCTGTGATGGCCATTTCCAGTTCTGCACTTCAGGCAAATCTTCGCCATATTCGCGAACATACTGATGGTGCGCGGCAATTTTTTGCGCCAGATCCTCAAGGATGTCATCCGCGTTGCCCTGCAACGACGGCACGCGCAAAATCGCCTCCTGCGCCAGGTGAAAACGATCCAGTTCATTGAGCACGGTCATATCAAACGGCGTGGTGGTGGTGCCTTCTTCCATAAAGCCGTGCACGTGAAAATGACGGTGATTGTTACGCTGATAAGTGAGGCGGTGAATCAGGCTCGGGTAGCCGTGGAAGGCAAAAATCACCGGCTTATCAGCAGTAAAAATCGCTTCGAAGGCCTCTTCGCTCAGGCCATGTGGATGCTGATCCTGGGTTTGCAGCGCCATTAAATCCACGACGTTTACCACCTGAATACGCAGCCTGGGCAGGTAATGGCGCAGCAGATCGACCGCAGCGAGGGTTTCCATGGTCGGCACATCGCCGGCGCAGGCCATCACTACATCCGGGGTTTCATCAGGCGGCACGTTGCCGGCCCAGGACCAGATCCCCATTCCCGCGGCGCAGTGTTTTGCCGCCTCGTCGGGATTGAGCCACTGAGGCGCAGGCTGTTTCCCCGCCACGATGACATTAATGCGATCCCAGGTTTTCAGGCAGTGGTCGGCAACACACAACAGCGTGTTGGCATCGGGCGGTAGATAAATGCGCACAACATCCGCTTTTTTATTGGCGACATGATCGATAAAACCGGGGTCCTGATGGCTGTAACCATTGTGATCCTGGCGCCAGACATGCGAGGAGAGTAGGTAGTTGAGTGACGATATCGGTGCGCGCCAGGGCAGGCTGCGCGTCACTTTTAACCACTTCGCATGCTGGTTAAACATCGAGTCGACAATATGAATAAACGCCTCATAACAGTTGAACAGCCCGTGACGCCCGGTCAGCAAATAGCCCTCAAGCCAGCCCTGGCATTGATGTTCGCTCAGGATCTCCATCACCCGGCCATCGCGCGCCAGTTGTTCATCATAGGGTTTAAGCGGCTCCTGCCAGGTGCGATTCGTTACGTCGAACACTTTGCTCAACCGGTTTGAAGCCGTTTCGTCGGGGCCAAACAGCCGGAAATTGTCGCGGTTGTGTTCGAAAATAGCGGCCAGATAGGCGCCCAGCGCGGCAGTGGATTCCGCCTGCGTTTCGCCCGGTAAGCTCACTTCGACGGCGTAGTGATGCAGGTCTGGCGTCACCAGCTCCCGGCGTAAACGACCGCCGTTGGCCCACGGCGACGCGCCCATGCGCTTGTCGCCTACCGGTGCCAGTGCTTGTAGTTCTGTTTTGAGTTGCCCTGATGCATCGAAAAGATCGTCTGGCTGATAGCTGCACATCCACTGTTCCAGCAGTTGTCGGTGTTCATCGTTTTCACGGCATGACGAGACCGGAACCTGGTGCGCGCGCCAGAAATCCTCCACTTTCTTACCATCGACTGTCTGCGGGCCTGTCCAGCCTTTGGGGCTGCGCAAAATGATCATCGGCCAGCGCGGCACGGTGGTCTGCGCGTTGCCGCTTCGCGCCTGTTGCTGATAGTCACGGATGCTGTTCAGCGCCTGCTCCAGCGTTTGTGCCATCAGGCGGTGCATTCTTGCCGGTTCATGTCCGCTGACAAACAGCGGTTCGTAGCCGTAGCCGCGAAAAAGTTGTTGTAAATCATCATCGCTGGTGCGCCCGAGAAGCGTAGGGTTGGCAATTTTGTACCCGTTCAGGTGCAGGATCGGCAGCACCGCGCCGTCGCGGGCGGCGTTAAGAAATTTTATGCCGTGCCAGCTGGAGGCCAGCGGGCCGGTTTCCGCTTCGCCATCGCCAATCACGCAGGCGGCAATCAGGGACGGGTTATCGAACACCGCGCCAAACGCATGAGAGAGTGAGTAACCCAGCTCGCCGCCTTCGTTAATCGAGCCCGGCGTTTCGGGAGCGGCGTGGCTGGGAATGCCGCCGGGGAAGGAAAATTGCCGGAACAGTTTCTTCATGCCCTCGGCGTTCTGGCTTATCTGCGGGTAGATTTCGCTGTAGCTCCCCTCAAGCCAGGTGTTGGCCACCATGCCTGGCCCGCCATGGCCGGGGCCACAGATATAAATCATATCGAGATCGCGCTGGCGAATGGCGCGGTTGAGATGTACATAGATAAAATTCAGCCCCGGCGTGGTTCCCCAGTGGCCGAGCAGGCGCGGTTTGATGTGTTCCGGCCTGAGTGGCTCGCGCAGTAGCGGGTTATCCAGCAGGTAGATTTGCCCGACAGAGAGATAATTGGCCGCGCGCCAGTAGCGATCAAGCAGCTGAATTTCGTGGTCAGAGAGAGACGATATCTGTGTCATGCTTTCCTCGCGTCGTCAGAAGGTAAACCAGGCGTTGCCCTTGCAGGCGAACAAATTTCCCTTTAAGCCTGGCACACCGTGTTTTCTGATGACGAAATGAACAGAATCACGCTCCCTTTTTCGCCCAAAACCGGACGATCAACCGGGTCCTTCACTGCCCGCGGCCAGCAGCGGAACCACCACATCGCTGATGGGCGTGGCAATGCCATGTGTGCGACCATAGCGCTGCACCACGCCGTTACGGATATCCCACTCCAGCGGGCGATTCGCCTGGCGGTCGGCGAGAATTGATGTGCCTAAATCCGCTGGCGCACGGTGAAAACCGTCAACTATCTCCTGGGCCACGTTATCGCTGAGCACCGCGCCTTCCGCCCGCGCAACCCTCAGGCATTCGCGCAGGTACGCCAACGCCAGCGCGGTAATATCCTCGCGCGAGAACATGCCGGCGCGGCGATTGGCGAGCACCATCAGACCGGCGACCGCATTTTGCAACAGTTTGCGCCAGGCGATCGAGGTAAAATCCGCGGATAATTCAACCGCGCAGCGTGTATCGCGAAGCGCTTTCACCACCCGTTTTGCCTGCGGCACATCCGGCAGCGTCAGGCGCGGTTTGGCGCGCAACCAGACAGACGCATCCGGCTCGCGCTGCGCCGGGAACCAGACGACGGACGGCAGCACGCTTGCGCCGTTAACCAGCGGCGCCAGCTGACTTTTCTGCTCGACACCGTTTTGCAGCGCGCATACAACGGTGTTTTCATCGCATAACGTCGCCAGCCAGCCGGCGCTCTGTGCAACTTGCGTGGTTTTCACCGCCACAAATACCAGATCGAACGGCTTGTCCAGTGCTGCCGGATCGCTCAATACCGGGCCGGGCACCACAATTTCCCCCTCATCGTGGCGCAGAATTAACTGTTGGTGCGCGGTACGCCCGCATAAAACGGGCGCGCGGCCCACTTCATGCAGCGCCGCCGCGATAGTGGTGCCGATAGCCCCCGGGCCAAGCAGCGCAATTGTCGGAAAATCAGACATGGTGAGTTCTCCTGATGTGGTTAACCAATCATTACCGTGCCGGTCGCAATCACCGTGCACGCCAGCACTTTTCTTAGCGTTAAGGTTTCGCCGAGGAACAGATAACCCAGTAGCGCGGCAAACAAGACGCTGGTTTCACGCAGCGCGGAGACAGCCCCCATTGGCGCGGTCGCCATCGCAAAAATAATGATGCCGTAAGCCAGTAGCGAAACCAGCCCGCCGGTGGCCGCACGCACTACGCCTGGCCGCCAGCGCAGTAAACTTTTGGCGTCGCGAAGCCCGATATAGAGCGCGGGCATCAGCGCGCCCCATAACGCGCTCATCCACACGGTATAGGCGATCGCATCACCGGCGATGCGCACGCCAATGCCATCCACCACGCTATAGGCAGCGATAAACGCGCCAGTGGCCAGCGAATATTTCAGACCCGGTAGCGCCAGTCGGCGGTGTTGCAGGGCAAGCAGCAGAATACCGCCGGAAATCAACCCAATGCCAGCCAGCGCGTTCACGGCCACCTTTTCCCCGGCAAACAGCGCCGCCGCCGAGGTCACCATCAGCGGTGAAGAACCGCGCGCAATCGGGTAGGTTTGCCCGAGATCGCCGCTCTGATAACTGCGTACCAGACACAGGTTATAGCCGACATGCAGCAGCGCTGACAGCAGCGCGTATTTCCAACTGGCATAAGCCGGTAATGGCAAAAACGGTGCCACGACAACGCAGGTGAGGGCTATCGTCGCGCACATGATGGTCATCGACCATAACCGATCCGTGCCGCCGCGTAAGAGCGTATTCCAGCTGGCATGGAGCAGCGCGGCGAATAACGTCAGCAAAACAAGGTAAGTGGGCATGTATCGATGCTAATCAGCACATGCCCGGATGAAAAGTGAAGTGTCGTCATTTAAGCATGAGTAAATACTCATGCTTAGCGATAGTTAAGTTGTGCCTGTTGTGATTCTGCCAACAGCCAGCTGCGGAAAGTCACAATGTGCGGTTGCGTTTCGATCCCCTGCGGGCAGACAAAATAATAGGCGGCGGGCGACGGAAAAGGGACGTCAAAAAGCCGCACCAGCGAGCCATCGGCAATCTCTTTTTCAACGTGCCCACTGCGCGCCAGCGCAATGCCCTGGCCCAGTAACGCGGCTTCAATGGTCATATTGGTATCGGCGAAACGCACGTTTTCGTGCAGCACGTCGGTGTTGACGCCAACCTGCTTAAACCAGGCGTCCCATTTGGGAACCAGATTGGCGCCATCGCGCGTCAGCAGCGGGTAGCGCAGCAGTTCGGCCGGTTCATCCGGTGTGCCAAAACGCTGCAAAAGTGCCGGGCTGGCGACCGGGAAAAGCTGCTCGCGGAACATAAATTCCGTGTGCAGCGCCGGATAATTCCCGTGACCAAAGCGGATCGCCACATCGGCATCGGTGCTGGCGAAATTAATGGCCTGATCGGTGCTCTCCAGCGTCACCAGAATTTCCGGGTGTAAGCGCGCCAGGCCCGGCAAACGCGGTAGCAACCATTTCAGTGCGAAAGAGTAGGTGGTGTTGACGCGCAGTCGCACCCGGCCTTTTTGCTCGCGCAAATCCGCCAGCGTGGTTTCCAGCTTGCTGAAAAATTCACGCACCAGCGGCGCAAGCGCGGCACCGGCGGGCGTCAGGCTGAGGGTCTTTCCACGCTGAAACAGCGGCAATCCCCAGATTTCCTCCAGGTTTTTCAGCTGGTGGCTGATGGCACTTTGCGTAATACACAGCTCTTCTGCCGCCGCGGTAAAGGTGGGGTGGCGGGTCGCTACTTCAAATGCGCGCAGTGTCGCAGTGGGGGGGAGATCACGCATTATACGGTTCCTGTTAATGAGCTAATGCTCATAACACCCTATGCCGAAACCGTAGTGAAAGCTACGCGAACCGAACAATAAACCACCGCGATCAGAGCAGGGTAACGGTGCTGGCTAACCAGCCAGGCAGGTTTTCCCGGTACCATTCGAGATAGCGTGGGAGATCGGTTTTTTGCCGCGCAGCAAGTAACGTGACCACTTCGGTGACAATCCACGCTTTGGCGATGGCAATCTCCCGGCCGAGTTCGCGCGGTGCTGCATGATCCGCAATACGACAATAGCGCTCGGCAAGTGCCTGAAAAGCGTTTGTGGTGCCCATCCCTTTTATCAGCGGCGCGAGGTCAATCGCCGGGCTTCCCATGGAAAAGCGTTCCCAGTCGAAGAGCACCAGCTCGCCGTTATCCCTGCGCCCCCAGTTGCCCGCATTGCTGTCGCCGGAAAGTAAACCTACTTGGCGAAATAGCACCTCGCTAGATTGCTGAAAACGGCGCAGTTGTTGCGATGCCTGTTCCGGCAACGCCAGCAGCGCCAGCGATTTTTCCAGTGCGTAAACTGACCATGTATGCGTGTGATAGCGCCATGACGCATCGGGCGAAAAGCGATGCAAGCGAGCCAGCATGGCTAACGTCTCATCGCCTGCCACGGTATCCTGAGAAACCGGGTGGGGAATATACTCAAGCCTTAGTAGACGCCGCGCAGGATCGGCAAATAGCAGCTTTGGCGAGGCAATCTTTGCTGCGTTGAGCCGCTGCGCCGCATGGTGATAGAAAGCATACTCGATGTCACTGACCGGATATTTTTCAATGACGCGCTGGCCTTGCTCATCAACAAAAAGCGCCACGTTTGCGGCGCCCATTTTTGATAAATCCTGAACTGACATCCCTTTTCCTTTGCGCGCTGGTCGAGCGTTTCAGTGTAGCCTGGATTGGTGGCAACGCGGGGACAGGTTTACTCCTGCGTCGCCTGCTCCTGAGCATGCAGGCGATACTGTCTTGGCGTTAATTGATACTGTTCGCGAAACGCGCGGCAGAATGTCGATTGCTGCTGATAACCCAGATGCAGGGCAATATCCGTAATAGAGCGATGCGTTTCGCTCAGCAACGCTTTCGCAATCACCATTCGCCGATAGCGGATGTAAACACCAGGCGACATGCCGGCGATTTGTTTAAAACCGCGCTGGAAATGCCAGGCAGAATAACCGGATTTTTTCGCTAACACGCCAAGCGGTAACGGTTCGGCAATATTGCTCTCGATCCACTGGAGAATATCCTGGATGGTTAAGCTCATCAGATATAACGAGGACTTTTTTCTCATATTAATACCTGCTGTTAATGCGCAGCGTTGGGGGAAGCCATCAATATTTCTCCCCAAACGCAAAAGCGTCACGTGTCACTGTATTTGCGGGCGAGATCCGCATCAGCAATCTTCAATAATTAAGTAGACGGCATTCAGCGGCCCGTGGACGCCGACGACTTTAATCAGCTCAATATCGGCCGTCGAACTTGGCCCGGCGATAAGATTGATACACGAGGGAAGCGTTTCGCCTTCCTGTACCCGCTGGCGCAAGACGTGTGCCAGTTGCGTGACGCCGTACAGTAATCTGCTCTTATAGATAACGAACACGGTGGTGGTGGGCAGCAGGCTGATAGCGCGCCCCTGTAGCGGGGAGGAAAAGAGCACCACACCGCCGGTTTCGCACAGACCATATTCGGCGTAGACCACGCCAATACTGGCTTGTGCGGCGCGCCGCAGGTTCTCTTCTCCACCCGCTGCGTCCCAGCAATGTGCTGGAAACGCGTTCTGCAAATGCGCGGTAATGCCGACATTTGCCAGCCGGGCGTCGCCGCTAATCAGCAGCGGACCGCCGCCGTACTGGTTACAGATCCGTTCGGCAAGCTGGGGAATTTTTGCCAGCGGAGCCACTTCGCAGTGAGCCTGCATAACCGTTGTCGCGTATTCGATAAAACTGTCGCAGGGGTGCTGCTGGATCTGCCCGACATAGCGGCTGATCAGCGGCGCGTGTCCGGTGAACTCCAACGGTTGTGGTGATTGACGCGGTTCGCGACCAAGCCGTCCGGCAATTTTTTGCATAAACGCATCGCGGTTTTCCATCAGGCTTGCTCCCCGTTTTTATGCTGTTTTTGGCGTTTATTAAACCAACTGCGGAAACTCTCGCCATCGGCAGCGGGCAGATCGCGGGCCTCCGTCCACTTGCCGATGGCTGAGATGGTAAAGGGCATCTTGCCGTTGCGGATCATCAATTGGGCGGCGCGCGCGCCAGCGACCATGCCTACCTTCCACAGCCGTGGATGGCGGTTGGCGTAATTGAACAGATGAACGGTGTGCCTTTCCATCGCCGGCGTTCTTCCGCTTTCCGCCAGCGTGCGGCGGTGTTCAAGGATCAGTGACGACAGCGGAATGCGCACCGGGCAGACATCATCGCAGGCGGTGCATAACGAGCAGGCATAGGGCAGGTTTTTGAAATCATCATAACCGCCGAGCAACGGCGTGAGCACCGCGCCAACCGGGCCGGGATAAATCGAGCCGTAACCGTGTCCGCCAATATGACGGTAAGCGGGGCAGGTATTCATGCAGGCCCCGCAGCGGATGCAGCGCAGGATGTCCTGGAAAGGCGAACCCAGCACCTGCGAGCGACCATTGTCGACAATAACCAGATGGAACGATTCCGGTCCGTCGCTCTCCATGCTGCCTTGCGCGCCGGTAAGCCAGGTGTTATATCCCGTCAGACGGGCGCCAACCGCGCTGCGCGCCAGCATCGTCAGGATAATATCCAGCTCAGCGAAGGTCGGCACCACGCGCTCCATGCCCATCACGGCAATATGCGTTTTTGGCACGGTGGTACAGAGCCGGGCATTGCCTTCATTGCTCACCAGGCTGAGCGTGCCGGTTTCCGCGACCGCAAAGTTGCACCCGGTGATGCCGATATCGGCGCTGAGGAAATCCTCGCGGATCTTCTGGCGAATAAAACGCGTCATCGCTTCCGGCGTTTCGGGGCCGTCATAACCCAGCTTTTCGCGCAACACTTGCTGAATTTGATGGCGATCTTTATGAATGGCCGGGACTACCACGTGCGAAGGGGCATCTTTGGCGAGTTGCAGAATATACTCGCCCAGATCCGTTTCCACGACCTCAATGCCAGCCGCTTCAAGCGCGGCGTTCATGCCGATCTCTTCGGTCACCATCGACTTCGATTTAACGACTTTGCGTGCCTGTTTTTCCTGGGCAATCTGCAAAATATAGCGGGTGGCATCTTCTCGCGTATCAGCAAAAAAGACGTGACCGCCGTTGGCGCTGACCTTTTCGCTTAACTGGTAGAGATACGCATCCAGATTGTCGAGAACATGGGCGCGAATTTCAGCGGCGCGCGAGCGCCAGTCGGGCCAGTTTTCCAGTTCATCGACCATTTTCTGCCGGTTGATACCGATTCGATCCTGCGCGTTGGCCACAGCGTGGCGCATTACCGGATCGTCAATTTGCTGCTGTACCCGGTCATAAAAAGGAACATTGCTGGTTTTTAGCGACATAGTGTTTCCTTAGCGGCTCATCAGCACATCAGCGATATGCAACACACGCACGTTCTGTCCTTCACGCTGTAAACGCCCGCCAATATTCAGCAGGCAACTGGCATCCGCGCCGATCAGGTAATCCGGCCTGGCTTGCATGATATGCGCGACTTTTTCTTTCACCATTTCGCCGGAAATTTCGGCCATTTTGACCGAAAAAGTGCCGCCAAATCCGCAGCAGGTTTCCTGAGCGTTAAACGGCACAATTTCCAGCTCACGCACCTCGCGCAGCAGTATGAGTGGCTCATCACGCACACCGAGCTTGCGAAACAGGCTGCACGAGGGGTGATAGACCGCCCGTCCTGGCAGGCGTGCGCCGACGTCGGTTACGCCAAGCTGGTTTACGATAAAGGAGGTGAGATCAACCATGCGGCTGGCAACCTTCGCGGCGCGCATCGCCCACTCAGGTTCATCGACTAGCCAGTCCGGGTAGTGGCGGATCGCGTTCATGCAAGAACCGGCAGGCGAGATAATCGGGTAGTCGTTGATTTCCAGCGCTGCAATCTGCGCTTTCATGCCCGGCACGGCGTCACGAATGTAGCCGCTATTAATTGCCGGTTGACCGCAGCAGCCCTGTTTTTCAGGAAACTGAACATGGCAGCCTAACTGTTCGAGTAGCAGGACACTGTTTCGCGCCATGCGCGATTTAAGTGCGTCCCCAATGCAGGTAACAAAGAAATTTACGTTCATATTATTTAGCTTCCAGCGAAGATAACGGCATAACGTTATTTTTCATTTCAGGCAGGCGGCGAGGGCGTTTGCGCTTACCTGTTTACGCGTCTCTTTAGCGCGCCACGTGCAGCCCGCCGGTGACGCCGCGGCTTAATACGATTTGCCAGAGCTGGATATTTCTGGCGCGAAATGCGCCCGCGCAGGCGGTGAGGTAATAATTAAACATGCGGTGAAATTGCGTGGAGTAATTGCCTGCTATTTGCGGCCAGGCCTGATTAAAACGGCGATGCCAGGCCATTAATGTTTTATCGTAATCGGCGCCGAAATTATGCACATCTTCGATAACAAAATAGGGTTCGCTGGCTTCAGTAATCTGTTTTAAAGAGGGCAGGCAGCCATTAGGGAAAATATATTTGTTTATCCAGGGATCGACATTATGCAGGGTTTTATTCGACCCGATGGAGTGCAGCAAAAACAGACCATCCGGCTTCAGGCAGCGATCGACGGCGTTAAAGTAGGTCGCATAGTTTTTCGGACCGACATGTTCGAACATGCCGACGGAGACGATGCGGTCATAGCGTTTATCCAGATCGCGGTAATCCTGCAACAGGATGCGAATATCCAGCCCCTCGCTGTGGCTTTCGGCGTAGGCTTTTTGCTCTGCCGAAATGGTGATGCCTTCCACGCTGACACCATAATGGCGCGCTGCGTATTGTGCTAAACCGCCCCAGCCGCAGCCAATATCCAGCAGCGTCATGCCCGGTTTAAGTTGCAGTTTTTCACAGATCAGCGCGAGCTTATTTTCCTGCGCCGCACAGAGTTCATCGGCGTTTTTCCAGTAACCGCACGAGTACTGCATATGCGGATCGAGCATGCGGCTAAACAGATCGTTACCGAGATCATAATGCACTTCGCCCACTTGCCATGCGCGGCGACGGGACTGCGCGTTGACGATGCGCGCCGCGGCGATGCGCATCAGATCGGCGAAACGCGCCGGGCGCTGCTCATCAAGCCTGGCACGTAATAGTTTGTCAAAAAACGCATCGAGCTGTTTGCAATCCCACCAGCCCTCCATATAACTTTCACCGAGCCCGAGTGAACCCTGCTGCAACACGCGCCTGAAAAAACGCGTGTCATGCACGCGGATATCCCAGGGTTCGGGGCCATTAATCCTGATGCCTGCCTGAGACAGCAGGTCCTGGACGATCCGCAGCCAGTGGCCGGGTTTACTGATCACCTCGACGGTACATTCGTTAGCCATCATCTTTCCTTCAACGTAGCGTGCGCTCAGCCGGTAATTTCCCCGTCATTCACTGCCCGTCAGTGCGAAAAAGGCTTATCGCTCAGGCAGCTGGCTGGTAAATTGTTTACAACGGGTGAAATATATTTATGACCCGCTCATTATTCAGGAAACCCGTTTTGCCTGCGCTGTGCTATCAAGACAAACTTCATCGAATAGAGGTCAGGTTGTTATGTGCTCTAAGCTTGTGTTGCCGCCTCGTCAGCCCATTAGCGGCCAGCCCGCGCCGGTGCTGGTGACCTTGCCGCGCCCGGTGTACTTTCGCAGTTACCCTTTACGCGGCGATACGGGCGTGGACATGCACGAGCATCCGTTCGCGGAATTTCTCTATGCGCGCGAAGGAAGTATGCGGGTGGAAATTGAAGGCAAGACGCTGGTGGTGCCTGTACTTTATGGGGTCTGGATCCCGGCGCGTGTGCCGCACCGTCTTCTTGCCGGCAGCGACGTATTGCTGGAAAGCCTGTATGTGGAGGCCGATTTCGCCACTATCCCCTTTAGCGGCAGTAAGGTGGTGGTGGTGAGTGATTTTGTGCGTGAGTATATTCACTACGCCACGCAAAACGTGCCGGAAAAGTATGATGCAGCAGGCGATGACGCGCAGTTAGTGCAGGTGCTGATTTCCCTGCTCAGAGGCTTACCCGACGCCGGGTTATCGGTCTCCTGGCCGGTATCACCGTTGCTGACGAAAGTTTGCAGCCAGATCCAGAAAACGCCCGGCGACGCGCATAGCATCGAACAGTGGGCCTCCTGTAGCGGTATGTCGGTGCGCACGTTTTCACGCCGTTTTAAAAAGGAGACCGGCGTGGCGTTCAGCGAATGGAAAAAACGGGTGCGTTTGCTGGAATCCGTGGTGATGTTAAAAAACAAACGCAGCGTGACGCAGGTGGCGCTGGAGCTTGGCTATTCAAGCCCGGCCTCGTTTACCTTTGCGTTTCGCGCCATGTTCGGCGTGCCGCCAACGCGCTATTAATTTGCAACCGCCGCCGCGCTTTTTCAGCCGGCCGTCAATCACACTGTCGCGCTGTGCGAACGCCGGAAAAAAGACGGCGTAGCCACCAGATAACCAGCGCCAGCAGGGCTATTGCGCCCAGCACGGCAAACGCCACGCTGTAGGAGTATTTCGCCGCTATTGTTCCCGTCATCGCCGGGCTGAATGCGGCTCCGGTGCCCTGCAATAGCATGATAAAGCTCTGCCCGGCGTTGGTGTGCCCGCTGCCTTCCAGCAATTTAACGATATAACCGGGTACCGCCACGCCCAGTAGCCCTGCGGCCACGCCATCCAGTATCTGAACCGGGATCATAAAAAACGGCCCGGCCGAGACGCAGGCCAGTGCCGCGCGCAGCGGCAAAACCAGTAACGCTGCCGTAATCAGCCACGGGTAACCATATTTTCCCGCCCTGGCGGCGGCGAATAAGGCGGCGGGAATCATCACCAGTTGCGAAATAATGACGGTCGCCGCCGCATACACACCGGCGCTCATTTCCCCGCCTGGCGCGGAGGCCACACGCATGCTGAGCATCGGCAGCAGCGCCGCGTTAGCCAGATGAAACAGCATCAGCGTCACGCCGGTCGCGATGAGGGCGGGGTGAGTGATAATCGCGGAAAGTCGGGGGACGATTGCCGGATCTTCATTGTGACCGAGACCCCGTGCGGCGCGGTTATCAATATCGTTATTGCGGATAGCAAATACCGCGAACGTTGCGCATATTGCCATACCGGTCATCAGAATAAAAACGGCATCAGTACCGAAGTACCACACCAGTATGCCGGCCAGCATCGCGGCGCTCATATTTCCGCCGTGATTAAACGCCTCGTTCCTGCCCATCTGATGGTTAAACCCTGGCGAGCCGGTTAAGCCAAGCGTAATGCCCATTAACAGCGGCGCAATAAACGCGGCGGCTATGCCAGTGACAAGTTGTGAAAAACCAACGACAAAAAAAGTCGGAAACGCCCAGAGCAACAGCGTGGCGGCAGTGATCAGCAAACAGCAGGCGACGAGAATGCCGCGTTTATGGCGCGTGGCGTCAGCGACCAGCCCGGAAGGCATGGTCGCCACCAGCCCCGCGAGACCACCGGCTGTCATCATCCAGCCAATGTTGTCGGCTTGCCAGTGATGTTCAGTGAGAAAGATCCCCAAAAAAGGGCCAAGGCCGTCCCTGACATCCGCCATGAAAAAGTTCACTAAACAGAGTGCCTGCAGCGATCGTAACGGCATAGAAGCCTTTTTTGTGTCCATGGTGCAGCGTTCCTGAAGTATCGGTGGGGTCCGCATCCTGAAAGTGTATTGCGATCCCTTTCAGCGGGTGGCAGACAAAACAGATGCCTTATCGCATACCTGTGAGAAGGGATAATAATCGGCTTTCACGTCAATCATGTGATACATATTTGTAACATTCTGTCGTGCTGGTGAAGGGGAGTGTGAAAGGTGGTCGACTGCAAACGAGTGGTAAGTCTGCATCATCAATGCGGCTGACGATGCAGACGGTGCGTAACGGCTATGCCAGCAAAATCACTCCCCAGACAACGGCGACCATCAGCAGCGCCGTCGTTTGGGCGGTACTGCCCATATCTTTGGCGTTTTTAGACAGCGGGTGGCGTTCCAGTGAAATGCGATCGACTACCGCTTCGATAGCAGAATTTAGCAGCTCCACTAACAGGCTGATAAAGCACACGGCCAGCAGCAGCGCGCGCTCAACCCCGCTGACGTTGACAACCAAAGCGGTAATCATCAATACGCTATGTAAAACAAGCAACTGGCGGAACGCCGCCTCACCATGCACGGCGGTAAGAAAACCGTCGCGCGAATAGATAAGCGTACTGACGATCCGCGCGATGCCGGTTTTGCCATGGGAATATTTACCTGTTGCGCAGGGGTCTGACGATTGCATGTGCATCTCCTGAAGAAAGATTTGAACGCGCAGTATGCGAAACGAGATGTCAGGAAATTGTCAAAACCGTATCGGAAGCAGAAACCTGGCAATAAACAGCCGTGGTTAGCGCATGTGCTGCATATCCAGCGTAAAGCGGCAGCCTTGATCTGAACTTTCGACCGTCATGCGCCAGCCAAGATGCTCCACAATGCGTTGCACAATCGATAAACCAAGCCCCTCGCCATTTTGCTGCGTGCCGGACTGAAAGCGCTGAAAATGGCGCGGATCGATACTCGACGGCAGGCCAGGGCCGGTGTCCGAAATGGTCAGGGTTGCGCCATGCAGCGCCAGGCGGATCTCTCCCGCTGCGGTGTACTGGCAGGCATTGCGCAGCAGGTTCCAGAAAACGCTGCGCGCCAGCTCGGCATTGGTCTGTATGTGGGTCTGCTCCGCGGCGTCCAGTATCAGCGCGACGGGCTTTTTTGCCAGCCAGGGCTGGCAGCGCGCGATGCACTCTTCGAGCAAAGGACGAAGCGCGACCTCGCTGCGGGGCAGGGTTTGCGGATCGCGTGAAAGCAGCAGCAGGCACGTCAACTGGCGCTGCATTTCCTGGGTGGTACGCACGATCCGCTCCGCGCCTGGCACCAGATGACTGTTAGCCGGTAACTGATGCATGATGGTTTCCGCCGCACCGCCAATGATCGCCAGCGGGGTGCGCAATTCATGACTGGCATCGCCGACAAAGCAGCGTTCACGCTGGAGAAACCGCTCCAGTTCATCGCTGTGTTGGGCAAACGCGCGCGCCAGCACGCCGATCTCATCGCTCGCGTCCTGAAAAGGTAACGGCTTTTGATTGCGCTCGACGGCGTTGGCCAGCCGTGTAATGGGAACGGTAACGCGCGCCGACGTTAACCGACCAATCCAGAAGGCGCACAACACGCACAACAGGATGATCATCGGCGCGAAACCGTCAATCATCCACTCCAGCCAGGCATAACGATTGCCATCCTGTAGCAGGTAGTAGCGCTGGTGATGCAGCATGAATACCAGCAAGTGCTGTTCGTCGGGTGCTTTCAGCCGGTGGTAGCCTGGCGTGTACTGGCGCAGCTTATCGGGCGCGGTCTGGGCGTTATAAAGCTGGCTGCCTTGCGGCATGACCGGAAGACTGCCGCTGGCAATCGCCTCTTCCAGTCGGGGGGCTTCGTCGCGCAGGCTTTCCGCCATCGCCCAGGCGCGGAGTTCGTCGTAGTCGAGTTGCTCGGCCACGACCACAAATGCCATCACCGCGACCATCAGCAGCACAAATGAAACAGTAATGCGCGTATTGAGCGTCATCTGCTGGTAAAGGGATTTCATAATGGATGCGCTGCCTCTGATGATTATTCTGCGCAAGCCTCCCCGGGCTTGTGCAGACGTAAACCGATGCCATGTACCGTTTCTATCAGTGCAGATGTGAAGTTTTTGTCAACTCGCTGGCGCAGATCATGAATATGTGTGCGCAATGCGCCGCTTTCCGGCGGTTCGTCGCCCCACAGCAGGTACTCCATCTCCTGCTTTTTGACGACGCCGGGTGCGGCGCGCATCAGACTCAGCAACAATTTATGGGTGGTGGGCGTCAAATTGATGGTCTGGCCTTGCCGCCATGCCTGCGGCGCACGGGTATCCACCAGCAGATCTTCCCAGCTTAGCGTGCCTTGCACCTGCCGCCCCTGGGCACGGCGCACCAGCGCCTGGATACGTGCGTCCAGCTCTTTGAGTGAAAAGGGTTTTACCAGGTAATCGTCCGCGCCCAGCGCAAAACCCTGCACGCGGTCATCGACCGGGTCGCGCGCGGTCAGCATCAGTACCGGCACCGGGTTTTGATATTCGCGGCGAAGTTTACTGCACAGCGTCATGCCATCCAGGCGCGGCAGCATCAGATCCAACAGGATGGCATCGTAGTCATTCTGCGTGGCCATACGCAGGCCGGTGGCACCATCACGCGCATCATCCAGCACGTAGCCCAGCGGCTCAAAGAAGTCGTACAGGTTGGCCACCAACTCAGGGTTATCTTCGATAATGAGCAGGCGAGTCATAGAAAACCGGCATTGGGAAAAAGGAGCCGGCTACCTTAACAACTTCCTGACACAGGGGCGTTGATACTGCGCACATTTCTAACCCATTGAGAATCGCGCATGTTTCAACGTCTGTCGTCGTTTCGGCTCAACCCGGTGCAACTGACCTGGGTCGCCGCTCTGTTCTTTACCACCTTTGGCAATATTGCGCTGTGGCAAACGCTGTGGTCCAAAGTTGAGATCAACAGTCTGCACAATTTGCTGTTTGTTATCAGCCTGCCGGTTTTCCTGTTCTGCTTTTTTAACGTGTTGCTGACACCGGTAATGATGCTGCCGTACTTGCGTAAACCGCTGCTGGCGGCGCTGGTTGTTATCAGCGCCAGTTGCAGCTATTTTATGCTGCGCTACAACGTGCTGATCGACCGCAGCATGGTGCAGAATTTCTTTGAAACTAACCAGGCTGAGCTCACTTCGTATCTTTCTGTTCCGCTGGTGCTTACGCTACTTGTTCTGGGCGTGGTGCCGGCGGCGGCGATGGTGTTGCTGCCCGGCAAAAAAATTGGCCGTCCCGTACAACACCTGTTCTGGTGGCTATGCCAGGTTGTTGTGACGTTAACCCTTTTTGCCGCCGTGACGCTGGCGTTCTACAAGGATTACGCTTCGCTGCTGCGCAACAATATGCAGATAAAAGACCAGGCGCTGCCGTTTAACGTTGTCCGCAATACCAATGGTTACCTGAAACGCAAGTACAGCGTGAAATCGCAGCCTTTACGCACGGTGGCGGAAGATGCCACGCGTACGGCTGGGGAGCGGCCAAAACTGCTGATTGTTGTGGTCGGGGAAACCGCACGGGCACAGAACTTCCAGCTTAATGGGTATGCGCGCCCGACCAACCCAACGCTGTCGCAGCGCGAGGATATCATCAGTTTCAAACATGTCTCATCCTGTGGCACGGCGACGGCCATTTCGCTGCCGTGCATGTTTTCGCGCATGACCCGTTCGCAATACAACGACGTGCGTGCCGCGACGGAAGAGAACCTGCTCGACATCCTGCAACGCACCGGCATCCATATTCTCTGGCGTAATAATAACAACGGCGGCTGCAAAGGTATCTGCGCGCGCGTGCCCACCGATGATATGCCCGCGCAGAACATTGCCGGTCTCTGCGTCAATAAAGATGGCACCTGTTATGACGAAGTGTTGTTGCACAAGCTTACAGCGCGCATTGATGCGATGGCGGGGGACGCATTAATTGTATTGCACCAGATTGGCAGCCATGGGCCAACGTACTTCGAACGTTACCCGGCGCAGGCCAAAATCTTCAACCCTACCTGTGATAGCAATCAGATTGAGAAGTGCAGTAACGAGGCGCTGCTCAATACGTACGACAATACGCTGGTCTATACCGACCGGATGCTGGATAAAACCATCGAGGTGTTGCAAGGCTATGCACCACAGCGCGATGTGGCGATGATTTACGTTTCCGACCACGGGGAGTCTTTGGGCGAGCGGGGGATGTACCTGCATGGTACGCCGTACATTATTGCGCCCGAGGAGCAAACTCATGTCCCGCTGGTGATGTGGCTTTCGCCCGCGTTTGCACAGCATGCCGGGCTCAGTCTCTCCTGTATGCGCAGCCATGCCGATAGCAACAGCTATAGCCATGACAATCTCTATCACTCGATTCTTGGGCTGTTCACTGTGCAAAGCCGTGTTTATCAACCCGCACTGGATATCTTTGCCGGGTGTCGAACCGCGATGCAGCGGCAATAAAGCGGCTGTCCGTGCACGGTTGTTTAACTGAGGTAAAACCGCTGCTCGTCTATATGTTTGAAAATCCGGCTCGCTGCGATGGGTTGTCAGCACATTCACCGCAGCGGGTTACGCCAGTCCGTCTCTTTCTGCTCTTTTTGGGATATAGTAGAAAACTCTCTTTTTATAACAGGTGGCACTGGCAATGGCTTTGATCCCAAAAAACTACGCGCGGCTGGAAAGCGGTTATCGTGAGAAAGCACTTAAAATTTATCCGTGGGTGTGTGGGCGCTGTTCCCGCGAATTTGTCTATTCAAATCTGCGCGAATTAACGGTTCACCATATCGATCACGACCATACCAATAACCCGGAAGATGGCAGCAACTGGGAGCTGTTGTGTCTGTTTTGCCATGATCACGAACACTCGAAGTACACGGAAGCCGATCAGTACGGCACGACCGTGGTGGCGGGCGAAGACGCGCAAAAAGATGTCGGAGCCGCGACGTATAACCCGTTTGCCGATTTAAAATCGATGCTCAATAAGAAGAAATAGCGCTGCAATGTTTGCTTCTGCCCGTAAAAATCAGCGTTGTGCAGGTCGGTAATCTGTCGTCAGGCGTTGCTGTAAATACGTGTGCTAAACAGGTTTTGCCCGCAAGCTGGCAGGTAAGTAGAGACAAGGATCCCAATGATTAATATCAGCAAGCCTCTTCTGGCCCCGCCTCTTCAGGTCGGAGACACCATTGGTTTTTTCTCTTCATCTGCGCCGGTAACCACCACGGCTCCAAATCGGTTTAGCCGTGGAAAACGCTTCCTGGAGGAGAAAGGGTTTCGTCTTAAAGCCGGTCGCCTGACCGGCAAGTCTGATTTCTATCGCTCCGGTACGATTGCTGAGCGAGCGCAGGAGTTCAACGAACTTATTCGCGATCCGCACATTCGCTGTGTGATGTCGACAATCGGGGGAAATAATAGTAACGCCTTGCTGCCTTATATTGATTATGACGCCCTGCAAGCGGACCCGAAAATAATCATCGGTTATTCAGATACCACCGCGTTACTGGCGGGAATTTACGCGCGTACAGGGTTAATTACTTTTTATGGCCCGGCGTTGGTTGCTTCATTTGGTGAATTTCCGCCGCTGGTTGATGCCACATATCGCGCTTTTATTGAAATACTTTGCGGACAGAATAACGGTCACTACGACTATGTTTTACCGGAGAAATGGACTGATGAACGGCTTAACTGGGATGATGCCGAGCCGGTACGAACTAAGACACTGTATGCGAATAACTGCCGGTTTATAGGGCAGGGATTACAAACAGGGCGCGTTATTGGCGGTAACCTTAATACTTTGTCGGGTATCTGGGGTAGCGAATGGATGCCTGAAATACGATCCGGTGACATTCTGTTTATTGAAGATAGTTTAAAAGACATTGCCACCGTTGAACGTTCATTCGCCATGCTGAAACTCAATGGCATATTTAAAAAAGTGCGTGCGATCCTTCTTGGCAAACATGAATTATTCGATAACGCGGGAAGCGGTCGGACGCCTTACGATGTATTGCGGGAAGTTTTAGGTGACGAAAACGTTCCGATCGTAGATGGTTTCGATTGTTGCCACACGCATCCGATGCTGACATTGCCTCTTGGTTCAACCCTCACCATTGATTTTGACAATCACAAGGTATCTATCGTCGAACCGTATCTGTCAGACAGGCAATAGACAGCTACCTGTTTATGACCAGGCCGCGAACCGTGCCCTCCTCATCAGGAGGGCACTTACTGGAAAGAGTAATCGTCAGAACGATTCCCAGTCAGCACTATGACCTGTCGACGTTGCTGGCTTCAGTTCAGTCTTGCGGTGATTCGCCGTTACGGTGTATTTGGGTTTCGCGGTATCTGAACGCAGTTTGAACACGGAAACCAGCTGTGCCAGCTGTTCAGCCTGTTGCTCCAGTGATGATGAAGCCGCCGACGACTCCTGAACCAATGCGGCATTCTGCTGTGTCGTTGAATCCAGCTCGGTGACCGCTTTACCAATCTGATCGATACCTCTGCTCTGTTCTTCCGACGCGCTTGAGATTTCGTTCATGATGCCACTCACATTGGTGACAGAAGAGACTATCTGCTCCATCGTCGTCCCGGCTTTATTGGCCATTTCTGAACCGGTTACCACGCGTTGTACAGACTCTTTGATCAGGCTTTCGATCTCTTTGGCGGCCTGGGCGCTGCGCGATGCAAGGCTTCTGACTTCTCCTGCCACCACAGCAAAACCGCGACCCTGTTCACCTGCTCGCGCCGCCTCAACGGCTGCGTTAAGCGCAAGGATATTGGTCTGGAAAGAGATGCCATTGATGACGCTGATAATATCCGTGATCTTGTTTGAGCTTTCGGTGATGGTCTCCATTGTGCTGACGACATCCCAGACAATTTTCCCACCAGAACGCGCATGTTCCGCCGCCAGCACCGCGAGTTGACTGGCTTCGCGCGCGTTGTCGGCATTACGCTTAACTGTCGAGGTCAACTCCTCCATGCTTGCCGCCGTTTCAACCACGGCGGCAGACTGCTGCTCTGTACGGGAGGCCAGATCCGTATTGCCTGCTGAAATGTCCGATGAGGCATTAGCAACATGAACCACCGACTCTTTTATCTGGGTGATCATTTCGCGAAGCTTATCGTTCATCACGCCCATGGCCAGCGTCAGGCGACCCAGTTCATCTTTGGACTGCGGCTCAATGGTGGCGGTCAAATCACCTTCGGCAATACGTTCTGCCAGCGTCAGATTGTGTTTTATCTGCCGCGTCATCTGCCGCGTAAGCAGCCAGGCGACCAGTAACCCCGTCAGTACGGCGCAAAGGGCAACTACACCCATGATGATCATCACCCGCTGAATGATATCGATATTTTTCTGCGTCTGGCTGACCACCAAATCCGACGTCACGGTATTGATTTTTTCCGCAACGGTCGTCAATTCCACTGCCGCCTGCTGCGACTCTTTTAATGCAGCGGCATACGCTGCAACATGTCCCTGCATACTGCTGAGAAAAGTCTGCGCCATCGTTTTGTCTTCAGCGCTAAACGCTGCATTTTCAGCGTTAAGCATTTTTGTCGCTTCATCGTGTTGACGGGCAAAAATGTCCATTCCTTCCTTACCAGCGGATGACTGGATTTCATACGCCGTTGCCCAAATGTTATTGAGGCGGTTCAGCAACGCTATCTCGTTTTTTGAAGTGGTTTCCTGCTGCTCAAGGCGGGTACTGAATTGATCGAGCAGGCTTTTCATATCAACTGCTGTCAGGTTTTGTGACTGTTCTACGGTCACTTTTTCCAGCTTAACAAACGTGTCCCGGTGCGTGGCGTACTCAGGGATAGTGCTGCGCAGTTCATCAAACAACACGCGGGCGTCATCGTCCCAGGTGTAGTCCAGACCAGTAATCGCTTTCTGATCCATTTTGGCGATGGCGACTTTGTTCGCTTCAAGGGATTTTTCATCGTGGTTTAATTGATACGTCAAACGGTTACGCCGCGCGGTATTTAGCTCCGTACTGATTTCATTAATTAATTTACCTTTTAACGCGTGGTCACGGATATTGCTGGATTGCTGAATACTGATAAGTGAAGACAGGACAATGATAATTATCAAAACCGCAAATCCACCAAACAGCTTGGCAGCGACAGGCAGGTTTTTTATTGACGGTAACAGCTTTGTCATAGAGGTATCCTCAATATTAATTCTTAATATTCAAAAGACGGTTTCATTTTCACTTCTTATCAGGTTGCAGGTGTCTTCACTTCTTAAGAGGACGCTGGAGATAGGGCTTATCAAATTACTTATCGACACTTGCCGCACTTTGTTTAATGAAAAAAAGAAAAAATTAAAGGTGAAAAAATATATTTTAAGTAAATGAGGCACATTGCATTATGGATATCAAAAAAGCAGGGTGCTTTTATTCGCTAACCGTTGTAATCATGAGCCAGCAAAGGTTTTTATTGGCAACGGTAAAACTAAGAAGGAATATATTATATGTGCCATTGTTCATATTGCCAGGCATGTAAAATTACCGGCTAGCCTGGTTTTAATTAGTGCTCTATGTTCTTTGGCGATAGCAGAGAATTAAATGTGGGCGGGCTCGCAATATTTATTAGTCTGGCAGGATATTTCTCAATGTTGCTTTACTGGCCTGCCAAAACAGCACCATGCCTGTTTTGCAGCAGTGCTGTCAGTTTTCCCGACATGCAGGCAACAAAAAACCCGCACCAGGCGGGTTTTTATTCTCAGTCGTGCTTAACTGCTCAGGCCGTTTGCCGTCATCGCTGTGGTAAGCTGCTGAAAAAGGGCGGGGCTTACAGCGCAGTAACGTTACCAGCTGCCGGGCCTTTCGCGCCGCTTTCGATGGTGAAGGAGACTTTCTGACCTTCATCCAGGGTTTTGTAGCTGTCGCTCTGGATTGCAGAGAAGTGAACAAACACATCTTTGCTGCCGTCGTCCGGAGTGATAAAGCCAAAACCTTTGTCAGAATTGAACCATTTTACTAAACCAGTCATTTTATTTGACATCGATATTTCCTTAATTAATGAGCCACGAAGCGCGGCGATAATGGCCTGTGATTATAGAGTGACTTATTTGGCACTTAGGAGGAGGCTCACGAAGAAGGGTATCTTTGGATAACTCTTGAACTGAGGACTGCTTTACTAAAACTGCTTTCATAAGGTCTGTATTCCAAACCGATGGCGCTATTAAGACATAGCGAGTTCGATTTGGCAATGTTTATGTTTTTTTATTTTAACCACTTACACACCCGGATGGCTGCATGGCTGTCTGTTTTGCTCGCCTGTAAGTACTTTCTTAAGCCTATTATTTCGCAAAGTCTTAGCGAGACTGCGATCCCAATTTGCTTATCGGGCAAACAAAAAGGCCACCGCAAGGTGGCCCCGATCGTCATTTTCTCGGTTTACCCGCGTCCGAGCGTTTCTCACGAACCCTGCCGTTATTGTTGCGATCGCGAGGTTGTGTGCCACCACCAGGTTTAGGTACGACGACGTCTGGATTAAGTGGTCTTCTGTCAGCCATGTTTCCGTCCCCAAAGAATGGCAAAAGTGCCATCGACGGTGATACGCCTCGCTTGTTGACCTTGCAACGCGGATCGGACTACATATTGAGCAGCATCAAATTTATCCTCATATCAGCACAGGCATGCAGACCGGAAATCAGGCTATTAAACGAAGCAGAATCGACGCCGCTGCCATGGCAGACTTTTTCTCAGAACACAATGAGGAGATTTATGGATCTGACAACGCATTTTACAGAGGTTGACGGGGTCTTTTATCGCGCAGTTGATCCGGCCTACCGGCACTTTGCATTAGCCGGTTCCCGAGCGCCAGGGCGCTATTCTGACAGCCATCAACCAACGCTGTACCTGAGTTCATCGTCGGCAGGTGTAGAGGCGGCCATGCAATCCCACCGCGACAACAGAAATGCCAGCCTGGAAATAGTCAAAGTTAGGGTTATGGCAAAGAAAATTTTTGATCTCCGGAGTGCAGATGCCGTACTGGTTGCGGACATTAATCTTCAAGATGCGATTGCGCCATGGCAGGAGATTGTGAAGGAGGGCGGTGTTCCCGGCTCATGGGGTGTGCGTAATCGTCTTGAGTCACTCGGCTTTAATGGTTTAATTGACCCTTCGCGTAAAGCGCCCGGGCTCTGGCATCTGGTGCTTTTTGCCTGGAATAACAACAGCCAATGTCATGTCAATATTATTGAATAGTACGAAGCTGACATAACGCACCGGATAGACACCACTACAGTCTGGCTACGATGCTGATTACCGTTCTGGAAGCCGAAAGCGTACATGGCTGGCGAAAGAAATGCCTGCCGCGACGCCGTTTCTGGCAATGATGTCGCGATGTTGTCCGGCAATTTTCCTTTCTTGCGAAACGCGTTCACATTCCCTTCTTGTTGGCGGGCTACTTTTCCTCTGGTGATGTTTTTTTAACCACAAACGCGGAGAACAGCATGAGAAGAGTAACCAGCACATGGTTTGCCACTGCTTTTATGGTCTGCACTTTTTCTGTCAGTGCTGCAATAGAGTACGATATCAAACCGCCACCGTTACAAAGGGATAGCCCGCCTGTACCTGGCCCGGCACCGCTGGTTTATGGTGTCGTCCAGCAAACTACCACTCCGGTCGATGCATTAAACAATGTGGTTAAAAATCTTCCGGCGCTGGAAAACGGCAAGCGTTATGAAGTCCGGCTGGAAGTGAGGGAACTGGCGCCCGTTCCCGCGCCGCCCGTTCCCCCCGCACCCTAGTTAACGCCTGTTCAGCCCCTTTCCGGGGCTTTTACCCCAACATATCCGGTTTTTGTCGACCTGTTTATACCTCATGCTTTGGGTTCATTTAAGGATCGCAAACCCCTGTCAAAAAAGGTGGTCACCACGATGAAAAATACCGGCACAAAGAAAATTGCGAATAAGGTGCCGCTGATCATGCCGCCGAAAACCCCAATACCAATGGCATTCTGCGTGCTGGCGCTGGCTCCAGTGGCGAGTATCAGGGGAACAACGCCCAGCGTGAAAGCTAACGAGGTCATCAAAATCGGACGAAGCCGTTGTCGGGACGCCTGTAACGTTGCCTCCAGGGTGCTCATCCCCTGGTGGCGTAGCTGACGGGCAAATTCGACAATCAAAATAGCGTTTTTGGCTGAGAGACCAATTAGGGTAATCAAGCCCACTTTGAAAAACACATCGTTGGTCATACTGGCCGCGCTGACAGCAATCAGCGCGCCGATAAGCCCCAACGGTACGGCCAGCATCACGGAAACGGGAATTGACCAGCTTTCATACAGTGCCGCCAGCACCAGAAATACCACCAGCACAGAAAGGAGGATTAATCCTGGCAACTGGGAAGCCGAGGCTTTCTCCTGCAACGAACTGCCCGCCCACTCGCCGGTAAATCCTGACGGTAATGTCTTTGCCAGTTGCTCCATGGTTTTCATCGCATCACCACTGGCGTGGCCCTGAGCAGCGCTGCCGGTAATGCGTATAGCCGGGTATCCTTGATAACGATTGAGTTGCTGCGGAGCCTGTCGCCACGACGAGGTGACAAAAGCGGAAAGCGGCACCATTTCACCCAGTCTGTTTTTGACGGCTATTGTTAACAGCGTTTCAGGCTGCATTCTGTAGGCTGCATCGGCCTGCACAATGACCTGCTGGACACGGCCAGCATTGGTGTAGTCATTGACATAGTTTGAACCCGAGGTAACCGAAATCGCCTGATTGATCTCCTCAAACGATACGCCTAACGCTTCAGCTTTCTCCCGGTCAATGTTCAGGGAAATAGACGCGCCCTCGGGTAATCCATCGATATAAACATCCGCAAGATTTGCACGCTTGTTTGCCTGTAAAACCAGCGTGTCTGCGGCCTGTTTCAGCGCCTCGTAGCCTTTGCCCGCTCTGTCTTCAACATAAAAAGTGAAGCCGGAAGATGTGCCCATATCGGAGATAGCGGGCGGCAGCAGGCTCATGGTGACCGCGTCGGGTACGGACTGCATTTTTGACTGGATGAGATCGGCTTCATCCTGGGCTGCGATGCCCTTGCGGGATGACCACTCTTTTAATGTTGTAAAGGCCAGCGCGGAGTTTTGTCCCGAGCCTGAAAAACCGAAACCGAGGATCATAATATTGCTTTCAATGGCTTGCCGTGCGGCTACCTCATCTTCATAGCGTTTCACCACTGAGAGAGTGCGCTGCATGGTGGCCTCGGAAGGGAGCTGAATCGAGGACATAAAATATCCCTGATCCTCTTCGGGCAAAAAGGAGGATGGCAGCGTGATTAACCCCATCAGCAGGGCCGCGCACAGCGCGGCATAAAGTAGCACCATCCGCCCGGTTCGCTTTACCACATACCCCAGCCCCGAGGTATAGCGCGAAGTGAGCAGGTGAAAATGACGGTTAAACCCGGCGGCGAATCTTCCCGCTGAAGTCGCATTTTTCTGCTGCGGCTTCAGCAGGGTGGCGCAAAGCGCGGGTGTCAGCGTTAAGGCTAAAAAAGCGGAGAACAGGATCGATACCGCCATCGAAACCGTGAACTGGCGGTAAATCACCCCGACCGAACCACTGGCAAAGGCCATGGGGATAAACACGGCGGTGAGTACCAGCGTGATGCCAATAATCGCCGGTGTGATTTCCCGCATCGCTTCGCGGGTCGCCTCGCGCGGAGAAAGGTCTTTTTCTGCCATCAGGCGCTCAACATTCTCGACGACGACAATCGCGTCATCGACGATGATGCCAATGGCTAACACCATGCCAAACATGGTCAGGATATTGATTGAATAGCCGCTTAATAGCATCACAGTGAATGTGCCGAGAAGCGCCACCGGGACAACAATGGCCGGGATGAGCGTGCAACGGATGTTGTGCAGAAATATCAGCATCACCAGAAAAACCAGCACCATCGCTTCGGCTAACGTTTGTACCACTTTGATGATCGAGGCTTTTACAAAAGGGGCGGTGTCGAACGGAACGGTAAACGCCATGCCCTCTGGCAGCGCGGTGCTCAGTTCAGCCAGCCGCTGATGAATCCCGGCGGCAGTGCTAATGGCATTCGCGCCAGGCGAAAGCTGAATCGCTGCTGCCGTCGCCGGAACACCATTTTCCCGGATGCCGTAGGTGTAACTCTGTAACCCTGACTCCACGCGCGCGATATCGCCGAGCGTCAGACGCGCGCCGTCCGTGGTCGCTTTAAGCGTGATATTTTTAAATTCCGCAACCGAGGTGAGTTGCCCTTTCACGGTTAACGGATAAGTGACGTCCTGGCCAGGCAGCGCCGGTTCGTCTCCCGATCTGCCGGGGGAAACCAGCACATTCTGTTGGCTAACCGCGCTGATAACGTCGCTGGCCGAAAGCTGGAAATGGTGCATTTTGACCGGGTCAAGCCAGATGCGCATGGCTTTTTCACCCCCGAATAGCTGAACCTTACCCACGCCCGGCACGCGGCGAAGCGCATCGCTGATATTTCTGGCGAAATAATCACTCAGGTCTGCCTCCTGATAGGCACCCGTATCGGATTTCAGACCAACCATCAGCAGAAAACCAGACTCGGCTGCTTCAACGCTAACGCCGTTTTGTCTCACCGCCTGGGGCAGACGCGGCTCCACCGTTTTTATCTTATTTTGCAAATCCATCTGCGCGAGTTTGCTGTCCGTTCCGGGTTTAAAGGTCACGGTGATGGACGCCATCCCGGTGGTGTCGCTGGTGGACTCGAAATAGAGCAAGTTGTCTACGCCCGTGATCTCGCGTTCAATAAGTGAAACCACCGAGGTATTCATCATGTCAGGCGATGCGCCAGGAAAACTGACCGAAATAATAATACTCGGCGGCGCGACCGCCGGGTATTGCGCGACCGGAAGATGGGGAATGGATAAACACCCACTCAAGATAATGAACAGTGCAACAACCCAGGCAAAGACAGGCCGGTCAATAAAAAACTGTGGCATGAATTAATTTCCGAACAATTAAGGCAAGATCATTAAAATCAAGATTTCTGCTGCGGCGATAATGTCCCGGTATCAACATCATCTGTCTTGACGCGTTTACCTATGTCTTTAAGTTGTGAAAACTTTTCCAGAAGCTGCGGAGCATCATCAAGGCTGGTGGCAAACATCCACATGTAGGTCATGACCGAATAAATATGCCCGGCGTTCACGCCCTGGGTTGAGGTCATTACTATGATGGTCAGCGTAAAGAGCAGGGCGATCAGCGCGCCGATGGCAAGGTATCCCAGCGCTTCTCGATCGGAAAGGCTGATTCGTAAGCGGGCAAGGGATGAATAATGGCGATTAAGCGAGAGCGTGGTGGCTTTATGCACATAGTCCACTTCTTTCTCCAGTCGGTTATTTAGCCGGTTAAACAGCAACTCATTTTTACGGGTATAACCTTTAAGAAAACACGACAAAATAATGACGATAACCACACACATCACCCCGGCGTGAAACTCAATAATGAGCAGCATAATGGCGGCACCGAAAAGGGAAATAATCGAGGTCATCAGCGTGGGCAGATGCATCTCAAAAAAATCAACGAATTCGCGGGATAACACCACCCGCGCGGCGATGGTTGAGTGATTAAGCTGATATTTACGCTGAGCAATAATCACCGATACGGCAAGGCTGGCATAAATGCGTGCAAACGTACGCGTATCGATACTGCGTCGGGTTGCACCGAGGATCCAGATAAAGAGGATCATCAGTCCATACAGCGCGGCTGTGAGGGCATTCCCCGCCAGAATCGCGTTGATAGCGATGCCTGCCAGCACGGGATACAGTAAATAGGTCACATTTTCCGCGATAACCAGCAAAAAAGTCACAGAGAGCTTTTTCCAGTTTTTTACGGCCAGATGTTTTAATGTCCTTTTCACATTTTCAGTAGAGGACGCTGGGTTTTTATTTATCGACGTCATTATAAAAAATTATCTACACGGTATGGATGAACAATCCTGGCCTGCTTTTATGCTTAATCACTCATGCTCGTTTATTGCGAGCCGATTAAGATATGTACCTGGATTACACTGCGTTGATGCACTCTATCGTTTTGATGTTTACGCAGAATGCATGTTTTATGGAGATTCTATGGAGGCGGCTAATTCCCCTGCGATGTAACGATGCAGGATTTTCTTACTCCTTGTCACCATGCGCATCGGCAAAGTTCACCGCTTCACATTCAATAATATTCAGATGATTCTTAATAAAAGATACATCGGTGTGACGCCGAGGAAAATAATCAAAAAACACTCATAATAAAAACTAAAGTCATAAATATCAGGGAGCCTGAGTAAGAGAATGTTAAAGATAAGAATAAGATGAAGAAAAATGATAACCAAAAAGAAGGTTACGACAGCCAGTTCTTTCAGTACACCTGCTTTTTCTTGTAGCAAAAACAATATTAGAGAAACACTTAACGCAGCATAGATAAACGGCGATGAAAGTAGCGTCGCGCCCACTTTCTCCTCTACGTTGTGCATCAAAATAAGCCATACATAGAACATTCCCCATAACCATAAAGAAAATATCATCAATGAACTGATTTTTTCAACGGTGAGTTTCCGTAAGTACTTCATTGATATTTCTACTCCGAGAGCGCGCGCTACCAGTAATGAAATGACATGTTTTTACCGTGTTTATTTATGTCATCGTTTTCCAGTAACGCGTTATTTTATATGTCTTACTTTCTATTGTTATCCAGGACTATGGAAAATTGATTACCCGAATGTGGAGCGAGTGTGTATGCCAGTCTGGTAAATATTCGCTTGCGGATGTTGCTGTCAGCATTGAGAAAAAATGAGACGCCAGCGCGCTTATGTGGATGCAACTTTCGTCGCACAAGCGGGTCTCATGTTCGCTGATGACCTGCGCGTTATTGCCTGGCTTCAGAAACAGCTTAGAAAAACGGCATTTGCATCAGTGCATTAACCGCAGCGAAAACACCGGTGTATGCTTTCGCGCAAGACAGGTCACAGAATGCCTGCCATATCAGGGGTGAGTGGAGAAATCATGAACGATAACTATCTTATTCTTGTTGCTGAAGATGATGATGAAATAGCGGATATTCTGACCAGTTATATTCAGCGTTCGGGAATGCGCACCCTGCGCGCGGCGGACGGTGAGCAGGCAATAGATACCTGCCGGCTGAAAAAGCCCGATTTGGTGTTACTCGATATCCAGTTGCCGGTATTCGATGGCTGGACTGTCCTTTCCTCGCTGCGAAAAGAGAGCAATATTCCGGTCATCATGGTAACGGCCCTGGATCAGGACATCGACAAACTGATGGGGCTGCGGCTTGGCGCGGACGATTATGTCGTTAAACCCTTCAATCCCACAGAGGTTGTGGCACGTATCGAAGCCGTGCTGCGCAGGGCAAAGGGTAGTCATGAACAACTCCACAATAAGCCTATCCGGACAGCCTGTTTAACGGTGTATCCGCAAGACTTTTATGTGGAGATCAATGGCAGTGGCGAGATTATCTCTCCCATCCTGACCACGACCGAATTCAAGCTGCTGGCCTACCTGGCGCGGAATCCGCGCAAAGTCTGCTCGCGTGAAGAGTTGCTCAACGCCTGTCTGCCGGAAGGCGATACGCTTGATCGCACTGTGGACAGCCATATGAGCAAGCTGCGCAAAAAACTGGAAAACTGCGGGTTGAAAGGGGTTCCGGAAAGTATTCGCGGCATGGGTTACCGGTTAGGTGAAAACAAATGAACAGAGGCCATCCGTTAAGCCGCCAGGTTCTGGCGTTTATGATTTCGCTGACGCTGACGGTTATTGCTGTCTCGGTTATCGGCTCCTACCTGTTTTATACCTTTATCATTTATTACATTCCCGGCGGGGCAATGGCCGGAAATGAGGATCAGATGACCTATCTGGACTGGTTATGGATCCTGATTGCCTCCGCGATAAGTTTATCGATCTCGCTTTTTTTTACCGTAAAACTGTCGGCAAGAATACTGACCCCGTTAAGCTCCGTTGCGACCAGCCTGCGCAGAATAGCCCAGGGCGATCTGGGTGCGCGGGCGTTTTGCGCGAGTTCCCATCTGGGCGAGCTTAATAATCTTGTTAATGATTTCAACGATATGGCTGAAAAGCTACAGACTATGGATGCACAGCGCAGATCCTGGAACGCCGCCATCGCCCATGAACTTCGCACGCCCGTTACCATTCTGCGAGGCCGCTTACAGGGGCTGGTTGATGGTGTATTCGAGCCGAATCCAACCTTGTTTAACAACCTTCTTAAGCAAACAGAGGGCTTATCCAGCCTGATAGAAGATCTGCGGGTGGTGAGTTCATCCGGCGGGGCCGAATTTACGTTAACGCTTGCAGATGTGGATTTGCAGGAGATTATTCAGAGCGCGGTGGACTCCTTTGCGCTGGAATTTAAACGCAGTCATTTTACCGTCGAGACCGAATTACATCCTCAGCTATGCCAGTGCGATCCGCTGCGAATTATTCAGTGCCTGACAGTCCTTTTCGATAACGCGATAAAATACGCCAGCTCTAAAAGCATGGTTGTCAGCCACGGCGCCGGTGAACACGAGAACTTTATCGTCATTGAAGATAGGGGGCCGGGGATCCCGGAGGCGTTTCATAAATTTATGTTTCACCCCTTTCAGCGCGGCGCCAGCGCAAGGGACACCAATCCGGGAGGTTGCGGGCTGGGATTATCAGTGCTGAAAGCCATCATGCTTGCTCATCAGGGCGACGTAACTTACACGTTAACCGATCAGGGCCATTCCATTTTTCGCCTCTCATGGCCCTTACGGAAAAAACAGTGATTACGCTTTCTGTGTATGCCACTGCGGGTTGGTTTGTCTCGCGGTCATTTTCCACATCTCACCCAGCCGGGTATCCCACTCTGGCGGTGAGATTTGTAACTTGCCGCGTCGGGGGCTGAGGGTGATTTCACTGAAATAAATGACATCACGCTGTAGCATAAGATCAATTCGGCAATAATCGATCCCGGTGGAGAGCTCCTGCGCAGCGGTTATCGCTTTGTGCAATAATTCCGGTTCGGGTATCGCCCTTGGTGTATTGGGATATTCCATCTGAAAGGGCTGCAATTGCCAGCAACGATTGTAGACATTAATAAAACCATGACCGGAAGCATCGGTAAAATCCGCTTCGATAAAACCCGCGATACCATGAAAACAATGTATTCTCAGCATTTCAGGCGTTCGGCTTTTATCTCTCTCGGAAAATAAATCAATGTATTTTTCACACAATATAAGCGGTTTAATATTTTTATACTGCCATTCCCGGGTGGTGTAATACATATTTTTGCGCAGGGCAAAACCCAGCTTCTGCAACGCGCGTGGAATATTGAGCTTTTCCTTGTTGGTGCATATTACTGCGCTACCGCTGTCGTGATTACATTTCAGCACAAATTTGTCTGGTAATAGTCTGAAATCAATGCTTTGCACGTCTTTATAAACGCCAAGCAGTGTGGGTAATTGTACTCTTTGCGTACGCGCAGAAACGTAATCGCGCACCGCCAGTTTATCTGCCAGCCGCGTGTAAAGCGGGTTATGGTCATACATCATTCGGTAGCATATTTTTTCGCTCAGCGTCACCGGATTAAACAAATCGGGGGTTCTGCCCGTGATCCTTTTTAATCTTTTGCTGTGAAATTGTTGATCCGGAACCATACCGGTTAGAAGTTTTCGACCCAGATACTCGGTGTATTTCATGAAATATTTAAAGTTGTTCATTTTTCCCTCCTGCGGACAGTAAAGATTCTGCAGAGGATTTATTGATTTATATTGCCGCTAATATGGAGTGACGATGGAGTGGCTATCGGCATCGCATCTTTAAACGTGCTGCACAGGGAATGCTTATCGAAGGGGAATGGTCAATAACGTAGACTTAAGCTAAACCTGAATACGACTAACGCCATGGTAGACACTGAAAAAGCGGTCAGAGTAAGGGAAGAAAAACGCGAATTATCCTTGCAGGAAGGCGCAGGGCAGAGAAAGAAAAAGGCGTTTCTTATCATGTTAACAAATTACGCAGAAAACAGGTTCAGAATTCGCTTAAGCCCGATATATTACCTGTCAGGTAATCTTTTCTATGAGGGAGTGAGAAATGACGGATTACAGTTTTTATCAAAAAGGTAAGCAAATCGTTGTGCTGAAAAGCGCGGAAGTGGATGCCGCTTCTCAACTGGTGGCGCAGGGGTTCGAAAAACAGTTTGAAGAGATCAGCGCGACCAGTGAGAAAAACGCGCTTGCCCGCTTTGCGGATATTCGCCGTGATAACCAAATCGATCGTGAAAACTTCCTCGCAGGCGCGGGACCGATGCCGCTTATCGGCGGATTGACGGCTATTATTACGTCTCTTGTGCGCAAAAAAGAGCAGTGATTGAAAATTGAAAGCGCTGCCGGTTACGTTAATTGATGAGGAACGAGGCCGCGCACTGTTCACACAAACGCGAATTGCCGCGTAGTTACGCCGATAAAAGGTTCTGGATGAAGAGCATTGATGAATTAAAAACCGCGTATCCCGGCGCACAGGCATGGTCATTTGGCGATGATCCGCAGATGGCAAAGGCGCTTGCAGGCTTAGTGGTAAGTGGAAGAAAAACGGCCTCCTGCGGCTCGCTTGCCTCGTATCTGGCGGAAGAACCGGCACCTAAAATCGGCAGTTATCATATTATTCTCGACGGGCAACATTCCCCGGTATGCGTCATCAGAATGCTATCGATGCGCCTGGTGCGTTTTTGCGATGTGACGGAAGAGTTTGCCAGAAAAGAGGGCGAGGGCGATTTAAGCCTTGAATACTGGCGCAAAGAGCACAAAGCCTTTTTTACCCGCGCGGGATTTTTCTCTGAAGAGATGGAACTTGTCGCGGAAGAGTTCGCGGTGGTTGAGGTTCTCTAAAACCCTGCATCGACGGGTGCTCCGCATTTTCCAGATTCCCTTCGCGAAACGCGCCGGTCGCGTTTAGCCTGTCTCACCTTCAACACTCGCGCCACTGACCCATGTCGAAAAGCTCGCCGTGCAGAAACTCAGCCTGATGTTCAGAGAACGTCCTCTCTTTTTAACCCCGGTCAAAGCGGTTAAAAATCGCTGATTTACGCAACATATATCGCAAAACGCACAGAAACAGGTTTTTAAAAATCCGCTCAATACGCAAACTTTTGCTGCCAGCCTGCGTGAGTGACATTTATCAAATACACGTGCTGGCGTCAGGTTAAAGCGTGGCGGGAATGCGCTAACAAATTCTGCCTTAACAAAAAAGAGAATGAGGGAGTGGATATGAAAACAAACATCACCTGGCTTGCGCTTACTGTCAGCGCGCTTGTGGCGGGCGCGACGCTTCCTGCCGTTGCCGCGCCATTACCGGTAACGCCGGATTTATCAATACCAGTGAGTCAGTATGTGACCCAGGTTAACGCCGATAAAAGTATTACCTTTCGCCTTTTCGCGCCGGGCGCAAAACGGGTATCTGTGGTGACCGGTTCTACCCCGGACAGTGTTGTCTCACACGACATGCAAAAAGATGAGCATGGTATATGGTCGTGGAAAAGCGCCACGCTGGCTGCGAATCTTTACGAATATTACTTTGATGTCGATGGTTTTCGTTCTGTGGATACCGGAAGCCGGTTTCAGAAACCGCAGCGTCAGGTCAATACCAGCCTGATTCTGGTGCCGGGCAGTATTCTCGACGACCGCGCTGTGCCCCATGGCGATCTGTTGACGGTGACCTACCACGCGAAAGAACTGCGTTCAGAGCGTCGCATGTATATCTGGACGCCGCCGGGTTACAGCGGTAAAGGCGAACCGCTGCCGGTGCTCTATTTCTACCACGGCTTTGGCGATACCGGCCTTTCCGCCATTGATCAGGGGCGGTTGCCGCAGATAATGGACAACCTGTTGGCCGAGGGGAAAATCAAACCCATGCTGGTGGTGGTGCCGGATACGGAAACGGATATTGTGCAGGCGATCCCGGAAAATTATCCGCCGAAAGAGCGGCGCAAAATGTTCTATCCGCTTAATGCCAAAGCGGCAGACCGCGAACTGATGCATGACATTATTCCGCTGGTCGATGCCCGCTTTAATGTGCGTAAGGATGCGGGTGGACGTGCGCTGGCCGGGCTCTCACAAGGGGGCTTTCAGGCACTCGTTTCCGGGATGAACCATCTCGACAGCTTCGGCTGGCTGGCGACATTCAGTGGTGTCACCACTGCCACCGTACCGGATGCGGGTGTGACAGCGCAGCTCAATAAGCCGCAGGAAGTGAATAAGCAGCTGCATAACTTCACGGTGGTGGTCGGCGAAAAAGATACCGTCACCGGGCAGGATATTGCTGGGCTTAAAAAAGAACTGGAGCAAAAAGGCATCACGTTTAGCTATAAAGAGTATCCCGGCCTGGGACACGAAATGGATGTCTGGCGTCCCGCCTATGCCGAGTTTGTGCAGAAACTGTTTAAATAAGATGTTGCAGTCTCGTCCGCTGGCGCTGAACAGGCTGCCAGCGGACAAAATCAAGACAACATTTAACGCTTTGGTTATTCACCGATTATTCGCGCGAGTAACGACGGAGAGGTTTTCCGCCCGGCAGGCTCTACCGACACGCTGGCAGATAAACCCGCCACTAACTCCACGCCTGCGGGCAGCTCGTCGATATGAATACGGACCGGTACGCGCTGCGCAAGGCGCACCCAGTTAAAGGTGGGGTTAACGTCCGGCAGGCCAAGACCGCCCGTTTCATCATTGCTGTCGCCGATGCCGTGCCCGATGCTCTCAACGTGACCGGTTAAGACAGGTTCAAAGCCCATCAGCGCGATGTGCGCGCGATTTCCGACATGAATATGCCGCAGTTTTGTCTCTTCAAAATAGCCCACAACCCAGAAACTGTTCGCATCAATGATGGCCACTTTGGTTTCCCCGGCGGTGGCGTAGTCCCCCGGACGCAGCCGGAGATGTGTGACGTAGCCTGCTACCGGCGCGCGCACCGTGGCATGCGCTAAATTAAGCTGTGCCAGTTCCAGCGCCGCCATCGCGCCGTGATAATTTGCTGCCGCGATGCTGGCTGCACTGCCTGTTTGTTGTAAGTCTTCGCTGGAGATCACGCCTTTTATCTGTGACCGCCTGGTCGCTGCATCCTGGCGCATCAACATCTCATGGCGTTTCGCCTCGACATCCGCCTGCGCGCTGACCACCGCCAGCTTCAGCCAGTGCGGATCGATTGAATAGAGCACATCGCCCTGATTAACCCACTGGTTATCGCGAACGGCGACATTTGCAACCGGCCCGGAAACATCCGGCGCTATCTGCACCACATCAGCACGCACCCGGCCATCACGAGTCCAGGGACGCTGCGCATAATGTTTCCACATCATGTAAGCGAGGAAGGTAGCCACCAGCACAGCGCTTAAGGTCAGTGCATAACGGCTTAAAAGAGAAAAAAAGGATTTCATACAACTAACCCCAGTGCGTTCAGCCCCTGCATAAGCAGGAAAAAAGTAACAATATAAGTGGATAAACTCATCAGCGGTCGCCATGGCAAACGGCGATAGCGCCTGCTGAAAGCGAAAAGTGGTAGCCATAACAGCGTGCAGAACAGGGCGGCAAGGGCGATCACTAGCAGGCCTGGGACGTATACCCCGCCGAGATTCATGTCATTAATCATCGGCGCGCTCCGTGTACGGTTCGCGTAATGCGCAGTGCAGATTAACCAGGCAGTCAATGAACTGGCGCGACTGCTCATGGGGTTGCAGGGATGTAAGGCCAATCATGGCCTGAATCCGCTGACGTATCGCACTCGGTGCGGTATCGCGGACAAGCAGAGAGAGGAGCTCGCCGATGTCATGCGCTTTTTGGCGGTCTTTCTGCGCCTGAAAACGGCGCAAGTGCATAACGGAAAGGCCAATGCGCAACGCGTGCAGCATCTGGTTAAGCGTTTGCTCTGCGGAGTGCCCGCTTCGCTGCAAGCGCGGCAGTAACAATGCGGTCCGGTCTATCATCAGATTGGTCCAGTGGGTTTCATCGGGTTTGAATACGCCTTTCACGCTGCGTCGAACGTCTCGTCGGCAGGCGCGTAGCAAGCGTTCAATGGCGGCGTCAGCCTGCACGGTTTGTAGCAAGCTCATACTGACCACCGCAAAGCCGGTGGCGGCAAAGAGCGCGATAGCGGTATTGACGGCCACGGCGAAATCTCCGCTGTAGTGGGCACCCAACTCGCACAAAATAGGTAGCGTCAGGGTGATCCCCATGGCCATAAAGGTGGTGGCTGGTCGGGCCTGCAACGATCCCGCCAGCAGATAGGCCGGGGCGAGCACAGCAACCAGCAGCGGAAACTCAGTCACCAGAGGCAGCAGGGCAAAGCTGTAAAGCAGGCTTATCATCACGCCCCAGGCGGAACCCACCATATATTTCACTATGTGCGGCGCTGGAGTATCGAAACTGCCAAACAGCGTGCAGCAGACCCCCAGGATAGAAACCGCCGTCGCGCCATCGGGCCATGCGGAATCAATCCAGATAAGACAACCACTCAGGATAATGACGAAAGCACCCAGCGCAGTGCGCACCGCAGACAGGCTGTCGCGGTGGAAGACATAGCCTTTTGCCGGTTTATCTTCGGCTGGCAGTTGCGCCGGCTTTGCATGCGTGAGGGCGTCCGCGAGCCGCTCGCATTGCAGCAAAAGCGTAATGGCTTCATGCAGGTGGCGGACAAGGTTCATCTGGAGTGCTGTTTCAAAGGTCAGTGCCTCTGCGGGGGCGAGTCGTTTGGTTAGCGTCGCACTGCGTTCTGCCAGCGCTTGCCCGGTGATTTTCCGTTTTGCACGCTCTTCCCCGGCGAGCCAGCTTTGCACCGCTTCCAGCAGCGTCTGGATATCGGCGGGCAGCGCAGTGACCATCAACAGGCGATCGTGTAATTCACCGCTGACGATCAACAAGCGCGCCAGCTTGTCATGCAGCGCTTTGCGCGCATGACGCACCGGTGCTGAGAAGGCAAAGTCGTAAGGAATATGGTGGCTCAGGCCTTGCAGAAACTGTAACGCCAGCGCCAGTTTCAGATTATCGGCCGCTTCGTTGGCACTTCCCGCCAACGTGTCTGCCAGCATCTGACGTGCAGAATTCAGTGTTTGCGCGATTTTGCTATTGAACAGGCCGGAGATCCGTTTTGGCAACACATAACGGTGAATAAGCGCCGCGCAGAAAATGCCAATTCCGATCTCCTGCACACGAACTATGGCGGTATCAAAAATCTCGCCGGGGTGAAATACCGCTGGAAAACCAATCAGACTCGCCGTGTAACCGGCCAGCACAAAGGCGTAGGCGCGGGGTGTGCGCTCGAGCAGCGATAAATAGAGACAAAAGGTGATCCAGCCGGTGAGTACCACGCTACAAAAAATCGGCGTATTCACGAAAGTGGGCACAATCAACACCGTCGCGCCGGCACCCACTATCGTACCGGCTAAGCGGTAGACGCTTCGGCTCAGCGACGCGCCAACGGAGGTTTGCGACACAATATAAACGGTAATGATCGCCCACGAGGGTTTTTCCAGGCCGATCGATAGGGCGATGTAATACGCGAGCATCGCCGCTGCAAAGCTCTTGGCGGAATAAAGTAACGCGTTGGCATCGCCCGTTAATGCGACTGAACCAAACATTCTGCCTGTACGACGAAGCAGGGCAGATAAATCGCACAACAAATGGCTGGGGGAGAAATCGATTTTGTTCATGCCGCAAAGTATTACCGGCTTGCGCATGCCATTAAATACTCTATTCTGTCAAAAAATACCTAAATGTTGCCAATCGTATGCAGCCTAACTACGCCACAACCGTGTTTGACCCCGATGACACGCACAGCCCGGCAGTTGCCCGGCGTCTCGATTTTGTGGATTACGAAGCCGAGATGCCGGTTCATACGCACCGCAAAGGGCAATTAATCATTGCGCTGTATGGCGCAGTGACCTGTCGTGCGGAAAATGAGATCTGGATTGTGCCGTCGCACTGCGCGGTATGGATCCCAGGCGGCACGCCTCACAGCGCCAGTGCCACCTGGAACGCGCATCTGAATTATCTTTTTATTGAACCCGGGGCCGCAGCACTGCCGAATCGCTGCTGCACGCTGGCCATTTCTCAGTTGATTAAAGAGTTGGTTGATCGCTTAACCCGTGAAAATGTCGATTACCCGCCAGATAGCCATGCCGCGAGGCTAACCCGGGTTACGCTTGATGAGCTGGTCACCATGCCACAGCAGAACTTCAGTTTACCGGTTTCTGCGCATGCCAAAATTCGCGCCATGGCCGATACACTGGTGAGCCATCCGGAAGATCGCAGCACGTTTAAAGCGTGGGCGAAGCGCCTTGCGCTTAGTGAGCGCTCTCTGGCGCGTTTGATGTTGCGCGAGACGGGGCTGACCTTTGGGCGATGGCGTCAGCAACTCCATTTGATTATTGCGCTGCAGGCGTTAGCCAGCGGCGAATCCGTGCAAAACGTGGCGACAAAACTTGGCTATGAATCCGTGAATGCGTTTATCACCATGTTCAGAAAAACGATGGGCAGTACGCCAGCACACTACTTTGCCGAACGAAAAACACCGTAACCTGCAAGTGTGAATAATCGTTGTTGGTGCCTGGGCGTGACATTAGCCCAGGCATTGACAGACAAAAGCAACATTCACTGCATCAGCAGGGCAATGAGTGCGAGTAGCGCCGGAAGTGCCTGCACATAGAGTATCTTCCGGCTGGCTGTTACGGCACCGAAAATCCCGGCAATCAGCACGCAGATCAGGAAAAAGAGGGTAACCGGCACGCCGCTTGCACCCAGCCATAATCCCCAACATAGCCCCGCCGCCAGAAAGCCGTTATACAGCCCCTGGTTCGCAGCCAGCACGCGGGTGTCGCGCGCAAACTCCGCGCTAAGATTAAAGGCTTTGTGGCCTGTTTTGGTGTCCCACAAAAACATTTCGAGCACCAGAATGTACAGATGAATGGCGGCGACAATCGCAACAAGAACAGTAGCTAACACAGGAAACCTTACTGGAAAAGGGCAGGTGACGTGGAGTATAGATAATCGCGGCGGCTCGCGCAGCGAGCACGGTGAGGATTATGTCGTTTTTCGCGCTTCATCGCGTTTTGCCCCATCGACAATATGACTGATGACAGGCTTGGGCAAGGTAGCGGTTAATAATGAACATCTACGAAACACAGTATCAGGAACGAATAGCAAACGGAGAAGCCGCCTGGGCCGGAGAGGGTTATCACAGGGCGAAGGCGCAACAGGAGCAAGTTTTTTCATGGCTTGGGCAGCACCAGTACCTCCCGCAACCCGGTGCAACAGTTCTTGAGCTGGGGTGTGGCAATGGCGCGATGGCTGCGGAATATTTTGCCCGGCGGGGTGACGATGTCTGGGGCGTGGATTTCGCGCAAACCGCGATCCGCTGGGCTGAAGAACGCTTTACGCAAGCAGGTCTGCGCGCGCACTTTTGGGTCGGTGATGTCTGCCATCTTCCTCAGTGCAAAGCGGCAACGTTTGATCTGATTATTGATGGCAGTTGTTTGCACTGCCTGATCGGCGAGGCAAGGCAACGCTGTTTTGCTGAAGTGCGACGATTGCTCAAACCCGCAGGACATTTCATTGTCAGTTCGATGTGCGGGATGCCGCGTTATCAGGAAGACAGGGAGAATTACGATACCGAACATCATCACCTGCTTAGAGAGGGGCAAGCCTGGCGCACGTTAAAACCCCTCCCGGACTTAATGGAGGAGTTGCAGAAAGCGCGATTTACCGTGCTGGCAAGCCGCGTTAATCCTAACCCGTGGTGGGATCATGCGACCTTAGTCTGCGCAGCGCATTGACCTGCGGGTAGTGATTTGCCGCGACGTGCTAAAGCGAAATATCAATCAGGACATGCGAAGGAGCCGCTGGCCGTCGCGCTACGCGCAACGAAAAAAAAGACGACAAGAGATGTCGTCTAAACGTGGAACGTGAGGAGCCCGTATCAGGGTCATTCGAGCTTTCTTGTGATGGTATTCAGTTGACGGTCAGGCGAAGACCAAGCACGTCCGGATAGGGGGCAAAGTAATTCTGTTTTAACAGGTAGCGATCCGGGTATTCGGCCAGATAGTGCTTCAGCAGCGTTATTGGCGCGAGGATCGGCAGCAGCCCGTTGCGATAATGAAGGATCACATCGCGCAGTTCGCCGCGCTGGCGGCTGTTCAAATGCTCACGGAAGTAGCCCTGAATGTGCATCAGTACGTTGGTATGATTTTTCCGCGACGCGGTTTTTTTCAGGATCGCCATCAGCTTTTCGCGGTATGCCACAAAGAAGGCGTCCAGATCGTCCCATTCGTGCAGCGAGGCGACGAAGGGGCCAATCTCACGGTAACCGGCCTGGTCGTGCGCCAGCAACTGAAGTTTGTAGCGGCTGTGGTAGTCCAGCAACGCGCGACGGGTCAGCCCGTGAGCCTTGAGCGTGTTGAGTTCGTGCAGAGCGAAAACGCGCTCGACAAAGTTTTCCCGCAACAGCGGATCGTGCAGACGGCCATCCTCTTCAACCGGTAACCACGGATAGCGCTCCAGCAATGCGCCGGTAAACAGGCCCACACCCTCTTTACGCCCGCGATTGCCTTTTTCATCATACAGCCGCACGCGCTCCATGCCGCAGCTCGGCGATTTGGCACAGACGATAAAACCAGAAAACGCGCTGACTTGCGGAAGATATGTCCCGGTGAAGTCAGCCATTTTCTGCGTTACATCTTCATGTGGCGCATGGCTGAAACGCATGCGGAGTGCTGAATCGCTGTTCTGCACCAGACGCAGCGCTGGGCGAGGTACGGGCAGGCCAATAGACATTTCAGGACACACCGGTTTGAACGTCACCCACTGTGCCAGTTCGTCCATCACAAAACCCATGCGTTTGTGCCCGCCGTCAAAACGTACCGCCGAGCCGGTTAAACATCCGCTAATGCCAATGATGGGTTGCGTGTTCATGAGGTTATCCTCTTACTGCGCGTTATGGATGAAGAAACATGCCGCTTCGCAAATGGTCGTGACGGGTGTCTTCATCCCGGTTGTATTACGTAGTGTCCTGTAATGACTGCCGTTGCCTTTCACCTGCCTGCGGAATGCCTTGCCCATGCTTTGAGAACGTTGGCACTGAGGTATGTACCTTCCGGAGGCGCTAAATAACGTGGTATTACGGCATACTTCAAACTTACACAATTAAATTTATTTGTCCAAGTTTTGCTGAGGATATTTTTAATTTAGCAAGAAATTCAATGGGGTGAAAATGCCGTCATTATGCGATGTTAATGCCTGCAGCAGACCCGCAACGTTTTACTGTTGCGCTGCGAAGCGGGCGAGTGGCGAAAAATGAATTTAGAGTGAGATAACTTCGAGGGAGACGACAGAGGCCTGCCAGAGCGCGATCTGCTTTTTACGCGCGGCGGAGAGTGTGCCGGTGGTGACCAGTAGCCACTTTCGCTGCGGGAAAATCTCCGGAGCCAGCGTGGTGGGCGGCACTGGAAGTACGTCGATACGGTGACCCTGGCCGGTACGTTTAAGCGCTTCGAGCCAGATTTCGCACGGGTCGGTAAGGTGCCATCCGGTGATGAGATAGTTATCGCCCGGCGCCTTTCTGTCGCCTTCGAGGCAAAACGAGGTGTAGGAGAGGATGATGCCGTCCAGAACTTCGCGCAGGGTCATCATGGCAGGAATATTGGCTGAAACTTTGCTGCGCAGCGGGCGCAACACTTCGTTGATCAGCTCCGGGCGTGGATATTCGCGGCCTGAATCGTAAATCAGCTGGCGCAGGGATTCGATTTTTCCCTCTTTCAGCCGCTGCAACATGCTCTCCTGCAGGGTGAGCCAGTTGTTAGTCCTGTGCGCTTCCGGACGCGCCAGCAGGGGTTTCACCTGACTTACCGGCACCCCTTTTTTCACCCAGTCGAGGATTTTCAGTGCCTGCTGGACATCATCATCGCTGTACAGTCGGTGGCCGCCCCCGGTACGCATCGGTTTAAGCAGGCCGTAACGCCGCTGCCACGCACGCAGCGTTGTCGGGGTGATCCCGCAAAGTTGAGCAAATTCGCCGATGGAGTAAGACATGGGGGAAACCTGATAAGAGAGAATGCTCTCAATATACTACGAATACTAATGAGTTGAATGAAGAGCGGACCGTTTGCACTACACTTTACTGCCAACTGCGACAATGAAAGGAGCTCTCATGAAGCTATGGCCTGTGGTGACCGGTGTTGCTATTGCCCTGACACTGGTTGCCTGTAAATCCCCGACGCCGCCAAAAGGGGTTCAGCCGATCACCGGCTTTGATGCCAGCCGGTATTTGGGCAAATGGTATGAAGTCGCCCGTCTGGAGAATCGCTTTGAACGCGGGCTGGAACAGGTGACCGCAACCTACGGCAAGCGCAGCGACGGGGGCATCAGCGTCCTTAACCGCGGCTACGATCCGCAAAAGCAAAAATGGAGCGAAAGCGAAGGGAAAGCTTATTTCACCGGCAAGCCTTCGACAGCCGCGCTGAAAGTCTCTTTCTTTGGCCCGTTTTACGGCGGCTATAACGTCATTAAACTTGACGATAATTACCAGTACGCACTGGTGAGCGGCCCGAACCGCGATTATTTGTGGATCCTGTCGCGCACGCCAACGCTGCCCGAGGCGGTGAAACAAGATTACCTGAATACCGCGCGAGGTCTCGGTTTCCGGGTTGATCAACTGGTGTGGGTGAATCAGTAACGGGGCGTTAAAAACATTCCTCATGTTGCGCTGAAAAACGCTTGTCAGTGGGGATTATCTACTGACGAGCCTGCCGCGTAGTTTAAACGCGGGTTTCGGCTTTTTCAGGCTACAGGGGATGTTGGCTGCGCTTATGTGAGATGACAGGCGATGTGCTGAAAACAAAAATCCACGCAATTGCGTGGATTTTATAGAGTTTGCCAGTCTGCATGCGATTTAGTAACACCGCAGCAGGCAAGAGGAGTGATTAGACGTTGAACAGGAAGTTCATCACATCGCCATCTTTTACGATGTACTCTTTGCCTTCTGCACGCATCTTGCCGGCTTCTTTCGCGCCTTGCTCGCCTTTGTAAGCGATGAAATCTTCATACGCGATGGTTTGCGCGCGAATAAAGCCTTTTTCAAAGTCAGTATGGATTTTACCCGCCGCTTGCGGCGCGGTTGCGCCAACCGGGATGGTCCAGGCACGCACTTCTTTCACACCGGCGGTGAAGTAAGTTTGCAGGTTCAGCAGGGAATAACCGGCGCGGATAACACGGTTCAGCCCCGGCTCTTCCAGACCCAGTTCGGCCATGAACTCGTCACGCTCTTCGTCGTCCAGCTCGGCAATATCCGCTTCAACGGCGGCACAAACCGGCACAACGACGGAGCCTTCTTGCTCTGCGATAGCGCGAACCTGGTCGAGGTACGGGTTATTTTCGAAGCCGTCTTCGTTCACGTTAGCGATATACATGGTCGGTTTCAGCGTCAGGAAGCTCAGGTAACGAATCGCTTCTTTCTCTTCTTTGCTCAGATCCAGCGCACGCAGCATACCGGCGTTTTCCAGCTGCGGCAGGCATTTTTCCAGCGCAGCCAGCTCAACTTTTGCGTCTTTATCGCCGCCTTTCGCTTTTTTGGACACGCGATGGATAGCGCGTTCGCAGGTATCCAGGTCAGAAAGCGCCAGTTCGGTGTTGATAACGTCGATATCTTCCGCCGGGTTCACTTTGCCCGCCACGTGGATGATATTGTCGTTCTCGAAGCAGCGCACAACGTGGCCGATAGCTTCTGTTTCGCGAATGTTGGTCAAAAACTGGTTTCCCAGACCTTCGCCTTTAGACGCGCCTTTTACCAGACCGGCGATATCGACGAATTCCATGGTGGTCGGCAGAATGCGCTGCGGTTTCACGATTTCCGCGAGTTTATCCAGACGCGGATCGGGCATCGGTACGACACCGGTGTTCGGCTCAATAGTACAGAACGGGAAGTTCGCCGCTTCAATACCTGCTTTGGTGAGCGCATTGAACAGGGTGGATTTACCTACGTTGGGCAGGCCAACGATACCGCATTTGAATCCCATGATGTAATTACCTTAATATCTTGATAATCAACCTGTTGCGAAAAACAGATTGTAGAAAAGTGAATAACTTTGGCTATTATACACGTAACCGCTGTTACGCGCGGCAAAAATGCCGCCGCAACGCGCTTACTGCGCCTTAAAGGCGTGCAGGCGATTGGTGGCTTTGGTTAAACCTTCTTTCAGCCAGATCTCGGTACAACGCGCCGCTTCGTCTACGGCTTCGTCAATCAGCTTTTGCTCGGAAACCGGTGGTTTGCCCAGCACAAAACCGACAACCTTGTTTTTATCACCCGGATGACCAATTCCAACGCGTAAACGGTGAAAATTGGGGTTATTGCCCAATTTACTGATGATATCTTTCAGACCGTTGTGGCCACCGTGACCGCCCCCCAGCTTAAATTTTGCCACACCGGGCGGCAGATCCAGCTCATCGTGGGCGACAAGGATTTCGTCCGGGTTGATGCGGTAAAACGTCGCCATTGCCGCGACCGCTTTACCACTCAGGTTCATAAACGTGGTGGGAACCAGCAGGCGCACGTCTTCACCCGCCAGATTGATGCGCGAGGTATAGCCGAAAAACTTCGGCTCGTCGCGCAGCGGCGCGCGGGCTCTCTCCGCCAACAAATCAACATACCAGGCGCCTGCGTTATGGCGCGTCGCGGCGTATTCAGCGCCGGGATTCGCCAGCCCGACAATCAGTTTAATCGTCACTTTTTATTCCTGACCAGATCAATGTCCGGCGCGTAGTTTACGTTGTGCGGGACGCGAAGACAAAATTCTCCCGGCTAAACGCGAAAAATGATAATGATTGCTCACATCAACCATTCGAATTTCAAGTAGTTCAGTGGGTTATTTGTAAATTTGTGTTAGTCATCGATGTGTAATTGTGATCGTGCCCGCAACCGCTAAAAGGGGGACTGTCTATACTTTACACACAAGGATTGGGGTTATCCCATCCAACCCGTCGTTCCGGAGGTGACAGATGAAACGCAAAAACGCTTCGTTGCTCGGTAATGTGCTTATGGGGTTGGGGTTGGTCGTGATGGTTGTCGGCGTTGGTTATTCCATTTTAAACCAGCTGCCACAACTTAACCTGCCGCAGTTTTTTGCCCATGGCGCTGTGCTGAGTATCTTCCTCGGCGCCGTTCTCTGGCTCGCTGGCGCCCGCGTAAGTGGTCATGAGCAGGTGTGCGATAAGTACTGGTGGGTGCGTCATTATGACAAGCGCTGCCGCAGGGACCGCCAGCATCATAGTTAAAAAATCAGTTTCGATAACGGTTCCTGCGGGAACCGTTTTTTTTGGCTTTTTTCTTGACCCTCACGTAACGTGAGGCTCGATAGTCCAGTCTGTGGGCGAGAAAGGAGCAGCTATGTTGATTCAGGTGGGGGAGTTAGCGCGACGTGCGGGGATTAGTGTGCGTACGTTGCACCACTATGAGCAAATTGGTCTGCTTTTGCCTTCTGCCCGAAGTGCCGCCGGATACCGGCTTTATGCGCTCGCTGATGTCAAACGTCTGCATATGATCCAGGCGCTGGCGAAAGCGGGCATGGAACTGGCGGCAATCGGGGATTATCTGGCGCGGGAAACGCGCCCGCTGGCGGAATTACTGGATGCCCAAATCACGCTGCTCGACAAGCAAATGCGCAATATTGTCACTCTGCGCGAACAGCTTGTGCTGTTGCGTGATGGTCTCGCCAGCGGCGTGGAGCCCGATCTGGAGTCCTGGCTACAGACCCTGGAGTTAATGAAAATGTACGATCGTTGGTTTAGTCCGCAAGAGTTACAGGAATTACCGTTTGCCTCACGCGATGAGGCACGCGAGCGGTTCTGGGCGCAAATGGTGAGCGAAGTACAAACCCTTTTAGCACAGAAGTGCCCGGTGGATGATCCGCGCGCAATGGTGCTGGCAACCCGCTGGATGACGCGGCTGGAGCAGGATACCGCCAACAAACCGGAGTTTCTGACCCGCTTAAATGAGATGCACCGCGTGGAACCCCAAATGCGTGAGCAAACGGGCATTACGCAGGAAGCGGTCGATTTTATTACCCGTAGTTTTGCGGAAAGTAAGCTCGCCATCTGGCAGCGTTATTTGTCTCCACAAGAGATGGCGTTTACCCGCGCGCACTATTTTGACCGCATGATGGAGTGGCCGCCGCTGGTGGCGAAACTGCATACCGCTCAACGCCAGGCAGTAGATCCAGAGTCTGACGAGGCGCAGGGGCTGGCTGCTAGCTGGCTGGAACTGTTTCAGTCTTACGCCGGAACCGATCCGCAGACGCAGCAAAAATTCCGCAATGCGATGCAGCAGGAGCCGCATCTGATGAAAGGGACGTGGATGACGCCCGAGGTGCTGCAATGGCTACAACGGGCGATCGAAGTCATGATGCGGCGTCGCGCATCATGATGACAGGTCGGCTAAGGCCGCATCGCGGTTAGGGAAAAAAGCCAGACGGCCAGGGATTGGCTGTATACCCGCGCGCGCCAGCGTGCGCAGCGGCTGGAACTCAAGATTGCTGACGCGCAGCTCCGTGCCTTCCGGCAGGCGGTTGACGAAGCGACGGAAAGCATCAAGCCCGCCCGCATCCAGCACCGGCACCGCATCCCATTTCAGCACCACAATGCGTTTCCCGACGATACGGGTTTCCAGATCGCTGAACACACTTTCTGCGGCAGCAAAAAACAGCGGGCCTATCACGCGCAGCACCAGCACATCATCCGGTACGCTGACGTTTACCACGGCCAGGCGAGTCATCCGCGCGATACGGCGCATAAACAGCAGCGACGCGAGCACAATCCCTACGCTGATGGCGATCACCATATCGAACAGCACGGTCAGTGACATACAAATCAGCATCACCACAATGTCATCCACCGGCGCGCGGCGCAGCAGGTCAATCACTTTGTGCGCTTCACTCATGTTCCACGCCACCATCAGCAGCAGCGCCGCCATCGCAGACAGCGGCAGCCAGGAGAGCAGGGGTGCCAGCGCCAGTAGCGCCATGATCACTAACAGGGAGTGGATCACTGCCGAAATGGGTGATGTCGCACCGGCGCGGACGTTGGCTGCCGAACGGGCAATTGCAGCGGTCGCGGTGATCCCACCGAAGAACGGCGCAGCAATATTACCCAGCCCCTGACCAATCAGCTCGCTGTTGGCTTTGTGTTTGGTGCCAGTCATACCATCCAGCACGACAGCGCACAGCAGTGATTCGATAGCACCGAGCATGGCCATAGAAAATGCCGCAGGCAGCAACGCGCGCAGCGAATCCCAGCTCAGGGTAAATTCAGAGCCCGGCAGATCCCATGGCAGCACCAGTTGCGGCAGAAGCTGCGGGATGCCGTTGCCCTGAGAACCATCGGCCAGCACGTAGTGAAATTGTGAACCGATGGTCGCGACGTGACCGCCGAGCAGATTGACTACCAGCATCACCGCACAGCCCGCCAGCAGCGCGGGCAAATGTCCCGGCAGGCGTAAACGCAGGCGCGGCCACAGCACCAGCGTGGCGAGGGTGACGATACCAATTGCCGCGTCACCCGGATTGACCGTGGGCAGCGCCATTACCAGCGCGCCGACTTTTTGCAAATAGTGTTCCGGCACGTGCGGCATTTGCAGGCCGAGAAAATCTTTTATCTGCATGGTGGCAATGGTGATGCCGATCCCGGAGGTGAAGCCGAGCGTCACAGAAAGCGGAATGTATTCAATTAGCCGTCCAAAGCGCGCCAGCCCGAAGAGGATCAGAAACACGCCGGACATCAACGTTGCTACCAGCAGGCCCGACAGACCAAACTGTTGCGACACCGGATAGAGGATAACCACGAAGGCGGCCGTCGGGCCGGAAACGCTGTAGCGCGAGCCGCCGCTCAGGGCGATAACAATCCCGGCAACCGCCGAGGTATAAAGCCCGTATTGCGGCGCCACGCCGCTGCCGATCGCCAGCGCCATTGCCAACGGGATGGCGATAATACCCACCGTTATGCCGGCAATCAGATCCCGGGTGAAACGGGCGGTGGTGTATTTCTCTTTCCAGCACGCGTCGATTAGCGCGCGAAAAGGCATGACATGAGGTGAGAACAATCTGTTCACAATGATCTTGCGTCCCCTGGAAATCATTCGATAACTAATTAATAAATCATACAAATAATATTTAAAGCTAAAAAAACCCGCCGGAGCGGGTTTTTTATACAGCAATGATTAATGTTCGAACATAGCCGAAATTGATTCTTCGTTGCTGATACGACGGATAGCTTCAGCCAGCATGCCAGACAGCGTCAGCGTACGTACGTTCGGCAGCGCTTTGATCTCATCGCTCAGCGGAATGGTGTCGCAGACAACCACTTCGTCGATCACAGAGTTGCGCAGATTATTTACCGCATTACCGGAGAAAATCGGGTGAGTCGCATAGGCGAACACGCGTTTCGCACCACGCTCTTTCAGCGCTTCCGCTGCTTTGCACAGCGTACCGCCAGTGTCGATCATATCGTCAACCAGAACACAGTCGCGGTTTGCCACGTCACCGATGATGTGCATCACCTGGGAGACGTTAGCGCGCGGACGGCGTTTATCAATGATCGCCATATCGGTATCGTTCAGCAGCTTGGCAATTGCACGGGCGCGAACGACGCCGCCGATATCCGGGGAAACCACAATTGGGTTGTCCAGATTCAGTTGCAGCATATCTTCGAGCAGGATCGGGCTACCGAATACGTTATCTACCGGCACATCAAAGAAGCCCTGAATCTGTTCAGCATGCAGATCAACGGTCAGTACGCGGTCAACGCCGACGCTGGAGAGGAAATCGGCAACCACTTTTGCGGTAATCGGTACACGGGCGGAGCGCACACGGCGATCCTGACGGGCATAGCCAAAGTAAGGAATGACCGCGGTGATACGACCTGCGGAAGCACGGCGCAGGGCATCAACCATCACAACCAATTCCATCAGGTTGTCGTTGGTAGGGGCACAAGTGGACTGGATGATGAAAATATCACCACCGCGTACATTTTCATTGATTTGTACGCTGACTTCGCCGTCGCTAAAGCGGCCTACGGCGGCGTCGCCGAGAGAAGTGTACAGGCGGTTGGCAATACGTTGTGCTAGTTCCGGGGTAGCGTTACCAGCAAAAAGCTTCATATCAGGCACGAGAAGAACCTCAGGCATGCGTCCAGTGGTGGATAGAATCGGCCAAAATGTGCGGTCAGGGCTGAATTCTATCCATGCGGTGTATTAAAGAGCGCGATGCAACGTCTGGAACAGGTGTGACGTTGTCACCGGAGCTCAGCTTGCCCGGCGATGGTCTGCGCTAGCGGCGAGAGGTTGACGCCTCGCGCGACAAAACCGTGCAGCCATTCCGGGGCTTGCTCAAGCACCTGACGAGCGGCGGATTCGGTGTCAAATTCGGAAAAGACACAGGCTCCTGTGCCAGTCAGGCGCGACGGCGCGTATTCTAACAGCCAGGAAAGCGCGGCATCAACCTCGCGAAAACGTTTTCTTGCGATAACCTCGCAATCGTTGCCGAATTCACATTTTAATAACGTATCAATTGACCTTTGCGGCGTATTTCTCGGCAGCTCCGGATCCCTGAAAATCACCGGCGTGGGAATGCTGACGCCAGGGTGCGCGACCAGATACCATTTTTCCGGCGGATTGACTGGCGTAAGGATTTCGCCAACCCCTTCGGCGAAAGCCGCGTGACCGCGCACAAACACCGGCACATCGGCACCCAGTTGCAGGCCGAGTGCGGCTAACTCATCGACGCTCAGCTTGCAGCCCCACAAGTGGTTGAGGGCGACCAGCACGGTGGCTGCATTCGACGACCCGCCGCCGAGCCCGCCGCCCATTGGCAAGCGTTTGTCGATAGCGATCTCTGCGCCGCTACCCGCAGGCAGACGACCGCTTTGCGCCGCGCGCTGCATGAGCAGACGTGCGGCGCGTACAATCAGGTTCTCTTCGTCTGGCACGCCTTCGACCGGTGTCAGCAGGCGGATCTCTCCATCGTTGCGCGGTTCAATGCTCAGCGTGTCGCCATAATCAAGAAACTGAAACAGGGTTTGCAGCGTATGGTAGCCATCGGCGCGCTGGCCGGTAATGTATAAAAACAGGTTGAGTTTCGCCGGAGCGGGCCACGTCGTCATTTGGCAATCCAGTTGTCCATTTTCAGCTTGATGCGCTGTTTGCCATCGCTCAGCTCCATATTGGCTGGCAGGGAAGGCTGGCTGTTGTCATACCCGCCATATACCACTTTCCAGCTTTTGCCGCCCTGGGTGTAGTTCAGCTCGCTGAGACGATATTGTGCATCGAGTTTATAATCGGTGGCATCGCCTGGCAGACCAAGGATCCACTGGCGCAGGCTGTTAAGCGGAATCGGCATGCCGGTCAGTTTGCCAATCATCTCTTCGGCATCATCGGCGGTGTAGCGCTTGCCTTTGTTGTCCACCAGTTGCACGTTACCCGGCTGGGCGTTAAGTTCCAGTTCAGTGCTGCCCAGCGGGTTGGTCAGCAACAGACGATAGCGATCCTGACCGGTTTGCTGCCAGAAGAAGCGGGCATACACTTTTTGCTCGTCAGAGATATAAGCGAACGCGCCGCGCGTTTGATACTGATTTAAGCTGCGCACCTGTTGCTGGTGTTCGCGCCACTGCGGCGAATCCGGGCTTTGTCCTGGCCCTTTTGGCGCATTGAGCGTACAGGCGGTTAACACGAGGCTTGCCAGCGGCAGCAGGCGAATAAAGCGAAAGTCTGGCAGAGTCATAACGAGGGGAAATCCTTGCAAGGTTGCAGTATTACGCTTAATGCTAGCGCCGGTCTGAAACAGCGTCTACGTTCAAGTTGTCTTAAATCATTAAATTACCAATTACTCCGAAAGGGTAGTGTCTCTTTTATTGACCTCACTCATCCTGTATGATGCGTGCAGTCTAACCTTATCAACGTTGGTACTATTCCCGCGCTCATGACCCTTTTAGCTCTTGGCATCAATCACAAAACGGCTCCCGTTTCGTTGCGAGAACGCATTGCATTTTCGCCGGAAACGCTTGACCAGGCGTTAGAAAGCCTGCTGTCGCAGCCGATGGTGCAAGGCGGTGTGGTGCTGTCAACCTGCAACCGTACCGAGCTCTATCTGAGTGTTGAAGAGCGGGATAACCTGCAAGAAGCGCTGGTGCGCTGGCTGTGTGATTATCATCATTTGCGTGAAGAAGAAGTGCGCCAGAGCCTCTACTGGCACCAGGATAATGATGCTGTCAGCCATTTAATGCGTGTGGCGAGCGGGCTGGATTCGCTGGTCCTCGGCGAGCCGCAAATCTTAGGCCAGGTGAAAAAGGCGTTTGCCGATTCACAGCGCGGGCATGATAAGGCCAGCGATCTGGAACGCATGTTCCAGAAATCATTCTCCGTCGCCAAGCGTGTGCGCACGGAAACCGATATCGGCGCCAGTGCCGTATCAGTCGCTTTCGCCGCTTGTACGCTGGCGCGCCAAATCTTCGAATCCCTTGCGTCGGTCACCGTGCTGTTAGTGGGCGCGGGCGAAACCATTGAGCTGGTTGCGCGCCACTTGCGCGAGCATAAAGTGCAGAAAATGATCATCGCCAACCGTACGCGTGAACGCGCGCAGGTGCTGGCGGATGAAGTCGGTGCGGAAGTCATCTCGTTAAGCGACATAGATGAGCGTCTGAAAGACGCTGATATCGTGATTAGTTCCACCGCCAGCCCGCTGCCGATTATTGGCAAAGGGATGATGGAGCGCGCGATGAAAGCGCGGCGTAATCAGCCTGTTTTGCTGGTGGATATCGCCGTGCCGCGCGATGTCGAGCCGGAAGTGGGCAAAGTAGCGAACGCTTATCTTTATAGCGTCGACGATCTGCAAAGTATTATTCAGCACAACCTGGCGCAGCGTAAAGCCGCTGCGGTGCAGGCGGAAACTATCGTCGCCCAGGAAACCAGTGAATTTATGGCCTGGCTGCGTGCGCAAAGCGCCAGCGAGACCATTCGCGAATACCGCAGTCAGTCTGAAACGGCGCGCGATGAGCTGACCGCCAAAGCGCTTGCCGCGCTTGAACAGGGCGGCGATCCGCAAGCTATCATGCAAGACCTGGCGTGGAAACTGACCAACCGCCTTATCCACGCCCCAACCAAATCTCTTCAGCAGGCCGCCCGTGACGGGGACGATGAGCGCCTGCATATTCTGCGCAACAGCCTCGGGCTGGATTAGCACAACACTCTCTTATTATTAAAAGGTGCATTTACGCCTATGAAGCCTTCTATCGTTGCCAAACTGGAAGCCCTGCATGAGCGCCATGAAGAAGTTCAGGCGCTGCTCGGTGACGCGCAAACCATCGCCGACCAGGATAAATTCCGTGCGCTGTCTCGCGAATACGCACAGCTGAGCGATGTGTCGCGCTGTTTTACTGACTGGCAACAGGTTCAGGAAGATATCGAAACCGCGCAGATGATGCTCGACGACCCGGAAATGCGCGACATGGCGCAGGATGAACTGCGCGACGCGAAAGAAAAAGGCGAACAACTTGAACAGCAACTGCAACTGTTGCTGCTGCCGAAAGATCCCGATGATGAGCGTAATGCGTTTGTCGAAGTTCGCGCTGGAACCGGTGGCGACGAAGCGGCGCTGTTTGCCGGTGATTTGTTCCGTATGTACAGCCGTTATGCTGAATCCCGCCGCTGGCGCGTTGAGATCATGAGTGCCAACGACGGTGAACACGGTGGCTTTAAAGAAGTGATCGCCAAAATCAGCGGCGAGGGCGTTTACGGGCGTCTGAAATTTGAATCCGGCGGTCATCGTGTGCAGCGCGTTCCGGCAACCGAATCGCAGGGCCGTATTCATACTTCTGCCTGCACCGTGGCCGTGATGCCGGAGCTGCCGGAAGCCGAAATGCCGGATATCAACCCGGCCGATCTACGTATTGATACCTTCCGCTCTTCCGGCGCGGGCGGTCAGCACGTTAACACCACCGATTCCGCGATCCGTATTACCCACCTGCCGACCGGGATTGTGGTCGAATGCCAGGATGAACGCTCGCAGCATAAAAACAAAGCGAAAGCCTTGTCAGTACTCGGTGCGCGCATCCACGCGGCGGAAGCCGCGAAACGCCAGCAGGCAGAAGCCTCAACCCGCCGTAATCTGCTGGGCAGCGGCGATCGCAGCGACCGTAACCGCACCTATAACTTCCCGCAGGGTCGTGTGACCGATCACCGTATCAACGTCACGCTTTATCGCCTCGACGAAGTGATGGAAGGCAAGCTGGATATGCTGATCGAACCGATTGTGCAGGAATACCAGGCCGACCAGCTGGCGGCGCTCTCCGAGCAGGACTAATGGATTATCAACAGTGGTTGCGCCTGGCGATAAATGAGCTGGTCGCGAGCGAAAGCCCGCGCCGCGATGCGGAGATCCTGCTGGGTTTCGTTACTGGCAAATCGCGCACGTTTATTCTCGCGTTTGGCGAAACTTTGCTTGAAGCCGGGCAATTGCAACAGCTGGCGACATTACTGGCTCGTCGTGTGAATGGCGAGCCGGTAGCGCATCTGATTGGCGTTCGCGAGTTCTGGTCACTGCCGCTGTTTGTCTCTCCGGCAACCCTTATTCCACGGCCCGATACTGAGTGTCTGGTAGAACAGGCGCTGGCGCGTCTTCCTTCCTCACCGTGTCGCATTCTCGATTTAGGCACTGGCACTGGCGCCATCGCACTGGCGCTGGCGAGCGAACGCCCGGATTGCAACGTCACGGCGGTCGATCTGATGCCGGATGCGGTGGCGCTGGCACAACGCAACGCTGCACATCTGAACATCACCAATATTGAGATCCTGCAAAGCCTCTGGTTCAGTGCGCTTGACGGACAGCAATTTGCCATGATTGTCAGCAACCCGCCTTACATCGATGCGCACGATCCGCATCTTGCGCAGGGCGATGTGCGTTTTGAACCGCTCAGTGCGCTGGTGGCGGCTAACAACGGACTGGCAGATTTACAGACCATTATTGATGATGCCCGCCAGCATGTGTTGCCCGGCGGTTGGCTGCTGCTGGAACATGGCTGGCAACAGGGGGCAGATGTTCGCGCTATCTTCGAACGTTACGGCTGGCAGCACGTCGCAACGTGCCGGGACTACGGTGATAACGAACGCCTGACGCTGGGGCAATGGCCGTTACAGGAGTAACAGGCAATGAACGCTTTTAAATTGCTGATTACATTGCATTTGACGTCTGTTGCGCTCACCATTAGCCTGTTTATTTTGCGTTACTGGTGGCGTTGGTCGGGTGATCCGCGTATTAACGCCCGCTGGGTGCGGGTGGTGCCGCACACGGTGGATACTGTGCTGCTGCTAAGCGGTGCAGGGTTGATATGGGTAACAGGCTATTTGCCATTTACGGTTAAAGGCGCATGGCTGACTGAAAAGCTGTTTGGCGTTATCATCTACATCGTTTTGGGTTTTATTGCGCTGGGGCGACATCGCCCGCGCAGCCAGCAAACCGGTTTTATCGCCTTTTTGCTGGGGCTGGTGGTGCTGTACATCATCATTAAACTCGCCGCCACAAAAGTACCGATACTGGGGTAAGACATGAGATCGTTAGCTGATTTCGAATTTAACAAAGCGCCGTTATGCGACGGGATGATCCTTGTTTCCGAGCTGATTCGCGATGACTTTCCTTCACAATATGTGCAAGACGAACTGGAGCGGTTGCTCAGTCTGGCACGTGAGGAGATAGGTCAGGCAAAGCCTCAGGACTGGCAACTGGAAAAACTCGTTGAGCTGTTTTACGGCGAATGGGGTTTTAAAGATACGCGTGGCGTGTACCGTTTATCTGACGCGCTATGGCTGGATAAAGTGCTGCAAAACCGTCAGGGTAGCGCGGTATCGCTGGGCGCGATTTTACTGTGGGTCGCCGGTCAGCTGGATATTCCGCTGACGCCGGTGATTTTCCCGACTCAGCTTATCCTGCGCGCCGAATGGCTGGATGGCGAAATGTGGCTGATTAACCCCTTTAACGGCGACACGCTGGATGAACACACGCTGGAAGTGTGGCTGAAGGGTAATATCAGTCCGATTGCCGAGCTGTTTAATGAAGATCTCGATGAAGCCGATAACGCCGAAGTGATCCGCAAGCTGCTGGATACACTGAAGTCGGCGCTGATGGAAGAGCAGCAAATGGAACTGGCGTTGCGCGCCAGTGAAGCGCTGTTGCAGTTTAATCCCGAAGATCCGTATGAGATCCGCGATCGCGGTCTGATTTATGCGCAGCTGGATTGTGACCATGTGGCACTGAATGATTTGAACTACTTTGTAGAGCAGTGTCCTGAGGATCCGATAAGCGAAATGATCCGCGCGCAAATCAATTCAATTGCGCACAAGCAGATTACCCTGCATTAAAGATTTGTTCCGATTCACACTCGATAAGGCGATTTTATGAAACAAAAAGTGGTCAGCATTGGCGACATTAACGTCGCGAACGACCTGCCGTTTGTACTGTTTGGCGGTATGAACGTGCTGGAATCCCGCGATTTGGCAATGCGCATTTGCGAACACTACGTCACCGTGACCCAGAAATTGGGCATCCCGTACGTGTTCAAAGCCTCTTTTGATAAAGCCAACCGTTCTTCCATCAAGTCTTACCGTGGACCGGGCCTGGAAGAGGGGATGAAAATCTTCCAGGAACTGAAACAGACCTTTGGCGTGAAAGTGATCACCGACGTGCACGAAGCGTCGCAGGCGCAGCCAGTGGCTGATGTGGTGGATGTGATCCAGCTTCCTGCTTTCCTCGCGCGCCAGACCGATCTGGTAGAAGCGATGGCGAAAACAGGCGCGGTCATCAACGTGAAAAAACCGCAGTTTGTAAGCCCTGGCCAGATGGGCAACATCGTGGATAAATTCCACGAAGGCGGCAACGATAAAGTGATCCTGTGCGATCGCGGTGCGAACTTCGGTTATGACAACCTGGTGGTCGACATGCTGGGCTTCGGCGTGATGAAGAAAGTCTCCAACAACTCGCCGGTGATTTTCGATGTCACCCACGCGTTGCAGTGCCGCGACCCATTCGGCGCGGCATCTGGTGGTCGTCGTGCTCAGGTAACCGAACTGGCGCGCGCCGGGATGGCAACGGGTCTGGCAGGGTTGTTTATTGAAGCGCACCCGGATCCGGACAACGCCAAGTGTGACGGCCCGTCCGCGCTGCCGCTGGATAAACTGGAGCCGTTCTTAAAACAGATCAAAGCGATTGACGATCTGGTGAAAAGCTTCGACGAACTCGATACCGAGTAAGCAAAAAAACCCCGCGAGTGCGGGGTTTTTTGTTTCTGCCTGTCAGGCAAATATCGTCATCAGATACGCAGCGAATAGCGCCAGGTGCGCCGCGCCATTAAGCACGTTGGTGCGCCCGGTAGAGAAGGAGATTTGGCACAGCAGCAGCGAGGCGACCATGACAATCATTTCCGGCGCGCCAAGGCCAAACACCAGCTCATTACCGGTTAGCCACGCAATTAAGGTCACAACCGGGACGGTGAGGGAAATCGTCGCCAGTACCGAGCCAAAGAACAGGTTCATGGCGCGCTGTACCTGATTATTCAGCACCGCTTTTAACGCTCCTAATCCTTCCGGCGAGAGGATCAGCAGCGCCACGAGGAAACCGGTAAATGCCACCGGCGCATTCATTTCTGTTAGCAGCGCTTCGAGCGGCGTCGCATTCATTTTCGTCACGGCAATGACCGCAACCAGATGGATAATCAGCCACAGCGTGTGCCACAGATTACCGTGTGCGGACGGTTTGCCGTGGTGCGGATCGTCATCATCGCTTTCGTCTTCATGTTCATACACGAACAAGCTCTGGTGCGTTTTGGTCTGAATAAGCAAAAACACGCCGTACATGGCAGCCGAGATCAACGCCACCAGCAGTGATTGACCAATCGTAAAATTGGCATCTGGCAGCGCCATCGGAAATACCAGCACGATAATCGCCAGCGGAAACAGCGCTATCAGATACTGTTTAATGCCAAACAGATTCATATATTGCGTGGCGAACTTACGCCCGCCCAGCAACAGCGAAAAGCCCACCAGGCCGCCGGTGACAATCATGATAATGGAATAGAGCGTGTCACGCATTAGTGTCGGCGCGGCGTCACCCGTCGCCATCAATGCGGAAATCAGGCTGACTTCGAGGATAACCACCGACAGGCTGAGGATCAGTGAACCATAGGGCTCGCCAAGCCGGTGGGCAAGCACGTCGGCGTGGCGCACCACGCTAAACGCGCTGGATAAGATACCAACCAGCGCTAATAAATTAATGCTGATAACCGCTGGTAGTGACTGCGAACCTCCCCAGAAAAGCAGCACTGCCAGCGCCAGAACCGGGAAAATAAGGGATGTCTCCTTGTGGCGGGTTTTCACCGCCTCGTGCGTTGTTGTCATTATGATGCTCCATCACAGTGCAGGTGTTTGCGAATTATAGAGAAAAAAAGAACGGCTCATAAAATACCAAAAATCACTGTTTTCATGGGGCTTTTTACGTAGTTTTACCCTCAGCGCTTCGTTTTGTCGTCAACTAAATGAAATATCCGCTCTCCTTTAATTTGTATTGATATTACAGTGCGATAGAGGTGACTATCTGGCAATTTATACCCTTTCCTGGCGCACCCGGAGTTTGTCGTCCAGGCTTACTTTTTTAAGCTAAAAGGAGCGTGAAATGCCATATAAAGCGAAATCCGATCTGCCTGAGAGCGTGCAACATGTGCTTCCGGCGCATGCGCAGGAAATTTATAAAGAGGCGTTTAACAGCGCCTGGGAGCAATATAAGGACAAAGACGATCGTAAGGGTGATGCCAGCCGCGAGGAGACAGCGCACCGCGTGGCCTGGGCGGCGGTAAAAAACGATTATCAGAAAGGTGACGATGACAAATGGCATAAAAAGAAGTAACGCGCTGAAATAATTACTTTTCGCCATTTATAGCTCTATTCGATGGATTGACGCTATTGCCAGCGGCCTGTGAATTGCATAAGGTCGTAGTAAGCTGCGCTTAAAGCAGCATATGCCGGGAAGGCAGCAGTAGAGCAGTCGCACGGAAGCAGGCAGTGGCGGAGGTAGAAGATGTTAACGCGTGATTTTCTGCGAGCAGCAGATTGCAAAACGGCATTCGGCGATATTGACGAGTCGTTACTTTGGTCGGCGGAGCAGCGGGCGGCATCGCTTGCGGCGACGCTGGCGTGTCGACCAGACGATGGCCCGGTGTGGATTTTTGGTTATGGTTCGCTGATGTGGAACCCGGCGCTGGAGTTTGACGAATCCTGCACCGGTACACTGACGGGCTGGCACCGCGCATTTTGCCTGCGCTTAACCGCCGGTCGCGGCACCGCCTGCCAGCCTGGACGCATGCTGGCCCTGAAAGAGGGCGGGCGCACCACGGGGGTGGCGTACCGTTTATCCGACGACACCTTGCACGATGAGCTGACGCTGTTGTGGAAACGTGAAATGATCACCGGCTGTTACATGCCAAGCTGGTGCAAACTGGCGCTTGATGATGGCCGCACGGTAAATGCGCTGGTGTTTATTATGGATCCGCGTCATCCGCTATATGAATCCGATACGCGTGCGCAGACCATTGCCCCGCTGATTGCCGCCGCCAGCGGTCCCCTCGGCACGAATGCGCAGTATCTTTTTTCACTGGAACAGGAGCTGATTAAGCTCGGCATGCAGGATGATTGTCTGAACGATCTGGTGGGCAAAGTGCGTTTGCTGCTGGAGGGAGAAAAACCAGGCCCCGAAATGCAGCCTGGTTTTGCCTGCTAACCGCAACCGTTAAGCGGCGACGTAGCTGATCGAGTGCTCCAGCGACTGGCTGTGGCTGTCGATCAGTACACTCCAGACACCGCTGTACGGCACAGCCAGATAGGCGCTTGCGCGATTCTGGACACTCAGAATATCCGTTTGAGCGTTCGGCGTTCGGCTCTTCTCGCTCATCAAATGAATGTGACAACTTTCGGAACAACGAACAACTACTGTATCCCCACCAAACAACTTCAGACTTGCTTTTACCACCGCCATTTTTAACCCCGTAGTTTTTTAACAACGCGATCCGTGCGGGAAGGATCCCCGTGCGTGACTTTGTTCACAATTCACTCAGTGCATAACACCAAACGGAGGGGTTCGAATGCTGATTTTGATCAAATAATGACGTAACGATTAAACAAAAATTACATTATTCGGCAGGGGAAGAGGACGGCGCGTAAAACCGTGGTTAAAACGCGCCGATAAAAGATTAAATGCGGAAATGACCGGCGGTTTCAGCAAGCTCGGTCGCCTGCGAGCGCAGCGCACCAGCGGCGGCCGTTGATTCAACGACCAGTTCCGCGTTTTGCTGCACCATACGGTCAAGATCTAGCACCGCATGGTTAATTTCCTGAATACCTTTCATCTGCTCGCTGGTGGCGACGGAAATTTCACGCATGATCACCGACACACTGTCGATGCTGGCGACAATATCCGTCATGCTGTCGCCCGCGAGGCGGACAAAGCGCGAACCGGTCGCCACGCTTTCGGTGGTGGAGTCGATCAGCGTTTTGATCTCTTTCGCCGCTTGTGCGCTTCGGCTGGCAAGATTGCGCACTTCACCTGCGACCACCGCGAAACCGCGCCCTTGTTCGCCCGCACGGGCAGCTTCAACCGCGGCGTTGAGCGCCAGGATATTGGTCTGGAAAGCAATACCGTCAATCACGCTGGTGATATCGCCGATTTTTGCCGAAGCCACTTCAATCGACTGCATCGTATTGATCGCTTGCGTTACTACCTGACCACCGCGCGACGCCGCTTGTGAGGCTACATGCGCCTGATCGTTGGCCTGTGCTGCGGCGTCTGTAGACTGCGCCACCGACGCCGTGATTTGCTCAACAGCACTGGCGGTTTCACGCAAACTGGAAGCGGCTTGTTCGGTTCGCCCGGAGAGATCCTGGTTGCCAGCGGCAATCTGTTGCGCGGCCACTTGTACCGAATTGCTGGAATCGCGCAGTTTAACCATCACCACCGAAAGCTTGTCGCTGAAGGCGTTAAAGGCATGAGCTATTTGCGAAACCTCGTCATGTCCATCCACCGGTAAGCGCTGCGAGAGATCGTTGGTGCCGCTGCTGATGGCGTTCATCGCATCGCGCACCTTCAGCAGACGTTTAAGCAGGGTGGAGACAATCCAGTGCATCACTGCGCCTGCAATCAGCACCAGCACAATCAACGACAGCGCGGAGGCTTTCAATTGCGCGCGCAGTCCTGCGGTAGAGTCAGCGCTATCAAGCGCCACCGCCAGCAACCAATTGGTGCCTTTGACCGGACTTGCCAGCAGCACTTTATCTTCGCCGGCATAAACACCTGCCACCCGTTTTCCTGCCCGCAACTGTTCGAAGCTGACACCGCCAATCGCCTCGGAGAAGGGTTTCATGGTTAGCTTATCGTTGGCGGCGGCAATCACTGAGCCGTCACTCGCCAGCAACATACCGGTGCTGTTCGGTGTTGGGCTGATACCGCGCACGTTAGCTACCACGCTATCCATCGATACATCGCCTGCAACCACGGCTTTTAACGTCCCGTTCTCTTTGACCGGGACGGCGAACGTTACCACCAGCGCACCGGTGCTGGCGTCAACATAAGGTGCCGTAACGACAGGCGCGTCGGCTTTTACCACTTGTTGATACCACGGACGGATTGTCGGGTCGTAATCCGCCGGTACGCCGCCCGGGTCGGAGAATTTCGCCGTTTTCGTCGCGTAACCGACATAAACGTTGATAAACCCACCGGCGCGCGCGATCTGCGTGAAAACCGGCACGGGATCGTCGGTTAACGCCACGCTCTGCAAGGAGGCAATCATGTTCATTTTACTGGCGACCCAGTCGGCAATCGCGATGCTGTGACTGGCGCTGGTGCTGGAGAGAATATCCTGCTGGGTTTGTTGGCTATGCTGGCTGGTTACCTGATAGTTAATGATAGTGTTAAGCAGCAGAGCGCTGGCGAGACATCCCGCCGTTGCTGCAATAATACGGGACTTAATCGATCTGAACATAGTTATAGTACCTGCTGTGTTGTCTTAAAGGGCTATCGGCAACACAGCAGGCAAACTTGATGACGTAACGCCACCCATAAGAAAAAAATATTAAACTCGCCGCAATATTAAAACGTTAATACTTTGTCGGCCGCCAGCGTCCACTGCGCCAGCTCCACCAGTGTGCCGATCTCCACGCCGTCAATCAGCGGCAACGCGGTGATGCCACGCCCGTCGGTGCAGGTTTTACACAGCTTCACCGGTACGTTTTGCGCCGTCAGAATCTCCAGCATCTGCTGGATGTTGTAGCCCTCGGCAGGTTTTTGCCCGCGCAACCCGGCGGTTACCGCATCGGACATCAAAAACAGCCGCAGTTCAGTGTCGCTACTCTGTTCACGCAGCGCGATGGCCAGCCGTAAGCTGTTAAATAGCGACTCACTGCCGTATGCCGCGCCATTGGCGATAATCACGATCTTTTGCATCTTCACTCCTTCGATAAACAGACTTGTGGCGCTTATGCTACTGCGGCCTGGCAACGGGCGAAAGGCAGTCACAACAATTACTGACCAAAGCGACCAATAAGCCCGGTAGCGGCAAGCGTGTGACCTTTCAGTTTTGCGAATAATTCTTCGCGCGTAAGCCCTTCGGGCAGCGTTGGTTTAAGCGACGTTGCGATGAGGGTAAAGGTGTAATGATGCGCGCCGCTGCCCGGAGGTGGGCATGGGCCATGCCAGCGCAGATTCCCCGGCGTGTTCCTGCCGCCCGTATAGCCTTTGCCATCGCGCAGATCGTTTTGCGCAAAGCCCGTGCTGGACGGGGCGATGTTATACGCCACAAGGTGCGTTACGCCCAGCCCGGTCGCGCCTTCGGGATCGTGAACCACCAGTGCGTAACTCTGCGTATTGGCAGGTGGGTTGTTCCACACCAGCGACGGTGAATAATTTTCGCCGGTACAGTTCGGGTTATTGCTGGCGTTACCGGCGAATTTTTTCTCCATTAAGGCGTTATCCGCAAATGCGGAAGATTGCAGGGTAAACAGCTCGTTCGCGCTGGCCTGCGCGGCATAAAACAGGATCGCACTGCACAAAAGTTTATGCTTAGTGTTCATGTCAGCTCTCCGGTAAGGGGTGCATTAACTGTAGCTGCAGCGAAGCGCCGGGATAAGGTTTTTCCTGGTATTTTGTCTGCGGCTGTAAAGCCCTGGCAAAACCGTTAAACTTAACGGTATGAATTATCCTCTCCTTACACTTCTGATGCTGTCACTGATAAGCGGCGTCGCCAGTGCCCGGCAGAATAGCTTCGTACAGCAAGCAGAAAACCCCTTTGATAATGACGGCGACGGTTTGCCGGATCTTGGCATGGCTGCGGAAAATGGCGCGCAGGAAAAGCATTTCGCCGAGATGGCGAAAGCGTTCGGCGAAGCCAGCATGAACGATAACGGCCTGACCACTGGTGAGCAGGCGCGGCAGTTTGCTTTCGGACAATTGCGCGATGTCGTTAGCGACGAAGTGAATCAGCAAGTGGAGTCCTGGCTTTCGCCGTGGGGCAGCGCCAGCGTGGATTTCAAAGTGGATAATGAAGGCGGGTTCACTGGCAGCCACGGCGACTGGTTTGTGCCATTGCAGGATAATAATCGCTATCTCAGCTGGAGCCAGCTTGGGCTAACGCAGCAGGATGCCGGGCTGGTGGGGAATGTTGGCGTCGGTCAGCGCTGGATCGCCGGTGACTGGCTGCTGGGTTACAACACTTTTTACGACAATCTACTTGATGACAATATTGGTCGCGCCGGGCTGGGCGCTGAAGCCTGGGGTGAATATTTACGCTTTTCGGCAAACTACTACCAGCCAGTAAACAGCTGGGAGTACCAGACCGCCACGCTGCAACAGCGCATGGCGCGGGGCTATGATGTGACGGCGCAGGCGCGATTGCCGTTTTATCAGCAGCTCAATACCAGCGTCAGCGTCGAGCAATATTTCGGCAACAGCGTTGATCTTTTTGACACCGGGACGGGCTATCACAACCCGGTGGCGGTGAAACTGGGGGTGAATTACACACCAGTTCCGCTGGTGACGCTGACCGCCGAACACCGCCAGGGGGAGAGTGGGGTTAGTCAGAACGATTTAGGGCTGAAAGTGAATTATCGCTTTGGTGTACCTCTGTGGAAGCAGCTTTCTGCCAGCGAGGTGGCAGAGAGCCGTTCACTACGGGGTAGCCGCTACGACAGCCCGACGCGCAACAATGCACCGGTTTTCGAATATCGTCAGCGTAAAACGTTATCAGTCTTTCTTGCCACGCCGCCGTGGGATTTGCAGCCGGGTGAGACGGTGGCGCTGAAACTGCAAATTAACAGCACGCACGGTGTACGTTCGATAACCTGGCAGGGCGACACCCAGGCGTTAAGCCTCACGCCGCCGGCCAATGGGCGCAGCGGCGATGGCTGGACATTGATCATGCCGCGCTGGGATAGCGCAGAAGGCGCGACCAACCGCTGGACGTTGTCGGCACTGGTGGAAGACGAGAAAGGGCAGCGCGTGGAGTCGAACACTATCGAACTGAAGCTGACGGAGCCGGTGATCCCGCCAGCGGAAAACAGTAACACGGGCTGGACGCTGCCAGACCCGTAACCTGTCAGAAAATACGTTCCTGATGCACCCAAACTGCGGCTTCGACGCGGGATTTCAGTTTCATTTTCTTCAGCATGTGTTTGACGTGAACTTTAACCGTGCTTTCAGTGATGTCCAGGCGGCGGGCAATCATTTTGTTCGGCAGCCCCTGGGCAATCAGCTTGAGAATGTCGCGTTCGCGCGGCGTAAGCTGGGTAATATCGCGGTCAGTGGTGGCGCGGTTGGCGCGCAGGCTGGCGGCCAGCACCGGGGTGAGCGCTTCGCTGAGCACCATTTCGCCCGCCGCAGCTTGTTGCAACGCTTTCAGGAGATCTTCCGGCTCCATATCTTTCAGCAGGTAGCCATCTGCGCCGCGTTTTAATGCGGTCACCACGTCTTCTTCATGGTTGGAAACGCTAAACACGACAACGCGGCCTGACAGGGTTTTTTCCCGCAGCTTATCCAGTGTTTCCAGCCCGTTCATGCCTGGCATGTTGAGATCCAGCAAAATCAAATCCGGGTCCAGCGATTCCGCCAGTTCAATGCCTTGCTCCCCGTTGCTGGCTTCGCCGACGACGGTGATGTCGGGAGCCATGCTGATTAACTGCTTCACGCCGGTTCGCAGCATTGGATGGTCGTCGATCAGGAGGATGGTGGCCGGATCCTGATTACTCATGGGTATCTCCTTGCATGGATGAGAGAAACGTCTCTGGAATAAACGTCACGACGACCTCGGTGCCGCCGGATGCTCCGGGGCGAACCTGGCAATCGCCGCGCAGGCTTTGCGCGCGGTCACGCATAATGATCAATCCATAATGGTTCGTCCTTTCAGCATTGACCGGTATACCGCAACCATTGTCGGTGATGCGCAATATTACCCGGTTTTCCTGCTGTTGCACTGCGACGCTGACCGCGGTTGCGCCGGAGTGTTTTAATGCATTGCTCAGAGCCTCGCGGGCTATCTGTAACAGGTGAATCGCCTGATGCGCTGGAACCAGTCGGGGCGGGAGCTGATAATCAAGACGCACCTGGAAACCGAAACGACCGCTGTACTCCTGGCAACTGGACTCCAGCGCCGGGCGCAGCCCTGGTTCGGTTAATTGTAAACGAAACGTGGTCAGCAACTCGCGCAGCTGCGCCCAGGAGGTATTCAGCTCGTTGCGGATCTGCCCCAGCAACTGCTGGCTGTTTTCCGGTAGCGCGTCACCCTGCATTTGCAGGCAACTCACCTGCATCTTCATGCACGAGAGGGACTGCGCGATGGAGTCGTGTAATTCGCGGGCAATGGTGGCGCGCTCTTCCATGACCATCAACTGCTGCTGCCTGTCCTGATGGCGATCGAGCGCCAGCGTCGCGGTGAGTTGTTCCACCAGTGTGTCGACCAGTTGCTGCTGGTCATGGCTTAAATGGCGACCCGGCGGCAGCGTTGCCAGCAGCAAACCATATTGCATGTGCGCATCCGCCAGCCGCCATTTCAGCGTGGTGCCAAACCCGCTGGATTCGGTGAGAATACCGTTGCGCGGGCATAAGTGGCAGCCTTTGTCATCGCAGCTCGCATCTGACTGGCAGGTAAAATCTTGATGATTTTCCTCATCTTCCAGATCGTACACCCGCAGCTCAATATCATGCAGCAGGGTTAAATTCTGCAAACCATTCAACACCGGCGACAGGCGCTCGCACATCGGGATACGCGAATGCAGCCGGTGGTTAGCCTGCCATAAAAACGACAGGATCTGGTTCTTTTGCTCCAGCCCGGCGGTTTTTTCCTGAACGCGGCGTTCCAGTATCGCGTAGCTCTCGCCCAGCTCGGCCGACATGTTATTTAACGCTTCGCCAAGCGTCGCCATCTCGTTCCGCCCGCTGATACGCGCGCGCTGGGTAAAATCACGCTGGCTGACCGCACGTGCCATGCTCAGTAATTGCTGCCACGGACGGAGTAGACGCGCCCGCAGCCAGACCACGGCAAACAGCAATAACAGGCCCATCACTATCGCCATGAGGCGGTGCATCACCACCACTTGTTCAATACGGTGTTCGGTGCTGCGGTCAAACGAGGTCACCAACCGGTCGATTCGCCCAACGAAAATCGCAATAATTTCCGCTGCTTGCGCCGGTTGTTGCGCCTGTTTTATCGCCGGGACGACTTCGCTGCGCCAGTAGTTTTGCAACGCAGCGAGCTGCGCTTGCTGACCGTCGCGCTGTGCCGCCTGCGCCAGTTCCGGGCTGAATGCGGTGTACTCCATTTCGTCGAGCAAATATTGCTCGTCTTCATGAAGCGGAATGGCGGACAACAAGCGGTAGCTCTGCATACGCAGTGAACCGGCTTTGTTGATCGCATGTGCGCTGCCCTGAACGCCTTGTACCAGCCAGCCGGATATTGCCATGCCCGTCACACCGATAGCGGTCGACAGCAGCATCAACAACGCCAGTTGGTTAACCAGCGAGATCGGTGAAAAAAGGCGTTTTAGCATAGGTGATTAAGGCTCCTCGGCCGCGTGCGATGCGGATGGTGCTATTGTCAGCGATCGCCTGGGGTATACCCATACCTCTAAAGGATTACTCCTTTATTGCCAGCGAGCCGACAAGAGTGGGAACAATCTGAGTAGGGAAGGTCAGAGCCGTGAAAAACCACACCTTTTTTGCCAGTAAACGCTACTCATAAATGAGCATAGCGATTTTTCACGCGCGAAATGGGCTGCTTTTCCTTTGATTTATATCAACTTAACTACCGCTATAAAAACTAAGGTGGCAGGCATCAAACCGATCAGCAGAGGTGTATATGCAGCACTCAACCATCCCGGAAAAGAGTTCGTCAGCGCGGGTTATTACCGACTGGCGTCCTGAAGAACCGGCATTCTGGCAACAGCAGGGCAATAAGATTGCGAGCCGCAACTTGTGGATCTCCGTGCCTTGTCTTCTTCTGGCTTTCTGTGTCTGGATGCTTTTTAGCGCAGTCGCCGTCAATCTCCCGAAAGTGGGTTTTCAGTTTACCACCGACCAGCTCTTTATGCTGACCGCGTTGCCATCCGTTTCCGGCGCACTGTTACGCGTACCGTACTCGTTTATGGTGCCGGTGTTCGGCGGTCGTCGCTGGACAGCTTTCAGTACCGGGATCTTAATCATTCCGTGTGTGTGGCTGGGTTTTGCCGTACAGGATCTGAGCACGCCGTTTAGCACGTTTATCATTATCTCGCTGCTGTGCGGTTTTGCTGGTGCGAACTTTGCTTCCAGCATGGCGAATATCAGCTTCTTTTTTCCGAAACAGAAGCAGGGTGGCGCGCTTGGCATCAACGGTGGCTTTGGCAACCTCGGCGTGAGTGTGATGCAGTTGATTGCACCGCTGGCGGTGTCGTTTTCCATTTTTGCCGCCTTTGGCGGTACCGGTGTTGCACAACCTGATGGTTCGTTGTTGTACCTCGAAAACGCGGCCTGGATATGGGTACCGTTACTGGCGGTGTTTACTCTGGCAGCCTGGTTCGGGATGAATGAGCTGGCGACCTCTAAAGCCTCGCTTAGCGCGCAACTTCCGGTACTCAAGCGTTCGCACCTGTGGATTATGAGCTTCCTGTATCTGGCAACTTTCGGCTCGTTTATCGGCTTTTCTGCCGGTTTTGCGATGCTGTCGAAAACCCAGTTTCCGGAAGTGCAGATCCTGCATTTCGCCTTCTTCGGCCCGCTGGTGGGCGCACTGGCACGCTCCGCAGGCGGTGCGATTTCTGACCGTCTGGGCGGGACTCGCGTAACGCTGGTGAACTTCGTGCTGATGGCCATTTTCAGTGCCTTGCTGTTCCTGACGCTGCCATCCGGCGGCACTGGCGGCAATTTCACTGCATTCTTCTGCGTCTTCCTCGTGCTGTTCCTGACGGCCGGGCTGGGTAGTGGTTCGACATTCCAGATGATTTCGGTGATTTTCCGTAAAAAAACCATGGAACGCGTACAACAACGCGGCGGCAGTGAAAGCGAAGCAATGCGTGAAGCCGCCACCGAAACAGCCGCAGCGCTGGGCTTTATCTCGGCAATTGGCGCAATTGGCGGTTTCTTTATTCCGAAAGCATTCGGCACTTCACTGGCGTTGACCGGCTCACCGGCAGGGGCGATGAAAGTGTTTCTCGTGTTCTATATCGCCTGCGTGGTGATCACCTGGGCGATATACGGGCGTAAAAAACAATAACACTCAGTAAATGTTGATTATCCTTGCGCGGTGAAAGCCGCGCTTTTTTTTACACCTATTTAGTTACAACATACTATAAATTATCACTGCGTCGTGCTGCGGAAACCTCTGTGACAGACATCACTTTGCAGGTTCATCTACCCCTTAATACCCCGGAACGCGGAATTATCTGCTTGTACCGCTGCGAGTTTATATAAAACCATTATTAATCAATGGATTAAAAAATAGAAAGCCCTAACTCTTTGTGGGTACTCCGTCAGATGCGTGCAGAAACGAAGCTTGAGCAGCTTGATCACCATCAATTCTCTTTGTCTTTGTGAGGGTTACCTTCGCCGCAATTGCAGCAATGTCGATTTACCAAGAGAGCCTGACAGGCTCCAACAGGAGAACCCCCGATGAGTAAATTCCTGGACCGGTTTCGCTACTTCAAACAGAAAGGCGAAACCTTTGCCGATGGGCACGGCCAGCTCTTAAACACCAACCGGGACTGGGAGGATGGATACCGTAACCGCTGGCAGCACGACAAAATCGTGCGTTCTACCCATGGCGTAAACTGCACGGGCTCGTGCAGCTGGCAGATCTTCGTGAAGAACGGTCTGGTCACCTGGGAAACCCAGCAGACTGACTACCCACGCACCCGCCCGGACATGCCGAACCACGAACCGCGTGGCTGCCCGCGTGGCGCCAGCTACTCCTGGTACCTCTATAGTGCGAACCGCCTGAAATACCCCCTGATGCGTAAACGCCTGATCAAACTGTGGCGTGAAGCGAAAGCGCAGCACAGCGATCCGGTTAATGCCTGGGCTTCCATCATCGAAGATGCGGAAAAAGCGAAAAGCTTTAAACAGGCGCGTGGTCGCGGTGGTTTCGTGCGTTCCTCCTGGCAGGAAGTGAACGAGCTGATTGCTGCTTCGAACGTTTACACCGTGAAAACGTACGGCCCGGACCGTGTCGCGGGCTTCTCGCCAATCCCGGCAATGTCGATGGTGTCTTACGCTTCTGGCGCGCGTTATCTCTCGCTGCTGGGCGGCACCTGCCTGAGTTTCTACGACTGGTACTGCGACTTGCCGCCAGCCTCTCCGCAAACCTGGGGCGAGCAGACTGACGTGCCGGAATCTGCCGACTGGTACAACTCCAGCTACATCATCGCCTGGGGTTCCAACGTTCCGCAGACCCGTACGCCGGACGCCCACTTCTTTACCGAAGTGCGCTACAAAGGCACCAAAACGGTTGCAGTAACGCCGGACTACGCCGAAATCGCCAAACTGTGTGATTTGTGGCTGGCACCGAAGCAGGGTACCGATGCGGCAATGGCGCTGGCGATGGGCCACGTTATGCTGCGTGAATTCCACCTCGATAAACCGAGCCAGTACTTCACCGATTACGTTCGCCGTTATACCGACATGCCGATGCTGGTGATGCTCGAAGAGCGCGACGGTTACTACGCGGCAGGCCGCATGCTGCGTGCCGCCGATCTGGTGGATGCGCTGGGCCAGCAAAATAATCCGGAGTGGAAAACCGTTGCCCTCGATAGCGAAGGTAACCTGACCGCGCCGAATGGCTCCATTGGTTTCCGCTGGGGTGAAAAAGGTAAGTGGAACCTTGAGCAGCGCGACGGCAGCAATGGTGCTGATGTTGAACTGAACCTCAGCCTGCTGGGTAAACAGGACGATATCGCGCAGGTCGGCTTCCCGTATTTCGGTGGTGACAATACTGAGCATTTTGCCGGCGTTGAACTCGATAACGTCCTGATGCACAAACTGCCGGTTAAACGCCTGCAACTGGCTGATGGTACCACTGCGCTGGTGACCACGGTTTACGACCTGACCATGGCGAACTACGGCCTGGATCGCGGTCTGGGTGATGAAAACTGCGCAACCCGTTACGACGAAATAAAAGCCTACACACCGGCATGGGCTGAGAAAGTAACCGGGGTTTCGCAGTCACAAATTATTCGCATCGCCCGTGAATTCGCCGATAACGCCGATAAAACACATGGCCGTTCGATGGTTATCATCGGCGCCGGGATGAACCACTGGTATCACCTCGATATGAACTACCGTGGGATCATCAATATGCTGGTCTTCTGCGGTTGCGTGGGACAGAGCGGCGGCGGCTGGGCACACTACGTAGGCCAGGAAAAACTGCGTCCGCAAACCGGCTGGCAGCCGCTGGCATTTGCCCTCGACTGGCAGCGTCCGGCGCGTCACATGAACAGCACCTCCTACTTCTATAACCACTCCAGCCAGTGGCGTTATGAAACAGTAACTGCGCAGGAGTTCCTGTCGCCGTTAGCGGATAAATCCCGCTACACCGGCCATCTGATCGACTTTAACGTGCGCGCTGAGCGTATGGGCTGGCTGCCGTCCGCGCCGCAACTGGGCACCAACCCGCTGCGTATCGCCGCTGAAGCGGAAAAAGCGGGTATGAGCGCGGTCGATTACACCGTTAAATCACTGAAAGACGGTTCACTGCGTTTCGCGGCGGAACAGCCGGAAAACGGCAAAAACCACCCGCGTAACCTGTTTATCTGGCGCTCCAACCTGTTGGGTTCTTCCGGTAAGGGTCACGAGTTTATGCTCAAGTACCTGCTGGGCACCGAACACGGTATTCAGGGCAAGGATCTTGGCAAACAGGGTGGTGTGAAACCGGAAGAAGTGGAATGGCACGACAACGGTCTCGACGGCAAACTGGATCTGGTCGTTACCCTCGATTTCCGCCTGTCCAGCACCTGTCTCTACTCCGATATCGTGCTGCCAACCGCAACCTGGTACGAAAAAGACGACATGAATACCTCGGATATGCATCCGTTTATTCATCCGCTTTCTGCCGCTGTTGACCCGGCATGGGAATCCAAAAGCGACTGGGAAATCTACAAAGGCATCGCCAAATCCTTCTCCGCGCTGTGCGTTGGGCATTTAGGTAAAGAGACCGATGTCGTGACGCTGCCGATTCAGCATGACTCCGCTGCGGAACTGGCGCAGCCGCTGGGTGTGAAAGACTGGAAAAAAGGCGAATGCGATCTGATCCCAGGCAAAACCGCGCCGCATATTATTCCGGTGGAACGCGACTACCCGGCAACCTATGAGCGCTTTACCTCTATCGGCCCGCTGATGGAAAAAATCGGCAACGGTGGTAAAGGCATCGCCTGGAATACCCAGAGCGAAATGGATCTGCTGCGTAAGCTGAACTACACCAAAGCGGACGGCCCGGCGAAAGGGCAGCCGATGCTCAATACCGCCATCGATGCGGCGGAAATGATCCTCACGCTGGCACCGGAAACCAACGGCCATGTGGCGGTTAAAGCCTGGGCTGCGCTGAGTGAATTTACCGGCCGCGACCATACGCATCTGGCCACGAATAAAGAGGAAGAGAAGATCCGCTTCCGCGATATTCAGGCGCAGCCGCGCAAAATCATCTCCAGCCCGACCTGGTCAGGCCTTGAAGATGAGCACGTTTCCTACAACGCAGGTTACACCAACGTGCATGAGCTGATCCCGTGGCGCACGCTCTCTGGTCGCCAGCAGTTGTATCAGGATCATCAGTGGATGCGTGACTTCGGCGAAAGCCTGCTGGTGTACCGTCCGCCGATTGACACCCATTCAGTGAAAGAAGTTATGGGCGTGAAATCCAACGGTAATCCGGAAAAAGCGCTGAACTTCCTGACGCCACACCAGAAATGGGGCATCCACTCTACCTACAGCGACAACCTGTTGATGCTGACGCTGGGGCGCGGTGGTCCGGTGGTGTGGATGAGCGATAAAGATGCCAAAGAGATCGGCATTGAGGATAACGACTGGATTGAAGTCTTTAACGCCAACGGCGCGTTGACGGCGCGTGCGGTTGTCAGCCAGCGTGTGCCGGCCGGTATGACCATGATGTACCACGCGCAGGAACGTATTGTGAACCTGCCAGGTTCAGAAATTACCGGGCAGCGCGGCGGGATCCACAACTCCGTTACCCGTATTACCCCGAAACCGACCCATATGATCGGCGGCTACGCCCAGCTGGCTTATGGCTTTAACTACTACGGCACGGTCGGTTCCAACCGTGATGAGTTCGTGGTGGTGCGTAAGATGAAGAACATTAACTGGTTGGATGGCGAAGGCAATGACCAGGTACAGGAGAGCGCAAAATGAAAATTCGTTCACAAGTCGGCATGGTGCTGAATCTCGATAAGTGCATCGGCTGTCATACCTGTTCAGTGACCTGTAAAAACGTCTGGACCAGCCGTGAAGGTATGGAGTACGCGTGGTTCAATAACGTGGAAACCAAACCGGGCACCGGCTTCCCGACCGACTGGGAAAACCAGGAAAAATGGAAGGGCGGTTGGATCCGTAAAATTAACGGCAAACTGCAACCGCGGATGGGTAACCGTCCGATGCTGCTGGGTAAAATTTTCTCTAACCCGCACATGCCGGAAATTGATGATTACTACGAGCCGTTTGATTTTGATTACCAGCGCCTGCATAACGCGCCTGAAGGTAAACATCAGCCGATTGCCCGCCCGCGTTCGGTAATAACCGGTCAGCGGATGGACAAAATCACCGCTGGCCCGAACTGGGAAGATGATTTGGGCGGCGAATTCGACAAGCTGAGCCGCGATCAGAACTTCGAGAACATGCAGAAGGCGATGTACGGCCAGTTTGAAAACACCTTCATGATGTATCTGCCGCGCCTGTGCGAACACTGCCTGAACCCGGCCTGTGTCGCGACATGCCCGAGCGGTGCCATCTACAAGCGTGAAGAAGACGGCATTGTGCTGATCGATCAGGATAAATGTCGCGGCTGGCGCATGTGCGTAACCGGCTGCCCGTACAAAAAAATCTACTTCAACTGGAAGAGCGGCAAATCCGAGAAGTGCATTTTCTGCTATCCGCGTATTGAAGCGGGTATGCCGACCGTGTGCTCGGAAACCTGCGTCGGCCGTATTCGTTACCTCGGCGTGCTGCTGTATGACGCTGACGCGATTGAAAATGCGGCCAGCACCGAGAGCGAAAAAGATCTCTACCAGCGTCAACTGGATGTGTTCCTCGATCCAAACGACCCGGCGGTGATCGCTCAGGCGCTGGAAGATGGCGTGCCGCAGAGCGTGATTGACGCGGCGCAGAAATCGCCGGTCTACAAAATGGCGATGGACTGGAAACTGGCGCTGCCGCTGCATCCGGAATACCGCACATTGCCGATGGTCTGGTACGTGCCGCCTCTGTCACCGATTCAGTCTGCCGCTGACGCGGGCGAACTGGGCAGCAATGGCATCCTGCCGGATGTTGAAAGCCTGCGTATTCCGGTGCAATACCTGGCAAACCTGCTGACCGCAGGCGATACCGGCCCGGTTCTGCTGGCGCTGAAACGGATGCTGGCAATGCGCCACTTCAAACGTGCGGAAACCGTTGACGGTGTTGAAGATACCCGCGCACTGGAAGAAGTTGGCCTGACAACCGCCCAGGCACAGGAGATGTACCGTTACCTCGCGATTGCTAACTATGAAGATCGTTTCGTGGTGCCGTCGAGCCACCGTGAGCTGGCGCGTGAAGCCTTCCCGGAGAAAAACGGTTGTGGCTTTAGCTTCGGCGATGGTTGCCACGGTTCGGACACCAAATTCAACCTGTTCAACAGCCGTCGTATTGACGCGGTGGATGTGACAGTGAAAACGGAGCCGCACCCATGATTGAACTGGTGGTTATTTCCCGTTTGCTTGAGTACCCGGATGCTGCCTTATGGCAGCATCAGCAGGAAGTTTTCGATGCGCTGGTGTCGGGTGAAAACCTGACCAAAGCCGACGCTCAGCAGGTTGGCATCTTCCTGCGTGATCTGACGTCTCAGGATCTGCTGGACGCGCAAGCGAACTACAGCGAATTGTTTGATCGTGGTCGCGCAACCTCACTGCTGCTGTTCGAACACGTCCACGGTGAGTCCCGCGATCGCGGGCAGGCGATGGTCGATCTGCTGGCGCAATATGAACGCCACGGCTTGCAACTGGATAGCCGTGAATTGCCGGATCATCTGCCGCTCTATCTGGAGTATCTGGCGCAACTGTCCTTTGCTGAGGCTATTGGTGGTTTGCAGGATATCGCGCCGATCCTCGCGCTGTTAAAAGCACGTTTAGCGCAGCGCGAAAGCCACTATGCAACGCTGTTCGATGCGTTGTTATCGCTGGCGAATACGCAGGTGGATAACGCGCAGGTCGCGGAAAAAATTGCCGGTGAAGCCCGTGATGATACGCCGCAGGCGCTGGATGCCGTGTGGGAAGAAGAGCAGGTGAAATTCTTCGCCGAACAGGGCTGCGGTGATTCTGATATCACCGCGCATCAGCGTCGTTTTGCGGGTGCCGTTGCACCGCAATATCTGAATATCACAACAGGAGGAGAGCGCTAATGCACTTCCTTAATATGTTCTTCTTTGACATCTATCCGTATATTGCCGGGGCGGTTTTCCTGCTCGGCAGTTGGCTGCGCTACGACTATGGTCAGTACAGCTGGCGGGCGGGCTCCAGCCAGATGCTGGATCGTAAAGGGATGACGCTGGCTTCGAACCTGTTCCATATCGGTATTCTGGGGATCTTTGCCGGTCACTTCCTCGGTATGTTAACGCCGCACTGGATGTATGAATCCTTCCTGCCGATTGAAGTGAAACAGAAGATGGCAATGATTGGCGGCGGTGCCAGCGGTGTGCTGTGTCTGGTTGGCGGTTTGTTGCTGCTGAAACGCCGCTTGTTCAACCCGCGTATTCGCGCGACCTCAACTGCGGCGGATATCCTGATTATGTCGCTGCTGATGGTGCAGTGTGCGCTGGGTCTGCTGACCATTCCGTTCTCTGCGCAGCATATGGACGGCAGCGAAATGATGAAACTGGTGGGCTGGGCACAGTCAGTTGTGACGTTCCATGTTGGCGCTTCCGCGCATCTTGAGGGCGTGGCCTTTATTTACCGTGTGCATCTGGTGTTGGGCATGACACTGTTTGTGCTGTTTCCGTTCTCCCGCCTGGTGCATATCTGGAGCGCGCCGGTAGAGTACCTGACACGCAAATACCAGATTGTTCGCGCCCGTCGCTAATCAGAAAAAGCCCCGCAACGCGGGGCTTTTTTTACTGTCGCGTTGGCATTGTCGCGGGCGCGCTTTTCCGCTCACCCCAGCCAAGGTTATTACCTGCGGCTGCCAGCAGAATTAACACGCCACCCGCCATTTGCACCGCGCTTAATGTATGCCCGAACAGCGCGTTATCCACCACAATCGCTACCAGCGGATAGATAAACGACAGCGAGCCAATCAGCGGGGTGGGTAGCTTTTGTATCGCGCTATACAACAACTGGTACATCACGCCGGTATGTACAATGCCGAGCGTTAACAAAATACCCCACGGGAATGTCCCGCCGGCCGCAGGCAGATGCACCAGCGGCAATAACATTACCGTGCCGGTTAATACCTGAATCAAGGCGATATGCTGCGGTGGAAGTTGCTTAAGGTGGCGGGTGATTAACGCGGTGACAGCATAGAAAAAAGCAGCCCCCAGCGCCATGGCAATGCCGGTAAGCCATTGCGTGTTCGGGTGATGTAATTCACTGAGCAACAGGAGCACCACTCCGGAAAACGCCAGTAACAGCCATCCCCACTTCGTAAGCGTAACGCGCTCGCCGAGCAACATACTCATCAGCACCAACATAAAAGGCTGGGTATTGTAGACCACGGTGGCCAGCCCTATTGAAATGCGGCTGTAAGCAGCGAACAGCAACAGCCAGTTAATCACCAGCGCGATACCGCCCGCTATCGCCAGCAGTAACACCGGGAACGCAAGGCGTGTGAACGGTTGTCTGCCAACGCGGATAAAAAGAAAAAGCGCGCCTGCACCAATCAGGCAACGCCAGAAAACGACATCAATTACCGGCAGACCGCTAAGCAGCACAAATGCGCCAATCGACCCGGAAATCAGCATTGCCAGGCTCATCTGCCAGGTGCCATTAGGGATAGTTTTCATTTTTCATCTCCTGAACGTTGTGGGCATATTGTGAAAAAACGGCGACCAGCTTTATATGGTTGTTGTAAGGTGTATGGCGATTAATTCCTTTAAAAATTAGGTGAAGATGATGGATTACCTTATTGACGATATCGACAGAGCGATTCTGGCCTGTCTGGCAGAGGATGCCCGCCAGTCGCTGAAGGTGTTAAGTGCGAGAGTGGGGCTGACATCGCCCAGTACGGCAGAACGGGTTAAACGGCTGGAAGAGCGCGGCGTGATTGAAGGCTATGGCGCGCGCGTAAACCTGACCATGCTGGATTACCGCTTGCAGGCGCTGGTGCGCGTCCGTCCGATGCCGGGTATGTTGCAGAAGGTGGATAAAATGCTCCAGGCACTGCCGGAGTGTATCGAGTGTGACAAAGTGACGGGAGAAGACTGTTTTGTTGTGCGGCTGGTGGTGCGCTCAATTGAGCAACTGGATACGTTGCTGGATGGCATTGCCGAATATGCGCAGTGCAATACGTCGATAGTGAAAAGCTCGCCGGTGAAACGGCGGTTACCGCCGCTGTAAGTTTCGACTGCCAGCCGCGCGACGCGCCTGGTTTCCCCGTTGCAGCAACGTTTTCTCGCTTTCGCTCGAGTCGAACCTTGGTCGAAGGTTCTCGTCCTTCCCCAAACGGAGAATGTGAAGGATTGACGCCATTATTGAGACTGAGGATTTATTTAAAGATGGTGGTGGGGGAAGGATTACTCGTCGCTTGCGCTCCTCGCCCTCCGGGCCGTTGCCTGCGGCAACGTTCTCTCGCTTTCGCTCGAGTCGAACCTTAATCGTAGGTTCTCGTCCTTCCCCAAACGGAGAATGTGAAGGATTGGCGCAATTATTGAGACTGAGGATTTATTTAAAGATGGTGGTGGGGGAAGGATTCGAACCTTCGAAGTCGATGACGGCAGATTTACAGTCTGCTCCCTTTGGCCGCTCGGGAACCCCACCAGGGGAAAATCAAATTGTCGATGCAAGATGTAGATGGTGGTGGGGGAAGGATTATTCGTCACTTCGTTCCTCACCCTTCGGGCCGTTGCCTCTGGCAACGTTCTCTCGCTTTCGCTCGAGTCGAACCTTAATCGAAGGTTCTCACCCTTCCCGATAAGTGCACGCATCAGAACCACTTAACGGTGTTATCACATCGCTGTGATGAATAATGGTGGTGGGGGAAGGATTCGAACCTTCGAAGTCGATGACGGCAGATTTACAGTCTGCTCCCTTTGGCCGCTCGGGAACCCCACCACGGGGCTACTACATTGTTGTGATGTTACGAAAGGGAAGGATTATTCGGAGCAAATGCTCCTCACCCTTCAGGCCGTTGCTTCTGGCAACGTTCTCTCGCTGGCACTCGAGTCGAACCTTCGAAGTCGATGACGGCAGATTTGCAGTCAGCTACCTTATGATCGCTCGGGAACCCCACCACGGGTAAAGCTATTTGTTACTGGCCTGCTTCCATCTCGGGAAGCGCGGCGCATCATATCAAATGACGCGCCGCTGTAAAGCGTTGAAACGAGAAAAATGAATCAGTTGTCTGCTTTTTGCCCGTAACGATGCAAAGCCGAACAACGCATTGAATTAATGGTTAAAGAATAATCGTGCGATTGCCGTAAACGAACACGCGTTGTGCTAAAACCTGATACAACGCGCGGCTCAACACGTTCTTCTCGACATCCCGACCCGCGCGCATCATATCCTCGGCGGTATAGGTGTGATCCACATGAATCACGTCCTGCATAATGATTGGGCCTTCATCCAGATTGTCATTTACGTAGTGCGCGGTGGCACCGATGATCTTCACGCCGCGCTCGTAAGCCTGATGATAAGGGCGGGCGCCAATGAAAGCAGGCAGGAACGAGTGGTGAATATTGATGATCTTATTCGGGAAGCGAGAGACAAACTCTGGCGTTAATACACGCATATATTTCGCCAGTACAACGTAATCCGGCTGGTGCGCTTCAATGGCCTGCGCCATCTGCTGATCATGGGCTTCACGCGTCAGGCCTTCATGGCTAACCAGTTCAAACGGAATATCAAAACGTTCAACCAAAGAACGCAGCGTTTCATGGTTGCCAATCACGGCGGCAATATCGACATCCAGTCCGCCATAATTTGCTTTCATCAGCAAATCGCCAAGGCAATGCGCCTCTTTGGTGACCAGAATGACGACGCGGCGACGACCGGCTGGATTCAGCTCGCGTACAGAACCTTCCGGGAGCGCACTATCGAGATCCGCAAGCAATGTGGCGTCGTTAAAAATACCTTCGAGTTCGGTACGCATAAAGAAACGCCCGGTGCGGTGATCGACAAATTCATTATTCTGCACAATGTTCAGTTCGTGCTTGTAACAAATATTGGTGATTCGCGCGATGAGGCCTTTCTGGTCTGGGCAAATGGTGCGCAAAATTTTACGTTGTGTTGAATGCATTGCCGGGTAAATCCTGTTGATGGTGTTTGCTATAAGGTGCTGGCAGGATTATTGTCCGCAGCACTTTTTAAATTTTTTACCTGACCCACAAGGGCAGGGATCGTTACGACCAAATTGCGGCCGCGTTCCGTCGATATAGTACCACTGGCCGTTCTCCTTTAAGAATCGGGAACGTTCGATAATTGCGCCGTCTTTACCGTGCTCATTAAACCGCGCCACAAAGCTGACGAAGCCTTCATTATCATTTTCGCCGTAAGCATGCTCAAATACCGTCAGACCGCGCCATGTGGTCGCCGCGAAGCCCGCTTCAATTTGCTGGCGGAACGCCTCAGCGCCACAAGATGGGTGCCAGGTTTTTACCAGGTATTCTGACTGATGTAACACAAAAGCCGTATAGCGCGATCGCATCAGGCGTGACGGATCCGGCGCAACCTGCGTACCAGACAGATAAGGCTGGCAACATAGGCTATACTCCAGAGCGCTACCGCAAGGGCAAGACTGTGACAAAATAGCATTCCAGGAATAAAAATAACGGCGCGTTGGCGCCAGGGTAGCGATATGTTAACTGAGCCGTAGCGCTGTGGCTACAGTAAGCCGGGGGAAGTAAAATACGCGTAATGAGAAAGGTAAAAATTGGTCTGGCGCTCGGTTCCGGCGCGGCCAGAGGTTGGTCGCATATCGGCGTGATTAACGCATTACAACGCGCGGGTATCGAAATTGATATTGTGGCGGGGTGTTCGATTGGCTCACTGGTCGGTGCCGCTTACGCGTGTGGACGTCTGCCGGCGCTGGAAAAATGGGTACGCTCTTTTCGTTACTGGGATGTGCTGCGGCTGATGGATCTCTCCTGGCAGCGTGGTGGTCTGTTACGCGGTGAACGCGTGTTCAATCAGTATCGCCAGTTGTTGCCGTTCGCGGATTTTAGCCATTGCCAGAAACGCTTCGGCGCCGTGGCAACCAACCTTAGCACCGGGCGCGAGCTATGGTTCACTGAAGGGGATTTACATCATGCTGTTCGCGCCTCCTGTAGTATGCCCGGATTAATGTCACCGGTTCCGCATAATGGCTACTGGCTGGTGGATGGCGCGGTGGTGAATCCCGTACCGGTTTCCCTTACCCGTGCGTTAGGTGCGGATGTGGTGATTGCCGTAGATTTGCAGCATGACGCCCATCTGATGCAGCAAGATCTGCTGTCGGTGAATCTTTCTAATAATGATAAAGACAGCGACACGGTTGCCACGCAGCGCTGGCATCAACGTCTGCGTGAACGGCTGGGGCGGATAACGCCAAAACGGCCAATCGCGCCTACAGCAATGGAAATCATGAGCACCTCGATTCAGGTGCTTGAAAACCGGCTCAAACGTAATCGTATGGCTGGCGATCCGCCAGATATTCTGTTGCAACCTCTCTGCCCACAAATTTCGACACTCGATTTTCATCGGGCAGACGCCGCTATTGCAGCGGGGCAACTGGCGACAGAAAAGAAAATGGATGAGTTGCTTCCGTTAGTACGGACCCTTTCGTAAGTAGAGTTTTTATAGACTTCAGCAAATTCTGACAGGCGATTATCGGCGAAGCATGCCACTATTGATCTATCGTCAGGCAGGGGAGATAAGATGACGCAGCCGTTGACCGGAAAACAGATACTGATCGTTGAAGACGAGCCCGTTTTCCGCTCTCTGCTGGATTCGTGGTTGCAATCTTTAGGCGCGATAACGCTGCTGGCGGAAGATGGAGTCGTTGCGCTCGAATTGTTGGCAGCAAATAAACCCGATCTTATGATTTGCGATCTTGCAATGCCGCGCATGAATGGCCTTGTTCTCATTGAGACGTTACGCAATCGGGGAATGCAAACGCCCGTGCTTGTGATATCGGCGACAGAAAACATGGCGGATATCGCCAAAGCATTGCGTCTTGGCGTTCAGGATGTCGTTCTTAAACCCGTTAAAGATCTTAATCGATTAAAAGAAACGCTCTTCGCCTGTCTTTATCCCAATATGTTTAATTCACGCGTTGAGGAAGAGGAGCGCTTGTTCCAGGATTGGGACGCGCTGGTCGATAATCCACAGGCCGCGGCGAATTTATTGCAGGAACTTCAGCCACCGGTACAACAAGTTATTTCCGGCTGTCGGGTTAATTATCGGCAACTTGTTTCTGTTGAAAGCCCCGGTCTGGTGCTTGATATCGCGCCGATATCAGGTCAGGATCTCGCGTTTTATTGCCTGGACGTGACGCGTGCAGAAAATAACGGCGTGCTGGCGGCGCTGCTGTTGCGCGCCTTATTTAATGGGTTACTGCAAGAACAACTTTCTCACCAGCGCCAGCGTTTACCCGAGATGGGCGCGCTGCTCAAGCAGGTAAATCAATTATTGCACCAGGCTAATTTACCCGGCCAGTTCCCGCTACTTGTGGGTTATTACCACAGTGAATTGAAAAACCTGATACTCGTTTCGGCTGGTCTTAACGCAACGTTAAATACCGGCGATCATCAAATTCAAATCAGCAATGGGGTGCCTCTCGGTACGCTTGGCAATACGTATTTAAATCAGTTGAGCCAGCGGTGCGACTCCTGGCAATGTCAGGTGTGGGGCGCCGGCGGGCGTCTGCGTTTAATGTTGAGCGCGGAATGAGCGATCGAATCATACATTGCAGATAGATTTACCCACCGCATAAAAACGGGTGGTACTATCGCCGCAGTTTATGCGTATTAGTCCTAATTAGATGTAAGCGCGTCCTTTTCAGACCTGGTCGATGGGTTGGTACTGATATACTCAGACGCGAGTTAATTCATGAACATGTTCAAGCATGGACAGTCCAGGAGATTTTCAATGGCTGCAATAAATTCGAAAGTGACTAAAGCAGTAATCCCGGTTGCGGGATTGGGAACCAGGATGTTACCAGCGACTAAGGCAATTCCTAAAGAAATGTTACCGCTGGTTGATAAGCCATTAATTCAGTATGTCGTAAATGAGTGTATCGCTGCCGGCATTACTGAAATCGTTCTGGTAACACATTCATCTAAAAACTCTATCGAAAACCACTTCGATACCAGCTTCGAACTCGAAGCAATGTTGGAAAAACGCGTAAAACGTCAGTTGCTGGAAGAAGTTCAGTCTATTTGCCCGCCGCACGTAACTATTATGCAGGTGCGCCAGGGGCTGGCGAAAGGGCTGGGACATGCCGTATTGTGCGCGCACCCGGTAGTAGGTAACGAACCCGTAGCGGTTATTCTGCCCGATGTTATTCTGGATGAATACGAATCCGATCTCTCCCAGGATAACCTGGCAGAGATGATTAAACGTTTTGACGAAACCGGTGCCAGCCAGATCATGGTTGAACCTGTGGATGATGTTACCGCTTACGGTGTGGTAGATTGCAAAGGCGCAACGCTGAATCCGGGTGATAGTGTTCCAATGGTGGGCGTGGTTGAAAAGCCAAAAGCTAACGTAGCACCTTCTAATCTTGCCGTTGTAGGTCGTTATGTTCTGAGCGCAGAAATTTGGCCGTTGCTGGCGAAAACCCCTCCGGGAGCGGGTGATGAGATCCAGCTTACCGATGCTATCGATATGCTAATCGAAAAAGAAACCGTAGAAGCCTATCATATGAAAGGCAAAAGCCATGACTGCGGTAATAAACTAGGCTATATGCGCGCATTCGTAGAATACGGTATTCGTCACAATTCGCTGGGCGAGGAATTTAAAGCCTGGCTCGAAGAAACCGTCGGCGCCGGGAAAGCATAATACGCTTTCTTTAGTCTGAATAAGGCTGGGGATAATAGTGCATTGCACTGCTTATCTCCGGCCTTTTTTATTTGTGAATGTTCCGAATGAAAAGGTTATGGCAGAGCTGTGCAGGAGATATCGCAAAAACAATAAATGAATTGACCAGGATTTGAGCAATATGCGTTTGAGAAACGTATATTCCAAATGCCATACACTATATTTGTGAAGAGAATGTGTGTTTGGTCAAAAAAAATCCCACCAGTCGGCGGGATCCTTTTGAAATCTGGCTTGATTACTCTTCGATCAGGAAATCGTCAAGTTGTTTGCCTTGTTCGTCCATTGCTTTTTTGATTACTGCCGGAGTACGACCCTGACCCGTCCAGGTTTTGGTCTCGCCATTTTCATCAACATAGCTATATTTAGCCGGGCGTGCTGCACGTTTTGCTTTAGTACCGGTTTTAGCGGTAACCATGCTGTTCAGCAATTCGTTCGGATCAATACCGTCAGCGATCAGCATTTCACGATATTGCTGTAATTTACGCGTACGCTCTTCAACTTCAGCTGCGGCAGCGCTTTCTTCCTCGCGGCGCTCATTAACCACAACTTCTAATTTCTCCAGCATCTCTTCGAGCGTTTCCAGAGTGCATTCTCTTGCTTGCGCACGAAGAGTACGGATGTTGTTCAGAATTTTAAGTGCTTCGCTCATTGTAGTAATCTCAAACTTATATTGGGGTGGTTTGTCGGGCTAATAATAGAGCGTTAATTTCGCCAGTGCAATAGCTGTGAATGTAAGGAATTCAAAATGCCGCTTTATTAAGTCGATTTATAAATATCGCTAACTTAAATTTTTCTTGAAGAAACGCACAAAAAACATCTTATACCGATGTACTGGCAGCGCCTTTGACGGCGTGTTTATGCATAAACTTCTGATTAATCTGATCCGTGTTTATAGCCATTATGGATAAATATCGACCTTGAGTATTCCAGCGTTGAATGTGCTTCTTCCTTAAATTATTAATAATTTCCGTATACTGGGGTGAGAATGTTCCGATTAAAAAAATTTGTAAGATCATGAATTTCTTATTGCTGTTTCTTTGGCAGTAACAACTCAGATGATTAACTATTGGAATATCTATGAGTCTGCTATCGAGGATTGATTTACTTCAATCGCGGAGCAACGGCAGGATGAGCAGATAAAATATGCTACACTCCGCGCCGGGAATATCACACTTTGATTGGGGTTTTGCACGCAATGGCACAGCTTTATTTCTACTATTCAGCAATGAATGCGGGGAAATCAACGGCGTTATTACAATCCTCTTACAATTATCAGGAAAGAGGGATGCGCACGGTGGTTTACACCGCCGAAATTGACGATCGCTTCGGAGCAGGCAAGGTTAGCTCTCGTATCGGCTTATCCTCACCAGCGCGTTTGTTTAATCACAACTCGTCGTTATTTGACGAAATCAACGCTGAGCATCAACAGCAAGCTGTGCATTGTGTGCTGGTTGACGAGTGCCAGTTTTTAACGCGCGAGCAGGTGTACGCCTTATCTGAAGTTGTCGATCAACTGGATATTCCAGTGCTTTGTTACGGTTTGCGCACGGATTTTCGCGGTGAGTTATTTGTGGGTAGCCAATATTTGTTGGCCTGGTCAGATAAACTGGTTGAGCTGAAAACTGTCTGTTTCTGTGGTCGTAAAGCCAGTATGGTGCTGCGCCTTGATCAAGAGGGGCGCCCTTATAACGAAGGCGAGCAGGTGGTTATTGGCGGCAATGAACGCTATATATCCGTGTGCCGCAAACACTACAAAGAAGCCCTGCACGAGGGATCTCTAACGGCGATCCAGCAACGCCTCAGAGGTTAGCTTTTCGTTTCCTCTCTTTAGTAATAAAAAAACCCGCCGAAGCGGGTTTTTTTATTAGCATTAACCATTAAGCGGGTTTCTTCGCTTTTTTGTCTGCTTTAACGGGAGCCGCTTCAGCTTTTACTACCGCTACTTCACCTTCTTTGTACTCACGACCGTAGAAAGTATCCAGCAGGATCTGTTTCAGTTCGGAGATCAGCGGGTAGCGCGGGTTCGCACCGGTACACTGGTCATCAAACGCATCTTCAGACAGCTTATCCACGTTTGCCAGGAAATCAGCTTCCTGTACGCCAGCTTCACGGATAGATTTCGGAATACCCAGTTCAGCTTTGATGCTTTCCAGCCATGCCAGCAGTTTTTCGATTTTCGCTGCGGTACGGTCACTGGCAGAAGTCAGACCTAAATGGTCTGCGATTTCTGCATAACGGCGGCGCGCTTGCGGGCGGTCATACTGGCTGAATGCCGTCTGCTTAGTCGGGTTGTCGTTCGCGTTATAGCGAATAACGTTACAGATAAGCAGGGCGTTAGCCAGACCGTGCGGAATGTGGAACTGCGAACCCAGCTTGTGCGCCATGGAGTGACACACACCAAGGAAGGCGTTGGCAAAGGCGATACCGGCGATGGTAGCGGCGCTATGCACACGTTCACGAGCAACCGGGTTTTTTGAGCCTTCGTTGTAAGAGGCTGGCAGGTTCTCTTTCAGCAATTTCAGCGCTTGCAGCGCCTGGCCGTCAGAGAACTCAGAGGCCAGTACGGAAACGTAAGCTTCCAGTGCGTGAGTTACCGCATCCAGGCCACCGAAGGCACACAGGGATTTCGGCATATCCATCACCAGGTTGGCATCGACAATCGCCATATCCGGCGTCAGAGCATAGTCTGCCAGTGGATATTTCTGACCTGTTGCATCATCGGTTACTACCGCAAACGGCGTAACTTCAGAACCGGTACCTGAAGTAGTGGTGATAGCGATCATTTTCGCTTTCACGCCCATTTTCGGGAACTTATAGATACGTTTACGGATATCCATAAAGCGCAGCGCCAGCTCTTCGAAATGGGTTTCCGGATGTTCGTACATTACCCACATAATTTTCGCAGCGTCCATCGGGGAACCACCACCCAGAGCGATAATTACGTCTGGTTTAAACGAGTTCGCCAATTCAGCGCCTTTACGCACGATAGTGAGTGTTGGATCTGCTTCAACTTCGAAGAACACTTCGGTTTCAACGCCAGCCGCTTTCAGCACAGAAGTGATCTGGTCTGCATAACCGTTGTTGAACAGGAAACGGTCAGTCACGATAAGCGCGCGTTTGTGACCATCAGTAATCACTTCATCCAGCGCGATTGGCAGAGAACCACGGCGGAAGTAGATAGATTTCGGAAGTTTGTGCCACAACATGTTTTCAGCTCGCTTAGCAACGGTTTTCTTGTTGATCAGGTGTTTCGGACCAACGTTTTCAGAGATGGAGTTACCACCCCAGGAACCACAACCCAGGGTCAGGGAAGGCGCGAGTTTGAAGTTATACAGGTCACCAATACCACCCTGAGAAGCCGGGGTGTTAATCAGGATGCGCGCGGTTTTCATCTTCTGACCGAAGTGAGCAACGCGATCCGGCTGATTATCCTGGTCGGTATACAGGCAAGAGGTGTGACCGATACCGCCCATAGCGACAAGTTTCTCTGCTTTTTCAACCGCGTCTTCGAAATCTTTCGCGCGGTACATTGCAAGCGTCGGTGACAGTTTTTCGTGTGCGAACGGCTCACTCTCATCGACAACTTTCACTTCGCCAATCAGGATCTTAGTGGTCGTTGGAACGGTGAAACCGGCCAGTTCAGCGATTTTGTAAGCAGGTTGACCAACAATAGCGGCGTTGAGCGCGCCATTTTTCAGGATAATGTCCTGAACTGCTTTCAACTCTTTACCCTGAAGCAGGTAACCGCCGTGGCTGGCGAAACGTTCACGAACCGCGTCATAAACAGAATCGACTACGACAACGGACTGTTCAGAAGCACAGATAACGCCGTTATCAAAGGTTTTAGACATCAGTACAGACGCTACTGCACGTTTGATATCGGCAGTTTCATCAATCACAACCGGGGTGTTACCCGCACCTACCCCGATCGCCGGTTTACCGGAACTGTACGCTGCTTTCACCATGCCCGGGCCGCCAGTAGCGAGGATCAGGTTGATATCCGGGTGATGCATTAATGCGTTAGACAGTTCTACAGACGGTTGATCAATCCAGCCGATCAGATCTTTCGGAGCACCGGCGGCAATGGCTGCTTGCAGTACGATATCAGCTGCTTTATTGGTAGCATCTTTAGCGCGCGGATGCGGGGAGAAAATGATGGCGTTACGGGTTTTGAGACTAATCAGCGATTTAAAGATAGCGGTAGAGGTTGGGTTAGTGGTCGGAACGATACCACAGATAATGCCGATTGGTTCTGCGATGGTAATCGTGCCGAAGGTGTCATCTTCTGACAGCACGCCGCAGGTTTTCTCATCTTTATACGCGTTATAAATATATTCGGAAGCGAAGTGGTTTTTAATCACTTTGTCTTCAACGATACCCATGCCGGATTCGGCAACCGCCATTTTTGCCAGCGGGATACGAGCATCTGCGGCGGCCAGAGCGGCAGCGCGGAAGATTTTATCTACTTGCTCTTGAGTAAAGTTGGCATATTCACGCTGGGCTTTCTTCACGCGTTCAACGAGTGCGTTAAGTTCAGCGACATTAGTAACAGCCATAATGCTCTCCTGATAATGTTTAAACTCTTTTAGTAAACCAGCTGCCTAATGGGAAAGTATAGACAGACCGGCTGCAGGTTGCGTAAGTTTCATAAAAACAAAGAGTTAACGCTAAACCATCCACCACTGATTTACTGAAAGAGCCTCGAGGAAACAACGCACTTACTGACACTTTTGAGCTCTTTTCGTGCCATCAAGATTACCCACTTCTGAGTAAGCAATGCGTGATCTATATCAAATTTCAGCGAAGCTGACACCTTTCAGCAGTCCATTTTTGGGCGTTTGTAGCAAATGTTAATGGCATATGGCCAGGCGCGCTCTAAGATTATCACAATTCCCACAACTGAATAACATGCTGTATTGCTGCGAATTTCCACGGAAATCATGATGAACTGCGCGGCGAAAACGCGTATCTTCTGCATGGATTTTCCTGTCGCGCCGATAGGTTATTTATCTGACACCGTTACAAAACCTACTGTGGAGCACATCGTGTTCGATCTTCCCCTCTATTTTAAATTTTTTATTGGCCTGTTTGCGTTGGTAAACCCGGTCGGCATTATTCCGGTTTTTATCAGCATGACCAGCTACCAGATGACCGCCGCGCGGAATAAAACGAATCTCACCGCCAATCTTTCCGTAGCCATTATTCTCTGGACGGCACTGTTTCTTGGCGATGCCATATTGCAGTTGTTTGGTATTTCGATCGATTCGTTCCGTATTGCCGGGGGCATTCTGGTGGTGACTATCGCCATGTCGATGATCAGCGGGAAACTGGGGGAAGATAAGCAGAATAAACAAGAAAAGTCAGAGACAGCCATTCGCGAAAGTATCGGCGTGGTACCACTCGCTTTGCCTTTGATGGCGGGACCGGGGGCAATCAGTTCCACCATAGTTTGGGGAACACGCTACCACACCGTTGAGCATCTGATCGGTTTCACCGTGGCGATCGCGCTATTTGCGCTCAGCTCCTGGGGGCTATTTCGTATCGCGCCTTGGCTGGTGCGTTTGCTTGGGCAAACGGGTATCAACGTAATAACACGTATTATGGGGTTATTACTTATGGCGCTAGGTATTGAGTTTATTGTCGCGGGGGCGAGATCGCTATTTCCTGGTTTGCTGAACTGATTCACTTCTTCCTTTAATAAGGAAATAAACGGTTGTCGTTATGCTTTCTTTTATATAGCGATGACCGTTGTATATAGAAAAATCGCTGTAAAGGAACGCGCAAAATCAGCAAAACATATGACGAATCCGCAAAACAGCGGAAAGTATAATAAATTACACTAATCAGAAAATCTTTTTCCTATCAGTGCATTATAAGTATAACGAATCTCTGCTGTGCGGAATTCGCGCAATCGCACCTGTTATTTCTGTCACATAATACTATTGGGCTTGCCGTGACATAATTGAAATGATATTAGTACTTTCAATGTTCTCGCAGATGAATGTGCTAAAAAGTAGTCAATTGTTGCTTTTTTGTGCAAAAAAGCACAGCATCGGTCTGAAAACATCACATGGTGGTGATGTTCATTTATCTCATTGATAATAATAGATAAAAAAGTAACAGGGAGGCTGAAAAGCTATCGCCTGTCGGTTGATGCTGTGTCGTAAAAGAGAAATGGTTAACAAATTTGCAAAATGTATTGGCGACAAAAGAGGGCATTTGTTATTTTCCGCCCATTATGTTTCTCGACCTTATAATTTGCAGAATAAACAGCTCAGATGAGAATCGTTTTCATATAAAACGGTTGTCATAGTGAATACCGCGCGCCTCGACAGGGGAGGCGCGTAACAGAATCGACGCAAGATTGCCGTTTGAGCAGTCCGTAATAAAAAAGTCGGTGATAGCAGCAGTAAAAAAAGATGTCTGATAGCGCCAAAAAGCTCCTGCGCTATACAGGCCCCCAACAGGGGATGAAACACGCTGGCGTGAACGTCAGTAATTATAATGAGTGGAGTAACAACACAATGTCCATCATCACAAAGAAAAGTCTGGTAGCTGCGGGGATTTTGACTGCACTGATTACCGGTAACGCGGCAATGGCTGCCGATGTACCGGCAGGCGTTCAACTGGCGGAGAAGCAAACGCTGGTTCGTAACAACGGTTCTGAAGTTCAATCTCTCGACCCGCATAAAATCGAAGGGGTTCCTGAATCCAACATCAACCGCGACCTGTTTGAAGGTCTGCTGATCTCCGATGTTCAGGGTCACCCGACGGCTGGTGTTGCAGAGACGTGGGATAATAAAGATTTTAAAGTTTGGACCTTCCATCTGCGTAAAAATGCGAAATGGTCCGACGGTACGCCTGTAACGGCGCATGATTTTGTTTATAGCTGGCAGCGCCTGGCGGATCCGAAAACCGCTTCTCCGTATGCGAGCTATCTGCAGTACGGTCACATCGCCAATATCGACGATGTTATCGCTGGCAAAAAACCGACCAGCGACCTTGGCGTAAAAGCAATTGATGATTACACCTTTGAAGTCACCCTGAGCGAGCCAGTTCCTTATTTCTATAAACTGCTGGTTCACCCATCTGTTTCCGCTGTGCCTAAAGCCACCATTGAAAAATTCGGCGAAAAATGGACCCAGCCGGCGAACATCGTGACCAACGGTGCTTACAAACTGAAAGATTGGGTGGTCAACGAACGTATCGTTCTTGAGCGCAACACCAATTACTGGGATAACGCGAAAACCGTTATTAACCAGGTCACTTACCTGCCAATCTCTTCTGAAGTAACAGACGTTAACCGCTACCGCAGCGGCGAAATCGACATGACTTATAACAACATGCCGATCGAACTGTTCCAGAAGTTGAAAAAAGAGATCCCTAAAGAAGTACACGTTGACCCGTACCTGTGTACTTACTACTACGAAATTAACAACCAGAAAGCCCCGTTCACAGACGTTCGCGTTCGTACCGCGCTGAAACTGGCGCTGGATCGCGACATCATCGTCAACAAAGTGAAAAACCAGGGCGATCTGCCGGCATACAGCTACACGCCGCCGTACACCGATGGTGCAAAATTGACTGAACCGGCCTGGTTCAAAATGACCCAGGAACAGCGCAACGCAGAAGCGAAAAAACTGCTGGCCGAAGCGGGCTACACCGCAGACAAACCGCTGTCGTTCAGCCTGCTGTATAACACCTCCGATCTGCATAAAAAACTGGCGATTGCTGTGGCTTCCATCTGGAAGAAAAACCTTGGCGTAGACGTGAAGCTGGAAAACCAGGAGTGGAAAACCTTCCTCGACACGCGTCATCAGGGCACCTTTGATGTTGCACGTGCGGGCTGGTGTGCGGACTACAACGAGCCGACCTCCTTCCTGAACACCATGCTTTCTGACAGCTCCAACAACACCGCGCACTATAAGAGCCCGGCGTTTGACAAGCTGATCGGCGACACGCTGAAAGTCACTGACGAAGCACAGCGCAGTGAGCTTTATTCCAAAGCTGAACAGCAACTGGATAAAGACTCGGCGATCGTTCCGGTTTACTACTATGTGAACGCCCGTCTGGTAAAAACCTGGGTTGGTGGCTACACAGGTAAAGACCCGATGGATAATATCTACGTTAAAAACTTGTATATTATCAAGCATTAATGGCAATGAGTGGGGCAGGGTTACCTGCCCCACAGTGTCTTATTTTATCGCACCAGAACACACATCGGTCGCAGGCTTAACCGCCTGAAAGAGAATGTGTAAAAGGCACAGGCCAGAAGGTACGGGCAATGTTGAAATTTATCCTACGTCGCTGTCTTGAAGCGATCCCAACACTTTTCATTCTTATTACCATCTCGTTCTTTATGATGCGTCTCGCACCGGGAAGTCCATTTACCGGTGAACGTGCGCTGGCGCCAGAGGTCATGGCGAATATTGAAGCGAAATATCATTTAAACGACCCGATCACCACGCAATATTTCAGTTATCTGAAGCAGCTGGCGCATTTCGATTTCGGGCCGTCATTCAAATACAAAGACTACACGGTGAATGACCTGGTAGCGGCAAGCTTCCCGGTTTCCGCAAAATTAGGTGCGGCGGCCTTTATTCTGGCCATTGTCTTTGGCGTTACGGCCGGTGTTATCGCCGCGCTTAACCAAAACACCAAATGGGACTATACGGTGATGGGGCTGGCAATGACCGGGGTTGTTATCCCGAGTTTTGTTGTTGCACCGTTATTGGTGATGATCTTTGCCATCATACTGAAGTGGCTGCCGGCGGGTGGCTGGAACGGTGGGGCGTTGAAATTCATGATCCTGCCGATGGTGGCGTTGTCTCTGGCCTACATCGCCAGCATTGCACGTATCACCCGCGGTTCGATGATTGAAGTTCTGCACTCCAACTTTATCCGCACAGCGCGTGCGAAAGGGTTGCCGATGCGCCGAATCATTTTCCGCCATGCGCTCAAGCCTGCGCTTTTGCCGGTGCTCTCCTACATGGGGCCTGCGTTCGTCGGCATCATTACCGGTTCCATGGTTATCGAGACCATTTATGGTCTGCCAGGTATCGGCCAGCTGTTCGTTAACGGCGCGCTGAACCGCGACTATTCTCTGGTATTAAGTCTTACCATTCTGGTCGGTACGCTGACTATCATGTTTAACGCGATTGTTGATGTGCTCTATGCCGTTATCGATCCGAAGATTCGTTATTAATACTGGAGTTCGCCATGATGTTAAGTAAGAAAAACAGCGAGGCGCTGGAAAACTTCAGTGAAAAACTTGAAGTCGAAGGACGAAGCCTGTGGCAGGACGCACGCCGTCGCTTTATGCATAACCGCGCTGCGGTAGCTAGCCTAATTGTATTGTTGCTGATAGCCCTGTTTGTGACATTAGCGCCGATGCTGTCGCAGTTTAGTTATTTCGATACCGACTGGGGCATGATGTCCAGCAAGCCGGATATGGAGTCCGGTCACTATTTTGGTACTGACTCTTCCGGTCGCGACCTGCTGGTGCGCGTGGCGATCGGCGGGCGTATCTCGCTGATGGTCGGTATTGCCGCCGCGCTGGTGGCTGTAATTCTGGGAACGCTGTACGGTTCACTCTCCGGTTACCTGGGCGGCAAAACGGACTCGGTGATGATGCGTTTGCTGGAGATCCTCAACTCCTTCCCGTTCATGTTCTTCGTGATCCTGCTGGTGACGTTCTTTGGGCAAAACATTCTGCTCATTTTTGTTGCTATCGGCATGGTTTCCTGGCTCGATATGGCTCGTATTGTGCGTGGCCAGACTTTGAGCCTGAAACGTAAAGAGTTTATCGAAGCGGCGCAGGTCGGCGGGGTTTCTACCGCGAATATCGTTGTGCGCCACATTGTGCCAAACGTACTGGGCGTGGTGGTGGTGTATGCCTCACTGCTGGTGCCAAGCATGATTCTGTTCGAATCTTTCCTGAGCTTCCTCGGCCTGGGTACCCAGGAGCCGCTGAGCAGCTGGGGCGCGCTGTTAAGCGACGGTGCGAACTCGATGGAAGTGTCGCCGTGGTTGCTGCTGTTCCCGGCAGGTTTCCTGGTTATCACTTTGTTCTGTTTTAACTTTATCGGCGATGGCCTGCGTGATGCCCTCGATCCGAAAGATCGTTAAGGAGTGCTGTTATGAGCATAACTGAAACCTCATTCGCGTCGGCGACGCAGCAGCAATCCAATCTCCTGCTGGACGTGAAAGATCTGCGTGTTACCTTCCAGACCCCGGATGGCGACGTCACGGCGGTGAATGACCTGAACTTCTCGCTGCGTGCCGGTGAAACGCTGGGTATCGTGGGTGAATCGGGTTCCGGTAAATCCCAGACGGCGTTTGCGCTGATGGGGTTGCTGGCGGCGAACGGGCGCATTGGCGGCTCGGCGACGTTCAACGGCAAAGAGATCCTTAACCTGCCGGAGCAGGCGCTGAACAAACTGCGCGCCGAGCAGATCTCGATGATTTTCCAGGACCCGATGACTTCGCTGAACCCGTATATGCGCGTGGGTGAGCAGTTGATGGAAGTCCTGATGTTGCACAAAGGCATGAACAAAGCGGAAGCATTTGAAGAGTCCGTCAAAATGCTCGATGCAGTAAAAATGCCGGAAGCGCGTAAACGCATGCGCATGTATCCGCACGAGTTTTCCGGTGGTATGCGCCAGCGTGTCATGATTGCAATGGCATTAATGTGCCGACCAAAACTGCTTATCGCCGATGAACCGACTACCGCGCTGGACGTGACGGTACAGGCGCAGATCATGACCCTGTTGAACGAGCTGAAACGCGAATTCAACACCGCAATTATTATGATCACCCATGACCTGGGTGTTGTTGCCGGCATCTGTGACAAAGTGCTGGTGATGTACGCTGGCCGTACCATGGAGTATGGCAAAGCGCGTGATGTGTTCTACCAGCCATCGCATCCGTACTCTATCGGCCTGCTGAATGCGGTACCGCGCCTCGACACGGAAGGCGAAGCGTTGTTGACCATTCCGGGTAACCCACCGAACTTGCTGCGGCTGCCGAAAGGCTGCCCGTTCCAGCCGCGCTGCCCGCACGCGATGGAAATCTGTAACAGTGCTCCACCGCTGGAGGAGTTTGCCCCGGGCCGTTTGCGCGCCTGCTTTAAATCGGTGGAGGAACTGGTATGAATACCGCGATTGATGAGAGAAAAGTGCTGCTGGAAATCGCCGATTTAAAGGTGCATTTCGACATCAAAGATGGCAAGCAGTGGTTCTGGCAACCGCCGAAAACCCTGAAAGCAGTTGATGGCGTTACGCTGCGTCTGTACGAAGGGGAAACCCTCGGCGTAGTAGGTGAATCCGGTTGCGGCAAGTCAACTTTCGCCCGTGCCATTATTGGCCTGGTGAAAGCCACCGACGGAAAAGTGGCCTGGCTGGGTAAAGATCTGCTGGGCATGAAGCAGGAAGAGTGGCGCGACGTGCGCAGCGATATCCAGATGATTTTCCAGGATCCGCTGGCATCATTGAACCCACGTATGACCATCGGTGAAATCATCGCCGAACCGCTGCGCACCTATCATCCGAAAATGTCGCGCCAGGAAGTGCGCGATCGCGTTAAAACGATGATGATGAAAGTGGGGCTGCTGCCGAACCTGATTAACCGCTATCCGCATGAGTTCTCCGGTGGTCAGTGTCAGCGTATCGGTATTGCCCGCGCGCTGATCCTCGAACCGAAACTGATCATTTGTGATGAGCCGGTTTCCGCGCTGGATGTATCAATTCAGGCGCAGGTCGTTAACCTGCTGCAGCAACTGCAACGTGAAATGGGGCTGTCGCTAATCTTTATCGCTCACGATCTGGCGGTAGTGAAGCATATCTCCGACCGTGTGCTGGTAATGTACCTCGGCCATGCGGTAGAGCTAGGCACTTATGATGAGGTGTACCAGAACCCGCTGCACCCGTATACCAAAGCGCTGATGTCGGCGGTGCCGGTTCCGGACCCGGATCGGGAAAAGAACAAGACAATACAGTTGCTGGAAGGGGATTTGCCGTCACCAATCAACCCGCCGTCGGGCTGTGTGTTCCGTACTCGCTGCCCGATTGCCGGGCCTGAGTGCGCGCAGACACGTCCGGTGCTGGAGGGCAGCTTCCGTCATGCGGTCTCCTGCCTGAAAGTCGACCCGCTATAATCCACGCATATAAAAAGGGCTGACAACTGTCAGCCCTTTTTCTTTTCTCTTTCCGCGCTTATTCGCGCCAGAGAATATGGCAAAGTTTGTGATCTTTTTCGCGGCACAGTAATACGCGTGCGAAAATGTCATTGATCTCGCCGCCATCGGTATCCGCAAGGCCAATGACCACCTCAGCGAAGAAGTCCGGGTTTAAATCGTAATCTACATGTTCTTGCCAGTCTTCGCCCGGATCAAACAACTCAGCGCCGCCACGCTCTTCAAACTGTAAGTTGAAAAGAATGATGTCCGCCGGGTCGAGATTGTCCGCTGCCAGTTCGAGGAAGATGTCGTAAGCCTGCTCAAGGGTTTCGTCTTCGGTCAGGCGATTATTCAGATCCATTTCCATGATTACCTCTTCACGTCTGTTGGGCACGTTTTACAGCAACGGACTGAAGAAGTAAAACAGTCGTTCAGCAATGCGGTGCCAGAACGGCCGTTTTATCCACAAACGCGCATCAAGTAAGCGGGAGCGGGAGATGTAATCATCCTGCACGGCCGCCAGATCGCCACCAAAACCAGCATCGTCAATCACCAGCGTGATTTCGAAATTCAGCCACAGGCTACGCATATCCAGATTCACGGTACCGATGAGACTCAGTTCGCCATCAACCAGCACGCTTTTGGTATGCAACAAACCGCCTTCGAACTGGTAAATCTTTACGCCTGCGGCCAGCAACTCGCCAAAAAAGGCCCGGCTGGCCCAGCCGACAAGTAGCGAATCGTTTTTACGCGGCAGAATAATACTCACGTCCACACCGCGCTGCGCCGCCGTACAAATCGCATGCAGCAGGTCGTCGCTGGGCACGAAATAGGGCGTGGTCATAATTAAATATTCGCGTGATGCGTAGACGGCGGTTAGCAATGCCTGGTGGATCAGATCTTCCGGAAACCCTGGTCCGGAAGCAATGGTATGAATGGTGTGCCCGCTGGCTTCCTCAAAAGGCATGATGTTGGCATCAGGCGGCGGGGGAAGAATGCGTTTTCCGGTTTCTATTTCCCAGTCACAAGAGTAAACAATCCCCATTGCCGTAGCGATCGGACCTTCCATCCGCGCCATCAAATCGACCCATTGACCGACGCCAGCATCTTGTTTAAAGAAGCGCGGATCGACCAGATTCATGCTGCCAGTGTAGGCGATGTAATTGTCTATCAACACGATTTTTCGATGCTGGCGTAAATCCATGCGGCGCAGAAAAACACGCATTAAATTCACCTTCAGCGCCTCGACCACTTCAATACCGGAGTTTCGCATCATGGTTACCCACGGGCTGCGAAAAAACGCCACGCTGCCCGCGGAATCCAGCAACAGGCGACAGTGCACGCCGCGGCGCGCTGCGGCCATTAACGATTCGGCCACCTGATCCGCCATTCCGCCGGGTTGCCAGATGTAAAACACCATCTCGATATTGTGGCGTGCGAGCTGAATATCGCGGATTAATGCCTGCATAACATCATCAGTCGAGGTGAGTAGCTGCAACTGGTTGCCCTTAACCCCGGCGATCCCCTGGCGTCGCTCGCAGAGCTTGAAAAGCGATGACGCCACACCGCTGTTTTCTGTCGCAAAAATATGTTTGAAATTTTTCAGATCATTCAGCCACTTGGCGGTGGAAGGCCACATAGCGCGGGCGCGCTCGGCACGACGTTTTCCAAGGTGCAGTTCACCCAGGGAAAGATAGGCGATGATCCCAACCAGCGGCAGGATGTAAATAATCAATAACCACGCCATCGCGGAGGTGACAGCGCGGCGTTTCATCAATATGCGCAGTGTTACACCAGCAATCAGTAGCCAGTAACCTAAGACAATCAGCCAACTCATTACCGTGTAAAAAGCGGACATAGATAAAATCCTTTTAAAAAAACCGTATTTCATGAGTGTACGCATCCGCATTCATCTGGCAAATAAAAACGCTGAAAAGCGCTGGCCTGGCGAAGTTGACGGACTATAATGGCGTTTCTGTTAAGTTTTGAGTTGTAAAAATGAAGCGTAGTCGAACGGAAGTGGGGCGCTGGCGTATGCTGCGGCAGATGAGCCGCCGTAAAGCGCGCTGGCTGGAAGCGCAATCACGTCGCAATATGCGCATCCACGCCATCAGGAAATGTGGCGTAAACCGTCATCGTAATGTGCTGTTATTCGCTATTTACGATCTTTAATATCCGGGCACCAAACAGGTGCCCGCGATCGTTTCTGGGCTTAATGCTAAAGAGGGAGTTGTCGTATGTCGGTCATGGATAGTCTTTTGGCTTTTACCTTCGCTGCCACGCTTTTGACGTTAACACCGGGGCTGGATACGGCGCTGATACTACGCACTGCGACAGTTGAAGGGCGCAAAGAGGCTTTTAAAGCGCAGATGGGGATCAACACCGGTTGTCTTATCTGGGCGCAATGGTGGCGTTTGGCCTGGGCGCGCTGATCGCGGTATCTGAGCTGGCGTACAATCTCCTGAAATATTGCGGCGCTGCCTATTTATGCTGGTTGGGCCTGAATATGCTGCTGCGCCCACGCAGATCGTTTGCTGCGGTGGACGCAAGCGAAACGAAATCGCAAAACTGGTTTATCAAAGGGATGTTCGGCAACGTGCTTAACCCGAAAGTGGGCATTTTTTATGTCTCATTTTTGCCGCAGTTTATTCCGCAGGGGCAACCGTTAATCGCGTGGACGTTTGGCTTGGTTTTTATTCATCTTTTACTGGGCACCTGCTGGTCGACGCTGCTGATTTCTGCCACGCGCCCATTGGCGTCATTCCTGCGTAAAGAAAAAGTTATACGCTGGATGGATCGCTGCACTGGGATGGTTTTTTTGCTGTTTGCCACCCGTCTGGCGCTCAGTAAACGTTAATATTGTCCGGTAACCCATATGAATAAAGAAGCCTTTATATTTCTCGGTATTGCCATTGTGATGGAAGTGATTGCCACCACGGCGCTGAAATCTTCCGACAGCTTTACCCGTTTGTTACCCGGCTTTATCAGTATCGCCGGGTATTGCATTGCCTTCTGGTGCCTGACAATTACTATGCGCACTCTTCCAACCGGAGTGATTTATGCCATCTGGTCCGGTGCCGGTATTGTGCTGATAGGTCTTGCTGGCTGGCTTGTACACGGGCAAAAACTGGATATGCCGGCAATCATGGGGATGGGATTAATTATCGCCGGGGTGGTGATTATTAATCTTTTTTCCAAAAGCGTTGGGCATTAAATAATAAACCGCCAGAGCAATCTGCCTGTTAAAAAATCTCTTTCGCAGCAGACGAGCATATATATCGGTGTCGGGCGAGTTCGTTAATACGCCGCGATTTGCGCAGGTGCTGAACTCACCAGCCGGATGTGAAGTGCCGCCAGGTTCTGAAGCAGATTTTAAAGTAAAAGACCCGCCGTGGCGGGTCTTTTCTTTTTAGAATACTTTTTTGAACGGTTTCACCGTCACGTTCTGGTAAACCCCGGCAGCAACGTAGGGATCGGCTTCTGCCCAGGATTTCGCCGCTTCCAGCGATTCAAACTCAGCAATCACCGTCGAGCCAGTGAAACCCGCCGCTCCCGGATCGTTGCTGTCGACAGCGGGCATTGGGCCAGCAGTCAGCAGGCGGCCTTCATCGTGCAGCAGTTGCAGTCTCGCCAGATGGGCAGGGCGCACGGACAAACGTTTTTCGAGCGAGTCAGCAATATCTTCAGCAAAAATAACGTACAGCACGGGCAGAACTCCTCACAGAAAAGAAAGCCATACCGTATGTGAAAGGTGGCACGACTGCAATGTAAAGATGGTAATGGCGGTAACATCCTTGCAAAATATGCGGCTTTTTTGCCCGTTTACCTGACTAAATTGCCCGCGTATGCGATGGCTTGTTGAATATGATTGCTATTTGCATTTAAAATCTAGCTCTGGATTTTTAACTGACACGATTATGACTTCAATGACCCTCGATTTACCTCGCCGCTTTCCCTGGCCAACGCTGTTGTCTGTTGGTATTCACGGTGCCGTCGTGGCGGGTCTGCTCTATACATCGGTACATCAGGTCGTTGAACTGCCCGCACCTGCGCAGCCCATTTCGGTCACTATGGTAGCGCCTGCCGATCTGGAACCACCTCAAGTTGCTCAACCGCCGGAGCCGGTTGTTGAGCCGGAACCCGAGCCTGAGCCGGTTCCTGAGCCACCGAAAGAAGCGCCTGTGGTGATTGAAAAGCCCAAACCGCAGCCAAAACCTAAGCCAAAGCCGAAACCGGAGAAAAAGGTCGAGCAGCCGAAGCGCGAAGTCAAACCGGTAACTCCGCAACCGGCCTCGCCGTTTCAGAATAACGCGCCCGCGCGCCCGGTCGCGAATCCGACCCCGTCGGCGGCAACCCAGCCAGCGCCGGCTGTTCCTGCCGGCCCGCGTGCGCTGAGCCGTAATCAACCGCAGTATCCGGCCCGCGCGCAAGCGCTGCGTATCGAAGGTCGGGTAAAAGTGAAGTTTGATGTCACCTCAGATGGCCGTGTTGAAAATGTCGAAGTGCTGTCAGCGCAACCGGCAAATATGTTCGAGCGTGAAGTAAAAACGGCAATGCGCAAGTGGCGTTATGAGGCCGGGAAACCGGGTTCGGGATTAATTGTGAATATCGTGTTCCGCCTGAACGGCGGCGCCTCAATGGAATAAAAAAGCCTCCGTAAGGAGGCTTTTTCTTATGCCTGAGGTAACGGGCGCGGTTTACCTTCATTATCCACTGCGACGTAAATAAACAGCGCTTCCGTCGCTTTATAACGCTGACCAATTGGCTCGGACGAGACCTTCTTCACCCACACTTCAATATTAATCGTCACCGACGTGTTGCCCCGTTTAACGCAGCGTGCGTAGCAGCACACCACGTCGCCGACCGCCACCGGGCGAAGAAACGTCATGCCGTCAACGCGCACCGTCACCACGCGACCATGCGCAATTTCCTTGGCTTGTATTGCCCCGCCAATATCCATTTGTGACATTAACCAGCCGCCAAAGATATCGCCGTTGGCATTGGTGTCTGCTGGCATTGCTAATGTGCGTAAAACAAGATCTCCCTGGGGAGTGTCCTGAAGGGTTGTCATTGTTATCTCTTCTGCTATGAGGGATTTATGGCGGGATGCTACTACGAATGCGGGGCGTTCGGAAAGAAAAAAGCCAGGCGCGGTGGCCTGGCTTTTAGTCTCAGGATTTGTCGTCCTGCGCGGGCATGTGGCGGTAGATATAAACGCCGCTCAGCACGGTGAAGAGAAGGGTCAGGGCGGTTAAGCCAAACACTTTGAAATTCACCCAGATATTCTGCGGCAGCCAGAAGGCAATGTAGATATTTGCCAGACCACACAGAATAAAAAACAGCGCCCAGGCGATGTTCAGCTTGCCCCAAACGGCCTCCGGCAGCGCGATCTCTTTGCCGAGCATGCGCTGGATCAGCGGCTTTTTCATTACCCACTGGCTGAAGAGCAGCGCTGCAGCGAACAGGGCATAAATCACTGTCACCTTCCATTTGATAAACTCATCGTTATGGAAGAAAAGGGTCAACCCGCCGAATACGGCGACCAGCACAAAAGTTATCAACGCCATCTTTTCCACTTTGCGATAGCGCACCCAGCTGTAAATCAGCACGATAGCGGTCGCGATAATCAGCGCAGTGGTCGCTGCATAGATATCGTACAGTTTGTAAAAAGCGAAAAAGACCACCAACGGCAGAAAATCAAGAAACTGCTTCATTCTACGATTCCATCATAAGGGGTTGCCCGCAGACGCAGGCAACCGGAACAATCACGAACGCATCAACATATAGAGGCGGAACAGATAAACCAGCAGCGCCGCTGAAATCAGGTTGCTCAACGTATTGGCAATCACTTCGCCGCCTTCCACAGTGAACACCGCAAAGTTATGTGCGAACAGCAGCAGGAATGTTTTCGCCAGCAACCATCCTATTACCGCCGGAGCCACAAGACGCATATTTGCCCAGGCAAGGCGCATGCTGTTACGCATAGCAGCGAAAATCCCTGTTTTATCCTGCACCACTATCACCGGGGCGAACGCGAGCAGGATCGCCAGAATGACGCCTGGGACAATCACAAACATGATGCCAATTTGCACGATAAACGTGGTCAGCAGGATCAGTAAAAATAACTTCGGCAACAGTGGCGCACTGGCACCAATCGCCCGCAAGGCGCTGATACGCTGACCCGCCGAAATCATCTGGATCATCAGCAGCACACCACCGACGAGAATGGCGTTGCCCACAAGCCCGGAAAATGTCGACGCCGCAGAGGCGCGCAGCAGCACTTGTTGCTGCTCCGGCGTCATATTCTGCACCAGTTCAAACAACCCGACGCTGCCTGCGAGATTATCCCCTTCACTTAAAATGGAGAGCTGCTCTTCACTGGGCTTAAAGGCGCTCCCCAGCAAGAATGTGATAAACGCACAAAGCAACGCGATCAGTAAAATGGTAACGAACTGATTACGAAAAAAATTCCCCGTGTCACGGTAAACGGACTTCGCCGTGATAGACATGCACTCTCCTTGAGTATAGCGGTGTTAAATTGCGGGCAATTGTACCCCGAATACACTCTCAGTGGCAGCATCGCTGCTTGTATGGAAAAGCATATCTTTGTAAAGAGGCGCTAAACCGTAGCGCGCGCGAGCACGATCGCAGGCTTCATTGACCTTTCCCTCTTCGCCGGACATCGCAAATTCCCGGCATGGCGACGGCCTGTTCGCATAAATACTGCAGCTGGCCGACTCGCCTGGCGTACCTTGTAGCGCCGTGCAGCGGCTCTGCTTTTGGTTAGTTCCGCTCATACAGCGCAGAAAGGGGGTTAGCGGCTCGGTGAGGTGAGCCGGGACAGGGCCGCCAGCGTCATCCGCTTCTGCCCAGTAGAAAGAGACTCGAAAATACGCACAACAGGCTCCGCACGACATGCACGGATTGATATCACTCATAGCGCACCTGCATTTAACGACGCATCAACATAAATTGTCAGGCCAATAAATTATCGCTGCCGAAGAAGGCGCACAAGATGGGCGAACAGATATTTTTTTAACCACCCCACAAAGCGAAAATTGATTTAAATACAAAAGTTAATGAGTGTAGCGAGTAGTGAAAATTAACCCAGATCAATGAATGTTAAATTACGGGGTCAAGTGTGATCTGTGTTGGATCACTTTGTACTCAGTTATAGGTATATTCACGGCGCGATAAAAACCTTAAACATGGAGTGGATATGAAGAAGTTAGCCGTGGCAGCATTGATCCTGAGTAGTCTTTCTACAGGTGTATACGCGCATGAAGCTGGCGAGTTTTTCATTCGAGCCGGTTCCGCGACGGTACGTCCGACGGAAGGTTCAGATAACGTTTTAGGCGCTCTGGGCAGTTTTAATGTCAGCAATAACACCCAACTGGGTGTGACGATGAGCTGGATGGCGACCGACAATATCGGCGTTGAATTACTGGCCGCGACGCCGTTTCGTCACCGCGTTGGCACCGGTCCAACCGGCGACATCGCCACTGTGCACCACCTGCCGCCGACATTAATGGCGCAGTGGTATTTCGGTGATTCACAGAGCAAACTGCGCCCGTACCTTGGGGCAGGGGTAAACTACACCACTTTCTTTGATGAGAAATTTAACGATACCGGGAAAGAAGCCGGGCTGTCGGATTTGAGCCTGAAAGACTCCTGGGGCGTGGCAGGGCAAGCCGGTGTGGATTACTTAATCAACCGCAACTGGCTGATTAACATGTCCGTATGGTGGATGGATATCGATACGGATGTGCGTTTTAAAGCGAATGGTGAGCAACAAAGCGTACATACTCGCCTGGATCCGTGGGTGTTTATGTTCTCTGCTGGCTACCGTTTTTAAGCGTATTGTGGAAACTGGTTTATCGATAACCAGTTTCCACGCATTTCTGCACCACATCACCATGCGGGTATCTTTCAGCGTATTAAACCGTTTTCTAACACCCTCGCGCTGCGCACATCAGACACAGAGACACTGTAAGCAGCGGTTAAACTCTCATTTGTTCAGACACAATGTAGCGCAACAGAAGGCGAAATGACGTATTACGAATGCCAACGTCTGACTTTCTTTCGCGTAGCTATGGCGCATTCACGACAAGCCCGCTGACACATTCAGCACCACAAACGAACGCCCCGAAATGCGCTACTCACAATAGCGGCAGGTCATATATGCACCCGCAACGCAGAGCGTCAGCGGCACAAAAAAGCTGAAATCCATGCCGGTGAATTCCATCAGCAACACAATGGCGGTGAGCGGCATTTGCATGGATGAGGCGAGAAAAGCCGCGCCGCCAGTCAGTGCGAATTCCGCCATACTGCCATCGGGGAAAAACTGTCCTACCAGCAGGAACATCAGCGCACCCAGCAGGGCGCCGATCGCCAGCCCGGGCGTGAGCAGACCTCCTTCGGCTCCGCTGCGTAGCACCATCCAGATACTTAGCACTTTTAACCCAATCAACATTGCCGCCAGCGGCAGCGTAACGTCTCCGCCGAAACTCAGCTGTACCGGACCGCGCCCGTTGCCTGGTAATTGCGGAAACCAGATAGCGAGCAAGCCGAGGCAGGCAAAAGCGATAAAGCAGAAGACCGGCATCTGCCAGTTGCTTTTCACCTGCGCCCGTGCATTTTTGGTCATCCGCCGGAACAGACTGGCAGCATAGCCGAATAACGGACCGGATAAGGTTGCCCAGATAATCAAAGAGAGGGGCGCTGCGGGAGCAGTAAAGAGATACTGCCGCTCGTTGCCCAGCACCAGCGATGTCACGAACGCGGCGAGGGCGGAGGTGACAATGGCGGCAATGACCGCATCCCAACTGATCGTGACCAGCAGTACCTCAAGGGTAAAAATCGCGCCCGCCAGCGGGACATTATACACCGCCGCCAGCCCGGCACCGGCGCCGCAGGCGATCACCAGTCGGGTTTCTTGTACATTTAAGCCGATATGCCTTGCGATCCCACCGCCAAACAGGGCACCAACTTCACGCGGTGCGCTTTCACGCCCTAGCGGCGAGCCCATCGCCACGGTAACAACTTGCAAGAGCGCATGAGTTATGGTGGTGAAAGCAGGCATCGGGCGTTGAACATCTTTGAGCGCAGCGCCAACACTGACGCGTTTTTTTGCATAGTGTGCCAGGAGCCACCAGCCCCAGCCAGCCACCACACCTGCAGCAGCAAGAGAAGCAAAACGGCGCAGGGCGCTGGCATCCGTTACGCCCTGCAGGAACGGCGCGCCGCCAATCAGCGATTGCTGGCTATAACCAAAAGCGAGGTGCTGGATGGCATGAAGGAGAAGGGCAATCAACATGCCAGCCGCACCGGAAAGTAGCCCGGTCAGCAGCAGGGCCAGCCAGCGACGTTGCCAGCAGGAATCAGGGATCTCACGCATGTTGTTTTTATCGGTCTCATAATTTTTAGGATTATTATTCCACAGAAAATATGAACCTTTTAACAATGCGTCAGGAAAAATGTGCGGATAAACAGGAAAGTACACCGCCTGAATCAACAGGCGGTGCGGGAGGTTAACGCGGCAAAGTAGCACCTTTCAGGCTCTGCACAAAGGCTTTCAGTTCAGCCAGCATAGCCGTTGGGTTGGTGAGGTTTTTCTCAATGATTTTCACAATCGCGGAACCGGAAATCGCGCCGGCGGCACCTGCTTCTACGGCAGCGCTCACCTGCTCCGGTGCGGAAATACCGAAACCCTGCAGCGCAGGCGCAGCGTGATACTCGGTAAGTTTTTCCACCAGATGGTGCAGAGGCAGCGCCGCACGGTTTTCCGCGCCCGTTACCCGGCGCGCGAAAGCAGGTAGGTGTATCCCCGGCCATAAGAGGCAATCTGGCGCAGCAGATCGTCGTCCGCGTTTGGCGGGCAGATAAAGATGGGCGCGATATTATGGCGCAAAGCCGCCTGGCGGAATGGCGCGGACTCTTCAATCGGCACATCCGCGACCAGCACAGAATCGACGCCGACTTTTGCGCACTGGGCATAGAATTCGTCAATTCCCCGGCTGAAAACCAGGTTGGCGTACATCAGCAAGCCAATGGGGATCGTTGGGTGTTTCTGGCGAATAGCTGCCAGCATTTCGAAACATTGTGACGGTGTCACGCCTGCGGCAAAGGCGCGCAGCGTGGCGTTTTGAATGGTTGGACCGTCCGCCAGCGGGTCGGAAAACGGTATCCCAAGCTCAAGCGCATCCGCACCCGCTTCAATCAGCGTATCAATGATTTTTAGCGACAGTTCCGGAGACGGATCGCCCAGTGTGACGAAGGGAACGAATGCACCTTCTTTGCGCGCGCTCAGCTGTTTAAATACATTGTCATAGCGTTCCATCAGATTTCCCCTCGCGCTTTCAGGATGTCATGTACGGTAAAAATGTCTTTGTCGCCGCGCCCGGAAAGGTTCACCACCAGCAACTGCTCTTTGTCCGGGTTCTCGCGCATCATTTTTAGCGCATGGGCGAGGGCGTGCGAAGATTCCAGCGCTGGAATAATGCCTTCATGGCGGCACAGGATTTTGAAGGCTTCCAGCGCTTCGTCATCGGTGATGGAAACATAATCGGCACGACCCGTACTGTTAAGGTACGCATGCTGCGGCCCGACAGACGGGAAATCGAGACCCGCAGAGATAGAATAAGACTCTTCGATCTGGCCTTCATCTGTCTGCATCATCGGCGATTTCATGCCAAAATAGATGCCAACGCGACCATGTTTCAGCGGCGCGCCATGCTCGCCAGTTTCGATACCGTGACCCGCTGGTTCCACCCCGATCAGGCCAACAGACATTTCGTCTATAAAGTCGGCGAACATGCCAATAGCATTAGAACCGCCGCCCACGCAGGCGATAACGGCATCCGGCAGACGCCCCTCTTTTTCAAGGATCTGCGCTTTGGTCTCTTCGCCGATCATGCGCTGGAACTCGCGCACAATGGTCGGGAATGGGTGCGGACCCGCCGCAGTGCCCAGCATATAGTGCGCGGTTTCATAGCTTCCAGACCAGTCACGCAGCGCCTCGTTACAGGCATCTTTCAGCGTGGCGGAGCCGCTATGTACCGGGATCACTTCCGCGCCCATTAAGCGCATGCGGAACACGTTTGGTGACTGGCGTTCCACATCTTTTGCGCCCATATAGATGCGACATTTCAGACCCAGCAGAGCGCTCGCCAGCGCCGAGGCCACGCCATGCTGACCGGCCCCCGTTTCGGCGATAATTTCGGTTTTGCCCATACGTTTTGCCAGCAGCGCCTGACCCAGCACCTGGTTGGTTTTGTGCGCGCCGCCATGGAGCAAATCTTCACGCTTGAGGTAAAGCGTGGTGCGCGTACCGGCGGTAATGTTCTGGCATTTGGTCAGCGCGGTCGGACGTCCGGCATAATTTTTCAGCAGATCGTTAAATTGTTGCTGAAATTCGGCATCGCTCTGTGCGCTGACAAAAGCTTCTTCGAGCTGGCGCAGCGCCGGCATCAGGATTTGCGGAACGAACATTCCGCCAAACTCGCCAAAATAGGGATTCAGTAGTGTCGTCATTATCTTCTTTCCTTAATAAGCGCGCAGTGTGCGAAAAACCGAGGCCAGTTTGCTGGCATCTTTGATACCCGGTTCCGACTCCACGCCTGAATTAAAATCGAGTCCGGCACAGCCGGTTTTGGCCGCCTGCACGCAATTGTCTGCGCTCAGGCCACCAGCAAGAATCACATTATCCAGCGGTTCGCCTGCCAGCAGCGACCAGTCGAAACTTTTGCCGCTGCCGCCCTGGCCGTTATCAAACACATATTTATCGACCTGCTGGAAGCGCCGCGCGGGCAGGCTGTCGCCAACGCTGAGCGCTTTCCAGATTTGTGTCTTCGCCGGCAGACGCTCACGCAGCGTATCGATATAGGCCTGGTCTTCATCACCGTGCAGTTGAACGGCAACCAGATTCAGTGCGTTAACTTTCGCCACCACCTCTTCGTGCGTGGCATTACGGAACACACCGACATATTGCAGCGGTGCGGCCTGCATCACCGCTTGTGCTTGCGCTTGCGTTACGGCGCGTGGGGAACTGGCAACGAAGATCAAGCCGCCATAAATTGCACCGGCCTGATGTGCCGCCTGCGCGTCCTGCGGGCGGGTCAGCCCGCACACTTTGTTTTCACCCAGCAAAACACGTTTCACCGCCGCATCGAGATCGTCATGGGACATCAGCGCGGAGCCAATCAGGAAACCATTGGCAAAATGGCTGAGTTCACGCACCTGGGCATAAGTGTTGATGCCAGACTCGCTGATGACCGTCACACCTGTGCCAAGGCGCGGAGCAAGCTCACGGGTGCGGTTCAAATCGATGGAAAGATCGCGCAGGTCGCGGTTGTTGATGCCGACGACTTTCGCTTCCAGTGAGATAGCGCGTTGCAACTCTTCTTCATTACTCACTTCCGTCAACACGCCCATATTTAGACTGTGCGCGACGGCGGCAAGCTGGCGGTACTGCTCATCGTCGAGTACCGAGAGCATCAGCAGGCACGCATCTGCCTGGTAGTGACGCGCCAGGTAAATCTGATAAGCGTCGATAATAAAGTCTTTGCACAGGATTGGCTGCGGCGCGATACCGCTGACAATCGGCAGAAAATCAAAACTGCCCTGGAAATATTTTTCATCCGTCAACACGGAAATCGCCGACGCATGATGTTTGTAGATAGCAGCAATACGCGCCGGGTCAAAATCATTGCGGATCACGCCTTTGGAGGGCGAGGCTTTTTTGCACTCCAGAATAAACGCTGTCCGCGCACCTTGCAGGGCATCGTAGAAGCGACGCGTGCTTGGCTCGACATCGTTCTGAAAACTGGCCAGCGGTTGTTGCTCCTTGCGCGCTGCTACCCATAAGGCTTTATCGGCGACGATTTTCGCTAAAACGGTCTGCATTTTTTATCCTCTTGCCGCAAGTGCGGTGACTTTGTCGTAGGCTGCTCCGCTGTGCAGCACATCCAGAACTTTTTGCGCGTTGGCCTGTAAATCCTCTTCGCCGTGCAGACGCATCAGCATGGCGACATTGGCGGCGACGGCGGCTTCATGCGCGGCCTCACCTTTACCCTGGAGTAAGCGTGTCAGAATGTCACGGTTTTCTTCCGGTGTCCCGCCCGCCAGCGCCTCCTGATGGTACGGCGTCAGGCCAAAGTCGGCAGCGGTGAGTTGGTAACTTTTGATTTCGCCATCATGCAACTCAGCAACCAGTGTAGGTGCATGCAGTGACACTTCGTCCATGCCGCCGCTATGCACGACTGCCGCACGCTGATAACCGAGAACGCGCAGGGTTTCGGCAATCGGCAGCACCAGCTCCGGACTGTAAACACCGATCAGTGCCAGCGGCGGGTGCGCCGGGTTGATCAACGGGCCGAGCACGTTGAACAGAGTACGGGTTTTCAACTGCTGGCGTACCGGCATCGCGTGGCGAAAACCGGTGTGATACTTCGGCGCAAACAGGAAACAGACACCCAGCTCATCCAGCGCAGAACGCGATTTATCGGCGTTCATATCCAGATTAATACCAAATGCCGCCAGCAAATCTGATGAGCCGGAACGGCTCGAAACGCTGCGATTGCCGTGTTTGGCGACTTTCAGGCCGCAAGCAGCAGCGACAAATGCACTGGCGGTGGAAATATTGATGCTGTTGCTGCCGTCGCCGCCGGTGCCGACGATATCGGCAAACGCATAGTCCGGACGCGGGAATGGCGCGGCATTCTCCAGCAGTGCGGTGGCGGCTCCGGCAATTTCGTTGGGATGTTCACCGCGAATTTTCATACTCACCAGCGCGGCCGCCAGTTGTTCCGGCTTCAGCTCGCCGCGCACCACCGCAGAGAAAAGCTGGTGGCTCTCCTGCTGGCTGAGTGTTTGCGCCTGATAGAGTTTTTCCAGAATCGGTTGCAGCGTATTCGTCTGCTCCAGTTTTTGCAGCGCCCAGGCCAGCGTTTGCTCAAGCAGACGAGCACCTTGCGTGGTCAAAATCGATTCCGGGTGGAACTGGAAACCACAAACGCGATCGGCGTCGTGACGTACTGCCATCACCATGCCGTTAAAATGGGCATTGATGGTTAATCCTGCCGGGATGTTGCTGCCCACCAGCGAGTGGTAACGCGCAACGGGAAGCGGGTTGCTTAAGCCCGCGAACATGGCCTGACCATCGTGTTCGATGCTTGAGGCTTTGCCGTGCAGGATTTCACCTGCCTGGCCGACGTAGCCGCCATAGGCTTCAACAATCGCCTGGTGACCGAGGCAGATACCGATAATCGGTAACTTGCCGCGCATCCGTGTCAGCAGCTCCGGCATGCAGCCCGCTTCAGACGGCGCGCCAGGGCCTGGCGAGAGCATCAACACCGGGTTTTGCATTGTCGCAAGCCGGTCGATCAAGGTTTGCGCCGGAACATGGTTACGGTAAATCACCACGTTGTGTCCGCTCGCACGCAGCTGATCCGCCAGGTTGTAAGTAAAGGAATCGATGTTATCAAGCAGCAGAATGTCAGCCATCAGAAAGTCTCCTGAGCGTGGTGTGCGGTGGCGATAGCGCGCAGAACCGCGCGGGCTTTATTACGGGTTTCATCGGCTTCAGATTGCGGAACGGAATCCAGCACGACACCCGCGCCTGCCTGTACCGTTGCCACACCGTCCTCCACCCACGCAGAACGAATCACGATGCAGGTATCCAGATCGCCATGGGCGGTGAAATAACCCACCGCACCGCCGTAGCTACCGCGACGTGAGCCTTCTGCTTTGGCGATTAACTGCATTGCGCGCACTTTTGGCGCACCGCTCAGGGTGCCCATGTTCATGCAGGCGCGGTAGGCGTGCAGAACATCAAGATCCTGACGCAGTTCACCCACCACGCGTGAAACCAGGTGCATGACGTAAGAGTAGCGATCGACTTTGGTCAAATCGGCGACATAGCGGCTGCCGGGGTGCAAATGCGCGCCAGATCATTGCGCGCCAGATCCACCAGCATCAAGTGTTCTGACAGCTCTTTGTGATCGGTACGCATCTCCAGCTCAATGCGGCTGTCAAGATCGCGATCCAGCGAACCATCCGGGCGGCGTCCGCGCGGGCGTGTGCCGGCGATAGGGTAGATCTCAATCTGGCGGTTGCTGGCGTCGTATTTCAGCGAGCTTTCCGGTGAGGCGCCGAACAGGGTGAAATCGTTATCCTGCATGAAGAACATGTACGGGCTGGGGTTGCTCTTTTTTAGCACTTCGTAAGCCGCCAGCGGTGAAGGGCAAGGCAGGGTAAAGCGACGAGACGGTACTACCTGAAAAATCTCGCCCGCACGAATCGCTTTTTGCATGTCGCGAACCACTGCGCCGTACTCTTCATCACTCTGGTTGCAGTCGCAGCGCATATGTTCAATTTTTTCGACCGGCAACGGCTCGGCAGGCCGATCCAACTGCTGGCGCAGGGTGTCGATGCGCTGAAGCAGGCGGTCTTTTTCCTGTGCTGAAGGGGTAAATAAGCTGGCCTGTATACGCGTTTGCTGTTTCTGGTGGTCGATCACCAGTAAGGTTTCGGCGAGATAAAAGCAGTAATCCGGGCAACGGCGATCGTGCGTAAGCTGCGGCAAATCTTCAAAACCGGCCACCAGGTCATACGCGAACAAGCCGCCGAAGAACATGGCTTCGCGTTCATCGGAAGGAACATCGACCAGATTTTGTAATAAGCGAAAAGCATCAAACACAGAGAGCGAGCAGAGGCGGGCGTCTTCGTCCAGCAGACTGCTGACCGGCGGGAATCGCAGTTCGCGCCCATCGGACAGCAAGGTGTTTTCCACCCCGGCAGGCAGCGCGTTATCGAGCAGACCCAGAAGTGCTGTACCATTTTCGGTTAATGCTGTAATGGTGACAGTGTCACCAAGTGCGGTGATACGCAATGCGCTATCAACCAGCAACAGGCTTTTTAAGTCACTTTTACTGTCAATATCCGCTGATTCCAGCAGCAGGGTTGCCGGGCGGGCAGCGCATAATTGATGGAACAACGCTGTCGGGTTACTGCGGTAGCTGGCGTTGCTGGTCAGAAGTTCGAGTGCTGGTTTTTGCGTTTGCATAGTCGCTCTCATTATTTATTTTGTTCAAAAAAAAGCCCGCTGTGTGAGCGGGCCTGGTATCGGTATGCTGAATGCGCACGTGATCTCACAGCCCTTGTCAGGGAGTGCGCCACCAGCGAGTAACAGAGAAATGTGCATTCATGTTTGCGATACCTTGTCGTGTGAACTTGCGTACTAGTTAACTGGTTCAGGAAAAGAAAGTCAACCTCGAATTCAGAAAATATTCTCTGGACTGTATGATAGGCGACAAACCGACGTCCAGATGAATTAGCGGAGCCGCTTTGAGCGACACGAATTACGCCATTATTTACGATCTTCACAGCCATACGACGGCCTCTGATGGTCTGCTTTCCCCCGAACAACTGGTCCATCGCGCGGTAGAGATGCGCGTCGGTACGCTGGCAATAACCGACCACGATACCACCGATGCCATTCCTGCAGCCCGTGCGGAAATTGTCCGGGCAGGACTGGATTTGCAGCTTATCAGCGGTGTGGAGATCTCCACCGTCTGGGAAAACCACGAAATACATATTGTTGGTCTGAATATTGATATTGACCACCCGGCGCTGCGCACTTTTTTGCAGGCGCAATCTGAACGCCGGGTTCAGCGGGCGAAGCTGATTGCTGAACGTTTAGAAAAAGCGCACATTCCCGGTGCGTGGGAAGGCGCTCAACGGCTGGCGCAGGGGGCGAACGTAACGCGCGGGCACTTTGCGCGTGTTCTGGTGGAACAGGGCAAAGCGAGCAATATTGCCGATGTTTTTAAAAAGTATCTTGCACGGGGGAAAACGGGATACGTTCCTCCCCAGTGGTGTACAATAGAACAAGCTATTGATGTGATTCATCATTCTGGCGGAACGGCTGTAATGGCACATCCTGGTCGCTATAACCTTTCTGCTAAATGGCTGAAAAGGCTGCTGGCGTATTTTGCACAGTGCGGCGGTGAGGCGATGGAAGTCGCCCAATGTCAGCAGGCTCCCAACGAGAGAACGCAGCTCGCCGCGTATGCCCGTCAGTTTGGTTTACTGGCGTCGCAAGGCTCTGATTTCCATCAGCCTTGCCCATGGATTGAACTGGGGCGCAAACTCTGGCTTCCGGCCGGTGTTGAGGGCGTATGGCTGAAATGGGAGCAGCCGCAACAGAACAAAGAGAGGGAAGTATGAGTCAATTTTTTTATATTCATCCGGAAAACCCCCAGCCGCGGTTGATTAACCAGGCGGTAGAAATTGTGCGTAAAGGCGGGGTCATTGTGTACCCCACCGATTCCGGTTATGCGTTGGGCTGTAAAATTGAGGACAAGGGGGCGATGGAGCGTATTTGCCGCATTCGTCACCTGCCGGATGGTCACAACTTTACGCTGATGTGCCGCGATTTATCGGAGCTGTCGACGTATGCCTTTGTCGATAACGTGGCCTTTCGTCTGATTAAGAATAATACGCCCGGCAATTACACGTTTATCCTGAAAGGTACAAAAGAGGTGCCGCGGCGTTTATTGCAGGAAAAACGCAAAACGATTGGTCTGCGCGTACCGTCAAACCCGATTGCGCTGGCGCTGCTGGAAACGCTCAACGAACCGATGCTGTCCACCTCGTTAATGCTGCCGGGTAGTGATTTTACCGAATCCGATCCGGATGAAATTAAAGATCGGCTGGAAAAAGTGGTGGATTTAATCATCCACGGTGGCTATCTCGGCCAACAACCGACGACGGTAGTCGATTTAACGGAATCGACACCAGAGGTTATTCGCGAAGGGGTTGGCGACGTTAAGCCTTTCTTATAGTGACGCAAGCCGCTATACTACGCGGCCATTTCAGCAGCGGCTTCGCCGACCTGATGACCCTATTCGACGCCTGTGAAGGCGACACCTGAAGGAAGCTCTATGAGCGAGAAACTACAGAAAGTGCTGGCGCGAGCTGGCCACGGTTCCCGCCGTGAAATCGAATCTATTATTGAGGCTGGCCGCGTAAGCGTGGACGGCAAAATCGCCACACTGGGCGATCGCGTGGAAGTGACGCCTGCTCTGAAAATCCGTATCGACGGTCACCTCATTTCGGTGAAAGAATCCGTGGAGCAGATCTGCCGCGTGCTGGCGTACTACAAACCGGAAGGCGAACTCTGTACGCGTAACGATCCGGAAGGACGCCCGACTGTTTTTGATCGTCTACCGAAACTGCGCGGCGCACGCTGGATCGCGGTAGGTCGTCTCGACGTTAATACCTGCGGTCTGTTGCTGTTTACCACCGATGGTGAACTGGCGAACCGCCTGATGCACCCGAGCCGTGAAGTTGAGCGTGAATACGCGGTACGTGTTTTTGGCGAAGTTGATGACGCGAAATTGCGCGATCTGGCGCGCGGTGTGCAGCTGGAAGATGGCCCGGCGGCGTTCAAAACCATCAAGTTCAGCGGGGGCGAAGGCATTAACCAGTGGTACAACGTCACCCTGACCGAAGGGCGCAACCGTGAAGTGCGTCGCCTGTGGGAAGCGGTTGGTGTACAGGTCAGCCGCCTGATCCGCGTACGTTACGGTGATATTCCGCTGCCAAAAGGTTTGCCTCGCGGCGGCTGGACGGAACTTGATCTGGCTCAAACCAACTACCTGCGCGAGTTGGTGGGGCTGGACGCGGAAACGCAATCCAAAGTGGCCGTGGAGAAAGATCGCCGTCGCATGAAAGCGAATCAGATCCGCCGCGCGGTGAAACGCCACAGCCAGCCGGCTGGCAAGTCTGGTGGTGGTCGTCGCCCCGGCAGTACGCGGAATAAAAACGACTGATTGCAATAAAGAATAAGAGAAAAGGGGCGAAAGCCCCTTTTTCGTTGCTAACCGAAAACCCTGGATGTGAATCTGATTTGGTTCAGCCTGATCGCTTGTGTGAAATCTCACGCGCTGGCAGAAGCTGCTTGTTAAGGTTTCCGGCCCTTATCCCAGGTCAAAAAAGCGCGGCCTTCGATGTCGGCGGACTTACGTTGCGTCAGTAATCGATACCTTGTTGCGCTTTTACGCCTGCTTCAAAAGCGTGTTTCACCGGTCGTAATTCGCTGACGGTATCCGCCAGGTCAAGAATATCGCGGTGGCAGCCGCGTCCGGTGATAATCACCGTCTGGTTTGCCGGGCGTTTGCGTAACGCGTCAAGTACCGTTTCCAGCGGCAGGTAATCATAGGCCACCATATAGGTCAGTTCATCCAGCAACACCATATCCAGCGCGGGATCGGCCAGCATTCGTTCGGCATGTTGCCAGACTGCCAGACAGGCTGCGGTGTCGCTTTCGCGGTTTTGCGTATCCCAGGTAAAACCGGTTGCCATCACCTGGAATTCCACGCCCAGCGGTTCCAGCAGGTTGCGTTCGCCGTTTGGCCATGTTCCTTTGATAAACTGAATAGCGCCCACTTTTTTACCATGGCCGACTGCGCGTGTTGCTGTACCGAATGCAGCGGTGGTTTTCCCTTTACCGTTCCCGGTAAAGACAATAATGATCCCGCGTTCATCCTGGGCGGCGGCGACGCGCGCATCGACACGCTCTTTTACGCGCTGCTGGCGCTGCTGATATCGTTCTTCGCTCATTGTGAAATTCCTGGTTTTCGACCCGGTTGGGCATCAAAGCTCATACCGGTTTTACGGCGGCTGTCATCGCCCATCAGCCACAGGTAAAGCGGCATAATATCGGCGGGGGTTTTCAGTTTGTCTGGATCTTCGGTCGGAAAGGCGCTGGCACGCATTTTGGTGCGCGTACCGCCTGGGTTAATACAGTTGACCCGCACACGGTTTTGATACTCTTCGGCCAGTACCTGCATCATCCCTTCGGTGGCAAATTTCGACACAGCGTAAGCGCCCCAGTTCGCACGTCCCTGGCGTCCAACGCTTGAGGAGGTAAAAACCAGAGAGCCGCCATCCGATTTAAGTAATAAAGGAAGAAGCGCCTGGGTGAGATAAAAGGTGGCGTTCACGTTGACCTGCATTACCTCGTCCCAGACTGCTGGAACTTGCTCGCTCATTGGCAATACATTCCCGAGTAAACCGGCATTGTGCAACACACCGTCCAGGCGTGGCACCGTGGCCGCAATAGTATCAGCCAGTTGCTGGCACATTTCCGGGGTGCAGTTTGCCATATCAAGGGTAAACCACTTCGCCTGTTGGCCTTCTTCTTCGATCTCACGCGCAACCTGCTGCAGTTTCGCTTCGTTTCGGCCCAGTAGAATGAGGCTCGCGCCGTGGCGGGCGTAGGTCAGCGCCGCTTCTTTACCGATGCCGTCACTGGCACCGGTTACCAGAATGATGCGAGCGTTTAACAAATCGCGTTGTGGCTGATAATGCACACTCTCTCCTCAGGCCGGGGCCTGTTATCGCCTTCACATGTTGGCTTTATGCCTTAAACAGAGGCCTATTTCAATCAGCCTGCGGGAAGGTTGCGCAACCTTTACGAAAAAATTCAGCAACATGGCACATTGTACCAATGGCTTACGCGAGACGTGTCAGCATCGCTCATGTACACTGGTGCGATTGTCGAGTGGTGTAATCGAGGTGGTATGCATGGAATTACTGTCTGAGTATGGCCTGTTTCTGGCCAAAATCGCGACTGTGGTGGTGGCGATTGCCGTTGTGGCCGTGCTGATTGTCAATCTGACACAGCGCAAACGCCAGCGGGGAGAACTGAAAGTCACCCGTTTGAGTGAGCAATATAAAGAGATGCAAGAGGAGATGTCAGTCTCCTTGCTGGATGAGCACCAACAGAAACGTTGGCACAAAGCGCAGAAGAAAAAACTGAAGCTGGAAGCGAAAGCGGCAAAAGCGAAGGCGAAGGACAGTGAACAGCAAGAAAAAGGCACACCGCGTGCCTATGTGCTCGATTTTAAAGGCAGCATGGACGCGGGCGAAGTCAACGCATTACGTGAAGAGATAACCGCAGTGCTGGCGGTGGCAACACCGCAGGATCAAGTCGTAGTGCGTCTTGAAAGCCCGGGAGGCGTGGTACATGGTTACGGTCTTGCCGCTTCCCAGTTACAACGTCTGCGTGACAAGCACATTCCACTGACTATCGCCGTCGACAAAGTGGCTGCCAGCGGCGGCTATATGATGGCCTGTGTGGCCGATAAAATTGTTGCAGCACCGTTCGCGATCATCGGTTCTATCGGCGTGGTGGCGCAGATCCCCAACTTTAACCGCTTCCTCAAAGGCAAGGAGATCGACATTGAGCTGCACACAGCGGGTCAGTTCAAACGAACTCTGACACTGCTTGGTGAAAACACAGAAGAAGGGCGGCAGAAATTTCGCGAGAGCCTGAACGAAACTCACGATCTGTTTAAAGGTTTTGTTCACCAGATGCGGCCAGAACTGGACATTGAAAGCGTGGCGACGGGTGAGCACTGGTATGGCTCCCAGGCGCTTGATAAAGGACTGATCGACGCCATTGGCACCAGCGATGATCTGCTGCTGGGGCTAATCGAAGATCACGAAGTGATTGGTGTGCGCTATCAGCAGCGTAAAAAACTGATGGAGCGTTTTACGGGCAGTGCGATGGAGAACATCGATCATTTGCTGATGCGCTGGTGGCAGCGCGGGCAAAAACCAATGATGTAAAAAACGCGAGGCTCAGGCCTCGCGTTTTCTTTTTAGTCGATCAGATGATACTTTTCAGAAAGTTCATGCGCTAAGTATTTGAACATATTGAATACCGCAGTGCTTTTCGCCGTCGGCAAGCCTTGCTCATCAAGAAAATACTCGCCGCTGAAAACCAGCACGCCGTTACGCTGACTGACGCCGGTTGCGACGATACCGGATAGTGTGTCTTCATGCTCACTGATCAGTTTATTAGCCAGTTCAAGCAGAGACTGGCGATCGATTGGCTGAGTTGTCTCTTGCATTTTTCTACTCCTTCAAAAATTTCGTCAGTTTACCGCTGACCCGGTTCCCGGGCAATTTTTCCCTGTTTTTGCAAGGGCTTTGCCCGGTCGTTGTGCTGGCGCGATCCGCCTTTGCATGCTAATAAAGTTGCGTAACAAATTTTATCAGGTACAGTGTGACGCTTTCGTCAATCTGGCAACAGATTTGCTTGACATTCGACCAGAATATCGTTGTGCTACTCCGCCCTGGCGCGAAAAAGCCTGTAAACTCAGTCACCTGAACGCTCCGTTTTACGCGCTTTGTTAAAAAAAGGGTTGATATCCATTGACGCCGCCGCAATATTGAATGCTCGTCGCCGGTGGGTTGAAGCGACATGCGACGAATTTCTGTAAGAATTTAATTAGGTAAAGGTGAATATGGGTAAAGCTCTCGTTATCGTTGAGTCCCCGGCAAAAGCCAAAACGATCAATAAATATCTGGGTAATGACTATGTGGTTAAATCCAGCGTTGGTCATATCCGTGATTTGCCGACCAGTGGCTCAACACCCAAAAAGAGCGCAGACTCAGCCTCCGCCAAAACGGCTAAGAAGCCTAAAAAGGATGAACGCGGCGCTCTTGTCAATCGCATGGGGATCGACCCATGGCACAACTGGGATGCACATTATGAAGTGCTGCCAGGCAAAGAGAAGGTGGTTTCCGAGCTGAAGTCGCTGGCGGAAAAAGCCGACCACATCTATCTCGCAACCGACCTTGACCGCGAAGGGGAAGCCATTGCGTGGCACCTGCGGGAAGTGATCGGTGGTGATGAGAAACGCTACAGCCGCGTAGTGTTTAATGAAATTACCAAGAATGCGATTCGTCAGGCCTTCGAAACGCCGGGCGAACTGAATATTGACCGTGTGAATGCTCAACAGGCGCGCCGTTTTATGGACCGCGTGGTGGGCTACATGGTCTCTCCACTGTTGTGGAAGAAAATTGCCCGCGGTCTCTCCGCTGGCCGCGTACAGTCTGTCGCTGTGCGTTTGGTTGTTGAGCGTGAACGCGAAATTAAAGCGTTTGTGCCGGAAGAGTTCTGGGAAATAGACGCCGCCACAGCAACGCCGAATGGCGATACGCTGCCGCTGCAGGTGACCCATGAAGGTGATAAAGCCTTCCGTCCGGTTAATCGCGAGCAAACCATGGCGGCGGTCAGCCTGCTGGAAAAAGCGCGTTATACAGTGCTGGAGCGGGAAGATAAGCCGACCAGCAGCAAACCGGGTGCACCCTTTATTACCTCTACGCTGCAACAGGCCGCCAGTACGCGTCTGGGTTTTGGCGTGAAGAAAACCATGATGATGGCGCAGCGTCTGTATGAAGCGGGCTACATCACCTATATGCGTACCGACTCGACAAACCTGAGTCAGGATGCTGTGTCGATGGTGCGCAGCTATATTACTGATAATTTCGGTAAAAAGTACCTGCCGGAAAACGCTAATCAGTACGCCAGCAAAGAGAATTCTCAGGAAGCGCACGAAGCCATTCGTCCTTCTGACGTCGCGGTGCTGGCTGAATCGTTAAAAGACATGGAAGCCGACGCGCAGAAGCTTTATCAGTTGATCTGGCGCCAGTTTGTCGCCTGTCAGATGACGCCTGCTCAGTATGATTCCACCACGCTGACAGTGGGCGCGGGCGATTTCCGTCTTAAAGCCCGTGGTCGTATCCTGCGTTTCGATGGCTGGACAAAAGTCATGCCCGCGCTGCGCAAAGGCGATGAAGATCGTACGTTGCCGGCGGTGAATAAGGGCGATGTTCTTTCGCTTATAGAGTTAACACCGGCACAGCACTTTACCAAGCCACCTGCGCGTTTTAGCGAAGCTTCGCTGGTAAAAGAGCTGGAAAAACGCGGTATTGGCCGCCCGTCTACTTATGCGTCGATCATCTCGACCATTCAGGACAGGGGTTATGTACGTGTTGAAAGCCGCCGTTTTTACGCGGAAAAAATGGGTGAAATCGTTACCGATCGTCTGGAAGAAAATTTCCGCGAGCTGATGAATTACGATTTTACCGCACAGATGGAAGACAGCCTCGACCGCGTGGCGAACCATGAAGCGGAATGGCGCAAGGTGCTGGATAGCTTCTTTGGCGATTTCTCTCGCCAACTGGAACAAGCTGAACAGGATCCTGAAGCGGGCGGTATGCGTCCGAATCAGATGGTACTGACCAGCATCGACTGCCCGACATGTGGCCGTAAAATGGGTATTCGTACCGCCAGTACCGGGGTTTTCCTCGGCTGTTCCGGCTATGCGTTACCGCCGAAAGAGCGCTGCAAAACCACCATTAACCTGGTGCCGGAAAACGAAGTGCTCAATGTGCTGGAAGGCGAAGACGCGGAAACCAACGCGCTGCGCGCCAAACGCCGTTGCCAGAAATGTGGTACGGCGATGGACAGCTACCTGATCGATCCGAAGCGTAAATTGCATGTCTGTGGTAATAACCCGACCTGCGATGGCTACGAAATCGAAGAGGGCGAATTCCGCATCAAAGGGTATGATGGCCCAATCGTTGAGTGTGAAAAATGCGGTTCTGAAATGCACCTGAAAATGGGGCGTTTTGGTAAGTACATGGCTTGCACCAACGACGAGTGTAAAAACACGCGTAAGATCCTGCGTAACGGTGAAGTGGCACCGCCGAAAGAGGATCCGGTACCGTTGCCGGAACTGCCGTGCGAAAAATCGGATGCCTATTTTGTTCTGCGTGATGGCGCGGCCGGTGTGTTCCTCGCGGCGAATACGTTCCCGAAATCTCGCGAAACACGTGCGCCGCTGGTAGAAGAACTGTACCGCTTCCGCGACCGTTTGCCGGAAAAACTGCGCTATCTTGCGGACGCGCCGCAGGAAGATCCCCAAGGTAATAAAACCATTGTGCGTTTTAGCCGTAAGACCAAACAGCAATATGTTGCTTCGGAAAAAGACGGGAAAGCGACCGGGTGGTCAGCGTTTTATATCGACAATAAATGGACTGAAGCGAAAAAGTAGTTTTTTCAGCCATATACCTTCAGGGGCCGGTTTTCCGGCCCTTTTTCTTTGCGCGTTATTATTCTTTGTTCGCTGCTATACACGGAAGCTATAAATGATATAGTTGTTATAGCTAACCGCTTTCTTATTATCAAATCGTATTAAGCGATAACCCCGTTTGCGTACTTCGGATGGTCTGTTATGAAACTACAGCAGCTTCGTTATATCGTCGAGGTGGTGAATCACAACCTCAACGTCTCTTCCACGGCGGAAGGGCTCTATACCTCTCAGCCTGGCATCAGTAAACAAGTCCGCATGCTGGAAGATGAACTCGGCATACAAATCTTCGCCCGCAGTGGCAAACATCTCACTCAGGTGACGCCCGCCGGGCAGGAAATCATCCGCATTGCGCGTGAAGTATTGTCCAAAGTTGACGCAATTAAATCAGTGGCGGGGGAACACACCTGGCCGGATAAGGGCTCGTTGTATGTCGCGACCACGCATACACAAGCGCGGTATGCATTGCCGAATGTGATCAAAGGGTTTATCGAACGCTATCCGCGCGTTTCATTGCACATGCACCAGGGATCGCCAACACAGATTGCTGAAGCGGTTTCTAAAGGCAATGCTGATTTCGCCATCGCCACCGAAGCGCTGCATTTATACGATGATCTGGTGATGTTACCGTGCTATCACTGGAATCGCTCAATTGTGGTGACACCCGATCACCCGCTGGCATCTAAGCAGTCCGTCAGTATCGATGAGCTGGCGCAATATCCGCTGGTGACGTACACCTTTGGCTTCACCGGTCGTTCGGAGCTCGACACGGCGTTTAATCGTGCAGGGTTGACGCCACGAATCGTTTTCACCGCTACAGATGCAGACGTTATCAAAACGTATGTCAGACTGGGGCTGGGAGTAGGGGTTATTGCCAGCATGGCGGTGGATCCGATCTCCGATCCGGACCTGGTTAAACTGGATGCTCACGAAATTTTCAGCCACAGCACCACAAAAATAGGTTTCCGTCGCAGCACCTTCCTGCGTAGCTATATGTATGATTTTATTCAGCGCTTCGCGCCGCATTTAACGCGCGACGTTGTCGATGCAGCTGTGGCGTTGCGTTCTAATGAAGATATAGAAGCGATGTTTAAAGATATTAAGTTGCCGCAGAAATAATGCCGGAGGGTATCTTATCGCCCGAAAAGATACCCATAATGTCTCCTAAAGCCAAATTAGAATTATCTTCATCTTTGATACAATCACCTTTCAGGGTGATTGCCTTCACAATTTTAACGCCGACACTGTCACTATTTAGCGACAAAAATAGAAACTAAATTGCCGCTCTGCAAATTTATTACTTCAATAATTTATTTCGGGTCAAAAGATTAAATATTTCTTTGGAATTGGTGAGTAAATTCACTGGATTTTCGGCTAAAGTTCTTTTAGGATTTGTCTCATCTCATGATTAATTACACCGATTGTTGGTACCCAAAATGATAAGTGATGTCGATTGTACGAGGTTAGCAATGCCATCAGGAAGTGAAGAGCCGCAAAGGGACCCTGAGCTTAAGCGTAAAGCCTGGCTGGCGGTATTTCTTAGCTCTGCCGTGTTTTGGGCAGTCGTTGCGTTATTGATCTGGAAATTCTGGGGTTAAAATGGCTATAGCGGGTCGATTCGAACCGGTTAAGCAAGTATGTCAATTACATGACACACCAGCTAAAGCGAAAAAGAAAACTGTGACCTCTATTCCGGCTTCCTGGAAGCTGACGCCGCAGCAACAAGCTTTTATTGACGCCTTCTCTGAAGACGACTTCAAAAAACAATAAATATATCATCAGAATAAACATGGGAAATTATCCTGGCTATTCATTGATATGCTCTTTTGTACTCTTTAATTAATACACAGCATAAATGAATTGAGTAATGACTCAGTTTTAATGAATAGATTTTCTGGTAATAAATTTATGCGTAATGATTGCGGAATGAAATATTGGTCATGGTTAGCCGCTTTTTCTGTTTCCATCCTTTTCTGGGGACAGATTGTCTGGGCTACCCTTCGGTAATGAATTGAAAAACCTCGCATCTGCGAGGTTTTTTATATCCCTTCTCCTGAAAGATTTTCCCTTTTGTAGCAATTTTGGTTGTTATCAAAACGTTACGATATGTTTGTGTTATCTTTAATGACAGACCCTGAAGAGCATCAGGGTAAGCAATCCCTGTCATTAAGGAGGAGCACATGTCGTCAACCCTACGCGAAGCCAGTAAGGACACGTTGCAGGCAGAGAACAAAACTTATCACTACTACAGCTTGCCGCTGGCCGCTAAACAACTTGGGGATATCTCACGGTTACCCAAGTCGCTAAAAGTTTTACTCGAAAATCTCCTGCGCTGGCAGGACGAAGAATCCGTCACTGAAGAAGATATTCGTGCCCTGGCCGGCTGGCTCAACAGTGCGCATGCCGATCGTGAAATCGCTTATCGCCCGGCAAGGGTCCTGATGCAGGACTTTACCGGTGTTCCCGCCGTCGTTGACTTAGCGGCGATGCGTGAAGCGGTGAAACGCCTTGGAGGCGATACCGCCAAAGTGAACCCGTTATCCCCGGTGGATCTGGTGATTGACCACTCTGTGACCGTTGACCACTTCGGCGACGATGACGCCTTCGAAGAGAACGTCCGCCTTGAAATGGAACGTAACCATGAACGTTATGCTTTCCTGCGCTGGGGCCAGCAGGCGTTTAGCCGTTTTAGCGTGGTGCCGCCGGGGACAGGAATATGCCACCAGGTGAATCTCGAATACCTCGGCAAAGCGGTCTGGAGCGAATTGCAGGATAAAGAGTGGGTTGCCTATCCGGACACACTTGTCGGTACCGATTCTCACACCACCATGATTAATGGCCTCGGTGTATTGGGCTGGGGCGTGGGGGGGATTGAAGCCGAAGCGGCGATGCTCGGGCAACCGGTCTCTATGCTGATCCCTGATGTCGTCGGTTTTAAACTGAGCGGTAAATTGCAAGAAGGGATCACGGCAACCGATCTGGTGCTGACGGTCACGCAAATGCTGCGCAAACACGGTGTTGTCGGTAAATTTGTTGAGTTTTACGGCGATGGACTTGATTCGCTGCCGCTTGCCGACCGTGCCACCATTGCCAATATGGCCCCGGAATATGGTGCAACCTGCGGCTTTTTCCCAATCGATAGCGTAACGCTTGCTTATATGCGCCTGAGTGGTCGCAGCGAAGAGCAAGTCGCGTTGGTAGAGGCTTATGCGAAAGCTCAAGGTATGTGGCGTAACCCGGGCGATGAACCCGTCTTTACCAGTACCCTTGAACTGAATATGCAAGATGTTGAAGCGAGCCTCGCCGGGCCAAAACGTCCGCAGGATCGCGTTGCGCTGAGCGATGTGCCGAAAGCCTTTGCCGCCAGTTCAGAGCTTGAACTGAACACGGCGCAAAAAGATCGTAAACCGGTTGAATATGTATTGAACGGTCATAAATACGAATTGCCGGACGGGGCGGTAGTCATTTCTGCGATCACCTCTTGCACCAATACTTCCAACCCCAGTGTGTTGATGGCCGCCGGCCTGCTGGCTAAAAAAGCGGTCACCGCCGGGCTCAAACGTCAGCCGTGGGTGAAAGCATCGCTGGCCCCTGGCTCGAAAGTGGTTTCTGACTACCTTGCACAGGCGCGATTAACGCCTTATCTGGATGAACTGGGCTTTAATCTTGTCGGTTACGGTTGTACCACCTGTATTGGTAACTCCGGGCCGTTGCCAGAGCCTATTGAACAGGCGATCCGTGAAGGCGATCTCACCGTTGGTGCGGTGCTTTCGGGCAACCGAAATTTCGAAGGGCGTATTCACCCCCTGGTAAAAACGAACTGGCTTGCGTCACCGCCGCTGGTGGTGGCTTATGCGCTGGCGGGCAATATGAATATCAATCTCGTCACCGACCCGCTCGGTCATGACCGTAAAGGTGAGCCAATCTATTTGAAAGACATCTGGCCAACGAGCAGTGAGATTGCCCGCGCGGTTGAGCAAGTCTCTACTGAGATGTTCCGCAAAGAGTATGCCGAGGTGTTCGAAGGCACGCCGGAGTGGAAGGCGATTGAGGTTGAGCACTCCGATACGTATAGCTGGCAGAATGACTCGACTTACATCCGGTTATCGCCATTCTTTGAAGATATGCAGGCGCAGCCGAAACCGGTGAAAGATATTCATGGTGCGCGGATCCTGGCCATGCTGGGCGATTCGGTCACCACCGACCATATTTCGCCGGCAGGTAGCATCAAAGCGGACAGCCCGGCAGGTCGCTATTTGCAGAGCCATGGTGTTGAGCGCCGGGACTTTAACTCCTACGGCTCGCGACGTGGCAACCATGAAGTGATGATGCGCGGAACATTCGCCAATATCCGCATTCGCAATGAAATGGTGCCGGGCGTAGAAGGTGGCATGACACGTCATCTGCCGGGCAGTGAAGTGGTCTCTATTTATGATGCTGCTGTACGCTATAAGCAAGAGGGCACGCCGCTGGCGGTGATTGCTGGCAAAGAGTATGGTTCTGGCTCCAGCCGTGACTGGGCGGCTAAAGGGCCGCGCTTGTTGGGAGTTCGCGTGGTCATTGCTGAATCCTTCGAGCGTATTCACCGTTCCAACCTGATTGGTATGGGGATCCTGCCGCTTGAGTTTCCACAAGGTGTCACGCGAAAAACGCTGGCACTGACGGGAGAGGAAAAGCTGGACGTTGTCGATCTGCAAAACATCACGCCGGGTGGAACGTTAGCCGTCACATTAACTCGCGCCGATGGCAGACAGGAGACGCTGGCGTGCCGCTGTCGCATTGACACGTCGACGGAGCTTACCTATTACCGCAACGACGGCATTCTGCATTACGTGATCCGTAATATGTTGAACTAAAAATAAAGGCCTGCATTTGCAGGCCTGTTTCATCACCGATGGGGCGCTTATTTCAGCAGGTGCCCCATTTTTTCAGCTTTGGTATCCAGATAGTGCGCGTTTTTCGGGTTACGCCCGACAATCAGCGGTACGCGCTCCACAATGTTAATTCCCGCTTCGGTAAGAATCTCAACTTTTTTCGGATTGTTGGTCAGCAGACGAACTTCGTCTACTGCCAGCAATTTAAACATATCGGCGCAAAGCGTGAAGTCGCGTTCATCGGCAGCAAAACCCAACTGGTGGTTCGCTTCAACGGTGTCATAACCCTGATCCTGCAGCGCATACGCGCGAATTTTATTCAGCAAACCGATGTTACGACCTTCCTGGCGATGATAAAGCAATACGCCGCGGCCTTCTTCTGCAATGTGATTGAGCGCTGCTTCAAGCTGAAAACCGCAATCACAGCGCAGGCTGAACAAGGCATCGCCGGTCAGACACTCGGAGTGAACGCGTGCAAGTACGGGCAGTTGCCCGGAAATATCACCGTAAACAAGAGCGACATGATCCTGCCCGGTTGCCAGTTCTTCAAAACCCACCATCAGGAAGTCGCCCCATGGGGTTGGCAGTTTGGCTTCTGCCACACGTTTAAGTTGCATGTGAATCTCCGGATTTTTAGTGGTGCACTGCGCACCTTTAGCCTGTTGGCCTTCTGTATAACCTCATTTTGCCACAATGCATTAAGCATCGCCTACTGGTGACCCACGCATTGCCGTTTAAACGCACAAATGCGCAGGTTTCAGCGGAAATGTCATTTTTCAGTTATATTGGTTCGCGAAATCAGAAGGAGAAAAGATGCTTTCCATTGCAATGCGAACAACAGCAGGCGCGGCGATTCTATTGATTATGCCGCTGATAATGTGGATTTCCGGCTGGAACTGGGAGCCGGGGCAAACCCGCTGGTGGCTGCATTTTTTATACTGGTTAACAGAAACCGTCACCCAACCATGGGGAATTATTACGCATGTCGCGTTGTGCGCGTGGTTTCTCTGGTGCCTGCGTTTTCGCCTCAAAGCTGCGGTGATGCTGTTCGTTATTCTTGGTTGCGCGATTCTGGCAGGACAGGGGGTTAAATCCTTTGTCAAAGAGCGTGTTCAGGAACCGCGACCTTTCGTCCTTTGGCTGGAAAAAACGCACGATGTTCAGGCCGAACAGTTCTACACTTTGAAACGTAAGGATCGGGGAGAATTAGTGAAAAAACAACTCTCCAGCCAGCATGATATTCCTGGGTTTTTACGTAAACACTGGCAAAAAGAGACGGGTTTCGCGTTTCCCTCCGGACATACCATGTTTGCCGCTAGTTGGGCATTATTAGCCGTTGGGCTGCTGTGGCCACGCAGACGGACATGGACGATTGCTGTACTGCTTGTATGGGCGACAGGTGTGATGGGTAGCCGACTGCTGTTAGGCATGCACTGGCCACGCGATTTGGTGGTTGCAACGTTGATATCCTGGTTGCTTGTGACGCTGGCGACCTGGCTTGCTCAGCGCATTTGTGGCCCGCTCACGCCGCCTGCGGAGGAAGTACCGGAAATCATTGCTCGCGATCAAGAGGGTTGATTTCCGCTGTTTCGCCCGCAAATCAGATTTTAACATCATGCATTTCCATTTCGCGCCGGGCGCTAAAATGGTAGTTTATAGGGCTGAATGCAGTCGTTGCATATAAATTCATCGCTCGGCAGCACATAACGGGACGTAATGTGAAATATTTACTCATTTTCTTACTGGTGTTAGCGATTTTTGTTGTGTCGATCACTCTTGGCGCGCAAAACGATCAGCAAGTCACGTTCAACTATTTGCTCGCACAGGGTGAATACCGGATCTCCACGCTGCTGGCCGTGCTGTTTGCTGCTGGTTTTATTATCGGCTGGCTGATTTGCGGCCTTTTCTGGCTACGCGTTCGCGTTTCTCTGGCGCGCGCCGAACGTAAAATCAAACGTCTTGAGCACCAGCTTACTCCTGCCACAAATGTTACGGTTGCAACCGGCTCAACGGCAGTGAAGGAATAATATTTTATGCTGGAGTTGTTGTTTCTGTTGTTACCTGTCGCGGCTGCCTACGGCTGGTATATGGGGCGCAGAAATGCTCAACAGACAAAACAGGATGAGGCTAACCGGCTGTCACGTGAATACGTCGCCGGGGTTAACCTTTTACTGAGTAATCAGCAAGATAAAGCGGTTGATCTGTTCCTCGATATGTTGAAAGAGGATACCGGTACCGTTGAAGCGCACCTCACTCTTGGCAACCTTTTCCGCTCTCGCGGCGAGGTTGACCGCGCGATTCGTATCCATCAAACGTTAATGGAAAGCGCCTCACTTTCCTATGATCAGCGCCTGCTGGCAGTCCAGCAACTTGGGCGCGATTACATGGCCGCAGGAATGTACGATCGCGCGGAAGATATGTTTAACCAATTGGTGGATGAAACCGATTTTCGAATCGGTGCGCTTCAGCAATTGTTGCAAATTTATCAGGCGACCAGCGAGTGGCAAAAAGCTATTGATGTCGCCGAGCGGCTGGTGAAACTCGGCAAAGATAAGCAGCGGGGCGAAATCGCGCATTTCTACTGTGAACTGGCCCTGCAGCAGATGGGAAATGAAGAGATGGATCGGGCGATGGCGTTGCTGAAAAAAGGCGCTGCCGCCGATCGTGACAGCCCGCGCGTCTCTATCATGATGGGCCGTGTGTTCATGGCCGATGGCGATTATGCAAAAGCGGTGGACAGTCTGTTACGTGTTATCGACCAGGACAAAGAACTTGTCAGCGAAACGCTGGAAATGCTGCAAACCTGCTATCAGCAATTGGGTAAAAATGATGAGTGGGCGGCATTTTTACAGCGCTGCGTGGAAGAAAACACCGGTGCGACTGCCGAATTGATGCTGGCAGACATTATGGAGCGCCGCGATGGGCCTGACGCGGCGCAGATCTATGTTACGCGACAACTGCAGCGGCATCCCACCATGCGCGTTTTCCATAAGCTAATGGATTACCACCTCAACGAAGCCGAAGAGGGGCGCGCCAAAGAGAGTCTGATGGTGCTGCGCGAAATGGTGGGCGAGCAGGTGCGCAGTAAGCCCCGTTATCGCTGCCATAAATGCGGTTTCACCGCGTTTACCATGTACTGGCATTGCCCGTCATGCCGCGCGTGGTCGACCGTAAAACCGATTCGTGGCCTTGATGGTCAGTAATTTTTAAAAATGCCTTCATTAGTTACAACATACTGTTAATTATTTTTGACTATGCAGTATCTGCGCTGGTATTCGCTTAGCAGCAAAAAATCGAACCTGTTATTTCTATGCGCTCGCGGGTAGAATGCTCGCCGTTTATTCTTCTCGCGCCTGAGCGGGTGCCCTCATTTCAGAAGGTCTGATCATGACGTCTACTGTTTTATCGACTTCCCGCACCGTTACTGCTTCCCCGATTGTAGTAGCCCTTGATTACGATAACCGCGACACGGCCATGGCGTTTGTTGACCGTATCGATCCGCGTGATTGCCGCCTGAAAGTTGGCAAAGAGATGTTCACCTTATTCGGCCCGCAACTGGTGCGCGATCTGCAACAGCGCGGTTTCGATATTTTTCTCGATTTGAAATTCCATGACATTCCCAACACGACAGCGCATGCGGTGAAAGCGGCGGCAGATTTAGGTGTCTGGATGGTGAATGTGCATGCTTCTGGCGGCGCACGGATGATGACGGCGGCGAAAGAAGCGCTGCTTCCGTTTGGTAAAGATGCGCCGTTACTGATTGCAGTCACCGTCCTGACCAGCATGGAAGCGAGTGATTTACAGGATCTTGGCATCAACGCATCGCCTGCAGAGCATGCGGAGCACCTGGCTCGTCTTACGCAGCAATGTGGCCTTGACGGTGTTGTTTGCTCCGCGCAGGAAGCTGTCCGTTTTAAAAACGCATTAGGCAAAGCATTCAAACTGGTCACGCCGGGAATTCGTCCGGTCGGCAGCGAGTCTGGCGATCAGCGCCGCATCATGACGCCGGAACAGGCGCTTGCGGCAGGCGTAGACTATATGGTGATTGGGCGCCCGGTTACGCAGTCTGCCGACCCGGCGAAAACCCTTAAAGCGATTAATGCATCGTTGGGAAGGGGGGGAATAATGAAAGACGACAACAGCCGTCTGGTCTACTCGACCGAAACCGGGCGCATTGACGAGCCAAAAGAGCAATATACACGTCCGAAAGGTGATGGCGTGGTACGTATCCAGCGCCAGACCAGCGGCCGCAAAGGCAAAGGCGTGTGCCTGATAACGGGCATTGATGAAGATGATGAAGCACTGGCTAAGCTGGCCGCAGAATTAAAGAAAAAATGCGGCTGCGGTGGTTCAGTGAAAGATGGCGTTATTGAGATCCAGGGTGATAAACGTGATTTACTGAAATCATTACTGGAAGCAAAAGGGATGAAAGTGAAATTAGCGGGTGGTTAAACCTGAATACAGAAAGGCCGCAGTCATTACCGCGGCCTTATTATTTACACTGTGAAACGTAGACCTGAAAAAGAAAGTATTATTTATTATTGTCGCCGTTTAAATGACCAATTACTTACCAACCTGGTGACCGATGATACCGCCGACAGCTGCACCGCCCAGCGTACCGAGCGTGCTACCGTCCGTCAGCACAGCACCGCCAAGCGCACCCGCACCCGCACCGATTGCGGTGTTACGATCGCGTTTAGACCAGTGACCACAAGCGCTCAGAGACATTGCCAGGGTAACTGCCAGTACTGCTGCGGCCATTTTTTTGCTTGTTAACATCATCATACTTTCTCCTGAATAATCGATTCACGGAAGAATGTTCTCTTTAAGTATAGTGCCTGTGAGCCCACCTAAAGATTCGCCGTGAAACCTTGCTGCGCAGGTGTAATTCAATCACGTCAGTGATAGTCACTTCCTGTTATATCGCTAATAATAATTTTACGCGCAGACCGGTAACAAGACAGGTAAATAGTCTTAATCGAAACGTCAGAATAGTCTCAGATATGAGGCAGATAGCCCGCGCTTGCAGGCTAACAGGATCAGCGAAACCCACCAGTGTTAACGATATCGACAATCAGGCCTTTTTGCTGCAGTTGAAGATGCGCTTCCGGCTTAAGGGCTGAATCGGTGATCACCCGCTGAAAGCGTTCATCCGGGCCAAGCGTATAAGGATGGACTACGCCAAACTTGGAGCTATCGGTGAGCACAATCGCTTCGCTGCCTTTTTCCAGCACCGCATTGACCACGTCAGTACGCATCATGTCGCGCCCGGTAAAACCCGTTTCCGGTTGCCAGCCATCGATCCCGATAAACGCTTTGCTGAAATGCACCTGCTGAATGTACTGACGAGTCAGTGGACCGACCATGCTTTCACTCTTTTTCTGATAAATACCGCCAAGCAGGATCACTTCACACAACGCCTCTTTGAGCAGATGGGCTATATAGCTGCTCACGGTAATAATGGTGATATCACGCTGTTCGCCCAGTTTGCGGGCGAGGAGGGCATTGCTACTACCATTTTCAATAAATATGGTTTCACCAGAACTAACCAGCGATGCCGCAAAATCAGCCAAATCACGCTTCACGGTGTAGTTGTTCATCATGCGTGTTTCAACATCGTCACTATCCAGCGGCACAGCAAAACCATGTGTACGGCGCAAATAGCTTTGTTTTTCGAGCGTATTCAGATCCTGCCGAATCGTCACTTCAGATACCCCGGTCATACGCGCGAGGTCTGTAACGCTCATTTGGCCTTTGTCGATGACCGTCTGCAAAATAAGTTGTTGTCGGGAATTCATAGCCACAAATGTCTAATAATGGTTTAGAGAACGGAAATCGCCAGCACGCGCGTCGCATTCCCGGCTGCCGCGTAATGGCGAAAATAAGGGTAGTTAAATTTCCCAGGGCGTTTTCGGCGCACCAGAAGAGGCCGCCTTATCGTTGTTATCGAGATCCAATAATTCCGCCTTCAAAATTTCCAGGTTACGAATGGCGGATTGATAATCCCCCGCAACCAGAATATCCAGAACGGTATCTATCCGGCCGGCAAGGTGTTTCACGTCGATGTCTGCCATACCTTCACCTTTATGTCGAAAAACGAATGAATTCAATGATGCAGAAAACAGTTTAAAAAGAGAAGGAAAAAAAGGAAATCTCAAAAACTTATAAGCGGCAATTATATATTCATTACGCAACAAAGAGCCGGCTCTGGCTGTGGATTAGTCTTGCAGTGCGCGCAATGCGCTTTTATTACCGGAGGATAAAGCAATGACGATTATCAACCAGACCACTTTAAAACTGTTTACTGACGATGAACGCTTTACACAGCTTTCTGGCTATTACGAGGAGGAGCGCCGCACCGTGTGGATGATGCTGCGCGCAAGGCCAAGACCATGCTTCAACCATGCATTAATTGAGGAGATCATGAATATTTCCTGGCTTGTCCGGCAAGCGGGATTTGCTGTTGATTTTTGGGTAACGGGATCGTTAGTTCCCGGCATGTTCAACACCGGGGGCGATCTACAATTTTTCGTTGATTGTATCAAGAATGGCCGACGCGAAGCACTGCGCGCCTATGCCCGTGCCTGCGTGGATTGTGTTCACGCCGCGTCAAGAGGGTTTGACACGGGGGCAATTTCGCTGGCGATGGTCGAAGGTAGCGCGCTGGGAGGCGGTTTCGAAGCCGCGCTGGCGCACCATTTCATGCTGGCGCAGCGCGATGCGCGGCTCGGTTTCCCGGAAATCGCCTTTAACCTTTTTCCTGGCATGGGCGCTTACTCATTGGTGGCGCGCCGTTCGGGAATGAAACTGGCGGAAGAGTTGATCTACAAAGGGGAGTCGCATGCCGCAGAGTGGTATGCAGCGCAAGGGCTGGTGGATGTCTCTTTCGAATCCGGGCAGGGATTTCTTGCGACACGGACCTTTATCGATACCCTGCAACCCCGGTTGAACGGCGTGCGGGCAATGCTGCGCGCCCGCCAGCGCGTTTTGCAGTTACCACGCAGTGAACTGATGGATATTACCGAAGACTGGGTGGATTCGGCTTTCTGTTTGCAACCGAAAGATATTGCCTATATGGAACGTTTAGTCCTGTTACAGGATCGTCACGCTGCGGTGGCGCTTAAAGCGGGCTAACGCGATTTACGTGCCTGATAACGCCTGAACCACCGCTCGAATACGGCAGCGGGCATTGGTTTGGCAAATAAAAAACCCTGCCGTTCATTGACGCCATTCTTTGTAAGAAAGGCGTCTTCTTTTGCATTCTCCACACCTTCGGCAATCACCTGCAAATTAAGCGCTTGGGCAACGGCGACTATCGCCCGCACCAGCGATTGTGATATCGGCTGCTTATGCACTTCGCGGACAAAAGATTGATCGAGTTTGATAGCATCCAGCGGAAAGCGCGCCAGTTGTGAAAGGGAAGAGTAGCCGGTGCCGAAGTCATCAAGATGCACCTGCGCGCCCAGGGCACTGAACTGCTGAATAACCGACAGCGCCAGCTCCTCGTTTTCAATCAAACAACTCTCGGTTAGCTCCACATCGATTGGGCAATATTCAAATTTAAGATCCAGCAGCGCTTGTTTCAAATCGCTGAAAATCGTCTGATCCGCCAGTTGACGCGCAGAGACGTTCACCGCGACGCGAACAAATATGCCTTTGTCGCGCCATTTCGCCACTTGACGCACCACATCCAGCATAACCCAGCGCCCCAGCGGCACAATCAGGCCAGACTCTTCGGCATACGAGATAAAGTCCAGCGGCGGGATCAAGCCGCGCTCCGGCGATTGCCAGCGTACCAGCGCTTCAAGGCTGCGCACTTCGCCGCGCCAGGTGATCTTCGGCTGGTAATGGATCACCAGTTGCTCTTTATCCAGCGCTTTACGCAGATTGGTATCGAGCCATAAATATTCAAATACTCGTTGATTCATTTCAGGGGAGAAGACGCAAAATTTGCCGCGCCCACTCTCTTTAGCGGTATACATCGCCGTGTCGGCGTTACGGATCACGCTTTCGCGATCATTACCGTGCTGTGGGGCCAGTGAAATGCCCAGCGAGCAGCCGGTGTAAACTTCGATAAGGCCGATACGGAATGGTTGCCGTAAACGGGTCAGAATGCGCGATGCCATCGCTTCCAGCAGGCTCTGTGAGGTATCTGTTGCCAGTACGATAAACTCATCACCGCCGAGTCTGGCAAGCACCTGGCCTTCGTCCAGGCAACTTAGTATGGCCAGCGCGACCGCCTGCAAGAGCTGATCGCCGAACATATGGCCATAGGCATCATTCACTTTTTTAAAGTTATCAAGATCGAGGTAGACAACACCGACCTGCGTTTCTCCGCGCGCGCTTATCGCATCGCTAATTAACTCGTGAATGGCGTTGCGATTGGGTAAACCGGTCACCGTGTCGGTGTTGGCGAGAACCCGCAGTCGCTCCTGCGCGCGCCGCTCTTCGGTAATATCTGTACCAGAACAAATGAGATAAATTTCATTTTTACCGCTGCCACTGTGGACAAACTTATTGCGAAACAGAAATAAGCGCTGGCCTTTACGAGTTTTAACCCAGCGTTCAACTTCATACGGCGTACCGTCACGAAAAAAGCCGCTGATGTTGCGTTTTGAGGCCACCGCTTCGCTGCGGCTCATAAACAGTTTAAAAACGTTTTGCCCAATAACCTCTTGTTCTTTCATGCCGGTGTATTCTTCGCTCAGGCGATTAAATCGCTGAATATTGCCGTGCTTATCGAGGATCACTATCACTGAATTCGCTTCGGAAACAACCTGCTCTGCGAAGGAGAGGCTTTGCACCAGATCGCGCGCCACTGACGTTGTATCGTGCCATGCCGATGCGCTACCGGCCCAGGCTTTGCGGGATATTTTTCTGCCGACAAGGTGAACGGCAACGTCCTCGCCGAATAAAGAGAGATGCATCGATAGGCTGGATGTAATGACCGTCATTTCGCGGATGCGCGCAGCTTGTTCGTCGCTCAACGCAACAACCTGGCTGACATCGGCGTTTTCGTCCGGAGCAAAGTGCAGAGCGTTACTGTCGGCGGTTAAACGCCAAAAGGGGCTTGTCGAACCCAGGTAGCGAAACAGCAGGTTCTGTTCCTGAAAGTCTTTCATGCAATCTCCCAACCCACATAAAAGCGCAACGGGGACACAATTTATTGACGGATAACCGCCTTTTTAAAGGGGGTAATCAGGCATGAACGTGTTGTTTCTTCTTGGAATGTTTTGTTAAAAGCCGGCCTGGTATCGAAAAAATGATGTGTAATAAATAACATAAACCCGCAGTAAACAAACAGTTGCCTGAGGTTTTATTGTGGTCGCTTTTGCAGGATTGTGGGAAGAATTCAGAAAAAATGCGCGTGATATCGCAACAGTGATTTGGCGCTTTCCAGAGCCGGAAAGCGCCATGATTAAAAAACGTTACAGCACCGGGCGGGCAATAACGCTGCGGGTTTCCATACGGACTTCCGCAATCGTGACATCAATAACGTCTGTCACTTTAAAGACGGTTTCACCTTTAATTTGCACGGTGCCGTTTTCCTGGCTGCACACCAGCTCGTCGCGAACCGCATGAATAAACGGCGCCGGTATAAAGGCAACGGCACCATTATCCACCAGACGTACGCGCATACCGCCGCGGCTGACATCGATAATTTCCGCCGCGAAACGGGTATCGGTACCGGCTTTGTTTTGCAGGAAACGGGCGTAGAGCCAGTCACCGACATCGCGTTCCGCCATACGATTCAGGCGACGGCGTTCAGACATTTGCACTGTGGCATCGTCCTGCGGACGTTTCGGCGTTTCGCCTTTGATAATTGCTTTCAGCAGACGATGGTTGATCATGTCGCCGTACTTACGGATAGGCGAGGTCCAGGTCGCATATGCTTCCAGGCCAAGGCCAAAATGCGGGCCAGGTTCAACGCTAATTTCCGCGAAGGACTGGAAGCGGCGAATGCGGCTATCAAGGAACCCTGAAGGCTGAGCGTCCAGCTCGCGACGCAATTTGCAGAACCCTTCCAGCGTCAGCACTTCTTCGGCATCAACATGCATACCGTGCGTCTTCAGCATCGCGGCCAGTTGTTCGCTGTTCGCCGGGTCGAAACCGAGGTGCACGTTATAAATACCAAAGCCGAGCTTGTCGCGAAGCACGCGAGCAGCGCAGATATTGGCGGCAATCATTGATTCTTCAACAATGCGGTTAGCAATGCGTCGTGGCTCGGCGACGATATCCAGCACTTCGCCTTTCTCGCCCAGCACAAAGCGGTAATCCGGACGGTCTTTAAATACCAGCGCGTGGTTCTGGCGCCATTGAGCGCGCAGCTGGCTAACGCGCTGCAGCAGGCGGATCTGCCCCGCGATCGCATCATTTGTTGGCTGCCAGTTGCCAGTATTTTCCAGCCAGTCGGAGACGTCGTCATAAGCCAGTTTGGCTTTCGATTCGATGGTCGCCGCGAAAAATTCGATATTGTCTTTAATTGCGCCGTCTGCATCCAGCGTCATTCGGCAAACCAGCGCAGGACGCACTTCGTTGGCGCGCAGAGAGCAAAGATCGTCAGACAGCTCGCGCGGCAGCATCGGTATATTGAAACCCGGCAGATAGTTAGTGAAGGCGCGGATCTTCGCGGCCTCGTCGAGCTTGCTGCCTTCGGCAATCCAGGCGGTAGGATCGGCGATTGCCACGGTCAGTTGCAGTTCGCCTTCAGCGGTCTGTGCAACATACAGCGCATCGTCCATATCTTCGGTGCTGGCGCTGTCGATGGTGACAAAATCCAGCGTGGTTAAATCTACACGCTGCAAACCGTCATCCAGCATCTCGGTCGCCACGCCATTTGGCGCTTCTTTTTCCAGATTGTGACGCGCCAGGGTGACCCACCACGGCACAAAGTGGTCTTCGGCAAAGGTAATAAACTGTGTCAGTTCAGCGTAGAAACCGCGATCGCCTTTCAGCGGATGACGACGCATTTCGGCAACGGCCCAGTCGCCCTCTTTGAAATCATGCTCAACGCCACGTGCGGCGCGGCAGGGGATAGCATCTTTTAGCAACGGATGATCAGGCACAATAGAGAGACGATCGTCTTTCTTTTGCACTTTGCCAACAAAACGGGTCAAGAACGGCTCGACCAGCTCTTCAGGCTCCGCGCTTTCACGGTCTTTATCGCTGTGGATGACGGCAATAATCTTGTCGCCGTGCATCACTTTCTTCATCTGCGGTGGCGGAATGAAGTAGCTTTTTTGCGCGTCGACTTCCAGAAATCCAAAGCCTTTTTCAGTGCCTTTTACAACACCTTCCGCACGCGGAGTTTGGGAATGAAGTTGCTGTTTAAGCTGCGCTAGCAGCGGGTTGTCCTGGAGCATAATTATGTATTTTCGTGGCTAAAAGAGCGGCTGACAGTTTTACGCGATTCTTCCTGTTGCGGCAAGCGCTGTTTCAGCAAAATCATGCTGTGCAACCGGTGGCAAGAGCACTTACGCAGCGCTATACCCGCCTGTCACGACACGCTTTGCCCGAGGGCGATATGCAGCCGGTTTAACCAGCCGTGCAGCGCACAAGCGACAAGCAAACTCATTGCCGCCTGGCGGCTGTAGCCTTGTTCCTCAAGCTGTAAAAATTGCGCGGGGCTAAACCTGTCCGGTGTGCAGGTAAGCATCTGAACCGCTTGTACCAGGGCGCTCTCTTTGTTTTTCCCTGCCAGCACACGATTGAGCTCGCGGCTGCCTGCACGCAGTGCCTGCACCAGTAATCCATCGTCATTGCCACGTTGCACACATCGGGTAAAACAACACGTGCTGCCGTTGATGCGCGCGGTGTAGGCCGCCACCAGCCAGCTCTGCTGTTTATTGGGGCTGATTTTTGCCACCTGTTCGCTCATTTCGCCCAGTTCATTGAGCAGCAGATGTTCATGGGCCAACAAGGGGGCAAGCAGACGTAATTCCGGCAGCGGTTGCCAGCGAGCAAGTGACTCCATTTGCGGCGCATTTGCAGTACGTAAATCGACACTATCGATGCCGGGCTGCCATTCCGTGGCGGTATCGCTAAAAAGTGCGGCGTCCGCTTCTTGCTGGGTTTCCATGCCGGGTATAAACCGCACCGGTTGGCCGAGCGATGCTTGCAGAATAGCGACAACGCGCGCCTGAAAAACAACAAAGCCGATGATCTGATTGATGATCACCAGGTCATAGAAAGTCAGACCCACGTCTTCTAATTGTTGCCGCGCACGTGCGTCGATAACCGAGGGAGAGGCGGCAAGCAGCCGTGCATGCTGGGTAATTTGCGCCAGCCGGTAGTTGCTCTCCCGTGACGAGTCCGGACCGGATAACGGCGCCAGCCGCGCTGCATAGTGATTGCATAACCGTTGAACGCCGAAAACCTGCGCCGCCGTAAGGGCGGTGCTGAGCCGGTCATAGGCGCTGAAGGTGCGTAAACGGCTGGTGTTTACACGCTGCGGAAATAACAGGGTATAGAGTTTACGTGCGGGTGAGACAATGCCTTCAAGGTCGGCTTTTTGTTTCTCCGGCAGGGCGAGGTCGAGCAGAAAAGGGTCGTTTACTGTGGCGGCTTCGGGAACCAACGGTAGCGCATGTGCACGGCTGGCACTTGACTGGGTCTCATGATACCAGTGGCTTTTGCCTTCAATCCGGCGTTGTTCCATGGTCGTTCCTTGGTCTGAAAGTGGCGATCCGGATACGACGGCATATCATTGTCGCCGGATCTTTTTTGCTGCTTAATCCTGGCGTAATGAAGGAGAGGGATGAAAGATTGTTAGGTGATAATAAATATCAGAATGGCATATCGAAAAACGCCCCTTCAGGAGAAGGGGCGATGGGGATTATTTAATTTCCAGCTCGTTCATGGCAGCGATGTTGAAACCACCGTCCACATGAACCACTTCACCGGAGATACCGGCAGAGAGATCGGAGCACAGGAACGCGGCGGAGTTACCCACGTCCTCGATGGTCACAGTACGGCGAATCGGGGTAACCGCTTCGCAATGTGCCAGCATTTTACGGAAATCTTTAATGCCAGAGGCGGCCAGCGTACGGATCGGACCGGCGGAGATACCGTTAACACGCACGCCTTCCGGACCCATCGCGTTCGCCATATAGCGGACGTTTGCTTCCAGAGAAGCTTTTGCCAGACCCATTACGTTGTAGTTCGGGATCGCACGTTCAGCGCCCAGATAAGAGAGCGTCAGCAGCGCTGAACCCGGGTTCAGCATTTCGCGGCAGGCTTTCGCCAGCGCCACAAAGCTGTAGGAGCTGATGTCGTGGGCGATTTTAAAGCCTTCGCGGGTTACCGCGTTCACGTAGTCGCCATCCAGCTGATCGCCAGGTGCGAAACCGATGGAGTGAACGAAACCGTCAAACTTCGGCCAGGTTTTTGCCAGGTCGGTGAACAGGGCGTCGATGCTTTCATCTTTAGCGACATCGCATTCCAGAACGATGCTGGAACCCAGCTGGGCGGCAAACTCTTCAACGCGGCCTTTCAGCTTGTCGTTCTGGTAGGTGAATGCCAGCTCAGCGCCTTCGCGGTGCATAGCCTGTGCGATGCCGTATGCGATGGACAGTTTGCTGGCGACGCCAGTTACCAGAATGCGCTTACCGGAAAGAAAACCCATAGCTCTAATCCTTATATTCATTGTTGTGGCGAGCGCCATCATGTGGGGCGATCGTCGTTAAAACGCGGCGATTCTATCATGAGTCGCCGGATGAGTTAATCCGACCACTGAAACTATTGAATCAGCGGTCTTTTCGCCAGGCATCGGCTGTTAACGCTTCGCCAAAATGCCCGGCAATTAAACGTTTTGTTAAATCATGCAGCGGCGAGGCGAGCACATCGGCGGTGCTGCCGCGCTCAACAACTTCACCCTGATGCATAACCAAAACCTGATCGCTGATATGTTTCATCATGCCGATGTGCTGGGTGACATAAATATAAGAGATACCCTGTTTTTCCTGTAATTCCAGCATCAGATTAATTAACTGCGAACGCATCGACATATCCAGCGATGCCAGCGCTTCGTCAGCAATAATCACCTTCGGACGCAGGATTAATGCGCGCGCCAGCCCCAGACGCTGTTTTTGCCCAGGCGCCAGCATATAGGGGTAATAACTAACATGATCCGGCAGCAGACCTACCATGCGCAGCGTCTCCAGAATTCGCTTCTGACGAACTTCCGGCTCAAGATCCGTATTCAGACGTAACGGGAAATCGAGGATTTGCGACAAACGCTGACGCGGGTTAAGCGAGGTGGTTGGATCCTGAAAAATCATGCGAATATGTTGGCTACGAAAGGTGTAATCGCCGTAATGCAACGGCTTATCGTCAATCACCAGTTCGCCGGAAGAAGGCTCGACCATTCCGGCCAGCATTTTTGCCAGCGTTGATTTACCAGAACCGTTCTCACCAATAATTGCCAGCGTCTGTTTTTCCCGCAGAGTAAAGCTCAGCGGTTTAACCGCTTCAACGGTCTGGCGGCGGAACCAGCCGGTGCGATAACGGAAGGTTTTGCTCAGATTGCGCACTTCAAGCAAGGTTTCGACCATCTCACTCACTCTCCATATTCAGCGGGAAATGGCAGGCGAAGAGATGATTTCTTGCACCGGCTAACCGCGGCGTTTCCACACATTTACGTTGGGCGTAAGGGCAACGAGGCCCCAGGCGGCAGCCGATCGGCAACTGCTCCAGCAGTGGAATTGCGCCAGGCATCGTATTCAGGCGGCTTTTATGCGGCATCGCGCTGCCGAAATCCGGGATCGCGCGAATCAACGCCTGTGTATAGGGGTGATGGGGCGTCGCGATCAACTCTTCGCTCGGCGCGGTCTCTACGGTCTGGCCGCAATACATCACATTGATGCGATCGGCCCATTTGCTCAGCATCTGCAAATCATGGCTGATCAACATAATGGTGGTGTTGTTATTCTGATTAAGCCTGTCGAGCAGGCGAAAAATTTGCGCCTGGGTGGTCGGTTCCATCGCGTTTGTCGGCTCATCGGCAATCAGCAACCGCGGCTGGTTGGCCAGCGCGATGGCAATCATCACTTTCTGGCATTCGCCCTCGGTCAGCTCATATGGGAAGCTGCGCATCGCATCTTTATGATCTTTAATGCCAACACGGTGTAGCAGCTCAATCGCACGGCGTTTTCGCCAGCCAAAACGCTGCCACAGGCTACCTTTCCACGTCCAGCCAGGGATGTTCTGCATCAGTTGTTTGCCAACACGCTCAGACGGATCGAGACAGGATTGCGGTTCCTGAAAAATCATTGATACGTTGTGGCCCATCAGCTTGCGCCGCTCGCGTGCGGAGAGCCGCAGCAGATCGATATCATCAAAGCGCATACGGTCTGCGGTGACGCGCCAGTTGTCTTTGGTAACGCCGCAGATCGCTTTAGCAATCAGACTTTTGCCGGAGCCAGACTCGCCAACCAGCCCGCGAATTTCACCTTCTGCCAGCGTCAGGCTAACGCGATCGACTGCTTTTACCCAGTCTTCACCGGTTTTCACCTCAATGGTCAGATTACGAATATCAAGAAGCGGCATTATTCGACCCCCGCCGTGATCGCGCGGCGAATACCGTCGCCAAGAATATTAACCAGCAACACGCTCACCATAATTGCCGCGCCCGGCAGCATTACCGTCCACGGCGCAACATAAATCAGTTCCAGTGCGTCACCGAGCATGGCACCCCATTCCGGAGAGGGGAGTTGCGCGCCCAGGTCGAGAAAACCGAGTGCCGCGATATCGAGGATCGCCATCGACAGCGCGCGGGTAATTTCTGTCACCATACCTGCGGTAATGTTCGGCAGCACGGCAAACCAGAGAATATTCATGGTCGAAGCGCCATCGAGTCGCGCGGCGACCACATACTCTTTTTCCAGCTCGTCATGCACCATGCTGTAAACCGAACGCACCATGCGCGGCAGCAGCGCCAGCCAGACGGCAAACATCGCGTGGGAGAGATGCGGACCGGCAAACGCCACCACAATAATCGCCAGCAGCAGTGTCGGGAGCGACAGCAGCGTGTCGAGAATATGGTTCAGCACCGCCGAGCGCAGGCCGTGGGTGCAACCAGCGAAAACGCCAAGCGCCAGCCCGCAAAGCGTTGCCGCCAGCGTAACGACAAAGGCGCCGCCAACGGTTGGCGCTGCGCCACTCAGCAAACGGCTTAATACATCGCGCCCTAAGTCATCTGTGCCGAGGAAAAACGAAACATCGCCATAGCGCGACCAGGAGGGCGGCAGCAACTGATAACCGAGGAATTGCTGGTCAATGCCGTAGGGGGCAAACCAGTGACCGAAAATACACAGCAGCAGTAGCGCGCCGCAGCCATACAGGCCGATCATCGCGGTGGTATCGCCATAAAATTTGCGCCACGCGGTTCGCAGCGCGCCAGGCGGGCGTTTTTCGCTGTAGACGCTATCGTAAGGCATATGAATCCGTTTTATGTTGGTTGAACATGTTTTATGTTTTTCTAAGGCTTCCGCTATCTGCGCGGCCTGGCCGCGCATCTCTGCTTTAAACTGTTTAATCCAGGTAACTTCGATGGTTCTCAATTTACAGATAATGTGTACACTTATGTGTATATGAACTTCGGAATGTACATATGTTTACTGATACCCGGTTAAGAAAACTCTTGGCAAGGAAAGAGACAAAATCGAAATTGTTTCAGACTCTCATGACCTGAACGTCAGGCTGCCCATGAGCGGCAGTATAACATTCTTTTATCGCTACAGATGGGACGGCAAAGCTGTGCAGCTGATGATTGGCGATTATCCGACCGTATCCTTATCTCAGGCAAGAGAGCGCAGGCAGTAATACCGATAGTGGCTGACGGAAGGGGTTGCCACCCGACGGCAGGCCGCGCTGGAAAAGCAGAAAAAAATCGATGCAATCACTGTCAATGAAGCCTTGATTACCGACCGTAGCGTGGACATTGCCATCAACCACGATGCGAATGCTGTGGCGATGCACACGACAAACCACCCGTTTGCACTACTGCGAGTCCGTCTACGCCGTTCGACCAAAAATTGCGACCGTCGGCCGCCGCGTCGGTCTGGCCTGGTTCTCTCCGGACTGTCGCCACTTCTCAAGAGTAAAAGGCGCAAAGCCAATAGAGAAAGCGATTCGCGGTCTGGCGTGGATTGTCATTCGCTGGGTGCTGGTGCGCGCAAGCTTGCCGGAGGTGTGCCGCCAGCGGGAGGCTGCATAAGGGCTAAATCTGCAGCAGAGCGTAAGCATCAGTCTAAACTGATGCACGGTCTTGACCGAGGTCATCAATTTAGACTCAAGTTTGCAATGTAACCTTATGAAAATAGCGATAGCGCATAAATCCATGAGGGCGTTATTTTTATCATGTTCTGGTAATTATAGTCTTGTGGTGCTAAGCACCCATGCTCAATATTATAGTTAAAGGCAGGCAAGCCTGAGTGAATGAAATATTTATCAATGATGGCGGATAAGCAAAAGAAAGGTTTTCCATTCGCTTCGGCAATAAGTTTGTTGAGACTTTCCTCATCATTATTTTTAATAAACACAGGGACATCACCGTATTCTTTTGCTGTGACATTTTTATTAAAGAAAAAATCAGTATCTTTAACCCCTTTTTTTATATAATAGTTTGCGGGGAAAACTTTGTTTTCGTAAAAGTAACGGTTCATTGCTGGCTTATGGTCACCATACACAACAACGAGGGCATTAGGATCTAAACTTGCCAGTTTCTCGGTAAAGTCAATCATTCGGGACATCGATTCACGGACTTTGAATGCATAGGCTTTCTCGCCAAAATCATTATCGAAGTCACTCGGTCCATGGGTTGACATGGTAACAAGATGAAAGAAATGAGGTTTGTCATTATTGTTGCTGATTTCGTTCAATACAGAACGGTAAAGTAAAAAATCGTCAGGTTGCCATTGCCATGGCTTTCTTTGCACTGCATATTCAGATGGAAGTTCACCCATATCAGGGAGCGCTATAAATTTATCAAAGCCAAATTTCTGATACACTATATCCCTGTGCCAAAAAGCACGTGCAAAGTTATGGACTGCTACTGATCGAGCCCCTTGGTGTTGCAGGTTACTTGGTAGAGTGTCTGCATTGTTCTTAAGCAGACTGGAATATTCCTGATAGATAATACCAGAGAGTACGCCTGAATTGCTTGGCAGGCCGGTCAGCATTTCAAATTCAGCGTTAGCAGTGCCGCCGCCATAAACCGGTGAAGTAGCGCGGAAGGCCTTGAATCCGGCATTGATTAGTGGCTGAAATTCGGTTTTGAAATTGTTGCTGTCGTACCAGCATGACTCGCACAGGATATAAACAATAGTCCTCGGTCTATGTAAGGCTGAAATTGCATTCGCTTTATAAGTTGAATATGTTTCTCGATTATTTTCCGAAAAAGACGGTATCGATTCCCGCACACTGGTCTGCACGAGGTGTATAGGTAAACCGTGAGTGATGACGTTAGATTTCCAGTCCCATTGATGATAAGCAATATTATACTTCACAAACAGTAAGTTAACTTTTTGAGTGATGTAACTTGTGTCGCCAAAAATATTATTAACGTAAGGGGAGAAAGTTAGTGGGGTTGTTATTAAAAAAGAAACAATCAATAGTGCATAGTGTTTTTTTGTTGTGGAGGATTTTTTACCAATAAAAAAACATAAGATGCCGAGAATGATAAAGGATAAAAACAATAGAGTGCTGTTTGACGTTATGTATTTAGTAGCAACGCTTAAATTATTTACTGAGGCGAGGTCGTTAAATGAAATTGGCTCGCCCGTAAGTGTCGTTTTTTCTGTATTAATGTGATCCAGCAGAAGTATTATACTGATGGTTAGATAACCGGAAAAAATCGCAGAACTTCTGAGTAAGCGAAGTGTGATATATATAAATAATACTGGACTTGCCAACCAACCAAAGCGAATTAATTCATGTCGCGTGGAAAAATGTGATAGCCCGAGTTCGGGTTTAATTAGCGTTGTGTTTAATAGTAAAGAAAATATAAATAAAAAACATGCATCAAGTAAAATATTGATGTATTTATTCATTGTTTTTATATTGTCGGTTGATTGTAAGGTATTGAGACTCATTACTTTTTTTTGCCCTACTTTTTTGCATATGGATTTACTTGATGCACTTTATCACAATTGTCAGTGTATAGGATATATTAATAGTTGTTGATTATTTGTTGAAGATCAGTATAGCTCATTAAGCTGCATCGTGACCCTGACCCCGAATATGATCCAGCCGTAATCAGGAATAACCGGCTTAAGTCTGGCTGCATATTCTGGCAACCTGCAGACTTCTCAGCGAATTCAGATGGCGTCATCCAGCCCAGTGCAGAATGGGGACGCCTCTGGTTATAGTGTATGCGCCAGGCCTCGATTTTGCACCGCGCATCCTCCAGGGACATGAACCCGTTCTCGTTCAGGCACTCCTGGCGCAGCTGGCCGTTGAACGACTCCACCGTGGCATTGTCTGTCGGTGTTCCCGGCCGGGAAAAGTCGATACGGATCCCCCGTTCATACACCCACTTGTCCAGCATCTTTCCTGCAAATTCAGACCCGTTATCGGTTTTCAGCAACTGTGGTAAGGGGCGTCTGAGTGCAATACTGTTCAGCATCTCCGCCACTTCCGTTGAGCGCAGATTCTGGCCCACACAGATCCCCAGGCATTCACGTGTGAACAAATCAATTATCGTCAGCAGGCGTAACCGCCTTCCGTCAAACAGCGCATCGGAGACAAAGTCCATGCCCCAGACATGGTTCGGATACCGCCCCTGAGGCTGTGGCTGTCGCCGCTGTGCCGATTTATTGCGGTGGGGACGTTTGAGACGCAGGGACAGGCCCTGCTCGCTGTAGAGACGGTAAATGCGTTTATGGTTATCCCGCCAGCCCTCCCGCCTGAGCAGGATGTGAACCCGCCGGTAACCGTAATGCACGCGGGTTTCCGTGATCTCGCGGATACGCAGGCGCAGCGCACTGTCATCGGCCGCCACAGAGCGGTAACGGAACGAACTGCGGCTGACCTGCAGCGCAAAACAGACCTGCCGTTCGCTGGCCCCGTAACGCGCCTGCAGCTCCCGGCCCCATTCACGCAGCCGTGCCAGCGTCAGGTCTTTTTTGCCAGCACATCCTGCAGCATGGCCTTGTCGAGGCTCAGATCGGCCACCAGTTTCTTCAGCCGCAGGTTTTCCTCTTCCAGCTGACGCATGTGCTTCAGTTCTGAGGGCGAAATCCCGCCGTATTTCTTGCGCCATGTATAAAACGTGGCATCGGAAATGCCCAGCTTGCGGCAGACCTCCGGCACGGATGTCCCCAGTTCGGCCTGCTTCAGGGCAAAGACAATCTGCTCTTCGGTGAATCGTGATTTTTTCATCGGCACCACCTCCGTTCAGGGAGTGTAGATCATGCCGGCATTCTGTTTCTGAATGGCACAGGATTTCGGGTCAGGGTCACTGGGGAGACATTCTCACTGCCAACCCATGAAGAATTACTGGCGGCCGCAAATGTTGAAAAGCAGAACCGAATCGACCAAGCTAATGCCTACATGAACAGTAAACAGTGGCCAGGGAAAGCAGTGATTGGGCGTCTAAAGGGAGATGAGCGGGTTCAGGACAATCTGTGGCTTGATTATCTGGACGAACTGGAGGCCGTCGATATGCCGACAACGCCGGATATTTCCTGCATAGGAACTATAAGAGAATAGCTGGAGCAGGGATGTGAGGGGTAGTTGGTAGCTCCGACAGCCATTGTCAAAACACAAACTGCCGGAGCTTACGAAAAAAATGTGTATATCGGTGCGTACTAAAACCAATAAAAACCAGAATAAATATTTATTATCTGGTTGATATTTAATGATTTAATTGCATGATTTAGAGATGCTATCGTAAGGCATACCATTCCTTATGTTTCAACGGATTAGCCAGTGCACCGAGGATATCGGACAGCACGTTCACAATAATCACCAGTGAGCCTACCACCATGACGCCTGCGGAAATCGCCGCGTAGTCCTGCTGGCGAATCGCATTAATCAACCAGCGTCCTAGCCCTGGCCAGCTAAACACCATTTCGGTGATCATCGCCAGCGTCAGCATGGTCGAAAATTGCAGGCCGAGGCGCGGGATCACCGGCGGCAGGGCGTTGTGCAAAACATGGCGGCGCAGAATCGTTAGCCGCGAAAGACCGCGCGTCGCTGCCGCTTTGATGTAGTTTTTATCAAACACGTCGATGGTGCTGATGCGCATCAGGCGAATAACTTCGGTGGTCGGTGCCACCGCCAGCGTTAATACCGGCAACACCACATGACGTAACGCGCTGATAATCATCTCTTCGCGCCACGGCGAATCGGAGAGCCAGGCATCAATCAGCGAAAAACCGGTCACGGTTTTGACTTCGTATAGCAGGTCAAAACGACCCGACACCGGTAGCCAGCCTAAATTCAGCGAGAAAAACAGGGTTAAGAGCAGCGCCAGCCAGAACACCGGGATGGAGAAGCCCAGCAGCGCAAAGGCGCTGATCATTTTATCCTGCCACTTGCCGCGCATCACACCGGCCAGCATCCCGACCGGAATGCCTACCAATAATGCGGAGCCAAACGCCAGCAGGCACAGCTCCATGGTGGCTGGAAACACCTCTTTAAGCTGTTCTGAAATCAACTGACCGTTAATACTGGAAACACCAAAATCCCAGTGCAGCAAACCGTTAAACCAGAACACCCAGGCATTCCACAGCGACGCGCCCTGAAGCGGGGCGTGGGGCGTAAAATAGCTCAGGCTAAAGCCGACGAATGTCAGTAAAAAAAGCGTGACCAGCAGCAATAACAGGCGGCGCAGGGTAAAGATAATCATGGTGGCGAAACCTCTTGTTTTTCCCGCGAAACACCAGCAAAAGAGGCACTACCAAACGGGCTCAGCACCAGGCCTTTAATGTCATAGCGATACGCCTGCAAACGCAGGGAAGACGCCAGCGGCAGCACCGGTAATTCACGCGCCAGTATTTGCTGAGCCTCGTCATAATCATCAATACGGGCGGCAAGTTGCTGTGAAGCCAGCGCTTTTTGTAACACCTCGTCGAACTCGCGGTTGCACCAGTGGGCGAAATTGGTCTGTGAGTTAATTGCCGCGCAACTGAGCATCGGGCGGAAAAAACTGTCCGGATCGTTACTGTCCGTTGCCCAGCCGGCAAGAGTTAAATCATGATTCATATCCATCAGTCGCGCTTCCTGGAAACGGCCTTCGACCGGGACGATCACCACTTTAACGCCAACCTGCGCCATATCGGCCTGGATCAGCTCAGCGGTTTTCAACGGGCTTGGGTTCCACGCCTGTGAACTGGTCGGTACCCATAATTGCAGCGTCAAATTTTCCAGCCCCAGCGCTTTCAGGCGTTCGCGGGCCTGCGCCGGATCATACTCGGTGATCTTCGCTTCGTTGTCATAAGCCCAGGAGGCACGCGGCAGTATCGAGGCGGCGGTTTCAGCGGTTCCGTAGTAAATCGACTGCATCAGACGCTGATTATTAATGGCCAGCGCCAGTGCATGGCGCACTTCCGGGTTATTCAATGGTGGTTTGTTGGTATTAAACGCCAGATAGGCAATGTTCATGCCCGGGCGCAACGTGAGCCGCAAACGCGGGTCATCACGCAAAATCGTCAACTGACTGGCGGCAGGCCAGGCGAGTACATCGCACTCACCGGTTAACAACTTCGACAAGCGCCCGGTGCCGCCGGAACCAAGATCGACCACCACTTGTTGCATCAATGGGTTACCACGCCAGAACTTTTCGTGACGTTGTAACCGAATATATTGCCCGGCACGGTATTCATCCAGTTGATAAGGCCCGGTGCCGACCGGTTGTCGGTCAAGCAACTCCTGGCGATCGCTTTTCTCTAACTGGGCGGCGTATTCCGCCGACATCACCGAAGCATAGTGTGTCGCCAGATGCCATAAAAAAGAGGCATCCGGTTTTTTCAGGCGGAATTCAACCGTGCGGTTATCCAGCTTACGCACGCTGTCGACAGAATCGGCAAACTGCAAGCTGTCGAAATAGGGAAAGTTACCGCCGTTGACGTTATGCCATGGATGATTGCGCGAGAAGATGCGCTGGAAGGTGAAGACCACATCATCGGCGTTCAGCGCGCGGTGCGGCGTAAACCAGGCTGTCTTTTGGAAAGCCACACCGTCGCGCAGGCGAAAGCGGTAGGTCGCACCGTTATCGAGCACTTCCCAGCTTTCCGCCAGCTCCGGAACCAGTCGGTAAGTATAAGGATCGACATCCAGCAGGCGATCATAAAGCTGCGCTGCCAGCGTATCGACAATCAGGCCGCTGCTGACTTTTTGCGGGTTAAAAGTATCGACCTGGCCATTGACACAATAGACAAAGCCGCTGTCGCGAATATCCGCTTGCTCAGAAAGCGGTGTCGCCGCTTGCGCAAAACCTGCCGCCAGGCTTGCGGTCAATAGCAGGGAAGAGAAAACCAGACGCATGATTTTTTCAACGATTTTAAATTCATGTGCAAAGTGTATCGCACTTGCCATGGCTTCGTACAAATGTCTGCTTACGACTGCTGTTATTGTCAGCGATTTCAGCTGATTTGGTGCTTTTTAAGCAGCGCGCGCAGTTGGTGGTAAGTGAGCCCGAGTAACTCTGCCGCGCGTTTCTGGTTAAATTTCGCCTGTTGCAGGCTGGTTTGCAGAAGTGCTTTTTCTTGATCGAACTGGAATTTGCGTAAATCCAGCGGCAACGCTGGCAAGTCAACTGCTTCCTGTCCGGTTTGTTGTTGGGGAGTGATATCACGATTGAAAGGATCAAGGATGATGTCATCAAGTGGCGTATCGATGCTGCCATGGCGGTAAACCGAGCGCTCCACCACGTTTTTAAGTTCGCGGATATTGCCCGGCCATGAATAGCCCATTAGCACGTCGCGCGCGTGATCGGTAAAGCCAGGGAAGAGCGGCAATTTCAGTTCCCGACACATCTGGATCGCGAAGTGATCCGCCATCAGCATGATATCGCTCTGGCGCTGGCGCAGCGGCGGCAGGAGCACGACATCAAAGGCCAGCCGGTCGAGCAAATCTGCTCGAAATGTACCGTCCTGTACCATTTGCGGCAGATCGGCGTTAGTGGCGCAAACCAGCCGCACATTGACCTGTAGCGGCTGGCTTCCGCCGACGCGCTCCAGCTCGCCATATTCAATCACTCGCAGCAACTTTTCCTGCACCAGCATTGGCGCTGTGGCCAGTTCATCAAGAAACAGCGTCCCGCCATCGGCACGTTCAAACCGGCCGGGATGGCGTTTTTGTGCGCCAGTAAACGCGCCCGCTTCATGGCCGAAAAGTTCGCTATCCAGCAGGTTTTCATTCAGCGCTGCGCAATTGAGCGAAATGAACGGTCCTTGCCAGCGTGAAGAGAGAAAGTGCAAACGGTTTGCAATCAGCTCTTTACCGGTACCGCGCTCGCCGATGATCAGCACCGGCTTATCGATCGGCGCGAGGCGCGAAACCTGTTCCAGCACCTCAATAAAGCTGTTGGCCTCGCCGAGCAAGTTATCCTTTTGTTCCGACATGATGAAATTCGCCACTAGTTAGTGATATTAACTACTCTAGCCTAAGTTATCGTTGCGGTAAAACTATTCATCTGCTTTATATTCAAAGGGATAAAAACTTGGCATGGAGTTTGTAATAGTCCAGCAGCAGGGCTGAGCCCGATTACAGAAATCAAGAGGAACAGATTATGGGTATTTTTTCTCGTTTTGCCGACATCGTGAACGCCAACATCAATTCACTGCTGGAAAAAGCTGAAGATCCGCAAAAGCTGGTGCGCCTGATGATCCAGGAGATGGAAGATACGCTGGTGGAAGTTCGTTCAACTTCAGCGCGTGCGCTGGCGGAGAAAAAACAGCTGACGCGTCGCATTGAACAAGCGAGCGCGCAGCAGGCCGAGTGGCAGGAGAAAGCCGAGCTGGCGCTGCGCAAAGATAAAGACGATCTGGCTCGTGCGGCGCTGATTGAAAAGCAAAAACTCACCGCGCTGATTGAAACGCTTGAGCAGGAAGTGACGCTGGTGGATGAAAGCCTGACGCGGATGAAAAAAGAGATCGGCGAGCTGGAAAATAAACTCAGCGAAACCCGGGCCCGCCAGCAGGCATTAACGTTACGCCATCAGGCGGCCAACTCATCGCGCGATGTCCGTCGTCAGCTCGACAGCGGCAAACTGGATGAAGCGATGGCGCGCTTTGAATCGTTCGAACGTCGTATCGACCAGATGGAAGCTGAAGCGGAAAGCCACGGTTTTGGTAAGCAAAAATCGCTGGATCAGCAATTTGCAGAACTGCGTGCCGATGACGAAATCAGCGAGCAACTGGCGCAGTTGAAAGCAAAAATGAAACAAGACAACGAATAATAATAACGGCGGCATCAGAAGATGCCGCTCCTCATCCGCTGTAAGGAGTACACATGAGCACGCTGTTTCTGGCTATACCCCTGACACTTTTCATCCTGTTTGTGTTGCCGGTCTGGTTATGGCTGCATTACAACAATCGCACTTCGCGCGGCGAACTTAACCAGAACGAGCAGCAACGCTTACTCCAGCTTTCCGAAGAGGCCACGAGGATGCGCGAACGTATTCAGGCGCTGGAAGATATTCTTGATGCTGAGCACCCGAACTGGAGAGACCGCTAATGGCAACCCTCGATCTTAACAAAAAATTATGGCGCATCCCGCAGCGCGGAAAAATCGGTGGTGTTTGTGCGGGCATCGCGCAGTATCTGGATATTCGCGTCAAAGTCGTGCGTATTCTTGCCATTCTGGCGATGTTTTTCGGGCTGTTTTTCTTTGTCGTGGCAGCGTACATCGTACTGTTTTTTGTGCTGGATCCGCTGCCGGACAATTATGCCGAGAGCGAAAATGTACCGAGCAGCAGCGAATTGCTGGACGCGGTAGACGCCCAGCTCGCTGCGGGAGAAACCCGTTTGCGCCAGATGGAACGTTATGTCACTTCAGATACGTTTTCGCTGCGCAGCCGTTTCCGTCAGTTGTAGGAGAAAAATATGAATCAACGCTGGCAACAGATTCACCGCAACGTCAAACCCGGTTTACAGATTGTCGGTAAGCTGGCGTTGCTGAGCGCGCTGCGCTTCGGCCCGGCAGGTGTTGCGGGCTGGGCGGTCAAATCCGTCGCCCGACGCCCGGTGAAGCTGCTCCTGGCGTTCGCGCTGGAGCCGCTGCTGAAGCGAGCTGCGAATAAATTTTCTCGCCGCTTCATGTCGCAAAACGAGATAAAATAAGGAATTACGGCTAAAGCTCTAAGGCAAAACGCAATGGCGATGGATCGATTTCGTAACGAATTGAATGCGCTGGTTAACCGCGGAATGGACAGGCATTTGCGTCTGGCGGTGACCGGCCTGAGCCGCAGTGGCAAAACCGCATTTATTACCGCACTGGTTAATCAATTACTGAATATTCACGCAGGTTCACGTCTGCCGCTGCTAAGCGCCGTGCGTGAAGAGCGACTGCTTGGTGTAAAACGCGTGCCGCAGCGTGATTTTGGTATTCCCCGTTTTACCTACGACGAAGGGCTGGCGCAGTTGTATGGATCGCCGCCGGTCTGGCCGACGCCGACGCGCGGCGTCAGTGAAATCCGCCTTGCGCTGCGCTTTCGCTCTAACGATTCGCTGCTTCGCCATTTCAAAGAAACCTCCACGCTTTACCTTGAAATTGTCGACTATCCCGGCGAATGGCTGCTGGATTTACCGATGCTGGCACAGGATTACCTGAGCTGGTCGCGGCAAATGACCGGCTTGTTGCAAGGGCAGCGTCAGGCGTGGTCGGCGCAATGGCGCGCCCTGTGCGCGGGGCTTGATCCGCTGGCACCCGCAGATGAAAACCGGTTGGCAGAAATTGCAACGGCGTGGACGGACTATTTACATCAGTGCAAACGCGAAGGTCTGCACTTTATTCAGCCAGGCCGTTTTGTTCTGCCTGGTGATATGGCAGGCGCGCCGGCGCTGCAATTCTTCCCGTGGCCGGACGTTGACGGCACCGGAGAAGCGAAACTGGCGCAGGCCGGTAAACATACCAACGCCGGAATGCTGCGTGAACGTTACAACTACTATTGCGAGCATGTCGTCAAAGGTTTCTATAAACACCATTTCCTCAAGTTTGATCGCCAGATTGTGCTGGTTGATTGCCTGCAACCGCTGAATAACGGGCCACAAGCGTTTAACGATATGCGGCTTGCGCTCACACAACTGATGCAAAGTTTTCACTACGGTCAGCGCACGCTGTTTCGCCGCCTGTTTGCACCGGTTATTGACAAACTCTTATTTGCCGCCACCAAAGCCGATCATATTACCGTCGATCAGCACGCCAATATGGTGTCGTTGTTGCAGCAGCTTATTCAGGACGCCTGGCAAAACGCGGCGTTTGAAGGCATCAGTATGGATTGTCTGGGGCTGGCTTCTGTGCAGGCGACGCAAAGCGGCATCATTGATGTGAATGGCGAAAAGATCCCGGCGCTGCGCGGGCATCGTCTGAGCGATGGCGCGCCGCTAACCGTCTACCCTGGTGAAGTGCCTGCGCGGTTGCCGGGGCAGGCGTTCTGGGATAAGCAAGGGTTTAATTTTGAGGCGTTTCGCCCGCCAGCGATGGATGTCGATACGCCGCTGCCGCATATCCGCCTGGATGCGGCGCTGGAGTTTTTGATTGGAGATAAATTGCGATGACCGAGCCGCTAAAACCGAGAATCGATTTCGCAGGCCCGCTGGAAGCGGAAAGCAGTGCGCAGTTTAAACGTGCGCAGACTTTTAATGATAAGCAAGCGGAAAACTTTGCTCCCGCCCTGGTTGATGAACTGCCGGAAGAGGGGCAAGCCGAGGCGGTAGTCGAGGCTGCGCTGCGCCCAAAACGCAGCCTGTGGCGCAAAATGGTGACCGCCGGGTTGACGCTGTTTGGCGTAAGCGTGGTCGGGCAAGGTGTGCAGTGGGCAATGAATGCCTGGCAGACTCAGGACTGGGTTGCCCTGGGCGGCTGTGCCGCCGGTGCGTTGATCGTTGGCGCGGGTGTCGGTTCGGTCGCCAGCGAATGGCGACGGCTTTGGCGTTTGCGCCAGCGCGCGCAGGAACGTGATGAAGCGCGCGATTTATTGCACAGCCACGCGACCGGAAAAGGGCGGGCTTTTTGCGAAAAGCTGGCACGACAGGCAGGTATCGACCAGGCGCATCCGGCGCTACAGCGCTGGTATGCGGCGATCCACGAAACGCACAACGATCGTGAAATTGTCAGTCTGTATGCGCATCTGGTTCAGCCCGTGCTGGATACGCAGGCACGGCGTGAAATCAGCCGCTCGGCGGCGGAATCCGCGCTGATGATCGCCGTCAGCCCGCTGGCGATGGTCGATATGGCTTTTATCGCCTGGCGTAATCTGCGACTCATCAACCGTATCGCCACGCTGTACGGCATTGAACTCGGCTACTACAGCCGCCTGCGTTTGTTCCGCCTGGTGCTGCTGAATATCGCCTTCGCGGGTGCCAGTGAACTGGTGCGTGAAATTGGCATGGACTGGGTATCGCAGGATTTGGCGGCCCGGCTTTCTGCGCGTGCCGCGCAGGGGATTGGCGCCGGGTTGTTGACGGCGCGCCTCGGTATTAAAGCGATGGAACTGTGTCGTCCGCTGCCGTGGTTTGACGATGATAAACCGCGCCTTGGTGATTTTCGTCGCCAGTTGATTAGCCAGTTAAAAGAGACGCTACAGAAACGACCCACCGGCTAAAAAATCGGCGCTGCGCGCTTACCTTTACGCTGCAGTGCCGCTTTTCTCCGCATACTGTCAATATTTGTTGACAGATATCTTCCTGCCAACCGCGAACTGGCTTATCATCCTTTCATTACGTGAATGAATAAGGGCGAACTCCCATGCGTCTTGAAGTTTTTTGTGAAGACCGGCTTGGTCTGACTCGCGAATTACTGGATTTACTGGTGCTGCGCGGTATCGACTTGCGCGGGATAGAAATTGACCCTGTCGGGCGGATCTACCTGAATTTCGCCGCGCTCGAATTTAACACCTTTAGTAGCCTGATGGCTGAAATTCGCCGCATCCCCGGCGTGACAGATGTTCGTACCGTGCTGTGGATGCCATCCGAGCGCGAACACCGCGCGATGAGCGCGCTACTTGAAGCGCTGCCAGAACCGGTATTGTCGCTGGATATGAAAAGCAAAGTGGAACTGGCGAACCCGGCCAGTTGCCAGCTTTTTGCTCTCGATGCCGATAAACTCCGCAATCACAACGCGGTACAGCTGATTGCGGGTTTAATTTCCAGCGCTGGCTTGATGGTAACCCGCAAAATTCGCATAACGAGCACGTTGTTATCGCCGGGCAAAATTTCCTGATGGAGATAACGCCAGTGCACCTGGAAGGTGAAACCGGCGAACCGGTGTTGACTGGTGCGGTGGTGATGCTGCGTTCGACCATTCGCATGGGGCGCCAGTTACAAAACCTGAGCCAACAGGATGTGAGCGCGTTCAGTCAGATTGTTGCCGTGAGCCAGAAAATGCGTCAGGTGGTGGAACAGGCGCGGAAACTGGCGATGCTTACCGCACCGCTGCTGATAACCGGCGATACCGGCACCGGTAAAGATTTGCTGGCGCATGCCTGCCATCTTGCCAGCCCACGCGCAGCGAAACCTTATCTGGCGCTCAATTGCGCGTCCATCCCGGAAGAGTCCGTTGAAAGTGAGTTGTTTGGTCACGCACCGGAAGGAAAAAAGGGCTTTTTCGAGCAGGCGAACGGCGGCTCGGTGTTGCTTGATGAGATTGGCGAAATGTCGCCGCGTATGCAGGTGAAGCTGCTGCGTTTTCTTAACGACGGTACCTTCCGGCGTGTCGGCGAAGACCATGAAGTGCATGTCGATGTGCGGGTGATCTGCGCAACACAGCGCAACCTGGTTGAGCTGGTGCAAAAAGGGCTGTTCCGGGAAGATCTCTACTATCGCCTGAATGTGCTGACGCTGAACTTACCGCCGCTGCGCGATCGTCCTCAGGATATCATGCCGCTGACTGAGCTTTTTGTGGCCCGTTTTGCCGACGAACAGGGCGTTCCACGACCAAAATTGTCGCAGGATGTGCATCAATTGCTCAACCGCTATGGCTGGCCGGGTAATGTGCGCCAGTTGAAAAATGCCATTTACCGGGCGTTAACGCAGCTGGAAGGCTACGAGCTGCGCGCCCAGGATATTCAACTGCCGGATTATGACGCCGCTACCGTGCCGGTGGGCGAAGATGCCATGGAGGGCTCGCTGGATGAGATCACCAGCCGTTTTGAGCGCTCGGTGCTGATCCAGCTTTATCGTAACTATCCCAGCACGCGCAAACTGGCGAAGCGGCTCGGCGTTTCGCATACCGCGATTGCCAATAAACTGCGGGAATATGGCTTGAGCCAGAAGAAGGGCGACGAGTAGAAAAGAAAAAGCCTCCATTGCGGAGGCTTTTTTGTGGGCGGAAGGTTAATTAACCTTTCAGCACGTCCAGCGCGGCGGTGTAATCCGGCTCGTTGGTGATCTCATTCACCAGTTGGCTGAAAACAACGGTGTCGTTTTCATCAATAACCACCACAGCACGCGCTGCAAGGCCTTTCAGCGCGCCATCAGAGATGCCAACACCGTAATTTTCGAGGAAGTCAGCACTGCGCAGCGTCGAAAGGGTAATGACATTGCTCAGACCTTCAGCACCGCAAAAACGGGATTGGGCAAACGGCAGGTCAGCAGAAATGCACAGCACCACGGTGTTGTTCATCTCAGTTGCTAACTGGTTAAATTTACGCACAGAAGCCGCGCAAACGCCGGTATCGATACTTGGGAAAATGTTCAGCACTTTACGTTTGCCAGCGAACTGGCTCAGTGCGACGTCAGACAGATCCTTAGCCACGAGCGTAAACGGCTTAGCTTTTGCGCCAGCCTGCGGGATAGCGCCTGCAACGGGAACCGGGTTGCCCTGAAAATGAACGAGTTGTGACATAATATCTTCCTGTTTACATATAGTTAACGTCGGCGCTAGTTTATGCCATCCGCGAAGAGCACGGCAAACCAATTTTCATATCTATACTGGTTTAGACCTGCGGCAGAGGAGTGAGGAATGAGAACCGTCAAAGTGTATGAGGAAACCTGGCCGCTGCATACGCCATTTGTGATTTCGCGCGGCGCGCGCAACGAAGCGCGCGTGGTGGTGGTCGAGCTGGAAGAGGATGGTGTAAAAGCCGCCGGTGAATGTACGCCGTACCCGCGTTATGGTGAAAGTGAGGCCTCTGTCGTGGCGCAAATTATGACGATTGTGCCGCAACTGGAAAACCGCCTGACGCGTGAAGAGTTGCAAACCCTCCTGCCGCCAGGCGCTGCGCGAAACGCGGTTGACTGCGCCTTGTGGGATCTGCAAGCGCGCAAAGCGGCTATCACGCTGGCTCAATCCGCAGGCGTCAGTTTGCCGCAAACCATTGTTACCGCACAAACGGTGGTGATTGGTACACCTGAACAGATGGCGGCCAGCGCCGCCGCGCTCAGTGAAAAGGGCGCACAACTGCTGAAAATTAAGCTGGATGACCATTTGATCAGTGAAAGGCTGGTGGCAATTCGCGCTGCCGCGCCCGAAGCGACATTAATTGTGGATGCCAATGAGGCCTGGCACAGTGAAGGGCTTGCCGCACGATGCCAGTTACTGGCGGATCTCGGTGTTGCCATGCTGGAACAGCCGCTGCCAGCCGACGAGGACGATGCGCTGGCAAATTTTATTCATCCCTTGCCGATTTGCGCGGATGAAAGTTGCCACACCCGCGAAAGTCTGGCTCATCTGCATGGGCGCTATGAAATGGTGAATATCAAGCTGGATAAAACCGGCGGATTAACCGAAGCGTTGGCGCTGGCACATGAGGCGTCTCAACAAGGATTTACGCTGATGCTTGGCTGTATGATCTGTACGTCGCGCGCCATCGCGGCGGCGCTGCCGCTTGCCAGCAAGGTGCGTTTTGCCGATCTTGATGGCCCGACCTGGCTGGCGGTGGATGTTGAACCGGCGCTGAATTTTAGCACCGGTAAGCTTCATCTTTGAGGATCCCAGTGCAGGAGCGATGTCATTGCCGCAAGGTATTTCTCGCTGGCTTCATCAGAGGAGATCGGCGGGAATTCAACGGTAATACAGTGCAAATTGATATCTGCACACCAGCTGCCAAACGAGCCCGGCGTTTCGTAACCAACGCTGGTGACCAGCGGCAGGGAAAATCCATCCGCCAGCCATTTCCCCAGCGCGCTTTTGCGTGGATCTTCCACACAGGCCAGCGGATCGTGGAATGTTACGACCCACGCCGGATGAATTCGATGGATAAGCTGGCAGAGCGCCTGCGTTTCCGGTTCTGAACCAGGTGCGTCACCGGTCAGCAGCACGACATCACGAGCCTCAGCCGCACTGTTCCAGCGATACACCGTTTCACCGGCTTTCCAGTTGGCGGCGGGGAAATTACGATTGAGATCAACGCCGTTCGCATTTGCGCGCAGCCCAAGCTGGCAGCCATCCGGGTTAACTGCCAGCACTACGTGATGGTGACGTAAATCGGTATTAAGTGTGCGCAACGCGCAGGAGAGCGTCACCACGGAGGAGTTTTCGTCGCCGTGCGTTCCTGCGATGATGAGCCCACTTTCACGCGTGGCAATTGGCGCGGGAAACCAGATTAGCGGCGCGCCTAACAGCGAGCGACCAAACTCTTCACTGCCGGGGGCAAATGCGCCTCGTTGAGCTCGCGGGCGTGTGGCTGGCATAGGCTTCCTTTTTATTGTCGTTTACTTACAGCAAGTGTTGAGCATAAAGCGATGCGACGCAAATCATGCCATGAGGGTTTATTTGGCGTCCAGCCTCAATTTTCCGCTGTCCTCTGTTTGCATTCTCCCAAGTTAAAACAAATAATTACCTCATCTTTTGCCGGGAAGTCATACCAATGAGGGGATCCCATGAAGCATCGAGTTTCAACGCTGAGCTGCGCGCTCTGGCTGTGCGGTTTTTCTGCAAGTGCACTGGCTGCCGATGTGCCGCCTGGTACCCAACTCGCCGAGAAACAGGAAGTCGTTCGCCATATTAAAGATGAACCCGCCACGTTAGATCCGGCGAAAGCCGTTGGTTTGCCGGAAATCCAGGTCATCCGCGATCTTTTTGAAGGGCTGGTGAATCAGAACGAGAAGGGCGAAATCGTTCCGGGCGTTGCCAGTAAATGGCAAAGCAGCGATAACCGCACCTGGGTATTTACGTTGCGGGATGACGCGCGCTGGTCAGATGGTTCACCGGTGACGGCAGAGGATTTTGTCTACAGCTGGCAGCGGCTGGTTGATCCGAAAACCACTTCCCCCTTCGCCAGTTTTGCTGCGCTTGCGGGCATTGCAAATGCGAAGAGCATTACTGAAGGTAAAGAGGCGGTGGATAAACTTGGCGTTAGCGCCGTTGATGCGCGCACGTTGCGGGTACAACTGGAGCGGCCATTGCCATGGTTCCCAAGTTTAGCCGCCAGCTTTGCCTTTTACCCGGTGCAAAAAGCCAATGTGCAAAGCGGTGCGGAGTGGACGCGCCCTGGCAACCTGGTGGGCAATGGCGCATATGTGCTTGCCGATCGCGTGGTGAATGAAAAGCTGGTGCTCGAACGCAATAAGCACTATTGGGATGATGCGAAAACGGTTATCCAGCAGGTCACGTTTGTTCCGATCAATCAGGAGTCTGCGGCCACCAAACGTTACCTGGCGAACGGTATCGACATTACGGAATCTTTCCCGAAAAACCTCTATCAGAAGTTGCTCAAAGATATTCCCGGACAGGTTTATACGCCGCCGCAGCTTGGCACTTATTATTACGCGTTTAACACCCAGAAAGGGCCGACTGCCGATGCGCGTGTGCGGCTTGCGTTGAGCATGACGATTGATCGGCGGGTGATCGCGCAGAAAGTGCTGGGAACCGGTGAAAAACCGGCCTGGCGCTTCACGCCGGATGTTACCGCCGGATTTACGCCACAGCCCTCGCACATTGAACAGATGAGCCAGGCCGAGTTGAATGCGCAGGCAAAAACATTATTGCAGGCGGCAGGCTACGGCCCGCAACGTCCGTTGAAACTGACGTTGCTTTATAACTCGTCAGAAAACCATCAGAAAATCGCGATTGCGGTGGCGTCAATGTGGAAAAAGAGCCTTGGCGCGGACGTCAAATTGCAGAATCAGGAGTGGAAAACCTATATCGACAGCCGTAACAGCGGCAACTTCGATGTGATCCGCGCGTCGTGGGTCGGAGATTATAATGAACCTTCCACTTTCCTGTCGGTGCTGAACTCGACAAACAGCGGCAACATTGCGCGTTTCAACGATGCGGCGTACGACAAAGTGCTGGCGCAGGCGGCGCTGGAAACTAACGCCAAAGCGCGAAACGCTGACTATAACGAGGCCGAGCATATTCTGGCGGAAAAAGCGCCAATCGCACCGATTTACCAGTACACCAACGGGCGTTTGATAAAACCGTGGCTGAAAGGTTATCCGATCAATAACCCCGAAGATGTGGCGTATAGCCGCACGCTTTATATTTTGAAGCACTGATAAAAAAATCCCCTTACGTCACGGGAAGTAAGGGGAAACTCATTGATTACGGAATGGTTCCTGTCTAAGCAGGAGTGGTGAAAATTTTACTTAGGGAATGTGAAGGGACAATGGAGGAAATAAGGAGACGTATTTTTACTCTTTTCCCTGACTTTTCAATAAAAAGCCCGTTTTGTTGAGCAGACGAAAATGCGCGAAGCAACGTGAGCAGAATACTTCAGTCGTTTACTCCACCTTTCGTTATTGAGGAAGATAATCTTATCGTTCAAGTGCGCCTCCCTTTTAAAATGAGGGTTGCTTAAAATTCTCTTCCTCTCGCGAAATGCCGCCTTTATACGATTTTGGTCAAAAAACAGACAGCGTAGTGTGCTATAGTGGTCAGGTTTTCACCACGAAAGAGGATGCTATGGAGACTGAATTAGACCCAACCCAACTGGCAATTGAATATCTGCGTCGCGACAAAAGCACGCTGACACCGGCGGAATACTTAAAAAAACTCAAACAATTGCGCCTGGAGTTTGCGGATTTGCTAACGCTGTCGCACAGCGAGCTGAAAGAAGAGATTGATTTTGCCTGGCGTCTGGGTATCCACTAACTCAGCAACATCACTGCAATGCGCCCGTCAGACGGGCGCTTTTTTTTGCTTGCGATCATGCGGCCAGCACCCGGTTTCGCCCGTTATTTTTCGCCAGGTATAAAGCCTCATCCACACGTTTGAAGAGCGCATCCATGTCTTCATCAGGCAGGTGGTGTGCAACACCAATACTCACCGTAAAACCAGGCAGATCCGCGATGTTGATACTGGCAACGGCCTGACGTATCCGTTCCGCTACGTTTAGTGCCATATCCGTGGTGGTATGCGGCAACAATAGCAGGAACTCTTCGCCACCCCAGCGGAAAACATAATCGCCTGAGCGGCAGTTCGTCTCAAGCATTCGCGCCAGTTCAACCAGCACCTGGTCACCTTTCTGATGACCAAACTGATCGTTGATACCTTTGAAATGATCGGCGTCGACCAGCAGCAAACTGAAATCCAGCCCCGTCGGCAGAATGTGTTCCGTCAAATGATAAAACTGGCGACGGTTCAGCAGGCCGGTGAGCGCGTCCCGATGCGCAGCGTATTCCAGTTCCTGCTCAAGCCGTTTTTGTTCGGTGATGTCGTGAATAATGCACAACATTAAACGCTTGCCATAGATCTCAATCGGTCCGGCGTAAGTTTGTACATGGCGGGTGGAACCGTCAGCGAGTTGATGAATAAAATTTAATGGCTTATGCCCGCCAGGTAGATGAGATACCTCCTGCATTACCGGTAATACGCTGCGCCCAAGCGTATTGATCTCCCAGGTGTGTTTCTGGCGCATCTCTTCATGGTCATAACCATAAAAACGCAGCGCCGCGAGGTTGGCATCGACAATCAACCCATCACGAATAGGATCGATAAGCAGCATTGGCGCGGACGTTGTGTAAAAGAAGCGGGCGTAAAAACCTTGCTTATGCGGGCGATAAGTTGGCGAGTGGTGCGCTTTTAGCGCCGCCGCAGCGGCACCTGAAATGCCTTCAAACAGCAGCACTTCACCGGCGTTTTCTAACGTGCGCAACACGACACGGCAACTGATGGTGGTCTCTTCACCATCCGGGCAAACACTCCAGATTTCGACCACATCTTCATGATTTTGCAAGCTGGGCAGGTACATGGCCAGGCTGAGTTGCGCATAAGCAGAGTATTTTCCGTTTCGCATCTCATTGAGTGAGCGTCCCGCCGCGATTTTCAGCGCTTGCGCATTCGCGAACAGTAACGCTTCTGTGTCAGGAGCAACCACCCAAACCGGGGTGGAGAGCACATTCAACGCATCCAGGTGATGTTTAAGCATTGCGACTCCCCCTTAATCATGTATGTTGCAACGCGGTCACGAGTGACACATCAGCGGCAATTTAATGACTTTCTTGCAACATACCTGAAAATTAGGGGTTTATGCGGGCTTTTTTTGTGACGAATCTGAACATTCCAGCGATAAAGTAAATCTTTTTTGCTGTAGCAGCACTGCGACTTTCTCGACGGGTAAAGGACGAGCGAAAAGAAACCCTTGCAGGTAAGCACAGCCCAGATTGGTCAGCAACGCCTGCTGCTCGGCCGTTTCGATACCTTCCGCCACAACATGCATGTTCATGGAATGTGCAATATCAATAATCGTTGAGACAATCTTTACGTTGCGACTGTTATCGCGAATATCCTTCACAAAACTTCTGTCGATTTTAAGCTCTGTTGCCGGTAACCGTTTCAACATCAGCATATTGGAGTAACCCGTGCCAAAATCATCAATAGCGACCGTGATACCCATTTGCGCGAACTGATTAAGCAGTTGCACACTGCGCTCGATGTTTTTCAGCGCGGTGTTCTCCGTGATTTCAAGCGTCAACTGCATGGGATCGATATGGTAGCGTTGCAGTGAATCGGTGATTTGGTCGTAAATATCATGCTGCTCAAACTGGCTGGGTGAGAGGTTGATAGCAAGCGTCAGATGACGAAACCCCTGGTTGTTCCAGTGCTGCAGTTGCCTGCATGCTGCATCAATCACCCAGCGCCCGACAGAGATGATTAACCCCGTTTTTTCCAGCATGGGTAAAAAGGTTGCGGGCAGCAAAATCCCTCGTGTTGGGTGACGCCAGCGCAGCAAGGCTTCGAAACCTGCCAATGCATGTTCCGGTGCGTGGTACTGCGGTTGGTACCAGAGTTCAAACTGGTCGCGCGACAGCGCCTGCGATAAATCCTGCAAAAACAGCGGATCGTCGACGGTTTTCTGCGCCATACCAGCATGAAACACAGCCCAACTGTTACGGCCTTCCTGTTTTACGCTGTACATTGCCGTGTCGGCCTTCAGTTTCAGCTCATGGGCGGTATCGCCATGCTGCGGGTAGTAACTGATCCCGGCGCTGAGTGAAACATTAATGACATGGTTCAGCTCGCAAAAGGGCTGTTGAATGGTGGCGACAAGGTGTTTTACCAGCGCCACAACCTCGTCTTCGTGGGTATCCGGTACCAGCAGGGTAAACTCATCGCCGCCCAGGCGCGCCAGCGACATTTTTTCGCTGATACAGGCAGATAATCGCCCGGCAACCGCCACCAGCAGTTGGTCTCCAATGTGATGTCCCCAGGCATCATTAACCAGTTTAAAGCGATCTAAATCCATATAAATCAGTGCGAAAGTGCTGCGTGTCGCCGAGGCCTTGCCAAGGCAAGCATCAAGAAGATTGTCGAGCTGGGATCGGTTTGCCAGCCCCGTTAGCGGGTCATAATAGGCTTGTTTTTCAAGTTGCTGATTAAGCTGGCGCAGGCTGTCCGTCAAACGTGATGTCCGCAGTTGCGAATCAATCATCGAAATGAACAGCATGATGCCGAAAATCACCAGCGTCGTCGTGGCAACCCATAATGAAAGCCCCAATTCCCCGACGTCATGGCTCATCAGCGTCGTTGCATGGCCGCGGATCACAATGCCAGTGCCATCGCTACTGAACGTGGCGGCACTCATTGCAGTGTAATGCATAGCACTGATAGAACCGCCCATCACCAGTGCTGCAAAGACGCGGTTAATAAAGACGCCGTGGGTATTTTGCCGCAGGCTAAAGGCCAGCCAAAGGGCAACCCAGGCACTGAGAAAGGCAATGGCTACCGAAAGTGCAATCAGCGCAGCGTTCCAGTAAATGGTGATGAACCCCATCATCGACGCCATACCAAGATAATGCATGGAGACCACGCCGGTACCGAGCAGTAAGGAAGCGAACAGCAGACGTTTTGTCGGCAGTGTTTTGCCCGCCACGGCAATATTGATAGCGAGTATTGACGTCAACATCGCGATAATAAATGAGAGCAGGGTCAGCTCTAAATCGTAATGCATCATCACTGGCATTTTCATCGCCAGCATGCCGACATAATGCATTGACCAGATACCGATGCCCAGGGTGGCGCCACCCGAAAAACGCCAGAATATTGCACTGCGCGGTTCAGACGTCGCAACTTTGCCTGCGCTATCCAGTGCGACAAATGAAGCAATGAAAGCGACCAGAAAAGAGATGCCGATCAAAATGGGGTCCCACGAAACGTAGAGCATCATGCAATCCACACAGGCAAAAAAGGTGATATGTAATCCTGGCACTAATTTTAGCAGCTAACATAATGAATTTAATGGCTACGCTAATTTTATTATTACAGGGGCGAATAAACTAATAATGGCTCTTCATTTATTCATCGGCTGGAACAACAATAACTTAAATAAAGTGAATGATTTATCATGTGATGAATTTATCTTAAACTGAAAAATATAATTTCATCACTCTGAAATACATCATTTATTATATGATATATGTTAACAGGCAATTCCGCTTTCTCCGTGTATTTTTATATAAGTATCTGCTTGGCGGCGCTTAAACTTCTCATTTGAATCAACTTAAGTGAAATTGATATTATTTAAAGGCAAACATTATTCGGCATCAATTTCGCCGTGTAAAAGTACATGCCGAATGCTATAAGGATCTTACCGTCCCCGGTGTTCAGGTGGGTTTCCCTATGTTAAGAAATATTAGTGTAAGAACATTTATTATTTTATATCTTCTGGTCTCTTTTATTGTTTTGAATGCATTAGTGATCACTATCTCAAAAAATATCGTTTTATTTGCCACGACAAGTGTTGTTTCCCTCACATCATTGACGCTTCTCTGGTTTTATATGACGCAATATTTGGTGACGCCGATAAACACGGTTAAAAAAAGCATAGAAGAAGTCACATCGGGAAACCTGTCTATCGTTATTCCTGAGTTTGGTAATAATTGCGCGGGTCGGTTAATTCCAGGTATTAACAGCCTTTCTGCCAGTATCGCGAGCCTGGTGAAAGAAATTCGCGCGTCTTCGGATACCGCACTGGAGCTTTCGGCGCAGCTCGCCTCACGCAGTGCCGATCTGTCCGTTAAAACGGAAGAGCAATCAGCCGCGCTGGTGCAAACGGCGTCGAGTATGGAGCAAATGGCTTCCAGCACGAAAAACAATGCGGACAATACCCGCCTCGCAAGTACCCGGGCAAAAGATGCCACAACCTGCGCGCAAAAAGGGGGGGATTTAATGGGGCAGGTGGCGAAAAATATGCAATCGATAACCGATTGTGCCGATCAGATGACCGAAATTATTTCCATCATTGATGGTATCGCTTTCCAGACAAATATTCTGGCGCTGAACGCGGCAGTAGAAGCGGCGCGCGCCGGGGATCATGGCAAAGGTTTTTCCGTCGTGGCGGGCGAAGTGCGCAGTCTCGCGCATCGCAGTGCGGAGGCGGCGAAAAACATTAAATCGCTGATTGCGGTCACCACCGATAACGTTAATCAGGGCGCGACCGTCGTCGGCGAAGCCGAGCAGAACATGCACGAGATTGTTTCGGGGGCGAGTGTGGTGAGTAAATTAATGGATGAAATCGCCGTCACGACGCTACAGCAGGAGAAGGGGATCTCGCAGATCACGCTTGCACTGGCGGAACTGGAAAAAGTGACGCAGAGTAACGTCACTATGGTGGATGAACTGGCGGGCTCGTCGGATGTTTTACAACACCAGGTAGAAGGTTTGCTGCAACGCATTGGCAAATTCCGCCTGGCAGCGGTAAAAGCGCAGGGTGAGGCGCTGCCGGCAAATGTTTCCACGCCACGCGTCAATGCTCCGCTGCTGGGTAAGCGGGAAAATTACTGGCACTCGTTCTGATTCTGCTCATTGATGCAAAGGTCCGGGAAACCGGGCCTTATTTTTTGCATTGTTTGTTAATTTGTTAATAAATTCAGCGTGATGATTGCTTAACGTTGCCATATGGCTAGACTTGCCAAAACACCATGCGGATTGTGGAGGTCCTGTGGAAGCAATTAAAGGAACTGATGTGAACGTTCCGGATGCGGTATTTGCCTGGTTGTTGGACGGAAAAGGCGGCGTGAAACCGCTGGAAGATAATGATGTTATTACCGCAAGCACCCCGTGTTGGGTGCATCTGAATTATACCAACCCAGAGAGCGCTCAGTGGCTGGAAACCACGCCCGTGTTGCCGAATAGTGTGCGCACGGCGCTTTCCGGGGAGAGCATGCGCCCACGGGTAAGTCGCATGGGCGAAGGGACGTTAATTACGTTGCGCTGCATTAACGGCAGCACGGACGAGCGGCCGGATCAACTGGTGGCGGTACGCGTTTATATGGACGAGCGCATGATAGTGTCGACACGCCAGCGTAAAGTACTGGCGCTGGATGATGTGGTCAGCGATCTGGAGGAGGGTACCGGCCCGGCGGATTGTGGCGGCTGGCTGGTGGATGTGTGCGATGCGCTGACCGATCACGCCAGCGAGTTTATTGAATCGCTGCACGACCGGATTATCGACCTTGAAGACAATCTGCTCGATCAGCAAATTCCGCCGCGCGGCATCCTGGCGTTGTTGCGTAAGCAATTGATTGTGATGCGTCGCTATATGGCGCCGCAGCGGGATGTGTTTGCCCGGCTGGCCAGCGAACGCTTGCCGTGGATGAGTGATGATCAGCGCCGACGCATGCAGGATATTGCCGATCGCCTGGGTCGTGGGCTCGATGAGATCGATGCCTGTATCGCCCGTACCGGCGTGATGACTGATGAAATCACCCAGGTAATGCAGGAATCGCTGGCGCGGCGAACGTATACTATGTCCTTGATGGCTATGGTGTTTCTGCCGAGTACATTTTTAACGGGGCTGTTTGGCGTCAACCTTGGCGGTATTCCCGGTGGCGGTTGGCATTTTGGTTTTGCGCTGTTTTGCATGATGTTGGTAGTGCTGATCGGTGGTGTTACCTGGTGGTTGCATCGTAGTAACTGGCTGTAAAATTTCACTTTTTTAACAAAAATTGAACATAAAAACGCCGCATTAATTGAGCGAGGTCAATAAACGAAACACCTGTTCAGGGCAATATTCATCTCGCAGGTGAATGCAACGTCAAGCGATGGGCGTTGCGCTCCATATTGTCTTACTTCCTTTTTTGAATTACTGCATAGCACAATTGATTCGTACGACGCCGACTTAATAGTCGGCTTTTTTTTGCCTCTGCGTTCTCGCCGTCTACCCTTAACGGGAAGCCCACAAAAAGGAGGCAATGATGAACGCACTCTATTTTTTCTCCCCACAGTTGAGCGATCCGGTGCCTACGGACCCGGTTCCTGTTCCTGACCCAATTCCTCGCCCGCAACCGATGCCGGATCCGCCGCCGGATGAAGAACCGATTAAAATGTCGCGTTATAAAGGCAGATCTGAGAGGATACGCGCCTGCTAAACGTATGCCTTTTTATCGCGAGAAAACATTGTGACCGCTTTTTCAACCCTGAATACTTTGCCCGCAGCCCAGATCGAAAACCTCAACGAACTGGGCTATCTCACCATGACGCCCGTCCAGGCGGCGGCGCTGCCGGCTATTCTTGCAGGTAAGGATGTCCGGGTTCAGGCGAAAACCGGCAGCGGTAAAACAGCGGCGTTTGGCTTAGGGCTGTTGCAGCACATCGACGCCAGCCGTTTTCAAACGCAATCCCTCATTTTATGCCCAACGCGCGAACTGGCGGATCAGGTGGCAAACGAGCTGCGTCGCCTGGCGCGTTATATGCCGAACATTAAAATATTGACGCTGTGCGGTGGGCAACCTTTTGGGGCCCAGCGCGACTCATTACAGCACGCGCCACACATTATTGTCGCCACGCCGGGCCGCCTGCTGGATCACCTGCAAAAAAGCACCGTTTCTCTCGATAACCTGCAAACGCTGGTGATGGATGAAGCGGATCGTATGCTGGATATGGGATTTAGCGACGCCATCAATGAGGTTATCGCTTTTGCCCCGGCTTCACGCCAGACGCTGCTCTTTTCTGCGACCTGGCCGGAAGCTATTGCCGCCATTAGCGGTCGTGTGCAGCGCAATCCGGAAACGATTGAAATCGACACCGTTGACGCGCTGCCGGCCGTAGAACAGCAATTTTTTGAAGTTTCCCGCAACGGCAAAGCCAGTTTGCTGCAAAAGCTGCTCAGCGAGCACCGCCCTGCGTCCTGTGTCGTGTTCTGCAACACCAAAAAAGATTGCCAGGAAGTGTGCGATGCACTGAACGCTGTCGGGCAGGATGCACTGGCGCTGCATGGCGATCTGGAGCAGCGCGATCGCGACCAAACCCTGGTGCGTTTCGCCAACGGCAGCGCCCGTGTACTGGTTGCCACCGATGTTGCCGCGCGTGGGCTGGATATCAAGTCACTGGAACTGGTGGTGAACTACGAGCTGGCGTGGGACCCGGAAGTTCACGTACACCGCATCGGACGTACCGCGCGTGCGGGTAACAGCGGTCTGGCCATCAGTTTCTGTGCGCCGGAAGAAGCGCAGCGCGCGAATATTCTGGCCGAGATGCTGCAACTGAAGCTGAACTGGCTAAATCCACCGGCTAACGTCAAGGTCGTTCCGCTGGAAGCCGAAATGGCAACGTTGTGCATTGATGGCGGCAAGAAAGCCAAAATGCGTGCCGGTGATGTGCTCGGGGCGTTAACGGGAGAAATGGGGCTGGATGGCGCGGATATCGGCAAAATCACCCTCCACCCCGCCCACGTTTATGTCGCTGTGCGTCAAAGCGTGGCGCGTCAGGCGTGGAAGCAATTGCAGAACGGGAAAATTAAGGGCAAGACCTGCCGTGTGCGGTTGCTGAAATAAAGCAAATAGCCTCTCTGGCGCGCCAGAGAGGCATAATCTTATTTCACTTCAATGACGTTGAGGCGCAGCTCATCGAGTTGCGAATCATCCTCTTCCGGCTGCCAGCCCGCCGGTTGCAGCGGGATCTCTTCCCGATCAAAAGCCAGATCGCCGCCGTTCACCACTTCTGAACCGTGGGTAATGCCTTTAAAGTCGAACAAATTAATATCGCTCAGGTGCGAAGGCACCACGTTTTGCATCGCGCTGAACATGGTTTCGATGCGTCCAGGATAGCGTTTGTCCCAGTCACGCAGCATATCGGCAATGACCTGGCGTTGCAGGTTCGGCTGGGATCCACACAGGTTGCACGGAATAATGGGGAACCCTTTGGCTTCTGAGAAGCGCTCAATATCTTTTTCGCGGCAGTAAGCCAGCGGGCGAATCACGATGTGTTTACCGTCATCGCTCATCAGTTTTGGCGGCATCCCTTTCATTTTTCCGCCGTAGAACATGTTCAAAAACAGCGTTTGCAGGATGTCGTCGCGGTGGTGACCAAGGGCGATTTTTGTTGCACCCAGCTCCGTCGCTGTGCGGTAAAGAATGCCGCGACGCAAGCGTGAGCAGAGCGAACAGGTGGTTTTGCCTTCCGGGATCTTCTCTTTAACGATACCGTACGTGTTTTCTTCCACGATTTTGTATTCCACGCCCAGCGTATCCAGATACTGCGGCAGAATATGTTCCGGGAAACCCGGCTGCTTCTGGTCGAGGTTAACCGCCACCAGCGAAAAGTTTACCGGCGCGCTCTGTTGCAGGTTGCGCAAAATTTCCAGCATGCTGTAACTGTCTTTACCGCCGGAAAGGCAAACCATAATGCGATCGCCTTCTTCAATCATGTTGAAGTCGGCAATGGCCTCGCCCACGTTACGGCGCAGACGCTTTTGCAACTTGTTAAGGTTGTACTGTTCTTTCTTTGTAATCTCTTGCTTTTCAATCATTATTTTGTCTCTGGAAGCAGGGGCACCGCAGGGGCAAACCACATCATAAAACGGCAACTGTTGATTAGCATGCCTATCTGATCCTGGTTCATTTCCTCTCGCCATGCACCGTAAATTTCGTAAACCCTTTGCCCTTTCATGCCTGTCAACTGGCGATGAAAATGGGCTTGTGCCGGCAGTCAAAAACCAGCAGGCAAAAGTATGTCGCGTATGGTACGGATTCCGGCGGCGAATACCAGCACGTTTTACGGCTGGTGCCAGGCGCAGGCAATAAATGAAAGGGTCATCGCTCACCTTTTTTCAGGTGCGGTATAAAACCTATTCATCAATACAGGAGTAGAATCATTTTCGCCAGGATGTGTAATCAGTTTGTGAAGAAACAAGCGGTTATCTAATTATCGAAGGGAGGTAAAAGTGATAAGAGCAATGATTGTTCGCACAGGAGTGTTAATTCTTTTCTTTTTTTCATTTCAATTACAGGCAAAAGAAGACTCCGCAATGAAGCTGGAGCGCGTGGTGATTGTTAGCCGTCACGGTGTGCGCGCGCCAACCAAGTTCACGCCACAAATGCGCGAAGTGACACCTTTTCAGTGGCCCCAGTGGGAGGTGCCGCTGGGATGGCTCACGCCGCGCGGAGGGCAACTCATTTCTGCACTGGGGCATTATCAGCGTCTGCGGCTGGCAGATGCCGGGTTGCTGACAGATAAAACCTGCCCGGACGCGGGGCGTGTGGCGGTGATTGCCGATACCGATCAACGAACGCGCAAAACTGGCGAAGCATTCCTGACGGGGCTGGCACCTGACTGTCCTATTCCTGTGCATTATCAGCAAGAAAAATCGAAGACAGACCCGCTTTTTAACCCGATAAAAACGGGTAAATGCGCATTTAACACATCGGCGGTAAAAGAGGCGATTTTAACGAAAGCGGGAGGAAATATTGAGCAATATACGCAGAAATATCAGCCTGCTTTCCAGGCTCTGGAGCACGTTTTAAATTTCCCTGTCTCAGAGAAATGCAAAACGGCCGGGGAAAACCATGTGTGTTCATTCACCAGAGATATTCCCACCAAACTTAACATCAGGCCTGATAACGTCTCCTTGCCTGGCGCGTGGGGGCTTTCTTCAACGCTCACTGAAATCTTTCTCCTTCAGCAAGCACAAGGAATGACGGACGTGGCATGGGGAAGGATCGCTGGAGACAAAGAATGGCAATCATTATTAAGCCTGCATAATGCCCAGTTTGATCTGTTACAAAGAACACCTGAAGTGGCGCGGAGCAGGGCGACGCCCTTACTTGATTTAATACGCACGGCATTGACCACCAACGGCGCTGATCAGAATCATTACGGCATCACGTTTCCTGTTTCTGTGTTGTTTATTGCCGGACATGATACCAACCTTGCCAATCTCAGTGGTGCGTTGGATCTTAACTGGTCGCTGCCATCACAACCCGATAATACCCCGCCGGGTGGAGAGTTGGTTTTCGAACGCTGGAAGCGGGTAAGCGACAACACGGACTGGGTTCAGGTCTCGTTCGTTTATCAGACCTTGCAGGAGATGAGAGAGATGCGCGCTTTCTCGCGGGATAACCCACCGGGTCGAGTGGATCTTGCGCTCAAGGCGTGCAGTGAGAAGAATGCGCAGGGTATGTGTTCCTTAAGCAGTTTTGCAAAGCTAATTGAATCGCTGCGCGTCGCTGATTGCGGCTTATGAAACACGGCTTTTCGCCAGGCAAGTGTGCTGCGAAATCCTGTGCCCTGAATATTGATAGAGAAACGGGGCACAGGCGATGCGTGCTTAATACGCCATTGAGCCTGTTCGTCTTTAGCGAAAAACTGAAGGTTCAGCGCCGTAGCGTTTATTGAATTGACGGCTGAAACTGGCGACCGACGCATAGCCAACACGCGCGGCGACCGACTTTATCGGTATGCGGGTTGTCATCAGTAACTGAAGCGCATCGGCAATCCTCGCATCGGTGATCACTGCGCTGAGCGTGGTATTTTCTGCCGCAAGACGGCGACGAAGCGTGGCGCCGCTAATATTGAGCCGCTCTTCAATCTCACCGGTAGACCAGTGATGTGCCGGATCACCGCTTACCATGTTGCGTATCGTCATGGCTATACCCGGTGGCTGAAGACGCAACAAACCGTGATGTCCCATCTCAAACAACCTGAGCACAATCTCAAGCATCGCATGAATTGATAGTGTGCGGTTTCCGGCCCGCAGTGCGGCGACCCAGCGGGTCATCGGGGCGATAAATTGTGCCAGCCGTTCAGCGGCGATGTTGCCTGGCTCTGCCGGGGGCAAGACGCGCAGCAAGAGCCGGGCTGCCTCCAGTTGCTCTTCTGCCATTAACACTGTCAGCGCGAGAAACTCGCCGCTGTCGGGATCGGGCGTACACTCAATATCGATGCTACGGGCGTTGGGGAATACCAGCATCTCGCCGGGCGATACGCAGAGCCACTGATTCTGCTCGCGGTAACGAAATGTGCCGCGCAGTGGAAAGGAAAAGGTCGCACCGTCAACCTGAAACTTATTAACCTGCCAGCTTTGCATGGCGCGCAGGCAACAGCAGGGAAAGGCGTGTTCGGAACGGACCAGATCCAGCAGCGCATTGAGCAATATTTCTGTTTCGCGCGCATCGGCGTGTAAAGCGGGGCTTATCATTCGATCTTCTCTGCAAGGCTGGTTCCGGCAGGTTTTCCTGCCGGAGAAACTTACATCGCGTAATGCAACGCGTAGTTTTTACCGCTACGGCTAAGTTTTGCCGTGGTCGGGAAGTTAAAATGCATACCGCAAACGGCAATATTATCTGCCGCAACGCGATCCAGCAGGGCGCTGCGCGTTTTTGCTGCCAGTGCTGGGTCGCGATCATAGGCAATCGAGACGTCAGGTCGGGCTATCTGGATATGCGGAAAATGGACAATGTCCCCCCAGATAAGCAGAGCGTCATTCCCATTGCCAAGCAGAAAACCGCTGTGACCTGGGGTATGACCAAAAAGCGGCACCGCCTGAACACTGGGCAGAAGATCCTCTTGTTTAAAGGTCACCAGCCTGTCGTCGTAAGTGCTGAACGCATTCCTTGCGATGTCATATGAGCGCTTGAGGCCCTCCGGTGCGCTGGCATACAGCGTTTCATCACGCCAGAAGGCGAGCTCTTTCTCATGCACAAACAGACGCTGCACATTACTGAAAACCGGGGTCTGCTGCGGGCCGGCAAGACCGCCAATATGATCGCGGTGGCCGTGGGTCAACAAGATGGTGTCGATACATAGTGGGTCAATGCCCGCTGCGGCAAGGGCAGCCGGTAATGCGCCACTTGCGCCGTCGGGCGTACCGGTTCCACTATCGATAAGAATGGTGTGTCCGGCGGTTTCGACCACGCAGGCATTAATATTCATGCGCGGCAGGGGCGAAGCGCAACTCGCGGTCAGTAACGCTTCGGCATGGTCGGTTTCAATACCGTTTAACAGCGCAAAATCGCCTTCAAGGTAACCGTCACTGAGTATCGTGACAGTGATGTCCTGCAACTGCAGGCGTTTGATTGCGGGCGTTGGCTCAAGCGTCCGGGACGTCATCATAATCCTCGCTTTGTTTTCATTACATTCCGGTGAATGTCGAATACAGCGTAACGAAAAAGCGTGCGCTTATTTGTTCAATGCGGTGCGTTTTGCGCTCATTGTACGTGGTGCGCGAGCACACAGTTACTCGCCCAGCGCCTGAAAAGAATACTCTTTTTCCACCCGGCAGATGCGGGTTGTGAACGAGTTGTACCACTTTTCACGCCCGGTTTTCTGCGCAATGAGATGTTCGGCATTCATCTTCCAGCTCTTAATGGCCTCAAGCGAGGCCCAGTAAGAGACGGTTATGCCAACCTCTTCACGGGCGGAATCCACGCCGAGAAAACCGGGTTGGTTTACCGCCAGTGCCATCATGCGATCGGACATTGTGCCGTAGCCATCATCAACAGCGGTGCGCACGGAGGTGAAAATCACTGCGTAATAGGGTGTGGGGTGGTTGAATGCTGACATAGCGATTCCTGATATAGGTTGTCTGATCTTCATCCTGACAGGAATTTTACGCAGCGGTAGCTACCTGTTCAGGCGACTTTTCTTTCCGGATATTTGCCTTTTACCACGCCATCATAAAAACGGCCTTTGGAAACAACGGTAAGAAACACGGAAAAGATACGTTCCGGCACGCCCTGATACTGGTAGACACTTTTATCGTGAAAACAGATTTCCAGCGTGCGGGTGCGTTGGTCATAACCGACAGAAGCGATGCGTGATGAGGTAACTGCGTGATGCTGCATAAATTCGCTCCTTGCCGTGCGGGCTGAAACCGTGATTATCAGCGAGCTTCCTGCGGGTGTCATGCAAAATCGGTGCGTTAAAAAAGCCACCGGCGTCAACCGGTGGCTTTTTCGGCGGCTGGCTTATTCTGCCGCGTTTTTCTCCGCTTTACCTGCCAGCTGAGCCAGGAAGTCGTAGCGTTTTTGCAGGTCGGCTGCGGCATCTTTCCATAGTTGTTCAGCCACCTCCGGTTGCTGTGCGTTCAGGCGACGGAAGCGCTGCTCATTAAGCAGGGTCTCTGCCAGCGCATCTGACGGCGGCCGCGAGTCCAGCGCCAGTGGCACTTTCCCTTCATCTTCGCGGCGCGGATCGTAGCGGTACAGCGGCCAGAAGCCGGTCGCGGTGAGCTGGCGCATCTGATCATGGCTCAGCGCAAGGTCATAACCGTGCTCTTCACAGGGGCTGTAAGCGATAATCAGCGACGGGCCGGGGTAGGCTTCTGCTTCCTGAATGGCTTTCACCGTCTGGTTGAGCTGCGCGCCGAGCGAAATTTGCGCGACGTAAACGTGGCCGTACATCATCATGCTGACGCCCAGATCTTTGCGTGCCTTGCGTTTGCCATGCTCGCCGAACTTGGTTACGGCACCCAGCGGCGTGGCTTTCGAGGCCTGGCCGCCAGTGTTGGAGTAACACTGGGTATCGAGCACCAGAATATTGACGTTCTCGGTCAGGCTCAGCACATGATCGAGCCCGCCAAAGCCAATATCGTACGCCCAGCCATCGCCGCCAATCAGCCAAATCGATTTTTCGACCAGCGCATCGGCATCGGTCAACAGTTGTTGTGCGCCTTCTACAGACGCCAGCGCGGTACGCAATTCAGCCACCTGGGCGCGACGTTCTTCCGGGGTCGCTTGCGTATGCAATGCCGCGTTCAGTTCCGCCGGAATATGCTCCGCAAATTGATTAACCAGCCGCATAACGCGCAGGCGGTGTTGATCCACACTTAAGCGGAACCCAAGCCCGAACTCGGCGTTATCTTCAAACAGCGAGTTCGCCCACGCCGGCCCGCGCCCGTTTTCATCGGTGGTGTAGGGCGTCGAGGGCAGGTTACCGCCATAAATCGATGAACAACCGGTGGCATTGGCGATCATCATCCGGTCGCCATACAGTTGCGTCAGCAGTTTGATATACGGCGTTTCGCCGCAGCCGGAGCAAGCCCCGGAATACTCAAACAGCGGCGTAATGAGCTGTGAGGTACGAATGTCGATGCGCTCTAGTTTGCTGCGGTCGATCTCCGGCAGGTCGAGGAAGAAGTCGTAATTCACTTTCTCTTCTTCAACGTGTTCAAGACGCGACATCATATTGATGGCCTTGATATCCGGGTTCTGGCGATCTTTTGCCGGGCAAACTTCCACGCACAGGTTACAGCCGGTGCAATCTTCCGGCGCGACTTGCAGCACATATTTCTGCCCGCGCATATCGCGGGATTTCACATCCAGTGAATGCAGGCTTGACGGCGCGTTTTCCATCGCTTGCGGCGAGACCACTTTGGCGCGGATCGCCGAATGCGGGCAGGCGGCAACGCAGTGGTTACACTGGGTGCAAAGCTCTTCTTTCCAGATAGGGATCGCTTCGGCGATATTGCGTTTCTCCCAGCGTGTGGTACCCACCGGCCAGGTACCGTCCGGCGGTAGCGCGGAGACGGGCAATGCATCGCCAAGACCGGCCAGCATGGCCGCCGTCACCGTTTTCACGAAATCGGGTGCAGAATCAGAGACCACCGGCGGGCGATGGGCGCTTTGCGCATTAACAGCTTCCAGCGGTACTTCAAATAACGATTCGCGGGCCATCGCCAGCGCCTGCCAGTTTCGCTCCACCAGTTCCTGACCTTTACTGCTGTAACTTTTGGCAATCGCGCCCTGCAATTCCGTCAGCGCGCTATCACCCGGCAGAATATTGGTGAGATGGAAGAACGCCATCTGCATGACGGTGTTAATGCGGGCGGCAAGCCCGCATTCACGGGCGATTTTCGCGGCGTTAATCACATAGAGACGGGCTTTTTTCTGGTTTAGCACCGCCTGCACTTCCTGCGGCAAACGTGACCAGACTTCGTCGGCGCTGTAGGGCGTGTTCAGCAGGAAAATACCGCCCGGTTTCAGGCGCTCGGCCATCTGGTATTTGTCGATAAACTGCAACTGGTGGCAACCGACGAAATCCGCCTGCGACACCAGATAAGCCGAGTTGATCGGCTTTTCACTGACGCGCAGGTGCGAGACCGTCAGGCCGCCAGCCTTTTTCGAATCATAAACAAAATAACCCTGCGCATACCACGGTGTGGAGTTACCGATAATTTTGATGTTGTTTTTCGTTGCCGAGACGCTACCGTCGCTGCCAAGCCCGTAGAACAGCGCTTCTAATTTGGCATGCGACGGTAGGGTGTTTTCCGGTAACGGCAGAGAAAGGTGGGTCACATCGTCGTAAATGCCGACGGTAAAACGCGGTTTGGGTTTCGCCGCACGCAGCTCATTAAAAATGGCCAGCACGCATTCGGGGCCAAACTCTTTTGACGAAAGGCCGTAACGCCCGCCGATGACGCGCGGCAGGGTTTCCCGCTCGCCGTTATTAAATGCTTCTGCCAGCGCGGTCATCACATCCAGATAAAGTGGTTCGGCCTGGGCGCCGGGTTCTTTAGTGCGATCCAGCACGGCAACGGTTTTCGCGCTTTCCGGTAACACGGACAACAGATGCGCGGCGCTGAACGGGCGATAGAGACGCACTTTCAGCACGCCGACTTTTTCACCGCGCGTCAGCAGTTCATCGACCACTTCTTCGCAGGTACCAATCGCCGAGCCCATCAGCACGATCACGCGATCGGCTTGTGGGTGACCATAGTATTCAAAAGGTTTGTACTGCCGCCCGGTGGCGGTGGCGAAATCGTCCATCGCCTGCTCAACGTGCGCGTACACCGCGTTGTACCACGGGTTGGTCGCTTCGCGAGACTGGAAATAGGTGTCCGGATTGGCAGAAGTACCACGGATCACCGGATGTTCCGGGTTGAGCGCGCGGGCACGATGCGCATTAATTTCCGCTTGAGGAAGCAGGTTGCGGATCGTGTCATCCGCCAGCGGCACGATTTTATTGATTTCGTGCGAGGTACGAAAACCATCAAAGAAATGAATGAATGGCACCCGGCTTTTCAGTGTCGCTATCTGCGAAATAAGCGCGAAATCTTGCGCTTCCTGCACGCTACTGGCAGCGAGCATCGCACAACCGGTCTGGCGAACCGCCATCACATCGGAGTGATCGCCAAAAATAGAGAGCGCGTGGGTGGCAACGGTGCGTGCGGCAACATGCAGAACAAACGGTGTTAATTGACCCGCCAGCTTGTAAAGCGTGGGGATCATCAGCAGCAAACCCTGCGATGAGGTAAACGAGGTTGAAAGCGCACCGGTCTGTAAAGCGCCGTGCACAGCGGCAATCGCGCCCGCTTCCGACTGCATTTCAACGACGCGCGGCGTGTCGCCCCAGATGTTTTTCAGACCGTTTCCGGCCCATGCATCTGCCTGTTCAGCCATCGTCGAGCTGGGGGTAATGGGGTATATGGCGATAACTTCACTGGTGCGGAAGGCGACTGAGGCGACCGCGCCATTACCGTCAATAGTAATCATATGGCACCCTTGCATTGCTCAATAGAAAGGAACTTGTGAAACGGCGACAAGCCCTGTAGTTATCTCCTTATTTTAGCAAACCAACGTGCGCGCAATTTTCGCTTTTGTGTCCTGAGGTATAACTGGAATCAATGAATTGCCATTTAAACCGCGCCAGGAAAACGGCATTATTGCGCGGGGGCGAACGTTTTCTGTTACGTTGCTGGATGAAACAGGCTCAGCAACCGAGAAGATGGACATGAGCGGTCGGGCTGAACGCTGTCCCTGCTATGGACGTGAAACGATTGCCAAAAAAGGCCAGTGGGAGATTTGCCCCGTTTGCCGCCGGGAAGATGATCCTGTCCAGAAGAGTGTCCCCGACTTTGCTGGTGGCGCGAACGCGCGCACGCTTAATGAGGAAAAAAAGCGTACCGTGGCAAAATTACCGAATAAGGGTGTGATGGGCCGCTCAATAATAGAGCAAGAGCGTTATCTGAATGGTATTTATACTCAACTCATGCTGCCTGAACTGCTTGTGAACAGGTTATAAAACTTAAGATAGGTAGACGCCTGAACGTGGGTTTTTAACGGTTAGAATTTACCGCCACAGCCAATCTTAAGGTGGGGTCGTTACGGGAAATATGTCATGAAAAAAGAGCGCCTTGCTGCGGCAATTTTTATCACGGTGGTTTTCTTTGCAATATCTATTACGTTAGTTGCTCAAATAATAAGTACGAGAACGCATACGCTTAACGATCTTAATACCAATATCTCCAACTTAAGCCATACCCTGGATACCTATTCCGAGGGGATTATTCGCCAAAGTGAGATGTTGATAAAAAACATTTCTGACATAACCGAAATTTACGGTATGGACTCTGAGCAACAAGCTAATCTTAAACGGATATTATCAGAACAGGATCAGCTGCTTATACAGCTCAACAATATCGTGATTTATGATGCAAGAGGCGACAAAGTCATCTCCTTGCGAGATGGCTCTTCTGTCAACAGTAATGGTGCTGACCGATCTTTTTTTATCTACCATCGCAACAACCCGTCAAGAAACGTTTTTATTGGCCCGCCGGTAGTGAGCAGGACCAATGGGCAATGGGTATTAACCGTCAGCCGCAGGCTGGAAGATAGCGAGGGGCTATTTAATGGCGTTGCGGTATTGACGCTCAATATTGCCAATTTCCTGCAAACCTACGGCAAGCTCGATATAGGAAAAGAGGGTACCATTGCGTTAACAAGCGGCACGGGCACCTTATTAATTCGTTACCCTTTTGATGCGAAATTTATTGGCCGCGAACTTTCAGATTCGCCACTCTTTACGGTTTACCTGAAAAAGAGCAACGCAGGGATCGCAACGTCCGTTTCGCGCTTTGATAAAATTGAACGCATCTATTCCTTCCAGAAAAATAAACGCTATGGGTTAGTGACCACCGTGGCCGTCAGTATGGATGAAGCTATGGCTTCGTGGCGCCGTCAGGCGGAAATACTTGCCATTGTTATTCTCTTCCTTATGGGCTGCGTTGTATTTTCCAGTTTTTTCCTTATCAAAGAGGTTCGCCGCCGTATCCGCATCAATAAAGAGATCTCGGAGGCGAAAGCGTCTCTGGCGTCCGAGAACGCAGAGTTGCAAGTTATCGCCACGGAAGATGCGTTAACCGGGCTTGCGAATCGGCGCAAATTCGATGAGGCTTTAGTGGCCGAAGTAGCGAAATGTGCCAGTAACAAACAGCAGATTGCACTGCTATTAATTGATGTCGATTACTTTAAAAAATATAACGACAATTACGGGCATATCGCCGGTGACGGCTGTTTACAAGCTGTCGCTGAAAATTTGAAAAAGACCATTAACGAAACCCCTTATCTGGCTGCCAGATATGGTGGAGAAGAATTTGTGGTTATTCTGCCTGAAACGGATGCGGACTCCGCTAAGCATATTGCCAGTCAGATAGGCCTTAATATTAAGCTTGAGAATATTCCTCACCTGCAAAGCCCGCTTGGCGTCGTGAGTGTGAGTATTGGTGTTGCCGCCGGGTCTGCCGCCGCACTAAAGGGTAACGAAGCGACACTCATCGAATTCGCGGATGAGGCGCTTTACGCGGCGAAATCGTCAGGGCGCGACCGTGTTGTTATCTCACAACGTGAAATAACGTAAGGTGAGTACAATGTTGCCGCACTTGCCAACGTCGCCTGTTGAGCCCCCTTGAAATCCGCCACGGGTTCTGAGTTGGCATACCCGATGAATCCCCGTTTGCGATGAATTGTGTTCACCCGCCCAAAAAACCGCAAAAAAGTGTTTCGAATTCACATAAAGATGCTTTTCAGCTCTCGACGTATTGCGCCTGGCTGCCTATGATGCTTGGGTTTCGCTTTTTTTAATTATCCTGAGGACACAGGGGCAGGGGGAGAGAAATGCGCGCAGCGTTTTTAGTAGGATGTGCCGCTTTATTATTATCGGCATGCAGCAGTGAACCCGTTCAACAAGCGACCGCAGCACATGTTGCGCCAGGGCTTAAAGCCGCGATGTCAAGTGGTGGTCAGGCGAATTGCGCGATGATTGGTGGTTCGTTGTCAGTTGCCCGGCAACTCGATGGCTCAATGGTGGGAATGTGCGCTTTGCCAAATGGCAAACGCTGCAGTGAACAGTCGCTTGCCACCGGAAGCTGCGGCAGTTACTGAGCGTTCGCCGCGCGCGTGTAAATCAGGGTTTGCGTCGCCGTCGCCAGCGTCAGCTGGTTGTCAGTAAGATCAACCTGTGCCCCTTCGCTGAGCATCGCATTAATGGTGTGATCCAGTTCGTTACGCTGCTGGTCAGGGCAGAGCATCATGGTCATGCCCATCTGTTTGACGGTCAATTTGCCTTCAGAGAGTTTTCCCTGGCCCATAAAGCCGTTGCACATTTTGCCGGACACGCGCAGGTCTTTATCAAAACGGATTTCCGGCGCCGGGCCATTACCCTGCACGGCCTGACCGTTTACAGTGGTCAGCACAAAACGTTGGTCTGCCAGTTGCTGTGGCTTCAATGTGTCGGTGCGGGAACTCACGCAGCCAGAAAGCGCTACGCTCAACGCAACCAAAGTCATAATTTTCTTCATCTCGTCCTCTAAGGGGTTATCCATTACGTGGGGGATTCTAACAGGCTAAGCCTGGGCGTCATCGGGGTTTGTCCGAAAGGGTTCCCGTGCAGGCAGGGGAACCCCGGACAATCAGGCCAGCGCGTTCGGGCAGGTTTCGCCGTCGCGTAACTGGCGCAGGTTTTCCAGCGTTGTTTCGGAAATGCTAATCAACGCCTCGGCCGTCAGGAATGCCTGGTGGCCGGTAAACAGCACGTTGTGGCAGGCTGATAAGCGACGGAACACGTCGTCCTGAATAACATCGTTGGATTTATCTTCAAAGAACAGATCGCGTTCGTTTTCATACACATCCATTCCCAGCGCACCAATCTTTTGCGTTTTCAGCGCTTCTATGGCGGCTTGTGAATCCACTAATCCGCCACGGCTAGTATTGATGATCATCACGCCATCTTTCATCTGAGCAAAGGCGTCGCGGTTAAGCAGGTGGAAGTTTTCTGGCGTGAGCGGGCAGTGCAGGGAGATAACATCCGCCTGCGAAAACAGCGTCGGCAGATCAACATACTCCACACCAAGTTCCAGCGCCGCTGCGCTCGGATACGGGTCGAACGCCAGCAGACGCATGCCAAACCCTTTCAGAATACGCAGGGCGGCAACGCCAATTTTACCGGTGCCGATCACGCCCGCCGTTTTACCGTACATGGTAAAGCCGGTCAGCCCTTCCAGGGAAAAGTTAGCATCGCGGGTACGTTGATACGCGCGGTGAATGCGGCGGTTGAGTGTCATCATCATGCCAATCGCATGTTCCGCCACCGCTTCCGGTGAGTAGGCCGGAACACGCACGACCTGCAAACCCAGCTCTTTTGCTGCGTCGAGATCAACATTGTTGAACCCGGCACAGCGCAGGGCGATAAACTTCACGCCGAGCTTTTTCAGCTCTTCCAGCACCGGGCGGCTGCCATCGTCGTTAACAAAAATGCAGACCCCATCACAGCCATTCGCGGTTTTGGCAGTCTTTTCGGTTAACAGAAAGTCGAAAAATTCAAGATCATAGCCATATTTCTCGTTTACCTGCTGCAAATACTTTTTATCGTATTGCTTTGTGCTGTATATCGCGAGTTTCATAAGACTTTCTCCAATAGTTTTCTACCCACATTATCACGTTTTAAAATTATTATGTAAACGTTCAAATTTTATTGACAACCATGGGCGCGGTGAATGTATCCAGTTCAGTATATCCGCTGCTAGCGCAATTGTTTCAACGAGCCAATGGCGCCCCAGTTGATCGCCAGGGCGGTGAATACGCCGATAAGCCATGGAATTTTGGAATCGTGAAAGTAGTTAGCGCTGAGATAATCGCTGAAGGTAAAGCAGGTAAAAACGGTTGTGCCGATAAACCAGCCGCGAATTAAAGAGCCTTTGGTGAACATAAGCTGAATCCATAAATTAATGATATTAAAACACTATTCTCTGTAACTACTGAAAATGCAATCGCCAGACTATGATTAAAATGGCTCGCGCCTTCAAAGGGGCGGCCAAACATGCCACAATAACCACCAGAATCGGCTTAATCACATGCAAAATCAGGATATTAGCTACCCATGAAGGGTAAATACAAAGCCGCCATCGCACTGGTGTTACTGGTCATTCTGCTGCCGCTTACGCTGCTGCTGACGCTTGCGCAATGGGTGCCGACGCTGGCCGGGATCTGGTTGCCGGCGGGCACGCGTATCGCCATGGAAGAGAGCCCGCGCTTTACCCGACATGCGTTAAAAATCCCCGATCTGCGCTATCTGGCTGGTGATTGTCAACTGGCGTCATTACAGGACGCCGAACTGACACACCCCAGCCGCTGGCAGCTTCATATTGGCGCGCTGGATATTAACACCGCCTGCCTGAATAAACTGCCACAAAGTGAAACGGTTTCTGACGCGCCGCGCACGCTGGCCGAATGGCAAGCCATGCTCCCTTACAGCTGGCTGACGGTGGAGCGTTTTACCGTCTCGCCGTGGAAAACATGGACAGGCAAATTATCCGCGTCGTTGACACCGGATTTGCAGCAACTCACTTACTCCGGCGAGCGCGTTGAACTCAGCGCGCGCCTGCGCGGGCAGACGCTGACGATTAGCCGCATGGCGCTGCGTCTTGTCGATGGTCAGCCACCGTTTACGCTCGGTGGTGAATTTACCCTGCCGGACGTTCCAAATAGTGTTCCCGTTAACGGACATATGGAAAGCACCTTAACGCTGTCGCAGCACCCGGGCGTGGTGGATGTCGATCTCGACTGGCGTGATAACGAAGGGCAACTGGTGGTCATGGCGCGCGATCAGGGCGATCCGCTGCTCGATCTGCCGTGGCAACTTACTCCCGAACAATTGACCATCAGCGATGGACGCTGGAGCTGGCCCTATCAGGGCTTTCCGCTGAGCGGTCGTGTTGGCTTGAAAGTGGATAACTGGCAGCAGGGGCTGGAAAAGGCGCAGTTCAGTGGCCGGTTAAACGTGCTGACGCAGGGCGACGCCGGGAAAGGCAATGCGGTGCTGACCATTGGCCCCGGACGTCTTGGTATCGACAATAACGATATGCCGCTGCAGCTGACCGGCGAAGCAAAACAGGGCGATCTGGTGTTTTACGCGGTGCTTCCCGCCCATCTGAGCGGTAGTGTTGACGATCCGCACCTGGCCTTCACGCCAGGCGCGCTGCTGCGCTCGCGCGGGCGGGTGATTGATTCGTTAAATATAGATGAAGTGCGCTGGCCGCTGGCGGGTGTCAAACTCACTCAGCATGGTATTGACGGGCGTTTGCAGGCGATCCTTCGCGCGCATGAAAATGCGATGGGGGATTTCCGTCTGCATCTTGATGGCCAGGCGCAGGATTTTCTGCCCGATAACGGCCTGTGGCGCTGGCGCTACTGGGGCGACGGCAATTTCACGCCGATGAACGCACGCTGGGATGTTGCGGGGCGTGGCGAATGGAATGACAACACGATCACGCTTAACGATCTCTCGACCGGCTTTGACCAGTTGCAGTATGGCGCGATGCACATGGCTACGCCCCGGTTAGTGCTGGATGCACCAGTGAAGTGGGTGCGTGATGCGACAAACCCGCAATTCACCGGCGCACTGACGCTCGATGCCGGGCAAACCAGTTTCAGCGCGGGAAGCGTCTTACCGCCTTCGACATTGACATTCAGCGTTGAAGGCGACGATCCGACCATGTTTCAATTTAAGGGCGCGTTGCAGGCCGACACGATTGGCCCGGTGCAGGTTAATGGCCGCTGGGATGGCGAGCGTTTGCGTGGGCAGGCGTGGTGGCCGCGGCAGGCGCTCTCGGTATTCCAACCGCTTATTCCCCCTGACTGGAAAATGAAACTGCTGGATGGCGCACTGTATGCGCAGGTCGCCTTTTCCGCCGCAGCGGATCAAGGTTTTGAGGCGGGCGGTCACGGCGTGCTAAAGAGCGGCAGTGTCTGGACACCGGACAACCAAATTCGCGGCGTCGATTTTGTGCTGCCATTCCGCTACCGGGAAGGGCGCTGGCAGTTGGGCACCCGCAGGCCGGTTTCGCTGCGCATTGGTGAGATAACCAACCAGGTGACGGCGAAAAACGTCACCGCCGACTTGCAGGGCGCGTGGCCATGGAGTGAGGAAAATCCGCTCGTATTAAGCGATGTCAGCGTCGATGTGCTGGGCGGGAAAGTGACTATGCAGCAGTTACGTATGCCGCAGCACGATCCGGCGCTGCTGCGTCTGAAGCACATTTCCGCCAGCGAGTTGATAAGCGCAGTGAATCCGAAGCAGTTTGCGCTTTCCGGGCCGTTTGACGGCGCGCTGCCGCTGTGGCTGGATAACCCGCAATGGATCATTAAAGATGGCTGGCTGCATAACCCCGGGCCGATGACGCTGCGGATCGATAAAGATACCGCCGATGCGGTGGTGAAAGACAACATGGCGGCGGGCGCGGCAATTAACTGGCTGCGCTATATGGAAATTTCCCGCTCATGGACGAAGATCAATCTGGATAATTTGGGGCTGTTGACGCTGCAGGCCACCCTGCGCGGCACCAGTTTTGTCGATGGCAAAAGCAGTACCGTGAATTTGAACTATACCCATGAGGAGAATGTATTCACTTTATGGCGCAGTTTACGTTTTGGCGACAATTTGCAGTCATGGCTTGAGCAACACGCGGCGCTACCGCAAGCCCGCTGCGCGAAGGGCGAAGAGTGTGAGGATAAAAAATGAAAACCCTGAAAGCCGTGCCCGTATTGATGGCGATAATGCTGCTGGCCGCCTGCACGCCGCGCATTGAGGTAGCGGCGCCAAAAGAGCCGATCACCATCAATATGAATGTGAAGATTGAGCATGAAATTCACATCAAAGTGGATAAAGACGTGGAAACCCTGCTGAAAACCCGTAGCGACTTATTCTGAGGCGATGATGAAAAAACGTGTCATAAGCGCGCTGCTGGCCGTTGGCCTATTTAGCGCAACCGCTCAGGCGCTGACGCTCGATGAAGCCCGCACCCAGGGGCGCGTCGGTGAAACGCTCAATGGATATGTCGCGCCGATAAGCCAGGATAAAGAGACACTGGCGCTGGTGGAGCGCATTAACAAAGCGCGCACTGAGAGCTACCAGCAACTGGCCGATCGTAACAACATCGCGGTAGATGACGTGGCCAGGATGGCCGGTCAGAAACTGGTGGAGCGCGCGAAGCCCGGCGACTATGTGCAGGGCATCAACGGTAAATGGCTGAAGAAACCGTAAGCGGCGCGTTACCTTCCTGCGCAAGATGCTGGCGCAACCACGCCAGCGCCTCCTCGGCCCGGCGGGTTAATGGCCACTCGGCACGGTGAATCAGCCACAGAGTATCCACCACATGAACCGGATCGCTGTCGACCTGCAACAACGCCTGGCGAGGATAAGCCAGCCGCGCGTAGCGGGGGAGCACGGTAAACCCCAGCCCGCGCGCCACCGGTTCGGCAATCAACCCAATATGATTAATAAACCCGCTCACCGGCAACGTATGAATGCCCGGATTGCCGGGAAAGCGGCGGCTTAACAGACGTGTTGCCATCGCATTGCCATCCGGGTGGTTAATAAACCCGAGCGTGTGTAAATCCTGCCAGTTATTCAGCGAAAATCCAGCTGGCAGCAATAACTCCAGCGGTTCTTCGGTAAATTTATCTGCCATCAGACGGGTGTCATCCGGCTGCTGAGTCACCAGACCTAATTCAAAACGGTTCTCTACAATCGCCGTGATCACCATGTGATCGGGAGCAAAGCGATAGCGGATGCTTAACTCGGGGCGGGCTTGCTGCAAATTGAGCAATAACGGGTAGATACGCAGGCCAATACTGCCTGGGCTTATCACGCTTATCTCTCCACCGTGATGCGCTTTATCATCCAGCCGGTGCATCAGGCGTTTGTTGGCCTGCTCCAGTTCCAGGCAATATTCACGTAACGCAATACCCTGCGGGGTTAATTCCAGCGTGCGTTTGCCGCGTAACATCAGCGTACCGGTTTGCTGCTCCAGTTGGCGTATATGCTGGCTCACCGCCGCCTGTGTAATGCCAAGCCTGTCAGCGGCGCGTGTGAAAGATCCCGCCTGGATCAGCGCCGAAAAAGAGCGTAACAGATGCGGATTAAACATAATGAATATTTATAGAAATGATAAGTGATTGGCTATTTTCATTATAATTAGCCCGGTATAGGCTTGTCGACGCGTCTTAACCAACGACGCTGATTAACGTGGTGAATCCCCCTATGCGGCGGGGCGCTTTGGTCGGTTTCACATTGCTGCGCAGGCTATGGGATCAAACGTAGCCTACCGGGAGGCACCCGGCACCACGCCTCTTATGCTGTATTTCCAGGATCGATTATGGACAACCCGGGACTCTTATCGAGTGTACATTTGCTGTATCTGGCTTCGCATAACTTACGTCTGCTGATCGATGAGAAAGTAAAAGAGTACGAGCTTGGCTTTAATAGCTGGATGGTCCTTGTTTTCATCCGCAACGAGCCAGCCCTATTAACCCAGCGGGAAATCGCCGCGCGGCTGGGGCTAAAAGAGCCGAGCGTCGGCGAGCTTATTAAGCAATTAATGAAACGTAAATACCTGGCCAGAGCCGTGGATGTGCATGATCGTCGTAAATATGCCATCAAAATCACCGCGCCAGGAATGGCAACCTATGATGCCGTTCAGCAGGCGTTAATGCCGGTGCTGGGGGATGTGTTTAACGCTCTGGATTTATCACATTTGCAGAAGGCGCTTACCACCATTCTGTTGACTACCAAAGAGTACATTGCGGAAGGCGAATAGTCGGAAAAGCGGGAGAAAGCACCCTCCCACCAGGAGGTGAGAGGGGAAAATCTTAGGCAGCCACCAGGCTGTCGATAGCGGCTTTTGCGTCGGTCTGTGCTTTGGTCGCCACTTCCGGACCATAAGCAATGCCTTCTGCGAAGACAAAGTTCACATCGGTAATGCCGATAAAGCCGAGGAACAATTTCAGGTACGGTGCAACCAGATCGGACGGGGTATCTTTATGAATACCGCCACGGCTGGAAACCACGATGACACGTTTACCTTTCACCAGACCTTCCGGGCCTGCTTCGGTATAACGGAACGTTACGCCAGCACGTGCCACCAGGTCGAAGTAGTTTTTCAGCTGCGTCGGAATGTTGAAGTTGTACATCGGGGCGTTAATGACAATCACGTCATGCGCTTGCAGTTCCGCAATCAGTTCGTCGGAGAGCGATAATGCTTCCTGCTGACGCGGTGTCAGTGGGGCATCGCTCGGGCGCAGCGCGCCAACCAGTTCGCCATCCAGCACCGGGATCGGGTTAGCGGCCAGGTCACGCACGGTGATTTGATCCGCCGCGTGTTTTTCACGCCACTGTTCAACGAAATAATCGGCCAACTGACCAGACTGTGAGTACCCTGCCAGAATACTGGATTTAAGAACTAAAACTTTGCTCATTGGGTGTTTCCTTTATTGTATTTGCAATGGGTTGCCCCGTGACGTCATGACACTCTATTCACAAACTCTCTACATGAATAGCGCAATATATCGAATCCTATGTTCGAATTTCTTGAACAAGAAAAGGATTGCGGCGATGTGCTATCCTACTGCGATTGCGAACTTAAGATGTTTTCCGGCAGTGCTCTGCCCAATAACGCTATGACAGAACAACAGAAATTGACGATTACCGATCTCAGCGCGCAGCTCAACACCCTGATGCTACGCGACCAGCAGCGCTTCGCCCGCCGCCTGCATGGCAGCAAGAAAGTTAAAAATCCTGAATCTCAGCAAGCACTGCTGCAGACGTTGGCGCAAGAGATAAGCGAAGCCGCCGGAAAAGTGGCGCAGCGCGAAGCCGCGCGCCCGACCATTGATTACCCGGATAACCTGCCGGTCAGCCAGAAAAAGCAGGCTATCCTGGAAGCTATCCGCGATAACCAGGTGGTGATTGTGGCCGGTGAAACCGGCTCCGGTAAAACCACGCAATTACCGAAAATTTGCATGGAGCTGGGGCGCGGCATTAAAGGGCTGATTGGCCATACCCAGCCGCGTCGTCTGGCGGCGCGCACCGTCGCCAACCGTATTGCCGAAGAGCTGAAAACGGAGCCGGGCGGCTGCATCGGTTATAAGGTGCGTTTCAGCGATCATGTCAGCGATAACACCATGGTCAAGCTAATGACCGACGGTATTCTGCTGGCGGAAATTCAGCAGGATCGCTTGCTGATGCAATACGACACCATCATTATCGATGAGGCGCACGAACGCAGCCTGAACATCGATTTTCTGCTGGGTTATCTGCGTGAATTACTGCCGCGTCGCCCGGATCTGAAAATCATCATCACCTCCGCCACCATCGATCCGCAACGTTTCTCGCGCCATTTCAATAACGCGCCGATTATCGAAGTGTCCGGGCGCACTTACCCGGTGGAAGTGCGCTACCGGCCGATTGTCGAAGAAGCGGATGACACGGAACGCGACCAGTTACAGGCGATTTTTGATGCGGTGGACGAGCTTGGGCGCGAAAATGCAGGCGATATTCTGATCTTCATGAGCGGCGAACGGGAAATCCGCGACACCGCCGATGCCCTGAGCAAGCGCGATCTGCGCCACACGGAGATCCTGCCGCTATATGCGCGTTTATCAAACAGTGAACAGAACCGCGTATTCCAGCCACACAGCGGGCGGCGCATCGTGCTGGCGACCAACGTGGCGGAAACGTCGCTGACCGTACCGGGCATCAAATATGTCATTGATCCGGGTACCGCGCGCATCAGCCGCTACAGCTATCGCACCAAAGTGCAACGCCTGCCGATTGAACCGGTTTCTCAGGCTTCCGCGAACCAGCGTAAAGGGCGCTGCGGGCGCGTGTCGGAAGGGATCTGTATTCGTCTCTATTCAGAAGACGATTTCCTGTCACGCCCGGAATTTACCGATCCGGAAATTCTGCGCACCAACCTGGCGTCGGTCATTTTGCAAATGACGGCGTTGGGGCTTGGTGATATTGCCGCCTTCCCGTTTGTTGAAGCGCCGGATAAACGCAATATTCAGGACGGTGTGCGCCTGCTGGAAGAGTTGGGCGCGATCACCACCGACGAACAGCAGACGGCGTATAAACTGACGCCGCTCGGCCGCCAGCTATCGCAACTGCCGGTCGATCCACGCTTAGCGCGTATGGTGCTGGAAGCGCAAAAACATGGCTGTGTGCGTGAAGCAATGATCATTACTTCGGCGCTGTCGATTCAGGATCCGCGCGAACGACCGCTGGATAAAAAGCAGGCTTCAGACGAGAAGCATCAGCGCTTCCATGATAAAGAGTCCGACTTCCTCGCGTTTGTGAACCTGTGGAACTACCTGGGCGAGCAGCAAAAAGCGCTCTCGTCAAACCAGTTCCGCCGTCAGTGCCGGGTCGATTACCTGAACTATCTGCGCGTGCGCGAATGGCAGGATATCTACACCCAACTGCGCCAGGTGGTGAAAGAGTTAGGGATCCCGGTCAACAGCGAGCCTGCGGAATACCGCGAAATTCACATCGCGCTGTTAACCGGTTTGCTGTCGCACATTGGTATGAAAGATGCCGACAAACAGGAATTTACCGGCGCACGTAACGCCCGTTTTGCCATCTTCCCCGGCTCGGGGTTATTCAAAAAACCGCCGAAATGGACCATGGTGGCAGAACTGGTGGAAACCAGCCGTTTGTGGGGGCGCATCGCCGCACGCATAGATCCGGAGTGGGTTGAACCGGTAGCGCAGCACCTGATTAAGCGTTCATACAGTGAACCGCACTGGGAGCGAGCGCAGGGTGCGGTAATGGCAACGGAAAAAGTGACTGTTTATGGCCTGCCGATCGTGGCGGCGCGCAAAGTGAACTACAGCCAGATCGACCCGACGCTTTGTCGTGAACTCTTTATTCGCCACGCGCTGGTCGAGGGTGACTGGCAAACCCGGCATGCTTTCTTTCGCGACAACCTGAAACTGCGCGCGGAAGTGGAAGAACTGGAACATAAATCCCGCCGCCGCGACATTCTGGTGGACGATGAAACACTGTTTGAGTTTTATGACCAGCGCATCAGCCACGAGGTGATTTCCGCCCGCCATTTCGATAGCTGGTGGAAAAAGGCCAGCCGTGAAGCCCCTGATCTGCTCAACTTCGAAAAGAGCATGCTGATCAAAGAGGGCGCTGAAGGGGTGAGTAAACTCGATTACCCCAACTTCTGGCATCAGGGCAACCTGAAGCTGCGCCTGAGTTACCAGTTTGAACCGGGCGCGGATGCCGATGGCGTCACGGTACATATTCCGCTGCCGTTATTAAACCAGGTTGAAGAGAGCGGGTTTGAGTGGCAAATTCCCGGCCTGCGTCGCGAACTGGTGATTGCGCTGATTAAATCGCTGCCGAAACCAACGCGGCGCAACTTTGTTCCTGCGCCAAACTACGCCGAAGCGTTTCTTGGGCGCGTCACGCCGCTGGAACTGCCGTTGCTGGATGCGCTGGAGCGTGAACTGCGCCGGATGACCGGCGTTACCGTCGACCGCGACGACTGGCACTGGGATCAGGTGCCCGATCACCTGAAAATCAGCTTCCGCGTGGTGGATGACAAAAATAAAAAGCTGCTCGAAGGTCGCTCGTTGAGCGAACTGAAAGAGCGCCTGAAAGGCAAAGTGCAGGAAACTCTTTCTGCGGTTGCTGATGACGGTATCGAGCAGCGCGGTTTGCATATCTGGAGCTTTGGTCAGCTTCCGGAAAGCTACGAGCAAAAACGCGGTAATTATAAGGTTAAAGCCTGGCCTGCGCTGGTCGATGAACGTGACAGTGTCGCGATCAAGCTGTTCGATAACCCGCTGGAGCAGCAACAGGCGATGTGGCGTGGTATCCGCCGCCTGCTGTTGCTGAATATTCCGTCGCCCATTAAATATCTGCACGAAAAATTGCCGAACAAAGCCAAACTGGGTCTCTATTTCAACCCGTACGGCAAAATGCTGGAGTTGATCGATGACTGCATCTCCTGCGGCGTAGATAAACTTATCGACGAGGCAGGCGGCCCGGTGTGGAGCGAAGAGGGCTTCGCTGCGCTGCATGAGAAAGTGCGTGCGGAGCTGAACGAAACGGTAGTGGAGATCGCCAAACAGGTCGAACAGATCCTGACGGCGGTGTTCAATATCAACAAGCGACTGAAAGGGCGCGTTGATATGACCATGGCGCTTGGGCTGTCGGACATCAAAGCGCAGATGAACGGTCTGGTGTATCGCGGGTTTGTTACCGGCAACGGTTTCCGCCGTCTGGGTGACACGTTGCGTTACCTGCAAGCCATCGAGAAGCGGCTGGAGAAACTGGCTGTCGATCCGCACCGCGACCGCGCGCAGATGCTGAAAGTGGAGCAGACGCAGCAAGCCTGGCAGCAGTGGCTGAATAAACTGCCGCCGGCACGCCGGGAAGATGAGGATGTAAAAGCGATCCGCTGGATGATCGAAGAGCTGCGCGTCAGCTACTTTGCCCAGCAGCTGGGGACACCATATCCCATCTCCGATAAGCGCATCCTGCAGGCAATGGAGCAGATTAGCGCCTGATGGCAGGTGTTAGCCCGGGTACCGGGCTAACACCATCACTTCAGCCATCGCCGGATAAGCGAGTTCGCCATCCGGCAATGATTTGCACCGTAACCTTACGCATTCACCCAGGCAAGCGTAAAACCATCCCAGCCTTTGACGCCGACCGTTTGCATGGCGGTGGCCGTCAGGCGCGGATCGGCACCAATCATCTCAATGAATTTCCGCACACCCTGCACGCTGGCATCGGTGGTGGTAGGGTTAGTCACTTCACCGTCACGCACTACGTTATCGCCAATAATCAGTGTGCCAGGCCGGGCATAGTGCATTGCCCATTTCAGGTAGTTCGGGTTATTGGGTTTGTCGGCATCGATAAAAATAAGATCGAAGGGCGGGTGGTCGCCCAGGTTTTCCAGCGTTTGCAGCGCCGGGCCTTCGGCGACGGTGACCAGATGCGCCACCCCGGCAAGCTGCAGGTTTTCGCGCGCTATCGCCGCGTGTAGCGGATCGGCTTCCAGCGTCAGCAGTTCGCCGCCGGAGGGGAGCTCGCGCGCCATCCACACCGTGCTGTAACCACCCAGCGTGCCGATTTCAAGGATGCGCTTCGCTCGTGTCATGCGCACAAACAATGCCAGTAATTGCCCCTGAGTAGGTGAAACATCAATCGCCGGAAGCCCTGCACGCTGGTTATTTGCCAGCACCTGCGTCAGGATCTCATCTTTTGGAATCAATTGTTTTTCTAAGTATTCATCAACCGCTGACCACTTCTGCTGCATAGCATTACTCCTGGTTTATTAGAAACTTAATTCAGCCCGGACCAGCCACCTCCCAGTGCACGATAGAGATCCACCTGCGCCAGTAACAGATTGTTTTTGACCTGTACCGCGCTGAGCTGAGTGGAAAACAACGTGCGCTGGGCGTCCAGCACGTCCAGATAAGAGGAATAACCGTTGTGATAACGGTTTTGCGCAATGCGTAACGTCTCCTGCGCGACATCGACTTGCCCGGCAAGCTCGGTGAGTTGCTCGCCCAGACGGGTGATGGCATCAAGACTATCGTTCACCTCTTTGAACGCGTTGCGCACAGTTTTTTCATAGGTGTAAAGCGCCTGATTACGCTGCGACATGGAGACATCGACCTGCGCATTCAGTGCCTGACGGTTGAGCAGCGGGGCGAGAATGCTGCCGCCAATGCTCCATAACCGCAGCGGATTATCCAGCAAGCCGGGCAGCGTATCGTCCTGCATGCTGCCGGTTGCCGTCAGGTTAATCGACGGCAGTAATTTCGCCTGTGATGAAACCAGAGTGGCATCGGCGGCAATCAACTGGCGCTGCGCCTGCGCAATGTCCGGTCGCCGGTTAAGCAAACTCGACGGTAACTGCGAGGGCACTTTCAGCGGCGTTAACGTTGCAAATTCACCACGATTAACCGCGCCCGGATTATTACCCAGCAGCACACTCAATGCATTTTCCTGCTGGCTTATCTGATGTTGCAGCACCGGGATCTGCGCGCGCGTGCTGCGTAACTCGGAATCCGACTGCATCAACTCCAGTCGTGAAGTATAGCCGGTCTCATACTGGCGGCGGGCAAGTTTGAGCGCGTCTTCCCGCGCTGCCAGCGTGGATTGCGTGACCTGTAGCTGTGCATCCAGCGACAGCAGCGTGAGATAACCGGAAGCGACATTCGTCGCCACTGTCAAATCGGCCGCCGCTGCTGCGGCTTTCTGCGCCTCCAGCGAGGCGTCTGCCGCGCGAGACGCGCTGCGGCTGGCGCCCCAGATATCGACGTTATAACTGGCCGTCAGATTGCCCTTGTACAAGGTGCTGTAAATGGGTAAACCCGTCGCGGCCGATTGGGAACGCGCACGGGTGCCGGAAATCCCCGCGTCCAGCTCAGGGAACAGGGCGCTGTCGGCGGCGTAAACCCGCGCCTGATATTCATTGACCCGCTCGCGGGCAATCAGTACGTCGCTGTTGTGGCGTAGTGCCTGGTCGACATAGCGGTTTAGCTGGCTGTCGTGAAAGTTGCGCCACCAGACGCTATCCGTTTTGCTGACCGGACCCGCCTCGCTGCGCCAGGCCGCCGGGATCTGCAGTGACGGTTGGGCTTGTTGAACATCGACGGACTGGCAAGCGGCAAGGGTGAGACTCAATGCGACAACGGTGAGACGCCGCTTCATTGCTCTGCCTCCCGCGTATCAATATGTACCTGCACCGACATTCCAGGACGCAGCCTTGCCAGCTCGTCGGGTTTCGCCTCCACCTGGATACGCACCGGAATGCGCTGGGCGATTTTGACAAAGTTACCGGTGGCGTTATCCGGGCTGATAGCGCTAAATTCCACGCCAGTAGCCGGTGAGATACTCTCCACGCGCCCGTGGTAGCTGCGCCCGTCAAGCGCATCAACAGTAAAGCGCACTGGCTGTCCGACAACCACATTTGCCAGTTGCGTCTCTTTCAGGTTGGCGATCACCCAGCGTTGCGACGGCACCAGCGAGGTCAGGTGCGTTCCGGCGGTGACATACGCGCCAAGGCGCACGCTGATTTGCCCCAGTTGCCCGTCGCGAGGGGCGACGATACGGGTGTTTTGCAGATCGATTTGCGCCAGTTCAAGCGCGGCTTTGGCGTTTTCCACATCTGCCTGTAACGACCCGCGATTAACGATAGTGGTTTGCAGATCCTGACGCGACATTTCAAGCGTCGCTTGTGCCTGGGCGATACTGGCGGTGTTCTGCGCGGCGGTGGCGAGTGCGGCGTCGCGTTCGCGGATGGAGAGCGAGCCGTCTGCGGTCAGCGCTTTAACGCGTTTTAAATCCGCCTGCGATTTCAGATCCTGCGCTTTCGCGCTGGCGAGCGCGGCTTCGTTGCGGGCAATGACAGCCTGCGCACTTTTTCGCTGCTGGAGGTTGTTATCCAGCGCTGCCAGCTTCATCGCCAGCGTGGCTTTCGCCTGGTCGACGCGCTGGCGGTAGATTCGATCATCGATCTGCATAATCAGATCGCCTTTTTTCACGACCGCGAAATCCTGTACTGGCACTTCAGTGATATAGCCGTTCACCTGCGGGCTGATAAATGTCGTCTGGCCGCGCACATAGGCGTTATCGGTAAACTGGGTATGGCGCGTAAACGGCGGCAACTGCCAGGCGTAAAGAATAACGAGTACGCCCACCAGGCCAATCGCGGCGGCGGAAAAAAGAGAAACCACACGTAAATTGCTGCGGGTGTTGGCCCGCTCTTTGGCGGCATCTTGCTGGCTCATAGACACTCCAGTAACATTATTATTTGCTCCCAGTGGCCCGCTTCAACACAAGGCGGGCAGTAATGCGCAGGCGCAACAAGCGCCATAAAATCCAAATCAGCGTGGCGGCGGCAATGCTGGCCGTCAGCAGATACGTATCGTTGTAAGCCAGAATATTCGCTTCCAGCGTCGACACCGTTTGCAGTTGCGTCGCCGCTTGTGTACTGAGCAGCGAACTGTCGCCAATCATGCTTTGATACATCTGGCTGTAATACTGCAAACGCTCATTAACCAGCGGGTTTAAGGTGGTGAGTTGGTCCGCCAGCAGGCTAGAGTGGTATTTCTCCCGCCAGGTCTGGAACGTGCCGAGGATCGCCGAACCCAGCAGCCCGCCGATATTCTGGCTCATGCCAAACAGCACCGAGAAACTGACCAGGTTGCGCGGCTCCGCCACCACGCCGCCAATCCCTGCCAGCATTGCCGGTGCGATAAAAAACGCGCTGGCAAACCCGAGTAAAAACTGGCTTAACATCAACTGATTGGGCCGCGTCAAACTGGTCGACTGGCTATCGAGCAGCGAGGCGATAATCATCAACGCCAGCGAGGTGACAATCGGCCATGCCAGCCGCTGAGGTTTAATTGTCAGGCAACTGGCGGTAATACCGCAGATGATACCTGCCAGGATCGACCACGCCAGGCTGGTCATTTGCTCGTTTTGCAGGCCGACATATTGCAGCCAGCCAAACACGCCGGTGTTCTGCTCGGCGAGCACAATGCGGATCAGCAGCATAATCAGCCCAAGACGCACAATACTGCCGCTGGAGAGCCAGCGGGTGTTGAGCAGCGGGTTACTACGGTTGTGTTCAAAGGCTATAGCCGAGACGATCAGCACCACGGCGCCAGCCAGTGACCAGCCGATCCACGGCGCTTCGAACCACCAGTCCAGTCGACCCAGCGACAGCACCGCGCACAGCAGCGCCATACCGGGCGCGAGCAGAAAGAAGGTGATGAAATCTTTCTTTTCAAACACTTTTTTGCGATCGCCTGGCGGCAATTTTAAGGCGATCACGCAGCCAAGCGAGAGCAGAGCCAGCCCCAGTTCAAACAGATACAGCCCGCGCCATTCATCCAGTTGCAGCAGCTCGGTAGAAAAAAGGCGGGCAATCGGAATGGCCAGCGTTGAACCAGTAATACCAATGGTCAATGCTTTTAAACGATGTTTCGCCGGCCAGGCCTGGATTTGATAATAAATACCGAGCGAACTGAGTGCCGCCGCCACCATGCCGTGGGCGGCGCGGACAAACAGGGCAGAACTGAGATCGTTGATAAACAGGTGGAAGAACGTCACCAGTACATACAGCACCAGAAACCCTTCGGTAAACGCACGCAGGCCGTATTGCTGGCGAAACTTTACCAGCAGCAGATTAATCGACACATTGGTCATCACATACACCGCAGGCAGCCAGGCGATTTCCGTCGACCAGGCGGCAAACGTGCCTTGCAGATTTTGTAGATTCGCTGTCACCATCGCGTTGCCGAGTGCGCCAGTCATGCAAACCAGCAGGCCAACGACACCATAGGCGATACGGCGAGGGGTACTGTGATAGGGGGTGGAAGGCGAACCCAGCAGCATCGGTTTTTCATGCGGCTGCCATTCGCGTGGGCTATAGGGATCGCTTTTCGGCAAACGCATTACATTTTCCTGACCGGGGCTAAGGGTGATCGTTCGCGACGGTGAGTTGTGCGCGCATCAAAGTGTCGGAAACAGCAGTTATCCATATAAAAACAAAGGTTGTTAATGTAAATGGTTAGCGGGCTAACGATTCTACTTGTGCCGTCAAAGGCAATGCAAGCGCATAAGAAAAATATAGGTTACTGACGTTAAGTGATCTGCTTTATTGATAAAAATAAACAACCAAAGGTGACAATGTCACAATGAGTGCACTAACCATTACGCTTACCGAGTCAACCGATCCCGCGTGCCTGCAACTTCAGGACGCGCTTTCTGATTACCTACAACACCTCACTGGCAGCAGTGGCAGAGCCTCGTTTGACGCCTCAACCTTAGGTGAGCGCGGCTTCTTTTTGCTGGCACAAGAAAACGCGGTGGCGGTGGGTTGCGCTGCGGTTCGTGAATTGTCCGCCGGGATCGGCGAAATCAAGCGCATGTATGCATGTCCCGGCACGCGCGGCGTAGGCGCGCAGTTGCTCGGCGCGCTGGAGCAACATGCACGCGAACGCGGATTTCAGGCGCTGTGGCTGGAGACGCGCAAAATCAACCAGCGTGCCGTTGACTTCTATCAGCGCAACGGCTTTCGGATCCGTGAAAACTACGGCAACTATATTGGCCGGCTTGAAGCGGTATGTTTCGAAAAAGCGTTATGACCGGAACGTGGTGAAGATGCACGGCTTTGTTAGCGTTGCGAATGTGCGGAACATAACATGTGCCATTTATGCCCACGTAACGCCGGGTCAGAGAGGCTGTCTTATCGCGAGAGTTAAATGGCTGCAAATACAGCGGCAACCCGCACATCGCGGGTTATTGCACATGTTTCAAAAATGGTTACAGAAACTTACCTGAACCGCTGCGAACAGGATTCGGAGTGATCCCCTGTTCTGCGGGTGTTGACGCGGTAGGCTGTAAGTTAAAGCGAAGGAGGTTCTATGCTGATGACGACTTTTCCTGCCGTAGCAGATCGCACGCTGGCGGCGGCAAATACGCTGGGTGCATGGCTGGCGCAAAATGATTTTGTCGGTAAACCCACGCCCGTGCGGGCTGATGTGGTCATTCTCGCGGGTAATGCTGTCATTCCAACCATCGATGCCGCCTGCGCGCTGGCGGCGGCGCAGCAAACACCGCTTCTGATAAGCGGTGGCGTCGGGCACTCCACCACCTTTCTTTATTCCGCTATTGCACGGCATCCACGCTATAACGTCGTGCGTACCACCGGGCGCGGCGAAGCGGCGATCCTGGCCGATATTGCGCGCCTGTTCTGGCAGATTGATGCGAAACAGATCCTAATTGAGGATAAATCCACTAACTGCGGCGAAAACGCCAGGTTCAGCATTGATGTGCTGATGTCGCAGGGGGTAAAACCGAAAACTGTGATGGTGGTGCAGGATCCCACCATGCAGCGCCGCACAATGGCGACGTTTGCCCGCATCAGTCAGCAGTGTCACGATGCGCCGCACTGGCTGAGCTGGCCCGGTTTTATTCCCCAATTAACTAACACGGCAGAAGGTCTCGCATTCCAGCCGCAGCAGCGAGGCTTATGGTCGGTTGAGCGTTATTTATCGTTGCTGCTGGGGGAAGTGCCGCGCCTGCGCGATGATGTTAATGGCTACGGGCCAAACGGCCGTGATTTTATCGTTCACGTTGATTTTCCAGAGGAAGTCGACGTTGCCTGGCAGGTTTTAATGGCAGATAAAACCCTTACTGCTGCGCTCGGCAGCCGCGCGTTGTAACCTTAATGCCCGTTTGCGCAGACGCTGCCGCAAACGGGCATTTCCTCCGCTGTCCTTGTCACTGTTTTGTTGCTTTTTCGCGCCTCTTTTATGCGTTCTCTCACAAAAGCTGCCCCTGGCTATGGGAATAATGCCGCGCGCAGATAGATTTTTAACAATGAATTCACTTGTTAAAAACAATGTTATTACAGGAGCGAGGCATGACAGCACCGGTACAGCACCCTATGTTTATCGATGGTCAATTCGTGAGCTGGCAAGGCGATACGTGGTTGGATGTCATCAACCCGGCAACCGAAGCTATCCTGGCGCGTATCCCCGATGGTACAGCCGAAGATGCGCGAAAGGCCATTGACGCCGCCGAACGGGCGCAGCCAGGCTGGGAAGCGCTGCCCGCTATTGAGCGCGCGGGCTGGTTACGCAAAATCGCGGCGGGTATTCGTGAAAAAGCGTCTGAGATTAGCGCGCAGATTGTCGCCGAAGGGGGAAAGATCCAGCAACTGGCGGAGGTGGAAGTCTCTTTTACCGCTGATTACATCGACTATATGGCCGAGTGGGCGCGGCGCTATGAGGGCGAAATTCTGCAAAGTGACCGTCCGGGCGAGAATATCTTCGTGTTTAAACGTCCGCTGGGTGTGACTACCGGCATTTTGCCGTGGAATTTCCCGTTCTTTCTGATTGCCCGCAAAATGGCGCCTGCGCTGATTACCGGCAACACCATCGTGATTAAACCGAGCGAGTTTACACCAAACAACGCGATCGCCTTCGCAAAAATTGTCCATGATATCGGCTTACCAAAAGGGGTCTTTAACCTGGTGCTAGGGCGCGGGGAAACCGTCGGACAGGAGCTGGCGAGGAATCCGAAAGTGGCGATGGTCAGCATGACCGGCAGCGTTGGCGCGGGTGAGACAATCATGGCGGCAGCGGCGAAAAATATCACCAAAGTGTGCCTGGAACTGGGCGGCAAAGCGCCAGCGATTGTCTTTGACGATGCGGATCTTGAGCTGGCCGTGAAAGCGATTGTTGATTCCCGCGTCATCAACACCGGGCAGGTGTGTAACTGCGCCGAACGCGTGTATGTACAAAAAGGGATTTATGACCGTTTTGTCAATCGACTTGGCGAAGCCATGAAGGACGTGCAGTTTGGCGATCCGGCGCAGCGCAACGATATAGCGATGGGGCCGCTTATCAATGCGGCGGCACTGCAACGCGTTGAAGAGAAGGTCGAGCGCGCCGTGTCTGAAGGCGCACGTGTGGTGCTGGGCGGCAAAGCGGTCACCGGCAAAGGCTATTTTTACCCGCCAACATTGCTGCTCGATGTGCGCCAGGAGATGGCGATCATGCATGAAGAGACGTTTGGGCCGGTGCTACCGGTGGTTGCGTTCGACACGCTGGAAGAGGCGCTGGCGATGGCCAACGACAGCGATTATGGCCTGACGTCGTCGGTGTATACCCGCGATCTGACGACAGCAATGAAAGCCGTGCGGGGGCTGAAGTTTGGCGAAACCTATATTAACCGCGAGAATTTCGAAGCGATGCAGGGGTTTCATGCGGGCTGGCGCAAATCGGGTATCGGTGGGGCGGATGGACGCCACGGTCTGAATGAGTACCTGCAAACGCAAATGGTCTATCTGCAGTCCTGATATACGTGGCCCCCGCGTTTGGCAGGGGCGCGTTTCATACTTTGGTTGCTATCCACGCCATCATCAGTTCCGGCCATATTGCTGCGGGTAAACCCAGCGCATCGCGAATGCCAAAGCCGTGCTTCCCCTGTTCAAACAGGTGCATCTCAACCGGCACGCCGAGGCGGCGCAGGGCAGTGAACATGACCACGCTGTTTTCCACTTTCACTGCCGGGTCATCAACCGCATGCAACAGAAAGGTCGGCGGCGTGTTTTCATCGGCCATTTGCTCTGCGGAGTAGCGGCGGATCTGTTCGTCGCTCGGTGTATCACCAATCAGTTGCTGGCGCGACATCGGGTGGTCAATCTCCTGGTGCATGGTAATAACCGGATAGACCAGCGCCATAAACGCCGGGCGAGCACTTTGATTATCCATCTCATCAACAGGGCGATAAACGTTCTCGTTATAGCGCGTGCCGAGGCTGGCCGCGGCGTGACCGCCGGCGGAAAAACCCATAATGCCAATACGTTCAGGATCGAGTCGCCATTCCTGCGCACGGGCGCGAATAACGCGTATCGCACGTTGTACATCTGCCAGCGGCGCGTTCGCGCCTTCCTCATGCCCATCGCCCGGCAGGCGATAAGTCATGACAAACAGGGTGTAACCTTTGGCGTTAAAGCAGGGTGCCAGCGCGCTGCCTTCTTTATCCAGCACCACACGGCGATAAGAGCCGCCAGGCGTGACCAGAATACCGACACCGTTCGGGTTTTGTGGCGCGTAAACGGTAATGTGCGGTGCGCGCACGCCGGTGACGGAGCGGTCAAAAAGCGAGGGGCCGGTATGACACTCTTCAAGTTGAAACTGCACCGGGCTTACCGCAGCACCAGGGGCTTCGCCGGTCGGCCAGACGGGGAACGTCATGGCGTGTTGTACTGCCACGTTCATCAGGGTGAGTAAATCTTCCGGGCTGATATTTCTCATGTGTTGCCTGGTTTGAATACGCCGGGTCATTCCCCGGCGTGGATGGTGAGATTACAGTGCGCGATATTTTTCGAGCACGCGAACCAGTTGAGTGACAAAACCGTATTCGTTGTCATACCAGGAGACGGTTTTGACCAGTTGTAGATCGCCAGCTTCGGTGATCTCGGTTTGGGTGGCGTCAAAGACGGAACCGAAATGGCTGCCGATAACATCAGAAGAGACGATCTCATCGTCGGTATAGCCGAAAGATTCATTATTTTCGGTGGCTTTTTTCAGTGCCTGATGAATTTCATCGACCGTCACTTTCTTCTCTAATATTGAAACCAGCTCAGTAACGGAGCCGGTTTTCACCGGTACGCGCTGCGCGTGGCCTTTCAGCTTGCCGCTCAATGCCGGGATCACCAGACCAATGGCTTTCGCCGCCCCCGTGGTGTGCGGAATGATGTTTTCTGCGGCGGCACGCGAGGCGCGCAGATCTTTACCGCGCGGACCATCGACCAGCGCCTGCGTACCGGTGTAGGCGTGAATGGTGGTCATGGTGCCGACTTTGATGCCGAAATTATCCTGCAATGCTTTGGCCATCGGCGCGAGACAGTTGGTGGTGCAGGACGCCACCGAAATAATGGTGTCCTGCGCATTAATCGTGTCGTCGTTAACGTTGTAGACGATCGTTTTCATCTCGCCTGCGGGGGCGGAAATAAGCACTTTTTTGGCCCCGGCATCAATGTGTGCCTGCGATTTTTCGCTCGAGGTATAAAAACCGGTACACTCAACAATGATCTCCGCACCGGCGCTGCGCCACGGAATATTTTTTGCCTCTTTCTCCGCATATACCGTAATGGTTTTGCCGTTAACGATCAGCGCGTCTTCGGTAAAATCCACGCTCCAGCCGAACGGACCGTAGTTAGAATCATGCTTTAACAAATAGGCCAGCACTTTGGGTGAGGTCAGATCGTTGATCGCTACCACCTCCGCGCCGCTGTTGGTTTCCAGCAGGCGACGTAGCACCAGGCGACCAATGCGCCCAAATCCATTAATGCCAATTTTGCTCATAGATCTCTCCATCAGAATGTAATCAATCACTGTTTTGCACTTATTTAGTGATAACCTGGCGGGCGTTATAGGGCAAATGAATCACATACAGGCTGCGGTAAGTGACTGAAAAATGATAAGGAAAAGTTAATGAATTTTTAAGGAAAGCCCGGTATGTTGAACGCCGGTTCGTTCGTTTTGGGGTTCCTTATGCGTAGCAAATATTCCGGATTACAAATCGCCATTCATTGGCTGGTATTCCTGCTGGTTATTGGCGCTTATTGCGCCATGGAACTACGCGGATTCTTCCCGCGCAGCTATCGTCCGTATTTCAATCTGGTACACGTTTCATGCGGCATTTCGATTCTGGTGCTGATGGTGGCGCGTCTGCTGGTGCGGCTAAAAAGCCCGACGCCACCGATTATGCCGAAACCGTCCGCGATGATGACCGGGCTGGCGCATCTTGGGCATCTGGTCATTTACCTGCTGTTTATCGCCTTGCCGATCCTTGGCCTGCTGATGATGTATAACCGCGGTGGTCCGTGGATTGCTTTCGGTATTACGATGCCGTACGCCGCAGAAGCGAATTATGATTTGGTGGATACACTCAAAGAGTTCCACGAACTGTTGGCTAACGTCGGTTACTTTGTCATTGCGTTACATGCCGGTGCGGCGCTGGCGCATCACTACATTTTTAAAGACAACACGCTGCTGCGTATGATGCCAAAAAAACGCGGCTAACTGTTCCTCGTTACCTGGCCCCGCATCCTGCGGGGCTTTTTCATTTCTGCGCGTCTAAAATGTGATCCTGTCGGGCTTTCCACATTGAAAAGCAGGGTGGAAATCACATTTTACGCCATCCGTGCTGTGCGCAATTCGTACAAGCAGTGTAGATAGTATATCTATTATAGAAACAATATCGGGCGGAGGGGATATGACACAGCCAGTACAGGAGTCTCTTGATCGGATGGCAACACAAGAACACACTGCCGGATCGCGCAAATTACGCAAAGTGCTGCTCGCCACCGGCATCGGTCACTTTGTCGAATGGTTTGACTTTGGCCTGTATGGCACGCTCGCTGCCATTATCGGCCTGCAATTTTTTCAGGCGGGTGATCCCAGCGTCGCACTGCTTTCATCGTTCGCGGTATTTGGCGCGGGCTTTATTATGCGCCCCCTTGGTGGGTTGTTTTTCGGTTCGCTGGGCGACAGAAAAGGGCGACAAAAAGTGCTGGCAACGGTGATCCTGCTCACCTCCGGCGCTACCTTCGTGATGGGCCTGCTGCCGACTTATCATCAGATTGGTATTACCGCGACGGTGCTGCTGGTGATAACGCGCCTGATTCAGGGTTTTGCCGCCGGGGGGGAAAGCTCGGGCGCGACAACCTACCTTGCTGAATATGCCCCCACGGAGCGCCGCGGCTATTTTACCTGCTGGATCGATAACTTTGGTTTTATGGCTTTTGTTGTAGGTTCCGGGCTGGTGTTTCTGCTGACGGCAACGCTCGGTGAAAGCACAATGAGCGACTGGGGCTGGCGCATTCCCTTTTTGATCGCCGGGCCGCTGGGCTGGGTCGGGCTGTATTTACGAAAACATCTGGAAGATTCGCCAGAATTTCTCGACGCCATGAAGAACGGGCAAACCGAATCCGCGCCGCTGCGTAAAGCGGTTACCACGGCGTGGGGCGCATTGCTGTTCTGTGTCGGTTTTGTGGTGATCAAAGCGGTCGGGCACTGGACGCTGCAAACTTTTATGCCGAGCTATCTCTCCACCGAGTTGCACTTTTCAAAACTTAACGCTTACGCCATCACCACGATTGGGCTCTTTTCCGTGGCGGTGTTGGTACCGTTTATGGGCTATCTGTCGGATAAATATGGTCGTAAACCGTTAATGTTGGCCGGGTGCGCCGGATTTATTCTGCTGAGTTACCCGGCCATGATGGTGATGGCGAATGGCGATGTGCTCTCTGCTGTGCTGGCGATGGTGATGCTGGGGGCGTTTATCGCCGCGTTTGATGGCGCGTGTACCGCCGCAATGGCAGAGCTTTTTCCCACCAGTGTGCGTTATGGTGGTTTGTCTATCGCCTATAACTTTGCCGTCGCCTTCTTTGGTGGCATCACTCCGTGGTTCTCCGCCTGGCTCATTACCAGCACTGGCGATAAATTTTCGCCGGCCTTCTATGTGATGGGCGCTGCGCTCATCACCTTCCTGACAGTGCTGCGCGCCCGTGAAACCGCAGGGCAACCGCTAAAACGCTGACATCTTGCCCGGAGGATCCCTCCGGGCTATTAGGTAAATCTGAAACAGGGCATTGCGCGTAGCTGTTATGGAGCAGGGTACACCTGCTGCGCGTAATGCGCCGAGAATTTCCTTTCGCTTTTATCAATAGGGGAATATTTATTTGCCCGGTCAGAGAATAAATATCAACGTGATATTAACCTAGGAAATCATTTTTATTCCATAGGGACAAAGTTCGAATAAACACGTCTGCTGCTTTTCACAATTCCGTAATGAAACGTTATCATTACCGGGGCAATGACAACTCGTTTTTAAAGTCCGCCAGATAGCAGGGAAAAAGGGCATGGTATGAATAACGCGAAAGTCCTGTAGTTTTCCGTCAATGGATATGCGTGTGCCATCAGTATGTAAGTAATTGTTTGGTCGCAAAAAATAGTTGCCGCGATACCAAACAATAACCGATAGATGCTCACTATTCCTGGCGACGGCAAACGCTGTACCGGTCGTTGGGGAAAGTAGCATATCCATAATATCCCAGCGCATAAATTCTCCTTGCTAATAGCATAATGCTTAACTAAGAAAAATCTTATCAAATAATTCATGTCAATCCTAAGTTAAATTTTATATTTAATATTCCATTGATTAACCTGCGATATATTTAATTAATTTTACTTAGGATTTTGATATCAGACAAAAAAGGCGAGATTTTGTACAATATATTTTAATGATCCTTATCTTTTCCCAATGAATACATTATGTTTTCACTCTGCTAGAGTCATCACGTTACCTTATTCTCGCCGTGTCAGGAGGTTTCCCGTGCTTTTGTCCAGTCTGATTGCGATTGCCGCTGTGTTGATGATGGGGGTAATGAGCCCTGGTCCGAGTTTTATTTACGTTGCGCGTAATTCACTGGCGCACTCACGTGTGCATGGTTTAGTGACTTCGCTGGGAATGGGGGTTGGTGCGGCGACTTTTGCACTAATGGCGATGCTGGGACTGCAAAGGGTGCTGAATGCGGTGCCGGAGCTCTATATGGTGCTAAAGATAGCAGGGGGCGCATATCTTATCTGGATGGCAGTGAAGATTTTTCGTGGCGCATCGCAGCCATTGACGCTCTCTTTAAGCCATAACGACGCACCCAAAGGGTTATGGAAGACGTTTCGAGATGGATTGTTTATTCAGTTAAGCAACCCGAAAACGGCGATCGTTTTCGCGTCTATTTTCACCGCACTGCTGCCAGCCACTATTCCAACGATCTTCTATTATGTGATCCCGCTGATGAGCTTTGTGATAGATGCAGGCTGGTATTCGCTGGTGGCGCTGCTGCTCTCAGCCGAGAAACCGCGCCGCGTCTATTTGCGTATCAAAACGGCGGTGGACAGAACAACGGCCACGGTGCTGAGTATTTTGGGGATCAAGCTGATATATTCATCGCTTGTGAAGTAATACCGATGCTGAGTTTCGCAAGGAGTTAGCTATACACTGGTAACCAGGAAATATTGTCGGTCAAAACGCTGGCTGACAATATTCGCTTGTATTAAAACGCGAATTAATTCTTTTTCCTGCGAAGAATTAATTTAACGTTCGCAAAAATAATCAATGCATAAACAAACAACATAATGACAAACGCAAAGAATGAGATTGGATTGGCATCAGCTTCATCAGTCGTGGAGAACAGCGTGCGAAATGTTGCATAGAAACGGTAATGGTTAAACGATTGAACGGCATTCCATATAGCAATTGACAAAATGCAGCAACGAGACAGATAAAAAAACAGTCTCGCGTTTTAACGTATCCGGTAAGCATCAAATTGACTCTCTCCCATAACATCGACACGACCATACGCCGATAATCTAATACAAAAAATCTGTGTTGCGAGGGATCCACCAAGCGATAAAAGAATTATATGTACATCGAACTGCGTTGGTCGATAAACGAAAGGCCTGTTGCAGGCTATTAATGAAAACTCATTGGCAGGTAATAAATCCAATCCATGACAGCCAGTCCGCGAGCTCAAAGCCGATAACGTGTAGGGAAGAACCCGGTGGTTCAACGAAAAATAGGCAGTGCCAAACACACTCATTTGATGTAATGTAACGACATGTTTCTGATTAATAATAAAAGGATGTTTATGAAAAAATCACTGTTGCTTTTGGTCTGTTTCCTGCCTTCTTTATCTTTCGCAAAATTCATTCATCCTATGGATTTTGATGGTTCCGAGGCGCAGAAGGCGGATGTTATTAAGTACATTAAAGATCGCGTTCAGAAAGATTATTGTAATAGCAAACTCAATATGTGTCAGGAAACGACTTTAAGAATGATGGAGCAGGAAAATCTGCGCGCATTCAAAGAGGCCTCACAAGCGAAAGACCGAAAAATAATGGATAACGTCATTAAGACATACTGCCATTCGGCATTGGACATGTGTAACTACACGACTATTGAAATGATGTACAAAGAGAATCAAAAGGCATCAAAACAAGATTTGAAATGGTAACGCCATTTTTTATCACCAGCCTCGGCATTCGCCGGGGCTTTTTTATTGCCGGTAAAAGACAAAAGCGGTTATTCCTGGTTACGGCTGTTTCATCTTCATGGCCGGGGCAATTTTCGGCGCTGGGGGTGAAAAGTCTTTTATGGCGTGCAGTGTCGTTATGCTGAAACATCTAACCCTCTGATACCCCTATAAAAGATAATGTTTACAGTGTAATAGAATAAAAGTTACCATACCCCCTATAGTATCTAGGAGGTCGCATGCCCCATTCACCAGAAGATAAAAAACGCGTGCTTACGCGCGTGCGTCGTATCCGCGGGCAAGTTGATGCGCTTGAGCGCGCGCTGGAAAGCGGCGAACCCTGCATCGCGATTTTGCAGCAAATCGCCGCTGTGCGCGGCGCAGCCAATGGCCTGATGGGCGAAATGGTTGAAATTCACCTCAAAGATGAACTGGTCACCGGCGAAACCACGGCCGATCAACGTGCGGTGCGCATGGCGGAAGTCGGCCATCTTCTGCGCTCTTATCTAAAATAAGCAATAAGCCATACACAAAAAGGAAGCGACTTATGAAATCACGTGCAGCTGTGGCCTTTGGGCCGGGCCAACCGCTCAAAATCGTCGACATTGACGTAGCGCCGCCAAAAAAGGGTGAAGTGCTGGTGCGCATCACGCATACCGGCGTTTGTCACACCGACGCATTTACGCTTTCGGGCGACGATCCGGAAGGCGTGTTCCCGGCGGTGCTTGGTCATGAAGGCGGCGGCATCGTTGTAGAAGTTGGCGAAGGCGTTACCAGCCTGAAACCAGGCGACCACGTTATTCCGCTCTACACGGCAGAGTGTGGCGAGTGTAAGTTCTGTAAATCGGGGAAAACCAACCTTTGTCAGGCCGTTCGCGCTACGCAGGGCAAGGGGCTGATGCCGGACGGCACCACCCGTTTCTCCTACAACGGCGAACCGATTTATCACTACATGGGCACCAGCACGTTCAGCGAATACACCGTTTGCGCGGAAATCTCACTGGCGAAAGTTAACGAACAAGCGCCGCTGGATAAAGTCTGCCTGTTGGGTTGCGGCGTGACTACCGGCATTGGCGCGGTGCATAACACGGCGAAAGTCAAAGAAGGTGATACGGTCGCTATCTTTGGTCTTGGCGGTATCGGTCTGGCGGCTATTCAGGGTGCCGTTCAGGCGAAGGCGGGACGCATTCTGGCGATCGATACCAACCCGGACAAATTTCCCCTCGCGAAAGAGATGGGCGCAACCGACTTTATCAACCCGAAAGATCACGACCGACCAATCCAGGACGTGATTGTCGAAATGACGGACGGCGGCGTGGACTTCAGTTTTGAGTGCATCGGTAATGTGAACGTCATGCGTGCCGCGCTTGAGTGTTGCCACAAAGGCTGGGGCGAGAGCGTCATCATCGGCGTGGCAGGCGCGGGGCAGGAGATCAGCACCCGTCCTTTCCAGCTGGTGACCGGTCGTGTATGGCGCGGTTCTGCCTTCGGTGGTGTGAAAGGTCGTACACAGCTGCCTGGCATGGTAGAAGACGCGATGGCGGGCAAAATTCGCCTCGATCCTTTCATTACTCATCGTATGCCACTGGAGCAGATCAACGATGCGTTTGAGCTGATGCATCAGGGGAAATCTATCCGCACTGTTATCCATTTCGGCGAAAAGTAGCCCTCCCTCACGCCAGCGGTGTCACCGCTGGCGCAACCAAACTCCAAATCTGTGACCGTTGACGCGCTTTTCGCCATAAGAATAATCCAATTATTGCCGATGCCTATATATCATTCCTGTTGTACGTATCAGACAAATATGAGAGTCGATAGCCATGGATAAAAAAGCAGCGATGCAAAGAACACAAGGCATTGGATTTATGCACAATATTCGATTGGTTCCCCTGTTTTCTTCCATTCTCGGCGGCATCTTAATGCTATTTGCATTAAGTTCCGGTCTGGCGGGTTACTTCCTGATGCAAGCGGATCGCGATCAGCAGGATGTCACACAGGAAATCCAGGTGCGCATGGGATTATCCAACAGTTCAAACAACTTACGCGTTGCGCGTATCAGTCTGATCCACGCCGGCGCGGCCAGTCGCATCGCCGAAATGGAAGACATGAAAAACAACGTGGCTGAAGCAGAAAAACGCATTAAGCAGTCGCAGGACGGTTTTAATCAATACATGGAACGCCCGGTCAAAACCCCGGCGGATCTTGCCCTGGATGCCGATCTCACCACCCGCTTTAATGCCTACATCGCGGGCATGCAACCGATGCTGAAATATGCCAAAAACGGCATGTTTGAAGCGATCATTAACCACGAAAGTGAGCAGGCGCGCCAACTGGATGCGTCGTATAACGAAGTGTTGTTAAAAGCCATTGATATCCGTACCGCACGTGCGCAGCGCCTGACCGAAGAGGCGCACAGCCGCACCCAGCTTGGGCTGATGTTTATGGCTGCCGCCTTTGCTTTGGCGCTGGTGCTGACGGTTATCACCTTTACCGTATTGCGCAGCGTAGTGATTAACCCACTACAACGTGCGGCCCAGCGCATTTCACGCATCGCGACCGGGGATTTAACGGTAGCCGATGAGCCTGCCGGGCGTAGCGAAATTGGTCGTCTGAGCAGCGATCTGCAAGCAATGCAACATTCGCTGGTCACGACGGTGGCGACCGTTCGCCAGGGCGCGGAAGAGATCTATCGCGGTACCAGCGAAATCTCCGCCGGTAATACCGACCTCTCTTCCCGCACGGAACAACAGGCGGCTGCCATTGAACAAACGGCTGCCAGCATGGAGCAATTAACCGCGACCGTGAAGCAGAACGCCGACAACGCACACCACGCCAGCGGTCTGGCACGCGATGCCTCCGGCAAAGCGACCAAAGGTGGGCAGATTGTTTCTGGCGTCGTACAAACAATGGGCAATATCACCACCAGTTCGCGCAAAATTTCCGAAATTACAGCGGTTATCAACAGCATCGCCTTCCAGACCAATATCCTGGCGCTTAACGCTGCGGTAGAAGCGGCGCGCGCTGGCGAACAGGGGCGTGGTTTCGCGGTGGTGGCAAGTGAAGTGCGTACGCTGGCAAGCCGCAGTGCGCAGGCGGCGAAAGAGATTGAAGCGCTGATCAGCGAATCCGTGAGCTTAATTGAGCAGGGTTCCGGAGAGGTCGTTTCCGCAGGGGAAACCATGGGTGAGATCGTCACAGCCGTTAAACGCGTGACCGATATCATGCTGGAGATCGCCGCCGCTTCTGATGAGCAGAGCAAAGGCATCACCCAGGTGAGCCAGGCGATCACGGAAATGGATAACGTCACACAGCAGAACGCCTCGCTGGTTGAAGAAGCCTCTGCGGCGGCAGCCTCGCTGGAAGAGCAGGCGGCTCGCCTGACCGAAGCTGTGGGTGCGTTCCGTTTAACGGGTGCAGCGCCGGAGCGTCCGAGTAATACTGCGTCGCCAACCAGCAAAACCTTCAAGCCGCAGCGCCCGGCGCTGGCGCAGGGTGATAACTGGGAAACGTTCTGAGTAGTCAGAAACAAAAAAGAGGCCGAAAGGCCTCTTTTTTTATGCGCAAAACCTTAACACTGGTTGGTGTTTAAGGCGCTGACCATGTTGTTGTAGTTTTGCAGCAGGGACTGGGCGTCCTGCGTCTGCTGCGATTGCATCAGCTGAAACTGTTTTGGCTGTTTGGCATCTTTCTCGTACTCGCCATTTTCGGTGCGCTCAATAATGTCGCGGCCGGTGGAGAGATAGTCATTGGCTTTAGACAGAAGACTCGAGCAGCCCGTTTTGTTGCTTTCGCGAACTTTGGCATCGTAAGCGGTAGCCATGTTGTTGAACTGATCGAGCGCATCCTTAAATGCCGCCTTCTTATCGCCCAGCCCTTTGCCATCCAGCACGCCACCGGCGGCATCCAGGCTCTCTTTCAGGTAGTAAACCATCCCCATTTGCGCGTGCTCAAGCGTGCCTTTTTGCGTACGTTCGAATTCCGCTTTGATGCGCGCACGATCTTTTGCCTCGATACCCTCAAAGAAATTCGCCTGCGCAACGACCAGCATCTGCATGCTGCTCAATAACGCGGGCTGGATCTCGCGACCATGAGCGCCATTATCGCTTTTGTACGTTTTTGCGCTGATGTAGTTGTACATATCACGGCTTACCGGTTCGGCTTTTGCCAGCGCTTCGCTGTAAAGACGCCCCGGTTCATCCAGTTCCGGCATATCCGGCTTCATGCTGTGCGCTTTATCCAGATGTTCTTTAATACGCCCCATAGAGAGCGGTTCAGTAAAAAACAGATCATCCATTTTCTTTTGGCCATCGAAAGCGGGCTGTGTGTACTTCTGGTATTCAGCAAGTTGTTTACCGAAGTTGGCCGAGGTCATGTTAGCTGCGGCAATATATTCGTTGTACTTCAGCACTTCGGCCTGTTCGGCTGACGGCTGCGCTTCTTGCGTTTTGGTGGTTTTGTCGTCACAGGCTGACAGTGCCAGCAGGCAGGCGGCAACCGCCAGCGTACGTGCGACAGGTTTGGCGATGAACATCCCATTCTCCTTGTCCGAAAAAAGAAAAAAACGACTCATTATTGCTGAGCGCGGCACAGGTTAGCATCAATGCCCGGTTGGCAAGGGGCATGCCACCTGAATTGGTAGGTTTTGAAAAAAGGTGAAATTGCCCGGCAGACAGCGCCACCGGGCTGGGTTCAGGAGTGTGCTGCGTTAAATAAAACTGTCGTCATCGTTGCTGTAATCGGTGTCATCAAAATCATCGTTCTGGTAAGAGTCATTGCCGAACGAATCGTTCTGATCGAGAAAACGGGTGTCGGAAGCATTATTAAAGGTGTCGTTCTGCGCGTTTTCAAATGACGAATTGCCCGCCGCCGTCGAAGGTTCTTCAATAATATTCACGATCTCTTCCGGGCGGGACTGATGGAACATGCTGGTCAACATTTCGGCCAATACCACACCACCTGCAACGCCTGCCGCAGTTTGCAAGGCACCGGCCATAAAACCGCTTCCGCGTGGGGCGGGTGCTGCCGCACGCGAATAGTCCTGCTGTGGCTGCTGTGGAGCACTCCAGCTATTGTCCGGCTGCGGACTCTGGCTTCTCCCGCCACCAAACAGGCCGCCGAGGAAACTGCCACCACCAGTTTGCGGTTTGCTTTTTTGCGCTGCCAGTTCGCTTTCCAGTTGCTGAACTTTGCTCTGGAGCTGTTTTAGCGCCGCTTCCTGAATCAGGATCGATTGCGCCATGTAGTACGGCGCGGCAGGTTGCTGGCGCACAAATTCCGCTATCTGACGCTCAGCCTCGGCGTCGCGCTGGCCGTTCTGTTGCTCGGTCTGTTTCAGACGCTGGAAAAGGCCGTTGATAAGCTGCTGTTCTTCATATTGCATGGCAATAACCTTCCGATCGCTGTGATAGATACTGTTGAGTTTATCAGTGCTATGAATACGTGTCCGATGAGTGAAATGTTTGTTTAACATTGGTTGCAGCTGGGCAAAAAATTGCTGTGAAGGAGGGATGTTCTGGCGACTCTCGTTGCCTCTTCAAAAGGCAACATATATGAATTACCATATCTGTTGTTTGACATCATTAAGGTAAGCGCATGCTGCAACCCGTTCAGCTTTTTAAAATCCTCGCCGATGAAACGCGGTTAACCATCGTGCTGTTGCTCAGAGAAGCCGGTGAACTTTGCGTGTGTGATATTTGCGCAGCGGCGGGGGAGTCGCAGCCTAAAATTTCCAGGCACATTGCGATGTTACGTGAATATGGTCTGGTCGTTGATCGGCGTGCGGGGAAATGGATCCATTATCGACTGTCACCTCATATGCCCGCCTGGGCGGCGGCAACAATTGACACAGCATGGGATTGCTTGCGTGAAGAGACGCGAGCCAAACTGAAATCGGTGCCTTTGGGTTCGTGTTGATAACAAAACATATTCATCAATTCGTATGTCATGGAGTCTGAAATGTTACTGGCTGGAAGCATCTTTATTTTCACCCTCGTGCTGGTTATCTGGCAACCCAAAGGGTTGAGTATTGGCTGGAGCGCAACGCTTGGCGCGGTGCTGGCGCTGGTCTGTGGTGTGATTCATATGAACGATATTCCGGCGGTGTGGAATATCGTCTGGAACGCGACAGCGACGTTTATTGCCGTCATTATCATCAGCTTGCTGCTGGATGAGTCGGGTTTTTTCGAATGGGCAGCGCTGCATGTTGCACGCTGGGGCAACGGGCGCGGGCGGTTGCTGTTCACCTATATTGTGTTGTTAGGCGCCGCGGTCGCAGCCCTGTTTGCCAACGATGGTGCCGCGCTGATCCTGACACCGATTGTCATTGCCATGTTGCTGGCGCTTGGTTTCAGCCCGCGAGCCACATTGGCGTTCGTGATGGCCGCAGGTTTTATTGCCGATACCGCCAGTCTGCCGCTGATTGTCTCGAATCTGGTTAATATCGTATCGGCAGACTTTTTCCACCTGGGATTCACCGCCTACGCTTCCATCATGGTGCCGGTGGACATCGCGGCAATCGCGGCGACACTTACCATGCTCCACCTCTTTTTCCGCCGTGAAATTCCGCAAACTTATGCCGTGGATAAACTGGCAGCACCTGGCCGCGCAATTAAAGATCCGGCGACATTTCGCACCGGCTGGGTCGTGCTGATCCTGCTGCTGGCGGGCTTTTTTGTACTGGAACCACTCGGTATTCCGGTGAGTGCTATTGCGGCTGTTGGTGCGCTGATTCTGTTTGCCGTCGCCAAAAAAGGTGCAGCGATTGATACAAACAAAGTGCTGCGCGGTGCACCGTGGCAAATCGTTATCTTTTCGCTGGGCATGTACCTGGTCGTGTATGGGCTGCGAAACGCGGGCCTCACCGAATACCTTTCCGGGATTCTGAATCTGCTGGCCAATAACGGTTTGTGGGCGACCACCATCGGCACCGGTTTTATTACCGCGTTCCTTTCGTCAGTCATGAATAATATGCCAACGGTGTTGATTGGCGCGTTGTCGATTGAGGGCAGCAGCGCAACGGGCGTGATTAAAGAGGCGATGATTTTTGCCAATGTGATTGGCTGCGATCTTGGTCCAAAAATCACGCCTATTGGCAGCCTGGCGACACTGCTTTGGTTGCATGTGCTGGCGCAGAAGAAGATTGCAGTGAGCTGGGGATATTACTTCCGAACCGGTATCGTGATGACGCTGCCGGTTCTTTTTGTCACGCTGATGGCGCTGGCACTGCGCCTCTCTTTTCCTTTGTCGTGAGAGTATTTATGAGCAACGTTACGATTTATCACAACCCGGACTGCGGCACCTCGCGCAACACGCTGGCGCTGATCCGCAACAGCGGCGTGGAGCCGACGATTATTCACTACCTTGAGACGCCACCGTCGCGCGATGAACTCACAACACTGATAAGCGCGATGGGCAAATCGGTGCGCGAGTTGTTGCGCAAAAATGTCGAGCTGTACGAACAGTTGGGGCTGGCAGAAGATCGCTTTACGGACGCGCAGCTCATCGATTTTATGCTTGAGCATCCCATTTTGATTAACCGGCCTATCGTTGTTACACCGCGCGGTACACGCCTTTGTCGCCCGTCGGAAGTAGTGCTGGAGATCCTGTCTGAGGCGCAGAAAGGCGCGTTCTCGAAAGAGGACGGGGAGCAGGTCGTTGATCACAACGGCAAGCGGATCGCGCCGTAACCCGGTAGTAAACCCGTTAAATATGCACACGCTTTTTTGAGAGAACGCCCGCAGAATGCGGGCGTTGCGATCAGGCAATACGCAGCGTTTCGCGTGTTTTAGCTGGCGAGATGATAACAGGAATGGATTTCGAGGTTGGCGTACCGGTGCCGTCGCCAAAACGCGTCAGCGGAACCAATGGGTTGGTTTCCGGATAATAGGCCGCCAGGTTGCCGCGCGGGATGTCATAAGCGACAAGGCGAAAAGCCTCAACGCGGCGCTGCACACCATCTGTTGACTGGGTTTCAATATCCACCCGGTCACCATCATTCAGCCCGAGCGAACGAATATCGTCGGGGTGCATAAACAGCACGTCGCGCTGCCCATAAACCCCACGGTAGCGGTCATCAAGCCCGTAAATGGTGGTGTTGTACTGATCATGTGAGCGTAATGTCTGCAACACAAACGGCGATTGCGTTTCCGGACAGACTGACAGCGGCAGGGCGGCTGCGCTGAATTCCGCTTTGCCGGAAGGCGTATTAAACCGTAAATCTGCGGCAGCATTCCCCAGCCAGAACCCGCCGGGCTCTTCACAGCGGGCATTAAAGTTGTTAAAGCCCGGAATAGTGGCGGCAATATGATCGCGGATCAGGTTGTAATCACCCGCCAGCGCCAGCCAGTCGACCTTTTCACTGCCCAGCGTGGCATGGGCGATGCCAGCGACAATCGCCGTTTCCGAACGCTGTGTCGCCGCCAGCGGTTTGCCGATACCTTCCGAGGCATGCACCATGCTGAAGGAGTCTTCCACGGTCACGAACTGACGCCCGCTTGCCTGCATATCTTCTTCGGTACGGCCAAGCGTCGGCAGGATCAGCGACTGTTTACCCGGCATCAAATGGCTGCGGTTCAGTTTGGTGCTGATGTAGACCGTCAGCCCGCAACGGCGCAGCGCTTCACAGGTGCGTGGCGTATCCGGCGCGGCGGCGGCCAGATTGCCACCGAGGGCAAGTAGCACTTTCACTTCATCACGCAGCATCGCCGAAATGGCCTCCACCGTATGATGCCCGTGCTCGCGCGGTGGTTCGAAGTTGAAATGACGGGCAAGGCTGTCGAGCAGGGCGACCGGCGGTTTTTCATCGATCCCCATCGTGCGGTTGCCCTGCACATTGCTGTGTCCGCGCACCGGGCACAGCCCCGCGCCCGGTTTGCCCAGGTGGCCGCCAAGCAGTTGCAGGTTAGTGATTTCCCGTACCGTGTTCAGCGAGTGCTTGTGCTGGGTAATGCCCATTGCCCAGGTACAAATCACGCGTTTTGCGTTCTGCCAGATGGCTGCCGCCTCGCGTAATTGCTGCTGTTTCAGACCAGATTGCTGTTCAATGGTCTGCCAGTCGGTGGCATCGATTTGCGCAAACCAGTCCTCAATGCCGTGGGTGTGCTGCGCAATAAAGGCATCGTCAAAAATACTCGCCTCGCCGTTAGCCAGCCGCTGGCGCTGCGTTTCCAGCAACGCTTTCGCCATCCCGCGCACCGCCGCCATATCACCGCCGAGATTGGGCTGATAATAAGCGGAGCTAATTGTGCCCGCCATCGGCGTGACCACCTCCAGCGGTTTTTGTGGATCGGCAAACCGCTCAAGGCCGCGTTCACGCAGGGTATTAAAGGTGACAATGCGCGCCCCGCGATCGGCGGCGTGCCGCAGGCTATGCAGCATACGCGGGTGGTTGGTGCCGGGGTTTTGCCCGAAGACAAAAATCGCGTCCGCTTGATCAAAATCAGCGAGGTGAATGGTGCCTTTACCCACGCCGATACTGCGTTTCAGCCCCGCGCCGCTCGCTTCGTGGCACATATTGGAGCAGTCCGGGAAGTTATTGGTGCCGACCATGCGGCCAAACAGTTGATAAAGCCAGGACGATTCATTGCTGGCACGACCGGACGTATACAGTTCGAGCTGATTGGGGTTATCCATCGCCTTAATATGCTCGCCAATCATAGCCAGTGCGTCATTCCAGGAAACCGGTTCGTAGTGATCGGTTTGCGGGTTGTAACGCAGCGGTTCGGTCAGCCGGCCCTGGTATTCAAGAAAATAGTCGCTCTGGCGGTTAAGCGCTGTCACGCTGTGTTGCGCAAAAAAAGTGGCGTCAATCTGGCGGCGCGTGGCCTCCCAGGTCACGGCTTTTGCGCCGTTTTCACAAAAACTGAAAGTGCTTTTATTGTCATCACCCCAGGCGCAGCCGGGGCAGTCGAAGCCGCGCGCTTTGTTCATGCGCAACAGGTTGCGCATATTTTTCAGCGCGTTTTTACTGTCAATAACGAAGCGCGTTGTCGCTTCCAGCGAGCCCAGACCACCGGCAGCAGCGTGGTAAGGTTTAATAGCGGTTTTGAATTTCATCTCTTCTTCCGGCTGCGGATTGTTACAGCGTTAGTGTAAGTTGCGTAAGGGGTTGAGGTCCAACGGAACGGAAACGTACGTTAAGGCGATAATTCGTTGTTTATAGTTAATTTTAATTTAGCAGACGATCCTCCATCAACGCCGCAGTATCTTACTACCGTCGCTGACAGAGGATGTCATGCGCAGCCGGTTCTCCTGAATCTTCAAAAGTTCCGATTATAAAGGAATGTTTTCCTCTCTGGATTTCCATTCGGTTTTTATTGATTTTATATGGCGTAACCCCGTAATCGAATAAGTGCCAAGTATATTCAAATCTTTCGGTGAACTAATTGTCATTAGCTCACCACGACCAAAATAGCTTTCAACAGAACCGATGAAACACGTCCCGTTCAACCAAACAGGGATAACTGCGACAGGTTGAGTGACATAACTTCCAGCAATTTCAGTTCTATAATGCGCTGCATCTTCAGATGATATACCTGCAGGGACTGGGCAAATAGGTTCCTGTTCTTCTTTTTGCTTTTTTAAATAATATTTTTTAGTATTGAGTGATTTAATTAACTGTTTTTTGTCGTGATCGTTTAATGTTGGATTTAACGGCTTTCCTTCGTCTTGCGGTTGAATAGAAAAGCTACCGTATTCGTAGTGATAATAAATAGTTACACTTGGAATTTTATTGCCTCTATTAAATGGCCGCAACAAATAAAAGGTATCTTCATCATATTCACCATTAAACCAAAGTGCATAGACTTGGTCATTAATGCGAACCCACTGTCCCCACTGATTGGCTCCGCGCCCATTTTCTGAATATAGAGCACCTGTTATAGTCTGAGTGTCATTTTCAGTATTATTATTTATATCGACGAATTTATTACCCGCCCGTTTTAGAACTCCCGTGTAGCTAAATAATCCAGTTCCACCTGAGTAGCTATTAATAATGAGGTCTCGCTCTCCGTCACCATCAAGATCAACAAGTTTGCAATTAACCTCTCCATTTTCCGAATCAGCACTGAAAGTTGTGTTGATAAAAGCCTGCCATTCATCATTACTAATTTTGGTGGAAGGTTTTTTAATTGATGCTTCTGTGTTGATTGTAAAGTCAGTATGGTTTTTTAATGGGAATTTATCTGCTATTTTTTCCAGCCCTTGTCCTGGTTCATTTTGAAGCATCTCTGTCATAGTATTATAAAGTAATCTCAATGCAGAATTGTCAGACTCTACATCATGTTGGCTGCGTTGTTGAGCAGCGAAAAGTGGAGGTGCGATAAAGAAAATTAAAATAGGGAATAATAGATCTCTGTTCATCACCCTTTCCTTAACTGGTTTGATTCAGGTTTTTCGACTATTACATTGCCATTGCTGTCTGGGAATTTTTGCTCAGTGAGTACTGAAATAGCACTGCCGTATATGCAGCAGCGATCAGTGAATCCATTGAGGGCAGTTGAGTATAGAGTGTTTATTCTTCCAGGTAGATTAACTGAAGCGCTGGCCTTCCAGAAGGCAGGGCTACGGTAGTATATTTTTATTCTGGAGTTTGTATTTACGCTACATCTTTCAAGCTCATGTTCTGCATCTGAATGATAAGCCATATAAGCCGAAGCCCAATAAAAACCGGCACTGCTAACGACGTCATAATCGTTACTGCTGACGTTATTTCGCCACATCCTGATACTGTCAGGAATATCATTCTCTGTATCTGTGAGATGATTATCTATTTGTCTGATATTCCTGTTTGCATACAGGCGATTGTATTCTGCAGATAACCTGTTTTTTATATCATTAGAGTATCCGCGGCCACAAAAACTAAAGTAGTCAAAGTAGTTACCTGGACTAGTTAGTTGCAATAACCCACGTCCATGCCACGGATAATACCAGAGTTGTCGGCTTCCAACCTCTTCTCTTTGGGATAACCACTGTGTTTCCTGTATGGCATTCCCAAGAAAGCAGGCAATACGCAGAGGTGTATTAATCAGATACTTTTGCATTCCCTTATTCAGGTGAATATGAATACTATCAGCCATACTCCCAGTCGGATCTCTATAGACTATGGGTTCCCAGAGATAACTATTACGACGAGCCATTCTTATCACGTTCAGGGGAACAAACTGTTTCAGCTCTGACCTGCTGAGCCAGCAGCACTTGCGGAAATGGGTGATGAAGGCCACCGGATGGAAATGCCACAGTCTGCCGGTGCCAGGCTCACCCGTGTCAAAACACAGCGCGGAGGCATGACTTTTCAGCTGTTCATAGTCCTCCTCAGATATGGCCGGGACATCACCGGTACCGGTTCTGAGCCAGGCATAGCGCTGGTCAAAGGTGGCGGCATTCCATTCCAGCGGAAAATGACAGATCAGATGGCTGCTCAGGTCGCTGAAATGCCCGCTTTCCTGCAATCCGGCGATAAGGGGGGAATGACACTGGCTGTTACTATCCGTGTCATCGTCCACCATCCGCCAGCCCGTCCAGTGCGGGAAATCGGCATCGCTGAATTTTTTGATATCAGCGGAGGCCAGATTGACCATACCCGTTCCGCCGGGGAAGCTGACGGTACGCCACAGCGGGGCATCAGCAGGTGTCAGGGTTTCATATTCTGCGCTGATGACCCGGCCGAAGCGGAGCAGTTCAAACCCGGCAGACGGGTTCTGCGGGTACAGACGGCAGGCTGTCCGGTACAGATTGTATTCATACTTTCCCGATGAATTCCGGCTGTCATCAAGATGATTAGCATCTGTATTCACCAGCGGTTCCCCCACCGTGTCGAACAATGCAGCCGTGGTGGCGTTCTGCCTGCGGGTGAGCATCGTGCAGTCGCCTTTTTCGAAGGTCATACTGACAAACAGCGGTTCGGTACTGGTATGAACGGCATTAAGGCGGTTCGTATCCGGTGAGGCAGCGTCAGATACAGATTCGTAAAAGTGTGTGCCGGGAGGCAGATAAAAATGGATATCGCCGTAAACCGTGTCCGTTCGTCCGTCCCGGGTGATATCGAGTTCGGCCGTTGTGCGTCCGGTCAGCTTCAGCATGTTTTCGTTGTCACAGAACACCTGAAAATGAAAGGCATTGGTTTCGCTAACCATACCACTCTGCCCGATGCGCTCCTTGCGCCAGACTCTTGCTCCGTCCCTGATTGCCGGGTCCAGTCGGTCCATGAGATGCATGTACAGTGAGTAATACTCGACATGACAGTTTTCACCGATATCGGTCTGATGTTTCAGCAGCACATAGCCGTCATCGGTTCTGCCATCATAATTCAGCGGGAAAGTATCGCGTTTAGCTGTGGAAGACGGCGAGCGAAAAGAAACCACTTCCCCGTCTGCAATGGCGCGGACGAACTCAATGCGGTCGTAGCCTTCCTCTCGGCGGTCAGTGTGGAGAACATGCACCCCACCGTGCCATGATGCGTGTCTGTTGAGGGGGAAATCCCGGTTTATATCCACGGGCATCATTCTGCTGACCCATGACAGGTCACTTTCTGCGGCGTTCCGGGGACGGACAAATGGCGGGCTGATTATCATGCTGACTCCCTGTCAGATTTGTAGAATTAATCAAAGTGCAGAATAGCGAAATTTTATTTAAATAAGCATTGTCCACTGACAAAGAAAATACGGGTTACTCCTCACCCGATATTTTATATACCGCGTAGAGGGCAATATTCAGCAGACGGGCTATTTCTGATGCATCAGGCCTTCCTGCCATAGAGCCTGCACCTGTTCCCGGTTCATTGTTCGCCTGCGGTCGAGGCGGGTGTCTTCCAGCTTTGCTTCCTGTCTGCCTTAGTATGTTCCAGAATTCTCTGCTGCTCGGCTCGGGGCTACAGCCGACAGAATAGTGACCACCATTTTTCCCAGTCACCATCGGTACTGGTCCCATCATCGATAAACTGGTCAGCCACGCCCTGAGCATCAAATTCTTTAATCAGCTGGATCAGATCGTCGGTGTCGCGGCCAAGGCGGTCAAGTTTCTTCACCAGAGTGGCATCATCTTCCTCTATCTTGATGCGCAGCAGATCAAGCCATGGACGATCGACTGAGCTGCCGGAGGCTTTCGGCAAATATTTTTATCCCACAATTAACGCGTTGTTTACCTGTTGCGCAACCGGAAGAGAAGATAAGCGCGCCGGGATCAACCCGGCATCGTTTTGCGAATCGCCGCAATCAGCGCGTGAGCGGCGGGTGGCAGGGGGCTATCCACGCGGGTGATGATGCCAATCGGATCGCCGATACCGGGCGGCGCAATGGGCAGCGCGACCAGAGAGCCCAGCCGCAAATCATCTTTTACCGCGCCGGAAGGGACAAACCACACGTAGTCATATTCAACAGTAAGCTGGCGCGACAGCGAGGCGGAAAGCGTCTCCAGGCAACCAGACGGCAGCGTGCAGTTCTGACTGGCGAGCAGATCTTCGGTGTTTTGCCGTGGCACGGTACCTTCCGGTAAGACCACCACCGGCCATTCCAGCACTTTGCTTAGCGTGACCGTGGTTTGCAGCAACGGATGTCGCGGGCGTACCACCAGTTTTAGCGACTCGAGAAACAGCAGTTCATAACTCAGGCCGCTCATCAAATCCGGGTCGGACATGCGACCAATGCCTAGATCCAGTTCACCGGATTTCAGCCCGGCGAGGATCATCGGATTATTGGCAGTGGCAACCTGAATGGTGATATCCGGCTGCTGTTTATGCAGTTGACCAATGACCGCCGGTAAGATCCCCAGCGCGGCGGTGGGTAGCGCACCAATGCGGATCAGGTCGTTTTTGAGTTCGGTTTTGTGGCTTAGTGACTGCCCGGCAATGTTCACCGCGTCCAGTACGCGAACGGCGTGGGTAAGAAATTGTTCGCCCACCAGGGTGAGTTGCGCGCCCATGCGACCACGTTCAAACAGGCGCTTACCGGTGAGTTGCTCGAGTTCGTTGAGGGTTTTCGACAGCGCAGGCTGACTTAAGTTAAGGGTTTCAGCCGCGCGCCCCAAAGTTCCTTGTTGAGCGACGGCTACGAAAGTATGCAAATGGCGCAGACGAATGCGCTGTGAAAACAGACCGTTTTTTTCCATAAGATGATGTTAAAAACCGTGCAGAACCGCTGGCAAGTTAAGTTGTTTAATTTTGATAACCAGATAGCAAAATATTATTAACATTTAATCTCTTTGAGTTACAAACGGATTCTGCCCGCAATGTGACGTAACCAGCATGTTGATAAGGGTTTTCTGCGCTGCTGTTCCATAATCTTTCGTTATGTTCGTTACCGCGCTATGCACGCGCGTTTTCTGCCACGATCACACTTTGTAAATTTCCCATCACGCACGCAAAAAGGCTTCTCTACACTCCAGAGAGAACACACTGGAGGGATTACACTATGGCGTACAGCATCACGGCTGATGAGATTCGGGAACAATTTTCACAGGCGATGTCAGCCATGTACCAGCAGGAAGTTCCGCAATACGGCACGCTGCTGGAGCTGGTAGCGGATGTGAATCTGGCGGTGCTGGAGAACAACCCGCGTCTGCATGAACAACTGGCCAACGCCGATGAATTAGCGCGGCTCAATGTCGAGCGTCACGGCGCCATCAGGGTCGGGACGGCGGAGGAGCTTTCTACTTTGCGGCGTATGTTTGCCATTATGGGGATGTTCCCGGTCAGCTATTACGATCTCTCGCAGGCGGGCGTTCCGGTGCACTCCACCGCCTTTCGCCCGATCGAAGACGCGGCGCTGGCGCGTAACCCGTTCCGTATTTTTACCTCGCTGCTGCGCCTGGATCTTATCGGGAACGAAGCCCTGCGCAATAAAGCCGCCGCCATTCTGACAAAGCGTGACATTTTCACCCCAGCTTGCCGCCAGCTAATTGAGCTGCATGAACTGAATGGCGGTTTTACCCCGCAGCAAGCTAAAGCCTTTGTTGAGGAAGCGCTGGAAACGTTCCGCTGGCACCGCCATGCCACGGTGGATGCGCAAACCTATCAGGCGTTGCATGGTGAGCACCGCCTGATTGCCGATGTGGTCTGTTTCCCTGGCTGCCATATCAATCACTTAACGCCACGCACGCTGGATATTGACCGCGTTCAGGCGCTGATGCCGGAGTACGGCATTGAACCGAAAATCCTGATTGAAGGGCCCCCGCGTCGCGATGTGCCGATTTTGCTGCGCCAGACCAGTTTCAAAGCGCTGGATGAACCGGTGCTGTTTAACGGCGAGCATCAGGGCACGCATACCGCGCGTTTTGGCGAAATCGAACAGCGCGGCGTCGCGTTAACCCAGAAAGGGCGCGCACTCTATGATCAACTGTTGACTAGCGCCGGAACCGGCAAAGATAACCTGACGCATCAGTTGCATTTACAGGAGGTGTTTAAAGCCTTCCCGGACAGCGAAATGCTGCTGCGTAAGCAGGGGCTGGCGTGGTTCCGTTACCGTTTGACGCCAACGGGCGAAGCGCACCGCCAGGCGATTCGCCCCGGCGACGATCCACAACCGCTGATCGAGCGCGGCTGGGTAGTGGCACAGCCCATCACTTATGAGGATTTTCTGCCGGTCAGCGCGGCGGGGATCTTCCAGTCTAACCTCGGCAACGAAACGCAGGCGCGCAGCCACGGCAACGCCAGCCAGGCGCAGTTTGAATCCGCGCTGGGTTGCCCGGTGTTTGATGAATTTACACTCTATGCGGAAGCCGAAGCGCGCAGCAAACGGCGTTGCGGTCTGCTGTAAAACAGGTAATCTGCCAGAAATCAGTTATTTCTGGATGTTGTTATGGAAAATCCATTAACGCCGCTGGCACACACCCGCCAGGGTAGTGTGCTGGGATGCAGTGAGGATACCTTTCATGTCTGGCGCGGTATTCCGTTTGCCGCGCCACCCACCGGTGAATTGCGCTGGCGCGCGCCACAACCGCCGCAACCCTGGCAGGGCGTGCGCATGGCTGACGCCTTTTCCGCCGCCAGCTGGCAAAACAGTGAGTATTGTCAGCAGCTCGGCGGCGGTGATCCGGGACGTTTCGCCGAAGATTGTCTCTATCTGAATATCTGGTCACCGGCTTCGCGGACAAAACCGCTGCCGGTGATGGTCTGGCTGCACGGCGGCGGGTTTACTATCGGCTCCGGCGGGTTGCCGCCGTATGACGGAAAAGCGCTTGCGGCGCGCGGTGTGGTGCTGGTGACGATCAATTATCGGCTGGGGCACCTTGGTTTTTTCGCCCATCCGGCGCTGGAAGAGGAAGCGGGTGAGCGCGTTTACAACTTCGGCTTGCTTGATCAGATAGCCGCGCTGCGTTGGGTGCAGGAAAATATCGCCGCGTTTGGCGGAGACGCTGACAACGTGACGCTGTTTGGCGAATCGGCGGGTGCGCGCAGTGTGATGGCGCTGATGGCCTCGCCGCTGGCAAAAGGGTTGTTCCATAAAAGTATTATTCAGAGCAGTTATACCTTACCGGATACGCCGCGCGAGGCCGCGCTGGCAAAAGGTGAGGCGATTGCCGCGCATTTTGGGTTGGAAAAAGCCAGCGCCGAACAGTTGCGCGCTCTGCCGGCTGAGGCGTTCTGGCCGCTGGAAGCGCCATTGAAAATTGCGCCTGCACCCATCGCGGGTGATTGCGTGTTACCGGAACCGATGCTCGATACCTTTTTCGCCGGTCGGCAACATCCGATGCCGGTCATTATCGGGTCGAACAGTGATGAAGCCAGCGTGATGGCCGAGTTTGGCGTCGATCTCGCCGGGCAAATCGAAAAGATGCGCCGCGAACAGCGGCTCGGACTGGGGCTGATCCGCCTGCTTTATCCGGGAGTGAAAGGGGATGCGGAACTGGGTCGCCAGGTGTGCCGCGATATGGCCTTTACCACGCTAGGTCTGGTGATGATGCAGGCCCAGCAGCGTGTCGGGCAACCCTGCTGGCGTTACTGGTTTGATTATGTCGCCGAAGCGGCGCACGACACCTATATCAACGGCGCGTGGCACGGTAACGAAGTGCCATATGTATTCGACAATCTTATGCTTTCGGAACCATCCTGCAGTTATGTCAATCCACGCGATCTCGCCTTTGCCGCGCACATTGCCGATTACTGGGTGCGGTTTGCCGCCCAGACCGGGCGCCATACAGAAGCGTTACCTGGCCCGGTCAACTGGCTGGCTTGCGTACGCGGGCGCGACCGGTTGTTACGTATCGGATTGAATAAACATGCAGGATTTCGCATGGTTAACCGCTTTATGCGTGCGAGACTGAGCTTCTTTCGCCGGGTTATGCGCCACCATGTGAAGCTCGATTAGCCGCCAGCAACCCCTCTCTGAACGCCGCCAGACCGGCGGCTTTATTCTCCGTTTCCCGCAGCACCAGGCGGTAACTGGCACCGGTTCTGACACTCTGTGAAAACGGGCGCAGCAAGCGTCCGGCCTCGATATCTTCCGCAACCAGCGTTTCGTCGGCGATGGCCATCCCCAGCCCCTGAATGGCGGCGGTAATGGCTAAATCCATGGTATCGAAGTGTTGATTTTTACTCATGGCGGGCTGAAAAGCGTTTTGCCTTGCCAGCCACAGCGACCAGTCAGTTTTATCCCGCGTCGGGTGCAATAATGTGGCGGCTTCCAGCGCATGGCGTTGCGCCAGCGCGTGGCTAATCACTGGCGTTAACGCCTCCTCAAACAGCAGATCCCCGGCGCTTAATTGGGTGCCAAACACAATCGCCGCGTCATAAGGTTCTGTTTTGAAGTTAATGGTGTGATCGGTGGTGGTCGTCAATGCCACCTGTAATTCCGGATAGCGTTGTTCCAGATTCACCAACCGCGGCACCAGCCAGCGAATCGCACAGGTCGGTGCTTTCAGGCGTACCACAGTTTGTTGCGAGCGTGCCTGAAAGGCGACAGTTACCAGTTGCTCATACGCGCCGCGCAACTCCGGCAACAGGGCGCTGCCTTGCGGTGACAGGTGTAAACCGCGCGCGTGGCGTTCAAACAGCGGAAAGCCGAACCAGTTTTCCAGCGCGGCGATTTTACGGCTGACCGCACCCTGCGTCAGGCACAACTCTTTTGCCGCATGCGTCAGATTCAGGTGGCGGGCGGTGACCAGAAAAGCGTCGATGGCATTCAGCGGCAAAGATCGGGGCGACATGACAACTCCAGCTATGCAATTTATTCATGGCTATTATGACAACAATTCGGTTGTCGGCTCAATAGGGTTTAGTTTGAATGGTTATGCACTTTTTATGTGAAAGGATCAGGCATGACTCTGCGTACCCCGGTGAAAACTCGCTCTAAATTACCCGATGTCGGCACCACCATTTTTACCGTTATCGGCCAGCTTTCCGCCGAACATAATGCGATTAACCTTTCTCAGGGCGCGCCCAACTTTCCTTGCGATCCGCAACTGATTGCCGGGGTGACGCGCGCCATGCAAGCCAATCATAACCAGTATGCGTCGATGACCGGGCTGCGCCTGTTAAAAGAGCGGATTGCGCAGAAAATCAGCGAACTGTACCGCACAGATTACGACGTGGACAGTGAAATTCTTATCACCGCAAGCGCCAGCGAAGGGTTGTATTCCGCTATCAGCGGGCTGGTGCATCCAGGTGATGAAGTGATTTACTTTGAACCCTCATTCGACAGCTACGCGCCCATTGTCCGTTTACAGGGCGCAACGCCTGTAGCTATCAAACTGACGGTGCCGGATTTCGCGGTGAACTGGAACGAAGTGCGCGCGGCAATCACACCGCGCACGCGCATGATCATTGTGAATACGCCGCACAACCCCAGCGGGCAGGTGTTTTCCCGCGCCGATCTTGAGCAACTGGCGGCGATTACCCGGCATACTGATATTGTGATCCTCTCCGATGAAGTCTACGAACATGTGGTGTTCGACGGCGAACCGCATCACGGCATGGCAACGCATCCGCAACTGGCGGAGCGCAGCGTGATTATCTCGTCGTTTGGCAAGACCTATCATGTGACAGGCTGGCGCGTGGGATATTGCGTTGCGCCTGCGGAACTGATGGATGAGATCTGCAAAGTACATCAGTTTTTGATGTTTTCCGCCGATACACCCATGCAGTACGCCTTTGCCGATCATATGCGTGACCCGCAAGGCTGGCTGTCGCTGGCGGCGTTTTACCAGCGTAAACGCGACCTTTTGCAAACATTGCTCGCTGAGTCGCCGTTTCGCCTGCTACCCAGCGCCGGATCGTTTTTCCTGCTGGCGGATTACAGCCACTTCAGCGATGAAACTGACAGCGAGATGGTAAAAAGGCTGATTATTGATTGCGGTGTCGCCACTATTCCGTTGTCGGCGTTTTATACCGATGGTACAGATAACAAGTTGATCCGCCTCTCTTTTGCAAAAGACGAGGCCACATTAAGAGCAGGCGCGCAGGCCCTGTGTCGTGTTAAGCCACGCTAAGGAGCGTTAATGATGAAATATAAAGCACTCTGTCTGGGCATGGGTTTGCTCTGCTCATTCTCCTCGTTTGCCGAAAACGCCCTGCGGTACGGCGTGGAAGCGGAATATCCGCCGTTTGAAAGCCGCAACGCGTCAGGCGAACTGGAAGGTTTTGATATCGAGCTGGGTAACGCTGTCTGCAAAGCGGCGCAGCTGAAATGTAGCTGGGTGGAAACCTCGTTTGATGCGTTGATCCCAGGGCTGACTGCCAAGAAATTCGATGCCATCAACTCGGCGATGAACATTACCGAACAGCGGCGTAAAAGCATCGATTTCACTCAGCCGATTTATCGCATTCCTTCGCAACTGGTCGGCAAAAGTGGCGACGGCATGGAAGCGACCGCAGAGGGGCTGAAAGGCAAAACCATTGGCGTGTTGCAGGGATCGATTCAGGAAACCTACGCCAAAGAGCACTGGGAAAAGCACGGTGTCACGGTGGTGTCGTATAAAGATCAGAATATGGCGTGGGGAGATTTGCTGAACGGTCGCATCGACGCCTCACTGGTGATGTCAGCGGCGGGGCAGGCAGGTTTCCTCAGCAAGCCGCAGGGTAAAGGGTTTGGCTTTATTGGCAAACCGGTATCGGACGATACGATCCTCGGCAGTGGTATCGGTTTCGGGCTGCGCAAAGGTGACGAAGCCACCAAAAAGCAACTTGATGCCGCCATCGATAAAATCCGCGCTGACGGCACCATCAAAACGCTGGCGGAAAAGTACTTCCCCGGCATTGATGTTAGTGTCAGCGCACAATAAAGCATGACCACTCTGGCGCCTGCCGTTGATGTCCGGCAGGCGCTTTTTTATTTCCGCCGCAAACTACTGCCGTTATACAGATCTTTACGCCGCTTTCGGGCTGCTCTTATCGACAGAAAATATTTCATGTTTCGTTCATATATTCGGCAGCCAACAATTGGATTCTCAATGAATTTTGTCTAGAGTGATGCGTTCATTAATGAACGCTTTTGCCGCTGTTTCGCGCCATCGCGAAATGCCATTTGACGACCAGAAGGACGTGTTACCAGGCATGAACCGCAGACGATTTATTCAAGCATCCATGGCCCTTGCCGCAACTTACGGCACCACCGGTGTTGCATCGCTCTTTTCCCGCGCGGCGTTCGCGGCGGAAACGGACATTGCCGATGGTCAGAGCCGCCGTTTTGATTTCTCCGTGCTGCAGTCCATGGCGCACGATCTGGCGCAACAGCAGTGGGGCGGTGCGCCTAAAGCGCTCCCCAACACGCTGGCGAACCTGACGCCGCAGGCTTACAACAGCATTCAGTACGATGCGCAGCACTCGCTGTGGAACAACGTTGATGGCCGCCAACTGGACGTGCAGTTTTTCCACGTCGGCATGGGGTTTCGCCGCCGCGTTCGTATGTTCTCCCTCGACCAGGAGACACACCAGGCGCGTGAAATTCACTTCCGTCCGGAGCTGTTTAACTACCACGACGCGGGCGTCGATACCAAACAGCTGGAAGGGCAAAGCGATCTGGGTTTCGCCGGGTTCCGCGCGTTTAAAGCGCCTGAACTGGCGCGCCGCGATATTGTCTCGTTCCTCGGCGCCAGCTATTTCCGCGCGGTAGACAGCACTTTCCAGTATGGCCTTTCCGCACGCGGCGTGGCCATTGATACGTTTACCGACACGCCGGAAGAGTTTCCGGATTTCACCGCCTTCTGGTTTGAGACGGCAAAAGCGTCCGATACCACCTTTACCGTTTATGCGCTGCTCGACAGCCCGAGCATTACCGGCGCGTACAAGTTCGTGATCCACTGCGAAGAGAGCCAGGTGATCATGGATGTCGATAACCGCCTGTATGCGCGCAAAGACATCAAGCAACTGGGCATCGCGCCGATGACCAGTATGTTCAGCTGCGGTAATAATGAACGCCGCGTCTGCGATACCATTCATCCGCAAATTCACGACTCCGATCGTCTGGCGATGTGGCGCGGTAACGGCGAGTGGATCTGCCGCCCGCTGAACAACCCGCAAAAATTGCAGTTCAACGCCTACCAGGATGAAAACCCGAAAGGGTTCGGCCTGCTGCAACTCGATCGTGATTTCTCCCACTATCAGGATGTGATGGGCTGGTACAACAAACGCCCAAGTCTGTGGGTCGAGCCGCGTAACAAATGGGGCAAAGGGGCGGTCAGCCTGATGGAGATCCCGACGACCGGCGAAACGCTGGATAACATTGTCTGCTTCTGGCAGCCGGAAAAACCGGTCAAAGCGGGCGATGATTTCGCCTTCCAGTACCGCCTGTACTGGAGTGCGATGCCGCCGGTGCGTTCTCCGCTGGCGCGCGTTTACGCCACCCGTACCGGTATGGGCGGCTTCCCGGAAGGCTGGGCGCCGGGCGAACACTATCCGGACAAATGGGCGCGTCGTTTCGCCATTGATTTTGTTGGTGGTGACCTGAAAGCAGCCGCGCCGAAAGGCATTGAGCCGGTCATTACGCTTTCAAACGGGGAAGCGAAACAGGTTGAGATCCTTTATGTTGAGCCGTTTGACGGGTATCGCATTCTGTTCGACTGGTATCCGACCAATGATTCCACCGATCCGGTAGACATGCGTCTGTTCCTGCGCTGCCAGGGCGACGCCATCAGCGAAACCTGGCTTTATCAATACTTCCCGCCTGCGCCGGACAAACGTCACTACGTTGATGACCGCATCATGCGCTAAACCCACTTCGCCCCGTCAGGGGGCGAATGCTTTATGGAGCCGCAATGGACGATACCGTTATTCCGGTGAATGACCATCTCGCGCTGCATGCCGTCGACGAGCGGTTTGTGCACGATCTGCACCAGTTAATTGTCAAAAACCGCGACTGGCTACAGCAGTTTCTCAACTGGCCGCACTCAGTCACATCCATTGATGACACCCGCAAAACCGCGCAGAGCAACATGCTGTTGCACCAGCGCGGCTACGCCAAAATGTTCATGATTGTGCGCAACGATGTGCTGGTGGGCGTGCTGGCGTTGAATTCGATTGAGCCGTTAAACAAAACGGCTTATATCGGCTACTGGCTGGATGAAGCGTGCCAGCGGCAGGGGATTTTGTCTCAGGCCATGCAAGGGATGCTCGATTTTTACGCCCGCCGCGGCGATATCCGCCGCTTTGTCATCAAATGCCGGGTGGCGAACCATGCCAGCAATCAGGTGGCCTTGCGCAACGGCTTTACGCTAGAAGGCTGCCTTAAACAGGCCGAGTTTCTCAACGGCAGCTACGACGATCAGAATATTTGGGCGAAGATCGTCGATAAATTCTGAACGCGCTAACTGTTGGCCTGTGAAACCGCTTTGCGCAGGCCGTTTACTGCCGGTGAGTTCATCGGTGTGACCAGTGCGTAGTTGTAGTGATCATCACTCCAGTACTGCGCCATCACATCGTCTGCCTCGCGCTCCCCGTGCGGAAGTTTGACCGGGCTTAACGGGCGGATATACCAGCCGACCCGCGTGCCGTTCCTGTCCTGATACATAATCAGCGCCGCCGGGCCTTGCGCGGTGGCGATAAGCCTCGCGCCGGATAACGTGAAACCATACTGTTCGAGATTTGGCGGCTGGTTGCCGTTGATGAAATACCGGGCGACCCAGCGGGTGAGTTCGGTTTGCTGGCTTGCCACTACATCCATTGGCGTGACGGCGGCGTTGTCAAAAAGTTTATAGGCCTGGACCGCGTCCTCCATCGGCTGATGCGTCATTAACATTTGCGACTCTTTCAGTTGCCAGCCCGTGTAACCACCCACGCTTAACGCCAGTACCAGCGCGAACGCGGTGGCCAGTTTCCATTGACGCTGCTGGCGTGCCTGGCGGCGTAAATAGTGTGGCTCCGGTTTTTCCAGAACGATAGTTTGCTGGCTCATGGCCTGGCGGAGTTGCTGCGCGTCACGTCGCCAGCCTGCAACCTGCGCGGCGGCAGCGGGGTTATCTGCCAGATAGCGCTCGACACGCGCTGAGGTCGCCTCATCGGTTTCGCCATCCATCCAGGCATGCAGATCGTGTTCATCCGGTGGCAACGTCATTTCAGTCTCCTCAGCGGCAGCGGCGCTGCCGTACCGTCTAATTTCTCATGTAGCAATTTACGCGCGCGCGACAGGCGCGACATCACGGTGCCTGTCGGGATATCTAGCGTTTGGGCGACTTCTTTATAACTCAGCCCTTCAATGCTCACCAGCAACAGAATGGCGCGATAATCGGTCGGCAGCGTGGCGAACACCGCCAGCGTATCATCCGCCATTGCCAGTGATTCGGTCGACGCGCTGATGGCCTCCTCGCCGGTGAAAAAGGCGAGGATTTTCATGTACCGCCGCTTGCGCCGCTCACCGTCAATAAATTGACGGTAAAGAATGGCGAACAGCCAGGCGCGCAGGCTCCGTTCGCCATCACTATTTGGGCTACGCGTCAGCGCTTTCATCAGGCAGCTTTGCACCAAATCTTCCGCGCTGTGTGGGTTACGGGTTAGCCACAGCGCAAAGCGTTGCAAATGTGGCATCACCTGACGAATCTCATCATCAGTCAGTTGCATAGCTTGCCTTCATCGCTTGCGGGTTCCCGACATACTTTCAAAAACGCCATCGCGGAGCACAAGGGCATGAAACAGCGCGGCGGCTAAATGCAGCATCACCGTTGCGAACAGCGCCAGCGCCACCAGGGAATGCAGTGGCCGCAGTAGCGCGTAAGTATCATTATTCACCGGCAGGATAGGTGGCAACACCCAACCGCCGACAGTCACCGGGTAGCCCGCCGCCGAAAGCATTCCCCAGCCAATCAGCGGTTGCGCAATCATCATGGCATAGAGCGCCCAGTGTGAAAGATGCGCCATAGCACGTTGCCAGACGGCGAGGGTCGCCGGTAACGTGGGCGTCGCAGTATAAAACCGTAGCCACAGGCGGACCAGCACCAGCACCAAAATCATTAAACCCAGCGGTTTGTGGATCGATACCAGCAAGCTGTGCAGGGATGAGACGGTGGAAACCATCACGACGCCAATAAACAGCATCGTGATGATCGCCGCCGCCATTAACCAGTGCAGCACGCGCAGCGCCGGGTGGAAATAGGCAACGTTTTTCATAAATGAGCTCCTGCCTGGGCGGATTGTTCACGGGTGCGCGCATTGTAAGATTTAGCATAGGCCGCAGAACGCGCATTGAGTAACGGATCGTCAGAGGCGGCAATGCCGTCCGGCAGGATCAGCGGATCGTAATTGATATCATTACACGGCCCGTTTTGCTGTTCTGAGGCTTGGGTGAGAACCAGCGTTCCGGCGTTGATGGTTTGCCGGTCGGCAGGCCAGACTTTCGTCGCATTGCTGCCATCGTCACCCGGCTGGGCGACGGTTATCAGCAGATCCCATTTCAGTGGTCCCTGCGCCAAACGCTGTTTGAGATCCGTTTGCAGGAAATTTTTATCGATCTTTTCTTCGGCACTGATGGGCTGATAACCGGTGTGCGGCACCATGCTCCAGCGCACCAGATGCGCCATCCCAGATTTATCAATAAACCGGAACGCGTTCAGACTATTAAAGCGATCACTGGCCCAGCTCGACGAAGGGACATTCTGTTTTGCCCACGCCAGAAACGGCATGATCTCCGGATTCTTTTGCACAAAGGTTTTGAATTTCTCGGCATTCGGTTTGCCAGTTGCCGCATCGGGCAGCGAGGCAACCTGCAATTCATAGAATTGCTCAACGGTGGAGACCGGGAAGAAGGGCATTGCATTCATGCCGGTGCGCCACTGTTCACCGTTTGCTAACTGAAACGCCAGCGCCAGGCTGCGTACGGGCACGGCATAATCCGGCGCGGCGGGGTTTCCTCCGGCAATGGCGAAACGCCCGATTACCGGCGTTTCACCTGCGGCAAATACCGAAGCGCGGGATAGCATGCTGGCATTGCCACTGGAGATAAAATTGCCGGTAACGCAGAGCCCTTTGGCGTGATTTCGCCGATAACCCGGATGTTCGCCTCCCGCTTGTTGTAAGACATTAACCAGTTTATCGGCGCTCAGGCGCGCAGGAGTTAACCAGCCTCCGCCCCACAGGAACAGCACAATCAACACCAGAGGAACAAGTGCGATCGCTGCAAGACGTGCAAGGATCTGGCCGGTCGTAAAAGGAGTGTTTGTCATAGTCGCTCACCTGCTAATCATGAGCGGATAAGACGAAGCAACAGCGGGTTTATTCCACACGGAAGAAAAAATTTTTTTGTGAAAAAAGCCTGCAACGGAATTTTCATTGCAGGCTCGTTTTTATCAGGGGTTCATCGTCGCAAAGAGTGTGGCGAAAGTGCCGTCTTTTTCAGCCCAACGCCGGTGTTTATCACGCTCCAGCACCAGTTCACCGCCCGGGTGATCGCCGCACTCAATCATTGACATCACTTCACTGATATAAGCTGGCAACGCCATTGCGCGCGGATCGGTTGCCTGCTCTGCACCAGTAAGTGTGGTTTGCACGTAAGGGGGCGAGAGTTCCAGTACTTCAACAGGAATATGGCGAAGTTGATGGCGCAGACAAACCAGCCACGTATGCAAGAAGGCTTTGCTGGCGCAGTAAGTAGGGAAGTCCGTCCGCGGTACAAACGCCAGCGCCGAACTGGTTGCCAGCAACGTGGCTGCTGGTTGGTGTCGAATCATCGGCAGGAACGCGGCGACAGTCCGGATGACGCCAAGGATATTGGTAGTGACGATCGCCTGCGCCATCTCTGTGTTTGGGTTACCTTCGGCAAAATCTTCTTTGCCTGAAATACCGGCGTTGGCAATCAATACATTCAGTCGGGGAAACTGCGAGCTGACGCGTTTAACGAGTACGTTAAGGCTCTTTTCGTCATCGACATCCAACGGGAATCCCGCCATTCCGGGGTTGTTACGTGTCACATCATCCAGAAGCGCCTTGCGGCGACCGGTAATGATAACCTGGTTACCCCGCGCATACAGGGCTTCAGCCAGCGCGCGGCCAATGCCGCTGGTTGCGCCAGTGATAAGAATAGTGTTGCCGCTAATGTTCATAAAACGTCCTCTCCAGTTGAATAATGGAAAGGCGACGACACAAACCCGCAACCGGGAAGGTAACGGGAAATGAGATCAGAAGTGAGTGCCGCGCCTGCATTTGGGATCCTGTTTTCTCCGCGGAGACCCTCAGGAACCTGGGCGCGTTGGATGACGGTAACGCCTACGGCATAGTGGAAAATGCCGGATGATTATATTTTCGGCATTAATAACAGACAAGCGAATTATAAAGAGCCAACCAGTGGTGTGCGGGTAATGTGCTGCGTGTCGTTAATCACTTTCGGCCCGCGAATCAGAATGCTTTCGCCTTCCTGCGCGTCGACGACCGCATCGCCGCCAATTTCAATCTGGTGCTCGATCAGCACATTGCCGTGAATGCGCGCATTGCCCTGAATCACCACTTTTTCATCCAGTTGCAATGGTCCGCCGCGTAACCAAGCGTGACCGCCCACCAGCACGTGGTGTTTTAAAATACAGTTGCCTTCAACGACGGCGTGTTCTGCCACCTGCGAACTGTAGCGAATGGTCGGGATCTCATCGTCAAGCGTCCCGGCGACCACACGCGCATGACCATATACTTTGGCACAGTCGCACACCCAGACATCATTAAGCTCGTTGCCTTCGAGCAGGGCGAAATCAAAGACTTCGGCGCGGTGTTCAATAAACGCGTAATTAACGATGGCGTCGCCATAAATTTGCGCCTGATGCACCACGCGCGAATGGCTGACGGTGGCGCTGTCGTAAATCTGCAAAATCTGTTCGTTATCCAGCGTTAAACCCTGAGCGGCAATGATGTCGCAACCACTGAGAATGCGCGCATCGCCGCGTAAATGGCATAAACCGCGCACTGTAGAGGCCTGAACGGTGACATTGTCACTTAACTGCGCGCCGTGGCTTATCTCGCTGCCGTCAACCCAGGCGTTATCCGCAATGACGACATCGTGGCAAATCACACACGGCTGGGTGATCCGCGCATTGTCCCGCACCGCGCTGCCATGAAAAACCATGCTGTTTTCATCGTAAATCCAGCAGTTTCCTTGCTGATCGAGCACGTTTTCATTATCAACCCAGCCACCGGCGCTACCCGCTACAACATCGTTAAAATCGTGCAGGGCGATAATCTGGCGCAGCGCGACGGATCGCTTTTCGCCGCTAATCTGGTAATGCATTGTCCGTTGCTCATCACTGAGCCGATACTTATTCATGCTACATTTCCCCCATCTGCCTGAATTAAACGTAGCAAATTTTACACCACTGGCTATCCGCCAGAGAAACCAATAAAATGCACAAAAAATGCAACTTATAAATTCGCGACGTATTGAGGAACAGCATGACCACCCGCACTGATAACTACTTTACTGAAAAATACAGCATGACGCCGACCCATTCGGAAGTGCTTAATGCCGTTAATTATGTCCAACCGGGTAAAGCGCTGGATCTCGGCTGCGGTAATGGCCGCAACAGCCTGTTTCTCGCCAACCGGGGTTTTGATGTCACCGCGTGGGATAAAAACCCGAACAGTCTGAGCAACTTACAAAATATTCGTGAAGCAGAAGGGCTGGAAAACTTACATATCGAGGCGGTTGATCTCAATAACCTGCGTTTTGACGGCGAGTATGATTTTATTCTCTCGACCGTAGTGCTGATGTTTCTGGAAGCGAAAACCATCCCAGGGCTGATTGCCAATATGCAGCGCTGCACCAAACCGGGCGGCTATAACCTGATTGTCGCGGCAATGGACACGGCAGATTTCCCGTGCACGGTCGGTTTCCCGTTTGCCTTTCAAGAGGGTGAGTTGCGCGATTACTACGCCGGTTGGGAGCTGCTGAAATACAACGAAGAAGTGGGTGAGCTTCATCGCACCGATGCCAACGGTAACCGTATCAAATTGCGCTTTGCCACGATGCTGGCACGTAAATCCGCGTAAAATTTCCCGCTGCGACAGTAAAAGAGCCGAAAGGGATACCACCGGTTCTTTTACTGCCAGTCCGCCATTTTTTCTATGAACACTCGCTGTACCACGCCTGTTCCGCTATTCGCCTGGTAAACGCCACCGGTAAACTATTTGAGGATTACGGTGATGGCATGTCACCGCTGGCGCAGCAAATGCCGGATGGTAAGGCCAGCCAGCACATTCGCGTGATCCGCATCCGGCTCGTTAAATGGGGTTATTATTACGAAGTGATCACCGTTGCGACACCATCACCGGTCTGTTTTAGCGCGCCGCCAGCAGGCAAAGCTGCAGCGCAACGTTATAAGAGGCTTCGAAAGCACGCAGCGGCAGGAACTCAAAACGCGAGTGGAAGTTATGCGCGCCGGTGAAGAAATTTGGTGTCAGCAAACCTTTAGCAGAAAGCGCTGCACCGTCGGTGCCGCCGCGCATCGGCGTCGGTTTTGGCGTAATACCCAGTGATTCCATGGCTGTGAACAGTAAATCAATCGCCCGGCGATCTTCGCCAATCGCGTTGCTGATATTGCTGTAGGTATCGCTGATGCTGTACTCGACCTTCGCGGTGGGATATTGAGCCGCGATTTTTGCCGCAATATCTGCAATTTGCTGTTTGCGTTTAGCAAAACTCTCGCTGTCGAAATCACGAATGCTGGCGTTCAGCGTCGCGTAACTCTGCACGGCATTGATACCGTTAAACCAGATATAACCTTCGCGTCCTTCTGTTTGCTCCGGCGTCTGCTGGCGATCGAAATGGCTGATGTAATCCATCGCCATCAACAACGGGTTCACCAATACACCTTTCGCCGACATCGGGTGCGCGGTCACGCCCGTAAACTGAATTTGCGCGCTGGCGGCGTTAAAGTTCTCGTAAACGATTTCGCCCAGTTCGCAGCAGTCGATTGTCCAGGCAAAATCAACATCAAAACGCGCTAAATCCAGCGCTTTCGCACCGCGCAGTCCCACTTCTTCATCGGGTACAAAGGCCACCACGATGTCGCCGTGACGCTGTTCTGGCGTCAGATTTTCCAGCAGCGTCATCACCACGGTAACCGCGGCTTTGTTATCGGCGCCGAGTACGCTGGTGCCGTCACTGAAAATTATCTCCTCATTCGGGTAGGCGAGGATCTCCGGATGTTCATCAACGCGCAGCCAGATATCTTGCGTACTGTTCAGACAGAGATCTTGTCCCTCAAAGCGCAGGATCTGCGGATGAATATGCGGGGATAAACCGACGTCCACGGTGTCGATATGGGTGATAAAACCAATGCGCGGCGCACCGGGAACATTGCCTTTTTTGACGGCGGTGACGGTCGCGTGATCGTCAATAACGATCTCTTCAAGACCGAGTGTTTTCAACTCATTAGCCAGTTCGCGTGCCATATCAAACTGCCCGACGGTGGTGGGTAAGGTGGTGGCAGTGGGATCGCTTTGGCTAGTGATGTTGAGATAGCGAAAGAAGCGATGCGTTAATTGACTGGTGAGCGACGACGTCATAGTGATTCCTTCTTTATTCGAATTATCAGGTGTTTGCAAATTCACTTTAATGTTATTTATGAGAGGGCAAACAACAAGCCTTTACAATAAAACAACAGGAAAAACTATGATTAGCAAACCGACAACACTTGCTCTGGCGTTGGCCGCGATGATAGTGAGTTCTTCTGTGGCGGCGAAAACGCTGGTCTATTGCTCGGAAGGCTCGCCGGAAAACTTCAACCCACAACTCTATACCTCGGGCACCAGCGTGGATGCCAGCGCGGTGCCGGTCTATAACCGGCTGGTGGATTTCAAAGTGGGCACCACGCAACTGCAACCCAGCCTCGCGGAAAGCTGGGATGTCAGCGAAGACGGCAAGGTTTACACCTTCCATCTGCGCAAAGGGGTGAAGTTCCAGAGCAACAAATACTTCACGCCAACGCGCGACTTCAACGCCGATGACGTGATCTTCTCATTTATGCGGCAAAAAGACGCAAACAACCCCTATCACAATGTCTCTAACGGTACTTACTCGAACTTTGAAAGTCTGGAGTTTGGGTCGCTGATCACCGCGATTGATAAACTCGACGACCATACCGTGCGCTTTACACTGGCGCACCCGGAAGCGCCGTTTGTCGCTGACCTTGGCTGGTATTTCGCGTCGATCCTCTCAGCGGAATACGCCGATGCGATGTTAAAAGCAGGAACCCCGGAACGTGTCGATATGGACCCGATTGGCACCGGTCCGTTCCGCCTGGCACAGTACCAGAAAGATTCACGCATTCTGTTTACCGCGTTCGACGGCTACTGGCAGGGCAAAGCCAAAATTGATCGTCTGGTCTTCAGTATCACGCCGGATGCGTCCGTGCGGGTGGCAAAACTGGAGAAGAACGAGTGCCAGGTCATGCCGTTCCCCAATCCGGCCGATTTGCCGCGCCTGAAAGAGAATAAAGACATCACGCTGATGAGCAAAGCCGGGTTGAACACCGGGTTCCTGTCGTTCAACACGCAAAAAGCGCCGCTGGATAATGTCAAAGTGCGCCAGGCGCTGGCGATGGCGATCAACAAACCGGCGATCATCCAGGCTGTGTTCCAGGGAACGGGCACCGCCGCGAAAAACCTGCTGCCGCCGGGCGTCTGGAGCGCGGACAGCGAACTGCAGGATTACGACTACGATCCGGAAAAAGCCAAAGCGCTGCTGAAAGAGGCCGGATTTGTGCCGGGAACAGCCATCGATTTATGGGCCATGCCGGTGCAACGCCCCTATAACCCAAACGCCAAACGGATGGCCGAGATGATCCAGGCCGACTGGGCGAAAGTGGGCGTGCAGACCAAAATCGTCACCTATGAGTGGGGTGAATACCTGAAACGGGTGAAAGGCGGCGAACACCAGGCGGCGCTGATGGGCTGGACCACGGCGACCGGCGATCCGGATAACTTCTTCGGCCCGCTGTTTACCTGTACCTCTGCCAACGGCGGTTCTAACTCGGCGAAATGGTGTTACGCGCCATTTGACAAAATTGTCTCCGAAGCGAAAGTCACCACCGATCATGATAAACGCGTCGCGCTGTATAAAGAAGCGCAGCAGATGATGCATGATCAAATGCCGGCGGTGATGATTGCCCACTCAACGATTTTCGAACCGGTACGCAAAGAGGTTCAGGGCTACGAAATTGACCCGTTTGGTAAACATATTTTCTGGCAAGTTGATCTGAAGAAATAGCCATTAACAGGTGAGCAAACCTTGGACGTTAGCGGTTTGCTCGCCCATTTCACTGCGCGTTAACGCTGAGGCTATCGGCGTTGCCAAAGCAGCCGTTTTTACCCCCACAAAACGCCGCTGCGTTTGCTATACCTTAAGAGCAATTCCGCACTCACAGGGACATCCTCATGCGTACTCATGCATTGGTTAGCGTTGCCGTCTTTTCCGGCCTGCTGGCGTTATCAGGCTGCGCGTCAAAAGTGACCCAACCGGAAAAATATTCCGGGTTTCTAAAAGATTATTCAGGGCTGAAGGAAACCACATCCGCCACTGGTAAACCGGTGCTTCGCTGGGTGGCACCGGGTTTTGATCCGGCGAAATACGACAGTATCGTCTACCACCCGGTGGTCTATTATCCAGTGGCTAAACCGACCAGCCAGGTGAATCAACAGGTGCTGGATGGCGTTCTTAACTACACCAACAGCAAGCTGAAAGCTGCCGCCGCGTCGCGTAAACCGCTGGTAACATCGCCAGGCCAGCACAGCTTGATTTTCCGTGGGGCGATAACCGGCGTGGACGCCAGCAAACAGGGATTGCAGTTCTATGAAGTGGTGCCGGTGGCAATGGTTGTGGCGGGAACGCAGATGGCAACCGGGCATCGCACGATGAACACGCACCTCTATTTTGAAGGCGAGCTCATCGACGCGCAGACCAATGCGCCGGTGCTGAAAGTGGTGCGCCAGGGGCAAGGGAAAGATGTGAATAACGAAAATGCGCCGGTCACCGTCGATTCTCTGAAACAAGTCATTGACGATATGGCGACCGACGCGACGATGTTTGATATCAGCAAGCGTTAGCTTTTCGCCGTGCTCCTCGCCCGCCCAGCCATGTTTCCGGGCGGGCAAACATCACCAGATTGCCGGTAAGGATCAGCAGTAACCCGGCAACGCCATTGAAGTGCCAGATATAGCCCTCGAAGAACGTCGAAACGGTCAGCGCAACCAGTGGAAACAGCAGGGTGCTGTAAGCCGCTTTGCTGGGGCCAATCCGACCAACCAGCGTAAAATAGGCGCCAAAGCCAATCACCGATCCGAACAACGCCAGGTAGACCAGCGCGCCAAGATAACTGGCCGTCCATTGCGGGGTAAAATCGTCACCGCGCAGCAGGCCTATCGCCCCCATAATCAACGTTCCGTAGAGCATCGCCCAACTGTTGGTGGTGATGGTTTCCAGTCCTTTGCGCTGATGGCGCAGGCTTATCATATTGCCAAATGAGAAGCCCAGCGTGCCCAGTGCCGACAGGCCAATTCCCAGCAGTAACGTTATGCTCCAGCCGCTGTTGACCAGATCCTGCCAGAACAACGTCACAATCCCTGTCAGGCCGAGGATCGCGGCAACAAAAAAGCGTGCCGGGGGCTTTTGACCAAAAAAGAGATAACTGTTTACCGCGTTAAATAAGACCGCCATGGAGAAGATCACCGACTCCAGCCCGGTGCTGATCCACGCCGCAGCGGTATAGAAGCACCAGAAGTTAAAACCAAACACACAGCAGCCCTGGAGCAGGCAAAACAGATGATCGCGCAGCGGCAGGGCGCGCAATTTACGCTGCGCCAGCAACACCAGCATCATTACTACTGTGGCCAGTGCAAAGCGCCAGAAGATCGACACCGGCGCGGCGACCGGTCCATGTTGTAGATAAATCGCAATCCAGGTTGTTCCCCAGATAACCACCACCAAACCGTACAGCAATGCGTTCATGTTGAGTTCCAGTGCGTAAAACGAAGGCTGAGTGTGGCAAAACTGCAATGCAGGCGATTGCACCGGTTTGCGCCGGACTTGCATATTCTTGCGCTTTTCTTTACACAACGCTGGTATCCGCCGCCAGCTATTCATAGACTGGGGTTCTGGTGAATTTATAATAATTTCCGTGAATGTCTGAACACTACGAAGCCTTTGAAAACTTGAGTAAACACAACGCCGTGTTGCACAACTCGGTGGCGCTACACTCTGGCATTCAACTGGCGGCCTGGTCGAACAAACGCGACAACATTACCCAATATTGCAATCACCATACCCTGAGTTTGTACGTGGCCGACGGCTATGAGAGCTATCACAAAACGGCCTACGGCTGGAAAAATGGCGGCGGGCCGGATCGCTTTTGCCTGATGCCGAAAGAGAGCGAATCAGTGTGGGATATCCGCGATACGTTGTCTTTTGTGCACCTTTACTGCACCGATGAGCATCTGCGTGAAGTGGGTGAGCAGGTGTGGGATCGCAGCCCGGCATCGTTCACGCTGGATGAGAAAACATTTTCCCAGGATGCGCGGATTACTGCGCTTTATCGCCAGTTTTTGCTTGGTTGCGACTGGCAGCAAAACGCCAACCAGTTAACGCTGAGTACCGCCTCGACGCTGTTACTGACGCACTTAGTTCAGCACTACAGCAACGTGCAGTGGCAACTGCCGACGGTAACGGGTGGTTTGGCGCCAGTAGTGCTTCGCTCCGTGCTGGAGTATATCGATGCGCATCTGGCAGAACCGTTGCTGCTGGCGGATCTGGCCGCGCAGGCCGCGCTGAGCGAATACCACTTTGCCCGCATGTTCCGCCAGTCAATGGGCGTTGCGCCGCACCAGTTCGTGATGCAACGGCGCATGGCGCGGGCGAAAGATCTGTTGCTTCACAGCGATCAGCCGCTGACCACCATTGCGCTGGCCTGCGGTTTTAACTCTGCCAGCCACTTCAGTAACCGCTTCAAAGTGGCGAAAGGTATCACTCCCTCGCAGCTACGCGCCTCGCGCTAAGCGCATTGCCCCGTAGCAAATCCCGCCGATGGCTAAGCCCCAGAATGCGGAACCAATCCCCAGCAGCGTGACCCCGCTGGCGGTCACCAGAAAAGTGACAATCGCGGCATCGCGATCGCGCTCGGTGATCAACGCCTGGTGCAGGCTGCCACTCATCGTACCCAGCAGCGCCAGCCCCGCCAGTGTCTGGATCCAGCTTAATGGCAAGGCGGTGAGCAGCGAGGTTATCGAGCCGCCAAACAGACCGGCTAACAGGTAAAATACCCCGGCTGCCGCCGCAGCCAGCCAGCGTTTTTCTGCCTGTGGGTGAGCATCCGGGCTCTGGCAAATCGCAGCCGTGATGGCGGCAATACAAATTGAATAAACGCCAAACGGCGAGAACAGCAGCGCCAGCGCGCCGGTAAAAATAATCAACGGTGTAACCGGAACGGGGTATCCCGCCGCCTGCATGGTGGCAAAACCGGGCGCATTCTGCGAGGCCATCGTCACCAGAAAGAAGGGCATACCGATGCTCACCAGCGACGACCAGTGGAATTCCGGCGCGGTATAAGTCGGTACAACCATCGCGATAGTGATATTTTTCGTGACAACGTCACTACTTAGCCACGCAACCAGCCCTCCGATCAGTAGCGTCGCGACAATGGCATAGCGCGGTGCCAATGCTTTGTAAATAAGCCAGGCCAGCAGCATGCTGCCACACAAGATGAAATGCCCCTGAATATTGCTAAACGCCTGCAAGCCGAAGCGCAGCAAAATGCCCGCCAGCATGGCCGCCGCCAGCGTATGAGGAATGATTTTCATCAGCCTGGCGAACAACCCGGTAACGCCACACAGAACAATTAAGGCATTGGCAAAGATAAACACACCCACCGCTTCATTCAGTGAAACGCCTTGTAAGCTGGTCGCCAGCAGCGCGGCGCCCGGTGTTGACCATGCCGTAAGCACCGGCATGCGATACCACAGACTTAACACCAGCGTACTGAAACCCATACCAAGCCCCAGCGCGGTCATCCAGCCAGCAATTTGCACCGCACTTGCGCCCGCCGCCGAGGCCGCTTGCCAGATAATGGCGGCGGAGCTGGCATAACCGACCAGCACCGCGACAAAGCCAGCCAGCAGGCTGGAAAAAGGCAGAGTAGAAGCGCGAGAAAAGGTGGCGTGCGACATGAAATAATCCTTGTGCGTTATAGCATCCGCATAAAATATCACTGGACGCTATAACGCACAAGCTGGCAGTACATTAAGGTATTTAGCGTGGTTATAGTTTCGCTCTCTAAAAAAGAAACGCTGCGCTATACTGCCCCGGATTTTTCTTCCCGGAGGCGTAATGAACATCGCAGACTACCTGGCAAGCACCTTAAAACTTCTCCGTCAGGGCCGTGGCTGGAGCCTCTCCAGGCTGGCAGAAGAGACGGGCGTTTCCAAAGCGATGCTCGGGCAAATTGAGCGTAATGAATCCAGCCCGACGGTGGCCACACTGTGGAAAATTGCCACCGGCCTGAACGTGCCGTTTTCTACCTTTATTGCTCCACCGGAGAGCGAGACACCGCTCGCCTATGATCCTCAGCAGCAGGCGATGGTGATCACCCCCATTTTCCCGTGGGATGAAAAGCTGCGCTTTGATCTCTTCTCAATTGCGCTGGCACCGGGGGCGATAAGTGAATCGACGCCGCACGAAAGCGGGGTGATTGAGCACGTGATTGTCATTAATGGCGCGCTGGATTTATGTCTCGGCGGGCAGTGGAAAACATATACCAGCGGAATGGGCGTGCGCTTTGCGGGCGATGAAGCGCATGCCTATCGCAACAGTTCCGCGCACACCGTGCATTTCCACTCGTTGATTCATTATCCAAAAGAAAAAGCCGCAAGCACGCCTGCGGCCAAAAACGACGACGATAAATAACATGACAACGTTGACCCGCGATACTCCGGGCTGCAGGAAAGTTCAGCCTCACCTGCAACCGGCAGTACGGTGGATTAAACGTGACGAGGAATTGTCCGAGCCACCACTCTATCGCCGTACGAAACGCAGTGGAAATAGCAATTTCGACATTGCATTGCCGACAGGCGCAAATTCCCCCTGCGGCAGGTGGTGAAACGCCCCGGTTGTGACTACAATAGCCGCCATTTTGCACATAATGGATAACGACGATTGTATGCGCCTGCACCCCCATCATCTTGAACTGTTAAGCCCGGCTCGCGACACCGCCATTGCCCGTGAGGCCATTCTTCACGGCGCTGACGCGGTCTATATTGGCGGCCCTGGCTTCGGCGCGCGCCATAACGCGGGCAACAGCCTGCGCGATATCGCCGAACTGGTGCCATTCGCGCATCGCTATGGCGCGAAAGTGTTTATCACCCTGAACACGATCCTTCATGATGACGAGCTGGAACCGGCGCAGAGCCTGATCCATGACCTGTACCAGGCCGGTGTCGATGCGCTGATCGTGCAGGATATGGGCGTGCTTGAGCTGGATATCCCGCCGATTGAACTGCACGCCAGTACGCAGTGCGACATTCGCAGCGTGGAAAAAGCCAAATTCCTCTCCGATGTCGGTTTTAGCCAGATTGTGCTGGCGCGTGAGCTCAACCTTGAGCAGATCCGCGCCATTCATAGCGTGACCGATGCCACTATTGAGTTCTTTATCCACGGTGCGCTGTGTGTGGCATACTCCGGGCAGTGCAATATCTCCCATGCGCAGACCGGGCGCAGCGCCAACCGTGGTGACTGCTCGCAGGCGTGCCGTTTGCCCTATACGCTGAAAGATGATCAGGGTCGCGTGGTGGCGTATGAAAAACACTTGCTGTCGATGAAAGATAACGATCAGAGTGCCAACCTGGCGGCGCTGATCGATGCGGGTGTGCGTTCCTTCAAAATTGAAGGGCGCTACAAAGACATGAGCTACGTGAAAAATATCACCGCGCACTATCGCCAGATGCTGGATGCCATTATTGAAGATCGCGGCGACCTGGCGCGCGCGTCCGCCGGGCGTACCGAACATTTCTTTATTCCCTCGACGGACAAGACCTTCCATCGCGGCAGCACCGATTATTTTGTCAACGCACGCAAAATTGATATCGGCGCGTTTGATTCACCGAAGTTTATCGGCTTGCCGGTCGGTGAAGTGCTGAAAGTGGCGAAAGATCACCTCGATGTTGAGGTGACGGAACCGCTGGCCAACGGTGATGGCCTGAACGTGCTGGTGAAGCGTGAAGTGGTGGGTTTTCGCGTCAACGTCGCCGAGAAAACGGGCGAGAACCGTTACCGCGTATTCCCGAACGACATGCCGGATGCGCTGCGAACGTTGCGCCCGCACCATGCGCTGAACCGTAACCTTGACCACAACTGGCAGCAGGCACTACTGAAAACCTCCAGTGAGCGGCGTATCGGCGTGGATATTGAGCTTGGCGGCTGGCAGGAGCAACTGGTGCTGACGCTGACCAGCGAAGATGGCGTTAGCGTGACGCACACGCTGGACGGGCAGTTTGACGAAGCCAACAATGCGCAAAAAGCGCTGGAAAGCCTGAAAGACGGGCTGGCGAAACTGGGGCAAACCCGGTATTACGCGCAGGCGATCACCGTTAATCTGCCGGGGGCGCTGTTTGTGCCCAACAGTCTGCTCAACCAGTTGCGCCGCGAAACGGTAGAGATGCTGGAAGAGGCACGGCTGGCGAATTACCAGCGCGGCAGTCGCAAGCCGGTGGCGACACCCGCGCCGATTTACCCGGAAACGCATTTGTCATTCCTGGCTAACGTTTATAACCACAAAGCGCGTGAATTTTATCACCGCTACGGTGTGCAACTGATTGACGCCGCCTTCGAAGCCCATGAAGAGAAGGGCGATGTGCCGGTGATGATCACCAAACACTGCTTGCGCTTCGCCTTCAACCTGTGCCCGAAACAGGCGAAAGGGAATATCAAAAGCTGGCGTGCAACGCCAATGCAACTGGTACATGGCGACGAAGTGCTGACGCTGAAGTTTGACTGCCGTCCGTGTGAAATGCATGTGATTGGCAAAATTAAGAACCATATTCTGAAAATGCCTCTGCCGGGCAGCGTCGTGGCGTCGATAAGCGCCGACGACTTAGTAAAAACGTTGCCAAAACGCAAATAAACAAAGGGTGGCACTTTGCCACCCTGTTTTTTTACTGTCCCTAAAACAATTCTCCTGAATAGCCATAAATTATCTCGCCGCGGTAAGAACAATCATGCGTTAATAACCGTAATACGTTAATCTAGCTGGGCGGAAATAATAAGAAATGGCTTATTGATGATATTCATGGAGAGGAAATGCGTAAATTTACGTTAAGCGCCTTGCTTGTCGCGGGTGCATTTTTGTTGTCTGCCTGTACGCCAGGCCCGCTCGGAACGCAGCGTTATCAGGCCTATACCGGTAGCGACGCGACAGTGGTTTACACGCAGGCTAATAAGGCTCATCAAGGGCTTTTTTATTTCCAGCGCTATAACAAAGAAGGTGACTGCTTTAATTCCGCCGAGATGATTTACATCAGTAATAATATGCTGGAGGGCGTGGTTGACAGGCTTTTTACCAGCCGACTGAAAGGCGATCAATACTGGACATTAATCGTACAGGATAATTCCAGCGGCAGGATGTGGATCCATGAGACCGCATTTTTCCTTGAAAAAGGCAAACACTATGTGGCGATAAGCTCCCGTGGTGCAGTTGAAATTCCGGCAGATTTGAATATCACCAGCCAGGACGATCTGGATAAAGTGTATGACCGCTATCAGGATAAACCGGCGAAACCGTGGAATTTACGCCGCGGCATCTGTAAGTCCTGGTTATCCAAAGCGATGGGATCGTAATCTCTTAAGCAAGCGTTCTTAAAAACCGTGTCAACAAGATAAAAAAACAGGCCTTTCGTGATGGCGAAAGGCCTGTTTGCATTTCAGGATAGATTAGCGGTCGTCACCCGGACGTTGATCGTCAGGCAGTGGCGGTTTCTTACCGTTGTGTTTGTCGTTGTGTTTATTATCCGGACGCGGCGGCTTATCCTGCTTGTGTTTCGGCGGTGGCGCCTCGTGCGACGGTTTTTTATCTCCTTTATGGTGCTGGCCGTTTTGGTACTGTTCCGGCGGTAGCGGCGGACGTTCGTCAGCAAACACCATTGAAGAGAAGCTCATCGCCAGAATGGCAGACACCAGTGCAATCTTTTTCATTTTCTACATCCTTACTCGTTCTATTGCGTGGCGACGATTTGACGATAAAAAAGTGAAGGGATGATGGAGCGTTACGCCTTCGGGATTATTCCTGGAGGCGCGGTGGAAGATAGTGCCAGTAGGGCGGAGAACCGAAACTCGCCAGTAAAAAATCGATCACTGTGCGGGTGTTAAGCGACGGGTATTTCCCGCCGGGGTAGAGCAACCACAGCGACTGCGGCGTTGGCGAATAACTGGCGGTAAAATCTGGCATGAGTGCCACAAGCTCGTTGCGGTTCAGCATTTCACCCACTTGCCAGTCCGGGAAAAGTAATATTCCCGCATCACTCAGTGCGGCTTGTAACAGTAATTCCGCGTTATCGGAAACGATTTTGGCCTGCGGCGAAAACTGGCAGGATTTCTCCCCTCGCTGAAAACGCCAGCGCTGCAAACCACTTTTCCCGCGATACGCCAGTAACCGGTGCGACTGCAATTCCTCCGGCGTGCTCGGTTGACCATAACGACGTACGTAGGCGGGTGTCGCCACCAAATGGCACTGCTGGTGCGCAATCAGCCGACCGTGCAGCTCGGAATCCTGCAGCGCCGCAATACGCAGCAACAGATCGGTACCATCAGCAAACGGGTCGATATAGTCATCGTTCAGGTTCAATTCGATATGCAGACGTGGATAACGCTCACTTAGCTCGCTGATTTTGGGGCCAATATGGCGTAGGCCAAACGAGATCGGCGCATTAATGCGAATGCGCCCGCCAGGCTCGTCGCGACGCTCGCCTACCTGGGTTTGCGCGTCCGCAAGCTGCTGCAACATGGTGCGAAACGTGTCGGCATAGATATGACCCGCCTCGGTGGCGATCACCGCGCGCGTGTTGCGATACAACAACTGGGTTTCCAGCGCCAGCTCCAGTTGCTGAACCACGCGCGACAAGGATGAGGCCGCCAGACCTTCGTTGCGAGCGACTTCGGATAAGTTTCCTTCTCGAACGATGGCGAGAAACAGCTGCATTGAGCGGGCGCTAATTTGACTGAGCTTATTCATCTGTGCGTAATATGCAAAGGTCCATGGCGAATTGTAGTGTTTTTACGAACAAGTTTCATCGCTAAGCTACGCGAACACCTAATACGGAGAAAAATAATGAGCACTGTAGTGAAAGCCTTCGATGAAACCGTCCGCCAGCGTTTTTCTGCCCGCGCATTTCTACCAACGCCGTTAACGGACGAGCAAATTCAGGACGTGTTGCAGGATGCGCAATTTTCCCCGTCTAACTGCAACACGCAGCCGTGGCATGTGCATGTGGTTTCCGGTGCAACGAAAAACCGTCTTGGAAAAAGGATGACGGAAAACGATCTTGAAGGGCGCCAGACGCCGGATTTCACCTTTTCCTATGATGATTTTCACGGCGACTATTTCGAGCGCGCTCATGAGCAAGCGCGGATTTATTACGATGCGATAGGCGTGGCGCGTGAAGATAAAGCGCGGCGCCAGGAGGCTTATCTGCGCAATTATCAGTTTTTTAACGCGCCACATGCGGCTTTCCTGTTTATGCCATCCTTTGGCGACAACATCCGCGTTGCTTCAGATATCGGCATGTACGCACAGAGTTTTTTGCTGTCACTGACGGCGCGCGGGTTTGCCGGAATTCCGCAAACCTTACTGGGTTTTCACGCTGATATGATCCGCGAAGAACTCGGTGTTTCTGCTGATTATCGCCTGCTGTTCGGCATCTCGTTTGGCTATGCCGATATGTCTGCGCCGTCTGCGAAAACACGCATGCCGCGTATTCCCGTTGAGAAAAGTGTGGTGATGCACGGGTAACGTCGCAGATGACCAGAGACGCTAATCGCGAGCGTCTCTGGTCAGTGTTATGCAGCACAAAGCGCGCGGGCGCTTTGTTTCCACTCATCAACCTGATCGGGGTGCAGAAAGGAGAAATAAACGGTGGTGTTATCAGGAAGGATATTTTGCAGCGCCTGCATGCAGTTGGCTTCGCAGGGGCGTAATTCGATATAGACGCTGGTGATCGGCAACTGTTCATCACTATTGCCGGATTTCTCAATGCGTCGTATCGCCGCAATCAGTGCCGCCATTTCACCATGCAATTTTACCCAGTTATTGGTGTAAATATCCGGTGGCATCTCAATACGCATCTGGCTATTGCCAAACGCGTAACGGGAATTACCGCGCAGCGTGTATTCGACGGTGGCACAGCACGATTCCGGGCCAAAACCATCTTGTTTAACCAGCTTCTTTTTGTCTTCCAGCGTACGGCGGACAATCGGGTAACCCGATCGGAGGTTGTAAGGTGTCTGAACGAGGTTAATCATTATTCCTCCCTAAATGCATGAAAAATCGCAGCTCTAATCTAAATTGGACAACAAAAAGCGTAGTGAACGATCCCGGAAATTTCTAGCCAGGATCGCCCGTTGTACCTGAACAATTAGTGCGATTTAAACCCCGCCGCCGACATCAAAAGCCGGAACACCATACTGACCGCAAACAGTGCCAGCACACTGCCTCCCCAGATTAAAAGCATCCACATCAGCCGGTTGAAAAAGGATTGTTTCATCAATGATACCCCTCGCCATGTTGCACCTTGCCGCGAAACACGTAGTAGCTCCACAAGGTATAAACCAGAATAATTGGGATAATCAGCAGGGCGCCGACCAGCATAAAGCCCTGGCTTTGCGGAGGTGCCGCGGCCTGCCACAACGTGATATCCGGCGGAATAATATGCGGCCAGATACTGATGCCAAGGCCGCTAAACCCGAGAAAAATCAGCCCCAGTGTCTGCACAAACGGCAACGTGTGGGAGTCCGGGTTGCCGAGACTGCGCCACAGCCAGGCACTCAGTACCACAACTAACAGTGGCACTGGCGAGAAGAAGTAGAGATTCGGCAAGCTGAACCAGCGATCGGCAATCGCGGAATGCGTCAGCGGTGTCCACAGGCTAATCACGGCAATCACCACTAACATCGCCAGCAACAGTTTTCTCGCGGCTTTGCGCATTTTCCCCTGCAGTGGCGCTTCGCTTTTCATCACCAGCCAGCTCGCGCCGAGCAAGGCATAAGCGATGACCAGCCCAACACCGCAAAACAGATTAAACGGCGTCAGCCAGTCGAGCGCACCGCCGCTAAATGTGCGGCCTGTCACCTGAAAACCGTTAAGCACCGCGCCCACCACCACCCCCTGGGTAAAGGTGGCAAGCAGCGAGCCGGAGATAAACGCTTTATCCCAGAATGGCCGGTGCGCCGGAGTGGCTTTAAAGCGAAACTCAAAGGCCACGCCGCGAAAGATAAGCCCGATCAGCATTAAGGTCAGCGGAATAGTCAGCGCATCGACAATCACTGCATACGCTAGCGGAAACGCGCCGAATAACCCCGCGCCGCCCAGCACCAGCCAGGTCTCGTTGCCATCCCAGACCGGCGCGACACTGTTGACCATCACGTCGCGATCGTGCGCGTCACGCGTGACGGGAAACAGAATGCCGATACCAAGGTCAAAACCGTCCATCACGATATACATCAGCGTGGCGAAGACGATAATGACAAACCAGATTAATGAAAGATCGATGCCCATTATTTATCCTCATCCGCGTCGAGATGTTCACCCACCGCTGAAAGGGGGCGCGCCGGTGTGCCTTGTGTCGCGTGCTCATCACGCTCATCTGGTCCTTTGGTGATAAGCCGCACCATGTAGCTGTAACCCACGCCAAACACGGAACAGTAGACAACAAAGAACGCCAGCAAACTGAGGCTCATTTGCAAGTCGCCATGCGCGGAAACCGCATCAGCCGTGCGCAGCAAGCCATACACCACCCACGGCTGGCGACCCACTTCCGTCGTGACCCAACCGGCAAGAATGGCGATCAAACCTGCCGGCCCCATCCATAGCGCAAAGTATAAAAACGGCCGCGACTGATACAGCCTGTCTTTGAAACGCAGCCACAGCGCCGCCACACCCAGACCAATCATCAGCACGCCAAGCCCGACCATTATGCGAAACGACCAAAACACAATCGGCGAATAGGGACGTTCATCTTTCGGGAAATCTTTTAGCGCCGGGACTTGCTTATCCAGGCTGTGTGTCAGGATCAGGCTCCCGAGCGCCGGGATCGCCACGGCGTAACGCGTGCGCTCCTGCTCCATATCCGGCAGGCCAAAAAGCAGCAGCGGCGTCGCTTCTCCGGGCGGGTTCTCCCAATGGCCCTCAATGGCGGCAATTTTTGCCGGTTGATGTTCAAGTGTATTCAGCCCGTGCATATCGCCGACCATCGCCTGAATCGGCGCAACAACCAGCGCCATCCACATCGCCATAGAAAACATCTTGCGGATAGCGGGTGTGTTATTGCCGCGTAACAGATGCCAGGCGGCAGACGCGCCGACAAACAACGCACTGCTTAAGAATGCTGCAATGGTCATGTGCATCAGCCGGTACGGGAAGGAGGGATTGAAGATAACCTTGAACCAGTCGACCGGAACCACCTGGCCATTTTCGACGATAAAACCCTGCGGTGTGTGCATCCAGCTATTGGACGCGAGGATCCAGAAAGTGGACATAATGGTGCCCAGCGCGACCATACAGGTGGCGAAAAAGTGCAGGCCAGGCCCGACTTTGTTCCAGCCAAACAGCATCACGCCGAGAAAACCCGCTTCAAGGAAGAAGGCGGTCAGCACTTCATAGGTCAGTAATGGTCCGGTAATGCTGCCGGCAAACTGGGAAAAACCGCTCCAGTTGGTGCCGAACTGATACGCCATCACCAGCCCGGACACCACCCCCATACCGAAGTTAACGGCGAAGATCTTCGACCAGAAATGGTACAGCGTGCGCCAGTCCGGGTTGCGGGTTTTAAGCCACAAACCTTCAAGCACTGCCAGGTAACTGGCAAGGCCGATGGTGATTGCCGGAAAAATGATATGAAAAGAAACGGTGAAGGCGAACTGTATTCTCGCCAGATAAAACGCGTCTAAACCAAACATGCACAACCCCAATGTCAATGTTGTGGTGTCAATGTTAATGAGCGCAAGCGTGAACTTGCAGAAACAGATACGGGGAATTTTCGTATAACAGTTCCCTGTAAAGGGTATGGCAGGTTGCTGATTAGTCCAGACGAAGCGGGAACCGGTAACCATAACAGTGCGCATAATGAGCTGTTTTGTATAAACTGATATAGCAAGATGGCGCACCGCGTGCCATGATGTAGGTGTTTTGTTAACACGTGAAAAATCATGAAAAAATACCAGCGCCTGGCGCAGCAAATCGCAGAACAAATTGATCTTGGCGTCTGGCGTCCAGGAGAGAAACTGCCGTCGCTGCGTGAGCAGGTGACCAGTAGCGGGCTGAGCTTTATGACCGTCGGTCATGCTTATCAGTTGCTGGAAAGCCAGGGGCGGGTGATTGCGCGGCCACAGTCTGGCTATTTTGTCGCGCCAGCGCCCGGCTTACCGCGCACGCCGGCGGCTAAGGTTACGCGTGATGAAGCGGTGGACATCAATACCTATATTTTTGACGTGTTACAGGCCAGTTGCGATGCCTCGGTGCTGCCGTTTGGTTCCGCCTTTCCCGACCCTAAACTGTTCCCGATGCCGCAGCTCAATCGGTCGCTGGCAAAGGTGAGCAAAAGCGCCACTGCCATGAGCGTGATAGAAAACCTGCCGCCGGGAAACAGCCAGTTGCGCCACGCCATTGCTAAACGCTATGCCCGCCAGGGGATGAACATTTCGCCGGATGAAATTGTTATCACCGCCGGCGCGCTGGAAGCGCTGAATCTCAGCTTACAGGCGGTAACAGAACCGGGTGACTGGGTGATTATTGAAAGCCCCTGTTTCTACGGCGCGTTGCAGGCGCTGGAGCGGCTCAAGTTAAAAGCGCTATCGGTGCCGACCGATGTAAAAGAGGGCATCGATCTTGATGCGCTGGCGCAGGCATTAACTGACTATCCGGTAAAAGCCTGCTGGCTGATGACCAATGCGCAGAACCCGCTCGGGTTTACATTAAGCGCGGCGAAAAAGGCGCAACTGGTCGCGCTGCTGGCACAACACAACGTCACGCTGATCGAAGACGATGTTTACAGCGAGCTTTATTACGGGCGCGAACAACCGTTACCGGCGAAAGCCTGGGACACGCAAGACATGACGTTGCACTGCTCCTCATTTTCAAAATGTCTGGTCGCCGGGTTTCGCGTCGGCTGGGTCGCTGCCGGACGCCACGCAAGGCGTATTCAGCAATTGCAATTGATGAGCACCTTATCCACCAGTTCGCCGCTGCAACTGGCGCTGGTCGATTACTTATCGACGCATCACTACGACGCCCATTTGCGCCGCCTGCGCAGACAGCTTGCCGAGCGCAAACATCTGGCCTGGCAGGCGCTGCTGCGCCATCTGCCGCCGGACGTGAAAATCTATCGTAATGAGAGCGGCTATTTCTTATGGCTGGAGTTGCCCGCCGGGCTGGATGCCGGTGAACTGAGCCAGCAGGCGCTGGCGCACCATATCAGCATTGCTCCGGGGAAAATGTTTTCGACATCCGACAACTGGCGTGCGTTTTTCCGCTTTAATTGCGCCTGGGTCTGGGGCGATAAAGAGGAACGGGCGGTAATGCAACTGGGTCAATTAATTCGCGAGATGATGAATTAACCGCGCCCGTCTTTCTTATTTTCTGAATAACTTATTCTCCTGTTAAAAATAACGGCGGCGTAAATATGACGTGCGCCGTCATTATTTTCTGCGCTCCCGAACCTGGTATTCATAGGAAATGTGAATAGCAACACAGATTAACGGACGTTCGCTAACCCCTTGTCTATACTCCAAAAGAGCGCGCAATAGCATTTTCATTGTTAACGCAATGCGTCATCTGTCACATCCTTGCGAAATTTCCGACGGGCCACATTCATGCCGTCAGCGCGCCGTCTATTTTTATTAAGGGAGATATATTTACGGCAAGGCTGCCGCACTTTTTCATTGCGACAGGAGTAGAGAATAATGAGCAAGAAATTTGCCCGCAGCAGCCTGTGTGCGCTGGGTCTTACCGTGATGACTGCACACGCCGCCGAGCCAACCGAAGTGGGAAAGGGAGAAGGTCGGCTGGATATTATCGCCTGGCCTGGCTATATCGAGCGCGGTCAGACCGATAAGCAATATGACTGGGTAACCGCCTTTGAAAAAGAGACCGGTTGCGCGGTGAATGTGAAAACCGCCGCCACGTCCGATGAGATGGTGAGCCTGATGGCGAAAGGCGGCTATGACCTGGTAACCGCCTCTGGCGATGCCTCTTTACGCCTGATCATGGGGAAACGCGTCCAGCCGATAAACACCGCGCTTATCCCCAACTGGAAAACGCTTGATCCGAAGCTGGTGAAAGGCGAATGGTTTAACGTTGCGGGGAAAACTTACGGCACGCCGTATCAGTGGGGGCCAAACCTGCTGATGTATAACACCAAAACGTTCCCGACGCCGCCGGATAGCTGGTCGGTGGTCTTTGTGCAGCAAAATCTGCCAGATGGCAAAAGTAATAAAGGGCGCGTGCAGGCCTATGATGGCCCAATTTATATCGCCGACGCCGCGCTGTTCCTGAAAGCCACGCAACCGCAACTGGGTATTGACGATCCGTACCAGCTTACCGAAGCACAGTATCAGGCGGTGCTGAAAACCCTGCGCGATCAGCATCTGCTCATCCACCGCTACTGGCATGACACCACAGTTCAGATGAGTGACTTCAAGAATGAAGGCGTGGTGGCCTCCAGCGCGTGGCCTTATCAGGCCAATGCCCTGAAAGGGGAAAATCAGCCGATTGCCACCGTCTTTCCAAAAGAGGGGGTGACGGGCTGGGCGGATACCACCATGCTGCATGCCGATGCGAAACACCCGAACTGCGCTTATAAATGGATGAACTGGTCGCTGACGCCGAAAGTACAGGGTGATGTGGCGGCGTGGTTTGGTTCGCTGCCGGTGGTGCCGGAAGGGTGCAAAGCCAGTACCTTGCTGGGTGAAAAGGGCTGCGAAACCAACGGCTACAGCTTTTTTGACAAAATCGCCTTCTGGAAAACGCCGGTGGCGCAAGGCGGCAAATATGTGCCTTATAGCCGCTGGACGCAGGATTACATCGCCATTATGGGCGGCCGTTAACCTGCCAGGAGTGCGCTATGACCTATGCGGTAGAATTCCTGGATGTCGCCAGAGTCTATGGTGATGTCCGGGCGGTTGACGGCGTAACGTTCGCCGTCAACGACGGGGAGTTTTTCTCCATGCTGGGGCCGTCCGGCTCCGGCAAAACCACCTGCCTGCGGCTGATTGCCGGGTTTGAGCAGCTCAGCGGCGGTGCCATTCGTATTTTTGGCCGCGAAGCCAGCGAGCTGCCGCCCTGGGAGCGGGACGTGAATACCGTCTTTCAGGATTACGCGCTGTTTCCGCACATGTCCGTTCTCGATAACGTCGCCTACGGGTTGATGGTGAAAGGCGTGGACAAAAAACAGCGCCATGCCCGCGCTCGTGAGGCGCTGGAGAAAGTGGCGCTCGGTTTTGTGCACGCGCGTAAACCCTCGCAACTTTCCGGCGGTCAGCGGCAACGCGTTGCCATCGCCCGCGCTCTGGTAAATGAACCCAGAGTGTTATTACTCGATGAACCCCTGGGCGCACTGGATCTAAAGCTGCGCGAACAGATGCAGCTGGAGCTGAAAAAGCTGCAACAGGATCTCGGCATCACCTTTATTTTTGTCACCCACGATCAGGGCGAAGCCTTGTCGATGTCCGACCGCGTGGCGGTGTTCAATAATGGCCGTATTGAGCAAATCGATACGCCGCGCGAACTTTACCTGCGTCCGCGCACGCCGTTTGTCGCCGGGTTTGTCGGCACGTCTAATGTGTTTGATGCGGCGCTTGCGGAAAAACTCTGCGGCATGAACGGGGTTTACTCGCTGCGACCGGAACATATTCGCCTGAATACGCCGGGGGAAATCGAAGCCAGCGCGGTGGTGCAAACGGTGCAATATCAGGGCGCATCGACCCGTTTTGAACTGGCGCTGGCGCAGGGGGAAAAGTTGCTGGTCAGCCAGGCGAACCTCTCCGATGCGTTACTGCCGGAAACGCTGGCACCGGGCCAATCGGTGCGGGTTTCCTGGTCGCGCGAGGCGATGGTGCCGTTACAGGGAGCGGGGTGAGATGGTCATGAGCATTGCGCAACGTTCGCCACGCCGCGTCAATCTTAGCGCTGTCTTCTGGCGCAAACCGGTGTACGGGCTGCTTTTGCTGCTGCTCGGCCCGCTGATGTGGTTTGGCATTGTCTATTTAGGTTCACTGCTCACGTTGTTGTGGCAGGGGTTTTACACCTTCGATGATTTCACCATGTCGGTTGCCCCGGATTTGACATTCGCCAACCTGCTGGCGCTGTTTAACCCGGCTAATTACGACATCATTCTTCGTACACTGATAATGGCGATGTGTGTGACGGTGGCGAGCGCCATTCTCGCTTTTCCGATGGCGTGGTATATGGCCCGTTATGCACAGGGCAAATGGAAAGCGTTCTTTTATATCGCGGTGATGCTACCGATGTGGGCGAGCTACATCGTTAAAGCCTACGCCTGGACGTTGCTGCTGGCGAGAGATGGTGTTGCGCAGTGGTTTTTAAGCCATCTGGGGCTGGAGCCGCTACTCGCTGCGTTTTTGACGTTGCCCGCCGTGGGCGGTAATACGCTTTCCACTTCCGGGCTGGGGCGGTTTCTGGTGTTCGTCTATATCTGGCTGCCGTTTATGATTTTGCCGATTCAGGCGGCGCTCGAGCGCTTACCGCCATCGCTGCTGCAAGCCTCAGCCGATCTAGGCGCGCATCCGCGTCAGACCTTTCGTTATGTGGTGTTACCGCTGGCAATACCGGGCGTGGCGGCGGGTTCAATATTTACCTTTTCGCTGACGCTCGGGGATTTTATCGTGCCGCAGCTCGTCGGGCCGCCGGGTTATTTCATTGGCAATATGGTTTATTCGCAGCAAGGAGCAATTGGTAACATGCCGATGGCCGCCGCGTTTACGCTTGTGCCGATGGTGTTGATCGCCCTTTATCTGGCGTTTGTAAAACGCCTGGGAGCGTTTGATGCACTCTGAACGCGCACCGTTTTTGCTCAAAGTCGCCACGTGGGGCGGCGTCATTTTTTTGCACTTTCCGCTTTTGATCATCGCCATCTATGCTTTCAATACCGAGGACGCCGCATTCAGCTTTCCGCCGCAGGGCTTTACGCTGCGCTGGTTTAGCGTGGCGGCGGCGAGGGGAGATATTCTTGATGCGGTGACACTGTCATTACAAATCGCGGCGCTGGCGACGGTCATTGCACTGGTTCTTGGCACACTTGCTGCAATGGCCTTATGGCGCAGCGAGTTTTTCGGTAAAAACGCCATTTCCTTACTGCTGCTGTTGCCGATTGCCTTACCGGGAATTATCACCGGGCTTGCGCTGTTGACCGCGTTTAAAACGGTCAATCTGGAGCCGGGCTTTTTCACCATTGTCGTGGGGCATGCCACGTTCTGCGTGGTGGTGGTGTTTAACAACGTGATTGCCAGGTTTCGGCGAACCTCCTGGAGCCTGGTCGAAGCATCGATGGATTTGGGCGCGAACGGCTGGCAAACCTTCCGTTATGTGGTGTTACCCAACCTGGGTTCGGCGCTCCTGGCGGGTGGCATGCTGGCGTTTGCGTTGTCATTTGACGAAATCATTGTCACCACCTTTACCGCAGGTCATGAGCGTACGCTGCCGCTGTGGTTGCTCAACCAGTTGGGGCGTCCGCGCGATGTGCCCGTCACCAACGTTGTGGCGTTACTGGTGATGCTGGTAACGATGATTCCGATTCTGGGGGCCTGGTGGCTGACCCGTGATACCGACACGATTGCCGGAACCGGCAAATAACTGACCACGCTGAAAGGACAGAACTATGCAACATCAACTATTTATCAATGGAGTACTGGTTAACGGCGAAGGCGAGAAGCAGCCTGTTTATAACCCGGCTACCGGTGACGTGTTGCTGGAGATCGCCGAAGCGTCTGCCGCGCAAGTCGACGCCGCCGTGCAGGCTGCCGATCGCGCGTTTGCCAGTTGGGGACAAACTACACCGAAGGCACGCGCCGAGTGCCTGCTGCAACTGGCACAGATGATTGAAGATAATGCGGAAACCTTCGCCCGGCTGGAGTCACTGAACTGCGGTAAACCCTTTCATTGCGTACTGAATGACGAAATTCCGGCGGTAGTGGATGTGTTCCGCTTCTTCGCTGGCGCAGCGCGTTGCCTGAATGGGCTGGCGGCAGGTGAATACCTGGAAGGGCATACTTCAATGATCCGCCGCGATCCGCTGGGCGTCGTTGCCTCTATTGCGCCATGGAACTACCCGCTGATGATGGCGGCCTGGAAGCTCGGCCCGGCGCTGGCGGCGGGCAACTGCGTGGTGATCAAGCCGTCGGAAATTACGCCTCTCACCGCGTTAAAACTGGCGGAACTGGCGAAAGATATCTTCCCGGCAGGTGTGCTGAATGTGTTGTTCGGGCGCGGCAGCACCGTCGGCGATCCGCTGACTGGTCATGAAAAAGTGCGCATGGTTTCCCTGACAGGCTCGATTGCTACAGGTGAACACATTATTGGCCATACCGCCTCGTCGATTAAGCGCACCCACATGGAACTCGGCGGCAAAGCGCCGGTGATCGTGTTTGATGATGCGGATCTCGATGCGGTGGTGGAAGGGGTGCGCACTTTCGGTTTTTACAATGCCGGGCAGGATTGCACCGCCGCATGTCGTATCTACGCGCAAAAAGACATTTATGACGCGCTGGTGGAAAAACTGGGTGCGGCGGTGGCCAGCCTGAAAATGGGTGCGCCGGACGATGAATCCACCGAACTTGGGCCGCTCAGTTCCGCAGCGCATCTGGCGCGAGTTAGCAAGGCGGTCGATGAGGCCAAAGCGCTCAGCCATATTCGCGTGGTGACCGGCGGTAAAAGACATGAAGGCACTGGCTATTATTATCCGCCAACGCTGCTGGCAGGGGCAAAACAGGAGGATGCCATTGTACAGCGGGAAGTGTTTGGCCCGGTGGTGAGCGTCACGGTGTTTGATGATGAGGAGCAGGTGCTGGGCTGGGCCAATGATTCGCAATATGGGCTGGCGTCATCGGTGTGGACCAAAGATGTGGGGCGCGCGCATCGCCTGAGTGCGCGTCTGCAATATGGCTGCACCTGGGTAAATACGCATTTTATGTTAGTGAGCGAAATGCCGCACGGCGGACAGAAACTCTCAGGCTACGGCAAAGATATGTCGCTCTACGGCCTGGAAGATTACACCGTCGTACGTCATGTGATGATCAAACATTAATCCGCTAATAAACGCCACGGACGGCGTTTATCGCATTTATTTCCTTATGAAACATGAGGTAAATCGCATAGCAAATTAAGTGTGTTGTTATTAATGAAAAACTGGTTTAATAATAGCCAGCCATCAGCGGAGTGGCGAAATAAAAACATTTAAATAAGACCGCACACAGACATTGCCCTATTGGTTGTCATATGAATGTCATCAACGCGAAAAATGGCAGTCATTGCCTTGGGTGAGAATGTCTGGCTTTTAAAAAAATCAGGCAAGGAAAATAGAGTAATGAGTAAAATCGTAGTCGTGCTCGTACCAGGGGGCGCGTCTGAATTTTTGACCGTTGAAGATGGCGAAACCTCCGTACAATGGGCGATAACGGGGCTCGATGGCGGGGCGGCAAGCGCCCGGATGCCAATCGAAACCTACTATTGCGAAGGGGAAGAGTTTTATTTTGCCCGCGTTGAAAGTCCCTCGGGTAATGAAACAGCACTCTCCATGCGGAATTAAAAAATAAGGGCTCATCTGAGCCCTTATTTATTTAACAATGCAATTAATTTGCAGGCTTACCTTTTCAGGAACACCTCATTTTCGCGCGGTGCCCAATCTTTCTCTGAAAAATCATATGTCGAGAAGGGCTCATCTTTTACGCCCTGCGAACGCAGAACGGCGCGCACTTCCGCTGGCAGCGTTTCCTCGCGGAATAACTCCGCCAGCACGAACATGGCATCAATAAACGAGAGTTGTTTTACTTCAAAGGGTTTCCAGCCGGTGCGTTTGAATATTAAATGATAAAGCGCCTCTTCACCGGCAAGCGGAACGAAACTGCTGGCGTACTTTTCCCGGTGGCGAGAGAGCAACACTTCAAGGACGAATATCTGCGCGATGCGCTGCCGGGCCGCATTGCCCCGGGCGGTATCAGTGGTCATATCGACGTGCGTTATGTCATTGTTTTCACGCACCCGAACTTCTATGGCTTGCCACAGGTCGTCATATTTCTGCATAACCTTACCTTGTTTCATCTGATGTCTGCCTTGCCGGTAGACAATATCAGAGATGATCCCAGCTCGCCAAACTTCCCGGCGTTATTTAACGGCCGTAATAACGCATAAGTTAATCCTTAAGGTAAATTGAAAGATATGTCGTTTCATTGCTGTTAAGGTATCACGCTGATGCAACGCAATGCTTTTGCAGCAAGAAGGGAACAGGACACTCAGGGCAGCCCGGATTAACCGTCTTTTATTATTAATAACGTCAGCGTCAGCTATAAAGCGACAATATGCAGCTCAACCCGTGTTGTCAGATGCCGCTATTTACTGGGTGCTTAGATGCAATAAACATCGTTTAAAAGCATTGCAGCATCTCTCTTATACCGCCCGTGCCGATAATGGTGAGTGCTGTCAGACTTTTTTCCATTTTGTTATTGTCAGGCAACACGAAAACATCAGCGACCAAAGCAGAAAGAGAATGAATACTATCTGCAATCAACCTCCTGTGATGCGCAAATATTCCAGTAAGCATCTACATAAACGATCAAATAAATTTGAAGCCCACGGCAGGTGATTTTTCAGGTCAATGCTGAACGTTACTGACACCCATTATCATTACGCATATCGATGCGCCGTGAAATAAAAAGTAGATTTGAGATTATACTCATGCGGTCTTAATGTGACGTTAAGGCTGAAAGAATAAATTATCGAGTAACGCAGCTTTTTTAATATTAGTAATGTTTGAATTATCAATTATTGATTAAAAGGAAAACCGGACAATGCACCTGGAACGACACAGTATCGGAGCAGTGGGATGGTTAAGGGCGGCAGTGCTGGGGGCAAATGACGGTATCGTGTCTACAGCGAGTCTCGTCCTCGGCATTGCCTCGGCGGGTACCCCATCATCAGGTATTTTGTTGGCGGGGATCGCCGGGCTTGTCGCGGGCGCAATGTCGATGGCAACAGGAGAATATGTCTCCGTTTCCTCCCAGACGGATACAGAAAACGCGGCTCTCGCGCAAGAGAAAAAGGAACTGGTTGACGATTACGAGGGCGAAGTGCTGGAGCTTACTTCGTTGTACATTCAGCGGGGGCTTGAGCCTCTTCTTGCTCACCAGGTCGCACAGCAACTTATGGCAAAGGATGCGCTGGACGCACATGCCCGTGAGGAGTTGGGACTGACGGAAACGAATTCAGCACAGCCTCTGCAGGCGGCTATTTTCTCAGCGCTGAGTTTTTCTGCGGGTGCAGTGTTGCCGTTGATTGTTGCATGGTTAGCGCCCGCAACACTGGTTTTTCCCTTCGTCATCCTTTCAACACTATGTTCACTCACTCTCCTTGGCTATATCTCATCGATTGTGGGCAAAGCGCCACCTCTGAAAGCGATACTCAGAATCACGTTCTGGAGTGCCATGGCAATGGCTGTCTCGATGGGCGCCGGCACACTCGCCGGCCATGTACTGGCTTAGAAGATCGTTTAATTCTCAGGAAAGTTAAAAATGAAAAAATATTCGGGTAGTCAGATAGCGCTACACTGGCTGGTTTTACTGCTGATTGCGATAACGTACGCAGCGATGGAATTTAAGGGTATTTTCCCTAAAGAGTCTGCAGGACGTTACTGGATGGCTATTACTCATTACACTTGTGGCGTTACTGTATTTATTCTGATGCTGGTCAGAATGATATTCAGGTTTCTCACGCCGGAACCACCGGTAGTTCCACCGTTGCCGCAATGGCAGAAACTCAGCGCTACCGTTGTACATTTTATTTTATATGCGCTTTTTATCGTACTTCCTCTTCTTGGCGTAGTTTCGCTCTATTTTGGGCAAAAAGAGTGGGTTTTCCTGTTTATTAATATGCCAGTAGCAGCGGTTCAAAATACTTTTTTACAACACAATCTGAAGGAAATTCATGAGTTACTGGCTAACACCGGTTATTTCATCGTTGGTATACATGCAGCGGCAGCCCTGATGCATCACTATATCTGGCGGGATAACACGTTAAAAAGAATGATGCCGGGGAAATTTCAGGATTAAGCAGGTGTCACGAAATTTATAATTTGAACAGAGCGGAACGCTGGTAACACGCAAAACTCACTCTGCTGTTGAGCACCTATCCAGGATGGAGCAGAGGCTGACATATCCTTAACTGGCGGCGTCATGTCGCCAGTTCTCTGTACGGCAACCTTGCTGAATCTTATCAGCAGCGTTGAGTCGGTCTTGTCTATTTTTCTCCGCAACAATTTAGCAGTGCCAATCGCCTTAATACGGGCAAGATTGACCATGCTTACCTTTTTTCTTCATAACGGCATGTCGCCAGATATTGCCAGCCTGCTTTGTCCCGAAACGTTCTTTCACTGATAAATCATCATTCTGCTCTGTTTACAACCCGGTTGTGGCACAGCGGTGTGAATCGTATCAGCAGGTCTAAGGCAAGAGGAATTTTTCGCTCTATCAGCAGGTTAAATCAAAGCTGGCGGCTACATCTTTCGTGGTAATCCTTAATCGACTTGATATATATCAATAAAAAGAGCATATTGCGTTCGTTTTGTTATTTCTGGGTTAATGTTTGTTATGTCGTTATACCAAAAAATGTTGGTTTTCTACTTTGTTATGGCGCTGATTTGCGCGCTGATTACCTGGTTTCTTTCTCACGACAGTAAACGTATTCGCCTGCTGAGCGCGTTTTTAGTGGGGTCGACATGGCCCATGAGCTTCCCGGTTGCGCTGTTATTTTCCATATTCTAAATTTTGCCAGCAAAGCGTGACGGCGAAAGCGATAACGCCTTGAAAATTAGTGCAACATGTTAGGCGGATGTTTTACCTAAGGACAGGAGACAGACGTTGGAACTTTACACCAAACTGCTTATTTTCTACGTTGTCATGGCGGTGTTATGCGCCGTGGCAACCTGGTTTCTCGCCAAAGATAGCCGCAAAATCCGCCTGCTCAGCGCTTTGTTAGTCGGCGCGACCTGGCCCATCAGTTTTCCCGTCGCATTACTTTTTTCTCTCTTTTAGTCGTGTCCTTGCCATAATGCTGTGATACTGTATATAAAACCAGTATTGTAGCAGAGAGGGCAGTTATGGACAGTCTCTATTCACTCCACGCGCAGGGGCAGGTGCGCTGGCACGCGTTACCAGGCAAAGGCGACCCGGTCGTTTTTATTCATGGCCTGGGCTGCGCGTCTTCGTACGAATACCCGCGTATCGTCGCCGATCCGGCGTTTGCTGGCAGGTGCGCCATTCTTATCGATTTGCCAGGCTACGGTTACAGTGAACGTCCGGCGAGCTTCTCTTATCGCACCAGCGATCAGGCGCAAGTGGTGATTGAACTGCTGGATCATCTTGGGCTCGATGCCTTCTGGTTATACGGCCACAGTATGGGCGGCAGTATCGCGATTGAAGTCGCTTCGCGTATCCCGCAGCGTGTCAATGCGCTGGCGGTATCTGAACCTAATTTCCACGCCGGTGGCGGGGCGTTTAGCCGCATTATCGCGGCCCTGGATGAGGCCGATTTTGTCACCTGCGGCTACGCGGCAATGCTGGCGCAGGAAAAAACCGCCTGGGCCGGAAGCCTGCAAAGCAGCGCGTCCTGGGCGGTGTGGCGCGGCGCGAAAAGCCTGGTTGATGGTATAGAGCCGTCGTGGATGTCGTTATTTGCCCGGTTTCCGCGCCCCAAGACGCTGATTTTTGGCGAGCTGTCACTACCGGACAACGATGCCGACAGTGTGCTGCGACAAGGGATTGAGCTGCGCATTATTCCGCGTGCCGGTCATTCCATGTCTGACGAACAGCCAGCCTTGCTGGCGCAGACGTTAGCGGCATTTATTGCAGAGCATGAGTAAAAAGGAACCCGGCTCATTTGCATGGCCGGGTGATTTTCAGGGAAGCAGGGATTTGAGTTTTTTACGCGCCGCCGGGCTGATATCCAGCGGATGGCTGTAACCAATGTTTTCGATAGCCCGGTGGTACAACGCTACCAGCCAGTCATAAACATAGCGGGTGGCGGCGTGTACTGGCTGCTCGCTCAGACGGGTTAACCGCGTCTGGGTGGCGCCATCCGTGCCGCTGGAAAAAATGGTGCTGCCTTTGTTTACCCGGCTTTCCGGGCGATCCGCCTGCGCGATCTCCGCGTATCCCAGCCAGGCGACAAAGTTACCAATCGCGGCGTACAGTTGCGCGGCGCAGGCGGTATCGCGCTGCATAATTTTTTGCAACTGATCAGGTAAATTCAGCCGGTAGCTGCTGACGATAACAATCTCCGCCATCTGGCGCAGCGCGGCAGGACTGAGCCCCAAACGCGCGGCGTTATCATCGTTGCGGCTCCACTGGCGTACGTGGTTGACCCACAAAGCATGCGCCTGTTGACCGATATCTTTCGACACTGCCTGCGGTTCGCTGCTTTCTGCGGATTCAGCAAACAGATCGATTGATTCATTAAACAAGCCGCTGACTTTCTCTTCGCGCGGCTGCTGAACTTTCCACAGCGTATCGAACTGCTGCATATCCGGCTGTAAACCTTCCAGCAATTCACCGTGGCGTGAAGCCTGGCCTTGCAGTTCGCGCACCACGGACTCCGCGCTCGCGCGTTGCGCCACCGCGTCTTTTACTGCGGTGGCAAGCCAGGGTTGCAGCAGATCGCGAAGGGCACGCTGATGACGCTCAGTCAGCGCTTTCAAACGCTGCTGACGCAGGCCAGGCGCTGTCGCCTGCACCAGCCATTCAAGCAGACGCTGCAAACTGCTGGCATCCAGCGCCTGCAACGTTCCCCAGTGCTGACCCGGTTTACCAATAAGCTGCTGAACGGCTTCGTCCAGATTCTGCGCCAGCGTAAAGCGCGCATCCTGCGGTGTAATCGCCCACACCAGCCCTGGCAGCGCCGTTTCCTGACCGGATTGCGTCTCTTTGACCCAGTTTAATAATGCGCGCGCAGTGGTCGCGGTGGCTGAACGTTCCAGCGTCGCATTACAAATCATCAGCACATCCGGTTGCAGGCGCTGGCGGTAGCTTTCCAGCAGCCAGCGGCATTTGCTACGCCACAACGGCTGGCCATCTTGTGGACCCGGTGCCGGAATATCGAGAATATCCACGGCCGTTAACACCGCGTTTTCCACCGGCAAAACCAGTTCGCGCGTAATCAGCGCAAGGGTTGCCAGCGGAATACTGACCGCGTTGTGCAACTGCTCATTTGACCACGGATGCACTACCACTTCGTCATGGATCTCACCGCTACCGGGTTCCGATGGTGTTAAGAAACCGTCGGTTGGCAGGGCAAAGGTATCCACCATAATACTCAGCGGTGCCGCCAGTTCCTGCGCGTTCCCGGTCTGGTGAAGGGTGTGTGCCAGCGACAACCACTGCTGCGTGAGCTCCTGCTGCTCGCCCCATAACAGCGACCAGGCGCTGGCGCGGGCGCTGAGATCCAGGGAAGGCAACAGGCAAGCAAACTGATACCACAGCGCATCGTCCATCTGCTGCTGCGATGACGGCACCGCCGCGCGCCAGAAGCGGGCAATTGCGCCAATATCTTCCGCCGTGATCCCCGGCACCGCATTCGGTTGGCGCAGTGAGCGCCATTTCGCGACGCGGTCTTCCATCACCGATTTATCAACGGCGCGCAATTCCGGCTGCTGAATGGCATGCGCAATAAAAATCTGCACCAGATCGGCTTCACTGATAATGCGCAGGCACAGCGGGAAACCCTCATCCATCGGCGCGAGATGCTGACTAAAGCGCAGCGCCATGCTGGTCAGGGCATGGCCGGGATTGATATGAGTGAAGTAATCCAGTGTTTTTTCGCCGGGACGCACATTAAGCCGTCCGTTACCGCTGCCGCACAGCGCTGTCAGCAGATGCGCTTTAGCCGCTTGTGAGTGACCATACAACCCAACGGTGCAGGGCGCGTCGACCGCTTCACGCAGCGCGCTTTCCTCGGCTGCGGCAGTCGTCAGACGCGACAGCAGCGCGTCGGCATCATCATCCAGTAAAGGTGCGTGCTGGCGATTGTCGTTGATCCATGTCGCCAGTGCCTGGGTGGTTTTTACGCTCGCACTCATTTCAGATACACACTCCCGCTGTCGATCCAGTAATGGCTGCCGCTATGGCGGCGATCGGCCAGCGTATTCAGTTTAAAAGTTAACGCGTCTGCGGCGACCGGCGTACCATCCTGGAGCCAGGCCTCACTTAAGGTGAACGATTCCGGCCCATGCTGTTTATTGCCGCCGCTGAACTGCAAACGGACATTCAACACGCCGTCGCCGGCGATGGTTTTCGCCAGTTCCTGCGAGTTGATACTCAACGTGTAGAGCGGCGTAGCAGGCCAGCGGGCGTTCGCGAGCTGGCGGAAACCGAGCGTCACATTGCCGCGCAGCGGGAAGTGTAAACGCGCGTCCAGTTTCGCACCGGGTTTATCAAGATCGATATCGTGATACCAGATATTCTCATCGCGCAAGGTATTGACGACGTTATCCAGCACACCGAGGTAGCGCACGGTGGAATAGGCACCGATGTCCGCCGCTTTAAAGTTAAAACGCGGCAGACGCAAATCAAGCGCCAGGCTGCACAACATCGCGCCCACGGCGGCTGTGGATTTCGGGTTGCCGATCTTACCCTGCTGGCTGAACGGATACCACTCATGTACGCGGTATTTATCAAGCCAGATCATTCGGTTAACCGGCACAGGTTGCAGGTGGCGAATCAGCGCCTGCACGCCGGGTAAGCAGCCAGGACGGCCGGTAATCAGCAGCACATCGCAGCAGTAGTGACTGATGGCTTCGCAAACCGCATGCAGCGGGGCGGTCAGGGTAAATTGCCCGGCCAGCATCGCATCCTGCAACTCACGGAAATTAACCTGCAACGGAACAGCCAACACATCGAACTCTGCCGAACCGGACGGCAACGCATGATCGATCGCTTGTTTCAAATAGTTCATGACATTGCGCGTCGGCAGTTGCGTGAGCAGTTCGCCGAAGGTGGCATGCAACCCGGCAAGCGGATCGTTAATGTCACTCTCTTCCCACGCGGCAAGAATGGCGTGACCAATTGGCATAAACAATTGCAGCGTCGTCTGCTGACGCAGCACGGCCTGGGTATCAATACGCCCGGAATCGCCAAACAACGTCGCCATGATCGCTGCGGCATCGGTAATGCCCGCTTTCTGCATCTGCGTTTGTAACGCTGGCAGCACACATCGCTGAATCACATCCAGCAAAATGTCATCGCCGGCGACTTTAAACCCTTCGCGGAACAGCAGTTGCGGGGTGATTTTGACGTTACTGCCGGTGCCATCATCCAGTTGATAATGGGTGATCGCCATATCTGTCGTGCCGCCGCCGATATCAACGGAGGCCACGCGCAGTGAACGGCCTTTTACCGCGCCCGGTGCTTCTTCGCGATCCGGGCGGGCAAGCGAGGCGAAAAACGTTTCAGTTTGCCCGGAAAAACGGGAAATCGCTTCGTTGTACAGCCACACCAGTTGACCACAGCTGGCTTCGTCCCACTCCATCTGAATGTGCGGCACAGGTACGACGCTTTTTTCCTGCTGCTTGCGGTTAGCGAAGTCTTCATCCTGCGGATGCCAGCCCATCGCTTTCCACACCAGCGCAATGGCCTCAAACATACGGCGACGGAAAATTTCACGCTCCTGCTTCGGCATCGCCGAGGGCAGGGTAAGAATAATGGTGCGCAACTGGCGCGGAGAGGCCGGAAAGCCCAAACGCAGACGCGTGGCGACACTGTTGATCTGCCCGAGCGCCTGCGACAACAATTCGCACAGCATGTGAGTCATCAGCGTGCTGCGGCTGTACTGCGGGGAGAAGACCGGTAAACGCTCATCCAGCGGCAGGCTATACAGCGGCTGGCCTTCGTCATTCATCAGGTTCATGAGCGGGAAGGCGGTCGCCAGCGGTTCGCGCTGGGTTTTGCTGTTCATCTGGCTAAAGCGCCAGTCCTGCAATACCGGTGTTTCGTCCCACAGATAGCGGCGTGGGCTGGAGATGCCGCTGTTGCCTTCGGTGCCAAGGCGCTGCGTTGCCAGCTTGCGGGCTTCATCGCCCACGCGCACGATCGATGGCCAAATAAAGGCATCTTCGCGACCGCTCTCAACAGAGAAGTGCTGTTTACCGAAACGCGCTTCAGAAAACTCAAGACGGCTGGTAAACAGTGGTTCATTCAGGAACTGAGGTTCACTGAGCGAGCGCACCTGCAATTCTGCTGTCTGGCGCAACCCATCATTGGCATCGCCGTGATCTTCAATGATCACGCCGCAGGTGTGGGTGTTGCCGACATCCAGAATCAGATCGACCGGGATCGCCGGAGTGCTCAGCGTGTGCGTAACGATTTTGACTTCCGGCACCTGCAATTGCATGCCGAGCAGGCTCATCAGATTCAGCCAGTGCGCCTGGTATTCAAAACCGCGCAATGCCTGATTAATTTCGCGCTCGCTGCGGGTTTCATGTTGCGTAATGAATTGCAAAAATGCTTCGCGCAGCCAGCCATCGACCCAGGTCTGATCGAGGAAATCCGCCACTTCATCGTCACGCCAGGCCAGCGAGAATCGCGTGCCATTGAGAATATCGTTTTCCAGCGGTGCCAGTGCGGCAGGCGAGTTACCGTTAATCTGGCTGTCGAGTGCCAGCGCCACGCGGTGAGTGTTTCCGGCGCTGTCCGGTTCGCTGAGCTTGCGGATCTGCACGCGAGCCCAGTTATCCGGACCCTCAACGAAAGTGCGGGGCGGGTTAAAGCGCAGGAAAGGGATCGGCAGCCAGACGCCATCGAGGATCGACAACGAATATTGCAGCGAATGCGTGCTTTCGGGTTTTACCACTTCCGGCTGACCGCCGTCGCGGTTTGGCAGCGTATAACGTTCGTTGACCAGATCGAAATCAAGACGCAGCAGCGGGCCGTTGGCGGTTTTACGCACAAATCGACCGCTGCTGGCAGAATCCTGTGGTGTCAGGCCAAAATCAAGAAACTGCACGCCGCTATTGGCAATCAGCGTCACGCTCTGTTTGTAGTCGCAAAGATTAACCAGCATAAACTCAGTCACCTGTTTTTCTGAACGTCACCGGAACGGTGGTGTGGGCGTCAAAACGCGCGCTGCATTCCGCGACGTCGTTGCTGCTCGCTTTACAGGAAATGTCCGGCATCGGGTAACGCGTCCCGTCGCTGCAACGTGCGTTGCTGCGGCTCTTAATCAGCAGTTCGCCGGTTTCATGCAGTCCGGAGAATAGATCGGCGCGACAGGTTACATTTTTACCCATCACAATACGCGCCGTCCCTTTGTTGTTCTGGATCTGGTAGCGCACGGCAGGAGCTTTGCCGGTGACCGGATCTTTCACATCCATCGCCACACGCCAGTTACCGTTAAGGAATTTGGTGGAACCGATTTTCACCTCTAACGCGTCCATCACCAGCACATCTTTCGGGATGGCGGCGATAACAACCGGTCCTTTCTCTTCCGGTTTGACTTCCGGTGCTTTGGCGGCAGGCGCCACAATTTCAGCCTGATGCAGCGGCAGTTTCACCGCCAGCTCAGGAAGCGGCTCTGCTTGCATCGGCGGCGGCGCAATTGCGACCGGCTCTGCTTTGGTTACGGCAGGTGCAGGCGCAGGTTCTTGTTGTTGCTGATTGAGCACCAGCGGCACGGCAATTGCCGCCGCAACAGCCGCAGCAACCGGTAAGGCCCACAGACCGTAGCGGCGGCGTTTTTTCACCACGGGCACAGGTTCAGGCTGAGGAGCGGGTTCAGGTGCAACCACGGGTGCGGCTTCCTGCACGGGCGGTGCGGTCACGGGCTGCGGTTTGATTTCCGCTTGCGGCGTGAGTAGCGGTGCATCCGCCTGGCTGAAGGTCACCTCGACGGCAGGCTCTTCTTCCGGCTCTGGCTCCGGTTCGATAATAATTTCTGGGATTTCTGGCTCCGGCTCTTGCAGACACTCAAGCACATTTTCGCGGGCGCTTTCATTGAGATTGACAAAGCCCCAGAAGGTGATGACCGGTTTGCCATCAACGAGGAAAACATGGTTTTCGCCGGGGAATTGCAGCGCTTTTTCCAGCAGCGAGCCAAACAGTTGCTGTGCGGTTTTGGGTGATTGCATGCATTTGCGACTTAGCGCGGCGGCGCTGTCCAGCGTGCTTTCAAGGTAACGCAGCGCACGGGCGCGCGCCTCGGGTTCCGCCGCTTTCCATGCCTGGGCGCGACCATCGATGGGTGAGTACCAGTCGACCCGATCGCCTTCATCATTGACCTGGGGTATTGCCAGACAATCTACCAGCGCCTGCTGCTTACGCAGACGCAGTGCTTCACGAATTTGCAATGCCGAATCAAATACGGCCTGACCGCCGCCGCCAACGGCCTGGAAATCATCCAAATCGCCGCTACGCAAGAGAGTTTTTGCCACGTTTTCATCCCATAGACTTCTTCACGCGTCTACTATACGCAAACTTCTTACCAGTAAAAGGCAGAGGAAAGCGCAAAACCATTGAATTCTCGACGCATTGAGCGCGCCGAACCCGCTTGACGGCACGAAATTTATTTAACACAAATTTATTCATTAATAATGGTGGATATTTCATCAAAAACAAATGCTTTAGAATAACCTGATGCGGAATCATTATTTGCCAGTTCCCATCTGCTGTGCTGAGATTAATGCTCCATATAAAAAAAGAAGGCTCCTGATAATGTCCACGGGAAAAACGCTGCTCGCCCTTGCGCTGAGCACACTGTTACCGGCAAGTGCCGCATGGGCGGCGTCCAACGATACAATCATCTACTGCTCCGAAGCGTCACCGGAATCCTTCAACCCGCAAATTGCCAGCTCCGGGCCGACATTTGTTGCCAGCTCGCAGGTGCTTTATAACCGCCTGGTCACCTTTGACCCGGTGAAAAACACACCGGTACCGTCGCTGGCGACCGACTGGAAAGTCTCTGAAGACGGAAAGACCTGGACCTTCACGCTGCGCCAGGGCGTAAAATTCAACAGCAATAAATATTTCAAACCGACGCGCGACTTTAACGCCGATGACGTTGTGTTCTCTGTGATGCGCCAGATGGATCCGAAACATCCTTATCATAATGTTTCGCAAGGTAATTACGAATACTTCACCGATGTCGGCCTTGATAAGCTGATCAAAGAAGTGAAAAAAATCGATGATAACCATGTTCAGTTTGTACTGAATGAGCCGAATGCCGCATTTCTTGCCGACTGGGGGATGGATTTTGCTTCCATTCTCTCTGCGGAATACGCGGATGCGATGCTGAAAAAAGGCACACCTGAAAACGTCGATAACTGGCCAATCGGCACCGGTCCGTACGCCTTGCAGCAGTACAAAACGGACGCGCAAATCCGCTACATTGCCAACCCAAATTATTGGGATGGTGAAGTGCCTACCAAACATCTCATCTTCTCTATTACCCCGGATGTGCAAACCCGTCTGGCGAAACTGCAAACCAATGAATGCCAGATAATTCCCGCCCCGGCACCGGTGCAGTTTGATCAGATCAAAAACAACAAAGACTTAACGCTGCATACCATTGATGCGCTGAATGTGGGCTACCTCGCGTTTAACACCGAGAAAAAGCCGTTTGATAATGTGCTGGTGCGTCAGGCGCTGAACTATGCGACCGACAAACAGGCAATCGTCAATGCGGTGTTCCTCGGTTCAGGTACGGTGGCAAAATCACCGCTGCCGCCGAACATGCTCGGGTTTAATAAAGACCTGAAGGATTACAGCTACGATCCTGAGAAAGCCAAAGCGCTGCTCAAGCAGGCCGGGCTGGAAAAGGGCTTTGAAGCCACACTGTGGTCAATGCCGGTGCAGCGTCCGTATAACCCGAACTCGCGGCGCATCGCCGAGATGATCCAGGCAGACTGGGCAAAAGTCGGCGTGAAGGCGAAGATCGTCTCCTATGAATGGGGTGAATATCTGGCTGGTATGCGTAAAGGCGAACACGATACCGCACTGTTCGGCTGGATGTCGGATAACGGCGACCCGGACAACTTTGCCGATGTGCTGCTCGGTTGCAACAGCATCAAAACCGGATCTAACGCCGCCCGCTGGTGCGATAAGGGATATGATGCCCTGGTGCAGAAAGCGAAGCTGACGGCGGATCCTGCCGTCCGCGCCAAACTGTACGGTCAGGCACAGGAGATTTTCTACCAGCAGGCGCCGTGGATCGCGTTGGCTAACGGCAAAACGTTTTACGCCACCCGCAGTAACGTCAGCGGTTATACCGTCAGCCTGATGGGCAGCGATTTTTCGAAAGCGAAGCTGAATTAAAGGAGAGGCTATGTCACATCTGGATGAGGTTATCGCCCGCGTTGATGCGGCTATCGAACAAGGCGTTATTATCGGGATGAATACGTTGCTGGTTGAGCTTAGCGATGATGCGGCGCTGAGCCGGGACGAACGCTACACCCAGCAACAGCGCCTGCGTCAGGCAATTGCGCACCATGGTCGGCAGCACAAGGAAGATATGGAAGCGCGACGCGAGCAGCTCACCAAAGGTGGCGAGATCCTGTAATTAAAACTGGCGTCTGGCGACAAGCCAGGCGCCAATTACCAGCAACACCGCGCCGCACACCGGACCAATCAGCGCTTTCAGCGCCACGCCCTGGCTTCTTACCACATCCATCACCAGCCCGCCGATAAGCTGGCTTGCGACCAGCACCGCAATAGTTGTTGCCGCACCGACATACTGATAGCCGCTGATACTGGCAAAGACAAAAAACGACCCCAGCAGACCGGGAATAAGCGTCCACCATTTCACACTGGTGTACAACTCCTGAAATCCGGCCACACCGTGTTTGATCAGCAAAATAGAGACAAACAGCACAATGCCGACCAGCGAATTCAGCAGCATGGCGATAAGAATGGTTGACGCCGACTGGGTAATGCGCACCATTAAGGTGTTTTGCACCACCAGGCCAATACCGGCGGCAATCAAAAAGGTGAGGGTGAGCGACTGATTCATGAAATGGCGTCCGGTTCGGTACGGTCATCAAGTTGCAGTTGCATAAACGTCAGATCCAGCCAGCGGCCAAACTTCGTGCCGACCTGCGGCATTTGCCCGGTGATCACAAACCCAAGTTTGCTGTGCAAATGAATCGAGCCGTGATTTTGCGCTTCGATACCCGCGACCATCACATGTTTGCCGATGCGTTTGGCTTCGTCGATTAAGTGTTCCATCAGTGCCAGGCCGATGCCTTTGCCTTGATGCTCCGGATGGACATAAACCGAGTGCTCAACCGTGTGGCGAAAACCGTCAAAAGCGCGCCAGTCGCCAAACGAGGCATAACCAGTAACTGCACCATTTTCTTCGCTGACCAGCACCGGATAGCCGAGCGCGGCGCGAGCTTCAAACCAGGCGATACGGTTGTCGATATCGACCGTCTGGTCATTCCAGATGGCTGCGGTATTAACCACTGCATGGTTGTAAATGGCGGCGATGGCCGCGCAATCGTCTTTCCCGGCGTAACGAATATTCATGGTTGAACCTCAAATTTGTACACTATAGTATTACGTTATGAATACTATCTCAGACAATATAAATCAACGGATCAGTGCGCGAATTCGCGTTGAACGTGAATCACGCGGCTGGTCGCTGAGCGAACTGGCGGAGCGTGCCGGGGTGTCGCGGGCGATGATCCACAAAATTGAACGCGGCGAAAGTAGCCCGACGGCGGCGCTGCTGGCGCGGCTTTCCGGCGCGTTTGGTATCAGTATGTCAACGCTGATTGCGCGCGCGGAAATGCAGGAAGGTAAATTGCTGCGCCACGCCGATCAGCCCGTCTGGCGCGATCCGCAAAGTCACTATCTGCGCCGTCACGTTTCGCCGCGCAGTGATTTGCCTATCGACCTGGTGCAAATCGAGCTGCCTGCCGGGAGCGATATTCCCATGCCTGCATCCGCCTATGCGCTGGCGCGCCAGCTTATCTGGTTGCAGGAGGGGGAACTGGTGTTCGTTGAAGGCGACACACGCCATGAGATGCGCGCCGGAGATTGTCTGGAGCTCGGCCCGCCCAATGATTGCCGCTTTATTAATGAAAGTGACACGCCTTGCCGTTATCTGGTGGTGCGGCTAAATCCTTCCAGCTCGTAATGTAAACGCGCTCCTGGCCGTCAGGGACTAGTATCAATAGTTAGTCTGACACGTACAGGAGCGAACAATGAAACAAGATCCTCACCGCAACCGCCGCTGGGTGCTGGCTTCCCGCCCGCATGGCGCGCCCGTCGCAGATAATTTCCGCCTTGAAGAAGATGGCATCGCCACGCCGGGCGAAGGGCAGGTGTTGCTGCGCACGGTTTTTCTCTCGTTAGATCCTTATATGCGCGGGCGTATGAGCGATGCGCCATCGTATTCACCGCCGGTAAAAATTGGTGAAGTGATGTGCGGTGCTACCGTTAGCCGCGTCGTCAAATCTCAGCACCCGGATTTCGCCGAAGGTGACTGGGTGCTGGGTTACAGCGGCTGGCAGGATTACGACATTTCGGGCGGCGAAGGCCTGGTCAAACTGGGAGACAATCCGCCGCACCCGTCATGGTCGCTTGGCATTCTTGGTATGCCAGGGTTTACCGCCTATATGGGCTTGCTGGATATTGGCAAGCCGAAAGCCGGTGAAACGTTGGTTGTTGCTGCCGCAACCGGTCCGGTCGGGGCCACGGTGGGGCAAATCGGTAAAATTAAGGGATGTCGCGTAGTCGGCGTGGCCGGCGGCAGCGAGAAATGCCGTCATGCCGTGGATGTGCTGGGGTTCGATCACTGCATTGATCATCATGCAGAGGATTTTGCCGAACAACTGGCCGCGGCGTGCCCGCAAGGTATCGATATCTATTTTGAAAATGTCGGCGGAAAAGTATTTGATGCGGTACTGCCGTTATTAAATACCTCCGCGCGAATTCCGCTTTGCGGATTAGTCAGCGGCTATAACGCCACCGATCTTCCTGCTGGTCCGGATCGTATTCCGTTATTAATGGCAACACTGCTGAAAAAACGAATTCGCTTGCAAGGTTTTATTATTGGTCAGGATTACGGCCATCGTATTCATGAATTTCAACAAGAAATGGAACAATGGATACGACAAGAAATAATTCAGTACCGTGAGCAATTGATCGACGGGCTGGAAAATGCGCCAGACGCTTTTATCGGCCTGCTCGAAGGGAAAAATTTCGGTAAAGTCGTAGTGCAAATCGGGCCTCTCAGCTAAAAGAATGATGGCGGTGAAAAACCGCCATCAGAAATCGTGCAAATTTTTGAGAAACGTCTTTAATTAGATAAGCATAAGGAACTGATGACCTTGTGAAAGCGGTTCCTGGTAGTTGTGCATAATAAATACAAATTGTTTTAACTTTTACGCGACCATCCAAGACCAGGCATGTGTATATAATATATTCATTGACACAAATCACGGACACGCTACCAGGCTGAGAATAAATAAGAAATTATACGGGATACAAACATGCTTGATTTGGAAAAAGCGCAGCGGACCAGTCTCACCATGCAAGTTGAGGCGAGTCTTAAGAGTGCGCTTATTATTGGTGCGCTTAAACCGGGCGCGCGACTCATCACAAAGGAAATAGCCGATCAATTAGGCACCAGTATTACACCGGTGCGGGAAGCGTTACTGCGGTTGGTCTCCGCAGGCGCGCTGCATGCCACGCCGGCGCAGGCTTTTCTGGTGCCGGAAGTCAGCCTTGATCGCTATAACGAAATTAACCAGATTCGTAAAAATCTTGAGGGTATGGCCGCACGCGCTGCCAGCCAGCATATGACGAAGGAGAAAATTCGTGAGTTGCGTATCCTGGCGGCGAATTTCCATGAAGCAATGAAAAGCGGTAACACCGAGCAGGGCCTGCAGGCTAACCGCGTGTTTCGCTTTAGCGTTTACAGCCACGCCGGGATGCCGACGCTAACCGCCTTGATTGAGCAGTTATGGGTCCGAATTGGACCTTGTTACAATTATCTTTATCCACATTCTGAGGATCTAACGCGCGTCGAAAATTACAGTGATTTGTTGGCGGCGTTAGAAGAGGGAGACGCTTTCGCTAGCGAACGCGCGTTATGGCGTGCGATTGATGAGGGCGCAAACATCGTTCACAAACAATTCTATCGCTGAGTTCCAATTCAACGACATAATCATTCTCTTTATATATTGATGCTCCCCGGAAAAATTTGCGAATGGGGCGCATCAATATCACGTTTTTGACTGATAAGACCAGCCAGCACCTGAAATCCCTGGTTTCTTTGCCGATAACGATGTGTGCGTGCAGTTGTTGGGCGCTAACATTGGGATTTAGCAAGGAGTCCGGAATGTCATTTAGCCAGCGGTTAAGCAACATAAAAATTAGTAGAAAGCTGTCAGTCGGTTTTGGGTTAGTTCTCTTTCTGGTTGCTATTGCCACCGTCCTCAGCGTATTGCGCTTTAAAGAAATACGCGACGTCTACGAAAAAACCAACCTTATGTACAACATCAACATTGAAGTATTTCAGGCTAAAATTAACCGTCTGAAATACTTCTATGGCGATGATAAATCAGGGCAGGTGATGTCCAACTACGTGCGCCACGCTTCCGAGCTGACCACCAGCGCAGACGACATGTCCTGGTCTGCAAACGAAAAACAAATTATCAACGATGTCGCCAGCCACCTGGAACAGTTCCAGGCCGCGATTGGCGAGATGCAAAAAGCCACCGGTGATATCAAGACCGTGCGCGAATCACTCGACAAACTGGCCGCACAAGATCTCTCTGCGCGCTACACCACGCTGGTGCGCACGCCGGTGGCCGACCCTGCGCTGATGGCACAAATTTACGAACAGTTATTTGCGATCAGCACGGTGCGCGACGCCGCACTGGTGGTACGTTACAGCCCGGGTAAAGAGTCTAAAGAGGCGCTGGATGCCCGTTTTGTCGCCACGCAGAAGAGCGTTCAGGCGCTGGTAAGCCAGTTACCAGGTGAGCTGCAATCACCGCTGCAATCCCTGTGGGATGACACGGTGAAATACCGCGATTTGAGCCTTAACTATCTCAGCGCTTTCCAGGCATTAAAAGCCGCGGAAGATAAAGTGAAAGTGGGTGGGGATGAGAGCAGCGCCTCGCTCAAACAGATCATTACGCTGGTGAAAGCGCACAACGATGAACTGGCATACACCTCCAGTACCATTGCGGCGATTATCGGTGTGATTGCTATCCTGCTTGGCGTGATCGTCTCCTGGTGGGTTATCCGTCAGATTACACGTCCTATCGATCGCAACCTGGCGCTGGCGGAACGTATCGCCAGTGGCGATCTCAGCTCGAAAATTCGTGCGCAGAGCACGGATGAACTGGGGCAATTAACCGGTGCAATGGGCCGGATGAACGATACGCTGCGCGATATGATTTTCGAAGTGCGCAACAGCGTAAGCCAGGTTTCGCGTGCGGCAACGGAGATTGCTGAAGGCAATACCGATCTCTCTTCCCGCACCGAGCAGCAGGCAGCGGCGGTCGTTGAAACCGCGGCCAGTATGGAAGAGTTGACTGCCACGGTGAAAAACAACGCCGATAATGCCCGTAATGCCAGCAGCCTGGCAGCCCAGGCATCGAAAACCGCCAGCGAAGGCGGTACGGTGATGCGCGAAGTGGTAAATACCATGGGCGATATTCATAACAGTTCGAACAAAATTGCCGATATTACTGCTGTGATTAACAGCATCGCCTTCCAGACCAACATTCTGGCACTCAACGCTGCCGTAGAAGCGGCACGCGCCGGTGAACAGGGTCGTGGTTTTGCGGTAGTGGCCAGCGAAGTGCGCAGCCTGTCGCAACGCAGCTCGCAGGCAGCAAAAGATATCGAACAGCTGATTAGCGAGTCGGTTTCGCGCATTAATGTCGGTAGCGAACTGGTGGCAAAAGCTGGTGAAACCATGGATCAGGTGGTGCAGTCTGTCACCCGTGTTAACGATATCATGGGCGAAATCTCGTCTGCTTCCGAAGAACAGAGCCGCGGTATTGAGCAAATCGCCCGTGCGGTGGGCGAGCTTGATAGCACCACGCAGCAGAACGCCTCATTGGTAAGCGAATCCTCTTCGGCGGCGGGTTCGCTGGAAGAGCAGGCGCGTTTGCTGGAAGAGCTGGTCGCCACGTTCCGTCTTGAGCAGAATGGCGCAAAACCGGTAGCCAAAACCGGCAAACCTACAGCCAAACCCGGCGTGAAGCAGAGCGTCGAACCGCGTGAAATCGCCACGAGCGATGAGGGCTGGACCACCTTTTAACCTTTGATACGCGCATCAGTAGCAGCCCGGAAGCGCGATGCATCCGGGCTTTTTTATGGGAAACGGCGGTATGAAATACCCTCTGGTAAAACAACTAAAACAGCACGACATATTGCGCCAAAGCTTTATTGATTTAGCCGTAGATATCTTCGATTTATCCTTCGAGGCCTGGTATCAGGCGGGGTTCTGGACAGAAAACTACATTCCCTACGCGCTGGTCGATGACAACCAGGTTATCGCCAATGCCTCGGTTAACGTTATCGACACATGCTGGATGGGCGCAGAAAAACGCTATATCCAGATAGGCACGGTAATGACCGATAAGCGTTATCGCAATAACGGACTTGCCCGTTACCTGCTGACGGAAATTATCCAGGACTGGCAATACCGGGCCGATGCAATCTATTTATACGCAAACGCCAGCGTGCGAGATTTCTATCCGAAATTTGGCTTTGAGAAAGCGCGGGAATATCAATACACCCTGCGCGCCACGCCGATGGCGAGTGACTTTCGCCGGCTGGATATGGACGACGACGCCGACAGGCAGCAGTTGCTGCATTATTACGCGAAATCCAACCCTTTTTCGGCGCTGCCGATGAATAACAATCTGGGGTTGTTGATGTTTTACTGCGCGTCGTATTTAAAAGCGTGCGTCTATTTTTCAGAAAAACATCAGGCTATCGCCATTGCCACGCAAAACAGAGGCACGCTGCTGTGTTTCGATATTTTTGCCGAATCGGGCTCGTCTTTAACGCAAATCGTTAATGCATTAGCGAATCAGCAAACCCAGCGTGTGGTGTTAGGTTTTACGCCCAAAGAAACCCGCGAATGCGAATGCACGTTAATTGACGATGAGGACACGCTGTTTCTGTTCAGCGGCAAAGAGAATGTGTTTCGCGACCATCAGGTGATGTTCCCGCTGTTGTCACATGCCTAGCCGTTATCGCTATAAAAAAAGCCCCTGCTAACAGGGGCTTGCATATTATTCAAACTGATACGCGACCGATAAGCCAACGCCGTAATTACGCCCCGGAGCCGGTTCGTAGTAACGGTTATTGCCTTCGTTAACGATAACGGAACCGACATATTTGCGATCAAACAGGTTATCGACCCGGCCAAACACGTCCATCATCCAGTTGCCATAGCTGAATTTATACCCGGTATTCAGCCCGGTGACGGTATAAGAGGGCGCCTTAGCGCTGTTTTCGTCATTGGCCATAATATCGCTCATATAGCGCACATCTGCGCCCGCATACCAGCCCTGGTCCGGGAGCCAGCCCAGCGAGGCAAAGCCCATATTGCGCGCGATACCCGGAATACGGTTGCCATTACATCCGCCGTCGCACACCTCACTGCGATAGGTTGCATCAAGATAGGTCCACGCCAGTTTTGCCCGCCAGTTCCCGGCGAATTGCTGATCGAGGGATAATTCCGCGCCTTGACGACGGGTTTTTCCGGCGTTTTTATAGGTGGTGCGCCCGCCAGTGCTGGTATCGGTGACGATCTCATTATCGGTATCAGTGCGGAACAACGCGGCCGTCAGCAGGCCATTGCCGATACGCGTTTTGCTGCCGATCTCCAGGGTGTCGTTCGTCGACGGTTTCAGCGCGAAGTTGAGACCGGTTTTGCCATCCGCGCGGTAGGAGAGCTCATTAATGGTAGGCGTTTCAAAACCACGACCGGCGGCGGCATACACATTCCAGCCCTCGGTCATGGCATATTTCAGCGACGCGGCAGGCAGCCATTTGTGATAACTGGCTTCGCCGCTGTCATCACCATTTCGCGCCGTAATGTAGCGATCGTTGGAATCAAACCAGACGGAGCTGTAACGAACGCCCGCATCCAGCGACAGCTTATCGGTCAGTTGCCAGGCGGTTTGCAGATACGGATCGACGTTCCACATCAGGTTGCGTTCGTTACGGCGCAGATTGCCTTTTTCGCCGTACACCGGCATGGTGCCATCCATCACAAAGTTTTCGTAACCTTTGCGCTCTTCGCTCATGTTTTCGTAGTTCAGACCACCGGTAAAGGTTACCGGTACGCCCAGTTCGCCACGGTGCGTCCAGCGGGTATCAATACCCTGATAGTGGCGCGTTAAATCAATCACGCCGCCCGCGTGGGTTGGGTTGAGCTGCGGAGCGCGCGGGATCGATTGATATTGCGTGGTTTCACGCTCACCGGCGTACATCATTACGCTGAAATCATCCTGGCTGCTCATCTGGCGCTCATAGCGCAAGCCCGCCTGGGTTTGTTTAATGGTTTTGCGCGTATCATATCGCTGCGCGCGCGGCGACTGGCGCGGGTTGTCTTTCCATTCAGACTCGGTTAATCCGCCTGCGTCGTTGGCTTTAATGTCAACGCTGTTAAAAATCAGGCTCAGTTTGCTTACGTCATCAATACGCACGCCGAGTTTGGCGTTGGCGAGATTTTTCCGCGCACCGCTGCGATCGCGATAGCCCTGGGTGACAAAACGGGTGCTGGATACGGTGTAATCGACATCGCCCGCGTGCGTTCCGTCCCCCATCGCGCCGGTGGCTTTCAGCCCGTAGCGCCAGCTACCAAAGCTGCCGTAATAGCTGCTGGCTTCAATGGTTGCCGGTTCACGACCGGTCTGGGTAGTGACATTCATCACCCCGCCAGACGCGTTGCCATACAGTGCCGAGAAAGGGCCGCGCAGCACATCAATACTCTCCACACTGTTTAAATCGATATTCGATGTCTGTCCCTGGCCATCCGGCATGGTCGCGGGAATGCCATCAACATACAGGCGAAGGCCGCGCACGCCGTAGGTAGAACGCGAACCAAACCCGCGAATCGACAGTTGCAGATCCTGGGCGTAATTTTGCCGGTTTTGCACTTGTAAACCGGGAACGTTGTTCAGCGATTCCGAGAGATTCACGCGCGGCGCGGCCTGACGGATATCATCGCCCTGAACGACGCTCACGGCGGCGGGACTGTCCAGTTCGGAAACGGTCTGCGGCGTGGCGCTGACAATCATCGTTTGTTCGTTGTCGGCCGCGTAAGCGGAAGTGGAGAGCGCAGCCGGTAGCAATAACACCGGCAGGGTGACCTTTGTGGCGGAAATGATATTCATGACGGAACCAAGTTAAAAGACGAACCAAAAAAAGGAAATACGCCAATATGTTAAAGCGTATGTAAATTATTTGAAAACTTTAAACGCACATTACGTTAACGACGAGTGTAACGGAGGAAATGGGATCCTGCGTCGCGAAGATTAACGCTCCACTTTCTTGTTATTAATGATTACTATTCTCAACTATAACAATAAGCGAAACCGCCGTTTCGTGCACTGGACGCATGTGAAAACGTAACCACCAAGTTGAACAAAGGGAGTCGTCATGTCTTTACGTCAATTATGCTCGCCGCGCTTGCGCCGGACGTTGGTTCTGGGATCGTTACTGCTGGCGGGGTCATTTAACACCCACGCCGCAGAGGAGATGCTGCGCAAAGCCGTCGGGAAAGGCGCCTATGAAATGGCCATCAGCCAGCAGGAAAATGCGCTGTGGCTGGCGACCGCGCAGAGCCGCAAAACGGATAAAGGTGGGGTGATTTACCGTCTGGATCCGGCCTCGCTTGACATTACGCAAGCCATTCACAGCGATTTAAAACCGTTTGGCGCTACGCTCAATAGCCGCACGCAGACACTGTGGTTCGGTAACACCACAGACGGTTCCGTCACGGCGGTAGACGCCAAAACCGGCGTCATTAAAGGCCGCGTGGTGTTAGATGCGCGTAAGCGCTCGGAAACGGTGCGCCCGCTCAGCCCGCGCGAGCTGGCGGTGGATGAAGAGACCAACACGGTTTACATTACCGGCGTCGGGAAAGAGAGTGCGGTATGGGTAGTGGACGGCGCGGCGCTGAAACTGAAAACGACTATTACCAGTACGGGAACATATAGCACTGGCCTTGCTATTGATAGCGCGGCGAAACGCCTCTACACCACCAACGCCGACGGTGAGTTAATTACCATTGATACCCGCAACAATCGCATCCTTGAACGCAAAAAATTGCAGGATGACGGCAAAGAGCACTTCTATCTCAACCTGAGCCTTGATACCGCCGGACATCGCGCGTTTATCACCGACTCAAAAGCGCCGGAAGTGCTGGTTGTGGAAACCCGTAACGGCAAGGTACTGGAGAAAATCGCCGCGCCGGAATCGCTGGCAGTGCTGTTTAACCCGACACGCAATGAAGCCTACGTGACACACCGCGAAGCGGGAAAGGTGAGCGTTATCGACGCCAAAACTTATCGCGTAGTGAAAACTTTCGCCACGCCAACCCATCCGAACAGCCTGGCGCTGTCAGCGGACGGCAACACGCTGTACGTCAGTGTGAAACAGGCTTCAACGCGTGAAAAAGAGGCCACGCAGCCGGATGATGTGATACGTATTGCGCTGTAATCGTTTGATATCTTAAGCTCCCTGCGGGGAGCTTTTCCTTTCACTGACGATTACGAAACCGCTCTATTTTGACGAGTACGAGCGCGTGCTGGCGACAGGGCTGCCAACGGATAATACCCAGGAAAACTATGCGTTGATTGCGCCGCAGATTACTGCCGCCTGGCAACGTTTTAAACAAGCGCAGGCGTAGCTTTTTCACCAACAAAAAAGCCGCAACGTTTCCGCTGCGGCTTTTTGCGTTTATACGCGTTACGAACGTGTCTTCGGTACGGCATCTGGGTGAACCGGCGCGGTGCTGTGGATTTCGTTAACGCGCTTACGCACGCCAAACCAGCCCGCAACCAACAACACCGCGATCAGCGGAATCGAACCGATGGTGTATGTGCCGTTCGGGTAATCGAATGCCATCAGCACCAGCACGCTGAGCAGGAACAGCAGCGTCAACCATGAGGTCACCGGTGCGCCCGGCATTTTGAAACTAACATCCGCCACTTTGCCTTCGTGGATAGCTTTGCGCAGACGCATCTGGCACACCACGATAAAGCCCCATGACGCAATAATCCCCAGCGACGCAACGTTAAGCACAATTTCAAACACTTGCGACGGTACCAGGTAGTTCAGGAACACGCCAACAATGTAGACGCAAATGGTCGCCAGAATGCCCGCGTAAGGCACGTGGTGACGACTCATTTTGGACATGAATTTCGGTGCGGAACCGCCCATCGACATTGAGCGCAGAATACGACCTGTGCTGTAAAGCCCGGAATTCAGGCTGGAGAGTGCCGCGGTCAGCACCACCATATTCATAATGTCGCCGATATATGGCACGCCCAGCTTGGAGAAGAAGGTCACAAACGGGCTTTGTCCCGCCTGATACGCATTCCACGGCAGCAACAGAACCAGCAACACCACGGAGCCGACATAGAACAAACCGATACGCCAGATAACGCTGTTAATGGCTTTCGGCACCATGGTCTGCGGATCTTTACATTCGCCAGCCGCCGTACCTACCAGTTCGATAGAAGCGAACGCAAACACCACACCCTGAACCAGCACCAGCGCCGGTAACAGGCCGTGCGGGAAGAAACCGCCGTTATCGGTGATCAAATGGAAACCGGTCGCGCCGCCATCGAGCGGTTTACCGCTGCCGAGGAAAATGGTCCCGACGACCAGGAACACCACAATCGCCAGCACTTTGACCAGCGCAAACCAGAACTCCATCTCCGCGAACCACTTCACGCCGATCATGTTCATGGTGCCGACAATCGCCAGCGCGCCAAGGGCAAACACCCATTGCGGCACATCACCAAACGCGCCCCAGTAATGCATATACAGCGCAACGGCGGTGATATCCACGATACCGGTCATCGCCCAGTTGATGAAATACATCCAACCGGCAACATACGCGGCTTTTTCGCCAAGAAATTCACGTGCATAAGAGACGAAGCTGCCGCTGGAAGGGCGGTGTAATACCAGTTCGCCCAGCGCGCGCAGAATAAAGAAGGAGAAAATACCACACACCAGATAAACGATAGCCAGCGACGGCCCCGCCATCTGCAGTCGGGCGCCTGCGCCCAGAAATAAACCTGTACCGATTGCGCCGCCGATAGCAATCATTTGCACCTGGCGGTTACCCATCGCGCGGTTGTAGCCCTCTTCGTGAGAATTGAGCCAGCGTCGTTTCGCGGCGTGATGATCCGTGACGTTGTTGTCTGTTTTCATTGCGTTACCTGTTTACCTGTCTGAACCTTGCGGAATTCCTCTACCCGGCAGGCAGAAAACCAATCGATTGCCTGGCGCGGGAAAATGTTTTGTCTTTCCAGTGTTTCTTCGTATGGATAAGACCAAACATGGCGCAGCATCGTAACCGCAATCGATATGCGACGCAAAACATACCAGTGCCATAGCAGCCGACTATTAGCGGAAATTGTGAGGTTAAGGGTAACGAGCAGAGCAAATGATTTAACCCGATGGAAAATGCAACAGAAATAACCTGTATAAGTAAAAAGAATGTGTAACAAATTTACAGAATTATTACGTGGTTGTTATCAGTCATCATGACAACCGCAGCACCGGCATCCATGTCTTTGCAAATTTTTTGCTTATTTAATGTAAATTAATTGTTTCACAGCATGCGCGCGTCGCCCTATTAATGGGGTTATCTCTTCTAACGCGAGTTAATTGCATGTCTTATCGCCTGAGTTTGCTGGATAAAAGCCCCATCGCGGAGAACGAAACCGCACAGGACGCCCTGGCCCGCACGCTGCAACTGGCGCAGCAGGCGGAAAACTGGGGTTATCACCGCTTCTGGATTGCCGAACATCACAACACCACCCAGTTGGCCAGCCCGTCGCCGGAGCTGGTTATCGCCTGGATACTCGGCCAGACGCGGCGAATTCGCGTCGGTTCCGGCGGCGTCATGTTGCAACATTACAGCCCATTCAAAGTGGCGGAAAACTTCAACCTGCTGGCAACCCTTGCGCCGGGGCGCGTTGATCTTGGCGTCGGCAAAGCCCCCGGCGGTTTGCCGCTTTCCACCCGCGCACTCCAGCAGGGAATAAACAGCGCCGAAAAGGGCAGTTTTGCCGATCAACTGGCGCAACTGGATAACTGGTTGTCCCTGTCAAAAGATGACCACGCGGAAGAAACCGTTCTGGCTACGCCGCTGCCACCGCAGCCTGCGGACGGTTTTCTGCTTGGCGCGAGTCTCGAAAGCGCGGCGCTGGCGGCAAAACTGGACTGGAATTTCGTTTTCGCCGCCCATCTCAACGGTGACAAAGCTCTTTTACGTGACGTTGTCACGCAGTGGCAGCAACAGAGCCAGCGCGACACGCTGGTCGCCGTGCAGGTGATTGTTGCCGACACCGAAGAGCAGGCGCATGCGCTGGCGCAACAGGTTGAAGTCTGGGGCGTCGAGCTGGCAAACGGTCAGCGCGTGAGCGTCGCCAGCGAGGCGCAAGGCCATGCGTTTGCTCGCCAGGCAGGCAGCCCGGCGGTGCGTATCGCTAAACGCGAGCCCTCCCTGATCGCCGGAACAGCAGAGCAGGTTCTGGCGGGGCTGGATCAACTGCATCAGCAATTCGCCATTGATGAATTTATTATCGACACGCCGATCAGCGAAGGCAGCGCGCGGCTGACCTCTGTATTGCGGCTGGCGCAGGCCCACGCAAACACCAAAGCAGCACAGGAGGTGGCGGGATGAGCTTTGCGGAACAACTGATCGACTGGCGACGCGAGTTACACCAGCACCCGGAGTTGTCGCTGCAGGAGTTTGAAACCACCCGGCGCATTCGCCACTGGCTGGAAAGCGCCGGGCTGAGATTGCTGCCGTTAAGCCTGCCGACAGGTGTGGTCGCGGAAGTGGGCAGCGGCGAAAAAGTGATCGCCCTGCGCGCCGATATCGATGCCTTACCGATTGAAGAAGCGGTCGACGTGCCGTTTGCTTCGCGCAACCCAGGCGTGATGCACGCCTGCGGGCATGATATTCACTCCAGCGTTATGCTCGGCGCGGCGCTGCTGCTTAAACAGAGGGAGCCGCAACTGACCGGCCGAGTGCGAATTCTGTTCCAGCCCGCAGAAGAGAATTTTGGCGGCGCGAAACGGCTAATCGACGCCGGGGCACTGAACAACGTGAGCGCCATTTTTGGCATGCATAACGAACCCGGCTTACCGGTCGGATCGTTTGCAACGCGCGGCGGCGCGTTTTACGCCAATGTGGATCGTTTTTCGCTGACCGTTACCGGCAAAGGCGCGCACGCCGCACGCCCGCACGAAGGTAACGACGCCATTTTGCTCGCCAGCCAACTGGTGGTCGCGCTGCAAAGCATTGCCAGCCGTAACGTCAATACGCTGGAGTCGGTGGTGCTGAGCGTCACGCGCATTCAGGGTGGCAACACATGGAATGTGCTGCCGGAGCAGGTTGAACTGGAAGGCACGCTGCGCACTCACCAGGTGGAAGTGCGAGAAAAAGTCAAACGCCGCGTCGATGATATTGCCGCCGGGCTGGCACAGGCGTTTGACGCCAATATTAACGTGCGCTGGTTTGCAGGGCCTGCCGCGCTGGTTAATCACGATCGCTGGGCCACCTTCGCCCGCGATGTTGCCGACTGGCACGGTTACCAGACGCAGGAGGCGGATCTGCACATGGGGGGCGAGGATTTTGCCGTCTATTTGCAGCATATTCCCGGCGCGTTTGTCAGCATTGGCAGCGACAGCGATTACGGCCTGCACCACCCGGCGTTTAACCCCGATGAAGCATTAATCGAAGAGGCGGCGCGTTATTTCGCGCTGCTGGCAGAAAAAGCACTGCTGCAATCCTGATGTGAAATTTGTCTGCCTGGGGCTCTCGCTCCGGGCCACCTGTTGCCTGAATATGAGGACCGATTATGTCTACAGCACGACAACTGCGGCTTGGCACCATATTACATGGCGCGTCGGGAAATATGTCCGCGTGGCGACATCCGGCGGCGCTCGCCGATGCCAGCATTAATTTTGGCTTCGTGCAGGAAACCGCACGTATTGCCGAACAGGGGAAACTGGACTTTCTCTTTGTCGCCGACGGCTTATATATCAACGAAAAATCGATCCCGCATTTTTTAAATCGTTTTGAACCCATTACAGTATTATCCGCGCTCGCCAGCGTGACCTCGCACCTCGGTCTGGTGGGCACACTTTCCACCTCCTACAGCGAGCCATTTACCGTCGCGCGCCAGTTCGCAAGCCTTGACCATCTGAGCAACGGGCGCGCGGGCTGGAACGTGGTGACTTCGCCGCTGGAAGGCTCGGCGAAAAACTTCTCCCGCGCGCAGCATCCGGATCACGCCTTACGTTACCGCATTGCCGATGAATATCTCGATGTGGTGAAAGGGCTATGGAACTCCTGGGAAGAGGATGCGTTTGTACGCAATAAAGCCACCGGGCAATTCTTTGACGCCAGCAAATTACATCCGCTTAATCACCACGGTGATTTTTTCCAGGTTGCCGGGCCGCTGAATATTGGCCGCACGCCGCAGGGGCGACCGATTATTTTCCAGGCGGGTGCCTCAGACGATGGAAAACAACTGGCCGCCCGTCACGCCGACGCCATTTTTACGCATCAGGAGACGCTTGATGAAGCTAAAGCGTTTTATCGCGATGTAAAAAATCAGCTGGAAAAATATGGCCGCCGCCATGATGAGCTGCATATTTTCCAGGGGGTCAGCGTGATTGTCGGCAACAGCAAAGAGGATGCTGAACAGCAGTACCAGACCACCGCCGCGCTGGTTTCTATTACCGATGCGCTGAACTACCTCGGGCGCTATTTCGAACACCATGACTTCAGCCAGTACCCGCTCGACGAGCCGTTCCCGGATATCGGCGATTTGGGGCAAAACAGTTTTCGCAGCACCACTGATGAGATCAAACGTAATGCGCGCGAACGCCAGTTAACGCTGCGCCAGGTGGCACTGGAGAGCGCCTCGCCGCGCCCACGCTTTTCTGGCACACCGGAGCAGGTCGCTGATGGCTTACAGCAGTGGTTCGAAAGCTACGCCGCAGACGGCTTTATCATCCAGGGCGGTACGCCGGACACCTTCCCGCGCTTTGTCGAAAAAGTGGTGCCACTGCTGCAGGCTCGCGGTCTGTTCCGCACGGAATACCCCGGAACGACGCTGCGCGAAAGTTTAGGTTTACCGCTGCCTGTTCACCCCTCCTCACAATAAAAGAAGAAAACGCTATGCAGAAAACATCGCTATTGCTGGCGGCAACGCTTGCGCTGACGCCGCTGGCCTGGGCCAACGACGTCAATATCAACGGGACGGGCGTGAGCCTGGAAGCCAACAAAACGCCGATCACCACGGCGAAAAACGCACAAGCCATTGCGCAGTTGCCTAAGGATTATCACTTTGTGGTGCCGGGCAAACTGACCGTCGCCGTGGCAGCGCTCAACTCGCCGCCGCTGACGGTCTTTGCCGATGACAATAAAACCCTGCTCGGCAGCGAAGTGGACATCGCCCGCCTGGTGGCAAGCAGCTTAGGCCTGGAGCTGAACGTGGTGCCGACGTCGTGGGAGGACTGGCCGCTCGGTGTCACCTCCGGCAAATATGATGCGGCGATCAGCAATATTACCGTCACCAAAGAGCGCAAAGCGAAGTTCGATTTCGCCACTTACCGCAAGGATTCACTCGGATTTTACGTCAAGTCCACCAGTCCGCTGAAATCGATGGAGAAAGCCGAAGACATTGCCGGGCTGCGCATTATTGTCGGCTCCGGCACGAACCAGGAGGCGATCCTGCTGGCGTGGAACGCGGAAAACGTGAAAAAGGGGCTGAAACCCTTTACGCCGGTCTACACCAAAGATGACGCCGCCCAGACGCTGGCGCTGCAATCCGGTCGCGCCGACGCTTACTTCGGCCCGAACGTGATTGGCGCGTGGAAAGCGGCACTGACCGGCAAAACCAAACTGGTTGGCAGCGTGGACGGCGGCTGGCCGAACGCGGCCCATATCGCCGTCACGTTACGTAAAGGCAGCGGGCTGGTTGAAGCGGTGCAAACGGCGCTCAATGGCGCTATCAAAACCGGTGACTACGACAAAGTGCTCAATCGCTGGGGCGAGGGCGTAGAACGTATTCCGGCGTCGGAGGTGAATCCGGCGGGGCTTGGCGATTAAGGAGGTTGTCATGAGTGAACATTTTCGCGATGTCTCGCCAGACGCACCGGAATTACAGCCGATTTTAGACGGGCTGTTTGGTGAATACGCTGCACGATATGGCGACTATTTTTCCCGCAGCGCCGAAGTGGAACTCACCGAGTGGTATTTAGCGCCGCAGGGGCTGTTTATAGTGCTGGAGCGTGACGGAGAAATTATCGCGACCGGTGCCTACAAACCGTTTGATGCCCATACGGCGGAAATCAAACGCATCTGGACGAAGCAGGCACTGCGTAAGCAAGGGCTGGCGGCCAAAATCGTGCAGGAGCTGGAGCGGCGCGCGTTACTGGCCGGTTACAGCCATATCTACCTGACCACCGGCTTTCGCCAGCCGGAAGCGGTGCGGCTTTATCTGAGCCAGGGCTATCAGCCGCAGTTTGATGTCCATCGCGATCCGGAAGAGTACAGCCAGCCGCCGTTTGACGGTCGGTTGCGGTTTACTAAAGCGTTGTCGGTTGAGCGTTTAAGCAAAACCGCCTGAGGAGCGACCATGAAAAATACAGAAACCATCAAAGTGGTACCCGCACGCTACCCACTGCGCACGGTCGGCGCGGTTATTGCACTGTTTGTGCTGGCGGCGATCATTCAGTCCGTGGCTTTTAACCCGCGCTGGGAATGGACAGTGTTCGCCCGTTGGTTTTTCGACCCGGTGATCCTCGAAGGCCTGGGGCAGACGCTGTTACTGACTTTGCTCGGCACAGCGCTGAGCGTGATTTTCGGCGGTTTACTGGCGTTAGCCAGGCTTTCGTCGTCGTGGCTGTTGAGTAGCCTTGCGTGGAGTTATATCTGGCTGTTTCGCTCGCTGCCGTTGATTGTGGTGCTGATCATTCTTTATAACTTCTCCTATCTGTACGACACCTTATCGCTTGGCATTCCGTTTACCGGCATCCAGTGGGCGAGTTATCAAACCATTAACGTGCTTGGGCAGTTTTCCACGGCGGTCGTCGGGTTGACGCTGGTGCAAAGTGCCTATACCGCCGAGATTATTCGCGGCGGCTTTCTTGGGGTCGATCACGGACAGTACGAAGCGGCGGCCGCGCTGGGGTTACCCGCCTGGCGGCGCACGCTGCGCATTATTCTGCCGCAGGCGCTGCGCACGATTTTACCCTCCGGTTTTAACGAGATAATCAGCCTCGCCAAGGGCACGGCAATGGTTTATGTGTTGGCGATGCCGGAGCTGTTTTACACCATTCAGATGATTTACAACCGCACGCAGGAAGTTATCCCGTTGCTGATGGTTGGCGCAGTCTGGTATCTGGTGATCACCAGTGTGCTGTCCGCTATCCAGTATCTGGTTGAACGCTGGCTGGCACGTAGCGAACGCCGTTCAGCGATTTCACCCTCGCGCGTTCGTTCCTATTCCACTGCCCGCGTAGCGCAAGCGCAGGAGGCTGTTCATGCCAACCTCTCTTAATGGTCATATTTCGATTACCGGCGTCAGCAAATATTTTGGTCGCCATAAAGCGCTGGATGAGGTGTCGCTGGAGATTCCGCCCGGTTCGGTCACAGTGATCCTGGGGCCATCCGGTTCCGGGAAATCAACGCTGCTGCGTACCATTAATCACCTTGAGCGGGTGGATGAAGGGTTTATACGCATTGATGGTGAATACATCGGTTATCGCCTGCACGGCGACAAACTGTATGAGCTGAAAGAGAAGGAGATTTTGCGCCAGCGCGTCAACGTTGGGTATGTGTTTCAGAATTTCAATTTGTTCCCGCACCTGACGGTGCTGGAAAATCTGATTGAAGCGCCGATTGCCCACAAAAAGCTGAGCCGCAAAGAGGCCATCGATCAGGCATACGATCTGCTGGATGTGGTGGGATTGCGTAATAAAGCCGATGCCTGGTCGCGCCATCTTTCCGGCGGACAGCAGCAGCGCATCGCCATTGCCCGCGCGCTTTCGCTGCGCCCGCACGTGATGTTGTTCGATGAGCCGACATCGGCGCTGGATCCGGAACTGGTGGGCGAAGTGCTGGATGTGATCAAAAAGCTGGCACGCGCCGGCTCAACGCTGGTCGTGGTAACCCATGAAATCGGCTTTGCGCGCGAAGTCGCCGACCAGGTGGTGTTTATGGTCGATGGCAAAATTGTTGAACAGGGAAGCAGTGACGAGGTGCTGAATCACCCGCAGCATCCGCGCACACGCCAGTTTTTATCGAAGGTCTTATAAGGAGCCACCATGAAACGATTACTGGCGCTGCTGCTGGTCAGCGCGGGCAGTTTCGCCGCCGGGCAGCTTGATTTAAAGGCTAATGAACAGCCGATCACGGTGCAGCGCAACGCGGCGGCGATCGCGAAAATCCCGGCGGATTATCGCTTTGTCGAACCGGGGACATTAACGGTGGCGATCTCGGCGCTTAACTCCCCGCCGCTGGCGCTGGTTGCCAGTGATAACCGCACGCGCATCGGCAGCGATCCGGATATCGCCCGTTTACTGGCGCAAAGCCTCGGGTTAAAGCTCAAACTGGTGCCCACTGCATGGGAGGACTGGCCACTGGGCATTACGTCCGGGCGTTATGATGTCGCGCTGGTGAATATTGCCGTCACCGAAGCGCGCAAACAGAAGTTTGACTTCGCCACCTACCGCGCGGATTCACTGGCGTTTTCGGTGAAATCCTCCAGCGCAATTCAGGCTATCCGCTCTGCAGGCGATCTCGCCGGTCGCAAAGTGATTGTCGGTTCCGGCACCAACCAGGAGCGCATTCTGCTGCGCTGGAATGAAGAGAACCAGGCCGCCGGTCGCTCGTTAGCGCAGCCGATTTACCTGACAGATGACGCCTCGGGGAATTTGTATATTCAGTCGGGGCGAGCCGATGTGGTGTTTGGCCCGCAATCCGTCGCGGCCTATAAAGCAGCGCTTAACGGCAACACGAAAGTCGTCGGCCTGGGGCCGAAAAAAGCGTGGGTCGCAACCACCACGAAAAAAGGGAACGGTCTGGTGTATGCCTTGCAGGCGGCGCTGGATGGCGCAATCTCGCGCGGTGAATATCAACAGGTGCTGGCGCGCTGGGGAGAGCAGGGGGAAGCGGTTGAACATTCGCAGGTCAACCCACCGGGGATCACTTACGATTAAACCAAAAAAACGCTGTTCCGCCGGGAGTACAGCTTGCGGAACAGCGTGGCGCACCCGAGTCGCCAGTGTCAGGCTGTGGTTGGCGTAAGCGTAATTCGCTCCAGCGAACCAACAATAAACAGATAAGAGAAGAGACCAATCAGCCCCATTGAGCCGACATAGAGGATCGCGTAATCAAATGAGTGGGTATTGGCGAGGATCACGCCAATCACCAGCGGTGTAACAATACTCGCCAGGTTGCCGCACATATTGAACACGCCACCGGCTATCCCCAGCACCTCTTTTGGCGACGTGTCGCTAAGCACGCACCAGCCAAGATTACCAAACCCTTTGGCGAAGAACGCCACGCTCATGGCGGCAATCACCACCACTTCGGAATCGGTGTAATTGGCAAGCACAATCACGCAGGAGAGCAGCATGCCGCAGATAACCGGGAATTTACGCGCGGTGGTCAGGCTGTATCCGCGCGTCAACAGCCAGTCGGATACCACGCCGCCCAGCAGGCCACCGATAAACCCGGCGATAGCCGGAATACTGGCGACAAAGCCCACTTTTAAAATCGACATCCCTTTGGCCTGATAAAGATAGGTGGGAAACCAGGTGAGAAAAAACCAGGTAATCGACGTCACGCAGAACTGACCAATATAAACGCCGATCATCATGCGATTCACGCAGACACTTTTTATTTGCGCGAAACTGATTTTCGCTGGTCCTTTTTTACTGCCTAATTCCGGTTCGCCACCGCCATCGCGAATATAATCAATTTCATGTTGATTAATTTCTTTATGGGATAATGGATCGCGAACTTTAATTAACCAGAATATCCCCAGCATTACACCAATCGCGCCAATATAATAAAAAACATAATGCCAGCTAAGAGTGTGCAAAATAATCGTCATCAGCGGGGTGATAATGCCTAATGAAATATATTGCGCAGCCTGGTAAACCGCCGTCACAAAACCGCGCTCTTTATTAGGAAACCATTGCACGCTAAGACGGCTGTTAGCCGGGAAGGCAGGCGCTTCAATGGCGCCCATCATCAGGCGCAGCACGACCAACACAATGAGCGGGCTGGCATACAGATAAATCGTACCCTGAAACATCGTGACGACAGACCAGCCAATCAACGCCACACCATAAACTAACCGCGAGCCATATTTATCCAGCAGCCAGCCGCCGGGAATTTGCATTACCACATAAGAGATGCCAAATACGGAAAATGCGAGGCCCAGTGCTTCAGGATCAAAACCTAACTCTTTACTCATAATTGGCGCAACAACGGAAAGTGTCGCGCGGTCGGCATAATTAAATACCGTGGCAAGAAACAAAAATAACAGAATGCTGTAACGCACATTGGTACGTTTAATTATTGTATTCATCACAACTCCTTTAACAGGGTTGAATGTCGGTGTAGGGAACAAAAAAGACGGAAGGAGCCTCCCGTCCGCAATCTATTGTTATGGGCGTTTGCCGAATTCGCAGCTTTGCTGAGTCCAGGCGCGCGCCTGTTCGCTCAGCGTGAAGCCCAGGCCGTGGCGGTCGGAGACATACATCCGGCCATCGCGCAGTTCCAGCTGTTCGTTAAACAACGGATTCAGCCATTCGAAATGCTCCAGCCACGGTTCCAGCGGGTAGGCGGCAGACAGATGAAGGTGCACTTCCATAGCAAAATGTGGTGCCAGTTTGCGGTTGTGTTTGGCCGCCAGATCCATGATTTTCAGGAACGGCGAGATGCCGCCAACGCGCGGTGCGTCTGGTTGCACAAAATCACTGGCGTTACCGAGGATCAGTTGCTCGTGTTCGCGAAAACTGGTGAGCATCTCGCCGGTGGCGATCGGCGTATCCAGCGCCGCAGCAAGCTGGGCGTGGCCTTCAACATCGTAGGCATCGAGCGGCTCTTCAATCCAGATAAGGTTAAATTTCTCCATCTGGCGTCCCATACGAATCGCCGTTTCGCGATCCCATTGCTGGTTGGCATCCACCATCAGCGGGAAGTCATCGCCCAGCGCTTCGCGCACAGCGGTAAGGCGGCGAATGTCCTCTTTGGTGTCCGGTTGGCCGACTTTGATTTTGATACCGCCGATGCCGTTTTCACGCGAGATAATGACGTTTTTCAACACCTGATCCAGCGGCGTATGCAGGAAACCGCCCGAGGTGTTGTAGCACTGCACGGAGTCGCGATGCGCGCCGAGCAGCTTCGCCAGCGGTAAACCGGCGCGTTTGGCTTTCATATCCCACAGCGCAATATCGATAGGGGAGATAGCCTGCACCGCCATCCCGCTGCGGCCAACGGAGGCTCCCGCCCACAACAGCTTGGTATAAATCTTGTCGATATCGTTGGGATCTTCGCCGAGCAGGTTATCGGCAATCTCTTTGGCATGGGCGTAAATCCCCTGACCGCCGGCGCGTTTGGAATAGCTAAAACCGACGCCTTCAAAACCGTCGCGGCTGCGGATTTCGGCAATGATAATCGCCACTTCGGTCAGCGGCTTTTGCCGCCCGGTCAGCACTTTCGCATCACTTACCGGCGTCGCCAGCGGTAAAAAGGCGAGGGAAAGTTTTACCCACTCGATACGGTCGCCGGTTTCAGCCGCGGTTTTGACACCGGACGCGCGGGCGTAGGTTACAGCATCGGAATTAGCACTTACGGTCATGGTTTTGCTCCTGTGAACAACAATAATGTTTGCGCTAACATTTGTAGATCGATAAAAAAACAATCACCAGCTAAACGGGTGGATTTTGTACAACCGTTCACAAACTCAGCGCTAAAAAAGGGGCTTATTGCTACATTAATCACATTTTTCCGGTGATGACGTCTCGTCACACCTCAAAATGATAGCGATAACATTGCGTGAGTGATTTGCGGGTTAACTCACTGATTTATGAGGGTAGACAGGCAATGAAAGGAGAAAGCGGTATAATACAAAAACACAAATTATTAATAGCCCATAACCGTCTGGTTCTCTGTGAGTGAACATGTCGAAAACCGCCCGTCCTGTGCCGCCGCGCGCGCCCACGCTGGAAGATGTTGCCCGTGCTGCGGGGCTTTCCTCAATGACCGTAAGTAGGGCGCTTAACACGCCGCAACTGGTGCGTCCGAAAACGGTGGAAAAAGTGCTCGCCGCCGTTAAAGCAACAGGCTATATCCCGAATGCGTTGGCCGGGGGCCTGGCATCGCGGCGCAGCAAATTGATTGCCGTGGTTGTCCCGCAGATCAATAACAATATGTTTGTCGATACGATCCAGGCCATCAGCGATGAACTGGCTAAGCGCGGTTATCATATGCTGCTGTGCGTCGCCGGTTATACCCAGCAAACCGAAGCGGAGCTGGTCGCAGCGCTGTTGTCGCGCCGCCCGGATGGTATTGTGCTGACCGGTATTCACCACTCAACCGATTTGAAAAAAGTGATCCTCAACGCCAGTGTGCCGGTAGTGGAAATCTGGGATTTAACGCCCACACCGCTGGATATGCTGGTCGGTTTTTCGCATGAGAAAGTGGGGCAGGCTACCGCAGAATATCTGCTGCGCAAAGGGTATCGCCGCCCGGGTTTGCTATGGACGGTTGATAAGCGCGCCTCGCAACGTAAAGCAGGGCTGTGTGAAGCGTTGGCGCGTCATGGCATTACCGATCCGCTCAGTGTGGATGTGGCGCTGCCGGCACGCTTTACCTCAGGGCGCGAAGGGTTGTCGCAGTTACTGGCGCTGGGTGAGTCCGACGTGATTGTTTGCAGCTCCGACACGCTGGCGCAGGGGGCCATTGTTGAAGCGCAAGCGCGTGGTCTGTGCGTACCGCAGGATGTGGCGGTTATTGGTTTTGGCGATCTCGATTTCGCCGCCGGGAATAATCCCGCTATCACCACGGTGAGCGTCGACAGGCAAATCATTGGCCAGCGCGCGGCAACCCTGCTAATGGAGCGTATCGAAGGGACAAGTTCCGGGGAGGAGATCGTGGATATCGGTTTTCACTTTATTGAACGGGAATCAGCGTGATCTCATGAGAATTAACGTTATCGGTACCAGCGGCAGCGGAAAATCGACGCTGGCGAAACGTCTGGCCAGCCAGCTCAATGTGCCTTACATCGAAATGGATCTGCTTTACTGGCGTCCCAACTGGCAGGGGACGCCGGATGAGGAGTTGTATTCGCGTCTGGAAAAACTGCTGGAACAACCCGGCTGGGTGCTCGATGGCAACTATAACCGCAGCCGCGACATTAAATGGCGGCATGTGGATCTGGTGGTGTGGGTCGATTTCGGATTCTGGCGCACACTACGCCAGGTGACGCTTCGCGCCATCGCACGCGCCAGAAGCAAACAGGAGTTATGGCCTGGAACCGGCAATCGCGAAAGCCTGCGTCGTGTTTTTTTGAGCCGCGAGTCGATCATTCTCTGGTCGTTAAAGACCTGGCGCAAAAACCGCGAACGTTATGCGCGGGATATGGCCGATCCGCGTTATCAGCATTTGCGCTTTGTCCGCCTTACCACGCCGCAACAAGTTGACGAATTTCTCGCCAGCCTGACCTAAGCTTAAGGCTCATCCTGAACATAAGGAGCCCTTATGATTACGGTTTATGGTGTTCCCGGCTGGGGATCGGCCATCAGCGAAGTAATGCTGACGCTGGCAGATATCCCTTATCACTTCGTCAATGTCGATGGCTTCGACAAACCCGGCCCACAGCAGGATACCCTGCGAAAATTAAACCCGCTATGCCAGGTGCCAACCCTGCAACTGGATGATGGCAGCGTGATGACGGAATCCGCCGCCGTAGCGCTGATGATCCTCGACCAGCGCCCGGATTTCGCTCCCGCCGCCGGTACCGCGCAACGCCAGCAGTTCTGGCGGTTGTTGGTGTGGCTTGTCGCGAATGTCTATCCCACTTTTACCTACGCCGATTACCCGGAACGCTGGGCCGCAGATGCGCCGGGTCAACTGGTAGAAAATTGCCAGAAGTATCGTAAATCGCTCTATCTGTGGCTCGACACGCAATTGCAGGCAACGCCTTATGCTTTTGGTCAACAACTGACGCTATTGGATATTTATCTTTGCGTCATGCGCACATGGGGGCCGCGTCATGCATGGTTTGCCGAGCACGCGCCAAATATTACCGCCATCGCCGATGCGGTATGCCAGTTACCGCAATTACAAACCGTGCTGCGAAATAATGAAATTATCCGTTAACCCGTAATTTCGGATTATTTTAATATTCTTAGCATCTCGTATAAGTTGAAGCGGTATATAAACAGAGGGCGAGAAAAAATAATTTGAAATCGCCCCGCTTATATGAGACAACATTTGGCGAATTTTCGTAGTCGACGCAATATTGCAGCTATACAGCAAAATCGGAATAATAATTTAACAGGGTGAAAATGATGGAATATATTCATTCGTATTTGAAAGGTGGTTCCTGGTTTACGCTTGGCGACAGCATAACAGAACGAGGATGGTATCAACCCATCGTCGCAGAGAATTTAGGGCTGGCGACATGGACAAACTACGGTATTGGTGGAACCTGTATTGCACAAAAGAATGAGCATGATAATTCCGCTATCTGCTTACGCTATAAAACCATGGGTGAAGATCCTGATCTTATTACTATCTGGGGCGGTGGCAATGATTTTGGTTTTAACTTCGGCTCGGAAGGCGGTACCGAAATAGGCGACAGAAACGATAAAACGTCATCAACCTTTTATGGCGCAATGGATCTACTGCTTACCGGCGTCATAAAAAAATTTCCGTTGGCCAGAGTAGGGTTTGTTGTTACGACACCCGTTTCAATTGCGCGTGGTCATGGGCAAAAAAATGCCAAAGGATATTATCTGACTGATTATTGTAACGCTAGCAGAGAAAAGTGTGAGGAATATTCCATACCTTATCTCGACCTGCAAAAGAACTCCGGCTTTAACGAATTCAATATGGATATTATGACCAGTAATACCACTGGCGTAATTTCCGATGGTTTGCATCCTTCAAAATTAGGCATGGAAAGGCTGGCAACTAAGATTACGCACTTCATTTTATCGCTGTAGGAGAGGTGGATATGAGAATTGCTTCCATCGACCTCCTGAAGATACTCGCCATCTTTCTTGTCATCCTGGCGCACGTAACGTTGTTTTTTCTCAATCGCGACGAAAGCGATGTCGTGTTGTGCTTTTTCAGACAGGCGGGGCTATCGGGTGTTGCTCTGTTTTTTATCTGTAGCGGCTATTTTTTATTAAATAACAAACACGAGAATCAAGCGAACTATGTCATTGCGAAGATTAAAAGCATCGTTGGTGTATTGATTTTCTGGTTACTCTTTTATTACGCCTATGACACCTGGTGGATAGGCAGATTTACCGACGTGCCCGAAATAAATCTCCTTAATTACCTGAATGTCAGCAAAGCCACCACAGAAGCAACGCCATTATGGTTTATATTTGCCATTATTCCGCTGTACATATTCACGCCTTTAATGCGGCATGCTTTTAAGAAAGAACGCGCGGGTGAAATTCTGCAAGTTATTGTGCTAATGGTGATCATCGCCAACCTGACATTAATCAATGCATGGACCGAAGCCAGGTTTGATTTCTCGCTTTTTGCATTTAACTTGCTCATTCCTTTTCAACCCGAAGGACTGATCTGTTTTTTAATTGGCGGTTATCTCGGGCTGGTTAAACCTACACTCAGGCCATTCTCCGTTGCGCACATTATGACGTTAGTACTGGCAATTATCGCATTGTTAATATTGGCGTTTATTTCGTCCAATGCGGGAATAGCCATCTTTTATGGTAAGTTTTATAACCTATTATTACTTATCACATCGGTCGGTTTGTTTTTATTTGTGGTTAACCTGAATATTAACGCCTTGCCACGCTGGGTGAGCAATGTGAGTGACAGTGTGTTAGGGATCTACCTTGTACACAACATCTTTGTGGTGGAAGTACACAGCGCGTTTATTCATGAAAATCTGTTGGGAATTATCCCGGGGATGAATAGCTATCTTTATATCATTGCTTATTCCTTGCTGGCTTTTATCCTGGCTTACGGCCTTTGTGCGCTGCTAAAAAGATCAAAGATAACAGCCAGAATTGTCACACTTTGATAACCTGAATGCGGCGCAAAGCGCAGTAACTTGTGCTACTGTCACTCTCTTTATTAAACAAGGAGTTTGCTATGCCGCACGTTGATATCAAATGTTTTCCCCGCGATCTTACCGAGGAGCAAAAAAACGCACTGGCGAGCGATATCGCCGAGGTGATTATTCGCCATTTAAACAGCAAAGATAGCGCTGTCAGCGTCGCCCTTAACGAAGTCACGCCGGACGACTGGAAAGCGCAGGTGTGGGACACCGAGATTGCGCCGCATATCGACAGGCTTATCAAGAAGCCCGGCTATTCACTGTAGATTTCCTGCCGCCTGCGTCTGTTGCGCAGGCTTTTTTTATCAATATCGACAACAAAAGATACTCATGTTGTTTCGAGCAACCGTCCGGAATATATAATACGCGGCAATCTGATTATGCACGTAAGCGCATCAGTTTTTTCATTATTTTTTCTTTCAGAAAATTCATATTTGCGCGATCTTAAATACAACTCTAGAGTTTTTATTATCTCGCTCAGGCTCATAACCAGAGCAATATAATTATCACGGAAAGCGCTGATTCGATTAATTTCGCCAGCGGCATATTAAACAAGGAACGTCTTTTATGAAGCCATCCCGTTCTTTCATATTATTATTGCCCCTGTTTGCAGCACTGCCGTTGCAAGCCACAGAACCCGTAGCGGAATCACAAAACTGGTATCCCTCAATTTATGGTGCAAATGACGAAATAGGTGCCGCAAACTTGCTCACGCCCGAGGTGGTTTTACAAGCCGTTCACCTTGTAAAACAAGGCGTTGTCGTACCGCTGGCTGTGCCGGTCGATAAAAATTTCCCGGCGTTTCGCCACCGCAGTTTTCATCTCTACAATATTCAGCCCGGCCAGCAGGATGGGAAAACGCTTGGGCCGAATAAATTCACCTTTAATGATGAACTGGTCAATGCATGGACAGGCGTGGGCACGCAATTAAACGGCATCGGCCATATCGGCATTAATAATATCTATTACAACGGCAATAAAGCGGCAGATTTCGTCACTATTGATGGCGTTAAAAAATTAGGCATTGAAAAAGTCCCGCCGATGGTAACGCGAGGCGTGGTGTTAGATATGACCACTTATTATAAACAAAAGATTGTTCCCGGCGGCACAGAGTTTAGTGTCGAGGATATTCAGTCGGTATTAAAAAACCAGGGATTAACCTTAAAGAAAGGCGATATTGTTTTATTCAATACCGGATGGCTGGAACTTGTTGGTAAAGACAATAGACAGTTTCTGGAAAAGGAGCCTGGTATTGGCATGGAAGCAGCAAAATGGCTGGCGGACCAGCAGATCGTCGCGTTTGGCGGCGATACCTGGGCGTCAGAAGTGTATCCAAACCCTGCAACTAAGGAGGAATTCCCGATCAATCAATATATGTTAGCGAAACGGGGGATCTACAACCTGGAGTTGATCGATACACGTCCACTGGTCGGCAAGCAAGTTTGGGAATTCTTGTTCGTCCTTGGCCAACCGCTGTACACCGGTTCAACACAGGTCAACATCAACCCTGTGGCGATTTATTAGTTGTTTGTTGTTAGCGCTACCCTGAAGTGTTTTTCATTTTTAGTAAAATATTGTTCTGTGGAGCGGCTCGAATTTCATATAGCGGGTTAATGTTACATAAGCATCTTTGACATGGAGATGATTATGTTCCGGAAACTCAGTTCACTGACATTCGCGCTGCTCTTTTTTTCGCAACCTTTATTTGCCGCGCCAGAGCGTTTTCCCATCTGGCCGCAGGGCGATGCGCCAGGCGCCCAAAATAGCCCAGTCAGTTTCGTGTTAACCGAACGCAGTAAAGATCCTGCGCTTCCCGACCGCGCCGTGACCGGTACCCGAGCGCCGCAAATCACCGTTTATAAACCGCAAAAACCTAACGGTATCGCCATTCTGGTGATTCCGGGTGGCTCCTATAAACGCGTGGTGCTGGATAAAGAGGGCAGTGATTTAGCCGCGCCATTCAATGCGCGCGGTTACACCTTATTTGTGATGACCTACCGCATGCCGGAAGATGGCCACGCCGAAGGTTCAAACGCACCACTGGCGGATGCACAACGTGCGTTGCGTACCTTGCACGCGCAGGCGGAATCACGCCATCTCAATGCGAAAAAAATTGGTGTAATGGGTTTTTCTGCGGGCGGGCACGTGGCGGCAAGTCTGGAAACACGTTATGACGAAAAGGTTTACACGCCAGTGGACAACATTGATAACCAGCACGCGCGGCCAGATTTTGTGGTGTTGGGTTATCCGGTGATTTCAATGGATCAGGCGATTGCCCACGCCGGCTCGCGAAAAGCGCTTATTGGTGAAACGCCAACGGCGGAGCAGATCAAACACTACTCGCCGGAACAGAATATCACCGCGCAAACCCCACCGACATTTTTGCTGCATGCCGTGGACGATCCCTCCGTGCCGGTTGCCAACTCGCTGGTGATGTTCAACGCGCTGCATGCGAATAACGTGCTCACCGAATTGCATCTGTTCAGCCAGGGGCAGCATGGGTTTGGCGTACGCGGTGTGAAACACCTGCCGGCGGCAGTCTGGCCAGAACTGACGATGAACTGGATCGAGGCACTGCCGGAGTAAATGCTGCGTTACTCGCCAGCGGTGATGCGCTTGCCGCTGGTGACGAATGTGCCGCCGCCAAGGTGATGAATGGTGTTCAGCTTATCGTCATCAAAGTGCCAGCGCCCGTTGATAAACGCCCGTTCATCGGCGGCGGCGGAAACCACTTCGCCAAACAGCGTGTCATATTTTTCCTGCGCGGCGGTCGGCGGAAGCAAACGACACTCCATCCACGCCAGGCATTTCTCTTCGATAACCGGCAAGCCCAGCACCGGCCCGGCAAACGCGGGAATGCCATAGCAATTAAATTTGTCTTCATCGCGCCCGGTGACGCTACCGACCGCGTAACTCCAGTTGGTTGCCGCAACACCTGGCACCACAATGCCAAACATACCGCTGCGTTCAATTAATTCGCGCGACCAGGCGCTTTTATCAACCACGATCGCAATGCGTGGCGGAGAGAATTCAACCGGCATCGACCACGCGGCCGCCATCACATTGCGTCGGTCGATCTGCTCATCGCGGCTGGTAATCAGAATGGTCGGACCGTGGTTTAGCAGGCGGCTGGCATGTTCTAACGCCACCGGGCGGAAATAGCTCATAGCGGTTCCTCTGTATAAACGTTTCTGCCATTAAATGGCTGAACAGGCGGCAAAATCAAGGCAAGGCGCATTATCCGGCACTCCTGGCCACCACAATCTGACCGCGGCCTTGTTCTTTCGCCAGATAGAGCGCCAGGTCGGCCGCACGCACCAGATTATCTGCGCGCGCGTGGCGCGGCCAGGTCGCCAGCCCAATAGAAACCGACACCGGGCCTATATCCTGTGATTCATAAAGCATGTGATGATTGAGGACATTATACAGCAGCGTCTCAGCCACTTTTTTCGCCTGCACTTCATCCGCGCCGGGCAGAACAAGCAGGAACTCTTCACCGCCGTAACGGAACGCAATACTGTTGTCATCCAGCGTTTCGGTAATCAACCGTGACAACTCGCGCAGCACTTTGTCACCCGCGTCGTGACCATATTGATCGTTGAGCTTCTTGAAATAATCCACGTCGACCATCAAACAGCTCAGCGTTGTGCCTTCTACCATCGCCTGGTCGAGCATGTTGCGCAGCGTCTCATCCAGGCTGTGGCGGTTGAGCAGGCCGGTCAACGAGTCGTGCATGGCGCGTTCCGTCAAGGTATCGCGCAGGATCTGGTTTGCCAGCGCCAGTGCCAGCGTTTCCGCCAGCAGTTCCAGGTAGATATAGGGTGGCTCTTTGCCCGGCGTGTAATTATCGAAGGTGAGCAAACCAATGCTTTTATTCTGCGCGTTAAGCGGCACGCAAATCGCACGGGAGGCAATTTCGGGCTGAATATGTTCGCACGGCATGTCAACGCCGCCTTTCGCCGGGCTATGCAACTGCCCACGTTTTAACGCCCAGCAGTGTTCAGCCGGGAAGGGGGCGTCTTCGCCCGGCGGCAAACCCCAGCGCGCCACACATTTCATGCGCTTAGTGCGAGGATTGAGTACAAACAACCGGCCGCCCATATCCGGGATGATTTGTGGCGCAAAGCGGCTGACCACGCGAAAAATCGCGCTATGGGAATCACACCCCTGCAGCCGCTGCGTCATTCGTGCCAGCAAGGTACGCGTGGCCCACTCCGCGTCGCGCTCCTGTTCCAGCCGCTGGCGGGTCAGGCCATTTTCGCGAAATATGCGGATCGCCTGTGCCATATCGCCAATCTCATCCACCTGCGCCAGCACCGGCGCTTCCACATTGTAATCCTGAGTCGCCAGGCGGTTAACCACATCGCTTAACGTCACCACCGGGCGCAAAATGCGGTGTTTGATAATAAAACCGAGCACAAACAGGAACAGCAACGCAGTCAGCCCGACCATAATTTCGGACAACGTACGCAAGCGTAAAGAGCGGTCAGTTGCTTCGCTTATCGCCGTCTGGACACGCTGATCCGCCAGGCTGCGGAAGTGGGCGAAACGGTACTCCGTTTCGGAAAGCCGCTCTTCATAGCTTGCGCTATACAAAAGATTCATCGCCTCGTCCGTTTTCCCGGCTTCAATATCGGCAATGGCGATGCGCTGCTCATCTTCGAGCTGATCCAGCGTTGACAGCCCATCACGCAGGATCAGTAACTCTTCATCGGACGCGCCCCGGTCACGCAGGGCAACCAGATGATTTTCCAGGTCGACATCCTGCTGCTGGCGGGTTTTCCAGTTTTGAATCACTTCCGGCTGCTTTTTGATCACCGCTTCCCGCGCCAGATCGCTTAACGCATAGGCCTCTTTTTCCAGATCGTCTATTAACTCATCGAAAACGCGGTTTTGCGCCACGGCGTCACGCTCGGCACGTTCCGCATTCGACGCCATAAACAGCGCCACGCCGGAGGTCAGCGTTAATACCACGGTCGCGGTATAAGCAAAATTGGTGATCGTCGCGATGCGCACGGGGGATCCTTTTCGACTTGAGTGCGGGAATATGCCTATCAGTTTAGACATTCAGTTAAAAATCAATGCGCAATATTGACGTCATTTCTTCGTCATATTCGCTGCCTATAGTCAGCCGCAATCAAATCCCAAAGAGGATAACAATATGTTTGCTCCCCTGACTTTTGTGCAGGTGGATGCGCCCCGTCGGATGAAGACCACGGGTAAATCACGGCTTTCTGTTACGGGAGGGCGTGGATGAGCGCATTCACAGACATCCGCTTACAAGGCGTTTCATATGCCTTTGGCGCACATACCGTTCTTAATCACATCGATTTACATATTCAACCTGGCAGCATTGTTGCGCTGCTCGGCCCGTCCGGCTGCGGCAAAAGCACGTTGCTGCGCTTGCTGGCGGGGCTGAGTGAACCGGCGGAAGGTGAGATCTGGTTTGGCGATCGCCTGGTGGCGAAAGCGGGCTGGACACTGCCGCCGGAGGCGCGTGACATCGGCATGGTATTTCAGGATTACGCGCTGTGGCCGCATATGAGCGTCGCGCAAAATGTCGCTTTCCCGCTAAAAATGCGCAACTTACCGCGCGCAGAGCGCGAACAGCGCGTATCGCAGGCGCTGGAAAGGGTTGGGCTGGCGGAATTTGCAGGGCGTAAACCCGCAGGCCTTTCCGGCGGGCAGCAACAGCGCGTTGCGCTGGCACGCGCCATTGTCGCCGAGCCTGGCGTCTTATTGTTCGACGAGCCGCTCTCCAATCTCGACACCGCGCTGCGCGAATCCTTATGTCTTGAGATGGCGCGTCTGCTGCGCCAGCTCGGCACCACCGCCGTGTATGTCACTCATGACCACCGCGAAGCACAGCTACTTGCCGATCGCATTGTGCATTTAGCGTCCGGGACCGTTGAATCTGTACGAACCGTTACTTCATCCTCAGGGGAAATTGTATGAAAGCCTTACCGTCCGTGAAAAAAGGAGTCGCTTTAGCCATGGTGCTGTCGTCCATGATGATCTCCAGTGCGCACGCGCTGACCGTTTACACCGCAGGCCCTGGCTCGCTGGCAAAAAGCCTGGCCAGCGGCTTTGAGCAAAAAACTGGCGTTAAAGTCAATATCTTCCAGGCCACCACCGGTAAAGTGATGGCGCGTCTGGAAGCCGAACAGGCCAATCCGCAGGCCGATATTCTGATTTCTGCCTCATGGGACACCGCCGAAGATCTGCATCATCGCGGCTGGCTGCTGCCGTTTACCAGTGCCAATGCCGGAAATGTCCCGCAGACGTTAAAAAGCGCCGACTATGTGGCGCAGGGCATCTCCGCACTGGGGATTGTCTGGAACACAAAGAGCGGCACTCCGGAGCCGAAAGAGTGGAACGATCTGACCTCTCCGGACTTTAAAGACAAAGTCACCACGCCGGATCCGTCACTTTCCGGTGCCTCGCTTGATCTGCTGATCGGTCTGCAAAATGGCATGGGCAACCGCGCCTGGCAGTTGTTTGATGCGCTGAAAAAGAACGGCATGGTGGTGAGCGGTCCGAACGCCCAGGCGGTAACGCCGGTGATGCAAGGGGCAAAAGCGGCGGTGTTTGGCGCGGTCGACTATGTAACGTATGGCAATATCGCGCAGGGCGAATCGCTGAAAGTGATCTTCCCGGCCAGCGGCACCGTCATCGCTCCGCGTCCCATGATGATCCTCAAAACCACTCAACACGCCGATGACGCCAAAGCGTTTATCGATTACGTGCTGTCACCGGAAGGGCAGAAAATGGTCGCCGACGCCTGGCTGATGCCTGCCCGCACGGACGTGGAAGCGAAACGTCCGCTATTTACTGAGCTAAAAATATTGCCGACGCAAAGCAGCGGCACCAGCGAACGCGGCGAGGTGCTGAAGCGCTTTAACGCGCTCTTTGCCCAGTAATCCTTTCGATCTTTGCGGGGGCAACCCCGCTTTCAGGATACCCGTTGTGAACCAAAGATTAATTGCGCAAGCAACGCTGGCGCTGCTGCTGATTCTGGTCGCGCTGCCACTGCTGTTTATTGTGTTGCAGGCGGTATTCCCGCACTTTAGCGCGGGCGAGTTTGGCGGCGCTTTTTCCGCCATCCCCACATTGCTGGCCGAGCCGCAACTGCCCGCCATGTTCGGCGGGACACTGCAAATCGCCTGCGGTGTTGCGCTTTGCAGCGCGCTGATTGGCTTACCACTCGGCGTCGCGCGCGGCTTATTTGATTTACCGTGCCCGAAACTGTGGGATCTGCTGTTTTTGATTCCGTTCTTAACCCCGCCCTATATTGCCGCGCTGTCGTGGATGCTGGTGTTACAAACCCAGGGCTACCTGATGCAGCTCACCGGGCTGGATCTTAATAATCTGCTGTTCAGTAAGAGCGGCCTCATTCTGGTGATGACGCTGAATATCTTCCCGGTGGTTTACTTTGCCGTATCGCGCAGTTTGCTCGCCAGCGGGCAGCGCCTGGCACAAGTCGCCCGCGTTCATGGTGCCACGCCGTGGCGCGCTTTTTGCCATATCACGTTGCCGTTACTTTCCCCGGCGCTGGCGGCAGGTATGTTGCTGGCGTTTACGCTGGCGGTGGAAGAGTATGGCGTGCCCGCCGCCCTGGGAACACGCTCCGGCGTGGTGATGCTGACTGTCGGCATCGAAGAGAAACTGGCTGACTGGCCGATCGATTTGCCCGGCGCGTCGTTGCTGTCGGTGGTGCTGATCGCCATTGCGCTGTGCGGATGGTGGCTGCAGCGCAAACTGACCGGCGATAAAGATGTCACCAGCATCTCCGGGAAACCGACAGAACATGTCGGGGCGAAACTCGGTTTTGCTACCTTACCGGTGCTGCTGATGATGGCGGCGGTCGGTTTTCTCGCCGTGGTGCTACCGGGATTGTCGATGGCGCTCACCGGCTTCAGCGCCACACTTTCCGGCGGCGTATCGCTGGATAATCTTACGGTGAAACATTTTGCCGCGCTGTTTGAACAGCGCGGTGACGCGTTGCCCGCGCTGGGCACCAGTTTGTCGCTGGCATTCGGCGCGGCGCTAATTACCGGCGCGTTGGGCCTGTGCGCTGCCTGGCTGGTAGTGATGCAAAAGATAAAAGGGCGTACGGTAATGGATGCGTTATCGCTGATGCCTGCCGCGCTGCCCGGCGTGGTGGTAGGCGTGGGGTTGATTTTGCTGTGGAACCGCAGTTTCTGGCCGGTTTCACCCTACAACACTTGGGCAATTTTGCTCCTCTCTTACTGCTGCCTGCTGTTGCCGTGGCCGGTGCGTTATATCGCTAGCGCCATGCGCCAGCTGGGCGGCAATCTGGAGCCTGCCGCGCGGGTTCACGGTGCCAGCGCGTTTCAGGCGCTGCGGCTGATTGTGCTGCCGCTGATTTTCCCGGCGATGCTCGCCTCCATGTTAATGGTGTTCGCCATTGCCTCGCGCGAGCTGGTCACCTCGCTGTTGCTGACACCAGCGGGTACACAAACCGTGGCGGTGTTTATCTGGCGGCAATTCGAGCAAGGTTCGGTAGGTCAGGGGATGGCAATGGCCACACTGACGTTGCTCACCGGGCTGGCGTTGATGCTCACCGCGCTCGGCATTATGCAACGCAGCACAAAGGGATAAATCGGGGGCACGAAATCAACGGTAAAGCGAAAAAAATACGCTATAACAACGGGACACCATTCGCAAGGAGCCTGTATGACCCCTTTTCTGACCGCTTATCTGGCCCGTATTGGCTGGGAGCAAACGCCCGATGTCTCACTGGAAACGCTGCGGGCGCTGCATTTGCATCACAATGGCACCATCCCTTTTGAAAACCTCGATGTCGTGTTGCCACGCGAAATTGAACTGAGCGATGAGGCGATTTTCCATAAACTGGTGGTCGCCCGTCGCGGCGGTTACTGCTTTGAGCAGAACGGGCTATTTGAGCGCGTTCTGAAAGAGGTGGGTTTTACGGTGCGCAGCCTGTTAGGACGGGTCGTTATTGCTAATCCACACCAGATGCCGCCGCGCACGCACCGTATTTTGCTGGTGCAGGTGGCGGGCGAGCCGTGGATCGCCGATGTCGGTTTTGGCGGGCAAACGCTGACCGCGCCAATTCGCTTGCAGGAGGATCTTGAGCAGGCCACGCCGCATGGCCTCTACCGCTTGCAGCGCAAGGGGGAAGACTGGGTGCTCCAGTTCCGTCATCATGAGCGCTGGCAATCAATGTATCAGTTTGAGATGGGCGAGCAGTATCAGGCCGATTTTGTGATGGGCAATTTTCACTCCGCGCACTGGCCGGCATCCCATTTTCGCCATCATTTGTTGATGTGCCGCCATCTGCCGGACGGCGGCAAACTGACGTTAACCAACTTCCATTTTACCCACTGGAAAAACGGACAGGTGCTGGAAGAGGTGACCTTTGCGGATGTTCCGGCGCTGTATGACGCGCTGCAACAGCGCTTTGGACTTGGCGTGAGCGACGCCCAGTACGGCTTTAGCCTGCAACAACTGGAAACGGTAATGGCCGGTTTCGATTTGCACGGCGAAAAAGTTTAACCGAGCTCGTTGTCGATCATCACAGCCAGATGGCGATTGAAAGCAGCGTCATCGACATCTGGCATGCCCAGCATGCAAATACCGTCCAGCCCGCAGACCAGTGCAATCAGGCGCCAGGCAATGTTCGCCGCCGTATCGTTACTCATAAATTCACCTGCCGCGCGGCCTTGCTCAATCAATTGCACTACTTTGACGTGCCACATCTCCATGGTCAGCAGGTATGCGCTTTTGATTTCCGGCTCTTTACTCGCCAGCAATAACGCTTCGCGCCACAAATGCACATAGGGTTCGAGACCGCCTTCGTCACTGCCCAACATGGCGTGCAACTGCTCGCGCCATGGCGCGGTCGCAGACACCACTTCCACCTCCAGCAGTTCCGCAATCAGGCGGATAAACGCTTCGGCTTTTAGTGCATTTCCCGACGTGAAATGGTGATGAACCTGGCCGGTAGCCACCCCGGCAACGGTTGCGATCCGCCGGACAGTCATGGCGGAAAAACCTTCCGCCAGCGCCACGCGCATCGCGGCTTTGAGGATCACTTCACGGCGATCATCCTTGTTCAGATAGCGCATAAAACCTCGGTTAAATGGGGGGTAAATGGAGTGTAACAAAAAGCTGGACATGCGTTCAACTTTCCGTAGGATCGCCATTCTGGACATCTGTCCAGGAATAAAAAACGATGGAGAGAAGTATGTTTCGTCAGTGGTTAACGCTGGTCATCATTGTGCTGGTTTATATTCCGGTCGCTATCGATGCGACGGTGCTGCATGTTGCCGCGCCCACACTGAGCGCGGTGTTAAATGCCAGCGGAAATGAGCTGTTATGGATAATTGATATCTACTCGCTGGTGATGGCCGGAATGGTGCTACCGATGGGCGCGCTGGGCGACAAAATAGGTTTTAAGCGCCTGTTGCTTATCGGCAGTGGCCTGTTTGGCGCGGCCTCGTTGCTGGCGGCTTTTGCCGCGAGCGCCAGTTGGCTTATCGCCACGCGCGCGCTACTGGCAGTGGGCGCGGCGATGATCGTGCCGGCAACGCTTGCCGGGATCCGCAACACTTTTGCCGAAGCTTCGCAACGCAATACAGCGCTCGGCGTCTGGGCGGCAATTGGTTCCGGCGGCGCGGCGTTCGGCCCATTAATTGGCGGTATGCTGCTGGAGCATTTTTACTGGGGCTCCGTCTTCCTGATTAACGTGCCTATCGTCATTACCGTGATGGCGCTGACCGCGCGCTTCGTGCCGCGCCAGCAAGGCCGCGCCGATCAGCCGTTACACCTGAACCAGGCGTTGAGCTTAATTGTTGCCATTTTGCTGCTGGTGTGGAGTGCAAAAACGGCAATGAAGGGCACACTGCCGCTGTGGATCGTGGCGAGCACATTGCTTTTGGGTGCCACCTTGCTGACCGGGTTTGTCCGCATTCAGCTGGCCGCCAGCACGCCGATGATTGATATGCGTCTGTTTACGCATCGCGTGATTTTAAGCGGTGTGCTGATGGCGATCACCGCGATGGTCACGCTGGTCGGTTTTGAGCTGCTGATGGCGCAGGAGCTGCAATTTGTTCACGGTTTCACGCCATTTGCCGCCGGGGTGTTTATGCTGCCGGTGATGCTGGCGAGCGGGTTTAGCGGTCCCATCGCCGGGGTTCTGGTGTCAAAACTGGGCTTACGCCGCGTCGCCGCAGGCGGGATGGCGCTTAGCTCGGTGAGTTTTCTTGGTCTTTCCGCGACCAATTTTGCCACCCAGCCATGGCAGGCCGGCGTATTGATGGCACTGCTGGGTTTCAGTGCGGCGAGTGCGTTACTGGCTTCAACGGCGGCGATCATGGCTGCTGCGCCAAAAGAGAAAGCGGCAGCCGCCGGGGCGATTGAAGCGATGTCTTACGAACTGGGCGCTGGTCTTGGCATTGCCGTGTTTGGGCTGATTTTGAGCCGCAGTTTCTCCGCCTCGATCCAGCTTCCGCAGGGGTTAAGCCGCGAGGCCGCCGCGCAGGCGTCATCGTCCATTGGCGAAGCATTCCGCCTGGCGCAGGAAGCACCGCCCGCAATTGCCGAGGGGATCATCGCGGCGGCGAAAACGGCGTTTACCGGTTCGCACAGCGTGGCATTGAGCACCGCCGGCGCGCTGTTAATGGTGCTGGCGGTGGGGATCTGGTTTAGCCTGGCGCGAGTAGAAAAACCGTAGTGTACTACCGGATCACGCGCGCTGGCGGGTTGAGTACCAGCAGAGCAGCGATCCGGCGCACACCATCAGCGCGCCCTGCCAGAAAGAGAACGAGAGCGGGGCGCTTAACACCACCGCCGCCAGCGCGGAAGAGAGCACCGGGGTGAAATAGGACGCCGCCGCCAGCACCGTGACGTTGCCGTGCAAAATCCCGATATTCCACGAGGCATAACCAAAACCGAGCGCAATGCCGGTCATCAGTAATTTCACCACCACTGGCAGCGTAAAAACCATTTCCGGTTGCGGTGTGACGGCGAATTTGACCCATAATGTCGCGGCTGTCAGCAAGACAAACAGCGTAATGCCGTTCGTGCCGTTGGCATATTTGGTGGTGACGGTGCAGTAAATCGCCCAAATAAATGCCCCGGCAAACGCCAGCGCATAACTCAACGGGCTGGAGATAATATTTTGCTGGATTTCAGTAATATCAAGACCGCGCTCGCCGCCAAGTACCCAGCACACGCCCAATATCGCCAGCAATAAACCAGGAATAACCCACAAACTCGCTTTTTGACCGTTGAATAATATTGCGCAAAGGATCGTCAGACTCGGCCATAAATAGTTAACCATGCCCACTTCGATTGCTTGTTGTCGCGTCGCGGCAAAGCCCAGCGAGAGCGCCAGACAAAGTTCATAACTGACAAACAGCACGCTGCCGGCAATAAGATAACGCGCTGAAAAACGGCGTAAATCCGGGATGCCAACGGTGATAATCAGCAGCAACCCGCTCAGGGTATAGATCATCGCTGCGCCGCCAACCGGGCCAAGACCTTCACTGACGGCGCGGATAAAACCGACCATCGTGCTCCAGAGTAATACCGCCAGTAAACCAATTAACGTTGCGCGTTTTTTATTCATTACTGCCATTAACCGCCGGAAATAAACGCACATTTTATAACACGGCTGAATGATTAAGCGAAATTCACCGGGACACACCTACTCCTTTTGAGGGACAAAAATTCGACACGCGAAACTATTAGGTATCAAGCGCCAGGCGTTATTGATTTACCGCAATTAATTCACCCTGTGAAATGTTTAGTTTTCCGGCCGCAGTCGAAGACAATAATTGAGGAAAGCAATGGACGTCAGCCGCAGACAATTTTTTAAAATCTGCGCGGGCGGAATGGCAGGAACCACAGCGGCCGCGTTGGGATTTGCTCCCAAAATGGCGCTGGCGCAAGCGCGAAATTATAAATTGCTGCGCGCCAAAGAGACGCGAAATTCCTGTACATACTGCTCCGTGGGTTGCGGGTTATTAATGTATAGCCTGGGTGATGGTGCGAAAAACGCGAAAGAGGCCATCTATCATATCGAAGGCGATCCGGATCATCCGGTCAGCCGCGGCGCGCTGTGCCCGAAAGGGGCCGGTCTGCTGGATTACGTACACAGTGAAAACCGCCTGCGCTACCCGGAATACCGTGCGCCAGGCTCTGACAAATGGCAGCGCATCAGTTGGGATGAGGCCTTTAGCCGCATCGCGCGCCTGATGAAAAACGACCGTGATGCCAACTTCGTTGAAAGCAATGCCGCAGGCGTAAAAGTTAACCGCTGGCTCTCCACCGGTATGTTGTGCGCCTCAGCGGCGAGTAATGAAACCGGCATGCTGACGCAAAAATTCGTGCGTTCACTCGGCATGCTGGCGGTAGATAACCAGGCGCGCGTCTGACACGGACCAACGGTAGCAAGTCTTGCTCCAACATTTGGTCGCGGTGCGATGACCAACCACTGGGTTGATATCAAAAACGCCAACGTGGTGATGGTGATGGGCGGTAACGCTGCTGAAGCCCACCCGGTCGGTTTCCGCTGGGCGATGGAAGCCAAAAACAATAACGACGCCACGCTGATTGTGGTCGATCCGCGCTTTACGCGCACGGCATCCGTTGCCGATATTTATGCGCCAATACGTTCCGGGACGGATATCACTTTCCTCTCCGGCGTGCTGCGCTACCTGATCGAAAACAACAAAATCAATGCTGAATACGTCAAACACTACACCAACGCCGCGTTGCTGGTGCGGGATGATTTTGCCTTCGAAGACGGCTTGTTCAGCGGCTACGATGCGCAAAAACGCCAGTACGACAAAACCTCGTGGAATTACCAGTTTGATGAAAACGGCTACGCCAAACGCGATGACACACTTAGCGATCCGCGCTGCGTCTGGAATTTGCTGAAACAGCACGTTGCCCGCTATACACCGGAAACGGTGGAAAATATCTGCGGCACGCCAAAAGCGGATTTCCTGAAAGTGTGCGACGTGCTGGCCTCAACCAGCGCGGCGGACAGAACCACCACCTTCCTGTACGCCCTGGGCTGGACGCAACACACCGTCGGCGCACAGAACATCCGTACCATGGCGATGATCCAGTTGTTGCTCGGCAACATGGGGATGGCCGGTGGCGGGGTAAATGCCCTGCGCGGGCACTCCAACATTCAGGGGCTGACGGATCTGGGGCTGCTCTCGACCAGCCTGCCGGGATACCTGACATTGCCGTCGGAAAAACAGACCGATTTGCAACAGTACCTGGCGGCGAATACGCCAAAAGCGCTGTTGCCGGACCAGGTGAACTACTGGAGCAACTATCCCAAGTTCTTTGTCAGCCTGATGAAGTCGTTCTACGGCGACGCGGCGCAGAAAGAGAATAACTGGGGCTTTGACTGGTTGCCAAAATGGGACCAGGCCTGGGATGTGATCAAGTACTTCAACAAGATGTCGAAAGGCGAAGTCAACGGCTATATCTGCCAGGGCTTTAACCCGGTGGCGTCGTTCCCGGACAAAAACAAAGTTGTCAGTACGCTGAGCAAGCTGAAGTACATGGTGGTTATCGATCCGCTGGTGACAGAAACCTCCACCTTCTGGCAGAACCACGGCGAGATGAACGACGTCAACCCGTCGGATATCCAGACCGAAGTGTTCCGTCTGCCATCGACCTGCTTTGCCGAAGAGGATGGCTCGATCGCCAACTCCGGTCGCTGGCTGCAGTGGCACTGGAAAGGCCAGGACGCGCCGGGCGAAGCGCTGAACGATGGCGAAATCCTTGCCGGGATTTACCACCGCCTGCGCGAGATGTACCGCACCGAAGGCGGCAAAGGCGCGGAACCGCTGCTGAAGATGTCCTGGAACTACCGCCAGCCGCACAACCCGCACTCGGAAGAGGTGGCGAAAGAGAACAACGGCTACGCGCTGGCGGATCTCTATGACGCCAACGGGCAACTGCTGGCGAAAAAAGGCCAACTGCTCAATAGCTTTGCGCTGCTGCGTGATGACGGCACCACCGCTTCATCTTGCTGGATCTACAGCGGTAGCTGGACGGAGCAGGGTAACCAGATGGCGAACCGCGATAACGCCGATCCGTCAGGACTTGGCAATACGCTCGGTTGGGCATGGGCGTGGCCGCTGAACCGCCGGGTGCTCTACAACCGCGCGTCGGCGGATGTGCTGGGCAAACCGTGGGATGCGAAACGGATGCTGATTGCGTGGAACGGAGCGAAGTGGGTCGGCAATGACATCCCGGACTTCAACACCGCGCCGCCGGGCAGCAATACCGGGCCGTTCATCATGCAGCAGGAGGGGCTGGGGCGGTTGTTCGCCCTCGACAAGCTGGCGGAAGGGCCATTCCCGGAACACTACGAGCCGATGGAAACCCCGCTTGGCACCAACCCGCTGCACCCGAACGTGGTCTCCAGCCCGGTTGTGCGTCTGTTCGAGGACGATGCCAAACGGATGGGGAAAAAAGATCAGTTCCCGTATGTCGGCACAACCTACCGCCTGACGGAGCATTTCCATACGTGGACCAAGCATGCACGCTTGAATGCCATCGCCCAGCCGCAGCAGTTTGTCGAAATCAGCGAAACGCTGGCGACGGCAAAAGGCATTGCCAATGGTGACAGTGTCACGGTGAGCAGCAAGCGCGGCTTTATTCGCGCGGTCGCGGTGGTGACGCGTCGTCTGCGTACCTTGCAGGTACACGGTCAGCCTGTGGAAACCATTGGTATTCCGCTGCACTGGGGCTTTGAAGGGGTGGCGCAGAAAGGCTATATCGCCAATACGCTGACGCCGAACGTTGGCGATGCGAACTCGCAAACGCCGGAATACAAAGCGTTTTTAGTCAATATCGAGAAGGCGTAAAGGAGCGAAATAATGGCTATGGAAACGCAGGACATTCTAAAACGCTCAGCCACCAACCCGGTCACGCCACCCCCACGGGCACGTGATTACAAAGCGGAAGTCGCCAAACTTATCGACGTTTCCACCTGTGTGGGCTGCAAAGCCTGCCAGGTGGCCTGTTCGGAGTGGAACGATATCCGTGATGAGGTCGGGCACTGCGTCGGGGTTTACGATAATCCGGCCGATTTGAGCGCCAAATCCTGGACGGTGATGCGCTTTAGCGAAACCGAGCAGAACGGCAAACTGGAGTGGCTGATCCGCAAAGATGGCTGTATGCACTGTGCGGAACCGGGCTGCCTGAAGGCCTGCCCGTCAGCGGGGGCGATTATTCAGTACGCCAACGGCATTGTCGATTTTCAGCAAGAGAACTGCATTGGCTGCGGCTACTGTATTGCTGGCTGTCCGTTTAACGTGCCGCGCCTCAACAAAGAGGATAATCGCGTTTACAAATGCACGCTCTGCGTCGATCGCGTCAGCGTCGGCCAGGAACCGGCCTGTGTGAAAACCTGCCCGACCGGGGCGATCCATTTCGGCACCAAAGCCGAAATGCTCGAACTGGCGGAGCAGCGCGTGGCGAAGCTGAAAGCACGCGGTTATGCCAGTGCGGGCATTTACAACCCACAGGGCGTGTGCGGCACACATGTGATGTATGTGCTGCATCATGCCGACCAGCCAGGCCTGTATCACAACTTGCCGAAAGATCCGCAGATCGACACCTCGGTCAATCTGTGGAAAGGGGTACTGAAGCCATTGTCGGCGGCGGGATTCCTCGCCACCTTCGCCGGGCTGATTTACCACTACATCGGCATCGGGCCTAACAAAGAAGTGGACGACGATGAAGAGGAGCATCATGAGTAAGTCAAAAATGATTGTGCGCACGAAATTTATCGACCGCGCCTGTCACTGGACGGTGGTGATCTGCTTTTTCCTGGTCGCGCTCTCTGGCATTTCGTTTTTCTTCCCGACGCTGCAATGGCTGACGGAAACCTTCGGCACGCCGCAGATGGGGCGCATTCTGCACCCGTTCTTTGGCGTGGTTGTCTTCCTGGCGCTGATGGTGATGTTTGTGCGTTTTGTGCATCACAACATCCCGGACAAGCAGGATCTGCCGTGGCTGAAAAACATTGTCGAAGTGCTGAAAGGCAACGAGCACAAGGTGGCGAAAGTCGGGAAATACAATGCCGGACAAAAAATGATGTTCTGGACCATCATGAGCATGATTTTTGTGCTGTTGGTGACCGGGGTGATTATCTGGCGTCCGTACTTTGCGCATTACTTCCCGATTCAGGTGATCCGCTACAGCCTGCTGCTGCACGCCACTTCGGCGATCATTTTGCTGCACGCGATCCTGATCCATATGTATATGGCGTTCTGGGTGAAAGGCTCCATCAAAGGCATGGTCGAAGGGAAAGTGAGCCGCCGCTGGGCACAGAAACACCACCCGCGCTGGTATCGCGACGTGGAGCGTCTGGAAGCGAAGAAAGAGAGCACCGAAGGTATTAAATAATCCCAAACCGCTCCGGATAATCGTTCGGAGCGGTTTTTTATTTCCTCACACCTGCGTTTCCCACCTTTTGCGCTTTATTCATTAATCTGCCCGAATCCATGGATTTATAGGTCAGCCGGGGCATTTCAACTGGTCGCTGTGGCATGAATGGTCAATAATGCCTGTCGCAAACTTTTAACAAGTGGTTAGTAGTATGAAAAAAACCGTTTTTTCGTTGGCACTTGCGACCTTTGGTCTGGGCATGGCGGAGTTCGGCATTATGGGTGTGTTGACCGAACTCGCGAACAATGTCGGCATTTCAATTCCTTCGGCGGGGCACCTGATCTCCGCTTACGCGTTTGGCGTGGTGATTGGTGCACCGATCATGGCGCTTTTTTCGAACCGTTTTTCGCTGAAAAACACACTGCTGTTTCTGGTGGCGCTGTGCCTGGTGGGTAACGCCATTTTTACTTTCTCCAGTTCCTACACCATGCTGATTATCGCCCGTCTTATCTCCGGTTTCCCGCACGGGGCGATTTTTGGCGTGGGGGCGATAATCCTCTCTAAAATCGCACCGCCAGGAAAAGTAACCATGGCGGTAGCCGGGATGATCGCCGGGATGACCGTCGCCAATCTGATTGGTATTCCGCTCGGCACGTGGATCGGTCACGCGTTCAGCTGGCGCTACACCTTCTTGCTGATCTCCTTCTTCTTCGCGCTGGTGATCGTCTCGGTGATTGTCTGGGTGCCGTCGCTGTTTGATACCAGTGAAAGCCGCCTGAGCGAACAGTTTCACTTCCTGAAAAAACCGGAGCCGTGGCTGATTTTCGCCGCCACGATGTTTGGCAACGCGGGCGTATTCGCCTGGTTTAGCTATGTGAAGCCGTTTATGGTCAATGTCTCTGGTTTCACCGAGAGCGCGATGACGCTGATCATGATGCTGATGGGGCTAGGCATGGTGCTGGGCAATATGTTCAGTGGTCGCTTATCAGTGAAATTCAGCCCGGTGCGCATCGCGGCGGTGACGGAATTACTGATTATGCTGGCGATGCTGGCGCTGTTTGTCGCCGGTGAAAGCAAAGTGGGAGCGTTGTCGCTTGGTTTTGTCTGCTGCGCCGGGCTGTTCGCGCTCTCTGCGCCGCTGCAAATCATGCTGCTGCAAAATGCGAAGGGCGGTGAAATGCTCGGCGCGGCCGGCGGGCAGATGGCGTTTAACCTGGGCAACGCTGTCGGTGCCTGGTTTGGCGGGCTGATTATCGCGTTTGGTTTTACCTACAGCTACCTGACATTACCAGCAGCGGTACTAACGTTTGCCGCCATGACGTCGCTTCTGATCTATGGTCACAGAAAAACAAAGCATCAGCCGGAACAGGTCGTTCAGCACTAAGGCGCAACCCGGTGAATGCCCACCGGGTGAAATGCTAAAAAGTGTTATCGGTGGGATTTATCATCCGATACGCGCGAAACATTCAGGAAAGCGAAAAACCGGGGCATGCCCCGGTTAGACAGCGCGTTAACGCAGCCAGGGCGTAATGGTCAACCCAACCAGTACCCCTTCAGGCGCAAGCAGGCGCGTGACGCTTTGCCCCCAGGGTTCCCGACGGTTGGCAACCAGCAGTTGATACCCTTTGTTGATCAACACATCGGTGGCGATAGCCAAATCCTGCACTTCGAATTCAACCCAGCTTTGCGGAATGGGGTGGGAATCCGGCCATTTCTCTGCGCCAAAGCACGACGCGGCGGCGTGATGCAGCGGCCACAGAGCAAAGTGCTTTGCGCCGTTGAGCGCATCGTGGTCGGCGACGAGGTAATCGCTCGCGCCCTCCATGGGTTTCAACGGCAACCCAAGGGTGTGCTGGTAAAACGCCTGGCTGTCGGCCACGTTCTGGGGAATTGGGCCGAAACCGGCGATAAACAACACTTCTAGCCCGGGAATACTGGGGGTCATAAGCACCTCGGAGTCAGAAAAAAGGGGCGTTAACGCCCCCGAGATTATAGGCAATGCCAGGCAATTAATGGCGGAGATCGATCACCATACGGCCGCGAATCTGGCCTTGTTCCATCTCTTTAAAGATGGCGTTGATATCTTCCAGCGGACGCAGCGCCACTTTCGGCACCACTTTGCCTTCGGCGGCGAACTGGAAGGCTTCAGTCAGATCCTGGCGCGTACCGACCAGCGAGCCAACGACCTGAATGCCATCCAGCACCAGGCGCGGAATATCAAGGCTCATCGCTTCTGGCGGCAGCCCCACAGCCACCACGCGTCCACCGGCGCGCACGGCATCAACGGCGGAATTAAAGGCCGCTTTCGCCACCGCCGTGACCACAGCGGCATGCGCGCCGCCGGTTTTTTCATGTACCACTTTTGCCGCATCTTCGCTGCGCGAGTTGATGGTCAGATCTGCGCCCATGCTGGCAGCGAGTTTAAGCTGTTCATCATTTACGTCGATGGCGATCACTTTGGCGTTAAACACATTCTTTGCGTATTGCAGCGCCAGATTACCCAGCCCGCCAAGGCCGTAGATAGCAATCCACTGGCCCGGTTTGATCTGCGAAACTTTTACCGCTTTATAGGTGGTCACGCCTGCGCAGGTAATGCTGCTGGCCGCAGCAGAATCCAGCCCGTCCGGCACTTTCACCGCGTAATCCGCGACCACGATGCACGCTTCCGCCATGCCGCCGTCCGCCGTGTAACCGGCGTTTACCACCTCGCGACACAAGGTTTCATTACCGCTGTTACAGTATTCGCAGTGGCCGCAGCCCTGAAAAAACCACGCCACAGAAGCGCGATCGCCCACTTTCAGCGAGGTCACGCCTTCGGCCACCTGGGTGACAATGCCAATGCCTTCGTGTCCGAGGATCACCCCGGTTTTGTCGCCGAAATCCCCGTTTTTGACGTGCAAATCCGTATGGCAAACGCCACAGCACTCCATTTTCAGCAACGCTTCGCCATGTTTCAGCGGACGTAAGGTTTTTTGTGTCACTTCTACCTGATGATCTTTTGTAACAACAGCAGCCTTCATGGTGTTTCTCCTGTTATGAGGCATGGAACTGAGATCCGGGTGTGGCGTCTGGCTTCATCCGTAATATACGTCTTTAGAATTAATGGCTTAGGAGTGAAATACAAGAGCAGGGCAACATGCTGTAATACTTTCTGCGCCTTTCCCCTGGTTTAGGTAGGGTAAATAATCAGTAACCATAGTGTTAATGAGGTTATAAAGTTCGCAGCATGAATGTCATGCTACTGGCATCAATTGCCGCCAACTCGTTGCTTTCTATAACAAAAAATTGATCAACAATGCATCTGGTGAAAAAACAGCTGGCCGTCAGCGTTCTCTTATCCCCCTCGGTTCAGGCACACAATATTCTGAATTTCCGCAGCCTGGAAAATAACCCGGAAGCGTTCTTCGCGGTGACGGAAATCCCGGCGGGCGGCATCATTAAGTATGAAACGGACGCCAAAACCGGCTTTATCGTGGCCGACCGCTTTCAGTCAATGCCGGTGGCTTACCCGGCGAACTACGGCTTGCTCACCCAGTCGCTGGCGGGGGATGGCGATCCGCTGGATGTGATTTTCTACACTCGCGCGCCGCTGGCGAACAATAGACCAGGAACAGGTGCAGGCTCTATGACAGGAAGGCCTGATGCATCAGAAATAGCCCGTCTGCTGAATATTGCCCTCTACGCGGTATATAAACTATCGGGTGAGGAGTAACCCGTATTTTCTTTGTCAGTGGACAATGCTTATTTAAATAAAATTTCGCTATTCTGCACTTTGATTAATTCTACAAATCTGACAGGGAGTCAGCATGATAATCAGCCCGCCATTTGTCCGCCCCCGGAACGCCGCAGAAAGTGACCTGTCATGGGTCAGCAGAATGATGCCCGTGGATATAAACCGGGATTTCCCCCTCAACAGACACGCGTCATGGCACGGTGGGGTGCATGTTCTCCACACCGACCGCCGCGAGGAAGGCTACGACCGCATTGAGTTCGTCCGCGCCATTGCAGACGGGGAAGTGGTTTCTTTTCGCTCGCCGTCTTCCACAGCTAAACGCGATACTTTCCCGCTGAATTATGATGGCAGAACCGATGACGGCTATGTGCTGCTGAAACATCAGACCGATATCGGTGAAAACTGTCATGTCGAGTATTACTCACTGTACATGCATCTCATGGACCGACTGGACCCGGCAATCAGGGACGGAGCAAGAGTCTGGCGCAAGGACCGCATCGGGCAGAGTGGTATGGTTAGCGAAACCAATGCCTTTCATTTTCAGGTGTTCTGTGACAACGAAAACATGCTGAAGCTGACCGGACGCACAACGGCCGAACTCGATATCACCCGGGACGGACGAAAGGACACGGTTTACGGCGATATCCATTTTTATCTGCCTCCCGGTACACACTTTTACGAATCTGTATCTGACGCTGCCTCACCGGATACGAACCGCCTGAATGCCGTTCATACCAGTACCGAACCGCTGTTTGTCAGTATGACCTTCGAAAAAGGCGACTGCTCGATGCTCACCCGCAGGCAGAACGCCGCCACGGCTGCATTGTTCGACACCGTGGGGGAACCGCTGGTGAATGCCGATGCTAATCAGACTGACGACGTAAGAAGATTAGGTCTTAGGTATGAATACAATCTGTACCAAACAGCTAAGCGTCTGTACCCGCAGAACCCGTCTGCCGGGTTCGAACTGCTCCGCTTCGGCCGGGTCATCAGCACAGAACATGAAACCCTGGCGCCTGCTGATGCCCCGCTGTGGCGTACCGTCAGCTTCCCCGGCGGAACGGGTATGGTCAATCTGGCGTTTTCTTATATCAAAAAATTCAGCGATGCCGACTTCCCGCACTGGACGGGCTGGCGGATGGTGGACGATGACACGGATAGTAACAGCCAGTGTCATTCCTCCCTTATCGCCGGATTGCAGGAAAGCGGGCATTTCAGCGACCTGAGCAGCCATCTGATCTGTCATTTTCCGCTGGAATGGAATGCCGCCACCTTTGACCAGCGCTATGCCTGGCTCAGAAGCGGTACCGACGATATCCCGGCCATATCTGAGGAAGACTATGAACGGCTGAAAAGCCATGCCTCAGCCTTGTGCTTTGACACCGGCACAATTGGCACGGGCAGGCTGTGGCATTTTCATCCGACGGCTTTTATTGCCCATTTCCGCAAGTGCTGTTGGATAAGTAAGCAGGAGCTAAAACAACTTATCCCACGGAACGCATTAAGAACGGCCGGGCGGAATGATTACCGCTGGGAGGCCATCAACACCTACCGGGACGGCGCTGGCAGCGTCGCGGACAGCATCCGTACGCACATGAACAGGACAATGCAGAAACATCTGATCACCACCCCGCTGCGTATCGCCTGCTTCCTGGGGAACGGCATTCAGGAAACGGGCTGGCTGGGGACGATGGAGGAAGGGTACCGCTATATGGAAACAGACCCGCGCACGCATCAGGTCATCCGGCGCTACAACATCTGGTATTACCCGTGGTACGGGCGCGGCCTGTTACAGCTGACTAACCCTGAAAACTATTTTAATTATTTCAGCTTCCGGGGGCGAACCTGCCCAGAAAATATCAGGAACACTCTGATAAATGAATACCGTCGTCTGTATGCACACCGGCCCCTTCGCTACACCGACAATCACCTATCTGATACCGAAAACCACGTCCCGGAGAACATTATCCGGTGGCGGAATAATGTCAGCAGCGACTTCCAAGAGGCAGCCAGCAGTGCCGGGTTTTACTGGGTTTCAATGAATATGGCCCCATACGCCGATAACGATCACGTGCTGGAGCGGTGCAGCGTCACTCCTCGGCGGAGCGGGACAAAGATTTACTACCGCAGCCAGGCTTTCTGGCAGGCCAGCGCCGCCGTTAACCTGCCAGGTCAGATCGATAACGAACAATATCAGGGGCTGAATGGCTTTGATACCCGCTGCTGCGTCTACGGCAGCGCGATAGCCGTCCTCACCGAGCAGAAATTCCCGGACAGCCATAACAACCCGGTCAACGAAAAACCCGAATCAGATCAGTTAAGGAGAGGATGATGAGGAAATTTTTGATTTTACTAATTCTAGTATTGTTATCACAAAAAGCGGTGAGTTTCATTATCCCTGAAATACAGGTTCCATCTGATTTCAATAAAGACAGATTTGATGAGTATTACAACAACATATCCAGTAATAGTGGAAATGGTTCATGCGATAACATTTCATTTAAAAACTTCTACCCACCTGAATACATATCATCAAAAATAAAATACCCTCCGTTTAATACCTGGTTTTGCCTGTTTGCAGTCGATGTTACACATGACGGGTACGGACCGGGGAGAGCACTGGCTGAAAAGGTCTACTTTGATCAAAAAACAGGACTGTGGAAAAAGAAAAAGTATACCCTGAGCAGGGAAAGTACACAGCGTTCTCTGGAAGTTTATGGCATCAAAAGCCTGAGCGAGTTGCAGCCTCTGGAGCTGTATAATATTCAGTCCGTCAATGCCAGTGGCTATGCGGTTATCGACAACAATATCCCTCTGCAGGAAAAACAAAAAGGGGTGAAGAAAAACCTGTCATTCTGCCTAATACGTAGCGGCGCTGCATTTTGTGGTTCAGGCTCAATGATCAACCTCGTCGACGGGAAAGAAGTTGATTTCACCCCCTACATGCTTAAATCTCTTGAAACGGTCGAAATGGGTCTGCCGGAAAAATCAAATAATTGACGGTGATTGAAATTCGTCATAAGCCAGTTCAGAGCCATATAGACAACTAAGATTCTCATAAGCAAAAGGATCTTTTTGCTTATATTGGCTTAAGATAAATTTCCTTTCCTCTGAGCCTCAGACCCGGGGATCAAACAGGCATGGGATATCTGGAAAGCGAAAACTCGCAGTAGTAAAAAAACAGGCGCCTTGCGGCGCCTGTTTACTGCCGTACTACAACCTCTGTTGAAGGCGTGCAATCTCCTCGCGCCACTGCGCCTGAAGCTGCGGTTTCTGGTGCTTCGCTTTACGCGCCAGGTCTTCGGCCAGTTGGGTTTCAAGCTTAATTAACCGCTCCAGAAGGGCATCAATATCCTCTGGCTCAGCGGCGGCATTAAGCGCAACTGGCGCTGCCTGCTCGTGACGGACACTTTCGCGCAGGCGTTCAAACACCGCCTCCGCATCATGCCATTCGCTCAGTTTACCGTTTTCCACCAGCCAGAAGCGATTACAGCTACTGCAGATAAGCGCTCTGTCGTGGCTGACCAGCAACACGCCGCCGCTGAACTGCTGCAGCGTTTGCGCCAGCGCCTCTTTGCCTGCCATATCCAGATGGTTGGTTGGCTCATCCAGCATCAGCAGGTTAAAGCGCGCCAGCGACAGACCGACAAACAGCAACCTGGAGCGCTCACCACCGCTCAGCGTCGCCACGCGTTGCCCGTGACGCGCCCAGGCAAAACCGGCGCTGATGAGCGCCATTTTGCGATCCTGCGGCGTGGGAGCAAATGGCTCCAGCGCGTCAAACAGCGTAGCGTCATCAGGTAACTGATGCAGCGTCTGGTCGTAGTAACCCGCGTTCAGACGGGGATGCAGACGCAACCCCGATGTGCTTTCCTGCTGGTAAGCCCGCCAGATAAGACGCAGCAGCGAGGATTTCCCGCAGCCGTTACGCCCGACAATGGCGACGCGATCGCCGCTTTTCAGCCGCGCGATGGGTACCTGAAACAAGTCGGGTAACCCTGGCGCAGGCGGAACAGCGAGCTGTTCCATCTCCAGCAGACGGTCAGCCCTGAGCTCCTCGCCATGCAACGCCAGCCGCCACTGGCTGCCCTCAGTCAGCTCAGTCTGGCTTTCTTTCAGGCGCTCGACCTGGCGCTCCATCTGTTTCGCCTTGCGCGCCAGGTCTTCATTGTCGTAGACGCGCCCCCAGGTGGCCAGCCGTTTGGCGCTGGCAGTAACGCGGTCGATCTCCTTTTGCTCCGCTTTGTGACGCAGGGCATCGCTCTCATCCCGCGCTTCCAGCGCCTGCCGCGCCGCGCTACAGGGGAGCGCGAAGCTGTGCAGCGTGTGGTCACGCAGGATCCAGCTGCCATTGGTCACCGCATCCAGTAACGCCGCGTCGTGCGACACCATCACGAAACTGCCGGACCAGCTTTGCAGAAACTGTTCCAGCCACAGCAAGGTGGGCAGATCGAGGTGGTTACCGGGCTCATCGAGCAGCAGCAGATCCGGTTCGCGGATCAGCGCCCGTGCCAGCAGCAAGCGGGTATGTTGCCCGCCGCTCAGCGTGGCGGCCGTTAAGGCGATTTCCTGCGGACTCAGCCCCATGCTGGCCAGTAATGCTTCGCCGCGCCAGCGCTGACTGTCACGCTCAAGTGCCGGAAGCTGCGCCAGCACCGCATCAAGCAGCGTCATGGATAACAGGGCATCGGGCAGATGTTGCTCAACGCGGGCCAGCAGGCACTGGTTCGCCACCGTCACATTACCGGAAAGCGGGGACAGTGAACCGTCCAGCACTTTTAGCAGCGTACTTTTACCGCAACCATTGTCGCCAATAAGCCCAAGGCGATCGCCTTTTTTCAGAGTGAAGGAGAGATCGGAGAATAACGGACCAAACGCCGTTTCAACACGGATGGATTGTGCAGATAATAATGTGCTCATTGCTTACTCAAGAGTTACAGGCACGCGTGTGCCTCGTCAAACATCGCTGACGATAACCTGGTAAGCCCAAGGGAAGGGATTGTTGTCTTCGCTCAAGCCGAAGTTATCGCAGCACGATACCGATAACGCTTGAGCTGGCGCGATCGCCAAATGCATGTGAATAGTCAAACAATTCACAATACAGCATAAGTAGCCTCCTTTTTATATTCAGTAAGTTAATGGGTGAAAAGGAGTTTAGCGGGGAAGTGAATGTTTTACCAGCGGGAAAAAAAACCGGCGCCGCAGCGCCGGATAAGCAGATTAGATAGACGTACGGCGGTAGCTGCGGTACTTCGGCTCCCAGAAGTTGTCGTCAATGGATTGCTTGAGCGCTTCGGCAGAGGTTTTCGCCGCCAGGCCTTGCTGTTGCGCCATTTTGCCGACGGCGAAAGCAATGGCGCGTGAGACTTGCTGAATGTCTTTCAGCTCCGGCAGCACCAGCCCTTCACCGTTGAGCAGCAGCGGGGAGTATTCCGCCAGCGTTTCGCTCGCCGCCATCAGCATGTCGTCGGTAATGCGCGACGCGCCACTGGAGATAACCCCAAGGCCAATGCCCGGGAAGATGTAGGCGTTGTTGCACTGGGCAATCGGGTAGGTTTTCTCTTTCCACTGCACCGGTGAGAACGGGCTGCCGGTCGCAACCAGCGCCATCCCATCTGTCCAGCTGATAATATCCTGCGGTGTCGCTTCAACACGGGACGTCGGGTTCGACAGCGGCATGATAATCGGTCGCGGGCAGTGTTTATGCATTTCGCGGATGATCTCTTCCGTGAACAGCCCGGTCTGGCCGGAGACGCCGATCAGAATATCCGGCTTCACATTACGCACCACATCCAGCAGAGAAAGAGCTTCGTTCTGCGCGCTGGTGTCCCAGTTTTGCAGGTTTTCGCGTTTTTGCACCAGCTTGCTCTGGAACGGCAGCAAATTCGGCATTTCATCCGTCAGCAGGCCAAAACGGTCAACCATGTAGACGTTCTGACGGGCGTCCGCTTCGCTCAATCCTTCACGCTGAGTCTGGGCAATGATCTGTTCGGCAATACCGCACCCGGCGGAACCCGCGCCAAGGAAGACGATTTTCTGCTGGCTGAGCTGGCTACCCGCCGCGCGGCTGGCGGCGATCAGCGTACCGACAGTCACTGCCGCCGTGCCCTGGATGTCATCGTTAAAGCAGCAGATTTCATCGCGATAACGGTTCAGCAACGGCATGGCATTTTTCTGCGCGAAGTCTTCGAATTGCAACAGCGCGTCCGGCCAGCGTTGTTTCACCGCCTGGATAAATTCATCAACGAAAGCGTAATACTCGTCGCCGGTGATACGCGGGTGACGCGAGCCCATATAGAGCGGATCGTTAATCAACTGCTGGTTGTTGGTGCCAACATCCAGCACCACGGGCAGGGTGTAAGCCGGGCTGATGCCGCCGCAGGAGGTGTAAAGCGACAGCTTACCAATAGGAATGCCCATGCCGCCAATGCCCTGGTCGCCAAGACCGAGGATACGTTCCCCGTCAGTCACCACGATCACTTTGATGTTGTGGTTCGGCACGTTTTGCAGAATGTCGTCCATGCTGGCGCGGTTCTGCCAGGAGATAAACACCCCGCGGGCGCGGCGATAAATATCAGAAAAACGTTCACACGCCCAGCCAACAGTTGGGGTGTAGATCACCGGCATCATCTCTTCAAGATGGTTTTCCACCAGCCGGTAGAAGAGGGTTTCATTGGTGTCCTGAATATTGCGCAGATAGATGTGCTTATCGATGTCGGTTTTAAAGCCCTGATACTGCAACCAGGCGCGTTCGGCTTGTTCTTCAATGGTTTCAACTACTTCTGGCAGCAGGCCAAGCAGGTTGAAGTTGCTGCGCTCTTCCATGCTGAAGGCGCTGCCTTTGTTCAGCAACGGAAATTCCAACAACACGGGTCCAGCGTAAGGGATATATAACGATCGGTTTTTATTATGCTTTGCATTCATCTTACAGCTCCTTGATCAACTTTCTCCCGTGGGGGTGAGTCACGGACCGGTACAGCGGCGGGCGCAAGTATAAAGCATCGCTTCAGCAAATACTTCCCGATCGCAGTATTCGTTGATTGAATTTTTAGCAATAACAAGGAGAGGGGGGCAAAACACCACCCCTGATGGGGTGGTGAGGGTGGACAAATCAACCTGCGCGGCGATGACGCCCTGAGCGGTGAGCGATCACCGTCTCTTCCTGGTTGTCTTTCGTGACAACTTTGCGGGTGTTCGACACTTTATAATCCAGCCCCATAAGATGACGTGCCTGACGGTTCGATTTCATGCTTACTCCTTAATCCAGTTCAATGTTTCAAGGACAAGCCCGGTGACTGACCGGGCGAAATTCAATCTCATCATTGCGCGGTACAAAAAACATACCGAGTTGTTATCGTCGGACATCACAGCACAAAGTGCAATAAGAAAAGTTACCTTTAGGTTTTATAGCGATAAATAATAAAGCCTATCTAACAGATTAAATTCCTGCACACTATAGGGTTTGCGAGTAAAAATCCCGAACAGTCTCAATTAAAGTAGAATGTTCTTCAGCTTAAACGCCTTCACAAAGTTGCTTGATAGTTACAATGATTAAAGCGATATATTCAGGATGAAACATCATTTCGCTTTTTTATGTGACGAAAAGTAAAAAAATGACATTATCTTCAATATTGCGATATCAACCACTTTAAACCCAGTCTGTAATATGCTTTTCTTAGCACCAATGGAATAATTAAAAAATATCTTCGCAATGAGAAAGAGGTAATTCCATGGACGTTCGAAATGGAGTGATTTTTATTTCTTTTGATGCTGTTGCTTTTTCAGGAATCACTGTTGAAGCATTCAAAACAGCACAAGAGTTAGTGCACAAGGGAATTAAACCTTATCTTGATCTTGGTTACGACATCAAGATTGATAAAGGCAAATTCAATAAGCCATATGAATGGGAGAATGCTATATATAAAGGTGGCTTTACGCTTGTGCGAATAAATGACATTACCAGTCTACCTGATTACAACACCCATTTTATCGAATACTCGCATAATGTATTGATTAGCCAAAAAATATCAGTTTCATCAGCGGAACGTGAAAGAATTCTTTCTGTTATTGATAAAACGGCATGCCAACTGGCACAAAAAATCGTGCGGCAATGGGAGCAACTCAATATCGGTACAGTTTATGTTGAAAACGGTACGCTTCCGGAAAATATTATTTATACAAAAGCTCTATATATTGCGATAGATGTATATGGAAAGCGATATGATTTAGAGCAGTTCGTCACCTGGCGTGACCATGATTTAATGTGGAATAGCGAAAAAACGGTGATGAAGTATGGTGCTTATCCATATCCATATGCCATCAAACCCATAAAATCCCCCTATATTACCTACGTTACGCTTAATGAGGACCTGAAAGAAAAACTTGAAGAATGGTGTAACTATGCTGTTGAAATCAAAGTTAAAAAGAACGCTTACAACTTTAGCGAGGCGCGAAATCATAGTAATATGCGACGCAGCCTTGGTATAGGTTGCAATGATATATTGATTGCCCGAACCACGCGCCTTATCCCACAAAAACGGCTTGATCGGGATATTTACCTGGTATCAAAGCTTAACCAACTCTTTCAGCAACACGGTCTCGATGGACGCGTATTTCTTGTCATCGCTGGCGATCGCCATGAGGCGCCAGAGTGTTATCAATCGCTGGTTGATTTAGCAAGGACATTACAGGTTGAACCGTTTATACACTTTATTGGCTGGCTGCAGCACGGTTACATGCCCCCGGGCATGAATACCTACACCATTGAAGATTTATATTACTCATGTGACATTGTCTCTTTTCTGACATCGTGGGATTACGACAGTTATGGCAATCCAATTGGTGAAGCGATTAGTCACCGGCGATGTTACATTTCGACACGTTATGAATATTATGACGAAGTCTATGGGCAATATGGTTTCTTTGCGCCAATCATGGACATCTCAGCCGAGAAAGATGATTTACCGGACGATGAATTTATTCTTGGTGTTTATAAACTCATCACTAATAAACCATTAATGTCAGAAATGGCTTATCAAAACTTTCTTATTGGTAAGAAAATACTTAGCAGTAAGAGCATTGAGTCTTAATGATTACTCAGGGAGAGTATATATGCGTGACAATGTTTATGTTTCGATTGTTTTACCCGTTTATAACGAGAGGGACAGAATTAACGCTGTGCTTATGTCGTTACTTAATCAAAAAACGCGTAATAACATGCTGACGCATGATAACTGGGAGCTGATCGTGGTGGATAATAATTCCACCGACGATTCAGTGGCGCAAATACATAATTTTCACCGACTCAATCCGTCAATGGATATTCATATCATCAAGGAAACCACGCAGGGTGTCTCCTCCGCGCGAAAATGCGGAATGGACTACGCCTCGCTGCGTTCAAAAGCCCGTGATAAACGCCTTGGCATAAACCGAAAGCACTATATCGTTTCGGCCGATGCGGACTGCACCGTGGACAGCTGGTGGCTGCACACGCTGATTGCAAAAATGATCGAGGAAGAAGGGGACTTAGGCACCTGTAATTACTACTACAACGAAAACGACTTCCGTCTGCGCCCGAACCTGTTTGCCGAGATCCAGAAAACGCTGCGCTGCCGCGATGTCTCCTTCTCGCTGTTTGGCGGCTTCCCGGATGGCAAAGGTTTCGCCGTTGAACGTACGATGTACGACAACGTCGGCGGCATTGAGATCTTTTACCAGCTCAATAACGGTCGGTTTGTCGAGCACCTTTCCGATGACTGGGATTTCGGTATTCGCGTGATCGCCGCAGGCGGAAAACCTGTCTACGCACGTGATTCCCACGTTGAAATCAACAGCCGCCGCGTAGACTCCATTCTGCAGGAAGTGATTACCGGTGTCGCCTACGGGCAAGATGGCATCATCATCATGAAAGATGTTCGCCCGGATGGGGGGCAGCAAACCTCGCTGAGCGACACGACACCTGAACAGTCATTACAGGCCTGGCACTACTCGATCAAAGATTACGTGCCGAAAAATATTGTGCTGCCGGTGCTTCTCAACCCGCATCTGCTGTTAGACAGCGAGGCCGTGCGTGACTTTTTCGGTCCGGTGGTAGCCGATCGCCTGTTCCGGCGCATTGAGGCCATTAAACACGAAACGCGCATTATCGATTTCACTCCCATCCACGCCTATAAAACGCCCGCTTACCTGCTCTATTTCGAGTTTCGCGACGAGATTTTCAGCGCCATGCGCCGCGCAATGGGCGAAGACATTGGTTTTCCACCGCCGCTGCCAGCCTGTTTTGACGACGTTCAGCAGCGCGATTTCCAGCGTTTCGTCTGGTATTTCTGTGAGGATCGCGAGTCGGGCATGGCGCATAATTACTTTGCCAACGGGGGAGTCTTCTGATGAACAGATCTCTTCTGGAGTCGTTGAACGATCTCGACCCGCACTACCCGGTGCCGCACGTGTTCGATTTTCTGGCGGCGCCGGAAAATCACACCTTGCTGGAGTATGTCTACCGGGATCCTTTTGGCTGCCACGTGTTTCCAGGCGACATCATAGACTACCCGCAGGACGCCTTTTTCCGCGAGATGGAACACGACATTAAACAGGCAGCACAGATCCATCTCTGGGCGTCGATTCCCACCTGCCGCTACCGCTGCCATTTCTGCCAGTTCCCGACCATTATCATTAACCCGCAGAGCGCCCCCTCGCGGGCCGTTTTTCACCGGGTGGTGGATCAGAACATTCAGGAAGCGAAATTGTGGCTGCAAAACGTGCCCGCGCTGGCTCAAGCAGAAGTGGGCGAATTTAACGTTTTCGGCGGCACGCCGTCGTTGCTGCCGGAAGCGGAACTCCGCCGTCTGATTGCGTTTTACCAGCAAAATTTCAATTTTTCTGCCGCCACGCTGCGTTTTGAAGGGGAACCCGCAACGCTGACAAAATCCTATCTGCAACTGCTCAAAACGCTGGGTTTCAGCAAAATCAGTTTTGGCGTCCAGTCGTTCAATAACCAGCTTATCGAGGCCTGTGGGCGTAAACATAGCGCGGAAACCTGCGAACAGACGATAGCCAACGCCCGCGAAGTTGGTTTCGAATGGATAAGCGTGGATCTGATCTATGGTCTGCCTGGGCAAAGCGTCGATGATGTGAAATTTGATATGGAGAAGTGCCGCGAACTGGCGCTTTCTCATGTCGTCTGCACAAAGCTGCATATGGCGGAATTGATGAAGCAGCGCACCGGGGTATCCGGGCAGCGCCAGAGCTTATGGCAGAAAAAAGGGGCCAACAGCGTCTTTCCGGGGCTGGGTAAGCAGTACCAGATGCGCGAGCTGATAGAGCGCTACTTCGCCGATGATTACATTGAGCATCCCACCATGTATTTCCATCGGCGCACACAACCTGCGGAAAAGTGGAAAGGGCTGATTACCGACCTTGATAAACAGTATCCGGAAGTGGCGATTGGTCTTGGCGGCAGTTCGAAATGTACGCAGTCGGAAGCTATCAACATTACGGATTACAAACGCTACTCCCAGGCGCTGGAAGAAGGGCGCTTACCGATTGAATCGCAGCACGGTTTTTCCCCGCTCCAGCGCGAAGTTAACGCTTTCAAAATGGCGCTCTCCACGCTGCGTCCGGTCAACGATAGCGAATTCCGCCAGCGCTTCGACGGTCGCAGTTTTTTCCACAACCCGGTTATTCAGCGCGCGTTAGAGACGTTAACACAAAAAGCGCTCATCACCGTGACTGGCGATGACGTCAGGCTCACGCCAAACGGCGCCACGTTAGTGGAAGCAATCATTAATACCCAATTCACCATGGAGCTTGCACATGAAACACACTGACGCATCCGCACCGGTTTTTAGCCTGTATTACATCGCAATCGACACCGAAGCCGGTGTCACCAATGCGCAATTTGAGCAGTTTGTTCGCGAGAAAGGGTGCCAGATCCCCTGTTATCCCGGCTGGCGCTGGACGTTGCTGCGTGGCCTGCGGGGAGAGCGCGCCGGGCAATTTCTGATGCTCTATGAAATCGAAAACGCCGACCTGCGCGATCGTTACCTGCGTGCAGACGGCAATCTCACCGAGCTGGCGCGCCAGTTCTGGCGCGATCGCCCGCACGCTCAGCAATTGCTGCGCGAATGGCAACAACTGGGAACATTCAGCGCGTTACCGACGATCTACACCGATTATCGGTTGCTGGCGGAAAACAAAAAAAGCACCGTGATAGATGGGCCTCGTTATCGTGAACGGCCGGGCGAGGAACCGGAGGCCAGAGTCATTGGCATTCATAACCTGGCGCTGCGCCCGGATGTTGAGGCCGCGACCTTCGAAACCTTTATCGCTGAAAATTACCAACGTATTGAAGACTACCCGGACTGGAAATTCCGTTTACTGAAAGGCGAGCGCGGCAACCGGCTGGATCAATATGTGGTGATGATGGAGATAGCAAGCCTTGCGGCACTGGATGTTTTCTATCCTGAACCGGATATCGCCACCGACCAGGCAGCCATTTTCGCGAAGGTACATCGGGACACCAAGCAGATGTATGAGGAGTGGAAACAGCTCGCGTCTTTCTCCGGTTCGCCACAAATCTACACCGATTATCTGGCTGTGGCCGAAAGTCAGAGTTGCGGGAATGAGCAGGGAGTGTAGCCAATGACCAATCTTTACCCGGCAACAAATACCGGCGCACAGCATGCGACGCGGGCGGTCTTTTTTATTGCTGGTCTGGCGGTCTCGGCGTGGGCACCGCTGATCCCGCTGGTGAAAACCACGCTGCACGTTGGTGATGGCGCGCTGGGTTTACTGCTGTTTTGCATTGCCGCGGGCTCCATGCTGGCGATGCCGTTCAGCGGCAGCTTGATCAGCCGCTTTGGCTGCCGGGCCGTGATCCTCTGCTGCGCCCTGGTGTTGTGTCTCGATTTGCCCGTAATGTTGTTCATCGATTCCCCCGTCGTGATGGGCGGGGTTCTGCTCTTTTTCGGCGCGGCAAATGGCCTGCTCGATGTGTCGATGAACAGCCAGGCGGTGGTGGTTGAGCGTGCATCCGGACAGGCAAGAATGGCCGGTTTCCACAGCTTTTATAGTCTGGGCTGCATTGCGGGTGCCGGAAGCGTCAGCCTGTTGTTGTGGGCAGGTGTGGCACCACGACACGCCATTTTACTGATTGCGCTGCTGATTCTGGCGATCGCGCTGGCTTCATCCCGCCATTTATTAGCCAGACGCCCGCAACAAACCGGCGCGAAGGGAAGCCTGCTGCGAACGCTGGCGCATCCGCAGGTACTTTTTATCGCCATCGTCTGTTTTTTTATCTTTTTGATGGAAGGCGCAATGCTGGACTGGTCCGCCGTTTTCCTGCATAGCGAACGGCAGATGCCCGCGCAGCAGGCGGGCCTGGGCTTTACGCTCTATTCCATTGCCGTCGCGCTGGGGCGAGTATATGGCGATCGCTTAATCAACACGTATGGCAACGTGCGCGTGCTGCTCTTCGGCGGAGTGTGTGCCGCTGCGGGGTTGCTGGTGATGGTTTCACTGCATAGCACCATGCTCTCTCTTGCCGGATTTGCGCTGGTTGGCGCGGGGCTGGCGAACATTGTGCCGGTGCTTTTCTCTGGCGCGGGGAATCAGCCCGGCGTGGCGTCGCACTTCGCGCTTCCCGCCGTCACTTTATTCGGCTATGCGGGGCTGTTGAGCGGACCGGCGCTGATTGGTGTCATAGCGCAATACTACAGCCTGCGCGCGGTGTTCAGCGCCGGCATTGTGCTCCTGCTGCTGGTTAGCCTGCTGGCGCACAAAATCATCCATTAATTCACGGACGTGTCCGTGGTACGAAGAAAGGAGTCTTTATGAATAACCCATCTCATGCCGTTTTTAGCGTGCATTACATTGGCCTTAACCTGAAAAAAGGGGTAACCGCAGGCGATTTTGAGCAATTCGCCCGCGAGCGCGGTGTGCAGATCCCGGCGTATCCGGGCTGGCGCTGGACGTTGCTGAAAGGTTTGCGCGGTGAGCGAGAAAACGAATATCTGATGCTGTACGAAGCGCCGGATGCGCAGCAGTACGCCCGTTATGTGACAGCCAGTGGTGAACAGACCGCCGAAGCGCAGCAATTCTGGCAGCAACACCCGCAGGCGCTGGCGCTGATTGCTGAATGGAAAACTTTCGCGACGTTCGCCGAGCTGCCGACCATTTTCACCACTTACTCGCTGGTGGCGGAAAATACAAACAGCTCCCTGCCGGAAGGGCCAAACTACCAGGCCAAATCCGGGCAAGAAACGGTGGCGCGCGTTGTCGGTTTCCACAATCTCGCACTGCGCGCGGGCGTACTACCGCAGACCTTCGAAAAATTCATTACGGACAATATCCATCGCGTCGAAGATTACCCCGGCTGGAAATTCCACATGCTGAAAGGCCAGGGCGGTAATCGTCTCGATCAGTACGCGGTGATGCTGGAAATTGAAAGTCTGGCTTCGTTGAACGCCTTTCATCCGGGGCTGGATGTATCCACGGAAAAATCGCTGGCCTTTGTCGCCGCACATCAGGATACAGAACGGATGTATGACGAGTGGCGCACGCTCGCATCGTTTTCCGGTGCGCCACAGCTCTATACGGACTATCTGGCGATAGCCGGGAACGCCAGTTAACCTCACTTACTCCTGTCGGGCGGTGGCAGCCATCAAGTGGCTGAGATCGCCGCCCAGACGGGTGTTTTGCAGCGGTCGCAGGGGCGCTATATGCTGGCGCAGCGCATCATCACACCTATAAAGCTGGCACCAGCCTTCAAGCCAGGCCAGATTGGTCGGGTGCTGTAAAAACGACACATCCTGCGTAACGCCCGTTTTTTGCGCAAACGGCTGCGCATCGGTTAATCCGCCAATCACTTGTTCCCCCAGACGCTGCAGCGCGTCGTGATTTTCTGCCTTTGGATCCACGCCATTTGCACGGGCAAACAGCGCAATCATCACCAGCGGCTGGATAGCGTAATTGTGGTAAGAGAACGCCCGCTGGCGACGGCGCAATTCATTGGGTAAAAAACCTTGTTGATCAATTTGCTGCATTGCCGTGCGGTAAATATCCAGCGCGTCGGTAAAGAGATCGCGCCGCTGCGTGACGACCGCGGTTGCCATAATGGCCCAGGCTGCCCAGTAACTGTGGTTATTGACTTTATTCAACGGTAAATCATGCCACTCGCTAACCGTTAAATCGCCAAGTGTGCTGAGCCAGCGCTCAATATTTGCCTGCTCGGCCGGATAAGCGCGCAGCGGATGCTGAGGCGAATATTGCAACTGCAGCCAGGCAGAAGAGAAAGTGGCCAGCGCCCATTTACGCATTGATCTGCCGGTATGGTTCTTCGCATCACCCGTTAACGCACCCGCGCTGGCCCAGCCCGCCAGTGCGTTAACCACACAGGCGACATTCGACGGGTTTCCACTTTGCGCCCAGGCGGTAACCTGGCGGCTGACAAAGCGCTCCATATCAGTAATCGCTTTGGTTTGCTGGCGAAAAGTGGCGTCGGCTTCAGGGTTGAGCGTAGCACGCGCGCTGTCGGAGCCTTCATACTTGCTTTGAAAATCCAGCACGCCAGTAAAAGGCGCGGGGGCAGTGGGGCAGTTAACCGCTTTTGCTGTGTGGTGTTCCGGCGGTTGCATAAACCCGGCGGGAGGAGAAAAGTGTTCAGCGCCATGGGCTGCTGCCGAAAGGATGAAGATCAGCACTGCTCTGAGAAACACCATGCTATGTCCTGTTTTCCACGACCGGGGAGCAGCACTATAGCATGGTGTTTGGGGCTATCAGCTACCGCCAAATACATGCACCGCACGATGCAGGCGGGCGGCGCGTTCAGAGAGATCTTCCGCCGCGCTGGTGACATGTTCCACCATGCCGGTGTTGTTGTGCGTCATGGTGCCGATACGCGAAACGGACTGGTTAATCAGCTCCAGCGCCTGCGTTTGTTCGTGCGTGGCGATACCGATCTCTTTGATCATTGCCGACATATTGATCACGCTGTCGATCATCGCCGTCAGGTGGGTTTCGGTGTTCTCGACCATCTCAACACCGCTTTTCACGTTAGCCACGTTGTGTTCGATAAGCGTCTGGATTTCACGCGCGGCAGAGGCGGAGTGTTGCGCAAGGTTACGCACTTCCGCGGCAACCACGGCAAAACCACGCCCGGATTCACCGGCACGCGCCGCTTCCACCGCCGCATTCAGCGCCAGAATATTGGTCTGGAAAGCGATACTGTCGATGACGCCAATAATGTCGACGATTTTGTTATTGTCCGCCGAAACAGACTGCATCATGGCAATGGTCTTTTTCATCACATTGCCGCTTTCCATCGCGCTGGCGCTGGTCTCATCCGCACGCGTCATCGCGTCTGTTGCGGTTTCCGCCGTTTGCCTGACTGCGCTTGCAATCTCTTCAACTGCCGCCGCGGTCTGATGCAGATCACCGGAGGTCTCTTCCGTACGTTGGCGCAGAGAGTCGCCTTCGCTGGAGATGCGCCCGCTAATGACGCGAATTCCTTTTATTTGCGCGGAAACATCGCCAACCAGCGAATTAAGGTTCAACCCGGACTGATTTACCAGCCGCATTAGCAAACCGATTTCATCCACGCGGTTAAAATGGCGATAGTCGGCTTTTCGCCCGGAGACCACTTTTTGCATTTGCGACAGAACTATTTTTAACGGGCGTGATATTTGACTCTGCAAAAAAACAGAAAGTAATCCCAGAGCAATAACTGTTACACCGGCTTTTTCAGCAGCATTAAATGGCAGGAATTGCAATACCACTAAGAGAGCAGCGGTAATAATAGCGCCCAGATTAATACGTTTTGAAACACTAATCCGCTGGAAAATTGAAAGGAAAGAAAATAAACCTCGGCGGACCACTAAACCCTTATAAAAACGGAAACCGCGAAGTTTGTTTTCATTCACTTGATCATAAAGCGCAGCGCTGGCGTCAATTTCATCGCGTTGTGGAATATTCCGCACCGAGATATAACCGGTTAACTCGCCTTGCTGATAAACCGGCGTTACGTTGGCGCGCACCCAGTAGTGATCGCCGTTCTGCCGGCGGTTTTTCACCATCCCGGTCCAGCTGTCACCTTGCTGGATGGTAAACCACATATCACCAAACGCGGCGGGTGGCATATCCGGGTGGCGAATAATATTGTGCGCTTCGCCCATCAACTGGTCTTCGGTAAATCCACTGGCGTCAATAAATGCCGTATTGGCATAAGTAATATGGCTGTGCGTATTTGTGGTCGACAACAATGTCGCCCCATCGTTAAGCAAATACTCTTTCTGTGTAACAGGAGTGTTACGCTTCATGAAAAACCCCGTAATGTACCGCGATCAATAAATTGCTGACGCGGTAATAGGCTTTTTTATAATTTACCGGCCAGTGAGTTTTTGTTATTACCCGTGCATTCTCCACAAAGTTATCGACAACGGAAAGTAGCTGCGTTAAATATTTTTTTAGTCATACTTACGACTCAATTTATAAATATTGTTATGATTTTGCGAAAGAAAAATGACGACAAAAAAACAAACCAGCCATAAGTACATTCTTAAGTCAAATTAATAGCCGGTGATGCAGCAAAGGCGAATAAATAGACGATCAAAAATAGAAACATTAACATCGCAGGCTAACATTTTTACTTTTGGATAAAGTCCAGAGTATAAGAAAAGGACAATACCATTATTTTATTATGGCTATTAGCGATACTGGAGAATATCTATTGCGGGCGGAAGTGCGGCGGAAACCCGCCGCATTACGATTAATGGCTGAGTATTTGATCGAGGAACTGGCGGGTACGCGGATGCGCAGGCTGGGTGAAAAACGTTTCCGGCGGCGCAGACTCAACAATGCGACCGTCGGCCATCAAAATCACGTTATCCGCCACGGTACGGGCAAAGCCCATTTCGTGTGTGACCACAATCATTGTCATGCCGCTGTCCGCCAGATCCAGCATCACATCCAGCACTTCTTTGATCATTTCCGGGTCCAGCGCCGAGGTTGGCTCATCAAACAGCATAATCTCCGGTTGCATACAGAGCGCGCGGGCAATCGCCACGCGCTGCTGCTGGCCGCCGGAGAGCTGCAACGGGAACTTATGCGCCTGGTTGGCGATCTGCACTTTTTCCAGATAGTGCATCGCCAGCTCCGTTGCCTGCGGGCGGCTCATCTTGCGCACCAGCGTGGGGCCGATTATCAGGTTATCCAGCACGCTTAAATGCGGGAACAGATTAAACTGCTGAAACAGCATCCCGATGCTCAAACGAATGCGGCTAATGTTGCGCACATTGTCATTCATTTCGATACCGTTCACCAGAATCTGGCCTTTCTGATGCTCTTCCAGCCGGTTAATGCAGCGGATAAGCGTCGATTTGCCGGAACCAGACGGGCCGCAAATCACCACGCGTTCGCCTTTTTTTACGCTGAGCGAGACATCATCCAGCACCTGAAATTTCCCGTACCATTTGCTGACGGAGGTCATTTGAATGATCGCATCGTTCGCGGGGGTTGTGGTGTGCATCAGGAAACTCCTTCAGGGTTACGGCGTTCATCGATGCGTCCTTCGACCCACACCGCGTAACGGGAAAGCGAAAAGCCAAATAGTAAATACAGGCCGGCGATAAAGACATAGGTTTCAATGTAGTAACGACGCCAGACCGGGTCCTGCATCACTGCGGTGGAGGCGGTCAGCACATCGAACAGGCCGATAATGATCACGAATGACGAGTTCTTCATCGCCGCAATAATATGGTTGGTCACCGCCGGCAGGCAGATGCGTAGCGCCTGCGGCAACACAATTTTGGTGGTGGTGTGCCAGTATCCAAGATTCAGCACCGCCGCCGCTTCATACTGGCCGCGCGGCACCGCCTGCAAACCGCCACGGATCACTTCAGCCTGATAGCAGGCAAAGAACAGGGCGATGCCAATAATCACCCGCAGCAGCTTATTTACTTCCATCCCGGCCGGTAAAAACAGCGGAAAGACGTTCACAGCGACAAACAAAATCGTGATCAACGGTACGCCGCGTAACCCTTCAATAAACACCACCGACAAACCGCGCAAAAACGGCAGCGGGGAACGGCGGCCCAGCGCCAGCACCACCGATACCGGCATGCCAATAATCACCGTCCCGGAAAAAAGCAGCAGCGTCAGCGGCAAGCCGCCCCAGTCCGCAGAAGAGACGACCGGTAGCCCGAACAGGCCACCACTCATCAGCACCGACATGACAACCAGCGAGACGATCCACAGCGGCCACAACAGGCGCGAGTGCCAGCACATCGGTGACAGCGAAAGCCCGACGGTGACAAACCACACCAGCACCGCCAGGGCGGCGCGCCACTGCTCATCATACGGATAGAGCCCGAACAGGATCGGGCTATACTTCTCGCCGATCACCGCCCAGCAAGCACCGGCCGCCGCCCGGCATTGCTCAGCCGTACCGCTGAAGCCAACAGCGTCTATCACGCCCCAGCGCAGCAGTGTTGACCCCACCAGCGCCAGCAGCGCTAACAGCAACAACGTCAACACACTTTGCGCGATGCTGCTGAATAAATGCTGCCGCAGCCAGAAAACCACAGAGTTTTGCATAACGGTTCCTTAGCGCTCTTTAATGGCGACGTAGCGGTTAAACAGGTTCATCAACAGCGACGTGGTGCCGCTAATGACCAGATACACCACCATCATAATGGCGATAGCCTCCAGCGCCTGGCCGGTCTGACTCATCATGGTGTTGCTGATATTCGCCAATTCCGGGTAACCAATCACCACGGCTATCGAACTGTTTTTCGCCAGGCTCACATACTTGCTCGCCAGCGGCGGCACCATCACCCGCATCGCCTGCGGAATAACGACATGGCGCATGACATGCCATGATGAAAACGACAGCGCGCGCGCCGCTTCCAGCTGCCCCTTTGGCACGGACTGAATCCCCGCACGAACAATTTCGGCAATATAAGCAGAAGAGTAGAGCGAAATCCCCAGCAGCAACGCGGTAAATTCCGGGCTGATGGTAAACCCGCCGCGAAAGTTAAACCCGCGCAACTCCGGGGTGTTCAGCGCATGCGGCGCACCGGACAACCACCACACCAGCAGTGGCAGGGCGATAATGAGCGCGAAGCGAATGCATCCTGTTGGCAGCACTTTGCTGCGACGCTCGCGCCAGTAACGCGCAAGCAGTGAAACCAGCAGGCTTAACACACAGCCAGCCAGCAGTGCCAGCAATGTCCACTGCCAGCCGCTGTGCGCCGCCGGAACGCTGAACGTTAAGCCCCGGTTGGTAAGAAAACCGCCCGGCAGTTCTATCGCCTGGCGTGGCGCGGGCAGGTTGCGGATCACCATCGACCAGAAGATCACATGCAGGATCACCGGGACATTACGCAGCAGCTCCACGTAAGTGACGCACACCTTCATCAATAACCAGTTTTTTGAAACCCGGCCTATACCGACCAAAAAACCGAGTAGTGTCGCCAGCACAATGCCGCACAGCGTCACATAGAGGGTATTGAGGAACCCAACCACCAGCGCGCGGGTGTAGGTGTCGTTCGCGGAATAGGGTATTAATGTTTCCCCGATGGCGAAGTGCGCAGGCTGGTGCAGAAAACCGAATCCGGTCGAAATGCGTTGCGCATGCAGGTTTTCCACCACATTGCTGTAGAGCCAGTAGCTAAACCCCACAAGCAGTGCCGCCAGCAGCAACTGGTAACAGGCACTGCGCACGGACTGACTGCCAAAAAAGGTGAAAAGGCGAAACACGGTGGCCTCACGCGTCGCTTCAGACGCCAGAACACCGGAGTTGTCAGACTGTTTCATCATTAAAATTACGACTGTGGCAGGAGTGGAGAAGGGCCGCCCCGCAAGACGGAGGCGGCCGGCGATTAACGGATCGGCAGACCGTAAAGCAGGCCACCTTTGTTCCACTGATTATTCAAATCACGATCCAGCGGTTCAGCGCTTTTCGGGCCAAAGTGGCGGTTGTAAATATCGCCATAGTTGCCCACCTGTTTCACGATGTTGTACACCCATTTGTCATCCAGCCCCAGTTTCTGACCGAAGCCGCCGGTGACACCCAGCAGGCCCTGGACATCCGGATCGGTGGATTTCAGTTTTTCATCGACATTGCTCTGGTTAACATCCATCTCTTCAGCGTCGAAGGTGGCATAAACCACCCATTTCACAATGTCATACCACTGATTGTCGCCTTTGCGCACCGCCATCGCCAGCGGCTCTTTGGAGTACATACCCGGCAGGATCACATGATCCTGCGGTTTGTCGGTATCAAAGGCCAGGATGCCAGGCAGTGCCACTTTATCGCGGGCGATCACATCACAACGCCCCGCGAGATAGGCGGCGACATACTCTTTGTTGTTTTCAATAACCACTGGCGTGTAGTGAATGTTGCGTGAGCCAAAAATCTGCGCGACGTTACGTTCGGTGCTGCTTGGCGTGACACAAACGGTTGCGCCGTCGAGATCTTCGAGTTTTTTCACGCCGCTGTTAGCGCGCACCATAAACCCGGTGCCGGTGTAGAAGTTAGGTGGAGCAAAACTAATGCCGAGCGACACGTCGTTGGTGAGCGTCGCGGTGGTGTTGCGTGACAGCACGTCCACTTCGCCAGACTGCAGCGCCATAAAGCGTTGTGCGGTTGAGAGCGGGGTGAAACGCACTTTCGAGGCGTCGCCCAGCACAGCGGTTGCCAGCGCACGGCAGAAATCAACATCAAGGCCTTCCCACTGGCCTTTGCTGTTAATCGCGGCAAAACCGTGACGGGCAGGGTGAACGCCACACACCAGTTCGCCACGCGCTTTGATTTTTTTCACGGTATCGCCATTAACAGCAGGCGCGTTTTCCGCCTGGGCAGGCGCAAGGAAACTGCCGAGCGCCAGCAGCAAAGCAGAGGCGGCAAGGTGAGATTTTTTGAGCATGACCGATCCTTTTTAAAAGTTGCTATCCGATTAATTAACTGTATTTATTACTGATTTCACTAACATATCCGTTTGTATACGTATGTTCCTCATCCATGACCTCTTTAGCAAAGAACGAATTCAGTAAAGCATATCCAGAAACTGAAGATGGAATTATTGCAGCCATCCCCGCACACCTTGCCACAGCAACTGTGCGCTGAGCAGGATCATGGTAATGCGAAACAGTATGCGGAACAGCCGCTCCGGTACGTTATCCAGCACCCGCGTTCCCAGCCAGGTGCCCAGCGCGCCGCTGATAATCATTGCCGCCAGCACCGGTAACCAACTGGCCCAGGCAAAGCCCATCAGCCCGAAAGCGAGGATCTTTAACCCGTGTTGCAACACCATGCAGGTCGCATGTGTGGCAATCAGCGGCTGGCGTTTTAGCCCTTGAGAACTGATAAGCCCGGCGACCATCGGCCCGGTTGCGCCAACAATCATCGTTCCAAGACTACTCACCGCGCCGCCAATAATAAACAACGGACGGCTCAGTGGCTTCTGTTCCCCGCGTTTACGCAGCACCGACCAGAGAATAAACAACCCCAGTGCGATGCGGGCGATGCTGTCCGGGATCACCGCCGCAACCGGTGCGCCAACGGCAATACCGACTGCGCTACCCAGTAAAAACCACAGCACCAGCGGCCACACCACATGGACGCGTTGAATCAGCGTCCGGCTAAAATTGGAGCCAAGCTGCACCATGCCGTGTACCGGCATCAGGCTGCTCACCGGCATCCCCAGCCCCATGATCGCCAGCAGCGCCGTGCCGCCGCCGAGGCCCATGGCGGCCGTCAGCGCCGAGGTCAGAAAGCTGCAAAATACCATCACCCCGGCAAATAACGGGGAAATCTCCGGCGGAATCAACGTCAGTGTCATACTTACATCCGTTTAACGAAAATCATCCTGCAGCAGGCGATGATACAGCGCCTGAGCCTCTGCCGCTGGCAGAATGCGGCTGGCGCAATCAAGGAATTTCTGTTCGATCAAGTTATCCGGCAGCGGGATTGCCGGGCTGGAACCCCGCGCCCCGGCGACCCGCAGGGTAAACTGCCGCCCGTCCACAGTGGTCAGCGTGACGAAGGCGCTGTGTGTAATCTCTTCGTCATGACGCTCCAGCGTCACTTTCCGCATTAACGTCTGTGTCGCCGGATCCTGAAAACGCGCGTCGTCGATAAAATCATCCAGCGTCAGGGTGCCGGTGACAAACGCACGCGCCACGCAATAATGCAGGCTGAATTTACCCGCCAGCGGATTTTCCGGCTGCGGAATGTTGATATGCGGGAAGCGGATCGGGTGAACTTTCACCTCGATATGTTCAATCTCATGCGGCTGAAACCCGGTTTCCTCACGCAGCGCCAGTACACCATCCAGCGGCGACAAAATAGCGTAACAGCATGGGAAGTATTTGTAATTGTTACTCTTCACGGTATCGAGAATAAACGGCGTTGCATCCCAGTTTTCAGTTAACGGTAGCGGGTCGACATTCGCCTGGCCGTTATAAACGTGGAAATACCCCTGATGATGCTCGAACGCATTAGCGCCTGCGCTGAAATCCTCTTTTGCCAGTTTGCAGGCCATCACAGCGCTGCGCGCCGCCTGACCGACCGCCAGGGCTTTGGTTTCCGTACCGAAATTCGACTTAATGCCGCTGGCGAGTGAAGCGGTCATCGCCAGCGCCGTGGCGGTTTGTTCTTCATTAAGATCGAGTGCCACCGCGCAGGCCGCGACACCGGCGAAAACACCAACCGTGGTGGTCGGATGCCAGCCATGACGATATTGGAACGGGCTTACTGCTTTACCCATGCGCACTGCGGTTTCATAGCCGGTAATGTAAGCGCGCAGCACCGCTTCGCCATTGATGTCCAGCTCATCTGCCAGCGCCAGCAGCGCGGGCAACACAGCGACAGAAATATGGCCGTGCAGCCAGGAGTTGGAATCATCAAAATCAAGCAGGTGCGAAGAGACGCCATTTAACAGGGCGGCATCCAGCGCGTTCAGCTTCAGGTCGGTGCCGAATACGCGGCTGTTGCCGGTCGCGGCAGAAGGAACAATCACCGCACGCAGTTTGCGCGCGCCATCCTGCACACCGCCGGCAAGTGTCACACCTAATGTATCAATTATCGCGGTACGCGCCTGGGCGTACGCGGCCTGCGGGAAAGCCTGCCGGGAGAACGCCAGTAAATTACCGGCAAGTTGTCGGGCAATGGTCATGAACAGATTTCCTGTGCAAAAAAGAATTAGTGGTCGCCGGCAAGTAATCCGGTAATGCGCGCCAGTGAACCCGGGCGCTCAAAGTGCAGGGCGGCGTCATATAATTGTGCGCTTCGCGCCGCGCCGAGGACGGGAACGGTGAGGGCGTCAAATTTGGCGCGTAACTCGTCATCGCTCAGTGGATTTTGCGCGTGGCCGCGATAGACATCCGTATGCGCATGCAACACGCTGCCATCATCCAGCCAGACATCAATAAAAGCAGAACTGGCGGACTGCCCGTCCACCGCCTCCACATCCAGCAGCGGCAGCAGCGCGCGTGGGTGCGGATCGTCAACCGTCGCTTGCGTGAAATCGGTATCTGTCAGCGCGTAGCCGCTTAATGCAAGGGTGATACAGTGAGGAATGCTGAATTTACTCTCCAGCGGCGTACGCGGATCCATAATTCCGGCGTTCACCATGCCCATCGGATGCACTTTTGCCGAAATTCGGGTGATAGTGCGCCCCTGCAATTGTGGATAAAGTTTACGTGCGGTTTCAATGGAAGCGTGCGTACCGCGGCAACTGGCATACAGCTTGTAGCCGTTGGTGAGCAATTCCCAGCTCTCGCCGAAATCAAGCGGGGGAATTTCCGCGCTGCCGTCCTGGATAAAGATTTTTACCCAGCCGTCAGCTTCATAAAAATGGTGGGCACCGACAAAATTTTCCGCTGCCAGTTCAGCCGCCAGAATACCGTCCATTGCAGCTTTCCCGGCGTGAAACGGTTTTCCGTGGGTGCCGGAAGATTTCTGCAAACCGCCCATCATGGTTGCCGCCGCGCCTAACGCGTTGCGAACCTGTTCTTCGGAAAGCTGCAAAATTGCCGCTGCAACGGCTGCCGCGCCGGCGCGGCCGACAACAGAAGTAGGGTGAAAACCACGACGTTGCAGGTTACGTCCAACGCCCGGCACCCAACCGCCGCCCAGTTTCGCCATCACTTCAAAACCAGTGATGAAGGCCAGCAGGATGTGTTCCTCGTCAACCGGATGCGCCTGCGCCATCGCCAGCGCCGTTGACCAGCAAGGCCCGCCGGGATGACCCGCGCCAGCAGGATGGGTATCGTCGTAATCAGCCGCGTGCGCCATGGTGGCGTTGACTAATGCGGCAAGTGCAGGAGTGGTAGTAGTAGAAAGGAAAATTTGCGCATCACCAATGGCGTTCCATTTTTTCGCCACCTGGCGAACCGCGTGAACGGCATCGTCATTAACGGCACCGATCGCCACGCCGAGAAAATCAATTAATGCGCGTTTTGCTTCGTGCCGCACGGCAGGCGGCACAACGAGTTGATTAGCATGGCTGATGAAATGGCTTAGCTGTTCTCCACGGGTTAATGCAGTTTCTGCTTTCGTTGTCATGGTAAAACACAGTTTCCCTGGTGTTGACGTGCAAATACGGTGTTGGCTTACAAAATAAAAAGCAAATATTGGTTTTGTGTATTCTTGAATTCATTTGTATACAATGAATTTAAAATAAACATAGCAGCGATTTCGTAAACGTCAAAAGATGTTTTTTAAATAAGCAAAGAATAAAAAATGCAAAAGCCTCCCCGTTAGTGTGGCAAGATGAACGACGGCAGGGTGCAGACTTTGCAAAGCCATCATCAGTACATACGAAAGGAGCTAAAACGTGAAATCGACGGGTCGCGATGCGGGCTTAACGCCGTTTGAAATTCTTATTTCCGCCATTGAAGCGGGAGAGTTGCAGCCGGGAGAGCGTTTGCAGGAGACGCGGCTGGCAGAGCAGTTTGGCCTGAGCCGAACGCCGATACGTGAAGCGCTTCACCGCCTGGAAACGCTCGGGCTTGCCGAACCGGGGCCGCAACGCGGCCTTATCATCGCCCATATCAGTTACGAGCGTCTGCGTCAGTTGTTCGATGTGCGCGAGGGGCTTGAGCGACTGGCGATGGCGCTGGCAGTCAATGCCGCTTCTGACGCGGAGATCGCACTGCTACAGGAGATGGTTCACGCTGAAGCCTCACTCACCGATAGCAAAGCCCTTCACGACCACAACCGCATGTTCCACCGCCAAATCTATCGCGCCACACATAATCCCTATCTCAATGAAATGCTGGATAATTTACGCATCCATTTGTCGTTATTGCGCAGCACCACCTACGAACTGAAAGAGCGTACCGAAGAGTCGAAACGCGAACACCAGGCCATTGTTGACGCGCTGGCGCGACGTGACAGCGCCGCGGCTCAGGAGATCGCTTGTGAGCATATTCGCCATGGCTATCGCGCACGTTTGACAATTTTAAGCCAACGAGAACGCTAACAGATTGCCCCTTATTTGACGGACGGGAATCCTCGACCACTGATAGACTCCGGAATGGCGTATTTTTAATCGGGCTTTCTGTGGGCATTCTGAGGGTAGCATTTCGTGTTAGCGACTTTGATTTACCGTAGCCGACTGAATCGAACATTAGATCCCTCACAACTGGCAGGCCTTGTCGAGCGAGCAAGCCTGCGCAACGCGCAATTGCATGTAACGGGAATCTTACTGTTCGACGGCGATCATTTTTTACAGGTCCTTGAGGGACCGCAGGCATCGGTTAACGCGGTGTATGAGCGGATCGGCGACGATCCCCGCCACGGTAACGTGGTTGAACTGCTGCGTGATTTCGCGCCGCGCCGCCGCTTTGTTGACCGGGGAATGGTGCTGTTCGACTTGCGGGTGATGAAACCCCATGTCGTGCTACGCGCGATCCTCCGCTTTGGCACGCTGAAATATAAGCTGGCCAGCAATGATCGGGTCTACAAATTTATCCGTACTTTTATCGCCTCGCCCAGCACCAACGGCGGGGTGCGTAACACCTCGCCCGAACAGTGGCGTTTCGCCATAAAAACATCGCCTTTCGCCAGCGATGCCCCGTTATTTCACGAGCAGCCGTGCCAGTTTGCGTTCCAGCCCATTATCGAACCGTTGCGCGGCAATATTTCGTCGCTGGAAGCCCTGATCCGTGGGCCGAACGGCGGCAGCCCGCAGGACTATTTCTCAACGATTGCGCCAAACAAGCTGCACGAAGCCGATCTCGCATCGAAAGGCTGGGCGCTGGCCATGGCGCGTCGCCTCGGCATTGGTAACCACAAAGTCGCTATCAATTTGCTGCCAATGTCGCTGGTCAAAATCCCCGGCGCAGTGGACATACTGCTTAATCACATTACCCGCAATCAGCTTAATCCGGGGCAAATCATCGTCGAAGTGACGGAAGATGAAGTGATTTCGGGTTACGAAGAGTTTACCTGGGCCATTCGCCAGCTGCGCGCCGCCGGTATTGGTCTGGCGATTGACGATTTTGGTTCCGGCTTTGCCGGGCTGTCATTGCTGGCGAAATTCCAGCCAGACAAGCTAAAAATTGACCGCACCATTGTCACCGATATTCATCTGCATGGCCCGAAACAAGCGATTGTGAAAGCCATTATCGATTGTTGCGCCGAGCTGCAAATTACCGTCGTCGCCGAAGGGGTGGAAAAAGTGGAAGAGTGGTGCTGGCTGGAGGCCGTTGGCATTCAGCGTTTCCAGGGGTTCTTGTTCGCCCGCCCGGTGCTTAACGGTGTCTCGGCAATTAACTGGCCACAGCGCATCCTTCACAAAATCTAATCGTTTCCGGCAAATCTCACTGATAAGGAGGATCCACACGGTATTCTCCTTTTTCATATCTGCGCCGTGCGTATTCCGCGGGAAATAGCGCAAACCCCTGCGTTATTTGGCTTATAAATCATCGTTCTCCTATGCTTAACTGAATAACAGTGGATGTGGTTGCGGGGGAGTGATGAAATTCAAAAGACGTGTTGCGCGGGCGCTGGCGCTCCATTCCTCCCTCGGGCGCAGTATCACTTTTTTTATGGTTGGTCTGTTACTGGCTGGCAGCGCGACCAGCGCATGGACGTTATCGCGGGCATGGGAACGCGTCGTCGAAGACAGTGAACGCGATGCGATTAACCTTTCCGTTTCCCAGGCGCGTCAGGCGGAAGATACCTTTTTGCAAACGGAACTGGTGCTACGGGACATTCGCCGCAACCTGCCAACAGACAGCATTGAAGGCATTGATGTCAGTCAGTTCGGCGTTTATCTCGCTGAGCTGGCAGAGCGGTTACCGCAGTTGCACGGGCTGATGGTTTATGACACCCAGGGCAATATGAAAGCCACCTCGTTTGGCAAAATTCCGGTGATGTCGAACAACAGCGACCGCGAGTATTTTGTCTACCACCGCCGTAACGGCCACGGCAGTATTCACATCGGCCATGTTATTCGCAGCCGCTCAACCGGCGATCTGGTGATCCCGGTGTCGCTGCGCATCAGCGACAGCTCCGGCGGTTTTGCTGGTGTTCTGCTGGCAACGGTAAAAATCGACTATTTCCGCCATTTTTATGGCTATTTTGAGTTGCAAAGCCGCGACCAACTGGCGCTGGTCAATACCGACGGCACCGCCGTGTATGTGCGCCCCTATGGTGACGAAATCATCAACCGCAATCTCTCTGCCAGCCCGCTATTTACGCGCGAGCTGGCGAAAAAGGACCGCGGGAATGGCACCTGGATTTCCGCACTGGATCACATTGAGCGCATTTATGGGTTCGCCCGGCTGGAGCGCTATCCGCTGGTGGTAGCGGCGGGGTATGACAAACCCGCGCTGTGGAAAAGCTGGCTAAAAGATAGCCTGCCGGATCTGGTGCTTAATGGCTTGCTGCTGCTGGGTACGTTGCTGATGGGGGCGATTATCTTCCGCCAGGTCAGGCTAAATGTGCGCAACCAGACGGAACTTGCCGTGCTGCGGGATGAACTCACCAGCATCAACCACACCTTGCAACTGATGGCACTGGCTGACGGGTTGACCGGGCTTGCCAACCGTCGCCAGTTCGATCTGTTTCTGGCAAAAAGCCTGAAAGCCTCAGCAGTAACGCAAAAGCCCGTCTCGCTTATCATGCTCGATATCGACTATTTCAAGCGTTATAACGATTTTTACGGCCACGTTGCCGGGGATAACTGCCTGCGAATGGTGGGTGAAATTATTGCCAAACTGAAAGTGCACAGTCACGATTTGATTGCCCGTTATGGCGGCGAAGAGTTTGCCATTATCCTGCCCGATACTGGCCCGGAAGGCGCGCTGTTTGTCGCGCGCCAGGCTGTTGCGTTGGTGCGCAGCGCCAAAATTCCCCACACCAAAACCAGTGGGCAGGAAAATGTGGTCACCATCAGCGCAGGCTGCTACAGCCTGATTGCCGATGCGAATTTTGACGATGCCATCCGGCTGAAAGAGGGCGCAGACAAAGCGCTTTACCGGGCAAAAATAGAAGGGCGCGACCGCGCAGTTGCCGCAACAGAGGCGTTGTTACGGCAACCCGATTGAATATCAGCAAAGGGGCTTCGTTAAATAGTGGCGCTGCATACCGGTGTGCGGATAATCCGGCAGTGACATTTGTAATGCATAACCGAGCTTTTGATAAAAAGGCAGCGCCTGGAAACTGAAGGTATCCACCAGCGCATGGTGGCAACCCAGCGTTAACGCTTCCTGAGCGGCGCGCTGCATCAGTTCTTTGCCAAGCCCGCTGCCACGCCGATCCTCGTGAACCCATAGATAGTGGATATTCAGCCATCCGCCTTCCTGGCGGGCAATCAAACCGCCCTGCATGACGCCATGCTCATCGCGAAAATAGACGCCCAGATGCGCCCATTCGCTGAGATTAACAAACTGCTGATTGTAGCGGCGCAAACCGGTAAAAAGCTCCTGCTGATCCTGCTCGGTCACTTCATGTTTAACTATCAGCGCCATTTCTCTTTTCTCCTCTTTGTATTTATCAGAATGATAACAGGTCGGTCAGCGGCGAGCGTCGTCTACCCTTAAAGACTGTTACCAATTCGCAAGGAGAAAGTACAGTGAGCATGAAAACCAGTGATTTCTTTGTTCAGCGTCTTAAAGAATGGGGCGTGACTCGCATTTACGGTTATCCAGGCGATGGCATCAACGGTGTGCTGGGCGCTATCCAGCGTGCTAATAAAGCAGGCGACGGGATTGAATTTATCCAGGTTCGCCATGAAGAGATGGCCGCGTTTATGGCGGTCGGTCACGCGAAGTTCACCGGTGAACTGGGGGTCTGCTTATCGACAGGTGGTCCGGGCGCCACGCATCTCCTCACCGGCTTGTATGACGCCAAAATGGATCACGCGCCGGTGCTGGCAATTACCGGGCAAGCAGAAACCACCGCGCGTGGTGCCAGCTATCAGCAGGAGATGAACCTGGATCGCGTTTTCGCCGATGTCGCCAACTTCGTGCAGGAAGCAGCATCGCCCGCGCAAGTCCGTCATCTGGTCGATCGCGGTGTTCGTGTGGCCATGGCGCAAAACGGCGTTGGCGTAGTGATCATCCCCAAAGATGTACAGGATGAAGCCTGGCAACCGCCCCAGCACGCGCACGGTTTTACCCATTCAGGTTCGGGTTACCAGCGACCGCGCGTGATCCCACATGAAACCGACCTGCAAAGGGCGGCAGAGGTGCTCAACGCCGGGGAAAAAGTAGCGATATTGATTGGCGCGGGTGCCCGCAATGCAGCGGTGGAAGTGGTGCAAACGGCAAATCTACTCGGCGCAGGTGTGGCGAAAGCCCTGCTCGGCAAAGATGTGCTGCCCGATGATGCGCCATTCGTCACCGGCTCCATTGGCCTGCTGGGCACGGAACCATCGTGGAAACTGATGCAGGAGTGCGACACGTTATTGATGATCGGGAGCGGTTTTCCGTGGACGGAATTCCTGCCGCCGGAGGGTAAAGCGCGCGCGGTACAAATCGATATTGACCCGGCAATGCTTGGTCTACGCTACCCCTGCGACGTCAATTTGCACGGTGATGCAGCCGAAACCCTGCGCGCATTGCTCCCGTTACTGACGCACAAAAGCGATCGTAGCTGGCAGGAGGAGATTGCCCGCCAGGTGCGCGACTGGTGGCAACTGATGGAGCAGCGCGCCATGGCGCCTGCCAAACCGGTCAACCCGCAACGCGTGGTGTGGGAGATGTCTCCGCTACTGCCGGATAATGCGATTGTCACCTCTGATTCCGGTTCCTGCGCCAACTGGTTCGCCCGCGACTACCGCGTTAAGCAGGGTCAGCGCGCCTCGCTTTCCGGCGGGCTGGCCTGTATGGGCGCGGCGGTGCCGTACGCCATTGCCGCGAAATTTGCCGCACCGGAAAAACCGGTGGTGGCGCTGGTGGGCGATGGCGCCATGCAAATGAACAATATGGCCGAACTCATCACCATTCAGAAGTACTGGCAACAGTGGCAGGATCCCCGCTTAATCATTTGCGTATTCAATAACCAGGATTTAAATCAGGTCACCTGGGAGCAGCGGGTAATGGAGGGCGATCCCCGCTTTGAAGCGACGCAACAGTTGCCGGATGTGCATTATGCGGAATTTGCCCGCACGCTGGGGCTGGAGGGCATTTTTGTCGATACGCCAGAGGCGCTGTCTGGTGCATGGCAGCAAGCACTGCAGGCCGATCGCCCGGTGGTTCTGGAGGTGAAAACCGACCCGGAAGTCGCTCCGCTGCCGCCGCATATTACGTTTAAACAGGCGAAAGCGTTTATGGCGTCAATGGTGAAGGGGGATCGCGGCGCGGTTCAGGTGCTGAGCGATACCGCCAGTCAGTTGTTTCATAAGAAGTGATAAAAAAGCCCGGTGCGCATGGCGTACCGGGCTTTTGCAAAGCAGGGCGGATTACAGTTTGTTCAGGAACGCCAGCAGATCGGCGTTCAACTGGTCCTGATGGGTAACCGCAAAACCATGCGGGCCGTTTTCGTACACTTTCAGCTCCGCGCCTTTAATCAGTTCAGCCGATAATTTACCGGTTGCTTCAAATGGCACGACCTGGTCGTTACTGCCGTGAATCACCAGCGTCGGGACATCTACTTTCGCCACATCCGGGCGGAAGTCTGTTTCCGCGAACGCGGTAACGCAGTCAAGCGTGCCTTTCAGCGATGCCAGCAGGGCGATGTTCAGCGTTTGCGTCAGCACGCCATCAGAGACTTTCTGCCCGGCGTTCAGGCCGTAAAACGGCGTGGCGAAATCGCTGATAAACTGGGCGCGATCTTTTAGCAGACCCGCTTTAATCCCGTCGAATACGCTTTTATCAACGCCCTGCGGGTGATCGTCGGTTTTGCCAAAAATCGGCGTCACCGCGCCGAGCAGTACCAGACCGGCGACGCGCGCACTGCCGTAGCGACCGATATAACGGGTAACATCACCGCCGCCCATCGAGAAGCCAACCAGCGTCACATCGTGCAGATCCAGCGCGGTGATGAGATCGTTAATATCGGACGCAAAGGTATCGTAGTTGTAGCCATTCCACGGCTGATCGGAGCGACCAAAACCTCGACGGTCGAACGCAATCACACGGTAGCCGCGCTCAGCAAGAAAATTCAGTTGACTGTCCCACATATCGCCATCTAACGGCCAGCCATGGCTGAAGAGAACTGGCTTACCCGCACCCCAGTCTTTGTAATAGATCTGCGTACCGTCCTGTGTCTTGATTGTGCTCATCAGTCTTACCTCATTGTTGTGTTGTGTTTTTTAACTGCATAACGCTTACCGTTGCGCGGGCGCGACCAGATGCCGGACGACCGGCGGTTCATCACCCTGATGAAAGGCCAGCACGCGCTCCCGAATTAATTTGTCATTGACCGTGTGACGTTCATGCTGGCGCAAATGTTCGATCCACGATCCCATCACCCAGGTTTCCACAAACACGCCCGGATGATGTGTGTCCTCATACACCGCCCAGCCCAACGCGCCGGTACGTCTGCGCACGCGACGCATCTCCTGCATTGCACAGACAAAATCATGTGCATCTTGCGGTGAAACCCGATATTCGCAGCTCACCATTACCGGCCCGCGCTCATGGGGAATGTCGATTTCGGTAGCGAAACCCGCCGGGTCAATCATGTCGAGATCCAGCGCGGCGTCTTTTTCCAGCCGCCAACGTAAAACTGTAGCAGTTCCCAGCACCATCCCCAGCGTGGCGGCACAAAGTGCCCACGTCACGCCAAATTCCGACGCCAGCTTGCCCCAGATGGCGCTGCCAACCGTCATTGAGCCGAAGAACACCGTCAGGTAGACCGCCAGCGCACGCGCTTTTACCCAGCGAGCCGCGCTGCGTTGTGCGCCGACGTTCAGCGTCGAGAGCACGGCAATCCACGCGAAGCCGGTAAAAAACTCAAACGCGTTGAGCAGCCAGACATGGCGAATAAACGCCAGCGCCACCATGGTGACGGCAAACAGCAAGCTGGCGGCGACCATCATCTGGTCGGCATTCAGCCGCTTGCGTAATTTTGGCAGCAGCATCGCGCCACAAATCGCACCGAACCCGATACAGGCCAGCATGATGCCGTAACCGCCAGGCCCAAGGCCCAGTTCGCGGCGCGCCACCAGCGGCAACATCGCCCATCCGGCGCTACCGAACAGGAAAAACGCCACCGTACGCGCCAGTACGTTGCGCAGTACCGGCGCGGCGTGAACATAGCGCAGACCACCGCGAATGGCGGTAAAGAAGTGTTCCGGCGGCAAACGCTGAATAGTCACCTGCGGCTGCCAGCGATAGAGCACAAACGCCACGCCCAGCACCGACAGGGCATTCAGGAAGAACACCATCCACGGCCCGGCAAAAGAGAGCAGCAGCCCGCCCAGCGCCGGACCAATCGCGCGGCTGATATTGATGCCCAGCGAATTGAGGGCAATCGCCGGGCTCAGTTCGCGTTTTGCAACCAGATCCGGCACCACCGCCTGGAAAGCAGGGGAACTCAGTGCCGCGCCGGTACTGAGTAAAAACGTCGCCGCCAGCAGCACTTCCGGTGTGACATTCCCGGTAAACGATAACAGCGCCAGACCGGCTGCCGCGCAGAACGTCCAGGCTTGCGAAAAGAGCAGGATTTTGCGCCGTTCAACGATATCCGCCAGCACCCCCGCAGGCAGTACAAAGAGGAACATCGGCAGGCTGCTCGCCGCCTGCACCAGCGCGACCGCCAGCGGATCGGCGCTCAGCGAGAGCATGGTCCAGTTCACGCCGATGTCGCTCATCCATGAGCCGACATTCGATACCACCGTCGCTATCCATAGCATGCGGAAAACGCGCTGGCGCAGCGGCTGCCAGGCAGAAGCGGCTGGAGCAGCATCAATATCAGGTGACACTGTCACCGCTGCGTGCAGTTCGTTTTGTTGCGTCATGCCAGTGCTCCTTTCGCCGCCACGCGCAGCCGCCAGCTTCCTGGCCCGGTTAGCAGCAGGGTGGTAAAGATAATCAGCAACAGCCAGCCAAATTGCCCCTCGGCAAGCGACCAGTCCGCATGTACCACCAGCATCGCGACCAGCAGCACCACGATGATCGGGATACAGGCCAGCCGTATGGCGACACCGGCGATGATCAGCAGCGGGTAAACCACTTCGGCGAAAATCGCCGGTAGCAGGCTCATCCACGGCCCGAGGCCAAACGGATCTTCGATATGCGCCAGTTCGTTACTGAAATGCAGCACCTTCGGTAGGCCATGCACATACAGCAACAGCAGGCTGCCGGTCAGGCGCAGGAAGAACAGCCCCGCATCAACGCGGGCGCAACAGTTGAGAAAGTGGATGTTTTCATGATGTCAGAACGCAAAGCAGCTGCAACCGAGCGCGCCCCAGAAGGCATTCTCATCGGAAACCGGCATGGCGGAACCGCGTGCAACATCGTGTTGATGGATATGTACGCCACACGGACCAGAGCAGTGATGTACGCCCGATGCCTGGCCTACGCGAGCGGCCTGCGGCGGCGCACTGCGATAATGACCAGGAACTTTCACCACCGGCGACCAGTCAGGCAGTACCGGGATCGCCGGCGGTGCCAGCGGACCAAACGCGCCAGCGGCATAAACAATCTCACCTCCGACCACCGTCAGTACCGACTCAATCCCTTTGATCTCCTCTTCCGGCACGCGGAAGTAGTCCTTGCTGAGGATGGCGAGATCGGCCAGTTGACCCACTTTGATCTGGCCTTTTTTCCCCTGCTCGCTGGAGAACCAGGCGCTACCTTGCGTCCAGAGCAGCAGGGCGGTATCGCGATCGAGGCGCGCGCTGTGGTCATACATTTGCATGCCGCCAACCGTTCGCCCGGAAACCAGCCAGTAAAGGGCTGTCCACGGGTTGTAACTGGCAACGCGCGTGGCGTCGGTGCCCAGACCAACCGGCAAACCGGCTTCCAGCATTTTCGCCACCGGCGGTGTCTGTTTGGTGGCCTGCTGGCCGTAGCGTTCGGCGAAATATTCGCCCTGGAAAGCCATGCGGTGCTGAACCGCAATCCCGCCACCCAGCGCTTTTACGCGCTCGATATTGGTTTCGGTAATGGTTTCCGCATGATCAAAGAACCAGTGCAGACCGTTAAACGGAATGTCGCGGTTCACTTTTTCGAACACATCCAGCATGCGGCTGATCGATTCGTTATAGGTGGCGTGCAGGCGGAACGGCCAGCGGTGCTCAACCAGATGGCGCACCACGCGCTCCAGCTCATCTTCCATACCGGGCGCCAGATCCGGGCGCGGCTCAAGGAAATCTTCGAAGTCGGCGGCGGAAAAGACCAGCATTTCACCGGCACCGTTGTGGCGGAAAAAGTCGCTGCCCTGGCCCGGCGTTAACATATCGGTCCATTTTTCGAAATCTTCCAGCTCATGACCCGGACGCTGGGTGAACAGGTTATAGGCGATGCGAATGGTCATCTGCTGTTTGCTGTGCAGTTCGGCGATCACTTCGTAATCTTCCGGGTAGTTCTGGAAACCGCCGCCCGCGTCAATGGCGCTGGTCAGGCCCAGGCGGTTGAGTTCGCGCATAAACTGGCGCGTGGAGTTGACCTGCTGCTCCAGCAGTAGTTTTGGCCCTTTCGCCAGCGTCGCGTAGAGGATCATCGCGTTTGGCCGCGCAATCAGCATCCCCGTCGGGTTGCCGTTGCTGTCGCGCTGAATTTCGCCGCCCGGCGGGTTAGGCGTCTCTTTGGTGTAGCCGACCACTTTCAGCGCCGCGCGGTTGAGCAGGGCGCGATCGTACAGATGCAGGATAAACACCGGCGTGTCCGGCGCGGCCTCGTTAATTTCGTCCAGCGTCGGCATACGGCGTTCGGCGAACTGGAATTCAGTCCAGCCGCCCACCACGCGAACCCACTGCGGAGACGGCGTGCGCAGCGCCTGTTCTTTCAGCATTCGCAGGGCATCCGCCAGCGACGGCACCCCTTCCCAGCGCAGTTCCAGGTTGTAATTAAGGCCCCCACGGATCAGGTGCAGGTGCGAGTCATTCAGGCCCGGGATCGCCGTATGGCCTTTCAGAACGACCACCTTTGTGCGTTCACCACGGTACGCCATCACCTCGGCTTCGGTCCCCACCTGGACAAATTTTCCGTCGCGGATAGCCACCGCATCGGCGAGCGGGTTTTCCCGATCAACCGTATGAAACTGACCATTAAGCAATATCAGTTCTGCATGTACGAGCGAATCCATACTTCCTCCTGTCTGGCGGCTTAATGTGCCGCATGAGCATCTCGGCGGATTATGCAAAGCGTCGGGAAAGAATGAACAGTTATACGAACGTATAGGTATACGAAAGGATAGTTATACCTTCAGATAATAGTTATGCCGGGGAGGGATACCTAACATACAGCCCACGATAGCGATGGCGCGTGAGTTGCTGTCTGAACGTAACACTCCTCACTTTAAACTCTAAGGATGCTTGTATGACTACCGCGAAACTTGAAGTTCTGACCCCGGCAAACTGTCAGTTAATCTTTATCGATCACCAGCCGCAGATGGCGTTTGGCGTGCAGTCTATTGACCGCCAGGTGCTGAAAAACAACACCGTCGCGCTGGCGAAAGCCGCCAAGGTGTTCAATATTCCGACCATCTTCACTACCGTCGAGACCGAAAGTTTCTCCGGCAACACCTATCCTGAGCTGCTGGATGTGTTCCCGGAGAAAGATATCCTGGAACGTACCTCGATGAACTCCTGGGATGACCAGAAAGTGCGTGATGCGCTGGCGGACAACGGCAAACGTAAAGTCGTGGTGTCCGGCTTGTGGACCGAGGTGTGCAACAACACCTTCGCGCTGTGCGCCATGCTGGAAGGTGACTACGAAATCTATATGGTGGCAGACGCCTCCGGCGGCACCTCGAAAGAGGCGCATGATTACGCCATGCAGCGCATGATCCAGGCGGGCGTGATCCCGGTGACCTGGCAGCAGGTGATGCTGGAGTGGCAGCGTGACTGGGCGCATCGCGAAACGTATGACGCGGTGATGAATATTGTCAAAGAGCATTCCGGTGCATACGGCATGGGCGTTGATTATGCCTACACCATGGTGCACAAAGCGCCTTCACGCGCGAAAGCGGGTCATCGCACGCTGGCACCGGTTCCGGCGAAATAAGCCTTTTGCTGGCCGGTTAACGCCGGTCAGCTTGTCTCTTTCACGGCAGGAGAATGCCATGAGTATCGGACTTATCTCTTTCGCCGCAGGCGCGTTGATTGGCGTGATGTACGCCTTGCTGAAGGTGCGATCACCTGCGCCACCGGCGATTGCGCTGGTGGGGCTACTTGGCATGTTGATGGGCGAACAGCTCGTCAGCACACTTCTCACACAAGCTTTCGCGGGGTGAGCCTATGAAATCCTGGATCCTTTCCCTCCTGGTCGGTCTGCTGGCAGGGGGATTTATGCTTTACTGGGGACGCGTTCCCCCGCGCCGCCGGTGATGGCCTTGCTGGGATTATTCGGCATGCTGGTGGGAGAGCAACTTGTTCCGATTACCCGTCGGTTACTTGCCCGGCAACCGTTAACCATGGCATGGTTTCGCCATGAGTGTGTGCCAAAGATTAGCGGTACGCCGCAACCTGAACCGCCGGACGCACCGCCGCGCCGGGATTAATGCCCCGAGGATTACCATGACGCACACCCTGCGTATTGCCATTGTTGATGATGAACCGTCCGTGCGTAGCGGGTTAAGCAATTTGCTGCAATCGGCGGGATACGCCACGCTGACCTTCGCGTCCGCCGAGGCCTTCCTGAACGATGGTTCCGCACAGCGGCAAACCGCACTGGTGATTGCGGACATTAAACTGAAAGGCATGAGCGGGGCGGCGCTGTACGAGAAACTGCAACGCAGCCCGTGCCCGCCGCCGCTGATATTCATTTCCGGTCATGACGATGAAACCTGGCAACGGTTCGCGGGGCAACCCGGTGCCGTTGCTTTTTTGCATAAACCGATCGATATCGACATGTTGCTTGATCATATTTCGCGCACGCTGGCAGGAGGTGAAGAGACGCCATGACCGGAAACGCAAAATCACCGCCGTGGCCGCAGAGGGTGGCCGAAAACCAACCGTTTACGCTGCAGGATGATGCTATCTACACGCCGCTGGCGCAGGAGGGTTGCATTGTCTGGATGAATGCGCACTACCCGTGGGCGAGCGATGCCTTTATTCTCGCCACCGCGGTAAGCGACGACGCCGAGCCGCGTGCCAGCCAGTTGCTGAATAACGAATTGGCACTCTGCCCGCAGCTTGATAGCCGCTGGGCGGTAAAACCCGTTGCCAGCACGCAGTATCACGGCCGCATCGCGCTGGTTTACCCCACTTTCACCTTTCAACCGCTCACCCGTCTAACCGGCCAGCCGATGGCGTGTATCGCCAGCTGGCTTGAATTGACCCTGCGCATCTGCACGCCGCTGCGCCAGATGCACCAGAGCAACCTGATCCATGGCGATATTAAACCCGGCAATATTTTTCTCACCGATGAAGGCTGCCGGTTAGGCGGCTTTGGCCTGACGACCAGTACCGTCCTGGAACCGGCGCAGCACTGGCAACCGTTCTCCGGCGGTACGCTGGCTTACATGTCACCTGAACACACCACGCGCACCCACCATGCCGTGGACAACCGCAGCGATCTCTACAGTCTGGGCATTGTCTTTTATGAGCTGTTGACCGGCACGTTGCCGTTCGATCTCAGCGAAGGCGGGCAGGCGGAATGGGTGTTGCACCACATTGCGTCTGAACCTTCGCCGCCGCATAGCCTGCGCGACGGGGCGCCAGAGATGCTGTCAACCATTGTGTTGAAGCTGCTGGCAAAGTCGCCGGAAAAACGTTACCAGACGGTCGATGGCCTGATGGCAGATCTACGCCGCTGCCAGGCGACGTTAACGGCCGATGGCGAGATAGCCCACTTTACGCCAGGTCTGCAGGATCGCTCGCCATCACTGCATTTTGCTAACACGTTGTATCGCGCCCATCCGCAGGCCAAATCACTGGCAGACGCGCTGGATGCGGTTGTGCAAAGCGGTACGCAAACGCTGGTTACCATCAGCGGCCCCATCGGCATGGGAAAATCTTCGCTGATGGCCTCATCGTTGAAGGCCTTTCAGAGTCGCCCGTCGCTTATTGCGCTAGGTAAGGTGGAACAAAACTCTGCGATTCTGCCGCTGGGTGTGCTGACGGCAGCGTTCCGCTCGCTGGCGCTGCATTTACTGGGTTTGCCCGCAGAAGAAGTGGCGCGCTGGAAGGCGCGGCTCAGCAGCGCGCTCACAGGTTATGAAGCGCTGGCGGTGAGCCTCGCGCCGGAGCTGGGGCTGCTGATTAACAGTAAACCCGTGCTGTTTGTCGACACCTTGTCACTCGATTCACGCGCGCGGTTCAACCACATGGTGCTGCGCCTGGTAAATGTCTTCGCCACACCGGGTTGCCCACTGATTATCCTTATCGATAACTTGCACTGGATCGATGACGCCAGCCTGCATTTACTGGAATACCTGTTACAGCACAGCCATGCATTGCCGCTGTTGATGGTGGTTTCACACCGCGACTTAGCCTCGTTAGACGATCCGGTGTTTGCCACCGCGCTGACCCGCTTGCGTAGCGCCGCCAGTCGCGTAATTGAGTGTGTGCCGCAGCCGCGCTCGGCAAAAGCCATATCCCGCTGGCTGGCGACCGTTTTTCAGACGCGCCCGGCATCGACCCTTGAACTGGCGAAACTGATCCATGAAAAAACCGGTGGCAACCCGCTGTTCGTCCATGAGTTCTTTAAGCGTATTACCGAAGATGGGCTGGTGAGCCATAACAGCTACCAGGGAAAATGGCAGTATGATCTGACGGCGATTAGCACCCGCTACCACCGCGAAAACGTCCCCGACTTGCTGCTCCAGCAGCTGGCGCAAATGCCGCCTGAGACCCGCATCCTGCTCGGGAGCATGGCCTGTCTTGGCAGCGCGGGCGATATCACATTAATAAGCCGTGTGCTGAATCTTTCTGCTGGCGAGGTGCATTACCGCCTGCATCCTGCGCTCACGGTACAACTGGTCACGCTTAACGCCGCCGAATACACATTTACCCATGAACGGATCCACGAGGCTGCCTGCGCACTGCTGGAACCTGCATATTGCCGCCAGTTGCATCTGGCCACAGCCACGCAGCTGGCGCAAACGGCGGCCGAAGCCCCGGGTAATGAGCTGCTGTTTCGCGCGATTCATCACATCAATGCCGCTGCCGACGACATTTTGCCGCCGCAACGCCAGCGCTTCAGCGAACTGAGCCTGCTTGCAGCCAGGCGGGCAAAACACACCGGCGACTACAGCTCGGCCTTGAGCTATTTACATCTTGCACAGCGGCTTCGTACTGAGACAGGGCATGATTTTACGCTGTCGCTGGAGGAGACCGCCTGTGAGTTTTTGCTCGGTAATCTCTCAACTGCGCGCGGGCTGTGCGAACGGTTACTGGCCTCGCCCGGCGGGCTGACGGAAAAGGCGCAGGCTGCGACATTGCTGGCAGAAGTGCATATTCGCCAGTCCGGTTATCAGCTTGCGCTGGAGACAACGCTCAGCTGGTTGACCGTGTTTGGTATTCATCTGTGCCGTTATCCTGACGATGCGGCCTGTGATCATGCGTGGCAGGAGATGCACGCGCGTGTTGGCGACAATCCTGCGCAGCTGTTCAACTCGCTGCCGCGTATGAACCATCAGGAAACCGACGCGCTGATGAACCTGCTGGCGAGCGCCAGTTTGTATGCCAGTTTTAATTGCCCGCGCCTGCATTTCCTGTTGCTGTGCCAGATGCTGCAACTGACGCTCGAACGCGGGCTGACCGGGGCATCCACCTCCGCACTGGCGTGGTTTGGTGTGCTGATTGGTGAACGCTATGAAGAGTATGAACTAGGCTACCGTTACAGCGTCCTGGCGCAGGAGCTGGTGACGCGCCACGGTTTACATGAGTTTGCCGCGAAAGCACTGGTGCCGCTGGGACGTAGCTGTGTCTGGACACAACCGCTATCGCGCAGCGTAGAGTGCGCTAATGCCTGTTTTACCGCAGCCGTTGCGCATGGCGATCTGACCATTGCCTGTTTTGCTGCCTTTCGTCAGGTGATCAACGCCATGAGTCGCGGCGATCACCTCGACACGGTATTAAGTCATATCGATCGCGGTCTGGCTTTTATTCGTGAAACCCAGTATTCGGATATGGATCATCTGCTTCTGTTACAACGTCACTTTGTCGAGTATCTGCGACAGCCGGATGGCATGTTAAGCGGCAAAGCGATCCTGCCCCGATCGCTGCTGCCGCCGACACCGCCCGCGACCATGCTGTTCTGGTTCTGGCTCTATCGCGGGATGGCGCACTTTTTCACCGGGGCTTATTCCCGCGCGGAATCCTGCCTGGAAGAGGCGGGAAAACATGCATGGTCCGCACCCGGACATATCAGTCTGCTGGATTACCATCTCTACAGCGCGCTCGCATTATCGATGCAGCTTACGCCAGAGACTTTTTCTGCCGGGCACCGTCTGCGGTTGAACCAGCACTACAACAAAATCGCCCGTTGGGCGCGTGTTAATCCGGGAACCTTCAGCGATAAAGAAGCACTGATGTATGCGGAAATCGTGCGCCTCGACGGAATGAATAGCATCGCGCTCGAACAGTATGAGAAGGCAATTACGCTTTCGCGCGAAGCCGGTTTTAACCCCAGTAATGCGCTGGCGCACGAACTGGCCGGGCGTTTTGCGCTCTCCTGCGGATACCAGACCGCAGCCGACGCGTATTTTCGCGGTGCGATGGCCGCCTGGGGCCGCGCGGGGGCGCAGGCCAAAGTCCGTCATTTGCAGCAGGAGCACCCCCATCTTTTCACGCCGGTGGAAAGCACCCCCTATGACACCATCTCTTTCGCGCAGAACGATGAAATCCGCGATCTGCAAAGCATTATCAAAGCCTCCCGCGCATTATCAGAGGAGATCAATCTTGAAAGGCTGATTCAGATCCTGATGACCATGCTGCTGGAGCGTGCCGGTGCGCAGCGCGGCTTACTTATTCGCGTACTTGATGACAACATTGCGGAAATCGAAGCCAGCGCGCACACCAGTAAAGAGGGCGTGCTGGTGCGGGTGATGAAAGAGATGCCGCTGGCGACTGATATGCCGTTATCGGTGCTGGCGGCCGTGATCCGCACCGGGCAGGAGATCCGCACCGGACGGCCGGAAGAGTACAGCCCGTTTAGCCAGGATCCGTATCTTGTCTCTTCCGGGGCGGCGGTAATGTGTGTGCCAATGTTCAAACAGGCGCGGCTGGTGGGGGTGTTGTATCTGGAAAACCGTCTGATGCCAGAGATGTTTACCGCCGGCCAGTCTCGCGTCGTGAACCTGCTTGGCGCACATGCTGCGGTGTCGCTGGAGACCGCGCGGCTATATGCCAAACTGGTGGAAGAGAACATGCAGCGTCGGCGCGTCGAAAAAGAGCTGCGCGCCAGCCAGACCTCGCTGATGCTGGGTGAACAAATCAGCCACACTGGAACCTGGCGCTGGGAGCTGGAACAGGATTTGATGCATATGTCGGATGAGTATGCGCGCATCCTCGGACTGGACGAGAAGCGCAAACTGATCTCGATGGCCGAGTTTTTAACCTTTGTTCACCCGGACGATCATCCGCATATCAGCGCGCTGGTCACTCGCAGTGTCGCGCAGGGGCTCACCATGCAGGCGGAGTTTCGTATTATCCGCACCGATGGCGAGTGCCGTTATATCCTCGGCATCGGCGATCCGGTCTCTTCCGGTGATGAGGTGCACGAATATTTTGGCACCATTACCGATATTACCGCCCAGCGGCAGAACGAAGATGCGGCGCGCGTCGCCCAAGCCGAGCTGGCGCGGGTGTCGCGCGCCACGACTGTCGGGCAGTTAACCTCGTCGATTGCCCATGAAATTAACCAGCCGCTGATGTCGATTGTCTCCAATGCCGGTGCCAGCCTGCGCTGGCTTAATCGCTCGCCGATCCCGGTCGATAATGTGCGTGTCGGGCTGGAGGAGATTATCAGCGAAGGGCAACGCGCCGGAGAGGTGATCCGTAGCCTGCAATCTCTGACACGCAGGCAGGAGCCGGTGTTCGAGCGCATCGATCTGCATTTCTTGCTGCGTCATATCATGACGCTTTCGCGCAGCGAGCTGGCGCGGCGGCAGATAGCTGTTGAGTACGCGCTGGAGGCGCATAACAGCTTTATTTATGGCGATAGCGTGCAGATCCAGCAGGTGCTGCTTAACCTGGTGATGAATGCCGTTGAAGCGATGGCGGATATCGACTCGCGCCCGCGAGTGTTAACGCTCTCAACGCTGACCCAAAATCCACACGAGGTGATTTGCCAGATTGCCGATACCGGTAGCGGAATGAGTGCCGAGGTACAGGGGCGGCTGTTTGAGTCGTTCTATACCACCAAATCGCAGGGCATGGGCATGGGATTGACCATCAGTTATGCGATTATCGAGCGGCATAAAGGCAAGCTAACGGCGAAATCCAGGCTGCCGTTTGGCAGCGTATTTGCTTTTACCTTGCCGGTGGCAGCGGATTAGCGGCTGCGGGATTTGGCGATATGCAGGTGGCTTGCGGCATGCACCAGATCCGCCAGCGAGCGGGCCTGCATTTTTTCCATCACCCGGCGGCGATGGACTTTTACGGTGATTTCGCTGACGCCCAGTTCTGCCGCAATCTGCTTGTTAAGCAACCCACTGATGGCTAACTCAAACACTTCCTGCTCACGCGGCGTCAGGGATAAATGACGTTGCTTGAGCGCAAAATTTTCCTGTTGTTGCTCGAAATCTTGCGCCGCAACCGTCAGCGCATCAGCGACCGCCGACAGCAGACGTTCGGACTCTACCGGCTTCGTTAAGAATTCGCGCGCCCCGGCTTTCATTGCCCGTACGGTCAGCGGAATGGTGCCGTAGCCGGTCAGAAAGATTATCGGCAGTTCGCGTCCGCGATCTTTTAATGCGCTGGCGACATCGAAGCCGTCCGCAACCGGCATATTCAAATCGAGAATCAAACAAGAGGGTACGGAAACCAGCGGGTGAGTAAGAAATGATTCCGCAGAGGCGAAATCAATGGCGCGGTAACCTTCTGCTGCCAGTAGCCGGACAATTGATCGTCTGACGGCATCATCATCATCGACAACATATACGAGAGGTTCCATTATCTTTCAGCCTCGGTAGGGGCACGTGCCAGAAAGCAGGCCGTAAGCTATGCAGGCAGATACTGATAACATAAAAATTAACTGGATGAAATGACTGATCTTTTCCTTATATCCAGTAGGCTTTTTATGCTGGCGTCTGGAGAAGATACGCCCGGTAAAACGGGTAACTACTGACGCATAACTTTCGAATGAAATTTGTGATAAATCACTGAATGTTGCATGTATTTTAACCGCTTGTTAATTTATATATCGCACCGTTAACCCTTCACAAAGGCGGTTCGTTGACGGCGCCAGAGAGCAAAAATAAGAATAATCTTAGGCAGAATGTTGGCATTAATGGGAGGCAAAATGACGATCAGACGGGCACGCCCTGACGAAGCTGAAGTGATTTGGCAGATTCGTAATCAGGCTATTCGCCACGGTTGCAAAGGCGTTTATGAGGACAAGGTTATCGCCGCCTGGACACCGGATAAAATGCCGGATAGCCAGCGTACGATGATTACCAACAACCCGTTTTATGTTGCAACCACGGCAAATGATCAGCCGGTTGCCACGGGTTTTCTCGATGTAACTCATGCCAGCGTGGAGGCCATTTTCACGTTGCCGGAGTGGGAAGGAAAGGGACTGGCGACGCAGATAATAGAGGCGATTAAGCAGGAAGCCACAAAGCGAGGTTTGGTACGCCTCACGTTGGCATCAACACCTAATGCCTGTACGTTTTACCAAAAGCTGGGGTTTGTCATATTACGGGAAAGTCTTTACCCCTCTGCGCTGGCGCGCGCGGATTTGCGCTGTATTGAAATGGAATATAATTTCGCCGTTGATAAATAAAGAGCGCTTATTCACTGAATGGATTAATGAAAAGAAAATTCCTATTAAAATAAACAAGTTACTTAACACTTAATCATAAAACATCCTCCTATAATATTAACGCTGCGCTATCGCGTGGCTTTATTTTATTCTTCAACACAGAAAGGGACTTTTTATGAAAATCCGCGCATTACTTTCCATTTTATTATTTGGTTTATCAATGAATGTCTTCGCCGCCAGCCAAACTGAATGTGAGGTGAATGGCGAAATGGACTGGAATTGCATGTGCCAGATCCTGTGCCAGGCGGGCGAGGGCGGCGCAGCCTGTAATTGCGATGGCGTGCCATAAGCTGATATCGCAAAGGGGATATTAATTTTAATATCCCCTTTATTTCTTCACCGCCGATTCCTCTGAAACCCATTTCCCCGCCCAATAGATCCACGCGTTTAATCTCTTCGCATGCTACTCTTCACGTCTGAAATCCAACAGGGAGAGCCGTGATGTCGGCGATTAAAACGCTTGCCACAACCGAAGTGTACCGCAACAAATGGATGCGTCTGCGCGAAGACAAAATCCTGCGGGCAGATGGTAACGAAGGTATTTACTCCGTTGTTGAGAAAGCCGATTTTGTCGTGATTATCGCCCGCGAAGGTGACAGCCTGTATGTGGTTGAGCAGTTCCGCTATCCACTGGGCAAGCACACCGTTGAGCTGCCGCAAGGCGCATGGGAATGCGCGCCGCAGGCGGATCCTCTGCGTGTGGCAGCCGGTGAACTGCGCGAGGAAACCGGGCTGGTGGCGGGAAAGATACGCCATGTTGGGTATCAGAAACTGGCACAGGGCTACTCCAGCCAGGGTTACCATATTTTCCTCGCTGAAGCGTTGGAACATCAGCAGCAGGAACTGGATCCTGAAGAGTTTGGTCTGACGACGCGCAAAATTACCCTGAAAGAATTTGAGTCGTTGATTTGTGAAGGAGAGATCAGCGATGCCACGTCAGTCACCGCGTATTTACTGGCAAAGCTCAAAGGCATGCTGGAATAGCGCAGTTATTTTGCTTCACGCCAGAGCGGTTCGTGTCCATTCCTGGATCTAAGCGAGACAAACATGAGCAACAGTGCCGCACAACATATTCTTTCGATCTATCAACGCCACGCTCAAACCTTTGCTGAGCAGCGCTCGCAGTCGTTGTTTGAACAACGCTGGCTGGAAAAATTCACCAGCCTGCTTCCTGATGCTGGCAGCATTGTCGATGTCGGGTGCGGTAACGGGCAGCCGATTGCGGGCTGGTTTATCCACCAGGGCTTTCAACTCACCGGCGTTGATGGCGCAAGCGCAATGCTGGAGCGTGCGCGTCAGCAGTTTCCCGCTCAACGCTGGATCCAGCAGGATATGCGCAAGCTGTCGCTCGGCGAAACCTTCGATGGGCTTCTGGCCTGGGACAGCTTTTTTCATCTGACCCATGAAGATCAACGCAGCATGTTCGATCGCTTTGCCGAACACAGCCATGTGGGCAGCGCGTTAATGTTCACCAGCGGAACCGACCACGGGATCGCAATGGGGCAGTTTGCCGGCGAACCGTTGTTTCATGCCAGCCTCGCTCCCGACGAGTATCGTGCGTTATTAGCAAATCACGGTTTCGGGGTTATCGACATGATTCAGGAAGATCCGCACTGCGCCGGGCATACTGTCTGGCTGGCACAGCGCGCTCGCTAAAGCGGCGGTGCAGATATCTGCCGGATGCGGCTCAGGCTAAAGAGGATCGCAAGAAGCGTCGCGCCAGCGGCCAGCCCTAAGCCAAGCCGGACAGCAAAAGCCTCCTGTTCCACATTGCCGGAAGGTGCATAGAGCGCAAGTATCCCGCCAAGCAGCGCCGCGCCAAGACACTGGCCGAACGTGCGCATAATCGCCAGTACGCCGGACGCATAACCGCTATGCTCCCTTGAGGCGTTCGCCATCATCTCTTTATTGTTCGGGCTCTGGAAACAACCGAAGCCAATACCGCAGATCAGGCTGCGCAGGCTGATGTCCCACACCGGCGGATCATGCGGTAATCGCGCCAGCAACATTAATCCCACCGCAAAAAGACACAGACCGACGGTGGCAATTAAGGAAGGTGCATAGCGGTCAGCAAACCGCCCGGCATGGGGCGCAACCAGCATGATACCCACAGGCCAGGCGGTGAATAGCAGCGCCGAGGTCAATGCGCTGTAACCATATACGCTCTGAAACAAGAACGGCAGGGCGACAAACGTCATCCCCTGGCTGACAAAAGAGGCCAGCGATGTCAGTGCCGCCAGCGAAAAACGCGGCGAGGCAAAAAGCGTCAGCGGCATCAGCGGCTGCAATGCCTGGCGCTGACGCAAAACAAACAATGCCCCTGCAGCCCCCCCAACAAGCCCGTAACTCAAGGCAGTTAGCCCTGATCTGGCGCTCGATGCCATTACTACCGAGCCCAGCATAAGAGCCGAAAGCAGCGCACCTGGCGTATCAAATGCCCCGCGCAGCGCAGATGTTGCAGCCGGTATCACCCGTAATGTGAAGCGCAGGGCAAGGATGCCAAGCGGGAGGTTAATGGCGAAAAGCCATTGCCAGCTTAACGTTGCCAGCAGGGTGCCGCCCAGCACCGGCGCGATAGCGGTACTCGAAGCGATTAGCAGCGCGTTCATTCCGAGGATTCGCCCCAGCAACCGATTGGGAAAGACCGAGCGTAAAATCGCCGGTGCAATGCTGAGTGTTGCCGCCCCGCCAATCCCTTGCAGAATACGCATTGCGACCAGTGTTTCCAGCGATTGCGACAGCGCGCAGCCCAGCGACGCCAGCGTGAAGAGGCTCAACCCGGCAGCGAATAATCGGCGAAAGCCAATATGCGCAGCTAATGCGGCGAAGATCGCCAGTGTCATAGCGGCGGAGAGCAGATAGCCATTCGCCACCCAAACAGCTTCTGCGGCGGTGACATCTAATGCCCGCGCAATTTGTGGCAAGGCGATATTCACCATCGAGCCATCAAACACCGCCATTGTGGTACTGGTCATCACCGCAATCATGGCCAGCAACCGCTCGCGCCCAGGCAATCCTTCATCGCCGGGTTTATCCAAAAATAGTGTCATAAATAACCTCTGCTGATTTTGTGCTTGCGGTAACTATAATTTCGCGGGATATATGGCGGAAGGCGCAGCATTTGCATTAATACATTGCAGTAAACGCCATATCTGATCCTTCTGTTACGGATGCAAACCGATGAATGAACCCGATCTGAATTTGTTAGTTGCACTGGATGTGCTGATTGCCGAGCGCAGTGTGGCGGCAGCAGCGCGGCGGCTTGGTTTGAGTGCCTCGGCGATGAGCCGAACACTTAGCCGTCTGCGGGAAACCACTGGCGACCCGTTATTAGTGCGCGCCGGGCGCAATATGGTGCTGACGCCTTATGCAGAAACGCTTCGGGCGCGTACGCAGAACGCTGTTTTCGAGGCGCGGGCGTTGCTGCGACCCGCGCAGCCCGAGCTCAATATTGCCTCGCTGGAGCAGATATTTACCCTGCGTGCCAACGATGGTTTTGTTGAAGCATTCGGCCCAATGCTGATTGCAGAAATGGCGGCTGTTGCGCCAGGCGTAATGTTGCGGTTTACGCCAAAGCCGGAGAAAGGCTCCAGTGCTTTGCGGGAAGGACGGGTCGATCTGGAAATTGGCGTACTGAGCGAAATGGGGCCAGAAATTCGCGTACAGGCACTGTTCCGGGATCGCTTTGTGGGCGTCGTCAGAGATACGCATCCGCTGGCGCAACGTAATGAGGTGACGATCAACGAGTATGTCGCCTGGGGCCATGTCGTGGCATCACGTCGTGGGTTAACAAGCGGCCCGGTTGATGAAGGGCTGGCAGAGCAGGGCGTGCGCAGGAAAATCGCCGCCGTGGTACCGGGTTTCCCTGCGGCGTTAGCCGTGGCGCGTGCGTCCGATCTTATCGCACTTATCCCGGCCTCATTTCTTCTCAACCCTGCGGCCAGGCAGGGAGTGGCAATGTTTGAGCTGCCGGTAAAAACGCGTGCCATTACCGTATCTCAATTGTGGCATCCGCGTTCAGAAGTCGATCCCGCGCATCGCTGGTTGCGCCAGTTTATGCTGGGAGTGTGTCGGCGTTTAATACCGGATGAGAAGGGGAAGTAAACATTTCCCCCGGCGGATGTTATTAACGTTTGAGCATTTGCGCTTGTCGAGCCTCTATTTTTAACTGTTTTCGCCAGACCCGATTATGTAACGACAGCGCGATTGACCGATAAAACAGAGAGGAATTTATCCATTTAACATTCAGCAAAAAGAAGATTAACCCGAGGAGTGATGTTATCTGCGGGGTATAATTATCCACCGAGCCGAATAAAAGTGAGAAAAAGGCGGAGATAAAATAAAAAATAGCTATTGCACCCGTCAGCATAATGAAAAACAGGTGCGATTTCAGCCCCGACAGAGAACCTCGAGCGGTAAGCAACATTGTGGTCATAATCAGTACACAATAAACAGCAGCCGCAAAGAAAACGCCGACCAGCACTTTATATTCAGGTATGGATAACCAGTTAAAAATAATCATCCACAGAGATACTTGCGGCATGGCGTAGCAGAAAACAGCAAGTATCATACTGATACCTAAAGGAATACCAGTCATATGCATACCGACAGGCACGCCAAACCGAGTTTTTAGCCGATCCTTTAGCAACTCAAGTTGTTGTGGATCGTTAGTCGCTATTTTCTTTGCGATAATATTACTTAACGCAAGGCTTTTTCTTATATATTTCATCATTGCCGGGTCAATGACTTCCTGTAAATGAGAATGACTGAATTAAACCAAAAATATATTTACCGGATTGCGTTATATTCTGCGGGTTTCGAATGGTGCCTGAAATCGCACTGCCGATAAATGCAAAAAAAATCGGGGAGGTCGTTTGAAAGCTGTCCAGGGAATGTCATTCAATCTCTCCATGTGCGAATGTTCTTATGTCGTTGAGAATTTAAGAGTAAAGGGCACAACTTTGTAATCAATTAAGAATAATCTGAATAAAATTTGTACGTAGCGATACATTCAAAAATGTGTGATGTAAACAGGCCGGAAGGAAGATGATGAACAAAGAAGATGAGTTACTGGCGATGCTAGTGAGATATGAACAGCAGCTTCATGACCCTGAAATTCGGTGCCAGCCCGAAGTTGTTGAGAGACTTTTACATCATGATTTTTTTGAGATTGGTCGATCAGGCAGACGATACAGCAGAGAACAAGTGATCGCTGCGCTGGCAAATGAGGCCGCTGAACCGATCGCGTCAGATGATTTTGCATTGTCGATGCACAACAATGGTTATGCGTTGTTGACGTATCGAAGTTTTATCCTTAACGGACAAGGACAGAATACGAAGCAAACATTGCGGACATCGTTGTGGGTGGCGTGTAAAACAACACCAAGCCGATGGCAGATGCATTTTCATCAGGGAACGCCCATGGCGGAATGAATGGTGTATAAGCACGAAGGCAAGAAAATCATCGATAAATGACCGGGGGCAATCATGATGGCAATCCGCTGGATTCTATCCAATGTCATGTTAGTTCGCATAATGTATATTATGTTAAATGAAGTATGAACTAATGACCCATGACCAACCCAGCCGGGCTGAGCTATCTATCCAGCGCACAGCCTCTTCTGCATCGTACTTCCGATCCATAACCTTCTCCGTTCATAGGCTGTTCTTGCCCGACACGCAGTCATAAACCGTACCGGTAATATTCACCTGTGTTTGCGCATCAACCGCAAGCTCAACATCGGCACGCTGGTCGGTAACATCCGAGACGCGAATACAGACAATAAAAAAGCCGACAACATCGCTGCTGTCGGCTTTTTTTTATTTACGACGCAAATCAGGCGTTCTGTAACTGCTGACCACAGGCAACCACACTTGCCAGCAGAACTTTGACGTCCTCCAGGCAAACGGTCGGGTTCAGCAACGTCAGTTTCAGGCAGGTCACCCCGTCCGCTTCCGTTACACCAACGTTCGCGCTCCCGGAGGCCAACAGCGCATCACCGATACGCTGGTTCAGCAACGCAACACTTGCCGTATCACCCTTTTCCGGGCGGAAACGGAACAATACGCTGGCCAGTTGCGGCTGCATCACCAGTTCCAGCTGCGGCTGCTCGCCAACAAATTGCGCCACCTGTTGCGCCAGCGTGACGCCGTTGTCAATAATTTCGGCGTACTGCTTTTTACCCAGCGCTTCAAGACCCATCCACAACTTCAGCGCATCGAAACGGCGCGTTGTCTGCAAGGATTTCGACACCAGGTTTGGTACGCCCTGCTCTTCGTCAAAGTCAGAGTTCAGGTAAGCCGCCTGGTAACGCATCAACTGATAATGGTGCGCATCTTTCAGCAGGAACGCGCCACAGCTGATGGTCTGGAAGAATTGCTTATGGAAATCCAGGGTCACGGAATCAGCCAGCTCAAGCCCATTGAGGAAATGGCGATACTTCTCAGAGAGCAGCAACGCGCCGCCCCAGGCCGCATCAACGTGAACCCAAATCTGCTGTTCAGCGGCCAGCGCGGCGATTTCCGCTAACGGATCAATCGCGCCCGCATCGGTGGTGCCGGCGGTAGCAACAATCGCCATTACCTGCTCACCGTTGGCTTTCGCTTCGCCAAGTTTCTGCGTCAGATCGTTCAGATCCATGCGCGAGAACGCATCCGTTTTCACCAGCGTCACGGACTGGTAACCCAGCCCCATCAGCGCCATGTTCTTCTGCACCGAAAAGTGTGCATTTTCAGAACATAACACTTTAATTTTGCTGAGATTACCGGTTAAGCCGTGCTGCTGAACGGAGTGGCCCTGGCGTGCAAAAAAGGCATCGCGCGCCAGCATCAAGCCCATCAGATTGCTCTGCGTGCCGCCGCTGGTAAACACACCTGCGTCACCGGCCGGATAACCCACCTGTGCGCGCAGCCATTCGATGAGTTTCATCTCGATGATGGTCGCCGACGGGCTCTGATCCCACGAATCCATGCTCTGGTTCGTGGCGTTAATCAGCACTTCCGCCGCCTGGCTAATCACCAGGCTCGGGCAGTGCAGATGCGCCACGCACTGCGGGTGATGCACGGACAAGCTGTCTTTAAGGAAATACTCAACAGCGCGCTCAATAGCGGCCTGGTTACCCAGGCCCTGAGAGGTGAACTCTAAATTGATGCGCTCACGTAATTCCGCGACGGTTTTGCCCTGATACATTTCAGGTTGCTTGAGCCACTGCACAACCGCTTGCGTGCTCTGCTCAATCGCTTCCTGATAGGCAGCAATACTCTGCGCGGAACCCGAAAGAATCGGATTTAAATCAGACATTCGCTCACTTACTCCGATTAAACAGGCTTCACGCCAGCACTCAGCAGCGCGTTTTCAAATTTATCGAGGAAAATTTCCAGCTCTGCATTGCTGATAAGCAGCGAAGGCAGCAGACGCAGTACGCAACCCCCACGGCCGCCGCGCTCCAGGATCAGACCCGATTCGAAGCATTTTTTCTGCAACAGTGCAGAAAGCTCGCCGTCTGCCGGGTAGCAACCCATGTGATCCTGAGCTTCGTACGGCTTAACGATCTCAATACCGATCATCAGGCCCAGGCCGCGAATATGGCCGATAACCGGGAAACGTTTTTGCATTTCAGCCAGCTTGCCTTTCAGCCATTCACCCTGCTCTGCCACTTTATCGGCGATGCGATCTTCTTTGAGGATCTTCAGCGTAGTGAGGCCTGTTGCCATCGCCAGTTGGTTACCACGGAAGGTACCGGTATGGTGGCCCGGCGCCCAGGCGTCGAACTGTTTTTTGATGCCCAGTACCGCCAGCGGCAAACCGCCACCGACCGCTTTGGACATCACAATGATATCCGGCTCGATACCGGCATGTTCGAAGGCGAACAGTTTGCCAGTACGGGCGAAACCAGCCTGCACTTCGTCCAGGATCAGCATAATGCCGTGTTCCTGGGTCACTTTACGGATGCGCTGCAGCCACTCGATTGGCGCCGGGTTCACGCCGCCTTCGCCCTGCACCGCTTCCAGAATCACGGCAGCCGGTTTACGTACGCCGCTTTCAACGTCGTTGATCAGGTTTTCGAAGTAGTAAGTCAGCGCTTTGACACCGGCTTCGCCACCGATGCCCAGCGGGCAACGATACTGGTGCGGGTAAGGCATAAACTGCACTTCCGGCATCATGCCGTTTACCGCTTCTTTCGGCGACAGGTTGCCCGTCACGGAAAGCGCGCCGTGCGTCATACCGTGATAACCGCCAGAGAAGCTGATAATCCCGGAACGACCGGTCACTTTTTTCGCCAGCTTCAGCGCCGCTTCCACGGCATCCGCGCCGGAAGGCCCGGTGAATTGCAGGCAATATTCTTTGCCCTGACCCGGCAGCAAAGAGAGCAGATATTCTGAAAACTCATCTTTTAACGGCGTGGTCAGGTCGAGCGTATGTAACGGTAAGCCACTGGTAATGACACTTTGGATGCTTTGAATCACATCAGGATGATTATGGCCCAGCGCCAGAGTACCGGCGCCTGCAAGGCAGTCAAGGTATTGATTATTCTCAACATCGGTGATCCAGACGCCCTGCGCTTTGGCAATCGCTAACGGCAATTTGCGCGGATAGCTTCTGACATTGGATTCAAATTCGGCCTGTCTTGCTAAAAAGGTCTCATTGCTTTGCGGGAATGAATTAGCACTCAAAGAATCAATACGGACTTTATCCGTCATCATATCTCTCCTACAACCTGGGTTGATTTAACACCGGGTTGAATAAGGGTTTAAGGGGGCTTGTAAAAAACGCGGCTAATATATGTGTTTTCAGCAGCGGACTCAATCTTTTATTTTGCCTGGCTGTTTATGTCATTTTCTTTAAAAATCAATGACAAAAATTATTTATGCGCGGGGATTGCTCAGCATGAATTGTAACCAATTCTGTTACAAGAATATTCCAGGCGGTATTGCGAACAACGCGATGATAAGACTCGATTTTTAATATTTATGCTCTTTTTATGTTATTAGAACGTTATTTAAGCCAAACTTCGCCAGCAACCACTGAATAAATCATGATATTTTCCATTGGTTTATGGCAAATACTGAGGAAAATATCGATTCAGCGAGTTAAATCACTTACTATGCCCGCGATAAAAATCCCTAAACCGAAAAAAGGAAGCATCTATTTAACCATTAATGCGCATCACACCCGGTAACTCGTGAGAGGCAATACAGGTTATCGACAACGGGAGCAGAATCCTGGGTTGTAAAAAGAAATGTTCGCGGGCGGACATTTCGTAAGGCGAAGCGTTCTTCCCTTATGCCGAGAATGAAAATTTTCATGCCATAAAATTATGGCGCCCTGATATGAGATTGTTATGACTCGCATTTATCCACACACCATCGTTGCCAAATTTGGCGGAACCAGTGTCGCCGATTTTGACGCGATGAGCCGCAGCGCCACCATTGTCCTTGCTGATAAAGATGTTCGTCTGGTTGTTTTGTCTGCCTCCGCAGGCGTCACCAACCTGTTAGTTGAACTCTCTGGCGGGCTGGAAAGCAGCGTTCGACAAGATAAGATCGACACCCTGCGCACCCTGCAATACAACATTATTTCACGCCTGAAACAGCCAGAAGCCATCGGCCAGGAGATCGACCGCCTGCTCGACAATATCAGCCACCTTGCGGCCATGGCCGTTGATTCCCGGTCAGACGCGCTGTGCGATGAACTGGTGAGCCACGGGGAGCTGATGTCCTCCCTGCTGTTTGTGGAGGTTCTGCGCGAACGCGACGTGGAAACGCAGTGGTTTGACGCACGCAAAGTGATCCGCACGAACGACACGTTCGGCTGCGCGGTACCCGTTATAAGCGAGATTGCAGAACGGGTGGAAAAGCATTTACGCCCGCGCATTACGCAGTCGCTGGTGATCACGCAAGGCTTTATTGGCAGCGACGCGGCGGGGCAAACCACCACGCTGGGCCGAGGCGGCAGTGATTACACCGCTTCATTGCTGGCGGAAGCGTTGCAGGCAGCGCGAGTGGATATCTGGACCGATGTCGCCGGGATTTATACTACCGATCCCCGAATCGTCCCCCAGGCGAAACGCATTGATACGCTCTCATTCTCTGAAGCCAGTGAAATGGCGACCTTTGGCGCGAAAGTTTTGCATCCGGCCACCCTGCTACCGGCGATGCGTAAAAATATTCCGGTCTTTGTCGGTTCAAGCACTCAGCCGCGCGCAGGCGGAACGCTGGTGTGCCGCGACACGCACGAACCGCCGCGTTACCGTGCGCTGGCCATTCGTCGCCAGCAAACGCTGTTGAAATTATCCAGCGTCAATGCGCAACCCGCTCACCGCTTTTTAGCCGAGATGTTCAACATTTTGTCGCGTCATGATGTAGCGATGGACCTGGTGACCACCTCGGAAGCCAGCATTGCACTTATCCTCAACTCCACCGGCTCGACGTCAGGTGAAGCGGACACGCTGACTACCGCGCTACTTACCGAACTGTCGTCGCACTGCCATGTCGAAATCGAAACCGGGCTGGCGCTAGTTTCGCTTATTGGTAATACGCTCTCGCAGGCACCGGCGGTGTGCAAAGAGGTGTTCGCCGAACTGGAAAACCATTCCGTGCGGATGATTTGCCACGGTGCCTCCAGCCATAATCTTTGCTTCCTGCTCCCTGCTGAATGCGCTGACAGCGCAGTCAAGACGTTACACCGTAACCTGTTAGAATAACGGCGGTTACCCCCCGGTGAGTGCTGGCAGCGTTTCTGCCAGCACATTAACCATGACTTCCTCCCTTTTCCCGTAATACCGCCGCGCTGAAATTCCGCCTTACTGGAGGACCGGAACAACCGTGATCCGCAGAAAGTCGCCCTTGCCTGTCTGGACGCTAACGTTCAGCGGCGCAAAGCCCGTGACGCTCAGCGGGCTTTCTTGTAACCTTCCGCAAAACTTTTCCCGAAAACCGGACTTCACATGGCCGCTCATATTTCAAAAGATCCTTTGCATGGCGTGACGCTTGAAATGCAGGTTAACGCGCTGGTCTCCCGCTACGGTTGGCAAGAACTCGGCAAACGCATCAATATCAATTGCTTTAAAAACGATCCAAGCGTTAAATCCAGTTTGAAATTTTTGCGACGCACGCCCTGGGCGCGCGCGGAAGTTGAGGCGCTGTATCTCGAATCACTGGAAGAGTGCGCCCCGGCCAAATCAGACGAACCTGCGTTTAACCCGTGGACAAGTGGTCGAACGCCTAAGAGCTAATTTTCAGATGTCATTAAAAACGTCAGGCGTGCTTATTGCCACTGCGCTTTTACTCGCCAGTTGCGCCTCTAAAGCGCCGAAATCTCTCGTCACGCCGTTGCCGCCGGTGGCGAAACACCCACTCGCAACGACGCCTGCAAAAAATACACAACCCGTGCGCGGTATCTGGCTGGCAACCGTGTCGCGTCTCGACTGGCCACCAGTAAATTCGGTGAACATGAGTGCCTCGTTACGCGTTAGCCAGCAGCAAGAGGCGCTGAGAAACAAGCTGGATAAGCTAAAAAGCCTCGGCATCAATACCGTCTTTTTCCAGGTCAAACCCGACGGCACCGCGCTATGGCCGTCAAAGATTTTACCCTGGTCAGATATGCTGACCGGCACCATTGGGCAGGATCCGGGTTACGATCCGCTGCAGTTTATTCTCGATGAAGCCCACAAGCGCGGCATGAAAGTGCACGCGTGGTTTAACCCCTACCGCGTTTCAGTTAATACCAAACCGTCGACCACAGCGGAGCTTAACCGCACCTTATCCCTGCATCCGGCCAGCATTTTTGTGCTGCATCGTGACTGGATCCGCACGGCGGGTGACCGTTTTGTGCTCGATCCCGGTATTCCGGAAGTGCGCGACTGGATAACCAGCATCGTTGCAGAGGTGGTGGCTCGCTATCCGGTCGATGGCGTGCAGTTTGACGACTACTTCTACTCTGAAACGCCTGGTTCTGCGCTGAATGACAGCCAGACTTACCGGCAATATGGCCAGGCGTTCAGTTCAAAAGCGGACTGGCGGCGCAACAATACGCAGCAGTTGATTGAGCAGGTTTCACGCACCATTCGCCAACTCAATCCCAATGTCGAATTCGGCGTGAGCCCGGCGGGAGTCTGGCGTAACCGCTCATTTGATGCCGCCGGTTCGGACACGCGTGGCGCGGCAGCGTATGACGAGTCGTTTGCCGACACGCGCCGCTGGGTACAACAAGGGTTACTGGATTACATTGCCCCGCAAATCTACTGGCCATTCGCGCGCGATGCGGCGCGTTACGATGTGCTGGTAAAATGGTGGGCGGATGTCGTGAAACCGACAAAAACACGTCTCTACATCGGCGTAGCGCTGTATAAGGTGGGGGAATATTCGAAGAATGAGCCCGACTGGACCGTCAACGGTGGTGTGCCCGAACTGAAAAAACAGCTCGATTTAAACGAATCGCTGCCGCAAATTAACGGCACGATTTTGTTCCGCGAAAGTTATCTGGAACAGCCGCAAACTCAGCAAGCGGTGAATTATTTGAAGAGCCGCTGGGGTGGTTAAGCAGGAATCAGCCAGGGCATGCGTCATGGCGCATGTCCTGCCATTGATAATGAATAAAAAAGGAATGGAGCTGTGAAATCAAAATTAGCGCATCTTGACAATATTGTTTTTTATACGCTTTGTGCTGCACCGCTACTGATTATTATCATTCTAGGCTTTAAACTGCTTGCTTTGGTTTATAACTATTCAAGCCCGGACTTTGGCTCATGGCCGGATTGGTTAAGCTGGATAACAAATCTGTTCATTGCTTTTGTTACGATTTTTGTTGCTAAAAATGCAAAGAGTTTCTTTAACGATAAAACCCATGCGGAAGGATTCAATCGTGCATCTATTCTGATGGATGATATTGATAATGCGTATAAAAAATACAATTCCCTTTCATTAAAAGTTCTTTTAGATGTACGTAGGTTTGATGTTTCCACACAAACTGACGATCCCCATCGGGTGCATTATCAAAAAGTAATTGATAGCGCAGAAAACTCTCTTGAGGAAATCACTGCGCTATATGCGGAAATAGCCAATATAAACACAAGCATGGATCTATTAAGCCGCTGGTCTCTGGCAAGCAATCAAGAAGAAACACTCAATTCGTTTATTAACACCCTTACCGAAAGTCTTGGGCTTATGTATGAAATTACGCACTATATTTCTTATATTAACTATCCAAATGACATCATTAGCACTCATGAATATAATAGATCGGATAGAACGCCATCCGCGCATTAAAGATGAGTTAGACATTCTTTATCGCCATTTTGCCACCACACCATTGAATAAGCTGTTTAGTATTTCGGAAAAAAGAGAGTAAAAGCGGGTGATTTCCGTCCGTCAGAACCTCAAGTATCGTCAGTCAGCGCGTCATAAACACTGCGCAGATAGAGCACCGCCTTGTGCTTACGGGATAACAGCGCCTGTATGCTGACGCCAGTCTCCTCCACCAGCACCTTGTAACTCAAGCCTTCAAGCTCGGTTTTTTCGAACACCTCGCGCTGGGCGGACGGAAGTTCCGCCAGCGCGCTTTCCAGTTCTTGCCATAACAGCTCGCGCAGATACGCCTCTTCCGGCGTTTGCGGCACGCCAAACAGCGTTTCGGCCAACTCATCTTCCGCAAAATCGCTTTCATCGTCACCACCGTTGAAAAAACCGGACAACGGCAGTTCACGTTTTTTACGCGCGCGATCCGTCATTTCATTACGCGCGGCGCGGAACAACCAGGCGGCAACATTCTCCACCGGTTGTTCCACATTCATCAGCTGATAAGTCACTTCCTGCAAAATGTCGTCGGCGTCATCACGCACTGCTGTGCGCCCACGAATAAAGGCTTTCAGGCGTGAGCGGCAGGCATTCAGCGCGTTAACCAGCAAAGACTCGCCGTCCATGGTTTCCACCGTGCTCACTCAGCGTCCGGTTTTTTTGCGCTGCTCTCATCAGGCTGATGACGATCATCCGCCCTTTCATCCCAACGACCACGCCAGCCGCAGCGATCGCGGCGACCAAACCCTTCGCGGCGCTGCTGGATAAAAGCTTCACGCTGCTCCGGCGTCATTTGCATCCAGCGTTCGTGCATACGCCGACGCGCCATACCAAACATTCCCCCGTGGAATCCCAGCCCGCCAAACAGAATGCGGCTCAGCACTAACAGCCCCAGCGCCTGCCAGAACCCAATGCTTTTTACGCCAAGAATGGCCGGTAACAGCGCGTTCCACAACGACATCACCAGCAGACCCAACGCGACGAATACCACCACACCTATGATCAACGGCTTCACCATGCGATGCCGACCAAAGCCGTGACGGTGTCCGTGTCTGTGCTCATGCATATCAAAATCTCTCATCTTTTTTCTACTCCATCAGGTTAGTGAATAATTGCTTGTGATGAAGTAGACGGATGAGCGGTAAAAATATTGCCAGGAAAATGCAAATAAATGCCATCAGGGCATAAATAAAAACTAACCAATTGAAATTAAATACTTAATTTATCTCAACCGCAACCCAATGGGGATTCTTGAGCTCATGCTTCTGAAATTATTCAGGTTAAGACGCGGCGCCGGAAGCGGGCGAGATACGGGTAAGCGCAGAAGATCCTCAACGCGAATACCAGCCGTTCGATAGCTCAGATAAGTACCTGACACGGCATGTCGACGGATATAATCCCGAAGCAACCCCAGGTAAGGTTTTTCCGGCTCAAACATATCCAAAACATCGTTCATTAACTCGGTAATTTGGTTTTGTTTGATTGCCCGTTTGTTGACATGTCTGGCAGATATTTGCGTTAACTCCTGAATCGGTAAGCGAAGATGAAAAAAGAGACGCTGTAACCGTACCAGCGTTGCTTTTCTTGCTTCGACCAGTGCCTTACGCTGCAAGGCATAGACATGTATTGAACAGATAGCTTTCATGTCACTGGCGTTTCTGGGGTGAATCAGCCCTTCGTCGTCGTATGTGAAGTAATCTTCCGGGTCTTCGATGCAGGGATTGATCAGCAGGCGTTGCGCTTCTTCGTTAGCAATTTGAACGGCACTGCAAGTATGGACACGCAAACGCGCATTTTCATCAGCTATCGGAAACTGTATATCCTTCCCAAGGTTTACCATTGCTGGTTGACCGGGAACCTCATGTTCTCGTCGGCGGTTACAATCCGGGCACGACACCAGTAAATTGAGCCACTCAGTCGCCAGCCAGTAATAGCCTGGACGAAGTATTGCTTCGCCATAAGTTTTTATTTCACTTTTCGGCCTGAAGTGTTCGATATCTTTTGGTGTGACGGCACCAAAGCAGCTTTCACAATAGGCGCACTTATTACCAAATATTTTCCCCAGTTCAGCAACCAGTTCTTTGTCTTTATAAACATTAAACTTAAATTTACTGTCAGTTATTTTCTCTTCATTGAGGTAGTGAGATGCATTAGTGTGAAAATCAATCGATTCATTATATTCCCGCACCGCTTGAGTAAGCCCAATGCTTCTACCACGAGTCATCGCTCTCACGTAAACCGGAATATTTGGCGTTGCCTGGCTACGATTTATTTTAATCATTTCTTTAGCAACCTTTTATTTAAAGCGTTTCGCCAGAGGTTGCTGACTGTATTAATAGCTTCCTGCTTCATGTCATGGATTTGCAAAAAGCCTTTCTGTTTATTGTCGGCAATAATATGATCGACTGCTTCAAACATCAGCTGTTCGCGCGGCGTCTCGCCAATATAGCGTCGCTCCTTCAACTCAGTCTTTAATTGCTCAAGCCGCTGAAATTGTTCTCGATCCTTTTCAGGTAAAGCGAGCAACGCATAATATTCATCGAAGATCGCCTCATTTTCCGGATCCTGCGTACTATTCAGGCCAAAAAATGCAGAGGTTAATAACTGTTCCACACGGAAATCCGCCGGGTTTGGCAAATCGCTCAGCAAGTTGATACTTTCACCATCACGCTGCATCACACACACCTCTCCAGCGCCCAGGCCACGTAAACAGAGCGGATCATGGGTGGTGCAAATAAATTGCATTTCTGGGAATGCCCGTTTTAACGCGCTTACAATGCGCATTTTCCACGTTGGATGCAGGTGACAATCCAGTTCATCCACCAGCACGATGCCTTCGGCGCTGCCAGGATCGCCCCAAAACTCCGTTGCTATCGCGAGGATATCCACACACAAGGCAATCACCGTCTTGTAACCATCGCTAAGCGCGGCCAGCGGTAAAGGTTTTTTGTCATCCATAACGACCATAATGGTGTTATTTCGCTTGACCAAAATGTCGTTGTTATCCAGGCCTAACAAATCTTTTAACGCGCGCGCGCTGAGATCAAAGATCTCTCGTTTCTGCTTTAACAGCCACTCCTCTGCGGAAATCAGTAACGAAAGCGGATCAAACAAATTATCGAAGCGCGCATAGCGCACTGGCCCTGCTTCACGAAAACGCAATTCCGACAATTTCGGCGCAGGTTTTAATAAACGCGTTGCGCCGTAGCCAAGAAGAACAAACTGGACATCTTTGGCCTCTTTTGCACCGGTCGCCGTGGCGCTGCCTTTTGCATAGTCGACCAATGCTGATTTATTTGCAGCACGTAAAAACACAGCCCGGTCACGATAAATATGCAAAAAATGAGGTTTAACAAAACCGCTCACCTGGATTTCAATAGTGGCTTTTTGCCGTCTAGACCTGATCCAGGTTTTAGGATCGATACCGTTTTCGTTCACCACTTTGGCGAAGTTGTCCGCGCCCCCCAAACAGAGCGCGATGGCTTGCAAAACCGAACTTTTACCCGCGCCATTTTCGCCCAACAGCATTTGCCAGTTACTGGCGACATTAAACGTTAACTCATCAATGCCTTTAAAATTAGTGATCGTCACTTTTTGTATTTTTCGGCTTTGCGACCGCGAAATAGCAATCCCCCGACTGTTAAGTAAGGAGAAATCAGATTGTTTTAACTCAAAATCCCTGAGTTTTTCCCATATACCGCTCACGCTTTTCTTTGTAACTGGCAGGGTTGATTTCAACCAATGGAAAGCATCGTATCCAGTATCGCGTACGATCTTTTTAAGCTCTGCCGAAATGAACTGGCGTTTTATCGCTGCATACTCAGCATTATCAGCGGTCAACTCTTGCAGATGACGAAGTATAAACATCCGCTGCTCTTCTGAGCCGACGCTGGAGGCAGTAGCAAGCAAATTCAGGACACTACGAACCATAGCCAGCGCACTTCTTCGCGCCTCGACCAATGCCGGGCGATTAAGCCCGATAATGGTGATCGTCATCTGCCCCTCTGGCGTCTCACTGAGGATGTTTCCTTCCCAGTCATAGACAAAATGCCGGGCAGGATCATCAGAAGTCGGATCCAACAATAACGGCTTTTCGCGTTCTTCCCATCCAGGCTCAAAGGCGCGCTGTGCTTCATCTTCAAGAGGAAAGCGGCTCGACTTTCCCGCTATGACACCGTTATATTGATGCGGCCGATTACATGCGGGGCAACTTAACAGCAAATTTTCCCACTGGCTTGCCAGCCACCAGTATCCTGGGTGTTTACGGCTTTCTGCGACAGCGCCCTTAGGTCTGTAATGGCAAATATCCCCGGACGCCGTTGAATTTATCCGTGATTCACACCACGCACACTTACCCTGAAAGAGATCATACAGCGCACTTTTAACCTCTTTGCTTCTGAAAACCTTAAATTCAAAGCGACTCTGCAAATGATGCGCCTGCTTATAAAACACCGCCGCTTTCTCTTTTTCCGCCTCTGCCGCACCACCAGGCAGTAACACGGATGGAATGGCGACACGCCCCCTGTCTACGAATAACATCGCTATTTCCCTTTAAATATATTTGCGCAGGCACGCTACCCCCCGCAAAACAGACAGATTGCGAGAGAAAGCATTCACCAAATGGATAAATGATTTTGCCAAACCAACAAGGGAAATCAAGGCATATCAGGGAAATGAGCCGTTTCGGTGAGAAACAGGAGCGCCGAAGCACTCCTGCAGAAAGGAAAACGCCTCAGCCTACGTTTTCAAACCATTGCAACTGGAAAAAGGAGTCATTGTAATCTTTGTCGGTTGAATCCTCGCTGGCAAAGATATATTTGCCGAAAAAGACCGACGCGCCGCGGGAAATAATATCCTGCGTCCAGAGAACGTTTGAATAACGCTGACCGCTGTTGGTGCCGATCCAGACAGTATAATTCCCCACATTATCCGCCTGAAAAAAACCGCTGCCAATTTGCGTTGGCGTACCGCCGCTGGTGCTGGCGCCCTGCACGGTAAATATCACGTTGGAAAGGCTGTCTTTCAGCTGAATAAACTGGTTTGCCGAGCTTTGTACCAGCACCGACCAAAACACGACTTTACCCGGCGGAATAACGATAGCAATGCCATTGCCACTAACAGGTCCTGGCGACATGTTCTTCTCCTCAGCCAATGCTGTTAAACCAGGTTAATGTCAGGCAGGTGTCGTTAAAGTCCTGGTCGGCACCATCTTCGGAAATAAAATTGAAGCTGCTGGAATAGATCTGGCTACCGATATTGAGCGTCATCTCCTCCCACATCACTTGCGACCAGGATTGCCCATTGTTGTAGCCAAGGTAGACGGTATACGCACCCGTTCCGGACGCCACAAACGTTCCCTGGCCGATCTGCGTCGGTGAATGACCGCCTGTCGACGCGCCATTGGCCTGAAAGACCGGGTTATTCGCAAAATCCCTTACCTGAACGTATTGCGCCCAGGATGCCTGCACATTTGCCGTCCAGAAGACCGTTTTTCCTGGTGGCAACGTTATCGCGATGCCATTTCCTGAAACCGGGCCGACACTCATAGTTTGCTCCTGCTTTCGCCTGAAGTTGGACGCGGCTGCGTCTTCGCGTGGCCGGTCGCGAGCAAAGTTTTCGCGCTGTCGCCACAGTCAAATTGCGGGCGCTGTGCTTTCAGCGCGGCGCAAATCTGGGTATCCATTGTCGTTTGAACGGATTCGGTGAAATTGTTCGGGAACGGTGCTGCCGTATCAAATATCGGACGCAGTTGCTGGTAATAGGCGTTATTGACAATCTGCGACTGCTGCCAGAAAGGCTGGGTGGCCACCAGCAACGTGCGCCATGGCGTGCCAGCAGGAAGATCCTGCGACTGCACAATATAATTTTTCATAGCCACGCCGGTCATCATGGTGGTGAATGCCTGTGCGTCGCGGCTGCACTGGCTACCCGGCTTACAGGTGGCCGCGCTGGAAACGAAACTATCCTGGAACAGCAGCGGTTGGGCGTTTTGCCCCCACGGTACCGGAATGACATACAACGGGGCGCTTTGCGACGGGTTATAGAGGTTCACGTAGAACGATTGTTCAGAAAATCCCATCTCGGTGCTGGACTGCCCGGTGGCAAACGCCTGCTCAGGCGTAACGCCGGTCCCGTTGTAAAAATAGCCATTGGTGCATTGATTGATACCGTTTTTCTGGCAGGTGTCTGATAAGGCCACCAGTTGCGAAATCACTGCATTATCCGGCGGCATTTGCATAGCCTCCGGCATTGCATTCAGGCCATAGCGCTGCACATACGCATTGATGTAGTTGGAGGGCACCGCCCAGTGACCATTAAAACTCCCTGCCAGCGCCGGAACCGCAGAGGGCAGCGAGTTCATATAGCTCAGTAAATTATCCAGCGTCTTTTGCCGGGTAATCGCCTTGTCAAACGCATAGATAAAATTCATGCACAGCCAGCTGGGAATACCCCACAACTGGCCTTTATAGGTCGATCCGGCAAGTGCCACCGGCCACGGCGCATCTCCGCTGATTTGCGCGGGGTTGATAAGCTGGTTATCTGCCAGGAAGCCCAGATACAGCACATCCAGTTCGACAACATCAAAACCGTCGTTTCCCAGAATGGTACGCAGCTTCGTAAAGTCATAAATCTTGACCTCCTGGCTAAGCACAGCATTGAGCAACACGTCGGGGTGCTGTGCCTGCCAGCTTTTCACCACATAAGCGACCAGGCTTTCAAAATTATCCGTCGGCAATGTCGGCAGGTACGAATAGAGCGAGACATTAAGCACCCGCGTTTGCTGACCATTGAGCACCAGCGTCTGGTTCGGCCCTTTCGGCGTCAGCGTCATGGCGCGGGTTTGCAGGTTATTACAGTTCGCCCAGTTAATGATCGGCGGATTTGGCCGGCTGGTATTTTGCCCGACATAAAAACTCTGCCCCGGTTCAACCTTAATAAACCAGTCAAAGCTGCCGCCAGACGCGCGGGTCCAGCCGTCAACCGTACAGGTTATCGGTGATGATGAAGTATTTTTAAGGATTAACTGACCTGCAAACACGCCAGCGCTGGCAAAGATAAATAAAACGATGGCAAAGACGCGCATCGTCATTCGTGAGATGACGCCCATATAAACTCCTCTATTACTGCGGTAGAAAAACGAAAAACGATGCGCAGATATATTTACGCTGCGCACCACTATATTTAGTTAAAAAGTAAATTTAATTTAAAACCTAATCATTATGATATTCGATATATTCAGACCAGGTGTTTTCGCAAATAAAAAACCTCCAGCATGAGGAGGTTTTATTCTGCTATTTTTTCTTGTAGACATCAGCGGTTGCATGAATTTTCTTCCGAGTCTGATCGGATGTCACAACATAGACATCACCGCCCTTTTCATCTGCCAGCTTGCTCAGCGCATGGCGCGCATCCATGGGCGACATTTCGTCGGAAGTGGCAATTTCGCCAACCTTTTCATATTGCGAAGAAACTTTATCAAATTCTGCTTTTTCCATTAATTTGGCGGCCCAGGCATTACTCGCCAATAATGTTAACGCGCTAATAATCACTAAACTTTTTTTGTTCATCAGGCATACTCCGGATTGATTTGAGATGGCTGTAAATAACAGAAAAGCACAGTCGATCATTTACTCTTTAACGGTAGACCAAGCCAAAAATAATTCAATATCATTAATTAATCGGTTATTTAATCAACATATTAAGCTGAATAAAAATTGAAACATGCATATGAAATGTCATATATAATGGCGCGCGTCTTACTTCAGGGTTTACACATTTCAGGAGTTTGGTGATGAAAGATTCACACCTCAACCTGCCAGCGGGCTACTTTGGCATCGTGCTTGGTATTATCGGGCTGGGCTTTTCCTGGCGTTTCGCCGCCACTATCTGGCCGGTCACGCTGCTACCTGCAGATGGCTTAATCATTCTGGCGATGGTCATCTGGGCGTTGTTGATGCTGGCATTTATTAGCCGAATGTTTCGCCACGGCGCGAGCGTGCTGGAAGAGATCACCCATCCGCTGAAAAGCAGTTTTGTCAGCCTGGCACCAGCAACCTCAATGCTGGTCGCCATTGGCCTCGCGCCGTGGCTGCACACGCTGGCGCTGGGGCTGTTTCTTGTTGCTGTCGTTATTCAGCTCACCTACTCCGCCTGGCAAACCGCCGGCTTATGGCGCGGTCAACACCCGAAAGAAGCGACGACGCCAGGGCTTTATCTGCCCACGGTTGCCAATAATTTTATCAGCGCGATGGCCTGTGGCGCGTTTGGTTTTAACGATGTCGGGATGTTGTTTCTCGGCGCCGGGCTCTTCTCCTGGCTGAGTCTTGAGCCTGCTATTCTCAGCCGGATGCGCAATCTTGATGAAATGTCGCCCGCCGTGCGCACATCGCTTGGCATTCAGATGGCGCCTGCATTCGTGGCCTGTAGCGCCTGGCTGAGCGTCAACGGCGGGCAGGCCGATGTGTTCGCCAAACTGTTATTCGGTTATGGCCTGTTGCAGATGCTGTTCATGATAAGGCTGATCCCCTGGTACAGTTCGCAGCCGTTTAATCCGTCGTTCTGGAGCTTTTCATTTGGCGTGGCGTCGCTGGCGACCACCTCGATTCGTCTGGGACACGGTACGCCGGGCGGTGCACTGTACTGGATGTCATTCCCGCTGTTTATCGCGGCTAACCTGGTGATCGCGCTGTTGATGGTGAAAACCTTCGCGCTGTTACTGCGGGGTAAGTTATTGATCCGCGCATAAAGCAGAATGCGCCAGGCATTTCCCCTGGCGCATTGCTGATTACGGGCGACGGAACAGCACGATACTGCGCCCTTCGAGTTCGAAATCCTTCTCTTTGGTGATAACAACCCCGCGTTTCGCGCTATCGGCGGTGGTCAGCTCCAGCACCCAGCCGCCTTCGCCGAACTGCGGAATACGAAACGGTACCGTGCCTTCAAACGGGTTAAACAGCATCAGCACGTCATGCCAGATCCCCTCTTCTTCCTGCAAATCCGGGCGTCCGATATAAACGCCAAGCGTCGTACCTTCATCCCACTGTTCCGGTAACTGCTCGCCGCCGCCGGCGTTGTACCAGCGGATCTCCATACCATCGCGCCAGTTTTCGCGCCGCAGGATCGGCTGCGAAGCCCGGAGCGCAATGACATGACGGGTAAATTCCCGCAGCGCTTCACCGTTGCCGCTGTGCGGCGCGTCCCAGTCGATCCATGAGATTTCGCTGTCCTGGCAGTAGCCATTATTGTTGCCCTGCTGGGTACGGCCAAACTCGTCCCCGGCCAACAACATTGGCGTGCCGTGGGAGAAGAACAGCGTCGCAAGGAAGTTGCGTTTTTGCCGTTCGCGCACGGTGTTGATGCCTTCATCGTCGGTCACCCCTTCCGCACCGTAGTTGTAGGAGCGGTTGTCATTGTGACCATCGTTATTGTCTTCGCCGTTGGCTTCATTATGTTTTTCGTTGTACGACACCAGGTCGTTCAGCGTAAAACCGTCGTGGGCAGTTATAAAATTCACGCTTGCCCACGGGCGACGCCCGCGCTGATCGTACAGATCGCCGGAGCCCAGCAAGCGGGCGGCAAAGTCCGTCGAGACGTTATCGCCCTTCCAGTATTCACGCAGCGTGTCGCGGTATTTGTCGTTCCACTCCGCCCAACCCGGCGGGAATCCGCCCACCTGATAACCGCCAGGGCCGATGTCCCACGGTTCGCCAACCAGTTTCAGCCGGGATAACAGCGGATCCTGCGTCATGGCATCGAAAAAGCCGCCGCGCTGGTCAAACCCTTCCGGCTCGCGCCCAAGAATGGTGCCCAGATCGAAGCGAAAACCGTCGATATGCATCGATTCTGCCCAGTAACGCAGCGAATCCATCACCATCTGCAATACGCGCGGGTGCGACGTGTTCACCGTATTGCCGGTGCCGGTGTCATTGATGTAGTAGCGGTGCTGATCCGGTAATGTGCGGTAATAAGAGAAGTTGTCGATGCCTTTAAACGATAGCGTTGGCCCCAGTTCGTTGCCTTCTGCCGTGTGGTTATAAACCACATCGAGGATCACTTCGATACCGGCATCGTGAAACGCCCGCACCATATCGCGAAAGCCCTGAATACCGCGTGGCCCGTAATAACGCGACGCCGGGGCGAAGAAACCAAGCGTGTTATAGCCCCAGAAGTTGCGCAGCCCTTTATCGAGCAAATGCTGGTCGTCCGGGAACCAGTGTACCGGCAGCAGTTCGACAGAGGTAATGCCGAGGCTTTTGATATACTCCACCGACGCTTTATGGCCCATCCCTTCAAACGTGCCACGCAACTCCGGCGGCAGCGCCGGATTAAGCTGCGTGAAGCCTTTGACATGGGTTTCGTAGAAAACCGTGCGTGGCCAGGGAATATTCGGTCGTGCGCCGTCCTGCCAGTCGAACGCGTGTGGATCGATAACCCGGCATTTGGGCGTAAACGGCGCGCTATCCTGGGTATCAAAGGTCAGGTCTTTATCTTCATGGCCTAAATCGTAAGCATAATGGGCCGCGTTCCACTCAATATCCCCGACCAGTTCGCGGGCATAAGGGTCAATCAATAATTTATTCGGGTTAAACCGGTGGCCGTTTTCCGGCTCAAACGGGCCATGCACCCGGTAGCCATACAGCGCGCCGGGTTGCAGGCCTGGCACATACCCGTGCCAGATTTCGTGGGTATTTTCCGGCAGATCAAACCGGGCGATCTCCTGCTTGCCATCGGGGGCGTATAAACAGAGCTCCACACGATGCGCATGCGCTGAAAAAAGGGCAAAGTTAACGCCCTCACCGTCGTAATTCGCACCGAGTTGCTGGCCGTGCCCCGCCGTAATGTAAAACCGTTTTCCGTCAGACATTGCTTCCCCTTGATCGCCTGTAAAGTCTCACCAGACATAACGATTGATGAACCGCACCCTTTTCTTCGATCACGCACTGACCAGTACCGCAAAGGTGAAACCGCCTATCGATCGCAGGTTCACTTTGTCGGCGAGAAAAACCTCCTCTGAGCTGAGTATGTCCCGGTAACGCCGATTCGCCAGTTCCGGCGGTAAAGCAATATTGGCACCCGCCAGGCTGCCGTCGATGGCATCGAACAGCAGACGCGGGGCGAGCACAATTAACGCATCCTGGTTTTCCACGCGCGCAAAGGCGATCAGGTGCTCCGCCTCTTCACCCGCAACAGTCAACGGCAGATAAGCCCCCCGGCGGAACAGCGACGGCATCTGCTGGCGTAAATGCAGCAGCCGGTAGATGAAAAACTGCTTTAACTGCCCGCTCGACCAGCTCTCCTGCGAGTGCGGATCGGCCTGCTCTTCGTCTACCAGCAGGCGCTCAAGCTCGGCGTAATCCGGCTCCAGCCGGTTATCCGGGTCGACCAGGCTGAAATTGAGCGCTTCGCTGCCCTGATAAATATCCGGCACGCCGGGAGCCGTCAGCTTGATCACCGTTTGCGTCAGGCTATTGACCAGCCCGGCACGAATAAAGGGCTGTAGCGAGGCGGTAAAATCGGTTAAAAACTCGCGATTCTCCGGCGACAACAAATGACGCACGTAATCAAGCACCGCCTGTTCATAGGCGTCGTTAGTCTCGATCCAGTCGGTGCGCTGTTTTGCTTCGCGCAGCGCTTTTTCGACAAACGCCACAAACCGCGCTTCCAGCGCACGCAAACCGTCCACATCATCGGCCTGTAAGTTGACCGGCCAGACACCCGCCAGCGCCTGGTAAATCATCCACGCCACCATCGGTCGCGGCGCGTGTCCATCATCCAGCAGTTGCACTTTGCTATGGTTCATCTGTCGCCAGCGCGCCACGCAATCTGCCCAGCGCTCAGGCGATTCCGTCAGCGTATAGAGCCGCGCCCGGGCGTCTTCTCCGCGTTTGGTGTCATGGGTTGAGGTGCCGGAAAGCGCATCCGGCTGGCGCTCAAGCCGGGTTTGCATCTCTGCGTGGAAACGATCGAGAGAAAAGGTGCGCGGTAGTGGTTCCGCGCCGACCTCATTAAGCGCCAGATCGACATGCTGGCGGAAAAAGAGCGTATCTTCGACGGATTTCGCCATCAGCGGCCCGGTGAGCTGCTGAAAACGCGTGCGAAAACGTGCCGCCGCGCCGAGCGCGCTTTTCGCCACATCGCCCACTAAAATGCGGCGCACAAAATCGAGCGCGGCAGCATCCGGCGCATACGGGCTGCGCTGAACGCTCTCCACCACCTTGTTTAACAGCGAGGCGTCAGCCTCCGGTAGCCCCTGTTCCGTGCCATAAGTGCGATACACCGGGAAAGCGATCAGCAGTTCGCGCAGCGCCTGGCGCACCGCGTCCTCCTGCGGCACCGGGATTTCCGCGTGACCAATAGTGAGCGCCAGCGACACCAGCACGTTGAATTCGCCGTTAAAGTTACGATCGACCATCAGCAGCTTGGCGTCGCGCAGCTCCTCGCGCATATTCACACGCCGCCCGGCAACGCTGTCATAGGCTTTACGCAGATTACTGAGCTTTGCGTCATCGACCAGCACATCCGACAGCGCAGCGATAAATTCATACCCGGTGGTGCCGGAAACCGGCCAGTCCGGCGGAAGATGCTCGCCTTTGCCAAGGATCTTCTCCACCGTGAGGTAACACTCAGGCCCCACCTTCTGGCGTAAGCGCATCAGATAACCCTTGGGATCGGCCAGCCCGTCGACGTGATCGATTCGCAACCCCTCCACCGCGCCGCTGTGCACCAGTTCAAGGATCAGCCGGTGCGCATCATCAAATACCGCCTCATCTTCCACGCGCACACCAACCAGGCCGGTGATTTCAAAAAAGCGCCGGTATGAGAGGTCACTCGCCGCATCGCGCCAGCTCATTAAACGCCAGGGCTGCTGCGCATGTATGTCAGCGATTAGCGCGTGATCGGTCTCGCCGATAAGTGCCTGCTCCCGCCCTTGCCAGCTTTCTGCCACCAGCGGATAAAAGTTGTCGTAATAGGCCAGCGCCGGTTCACCGGTCAGCGGATCGGCTTTGATCGCCAGCTCGCCGTTCGCCAGCACAGTGTCAAAATCATCGCCGAGAAACGGCAGCGTCAGCCGCCGCGACCAGTCAATGTCGAAATGGTGGGCATACGGGCTTTTTTCGCCTTTGCCTATTACATCGCGCCACCAGGCGTTTTCCAGCGAGGCGGCCATATGGTTTGGCACAATATCGAGAATCAGCCCCAGCCCGGCGTTTTTTAACGCCCTCACCAGCCGGTCAAATCCGTCGCGCCCGCCAAGCGTCGGGTCTATTTCATTGGCGTTGGTTACGTCATAACCGTGGGTGGAACCGCTGGCGGCGGTGAAAATGGGCGAAGCGTAAAGGTGGCTGATGCCCAGATGTTTAAGATACGGAACCAGCGCCGCGGCGCGATCAAACCTCATTCCGTTACGAAACTGCAAGCGGTAAGTGGCGGTTGGCGTATTCACATTCCCTCTCCTAAAGCCAGACGAACAATGAACGCATTCGGCGGCAAATCATCCTGTCCGCGCGGCCAGGCCACCAGCGTTTTACCGGGAAGATCCGGCAACGGTTGCGATGCCTCGCCAATATTGAGCGCCAGCGATAATGTCCCTTGCGGGAAGCGCCAGCGGACCGCGACAAACCCCGGCGCGGTGGCGATCACCTCCCCATTTTGCCGCTGCGCATTTGTCAGCAGCGGCACCACATATTTCTGGCGCAGCGTCAGCCAGTCGCGGGTTTGCGTCAGCCAGCGCTGACCGCTCTCCCGCTGCGTTTTCGCCCAGTCCAGTTGCGAACGGGTAAAGGTGTCAGGCGCGTTCGGATCGGGAACCGCTTCCCCCTCATGTCCCGCATGGCCCTGGAATTCCCGCGCGCGCCCTTCACGCACCGCGCGCGCCAGATCGCCGTGAAAATCGGTAAAGAACAGGAAAGGATTGGTTTCGCCATACTCTTCGCCCATAAACAGCAGTGGAATATGCGGGGAAAACAGCAGCGCGCCGAGCAGCACGCGCGTTTTCTCCTCGCCCGCCAGCGTGACGAGCCGCTCGCCCTGCGCGCGGTTGCCGGTCTGATCGTGGTTCTGGATAAAATCGACAAACGCCACCGGCGGCTGGTTGCGGCTGTCCACTCCGCGCGGTTCACCGGTTGACGGCGCAACCTCCCCCTGAAATGCGAACCCTTCAGTTAACGCCCGCGCCAGCCACACTTCGGGCTTATCCGCAAAATCCTGGTAATAGGCATGGGTTTCACCGGTGGCAAACACATGCGCGGCATTGTGCAGATCATCGTTCCACTCGGCGGTAAACAGCGGCGCACGACCGTCCGGCTCGCGCGGATGCAGCGCGATAATGTTGCGGCAATCTTCGGTGGTCAGATGCACCGGCCGGTCGGTGATCTCCGCGCGAATACGCTCGGCAATCTCTACCAGCACATGCGGCTTCGAACTGTCTTCAATCTGATCGATGGCATCAAATCGCAGCCCGTCCAGGTTGTATTCGTTGAGCCAGTAGAGCGGTGCTTCAACGATGTAACGCCGCACCGCGTCAACGTCATACGCGATGCCCGGCCCCCACGGTGTCTGGCGTTCGGCGTGGAAAAAATTCGGTGATAGCGCGGGTAAGTAGTTACCTTCCGGGCCAAAGTGGTTGAGCACAATATCCAGCACTACCGAAAGGCCGTAGCCATGAGCGGCGTCGATAAAGGCTTTAAAATCATCCGGCGTGCCATACGCCGAGTGCGGCGCATAGAGCAGCACGCCGTCATAGCCCCAGCCGCGGTTGCCGCCAAACTGGGAGACGGGCATTACTTCTATCATGGTGATGCCGAGTTGCGCGAGGTACGGCAGTTTTTCCATCGCCGCGCGAAAAGTACCCTGCGGGGTGAATGTCCCGATATGCAGTTCATAAACGACTGACTCTTGCCACGGGCGGCCTTGCCACTGCGGGTGTTGCCAGACGTAATGATCCGGGTCAATGACCAGTGAAGGGCCGTTAACGTCGGCGGCCTGCGCGCGCGAGGCAGGATCGGGAACCGCCATACCATTATTCAGGACAAACTGGTACGCCGTACCCGCAGCGATATTATCGACGGTCAGTTCAAACCAGCCGTCATCAAGGCGTTGCATTGGCAGTTCGCCAGCCGGTAAACGCAGTGAAACCTGCTGCTGCCCGGTGGCCCATAAGCGAAAACGCACGCGACCATTCGCGAGGTATTCGGCTCCCCAGCTTTTACAAAACGATTTCGACGCCATGCAATTACCTCTCCACGATGTCACGAAGAACAATCATAGTCGATAAACTGCAAAGCCATTGGCGGGCCGCCCGGTGATGCACGCGCATACCGGGCGGTGAGTTGCATTAGTGCTGTTGTTTTTCTTCTGCGGCTTCGACTTCGCGATACCAGCGCGGATGGTGCTTCTTCGCCCAACGACGGCTCACTTTGCCTTCAATCATGCCTTTGATCGACCCTTTCACCCAGAACGCCATATACATGTGAACCAGAATGGCGAGCATCAGGATAATGGCGGAAGTGGCATGCGCCAGCAAACACCAGCGAATCAGCCAGATAGGGAAAAAGTGGGCAAAGTACGGACGCCAGATCACCACGCCCGTCGCCAGCAGCAGCGAAATCATGCTCATGATGGTCCAGAACATCATTTTCTGTCCGGCGTTATATTTGCCGACATCCGCCACCTTGTGCTCATTGCCTTTCAGCACTTCGACAATGTTTTTCAGCCATGGCAGATCTTTCTTGTCCGGGATGTTGTGATGCACAAAACGCCCGAACATAAACATCAGGATCAGAAAGATCAGCACGCCAAAGAACGGGTGCAAAATTCGCCCCATCTGCGGCGTGCCGAAGGTTTGCGTCAGCCAGTGCAGCGTCGGGAAAAAGAGCGCGATACCGGATAACGCCACCAGAAAGAAGCAGATAACTACCGTCCAGTGGCACGCCCGGTCGATAAATTTGGTGCGCAGGATCATTTTGCTTTTATTCATGGTCGTGCTCCTCTTCATCGTCATCCGTCTCTTTGTTCGGGCCTACACCGATATAGTGGAACAGCAGACCGGCAAAGGTAGCGATAAACCCGGCGGCGGAGAGCGGCTTGAGAATGCCCTTCCACAAATTTACCGGCACATCGATTTTCGGTTCCGCTGGCAGGTTGTGATACAGCCCAGGCTGGTCGGCATGATGCAGCACATACATCACATGCGTACCGCCGACTCCCTGCGGGTTGTACACGCCTGCATTGACGTAACCGCGTTTTTGCAACTGGGCCACGCGCTGCTCGCCAAGCTCAAGCATCTCGGCTTTAGTACCAAAATGGATCGCCCCGGTCGGGCAGGTTTTCACACACGCGGGCTCCTGGCCGACGCTGACGCGATCGACGCAGAGTGTGCATTTGTAGACCCGGTTATCGTCCGGGTTGAGACGCGGCACGTTGAACGGGCAACCGGCAATGCAGTAGCCGCAGCCAATGCAGTGCTCCGACTGGAAATCGACAATGCCGTTGGCGTACTGAATGATCGCGCCCGCCGACGGGCAGGCTTTCAGGCAGCCCGGCTCCGCGCAGTGCATACAACCATCTTTGCGGATCAGCCACTCCAGTTTGTTGTTTTGCGTGGTCTCGCTAAAGCGCATTACCGTCCAGGATTTGGCGCTTAAATCGAGCGGGTTGTCATACACCCCGGCGCAATACCCCACTTCATCGCGGATATCGTTCCACTCGGAACAGGCCACCTGGCAGCCTTTACAGCCAATACAGGTGGACACATCAATCAGCTTAGCCACTTCGGCACGGAAATCCCGTGCCTGCGGCGGCGGCGTAAAACCGTTGGTCGCTGAACGTTTAATAATGTCTTGTGATTGCATGGACATGGTTTCGCTTCCTTACGCCTTCTCAATATTGACCAAAAACGCCTTGTATTCCGGCGTCTGCGAGTTAGCGTCGCCGACAGACGGCGTCAGCGTGTTAGCAAGGAAGCCTTTGCGCGTGGCCCCTTCAAAACCCCAGTGGCACGGAATACCGACGGTATCGATGCTGCGCCCGTCGATAGTTAGCGTCTGCAAGCGTTTGGTCACCACCGCTTTGGCTTTGATAAAGCCGCGTTTCGACATCACTTTCACTTCGTCTCCGGCGAGAATGCCCTTCTCTTTTGCCAGCGCTTCGCCAATCTCCACAAACTGATCCGGCTGCGCGATAGCGTTAAGGCGGGCATGTTTCGTCCAGTGGCGGAACAGCTCGGTTATTGAGTAGGTGGTGGCGACATACGGGAAGGCATCCGCTTTGCCCATATTGGCTTTGTCGGCCGCAAAAATACGCGCTACCGGGCTTGAGACTACTTCCGGGTGCAGCGGGTTGGTGCCAATCGGCGATTCAATCGGCTCGTAGTGTTCCGGGAACGGGCCGTCGTTCATCTTGTCGATGGAGAACAGGCGCGCCACGCCTTCCGGGTTCATGATAAACGGCCCGACATTGCTGCCTGGTGCCGCCTGGCTGTAATCGGCAACGTCCATGCCAGTCCAGCGCTGACCATCCCAGTGCAACAGCGCGCGCTTCGCATCCCACGGTTTTCCCGCCGGATCGGCAGAGGCGCGGTTGTAAAGAATGCGGCGGTTCGCCGGCCACGACCACGCCCAGCCCGGCGTGCAGCCCAGCCCGTACGGATCGCTGTTATCACGGTTCGCCATCTGGTTACCGCGCTCCGTCCAGCTACCGCAATACACCCAGCAGAAGCTACTGGTGGAGCCGTCATCACGCAGTTGCGCAAAGCTGCTTAGCTGCTCACCTTTTCTGGCAATTAACGTGCCTTTATCGTCATACAGATCGCGCAGCGCTTTGCCGTTGGCTTCGCGGGCGACTTCTTCGGGATGCGGATCGTACGGATCTTTATAATCCCAGGACATGTTCAGCAGCGGTTCCGGGTTGGCCCCGCCTTCGGCCTGATACAGCTCACGCAGACGCATAAACAGGCGGCCAAGGATTTTGGCGTCATGCAATGCCTCTCCCGGCGGCTCGGCGGCGGCCCAGTGCCACTGCAACCAGCGACCGGAGTTGGCTATGGAACCGTCCTCTTCAGCAAAGCAGGAGGATGGCAGACGGAATACTTCGGTCTGAATTTCCGCCGGATTGACGTCGTTCATTTCACCGTGGTTCTGCCAGAAGGTGGAGGATTCGGTCGCCAGCGGATCGATAACCACCATGTATTTCAGTTTCGCCAGCGCGCGTGATGACTTGTTCTTATCCGGGAAGGCCGCCAGCGGGTTGAACCCCTGCACGATATATCCGTTGATTTTACCCTCGATCATCAATTCCGCCTGGGTCATCACATCGTAGAGACGATCCCATTTCGGCAGCCAGTCGTAACCCCAGTTGTTCTCCGCTGTGGCACGATCGCCCCAGAAGCTCTTCATCATGCTGATGAAAAACTTCGGTGTGTTCTGCCAGTAGTTCACTTCATTCACCCCCAGCGACGGCGGCGTGATCTGTGAAATATAGGTCTGGTAATCCGGCTGTTTTTCCGAGGGCAGTGGCATATAACCCGGCAGGTTGGTCGACAGCAAACCTAAGTCGGTATAACCCTGAATATTCGAGTGACCGCGCAGCGCGTTCACACCGCCGCCCGCCATACCGATATTACCGAGCAGCAGTTGCAGCATCCCCGCCGCGCGAATGATTTGCGCCCCGGCCGAGTGGTGCGTCCAGCCCAGCGCATAAAGAATGGTAGCGGTACGATTTGGCACGCTGGTGCTACCGAGCACCGAGCAAACATGGATGAAATCTTTTACCGTGGTGCCGCACAGGCGGCTGACCATTTCCGGCGTGTAGCGCGCAACGTGGGCTTTGAGCAAGTTCCACACGCAGCGCGGATGGCTTAGCGTCTCGTCGCGCAGCGCATTGCCCTGGGCGTCGAGTTGGTAGAACCAGCTGGATTTGTCGTACTGGCGTTTTTGCGCGTCGTAGCCGCTGAACAGGCCGTCGTTAAAGGCGTAATCCTCGCGAATAATCAGGCTGGCATTGGTGTAGTGACGCACATATTCATGTTGGATCTGGTCATGTTCAATCAGATAGCGGATAGCACCCAGCAGGAACGCAGTATCGGAACCGGCGCGGATCGGCGCATAGAAATCGGCCACCGCCGCACTGCGGTTAAAACGTGGATCGACGACCATTACGGTGGCGTCGTTTTTGGTTTGCGCTTCCACCACCCACTTAAAGCCGACCGGGTGCGCTTCAGCGGCGTTACCCCCCATGATCAGCACCACGTTGGCGTTTTTGATGTCCACCCAGTTGTTGGTCATCGCGCCGCGACCAAAAGTCGGCGCCAGCGCGGAAACGGTCGGGCCGTGGCACAAACGCGCCTGGCAGTCGATCGCCACCATGCCCAGCGCGCGGGTAAATTTGCCGTCAAGAATACCGGTCTCATTACTGGCGGCTGAAGAACAGAGCATGCCGGTGGTGGTCCAGCGATTGACCGTTACGCCCTGCGCATTTTTTTCAATAAAGTTTTCATCGCGATCTTTTTTCATTAACCTCGCGATTTTATCAATGGCTTCATCCCAGCTAATTCGCTGCCATTTATCGGAACCCGGCGCGCGATATTGCGGATGTAATAAACGATTTTCGCTGTGAATATAGTCCAGAACGCCAGCGCCTTTTGGGCACAATGAACCCCGGCTCACCGGATGATCGGCGTCGCCTTCAATGTGATAAATACTTTCACTGACATTTTTCGCATTATCACCGAGGCTGTACATCAGCATGCCGCAGCCGACTGAACAATAGGTGCAGTTATTTCGCGTCTCTTTTGCTTTTAAGAGTTTATATTGACGGGTTTCCGCATGAACGGAAAAAGAAGATAAAAATCCGAGAGATGCGACAGTGCTTCCTGCCAGACCGCCCGCGCAGATCCGAAAGAACTGCCTCCGGTTGAGCTCCATTTGTCCTCCAGCTTAAACTTAAGACATGAAAAGGGACGGAGATTATAAGGATATTCTCAACACTTAACCATTATCCATTTATGGTTATTTTTGCGGGTAATTTGGGGCAGATACTTATTTAACTAAAATTAGTGGCAGAGATTTTTCTCTCTGCCCTTTTTATTACTTCGTCGCGCTGAATATGGCTTTACCGATGCGGGCAATGGCGTCATTACTTTGCGCGATTGTCGCTTTTGTATCCGTTATATAAATAGATACAATACGAGGCGCGCCTTTTTTCGGCCAGACAATACTGATAATGGAACGCGAACCATATCCGCCCGCCCCGGTTTTATCGCCAATAACCCAGCCTTTTGGCAATGTGGAACGCAGCAGCGCATCAGCGACTTTATCCTCTTTCATCCATTGCACCAGTTGCGCACGCGAACGCGGCGTTAATACCTCGCCGAGCGTCAGCTTTTGCAGCGTGTGGCTGACAGCCAGCGGCGTGGTGGTATCACGTAAATCGCCCGGTACGGCGCTGTTCAGTTCCGGCTCTGCGCGATCAAGTCGCGTGACACTGTCACCTGAATCGACAAAGAAACGCGTCACCGCTGCCGGTCCGCCCAGCTTTTTCGCCAGCAGATTTGCCGCCGTGTTGTCACTTTCAGTGATTGCCGCGCTGCAGAGCTGCTGCCAGCTCATCGATGAAGGCGCAACAAACTTGCTGGTTACCGGCGAATAGGCAACCAGTTCACTTTGGGAAAACTGGGTGGTCTCATTTAACGCCAGTTCACCTTTGTCGACCTTGCTCAGCAACGCGCCGCACAGCAGCGCTTTGTGAGTGCTGTTAAGCGGAAAACGCTCATCGCCCCGGTAGCTCACCGTCTCACCGCTGGCGGTATCGATCACCGCAATGCCGATGCGCGCGCCTAAGTGCTCTTCCTGCAGGCGAGCCACCGCCGTCAGCGTGGCGTTATCAATATTGGCGGCGCTGGCGGCAAACGCGCTCAACAACAGTAAAGAACAGATTGATTTCACTGGGAAAAACATAGGTATAATCCTTGTTCAAACAGATCAACATCACAAGTGGGTATCATGGGTAACACCGCGTTAGTGTACAGAAGTTTCGGCGAACCGCAGACTGTTCTGCACGCTGAAACCAGCGTCCTGGCACCGCTTCAGGCAGGAGATGTTCGCGTCAGGATGCGCCTTGCGCCGGTGAACGCCTCGGATTTGATCCCGGTCACCGGCGCCTACAGTCACCGCATCACCCTGCCCGCTATCGCGGGTTATGAAGGCGTGGGCGTAGTGATGCAAACGCACGATGCAAACGCGGATTTAATGGGCAAACGCGTATTGCCGCTGCGCGGTCAGGGCACCTGGCAGCAGTATGTGGATTGCCCGGCGCAACTGGCTGTGCCAGTGCCGGATGATATTGACGATACGCTTGCCGCCCGCGCCTACATCAATCCACTGGCCGCGCAGATGATGCTGGAACATTACCCAGCTCACGGCCAACATGTGCTGGTCACCGCGGCGGGTTCTGACTGCGCCACTTACCTGGCGCAGTGGGCCAGGCTTCAGGGGGCGAAAAGCGTGACCGGCATTTATCGTTCCGCCATTCATGCCAGCCGCCTGGCGGCCTGCGGCGTAAAAGCGCTGGCCGATACGGACAGCGCTGCCATCAAACAGGCGGCGGGTAAAGCCAGCGTTATCTATGACGCCACCGGCGGCACACTGGCAGAAATGTTGCTGCAATCGATGCCGAAAACGGGGCAATTTATCAGCTATGGTTTGCTCTCCGGGCAGCCATTCAGCATTCGCCAGCGCTTACCCGCAGTCCACTGGTTCCATGTGCGTAACTATCTTGACGCAATGACGGCATATGGCTGGCAGCAGGCGTTTTGCACACTCTGGGAGCGCCTGCGCGCAACGCCCGTGAGCGAGGTGACATTGATTGATTTTCAGCAGTGGCGGCAGGCTATCACGCTGTACCAGACGCCAGGCCGGATAGCCAAACCGCTGCTGGCGTTTTAATCCCTGTCGGCTGAATACGCCACGTCGCGCTGGCGCTCAATTTCTGCTAATCGGGTACGGAGCGAGGCCACCAGGTGCTCCCAGGCAAGGCTGCCCAGTGGCACCCGGAACGGCGGCGCGGGGGCGTCTGCCGCCGCGATAATCGCATCCACCGTGCGCTGAGCATCGCCTTTTATGTCAAAACTGCCACTAGCGATTCCCCGGCGCACCTCGCCCGCAGGCGTATTGTCATAGACGGCGAGCGGTGTGGCGTGATCGAGCCCGGCACCGAAACCGGTTTGCGTTGGGCCAGGCTCGGCAATCACAATGTCGATACCAAACGGTTTCACCTCCTGCGCCACCGATTCCAGAAAGCCTTCAATCCCCCACTTACTGGCATGGTAAAGGCTGAAATTGGGATAGGCTACCTGGCCGCCTTCCGAAGAGACCTGCACAATCCGCCCGCCTTGCTGCTCGCGCAGCCACGGCAACACGGCACGGACTAACTGGATGGAGCCGGTAAGATTGGTAGCTACCTGCCGGTCAATTTGCGCATCGCTCACCTCTTCCGCCGCGCCAAACAAGCCGTATCCGGCGTTGCTGACCACCCGTTCAATCACACCGCAGGTGGTAAACGCGGCGTCCACTTCGCGACGCAGTGCCGCGCTGTCGTTCATATCAAAGCAGCTGACATGCAGCCGCGACGGATAGTGCGCCTGTAATGTACTCAGCGCATCCACGCGCCGCACGCAGGCCACCACGCGGTCACCGCGTGCCAGCAGTGTTTGCGTCATCAACAATCCCAGCCCGGACGAAGCGCCGGTGATCAGCCATGTCATCATAAATACCTCCACATGTTTTCCGGTGAGTGGATAGCGTAAGCAACCGGCGCTGCTATGATAAGACGCACCAATCGACATGCAGCGGTGAAAAATATTCAACAATGAAAAATGTCAGTCTCGCAGATTTAAAAGCGTTCCTGCTGGTCGCCCGGCACCGCAGTTTTCAACAAGCCGCCAATGAACTGGGTGTATCCCGTTCCTCGCTCAGCCACGCCATGCGCGGGCTGGAAAGCCAGCTAGGTGTGCGCTTGTTACATCGCACCACCCGCAGCGTCTCGTTGACGGAAGAAGGCGCGGCATTGCTGCAACGCATTGATCCCCTGCTTAACCAGTTAGATACGGCGCTGGATGCCACCCGCTTTCGCCCGCAGGAACTGCACGGTACGCTGCGCATTAACGCGAATGAAGGTGGCGCGCGCTGGCTGCTGGCGCACGTGGTCGACGGCTTTTTACAGGCGCACCCGCAGGTGGTGCTGGATATCGTGACCGAAGGCCGGCTGGTGGATATCGTCGCCGACGGGTTTGATGCGGGCGTACGGCTGGCGGAAGCAGTACCGCTCGATATGATTGCGGTGCCCTTCGGCGGGCCAATCCGCTTTATCACCATCGCCTCGCCGCACTATCTCAACAACGCAGGTGTACCGCAAAGCCCGGCGGATCTTTTACAGCATCGCTGTATCGCCCAGCGTTTGCCGAGCGGAAAACGCTATCGCTGGGAGTTTGTGCAACAGGGCAAGCCGCTGACGCTCAACGTGCCCGGCAATTTATGTCTTGATAACAGCGCGCTGATGGTCGAGGCGGTGATAAAAGGCTTAGGCATTGCTTATGTCCCTGAACCCTATGCCCGCGACGCCATCGACAACGGGCTGGCGCAACAGGTGCTGTCGCCATTCAGCCCGCCGATTGCCGGCTTGTGTCTCTATTATTCCGGTCACCGGCAAATACCGGCGACGTTGAACGCATTTATCGCCGCCATTCGCGAGGCCAACGAAGCGGTGTTGTAATCAGTCGTCAAGTAACTGCCCAGTGCGCAGATCCAGGCGGAAATCGCGCCCGCCGTCCGGCGGGTCCCAGTCGCCCGAGCCATATACCACACCGTCTGATGCAATCACTTATGCCGTTTCTACAGTGCGCCTGGTTAGGCTACGCTTTGACGGTGAAAACGGATAAACCGGAGAGAGAATGCTGATTGCCCAACTGAGCGATATTCATGCTGCGCCGGATAACGACAACCTTCAGCGCCTGCATCGCGCCATCGACTGGTTGCTTGCGCTCAATCCCGATCTGCTGGTGGTGAGCGGCGATTTAATCGATGACGGCTGGGGTGCGGGCTATCGCGCCATTGACAGAGTCTTACAGCGCCTGGCGTGCCGCTCGCTGATCCTGCCCGGCAATGCCGATGATAAAGCCGTGATGTGTGAAAATCTGGCCGCTTTTGCGCACCGCTCTGCGCATGACGCGCTGCATTTCCATGAGTACGTGAATAACGTGCCGGTGATTGGTGTGGATGTGACCGTAAGCGGTGAAAACCGGGGCGATATCCGCCCCCATCTGCACTGGCTGGAAGCGGCGCTGCAGGCACAGCCGCAACCGGCAATGATCTTTTTGCACCAGCATCTTTTCCCGAGCGGCATTGCCCCGCTGGATAACGCCATGTGCGAGGGCGGCGAAGCGCTGGCGCAACTGCTGGCGCACTTACCGCACCCGCCGCTGGCGCTGTGCGCCGGCCATGTCCACCGCGCGATGTCCGCCACCTTTGCCGGTATCCCTGCGTATCTTTGCGGCTCCATCTGCCCGGCGAACCCGCTGATGCTCAATACTCAGCACATCCCGGCGGCAAGCGATCCGCCTGCGCTTCTCATTCATGAACTGCGCGGTGATAGCCGGGTTAGCCATTTTGTCAGCCTGTAGCGGGCATCGCCAGCGCACCGGTTTTTTTCGTCACGCGCAAGTAAAACCGGCGCTGATGTTCACGGCTCGCCTTCCCAGTAATCCACGTTTTTGCCGCGAAAATCGAGCTTGCGAAACTCCTCGCGCCCGTTGCTGCGCGCTTTTGCCAGAAATTTATCCGCATCCGGGTATTCGCAGATTTCCGGGCTTTCCATAGTGCTAATCGAGAGATAACGCAGCGGTTGATCGGAGGTATTAATAATCTGGTGCGGCCACGCTTTGCCTGGCGGAATGCAGATTACATCCCCTTCCTGGATGGGCCGCTCTTCATCGCCGATGCGCAACGTACCGTTACCGTTCAGCACAATAAACATCTCTTCCTGCGCGTGATGGAGATGAAACGGACAGGCGCGTTTGCCGGGCGGCACAATATCGACCGACGCGCCGAGTTTACTGGCGAGAGTGCCTTTGGTCAGCGAGCCGCCGAGCGATTCATACAGCGGCGGGCGCACGAAGTTTTCCATGTCGATGTGGTTAAAATTGCGGATCACAAACGCAGGCGGGGTGTTGTCGTTCATAAACAGTTCCGGTAAAGGGTTCCTGTTCAGTATTGAAACGCCCCTTCTGCCTGTCAATCTGTTCTGCCAGCGTAGCGAGAATGATCGGGTCGCCGTTCATAACGCCGCTGGCAGAAAAAGCTTATTCGCAATATCTTCTGCGGATGTATATCAGCCCGGTCGCTGCACCGCCGGGCTTCAGCGTCTTACTCTCCTGCCAGCCGCTGATAGTGGGCAAAACGCTGCTTCGCATCCTGTTCTGTTTGGGCAAATAGCTGTTCGGCCAGGGAAGGTGAGATGCGTTCGAGCGAGGCATAGCGGACTTCGCCGAGCAGAAACTCGCGAAAATCCTCTTCCGGCTCGTCGGAGTCGAGAATAAACGGATTTTTCCCTTTTGCCAGCAGTTGCGGGTTATGGCGCCATAAATGCCAGTAGCCCGCGTCAACCGCCCGTTTCGCCTCGCGCATACTGCATCCCATACCGGTTTTTAGACCGTGGTTGATACACGTGGCATAGGCAATCACCAGCGACGGTCCGGGCCAGGCTTCTGCCTCGGCAATCGCCCGCAACGTCTGGGCTTTATCCGCGCCCATCGCCACCTGCGCGACATACACATTGCCGTAGTTAACTGCCATCATGCCGAGATCTTTTTTGCGCGTACGCTTGCCTTCAGCGGCAAATCTGGCGATGGCGGCCGCGGGGGTGGATTTTGACGACTGCCCGCCGGTATTGGAGTAAACCTCGGTATCAAACACCAGAATATTGACATCCTCACCGGAGGCCAGCACGTGATCCAGCCCGCCGAAGCCAATGTCATACGCCCAGCCGTCGCCGCCAAAAATCCACTGCGATCGCTTGGCGAAATAGTCGCGGTTTTGATACAGCCGATTGAGCAGCGGGTCATCGCCCTTCTGCTGTTCAAGTAACGCGCTAAGCTGCCCGGCGCGCGCCTGCGTCCCATCGCCGAGATCTTTATGCTCCAGCCACTGGCGCAGCGCCTGCTCAAGATCGGCGCCGAGTGGTAACTCCAGCGCGTTTCGCGCATCGCTGGCGATCTGTTCGCGTATTGCGCGACCACCCAGCATCATGCCAAGGCCATACTCGGCGTTATCTTCAAACAACGAGTTCGCCCACGCCGGTCCCTGACCTTTATGGTTTGTCGTCCACGGAATGGACGGCGCGCTGGCGCCCCAGATTGACGAGCAGCCAGTGGCATTGGCGATCATCATGCGGTCGCCAAACAGTTGCGTGACAAGCCGTGCATACGGTGTCTCTCCGCACCCGGCGCACGCGCCGGAAAACTCCAGCAGCGGTGTTTCAAACTGGCTGCCTTTGACGGTGGTTTTGCTGAAAGGATTGGCTTTGGGCGATAGACCTAACGCATGATCCCAAACGGGAACCATCGCCTGCTGGCTCTCCAGCGGTTGCATGGTCAGCGCCTTGCCTTTTGCCGGACAGATATCCGCGCAGTTACCGCACCCGGAGCAGTCCAGCGGTGAAATCGCCAGATGGTATTCATACCCTTTTGCTCCCTGCGCAGGTTTGCTCAACAGCGTAGTCGGTGCAGCTTGCCGCTCGGCCTCATCCAGCAGCGCCGGTCGCACCGCCGCATGCGGGCAAATAAACGCACATTGATTGCACTGGGTGCAACCTTCAGGGTTCCAGACCGGCACCTGCATAGCAATACCGCGTTTCTCCCAGGCGGCGGTGCCGGGTGGGAACGTGCCATCTTCCCGGCCAATAAAGGCGCTGACCGGCAGTTTGTCGCCGCACTGGCGATTCATTGGTTCAAGAATATCGCGAATAAAATCCGGCATCGGGCGCGTATCTTCGCTGACATTATCTTCCAGCCACGCCCAGCGCTCCGGCACCATCACTTCCTGCAGTGCCTCCATGCCAAGATCAATAGCGGCATTGTTCATATCCACCACTTTCTGGCCTTTGCGCCCGTAAGATTTCTCCACGGCTTGCTTCAGATAACGCGACGCCGTTTGGGGTTCGATAATGCCCGCCAGTTTAAAAAACGCCGCCTGCATCAGCATATTAAAACGCCCACCCAACCCCAGCCTGCGGGCGATATCCACCGCGTTAAGGGTATAAAAACGGATCCCCTGGCGCGCAATGTAACGTTTCATCGCGTTGGGCAGTCTCGCCTCCAGCTCTTCGCCAAACCAGGTACAGTTGAGCAGAAATGTCCCGCCGGGGTTTAATCCTTCCAGCAGATCATATTTATCGACATACGATTGCTGCGAGCAGGCAATAAAATCGGCTTTATTGATCAGATACGGCGAGGTGATGGGCCGTTCGCCAAAACGCAGATGCGACACGGTAATGCCGCCCGATTTTTTCGAGTCATACGCAAAATAGGCTTGCGCATACATCGGCGTGTTGTCACCGATTATCTTAATCGCGCTCTTATTGGCGCTGACGGTGCCATCCGACCCCAGCCCCCAGAATTTACAGGCAGTGATCCCCTCGCGTGAAACCTCTACGTCCCAGGCAGGCAGCGGCAGCGAGGTGTGGGTGATGTCGTCATAAATACCCAGCGTAAAGCCATCTTTTGGCAGCGGTTTTTTCAGGTTTTCAAACACCGAGACAATATCTCCCGGCAACACATCTTTACCGCCCAGTCCGTAGCGACCGCCGACAATTAACGGCGCGTTATCATGGTGATAAAACGCATTTTTCACATCCAGACATAGTGGCTCGGCCTGCGCACCGGGCTCTTTGGTGCGATCGAGCACCGCGATGCGTTTCACGCTGGGCGGGATCCTGGCGAAGAAATGCGCCATCGAGAACGGGCGAAACAAATGTACCGTCAGCAGACCGACTTTTTCGCCGCTGTCGCAAAGCGCGTCCACGACATCCGAAATGGTGTCGCACACCGAGCCCATCGCCACAATGATTTGTTCGGCATCTTCCGCGCCGTAGTAATCAAATAAATGGTATTCCCGCCCGGTAAGGGCAAAGATCTCCGCCATATAGTTTTCGACAATTTCCGGCAAGGCATCGTAATAGCGGTTAGCCGCTTCGCGCGCCTGAAAGTAGATATCCGGGTTTTGCGCCGTCCCGCGGATCACCGGATGTTCCGGGTTCAGCGCATTGCGGCGAAAACGGTTCAGCGCATCGCTATCCAGCAGCGGAGCGAGTTCGTCATACTCCAGTACTTCGATTTTCTGGATCTCGTGCGAGGTACGAAACCCGTCGAAAAAGTTGATAAACGGCACACGACCTTTGATTGCCGACAGATGCGCCACCGCTGAGAGATCCATCACCTGCTGAACGTTGCTCTCGGCCAGCATCGCGCAGCCGCACTGGCGCACCGCCATCACATCCTGATGGTCGCCAAAAATGTTCAGCGAATTTGTCGCCAGCGCCCTCGCGCTCACGTGAAACACGCCGGGCAGCAGTTCACCGGCGATTTTGTACAGATTAGGGATCATCAATAACAATCCCTGCGACGCGGTGTAGGTGGTGGTGAGCGCCCCGGCCTGTAGCGCGCCATGTACCGCGCCTGCCGCCCCCGCTTCCGACTGCATCTCCATTAAACGCACCGGCTGACCAAACAGGTTTCTTTTACCCGCCGCCGCCCACTCATCGACGTTTTCCGCCATCGGCGTGGAGGGCGTAATCGGGTAAATCGCCGCGACATCGGTAAAGGCATAGGAGATCCAGGCTGCCGCTGCGTTGCCATCCATCGTTTTCATCTTTCCGGACATTGCTCGTTCCTCGGTTCTAAGAGGTGGTGATGCCCTCGCTATTGCACAGCCTGTGCCATCTCAGTTTTTTTATTGAATACAGGCAATTAGTGACCGGAGCCGGAAAGGGATTGCGGGGAATAAGACAGCGGACGCGACAGCTTGTTGAACTGCCGACAAAGTGTCACGCCTTGCAGTACAGGCGTTAGCCGCAAACAGAATTGTGCTGTTTCGTACAATTGGTCAGCTGATTGTGAACTCTTTGTTCCTTCCCTTCGCCGCGACAAAACCGTAAACCCATAAGAATCAAAAGATTAATCAATATGGCATGGCTGGTATGTTCCCTGCACAAGGTGATGTGGCAAACACATAACCAACAGGAGAAACACCATGACCATGCGTCAATGCGCCATTTACGGCAAAGGTGGGATCGGCAAATCGACCACCACACAGAACCTGGTCGCCGCGCTGGCGGAGATGGGTAAGAAAGTCATGATTGTCGGCTGCGACCCGAAAGCCGACTCCACGCGTTTGATCCTGCATGCGAAAGCGCAGAACACCATTATGGAGATGGCCGCCGAAGTCGGCTCCGTCGAAGACCTGGAATTAGAAGACGTACTGCAAATCGGTTACGGCGGCGTGCGCTGCGCGGAATCCGGTGGGCCGGAGCCAGGTGTGGGCTGTGCCGGTCGTGGCGTGATCACCGCGATTAACTTCCTCGAAGAAGAAGGCGCTTACGTTCCGGATCTGGATTTTGTTTTCTACGACGTGCTGGGCGACGTGGTATGCGGTGGTTTCGCCATGCCGATTCGTGAAAACAAAGCGCAGGAGATCTACATCGTTTGCTCCGGCGAAATGATGGCGATGTACGCCGCCAATAACATCTCCAAAGGCATCGTGAAATATGCCAAATCCGGTAAAGTGCGCCTCGGCGGGCTGATCTGTAACTCGCGCCAGACCGACCGCGAAGATGAACTCATCATTGCGCTGGCGGAAAAACTCGGCACGCAGATGATCCACTTTGTTCCCCGCGACAACATTGTGCAGCGTGCGGAAATCCGCCGTATGACGGTTATCGAATATGACCCGACCTGCAATCAGGCCAACGAATATCGCAGCCTTGCCAGCAAAATCGTCAACAACACCAAAATGGTGGTGCCAACCCCCTGCACCATGGATGAACTGGAAGAACTGCTGATGGAGTTCGGCATTATGGATGTGGAAGACGCCAGCATCATTGGTAAAACCGCCGCCGAAGAAAACGCCGTCTGACCACAGGAGCACATCCATGAGCAATGCAACAGGCGAACGTAACCTGGAGATCATCGAGCAGGTGCTCGAAGTTTTCCCGGAGAAGACGCGCAAAGAACGCAGAAAACACATGATGGTGACGGACCCGGAGCAGGAAAGCGTCGGTAAGTGCATCATCTCTAACCGCAAATCGCAGCCGGGCGTGATGACCGTGCGCGGCTGCTCGTATGCCGGATCGAAAGGGGTGGTATTTGGGCCAATCAAGGATATGGCGCATATCTCGCATGGCCCAATCGGCTGCGGCCAGTACTCCCGCGCCGGGCGGCGTAACTACTACACCGGCGTCAGCGGCGTGGACAGCTTCGGCACGCTCAACTTCACCTCCGACTTCCAGGAGCGCGACATCGTGTTTGGCGGCGACAAAAAGCTCGCCAAACTGATTGAAGAGCTGGAAGAACTGTTTCCGCTGACCAAAGGCATTTCGATTCAGTCGGAATGCCCGGTCGGCCTGATTGGCGATGACATAGAAGCCGTCGCTAACGCCAGTCGCAAAGCCATCAACAAACCGGTTATTCCGGTGCGTTGCGAAGGCTTTCGCGGCGTGTCGCAATCCCTCGGTCACCATATTGCCAACGATGTGATCCGCGACTGGGTGCTGGATAACCGCGAAGGCAAACCGTTCGAATCCACACCTTACGATGTGGCGATCATCGGCGATTACAACATCGGTGGCGATGCCTGGGCCTCGCGCATTTTGCTCGAAGAGATGGGCTTACGGGTGGTGGCACAGTGGTCCGGCGACGGTACGCTGGTGGAGATGGAAAACACGCCGTTCGTCAAACTGAATCTGGTGCACTGCTACCGCTCGATGAACTACATCTCGCGCCATATGGAGGAGAAGCACGGTATTCCGTGGATGGAATACAACTTCTTTGGCCCGACGAAAATCGCGGAATCGCTGCGCAAAATCGCCGACCTGTTCGACGACACCATTCGCGCCAACGCCGAAGCGGTGATCGCCAGATACCAGGCGCAGAACGACGCTATTATCGCCAAATATCGCCCACGTCTGGAGGGTCGCAAAGTGTTGCTCTATATGGGTGGGCTACGTCCGCGCCATGTGATTGGCGCCTATGAAGATCTGGGAATGGAGATCATCGCCGCCGGTTATGAGTTTGGTCATAACGATGATTACGACCGCACCCTGCCGGATCTGAAAGAGGGCACGCTGCTATTTGATGATGCCAGCAGCTATGAGCTGGAGGCGTTCGTCAACGCGCTGAAACCAGATCTCATCGGTTCCGGCATCAAAGAGAAATACATCTTTCAGAAAATGGGCGTGCCGTTTCGCCAGATGCACTCCTGGGATTACTCCGGCCCGTACCACGGCTATGACGGCTTCGCCATCTTCGCCCGCGATATGGATATGACGCTCAACAACCCCGCGTGGGGCCAGTTGACCGCGCCGTGGCTGAAATCCGCCTGATTTTTATCCTGTTATCCCGTTTGTTCACCGATTTGTGGCGCGGGAGGAGAACACCATGAGCCAGACTGCTGAGAAAATACAGAATTGCCATCCCCTGTTTGAACAGGATGCCTACCAGACGCTGTTTGCCGGTAAACGCGCACTCGAAGAGGCGCACTCGCCGGAGCGGGTGCAGGAAGTGTTTCAATGGACCACCACCCCGGAATACGAAGCGCTGAACTTTAAACGCGAAGCGCTGACTATCGACCCGGCAAAAGCCTGCCAGCCGCTGGGCGCAGTGCTCTGTTCGCTGGGGTTTGCCAACACCCTGCCGTATGTGCACGGTTCACAGGGTTGCGTGGCCTATTTCCGTACGTACTTTAACCGCCACTTCAAAGAACCGGTGGCCTGCGTGTCGGATTCGATGACGGAAGACGCGGCCGTGTTCGGCGGGAATAACAACCTCAATACCGGGCTACAAAACGCCAGCGCGCTGTATAAACCGGAGATTATCGCCGTTTCTACTACCTGTATGGCGGAAGTGATCGGTGATGACTTGCAGGCTTTTATCGCCAACGCTAAAAAAGATGGTTTTCTCGATGCCGCCATCCCCGTGCCCTACGCGCACACCCCCAGTTTTATCGGCAGCCATATCACCGGCTGGGACAACATGTTTGAAGGTTTTGCCCGTACCTTTACGGCAGACCATCAGGCACAGCCCGGTAAACTTTCACGCCTCAACCTGGTGACCGGGTTTGAAACCTATCTCGGCAATTTCCGCGTGCTGAAACGCATGATGGCGCAAATGGAGGTGCCGGCGAGTGTGCTCTCCGATCCATCGGAAGTGCTGGATACCCCTGCCAACGGGCATTATCAGATGTACGCGGGCGGGACGACGCAGCAAGAGATGCGCGAGGCGCCGGACGCTATCGACACGCTGTTGTTGCAACCCTGGCAACTGGTGAAAAGCAAAAAAGTGGTGCAGGAGATGTGGAATCAGCCCGCCACCGAGGTTTCTGTTCCCGTTGGGCTGGCAGGAACGGATGAATTATTGATGGCGATTAGCCAGTTAACCGGCAAGGCCATTCCCGATTCACTGGCGCTGGAACGTGGGCGGTTGGTCGATATGATGCTCGACTCCCACACCTGGCTGCACGGTAAAAAATTCGGTCTGTTTGGCGACCCGGATTTTGTCATGGGATTGACCCGTTTCCTGCTGGAGCTGGGCTGCGAACCGACCGTTATCCTCTGTCATAACGGTAACAAACGCTGGCAGAAAGCGATGAAGAAAATGCTCGACGCCTCACCGTACGGCCAGGAGAGCGAAGTGTTTATCAACTGCGATTTGTGGCATTTCCGCTCGCTGATGTTTACCCGCCAGCCGGATTTTATGATTGGCAACTCGTACGGCAAGTTTATTCAGCGCGACACCTTAGCCAAAGGCGAACAGTTTGAAGTTCCGCTGATCCGCCTCGGTTTTCCGCTGTTTGACCGCCACCATCTGCACCGCCAGACCACCTGGGGCTACGAGGGCGCGATGAGCATTCTCACTACGCTGGTGAATGCGGTACTGGAGAAAGTGGACAAAGAGACCATCAAGCTCGGAAAAACCGACTACAGCTTCGATCTTATCCGTTAACCATCACATGCCCCGCGCCACGCGGGGCCAGGGAGGCTCTATGCCGGTCATTATTCTTCGCCAGCGCGGCGCGGATCTCTATTGTTATATCGCGAAACAGGATCTCGAAGCCCGCGTGTTACAGGTTGAACACGACACGCCGGAACACTGGGGCGGCGCGCTTGAACTTGAAGGTGGACGCCGTTATTACGTCAATCTGCAACCCGGCCGCCCTGCTTTTCCGCTCAGTCTGCGTGCCACCCGCGACGCACAGGTATAAGGAGGTGAGCAATGTCCGACAACGATACGCTGTTCTGGCGGATGCTGGCGCTGTTTCAGTGCCTGCCGGAGCTGCAACCCGCGCAAATCATGGCCTGGCTCACCCACAGCAGTGATGAAGTGCTGACACCCAATGGGCTGGCAGCACTCGAATTACCGCAACTTGAAGCCCATTTTCCGTATGCGGAAGCCCTGATGTCCAACGGTCGCTGGGCGCGGGTTAAAGCCTGCCTGCGCGGCGAACTGCCTGCGCATTTGCAGGTGCAGGAAGCCAAAAGCCGCCGTCCGCAATTGGTTGTCGCCTTCTGCTCACAGGATGGGCTAACCATCAATGGTCATTTCGGCCAGGGGCGGCTTTTCTTTATTTACGGGTTTGATGATCAGGGCGGCTGGTTACATGACCTGCGCCGCTACCCTTCTCACCCGCAAAATCAGGAACCGAATGACATCCGCGCGCAGTTACTCCACGACTGCCATTTGCTGTTTTGTGAAGCGATCGGCGGCCCGGCAGCCGCACGGCTGATTCGTCATAATATTCACCCGATGAAAGTGTGCCCAGGCAATACCATTTTGTCCCAGTGCACCGCCATCCAGAACCTGCTGGCCGGGCCGTTACCGCCGTGGCTGGCGAAACGGCTGGAACGCGCTAATCCGCTGGAAGCGCGGGTGTTTTAAACCGCCCCCTGATGGGGGCGTTTTTTGGCGTGGGCATTGCGCCAATTGTCTGTTTTGTCACAAAGCACACAACACTTTCCCCTTAAAAATCAATCACTCTTTTCTGGCTTGCGATTTGCACCGTTAACGCTAACCCAACCAGAAAATGAGGTGATGATGAAGGGGAACGACATCCTGGCCCTGCTCGATGAACCTGCCTGCGAGCATAACCATAAACAGAAATCCGGCTGTAGCGCGCCCAAACCCGGTGCGACTGCCGGAGGCTGCGCCTTCGACGGCGCACAGATTACCCTGCTGCCACTTTCCGATGTGGCGCATCTGGTACATGGCCCGATCGGCTGCGCCGGTAGCTCATGGGATAACCGCGGCAGCCTGAGTTCCGGCCCGCGGATTAACCGGCTTGGATTCACCACCGATTTGAACGAGCAGGATGTCATCATGGGACGCGGCGAGCGGCGGCTGTTTCACGCGGTGCGCCATATTGTCGACCGCTATCATCCGGCGGCGGTATTTATTTACAACACCTGCGTTCCGGCAATGGAAGGCGATGACATTGAAGCCGTCTGCCAGGCCGCAGCGACCGCCACCGGTGTGCCCGTGATTGCCGTTGATGTGGCCGGTTTTTACGGTAGCAAAAACCTCGGAAACCGCCTGGCGGGCGAGGTGATGGTGAAAAAAGTCATCGGCGGACGCGAACCCGCGCCGTGGCCGGGAAACACCCCTTTTGCCCCGGCGCACCGCCATGATATTGGCCTGATAGGCGAATTTAACATCGCCGGCGAATTCTGGCATATCCAGCCACTGCTTGATGAGCTGGGTATTCGCGTCCTGGGGACCCTTTCCGGCGATGGGCGCTTTGCCGAGATCCAGACGCTGCACCGTGCGCAGGTCAATATGCTGGTTTGCTCCAGAGCACTGATTAATGTCGCCAGATCGCTGGAGCAACGTTACGGTACGCCGTGGTTTGAAGGTAGTTTTTATGGCGTTCGCGCCACTTCTGATGCCCTGCGCCAGCTGGCAATACTCACCGGCGATAGCGATTTAATGGCGCGCACCGAACAGCTAATCACGCGTGAGGAACACGCAGCAGAACAGGCACTGGCACCGCTGCGCGAACGTTTACGCGGCAGGAAAGTACTGCTCTATACCGGCGGCGTTAAATCCTGGTCGGTGGTTTCGGCACTGCAGGATCTCGGCATGACGGTCGTCGCTACCGGAACCCGCAAATCCACCGAAGAGGATAAACAGCGCATCCGTGAACTGATGGGCGATGACGCCATCATGCTGGATGAAGGCAACGCCCGCGCCTTGCTGGATGTGGTTTATCGCTGCAAAGCCGACATGATGATCGCAGGCGGTCGCAACATGTACACCGCCTATAAAGCGCGTCTGCCCTTTCTTGATATCAACCAGGAGCGTGAGCACGCCTTTGCCGGTTATCGCGGCATCATCATGCTTGCCGAACAACTTTGTCAGACCCTGGAAAGCCCGGTCTGGCCGCAAACGCATGCCCGCGCGCCGTGGCAATAAGGAGCGTTAAATGGCCGAAATTCTTCGTAGTAAAAAACCGCTGGCGGTCAGCCCGATTAAAAGCGGCCAGCCGCTGGGGGCGATCCTCGCAAGCCTGGGTGTCGAACAGTGCATACCGCTGGTACACGGCGCACAGGGATGTAGTGCGTTCGCGAAGGTGTTTTTTATTCAACATTTTCACGACCCGATCCCGCTGCAATCGACGGCGATGGATCCGACTTCCACTATTATGGGCGCCGATGAAAACATTTTTACCGCGCTCAATGTTCTCTGCCAGCGCAACGCCGCGAAAGCCATTGTGCTGCTCAGCACCGGGCTGTCAGAAGCCCAGGGCAGCGATATTTCGCGAGTGGTGCGCCAGTTTCGTGATGATTTTCCGCGCCATAAAAACGTGGCGCTGCTCACCGTCAACACCCCGGATTTCTACGGCTCGCTGGAAAACGGCTACAGCGCCGTGCTGGAAAGCATGATTGAACAGTGGGTACCCGCACAGCCCGCCGCCAGCCTGCGCAACCGCCGGGTGAACCTGCTGGTCAGCCATTTAGTGACGCCGGGCGATATCGAACTGTTGCGCAGTTATGTTGAAGCATTCGGTCTGCAACCGGTGATTGTGCCGGATCTGTCGCAGTCTCTGGACGGGCATCTGGCAGACGGTGATTTTTCGCCTGTCACTCAGGGGGGAACATCGTTGCGCATGATTGAACAAATGGGACAAAACCTGGCCACCTTTGTGATTGGCAACTCGCTGGGCCGTGCGGCAGCGTTACTGGCGCAGCGCAGCCGGGGCGAGGTGATCACCCTGCCTCATCTGATGACGCTTGAGGCGTGCGACACGTTTATCCATCGCTTGAAAACCCTCTCCGGGCGCGACGTCCCCGCATGGATTGAGCGCCAGCGCGGGCAAGTGCAGGATGCGATGATCGATAGCCATATGTGGTTGCAGGGTGCGGCTATCGCCATGGCAGCAGAAGGCGATCACCTGGCGGCATGGTGCGATTTCGCCCGCAGTCAGGGCATGATCCCCGGACCGGTTGTCGCACCGATCAGCCAGCCTGGGTTGCAAAATCTGCCGGTTGAAACCGTGGTCATCGGCGATCTGGAAGATATGCAGGATCGGCTTTGCGTGACACCCGCCGCGTTACTGGTAGCGAATTCTCATGCCGCCGATCTCGCCACGCAATTTGATTTGTCACTTATCCGCGCCGGATTTCCGGTGTATGACCGGCTGGGGGAGTTTCGTCGGCTGCGCCAGGGGTATAGCGGCATTCGTGACACGCTGTTTGAGCTGGCGAATGTGATGCGCGAACGCCATCGCCCGCTTGCAACCTACCGCTCGCCGCTGCGTCAGCGCTTCGGCGACAACGTTACGCCAGGAGATCGGTATGCCGCATGTTAATCGTCAGTTCAGCACCATTTGCCAGGGCGAATGGTCAATGAAAGTCGCCTTTGCCAGTTCGGATTATCACCATGTGGATCAACACTTTGGCGCCACGCCAAAATTGGTGATCTATGGCGTGAAAGAGCACGACGTCACGCTGTTGCGGGTGGTGGATTTCTCTGTGCTCGCCGGGCACCAGCAAGAGAAACTCGATTGTCGCATTCACGCGCTGGAAGATTGCGTCACGCTCTACTGCGTGGCGATTGGCGAAGCGGTTTTTCGCCAGCTTTTGCAAATCGGTGTACGTGCGGTTCGCGTACCGCAAGCGACCACCATTGCCGGGTTGTTGCAGGAAATCCAGCACTACTGGTATGACAAAGAGCAGCGCAAAACCGCCCGCAACCCGCAACGCTTCGCCCGGATGCTCCAGGAGCAGACGTGGCAGGACGAGGATGAGCGTTAGCCACACGCCATGTCGGTTGTGTGACAAAGCCAACATAAAATCGCGACACAGTGCCGGGCTTTATGTTGGCCTTTAAATTTACCACATTGAAATATAACGCTTTTCCCATCTGGTACTGCTTTTGCTTGGTTGTCATCACCCGCCGTTGATTGAGGCGGTGAAATGCGCCACGGCGCTTTCCGTCATCTCTCCTGGGAGCCAGGCACATGTGGAATTACTCCGAGAAAGTGAAAGATCATTTTTTTAATCCCCGTAACGCGCGGGTCGTGGATAACGCCAACGCGGTGGGCGATGTGGGATCGTTAAGCTGTGGCGATGCGCTGCGGCTGATGCTCCGCGTGGATCCGCAAAGTGAAACCATCCTCGAAGCCGGATTTCAGACGTTTGGCTGCGGTAGCGCGATTGCCTCCTCTTCCGCGCTCACCGAGCTGATTATTGGCCGCACGCTGGCGCAGGCCGAGCAGGTAACCAACCAGCAGATTGCGGATTACCTCGATGGCCTGCCGCCGCAAAAAATGCACTGTTCGGTGATGGGTCAGGAGGCGCTGCGAGCGGCGATTGCCCACTACCGTGGCGAAACGCTGGAAGATGAGCACGAAGAAGGCGCGTTGATTTGCAAATGTTTCGGCGTCGATGAGGGACAAATTCGCCGGGCAGTGCTGAGCAACGGCCTGACCACCCTTGAAGAGGTGATCAACTACACCAAAGCGGGCGGCGGCTGCACCGCGTGCCATGAAAAAATTGAACTGGCGCTGGCCGATATTCTCGCCCAACACCCGCAGGCCGCCATTACTGTCGCTGCAAAGAACGATCCGCACTGGCAGGAGGTCGTCGACGCGATCACCGAATTACGCCCGCATATCCAGGCCGATGGTGGCGATATGTCGCTGCTTAGCGTCAACAATCACACCGTGACCGTAAGCCTTTCCGGCAGTTGCAGCGGCTGCATGATGACCGACATGACGCTCGCCTGGCTCCAGCAAAAACTGATGGAGCGTACCGGCTGTTATATGGACGTTGTGGCCGCCTGAGCCACCACATGTCAACCGATGGGGGAGAAACTATGAAACAGGTCTATCTGGACAATAACGCCACCACCCGTATCGACCCGATGGTGCTGGAAGCGATGATGCCATTCTTAACCGAACATTACGGTAATCCGTCGTCGATTCACGACTTTGGCACCGCCTCCCGCGCCGCGCTTGAACGCGCCCGTCAGCAAGTCGCCGCGCTACTGGGGGCCGATCACAGTAGCGAAATCATCTTCACCTCCTGTGCGACCGAGGCCTCCAGCACCGCACTGCACGCCTGCGTTGAGCTGATGCCAGAGCGCCGGGAGATTATTACCACCGCCGTTGAACATCCGGCCACTCTCGCCGTGTGTGAACATCTGGAACGCCAGGGCTACCTTATCCATCGCATTGGTGTGAATGCCAGCGGCGCACTGGATATGGAACAGTATCGCCGCGTACTGAGCACGCGTGTGGCGGCGGTCAGCGTTATGTGGGCGAATAATGAAACCGGCGTGTTGTTTCCGGTGATCGAAATGGCGGCGATGGCGCAGGAATATGGCGCGCTGTTTCACTGCGACGCGGTACAAGTGGTGGGCAAAATCCCGCTAGATATCGCCCGTACGCAGATCGATATGCTCTCCTGCTCGGCGCATAAACTGCACGGGCCGAAAGGTGTGGGTTGCCTCTATTTGCGCCGTGGCACCCGCTTTCGACCGCTGTTGCGCGGTGGGCATCAGGAGCGCGGTCGCCGCGCCGGTACGGAGAATATCGCCGGGATTGTCGGCATGGGCGCGGCGTGCGAACTGGCGCAGATCCACCTGCCGGGTAGCGCGGGCATCGCCAGCCTGCGCGATCGCCTGCAAGACGAACTGGTGAAACAGGTGCCGTCAGTGATGGTGATGGGCGGCGATCAACCCCGCGTCCCCGGCACGGCGAACCTGGCGTTCGAATTTATCGAAGGGGAAGCCATTTTACTGCTCCTCAACCAGGCCGGGATCGCCGCCTCCAGCGGTAGCGCCTGCACCTCGGGTTCGCTGGAACCGTCGCATGTGATGCGGGCCATGAACATTCCCTACACTGCGGCGCATGGCAGTATTCGTTTTTCACTCTCGCGCTATACGCGGGAAAAAGAGATCGACTATGTGATAGAGACGCTGCCGGCCATTATTACCCGTCTCCGCGCGCTTTCACCGTACTGGCAGGACGGCCAGCCCCCCGCCACCTTTACGCCGGTTTACGGCTAAGGTGGCGACATGTCCAGGGTTGTGATCAATGACACCACGCTGCGCGACGGCGAGCAGAGCCCCGGTGTTGCCTTTCGCGCCAGCGAGAAAATCGCTATTGCCGAAGCGCTGTTTGCCGCCGGGGTGACCGCGCTGGAAGTCGGCACCCCGGCGATGGGCGGCGAAGAACGCCAGCGAATGCAACACGTGCGCCAGCAACTGCCTGACGCCACGCTCATGGCCTGGTGTCGCATGAACACCGACGAAATCACCCAGAGCGCCGATCTCGGTATGGACTGGGTGGATATCTCGCTGCCGGCTTCTGACAAGCTGCGCCAGTACAAATTGCGCGAACCGCTGCCGGTCGTGCTGGATAAGCTGGCTACGCTGATTACCCATGCGCGACAGCACGGGTTACAGGTCTGTATTGGTTGTGAGGACGCATCGCGCGCCAGCGATTGGACATTAGCGGAGATTGCCCACGTCGCCCGCAGCGCAGGCGCACAGCGATTGCGTTTTGCCGATACCCTTGGCCTGCTCGACCCTTTCACCACCGCTCAGCGTATCAGCGCCCTGCGTCAAAACTGGTCTGGTGAAATTGAGATGCACGCCCATAACGATCTCGGTATGGCGACCGCCAATACGCTGGCGGCGGTACGCGCCGGGGCAACCAGTGTCAATACGACCGTGCTGGGGCTTGGCGAACGCGCCGGAAACGCCGCGCTGGAAACCGTCGCACTCGGGCTGAGCCGCTGTCTGGATCTGGACAGCGGTGTGGATTTCACGCAATTACCGATGCTCTGCCAGCAGGTCGCCGATGCTGCCCTGCGGCCCATTGACCCACAGCAACCGCTGGTTGGCGCGCAGGTATTTACCCACGAGTCCGGCGTGCATGTCGCCGCCCTGCTGCGCGATCGTGAAAGCTACCAGGCCATCGACCCGGCGCTGATCGGGCGCGAATACCGGCTGGTGCTCGGTAAGCACTCCGGACGCCAGGCCGTGGAAGGCGTGTTTACCCGGCTGGGCTACCACCTTAACGCCCTGCAAGTCGACCTGCTGTTGCCCGCCATTCGCCGCGTGGCGGAAAGCAGAAAACGCATACCGCAAGACGATGAACTGATTGCGCTTTACACCACACTGTGTGGCACAAGCGCGCCGCATCTGGCGAGGAGCTAAAGATGGAGTGGTTTTATCAGATCCCCGGCGTGGCTGAACTCGACAGCGCCGAGTCCTTTTTTACCTTTTTCTCCGTGCCTTATGAACCGCAGACGCTGCGCCGTTGCTGTCTGCCGGTACTGCGCGAATTTCACCAGCGCCTGCGCAATAATGTGCCGCTGCGTAATCTGCTCGAAACCACTCCCCGCGAACCCTGGTTACTGGCGCGCAGACTACTGGCGGAAAGTTACGAACACTGTACAACGGAGCAAACATTATGAAACCACTGTATGCCTTCGGTGAGGAAGTTCGTGTGAGCCGCACTATCCGCAACGATGGCACCATGCCGGGTTACCGGCGCGGCGATCTGCTGGTACGCCGGGGCAGCACGGGTTTTGTCCGCGAATGGGGCACTTTTCTGCTGGAAAAAATGATTTATCAAATCCATTTTCCCGACTGCGGTTTGATTGTCGGCTGCCGCGAGCAAGAACTGCTGCCGATTTCCGCGCCGTGGCACGGCGGGCAGTTCCAGTACGGTGATACGATCGCCTGCCGCCACGCGCTGGCCATCGGCGATAACATCGTGGTAACCGCCGGAGAACAAGGGCAAATCACCGCCACAGGTCAGGGAGATAACGCAGAGAGTTACACTGTCACCTTTTCCGGGCGTTGGTTTCAGGTTCCCGCCAGCGCCATGATCTTGCTGGAGACGCCACAATGATGGCGTGGGAGCGTTTCGCCCGCCGACGGCTGGCACTGACCCGCTGGCACTGCGAGCCGGAAAACATCCCGGCAGCACGACAACCGGCATTTGACCGCGCCTGGGCGCGCCAGCGCCAGCTTGAACTGGCGGTCGTGGCGATGACGCGCGACGCAACCATTCCTGACGATCTGCATCATGCCGTAGCCACATCGCTGGCCGTACAGCTTGATGAAAGCCCGTTTTCCCCTGCCGAGCGCCAGGCGGTGATTGCGCATCATGCCCGTCTGGAAACGCAGTTTGCCGAGGTTGCCAGCAAAGCCCCCGTCCCGGACGACGCGTGCGTTCTGCGCTGGTATCAGCAACATCAGGCGCAATTTATGCGCCCGGAACAACGCTTAACCTCGCACCTGCTGCTGACCACAGAGCAAAACACCGCCGGAATAAGAAACCAGATCACCCGTTTTTATCAGCAAATCCGTGATAACCGCGCGGCCTTTCCCCGGCTGGCGGCGCGCCATTCACACTGCCCCAGCGCGCTGGAAGGTGGGCGTCTGGGCTGGGTAAGCCGTGGCCTGCTCTTTGCGGAACTGGAAAACGCGCTGTTTGCGCTGCAAACGGACGAGGTCAGCCAGCCGGTCGAAACGGCGCTGGGCTGGCATTTGTTATGGTGCGAACAGATCCGCCAACCGGCACTGATGGCGAAGGCAGACGCGCTGGCGAAAGCGCGGGAGTATTTGTTCCGTCAGTCCCAACAGCAGTGGCAACGCCAGTGGCTGGCGGCGTTATTACAGGCGAGCTGAAAAGCCCGGTTATCAACCGGGCTTCAGACATTAGAGGATCAACGGTTTGAGCGTCTCCAGCCACGCTTCGATGCGTTCATCGGTCTGGTCGTACTGGTTATCCTGATCCAGCACCAGACCGATAAAGTTATCCGCCTCGAGCGCGGACGATGAACCAAAGGTATATCCCTCATTGGGCCAGTGGCCGACCATCTTCGCTCCGCAGCTTTTCAGCGTGTCGTAGAGCGGACGCAGGCCGCTGGCGAAATTATCCGGATAACCCACCTGATCGCCCAGACCAAACAGCGCCACCGTTTTACCACGCAGGCTTTCGCCTTGCAGTTGGGTGACAAATTCACTCCAGGACTCATCCTCGCAACCGGCAGCCAGCCCCGGCAGTTGCCCGTCGCCGAGTGTCGGAGTGCCTAATACCAGCACCGGATACGAGAGAAAAGTGTCTACATCGGTTCGGTTGATATTGACCGGCGCATCTGCCAGCCCGCCCAGTTTCTGGTGGATCTGTTTGGCGATTTTGCGGGTCTTGCCGGTGTCGGTGCCGAAAAAAATACCAATATTTGCCATAACACACGCTCCTGTTGAAAAAGAGATCCCGCCGGGAAATGCGGTGAACGTGTCTGATATTGCGAAGAGTGTGCCAGTTTTGGTCGCGGGCAGAACCTGCACCAGAATGGTTATTAATGCACCAGCCTGGCGCTTTTTTTCGCCGGGTCTCTCCTCGCTGATGCGCGCCGGGCGCGGCTTTGGCGCTGATATCGCGCTGAATACCGATCTGGATCAAGGTTTTGTCGGGTTATGGGCCAAAAGGCGCACTCTTTGCATGGTTATACGTGCCTGACATGTTGTCCGGGCGAAAGTCGCCAGGTGGCACAAATTGTCAGAACTACGACACGACTAACTGACCGCAGGAGTGTGCGATGACCCTGAATATGATGATGGATGCCTGCGCGCCCGAGGCAATCGCCGGTGCGCTTTCGCAACACCATCCTGGGCTGTTTTTTACCATCGTTGAAGAAGCGCCCGTCGCCATTTCGCTGACCGATGCCGACGCACGCATTGTCTATGCCAACCCGGCTTTCTGCCGCCAGACCGGCTATGAACTAGAAGCGTTGTTGCAACAAAATCCCCGCCTGCTTGCAAGTCACCAAACCCCCAGGGAAATCTACCAGGATATGTGGCACACCTTGTTACAACGCCGACCGTGGCGCGGGCAATTGATCAACCGCCACCGTGACGGCAGCCTGTATCTGGTCGAAATCGATATTACCCCGGTGATTAACCCGTTTGGCGAACTGGAACACTACCTGGCCATGCAGCGCGATATCAGCGCCAGCTATGCACTGGAGCAGCGGTTGCGTAATCACATGACGCTGACCGAAGCGGTGCTGAATAACATTCCGGCGGCGGTGGTTGTAGTGGATGAACGCGATCATGTGGTTATGGATAATCTCGCCTACAAAACGTTCTGTGCCGACTGCGGCGGAAAAGAGCTCCTGAGCGAACTCAATTTTTCAGCCCGTAAAGCGGAGCTGGCGAACGGCCAGGTCTTACCGGTGGTGCTGCGCGGTGAGGTGCGCTGGTTGTCGGTCACCTGCTGGGCGCTGCCGGGCGTCAGCGAAGAAGCCAGTCGCTACTTTATTGATAACGCTCTGACGCGCACGCTGGTGGTGATCACCGATGACACCCAACAACGCCTGCAGCAGGAACAGGGACGGCTTGACCGCCTTAAACAGCAGATGACCAGCGGCAAACTGCTGGCGGCGATCCGCGAAGCGCTTGACGCCGCGCTGATCCAGCTTAACTGCCCCATCAATATGCTGGCGGCGGCGCGGCGTTTAAACGGCAGTGATAACAGCAACGTAGCGCTGGACGCCGCGTGGCGCGAAGGTGAAGAAGCGATGGCGCGGCTGAAACGTTGCCGCCCGTCGCTGGAGCTGGAAAGTGCCGCCGTCTGGCCGCTGCAACCCTTTTTTGACGATCTGCGTGCGCTTTATCACACCCGCTATGAGCAGGGTAAAAATTTGCAGGTCACGCTGGATTCCCATCATCTGGTGGGATTTGGTCAGCGTACGCAACTGTTGGCCTGCCTGAGCCTGTGGCTCGATCGCACGCTGGATATTGCCGCCGGGCTGCGTGATTTCACCGCGCAAACGCAGATTTACGCCCGGGAAGAAGCGGGCTGGATCTCGTTGTATATCACTGACAATGTGCCGTTGATTCCGCTGCGCCATACCCATTCGCCGGATGCGCTTAACGCCCCGGGAAAAGGTATGGAGCTGCGGCTGATCCAGACGCTGGTAGCGCATCACAACGGCGCGATAGAACTCACTTCACGCCCCGAAGGGGGAAGCTGCCTGACCCTACGATTCCCGCTATTTCATTCACTGACCGGAGGTTCAAAATGACCCAGCGAACCGAGTCGGGTAATACCGTTTGGCGCTTCGATTTGTCCCAGCAGTTCACCGCGATGCAGCGGATAAGCGTGGTACTCAGCCGGGCGACCGAGGTCGATCAGACGCTCCAGCAAGTGCTGTGCGTATTGCACAATGACGCCTTTTTGCAGCACGGCATGATCTGTCTGTACGACAGCCAGCAGGCGATTTTGACTATTGAAGCGTTGCAGGAAGCCGATCAGCAGTTAATCCCCGGCAGCTCGCAAATTCGCTACCGTCCGGGCGAAGGGCTGGTCGGGACGGTGCTTTCGCAGGGGCAATCATTAGTGCTGGCGCGCGTTGCTGACGATCAGCGCTTTCTTGACCGGCTCGGGTTGTATGATTACAACTTGCCGTTTATCGCCGTGCCACTGATAGGGCCGGATGCGCAGACGTTTGGTGTGCTGACGGCGCAACCGATGGCGCGTTACGAAGAGCGGCTCCCCGCCTGCACCCGCTTTCTGGAAACAGTCGCCAACCTGGTGGCGCAAACCGTGCGTTTGATGGCACCACCGGCAGTGCGCCCTTCCCCGCGCGCCGCCATAGCGCAGGCCGCCAGCCCGAAATCCTGCGGTACCTCACGCACATTCGGCTTTGAAAACATGGTCGGTAACAGCCCAGCGATGCGCCAGACCATGGAGATTATCCGTCAGGTTTCGCGCTGGGACACCACCGTTCTGGTACGCGGCGAGAGCGGCACCGGCAAGGAGCTGATTGCCAACGCCATCCACCACAATTCACCGCGCGCCGGTGCGCCATTTGTGAAATTCAACTGTGCGGCGCTGCCGGACACCCTGCTGGAAAGCGAATTATTTGGTCATGAAAAAGGCGCCTTTACCGGCGCGGTACGCCAGCGTAAAGGACGTTTTGAGCTGGCCGATGGCGGTACGCTGTTTCTTGACGAGATTGGGGAAAGTAGCGCTTCGTTTCAGGCTAAACTGCTGCGCATTTTGCAGGAAGGCGAAATGGAACGCGTCGGCGGCGACGAAACATTGCAAATCAATGTGCGCATTATCGCCGCGACGAACCGTAATCTGGAAGATGAAGTTCGGCTGGGGCACTTTCGCGAAGATCTCTATTACCGCCTGAATGTGATGCCCATCGCCCTGCCCCCGCTGCGCGAACGCCAGGAGGACATTGCCGAACTGGCACACTTTCTGGTGCGTAAAATCGCCCATAACCAGAGCCGTACGCTGCGCATTAGCGAGGGCGCTATCCGCCTGCTGATGAGCTACAACTGGCCCGGTAATGTGCGCGAACTGGAAAACTGCCTTGAGCGCTCGGCGGTGATGTCGGAAAACGGTCTGATCGATCGGGACGTGATTTTATTTAATCATCGCGACCAGCCAGCCAAACCGCCGGTTATCAGCGTCACGCACGACGATAACTGGCTCGATAACACCCTCGACGAGCGCCAGCGGCTGATTGCCGCGCTGGAAAAAGCGGGATGGGTACAAGCCAAAGCCGCGCGCTTGTTAGGAATGACGCCGCGCCAGGTCGCCTATCGCATTCAAACCATGGATATTACCCTGCCAAGGCTATAAACAGCGGTTGTGGCATTCGGTACATTGTCAGCCAAATGCCACAAAACCGACAACCCCACAAAACAAATATCTCTATTTTTCAAAAAGTTGAATCAGGAACAGGATTTGCAACAACCAGGAATAATTCCGTAAACGGAGGTACTTTCCATGATGTCCTGTTCATCCACCGCAAGCGGTTCACGGTGTCAGTCAACGCCGTCTGAGCCGCTTTCTGCTGCCATCGCCGGTAAAGTGGCGCTGCACCCGTGCTACTCAAAAAGCGGTCATCACCGCTTTGCACGGATGCATTTACCGGTAGCGCCTGCCTGTAACCTGCAATGTAACTACTGCAATCGCAAATTCGATTGCAGTAACGAATCCCGGCCAGGTGTCTCATCCTCGCTTTTAACCCCCGAACAGGCGGTGGCGAAAGTACGACAAGTTGCGACGTCTATCCCGCAACTTTCGGTGGTTGGCATTGCCGGGCCGGGCGACCCACTGGCGAATATCGTACGGACCTTCACCACCCTTGAGATGGTGCGTGAACAGTTGCCGGATATGAAATTGTGCCTCTCCACCAACGGCTTAATGCTACCGGACGCTGTTGATCGGCTGGTCAGTCTCGGCGTCGATCACGTGACGGTGACCATCAATACACTTGACCCGGAGATTGCCGCGCAGATCTACGCCTGGCTGTGGCTCGAGGGTGAACGGTACAGCGGACGCGAAGCGGGTGAAATATTGATAGCCCGCCAACTGGAGGGCGTTCGTCGCCTGACGGCGCAAGGCGTGCTGGTGAAAATCAACTCGGTGTTGATCCCCGGTATTAACGACTTCGCGCTGGCCGATGTCAGCCGCGTACTGCGCGGGGCTGGCGCGTTTATCCATAACATTATGCCGCTGATAGCCCGCCCGGAGCACGGCACGGTGTTCGGTCTTAACGGCCAGGCGGAACCCGATGCAGAGATGGTCGTACGTGTGCGCGAAAGCTGTGGCGAAGTGATGCCGCAAATGACGCACTGCCAGCAGTGCCGTGCTGATGCGATTGGCATGCTCGGCGAAGATCGCAGCCAGCAATTTGCCCTGGCCTCTGTAGAACCCACGCCGCAGCCGTGGTTGCCGACGCTGTTTCGCCGCGCGCAGCTTCACGCCAGTCTCGTCACCAAAGGCGAATCCGATGACGAGGAAGCCTGTCTGGTGGCGGTAGCGTCGACGCATGGCGAGCTGATCGACTGCCATTTTGGCCATGCGGCTCGCTTTCGTATTTACAGTTTATCTGCTGCGGGCGCGGTGCTGGTCAACGAGCGGTTCACACCGAAATATTGCCAGGGTACGGAGAGTTGTGAACCGCAGGAAAGCGACGCGCGAATGGACGCCGTGCTCGACTTGCTGGCCGATGTGAAAGCGGTTTTCTGCGCCCGTATCGGCTACGAACCGTGGCAAAAATTGCAATCGCGTGGTATTCAGCCCTGCGTCGATGATGCCTGGCAACCAGTCGCTTCATCGCTGTTACGCTGGTGGCAAACGGTGCCGACAAAGGGGCAAAACAAGGGGGTGGCATGATGCCCGTTGATGACTGGCTACGACGTTTGTTGTGGCTTTACCTGCACGGTGAAGGTTGCTACCCGGAAAGAATGGGCTTAAGCGTGAGCGACTGGGAAAACTTGCAGGCGCGTTTCGCCCCGCCTGCGCCAGAAATGCCGGCGGACTGCCGTCTGCGGCAAAAGCTGATGAGCGAACTTAACGCCACGCGCACCGCAGAGCACGCAGAGCTGGCACAGTGGCTGGCGTGCCATATGTCGGCCGATGCCGCACCGATGCAGCACATTATTGCCAGTGTCTCACTGGCTTTTAATCACCTGTGGCAGGACCTGGGACTCAGCTCTCGCGCAGAGTTACGGGAGCTGATGAGCGATTGCTTCGCCCCGCTTGTTGAGATGAACAGCAACAATATGCGCTGGAAAAAATTTTTCTACCGCCAGCGTTGTCTGCATAGCGAAGGCGAAGTGGTGTGCCGCTCGCCGAGTTGTGATGCCTGCTGCGAACGCCCGCTCTGTTTTGACCCCTCGTAACGTAACCAGCCTGATATAGCGGATAATCAGGCTTTAATACCGCGCCAAAACTCGCGGCGCCTGTACACTTACCGCTTTGCTATCCTATTCTTTCACCATAAAAGTCAAATATTTTGCCGCAGTCACACGGTTCCGGTAGCCAGGGTGTTAATGTTGCTTATATATTTGGAAAAATTATACAAAAGTACACGGTGTGCGAGGTGGCGAATGTATTCTTTTGTGGCCAGACAGGCGATTTTTGATAAGCAATTGAACACCGTCGGTTACGAACTCCTCTTTCGGAACAGCATGGATAACCGCTTCCCCGATATGTCTGCGGAACAGGCCACCACGCAGTTAATCGAAGAGCAGTTCCTCAGTGCACCGGTGGGCCGTAAGAGCGACAACAGTACGGTTTACGTCAATTTTCCCTACCAGTTGCTGGTGGAAGGCCTCGCGGAAACGCTGCCAGTAAACCGCGTGGTGATTGAAATTCTGGAAAACGCCGAACCGGATCTCAAACTGCTGGAAACCGTCAAACGAATGCACACGCTGGGATTTCGCATTGCGCTGGATGATTTCGAACCCGGAAACCAGTGGGAAGCCTTTATGCCCTATGTCAACGTGATTAAATTTGACATAAGGCGAAGCCCGCGCGAAAAAATTAGCGACTATATCCTCGCCAATCGGGAATTATTACGCCATGCGGTTTTTCTGGCTGAGAAAGTGGAAACTTACGAAGAGTTTGAGACTTTTAAAAAATTGGGTTTTCATCTTTTTCAGGGCTATTTTTTCAGCAAACCTGTGGTCACTAAACGAAATAAACTGGCGCAAAATCGTGCGTTTGCCCTGAAGCTTATGCAGGAAGTTAACGTTGAATCACCCAATTTAAACAAAATAGAAGATTTGCTGAAACGCGATGTTTCACTCTCTTTTAAAATTATGCGTTATGCGCAAAACATTTTATATAACACGCGCGGCATTAGCGGTTTTCGCAATCAATCACTGCGTGACATCGTGGTCTACCTTGGCATCAGCGAAATGCGCCGTTTTGTACTGGTGGCGTGTCTGACCTCCTTCGAGGATGTCACCAACACCGAAATCTATTACCTGAGCCTGATCCGCGCCAAGTTCTGCGAACTGGCAGCGGCGCGCACTTCGTCCAATAATATTTCTAACGACGCCTTTATGGCGGGTCTCTTTTCGCTGCTGGATGTGATCCTCGGTCTACCGCTGGAAGAATTGATGGCGCAAATCGCTGTCTCGTCGGAAGTTGCCAAAGCGCTTGAGACCAATAGCGGTGAACTCTACCCCTACGTGCGGCTGGCGCGCCTGTACGAGCAGCGGATGTGGGATGAAGCCAGCGATGTGGCACATGAAATTGGCTTACCCAACTCGGCGATTTCAGAGCTGATGAACCAGGCAGCAAAATGGGCAGATGAACTGCCGATTACTATTTCCCATTAATTTTTCTGCGCACTGAACACCGTGTGCAGAAAATAAACCCCAGCACAAAGATACTGTTTGAAACAATATTTCACTTTACTGAAGTATTATTCACTCACCTTTTTAACAACCTCTCCTGCCTTAATCTAAATTAAAAATCCGATGTGTGCTATTGCACAAAAATCATAGCAATATGTGATTGAGATCAGATAAATAGATCAATCTTTCCTAAAATATTGCCGTTATTAATATTACCTTTCTTTACATAGTTGTGGATTATGAAAAAAATAGCGCAGGCCACCGTATTAACCAAACTGCTTATCGGCTTCTCCATCTTGATCGTCATGATGTTGCTGCTGGGCATTGTTTCTATTTATCAACTTAACAGCACCAATAAAAATATTGACCAATTCCGCGAAAGCAGAATGCCAGGCGTTCGCTATACTCTTGAAATGCGAGGCGTCTTAGCAGAAATGCGTTTGCAACAGGTGCAGTATATTGCCTCCACCACGCCTGCGTCGCTGGATCAACACCGCGGCGAATTGCTGCAAAACCAGGCAACCTTTCTGAATGCTCAGCAGCAGTACGCAAAAATCTCGGCCAATGAGCCGCAAGAGATGCGCGCGCTGTTCACTACCGTGGTGGATAACTTTAAAAACTTTGTCGACGTTAACGCCAAAGTGATCGACGCCATGAATCGCGGCGATGCTGCGGAAGCGGCCAAAATCAGCGGCGCGGTATCCGCAAAATATCGTACCCAGTTAATGAAAGATCTGGCGACGCTGGTGGATATGGAAGTCGCGATTGGTGATAAAGCCGGGGAAGATTCTCAGGCGGGTTATCGCCAGGCGCTTTATTTGCTGAGCGGCTTACTGCTGCTGGCGCTGATCGCCACCGGCGTGATTGCGCTGTTTATTTCGCGTAATCTCTCCCGCCAGCTTGGCGGTGAACCGGCCTATGCGATGTCGATTATGAAGGCAGTCGCTGACGGCAAACTGGGCACCCAGGTTGCGCTGCGCGATGGCGACAGCGAAAGCCTGCTGGCGACTATTCATTTAATGAACAGTAAACTGGCGGAAATTATCACCGGTATTATTGACGGCAGCGAATCGATTTCCCACGCCGCAGGCGAAATTGCCGAAGGCAACAACGATTTGTCACAGCGTACCGAAGAACAAGCAGCATCATTGGTGCAAACGTCGTCGAACATGCAGCAAATTACCGAAAACGTGAAGAGTAACGCCGAAAACGCCCGCAAAGCGAGCGATCTGGCGCGCCAGACGTCACAAACGGCGGTCAAAGGCGGTAAAGAGGTGCATGACATGCTGAAACGCATGCATGAAATCTCTGATAGCTCGCAGAAAATTGTCGACATCATTTCGGTGATTGAAGGCATCGCCTTCCAGACCAATATCCTGGCGCTGAACGCTGCCGTTGAGGCTGCACGTGCCGGTGAACAGGGTAAAGGTTTTGCCGTAGTGGCAGGTGAAGTGCGCAACCTGGCGCAGAAAAGTGCCGATGCGGCGAAAGAGATCAAACAGCTGATTGAAGGCACCGTTGAGAAGATAACTGACGGTTCCCGCTACGCCGATACCGCCAGCCGCGCGATGGAAGAGATTGTGACCTCCGTAAACAAAGTGACGGATATTGTTGCTGAGATCTCCGCCGCCTCTACCGAGCAACATCAGGGGATCAAAGAGATTAGCGTCGCGATTGATCAGATGGACCAGGTGACCCAGCAGAACGCCACGCTGGTGGAACAAGCGGCGGTTGCCGCCCAGTCAATGACCGAACAGAGCGAGATACTGCGCGACTCCGTGCGCTTCTTCCAACTGGCGCGTTGATCGTAGCCGTGCCACTCGCTTTGGGTGGCACGGCGTTTTCCTGCTACATGACGATGCTTTTCGGCTCCATAAACGCCGCCAGTCCCCAGCGCCCCATTTCACGCCCGATCCCTGAATGTTTAAACCCGCCAAATGGCGCGGCAGCTTCGTGCGCCAGCGTATTGATCAACACCCGCCCGGCGGTGATTTGCCCGGCAACGCGACGTGCGCGTGCGGGATCGCGGCCCAGCACCAGCGCACTTAAGCCATAATCGGTGTCGTTAGCAATAGCGATCGCCTCGGCCTCATCCCGATAGGCGATCACCGATAACACCGGGCCAAAAATCTCTTCGCGCGCAATACGCATGCTGTTTTTGACCTCGCTAAACAGTGTCGGCCGTACCGACCACCCGCGCTCGCATCCGGCTGCGCGCCCTTCTCCACCCGCTAACAGGCGCGCGCCTTCCTGCTGACCAAGACGAATATAGGACTGCACGCGTTGCCACTGTTTTTCGCTGACCATCGGGCCAACTTCCGTGGTGGGATCGTGCGGATCGCCCGATCTTACCGCCGCGACAGCCTGCGCCAGCGCCGCTTCGCACTCGGCTTTGCGTGAGGCAGGCACCAGAATTCGCGTTCCCGCGACACAGGCCTGGCCGCTGTTCATAAACCCGGCCTGAATCGCCAGTGGCACGGCGTCGGCTAAATCAGCATCCTCCAGAATAATGGTCGGCGACTTGCCACCCAGTTCCAGCGTGACGCGTTTAAAGGTTTCTGCTGCGTTACGCAAAATGGCTTTTCCCGTTGCCGTCGAGCCGGTAAAAGAGATTTTCGCCACGTCCGGATGACGGCTGAGCGTCTCACCAACCACCTCGCCGCGCCCGGTCACAATATTGAACACACCCGGCGGCAACTGCGCCTGGTGCAGTGCCTGCGTGACAATGTGGGTTTGCAGCGCACTCATCTCGCTCGGTTTAACCACCGCCGTGCAGCCTGCGGCAAGTGCCGCCGCCAGTTTGCCGCAGATAAACCCGGCATCGCTGTTCCACGGCGTGATCAATCCGGCGACGCCGAGCGGTGTCATCACCACGCGCGCCTGACCAACCACGGATTCGAACTCAAACGCTTTCAGCGCGTTGATCGCCGCCTCGATAACCGAAACCGGATAATGCGCCATCCAGCTGGCGCGCGATGCCGGCGCGCCATATTCCTCGACAATCGCCTGCAACAACGCGGGCTGGCAGGCTTCCAGCGCATCGCGCATACGCATCAGAGCGGCAATGCGTTCATCGCGGCTGGTTTGCGACCAGCCGGGAAACGCCGCTTTTGCCGCCGCAATGGCGTTAAGCGCATCGGCTTCATTAGCGAGCCGCACCTGACCGGTGCCTTCGCCGGTTGCCGGGTTAAACAGGTCGAAACGCTCTGTACCCTGCGGCGTGAGCCATTCGCCATTTATTGAAATCTGTTCAATCGCATGCATAACCACCTCCTCTTCACAATAAAGCCAGTGTGGCACGGCTTTATCGCGCTGATAATCCACGCTATGCTGCAAAGGTTATTGCGAAATTCGGGATAATCTATGCATCGTTCAGGTTTGATTGAGCTGGAAGTGGTGATGGCCGTCATGCGCCGGGGCAGTTTTCGCGCCGCCGCGCAGGAACTGGGAATGTCGCCAACCGCGGTGAGTAACGCTATTGCCGGGCTGGAGAGCCGCCTGGCGATTCGGCTGTTTCACCGCACCACCCGCAGCGTGGCGCTGACCGAAGCCGGGCAGCGATTTGTTGCGCGTATTGGCCCGGCGCTGCGCGAAATCCAGCACGCGCATGAAGAGATCCACAGCGTGGCGGAAGAACCTTCCGGCACATTGCGCCTGAATGTCCCGCAAGCCGTCGGGCAACTGTTCTTAGATGATCTGCTGGTGCGTTTTCTGGCGCGCTACCCGCAGATACGCATGGAAGTAGCCAGCGAAGCGAAGATGATCGACATAGTTGCCGACGGTTATGATGCCGGGATCCGTCTGGCGGAGTCTGTCCCACAGGATATGATTGCCGTGCCGCTCACGCCGGATATTCGCATGCGCGTGGTGGCAACATCTAAGTGGTTTGCCGAGCACGGTACGCCGCAGACGCCAGACGATTTACGCCAGCACCAGGGCATTTGCATGCGTATGTCCAGCGGCGGAAATTACCGCTGGGAGCTGTCGCGCGACGGTGAGCGATTGTCGGTTGCCGTTCCGCCACGGCTGTCGACCACCGATCTGTTTACCTCGATTGCCGCCGTGCGCGCAGGACTGGGCGTGGGTTTTCTGCCGGGGTTTTACATTGAAGAAGAGTTGCGTAACGGAACGCTGGTGAGCGTGCTGGATGAGTGGACACAGCCGTTTAAAGGACTGTGTTTGTACTATCCTGGACACCGCCACATCCCTGTGGGGTTGCAGGCATTTATTGCCTTTATCCGGGAGTCGCGTTAATTACTCGAGGTGCGCGCGATCGAGTCCGTAGGCTTTATCCAGCGCGCCAGGTAAGGTTTGCGACAGTACCATCAGGCGGTTCCAGCTATTAATGATGGCAATGGAAAACGCCAGTTCGGAAAGCTCCACTTCGCTGAAATGCTCCCGCGCCTCACGGTACAGCTCATCAGGCACGCCATGCGCGTCGAGTTTGGTCAACGCTTCACACAGCGCCAGCGCGGCTTTCTCTTTGGCGGTAAACAGTGGCGATTCACGCCAGATAGCGACGTGGTAGATGCGCAGCTCGCGCTCACCGTGCAGTTTCGCCTGTTTCACATGCATATCCAGGCAGAATGCGCAGCCGTTGAGCTGCGAAGCGCGGATATCGACCAGATTTTTAATACCAATATCCAGACTGCTGGCGTGCGACGCCTGGCTGGCATCGCCGAGGGTTTTGATTAATGCCGGAACGGTCTGGAACAGATTTACGCGATTGCTCATCGTCTTTAGCCTCGTTTATGGATTCAACAACCGCTATAGTACGCTTTTATGCCATAGTAAAAAGATGCAAAAACAGTAAATAGAGGTAGGACATGAAGCCGGGTTATAAAGCCATTTACGAACAGTATCGGCACAGCATTGCCAGCGGGTTGCTAAAACCGGGTGATAAAGTGCCTTCGGTGCGTGTGCTGGCCAGCGAATTGGGTGTCGCGCGCAAAACCGTGGAAACGGCCTGGGCGATTCTGGTCGGTGAAGGCTATCTGGTAAGCCAGGGCGCGCGCGGCACGCGGGTCAACCCGGATCTGGTGCTGAGCGAGCCATCCATCCCGGACATTGCGCCGCAGGCAGCAGACGCGCCAGCGGGCATTGCGGACGTGCTGCGCGATCGCCCCGGTTTTTTGCGCCCCGGCATTCCGTCTCTCGACGCCTTCCCCTACAAAAAGTGGCTGCTGTTGTGCGGCAAAGCGGTGCGTTCGATGTCGCCAATGGAGATGACCAACCCGCCGCTGCTGGGTTACACGCCGCTGCGCGAAGCGATTGCCCATTATGTGAATGTGTCGCGCGGTTTATCCTGCACGGCCGATCAGATTTTCATCACTAGTGGGTACAGCAACAACCTGCGGTTGATCCTCAATGCGCTTACCACGACACGCGATAAAGTGCTGTTTGAAGATCCCGGTTACTATTTTGGTACCCAGGCGCTGAAACGTGCCGCCAATAATCTGCACTTTGTCCCGGTGGACAGCCAGGGCCTGAATGTCGACTATTTGCAGCAGTATCACCGTGATGCGCAGCTGGTTTTTGTGACACCGTCACATCATAGCCCACTGGCGGTGACCCTTTCGCTCCCGCGCAAGCAGCAATTGCTGACCTGGGCAAGCCAGCATAACAGCTGGATTATCGAAGATGATTACGACGGCGAATTCCACTACACCCGCAAAGTGCTTCCGTCGCTGAAAAGCCTTGATACTGATGATCGGGTTATCTATATGGGCACTTTCAGCAAGACGGTGATGCCTGCGCTGCGCATTAGCTATATTGTCATGCCGCGCGCGACACTTGCCGCATTTCGTGAAACGGCCGAACTTACCGAAAGCGGTCAGCCGGTGCTGACGCAGAAAATCCTCGCGGCGTTTCTCGGCGAAGGTCATTTTTATAAGCATTTAAAAAAGATGCGTACGCTCTATTCGCAGCGCAGAAAGTATGTGCTGGACGCGCTGGAGCACATTTATCCGGGGCTTTTTACCGTGGAAGTGAGCGATGGTGGCATGCATATCGCCGCGTTTTTACGCACCAGCACGCAGGATACCGCGCTAGCGGACATCTGGCAGCGGTTTCAATTGCAGGTTAGCCCGCTTTCGCGCTGGTATAACACCTCCGCCAAACGCTACGGCGTGATTATCGGTTATACCAATGTGAGATCAGCGGAAGAAGCACTGGCGCTATTGCAGCGCCCGGCTGAGGAAACACGGGCGCTGCTGGCGGTCAATGATATTAAGGCAAGCTACTGACGAAGGAGAGATCCCACGCCGTGGCGAGAAGCGAGAAGCTGACCAGCAGGGTCAACGCTAATGAGATAGTTCTGTCGGACTTTTCCATCGCACGTCCCTCTCTGTTGTGGGTTTCGCTATCAGACTGAAAAAATCGAAAGATCGATGACTCTCCACAGCAAAGTTTAGGTTAATTGATAATTTTTGCCTGGTGTCATTTTGTGCGGAAGCACATCGGTATCCACCATTTGCAGTAAATCAATCTCGATGGCGTTGCTGATAGCGTCCAGCGGCAGATCGTTATCCTCTTCGCCAAACGGGTCTTCCAGCTCTTCTGCCAGCGTATCCAGCGAAATAAAGGTGTAGGAAATCAGTACCGAGATAAACGGGGTCATAAAGTGCAAATCCACCACCAGCGCGAACGGCAGCATGATGCAAAACAGGTACACGGTGCGATGCAGGATCAACGAATAGGCAAACGGCAACGGCGTGGTAAAAATGCGTTCGCAGCCAGAAAGCACGGCGGACATGTCGTGCAGCCGCTGGTTGATACTGCTGAATAAAACATCCGAAAGCGCGCCCTGCGCTCGGCGTTCACCTAGCCATTCGCCCATTAATAACAGAATGCGGTTGGCTGGTGAATGCGCGTTCAGCACGTTATGCAGATCGTCTGGCGTCAGGTATTTCGCCAGCACGTCGCCTTGTGGCTTGCGGCGCAACGTCATGCGCAAAGAGTGCGCGAAGGCGATTTGCAACTGAATAAAGTGCCGTAATCCCTCATCATCTGGCAGCGTGGTTTTCACTTCACGCAGCAGCGAACGCGAAGCGATCATCAACTGTCCCCACAACACCCTTGCTTCGCTGTAGCGGGCAAAACAGGCGTTGTTACGAAAACCTAAAAAGATAGCGATAGCGACACCGAGAATGCTGAACGGCGCGACGGTCAGCTTGATACCCAGCGAGGTGTACCACGGCAGCATCCAGATCACCGCGATGGAGAGCAGGAAATTCATCAGTAAACGCGAGGTGATTTTTGGCAGTACGGAACCGTGCCAGACAAAAAGACGGGGAAGCCAGTGTTGTTGAGGTCGAACGATCATCTTGAATTGTGTGCATTAGGGAGAGCGGCATTATTAAACGTGATCGCAATCACAGTTGCAAGTTTGATAATAAATTGTGACAAAAAATCGCTCTACTGGACGATTGATGGCGCAGAAGTTGCTGAAACCTGTTATACAACTATTTAATAGTATGTTGTAACTAATAAAGGATAAGCACCGTTTCCCGCGTTGTTACTCCGCTTGTCGCTCAGCGGTTGCCCACCAGCCATTCGGTAAATGCGGTAAAAAAAGAAAAACCCGGCCGGAGCCGGGTTGGATATTCACTTAATATTGTGCGATTAGCACAGCGGTTTAACCGCATCACGCATGCCACGCAGCAGAATAGCGTCCAGATCCAGCGAAACCAGCTCTACCAGACCCGCCACTTTAGTCAGATCCTGTTCCCAGTGATCGCTTACGGAGAGCACCGCTTTTACCAGTTCGCTGGTGCTGATCTGGCGATCGCCATGCTGGCTCCAAAGCTGCCGGTAGCGCTCGATCCAGTGCGCGTCATCCTGCACCGGATACGCCTGCCCGTCGCGTTCACCGCGATAGAACGCAATCAACGCCGCCAGCGCAAAAGTCAGGCGCGCAGGCAGTTTGCCGTGGGCTTTTTGCCCTGCCAGCAATTGCGGCAGAATGCGGGTACGGAATTTTGTCATGCCGTTCAGGGCAATCGACAGCAACTGGTGTTTGATGTACGGGTTACGGAAACGCCCGGTCACTGCACTGGCGAAAGATTCCAGCTCATCGCGCGGCAGATCCAGCACCGGAATAATCTCTTCGTAAATCGCTTTTTCTACAAACGCACAGATTTCGCTGTCGTTCATAGCTTCACCTACAGTATCCAGACCCGCCTGATACGCCACCGGTACCAGTGCAGTGTGCGCACCGTTGAGGATCGCCACTTTACGCTCTTTATACGGTTTAATATCGTCAACAATCAGTACGTTAAGCGGGAATTTATCCAGGCGCAGCTCAGCCGCCAGCGATTTCGGCCCCTGAATCACAAACAGGTAGAAGTGCTCAGCGGTATCAAGGAACGAATCCTGGTAGCCCAGCTCCGCTTCCAGTTTCGCCACTTCATCACGCGGGTAACCGGTAACGATCCGGTCAACCAACGTGGAGCAGAAGGCGTTGGCGTTATCCAGCCACTGAGTAAACTCCGCGCCCAGCGCCCACTCCTGCGCATAACGCAGCACCAGCTCGCGCAACGCGTCGCCGTTGTAATCAATCAGTTCACAAGGAATGATCACCCAGCCTTTATCTGCCGCGCCAGCGAAGTGCGTGAAACGTTCGAACAGCAGGCGCGTCAGTTTGGCCGGGTAGCTAACGGCCGGGGCATCGTCAAATTTATCGCCCGCATGGTAACTGATGCCCGCTTCAGTGGTGTTTGAAAAAACAAAACGGATATCCGGGTTATGGGCAAGTTTCAGGAACTCGTCGTACTGGGAATAGACGCTGATTTCACGGTTTACAGAGCGGATCAGGCGCGCGTCGCTCACCGCTTCGCCCTGCTCATTCAGACCGCGAATAATGGTGGTATACAGGCCATCCTGAGTGCTCAGGGACGGCGGGAAATCACTTTGAATAGGGCGAACAACCACCACACCGGCGTTCAGGTCGGTGTGCTCATTCAGCAGATCGATTTGCCAGTCGACAAAAGCGCGCAAAAAATTCCCTTCGCCGAACTGAATAATACGTTCAGGATATTCAGCGCCGGGAAAGTTGCGACGGTTTAATGTGTTCACAGTGGGTTCCTTTTTTGATTAGTCATACAACCTGGGGGGATTGGTGTAATAACTTACCAGACTTTTAGACCATGAAACCCTGTTTTGATCAAAATGGGATGTCTTATTGGCGCGAATTATAAGAGCTTGTAAAAAATTGTCGTCGCCGTCACATTTCCGTCCGGCATCAGCGCAAAGCGCGGGATCTCACCCACCCGCTGCCAGCCGCATTGCTGGTAGAAATGTTCCGCTCCGCTGCCGGTGGAGGTATCGAGCACCAGCACGGTTTTACCGTGCGCCAGCGCCTCACTTTCCAGCGCATCCATCAGGCGACGCGCCAGCCCCTGACGGCGGGCTTTTTCATGTACCAGTAATTTTGACACATCGGCGCGATGCGGCTGGTTTTCAGGTTGTTCCAGCACCACCTGCACGGTGCCAACAATCTTACCGGCGTCATCTTGCGCCACCAGCACAATGCGTTCCCCTCGCGCGGCACTTGCGGCGACGCCAGACCAGAATTGCAGGGATTTCTCACGCGAAAGCGGATGCATGAAGCTGACAGAAGCGCCGCCGGAAACGCAGTTTTCCAGCACTTCGCAAAGGGAATGAATTTGTGACGCGAGCGCTTCGCCCGCCAGCGAATGGATATGATAAGTGGTCATTTTTGTTCCTTAAAAACAACCACTATCAGCTTTACAACTTATTAACACAAGCCCAGCAAACATAGGTTTTTGTGATGATTCAGCGGCCGCGATGGTTGCGCTCTTTCATGGCATACATCTGTTGATCTGCCGCCTTCATCCACGGCTTCAGTTCACCGCAGCCATCGTGATCAAACTCACTGATCCCCCAGGAAAACGCCAGCTTCCACGGCTTACCGGAGCTCTGATTCCACGCCTCAACCTGTTCTACCAGATGCTGCATCGCAATCCATGCGCCCTGCTCATCGGTATCGGAAAAGAGGATCGCGAATTCGTCGCCGCCGTAGCGCACCCGCAGATCCGCTTCGCGCAGGCTGGCGCTCATAACCGTGGCCATCGCTTTCAGCGCTTCGTCACCTTCGCCATGGCCCCAGGTGTCGTTAATCGTTTTGAAATTGTCGAGATCGATCCACGCCAGCGTTAACGGTTCCGCGCGCCGACGCGCGCCCACTATGGCGAACTTCGCCAGGCTTTCAAAACCGCGGCGGTTAAATAAACCGGTCAGTTCGTCCGTGGTCGCCGCGCTCATCACCGCGAACTCATCTTCAACGATCATGGCAAAATCTTTCAGGTAGTCCCGTTCTGCGTCCGTGAACTGCCGCGCGGTGCTATCCACCAGGCAGAATGCGCCCACCACCGCGCCGTCCGGCAAACGTAATGGATACCCGGCATAGAAACGGATATTCATCTCCCCGGTCACCAGCGGATTGTCGGCAAAACGATCATCGCCGTGGGTATCCGGAATAATCAACGGTTCGGTATGCAAGATGGTATGACCACAAAAGGTGATCTTACGCGGCAGCGGTTCACGCACGGCACCCGACGTGGATTTGAAGAAAAGCATCTCTTCATCAACCAGCGTGATCAACGCCGCACGGACATCGAACATACGCTTAGCCAGCCGGGTAAGCCGGTCAAGACGCTCGGTTACGCCGGTTTCCAGAAGCCCGGAGTCGCGCAGCGACGCCAGTCGTTGTTCCTCATCTGCGGGAATAGCAGGTATTTTCATAAGGGGCCGTTTCCATTCTCAGGCTGTTAATGCGCAACACGATAAAAAGTGACGTTAATTTCACGGCATACAGCATAAAGCGTAGCTTATTCAGCACGTTTGTCAGTGTGAGTAGATCTGGTTTTTTCCCAGTCGTTTAGCCTGATAAAGCGCGTCGTCTGCGGCTTTTAACCAGTCGGTAACACTGCGCATTTCCGGTAGCGCGCTGGCAATACCGATGCTCAACGTACATTTGAACGCATGCTCCTGCATCACTGTCATTACCGCAGCCGCATCCATGATCCGGGTTGCCACCGCGTACGCCTCCTCTGCTGGCGTATCGGGCAATAAAATCACAAACTCATCGCCACCGAGGCGCGCGGGCGTGTCCGTTGTGCGGGTGGTGATATGCAAAATTTTCGACACGGTGACCAATAATGCATCGCCAATTTTATGACCAAAGCGGTCATTCACCTCTTTAAAGTTATCAATATCGATAAACATCAACGAGGAGTGGCGCGGCGTCACGTGCAGTTTTTCCAGCTCATACTGAATCCGTTTTTCCAGCAGGCGGCGATTGGCGATATCAAGCAACGGATCCATCATCGCGATACGCTCAAGCTCGCGGCTTTTTATTCGCAACCTGACGGCAATGCTGTCGGTGAGTGCGCTGAGCGCCAGGATATAAATGCCAATGAGCGGCAACGTGGCGAACATCGTTCGCTGTGTCACCTGCAACTCCAGGGGTAAACCGAGCGCCAGCCAGGTAAGTAAGAACGCCGCAAGCAGGGCCAGTGCCGCTTTACGCATCAACCCAAACCCGCCCGCCGATAAGCGGTCAGAGAGCAAAATGGTGGCAATCACCACCGACGGCAGCGGGTTGACCGCCATTAACGCAATCCAGAACCCGCCTGCGCCAGCGTCAAGGACCAGATTTTGATGTTCAATTTGCAGCGGCATCTGCGCGTTGCGCGCGCGCAAAAACGCGAGGGTAGGCCATATAAAGGCATTAGCGCACAGCAACACTACGCTCCACGCGGGGCGATGCAGTTCAAGAAGGACGGAAAGAATGGGGAAAAAGCAGAGTAGCGTTCCCAGAATACGCATCAGATACATCCGCCTGGCAAAACGCTTGCCTGGGATCCGCTCGTGTTTATTCAAATTATCCGATCCGCTCATAACGCGATGATTCCGCTACGTATACGCAATAATAGTATTGACGATAAAAATTAGTAGCAAGCAATTTAATAAGTTATCGATATTAATTGCCGCTATCGTCATCACCAGCTGCGACACGCACGGGGAATTATCCGCCGAGGGCACTTCCCACTATTTCCGGTACGTTATGTTCAGCATCTGTTGTACAGTTACGCCCGCGTTTTTTCGAGTGGTAGAGATTTTCATCCGCCACCGCCAGGAGCGCGTTGAACATTGCCGTTAATTGCCCGGCATCGGCTTGACCATGGCTGATACCAATACTGGCGGTTAAATGCAGCGTTTGCTGCTGCCATTTGAACGGATACAGTGCCACCGTTTCGCGCAGCGTTTCCGCCAGGTGTTTACCGTCGCTGGCATTTTGTGTTATCGCCACGACAGCGAACTCTTCCCCACCCATGCGGGCGAGCACACCGCGCGTATCCAGCGCCCGCTGCACTTTTCGCGCAAAGGCGGTCAGCACCCGGTCGCCACATTCGTGACCATAGTTGTCATTGACACTTTTGAAGTAATCAATATCCAGCAACATCACGGTGATGTGTTTGTTGGTAAAGCGTTTTGCGTCGCGGTTTAACGCCTCATACAAACCCGAGCGCGAGTAAACGCGGGTCAGGAAATCGAAATCGGCGCGCAGGGAAACCTGGCGCATCAGACGGTTTATCGCCTCAACGCTGACTGAGACAATGACCGGGCAAATGGCCATGGTGGCAATCCCCAGGCGCGCGGAGAACATATGCGGGATCTGCAGCGGTGAACTGACGAAAATATTGATATGCCCGCTGGCGACAAGAATTATCTCCAGCCCGCCGGTCAGTAGCGTCACCAGGCATGTCAGCGGCAGTGAGTAACGCACCGCACACCAGATCAGCGCCGGAAGCGGAAACGCCAGGCTGCCTGCACCGCCAATCGCGACCGACGCGACAATCGATACGCCGACGGCGAGCACCGGCATAAAATCGCGCATCTCGACGTTCAGCGGTTTACGCGGCCAGCTCATGGTCAGCATACAAGGCAGGATCAGCACACCCGTTGAGAACTGCTCGCCAAACCAGTCGGCCAGCAGCAGGCCAAACCCCTGACCATTGATCCCCACGGAACCCAGCGCGCCAAAAAACGCGCACAGCAGCGCGGCAAGCAGACAGTAGCCAAAGAGTTTCAGCGCATTAACCGGCTCCGGCGCTTTGGTCATCTGGTTACGTTCAAGCCCGATAAGCTGCGCCATGGTGATGATAAACACCATATTCGAGAAGTTGATAATCAGCGACGCCATGCCCCAGGTGGTGGTGATGGCGTCATACGCCAGCATGGCAACATAGCTAATCAGGTAGTAATGCCAGCGCTGCAAGCAAGCATAACGCGCGAAAACAGCGGCCATCACCGCATTGAGCGGCCAGAAGAGGGAAAGCTCTTCAACCAGGCGCATCATCGCACCCAGCAGATAAAACAGCGTTGTCAGGACAAACACCATGACCGCATTGGTGTACGGCGTCTCTTCCCGAAAAGGGCGGAAAGGGGATGAAAAAAATGCGCGCATCAACTCTCAATCCATATCACGAACATGACTATCGACCCGCAGCACCAGCGGAGCAGAATTACCCGACGCTTTTCAGCGCGGCGTATTCATCTGTATGACCAGCCACTGGTAAATCACCGCAACAATGTATTGTTGTTGCGATTCCGTTAGCGCCTGACCATGCGGGATGTGGTGCCACTTTTCCAGGCATCCACGGCAGCAGGTAGCCGTGGCATGCTGAGCGATAAACACCGGGTGGCCGCGCATTGGCGTCTGTTTGCCATCATTTTGTGGTTGCGCTGGCGCAAGGCGTTTTGCGACAAAATCCGCCGCATGGGAAGCAATCACCTCCGCACCTTTATCCAGACAGTACTGGCGCTCTTTCACACCAAGGCGAAAACGCGAACGAAATGTTGACTGTCCCAGCCGGGCAAACAACGGCGCGAAATCATTCATCAATAGACCGATCTCCCCAGTTTTCGCGTTAACGCTTCCAGCACTGCAACACCAGCCAGTGAGTTGCCCGCTTCATCCAGCTCCGGGCTCCAGACCGCAATCGCCATCTCATGAGGCACAATCGCCACAATGCCACCGCCGACGCCGGATTTCGCCGGTAACCCGACGCGCCAGGCAAACTCTCCAGCGTTCTGGTACATGCCACTGGTCGCCATCAGGGCGTTAATCTGGCGCGCCTGCATCGGCGTCACCACCGGCGTGGCCTGCTGCACGCTGTGTCCGCCATCGGCGAGAAATAAAAAGGTGCGCGACAATTCGGCACAGCTCATTTTGAGTGCGCAATAGTGGAAGTAGTTCTGTAATACGGTGGCGACATCGTTGTGAAAATTACCGAAGGACTTCATCAGCCAGGCGATGGCCATATTGCGGGCGGAGTGCTCGAATTCAGAACGCGCGACCAGGCTGTCGTAAGCGATATCCGGCGCGGCGCAGAGTTTACGCACAATTTCCAGCATGCGCTGGCGCGGTGCGCTAAGGCGGCTTTGCAGCATATCGCACACCACCAGCGCCCCGGCGTTAATAAAGGGATTACGCGGCTTGCCCTGCTCAATTTCAAGTTGTAACAGCGAGTTAAACGGCTGACCGGAGGGATCTTTACCCACCCGCTGCCAGATCTCCTCTTCCGCGTAGTGGTTCATCGCCACCACCAGACTCAGTACTTTTGAAATTGACTGAATGGAGAAACGCTCGTCGGCATCGCCCGCCTGGAAGTGTTCACCCTGCACGGTGCTGATGGCGATACCCAACTTGTTGCCGCTCACCGACGCCAGCGCCGGAATATAATCCGCAACCTTGCCACGCCCCAACAGCGGGCGTACTTCAGTGAGCACCGCTTCCAGTACGTCGTTATCCATCACCGTTGCCACTCTGACTCCTTGCCCACAGGCCAAAAATGGCCTGCGAGTATAACAGAGGCGAATGTGTTGCGTCAGGCAGGAAGTCGAAAACGCGCAACCGCTTGCATCAATTGATGAGAATCGTTGTGCAATTTTTCCGACGCTTCGGTGGCCGTTGAGACCAGTTCCCCGGTGCGACGGGCAACATTGTTAAGCGAGTGCAGGCGGCGCGTCATTTTGTGAATGCTGTCGCCCTGGCTGAGCGTGGCGGCAGAAATTTCACTCAGGACACCGCTTAAATGCCCGACCAACCCGGTGACCTGTTGCAGGTTATCCTCAAGGCGACTTACCGCCTGGGTACCGTCGTTGATGCCCTGCAAGGAGTGGTTGATCAGTTGCTGAATGGTTTGCGTGGAGTGGCTGCTCTTGCGCGCCAGTAGCCCCACTTCTTTCGCCACCACCGCGAAACCGCGACCGTGATTGCCCGCATGCGCCGCTTCAATTGCCGCGTTCAGCGCCAGAATATTGGTCTGGAAAGCGACACCATCAATCATCGCCACAATGTTGCGCATCTCCGCCGAACGCTCGACAATCTCGCGCATCGATTGATTCACCGTATCCATCATTCGATCGCCACCGGCGGCCACTTCCCGCGCCTCATCGGCCTGTTTGCGCGCCTGCTCAGCAAAACCGGTATTGCCTTCAACATGGGATTCCAGCGTGGCGATATGCTCGGTCACATCCGTCAGTTCCTGCGCCTGTTTCGCCGACTGCTGATACAGCGACTGGTTGTCCTCAGCGAGGCGGCGAATGGTATCGACCATCGACGAGGTGGCGTCGCTGACTTGCATCACCAGTTGCTGCAACCCCTGCTGCATGGTGCCGATGCTGAGGCCGAGCTGGTCAACTTCACGGTTAAAACGTTTCACCGGCGGAAGCGGCGTACCCAGATCGCCTGCCGCCAGAATATTAATATGTGCTATCAGGCTGCGCAGCGGGGTAATTACCCAGCGCGACATGGCAAACCAGACCAGTACCGCAATCACCACCAGCAGCGCAGGCACCAGCACATACACATGCTGCAATTGCGCAAGGTTCGCCATCAACGCCTGGCGTCCCTGTTCGGCGTGCGCTTCGCTGGCCTGCTGGAAACGGGCATAGTTGTCATTGAAATCTGCCTGGAACGCCTGCGCCGGCACGGCGAAGAAGGCGTCAATCGACTGGGTTTTCACTAACCCATCGGCCTGCTCTTTTAGCGCACCGTAGAAAAGCTGATAGCTGTTGATCAGCGCCTCATCTTTAGGCGGATTGAGCGCCAGCCACGCTTGCCAGGCTTTTTGCGAGGTTTCCAGCGCTTTATGGGTTTCATCCATCAGGCTGTGCCAGCTCCCTTCCGAGCCAGTCTCTTTATCTTGCATAAAATAGACGCCCGCCCGGTTGAGCAGATCGCTTGCCGTCAGGAGCGCAATGCGCGCTTCATCGACCCGTACCTGTTGCAGGTGCGCTTGCTGGTTGAGTTGTTCATTATGCTGGGCGTTACGTAGTGACGCGGAAAGGACAAACGAGGAGGCGATTTGCAGGGCCGAAAACAAGCCAATAATGCAGAAAATCCCGGCGAGCAAACCAAACTGTCGTGGAGAAACACGCCGCAAAATACGGCGGAAAATTTGCTTTAAGTTCATGATATTCTTCTATAACCACAAAGTTGCCGTGAGTCTACAAAAGGATCATGACAGGTCCATGACAGCCAGCAGTGACGCGCCCCGCCGGGGCGCGTTTCGCTTACAGACGATCTTTCCACACCGTCTGGATATTGCAAAACTCATGCAGGCCGAAGTGCGAAAGCTCGCGGCCAAAACCACTCTTTTTCACGCCGCCAAAGGCCACCCGGGCATCGCTGGCGCTGTAGCCGTTGATAAATACACCGCCGCACTCAAGCTGTTCGGCAAAACGTTGCGCCTGCGCAGGATCGGCGGTAAAGACGGTAGCAGACAAGCCGAAATCACTGTTGTTTGCCAACGCCAGCGCATGCTGTGCATCACGTGCGGTAGTGATAGCCGCGACCGGGCCAAACAGCTCCTGGCGAAACGCGGTCATCTCTGGTGTCACATCGCTTAGCACGGTGGCCGGGTAGTAATTCCCCTCGCCCGCCGTTTTCTCACCGCCGAGCAGCAACGTTGCGCCCTCGTTGATGCTGGCTTCGACCTGCGCATGCAACTCGTCGCGCAGATCAAAGCGCGCCATTGGCCCGAGATAATTCTCTTCAACGTCCGGTGAGCCCTGTTTTAACGCGGCGGCAGCGGCAACAAATTTCTCGGTAAAGGCCTGGGCAATGCCCTCTTCAACAATAAAACGCTTGGCGGCGGCACAGACCTGCCCGGTATTCTGGTAACGCCCTGCGACAGCGGCTTTTACCGCCAGATCAAGATCCGCATCGTTGAGCACAATAAAGGGATCGGAACCACCCAGCTCAAGGACGCATTTTTTCAGCGCCGCCCCGGCCTGCGCGCCAATAGCCGCTCCCGCACGCACGCTGCCGGTGACAGTAATGGCGGCAATGCGCGGATCGTTAATTGCCTGGCTCACGCCGTCATTGGTGGCATTCACCCAGCCAAAAACGCCTTGCGGGACGCCGGCCTCAGCGAAGATCTCGCCGATTAACGCCGCGCAACCCAGCACATTTGGCGCATGTTTGAGCAGGTAGCTGTTGCCCGCCAGCAGGATCGGCACCGCACCGCGCAGCACCTGCCAGAGCGGGAAGTTCCATGGCATCACCGCCAGAATCGGTCCCAGCGGGCGGTACTCAATGGTTGCCCGCTGCTGTTCGACCTGTGTCGGTTCGCTGCCAAGCATCGCCGGACCATGATCCGCGTACCAGTCACACAGCGCGGCAGATTTGTTCACTTCCGCGCGCGCCTGCAAAATTGGTTTGCCCATCTCCTGACGGATCATCTGCGCCATCTCTTCCCCGCGTTTGCGCAGCGCGTCGCCGAGGCGACGTAAGGTTTGCGCGCGTTCGCTGACCGGCAACAACCGCCACTGACGATAACCGCTGGCCGCCAGTTCAATTGCCGTATCAACCTCTTCGCGGCTGGCCCACGGCGTTGCGCGCAGGGTTTCACTGGTGGCTGGGTTGATGGAAAGGGCATGCGTAGTTGAGGAAATGGACATAAATACTCCGCTAAATGTGTTCAGGACTTGCGTAAGGATGGCGCAATTTGCTATTCCTGAAAACTGAATAATATTAACCACAGTGTTCACGAAGAGAGAATGGCATGGACTTAACCCAGCTTGAGATGTTTAACGCCGTTGCGCAGACCGGCAGCATTACCCAGGCGGCGCAGAAGGTGCACCGCGTGCCGTCAAACCTGACGACGCGCATTCGCCAGCTGGAGTCCGATCTCGGCGTGGATCTATTTATCCGCGAAAACCAGCGCCTGCGCCTCTCTCCCGCCGGGCACAGTTTTTTGCGCTACAGCCAGCAGATCCTCGCGCTGGTCGATGAAGCGCGGATGGTGGTCGCCGGTGACGAACCACAAGGACTGTTTTCGCTCGGTGCGCTGGAAAGCACCGCCGCGGTGCGCATTCCGGCGACGCTGGCGCAGTACAACCAGCGCTATCCGCGCATTCAGTTCGATCTCGCCACCGGCCCTTCCGGCACCATGATCGATGGTGTGCTTGAGGGGCGGCTCAGCGCGGCGTTTGTTGACGGCCCGATTATGCATCCCGGCCTGGAAGGCATTCCGGTTTACCGCGAAGAGATGATGATCGTCGCGCCTGTCGGTCATGAGGTGATTACCCATGCGGCTCAGGTAAACGGCGCCAGCATTTATGCGTTCCGCGCCAACTGCTCCTACCGCCGCCATTTTGAAAGCTGGTTTCACGCCGATCGCGCCACGCCCGGTAAAATTCATGAAATGGAGTCTTATCACGGCATGCTGGCGTGCGTCATTGCCGGGGCGGGTCTGGCGCTGATCCCGCGCAGTATGCTGGAAAGCATGCCCGGTCATCACCAGGTGGAAGCCTGGCCGCTGGCGGAGAACTGGCGCTGGCTCACCACCTGGCTGGTGTGGCGGCGCGGCGCGAAAACCCGCCATCTGGAGGCGTTTATTGCCCTGCTGAATGTGGCTCCTCAACCAGCGCCTTGTGCATAAAAATACTCAGCGGATCGGCGCTGTACGGTGCGAAAGCCTCACAAATTTGATACCCGCAGCGCTGATACAGTTTCACTGCGGCATGCTGTTCAATGCCGGTTTCCAGCCGTAGGATGTGACATGATTTCCCGGCGGCCGCTTGCTCCAGCGCCGCCAGCAATTTTTCCCCCAGTCGCTGGCCGCGATGGCGGGGATCGATAAACACCCGCTTCATCTCGCCGCTGCCGTCGTGGTTGAGCACTACCGCGCCGCAACCGACGGCCTCATCGTGATACACAATTTTGCGCAAAATCAGCGTTTCGGCGGGTAATGCCGCGAGATCAAGCAGATGGTTACTCTCTGCCGGGTAAAGTGCGCTCTGGTAGGCGTCCAGGGCAGCAATCAGCGCAATCAGATCCGGGTGCGTGGCGGTGGCATCAACAATGCGGTACATGGCGGGCTCCTTGTTATTAGCCTGTTAAAAATAAACAAGAATTTGCTACCACCGTCATATGAATAACCTATAGCTACGCCTGCTGAGATTGCGCTCCTGAGAACAGAGGTTGTACCTTACGCAACATACGATGCAGAAAATGGAATATTCATGAACACCAAAGCCCGGAAAGTGATGATTATCGGCACAGGCAATGTCGGCGCATCTGCTGCTTATGCCCTGCTGAACCAGAACATTTGTGAAGAGTTAATTCTGGTGGATTTAGACCAGCAACGTGTAGAAGGCCACGCCCAGGATCTGGCGGATGCCGCCGCGTATATGCCCGGTATGATGACCATTTCCACCCGCCCGGTTGAAGAGTGCGCTGATGTGGATATTGCGGTGATCACCGTTTCCGGCGGCGCGTTAAAACCGGGACAAACACGTCTTGATGAGCTGACCAACACCGCGCGGATCGTTAAAAATATTGTGCCGGCTATGATGGCAAACGGCTTTAATGGCATTTTCCTGGTGGCAACCAACCCGTGCGACATCATTACCTGGCAGGTGTGGAAACTTTCCGGGCTTCCGCGCAACCAGGTGATTGGCACCGGCGTCTGGCTGGATACCACCCGCTTACGGCGCGCGCTGGCCCAGGCGCTGGATATTGGCGCGCAAAGTATCGATGCCTTTATCCTTGGCGAGCATGGCGACACCCAGTTTCCGGTGTGGTCGCACTCGTCGGTTTACGGTTCGCCAATTGCCGATGTTTACCGGCGCAAAACCGGCCAGCGGCTGGATGTCGACGCGCTGGCTGACAAAGTGCGCCGCCACGGTTTTGAGATTTACGCCCGTAAAGGTTGTACGGAGTACGGCATTGCCGGCACCATCGCCGAGATCTGCCGCAATATCTTCACCGGCAGCCACCGCGCGCTGGCGATCTCCTGCATACTGGACGGCGAATATGGCGTCAGCGACGTGGCGATTGGCGTACCGGCCGTGCTGGCGCAAAACGGCGTTCAACAGATTATTGAACTGCAACTGGAAGGTGACGAAGTGGCAAAATTCAACCACTCCGCAGATGTTATTAAAGCGAATATTGCCCGCTTGCCCTAACTGACACCGTTAACCGGCAAAGGTTAACCGGCCTGGCAAAGTGGCAAGCTGCTGGCGGATCTCGGGGCTAAGCTGCGTATCGGTGATGATATCGGTCAGCGAATCGAGATTCGCCACGTTAAACAGCGACCACGCACCGTATTTACTGCTGTCTGCCAGCAACACCCGGCGTTTTGCATTGACGATCAAATCGTGTTTCAGCGCCGCTTTCTCCTCGGTCGGCGCGGTGATGCCGCGCTGCAAATCCCAGCCGTTACAGCTGACAAATGCCAGATCCGGCCAGATATTTTGCAGCAATTTACGCCCGTGCTCACCAATGCAGGACTGGCTGGAATCATCAATGCGCCCGCCGATGATCGTCACTTCTATCTGTTTGAATTCCGAAAGAAACAGCGCAATGTGCAGATCGCTGGTGATCACCCGCAGCGGCAAGTGCGTCAGCTGGCGCGCCAGCTCAATCATTGTCGTGCCGGCATCAAGCACAATGGCGTCGCCCGCTTTCACCAGCGCTGCCGCCGCACAGGCGATGGCATGTTTCTCCGCCAGGTTGCGCTGCATTTTCTCGCTGGTGGTGGGCTGCGAGGGGATAAACCGGTTCAGCGTGACGCCGCCGTGCGTACGGCTGATCACCCCTTCCTGATCGAGCTTAATCAGGTCGCGGCGAATGGTCGCCGGAGAAGCGTCCGTGGCGGCCACTAGTTGATCTACCGTCACCAGATTATGCCCTTTCAGGTAGTCCATAATCTGCTCTAACCGGTTATATCCCTTCATATTATTCCCGTGTAATTTGCATCGCTAACTGAATGGATACCGCCATGCTTTCCGCTTTCGCTTTTCCGCGCCAGGCAATATCAAATGCGGTGCCGTGATCCGCAGAGGTGCGAATAAACGGCAAACCCGCGGTGATATTAACGCCATCGTAAAAGCCCAGCAATTTTAACGGAATATGTCCCTGGTCGTGGTACATCGCCACCACTATGTCATACATCCCTTCATGGCACTGCATAAACACCGTATCAGGCGGGCACGGCCCACTAACGTTCAACCCTTCAGCTTTCATCGCTTGTACCGCCGGGCCGACAATCTTGATCTCTTCATCGCCAAACAGACCATTTTCCCCGGCGTGCGGGTTAACCCCCGCCACCGCAATACGCGGGTTGTCATAGCCAACGCGACGCAGGAACGTATCCGCAACGCGAATCACCGTTTTCACCCGATCCTGATTAAGGGTGTCGAGAAATTTTCGCAGCGCGATATGAGTGGTGATATGGATGACTTTCAGCTTATCGGTATACAGCACCATGGCGTAATCTTTGCTGTCGGTCAGGTGCGCCAGCAGTTCGGTATGCCCCGGATAATGGTGCCCGGCTAAATGCAGCGCCTCTTTATTCAACGGCGCGGTGGCGATGGCTTTCACTTCGCCTTTCATCGCCAGTTCGGTCGCGCGTTTCACACAGCGGTAGGCCAGATCCCCCGCCTGCGCCTGCACAACGCCCGGTTGCAACCCGGCGGGATCGGTCAGTGGTTCGTCAATGACGTTAATGATGCCGGGGGCAAAACGCGCGTCCGCCACCTGCTCAACCACTTTCAGTTCGGCATGCGGCGTGATATTGAGCGCCAGAATACGTTGCAAGGTTTGCGCACAGCCCACCACCACTACCGGCGCACCGGATAACTCTCCCTCGACCAGCGATTTAATAATAATTTCCGGGCCAATACCCGCCGGGTCGCCCATCGTTACAGCAATGATATTAGTCACTCGATTTCTCCTCGATAAAATGCAGAACCTTAAGCAAGGTAGTTTCGTCACCAAAGCCACCCGCTTTGGTCATCACCGGTCGTTGCCATTCGCAACCTGAAAAATAACCCCACGGTACGCACCCTGCGGCGCGTCCCTGGATACGAAAACTTGACGCCCCTAACGCCTTTGCGACCGCCACCGCCACATCCCCGCCGGAGAGATAAAGCGCTGCGGGCGTCACCTCACGCAAAACCTCACAGGTGAGTTGCGCCAGAAATGTGCAGATACGCTCTCCCAGTTCGCTGCGGCTTACGCCCAGCCGCGCACAAAGTGCGGTTATCTGATGGCGCGCCTGCTCATCCACGCAGGTGTGCACAATGCAGTGTTTCCCCTGTGCCAGCACGGCAACAATTGTCTGGCGATACGCAGGTTGTGCGGCGCTAAACACCGTGTCGACATCAATCAGCAGATGTTCCACGTTCGGTTGCTGCGCGACGCGCGCCACCTGCTGTTGAGCGATTTCACTCATTGAGCCTACCACCGCCAGCACCGCATGCGGCTTTTCGGCCGCCAGCCTGCGCGCCAGCGCGTCGCATAATCCGGCAGAGCCGACCAGCAGCGGCGTTGTGGCAGCGTTTGCCGCCTGAGCGATGATCGCATCAAGATCTTCATCACTCTGCGCATCGACCACCAGCAGTAACGGCTTATCTGGCGTGGCCTGTGCGAGTGCTTTTGCCAGTTGTGCAGGTTGCACATAGCGACACGCTGCATTGCTGTGGGCTGCCAGTAGTGCGCCAATATCGGCGCTGGTCACCGGCGTTTTCGGATCGCTGGCAAACTCGGTTTGCGTGAGCAGTTCGCCATTGACATAGCACTGACCATTACGGGTGATGCGCCCGGCTGCCGGAAACGCCGGGGCAATGATTACCGCCGCCGCGTTGCAGGCTTGCCTCATCGCCTCGACTTCCGCGCCGACATTGCCGCGCAACGTGGAGTCGATCTTTTTCACCAGCCAGTCGGGGTTGTAGCGTGCGGTTATTTCGTTGGTGAATGCCGTGACGCACGCCATTGCCTCGCTCACGCTCAGCGCCCGGCTGTCGCTGTTAAAAATGATCGCCTGCGCCGAACTTACAAATGGTGTCGTTAACGCGACATCCACCTGCATCCCGGTTTGCGCCAGGCTGACACCCGCATCATTCGCGCCGGTAAAATCATCGGCCAGCATCACCACCTGTTTGTCCACGCGTTGTTCGTTCATCCCTTCTCCGGGTCATTATGCACTGGATATGATTATATTCAATCATGATTGATTATATGTGAGCAAGATCAACTTATTCAGTTTGCGAATAAATTATAAATTTAGGCCATGTAGTGACGGTGATGAATAAAAGATGATTGAGTTCAATCACCATAACAGAGACAGGAGAAGGTTGTGGTAACGATTAACAGCACCCTGATAAGCGGCGCGGGGGCGATCCCGGCGATTGCGCCACTGCTTGCGGGTAAAGAGAAAGTGTTACTGGTCAGCGACGGCAACATTATCAAACTGGCTGCCACCCAGCAGATCCGTACATTGCTGGAGACAAACGGTCGCCGCGTGCAAGTCATTGATAATGTTCCGCCCGAACCCAGCCAGCATGATGTGGCGAATATCCTGCAGAACCTGCACGACACCGCCGTGGATCTGGTGGTGGGCATTGGCGGCGGCAGCGTGCTGGATGTCGCCAAACTGCTGTCGGTGTTATGCCACCCGGCATCACCGGGGCTGGACGCGCTGCTGACGGGAGAAAAACCGACTGACCGCGTTGCTTCGCTGCTGATCCCCGCCACCGCCGGTACCGGCTCGGAAGCCACACCCAACGCCATTCTCGCCATCCCAGAGCAGGACACCAAAATCGGCATTATTTCACCAGTGATGCTACCGGATTACGTGGCGTTGCTGCCGGAGCTGACCACCAGCATGCCCGCGCATATCGCTTCTTCTACCGGCATTGATGCCCTGTGCCATTTGATTGAGTGCTTCACCGCCACCATCGCCAACCCGGTGAGTGACAACGTGGCGCTGATCGGTTTAGGCAAATTGCTGCGCAATATCGAAACGGCGGTCAATGAACCGCACAACCTGACCGCCCGGCTTGAGATGCTGTGGGCCTCTTATTACGGCGGCGCGGCGATCACCCATGCCGGAACCCATCTGGTGCATGCGCTTTCGTATCCGCTCGGTGGCAAATACCACCTGCCGCACGGTGTGGCGAACGCCATTCTGCTCGCGCCATGCATGAAAGTGGTACGCCCGCACGCGGTAGAGAAATTTGCCCAGGTGTGGGATCTGGTACCTGACGCCGACACCACGCTCAGTGCGGAAGCAAAATCGCACGCGCTGGTGGCGTGGTTTGCCGCGCTGGTCAAACGCCTGAATCTGCCCGACAACCTCGAGGCGCTCGGCGTGCCGCGCGAGGATGTCCCGGCACTGAGCGACGCCGCGCTAAATGTGAAGCGCCTGATGAACAACGCCCCATGCACCGTCAGCCACCAGGACGTGCAGGCCATTTATCAGACGCTGTTTTAACCCCAATTCGAGGGAGTGAGTCATGAGTAAGCAGATTAATGGCGTGCTGACCGCCATCGTGACGCCTTTTGACGTTGACGGGGACGTTAACCCGCAGACGCTCAAACAGCAGATCAACCGCCAGTTGGCAGCCGGAAACGGCATTTTTTGCGGTGGCACCAACGGCGAATTCTTCGTGCTGAATGAGCAGGAAAAAGTGGCCGTCACCGCGACCTGCGTCGATGAAGTTGCCGGGCGTATGCCCGTGGTGGCGCATATCGGCGAAATCTCCACGCGCGACACCATTCGTCTGGGTAAGCAGATTGAAAAACTGGGTGTTGATGCGGTATCGGTTATCACGCCCTATTTTGTGCCGCTGAAACAAGATGAGTTGATTGCCCACTACACCGCCGTGGCGGATGCGTTAAGCGTTCCGGTCTTTCTCTACAACATCCCGGCGCGCACTGGTAACACCATTGAACCGCAAACCGCCCGCACGCTGGCGGCACACCCGAACATCATCGGCATCAAAGACAGCGCAGGCAGCTATGAAAGCCTGAGCGGTTTTTTGCAAGCGGTGAAGGATTGCGAAAATTTTGACGTACTGAACGGCCCGGATTCGCTAATCCATCAGGGATTTGTCGACGGCTGCTCAGCCTGTATTTCCGGTCTGGCAAACGTCGCGCCGCAGGCGATCAACGCTATCTGGTCGCGCTTCCAGGCCGGGGATATCGACGGTTCCCGTGCGGCACAGGAGAACGTTACCGGGCTGCGCACCGATCTCTACCGCGTCGCGTTCTCTCCGGCTGCGGTGAAAAAAGCATTACACATCATGGGATACGACGTTGGTGATAGCCGTTACGCTGTCACGTTTAGCGAACAACAACATCAACAGATCCGCCAGATAGTGACCCAGTACCTTCACTGATAGCGGGATTATTCGTCATAAGAAAACCGGGCGCCTGCGGCGCTCAGGATTCACTCGCCCTGAAGAGAGGCAAAGATGAACACCTTTACTGCTCAAGATACCCTGATAATCGTTGGCATTGTGGTGGCGTATATTCTGTTCACCACCTGGCTGACGTTTCGCTTACGAAGCAAGAACACCGGCGATTTTATGGAAGGCTCGCGCGCGATGCCCGCCTTTATCGTCGGGATTTTGTTGATGTCCGAATACATTGGCGCGAAATCCACCATTGGTACCGCACAGGCCGCTTTCGAAGACGGTTTTGCTGCGTCGTGGTCGGTTATCGGCGCGGCAATTGGTTTCCCGCTATTTGGCCTGCTGCTGGTCAAACGCATCTATAACACCGGGAAAATCACCATCTCTGGCGCGATCGCCGAAAAATATGGCAACAGCACCAAAAATATTATCTCAATTATCATGATTTACGCCCTGCTGCTGGTTAACGTTGGCAACTACGTGAGCGGCGCGGCGGCCATCTCGACGGTACTGAAAGTGAACCTGCCGGTGGCGGCGTTTATCACCGCAGTTGTCAGTACCTTCTATTTCGCCTTTGGCGGCATGAAAGGCGTGGCGTGGGTAACGCTGCTGCACAGCGCGCTAAAATATTTCGGCATTCTGGCGATCATGGGTTTTGCCCTGTCGAAAACCGGCGGTTTCACACCGATGATCGAAAATATGCCGAAATACTACTGGACCTGGGACGGCAACTTCGGTGCGAGCACCATTTTTGCCTGGCTGATTGGCACTATTGGTTCCATCTTCTGTACTCAGTTCGTGATTCAGGCGATTTGTTCGACCAAAGATGTGAAATCAGCGAAGCGTTCCACCTGGGTCGCCTTCTTCTTCTGTTTGCCGATTGCGCTGGCCATTGCGGTGATTGGCGTGGCGGCGAAATACCTGCACCCGGAGATCAACAGCCTGTACGCGATGCCAATTTTCTTACAGGACATGAACCCGTGGGTGGCCGGTTTAGTGACAACGTCACTCGTTGCGTCGATCTTTGTCAGCGTCAGTACCGTTGCGCTGGCCATCGCCTCGCTGGTGGTGAAAGATTTCTACGTGCCGTACCGTAAACCCACGCCGGAACAAGAGTTTAAAGCCACTCGCTGGTTGTCGCTGCTGATTGGTTTCCTGCCGCTGATTTTCGTGCTGCTGGTGCCGGAAGTGCTGAAACTCTCCTTCTTTACCCGTGCCATCCGCCTCTCTATCTCTGTAGTCGCGGTGATCGCCTTCTATGCCCCGTTCTTCAAAAGCGCGCGCGGTGCCAATGCCGGCTTGATTGCCGCCTGTGTGGTGACCTCAGTGTGGTATCTGCTCGGCGACCCGTTTGGTATTAACAACATGTACATCGCGCTGGTGACACCGGCCGTGGTGATGGTGCTGGACCGCTTAATCCCGAATAAAGCGGTACAAAAAGCGGTAAATAACGCGCCCACCCCTGTTCGCAACAATGGAGTTTGATATGTCCGTAACGGTAAATCGCGATGGTGTGTTACGCCCGCAAGCACAAGACGCTCAGGTTGTGACGGCAATGCTGCCGTCACCCTGCCCGCAAAACCACGCGGCCAATATTCTGCCGCTGCCGGATGGCACGCTGATGTGCGTCTGGTTTGGCGGTTCGCAGGAAGGCGTGGCGGATATTTCGGTATGGAGTTCGCGGCTGGCACCCGGTGCCTCCGTCTGGAGCGAGGCGGTAAAACTCTCGGACGATCCGACCCGTTCCGAGCAAAACCCGGTGCTGTTCCTCGCCCCGGACAACGTGCTGTGGCTGCTGTGGACCGCGCAGATCTCCGGCAACCAGGACACGGCGATTGTGCGCTATCGCCAGTCGCATGATTTTGGTGCGAGCTGGGGTGACATTAAAACCTTGCTCGACAAACCTGGCACCTTTATCCGCCAGCCAATCACCGTGCTGGACAACGGCAACTGGCTGTTACCGGTGTTTTATTGCCGCACCCAACCGGGGGAAAAATGGGTCGGCAATGACGACATTAGCGCGGTCAAAATCTCATCCGATCAGGGCAAAAGCTGGCGCGATGTTGACGTACCGGAAAGTCTCGGCTGCGTGCATATGAACATCACCGCGCTGCCAGGCGGGCAACTGGTGGCACTGTTTCGCAGCCGCTGGGCGGACAACATTTACTACAGCCAGTCGACAGACGGTGGCGAAAGCTGGTCGGTACCGGAACCGACGACATTGCCAAACAACAACTCCTCGATTCAGGTAACAACGCTTGCCGACGGCGCGCTGGCGCTGGTGTTCAATCACATGAGCGCCGCCGGAGCCAGCGAACGCCGCGCTTCGCTGTACGATGAAATTGACGACGGTGACGGGCGTAAAGAGCCAACGGTGACCAGCGGGCGCAGCGCGTTCTGGGGCGCACCGCGCGCACCGATGACGGTGGCAATCTCGCCGGATGGCGGTAAAAGCTGGCCGTGGCAGCGCCACCTGGATGAGGGCGACGGCTACTGCATGACCAATAACTCGCAGGAAAAACTCAACCGCGAGTTCTCCTATCCGAGCATCAAACAGGGCGCGGACGGCAACCTGCATATCGCCTACACCTATTTTCGCCAGGCGATTAAATATGTGCGCATCGCACCGGACTGGGTAAAGGAGTAACCGATGATTGTGGGCAACCTTAACGCCCTGCCGCTGGCAGGGTTACCCTTTCCGCTTCGCGCGATCCTTGCCTTACCGCACTGTTCGCTGGCGGCGTTACAGGAACGGGACGACGGGCGCTGGCAGCCAGAAAACGCCGACTGGTTTTGCACCATAGGCCCGGCGTACACACAACCACAGGCGCAGCGTCACACGGAATATCACGCCCTGTGGGCCGATATTCAGGTGGTGCTGGCAGGTGAGGAGCAAATCAACGCCGGAACGCACTACGCCGCGCGGGAAGAGGATGAGCAGCGCAAACCGGATCTCTACATCACCACACACGCGCGCTTACCGGTTAGCGTGACGTTGCGCGCCGGGGATTTCGCCGTCTTTTTACCCGGCGAACCGCACCAGGCGCTGTGCGCTGTCGATGCGCCCATGACGGTGCGCAAAGCGGTATTCAAAGTGCCGCGCGCGCGGCTGGAGGTCTGAGATGGCACATGCCGTAGTGACCGGTGCCAGTTCGGGTATTGGTGAGGCCGTTGTCGATAAGCTGCTGGCACAAGGCTGGCAGGTTACCGGTTTATCCCGCTCGCCGGTGACGCGAGCTAACCCGGCGTTTCGCAGTGTGCAGGTTGATCTCAGCAACAGCGAGGCGTTGCGCCAGGTGATCGCCACTCTGCCGACGCCGCAGGCGCTGGTTCATGCAGCAGGCATGATGGCCGCCGCACCGCTTGGTGAACTCGATCCGATGACCAGCGAGCGTCTGTGGCGGCTGCATGTGCAGGCGGCAGAAACGCTGGTTAACCATTTTGTGTCCCAGATGTCGCAAGGTGGCCGAATTGTGGTGATTGGCAGCCGCACCTCGCGCGGCGCGGCGGGCCGCTCGCAGTATGTTGCCACCAAAGCGGCGCTGGTGGGGATGGTCAGAAGCTGGGCGGCGGAACTGGCACCGCGCGGCATCACCGCCAATGTTGTTGCACCGGGAGCAACACAGACGCCGATGCTCAGCTCGCCGGGGCGGGAAAGCTCGCCGCCGAATGTGCCACCGATTGGCCGCTTAATTACGCCGCAGGAAGTGGCCGCGCTGGTGAATTTTGTCTTATCACCAGATGCGGCCGCCATCACCGGGCAGGAACTGGTGATATGCGGCGGTGCGTCGCTGAAGTGATGTCTGCGCAGTGCAGGTAAAGACTCGCCCGACGATACTGCCGGGCGGCTTTTAGCGCAGGAACACTTTGCCCAACAGATAGAGCGTTGCCTGACCGCCAATCAGAACGCGATCGCCGCGCCATTCACAGCGTAAATCCCCGCCGCGCGCGGAAACCTGCCGCGCCTGCAGGCTGTTTTTACCCAGTTTTTCGCCCCAGTACGGAATCAACATGCTGTGCGCCGAACCGGTCACCGGATCTTCCGCCACCGATTCACCCGGGCAGAAGAAGCGGCTGACAAAATCGACGTTCTCACCGGGCGCGGTTACGCAGACCATCTTGCCAAGCGGTTTCATTGCCGCGATATCCGGCGTTAAGGCTTCTATCTGCGCCTGGTTTTCCAGCACCACCAGGTAATCCCGCGCCACACGCACTTCTTTTGCGCGTTCAATGCCGAGCGTTTTCAGCAGCAGCGCCGGAACCTGGCTTACCGTTTCCGTCGACCAGGCCGGGAAATCCAGCGTCAGCCAGTCGCCGTTGCGGCTCACTTTAAGTTCACCTACAAAGCGGGTGGTGAAGCGGATTTCGGTATCCGGGTAATCGAGATATTCAAAAATAACGTGCGCAGCGGCGAGCGTCGCATGGCCGCAAAGGTTGATCTCATCCTGGGTGGTGAACCAGCGCAGCTCAAAACCGCTGTCGTTACGCACGAAGAAGGCGGTTTCGGACTGGTTATGCTGCTGCGCCATGCGCAGCAGCACATCATCGGCTAACCATTCGGTCAGGGGGCAGACGGCGGCGGCATTACCGCCAAAAGTGCGGTCGCTGAAGGCGTCGACCATATAAAAATCGATGGTTTGCATAGCATTTCCTCTTTTTCGTCTTCTGTTTTTGAGCGCTATTCGGAAACGTTGCAACAGGTATTTTCCACACGAATAAAAAGTGAGATCTACATCACAAAATGTTTGTATTTTCGCCAGCAAAGGCAGTAAGATCGTGGCCTCTTCTTTTCGCCAACCAACCCCAAATACCCTTATGACTACCAATACCGTTTCACGAAAAGTCGCGTGGCTGCGGGTAGTGACGCTTGCTGTCGCCGCATTTATTTTCAACACCACCGAATTCGTGCCTGTGGGTTTGCTGTCGGATATCGCGCAGAGCTTCGACATGGAAACCGCGCAGGTGGGGATCATGTTGACCATCTATGCCTGGGTTGTGGCGTTAATGTCTCTGCCTTTTATGCTGCTGACCAGCCAGATTGAGCGCCGCAAATTGTTGATTGCGCTCTTTGTGCTGTTTATCGCCAGCCATGTGTTGTCGTTCCTCGCCTGGAGCTTCGAGGTGCTGGTCATAAGCCGCATTGGCATTGCTTTCGCCCATGCGATTTTCTGGTCGATTACCGCCTCGCTGGCCATTCGCTTGGCGCCTGCCGGGAAAGGTGCGCAGGCGTTGAGCCTGCTCGCCACCGGTACTGCACTGGCGATGGTGCTCGGGTTGCCGATTGGCCGTATCGTCGGGCAATATTTCGGCTGGCGTACCACCTTTTTCGCCATCGGTATGGGCGCCCTGGTGACGCTGGTGTGCCTGGTCAAACTGCTGCCCGCGCTGCCGAGCGAACATTCGGGTTCGCTGAAAAGCCTGCCGGTGCTGTTCCGTCGCCCGGCGCTGATGTGCATTTATTTGCTCACCGTCGTGGTGGTTACCGCGCATTACACGGCTTACAGCTACATTGAGCCGTTCGTGCAAAATGTGGCGGGCTTTAGCGCCAATTTCGCCACCCTGCTGCTGTTAGTGCTTGGCGGTGCCGGGATTATTGGTAGCGTGCTGTTCGGCAAGCTGGGGAACCAGCACGCCTCTGGCCTGCTGTGCAGCGCGATTGGTCTGCTGGCGATTTCACTGGTGATGATGCTGCCCGCATCCGGTAGCGAAATGCATCTGGCGGTGCTGAGCGTGGTATGGGGCATCGCGATTATGATTATCGGCCTGGGTATGCAGGTAAAAGTGCTGGCGCTGGCACCGGATGCTACCGATGTGGCGATGTCACTGTTTTCGGGCATTTTTAATATTGGTATCGGCGCGGGTGCGCTGGTTGGCAACCAGATAAGCCTGCACTGGTCGATGAACGTCATCGGTTACGCCGGGGCGATCCCGGCGATTGCTGCGCTGGTATGGGCGGTGATGATTTTCCGCCGCTGGCCGGTGAAACTGGAAGAGCAAACCCACGCCAGCCACGTGTAAACCGCGCCGGTTACTGCGCGGCAGCGACAACCTCATCCATCACCGTGGTTTGCCACTCAAACCACGGGTTCCAGGTCAGGCGGGCATGAATTTTGTTCGCCTCGACCAGCCCCCAGTCTGAATACCACACCTCTTCCCCCGCCAGACAGCGCTTTGCCGCCTCTTCTGACTGACCATTCGCACAAAGCAGCACGCTGCCTTTGCGTCCGTACAGCGGATTACGAGGCGAAAAGAGCACTGACATATGGGAAAACTGGCTGATGCGATCCTGCGGCAGATAATCCGTCTTCACCCCTAAGCGGGACATTTTTGCCGCTTCCGGCGGCGGTGTGCCATACCAAATCAGACGGCTGGCCGGGTTGGTGAAACTGCGATCGAATTGATCGAGGATCCAGCGCGTGTTGAGCACCGAATCGTGCCCGGTTAACACCAGCAGCGCCGGTTTGGTCCACGGTTTACGCGCAAGCAACCGCTGCGCGCTGGCACTGGTGCGCCAGAACTGGGCGAAACCGTTGGTCGGTACGCGCAAATAGCGGGTGGCGATTTGCTGCGGGAAAATAGCGCTCGGCGGGCGCAACCAGTCGCGAAACAGCGCCACTGTTGGCGCGAGAAAATCGTAACCTGTGCTGGATTTAAACGCCGGGGAAAACAGCAGCAGCCCGCGCACGTTGTCATGCGCCATTGCATATTCCAGCGCCAGATTTCCGCCGGTGGAAAAACCGCCGAGCCAAAGGGCATCGACCTCTTTGCCCAGAATATCGGCCTGCTCGCGCACCACTTGCCGCCACTGAGCAACATCGACATCCAGCAGATCCGCAGGTCGTGTACCGTGACCTGGTAACAGCACGGTGCGCACCAGAAAGCCCTGTTTCGCCAGTTCGGGGGCAATATCCACAAACGATCCTGGCCCGTCGCCCAGGCCGTGGATGAGCAAAATACCTTTGTGCGCGGGCTTCGCCGGACGCCACTCCTGTGGCGTATTGAGCCGTAGCTCGCTCGCTTTATCCAGCGTCTGAAACGCCCGGTGCGCGGCAACAAAATCACGCGTTTGCTGTTGATATGCCGGAAAGCTTTTTTGCGCCAGCGGCGGTTGCGCGCCGGGGCGCTGCTGACAGCCCGCTAGCGCAACCAAAGCCACGACCAGCCAGGAGAGAAATGTGCGCATCAGGCTCCGGCATGAAAAGTAGTGATGATTTCCAGCACGCCATTAATGATAAATTGCACGCCCATACAGACCAGCAGAAAGCCCATCAGCCGCGAGATGGCTTCTATACCGCCCTTGCCCACCAGCCGCATGATCGCCCCGGAACTGCGCAGGCTTACCCATAATATCAGCGCCACAATGGCAAAAATTAGCGTTGGCGCAACGGTGATGACCCACTCGGGAAACTCAGCGCCGTGGCGAATGGTCGAGGCGGAACTAATGATCATGGCGATGGTACCCGGCCCGGCGGTACTCGGCATGGCCAGCGGCACAAAGGCGATATTGGCACCGGGCTCCTCTTCCAGCTCTTCTGACTTGCTTTTCACTTCTGGTGCCTGATGCGGTTTTTGCGCCGGAAACAGCATACGAAAACCGATAAAGGCGACGATCAACCCACCGGCAATGCGCAACCCCGGAATGGAGATACCGAAGGTGTTCATCACCACCTGACCAGCGTAATACGCCACCATCATAATAATGAAGACGTAGATCGAGGCCATCCGCGCCTGCTGGTTACGCTGGGCGCTATTCATATTACCCGCCAGCCCTAAAAACAGCGCTACGGTAGTTAACGGGTTTGCCAGCGGTAGCAATACCACCAGCCCAAGGCCAATGGCTTTAAACAGTTCCAGCATCTGACGGTCACTCCTTGCAAGGTCAAAACCCCGCCAGTATAGCCATAACGCGGCGGTAATGGCATGCCCGGACACAAGACATGTCTTGATTAAATGATTACTTTCAGTACGTTACGGTTGGATTTTTTTCCTGACGTGAAACGTTTTAGCAAATAGTGGCATCGTGGATTCATTCGGTTGACTTATATTTGCCTGAGCAATAATATCTGCCGTGACTAATCTACTTGCCGGGGCAACCATTGTGAAAAGCACGAATGATCTATTTAACGACATCATTCCTCTTGGCCGCTTGATCCACATGGTTAACCAGAAAAAAGATCGTTTACTCAACGACTACCTGTCGCCGCTGGATATCACCGCCACTCAGTTTAAGGTGCTCTGCTCCATCCGCTGCGAAGTGTGTATCACCCCGGTAGAACTGAAAAAGGTGCTTTCCGTCGATCTCGGCGCCCTGACCCGCATGCTGGACAGACTGGTGTGTAAAGGCTGGATCGAACGTAATCCGAATCCGAATGACAAGCGCGGCGTGCTGGTGCGGTTAACCGACGAAGGCGCGGCGCTGTGTGAGCAATGTCATCAATTAGTAGGGCATAACCTGCACCAGGAATTAACAAAAAACTTAACGACAGAAGAAGTGGCAACCCTTGAGTATTTGCTCAAGAAAATTTTGCCGTAAAAAAACAAAGAGGTATGACGATGTCCAGACGCAATACTGACGCTATCACTATTCATAGCATTTTGGACTGGATCGAGGACAACCTGGAATCGCCGCTGTCGCTGGAAAAAGTGTCAGAGCGTTCGGGTTACTCCAAGTGGCACCTGCAACGGATGTTTAAAAAAGAGACTGGTCATTCGCTGGGCCAGTACATTCGCAGCCGCAAGCTGACGGAAATTGCGCAAAAGCTCAAGGGAAGTAATGAGCCGATCCTGTATCTGGCAGAGCGTTACGGGTTTGAATCGCAACAAACCTTGACGCGCACGTTTAAGAACTATTTCGACGTGCCGCCGCATAAATTCCGCGTCACGGATATCCCGGCAGAGTCCCGGTATCTGTTCCCGCTGAATCACGCTTGTTAATTTAATCGCCTGCAGTAAAAAGACGTATCGAGGAAAGTATGAAACGTATCGCCTGTGCCGCTGTCACCCTGATGGTGCTGTTATCCGGCCAGAGTTATGCGGAGCAAGTTAATCATCCCGCACAGCAGAACAACCGTGACGCGATGATTTTACCCACCGCCCAGCAAACATCGCCTTTTGATTTTAACCATATGGGCGTGGGTAGCGACAAATCCGACGCATTAGGTGTGCCGTATTACCATCAGCGCAGCTAAACGTCTTGCCCCGCATAATGCGGGGCTTTTTTTGCTTATGCCTGCGCCGCCCGGCGCAGACGAAAACCAAACACATTGATACACAGCCCCGCCATCACCAGCACAGCACCCACCAGTTGTAGCGCCGATAACGTCTCACCCAGCAGAAACGCGGCACTCGCCATGCCGACCACCGGCACCAGTAGCGACAGCGGCGCAACACGCCAGGTTTCGTAGCGACCCAGCAGCGTTCCCCAGATGCCATATCCGAGGATCGTGGCGACAAACGCCAGATAGACCAGCGACAACAGCGTGGTGAAATCAATACTGACCACGCTTTGCAGCATCAACGCCGGGCCGTCGAAAATCAGCGAGGCGATCATAAACGGCACGATGGGGATCAGCGCGCTCCATACCACCAGCGACATGATCGCCGGACGCGAGCTGTGCTGCATGATTTTTTTGTTGAAGATATTGCCGCAGGCCCAGCTAAACGCGCCCGCCAGCGTCAACAGGAACCCCAGCAGCGGAACATGCTGGCCGTTCAGGCTGGACTCGATCAGCACCAGCACGCCCAGCACCGCAAGCGTGATGCCAACCAGTTGTTTTATCTGTAAACGTTCGCCAAACACGCCTGCGCCAAGAATAATGGTGAAAAACGCCTGCGCCTGTAACACCAGCGACGCCAGCCCTGCGGGCATGCCAAACTTGATGGCGCAAAACAGAAAAGCGAACTGCCCGAAGCTGATCGTCAGGCCGTAACCGAGCAATAAACGCAGCGGCACCCTGGGGCGTGCAACGAATAGAATGGCCGGAAAGGCCACCAGCACAAAGCGTAACCCGGCCAGCATTAACGGCGGCATGTTGTGCAGGCCAACTTTGATCACCACAAAATTCAGCCCCCACGCTACAACTACCAGCATCGCCAGCAGGACATCTTTACGCGTCATTCTTCGCCCTTTTTGTTTTTTAAACTTTTGTAAAAAATTTACGTTAACGCAAAAAATTGTACAGCGACAGATCATTAATTCAGGTAGGTCAGTTTGGGCATTTCCCGACAAAACTGCGGTTGTACATCACACTTTATGCATGCTAAAGCTGTATACATCACAAAAAAATATAACAACAGCATGTCGGGCAGGAACATGACCATCAAGCAAACACGCTCCACCGCCGCGTTACTGGCATCTTCACTTTTATTAACCATTGGCCGCGGCGCCACGCTGCCGTTTATGACTATCTACCTGAATCGCCAGTACGGGATGTCGGTCGATCAGGTCGGTTACGCGATGTCGATTGCGCTGACTATCGGCGTGGTGTTCAGCCTCGGCTTCGGCATGCTGGCGGATAAGTTCGATAAAAAACGCTATATGCTACTGGCGATTGTCGCCTTTATTGCCGGTTTTGCCGCGATCCCGCTGTCACACCATGCGGGGTTAGTGGTGCTGTTTTTTGCCCTGATTAACTGCGCTTATTCGGTGTTTTCCACCGTGCTGAAGGCCTACTTTGCCGACACACTCGCGCCTGCAGCGAAAGCGAAGATTTTCTCGCTCAACTACACGGTGCTTAATGTCGGCTGGACCGTCGGCCCGCCGCTTGGCACGCTGCTGGTCATGCAGAGCATTAACTTGCCGTTCTGGCTGGCGGCAATTTGTGCGGCCTTTCCGCTGGTGTTTATTCAACTGTTTGTTCGCCGCGTTGCGGTTGGTGAAAGCCTCGACAGCCCTGTAGCGTGGGATCCTTCCGTGTTGCTGAAAGATAAAGCGCTCGGCTGGTTTACTTTATCGAATTTTCTCGCCTCGTTTGTCGCCGGTTCTTTTGCTTCCTGCCTGTCACAATATGTGATGACGGTGGCCAGCAGCGAGTTCGCCGAGCGCGTAGTGGCCGTGGTGCTGCCGGTCAACGCCGCCATTGTGGTCACCTTGCAGTATGCGGTGGGCCGTAAACTCACTTCCTCCAACCTGCGTCCGGCGATGGCAATTGGCACCGTCAGTTTCGTTATCGGCCTTATTGGTTTTATGTTATCCGGCGATAACTTGTGGTTCTGGGGGCTTTCCGCCGCGGTGTTTACGCTGGGAGAAGTGATCTACGCACCCGGTGAATATATGTTGATCGATAACATCGCCCCAGCGGGAATGAAAGCGACCTACTTCTCGGCACAGGCGCTGGGCTGGCTGGGCGCGGCAATGAACCCACTACTTACCGGGGTTATCCTGACCACGCTGCCTGCCGCCTCACTGTTTGTCATCCTGGTGGTGACCATCATTGTGGCCTGGTTGATGATGCTCAAAGGCATGCATGCACGCCCCCTGGGCGGGTTGCAGGCGCAATAATAAAAAACGGCGCCCTGAGCGCCGTTTTTTATTTACCATACCTGTTCGGCGATTTTCGTTACCAGCCGCACTTTGTCCCACTGCTGGGCAGGCGTGAGCGTGTTGCCCTCTTCAGTGGAAGCAAAACCGCACTGCGGGCTGAGGCAAAGCTGGTTGATATCGACAAATTTCGCCGCTTCCTGAATACGCGCTTTTACCCCTTCCGGGTTTTCCAGCTCGCCGTTTTTGGTGGTGATGAGCCCGAGAACCACCTGCTGTTTGCCCGGACGGACAAAACGCAGCGGGGCGAAATCGCCGGAACGGTCGTTGTCATATTCAAGGAAGAACGCGTCAACATTCACGCTACCAAACAGCACTTGCGCCACCGGCTCGTAACCGCCTTCGGAGATCCAGGTGGAGCGGAAATTACCGCGGCACACATGAAGACCAATGGTTAAATCGTCCGGTTTACCTTCCAGCGCTTTGTTAATCACACGGGCATAAATGCGCGCCAGTTCATCGGGATCGTCGCCACGTTCGCGGATCTGTCGACGCTGATCGTCAGAGCAGAGATAGGCCCAAACAGTATCATCCAGTTGCAGATAGCGGCAGCCTGCAGCATAGAACGCCTGGATCGCATCGCGCCAGGTGGTCGCCAGATCGTCAAAGTAGGCGTCAAGCTGCGGATAAACCGTCGCGTCAATGTCTTTGCGCCCACCGCGAAAGTGCAGCACGCTTGGGCTGGGAATGGTCATCTTCGGTTGCGCGGTGTCGCTGATGCTTTTCAGGAAGCGAAAATCTTCCAGCATCGGGTGGTCGCCAAAGCCTAATTTACCGGTGACGCGCACGCCGTGGGCTTTGGTTTGCACACCGTTAAACTGAATACCTTTATCGGAATCGTAGCGCTCCACACCTTCGAGTCCGTCGAAGAAGTCAAAATGCCACCATGCGCGGCGAAACTCGCCGTCGGTAACGACATGCAAACCGCAGGCACATTGCTGCTCGACCACCTGGCGAATCGCATCATCTTCTACACTGCGCAACTGCTGAGCGCTGATTTCACCCTGCGCAAACTGCTGACGCGCCTGCTTGATGGCGTCCGGGCGCAGGAAACTGCCGACTACGTCTGCACGGAATGGGGTCTGATGTCGCTGCATATTACTCTCCTCTGCGCCGGGGAATGATTTCCCAACGTGATAATTCATTATTTGAATTTCAGCCTTCTGGATGGCTAAACGTCCAAACAAAATGGCATAGCGCAGGAAAAGCAGCAACCGAGAAAATTTCACGGCACATGAAAAAAATTCACCATCGCACCGTGAAAGATGAAGAAAAGGATTAGAAGGCCGCTTCGCTCTCGCCGGTGGCAAAGGAATACCCTTCATCTTCCCAGCCGGTGATGCCGCCAATCATGATTTTCACCGCCAGCCCCAGGCGCGCCAGTTTCAGCGCGGCGCGATCGGCACCATTGCAGTGCGGTCCGGCGCAATAGACGACAAACAACGTATCTGCAGGCCAGCGGGCCATGCGTTCTGCGGTCATCATGCTATGTGGCAAATGTAACGCTCCCGGCAGGTGACGGCGGGCAAAAGTCTGCGCGCCACCCACCACATGCAACAAGACAAAATCCTGTTCGTGATGGATGATCGCGTGATGGACATCGGCGCAGTCCGTTTCGACGCTCAGGCGGCGGAAGAAATGGCTGGCGGCCTCTTCGGGTGATGCAGCGGGGACTTCAGATACATAACTCATCGTCTTTTCTCCTTGTTTGTGTTAACACTAATTTAACCAACACAGGACAACCTCGCTGCCCCCTTCTATGCCAGATAACACCAGGATAATGACAACTTCACGACATGCTCCGGCCCGCCACCGCGTGGTCGCGCTGGCCTATGATGGGCTGTGCACCTTTGAATTTGGCGTCGCTACTGAAATTTTCGGTTTGCCGCGCCCCGAACTTGGCGATAACTGGTACTCATTTACCGTTGCCGCCGTGGATGAGGGGGAACTACGGGCGACGGGCGGTATTCGCGTGATGGCGGAAGGCGGGCTAGAGCTACTCGAAAACGCGGACACCATTGTGGTTCCCGGCTGGCGCGGCGCGCAAACGCCCGTACCGACCGCATTATGCAGTGCGCTGTATCAAGCCTGGCAGCGTGGCTGCCGAGTGATATCTATCTGTTCCGGCGTATTTGTACTGGCCGCGGCCGGTTTACTCAATGGCCGTAAAGCCACCACCCACTGGCGCTATACGGATACGCTGCGGGAGGCCTATCCGGCGATTATCGTGCTGGATGACGCACTCTATTACGATGAAGGAAATGTGATGACCTCGGCGGGCAGCGCGGCGGGGATCGATTTGTGCCTGCACGTCGTGCGCGAGGACTTTGGTATTGAGGTCGCTAATAATGTCGCCCGGCGGCTGGTGGTGCAGCCGCACCGGGATGGCTCTCAAACTCAGCAACTTCAACGCCCGGTAGCCCGCACGCGTGAAAGTCGCCAACTGGGACAGTTGTTCGATTTCCTTCATCAACACTTAGCCGGCAGCCACACAGTCACGTCACTGGCGAAACAAACTGGCATGAGCCCGCGTACGTTTTTGCGCCGTTTCGAAGAATCGACCGGAACCACACCGGCTCGCTGGATTTTGCAGGAGCGTTTACGTCGGGCCGAGGATTTACTGATTCATTCACGAATGAGCATTGAGCTGATTGCCGGGCACAGTGGATTCGCTACTGCGGCTTCACTGCGCCACCATTTTCAACAGCAGCGTGGAATATCTCCTGCGGCATACCGCAAAAAATTTAGCGCTGCGGCGAAATAATTCACGCTATTCATCATTTATTGAAGGTTACCTGGCTATTCTTTCTCCATCGCGGCCACCAATTAAGGTAAGAGAGGCAAGTTGGTTAATAAAATGGAGAGTTGACACCATGGCAAATATGCATGTTTTTATCGCAGTACTGGGCATTATTGTTTTTTCCGGGTTCCTTGCTGCTTATTTCAGCCACAAATGGGATGACTGATGATCGCTGATAATCCCCCGCCGATATGGCCCCTTGCGAAAAAACGTAAGGGGCCATTTCTTTTTGCTCATCCGGAAAAAAACAGGCAAAAAAAAACCGCCCTTAAAAGGCGGTCAATGCTTGCATGGATAGATTGCTATTGTTCTACGCGCTAACTCAAACGACAGGTTAACGACTGCCAACCAATCTAGCATTGCTTTCCTCAATAAAACCTAAACAAGCGTAGAACGATCCCCGCTCGCATCATGAGTGAAACGGATTTCATCGAAACGTTTTTCTTTCGAGCGGTGTCTTTTGCTATTGAAATTAAAGAAGATATATCTTTCGGCGTTTAAAGTTTGTGATAACGTCGGATCTCCATTTCACAGGCCGGAGGGGTTATCCCCAATATCAAATTTAAATGCCCGGTTTGCAGCAGCCAAAAGTTTTTATTTACCACATTCTGCCCGGGTCAACGTATGCCTCACGGGGCCATTTGCTCGGTTTGTGGCGCAAGACTTACAGCCAGATCCTGTATACCCGCACTACGAAGAAGGCGGTGGCCAAAACAAGTGTTATAGGAAGGGCCTCATTTGAGGCCCTTTTAATTTCCTTTATTCAGGCGTTTTTCGCTTTTCCTAAAGAAAAGCCGCTCACTTTCGCAATATGAACGCGCAATATTGTCCCTTTTACGCTCATCCAACCGCCAGTTCCCGTCATCCACGACGGATCTTTAATATGCAAATAATTAAGCGGAATATCGTGTCCCTCTTCAACGCGATAATCATTAGCCAGATCATCAAAGAAAAGCGCGATGGAATTTTTTAGCGACGCATCATCTCCCTGAATGGCTCGAATAGATTTCGCGGTATATAACGCATATTCCTGCCCGGATACGAGTTCACCCGCCACTACCTGACCGCCGACAACCAGCGTCACCACCATACCCGCGCCGAGATTGGCACAGGAGACCAGATGCGATAAAGCGCTATCCTGGGTGCTCACCGTGGGAGCGGCCGTTTCTGAGACTTCACGTTCATTTGCCATTTATACCTCCGCGTACCACATGAAAAAACCGCCCACGGGCGGTTGTTGATCAGTAAAATTTCCGGATGGCTTGTTCAGTTTCCTGCTGGCTGACCAGGTCAGAAAATCGGGCAACGAGGAAGGTTTCTCCGTCAAGCTCCCAGGGTTCAATTGGGATTTCAAGAAAAGAGCTTTGCTCATTTTTAAACGTGACCGATTTTGCATTATCTTCCACGGTCACGTTTTCAACCTTACCACCGGCGCGTATTACCACTACATTTTTGGTCATGTCGGTTACCTCAGTTGCTTAAATAGCACTCGACATTAGCACAGCCACTTTCTCAATGCCTGCGTAATGCCACAGAATGTTAAGCCGTAAAATCAGGTTCTTTAATTTGGCTTAATGAGAGGGATAACGCTATGCCAGGAAGTGTGAACCAGCCCGCAATTTAATAAATGAAGTGGGTAAAAACAGGGATTTGAGGCGCGGTGATTTAAGAAAAACGCCAGAGGCCTTTAAGAAAAAAAGCCTCTGGCGATACAGATTTCGGTGATGCCGGGTGCCTCCCGGTGAGTCTGCTCCAGCCCGCAGAACCCGCTTTCACCCCAAAAAGGCATGACTGGTAGCCCCTCCGCGCAGGGGGATTCATCACCACGTCCACGGTATTTGCCGGGCATATTCAGGTCAATGCTCTGGCGGGTTATGTAAGTTTTTAAAGCAATTTTCTCGCGCTATTCACTCAATCCCCGGTTTTTCAGCATCGGTTCGATCGCAGGATCGTGACCGCGCCACTGGCGATAAAGCGCAGCCAAATCTTCGCTGTTGCCACGGGATAAAATTGCCTCACGGAACTTCTGCCCGTTTTCACGCGTTAATCCGCCCTGCTCCACAAACCACTGGTAACCATCGTCCGCCAGCATTTGCGTCCACAGATAAGCGTAATAACCAGCCGCATAACCGCCGCCGAAAATATGGGCAAAATAGCTGCTGCGATACCGCGGCGGAACCGCTGCCAAATCGAGATGCTCTTTGCGCAGCGCTTGCGCCTCAAAACTCTCCACATCGCTTACGTTCTCGCCGTCCGCCAGCGCATGCCAGTTCATATCCAGCAGCGCTGCGCTCAACAGTTCGGTCATGTCGTAACCTTTATTAAACTGTGTGGCGCGCAACATCTTCTCGCGCAGTACCTCCGGCATCGGTTCACCGCTTTGGTAATGGCGCGCATAGCGGGTAAACACCTGCGGCTGGCTGGCCCAGTGTTCATTGATTTGCGACGGGAACTCGACAAAATCACGCGGCGTATTGGTGCCGGAGAGGCTGGCGTATCGCTGGCTGGCGAACAGCCCGTGCAGGGTGTGACCAAATTCATGGAACAGCGTAATGACGTCATCCCACGAAAGCAACGCCGTCTGTCCGGCTGCGGGTTTCTGGTAATTACAGACGTTGTAAATCACCGGTTGTGTGCCATTGAGCGTTGACTGTTCGACAAAATTGCCCATCCATGCACCACCGCTTTTTGAGTCGCGGGCGAAATAATCACCGTAGAACAGCGCTAATCCAGCACCATCCGCGTCAAAAATTTCCCATACGCGAACATCCGGGTGATAGACAGGAATATCAAACCGTTCAGTAAAACGAAGACCAAACAGCTCACTCGCGGTCCAAAAAACGCCCTCGGTAAGCACGGTATTGAGCGCAAAATACGGTTTGATTTGTGATTCATCCAGCGAATATTTCGCCAGACGCACCTGCTCGGCATAAAAAGCCCAGTCCCAGACCTGCGCGGTAAAACCGCCCTGCTGCGTATCGATAACCTGCTGGATATCGGCCAGCTCTCGCTCGGCACGGGCACGCGCGGCGGGCGCGATATTACGCATGAAATCCAGCGCCGCCTGCGGCGTTGCCGCCATCTGATCGGCAATCTTCCAGCTGGCAAAATCGGCAAATCCGAGAAGTTTCGCTTGCGTCGCGCGTAACTGCACAAGGCGTAACACAATAGCGCGAGTGTCGTTGGCATCCCCTTTTTGCGTGCGCAACCAGCTCGCGTTAAACAGATTTTCACGCGTCTGGCGATCGCGCAGCGCCGCCAGCGCCGGTTGCTGGGTGGTATTCAACAGCGATAACAACCAGCGGTTTTCCAGCCCTTTGGCTTTTGCTGCCTCGGCAGCAATGGCAATCTCTTCTGCACTCAAACCATCAAGCTGATGGGCATAATCCACCACCAGCCCACCGGCTTTATCCGCCGCCAGCAGACGCTGGTTAAACTGGCTCGTCAAAGTGGCTGATTCGGTGTTCAGCGCTTTCAGCGTCGCTTTGTCCTGCGCACTCAGCGTCGCGCCCGCCAGCATAAAACGCTGATAGGTGTTTTCCACCAGACGCAAGGATTCGGCATCCAGAGACAGCGTGTCGCGCCGCTTCCATACCGCTTCCACGCGGGCAAACAGGGTATCGTCGAGGTAAATATCGTTCGCCAGCTCTGCCAGTTCAGTTGAAAACGCCTCATCCAGCTGTTGTAAAAAGTCATTGGTATGGGCCGATGTCATGGCAAAAAAGACACTGGTGACATAGGTGAGCAGCGCGCCGCTACGCTCCAGAGCCAACAAGGTGTTGTCGAAATCCGCTGGCGCAGGATCCTGCGTAATAGCGGCGATTTCAGCGCGTTTTTGCCGTACTCCTTCATCAAACGCCGGGCGGTAATGCTCCTGATTAATGACATCAAACGGCGGCGCCTGGTAAGGCAGTGTGCTGGCAGAAAAGAAAGGATTCGTGACCGACATATTTCGCTCCTGAATGCGTGATTCATCTCAGAGTAGGCATCCGCCGCGCGCATCGCAATCATTTCTCTGCTTTTGCGCATGAGCTGGCGTTTTTTGCCACACTGTATGCGGGATAAGTTGTGTTACCGCTATAAAGCGGTGCATGCTATGTCGCTACACCACAAAAAGCGTTGAGGAACAGTGAGATGATTATTCTGGTTACCGGGGCAACCGCGGGTTTTGGCGAAGGTATTACCCGCCGTTTTATTCAGAACGGCCATAAAGTGATTGCCACAGGCCGCCGTCAGGAACGTTTGCAGGAACTGAAGGACGAACTGGGCGATAACCTCTATACCGCACAACTGGACGTGCGCAACCGCGCGGCGATTGAAGAGTTTATCTCTGCCCTGCCTACCGCATGGCGCGAAATTGATGTATTGGTTAACAACGCAGGTCTGGCGTTGGGTCTGGAGCCGGCACATAAAGCGAATGTCGATGACTGGGAAACCATGATCGACACCAATAATAAAGGTCTGGTGTATATGACGCGCGCGGTGCTGCCGGGCATGGTTGAGCGTAATCGCGGCCACATCATCAATATCGGTTCCACCGCCGGTAGCTGGCCTTATGCAGGCGGCAACGTCTACGGCGCGAGCAAAGCCTTTGTGCGACAATTCAGCCTCAACTTACGTACCGATCTCAGCGGCACCGCCGTGCGCGTGACCAATATCGAGCCGGGTCTGGTGGGCGGCACGGAGTTTTCAAATGTGCGCTTTAAAGGCGACGACGCGAAAGCCGGGAAAACTTACGAGAACACTACTGCGCTGACGCCGGAAGACGTTACCGAAGCGGTGTGGTGGGTCGCCACGTTGCCGAAGCATGTCAATATCAACACCCTCGAAATGATGCCGGTCAGCCAGACATATGCCGGTCTTAGCGTGCATCGCGAAGGGTAATTTCCCCGCCCGGCCTGCGGGCCGGGTATGGGATGTGCGTTAAATTAATGGTATGGTAGACAGGTTAACCCTTTAAAAAGTAAGAGCGAATGGCCGCTGAAACGCAACTCAACCCTACACAGCCCGTCAATCAACAAATTTACCGCATCTTACGGCGGGACATCGTTCATTGCCTGATCCCACCGGGCACGCCGTTGTCGGAAAAAGAGGTGTCGGTGCGCTTTGATGTCTCACGCCAGCCGGTACGCGAAGCCTTTATTAAACTTGCAGAAAACGGCTTGATCCAAATCCGCCCGCAGCGCGGTAGCTACGTCAATAAAATCTCCATGATGCAGGTGCGTAACGGCTGTTTTGTTCGTCAGGCCATTGAGTGCGCCGTCGCCCGCCGCGCCGCAACGATGATTGACGACAGCGCCTGTTACCAGCTGGAGCAAAACCTTAATCAGCAGCGCACCGCGATTGAGCGTAAGCAACTGAATGACTTTTTTGAGCTGGATGATAATTTCCACCAGAAGCTGGCGCTCATCGCCGACTGCCAGTTAGCGTGGGACACTATCGAAAATATTAAAGCGACCATCGACCGTGTGCGTTATATGAGTCTTGATCATGTTTCGCCGCCAGAGATGCTGCTGCGCCAGCACATCGATATTTTCTCCGCACTGGAAAAACGCGATGCCGACGCCGTTGATCGCGCCATGACGCTGCATTTGCAGGAAATCAGCGAGTCAGTAAAAACCATTCGCCAGGAAAACCGCGACTGGTTCAGCGAAGAGTAATTTTTCCCCTTCTTATCTCCGCCAGGTCACATTTTTTTCGCGCAAAAAAGTGTGACTTTGATCAAAAACAAAAACTCATGAGCTCAGGGGCGTATTTATAAGGCGTCCATTTCGGGGACATCTTCTGCCCCGTTTCGTTTTGCGGATTTCAATAAGGAGAAACCACCATGATGACGTATGATCGTAACCGTAACGCTATCACCACCGGTACGCGCGTGATGATTAATGGCACTGGCCGCACTGGCAAAATCGTCGCGATTCACGCCGAGGGGTTAAACCCCGCGCAACTGCGCCGTAGCAAAACGGTGGAAGTGGAAGGCTGCGAAGGTAAATTCGAACCGGTTGAATTGATTCGTCTTGGCTTACACTAAGCATTAAAAATGCGTGTGGTAAAAAAGAATGCCGCCATGGCGGCATTCACTGTTTATATACTGGATTAAATGCTCGCAGTTAAAGTGCTGCAGCGTACTGCGCCACTGTGGCTTTCGCGCCTTTATCCAGCAATGTCAAATAGGCTTTTTTCACCTGAGCCACAAAGGTCGCATCTTTCGGCAATTCATTGCCAAAAATCGCCTCAATTCCAAGCAATGCATGCACGCGGGCTTCACCTTGCGCGCTGTTGTTAACCGCGTTCTGGATCACTGTCAGCAACGGATCGCACACTTCGATCGCTTTCCCCTGCTCGTCGACGCCGCCGACATAACGCATCCAGCCAGCAATCCCCAGCGCCAGCAGAGAGAAATCACGCTGATGCACTAAATGCCAGCGCACAGAATCCAGCATACGCTGCGGCAGTTTCTGGCTACCGTCCATGGCGATCTGCCAGGTGCGGTGACGCAATGCGGTATTGCTGTAACGCGCGATCAGCAGATCGGCGTAATGCGCCAGATCCACGCCCTGCACTTTCAGTGTTGGTGCCTGCTCTTTCAACATCAACGCGTGTGCGGCGCGACGGTAGTTCTCGTCTTCCATGCACTCATTGATGTGCTGATAACCGGCCAGATAACCCAAGTACGCCAGGAAGGAGTGGCTGCCGTTCAGCATGCGCAGTTTCATCTCTTCAAACGGCACCACATCCGCCACCAGCTCGGCGCCAGCTTTTTCCCACGCCGGACGACCCGCGACGAAATTATCTTCAATCACCCACTGGCGGAACGGCTCACAGGCCACGCCCGCAGGATCGCGGACACCGGTCAGTTGTTCGATTTTATCCAGCGTTTCGGTGGTCACAGCCGGAACAATTCTGTCTACCATGGTTGACGGGAACGTCACATTCGCTTCAATCCAGTCACCTAATTCTGCGCTCACCGCGCGCGCGTAAGCGCAGACCACATTGCGGGTGACATGGCCGTTTTCCGGCATGTTGTCGCAGGACATCACGCTGAAAGCCGGTAAACCTGCCGCTTTACGGCGCGCCAGGGCTTCCACGACCACGCCCGCGGCCGATTTTGGCTGCTGCGGGTTTTGCAGGTCGCCAACAATTAATGGGTGATCGAGCATCAGTTTGCCCGTCGCCGGTGAGTGGCAATAGCCTTTCTCGGTGATAGTCAGTGAAACAATGGTAACCTGCGGTTCGCACATGGCGGCGAGCACGGTTTCCAGGCCATCCACCTGTGCGTGCAGGGCGCGTTTTGCTACGCCCACCACGCGCGCAGTCCACGCATCGGCAGACATTTCCGCCACGGTATAGAGGTTATCCTGCTGCTTGAGATCGGCAATTTGCTGCTCACCGCCAATCAAATTGACCTCGCAATAGCCCCAGTCACTGCCATGCTCTGCGGCAAGAATATCGGCATAAACTGACTGATGCGCGCGGTGAAACGCACCAAAACCAAGGTGCACAATGCGCGCAACCAATTTGTTACGGTCATAAGTAGGTAACGTGGCTTTCGCCTTTAATAGCCTGTTTTCCATGGTGAGACTCATCTTATTAAGTGAAACAGTGGTTCAATAGATTACGGACTGCTGTAAAGCAGACTATGATTTGCGACAGGATTTGCGGACTACACTAACTAGAATGGTAACTAAATGTGTCAAAAAAAACACATATTCAACTTTGCTTTAAAGCGATGAATGTATTCAGCGTGAAAATGAGATGAGTTAATGTGATTGTGCAGGATGCGCGGCGATGTGGAAGTGTGGAAAAAAGCGTTTTAAAAGTAATAGCGCTCGCGGGCAATGCGCAGGAAGGGTTCGACAGAAAATCAATCTGTTAGTATACAGCGGACATCATCTTAAACAGACTTGCTGAACCGGCCATAGTGAAGAAATTCACGCCAGGTCAAAATCTGTAACTATACGTCATAAGCAGCTTCGCGAGCTGGGTTTCGCCTCTGGGGCTATTCAAACCGTCTCACAAAGAGCTAAAGCGTGGATTGAAACGAAGACGGTATGCGAACAGCGAGTCTGCCACACACTATCGAAAATGGCGTACATCACGCCCGGCCCCAGCCAGCAACAATGATCAACATCCCGCACATCGCGATGAGCGCCCCAAGCCAGTCGTAAACGCTGAGTTTTACGCCATCGACCACACGTAGCCAAATCAACGCGGTACACACATACACACCGCCGTATGCCGCGTAAACGCGCCCACTGGCCGCCGGATGCAGCGTTAACAACCAGACGAACATGGCCAACGCGAATGCTGCGGGAATAATTAACAGTGGCGTAGCGCCACGTTTTAGCCACAGCCAGGGCAAAAAACAACCGACGATTTCACACAGCGCGGTGGCAAAGAACAGGAGTGTTGTTTTCAGCATCAGTGACACGTTGATTCAAACTTGGTTGAACTATCATACCTGATAATGCTCTGAGAGTGAGTCCCGGCTGGCTATCCCGTGTGGCTGAGATCGCATAGAATAGAGTGATATGGGCATCTTGTTTCTCCCTCAAATTAAGGAAATCGCAATGACTAAAACACTTAGCAAACGCCTGTGCCTCACCGCAATGCTGACGCTGGGTGCCATCGTGTACACCACCTCCGCACTGGCCGAAACCAACCGTCTGGTGATTGAATCCGGCGATAACGCGCAAAGCCGCCAATCCGCAGCGATGGAAAAAGAGCAATGGAATGACACCCGCAGCTTGCGTAGTAAAGTGAACAAACGCGTGGAAAAAGAGTGGGATAAAACCGATGTCGCGTTTGATGCGCAGGACAAATGCCAGAAAAGCAGCAATCTTAACGCCTACTGGGAACCCAACACCCTGCGTTGTCTGGATCGCCGCACCGGACAGCAAATTCGCTAACCGCTCTCGGGCGCTTGTGCGCCCGATTTCCGCTTAAGTAAAAGGACTTTTCATGAGTGACGCTTACACCGTCCGCCTGCGCCCGCTCGAGCGCGAGGATTTGCGTTTCGTTCATCAACTGGATAACAACGCCAGCGTCATGCGTTACTGGTTTGAAGAACCCTACGAAGCCTTTGTTGAACTTTCTGACCTGTATGACAAGCATATTCACGATCAAAGCGAACGCCGCTTTGTGGTGGAGTGCGATGGTGAAAAAGCCGGATTAGTAGAGCTGGTCGAAATCAACCACGTTCACCGCCGTGCAGAATTTCAGATAATAATTTCCCCGGAATATCAGGGCAAAGGACTGGCATCAAAAGCCGCGAAGCTGGCGATGGATTACGGATTTACGGTACTGAATCTGTACAAGCTCTATCTGATTGTTGATAAAGAGAACGAAAAAGCGATTCACATTTACCGCAAGCTGGGATTTATGGTCGAAGGTGAATTAATCCATGAGTTCTTTATTAACGGTGAGTACCGCAACACCATTCGCATGTGTATTTTCCAGCAGCAATATCTTGAAAACCACAAAACAAGCGGCCCGACGCTACTGAAACCCACCGCGCAATAAAGCGCGGTGGTCAGCGACATCAATAATACTCGATGGTATTTTTGATGCTGTATTTATGCGTCACCTGCGGCGTAACACTTTCGTCCACAATCTCCAGGCTGCAACTCACCGGGTTATCATGGCTGTCGTATTCGCAGGCCTGCTTGACATTGCCAAGCGGCTTATCGTTCAGCGTGCTGACAGAGGTGTAATCGAGCTTTTTGCGCTTATCTTTCGAAGGCGTAGACACAACAGACAACGTCGCGTCTTTCGATGTCGTGGTTTTCCCCAGCGGATACCCTTCATCGTCATAGCGGTATTTGACCTCTATTTCCTTGCCTGTCGCGCGAACCACGAATCCGTTATCGTCGGTGTCCCAGGTTACGCCCGCTGCCGGGAACTCCGCCAGTTGGCATTTACCCTGCAAACGCAGACGTTTTTCCTTCGATTCTGCCTCAACATAGTAGTTGGCATCCAGTACCAGCGACACGCCACTGTTGTTTTCCAGATCATGCAGTTCAAGCGTATCGAAACATCCCTCTTTCGACATCGTTCCGGTAACGCGTTTCGTGACTTCACCTTTATCATTAAGTAACGTCTGGCTGAAATCTTTAACCGAGCCACGCAACGGATCAAAATCGAATTCATTCGAGAAGCTAGCCATTTCCGGCGTGAATGAAACGGGTCCCTTCGGCTTATCACATCCGACAAGCGCCACCGCCAGAGAGATAAGTAACAGCTGTTTTTTCAATGGGTTCACCACATTCTTCTTTTGTAATGCGCTTATATTAGCAAAAGCTTTATAACTTAGGGCAATGACTTCTTTGTGGTTAGGCCTGCTGACTGGCGAGTAACAGCAGCGAATAACCAGCGCCACTCACGCCTATTAGCAATAAAATCAACGAGGAGAAGGTAGCAAAACGTCCACTTTGCCGCGTTGGTAACCAGCGTTTAACGGCCAGGATATAGAGCGTTAAGACACTAAAATCCAGCGCCACCCAAATGACAGTAAGCACCGTGATGCTGGCGGTGAAATCGCCGGTAATACCGGTAAACTGCGGAAAAAAAGCGATAAAAAACAGAATATCTTTTGGGTTAGCGATGGCCGTCATAAAGCCTGTAACAAACCCACCTTGTTCGCCGTTTTGCGACATCTCTGTACCTTTTTCTCGCCGTAAGGCGCGCAATGCTTGCACCGCGCTGATCGCAATAAAGAGCGAACCTACCAGCCCTACCATATTTAGTAGCCAGGCCGAGAGCGTAACCACGCCGGCCAGCGTTAACCCCGCCAGCGCAATTAACACCAGCGAGGCCAGATTAGTGCCTGCCAAAGTTAAAAACGCGCGCGCATGGCTGCCCCGCGCTGCTGCCGCGCACACCAGCGCCACCACCGGCCCGGGCGTTGCCAGCAACGTCAGTACCACACCGATGTATGTTCCCAGCAGCACCACATTCATTGATACCATCATCTCCCTCCTTTTATTTGTTGACGGAGTATCACCAGAAAGCGCGGGCCTGAAAAACGAGTTAAACTGCCGCTCACTGTGCAAAAAACTCACAATGGATAACGAACGAATGAACCAAAATCTGCCACCACTCTATGCACTACGGGCATTTACTGTTGCCGCACAAATGGAATCATTTAGCAAGGCAGCCATTTTTCTCAATGTCACGCCCGGTGCGATAAGCCGCCATATTCGCACCCTTGAAGAGTGGTTTGGGTGTCGTTTGTTTCTGCGCCATGGCCCGAAAATTACCCTGACCGACGCAGGAAGCCAGCTGGCTGTTCGTTTACAGGACGGTTTTTTGCAACTGGAAAATGCCTGTCAGACACTGCGCAGCCACCAGCATCAACTGCGGCTCAAAGCCCCGTCGACGCTGACGATGCGCTGGTTATTAGATGTGTTAAACGCCTTTCGCCAGCAACACAGCACGCCGCAGGTGGAGATCAGCAGTGTGTGGATGGATATCGACACCGTCGATTTCCGCACAGAACCCTTCGATTGCGCCATCCTGCTCGGCAACGGCCATTTTGGTGAGTACACGCAAAGCCTGCGCTTATTTGATGAGTGGTTGATCCCGCTTTGTGCCCCGGCGCTTAAACCGCTGGCGCAACGCGATCTAAGCAGTTGCACCTTAATTCACCCGTCGCGCGATCGCCGCGACTGGCGGCGCTGGCAGGCCGGGAGCGGTTTATTTCCCGCGCTTGCCCTTGGCGGCGGCGCGGTGTTTGACACGCTGGAACAAGCCTACCAGGCGGCAATCGGTGGTCATGGCGTTGCGGTTGGCGATCTGCTGCTCAGCCTGCCCGCGCTGGCGCAAAATCAGCTAACACTCCCCTTCCCGCAAGCACTGAGCACTGGCGACAGCTACTGGCTGGTGTGGCCAAAAGATTCGCCGCGCAAAAAGAATATCGACCGTCTTGGCGAATTCCTGAGTACCGCCGTACCAGTCTATTTCCCGCCGGAAGTGGCGTTATTAAAACAGCAATAACGGCTTATTCAGATGATTCAGATATTTACCTTTTGCGGGCATCGCAGGTGCTAAGCTTAGAGCGGGTAAAACAAAAGGAGACGAGGATGCATTATTCACGTTGGCTTTGCGCATTACTGCTGGTGGGTTCTGTACCGGCGTTCGCTGCGCCGGATTCATGCGAGCGGGTAAAAACCGATATTCAGCAGCGAATTATTAATAATGGCGTGCCGGAAACGGGATTTACGCTAACCATCGTGCCTAATGATCAGGCTGACCAGGCAGGTTCGCAGGTCGTCGGTCATTGCGCCAATGACACCTATAAAATTCTTTACACCCGCAACAGCGGTGCTGCTCAGCAAAGCGAAGAAAACACCGGCGCACAGTAACTAAAATCCCCTTAATTTCAGGGGATTTCCCTCTACTTGATCACGCTTAAGATTCTTCTACTCCCTAATGATTAACATGATCACTTCATTAGCCTGCTTTTAATACACCAGGCAATTTCTTTTTATTATAAATAATAATGGAGTGAGCTATGTCCGACACTGAACACCAGGGTGGGATCAGCCGACGAACGTTGGTGAAATCCACTGCTTTAGGGTCGCTTGCGCTGGCAGCCGGCAGTTTTTCCCTGCCCTTTGGCCTGCGTTCTGCCGCTGCTGCCGTACAACAGGCGATGCAACCCGCGCCAGACAAAGTGGTGTGGGGGGCCTGCTCGGTCAACTGCGGTAGCCGCTGCGCGCTGCGTTTGCATGTCCGTGACGATGAAGTCTACTGGGTCGAAACCGATAACACCGGTGAGGATATCTACGGCAATCACCAGGTACGCGCCTGCCTGCGCGGGCGTTCTATTCGTCGGCGCATCAACCATCCGGATCGCCTGAACTACCCCATGAAACGCGTCGGTAAACGCGGAGAAGGTAAGTTTGAACGTATTAGCTGGGACGAAGCGCTGGATACTATCGCCAATAGCCTGAAAGGAGTGGTGCAAAAATACGGTAACGAAGCGGTCTACATTAATTACTCCTCCGGTATTGTTGGCGGCAACATCACCCGTTCTTCCCCTTCTGCATCAATCATTGCCCGCCTGATGGCGATGTATGGCGGTTTTCTTAACCAGTACGGCACCTACAGCACCGCGCAAATATCCTGCGCGATGCCTTACACCTACGGCTCTAATGAAGGCAACAGCACCTCGGATATCGAAAACACTAAACTGGTGGTGATGTTCGGTAACAACCCGGCGGAAACCCGCATGAGCGGCGGCGGCATTACCTATTTCCTTGAGCAGGCACGTGAACGCTCAAATGCGCGGATGATCATTATCGATCCGCGTTATACCGATACGGCCGCCGGACGCGAAGATGAGTGGGTGCCGATTCGTCCGGGCACCGATGCCGCGCTGGTTGCCGGTATGGCGTGGGTGCTGATTAACGAAAACCTCGTCGATCAACCGTTTCTGGATAAATATTGCGTCGGCTACGACGAAAAAACGCTGCCTGCCGATGCACCCGCCAACAGCCATTACAAAGCCTATATTCTCGGTCAGGGCGAAGACGGTATCGCCAAAACACCGCAGTGGGCATCGCGCATCACCGGTATTCCCGCCGATAAAATCATCAAACTGGCGCGGGAAATTGGCAGCGCCAAACCCGCCTATATCTGCCAGGGCTGGGGACCGCAGCGCCAGGCCAACGGCGAGTTGACCTCACGCGCCATTGCCATGTTGCCGATCCTCACGGGTAACGTCGGCATCAACGGCGGCAACAGCGGTGCGCGCGAATCCACCTACACCATCACCATTGAACGGATGCCGATGCCGGAAAATCCGGTGAAAACGTCGATTTCGTGCTTTACCTGGACCGATGCCATCGAACGCGGCCCGGAAATGACCGCCAAACGCGACGGTGTGCGCGGCAAAGATAAGCTTGATGTGCCGATTAAATTTATCTGGAACTATGCCGGTAACACCATTACCAACCAGCACGGCGACATCAACCGTACTCACGATATACTGCAGGACGACAGCAAGTGCGAAATGATTGTGGTCATTGAGAACTTTATGACCTCATCGGCGATGTATGCCGACATTCTGCTGCCGGATTTGATGACCGTCGAACAGGAAGACATCATCCCCAATGATTATGCCGGGAACATGGGCTACCTGATTTTCCTCCAGCCTGTTACCGCGCCGAAGTTCGAACGTAAACCGATTTACTGGATAACCAGCGAAATCGCTCGCCGCCTGGGGCCGGATATCTACCAGAAATTTACCGAAGGGCGCACGCAGGAAGAGTGGCTGAAATACCTGTACGCCAAAATGGTCGCCAAAGATCCGCAACTGCCCTCTTATGAAGCCCTGAAAGCGATGGGCATTTATAAGCGCAAAGATCCGAACGGCCATTTTGTTGCCTATAAAAAATTCCGCGATGACCCGATCGCCAACCCGCTGAAAACCCCCTCCGGCAAAATTGAAATCTACTCCAGCAAGCTGGCGGAAATTGCCAACAGTTGGGAATTAGATAAAGACGAAGTGATTAGCCCGCTGCCGGTTTACGCCTCAACGTTTGAAGGCTGGGACGATCCGGCGCGCGAGAAATTCCCGCTGCAATTATTCGGTTTTCATTACAAAGCCCGTACTCACTCCAGCTACGGCAACATTGATGTGCTGCAGGAAGCGTGTCGCCAGGAGGTGTGGATCAACCCGATCGACGCTGAACGGCGCGGGATCAAACAGGGCGATATGGTACGCGTGTTTAACGAGCGCGGAGAGGTACGTATCACCGCGAAAGTGACGCCGCGCATCATGCCGGGCGTCAGTGCCATGGGCCAGGGTGCCTGGCATCAGGCTAATATGGACGGCGATCGCGTTGACCACGGTGGTTGCATGAACACACTGACCACGCACCGCCCTTCGCCGCTGGCGAAAGGCAACCCGCAGCACACTAATCTGGTCGACATTCAAAAGGTTTAAGGAGTAGCCGATGACAACCCAGTATGGATTTTTTATCGATTCTGCCCGGTGCACCGGTTGTAAAACCTGCGAACTGGCCTGTAAAGATTATAAAAACTTAACCCCGGACGTCAGCTTCCGCCGCGTGTATGAATACGCTGGCGGCAACTGGCAAGAAGATAACGGTGTCTGGCAGCAGAACGTATTTGCCTATTATCTGTCGATTTCCTGCAACCATTGTGAAGATCCGGCATGCACCAAAGTCTGCCCGAGCGGTGCGATGCATAAACGGGAAGACGGTTTTGTGGTGGTGGACGAAGATGTCTGCATCGGCTGCCGCTACTGCCATATGGCCTGCCCGTACGGCGCGCCGCAATACAACGCCGCGAAAGGCCATATGACCAAATGCGACGGCTGTTATGACCGCGTCGCCGGGGGTAAAAAGCCAATCTGCGTGGAATCCTGCCCGCTGCGCGCGCTCGATTTCGGCCCGATTGAGGAACTGCGTAAGCAGCATGGAGAACTCGCTGCTATCGCCCCGCTTCCGGCATCGCACTTCACGAAGCCCAATATTGTCATCAAACCAAACGCCAACAGCCGCCCGACAGGGGATACCACCGGCTATCTGGCAAACCCGCAGGAGGTGTGAGATGGGAAACGGATGGCATGAATGGCCGCTGGTTCTGTTTACGGTGCTCGGCCAGTGCGTGGCGGGCGGATTGATTGTCACTGGCTTCGTCTGGATGAACGCCAAAGATGACACTATCGGCCAGGTGCGAATTGTCCGCAGCCAGTTTTTTCTCTGGGTATTGATGGGCATCGGTTTTATCGCCTCAATGATGCACCTCGGTTCACCGCTGCGTGCGTTTAACTCACTAAATCGTATTGCCGCATCGTCACTGAGTAATGAAATCGCCGCCGGATCGCTGTTTTTCGCCGTCGGCGGTTTCTGGTGGCTACTGGCCTGGCTTGGCAAACTGCCCATCTCAGTAGGGCGCGGCTGGCTGATTATCAGCATGGTGCTGGGGGTGCTGTTTGTCTGGGCGATGACGCGGGTTTACCAGATTGATACCGTGCCGACCTGGCATAACGGCTACACCACCGCCGCATTTTTCCTCACCATGTTGACGGGGGGGCCGCTGCTGGCGGCGTTGCTGCTGCGTCTGGCGGGCATGCGCTTTCCGGCTTCGCGTTTTGCCGCCATCAGCGTCGCGGCACTTATCGCAAGCGTTGCCGTAGTGATGTTGCAGAGCATACAGCTTGGCGAAACCCACAGCTCAGTGCAGCAAGCCGTTGCGCTGGTGCCAGATTACGGCCTGTTGCAGGTGGTGCGTTTATTGCTGGTCGCTCTCGGTCTCGGTTGCTGGATCTGCCCGCTTGTAATGCGCAGACAGCCGAAAGCCAGCAGCTTGCTGGCGGGCGTTGTGCTGGTAGTCGCCGGTGAAATCATTGGCCGTGGCCTGTTTTACGGCCTGCATATGACCGTTGGCGTTGCCGTCGCGGGTTAATAACAGTGCGCGGGGAAACCCGCGCTTTTTGGAGAAAGCATGACGGACGCAACCCGCGAGTCCTTTATTTTTACCGCCCGCGTGCTGGGCGCGCTGTTTTATTATCCGCCGGAGAGCGAACCCTCCGCGCCGCTCATCGCCGCACTACGCAGCCGCGAGTGGCTGGAACAATGGCCGTTACCGGAAGAGACACTTATTCCGCTGGCTGACGCATTCGCGCAGCCTTGTGACGAGCCGCTAAACGAGGCCTGGCAACGATTATTGATCGGCCCATGGGCGCTTCCCGCGCCGCCGTGGGGTTCGGTATGGCTGGACAAAGAGAGCGTACTGTTTGGCGACTCGACGCTGGCGCTGCGCCAGTGGATGCGCGACAACAACATTGCGTTCGATACCGGACAAAACGAGCCGGAAGATCACTTCGGTACCTTGCTGCTGATGGCGGCATGGCTGGCGGAACAAGGCAATCACGCCGCCTGCGATCAATTACTGGCCTGGCATCTGCTGCCGTGGAGCGGGCGATTTATTACCCAGTTTTGTGATAACGCGCAGCACCCGTTTTTCACCGCACTGGGGCAACTTGCACGGCTTACGCTGGCGCAGTGGCAATCACAGTTGCTTATTCCGGTGGCGCAAAAACCGCTGTTTCGCTGAAAATACAAAGCGGAACGTCTTTGGACGTTCCGCTTTAAAGAAATGGTGAATGATTATCCACCACGCGCCATTTATCAGGTCAAAAATATTCTTCATGCTTCAACGTTTATAAATGACCCATTAGAGATGTTGCATTTTATGTGAAATATAGGATTTCACATTTGGCCAATTGTGGACATTTTTCCCTGAGTATATTTCGCTAAATCCCTCAGCAAAGGCTTCTTCTGCGCCCCCTTCACTGCCGCCTTGCCAGTAATAATAATCATCGGATGCGGGATCTGTATGGCTTAAATCTTGTTCCCAAACCGAAATGAAACTATTACGTCGACTCAAAAAGTCCCCAACATCACCGGTTCCCCTTGGTCCCATCAGCGCCTTTTCGCCCAGACTGCGATCAATCGCATGCGCATATTCGTGTAGAACTAAACTCGTTGAGGTATGTCCCTCTGCCAGCGACCAACCTCCGTGCTGATTTTGGCTTAAAGCAATTATTGTTTCGTCAGGATGCATTCCTTCCGCAGCCCCTTTACCTTCTGCACCTACCCCGGGAACCGAATCCCATGTTAAATCATCAGGCCATCCTCTTGGTGTAATGCCTTTGAAGTGATGACGGCTAGGGTGATTGGTAATGTTGTCATTCGTCGCGGTGATAAATTGACCTAATGAATGTACTTTTTTCAATATATTCAGGGGGATTTTATGCAGATGGGCTTGTACTTCACTGATATCTATTGGGATATCCTCTGGTGTCGTGCTGGCATACACCATTCCAGAAATTATTTCTTTTTTTTCGATAAAATCTGCGATCGCTTCCATATGCTCCCTGGTGATAGGTTCTGAGCTGCTTAATGGGATACTTTCGCTAAGCGTTGCCCATACCTCGTTATATGCCGCCTCACCATGAACATGGAATATGGCATGAAAAACATCCTGATAACTTTCTACTGGCTCGGCCTGTAAACCGGCGCGTTGTACATGCGCGGTAAGGGATTTTGCGACGGGTGCAAGCCCATTGTTATCGTGAAGCGTGATGGGGTTGTTGCGCACCATTCTGAAGAGGTTCAGCCCGTCCACCGTACCCGCAGGGTCGGCACTCAGCCACCGTCCCGCCCACGGCTGGTAATAGCGGTAGCCGTAGTAACAGAGCCCCGTGGCATCCTGCTCCTTGCCGGAATAACGAATCGTTTTGTAATCCGCCTCCAGCTGGCTGCGGGCGGCAAACAGCGCCGTGCCGCCATAGGGGTAATACTCCTCCTGGCTGATTAACTCACCGCTGCTGTCCACTTCCAGACTGCTGCTGCCGGTCAGGTTGTCGTAGCTGTAACGAATCGGGTCATTGCTGATGCCGTCAGGCTGACCACTCTCCCAGTGTAAAACCCGCACCTGCGCGCGGCCGGCTTCGCCAACCGTTATTATCTGCAATTCTTCGGTTGCGCTGCTGCGCAGTTCCAGACCCGGCAGGTAAATCACCCGTTTTGTCTGCGTGGTGTTGCCGGTCAGCTGTGAGGTGATTTTGACGATGCGCTGGCTGCTGGCGTCATAGCGGTAACTTTCGCTGTCGTCGGCTGCGCCGTCGCGGGTGACGGGCGTGACTTTTTGCAACTCCTGGCGCGCCGTCCACAACAGATTCTGCCCCGGTAAAAGCTGTTTCTGCTGCCCGCCGGCGGTGAACAGCGCATCGACATCGGCCGGGTTTTCCGTAAACGTGCTGAGCACCGCGCGGTTGCTGCGGCTGCTGACTGTAATTGATGTCGTGTAGTTATTGCCGGACGCGGGTGCGCTGTGCTGAATTTTCGTCAGGTTTCCGGCGTTGTCGTAGGCGTATGTGCGGGAATAATTCGTGTAGGTGGCGTCGTCAAAAGAGGAATAGGGTGGAAGGTTGCTGCCCTGCTGTACCGCGTTCGCCATTTCACGCCCGGTCGCGCTGATAAGCTGGTACAAACTGTCGTAGGTGTAGCGGTTTTCGGGAACCACTTCCTGATTGCGCCAGAAACGCGTCTCCTCGGCATCGTTAGTGATAACCAGCACGTTGCCCACCGGGTCGTATTCGTAGCGCAAATCCTGCAGCACTTTTGCAGCAGACAGACGTTCCGTTTTAATACCAATAAGACGCTGCGTTTCCGCTTCATAACTGTACGTGGTTACCACGCCGTTGCCGTGTTCCTCGCGCAGCTTCTGCCCGGCGGCGGAGTATGACAGGGATTTCACGATAATCTGCTCTGTCCCCCCCTTCACCGTCAGCCAGCTTCCCTTCAGCAGCCCCGCCACGTCATACGCCACGCGCTGGAGATTACCTTTCGCGTCGGTGGTGGTGAGTACATTTCCGGCCGCGTCGACCGTGCCGTTGGTCGTGTAGGTTTCGCCCGCCAGCAGGTCGTTCCACGCCGAGGCATCCGCCCCCTGCCAGTCTGCTTCTGCATCGTCCGGCAGCAACTGGCGGGTGACGGAAAGCGGTACGCCGTTCAGCGAAACACTGCCCGTTGAAAGCAGACCTGCCGGGTCGTAATGGCTCACTGGCTGACCGGCAAGATTGTGGCTCTGTTCATCTGCGGAATGACCACCCCAGACAAACCGTTCGGTTGCGCGTGCGTTTTCCCCGGCAGCCTGCTCAGTAATGCCGAGCAACCGCCCCGGCAGGCTGGCATCTTCATACTGAAAAGTGCGGGTCACGGCGGCGCTGCGTTCGTTACCCTCGCCAATATTGCTGACCTGCAAAAAAATCCGCCCGGCGGCGTCGTTCAGCACTACGGTCGTTCCGGCATCGACACTCTGCGTGCGCAGCGGCGTACCACCGAGGTCACTGATAAAGCTAAAATTCACCAGCCCGGCGGCGTGCAGGCGCGGGTCAGCGCTCTGAGAGGGCAGACCGCACGTATCAAACTGATGGCGGGTGATGCGTTCTTCGGTGATGGCCGGGGTGTCCGGATGGCGGTGATAAACGATAGCGCGTACTAGCAGAGCACGGTTATCAAGCACCGTGACGGACGGGGTTTTACTGTAAAGTGATGTGCTCATTAGCCTTTCCTCATTGAAGTTTGTGCTTAATACAACTTGTCGGTTACACAAAAAGTATAGGCTGCTGGTGTTATTTTTATCCGGGAATTATTTTTAATACTGCTATGAAAAATGAACAAATCTATGACAAGAAATAATAAAATTAATTTTAATATTTAAATGCCAAGCCCTATAAAATCAGCCTTATTATATTCCCCAAAAAACCAGGAACTACCGGTAGTTATAAGAATAAAAACATCAGCAACATAACAATATTCAAAACATCAAGAAAAGATGTTCCCTTACAGACAACAACACACCAGAATTTTTCTCATTACGTATAAAAATCACGCCACCTGTCACACTTAGATTATTTAAAAAATATCAAGCCTAACCATTTTTTCACCTCACTAAGTTTATCTTTCCGTTATTTTCAGAAAAATCCTTTTTATTTTGCGGAAAACCCTTCTTTTCACATTAACACAGTAGTCCTGATGATTAGCAGAAAATAACCGTTAAGAGAAGAATACAAAGCAAACGGTACGATAAACTGGCACAGCTGAAATCTTATATACTAGATCTAAGGCAGCAATCTGAAAGGAATATCTGAAACGTTTTGTTGCTGACCTTAAAGCACTTACGACAGAAGCAACAGAATATCAGCCGGCGTGATGTCACGCCGGCTGGTCATTTTCCCGGTAAGCGGATGTACCCTCGATCACGAGGTGGGCAAAAAATATGCCCCCCCCCTTTTTTACATGACATGCACATGATAAACATCAGCAGGATCTAAATCAAAAATCCGGGCACTGACGCAACATAGAAATCACTTTTTGCCAGATATCTCATATATATTCCTCACAAGTCTTAAAGTATTACATATGAATTAATGATGTATTATTGTATAGTGTTGTTTATTTATTTTTATCCCTCCAGGAACCAGTAACTGAGGCCGATAAAATGTTTGTACAACACTGTTAATATCCGCAGTGGCTTCATCCTTAAGTTTTTCCCTCGTCCCTTCACCTAATCTTTTAAAATCATTTACCACCGATAGTTTGAGTCCTTCGCTCATATCTTTACCGTAATAGATCGAGCCAACAGTAGCCTCTCCTTCATCAGCATCAAAGTTTCGTTGCAGACCGAAGTTAAACTCAATTAAGTCATCTTCTGTAGCAAAGAGTGCCTTTTTCCTGTCTGAAATCGGCGATCTGTCCAGTGCATTAAGGATATCGTGAGTTTGTAAAAGAGAAAAATCCTTATGATCTTTCATGGCTTCAAAATCAATATGATAACCAACATTCCCAAATCGACTCTTGCCTTTTTGTCTCTCACTTTTTAGCCCCAAAGAAAAAAATGCGAAATGGGTGGTCGCTAACATACTTATATCTAAAGCCTCAGTATTTTCCGTATTAAATGCTATCCCTCGTTGCTCAAGTTGATGACGAGATAAAAAATGGACACTACCTTCAGGACTTGAAAAATCTTTATCAGAATGATGTGTAATATTAAAAGGAGCCTCGTCAAACTTTTTCAAAAATACTGATTCAAGTGAACCTTCGGCAGGTTCATTAAAGCGTTTTCTTAGTCTTGCCAGATTACGTCCGGACTGCCGGGCAATAATATCTTGTGCGGCATCAATATCTTCTGGTTCTTCCTCTATATAACCACTAAACATTCGACCTTCAGTAAGCATAGTGTAATAAGCCAGTTTGACGGCATCGTCCGCAAGAAATCCGTTCTGATCATTAAATCTTACGGGATTATTCCTGACCATCCTGAACAAATTAAGCCCGTCTACCGTGCCGGCAGGATCTGCGCTCAGCCACCGTCCCGCCCACGGCTGGTAATAACGGTAACCGTAGTAATAGAGCCCCGTGGCGTCCTGCTCTTTACCGGAATAACGAATCGTTTTGTAATCCGCCTCCAGCTGGCTGCGGGCGGCAAACAGTGCCGTGCCGCCATACGGGTAATACTCTTCCTGACTGATAAGTTCGCCGCTGCTGTCCACTTCCAGACTGCTGCTGCCGGTGAGGTTGTCGTAGCTGTAGCGAATCTGGTCATTACTGATACCGGCAGGTTGCCCGCTTTCCCAGTGCAGCACCCGCACCTGCGCACGTCCGGCCTCTCCTACTGTTATCACCTCTAATTCTTCGGCTGCGCTGCTGCGCAGCTCCAGCACCGGCAGATAAATCACCCGTTTTGTCTGCGTGCTGCCGCCGGTCAGCTGCGAGGTGATTTTGACGATGCGCTGGCTGCTGGCGTCGTAACGGTAACTTTCGCTGTCGTCGGCTGCGCCGTCGCGGGTGACGGGCGTGACTTTTTGCAACTCCTGGCGCGCCGTCCACAACAGATTCTGCCCCGGTAAAAGCTGTTTCTGCTGCCCGCCGGCGGTGAACAGCGCATCGACATCGGCCGGGTTTTCCGTAAACGTGCTGAGCACCGCGCGGTTGCTGCGGCTGCTGACTGTAATTGATGTCGTGTAGTTATTGCCGGACGCGGGTGCGCTGTGCCGGATTTTCGTCAGGTTTCCGGCGTTGTCGTAGGTGTAAGTGCGGGAGTAGTTTGTGTAGGTGGCGTCATCAAAGGAGGAATAAGCTGGCAGGCTGCTGTTCTGCTGCACCGCGCTGGCCATTTCGCGCCCGCTGGCGCTGACCAGCTGGTACAGGCTGTCGTAGGCGTAGCGGTTTTCGGGCACCACTTGCTGATTGCGCCAGAAACGCGTCTCCTCAGCATCGTTAGTGATAACCAGCACGTTGCCCACCGGGTCATATTCATAGCGCAAATCCTGCAGCACTTTTGCAGCAGACAGACGTTCCGTTTTAATACCAATAAGACGCTGCGTTTCCGCTTCATAACTGTACGTGGTTACCACGCCGTTGCCGTGCTCCTCGCGCAGTTTCTGCCCGGCGGCGGAATACGTCAGGGATTTCACGATAATCTGCTCTGAACCGCCATTCACCGTCAGCCAGCTTCCCTTCAGCAGACCCGCCACGTCATACGCCACGCGCTGCAGATTACCTTTCGCGTCGGTGGTGGTCAGCACATTCCCGGCCGCGTCGACCGTGCCGTTGGTCGTGTAGGTTTCGCCCGCCAGCAGGTCGTTCCACGCCGAGGCGTCCACGCCCTGCCAGTCTGCTTCGGCATCGTCCGGCAGCAACTGGCGGGTGACGGAAAGCGGCACGCCGCTCAGCGAAACGCTGCCCGTCGAAAGCAGACCTGCCGGGTCGTAATGGCTCACTGGCTGACCGGCAAGATTGTGGCTCTGTTCATCTGCGGAATGACCACCCCAGACAAACCGTTCGGTGGCGCGTGCGTTTTCCCCGGCAGCCTGCTCAGTAATGCCGAGCAACCGCCCCGGCAGGCTGGCATCTTCATACTGAAAAGTGCGGGTCACGGCGGCGCTGCGTTCATTACCCTCGCCAATATTGCTGACCTGTAAAAAAACCCGCCCGGAGGCGTCATTCAGGGCAACGGATGTACCCGCATCCGCACTCTGCGTGCGTAGCGCCGTGCCGTTCAGGTCGCTGAGATAACTGAAATTCGCCAGCCCGGCGGCATAGAGACGCGGGTCAGCACTTTGTGACGGCAGACCGCGCGCATCAAACTGATGGCGGGTGATGCATTCATCGGTGATGTCCAGGGTGTCCGGATGGCGGTGATACGCGATAGCGCGTACTAGCAGAGCACGGTTATCAAGCACCGTGACGGACGGGGTTTTACTGTAAAGGGATGTACTCATAAGATCCTCCGCTTAAATTGCCTACTTTTGCATCAAATGCAATAAAGAGTATAAGCGGAGAAACAGGAATAGCGGGTTGTAAGCGAACGGCCCGCGTCAGGCCAGAATACGGTCGGCAACTAACATGCCGGTCGCCATTTGCAGATTGATGTACTGCGCCAAATCGCGCTGTTCCGGGCGCGGCAGATACGGTAACTCCCCGACCAGCGGCGCGGGCAGTTTTTTGCTCAGTACGTTGATAATTTCGGCGTAGTGCGCAAGGCCGGGGTTGATGCGGTTCGCCACCCAGCCAATCAGCGGCAAGCCGTCGCTGGCGATGGCCTGCGCGGTCAGCAAGGCGTGGTTGAGACACCCTTCCTGAATACCCACCACCATCACCACCGCCATCTGTTCCTGCACCACCCACTCCGAAAGCGGGCGTAAGTCATTCATTAAGCTACGCCAGCCACCGGTGCCTTCCACAACCACGTGATCGACGCGATTGCACAGATCAGCCAGACCATTCGACAACAGGGTGTAATTGATGGGGCAACTGTGCGCGACGCTGCTCTCTTCTTCGCTTAATGCGATGGGGTTGACCGCCTGGTAAGGTAGCTCCAGTGACGAAACGCTTTGCAGCACCAGCGCGTCTTTATTGCGCAGCCCGTCCGGCGTCTCTTTGCTCCCTTTGGCAACAGGCTTGTAACCTGCCACCGTTTTACCACTGGCTGCCAGCGCCTGGAGTAGCGCGCGGGACGCCACTGTCTTCCCGACAGAAGTGTCTGTACCCGTTACAAAGAAACGCTTAAGCATCACTCATCCCACCGTTGTTCTACGAAAATATAAACCAGGAAAATAATTCAGTGGGGAAAGTCTAAGGTAACTGCCAGGGGGCAAGATTGAGGTAGCGCAATTTTTATGGCAACAGTGTAAAAATGTTACCCCTGCAACAAACGGATAAGTAAGGATCCGTTATACATCGCGTCTTTTACCAGCGCCGCACCGGCCATGGTGCCCTGGTTGGTAAATTGTGTGCTCTCTACGCTGATGTGCTGGCTATACGCGGGCAATGCCTGCTGGCGAATGCACGCGGCAATGGCGGGAAAAAGCACGTCTGCCGCTTTGCTGAGCGGCGAGCCAATCAGTATTTTTTGCGGGTTGAACAAATTCACCATGATGGCAAGAATGCGACCAATATTCGCACCCACGCCGCTAATGATATCTTTAGCCAATAAATCGCCCTGCTGCGCAGCCTGGCAGAGCCATTCCACAGTCAGCGGTTTTTGGTGCAGCATCGAACTCATTGACTGGCTCATGCGCAACTGCGCCAGCTCCAGCACGCTCTCGACGCTGGCAATGGTTTCAAGGCAACCATGGTTGCCGCAATAACAGCGTTTGCCATAGGGATCGACCTGTGTATGACCAATCTCCACCAGGCTGCTGCTTCCCGCATGCAATAAGCGCCCGTCAGTAATCACCCCGGCCCCAACGTTGTGATCGATAACCACCTGAATCACATCCCGCGCCCCGCGTGACGCGCCAAACAAGGCTTCGGCCATCGTCCACGCACTGATGTCATGCTGGACATACACCGGCACGCCAGTGTGATTTTCCAGCGCTTCACCCAGCGGCATATCTTTAACATCGTCATAAAAGGGCATGCGATGAACGATACCGTTTTCGGTATCAATGATGCCGGGCAGCGTAATCGCAATGGCGGTCAAACGTTCCAGTTTGTTCTGATGGCGGGTAAAAAAGCGGTCAATATGCAGAATAATACGGTCCAGCAGCGGCAGTTCAGCCACCAGCGGTAACTCAAGGCGATCTTCCACGACCAGCTTGCTGCTGAGATCGCGTAAAGAAAGAAAGATCTCTTCCCGGCTGATGCGCAAAGAAAGGTAGTGCCAGGCTTCGGTCTCGACCACCAGCCCGACCGCCGGACGCCCGCGGCTGCCAGGTTCCTGGATTTCCGTCTCCTGCACCAGGTGGGCTTCGAGCATTTCGCGCACAATTTTCGTAATACTGGCCGGGGCGAGTTGCGCCAGGCGTGAGAGATCGATGCGCGACACCGGGCCAAGCTGATCAATCAGGCGGTACACCGCCCCCGCGTTGGTCTGCTTTATTTGATCAATATGCCCAGGCTGACTATCAGCAACCACCTCTGACTCCCTTATTTTCACGCTTCGAAATAAACGTTCGGCTATGGTGAAACACTTCACTGGTCGCCGTCAAATATTTACCCCGGCGTGTGATTTACAGCACATTTTGCAATGACTTATGCGCAAAATTTATCCGTCAGCGGCGGCAATCAACTGCTGCTTAAAGCGTGCAGCCGCGCTGCCCTGCTCATGATGTTTTGACCAGACTAACCACATTTCCGATACCGCATCCGCTTCAATAATCGGCACCCAACGCATTTCCGTTAGCTGCACACGCCGAAATGATGCCGGTAATATCGACACCCCTAATCCGGCCGCTACCAGGCCGATAATGGTCATCGCTTCGCCCACTTCTTGCGTAATAGTTGGCGTCAGTTGATAACGGCGCATCAGGCCGAGGATCTCATCATACAGACCAGTACCGACATGCGGATCGAAAAAGACAAACGGCTCCTGTGCCAGTTCCACCAGCGACACCGCCGAACGCGCCGCTAATGGATGATCTTTGTGGATCATCGCCAGCAACGGCTCGCGCAGAATCACCTCCCAGGCCAGCGTCTCCGGCAACGGCGTGTTACGCATCAACCCCAAATCCAGCAACCCTTCATTGAGCGGCGAGATCTGTTCACGGGTATTGATTTCGCGTGTCTGGATATGTACATCCGGGTAACGCTGGCGAAATGAAGAGAGCGTGTCGGAGACCGCTTTTATGAACGGCGCGGAGGAGGTAAAACCAATGCGCAGTTCCCCGGTTTCCCCCTGATGCAAGCGCATGGCGCGTGCGGCGGCTTCATCGACCTGGCTTAAGATTTGCCGACTATCCGCCAAAAACTGCCGCCCGGCAGGTGTGAGCGACACGCTGCGGTTGGTACGGGCAAGCAAGCGCGCACCAACTTGTTGTTCAAGGATCTGGATTTGCTGGCTTAACGGCGGCTGCGAGATATTCAGCCGCGCCGCCGCATGACCAAAATGCAGCTCCTCGGCAACGGCAATAAAGTAACGTAAATGACGCAGTTCAATATTCATACTTAAAACATATTATTTGAGATTATTAATATATTAGACAGAATATTACCGCTTTCATACCCTTAGCGACGTGGTAAGCCCGTCACCAAAATCACGGGTATAAAACGTTAAGGATCTCCAGTGAGTCGTACAACAACCGTTGACACCGGGCCGGCAAGCGTCGTCGACGAAAAACCAGTCTCTTTGCCGGGACAATTTATTAAACGTGGTACTCCCCAATTTATGCGCGTCACGCTGGCGCTCTTTTCCGCCGGGTTAGCGACATTCGCCTTGCTCTACTGTGTGCAACCCATTTTACCGGTGCTGTCGCAGGAGTTTGGCGTCTCTCCGGCCAGCAGCAGTATTTCCCTCTCGATATCCACCGCCATGCTGGCGATTGGTCTGCTGTTTACCGGCCCGCTTTCTGACGCCATCGGACGAAAAAAAGTGATGGTTACCGCGCTGCTACTGGCGTCGTGCTGCACATTATTGTCAACAATGATGACCAGCTGGCACGGCATCCTGGTGATGCGCGCATTGATTGGCTTATCGCTGAGCGGCGTTGCGGCCGTTGGCATGACCTATTTAAGTGAAGAGATCCACCCCAGTTTTGTTGCCTTCTCGATGGGGCTGTATATCAGCGGAAACTCTATTGGCGGGATGAGCGGACGCCTGCTGAGCGGCGTGTTTACCGACTTTTTTAACTGGCGTATCGCGCTGGCGGTGATTGGCTGTTTTGCGCTGGCTTCCGCGCTGATGTTCTGGCGGATCTTGCCCGAATCACGCCATTTCCGCCCGACCTCGCTGCGGCCAAAAACCCTGTTTATCAATTTCCGTCTGCACTGGCGCGACCAGGGATTGCCGCTGTTGTTCCTGGAAGGTTTTTTGCTGATGGGCTCGTTTGTCACCCTGTTTAATTACATCGGTTACCGTCTGATGCAATCACCGTGGACGCTGAGCCAGGCGGTGGTGGGTCTGCTTTCCGTCGCCTATTTGACGGGCACCTGGAGTTCGCCGAAAGCCGGGATGATGACCAATAAATACGGGCGCGGGCCGGTGATGGTCGGTGCTACCGCCATCATGCTGCTGGGGCTGTTGCTTACGTTGTTCTCAACGCTGGGGGTAATTTTCATCGGTATGCTGCTGTTTACCGCAGGCTTCTTTGCCGCCCATTCCGTCGCCAGCAGCTGGATTGGCCCACGCGCGCGACGCGCCAAAGGCCAGGCCTCGTCGCTCTACTTATTTAGCTACTATCTCGGTTCCAGCGTGGCGGGGACATTAGGCGGGGTGTTCTGGCACAGCTATGGCTGGAACGGCGTCGGCGGTTTTATCGCGGCCATGCTGGTGATTGCCATCCTGGTGGGAAGCAGGCTCCACTCTCGCCTGCATTAATGCTGCGATAATCAACAGCCCTGCGCATGCAGGGCTTTTTTTACTTTTTGCTCGTGTGTGTCAAAACAGACTCAAAATCGACGCCGTGCCCATTAATTCCCGCACCGCATCAAGCGCCAGCAGAGCAAATATTACCCAGACGAATGGATTCATAATATTACTGCGTTACGCGTTGGCATTGGTTAAATAAACAGATTATTCCTATTATGGTACAGTTCAGGAAATGTATTGAATAACTACTACTTTTAGGTGGTTACACGATCACACGCTAAAAATCAGAGGCATTATGGACAAGCACAACTATCACCAGCTCACCCGCACTTTCCTGCGCCTGTCGCGCTTTTCACACCTCGCTTCGATTGCCAGTTGGGATATGTTTGCCATGATGCCGCCAGGCGGTAGTACCGCACGCGGCGAAGCGCTGGCAGAATTAAGCGTCCTGCGCCACCAGATCCTGACCGACAAACAAGTTGGCGAGTGGATCGCCAACGCACGACAAGAAGATCTGGACGATATTGAGCAGGCCAACCTGCGCGAAATCGAGCGGCACTATCAGGAAGCGGCATTGCTGCCGGAATCGCTGGTTGAAGCGCAGTCGCTGGCGGGTAGCAAATGTGAGCACGCCTGGCGCACGCAGCGCCCCGCCAATGACTGGGCTGGTTTTTCCGCCAACCTGAAAGAGGTGGTTAAACTGGCACGCGAAGAAGCCAGACTGCGGGCCGCCGCGAAAGGGTGTTCCCCGTATGATGCGCTGCTGGATAAATTCGAGCCGGATATGACCAGCGCCCGCCTTGATGAACTGTTTGGCGAGGTAAAATCCTGGCTGCCGGATCTGCTGAAAAAAGCAGTGTCAAAACAAGAGCAGCAAGCGTTAATTGCGCCGCAGGGGCCGTTCCCGATTGCCGACCAGCGCGAACTGGGTTTGCAGGCGATGAAGGAACTCGGTTTCGACTTTAACGGCGGGCGGCTCGATGTCAGTGCCCATCCTTTCTGCGGCGGCGTACCGGAAGATGTGCGTATTACCACGCGTTACGATGAAAATGAGTTGCTGAGCGCGCTGTTTGGCGTGGTACATGAAACCGGCCATGCGCGCTACGAGCAAAATCTGCCGCGCAGCTGGCCGGGTCAGCCTATTGCGCTGGCGCGTTCCACGGCGATTCATGAATCACAAAGCCTGTTCTTTGAAATGCAGTTAGGTCGCAGCGAAGCTTTCCTGCGCCGTCTGCAACCGGCCATTATTGAACGTTTCGGTAGGCAACCGGCGTTTGAAGAACACAATTTTGTCGCCTGGAACCAGCGCGTAAAACCGGGTTATATCCGTGTCGATGCAGACGAAGTGAGTTATCCGGCGCATGTGATCCTGCGCTATGAGATTGAACGCGCGCTGATTGACGGCGAGATTGAGGTTGATGACATTCCAGGTTTGTGGAATGAAAAAATGCAGGCCTGGCTGGGGCTTTCCACTGAAGGCAACTACCGCAACGGCTGTATGCAGGATATTCACTGGACCGATGGCGGCTTTGGTTATTTCCCGTCGTATACGCTCGGCGCCATGTACGCTGCTCAGTTGTTCCACGCCGCGCGTACCGCGCTGCCAGGGCTGGACGAAGCGATTGCCGCAGGCGATCTTACGGCGCTCTTTGACTGGCTGCGACAAAACATCTGGCAGCACGGCAGCCGCTTCAGCACCGCGCAGCTGATTCAGAATGCCACCGGCGAAGCGCTAAACGCCGACTATTTCCACCAGCATCTTCTCCGCCGTTACCTCTGATAAACCCGCGCCGGAACGGCAGTTTCGGCGCGGTTCCTCGCTCTGTACATTACGTTACATGCCGAAACCAATCACTCACGGAAGGCGTTCAATTACAGGGATATAGTTCTTTCAACGGCCCCGCAGTGGGGTTGAATGAAGAAACCAATTCGAGGATATCGGAATGAAAAAAGTATTAGCTCTGGTTGTTGCCGCTGCTCTGGGTCTGTCTTCTGCTGCTTTCGCTGCTGACACCGCTACTTCTACCCAGGCTCCGGCTGCTGCTCCGGCAGCAACGACCGCTGCACCGGCTGCTACCACTAAAGCTGCACCGGCTAAAAAAATGCATAAGAAACACAAAAAAGCGGCTAAACCGGCTGTAGAGCAGAAAGCTCAGGCTGCGAAAGTGAAAAAACACCACAAAAAAGCGGCTAAACCCGCTGTAGAACAGAAAGCTCAGGCTGCGAAAAAACACCACAAAAAACACGTTAAACACACTGCGACCAAACCAGCTGCACAACCGGCTGCATAAGTAAACGTGTCTGATACCAGCGTTCGTATCAGAACGCTGTGACAAGTCGGCGCTGAACCCTTCGGGTGAAGCGCCGTTTTTCTCTGGAGGGCCTATGATGCTGCGACGTTATCGTTTTGAAGTGATTCTGGCGATGTTAATCATCTGCGCACTGATTGCCGTCCGTTTTTATCTTTATTGATGTAGCACGCTGATTTTACTCCCACTTTCTGCTCGTCCCGTCTATATTTGTTTACCTGGGCTTACGTTAATAATCATAATTACCCCACCAGAGTGTGATATGCGAAAAACCGTTGTGCTGTTGCTGGGACCGCTGTTTTTGTTTTCCGCTGTTGGACATGCTGACGATGGCGGCGATGACGCGATAAGCGCCCGTGATGTGAAAACGCTCTTTTTTGGTCATGATGACAGGGTTCCTGTTACTACCCCTACCAAAGCGCCGTGGGATGCGATTGGCCAGCTTGAAACCGCCAGCGGCAATTTGTGCACAGCGACGCTTATCTCTCCGCACCTGGCATTAACCGCCGGGCACTGCCTGTTAACGCCGCCGCGCGGCAAAGCGGATAAAGCCGTGGCGCTGCGTTTTGTTTCGCAACGAGGCAGCTGGCGGTATGAAATTCACGGTATCGAAGGCCGTGTCGATGCGTCGCTCGGCCACCGCCTGAAAGCCGACGGCGATGGCTGGATTGTTCCCTCTTCTGCCGCGCCCTGGGATTTTGGGCTGATCGTGTTACGTTACCCCCCTTCCGGCATTACGCCACTGCCGATCTTTGTCGGAGATAAAGATGAACTCACCGCGGCATTAAAAGCGACCGACCGTAAAGTGACGCAGGCGGGCTACCCGGAAGATCATCTTGATAGCCTGTTCAGCCACCAGGACTGTGTCGTCACCGGCTGGGCGCAAAATAGCGTGTTGTCGCACCAGTGCGACACGCTACCGGGCGACAGCGGTTCGCCATTAATGTTAAAAACCGATGCGGGCTGGCAGTTGATTGCCGTGCAAAGCTCGGCGCCGGCGGCGAAAGATCGCTGGCGCGCCGACAACCGCGCCATTTCGGTTACCGGTTTTCGTGACAAACTGGAAGCGCTGGCAAAAGAGGCAGACGAGTAATTCAGCCCTTTCGCAGCAGACGTAACTGCAAAATCTCCTTAAGCGGCATCGGTTCGCTGAAATAGTAACCCTGCAGCTGGTCGCAGCCGGCCAGCCGCAGCAGTTTCATCTGCTTCTCATTTTCCACGCCTTCCGCCACCACCTGCATGCCCAGCGCACTGGCAATACGGATCGTGCCGCTCACCAGCGCCGAGGCTTGTTCGTCATCATCAACCAGCCCGGCCAGCGATTTATCAATTTTTATGGTGTCAAAATTAAAGCGCCGCAGGTAACCAATACTCGAATAGCCCGTGCCGAAATCATCCAGCGCAACCGCCGTGCCCAGCGCTTTGAGATTGGCGATGGCCGAACGTGCGCGCTCAGGGTTTTCCAGCACGTAGGTTTCTGTCACCTCCAGCTGTAAGCGGTGCGCCGGAAACAGGCAGGTTTCCAGCACCCGCGCCACTTTGTCTTCAAACTCCGGGTCGCGAAACTGTGCGGGCGAGATATTGACCGACAACTTCAGGTGGTTAAGCTGCTGCAAATCGCTACAGGCGCGGCGCAGCACAAACTGCCCGAGCGCGTAGATAAGCCCGCTGGTTTCGGCGACCGGGATAAAATCGTCCGGCCTGAGTTCGCCATCCGGACGGCGCGGCCAGCGCGCCAGCGCTTCAACGCCAATCATCATCTGACTTTGCGCATCGACAATCGGTTGATACCAGACATCAAACTCATCACGCTCCAGCCCGTCACGGATATCATTCTCAATGATTAATTGCCGTTCACGCGCGCTGTTCAGCTCTGCATCATAATGCGTCATCCGCGCCTTGCCGGTAATTTTCGAGTGGTACATGGCGATATCTGCGCGGCGAAACAACTCTGAACTGGAACACTCCAGCAGCGTGCCGCTGGCAACACCGATGCTGGCACCAATATGAATAGTGCGTTTGCCAATGCGCACCGGTGTCTCAAGGTAGCGCAACACGTTATGCGCAAAATCATCAGCCTTTTCCAGTGACCACGGACCGCTAAGCGTCATGGCGAATTCGTCACCGCCCATTCGCGCCAGCATGCCGCCGGTCGGCACTTTTTGCCGTAATGTGTCGGCTATCGTCACAATCAGCCGGTCGCCGACATCGTGGCCGTAAATATCATTTACGTCTTTAAAGCCGTCGAGATCGATAAACACCACGCTGATCATTTCGGGATCGCCCATTGCGCTCAGATTATCGAGGTGTTCAATCAGCGCGCGACGGTTAGGTAAACGGCTTAGCCAGTCCGTCAGCGCGATTTTGCGCGCCAGCTTTTCCCCACGCGCCAGTTTGTAAAGCCCGGCGCTGCTGAGTGCGATAAACAGCAGAATCAAACCCGCCGCCAGCGCGGCTATCTGGCGGATATTGGCCGCAGCCGCCTGCGCGGCCTCCGCACCGGGTAAATGCGGCGTCCAGCTCAGATATCCCAGCGTTTCACCTGCCGATCCGCGTAGCGGTATGCTGGCTACGGCGGCATTTCGTGCCTGCAAGCGCAAATCGTCAATCTGAAAGGTATTTCCCAGATCGCTGAGGATCTTCGCGTTGAGATGGCGGGTGATCACCAGGTAGCGGCGTGTCGCGTCATAAACGTTAAGCCGCCCGCTCGCCGGGCGAATAAGCCCAATACTGACAAATGCCACCCCTTCACGCGTGCGGGTGATGCCCGCGAAAACCTCTTTCCCCTCGCGCAGCGGCTCGCTGTGGTTGCGAATCAGCGCGGCCAGCCCGTCACCAAAAAAGGCGAGATTAGGCTCGGTAAAAGGCTGGCTGCGAAACGCCCCCCACAGCACGGCGAACTTCTCATCCAGCACAAAAGTGCCGTCGTACAGGTTATTGATTTTAAAGCCCGCGCCCCAGGTGCTATATAGCCACGCGCTATCCAGTTGTGGGCGATAGGCTTCCTGAACTGCTTCATCCCAGACGGCGTTATCAATGACCAGTGACCGGGTGCGGTTTACCGCCGTCTGAATCGCGCCCTGCACAGACAGCGCGGTGCGATGTTCATCAATTTCATTGGCCTTGGAGCTAATAAGGTGCAGCGAAAGATAGAGCAGCGCGACAACGGAAACAATCAGTCCGATGCCGGCCATAAAGAGCATGACAAACAGCGTCCTTGCCGTGGGGAGATTGCGCCAGCTTAACGGATTAAACATTGGCCGTCCCTTACTGGTGTCCAGGGAAACAGAGGTGTGAGAGATAGTATCCTAAGCGTAATACAGCCCGCGAATTTCATTGCCCACAAACGTGGGCAACTTAACATTAGGCGAGTTTTATCAGCGTCATACCGACAATCAGCAGCGCCAGGCCAATCCAGCCTTTATAATTCAGGCGCTGCCCAAAGAGCACCCAGCCGGCGGCGAGGGTGGCGACGATGCCAAACCCGCCCCAAAGCGCATACGCCACCGCAAGATCGATTCCTTTTACCGCCTGCGATAAGGCGCTAAATGCCGCTAATACGGCGAAAAGTGAAGCGAAACCATATAACTTGCGGCGAAAACCGTCTGAGAGTTTTAAAAAGATGTTCGCCGCGATTTCCAGCACAATCGCCACTGCCAGCCACAGGCCGTGAATCCACTCAAACTGCAGCATGGTTACGCTCCTGACGCGTGGCTTTGCGCGTCCCGGATTTGATCAGCACAATGCCCAGCACCAGCGTGGCCAGACCGGCAGCTTTCAGCGGCGATAACGGTTCATCAAAAAGAAAGACGCTACAAAGCGTAATAATGAATATGCCAACGCCTTCCCATAATGCGTACGCCACGCCGAGGGCTATTTTTTTAACCGCGAATGACAGAAAAATATACGACAGCGCAATCATCACCAGCATTAAAATAAAACCGGTATGACTATCGCTAATACTTGCCCATTTCATCGACAACGTGCCGGTTATTTCAGCAATAATTGCCAGGGCTAATAAAATCCAGTAAATCATTTTTTTCTCCTGCTTGAGAACATACTTTCCTGCGGCTTACCGAACAACGGGAAACCGGAAAAACAACGATGTCAGCCGGACACAACGTGCCAGCTCAGGCAGAGAGAAAACTACAGCGCAGAGCGCCAGTACTGGTCATCTGCCAACAGGCAGCAGGAAGAAGACGGGAGGGAAAAATCAGGTTTTAAGACGCTGAACAGAATGTCCATATAATTACAATTATCCGCAAATTGCTTCTCATCGTAGCGGAAATAAATTGTCCTCAGTAGTTAAACACCGCCCTTTTTTATCACAGGCTAAGATTTTACTCAAAGGCTTTGCACTTCTTTACGACAAACAAATAACGCCGCCGTAATTTAGCAGGCGGCGTTATTAAATATTATTACGCTTTTTTTTGCGTATTCGCTCGCGACTGCGCCAACAAATTCCATGAAGTAATAAATAGCGCGGCAATCATCGGTCCCAGCACAAAACCATTAATGCCAAAGAACTGCAACCCGCCGAGCGTAGTAAGCAGGATCAAATAGTCCGGCATACGGGTATCTTTGCCCACCAGCAGCGGGCGCAACAGATTATCAGCCAGTCCCACCACAATCACGAAGTAGAGCGTCAGGATGGTCGCCGTGACCAGCTCGCCGGTGGAGTAGAGAAAGATCACCGCCGGGACCCAGACAATCGCCGTCCCCACCGCCGGGATCAGCGACAAAAACGCCATTAACGTTGCCCACAGCAGGCTGCCGTTGAACCCGGCAAACCAGAAACCGATACCGCCCAGCGCTCCCTGCACAATCGCCACGACCAGCGTACCTTTTACCGTGGCGCGCGCCACACCGGCGAATTTCAGGAACAGGCGGCGTTTGATGGTCGCTGACAGCGGCACCACGTCGTAGATTTTGCGCACCAGCTCTGCGCCATCTTTCAGTAAAAAGAACAGCAAATAGACCATCAGACAGAAGCCGACAGTAATTCCCAGCGTGCCTTTGCCGATCAGTACCGCGCTGCCCGCCAGATAGCGCCCAACGCTCAGCGCCACGCCGGAGAGTTTTTCGCGGATCGCGGCGACCGAATCGAAATCATTTTCACGCAGCGAATTTTTTGCCCACTCCGGCAGATGCGCGATCCCGTTGCTTAACAGCTGCGGCAAATCGGTGCCGTTATTCTGCAACCGTTGGTACAGGCTGTTAACCTCCACGGCGATCGAGGAGAGCACCATCATCAATGGAATGAAGACAATCACGCAGATCAACAATACGGTGATAAGCGATGCCACGCCGTTGCGCCCGCCGAGCAGCGTCGATAAACGCATGCGCAGCGGGTAAAAAATCAGCGCCAGAATCACCGCCCAAATAATGGCGGAGTAGTAAGGTTGGATCAGGCTGAAAAACGCCAGACTGACCAGTAATAACAGAATGATAAAGAAGAAATTATTACTTTTAAGTGTCGTCATCCGGGACATCCAATGGGGAAACTGCCCACCAGTGTAGAGCGTTACCCATTGATTGTAAAAACAGAGCCGCCTCAGGCGACGGAGCCGTTTCGCTGTTCCGGTGTCAGCATGGCGTCGTTGCTATCATCGCCCTCATCTATCTGTTTTACCTGTGCCAAAAGATTTTCTATCTCAGAAAAAGCTAATGCTTTGGAAAAATACCAGCCCTGCGCGCAGGATTCCGGTAAATTGCCTTGTAAAAAAAGATGCTGAGCTTCATTTTCAACGCCTTCGAAAACAATAGTGCGTGGCATATCTTTAAACATCGCAATAAGGCCAGGAAGTATATGTCGGTTAATGGACTGTGTACCGATAGAATCCGTTATTGATTTATCAATTTTTATTTCATCAACATCCAGCATGGACAACCATTTTAAATTCGAATAACCGGTACCGAAATCATCCAGCGCAAATAACACGCCATGTTCTTTATATAAACATATTGACTGCATAATATCTTCTATGCGACCACTCTGCCTTTCGGTGATTTCCAGCATGATATGTTTCCCTGCCACGCCTTCTTGTTGCAGGGTATCGATAAGCCGCTGATAAAACGTTTTTGAACAGATATCTGAACAACTGACGTTAATACTTAGCGTGATATCTTTTTCTCGCAACGCGGCGCCACACTCTTTGATCGCATGTTCAACCACGTAGAGACTTATCTTATTAATTAAGCCATTTTCTTCTGCCAGCGGAATGAAAATATCCGGGCCGATATTGCCCATCTGTTTATCATTCCAGCGCAACAACACTTCCACCCCGATGATACTTTTATCTTTTACCCGGTAAAGTGGTTGGTAAACAAAATGCAACTCTTTATTAATAATAGCATTTTCCAATCTGGTTAATAGCGACTGATTCTCATGCTGATTTTTACTGATTAACGCGCCAACAAACAGCCCAACCAGCGAAGCCACGCAAAACAGGAAAAGAAGAATATAACCGTTGTTATTAAATACGAAAGAGTGTCTGACACCAGCCACAACGCAGATATCATGCTGCGCATCACAGGATTTCTCAGTGATAAAAAAGAACTCATGCACTTTGCCATGCTCTATATTTTCGAGCAGCGATGTATTATTGCCTACGCGGAAAAAATGTTGCTTGTGATTGTAGTCTCCGACAACCGCATTAAACCCCCACCGGGTGGAATCTTCGCGAAAGCGGGTAAAAGCAAAGGGTGACACGGTGACAGAAAAATTATTATTATAAACGACATCAGCAGTAATATTATTCTCAATCAGCGCATCAAACACCCATGTATAACTGCCTCTACTCACTTTATTCTTGAACACATTGAGAGACAACGGCGCAGCATATTTCCCCCACAGTGCTGAACAGATTATTCTGCCGTCTTCAACATAGCCAATATCTTTGATCAGCGGATAAGGCCATAAGCGTTTTCTTAATGCATGCAGATAGGGATCGCTACACGGTGTGTAGACGGAAAACTCTTCGCGCAGCGCGTTGATTTCACGTACCTGAAGAATAATATTATCGCTGCGGGCAAGTATCGATTCGGCATAATCTTCTACCTTTTCCTGGATAAAAGCATAGTAAGCGACTTGCGCAACAATATAGAAAAAAGCAAAAGATAATAATAACGCTGCTATATATATGGAAACGCCTTTTTTCAGCATCTTTATCATTTTGAATACCTTTATGCAGACCACCCCGCGCTGGCAGTCGGCCTGTCATCAATCCCTTTTGCAGAAAATTATTGGCAACATCCTGGTTACTTTATTGCTTCCGGCGCTGAAAAATCCTGCATGCGCCCCACTCTCCTTATCGGCGTTTTTGGCATTTACTTTAAAGACATCTCGCCCTGGCGCGTGATGCCCCCTCCTGGCTCCCCCAATTACTGACGTCTTTCTTTATCCAGCAGCAGGCTGAACGCCGCAGGTAAAACGGTAAGCGTCACCAGCGTGGCGACAACCAGCCCGCCGATAATGGCATACGCCATCGGCCCCCAGAACACCTGATGTGAAATGGGGATCATCCCCAGAATGGCGGCAAATGCCGTCAGCATAATGGGTCGGGCGCGGTGTTCGGCGGCGGCCACGATCGCCTCGTTCGCGGCCATCCCCTGCGCCAGATTGCTGTCCACTTCGCTTATCAGGATCACCGCGTTGCGAATGATCATCCCCGCCAGCGCAATCACGCCAAGCAAGGCGACAAACCCCATCGGCGTTCCGGTCGGCAGCATCGCCAGCACAATGCCCGGCAAACCAAAAGGTGCCATCAACAGCGCCAACAACATGCGGGAAAAACGCTGCAACTGGAGCATTAACAACACCAGCATCACGATAAGCGTCACCGGTAGCACCGCGTAAACCGAGCCGTTCCCTTTTGCCGATTCCGCGACCGTGCCGCCCTCTTCGATCCGGTACCCTGCAGGCAGTTGCGCACGCAGTTTATCCACCGCCGGGCGCAGTCCAGCCGACAGGTTTTCGGCACTCACGCCGGATGCCAGATCGGTTTGCACCGTAATAAATGGCAGCCGCTGGCGACGCCAGATAACCGGATCGCCCACGCCCCAGCCCACGGTTGCCACTTCGTTCAGCGGAATTTTCGTACCGTTAGCGCCAGGCAACATCAGGGTCGATAACGTATCGATATCCAGCCGCTCACGATCGTTGCCACGGAGGACCACATCCACCAGCCGATCATTATCCCGCACCGTGGTCACCGTACGCCCGGACCAGACTGTATTAAGCATTTGCGCAATACTCTGCGACGAAACGCCCGCCGCTCGTGCCGCAGTCTGGTTCACCTGCAAGGTGATGGTTCTTTCCGGTTCACCGGCGGTCAAATTCACTTCGCGGGCAAGCGATGAGGTACCAATTGCTGCCGCCAGTTGGCGTGAAAACTTTTGTACCTGCGCATAATCAGGCCCACTCACACGGTATTTCACCGGCCACCCCACCGGTGGCCCTAATTCCAGCGGCGAAACGCGCGTGGTAAACCCGGCGAACTGGCTTTCCAGCACGCTATTCAGTTGCTGGCGCAGGCGATCGCGCGCCGCCAGATCTTTTGCCACCACCACCAGTTGCGCCGTGTTTTCGTCATCCCGCAGGACATCCATTGGCAGATAAAAACGTATTGCGCCGGAACCGACATAAGTCGTGTAGTGATCTATATCTTTGTTACCGTTCAGTACGTTCTCCAGCCGCTCGGCTTGCCTTTCCGTTTCCTGCTGCGCGGTATTAGCGGGCAACGACAGGCTGACCAGCAACTCGGGGCGATCGGAAGCCGGGAAAAACTCCCCCCGCATTCTGGTCGCGCCCACGCACGCAAGCGCCAGCGCCGCCACCGCGATGCCAATGGTCAATAAACGGTGGCGCAACGCGCGCGCCAGTAATGTCTGGTAGACACGCGCCAGGCGTCCGCTGCCTTTGCGATGGCTGTCTATTCTGGCGGGCAGCAGCCAGGCGCCGGTCAACGGCGAGGACAGAATCGCCACCACCCACGAGCAAAGTAGCGCTATCAGCACCACGGCAAACAGCGAAAAGCAGTACTCTCCGGCGCTGGAGGCGGCAAACCCGACGGGAATAAAACCGGCGATCATCACCAGCGTCCCGGTAAGCATAGGAAACGCGGTGGTTTTGAAAGCATAGGTGGCCGCGCTTTTGCGCGATTCACCGGCTTCCAGCCTGGCCACCATGGTTTCGACGGTGATCATGGCGTCATCCACCAGCAGACCCAGCGCAATGATCAGCGCACCCAGTGAAATCCGTTGCAAACCAATTCCGGCCAGCATCATTCCAGCGAAGGTCATCGCCAGCACCAGCGGTATGGCGGCGGCAACCACCAGCCCTGCCCGCATCCCCAGCGAGACAAAGGAAACCGCCAGCACAATCAGCACCGCTTCGACCAGCACCCGCACAAAGCCGCTAACCGCATCGCTCACTACGGCGGACTGATCGGCGACTTTGGTCATATCTATGCCGTGGGGCAACTGAGTTTTAATCTCCGCCATCCTGGCGTTGAGCGCCTGGCCGAAACGCAGCATATTGCCGGTGGAGGCCATGGAAATGGCCAGCCCTATCGCGGGCTGACCGTTGACACGAAACACCGGCGCTGGCGGTTCGGCAAGCTGGCGGCTCACGGTGGCGATATCGGTCAGGGGAATATAGCGATCGTTAATATGCAGGGTAACCGCCCGCAGGCTCTCTTCGGTGGTCAGCGCGCCGCTAACCCGCAGCGCAACGTTGTCCTGCCCGGTACGAATAATACCGGCTGGCTCGACGGCATTTTGCGCGTTGAGCGCATCGCTCACCTGCTGGATATCGAGCCCCATTCCAGCCAGTTGCCGGGGAGAAAACGCAATCACGATCTGCTCCTCCTGCTCTCCCAGCAGAGTGATTCTGCCGATATCGTGCACTGACATCAGGTTGCGGCGAATATCTTCCACCCGATCGCGCAGTTCACGCGCCGTGTAGCCCTCCGCCGTGAAGCCATAAATCGTGCCGAAGGTATCGTCAAATTCATCATTCACTGCCGGTCCCTGCACGCCCTGCGGCAGCGAAGGCGCAATGTCCTGCATCTTTTTGCGCACCTGATACCAGATGTCCGGTACTTGCGTCGGCGGGGTGTCATCGCGCAGATTTACATAGATAACGGCGCTACCGGCCCGGCTTTCGCTTTCGATGTAATCCAGCCACGGCGTCTCCTGTAATTTTTTTTCCAGTACATCCGTGACCAGCCGGGTAGTGTCGGTAACCGTCGCGCCAGGCCACTGCGCGGAGACCACCGCCGTTTTGATGGTAAATGCCGGATCTTCATTGCGCGGCAGGTTTTCATAACAGAAGATGCCGGTGGCGATAATCAGCATCATGAAAAAGCTCACAAGTTGCTGGTGTTCAAGCGCCCAGGCAGAAAGATTAAAACGCGGTTTGGTTTCAACAGAGCTCATGGCTGCAGCTCTCCTGGGGTCACTTTTTCACCGGCGCGCAGTTTGCTTACGCCTGCGGTGATAACCCGGTCGCCCGCACTGATGCCTGTCGCAATCACCGCAGAAGAGGCGGTGTAGCTCGCAAGCGTGACCGTACGAAGCTGTGCCTGCGATTGTTTGTCGATAATAAAGACCGCCGGCTGGCCGCCGACGCGGCTCAACGCCGAGGCTGGCACCACATAACCGGGCGATGTCGACACTGGAATATCTACGATGGCGCTGGCTCCCAGCGCCATCGCCGCTGGTGGGGACTGCAGCGTGAGCCTGACCTGCCATGTGCGCGTTTGCGGATCGGCCTGCGGGCTGATATCACGCAATACGCCGCTGGTTTTCTGCGTGGGATCGGCCAGCAACGCGACCGAAAACAGGGGGGTTTTTGCTGCCTGTGCGGGCAGTAATTGCGGATCGGCGATAGCAAAAACCACATCGCGCGCGTCGCTGGTCGCCAGCGTGAAAATGCTTTCCCCGGCGCTGACCACTTGCCCCGCTGAGGCGCTAACGCGGGTGATAACCCCATCGGCAGGCGCGGTCAGTTGTGTCCAGGCCAGATTATCCTGCGCATTGCGCAGCGCGGCAGCGCTGCTTTTAAGGCGGGATGCGGCGGACTGCCAGTCGGCACGGGCGCTATCAAGCTGCGTACGGGCAATCGCGCCGGAGGGCATCAGTTTCTGCATCCGGTTCAGATTCAGCGCGGCAAACTGCTCGGCGGCGCGGGCGCTTTCCATATCGGCGCGGGCGCTGGCCAGTTGGTTTTTGCCGGTCTCACTCTCCAGCGTGGCGAGCACTTGCCCGGCATGTACGCGCGCGCCGATATCCACCAGCCGGCTGACCATACGGCCATCCAGCCGAAAAGCCAGCACCGTTTCATCATGAGCGCGGATCTCGCCAGTTCGTACTGTTCCCTGGTTTGGGGAGGACGCCGCGACAACCAGATAACGCACAGGCCTGGGCGGCGCAGCGTGGTCTGTTTTTTTCTCTCCGCACCCCGTTAACAGCGGAATGACCGCCGCCATAACCAGCAGCGGAAGCAGAGCAAGGAAGGATAACGCGCGTGCCGCATTAAAAAGGTGGTGCAGGCCCTGACGAAAATAATCGGTAAATTGTTCTGACATAACGCCACTCCGGATCGGTAATGGCGCCATTTAACGTGGCGTGCGTCGAGAATCACTCCACGTTTCGTCAAGAATTCATCAAGAGTGCAATTTTTTTTCACCGCTGCCATCTGCCGGGAGCGTGATGCTGATCCGCAACCCACCTTTTTCCGGCAGCGCCGCGCTGATACTGCCACCGTGGGCAACACATATCGCCCGCGCAATAGAAAGCCCGAGCCCGCTGCCGCCGGAATGCCTGGCGCGGGAGGTTTCCGCGCGGGTAAAGCGATCGAACATGATTAGCAGAAAATCGCTTTCCACGCCCGGTCCGTCATCCTCAAAATCGATCCGCCACGCGTTACCCTGCTTACTGAGGTGGATGGCAAGCTGACCGCCCCGCCGGCCATAACGCAGCGCATTTTCCATCAGCACGGTAAAGACCTGTCCCAGCCGGAACGCATCGCCAGTAAACAGCGAAGATGAACGGGAGGTCACCGCCATGGTCATTCCTGCGGCATCAGCCTGCGGTTTCAGCCAGGCGACCCGCTCACCTAACAGATCTTCCAGCGACAGCGGCTGAAGATGAAGCGTCAGTTGACCAGCATCGGCCAGCGAGAGCAGATGCAGCTCATCCGTAAGGCGGCTCAGGTGCTGCAGCTGTTTCATCACCATCCCCAGTTGTTGCTGGCTGGGTTCGAAGACGCCATCGAGCATCCCTTGCAGGCGACCAATGGCCGCTGTTAGCGGTGAGCGCAGCTCGTGCGCCATCGCAACGTGCGACGCGCGCAGCTCCCGGTCGTAGCGCGCCAGCTGGCGGGTCATGTCGTTAAAATCGCTGGCAAAACGTACCACTTCGGCGGGCGCATCTTTTACCAGATCCGCCTGGCTGCCAAATTCGCCTTGTGTGACTTCATCGGCCGCTTCACGCAGATGGCTGAACTGTAAAGAGAGTGGCCGGGCGTAACGTAGCCCCATAATCACAATAAAGGGGATCATCACCAGTACCAGTACGCCAACCATGATCCAGTCGGCAGAGGCAATGGACGGCTTCGAATAGCTTATCCCCCACCATTTATCGACGATTTCATGAAAGCGATCCGGGTTCGCCTGCGGATTATCCAGCAGAACGAGAAACTCCGCCTTCACCGCAGACGGCATATCATGCAAAACCCAGTAGTTTTGCACGGCATAACGCAGCCACATACACAGAGCAATGACAATAACAGCGCCGATAGCCAGCGCGATGATGCGCGCGCAAATCCAGCGCCACAGCGATTGATGAGCAGGATTTTTCATGGCTGGCGGAACCGGTAGCCAATACCGCGCACATTCGCTAAAACGCTGGTAACGCCCGCGTTTTCCAGCTTTTTGCGCAAATTGTAGACATGCGTATCGACCACGCGCTCCAGCGCTTCGCTCTCCGGCAAACAGTGTTCCAGCAAGTGCTGGCGGGAAAACGGCAAGGTCGGGTGGCGCATTAGCGTTATCAGAATCGAAAACTCCGTTGGCGTCAGATCCAGGCTGCGGACACTGTTTTCAGCCTGCGTGACCGTTGCGGTGATGGCGACGGTATCCACTTCCAGCGTTTGCCAGCGGAGCACCTCTTCTTGCACGGCCGTTCGTTTACTGCGCCGCAGCACCGCCTGCACGCGCGCTACCACTTCGCCTGGATGATACGGTTTCACCACATAATCATCGGCCCCGTATCGCAACGCCCCTATGCGCTCAGAGGTATCCCCCATAGCAGTGACCATGATCACCGGGACATCGCTAATGCGTCGCAGCGCCGCCAGCACTTCGGTGCCATTCATGCCCGGCAACATAATATCCAGTAAGATCAGATCAGGTTTCCAGCGCTGCGCCATGTCCAGCCCTGTCAGCCCATCCCCGGCCAGCGAAACGGCATAGTTTTCACGTCGCAGATAGGCTTCCAGTACGCCAGCCGCGTCGGCATCATCTTCAATCACAAGCACTCTACGGGATATCATTTGCTTACCTTGACCATTTCTTAATAATTCCCTGACCGTTTATTGATATGACCTGTCTATATTCCCCGTCAGGACATGGCGAACCTTCGCCGCAGCATACTATCCCACCAGCGAGATGTGATGATGATAATGAGAAAAACCGTGTTGTATAGCGCCTGTCCACTGCTGGCTCTGTTTGCCTCCACGGCCAGGGCCGATGACACTCCCGCCGTGCAAAACGGAGTGACGGTGGGCATTGGCGGCGAGTATGCGCCGCGCTACAGCGGTTCAGACAAGCAACGTGTCCAGGTGGTTCCACTGATTCAGGCCCGCGATAATGCGCTCTTTTTTGATTCGCAAAAAGGGCTGGGTTATGACCTGCAAACCGACAATGGTTTTTATCTCGAACATACGCTGGGTTATGCGTTAGGCCGCGCCGATCGTGATTCTGGCTGGCGGGACGGTGCAGAAAACTTAAAAGGCATGGGCAATATTGATGCCACGCTGAATACCGCGCTGGCGGTTGGCTGGCAAGCCACGGACTGGCTGGTGCTGGAAAGCAAAGCTACCCTGCCACTTACCGATAGCCAGGGCGTACAGTATCAGGCGTCCCTCACCTTGCTGCCGGTGCAGACCACCCGCGATACGCTGGCTTTCCAGTCTGCCGCGCTGTTTGGCGATAGCCGATATATGAATACGTTTTACGGTGTCAGCCAAAAGCAAAGTCTGCGTTCCGGCTATGCGCGCTACCACGCAGAACAGGGATTTTATGGGATCGATAATAGCCTGACGTGGAGCCATCAATTTGATGCCCACTGGGGAACATTGCTGAGCGCCAATTACACCTGGCTGAACGATCACGCGGCGGACAGCCCAATTGTGCTGCGTCGTAACGAAGGCTCAGCGGTCATTGCCATTACGTATACTTTTTGAAAGGTGCGGGAAAAGATGGACAAAAACGATTATCAGTTTCTGGCAAAAATATGGTTTGCCTGCGGTGTCGTTTACCTGGCGGCTTATTTGACCTATATCAGCAGTTAATCGTAAAAATGCTGTAGCAGTAGCCGTAGTGAATGCCGCGCTGGACACAGAACGCCGTGCGGCATACAAAAAAGTGGCGATATCTGTCTGGTTTGATGTATTTCTTATGCAATATTTCTGAAGTACTTACTTAGGTGATTATTTATTTTCTGGCAATAAATATTGCTCTATAGATCGGTGAGTTACGTTTTATTGCCAGTATACATCTTATTTACGCGGTTTCTGTCGCCAATGAGATTTCTTTAATTTACGTTAACAATATCACTTTCATTCAAAAAAATTGCTGCATCAAAATTATACAATATATCAACGATCGATCAGGCAACTATTGATAGATATAAACTATTGCTTTTCATTTTTATTAAGATTTTAACGATCGATCTCTAATCAATACCTTCTCATGGCCGATAAAACCTAGATGCCGACCGCTATAGCGGCCAGGCATGCAGATAAATTTCACTAAGGGAAGACCATGGAAAATACAACAACGATCAGTAAGCCAAAGGGTATAAGTATCAGAAATAAGATAATGCTATCTTTCGGGATATTATTATTGTTATTACTTTTTATTGCCGGAAATGCGATTTACCGGCTTGATGAAGCGAAAAATAAAATATCCAAGATCGTCACCGAAGATTATCCCACCACCGCGCTGGGTAATAATTTAATCCGCGATGTTAATGGCTCAACAACGCTATTTCTTAATGCGATCATTGAAAAAGATGCCGCCAAAAAAGCGCAGTTGATTACAGATCTTGCCGCAAAGTCTGAAAAAATAAGCGAACTCTATAAGCAACTGAATCAGCAAGCCGATGATGAGGCTTCTCAGGCGCTGTTAGAGAAAATTACCGCCGCGCGCAGCCTCTATATTCAGTCGCGTAGCAAAGTTATGGGTAATATACAAACCGACCCTGATGCAGCCATCACCGAATATTCAACCCATACGCGTGCTTACGAAAGCCAGTATGTAGAGAAGATCAATAGCTTTATCAGCCTGCAGCGGGATGAAATGCAAACGTCATATAGTGATTTTTTGCATGATTACAACCTGAGCCGAATGGTGATGATCCTCATTACCCTCGTCTGTTTTATATTCGGCATTATCATGGCAATCATTATTTCACGTGCCATTGTTGGTCCTATTCAACATGCCGTTGATGCGGCTATTCGAATTGCGAAAGGTGATTTGGGCACCGAGATCAAAGTCACCTCTAAAGACGAAACGGGGCTACTGACCGGCGCAATCGGCCATATGCAGGAGGAGCTGAAAAAAATTGTTCTGGAGATCCGCAGCGGCGCGGAAAATATCGCCACTGGCGCATCGCAGATCATGGCCGGCACGCGCGATTTGTCTGCCCGTACGGAAGAACAAGCGAGTTCCATTGAGCAAACTGCCGCCTCCATGGAGCAAATCTCATCAACGGTTAAGAATACGGGTGATAATACGGCAAATGCGTCACAGCTTTCTGCAAGAGCCAGTGATGCGGCGAAAGATAACGGCAAATTGATGACCTCGCTGACTCAGGAAATCCACAACATCAGCAGCTCGGCGGACAAAATGTCTGACATCATTAATTTGATTGATTCTATCGCCTTCCAGACCAATATCCTGGCACTTAACGCCGCAGTTGAAGCTGCGCGCGCAGGTGAACACGGCAAAGGGTTTGCCGTGGTGGCGCAGGAAGTTCGCAATCTGGCGCAGAAAACGGCGAACTCGTCGAAAGATATTCGTGCGCTGATTGAAAACTCGACGCAGCAGAGCGTGCGCGGCCTGGAAATGGTGCGTCAGGTGAACGGTAAAATGGACGAAATGGTCGAGAACGTGGATAACGTCTCCAGCATTCTGAAAGAGATCGAACAAGCGAGCCTCGAACAGAGTGATGGCGTACAGCAAATCAATATTGCGATCGGTCAGATTGATACCACGACCCAGCAAAACGCGGCGCTGGTCGAAGAGTCGGTTGCCGCGTCTGAAATGCTCAACGAACAAGCCAGAGTGATGAAAGATCTGGTGAGTGTTTTCAGGGTTCCGGCGGGTGCTTGATCCGTTTCGATAACCTTGTGTCCGATTCCCCCTCAGCCAAAAAGCGACTGGCTGAGGGGGAAACACCGAAAACCTAACCGTGGAAGGAAAAAAGAGGTGACCTGACTTACGCCTGCATCAGGTGGCATAAAACAGGTTCACCGTGCAGAGCCCAATTCAGGCGCGATGCCCCTGGCCTGCTCCCCTATTTAATGTAACAACTGCGAGCTGGTTGGCGCTTTATATCGCTGCATATAAAATTTTAATTCATCAATAAATTCACTCTCTGAAATCGCATTGGTATTAATTTTTTTGGCAATATCCTGTGAGAAGTCAATAAAATCTCTCACATTGTTTTCATGCCCCACCAGTGCGGCTCTGCCTATATTTTCAAGAGAAAGTTTAAGATTCCATCCTTTATCATGTTTCGCTTTTCTTTTTACCGTGTTTTTTAAAAAATTCGTCGCCATTGCCTCGGCGCTGGCCAATGGCATTTCTATCCCTTCCAGTAAAATCATCTCTGGTTTCTTCGGCGCGATAGCGGCGGCCTCATCAACGGCTTTGATGCTGTTTTCTGACACGGAATGAAGTGCCACCGCACTTTCCATATGCTCCCCCTGAACATTTTCAGCGGGTTCTTTAAAATCGCTTTGTTTGATTTTTTCTATTGCTTCCTTTTTTTGCTCTTCGGTAAAGACTCGGCGCCCTCTTTTACGCCGGGTATTGCTGGCCATTGCTGTCAGGCTACTTTCCGTTACGTCATCTGCCTGAGCCAGCGCTTCATCCGTCGAAATTGCCGAAATTTCCGCTGCGCTCTCTTCCACCGGAGAAGCGGTGATCGGTGTGGGTTCACTCTTCTCAGACGGATTCACGCGCAGGGCTTCCAGCGCCTGGCTCATTTCTTCAGGGCTAAATACTCTGCGTCGTCTGTCGTTTCTTTTACTGTTTTTTATCTCCGTATTACCAGAAATGGACGCTGACGGACTGGATCCTTGCTCTTCGTCATCCAGCGCCTTCCGCGGCATTAATCCGTCTTTATCGCTCAAGGTCACAGGATTATTTCTGACCATTCTGTAGAGATTCAGCCCATCAAGCGTTCCTGCCCGATCGCTGGACAGCCATCGCCCCGTCCACGGCTGGTAGTAGCGGAACCCGTAGTAATACAGCCCCGTAGCGTCACGCTCTTTGCCGGAGTACCTCATGGTTTTGTAATTTACTTCGGCCTGGCTGCGCGCCGTCAGGAGAGCGGTTCCCCCGTACGGGTAATACTCTTCCATGCTGATGATTTCACCCTCTCCGCTCAGCTCAAGCTGGCTGCTGCCGACCAGGTTATCGTAACTGTAGCGTGTCTGGTCGTTCGCGATGTCTGCGGGCTTGCCGCTCTCCCAGTGCAGCACACGCACCTGCGCCCGTCCGGCCTCGCCGACGATAATCACCTGCAAGCTTTCTTCTGCAGCGCCGTTTGTGGTACTTCGCAGCTCCAGCCCCGGCAGGTAAAGCACTCGCTGCGTCTGCGTACTACCGCTGGTCTTCTGTATGCCGACTTTCAGGAGCCGCTGGCTACCGCCGTCATAGCGGTAGCTTTCCTGATCGTCTGCGCTGTCGTCACGCGTCACCGGGCTCACCCTCTGTAACTCGTTACGCGACGTCCAGACCAGGGGCTGCCCCGCCAGCAGCTGTTTCTGTTGTCCACCCGCCGTGAACAGGGCATCCACATCAGACGGATTAGTGGTCAGTGTGCTTAATACTCCCCGGTTACTGCGATCGCTGACGGTAATATCGGTCGTGTAACTGTGGTTCGTCGCGGGTGCGCTGTGGCGTATCTGGATCAGGTTGCCGCCATTGTCATAACGATAGGTGCGGATAAAACAAGTATATGCAGAGCTGTCTGTCGGAAGGGGAACAATGAAGGACGGTAAATTACTGCCCTGCTGATCGGCATTTGCCATCTCACGCCCGGTGGCGCTAATCAGCTGATACAGGCTATCGTAGCTGTAGGTATTTTCAGGTACGACTTTCTGATTGCGCCAGAAACGGGTCTCTTCCGCATCGTTGCTGATGCTAAGCACATTGCCCACTGGATCATATTCATAACGTAGATCCTGCAACACTTTCGCACCGGAAACATGACCCTCCGGGCGCGCCGTTTTTATCCCGACCAGGCGCTGCGTCTCCGGTTCATAAAGGTATGTCGTCACCACGCCATTACCGTGCTCCTCACGCAACTTCTGACCCGCCGCAGAGTACGTCAGGGACTTCACGATAATTTGTTCTGTGCCACCTTTCACTGTCAGCCAACTGCCGGACATCATTCCAGCCACATCGTACGCCATACGTTGCTGATGACCCGCTGCGTCGGTGGTCGACAAAATTGCCCCGGTGGCATCGGAGGTTGTCAGAGTGATATAGGTTTTCGCCTCCAGCACGTCGTTCCATGCGGAAGCATCCTGACCTTGCCAGTTGACCTCCGTGTTCGGGTCGTCCGCATCTTTCAGCAGATGGCGGGTGACACAGAGAAGCACGCCCGTCAGAGCAACGCTGTCGCGCTGTATAAGACCTGCGGTGTCGTAATAGCTAACAACCAGTCCGGCAAGGTTCTGCGCCTTCTCCGCATCGCTGTTACCGGCATAGACAAAGCGCTCTGCAATGCGGCCAGCTTCACCGTTGACCTGCTCGGTGATACTTATCGGGCGGCCCGGCAACGAAGCGTCCTCGTACTGCCAGGTTCGGGTCACGGCCTGATTTCTGTTTTCTGTACCATCGTCAGCGGTGTCAATATTGCTGATTGTCATAAACGATCGACCCGCAGCATCGTTCAGCGCCACGGACGTTCCGTTGTCAACACCCTGTGTACGCAGAACGTTTCCGGTCAGGCCAGTCAGATAGCTGAAGTTTGCAAGGCCAGTGTCGTATAGGCGCGGATCTGCGCTCTGCAGTAAAAAACCACGAGCGTTGTACTGGTGGTGGGTGGTGCGCTCACTGGTGGTGTCCGGCGAGTCGGGATGACGATGATACGAGACTTCGCGGACGATCAGGCCACGGTTGTCGAGAACCGTGACCATCGGGGTTTTGCTGAATAAAGATGTGCTCATAGGAATCTCCTGGGAATAGTGTGCAGCCCGTCAGGCTACACAGAAAATCATAGGAGACTTGCACTGGAGTGGGTACTTTCAGGGCTGGCTACAAGGCAAACAGCTAATCCCTAAAACCGTTACGGTTTCCAGTGACACTCCAGGCCGCAAACCGTCTGGATGAAGCTGCACAGGGCTTGCGCGCCTTCAGCAATAGTCGGAAAGGTGGCCGAATGGTATATACCCTCGCCATCTGCGCCGAACAGATGCTGATATTCTGGCTTAACATCGATGGAAGTGAATCGCCTTAACGTCTCGCGATTGCAACGAATGCGGTAGCCATTTTTAAAGCGTTGTAACATATGTACACCGGTAGTGGTATTACCGGTGCTTCTGGCAATATTTAACATCTAAGCATCTCCTCAATACGCGAAAAATAGTAACCCCCACATGACTGAACTTATGATGCTGTGCTATTTCCCTGCATTTTTTGGCAGCAAATAATCCGGTGTTGTGCGCCGGGTTATTAAGCCAGTGGTTTTAAAATGATATTGATAAGGGCCATCAATATAGAACGGCAACTCAATGATAGCCTTGTGGCTACTGCGTACATCCAGATAAGCAAACATCTGGTAAATGGTCAGATCAGGGCAGAAAGCACGATTGTCATCACTGCATATCGTACCGTCATAGCGACTGATTCCATCGTCGTCATATTTCGCCGCGATTTCACCGCCTTCTACAGGCAGCGTTAATTGACCCTCTGAAACGTAATACATAATTTTCGGGTCGCTAATCACGCCCGCTTTTTCCTTCTGCATCACCAGAATCGTCGCCTTTGCTTGTTTATAGGGGGGCGATAGTTTTGCGACATCCTCAGACTCCAGCGTATATAGATACGTTTTTTCGCCCCGCATTTCGTCGCTATCTTCTGATACTTTCCATTTACCCGGCATCGCTGTCTCAAGGTAGGCATTTGCGACAACATAGTAGGCATTAACCCTGCTATCCGTTTCCTTTATATCTACGCCAGGCTGCATAACGTTTTCAAAAGCAGCCAGCAATGGCGCGGTTTTTAATTTGACGACAGGTTCCGAGGTACTGGCATCCAGTTTCTTGAGCTCAGGGAGATATTTAGCCCGATATGTATCACGATAAATTGATACGCACTTAGCGTCCTTGGCTACCGCCATTTCATAGTTTTCTAATGCCGTTTTCGTCAGGATCATAAGCTGCTGACCATCGCGAATTTCAACACTCTCCACATCCATCGCTGCCGGGCATTTATTTGCCGCGGTTTTAGGTACTGCGTTCGCGCTAAAGCTCGCGCAGGCCGCAAGCAGCATGGCCGATGCGTAGGTTATTTTTTTGATCATGATTCATTCCTGTGTGTATTTATTATCTGTTTGGATTGCGCCTGTATCCCGCATCGCCAGGCGTTCACGTTAAAATGTTTGCGGCGCTAATTACGCGCAGGACCCGATGATTCGGCTCCGCTCACAAACCGACACGCAGTGGCTCGCGGCAAGAGAACGCTTCAATGCGCTTGCATCAGGCATAAATGAGATTTTCCCTACGGAGAACAGTCTATTTTCCCCCGCTTTCAGGTACCAGCTTTTGGCGAGACTTTTTAGCTAAATTCTTTGCTACTTCAAACATTTCCTAAATGTGACCCGCTGCGCCTCTTGATCAGTGACTGAATTTAGCAATACTGTATATAAATACAGTTAACCGAGTTCATCATCATGCAGTTCATCCCATCGACCGAGAGTGATCACCTCATTCCCCTTCCGCTCTTTGCTGAGCGCGTTCCCTGTGGGTTCCCAAGCCCGGCGCAAGATTATGTCGAAGAGCGGCTTGATTTAAACAAACTGGTGGTTAAACACCCCAGCGCGACTTACTTTGTCAGGGTCAGCGGAGACTCGATGATCGGTGCAGGGATTAGCGATGGTGATTTGCTGGTGGTCGATCGCTCATTAACCGCCGGACATGGTGACATTGTTGTTGCGGCGGTTGCCGGGGAATTCACGGTGAAGGAGTTGCGGACCCGCCCTGTTCTTCAACTCATCCCGCATAATGTTCATTATGCGCCGATTGTTTTCCATGCTGAGGAAGAGTTACAGATCTTCGGCGTCGTGACATTTACATTGAAATCAAACCGACATGTTCGCGCTTGTTGATGTGAATAACTTCTACGCCTCCTGTGAGACGCTGTTTCGTCCGGATCTTCAGGGGAAACCTGTCGTTGTCGTGTCCAACAACGATGGGTGCATTATTTCGCGATCGTGTGAGGCGAAGAATCTCGGTATAGACATGGCTGCGCCTTACTTCAAGATCAAAGATGAGCTTCATCGTCAGAACGTTACGGTATTTAGCTCAAATTATGCGCTGTATGCCGACCTCAGCAATCGGGTTATGTCGACGCTGTCTGAAATCACCCCCGCCGTTGAGCTTTATTCGATTGATGAAGCTTTTATCGATCTGTCTGGCGTTTCAAACTGTATTTCACTTGAGGCATTCGGCCACCAAATTCGTGATCAGCTCCTGAAAAATACCGGTCTGACAACCGGCGTTGGCATTGCACCAACGAAAACCCTCGCCAAGGTGGCCAATTATGCTGCCAAAAGGTGGGTCAGCTACGGCGGCGTTGTGGATATTTCCTCCCGAGAAAGGCAGCGCAAGCTCCTGTTTCGTGTGCCGATACAGGAGGTCTGGGGCGTGGGACGTCGCATCAGTAAAAAGCTGGCGTTAATGGGCATTGAAAACGCGTTGCAACTTGCCGACAGCTCAACCTGGGTTATCCGTAAACACTTTAATGTTGTGCTGGAACGTACCGTGCGGGAACTGCGCGGTGAATCATGCCTGGCGTTTGATGAATTTATTCCGACTAAGCAGCAAATTATTTGTAGCCGCTCTTTTGGCAAGCGAATCACGCAGTATTCAGATATGCATCAGGCAATATGCGCCTATGCTGAACGCGCGGCGGAGAAGTTACGCGCTGAACATCAATTCTGCCAATTCATCAGCGTTTTTATTCGTACCAGCCCGCATGCGGATAATCGCATTTACTACGGAAACAAGGCATCCGTGACATTGATGACGCCAACCAATGATACGCGCGACATTATTCGTGCTGCGACAAGCTCGCTGGATCAGATATGGCGGGAGGGGCATCGCTATATGAAGGCTGGTGTGATGCTTGCAGATTTTTTCAGCAGCGGCGTTGCCCAACTCAATCTATTCGATGAAAACCGCCCCTATGCGAACAGTGCGCTGCTGATGGAAACCATTGATCGTTTAAATACCTCGGGAAGAGGAAGCGTCTGGTTTGCAGGACAGGGAATTGAAAAAAACTGGGCGATGAAACGCGAAATGCTTTCCCCCGCCTATACCACACGCTATTCCGATCTGCCTGTCGTGAAATAAAGACCGTACAGAAACTGTAACGACCTCGATTTGCATCAACAAATGCGCCGACAGTCGGGCGCATTTGTCATATCAGGCATGCTTATGCGTGGCTGTACTCTTTTACCAGCTGGCGCAGATCCAGCTCAGAGGAGTAATCCACGTCCGGCATTGAAAAGCCATTCAATGCATAAAACTCGGTGAGATACCCGGCGAAGTCACCAACGGTTTTAAAGTTCTCGGTGGTGACCCGTTTTCTTAGCAACTCCACAGCTTGCTGAACATCCGGGCGCAGCTCGAAATCATCAAGGCGGATCCGCCGCTCGTCATCCGTGATGACGTTGCCCATTGGCGGGTAAAGGTGGTTCAACATCAGCCTGTGCATCTGCTCAATGCAGGTTTCATGCAACCGCTTCTGCTTCATTACCTTGTACAGCAACGTAATATATAACGGAAACATAGGGATAAAGGCGCTGGCTTTGGTCACCAGCGCTTTACACACCACCGCATAGGCATGACCATTAACGCGCTGGAGCTGTGCGTCAAGATGATCGGCTGTTGCGTGCAGATGGGCTTTCGCCGCGCCTAACGCGCCCTCTTTATAGAGCGGCCACGTTGATTTCGGGCCAGTATAAGAGTACGCCACCGTTTTGAATCCCTCGGCCAGCACACCAGCCGCCGACAACATATCAATCCAGCGTTGCCAGTCTTCCCCGCCCATGACTTTTACCGTATCGGCAAGTTGTTGTTCGGTCACCAGTTCCAGCGTCTGGTTCACCATCTTGCGGGTTTCCAGGTCAAAACCCGGGCCGGAAAAAGCTTGCCCGCGCACGCCAAGCGTTGAGGTGTAACGCGTACCATCCGGGCAAATACGCACGCCAGAGGCAACCGAATAGACAAGCAGATCAATGCTGCCGCCAAACTCCTGCTTAATGTACGCAATCACCTCGTTGCGCGTCGTATCGGAAAAAGCATCCGCGATAAAATTTTTCGCGATAAGCCCTTTCTCATGCGCCCGGCGACGAAAAAAAATATTGTTATACCATCCGGCGCTGCCCATACCTTTTTCACCCGGACTTTTTTCAAATGAAACGCCAATCGTATCGGCACCGCCACCAAAGGCTACCGCTATGCGTGAGGCCAGCCCATATCCGGAAGAGGCACCAATCACCAACACCTTGCGCGGACCATAGATTTCCCCATGCGATTCAACATAGTTAATTTGTTTATCAATGCCCTGGCGTAAACCTTCAGGATGGCAGTTTTTAGCCACATTGCCTTGAATAATAAGCTCCATCAGTTCACCTCCTCAGCCAGCGCTTTTTCCAGCGGCGGCAAAACGACGGCTTCACCGACAATAACCTTATCCCCATGCTGATTGGTGCACGTGGTTTTGAGCCGCACCCGGTTTTTTTCACAATTAATCGCGATAACTTCCGCCGTCGCCGTAATCGTATCGCCAATAAATGTTGGCTTAATAAACTTGAGGTCTTGTCCGAGATAAATAGAACCGTTACCGGGTAATTTATTGGCAATGACCGCAGAGATAAGCCCACTCACCAAAATACCATGCACCACGCGTTGCCCGAATATACTTTCCCGCCCTGCACTCTCATCCAGATGAACAGGATTGGTATCGCCAGATGCCAATGCAAAATCTGCGACGTCATTATCCGTCAATGTTTTTTTAAACTCTGCACACTGACCAATATGCAAATTGTGGATTGTATTAACCATAAAGCACACGTCCTTTTAAATATATTTTGAAAGCGTTTAACGGAAGCAATTAGAGAAACAACTAATTGCATCCATATACACCTGCTTTTCCCAATTCCGTCAACCCCCATCGAGTTCTCATTAGCTATAAGAGTAACTTTATATTTCTCTTTTCAGATACAGCGCATTGGCAAATCAATTCTTAAATTAGTTTTTTTTACTTAAGACAAAATCGCAACGCGGAGCCAACCTCATGGCAACTAACAGATAAAAATCCTCTTTATCAACAAGATAAATCCAACACCACAAAGAAAGATCTACACGCAATCCTTATTAAAAGCCAAGAAAAAGATCATTATCGACGGAGCAATGACGAATAAAAAAACAAACAGACAAATTCAGAAAATAAGGTTAATTACGAAAAAATAAGAAGCGATGTAATTCTAAAGCCATCTTTAACAACTTTTAAGTATTGATGCATATCAATACCGCAGAAAGTTCTCTGCGCATTAATAGTTGAATCATTTAAATCAAAAGGTAATACAAATGAAGGACACGGATATTGTCGTTCTTGATTGTGCAAGAACTGCTATCGGCGTACTTAATGGTTCTTTGGCAGAAATTAGCGCACCTCAATTAGGCGCTGCGGTGATTAAAGCGCTTCTGGAAAAAACGAGGATTGCGGTAAAAGAGATCGATGAAGTTATTATCGGCCAGGTCCTTGCCGCAGGCAGCGGGCAAAACCCGGCGCGCCAGACATTAATTCAGGCAGGTATTCCAACCGATGTTCCGGCGCTGACGATTAATAAAGTATGTGGTTCGGGGTTAAAAGCGCTGCAACTGGCATGGCAGGCGCTGAAATGTGGTGATGCCGAATTAATTATTGCCGGAGGGCAAGAAAGTATGAGCCAGGCACCGCATGTTTTACCCCATTCACGCAGCGGCATGAAAATGGGTAACTGGCCAATGCTGGACAGCATGGTGAAGGATGGCCTGTGGGATGCTTTTCATGATTATCACATGGGCATCACTGCCGAGAATGTGGCCGAAAAATATGCGATCACACGTGAAGAACAGGATGCTTTCGCCCTTGCGTCACAACAGAAAGCGGCGATCGCGTTAGAAACGCACCGTTTTGCCAGTGAAATTGTTCCGGTTGGCATCACCCGACCTCGTAAAGAGCCCGTCCTGTTTGATACCGATGAATTTCCCCGTCCGCAAACATCGCGTGAAGGCTTAGCCAAACTCCGGCCAGCCTTTAAAGCCAACGGCACCGTCACCGCCGGCAATGCCTCAGGCGTTAACGATGGTGCGGCAATGGTGATCCTGGCTACAGCGAAAAAAGCGCGTGAGCTGGGGATCGCACCGCTGGCCAGGATCGTGGCGTTCGGTACTTCAGGCGTCTTGCCAGAAATCATGGGAACCGGCCCAATCACGGCGTCTCGCCATGCGCTGGCCAGGTCGAACTGGCAGGTTGATGAGCTGGCTCTTATCGAAGCCAATGAAGCCTTTGCCGCTCAGGCCATCGCCGTCAACCGGGAAATGGGCTGGGATCTCTCCAGAGTGAATGTCAATGGCGGCGCGATTGCGCTCGGCCACCCTATCGGCGCATCCGGTACGCGAATTTTCGTCTCTTTGCTCCATGAAATGCAGCGTAGAAAAAGCAAAAAAGGTCTGGCAACGCTGTGCATTGGCGGTGGAATGGGCATCGCCGTCACCGTCGAAATGGAATAACGCCGCTATGAAGAATGTTTTTAACGTGAGGAAATGATGATGAGTAAAGTTGCGCTTGTAACCGGTGGGATCCGCGGTATTGGTGGAAAAATCAGCCTTCGCTTTCTGCTGGAGCATTACCAGGTTATCGCGGTTGATACAGATGCGGATCGTCTGAAAGAGTGGGTTGAAATGCAGCGCGCAGCAGGGTTTGCCAAAGCCGATGTGATTCGTTGCGACGTCAGCGATTACTCGCAGTGTCAGGACGCGGTCAGCACGCTGCTGAAGCAATATGGTCATATTGATGTTCTGGTGAATAACGCGGGTATTACCCGCGATGCAACCTTTAAAAAAATGGATAAATCGCAATGGGATGCGGTTATTCAGGTCAACCTGAACAGCATGTTCAATATGACCAAACCCGTTCTGGATAACATGCTGGCAAACCAGCGCGGGCGCATCATTAATATATCGTCGATAAATGGTCAGAAAGGACAGTTTGGTCAGACTAATTATTCGGCCGCCAAAGCGGGTGTGCATGGTTTCACGAAAGCGCTGGCGCAGGAGGTAGCGCGTAAAAATATTACCGTTAATACCATATCCCCAGGCTACATCAACACTGAAATGATGCAGGCCATCCCCACCGATGTGCTGGAGGCTATTGTGGCGCAAATTCCCGTTGGTCGCCTCGGCGAAGCCGATGAAATCGCCGAACTGGCCCTGTATCTCGCCAGTGATAAGGCCGGGTTTATTACCGGCTCCAATATCGCCATCAATGGCGGCCAGCATATGTATTAAGGATATGCCATTTCCGGGCCTCACCGGCGATACATCTGGTGAGGCAATATTGGGGACTCAGGATTTTTATCATGCTTGAAAAATTAAGTTCGTTTGTTGAGCTTGCGCGCAGGAAAAAGCCTAAAATAATTGCCGTGGCCGCAGCAGAAGATTCTCATGCACTCGAAGCCATAAAATGGATCAAAAATGATGGGCTGGCAGAGGCCATTCTGATTGGTTGCCGGGATAAAATAACCTTGCTCGCCGAAAACCTTAAATTTGATATCAGCCATATGGAAATAATGGATATTCCAGATAAAGCTGAAGCCTGCAAAGAGGCGGTGCGAGTCGTCAAATCCGGACAAGCGCATATTTTAATGAAAGGGCTTGTCGATAGCGCCATTTATCTGCGAGCGATTTTAAATAAAGAGACTGGCATCGCGGCATCGCGGCTTGTCACGCAATTAGCCTTTATCGAAAGCCCGCATTATCACAAGCTGTTTGCGATCACCGACGCTGGCATCACTATTACACCTGACCAGCGAGATAAAGCCACCATGATTGCCCAGTCGGTTAATGTCCTGCATCAGGTTGGTATTGCAGTGCCCAAGGTCGCGCTGATTGCCGCCGTGGAGCATATTACGCCCGCAATTGCCGCTACCGTGGATGCCGCGGCGCTGAGTGGCATCACTTACGATAACTGTATTGTTGAAGGTCCGCTGTCCATCGATCTGGCGTTTAATAAAGCATCCTGCCGACATAAAGGGTTGCATTCCCAGGTTGGCGGCGATATTGACCTGGCCGTCCTTCCGGATATCAACAGCGCCAATGTCTTTTATAAAACGGTGATGCAACTTGGCGGAGCATTGAGCGCAAGCACACTGACGGGAACGGCAAAACCAGTGGTATTTACCTCGCGATCGGACACCGCTAAAACAAAATATTTTGCTATTGCTTGTGCGATTTCTCAATGCAAGGACTGACTATGTATATTTTGGTGATAAACCCAGGCTCAACGTCTACGAAAATTGCGATATATAACAACCGCACGCAGCTTATTTACCGTACATTTAACCATGATGAAAAAGAGATGGCGGCTTTTTCCACAGTTTTGGATCAAAAAACCTTTCGCAAACAGATAATTCTCGACATATTGCAGGAACATGGTTTTCGCTTAAACGACATTGATATATTTATTGGTCGCGGTGGTCTGGTGCGTCATTTGCAAAGCGGCGTTTATCGTATTAATGATGACTATATTCACGATGCCAGTGTCGGTCTCAACGGTGAACATGCATCTAATCTGGGAGCCATATTGGCCTGGGAACTCGCGCGGGCGGTAAATAAAGAAGAGATGGCGTATACCGTTGATCCTGTCGTCGTCGATGAATATGACCCGATTGCAAAGATATCCGGAATGCCGGAAATTTCACGCGTTGGTGCTTTTCACGCGCTAAATCAAAAGGCAGTCGCGCATCGTTATGCCACGGAAACAAACCGCCCCTATTCTGCGCTTAAATTGATCGTGGCCCATTTAGGTGGCGGTATCAGCGTGGGCGCTCACCGCGATGGTCGCATTGTGGATGTGAATTCAGCCCTGGGTGGCGATGGGCCATTCTCGCCGGAACGCGCAGGCCGCCTTCCCAGCTATGAATTATTAAAACTGTGCTTTTCAGGGCAGTACACGTATGCGCAATTGAAGAAGAAGTTGATTGGTGAAGGTGGCGTTTATGGTTATCTCGGCACCAAGGATATCCGCGATGTTGAACAACAGATTATGGATGGGAATAAAAAGGCGCGGGATATTCTGGAAGCCATGGCCTACCAGATAGCCAAAGAGATCGCCTCGTGCGCCGCCGTACTAGAGGGATGGGTCGATGCCATCATTATTACCGGCGGAATAGCCTATAACAGAAGAATTGTCGAACTTATTCGTCAGCGCGTCAGTTTTATTACACCTGAAATCGTCATTTATCCTGGTGAGGATGAAATGTTCGCACTGGCAGATGGCGTACTGGCCGCGATGGAAGGTCAAAGGGAGTTAGTCGAATACTGAAGAGGTATAAATGATGAGTAAAAAGAATATTGCACTGTTTCCAAATCAAATCACCGTGACAAAACCTAATGGCAGCGTATGCCTGCACATCAATTTCAACGATGGGCGGGATGATATTTCAATTGAGCTAAATAGTACGGAGGCAGAACATCTTTCCTGCGCGCTGGGTTCCCGGCAACGTGAAATCCTTATTGCGGCCGAATATGCCGATTAAAAAATAACGGGAACCTGTCTGGTTCCCGCCTTTTATTAACCATTCGCAAGCTAATTTCCCGACACCGCTACATTCTTTAACGGCTGCGTTTTGCATGGCGTTCCCAGTTATCCTGTTTTGCCTGCTCTGATTTGCGGATCGCGACATAGCAAGCACCACTTCCGCCATGGTGCGGCAACGCAGTGCAAAACGCCTGAACCTCATCGAATTCAGGCAGCCAGCGCGCCAGATAACTCCGAATGATATTCGCATGCGAACCGTCTTCACGCGCTTTACCATGAATGATAAGCACATTGCGTAGCCCATCCTGGCGCGCATGATACATAAAACGGAACACCATTTGCCGGCACTGTTCGACCGGCTGACGCAGTAAGTTCAGGCTTGCCTGTTGGCCATATTTCCCCTGGCGCAATTTATCAAGCACCCCTTGTTGCAGGCCTTCTCGTTTGAACTCCAGCGGTGAGTCAAGCGGCACGATATCAAGAAACCCGGTGGTCAGAAAATTGTCGAGTTGCAGCGTGTCGACGCGTTGTAGCGTGCGTGAATTATGGCTCGGTTGCCAGTGCACATCGGCACTGCGCTTCAGGGGTTGGACATCTTCCATGGCGTCAAGGAAAAGCGATTTGTCGTCAGGGTTCATAGGGCAGTCCTCCAGCTACTTCTGCCTCCGTACTATAGCTGGCAGGGCCTGCGCTCACAATGGCCGGTACTAAATTGGTTTTTAGATAATCGCGATTGGTTCTGCTAGACGATATTCCAATAACATCATTCTTCGTAATGCTATTAGCGCCTCACCTTAAGAAAAATTAATATTCTGAATTTCAGTTAAATTATCGTGAAATCAATCACCAATTCTGACTGGAAATATGATGAAGGAACGCTATAACTATATTTACCGCGCAAGGATGAAAATGCATAAAATAACGATCGGATGCGCTGCTGTGTGTACTGTAGAGCCTGACGGATGTCGGCAGGCTCTATTTTTTTATTCGCGAAATAAGCGCAATATATCATCTATTAAATAATGCATACTTCGCTGACTATTATTTCACCCGCTTATTTCTTTATCCAGAATATAGTCCCTTTCGGGGTATAGCAGCATCGCTGAACGTTTGGTAAATTGGCGCCGTTGCCCACTGAAAAGGATGCCAGATGCTGACTTTACTTGAAGATACTATTTCCACACCGCTTGGCCCACTTTGGGTTCTGTGCGATGAGCAATTCCAGCTTCGCGCGGTTGAATGGGAAGAACACAGCGATCGAATGGTTGAGTTACTGAATATCCACTATCGCCGGGAGGGTTACCAGCGAGTGGCGGCGCCTAATCCGGGCGGCTTAAGCCAAAAACTGCAGGACTATTTTGACGGCGATTTAGCCGTAATTGAAACACTGCCGACGGCGACTGGTGGCACATCTTTTCAGCGCGAAGTATGGCAAGCGCTACGCACGATCCCCTGTGGCCAGGTAATGCATTATGGTCAACTGGCGGTAAAACTGGGTCGTGCAGGTGCCGCACGCGCGGTCGGCGCAGCGAATGGTTCAAATCCGGTGAGTATTGTCGTGCCCTGCCATCGCGTTATCGGCAGTAACGGTACGATGACGGGATACGCGGGCGGCGTGCAGCGAAAAGAGTGGTTACTACGCCATGAAGGGTACCTTCTATTGTGAGAAAAAACGCATATTTAGCGTTCTTTTCACCCTCTTTTGTGGTAAAAGCCTTAGCGAAATGATGGAATTTCAAAGAGATGGTGCAATATCATCTCTTTTCATTTCTGCCTCCCGTTTTATTAATCGTGAATTGACGTTTTACCGGGCTTACGCGCCCAGTAAAAAGCTGTTAAAATTGACCAATATCAATTACGGCGTTGAGCAGACCTATGATCCCGGAAAAGCGAATTATACGACGCATTCAGTCTGGCGGTTGTGCAATCCATTGCCAGGATTGCAGCATTAGCCAGCTTTGCATCCCCTTTACTCTGAATGAGCATGAGCTGGATCAGCTCGATAACATCATTGAGCGTAAAAAGCCCATCCAGAAAGGTCAGACCTTGTTCAAAGCCGGGGATGAACTAAAATCGCTTTACGCTATCCGCTCCGGTACGATCAAAAGCTACACCATTACCGAACAGGGCGACGAGCAAATCACCGGTTTCCATCTGGCGGGTGATTTGGTGGGCTTTGATGCCATTGGTACCGGCCATCACCCGAGCTTCGCACAGGCGCTTGAAACATCAATGGTCTGTGAAATCCCGTTCGAAACGCTGGATGACCTCTCGGGTAAAATGCCCAACCTGCGTCAGCAGATGATGCGTCTGATGAGCGGTGAGATCAAAGGCGATCAGGATATGATCCTGCTGCTTTCGAAGAAAAATGCAGAAGAGCGCCTGGCGGCATTTATTTATAATCTCTCACGCCGTTTTGCACAGCGTGGTTTCTCCCCGCGTGAATTCCGCCTGACGATGACACGTGGCGATATCGGCAACTATCTGGGCCTGACGGTAGAAACCATCAGCCGCCTGTTAGGCCGCTTCCAGAAGAGCGGCATGCTGGCGGTGAAAGGGAAATATATCACCATTGAAAATAGTGACATGCTGGCGCAACTGGCTGGCCATGCGCGTAACGTTGCCTGAGTTTTCCCCCGCTTGATCTCACCTTTGCCGGGTCATTAAATTTATCTGATTTATTGATCTGGCGAAGGCTTTCCCCTGTTTCATTCAGCACTTATGGGTTATCTTTTACTGACAGACTGTGGTGACAGATGTAAGGAGACCCTGTATGGCTAAGTATCAGAATATGTTGGTCGCCATCGATCCCAATCAGGACGATCAGCCAGCGTTACGACGTGCTGTGTATTTGCATCAACGGATTGGCGGTCGCATTAAAGCGTTTTTGCCTATCTATGACTTCTCTTACGAAATGACCACCCTTCTGTCCCCTGACGAGCGTACCGCAATGCGCCAGGGCGTCATCAGCCAGCGCACCGCGTGGATCCGCGAGCAGGCGAAATACTATATCGACGCGGGTGTGCCAATCGAAATCAAAGTGGTCTGGCACAATCGTCCCTTCGAAGCCATCATTCAGGAAGTTCTGGCAGGTGGACACGATTTACTGCTGAAGATGACCCACCAGCATGACAAACTGGAATCCGTTATTTTTACACCGACCGACTGGCATCTGCTGCGTAAATGCCCGTGCCCGGTGTGGATGGTGAAAGACCAGCCCTGGCCAGAAGCCGGGCGTGCAGTGGTCGCAGTCAATCTCGCCAGCGAAGAGATTTATCACAACTCGCTGAATGAAAAGCTGGTCAAAGAGACGCTGCATCTGGCTGAACAGGTTAACCACACCGAAGTGCATCTCGTTGGCGCATACCCGGTGACACCTATCAACATCGCGATTGAGCTACCGGAATTCGATCCCAGCGTATACAACGACGCCATTCGCGGCCAGCACTTGCTGGCGATGAAAGCGTTACGGCAGAAATTTGGCATCGATGAAAAACTCACGCATGTGGAAAAAGGGTTACCTGAAGAGGTGATCCCGGATCTGGCTGAACACCTGCAGGCAGGGATTGTCGTGCTTGGCACCATCGGGCGCACCGGGATTTCCGCCGCCTTCCTTGGCAACACCGCCGAGCAGGTTATTGATCATTTGCGTTGCGATCTGCTGGTCATTAAACCGGATGAATACCAGACACCTGTCGAACTGGACGACGAAGAAGACGACTAATCAAGCAACCCGCCGCAAGGCGGGTTTTTTTATACAGCCGTTTGTTCCCCCTGTGGATCTGCGGGCGGCGTTTCGACAGCCACTCCCCCTTTCACCACAACGCACGGCTGTGCCAGTTCAATATCCTCTGCGGCCAGATGCTCCATGATGCGGATATTGATTTCTTGCTGGATATCCATGTAGGTGTTGTAGTCCGCCGAATTGACGATATGCACCACTTCAAAATTCAGCCGATCGGTACCAAACCCGAGGAAATGAGCACGGTCAAAACGCGTGTTACCAACATCAGTGATGATGCTGCGCACCATCTCACCCACTTTGCGTAACTTCTCCGGCGGCGTAGTGAGCGCGAGACCAAAAGTGAAGACGATGCGCCGGGTCTGCATACGTTTGTAGTTATGAAGCGTTTGCTGAAGCAGGATGGCGTTACCGCAGACAATCTGCTCCCCGCTCAGGCTACGAATACGCGTTGTTTTCAGACCAATATGCTCAATGGTGCCGGCAACGTCGCCGAAAACGACAAAGTCACCAATCTCGAAAGGTTTATCAAAACCGATAGAAAGCGAGGCGAAAACATCGCTGAGAATGGTTTGTACCGCCAGCGCAATGGCGATACCGCCCACGCCAAGACTGGCGACCAGCGCGGTAATGTTGACCCCGACATTCGCCAGAATCGATAACAACATCATCGTCCACAGCATCATGCGCAGCAACAGACCAGCGATAACCATAGTGACCGGGTTTTTACTGGTGTTGGGCGAGAACATCAAGTGACGCATCCACGACACCACGCCCTGATCAAGCCAGAGGGCGATTTGGATCGCCAGCACTAAAAACCAGGCGTGCCCGAGCGTGTTAAACAGGTGATCGGGGAGATCGACAAACCGCAGGCTGAAGAGTAACGCCGCCACAAAGAGCAGGAATTTGCTGGTGCGTCTGAGCATATCCACTACAACATGCTGCAGCCTGCCGACGCCCTCCTGCTTTTCACTCCAGTTGCGCGCGCCTTTCAGCACCATATTCAGTAAGTAGGTGAACAGCCAGTAGACAACCAGCGTAACGATAACCACCGTGGCAAGACCAATCCAGAATGATGGCAGCATCAACATGGATATAAAGTCAAAACGTGACAAAAACGTCATCCTTCCTCCTCATAAAAAACATGAAGATAAAAGTATAGACACTCTGCTTTCGTCTACGCAGACCAAAAAAAACCGCTCCGAAGAGCGGTTTTTCAATCGGTACGATTTACAGCGCTTTGAGGATAGCGTCGACGCTGGCTTTGGCATCGCCAAACAGCATCTGTGTGTTCTCTTTGAAGAACAAGGGATTTTGCACGCCTGCGTAGCCCGTGTTCATGGAACGCTTGAACACAATCACGTTCTGCGCTTTCCACACTTCCAGCACCGGCATACCTGCGATCGGGCTCTTCGGATCATCCTGCGCCGCCGGGTTAACCGTGTCGTTCGCACCGATAACCAGCACGGTGTCGGTGTCGGCGAAATCATCGTTGATTTCGTCCATTTCCAGCACGATGTCGTACGGCACTTTCGCTTCCGCCAGCAGCACGTTCATATGGCCCGGCAAACGTCCGGCAACCGGGTGAATACCGAAACGCACCTTCACGCCGCGCGCGCGCAGTTTCTCAGTGATTTCCGCCACCGGATACTGCGCCTGCGCTACCGCCATGCCGTAGCCTGGGGTGATGATGACCGAATGCGAGTTTTTCAGCAGCTCTGCGGTCTCTTCGGCATTGATTTCACGGTGCTCGCCCGCTTCTTCATCGCTACCGGTTGAGGAGCCGTCAGTACCAAAACCACCGGCAATCACGCTGATAAAGGAGCGGTTCATCGCCTTACACATAATGTAAGAGAGGATCGCACCGGAAGAACCGACCAGCGCACCGGTCACGATCAGCAGGTCATTGCTGAGCATAAAGCCCGCCGCCGCGGCCGCCCAACCGGAATAGGAGTTCAGCATGGACACCACGACCGGCATATCCGCACCGCCGATAGAGGCCACCAGATGCCAGCCAAACACCAGCGCAATCATCGTCATCACCAACAGCGCCAGCACTTGCAGACCGACGCTTTCAGTGCGCACAAACACCAGCAGCAGCACGAAGGAAACCACTAACGCCGCCAGGTTCAGTTTGTGGCGATGCGGCAGCATCAACGGCTTAGAAGAGATCTTCCCGCGCAGTTTACCGAAAGCGACAATAGAACCGGTGAAGGTCACCGCACCAATAAAGATGCCGAGGAACACTTCCGTCAGGTGAATATTCACCAGCACCGGATCCAACCCTACTTCGTGGTCAAGATAGCTGTTAAAGCCTACCAGTACCGCAGCCAGGCCGACGAAGCTATGCAGCACCGCCACCAGCTCTGGCATTTCGGTCATTTCCACTTTCTTCGCCAGGCGAATACCAATCGCGCCGCCGATAATCATCGCCACTAAAATCCAGGCGACATTGCCGGTGTCCGGGCCAAAGATGGTTGCAATCAGCGCAATCGCCATCCCGGCGATACCAAAGTTATTCCCCTGCTGGGACGTTTCGTGTTTAGAAAGCCCCGCCAGGCTAAAAATAAACAGGATCGCGGCAACAATGTATGCAGCTGTAACTAATCCTCCAGACATCTGTTACCCCTTAGTTCTTCCGGAACATTTTCAGCATGCGCTGAGTGACGGTGAAACCACCAAAAATATTAATGCTGGCAATCAGTACCGCAATAAAACTCAGGAAGCTGACCCAGCCGCCGTGACCAATCTGCAACAGCGCGCCGACAACGATTATGCCGGAAATGGCGTTCGTCACCGACATCAAAGGCGTGTGCAGCGCATGCGAGACGTTCCACACCACGTAATAACCCACCACGCAAGCCAGGGCAAAAACGGTAAAGTGTCCGAGGAACTCTTTCGGGGCAACATCCGCAAGCCAGCCAAACAGAATGATCGCCAGTGCCATAAAGGCATATTTCCGCCACGGCGAAGCCGGTTTGGCCTCTTCTTTAGGTGCCGCAGCCGCTTTTGGCGCAGTTTGTGGCTGTGTAGAAACCTGAATCGGTGGTGCAGGCCAGGTAACTTCACCATCGCGAACCACGGTAACCCCACGAACGACAACGTCATCAAAATCGACAACCACGTTGCCGTCTTTTTCAACGCACAGCAGTTTCAGCAGGTTCACAAGGTTAGTGCCGTAAAGCTGGGAAGACTGCGTAGGCAAACGGCCTGGTAAATCGGTATAACCGATCACTTTCACGCCATTGGCGGTAGTGCTGACCTCGTTCGGTACCGTGTATTCACAGTTGCCGCCGTTTTGCGCAGCAAGGTCAACAATGACGCTGCCCGGCTTCATGGAGTCAACCATTTCACGGGTGATCAACTTCGGTGCGGGTTTCCCCGGAATAAGCGCCGTAGTGACGATGATATCGACATCTTTCGCCTGGGCTGCGAAGAGTTCCATTTCTGCTTTGATAAAGGCTTCGGACATCACTTTCGCGTAGCCGTCGCCGCTGCCCGCTTCTTCTTGGAAATCCAGCTCCAGGAACTCGGCGCCCATACTCTGCACCTGCTCTTTGACTTCAGGCCGCGTGTCGAACGCACGCACAATGGCCCCAAGACTATTGGCCGCGCCAATCGCCGCCAGACCGGCAACGCCTGCGCCAATCACCATCACTTTCGCCGGAGGCACTTTGCCCGCCGCCGTGATCTGCCCGGTAAAGAAACGGCCGAATTCATGCGCCGCTTCAACAATCGCACGATAACCTGCAATGTTGGCCATTGAGCTCAGCGCATCCAGCGACTGGGCGCGGGAGATACGCGGCACGGAATCCATTGCCATTACGGTAATGTTGCGCGCGGCCAGTTTCTCCATTAACGCCGGATTTTGCGCAGGCCAGATAAAACTCACCAGCGTCGTGCCTGGATTAAGCAGCGCGATCTCTTCGTCATCCGGCGCGTTAACTTTGAGGATAACGTCCGAGTGCCAGACGTTGCTCCCATCGACAATCGTCGCCCCGGCCTGGGCGAACGCATCGTCATCGAAACTTGCCAGCTTGCCCGCGCCGCTTTCAATCGCGACGGTAAAACCCAGTTTAAGCAGTTGCTCGACCGTTTTCGGCGTCGCGGCAACACGGGTTTCATTGGCCAACCGTTCTTTAGGTACACCAATACGCATAGTTTTCCCTTCCATCGGTTTTAGATGATGGTTTGTCAGTGGTTCCGGCGCGGTTATTGACTCAACGCTGCGGAAAATAAAACAGTAACAAACTTTCTATAACCTACTGAAAATAACGCCTGTGATCCACAGCCGGAAAAGAGAAATTATGCATTTATCCGTGAAAATTAACTGTCGGAGGCCGCAGGCAAGCTTATTTGCCTTAAATTCCCGCATACAGGCCGATATTCCGCTCAAGCGAAGCGGCAAAACACGATTAATCTCCGGTGCAGATTCGCTTTTTAACAATGTATTAACTTAAAAAAGTCATAACCTTTATCGGTTTTGCTGGTCAAGCGTCTGTTTTTTCAACATATCACTAAAGGTTATCGTTATTTCCCCCTCAGCCGCACAGTCAGTGAAAAATGACGCAGACAGTTGCGCTGTTTAAATGCAATAATCACCGACGTTTTCCCAACAACAACACCAGTTTATGGTTTGCGCAAGGCGAAGGATTATTTTTATGAAGCTTAAGTACACCCTCCTGGCGTCAGCACTTCTCTCGGCAACGGCATTTACCGCCAACGCAGCGACAGAGTTAACACCGGAGCAAGCGGCAGCGGTAAAACCTTACGATCGCATCGTGATCACCGGCCGTTTTAATGCCATTGGCGACGTCGTTAACGCAGCATCCAAACGCGCGGATAAAGAAGGTGCCGCATCATTTTACGTTGTTGATACCTCCGATGCGGGCAACAGCGGCAACCAGCGCGCCACGGTCGATTTATACAAGGCTGACGCCGCAAAAGCGGAACGCCCTGCTTTCCGTGTTATTAACGGCGTGACCGAGTTACCTAAAGATCAGGCGATTGCGCTTCAGCCGTACGATACGGTGACCGTTCAGGGTTTTTTCCGCACTCAGCCGGAAGTGAACGACGCAATTACTAAAGCCGCTAAAGAGAAAGGCGCAGCCTCTTTCTTTATTGTTCGCCAGGTTGATGCTAACCAGGGTGGCAACCAGATCGTCACGGCCTTCATCTATAAAGCCGACGCGAAAAAACGCGTTATCCAGAGCGCGGATGCTATCCCGCGTGACTCGGATGCGGGCCGCGCCGCGCTGGCAAAAGGCGGTGAAGAAGCCAAAAAAGTTGAGATCCCAGGCGTTGCCAGCGATGCGACAGCTGGCGTTGGTGTCGGTCGTTTCTTCGAAACGCAATCCTCTTCCGGCGGTCGTTACAGTGTCACGCTGCCTGACGGCAAGAAGATTGAAGAGGTGAATAAAATCACTGCAGCCCAGATGGTGCCGTTCGACAGCATCAAGTTCACCGGCAACTATGGCAACATGACGGAGATCTCTTACCAGGTCGCCAAACGTGCTGCGGCGAAAGGCGCCAAGTACTATCACATCACACGCCAGTGGTCAGAAAGCGGCAACAATATGACCATCAGCGCCGATCTGTATAAATAATCTGCATTTATGAATCAGGCGGCTACGGCCGCCTTTTTTATTTTTTTACTCTTTTTCGTAAAATTGTCGTCCCACCTCATTGCATGGCCCGTCGACTCTCCGTAAAATCCCGCGCCTTAGTGATATCCACCATATTTATGCGCCACGGCAAAATAATTATTCTGGATTAGTTGCTTTTTTGACAGGATAACCATGGAAAAGAAACTTGGCCTTAGCGCATTAACTGCGCTGGTTTTAAGCTCGATGCTGGGCGCTGGCGTTTTCAGCCTGCCGCAAAATATGGCGGAAGTTGCCAGCCCGGCGGCGCTGATCATTGGCTGGATGATCACCGGGGCGGGAATTTTATTGCTCGCTTTTGCCATGCTGATCCTGACCCGTATTCGCCCGGACCTTGATGGCGGCATATTCACTTACGCCCGCGAAGGTTTTGGTGAACTGATTGGCTTTTGTTCGGCCTGGGGCTACTGGCTGTGTGCGGTTATCGCTAACGTCTCCTATCTGGTTATCGTCTTTTCCGCCCTGAGTTTCTTTACCGATACACCGTCGTTGCGCCTGTTCGGCGATGGCAACACCTGGCAGTCGATTGTTGGCGCATCCGCACTATTGTGGATTGTGCATGCGCTGGTTCTGCGCGGCGTACAAACCGCGGCGAGTATCAATCTGGCAGCGACGCTGGCGAAACTGGTGCCGCTCGGGCTGTTTATTGTGCTGGCGGCGCTCGCCTTTAACCTCGACAAATTCCGCCTTGATTTCAGCGGCATCGCGCTGGGCGTTCCGGTATGGGAACAGGTGAAAAACACCATGCTGATCACCCTGTGGGTATTTATTGGGGTCGAAGGCGCAGTTGTGGTTTCTGCCCGGGCGCGCAATAAGCACGATGTTGGCCGCGCCACTCTGCTCGCCGTGCTGGCAGCGCTGACCGTCTACCTGCTGGTTACCCTGCTTTCGCTCGGCGTTGTCGCCCGCCCGGAACTGGCGGAAATGCGTAATCCGTCCATGGCCGGTCTGATGGTGAAACTGCTGGGGAGCTGGGGCGAAGTCATTATTGCGGCGGGTTTGATTGTCTCCGTCTGCGGCGCGTACCTGAGCTGGACGATTATGGCGGCGGAAGTGCCGTTACTGGCCGCGACGCATAAAGCGTTCCCGAAGATCTTCGCACGGCAGAATAAAAACAACGCGCCTGCTGCCTCTTTATGGCTGACCAATATCAGCGTGCAGGTTTGCCTGGTGCTTATCTGGCTCACCGGTTCGGATTACAACACGCTGCTGACCATCGCGTCAGAGATGATTCTGGTGCCCTACTTCCTCGTCGGCGCGTTCCTGTGGAAAATCGCGCAGCGTCCTTTGCACCAGGCGGTGGCGATTGGCGCTTGCGTATATGGCTTGTGGCTGCTGTATGCATCCGGTCCGATGCATTTATTGCTGTCGGTGGTGCTCTACGCACCGGGGCTGCTGGTGTTTATGTATGCACGTCGCACACATGAGATGACGGAAATGCTCAAACAGCATGAAAAAGCGCTGATTGGCGCCTTGTTAATCGCCGCCGTTCCCGCCACCTGGATGCTGATGCGCTAGTGCAGGCGGCTCCAGCAATAAATTATCAGCCAGGCGCTGAGGCTCCAGCAAATAACCGCACAGCCCAGCGCCGGCCAGACCCGCATCAAACCGGTGAAATACCAGAGCGACAGTAAATAGATAAAATAGGGAATAATCGCCCACATGCCGAACACGATCGTGGTGCGCAGCGCCTCAATGCCACGCTCGGTGGCGACAATATAGTGCGCAATCAGCGCGAAAGTGGGAAATAACGGGATTAACCCGGCAATATAGTAATTTTTCGTTTTGGCTAACAGACCAATCAACACCACCACCAGCGCCCCGATAGCTGCTTTAATCACCAACCCCATGATTTTCCCTTTATCACTGCAACAACAACGACCTACAGCATAACGGAAGCCTCTTCGTTTAGAAAAGATTAATGGCAGCTTATAGCAAGGCGGTGTATGTTGACGTTTTTGAACAATCGCGATGGCTTATGAATAAGATCGTTTTTGTGGAAGATGACCCGGAAGTGGGCTCACTGATTGCCGCTTATCTGGGCAAACACGATATGGACGTCATTGTCGAACCCCGTGGCGATCGCGCCGAAGAGGTGATCGCCCGCGAAAAACCCGAACTGGTGCTGCTGGATATTATGCTGCCCGGCAAAGATGGCATGACCTTGTGCCGCGACTTGCGTAACCAGTGGAACGGCCCGATTGTGCTGCTCACCTCGCTGGACAGTGATATGAACCACATTCTTTCACTGGAGATGGGCGCCAACGACTACATTCTGAAAACCACGCCGCCCGCCGTATTGCTGGCGCGACTGCGTTTGCATTTGCGCCAGCGCGTCAGTGTGAATACCGTGGCCGAACCCGCCACTCCCTCGCTGAAACAGCATAAAACGATCAGCTTTGGCACCTTATCTATCGATCCGGTTAACCGCCAGGTACTGCTGGCCGGGCAACAAGTCGCCCTCTCCACCGCCGATTTCGAATTGCTGTGGGAATTAGCGACGCACGCCGGACAGATTATGGACCGCGATGCGCTGCTGAAGAACTTGCGTGGTGTAAGCTACGATGGCATGGATCGCAGCGTTGATGTGGCGATTTCCCGTCTGCGTAAAAAACTGCTCGACAGCGCAACGGAACCTTACCGGATTAAAACCGTTCGCAACAAAGGCTATCTGTTCGCCCCGCATGCGTGGGACAACTAAAACGCACAACCAGGTGTCGCTATGAAAAAGCTGTTCGTCCAGTTTTACCTTTTGCTGTTCGTCTGCTTTCTGGTCATGACGATGCTGGTGGGTCTGGTGTATAAATTCACCGCCGAGCGCGCTGGCCGCCAGTCCCTTGACGACCTGATGAAAAGCTCGCTGTACCTGATGCGTAGCGAGTTGCGCGAGATCCCGCCCAATCAATGGGCCAGAACTCTGAAGGAGCTGGATCTCAATCTGTCGTTTAATCTGCGCATTGAGCCGATGAGCAAATACACGCTGGAACCGCGCCCGGCACAGCGGCTGCGTGAAGGTGATATTGTGGCGCTTGATTCGGAATACACTTTCATCCAGCGTATTCCCCGCAGCCATTATGTTTTGGCGGTCGGCCCGGTGCCGTATCTCTTTTTCCTGCATGAAACGCGGTTGCTGGATATGGGATTAATGGCGCTAATTGCTATCTCTCTCGCCTTCCCGGTATTTATCTGGATGCGCCCGCACTGGCAGGAGATGTTGCGGCTTGAATCGGCAGCACAACGCTTCGGCGAGGGGCATTTAGAAGAGCGCATTCATTTTGACAGTGCCTCGAGTTTTGAACGGCTCGGCATCGCCTTTAACCAGATGGCGGACAATATCAACGCGCTGATCGCCAGTAAAAAGCATCTTATAGACGGCATCGCCCACGAACTGCGCACGCCGCTGGTCAGGCTGCGTTACCGGCTGGAGATGAGTGAAAATCTCAGCGAAACCGAGCATGCGGCGTTAAATCGCGATATCGGGCAACTGGAAGCGCTGATTGAAGAGTTGCTGACTTACGCCCGTCTCGATCGCCCGCAGACCGAGCTGAAACTCACCTCGCCGGATCTACCCGCGTGGTTCAGCAGTTACCTTGACGATGCGCGCAGCATGAACCCGCAGCATACCTTTTTGCTGGCAACAACACCGGGTGAAGATTATGGCGCGCTGGATATGCGTCTGATGGAGCGCGTTCTGGATAATCTGGTGAATAACGCCCTGCGCTACAGCCAGCAAACGATAAAAGTCACCTTACAACACGAAGGCGCACAGGCTCGCATGATCGTTGAAGATGATGGACCCGGTATTGCGCCCGAAGAGCGCGAACGCGTGTTTGAGCCCTTTGTTCGCCTCGATCCCAGCCGCGACCGCGCAACCGGCGGATGCGGGTTAGGGCTGGCGATTGTGCATTCCATCGCGCAGGCTTTCGGCGGCGAAGTCAGTTGCGCGCAGAGCGAACTGGGCGGCGCGAAATTTTCTTTCCACTGGCCAATTTACCACCACATTGTTTTGCCCTCCTGACCATTAATCGCACAGTGGCCGAATCCCGGCGACTGTGCTATAAACACAAGTATGTTGTAACTAATGGAGTGCAATATGGCGGCCTTAGATTTGATCGAACGCCTGAATACCACCTTCCGGCAACTTGAACATGAACTGGCAGCGCTAAAAACCGAGTTAGCGGGTTGCCGGTTAATGACCGCGCGCGTATTTAGCCTGCCGGATGTGCCCAAAGGCGCGGAACACAACCCGCTTGCCGCGATTCATGTCGAGCAACATCTTGGTCAGCGGGCGGCAGAGCTTGCCCATAAGCATTACACCCATCTCTTTATTCAGCAGCAGTCGGAAAACCGCAGTAGTAAAGCCGCCGTGCGGCTTCCGGGCGTTATCTGCTATCAGGCAAATGAGGCGACGCTTAGCGCGCTGACCGACCGCATCAGTACGGTGAACGCGCTGAAATTAGCCTTTGAGCGGATTGTCACCCAGGAATCGGAGCTGGCTCCCGCAGCCCGGTTTGAATGGGTGCATCGCCACCTGCCGGGGCTTATCACCTTAAATGCTTACCGGACACTAACGGCTATTCGCGCACCGGCAACCATCCGTTTTGGCTGGGCGAATAAGCATATTATTAAAAACCTCACTCGCGATGAGGTGCTGGCGCAACTGGAAAAGAGCCTGAAATCCCCGCGCGCCGTCTCTGCGTGGACGCGTGAAGAGTGGCTGGGGCGCATTGAGCAGGAGTACAACGATATCGCCGCCCTGCCAAAACAGGCACGGCTTAAAATCAAACGCCCGGTGAAAGTGCAGCCCATTGCCCGCGTCTGGTATGCCGGTTTACAAAAACAGGTGCAATATGCCTGCCCGACACCGCTTATCACGCTGATTTCAGAAGAGAATGGCGGAACCGTCCCGGATATTGGCGAGTTGATGGATTACAACGCGGAAACTATTCAACACCGCTATAAACCACAGGCGCAGCCGCTGACGCTGATCATCCCGCGGCTGCACCTGTATCTGGCGGGTTAAGCCTGTTTCAAACTGCCAACCATTGATTCCGGACGCACCCAGTTGTCAAACTCGGCTTCCGTCAGGTAGCCGAGCGCCAGCGCAGAGGCTTTCAGCGTCAGCCCCTCTTTGTGCGCTTTTTTGGCAATTTCCGCTGCCTTGTCGTAGCCGATATGGGTATTCAGGGCGGTCACCAGCATCAAAGACTCATTGAGCAGTTGATCAATACGCTCGCGGTTAGGTTCAATCCCCACGGCGCAATGCTCGTTAAAGCTCTCCATCCCGTCCGCCAGCAGACGTACCGATTGCAGGAAGTTATGGATTACCATCGGGCGGAAAACGTTCAACTCAAAGTTGCCAGACGCGCCGCCAATATTCACCGCGACATCATTGCCCAGCACCTGGCTGCATAACATCGTCATTGCTTCGCACTGCGTGGGGTTAACTTTACCCGGCATGATCGAACTGCCCGGTTCGTTTTCCGGGATCGCAATTTCACCAATACCACAACGCGGGCCAGAGGCGAGCCAGCGCACATCGTTAGCGATTTTCATTAATGAAGAGGCCAGCCCTTTCAGCGCGCCATGCGCATGCACCAGTGCATCGCAGGTCGCCAGCGCTTCAAATTTATTGGGCGCGGTAATAAACGGTTGCCCGGTAAAGCTGGCCAGCTCTTGGGCCACGCGCACGGCGTATTCCGGGTGCGTATTCAGCCCGGTGCCCACGGCGGTGCCGCCCAGCGCCAGTTCGCTCAGGTGCGGCAAGCTCTGTTCGATATGTTTAAGGTTATGTTCAAGCATCGCCACCCAGCCGGAGATCTCCTGGCCCAGCGTCAGCGGCGTCGCGTCCTGCAAATGGGTACGGCCGATTTTGACAATACCGGCAAACGCGATGGCTTTCTCATTAAGCGTCTTTTTTAGTACCTGTAACTGCGGGATCAGTTGCTCACGCACGCCAATCACCGCCGCGACATGCATCGCCGTCGGGAAAACATCATTTGAACTCTGGCTTTTATTCACGTCGTCATTGGGATGGATCTTGCGCTCCATGCCGCGCACACCGCCGAGGATTTCGCTACCGCGGTTGGCCAGCACCTCGTTCATGTTCATATTGCTCTGCGTACCGGAGCCGGTCTGCCAGATAGCGAGCGGAAACTCATCAGGATGTTGACCAGCCAGCACTTCATCCGCCGCCGCGATGATCGCGCGCGCTTTCTCTTCGGGCAGCAGCCCCAAATCCTGATTAACTTTCGCCGCTGCGCGTTTGGTCAGCGCCAGTGCGTGGATCAGTGAGACCGGCATTTTTTCCGTTGAGATACGGAAGTGCTCAAGCGACCGCTGGGTTTGCGCCCCCCACAGTTTGTCTGCTGGGACGTCGATTGCGCCCATCGAATCTTTCTCACTGCGATACGTTGCCATGACTCTCTCCTTGGTTACAAAGTGATATTGGGTTGCGACATTGCTCACCTGCAAACAAGTAAAAGTATTGATGCTTTTTATAATGTTGTTTACTGCTTTGTGCTTAAAAAAACCGCCCCGAAGGGCGGTCAATACTATTTAACGCAGCGGGCACACTGGCCGGATTGAATTTGCTGGAAGAAGTCGTTGCCTTTGTCATCCACAAGGATAAACGCCGGGAAATCTTCCACTTCAATTTTCCAGATAGCTTCCATTCCGAGTTCCGGATAAGCGACACACTCAAGGCTTTTGATACTGTTCTGCGCCAAGATCGCCGCCGGGCCGCCAATGCTGCCGAGATAAAAACCACCGTGTTTATGGCAGGCATCCGTCACCTGCTGGCTGCGGTTGCCTTTCGCCAGCATGATCATGCTGCCGCCCTGCGATTGCAGTTGATCAACATAAGAATCCATACGCCCGGCGGTGGTCGGCCCCAGCGAACCGGAGGCATAACCTTCCGGTGTTTTTGCCGGACCAGCGTAGTAAATCGGGTGATCTTTAATGTACTGCGGCAGATGCTCGCCGCTGTCCATCAGCTCTTTGAGCTTCGCGTGGGCGATATCGCGCGCAACGATAATCGTGCCGGTAAGCGACAAGCGCGTAGAGACCGGGTACTGCGAAAGCTGTTCGAGGATCGCTTTCATCGGGCGGTTAAGATCCACTTTCACCGCTTCGCCTTCACCGGCCTCGCGCAGCGCTTCCGGAATGTATTTGCCCGGGTTCTGCTCTAAACGTTCCAGCCAGATACCATCGCGGTTGATTTTACCTTTAATGTTGCGATCGGCAGAACAGGAAACGCCCATGCCGACCGGGCACGATGCGCCATGACGCGGCAGACGGATCACGCGAATGTCGTGAGCGAAATATTTCCCGCCAAACTGCGCGCCAAGACCGAGATTCTGCGCTTCCACCAGCAGCTCTTGCTCCAGTTGCACGTCGCGGAACGCCTGTCCGTGCTCATTACCTTCAGTTGGCAGCGCGTCATAATATTTGGTGGAGGCAAGTTTGACCGTTTTCAGCGTCGCTTCCGCCGATGTACCGCCAATCACAAACGCGACATGGTAAGGCGGACAAGCCGCCGTACCGAGGGTGCGCATCTTCTCAACCAGATAGTTTTTCAGCTTCGCCGGGGTGATCAGCGCCTTGGTTTCCTGAAACAGGTAGGTCTTATTCGCCGAGCCGCCGCCTTTGGCGATACAGAGGAATTTGTATTCATCGCCGTCAACACTGTAGAGGTCGATCTGCGCTGGCAGGTTGGTACCGGTATTCACCTCTTTGTACATATCCAGCGGGGCGTTTTGCGAATAGCGCAGGTTCTCTTCGGTGTAGGTGTTGTAAACACCGCGTGCCAGCGCCGCTTCATCCCCGCCACCGGTCCAGACGCGCTGGCCTTTCTTGCCCATGATGATCGCCGTGCCGGTATCCTGGCAGGTCGGCAGAATACCTTTCGCGGCAATGTCGGAGTTGCGCAGGAATTGCAGGGCGACATATTTGTCGTTTTCACTGGCTTCGGGATCGGCAAGGATATCGGCGACCTGCTGCTGGTGCGCCGGGCGCAGTAAAAATGAGGCGTCGTGGAAAGCGTGTTGCGCCAGCAGCGTCAGCGCTTGCGGATCCACTTTCAGGATCTGCTGGCCTTCGAACTCAGCCACAGAAACATAGTCGCGGCTGAGCAGGTAGTATTCGGTGTCATCCTTTCCGAGCGGGAAAGGATCCTGATAATAGAAGGGTTTGTTCGACATTGTTCTCTCACTTACGGCTGATCTGGTTATTGTTCAGGCAGTCAATCCATCTGCCTGTGTTAAAGCGAGTCGCCATATCCTACACAATTTTTTAACAAAAACTGAGACTAGTACGACTTTTTACCCTCGCAGGTTACTTCCGTCGGCTTTGTTGCTTTAATAACGCCATAATTTCATTAATGAGAAAGGGCTTGATAATGCAAAAACTCATCAACTCCGTGCAGAACTACGCCTGGGGAAGTAAAACGGCATTAACGGATCTCTACGGCATTGCCAATCCTGACAATCTGCCGATGGCAGAATTGTGGATGGGCGCGCACCCGAAGAGCAGCTCAAAGGTGCAGGATGCCAGCGGCCAGACCCGTGCGTTGCGTGAGGTGATTGATCAGGATAAAACCCGCCTGCTGGGCAGCGCAGTGGCGAATCGTTTTGGCGAATTACCGTTTCTGTTTAAAGTGTTATGCGCTGACCAGCCGCTGTCGATTCAGGTGCATCCCAACAAGAAAAACTCCGAGACAGGCTTTGCCAAAGAGAACGCCGCAGGTATTCCGCTGGACGCCGCAGAGCGCAACTACAAAGATCCGAACCACAAGCCGGAGCTGGTGTTTGCCCTGACGCCGTTCCTTGCGATGAACGCCTTTCGCGAGTTTTCCGACATTGTTTCCCTGCTGCAACCGGTGGCGGGCGCACATCCGGCTATCGCCCATTTCCTGCAAGCGCCTGGCGCAGAGCGCCTGAGCGAGCTTTTTGCCGCGCTGCTCAATATGCAAGGCGAGGAGAAATCCCGCGCGCTGGCGGTGTTGAAATCGGCGCTTGGCAATCACTCCGGCGAACCGTGGCAGACCATTCGCCTGATTAGCGAGTTCTACCCGGATGACAGCGGCCTCTTCTCTCCGCTGTTGCTGAACGTGGTGAAACTGAACCCAGGCGAAGCGATGTTCCTGTTTGCCGAAACCCCGCATGCCTACCTGCAAGGCGTGGCGCTGGAAGTGATGGCGAACTCCGACAACGTCCTGCGCGCCGGGCTGACACCGAAATACATCGACATCCCGGAACTGGTAGCGAACGTAAAATTCACGCCGAAACCCGCCAGCGAGCTGCTGACGCAACCGACGCAGCACGGTGCAGCGCTGGATTTCCCGATCCCGGTAGACGATTTTGCGTTCTCCCTGCACGATCTCAGCAGCAAGGAAACCCAACTGGCGCAACAGAGCGCGGCCATTGTCTTCTGTGTGGAAGGCGAAGCGGTGCTCAGCAAAGCGAGCCAGCAATTAGTGCTGAAAGCGGGTGAATCGGCGTTTATTGCCGCCGACGAATCGCCTGTTGGCGTAAGCGGCACCGGTCGCGTGGCGCGAGTGTTTAATAAGTGAGAGTAAGTTACTGAACTTTTTAGCAAGGATTGCTAAGCTTGAAGGCACATCACTCGACATCCAGGCGGCGTTAACCGCCTGGTTTCTTTTTTAGGGATAAATATTATGAAAAAAACGTGGGTTGCCGCAGGGATTATCGTCGCGCTCGGTATCGTCTGGACGGGCGGAGCCTGGTACACCGGCAAACAACTTGAAGGTCGTCTGGCGGAGATGGTCAGCCAGGCGAATGCGCAAATTAAGCGCAATGCGCCGGAGGCCAATATTGAGCTCTCTGCGCAGGATTACCAGCGCGGCCTCTTTTCCAGCCAGTTAACCTTGAATATTAAACCGCTCGCCGGCAGCACCAATACGTGGCTGAAGCCGGGGCAAGCCATTGTTCTGCATGAGACGGTCGATCATGGCCCCTTCCCGCTGGCGCAGCTTAAAACCTTTAGCCTGACGCCTGCGATGGCTTCCGTGCATACGCAACTGGTCAATAACGAAGTGACAAAAGGGCTGTTTGATATTGCCAAAGGACAGGCGCCCTTCTCTGCTGACACCCGCATTGGCTATAGCGGCGATACCCGCACGGATGTCACGCTGAGCCCGCTGAATTCAGAAAAAGACGGCGACAAAGTTGCCTTTAGCGGCGGTCATTTCCGCTTCAGCGCGGACAGCCAAGGTAACGCTCTGGCGCTGAGCGGCGAAGCCGAAAGCGGCCTGGTGGATACGGTGAATGAGTATGGGCAGAAAGTGCAGCTCTCGTTCAATAACCTGAAAACTGACGGTTCCAGCGAGATGTCCAGCTTTGATGAGCGTACCGGCAACCAGAAGATGAGCCTCGATAAGCTCGCGATTTCTATTGAAAATAAAGAGATGGCGCTGCTCGAAGGCATGAACTTAACCGCAAAATCTGAGGTTGCGGATGACAAAAAGAGCCTCAACAGCCAGTTGGATTACGCCCTGAACAGCCTGAAGGTGCAGGGCCAGGATCTCGGCAGCGGAAAACTGACGCTGAAAGTGGGCCAGATTGACGGCAAAGCCTGGCACCAGGCCAGCGAGCAGTACGACGCGCAAATCCGTGCCTTAATGGCACAGCCGGATATCGCGCAGAACCCGGAACTCTACCAGCAGAAAGCCACCGAAGCGTTCCTCAGCATTGTTCCGCTGTTGCTGAAAGGTGAACCCGTGTTGACCGTTGCGCCGTTAAGCTGGAAAAACGCCAAAGGCGAAGCGACCTTTAATCTGTCCCTGTTCCTGAAAGATCCGTCAACCGCAACCGGCACGCCGCAAACGCTGGCCGAGCAAGTTGACCGCACGGTGAAATCCCTCGACAGCAAGCTGACGATCCCGCTGGATATGGCCACCGAAATGATGACTCAGGTGGCAAAACTTGAAGGCTATCAACAAGAGGACGCGGCGAAACTGGCAAGCCAGCAGGTGAAAGGCCTGGCGGCGATGGGCCAGATGTTCCGCATCACTACCGTGGAAAACAACAGCATCCTCACCAGCCTGCAATATGCGAACGGCCAGGTGACGCTGAATGGCGAAAAAATGCCGCTCGAGCAATTTGTCGGGATGTTTGGTATGCCAGGGCTACAGCCTGCCCAACCGGACGACGCGACACCACCTGTTCCGGCAGTACCGCAGCAGTAATTTTCAGCCCCTTTCGAGGGCTTTTTATTTTCTGGTCGGTCATCTTGCCGGAATCCGAAAACGACAACCCCGTTACCGGCTCGCGTTTTTTGCGCGACAAAAACTGATAAAACCGTCTGCGCTCTGCGCATCCGCCAGAGCATTCTTTTTACGTAAGGAGAGGTTATGGCGGGGAAAACCGCGCAAAAAGCGAACCTGTGGGCATTTTTCCAGCAGCTCGGTAAAACCTTTATGCTGCCCGTCGCGCTGCTGTCGTTTTGCGGCATTATGCTCGGCATTGGCAGCTCGCTGAGCAGCCGCGATGTGATAACACTGCTGCCGGTGTTAAGCCATCCGCTGCTGCAGGCCATTTTTATCTGGATGAACAAAATTGGCTCGTTCGCGTTCAGTTTCCTGCCGGTGATGTTCTGTATCGCGATTCCACTGGGACTGGCGCGTGAAGATAAGGGCGTGGCGGCTTTTTCTGGTTTTGTCGGCTATGCGGTGATGAACCTGGCGGTGAATTTCTGGCTCACCGCGCAGGGCATATTGCCCACTAACGATGCGTCACTGCTCAAAGCGCATAACGTGCAGAATGTGCTCGGCATCCAGTCCATTGATACCGGGATCCTCGGCGCGGTGATTGCCGGGATTATTATCTGGCGTTTACATGAACGCTTTCACACCCTGCGCCTGCCGGACGCGCTGGCCTTTTTCGGCGGTACGCGCTCGGTGCCGATTGTCACCAGTGTCGTGATGGGCGTAGTGGGGCTTGCGATCCCGCTGGTCTGGCCGTGGTTTGCCATGGCGATTAGCGGCCTGGGGCACATTATCGATCGCGCCGGAGATTTCGGGCCGATGATTTTCGGCACTGGCGAACGCCTGCTGCTGCCCTTTGGTCTGCAACATATTCTGGTGGCGTTGATCCGTTTTACTGAAGCTGGCGGAACGATGGAGGTTTGCGGACACAGCGTCAGCGGCGCATTGACCATTTTCCAGGCGCAGCTTAACTGCCCGCAAACACACGGTTTCGCTGAAAGCGCGACGCGTTTTCTCTCACAAGGCAAGATGCCCGCTTTCCTCGGCGGCTTACCCGGCGCGGCGCTGGCGATGTACCACTGCGCACGGCCTGAAAATCGCCATAAAATAAAAGGCTTGATGATTTCCGGCGTGATTGCCTGCGTGGTGGGCGGTACGACCGAACCGATCGAATTCCTGTTCCTGTTTGTCGCCCCGGTGCTCTATTTAATTCATGCCGTGCTCACCGGCCTGGGCTTTACCGTGATGGCCGTGCTCGGCGTGACGATCGGCAACACGGACGGCAATGTGATTGATTTCATTGTCTTCGGCGTGCTGCACGGTTTGGCAACAAAGTGGTATCTGGTACCGCTGGTTGCCGCCATCTGGTTCGCCGTTTACTACGCCTTATTCCGTTTCGCTATCACCCATTTCGACCTGAAAACACCGGGGCGCGACAACACAGTGGCGGAAAGCGCAGACGCCGCAACGCAAGGTGTGACGGGCAAATCCGGTTATGACGTTCCTGCCCTGCTCGACGCACTCGGCGGAGCGGATAACGTCGCAACGCTGGATAACTGCATTACCCGCTTACGCCTGTCGGTGAATGCGATGGATAACGTCAATGTTGACGCCCTCAAGGCCAACCGTGCGATTGGCGTTATCAAAGTGAATGAACATGACCTGCAAGTGGTAATTGGGCCACAGGTTCAGTCGGTAAAAGATGAAATGGCGCAGCTCATCAAGGCGCAACAATTTGGCACCCCGGTGGAGGCGGAATAAAAATGACCAGGGATACGTTCGATTTCTCCACCCCCATTGACCGCCACGGCACTTGGTGTACGCAGTGGGATTATGTTGCCGATCGCTTTGGCCGCGCGGACTTACTCCCTTTCACGATTTCCGACATGGATTTTGCCACCGCACCGTGCGTAATTGACGCGCTACAACAGCGGCTTACCCATGGTGTGCTGGGTTACAGCCGCTGGAAAAACGAGGAATTTCTGGGTGCCATCTCGCACTGGATGACCAGCCGCTTTACTACGCAGATTGACGCTGAAAGCATTGTTTATGGCCCGTCGGTTATCTGGATGATTGCCGAAATGATCCGCCAGTGGTCGCAGCCGGGCGATGGCATCGTGGTTCATACCCCGGCGTACGACGCGTTTTATAAAGCCATTCAGGGGAATCAGCGGCAGTTGCTGGCCGTGCCGCTACAACACAACAATGCAGGTTGGTTTTGCGATATGGCGCAGCTCGACGCCGTGCTGGCAAGACCGGAGAGTAAAATCCTGCTGCTGTGCAGCCCGCAAAACCCGACCGGCAAAGTGTGGACTCGCCATGAACTGGAAACCATGGCAGCACTGTGTGAACGCCATAACGTGAGAGTGATAAGCGATGAAATTCATATGGATATGGTCTGGAGCAGCCGACCGCACATTCCCTGGAGCGCGGTTGCACGCGGGCCGTGGGCGCTGTTTAGTTCGGCATCGAAAAGCTTCAACATTCCCGCACTGACCGGCGCATGGGGGCTTATTGATGATGCACCGTCGCGCAATGGCTGGCTGGAGGCGCTGAAAAACAGCAACGGTCTCTCCTCGCCGGCAGTGCTATCGATCGTTGCCCATATCGCCGCTTACCGCGACGGCGCGCCCTGGCTGGATGCGCTTCGTGCTTACCTGCGCGCCAATCTGGTTTATCTGGCAGAGCGCCTGAATAACGCCTTTCCGGCGCTGAACTGGCAAGTGCCGGAATCCACCTATCTGGCCTGGATAGATTTGCGCCCGTTAGGGATTGATGATTCCGCGCTGCAAAAAGCGCTGATCGAGGAGCAAAACGTGGCCATTATGCGCGGCGATACTTACGGCGCGGAAGGCCGGGGGTTTGTGCGCCTGAATGTCGGTTGCCCACGGGTAAAACTCGAGCAAGGCGTGAAGAGATTAATCGCGGCCTTAGCGTCGCTTCATTAAGCCAATATTTGCGCAACTCGCCATCCGGGTTGCGCAAGATAGCTTTTTACCGCCTTTTGTCTCTATAATGGCGAGCACTTTCTTAAAATAAGAGTGCGACCATGATTGATCCCAACCTGCCGTTAACTGATATTCATCGCCATCTCGACGGAAACATCCGTGCACAAACGATTCTGGATCTTGGCCGCCAGTACAATCTGCCCCTGCCTGCACAAACCCTTGAAGCCCTGCGTCCGCATGTTCAGGTCACCTCTAATGAACCGGATTTGGTCAGCTTCCTCGCAAAACTCGACTGGGGTGTCAAAGTGCTGGCGTCGCTGGATGCCTGTCGCCGCGTCGCTTACGAAAACATGCAAGACGCGGCGCTGAACGGGTTGCACTACGTTGAACTGCGCTTTTCGCCTGGTTACATGGCGATGACCCATAACCTGCCGGTAGCGGGCGTTGTGGAAGCGGTGATTGCCGGTGTACGCGACGGGAGCCGTGATTTCAACGTACAGGCGCGCTTAATCGGCATTATGAGCCGTACCTTCGGCGAGGCCGCATGTTTACAGGAACTCGATGCGCTGCTGGCGCACCGTGACGGCATTACCGCGCTGGATCTGGCCGGTGATGAACTGGGTTTCCCCGGCAGCCTTTTCCTTTCACATTTTAACCGCGCACGTGATGCGGGCTGGCAGATTACGGTTCATGCGGGCGAAGCCGCCGGTCCGGAAAGCATCTGGCAGGCGATTCGTGAACTCGGCGCCGTACGAATCGGACACGGCGTGAAAGCGATTGAAGATGCCGCGCTGATGGATTTCCTTGCTGAACAGCGGATTGGTATTGAATCCTGTCTGACCTCGAATATTCAGACCAGCACCGTACCGTCACTTGCCCGCCATCCGCTGAAGACCTTCCTTGAACATGGCATCCTGGCGAGCATCAATACCGACGATCCGGCGGTACAAGGTGTCGAGATTGGTCATGAATATCAGGTTGCCGCCCCGGCTGCCGGGCTGAGCCGCGAGCAGATCCGTCAGGCACAGATTAACGGCCTGGAAATGGCGTTCCTCAGCGCAGAGGAAAAACAAGCGCTGCGCGACAGTGTTGCGAAGGCATAAGAAGGAAGAAGAAAACCGCTCACGACACTGCGTGAGCGGTAATTTTTCAGGTCAGACTCAGCGTAGAACGATGTTTTGCAGATTCAATGCCCAGCTCAATCAACTCCATTATCTGGATCGCCTGGCTGGCCGGAACCGGGTTTTCCCCCACGCCGTTCAGCGCATCGCGAATGGCCGCGTAATAGGCCGGATAGTTGCCTGGTAGCGTCAGCCAGTTCTCTTCCGTACGATCTTCACCGTCAACGCGGGTTAATACGCCGTCGCGCATGTCATAACCCCAGTCGGCTTGCGGCAGCCGCGCGCCGCTTTTCAGGCACTCTTCCTGCGGGTCCAGCCCATATTTCACATAACTGCCGCGCGAGCCATGTACGATATAACGGGCCGATTCTGCGGCGGCCAGCATGGTGCCATGCAGCACAACGCGCCGCTGCGGGTAGGCAAGCACCGCGTGAAAATAGTCTGTGGATTGCGCACCAGGGCGTAACTGCGCCAGATCTACCGTCAGTGATACCGGTAATCCGAAGAGGTTAACCGCCTGATCGAGCAGATGCGGTGCCAAATCATACCAGATGCCGCTGCCGGGCCCGCCTTGCTCGCGCCAGCGGTTACGCACCTGCGGACGGAAACGGTCAAAATGCGATTCGAAATAAGCCACTTCGCCCAGCGCGCCGTCAGCCAGCAAGGCTTTGAGCGTCAGAAAATCACTGTCCCAACGGCGGTTATGGAACACCGACAACACACGTCCGAGGCTACGCGCCAGCGCGTCCAGCTCACGAGATTGTGACAGTGTCACCGTAAAGGGTTTGTCCACCACCACATGTTTGCCTGCTTCCTGCGCCGCTTTGGCCAGCGGAAAATGGGTATCGTTCGGCGTGGGGATAACAATCAGGTCAATCGACGGATCGTTAAACAGATGCTTCGGCTCAGAGACAACCGGCACGGCTGGCCAATCCGCTTTTACTTTCGATTCGTCACTGCTGGAAATCGCGGCCAGCTCCATTCCCGCCGTTCCGGCAATCAACGGCGCATGAAATGTTTTGCTGGCGTAGCCATAACCTATTAATCCGACACGGACATTATCGCTCATAGAGTGGTCTCTCCTTATTGGAACGTCTATTTCACACCATCTGCCAGGTGGCGACAACCGCTTCAGTAACCCATTAGCGAAACGAATGAATTTAGCGTGCTCAGCCCTGGTTTCTGCCTAAAAAATCTGCTTAAATCTGCAACCAGGCACCGATTTTTATCGACAGCCGCAGACAAAAGTAAACATCAGGGAGTAGTAAAAGTATGGCCGGTATTTTCAATCGGATTATTGAATTAATGGGCTGGGTGGTACTCGGCGTATCGACCATTCTTTTGGTTTTTGCCAGCCATATCGATAATTATCAGCCCCCTGAACAGAACGTCGCGGCGCAAAAGAAATAATCGCCGCTGTAAAACGCGCAAAGTGCAACTCAGCGTCATATGTTTATTGCCAGTCATGGCGAAGGGCGTTAATCTTCACAGCCGGGTGCTGTTCTGGTGCCTGGTTTCACCTGAAAAGAAAACTCTTAATTTTGTGGCAGACCATTCCTGTGCTATTTACGCTCGGGTAATAATGTTTATTATTCGTACAAAATTAGCCTGCGTATATTTTCTGCCTCTTTCATATTATATGGACACCCCTCGACATGACCGTTCAGGACTATTTATTAAAATTCCGCAAAATCAGTTCGCTTGAAAGTCTGGAAAAATTGTTTGATCACCTCAACTACACGCTGACCGACAGCGGTGAAATTATCAACATGTACCGCGCAGCCGATCATCGCCGGGCGGAACTGGTTTCTGGCGGTCGTCTGTTTGACATTGGGTGCGTTCCGCGCTCGGTATGGCGCTACGTGCAGTAACGCCGCTGGCATTCGTCGTGTAATGCTTTATACTCCTCGCCCGGCGAAATCATTCAGAGCATTAATGCCTTAACAGAGGAATACGCATGACAACGACTCCTGCAGAAAGAATCGGAGGCTGGTTACTCGGCCCTCTGGCCTGGTTGCTGGTCGCGTTATTAAGCACCTCGCTGGCATTATTGCTGTACGCTACCGCCTTAATGACACCTCAGTCGGTAACGGCGCTGGGCGCACAACCGCTGAAACAAACCATCCTGTGGTTCGTCTCTTTCGCCTTCGCTATCGCCATCTGGTATTATACCTTCTGGCTGGTTATCGCCTTTTTTAAACGCCGCCGCAGCGTGCCGAAGCACTATATTATCTGGCTTTTGGTTTGCGTATTGCTCTCGGTTAAAGCCTTTGCGTTCGCTCCTGTCACCGATGAACTGGCGCTGCGTCAGTTACTCTTTCCGCTGCTTGCCGCTGCGTTGATGGTGCCCTATTTCAAGCGCTCAAGCCGCGTGAAAAGGACCTTTGTTAATCCGTAATAACCTTACAGTTATCCTGTTGTCGCCCGGTGCTGTTTGACCGATAATAGGCGGCTTTTTTTATTTCAGGCCACATAATGACAGACTATCTGCTGCTATTTATCGGAACGGTACTGGTCAACAACTTCGTGCTGGTGAAGTTTCTTGGCTTGTGTCCGTTTATGGGCGTTTCCAAAAAACTGGAAAGCGCAATGGGCATGGGACTGGCGACCACCTTCGTGATGACGCTGGCGTCCATCTGCGCCTGGCTCATCGATACATGGGTGCTGATCCCGCTGGATTTAGTCTACCTGCGCACGCTGGCGTTTATCCTGATTATCGCCGTGGTGGTGCAGTTCACCGAAATGGTGGTGCGCAAAACCAGCCCGGCGCTCTATCGCCTGCTGGGTATCTTCTTGCCGCTTATCACCACTAACTGCGCGGTGCTCGGCGTGGCACTGCTCAATATCAACCTTGGGCACAATTTCATGCAGTCGGCGTTGTATGGCTTCGCCGCCGCCGTAGGGTTCTCCCTGGTGATGGTGTTGTTCGCCGCGATTCGCGAACGCCTTGCCGTTGCCGATGTGCCCGCGCCTTTTCGCGGCAATGCGATTGCGTTAATCACTGCGGGCTTAATGTCTCTGGCCTTTATGGGCTTTAGTGGTCTGGTGAAACTGTAATATGAGTGCGATTTCCATAGCCGTTGCCGCACTGAGCGTGCTGGGGCTGCTGTTTGGCGTGATTCTGGGTTATGCCTCCCGCCGTTTTGCGGTGGAGGATGACCCGGTCGTTGAGCGCGTGGATGAATTATTGCCGCAAAGCCAGTGTGGGCAGTGCGGCTACCCTGGCTGTCGCCCCTACGCTGAGGCGGTCGGATTGCAGGGTGAAAAAATTAACCGCTGCGCCCCCGGTGGCGAAGCGGTGATGCTGAAAATCGCCGCGCTGCTGAATGTCGATCCGCAACCGATTGATGGCGATGCCGCAGCGCTTGAGCCTGTGCGTATGCTGGCGGTAATCGATGAGAACAATTGTATTGGTTGCACAAAATGCATTCAGGCTTGCCCGGTAGACGCCATTCTCGGCGCAACGCGCGCCATGCATACGGTGATGAGCGATCTGTGCACCGGCTGTAACCTTTGTGTGGATCCGTGCCCGACGCAGTGCATCGAACTGCGTCCTGTGGAAACGACCACCCATAGCTGGAAATGGGATTTGCAGTCCATTCCGGTGCGTAATATTCCTGTGGAACACCATGCTTAAGTTATTTTCCGCTTTCCGAAAAGAGAAACTGTGGGATTTTCACGGCGGCATTCATCCGCCTGAAATGAAAACCCAATCAAACGGTACGCCGCTGCGCCAGTTGCCGCTGGCGAACCGCTTTGTGATCCCTCTCAAGCAGCACCTTGGCGCTGAAGGCGAACTGTGCGTGCGCGTGGGTGACAAGGTGCTGCGCGGCCAGCCGCTGACGCGCGGGCGTGGCCGTATGTTACCTGTTCATGCGCCGACGTCCGGCACCGTGGTCGCGATTGCGCCCCACTCCACCGCGCACCCCTCTGCATTGCCTGAGATGAGCGTGATTATTGAAGCGGATGGCGAAGATCGCTGGATCGAGCGTGACGGCTGGCCAGATTACCGTTCCCATAGTTATGATGCGTTAATTGAACGTATCCATCAGTTCGGCGTTGCGGGGCTTGGCGGTGCGGGCTTCCCTACCGCAGCAAAATTGCAAGGCGGTGGCGATAAAATCGACACACTGATTATTAACGCTGCGGAATGCGAGCCCTATATCACCGCCGATGACCGTTTAATGCAGGACTGCGCGGCGCAAATTATGGAAGGTGTGCGCATTCTGGCGCACATTCTTCAACCACGTCAGGTACTTATCGGGATTGAAGATAACAAACCGCAGGCGATCTCGATGATGCGTGCGGTGCTGGCGGGCAGCCATGATATTCAGTTGAAAGTCATCCCGACGAAATATCCTTCCGGCGGTGCCAAACAGCTTACTCAGATCCTCACCGGCAAGCAGGTGCCGCACGGCGGGCGTTCGTCGGATATCGGTATTCTGATGCAAAACGTGGGTACCGCGTATGCGGTTAAACGCGCGGTTATCGACGGCGAGCCTTTAACGGAGCGCGTTGTCACGGTGACCGGTGAAGCGGTTACCCGACCGGGCAATGTCTGGGCGCGTCTGGGAACACCGGTGCGCCATCTGCTGGATTTCGCCGGTTTCTGCCCTTCTGCTGAGCAACTGGTCATTATGGGCGGCCCACTGATGGGCTTCACGCTGCCGTGGCTGGATGTGCCAGTAGTCAAAATCACCAACTGCCTGTTAGCGCCTTCCGCCAGCGAGATGGGCGAGCCGCAGGAAGAGAAAGGCTGCATTCGCTGCAGCGCCTGCGCTGACGCCTGCCCGGCCGATTTGCTACCTCAGCAACTCTACTGGTTCAGCAAAGGCCAGCAGCACGACAAAGCAACGGCGCATAACCTTTCCGATTGCATCGAATGCGGTGCCTGCGCCTGGGTGTGCCCAAGTAATATTCCGCTGGTGCAATATTTCCGACAGGAGAAGGCAGAGATTTACGCTATCGCCGAGGAAGAAAAACGCAACGCCGAAGCCAAAGCACGCTTTGAAGCGCGCCAGGCTCGCCTTGAGCGTGAAAAAATTGCCCGCCAGCAGCGTCATAAACAGGCTGCGGTTCAACCTGCCGCTAAAAAAGATCAGCAGGCGATTGATGCCGCGCTGGCGCGCGTACGCGAAAAACAGACGACCGCCGCACAGCCAATCGTGATTCAGGCTGGTGCCCAGCCCGATAACAGCGAAGCGATTGCGGCGCGCGAAGCACGCAAAGCGCAGGCACGCGCCCGCCAGGCAGAAAAAGCGCTGCAGACGGAAAACAGTGCCGCCACGGACGAAACAGCTGATCCGCGCAAATCCGCCGTTGAAGCGGCGATTGCCCGCGCCAAAGCGCGTAAGCTCACCCAAAGCCAGCCCGAAGGATCAGCAGCCAACGCTGAGCAGCCGCAGGTGGAAGCCGGACAACAAGCTGAATCTGCACCGGTCGATCCGCGCAAAGCTGCGGTTGAAGCGGCAATTGCCCGCGCTAAAGCGCGCAAACTCGCGCAGAGCCAGCCCGCTGAACCCGCAGCAAACGCTGAGCAGCCGCAGGTGAAAGCCGAACAACAAGCTGAACCTGCACCGGTCGATCCGCGCAAAGCTGCGGTTGAAGCAGCAATTGCCCGCGCCAAAGCGCGTAAGCTCGCCCAAAGCCAGCCCGAAGGATCCGCAGCCAACGCTGAACAACCGCAGGTGAAAGCCGAACAACAAGCTGAATCAGCACCGGTTGATCCGCGCAAAGCTGCGGTTGGAGCGGCAATTGCCCGCGCTAAAGCGCGTAAGCTCGCCCAAAGCCAGCCCGAAGGATCCGCAGCCAACACTGAGCAGCCGCAGGTGGAAGCCCAACAACAAGCTGAATCTGCATCGGTCGATCCGCGCAAAGCCGCCGTTGAAGCGGCAATTGCCCGTGCCAAAGCGCGCAAATTAGAACAAGTACAAGCCGCCACGCAAACTGATGATGTCTCGTCTTTTGCGCAGGCAGCCAATGACGACCCGCGCAAAGCCGCAGTCGCCGCAGCCATCGCCCGTGTTCAGGCGAAGAAGGCCGCACAGCAAGCCGTTAACGAGGATTAAATGGTTTTCAGAATCGCAAGTTCCCCTTACACCCATAACCAGCGCCAGACCTCACGTATTATGCTGCTGGTGACGCTCGCGACCGTGCCGGGCATTGCTGCGCAACTGTGGTTTTTCGGTTGGGGGACGCTGATACAGATTATTCTCGCGATTATCAGCGCACTGGCTGCCGAAGCGCTGATACTGAAATTACGCAAGCAGAACGTTAGCGCGATCCTGGCGGATAACTCTGCCCTGGTAACCGGTCTGCTGCTGGCTATCAGTATTCCCTCTTTCGCCCCGTGGTGGATGGTGGTGCTTGGCACTGTGTTCGCAGTAGTTATCGCCAAGCAGCTTTACGGCGGTTTAGGCCACAACCCGTTTAACCCGGCGATGATTGGCTATGTGGTGCTGTTAATCTCCTTCCCGGTGCAGATGACCAGCTGGCTGCCGCCGTATGAAATCGCACGTACCGTCCCAGGCTTTATGGATGCGTTACAGGTGATTTTCACCGGTCACACTGCCGCTGGCGCAAATATGGAAACGCTGCGCATTGGTATTGATGGCGTCAGCCAGGCGACGCCGCTCGACACCTTTAAAACTTCATTGCATGCCGGACACAGCGTTGAGCAGATCCTGCAATCCCCCATCTATAGCGGCATGCTGGCCGGTGCGGGCTGGCAGTGGGTCAACCTCGGTTATCTGGCCGGTGGTCTGTTCCTGCTGTGGCAAAAAACCATTCGCTGGCATATCCCGGTAAGCTTCCTGCTGACGCTGGCGATTTGTGCCGCACTCGGCTGGATTTTCGCTCCGCAATCGCTGGCTGCGCCGCAATTGCATCTGTTCTCTGGCGCAACCATGCTGGGCGCGTTTTTCATTCTGACCGATCCGGTTACCGCCTCGACCACCAACAAAGGCCGTCTGATTTTTGGCGCGCTGGCGGGCGTGCTGGTGTGGCTTATCCGCAGTTATGGCGGCTACCCGGATGGCGTGGCCTTTGCCGTATTACTGGCAAATATTACCGTGCCGTTGATTGATTACTACACGCGTCCGCGCGTGTACGGGCATCGTTAAGGAGCCGCCATGCTAAAGACAATGCGTAAACATGGCGTGACGCTGGCGCTGTTCGCCGCAGGTTCTACCGGCCTGACCGCCGCAATAGACCAAATGACCAAAACAACCATTGCCGACCAGGCTGCGCTGCAACAAAAAGCGCTGTTTGATCAGGTGATCCCTGGCGACAGCTATAATAACTCGCTGCAACAGAGCTGTTTTCTGGTCAGCGATCCGGCGCTTGGCAAAGGGCAACACCATGTGTGGATCGCCAAAAAAGATGACAAGCCGGTTGCCGCAGTTCTTGAAGCGACCGCACCGGACGGTTACTCAGGCGCCATCCAGCTGCTTGTTGGCGCAGATTTTAGCGGCACAGTGCTGGGCGTGCGCGTGACGGAGCACCATGAAACGCCGGGTCTCGGCGATAAGATTGAGCTGCGTATTTCCGACTGGATCACCCACTTCGCCGGAAAGCGGATTGACGGCGCGACCGATGGCTATTTCGCGGTGAAAAAAGATGGCGGTGATTTTGATCAGTTTACCGGGGCGACCATCACGCCGCGCGCGGTCGTTAACGCGGTAAAACGAACCGGCCTGTACGCGATGACACTACCGGAACAGCTTTCCCGTTTACCGGGTTGTGGAGAGTAAGCGATGAGCGAAGTCAAAGAGGTTATTGTTCAGGGGCTGTGGAAAAACAACTCTGCGCTGGTACAACTGCTGGGTATGTGTCCGCTGCTGGCGGTGACGTCCACCGCCACCAACGCACTGGGTCTGGGGCTGGCAACAACGCTGGTGTTAACCCTGACCAATCTGTTTATTTCCACCCTGCGTCGCTGGACACCAGATGAGATCCGCATCCCGATTTACGTGATGATTATTGCCTCGGTGGTCAGCGCGGTACAAATGCTGATCAACGCCTATGCGTTCGGTCTTTACCAGTCACTGGGCATTTTTATTCCGCTGATCGTTACCAACTGTATCGTGGTCGGTCGTGCTGAAGCGTTTGCAGCGAAAAAAGGTCCGGCACTTTCAGCACTCGATGGCTTCTCTATTGGCATGGGCGCAACCTGCGCCATGTTCGTACTGGGTTCCCTGCGTGAGATCCTCGGTAACGGTACGCTGTTTGACGGCGCAGATGGGCTGTTAGGCGGCTGGGCGAAAGCGCTACGCATAGAAGTATTCCACACCGATTCCCCATTCCTGCTGGCGATGTTGCCGCCGGGCGCATTTATTGGCCTCGGCATGATGCTGGCGGTGAAATACCTTATCGATCAGAAGATGAAAAAACGCCGTGAAGCGGCGGCGACTGCGGCAAACGACAGCACTCAGGCCGCGCCCGGGAAGGCATAATGAATAAAGCAAAACGACTGGAAATTTTAACCCGTTTACGGGAAAACAACCCGCACCCGACCACCGAGCTGAATTTCACCTCACCATTTGAGCTGTTGATCGCCGTACTGCTCTCTGCGCAGGCCACCGATGTCAGCGTCAATAAAGCCACCGCGCTACTCTACCCGGTGGCAAACACGCCCAAAGCAATGCTGGAGCTTGGCGTTGAAGGGGTGAAACAGTACATCAAAACCATCGGCTTGTTTAACAGCAAAGCAGAAAATGTCATTAAGACCTGCCGTATTTTGCTGGAAAAGCACAATGGCGAAGTGCCGGAAGACAGAGCCGCGCTGGAAGCCCTGCCGGGCGTCGGGCGTAAGACCGCCAATGTGGTACTCAACACCGCGTTTGGCTGGCCGACCATCGCTGTGGACACGCATATTTTTCGCGTTTCTAACCGCACGCGTTTCGCGCCGGGTAAAAACGTTGAGGAAGTGGAAGAGAAGCTGCTGAAAGTTGTGCCTGCTGAATTTAAAGTCGATTGCCACCACTGGTTGATCCTGCACGGGCGATACACCTGCATCGCCCGTAAGCCGCGCTGCGGTTCCTGCATTATCGAAGATCTGTGCGAGTACGACAGTAAAGTCGATAATTAACGCCCGTCAGAACGGGCGCATCACTGCCAGCAGAATAATCACCGCAACGGCGACAATGGTTATGCCGGTGGCATTGCGAATAGCCCCCATGCCTTTCACCGCTTCACCTGTCGCTATGCGGCGCAGTGTGGCAGAGAGAAAACCATGCAGGCCGGAAAGTAGCAGCACCACCACCACCTTGATTATCAGCCACAGATGCGGCATTTGACCGTGCGCAATCACCATTACCGCACCCGCGACCCACAGCAGTAACATGGCAGGCGTGGTGATTTTACGGCTCCAGCGGCGTACATCGCCCGCCAGCGCGACACGCGAGGTGTTATCCGCTTGTGTTGCGCACCAGCCGGCAACGACAGCCATAACCAGCATTCCGCCTATCCAGATGATGGCCGCCGCGATATGTAACGCATTGAGCCATGGATGAAAGTTCATATTTCGACTCCTGTGTAATAAAGACTGCGGCAAGTCTGACAGCGTATCTGTCCCCTGTCATGAACAATGCGCGGCAAATGGCAGAAAAGGTCTCGTTATTGATCCCGGATTGGTTACCCAACGAATCGCGGGTAAGAGAACTCGCTGATTTTATGTCATAACTTTATGTGATAACGCTCACGTCTCTGTAAATTACTCAAAATGTCGAATGATTGCGCGCAAATCGTGATATTGAGCAAATAATCGTCCGCTTATGCGTATTTAATAAGGTTTTTCCTTTTTTTAGAAGAAAAAAATCCAACTAAAGGCTATTTCGGTGACTATTGCTAACACAATGTTAAAAAAGAGATTAACAATGTTCACGGAATGGTTGCAGTGCAAACTTTAATCACGTTTAGCAAGAGATATGACCAGATTGATTACACAAACCAGCCCAATACACTACTATTAAGCCAAAATAGCAGAACATATGCCTTAATGCGCAATCTAACCCCCGGACTGTAGTGGAAAAATCCACTTTTGTTTACATGATGAAATTTAACTCTGAATAACAAATAGAAACACCGAGCATTGTAATGCCCTGGATCTATGTAACAGAATATGTCAAAAGGCTTGCCTGAACGCGCCGGATAGTGAACATTAACCGCCGTTTTCCCCTCCCAATATAACTATAAGCGTGATGAACTCTGGTCATTGCGCGCTGAACACCCCCGTTAATATGGGATGTAAAAAAAGAGGTATATGTGTCAACTGCAAACAAACCAACGGAAAGCGTCAGTCTGAACGCTTTTAAACAACCGAAAGCGTTTTATCTGATCTTCTCTATCGAGTTATGGGAACGTTTTGGTTACTACGGCCTGCAAGGGATTATGGCTGTTTACCTGGTGAAACAACTGGGTATGTCAGAAGCGGACTCTATTACACTGTTCTCCTCCTTCAGCGCACTGGTTTATGGCCTGGTTGCCATCGGTGGCTGGCTGGGTGACAAAGTGCTGGGCACCAAACGCGTGATTATGCTGGGCGCGATCGTGCTGGCCGTCGGTTATGCGCTGGTGGCGTGGTCCGGTCATGATGCGAGCATTGTATATATGGGCATGGCGGCCATCGCCGTGGGTAATGGTCTGTTTAAAGCCAACCCGTCTTCCCTGCTCTCCACTTGCTATGCGAAAGACGACCCGCGTCTGGACGGTGCATTTACCATGTACTATATGTCCGTTAACGTCGGTTCATTCTTCTCCATGCTGGCAACACCGTGGCTGGCCGCGAAATTCGGCTGGAGCACCGCGTTTGGTCTGAGCGTGGTGGGTCTGCTGATCACCATCGTTAACTTCTCCTTCTGCAAACGTTGGGTGAAAAATCACGGTTCTAAACCGGATTTCGAACCGCTGCGCGTTGGCTATCTGCTGGCAACCATTGTTGGCATCGTGGCGCTGATCGCTGTCGCTACCTGGCTGCTGCACAACCAGGGCATTGCGCGTATGGTGCTGGGTGTTGTGGCGCTGGGTATTATCTGCATCTTCGCCAAAGAGACGTTCGCGCTGAAAGGTGCCGCCCGTCGTAAAATGATCGTCGCCTTCATTCTGATGGTACAAGCGATTGTCTTCTTCGTGCTCTATAGTCAGATGCCGACATCGCTGAACTTCTTTGCTATCCGTAACGTTGAGCACACGCTGTTTGGTATCGCTTTCGAACCTGAACAGTATCAGGCGCTGAACCCGTTCTGGATCATCATTGGTAGCCCGATTCTGGCCGCTATCTATAACAAAATGGGCGATACGCTGCCGATGCCGCATAAATTCGCCATCGGTATGGTGCTGTGCTCCGGCGCGTTCCTGGTGCTGCCACTGGGCACGAAATTCGCCTCTGACGCGGGTATCGTTTCCGTAAGCTGGCTGATCGCAAGTTATGGCCTGCAAAGTATCGGTGAACTGATGATCTCCGGTCTCGGTCTGGCGATGGTTGCGCAACTGGTGCCGCAGCGTCTGATGGGCTTCATTATGGGAAGCTGGTTCCTGACCACGGCTGGCGCGAACATTATCGCCGGCTATGTGGCTAATCAGATGGCTATCCCGGAAAACGTGACCGATCCGCTGATGTCACTGAACATCTACGGCTCCGTGTTCCTGCAAATTGGTATCGCGACTGCCGTTATCGCTTTGCTGATGATCGTCACCGCACCGAAGCTGAACCGCATGACGCAGAGCGAAGATACCACTCGCGAAACGTCGGAAACCGCAACGGCATAATCGCCGCGGGGAACTCGAATTATTCAGCCGCTAACGCCAGTTAGCGGCTTTTTTTTTATTCCGCCGCGTAATAACCTATGCCGGAAATCAGCCATAAGGAAAAGATAATGAAACTGTTTTACAAGCCGGGCGCCTGCTCTCTCGCCTCACATATTGCTCTGCGTGAGACCGGAAAAAATGTGGATCTGGTAAGTGTTGATTTGATGAAAAAACGCCTGGAAAACGGCGATGACTTTTTTGCCATCAACCCGAAAGGACAAATCCCGGCGCTGCTGCTGAATGACAACACTCTGATTACCGAAGGTGTGGCGATTATGCAATACGTTGCTGACAGCGCGCCTGAGAGCCAGTTGCTGGCACCTGTTGGCACCCTGCCGCGTTACAAGACGCTGGAGTGGCTGAACTTTATCGCAACCGAGCTGCATAAAGGCTTCACCCCGCTGTTTCGCCCGGATACACCGGAAGAGTACAAACCCACTGTACGCGCTTTGCTTGAGAAAAAATTGCACTACGTAAATGAATCCCTGAGCAATAACGCGTGGATTAGCGGTGCGAACTTTACCATTGCCGACGGTTATCTGTTCACGGTTCTGCGCTGGGCGCGCGCGGTGAAATTGAATATGGAAGGTCTGTCGAATATTGACGCGTATATGGCGCGTGTTGCCGCTCGCCCTGCGGTGGCGACTGCAATGGCAGCAGAAGGTATTCAGTAAAATGTGATTGCCCGCGAAGGCTCTATTTAGCGGGCATGAATAAAGGCGGGGATCCCCGCCTTTTTTACAGCAATGTGGCGCTAAAAAGATGCTCTGGTTGCGCAATTCTGTCCTGTGCCGCGACCACCTGCAGTTCATACTCCTGCAAATTTTTAGTCGCCAGCATAATTTCATACACCGCCGCCGTTACGTGCTCCAGCGCTTCACGCACGTTCGCACCCTGTAGCAATTTCACCAGTAACAACCCGCTGGTTACATCGCCCACACCGACAGGCTGGCGTGCGCCAAAATCCACCAGCGGACGGCTAATGTGCCAGGCTTCACTGGGCGTCACCAGCAACATTTCAAAGCGATCGGTGCTCAGTCCCGCGCGCGCCAGGTGTTTCACCAGCACGATTTGCGGCCCCTGCGCAATTAGCTCGCGTGCCGCAGCCACTGCGTCTTCAACCGTGTTAACCGCATGCTCGCAAAGGATCTCCAGCTCAATCAGATTTGGCGCAATGATATCGCTGGCAGGCAAAGCGTGGCGGATATGAAACTCGGCAACCCCTGGCGCAACGATGCAGCCTTTCTCCGGATGTCCCATAACCGGATCGCAGAAATATTTCGCCCGTGGGTTGGTTGCTTTCACCTGACGGACGATACTCAGAATATGCTCTCCCTGCTCTGCCGAACCCAGATAGCCGCTCAGCACCGCGTCACAGCGTTTCAGTTGGTCAATCGCCGCGATACCCTGCACAATTTCGGTCAGATGGGCTGGCGGCATCACGCTGCCGGTCCATTTGCCATACTGGGTATGGTTAGAGAACTGCACCGTGTTCAGCGGCCAGACGTTAGCGCCCAGGCGGCGCATCGGAAACTCGGCGGCACTGTTCCCCGCATGACCAAAGACCACATGCGATTGAATGGCGAGGATATTCTTCATTGTTGGTAGCCTTGCAAGAATGGAGCAATAAAAAGAAGGGAGTGATTTCTCACTCCCTTCGGCAGGTCTGTTTTTATTTCCAGCAGATCAAGCAGTAGTTTTTCTTACCGCGGCGCAGCAACGTGTAGCGACCAAACAGGCGATCGCCGTCAGTGAAGAAATACTCCGGATCGGATTGTTTTTCGCCGTTGATGGTAACGGCGTTGGACGCGATGGTTTTACGCGCCTGGCCGCGGGAAGGCTGCAGCTCAGAATCAACCAGCGCCTGCATCAGATCGGCACCTTTTTCCATCTCAACCATCGGTACACCATCCTGCGCCAGCTGTTCAAAATCGGCTTCGCTCAGATCACTCAGCGTACCATTGAACAGGCTTTCAGTGATGCGTTTAGCGGCGGTTAAACCCTCTTCGCCGTGTACCAGACGCGTCACCTGCTCAGCCAGCACATATTGCGCACGCGGCGCTTTACCGCTGTTTTTATCTTCCTCTTCCAGCGCGTTAATTTCCGCGATATCCATGAAGGTGAAGAACTTCAGGAAGCGATAAACGTCCGCATCGGCGGTGTTGATCCAGAACTGGTAGAACTTATACGGGCTGGTTTTCTTCGGATCCAGCCACACCGCGCCACCTTCGGTTTTACCAAATTTGGTGCCATCCGCTTTGGTGATCAGCGGAACGGTCAAACCAAAGACCTGGTTCTGGTGCAAACGGCGCGTCAGATCAATACCCGATGTGATGTTGCCCCACTGGTCGGAACCACCAATTTGCAGCACGACATCATGCAGTTCGTTCAGGCAGGCAAAGTCGTAACCTTGCAGCAGGTTGTAGGAAAACTCGGTGAACGAGATGCCGACATCATCGCGGTTCAGGCGCTGCTTGACCGCTTCTTTGTTAATCATCTGGTTAACGGAGAAGTGTTTGCCGATATCGCGCAGAAAAGTCAGCACGTTCATGCTGCCAAACCAGTCGTAGTTGTTCGCAGCGATAGCGGAGTTGTCGCCACAGTCGAAATCGAGGAACGGTGCGACCTGTTTGCGGATTTTATCTACCCACTCCTGCACGGTATCTTCGGTGTTCAGTTTACGCTCGGTAGCTTTAAAGCTCGGGTCGCCAATCAGACCGGTCGCACCACCCACCAGCGCTACTGGCTTGTGGCCAGCCTGCTGGAAGCGTTTCAGGCATAACAATGGAACCAGATGCCCCAAATGCAAGCTGTCAGCGGTGGGATCGAAGCCGCAATAGAGCGCGATCGGGCCCTGCGCCAGTCGCTCTGCTAACGCTTCCTCATCCGTCACCTGAGCCACGAGGCCCCGCTCTTGCAATTGTTTAATCAAGTTACTGCTTGCCATCAAAATCTCCATGTATAAAACGGACTGCACCTTTGCCGGTACACGACTTTTCGCCAGATGCGAAAGGATACTTCATGGGGGGCAGATAGAATAAAGCGCCGGAACACGGAGTGCCAGCGCTTATAGCAACATTTTTCAGGGATTACGGCGCGAGGCGGTCAATTTTCCACGCATCATTCTCACGCTGGTATAAAAAACGGTCATGCAGGCGATTGGCACCGCCTTGCCAGAACTCCATCTGGTCAATACTGACGCGGTAGCCGCCCCAGAAACTGGGTAACGGGATTTCGCCCTGCTGGAACTTTTGCTTCAGTTCAAGGAACTTGCTTTCCAGTATACCGCGGGCTGAGATGCGGCTTGACTGCTTCGATACCCAGGCACCGATTTGGCTATCACGCGGACGGCTGTGGAAATACTTCACCACCTCCAGCGTTGAAAGCCGTTCCGCTTTGCCAGTGACCATCACTTGACGTTCCAGCATATGCCATGGGAACAGCAGACTGACAGCAGGGTTGTTTTCGATGTGATGCGCCTTGCGGCTGCCAAGGTTGGTATAGAACACCAGCCCTTTTTCATCGTAATGTTTAAGCAACACGATGCGCTGGTACGGTTGGCCGTTTTCATCCACTGTCGCGACAACCATCGCGGTAGGATCGGCCAACTGGGCTTCACAGGCCTGCCCCAGCCAGCGTTCAAATAATGTCAACGGTTCGGCGGGAAGGTCGCCGCGTCGCAGGCCACCTTTGGTGTATTCACGGCGCAGATGCGCGATTTGCTGCAATTGATCGTTATCAGACATGGCGTTAGCGAAAGTAATCATCAGGTGGGGCTATTATGCGCCCCCTGTGAAAATCTCAACGCTGTGGAATAAGCTGGCAATTATTCAGTACGATGCGATCGCGCTTGTAGACGGTAGCACTCTCACCCTTCGACCAGAAAACGTAGACGCCATCCGTATAGCGTGCGCCAGAGGCTGAAAGCCCTTGCTGTAAGGTCAGCAATTTATCATCCCAGACAAAACTCGCCTGCTGACGGGTGTTATTAATTTTCACGGTGAGCGGTTTTTCGTCGCACTGGTAAACCAGCGTATCGGTATGCATGCGTTCTACAAACTGATTGTAATAGCTGCATCCGGCAAGCAGTGCAGGCAGACAGGCGATGAGTATTTTTTTCATAGTGTATTCCCGGGACGGTCCTGGTCACGGAGGCGAAACGCCCTCCCTAAGCCTGGTCAGTCTAGCCCGGTGCAACTAAAGTGAAATGCGGTTAACTCTGATTCTGCCGCGGGTTAGCGGGGTAAATCGCGCCGAGCACCGAGGCAGCGGACGCGCCAGTGACGGATGGCAGATTGCCAGGCAGTCCGGCCAGGGTTCGCCACGCAAGCCAGGCAAACGCCAGCGCTTCCATGTCATCGCCGCTGATACCGGCTTCATCGGTGGTAGTGACTTCTGTACCGGGCAGCAGCCCCGCCAGACGAGCCATGAGCAACGGATTTCGACTCCCACCGCCGCAGACCAGCAGGCGTTCACAACCGCCACTAAGCAGCACCTGCTCGGAAATTGTCACCGCCGTCAACTCAGCCAATGTCGCCTGCACATCGCTGGCGCTTAAACCCGGGAAGTGCGCGAGGTGGCGTTCCAGCCAGCTGTAATTAAAATATTCACGACCGGTGCTTTTCGGCGCGGGCGTGGCAAAGTAGGCATCGCTTAGCATGTTTTGCAGTAGCGGCAGCACCACTTTGCCTTCACTCGCCCACTGCGCATCTTTGTCGTACGGTTTGCCTTTTTGCCGCCAAATCCATGCGTCCATGAGCATGTTGCCTGGGCCTGTGTCATAACCTCGGACCGGCTGACCGGGGATCAACAGCGATAGATTGGCGATGCCACCAATGTTGAGCACCATGCGCCGTTCTACCGGGTGCGCCAGTAGTGCATGGTGAAAGGCAGGCACCAGCGGCGCGCCCTGCCCGCCAAGCGCGATATCACGGCGGCGAAAGTCACCGACCACTGTCACACCCGTACGCGCCGCGATTTGGTTATTGTCACCAATTTGCAGCGTATGCGGCGCAATACCTGTCGGCTCATGCCAGACGGTCTGCCCGTGACAGCCAATCGCAACGATATCTTCCGGGTGGAGTTGCTCTCGGTCCATTAGCGCCAGCACCGCGTCGGCGAACAATTGGCCCAGTTGGGTATCAAGCCGCCCCAGTTGCGAGAGTGTGAGTTGCTGCCCCTGACAAATGCCAAGAATCGCCTCTTTTAACGGCAGCGGAATCGGAAACGTCAGGCTCGCTTGCTGCGCGACCATGGTTTCATCGATTGCCGCCAGCACCACATCAACTCCATCCAGACTTGTTCCAGACATCACCCCAATGTAGCGACCCGATTTCATACGCCTTCCTTTAATGCATGACCGAAGGGCACCACTCCACCATAAAGCGGGGGTTAACGCCATCGGCTGCAAACACTTTTTAACAATCGGCTGAATTTTCGTTAAGTGAAATTGCGCCTGGCTGCGCTTATAATCGCTTCGTTTAAATCTGGTTAAACTCGCGTTGATTATTATTTTTGCCGGGATTTGGCAGAAGATATGACCTGGTATTGCTAAAATGCCATATAATTTAACCATGTCGGATGCCCGCAAGGGCGTTTCATGGTGAACAGGAGATTCATAAATGATGTTACGTGCACTGGCAGTTTCGCTGATTGGTTTTACTTTGGCTGGCTGCGTGAATAACGACACGCTTTCCGGTGATGTCTACTCTGCATCCGAAGCTAAACAGGTGCAGAATGTCACTTACGGCACCATTGTTAACGTCCGTCCGGTACAGATTCAGGGTGGCGATGAAAACAATGTCATCGGCGCGCTTGGCGGTGCAGTGCTGGGTGGTTTCCTTGGTAACACCGTTGGTGGCGGCACAGGTCGTTCTCTGGCCACCGCAGCAGGCGCGGTAGCCGGTGGCGTTGCAGGGCAATCCGTCCAGGGTTCACTGAATAAAACGCAGGGTGTTGAGCTGGAAATTCGTAAAGATGATGGCAACACCATTATGGTCGTACAGAAACAGGGTAACACCCGTTTCTCCGCAGGCCAGCGCGTCGTGATGGCAAGCAATGGTCGTCAGATTACCGTTTCCCCGCGTTAATTCCCGCATCGGGTGGTCACGCCAGTGGCCGCCCTTTCATATCGCCAATACTGAATGTTGATATAAAAAAGCCTTGCGGATGCAAGGCTTTGCTGGTCAGTCTCGCGACTGAAGCTCACTTATGTTTTGTTCCAGCCGGGCAATCATTTTAATCAACAGATCGAGTTCTTCCGCAGAGATACCGGAAAGAATTTCCCCCCGGGTTTTACGAATAACCGTCTCCATCTCTTCAATGATTGGGTCCGCTTTTTCTGTCAATTTGATGCGCTTTGCCCGGCGATCGTTGGCGCAGGTCTGGCGAGAAATAAGGCCTTTCTCTTCCAGTTGATCCAGCGTACGCACCAGCGAAGGCTGCTCAATGCCAATCGCTTTTGCCAGTTGAATTTGCGACTGATCGGGCGGCAGCTGATGAATATTATGCAGCGTTACCCAGTGAGTCTGCGTTAATTCCAGAGGTTTCAGGCGATGGTCAATCAAAGCGCGCCAGACGCGCACTAAGCGTGCCAGATCAGAACCTAATGGCGATTCCAATTTCATCTCCTTATAATTAGCTTGCTAAGTTATTATACTCATTTTAGAATAGTTTGCAGTATTTATATTGGTAAAACAAATGTATTGCGGTTCTCGCCGGGGCTTACGCTGAGATTCCACCTGCCTTAGCAACACGCAGTGGTTGGTACTTATCTAATGATAATCATCAATCTGGCGATCCGTTAGGTTGCACAGGACACAAAGTGTGAAGTTGAACCCAAGTTTCCCGAACTTACCCCTGCAAGACCTGATTTTTGGCGCATCGGTCTATTTCCCTCCCGTATTTAAAGTGGCTATGCTGGGCTTCCTGTTCTGGCTTATTGCTCACCGGCTGTTGCGCGGGTGGATTTATGCGGGTGATATCTGGCCCCCCATCCTGATGGATCTCTCCTTATTTGTTATTGCGCTGAGCCTCGCCCTCGGCTTGCTAGTTGTGTGGTAATTATACGCCTGAAATCCCTGAAATATTTCTCCACGCTCCTGGTGCTGGCCGTGGCGATTGTCGCGGCCTGGTGGATGTGGAACGTTTATATGCAGTCCCCCTGGACGCGTGACGGAAAAATCCGCGCTGAGCAGGTCAGTATTACGCGCAGGTCTCAGACAGCATCACCGAACTGAAAGTGAAAGATAACCAGTTGGTTAAAGCAGGCGACTTGCTATTTCGTATCGACGATACGCCTTACCACATTGCCGTACTGAGCGCCGAGGCCCAGTTGGCGCGCACGCAGACCGATCTGGCGAAAGCGAATAATGAAGCCAATCGCCGTCGCCACCTCTCATAAAACTACATCTCTGCTGAAGATCTCGATACTGCCAATATTAGTGTTAAAGCCGCTCAGGCAAGCGTTGTGGCGGCGCAGGCGCAGCTGGCACAGGCACAATGGCAGTTGGCGCAAACTAAAGTGAAGGCACCGGTGGACGGCTGGGTCACTAACCTTTCCGCCCGCACCGGGAATTACGCCACCGCCGGGCAACCTGTTTTCGCGCTGGTCGATAGCCATTCGTTTTATGTGATGGGTTACTTCGAAGAGACCAAATTGCACCATATACAAGAAGGGGCACCAGCGAAAATCGTGCTTTATAGTGGCGATGTAACGTTACAGGGTCACGTTTCCAGCATCGGTCGCGCGATTTATGATCAAAGTGTCGAGACTGACAGCGGCCTGGTTGCCGATATCAAACCAAACGTGCCGTGGGTACGGCTGGCGCAACGTGTGCCGGTACGTATTAAGTTTGATAACCTGCCCGCCGGGCTGACGCTGGTTTCCGGCACCACCTGCACTGTGGCGATTGGCGGTCAGTAATGAAATCGCCGGTCTGGCTCTGGCAAAATCTGCCCTGGGTGAAAGCCACTACCGGGCAGTGGCGTTATGCGCTGCGTAACGGTATCGCGATGTGTCTGGCGCTTACGGTGGCTTATTATCTCGATCTCGATGAACCTTACTGGGCCATGACATCCGCAGCCGCTGTCAGCTTTCCCACCGTTGGCGGTGTGATCAGCAAAAGCCTTGGACGTATTGCCGGGAGCCTGCTTGGGGCCAGCGCAGCGCTGATCATTGCCGGTCAGACGCTTAATGATCCGTGGCTGTTTCTGTTTGCTATGGCTACCTGGATTGGCTTTTGTACCTGGGCCTGTGCGCAGTTCACCAATAATGTCGCCTATGCCTTTCAACTGGCGGGTTATACCGCCGCGATTATCGCCTTCGCAATGGTCGATGTGACCGATATTACCGAATTGTGGGACATTGCTCAGGCACGGGTGTGCGAAGTGATTCTGGGGATTTTGTGCGGTGGCATGATGATGATGATCCTGCCCGGCAATGCGGACGGAACCACCCTGCTGACGGCATTGAAAAAAATGCATGCGCGGTTGCTGGAACATGCAAGCCTGCTGTGGCAGCCAGAAACCACAGACGCTATCCGCACCGCCCATGAGAGCGTTATCGGCCAGATCCTCACCACCAATTTACTGCGAATTCAGGCGTTCTGGAGTCATTACCGTTTTCGGCGGCAAAACAGTTTGCTTACCTGGTTACTGCACCAACAGTTGCGCATGACCAGTGTGATCTCCAGTCTACGCAGAATGCTACTGAACTGGCCCGACGCACCGGAAAATTTGCGCCTGGTTCTCGAACAACTGCTCTCCGCGCTTGCTCACCCACGCGCGGATGCGCTTACCGTCGCACGCATTATCGCCCCGCTCGCGCCCGGGATAAGCGGCGATTACCGGCACCACGCATTCTGGCAGCGGTTACGCTACTTTTGCCGTTTATACCTCACCAGTAGCCGCTGGCTGGCCCGCGTGGAGAATGCTTCGCCGGTCAGCAGTTACACACCACCACGAAGCCCCGGTTTGATGCGTGATACAGATAATGCCGAAGCGCTGTGGAGCGGCATTCGCACTTTTTGTGCGCTGAGTCTGGTCGGCGCATGGAGCATCAATACGCAGTGGGAATCGGGCTCGGCGGCGCTGACGCTGGCGGCTACCAGCTGTGTGCTTTACTCCGTCTCACCCGCGCCGTTTAACTCCCTGACGCTGCTGCTACGTACCTTAGTCTTGCTGACGCTGTTCAGCTTTATGGTGAAATTCGGCCTGATGGTGCAAGTCAGCGAGCTGGAAGTGTTTCTGCTGTTTCTTTTCCCGCTGTTAACCACCCTGCAATTGTTGAAACTGCAAATGCCAAAACTGGCCGGGTTGTGGGGGCAATTGATTGTTTTTATGGGTTCGTTTATCGCAGTGACCAATCCACCCGTTTATGACTTTGCGGACTTTTTAAATGACAACCTCGCGAAGATTTCAGGCGTCGCGCTGGCGTGGCTTGCATTCGCCGTGTTACGTCCGGGCTCAGATGCCCGCAAAAGCCGGCGTCATATTCGCGCGCTGCGCCGCAGTTTTGTCGATCAACTTAGCCGCCTGCCACAACTGAGTGAGCATGAGTTTGAATCGGTGGTTTATCACCACATTAGCCAGTTAAGTCATAGCCAGGATGCGCAAGCCCGCCGCTGGCTGCTGCGCTGGGGCGTTGTGTTGCTGAATTGCTCGCATGTAGTCTGGCAGCTACGCGGTTGGGAAATCCGCTCGGATCCGCTCAGCAAAGTCCGCGAGTTGTGCATTGTGTTATTGCGGGATGTGATGAGTGAGCGTGGCGTCCAGCAACGAACGCTTTCTGCCACGCTGGCCGAGCTACAGCGGATTAGCGCGGTGCTGGGCAAACATCACCAGCCTGCCGCGCGGGAACTGGCCTCGGTTATCTGGCGCTTATATTGCGCGCTTTCGCAGCTGGAGCAAGCCCCGGCAGCCGGGACGCTTACTTGATAACACCGCAGGCATAACGTGCGCCGCCACCACCGAGCGGTTTCGGTTGATCGGACATATTATCGCCGCCAACGTGCACCATCAGCGCTTTGCCTTTCACATCCGTGAGTTTTTTCAGACGCGGCGCCACCACCGGGTCGGTCGCTTTACCGTCGTTGTTGACCACCAACACCGGCAGGTCGCCTAAATGTCCGGCGCCCTCTGGCCCTTCATGTTTGCCGGTATGTTGCGGATCGAGGTGCCCTCCCGCAGCTTCAGCCGCAGAGGCTTTCCCTTCTTTAATAGCAGGCTGGCAACTACCTTTGGCATGGACGTGAAAACCATGCTCGCCGGGCGGCAGGGCTTTCAGATCGGGCGCAAATTCCAGCCCTTTATCGGTTTCGCTGATTTTTACACTACCAATAGACTGCCCCACGCCCTGCGCAGTGACCAGGTTCATGTCCACTTCTTCACTGGCGGCTTGCGCCCCGGCGCAAACAACGAGCGCCAGCACAGCCAGACTAAAACGCTTCATGTGACCTCCTTTGGTCTGTTTTACCCTGTAAGTTTAAACCAGGATGGCAGATTTCACCGGGAGGTCATTTTCCCGCGTTATGGCACGTCGTAACCGAGCGCCGCTTTGCGAATGCGGAACCACTGCTGGCGCGTCATCTGGAGATTCAGTGCCCCCAGCGCCGAACGCACGCGCTCAATTTTACCCGAGCCAATAATGGGCAACGGCGCAGACGGCAGACGCATCACCCAGGCATAGACCACCTGTTCGATGGTTTCAGCATTCAGTTCCTGCGCAACGCGCGCCAGTTCATCACGCAGCGGCTGGAACGCCGCATCGTTAAACAGACGCCCGCCGCCGAGACATGACCATGCCATCGGGCGAATACGCAGCTGTTGCAGTTGATCCAGCGTGCCATCCAGCAGTAGCGGCTGGTGAACCGGTGAGATCTCGACCTGATTGGTCGCCAGCGTAAACGGCAGACGCGACTGCAACAGTGAGAACTGCGCCGGTGTGAAGTTGGAAACGCCGAAGTGGCGCACTTTTCCGCTCTGATGCAAATGCAGAAAAGCTTCCGCTACTTCATCGGCATCCATCAACGGATCGGGACGGTGGATCAATAACAAATCGAGGTGATCGGTAGCAAGATTCACCAATGACTGTTCGGCACTGCGAATAATGTGGTCGCGTTCAGTAATGTAATGACCCAGCGCATGTTCCGGTTTCGCGGTAGTAGCGATCCCACATTTGCTGACAATCTCCATGCGGGCGCGCAGATGCGGAGCGAGCTTGAGCGCCTCGCCAAACGCCGCTTCACACAGATAACCACCGTAGATATCGGCGTGATCAACGGTAGTAATACCGAGATCAAGATGAGACTCAATAAAGCTAACCAGCTGCTGCGGGGACATGTTCCAGTCCATTAAACGCCAGTAGCCCATCACAAAACGGGAGAACTCAGGGCCTTGCGGCGCGAGGGCAATACGTTGAACCATAATGATTTCCTCGAAGGTAATTTGCCTTCGAGTATACGCATTTTCGCGTTCAAAACAGTGAAGGTTGCTGAGGTTCTTCCGCAGAAGAGGCTTTGCTTGCGCGCATTTTGCGCTGCAAGCGCTGGCGGCACAAACGTAGCACCTCTTGCTTTTGCATATCGGTCATTTTTTGCCAGTTAAAACGCTCATCGCGACTACGCATGCAGCCACGACAAAAGCCGCGCTCATCCGACTGGCAAATACCGCGGCACGGGCTCTGGACGGGGAAAAACTCCAGTTGTTCTGGCACAGTCGTCTCCGTTAATACAGGCAGTTCTCTTTATTGAAGACTGCCTGTCGATAACGTGCAAGGTGAAAAGCGCACTGTTCGCCACTTGCAACAGACCGATCGGTCTAGTAGAGTAGCGCGATGAGCAGAAATACTGAACATGACACGCGCGAACATTTACTGGCGACCGGCGAGCAGCTTTGCATGCATCGCGGGTTTACCGGTATGGGCCTGAGCGAACTACTGAAAACGGCGGAAGTGCCAAAAGGCTCTTTTTACCACTATTTTCGCTCCAAAGAGGCGTTCGGCGTGGCGTTACTTGAGCGTCACTATGCCGCTTATCACCAGCGGCTGGCGGCCCATTTCGCCAGCGGTCCGGGAAACTACCGCGACAGGTTGCTGGCGTATTATCAGGAGACGCTCCGGCAGTTTAGCCAACAGGGGATTATTAGCGGTTGCCTGACGGTGAAACTCTCAGCTGAAGTGTGCGATCTGTCGGAAGATATGCGTTCAGCAATGGACAAAGGGGCGCGCGGCGTTATCGCCCTGCTCGCGGATACGCTGGAAAACGGGCGTAACGATCGCAGCTTAACGTTTCAGGGCGAACCGCTAACGCAGGCGCAAGTGTTGTACTCCCTGTGGTTAGGTGCCAATTTGCAGGCCAAAATTTCGCGAAGCGCCCTGCCGCTGGAAAGCGCGCTGGCGCACGCAAACAACATCATCGCAACGCCTGTCTGATAGCAGGCATTTTTATTTCACTTTTTACTAGTCGACCGGTCTATTCAGGAGTTGTTATGTCCAGTAAATTATTTACGCCGCTGAAAGTGGGCGCGATTACCGTTCCAAACCGTGTTTTTATGGCGCCATTGACCCGACTGCGCAGCATTGAGCCGGGTGATATTCCTACCCCATTGATGGCGGAATATTATCGTCAGCGCGCCAGCTCCGGCCTGATTATCAGCGAAGCCACGCAAATCTCCGCCCAGGCGAAAGGCTATGCCGGCGCACCGGGTCTGCACAGCGCAGAACAAATCGCGGCATGGCAGAAAATCACCGATGCGGTGCATAGCGAAAACGGCCGTATCGCCGTACAGCTGTGGCACACCGGTCGTATCTCGCACAGCAGCCTGCAACCGGGTGGTGCCGCGCCGGTCGCACCGTCAGCCATCAACGCGGGAACACGTACCTCTCTGCGTGATGCCAACGGCAACGCCACGCGTGAAGACACCTCCACGCCGCGCGCGCTGGAAACCGATGAGATCCCGGGTATTGTTAATGATTCCCGCCAGGCCGTTGCCAATGCGCGCGACGCCGGGTTTGATCTGGTTGAGCTGCACTCGGCCCATGGTTATCTGTTGCACCAGTTCCTTTCACCGTCGGCGAACCAGCGTACCGACCAGTACGGCGGCAGCGTGGAAAATCGCGCGCGCCTGGTGCTGGAAGTGGTCGACGCGGTAAGCAAAGAGTGGGACGCAGAGCGCATTGGTATTCGCGTGTCTCCAATCGGTTCTTTCCAGAACATGGATAACGGCCCGAACGAAGAAGCCGATGCGTTGTATCTGATCGAAGAACTGGGCAAGCGCGGCATTGCTTACCTGCATATGTCAGAGCCGGACTGGGCAGGCGGCGAACCGTACACCGACGCTTTCCGTGAAAAAGTGCGCGCACGTTTCCACGGCCCGATCATTGGTGCAGGTGCCTATACCCCGGAAAAAGCAGAAGAGTTGATCGAGAAAGGTTTGATTGACGCGGTAGCTTTTGGTCGCGCTTATATCGCCAACCCGGACCTGGTGAAACGTCTGCAACTGAAAGCGGAACTGAACCCGCAGCGCCCGGAAAGCTTCTATGGCGGCGGCGCGGAAGGCTATACCGACTACCCTTCTCTGTGATCCTCTGATTGTTCATTGATAGCGGCGGGTCTGCGCCGCTATACTAAAATTGTGTTTCTATTCGGAACGTTAACACATTCATACAAGAGGACATTATGCGCTTACTTCACACCATGCTGCGCGTCGGCAACCTGCAACGCTCCATCGAATTTTATACTAACGTGCTGGGCATGAAGCTGCTGCGTACCAGTGAAAACCCGGAATATAAATATTCGCTGGCTTTCGTTGGCTACGGCCCGGAAAGCGAAGAAGCGGTGATTGAACTGACCTACAACTGGGGCGTGGAAAACTACGATCTGGGTAATGCTTACGGTCATATCGCGCTGAGCGTGGAAAACGCGGCGCAAGCTTGCGAAGCTATCCGCAACAACGGCGGTAATGTGACGCGTGAAGCGGGTCCAGTAAAAGGTGGAACCACGGTTATCGCCTTCGTTGAAGATCCGGACGGTTACAAAATCGAGCTGATCGAAGAGAAAGACGCCGGTAAAGGCCTGGGTAACTAATCCCCTTCGGGCGCGGTTTGCGCCCGCTGTTTTACATCCCTTCGTAAAATTTGCCATAATGCGCTGCCATTTTCCCGTATCAAGAGATCCTGATGTCCGATAACGCTCAACTGACTGGTCTGTGCGACCGTTTTCGCGGTTTTTACCCTGTGGTAATAGATGTTGAAACCGCCGGGTTTAACGCCAAAACTGACGCGCTGCTGGAAGTCGCCGCCATTACGCTGAAAATGGATGAACAAGGCTGGCTCATGCCCGACAGCACGCTGCATTTCCACGTTGAGCCTTTCGAAGGCGCGAATCTGCAACCCGAAGCGCTGGCCTTTAACGGTATTGATCCGAACAACCCGCTGCGTGGTGCGATAAGTGAGCATGACGCGCTGCACGCCATTTTTAAAATGGTGCGCAAAGGCATTAAAGATCAGGGTTGTAACCGCGCGATCATGGTGGCGCACAATGCGACATTCGATCACAGTTTTATGATGGCCGCTGCGGAGCGCGCTTCGCTGAAACGCAACCCGTTCCACCCGTTTGTCACCTTCGATACCGCGTCATTAAGCGGGCTGGCGCTAGGGCAGACAGTGCTGTCAAAAGCCTGTGGCGCGGCGGGCATCGCGTTTGACGCCTCGCAGGCGCACTCCGCACTGTACGATACAGAGCAAACCGCCCTGCTGTTTTGCGAAATCGTCAACCGCTGGAAGCGTCTCGGCGGCTGGCCGTTGCCCATCGCGGATGAAAATGAGGCATAAAAAAAGCGACCGTCAGGTCGCTTTTTTGTTGGCAGAAATTACTCTGCGTCCGGCTCGTCTTTATGTTTTGCCGCCGCTTCTTTAATAAGCGTCTGCAATTCACCGCGCTGATACATTTCAATCACGATATCGCAGCCGCCAACCAGTTCACCTTCAACCCACAGCTGCGGGAAGGTTGGCCAGTTAGCGTATTTCGGCAGTTCTGCACGAATATCCGGGTTTTGCAGAATGTCTACATAGGCAAAACGTTCACCGCATGCAGAGAGCGCTTGCACCGCCTGGGCGGAAAAACCGCAGCTTGGCAGCTTCGGAGAGCCTTTCATATACAGCAGAATTGGGTTTTCAGCGATCTGGCGCTGGATTTTTTCAAGTGTTGTGCTCATTGTCTTGCTTCCTTCAACTTCTTCTACGGCAGATGTTCGCCATTGTAACGGTTCAGAGGGGCATCGGAAAATAACATTTTGTTCACCGTTCATGATTTTATCGTCTGTCGGCAAAAGTTGCCTTAGGAATATGACTTAACTCAACTCGCCGTCCCGCTTGCTGCCTAACTCTTGCGCACATAGAAACGTTTTGCTGCTTTTTTTTGCGCTTGTTAACGAAACGAAGCTATAGATGCAAAAACAGTATTAACTTTTGGGGTTTTTATGGATTAGAATCGACGAGTTTTAAAAAACCATTTGCAGGCATATTAAATGCTTGCCCTAACAGGGGATTGCTCAGTGGCGCGGATACCAAAAGCTTCAATCACGCTCTGTGCTTTGTTGTTCACCACGCTTTCTTTCACGCCATTAGCGAGTGCCTCTGAACAGGCGCGAGCGTCAGCCGTGCAAAAAGCGCATCTGGCGAAAGCATCCGAACGTAAGAAAAAAAATACATCACAAAAGACATCAAAGAAAAACAGTCGCAGTCCGGCAGAAAAAACCACCAGCAAAAAAACAACGGAGAGCAAAAAAACTCCGGCAAACAAAAAAGTTACCACCAGCAAAAAAGCCAGCAAAATCACCTCGCGTCGTAATGCATCCAGCCCGTTAAAAACCACCGCTGTCACCTGGACTGAAAAATGTACGCCGCGCAAAGGACACAAGCCGCATTGTGTGAAGGTCAAAAGCACTAACGCCATCGCCGATGTGCATAAAGTTCGCATTCAGAAAGCCCAAAAAACCGCCATGTCCAAACTGATGAATCAGATTGGCAAGCCTTATCACTGGGGCGGCACCTCACCGAGCACCGGTTTCGATTGCAGTGGTCTGGTCTATTACGCATATAAGGATCTGGTGAAATTTCGTATTCCACGTACCGCCAATGAAATGTATCACCTGCGCGATGCATCGCCGGTGAATGTGGCGGAACTGGAGAGCGGCGATCTGGTGTTCTTCCGTACCCAGGGCCGTGGTACAGCCGATCACGTTGGCGTGTACGTCGGTAATGGTAAATTCATTCAGTCTCCGCGTAGCGGCCAGGATATTCAGGTCACCTCGCTGAGTGAAGATTACTGGCAGCGTCATTATGTCGGCGCGCGTCGCGTCGTGACGCCGAAAACCATTCGCTAACCCCTCACCTGCCGCATCGGCGGCAGGTAACTCCCTCTTTTGTGTGACCTTTCGATTTGCTACCCTAACCCGCACATCCAGTAGGGCTATTGGATGTCATTAAAATAATGAAAGGAGAATAGCAATGTCGTTTGAATTACCTGCATTACCGTATGCAAAAGACGCCCTGGCGCCGCATATCTCAGCCGAAACGCTGGAATACCACTATGGTAAACATCATCAGACGTATGTCACCAACCTCAACAACCTGATCAAAGGCAGCGCTTTTGAAGGTAAATCTCTGGAAGAGATTGTGAAAAGCAGCGAAGGCGGCGTGTTCAACAATGCCGCCCAGGTCTGGAACCATACCTTCTACTGGAACTGCCTGGCTCCGAATGCTGGCGGTGAACCGGCTGGTGAGCTGGCGGCGGCTATCGCCAAATCCTTCGGCAGCTTTGCCGAATTCAAAGCGCAATTCACCGATGCTGCGGTTAAAAACTTCGGTGCTGGCTGGACGTGGCTGGTGAAAAAAGCGGATGGCGCATTAGCCATTGTTTCAACGTCTAATGCGGGTACGCCGCTGACAAGCGACGCAACCCCGCTGTTAACCGTCGATGTGTGGGAACATGCGTATTACATCGATTATCGTAATGCGCGTCCGAACTACCTCGAACATTTCTGGGCGCTGGTAAACTGGTCATTCGTGGCCAAAAATTTAGCGGCATAAACGCGGCATAAAACAAAGGAGGGGCTAGCCCCTCCTTTTTTGCATTTGTGCTATTTATTCTGCTGCGGCACAGACACGTTCTGGCTGAGAGCGGCCAGAGAACAGCACCACCAGCAGACCCAGCCCGGCAATAATCGCCCCCATAACCGGGACGAAATCATAACCCAGCCCAGCGGAAATCACTGCTCCACCGGCTGCCGCGCCCAGCGCGTTACCGAGGTTAAAGGCACCGATATTGACTGAAGATGAAAGGCCAGGTGCTTCATGCGCAACGCGCATGACACGCATCTGCAACGGCGGAACCACCGCAAACGTCGCCGCGCCCCACACCACCATGCTGATGGCTGCGCCCACTTCACTGCGCGCCAGGAACGGGATCGCCAGCATGATGGCAATCAGCAGGATCAAAAAACCTTTCAGCGTGCCGGTGACCGAGCGATCCGCCAGTTTGCCGCCGAGATAGTTACCAATGGAGAAACCAACGCCAATCAACACCAGCATCGCCGTCACAAAAACGGGAGTGGCATCGGTAATGGTGTGCAGTACCGGCGCAATGTAGGTATACAGCGTGAACATGGCACCTGCGCCGAGCACAGTGGTCAGCAATGCGGACAACACTTGTGGGCGTACCAGTACCGACAGCTCTTTACGTACGTCCGGGCGCTCACCAGCACCACCTTTCGGCAACGAAAAGAACAGGCTCGCCATAGCAATCACACCCAGCCCGGCAGTGGCCATGAACGACATGCGCCAGCCAATGGTTTCACCCAGCCAGGTCGCGGCAGGTACACCGCCGATGTTAGCAATGGTCAGCCCCATAAACATGGTGGCGACTGCGCTGGCCTGCTTCTCTTTGGCAACCACGCTTGCTGCCACCACCGAACCAAGACCAAAGAAAGCGCCATGGTTCAGGCTAGTGACGATACGTGCCAGCATTAATGTGGTGTAATCCGGCGCGATCGCCGACAGCACGTTACCAAGCGTAAAAATTGCCATCAAAAAGATCAGGGCATTGCGTCTGCCGCGATGAGACAGCAACAACGTCATTAACGGCGCACCAACCATTACACCGATAGCGTAGGCGCTAATCAGCATCCCCGCTGCCGGAATAGAAACGTCAACGCCGCGGGCAATAACCGGCAGTAATCCCATCGGGGAAAACTCGGTAGTACCAATGCCGAAGGCGCCAATCGCCAGGGCAAGCAAAGGGAAATTAATTTTCATCTGTGACTCCAAAAAAGACATGCCGACTAGCGACCCTGTCGCTGAAGTCAAAAGTATGACAGCTATCACAAAAAACAGAAGTTAGCAGAATGACAAAAGATTATTGCAGAGGTGATAACAATAGCGGGGCAGAAAACCGAGGGAGAAGAGGCTCTCCCTCGCGATAGATCAATGCAGTGCAGCAGTCAGACCGCCGAAAACAATCAGGCTCAGAACGATGACGGTAGTGATTAAAGAATACTTCAGATCGGTGCTCATCAATTTTCCCCTTTTTAATTTCCCCACAAAAAGTGAGATAACGCATTTTTGCACAAATTATCTTAAAAATCTTGCGGGAATTCGCAGGAGAAACGTTTTAATACTTCCCCTTTTGCTCAAGATCAGACAAAATTCGACGCTAAATTTATTAGCGTACCGGCCATTGACTCCCCTCCTGACGTCCAGTGTCGTTTTCCCGGCGTACCGCACCCCCTTTGATGGGTACAGGGTGATTAAAGGCAAACGTTTACCTTAAGTATTATCAGGAGCTTATGATATGGTCTGGAGTGATATCTGATGGCAACGATTAAAGACGTAGCGAAACGAGCAAACGTTTCCACTACAACCGTATCACATGTAATTAACAAGACCCGTTTCGTCGCCGAAGAGACGCGCAACGCCGTGTGGGCAGCGATTAAAGAGCTGCACTATTCCCCCAGCGCTGTCGCCCGCAGCCTGAAAGTGAATCACACAAAATCGATCGGTTTGCTGGCTACCAGCAGTGAAGCGGCCTACTTTGCTGAAATTATTGAAGCCGTAGAGAAAAAGTGCTTCCAGAAGGGTTACACCCTGATCCTTGGCAATGCCTGGAATAGCCTCGAAAAACAGCGTGCTTACCTGTCGATGATGGCGCAAAAGCGTGTCGATGGCTTGCTGGTAATGTGTTCAGAATACCCGGAATCGCTGTTGAACATGCTGGAAGAGTACCGCCATATTCCGATGGTCGTGATGGACTGGGGCGAAGCGAAGGCCGACTTTACGGACTCCGTTATTGATAACGCCTTCGAAGGCGGTTATATGGCCGGTCGCTACCTTATTGATCGCGGACACCGCGATATTGGTGTGATCCCAGGCCCTCTGGAGCGTAACACTGGCGCTGGCCGTCTGGCTGGCTTTATGAAAGCGATGGAAGAAGCCCTTATCACCGTGCCGGAAAACTGGATCGTACAGGGCGATTTCGAGCCGGAATCCGGCTATCGCGCGATGCAGCAAATCCTCGGTCAGGCGCATCGCCCTACTGCGGTGTTTTGCGGTGGCGACATTATGGCGATGGGCGCGCTGTGTGCTGCCGATGAGATGGGTTTACGCGTACCGCAGGATATTTCCCTGATTGGTTATGACAATGTGCGTAACTCACGCTTCTTCACTCCGGCATTAACCACGATTCACCAGCCGAAAGATTCGCTGGGAGAAACGGCGTTTACCATGCTGCTTGATCGCATCGTCAACAAGCGCGAGGAGTCGCAGTCTATCGAAGTGCATCCGCGCCTGGTCGAGCGTCGCTCAGTGGCCGATGGCCCGTTCCGCGATTATCGCCGCTAATCGCTTATTACGGAGCCGTTAATTCGGCTCCCTTAACCATTCGTCATTCAGCGTTTCACTGTCCCCAAGATATTCCAGCAGCCAGTTTAACGCCGGGGAAGCCTCATTTTGTTGCCACGTCAGGCAGCACGCCGCGTCCGGGAAGGGGTTTTCCAGGTTCAGCGCGACCCAGTCACCGCTGTCGAGCCGCGGGCGGGCAAAGTGTGCCGGCACCATTCCCACGCACAGCCCTGCAGATAAGCACGCCTCCGACGACGCCCAATCAGGGACAATCACGCGTTTCTGATTATCCAGCAGCCAGGTAATACGTTTCGGCAACGAGCGGGACGTATCTTCCTGGATAAGTGAAGGCCAGTTGCGCAAGGTATCGTCGCTGAGCGGACCTGCCAGTGACGCCAGCGGATGACGACTGGAAACCACGCATTTCCAGCTCAGCATTCCCATATCGCGAAACGCATAACGCCCACCTACGGGGATGGCCTGCGTTGCGCCGATCGCCAGCTCAACCCGCCCGTCAGCAAGCGCATCCCAGACACCGTTAAAGACTTCCTGGTAAACCTGCAACTCAACATCACTGAAATGGCGATAGAAATCGACGATCAATTGCCGGGTACGTTCAGGTTTTACGATGTTGTCGACGGCAATTGCCAGTTGCCCGCGCCAGCCGTTGGCGATTTGCTGGCACTGCTGACGGGTGATCTGCATTTTTTTGATAACAGCTCGCCCTTCTTTCAAAAACCAGACCCCGGCAGGCGTGAGCTCAACATCACGATGGCGGCGTTCAAACAGCGGAACAGCCAGCCACTCCTCAAGCTGTCGCACGGTATAGCTCACCGCAGAAGGTACACGGTGTAACTCCTGCGCCGCGACGCTAAAACTGCCATTGCGCGCGACAGCATCAACCACTTCCAGTGAATATTCTGACCACATAATCTGCCTGCAAAAATTTTGAAACCACTACGCAAATATTAGCGTTTCACAAGCGCTAATGCACTCCTTACACTCGACAGCCCTGATTACCTGCAATTAAAGAGAAACACTAATGCAACCTGGCAACGGATTTTTAGTCTGGCTCGCGGGATTAAGCGTGCTCGGCTTTTTAGCCACTGATATGTACCTCCCCGCCTTCAGCGCGATACAGCAAGATTTACACACATCGTCTGCGGTGGTTAGCGCAACCTTAAGCCTGTTTCTGGCGGGCTTTGCCATTGCGCAACTGGTATGGGGGCCACTATCAGATCGCTATGGCCGCAAGCCGGTGTTGCTGGCCGGGCTGGCGATTTTCGCGCTGGGGTGTCTGGGAACATTATGGGTACGCGATGCAACCCTGTTGCTGGTGCTGCGCTTTGTGCAAGCGGTAGGCGTCTGCGCCGCGACAGTAAGCTGGCAGGCGCTGGTGACGGATAACTATCCCGCGCATCGCGTCAATCGCATCTTCGCCACCATTATGCCGCTCGTTGGTTTAACACCCGCTCTGGCACCGCTGCTGGGAGCCTGGATCCTTGCGCATTTCAACTGGCAGGCCATTTTCGCCACCTTACTGGCGATCACAGTGATTCTGATGATCCCGGCATGGCGACTGAAAGCACCGGCGAATAAGATTGAGCACCACGAACAATCGCTGACCTTTATGGATCTGCTGCGCGCCCGGGACTATCGCGGGAATGTGATTATCTATGCCGCCTGCTCGGCCAGTTTCTTCGCCTGGCTGACCGGTTCGCCGTTTATTCTTCACGAAATGGGTTATGGCCCATCGGTTATTGGCCTCAGTTATGTGCCGCAAACCATCGCCTTTTTGGTGGGCGGTTACGGTTGCCGTGCCGCGTTGCAGAAATGGCAGGGTTTTCGCTTGCTGCCGTGGCTGCTGGGGGCTTTCGCGTTAAGTGTCCTCGCCACCTGGGCCGTCGGTTTTATGTCGGACGTGTCGCTGACCGCGCTACTCATCCCCTTCTGCTTTATGGCAATGGCCAATGGCGCGATTTACCCTATCGTGGTCGCGCAGGCGCTGCGCCCATTCCCGCAGGCCACCGGTCGCGCAGCCGCCTTGCAGAATACGCTACAACTGGGGTTATGTTTCCTGGCAAGTCTGGTCGTTTCGTGGCTTATCGCCACACCACTGCTGACGACGACCAGTGTTATGGTGTCAATGGTGTTGCTGGTCGCGTTGGGTTATCGGCTTCAGCGCCGCACTCAGGATGAACGGGCGGATAAAGAGGTTGTGGCTCACTCGTCGCATTAGCATTAATAGTTGCGCAAGCGACTATCAATAACTCAGCGGTTAGCTTGCTAATGGCTTTTTATTGAATCACCGGATTTTGGCGCCTATACTCATTTTCGGCTGTTTGATAAATACGATAAATATTATGCATTAACGGGTACCGGATTGTACCCGTTTACCCATGGAAGGCCTTTCGGCAAGGGTCCTCTCCCTTCCTCTGTTCTACGTCGGATATCAGCCTCACGGTGAAAACCGTGAGATTTCTCACAAGCCTGAAAAAGCGTCTACGCTCTTTGAAGGTTCTGATCACTGCGAGTGATGGAGAAGTTATGAGTTCATCGTGTATAGAAGAAGTTAGCGTACGGGATGACAATTGGTTCCGTATAGCAAACGAACTGCTGGGTCGCGCAGGTATTCGCGTCAACGGTCCCGCAGCGTCAGATATTCAGGTGAAAAACCCTGATTTTTTCAAACGCGTTTTACAGGAAGGCTCGCTCGGACTCGGCGAAAGTTATATGGACGGCTGGTGGGATTGCCCCCGCCTGGACATATTCTTTACCAAAGTTCTGCGCGCCGGGCTGGAAAACCAACTTCCGCACCATCTCAAAGACACACTCCGCATTGCCGGAGCAAGATTATTTAATCTGCAAAGTAAAAAAAGGGCCTGGATTGTGGGCAAAGAACATTACGATCTCGGTAATGATCTGTTTACCCGCATGCTGGATCCGCAGATGCAATACTCTTGCGCCTACTGGAAGGACGCTGAAACGCTGGACGATGCACAACGGGCAAAACTGCGGCTTATCGGTGAAAAGCTCAAGTTAAAACCCGGCATGCGCGTGCTGGATATTGGCTGTGGATGGGGCGGTCTGGCGCAGTTTATGGCGCAAAATTACGGCGTCAGTGTGGTTGGCGTGACGATTTCTGCAGAACAGCAAAAGCTGGCGCAGAAGCGTTGTGAAGGGCTGGATGTCGATATTCGTTTGCAGGATTATCGCGACCTCGACGAGCAATTTGACCGCATTGTCTCCGTTGGCATGTTTGAACATGTCGGGCCAAAAAACTACGCGACCTATTTCCGCGTCGTCGATCGTAACCTGAAGCCCGATGGCATTTTTTTACTGCACACCATCGGCTCAAAACGCACCGATCACAATGTTGATCCGTGGATCAACCGCTACATCTTCCCGAATGGTTGTCTGCCTTCTGTGCGCCAGATTGCAGATGCCAGCGAATCACACTTCGTGATGGAAGACTGGCACAATTTCGGCGCGGATTATGACCGTACGTTGATGGCGTGGTATGAGCGTTTTCTTGGTGCCTGGCCGGAAATCTCCGACAACTATTCGGAACGCTTTAAACGGATGTTCAGCTATTACCTCAATGCCTGCGCGGGGGCGTTTCGCGCGCGCGATATTCAGCTCTGGCAGGTGGTTTTCAGCCGGGGTATTGAACACGGGTTGCGCGTGGCGCGTTAAAAAATAAACCCCGGCATGCCGGGGTTTATTTTTACTCTTCGCTGGCTGCGGCAACGATCGCCGCTTCTTTCGAGGCCAGCACGCGCTCCACGGTGTCAACAACCGCCTGCGTTTGCGGGTCGATTTCGATATTCACGCGATGCCCCAGCTTTTTTGCGCCAAGCGTCGTACGCTGCAGCGTTTCCGGAATTAAATGCACGCAGAAGCGGCTACTGGTAACTTCACCAACCGTCAGGCTAATCCCGTCAATGCCGATAAAACCTTTGTACAGAATGTATTTCATCAGTGCAGGATCCTGCACTTTGAACCAGATCTGGCGGTTATTTTCCGAGGTCAGAATTTTGACAATTTCGGCAGTGGTCATAATATGACCCGACATTAAGTGACCGCCAATTTCATCACTGAATTTTGCCGCGCGCTCTACGTTTACCGTGTCGCCCACATTCAGATCGCCGAGGTTGGTGATACGCAGCGTCTCTTTCATCAGATCGAAGCTGATATGGCTACCGTTAATCGCCGTCACTGTCAGGCAGCAACCATTATTGGCAATGGAAGCGCCGGTCTCAATGCCATCCAGCATCGTCTCAGGCAACTCAACAACGTGAGTGCGGAAATTGGGTTTATCATCAATGGCCACCAGTTTCGCCGTGCCCTGTACAATACCCGTAAACATGCTTACCACTCCTGTTCCATTCATTCGGTCATTACCGTGTTCTTTACGCACAATAACAGGTGAAATTTACCCTTGCCAGTTTCAATCGCCCTGCCCCCCTTTTTCGCGCCACGCTGGTGAGAAGATAAGCGTAGCGCCGCGTGCTAAAAGATAATTTTGCTATATGACTGGCATGGCAAAAGCACGCTATAGCAGGTAATATTTGTACACATGTCGCACCCATCGCTGTGCGGCATCCTTTTTAGCACAAGGAAAAACTCCTTCCTGATTAGTCGTTCCATTCTTTCTTATAACAACAAGATAAAGGTGTTCTCGTGCAGAAGTATATGAGAGAAGCGAGTCAGTTACTGGCACTCGCCGTGCCGGTTATTTTCGCGCAGGTCGCCCAGACAGCCATGGGTTTCGTCGATACAGTAATGGCCGGTGGCTATAGCGCCACGGATATGGCGGCGGTGGCAATCGGGACCTCAATCTGGTTTCCCGCCATTCTGTTTGGCCACGGTCTGCTGCTGGCGATGACGCCAGTGATTGCCCAGTTAAATGGTTCCGGACGTCGCGACAGAATTGCCCATCAGGTCGGTCAGGGCTTCTGGCTGGCGGGCATGGTCGCAGTGTTGATCATGATTGTGCTGTGGAATGCCGGTCATATTATTTACGCCATGCATAACATCGATCCGCAACTGGCGGATAAAGCCGTGCGTTTTTTGCGTGCGTTAATGTGGGGTGCGCCAGGCTATCTCTTTTTCCAGGTGATGCGTAATCAGTGCGAAGGCCTCGCCCGCACGATCCCGGGTATGCTGATGGGGTTTGTCGGCCTGCTGGTAAATATCCCGGTGAACTACATCTTTATTTACGGTCATTTCGGTATGCCCGAACTTGGCGGCGTGGGCTGCGGCGTGGCGACCGCATCCGTCTATTGGGTGATGTTTATCTGCATGCGCCTGTATGTTAAACGCGCCCGCGCGATGCGTGATATTCAAGCGATGCAACGTTTTGCCAAACCTGACTTCGCGGTGTTAAAACGCCTGACACAGCTTGGGCTGCCCATTGCACTGGCGCTCTTTTTCGAAGTGACGCTGTTTGCCGTGGTAGCACTGCTCGTTTCGCCGTTGGGCATTGTCGATGTCGCCGGACATCAGATCGCGCTTAATTTCAGTTCGCTGATGTTTGTTTTACCGCTCTCGCTGTCAGCGGCGGTGACAATTCGCGTCGGGTTTCGTCTCGGCCAGGGCTCAACGCTGAATGCGAAAACCTCAGCCCATACGGGGTTGTTGGTCGGCATCTCCATGGCGGCATTAACGGCGATTTTTACCGCGTTAATGCGCGAACATATAGCGCTGATCTATAACGATAATCCAGATGTCGTGACGCTGGCATCGCACTTGATGTTGCTGGCGGCCATTTACCAAATCTCCGACTCCATTCAGGTGATTGGCAGCGGTATCCTGCGTGGTTATAAAGATACGCGCTCAATCTTTTTTATCACCTTTATTGCCTATTGGGTTCTGGGTTTACCGGTGGGTTACACGCTGGCGTTAACCGATTTAGTGGTCGACAGAATGGGCCCTGCGGGCTTCTGGATGGGATTTATTATTGGCCTGACGTCGGCGGCGATAATGATGATGCTGCGGATGTGTTTCCTGCAACGCCAGCCCTCTGCGACCATTTTGCAGCGTGCTGCGCGCTAACAAACATAGCCGCCTTTTGGCGGCTATTTCTTTGCTCGCTAATTAAGTAATAAACAAGAATAGATATATTCTATACAGCCTTATTTATATACCCTACATGCCAGATATATATTAACGACCACACCAGCATGATCGTTGATTTTATTCAGTATAAAAATCTTCATAAATATTTATTTGAAAATAAACCAGGATAATTCTACTTTTAATTTGTTGGCAAAAAACTCACCTGCCAATATTGCCATTAACATTCAGCTTTCTACTCGTAGAGGATATTTAATATGTTCACGACAGCTTATGCTATGAATGCGTCCGCAGGTTTTCAGTCATCCATTTCCGATGGCAGTAGAACTACACTGGGTAAAGGGCAAGCAGTGACGTATACTAATCTGCCTAACCAGCCAGTAGCGATTGTTGTTTATAATAATACTGGCAACACCACGCCATTTAATGTCGCTTATAATAACCAAAAACCGCAGAATTACAGCGTGCAGTCAGTTCAGGGTCAGGGGTTTTCACTGGGCCTCGCGTATCTTATTGACCCCAGCGTAACGAAAGCGTTTGAAATTACCGTATCCGTACCCGATCAGGCGCAGCAGAATTCGTCAGTCGACGTGTATGCCGTTAGCCTGTTCTTACCATTGAGCGGAATTAATAACATTCAAATTCCGACCAATGGTAATGCGGTTTCTTTTAGTGGCTATTCTCGCGCTTACGCAACACCGGATCTGGCATGGTACGATTTAAATATCAACTCAACCAGCACCGGTTTGGTTGGGCTGTTTTTTGAAGACAGCACAATCACGGTGGTAGGGATTAATATGCCGAAAGAATCCAGCGCGGCATTAAAGAAAGTCGTTATTAATACATCCGGGAGCGGTGTTCCGGATAGTAATATTGCGATTGTGGTTGAAAGTGGCAACCTTTATCAGAATTCAATTTTTGGCACATCGAGCCAAATTGTTTATTCCCCGGTATCACCGGTAAATTCCGTTAGTGATGGCAGCATTTCTCTACAAAAAATCTCATAAATAAACGCAGACTTATTTAACCTGTTATCGAAAGACAATGAAATAATCACAGGTTCATATTTTTATCACTATGCACACTATTATTTGGGCCTTCGCGTAAAGGCCCTTTATTTCTGATGTTGATGTAAACGCAGACTTATCATTTACCACGAGCCACGTATTCATTTTGTTCACGATGTCTTGAGGATGTTTTTCTCGCGCCTCACGGCAGAGAGAAATTTCATCTGAACCAGCGGGACGCTCAGTCAAGTTTTTCAATTCACTACTGATTGCGCAATCACAGTGTCAGTTCGTTTAAAGCTACAAAGATCCCTCGCGAAAGTTAAACGTTAGTGGTGAGAAGAACAAACTATGTTGTCGTCAGGAATCAGCGCAAAAATGCGCAAAATCCTCTGCTCAGCGCAAGAAGTCGTACCGTTGATATTGAGAGAGACACGCAGCCGAAGGCGGTTAATTTGATGAATGCTTAAGATTTATTCTTTTACATCAGTAAAATAGCCACATCTTGCGTAAAAGTTCCGCAATCGAGCGAATTACGTAAGAAATTTGCCATTTTCCACTTGCCACATCTCCGGCCTGCCGCTAATATTCGTCCCCGTTGTCAACCACAACACTGCGTTCATAGCTCAGTTGGTTAGAGCACCACCTTGACATGGTGGGGGTCGTTGGTTCGAGTCCAATTGAACGCACCATTCTTTTTCAGTGCGTCCGTAGCTCAGTTGGTTAGAGCACCACCTTGACATGGTGGGGGTCGATGGTTCGAGTCCATTCGGACGCACCATTCTTAGTTAGTCTCCGTTCTATTTTTCAGTTTCATCTCAGCATGCGCATTACCACCACGCCGACTGCGCGTTAGCGACAGTGATAAAGCGACCTTCCCTCGTATGCAGTGTTGCTGCATTAGCAAATAAAAAAGCCGCACCTTGCGGCACGGCTTTTCGTGTTACAACCTGGCTATCAGAAGCCGACTTTCAGCGTGATTTGACCGCCGTAGCCGCCGGTGCCTGCGTCGTCGATACTCCGGGTGTAACCCGCGCGCACCCCGAGGGTAACGTTATCGCGGATCTGGCCGTCGATGCCGACATCCAGCGAGGCAGCGGTGCCGTCCTGATCCGGATTGAACGCGACCTCGCTGCCTGCTACGCCTGGCGCGCTGACGTTCACTGAGCCCTTCGAGTCGAAGGTCTGGATGAAGGACGGACGCACCCACCAGCTTACCGGTACCGGTTTGCCTGTCTCTTTCAGCGTCGCGTTGTTGCCCAGACGCAGACCGGCACGCACCTGCTGGCTGTGACCGTCGCCGAACTGCACGTCTGCAACGTCATCATTGCCATCTTTCAGGTTCACACCGCGATACTGGTACTGCACCTGCGGTTCCAGCACCAGGCCGCCGCCGATTTCAAACGGCAGACCGGTTTCGAAAGAACCGACATAGCCCCAGCCGTGGGTTTTCAGACCGTCGCCATCGCGCGGATTGGTGTCGAAGTTGTGGCGTGTCCCCTGGGCCACTACGTCCATCCACCAGCCGCTCTCATGCACACCGTTGAGATAGAGGCCGCCGCTGTAGGCGTCGTCGCGTACCGTACCGGCTTTCGACTTGTCGTTACGCTGCACATCGACGGCAGAAAGACCCGCCGCACCGTACACCCCAACAGTCCATTCCATGGCAGAGGCCGAGCCCTGCCACAAATCGCTACCGATCTGCAGGAAGGTATAGCCGCCTTTACTATCCGGCGTGTTGCCGTTGCGTAGATCGTTGCTGCCGTGATCGTGGCTCAACTGACCGGCCTGGAAACGGGCCCACATGTTGCTACCGCTTTCGGCTGCGGTACGCGCCGCATAGCGACGGGCATCCAGCGAGCCGAGCAGCGCACTGTCGTAGTCCATTGCCTGCGCATAGACGGAGCTATAGAGATACGTCGCCGAACGGTAGTTCTGCGGGCCGTTCTCGTTGCTGCCGGCTGCAGCGGTGGTCAGATACCAGCTCTCGTCGGCGCTGCCCTGTTGCAGGGTGTAGTTATACGCCCCCGCCTGCAGGCTGCCGTTGAGGCTGAAAGCATCATCGGTGGTGGTCGCGCCGTTGATGGCATTCACCACCTGAATACCGTTGCCGGTGGTACGCGCACCCAGACCGCCCTGGCTGCGAATGGCGATCCGCGTATTACCGGTCGCGGTGCCGCCATCCAGCACCAGGCTGTCACTCACTACGTTATTACCGTTAAACAGCGTGTTCAGGGTAATGGTCCCGCCATTGCCCACCAGGTTGGTGACGGTCAGGGTTTTCGGGACAAACGTTCCGGTCGGTGCCTGGTAATCGATCGAGCCGCCCAGTGTCAGGTTATTGAGCAGGGAGTCTGCGGTCATCAGCCAGCTTGAACCAGCATCAACGGTCAGGTCGGTCGGGTCAATCATCCCGGTAAGCGTAGTGCCGTTGGTCAGCTGCAGCGAGGTGCCGCGCTGGGCGATGATGTCGGTCACGGCATCCAGCCCGCTGAACACCAGCGTACCGCTCTGCAGGTAAGTGCCGCCCGCCTGATTAAGTGTGCCGCTCAGAGTCAACGTGTTATCACCTTCTTTATACAGCGTACCGTTACCGTTGATGGCCGCGTTTACGGTGCTGGCACTGGTGTCGGTGGTGATGCGCAGTTCGCCGCTGTTGTTGACGTTACCAGCAAGCGTTGCGCCATCGTTGACTTTGGTGACCCCGGTCAGCATACCGCCCTCGGCGACGCTCAGCGTACCGTTCTCGCTTACCACAGTGTTGTTGGCGCTGCCGTCAGCGGCAACCGACAGCAGACCGCCGCTTTCCAGCAGCACGTTATCCGCAATTTTATTAGCAATGGAGAAGCTGCCAAGCGCGTTGGTGCCGTTGAGCGTGGTGTCGGTGCCCGCCATCAACGCGGCGCCGCTATTGAGATTGATATTGGTGACCGTTGCGCCATCTTCCAGCGCCAGCATGCCGCCGCGCTCAATCGCCGTCAGATCCGCCGTGCCCCCGGCGCGAACGAACTGGGCACCGCCTTTGCTGACGGTAGTGGCAATTGCCGTGCCGCCGAAAGTGACACTCTGGGTGCCGTTTTCGCTGACGGTGGACGAAGCGACGGTGCCGCCCTGATTGACCACCTGATCGCCAACCACCTGGTTGTCGATAACGATCGCCCCGTCATTCACGTTCTGGATCCCGCCCTCACGGATAATGGTGGAGATCACCGTCCCGCCGCTGTTAACGTTCTGGGTACCGCCACCGTTAATGGTGGTGCGAGTGGCGGTACCGCCGTTCAGCACGTTCTGGATCCCGCCAGCCTGGATGACGGCAAGTATCGATTCACCGCCGCTATAGATATTCTGAATACCGCGCTCGTAGATTGCCGTGCGAGTCGCAGCCCCGCCGCGATAGACGTTCTGCACGGCGTTCGCTGAAAGATCGGTATCAACGGCACTGCCGCGCACATTCTGCTGGCTGGAGTTGATCATCGAAGTGTTCACCGCCGCAGCACCCGCTGCGATGTTCTGCACTGCAAAATCATCCATCAGGTTGTTTTGCGCACGCCCACCGCTGTACACATTCTGGATGCTGTTACGGTTACGGGTATCGGTCACCACGGCGCCGTAGTAAATCCCCTGAACCGCACCGTCGCTCAGCACGGTAGAGGTGGCTGTACCTCCGCTAAAGACGCGCTGTTCCGCCCGGGTGATTTCCGATCCGGTGGTGGTGCCAAGGACTTCCTGAATGCCGCCATCAATCACCACAGAGACTTCGGCATTGGCATTTTTGTTGACAACCTGACGCCCGCCGTTTTTCACGATGCTGACAATCGAGGTACCGTCAACCACCTGCAGACCGCCATCAACAAAGGTGAAGTCGGTGACGCCGCCGGAGGCAACATTTTGTCTGCCGCCGGTTGAGATAGTGCCGCCATAGGTGTAACCGCCCGAGTTAACATTCTGCACGCCGCCCTTCTCGACGCGTGTTTCGAAGGCCTGCCCGCCGCTGCCGATATTTTGCGTACCGCCCAGCAGGCGCGCAGCGAAGGATTTCGCGCCATTATTGACGTGCTGCTCACCGCCATTCATCAGGGTGGAGATCGCCACAGCAGAGTTGCTGAGGATCTGCGTCCCGCCTGCGTTAATCACGCTCTGACGTGCCCAGCCATACGGGTCAACGATCTGCGCCCCGCCGTTATTAATCACCGCGTCGAACGACTGACCATGTACGCGCTGTACGCCGCCGCTGTTAATCAGCGTGCCGCTAGCCTGACCGCTCTTGGTCACCAATTGTACCCCGCCGTCGCTGATGCTGGTGCCGGAAGCCGAACCTTCCACCAGTTGCGTACCGCCGCCGAACACCGTGCCATCGGACGCCGCGCCGCCGGCTGAGACGTGTTGCACCCCACCGTTATTCACGATCGAACCGGCAGCGAGGCCACCGTAGTTGACGATTTGCTGGCCGCCGTCATTGATCACGGACGAGATGGCCGTACCGTCTACGCTCTGCACACCGCCGCTGTTGATGTGGGTATCGGTAGTTTTACCGCTCCCGGCTACCAGTTGCGTACCCCCATCGTTCACGCTGGCACCGGAGGCAGTACCTTCCACCAGTTGCTTGCCGCCGCCGAAGATGGTGCCGTCAGACGCCGCGCCGCCGAGATTGATGTGCTGCAGACCGCCGCTATTCACCGTGGTGCCTGCCGCCAGACCACCTTTGTTCACCAACTGGATGCCGCCGTTGCGCACCACCGCCGAGGTCGCGTTACCATCAACACTCTGCACACCGCCGCTGTTGATCAGGGTGCCGGTTGCTTTCCCGGTGGTCATGACGATCTGATAGGCGCCATCGTTCAGGCTGGTACCGGACGCCGTGCCCGCCACCACCTGTTTACCGCCGCCGAAGATGGTGCCATCAGACGCTGCGCCACCAAGGTTGATGTGCTGCAGACCGCCACTGTGAACGGCGGTACCTGCCGCCAGGCCGCCGTTATTCACCAACTGGATACCGCCATTGCGTACCACGGATGAGGTGGCGCTGCCGTCAACGCTCTGCACGCCGCCGCTGTTGATTTGGGTGCCGGTGGTTTTGCCGCTGGCCTGCACGATCTGCAGACCGCCATCGCTGACGCTGGTCCCGGACGCAGTCCCTGCCACCACCTGTTTACCGCCGCCGAAAATGGTGCCATCAGACGCTGCGCCACCAAGGTTGATGTGCTGCAGGCCACCGCTGTTGACGATAGAACCCGCGGCCAGCCCACCGCTGTTCACCAACTGCACGCCGCCATTGTTCACCACGGCGGAGGTCGCCGAACCGTCAACACGCTGCAAACCGCCACTGTTGATAAGCGCTCCCGCAGCAATGCCGCCCACCTGGACGTGCTGAATGCCGCCGTCGCCAATAACCGTGTCGCCCGCCATACCCGCGACCTGCTGCGTTCCTCCTAGCAGCGTCGTTTTTGAGGCAGCGCCGCCGGCACGGACAATCTGCACACCATCTTTATCGACGCGGGTGTCGTTCGCATGACCGCCACTGCGGATCAGCTGTTTACCGCCGGCGTAGACGATCGTGCCATTAGCCGTGCCGTCAACATCCTGGAAACCGCCGTCATAGATTTTGCTGTCGATGGTTTTGCCGGTAACGTGAACTTGCTGCACACCGCCAGAGTCCACGCGGGTGTCGGATGCCGTGCCTTCGACAATCTGGGTACCGCCAAACAGCAGCGCATCCGAGGCAGCGCCGCCTTCGTTGATATGCTGCAAACCACCGGCATTAACCAGCGAGCCCGCGGCAAGCGCGCCGGAGTGAATCAGTTGCACCCCGCTATCATTGACCACAGCGGAGATCGCCGTGCCGTCTACCGCCTGAGTGCCACCGCTGTTGATGATGGTGTCGATAGCTTTACCGGTTATCTGTACAAGCTGGTAAGCGCCGTCATTGATGCTGGTGCCGGAGGCCGTACCGGCAACAACTTGCCGACCACCGCCAAACACCGTGGTGTCGGATGCAGCGCCGCCTTCATTGATATGTTGCAGGCCGCCACCGTTAACGGTCGCGTTATCCGCCAGCCCACCGCTGTTCACCAACTGGATACCGCCGTCATAGATAACCGATGAGTTGGCTGTGCCATCCACGCGCTGCAGGCCGCCTTCATTAATCAGCGATCCGCTGGCGCTGCCACCCACCTGAACGTGCTGTACGCCGCCGGCACCGATAATGGTATCTGCCGCTACGCCCGCCAGTTGCTGAATACCGCCCAACAGCGTGGTGAAGGCGGTTGACCCACCTGAGAGTACATTCTGAATCCCGCCACTGTTGATCACCGCGCTGGTGGCAGCGCCACCGCTGCGGACTTTCTGCAGGCCGCCGTCGTTCACTTCAGCGGAGAAGGAGACGCCGTCTACATCCTGTTTACCGCCGGCGTTAACCACCGCATCACTGCTCATGCCGCTGGCGTGGATCTGCTGCAAACCGCCGTTATTAATGATGGTGCCGGAGGTGGTGCCTTCCACTAGTTGGGTGCCGCCGAGCAGAATGGCGTCGGATGCTGCACCCCCTTCGCTGATATGTTGCAGACCACCGGTGTTCACCACACCGCCCGTCGCCAGCCCGCCACGATTAACCTGCTGCGTCCCTCCAGCATTGACGACAGAAGAAATGGCCTGGCCGTCTACGGTCTGCGTGCCGCGATTGTTGATGATGGTTCCGGTGGATTTGCCGGTTTTCTGCACCAGCTGCGCACCGCCATCGTTGACGCTGGTGCCGGATGCGGTTCCCGCCAGTACCTGGGTACCGCCGCCAAACACCACGCCGTCGGAAGCTGCCCCGCCCTGATTAATATGCTGAACCCCGCCGCTGTTCACGATGGTGCCCGCCGCCAGCGCGCCGCTATGCACCAGTTGGGTACCGCCGCCGTTGACCACTGCGGAGATAGCGGTGCCGTCTACGGTCTGCGTACCGCGATTGTTAATGATGGTGCCGGTGGCTTTACCGGTTTGCTGAACCAGTTGCGCACCACCGTCGTTGAGGTGCGCACCGGATACCGTGCCGGCCACGACTTGATTGCCGCCGCCAAAGATGGCGGTGTCGGCCGCGGAACCGCCGACGTTAACGTGCTGGACACCCCCGCTGTTTACCGTCGCGTCCTGAGAGAAACCAGCGCTGTTGATGAGCTGGATGCCGCCAGCGTTAATGACGCCCTGGACGGAACTGCCGTTAACGGCTTGCACGCCGCCAGTGTTAATAATCGTCTGGCTTGCCACCCCGCTTTCCTGCACAGTCTGCACACCGCCAGCACCGACAATGGTGCTATTAGCCTTACCGGCGACTGCCTGCTTGCCGCCGCTGTTAAGCTGCGTGCCTGTTGCCGTCCCGTCCACTTCAACGATCTGTGTCCCGTCAGTGACAACGGTACCCCTCGTCTGGCCGTTCTGCCGCACAATCTGCGAACCGCCATCCTGAACTCGGGTATCCACGGTCTGACCGCCCGCCACTATCTGGGTGCCACGGGTGCTGATGGTATGGTTGGTGGTTAAGCCGCCAGGACGCACGTTCTGTACGCCTTCCTGCACCACCTCATCCTGCGTCGAACCAGTGACATCAGGGGTGAACGCCATCGCCCCGCTGCTTGCGAACAGGCCGCCCACCGCCGCTGAGATCAATACCGCGCCGCCTGCGCGCTTGCCTTTCGCTCGGGTCAGTTCTGAAACCACCACGAACGCCCGCTGAACGTCATTCCACACCAGCCGGTAACTGCAGTTAAGACTTTTTTTCATTTCTATGTCCTCGAAACCCGTCTCTCATCCGTCAGGCGGCGTGTTGATCGGGGTCTGCCAATGCTGTTGTTTTGATGCCAAAGGGATTGCTTCGCAGGGCAATCAGCCGACGAAGATGACCGATGACCTGCTTGCCAGTGATAAAACGTGTGCATTCGTACTGCCGGTCCGTGCCTTTGTGGCGCGGACACCAGAAATAGTCCTGATGATCAAAATTGAACCGCACGTCATCCCAACAGCCGTTGCAGACATGGGTGTTGATGACGCGCCAGGGGGTATGAAATTCGCTGTTCGGCAGGCTGAATCCACTGATCAGCACCACCGGAATACAGCAGCCCCAGGCAAGCCAGGAGAGACCGCTGCCGAGGCCGATAAAAAATTCGGCATGCTCCAGCAGCGCCACACGTTCAGCGAGGGGCAGGTTGCCGGTGAAATCTTCCGCGCCGTGGGGGATTTTGTTCCAGATGTACCCGCGGCCCACCACGCGCTCTTTGTCGATACACAGCACGCGATAGCCCTGCTCTTTCAGATAGTCGATAACTTCATGCCAGCCATTGCCGTTGTTCCAGAACTTGGCCTGGCTGGTGGACTGAGTTGCGATGCAGACGTAGGGTTCAGCGATACGACGCGCGCTGCGCTGGCGCAGATCCGGAACGATTTCCGTGGGATCGACGCCAAGAATATGTCCGGCGGTGCGGTGCAGACCCACGGCGCGAAAATCAAAGGGTTGCTTGTCGAGGTCGCCGTGAAAAAACAACCCGACGCGCCAGCTGGCGTAGGGCGGCTCGCTCACGCCCGGTCCGGTTTGCCACTCCTCGGGGGTAGCGCAATTAAGCTGCGGATAGACAGGCTTGAAGAGTTCGACGATCGGCTGAGCCATGGTGCAATAGACGTTGCACTGGTACGTCTGCCGAAAGCGTTCGGCGTAAGGTACCCAGCCAATGAGGTCGCCCAGCGTACCGCCGGGAAATGAAACCAGTACCGTTTTGCCGCGCATATTCAGAATATGGTCCAGCACCGGCTCCGACTGCGCGTCGTCCCAGACCCGCAGACGAAACGGCACATAATATTTTTTTGTGCTGATCACCCAGCCCTGCGCGACATCGTCGGCAAACAGAATATTTCCCGTTTCATCATCGCTTATTTCTACCCGCCAGTTACCGGCCGGCAGCAATAACCGGGCACCGTCATTAAAATCATACAAGATACCCATCGGTCCCTGCTGGGTAGGAATTTCTGGTGGCGGAATAAAAGCATAGCCCTGCCCAACAACAGTGGAAGTTGTCATCACCCAACCTTCATCATGAGTAAACGCATTAAATATGGGCTGGCAGTAAATAATAATCAGGCACCAGCCGACCTCCGGAGGTAATAATCCGGAACGAAATTTTTTATAAATTTTACGGGTCTCATTAAGAGTCGATTAAGAGTAGTAACAAGGCGTTTTATTGCAAATTCTTTCTAAAGGTTAAGATCCATAAATATCAATTATTTAGTTTTTACCCACTTTCGCGTTTTATTTTTACGCCCCATTAAAAACAAAGAGTTAACGAGCAACCAAAGCAAGCAATTTAAGATTATCCTTAAAACAAATTTTATGCAAAAACGTGATGTTAATTCAGAAATATAAAATATATTTCAGCTTTTAAAGGAGTGTCTTGATGATATATCCGCCTCACGGAGATGAGAGAAAGAAGTAAAAAACGCCGCCTCGCCAGTTATTTAAAAAACAAAGTGGCGCACAGTTTTTATTTAATTCACATCCGCAAGCCTTTATGCGAAAAATAAACAGAACAATCTTATTGTTTATTATCTCGATTCAAGAAGTAAGTGAGGGAATAAGCGTAGCGGTAGCAACGAAATAACGGTGTCACCGGGTGGGTAATACTGATGCCGACTTCATGACCAGGCCACAGACAGCCTCGGCTACGCAACGGTTGCGCAATTTTGTGATAACGGTTACACAACAAATCGATAATGACGATAAATTCGTATTCTGAAACAGCGTTTTTAATTCCTTTCTGTCGATGTCGACGCTATAATGCCGCCATCCTAATTTGAATGGATTCAGCTGATTGAACTGTAAAACAAATTACTCACATCAACTTTTCCCCGATCTGGCTGAATCTCAGGCACACATTCTTCTGCACGCTTTTTTGATGTCACCTATCCTTAGACTGTGGCATCGCTCTTTTCGCAACACAGGTTTGACTCCGGAGCCGTGCGCTAACCGGAGCGTAAATTCCCAATCCTTCTCAACTCAAACTTAAAGACCAGAACTGTCATGAAAAAGACCAAAATTGTTTGCACCATCGGTCCGAAAACCGAATCCGAAGAGATGCTGGCGAAAATGCTGGACGCTGGCATGAACGTCATGCGTTTAAACTTCTCTCACGGTGACTATGCTGAGCACGGCCAGCGCATCAAAAACCTGCGCAACGTGATGAGCAAAACCGGTAAAAAAGCGGCAATTCTGCTGGACACCAAAGGTCCGGAAATCCGCACCATCAAACTGGAAGGTGGCAACGACGTCTCCCTGAAAGCAGGTCAGACATTCACCTTCACCACAGACAAATCTGTTGTCGGCAACGCGGATACTGTTGCCGTGACGTACGAAGGTTTCACCAACGATCTGAGCGTTGGTAACACCGTACTGGTAGACGATGGTCTGATCGGTATGGAAGTGATCGAAATCGTTGGTAATAAAGTTATCTGTAAAGTGCTGAACAACGGCGACCTCGGTGAAAACAAAGGCGTAAACCTGCCTGGCGTTTCCATCGCTCTGCCGGCGCTGGCTGAAAAAGATAAGCAAGACCTGATTTTCGGTTGCGAACAAGGCGTCGACTTTGTTGCAGCCTCCTTCATCCGTAAACGTTCTGACGTGGTTGAAATTCGTGAGCACCTGAAAGCGCACGGCGGCGAGAACATTCAGATCATCTCCAAAATTGAAAACCAGGAAGGCCTGAACAACTTCGACGAAATCCTCGAAGCCTCCGACGGCATCATGGTTGCGCGTGGCGACCTGGGCGTTGAAATCCCGGTTGAAGAAGTGATCTTCGCGCAGAAGATGATGATTGAAAAATGTATCCGCGCGCGCAAAGTCGTTATCACTGCGACCCAGATGCTCGATTCTATGATTAAAAACCCGCGTCCGACCCGCGCCGAAGCTGGCGACGTGGCGAACGCCATCCTCGACGGCACCGACGCAGTGATGCTGTCTGGCGAATCCGCTAAAGGGAAATACCCGCTGGAAGCGGTGACCATTATGGCCACCATTTGCGAGCGTACCGATCGCGTGATGACCAGCCGTCTGGATTTCAACAACGACAGCCGTAAACTGCGCATCACTGAAGCGGTTTGCCGTGGCGCTGTTGAAACTGCTGAAAAACTGGAAGCTCCGCTGATTGTTGTTGCGACTCAGGGCGGCAAATCTGCTCGCGCTGTGCGTAAATACTTCCCGGATGCCACTATTCTGGCGCTGACCACCAACGAAGTGACCGCGCGTCAGTTGGTGCTGAGCAAAGGCGTTATCCCGCAGCTGGTGAAAGAGATCTCTTCTACAGATGATTTCTACCGTCTGGGTAAAGAAGTGGCGCTGGACAGCGGCCTGGCAAGCAAAGGTGACGTAGTTGTTATGGTTTCCGGTGCACTGGTTCCGAGCGGCACGACAAACACGGCTTCTGTCCACGTCCTGTAATAATAACCGGACAATTCGGACTGATTAAAAAAGCGCCCTTGCGGCGCTTTTTTTATATTCCCGCCTCCATTTAAAATAAAAAATCCAATCGGATTTCACTATTTAAACTGGCCATTATCTAAGATGAATCCGATGGAAGCTCGCTGTTTTAACACGCGTTTTTTAACCTTTTATTGAAAGTCGGTGCTTCTTTGAGCGAACGATCAAATTTAAGTGGATTCCCATCAAAAAAATATTCTCAACCTAAAAAACTTTGTGTAATACTTGTAACGCTACATGGAGATTAACTCAATCTAGAGGGTATTAATAATGAATCGTACTAAACTGGTACTGGGCGCGGTAATCCTGGGTTCTACTCTGCTGGCTGGTTGCTCCAGCAATGCTAAAATCGATCAGCTGTCTTCTGACGTTCAGACTCTGAACGCTAAAGTTGACCAGTTGAGCAACGACGTGAACGCAATCCGTTCCGACGTTCAGGCTGCTAAAGATGACGCAGCTCGCGCTAACCAGCGTCTGGACAACCAGGCTCACTCTTACCGTAAGTAAGAGTTCCTGTAATGAAATGGCGCACTCAGTGCGCCATTTTTTTTGCCTGTAACCTGTAATTTGCCCTTCCTTTTCGTCTACTGCGTTACCGCCTTCTGTTGGGCTTCTGCATCCACCGTCGTTTCTTCCGCGCTGTTCTGTACGGACAACACGCTTTCCGGCGACGCTGCCGCCGCTGTCTTAACCGGAATCGCTATCGGGTAACCTGCCCGCCGATTCAACGCTTGCGTGATCATGCCACTATCACCGCCAGCATGGTGAATAACAGCCTCCAGCGCGGGAGAGAAATTAATCGGCACCGTCTGCGTGTTTTCTTCAACCTTTTGTGCTAACGGACGATGTACTTCAATAAAATGCCGCCCGTCAGGCTCTACGGCGTATTTCACCGGTTCGTTGATAATCGTCACGCGCGTACCAGCCGCAACCTGAGCAAACAGTGCCTGGATATCCGGTGCATTCATGCGAATACAGCCTGAACTAACCCGCAACCCAACGCTGTCCTGTGCATTTGTTCCGTGAATAAGATATTCACCATTGCCAATCCCCAGACGCAGCGCAAAGCGCCCCAGCGGATTATTTGGCCCTGCGGGTATCACCGGCGGCAATTCAATGCCGTTTGCTAGTGAACGCGCGCGAATGCCCGCTGTCGGTGTCCAGGTTGGGTTCGGGATCTTCTGGCTGACCCGAGTCACCGAAACCGGCGTTTCCAGCCCCTGTTGCCCAATACCAATCGGGTAAACCTGCACACTGTTTTTTCCCGGCGGGAAATAATACAGGCGCAGCTCAGCCAGATTAACCACGATCCCTTCGCGCGGTGTATCGGGCAAAATCATTTGTGAAGGGATGGTGACGATCGTTCCCGGCCTCGGCACGGGTGCAATCGTGTTATTGGCTTCAAGGATCAACATTGCTGCTGTGTCGAAATGGCGGGCGATGGCCTGCAGGTTTTTATCCCCCGCCTGCACGGTGTAAGTCTGGTTTTGCCCAATAACACGGCTACCGTCGGCAGGCAGGGGATATTCTGCCGCACGAGCCACCTGGAGTGAGCTTAAGGCGCTAAAAAGATATAAGGAGAGCAAAGACGCGCGTTTCATACGGGAGTTCCTGTATCCACTGACAAGGTGTCAGAAAGCTGAAGATCCAGCGAGGCGCTTAACGCCTCGCGTCGTAACAGGATGAAATATGGTCTTTTAAGTTTAGCTAATGTTGGCGGCTTTGTTGCGAATCGCGCGAATCATTGCCTCAAGCCCCTGCGAGCGAGAAGGCGTCAAATGTTGCGTGAGGGACATCTTTTCAAACCACGGGCGCACGTCAAACGCCACAATATCTTGCGCGGTCATCTGCTGGTAAAGCACAAAAACGATGGCAATAAGCCCTTTGACAATCGCGGCATCGCTGTCGCCAGCCAGTTCCATCACGCCCGCTTCATTGCGATGCATGACAATCCAGACCTGGCTCTGACAGCCCTGAATAATGTTCTCAGGATTGTGCGCTTCGGCACTTAATTCCGGTAGACGCTGCCCCAGCTCAATAATATAGAGGTACTTCTCTTCCCAGTTGGCACAGCGGCTAAAATTGCGCAGCAGTTTCTCTTTATCGGGTAATGCGGCCATTTTTGCCTCTCAAATTATCCCAGCAACTGATGAATGCGTTTCAGGCCTGCCACCAGACGATCCACCTCTTCTTCCGTATTGTACATAACCAATGACGCGCGACACATGGCGGGCACATTGTAAAATGCCATCAGCGGCATCGCGCAATGGTGTCCGGTGCGCACCGCAACGCCGTAATTGTCAAGGAAACTGCCGACATCATAGGCGTGATGTTTCCCGAGATTAAACGCGATGACACCTTTGCGCTGCGCCGGGCCATAAAGCGTCAGATCCGGCACGTCCGCCAGCGCGTTAAGTGCGTAATGCATCAGCGTCTGCTCGTATTCACCAATCGCGTCCAGCCCCAACTTGCGGACATACTCAATTGCCGCACCAAGTCCGATAATGCCGCCTGTGTTCGGCGTACCGGCTTCAAAACGCCACGGCGCTTTCGCATAGGTTGTGCCTTCAGTCAGGCTCACGGTGGCGATCATCGAGCCGCCCCCTTCCCACGGTGGCATATCCTGCAAAATGTCCTCTTTGGCATATAGCACGCCGATGCCGGTAGGCCCATACAGTTTATGACCGGAGAAAACATAGAAATCGCAGTCCAGCGCCTGCACATCCACCGGATGGTGCATTACCGCCTGCGCGCCGTCCACCAACACTTTCGCGCCATGCTGATGCGCCAGCGCAATGATTTCCGCCACCGGGTTTTCGGTGCCCAGCACATTCGATACCTGCGTGATCGCCAGCAGCCGCGAGCGTTCATCCAGTAGCGTCGGCAACACGTCCAGCTGCAGCGTGCCATCCTGATTAAGCGGGATCACGCGCAACTCAGCCCCCACGCGCTCGCACAGCATCTGCCACGGTACGATATTGGCGTGGTGTTCCATCGCGCTAATGATAATGTTGTCGCCCGCGCGCACCTGGCTGTTACCCCAGCTGTTCGCCACCAGGTTAATTCCCTCAGTTGTGCCGCGCACAAACACCAGCTCTTCCGGCAAACGTGCGTTAAGAAACGCCGCCGCCTGCACTCGCACATTTTCCATCCGCTGGGTGGCTTCCGCGCTCAGCGTATGAATACCGCGGTGAACCGCCGCGTACCCGTGGCGGAAAAATTCAGCTTCGGCATCAATCACCTGGTTCGGCTTTTGCGCACTGGCCGCGCTGTCGAGATAGGCCAACGGTAGTCCGTTCACTTCACGCTGCAGCACCGGAAAATCGGCGCGAACGGCGTTCACGGGAAAACTCATACTCTGCCCCCTGCAAGGCGCTGGCTGATACGCGCCAGAACCTGTCGTTTCAATGCCTCGTCGCTAATGGCTTCCGTCAGTTCAGCTGCGAAGGCATGGATTATCATCTGTTGCGCCGCCTGTTGATTGATCCCACGCGAGCGCAAATAAAACATCTGTTCATCATCAATGCGGCCAACCGTCGCGCCGTGGCTGCATTTCACATCATCGGCATAAATTTCCAGTTGCGGCTTGGTATCCACCTCCGCCAGACGCCCGAGCAACAGATTATTGTTGGTCATCTGCCCGTCGGTTTTGATGGCATGTTGCGCAACTTTGATCAGGCCATTAAACACCGCGCGGCCTTTATCGCTAACGATGGTTTTATGCAACTGGCGGCTGTTACAGTAGCCCTGATTATGCTCAAGCCAGGTGCGGGTGTCGCACACTTCCGATTTCACCGGCATCGCCAGGCTGTTGATGCGCAACTGCGTGTTTTCACCATTAAGTTGCGTGCTGGTGTTATGGCGCAACACCGTGCCGCCGAGCAGAAAACTATGGCTATCTGCCGCCGCATCTGCCGCCAGCAAGATGTCATTATGCGCAAAGTGGTAGCTTTGCGGGTTTTCAAACGCCAGTTTGACGTGGTGCAGATGCGCATTCGCCGCCACATTCATCGTCAGGCGTGACCCCGTAAAGTGGCGCGCGTCGTTCAGGCTGACATAGTGTTCGTACACTGTTGCTTCCGCGCCCTGCGCCAGTTCAAGATGGTGGCGATAATGGGCGGTATTCATCTCGTCGCCCGCCACCCCCTGAGTAATATGCATAAGCAGCAATGGCTTAGCTGGCCGCTGATTACGCGCCACCTGAATCCTGGTCACGCTCTGCGCCAGGCTTTCGGTCAGATGCAGGAATACTTCCGGCTGCACCGGCGCAGGCAGCGCCTCTCGCACATCAGCAAAACTGATATCAAAACCGGAACCCGCCGTGTCGTCGCTCAGCGCCGTGTTAAACTGACCATCGACAAACACCAGCCGCACGGCATCCACTGGCAATGCCAGCGCGTCGCGTTGCTCGGCACCGATCGTGCCGGAGGTGCTAACAAACTGGCTGTTCAGTAAGCCTTCCAGCGGCGTGTATTTCCAGTTTTCATGTTTGCGTGTCGGCAACCCTAAACGCAGCATTTGCTGCAGATGCTGCTGCGCCGATTCAGAACGCGTCCCACCCTGGGTTTCAAACAGATGATGCCACTGTTGCAGCGCGTTACTGCTGTTCGGTAAGCCAGCCATAGCCCTGCTCCTCCAGTTGCTTAACCAGCGTGAAATCACCGGATTTCACGATGCGCCCCTGATACAACACATGAACGAAATCCGGCTTGATGTAATCCAGGATCCGCTGATAGTGCGTGACAATGATAAATGCGCGTTTTTCATCACGCAGCGCATTCACCCCTTCAGCAACAATTTTTAGCGCATCAATATCAAGACCGGAGTCCGTTTCATCCAGGATGCACAGTTCAGGTTCCAGCACCGCCATTTGTAGAATGTCGTTACGTTTTTTCTCGCCGCCAGAGAAACCGACATTGACCGAACGGGTAAGCAGATCTTCGGGCATTTTCAGCAGCTTGATTTTGTCTTCCATCAGATCCTGGAAGTCAAACCGATCCAGCGCCTCTTCGCCGCGATATTCACGCACCGCATTAAGCGCCGTTTGCAGGAAAAACTGATTACTGACGCCGGGGATCTCCACCGGATACTGGAACGCCATAAACACGCCTTCACCAGCACGGTCTTCCGGCGACAGCTCCAGCAAATCTTTGCCTTTAAACTCGACGCTGCCACCCACTACTTCATAATCTTCACGGCCAGCCAGTGTCGCAGAAAGCGTACTTTTCCCGGAGCCGTTCGGCCCCATAATCGCGTGGACTTCACCGGGGCGCACCTCCAGGCTCAGGCCTCGCAGGATCTCTTTATCTTCAACGCTTACCTGCAAGTCTTTAATACTTAACATTTCTTATCCTTTAATCCTTAACCGACACTGTGTTCAAGGCTGATGGCCAGCAGTTTTTGCGCTTCAACGGCAAACTCCAGCGGCAGTTCAGAAAAGACGTCTTTACAGAAGCCGTTGACGATCATGGAAATGGCATCGTCTTCACTGATCCCGCGTTGCAGGCAATAGAAGAGCTGATCTTCACCGATACGTGACGTCGTGGCTTCATGTTCAAGCTGAGCGCTGTTATTACGGCACTCGACATACGGGAAAGTATGCGCCCCGCAATCCGGGCCAATCAGCATCGAGTCGCACTGGGTGAAATTACGGGCATTGGTCGCCGTCGGCATGATTTTCACCAGCCCGCGATAGCTGTTCTGGCTATGCCCGGCGGAGATCCCTTTCGAAATAATCGTCGATTTAGTGTTCTTACCGATATGGATCATCTTGGTGCCGGTATCCGCCTGCTGATGCCCGCTGGTCAGCGCAACAGAGAAGAATTCACCGATGGAGTTATCGCCGCGCAGAATACAGCTGGGGTATTTCCAGGTGATGGCGGAGCCCGTCTCAGATTGCGTCCACGACATCTTGCTGTTTTCGCCTTCGCACAGCGCGCGCTTGGTCACGAAGTTGAGGATCCCACCGGTGTTGTTATCCCCCGGGAACCAGTTTTGCACCGTGGAGTATTTCACTTCCGCGTCTTTGTGAATGATCACTTCCACTACTGCTGCGTGCAGTTGATAGCTGTCGCGCACCGGTGCGGAACACCCTTCGATATAGCTGACGTAACTCCCTTCATCCGCCACCAAAATAGTGCGCTCAAACTGGCCGGTTTTTTCCGCATTAATGCGGAAATAGGTCGACAGTTCCATTGGGCAACGCACGCCTTTCGGGATGTAGATAAAAGTGCCATCTGAGGCAACGGCAGCGTTAAGCGCGGCAAAAAAGTTGTCATTGGAAGGAACCACCGTTCCGAGGTATTTTTTAACCAGTTCCGGGTGGTCATGGATCGCCTCGCCGAACGAGCAGAAGATGATCCCTTGCTCCGACAATTTTTCCCGGTACGTCGTTGCCACCGAGACGGAGTCAAAAATCGCGTCAACCGCCACTTCTTTACCTTCACGCACCGGGACGCCTAGCTGGTTAAAGGCCTCTTCAACTTCTTCCGTCAGCCAGGCATTTGCGCCGGTCTGTTGCACCGCTCCGGGCTGCGAGGCGCACGTGTCATCGCAGTTGCCACAGGAAGGTGCGGAGTAGTAACTGTAATCCTGGTAATCCAGTTTTTCGTAATGGGCTTTCAGCCAGTGCGGCTCTTCCATCTCCAGCCACGCCCGGAAAGCGTTCAGGCGAAACTCAAGCATCCATTCTGGTTCGTTGCGTTTCGCTGAAATGGCCCGCACGACCTCTTCATTGATGCCTTTTGCCAGCTCGTCGGTGCTCAGCCGGGTAAAAAAGCCCTCTTTATAATTGAGGTTGCCGCCGGTCCAGATTTTGACATCGTCAGTTGCTTCAGTATTACGAGACATAGTACCGCCTATACCCCGAAACTTTCGCCACAGCCGCATTCGTGCTGGGCTTTCGGGTTATGAAATTTGAAGATCTGATTTAAACCTTCACGCACGTAATCCACTTCGGTGCCGTCAATAAATGGCATCGCTTGCAGCGGTACGTAAAGGCGCGCGCCGTCAGATTCATAAAGCAAATCGTCTTCGCTCGGCTCCGTCACGGTATTGAGTACATAGCCAAAACCTGCGCAACCCGTCTGCTTGATACCAAGCCGTACACCGAGCACACCGGCCTGCTTACTGGCCAGCGCACGAATATGTTCTGCGGCAGCGGGTGTCATGGTTAACCCCCGCCACGTAAAATCTTGCGGATTAAATGATTCCATCGTTTACCTCACATCAGCAGATCAAAGGCTCATAATGCTATGTTAGTGATAATGATTATCACTTCAACCTCTTTTCCGAAGGGTTATTAGCCACAAGCCCCTTTTTTCGGCACATGTTATAAGCATAGACTCTGCGCAAAGGCTTTACAGGTAAGTGAAAATTTGTTTAATAAATTGATAAATAATGAGTTTAGAGGGTGTAGCGGCGACCAGACGGTGAAAAAGAAAAGATGCATAGCCAATACCTATTACTGAGATAGGATTTTGAAATTTTTCAATGTTAAAAGTGACCCGCTTATCAAAACATTATGTTTTCGCAAAACGCTGTCTTAACGCGTAGCCCCAACTTCAGCGCTTTACGTTTTTAAAATTAATCTCCAGTGATATCAACAGTCCGCCCGCCAGCGGCAAAATAGTCATAGTAAAAAGTTGAACCGGATGCTGGAATGAGTGTCCGAAAACAAGAATTTTTTACCACATTTGAGCAAGTTATGGATAAAACGGCGTTGATTTTGCTGCTGCTCGCGGTGGTGGTTCTGGTGGTGGGTTTATGGTCAATTTTCAGCGAAACGCTGTGGATAGTAGCCAGCTTCCTGGAAACGTTGCTTTACCCCACTATCTCCACACCGGAGTGACGTTATGGTGTTCTGGTCGCTATTACATAAATAGCATGGGATAAGAAAAAACATTCGAAAAAGAAGAAATTACCCCCTCATTTCTGAAATGAAGTCAGTTATATTCGGCTTTTTTAAAATGTGCTCACATCGCTGAGCCATCAAACAAGGAGAGTATTGATGAATGCAAAACCAATGATGTCTTTTTTAGATAGCGGAACGGGTTTTCCCGTGCTGTTAGGCCATAGCTATTTGTTTGATAAAGCGATGTGGTCGCCACAAATTGAAACGCTTAGCCGGCACTTTCGTGTGATCGTACCGGATTTGTGGGGGCATGGTGAATCCCCGGCATTGCCTGGCTCACCCACCTCTCTGGCCGATATTGCCGCCGACCATCTGGCTTTAATGGATTCGCTCAATATCGATCAGTTTGCCGTGGTCGGCTTGTCGGTCGGTGGAATGTGGGGAGCAGAACTCGCGGCCGCCGCACCGTCGCGGGTTAAGGCTGTGATGTTATTTGATACCTTTATTGGCGATGAAACGGATCTGGCGCGTGAGCGTTACTTCGCAATGCTCAACGCCATCGAGGCGACCGGCACTATTCCCCCGGCATTACTCGATTATATTGTCAGTCAATTTTATTCGCAGTTTGCCGCGCCTGAAGATGTTCAGCAGCTCATCGCTTATCTTTCCTCGCTCTCTACAGAGCAGCTTCGCAGCAGTATTGTGCCGCTCGGTAAATTGATTTTCGGCCGACCAGATCGTATGAGCATTCTGGATGCTGTGGCTTGTCCGGCGCATGTGGCAACTGGCGAACTGGATCTGCCGCGCCCGCCAGTGGAAGGGCGACAGATGGCAGAAGCATTAGGTTGTGAATTCACGTTGATTCCTAATGCGGCGCATATCAGTAACCGGGAGAACCCTGAATGTGTTTCACAATTGATTGTCGGCTTTCTGAAGCAACATTGTTGATCCCTCATCACACTGCAAAAGCCAGGAAATTAGCACCCTGGCGATAGCCTGTTGCTAACCCTTTAATTAATCCGACGGGAAACCGGATGAGATGATACGTTTCCCGTTCGTTCTTTTATTCCCGATCTGGTTATAGCTGTAATAAAACTGTCATTATATTTTTATGTTCGGCAGTTTATTTTTAAACGCATCCTAAATACACCTTCTATACGTCTGTTACACATCGATGATGCCAAAGAAAGTAATAAAGGTTCTGGCTTATAAACACGCGCACATTACCAGCAAACATCTTACTTATGTTAATATTGTTAATTAATTCGTGCTTTATTGCCGTAAGCCAAACTTCATGCAGAAGTTGGTTGAGCACATTCGCGGTCAATCAACTTTCCCACTACTAAACAACAACCTAACGCAAACTAAACGCAAAAAAAATAATAACAAAACCGACAAAATATAAATATTAAGAATAATCTTCTTTGGTAATTTATAGATTTAAGCGATCATTTTCATGATAGTAATAGATGCAGACTATCAAAATAAGATAATCGATCATTCAAAACAATTTTCAATCGTTATCCAGGCCTGTGTAGAATTGAAAATTGTTCATTAAGAATGTCCTGTTCTTTTGAGTAGGGGCTAAATCAGGAAAATGAAAATTAACACACTGGAAATAAAAGGCAGAAAATTCCTGATGACGGCAGAGTTTCACCCCATTATTACGCTCTCAGGAAAAAAGATTCTCCGCTATCAAGCGGTGGCGCAATTTTATAACGCTGAGGATTTTCTTATTCCTGCAGAGCAAATAGCAACGTTGCTCGAAGAAACGGCGGTTAGCAGAAAAGTCACCGATTTTATTTTTGAGGTTATTTGTCATGTACTAAAAATGAAGGAAACCATGACGCTTTCCTTCATTTTATCGCCGCAGTTGGTTAATGATATGGATTATCTTACCCAGCTCATTGAACGCTGCCAGCACCATAATATTGCCCCGCAACGTATCGAAATTGAAGTTAACGATAAAATCACTTATCCACAATTTATCAGTAGGTTACCAGCGTTAAAGAAAGCCAAAGAGTACGGCTTTATGGTTTCACTCGGTAAGTTTAGTCATGGGAATGAGCATGCAGAACGCCTGCAATTGTTTGCATTCAATACCATTAAAATCGACCGTTCCCTTGTTGATGGCATTGCCCGTTACCCGGCAAAACTATCAACACTGCACCGTTTCATTGGCAGCGTGATACCTGCCGGTACGAACGTGATTTGCGAAGGCGTGGATAGCTCCGCCGACCTCGCTCTGCTTAACAGGTATCACTCTGGCGGTATTCAGGGGTACACCTTTTCCCGCCCGCTGAGTTTTAAGCAACTCCAGCTACTGGAAGGGTTTTAAACTCGCCCACAAGCCGCTGGCGGGGTGATTGGGTGAACGTCAAGCTCACAGTGCGTGCACTATTCCTCTGCGTTTTCGCGGGTGCAGATGATCGCTTTATCTTCAGTGTGCTTGCTGTCCGCGTAGAAAAAGGCTTTTTTGCCCGTTTCGATCTGCGTGATGATATGGATCGCCGCCCAGTTGGTATCCTTGTTTTGATCCTGGCTGTCGGTATAAATCAGCGAGCGCCCGGAATATTGATCGGAGATCTCATACGGTTTCTCCTGCGGATTCGTGTAATGTCGGCCATTGATAGTGAGCCCATCCGGTTCGACGCTGGCGCGGTATTCATCACACTGCAACGTGATACCCGCAGCAGACGAATACGCCGATAATAAGGCTAAACAGCCGCCCGCAATAAACTTGACCATAACCATCCCGTATACATTTTGTTGGCAACAGAATAATACAACGCCCCTGAGAAGGGGCGCGTTAACAAAGGTTAGTTATAAAGCGAAGGTTCGCCGACCGGGCGGGTTTTAAAACGCCGGTGGATCCAGAGATACTGCTCCGGTGCGCGCAGAATTTCGTGCTCGATCACTTTGTTCATATAGCTAGCGGCGGCAAACTCATCCTCAACCGGATAGTCATTCAGCGCCTGGCCGATATGCAGCGAATAACCGGAGAAATCCTCTTTACGCACCATCGTTACCGTCAACATTTTTGCCCCTGAAAGGCGCGATAAAACGTATGTTCCGTTGGTCGTTGCCGCGTTTTGAACACTGAAGAACGGGGCGAAAATACTGCCTTTGCGCCCGTAATCCTGATCCGGCGCGAACCAAACGGCTTCACCTTGTTTCAGCGCATTGACCAGACCTTTCAGGTTACGGCGATCAATCATCGATTTATTGGAACGCATACGCCCGCGCGTCTGCACCCATTCCATCAACACATTATTGTGCGGACGATAGGTGGCCATCATTGGCTGGCAAAGTCCCATTACACGCCCCCCCAGCTCCAGCGACATAAAATGCACGCCGACCACCATCACGCCACGCTGGCTGGCCTGGGCGGCCTGCAAGTGCTGATAGCCTTCGACATCAAACCAGCGGCGTACACGCTTATCCGACCAAAACCACGCCATGCCGGTTTCAATCAACCCCATGCCCAACGACATAAAGTTTTTCGCAATCAGCCGCTCGCGCAGCTCATCACTCATATGGGGGAAACATAATTCGAGATTACGGCGAGCGATACGCTCGCGACGTTGCAGGAAACGACGCGATTGCCGACCCAGCCCCGCACCAAGGCGGGCAAGAACAGGATAAGGAAGTTGAACGAGCAGCCAGAGCAAACCTAATCCGGCCCATGTCACCCAATGGCGTGGGTGTAAAAATGCAAGCTTGAACGATGTCATCATTGTTACCTAAAAGCCTCTATTCAGTAGCGCTTAAAGAGACAATGAATCACTTCATCAGGTCATTACGCGTTACAGCCACTCGCGCCGGTTGCAGATAACCGGGCGGTACATCCAGTGCCGGACAATATAGCACGAAGAGCTAAAATCTAATGCTCAGAATAATGAATAAAAAATGAAGATTTTTCGGCGGTTATACCGCCGAAAATGATTAAACCACTGCCGTGGTCAGCCGTGATGAACAGCACAGGCGGGATTGTTCGTCATAAATATCGATTTGCCAGACCTGATGGCGCCCGCCTGTATGCAGCGCCCGGCAAACACCGCGCACACGCCCGCTGCGCACCGAGCGCAAATGGTTGGCGTTCACCTCCAGCCCCACCACTTTCTGCTCCCCTTCCGTACACAAATAGCCGGCAACAGAACCGAGCGTTTCCGCCAGCACCACCGACGCGCCACCGTGTAGAAGGCCAAATGGCTGATGGGTTCGTTGGTCTACCGGCATGCTCGCCTCCAGCGCATCGTCACTGATGCACTCAAAACGAATATCCAGCAGCCCCACCATATTGCCATCACCCATTGCATTAAGGGCTTCCAGCGTAACCGCACGTTTCCAGATCATCCCAAAATCTCCAGTAATGCCTGAAGTGGATGGCGCACGCCATTCCCTTCGATTCGTTTCACCTGGCTGCGACAAGAGTAGCCGGTCGCCAGACAGCGATTACGCGGCAAACGCTGCATCGCCTGATGCCAGGAAAGCTCATAAATCCCCAGCGAACTGGCATGGTTCTTCACTTCATGACCATAGGTTCCGGCCATACCGCAACAACCAACGCTGACATTTTCCAGTACCGCACCGAAACGCGCAAAAATCGACGTCCATTGCCCCGTAGCACCCGGCAACGCAGTCACTTCTGTACAGTGACCAAACAGATACCATGGCTCGCCGCTGGGCGCTCGTTCCCCGATATTATCCAGCGCCGCTGGTAGCCATTCATGCACCAGTTGCACATGAAAGTCGCCACGCTTATCGCCTAACGCCAGCTTGTACTCGTCGCGGTAGCAGAGCACCAAAGCCGGGTCGACACCGACCATCGGCATGCCCAATTGTGCCACACGATTAAGGAAATCTGCGGTTTTCTGCGCCGTTTTGGCAAAGCGATTCAGGAAACCTTTAATGTGTTGAGCCTTACCGTTTGGCGAGAAAGGTAACACTACCGGCTCGAAGCCAAGCCGTTCGACCAGGCGAACAAAATCGGCCACCACTTGCGCATCGTAATAGCTGGTGAACGGATCCTGCACCACCAGCACAGTTTTCGCTTTCTGCACGGCATTGAGTTGTTCAAGGTGCTCAAGCGTCATGTTCGCCGTGCGATGCCCGACCATCTGACGCTGCAATGACGGCACAGACAACAACGGTAAATCCACCATGCCGATATGCTTCGCGGAAAGGGAACGCACCCACGGCTGGCTCATAAAAAAGTTAAATGTTTTCGGCGCGCGCGCCATTAATGGCGCATAGCTCTCAACCGTGGCGACCAGATGGTCGCGCACCGGACGCAGATAACGGCTGTGATAGAGCTGCAGAAAGCGTGACCGGAACTCCGGCACATCAATCTTGATCGGGCACTGCGTTGAGCACGCTTTACAGGCCAGGCAGCCGGACATCGCCTCTTTGACTTCATGCGAGAAATCATACTCCCCGCGACGTGCATGCCAGCTATTGCGCGTACGCTCGATTAATGTGCGTAAACTGGCACGCTTTTCCGGCAACTCTTTTTCCAGCTTCACCGGATCGATGCCACGATCTGCCAGCAATCGTAGCCATTCACGCACCAGCGTTGCCCGTCCTTTTGGCGAATGAATACGGTTCGCCGAGATTTTCATCGACGGGCACATCGGGCTTTTCACATCGAAGTTAAAGCACAAGCCATTACCGTTACACTCCATCGCGCCGCGCCATGATGAACGCACGGCGATAGGAATTTGCCGGTCAAGCGTACCGCGTTTAACGTCATCCACCTTCTTCATCGGCGCATCAAGGCCTTCAGGCGGGCAGATTTTACCGGGGTTCAGACGGTTTTCCGGATCAAAAGCCGCTTTGATTTTGCGTAACTCACCATATAGCTGTTCGCCAAAAAAGGCCGGGCTATATTCGGCGCGGAAACCTTTCCCGTGCTCGCCCCATAGCAAACCGCCATATTTCGCCGTCAACGCCACCACATCATCGGAAATGGATTTCATCAGCACTTCTTGCTGCGGGTCGCACATATCCAGCGCAGGCCGCACGTGCAGTACCCCTGCGTCAACGTGACCAAACATGCCGTAGCTCAGGCCGTGTCCATCAAGTAGCGCTCGGAATTCAACGATGTAGTCCGCCAGATGTTCCGGCGGCACGCAGGTATCTTCCGCGAAGGGAATCGGCTTGGCCGCGCCTTTCGCGTTCCCTAATAACCCCACGGCTTTTTTACGCATGGCATAAATGCGCTCAATGCCTGTCAGATCCTCGCACAATTGCCAGCCAATCACGCCACCTTCACCATTGGCCATTAACGTATCGAGGCGCTGGCACAGCGACTGCACTTGCGCATCAATCAGCGGCTGATCGTCACCGGCAAACTCAACAATATTCAGGCCAAGCAGGTTTTTGTCCGGCACATCGGTAATCAGCTCTTTCACCGAATGCCAGACAATATCTTCCCGCGCCAGGTTAAGCACTTTCGAATCCACGGTTTCGACGGAGAGCGCCCGCGCTTCCACCATAAACGGCGCATTGCGCAGCGCAGAATCAAAAGAATCATATTTAACATTCACCAGACGGCGAACTTTTGGCAGCGGTGTGATATCAAGGCGCGCTTCGGTAATAAACGCCAGCGTCCCTTCTGAGCCGGTCAGAATGCGGGTTAAATCAAATTCGGTCATCTCGTCATTGAACACATGACGCAAATCGTAACCGGTGAGAAAACGGTTCAGTTTGGGAAAGTTATCCAGAATCAACTGGCGATTATCACGACAGCGCTCCAGCACGGTTTTATAAATTCGCCCGATAGCGGTACTGGCGTTACCCAGCGTTTCTGCAAGCGCCACCGGCATCGCTTGCGTATCGAGGATATCGCCGCCCAGCAACACAGCGCGAACACCCAGCACATGGTCGGAGGTTTTCCCGTACACCAGGGAACCCTGCCCGGAGGCGTCGGTGTTGATCATTCCCCCCAGGGTCGCACGGTTGCTGGTCGACAGCTCTGGCGCGAAGAAGAAGCCATAAGGTTTCAAATACTGGTTGAGCTGATCTTTAATAACGCCCGCCTCAACGCGCACCCACCCCTCTTCGGGGTTAATTTCCATAATGCGGTTCATATAGCGGGACATATCAACGATGATGCCCTGGTTCAGCGCCTGACCATTGGTGCCGGTACCGCCGCCGCGCGGGGTAAAGACCAGCGAGCGAAAACGCGGCTCGGCAGCGAGGCGTGTGATCAAGGCAACGTCGGACGTTGAACGAGGGAAAACGACGGCATCGGGTAATAGCTGGTAAATACTGTTGTCTGTCGCCATCGTTAGCCTGTCGGCGTAGCTGGTGGCGGTATCACCGGTAAAACCTTGTTGCTCCAAAGCCTGCAAAAAATTCAGCACCAGTTGAACGACACCCGGCGCCTGAGAAATCTGTGGGATCATTATGCTTGACCCTGCCTGACTGTTAGTGTTGTGAATAGTTAATCGTTTGCTTTAAGCATTCATCGTTGTATCACATTTTTTTCTTATGCGCCCATGAGAATTACAGGCAGAATCAGACTGTCCAAAACCGCTGAAATCATTAATCATTATCACTGGTGATTTCCAGAAACACCGAATTTTCAGCCACTCAATAAGGTGAGTAAATCGTATGGTTGATCTACGTCAGTCCAGGGATGTACCGCAAATCATGCTGTCGGTACTGTTTTTAGCAATCATGATTATCGCCTGCCTGTGGGTCGTCCAGCCCTTCATCCTCGGTTTTGCCTGGGCAGGAACGGTGGTGATCGCCACCTGGCCACTGCTGGTGCGCCTGCAACGTATACTGTTTGGCCGCCGCTCGCTGGCGGTGTTAGTGATGATGCTGCTGTTAATCCTGCTGTTTATTATTCCGGTCGCACTACTGGTTAATAGCCTGGTGGACTCCAGCGGCCCGGTGATCCACGCTATCAGCACCGGTGCCATGTCACCGCCGGATTTAGCCTGGCTTAACAGCGTTCCTTTCGTCGGTGAGAAGCTCTACGCGGGCTGGCACAGCCTGCTGGATATGGGCGGCAGCGCCATTATGGCCAAGCTGCGCCCGTATGTAGGCGCGACAACCACCTGGTTTGTCGGCCAGGCCGCGCATATCGGGCGCTTTATGCTGCACTGCGCCCTGATGTTGCTGTTCAGCGCCCTGCTCTACTGGCGCGGTGAGCAAGTTGCCAGAGGGATCCGCCATTTCGCCATTCGTCTTGCCGGAAAACGTGGCGATGCCGCCGTGCTGCTGGCAGGCCAGGCTATCCGTGCCGTAGCGCTGGGCGTGGTGGTCACCGCGCTGGTACAGGCCGTGCTTGGCGGCGTTGGCCTGGCCATTTCCGGCGTGCCCTACGCCACGCTGTTTACCGTGGTCATGCTGATGACCTGTCTGGTGCAGCTCGGGCCGTTACTGGTGCTGGTTCCGGCCATTATCTGGCTTTACTGGAGTGGAGATTCCACCTGGGGCACCGTGCTGCTGGTCTGGAGCTGCGTTGTCGCCACGCTGGATAACTTTATCCGCCCGGTACTGATCCGCATGGGCGCTGATTTACCGTTGATCCTTATTCTTTCGGGAGTCATTGGCGGCCTGGTCGCTTTCGGCATGATTGGTCTGTTTATTGGCCCGGTATTACTGGCAGTCTCCTGGCGGCTATTCTCCGCGTGGGTGAATGAAGCGCCTGAACCGGCGACGGCAGATAATGCGCTAAGCGAAGCCGACGATTTAGATACCCCCTCCTGAAAATAATTAAGGCGGGGTAGCCCGCCTTAATTATTATTAAGCACTACTTATCATTTCAAACGCAAAACTCCATCCAGACCCTTCTGAAAGCGAAATAATGCGCGGTTTAACCCATATATTCTTCACCTCCGTTTAACTAATGAGACGAATCTGATCGACGCAAAAAATCGACATGCCTACTATTAGCTCACGGTTATAAATCAACACCTTGATTTATAAGCATGGAAATCCCCTGAGTGAAACAACGAATTGCTGTGTGTAGTCTTTGCCCATCTCCCACGATGGGCTTTTTTTTCGCCGCTTTGCGCGCAAACACTTATTTACCGGATGCAGACACGCTACCTTTGCCGCTCACTGCGCAGGCACCATTATCAATAGCCCACCAATCGGTAGATAATGCATCGTGCCCGTCACAAGCACGAATATGACCGTTATAAGGCGCACAGCCATTAAGCTGTCGCACACGCCAGCATGAGAAACATTATTAGACAACGTTTCATTTAAATAACCTCAGCACTATTACTGGCAATAGCTATTTACCTTCCACATCTGCGAAATAAAAACGGTAATATTGAATAAATTGAAACCACGACAACGCGCTCAAGAAAAATCAGCTTATGTATTTACCTGCACCCGCTGCGAATAAGATTATGCTGAGATAGCACATGATCAACGACGTTACGTAACCGACCCTGTAGCGCCCTATCAATCCTGCGTGAACCACGCGTAGTTCACTCGCTGGGTTCAACGTCGATAAACCCCGTCACGTCATGACAAATAAAATGCACATCATGGCAATCAGCTGTTTCTCCCATCAGGTAAAACCTCAATAAAATTATCACTTAAAACACGGAAAAAATAGAAAACCACTGAGAGATAAATCGCAGCAGAAGCTTATTATCAATACAATAAACATATACCAGGGTCAGGCACGAATAGCTTACGATCATACAAATACCTTACGTAATTGTAGGGCATACAGCGTGGTTGTTATTTCAGCAGATGTTTGTTGTCTGTTTGTTCAAATAACGGGCTGAAAGCTTTCCGGAACCCCCAGCCTGGCTGGGGGCTTTCTGTAGACAAAAAATAGCCCACCATTCGATGGGCTACAATTTTATCCCTGGCTGACGTCGCACCAACTCATCATTTTCCAGGCGGTGGGAAGCACGCGAGTCTCGCCGTAAACGTTCACCGTGAGCACTGCGCGAATATCTGCCGATGAGGCACCGATTTGCAGCTCAAACTCACCTGGTTCAACAATGCGCTGCCCGTCACGGCGCGTAAAGTTGAGCATATCCACCGGTACGGTGAACGTCAGCGTCGCCGTTTCACCCGGCGACAATGTCACGCGCTGGAACGCTTTTAGCTCCTGTATCGGGCGTACCATCGATGCTACCTTATCCCGGACATACAGTTGCACCACCTCACTGCCGCTGCGCTCTCCGGTATTTTTCACCTGCACCTGTACGCGAATATCGCCATCGATCGCCACCTCAGGCGTGAGCAGCACCGGGTTGATATACTCGAACTGCGTCCAGCTCTTGCCGTAGCCAAAGGGGTAAAGTGCGCCAAAATGGAAGGCAAACGGTGTACCACCGCTTTTCAGCTTGTGGTTGTAATAATAGGGCATCGCACCCGCGCTTTTCGGCACGCTGACCACCAGACGCCCCTGCGGCTCTGCTCGCCCGGTCAACACATCAGCAATCGCCCGGCCCCCTTCCTGCCCCGGCGCCCACGCCATCAACCATGCGGCAACGCGCGACTCCAGCCCTTGCAGGTTATACGGACGTCCGCCGGTCATGACCACCACGACCGGTTTCCCGGTTGCCACTAACGCTTCCAGCAACTGTTGTTGCACACCCGGCAGCGTCAGGCTGTCCGTGTCAGAACCTTCCCCCACCGTCCCGCTCTGGAACAGCCCGGCAAGATCGCCCACACAAGCAATGATCACCTCGCTTTCTTGCGCCACGCTCACCGCGTGCGGGATCAGGCTCACATCCATGCAAACCGGTGACTGCTGCATCGGTTTACCCGATGCATCCCCGGGGAAAACGGGGGCACCAGCCATACGTTTTTCAATAATATTGCAGCCTTTGGCATAGCGGACGTTCCCCTCGCCCAGCGTCTGGCGCAGTGCCGCAAGCGGCGTGGTGACCTGCGTGGTCTCCTCCAGCATATCGCTAATAATCAAATGCACAGGGAAACTGTAGCCGCTGAGCAAAGCCAGCGGATCGTCAGCGGTCGGGCCAATTACCGCCACCTTCGGCGAGCCGCTCAATGGCAGAATGCCGTTATTTTCCAGCAGTGTCATTGAGCGCGTGGCGACCTCGCGCGCTACCTGCCGCGTCTCAGCAGACTGCAGGTCGATACCCTGTTCATCGGTATAGGGTTGTTCGAACAAACCGAGACGAAACTTCACTGTCAGCACGCGGGCGACAATTTCATCCACTTTTGCCATGGAAATAAGGCCGCGCTCAACGGCTTCAGCCAGATGTCGTGCACAGTCATCTTTTGGCAACTCAACATCCAGCCCGGCATTAAACGAGAGCGCAGCGGATTCTGCGGCATCGTGAGTCACGCCGTGATGCTGATGCAACAGGCTGACGCCGCCGTAATCGGCCACAATAATGCCCTCGAAGCCCCACTGTTCACGCAGCAAGGTGGTGAGCAAGAAATGATCACTGTGGCCTGGCTGATTATCAATGTCGTGATAGGCCGGCATCACCGATCCTGCTTTCGCCAGCTTCACCGCCATCTCGAACGGTAGCAAAAAGGTGTCGTTCAGTTCGCAAAAACCCAGATGTACCGGAGCATGGTTACGTGCGCCTTCACTAAACGAGTGGCCAACATAGTGTTTGAGCGTCGCCAGCATGTCGCTCTTTTCACCCTGCAAACCGTTCACGTAGGCGCACGCCATCACCCCCACCAGCCACGGATCTTCGCCAAATGTCTCTTCTGTGCGCCCCCAGCGCACATCGCGCGAGACATCCAGCACAGGAGCCAGCCCCTGCTTGCAGCCGGTTGATCGCGCTTCCAGCCCAATATGATGGGCGGCACGTTGCACGAGTTGCGGATCCCAGGTTGAACCGTAGTTCAGCGAGGAGGGAAATAACGTTGCGTCTTTGCACAATAAACCAACCAGGCACTCTTCATGGAACAGCGCCGGAATGCCTAACCGCGTCTCTTCCACTAACGTTTTTTGCAGCCGATTCGCCGCGCGCACGCCGCTTTTTGCCTCCACAATATGCGTGCCCAGCGGACGGGTTATTTGCCCGACGCCCAGCTTAAGCCGCTGCGCCAGCGCCGCCTGCGCGCTGACACCGGCAAACTCATCGCTGAGATCGGTGCGCTCGCGGTGCTCACCCTCTTCTGAAAGCACCAGCCATAAAGCATGCATTTGCGCGAATTTCTCTTCCGGCGTCATCCGTGCCAGTAAATCCGCAACGCGTTCGGCCACGGGGCGGTGTGCGTCCTTGTAGATAGCAGTCATCGGGTCACTCCTGTGTTGTTGAAATCCGGGGCGGTTTGCACTGCCGTGTCGCTTTCACTGTCACCGCGTTTACGTATCAGATCTTGCGCGATACTGTCGGCAACCTGGCTATTCAGTTTGTAGCGGGTCAGCAGCAGCACCATGCAGATAAACAGCAGGCAGGGGATCAGCGTAAACAGCGCGTTAATGGTCGTCAGCACCGTCGCACTCTGGGCTGCCTGGTTCGGCGCATAGTCCACTGCGCCAAGCACCCACCCCACGACAGCGCCGCCAAGCGCCAGGCCAAATTTAATGGCGAATAACGCGGTAGAGAACACCAGTCCGTCGAGGCGACGCCCGCTGCGGTGCTCTTCGTAATCCACCACGTCAGAGAACATGGTCCATTGCAGTGGCGTGGTCAGGTTCTGAATAAAGCTGAAAACGATATTGAGGCCAAAAATAAGCCACACTTGCGTCGGTGGGATAATAAAGATCAGCGCAGCGAAAACGACGAACGTAATAATTGTCCACTGGTAGGCGCGCACCCGGTCAAATTTCCCTAACAAACGTGCCGATAATAGCGCTCCGCTTAGGGCGGCGATCATGCCGGAAACAATAAAGGTAAACACCATATCCGGGCGCTGTAATACGTATTTGACGTAATACATCGTGGCGGAACCACGCGTTACAACCGCGGTTAACAGCAAAATATTAAACACAAAGACAATGCGCCATTGCGTATTTCCCGCCAGCAGTTTGAGATCGCTTAACAGCGAACCGGAGCTGTCATTGCGCGGCGTAAAACGTTCGCGCGTCATAAAGAAGCAGCCAAAGAACAGAAAAATACCCAATATGCCCATCATGCTCATGGCATAGAAATACCCTTTTTGATCGTTACCGGCCCCCAGATGCGCCACCAGCGGCAGAGCAATAACGGTCACGATCAGGCCGCCGATAAACGATAAACCAAAACGCCAGGACTGCAGCGAATGGCGCTCGTGCGGGTCCATCGTCAGCGCGCCGGGCATTGCGCAGTAAGGTACGTTAATCGCAGAGTAGATAAAGCTAAGGATGGCATAAGTGATGCAGGCATAGAGGATTTTTGCCGTTGCCCCGGCGTCCGGGACATAAAAGGTAATAATGCAGCTCACACCGAACGGTATTGCAAACCACAGCAGCCAGGGGCGAAAGCGCCCGTGTCGCGTTTGCGTGCGATCCACCAGTGCACCGATGCAAGGATCGACAAAAGCATCCACCGCGCGCACGACCAAAAACATGGTTCCCATTATTGCGGCAGGCAACCCAAACACATCCGTATAGAAATAAGCGAGAAACAGCGTTGCGGTTTGCCAGACCAGGGCGCTTGCCATATCACCCAGACCGTAACCTATTTTGTCTTTTGTACTCAGGACAGAGGAGATTGTCATTTTTATTAGCCTTGTGAGGTCAAAAAATATTTCAACATGGCGCGACAGATTAACGTCACGCTGCTCACTACAGGCTCAAGTATTGGAAGAAGGCTACGAGGGGACAATTGCAATAATTGCCAGGCTTTTTACGTTTTTTAGTAATTGTGATCGCCGCCGAGTTCGCGGCTGAAATAAAAAAATCCCCGACATTATGCCGGGGATTTTACTTTCGCCTTTATTTTTTCAGTTCGGCGAGGCTGAGCCAGGTCTGCACAACGGTGTCCGGATTGAGCGAGAGACTATCAATCCCCTCATCCATCAACCAGGCGGCAAAATCTTCGTGATCCGAAGGTCCCTGTCCGCAGATACCGACATATTTGCCCTGCTTTTTCGCCGCACGGATCGCCATCGAAAGCAGCGCTTTCACCGCGTCGTTACGTTCGTCGAACAGCTCGGAAACCACGCCGGAGTCGCGATCGAGGCCCAACGCCAGTTGAGTCATGTCGTTGGAGCCGATAGAGAAACCATCGAAATATTCGAGGAACTGCTCCGCCAGCAACGCGTTGGACGGGATTTCGCACATCATGATGATTTTCAGCCCGTTCTCACCGCGTTTCAGCCCCTGACGCGCCAGCTCATCAACCACCGCTTTTGCCTGTTCAACGGTACGCACAAACGGGACCATGATTTCAACGTTGGTCAGCCCCATATCGTTACGCACGCGTTTTACCGCTTCGCATTCAAGCGCAAAGCAATCGCGGAAGCTGTCGGCCACATAACGGCCAGCGCCACGGAAGCCGAGCATCGGGTTCTCTTCTTCCGGCTCATAACGTTCACCGCCAACCAGATTGGCGTATTCGTTCGATTTAAAATCGGACAGACGCACAATCACGCGTTTTGGCCAGAATGCCGCGCCCAGTGTCGAAATGCCTTCCGTCAGACGACCGACATAAAACTCAACCGGCGAATCGAAGCCTTTCATCATTTCGCGGATTTCGTTTTGTAATTTCGCGTCCTGCTCATCAAACTCCAGCAGCGCACGCGGATGCACGCCTATCATGCGGTTGATGATGAATTCCAGACGCGCAAGGCCTACGCCTTCGTTTGGCAGGCAAGCAAAATCGAACGCGCGATCCGGGTTGCCGACGTTCATCATGATCTTCAGCGGCAGATCCGGCATGGTGTCCACGCTTGAACTTTTCACGCTGAAATCCAGCAGATCGGCATACACATATCCGGTATCGCCTTCGGCGCAGGAGACGGTGACTTTCTCGCCGGTTTTAATGCGTTCCGTCGCATCGCCGCAGCCCACCACCGCCGGAATACCTAGCTCACGCGCAATGATCGCCGCGTGGCAGGTACGACCGCCGCGGTTGGTAACAATCGCCGCCGCTTTTTTCATGATCGGTTCCCAGTCCGGATCGGTCATGTCGGTTACCAGCACATCACCTGGCTCGATCAGGTTCATCTCGCTGATATCGTGGATCACTTTTACTGTGCCTGCGCCAATGCGATGCCCAATAGCACGACCTTCAGAGATAATGCGCCCCTGGGCATGCAGCGTGTAACGCTCCATCACCTGGCCACGCGAACGCACGGTTTCCGGACGCGCCTGCACAATAAACAATTTGCCGGTATGGCCGTCTTTCGCCCATTCAATATCCATTGGACGGCCATAGTGTTTCTCGATTTGCACCGCCTGCTTCGCCAGCGCCTGCACTTCGTCGTCGGTCAGAGAGAAACGGTCACGCTCGGCCTGCGGAACATCTTCAATCTGCACCTGCTTGCCATGCTCTTGCGTCGGCGCATAGATCATGCGGATTTTCTTCGACCCCATGGTGCGACGCACAATGGCTGGACGATTGGCCGCAAGCGTTGGCTTATGCACGTAAAACTCATCAGGGTTAACAGCGCCCTGTACCACCATTTCGCCCAGCCCCCAGGCAGAGGTGATAAACACCACCTGATCAAAACCGGATTCCGTATCAATGGTGAACATCACGCCAGAAGATCCGATATCCGAACGCACCATGCGCTGCACCCCGGCAGAAAGCGCGACGCCGCGATGATCGTAGCCCTGATGTACGCGATAGGAGATGGCACGATCGTTAAATAACGAGGCAAACACATGCTTCACCGCCACCAACACGGCGTCATACCCTTGCACGTTGAGGAAGGTTTCCTGCTGACCGGCAAACGAGGCATCCGGCATATCTTCCGCTGTCGCAGAAGAGCGCACCGCGAAAGAGGCTTCGGCGTCGTCTTCGGAAAGTTTGGCGTAGGCTTCGTGGACGGCTTTTTCCAGCTCAGGCGGAAATGGCGTGTCGACAATCCACTGGCGGATCTGCGCACCGGCTTTTGCCAGTTCGGAAACATCATCGATGTCGGTTTTATCCAGTAATTCGTAAATGCGCTGATTTAGCCCGCTTTGTTCCAGAAACTGGTTAAACGCATCGGCCGTGGTCGCAAACCCATTCGGTACGGAAACCCCCATACCGGACAGATTAGTAATCATTTCACCAAGGGAGGCATTTTTGCCCCCAACTCTGTCTACATCATTCATGCCGAGTTGGTCATACCAAAGCACCAGCGGAGACGAGCCATTGTTGGACATCGAAACAATCCTTTTGTGATATATGAATGGGTAAAAACGTCGAACTACTTTTTTATCCTGGCATAATTAATTCCGTTGAAAAAACGGTGAATCGTGTAAGCAATTACGATTTCTGGTTTTTCGGATAGATTCCCATCAATAAATCACCTTGAGTAATTTCTCATTTCTGTATCTCCTTATTTTTTATAGGGAAAATAAAAAAATGAACCATAGAGTTCATTAAAAATAAAAACACCATTTCATTTTAAAAATGAGAAAAAGAAGATACGCATGTTGAAGGTTTTAATTTATGCTTTCAGAGAATTACGCATGTCATTCAGGATGGGTTAAATGGACAGTTCAGTTGATCGCCACGTCTTTTATATTTCTGATGGAACCGCTATCACCGCTGAAGTATTAGGCCATGCGGTCATGTCGCAATTCCCGGTTGCCGTAAGCAGTATTACGCTGCCGTTTGTGGAAAACGAGAGCCGTGCCCGTGCCGTCAAAGAACAAATAGACGCCATTTATCAGCAAACCGGCAATCGTCCACTGGTGTTCTACTCCATTGTGATACCGGAAATTCGCGCCATTATTTTGCAAAGCGAAGGATTTTGTCAGGATATCGTTCAGGCGCTGGTTGCGCCGCTGCAGGAGGAATTAAAACTCGATCCTACCCCCATTGCGCATCGCACACATGGGCTTAATCCAGGTAATTTAACCAAATACGATGCGCGTATCGCGGCAATTGATTACACTCTCGCGCACGATGACGGTATTTCTTTGCGTAATCTTGATCAGGCACAGGTGATTTTACTGGGCGTTTCGCGCTGTGGAAAAACACCGACCAGTCTGTATCTGGCGATGCAATTTGGTATTCGCGCGGCAAATTATCCTTTTATTGCCGATGATATGGATAACCTCGTTCTCCCCGCTGCGTTAAAGCCACTGCAGCATAAATTATTTGGTCTGACCATTAATCCGGAACGTCTTGCCGCCATTCGCGAAGAGCGCCGGGAAAATAGCCGCTACGCGTCGTTGCGCCAGTGCCGAATGGAAGTCGCAGAAGTGGAAGCGCTTTACCGCAAGAATCAAATCCCCTGCCTTAATAGTACCAACTACTCGGTAGAAGAAATTGCCACCAAGATGCTCGATATTATGGGGTTAAATCGCCGCATGTACTAACATGCTAGTACATGGGTGCATAATGCGCTATGATACTGCCCGGAAACGTGATGTCCTTTGCAACCCCTCTTGAAATAAGCCGGGATTGGTTTAAGGTGTTGCGCATCACTTCCGGCATTCCTGCCGCTGAAGCATCTAATTTTTGAGATTCTTGATGAACAAAACTGATGAACTTCGCACTGCGCCTATCAGCAGCCTGGTGACACCAGCTGAACTTGCGCAGCGCTACCCTGTTACCTCAGAGGTAGCTGAGCATGTGACCGCATCCCGTCGGCGGATAGAAAAAATACTGAATGGTGAAGATCGCCGCCTGTTGGTGATTATTGGTCCCTGCTCAATTCACGATCTTGACGCCGCCGTTGATTACGCGAGCCGTTTACAAGTATTACGTGAAAAACACCACGCGCATCTGGAAATAGTCATGCGCACCTACTTCGAAAAACCGCGCACCGTAGTGGGCTGGAAAGGGTTGATTTCCGATCCGGATCTGAACGGCAGTTACCGCGTAAATCACGGTCTTGAGCTGGCGCGTAAGCTGCTGTTGCAGGTCAATGAGCTAGGCGTGCCCACCGCCACCGAATTCCTCGATATGGTGACCGGCCAGTTTATTGCCGATTTAATTAGCTGGGGTGCTATTGGCGCGCGCACCACGGAAAGCCAGATCCACCGGGAAATGGCCTCGGCGCTTTCTTGCCCGGTCGGTTTTAAAAATGGTACCGATGGCAATACACGTATCGCCGTTGATGCGATCCGTGCTTCACGCGCCAGCCATATGTTCCTCTCGCCGGATAAAAGCGGGCAAATGACCATTTATCAGACCAGCGGCAACCCCTACGGCCACATCATTATGCGTGGCGGTAAAAAACCAAATTACCATGCCGAAGATATCGCCAATGCGTGCGATACGCTGCGTGAATTTGGTTTGCCGGAGCATCTGGTGGTGGATTTCAGCCACGGCAACTGCCAGAAAGAGCACCGCCGCCAGTTGGATGTCTGTGACGACATTTGTACGCAAATCCGTAATGGCTCGCTCGCGATCGCTGGTGTGATGGCGGAAAGTTTCCTGCAAGAAGGCACGCAAAAAATTGTCAGTGGCCAGCCGCTGGTATACGGGCAGTCTATTACCGACCCATGTCTGAACTGGGAAGACAGCGAACTGCTGCTGGAAAAACTCGCAACCGCGGTTGCCACCCGCTTTTAACCTTTTCCTGCTGACTCCCGCAGAACTACGCGTTCCCCCTACTTTTTCCTGGGGGAACAGCGGCTATGTAAACAATCGCCCTTGCTTCATATCACCAGACTATTGATAATCATTATCATTGTTAGTTTGTCTTAAAACGGATATGTCGCAAATGGATAGCACACCTGCATCACCACCCGTCACGCCTCAGGAAAAACCCACGCACATCACCCCAACCGATCGTCGTGTTCACAGCCATTCACTGCTGGGGGATGAAGGACGCGTCGTTATTGACCACAACGGGCAGCAATATCTGCTGCGCCAGACGCACGCCGGAAAATTGATCCTGACAAAGTAGGCCGTTTTTAACTCGAACAGCTGACTTCCAGCCGTTTGCCCCAGTCAGGCGGGCGGCTGACATAATCATCACTGCGATCAATAAATGGCTGTCGTAATGCCTCATGAAGTCGCTCCAGTTCGCTGCTATCACCTTTCTCTGCGGCATCAATGGCGCGCTGCGCCAGCCAGTTTCGCAACACCATCGCCGGATTAACCTGCTGCATATGCGCCTGTCGCTGTGCGTCATCGATATTCTCCTGCTGTAAGCGCGCCCGATATCGTGCAAACCAGTCATCAAATGCGCCGCGATCGATAAACTCATCGCGTAACGGCGACGCAGCACTTTGCTGCCCGGTCAGACTGAGCATGCGGAACGTACGCGTATAATCGCTGCCTTCACGCGCCATCAGGGCAAACAGCGAATTCAGAAGATCGTTATCCTCTTGCTGGCGGGTGAAGAAGCCCAATTTGCTGCGCATCAACAGGCCATATTCAGTGAGTAACTGGTGCTGGTAATCATCCAGCGCGGCGTTTAGGCTCTCCGCAGCAATGAATGGCGATAGTGACTGCGCCAGGCGCTGGAGATTCCAGAGCGCCACCGCCGGCTGGTTTTCAAAACTGTACCTTCCCTGGTAATCAGAGTGGTTGCAGATAAAACCGGGCTGGTAATCATCAAGAAAACCGAACGGGCCATAGTCGATCGTTAAACCAAGAATCGACATGTTATCGGTATTCATTACACCGTGCGCGAACCCTACCGCTTGCCAGCGCGCAATCAACTGCGCGGTACGCCGCACGACATCCCGGAACCATGCGACATATTTATCGCTTTCGTTTTGCAATTCCGGCCAGTGATGACGGATAACAAAATCTGCCAGTTGACGGACTTTTTGCGGATCGCGTCGGTAGTAAAAATGTTCGAAATGACCAAACCGCACATGGCTTTCGGCAATACGCATCAGCATCGCGCCCTGCTCCTGCGTTTCGCGCATCACCGGCGTATCGCTGGTCACAATGCTCAATGCGCGCGTGGTCGGGATCCCCAGATAATGCATTGCTTCTGAAGCCAGGCTTTCGCGAATGGTCGAACGCAACACCGCACGGCCATCCCCCATGCGCGAATACGGCGTCAGCCCGGCGCCTTTCAAGTGCCAGTCCCGGGTTGTGCCGTCCGGGAGTTGCTGCTCACCGAGCAAAATCCCGCGTCCATCACCTAATTGTCCGGCCCAGACACCAAACTGATGTCCACTGTAGACCTGCGCCAGTGGAGACATGCCAGGCAACAGCGCTTCACCGCCCCACACTCCTGCTCCCGAGGCGGGATGAAACAGCGCATCCGGTACATCCAGCGCATGTGCCAACGGCTCATTGCGCCAGAGCAACCGGGCGTTGTGCAGCGGCGTTGGGGATAATGCGGTATAAAAATCTGGCAATTCATCTCGCCAGTGGGTAGTAAAAGACAGGGTCATGGTTCCTCCTGCCTTTAGTGTAGTGCTAACTATGGTGTTTAAACACCGGGCAAAAGCAGGGCTATGGTTGAACCAGAGAGGTTAACTGTTCGACGGCGACGGGCGCCCACATTGCGCCAAGCATGGCGCTAAAGGGAAAGGCCGAAGCGCGGTTGAGGGCGTGTTCATCATCAATGCCTGCAATCATCAATGCATCACAATAGGGCTCGAGCTGCGAAACAATCACTCGCATAAAAGGTTCGAATGAAGGTGAAGCCAGCCGCTGATGAACAAAATTTTTATCCAATACCACCCGCTTAAATAAGCCATCAAAAATGGCTTTGGTCGACGCGGTTCCGGCACCAAAATTAGCCAGCACCAGTGAATATTGTTTCGCCAATAGAAACAATAGATGATTATCTTTTCCCCTATTTAGATCGGGAAAATTCTCATTAATGGTAAATTCAAGAAAAGGAAATTTCCTAATGTTTGTCGCAAGCGTTTCATCTGTTAACAGGACATCAATCAAAGAGGGCGCAATATTAATCCAGGCCGTTAATTGATGTTGGATAAAAAAGAGTTGGCAGGCTTCAAGCAGCGCCAGTTGTTCATTGAATAAGGTGAGTATTTCTTCAGGCGTAAGGCGCGGGAGGACCAGCTCTGTAGGCGTGCGAACATTGCTGTCGGGCCCCACAAAGTTAATGATAATTTCCAGTCCCTGTAGCATTCCGTTACTTTTCCTCGCAGGCAGTAATAGAAGCTCAGAGCGATATGTGTCATCCAGCGATACTATCATTGCGCCAGCCCCGCATTCGCATTAAGGGTGATATCCGGCATTGTCAAACACAGGTGAAGATATTTCAAATGTATTGTTTTAAATGAGATTAACTTCATTTTTTTCCCGTTTTATTTTTTGGCTGCTCCTTAACCTTTATTAGCCTGATAACGAATTGACGGATGTCCGGATCCCAATGTACACAGATATTAATTAAGATAAACGTGATTATTTAGTGGAAATTTCCTGGTTTAAAAAAAGCCCTTGCGGGCTTTCTCATTTTAGATGCGGCGTGCTTGCCAGAAATTTTTACGCCAGTAGACATTATCCAGAGAAGAGCGCATCACTCCCCGGCTGGTTGAGGCATGAATGAACTCATTATCCGTATCGTAAATACCAACGTGCAATCCGCTCTCTCCGGAACCGGTTTTAAAGAAAACCAGGTCGCCTGGCAGCAAATCATCTTTATCGATTTTCGTGCCGATTTCCGCCTGTTGGCGCGTCTCGCGCGGCAATTGTAAAGAAAACTTATCGCGAAACGTCATCATAACGAAGCCGGAACAATCAACGCCGGAACGGCTCATGCCACCGTAGCGATACGGCGTACCATGCCACTGGCTCAGCTGATCATTCAGGCCAGCAATAACGGTTATCGAATCTGACAATCTTGGATTTGGCGGCGGCGCGCGATGAGAACTACATCCTGCAAGGAATAACGCCGCTGCCAGCAATAACCAGATACGCATTCTGGATCACGCCTCTTTATTTCTTTTTCTCGGAATAATCTACCGTGTGAATCAGATATGTGGCAAGTCACCTTTTCGTCACGTTGCGGGGATCAGCACGCGGTGACCTTCCACATCGAGTTGGCGAAAAGCCAAACCATACGCCGTCGCCAGATGAGATGGTGTCAGCACCTCGTCCTGCCGCCCGCTCATTAACAGTTTGCCGCCGCTGAGTAGCCAGGCCTGACGCGCATGTCGCAACGTATGGTTAAGATCGTGGCTACTCATCACCACGGTAATTCCTGCGGCAACCAGCTCGTTTAAAAGCTTATCGAGTGCTGCCTGCTGGGCAACATCGAGGCTATTCATCGGCTCATCCAGCAACAAAAGCTCCCCGGTGGGGTTACCGGCGGGGTGAATTTGTAAAATCACTGCCGCTAAGCGTACCCGCTGCCACTCCCCGCCTGACAGGTGATTCACCGCCCGCCCCAGCTTATCGCTGAGGCCAAGCTTGCCCGCGATCTGTGCAAGCAGCGCGGTATGTGCGTTATCGCGCTGATGCAAGGACAAGTACTGCCAGACTGGCATCGCGAACGGCGGTGTCTGCTGCTGGGCCAGGTAAGCGCGGTGTTGCGCCAGCTGCGATGCTGGCCACTGTGTCAAAGAACGGGCATTAAACAGCACGCTTCCCTGCCCGCCTGATAACCCAGCAATGCGCGCCAGCAGGGTGCTTTTCCCTGCACCATTCGGTCCGACAAGATGCAGGACTTCTCCCCGGCCGATCGATGCTGTTATCGGCCCAAGCCTTCCGGGTTCAGCCACATACTGAAGCTGCAACAGCATTGACATTACTTCGCCAGCGCCTGTTTCACCGCATCAACGAGAATCGGATCTTCCGGTGTCATATCCGGTGAGAAGCGTTGAATCACCTTGCCATCACGACCAATCAGGAATTTTTCAAAATTCCACAGTATATCGCCCGGCTCTTTCGGCGCTCGCCCCTTGCTCTCCATACGTTCGTAGAAACCACTTCCCTCAGGTGCAACGGCCTTCGGCGCTGCGGCAATGAGCTTTTTATACAGCGGGTGACGTGCTTCACCATTCACATCGATTTTGCTGAACAGCGGAAATGTTATGCCATACGTGGTGCTACAGAAGGTTTTAATCTCCTCTTCTGAACCCGGTTCCTGGCCGAGAAACTGATTGCAGGGAAAACCGAGTACGGTAAACCCTTCACTTTCAAATTCTTTTTGCATCTGTTCCAGTTGTTCGTACTGTGGCGTCAGCCCACATTTAGAGGCAACGTTGACCAGCAGCAGCACCTTGCCGAGGTAACCTGCAAGCGTTGTCTGTTCACCATCGATAGTCTTAACTTCAGTATTGAGAATATCCTGTTGCATAGCGTCACCTTAATGAATGTTATGGTTTGCGGGCTCAACGCCCGGCTCTCAATAATAGCCAGATAAATACCGGCGCGCCCAGCGTCGACGTCACAACGCCTATTGGCAACTCGGCCGCATTGAGCGCCAGACGTGCTATCACATCGGCAAATAACAGTGCCACCGCTCCTGCCAGCGCGCAGCCTGGCAGCAATGCCCGATGATCGGTCAAACCGCACAGACGTAAGATATGGGGAATGACCAGACCGATAAAACCAATTGAGCCCGCCAGCGCGACGCTTACGCCGACCAACCAGCCCGTGGCTACCACCAACACGTTTCGCCATAGCCACATCGGTAATCCTAACTGGCGCGCGGAAATATCTCCCAGAGCCAGCATATTCAGTGGCTGAGACTGGAAAGAGACCCAAATGATGACAGGCACCAGTGCCGCCATCAGCCAGCTTTGTTGCCAGTCTACCCCGCCAAAACCTCCCATCATCCAGTACATTAGCTGGCGCAAGTCGAAGGAAGAAGAGAAATAGACGGCCCAGGTCATTAATGCAGTACAGATAATACCCAACGCGACGCCAGCCAGCAGCAAACGGCTGGTTGAGATATGGCGACGCGCGAAACGCAGCAGGATCAGCGTCACAATGAGCGCCCCGGCGATCGCACAAACGCCCAGCGCCCAGCCTGGGAGCAATCCGCCACCCAGCAATACAGCAGCAATTAGGCCAACGCCCGCACCGCTGGAGACGCCCAGCAATCCAGGTTCCGCAAGCGGGTTTTCGAATAGCGCTTGCATCACCGCACCGCACAACGCCAGTGCAGCGCCAACCAACAACACGGCCAGCGTACGTGGCAGACGAATCTGCCAGACAAACAGTTGCCCATCCGGTGTAAACCAGGCACCGGGAGAAATCCATTGATCGCCCGCACAGAGACTGAACAGCAGCGCGAAGAGTAAAAGTAGCAGCAAGCCACCCAGCCAGCGGCGGTTGCGTTGCTGTTGAAGATGAGCGTATGCCAGCATGTTTTCCGTTTTATTGGTCAGCAAGGCCACTGATTTTAAAGATGATGCCGGATGCTGAAAAGAAAAAAGGCCGCGATGCGGCCTTTTTAATTAGTTCATATCATTCAGCTTTGGGCGAAGCGTTTTCGACACGGCTCTTTAACTTCTGGCCGGGTCTGAAGGTCACCACGCGCCGGGCTGTAATGGGAATATCTTCGCCCGTTTTTGGATTACGACCCGGACGTTGATTTTTGTCGCGCAAATCGAAATTGCCAAAGCCGGAGAGTTTTACCTGCTCACCGTTTTCCAGAGCACGACGGATCTCTTCGAAAAACAGCTCTACCAGCTCTTTTGCGTCCCGTTTGCTAAGCCCAAGCTTATCAAACAGATATTCTGACATTTCAGCTTTTGTAAGCGCCATAGGTTCAATCCCTCAATGATGCCTGGAATCGCTCTTTTAATGCCTCTACACATCTGGCAACGGTAGCGGCAATCTCCTCTTCTTCGAGTGTACGGCTGGTATCCTGAAGGATCAGGCTAATGGCAAGGCTCTTATACCCTTCCGCTACACCCTTACCGCGGTACACGTCAAATAAGTTTACGCCAACTACCTGATTTACGCCAACTTTCTTACATTCGCCCAAAACATCTGCTGCAGGCACATTTTCTGCGACCACAACAGCGATATCACGGCGGTTCGCCGGGAAGCGCGAAATCTCCTGAGCCTGAGGCACCACGCGGTCTGCAAGCGCATTCCACTCCAGTTCAAATACCAGTGTGCGGCCGTTCAGATCAAGCTTACGTTCCAGTTCCGGGTGAACAACACCAATAAAACCAATGCGCTTATCTTTCAGATAAATCGCTGCAGATTGGCCTGGGTGCAGTGCAGGATTCGTTTCCGCGCGGAACTCAATGGCGGAAAGTTTACCTGTAAGTTCCAGCACGGACTCAAGATCACCTTTTAAATCGAAGAAATCAACGCTTCCTTTCACCAGATCCCAGTGCTCATCATAACGGTTACCGCAAATCGCGCCTGCCAGCATCACATCCTGACGGATGCCAAGATTGGCTTGTGTATCAGGCACAAAGCGTAGGCCGGTTTCGAAAATACGTACACGGCTCTGCTGACGATTCTGGTTATAGACGATAGTGCCGAGCAAACCGGTCCAGAGAGAGAGGCGCATTGCCGACATCTCGCTGGAGATTGGGCTTGGCAGGATGAGAGCTTCCTCGCCCGGATGAATCAGTTGCTGCAGTTTCGGATCGACAAAGCTGTAAGTGATGACTTCCTGGTAGCCTTTATCGTTGAGCATGGTTTTCACACGCTTCATCGACAGGTTCGCTTCGCGGTGCTCGCCCATAATCAGGCCAGCCTGCACCGGCTCATCAGGAATATTGTTGTAGCCGTAAACGCGGGCAACTTCTTCGACCAGATCTTCTTCGATTTCCATGTCGAAACGCCAGCTCGGGGCAACCGCCAGCCACTCGTCCTGGCCTTCAGTCACTTCGCAGCCCAGACGCTTCAGAATATCGCTGACCTGTTCGTCGGCAATATGATGACCAATCAGACGATCCAGTTTGCTACGGCGCAGACGGATAGTCGCTCGTTTCGGCAGAGTGGCTTCATTCGTGACATCAATCACCGGACCAGCTTCACCGCCGCAGATATCGAGCAGCAGACGCGTGGCGCGTTCCATCGCTTTGTATTGCAGTTGCGGATCGACACCACGTTCATAACGGTGAGAAGCATCAGTATGCAAACCGTGACGACGCGCGCGACCAGTAATTGACAGCGGATTGAAGAAAGCACATTCCAGCAGCACGTTCTGCGTTTCACTGTTCACGCCGGAGTGTTCACCACCGAAAATACCGCCCATTGCCAATGCTTTGCTATGGTCAGCTATCACCAGCGTGTCTGTGTTCAGTTTGGCTTCATTACCGTCCAGCAGCACCAGGGTTTCGCCCTCTTTTGCCATACGCACCACAATGCCGCCTTCCAGACGGTCGCGGTCAAACGCATGCATTGGCTGCCCCAGCTCCAGCAGAACGTAGTTGGTCACGTCCACAACGGCGTCAATCGAGCGAATGCCGCAACGGCGCAGCTTCTCTTTCATCCACAGCGGGGTTGGTGCTTTGACGTTGATACCTTTTACTACACGGCCAAGGTAGCGCGGACAGGCCTCTGCCGCTTCCACTGTAATCGGCAGCGTATCGGCGATAGTCGCGGCAACAGGTGCGATTTCCGGCGCGGTCAGCGGAGATTTATTGAGCACCGCAACATCACGCGCCACACCGATGATACCGAGGCAATCTGCACGGTTCGGCGTCACGCTGATTTCGATGGTGTTGTCATCAAGTTTTAAATATTCACGGATATCGGTACCGATCGGCGCATCCGCGGGCAGTTCAATAATGCCGTTATGATCGTCAGAAATCCCCAGTTCGGAGAAAGAGCAGAGCATGCCTTCCGACGGCTCGCCACGCAGTTTTGCCGCTTTGATTTTGAAATCACCCGGCAGTACTGCACCGACAGTGGCGACAGCGACTTTGAGCCCGAGACGGCAGTTTGGCGCGCCACAAACGATGTCCAGAAGACGCTCACCGCCCACGTTTACTTTCGTTACGCGCAGTTTGTCGGCGTTCGGGTGCTGAGCGCACTCCATCACTTCGCCAACGACGACGCCATGAAACGCACCGGCAACCGGCTCAACACCGTCGACCTCAAGGCCTGCCATGGTGATTTGCCCGGACAGCGCTTCGCTATCAATGGCTGGATTAACCCATTCGCGTAACCACAGTTCACTGAATTTCATTGTTTTGCCTGCCTTTATTTAAACTGTTTGAGGAAACGCAAATCGTTTTCGAAGAACGCGCGCAAGTCAGTGACACCGTAACGGAGCATCGTCAGGCGCTCCATCCCCATACCGAATGCAAAACCTGAGTAAACTTCCGGATCAATACCGACGTTACGCAGTACATTTGGATGCACCATCCCGCAGCCGAGAACCTCAAGCCATTTGCCGTTTTTACCCATGACATCCACTTCCGCAGAGGGCTCAGTAAACGGGAAATAGGACGGGCGGAAACGGATCTGCAAATCTTCTTCAAAGAAGTTACGCAGGAAGTCGTGCAGCGTGCCTTTCAGATTGGTGAAGCTGATATTTTTATCAACAATCAACCCTTCCATCTGATGGAACATCGGGGTGTGCGTCTGGTCGTAGTCGTTACGATACACGCGGCCCGGCGCAATAATGCGGATAGGTGGTTGCTGATTTTCCATCGTGCGGATCTGCACGCCTGAAGTCTGGGTGCGCAGCAGACGGGTTGCGTCAAACCAGAAGGTGTCGTGATCAGCGCGCGCCGGGTGGTGGCCCGGGATGTTTAACGCATCGAAGTTATGATAATCATCTTCGATTTCCGGACCGGTGGCGACAGTAAAGCCAAGCTCACCGAAGAAGCTTTCGATGCGGTCGATTGTACGGGTCACCGGATGCAAACCGCCATTCTCTATTCGACGCCCCGGCAGCGACACATCAATAGTTTCGGCGGCGAGGCGTGCATTTAATGCAGCATTTTCAAGATCCGATTTACGCGCATTCAGTGCTTGCTGCACTTGCTCTTTCGCTTCGTTGATCACCGCACCCGCAGCCGGGCGCTCTTCTGGCGGCAGCTCACGCAGGGTGGTCATCTGAAGGGTCAGGTGCCCTTTCTTGCCCAGGTATTCGACGCGTACGTTGTCCAGCGCGGCGACATCTGAAGCATCGTTAATGGCTGCCTTCGCACTGGCAACCAGCTCTGCGAGATGTGACATGGTTTTCCTCGTTATATGACGATATTTACAAGCGGCAGATACAAAAAAAGCCTCCACAAGGGAGGCTTTCTGGCGCTGTTTTCCGTTTCTTCTTTCACGCGCTAGCCTCCCGGGTTCAGGTGCTAAAGTAAAAAAAGAAGCGGAAAATAGCAGCATTCATGCTTGCGTTACCTTAACAGGGTAAGTGGCGGCGATGGCTTATTGAAAACGCATCACGGCAAAATGTCAATGCATTGATAATGTTAAAGCAAAAGAGGGAGCTAAGCTCCCTCTCGTAAACTGGCTTACGCCAGAGCTGCTTTCGCTTTTTCAACCAGGGCAGTAAATGCCACTTTGTCGAATACTGCGATGTCAGCCAGGATCTTACGGTCGATTTCAACAGAGGCTTTTTTCAGGCCGTTGATGAATTTGCTGTAAGAAATACCGTTCTGACGTGCTGCTGCGTTGATACGTGCAATCCACAGTTGACGGAACTGACGCTTTTTCTGACGACGGTCACGATAAGCGTACTGACCAGCTTTGATAACAGCCTGGAAGGCAACACGGTAAACGCGTGAACGCGCGCCGTAGTAACCTTTAGCTTGTTTCAAAATTTTCTTATGACGTGCACGTGCAATCACACCACGTTTTACGCGAGCCATATGCTCTCTCCTGTATCTATATTCTTAAAAAAGTTAAAAGGTTAACGACTTATGCGTACGGCAGGCACGCGATTACCAGACCCAGATCGCCTTTAGAAACCATGGCTTTCGGACGCAGGTGACGTTTACGCTTGGTAGCTTTTTTGGTCAGAATATGACGCAGGTTAGCGTGCTTGTGCTTAAAACCACCTTTACCGGTTTTTTTGAAGCGCTTAGCAGCACCGCGTACGGTCTTAATTTTTGGCATTTTTTAACTTCCACTTCGCATTGTTAATAAACGAAACAAAGGCGAATTAAACCCGTGAACTTATGGCCCACAGGTTTAATTACTTGATGGCCTTACTGTTTCTTCTTCGGAGCAAGCACCATAATCATCTGGCGGCCTTCGATCTTCGTTGGGAAAGATTCGACCACTGCCAGTTCAACCAGATCTTCTTTCACGCGATTAAGCACTTCCATACCGATCTGTTGGTGGGCCATCTCACGACCGCGGAAACGCAACGTGATTTTGGCCTTATCGCCCTCTTCGAGAAAGCGAATCAGGCTGCGGAGTTTTACCTGATAGTCGCCTTCATCTGTACCAGGTCGGAATTTGATTTCCTTAACCTGAATAACTTTTTGCTTCTTCTTCTGTTCCTTAGAAGATTTGCTCTTTTCATAGAGGAACTTGCCGTAGTCCATTATACGGCATACGGGCGGCTCGGCGTTAGGGCTAATTTCGACTAAATCGACCCCGGCTTCTTCAGCTTTTTCCAGAGCTTCTCTGAGACTCACAATACCAAGCTGCTCGCCTTCCAGACCTGTTAAGCGAACTTCCGTGGCGCGAATCTCGCCATTAATACGATTGGGACGCGCCGTTTGAACTCGTTTTCCGCCTTTAATACCTTATTCCTCCAGTTGTTGAAGACTGCGGCTGCGAATCTCTTGTTGCAGCTTCTCGATAACATCATTTACGTCCAGGCTACCCAGGTCTTTACCGCGACGGGTACGCACAGCAACTTTGCCGGCTTCGACCTCTTTGTCACCACAAACCAGCATATAAGGGACACGACGTAAAGTGTGCTCGCGGATTTTAAAGCCAATCTTCTCGTTTCTCAAGTCTGCTTTTACACGAATGCCCGCATTTTGCAGTTTACGGGTCAATTCGTTAACGTATTCAGCCTGCGAATCAGTGATGTTCATCACAACTACCTGCACGGGTGCAAGCCAGGTTGGGAAGAAACCTGCAAATTCTTCAGTCAGGATGCCGATAAAGCGCTCCAGAGAACCAAGAATTGCACGGTGAATCATCACTGGAACTTGTCGCTCGTTGCTTTCGCCAACATAAGAGGCGTTCAGACGAGACGGCAAGGAGAAGTCCAGCTGGACAGTACCGCACTGCCATGCACGATCGAGGCAGTCATACAGGGTAAATTCAATTTTCGGACCGTAGAATGCGCCTTCACCCAGTTGATACTCAAACGGGATATTATTCTCTTCCAGCGCCACAGCCAGGTCCGCCTCAGCACGATCCCACATCTCGTCGCTACCGATACGTTTTTCCGGACGAGTGGAGAGTTTGACGACGATCTTCTCGAAGCCAAAGGTGCTGTACATATCGTAGACCAAACGAATACAAGCGTTCACTTCATCACGCACCTGCTCTTCTGTACAGAAGATGTGGGCGTCATCCTGAGTGAAGCCGCGTACACGCATTAAGCCATGCAGAGCACCTGACGGCTCGTTACGATGGCAACTACCGAACTCTGCCATACGTAACGGCAAGTCGCGGTAAGATTTTAAGCCCTGGTTAAAGATCTGTACGTGACCCGGGCAGTTCATCGGCTTGATGCAATATTCACGGTTCTCAGAAGAAGTCGTAAACATGGCATCTTTGTAATTGTCCCAGTGGCCGGTTTTTTCCCACAGCACACGGTCCATCATGAACGGGCCTTTCACTTCCTGATACTGGTACTCTTTCAGTTTAGAACGTACGAAAGTTTCCAGTTCACGGAAGATAGTCCAGCCATCGTTATGCCAGAACACCATACCCGGCGCTTCTTCCTGCATATGATACAGATCGAGCTGCTTACCGATTTTACGGTGATCGCGTTTTGCCGCTTCTTCCAGACGCTGCAGATACGCGTTCAGCGCTTTTTTATCTGCCCACGCGGTGCCATAAATACGCTGCAGCATTTTATTATTGCTGTCGCCGCGCCAGTAGGCACCCGCTGTTTTCATCAATTTGAAGTGATGGCAAAAACGCATGTTCGGCACGTGCGGACCACGGCACATGTCGACATATTCCTGATGATGATACAAGCCAGGCTTGTCATCATGGGCAATATTTTCATCAAGGATCGAAACTTTATAGCTTTCGCCGCGTTTAACAAACGTCTCGCGCGCCTCTTTCCAGCTTACTTTCTGCTTGATGACATCGTAGTTCGTTTCGGCGAGCTCATGCATACGCTTTTCGAGCGCGTCGATATCTTCCTGGGTCAGCGTATGGTCAAGATCAACGTCATAGTAGAAACCGTTATCAATAACCGGACCAATAGCCATTTTGGTGTTGGGCCAAAGTTGCTTAATCGCATGACCTAACAGATGCGCACAGGAGTGACGGATGATTTCCAGACCGTCCTCATCTTTTGCGGTGATGATGGCGAGTTTGGCATCGCTGTCAATCACATCACATGCATCTACCAGTTCACCGTTGACGCGACCAGCGATACAGGCTTTCGCCAGCCCCGGACCGATATCCAGCGCAACATCCATTGGGCTTACAGCGTGGTCATAATGGCGTTGACTGCCATCAGGAAGAGTAATTACAGGCATTTCATTTCCTTAATTTGCAGTGGTGCCCCGCACGAAAGAGCACATACAAAATGAGAGATCAAAGATATAACAGCCGCGACGATAAGTTTTCTCGCTTCACTCTGCGGAATTTGTACAGCGTAGAGATCAACCACTACCTGATACCCTTACCTGCCGCTGTTAAGTACCCGGCAATAGTACACATTTGCGAAGGGGGTTGAAAGGATTAGTGTGACGCGGCTCAATAGTGGTGCTTTATTGCAGATTCACGGTTTCGCATGGAAAAACGTTTCAAAAACAGCCACACCCCCTGAGGATTATCTGATTTTTTAGCAAAATCTTGACATGGTGGTATCTCAAGCCGTTTATTTGGCTACCCGTTAACGCCTAACCTACTGATAAAGCATGGCAATCCTTTACTCCATTGTTATTTTCGCACTTCTCGCGATCATTATTTTTTCGTTTTATAAGCACCACAGCATGAAGTCGTCCCGCACCCTTCCGGGCCGTTACAAGAAACGGCGTGGATAACACCGTTTTCTTTGACAAGTCAGGACGTTTCAGAAAGGCACGCATGGCTCGTGCCTTTCTTTATCATATCCACCCTGCTTTTTCAGGCGTTGTAACCTAAAGCGCGGATCACGGTTTCCATCGCTTCTTGCGTTAGCTCGGATCGCTTAATTTTCGTATTGGCCAGCATGGTTCTGACCACCCCGGCAATCACAATATGTTTAGGTTCTTGTCCGAGATCGCGCATTTCCAGCACGATTTTCCCCACTACACGGCACATTTCTTCATATAACGCTTCGTCTTTTGACGTCCCCATTTCACCTCCGGTAGCGATGGTTTTGATAAGCAGGCTGCCTTACGAAGAAAGCGACCTGCATCTGTAAAAAGAGTCAGTAAAGCATATTGTTACCAACATCTGTACACTGTGGCTGTCCACCTGACAGCATGAAGAGGCTACGCAAGCGGCTTTTTTCTGTGCGTCATCTATTTTCAGACACTTGCACAAAGTTAAATTTGCCTGCGAATTTACCTTAAAGTTAATCAGCCCCTTGCCGATGATTAATTCATTAGCGGTCTGAATGAATCACTGACGGTAATGCAGGCAATCAATCATAATGAGTTTATCGGGCTGAACCTCTCCGCCCGAAAAAAAACGACCTCCACGCTACAAGAAAGCATTGAACGTCTGTCTTCGGGGTTACGCATTAATGGCGCGAAAGACGATGCTGCCGGGCAGTCTATCGCTAACCGCATGCGATCTAACGCCAGTGCGGACAGCGTGGTGTCGCGCGGACTTGATGATGCTATCAGTATGGCGCAGACTGCGGATGGCAGCCTGAGCACGGTTAGCGAGCTTTTGATCCGGGCGAAAAGCCTGGCCATACAATCCGGAAACAGCACGCTCTCAGAGAATGACCGGCAAAGCATTCAGAACGAATATCAAAATATTCTTAACAATATTCAGTCAATCTCGGAGGGTACAGAGATTTTTGGACGCTACCCGCTGGCGACTGATTCACCAGAACTGCCGCCAGAGTTGATTGGTGATGTGCCGCCGCTAAACGTAAAGTTTCCGGTTCAGGGAACCAATTATTCGTTCAGTTCAGGCATTATCTCGCTGGCCTATATACCTGCCGGTTCGACCAATATTGCTATTACTATTGATTCACTGGGCCTGGATGATGACATTCAGTTATTCACGCGCGACGGCAAGCATCTGGCCGGTACACCGATTAATGGCACAGCGCCGGACTATACATGGAAAAGCCGCGGTATAACGGATTCAGCGAAAGCGACCAGCCGTGTACTCACCGAAGCCAATGGTTTTGCACATGGTGCAACCTACGACGATTCTTTACTAATTGAAGGAGGCGCATCGTGGGCGCTAAACGGTAGCGAGACGCTGAACTACAACGGTATGACTATCGCTTACAGCGGCGATGGTGACCGTTACGAACCCGGCAATGCCTACAATGACGGTAGCAACGGTTCAAACCGACTCGAGCGGGTAAAAATCGATAACGTTACGGAAGATTTGGTGGTGATGATCGTGGGCAGTGGTTCTTTTACCAGCAATTTAACCTGGGGCACCCTGCCAAAACCAACGATAACACCTGCGGAACCGCCAAAGCAGAGTCGTCCGTGGGAGGTCGTAACCAGCGCGAACGTTGGTGATGATATCCAATCCGTAACCATGCCAGCCACGCCGGCTGACGTGAAATCACTGGGTTTAAACGCGACATCCTTACAAACGGCGGCCTCGGCAGGTGTTGCAATGGGTGCGCTTGACAAAGCACTGGATAAAGTAAGCGCCTGGCGCGCGCAATATGGCGCGTATATCAATCGTTTCGAATCGAATAAATCGGTACTGGCACAACAAAATGTTGCAACACAAGCGGCAAAGAGCCGGATTGAAGATGCGGATTACGCGCTGGAAGTCAGTAAGATGGCCAAAGCGCAGATATTACAGCAGAGCCAGGATATGGTGCTAAAAGTCGCTAACCAGTCGGTAGAGAATATTCTGGCGCTTCTTCGCAGCTAACATCGTATTTTCACAACATTTAATAACAGCAATCAATAACAAAACCATTTGCCCCCCGCGACGAAATAACCTTATTTCACAGAATCCGCGTTACGGCAAAAATAAAAAAACCGGTGCGACTTAATCCGGTTTTTTCAAAGTTAATGAATTAACTCAGAATGTATTTAGTTCCACTCACCCGCGACCAGGGTATGCGCATTAAACGCATTGTCATTTGAGCCCTGAGTTGATTGAGACACCGGAACCATATTGGAACCCGCTTCAATATTGGTGATGTTAGTGTTAGTCTGACTGGCAGTTGCTGCAGGCTGAGCCGCGAAAACGCCAAAAGAGAGTGCAGAAAGCACGACGGCGACCGCAGCGGTTTTGATTTTTTTCATAATTAAATTCTCATTCTTGAATAATTACATTACTGGCTGGGCGCTTTTTAGCCCGTGTTGTTAGTGTAGATCTGGATCACACTTTTGCACAGTCAATTTATTTATCCATTCGTGTCAAATAAACTGAATATGTAACCCAAATATTAATTGTGAGGAAATTATGAAGAGAAAAGAATACTTAAACGAAATTGAAAATAGAATGGTGGAATGAAAAGAGCACAAATTAACAAATAAAAAATTAACAAATAAAAGATGGGCCGATATTTTCGGCCCAACGAATTACATTTTATAGCCTAACGTTACCGTCGTTCTGCGATCGGTATGATCCGGCGCCGTTGACGGTGGCTGGGAGTTCCAGGTCAGGTTATACGCGACTTTCAGAGCAAAGTGCGCGTTAATCGCTACGTTCAGCGCTGTTTCTGAGTTCACGGTAGTATCGTCCGCACCAAATACGGAAACACCCTGCGTGAATTTCGTGGTATCGGTCATCTGCCAGGCGTAGGTGCCGGAAGCATAACCGAGCCCGGTCGTTTTCGTGTTGCCGTCGGTGTACTTGTCATAACGAACACCAGGACCGAATTCAAAGCGCAGGCTGTGAACCGGACCATTCAGGAACTGACGACCATAACCAGCGGTCAGCACATCGCGATCGCGATAGCCGTTATAGCGGTCAGTTAACCAGCTCGCCTGGCCAAACAGGTAATCGTAATCCGTCATGTTATAACGGCTACGGCCACCTACTGCGTATTTTTCAGACGAACGCACATCATTTGACGATGTATTGCTGGCGTTGCCCCACAAAGACCAGGCGGTAGTCTCGCCATACCAGGTCAAGGTGGAATCAGCAGTCAAAGAGGAGCTCTTTGTATTGCCGGACTGAGCCAGATAACCACCGTTTACACCGCCTTCAAACGGCGCTTTAGCGGTAGAGGGATCATCCATGACAGTAAAAACGGTATCATCTGCAAACGCGTGCATTGATACAAACACACCCGCCGCCATCACAAGCACGGGTACTGTCTTCAAAAGCTTCATTTATTTAGAGTCCGAACAGCAAAAAAAGAGACCAACACGGTCCCGGAAACTTTCATTAGGATCAATGACCAGCGGTCCAAAGAAAGGTAACAAATTATAAAAAGGCCGCTTAAACATATCAATGAAATCTTATTTGATTTTTTGAATAAGAGGGATCTTAAAACAGCACAAACGGTTATTAATCACCGCTGCGCATTAAATCAATATCATTTTGAAATCATGCCTTTAATTCCTTTCCCTTCTGCTTGAACAGTGCCAGGCTTACATCAGTCTGAGAAAAAGGAGGTCATCATGGCAGCTATATATACCCTTACGCTGGCGCCTTCGCTTGATAGTGCGACACTGACGCCACAAATTTATCCCGAAGGTAAACTGCGTTGTACGGCGCCCGTTTTTGAGCCTGGCGGTGGCGGTATTAATGTTGCCCGCGCAATTGCACATCTGGGCGGTAAAGCAACGGCAATATTTCCCACTGGTGGCGCAACGGGCGAGCATCTCACCGCATTGCTTGCAGATGAGAACGTACCAACCGTAACCGTAGCCACACAAGACTGGACGCGGCAGAACCTGCACGTTCATGTCGAGTCCAGCGGTGAGCAATACCGGTTTGTCATGCCCGGCGCTACATTGAACGAAGACGAGTTTCGCCAGATAGAAGAGAAAGTCCTGACTATTGAACGTGGCGCGATTTTGGTGATAAGCGGCAGCCTGCCCCCTGGCGTTCAGATCGAAAAGCTGACACAGCTAATTAAAGCCGCGCAAAAACAAGGAATTCGCTGCATTGTCGATAGCTCGGGCGAGGCGCTAAACGCAGCGCTCGCAATTGGTAATATCGAGCTGGTAAAACCCAACCAGAAGGAGTTGAGCGCGCTGGTCGGCAGAGAGCTTACCCAGCCTGATGATGTGCGCAAAGCCGCGCAGGAGATCGTTCAAACGGGCAAAGCCTTGCGCGTGGTCGTCTCTCTTGGCCCGCAGGGCGCATTGGGCGTGGATGCCAATAATTGTGTTCAGGTCGTACCGCCGCCGATGAAAAGCCAAAGTACGGTGGGGGCTGGCGACAGCATGGTTGGCGCAATGACGCTCAAACTTGCACAAGATGCGTCTTTTGATGACATGGTACGTTTCGGCGTCGCCGCCGGGAGTGCAGCCACCATCAACCAGGGGACTCGCTTGTGCGCGCAGCAAGACACGCAAAAAATTTACGACTATTTGCGCCATGCCTGACATACCTCCCCTTCCGGCAGGAAGGGGAAATATCAAATATCCCTGCGGTGGTCGACAAATGTCACTCGCCGTCTATGCTAAAAAAACATCAAGATAACAATGAGGTGAAAGATGGGCAGCGATGGCATCACCCGCTACGTAGTCGAGGTCAAATTTCATGACCAAACGCTGACAGACATCAACGAGATTAATAACCACTTTACACGCGCCGGCTTTCTCCTCACGATGGCGGATGATAATGGCAACGTACACGATCTTGGCACCAATACGTTCGGTTTCATCAGTGCGCTAAGTGAAAAGGATGTTCATGCACTGGCAAGCGGGCTTGCTGAAAGCGCAGTGGACGAAGAGACGGAAATCACTGTCACCACCTGGGAAGCGTTCCAGAAGCAGGAACATTAAGTGCCTTTCCACCGTTGCGTATGCCGGGCGTGCGTTAAGTCGGATTTTTCAACAGCTGTAGTGCGCTAACCTTATGATCTGGCTGATTACATGGGAGAGACATCATGTGGCAAGCGATAAGTGGTCTGTTAAGCGAACAACTGGGTGAAGGCGAAATTGAACAACGCGATGAACTGCCCGGTGGCGAAATCCATGCCGCGTGGCACATACGCTACGCTGGGCGCGATCTCTTCGTAAAATGCGATGATCGTGAACTGCTCCCCATTTTTACGGCCGAAGCCGACCAACTCGCCCTGCTGGCACGCAGCAATACCGTGCGTGTTCCTGCGGTTTGGGCGGTGGGAAGCGACCGCGACTACAGCTTTCTGGTCATGGAGTATCTTCCAGCTCGTCCGCTTGATGCGCATAACGCGTTTATGCTCGGTCAGCAGCTAGCGCGTCTTCACCAGTGGAGCGATCAGCCGCAGTTTGGCCTCGATTTCGATAACGATCTTTCCACCACGCCGCAGCCCAACGCATGGCAGCGCCGCTGGTCAACGTTTTTCGCGGAGCAACGCATTGGCTGGCAGTTAGAGCTGGCGGCGGAAAGAGGGCTGGAGTTTGGCAACATCGATGCGATTGTCGAACACGTTCAGCAACGACTGAGTTCTCACCAACCGCAAGCCTCACTATTGCACGGCGATCTTTGGTCGGCCAACTGTGCACTTGGGCCTGACGGTCCTTACATTTACGACCCTGCTTGCTACTGGGGCGACCGTGAGTGTGACCTGGCGATGCTGCCGCTCCATCCGGACCAGCCGCCGCAAATCTATGACGGTTACCAGTCCATCTCCCCGCTTCCCTCTGATTTCCTCGAACGCCAACCTCTTTATCAGCTTTACACTTTGTTTAATCGGGCAATCTTGTTCGGTGGCGAACATCTGGTGAATGCGCAAAAGGCGCTGGATCGTGTGCTGGCGGCGTGAGTGTTGTTCTCAGACCCGGGGCGCGACGCCTCGGGTTTGGGGTATTACAGGAAACCAAGCAGCGTAAAAAAGAAATAGCCTGCAACAATAATTATCACCGGCAATACATAGAGCGGGAAAATTTGCAGAAAGATAGTGTGATGCGGCACCACAATGCGTGCTTCAATCTGCTCACGCGTTAACCCTTCAGGCCCTTTGGCTTTCTCGAGGATCATCTGGTTTTCCACGCCTTCACGCAGAAAACGCGCCTGACGACTCATGCGCGCACCGGACGCCTGCAGCGCCAGTCCGACAAAAATCAGCACATAAATAATCCAGAACATGATGTTCAAGCTTTGGTGGAAATCAGGCGTTGGCGAGTTGTACCAAAAAAGATTCAGGAATGGCGTGTTAAAACGCATCATCTCAATGATCACATGGGCGAAATCCAGCATCACGGCATTAATGCCCGGCTGTTTTTCGCTGTGATCGTACATAAACTTCAGTACCGAAATAATTGTCGAAATGACGGCTGGAATAAAAATCACCCAACCCAGAACGCGTTTCAGCACGGCGATGCGTCCAGCTTGTTGATACGTCATGGATTCCCCTTGTAAGTGACGCACTGTTTGCGCCTTAGTCTACCTGCTGATAACCATTTTCGCCTGATCTTTAAAGGCAGTATGATGAATGCTTAACCATAATTTCGCTTTTATCCCTGCAAAATCCGTGAATAGAGAGGTGTTATGTCTGCCCCGCGACAAATTCTTGCTGCCATTTTTGATATGGATGGATTACTGATCGACTCTGAACCGCTCTGGGATCGCGCCGAACTCGACGTTGTGGCAAGCCTTGGAGTCGACATTTCAAGGCGCAATGAGTTGCCGGATACGCTTGGCCTGCGCATCGATATGGTGGTTGAACTGTGGTATGCCCAGCAGCCGTGGAATGGTCCGAGCCGTCAGGAAGTCACCGACAGAATCATTCAGCGCGCTATCTCACTGGTTGAAGAAAAGCGCCCGTTGCTGCCGGGCGTCCATGAAGCCATCGCGCTGTGTAAGAACAGTGGACTGGCGGTTGGGCTGGCATCCGCATCGCCGCTGCATATGCTGGAAAAAGTGCTGACCATGTTCGATCTGCGCGACAGTTTCGATGCACTCGCCTCAGCGGAAAAGTTACCCTACAGCAAGCCGCACCCGCAGGTTTATCTGGACTGCGCGGCAAAGCTGGGTGTCGACCCGCTCACGTGTGTGGCGCTGGAAGATTCAGTTAACGGCATGATTGCCAGCAAAGCGGCGCGGATGCGTTCCATCGTTGTGCCGGATGCCGAACATCGCGCGGACCCGCGCTATGTGCTTGCTAACGTAAAACTAGAAAGCCTCGAACAGCTCACGCTCGCACATCTGCTCGGTTAATTCTCCTGCGGGGTGATACAAATCACCCCATTACTTCTCATTTTTTGAAACGCTATTTCATTTTTATTTGTATTTTCTTTATCCGCCTTCTATCCTGATCTTCAGGCGCAGATGCCCATGACAACTATTTATAACGCCGGAGTAAATATGATACTGGAAGCCTTTAAGCTTGCGGGTAAAGTGGCTATCGTCACCGGGTGCGACACCGGGCTGGGTCAGGGAATGGCATTGGGGCTTGCGGAAGCGGGCTGCGATATTGTCGGTGTTGGCCGCAAAGTGCCGCAGGAAACCGCCTCCCGCGTGCAGGCGTTAGGACGACGTTTCCATGCTATTCAGGCCGACCTTCGCCACCAGCACGGCCTTGATGAGGTGGTTAAGCAAGCCGTTGCGACATTTGGGCACATCAACATTCTGGTGAATAACGCGGGGACGATTCGCCGCTGCGATGCCCTTGATTTCAGTGAGCAAGACTGGGATGACGTGATGAACCTGAACCTGAAAACGGTCTTTTTTCTCTCTCAGGCGGTAGCGCGGCAATTTATCGCTCAGGGCAATGGCGGGAAAATCATTAACATCGCTTCGATGCTCTCGTACCAGGGCGGCATCCGCGTGCCTTCATATACGGCGTCCAAGAGCGGCGTCATGGGATTAACGCGTTTACTGGCAAATGAATGGGCGCCACATCAGATTAATGTTAATGCGATCGCACCCGGCTATATGGCGACCAATAACACGCAGCAACTGCGAGAAGATGCGGAGCGCAGCCAGGAGATCCTTGACCGTATCCCGGCAGGGCGCTGGGGTGAACCAGAAGATCTGAAAGGCGCGGCGGTGTTTCTGGCCTCAAAAGCGGCGGATTATATTAATGGTTACACCCTTGCCGTCGATGGTGGCTGGCTGGCGCGTTAAACGTTCAGGATTGTGACAAAGAGTTACACCGTCACCTCTTCCGCCTACTGTACAAACATCCTATACTGTATACATCGACAGTTGAGTGAGTTTGACCATGACGGCGGAAGGACACCTGCTTTTTTCCATTGCTTGCGCGGTGTTTTCCAAAAACGCTGAGTTAACGCCTGTCCTCGCCCAGGGTGACTGGTGGCATATTGTCCCGTCCGCTATTCTTACCTGCCTGCTGCCTGATATCGACCATCCTAAATCTTTTCTCGGGCAACGCCTGAAATGGATATCAAAACCTGTCGCCCGCGCTTTCGGGCATCGCGGATTTACGCATAGCCTGTTGGCGGTTTTTCTGGCGCTGACGCTCTTTTATTTAAAAGTGCCAGAAAGCTGGATAGTGCCCGCCGATGCGCTACAGGGAATGGTGGTGGGTTACCTCAGCCATATTCTGGCAGATATGATTACTCCGGCTGGCGTACCGCTGCTCTGGCCCTGTCGCTGGCGCTTTCGCCTGCCGCTGCTGGTGCCGCAAAAAGGTAACCAACTGGAGCGCGTATTATGCATGGCGCTATTTACTTATGCAGTATGGATGCCGCAAACATTGCCCGAAAACGGTGCAGTCCACTGGTCATCACAAATGATTACATCGCTGCAAAATCAATTTAATCGCTTTATTCATCAGCAATCTGAGCATTAAATCGTCACTTCTTCCTATTTCGATATAACCCATTCCATTTGGATATAAGCCCGTTTCAGCACTTCTGCTAACCTTGCGCAACAGGAGCGGCCGAGAAGGCCGACCGAATAATGATATCAGGAGAACGGGGATGAATTTTCCACTCATCGCGAACGTAGTAGTGTTCGTGGCACTGCTGTTTTTGCTGGCGCAGGCGCGTCACAAACAGTGGAGCCTGGCAAAAAAAGTGCTGGTCGGTTTAGGCCTCGGCGTGATCTTCGGCCTCGCGCTGCAGGCTATCTATGGTGCTGATAACCCGGTACTGAAAGATTCCATCCAGTGGTTCAACGTCGTCGGCAATGGCTATGTCCAGTTGCTGCAAATGATTGTCATGCCGCTGGTTTTCGCCTCAATTTTGAGCGCCGTTGCGCGTCTGCATAATGCGTCACAACTGGGCAAAATCAGTTTTCTGACCATCGGCACATTGCTGTTCACCACGCTCATCGCTGCGCTGGTCGGCGTGCTGGTGACTAATCTGTTCGGTTTGACGGCAGAAGGTCTGGTGCAGGGTACGGCAGAAACCGCGCGTTTGAACGCCATTCAGAGTAACTATGTTGGCAAAGTGGCCGATCTCACCGTGCCGCAATTGCTGCTCTCTTTCGTACCAAAAAACCCGTTTGCCGACCTGACCGGCGCAAACCCAACGTCAATTATCAGCATCGTTATCTTCGCTGCTTTCCTTGGCGTTGCGGCACTGAAATTGCTGAAGGATGATGCGCCGAAAGGCCAGCGTGTACTGACCGCTATCGATACACTGCAAAGCTGGGTGATGAAACTGGTACGCCTTGTGATGCAATTGACACCGTATGGCGTGCTGGCGCTGATGACCAAAGTTGTCGCCGGTTCTAACATTCAGGACATCATTAAGCTGGGCAGCTTCGTTATCGCCTCTTACCTTGGTCTGGGCATTATGTTTGTAGTGCACGGTCTGCTGCTTGGCGTGAACGGCGTGAGCCCGCTGAAATTCTTCCGTAAAGTATGGCCGGTACTGACATTTGCCTTCACCAGCCGCTCCAGCGCGGCATCCATTCCGCTGAACGTGGAAGCGCAAACGCGTCGTCTGGGCGTACCAGAATCCATCGCCAGTTTCTCCGCCTCTTTTGGGGCAACCATTGGGCAGAACGGCTGTGCGGGTCTTTACCCGGCAATGCTGGCAGTGATGGTAGCCCCGACAGTGGGCATTAACCCGCTGGATCCGCTGTGGATTGCCACCCTGGTAGGGATTGTCACCGTGAGTTCCGCAGGTGTAGCGGGCGTTGGTGGCGGCGCGACGTTTGCCGCACTTATCGTGCTGCCTGCGCTGGGTCTGCCGGTCACGCTTGTGGCGCTGCTTATCTCTGTTGAACCACTTATCGATATGGGCCGTACCGCCCTGAACGTCAGCGGTTCCATGACCGCCGGTACATTGACCAGCCAGTGGCTGAAACAGACCGATAAAGCTGTGCTGGACAGTGAAGAGGATGCCGAGCTGGCGCACCGTTAATCACCCGGCATGAAATACCCGATGCCTCTCTTTTGAGGGGCACCGTTTGACAAGAAAACCGCCTGTAACTGCAGGCGGTTTTCTTACTTTTACTCTTCCTCTATCTCGCCTTCCTGACGCATTTGCAGCGCCCAGCGCTGCGCTGCTTCCGGAACGCTAAAGATCGGCGAGCGGCGAAACTTTTCCCCCATCAACACAAACGCCACATACTTGCCACGCAGCAACCAGACATCACGATAGCCATCCACTTTTGAGGCGTGATCGGGGGGAGCCGGTTCGACGCGCGGGACATAGCTGATAATGGCTCGGTTTTGTTGACGATAAGATTTCATAAGCGATGCGTTCTACAGACAAATTCTACAAACATTAAAGACCTATCATAGCCGATTGTGGGCTTATGCGTCGCGCCTTGAACCACTTTCTCTGATTTTTCACCCCCTTTATGCCTGCTGATTAACCAGGTTAACGCAGCATGTTGTTCTATAGTTAGAAGGGTTTTAAGGAAACATCGACCATTTTTCAGCAATGAAAACAGGAGACGAGTTCAATGTCGCACAATGAGAAAGACCCTCACCATCACGCCCCGGTTCATGACGCTAACGAATCCCGCCCTGGGCTGGACTCACTGGCACCTGAAGACAATTCTCACCGCCCTTCCCCGCGCCCCACAGCACCTGGCGAGCAACCGACCGCACCGGGAAGCATGAAAGCGCCGGACACGTCGAATGACAAACTGAACGCACTGGAGCCTTACCGTAAGGGCGGCGAGAATTATCCCCTTACCACTAACCAGGGCGTGCGCATCGCCGATGACCAAAACTCCCTGCGCGCGGGAAAACGTGGCCCAACGCTGCTGGAAGACTTTATCCTGCGAGAGAAAATCACCCACTTCGACCATGAACGCATCCCAGAACGTATCGTGCATGCGCGCGGGTCGGCGGCGCATGGTTACTTTCAGCCCTATCGCAGTCTAAGTGATATTACCAAAGCGGATTTTCTCTCCGATGCGGAGAAAATCACCCCAGTATTTGTCCGTTTTTCCACAGTACAGGGCGGCGCGGGCTCAGCGGACACCGTGCGTGACATCCGTGGATTTGCCACCAAGTTCTACACCGAAGAAGGAATTTTTGACCTGGTTGGCAACAATACACCGGTCTTTTTCATCCAGGATGCGCACAAATTCCCCGATTTTGTCCATGCGGTAAAACCGGAGCCTCACTGGGCGATCCCGCAAGGTCAAAGCGCACATGACACCTTCTGGGACTATGTTTCGTTGCAACCCGAAACCTTACACAACGTAATGTGGGCGATGTCCGATCGCGGCATTCCGCGCAGCTATCGCACTATGGAAGGTTTTGGCATCCACACATTTCGCCTGATCAACGCCGAAGGCAAAGCCACGTTTGTTCGCTTCCACTGGAAACCACTGGCAGGAAAAGCATCGCTGGTGTGGGACGAATCCCAAAAACTGACCGGGCGCGATCCGGACTTCCACCGTCGCGAGTTGTGGGAAGCCATTGAGGCTGGCGATTACCCGGAATATGAACTGGGTTTACAGCTGATCCCGGAAGAGGACGAATTCAAATTTGATTTCGACCTGCTGGACCCGACCAAGCTTATTCCCGAAGAGCTGGTTCCGGTGCAGCGCGTCGGTAAAATGGTGTTAAACCGTAACCCGGATAACTTTTTTGCCGAAAACGAGCAGGCTGCGTTCCATCCAGGGCATATTGTGCCCGGTCTGGATTTTACCAATGATCCGCTGCTGCAGGGGCGTCTGTTCTCCTATACCGATACGCAAATCAGCCGGCTTGGCGGGCCGAACTTCCATGAAATCCCCATCAACCGTCCAACTTGCCCGTACCATAACTTGCAGCGTGACGGCATGCACCGCATGGAGATTGACACCAATCCCGCTAACTATGAGCCGAACTCCATCAATGATAACTGGCCGCGGGAAACACCGCCCGGCCCGAAACGCGGTGGTTTTGAGACTTACCAGGAGCGCGTCGAAGGGGAAAAAATCCGTGAACGCAGCCCCTCATTTGGCGAATATTACGCCCATCCCCGCCTGTTCTGGTTAAGCCAGACACCATTTGAACAGCGCCATATTATTGACGCTTTCAGCTTCGAGTTGAGCAAAGTAGTGCGCACGTATATTCGTGAACGCGTGGTGGATCACCTGGCGCACATCGATATTCATCTGGCGCAAGGTGTGGCGGAAAATCTCGGTATCACCTTGAGCGACGATCAGTTGACTATCGCCCCGCCGCCGGAAGTGAATGGATTGAAAAAAGATCCTTCACTGAGTCTGTATGCCGTGCCGGATGGCAACGTGAAAGGCCGGGTGGTGGCAGTTTTACTGCATGATAAGGTCAGCGCAACGGATGTACTCAACGTATTGCAGGGGCTGAAAGCCAAAGGCGTTCATAGCAAACTGCTTTATGCGCGAATGGGCAACGTGACAGCGGATGACGGTTCAGAATTACCGATTGCCGCCACCTTCGCCGGATCGCCGTCGCTGACGGTAGATGGTGTGATTGTTCCCGGCGGCGATATCAGCGATATCCTGCAAAATGGCGATGCGAAATATTATTTGCTGGAAGCCTATAAGCACCTGAAAACTATCGCGCTTGCGGGTGATGCGCGGCAGTTTAAGCGCTTACTGGATGTGGATAAGCAGGGAGAGGACGGTATTGTCGAGGCGGATAGCGCCACGGCGAATTTTATTGATGATTTTCTGACGCATCTTGCGGCGCACCGCGTCTGGTCGCGCATCAGCAAAATCGATAGCATTCCGGCGTAAGCGTTATTGCAGCCATAAAAAACCGGCCAACTGGCCGGTTTTTTATTTGCTCAGGCTACAAACCAAAATTACTGCTTAGCTTGCGGGTCAGTATCATACTCGGCGCAAGTCTGGTAGCCGGAGTTCATGACATGGCCGGTTTCATCCAGCGCAACGAAATAGGTTTCGGTTTTGCCGTCACGTTGACCCAGAATATAGGTCTGGCAAGTGCCGCGCGCATGGATCATCGTAACTTCAGAAGAAGGACGGCCAGCAACCTGCATAACCTGCTGGCGGCTCATACCTTTTTTCACATCTTTCACCACCGGCTGAGAAACCTGATCTTTTGCACGATCGTAAGCCGTACAACCCGCCAGCATAGTCAGCACTGCAGCTGCGCCCAGAATTCCTGCGATGTTCTTATTCATATTCCATCCTCTTTTGTATCCGCTTGTGTATCAGCGTGTTATCTAAGCCTGGAATATAAAATTGCATTTTTCAACTAACAGACTGCATTGGCATAACTTTCGGAGAAATCTAATAAAAGTGAAATAAGCTGCTAAAACGCCGTAAATTGCGGCACTCAAATCTGTGATCCTTGTCGTTTTACCGCCAAAGGGTTAATTTGGCCCTATTATCTATTTGCACCCTGCAAAGCAGGACAACACAACGGAGGGGTAAATGACTCTGCAACAAGAGATTATTCAGGCGCTAGGCGTGAAGCCCGCGGTCAATGCCGAAGAAGAAGTTCGCCGCAGCGTGGATTTCCTGAAAACCTATCTGAAAACCTATCCTTTTTTGCAAACGCTGGTGCTGGGCATTAGCGGCGGTCAGGATTCCACGCTGGCCGGAAAAATCAGCCAGATGGCAATCAGCGAATTGCGCCAGGAAACGGGCAATCAAGCCTATCAATTTATCGCCGTCCGTCTGCCTTACGGTAAGCAAGCGGATGAACAGGATTGCCAGGATGCCATCGCGTTTATTCAGCCGGATCGTGTTCTTACCGTCAATATCAAAGCCTCGGTGCTGGCAAGCGAGCAAGCGCTGCGTGAAACAGGCATCGAACTGAGCGATTTCGTGCGCGGCAATGAAAAAGCGCGCGAACGTATGAAAGCGCAATACAGCATTGCGGGCATGACGAAAGGCGTGGTGGTTGGCACCGACCATGCCGCCGAAGCAGTGACCGGTTTCTTCACCAAATATGGCGATGGTGGCACCGACATCAATCCGCTTTTCCGTCTGAACAAACGCCAGGGTAAACAGTTGCTGGCTTACCTGGGCTGCCCGGAACATCTTTATAAAAAAGCGCCAACGGCCGATCTGGAAGACGATCGTCCTTCGCTGCCAGATGAAGCCGCACTGGGCGTAACTTACGAAAATATCGATGATTATCTGGAAGGGAAAACGCTGGATGCCAGTATCGCGAAAATCATTGAAGGCTGGTATGTGAAAACAGAGCACAAGCGCCGCCCGCCGATTACCGTATTCGACGATTTCTGGAAAAAGAAATAACCCTCAGGCGGCGCAAGCCGCCTCTTTTTTAGCCACTTATAGACTGCTATACTGGATGGGTAAACAGTATCAGGAGTCTTTTGTGGTCAGGCGTCAATCGGCCCCGCGTCTTGAATTTGAAGCGGCGGCAATCTATGAATATCCGGAACATCTTCGTCCGTGGCTGGAAGCCATGCCCAAACAGCCCGGCGTCTATATTTTTCACGGTGAAAGCAAGGCGATGCCGCTCTATATCGGTAAAAGCGTCAATATTCGCAGCCGTGTGCTGTCGCACCTGCGCACGCCCGATGAAGCGGCGATGCTACGTCAGGCGCGACGCATTACCTGGATTTGTACCGCCGGTGAGATTGGCGCGCTGCTGCTCGAAGCGCGACTAATTAAAGAACAGCAGCCGCTATTTAATAAGCGCCTGCGTCGTAATCGCCAGCTCTGCTCGCTGCGCCTTAGCGGTGAAAAGCCACAGGTGGTGTATGCCAAAGAGGTGGATTTCTCCTCCTCCCCCGATCTCTATGGTCTGTTTGCCAATCGCCGCGCCGCATTGCAAGCGCTGCAGTCTATCGCTGATGACGAAAAGCTGTGCTATGGGCTGCTGGGCCTGGAATCACTAAGCCGCGGCCGGGCTTGTTTTCGATCCGCGTTACAACGCTGTGCCGGAGCATGCTGTGGTAGAGAGACGCGTGAAGCACATGATGCACGCTTCGCTGCCGCGATGGCGCGTTTGCAACTGGTTTGCTGGCCCTGGCGCGGTCCAATTGGTCTGAAAGAGAGCGCAGCAGGAATGACGCAGTACCACATCATTCATAACTGGCTATGGTTGGGTTCAGTTGATGAGCCCGCCGCTGCCGCGCAACTGCTGCGTTTGCCGGCGGGTTTCGATCATGACGGCTACAAAATCCTCTGCAAGCCGTTGCTTTCGGGGGGTTACGAAATCATCGAACTGGATTAATGGCCAGGCAGCCAGGTGATTTCACTGAACAGTAATTGCCCTTCAGACTTTAGCAACCGCAGAGTTTGCCGCCCTTCCTGCCAGTAGGCGCCCTGATCGGCAGTTAACAATTTATCGCCCAATTGCCACGCGCCGCTCAGGACGAAAATAACGCCGCCGCGTGTACCAATAGTGGTAAAAGTGCGATCGGCAATACGGACTTTCGCCTGGCAGCGATCGCGGCGCGTCATCACGTTAAAATCCAGCGACATGCGTCCGTCGGAAAGCTCGGCTCTGACCGGCTGCTCGCCGGCAAAAGTAAAAGGCTGGTGATGTTTAAGCGTGTGGCTAAAAGCACCGCCCCCATTCAGCGTCACTTCGCCACCTTCAAGCAGGGTTATTACCCGATCCACGCCGGGAAATTGCGGAAAATCACCGTTGCTGGCAAGCGAAGCGATACTGGCTCGCCAGTTAAAATCACGCGTTGCGGGCGGAAAACAGCAAATTTCTCGGGTTTCACCCGCCCCATTACGCCAGAGATTGACCGGCATTTTACGGATATCAAAGAATTCCATCATCACTCCTGAATGGCGCGGGCTTCACCAGCGCCGCTGCCTCTTCGGGCAGCCTGCATCATTGTTATTGTTTACTTTGCCATGTGTGAGTTATCGGCAGCCGACACGATTTGCCTTAGGCTACTACGCAATCAGACATGTAAAAAATCATCAATTTAAGATAAGTAACATCACCATAAAAACGAGGCTTAACGAGAATACCGCGCCAGTGGCGGCTGGCAAGAGGGAAACAAGAAAAAACCGCCGGTTCTGCCCATCACGTAAAACAAGCGATGAGCAAAACCGGCGGTCTTAAGGAGGGTCGCTGAATTATTCAGCAGGTGCAGGAGGCATTTTACCTTCTGGTGCCGGATGTTCTGTCAGACGCTTCTCAAAATTCGCATTGAACTGCTTTTTCTGTTCCGGGGTCAGAATGTTGTAAATCTTATTCTGCGTCTCCATACGTTTCAGCATGCTTTCTTTATGCTGCTGTTCCATTTTGGTGATTTGCGCTTCGGCTTTCGCGCGGTCAAAGCTGTCGCTGGTAATGATGTCATGCATTGCGCGCATCTCTTCCACCGGCGGGCGTTTCATCTCTTCGCGCTGGCTTTTCATGATGTCGCGGACTTGCTGTTTCTGCGCATCGGTCAGATTCAGACCTTTGAACATCATGTCGTGCGGGCCTTTACCTTTGTGGTGCATCATAGGTTGCGCGTCAGCTGGTGCGGCGGCGGTATCCGCAGCATGAGCCAGACCTGCAGCGCCAAAAGCCAGGGTAGAGGCAACAAACAGAGCAGTCAATTTAAGCATAATTTTATTCCTTACTTCGGTTTTACTTACGGCGGTTGCCGTGTTGACGCTATTCACTTTACTGGCTTTATCGTCAATTAATCAGAGCGACGGTAAAACAATGAAAGTGTAAATATCATTTTTACGCCAAATATGAAGGAAATAAGGACAAACCATGAAGAGTGGAAAATTAAATATTCAATAGGCTGATTAGAAAGGGATTATGGAGAATCTTAAATCAACGTGATTTATTAATAAAGCGCTTCAACAGGATAATTCTGTAATTTATTTAAGAAAACCATAAAAAATAAGCCCTGCGTTAACAGGGCTGGATGGTTAATTAATTTTTTCAAGTATTAGCCCGGCGCGTAAACCAATGGCCACATTCGGATTGGGAAACAAAACATACTCTTGCTCATGTTGCACCACATACCGCTCGCCGCGATCCTCTGCCAGTAATGTGCCCGCGCTGAAGGGCGTAAAATTGAGCGTATCCGCACTCATGAAGAGTTTAAATTCTTCACTGTGGCGGGTCAGTTGCTGTACCACCCGATAGCGCAGCGGCCTATTTTCCGTGTCTGGCGCAGGCTCCCCCGCCAGTAACGCCGCCAGCGCCCACGCCGTACGCTGGAACTGGCTTAAATCGTTTTCACCAAACGGCAGCGCTTTGCCAAGCTCCAGAGTGCAAGCCAGTGCGTTAAAATGCTCGCAACTGTAATGCGTAAACGTACCGCCTGGCGCCTGATGAAATACCAGCGCTTCCAGCCCGGCAGCACCCAACCACTCCAGAAACAGTTCATCCCATGGTTCTGCCCGCAGCGGCAACACACCAAAGCGCACATGGTGCGAACCGCGGATCGCAGTGTGTAAGTCCAGATGCCAGCGCACTTCATCGCCCGCCGCGAAGAAATGCGTTACCGCCCGTTCAAGCTGGGCGGCGCGCACCGTTTCATCGTTGGGCGGCAGTTGCTGCCAGCGCCCACCAAACATCCGGTTGAGATCGTTATGCACAAATCGCTTGTTTTGCGCCAGCGCCTGCGGGTTTCCAAGGATCACCAGCAGCCGCCAGGTGAGCGGTTGTTCGCCCGAAAAGACATTTTTAAGCAACAAATCCAGCATCTCTACTGGCGCGGTTTCATTACCGTGGATAGCACACGAGATGACCAACGATCGCCCAACGGATTGTTTCGGGATCAGTTCAAGAATCCCTTGTTCGTGCCACAACCAGTGAATACCGCCCGACTCCCCTGACATTTTTCGCGGGATATCGCCCGCAAGCGTTGCAGCAAGAAAGTTATCCATACGGCCTCCGGTTAACGCTGGAAGGGATACACCGATCCCAGATTCAACAACTGCGTTAATCGGTCCAGCGCTTCCCGCCCCTCTCGCAAAAGCTGCGGATCGGCTAAATCCGCTTGCGTCAGCCGATCGCGATAGTACCGATCCACCCAGTCATTGAGGGTGGCAAACAAACTGTCATTCATCATCACCGCCGGGTTAACGGCCCGCAACTCCGCCTCGGTCAGCACGACACGCAAGCGCAGGCACGCCGGACCACCACCGTTCGCCATGCTTTCACGCAGGTCAAATACTTTAAGCTCACTGATTGGGTTATCCTGCGCCAGCAGCGTGTTCAAATAGCGCCACACACCAGCATGTTCCTGCGACTCCTGCGGCAGCACCAGCATCATGCTGCCATCATCCCGACTCAGCAGTTGGCTATTAAACAGATACGTTGCCACCGCATCGGTAACAGAAACGGCCTGCTGCGGAACTTCAATCGCCATAAACCCCGGTACTTTAGAGTGTAGCTCGGCCAGCACACTAGCCTGGTCGGCAAAAGCCAGTTCGTGACAAAAAAGGACTTGTCGGTTCGAAACGGCAATCACATCGTTATGAAACACGCCCAGATCGATAACGTCCGGGTTTTGTCGGGCGAAAACCACCTGCTCCGCGCGCACCTGGTTAATACGCGCCACCGCCTCGCTGGCTTCACGCGTCTGCCGCGCCGGATAGCGCGCCGGGGCATCGTGGCTTGCGTACTCCCGGCCATAAACGAAGAGTTGCACACCCGCTTCGCCGTAATCACCGCCAAAGCGGTTATGGTTCGCCGCACCTTCATCGCCAAACATCGCAACCTGCGGCAGCGCCGGGTGGACAGCAAACACCGTTTCATCGCGGAAGATGGCGCGCAGCAGCGCTTCTGTGGTTGGGGCTTCCATCGCGCGGTGGAATTTATTATTCAGATTGGCAACCGTGAAATGCACTTTGCCATCCAGCGCATCCGCCGACGGGCAGACGGTAGCCGCGTTTGCGACCCACATCGCCGATGCCGAACTGGCGGCGGAGAGGATCTGCGGCGCTTGCGCGGCAGCTTTTTCCACCACCTGCTCATCGCTACCGCTGAAACCAAGCTGGCGCAAGACCGCGATATTGGGGCGCTCCTGCGGTGGGATCACCGCCTGCGGGAAACCCGCGTCGGCGAGCGCTTTCATTTTCAGTAGCCCCTGCTTTGCCGCCAGTTTCGGGTTAGAAACCTGAAAGCGGTGTTTGGTCGAGGCTTCATTACCAAAAGATAATCCGGCGTAATGGTGCGTTAGCCCTACCAGGCCATCGAAGTTAACCTCACGTGCTTTCATGGCTGCGCCTCGCGCGAGAAATCAAGCCCCGGGCTGAGCGTCTGTGGCAACGTTAACGCGGGAGATTCAAGACTCGCCATCGGCCAGGCGCAGTAATCTGCGGCGTACCATGCGCTGGCGCGATGGTTACCCGACGCACCGACACCACCAAACGGCGCGGTACTGGCCGCGCCGGTCAACGGTTTGTTCCAGTTGACTATCCCGGCGCGCGCTTCCAGCAGAAGTTGATCAAATTTTTGCCTATCCGGGGAAATCAACCCGCAGGCCAGCCCGTAGCGCGTGTCGTTCGCCATACGGATTGCCTGATCAAAATCGTCATAGCGCCAGACACACAGCAGCGGGCCAAACACTTCTTCATCTGGCACTTCCGCAACGTCGGTCATCTCGATAATCCCCGGCGTCAGCAGCGAGGTTCCTTCCGCCAACAGCCGTGGTGCCAGCAAGGTTTTACCGCCGCGCGCTTCGTGCGCCTGCCAGGCCTGGTAAACTTGTTGCGCCGCCTGAGGTGAAATCAAACCACCGAAAAAGGGTGCAGGTTCCGCATCCCAGGCCTGCGGTTGCAGCCGCGCGCTCACTTCCACCAGCCGCGTCAGAAAGTCATCGCCCGCTTTAGAACGTTTAACCAGTAAGCGACGCGCGCAGGTGCAGCGCTGCCCGGCGGTAATAAATGCTGACTGGATCGCCAGATGGACAGCGGCATCGGTATCATCGGGATCTTCAACAATTAATGGGTTGTTGCCGCCCATCTCTAGTGCGAGGATCTTTTCGGGCTGCCCGGCAAGCTGGCGGTGTAGCTGATATCCCGTATTGGCGCTGCCGGTAAAGAGCAACCCATCCAGCCCCGGTAATGCGCTCAGCGCCTGGCCGGTCTCTCGCCCGCCCTGCACCAGATTGAGCACGCCTGCGGGCAAACCGGCCTGCTCCCAGAGTTTGACTACCGCTTCGCCGGTCCACGGCGTGAGTTCGCTTGGTTTAAATATCACGGTATTACCCGCGAGTAGCGCCGGGATAATATGCCCATTCGGCAGATGGCCGGGGAAGTTGTACGGTCCGAAAACAGCCAGCACCCCGTGCGGGCGATGGCGCAATGTCGCGGCACCATCAGCCATCTCTGTGTGTTGTTCGCCGGTGCGCGTGTGGTACGCCTTTACCGATATAGCGGCTTTGTTGATCATCGCCGTCACTTCGGTCGCCGCTTCCCAGCGCGGTTTACCGGTTTCACGGGCGATAATTTCTGCCAGCGCCGCTTTGTTGCTCTCCAGCAGCGCCGCGAATTTTTCAACAATGGCCTGGCGCTCCGTAAAAGTCTGCTGCGCCCACTGCGGGAAAGCGTCGCGCGCGGCCTGATACGCCAGCGCCACTTGCTCGCTATCAGCATCAAAGCCGTGCCACAGCGCTTCGTGGCTTACCGGGTTGGTTTTGACACGGCGTTCTCCCTGGCCTGTTACCCAGTCACCTTTAATCCATAAACTCATTTTGCTTTCTCCTCGCCACTTTTCTCTTCGGCACACAGGCGCACCAGCCGCACGGTATCCCCCGGCTGGCACTTCAGCGCATCCAGTTCGGCTGCCGTTAATAACAAACGCTCGGTGTTTGGATCCGCGTAAATAAGCATGGCGCGAAATTGCTGGTACTGCTCATTGGAAACCATACACGCGGGCCATTCACCCGGGGCGCGCTGGCCTTCGCCCGCCGTAACCAGGCGACTTTTGCGAATCGCCCGCACCCTGTCGACATCGCATTCGAGCGTCGGCCCGCCATCAAAAATGTCAACGTAGTTACGGTAGCGAAAGCCCTCTTTTTCCAGCACCGCACGGGCCGGTGCCGTTTGTGGATGCACCTCACCGATCACCTCTTGCGCCTCTTGTGAAAGGAAGTGGGTATAAATAGGGTGCTTGGGCATCAGCTCCGCGATAAAAGCTTTTTGCCCGGTGCCGCACAGGTAATCCGCCCGGCTGAACTCCATCGAAAAGAAACGCTTGCCCAGACTCTCCCAGAACGGCGAATAACCGTGCTCGTCAATCACGCCGCGCATCTCGGCCACTACTTTCTCATTGAAGCGCTCGCGGAATGCCGCCATAAACAGAAAGCGGGATTTCGACAACAGATAACCGTTGCCCTCTTTGCGCCAGGCGGGATCGAGAAACAGTGTGCAGAGTTCGCTGCTGCCGGTGTGATCGTTACTGAGAAACAGCGTTGGCAGCGCGTTATAGACATTCAACTCTTTCGAGGCATGCACCTGTGTCCCGACCCGGTAGTTATACCAGGGATCGTTCAAACCCACCGCGACCTCAATGGCGCAAATCCCCGCCACCTCGCCGCTTTGCGTCTCTTCCAGCACAAAAACATACCCCTGCTCACCCTTCGGCAACTCGCCTTGCCAGGTAAGGCGTGAACGCTCAATACGCGCAGCAAGCGTTGCTTCATCAACAGGCAACGACGTCAGGCCGCCACCGGTTTTCCCGGCCAGCCGCATCAGCGCCGGTAAATCGCCTTCGGCGACAGGACGGATCACCATCATGATGCGCTCTCCGCAATGAATTTTTCACAAGCGCGGGCAACGCGCGCAAGTCCGTCGCGGATCTCGTCTTCGCTGATATTCAACGCCGGAGCAAAACGCAGCACATTGCCACCGGCAATCAGCACCATTGCGCCTTCTGCCGCCGCCAGTTGTGAAAGTTGTTTTGCTTTTCCTGCATACTCAGGAGCCAGTTGACAACCGATCAGCAACCCTAAGCCACGGATTTCACTGAACAGGTGATAACGGTCATTGATTGCCGAAAGCTGCTCCGTAAACCTTTGATGGCGCTGTTTCACGCCAGTCAGAGTTTCGCGTGTGTTGACGATATCGAGCAACGCACCGGCCACCGCGCCGGCCAGCGGGTTACCGCCGTAAGTCGTACCGTGGGTGCCGACATTCATCACTTTGCCAAACTGTTCGGTGGTCAGCATCGCGCCAATCGGGAAACCGCCGCCCAACGCTTTTGCCGTGGTTAGCGCATCCGGCGTCACGCCGTAATGCATATAGGCATACAGTTCGCCGGTGCGGCCAACGCCGGTTTGCACTTCATCAAAAATCAGCAGCGCGTTATGGCGCGTGCACAGCTCACGCAACCCTTGCAAAAACGCCTGGCTGGCAGGCACCACGCCGCCTTCACCCTGCATCGGCTCGACAATGACAGCGCAGGTGTCGTCATTAATTAATGCGCTGGCAGAGGCAAGATCGTTGAACTGCGCATGCTGGATTTGCGGCGGCAACGGCGCAAAATCTTGCGAATAAGCCGGTTGCCCGCCCGCGCTGACGGTAAATAAGGTGCGTCCATGGAACGCATTCTTGAAGGCAACAATGCCGCTTTTTTGCGGGCCGAATGTATCGTGGGCATATTTGCGCGCCAGCTTCAGCGCCGCTTCATTTGCCTCGGCACCGGAGTTACAAAAGAAGGCGCGATCGGCAAAGGTCGCGTCCAGCAGGTGTTTCGCCAGTTTCAGCACCGGCTCGTTGGTGTAACCGTTACCGGTATGCCAGAACTTCGCCGCCTGTTCGCTGAGCGCTTTACACAGCGCGGGATGCGCATGCCCCAGCGCATTCACCGCAATCCCACCGGCAAAGTCGACATACTCGTTACCCTGTTGATCCCACAGGCGGGAACCTTCACCGCGTACCGGAATAAAAGGCGCAGGCGCGTAGACAGGCAACATCCATTGATCAAAATTTTCACGCGTAATTGACAGAGACATAGCGACCTCATCCGGTAAATAAATAGTTGATAAAATGTTAACGAATATGAACGTTTTCGCTGTAAATGTAGATTGCACGGTTCGTGCCAGCCAGCGATAAAAATGCATAAACGACTTACTACAACGAAATTTCAACAACTTAAAACCTGTCGCCATTCACTTTATTTGCATAAAAAGTGAATAAATAGAGATCCAATTGCGGTGGAGAGCGAGTAAAGTCGCCTGTTTATGCAATTAGAAATTTTAATTATAGAACTGTGATCATCAGCGAAATTAATTTACATCCTGCGCCCTGTTTTAGTGCGTTTCGCCCTAAATAAGGGCGTGTATTGCGCCAATGCGCATCGGCGGCGGCAATATCAATAAGTGGCGGTGGTTAAATGTAAATTCTGCTAACATCTCTGCATCTTTCACTCTGCTAAATGGCTGCGACTATGAAATTCGTCTCTTTTAATATCAATGGCCTGCGCGCCCGCCCTCACCAGCTTGAAGCGCTGGTTGAGCAACATCAGCCGGACGTCATCGGCCTGCAGGAGACCAAAGTCCACGACGATATGTTTCCGCTCGAAGATGTCGCACGGCTGGGTTACAACGTTTTTTATCACGGACAGAAAGGCCACTACGGCGTGGCGTTGCTGACCAAAGAGACGCCGATTTCCGTGCGCCGCGGCTGGCCGAACGACGGCGAAGAAGCGCAGCGCCGCATTATCATGGCGGAGATCCCCTCGCCTATCGGCGATATCACGGTGATTAACGGCTATTTCCCGCAGGGCGAGAGCCGCGACCACCCGCTGAAATTCCCGGCGAAAGAGAAGTTCTACCAGGATTTGCAAACCTATCTCGATACAGAACTCGATAAAACAAAACCGGTGTTGATCATGGGTGATATGAACATCAGCCCGACAGATCTTGATATCGGTATTGGTGAAGAGAACCGCAAACGCTGGCTGCGCACCGGCAAATGCTCTTTCCTGCCGGAAGAGCGCGAATGGATGGAGCGCCTGAAAGGCTGGGGGCTGGTGGATACCTTCCGCGAAGCTAATCCGGAAACGCAGGATCGCTTCTCGTGGTTTGATTACCGCTCAAAAGGTTTCGATGATAACCGCGGACTGCGTATCGACCTGCTGCTGGCAAGCCAACCGCTGGCAGAGCGCTGCATTGAAACCGGTATTGATTACGACATTCGCGGCATGGAAAAACCGTCCGACCACGCACCGGTGTGGGCCAAATTTAAGGTCTGACGGATGACGCCCGCGCCTTCTCCGTGGGGTTGTGCAACCTGGCTGGCGGATATGCTGCAACACCGCCCGGTCAAGGCTACCCCGGAGGGCGAATGGCGGCTGCTGGAGGTGGGATGTGACGCTGAACATATCTATCGCGCCGGGCATATTCCCGGCGCGGATTATATCGACACCCGCGAAGTAGAAAGCCTGCCGCTGTGGAATGTGCTCAAGCCAGCACAATTACGCCCGGTTCTGCTAAATCATGGCCTGCGAGCTGATAGTACCGTCATCCTTTACGGCCGCGGCAATTATGCGGCGGAACGGATGGCACATATTTTGTTATATGCCGGGATCAGGGATGTTCGCTTACTGGATGGCGGCTGGCAGAGCTGGCTGCGCGCCGGTTTAGCCTGGCAAACCGGTGCAGCGGCGGGCATAACCCCGTCATCGGATTTCGGCGTGAGTGTCCCGGCACAACCTCAGCTACTGCTCACTATGGCGCAAACCCAAAAGCGTTTAGCGCAGCCCGGTACGTTGCTGGTCAGTATCCGCAGTTGGCCTGAGTTTAGCGGTCAGACAAGCGGCTACGACTATATCGCCGCAGCCGGTGATATACCCGGCGCCCGCTGGGGGCAGGCAGCAGGCGACAGCCAGTTGATTACCAATTTTCACAATGCAGACGGCACGGTGCGCAACCCATCAGAGATCGCCGCGCTCTGGCAACAACAGCGCATCACTGGCGATAATCCGGTAATTTTTTATTGCGGTACCGGCTGGCGCGCCTCGTTTGCCTTTTTTATTGCCCGTGCGCTCGGCTGGGCGGATATCGCCGTGTATGATGGCGGCTGGTTCGAATGGAGCCAGCATACAAACGGAACGCAGTAATGACTCTTCTAAAAACCCTGGATGTCGTGGCCGCTATCATTGAGCGCGACGGCAAAATTTTACTGGCACAGCGCCCCGACCATGCCGATCAGGCCGGTCTGTGGGAATTTGCCGGTGGCAAGGTTGAAGCCGGGGAAACACAACCACAGGCGCTAACGCGCGAGTTGCGCGAAGAGTTGGGTATTGATGCTGTACCTGCGCGCTATGTTGCCAGCCATCAGCGGGAGGTTTCCGGGCGGCTGATTCATTTGCACGCCTGGCATGTGGAGAATTTTAGCGGTGAACCAGTACGCCACTATCACCGGGAGTTGTTGTGGTGCTTACCCGCCGAAGCGCTGACACTGCCGCTGGCTCCGGCGGATATTCCGCTGCTGGAAGCGTTTATGGCTTCACGCGCCGCCACACCAGCGGGTTAGTGGAAATGGTTTTCTCATCGCGCTGGCATTGTAATAACACGCCCTCGGTTTTGATAACCGCCCCTTCGCTGTAGTTTTGATTACCGTATACGCAGCATTGCATGCAGGGCTGCGTGGTCTGCGTCTGCCCACCGGAGCTGAACACTCCCGGCGGCACATTCACCTCGATTCCCGGCGACGGTAAACGTTCAGCCAGCACGCTGGTTGACGCAGCAACCAGTAACGCTGCTGCTATCCACTTAATTCGGGCCATAACTTGTCCTTTTTGATTGACGCCACTCATTACTATAACGGATCTCTGCGTCAGGACTTTAATTTCGCCGATCATCGTTTTTAGTTATGACATGTTGCCAATTATTAATTTGCCTGGTGTGCGGCTTTTTCCCTTGCAGCATGCAACCTTGCAAATGTTATAGTCCAAAAGTGCCTGCTTTTTGCGCACCACCATCACAACAAATTCACCACAACAATAAGAGATACTTATATCTATGGATCAGACGCACTCTCTTGCATCATTTCTCCAGTATGTCGAACAGCGCGACCCGCACCAGCCGGAGTACTCTCAGGCCGTTCGTGAAGTGATGACCACCCTCTGGCCCTTCCTTGAAGCTCACCCGCGTTACCGCCAGATGTCGTTACTCGAACGCCTCGTTGAACCGGAGCGCGTGATTCAGTTTCGCGTCGCCTGGGTTGATGACCGCAATCAGGTGCAGGTTAACCGCGCCTGGCGCGTACAGTTCAGTTCGGCCATTGGACCCTACAAAGGTGGCATGCGTTTTCACCCGTCGGTGAATTTATCGATCCTCAAATTCCTCGGCTTCGAACAAACGTTCAAAAATGCGCTCACTACCCTGCCGATGGGCGGTGGCAAAGGCGGCAGTGATTTCGATCCAAAAGGCAAAAGCGATGGCGAAGTGATGCGCTTCTGCCAGGCGCTGATAAGCGAACTGTATCGCCATCTTGGCGCGGATACTGATGTGCCCGCCGGGGATATTGGCGTCGGCGCGCGCGAAGTCGGTTTTATGGCCGGGATGATGAAAAAGCTCTCTAACAATACCGCCTGCGTGTTTACCGGGAAGGGGCTGTCGTTTGGCGGCAGTCTGATCCGCCCGGAAGCGACCGGTTACGGCCTGGTCTATTTCACCGAAGCGATGCTCAAGCGTCACGGTCTTAGCTTTGAAGGGATGCGCGTGGCGGTTTCCGGCTCTGGCAACGTGGCGCAATACGCGATTGAAAAAGCGATGGCCTTCGGTGCACGGGTGATCACTGCGTCGGATTCTGCCGGTACCGTGGTGGATGAAGCCGGGTTTGACCGTGAAAAACTCGCCCGCCTGTGCGAGATCAAAGCCAGCCGTGATGGCCGCATCGCGGATTACGCGCGTGAATTTGATCTGACTTACCTCGAAGGCAAGCAGCCGTGGTCAGTGCCAGTCGACATCGCGCTGCCGTGTGCCACGCAAAACGAGCTGGATATAGACGCCGCACACGCGTTGATTGCCAACGGTGTAAAAGCGGTGGCAGAAGGCGCAAATATGCCCACCACCATTGATGCCACTGAACTGTTCCTCGAGGCGGGGGTGCTGTTCGCACCGGGGAAAGCCGCGAATGCAGGCGGTGTTGCTACCTCCGGTCTGGAGATGGCGCAGAATGCCGCGCGTATGGGCTGGAAAGCGGAAAAAGTGGATGCGCGCCTGCACCACATCATGCTGGATATTCACCAGGCTTGCGTTGAGTACGGCGGCGAAGGCAAACAGACGCACTATGTGCGCGGTGCCAACATCGCGGGCTTCGTGAAAGTCGCCGACGCGATGCTGGCACAAGGCGTGATTTGATAAGCAGGCCGGGTAACAGCGAAAAGGCGTTATCCGGCCGGAGACGCCGCGTCACCGCCAGCCTCTGCTGCTGGCGGGCGTTTTTTCCCCCGGCCTTTGGCAAACGGTTTTTTCTTCTCACCGCCCGGTGCCACCAGCCCACGGAACTGACGCACCGGCGTGTTACGCGCCTGGTGAATCAGCTCGTGCAGCGTACCGACCAGCGGCTGCATAAAGTCCTGATAACGGCACTCTTTCTCACTGATTTGCGTCAGCACCGACTCCCAGTGCGCGGTCATATCGGGGCGCGCCGCCATCTCCGGCAGTGAGTGAATCAACGCCCGGCCCGGTTCGGTCGAGTGGATGTAGCGCCCTTTCTTCACCAGAAAACTGCGCTTAAACAGCAGTTCGATAATACCGGCGCGCGTTGCCTCGGTGCCCAGACCATCGGTAGCACGCAGAATTTTTTTCAGTTCTTTGTCCTGCACGAACCGCGCAATCCCGGTCATCGCCGACAGCAAGGTGGCATCGGTAAAGTGGCGTGGCGGTTGAGTCTGGCGCGCGACCACTTCGCCTTTTTCGCACAGCAATTCGTCGCCTTTTGCCACCACCGGCAATGGTGTGCCATCGTTTTCTTCATCACGCTCTTTCGAACCAAGCAGCGTGCGCCATCCGGCCTCCGCCAGAAAACGCGCTTTGGCGATAAACTTGCCGTTGGCGATATCAAGATCGATCTGGCATTTGCGAAACACCGCATCCGGACAAAATTGCATTAAATACTGGCGAGCGATCAGGTTATAAACATTGGCTTCGTTATCGCTGAGATTGACCTTCGAGGCACGGGCCGTTGGGATAATCGCATGGTGCGCATCAACTTTTTTATCGTCCCAGCAGCGGTTGCGCGTGTCCGGGTTCACCACCGGCTGCGGCAACAGATCCGGGGCATGCGCGCCAATCGCATTCATCACCGCATGTCGCCCGGCGAAGTGCTCTTCTGGTAAATAGCGGCAATCAGAACGCGGATAGGTGATCAACTTGTGGGTTTCGTAGAGTTTCTGGCAAATATCGAGCACATTCTGCGCACTAAGACCATAACGTTTTGCCGCTTCAATTTGCAGTGCGGAAAGCGAAAACGGCAGCGGCGCGAGTTCTGATTCCCGTTTATCGTTATAGGCCGTCACCAGCGCGGGTTGGCCGCTAATGCGGTTCACCACATGCTCCGCCAGCGGGCGATGCAACAGGCGCCCTTCATCGTCCTGATAAGGCTCACACGCCTCGCTCGGCTGCCACAGGGCGGTAAAGCGCTCCCCGGCAGGCGTGACGATATGCGCTTTCACCTCAAAGAAATCTTTCGCCACGAAGTTCTCAATCTCTTCGTCGCGACGCACCACCAGCCCCAGCACCGGCGTCTGCACGCGCCCCACAGAGAGTACGCCCTGATAACCGGCGTTGCGCCCCAGCAGCGTATACGCGCGGGTCATATTAATGCCGTAGAGCCAGTCGGCACGGGCGCGCGCCAGCGCCGACACGCACAACGGAATAAATTCGCTATTCGCTCGCAGGCGTTCAATTGCCCGCTCCACCGCCTGCGGATTGAGATCGTTAATCAGGCAGCGTTGCACCTGCTGGCGTTTTTCGGCGGGCAGTTGCAGATAATCAATTACTTCATCAACCAGCAACTGCCCTTCACGATCCGGGTCACCGGCATGCACCACCTGTTCGGCATCGGCGAGCAGGCGTTTGATAACATTGATTTGCTTGAGCACCGACGGGCGCGGCTGCAACTGCCATTTTTCCGGCACTATCGGAAGATCGGCCAGATTCCAGCGCGCATAGCGGCTGTCATAGGCATCCGGCTGTGCCTGCTCAAGCAGGTGACCAATGCACCAGGTCACCACCTGACCATTACCGCACTCAATATAGCCGTCGCCTTTGCGATGCGGCTTCGGCAGCACATCGGCAATGGCACGCGCCAGACTGGGCTTTTCGGCAATAAATAACCGCATAGGATTAACGGATCTCAATCATCGGGCGACCGCCGCGCGCGCTAACCAGCTCACCAATCGCGCTCAGTTGAATTCCGTATTCCGCCGCCGTGGCTTTGACTTCCTCTTCCGAACCCGGTGCCACCGCCAGCAGCAAGCCGCCGGACGTTTGCGGATCGCACAGCAAATCGCGCACCGCCATCGGCATTTCGCCCATCAGGTGACCATAGCTGGCGAAGTTACGCTGCGTACCGCCCGGCACTGCGCCCTGCGCAATGTACTCTTCTACGCCCGGTAATTTCGGCACATCCTGATACCAGACTTGTGCCTGCACGCCCGCGCCCTGACACATTTCACTCAGGTGGCCGAGCAGGCCAAAGCCGGTGACATCGGTCATCGCTTTTACGCCGTCGATCCCGGCAAAAGCGGCACCGGCAAGGTTCATGCGGCACATCACTTCTGTTGCCAGACCAACGTGTTCCGGTTTAAGCAGCGATTTTTTTTCCGCCGTGGTTAATACGCCAATGCCCAGCGGCTTGGTGAGGAACAGTTTGCAGCCAGCCTGGGCGGTGCTGTTTTTCTTCACGCGTTCGGTTGGCACCACACCGGTCACGGCAAGGCCAAAAATCGGCTCCGGCGCGTCAATTGAGTGACCACCCGCCAGGGCAATCCCCGCCTGCTGGCAGGCAAAACGCCCACCATCGATCACCTCACGCGCAATTTCCGGCGCCAGTTTGTCGAGTGGCCAGCCCAGAATAGCAATCGCCATAATCGGTTTGCCGCCCATCGCGAAAACATCGCTAATGGCGTTGGTCGCAGCAATGCGGCCAAAGTCGAAGGGGTTATCGACAATCGGCATAAAGAAGTCGGTGGTGCTGATAATGCAGGTACCGTTACCCAAATCGTAAACGGCGGCGTCATCACGCGTTTCGTTGCCGACAAGCAGGTTCGGGTCGAGAAACTTCGCCTGCTCGCTATGCAGAATGGTATCCAGCACTTTGGGGGAAATTTTACAACCGCAACCGGCTCCGTGGCTGTATTGCGTTAAACGAATGGCTTGCTCGCTCATGGACATCTCCTGTCATTGCAATCGCGCTATGGTAGCGCCCAAATGCTGAGCTGGTAAGTCTGGCAATCTGAATTCGCGCGTTATTGCTCATTAAGCAAACGAAACAGACATAACCTGCGATGATTTTTTGCTCGCAAACATCATCTCAATAACTACATCGGCCATTTTGCGAGTTACCGCAATGTTCTTTTTGGCATTTCATGACAGAAATATGACAGCAGCCACTGAGGGCTACGGACGATTTTTTACACAAAGGAACCGCTCATGAAAAAAAATATCATCGCGTTTTGTCTTGCTAGTTTGCTCTCTACCAGCGCTTTTGCTCTGGTTCCATCCGGGAATGACGCCACCACCAAACCTGATCTTTACTACCTGAAAAATGCGCAGGCGATTGATAGCCTGGCGTTGTTACCACCGCCGCCGGAAGTCGGTAGCATCGCGTTTTTAAACGATCAGGCAATGTACGAACAGGGCCGCTTGCTGCGTAACACCGAACGCGGCAAACAGGCAGCGGAAGACGCTAACCTGAGCAGCGGCGGCGTGGCAAACGCCTTCTCCGGCGCATTTGGCTCACCCATCACCGAGAAAGACTCCCCGCAGTTGCATAAACTGTTGACCAATATGATCGAAGATGCAGGCGATCTGGCAACGCGCGGCGCGAAGCAAAAATATATGCGTATCCGCCCGTTTGCCTTCTACGGCGTACCGACCTGCAACACCAAGGAGCAGGATTCACTGGCGAAAAACGGCTCTTATCCGTCCGGTCATACCTCGATCGGTTGGGCGACTGCACTGGTACTGGCAGAGATTAATCCACAGCGTCAGGATCAGATCCTCAAACGCGGCTACGATCTGGGTCAAAGCCGGGTGATCTGTGGCTACCACTGGCAAAGTGATGTGGACGCGGCGCGCATTGTCGGTTCTGCTGTCGTTGCCACTTTGCATACCAACCCGGCGTTCCAGCAACAGTTGCAGAAAGCCAAAGATGAGTTTGCCGCCCAGCGTAAATAAATAGCGCGCCCGGATGGGCAAGCTTTCGCTGTGATCCTTTCGCGTTGTTATCGGCGAAAGCAGACTAGACGTTAAAAGAAAACGGCTGCGGCAGAATTGTCGCAGCCGTCAGAGATAAGGCGAAGCTTAGAAACGTGTCACGAACGGCGTGGTATCCGGTACGGTGACAGTGGTTGAGGCTTTCAATTGCGGTGTACCCAGATACAAAAAGCCGACAATTTTATCCTGTTCGCGGCAGTCAAACGCCTGGCGAACCACCGGGCTGTCGGTCAGCGGGCCTGTGCGCCAGATCCCGTTAAACCCCTGCGCCAGCGCCGCCATCTGCATTGCCATTACCGCGCAGCCAGCAGAGAGCACTTGCTCCCACTGCGGGACTTTATGGTGAACGTCGCATTTCGCCACCACCGCAATGATCAACGGCGCGCGAAAAGGCGATGTACGTGCTTTTTCGATACCTTTTTCATCCTGGCCTGCGGCAACCGCTGCCTGCTCCAGCGTCTGACTGAAACGTTCGCGCCCTTCCCCTTCGATGACAAAAAAATGCCACGGCTGCAGCGTACCGTGATCCGGCGCGCGCATGCCCGCACGCAAAATATTATCCAGTTGTTCACCTGCCGGGGCCGGTTCTGCCAGCCGGGATGCGCTACGACGATTGACGAGCAGCTCAAGTGCGTCCATTAGTTAAACTCCTGTATTGAAATTTGTTCACAAAATTAACACGGGCATAGAAATTGTTACAGCGCCGAAGGCGATTCCTGCTGACAAGTGGCGGCGGGGTAATTAGGATAACCACACTTTGCCGCTCGGGCAGCGGTGGTCGTTAACTACCAGGGAGAATACATGCGAACCCTTTGGCGTATTATTGCCGGTTTTTTCAAGTGGAGCTGGCGATTGCTGAACTTTATCCGCAAGCTGGTGCTGAATCTTTTCTTTATTTTGTTGGTGCTGGTTGTCGCTGGCGTGTGGATGCAAATGAGCGACAGTAAAACCAGCAGCAACAGTCGAGGCGCATTGCTGCTGGATATTTCCGGCGTGGTGGTGGACAAAACCTCCGCCAGTAGCCGACTTGGCGCACTGGGTCGCCAGTTGTTTGGTGCCAGTTCCGATCGCCTGCAGGAAAACTCATTGTTTGACATCGTCGACACCATTCGCCAGGCGCAGCATGACCGGAATATCACCGGGATTGTGATGGATCTGAAAAATTTTGCCGGTGCCGATCAACCGTCGATGCAATATATCGGCAAAGCGCTGCGCGAGTTCCGCGACAGCGGTAAGCCGGTTTATGCCGTGGGCGATAACTACAGTCAGGGCCAGTATTACCTTGCCAGCTTCGCCAACAAGATCTGGCTGTCGCCGCAGGGCGTGGTTGATCTGCACGGCTTTGCCACCAACGGCCTTTACTACAAATCGCTGCTTGATAAGCTAAAAGTCACCACCCACGTATTCCGCGTCGGCACCTATAAATCCGCCGTTGAGCCGTTTATTCGCGATGATATGTCCCCGGCAGCCCGCGATGCAGATAGCCGCTGGATTAATGAGCTGTGGCAGAACTACCTCAACACCGTTGCCGCTAACCGCCAAATCACCGTGCAGCAAGTTTTCCCTGGCGCACAAGCGATGCTGGATGGCCTGCGTAAAGTGGATGGCGACACGGCGAAATACGCGCTTGACAACAAACTGGTGGATGAACTGGGTTCCGCCACCGATGCGGAAAAAGCCATGGTTAAACAGTTTGGCTGGAGCACGGAGGATAAGAACTTCCGCGCGGTCAGCATGTATGATTACCAGGCGAAAAAACCGAGCGATGTTGGCGATACCGTGGCGGTAATTTTCGCTAACGGCGCGATCATGGATGGCGAGGAGACGCCGGGGAATGTAGGCGGCGATACCACTGCCGCGCAGATCCGCGATGCACGTCTGGATCCGAAAGTGAAAGCCATTGTACTACGTGTCAACAGCCCTGGCGGCAGCGTTAGCGCATCGGAAGTTATCCGCTCCGAGCTGGCGGCAGCCCGCGCGGCAGGTAAACCGGTAGTGGTTTCGATGGGCGGCATGGCGGCCTCAGGCGGTTACTGGATCTCAACACCGGCGAATTACATTGTTGCCAGTGCCAGCACGCTGACCGGCTCGATTGGTATCTTCGGTGTTATCAACACGCTGGAAAACAGCCTCGACAGTATCGGCGTACATACTGATGGCGTAGCAACCTCGCCGCTGGCAGATGTCAGCATGACCAAAGCGCTGCCGGACGAAGTTTCGCAAATGATGCAGTTGAGTATCGAGAATGGCTACAAACGCTTTATCACGCTGGTGGCGCAGTCGCGCAACAGCACGCCTGAGCAGGTTGATAAAATCGCCCAGGGTCACGTCTGGACCGGCCAGGATGCGAAAAATAACGGGCTGGTCGATGCGTTGGGCGATTTCGACGACGCGCTGGCGAAAGCGGCTGAGCTTGCGAAACTGAAACAGTGGCATATCGATTACTACGAGGAAGAGCCGACATTCTTTGATCGTGTAATGGATAGCATGTCCGGTTCGGTCAGCGCCATGCTGCCAAAAGCATTGCAGGCATACCTGCCCGCGCCGCTGGCGAGCGCGGCGCTGGAAATGAAAGCTGAAACTGACAAACTGGCGGTGTTTAACGATCCACAAAATCGTTATGCGCTCTGTCTGAATTGCGCCAATATCCGCTAAAATCACCTGACCACGTCCCCTCCACCGGAGGGGATTTTTTTGATGAAGCCAGAATATAACTATGCAAAAAAAATCCATTTACGTTGCCTACACGGGCGGTACTATCGGTATGCAACGCTCAGAACACGGCTATGTGCCGGTTTCCGGTCACCTGCAACGTCAACTGGCGCTGATGCCTGAATTCCATCGCCCGGAGATGCCTGATTTCACCATCCATGAATATGAGCCGCTGATGGATTCGTCCGATATGACACCGGAAGACTGGCAACATATTGCAGACGATGTGAAAGCGCACTATGACGATTACGATGGTTTTGTCATTCTGCATGGTACAGACACGATGGCCTACACCGCGTCGGCACTGTCGTTTATGCTGGAAAACTTAGGCAAACCGGTCATTGTGACAGGGTCACAAATCCCGCTCGCCGAACTGCGTTCTGATGGCCAAATCAACCTGCTTAATGCGTTATATGTGGCGGCCAATTTCCCGATTAACGAAGTGACGCTGTTCTTCAATAACCGTCTGTATCGCGGCAACCGCACCACCAAAGCGCACGCTGATGGTTTCGACGCGTTCGCTTCGCCTAACCTTGCGCCACTACTCGAAGCGGGTATCCATATTCGCCGTCTGGGCACGCCGCCCGCGCCGCATACCACGGGAGAGCTGGTTGTCCACCCGATTACTCCGCAGCCGATTGGCGTAGTGACGATTTATCCCGGCATTTCCGCCGATGTGGTGCGCAACTTCCTGCGCCAGCCGGTAAAAGCGCTGATACTGCGTTCTTACGGCGTAGGTAATGCGCCGCAAAACGGTGAGTTTCTGAAAGAGTTACAGGAAGCCAGCGCCCGCGGCATTGTCGTGGTCAACCTGACACAATGTATGTCCGGCAAGGTCAACATGGGCGGCTACGCCACCGGCAACGCCCTCGCCCATGCAGGTGTGATTGGCGGCGCAGACATGACAGTGGAAGCGACGCTGACAAAACTTCACTATCTGTTAAGCCAGGATCTGGACGCTGATGCCATTCGCACAGCCATGACACAAAACCTGCGCGGTGAACTGACGCCGGATGAATGAGGAGGCTCGAATGACGCAACGCGCACTGCTGCTGGTCGATATTCAGAATGATTTCTGCGCTGGCGGCGCGCTGGCTGTGACGGAAGGTGACAGCACAGTTGATGTTGCTAACGCCATGATTACGTGGTGTAAAACACGCAGCAATGCCATCGTGGCAAGCCAAGACTGGCACCCGGCCGGACATGGCAGTTTCGCCAGTCAGCACCACGTCGCGCCGTTCACGACTGGCGAACTGGCGGGATTAGCCCAAACGTTTTGGCCCGATCACTGTGTACAAAACAGCGAGGGCGCGGCGCTACATCCGTTGCTAAACCAGAAAGCCATTGACGCGGTGTTTTACAAAGGCGAAAACCCGCTGATTGATAGTTACAGCGCATTTTTCGATAACGGCCACCGTCAGGAAACCGCCCTGCACAACTGGTTGCTGCAGCACGGCATCCGCGAACTGGTAATACTCGGTTTAGCCACCGATTATTGCGTGAAATTTACCGTGCTGGACGCGCTACAACTTGGATATGAGGTGAATGTCATTACCGACGGTTGCCGTGGCGTGAACCTGAATCCGCAGGACAGCACGCAGGCGTTTATGGAGATGTCAGCGGCTGGCGCGACGCTCTATACGCTCGCGGACTGGCAGGAAACGCACGCCTGATGATGCCCCTGCCGGATGGCGTTGCGCCTCCGGCATGGCGACTTACGATTTAAACGTCGCGATCGGCTTTGGCGAAATGCCAAAATCCTCTTTTAATTGCTGCTTACTTTTCATCACCATCTGGCCGTTGGTATCAATGGTCATGTGCTGCGCCTGCGTGTTATTACGCGCCTGCCACAGCATCACTAGTTGCAGGCTGTTCTCTTTTTGCTCTGGTGTCAGCGCAACGCCATCCGGCCATTTACCTAACTCAACGGCAGTAGCCAGCCGCTGGTAGATCTCTGGCGTCATGCTGTTAACGATTTGATCAAGATTCATCTTGAAAACTCCGTGGAATAATTGCTGAATCGTTTTTTCAACCCTGAGAACGATCGCCATTTTCGTCGTCGGTAAAGCTCAGGGAAGCAGAGTTGACGCAATACCTTTCTCCAGTCGGTTGCGGGCCATCCGGGAAGACGTGCCCCAAGTGCGCATCACATTTTCCACAGCGGATTTCCACACGCTGCATGCCATGCGAATAATCGTTGATATAGCGAATAGCGTCTTCGCTCACCGGCTCAAAGAAACTTGGCCAGCCGCAGCCAGAATCATACTTGGTTTGCGAATTGAATAGCGCGGCGTCACACACCAGACAGTGATAAATCCCGTCGCGTTTGTTATGCAGAAAACGCCCGGTGAACGGCGGCTCAGTGCCGTGGTTCTGCGTCACGTAAAACTGCATTTCAGTCAGTGTTTTTTTCAGGTCGTCTTCAGAAGAATTATGCGCCATTTGCTCACGCCTCACGGTAAAAACTCGACAACTTTTCAGCCTGATTCTAACAAAACATTAACACTGCGGCGTTAACTTTTGTTCTAAACTTATTTGTTGCGGTAAAGCAGCCGGTGAATTGTGATTAATCTCACATTTTTATCCTATCTGACCTTTAAAATTCCAGGCGGCGCCCCTATATGGGGAGCATGCTCAAAGGAAGAGTGAGGCGAGTCAGTCGAACAAAGGTTATGCGGAGGATTGATTTGTCGCAATGATTGACACGATTCCGCTTGACGCTGCGTAAGGTTTTTGTAATTTTACAGCCAACCTTTTATTCACTAACAAATAGCTGGTGGAATATATGACTATCAAAGTAGGTATCAACGGTTTTGGCCGTATCGGTCGCATTGTTTTCCGTGCTGCTCAGGAACGTTCTGACATCGAAATCGTTGGTATCAACGATCTGTTGGACGCTGAATACATGGCGTACATGCTGAAGTATGACTCCACTCACGGTCGTTTCAACGGTACCGTAGAAGTGAAAGACGGCCACCTGGTTGTTAACGGCAAAACCATCCGTGTTACTGCTGAGAAAGACCCGGCTAACCTGAAATGGAACGAAATCGGCGTTGACGTCGTTGCTGAAGCTACCGGTATCTTCCTGACCGACGAAACCGCTCGTAAACACATCACCGCTGGCGCGAAAAAAGTTGTTCTGACTGGCCCGTCCAAAGACAACACCCCGATGTTCGTACGTGGCGCTAACTTCGACAAATATGCTGGCCAGGACATCGTTTCCAACGCTTCCTGCACCACTAACTGCCTAGCTCCGCTGGCAAAAGTTATCAACGACAACTTCGGCATCATCGAAGGTCTGATGACCACTGTGCACGCGACCACCGCAACTCAGAAAACCGTTGATGGCCCGTCTCACAAAGACTGGCGCGGCGGCCGCGGCGCATCCCAGAACATCATCCCGTCCTCTACCGGTGCTGCTAAAGCTGTAGGTAAAGTACTGCCGGAACTGAACGGCAAACTGACTGGTATGGCGTTCCGCGTTCCGACTCCGAACGTATCTGTTGTTGACCTGACCGTTCGTCTGGAAAAAGCAGCGTCCTACGAAGAAATCAAGAAAGCCATCAAAGCCGCTTCTGAAGGCCCGATGAAAGGCGTTCTGGGTTACACCGAAGACGACGTGGTTTCTACCGATTTCAACGGCGAAGTTTGCACTTCCGTGTTCGATGCTAAAGCGGGTATCGCACTGAACGACAACTTCGTGAAACTGGTTTCCTGGTACGACAACGAAACGGGTTACTCCAACAAAGTTCTGGACCTGATCGCTCACATTTCCAAATAATTTGAGATGAGAACATGATCTGAAAGAGCGACTTCGGTCGCTCTTTTTTTGTTTTGAAGACAGAGGATTGCGTTAATGATTAATAAAATTTTTGCACTTCCGGTAGTCGAACAAATTACCCCTACTCTCTCCCTGCGCAAAATGGACGAGCTGGACGTTATCGTCGTCGACCATCCGCAGGTTAAAGGTTCATTCGCCTTACAGGGCGCACATCTGCTTTCCTGGAAACCGCAGGGTGAAGAAGACGTTCTGTGGCTAAGCGGCAACACACCGTTTAAAGATGGCGTCGCGCTGCGCGGCGGCGTGCCGGTTTGCTGGCCGTGGTTCGGCCCGGCAAAACAACAAGGCCTGCCAGCGCATGGTTTTGCGCGCAATCTGCCGTGGGTGCTGAAAGCACATAACGAAGACGCCAGCGGCGTCGTGCTGACATTTGAACTACAGAGCAGCGATGCATCGCGCAAATTCTGGCCACACGACTTTACGGTGTATGCCCGTTACAAACTGGGCGCGACCTGCGAAATGGAGCTCGAAGCCCACGGTGAGTTTGAAACCACCTCGGCGCTGCACACCTATTTCAACGTCGGTGATATTGCAGCCGTAAAAGTGAGTGGTCTCGGCGATCGCTTTATCGACAAAGTGAACGATGCGAAAGAAGATGTGCTGACTGATGGTGTGCAGACGTTCCCGGATCGCACCGACCGCGTCTATCTGAATGCCGAAGCCTGCAGCCTGATCCACGATAGCGCCCTTAACCGTACCATTGAAGTCATCCACAGCCATAACGCAAATGTCGTGGCGTGGAACCCCGGCCCGGCGCTCTCCGTCAGCATGGCTGACATGCCGGATGACGGTTACAAAACGTTTGTCTGTGTGGAATCGGTTAACGCGACCGTGCCGCAGAAAACCACTGAAGAGAAACCGTCCCGCCTGGCGCAGACCATCCGCGTCGTTAAACGCTGATCCTGCCGACCCTCTCCTGACAGGAGAGGGTTATTATTTCTGTTACACCACGTCGAGTGGCGTTTTACGACCCGGAGCCGGGAAAGCGTTGTCCAGCCGCGCTAATTCGTCGCTGCTTAACGTGATATTCAATGCCGCCGCATTTTCCTGCACATGCGCCACGCTGGACGCTTTGGGAATGGCGATCACGCCCTGATGGCTAATCACCCAAGCCAGTAAAATTTGCGCAGCGCTGACACCATGTGCTGCGGCAATCTCGTGCACCGTGCTGTTTTGCAGCAAACCATCGCGCAGGCGGCCAGCCTGAGCCAGCGGACAATAGGCCATCACCGGCATTGCCTGTTGCTGGCACCACGGCAGCAGATCATATTCAATGCCGCGAGAACCAAGATGATACAGCACCTGATTTGTCGCACAGGCGTCTCCGCCGCGCACGCGCATCAGCTCCTGCATATCGCTGTAATCCAGGTTTGAAACACCCCAGCGGCGTATTTTGCCCTGTGCGATCAGCGTCTCCATTACCTCGACGGTTTCAGCGAGGGAGTAGTTCCCGCGCCAGTGCAGCAGATAGAGATCGAGAACCTCTGTTTTCAGGCGACGCAGGCTGGCTTCGCAAGCAGCGATTGCCTTCTTGCCGCCGGCATTCCACGGATAAACTTTGGAAACCAGGAACACCTTGTCACGTAAACCGCCCTGTAAGGCTTCGCCGACCACCTCTTCCGCTCCGCCGTCGGCATACATTTCCGCCGTATCAATCAACGTTAATCCCAGTTCGATACCCGCACGCAGAGCATCCACTTCTTTCTGGCGCAGCCGCGCGTTTTCCCCCATGTACCAGGTGCCCTGGCCAATGGCGGGCTGCGAAACCTGGCCTGCAAAAACCACTTTTTTGTCTGCCATCTTCTCCTCCTGCTAAACGTTTCACCGTAAAGCAAAACAGGGCCAATGGCCCTGCTTTATTGCACAGATCGCGCTATTCAACTGCACAATCAGAAGCGGTACGTCACCCCGGTGGACAACAGCCCGCCCCAGGATTTGTCCACCATCGGGCTGTCTTTGATCTCATCCGACAGATGGGTGTAACGGCCCGAGCCGTACACGGTCCAGCTGTCCGTCAGACGGTAGCTGACCGTGAGCTCAAGGTACGGGCTCCAGCCATTATCCGGATCGTAGCTTTTCAGCCCGCTGCGACGCGCTTCATCGCGCGACACACCGTAGTAGTATTGGTTCAGGTTATCGCTGGCCCACTCAACACCAATGCCCGGCGTGACGCTCAGCGCACCGTTGTTGTAGTTGTACAACCAGCCGATGTCCCACAGAACGCCGTTGCTGTTATCCAGCACATCGCCCGCCAGCGTGGTGCGCAGGAAACCGTACTCGGTATTGTGGATGTAGGAAAGCCCCGCCATCATCGTCGCTTTACGGCGATCCAACTGACGCAACTGGTTATTATCACTGTCTTTTGGTTTGAACTCCCATGGGAAGTAAAACGCGGTGATGGAGAGTTTATCCGCCTGGTCATTCCACAGGTAATAACCGCCGCCTAAGCCGCGAAACCAGAAATTATCACTCTCATAGGTGATAACAGGAACCGGCAGGACACGTTTATCATACTGTTTATACGGGGATTCAACGACGCCCACGCCAGCGCCCAGTGAAAAGGTATTTTCTGCATTTGCTGCAAAAGCGCAGGACGCGGTCAGCACGCCCAGTGCCACGAGTTTGATTTTGGTCACAGTCCTTTCTTTCCTGTAGTCAAATAATTGGCGCAAGAAGTTTAACCGCCCGCGCCAGCCTACCCAAATTTTTTTACCTAAACATTACAAAAAATCGCAAATTATGTATGCCGATTGCCCTGCCGCAACGAGTGCGGAAAAATGCTTTCGCGCCCCGTTCATCAAGCCTCTTCAACCCTTTCTGGTAATAAATGACACGCTGTACATACCGTTACACGGCAGTGCTCATCATCCGTCATAAGGCTGGTATATAGTGTCGCGGAAACAGAGATCAAATTTGTCTGTTACGTCAAAAAACAACATATTTTAAACAAATGAATATCAAGTAGTTTTAATTTTATAATGAAAATCAAAAATACTTTCTGCCTACATTTTTTGATGGCGATTCTCGCCGTCCTGTTCCTTTGCGTTCATCCGCTGGTGACCCGCTTTGATCCGCCGCTTAAATTCCAGCCGCTGATTAAAGCAATCGACGGCACGGCGAAAGAGCAGGCGGAAAAAATAGCCACTATTTCTCATGCCCTGCAGGGTAATGCGATTTTTTTCATTGGCGCATCGGAAGTCGCCACCTCAGAAGATGAACCTTACGCTGTATATAATTACCTTAATAATGATTTACATCGTAATGTAGTCGCATTTGGCGACAGTTTTGATGACAGCGTCACCCATTTTCTTCTGCTGTCTCGCTTTAAGAATGACCTTAACGCAAACAGTAAAGTCGTTTTGCTGCTGGCACCCGATAGTTTTTATTCAACCGGCGTGCCTCCTGCTATTTTTGCGAATAATTTTCCGGCGCCTATTTTTAATCCGTTAATGCAGGATGAACAAACACGCCCATTCCTCGTCAACTACTTACGCCATATCAATAAAAAAGAGACCAGCCATTTAACCTTTGAACAAATGAAAATTTCTGGCTGGGACCTGGACAATATCTGGCAAGAAGTCAGTTACGAATTTGCTAATTTCTGCACACTGATTAAAAACGACTGGCTGGCGATGCTGGATGTTGAAGCGTCGCCAGCACGCCCCTGGCCTGTGCAACCCGCCGTCGACATCACGCCGAACTGGGAACACGAACTGGCCCACGCCCGCGAGCTGAACGAGGCACGGCAGGAAAGCGCTGACACCTTGTGGATGGACAAAACGGTTTATCAACCCGGCGAAAAGCCAGAAGTCTGGGACGATTCGCCCGTTGAGCCGGAACAGTTGAAAGCGTTTCGCGCCATGATCACGTTGCTCAAAGAGCGCCACGTTCAGGTGGTGGTGATTATCGATGCGATAAACCGCCGTGCGGTGCAGAACCCTGAACTGGTGCAACCTGCGGTAACGCAAACCACCGCCATTCTGAAAGAAAACCAGATCCCCTATTTTGATATGTACTCCATGCCCTATCAGGACGGCTGGAACTGGGATCGTCTGCATCCCACCGATCTGGCATGGGTACCGATGGACCGCTTTATTCTTGAGAGTTTTAAACGATGAAATACGCAATTCGCCTGTTTTTCCTTTATCTCTTACTGGCGGTCACCGTTATCGCGTGGTCCTCTGTTGATGAAAGCATGAATTTAAAAGTGCACTTTGAATATCAAAAGTTCTGAGGAATGAATGATGTACAGCTCCGGAACCTTTTTCTTTTTTCTCTTTTCTTCGGCGTTATTGTTTGCGCTGGTTAACCGCGTGCTGCGCTATCGGTTAACTTACTTATCCGCTTTTTCCGTGCTGGCGGCATTTGGCTGGGGATATATATTTCAGGGCGACTATATCGTCCCGGTTGCGGTTTTTATCAGCTTTTATATTCTCGTCACCTTAAAAGAGAAAGGCTGGTTAAAAACCTGGCAGGCGGTAAGTTTAACGTTAGTGCCTCTGTTTGCAGTGAAATTACATCTGAATAACCATTGGGGCATGATCGGCTTATCTTTTATGACCTTCCGCGCTATCGATGTATTGCTCTATCGCAATAAAAAAGATGGCAACAATGTTTTGCACTATTTCTGTTACCTGTTTATGCCGTTTATTATTCTGGCCGGCCCGATGTACCGCTGGCGGACATGGATAACGGATATAAATAAACCGCTGTTTACGCTCACGCGTGAGCAATTTCTCATCGCCGCAGAGCAAATTTTCACCGGTATCGTCCAGAAGTTTTTATTCGCCATGCTGATCGATAACCTGGTGATCCAGGAGTGGAGCCACCGTCCGTTTACATTCAGTGTTGGCGTGGTGATGTCGCTCGCCTACAGCGCCTATCTCTATTTTGATTTCGCCGGTTACAGCAATATGGCTATCGGTGCCGCTCGCCTGTTTGGCCTTAATGTTCCGGCAAACTTTAATATGCCGATTCTGGCGAAAAACCCGCAGGATTTCTGGCGTCGTTTCCACATCAGCCTTTCAGAGTGGCTGCGCGATGTGGTGTTCATGCCGATTTATATGAATTTAATGAAGCTCGACTTTTTCCGTCAGAACAAAACGCTGGCGCAGAATATCGGTATTTTCTGCACGCTGTTTTGTATGGGGGCATGGAACGGGCTCGAACGTCACTATGTGATTAGCGGCGCGCTGTTTGGCGCCATTTCTGTGGCGCACAACATGCTGCTGTGGTCAGCCAAACGTAGCCCGGCGCTGAATCGCTGGCTGCAATATCCCACGATCCTCTTTTTGGGACGCCTGTTAACGCTGGCAAGCGCTGCGGCATCTCTTTACATTTTTAGCGGAATGTCACCTCTATGAACCTACACTCTGACCTCCAGGCGCTGCAGGATTTCCTGCGTGCGGCATTACTCGATCCCGCCCGCCCGCATCAGTTAGCGATAAGCGGCAGCGATGAAGCACTTAACTGGCAACAGCTCTCTGGCGCGGTGACAGACTGGGCCGAACGCTATCAGCGCTGTCAGCCTTCGCTGGCGACGCCAGTGGTGTTGTACGGCCACCAGCAAGCGGAATTCGCCGTCGCCATCTACAGCTGCCTGCTGCATAACATCCCCTACATTCCGGTAGATTGCATCTATCCGCAGGAACGACTGAAAGAGATTTGCCATCTCGCCAGCGCACCGTATTACTACGACGTCGCGACACGGCAGTTTATGCCGACCGGTGAAATCGGCCAGCCGCTGGCAGAGCCGGATCTGGCCTATATCATGTTTACCTCTGGCAGCACGGGTAAACCGAAAGGCGTACAGATCGGCCGTGAAAGCGTGTGGCACTTTATGCAGTGGGTGCGTCAGGATTTTGCCTTGCCGGAAGTCCCGGTGCTGATGAACCACGCGGTGTTCAGCTTTGACCTTTCCCTGATTCCCTTGCTGGCAAACCTGGCGACCGGCGGCCATATCGTGCTGAACGCCAAAGAGGATATCGCCGCGGAAAACTGGCTTGACCGTCTGAAAAGTAACGCGGTCTCAGTGTGGGTTTCCACCCCCTCTTTCGCTTACCAGAAGTTGCTCTCACCGCAATTCAACAGTGATTATTTACCCGCGCTTAGCGTGTTTGTATTTATCGGCGAAGTGCTCAACAAAGCGCTGGTCAAACAGCTGCGTCGCCGCTTCCCGCAGGCCAAAATCCTCAACTCCTATGGCCCGACCGAAGCGACTATCGCCACCACCGTTGTCGAAATCACCGACGAAATCCTCGCCAGCGAAAACGATCTGCTGCCGGTTGGCACCATGATGCCAGAGAGCAGAATGGAGATTGCCGCCGACGGTGAACTGATTATTTGGGGCAAAAACGTAATGCGCGGATACCTCGGCCTGCCGCAAGAGAACGCGGCAAAACTGTTGCACCGCGAAGGCGAAGCCTGGCGCGGCTACAAAACCGGTGATCTGGGCTACGAAGATGGGCTTATTTACTGCCAGGGCCGCAACGACAGCCAGATTAAGCTCAACGGTTACCGCATCGAAATTAACGAGATTGAAAACCGCCTGCTGGCGATGTCCGGCATTCGTGAAGCGGTGGTATTACCGCTAATGAAAGCGGGCGGCGGCGTGCTGCGTATCGCGGCGTTCTGCGTCACCAATCTGGCACCGGACGCGATTAAACATTCACTTTCACAGGTGGTGCCGCCATACATGGTGCCGTCGCAAATCATTATCCAGGAGGCTTTGCCGCTGAACCCTAACGGCAAAATCGACCGTAAACTGCTGGACACCCATGCCCGCAGCAACTGAGTAGACAGGAAAAATCATGGAACAAGAAATTCTCGCGCTGTTTGAAAAGATTTTATCCCGCAAAGTGGGCTTTCACGACGAGCTGATTGAGTCCGATATTCTCGACTCCATCCTCGCCGTTGATATGGTGCTGGAAGTGCAGGACGTTTACGGCTGCATGATCCCGCCAACGGAAGTCGCCAGCGTGCTGAAAACCCCTGCGGACCTCGCGCAATACATTGAAGAGCACCGCGGCTAACATGTCGTTTTGCGGTGTCGGGCGTTATCTCCTGGCACCGCTTCTTTCGTTTTGCTGGCGACAACCGCCATGGAAATCTTGCCTGTCATCATCCTTTAACACAGTTCGCGTACTTCTGTTGTCGGTTATCGTTCTGCTCCGATGAAGTGACCATGACGGCGTCACTTTTTCTATACTTGCGATCCCGCACATCCTGTAAAAATTTACCAACATTCGCCCGATGTAAAATGTTGGCATTTTCCAGCGCAGAAACCCCATATCAAATATAAAAAATCTGTATAAATTCCATCCAATAGATATTTAATCCAAATACAGGCCGAAAAAAGCCCCTCTGCCATCAGAATCTTCTTCAGTGATAACTTGATCAAAGCTGGATACACGCTCATAACAAATAGGACGGAGCATAATTTTTATCCCGTTGGTTTGCGACGCTAAAAGTGGAAAAACTGATAGCTGTACTGTTCCCACAGATTACGAAAGGACGGCATGCCATGAATATATTCGATCACTATCGCCAGCGTTATGAAGCTGCCAAGGACGAAGAGTTCACTCTGCAGGAGTTTCTTGCCATCTGTAAGCAAGATCGCAGCGCCTATGCGAATGCTGCTGAAAGGCTGCTGATGGCCATAGGGGAACCTGTGATGGTAGACACTGCCCAGGAGCCACGGCTTTCCCGTCTCTTTTCGAACCGGGTTATCGGACGCTACCCCGCGTTCGAAGAATTTTATGGAATGGAAGAGGCGATTGAGCAAATCGTCTCATACCTCAAACACGCCGCGCAGGGTCTGGAAGAGAAGAAACAGATCCTCTATCTGCTCGGCCCGGTGGGCGGGGGTAAATCGTCCCTGGCCGAACGTCTGAAATCCTTAATGCAGCGGGTGCCAATTTACGTGCTGAGCGCCAACGGCGAACGTAGCCCGGTTAACGACCACCCGTTGTGCCTGTTTAATCCGCAGGAAGACGCGCAAATTCTTGAAAAAGAGTACAGCATCCCGCGCCGTTATCTCGGCACTATTATGTCGCCATGGGCCGCCAAACGCCTGCACGAGTTTGGCGGAGATATCAGCAAATTCCGCGTGGTAAAAGTCTGGCCGTCGATTCTGGAACAGATTGCGATTGCCAAAACGGAACCAGGCGATGAGAACAACCAGGACATTTCGGCACTGGTTGGGAAGGTGGATATCCGTAAACTGGAAAACCACGCGCAAAACGATCCTGACGCCTACGGTTACTCCGGCGCACTGTGCCGCGCAAACCAGGGGATCATGGAATTCGTCGAAATGTTTAAAGCGCCGATCAAGGTGCTGCACCCCCTGCTGACCGCCACGCAGGAGGGCAACTACAACGGTACTGAAGGCATCTCCGCCCTGCCGTTTAACGGCATCATCCTCGCCCACTCGAACGAATCCGAATGGGTGCAGTTCCGTAACAACAAAAACAACGAGGCGTTCCTTGACCGTGTTTACATCGTCAAAGTGCCTTATTGCTTGCGCATCTCGGAAGAGATGAAAATTTACGAAAAACTGCTCAACCACAGTGAGCTCTCCCATGCGCCGTGTGCGCCGGGAACGCTCGAAACGCTGGCCCGCTTCTCGATTCTTTCGCGTCTGAAAGAACCGGAAAATTCCAGCATCTACTCGAAAATGCGCGTCTACGACGGTGAAAGTCTGAAAGACACCGATCCGAAAGCGAAGTCCTATCAGGAATACCGCGACTACGCCGGTGTCGATGAGGGGATGAACGGCCTGTCGACACGTTTTGCCTTTAAGATCCTCTCGCGCGTGTTCAACTTCGACCATGTTGAAGTGGCAGCCAACCCGGTTCACTTGTTCTACGTACTGGAACAACAAATTGAACGTGAGCAGTTCCCGCAGGAGCTGGCCGAACGTTACCTGGAATTCCTGAAAGGCTATCTGATCCCGAAATACGCCGAGTTTATCGGCAAAGAGATCCAGACCGCTTACCTCGAATCCTATTCCGAATATGGGCAGAACATCTTCGATCGTTATGTCACCTATGCGGATTTCTGGATCCAGGATCAGGAGTACCGCGACCCGGATACCGGCCAGTTGTTTGACCGTGAATCCCTGAACGCGGAACTGGAAAAAATTGAAAAACCGGCTGGGATCAGCAACCCGAAAGATTTCCGTAATGAGATCGTTAATTTCGTGCTGCGCGCCCGCGCTAATAACAACGGACGCAACCCGAACTGGACCAGCTACGAAAAACTGCGCACGGTAATCGAGAAAAAAATGTTCTCGAACACCGAAGAGCTGTTGCCGGTGATTTCGTTCAACGCCAAAACCTCTACCGACGAGCAGAAAAAGCACGACGATTTTGTCGACCGTATGATGGAGAAAGGCTACACCCGCAAGCAGGTTCGCCTGTTGTGCGAATGGTATCTGCGTGTACGTAAATCATCATAACAACGCGCAGGCCGCGCTCTGCGCGCGGCCTGTTGCAACGTTGGCATACGCAGCGGGAGGGAACTATGACCTGGTTCATTGACCGGCGTTTGAACGGTAAAAATAAAAGCACGGTTAACCGCCAGCGATTTTTACGCCGTTATAAAGCGCAAATAAAGCAGTCGATCTCCGAAGCGATCAACAAGCGTTCGGTAACCGACGTAGAGAATGGCGAATCCGTCTCCATCCCGACGGAAGATATCAGCGAACCGATGTTCCATCAGGGGCGTGGCGGCTTGCGCCACCGCGTACATCCGGGAAACGATCATTTTGTGCAAAATGACCGCATCGAGCGCCCACAAGGCGGCGGTGGCGGTGGTGGCGGCCAGGGCGAAGCCAGCCCTGACGGTGAAGGCCAGGATGAGTTTGTTTTCCAGATCTCCAAAGATGAGTACCTCGATTTGCTGTTTGAGGATCTGGCACTGCCGAACCTGAAAAAGAACCAGCAACGGCAGCTTAATGAGTTCAAAACGCACCGCGCGGGCTACACCGCCAACGGCGTACCGGCGAATATCAGCGTCGTACGTTCGTTGCAAAACTCGTTGGCGCGCCGCACAGCCATGACGGCGGGAAAACGTCGTGAGCTGCGCGAACTGGAAAGCAGCCTCGAAACGGTCGCAAAAAGCGAACCTGCGCAATTACTTGAAGAGGAGCGTCTGCGTAAAGAGATTGCGGAACTGCGGGCAAAAATTGAGCGCGTGCCGTTTATCGACACCTTTGACTTACGCTACAAAAATTACGAAAAACGGCCGGAACCCTCCAGCCAGGCGGTGATGTTCTGCCTGATGGACGTTTCGGGTTCTATGGATCAAGCGACCAAAGATATGGCCAAGCGTTTTTATATTCTGCTCTATCTGTTCCTGAGCCGAACCTATAAGAATGTCGAAGTGGTCTATATCCGCCATCATACGCAGGCGAAAGAGGTGGACGAACATGAGTTCTTCTACTCACAAGAAACGGGCGGCACCATCGTTTCCAGCGCGCTGAAACTGATGGATGAAGTGGTTAAAGATCGTTACGACCCGGCGCAGTGGAATATCTACGCTGCGCAGGCGTCGGACGGCGATAACTGGGCGGACGATTCACCGCTGTGTCACGAAATCCTGGCGAAGAAAATTTTGCCAGTGGTGCGTTACTACAGCTATATCGAAATCACCCGCCGGGCGCACCAGACGTTATGGCGCGAATATGAACACCTGCAAACGATGTTCGATAATTTCGCCATTCAACATATTCGCGATCAGGAGGACATCTACCCGGTATTCCGCGAACTGTTCCATAAACAGACGACATCTACCAGTTAAACCTCCGCAGCCGGGAACCCTTTCCGGCTGCGTCTCTTCATTGCGCATCTGGGTAAAAAAACGCATTTTGCCGGGCTAATGGATGAATTGCCGTACAAAATAGCGGCTATTTACCCTCTTGCCCGCGCGTAAATGTGGCACAGTAGTCTCATCGAAACATTTGTGGCACGGCGGGCGTGGATAACGTTTGCGTCGGTGCTGTTGCGCTCAGTTCATCCTGATGAACGCATTGAGCCTGGTAGCGTATGGCTACCTTTTGAAAAGAAACTAACAGTACACACAAAAAGCGTTGTTTGTAGTGCTTGTATTTTTTCGCCGCCTCTTTAAGGCGGCTTTTTTATTTTCATCTCCCGGTGCGTGAATTATTCTTAATCTTCAACGTTTTCATCGGGAGTGAACATGTCTGAAATTGCCAGCCGTAACGTCCACCAGCATTTGATAAACCTGCTTGAACAGCACGACGCGCGCTTTCGCGTTGTTGAACACGAGGCCGTCGGCAAATGCGAGGCCGTCAGTGAAATTCGCGGTACCGCGCTGGGTCAGGGCGCGAAAGCACTGCTGTGTAAGATCAAAGGTAACGGAGTGAAGAAGCATGTGCTGGCGATCCTGGCCGCCGACTTACAGGCCGACCTTTCACGCTTAGCGCAGCACTTTGGTGGCAGTAAAGCCTCGCTGGCAAGCCCGGCGGAAGTGGATGAATTGACGGCGTGCGTGTTTGGCGCCATTCCCCCGTTCAGCTTTCACCCGGATCTGCACCTGGTTGCCGACCCGGTACTGTTTCAGCGCTTTGATGACATCGCCTTTAACGCCGGATTACTGGAGAAATCGGTGATCATGAATACTGGCGACTACCTGCGCATCGCCCAGCCGGAACTGGTGGATTTTCGCCGCGAATAACGCGCTTGTCCGGCTTACCAGCCGCTTCTTTCCAGAATCAACACGGAAATCACCAGCCCGGCGGCCAGCGTAAGGAACAGCGCGGTGATAATCAACACATCTGAAGGCATGATGGTAACTCGCAAAAGCCTGGCAGTGACTAATTCATATCTCCGAATTATGAATCGTTGATGACAATTCAGCCGACTTTTGATTAAAAACTGCCCTTCGCTTTTGGCAACTGCCTGAAATTGTCTGCCTGCATGAAAAAAGCCTGTTTCATCACTGCTTTATGCGTAGAGTAAACAGGTTTCTTTGTTGGCAAGGAATTTCTGATGTTTGATACCACGCTGTTTATTCTGCTGGCGCTCGCGGCGCTGGGTTTTGTCAGCCATAACACCACCGTTGCGGTCTCCATTCTGGTGCTGATCATTGTACGCATCACTCCACTCAATACCTTCTTCCCGTGGATTGAAAAACAGGGGCTGACCGTCGGCATTATTATCCTCACCATTGGCGTAATGGCGCCGATTGCCAGCGGTTCATTACCGCCCTCGACATTGCTGCACTCTTTTGTGAACTGGAAATCGCTGATTGCGATTGCGGTCGGTATTTTTGTCTCGTGGCTGGGTGGTCGCGGCGTAACATTGATGAGTTCACAACCGTCGCTGGTGGCGGGATTACTGGTCGGCACCGTGTTGGGTGTGGCCCTGTTCCGGGGCGTTCCGGTCGGGCCACTGATTGCGGCAGGGTTAGTTTCGCTGCTAATTGGCCGGCAGTGAGTTGTGCCGCTGCCACAGTTTGACCGTGAACTCCAGCGCGCTGCACAGCAGGTAATAGACCAGCCCGGTAAAGACAAATAGCGCGGCGGGATAGACCTGCACCCGGTTATTCACCTGACCTGCGACAGTCGTCAGTTCCGGTACGTTGACTATAAAAGCCAGCGACGTGTCTTTCAGCAGCGCGATAAGCAAACCGATATACGACGGCAACGCGTTGCGTAACGCCTGCGGCAACAGCACCAGCCGCAGGATTTGCGCACTGCCAAACCCGCTACTGAGCGCGGCTTCATACTGCCCTTTCGGCAACGCCCCGAGCGCAGCCAGCGTCGAATACATCACCGCCGCCGAGGTAAACCACGCCAGCGCCAGCGTCACGGTCACCGCACCGGGAAGATCGGCACCGGTTAACCAGGGCAGTAAAAACCACAGCCAGAAGATAACGAAGATCAGCGGAATGCCGCGAATCAACTCCGCCCAAAGAAAGAGCACTTTGCGTGGCCAGCCGCGAAAGCGCCATGCGCAGCACGCCAGCAGTATACCGCCGGGAAACGCCAGAATCGCCGCGCCGACAGTCATCATCAGCGATAACAGCACCCCACCCGGCTCGCCCTGCGCCGCCCGCCCCCACAGTAAATAGTCGAGGTTATCGGTGATCACGGTGATATTAGCGATCATGTTGCACCTCCGCTGCACGGCGCAGCGCCCGCCAGTGGCGTGGCAGGTTAAACAACACGCTCATCACCAGACCCAGCAGCAAATAGAGCGCGCTGCCGATGGCAAACGCTTCCAGCGCGTGGGCGTTAAAACTCTCGATTTGCCGGGTCTGGTAAGTTAATTCCCCCAGCCCAATGCCGGTCGCCAGTGAAGAGAGCTTCATCAGATTCAGATACTGCCCCACTACCGGCTGCCAGGCATTCTGTAACCCCTGTGGCAGCAGCACCCAACGGAATAACGCCAGCGGACCAAAGCCCTGCGACTGCGCGGCTTCAATCTGTCCACGCGGCACCGCGTGCAGACCCGCCTGGATCTCTTCAACCAGAAAAGCAGCGGTAAACAGCCCCAGCGCCCAGGCCGAGGAGAGAAACTCTGGCGTAAACCACCAGACATCGCCCGGCAAAATGCTGAATGCGTGGTCGTCGTTAACATACTGGCGGAAACTCTGCGGCAGTACATTCCAGGCAGCGAAATACCAGAACAACAACTGCACCAGAAGCGGGGTATTGCGAAACAGCGACACCCACGCCGCCACCGCCCCCCGCCCGACCTGGCCACCGGCCAGACGCAGCGCCAGCAGCAGTACCGTCAATACCGTCGCCAGTACGGTTCCCGCCACGGTAACCCAGAGGGTGGTAAGAAAACCGGAAATGATCCATTGTGCGGGCTGCCCGGTCAGCACGCCCGCCCAGTCGAGATGCAGCGCCATTACAACTCCTTGCTATCCGCGTGCAGCGGGTTGAGCACTTTCTGTAAAAAGCGCTGTGCGCGCGGGTGCTGCGGGGCAGAGAAGAATTGCGCCGGTGCTGCCTGCTCAATGATTTCGCCCCCGTCGATAAAGATCACGCGATCGGCAATTTCCCGGGCAAACTGCATCTCATGGGTCACCACAATCAGCGTAATGCCGCTGTGCGCCAGCGATTTCATCACCTGCAACACTTCGCCAATCATCTCCGGATCAAGCGCCGAGGTTGGCTCATCAAACAGAATGATATGCGGATCGGCGGCCAGCGTACGGGCGATTGCCACGCGTTGCTGCTGCCCGCCGGAAAGCTGCGCCGGATAGTGATGCGCTTTATCCTGCAAGCCAACGCGAGCCAGCAACGCCAGCGCGATGGCCTGCGCCTCGGCGGCGGTCTTGCCGTGAATACGGCATAACGCCAGCGTAATGTTATCCAGCGCGTTGAGGTGGGCATAAAGATTAAATTGCTGAAAGACGAAACCGACATGGCGGCGCAACTCACGAAGCTGGCGCCCTTTCAACTGGCTGGTCGGCTGGCCGTCAACATAGATCTCCCCACCGCTCAGGGTTTCGAGCTGGTTAATCAAACGGATAAGCGTTGATTTACCTGAACCCGACGGCCCGCACACGGCCAGCACCTCCCCGGCGGTAACCCGTAAATCAATCGACTTTAATACCACGTTGTCGCCGTAGCGTTTGCTCGCCTGGCGGAACTCCACCGTGCCTTTCGCCACGGGCAAAGCCTCTGTGGCATCCGCCACAGAGGTAGAAAATAGACCTGCCAGCATAGTTACTTCGCTTCTATGGTAAAGCTGCGTGGAGCGGGCGTTTTGGTTTGCGGGCCAAACCAGGTGTCGTAGATTTTTGCCGCGTCGCCGTTTTTCTCAAGGTTGACCAGTTCAGCATTGACTGCGTTAAGCAGTGCGGTTTCGCCTTTGCTGACGCCGACGCCGATCTCCTCTTTTGACAACAGTTCCGGCAGGATTTTGAATTTCGCTTTGTCCGGCGCTTCCGCCAGCAGTCCGGCCAGAATGGTGCTGTCCTGGGTGATCGCCTGCACGTTGCCGTTACGTAACGCGGTCAGCGCCAGCGGGATATCATCATAGGCCAGCACGCGAGCTTGCGGGAAACGCTGGTGCAGCGTTTGCTCACCGGTGGTGCCTTTTACCGCGCCGATGCGCGCTTTGCTGTAGGCATCCAGCTTGTCGGCCGCAGAAGCCGGTACGAGGAATTGCTGACCGGTGACAAAATACGGCGTGGAGAAGTCGATCACCTGTGCGCGTTCCGGGGTGATGGTGATATCCGCAACGATCAAATCCACTTTGCCAGATTGCAACAGCGGAATGCGGTTGGCCGGGTTCGTCGCCACCAGTTGCAGTTTTACGCCGAGGCTTTTTGCCAGCGCTTTGGCAAAATCGACGTCATAACCCACGATATCATGCGATTTAGGATCGATAGCGCCGAACGGCGGGTTGGCGTCAAACGTCGCCACCTTGACGACGCCTGCGGCTTTGATATCCGCCAGTTTGTCCGCGTGCGCGGAAAAAGAGAGCGCTGAAAGCAGCGCCAGTGCGCTAATTGCGCCTGTTTTTTTCGTGTGTAATGAGGTTGCCATGCTAATCCTTATGCCCTGTTATTGTGTTAATTGAGCGCTAAAGTCACACAACCTTATTCATCAGACAAATATCAAAAAGTGCATTGATTATCTGAAAAAGTTATTAAAAACAACCATCCCATACTTACTACTTATCTTTCACGCCCTGCCAGAACAAACGCACTAAACCCACATAAAAGAAACGGAATAGAGAGCAGAAAATGTCACGCTTCGCCGAGCGCCGCCAGATAACGCCCCGGCGTCTGCCCAAGCCCCTTTTTAAACATGGTGATAAACGCAGTCGTCGAGTCATACCCTAACGCCTGCGCAATGCGCTGTACCGGATGACCATCAATTAATAACCGTAGCGCGAGGATCAACTGCATCTGATGCCGCCAGCGACGAAAGCTTAGCCCGGTTTCTTTCACCACCAGACGCGCCAGATTGCGCTCACTCATGGCAAACACCTGCGCCCACTGTGCCAGTGTTTGCCTGTCTGCCGGATTGCTTTCCATGCTGTCGACCATCTGGCGGATCTTCGGGTGTGCGGAAACCGGTAACTGCAAGTGCATTTGCGGCTGTGCCGGCAGTTCATCAAACAGCACCTGCACCAGCCGCCGGGTGGCGGGCTGCCGCCGCTGGGCAGGCGTGCGGGTGGCTAATGTGAGGATCAACTCGCGTACCAGTGCCGAAACTTTGAGCGTACAGCAATGTTCCGGCATCACCACCGACCAGGGTTCAACAAACAGGAAGCAGAGCTGTGCATTCGCCGTGGCGCGGTTGCTGTGCGGAACCTGCCCCGGAAGCCACATCGCATGGTGCGGTGGCACCATCCAGCGGGCATGTTCGACCTCGCAGGTGATCGCGCCTTTCAATGCCAGAATAAGTTGCCCTTTGCGATGGTGATGCGCCGGGATCAATTGTTCACTCTCTTCAACGGTGATGCTGAACGCCACCGCCATTTCCTGCTGGCTGTCAGGATCGTAGCCACCGAGCCCAAGTCCGTGCATTAAATTGTCCGACTTTAGCGATAAAGTGTCATTCTAGCTTGATTCAAACCGCAGAAAAAAACGTTATCGTAGCGACCTGTTATTTTTTCAGAGAAGACAATGACTAACCGCCTCCCCTCCCGCGGTAAGCAAAGCGTGCTGCTGATTGCCGGGATCCTGATGATTGCCACCACGCTGCGCGTCACCTTTACTGGCGCAGCGCCGCTGCTGGATGCGATTCGTGCGGAATATGGGTTAACCACCGCGCAAACCGGCATGCTCACCACCCTGCCGCTGCTGGCTTTTGCGTTGATATCGCCGCTGGCGGCCGGTGTGGCGCGCCGTTTCGGTATGGAACGCAGCCTGTTCGTGGCGATGGTGCTGATTTGCCTTGGTATCGCCCTTCGTTCCCTGCCCTCAGCACTGCTGCTGTTTACGGGGACAGCGATCATCGGCTGCGGGATCGCGCTCGGCAACGTGCTGCTGCCGGGGATAATAAAACGCGACTTCGCCCAGCATGTGGCGAAACTGACGGGCGCTTACTCACTCACTATGGGCGCAGCGGCGGCGCTCGGCTCGTCGGTAGTTGTGCCGCTGGCGCAATACGGTGCGGGCTGGCATGGCGCATTATTGATGCTGATGATCTTTCCGTTACTGGCGCTGTTGCTGTGGCTCCCCAGGCTGCGCCACGGCGCACCTGCGGCACTCAGTAGCGCTGGCGCGCTGCATAACCGCGGGATCTGGCGCTCCTGGCTTGCCTGGCAGGTCACGCTGTTTCTGGGGATCAACTCATTAATCTATTACATCGTGATTGGCTGGCTGCCGTCGATTCTGATAGCCCAGGGTTTTAGTGACGCGCAGGCGGGTTCTGTACACGGTATTTTGCAACTGGCGACGGCAATGCCAGGCCTGCTGGTGCCGCTGGTTCTGCACCGGTTGAAAGATCAGCGCGGTATCGCTGTCGTGGTCGCGCTGCTGTGCGCCGTCGGTTCTCTGGGATTGTGGCTGGTGCCGGACCATGCCACGCTCTGGACCCTTGTTTTTGGCTTTGGCTCCGGTGCGACCATGATCCTTGGGTTAACGTTTATCGGGCTGCGTGCCAGCACCGCTCATCAGGCTGCCGCACTGTCCGGTATGGCGCAATCGGTCGGCTATCTGCTGGCGGCTTGCGGGCCGCCGCTAATGGGGAAAATTCATGATGCCAGCGGCGACTGGCATCTTCCGCTGCTAGCGTGTGCTGTGTTATCGGTCGTTATGGCGGCGTGCGGAGCATTCGCCGGGCGCGATCGCGAAGTAGTGTAATACGTGAAAATCACTCCCCCTCTCCAGGAGAGGTTTAGGGGGTACAAACAAAAACAGGCCCGCAGGCCTGTTTTTTTATTCACATGCCTCACGCAGCATCGCCTGAACTAGCGGCACCGGACGCCCGGCGAGCGCCGCGCGTTCATGCTGGAACAAGGTGGCGACAAAAAACGGGTGCGTCACCAGCTCAACGGCACGGATTTCTCCATCTTCATCCCAACCGGTAACCCGCAGATCGCCGCTTTCCAGCTCGCGGGCAAACTCTTCTGCTACGCCAAAGCTGCACCGGTAGGTTTCCTCAATCAGCTCGCGACCATAAGCGCGGGCAATTAACGTGTTAGGACGCAGCTCGATAGCACCGTTTTGATCCACCAGCGCACAGGTCAGCGGCGTGATCACCATCCGGCCAATGTTTTCCGTTTCGGCGTGCGCCGCATCTGCCCAGCCCAGCACGTTGCGGGCATATTCAATGACCGCATGCTGGAAGCCGCCGCACGTCCCGAGGAACGGCACCGCGTTTTCACGTGCGTATTTGATGGCAATAAACGCGCCATTGGCGTTTTTATAGGGGCTTCCCGGCACAACCCAGATGGCGTCATAGCCAACCAGATCTTCATCGCTGTTGATTTCGCTGGTGGGTAACCAGTCGTAATCTGCGGTGATTTCCAGCACGGCGGCGGCATCGTCAATCGCCAGCGGGATAGCCTGATGCGCGACAACGTCGTGGCTGTAATCGCCGACCAACGCGATGCGTAATGTTTTTTTCGGAGGAATGTGATGCATGAAAGTGTCCTTATGCCGGAGCGGATAACGAATAACATAAGGAATATCACCTTAGCTGTCTTTTAATGTAATCACAACACCTTAAAATCAGCGGGCATATATCATGTAAAATTATGAAAAATACATTTCCGGCAAGGCATTAAGGCGAAAACTATGCACCAAACCAAAATTCTCGTCAGTGCATGTCTGATGGGCTTCAACGTGCGTTATAACGGCAGTGCTAAAGCGGCGCTACATGAGGCGCTGCGACGCTGGCAGCAGGAAGAACGTCTGGTGATCCACTGCCCGGAGCTGGCCGCTGGTTTACCCGTGCCGCGAAGACCGGCAGAGATTGTCGCAGGCCATGGCGCAGACGTGATGCGCGAACAGGCGCGGATTGTCGAAAACGATGGGCGGGATGTTACCGCACACTATCAGTTAGCCGCCTGGCTGGCGCTGCAGGCTGCACAAAACGCGGGTTGCCGCGCAGCATTGCTCACCGATGGTAGCCCCACCTGCGGCAGCCAGTTTATCTATAATGGAACCTTCAGCGGTACGCGGCAGCAAGGTATGGGTGTCGCGGCTGCGCTACTGGAAGAACACGGCATTCGCGTCTTTTCCGACCAGCAATTACCTGCGCTGGTGGCGTGGATTAACGAGAGGGAGAGATAACCATGATCCAATGCAAACGGGTGTATGATCCCGCCGCCGATGACGACGGCTATCGGGTGTTAGTCGACAGGCTCTGGCCGCGCGGTATTAAGAAAAGCGATTTACCCTGTGATGAGTGGAATAAAACGCTGGCACCGTCAACGGAGCTGCGCAAAGCGTTTCACGGCGACGCCATTAATTTCGCCGCGTTCAGTGAAAGCTACCGTCAGGAACTTGCCGCGCAGGAAGCGGAAGGAAAAACGCTGGCGGCACGCGGGAAAAAAGGTACCGTCACGCTGTTATACGCGGCAAAAAACAGTGAGCAGAACCACGCACTGGTGCTGGCTCAGTGGCTGCGCTCGCTGGCTTAACCGATAACGCGCTCGCGCACATCCTGAGGTTCGCTGTCCGGCTGCAGCGGCATCAAATGTTCGGCGCGCACAAACGCGAAGCCATGCTGACCATCAAAAGCGGTCACATCGCCGGTCACCAGCCACAGCGCACGCGCGGCATTATGCGGCATTTCTGTTACCACGCCGTTCACCGGATTAAGAAAACGCTCGCCGGGCTGACACAGCCCAAAAAGCTCAACGGATTTGCCAATATTGCTGCGGCCATTGGCGGTTTGGGCGCCGATAATTAAAGCCGGGCTGCCCGGACGTAACTGGAACATGCTTCTCTCATGCGCTCCCGCGCCAGCTAAAAATAGGATAATTCTGAGTGCGAAGTGTACCCTGGCAACCCGGCGATTGTCACGTGGTGCGATTACGGGTGATCGCGCCGCCACAGCGCCCATTCATCGATCACTTCGCCGCCCGGCAATTTGCACTCCGTACGAACACCCTGCGGGCTTTGCACCGGCACGCGTTCGCCGCCCCGCTGCTGGCAATAAACCGCCGCCGGGTTAGCCATACCGATTTGGGGGTGGCGGGGAGATTCAGGCTGTGTGGAAGAACACGCCGCGAGAACAACAGGTAACGCCAGTAACCAATAACGCATCTTTTTTTTCCTTAAATCGCCTGTAAACCGCTTTCCAGCATAGCCACGCAACAGAGATATCTCCATGATTTCTCCATTCTTACTGCACTTTGAGCGGGTATAGTTAGCCTCGTTCTCACCCATGACCAGAGAACATCATTCCGTAATCAATGAGTTTTTGCCCCGCTTCATCAACGGGGCTTTTTTTCGTTCCCGCCTGCTACTTTTTACTGCCATCCCGCAACGATATGTAAATCACGCTTCTTTCATGATTTAATGACGCGCCATAAAATCTTCAGCTTTAATGTCCATATCATCAGGGCACAGGAGTAAAAAAGTCATGTCCGATTTCATTCTCGCCCGTGTCTCTGAAGCGCTGTCAAAAGAGCACTCGCTTGAAGGTTTAGTTCGCCAGTTTCTGGAAATGCTGGAAATGGTGACGGATATGGAATCGACGTACTTAACAATCATTAGTGACAATCCCCGCCTGCAACATATTGTCTATTCACATAACAGTAGACAGCTTGCTATCCCGGAGGGCTTCTCCCTGCCGTGGGGCGATAGTCTGTGCAAGCGCGCGCTGGATGAGGGCTGCCCGTTCAGCAATGACGTTGCCAACCGCTGGAAAGATTGCGAAGCGGCGCAGGCGCTGGGCATCACCACCTATTTAAGTACCCCGGTTCATCTGACCGACGGTTCGCTTTACGGCACGCTGTGCGCCGCCAGTCATGCCAAAAAATCGCTGAGCGTGCGTGGCGAACAGGTCCTGCGGCTGTTTGCCGGGTTGATTGCGCAATTCATTGAAAAAGAGAGTCTTGTTGACCAGTTACGCGAAGCAAACGCGGCGCTGATCGCCTACTCCTACACCGATGCGCTGACAGGTTTACCCAACCGGCGCGCTATCTTCGAAAATCTCGCCACGCTGTTTTCCCTCGCCCGCCATCTGGAAATGCACGTGATTATTGCGTTTATCGATCTTGATAATTTCAAAGGTATCAATGACCAGTTGGGACATGAGGCTGGCGATCAGTTTCTGATTGACGTGGGTCAACGGCTGGCGGCGGATCGCGGTAAAGACGATATTGTCGGGCGTCTTGGCGGGGATGAGTTTTTACTCGCTTGCCTTGGCGGACCGCTGAAGCAGGCGGAGGGAATGCATCTGATGTCGCTGAGAAAGAGCCTCGATAAACGCATTACCGGCGAATATCAGCTCGGGGAAAAACGGATTTTCTACCCAGGCGCCAGCGTGGGCGTCATCGAAATCAACCCGCAACTGACCGATGCTGACGGTGCGTTACAAGCGGCGGATGAAGCGATGTATCACGTGAAGAAGAATAAAGAAAAAAAACCCTTTATTCGTCTCAATTAAGTGAATCTCTGTGACGCGAAGGCTTGAGAAAAATCTCATTTTCTTCTATTTCTTATACAATTGATTTCTGGCGATTATCGCCAGCCAAGGAGTTTTCGTGAAAAAGACAACCATCATTATGCTCATCGTGGCGGTTATTGCTGTGGCCGGAACCCAATTCGGTTGGTGGTAATTGCGCGTCAGGATTTTTATTAAGCCGTAAGCCTAAGCGCATGATGGAGTCATCTGAACAGAACACCACCAACTCATTGATTTGGGCAGGAGCTCGCTATGTTCACTGGTCTCAAAAAAAGCGAAAGCAAACGGCTTGCCGCGCTGGAGCTGCTGAGTAAGGAAGACAAATCCCGCGATGCAGCGCTAGCCGAATTTGCACGTCTGGCATGTGAAGTGATGGGCGTCGAAGGATGTTTTATCACAACATTCGACGACGAATATCAATATATCAAATATGTTAAGAATATCCCCATTGAGCACGTCAAAATTCGTATCGAACAGACCATGTGCCAATATTCACTGCACGGTTGCCAGACCGTTATTAGTTCTGATACCCGGCTCGATGAACGTTTTAATCATCAACCTTTGGTAAAAAGCGGAAATATTCTTTTTTACGCTTCAGCACCGATGATAAATAAAGAAGGTACGGTGCTGGGCACGTTATGTGTCAGTCATCCTGAAATCTACACGCCGACATCCCGCCAGATAACCAATTTCCACCGCGTCGCCGCACTCGCCACTGTTTATCTTGAGTCCTGCTATACCATTGGCTTAATCGATGCCCTCACCGGTTTACCGAATCGTCAGTTTCTGGTGAAAGAGATGGAGCGGCTGACGCTGGAAAAAACGAGCGGTAGCTACGCCCTGATGATTTTTGACTGCATTGATATGCCGCGCGCGTATGAGTTATCCCGCTACCTGGGCGTGGAAGCGCTGGAGAAGATGCTGCGCAGTTTCGGACCACTGCTGCGTTTGCGTTTAAGGCTGAAAGAAGAGACCACGTTGTATGCTTTTACCACCGGGCGTTACGCGGTGCTGGTGGATATGGACTATGCGCTGACGCTGGCGAAACGGGCAGAAAAATTGCCCGGGATAAAGGCGAAAATCACCGGTGATATCGATATCAACCTAACGATTCACGCAGGCTATGTGAAATTTTCGCCGCAGGACGATAACGTGCAGGAGATTGTGCGTCAGGGCATCAGCGCGCTGCATGAATCGATTCGCGAAAAGATTCGGGTGTTGCAGTTCAATCCGATCCTCGATCACAAACGGAATAAAGATTTTAAACTGCTCTACGATCTCAGCGAGGCAATTAAGGCCACCGATCAGCTCTACCTCGTTTTTCAACCCAAAATTTCGCTGCGTTCCGGCAAAACCGAAGGTGTGGAAGCGCTGTTACGCTGGAAGCACCCGGAACTGGGTCAAATTTCACCGGCGGTGATTGTGGCGCTGGCGGAAAAAACCACGTTGATGACGGATTTGACGCAGTGGGTGATTAAGTCGGTGATCTCTCAGCTTCAACGCTGGAAACAACAAGGTATTCTGCTGCCGGTGTCAATTAACGTTACGGTCAGTGATTTTTCGCGTCCGGGATTTGCCGATGAGCTGGAACAGAACGTGCTGGCCGCCGGGCTGTTCACCTCGGATGTTCGCATTGAATGCCTTGAGACGGAGAAAGTGCTGGAAAGCGATCCGGCACTGGAAGAACTTGACCGTTTAAAATTGCTCGGCTTTACCATTTTGCTGGATGATTTTGGTGCAGGATACAGCAATATTAGTTACTTAAGACGCATCCCCATTGATGTGATTAAGCTCGATCGTTCGCTGGTTAGCCAGGTAACCACTGACACCGGCAGCCGGATTATTGCCCGCAACGTCATTATGATGCTCAAAGAGTTGCATTATGTGGTGCTGGCGGAAGGGATTGAGGATCTGGAAACCGCGCGAATGCTTGCCGAGTACGGCTGCGATGAGGCACAGGGCTATCTTTTCTCACGCCCGTTGTCGCCCGAGGAGATCCCGGCCTGGCTCGCGGATAACAAACCGTTCCGCTTATTGTCGAAGATCGCGACAGAGCCGCAGCAGCAACATTTGTACGGTTCGTAATGCCGATAAATTAGCCTGACTGTTGTATTTCGCAACAGTCAGGCCGTGTCACGAAAATGTCATAAAACATCGATTACATTCCGCTTCAAATAGTTAACCCAAATTCTGCGTGCTTACTGCCCTTTCCCCCATTAAAGCTGCGCTTAAACCCGTCGATATTGCTGATGTGCGCTCTTTTTTGCGCCTCACTGACTATGGGAAGTATCGATTGATGAAGCTCAACCATCTCACTATCGGGCAACGGCTCGGTTTCCTGGCGGCCATTCTTTTACTGGCAACGCTGTTTATGGGTATTCGCGGGTTGTCGATTAACGCCAGCGGATTAGTACAAAACCAACAGATCATGGCCACGGAGAAGGTGGTTGCGGAGAGTATCGATACGGCCCGCAACGCGCAGGTGCAGTTTAAGATTCAGGTGCAGGAGTGGAAAAACACCCTGCTGCGCGGCACGCAGGGACAACAAGCGTTCGACAAGTATAAAAACGCCTTTGTCGAACAGAGCCAGAAAACGCAGGCGCTGTTGAAAACGCTCAGCGAACTGCTGCCGCAAATTGGGCTGCCCAATACCGAGGCCATTAAAACCATCAATTTACACGCTGAACTGGAAAGCCATTATCTGGCTGCGCTGCAACAGTACAATGTTCAGGACGCCACCAGCGCCCAGCGCGTCGATCACCTGGTAACGGGAATCGATCGCGAGCCGACACGGATGATTGATGAGATGGTCGCCAGCACGCTGAAACAAGCGGAGCTTATTCGCGCACAGACCGAGGCGAGTAATCATGAGCATTACCAGCAGACACGCCTGATGCTGATGCTGGTGATGGCATTCACGTTGATGGTTGGCATGCTGATCACCTGGTGGCTGATCCGCAGTATCACTCACCCGCTGGCGCAGGCAGTTTCGGTTGCCCGTAATGTCGCAGCCGGTGATTTACAGTCTGCTATCGTGGTATCCGGGCGCGATGAAACCGCCGAGCTGATGCACGCCCTGCAGGAGATGAACGGCAACCTGACACGCATCGTGACCGGCGTGCGTTCCGGGACTGAAACGATCGCCGGTGCGTCACAGCAAATCGCCAGTGGCAGCCGTGAGCTTTCATCGCGTAACGAAGCGCAAGCCAGCGCGCTGGAACAAACGGCGGCGTCGATGGAAGAACTCACCTCGGTAGTAAAAAACAACGCAGAGAATTCGCGTGTTGCCAGCGATATCACCCGTGAAGCGACCCGTGTGGCAAACCAGGGCGGCGAAGTGGTTGAACAAGTAGTCACCACAATGAGTGAAATTAATCTGCTCTCTGGGGAAATCAGCAACATTATTGGCGTTATCGACAGTATCGCCTTCCAGACCAATATTCTGGCGCTGAACGCTGCCGTTGAAGCCGCACGCGCAGGAACCGAAGGCCGCGGCTTTGCAGTTGTCGCCGCAGAAGTCCGGGCGCTGGCGCAACGCTCCGCGACAGCGGCGAAAGAGATCAGTGATTTGATCCAGCGCTCAGTCAGCCGTATTGATGAAGGTAATAAACTGGTGAAAAACGCCGGTAACGCCATGGAAGAGATCATGCAAAGCGTGGGACGCGTCAGCCAGTTGGTGGAGACGATTTCGTTGGCCAGTAATGAGCAAAGTACGGGCATCGATCAGGTGCACATCGCCATTACCCAGATGGATGCCGCTACACAGCAGAACGCTACGCTGTCGCAGGAATCCTCAGCCGCCGCGCACGCGATGCAGCAGCAGGCCGAGAATCTGTTAGCGATGGTGCAAATTTTCAAACTGCATGAGCAGCGCACCCCGGCATAGCGTCTTGTGACCAGTTCCTGACATGTCGCAGGGGCTGGTCAATCAGCAATAGTGATGAATTAATACGCTGATCATAAATTTTATCAATCCAACCGCAGAAAAATTTGCGTTTGCGCACTTTATGCCAAAAGGTTATAAAGTGCGCAAGTGATGGATATACGCTTTAACAATCTCAAAAAATCTTCGCTGGCAGTTTTGATGTCGAAACTGCCATCTTTCTTTTGGCCTTCTCTCTTCCCTTCAGGTACATCTCGACTTCAGCTTGCTCAGCACCTTTTTGCTCTCGTTAATCGTATTTTTCTTCAAACGCCAGAACGGAAAAACGAAAGCGCGCCAGAGCAAATAATAGAAATGATCGACCCCGGTCAGAGTAACAACAGGCGATCGTAACTTGCTATAGTGGCTGGCATTGAATTGCTTAATGACTTTTTTACTGACGTTGCGATAGACCAGCCCCACGTCACGGTGGTTTTCCTGCTGGCGAAAACGCTCGCACTTACGTACTTTTTCAATACCCAACGTAAATGGGATCGGCCCGGTGGTATTTAGCACCCCTCGCATTCCGACACCATAGCGCCACGGTTTATAGCGTTTGAGTCGAGCAACGACCTCATCAATAACGGCTTTAATATAGGGTGAAGCCGGTGCGACAATAATATTCCATTGTTGGTACTCTCCGTTTTTGAGGAAAGCGAGCTCTTCATGTTTGCCCATATTATTATCGCAACCCTGTGGTTTATTATCCCAGTTACATAATAATATTTCACAATCTGGTGGAATGACTTCGCTAAACGGCACAGTACAAGAACTTTTGATATCTAAATAAACGCCACCTTCGCGATACATTAATAAATAGCGGAAAAAATCCGCGCGCGCAGCGCCATACTGAGGGTTTATTTTTTCATATAACGCCAGCATTTCCTGATCATAGTGCTCATGCAGGTAAGCCAGTATTTTTTTCTCGTCATAAAAATAATATTCCCAGCCGGGATTTAATTGCCTGAGTCTTTCGATGGAGGCATGCACTTCGGTTGGTAGTGCTGCCAACCCCCTGGTGTAGACCTGATGGATCTTATGCGGGATCGTATTCATCATCTATCCTAAGCTCATTAACTTTAAATACCTGAAAGGTAAAAACATAAAAAATTCTAAAGTATGAGAAAAAAGATAATGCGTTAATCTGACATTAGCATTACGCAGAGTCGGATAATTGTCTTGCAGAATCGTCTGCAACTGCCCTTGCGTATTCCTCAGTCAATGGACAGAGAATTTAGCTTAAGGTCCTGCATGGCAACAGAAAAACGTCTTTTCTAGAGAAAAAATGCCCGGCCCGGATAAAAATGTGAAGGCTTTCGTCAACTCGCCCGCAAGGGGCGAGCCGCACATACTGACGCTGTTTAATGAGTACGCAGGATATAGCTTATCGCATCCTGCTCTGATAGCCCGTACCCCTTCATAAAAACATCCATCGACTCATCTTGCGTCTCATTGAATAGCGTTCCGCCGCCGCTGGTCTGCAGCTCGCCGGACACGACATCGCCCCTTTCGACATCGTAGCGCCCCAGTAGCTCCGCGACAGCAAACTCGCCATTCTCGTCGCGGATAACAATAAACCCAATGCGGTGTTCGTGATGAACGACAGTAGCTTTCATATGAACAATCCTTTCGTTGTTGTTCATTTCAGATTAGCTGAATCCGTGCGTAGCGGAAATACTCATTGCTGGTTTTAGTGAGCCAGAGAACGATTCAGCTATTTCTTTATGCGCCTTATCTTAAATATTCGTCAGCACCCTAACTATCTGGCGTGTTCACAAACGACTTTTCTGACCAGGCGCTAAAAATTCCAGATATATAATGTTTTCTTTACCCAACCATAATTAAAGCACGTTTATTTTGTATGCCTATGTTTATGGCGTAAAACCTCTTTTTGTTTTACGGTTATCAGAGGCGTGTCAAAAAATATAAAGCTCTGAGTGAACCATGCCGTAAATAGATATAAGAATTTAGAAATATCCAATGCCCTTTCTTTTTCCCGAGAATACTCACTATGCGCAACAATGAGCCCGTTACACAGCAAGAGTACGTTTTCGATAATGATGCAACGTTAATGTCCACCACCGATCCGGACAGTTACATCAATTATGCCAATGATGCATTTATTGATGTCAGCGGCTTCTCGCTGGAGGAGATCAAAGGCCAGCCGCACAATCTGGTGCGCCATCCGGATATGCCAAAGCAGGCGTTTGCCGATATGTGGTCGACATTGCAACAAGGAGAACCCTGGACTGCGCTGGTAAAAAATCGCCGCAGTAATGGCGATCATTACTGGGTGCGCGCTAACGCGATTCCGGTCATTCGCGAGGGCAAAGTGAAGGGCTACATGTCGGTACGTACCCGACCAGCGGCAGAGGAAGTTACTGCCGCCGAAGAAGTTTATCGCCAGTTTCGTGAAGGCCAGGCGAACGGCCGGCGTTTCCATAAAGGGCTGATTATCCGCACGGGTCTGATGCGCTGGCGCTCTCTGTTTGTCACCATGCCTCTGCGCTGGCGACTGCGTTCTGCGTTGATCGTCGCGCTGTTATTCAGCCTTGCCGCTGCCTGGGGACATGATCTGACGCCCGGTCAACTGGGTAGTTTCGCCAGTTTTATGGCGCTCCTGCTGCTGTTTATCAATATCTGGCTGGAGCTGCAAATTGTCCGCCCGATTGAGCGGTTGTGCCGCCAGGCTTTACAGGTGGCAAGCGGCGAAGCACATCAAGTGGATCAACTGAATCGGGTAGATGAAGTCGGCATAACATTGCGCGCGATAAGCCAGCTCGGGCTAATGTTCCGCTGGCTGGTCAATGATGTCAGCGGCCAGGCGATGACCGTCCTGAAAGCCTCAGAATCTCTGCGACAAGGCAATGATGACCTGAGCCGCCAGACAGAACAGGCGGCGGCGAACGTTGAGCAAACGGCCGCGACGATGAACGAATTAACCGCCACGGTAAAAAGTAACCGGGAAACCGCCGCTGAAGTCACCGCCTTGTCACAAGGTACACGCGATGCCGCACAGCAAGGTGGCCAGGTGATGCACCAGATGATAGAAATGATGTCGGCGATTGCGGAAAGTTCACGGCAAATCGCCAGTATCACCAGTATTATCGACAGTATCGCTTTTCAGACAAACATTCTGGCGCTGAACGCGGCGGTTGAGGCGGCGCGAGCGGGTGAGCAAGGTAAAGGATTTGCCGTCGTTGCAGGAGAAGTACGCAGTCTGGCGCAGCGCAGTGCGCGTGCAGCCAGCGAAATCAAAGAGTTGATTGAAAACAGCGTTACGCATGTTAATTCTGGCAGCCAACTAGCGGACGACGCGGGAAAAACCATGAAGGAGATCGTTGAGCAAGTGCAAAATGTGACCTCGCTGATAGCTCAGATCAGCGCAGCAACCGCCGAGCAGGCTTCAGCGTTGAGCGAAGCCAGCCTGGCGGTGGAGGATCTGGATAAGATCACCCATCAGAATGCACAACGAGTACAAGAAGGGGCGGAAGCGACCGGTCGCATGAACCAGCAGGCCATTCGCCTGGCGGAAGCGATATCGGTGTTTCGCTAACCCTTTGCGAAGAGCACTCCGGGCGAAAACGCCCGGAGAATACATTGAGGTTGAAAATGATTCGGTTACGTCCCATGTCAGCGGCTGAATTCGCTGATTTTGTTGCTTATTTCATCCCTGATTATGCTTCAGAAATTGCAGCAAATTATCGTTTATCCCTCGCCGAGGCGACAGAACAAGCCAGGCGTGAAATCGAAACCAGTTTGCCTGCGGCGCAGAAAACGCCAGGCCATTCATTGACGACTATTACGCTTGTCGACAATGGCGTTACACAGATTGTTGGATCGCTGTGGTACAGAGCCGACTTCATCGATAAATCCGCTTTTATTTATGATTTTTTCCTGCGGCCTGCCTTTCGCGGCAAAGGTTTGGGAAGTCAGGCAATGCAATCTCTGGAATCCAGTCTTAGTGCGGCGGGAATTCGGCAAATTAAACTTCGCGTGGCGGCCGAAAACGAATGTGCCAGGAAAGTTTATGAAGCGAATGGTTACCAGATTACCGGCTATAACATGAATAAACTGCTTTGAATCATGCCCGCATAAACTTTCGTATTACATGGTGTAAACCTGGATATTGCGCTCATTTTCTCGCCAACAGTGGGCATAGTGTGGTCGCAATTACCACAGGAGGCACCTATGAAAAAACTATTAATATGTTGTCTTTTTGGCAATACCGCCACATCGCTGGCCAAAAAGATGCAAAAAGCGGCGAATGAGCACGGTTATCCCCTGCTCGTCAGCGCTGTCGGCCTGGATAATTTCGCCAGCGTCGCCCCTGCTTTTGACTGTTTTTTGGTTGCGCCGCACATCCAGTACAAACTTGATGAACTCAAACGCCATATTGCTGAAGAAGCACCGATTGCCATCATTGAAAGCTATCCTTTCGCGTCAATGGATGGTGAGAAGGTGTTGAAATTTGTGATGGATCATATGCCAGAATTAACGCAGTGAGCGTGTTGAAACCACGTCTTCGGACGTGGTTTTTCAGCAATCAGGTCATTGCAGTGGAATAATTATTTGCGACAAAAATAAGTGGTCACCATTTTCATAAGGAGGATAACCACGGGCAGCAAGACGATAAACTGGAAAAAATGAACGGCATAAATTGAAAATTGCATCACACCTGGCGCGGTTAAATAATCTACCATCGGTGTATAAATCACCACTTGCCACGCCAACAGATACAGCCCCATCAACAGCGCAAAAAACCCGATGCTATAAAGCAGAAATTTGGCCAGTTGTTTCCCGCTCAATGTATGGCTTCGGCGGAAAGCATTTCGGTAAGTCGCGATGTAGAAACGCATCTCTATTGCCCCAGGGTTCAGGATTGCAGCGTCGCCAGGCGCGCGGCGAAACCAACAAAAACGAGCCCCAATAGTGAGTTACCCAACCGGATGAGCTTTTCCCTGGTTTTTACCCACTGTGTGAGATACGAACCGGAAACGATCAGGAAACTGAAATAACAGAAACTGATCAGCTCAAGCGTACTGGCGAGAATAAAGAATGACATTCCAGGTCTTGCATAGGTAATGTCGATAAATTGCACAAAGAAAGAGACATAAAACAAAATCGCTTTCGGATTCGTCAGGCTTAATATCAGCGCCCGCTTGAAGATATCGCCTTTATGCACGTCATGATCGCCCTCTTCTTTCGCGCCGCGTTTAAGCGTGGTGTACAACATTTTGATACCAAGATAGAGCAGATAAAACGCCCCCAGATAACGAACAATATTGAATAATACCGGCGTGGTTTTAATCAGTGTGGCGACGCCTGCATAAGCCAGAAACATCAAGACCGCATCACCAATAAACACGGCGCTTGCTGCAACGTAGCCATTGCGTAATCCATGAGCAACGCTGGTTTTTAATACAAAAAAGGTATTCGGGCCTGGCAGTAAAATGATGAAAATGGCACCGATAAAATAGGACCAGTAACTGAGAACTCCATATTCGGCAAACACAACAACTCCTGTAAAACAATACATACCGCTTATAGGTACAACAGTACCACACCACAGCAGCGGCGCACAGGAGTACGCACAAAATGCGGCTGAAGCGTAGATTAGCTCAACGGATAATGTCTCTATGTGCATGGCGAAAGCAGGTTTTAAGTGAAATTAATTAAGCTAATACTCATCTTCATTATTAAGCGGGTAGATATCTTTATCACTGGCTCTGAGGAGGCAACCTCAGTGGCGATCGATGAAAATTCGGCCATGCCCGACATGAACCAGATCGCTAAAAATAGTGTGCTTCATGGCTTGTTTGCTGTTGCCGACTATTGGCACAGGTTTACCCGTTTTTTAAACAATCGAGCATAGGAACTGACCCGCGCTAAAATATATCGGCCTGAAGATGAGATATTTCTTCCATGGGTATTGAATCCATATTCAAATTTGTTAACTCGCAAACATTATCGCGATCGAAAATAAAGATTCGCGCTGACTCATCTGTCAATGATGATCTGGATCATGGAGTATCCAGACGCTTGGTGAGATTACTTATTTCCTGCGCAATAAAATCATAGGAAATGAATTACTTTCAGCATTAGCAAACGCTGACTAAAAAGATAAGAGCGTTGTAACCATTTAAGCATTGAGTTAATTCGTTCCAGACTGAAATAGCAGCTACATGCGGACAGGTATTATTAACCCGAAATCGTTGATTCTGTTTGAGTGACTACACACTCTAAGGTTATGGGAAAGAAATGGAAAACTTCAAACTAAGACTTAAAAACCATATCGAGCACGTCAAAAACGTTGGCGTTCACTGCACAACGGAAGAAACCACCAAACAAGCGCTGATCCTGCCTTTTTTAGATATTCTCGGCTTCAATGCTTACGACCCGCAAAAAGTCAGAGCGGAATATGGCGCCGACTTTCCCGGTGTTAAAGCGGGCGAACGTGTTGATTATGCGTTATTTTGCCAGGGTGTCCCTGTCATGTTCATCGAAGCAAAACCGTATAAAGAAAAAATCGATAATCACTGCCCACAGCTTTCCCGATACTTTAACTGCACGCCAGAAGTGACAATTTCCGCGATTACGAATGGCCAGGAGTGGCGTTTTTTTACCGATCTGCAGGAAAAAAACATTATGGATCCCACGCCATTTTTGCGCATTCGCATGGACGATATTACCGACGCAGACGCCGAACAACTCTTCCGCTTTCGCCACGACAAATTCAAACCGGAAGCATTACGAACGCTTGCTGAAGAGAGCGTCTATATCTCTTCATTCTCTAAAGTTATCACTGCCAGCCTGAAAGAGGTGGATTCAGAATTTGTTCGGTATGTCGCCTCACGCGCCAATATTGGTCGACAGCTCAATCAGCGATTTATTGATGCGATCACCCCGCTGGTAAGAGAGGCGGTTCAGCGTTCCGTCAGCGCGATGGTGGTCTCCGGACTTACCGCCCATCAGCCTATCCGGGAAGAGCTGGCAAACCAGGGCATCGACGAAGCGGTATCAATTGATGAAAAAGCGGATCATATCGATCCAGACAATCCCAACATTATTACGACGCATAATGAACGCGCGCTATATGAAAAAATTGTCTCGATTATCGGGCCGGAAAAAGATCTGCAGCCAAAAGATACCGAGTCGTATTACAGCGTGCTCTATCAGGGAAAAACCAACCGTTGGATTGTTCGTTATTTTGATAAGAAAAATCGCTCATCTATTCAGTTGCCTATTGAATTGACGACTATTGCTCTAAATGAAGTGGCACGCGCGGGGCTGGAACATGATGGCACACGAATCTATCTCGACCATCCCGAAGATGTATTACGGATCTCAGGCTTGATACTGGATTCGTTCCAGCATGTGATAAACGATGAGAACTTTAAAAAGAAAAAAAGCGTCAATTAACCTCGCCTACCATCCCGCCTCGTGCGGGATTTTTTGTGCAACGCCTTCCACTGCGGCCCAAATATCTTACCTTCGTTGAACGAAAAAGGATTCTTCACTTGAATACTGGCTTTTCATCCAGTATAAGTGCTGTACGAAAAAACAGTGAAAAGGGCTGCCTTGTGTTTGTTGAACTGGTTTATGACAAGCGTAATGTTGCGGGTTTACCCGGCGCTAAAGAGATTATCCTCGAAGAACTGACTAAACGTGTGCGTCGCATCTTTCCTGATGCTGATGTGCGCGTAAAACCGATGCAGGCCAATGGCCTCAACAGCGACGCCAGCAAAAGCGATCGTGAAAAGCTCAACCGTATGCTTGAGGAGATGTTTGAAGAGTCGGACATGTGGCTGGTGCAGGAGTAATTTTCCCCCTTGCACTGGCAGTCGTGTGCCGCTTATCTGTGCTCACTTGTATTACCCATTAGAGCTTGAATTCCAGCGTCGCGTTTTTGAAGGCCGCATAAGCAGCCGGGGAAGGCGGTTTCGGGAGTCTCGCTTGCCTGATAGCGGTAATACCCGCGCGGCAGAGTGCAGGATCGCCGCCTGTCTGCTGCGCATCTTCTAATGCGCCATTCTCAGCAAGCCTGATTTGTAGCGTACAGGATTTTCCGGCGTAACGACCCGCCTCAAAAAGGTGGTTCTCAATTGCCGATTTGATCTGCCCTGCATAGTGGTTGATATCGCTTTCCGCCGCAGTTGCCTGTGTCCCTTTATACCCGGCAAACATATTATCAACTTCAGCGTTCGCCTCTGCGCGCTGCGTTGCAGAACCGGTCTGTGTACAACCCAGGAGTAATAATGACGTCACCAATAGCAACGCATGTTCGGCGTTAATTTTCATCATCTTCCTTTTGTAAGGCTTGTCTTATAAACGAGGACAATCTAACAAATAGCGACTGGCAATTATATTCCGGCGGTCTGGATTTACCTTAAGTCAAAAAAGTATTTTACTCGTCTGTCATCGTGCTAAACGTAGCACTCACTGAGCAGCAGAAGATAATTTCAATCGTTGCCTTTTCTTCTGGCAAATTCCAATAGCAAAACGACCTTATTAAACATTCACAGAATTCATGACTTTCTTTTTTTGCGTATAAAAAAGCCCCGCACATTGCGAGGCCTTGAAGGTAAAACGCGAGCCGTGTTAATCAAAAACACCGTTGATGATCGCGGTAACAATAGCGGTGCTCAGCGCGACCAGAACCAGATCGTTTCCGACAATGCGCCACTCATAACCGGGATAATAAGGCAACTGACCAAGCATGGATGCCGGTACTGCTTTTTTCGCAATTCCCGGAGGCAAAGGTTTGCCACGGGCAAGATTTTTCGCAATCCCCGGCGGGAGAGACTGATAGCCGGTCAGGCCGTAGTTGACTGCAAGAGACCGGGCGCGCGAGACACTGATATCTGACTCAACATGGTCCGGCTTTCCATAGTTTTTACGGTTAACCTGCTCATCAGAGGAAGGGTTATTACCTTTATTAGCATGGTTACCGCTATTGCCATTACCGCCGTTTCCATTTCCATTTCCGTTTCCGTTTCCGTTTCCGTTTCCAGGATTTGCGAACACAGGCGCGGAAAATAGGGCCAACGAAATCACCGCCGCAAATGCAGCCTTAAGAGTGCGACGTTTAAACATGATCTTTATACCTCAAAAGTGAGCACACATTATTAGAATAAATAATGTTTATTACCTCAACCATATAGCGGATGCTTATTTTTAATTAGGCTGATATATAACCATAAAAAAACGGGAACCATCCGGCTCCCGTTCTTGTTTAAACCGCGAGGCGGATTACATGTTCGCGATAATCGCGTCGCCAAACTCTGAGCATTTCAGCAGCTTAGCGCCTTCCATCAGACGTTCGAAATCGTAGGTCACGGTTTTGGCGTTAATCGCGCCGCTCATGCCTTTGACGATCAGGTCAGCCGCTTCAACCCAGCCCATGTGGCGCTATGTTGGTTAATAAGATCATTGTTATTGTATAGATAAAATTAACAAATAACCGATCTTTGCTTTTGATACATTGAATTTGTGCTGACTGATAACCCGTGATTGTTAAAAGTTGTTTTTGGGGTTTGATAGCCACTTTTTGGCACAACATAGCCTGTCGCTTATGCGTCGGGTTTGACCAACATGCGCTTATAAACCAGTGCATAAACCTGCGATAACACGACTTATCGTAAGTAGCTGTTCGCTTCGTGGGAGTCCGTTTAACCCATTTTCATGGGCTCTGGCGCGAGGACTCAAATTCTTCCGAGCCGACCAAACGTCCCCATAACACTTACCAGGAAATAGCCGAACCAGGTACTGATGCTGTTTGCGTGTATGTGGATCCCCCGTATCCATACCCACTGGTCTTGGTAGGCGACTTTTGGCGTCATTACTGTAAATTTCGAATTTATATACTTCTTTATCCGACCGGGCAGGAGTTTGCCAGCGACCAGACTGCGGCCTCCGTCCCGCAGAGCAATTATTTCTCTTCTGGAGAACAATGCATACCCGTAAATGGAATGGCGTGAACCGGGAGCCGATATCATGACAAATTACATGTCATTGACGTATATTTTTGAGGATAAAGTCGCTCCGTGGCGGTTTTCATTCATTATCCACCCTCAACTTGCATTGCAAAGAATCAGAATGATGCCTCCCTCTTCGGTAAGCACGATGCTAAGCCGTCAGGACACGCTTCGCTCACGTAGCGGCGCAAATCCCAATCAGTCTGGTCGGGATATACGTACTGCCGTTGCAGTCGATCTTGAATGTGGCACTATGGTGGCTATTGATGACAGTTTCCGTTTGTGGTCCCCGGTGACAGCCCTGTTCTTTATTGATAATGAAGGACGCCTTCAGCTTTTTTCGACGAGCCTGTCCGTTACTTATCCTGTCAGCTCTATCACCCGCCGATATGAAGAAATGGTCAGTACATTCGGAAAACGCCCCCCTCCAACAGATATTCCTCAAGGGCAATTTACGCGCACTAATTCACCCATGCGAGGTGAAGAACCCAGCTCGGGTGGCGGCCGTCGTAGCCGAATGGATGGGCCCACTCGCCCGCTCACAAAAGCCGAGCGTTGGCAGGAGAGAAAAAATCTCATCAGTAAAGGCCAGCGTAGCGTGTATCCCGATGCGCAGACCGCAGCTAACCGGCTGGCAGAAAATAATGTGGCGGTTGAAAAGGCTAAGCTTGCGCAGAATATTTATGGACGTGCGGGACAGCCCATAAATGCTCTCGAATCTATGCCGGATGTGCCTGAGGGGTGGGTTGATATAAGTAATGATGAGAATGCATTGTCCTCTCTTGGCTTAAAACGCGAGATGTTGTTTGACGAGTCGGTTGACCCCAATTTTTTTAGTCGCGTTTATGCCCCTGACACATATGTCTTTGGAGATGATATGAATCCAACAGTTGTTTTCAGAGGGACGCGACCAGATAAAATGGCCGACTGGGGCAATAACTTTGCTCAGGGAGCAGGCTTTAACTCATCATATTATGAAAAAGCAGTAAATATTGGTCGCATGATTGCAGAAAATGCTAGCAAAATTGACATAGCTGGTCATTCTCTTGGCGGTGGACTAGCTTCTGCAGCCGGGATGGCCAGCGGTCAGCAAACGTGGACATTCAATGCCGCAGGGCTCAATCACGATACGGTTGAAAAATATGGTGCCCAACTTATGGGTGATGGCTCTGCAATATCCGCCTACAGAGTTAATGGAGAGATGCTGACTAAAATTCAGGAAGTGAGCATTGAGGATCTGGCAGATGCGAATTTTGACACATCCCTTTTTGCACTAAAAGCAGGCGCTTCAAATATGTTACCTAATGCGATAGGTAAACCAACCGAGCTTGCTGGCGGTACTGGAAGCATGCTGGACAAACACGGTATGGTACAGGTAATAGACTGCATTGAGGTACAAAAGGATGAGGATATTAGAATCATTAAAAGTAGGGTTTAGCATGAAAAAACTCGCATCCGTGATGCTTTTTTCTTTTCTGTTTGTTTTTTTATCGGCGTGTAATGATATGAAAAAGGTAGAACCTGAAAAATATTTTTCTGGCCCGCAACTGATTCTGGCTAAGGCTATCCAGGTTGCAGACAGTGAATCAGTTCTTCGACTGTCAAAAGTGACTGATCTGAACACCCCAGGAAATGAACAACTGACTCTGCTTTTTTTTGCGCTTAATGAGGCCATGTATAACGGCAACGCTCAAAAAAGGTTAGATATTGTCACCGAGCTTGTACGCGCTGGTGCAGATCCCCAGCAAGCTCAACCGAATATGCCAGGCACTCCTGCACAAATGATGGCGATGGGAGATAAAGATATCTGGCTTAAAGCGCTTATCGACGGCGGGCTTGATCCAAATTCTCGCGATAAATTATTAAATGTTCCTCTTATTTTCTCAGCATTAAATTCAAAAAATACAGGCACGCTTGCATTGTTAATAGAACGGGGTGCCGATGTAAATATCCTAGATACCTTGGGTAATACTCCGCTTGTTGACGCTTTTTTTAAAGCCGATTTGGATAAAGTTGACTTTTTGCTGGAGCACGGAGCTAACCCTAACCCAGTGAATAAGCAAGGGCGTTCTTTCAGCCAGATGGTTGATAGACATCTGCAGCAGATTAAGCAAGGTACTGAATACTACAATAAAATACTAGAATTAAGAGAGAAACTTAACAGCATGCCTCAATGATTTGCTGGCAAGTTCCAAATGTATGGTGTTGGGTCCTGCCGGGTGAGGGAAATGCCTACTGATCGTGCGATTCCAACAGCACTTTTTATCTCACATCTGGTAACGCGCTGGTGAGAAATATAATCCGGATTTTAGGCATAAGAATTTTGTACGAAGAATTTATTGGGTCATAAATCAAGAAAAATGACCGATAAATATAATGACGATCGCGGTAAAGACTGGACAATTGTCAGTACGAAAAGGGATTAATTTCTGTCCAGTTTTGGGGAAGATTTTTTGCAGTCCATAAAAAAAACGGGAACCATCCGGCTCCCGTTCTTGTTTAACCCGCAAGGCGGATTACATGTTCGCGATAATCGCGTCGCCAAACTCTGAGCATTTCAGCAGTTTAGCGCCTTCCATCAGACGTTCGAAATCGTAGGTCACGGTTTTGGCGTTAATCGCGCCGCTCATGCCTTTGACGATCAGGTCAGCCGCTTCAACCCAACCCATGTGACGCAGCATCATTTCCGCAGAAAGGATCACTGAACCCGGGTTCACTTTGTCCTGACCTGCGTACTTCGGCGCCGTGCCGTGAGTCGCTTCGAACAGCGCGCACTCGTCGCCAATGTTCGCACCAGGAGCGATACCGATACCGCCAACCTGCGCCGCCAGGGCGTCGGAGATGTAGTCACCGTTCAGGTTCATACAAGCGATAACGTCGTATTCTGCCGGGCGCAGCAGGATCTGTTGCAGGAACGCATCGGCAATCACATCTTTAATGATGATCTCTTTGCCGGTTTTCGGGTTCTTGATTTTCTGCCATGGGCCGCCATCGATCAGCTCGCCGCCGAACTCTTCGCGCGCCAGCTGGTAGCCCCAGTCTTTGAACGCGCCTTCGGTGAACTTCATGATGTTGCCTTTGTGCACCAGCGTTACAGAATCACGGTCGTTAGTGATTGCGTATTCAATCGCGGCGCGCACCAGGCGCTTGGTGCCTTCTTCGGAGCACGGTTTGATGCCAATACCGCAATGTTCCGGGAAGCGAATTTTCTTCACGCCCATCTCTTCACGCAGGAATTTGATCACTTTCTCTGCATCGGCAGAGTCGGCTTTCCACTCGATACCCGCGTAAATATCTTCTGAGTTTTCACGGAAGATGACCATGTCGGTCAGTTCCGGGTGTTTTACCGGGCTCGGCGTGCCCTCGTAGTAACGTACCGGGCGCAGGCAGATGTACAGATCCAGTTCCTGGCGCAGCGCAACGTTCAGGGAACGAATGCCGCCGCCAACTGGCGTGGTCAGGGGGCCTTTAATCGCAACGCGATAATCACGAATCAGATCAAGTGTTTCAGGCGGCAGCCAGACGTCCTGGCCGTAAACATGGGTAGATTTCTCACCGGTATAAATTTCCATCCAGGAAATTTTACGCTCGCCCTTATAGGCTTTCTCCACGGCGGCATCCACCACTTTCAGCATCGCCGGGGTCACGTCCACGCCGATACCGTCACCTTCAATGAACGGGATAATCGGATTATTCGGAACGTTGAGCTTGCCATTTTGCAGGGTGATCTTTTTACCTTCCGCCGGAACAACTACTTTGCTTTCCATTCACCTCTCCTTCGAGCGCTTCTGGTTGTTTGCTCGCTGACTTCATGCCGGGGCGCTCAGACTGCGTCCGCTCACCTGTTACGTGATTCACACAGAGCAAACCGTTTTTGTTAATGAATTGTAATGAGCCCGAACATACTAACCGATACTCAGGCTCCATGAAAGGCAATCGTGATTCAGCTATAATGCGGCAATTGATAACTACTGAAAATACCATGAACAAAACTTCTTTTAGAAATCACCGCCTTAAGCGATTCAGCTCACGACAAGCCACCAGGTCTGAACCACAAAACCAACCAAAACGCGTGATTCTGTTCAATAAACCCTACGATGTTTTGCCGCAATTCACCGACGAAGCCGGACGCAGCACGCTAAAAGATTTTATTCCGGTACAGGGTGTTTACGCCGCAGGCCGCCTGGATCGCGACAGCGAAGGGCTGCTGGTGCTGACAAATGACGGCGCATTACAGGCAAGCCTGACGCAGCCGGGCAAACGTACCGGCAAAATCTATTACGTGCAGGTGGAAGGAGAACCGACACCGGATGCAATTGAAGCGCTGCGTACCGGGGTGACACTGAACGACGGTCCGACATTGCCAGCAGGCGTTGAACGCGTCGAGGAGCCGGGCTGGTTGTGGCCACGTAATCCGCCGATTCGCGAGCGCAAATCGATTCCGACAGCCTGGCTGAAAATCACCCTGTATGAGGGACGTAACCGACAGGTGCGGCGCATGACTGCGCATGTTGGCTTCCCTACCCTGCGCCTCATCCGCTACGCTATGGGAAACTACACGCTGGATAATCTCGCTACAGGCGAATGGCGTGACGCTTAATCAGGGAGGCTATGATGTTTAAACCCCATGTGACTGTCGCTTGCGTGGTACACGCGCAGGGTAAATTTCTGGTCGTTGAAGAAACCATTCGCGGCAAGGCGCTGTGGAATCAACCCGCAGGCCACCTCGAAGCCGACGAAACCCTGCTGCAAGCAGCAAAGCGTGAGCTGTGGGAAGAGACCGGCATTCACGCCGAGCCGCAGCATTTTATCCGCATGCACCAATGGCTGGCACCGGATCGCACCCCATTCCTGCGTTTTTTGTTTGCCGTCGAGCTTAACGAAATGTGCGCCACTGAGCCGCATGACAGCGACATCGATTGCTGCCACTGGGTCACCGCCGACGAGATCCTCAACGCCTCAAACCTGCGTTCGCCGCTGGTTGCGGAGAGCATTCGCTGCTACCAGACGGGCAAGCGCCTGCCGCTGGAAACCATCGCAGAATTTAACTGGCCGTTTACAGGGGATGCCTGAGCCGCCAGCCCGTGCTAGAATACGCCGCCCTGAAGTTCTTAGTCGCGAGTATTCTATGTCTGATAGCCCAAAAAAAGTGATCGTCGGCATGTCCGGCGGTGTCGACTCTTCCGTTTCCGCTTACCTGTTGCAACAACAAGGTTACAAGGTGGAAGGCCTGTTCATGAAGAACTGGGAAGAGGATGACGGCGAGGAATACTGCACTGCGGCGGCGGATCTTGCCGACGCGCAGGCCGTTTGCGACAAGCTCGGTATTGAGCTTCACACTGTCAATTTCGCTGCAGAATACTGGGACAACGTGTTCGAGCATTTCCTGGCTGAATATAAAGCCGGACGCACGCCGAACCCGGATATCCTGTGCAACAAAGAGATCAAATTCAAAGCCTTCCTTGAGTTCGCCGCCGAAGATTTGGGCGCTGACTATATTGCCACCGGCCACTATGTGCGCCGCGCCGACGTTGACGGCAAAAGCCGTCTTCTGCGCGGTCTCGATGGCAATAAGGATCAGAGCTACTTCCTTTATACGCTCGGTCATGAGCAGATCGCGCAAAGTCTGTTCCCGGTCGGCGAACTTGAAAAGCCGCAGGTGCGTAAAATCGCCGAAGAACTGGGTTTGGTGACGGCGAAGAAAAAAGACTCGACCGGTATCTGCTTTATTGGCGAGCGTAAATTCCGCGAATTCCTTGGCCGCTATCTGCCCGCCCAGCCGGGTAAAATCCTCACCGTTGACGGTGAAGAGATCGGCGAGCACCAGGGGCTGATGTATCACACGCTCGGCCAGCGTAAAGGGCTGGGCATCGGCGGGACCAAAGAAGGCAGCGAAGAACCGTGGTACGTGGTCGATAAAGATGTTGAAAACAATATCCTGATTGTCGCCCAGGGACATGATCACCCGCGCCTGATGTCTGTCGGGCTGATTGCGCAACAGTTGCACTGGGTTGATCGCGAGCCGCTGCAAGGCACGCTGCGCTGCACGGTAAAAACGCGTTATCGCCAGGAAGATATTCCCTGCACGGTTACCGCGCTGGATGATGATCGCATTGATGTGCGCTTCGATGAACCGGTTGCCGCGGTTACACCGGGGCAATCAGCGGTATTCTACCTGGGCGAAGTGTGCCTCGGTGGCGGAATTATTGAGCAGCGTCTGCCGCTGCCCCTTTAAAAGACCTTTTGCACAACCGGACTGGCCAACGCCCGCAGCAACGATGTGTTGACGGGCAGATAAAGGAGTGAGTGTGGCGAAGAACTATTACGATATTACCCTGGCGCTGGCGGGAATTTGCCAGTCGGCTCGTCTGGTGCAGCAACTGGCGCACCAGGGACACTGTGACGCTGACGCGCTGCATGTCTCGTTAAATAGCGTAATCGACCTGAATCCAGACTCCACCTTAGGCGTCTTTGGCGGCAGCGAAACCAACCTGCGCACCGGGCTGGAAACGCTGCTCGGCGTGCTGAACGCCAGCAACCGCCAGGGTCTCAACGGTGAGCTGACCCGCTACACGCTCAGTATGATGGTGCTGGAGCGTAAGCTCGCTGCCAGCAAAGGCGCGATGGAGACGCTCGGTAACCGCATTGCTGGCTTACAACGCCAGCTTGAGCATTTTGACCTGCAGTCAGAAACCCTGCTTAGCGCGATGGCCGCCATCTATGTCGACGTTATCAGCCCGCTGGGACCGCGTATTCAGGTCACCGGCTCGCCTGCCGTGCTGCAAAGCCCGCAGGTGCAGGCGAAAGTCCGCGCCACCTTGCTGGCCGGTATCCGCGCTGCGGTGCTGTGGCACCAGGTTGGCGGCGGTCGTCTACAGTTAATGTTTTCCCGAAATCGCCTGTCGACGCAGGCCAAACACATTCTCGCTCATTGTTAACCTCCCGGAGTTGTGACTTATGGAATTATCCTCCCTGACCGCCGTTTCCCCTGTCGATGGACGTTACGGCGATAAAGTCAGCGCACTGCGTGGCATCTTCAGCGAATTCGGTTTGCTGAAATTTCGCGTTCAGGTTGAAGTACGCTGGCTGCAAAAACTGGCGACCCACGCGGCGATCAAGGAAGTTCCTGCTTTTGCTGCCGACGCAAACGGTTACCTCGATAAAATCATTGAGGACTTCAACGAAGAAGATGCCGCGCGCATCAAAACCATCGAACGCACCACCAACCACGACGTAAAAGCGGTGGAGTATTTCCTGAAAGAGAAAGTGGCTGATATCCCGGCGCTGCACGCCGTGTCTGAATTTATCCACTTCGCTTGCACCTCAGAAGACATCAACAACCTGTCTCACGCGCTGATGCTGAAAACCGCGCGCGACGAGGTGATCCTGCCGTACTGGCGCAAGATCATCGAGGCGGTAAAAGATCTGGCCGTTCAGTACCGTGATATCCCCCTGCTCTCCCGTACTCACGGCCAGCCGGCAACGCCGTCGACCCTGGGTAAAGAGATGGCGAACGTGGCTTACCGCATGGAACGCCAGTTCCGCCAGCTTAACCAGGTGGAAATTCTGGGCAAAATCAACGGCGCAGTCGGCAACTACAACGCCCATATCGCCGCTTACCCGGAAGTGGACTGGCATCAGTTCAGCGAAGAGTTTGTCACCTCGCTGGGTATTCAGTGGAACCCGTACACCACGCAGATTGAGCCGCATGACTATATTGCCGAGCTGTTTGACTGCATGGCGCGTTTCAACACCATCCTCATCGATTTCGACCGTGACGTGTGGGGTTACATCGCGCTGAACCACTTCAAGCAGAAAACCATCGCCGGCGAAATTGGTTCTTCAACCATGCCGCACAAAGTTAACCCGATCGACTTTGAAAACTCAGAAGGCAACCTTGGGCTGTCCAACGCCGTGTTGCAGCACCTGGCCAGCAAATTGCCGGTTTCCCGCTGGCAGCGGGATCTGACCGACTCCACCGTATTGCGTAACCTGGGCGTTGGCGTGGGTTATGCGCTGATCGCTTACCAGTCGACGCTGAAAGGCGTGAGCAAACTGGAAGTGAACCGCGACCGCCTGCTCGACGAGCTGGATCATAACTGGGAAGTGCTGGCCGAGCCGATCCAGACCGTAATGCGCCGCTACGGCATCGAAAAACCGTACGAAAAACTGAAAGAGCTGACGCGTGGTAAACGCGTTGATGCCGAAGGCATGAAGCAGTTTATCGACAGCCTGGCGCTGCCGGAAAACGAAAAAGAGCGCCTGAAAGCGATGACCCCGGCCAACTACATTGGTCGTGCCATCACTATGGTTGATGAGTTGAAATAATCCCCCGCCGTTGCTGTTAGCCCTCTTTCCGCCGCGAAAGAGGGTTTCTTTCTCCCCCGGTTTAAGAAATGTTTATCCCCTGCGCACCACAATCAGCGTTAAACTATTTATATCAAAAATATATGGAGAGTTCTGACGATGCGCGTACTCGTTGTGGAAGATAATGCTCTGTTGCGTCACCATTTAAAGGTTCAGTTGCAGGAGTTAGGACATCAGGTCGACGCCGCAGAAGATGCAAAGGAAGCGGATTACTTTCTTAACGAACACCTGCCGGACATCGCCATTGTCGATCTCGGCTTGCCGGATGAAGATGGTCTGTCGCTGATCCGCCGCTGGCGCAGCCATGACGTCACGCTGCCGGTACTGGTGCTTACCGCACGCGAAGGCTGGCAGGACAAAGTGGAAGTGTTGAGTGCCGGTGCAGATGACTACGTCACCAAACCGTTCCACATTGAAGAAGTGGTCGCGCGTATCCAGGCGCTGATGCGCCGCAACAGCGGCCTCGCATCTCAGTTGATCTCCATGCCGCCGTTCCAGGTCGATCTCTCCCGCCGTGAACTCTCCATTAATGACGACGTGGTAAAACTCACCGCTTTCGAATACACCATTATGGAAACGCTTATCCGCAACAGTGGCAAAGTGGTCAGCAAAGATTCGCTGATGCTACAGCTTTACCCCGACGCCGAGCTGCGTGAAAGCCACACCATCGACGTATTAATGGGGCGGTTACGTAAGAAGATCCAGACGCTCTATCCTGACGACGTTATCACCACCGTGCGCGGCCAGGGCTACCTGTTCGAACTGCCGAAATGAGACGGCTGCTGCGGCATTTTCTGCCGCTTTCTCTGCGGGTTCGTTTTTTACTCGCCACGGCCGCCGTCGTGATGGTGCTTTCTCTGGCCTACGGTATGGTGGCGCTGGTGGGTTATAGCGTCAGCTTCGACAAAACGACCTTTCGCCTGCTGCGTGGCGAAAGCAACCTGTTTTATACCCTGGCGCACTGGGATAACCATAGACTCAGTGTGGATCTGCCTGACACCCTCAATTTGCAAAGCCCGACGGTGGCGCTGATTTACGATCAGCAGGGTAATCTTATCTGGTCGCAGAAAGACGTACCGTGGCTGCAAAATCTCATTGAGCCGGACTGGCTTACCGCTAACGGCTTTCATGAGATAGAAGCCGATGTCGATAACAGTAGTACGCTGATTGATGACGACCACTCGGTTGCCCAGAAGCTGAAAGAGATCCGCGATGATGACAGCAGCTCCGAGATGACGCACTCGGTCGCAGTGAATATCTACCCGGCAACGGCGCACATGCCGCAGTTAACCATTGTGGTGGTCGATACCATCCCCATTGAGCTTAAACGCTCTTATATGGTGTGGAGCTGGTTCGTTTACGTGCTCGCCGCCAACCTGCTGTTAGTCGTGCCGTTGTTGTGGCTGGCGGCGTGGTGGAGCTTGCGGCCCATTGAAGATCTGGCGCGCGAAGTGCGCGAGCTGGAAGAGCACCATCGTGAGCAGCTCAATCCGGAAACCACCCGCGAACTCACCAGCCTGGTGAGCAACCTCAACCGGTTGTTAAAAAGCGAACGCGAACGGTACGACAAATACCGCACCACTCTCACCGATCTGACTCACAGCCTGAAAACGCCGTTAGCGGTGCTGCAAAGTACCCTGCGATCGCTGCGCGGCGAGAAAATGACCGTCAGCGACGCTGAACCGGTGATGCTGGAGCAAATCAGCCGGATATCCCAGCAAATTGGTTACTACCTGCACCGGGCAACCATGCGCGGTTCCAGTGGTTTGCTCAGCCGGGAACTGCACCCGGTCGCTCCCTTGCTCGACAGCCTCACCTCAGCGCTGAATAAAGTTTATCAGCGCAAAGGCGTCAATATTACGCTCGATATTTCACCGGAAATCAGTTTCGTCGGTGAGAAAAACGACTTTATGGAAGTGATGGGTAACGTGCTGGATAACGCCTGCAAATACTGCCTGGAGTTTGTCGAAGTCTCTGCCCGGCAAAGCGATGATACGCTGCATATTCTGGTGGAAGATGACGGGCCGGGAATTCCTGCGGCGAAACGTGAGATGGTGTTTGATCGCGGGCAGCGCGCCGACACGTTACGCCCCGGCCAGGGGGTTGGGCTTGCTGTGGCGCGAGAAATTGTTGATCAGTACGAAGGGCAGATCCTGACCGATGAAAGCCTGCTCGGTGGTGCGAAAATGGAAGTTATTTTTGGCCGTCAGCAGACGATGGCGGGCAATGATTAATCCTTCACCGTCACAGCGCGGGCAAAAAGAACAAAAAGGAGCCATATGGCTCCTTTTTACTTTTATGTCACATCGTTACGCAGACAAAATGACATATCAGCATTACTATGATCCTTTATTCAGCCACTGATTATTTGCCGGAAACGCATATGGAATATCACGTAGAGATAAACTGGCCAGACTTTATTCAACGCTACTGGCAAAAACGCCCGGTGGTGCTGAAGCGTGGCATTAAGAATTTCGTCGACCCGATAAGCCCCGATGAGCTGGCAGGGCTGGCAATGGAAAATGAAGTAGACAGCCGGCTGGTTAGCCACCTTGATGGCAAATGGCAGGTCGGGCACGGTCCTTTTGAAAGTTACGATCACCTCGGCGAGAACAACTGGTCACTGCTGGTGCAGGCGGTGAACCACTGGCATCAGCCGGCCGCAGCGCTGATGCGCCCATTCCGCGTTTTGCCCGACTGGCGCACCGACGATCTAATGATCTCATTCTCAGTGCCCGGCGGCGGGGTTGGTCCGCATCTCGATCAGTATGATGTGTTTATTATTCAGGGAACCGGCCGTCGCCGCTGGCGCGTCGGCGATAAAACGCCGCTCAAGCAGCACTGTCCGCACCCGGATCTGCTTCAGGTCGATCCGTTCGAAGCCATTATTGATGAAGAGATGGAGCCGGGCGATATCCTCTATATTCCGCCAGGATTCCCGCACGAAGGCTATTCGCTGGAAAATTCATTGAACTACTCGGTGGGCTTTCGCGCGCCAAGCGGTCGCGAGCTAATCAGTGGTTTCGCCGATTATGTTCTGCAACGTGAGCTCGGCAGCCAGCGTTACAGCGATCCAGACGTACAGTTGCGCGACCATCCGGCGGATATTTTGCCGCACGAACTGGATAAACTGCGCGGAATGATGCTGGAGCTGATTAATCAACCGGAGCAGTTCAGGGAGTGGATGGGCGAATTTATCTCCCAGTCACGCCACGAACTGGATGTCGCGCCGCCAGAGCCGCCTTATCAACCGGATGAGATTTACGATGCGCTGCAACAAGGCGACAAACTGGTGCGCCTTGGCGGCTTGCGCGTATTGCGCATCGGTGAAGATGTGTTCGCCAACGGCGAGCGGATCAACTCCCCGCACCGCCCGGCGCAGGAGGCACTCGCCAGCCATATCGTGCTGACGGGAGAGCTGCTCGGCGATGCGCTGGAAGATCCCTCGTTCCTCGCCATGCTGGCGGCGCTGGTTAACAGCGGTTACTGGTTCTTTGAAGATTAATGCCTGAGATTGCCCGGCGGCGTTTGCTACCGGGCAATGAGAGAAGGTTTACTCAGCTTTGGCGGTCAGTTCGGCGATGCGTACAATCACCTGCACCGCTTTCTCCATACCTTCCAGCGTTACAAACTCATGTTTGCCGTGGTAGTTATAGCCGCCGGTAAACAGGTTCGGACAGGGTAATCCCATAAACGACAGCTGCGCCCCATCAGTGCCGCCGCGGATCGGTTTCAGATCCGGCTCAATATCGCAGTCGCGCATGGCCTGTTGCGCCACGTCCAGAATGTGCGGAAACTCGACCACTTTCTCGTGCATATTGTAGTAGCTGTCTTCAATCACCAGTTCGATATAGCAGTCCGGATGCAGACCCTTGCCAACTTTTTTGGCGATCTCCATCATCTTACGTTTACGCGCTTCGAAGTTTTTGCGGTCAAAATCGCGGATGATGTAGTGCATGTCGGCGCGATCAACCGTGCCTTTAATGCTGGTGAGATGATAGAAACCTTCGTAGCCCTCGGTCTGTTCCGGGCTCTCCTCTTCCGGCACCAGCGCGTGAATTTTGCTGGCGAGCGTCAAGGCGTTAACCATCACCCCTTTCGCCGTGCCGGGATGCACGTTATTGCCAACAATTTTTATGTTCACCGACGCCGCGTTGAAGTTCTCAAACTCCAGTTCGCCCACCCCGCCGCCATCAACGGTATAGGCCCATTTCGCGCCGAATTTCTCGACGTCAAAATGCTTCGCCCCTTTGCCCACTTCTTCATCCGGCGTGAAGGCGACACAAATGTCGCCATGCGGAATATTTTTCTTTTTCAGCACCGCCAGCGCGGTCATGATTTCGGCGACGCCGGCTTTGTCGTCCGCGCCAAGCAGCGTTTTGCCGTCGGTGGTGATCAACGTCTGGCCCAGCATCTGGTGCAGCACCGGGAACATCACCGGCGAGAGGATCTCATCGCCAATGCCCAGCGCAATATCGCCGCCGCGATAGTTTTCAACGATTTGCGGGTTAACATTCTTGCCGCTGTAATCCGGCGAGGTGTCGACATGAGAAATAAAACCGATGGCCGGAACTGGCGTTTGCACATTCGACGGCAGTTTCGCCATCACCGTGCCTTTATCGCTTAATGTCACATTTTCCAGCCCCATCTCTTCCAGTTGGTTCTGAAGTAAACGCAGGAGCTTCCATTGGCCGTCTGTGCTCGGCACCTGGCGGACGCCGGGCTTTGATTGAGTATCCAGAGAAACGTACTGCAAAAAACGCTCTAATAATTTGTCCATGAAGCCCCCCTACAAAATGTCACAACATTATCAGTAAGCGCGAAAAGACAAATATTGCGTCAGGTCACTTTTACCCCGTAAACGGCAATATTTTCAAAATTGCGCGCGGCGTAGTCAGTATTGTTGAGAACATGTGGTGTTGCGCGGACAAAAGAGAACAACAATTGGCGATTTCATGGGTTTGCCGTAGAATGCCAGCCCTTAAATCGTGCACAACCCTGAAGGTGGTTCATCACAAACCCCGCATCGGATATCACTTTTGATGCGCAAACACGGGACAGAGTAAATAATTGAACACACAATCGCGTTCGCGTTCACCGCTGGTGCAACTGGCCGGTATTCGCAAAAGCTTTGATGGCAAAAATGTCATTTCTGATTTTAATCTCACCATCAATAACGGCGAATTTCTGACGCTGCTTGGCCCTTCTGGCTGCGGTAAAACCACGGTTCTGCGCCTGATCGCCGGGCTGGAAAGCGTTGATGTCGGCCATATTCATCTTGATGCCCAGGATATCACCCACGTTCCGGCAGAACATCGCCATGTGAATACCGTTTTTCAAAGTTACGCCCTCTTCCCGCATATGACCGTGTTCGAGAACGTGGCATTTGGCCTGCGGATGCAAAAAACCCCGGCGCAAGAAATTACCCCGCGCGTCACCGAAGCGCTGCGCATGGTGCAGCTTGATGCTTTCGCCCAGCGTAAACCACACCAGCTTTCTGGCGGCCAGCAACAGCGTGTCGCCATTGCCCGCGCGGTGGTGAATAAACCGCGCTTACTGCTGCTGGATGAGTCCCTCTCCGCGCTCGATTATAAGCTGCGCAAGCAGATGCAGAACGAACTGAAAGCGTTGCAGCGTAAACTCGGTATTACTTTTGTCTTTGTAACCCACGATCAGGAAGAAGCGCTGACCATGTCGGATCGTATCGTGGTGATGCGCGACGGGCGCATCGAGCAGGACGGCACGCCGCGCGAAATTTATGAAGAGCCGAAAAACCTGTTTGTCGCCAGCTTTATTGGCGAAATCAATATCTTCAGCGCCACGGTAATTGAGCGTATGGACGACAGCCGTGTGCGGGCAAATGTCGAAGGCCGCGAGTGCAATATCTATGTCAACTTCGCGGTGGAAAAAGGTCAGCAGTTGAACGTGCTGCTGCGCCCGGAAGATCTGCGCGTCGAAGAGATCCATGATATTGCCGAAGCCGAAGGGCTAATTGGCTATGTGCGCGAACGTAACTATAAAGGGATGACGCTGGAATCGATGGTCGAGCTGGAAAACGGCAAGATGGTGATGGTCAGCGAGTTCTTTAATGAAGACGATCCGGATTTTGACCATTCGCTGGACCAGAAAATGGCCATCAACTGGGTAGAGAGTTGGGAGGTCGTACTGGCTGATGAAGAGTACAAGTAAATTCCAGAATGGCGTGATCGCGACCATCGTCGGTTGGCTTGTACTGTTTGTTTTTCTACCCAACCTGATGATTATCGCCACCAGCTTTTTGACCCGCGACGACGCAAACTTCGTCAAACTGGTCTTCACGCTGGATAACTACACCAGGCTGCTCGATCCGCTCTATTTCGACGTGCTGCTGCACTCGCTCAACATGGCGTTTATCGCCACGCTGGCGTGTCTGGCGCTGGGCTACCCGTTTGCCTGGTTTCTGGCGAAACTGCCCGCAAAGGCGCGCCCGTTACTGCTGTTTTTGCTGATTGTCCCTTTCTGGACTAACTCGCTGATCCGCATCTATGGGCTGAAAATTTTCCTCAGCACCAAAGGGTATCTTAACGAGTTCCTGCTGTGGCTGGGCGTTATCGATACGCCGCTGCGCATTATGTTTACCCCCGGCGCGGTGATTATCGGGCTGGTCTACATTCTGCTGCCGTTTATGGTGATGCCGCTCTACTCCAGTATCGAAAAGCTCGAGAAACCGCTGCTGGAAGCAGCAAAAGACTTGGGTGCCAACAAGCTACAAACCTTTATACGCATCATTATTCCGCTGACGATGCCGGGGATTGTCGCCGGTTGTTTGCTGGTGATGCTTCCAGCGATGGGGCTGTTCTACGTCTCGGATTTGATGGGCGGCGCAAAAAACCTGCTGGTCGGCAACGTGATTAAGAGCCAGTTTCTGAACATCCGCGACTGGCCGTTTGGGTCGGCAACCAGCATCACGCTGACCATCGTGATGGGGCTGATGCTGCTGGTTTACTGGCGCGCCGCGCGATTGCTGAATAAGAAGGTGGAGCTCGAATGATCGGTCGACTGCTGCGCGGCGGTTTTATGACCGCCATTTACGCTTACCTTTATATCCCGATCATTATTTTGATCGTCAATTCCTTTAACAGCTCACGCTTTGGCATCAACTGGCAGGGCTTTTCCACCCAGTGGTACAGCCTGTTGATGAATAACGACAGCCTGCTGCAGGCGGCGCAGCACTCGCTGACGATGGCGGTGCTGTCGGCAACGTTCGCGACGCTGATTGGCTCGCTGACCGCCGTGGCGCTTTACCGCTACCGTTTTCGCGGCAAACCGTTTGTTAGCGGCATGCTGTTTGTGGTGATGATGTCGCCGGATATCGTGATGGCAATTTCGCTGCTGGTGCTGTTTATGCTGCTCGGCGTGCAGCTGGGTTTCTGGTCGCTGCTGTTTTCACATATCACCTTCTGCCTGCCGTTTGTGGTGGTCACGGTGTTCTCACGGCTGAAAGGGTTTGATGTGCGGATGCTGGAAGCGGCCAAAGATCTGGGTGCCAGTGAGATGACTATCTTGCGCAAAATCATCCTGCCGCTGGCGATGCCCGCTGTCGCCGCTGGCTGGCTGTTGAGCTTTACCCTGTCGATGGATGACGTCGTGGTTTCCTCTTTCGTCACCGGACCGGGATATGAAATTCTGCCATTGAAGATTTACTCGATGGTCAAAGTCGGCGTATCGCCGGAAGTGAACGCGCTGGCGACAATCCTGCTGGTGCTGTCGCTGGTGCTGGTGATTGCCAGCCAGTTGATTGCGCGTGATACGACGAAAACAAAAAGCCTGCCTCGCAAGGCGTAATGGATGCAGCCAGATCGGGGCGGGTAGCGCACAGACGCCGCAGTACGTGAGGCGTTCGGGCACTGTCCAGACCCGGAATGGCAAATAAAATAGCCTGCAAGACAGGCTCTAACTCAGGGGACGTTTGAATGAAAAAATGGTCACGCCACCTGCTCGCGGCGGGCGCGCTAGCCCTCGGCATGAGCGCCGCACACGCTGACGACAACAAAACACTCTACTTCTATAACTGGACCGAGTATGTGCCGCCGGGCCTACTGGAGCAGTTCACCAAAGAGACCGGCATCAAGGTTATTTATTCGACCTATGAGTCGAATGAAACCATGTACGCCAAGCTCAAAACGTACAAAGAAGGTGCGTACGACCTGGTGGTGCCGTCGACCTACTTCGTGGACAAAATGCGCAAAGAGGGCATGATCCAGAAGATCGACAAAACGAAGCTGACCAACTTCAACAATCTCGATCCCGAGATGCTTAACAAACCGTTCGATCCGAATAACGATTACTCGATTCCGTACATTTGGGGTGCGACGGCGATTGGTGTTAACACTGACGCCATCGATGCGAAAACCATCACCAGCTGGGCGGATCTGTGGAAACCGGAATACAAAAGAAGCCTGCTGTTAACCGATGATGCGCGCGAAGTGTTCCAGATGGCGCTGCGCAAACTCGGTTATTCCGGCAACACGACCGATGTGAAAGAGATTGAAGCCGCGTATAAAGAGCTACAAAAACTGATGCCGAACGTGGCGGCGTTTAACTCTGATAACCCGGCGAACCCGTATATGGAAGGCGAAGTGAACCTTGGCATGGTATGGAACGGTTCCGCCTGGGTTGCGCGCCAGGCGGGAACGCCACTGGAAGTGGTGTGGCCAAAAGAAGGCGGTATTTTCTGGATGGACAGCTTATCGATTCCCGCTAATGCGAAAAACGTCGACGGCGCCCTGAAGCTGATTAACTTCCTGCTGCGCCCGGAAATCGCCAAACAGGTGGCGGAAACCATCGGCTACCCGACGCCAAATCTGGCGGCGCGTAAGCTGCTTAAACCTGAGGTGGCAAACGATAAATCTCTCTATCCGGATGCCGAAACCATCCAGAAAGGTGAATGGCAAAACGATGTTGGTAGCGCCAGCGCCATTTATGAAGAGTATTACCAGAAGTTAAAAGCGGGCCGTTAACGCTATCGTCGACCGGGTCGCTCACCCGGTCGACACCGTCAGAAGCAACCCCGGGCAGGCATTTTCCGCCAGCAACGTCCAGCCGTGTGCTAGCGCAATTTCATGGCAAATCGCCAGCCCCAGTCCCGCCCCGCTATCGCGTCGATGCGCGCCGCGCCAGAAACGTGAAAACAGCAAAGGCAATTCCTCTTCCGCCACGCCCGGCCCGACATCGCGTACCGTAAATCCCTTTTCGCTGACGGTTATATGCACTAGCGTACCGGGCGGCGCGTGCTGGATAGCGTTCTCGATCAGGTTTTTTAGCAGGGTGAATAACGCCCCGCGATCGGCGCGCCAGCGCAGCGACTCCTCCGCCATCGTGAGGGTCAGCGAAACCTGTGCGTCAACGGCAATACGCTGAAGAAACTGCACGCTATCGCGGGCAATCGCCGGTACATCAACCGGAGCAAACCGGTAGCTAAGCGGTTCACTGGCCTCTGCCAGCAGTAATAACTGCTGAACCTGACGCGCCAGATGCTCGACCTGCAACAATAGCGGCTCGCGTGCGTCGAGTCGTTGATCCATCAGCTCGACTTCTGCACGTATTAGCGTCAGCGGCGTTTTTAACTCATGCGCCGCCTTCGCCAGAAAATCTTGCTGATTGCGATACCCCTTCTCCAGCCGCGCCAGCGCCTTGTTGAAGCTATCAATCAGCGGGGAGATCTCTGTCGGTACCCCGTGCGTTTGCAGACGGGCATCCAGCGATCGCGGCGAAATAAGCGCCGCCTCCGTTGAAACATTGCGCAGCGGTTTCAGGGAATATTTCAGCGTCACCCACGCACACAGCCCGAATACCACCAGCAGCACCAGGCTGAACAATTCAATACCGAAGCGGATAAACGGCAAGGCAAATCCGCGATGCAGAAAATCGATAATGCGTGAGCTGGCGGCCATCTGGATCCACCAGGTTTTACCTGCAAGAACATACGGTTCAGTCGCGCCATCGTAAATCATGCCGTTAAGGGTAAATTTAAACTCTCGTGATACTTGCGGTGTCAGCGTCGGCCAGTGCTGCGCACCGGGCGACATCAGCACAATTAGCCCTTCGTCATCCAGCACACGATAAGCCACATCATCGGTGATGCTCTGGTAAATCCACAGTGGATACTGATCGCCGTTGTTGAATCCGGTCGGCTGTCCGCGCGAGTCAAACTGTAATTCCTGAGCGAGTCTGTGGGTGTAGTCAGAAAGATCCATTCCCGGTAAGCGCTCTTTCACCAGCCGCCCGGACAGCACCAGCAACGCGATACTCAGCAGCGCTCCGGCGATAAACGCCAGCAGGATCTTCAGCGCAAGGCTATTCAGCCAACGTTTTTTCCCGGATGGCATAGCCTAATCCTCTGAGGTTAACAATCTGCAAGCGCGACCCAATCGCCGTTAACTTGCGCCTTAACCGGTGCAGCGCGACGTCGAGCGCGTTTGGCGTCACCGCATCGCTTAAGCCCCATCCGGCGGCTTCCATCCGGCTGCGGCGCACGACGCCGCCCTGCTTGCCCACCAGCGCTAACATGATTTGCAGCTCCGCAGGCGCCAGCGCAATGTGCTGTTCGCCACACTGCATAATGCTGGTTTCCGGCGACAGGGTTAAATCGCCCCACGCCGGTTGCAGCGGCTGGCTTTGCACCGGACGGCGCAACAAGGCACGCACGCGCGCCACCAGTTCCTCCATGGCAAACGGCTTAGGGAGATAGTCATCCGCGCCCGCCTCCAGCCCTTCGACGCGATCGTGCAGCGCATCGCGGGCGGTGAGGATCAAACAGGGGATCGCGACCTGCGCCTGGCGCAGGCGATACAACAGCTGGATACCATCACCATCGGGCAAGCCGCGATCGAGCACCAGCCCCTGGTAGGAGACCTGCGCTATCGCCGTCCAGGCCGCATCGCCGCGCCCGACAATATCCGCAGCGATTCCCGCCGCCGCAAGCCCTTTAGCAATCAGGCGCGCCAGATGGTCGTGATCTTCAATCAGTAATATTCGGCTCATCAGAAATAGTACAGATAACTCATAAAGATGCGGTTTTCGTTAGTCCTGTTCACCAGCGGGCTGTCCTTAATTTCTGACGCCAGCAGCGTCATTTCCACATCAACCATCAGCGAGTGATGCTCATTGAATGCGTACAGGCTACGTACGCCCATTTCGGTGTTAATCGTCGCATCCGCACGGTACGCAGGCCGCCACGGACGTGCTTCGCTACGGCGCACGCCGTAATAATAATCGACATAGTTGCTGTTATAACGGCTGGCGACCAGGCGCGGCGTCAGCGTAAATTGCTCGCTCAGATGCCAGCTTTTTTCTGCGCCCAGGCGTAAACGCTGCCCACTGCTGTTGCCGGAAAGATCGTGCGTCCAGTCGGCAAATAGATCCACCACCGGGTTTTGCCACTCAATGCCCGCTCCGCCCCAGAATCCGCCTTTGCGTTTCGCCATCCCTTTCAGGATATCGGCATCATCGGACGAATAGCCTGCGCCGTCGTAACGGGCTATTAGACCGAAATTGAGCTGTTGGGTTTCACTCAGATGCAGCGCGGGCAATTTAACTTCAGCCGCCGTGCCTAAAAAACGGAAATAACGGTTTTCATAATGCAGAATCGGGATCGGGGTGTACTGACGGCCACTATCCTGGTAAGGCTTTTGCGTGCTAATCACGCCGACGCCAACTCCCCAAACCGGCGGTTCTTCGGCCTGGGCGGCAAAGACAACAGAGACGAGACTTGCTGCGACAACACAACGTGGCACAACACCCATGATGAGGCTCCTGTTAGCGGTGGAAACGCTATCATCAGGGGCGTTGTCTTACGGGGAACTTACCGGCTATTTTCACGCTTGCGCGTGGCGAACAGATGAGCAAAAAGCGCGGTAAACCGCCATCCTCGTAGCTAAAAAGGATGGCGTTGATCGTTAAAGCTTTTTCAGCAGCTTTTCGACATATTCCGGCACGACCTGGCTTGCCAGCCCGTAATGCTTCTCTTCAAACTCGCTGCCGACCTGGCTCGGTTCGAGATTCAGCTCTACGGTGTGCGCACCCTGCAGTTTCGCTTCATGCACAAACCCGGCGGCCGGATAGACATGCCCGGATGTGCCAATCGCGATAAACACATCCGCCATTGCCAGCGCGCTGTAGATCTCGTCCATCCCCAGCGGCATTTCGCCAAACCACACCACATGCGGGCGCAGCGGCGCCGGGAACTGGCAGCAGTGGCATTTGTCATCGTGCGTGACATCGCCTGTCCACGCCAGCACCTGCCCGCTTTGCGAACAGCGCACTTTCAGCAGCTCGCCGTGCATATGGATAATGTTTTTATTGCCCGCGCGTTCGTGCAGGTTGTCGATGTTTTGCGTGATCAGCAAAAAGCGATCGCCCAGCGCCTGCTCCAGCTTCGCCAGCGCCAGATGCGCGGCATTCGGCACAATATCTGGCAGTTGCAGTTGCCTGCGCCGATCGTTATAGAAGGTTTGCACCAGTTGCGGATTGCGGGCGAAACCTTCCGGTGTCGCCACGTCTTCAACATGATGCTCTTCCCACAGCCCGTCTGCCGCGCGGAAGGTACGAATACCGGATTCAGCGGAAATGCCCGCTCCCGTCAGAACGACGACTCTTGGTTTTTCCATTACGCCTGGCACCATTGTGTCTCTGAAAAAAATTCGCTGACGTAAGCGCTCGCGCAAACGGCGCTTGTTACGGCGAAAACGGCTGAGACGATGTGAACGTCGCGATTGCATAGCATCCTCTCAGATTAGTCAGTGAGGTGAAGAAAGGCCGCGCCGCGCATCCCGCCCGCATCGCCGTGGCGCGCGCGTTCGATACGCGGTACATCGCCTGCCGGTAACAGATGCGGCGCGATACGCGCCGGCAACAGCCGGGTCAGCGCGCTGAAATTCGATAAACCGCCGCCAATCACCAGCAGATCCGGGTCGACGATGGTCAGAATATTCCCCAGACACACCGCCAGCAAATCCACGTAACGTTCTACGTGCGCCAGCGCCTTCGCATCGCCCTGTTCCCAGCGCGTTATGATTTCCGGCGCTGACAAGGATTGATGATAGAAGTGTCGGTACAACCACGCAAAACCGCGACCAGAGAGATAGTTTTCGATACAACCGATTTTTCCGCAGCCGCAGCGAGTCAGCGGGAAATCAAAGCCCATCAGCCCCAGCGCATCCACCGGCAGGCGGATATGACCGAACTCACCGGTAATAAAGCGACGGCCAGAGATGGATTTGCCATTGACCACCAGCCCACCGCCAACACCAGTACCGAGGATTAACCCCATCACCAGCGGATACTGGCGGAATTCGTCATCCCAGGCTTCGGAGAGCGTAAAGCAGTTGGCGTCGTTGTCGATACGCACATTGCGCCCAAGCAACGCAGTAAGGTCGGCGCGCAGCGGTCGACCGCTGGCGGCGGGAAGATTAGCGGCATACAGCGTACCGTCGGCGGTTTCCGGCATGCCGGGAATACCAACGCCGACGCTACCTTTGACGCCGAAATGCGCATCTGCTTCGGTAACCAGATCGGCAATGGCGCGCAGAAACGCTTCATAACTGTCGTGCGGGGTGGCGACGCGCTTTTCCCATTGTAAGCGCCGGTTGGCGTCAAAGACGCCCAACGCGATTTTACTGCCGCCGATATCAAATCCGTAATTCATTGCCACTCCTTCGTTGTGGCCCGTTCCACGCGGAATTACTGCCCGCTCAGCACTCGTGCAGGATCAATATTGCTCGCCCGGCGCGCCGGATACCAGCTTGCCAGCAGGCTTAGCGCCAGCGCCGTCACCAGCACATAGACGACATCCAGCGGGTGCAGCTCCGATGGCAGGAAATCGATAAAGTAGATATCCCCCGACAGGAACTGATGGCCGAGAAGCGTCTCAAGCACGTTAATGATTGGCGTTAATTGCAACGACACGACAACGCCGATCACCACACCGCTGATGCTGCCAAGCAGGCCCGCCAGCAGACCGTACCAGACGAAAATGGCGCGGATAAGCCCATCTTTCGCCCCAAGCGTGCGCAGCACGGCAATATCACCACTCTTGTCTTTTACCGCCATGACCAGCGTCGAGACAATGTTAAAACAGGCCACGCCAATCACTAAAACCATCGCCAGATACATTATGGCGCGGATCATCTGAATGTCGCGATACATGTAGCCGTACTTGCCGATCCAACTTTTGATATAGACGTAGCTGTTGGTCACTTCACCGGCGTCGCGCACCAGTTTGTTGGCGTTAAACACATCATTTACTTTGATGTCGATACCGGTAACGCTTGCGCCCATATCCAGATATTGCTGCGCATCCTGCATCGGGATCATCGCATAGCTGTGATCAAGCTGACCGCTCAGTTGCAGAATGCCCGTCACATGCAAACGCACGCGTTTGGGTTGCAGCAGTTTATGCGCCTCATCGGAGTTGGGGATCATGATGGAAACCCAGTCGCCCTGCTTCACTTTCAGCGCATCGGCTACGCCCTTACCGAGAATGATCTGCTGCTCACCGGCACGAAAATTTTGCCAGGCGTCGCCCTGCACAAATTTCGGCAAAGCGCTAAGCTGTGATTCCTGCGCCGGGTCAACGCCTTTCACCTGAATCGCGCGCAGATTCGCACCACTTTCCACCAGCCCGGTAAAATTAATATAGGGCGCAGCGGCGGCGATGCCCGGCACTTTTTTCACTTTTTCCAGCGCCGTGTCCCAGTTCGTCCATGGCTGATTCACCGGCTCGATTTCACCGTGCGGCACCACCGCCAGAATGCGGTTGTTCAGTTCACGTTCGAAACCGTTCATCGCACTTAAACCGACAATCAGCACCGCCACACCCAGCGCGATACCAACGGTGGAGATCACCGAAATCAGCGACACCATACCGCCACGGCGGCGACCACGGCTAAAACGCAGCGCAATCAGTAAAGAGAGGGGGGAGGCCATTACTCGGCCCCCATCAGGGTGACTTCAGTATTCAGGCGGCCATCGCGCATTTCCAGTTGGCGGTTCATGCGTTTCGCCAGTTGTAAATCATGTGTCACCACGAGGAAAGCCGTGCCCTGCATTTTATTCAGTTCGCCCAGCAGTTCGAAAATGCTGTCTGCGTTACGGGCATCGAGGTTCCCGGTCGGTTCATCCGCCAGTACCAGGCGCGGATTGTTGACCAGCGCGCGGGCAATCGCCACACGCTGGCGTTCGCCGCCGGAAAGCTCGGAAGGACGGTGGCTGGCGCGATGTTCAAGCCCAACCGCGCGCAGCATTTCCAGAGCACGTTCATTAATTTCCGCCGGTTTCTTTTTGCCAATCAACAGCGGCATTGCCACGTTTTCCAGCGCGGTGAAGTCCGGCAACAGATGGTGAAACTGGTAGATAAAGCCTAACTCCCGGTTACGCAGCTCCGCTTTGGCGGTGGAGGAGAGTTTGCTCATCGGCTGGTCACGGAAAATCACATCGCCCGAGGTCGGCGTATCCAGCCCGCCCAACAGGTGCAACAGCGTACTTTTGCCGGAGCCGGAACTGCCGACAATCGCCATTAACTCCCCTTCCGCCATGCTAAAGCTGACATCATGCAGTACGTCGGTTTGCACACTGCCTTCCTGATAGCGTTTGCACAGGTTGTCGCATTGCAACAGGATCTTATTCATAACGTAAAGCCTCGGCGGGTTGAGTGGCGGCAGCGCGCCAGGAAGGATAAAGCGTAGAGAGCAGCGCGATGGTCATTGCCACCAGCGCAATACCAATCACCTGTAGCGGCTCAATCGCCACCGGCAGGGCTGCGCCATCAAGAAACGCGCCGATAATCGGCATTAAATTATTCAACTGACTGGCGAGCAACGCCCCCAGCCCGGCACCCAGCAGCGCGCCAATAATCCCGGCGCTCGCCCCTTGCACCATAAACACCAGCATGATTTGCCGTGGCGTTAAGCCCTGGGTTTGTAAAATCGCGACCTCGCCCTGCTTTTCCATCACCATCAAACCCAGCGAGGTAATAATGTTGAAGGCCGCCACGGCGATGATCAGGCTCAGCAGCAGTCCCATCATATTTTTTTCCATCCGCACGGCCTGGAACAGCTCGCCTTTACGATCGCGCCAGTCCTGCCATTTGGTGCCTTCCGGCAATTTTTGCTGGCTGAGCACATCGACTTTCAGCGGCTCGTTCAGCCATAAACGCCAGCCGGTGATATTCCCCGCCGGGTAGCGCATCAGTCGTGAAGCGTCATCAATATTGACCAGCATCTGGTATTCGTCGACTTCGCTGTTCGCCGCAAATGTACCCACTACAGTAAACAGGCGCTGACTCGGCAAGCGACCCATCGGCGTAAACTGGCTGGCAGACGGCACCATCACGCGAATTTGATCGCCACGGTTCACGCCCAACTGACCAGCCAGTTGCTCGCCGAGGATAATGTTGTATTTGCCCGCTTGCAGGAAGCTTTGTTTGACATTGACCAGATACGGCGTCAACGGATCGGGTTGTGCTGGATCGATGCCCATCATCACGCCAACCGCCACGCTGCGCGCGCTCTGTAACACCACATCGCCGGTAGTGAGCGGCGCGATACGCGTCACGCCCTGCAATTTGACCTGGCTTGCCGGGAGTTGCGCTGGATTCAGTGAGCCGTTTTGCGTGGTGAGCGTGGCCTGCGGCATCAACCCCAGGATGTTGTTTTGCAGCTCGCGTTCAAAGCCATTCATCACCGATAACACCGTTACCAGCGCCATAACACCGAGGGTGATGCCAATGGTTGACAGCCAGGAGACAAAGCGGCCGAAGCGGTCCGCTGCGCGCCCGCGCATATAGCGCAGGCCTATGAAAAGAGTGACAGGCTGGTACATGAAATCCGTCTGGTTGCTGATAGCAGAGTGAGGAGTATATAAGCGAAAGCACAGAGCGTAAATGAGTGAAACGGTAAGTATTCGTCAGACAGATAAGGAAAAATTCCGTGAAATCAAACCAATAAACAACCATCGGCCAGTTTGCATTTCCGTTTGTTTGTACGGCTGTTGACCGTTAACTCCCCCTCACCTTAATCCGAAAATGAACAAATACAGACACTTCCCCAATACATCGTCCTCATGCCTGACCAGGATCAATGGCCAGAATTTGGCAAAACAGGCAACCGTGTTAATGAAACAGAAAGCATTATGGATTAATCAAATCAAGGGGTTATGTATTTGTCTGGTCGTAGTTTATCACTCAGTCATCACGTTTTACCCGCACCTGTCGACTTTCCAGCATCCATGGTCGCAAACGCTCTCTAAATGCTGGATTTATTTCAACCTCTATCTCGCGCCGTTTCGTATGCCGGTGTTCTTTTTCATCTCCGGCTATCTTATTCGCCGTTATATAGACGATGTGCCGTGGAAAGAAACGCTCGATAAGCGTATCTGGAGCATCGTCTATGTGCTGGCGCTGTGGGGCATATTGCAATGGGCTGGTCTAAGCCAGATTAATGACTGGCTTGCGCCGCAGCGCGATCTGAGTAATGCCGCCAACGCGGCTTACGCGGAGAACTGGCGCGAGTTCGCGCAGGGCATGCTCACCGCCAGCACCAGCTTGTGGTATCTCTATGCGCTGGTGGTCTATTTCACGCTTTGTAAACTGCTCAGCAACTGGAAAGTACCGGTATTAGCGCTGATGATCCTGGCAAGCCTGGCGATTAATTACCTGCCGCTGCCGTGGTGGGGGATGAACAGCGTGGTGCGCAATATGATTTTCTATTCGCTCGGTGCCTGGTATGGGGCAAGCGTAATGGAGTGGGTCAAAACTGTGTCGATCCGCCGTTACGGGTTGCTGTTCGCGCTGGCGGCCGTGGTGGCTTTCGGGCTGTGGATGTTCAATATGCCACTGCCGCTGTGCCTGCTTTCCATCGTGGGCATTATGCGTTTGTTCCAGATGCTGGAGCAGCGTTTTCCACCCAACGAAAAGAGCCTGCTGAACGTGGTCGGATCTAATACGCTGGCGATTTACACCACGCATCGCATTCTGATTGAGGCTATCAGCCTTGCGCTACTCAAACCCATGAACGAAGGCGCATGGCCGCAAACGGTCGAACTGGCGCTGCTGCTAGTCTATCCGTTCGCCACGTTGCTGATTTGTACGCTGGCTGGGCTGATGGTGCGAAAATTGTCGTCGGCGCTGTTCGCCGATCTCTTTTTCACGCCGCCAACGAAACATCTCACAACGGTGCACGCGCGTTAATCCCGCACGTCGTATTGGCTAAAGCCGCCTAATCACAGATAATAATGGTATTGCGTATCAGGGATATGCCCCCATAACGGGGGCATATCCATAACGAGATCTTGATATCCCCATGCCTGAACAATACCGTTATTCCCTGCCTGTCAAAGCAGGCGACCAGCGCCAGTTTGGCGAACTGACAGGTGCTGCCTGCGCCACCGAAGTTGCGGAAATCATTGAGCGCCATCCTGGCCCGGTCGTGCTGATTGCGCCGGATATGCAAAACGCGCTGCGCTTGCAAGATGAGATTGGTCAATTTACTGATAACCTGGTGATGAACCTTGCCGACTGGGAAACGCTGCCGTATGACAGTTTCTCGCCACATCAGGAAATTATCTCTTCCCGCCTGTCGACGTTATATCAACTCCCCTCCATGCAGCGCGGCGTGCTGATTGTTCCGGTAAATACGCTGATGCAACGCGTTTGCCCGCACAGTTACCTGCATGGCCATGCGCTGGTGATGAAAAAAGGGCAACGTTTGTCGCGCGATGAACTGCGCAGCCAACTGGATAGCGCGGGCTATCGCCATGTTGATCAGGTTATGGAGCATGGGGAATACGCCACGCGCGGCGCGCTGCTCGATCTTTTCCCGATGGGTAGCGAGCAACCCTTCCGCCTCGACTTTTTCGACGATGAAATCGATAGTTTGCGTCTTTTCGACGCCGATACCCAGCGTACGCTGGAAGAAGTCGAAGCAATTAACTTACTGCCCGCGCACGAATTCCCGACCGATAAAAACGCCATTGAGCTGTTCCGCAGCCAGTGGCGCGATAAATTTGAGGTCAAACGCGACGCAGAGCATATCTACCAGCAAGTCAGCAAAGGTACGTTGCCTACCGGGATTGAGTACTGGCAACCGCTGTTTTTCAGCGAACCGCTACCGCCGTTGTTCAGTTATTTCCCGGCAAACACCTTGCTGGTCAACACTGGTAATCTGGAAAACAGCGCCGAGCGCTTCCAGCAGGAGACGCAGGCGCGTTTTGAGAATCGTGGTGTTGATCCCATGCGCCCTTTGCTACCGCCGGAGACGCTGTGGCTTCGCGTTGATGAACTCTATAGCGAGCTGAAGAAATGGCCGCGCATCCAGTTAAAAACCGAACAACTGTCCGACAAAGCCGCACATGTTAACCTCGGTTATCGGTCGTTACCGGATCTGGCGGTACAGGCGCAGCAGAAATCGCCGCTCGATAACCTGCGTAAGTTCCTGGAATCCTTCGCCGGACCGGTGGTGTTCTCCGTTGAGAGTGAAGGTCGTCGCGAGGCATTAATTGAACTGCTGGCACGCATCAAAGTTGCGCCTAAGCGCATTATGCGTCTCGACGAAGCCGAAGCGCCTGGCGCATATCTGATGATCGGCTCAGCAGAACATGGCTTTATCGATACGTTGCGCAGCCGTGCGCTGATTTGTGAAAGCGATCTGCTCGGTGAACGCGTCGCGCGTCGCCGCCAGGATACACGACGCACCATCAACCCGGATACCCTGATCCGCAACCTCGCCGAGCTGCATGACGGCCAGCCAGTGGTGCACCTGGAGCACGGCGTGGGGCGTTATGCCGGTATGACCACGCTGGAAGCGGGCGGCATCAAAGGTGAATACCTGATGCTGACCTACGCGGGTGATGCCAAATTGTACGTGCCCGTTTCGTCGCTGCATTTAATCAGCCGCTACGCAGGTGGTGCGGAAGAGAACGCGCCGCTACATAAACTGGGCAGCGATGCCTGGTCGCGCGCGCGGCAAAAAGCGGCGGAAAAAGTGCGCGATGTTGCCGCAGAACTGCTGGATATTTACGCACAGCGCGCCGCCAAAGCGGGTTTCGCCTTTAAACATGACAAAGAGCAGTATCAACTTTTCTGCGACAGTTTCCCGTTTGAAACCACGCCGGATCAGGCGCAGGCTATTAACGCGGTGCTCAGCGATATGTGCCAGCCGCTGGCAATGGACCGCCTGGTGTGTGGCGATGTCGGCTTCGGTAAAACTGAAGTCGCGATGCGCGCCGCATTTCTCGCGGTCGAGAATAATAAGCAGGTGGCGGTGCTGGTGCCCACCACTCTGCTCGCTCAGCAGCACTTCGATAACTTCCGCGATCGCTTCGCCAACTGGCCGGTGCGCATCGAAATGCTTTCACGTTTTCGCAGCGCCAAAGAGCAGGCGCAGATCCTGGAGCAAGCCGCCGAGGGGAAAATCGATATTCTGATTGGCACGCACAAGCTGCTGCAAAGCGATGTCAAGATGAAGGATCTCGGTCTGTTAATTGTCGATGAAGAGCACCGTTTCGGTGTTCGTCACAAAGAGCGTATTAAAGCGATGCGCGCCGATGTGGATATCCTGACGCTGACCGCCACGCCGATCCCTCGTACGCTGAATATGGCGATGAGCGGGATGCGCGATTTGTCGATTATCGCCACCCCACCCGCACGACGCCTGGCAGTGAAAACTTTTGTGCGCGAGTACGACAATCTGGTGGTGCGCGAGGCGATGCTGCGTGAGATCCTGCGCGGTGGGCAGGTCTACTATCTCTACAATGATGTGGAAAATATTCAGAAAGCCGCCGACCGGCTGGCGGAACTGGTGCCAGAAGCGCGCATCGCCATCGGTCACGGCCAGATGCGTGAACGCGAGCTGGAGCGGGTGATGAATGATTTCCACCATCAACGTTTCAATGTGCTGGTGTGCACCACCATTATTGAAACCGGGATCGATATTCCGACCGCCAACACCATCATTATTGAACGCGCCGATCACTTCGGTCTTGCCCAGCTACACCAGCTGCGTGGGCGTGTCGGGCGTTCGCACCACCAGGCCTACGCCTGGCTGCTGACGCCGCATCCTAAAGCCATGACCACCGATGCGCAAAAACGCCTGGAGGCTATCGCCTCGCTGGAAGATTTAGGCGCGGGCTTTGCGCTGGCAACGCATGATCTGGAAATTCGCGGCGCGGGAGAACTACTGGGCGAAGACCAGAGTGGGCAGATGGAAACCATCGGCTTCTCACTCTATATGGAGCTACTGGAAAACGCGGTCGATGCGCTGAAAGCCGGCCGTGAACCGTCGCTGGAAGATCTCACCAGCCAGCAAACTGAAGTTGAATTACGTATGCCTTCGCTGTTGCCGGATGACTTTATTCCTGACGTCAACACGCGCTTGTCATTCTATAAACGCATCGCCAGCGCCAAAGATGAGAACGCACTGGAGGAGATTAAAGTCGAGCTGATTGACCGTTTCGGCCTGTTGCCTGATGCGGCGCGTACCCTGCTGGATATTGCCCGCTTGCGCCAGCAGGCGCAAAAACTGGGGATCCGCAAGCTGGAAGGCAACGAGAAAGGCGGCATGATTGAGTTCAACGCGAAAAATCATGTCAACCCGGCGTGGCTGATTGGCTTGCTGCAGAAACAACCGCAACATTTCCGCCTCGATGGCCCAACGCGGCTGAAATTTATGCAGGACCTCAGCGAGCGCAAAGTGCGGATGGATTGGGTTCGTAACTTTATGCAGCAACTCGCCGAAAACGCGGTAGCGTGACAAAAATGATCCGGGCCGGGTCGCACGACCCGGCACCCTTACTTTCCTCAACATTTACAAATATTTTGCAATACCCCAGGGTTTCCCTACACGCTGACCTACCATAATTCCATCACACAGCCTTATAGCAATAACCTTATGATTTACATGGATTATGGTAATGATAAAAATGTCGCGTTTCGTTCACTGGCTCGCGCTGCTGGCCGCCACTGTCGCTCTCGCCCTACCCGCACGCGCTAATACCTGGCCTTTACCCCCTTCCGGCAGTAACCTCGTTGGCGAGAACCGTTTTCATGTCGTGCAGAATGACGGCGGTTCACTGGAGGCGATTGCTAAGCAATATAATGTGGGGTTCCTTGCGCTTTTGCAGGCCAACCCCGGTATCGATCCGTATGTCCCGCGCGCGGGCAGCGTCCTGACTATTCCGCTGCAAACGCTGCTGCCCGATGTGCCGCGCAAAGGCATTGTGATCAACCTCGCCGAGTTGCGCCTCTATTACTATCCGCCAGGTAAAAACGAAGTCACGGTTTACCCAATCGGCATTGGCCAACTGGGTGGCGACACGCTGACGCCCACCATGGTCACCACGGTTTCTGATAAACGCGCGAACCCCACCTGGACACCGACCGCGAATATTCGCGCGCGCTATAAAGCACAGGGAATAAATCTTCCCGCAGTGATGCCTGCCGGGCCGGATAACCCGATGGGACACCACGCCATTCGCCTTGCCGCGTTTGGTGGCGTCTATTTGCTGCACGGCACTAACGCCGATTTCGGTATTGGTATGCGCGTTAGCTCCGGCTGCATTCGCCTGCGTGACAAAGACATTTCTAATCTGTTTGCCCAGGTTTCCCCGGGTACGCCAGTGAATATCATCAATACGCCGATCAAAGCGTCAGTTGAACCCGATGGCAGACGGCTGGTTGAAGTGCATCAGCCGCTATCGAAATCGATTAACGATGATCCTAAAACGTTACCCATCGTGCTGAACGCCGCGATGCAAGCGTTCAAAGATGATGCGCGCAGCGATGCAGCAGTGATGAGCCATGCGATGGAAGTGCGTTCCGGGATGCCGGTCGATATCAACCGCCATATTGAAAATGTGTCGCAGGTGATGTAACTGCCCTGCCGACGTAAAAAAAGGCCCTGCGATAATTCGCGGGGCCTTTTTTATATAACTCTGACGTAATATGTTGCGCTTATTTGTAAAGAACAGCCGTGCCGTGCAGGTTATCGGAGCCGGTCACAGAAGTGATGCGAAACGATTTCGCGCCCATCTGATCGGCTTTCTGTGCCAGTTGATCTTCAACAGAAGCGAGGTTGGAGTTCGCACGCACACCAATGGTCGCCACTTCCTGCTGGCCTGTCGGAGCAGATTGCACTTCAACAGCAGCGAAACTGGCGAAAGAGAGAGAACTCAGCACAGCAGCAGTAAACAGCGCAGTGATATTTTTCATGATGTCTTTCCTGGATGCAGGTGAAGGATGTCGTTAAACATTAAGTTAACGATCGATACACAAATCGTAGATGTGATCTGCATCATGCGTCAATTCATTTTTATAATGATCGTTAAATAAAATAAAATTCATTTAAAATTCATAAAGATAGAATTTATCAATATGTGCTAATTTGCTGCTGGTTATCTGGCGGGAATATTTTTATAATGGTCGTTCAACAAACTAACAAAGGTTAGGCGGCGATATGACCAGTGAAGTCAGTAGTTGCACCAAAAAAAGCCGTGGCCGACCGAAAGTGTTCGACAGGGAAGCGGCGCTCGACAAAGCCATGACGCTATTTTGGCAACATGGTTACGAAGCCACATCATTATCCGATCTCGTCGAAGCGACCGGGGCGAAAGCGCCGACGCTGTATGCCGAGTTCACCAACAAAGAGGGACTGTTTCGCGCCGTCCTCGATCGTTACATCACCCGATTCGCACGTCAGCACGAAGCGCAGTTGTTGTGCGAAGAAAAATCGGTGGAAAGCGCGCTGCGGGATTACTTCACCGCCGTGGCGAAGTGCTTTACCAGCACGGATACGCCCGCTGGGTGCTTTATGATCAACACCTCGGCGACGCTGGCGGCATCGTCACAGGCAATTGCGAACACCATAAAATCCCGACATGCGCAGCAGGAAGAGACGCTGCGTCAGTTTCTCACCGCTCGCCAGCTACGCGGCGAAATTCCGCAAGCGGTTGACACGCTTGTATTAGCACAGTTTTTAGGATGTATCTTGCAGGGTATGTCTATCAGCGCGCGTGAAGGCGCAAGTTGTGAAAAACTGCTGCAAATCATTCAAACCACCCTGCGGTTGTGGCCAGATTTGATCAAAGCCTGAAAAAAAATGAGACGGGAAACCGTCTCATCTCGCCTCTGTGATAGAGATATCACATTTCAACAATAGGTAAAATCTATCAGCGTTTTCCCCCGCTTTGCTATTCTTAATTGTGATTATTTCGCGGCTAATGATTAGTCCGGATGATACAAATAATGAGCATCATGATGATGCAGCTATGTACTTGCTTTCCTTTGCTCTCACCCTAAGTGCTGAATTAAACGACTTCCGAGGATAAAGGGTATTTACCTGTACTTAACACATGCAGAAGGAAAATGGAGATGATTTTGCTATTACCATTCATTAAAGTGTTAATAGTAATAACATTATTATTTGGTCTGTGGGTTTTGTTGGGTGGTTCAGTACTGTTTGCGTTTATCTCAATTGTGATAACAGGCCTGCTGCTGGTTCGCCAACACGACTTCATTTGACTGATTAAAGCCTTGCAGGAATGTGAGGCTTTTTTAATGAAAAAAGGCTCCTCAGCCTGAGCGATGAGGAGCCAACATGCAGAGTACTTCTGTTTTACGCTTTGTTATTCAAAACCAGTTGACCATTGCCATCCAGCGGGATTTGCGTACCAGGATCTTTATCCATGCGGATTTTTCCCTGTTGGTCACCAATTTTATACGTCACGTCATAACCGAGCATTTTTTCTGACTTGTCATACACGGTGCTGCAACGTTGCTGATTCGTGGTGTAGGTATCCCTTTCTTGCATCCCGCCCTGAATTTGATTACCGGCGTAACCGCCGCCCAGCGCACCAACGACCGTGGCGACATCTCTACCGCGACCACCACCAAACTGGTGCCCCAGCACGCCACCCGCCACCGCGCCAAGAACAGAACCGGTAATTCGATTTTCATCTTGTACGGGTCGACGATGCGTCACTGTCACATTTCGACACTCCTGACGTGGCGTTTTTACCGTTTCCTTGATTGGCGTCGCAGAAACCACTTGCGCGTACTGAGGACCGCGCTCAAACACGTTCAGGCTGGCAACTGCGGCAACGCCCAGTGCAGCGGCCACGCCAATACCGATACCCGCTAACATTGATTTGTTCATCAGGATTCTCTCCCTGTTTGCTATTGGTAACAATTTTGCAACTTCGCAAGCAAGGAAGCCAATCAGAAAGAACGTAAAAAGAGGGATAGTGGGCAGGAAAATGACGACATTCAGAGTTATCTGAGCGGTTTTACGCCCCCTGTAGAGCGATATGCTGCTCCCTGGCAGGTAAAGCCGCAGGGAGCAGAACAGTGTTAGTGCAATTTGAGACGCGGGCGGATCACCCGGTTAATACTACCGACCAGCATCATCAAGCCCGTTTTGAAATACCCATGCAGCGCAACCTGGTGCATACGGTACAGCGAGATATACACAAAGCGTGCGATACGGCCTTCAACCATCATCGAACCGCGCATCAGGTTGCCCATCAGACTGCCAACCGTCGAGAAATTGGACAGGGAAACCAGAGAACCATGATCTTTATAAACGTACGATTTCAGCGGCTTACCTTTGATCTGCGCCAGAATGTTATGCAAAGCAAGGCTTGCCATCTGGTGAGCAGCCTGCGCACGCGGCGGTACAAAACCACCTTCCGGTCGTGCACACGACGCGCAATCGCCAATTGCGTAAATGTCCGCATCGCGGGTGGTTTGTAATGTTGGTTCGACCACCAGCTGGTTAATGCGGTTGGTTTCCAGCCCGCCAATCTCTTTCATAAAGTCCGGCGCTTTAATACCCGCCGCCCACACCATCAGATCGGCGTTGATATATTCGCCCTCTTTCGTGTGCAGACCGCCTTCATCGGCGCTGGTCACCATCGTTTGAGTCAGTACACGTACGCCCATTTTGGTCAACTCGTTATGCGCGGCACCGGAAATACGTGGCGGCAGCGCAGGCAGAATACGTTCGCCGGCTTCCACCAGCGTCACGTTCAGCGCTTCGTTTGTCAGACCTTTATAACCATAACTGTGCAGCTGTTTCACCGCGTTGTGCAGCTCCGCAGAAAGTTCAACGCCGGTTGCCCCACCGCCAACAATCGCAATGTTGACTTTGCCATTAGCGCCAAGGTTTGCCGAGTATTTCAGGAACAGATTGAGCATCTCCTGGTGGAAACGGCGAGCCTGGTGCGGGTTGTCGAGGAAAATACAGTGCTCTTTCACGCCAGGCGTGTTGAAGTCGTTCGAGGTACTGCCGAGCGCCATTACCAGCGTGTCATAGGCCAGTTTACGTTCTGGCACCAGTAAATCGCCCTTCTCATCGCGCAATTCAGCAAGCGTAATGGTTTTGCTTTCGCGGTTAATATCCACGACAGAGCCAAGCTGGAACTGAAAATGGTGATTACGCGCGTGTGCCAGGTAGCTCAGCGCATCGACACCCTCATCCAGCGAACCGGTTGCCACTTCATGCAACAACGGCTTCCACAAATGGCTGTGATTACGATCGACAAGCGTGATTTTCGCTTTTTTTCCGCGGCCAAGCTTTTTACCTAACTGCGTCGCCAGTTCCAGACCACCAGCACCCCCGCCTACAATCACAATTTTCTTCAATGGTGTAGTCAACGTGACCCCCTAAAATATTAACCAATTGTTAATTAAAAGTTATAAAAATAGCCTTTAATTAACAACAGGTTACGCACTTACAACCAGATATTGACGTCGAGAATAACACGAACGGTTCAATGGTCATACCAAAATTGATATGCATCAAGTTTTGATGCTTAAAAGATGAGCAAGTGTAGCCGACAGACAAAATAATGCCCGGCGAAACGCACAGATAAAAATAGCGCCGGCAGGTGAGATAACCTGCCGGAAGGGAATTAACCGAGGGTTTTAAAGGCTTTAATTCGCTGGAGATGCGGTGAGATGTTCTTGAATTTATGCGACTGTTCTTCGTCCCAGACAATTTCATAGTAGGGGTGCAACTCCCCGGCTGAGCGCTGGCTGTCCAGTGCTTCATCCTGGCGCGAGAGGATCACCAGGCAACGATCGCGATTTTTCTCACGAAAGTTGGACACGCATTTGGTGGCAATGTCCTGGTACTCTTCCGGGCGGTCAATTTTCCCTTCCATGTTCTCGTAAGGAAACAGGTTAGGATTGAGTATCACCTGACGGATATCGCACAGGAAACCGATGCGCTCTGCCCAGTAACCGCCAAGGCCAACACCGCAAATCAGCGGACGCTCGTCGATATTGAGCTGCAACATCTTATCCACTTCTTTCAGCAGGTGCTGCATATCATGCTTCGGGTGGCGCGTACTGTAGCTAATCAGGCGCACATCCGGATCAATAAATTGCAGCTGCAACACTTTTTCATGGTTGCCGGGGCTGTTTGAGTCAAAACCGTGTAAATAGATAATCATGGTATCCTCACCACTTCGACATCGCGTCCGCAGGAATTAACGAGCCTCTTTGTGCTCCTGCCAGCGTGCATGCAGCTGCTCCAGCTCGTTATGAGCCGCCTTCCAGCGCGCTGAACTCATCAACTCCTGACGAGAATATGAACCTTTATGATACAAATGCGTAACACGTTGTGCATTGATCGGCGACAGGTTATCCAACACGCGTACTGCGCCTTTACGATTATTACAGACCAGGATCATATCGCAACCGGCATCCAGCGATGCTTGTCCACGTTCAGCGTAACTTCCCATGATCGCCGCACCTTCCATTGACAAATCATCCGAAAAAATCACGCCGTCAAAACCCAGCTCACCGCGTAATACGGTTTTCAGCCAATATGGCGAGCCGCTGGCCGGACGCGGATCCGCGTCGGTATAGATCACATGCGCGGGCATAATCGCATCGAGTTTGTTTTGCTCAATCAGGTTGCGGAAAATCGTCATATCATGCGCACGGATCTCGCCTTGCGGTCGCGGGTCGCGTGGCGTTTCTTTATGGGAATCGGCCGTAACCGCCCCATGACCGGGAAAGTGTTTACCGGTGGTTTTCATCCCAGCGCTGTGCATCCCGTCGATAAAGCACGTCGCCATAGCCAGCGCTTTCACCGGGTCTTCATGATACGAACGCTCGCCAATCGCCGCGCTGATATGCCCAATATCCAGCACCGGGGCAAAACTGATGTCGATATCCATGGCGATCATTTCGCTGGCCATTAGCCACCCCGCCTCCTGAGCCAGTCGTCCACCCTCTTCCAGCCCATGCAAAGCAGCGAAAGATTGTGCGGCGGGTAAACGCGTAAATCCGTCGCGAAAACGCTGTACGCGCCCGCCTTCCTGATCGACCGCCACCACCAGACGATGATGCGAAGCGCTGCGGATCTGGCGCACCAGTTCCCGTAATTGCCCGGGATCGTGATAATTACGGGTAAAGAGGATCAGGCCGCCAACCAGCGGGTGCGCCAGAATCTCGCGCTCTTCCGCATCCAGTTCATACCCTTCCACATCCAACATCACTGGGCCCACATTTACCTCTCTTATTCTTTTGTCGCTAACTGACGCCATGTTGCATTCGCCAGCGTAATAAATTGTTGATCGCCCGTTTGCTGCCAGCGGCACTCATACCAGCCAGCCATCAGCATCAAAACCCACGGGCGCCAGCGCCGGACCTGGAGCCACAGTTGAGCAGGATTGATGGCAGACTGTTGCGCATAGTGATTCACCAGTGTCTGTCGCTCTGCTTCGTTTTTCGTCCATATTGCCGCCAATTCCAGTGCGATATCGCCATCGCCCGCGTATTCCCAGTCGATCAGACGCAAACCCGAAGCGCTCTGCACCAGGTTTCCGGCGTGGACATCCATATGTAATGGTGCCAGCCGTAGCGGCACAGGCTCTTTTTGCTGGCGCAACTGCTTTAACTGGCGCAGCCAGAACGGTGTCCGCCGCGAACGTGCGCTCTGCTGCCAATACCCATCAAGCAGCGGCAATAAAGTTATCCGCCAGCCAAACAGCGGTTGTCGGTGTAAATCGTACAGTAACGGCACCAGCACCCCGGCCTGCGGCAGCCCGGCGCAGACCTCGCCGGGGAGATAATCGACCGCCATCCACTCGCCGGTGAATAAGCGCGGACGCGGCGTAATTGACGCTGGCAAGCGGCGGAGTAAGCGATACTGGCGCAGAAAAGGCGATGATGTCGCCTGGTGCCGTTTTCGCAGCACCAGCGTATGCCGTCCATCGCTAATAAGACAACTCCCGCCGCTGAGGCCGGTATTTTGGCTGGCGACGGGAGTATAAGTCGGAAAGTAGCGTGACAGCACCGCGTCACGCGTCTGTTTATTGTTGCTGAACCGCACCTTTACCCGACCAGATAATTTCGCCGGTCTGTACCAGCATCAATTGCATTTGCAGCGCCGGTGCGTTGACATTCCCGGTCGCGTTGGAGTAGAGCACATACTGCGCCCCGACATTACGGGCAATACCGATGGCTTTACTGCGCGTACCGAGGCTGTCCTGGGGAGAGAGCCCCAGTTGTTGCTTCGCGACCGCCAGTTGCTGCTCGGTAACAAGCGTGAATTTACCGTTATTGGCTAACGCGTTGCGCACCACACCTGTTGCTTCGCCCGTGTTGATGGAACCGTTGGTTCGGTTATTGACGCTATCCACTAACAGCACGCTGCCTGCGTTCGCACCGCTGGCCTGCAACATTTTACCGACCATCGGCTGAACGGCGCTGTTCCAGTCAAAATGACGCTCGCGCGGCGCGGGTTGCCCCGTTTGATCCTGGTGCTCAATTGGCCCCGGTTGCTGCTGCGGCAGCGTGGGGACAGAAGGCACTTCAGGCACCGGTTGTTGCGGCTGTACCGGCGTGGGTTGTTGAGGTGCGCCTGCACCACCCGCCTGATCAACTGGCGCGGGTTGCTGATCGCTAATACAGCCCGCAAGCAACACGGCCAGGGTTGTCAAAAGCGCGTAGCGTCCAATAGTTTTAATCAAGAGTCACCCCTTACAGGTAAAGATAAAGTCTGACGCTGTGCGCACCCAAATAGTTGGCGCTGCCATAGAGCGTCACGCCCGAATTCCCCGGGATCGTGACGGTTCGCGGCGCTTCCAGCGGGTGCATTTCCAGACCTCTGGCGTCATACCAGAAAAAACGATAATGCACGGTAACGGGCTGCTGTCGTTCATTAAACAACCGTGAAGACGCGGAAGGCTGGAGTTCCTGCGTATTTAACGTCGGCGGCTGCGCGATAATCCCTGAGGCCAGAATGCTCGATTCCATTACTAACGTCTGGTCGTCGGCGACCGGGATCGTTGGACGTGAGCTGCATCCCACCAGCGCCAGCGCTGCCAGCCATAACGCGACACGCCCGTTCATCATATCAAAGACCTTTATGAGCCAGCATCGGCCCCAGTGCGCGCCCGCCGAGCAGGTGCATATGGATATGATAAACCTCCTGCCCGCCATGACGATTACAGTTCATGATCAAACGGTAACCGTCTTCAGCAATCCCCTCATCACGGGCGATTTTCGCCGCAACGGTCAACATGCGCCCCAGCGTCTGCTCATGCGCTTCGGTCACGTCGTTCACGGTTGGGATCAGGATGTTTGGCACAATCAGGACATGAGTTGGAGCCTGCGGAGAGATATCGCGAAAAGCGGTGACCAGTTCGTCCTGGTAAACAATATCCGAGGGAATTTCGCGGCGAATGATTTTACTGAAAATGGTTTCTTCGGCCATGACGTTTTCCTTTTATGTACGCGGAGCCAGCCCGCAGCCGTCGTCAATTACGTGCCCTAGAGTATGATCGAGATTCTCTTGTTGTTTCAACCAAAACGCTGTTTTTCTTTCACCTTTCCCGTGCTGTTAGGGTGCAAATCTCCCGCGTTTAAGCCGCGCTGCGGTGAAACGGCATTTCAGTAGTGAATATTACATCTGTTTACATTCATGTGGTGAATGCGTATATTTCGCATTTGCATTTTCATGCGCAATTATTATCAGACGAATTACAAAACCCGCCTGACGCGACAACGTATCGCTACAAGGCTTTCCCTCTAACGCACCATTAAGGGTTTATTCATGTCTTTCATTCATCACGCCAGGGGCGAAGCGCGTTCATTAGCCGCTACACCGTCTCTGCTTGCCGCCTGCATTGCAATGGCTTTAGTCCCCTCTGCTGCGTTTGCGGCAGATACCGCTGCAGCATCTGAAGATACGATTGTGGTTGATGGCGCAGCGTTAAGCACCGCTGACAGCCAGGCACAAGACTACAGCGTGAAAACCACCACCACAGGCACCAAGCTATTACTGGTTCCGCGTGACATCCCGCAATCAGTGAGTGTGGTCAGCCAGCAGCGTATGCAGGATCAGCAGTTAAATACCATCGAACAAGTGCTGGATAATACGATTGGCGTCAGCGCATCGCGCATTGATACCCACCGCACGAACTTCTTCGCGCGCGGCTTTTTCGTCAGTAACTTTGCTTATGAAGATATGCCGACATTCCTTGATAACCGCTGGAATTTTGGTGATACCGCAGGCGACACGGCAATCTATGACAAAATTGAAGTGGTGCGCGGCGCGGCCGGTCTGATGAGCGGAACAGGTAATCCCTCTGCTTATGTCAACATGGTGCGTAAACATGCAGACAGCAAAGAGTTTAAAGGAACCGCAACCGCGACTTACGGTAGCTGGGACGATCAGCGCTATGTGCTGGATCTGCAAGCACCAATGACCGAATCCGGCGACGTGCGTGGCCGGGTTATCACCGGTTACCAGGATAAAGATTCGTGGGTTGAACGTAATCACTACCGCAAAAAATTCATCACCGGCGTAGTGGATGCGGATATCACCGACTCCACCACCCTTTCTCTTGGCTACGACTATCAGGAAAGTGAAGAAGACAGCCCAACCTGGGGCGGTTTCCCCTCGCTATACAGCGACGGCAGCCGCACGCATTTCCGTCGCGGTTTCAACACCGCTGCTAACTGGGCTTACTCCAATGTCGATTCTTCAAAAATTTTCGCCAACCTGACTCAGCGTTTTGATAACGGCTGGGAAGCGAAAGTTAACGCTATGCATGCGGAAACCAACTTCGACAGCAAGTTGATGTATATCGACGGTTACCCGGATAAAACCACCGGTCTGTATGATGCCTCACAGTGGCAAGGCGCATGGGGCGGCTGGAACCGTGGCGAGCGCAAACAAGACTCCATCGATGCGTTTGTGCGCGGTGGGTACGATTTGCTTGGTCGCCAGCATGAAGTGATGTTCGGTGGCAGCTACAGCCGCCAGCGCAACAATTATGACAACGCCTATCCGGTTAATGATAATTCCGGCCTGATGGATGTCGGCAACATTCATAACTATAACGGTAACACGTTGGCCGACCCGAGCTGGTCTGAGTGGGCGCTCTACCAGCGCGATGTGATCCGCCAGAAATCACTGTATGCGGCAACGCGTATCTCTTTGGCCGATCCGCTGCACTTGATCCTCGGCGCGCGTTATACCGAATGGAGCGCAAAATATAATCTGGAACGTAAGCCGGATGAGATCCGTACCAGCAAGTCCGATGACGTCACGCCCTACGCTGGTCTGATTTATGACATTGATGACACCTGGTCTGTTTACGGTAGCTACACCTCTATTTTTGAACCGTCCAGCCAGCGCGATATCAACAGCGAGTTCCTGGAACCTACGACCGGTAAAAGCTATGAAGCCGGGATCAAGGGCGACTGGTATAACACACGTCTGACGGCGACCCTGGCGGTATTCCGTACCGAGCAGGATCACGTTGCCGTATCGACCGGCGAGTACATTCCGAATTCCGGCGGCCAGACAGCGTATAAATCCGTCAACGGCACCGTAAGCAAAGGTGTCGAATTTGAACTCAATGGTGCCCTCACCGACAACTTACAGCTCACCTTTGGTGCCAGCCGGTTTATGGCTGAAGATGGTGACGGTGTAGCCGTTAACCCGGAACAGGCGCGCACGACGATGAAATTGTTCACGCGTTACCAGTTGCCGATGCTGCCGGAACTTTCCGTTGGCGGCGGCGCGCGCTGGCAGAATAAAACCTGGCAGGATATCAAAGGCCCGGGCGGCGATATGCGCATCACCCAGAGCGGTTATACGGTGGTGGATCTCTTCACCCGCTACCAGACAACCAAAAACTTTGCGGTTCAAGCCAATCTGAACAATGTGTTCGATAAAGAGTATTACGATTATCTGGGCACTTATGGTGTGTACGGTGCGCCGCGTAACTTCTCCATAAGTGCCAGTTACAGCTTCTGATAATCACAGCTGTATACTCGCTAAGCCCGCCGTACGACACGCGGGCTTTTTATGCTCTAAAGATTATGTTTTAACTGCCCTGCATTCTGCCCCCAGCCAGTATCTACGGGCCGTTTATGGCAGACCTTTTACCGCCGTACGTTTATCGCTAAACCTGACGTGAGTTTGTGGGCACGTTTGTGAGCCACATTCGGAGGCAATCACAGCGAGTGTGTAGGAGCGGAGGCGGTTAACCGCACACAGCCTGCTGGCGGCGACGGTCTTTCTCCTTTGCTTTTTCAGAACATTGAAACTTCGCCGTTATAAAAAACACATTGATTGCGCCAGAAGAGGCATACCCACGGTCTGAAAAGGAAATCGCTGTCTGCTCCGTGAAATGTAAATCCGCAACCAAAACCTGCTACTGACCACCCCCATGAACGTGGTTTTCAGTGGGCAATAAAAAAGGGAGCCATCAGGCTCCCTCAGTCTCCCCAGACTATGGCTTAGTTGTTACGGATGTACTCATCCATTTCGGTTTTCAGGTTATCGGATTTAGTACCGAAAATTGCCTGCACACCGGAACCAGCAACAACCACACCCGCAGCACCCAGTTTCTTCAGGCCAGCCTGATCCACTTTCGCTACGTCAGCCACGCTGACACGCAGACGCGTGATGCACGCATCCAGGTTGGTGATGTTCTCTTTCCCGCCGAACGCCGTAACCAGAGCCGGCGCCATTTCGCTGGTAACACCAGCTTTGCTCTCTTCAGTGGTGTCTTCACGACCCGGGGTTTTCAGATCCAGCGCTTTGATCAGCACGCGGAAGATGGTGTAGTAAACCACCGCGTAGCACGCACCGATAACCGGGAACAACCACAGTTTGCTGCTGTTACCACTCAGCACGATGAAGTCAATCAGACCGTGAGAGAACGAGGTACCGTCACGCATACCCAGCAGGATACAGATCGGGAATGCCAGACCAGCCAGAATCGCGTGGATAACATACAGGATCGGCGCAACGAACATGAAGGAGAACTCGATCGGCTCGGTGATACCGGTCAGGAACGAGGTCAGCGCTGCGGAGATCATGATACCGCCCACTTTCGCGCGGTTTTCCGGTTTTGCAGAGTGCCAGATAGCGATAGCAGCAGCCGGCAGACCGTACATTTTGAACAGGAAGCCGCCAGACAGTTTACCCGCAGTCGGGTCACCCGCCATATAACGCGGGATATCGCCGTGGAACACCTGACCTGCCGCGTTGGTGAACTCGCCAATCTGCATCTGGAAAGGTACGTTCCAGATATGGTGCAGACCAAACGGCACCAGGCAACGTTCAATGAAACCGTAGATACCGAACGCCACAACCGGGTTCTGGTAAGCGGCCCACTGGGAGAAGGTCTGGATCGCAGTACCGATCGGCGGCCAAATGAAGGAGAGGATCACGCCGGTGAAAATCGCGGCCAGACCGGAGATGATCGGCACGAAACGTTTACCAGCGAAGAAGCCCAGATACTCAGGCAGCTTGATGCGATAGAAGCGGTTAAACATATACGCAGCAATCGCGCCGGAGATAATACCGCCGAGCACACCGGTATCAGCCAGGTGTTTTGCGGCAATTTCTTCAGCAGGTAAATGCAGAACCAGCGGCGCAACCACAGCCATGGTTTTCACCATGATGCCGTAGGCAACAACGGAGGCCAGCGCCGAAACGCCGTCGTTATTGGTGAAGCCAAGCGCAACACCGATAGCGAAGATCAACGGCATGTTAGCAAAAACGGAACCGCCCGCTTCGGCCATAACGTGGGAAACCACTTCTGGCAGCCAGCTGAAGTTTGCAGAACCGACGCCCAGCAGGATACCTGCGATAGGCAGTACGGATACTGGCAGCATCAGCGATTTACCGACCTTCTGCAGGTTAGCAAATGCATTCTTAAACATAATTGAGAGTGCTCCTGAGTATTAGTGCTTTTTTCTACGCTTTCACGCATTGGCGAGGGGGGAGAACCGCGCCGTGGGAAGGGCATCTAAGCGCCCTTTATTTATTACACAGAGTAAAATAAATCAGTAAAAGTTTGTTTGACGGCTATCACGTTTCAGCTAGCGCCGGTCACGAAACTCACACTGATTTACAAAAGGTGTCGGCTTTCGTATGAAAAACGACCGCCACCGCCTTTTTTATGGCGGTGAACTTTACTCCGATCGTTTATTAATTACGAGTACTAAAATAAGCTGACAGATCAGGCAGATTGCAGGCGGGATGGGTCAACATGGAACAAACGGGCAAAGTTCTGTGTCGTCTGTTGCGCAAGCTCTTCGACAGAAACGCCTTTCAGCACCGCCATATATTCCGCCACATCGCGCGTCATCGCTGGCTGGTTCTCTTTGCCGCGATGCGGCACCGGAGCGAGATAAGGCGAATCGGTTTCGACCAGTAAGCGATCGAGTGGAATGTAACGAGCGGCATCACGCAACTGCTCAGCGTTGCGGAAAGTGACGATACCAGAGAACGAGATGTAAAACCCCATATCCAGCAGCTTACCCGCCGTTTCGCGATCTTCAGTAAAGCAGTGCAACACACCGCCGCAATCCGTCACGCGCTCTTCCTGCAAAATCGCAAGCGTGTCTTCTCGCGCATCGCGCGTATGGACTATCACTGGCTTGTTCAGTTCACGGCCAATGCGGATATGGTTACGGAAGGATTCCTGCTGGCGTGGCTTCGTTTCCGGCGTATAAAAATAGTCCAGTCCGGTTTCGCCCATTGCCACAACGCCCTCTTCCGCTGCCAGTTGGCGCAGCATTTCGACGTCATACTCTTCATCCTGGTTCAATGGATGCACACCGCAGGAAAAGACCACATTCGGGCGCTCCCCCACCAGCTCACGCATTGCGCGATAACCCGGTAATGTCGTGGCCACCGCCAGACAAAACTTCACATCGCGCGCGGCAGCTTTCGCCAGCACGTCATCAACGTCTTTGTGCAAAGAGTGGTAATCAAGGCCATCGAGGTGGCAGTGCGAATCAACTAAAAACATAATCTTCTCTTACAGATGGGAGACAGGAAGCGTTACGCCTGTTTGCTGGTAACGTTCCAGCGTTAACAATAAATCAGTCAGCAGCAACTCGCGGTTAACCCCAACCACACTAAGCAACTGTTCACGACAGGTAAAAATAGCATGCAGTAGCGCGTGTAGCGTTGGCGCTTGCACCTGGCGCGCCAGCTTTTCTACCAGCGCTAAGGCATCAACATTGCTGAGCAACGTCGCGCCTTGCTGCATTTTTAATGCATCAAGCAGCAACGCAGAGAGCCACTGTAAACGCTCAGCCACTTTATCGTGGTTGAGCGTCGGAAGCATCGCCAGCCAGTCACCGTTATTCAGCGCTGCCTCTGCCGCCTGGCAAAGCGTCTGCCGTTGCGCCCAGGCATCGTCCTGAAGCAGCGCTTCTGCCGCACCAGGCGAACCGGCGCACAAACGTAGTGCGGTCAGAATCGACTCATGCGAGGCGGTAACTTCCCGTGCAAGCCAGCTGCAGGCATAGTTTTCTGCGGGAGGCGCAAGGTGGTGCAAGCGGCAGCGGCTGCGCAAGGTCGCTAATAATCTCGCCGGTTCGCGGCAGCCGAGGAAGAACCAGGTGTGCGCGGGGGGCTCTTCCAGCGTCTTCAGCAACGCGTTGGCGGCAGCGTCGGTCAATAACGCAGCATCCTGGATCCACACCACTTTCGCGCCGCCCAGCCGCGCATGTTCGTAAAGCTTTTCACTCACTTCACGCACCGCATCAATGCCCAGCGCGGATTTTCCTTTTTCCGGTGCCAGTGCATAGTAATCAGGGTGCGTTCCAGCCTGCATAAGCTGGCAGCCGCGGCAGTGACCGCAGCTTTTATGGCCTTCAGGTGTCTGACATAACAGGAAACGGCTGATGGCGTAAATCAACGCATCTTCACCCATCCCCGGCAGGGCGTGGATCAGCAACGCGTGGTGCCCACGACCGCTCTGATAACTGGCAACCAGTTGCTCAAAATCGGGACGCAGCCACGGATACCATTTCATGCGCCCTGCTCCTGCACCCAGACTGTTACCGTCTGGCGGATGTCGGCAATCACTTTATCCAGCGGTTGAGTCGCATCAACGGTGCGAATGCGTCCATCTTGCGCAGCCAGTTCAAGGTAGCGCGCGCGGGTACGATTAAAGAAATCCAGCGACTCTTGTTCAATGCGATCCAACTCGCCACGCGCACGTGCACGTTTCAGGCCGATTTCCGGCGTGACATCCAGATAGAGCGTCAAATCCGGGCGAAAATCTCCCAGTACGGCATCGCGCAGCGTGGCAAGCATGGTCTGATCAATGCCTCGTCCGCCACCCTGGTACGCCTGCGTTGAGAGGTCATGGCGATCGCCGATCACCCAGCAACCACGCGCCAGTGCGGGTTTAATGACGGTTTCTACCAGTTGAACCCGGGCTGCGTAAAACATCAGAACTTCGGCTTTATCGGTAATGACTTCATCACCAACGGAACGGATATCCAGCACCAGGCTACGCAATTTTTCTGCCAGCAGCGTACCGCCTGGTTCACGCGTAAACACCATTTCACCGACGCCAAGCTCTTTCAGCGTCTCAACGATGACATCGCGCGCCGTGGTTTTCCCTGCGCCTTCAAGCCCTTCGATAACGATGTATTTACTGCCCATTTTTTTCCTTAAGTACTTTTAGGTAGTCCTGCACTGCCCGGTTATGGCTGGCGAGATTGGTATTAAATGTATGTCCGCCTTTACCATCCGCGACGAAATAGAGATACGGCGTCTTCGCCGGATGCGCCGCCGCTTTCAGCGAGGCCTCACCGGGTGTGGCAATGGGGCCCGGCGGTAAGCCGCTAATCACATAGGTGTTATAGTCGGTCGGCGTTTCCAGATCGGCGCGCGACAGCTTACCATTATAACGCGCGCCCATCCCGTAGATAACCGTCGGATCGGTCTGCAGGCGCATCCCAATGCGCAAGCGGTTGATAAAGACGGATGCCACCTGATCGCGTTCGCTGGCGACAGCCGTCTCTTTTTCGACAATCGACGCCATGGTTACCAACTGATTCTGATCTTTATACGGTAGCCCTTCCATGCGCCCTTCCCAGGCTTGCTCCACCGCACGCGACATTTTCTGATGCGCGCGCTTGAGCAACGCAATGTCGGTCGTATTAGCGGTGTACATCCAGGTATCGGGCCAGAACCAACCTTCAACCCATTGCGGGTGTTCCAGTTTCAGCGCCTCGGCCACCGTGGCGTAATCATCATCTTTCAGTGTGTGCTTAATATATGGTGCGTCGCGCAGTTGCTTGAGGTAATCACTCAGGCGCATGCCTTCAACCAGACGCAGCGGAAACTGTGCTTCTTTCCCGCTCTCCAGTAACTGCAGCATCTCGCGCACGGTCATCTTCGGTGTAAAACGATAGGTGCCAGCTTTGAAATGTGAAAGATCAGGCTCCAGTCGCAGCAGCCACTGGAACACGCGCGGGCGATTAATTACCTTTTCGCGATACAGCAATTCACCCAACGCCACCCGACCAGTTCCGGCGGGCAGCGTGAAAATGGTTTCATCTTTAATCAGGATCTGGCTGTCCGCTAACTGGCGAACCTTCCAGACACCGGCTCCCGCTGCGATAACCAGCAAAGCCAACAGGAGGAGAACTACGCGTAACATTTTCTTCATGACGGATTTATGCGCTCACACAAGGGGGCTAAAAAGTGGTATAAATCGCGCGCTGACCAGTGCTTTTCTGCCCACTGACGGACGGGAACAACTGGCATCAACGCGTTACAAATAACGACTTCGTCGGCCAGCATCAACACATCATGCCGCGCATTGACTTCGACAACCTCAAAAGGGGAAGTTTTCAACTGGCGCAAACAATATTGACGCATAATGCCATTAACACCGGCCTGATCAACGCGCGGCGTGAAGACCTTCTTACCCTGCCGCCAGAAGATATTGGCGGCGCAGCATTCAATCAGCCAGCCTTCGCTGTCCAGTACCAGCGCTTCATCGGCAGAGGTCTGCTCAAGCCCGGTACGAATCAATACCTGCTCCAGGCGGTTAAGGTGTTTTATCCCGGCGAGCATCGGATTGCGCCCGAGGCAAATATCACTCAGCGCCAGTGTTACCCCGTCCTGCCGCCAGCGAGCGTAATGCGCAGGGCTTGCTGATACCGACACTATCCGCGTCGGCGCTTCACAGCCAGCTGCGCTATAGCCTCGTCCGCCACTGCCACGGCTGATAATAACTTTCACCACACCCTCTTCTTTTTCTCTCGCGAGGTGGGTCATTTCCCGCGCCAGTACGTCCCAGTCTAGATAAGGGATCTGGAGCCGTTTACAGGCAAGACGCAGACGCTGGAGATGCGCATCAGGAAACTGGATTTGCCCGTCAAGGATGCGCGCGGTGGTAAAACAGCCATCGCCAAATTGCGTCGCCCGATCATTGGCGGCAAGCCATTGCTGCTCTTTACCATTAATCAAGAACATAGGGGGCTCCTTATGCGTCTGGCCGGACAGTTTGGCAGGATGAAAAGCGCAGGACAAGGGGATAAACCTGAATAGAAAAGGCCCGACAAGCGGGCCTTTAGTACACAGATAAATGATCAGACTTTCTTGAAGATCAATGAGCCGTTGGTGCCACCAAAACCGAAGGAGTTACACAGGGTGTACTCCATACCGCTCACCTGGCGTGCAACATGCGGCACAAAATCCAGATCGCAACCTTCATCCGGGTTATCCAGGTTGATGGTCGGCGGAACAGCCTGATCGCGCAGGGCGAGGATCGAGTAGATAGATTCTACTGCGCCTGCCGCCCCCAATAGATGGCCGGTCATCGATTTGGTCGAGCTGACCATTACTGTGCGAGCCGCGTCGCCAAATACCGATTTCACAGCCTGCGCTTCAGCCATATCGCCCGCCGGCGTGGACGTACCGTGCGCATTAACATAGCCAATCTGGGCTGGAGTGATGCCGGCATCACGCAGGGCATTAACCATCGCCTTCGCGGCACCCGCACCGTTTTCCGGCGGAGACGTCATATGGTAAGCATCGCTGCTCATACCAAAGCCGACGATTTCAGCATAAATTTTCGCGCCGCGCTTTTTCGCATGCTCATACTCTTCCAGCATGATGATGCCAGCGCCATCGCCGAGAACAAAGCCGTCACGCTCTTTGTCCCACGGACGGCTTGCCGCCTGCGGATTGTCGTTGCGGGTAGACAGCGCGCGCGCTGCGCCAAAACCACCCACGCCTAACGGCGTACTGGCTTTTTCCGCGCCGCCTGCCAGCATTGCGTCGGCGTCGCCGTAAGCGATGATACGCGCCGCATGGCCGATGTTATGCACACCAGAGGTACACGCTGTCGCGATGGAAATACTCGGACCTTGCAGACCGAACATGATAGTCAGATGACCTGCCACCATGTTGACAATTGTTGAAGGTACGAAGAACGGGCTGATTTTACGCGGCCCACCCTTGACGAGGGAGCTGTGGTTTTCTTCGATCAGGCCGAGGCCGCCGATACCAGAACCAATCGCTGCGCCAATACGGGATGCGTTCTCTTCTGTGACTTCAAGGCCGGAATCCTGCATGGCCTGAACGCCAGCCACAATTCCATATTGAATGAAGTCGTCCATCTTGCGCTGTTCTTTGCGCGAGATGATGTCTTCACAGTTAAAATCCTTTACTAAGCCAGCAAATTTGGTTGCATAGGCGCTAGTATCGAAATGGTCGATCAGGCTGATGCCACTCTGACCGGCAAGGAGAGCTTTCCAGGTAGACTCTACGGTATTGCCGACAGGAGACAACATGCCAAGTCCGGTCACAACTACACGACGCTTAGACACGTTTGTCCTCCAGGGAGGGATAAAAAAAGAGATTCGTGGGATAACTACAGATAAAACTCAGGCGGTCGAGTGACCGCCTGGAGATGTTCACTTACGCCTGGTGACCGTTGATGTAATCAATGGCAGCCTGAACGGTGGTGATCTTCTCAGCTTCTTCGTCCGGAATCTCAGTATCAAACTCTTCTTCCAGAGCCATTACCAGCTCAACGGTGTCAAGAGAATCAGCGCCCAGGTCTTCAACGAAGGAAGCATTGTTGGTAACTTCTTCCTGCTTAACGCCCAGCTGTTCGCCGATAATTTTCTTAACGCGTTCTTCGATAGTGCTCATACTCTTAAATTTCCTATCAAAACTCGCTTTCGCGATGGTTTTCGTAGTGTATAAAATGTTGAAAAATTTGCAACTAAATCCCGGCAGTTCTTACCACGATTTTACGCTATTTTGAGGCCTTTCGCCCTAATAACGCAAATAATTTTCATCGTGGTTAAACCATATACATTCCGCCATTGACGTGCAGGGTTTCACCAGTGATGTAACCTGCCTCGTCAGAGGCTAAAAATGCAACCGCACTGGCGATTTCCTGAGCACCGCCAAGGCGACCCGCAGGAACCTGCGCCAGAATACCCGCACGCTGATCATCAGACAGCGCACGCGTCATGTCCGTTTCAATAAAACCCGGAGCAACAACGTTTACAGTAATACCGCGGGACGCAACTTCACGCGCCAGCGATTTACTGAAACCGATAAGACCCGCTTTCGCCGCAGCGTAGTTGGCCTGACCAGCATTTCCCATGGTACCAACCACAGAACCGATAGTGATAATACGCCCATGACGCTTTTTCATCATAGCGCGCATTACCGCTTTTGACAGACGGAAAACAGATGAAAGATTGGTGTCGAGAATGTCGTTCCACTCATCCTCTTTCATGCGCATCAGCAGATTGTCACGGGTGATTCCGGCATTATTTACCAGAATATCAACCTCGCCAAATTCTGCGCGAATGTTTTCCAGAACAGATTCGATTGATGCAGCATCGGTCACATTCAGCAGCAGACCTTTGCCGTTCGCACCTAAATAGTCGCTGATCGCCTGCGCGCCGCTCTCGCTGGTCGCCGTACCGATTACCTTCGCGCCACGGGCAACGAGGGTCTCAGCAATAGCGCGACCAATACCGCGGCTTGCACCGGTTACCAGTGCGATTTTTCCTTCAAAACTCATGGTCTTCCTCTTTTATTGCGCAAGTGCCTCTGACACGGCAGCTGGCTCGTTGAGCGCAGATGCAGTCAGGGTGTCAACAATACGTTTAGTCAGGCCGATGAGGACCTTACCCGGGCCAACTTCATACAGATGTTCAATGCCCTGCGATGCCATAAATTCAACGCTCTTCGTCCATTGCACGGGGCTGTACAGCTGGCGCACCAGCGCATCGCGAATCGCTTCTGGCGTCGTTTCGCACTGCACATCCACGTTATTTACAACCGGGATCTGCGGCGCGTTAAAATCGATGTTATTTAATTCAGCGGCCAGTTTTTCTGCGGCAGGCTTCATCAAAGCACAGTGCGACGGTACGCTCACCGGCAACGGCAGCGCACGTTTGGCACCTGCAGCCTTGCAAGCAGCACCTGCGCGCTCAACAGCTTCTTTATGACCGGCAATGACCACCTGGCCTGGCGAATTATAGTTCACCGGAGAGACAACTTGCCCTTGTGCAGATTCTTCACATGCTTTGGCAATAGAAGCATCATCCAGGCCGATAATAGCAGACATCGCGCCAGTACCCGCCGGCACGGCTTCCTGCATGAATTTTCCACGCAGTTCAACCAAACGAACCGCATCCGCAAACGCGATAACCCCCGCACACACTAATGCGGAGTATTCGCCCAGGCTATGCCCCGCCATCAGCGCAGGCGCTTTACCACCCTGCTGCTGCCATACTCGCCAAAGCGCGACAGAAGCGGCCAGCAGCGCCGGTTGTGTCTGCCAGGTTTTGTTCAGTTCTTCCGCCGGGCCTTGTTGCACCAGAGACCAGAGATCATAACCCAGAACAGCTGATGCCTCAGCGAATGTCTCTTCAATCACCGGATAAGCTGCAGCCATATCAGCTAACATACCGACGGTTTGGGAGCCTTGTCCCGGGAACACAAAAGCAAATTGCGTCATTTTTTTATCCTTATACTCAGAAACGAACCAGCGCCGAGCCCCAGGTGAACCCGCCACCAAACGCTTCCAGCAGGACAAGTTGTCCCGGTTTAATGCGTCCGTCGCGTACCGCTTCATCAAGCGCGCTGGGAACGGAAGCTGCTGAGGTGTTGCCATGGCGATCCAGCGTAACGACGACGCTATCCATCGACATACCGAGCTTCTTCGCTGTGGCGCTGATAATGCGCAAGTTAGCCTGATGTGGCACCAGCCAGTCCAGCTCGCTGCGCTCAAGATTATTGGCCGTCAATGTTTCATCAACAATACGCGCCAGCTCTGTCACCGCAACTTTGAATACTTCGTTACCCGCCATCGTCAGATAGATCGGGTTTTCCGGATGCACACGATCAAGATTAGGCAGCGTCAGCAGTTCACCGTAACTCCCGTCTGCGTGCATATGTGTGGAGATGATGCCTGGCTCTTCGGAAGCGCCCAGAACAACAGCGCCGGCGCCATCGCCAAACAGAATAATCGTACCGCGGTCGTCTGGATCTAATGTGCGTGCTAGTACATCAGAACCAATGACCAACGCATGTTTCACCGCACCGGATTTAACATACTGATCGGCGATGCTCAGCGCATAGGTGAAGCCCGCACAGGCAGCAGCAACGTCAAACGCTGGGCAGCCTTTGATTTCCAGCATGTTCTGGATTTGGCAAGCGGCGCTAGGGAAGGCATGCGTTGCAGAAGTGGTAGCAACAATGATCAAGCCAATCTGATCGTTATCGATGCCCGCCATCTCAAGCGCACGCTTAGCGGCTTCATAGCCCATGGTCGAAACTGTTTCGTTTGCAGCGGCAATGCGGCGCTCACGGATCCCTGTACGGCTGACAATCCACTCGTCAGAGGTTTCCACCATTTTTTCTAAATCGGCGTTTGTCCGAACCTGCTCAGGCAGATAACTGCCGGTACCAATAATCTTCGTATACATGTACGCTCAGTCACTCTTGGGTAATATACACACGCTCTGATTTTCGCCATCCGTTGCAGACGAAGACGAGTGTGCATACACAGATTCCAGGCGAGCGGTGATCCGTTGTGGAATCTGCCGCTGCACCGCCTGCACTGCCTGCTCAATTGCTACGCAAAATGCGCGCTGATTCGCCGCACCATGACTCTTAATCACAGTGCCGCGCAATCCTAACAGACAGGCGCCATTATACTGGTCGGGGTTGAGGTGACTGAATCGCCTTGTCAGGCTTTTTTGTAACCAACGCTTTAATAAAATCAGCCACCACGACCTTTTTTTTCCTTCACCCTGCGATTTCAGCAGCGAAAGAAACATTCTGACAACACCTTCCATGGTTTTTAATGTGACGTTTCCGGTAAAACCGTCACACACCAGCACATCCGTTTTGCCGGTCAATAATTCGTTCGCTTCAAGATAACCAATGTAGTTCATTGAGGACATGGAGCGTAATAATGCCGCAGCATCACGAATGCTATCGTGCCCTTTGGTTTCTTCTTCACCAATATTCAGTAGCGCCACTCTTGGGTTGGCAATACCGAGGATCTCTTCAGCCATCACCGCGCCCATCACGGCAAATTGCGCCAGCATCGTGCTGTCACAATCGACGTTTGCCCCGAGATCCAGCACAACGGTCTTGCCTTTCTGTTGATGAGGCAACACGGTCACCAGCGCCGGGCGCTCAATCCCGTCAATCGGTTTGAGCAGCATTTTCGCCAGGCCCATCAGTGCACCGGTGTTTCCCGCACTGACACAGGCCTGGGCGCGACCTTCTTTGACCAACTCCAGCGCCATGCGCATAGAGGTACCACGGCTATTACGAATAGCCTGCGCGGCGCGCGCATCACTGGCAATAACTGACTGGGCAGGAACAATAAGCAAGCGCGAGCGTTGCTCGAAATCAGCTTTGGCAAGTAATGGCGTGATAGCGTCGGGATCGCCGACTAAAAGAAGGTTGAGTTGAGAATTAGAGTTCAGTGCCTGCAAAGCTGCAGGCACTGTCACGGATGGGCCAAAATCTCCCCCCATGACATCTAACGCCAGGGTTAGACGTGTCAAGGTATCGTCGCAGCCTGGTTCGGTCTATCCCCGCTTACGCGGGGAAATCCTCACTAAGCTTCATCACGCTTGCGCGTGATTACTTAGTGATAACCTTGCGACCGCGGTAGAAACCGTCGGCGGTAATGTGGTGACGCAGGTGGGTTTCACCAGAAGTTTTGTCTACAGACAGGCTGGTGACTGCGGTCAGCGCGTCATGGGAACGACGCATGCCACGTTTGGAACGGGTTGGTTTATTCTGTTGTACGGCCATGGACCTTACTCCTTAATTACTTACGCTTTAAGCTGGCTAATACGGCAAATGGATTTGGTTTCTGCGCTTCATCAGGCAGTTCCCCAAAGACCATGTCCGCCTCGGACACTTCACAGTGTTCAGAATCATGCACCGGAACTACTGGCAGGGAGAGAATGATTTCATCCTCGACCAGCGCCAGCAGATCGATTTCACCGAATTCGTTAACCTCAATCGGCTCATACGCTTCCGGCAGTGCTTCAGCCTGTTCGTCTGAACGGACAGGACTAAAACAATACGTGGTGTAGACCTGATGGGTGAACGGTTTCCCGCAACGCTGGCACTCGAGCGATACCGTGACTTTCGCATCACCGGTTAAAACGGCAAGACGTTGGTTATCGATAGCGAACGACATGGAGCATTCCACATCACTGTCTACGCTGACTACAGATTCAGCGACACGCTCCGCCTGGTCGGGAGTATAGATACCCTCGTAATCAAGGCGTTTTTGAGCCGTGCGAACCGGATCAAGAGTCAGGGGTAATTTTACCTTTTGCATAGGGCGCGCATATTAACTTTGTAACGTCATATAGTCAAAGAAAAAGGCAGCCTGCGGTTGCCTTTTGCCAATAATTCGCACACATTGCGGCCTACAGTTTAAAATGCCTGTCATTGTTAAGCCATATTTGGTGAAAAAAATATGTCGCAAATTATTCTCGCTTCCACTTCTCCCTACCGCCGCGCCCTGCTCGACAAGCTCGGTTTACCGTTCGAATGCGCCGCGCCGCAGACAGACGAAACAGCGCATGCAGGCGAAGCGCCTCGCCATTTAGTGCTCAGACTGGCGCAGGAAAAGGCGCAATCACTGGCGCAAAAATACCCTCAACATTTGATTATTGGTTCCGATCAGGTGTGCGTGCTTGACGGTGAAATTACCGGGAAACCGCATATGGAAGAGAATGCCCGCCAGCAATTAATGAAGGCCAGCGGCAATATTGTGACTTTTTATACTGGTCTGGCGCTGTTTAATTCCGCAACCGGTCATTTGCAAACGGAATGTGAGCCTTTCGACGTCCATTTTCGCCGCTTAAGTGAACAGGAAATCGACGACTATGTGCGCAAAGAACGCCCGCTTAACTGTGCCGGTAGTTTCAAAAGCGAAGGGCTGGGTATTGCGCTGTTTGAACGTCTTGAAGGACGCGACCCTAATACATTGGTAGGTCTGCCGCTGATCGCGTTGTGCCAGATGCTGCGGCGTGAACATTGTAACCCATTGTTAAGCTAATGCTTTCGCGATCACAGTTTCTTTTTTAGTCAAACGCTACATTCATCACCAATATTAAAACGACGTTTTAATTTAAGGAGAGGTGATGAAGATTTTACGTACGTTGCCGCTGATGTTTGCACTGCTGACGTCCGGCAATGTGTATGCGCAAGATGAGTGGCAAACAACGGGCGTTGTTGAAGGCAATCTTCCGGCAAGCTGGCAAACGCTAAAAGCGCAGCTGCACTATCCCGATTCGTGGTTATCAGGCCACTTCAAAGATTTCCACCAGTGGCAAGCACACAGCCGCCAGCTATTTCGCAGCGCCCTGCTCACCCCGGATGCCACTAAACCCTTTTCCCCTCACTCGATAGCCAAAGAAGATCGCGGTAGCTACACCGCTGAAAAATTATCGCTGAATATTACGGATGATAACCGCATTTCCGCCCTGTTATTGATGCCGAAAACACCCGGCCCGCATCCTGCTATCGTTCTGTTGCATGATCATGGTTCGAAATTTGATATCGGCAAAGAGAAGCTGATCCGCCCATGGGGTAACGCGGAACAACTCGCCAGTGCACAAGCGTGGGCTGACAAATTCTTCAGCGGAAAATTCATTGGCGATGAACTGGCGAGCCGGGGTTATGCGGTCATCGCTATCGACAGCCCCGGATGGGGCGATCGCGGTCCGATGGTTTATGAGCAGCAACAAGCGCTGGCCAGCAACTACTTCAATCTGGGGCGCTCGCTGGCAGGCGAAGTAGCCTATGAAGATATGCGCACGGTCGATTTTATCGCCGCGCACGCCGGAGTGGACAGTAAACGCGTTGGCGTGCTGGGGTTCTCAATGGGTGGTTTTCGCGCCTGGCAACTGGCGGCGTTGAGCGAAAAAGTCGCGGCTACAGCGGTTATTTCGTGGTTTGGAACTTATAACGGCCTGATGCAACCCGGTAATAACGTGCTACGCGGCCAGTCTGCTTTCTATATGCTGCATCCAGGGATGCCCGCCCATATGGATATTCCGGATATCGCCAGCATCGCCGCGCCGAAGCCAATGCTGATTTTCAGCGGTGGCAAAGACAAGCTATTCCCGGCAGAGGCGGTAAAAGACGCTTTCGACAAAGTGCATCGGGTTTGGTCTTCGCAGCAGGCAAACGACAAACTGGTGACGAAAAGCTGGCCTGAGCTGGGACACGTCTTTTATCAGGAGCAGCAAAGTGAAGTGTTTCCGTGGCTCGACAGATGGCTGAAGCCGTAAGCAAACCACGTTTTCCCCCTCGCAGACGCAAGGGGGAAGAGATTACTTCGCGTTGCGTAATACTTGCAGACAACGTTTGAGTGCCTCATCAAGCGGCGCTTCTATCCGTAAAGTCTCGCCCGTATGTGGATGCGTGAACTTAAGTGCCGCTGCATGCAGGAACAGTCGTGACAATCCGGTCGACGCCAGCTGTTTATCAAATTCGCGGTCGCCATAGCGATCATCAAAAGCAATCGGGTGGCCGGCATGCTGAGTATGTACGCGGATCTGATGCGTACGTCCGGTCACCGGGCTACAACGCACCAGGGTCGCGAATTCATAGCGCTCTTCAACTTTAAAACGCGTTTCTGAAGGCTTGCCTTCGCTGTTCACCCGCACTATCCGCTCGCCGCTCTGCAGAATATTTTTCAGCAAGGGTGCCTGCACCACTTTGACATGCGACTGCCACTGGCCGCGAACCAGCGCCAGATAATCCTTCTGCATATCTTTACCGCGCAACTGCTCATGCAGCGAACGCAGCGCGGAACGTTTTTTTGCCACCAGCAAAACGCCGGAGGTGTCACGATCTAAACGGTGAACCAGCTCAAGGAAACGGGCTTCCGGGCGCAACGCGCGCAGGCCTTCAATCACGCCAAAGCTCAGCCCGCTACCGCCGTGAACCGCCGTGCCAGACGGCTTATTCAGCACCAGGATATGATCGTCTTCATAGAGGATGACGTCGGTTAGCTGGGCAACTTTTTGCAAATGCGGAGAAACCGCCTCTTCTTCTTTTTCAGCCACGCGTACCGGCGGAATACGGATTTCATCCCCCGCTTCCAGTTTATATTCTGGTTTTACGCGTTTTTTATTCACCCGCACTTCACCCTTGCGCAGGATGCGGTAAATCATGCTTTTAGGTACCCCTTTGAGCTGGGTACGCAAAAAATTATCGATACGTTGCCCCGCTTCATCGGCGGTAATAGCAACAAATTTTACGGATGGTGTCTCAGTTTTCATGGGAGGCGATTCTAAATAGCCACGCTGAATAGCGCCACTCATTTTTCTATGCTTATATTTACAATTAACTCGGTAACTTCGTTTTACACAGTTGATTCGGCGGTTATTAAACCAATCTCCGGGCAAAGGTGAAAAAACTGTGAGTAACCGGGTGATAAATGGTAAAAGTCAGCTTGCTATAACAGGGTTCGCAAGGAATAATGTTGCGGTTTTCCGTGTTGAATCTTGTTAAAACAAGTAAATGAGCGGAATGACCAGTTTTGCCTGTCCGATCATACACGCAGCAATGGCGTAAGACGTATTGAACTTTCAGGCAGTTAGCGGGCTGCGGGTTGCAGTCCTTACCGGTAGATGGAATCTTCTCTGGAGAGTTTTTCCCAGGCTGTTCCCCTGATAATTGCGCTGTGTTTTCCACAGGAAACACAGGCAACCGACACACTGCGCCTCTTTAGCGAGCGACAACCGTGAGGTTGGCGACGTGAATAGTCTCGAGGCCATCGGTTCTCCCCCGGAAAGGCGTTATCTTGCCCGCAGCTTAGTCGTCAATGTAAGAATAATGAGTAAGTTACGATGAAAAGAATGTTAATCAACGCAACTCAGCAAGAAGAGTTGCGTGTCGCACTTGTTGATGGACAACGCCTGTACGACCTGGATATCGAAAGCCCGGGACACGAGCAGAAAAAAGCGAACATCTACAAAGGTAAAATCACCCGCATTGAACCCAGCCTTGAAGCCGCATTCGTTGATTACGGTGCCGAGCGTCACGGTTTCCTCCCCCTCAAAGAGATCGCCCGCGAATACTTCCCCGCTAATTACAACGCGCATGGACGTCCGAACATCAAAGACGTACTGCGTGAAGGTCAGGAAGTTATCGTCCAGATTGATAAAGAAGAGCGCGGCAACAAAGGCGCAGCACTCACCACTTTTATCAGCCTTGCGGGCAGCTACCTGGTGCTGATGCCGAACAACCCGCGTGCGGGCGGCATTTCTCGTCGTATTGAAGGCGACGATCGCACCGAACTGAAAGAAGCGCTCTCCAGCCTGGAATTACCGGATGGTATGGGTCTTATCGTACGCACTGCAGGCGTGGGCAAATCCGCCGAAGCACTGCAGTGGGATTTGAGCTTCCGTTTGAAACACTGGGAAGCTATCCAGAAAGCCGCTGAAAGCCGCCCTGCTCCGTTCCTGATCCATCAGGAAAGCAACGTAATTGTGCGCGCCTTCCGTGACTATCTGCGTCAGGATATCGGCGAAATCCTTATCGATAACCCGAAAGTGCTTGAGCTGGCTCGCCAGCATATCGCTGCGCTGGGTCGTCCGGATTTCAGCAGCAAAATTAAACTGTACACTGGGGAAATCCCGCTGTTCAGCCATTACCAGATTGAGTCGCAGATTGAATCCGCTTTCCAGCGTGAAGTCCGTCTGCCGTCCGGTGGTTCTATCGTTATTGACTCCACCGAAGCGCTGACCGCGATCGATATCAACTCCGCTCGCGCAACGCGCGGTGGCGATATTGAAGAGACCGCCTTTAACACGAACCTGGAAGCGGCAGATGAGATCGCTCGCCAGTTGCGTCTGCGTGACCTGGGTGGCCTGATTGTTATCGACTTTATTGATATGACCCCGGTGCGCCACCAGCGTGCGGTGGAAAACCGCCTGCGTGAAGCGGTGCGTCAGGATCGTGCGCGTATTCAGATCAGCCATATTTCCCGCTTCGGCCTGCTGGAGATGTCCCGCCAGCGTCTGAGCCCGTCGCTGGGCGAATCCAGCCATCATGTCTGCCCGCGTTGTAGCGGCACCGGCACCATCCGTGATAACGAATCCCTGTCGCTGTCGATTCTGCGTCTGATTGAAGAAGAAGCGCTGAAAGAAAACACCCAGGAAGTGCATGCGATTGTGCCGGTTCCGGTCGCGTCATATCTGTTGAACGAAAAACGTGCCGCGGTAAGCGCTATCGAAGCCCGTCAGGGTGGCGTCCGCTGCGTGATCGTGCCAAACGACCAGATGGAAACGCCGCACTACTCCGTGCTGCGCGTGCGTAAAGGCGAAGAGACGCCAACGCTGAGCTATCTGCTGCCGAAACTGCACGAAGAAGAGATGGCGCTGCCGTCTGAAGAAGAGTACGCCGAGCGTAAGTTACCTGAACAACCAGCACTGGCTACTTTCGTTATGCCAGACGTTCCGCCAGCACCACAAGCACCGGCCGCGAGCGCGAGCCAGGCGCAACCTGCCGCAACACCAGCAGCAGCGCCAGGCCTGCTTAGTCGTTTCGTCTCTGCACTGAAAGGCTTGTTCGCGAGTGAACCTGCTCCGGCGCCGGTTGAAGTAAAAGAAGAGAAAAAAGACGAGAAGCAAGAGCGTCAGCAGGATCGCCGTAAATCACGCCAGGGCAACCGCCGCGATCGTAATGACCGCCGTGACAACCGCAGTGAGGGCAACGAGGCGCGCGAAAGCCGTGATAACCGCGAAGGTCGCGAAGAGAATCGTCGTAACCGTCGTGAGAAATCACAGCAAAACGCTGAAGCCCGTGAATCTCGCCAGCCGGCCGCTGTTGATGAAACAGAAAAAGCGAAATCGCGTGACGAGCAGCAGCAACCACGCCGTGAGCGTAACCGTCGTCGTAACGATGATAAACGCCAGGCACAGCAGGATGTCAAAGAGCTGAACCGCGATGAACAACCTGCTCAGGAAACTGAACAGGAAGAGCGCGTGCAGGTCATGCCGCGTCGTAAACAGCGTCAGCTCAGCCAGAAAGTACGTATTGGTGGTGATAACAACATAGAAACCCGCGTTGAAGAAACCACCGCACAGGACGTCGCAGTACAAAACACGCAACTGGCGAAAGTCGATCTGCCAGCAGTGGTTGAAACCGCACCGGTACAGGAACAGGATGAAAACGCTGAAGCACGCGAAAACGCGATGCCGCGCCGTTCACGCCGTTCTCCGCGCCACCTGCGCGTGAGTGGTCAGCGTCGCCGTCGCTACCGTGATGAACGCTATCCGCTGCAATCTGCCATGCCGTTGACCGTCGCCTGTGCGTCACCGGAAATGGCGTCCGGTAAAGTGTGGATCCGCTACCCGGTTCCGCGCCAGCAGGAAGAGCAGCAGACTCAGGAACTGGCCGTTGAAAACACCGCCGCCCCTGAGCAGGAGATCGCTCCGGCTATGGCTGAAGCACAACTGGTTGCGCATCAGCAAGCGGACGTTGTTGAGCCGCAGGCGACGGTTGAAAATGCCGAGCCGGTAGTGGTTGAACCGCAAGCCGCGGTTGAAGCACCGCAGCCGGTTGCCGTTGAAACCACCCACCCGGAAGTCATCGACACGCCGGTGGATGAACAACCGCAGCTGATTGCTGAAGAAGATCGAACTGTTGCGCAGGAAGTAGCTGAAGAAGCCGAACCCGCACAGCAGGAAGTCGCGTCAGTAGCAGAAACACCAGCCACTGATGCGGTAGAGGAAACAGCCGAAGAAACGGCTGCGCCAGTTGTTGCCGATCCGGTGAAAGCGCCGGTAGTAGCGCACGTTGCTCCGGTAGCACGCAAAGTGGCTACCGCGCCAATGACCAAAGCGCCAGCGCCTGCCTATGTGCCGGACGCGCCGCGTCACAGTGACTGGGTACGCCCGCACTTCGTCTTCGAAGGTAAAGGTTCTGCGGGTGGCCACAGCGCCACGCACGCCGCGACCGCGCCCGCGACGAAACCGCCAGTTGCTGAGTAATTCACAGGCAGTAAAAAGCCGACCCTCGGGTCGGCTTTTTTATGCCTGCCGCACAGGATGGCGCATACCGCCAAGCCCCGGCATCACTTCACGCATCAGTTGTAAAAATTTCCGCAACCGCGCGGGATAATAGCGCGCCCACGGATAAACCAGGTGAACCGGCAGCGGCGCGGCCTGCCACTGCGGCAACAGCGCTACCAGCTTGCCACTGCGCAGCTCCTCTTCCACCGCCCAGCTGGAAATCAATGTCACGCCCAGCCCGCCAATGGCGGTATTGCGGGCCGCATACAGGCTGTCGGTATAAAGCCGTGGTGCAATCGCCACCTGCTCCGTATCACTGCTTTGCAGATGGCTAAGATGAATTTCATGCTGGTAGAACGTACTGAGCGCAATCCACGGCAGCGCGGAGAGCTGCTGCGGTGTGTCAACAGCGGGAAAGCGCGCCAGCAACGTCGGTGACGCCACGATAGATCTGGGAACTTCTGCCAGCAGTACCGATACCGTTGCCGGATCCACTTCAGCCCCAACGCGAATGGCGCAATCGATGTTGGCACTGAGAAAATCAACATTCTTGTCATTGAGCATCCATTCAACGGAGAGTTGCGGATGGCGTTCAAGAAACTGGGTCAACGGACCGAGCAGTTGTTCCTGACCAAAAGCATGCGGCGCGCGCACGCGCAAAATCCCCACCGGCTCGTCGTCGGACTGGCTCAGTTCGTCTTCCAGCGCCACCCAGGCATCCGCAACGCGCTTTGCATGCTGGTAGCAGCGTTCGCCATCATCCGTCAGCTTCATCGCATGGGTGGTGCGCAAGAGCAACTTAACGCCAAGCAGCGACTCCAGCGACTGCAAACGACGGCTGACCGTCGCCTGAGTCGTATCGAGCTGGCGTGCCGCCGCCGACAGCGACCCGGCCTCCACGATACGGATGTAGGTCCGCATCAAATCCACCCTATCTATACGCTCTTGCCGTTTCATTATTATCTTACCTATACGTTTCACGTATAACCGTTTTACCACTCCGCTGGCTACCGCGCCATGCCCGGCTGCGTAAAAATGGCCTCACTTCGTTATTCACACCAAACGTTCCTGGGGAACCTGTTATGAACCGTCATTCTCTTTCGTCAGATGTTGTTGGCTGGGTCATTTTTGCCCTCGCGCTCGGCGCCGGATTCAGCGTCGCGGCTATTTACTATTCGCAACCGCTGTTGCCATTAATGGGCAGCGACCTGCACTTAACCGTCAACGGTATGGGCCTGGTTCCGACGCTCACCCAGGCCGGTTATGCGCTGGGTATTTTGTTTCTGCTGCCGCTGGGCGACCGCCATGACCGCCGCCGTCTGATCCTGTTTAAAAGCGCGGCACTGGCGCTGCTGTTACTGGCCTGTAGCCTGACCAGCCATCTGCCTTCATTGCTGATTGTCAGCCTGTTACTGGGCATGGCCGCAACGATGGCGCAGGATATTGTCCCGGCGGCGGCTATTCTCGCACCGGCGGGCAAACAGGGGAAAATGGTCGGCACGGTGATGACCGGTTTACTGCTCGGGATCCTGCTTTCCCGTACCGTCAGCGGCTTTGTCGGCGCGGCATTCGGCTGGCGTATCATGTACCAGCTTGCCGCAGTCAGCATTGCGCTGATTGGTGTGCTGATGTGGTCGGTGCTGCCGCGCTTTGCGACGCACTCCACGCTGAGCTACCCGGCACTGATGAAATCAATGGCGCACCTGTGGCAACGCTATCCGGCACTGCGCCGCGCCGCTTTCGCCCAGGGCTTTTTATCCATTGGGTTTAGCGCGTTCTGGTCAACCCTTGCGTTGATGCTGCTGGAAAAATATCAGTTCGGCAGCGCAGTAGCGGGGACTTTCGGTATCGCCGGTGCGGCAGGTGCGTTAGCGGCACCGCTGGCAGGTGGCCTGGCAGATAAAGTGGGCGCCGAAAAAGTCACACAGTTAGGCGCGGGTCTGGTGACGATTTCTTTCGCCCTGATGTTCCTGCTGCCGGTACTGCCGCCGCATGGTCAACTGGCACTGATTGCCCTCTCGGCGGTAGGCTTCGACCTGGGTCTGCAATCCAGTCTGGTTGCTCACCAGAACCTGGTTTACGGTCTTGAACCGCAAGCGCGCGGTCGTCTGAATGCGCTGCTGTTTACCGGTGTGTTCATTGGCATGGCGCTGGGATCTGTGCTGGGCAGTAAACTGTACTCCGTCGCGTCATGGCAGGGTGTGGTGGTGCTGGCAACGGTGTCGGGTCTGGTTGCCCTGCTGATTCGCCTGTTCGACGCCCGTCAACTCCAGCAAGCTGCGCAGAAAGCGTAGGATAAAAAAAAGCCCGCTCCGGGGTGATGGAGCGGGCATACCGAACATGCCCAGTTTCAAGACATGCTCAAAATGAAAACATTACTTATTCATCTGGAACAGCGACAGACCCTGCATATCGGTGAACGCTTTATAGGATGCTTGCAGCGCGGCTTGTTGCATGGTGTAAGACGAAATCACCGAGTTCCAGTCCACGTCGATCAAATCACTCTTCTGCTGTTTCAGCGCAACCGTACGGTCATCGCCCAACGCATCGAGGGTGTCCAGTTCGTTCAACTGCGTACCCAGTTCAGCACGAACAGTCGACACGTTGTTCAGGGAGTTACCCAGACCACGGCTGGTTTTATCCACTACTGCCTGCGCTGCCGCTTTGGCTGTTTCATCACCCGCGACCGGGGTTTTCAGTGCGGTAATCGCCGTATCGAGCATTTTGAACAGATCGGTTTCCGAGGTACCCGGCAGGCCGGTAGCCGGATCAATCGGTTCTGGCGTGGCGTTGCTGCTGATATGGTTGAAAACTTCAGTGCCCGTATGTGCAATAACCATGGTACGCGAGGCGTCAACCTGCTGGGAAATCGCCTGGTTACCACCGCTATATGTGCCCGTGGCATCATACGGCGCGCTTTCCGTTTTATAGCCGCCAAAGATATAGCGGCCGTTACCGTCGGTACTGTTCGCAAGGTTCAGCAGCTGATCGCGGTAGCCCTGCAACTCGGTTGCCAGAGAAGCGCGGTCATCATCACTCAGCGAACCGTTGCCCGCTTTAACAATGGTGCCTTGTGCGCCAGTGATAGCTAACGTCACCTGCTGCAATACGCTCTCTTCCAGCGACACTTTCTGCTTGGCGAAAGTACGCGCTGTCTCATACTGGGTGTTTTGCGCCTGCGCCTGCGAAATCACCACGGCCTGCGAAGCGGCAATGGGATCGTCCGACGGGCGGTTAACTTTCTGCCCGGTCGCCATTTGCTCGCCGTAACCCAACCACGCGCTCTGCGAGTTGGTCACGCCGCGCATGCTTTGTTCGTACATCATTTGAGTACTGATACGCATTTTTCACCCCTTACTTAGCGAATGCCGAGCAGCGCATCAAACAGCGTGCTTGCAGTTTGTAAAACCTGAGCGTTCGCCAGGTAATATTGTTGATAACGCTGCAGGTTACCGTACTCTTCATCGAGGTTAACCCCGGAGATGGACTGCTGCTGCTTGGTCAATTGCGTCACCACGTTCGTCTGCGTGGTGGAACTGGTTTTCAGCGTCGAGGTTTTGTTACCCACATCGCTGACCAGCGTGGCATACGCATCGTTAAACGTTTTGTTGCCGCCGACGACTTTCGCGCTTTGCAGATTCAGCATCGCCTGGCCGTTGCGGTTATCACTCGCACCGGAACCGGCGACAGAAGCCATGGCGATTTTCGACTCATCGGTAATCGCCACGCTCATATTCACAATCGCATTGCTCACCGGACGAACGGTAAAGCTGTCGTTGGCTTTCGGGCCAGTGGTGGCGTTAATGCTAACTTTCAGACCGTCGAAATTCAGCGTGCCATCGGAAGGATCTGGCGTCACGGTGGTAGTGGTATTGTTGGACAGTCGGGTGACTTTCCAGTTCGTCCCATCGTATGCCACTTTATAATCCGTCGCCTGCACCGCTGTGCTATCGCTGACCGCTGCGGTCAGTACGGCATCACCGGTGTTCTTGGAGTTGCTGGTGGTTGATGGCGCGCCAATGGTAAAGAATTGGCCGCCTTGAGTACCATCCGCATCGAAACCCTGTTCATGTTGTTTGTTGAACGCATCAGCAAACGACAGCGCCAGTTGTCCAAGCGTATTACGCGCCTGGTCAAGATCCTGCGAACGGAACGACAGCAAACCGCCCAGCGAACCGGTGGTGATCAGTTTTTCCGGGATCTCAATATTGCCTGCGGTTTTGTCAACATACGCCACGGCCGTACGTGCCGGATCGGCGCTGGACTGGACGGCCGCCAACTGGCGCGCATCGCTGCCCTGCACCAGAGAGTAACCATCACCCATGCTGATGTTGTAGGTGTTGCCATCCTGGACGCTGACTTCAACACCGACAATTTTATTCAGTTCGCTGACCAACTGGTCGCGCTGATCGAGCAGGTCGTTCGGGGAAGCCCCACCACCTACCGCGGTCAGACGGGAAATTTGATCGTTAAGTTTGGCAATTTGCGTGGAGTAGTTGTTGATCTGATCAACACTTGAAGAGATCGACAGGTTTACCTGTTTATCCTGATCACGCAGGTACTGGTCGGCCACTTTGAACTGGTTAACCAGACCGTCCGCTTTACCCAGCATTGCCTGACGGGATGACGGATCAGAGGCGTTACTTACCAGCGTTTGCAGGCTGGAAAAGAAGCTCTGCAGGCTGGTTGACAGTGAGTTAGTGGTATCCGACAGCACATCGTCAATTTTTGACATCTGCTGGTAACGCGTGGTCAAACCGCTGTTCTGGTTTTCCGCTGCACGCAGCTGATTAGTAATAAAGGCGTCATACTCACGCTGAACACCGGTAACGAGTACACCGTTACCCACCCAGCCGCCACCGGTCAGGGTACTGTTGCCTGAGGTGAGCACCGTCGTCTGACGGGTATAACCCGCTACGTTATAACTGGCAATGTTATTACTGGCGGTATTAAGCGCGGCCTGGGCTGCGTTGAGCCCACTCATGGCGCTGTTAATCAAACTGGACATGGAGGTTCCTTATACACTTTCAGACATGAGTCCTGTTGACGATTATCGGCAACCCAGGGCAAAACTTGAGATATTTCAGAACAGATTTTGGATATCCGTGCTGTAGGCTTTACTGACCTTTTCACCCATCGATTTAAGCTGTTGGATCATGCTGGTCAGCTTACGGGCGTAGTTAGGATCGGTCGCATAGCCGGCGTTCTGCAACGCCTGCGCGCCCTGCTCCGCCGTCGCGGCAGTGGTCACCGCCGAGTAACGTTTATTACGCGTCAACATACCCACATAATCGGAGAGCGCTTCAAGGTACGAGCTGTAAACGCGGAACTTGGCTTTCACCTTCACCGCTTCGCCGTTTTCATATTCTGTCGTCGTGATTTCCGTGGTCGGCCCTTTCCAGCCAGGCGTGGCTTTAACACCAAAAATGTTAAAGCTCGGCTCACCGTTTTCACGCGGGATCTGGCGCTGGCCCCAGCCAGATTCCAGCGCAGCTTGCGCGAGGATCAGGTGGTGCGGAACGCCGCTCTGCTCACTGGCAAGACGCGCCGGCAGTGAAAGCTGGGCAAGGAAGTCTTTGCTGTCGCCGGTTAACGGCTCGTCGCCGTCCTCCGGCACTTTTGGCATCGCTTTGCGCACCAGCTGTGTCAGCGCCTGGTTTTGATAGGAGGTCACGGTTTCCAGCGGGAACTTCATCGGCACCTGCTGCATCTGATCGGCAGGCTCTACAGGCGCCTGATCGCCCGCCATCTGCTTAACCATCATATCGGCCAGGCCAAGGCCTTTGCCCGCGGTCATCTGTTGTGCAATTTGCTGGTCATACATGCTGGTGTACAGCCGCGTTGAATCACTGCTGAAAATACCGTCTTTCGGTAACGCTTCGCGCATGCTTTTCAGCATCATCTGCACGAACATCCCTTCCATCTGGCGGGCAACCGGGCGCAGATTCGCGCCAGGATCCTGCCGGGTTTGCGCCTTCAGTTCATTCAGTGATTGCGCGTCCCATGCCGCGCTCGTCAACAGTCGGCTGTCAGTCAACATTAGATGATCTCCAGTTTCGCACGCAGGCAGCCTGCGCTTTGCATCGCCTGAAGGATGGACATCAGTTCCATCGGGGAAGCACCGAGCGCGTTAAGCGCGCGGACTACGCTGTTCAGGTTGGCGCTGGAACGGACGCTTTGCAGCGAGCCGCCACTCTGGCGCAAATCAATCTGCGTTTGCGGTGTCACCACCGTCTGACCGCCGCCGAATGGCGTATTCGGCTGGCTCACGTTGGCCTGCTGATTCACCGTCACCGACAGGTTACCCTGCGCGACGGCACAGTTATCCAGCGCCACTTCGCGGTTCATCACCACCGAGCCAGTACGCGAGTTAATAATGACTTTCGCATCCTGCTGCGTAACGCCGACTTCCATATTCTGGATGTCTGCCAGCAAACGGACCTGCGAGCTGCCGCCGTTAGAAACGCGGATCTGCACGGTACGCGCATCCAGCGCGGTCGCGCTGCCGTAACCACGGTTACGGTTGATGGTGTCGGCAATCTGCTGCGCCATGCTGAAATCTTCCTGGTTCAGCTGCAGGTTAATGGTGTTACCTGCGCCAAACTGGGTCGGCAATTCACGCTCGATGACCGCACCGTTAGTGATACGCCCACCGTTAAGCTGGTTAACCTGCACACTGCTGCCGCCTGCGGAAGCACCTGCGCCGCCGACCAGAATGTTACCCTGCGCCAGCGCATAAACCTGGCTGTCAACGCCCTTCAGCGGCGTCATCAGCAGCGTACCGCCGCGCAGGCTTTTCGCGTTACCCATTGAGGAGACCACCACATCGATGGTCTGCCCCTGGCGTGCAAACGCCGGGAACTGCGCGGTGACCATCACCGCCGCCACGTTTTTCAGCTGCATGTTGGTGCCGGTAGGAACCGTAATCCCCATCTGCGACAACATGTTGTTTAAAGTTTGAGTAGTAAATGGCGTCTGGGTCGTCTGGTCACCTGTACCATCAAGCCCCACGACCAGGCCATAACCAATTAAGGAGTTTTCACGTACGCCCTGTACACTGGTGAGATCCCGGATACGGTCAGCCTGGGCGAAGGTCGCCACCAGCGCTAACACGATACCAGTCAAATACTTAGACATAATTCACCCCGGTTACATCGGCGATAAGTTGAGGAAGAAACGTTGCAGCCAGCCCATGTTCTGCGCTTCGTTGATGTAGCCGTTGCCGACATACTCGATGCGCGCGTCCGCCACCTGTGTGGACGGAACCGTGTTGCTGCCGCTGATGGTGCGTGGGTTCACGACACCTGAGAAGCGGATGAATTCAGTGCCCTGGTTGATGGCTATCTGTTTTTCACCCACCACATGTAAATTGCCATTGATCAGCACCTGATCGACCGTCACGGTCAGCGTGCCGCTAAAGGTATTGCTGGCATTGGCGCCACCTTTGCCGTTAAAGGTATTACCGCCGGAAGCAGAGAGATCGGCACGGGAATTACCAAACAGACCTTCCAGGTAGCGCGGCGTGGTATCCATGCCGAAACTGGCCTTGCTGTCACGGCTGGCATTTGCCGACGAGCTCTTACTGGCACTGACGTTCTCTTGCAGAACAATCGTCAGCGTATCGCCCACGTTACGCGGACGGCGGTCTTCAAACAGTGGCTGATAGCCGTAGTTTATCGGCTGCGCAGTCTGATAAATCGATCCATTTACCATCGGCACCGGTCCCGGAATCGGCTGAGCGGTGGTCGCCCCCTGAACCAACGGCGTTGATGGAACCCAGGCACATCCCGTCAGGGTTAATGCCACTAAAGCCATAATCGGATAGCTGCGCACGGCGTATTTTTGCATTGCATTCATCTTCGAAATCAGGGTTCCGGTGCGGCATTTACCGCACCGGATAACGCCTTAGAGTTGCGTCAGTTTTTGCAGCATCTGATCGGTGGTCGATACTGCCTTACTGTTAATTTCGTAAGCGCGCTGAACCTGGATCATATTCACCAGCTCTTCCGCCACGTTTACGTTCGAGGTTTCCACAAACCCCTGATACAGCATCCCCGCACCGTTCAGCCCCGGCGTCGTGGAGTTTGGCGCGCCAGACGACTGCGTTTCCGCGTACAGGTTTTCACCAAGACTTTCCAGACCGGTGTCATTCATAAAGGTGGTCAGGTTTAACTGGCCAACCTGAACCGGCGCGGCGTTACCTTGCTGCGTCACACTGACCACGCCGTCGCGGCCAATGGTGATGCTCAGAGTGTTCGCCGGAATGGTGATCGCAGGCTGCACCTGGAAACCACCCGCCGTTACCAGCTGGCCGTTCTGGTCGACCTGGAAGGAACCATCGCGGGTATACGCCGAGGTACCGTCCGGCAGCAGTACTTCAAAGAAGCCCTGCCCTTTGATCGCCACATCTTTACTGTTGTTGGTCTGAGACAGATTGCCCTGGCTGTGCAGACGCTCGGTGGCTACCGGACGAACACCGGTACCGATCTGCAAACCCGAAGGCAGCGTTGTTTGTGCTGAAGACTGTGCGCCAGGCTGACGAATTGTCTGGTACAGCAAATCTTCAAATACCGCGCGCTGGCGCTTAAAACCATTGGTACTGACGTTCGCCAGGTTGTTGGCGATGACATCCATATTGGTTTGTTGGGCGTCGAGGCCGGTTTTTGCGATCCATAATGAACTGATCATAAGTAGTCCTGTTTAATTAGCCCATTGACAGCAATTGGTTGGCGCGCTGGGCGTTATCGTCGACGCTGCTGATGACTTTCATCTGCATTTCGAAACGACGGGCGCTGGCGATCATGTTGGTCATCGCGGCAACCGGCTTGACGTTACTGCCCTCCAGCACACCTGACATCACGCGAATAGACGGGTCGTCCTGCAATGTCGTACCACGGGTCGCTTGTGCGGTCTGGCTCAGACGGAACAGCCCGTCATCACCGCGCACCACTTCCTGCGCATTCGCTTTCACCAGCTTCAACTTGCCGACCGGCGCGATAGTATTCGCCGGATCGCCAGGGTTCAGCGATGAAATCGTACCGTCAGCCGCGATACTAATTTGCGAACCTTCCGGTACCGAAATCGGGCCGCCGTCGCCAATCACCGGATGCCCCTGAATGGTCAACTGGCCGGTTGAACTCACCTGGATATTACCGTTACGGGTATATCCTTCTGAGCCGTCCGCCGTTTGAACTGCCAGCCAACCATCCTGCTGCAACGCCACGTCCAGCGGACGCGAGGTGTAGTCAAGTTGCCCAGGCGTCATATCGGCGCCAGGCGTAGAAGCCACTACCAGCGTACGGGTAGGCAGTGAAAGCCCTTCTACCGGTACCGCGCGCAGCGCATTAAGCTGCGCGCGAAAGCCTGGCGTGGACGCATTCGCGAGGTTGCTGGCGGTGACAGCCTGCTGATTCAGCGTCTGGCTGGCTGCGCCCATCGCGGTGTATATTGCGTGATCCATTAAGCCATCCCGTCAGACGATTAACGCAGGTTAACCAGCGTGTTAAGGATCTGATCCTGGGTTTTGATGGTCTGCGCGTTCGACTGATAGTTACGCTGCGCGACAATCATGTTCACCAGTTCTTTACTCAGATTCACGTTTGATGCTTCCAGTGCGCCGTTGGTCAGCTTACCGAAGTTGCCGGAACCCGCTGTACCCACGATAGCAACGCCGGAAGCGGTGGTCGCAGACCAGACGTTATCCCCTTCGGATTTCAGGCCTTCGTTGTTAGCAAAGTTCGCCAGCACGATCTGACCCAGCACCTGCGTTTTCTCGTTGGAGTAGCTGCCCACCACGGTACCGTCATCGTTGATGGCGTAGCTCACCAGTGATCCTGGCGGGTAACCATCCTGGTCAACAGAGGCTGCGCCGCTGCTGCCGGTGTTCTGCTGCATGGAGTTCAGGAAGCTCAGCGAGTAAGTGCTGGCAGCAGAACCATTAAGGCTGGCCAGCGCGATATTGATCTGCGGCTGCGCGTTCGGTGCAGCGTTCAGGTTCCAGGTACGCGGCGTAGTAGCCGGCAGCACTTCGGTGTAGTTAGTCACGGAAGTGAGCGTACCGTTGGAGCTGAACGACATCTGCGCGGCTTTTTCATAAGAAGAGCCGGAGATGCTGGAGTCTTTGGTGTAGACATCCCAGGTGTTAGCGGCGGTTTTAACGAAATAGCAGTCAACCGCATGTTCGTTACCCAGGCTGTCGTAAGACGTTACCGTGGTTTTTTTGTTGTAGGTATCCGAGTTAGTCGGATCGAACGGTGTCGTCGTCGGAATGGTCGCCGTCGAGTTCAGGTTCATCGGCATCGTCGCCGTGGTGGTGGCACGCGCCGACATCACGGTCGTTGGGATGTTAATCGTCGTTGGGTTAGCACCGGTCTGCACGACAGGCGGTGTACCCGCAACCGGGTAACCGGTCAGTTGCATACCCTGCATGTTGACCAGGTTGCGGTTCTCATCCAGTTTGAACTGGCCGTTACGGCTGTAATAAACAGAACCGTTGGTATCAACCATGCGGAAGAAACCGTTCTGGCTAATCGCCACGTCCAGACCACGACCGGTGTTGGTCGTTGTACCGTCGGTAAAGTCCTGAGTGATACCAGCAACTTTTACGCCCAGACCCACTTTAGAACCGGCAAACATATCGGCGAAGGACGCAGAGCCGGATTTAAAGCCATAGGTGGCGGAGTTGGCAATGTTGTTACCAATGACATCGAGGTTGGTGGCCGCAGCATCTAGGCCGCTGACCGCTTGTGAAAAGGCCATGACTTACTCCTGATAAGTGTTTTGGCTTAGATAATCTGCCGTACTTCGTCGAGTGTGGTGGTACCGTAAGTACCTAAATCCAGTGTGCTACCGTTGCTGCCGCGGGTAACACCTTGCACCAGTGCAAACTGCAGCGGCTGGGCAACCAGCTGTGTTGCGCCAGAGCTGGCGGCGATAGAGACTTTATAAGAGCCATCGGGTGCCGCTGTTCCATCCGTCATCTTGCCGTCCCAACTGAAGGTGTGGACACCGGCAGTCAGCGAGCCAATATCGATAGTGCGCACCACGGTACCGTCTTTGCTGGTCACGGTAGCGGTCACTTTATCGGCGGCTTGCGTTAGTTCCACGCCAAACGGCGTTGAAGTTTCTTTACCCACCAGAATGGTCTGTCCCGGGATCATCACGCCATGCCCAATCAGGCTTGCTGCCTGCAGTGACTGGCTGTTGTCGATCTGTCCGGAAATCGAACCGAGGGTGGTGTTCAGTTTTTCAATCCCGCTCACGGTGCTGATTTGCGCCAACTGAGTGGTCAGTTCGTTGTTCTGCAGCGGGTTAGTCGGGTCCTGGTTTTTCAGTTGCGCGACCAGCAGCGTCAAAAAGCTGCCTTGCAGGTCGGATGCACTGTTTGTCCCGGTTGTGCTGGTGTTGTTACTGGTTGAGGAGACACCGTTATTTGTCGGGTCATCCACTCTTACGGCGATAGACATGCGCGTCTCCTTTACTGTCCGAGCGTGAGGGTTTTGAGCATCATGCCCTTAACGGTATTAAGCACTTCAACGTTCGCCTGGTAGCTGCGGGACGCAGACATGGTGTTCACCATTTCGCCGACCACATCAACATTGGGCATTTTGACGTAGCCATTCGCGTCAGCCAGCGGGTTACCTGGTTCGTAAACCAGTTTGTCCGGTGCCTGGCTCTCAATCACATCAGCAACTTTTACACCGCCGGTCGCTTGCCCGGGCGCAGCATCCACCTGGAACACAACCTGCTTAGCGCGATACGGCTGACCATCGGGCCCGGTCACGCTGTCGGCGTTCGCCATGTTACTGGCGGCCACGTTCAAACGTTTGGACTGCGCGGTCAGCGCGGAGCCTGCGACATCAAAGATATTCAGTAATGCCATTTAATTAGTTCCCCTGTTGCAGAACACTCATCATGCTTTTGATCTGCCCACCCAGCACGGTCAGGCCGGTCTGGTATTTAACGCTGTTGTCAGCGAACTGCGTACGTTCCCGATCCATATCCACGGTGTTGCCATCCAGCGAGGGCTGATCCGGAATGCGGTACAACAAATCGGTAGACGGTCCGCTCATCGCCTGCGCCGGAATATGGCGCGAAGAGGTCATGGTCAACGCCACGCCACTGCCTTCAGCACGCCCACGCTCCATGACTTTTTTCAATTCGCTGGCGAAATCAATATCGCGCGCCTGAAACCCCGGGGTATCGGCGTTGGCGATGTTTGCCGCCAGAATTTCCTGACGCTGGGCGCTCAGGTTCAGCGCTTCTTGCTGGAAACGAAGTGCGGCATCAAGTTTATCGAGCATGGCTCCCCCACTGATGACAATTATTTAGCCAACAGCTTAAATCTCCGCTGACAAACTTATCGCTGGAATAAGGGCAAAATGCGTCGCTATTTATTGCGTTGATAGGTTGACCATGCGGTTAAAATCCCCTCAACCACTCAACAGGCAGGAGTCTGCGATGAACACGTTGAAAGGCGGTTTAGCCGCGACCTTACTGTTTTTAAGCGCCTTTGCTCAGGCCGCTGACTTGCAAGCACAGCTGACGTCATTTTTTGCTCAACGTCTTGCTGGCTTTAGCGACGAGGTAGTGGTAAATATACGCACCCCGCAAAATCTGTTGCCCAGTTGCGAGCAGCCAGCGCTGAGCGTGCTCGGGAACGCGAAACTGTGGGGGAACCTGAACGTGCTGGCGAATTGCGCAGGAGTGAAGCGCTATTTGCAGGTGGAAGTTCAGGCGACCGGTAACTATGTGGTGGCAGCGCAGTCCGTTGCCCGAGGCAGCCTGTTGCAGCCCGGCAGCGTAACGCTAAAACGCGGCCGTCTCGATCAGTTGCCGCCGAGAACGATGCTGGATATTACCCAGGCGCAGGATGCGGTCAGTTTGCGCGATCTTACCCCAGGCCAGGCGATTCAACTGTCAATGTTGCGCCAGGCGTGGCGGGTTAAAGCGGGTCAGCGTGTACAGGTCGTGGCGTCGGGCGATGGCTTTAGTGTGAACGGCGAAGGTCAGGCACTGAACAATGCGGCAGTGGCGCAAAACGCCCGTGTGCGCATGGCTTCAGGGCAGATTGTCAGCGGTACAGTGAACGCTGATGGGAATATTCTGATTAACCTATAATCTTTTTAAAGAATTCATGTCGCCTGCCGATAATTAAGCAACGACTAAAGATATCAGGCCCGAAACGCCGGGATACCTCGATGAGGACAACACTATGAGCATTGATCGCACATCGTCTTTAAAACCGGTTAGTTCCGTTCAACAGCGCGAAACTAACGAGACCCAAACGCAGAAAACGCGTCTGGAAAAAGCGGCTACGGCAAACAGCACCAGCGTGACCCTCAGCGGCGCGCAGACCAAGCTGATGCAGGCTGGCGCGAATGACATCAATATGGAACGCGTGGAACAGCTGAAAACCGCAATCCGTAATGGTGAACTGAAGATGGACACCGGCAAGATCGCCGATGCCCTGATTGATGAAGCGAAGAGTTACTTGCAGAGTAAATAACAGTATGAATCGACTGTCAGACATTCTTGATCAAATGACAGTTATCCTGAGCGCTCTTAAAGACGTGATGGATGCTGAGCAAAAACAGCTTTCCGTAGGTAACATTCAAAGCAGCGCACTGCAGCGTATCACGGAAGAAAAAAGCTCATTGCTCGCGACACTGGATTACCTGGAGCAACAGCGTCGTTCGACACAAAAAGCGCAACATAGCGCGAACGACGATATCGCCGATCGCTGGCAAACTATTACGCAGAAAACGCAGCATTTGCGCGACCTTAACCAGCACAACGGATGGCTGCTGGAAGGACAAATTGCGCGTAACCAGCAAGCGCTGGAACTGCTAAAGCCGCATCAGGAACCGAGCCTGTACGGCGCGAATGGTTATACCGCTTCCGCCAGCCGTGGCGGAAAGAAAATCTCGATTTAATAAGACCCGTCTTCTTTGCCAGGGATAATTCCCTGGCAATTTGCTTTTCTTTTTCTCGCTTCTACTTCGCTGAACAAACTTACGCTGTAGTCCGACGCGCGAACTCTTTCACTTTAAAGCCCAGCAGCGCAAGCGTGGCGAAATAGGCCATCACCCCTACCAGCACGACAGCCATCAACCGCAGCAGGCGATAGGGCATAGTGCCAGTTGACCACTCCGGCATGACATACAGCATGCCCACTAACGCCGCGGCCATCACCAACACCGCGATCACCAGACGCAGCAGGAAACTTGCCCAGCCCGGCTGCGGCGTAAAGATCTGCTGCTTACGCAACTGCCAGTAGAGCAACCCGGCGTTCAGACAAGCCGCCAGACCAATCGACAGCGACAACCCGGCGTGTTTCAGCGGCCCGATAAACGCAAGGTTCATCAATTGCGTCATCACCAGCGTGACAATGGCAATCTTCACCGGCGTTTTGATGTTCTGCCGCGAGTAGAAGCCTGGTGCCAGCACTTTCACCACGATAAGCCCCATAAGCCCCACTGAATAGGCGATGAGAGCGCGCTGCGTCATTAACGCATCAAATGCGGTGAATTTGCCGTACTGGAACAGCGAAACGATCAACGGTTTCGCCAGAATGCCGAGCGCCACGGCGCTGGGCAACGCCAGCAGAAAACAGAGCCGCAGACCCCAATCCATCAGGCGGCAATATTCGTCGTGGTTACCGCTGGCGAAACTTTTCGACAACGACGGTAACAGGATGGTACCAAGCGCCACGCCAAGCACGCCGGAGGGAAACTCCATCAGGCGATCAGCGTAATACATCCACGATACGGAACCAGAAACCAGAAACGACGCGAAAATGGTGTTGATGATAAGTGAGATCTGGCTGACCGAAACCCCAAGAATCGCCGGCCCCATCTGTTTGATCACCCGCATCGCCCCGGCATCTCGGAAGCTGATGCGCGGCAGCACCAGCATGCCGATTTTCTTCAGGTGCGGCAGCTGATACACCAGTTGCAGCACTCCGCCGACCGTAACGGCCCAGGCCAGCGCCAGTACCGGCGGATGAAAATAGGGAGCGGCAAACAGCGCAAAGCCAATCATGCTGATATTTAAGAACGTCGGCGCAAACGCCGGCACCGAAAAACGGTTCCAGGTATTAAGGATCGCCCCGGCCAGCGACGCCAGCGAGATCAGCAAAATATAAGGAAAGGTAATGCGCAGCAGCTGCGAGGTTAAGTTGAATTTATCCGCCGTATCGGCAAAACCCGGTGCGGTGACGAGGATCACCCACGGCGCCGCCAGCATCCCGGCCACGGTGACAATCGCCAGCGCCAGCGTCAGCAACCCGCAGACATAGGAGACAAAAACCCGCGTCGCATCTTCACCCTGTTTACTTTTGTACTCGGCGAGGATCGGCACAAAGGCCTGAGAAAACGCCCCTTCTGCAAAAATGCGGCGCAATAAATTCGGCAGTTTGAACGCCACGAAAAAGGCATCGGTCGCCATTCCCGCACCAAATACCCTAGCCACAATGGCATCGCGCGCAAAACCCAGCACGCGGGAAAACATCGTCATGGAGCTGACAGCCGCCAGCGATTTTAATAGGTTCATTCTGGTTTCCATAAGACACAACGCCTGCAATGCAGGCGTTGATGTACAGCGAAGCGCTTAGTCTACAGGGAAAAAGGCGAATTACTATCGCCAGATGTTACCGGGCATTATTCACTCATCGCCTCGCGCCAGAGCTTATCTACAACGCGCTGGGCGAGGATCGCTTGCTCGCCTGCGGTTTCCGGAACTGTCTGATTTTGCACGCATTCAATGAAATGGCGAGCGCATCCGGCGAAACCGCGCTGTTCCAGCACGCTCTGCCAGCCCGCCACTGGACGGGCGACAACGCCCTGCCCGCGCTCTTCGCGCCACTCCCGCATATCGGTAATGTCGAACAACCCACCGTCTGTCACCGCCTGAACCCATTCACGCTGGCTGCCCGCCCGGCGATGCATGCTGGTGGTAATTTGCAGGTGTTCAACACTGAAATGGTGCTCGGCATAAATCATGGCACCGTCATCATTGGTCAGCAGTGTGCCGCTTTTTAATTGCGCGGCACCGCCCGCCAGCCACAGTGCGGTATCCACAACGTGCAGGTAGTCATCCAGCAGGGTGAAGCGTAAATCATGCGGCCCGACGCTGTCGGTACGGTGTTTATCCATTCGCAGCGAGGCGGCCTGTGGTATCTGCTGTTTTAACTCGCGGTACAGCGGGGAGAAACGGCGGTTAAACCCGACCATCAGCGTCAGCTTTTTACGCGCGGCCAGTTCGATAAGCCGCTCCGCGTCCTGTAAATTTTCCGCCAGCGGTTTATCCACGCAGACGTGGACACCGAGATTGAGCAACTCACTGACGACCGCATAGTGTGAAGCCGTTGAGGTGTGGACAAACACCGCGTCGCATTGTGCCGCCAGGGAAGTCAGAGAATCGGCATACGGAATGCGCCAGGTTTCGCACACGCGCAGTGCCTTTTCCCGCGTTGGCGACCAGGCCGCCGCCAGCGTCCAGTCTGTTGCTGCGCCTAGCACAGGCAACCAGGCTTTTTGCGCAATGCCGCCAAGCCCTACCACACCGATACGTAAAGTTGTCACCGTTAATCTCCCAGATGTGCGAGTAGCGAATCCAGACGCTGCTTCAGTTCAGCCACTTCCGCTTCCAGCGCGTCGACGCGCGCGGCAAGTGACGCTTCCGCCGGGCTGACGTCTTCAACAACATTCACCAGCGTCTGCACATCGCCACTGAAAAGATGCATAAAGCGGCTTTCGCGTTTGCCTGGCTCTCTTGGCAGGCGCGCCACATAGGGCCCGTCTTCGCGCGTCGCCAGGTGTTCTAACGCATTTTCCACTTCAGCCATATCGCTGAACTGATGCATGCGTTCGCCGCGGGTGCGCAACTCGCCCGGCGTTTGCGGCCCGCGCAGTAATAACGTGGTGATGAGCGCCACCTCGGCAGAACTCAGTTTGAGATCGCCAAATTCAGAATTACAAAAACGCTGCTCATATTTTGTCACCCGGTTACCAAAACCGCTTACCGTGCGCAGATAATGGCGCTTGACCAGTTCATCCAGCACCGTCTGCACTTCGTGTTCAGCAAGGTTCATCACCGGTTCACGGTTGGTTTTTTGATTACAGGCCGTGACAACACCATTAATGGAGAGCGGATATTGCTCCGGCGTCGTCACCTGTTTTTCCAGTAGACAGCCAATCACCCTCGCCTCTACGGCGGTTAATTGATACTTCATCAAAACTCCTTAGCGACCGGGGGTCCATTCCTGCGTGGTTAATGCGGTAAGCACGTGATCGCGCCATTGCCCGTCAATTAACAGATACGATTTGGCATAGCCCTCTTTTTCAAAGCCAAGCCTCGCCAGCAAATCACCGCTGCGTTTATTGTGTGGCATGTAGTTCGCCATAATGCGATGCATATGTTGCGTGCGTTGCATATAGCGAATTGCCGTGGTGAGCGCTTCGAACATCAGCCCCTGCCCCTGCCATTTTTGGCCGACGGAATACCCCAGATAACAGGCATGAAAAGAGCCGCGCACCACGTTTGAGAAATTCGCCACGCCGACTATCTCTTTCTCTTCCGGATCGAGCAACGCAAAATAGAACGCGGAACCCTGCTTATGAAACTCATTGATCATGCTCAGGCGCGCCTGCCAACCGGAAGGATAACAATGGCTTTCATCGCGCACGGGTTCCCAGGGCTTTAAAAACTGGCGGTTTTCGGCGTAATAATCCGCCAGCCGCCAGGCGTCGCGCTCATGCACCAGGCGAACCACCAGGCGGTCTGTTACTAAGCGTACTTTCGGCACGTTACTGCGATAGCCAAACATGCATTACCACTCCTTCCGTTTTACGACACTTTTAACCCCTTCCCTTTACTATACAGTTGCTCTGGCGCTGTGGGAAAACAGCAACATGGCATTTTCTGCGTCAAACACCATTTTCGATGAAAAGTCTCAATCAAAGGCAGATGTTGATAAAAAAATATTGTCACCGCGAAGATGGGAAAAGGCCCGACGAAACCGCAGAATAAGAAGGTCTTATCTTTCTTATTTCCCGGAGGGGAAATGGCGCGCATATCGCAGGCAAGGAGCCTGGGTAAATATTTCCTGCTTGTCGATAATATGCTGGTTGTTCTCGGCTTTTTCGTTGTCTTCCCACTGATTTCTATCCGCTTTGTTGACCAGCTTGGCTGGGCGGCGTTAATGGTCGGCATTGCCCTCGGTTTGCGTCAGTTTATTCAACAAGGTTTGGGGATTTTCGGCGGTGCGATTGCCGACCGTTTCGGTGCCAAGCCGCTGATTGTCACCGGCATGCTGATGCGCGCAGGCGGTTTTGCCGCGATGGCGGTGGCACATGAACCCTGGCTGCTGTGGCTCTCCTGTATTCTTTCCGGGCTGGGCGGCACGCTGTTTGATCCGCCGCGCTCCGCGCTGGTGGTGAAACTAGTGCGCCCCAATCAGCGTAGCCGCTTTTTCTCGCTGCTAATGATGCAGGACAGCGCGGGCGCGGTTATTGGCGCGCTGCTCGGCAGTTGGCTGCTGCAATATGACTTTCGTCTGGTGTGCGCAGCTGGTGCGTTGATGTTTATCTTGTGTGCCGCGTTTAACGCCTGGCTGCTGCCTGCCTGGAAACTCTCGACGGTGAAAGCGCCGGTGCGCGAAGGTCTGACGCGCGTACTGCGTGACAAGCGCTTTGTGACTTACGTGCTGACCCTTACCGGTTATTACATGCTGGCGGTGCAGGTTATGTTGATGCTGCCGATTATGGTGAACGACATTGCCGGTTCCCCGGCGGCAGTGAAGTGGATGTACGCCATTGAAGCCTGTCTGTCGCTGACGCTGCTCTACCCCATTGCTCGCTGGAGTGAAAAACGTTTTCGCCTTGAGCATCGCCTGATGGCGGGTCTGCTGGTGATGTCATTCAGCCTGTTGCCGGTGGGGATGGTCGGCACGCTGCAGCAACTCTTTACGCTGATTTGCACCTTCTACATCGGCTCCATTATTGCCGAGCCAGCGCGCGAAACGTTAAGCGCACAGCTGGCCGATGCCCGTGCGCGCGGCAGCTATATGGGTTTCAGCCGTCTTGGGCTGGCCTTCGGGGGCGCGCTTGGTTATGCCGGTGGCGGCTGGCTGTTTGACGCCGGGAAAGCATTTAATCAGCCGGAACTGCCGTGGATGATGCTTGGCGTTATCGGGATGATCACCTCTATGGCGCTGCTGTGGCAATTCAGTCACAAACGTATTCGTCCGACCATGCTTGAACCCGGTGCCTGATTTGCGCGCAGGTTTTCCCTCTTCCATACTGGTAATTGATGGATAAGCCAGTATGGAGGAGAAACGTGAAACTCTACATTTACGATCACTGCCCGTTCTGCGTTAAAGCCCGCATGATTTTCGGCCTTAAGAACATCCCCGTCGAACTCAAGATCCTGCTCAATGATGACGAAGTCACACCCACAAAAATGATTGGCCAGAAAATGGCGCCGATCCTGCAAAAGGATGACAGTCGCTATCTGCCGGAAAGCATGGATATTGTTCACTATGTCGATAAGCTTGATGGCAAACCGCTGCTCACCGGCAAGCAAAACCCGAAAATTGAAGAATGGCTGCGTAAGGTGAATGGCTACGTTAATAAGCTGTTGATCCCGCGCTTCGCGAAATCGCCGTTTGATGAATTTTCCACGCCGCAGGCGCGGGCCTATTTCGTTGCCAAAAAAGAGGCCGCCATTGGCGATTTTGCCGAGCACCTCAGCCATTCCACAGGGCTAGCGAAAAATATCAGCGACGATTTACGTGCGCTGGATAAACTGATTGTTCAGCCCAACGCGGTGAACGGGGAACTCTCCGATGATGATATTCATCTCTTCCCGCTGCTACGTAACCTGACGCTGGTAAGCGGTATCAACTGGCCAAGCCGCGTTGCAGCGTACCGCGACAATATGGCGAAACAGACACAAATTAACTTGCTGTCATCGATGGCTATTTAACCGCCCGTGACGGAAGCGCACCCGCTTCCGTCATGCCTTTCAGCTTTTTCCGCTGGCCTTTATTTAGCGTGTGTCGCATGCTACGCCCCTGCGTCGTAGCATGGCGATCACGTTGAGGAATTCATGAAGAGAATCATTTTTGCCGCAGTATTACTGTTGAGCGGTGTGCTGGTGGGGTGCAATCAACTGACCCAATATTCTATCAGCGAACAGGAGATTAACCAGGCGCTACAAAAACGTAACGACTTCGCCAAAGACATTGGTGTGCCCGGCGTTGCGGATGCCCATATTGTGCTGAATAACCTGGCCAGTGAAATCGGTCGCGAAGAACCCAATAAAATCACGCTGACCGGTGATGCGAATCTGGATATGACCTCGCTATTTGGCAACCAGAAAGCCATTATCAAATTGAAGCTCAAAGCGTTGCCGGTATTTGATAAGGAAAAAGGCGCGATTTACCTGCAGGAGATGGAAGTGGTTAACGCCACCGTGTCACCGGAAAAAATGCAGACCGTGTTACAAACGCTGATGCCCTATCTTAATCAGTCGCTACGCAATTATTTTAACCAACGTCCTGCCTATGTGCTGAAAGAAGACAGCAGCAAAGGCGAGGCGCTGGCGAAAAAATATGCCAAAGGGATTGAGGTGAAACCGGGCGAAATTATCATTCCCCTCACAGACTAAATGACAGGGCGCCGCGAGCGCCCTTTTTTTCAGGAAAAAGATGCAAACGAAAACGTTTCCGCTTATTCTTAGTGCCCGGCAAAAAACACCTGTTTCTCACCAGCCGGAGCACTCCAATGACTCAACCCCAGGTTTTGAAAATCCGCCGTCCTGACGACTGGCATGTCCATTTACGTGATGGCGAAATGCTAAAAACCGTGGTGCCATGGACCAGCGAAACTTACGCCCGCGCCATTGTCATGCCGAACCTGGCTCCCCCTGTTACCACCGTGGATGCGGCCATCGCCTACCGTCAGCGTATTCTTGATGCTGTGCCCGCCGGGCATGATTTTACGCCCTTAATGACCTGCTACCTGACCGACAGCCTGAACGCCGATGAAGTCGAACGCGGCTTTAACGAGCAGGTGTTTACGGCAGCGAAACTCTATCCGGCGAATGCCACGACCAACTCCAGCCATGGTGTTACCAGCATTGATGCGATTATGCCGGTTCTGGAACGGATGGAAAAACTGGGGATGCCGCTGCTGGTGCATGGCGAAGTGACACACGCAGATATTGATATTTTCGATCGCGAAGCACGGTTTATCGAAACGGTCATGGAACCTCTGCGCCAGCGCCTGCCGGGGTTGAAAGTGGTGTTTGAGCATATTACGACCAAAGATGCCGCAGACTATGTACGTGAAGGCAATGAGCTGCTGGCCGCGACCATCACCCCTCAACACTTGATGTTTAACCGAAACCATATGCTGGTAGGTGGTGTGCGCCCTCACCTGTATTGTCTGCCGATCCTGAAGCGTAATATTCACCAGCAGGCGCTGCGCGAACTGGTTGCCAGCGGTTTTACTCGCGCGTTTCTCGGTACGGACTCCGCGCCGCATGCGCGTCATCGTAAAGAGGCCAGTTGCGGCTGCGCCGGTTGTTTCAACGCCCCCACCGCGCTTGGCAGTTATGCAACCGTGTTTGAAGAGATGAACGCCCTCCAGCATTTTGAAGCGTTCTGTTCAGTCAACGGACCGCGATTCTATGGCTTACCGGTGAACGAAACGTTGGTTGAACTGGTGCGTGAAGAGTGCCTGGTACCAGAGACAATTGCGCTGCCGGAAGATTCGCTGGTGCCTTTCCTGGCGGGTGAAACCGTGCGCTGGCGCGTTAAATAAAAAAATTATCGCTCCCTGTTGTAATATTTTTCGCTTAACTGTATAAACATACAGTAAATTACACAGGGGGCTATTATGCGCATTGAAGTGACTATCGCCAAAACCACACCCTTACCGCCTGGCGCTGTTGATGCGCTGGCGGGCGAGTTATCTCGTCGTCTGAACAATTGTTACCCCGATCGCGAAAACAAAATTACGGTTCGCTATGCCGCAGCAAATAATCTTTCGGTTTTAGGCGGTGCAAAAGAAGATAAAGATCGCATAACTGAAATTTTGCAGGAAACCTGGGAAAGCGCCGACGACTGGTTTATCACCGACTAATTTCTCTTTAAGTTTGTGCTTATTGCCGGGTCGCCCCGGCTTTTTTTGTTGTTTTTTTCAGCACAATCCTGGCGTAGATCTTTTTTAATAAAAATATATGGTTAAGAGCCCGTTTTCTTATTCAAAAAAATCTAACGGCCGAAAAAACATGTTGCAGAGTGTTTAATTATTCGATCTACTCCTCCACTTGTTGGTATACTGAAAAAGCTTCAAATAAAACACGCATTGAACCTCAAGAGTCGTTGTCGAATTAAACACGCCAATAAAGGGGTTATGATGGTAAAGAATAATGAAGTCATCCAGACCCATCCACTGGTCGGATGGGACATCAGCACCGTGGATAGCTACGACGCACTGATGCTCCGGTTGCATTACCAGACCCCAAACAGAGCCGCTCAGGAAGAGACCGAAGTCGGCCAGACGTTGTGGTTAACGACCGATGTTGCCCGCCAGTTTATATCGATACTCGAAGCGGGCATTGCCAAGATTGAATCGGGCGACTACCAGGAAGATGAGTATCGCAGGCATTAGCAACAATGCGCTATATAGACTCAACAGGCACCCTTGTGGTGCCTTTCTTATTTCTGTCCTTGTATAACGTTCCCAGGTTAATTACCCTCCTGAACACGCATTTGCCTGGAGAACACCACCATGAAATACGATCTCATTATTATTGGCAGCGGCTCTGTCGGTGCTGCGGCAGGCTATTACGCCACACTAAGCGGGCTGAACGTGCTGATGACCGACGCTCACCTGCCGCCGCATCAGGAAGGCAGCCACCACGGTGATACGCGTTTAATCCGTCATGCTTACGGCGAAGGCGAGAAATATGTTCCGCTGGTGTTGCGCGCCCAGCAGTTGTGGGAGCAACTGGCGGCGGAAAGCGGCGAAGCGGTGTTTGACCGTACAGGCGTTATCAACATTGGTCCGGCTGATTCCGCTTTTTTGGCTAACGTCGCGCAAAGCGCAGCGCATTGGCAGTTGGTCGTCGAAAAACTCGATGCCCCGTCACTGATGGCACGCTGGCCGGAAATCCGCGTCCCCGACGATTACATCGGCCTGTTTGAAGCAGACTCCGGTGTGCTGCGTAGCGAGCTGGCGATAAAGACCTGGATCCGCCTTGCCAAAGAGGCGGGCTGCGCTCAGCTGTTCAATTGTCCGGTCACTGCGCTGCATCATCATGATGACGGCATCAGTATCGATACCCAGGAAGGGACATTCCACGGCAAAAAAGTTCTTGTCAGCGCGGGGACATGGGTGCAAAAACTGCTGCCCGAACTGCCGATACAACCGGTCCGCAAAGTTTTTGCATGGTTCCAGGCCGATGGCCGCTACAGCACCAAAAACAAATTCCCGGCATTTACCGGCGAAATGCCCAATGGCGACCAGTATTACGGTTTCCCGGCAGAAGAGAATGAATTAAAAATCGGCCGCCACAACGGTGGGCAGCTTATCAGCGAAGCGCAGCAGCGTACGCCATTTGGCGAAGAACCGGGTGATGGTTCCGAATGTTTCGCTTTTCTGCGCCAGTTCCTGCCCGGCATCGGTGGGTGTTTGTACGGTGCATCCTGCACTTACGATAACTCTCCGGATGAAGACTTTATTATTGATACGCTGCCGGGCTTCCCGGACACGCTGATTGTCACAGGCCTTAGCGGGCACGGTTTCAAATTTGCACCAGTGTTGGGTGAGATCGCCTGTGAATTTGCCCACGGCAAAAGCTCGCATTTTGATTTGCAACCTTTCTCACTGTCCCGCTTTGCCGGGTAAACCTTCAGCGGCCTCATTCGGGGTCGCTTATTGCATTTTTGCGGAGAGAATATGCACCGTCTGTTTCATTTCTTAATAAATAACGTGCGTGAGCATTTGATGATTTATATTGCTCTGTGGTTACTTATCGCGCTGATCGATATTATCTATATCGTATGGTTACCCTGATAAACACTGACAAAAATTGACAAATATTTATAAAAACATATTTCAAGGGCAGAATATTTAAATATTACCAGCGCAATAAAACCTTAATAAATTCAGAACTTACACCCCAATCAACCTAATGCGCTGAACATTATCCCGCAAAGTTATTCAAAAATGATGATATAGAAAAAATAACGATCCAATATCGTAAATTTGAGTTGCAATATTGTTTCTCTCCCGCCATTTTAATTTAACCAATTATTAACCATACTTAACAATTATGCCATTACGCAATTCACCTGAGCGCTACGGCGCCGTTTCCATTGTGCTGCACTGGCTGGTGGCCATTGTGGTTTATGGTATGTTCGCGTTGGGTCTGTGGATGGTGACGCTGAGCTATTACGACGGTTGGTATCATAAAGCGCCTGAGCTGCATAAGAGCATCGGCATTTTGCTCATGCTGGGCCTCGTGTTCCGGGTCGTGTGGCGTTTTTTTTCCCCGCCGCCAAAGCCGCTCGCCAGCTATTCACGTCTGACGCATATCAGCGCTGTGTTTGTCCATATCGCGCTCTATCTATTGTTGTTCGGCATTCTTTTCAGCGGCTATTTGATCTCCACAGCTGACGGTAAACCCATCAGCGTTTTTGGGCTGTTCGAGATCCCCGCAACGCTTGCCGATGCCGGATCGCAAGCCGACCTTGCAGGAAATATTCACCTCTGGCTGGCATGGACAGTCGTCGTGCTGTCTGTTTTGCATGGCCTTGCCGCCGTTAAACACCATTTCATCGATAAAGACGTCACTCTCAAGCGCATGCTGGGAAAATCGTCGCCTGACTCTGGAGCATAATATGAAGAAAATCCTGCCGGGACTCGCTCTCGCTTCGCTGCTGTTTACTACGGGTTCTGCTATCGCTGCGGATTACAAAATTGATAAAGAGGGTCAGCACGCCTTCGTTAATTTTCGTATCCAGCACCTCGGCTATAGCTGGCTCTATGGCACGTTTAAAGATTTCGACGGGACTTTTAGCTTTGACGAGGCCAACCCGGCCTCGGATAAAGTGAACGTCACCATTAACACTAACAGTGTCGATACCAACCACGCAGAGCGTGATAAACACTTGCGCAGCGCTGAGTTCCTGAATGTCGCCAAATTCCCGCAGGCGACCTTTGCGTCAACTGAGGTGAAAAAAGCGGGTGACGGGCTGGATATCACCGGAAACCTGACGCTGAACGGCGTCACCAAACCGGTGGTGCTGGCGGCGAAACTGATGGGTCAGGGCAACGATCCGTGGGGCGGTGTGCGCGCAGGCTTTGAAGCTTCCGGCAAAATTAAGCTGAAAGACTTTAATATCACCACCGATCTGGGCCCGGCGTCGCAGGACGTTGAACTGATTATTTCCGTGGAAGGCGTGCGCCAGAAGTAAGATTGCGGGAGAGGGGCAACCCTCTCCTCAGCTTTTATTCCGGATCCGGAATGCCCAGTTTGGTATTCAGACGACCACGGGATTTGTTAAAGATTTTGTTGCCATTCTCCCGACCGGCGCGACGTTTACGCTGCTCTTCTTCCGGGAGTGCACTCTCTTCTTTACACAGCTCACTGCAGCAACCGTTAAATTTCTCAGCACAGGCCGGACATTGAATAAACAGCAAATGGCAGCCGTCATTACGACAATTGGTATGGGAATCACAAGGTGTGCCGCACTGGTGGCAATGGGCAATAACGTCATCGGAAATGCGCTCGCCCATACGCTCGTCAAACACAAAGTTTTTACCGATAAAACGTACCGGTAAGCCCTGTTCGCGCGCGCGCCGCGCATATTCAATGATACCGCCTTCGATATGCCACACTTTATTGAAACCGTTATGCTTCATCCAGGCGCTTGCTTTCTCGCAGCGAATACCGCCGGTGCAGTACATAACGATTTTCTTGTCTTTATGTTCCTGCATCATTTCGACCGCTTTCGGTAACTGCTCGCGGAACGTATCCGCCGGGATCTCCAGCGCACCGGCGAAATGTCCGACTTCATATTCGTAGTGATTACGCATATCAATGAACACTGCATCAGGATCGTCGAGCATGGCATTCACTTCCGCCGCTTTCAGATAATCCCCCACATCGCTGGCGTCAAAACTCTCATCGTCGATACCGTCGGCAACAATCCTGTCGCGGACTTTCATGCGCAGCACCCAGAAGGATTTACCGTCATCATCAATCGCGATATTTAAACGCAGGCCGTCGAGCGCCGGATCGAACGCATAAAGCGCCTGGCGAAAGGCGTCGAATTTACTTTGTGGCACGCTGATTTGCGCATTGATACCTTCATGGGCAAGGTAAATACGGCCAAACACGTTCAACTGGCTAAAAGCCTGGTAGAGCGCGTCGCGCGTGGCTTGCGGGTTGATAATCGAGAAATACTTATAGAACGAGACGGTAACGCGGGGTTCCGTTTCCGCGAGCATCCGCGCCTTCAGTTCATCATTGGAGATGCGGTTATGTAACACTGGCATGGTGTACGTGTCCTGCAAAGTTAGGGGTGAAAAAACGGCGGCATCATAAAGCAAATACTGATAATTTACATCCACACATTTTGCGCTACATTTTCTCTCATTCTAACGATTACGACGCAACAATTCCTGACAAAACAGGCATTCTGTGCGCCCTGGTTTTGGTTAATTCCGAAAAAATGCGAGAATACAGGGAATTGTTGCTTCAAACAGGACAGTCATGACGCATTTACCCAAGTTTACGGCATCGCTTCTCCACCCGCGCTACTGGGCTCTCTGGTTCGGGGTCGGCATGCTGTGGTTAGTTGTTCAACTCCCCTATCCCGTGATTTACCGCATCGGCTGCGGCATTGGTCGCCTGGCGCAGCGCCTGATGAGACGTCGTGCGCGTATTGCGCAGCGCAACCTCGAACTCTGCTTTCCGCACATGAGCGAAACAGAGCGCCAGAAAATGGTCGCGAAAAATTTTGAATCGGTTGGCATGGGTTTGATGGAAACCGGCATGGCCTGGTTCTGGTCCGATCGCCGGATGTCACGCTGGATGGACGTTATCGATTTTGAACATGTCAGAAGCGTGCAAGCGCAAGGCCGAGGAATCTTGCTGATCGGCGTACATTTTTTGACGCTGGAAATTGGTGCCCGCATGTTTGGTCTGAACGAACCGGGGATTGGAGTCTACCGCCCTAATGACAACCCGGTTATTGACCTGCTGCAAACCTGGGGTCGCATGCGTTCTAATAAAAGCATGATCGACCGTAAAGATCTCAAAGGTATGATCCGCGCCCTGAAAGCGGGTGATGTCGTCTGGTATGCGCCCGATCATGACTACGGCCCGCGCGCCAGCGTTTTCGCCCCTTTCTTTGCCGTTAAAGATGCGGCTTCCACGTCCGGAACCTGGATGCTGGCACGCATGTCTCAGGCCTGTATCGTACCTTTTGTTCCACGCCGTAAACCGGGCGGCAAAGGGTATGAACTGATTATCCTTGAGCCAGAATGTTCCCCTCCGCTCGATGACGCAGAAACCACCGCCGCATGGATGAACAAAGTGGTTGAGCGCTGCATTATGATGGCGCCAGAGCAATATATGTGGCTGCATCGCCGCTTCAAAACGCGCCCGGAAGGCGTCCCCTCTCGCTACTGAATCGATAAAGAGCCTGCAAATGCAGGCTCTTTTTTTGTCATACAAACCTGCGTCAGCGCATTGCGGCAATCATAACCCGGGCGCATAATTAGCATGCTTGCTATCGACTATTATTAATGTGTGCTGTTATGGACGATTATGTCTCACTCTGATGCCCCAATAAACTGGAAGCGCAATCTCACCGTGGCCTGGTTTGGCTGTTTTCTCACCGGCGCGGCGTTTAGCCTGGTAATGCCTTTTATTCCCCTCTATGTCGAGCAGCTTGGCATCACCGATCCCGGCGCGCTCAATATGTGGTCCGGTTTAGTCTTTAGCATCACCTTCCTGTTCTCTGCCATCGCGTCTCCCTTCTGGGGCGGCCTTGCCGACCGTAAAGGACGGAAAATCATGCTACTGCGTTCCGCACTCGGTATGGCGATTGTTATGGCGTTAATGGGCATTGCACACAATGTCTGGCAACTTCTGGTGCTGCGGGCGCTGCTCGGTTTACTGGGCGGTTTTATCCCCAACGCCAATGCCTTGATCGCCACGCAAATGCCACGCAACAAAAGCGGCTGGGCGCTGGGTACGCTCTCGACGGGAGGCGTCAGCGGCGCGCTGCTTGGCCCGCTGGCTGGCGGTTTGCTGGCTGATACCTGGGGCTTGCGGATGGTCTTTTTTATTACCGCGTCTGTGCTTTTTATCTGTTTTCTGCTCACACTACTTTGCATCCGCGAAAATTTCACCCCGGTAGCAAAACGCGAGATGTTGCACTTCAAAGAGGTTTTCGCCTCGCTAAAAAGCCCCAAACTGGTACTGAGCCTGTTTATCACCACCATGATCATCCAGGTGGCGACGGGTTCTATTGCGCCGATTCTGACCCTTTATGTGCGCGATCTGGCCGGTAATGTCAGTAATATTGCTTTTATCAGCGGCATGATTGCCTCCGTGCCTGGCGTCGCGGCACTGCTTAGCGCGCCCCGTCTGGGCAAATTGGGAGACAAAATCGGCCCGGAGAAAATTCTGGTCGCGGCATTGATAATCTCCGTCTTGTTACTGTTGCCAATGTCCCTGGTGCAAACTCCATGGCAACTGGGCATTTTGCGCTTCCTGCTCGGTGCTGCTGACGGAGCGCTGCTTCCTGCGGTGCAAACCTTGCTGGTCTACAACTCCACTAATCAAATTGCCGGGCGGATATTCAGTTACAACCAGTCTTTTCGCGATATTGGAAATGTTACCGGTCCGCTGATGGGTGCGGCGGTGTCGGCCAGCTATGGTTTTCGCGCGGTATTTTGCGTGACGGCGGGCGTTGTTCTGTTTAATGCCATTTATTCATGGTTCAGTTTGCAGCGCCCTGCCCGTCGCGCCAGAACCGAGGCAACCCGCAGCGTTCAACGCCAGGAGTAGCGCTGAAAACGAAGCTGTTTCGTGCATATTTCCCGGGCCAATCAAAGTCGAAAGCGGGATAACTGGCGCGGCTGACAATATCTCTACTGCGACACATTAAACATAAGACGCAGCCACAAGCATCAGTTACCGTTCCCGCAGGCGAACTGTTATTCAGCACTACACGTTTCTCGTTATGCCATGAAATCGCTGATTCAGTTATGACAAATTTGACGCTCGCAAAACCAACGTCTATAGGTTTGTGCATACCTTTTTTACTGTTATCTCAGGAGCGATGATATGGCCGAAGCTGAACTGGAGTATTACTCAACACTGTCGGAAGCAATTGATGCCGCGCGGGAATTATTCATTGCCGATAACCCGGATCTTGATGAAGAAGAAATCAGCGTGCAGCAATTCAATGTGCAAAAGTATGTTCTTCAGGATGGCGATATCGCGTGGCGCGCTGAGTTTTTTGCGGATGAAGAAGAGCCAGGTGAGTGTCTGCCTCTTCTGAGCGGTGAAGCCGCGCAAAGTGTCTTTGACGGTGATTTCGATGAAATCGAGATAAGCCAAGAGTGGCAGGAAGAGAATACGCTGCACGAATGGGACGAAGGTGAATTCCAGCTGGAACCGCCTCTTGATACCGAAGAAGGACAGACAGCCGCTGATGAGTGGGATGAGCGCTGATTACTCGTAAGGGCCGTGATTAGCATCCAGCGGTAACAAAAGTGTGTCAAACACCAGTGAAAAGGGAAGATCAAGCACGGTAATGTAGCGCCACGCCGAGTCGCGGACATCCCACTTAACGCCAGGGTAATACTGATTACCGTGTCCCTGGCCGGGGATTGTCCGGCTGACGATGCTGCCGCAACCGCTAAGCAGCCACGCCATGAATACCACTAAAATCACTCTCACAGGCAACCTCTTCTTCTTTGATACAGATAAAAAAATACCGGCTCTCAGGCCGGTATTTTCCTTAATGTCGGCTTACTTTGCCTTTAACGCCAGCGGGTTAAGCTTCAGCGTTTCATAGTAGCTCGCCCATGACAGATATTTCTCAGGGGCCGCCCACAAGCGATAATGCATACGCGCCAGCGTAACCGGGTCGCTCAGCAATACCAGGCGACGATCGCGGTTCAGCTTCTCTGGTGTTTCGTTTAGCGCCTGCTCAACATGACGATCGCGGGCAATTTCCAGCACGTGACTTGCGCGGTGGCGAGCCGTTGCCATCGCCGTTGCCATCGCGTTGAATGACGGGTTAAACACCGCATGCATAAAGCCATCTTCCAGGCTGCGCGAGCGGTTCAGCTCCAGGTATTTATCCGTATTCACCAGTACCTGCGGCGGAGAATACTCTTCCGGGATCAGGAACAGTTTCCAGCGTTTGGTGCGCAGACCGACAGTAGACCGGCTGGAGATAACCGACACAAACGGCGACAGGATCAGCGAGAAGACAATCGGTGCCAGCCAGAACAGGAAGCGGAGATCAAGCCACGCCATCCCGACAGCCCACACCAGCCCCAGCAGCAGCTGAGAACCGTGGCGCATAAAAGCTTCACCCCACGGCGTGGAGTCATCGTCACGCTGCGGCGAGTTCCATACCACTTCCCAGCCAAGGAACGCGCTGACCACAAACACGGTGTGGAACAACATACGCACCGGCGCAAGCAACACCGAGAACAGCACTTCCAGCAACAGAGAAATTGTTACACGAATAAAACCGCCATACTCTTTCGGCCCTTTGCACCATACCAGGATGATACTCAGCAGCTTCGGCAGGAACAGCAGTACCATTGTCGAAGCGAAAAGCGCGATAGCCAGCTCTGGACGCCACTGCGGCCACACCGGGAACAACTGGCGCGGCTGCAGGAAGTATTGCGGTTCCGTCAGCGCATGCACCACCTGCAAAGCCGTGGAAAGCGCAAGGAACATAAACCACAGCGGTGCAGAAAGGTAGGACATCACGCCAGTGAGGAACACGGCGCGGTGAACCGGGTGCATACCTTTTACCAGGAACAAGCGGAAGTTCATCAGGTTGCCATGGCACCAGCGGCGGTCGCGTTTCAGCTCATCGAGCAGGTTCGGCGGCAACTCTTCATACGAGCCAGGCAGATCGTAAGCAATCCACACCCCCCAACCGGCACGGCGCATCAGCGCGGCTTCGACAAAGTCATGCGACAGAATCGAACCGGCAAACGAGCCTTCACCCGGCAGCGGCGCCAGCGCGCAGTGCTCAATAAACGGTTTCACGCGGATAATAGCGTTATGGCCCCAGTAGTGGGATTCACCCAGTTGCCAGAAGTGCAAACCCGCGGTGAACAACGGCCCGTAAACGCGGGTCGCAAACTGCTGACAGCGCGCATAGAGCGTATCCATCCCGGACGCTTTCGGTGACGACTGGATAATCCCTGCGTTCGGGTTCGCTTCCATCAGGCGTACCAGCCCGGTCAGACACTCACCGCTCATCACGGAGTCCGCATCCAGCACCACCATGTAGCTGTACTGGCTGCCCCAGCGACGGCAGAAGTCATCGATATTACCGCTTTTGCGTTTTACGCGACGGCGGCGGCGACGGTAGAAAATCTGCCCTTCGCCCTGCACTTCTGCAATAAGCTCCATCCAGGCTTTCTGCTCAGCTACGCAGATATCCGGATTGTAGCTGTCGCTCAGGATGTAGACATCGAAGTGTGCCGCGTTGCCGGTTGCTTTCACGGATTCCCAGGTTGCGCGCAAGCCCGCGAACACGCGATCCACGTCTTCGTTACAGATAGGCATGATCAGCGCTGTGCGATGCTCCGGGTTTAGCGGTTCATCGCCCACTGTCGAGGCCGAAATACTGTATTTATCGCGGCCAATCAACAGTTGCAGGAAGCCCATCAACGCAGTCCAGAACCCGGCGGAAACCCAGCAGAACAGCACCGCGAACAGGATCAAGATACCGGTTTGCAGCACATACGGCAGGAGCTGCATAAAGGAAACCCACAGATCCTGGCCCGCCATATCCGTTGGATTGATCAGCGCCCAGCCCTGATAAGGCAGAATGGTTTTCATATACCAGGTGGCGACGACGGTTTGCGCCAGCGTCAGCACCAGCAGGATATAACGACGGATAGAACCGACGGTGCGCCATTTCTGCTCGTGCGCTTGCTCCTCTTTGGTCAAACGCGCAAGGTAACGGGGCGCAACTTCGCGCCCGCGCAGACGATCCCAAAAACGGCCAATCGGGTTAGTGCGCCACGGATCGGGGAACATCGAGGAGCGTTTGGCTTTCGGCATCGCCTGAAGCTGCGCGCGTCCTTCATCGTCTTTGATCAATTGCCCTTCGGCGAGCGAATCCGGCCAGCTATGTTCCAGACGTGCTGTCACAGAACCCAGCGGCGTATCATCTTCACGCGTCCAGCTCGTATGCTCTTTATCCAGCGCCTCATGCACGCTGCGAATGCTCTCTGTCGGCAGCGCCGCTTTTTCCGAGGCGGAAAGCGGCAACATGTCGATATACTCAGTTGTCTTATTCATTGGCAGGTAGCTGATAGCTCCAGGTTTCACTCAGGTTCTGGTCGGCGTTGACCAGCGCCGCGCGCATATCCGTGGTTTTCTTCGGATCTTTTACTTTCACGCGCAACATCAAACGCCAACCTTGCGTAACCGGATTATAGCGAACGGTGTTTTCCACAATCTCACCGTTATCGCCAATGCTGGCTTGCGCGGTTACTGGGGTATCCTTCGGCAGCTTTTTCATATCCTGGCCGGTGAAATCCACCACAAACGCGATAGTTCCGTCAGGCTGACGGATAAGGTTCGACTGTTTCACATCCCCTGTGGAGCGACGCGTCTGCAGTACCCATGCATTATCTGGCGCATGCAGCTTGTCTTCGTCACGGCTAAAGGTGATGGTGTATTTGAAGTTCATCTCTTTACCCGGATCCGGCAGTTGATCCGGCGTCCAGTAAGCGACGATGTTATCGTTAGTTTCATCATTGGTCGGGATTTCGACCAGTTCGACTTTACCTTTGCCCCACTCGCCTTTCGGTGTCACCCACGCGCTCGGACGCAGATCGTAGCGGTCATCGATATCTTCAAAACGGGAGAACTGACGACCACGCTGCAGCAGGCCAAAGCCCTGCGGGTTTTCCATCGCATAGCTGCTTACAGCAAGATGTTTCGGGTTGTTCAGCGGACGCCAAATCCACTCGCCGTTGCCTGCCAGCATCGATAGGCCGTTGGAATCATGCAATTCCGGGCGATAGTTGGTTGCAGGAGAGGGTTGAGTCGGCCCAAACAGGAACATACTGGTCAGCGGCGCAACACCGAGTTTGCCCACTTTGTCGCGCAGGTAAACTTTGGACTGCACATCCACCACGGTATCGCGGCCTGGAATGATCACAAAACGGTATGCGCCTGTTGCACGCGGTGAGTCCAGCAGCGCGTAAATGGTCAGGCGTTTGTCAGTCGGTTTTGGACGCTCAATCCAGAACTCGCGAAAACGCGGGAACTCTTCGCCAGATGGCAACGCAGTGTCAATGGCAAGACCGCGAGCGGAAAGGCCATATACCTGCCCTGCACCAATCACACGGAAGTAGCTTGCGCCCAGCATGCTGACGATTTCATCGTTTTTATCTTTATTATTGATGGGGTACAGAACTTTGAAACCGGCGAAACCGAGGTCCTTGACCGTGTCTTTATCGTGCTGGACGTTGCCGAAATTGAAGTAATCCGGGCTGTATTTGATTTTACGTACGGCAGTGGTCGTCACTTCGTTGATGGTCACTGGCGTGTCGAAGTACATACCCTGGTGATAAAACTCAAGCTTAAATGGGGTGTTGATCGCGTTCCAGTAGGCTTTGTCGTGGTTAAACTGGATCTGCTGATAGTCCGCGTATTTCATCTCACGGAACACAGAGGGCAAATTGGTCTTGGGTGCTTCGTAGCCTTTACCGGCCAGTGATTGTGCCTGTTTTGCGACATCGTCAATAGAAAAGGCCCAGCCTGATGACGTATAAAGTGACAACAGAACAGCAGCACCTACCCAACGCATTTTCATCATTCGTAATTTAGGTTTCATAATAACTAAGCACTTCCCCCTTTGTGTGCTTAAATCGATCCGATCCATTTTAATGGAAACTCAGGCAATCCGACAACTGAATCCCCGCATTGTTCTCCCTGCAGGCTCAATGAATAAGCAAATGAAACTAACCCTTTATCGTTTTGCAGGCTTATCCTGGAGACAGGTTATCGGTCATAGTGTAGGGTTGGTTGCGAATGTAATCATTATTTGTCTTATGGATAAGACGAAAAGTCTGAGAATGTACGGAGTGATATGACCAAAACCCCCGCACAACGAGAATATTTCCTTGATTCCATACGCGCGTGGTTGATGCTGCTTGGGATCCCGTTTCATATTTCGCTGATCTACTCCAGCCATATGTGGCACGTAAACAGCGCCTACCCTTCATGGTGGCTAACGCTGTTCAATGACGCCATACATGCGTTCCGTATGCAGGTGTTTTTTGTTATTTCCGGCTATTTTTCATACATGTTGTATTTGCGTTACCCGCTTAAGCGCTGGTGGAAACTGCGTGTTGAGCGCGTCGGCATCCCAATGCTCACCGCGATCCCGCTGCTGACGCTGCCGCAATTTATTATGTTGCAATATGTGAAGGATAAAACGGCTGAATGGCACACCCTATCGACTTATGACAAATTCAACACGCTGTCATGGGAACTCATCTCCCATTTATGGTTCTTATTAGTCCTTGTGGTATTAACCACGGTTAGCATGGTGCTGTTTAAAAAACTAAAAAATAGCGCTAACTGGCTGGCTGGTAATATTTCGCTGGCGAAACTGTCGCTTTGGTTCCTGCTGTTAGGTATCGCCTGGGCTGCATTGCGTCGAATTGTGTTGATGAGCTATCCGGATATATTGCGTGACGCGCTGTTTAATTTTGCGGTCATGCAGACGTTGTTCTACATTCCGTTCTTTATTCTTGGTGCGCTGGCATTCATTAACTCGCGACTGAAGTCACTTTTCACCACGCCTTCACCATGGTGCATGCTCGGTTCAGCGCTGGCCTTTGGTGCTTATTTGCTTAACCAGCGCTATGGCAGTGGTGATGGCTGGATGTACGAAACCGAGGCGGTTATCACCATGCTGCTGGGGCTGTGGATGGTCAATGTGGTCTTTTCATTGGGCCACAAATTGCTGAACTTCCAGTCAGCGCGCGTCAGTTATTTCGTGAACGCGTCCTTGTTTATCTATCTGGTACACCATCCGCTGACGTTGCTATTTGGCGCGTGGATCACACCGCATATCCAGTCCAATCTCCTTGGTTTTCTTACCGGACTGGTTTTCGTCATTGGCATTGCGGTGCTGTTGTATGAAATCCATCTGCGCATTCCGCTGCTACGCTTCCTTTTTTCCGGCAAGCCGCAACAAAACGACACGAAGCGTCATGCTCACGCCAGATAACGTTTCCGGCTGCCCTGCCCGCAGAGCAGCCGCGCCTTATTGGATGTGCTGAGTCAGTAAGCGCTGGTAAAGCTGCGTCATTTCGTCATCGAAACAAACAAAGATTACCTGCTGGAGTTGAGGCCGACGAATGAGATGTGTAGCAACGGTATTAACGGCGATTTCTGCCGCCGCGGCTTTTGGGTAACCATACACGCCGGTACTGATAGCGGGAAAAGCAATGCTTGTGTAACTATTGGCTTCCGCCAGCAGAAGGCTATTGCAGTATGCATCCTCCAGCAAGCGCGCTTCATTCTCCTCTCCGCCACGCCAGACCGGTCCAACCGTGTGGATCACCGCCTTCGCCTTTAAATTTCCTGCTGCCGTGATCACCGCATGGCCTGGCGGACACTCTCCCTGCTGCTGACGTACCTGTCGGCACGCGTCGAGCAAAGCTGGCCCAGCGGCACGATGGATCGCGCCATCCACACCACCGCCGCCGAGCAGTGATGAGTTTGCTGCATTCACAATCACATCCACTTCAAGCGTGGTGATATCCCCCTGAAGCACCTGCATACGTGGTTGCATTCTTGCCCCCTTTCCGGCCAGTAACCCGTTAACACCGTTAAGTGTACCCGGAAATAGCAAGGGCAACATATTCAAAATCATCAGTTATAGGTGATGGTAACCTCGGCGCGGGATTGCTGCGCATCAAGATAGCGCATCTGGACTTGCGCAACCTGTGGAAAGAGTGATTGCCCGGTTACATCAGTGATATGGATTTGCTGAGTCTGCATTTTATTGTCTTGCAGACAGGAGAGCCGCAGATTTTGGTTCTGAGTGTGGGTTTCGCAGCCGCCTTCAACGATGGCACCACGAAAATGGATTGCCCCTCCTGCCAGCTGAGTTCCCGCATAGGCAGATGACATTATGCAAAAGCAGGCAACAGGCAACACGAACGCATGAAACAGACGCATAAACACCTCGTAAGTCACTCATCCCTGACGGTTGAGCTTCGGCCATTGATACGTTAAATATCGGCACCGTTAGCATGCTCCTTAATTAAAATTAGCATTCAGATGGGGAATATGTTTGTCACTGAGTGGATTATGAAAATTATTATTCGGCAGGCCACTGCTGAGCGAGATGCAGCGACTGACCATCAGACACCGTGACGATAATTTTGACGTTATCGCGCGCGGAAATATTCAAGCGAATGCGCGAAATCGCGGTCGTTTGATTCGCCGGGAGCGTCATTGTGTTTCGTTGCCGGCTTTGGCTCACACCCGCAGCGCCTTCGCGCTCGGTAATAATCTGCACCTGGCAAACACAATCCTGCGTAACCTGCACCAGCGGGGTAATGGTGTAATTGTCGCCGTCATGGGTGGTATTGAACGTGATTTGGCTGGATAACGCCGCCAGCAATAATAAGGTATGCATAGCGCCTCCAAAAAAACAGGGCCGCAGCCCTGTTTATTCCTGCCCGGGGGATCAGTACTGATTCGCAGTAGCGTGGTTACCGTAACCGGTTTGCTGGACAGTGACACTAGATCCCGATGCGGTCTGGTTAACCAGCGCACCGTTACCCACACCGTACTGGCTCACAGAAATATCAGAGTTGCGGCCATTCCACTGATCGATAGTGGCATTGTTTTGCGCCCCGTTCTGTACCAGATCGATAGAGCTGGCATCAGAACCCTGGCCCACATCGGCGGCGTTGGCGGAACCATACTGATGGATAGTCAGGTCAGATTCACGTGCATCGCTTTGCAGAGCAAGGGCGGCGTTGGCGCTGCCATATTGATAAATGCTCAGTTCAGAATTTGGACCATTGCTGCCACCGCCATGGCCGCCGCCATTGCCATACTGCGGGACACTGCCTGCAAATGCGCCTGCTGAAACAACGATCGCTGCGAATGCTGCCACTTGGAAAAGTTTCATGGTAAACCCCCGTTGGATTGAGATTAAAGTCGCAACGCTTTCAACGTTGAATAACGCGAATAGCCATTTGCGACTGTCGTTGCACCACTACTGCCGTTTTTTGCGTACCGTACTGCGTGATATTTGCCCGGTTGCCCGAGCCTTTCTGAATAATAACTGCACTATTACCATAAGCACCCTGCGTAATACTTGCATCGTTGGCGCTACCTGCCTGATCGATATAAGCAAGGTTATAACTTCCGGACTGATTAATTTGCGCTGAATTGTTTCCGCCATTTTGCGAAATAACACCTAATAATTTAGAACCTCGTTGATCAATATGCGCATTATTACTCGCACCATGTTGATCGATATTGGCTGATTGATTATAAGGTGCCTGACTCAGTTCATTCACCGCCAGATTATATTCCGGATTTGCCAGGTCATATCCGGCTGCTGTTACGAGGCACGGCATTCCTAGCAGGGTTAACATCATAAAGGCTATTTTGTTCTTCATGCTGTCACCGCCAAACTTATTTGTTAATACCGGGTTGCAAAACTGAGTATGCCGTGGATAAAAAGAAAATATCTCACCAGCAAGTTGGATTTTCATTACTCATATCATTCTTAAGCATGAAGAAAAATTATCCCCCATTTGCAGCAGAGACCGCATCAGATGATTTTTCTTAAATAGTCATCCCGATGCTATAACTGTCAATGCAAATGATAGGTGGCAACAGCAAAACGCAAAAATAAGGAAAACCTGAAGCCAAAAAAAGTCAGGCTGTTGTTCTTATTATAAATTTTCGCACAACATCCTTTTGAAACTCACGCTGTTTTAGCGTTTGTATATCAACGAACCAGAACATCAAAATAACATTTCAATATTTAATTTTACATTCTGTTACATGATTCACACTTGCTTTAAGGTTAGCAAGCGTTAGATTGAATTCGCAGCACTCATTACTTTGTATTATTTCTCCCTTACACGGGCTGATCACTTATTCCTGAACACAGAATAGCGCATCCGACAGTACATCTGGTTTCTCTGGTGAATAACCGGGGTTGAAGTTGATGAACAAAAAACAAATACGCGGGGTTTCATCATGTTTAGTGAAGTCCATAGTTCAGCTATTTCAGTTTTATTATTAATAACCAAACCCTCATTACAGGCAACAGCGCTTCTGCAACATTTAAAATTCGCGCTATCATTGCCCGGAAAGCTCCATAATATTCAACGACCTCTCGATGACATTCCCGCATTGAGCATTGTCTTATTCGACATGATTGATGCAGATAAAAAACTGATTCAACAATGGCAGAATATCCTGTCACAAAAGAATGGTGATATTAAGCTATTGCTGATGAATACCCCTCTTGATTACCCATTCCAGAATGTAGAAAACTGGCCAAATATTACGGGTGTATTTTACATTTCAGAGGACAGAAGCCAGTTGGTCGACGGGTTACAAGGTGTGCAACGTGGTGAGTGCTATTTTTCGCAAAAACTGGCGAGTTATCTCATCACTCATGCCGGGAATTATCGTTACTACAGCACTGAATCTGCACTGCTTACCCACCGCGAAAAAGAGATCCTTAATAAGCTGCGTATCGGTGCATCAAATGTTGAAATAGCCCGTTCGCTGTTCATTAGTGAAAATACAGTTAAAACCCATCTTTATAATCTTTTCAGGAAGATAGCTGTAAAAAACCGTACGCAAGCCGTCTCCTGGGCTAACGATAATCTCAGGCGTTAACGCTATGAAACGTTATGGGTGTCGTCTGGCAACCGCCGTTTTACTGTTTGCCAGCGTAAACGTATCGGCTGTTGAAGTTGAAGTTCCCGGGCTGTTAGCCGATCACACGGTATCGTCTGTCGGACACGATTTTTATCGTGCATTTAGTGATAAGTGGGAAAGTAGCTGGAAAGGGAATTTAACCATTAATGAACGACCTAGCGCCCGTTGGGGAAGCTGGATAACGATAATCGTCAATCAGAGTGTCGTCTACCAGACTTTTCTTTTCCCGACGCACCGCGATTTTGAGAAAAATGTTGAAATCGCGTTGGCGCAAACCCAGCAAGCGATCGATCACCTGCAAATAAACCAGGCGCTGCTGAGCGTTGGCGATATGGCGAGTGATGAATTCTAAAATACGTTAAATCTCCGGAGGCTATTATGCGTAGCATATATACCCTGCTTGCGCTGTTGCTTGTCGCGCCTGCATGCTGGGCGGGAACCATGACATTCCAGTTTCGTAATCCTAATTTCGGCGGTAATCCTAATAACGGTGCATTTTTATTAAATAGCGCCCAGGCACAAAATTCTTATACCGATCCCAGCTATAAGGATTACGGCGTGGAAACCACTTCCGCGCTGGATAATTTCACCCAGGCAATACAATCACAAATATTGGGCGGGCTACTTACCAATATTAATACCGGTAAACCTGGGCGAATGGTGACCAGCGATTTTATCGTGGATATTTCCAACAAAGATGGACAACTGCAATTAAATGTCACCGACAGAAAAACCGGCAAGACATCAACAATTCAGGTGTCGGGCTTGCAAAGCGGTTCAACGGACTTTTAAGCCACTGTCTAACAGGACAACAACTATGTCGCGTCTATTTATTTTATTCGCCGTGTGTTTATTAAGCGGTTGCCTGACTGCGCCGCCAAAACAAGCCGCTAAACCGACGCTGTTGCCGCGGGCGCAAAGTTATCAGGATCTGACACATCTGCCGATGCCAAGCGGAAAAATTTTCGTCTCGGTGTATAACATCCAGGATGAAACCGGGCAATTTAAACCCTATCCGGCAAGTAACTTTTCCACCGCCGTCCCGCAAAGCGCGACCGCAATGCTGGTGACGGCGCTGAAAGATTCTCGCTGGTTTGTCCCACTGGAACGCCAGGGTTTACAGAATCTGCTAAATGAACGAAAAATCATTCGTGCGGCGCAAGAAAACGGAACGGTGGCCATCAATAATCGCGTCCCTCTTCCCTCTCTGACTGCCGCAAATATCATGATTGAAGGATCCATTATTGGCTACGAGAGCAATGTAAAATCCGGCGGTGTGGGTGCGCGTTATTTCGGCATTGGCGGAGACACACAATATCAGTTGGATCAAATTGCGGTGAATTTACGGGTGATTAATGTCACGACCGGGGAAATTCTCTCGTCGGTCAACACCAGTAAAACCATCCTCTCCTATGAAGTACAAGCCGGGGTATTTCGCTTTATTGACTACCAACGGCTACTGGAGGGAGAAATTGGCTATACCGCCAACGAACCGGTGATGCTCTGTCTAATGTCGGCGATTGAAACCGGGGTGATTTTGTTGATAAATGACGGGATTGATCGGGGACTATGGGATTTGCAACAAGGCGCCGATCGTCATAACCCCGTGCTGGCAAAATACCGCGAAATGGCGGTGCCGCCGGAGTCCTGAAAAAGAAAGGCGTGACTTCCGGTCACGCTTTTTCTTGCCCTTTAAGCAGCGGCTGCGCGCGCCGAGAAGCCAGCCACAGCCCGCTGTTTTTCATGGCATAGCCAAACACTAACCCAACCGCCAGCGACGGGATGACCAGCCGCCAGTCGCCCTGCCCGGCAAATGTCGCGCAGGCGCCAATAAATGTCCCCGGCACAAAAGAGAGCAGCAGATTCCGGGCCTGCAGGCACATCAAAAACGCCACCACACCGGTCATCAGATAGCCGACGATCTGCAGATGCGGAGCCAGCGCTGCGCCATGAATAATGACCTGCGCCCAGGCCACACCGCTCATTACCGTACAGGCGGAAATAAGCAGACCTTTCACTCCACCCTGTGGGCATGCGAAATAGGCGGTGCAGCCGAGAAAACCGGCCCAGCTTAATAAACCGAGAGAGACGGCCACCCAACCCCAAATGCCGGAGAGAATGCCTGTCGTAATTGCGATAGAAAGGAGAATGTTCATGGCGCGCATCATAGCAGATGCGCGCCGCTGAGATGCGACAATGCGCACACTATTTGAAAACCAAAACATCTCGTTGCACTTTAATTGTGACTAAAATCACAATCACTCTTCTAATTCTTCCTGCAACTCATCCCACATTGCGGCAATCGCATCGCGCGCCAGTGGTGCCATGGTGCGCCAGAACGGCGTTGTCGCATGGGCTTCAACTTTGCCAAAAAAGGTGCCGCACCAGGGCAGGATATACTCGGCGAATAAGGTTTCCTGCGCTTCGCTTTCATCTTCTGCGGCCTGATCTTCCAGCCATGAGGCCGCCAGCAGTAACGTCCCAATATGATCGGCCGGCGCATCGGTCAACGGCATGCCGCGACTGGACAAAAAAGAACGCACTTCCGCTTCCGTAGCACCTTCCACCCAGGCACTACGATAAGGCGAGACGCGACACTCTTCGCCGACAAACAGCGCGTTGTAATCGGCCGCCAGTGCCTGCGCATCGCAGTTTTTCTGCAACCGTTCAAGCAGCACATCCTGCTCCAGCGGCCAGCTTTCCGCCAGTTTACCCTCACGGATCATGGTATAGAGCGGTACCAGCAGAGGATCTTGCGGCTGGCGGTAAAACAGCGAGCCCAGTACACGGCAGAGAATTGAAAATTCGTTCATTCAGTTGTTCCAGTCAGTATTAAAGTTCGGCAAATTCGGGAATTGGCGCCATGCCGCGGGATTCGAGGAAATCCAGCAGACGACGCGGCGAGACATTCAGAATACGATCTTCCGGGAAACCGACGTCATCCAGCACCTTACGGCACTCACTGAAATCGCCCAGCGTAAACGCCGTATGAGAATCCGAGCCCAGCGCCACCCAGCCGCCAGCATCCCGCACTGCGGCAGCCACGGCGCGGCAATTGGCCTCGCTGCCTTTGCGCGAATGGACAAACGACGAATTGTTAATTTCAAGCGCGACACCATATTTCGCGGCGGCAGCGGCAACGGCCGGAATATCAATGTCAAATTTCGGGTTACCGGGGTGGCTAATAATATGAACATCGCCGCTGGCGATAGTCGCAATCATGGCCTGAGTATGAGTGGCTTTATCCTGCGGCGGAAACACCGGCTCATGGAAACCCGCAATGATCAGATCCAGCGACGTCACCATCGGTCCGGTGCAGTCGATTTCACCCTCGGTATTTTTAATATTGGCCTCAATACCGCGCAAAATGCCCACGCCATCGACCAGACGTGGCCAGATGCGCATATTCACGAAGTGCCAGTAGTGCGGCGCATCCGCCATATCCGGGCCGTGATCGGTAATGGCAAAGAGTTTGATCCCTTTGCGTTTTGCCTCGGCAATATAATCGTGAAGCGTACTGTAAGCGTGGGTGCTGGCGACGGTATGCATATGCAGGTCAACGGGATACATGACTCACTCCTGTAGTTATTTCTGCAAAGGATAGCAGTTATCGTTCGCGAGTTTAATGACAAAACCCGGCGATACCGGGCGTCTGTCAATAACCACGCGCTCTGTCTACCCGCCCGCTGACCGCTTCACCTCGCTCAATACGTTGAATAGCCTGCGCGATAAAAGCCACGGCTTCACTGCGACGTGTCGTCGCCGCCATGTGCGGCGTCATCGCCACGCGGGGATGCGCCCACAACGGGTTATCGGATGGTAGCGGCTCCTGGCGAAAGACATCGAGCATGGCGCCTTTCAGCTTGCCGCTCTCCAGGGCTGCAAGCAAATCACGCTCGACAACATGTACGCCGCGCGCAAGGTTTATCAGGTAGCTGTTGTCAGCGAGCTGGTTCAGCAACGCAGCATTAATGATACCTGCCGTTTCCGGGGTGTTTGGCAGCAGATTGATTAGCACTCGTGTGCCATGCAGAAAGTTGGGCAACTCCTCGCCACCCGCAAAGCTGGTCACGCCGGGTATGTTTTTACGGCTGCGGCTCCAGCTACGCAGCGGGAACCCCCACAGAAGCAGACTTTCAGCCACTTTCGTACCGAGCACGCCCGCGCCGAGGATGCCAATGGTGAAGTCTTCACGTTCATATTCATCCAGCGGTTGCCATTTCGCCTGCAATTTTAGCGCCTGGTAATCATCAAAGCGTCTGAACCAGTGCAGCACCTGGCTCACGGCATACTCCTGCATTTGCAGCCCCATGCCTGTATCCTCCAGGCGATACAGCGGAATAGACTCGGGAAGCATTTCAGGATGAGCCTGCAACTGGCTAAGAATCGAGTCCACTCCCGCCCCCAATGCAAAAACGCCTTTTAAGTGTCGGCCTTTGAGCATCTCAACCGGTGGATGCCAGACCAGCGCGTAATCGGCGTGGGCATTATCGCCCGGCGTCCACACGCGGATATTTGCCTGCGGCAGCGCCTGGCGCAATGCGCGGATCCAGTCATTGTTATTGAATGAGGGGTGATAAAAGATAATGTCCATATCAACTCCAGAATCTGATGTGATGTATCCGGTTCTTTTCCGGAACAATTATGATTTTTCGCAAAGGCCGCTCAGCATAACAAATTTCTCCCGTACCACGCGGAGAAAGTACCGTGACGAGAAAAAAAGCGATTTCAGAACGTTTAAGAAGCAGGTTGTTTGAAGTTTGTCTAAACGCGCTAATTTATTGAAAAAGAGGATTGACGGCGTTCCGGGTTTTCCCTACATTAGCGCCCGTCCCGGTAACACCGGGAAGACAATGTGGTGAGGTGTCCGAGTGGCTGAAGGAGCACGCCTGGAAAGTGTGTATACGGCAACGTATCGGGGTTCGAATCCCCCCCTCACCGCCATCATTCAAAGAAGAGCTCGCAGGCAACTGCAGGCTTTTTTTTCGCATAGCGCACTCCACCAGGGGGATGAGAAGCCCCGACCGGGGTTCGACAACTGACGCAACCAGTTGGACAGACCAGCAATGCAGTGAGTGGGCTGCCCGCACAAAACGCCGTCAGCGTTTTTAAACAGCCGCGGATCAAAATTCATCGCTATCACATTGTCATTTCATATCCAGAAGTCCTCTTTCGTTAAAGGCATCATATTTCAGGATTTCTGCCGTCATCCGTTCCTGCCAGCGGGTGATAAATGCCCGGGTGTGAGGAGCGGCAAGATGCGCGGTCAGCGCATCCTGATCTTGCCAGCGTTCCGATATGAGCACGCTTCCGGCAAGATGATCCTCTACTGCCACGTCATACGAGAGGTTTCCTGCACGTTTACGCACGGTTTGCGCGAGTACGTTCATGTCGGCCATAAAGCGTGGTAAATCAGAGGGTTTAATATTCACATAACCGCAAATGATGAGCATAGCGTTGCCTTGTATCTGTCATCCCCGATCGCTCTGCCAGGCCGTCCGGGGACATGATTATCAAACATTAGTCAGTACAATTTTGCCCTGAATATTGCCCATTGCTGCGCGCTGATGGGCCGCAGATGCCAGTGCTAGCGGATAAGTGCTATCAATTACCACCCGGACACCCCCCTCTTCCAGAAGACGGCCTGCTTGCGCTAATTGCGCACCGCTGGAGCGCACTTGCGTCGATGACACCGTCACCGCTTTTTGCGCGGCTTCAGAATGTGCGGAAAAGCCCAACGGATTAACCAGAAAGAGGGCACCGCCAGGCCTGATACAGCGCAGAAAGCGCGCCATATTTGCGCCACCCACCGCATCAAAAACGAGATCAACATTTTTTACTACGCTCTCGGCTGCGGTTTTGGTGTAGTCGATAAACTCGTCTGCTCCCAGCTCGCGTAAAAGTGCCTCATTGCGCGAGGAAGCCACGGCAATGACCCGCGCACCTTTCCAGCGGGCAAGCTGAACGGCAAGGTGTCCCACGCCGCCACCGGCGCCATTAACCAACACGGTCTGACCTTTCAATGGAACGGCTTTATGTGGAAAAGGCTGGAAAGGATTCGGTGCGTTGTGCCCCGTTTCGATAAGAAACTGCCAGGCCGTGAGCAGCGACATTGGAGCACCTGCAGCCTGAACATGCTCTATCCCACGAGGTTTCAGTGCCAGTTCCGACGAAGGAACACTGACATATTCAGCATAAGCGCCACTGCCCTCCATCACCTTTTCAGGAAAACGCACCATCGAATAGACCTCATCGCCGATGCTGAACCCGGTAACATGTTTACCGACCGCTGCGACAACACCTGATATGTCAGTCCCTAAAATGAGTGGAAAGGAAGGTTCGGGCCACCATTCAGGCGGAAGTGCCCGATAGCCGTCACGCAGATACCAGTCTGGCGGGTTAAGGCTGGCCGCTTGCACATGAACAAGAACCTCGTCGTTTCCGACCTGAGGCCGGGGAACCTCTTCATAAAGCAGGTTTTCTGGCCCACCAAACGCATGTAGCTGTACAGCTTTCATCATCTCAGTCATTACCGTCTCGCTCTAAAAACAACTCAGGTAACAGAGCATACGGCTAATATCCAAGATTGATAATGTGGCTGTATTTCGCTTTAATTGTGCCATGAAGGAACAAATAGGTTTTGAAAGACTCACGGGTCTTATCGCATTCGCTCGCGCCGGCGCTCTGGGTAGTTATAGCGCCGCTGCCCGCTCGCTCTCCGTTTCCCCTTCCGCAATCAGTAAAAGTATCCAACGGCTGGAGAAGCATCTCGGCGTCACCTTATTCACCCGAACGACACGCTCGCTCGTGCTAACGGCCGAAGGCCGCGAACTGCATGAACGTGCGTTGCGATTGCTACGGGATGCCGAGGAGATCGAACAAGTAGCAAAACGCAGCCGCGCGGAACCGGCAGGTACGTTACGCATTGCGGCATCGTTACCGGTGGGTATTCATATGATCGCCCCTGTACTTGCGCAATTTTGCGCCCTTCACCCAAAAGTGACGATCGATTTACGGTTGAACGATCAGGTGGTAAGCATCGTTGATGAGAATATTGATCTTGCCTTTCGAATCGGCGATCTTGCGGATTCAAACCTGCTGGCGCGTCGCCTCCCGCCGTATCAAATAGGGTGTTATGCCTCGCCCGAATATTTAGCCCGTTGCGCCACACCGCAACATCCTGATGACTTAATCGGACACCAAACGATTAATCTGCGTTATCAGAACACGGGGCAACTTTTTCGCTGGCCGTTCCGTGTCGGTGAGCGGGAGATTGAAATCGTACCTTCATCAACAGTGATTGTTGATGCCAGCGAGGCCGCCATAGCCGCAATGACTGCCGGAGCCGGAATAGGCATGGCGTCGAATTTTATGGTGGCTTCCCTGGTCAGAGATAAAAAGTTAGTTCCCGTACTCGCCGATTTTACGGTGGAGCGACGTAATATTTCGGCTGTCTGGCACGAAAGTCGCCGTTCCAATCCGGCGGTACGCGCGTTTCTGGAGCATATGCTTAAACATTTTTAAATTAGCGGCCTGCGGCGATAAACAATGCGTCATAATCAGTGGTTTTCGCTTTGACTCGCAGGAAACGCTCAGAACAGAATCCGTGCTCCGTCGACTCTCACGGCTGCAGGGCGCAATAATTCGCAATCAAAAATAGGCAGGATATCGAAGATGAAAGCAGTGGAATTTTTGCTGTACACCCTCAAACCCGGAACAGGAAAAGCGTTTCACAAGATCATGACGGAGGAGAGTGCGCCACTTCACCGTTCAGCCGGTATGGATATCGTTTCTTTCGGTCTATCAGCCCATGATGATGATGCTTACTATCTGATCAGAGCTTATGACAGCCTCCCCCACCTGGAATCCTCACAGGCATATTTTTATAACAGTGATGCGTGGCGTCTTGGCCCCCGGCAGGCCATTATCGACCGAATAAGCGTCAGCGTTAAATCGGTGTTAACGCTAAGCGACAGCGCAATTGAAAATTTACGATCCCGCTAATTGTGCAGCCCGCCATGATTATAACGCCGCGCCAGCGGCATTATTTCGCCAGCCCTTAACTTCCCGCGCCAACTAACCGCTATGTTTATATGTCGTTTATGGCGTCAGCTTATAGTGCGACTGAACCAGACCCGAAGGGAAGCTGCGGCTTGATAACAGAGTCAAATCTATATCCCCGGTCAGGGAGCCGAATAACGGTTTTCCCGAACCGAGCAGGACAGGAACGGTAGTGATAACGATATCGGCGACCAGACTTTCGCGCAGGAACGACTGTATTACCTGCCCGCCATCAATATAGACGCGACGCGCATTCTGCGCCGCAAGGTCAGCAAGCACCTCCCCTGGCGTGCGGCATGAGAACTGCACTTTGCCCTTCAGTTTCTCGGGCTCGGGGGTATCGATTAGCTGTCGGGAGAGCACCAGCACGGGTCGATCATAAGGCCATTCGTCAAAGGTCAGCACCTTCTCATAGCTGCCTCGCCCCATCACGATCCACTCTTTGTCCGCGATGAATGCCGCATAGCCATGCTCTTCTGTCGGGTCATCGCGCTGCAACAGCCACTCAATATCGCCATCCTCTCGGGCGATAAAACCATCAAGACTGACCGCGATAAAAACATGTGTGGTGACCATCAAGTGTTCCGTATTCAGATTACCTATCTTGTTAAGTTTAGGGAGGTTAGCAATAGTGACATGCTCGCTGTGGAAAAACGTAGCATGAGAGTAACAATGTTGCCTTTATGGATTAGGGCAAAAAATCGCATAGTGTTGAATCCAGGATGGCGTGACAAGCAGTGACCTGCTCCTCATAAAGTAATCTCTTACAATGTTATTAGTGTCCATTTCTGGTACAAAGCAGCCAGGCAAGTCGCGCTGAAAATTCGCTAAAAGCGAAAAAAGATCCTGTGGTTAAACGGCTGCATATCTGGTCGTTACCTCAGACACAACTTTCAGCATACCTGCCTGGAGTGATACCAAACTGAGCCTTAAAATTCCTGTTGAGATGGCTTTGATCAAAAAAACCAACGCGATGCGCAACCACCGTGGCCTTGACGCCTTCTGAAAGCAACTTTTTAGCCCGATTAAGCCGGATTTGGTTGAGGTATTTGTGCACCGACATCCCGGTACTGGCGCGGAATAGGCGCATAAAATAGAACTCGCTCATCTCAGCGGCATCTGCGATATCTTTGATATTAATATTCTGGTCGTAGAGATCATGAATATATTCCAGACCCCGGCTCACCTCTGCTCGCGGATCAGCGGAAGTAGAATTTTTTGTCGTCAATATTCCATATCTGGAAATGAACGCGCTTAAAACGCCGTATAACGTGCACTCCTTTTCCAACGTATCGGGACAAGAACGAAGTGTTGCAGAAGCAGCGATGAGCGTATTTGCCAGGGCGATATCCTGATGGATATTTTGGCACCCAAAATTCAGCGACTTGTTTCCTGCGTCAGGCTCATAAGCGATATCGAGAAGTAACTGTTCTGATGGATACAGGGCGCAATAATCCCAACCCATTTCGCGCTCCACAGCCTCCCCCGTATGAACTTCCCCCGGGTGTATTACCATTATCGACCCGGCCGTGGCTATGCCCGTTCTGCGGCATACGCTATTCCGCTGAGCCCCGCGGGAAAACGCGGCAATGACAAACTCTTCGTGAAAATGCGCCGGGTAACTGTGCTCATAACAGGATGCCAGCAGGAATTCTGTTCCATTAAACAGACCAGAATCTTTCCATAAAACGATGTTTTCCTTGTTGTTATCCATGTGCCCCCTCATTTTCCGCGCAGATAAGATGTGTGAAATGCAGAGCAGCTTTTTCCTATCGTGAAGCAGCCGTATTCCTAGAATAGAGTGCTCACCGATGATTTAGAAGCAGGTACTATAGATGTCTCAAATTCATGTTACCAACGATCCCCCTTTTATCAGCATGTTCCGCGCTGGCGTACTGGCCTGTATGCCGACAATTCCGGGTTACTGGAGTATCGGATTTGCCGCTGGCGCAATGGGTACTTTGTCGGGGTTTAGTATTTTTCAGGTAGCGCTGTTAGCCGGTGCATTGTATGCGGGTTCGGCGCAATTCCTGTTTTATTCTCTGTGGGCGGCGGGCGCAGAAATGTCTTCTGTGATGATAAGCGTTGTGCTCATTAACCTGCGCTATCTCCTTATGAGTTCATCCTTAAGTCCTTATTTCCGCAAACAGAGCACCCGTAAAAAATTGCTTAATGGTCTGCTACTGACGGATGAAACCTTTGGTGTTGCCGCTGAGTATGCCAGCCGACATGGATCGCTCCCCTTTTCATGGATGTTTGGATTGAATATTTCCGCATGGCTGAACTGGGTAATCGCAAGTGTGGCAGGTGCATGGCTTGCCTCTGTGGTTCCGGTTTCACTCATGGAAGGGCTCAGCTTCAGCCTGGTATCAATGTTTATTGGCCTCGTGCTAATGACCTGGTTTGCCAGTAAAAGAAAAATGCTGGAGAGCTTTACCATTATCACCGCAGTCATCATCACCCTATTTTCGTCACATTATCTGGATAGCAGCGTCGTTGTTATGGTCGCAGCAATCATATCAGCAACAAGCGCGACGATTTTTTTGAGATTTATTGAGAGGACGAGAAGCTAACATGGAAAGACCCATTATTTTGGCAATTATCCTATCAGCAATGGCGACCGCAGTGATGAGAACACTGCCAATATTGCTATTGTCCAGATTCAGTTTGCCAGGCCCGGTTCAACGTTGGCTGAGTTTCATTCCTTCCGCCATCATGGCGGCGATTATTGCCAGTGAATTACTCAGTAAGCCGTCATTAACCAGTACAGGGCTTTCGCTATCATTGATTGCGGCATTTGCCGCTACAGCATCCGGCATTATCACGAGAAGTCTGTTTGTTACTGTATTAACGGGAATGGCTGTCTTTTCAGGCCTCCGGTACTGGTACGGAATGGGCTGAATAATTAACACGGATATTTAAACTGACTTGCAAGATATCTGAAAGCCGACTCTGCCGAGTCGGCTATTTTTATGTCAGAGCTTGAAGCTACCAACCACGTTTTCGAGTTGGACGGTTTGTTCTTCCATGGACTGCGCGGCCGCCGCCACCTCTTCCACCAGCGCCGCATTCTGCTGCGTGGCGCTGTCGAGCTGGTTGATGGCGATGTTGATCTGGGCAATCCCGCGACTTTGTTCATCGCTGGAAGAGCTGATTTCTGAGATCAGCACACCCACGCTTTCCACTTTTTCCATCAGGCCGTCCATCGTTGTACCTGCCTGGCGAACCAGTCCGCTGCCCTGCTCAATGCTGCTCACCGATTCTTCAATCAGCTTTTTGATCTCCTGAGCCGAGCGCGCACTACGCTGCGCCAGAGAACGAACCTCACCAGCCACCACAGCGAAGCCACGCCCGTGCTCACCCGCCCTTGCTGCCTCTACAGCTGCGTTAAGCGCCAGGATGTTGGTCTGGAAGGCGATGCCGTCAATCACACTAATGATTTCCACCACTTTAGAGGAGGACTCATTGATGTTATTCATCGTGGAGACCACGTTGTTAACCACACTGGCCCCTTGTTTCGCTACCGCCGACGCCTCTTCCGCCAGTTTGTTCGCCTGCAACGCGTTCTCTGCGTTAAGGCGCACGGTGCTGGTCAGTTCTTCCATGGACGCTGCCGTTTCCACGATCGAGGCCGATTGATCTTCGGTGCGCGAGGAGAGGTTCAGGTTACCGCTGGCAATCTGGCGCGAAGCCGATGAAATCGCCATCGTGCTATTCCCTACCTGCTGCATCAGCTCATTAAGGAACGAAATAAACTTATTGAAGTTGTTGATAATGGCGTTAAATTCCGGGCTCTTACTTTGCGCAAGGCGCTGCGTTAAATCCGCACCACCGCTGGAAAGCGCTTCAATATTACGATTGAGCAACGTCACATTATGGAAAATATTGCGCACAATAATCATCATGATAAAGACGATAAGAATTCCGATAATCGCCTGCACGATGGTGAGTTTGGTCATAATAGCGTCAGACATACTCACCAGGTGGCTGCTCGGAATATCAACCGCCATGAACCACGGACTGCCGCTGATGGGCAGAACGAACAGGGAATGCGCGCCGTCTTCACCCTCATAGCTCCCGCGCACTTCCGTTGTTTTACCCTGACCTAACAGGCTAATTAACGGTGCCGCCGCCGGAATACCAAGATCGAGGACGTTTGAGAGCGCAGGTTTATCCTGTACGGAAGAGCCGTTACCGACGATTTTACCGTCCGCTTCAACAATCAGTACGCTGCCGTTTACCGCTTTGCCCATGTCGACAGCCAGCTGGTTAAAGAAGCCCAGCGTCACGTCGATGGTCGCCACGCCCCAGGCTTTGCCGTCTTTCCAGATCGCCATTGCACAGTTAGTGCGCGGCTGCGGGCTGGCCGCATCCTGATAGGCTTTCGCCCACGCACACTCGCCTTTCGGCGCATTCATGCCGTCTTTATACCAGGGCTGCTCCCAGTATTTTGCCGATTCAGGCTGGTTCCAGACGGTATTGACCTGCAAATTGCCGCTTGCGTCGCGGGCATAGAAGGTACTGAATTTGTCCCGAGCCGGATCGCGCTGACCAGGAAGAGGCCAAATCCCACCGCCGAATACGTTTAAATCCCCGTATTGGTTAACCAGGTGCGGTAATAATCCATCGATTTGCTCACTTTGCAGACCAACAACCAGTTCAGTGATGGAGCGTTGCTGAGCCTTAACACGGTTCATCTGCTCTTTAATCGCGTTACTTTGTAATTCAACCGTCGCCTGAATATTTTTGGTTTCAGTTTCAATAATCTGCGGGGAGACGAATAGTTTGATAACAATATAGGTAACTATCAATAAGATAACGAAAAAGCTTATAAGCAGCAGGCCTATTCGGCCCTGGGTATTTTTCCATGTCATAATGGCGGCACTCGTCTGGTTGAATTAGGTGTAATAACGACATTTATTTGAAATTCTTTAATTTAAATCGTGCAGCGTTTTCATATAAAATCGCATTGAATAAGACAAAATGACGTTTTAGAAAAAAACGTTCTGCCGCTCACATTTTTAAAATGCCACACATTGTTTCTATAAAAGATAATATCGTCGTAACGCGTTATTTCCCTGGATGACTTTATTTTGCTGATATCCATATTATTTTCATTAAGATGCGTACATTCTGATGAAACTGAACGGTATGGACAGCAACATGCGCGTTGGTACTTTTTTGTCAGGCAAGGTAACTAATACATAAGGCATGAAGCTGAAGGACAGACATGACTGCATATTCAAACTCTGATGTGGCAAGGAACTTACGCCCGGCCTTAGACAAAGCACCCGCTGGCGCTGTGAGTAGCGAGTGGGTATTTATCACGGAACAGGCTGGAGTCGCCTCGCAAACCGGAGGCTATATGTATGCCGACGGGCGTCACGTTACTGCTGGCGACCAGACTTTTCAGATTGTCCGCAACGTTCGGCTGAGTAACTGCCTGTTATTCATGTTTTTCTTCAAGAGATTCAGCAGCGTAAAAGAAATTGAAAAATGGCTGTGAAATATCGAGAATCTTTTTGTCAGCCGTGTCAGCTTTCAAAAAATATTCCAGTAAGGTTTTTGGTGTTTTTGACAGATTCTGGAACAAATCGACGGGATGCTGTACCACTTTCCCCCCTTCCAGACGGAAGCCGTGTTTTAGCCCGGTTGAGGGAGGTTAATCAGAACCCGCTAATCAGCATGCCAGGGCCAGCGGAATAAACAGCGCTGACGCTCATTGCCAGGGCAATAATCCCGTGCGCCTTGTGCAGAAGGAGGATTTCTGAATGCGGGAGATCCTGTGATAGCTAAATCGGCTTGCCACCACAGTCGATGCCATATGCAAGCGTGCAAATGAACGGAACGAAGCGTCACCGGCCGCGTGGATATGCCGGCGGTACTGGCACAAAGCGTGGTGATCCCTGCTTTGCCGCAGCTGCTGGATGCACATCCTGAACTGGAAATCGAACTTTCAAGTACTGACCGCCGTGTCGATCTGGTTCAGGAAGGGTTTGACTGCGTGGTTCGCCTCGGCCCCATTGTTGATGAAACGCTTATTGCACGCCCATTGGGGCATCTGCGCATGATCAACGCGGCCAGTCCCCGCTATCTTGATCGTTTCGGTGTTCCGCAGACGATTGATGATCTTCTCAGTCAGGGGCACAGGATGGTTCATTATATGCGCAACTTTGGTTCGAAACCTGACGGATGGGAGTATCTGGCAGGCGAGGGTTACCGCTCTGTAATGTTACCAGGCACCATAAGAGTCAACAGCGTACCGGCTTATCATGAGGCGGGACTGGCGGGGTTAGGCTTAATTCAGGGAGGCTATTCCCCCCTTTTGCCCCACATCAATAGTGGCGCACTGGTTGAAGTGTTGCCCCAGTTTCGCCCCGCGCCGCTTGCTGCATTTTTTGTTGTCGCGCACCGGCGCAACTTGTCGCAGCGTGTAAGAGCGTTTATGAACTGGACTGAAGAAATGTTAAAACCCTACTTTGACTGATACCGACATTGATTACCGGTCGTTATTTCACTTCCCCGCCGCGCTCAGGTTAAAACTCACCGGGCGTTGTCCCCATCACAGAACGGAATGCCGCAGAAAACGCCGCAGGGCATGAGAAGCCGAGCTGATAGGCGATCTGTTTTACGGGGGCGTTATCAGCGAGCAGATCTAAGGATGCGTATATCCTGGCTCGCTGTTTCCATGTCCGGAAGCTGAATCCGGTGTCACGTAAAAACTGACGTGAAAAAGTCCGTTCCGACATGTTCGCAATGTCAGCCAGGTCGATCAGCGACGCGTTCCAGTGATGGCTGAACACCAGCTCTCTTGCGGCACGAAATAAACGTTCATCACGCGGCATGGGAAGTTCTGCGCCCCCGGAGGGTGCCTCGCTGAGAATATCCAGCAGTAAAAGCGCCATTTTTCGCTTTATCGGCGCGTTATATTCACCCATAAAAAGGCCATTTATTAGCTCTTTCACCAGTGGCGTCGCGCTAATGGTATGAACCTGGCTGTTCCTGCTGAAGTTTGTACAGGCCGCAATCAGGCTACTGCTGACGTAGACAGCCCGTAATTCCGTGTCTGACAGAACGCTGTAAGAGTGAACCATAAGCGGTGGGATCCAGAGGGCGCGCTGCGGGGGAATAACCCACTGTCTGTCAGCGGCTTCAACCAGCATTACCCCTCTGGTGGCAAATAATAGCTGCCCTTCAAGGTGGTAATGCGCGGGATCGACCTCCCCACGGCGGTAAGAAATGGCCGTTCCTGACCACCCCGTCGCTTCATCATGTCTTGGCGTTTTATCAATGCTGACTGGCATTTCAGATGAGAACCTCTTGTTTACCATGACCTGGCTGACCTTACCTGCGTGATTAGGCTGGCAGGGTAAAGCGCGCTTAATTCAGTTTGTGACCCGTTTTACAGGAGCATACGTCTATGCGAGTACATTTCATTGTTCACGAACGTTTCGAAGCGCCTGGCGCTTACGAAACCTGGGCCACACGTCGCGGCCATCAGATAACCTTTTCCCGCGTTTATGCCGGTCAACCACTTCCCGCAGATGCACGGGACATCGATCTGCTGGTGGTCATGGGCGGCCCCCAGGATCCCTCCGTCAGTGTGGAAGAGTGCGCGCATTTTGATTCTAAATCTGAGCAGATGCTGATTGCCTCGGCGGTGAATGCAGGTAAAGCCGTCATCGGTGTCTGCCTGGGCGCTCAACTGATTGGCGAAGCATTGGGTGCCCCTTTTGCTCACAGTCCGGAAAAAGAGATTGGCACGTTTCCCATTTTTATGACCGAGAAAGGTGTGATGAACGAGATGTTCTCTCACTTCGGCAATACCCTTGCCGTTGGTCACTGGCATAACGATATGCCGGGGCTTACGCCTGAGGCGGAAATTATCGCCTGGAGCGAGGGATGCCCACGCCAGATAGTCGCTTACTCTGATCGGGTTTACGGGTTTCAGTGTCATATGGAACTGACACCGGAGATCGTCGAATTATTGATTGCCCATTCCGACAACGATTTGCGCCGCGCCGCTGAATATCGTTTCGTCCAGTCGCCAGACGAACTGCGGGCGAATGATTACAGCGAAATGAACAGGAAATTATTCACCTTTCTCGACAAACTTGCGTCACGTTACGGCCAGTCAAACGCATAACGCCATTGACAGCAACGGAATCGACTCCTGATTTTAATGAATATGTAGCGCGACTTTTGCGTGGAGAAAAAGCCCCCTGGCTACCACTGTATCCGGGGCTTAGCGACAAATTTACAGGCCCAGTTCCGACAGACCTGGATGATCATCCGGACGGCGTCCCAGCGGCCAGTGGAACTTGCGTTCACTCTCTTTGATAGGCATGTCGTTGATACAGGCGAAGCGACGTTTCATCAGGCCATCTGCTTCAAATTCCCAGTTTTCATTGCCGTAAGAGCGGAACCAGTTGCCTGAGTCATCACGCCATTCATAAGCGTACCGGACCGCGATGCGGTTGCCGTCAAACGCCCATAACTCTTTAATAAGACGATACTCAAGTTCCTTTTTCCATTTACGGGCAAGGAATGCTTTGGCCTCTTCACGATTATTGGCAAACTCGGCGCGGTTACGCCATTTGGTATCCAGTGAGTAGGCCAGTGAGACTTTTTCGGCATCGCGGCTGTTCCAGCCATCTTCAGCGAGCCGCACTTTTTCAATCGCCGATTCGCGAGTGAAAGGAGGAAGTGGCGGGCGAGTTTGTGTTTCGGACATGGTAAGGCCTCCTGTAAGTTCGGATATAGCAGTAGAAATAATTTTTTGATACGCAGGCGTTATGAAGAGGCCTGTTCCAGCAAGAGTTTCGCAACGTCCTGTGCGCTGTCGGCGGCGCTGCAATCCCCCATTACGTAGGACATGGTGATAGCGCCTTCCATCAGAATCAGTAGCTGTCTGGCCAGCGCGGCAGGTTGCTCGATATTTAATTGCTCTGTGAGTTCGAGCGTGTAATCCAGCAATTTCTGTTTATGCAGTTTTGCTATCTGGCGAACGGGATCGTCAGGGTCGCCCACTTCTCCGGCTGTATTGATAAATGCACAACCACGAAAGCCTTCTGATTCAAACCAGCCCCTGAGAACAGTGAACATATTCAAAATGCGATCCTGAGGGGTGTCGCCTTTATCAGATTCAGTTCTGAACCAGTGCATCCAGCGTTCATCACGTTCATTCAACGCGGCGGCAGCCACGTCATCCTTGGTCGCGAAATAGCGGTAAATACTTTTCCTTGCTACGCCTGAGGTCTTGACCAGAAGGTCCATGCCGGTGGCATGAATACCGTTTTGATAGATCAATTGCTCTGCGCTAGACAGGATTTTTTCTCGGGTATCGGTCGTTTTCTTGTTCATGCGACAAAGGTAGAACGATCGTTCTACCTCGTCAACCATTATCTCAAAAATAATTTTCGAAAAAGGGAAAAGCATTCCGTGAGTGATAACGAAAAGCTTGCTGTTTTGAAGTGCAGATGAGCTGGAGGCGTGCTCCACAGGCACGACGCGTTGGATTGAAGGTTTGGTATGAATGAGAAGCGGATATTAATCGTGTTTTAATCATTACTCGCGAATCGTCTTTAACGAATTGTTCTCTCTGTTTAACTGGAAGAGAATTTTTCTGTGAATGTCCTACCTTCTTACTCAGTATTTGTCTCTTTTATTTATGTCATGAATGGCTAATATCACAACGTCTGAGCAGACGTGCTGATTCAAATTCGTCGTAATGGCTCTTTATGACATCGGAATAATAAACAGAGAGTGCCTCAACAATTTCAAAAGGAGAGACAAGTATGAAGCGTCCAAACTGGTTTCAGGTTTCTGCAGAAGGTGGAAAGGCTATCGGAGCGCTCCATCATTACGCTACTACCGGGACAAATTTACCCGCTGATCTTATTCACTTAATTTTTTTAAGCGTTTCACAGATTAATGGTTGTGCGCATTGTATCGATATACATACTCGCGACCTTATCAAGGCTGGTATGTCCGTCGAAAAGATCGTCCTGGTGCCTGTCTGGCGCGAAGCGACCTATTTATTCTCGGATACTGAGCAAGCGGCGCTCGCATGGGCAGAAGAAATTACGCGTATCAGTGAAACACACGCTTGCGATGAAGCATATTCCGCAGCGCTTTCTGTATTCGGTGAAAAAGATCTGGTTGAACTGACCATTGTTATTGCCACTATGAATGCCATTAATCGTATGGGCATCAGTTTTCGCATGAAGCCGCTCGCTAAAGCCTGAAATGCTGTGCTGGCTAAGCGAGGTTATGCATAATCCGCTGAATTTTATAATGAAATAATTATCGGGGGATGCACCTCTTTAAAGATAAAACACCCCTCATACTGATTTTTGGGTGAGACGGTTTCACGTTCGAAAGCATGATGCCATGCAGTGCTTGCATCAGGTATTTGTTCCGCTGTAAGCAAAGTGTGCGCCGCCGCAGCGGATAAAAGTTCGACAGAAAGAGGATCGGTAATTTGAAAATCAAATAGCGTTAAATCATTGTGTAAAGCACTGCCACATTGGGCAAGCTGAGCAATAGAATGGCTTTGCAAGGGAAATGCATCCTCAAAATATTCTCGTACGGATTTTAACTGTAATTCTGCTTTCTCAAGGCTACCGCGCCGTTTTATATGGAGATTGTGAAGCATTATTAACATCCGGTGTTCTGGATATGCTGAAGTTAAGTTGATCAAATTTTCAGCCATGCGGAAGTCACGCCATGTAAAAAAGTTTATTCCCGATCGGGCCCTGAAATATTCATCCCTTTCTCGTTGTTGAATGGGTTGCCATTCCGGGGGGAAGGCAGTTACAGATCGACGAGGAATAGCGTCAATTCCAAGACAAGGAATTTGCCGGGATATAGCCCATGTCAGTAAATTTAAGGTTTCCTGCGTACGTAATATCCTGGGGAAGTTTTGAAGTCGGCAAATGGCAGTTTCATTATATTGATGCGAAAATAACATCCCTTTACTATCCGCTTCAAATATCAATACAGCCGATTTTTTAAAATAGCGCTCCGCTATATCCTTTCTTAATTGAGCATATTCCGCCACACCATGTATGGATTCGCCGAGAAAAATAAAACGCTTGTCGCGGAAAAGCTGTTGCTCTTTAAGAACATAATCCGTTGATCTACGCATCTGAATTATGGGCCGCAAGTGATAATTGCATGCTATTACCTTAACTTTATATGGCGATTACGGACAAGTGATTTGCAGTCACTGAAGCATCTCTACTTTACATAAACGGCCTTTAGTGGACGGAGGCCGTTCTGTTTAGCGTCAGGGGACTGAGCCCCTACCCCTCAGATCTTCACGAGTTGGCCCCTGAAAGTAGATGCTACTGATATGGCAACTACGCGGTTGAGTCAGCACAAAACGAATCGTTTCCCAAATTGATCGGCCATCCAGTAGTCGTTCCCCCATTCTGGAGTGATTATCGACAGCCGTATCTACCCCGGTCAGTTCGAAATCCGGCGGGTACAGCCCGGTTACGCGTATATTTTCTTCAGATAACTGCTGTGACAATTTCGTTGTAAACCCGCTAAGCCCATGTTTGCTGGCAAAAAAAGCAGGATGGGCAATTGAATCCGTAAAATTCGGGATCCCGCATGAAGAGATAATGGAGACGATATCAGCACTGTCTGAACGTCTTAACCCCGGCAGCAATGCCTGCGTCAGTAAAATCGAACCCGTCAGTCCTGAACTGATGGTCGTGATAATTTCTGTGTCAGGTTGATCGTCTAACGTCCCTGACAACCACTGAGCCGCATTGAGGATTAAAATGTCGATGGGCTTGTCTGAAGTTAACAGTTGTGAAGAAAACTGAGAAAGGGACTCAGGCCGGGTTAAATCGCAGATATACCCTTTAGCCATGCCGCCTTCGGCAGTAATTATGTTGCAGGTTTTTTGCATATCCTCAGCCCGCCGTGCGCAAAAATCCACCTCGATACCCTCTCGCGCTAACCACACGCAAAGCGCCCGGCCAAATCCCCCGCCGCCACCGGTAATAACCGCTCTTTTACCTCTCAGCATCTTCATGCATCCTTTTTTAATGAGTGTGGATGGAGATATACAAGATGAGGCGGAGTGACATCTTTCCGTTCGTGCCATTTTTAAAGGAGGAACAGAAATAAACTGCACGACACGCTGTTGAATAGCGAGCCTGGGAATTAGCTACTGGCGCAAAGCCGTCCACGAAAATATCATCGACGGCTATTTAGGCGACGCTGTAATTTGGGTTCAAATATCCCTGTATTTAAATTTTGACGGTATATCGGACAAAATTATCCAGTACGGCAAGCTTATCGTACAGGGCCCGCGCAGGATTGGAGTCTCTGGTCACCCAATAGACTTTAGACCATGACTTCGTCCGGGCTTCATCACATATTGCCTCAATCAGCGCTTTTCCCGCGCCAAGACCACGCATATGCTCATCAACAAAAAGATCTTCAAGATAACAATGAGGCTCTGTTACCCACGTTCCCTCATGCAACACGCACATCGCAAAACCAACCACGCCCTGTTCGGCTTCCGCAAGCAGGCATATGACATCAGAGTCTGGAGACAACACCCGACGCCAGGTCGATAAGGTAACGGCATCGCTCAGCGTACTGCCAGAAAATTGCAAATATCCGTTCCAGAGCCTTAACCATACATCGTAATCCTCAGCGTTAGCTTCACGTACCTTAAACGACATGTCATATACCTTGATGAGTAAGTGTTAATTCCATAATAACAACGGTGATTTTTGGGCTCTGGCGCGGCTTCCAGGTTTTGCAACTTGCTCAAAACTCCAGGGCGCTAGTATCCGCCCCTGGCGGCGGAACCAGAAGAGATGATGCTCGCTCTGAGTGAGAAACGGAAGTTCGCCATTTTCCCCCGTGATGGCACGTGTTAATAGATGGGCAGCAGGCCAGGATCATCAGGAACCGTTCGCGGTGTTCCGGGCGAACTTGCCAGCCACAAGCCATCATATTGGCGATGGGATAATGTGGAGGTTGATACGTTTTATGCAGGCGCTTTACCTGACGTATAACATCCGTAACGTATATTTTTATGATTGGGCTGTCGTACCCAATGATGAAAAACGTTTCGGCGATTCTGGCAACCTCCACCAGCAGGAAGTTTATGATATGCACACAGATAAAAAATTTCGGTTATATCGCCCCCTGAAAGGTATTACGCATACTTTTGGCGACGAGTGGTTTGCGTTGAAAGCAGAAGCGTTCGCTCGTTTTTTTGGTACGCCGATATTTCTTATTGGACAGACTATCGCAGTGATCGTGTGGATTGTTCTGAACGTTGCAGGTGTCGTGAAGTTTGATCCCTATCCTTTTATTCTTCTCAACCTTGCGTTCAGTATTCAGGCGGCTTATGCAGCACCGCTGATCCTGCTGGCGCAAACCCGCCAGGCGGAACGCGATCAGGCGCATGCGCTGGCGGATGCACAACACCGCGAAGATCTGGACGACGCAATGACGAAACGCCAGATACTCGCCGAGGAGCAGTCGGCACAACTGCTGGAATTGCTAAAACAAAATACTCAGTTGACCGAAATGACCCGGGAAATGGCCGAGCGTATCGAAACAATCACCTTACAGCTTGCGCAGCGTGAGCTTCATAAACAGCAGCCGTAAATATTCTGTGGTGGCTGGTTTCACCGTGAGATCTGCGGGTAGACGTCGGGCGTTATGGCTGCGATCCGCTCACTTCTTTAACATAACGAAAATCACCCGCTAAGCCTGCTCTTTGAGCAGGCATGAGAGGCAGTTTTGAGCAAGGAGCAGAGGTTAGCATCAATGGGTCAACTAATAGAATGAGAACTTACGCTGTACGGATTCATATAATTCATTATGATCGCGTTAAATAGGTTTCGCTAATATGTATTTCGTACTTTCTCCCTTTGCTCAGCTAACAATGTGATGCTGATAGCCTCATAAATTCCAATAGATTAAATTAGTTTTACTCCAAGGAATTTTGCAATTAGAATGATCTCAATGATGCTTTAAATAAGAGAAAAGGAAAGTGATTCTATATGATATATTCCATGATATTTAAACCATCTCTCTATTTCTGGATTACACGTGCAATGATTAATATTGTGCATGGGACGTTTATATCGAAGTTTCTGCTAAAATTTTTAGTGCCGAATACGAGATTTCATTCTTATCATAATTTCATGAATTTCTTAGAAACGAATACCGATTAGAAATACTGACATCAGTTAAAACCCAAACCATCTATAAAAAGGTAAAATAATGAACTGGACAGATTTAGAAAATAGAGTAAAGCAATTCTCAAGGTTGATTTACAATAGAGATTCGAGTTCGATAAATATAAGTGGAATGCAATTTGATTGTTTTATTAAAATTGAAGAGGATCACTATATTTGTATTGAGGTTACTAAAAATCACACACTCGAAAAGGTAAGAGCAGACATACATAAACTAGCTTCCTTAAGGATGAAAAAAGCATCTGAAGGTGCATTTGTTAAATGTTTGTTAATATTAGAAAAAGAACCTACGGACTTGATGAAAGGGACTGCTTTAGATTTTAAAATAGACTTACTGACTTTAGATGAGTTTGAAAGAAGATTTTTAGATTACAAGAATTATATCTTCACTCGTAGACAAAAAAACATTGGCAGTGCAATTGATCCATGGACCGGGAAATTAGATCATAACCCATATGTCCCTGTTAAATACGTAGAGGCAAAAACGCAGAAAGAATTTAAAATAAGCGATATAAAATCACTTTTAGATAAAGGAGCCAAAGTTATATTGACTGGAAGTTTTGGCTCTGGAAAAAGCAGGTGCTTAAGTGAGCTTTTTGATAATTATTCAAATCAAAATGACCCGTCATATTGTTTCGTTATAAACTTAAGAGAGAATTGGAGTCTGAAGAGAGCAAATGAAATTGTTAGAAGGCATTTTGAAGACTTATCATTTCCTCCGGAAATAGTAAATAATTCAGTAAAACTATTAACCTTTAAAAAATCCGTATTTATGCTTGATGGTTTTGATGAGATTGGTTCACAGAACTGGAGCAATGAACCAAGCAAACTAAGTAAGGCCAAACAAGACGCATTGGCCGGTGTAAGAGATCTAATAACTAATGTCCAGGGCGGATTATTAATAACGGGAAGAGAGAATTATTTCAATAGCGATTCAGAGATGTTCTCATTTCTAGGGCTGAATGAGAGAGAAACCATATATATTAAATGTAAAGATCAATTCAGCGAAGATGAAATGAAAGAGTACATGCAAAATATTGGATGCCCCGGTTTAGTAATACCTCCTTGGGCTCCATGGAAGCCTTTAATATTCCAAATGATAGCAAGCATTTCAGAGAGATTGGATTTATTATCCGATGATAATGAGTACGAATTTTGGGATAGTCTCTTAGATTTTATTTGTCATAGAGAGGCAAATATAAACAAAGCTATTTTAGACTCTGCAATTATAAAACAAATATTAATAGAGTTGGCAAATCTTACAAGAACGAAAAGCAATGATTTTGGACCAATAAGCAATAATGAGCTAAGCATTATCTTTAATAATATAACAGGAAGAACGGTAACAGATGAATCAGCAATTATGCTTTCTCGGCTGCCATCTTTTGGTCGTGTAGGTAATGATAGCTCTGACTATCAATTTATAGATATGTATATGCTTGATGGTTTGCGAGCAGAGTATATGGTTTCACATTATGATTCTGATGAAGCCATAAAAAAATCAAACTGGATAAATCCGTTAAGAGAGTTTGGTCAAAGATTGTTTTTTTACAAAATTAACATAAATGAAGCAACGAAAATTATCAGCAAAATATCTTACTGGTCAAATACGAATTCCCAAGCTGCTGCTGATTTACTTTGTGCATTTCTTTTCGAAGGTAGCAGTGATGAATTAGTTGACTTTCGAAACATTCAAATAAAAGATTGTTTTATAGAGAAAATAGAATTAAGCAATATACCATTGGGAAATTTAAACATTCACTCATGTATTATTGAATCTGTAGATATTAGTGATTGTTATATTGAACCTAAAGGGAGTTTACTTATTGATAATTGTGAAATAAATACAGTCTCAGGTGTGTCAGATGCCTCAGCACTTCCCAATTACTTTGTTGGTTGCAAAGTCAGCCAATTTAGCTCTGTTAATACAACATCAAAAATAAAATCCCTAGGTTTTGGACTCCATCAAATGGCTTTGCTTTCTTGCATAAGGCGAGTTTATCTTCAGCATGGTCGGGGGCGAAAAGAGCGATCTTTCATCAAGGGATTCAAAAACCAGCAAGAAAAGAAAGCAATTACATTGATAGTTGATTTGATGCTTAAGAATAATGTCATCGAAAGAATTAATGGAGACGAGGGGTACATTTATAAGCCAGTTAATTCAGAAAGACATCGAATGACACTGATTATGAAAGAAATGAATACCTCTAAAGATCAATTATGGCAAGAGGTTAGCAAGATGGATGATTTATAATCATTCTATTAATCAATACATTACCGTGCAGGTAGCTTAAAGCATTGCCAGTGACATATGCATCATGACTATGAACGTCCGTTCATGGTCGAAGCGTTCGTCCATGGGCGATCATGTCCACTCAGAATGAAAAGCGGATGTTCGCAGTAGTTCCCTTCTGACGAAGGTATAACTCAAACTGCGGTGTGTTAATCAATGTGGCGCAAGTCATATAACCCGGGATGCTTTGCGGTAGTACTGCGTGATACGCAAGTGTCGCGCTAGCACGTTTTATCGCCGCCAGCCCAGCGCTTGATATCACTTATCTTAGGCGAGCGGATACCCGTGCTCAAGAGGTTCTTGGTTGTATACAGGCTGACCTGTGCGTTGTCGCCATCCCGGTTTTCTATCTCAATGAGCGTGTTGTTAATCAATAATCCCTGTGAAAGGAACTTTTGATTGATCTCACCTGTTTGGCGCTCACCGTCAAACTCGCTTAATACGATGACCGGATTGCCTGAATATGCCTCATATTCGAGGCACTGTCTTGCCATGTGCCTGATGGTTCGATAGGTATCAGAAGACCCTGTCTTGCTCACGAAACTGCCGTCAAAAGAGGATTGGCTGCTCTTTAGTTCACTGACGGTAATCGCGCACCCGCTGAGTGAGAGCGAAAATAACAGGCTTGCCAGAGCAACGTATTTCACTTTTAACTCCATCATTCCAGTAGATGCCCCCCGCCTGGGCGGATCAGCGTTGTGCTTTCTTTCAGGCGGGCTTGTGATGTGGGAAATCCACCGTAACTATCAGCCCACCTTCTGCGGACGTATTGAGGCTTACGCTGCTGTTGTGTTGCTGCGCAACCGCTTTGACGATGGCAAGCCCCAGCCCACTCCCGCTTTGCATCTGATTAGGATCGCGAAAAAACCGGTCGAACACACGCTCACGCAATTCAACGGGAATACCGGGCCCGGCATCTGCAACACGCAACTGAGTGGATTTTTCTAAGGATCGTAACGCCACCTCGACCCGCCCGCCCTCAGGGCTGTACTTCACGGCATTTTCAATAAGGTTATCGATAAGCGACATCAACCGTTCGCGGACACCTGTTATCCAGATTTCATCTTCAGCATAAAATTCAAGCTCAATCCTGCGCTCAGCCGCGAGCGGTGCCAGCCCGGCCATGCGTTCTTGTATGAGCGTTGTCAGCGGCACAGGCTCCATAACCGTGTCAATGCGCGCTTCGCTGTGCATCATCAGCAGCAACTGATTGACCAGACGAGCCGCACGGCTGTTGCTGCGAATAATCCCTGTCAGCAACTCTTTTTGACTGTCATTGCTGACATAGGACTGCAAAGCCTCAACATTGATTCGCATCGCAGCCAGCGGGGTACGCAGCTCGTGAGCGGCATCGGCAATGAAAATGCGTTCCCGTTCAGAGCTTTCTCGCACCCTGGCAAGAAACCCATTTACAGCGTCGACCATCTGGTGAAGCTCCCTGTGCTTTGGCACGGCGTTTAAGGGCGAGAGATCGTCCGGCGTGCGCAGAGAAACTTCATTTACCACCTTATTCCACGGGCGCATTGCAATGCGGATGGACAGCCACGCTGGAAACAAAAGAAAAGGAATGCATACCAGCAGCGGCATGACGTAGTAGCCACGCGAGTTCAGATAGATAAAGAAGTTCCAGCCTCCGGCAGGGGTGATGAGTGTGACTTCCGTGTCGGAGTGCGCGGACTTCAGGGTGCGGCTGGTCCAGGCGCGGCCTTCACTTTGAATTCGCTCAATTTTTCCATAGCGGGTGTTTGTCACCCCGGCCGGTGCGCCATCAGAGGCATAAATTATCGCTTTGTTCTTGCGCACGATAAGGCTGATCGAGAGCTCTGGATCTTCACCTCCGCCATAATCTTCCCGCACCGCTTTACTGAGCGCAGCCAACACATGCGTTCGCTCCTGCGGGCGATCGTCCATACTCTCAACCACAGTAAAAATGGTTTCGTACGTCTTGTTGCCCGTTAATATCGGCGGGCTACGCAAGTCCTCCCACAAAACGTAAGTCAGAAAAAGACACCAGAGCAGTGTGAGCAGTAGCATTTGGGCTACCATAATGCGCCTGACAAACGTTGGGGTTCTCAGATGGTGCCAAAAATTTCGCATCAACCTGCCCCCTTCTGGATCGGGACGGTATCAATGACATACCCAACGCCCCTCACCGTTCGCACATAGCCGTCGCCGATTTTGCGACGCAAATTTCCCATATGCACATCGAGCGCATTACTCATATTTTCTTTGGCGCCAAAGATCCTCTCTTCCAGAAAACTGCGTGTCAGCACGCGGTCAGTACGCAACATCAACGTTTCAAGCAGTGCGTATTCACTTGCCGTCAACTCAACATGCCGTGCATTCACCGTCACGCGTCGCGTCGGCACATGAAGCGATAATCCGCGAATCTCTATCGCCTCGTTCTCAAAACCGTAACTGCGCCGCGCAAGCGCCCTCACTCTGGCCAATAACTCGGCGAGAACAAACGGTTTGACGAGATAGTCGTCGGCACCGGCGTCCAGCCCGGAGAGGCGATCGTGCAGTGTGCCACGCGCCGTCAGGATGATGATGGGAATGCCCTTGAGTTGCTGACGCAAGCGCGCCATCAGGCTCATGCCATCGCCGTCGGGTAAGCCGAGGTCGAGCAACACAAGTTCAGGCACGCAGGCATCGAGCTGATGCAGCGCATCTTCTTTGCGGCGAACCCATATGACATCAAATCCTTGATCTGCAAGGGCGATACGCACGCCATTGCCGAGATCCAGGTCGTCTTCGATTAAGAGAATTTTCACAATGGTTACGGTATCAACAGTGAATGAAGAACGTCTGAAGAAAAAAACGGTAGCAGGAAATCTACCAGCTTTGCAGCGCCTGTACTTGCTTCATCCTTTCTTCATTTTTGGCTCATGAGAACTTTAGGATGCGCATACAAAATGAGCGTTCTGGCGTTTAACACCTGCTTGTATCGTAATCATTTGAATCCACAAGGACTTCTTTAATGAGAAACATCAAACTGCGTCATAAGTTCCCCCTTCCACTTTCGGGGCGCAGCCTGAAAAAAATGTTGCCGGGCGCGGTCCTGGCGTTACTGGCCACCCCGATACTGGCGGCAGAACAGGATCCGGGCAATGCGTTGACCCTGGGAGGCGGCGCGAATGTTACGCCACGCTATTCTGGCGCGGATAAAAGCCGCGTCACAACGGCTCTGGTGCTTGATTACACAATGGCAAATGGTTTCTTCGTTAGCACCACACGGGGCATCGGTTACGGCAATAACATCGGCAAGTTCGATTACAACGCGGCGCTGAGCTATCGCGCAGGCCGTAAGGATCGCGACGTGAACAGCGACTCGCTAAGCGACGGCAGCGACTACCTGCGCGGTATGGGCGATGTCAAAGGCTCGGCTCTCGGTGTGCTTGGCCTGGGGTACGGAGTGACCGACTGGCTTAATTTGCAATTGCAGGCTGAGGTGCCGGTTTCACAGCGAAACAATGGTGCGGCCCTGCATTTCGGCATTAATAGCCCGCTCTATACCTCATCGAACAACTCCGTGACGCTGGCGCTGACCGGCAGTTGGGGAACTGAAAAGTATATGCAGACTTACTACGGGGTCAGTGCCTCCCAGTCAGCCGCATCGGGCTTTACCCGATATGACCCCGGCGCGGGAATTTATGCCTGGTCAACGAATCTTACCTGGACCCACAAGTTCAACCAGGACTGGAGTGTAGTTGCCGCAGCAGGCGTTACGCAGTTGACGGGGGATGCGCGCAATAGCCCGATTGTGCAACGAAAAACATCGCCCACAGGAAGCTTGCTGGTGACATATCGCTTCTGATTGTTGTTCGTCGTGTGCTTCCCGCCAGCTTATGGCTGCGCACGGCCAATAAAACCTCTGCGTTCCGCCCCGGTTCAGAGAACGGGGCGGAACTCAACACATTGAAAATTCGAAAGCATCAACCCAGGCCAGGATAAAATCTATTCACCGCCGCTGGCGAATCAGCAGAAGAGCAGGCTCACGTTGCGGACGGGGCGGGATCCGCCAGCAAGGCATCGACAATATCCAGCATGACCCGCAGGCGATCCATATGCCGCAGATCATAGTGATATCCCACCCAGATATCTTTGGACGGTGGCGGCTCCGGCATGCGAATGCTCTGCAATCCGGGGATGGCATCGCCAAGCGGCCGTGGCAGCACGGCAATCCCCATTCCCCGCTGGCACATCTGCGCCTGAACGGCCCGGCTGGTGCTGGTGAACACACGCCGCGACTGCGGAAATCTGTCGAGCAGCCAGGCGACATCAGAAAAGTGGGATTGTGCCGTATTCATAAGAATAAGCCCCACTGCGGCCGGGTCGTGCTCCGCGAGATGCGCGGTTTCCTGCGTTCCATACAGCGCGTAGGGCATGCTCATCAGCCGACGCTGAACAATATCTGGTTCGGTAAAGGGAACGATGCGAAATGCTATGTCGGCATCACGGCGCGACAGATTAAGTAAGCGGTAACTGGCGATAATTTCCGGCACAATCGCTGGATGGCGGCGCGTCAGTTCGACCAGCACAGGGGCCAGAACATAATTAGCAAACCACTCGGCTGACGATATCCGCAATATCCCTTCAAGACGCTCGTGGTTTCCTGCCAGGCGCCGCTCCATCGCCAGCGCGGAGTTTTCCATCGCTTCTGCCAGCGTCATCACCCTGTCGCCGGCATCCGTCAGCACCAGACCATCCCTTGTCCGGCGAAATAGCGCCTGCTGCGCCTCATCCTCAAGCGCCTTTATTCTGCGCCCAACCGTCGGATGGCTCACGCCAAGGCTGCGGGCCGCCTCGCCAAAAGAGCCCTTACGCATGACAGCAAGAAATATCCGGACGTCGCCCCACTCCATACCATTGTCTCTCCGTTCAAAAATGAACATCGAATATACAAAAGTGTCAGTTCCAAAACAATTATGTAGATATCACCATAGCCTCCTCACCCAAACCGCCCCAGGCGGTGTGATCAGGAAGCTGAAGATATGCACAAATTAAAAGACAAAGTTGCCATTGTGACCGGTGGCTCCAGCGGTATCGGCGCAGGCATTGCCCGACAACTGGCGGCTGACGGCGCGAAAGTCATCGTCAATTACGCCTCAGGCAGAAGTGGTGCCGATAAAGTGGTTACCGATATTGAAGCCGCCGGTGGGAAGGCCGTGGCGGTTGCGGCAGATGTCACCCACCAGCCAGAAGTCGAGGCGCTGGTCAACTCGGCCATTGACACGTTCGGGCGTCTGGACATTGTGGTGAATAACGCCGGGATTTATCAGTTCGCCAGTATTGAAGAGAGCACTGAAGCCCTTTATCGCAGGCAGTTCGACATCAATGTTCTGGGCCCGCTGTTGCTGACTGGCGCAGCCGTGCCACACCTCAGTAAAGGCAGCAGCATCATCAACATCAGTTCGTTCGTCACCCACGTTTTTATTGCCGAAAGCGCCATCTACAGCGGCACCAAAGGCGCGATTGACGCCATCACCGGCGTACTCTCACGCGAGCTTGGCCCGCGGGGAATTCGCGTCAATGCGGTCAACCCTGGCCTTATCGAAACGCAAGGTAGCCACAGTGCGGGCGCGATGAACTCGGACTTTCAGAGATGGAATGAACAGCACACGCCACTCGGTCGCATCGGTCAGGTGCAGGATGTTGCTCCGATCGTCTCATTTCTCGCCTCAGACGACGCGGGATGGATAACCGGTGAGGTAATTCTGGCCTCTGGCGGCATGCGCTGATTTTCCCCACTTGCAGGGTCGCATCGGGGCGAAACGCCCCGAACCAGCATGCCCAAACAGATTAACCGCACAATTTTTGCCATAACAAAACGTCTCTTACCGGGGACGGAACCGCTACCGATGGAGTGTTCTATGCCGGCACATAGCCTCACGCAAGCCGAGCCGCGTCGCTGGGCGATGTTTGTCATTTTACTGGTCGGCGCATTCTTGCCGCCGCTCGATTTTTTTATCGTCAATGTTGCGCTACCTGCTATTCAGAGCGATCTGGGTGCCTCTTTTTCCGCTGAACAGCTGGTCATTTCATCCTACGCGGGCGTGTATGCGGTAACACTTATTACCGGCGGTCGACTGGGCGATATTTATGGTCGCGGGAAGATGTTTTTTCTTGGGCTTCTCGGTTTTGCGACTGCATCGCTGTTGTGCGGTGTAGCCTGGTCCCCGTGGGTACTGATTACCGGGCGCATGTTACAAGGTGCCACAGCCGCCATTATGGCGCCCCAGGCGCTGGCATCCGTACAGGCCATTTTTCCGGAAGCGGAGAAGCCGTTAGCGCTGGGCATATATGGCGCCGTGTTTGGCCTCGCCTCCGTTATTGGCCAGGTGTTGGGCGGCATCCTGATTTCAGCGGATCTGTTTGGGCTGGGATGGCGGGCTATTTTTCTCGTTAACCTGCCGGTGGCGCTACTGGTCATTCTCTTTGGACTGCCGTTGCTGAAAGAGACGCGGGCACAATCTGCGCAGCGGCTGGACCCCATTGGCATGCTGCTGGCAACCGTCACACTCAGTACGCTGATTGTGCCGTTGATTGAAGGCCATGAGGCGGGATGGCCGTGGTGGACGTGGCTGTTATTGCTTGCTTTCCCGTTGCTAAGCGCGTTGTTATGGCGTTATGAACGTCGCCTTGGTCAGACTGGCGGTTCGCCGTTACTTAATCCTGCCGTGTTACGCGCGCCAGGGCTGGGCCAGGGATTGACGATCGTGTTGTTGTTTTATTCCATCGCGGCCTTCTTTCTTTTGTTTTCTGTCTACCTACAGGGCGCGTTGCAGGTAAACGCCCTGAGCGCAGGCCTGCTTTTTCTGCCGTTTGGCGTTGGCTTTCTGATTGGGCCGCTGCTGACGCCTTACTTGCGGCGGTTTGTCGGAAATTATCTGAGCGCCATCGGGATGGGATGCGAAACGGCGGGGTTAGCAGGTCTGGCATGGTTAGTTGCCCATACGCTGACGGGCAATGCGCCTGCCATGTTGCCGCTCACCGTACTGCTGTTTGTGACCGGTCTTGGCCAGGGGCTGGCGATGCCAACACTGGTGCGGATGGTAACCGGCCGCGTTGCGCCAGAGTTTTCAGGCATGATTGCCGGCGTCACCAGTTCGGCATTACAAATCAGCACGGCGCTGAGCGTCGCTGTCATCGGCGGCATTTTTTACAGGATGTTGGGTAACGGTAAAAGCAGTGCGAATATCACGCATGCCTTTATCGTCGCGCTGCTGGCGATGGCGGTATGTCTCGCCACGGGCGCTGGATTAAGTATCCGGCTTATCCGGCGCTCCAGCGGTCTGTCTTCAGCACCGGCTAGCCTTTCACTTAAGTAACGTAATCAACGTTAATCAGCTGAACGAATGACCACCGAATTCGCCCAGTCAATTGAGCGTCCGTTTTTTCACATCCACGCTTGTTACGCGCCGCGCGGCCTGTTTTCCAGTATCAAAAGGTAAATTGTCGCGGCCTTGCAAAACATTCTCGCCGCAGCGAAGAGATGGAAATCGGGAGTCATCACGATTTGCGAATACGCAGAGGGGAATATCCCCTCTGCGACTTTTTTACGGCTCCCGTTCTCGTTCGGCGCAATTAGTAAGAGAAGGGTGAGCGATGCTGCGCCTCTTTCAGCATCATTTGGGCATCTTCACCTGCGGCGGTGTAGAACGGAGCATTGGTATCCTGAGCAACCGCGAGAATGGCATTCGCAACATCATCCGCATGCGTCACGGGTGAGTTGCTATCACCCACACTCTGGATAAACTCCTGCACCATTTGCCCATAAGCGGGATCGTCGATGCCTGCAAAATACTCGCGCGCATTCTCGCCGAACTTCGTTTCCGGGGAGCGCCCCGGTAACACCACGTGAACACGAATACCAAAAGGCCTGGCTTCAATGGCGAGCGACTCGCTCCATGCATTCAGCGCCGCTTTACTGGCGCGATAAAGGCCAATCAGCGGCATCGCCCGGGTCGTCACGGATGAAGAGACGTTAATGATTACCCCTGATTTCTTCTCTCTCATTAGCGGCAGAAACGCCTGAGTTAATGACAACGTTCCCAGCACATTGGTGTTCATTAACTGCTGCGCGGTGGCAAGCGGCGTAAGCTCGACCGGTACAGGTGCGCCAAAACCCGCATTATTCACCAGCACATCAATCGCGCCCGCCGCTTGCACTACATGGTTAATACTCTGCACCGAAGTGATATCGAGCGGCAGGATCGTCAGTTTGTCGCTTGCGGGCAAACAGGTCGGGTCAGGCGTTCTCATGGTGGCAATCACTTCCCAACCCTGCTGTAAAAAAAGTTTTGCGGCGGCAAGGCCAAAACCTGAAGAGCAACCGGTAATCAGTACAGTAGACATATGTGATCCTCTTTGATGGCAAGAGCAGCGATCATAGCGGCCACCAGCAGGACAATATATAATCAAACGTCGCGTAAACTTTAGAGAGAGTCCAATGTCAGATCCATTGACCGATATTGTTGCCCTGCTCAACCCCAGGCCATCGCATTCAAAACTCGTTGAAGGGCGCGGGCAGTGGCGTATTGTTCGGGAATCTGGCGGAGAGGCCTTTTACTGCGCCGTGCTGGAAGGCGAATGCCTGATCACTGTTAACGGCAAAGGTCCAACGTTGCTGGTTGCCGGTGATTTTATTCTGATACCCGCAGCGTACGATTTCGAGAACACCAACGCGGGTGGAGCTGGCTCAACTGACATCACAACGCCTACGATTATCAGCGAAGGGCATGTGCGGATTGGCGCAACAAACGGGCCAGCCGATCTGATCATGTCTGTCGGCCACTGTGAATTCGATACGCCGGATAAGCAACTCATCGTCTCTTTGCTGCCAAATGAGATCCTGATTAAAGGGCAACGGCGTTTCGCCACCTTGCTTGAACTTCTGCTGGATGAAAGCCGGGCCAGGCGACCAGGGCGCGACGAGGTATTAATGCGGCTTTTACAGCTGCTGCTGGTCGAGTCGTTACGCAGTAATGATGATCTGCCGAAAACAGCTGGCATCCTGAAAGGGCTGCAACATGAAAAGATCGCCGTCGCGCTGCATCTGATCCATGAAAAACCGGGTGTTGAGTGGCAAATCGCCCAGCTTGCCCGCCACGCCGCCATGTCCCGCTCGGCTTTTTTTGCCGCTTTCAGTGAGACAGTCGGAATGCCGCCGGGGCAATATCTTCTCTTCTGGCGCATGTCGTTAGCGAAAAAAGCGCTGGTCAGCAGCAAAGAGAAAATCGAACAAATTGCCTTTCACGTCGGCTATCAGTCAGCGAGTGCCTTTAACGTGGCATTCACTCACTATGTGGGCGTTCCACCAGGCGTTTTCAGACGCCAGAAGATCCCGCAAATACCTTCCCCGGCGTTAAGCAAGGAGCAGGCTTTTCCTTAAGCCCACGCCCGCGTGCCAGAAGGGCATGTTATTGCGCGGCAAGTGCCGTCACGACGTCGCGGTAGGTATGCAACGGGCGGCCAAGAAGTGTGACCAGACGCTCTCTGTCGCCATCCTGCGGGAGCATGCCGTGGCTGACGTAGCGCTCAGCCATCAGACGCATTTCGTAGGCCATCCATTTCGGCATAAATTCCGCCATGCTTGCTTCAAATGCCCCCGGATTATCTCCGCCGTAGATAATCTCGCGGCCCAGCACCTCGCTCCATACGGCGGCGGCGCTCTCGCCGGTCAGCGTATCGGGGCCAACGAGATTAATCGTCTCGACAGGCAATTTTCCGCTCGCTTGATCGCGTCGTATCAATTCAATGGCCGCGACCTCGGCGATATCGCGTGTGTCTACCATCGCCAGGCCAATCCCGCCGATCGGCATCGGATAAACACCGTGATTCATGACCACATCCTTAATCATGACCTCATTGTCGATAAAGTAGGTTGGTCGCAGGATCGTGGCGCTAAAATCCATCTCTTTAAGCATGCGCTCGGCGCCATATTTCACGGCGAAGTGCGGCACATTGACGGCAACATCGGCGCCAAAGACAGAGAGATAAACCACGCGCTGAATGCCGCACTCGCGGGCAATGTTGAGGGTAATCATCGTCTGGGTATATTCGTCGCTCGTGACCGCATTAAGTAAAAACAGCGTTTTGATACCGCTGAAGGCGGCGCGTAAGGCGTCGATATCCAGCAAATCGCCTTTCACAACGTCTACATTTGCGGCAAAGCCGGCCTTTGCGGGGTCACGGGTTAGCACGCGGAAATCGGCGCCGCGGCGAAGAAGTTGGTTAACAACATTGCGGCCGACGCGGCCGGTGGCTCCGGTGATCAGGATGGTCATGGTATTTACTCCGTGGTGTTTGGTTGGTGTGAACAAACACTATCGCGATCCATTTTCGCTTTGAAGATGCTATTTTTTAGATGGTTCGTTCCATAAATGAGACACTCCATGGATATTAATGCCCTCAAAGATTTCCACCTCATCGCGGCTTCGGGCGGGATCGGCGCGGCCAGTCGCGCCAGCGGAAAACCCAAAGCAACCCTTTCACGCAGGCTGACGGATCTTGAAGAGGCACTCGGTGTGCGTCTTATTGAGCGCGGCGGGCAGAGATTGCACATCACTGAGGCCGGTGAACGGCTTTTGTCACGCACCGTTGGCGCAATACGTGATATTGATGAAGCGGTCAAATCCACGCGGGAAGCGTCGGAAAATCCCTCCGGATGGCTGCGTATTGCGGCCCCGCTGCTCTTTTCGCAACTGGCTCTTGGGCAGCTTTTGGCTGAATTTCGCCGTCACTATCCGCGCATTTATGTGGAAGTAATTGCTGAAAACCGGATGAGTGACCTGGTGGATGAGCATTTTGATGTCGCGATCCGTATTAATCCGCACAAAAACAGCGCGCTGGTTGGCAGGCAGTTTGCCAGAGACAAACAGGTGCTGGTGGCGGTTCCCACGCTTGAGATGCCGCCAGGCGATGCACAAAACGCGCCTGAGATCCCGGCGCTCGTGATGTCAACTTATTCTGACGGCGAGCTCTGGACCGTTCAGGGCGGGCAGCGTCGTTTCGCGCCGCAACCGGTGATGCGCCTCTCTTCTCTTCTGACCGTGCGGGATGCCACCCTGGCGGGTGCCGGCGCGGCGATGCTTCCGCAATCTATTGTCAGCCAACAGCTGGAAAAAGGTGAGCTGGTGTGCTGGGGAGAAGCCGATACATTGACTGAACTCTGGGTGCTACACACATCCCGTCGCCTTCAGAGCCCCAAAGTTAAGGCTTTCGTGGCGTTCATCTGCGAGCAATATCCCTCCGGCTGGTTCGCTGTCTGAACCGGTCGACACGGGTATTAACCGGAGATAAGTGACTGTTAAGAAAAACATTTATCACAGCGCAGTGATGACATTATTCTTGATTGCCCAACCACGAGCGAATTCTCACGCTGTACTGCGCTGGTGGTCTGGAAGAGCGTGTTATTCTGCGTAGAAAACCACCAACACGATGCGAGGTTCCTTTGCCCTTAAATCTCACTATCCGCCCTGCTCTTGCTGATGAGGCGCCAATGCTGGCTGAACTCCGCGTTGAGGCTATGCGCCCGAGTCTTGAGGCGATCAACAGATTCGATCCCATCAGAGCACGCGAACGCTTCCTTTCGACATTTACGGATAAAGAGACGTTCATCCTCTGCTCCCAGGATGAGATCGTGGGGTTTTACGTGCTGCGGGATTTCCCGACGTACCTCTATCTGGATCACTTCTATATCAACAATAAATTTCAGGGTAAGGGCGTGGGGAAAGAGATTGTAAAACGCATACAGCAAAAAGCCAGGCTCCTTGGGAAAGCTATCCGACTCATCGCGTTGAAAGCGAGCCCGGCGAATGATTTCTACCGCGCTTTAGGGTTCATTTTTGAGCGAGCTGAAGGCGTTGATAACCACTATATGTGGGCAGGTGTTGACGCTGAGTGATGCACTCCTTTTCAGTGAGCTGAGGCAAGGTCGCTGAAGTAAAACAGTACCGCTGGCAGCAGAGCGGTACGATAGCTTTAGCGGAGGTTGCCGCTACGTTTATATGCGGTTTATGACGTCAGCCGATAGTGCGACTGCACCAGACCCGAAGGGAAGCTGCGGCTTGATAACAGAGTCAAATCTCTATCCCCGATCAGGGCTCCGAACAACGGTTTTCCCGAACCGAGCAGGACAGGAACGGTAGTGATCACGATATCGGCGACCAGACCTTCGCGCAGGAACGACTGTATTACCTGCCCGCCATCAATATAGACGCGATGCGCGTTTTGCACCGCCAGGTCAGCCAGCACCTCCCGTGGCGTGCGGCATGAGAACTGCACTTTGCCCTTCAGCTTCTCGGGCACGGGAGTATCGCTTAGCTGTCGGGAGAGCACCAACACGGGTCGGTCATAAGGCCATTCGTCAAAGGTCAGCACCTTCTCATAGCTGCCTCGACCCATCACGATCCAATCTTTGTCCGCGATGAATGCTGCATAACCATGATCTTCTGTCGGATCATCGCGCTGCAACAGCCACTCAATATCGCCATCCTCTCGGGCGATAAAACCATCAAGACTAACCGCGATAAAAACATGTGTGGTGACCATCAAGCACTCCGTATTCAGGTTACATAAATCCCTTGAATTTATTGATGTTATCGACATTGACATGCTCCCTGTGGAAAAACGTAGCATGAGAACAGCGACGTCCCCATTATGGATTAAGGTAAAAAATCGTGTGGTGTTGAGAGCGAAAAGCCGTGATCTGCTCCCCAGAAAGTAACCTATCGCCATGTTAATAACATCCGCTCCCGGCTACCCGCAACCGAGCAAGGGGCAGGCATGTCGGCAGTCATTATTTATCAATAATGCCCCTGACTGACGACGTAAAAAAGCAATAGCGAGGGCACTATTGACAGCTTATTTCAGCCTGAGTAGGCTCACCAGCACGTCGCGAAAAACGATCATTTCTGCTGTTGAACTGATCGCGTACACGTCGATTCTGTTTCCATACAGTTTGACCAGCGTCTTCGAAATCTACCGCGTTGCTGCCATGAAATGGCGAAAACGCTTATCGCTACCCGTCGGTAGCGGCATGATAAACGGAGCGTACCTATGCCAAACTCAAATTCTGATCTGCTTTTATCCGTCCGTTCCCTTCCTGCTTTTTCTCATCCTTCGTGCTTAAACGGTAGTAACACGATGAAGGCGATCCGTTATCACGCTTTCGGTGGGCCTGATGAATTACGCATTGATGAAATTCCTGTTCCTCATGCCGGACCAGGGCAGATTCGTATTGCGGTGCATTGTGCCGGGGTGAATCCATCGGACTGGAAACGCAGAGAGGGGCAGTATCAGGCATTCGAGGATGTGGTGTTTCCACTCACGGTGGGCGTGGAAGCCAGCGGCGTTGTTGATGAGATTGGCGATGGCGTTTCCGGCGTTGCCATCGGCGATGCGGTATTCGGTTTTGGTGATGGCACCGTCGCGGAGAAAGCCATCCTCACACACTGGGCAGCTAAACCCGCTACAGTATCTTTTGAGGTAGCAGCAGGCTTGCCCGTGATTGTTGATACGGCCAGTCGTGCTCTTGATGAAGTAAATATTGAAACGGGACAGACGCTGCTGGTTAGCGGGGCGGCAGGCGGTGTAGGAACGGCGATCGTCCAACTCGCCTGCCTGCGCGGCATTACCGTTATTGGTTCAGCAAGTTCCCCTAAACATGGCTATCTCGCCTCATTAGGCGCCATTGCGACGACTTACGGCCCCGGTTTACAGGAACGAACTGCTCATTTAGCGCCGATGGGCGTCGATGCTGCCATTGACGTTGCGGGTTCAGGGGTCATACCTGAATTAATTTCCATCGTGGGAAATCCCGCTCACGTACTTTCCGTCGCGGATTTTTCTGCAGAGCACTATGGCGCGAAATTTTCCCACGGCCCGCCTGAAAAACCGGAACTGGTCCTCGCAAAAATTGCCCGCCTCTGTGCCGATGGCCTGTTTAAACTTCATATCGAAGACATATATCCATTGCACCAGACCGCCGATGCACATCGGGTAAGCGCAGAAGGCCACGTGACCGGCAAACTTGTCATCAAAATTGGCTGATAGTGCAGCTTGCCAGATGCCATCTTGTTACCTTTGGCACAATGAATCTTTACTTTTCAGGTCGCGGACGGGTGTTCGCTGCCCTGCCCCACCTTTTGCCGGATATGACCGGACTGACCGACATATGCGTTGATACGGTTTGTCTGCGCGCCGGTTCCCGCCGCCCTGAGCGATACGATCGATCCTACGTTTTCTTGCTGGCGCCACAATCCATGACGCCATCCCACACCGGGGTGACACCCACCCGGCGGTGCAAGCGCTATCTTTTTCAGCCTGGAAATGTCAGCAACAACTGCCTTAAGAGCGATTCAAGCTGCTCCCGTTGCTCTTCGGATAAGTTGGCGAGTATCGCGTTTTGCGTTGCCGTGTGGACGATCAGCGCTTGTTCGATACGCTCTTGCCCCTGAGGTGTCAGGCTAACCAGTGAGCTGCGTTTGTCATCCGGATCATGAAGGCGCTCAATGAGCCCTTGCTCTTCCAGATGATTAAGACGATTTGTCATCGCTCCGGACGTGACCAGCAGCGATCGATATAGCTGCGTTGGAGAAAGACAATAAGGCGCACCGGCGCGACGCAACGTGGCAAGGACGTCAAATTCACCATCGCGAAAACCGAACGGCTCCAGCGCCTGGGCACGCATCTTAGCCAGATGTTTCATCACCCTTAACATTCGGCCAAAAATTTTCATTGAAGAGACGTCCAGCTCAGGCATTGCGCTGTCCCACTGGCTGACAACGAAATCGATATGGTCTTGCATTTTCACACCTTAAATAGGGGTATTTATCGAGTTGTGCGCTTCATCTTACACAGGGAACACATTTATCTTAATGTTAAGATAAATGTTTGCGGCATTTTTGCTGGAGCAATCACATGCCTGAAAGGATCCCGTCGTGAAACGTATAACATCTTCGCTCTTTATGTTCGCATCTATCGCTTTTTTGATCGGGTTGAATCTTCGCCCCATTCTGGCTTCCATCGGGCCGTTATTTCCGGTTTTACAGCGTGAAGCGGGATTATCAGCCACAGAATTCAGCCTGCTAACCACCCTGCCGGTCGCAATGATGGGGCTGGTTGCGCTAAGTGGACCATGGCTTTTAGCCAGAACCGGTGCCGTCCGGGGAATTACAGTAGGACTTTCGATCTTGCTCTTTGCCTGTTTATTTCGCGGTTTTAGCACGTCACTCACCGGGCTTATGAGCACGGCGTTAGCGGGTGGAGCAAGTATTGGCATGATCCAGGCGTTAATGCCAGCCCTGATAAAAAAGGAGTATGCGCAATCGGCCAGCACGTTTATGTCTCTGTTCAGCACCGGTATTATGGCCGGCGCGGCGCTGGCTGCCGCCACTGCCGAGCCGCTGTTCACCCGGCTTGATCTCAAGCCTACGCTGGCCATAGCCGGTTTGTTAACCCTTCTTGCCCTGATATTTTGGCTGTCATGGGCCAGGCACCGCCCGGCAGAAAAAACGGTCTTCGCAGAGGTGACATTATCTTCCTCCCGGACAGGGTTGTTACTGCTGTTTTTTGGCATCGGTACAGGCGCCTATACGCTGGTACTGGCGTGGCTACCTCCTCTCTATATCCAGGCGGGCTGGAGCGCACGCAGCAGCGGATATATGCTGGCCTGGCTTACGTTAACGGAAGTTGTGGCGGGCTTTGCCGTTTCAGCCCTGATCTCCCGATTCCCTGACCGCCGTGTTCCGCTGGTCACCGTGCTGCTGGTGTTGCTGGCAGGATTGATGTGTCTTGTCCTTGCTCCGGGAACCACGCCAGTTGTGTCGACATTGCTACTTGGCACCGGCATCGGCGCACTGTTCCCGCTATCGCTCATCGTGACATTTGATCATGCGCGAACGCCGGCTGAAGCAGGGAAACTCCTGTCTCGGGTGCAGGGTGGCGGCTACCTGATTGCGGCGCTGATGCCATTAATCGCCGGGATCGTGCGTGACAGCGGTGCGTCACTGACTACCGCGTGGCTCATCATGGGCGCCGGTGTCATTCTGTTAATAGTGATAGCAATGCGCTTTAAAACCGTAACGACCAGGTAAAAATAACGGCCAGGCGCTGAAGCCTGCCCATCAGGCTTCAGCGCATATTGATATTGATTGTCGAAAGCGTCATCGTCGTTAAAATCTGAACGGGATAGTCGAGCATCGCTAGTGCGGGCAGGCTTCCATTACCTGAGGGTGCGGGTGGTGCTTGCGACAATACGGGAAAGTTAAATTTTATGCTGGCTGGCAAGCCATTGCCGCGCGGTGGTGGTTTGCGTTCCCTGACGATAATTGAACGTCTCTTCCTTTTTCCACGCCACCCCGTCAGGCCGGGCGAAAGCAAGCCGGTAGGCTGCGCCGACATCATCCGGATTATGCGCTACATCTTCCTGTAGCTTCTTCCTGTCCAGTAATGTTCTTTTTACCGACGTTCCCCAATGAGCCTGCAGTAAATCGGCAATCTCACCGTACGTCAGCGTGTCCCCTGCGATATAGACAATCTCATTACGAAAAGCGGGCTGATGAAAGAAAATATCAGCAGTCAGCCGGCCGATATCTTCAGGCGTCGTCAGTGTCACCGCATAATTCCAGTCTCCTGGAGCACAGACAACTTTATGTTGTGCGTCAACCACACCAAAGCCAGGTTCAAACAAGTAGCTGGTAAAAATTCCCGTTGAAACAATAACCCACTCAGTTGTGCTCTGCGCGCGCAGAAGGTGGCGAACCTCGAGTTGTTCATCCCAGACCGGCTGCCCGCTGCCGTTACCGACAACGTCGTAATCAACACCGAACTGCCACGGGAAATAGCGAGGTACTCCCGCCTTTAATACCGCCTGCGTAATCTTTATCTGCGTTCCCGGCCCGCCAACAAAACCACTGCAATTGATAATGGCACTGAAGGCGCTAAACAACGCACTCAGTTCATCAACACTGTTTTGCTGGAGATCGCCTTCAACCACAGCAATACCCAGCTTCATGAGTTCATCCAGCCGTGTCCTTAGCGGGCCGGATGTGGCATGCGCGGCGTTGCTTCTGAGCAACACACTGATTTTCACCGGTGAATGTTCCTGAACTTTACTGCTCATCGCACGCAATACCGGCAATCCCAGCTCTCCTGCGCCGAGAATGAGAACAGTATCTTCAGGTTTGTTTTCAAATTTCATTATTGCCTCCTGTCGTATTACTGCGCCATCCTGACAGCTGGCAGAACCTGGTTCAATCAGGTACACGAGTGATACCGGAGGGGATATGGATTACGAGCGGGAAGCGCTGCTGCAATTTTCGAAAGAATTTTGTGCGCAATTAAGCAACGATAATGAGGGACTGAAACGTGAGATCCTCGCGCACGCAGGAAATCGCTGGTCGCTGGGTGTGCTGCATTTACTGGGCACCAGCGGAGAGCTTCGCCACGGAGAATTACGCCGCGACCTTACTGGTGTAACGCAAAGAATGTTGACGCGAACGCTGCGTCATCTTGAGCGTGACGGGCTCATCTCCCGCCGTGATTTTCAGGAGAAACCACCGCGGGTCGTTTATGCCATTACCGATGCGGGAAAAGAGATGCTGGTGAGAATGATGCCGTTATGGTCGTGGATTATTTCATCTGCAGAGTATTTCAGGGGCGCCAGGTCCGCGTACGATACGGCTCAGGAATTATCGCCCTCAACCAAATGGCTGGAAGATTAAAAGACGTTAATTTTCCGCGCCTTTTCCCCGTCACGTCTCACTCTTCAATCCGGATTCAGCCACGGATGTTTCCGCCAGGCAGTGCACAGGCTGAACCGCTGCCATCAGGCTGATGGTTATCTGTTGCCAGACACAAACAAACTTTTCGCCAGCCATCGATAACGCCGAGAGCGATTCACCTTCATGCCAGCCGGATGAAAGGCATCGCGGGCCCTAAGTTTCGGCCCACGAACCCTGCAAATTTCTTCGCCGTTAACGGCGTTCACTCAGCGCGGCAATATCCTGTGGGGTCGTCCGGCAGCATCCGCCAATAATTCTCGCTCCTGCCGCTAACCACTGGGGCAAATATGCCGCTAAGGATCCGCAGCTCTCGCCGTGTGTATGCCACGCCTTGGTAACGGCGTCATAGGTTTCACCAGAGTTCGGATAGACAACCAGAGGCAGCGCACTGAGGCTTTGCAGATGTTTGAGAGCGGCGGTGGTTTTATGCAGCGCAATACAGTTAATCCCCAGCGCAACGATTTGTGAGCAGCCAGACAGTGCCTTCACCACGTCAACCAGCGGAGTGCCATCGCTCAAGTGCTTGTCGTCACGTAAGGTAAAAGAGAACCATGCCTGCGCATGCGGGTAGTCAGATAACAGATCTGCCAGTGCTTCGATTTCGGCGAAAGAAGGTAACGTTTCACAGGCCAGCAGATCGACGCCAGCATTGAGCAACGCGTCAATCCGCGGGCGATGAAATGCCTGAAACACTTCGCGGCTGCACGCGTAGTCGCCGCGATACTCCGAGCCATCTGCCAGATAAGCACCGTATGGCCCAACAGAGCCCGCCACCAGCAGCGGACCGGCGTTGGGGTTTTCTGAGCGATAAATGTCACTCGCCTCTTTTGCCAGTTGCACACTCTGTTCAATCAGCGCTTTCGACTGCGCCTCAGTCAGCCCGCGCGCCGCAAAACCAGCGGGTGTGGCCTGGTAACTGGCGGTAATGGCTATCTGTGCCCCCGCGCGGAAGTAATCCAGATGCACATCCCGAATACGCTGCGGATTTTCCATTAACACTTTGGCAGACCAGAGATTATCGACAAGGCTGCATCCGCGCGCTTCAAGCTCAGTGGCCAGTGCGCCATCCAGCACGGCAAAGGGATGATGTTCAAGCAGCGTGGCAAGGGAATTACTCTGCGGCATAGTCAGCCTCCTTCAATTTTGTTTTCCGGGTGAGAAAATAGGCACCGTAGCAAAGGGCGACAAACGGCAGACCACAATAGAGCGCAATGCGCTGATCCGCATCGAACGCCAGCCCGATGCAGGCCAGCAGACACAGCACGAATCCAAGTACCGGCACCAGCGGATACCAGGGTGCCCGGTATTTCAATGCCGCAGATGGCTTGCCCGACGGCAAGTGGCGGCGACGAAAGACAAAGTGGGCAGCACAGATGCTGAGCCATACTGCGACAACGGCAAAGCCAGAAATGGCACTGAGCGCAACGAAGACAGTATCAGGGGCAATCACGCTGGATAACAGCGCCAGCAGACCGCCAAGCATAGAGACAGACAGCGCTGTCAACGGCACGCCATTTTTGTTGACGCGGGCAAAACAGCCCGGCAACGTTTTTTCGTTTGCCAGCGACCATAACATACGGCCCGACGCATAGAGCCCGGAATTCGCCGCGGAAAGAATAGCGGTGAGGATGACGAAGTTAAAAATATCGGCCGCATACGGAATGCCGATTTTTTCAAAGACCAGCACAAACGGGCTCTTCTCAACCCCTGCCACATTCGCCGGAACCAGCGCGGCAAGGACAAAAACGGTGCCGATAAAAAACAGGATCAAGCGGGCAATCGTCGCGCGGATCGCGACCGGGATAGCCTGGTGCGGATTTTCCGTTTCACCCGCCGCGATACCGATAAGCTCAGTACCGGAAAAAGCAAAGTTCACCGCCACCATGGTCATCAGAATGGGCAAACCGCCGTGTGGGAACCAGCCTTCGCTGGTGAGGTTAGCAAGCCCTGGCGACGGTGAACCATCTTTCATGGTGATAAAGCCGAAAATCACCCCGCAGCCCAGGATGATAAAAACGAGAATGGTCGCGACTTTAACCAGCGAGAACCAGAACTCCCCTTCGGCAAAGAAGCGCGTTGAAATCGCGTTAAGACAAAAAATCACTGCACAAAACAGGGCGCTCCATATCCAGACTGGAACGTGCGGGAACCAGTACTGCATACAAAACCCGGCGGCGGTAAAACTTGAACCCAGTGCAACTGTCCAGGTGAGCCAGTAGAGCCATGCCACGGTATACCCGGTCGCCGGACCAATATAGCGCGCTGCATAGACATGAAAAGCGCCTGTTACCGGCATCGCTACGGAAAGCTCGCCAAGGCACTGCATCACCAGCCAGACGACCAGCGCCCCAATCAAATACGCCAGCAGAGTCCCTGCCGCACCGGTGGTAGAGATGATGTATCCGGTATTAAAAAATAACCCTGTGCCAATGACGCCGCCCAATGACAGCATAATCAAATGGCGGGTTTTCATGGTGCGCTTAAGCTCGCCATTTTCTGGTTGTGTCTGCATATCACCTTCTAAACGTATAGATGTCTAAATGTCCGTTATAAGGTTCTTTATATCGTTATTATCAACAAAAGGCCAGCATCCGGGTTGAGACACGCAGAAGCAAGGGAGTACAGAGATCAGGAAAGCGGTTTTTTCAGCGCACTACCGGGAAGAAACAAGATGAGGATGTCGGGTATTCGGATGCCCCGCCGTTGGACTGAAAACGTCTGTGGCTGTGGGAATTGGGCGTTCTGCGGGCCTACACCAGCGGGCTTTCGCAGCGCAACGACGCAAGCGATACAACTCTGCGCCCTCTGGTGTAACCCGGCGAGCCGGAAATCCAGTATTTCCCGTCACAGGAAATAGAGGCTCAGGTGAAATCCGATAATTTTTGCCCGGAAACGATCAGCTCTTTGAGCAACATCTGACGGCGCTCCTCCGGCGTATCACGACTCACCATAAAGCAGATTGCGGCCACCGCCTGCCCGCTTCGGGAGCGAATCGGTGCGGCCATGCAGCAGGTAAAACTCTCTGATAAGCCTTCGGTCAGGCAATATCCCAGTTGCCCGGCACGATGTATATCTTCGAGGAATGCCTGTTTGTCGAGGATCTGCCCGTTCGCCAAACGGTAATCCTCTTCGGGGATAAGATCGAGAATGGCACTGTCCGACCAGTTACTGAGCAGCAGGCGACCGGTAGCAGTCCAGGGAATCGGTACCCGCACCCCGACATCAGAGGTGATTTTGAACGGGTGGGCATTACTTTCCGACAGCACGACGGTGTACTTATTCCCTTCCAGCATACAGAGCTGCACCGTCTCGCCATGACGGGCCACTAACTCCACCATTAACTGATGTGAGCGGCGGATAAGATCGTTATGCGCCATGTAGTCCGCACCGTAATAGTGCATTTCACGACCAAAGAACACCGCGCCGTCGGCATCCAGTTCAAGCAACCCGGCCTCACTCAGCAGGTTAACAAGTTCATATACGCTGGAGCGCGGCGCGCCGGTGGCGTCGATCAAATCGCGCATCGCCATGGGCTGACGAGCGATATGCAACTGGCGAAAAATGTCGATAACCCGGTCAACACCGCGCGCTCGCGATGGCTTCTCGTCCGGCATAAGCAAATTCTCCTGATGCAGTCGGGCGGTCGCGCCAGACAGTAAAAAAGATAAGCATCATACACCCGGCGGCACCGTTAACCCATCCCCGTTAATTAAAATTTCAGTGCCAGTGTTTATATTTCTTTGTTCCATTTTGGGGCCTCATTTTAGCGCATGAGGTGCAGATTGATTTTTTAAATAACGACAGCGGTAACATTTCCAGACAGGAATTACCTTAATTACTTTTTTATTTTGCGATCGCAACGACATCACGAGAAATTAAATTCCTCGCGATATATTGCAAAAACAAAAAACCTGTGCAAATCTTGCTCTATCCGATATTGCAGATATCAGTCTGATATACCAGACAACAATCACCCGCTACTGACGGGTATTCTTCAGAACAAAAAGGAGCAGCGTTGCATGACGATTACGCGTTATGGCATTGAAGGCGGCACCGGTACGGGTGGGCAGAAACTGCCGTTCGCACGGGCAGTTGAGGCCGATGGCTGGCTGTATATCTCGGGCCAGACACCGATGCGCGAGGGCGAAGTGGTTGAAGGCGGTATCATCGAACAGACGCAACTGGCGTTCGATAACTGTCTCGCCATCATGCGGGAAGCAGGTTATCGCGTGGAAGATGTTGTACACGTTACGGCGGTATTAACCGACGCGCGCTATTTCAGTTCATTTAATAAAGTATTCAGAGAGATATTTAGTGATAATCCGCCAGCGCGTATTTGTAGCGTGCAGGATTTAGTGGTCGACTGCAAAGTGGAAGTGGATATGAAATGTTTCCGCGCTGACCGCAAATAATTAAAACCGTTAAAACAGGCTGCGCGTTTTTATTTTTTCTTCGTCAATACCAGGGCCGCCTGTTATTAATTAATGCTTTTGCTTTTTCACTGGAATATCCCCGAAATAATCGGCGCTGCCGCTGCGCGGGCGATCGCCTGACTTATTACGGGTGACACGGTATTACACCGTCTCGTCAAACATTAAAAGAGAGCATAAAAAATGAATGCAACGACATCGCTGAAATTAAGTGCCACAGCACTGGCCGGCGCGCTGGTATTGCTGGCTCTGGTGGGCTGTACGCCGACCGAAGAGAAAAAAGAAGCCGGTGCGGCGCCGCAGTCTGCACTGCAAACCGTCCTGCAGCGCGGCACACTGCGCGTGGGCGACTGCCTGAGCTTTGCCCCGTTTGGTTTTTACGATAAAGACGGCAACCCGGATGGTTATGACGTCGATCTGGCTAAAGCGCTGGCGAAAGAGATGGGCGTCAAACTGGAGATGGTCAACACCACCAGTGCCAACCGCATCCCTAACCTGCAAACCAACAAAGTCGACGTGGTGTTCTGTAATTTCACCCGCAATCTGGAGCGCGCCAAAGAGATCGGTTTCACCAACCCGTATGTCGTGGCGAGTGAAGCCATGCTGGTGCGCAAAAACAGCGGCATTCAGTCCGCACATGACATGGCCGGAAAAACCATCGCCACGGTGAAAGGTTCCACCAACGGTGATGAAGTACGCAACCTTGGCATCGACGTGAAAATTCAGGAGTACGACTCATCCCAGGCAGCGATTCTGGCGGTGAAACAGGGACAGGCTGATGCGATGATCGAAGATAACAACTTCCTCGCCTATCAGGCGAAACTCGATCCGTCGCTGACCGTGACCAACGAAGCGCTGGTGCCGCTGGAGTACAACGCCTTCGGTGTGAAACAGGGCGACCAGATATGGACCAACTACCTGAACGAATTCCTTTTTGAAATCAACGCATCCGGCGAAAACGCACAGCTGTATGAGAAATGGTTCGGCAGTAAACCACGCTACCCGCTGAATCCGCAATACTGATTGTTCGCCCGCGGTGCAGCAGCCGATGCTGCACCGCCTGAAGGAGTCACACCATGAGTTATCAATGGCTAACCCTGTGGCGCTACGCCGACACTTTTCTGGAGGCCGCCTGGCTCACGCTCCAGGTCACGCTGCTGGCGTTTGTACTGGCAGTGGCACTTGGATTACTTGCCGCGCTGGCAAAATCCTCGCCACTGGCGCCGGTACGCTGGCTCAGCCACTGCTACGTCGAGTTCATCCGCAATACCCCGGTGCTGTTGCAAATCTTTATTATCTTTTTTGGCCTGCCGTCGTTGGGTATCACTATGAGCGCCTTTAGTGCAGGCGTGCTGGCGCTGGGGATTAACGTGGGGGCTTATCTGTCGGAAACCTTCCGCGCCGGTATCCAGTCGGTCGCAAAAGGCCAGCTGGAAGCGGCGTATATCCTCGGGATCCCGCGCCGGCAAATCTTCCTGAGCGTCGTGCTGCCGCAGGCCGCACGCGCGGTGTGGCCTGCCATTATCAATAACCTGATTCAGCTACTGCTCGGCACGTCGCTGCTCTCCGCCATCGCGCTGCCGGAACTGACCGGCACCGCAACGGTGATCAATGCGCGTACCCTGCTCTACATCCAGACCTTCAGTATTGTCGCGCTGGTCTATCTGGTGCTGAGCAACCTGTTCTCCTGGCTTGGTAACCTGGCAGGACGCCGGATGTTCCATCCGCCGCTGGTGACACCGGTAAAAAAGCCCGGCTGGCAGTGGGCAAAAAAATGGCTGATTAACCCAGCGAAACGGGAGAATGCGCTATGAGCGAACTTATCATCAACTCGCTGCCAATCCTGCTGAAAGGCCTGGTCATCACGTTACTGCTCTCCGTCGCCGCTATCGTCGGCAGCACGCTGCTCGGTTTACTGGCAGCGGTGTTACGCACCAGCCGTTTGCCGGTCGCTAAACAGATCGCCGTGTTCTATACCGAGCTGTTTCGCGGCACGCCGGTACTGATCACGCTGATGTTTATCTACTTCGGCGTGGCGTACTTCGGCTATGAAATCAATCTGTTCGCCGCCGGTATCCTCGGACTAAGCATTTATCAGGGCGCTTACATTGCCGAAGTATTCCGCGCCGGAATTGAAGCTGTCCCCAAAGGCCAGTGGGAAGTCTCATGGATCCTTGGTCTTTCAAAACGCCAGACGTTTCTTAGCGTGATCCTGCCGCAGACGCGCGGCATCGTGCTGCCGCCGCTGGTGGGTCAGTATCTTTCGCTGATTAAAGATACGTCGATTGTCAGCATGATCGGCATGTCGGAATTGATGCACCAGGGTCAGGCCATTGTCGATCGCATCGGTCAGCCGGTGGTGATTTACGGCCTGGTCGCCCTGCTCTACTTCGTTGTCTGCTTTCCGCTTTCCCGTTGGGTTCAACATCATCAAACCAGGAGCCAGTTATCATGAGCAAATCCGCCATTACGCTAAGCCGGATTACTAAATCCTTTGGCTCAACCCAGGTACTGAAAGAGATAAGCCTTGATGTGTCGCCCGGCGAAGTGCTGGTGCTGATTGGCGCATCCGGTTCCGGCAAAAGTACCGTATTACGCATCATGAGCGGGCTGGAAACCGCCGATGGCGGGGAAATCTGGGTAAATGAAGTACCGCTGCACGACCGCAAACGCAGCAGCGAGATCTGCGGCCACGTTGGCATGGTGTTTCAGCAGTTCAATCTGTTTCCCCATAAAACCGCGCTCGGTAACGTGACGCTGGCGTTAATTAAAGCGCAGAAACTGTCCGAAGCCGAAGCCAATAAACGCGGTATGGCAGCCCTGACCCGAGTCGGGCTGGCCGAGCGCGCGCATCATTATCCGGCTCAGCTATCCGGCGGCCAGCAACAGCGTGTGGCGATTGCTCGCGCGTTGGCAGTGGAGCCGAAAATTATGTTTTTCGACGAAGCGACGTCAGCGCTCGATCCCGAGCTGGTTGGCGAAGTGATGGAGGTGATGCGAAGTCTCGCGCGTGAAGGTATGACCATGGTGGTCGTCACCCACGAGATGGGTTTTGCGCGTAAAACAGCTGATCGCGTGGTGTTTATGGATCAGGGCGTGATCGCCGAGCAGGGTTCGCCGGAGCAGATCTTCGTCAATCCGCACAATCCTCGCACCCAGCAGTTCTTATCGCGAGTGCTTGAGCACTAACAGGAGGCATGATGTCGATTCACTTTCCCCTGCAGGCGGACGGCGCGCTGGATGCGCTGCACCCTGCGCCGCGTTTTAAATCGGTCGCCGGCTCCGGTAATCAGCCGCTGGCTAACGGCACCCCGGTCTTTAACAGCCCTGAGGTGTTTTCCCCACTGATGTTGATGAAGCAATCCGCGCTGGAGAATAACCTGCGTCAGCTGGCTGCGTTTTGTCGTGAGCAAGGCGTCATGCTGGCGGCACACGGCAAAACCTCAATGTCTGCGGCGATCCTGCGCCGCGCCGTCACGGAAGGCGGTGCCTGGGGTTTGAGCGCCGCCACCCCTGCGCAGGTTCGCGCGTTGCGCCAGTTCGGCATTCGTAACGTCTTCCTCGCCAATGAACTGGTCGATCCTGCCGGCATTCGCTGGATAGGCGAATGGCAACAGCAGCATCCCGACCATAATTTCCTGTGCTACGTCGATTCGCTGCAAGGTGTTCGTCTGCTGGAGCAACATCTCGGCGACAGCCGTATTGCGGTACTGCTGGAAATGTCGGTCAGCGGCGGACGAACCGGCTGCCGTTCATCCGCTGAAGCCCTGGAGATTGCCGCCGCGATTGCCACCAGCCCGGCCCTGCAATTGGTGGGTGTTGCGGGTTATGAAGGCGCACTCGGTGCAGGACGTGATGCCGCAGGCGTGCAGCGCGTCAAAGATTACTGCCAGATGCTGATCGCCACGGCGGCGCTGCTGGCTGAAAAGCAGTTGTTTGCCAGCGAGCAGATTATCCTCAGTGCCGGCGGCGGCGCGTGGTTTGACGTGGTCTCAGCGTGTTTCACGTCCGCGAACCTGCCCCTGCCCATGACGCCGCTGATTCGCTCCGGAGCTTACATGGCGCACGACAGCGGCCTGTACGCGCGAATTGCGCCTTTTGCGCAGCCCGGTGCAACGCATCATTTCACCGCTGCGCTGGAGATCTGGGGACGGGTGTTGTCGCGCCCCGAGCCTGGCCTGGCGTTTGTTGATTTCGGACGCCGTGATGTGCCGTTCGATCAGGATCTGCCCAATCCGCTGTGGGTGCGCAACGTTGACGGCAGTGCCCCTCGTGCAGCGTCGGGCATGCGCATCAGCGAGGTGAACGATCAGCACGCCTATTTGTTACTGCCGCAAGAGGATGGGTTAAAGCCCGGCGACTGGGTGGGTTGTGGTATTTCGCACCCTTGTACCGCATTCGATAAGTGGCGGTATTTGCCACTGGTAGATGATGATTACTGCGTCACAGACTCACTGGAAACCGCATTCTGAATGCAACATCGAATCGTAACGGCGCGATGTTTCGCACGGTTTTACCATTCATGTTCGCATGAACCGCGCTTATCCGTTCTTTAACTGGCACGACATTCCGGCCGGGAAGCGGTTATTCAGGCCAGTACGATTCGGCTTTCACTTTTAATAAATGGCGTAAGCGCTGAGCTTCCTTTTGCGGTGGGCAACCAAAGAACCGGCGAAATTCCCGGCTAAATTGTGTCGGACTGAGGTAGCCAACCCTGAAAGCGGCTTCACTGGCCGTGACATTGCGCTTCACCATTAAAAACCGCGCTTGGTGCAGCCTGATGGAAATCAGATACTGTTTCGGTGTGGTGCCGGTAAAGGCTCTGAAATGACGATGAAAAGAGGGAGAACTCATGCCCGCTTCTTTCGCCAGCATCTCCACGTCAACAGGCTCCATAAACCGGGTATGCATGGTGCGAATAGCGCCAGCGATTTGCCTGAAATGCCCTTTTCCCGAGAGCGCCGCTCTGATGGAGGCTCCCTGCGTATCAATCAGGACGCGATAATAAAGTTCTTTCAGAATCCCCGGCCCCAGAATTCTGGCCTGCTCCTCATCAGAAAGCGCCAGTAGAAGGCGATACACCGTATCGGCCAGTTCTTCCCCCAGCGGGCTGGAAAACATCATTCCCGCCTGCGCATTTCCACTTACCTCGCCTTCGCCCATTTCAACCAGTAATTCGGCAATCGTGGCGACATCGAGCGATACCGACATCGCCAGCAGCGGTTCTTGCTGGCTGGCAGTCGTCTGGCTGCTGAAAGGAAGCGGCGCGGAGACCACCAGATAATGTCCGGGATCGTAGGTGAATTCCCGCCCGCCCATCAAAGCGGTTTTCTTTCCCTGCAGAACAATAACAATGCACGGTTCGTAAAGGACGGGCGTGTGGGGCATCGACGCATTGACCCGCAACAGCTTTATCGCCGTCATGCGGGTGCGCGAGTAGCCCTCATCAGGCGCAAGCGCCAGCAAAGCCGGGATCATTTTTCGTGTAAGGCTTGAGGTAAGTTCGGACACTGCGCCCCCGAATATACAAAAGGATAAACTTTTTCGCCTTTATCAGGTTATCGAACCAAATTCTGACAGAAAAAGATAATCTTTGTACAGAAACCTTCATTGTTGCATTGCTCTGCTTCTCATACTCTTTTTGCAGCAAAACAAAGAGGAGAAGTGATGCAAGTTCATTCTGAATCAAGCGTCTGGCAGGAACTGACCGGAAACGTCGTTTCGAGACATCTCGCGATCATCTGCCGCGCCTGCCTATGTCGCACCGCTTTTCCCTCTCAACACTCATATCGGCTGATGAAGACGATGCCGTTCAGGCGACGCAATGCAAAATTTGAGGAAGAAAAATGGCAGATTTTTTTGGATTACAGAACAAAGTGGCAATCGTTACGGGCGCCGCAGGGGATATTGGCAGATCCACTGTAAAACATCTCGTTAGCCATGACGTGAAGGTGCTGGCGCTGGATATCGACCCGGCGGTTCATGCCCTGGCACAGCGCAATCAGGTGGTGACACAGATATGCGATGTCAGCAAGGAACAGGAAGCGATCAGCGCTGTCACTCTTGCACAGGCGGAATTCGGCGGCGTGGACATTCTCATCAACAATGCGGGCAAAACCCTGAATAAGCTCGCCACCGACACATCCGTTGAAGAGTGGGACAGCATTATGGCCATTAATGCCAGAGGGTATTTTCTCCTGAGCCGGGAAAGCCTGAAGGTGATGCAGCCCCGCCGGCAAGGCGCGATCGTTAATGTGGCGTCCGTGGTGAGCATGGTAGGCATGAAAGCCACGTCCGCTTATTCGGCCTCGAAAGGCGCCATCGCGCAACTGACGAAAGTACTGGCGCTGGAAGCGGCTGAGTATGACATCCGGGTTAATGCCGTCGCCCCCGGCGTCGTCGAAACAAATATTCTGACCGGCATAGTCGAAGACAGTCGGGCGACGCTTGCCAGCTACGGCCACGCGCATCCACTTGGGCGGGTGGCTCAGCCGGAAGAAATTGCGCAAGCCATTATCTGGCTTGCCTCGCCCAAAGCCAGCTTCGTGACGGGAACGGTATTAATCGCTGACGGCGGTTATACCGCACAGTAACAAGGAGCCCATGATGAAAAAGCAGAGCATTTTAATTATCGGAGCCGAGAAAGGGCTGGGGCACGGGCTGACAGCAGCCTATCTGGAGCGGGGCTGGGACGTTTTCGCCACCCATTTACCGGATGCGGATATCTCCGCCCTGCTCACGCTGGCAGAGCGTTACCCTGGCAAGCTGATGACCGGTGAGATGGATGTCACCAACAGCGCCCATATCGGGCCACTTATCGGCAGGCTCCGCGAACAGCAGTTTGACGTAATTTTTATGGTGGCCGGTATTTACGGTCCCTTGCATCAATCCGTGTTGCAGGCGTCTGACGCGGAATTCCAGCAAATTATGCTGACCAATGCGTTTGGCCCTGCCCGCCTGGCCCGGCATCTCCTGCCGGTACTTAAACCTGAGGGAAGCCTGGTTTTCATGTCATCGCACCGGGGCAGCATTGCCGGCAATACCGAACCGGGGATCGGTATTGAGCTTTACCGGGCCAGTAAAGCGGCACTGAATATGCTGGCGCGTTGTATTTATATGGATATCAGCCAGGGAGCACAGACGGTACTCTCCATTCATCCTGGCTGGGTGGCAACGGCGATGGGCACGCTGGATGGTACAGTGAACGCGGAGATTGATGTAAAAACCAGCGTCGAGGGCATGATCAGTGTGATTGAGCAACACCGAAACGCCAGAAGCCATCTTTTCCTCGATTACGAGAACAACAGTTGGCCCTGGTAATAAAGGACAAAGCAGCCGGTATCTTTTATCGGATTAACCCCGGCCCCGGGAATAAACACCCGGGGTTAGCCTGTTCGCCGTTATTCAGAGGATCAGGCGCATTGCTCAGGCCTCAACCTGACTTTCGCATTTATTTTCATCCGCATGCGTTCGATCGTATTCAGCCTGCGCCAGTGCAATGGCCGGACCAAACTCCTGCGCCCAATTCGCCAGCGCAATAAAAGGCTGCTGCAGTGACTGCGCCAGCGGCGTAATGGTGTATTCCACACTCACCGGATAAGTGGACAGAACCTGGCGATTAATTAAACCGTTTCGCTCCAGCCGTTTCAGCGCATCGGCCAGCGCCTTGTGGGTAATTCCGTCCAGACGTCGGCGAAGTTCATTGAACCGGCAAGGTTCCGTACACAGTACGGTCAGAATTAATATCGACCATTTATTGGTGATGTGTTCTAACACCAGTCGGGTATTTCTCTGGTCTATCAGGCAGTTATCGTGGTTTTCTTGCATGGCGATATAGTCACTTATAGTTGGTATAGCGAAAGTGCGTAATTGATATTAAGTATAGAATTTATATCATCTGGTTTCGACCTCAATCGGAGAAATCAGATGGGCAGAATAGAGAAAAAAGTCGCTGTGGTACTGGGTGGTGCGAAAGGAATTGGGCTGGCGATCAGCCAGCGTTTAGCCGCTGAGGGGGCCGTCACCTGGTTCACTTCCCGACGGGAAGAAGAACTTGAGACAGCCAAAAGCAAAATATCAGGAACCGCGATTCCACTGCAGGCTGATGTCAGTCAGAAGAACGAACTGAGCCGTATCATGCAGACGGTTTCAGAAAAATCAGGTCACATCGATATCCTGATAATCAATGCGGGAATATCGGAATACGCCCCGCTTGAAGAGGTAAGTGAGCAGCATTTTGACCAGACGTTTGGCCTGAATGTTCGCTCCCCCGTCTTTGCCCTGCAGGCAGCATTGCCGTTGATGAAACCCGGCAGCAGTGTCGTTCTCATCGGTTCTATTGCTGATGTTCTCGGCACACATGGCTATGGTGTCTACTCGGCCAGTAAAGCCGCGCTGCGCTCTTTTGCCCGCACCTGGACACGTGAACTTGCGACTCGCGGTATCCGTGTTAACGTTGTCGCGCCCGGCCCTGTCGACACTGAAATGATGGCGGCAACGTCTGATGAAGTGCGTAAAAGCTTAACCAGCGCAATACCGCTCGGCAGAATGGGCCAACCTGAAGAAGTTGCAAACGCCGCATTTTTCCTCGCCAGTGACGAGAGTTGCTACATTGCCGGCGCAGAGATTTGCGTTGATGGCGGCATGACGCAGGTTTAAGCATGCATACGACGGCCATCCAGGGATGGCCGCTCAGAGTAGCGGCAAGATCAGATAATGTCGGCTATCCAGTCTGCAAATGTGCGCACGGCGGGAGAAAGAAAGCGTTGATGCGGATACAGTAAAGTGACCGGTACTGGTGGCGGTTGCCAGTCTGCAAGCACCTCAATGAGCCTTCCTTCCTGCAGATGCTCTGAGACAATGCGCCCGGCAAGCTGCGCCAGTCCGAAACCTTCGAGACACATTTTTATATAGCGCCCCGTTTCGTTAACAGGCGCATCGCCATTAACAGGAACGGACAGCGTCTCAGCGCCACGCGCAAAACGCAATTCACCCGTACGCCTGGCTGAGCCGGAAAAGTAATGGATCGCACGATGCTGCAACAATTCATCGGGCGACTGCGGAATCCCGTATTCCCTGAGATACGCCGGAGAGGCACAGGTTACCCAGCGAAACCGGCTAAGCGGACGAGCTACCAGCGTGGAGTTATTCAGCTCCCCCGTTCTAATCACACAGTCCCCCTTTTTTTGCAGAAACCTTCCTGCCGCTGGCGCAGTCGCACTGGCAGGTATGAAACGCATGAGCATGATTTATTACGCAATCGCCTTTGTCGCAGGTCTTGGGATCACCTGCGCCGTCAAAGCATGACGGCGCTTTTTTAAAGTGAAATAAGCGGAATTTGCCGGTTTACCAGAAAGCTGGTTCACTGCGTACACAACGTAACGGCCCTGCTTACCGCATGCTGGCAGAACTGAACCGGCTGGTCTTTAATACCGCTGACCAGGCTTGTCATGTCGCGAGTCCGGCCTGTGTCACTGATGTGTCACCTTGCCGTCATGGCGATGTCGTGTGCAGTGCCAGCCTGATATGTCAGTCTCATCACCGGCATTGCAGTGGACGTTAACAGCGATGAGTGTCGCTGAAAAATTAAGGTGTGACGGTTCACCGGTGCTGAAAAAAAAGATCCACTTTCGTAACCGGGACAAATTATGGATATGGCACATTTTTTAAGAGAAACACCCGTATGGGTATGGATATTGCTGGCCTTTTTACTACGTCGCGGTTTTGCTGCGCTTTATGACCGGAAGATGGCAATCGGACGATTGTTTTTACTCCCGGTACTTTTTCTTGCCTGGGGAGCGTATGGCGTTATCACCGAGACGGAGCGGGTTGGAGTAAGCCTTACAATGATGACCGCAGGGCTGTTTGCAGGCACCGCACTCGGATACCGATTATGGCGCTCACAGCCACCGCTGAGAAATACAGATAATCCAGGCATGATCATCAGAGCCGGGACACCGCTGACTCTGGGATTGATTGTGATTGCTTTTAGTATGAAGTTTGCCCTGACATCGGCCCTTTATCTGCAGCCTGGATTAAGGTCAACCACCAGCTTTTGCATGTTGTTTGGCGGGCTGACGGGGCTTATTGACGGAATATTCTGGGGGGGAACCCTGAGGCTTTACCTCCCCTGGTACAGTAAAAGATGATTTATGCACGCCACTCGTTATTGAAATCCACCCGACTCGCAGAATCAACGATGCTGTTCCTTGCCCTGCTGATGTACTGGCCAGGCTGGTCCCGGCCAGCATCCCGGTAACGGGACAGTGTGCTTTTTTCTCAGTGAGCGTCAAAACCGATAATACAAGCTATCTGACAGGCGGCTTTGCGCGTGAGGCGGACATTTTTTAACCATTCAAATTAGCGTTTAAAGCGCCACCGGGCATCAAATCTCAAAGCCCTTTCACTGGTCTGTTGGCGAATAATTAGGTGTTGAGATGCCTGCCTGAACGAGATTGACTCTCCTGAACGAAAAATGAGGTTTGGCATTTTTGCCGTTACGCCATTATAAGTACACATTCACGATGTCCACTTACTCTATCTGATGAGCAATTTTATGAATGAAGACAACGCCTGGAGCAAGCGCTATACGCTCACTGTGGGAAGCACGCCAAAAGCAATATGGCAGGCCTTTGTCGATACCGATAACTGGAAGCGATGGAACCCAGGCGTAAAGTCAATCACTATCGAGGGGCCATTTCATACGGGAACATGGTTCACAATGACGTTACCTGAAGGAGAAGTTGTCCGTAGTCAGCTTACTGATGTTTCTAAAGAAAAATATTTTATTGACGAGACCTGGGTGGATGAAACACGAGTCAACGTTGAACATCGTATTGAGGCATCCGGATCCGATGAAAGTATCGTGATTTATGCGATCAGGACCCATGGCCCCCAGGCTAAAGCTTTCGGCGAGGGGATCAGCGCAGATTTCCCGGAAGTGATGGCGGGGTTGGCCAGATACCTTGCCGAAACAGATTCAATGTAAATGACATCTGAATTCCTGTTTCGTCGGCGGGTGGATGATAATCCTGACGGAATTGCCACAGAGCATAACGGTTTGGTGCATGCTGGCATTTATTAAGTCATCAATTTGAGAAAAATCATGAAAAAATCGATAGTTCCTGAAGAATTTCAGCATTATTTCGACGACTGGCACTTCTCCCCGATCATCGACGCTGATGGCACAGTGTATCTCTCAGGCGTTACCGCGGCACGCAAGGACAAACCGATAAGTAAGCATCCTGAAGAACAATTCCACGATGCGTTTTATAAGCTGGGTGTTTATTTAAACGCCGCCGGTTTGGGCTATGAACATATACTTGAGATGACCACTTTCCATATTGATCTTAAAAAACATATAGACGTTTTTTCTAAAGTAAAAGATGAGTATATAAAGGCGCCGTACCCGGCATGGTCTGCTATTGGTGTAGCAGAATTCATTCCAGAAAACGCACTTGTGGAAATGCGAATTGTGGCTAAAAGGTAATTTCCGCATATCATATTTTAGGAGGGCCTCACTGTGAATGCTAAATTAATTGAGCCTTTGATGTCGGATTTATATATCCTGGAGCCCTTAGATAAATCTCATGCTAACGAAATGTATGCAGGATTATGTTCTATTGACGATTATAAGTTTATACCGACCAACCCACCGGCAAACCTGGATGAGTTAACAGCGCGTTATGAGAGAATATCTCAGTGTTATTCGCCAGATAAGAGTCAAATTTGGCTAAACTGGGTGATTATACATCGTCAGTCTGGTGCATACCTTGGATATGTCCAGTCGACCATTATGGTTGAAAAAAACTGGGCATATATTGCTTATCATGTGTTTGGGATGTATCAAAAAAAAGGGATAGCAAAACAGTGTGTGCGGATGGTAATAGATTTTTTATTCAATAATTATAAGTTATCTCATATCGACGCATTGATTGACTCTCGTAATATAGCTTCAATTGGTTTAGTTGAATCTTTGAAACTTAAAAAAATTAACGAGTTGAAAGATGCGGTTTTCTTCAAAGGATCAACAAGCAATGAATTTCATTATAGGGTTTTTAATAATGAATGGACAACGAAAGCGTGAGTTTACAACGATAAACGATGGAAAATACCAAAGATAATAGACCGTCAGAAAGAAAAATATTTAAAAGTTATAATTTATTGAAATATCGTTATTCACAATATTATTTCCCCTATCACACTATCGCCTGTAAACCCCGTTCAAATGAAAAACGGTTTTATCCCTGCTCATCAATCTATCGATATACTTGCAATATCCGTTGAACTCACAGCACGAAGCGGACGTTAGCACCTCTCACTCATGCTGCAATAACATTCACACAATTGTTATAAAGAAAGTGCTCTGAGAGACAATACATGTAAGGATAATTAATTCAGCAAATCACGGAGTATGATCACCCTTGACAATTGTATTCATCCCTTCTCTTGTGGCATTGCTTGAAGCACAGGAAAAAGAAACCGGCCGCGAATTGAGCCGGCATGAGGTTGAGTCGATACGGGATAATGCTACCGCTATTAACTTACCAACGGACATTGCCCATGACATGCTTGCAAGCCGGGGCTATCCCGATCTCGATGCAGAAAATATCTGGGTAGAATGGTTAGCCTATAAAAATAGAGCATTGTGAATTGTATTGAAGGATTATGAGCAGAACGTCTCGAATACAGTCATCCATTCACCCTAACTACCTGAATTGGTAGCCACTCTCCTCTTTCGAACCTGGAAACTTGTGGCGTTTCACGAGCCTGGGTATTCTCACTCAGGGCTCGTGCTGCCCGCCGCTCGCTTCCTGAAAGGAAAAGGTGAAAGCATGTTTGTCCTCAACCTCATTAATTTTAAAACTCTTGATGGTCGGGACGTGGTAATGCGAGCACCACCATTTCCTGACAACAGGAGAAAATATGTTTTCCATCGAGCAAGCCAAACAAATGGCTGCAAAGTTAAAAGCCTCTCTTGAGTTGCGTGAACATAAGCTTTCTTATTCCACCGCACTCGAAACGGTTGCACACCAGTTAGGCTTCAAAGACTGGAACACAGCGGCAGCAACGTTGCCCCCGCAGATCCCACAGTCTCAAATCCAATTCAGCAAACCCATCCCCATCCTGCGAATTTTCGATGTCCGCAAAGCAGAGGAGTTCTATCTTGAATTTCTCTCATTCAGCGTTGAGTTTGAACACCGGTTCGGGCCTGGCTTACCGCTGTATATGGGCATTGCCAGAGAAGGGTTGCAGTTACATCTTTCTGAACATCACGGTGACGCCAGCCCGGGCGCAACGATATTTATCCCTCTGAATAATATTGCGTTGCTCAGAGATGAACTCCACGGCAAACAATATGGGTACGGTCGCCCGGAAATCGTGAAGCAAGACTGGGGAGACGTCATGGAAGTCCACGACCCGTTTGGCAACCGGCTGCGCTTCTGTCAACAAAGCTAGTTTGCCCTTCTTAAATAGAGGGGATCGCCACCAGCGCTTTCCCCTTTATTACGCCATTCGTGGATGGCACAAACCTGCCCGTCGACAGCACAACCTTTTTCGCCATGCGCGATACGCGAACACCGGGTTTCTGGCAAATACCCGCGTCTGGAAGATTCATATCTCTATTATCTGCACCTCAATGTGCCGCCCGTTCTGCGCGCGGTTATAGAAACGTTGAGAATTTAACGGATAAAGTGGATGTATCTCATGGAAGCTAAACGGTGTCCGTTTTTACTCCAGCCCTGAAGCAGGAAAGCGGTGAGCGAAAGGCTGACGTCTGGGGTTGTGGTGAAAATGACACGACAGGATTAATGATGGTTCAGGCCTGGCAACGCGCTTTTAAGGCATTCTGATTGCGTGTCAATCAGAGAGTACGCGCTAATTTGCCGTTTTGCCCTTCCCCATTGTCATCTAAAAATTCAGGAATATTTAATGAAATCTGGAGTTCGCCCTTACAGACGCTACCTGAACATTTTTATGCTTACCGCTGTGCTGGCTCTCTTCACGACAGGATATACACCTCCGGCTCACTCTGCAGACAGCAAACCTGTGGATATCGCGGTTTATCGGGGGGAAGCGGGTTGCGAGGGCTGCTCAGAAATGGTTGTAAAATCGCTCGTTAATACCGGCCTGAAACTCGCCATCAGCTACATCGGCGAGAACGAAAAGCTCAAATTAAACCGCCAGAACCTGAAGAAGTTTGATTTGTATATTCAGCCCGGAGGCGGACAGGATATTCCTGCGGCTTACAATGCGATAGGTGATGAAGGCGCTAACGCTATCCGGGAATTTGTGCGTTCTGGTAAGGGTTATCTTGGGTTATGTATGGGCGCTTATCTTGCGGACAAGGACTGGATAGGGCTTATTAATGCTCCCCTTGATTCAGAAGCTGGCCGGCCGGGTGCAGAGGCTAATGACGAAGGTGATTACACGCTTTTCGTAAAATGGGGAGGCAAAGAGGAATCGTTTTACTATCAGGATGGCCCCTATCTGAGTAACCGTACTAAAAGCCCCGGCTATACCCCCATCGCTTATTACCTGAATGGTGACGTTGCAATGGCGGCCTACACCTATGGGAAAGGCAAGGTTGTGCTTACCGGGCCTCATCCAGAAGCTGATGAAAGCTGGATTGATGCAAGCAAACCCGGGTATATCCCTGCAGAAAGTAAAATGACGCGCCTGCTTAAATATCTGGATCCGAAGAAAGACAAAACGCCAGCGCCGTGAAAACGTGCATCCCAGCCCCCGCCGCAGGAAGAGGCGGTATTGGCACTCTGGTCAGCGTTGAGCAAAGCGCGGTTGCTGGTAACAAGCTACGCAATGTCGTTCACAGTCTGACGCAGAAAAAGCCAAGCCTTAAATACTTCAGTCTGGATGGTGCCTGACACTCACAATGACTACTCCGGTAAGGATTAGTAATATCCACTATTTCCACTCAACGGCACCGCTTTTTCATAACCCTCATCAATAGTTCGCCGGTTCAGAATGAATACAATGTGGCCGTCGTCCGTTGAAAATAATTATAAAAATTACCAAAACTGGCAGTTGCTTCCTATTTGTATGACCTTTAAAATTCAGACGCAACTTATTGATTAAATTTGGTTTAGGGAAATAAAAATGAAAAAAAGTAGTGTTGCAGTGATGATGATGGCCGCTCTTTCAGCAGCAGCTTATGCGGATCCTATGCAATATACACCGGATTTATCCCCGGAGAGCGTTACTGTTTCAGCTTCTGGCGGGATGTTGGCCGGAAAATCCCATGAAATGGTCTATGACGAAGTGACAGGGCGTAAGATCAGCCAGCTGGACTGGAAACTTAAAAATGTCGCTATTCTGAAGGGTGACATTTCCTGGAACGCGTACTCTTTTCTGACACTGAACGCACGTGGCTGGACATCTCTGGCATCTGGCTCCGGTCATATGGATGATTACGACTGGCAGAACGCCAGCCAGAGAGACTGGACAGATCACTCCTCACATCCGAGTACGGATGTGAATTATGCCAATGAATACGATCTCAATGTAAAAGGCTGGGTTTTCCAGGACGAAAACTATAAAGCTGGCGTGGTTGCTGGTTATCAGGAAACACGTTTTAGCTGGACGGCGACCGGCGGTTCTTACAACTACGATAACGGCGCGTATACCGGAAACTTCCCGGCAGGCGAGCGTGGCATTGGTTATAGCCAGCGTTTCTCAATGCCGTACATTGGCCTCGCGGGCCAATATCGTATTAATGACTTTGAATTTAACGCCCTGTTCAAATTTAGTGATTGGGTCAAAGCTCATGACAACGATGAACACTACATGCGTGATCTGACCTTCCGTGAAAAAACGAGCAACTCACGCTATTACGGTGCGTCAATTGATGCCGGCTATTACGTTACGCCGCAAGCCAAAGTCTTTGCCGAATTCACCTATAGCAGCTATGAAGAAGGCAAAGGCGGTACGCAGATTATTGATACCACCAGTGGACAATCAGCATCTATTGGCGGAGATGCTGCAGGCATTTCCAACAAAAACTATACCATTACCGCTGGTCTGCAATATCGCTTCTAAATCAGCGCTGCGTATATAGTCTTTACAGACACGAAGCCCCTGACGGGGCTTTTTTTTTCTAGAGCTATTTCTCAGAAAAATGCTGAACGAGGATTTCAAGTAGATAGCAGCCCCATTGATTCGTACACCTTACATCAGGCATAAACACGACATAATGTCCCTGTAATGTTCAGCGTCCAGTCCAATGTGGAAGCAGGAATAAACACGGTTTGTCCGGCGTCGAGCGACAAAATTTCGCCGGGTGCGTGGTGAAATCGAGCCGGTCCATCTGAAAAAATTGCGTCTTACAATTTTGAGAATTGCGTGCGAATTAACAAAGCTTACTCACGTGTAATGCAAGACAACCGCAGTACCTGTTCGCTTTGCTTTATAGACCGGTAAGCATACAGATTTCGCAGCAAATCTTCGCATTGCTCACACCTTAAGCGAACAGTCATGAAAGCTTAAAATCTTGCTTGACCGTTTCAGTACAACTCCCTATAGTAGCGCCCGTTGCCCCCTGTACTGGCTGGCAGCGATACAATGTGGTGAGGTGTCCGAGTGGCTGAAGGAGCACGCCTGGAAAGTGTGTATACGGCAACGTATCGGGGGTTCGAATCCCCCCCTCACCGCCATCATTCAAAGAAGAGCTCGCATGTAAATGCGGGCTTTTTTTCGCATAGCGCACTCCCGCAGGGGGGATGAGAAGCCCCGACCGGGGTTCGACAACTGGCCCAGCCAGTTGGACAGATGACGAGCCCGCGAGGAATCTGCCCGTAGGGTGAGCGCAGCGAATCAATCCCCCCTCACAGCCCTATTCTGAGCGTCATAAACAGACATCGCTCATGACAACAGGTCACTATCAGCGCGCAAGGCAAAACAAATATCGGCGTTAAATCTCCTGCTGTCGCCATTGCCTGACATGGTCGACCAGGGCACGTAGCTTAGGTGCCATATTGCGGCGATGAGGAAAGTAGAGATAGAAGCCCGGGAAATAAGGCAGATAATCATCCAGCAATGAGACAAGCTGCCCGTTTTTAACAAACGGTCTGAACGTATCCTCCGTGGCAAACGTAATGCCGCCACCCGCAAGCGCCAGCCGCAACATCAGGCGCAGATCATTAGTGGTGATCTGCGGCTCAATCGCCAGGCTGAAAGGTTCACCCGCCTCCTCAAATTCCCAGCGATAAGGAGCGACATCTTTGGCAGGACGCCAGCCGATACACCGGTGATGGATCAATTCACGCGGATGTGTGGGGGCGTTGTTCGTCACGAGATACGCAGGCGAGGCAACCGCCATTTCACGTTGTTTTTCGGTCAGCGGGACAGCAATCATATCCTTTTCGATCACCTCTCCCAGCCTTACGCCCGCGTCATAACCCGCAGCCACAATATCAAACTCTTCATCCGTCACGACAATATCAACCGTCACAGCAGGGTTGGCCGCCGCAAACGAGGCGATCAGCGGACCGGAAAGAAATGCTTCGGCTATCGAGGTCACGGCAATCCGCAAACATCCGCGCGGCACCTTCTCCGACGCAACCTCTTCAAACGCCGTTTCAATACTGGATAGCGGCAATGACAGGGATTGTCGCAGCCGTTCTCCCGTCTCCGTCAGCGTTACTGAGCGCGTCGTACGCATTACCAGCATTGTGCCAAACGCATCTTCAAGTCGTCTTATTCCCTGACTGATCGCCGATCGGGTGACGCCCAGTCGAGCGGCGGCAGCGCTGAAATTACGCTCTTCTGCCACCGCGATAAAAACCGGTAAAAGGTTGAGATCTATTTTCATTGTTTAACAGTGCTAACCAGTGAGTCCAGTAAAAGCAGGATACTGGAACCAATCGTTGCGTTCTATGATCGTTTCGAACTCAACTGAAGGAGCATGCTATGGAAAAAGTGATATTAATTACCGGCGCATCAAGCGGGATTGGAGAAGGTATGGCCAGAGAGCTTGGAAACGCAGGTGCGAAGGTGTTATTAGGGGCTCGCAGACTGGAGCGTATTGACGCCATTGCCGCAGAAATACGCAGCGCGGGCGGTATTGCTGAGGCCCGTGAGTTAGATGTCACCCGCCGCCAGTCGATGACCAGCTTCGTGCAGGCCGCGCTGGATAAATGGGGCCGCGTCGATGTTCTCATCAACAATGCGGGCATCATGCCGCTCTCTCCGCTTGCCGCCGGCAAACAGGATGAATGGGAGCAAATTATCGACGTGAATATCAAAGGCGTGCTCTGGGGCATTGGCGCTGTGCTTCCCGTGATGCAAGCGCAGGGCTCTGGTCAGATAATCAATATTGGCTCTATCGGTGCCCTTTCCGTCGTGCCAACCGCCGCCGTCTATTGTGCCTCGAAATTCGCGGTACGCGCGATTTCAGATGGTTTACGCCAGGAAAGCCCAAATATTCGCGTGACCTGTGTCAATCCGGGTGTTGTGGAAAGTGAACTTGCCTCAACCATTACGCATCCGGAAACCAGGGCGGCGATGGATGTGTACCGCGCTGTGGCACTTAAACCTGCGGATATCGCCCGTGCCGTGCGGCAGGTCATTGAGGCTCCTGAGAGCGTTGATACAACAGAAATAACCATCAGACCAACCGCATCAGCTAACTGATATTCCTGTCTTATGACTGGTGTTAATGTCCGTTCTCATTTCTGAGCAGAGTCGGGGTCGGGGTCATGCCGCCATTGAAGGTAGGGGAAGCGCTTATCTCCCCTACTGGGTGGCTGGCCCTGATAGCAAAGCGATTTACTGCCCGGAGTCAGCAGAACATCCCGCAACATCTTCTGGAAAATATGCTCTACAGGTGACCTGCGCATCTGTACTGGCAGCCCCTTCCCGTTAATCGTGCAGAAGACTATTTGTATCGCAATGGCTTTCTTTTGAAGATCAGACTACCCACTTCCCGCCGATGCAGAACATCGTTTCCCCAGAACTGCCCCTTTGTGCCAGAAAAGACGTTCTAAACATTCAGGCATGATCGTCTACCGGGAGAATGAGCACAGTAAAGCCATTGAAGTGTCTGGATAATAGGCCAGCATTTATCCGTCGTATTTTTGAGCGTCGCCATGATGCGCCAGGCTTGAATTACACGGCAGGTAGCGTGCCGCGGATCTGAACGATGAATTTGAGTGCAAGAACCCGTGCGCGGATGAATACTTTTCCTCCATGTGACGGCAGCGGAAACTCTTTTTTACGGGGCTCGTTAAGTGTTGATTGCTTCAAAAAAATTACCGCATTTGTTATATTGTTGCTCATTGCTTATTCACCTCTGCGGTGCCAAAAAGAACAAGATTCACCGCAACCCAGGACTATAAAATGTTAGATTACCGCTTCCCGACAGCTTTGCAGATGGTTCTCAGCGTAGCGATGGCGGAGCAAGTGGGTGAACGTTCGACGAGTGCGATTCTGGCCTACGGCCTGGAAGCGAATCCGAGCTTTATCCGCAAATTAATGGTGCCGCTCACGCGTGACGGCATTATCGTCTCAACGCTTGGCCGCAACGGGTCTATTCACCTTGGCCGCCCGGCGGAAGAGATCACCCTGCGCGATATCTACCTTTCCGTTATCGAAGATAAAAAACTGTGGGCGTCGCGTCCTGACGTACCGGCCCGCTGCGTGGTCAGCGCCAACGCCTGCTGGTACTTCAAGTCTATCGCCGAAGAAGCGGAGCAGGCGTCGTTACAGGTATTAGCGCGCCATACTGTGGCAAGCGCGCTGGAAGAGGTGAAAAAAGCCGATACCAACGGCTGGGATCCGGTGCCGGAACTTATCGCTCAGTATAAAAAAACGTCTTAATTATTTGCTTATTACGAAAAAAAACCGCCTTCACAATGAAGGCGGTTTTTTTGTATCTGCAACAAATTACGCAGGCAAAACGTCATTTACCGGTTTACCGCGCGTCACGAATTTACGCAGCGTAACGTAAAACACCGGTGTTAAGAACAGACCAAACAGCGTCACCCCCAGCATACCGGAGAACACCGTGATCCCGGTGACGCCGCGCACTTCTGCACCCGCGCCGTGACCGAGGATCAGCGGAATAGTGCCGGCAATAAAGGCGATGGAGGTCATCACAATCGGGCGTAAACGCAGGCGGCACGCCTCCAGCGCCGCTTCCATGATCCCTTTCCCCTGAATTTCCAGCTCGCGGGCAAACTCCACGATAAGAATCGCGTTTTTACATGCCAGCCCCATCAGTACCACCAGACCAACCTGCACGAACACGTTGTTATCGCCACCTGTCAGCCAGACGCCAAACAGCGCGGAGAGCATCGTCATCGGAACGATAAGGATCACCGCCAGCGGCAGCGTCCAGCTTTCATACAGCGCCGCCAGCACGAGAAACGCCAGCAGAACCGCGACCGGGAAGACAATCAGCGCCGTATTCCCCTGAGTGGCCTGCTGGTAGCTCAGGTCCGTCCATTCAATATTCATCCCGTTCGGCAGTATCTGCTTAGACATCCCGTCCAGTTGCGTCATCGCCTGTGAGGAAGAGAGAACGCGAGGATCGGCATCACCAATGAGATCCGCCGCCGGATAACCATTGTAACGAATCACCGGATCCGGCCCGTAAGTGGTGCTGATATTCACCATACTGCCGATCGGCACCATTTCTCCCTGATTATTACGGGTGCGCAAATTCGCAATATCTTCCACACTGTCGCGGAACGGCCCGTCGGCCTGCGCCATCACGCGCCAGGTGCGGCCGAACTGGTTGAAATCGTTCACATAAGACGAGCCCAGATAGGTTTGCAGCGTACCGAACAGATCGGTCAGCGACACGCCCTGCGCTTTCGCCTTATCACGATCAACCTGCACATCCAGCTGCGGAACGTTAGCCTGGTAGGTTGAGATGGGGAAATGCATCCCCGGCGTCTGCATAATCGCACCAGACATCGTATTCACCGCGCTTTGCAGCGCGCCATAGCCAAGACCGGCGCGATCCTGGATGTACAGCGAATAGCCAGAACCTTGACCCAGCCCTAAAATCGGCGGCGGCAAAATGGAGAATCCAAAGCCCTGCTGGATTTGCGCGATTTTAGCGTTGATCTCAGCGTTAATTTCCGCCGCGGTATGTTTACGCTGATCGAACGGTTTCAGGCCAAAAAAGACCGTCCCGGTATTTGGCGTGTTGGTGAACTGCAACGCGTTAAGCCCAGGAAAAGCGACCGCATAATCCACGCCTTCGGTATTCATACCGATTTCGCTCATTTTGCGGATCACCGCATCGGTACGGGCCAGCGAAGAGCCTTCCGGCATCTTCACGCCGCCAATTAAATAGAGCTTATCCTGCGTCGGAATAAATCCGCCGGGTACGGCTTTAAACATCACGCCAGCGGCACAGAGCAGCAGAACATAAACGACAAACACCGCACCACGTCGACCAAGCGTTTTGCCCACCAGCCCCTGATAACCGTTCGAGCTACGATGGAAAAAGCGGTTAAACGGACGGAAAAGCCAACCAAACAGACGGTCAATAAGCCTCGTCGGGAAGTCTTTCGGTGCGCCGTGCGGCTTCAACAGCAAAGCGGCCAGAGCTGGAGAGAGCGTCAGCGAGTTGATGGCAGAGATCACCGTCGAAATCGCGATTGTCACCGCAAACTGTTTATAGAACTGACCGGTTACGCCGGAGAGAAACGCCATCGGCACAAACACCGCGCACAGCACCAGCGCAATCGCGATAATCGGCCCGGACACTTCACGCATCGCCTGATGCGCCGCCGCGAGCGGAGCAAGCCCCTCTTCGATATTTCGCTCGACGTTTTCCACCACCACGATGGCGTCATCCACCACGATACCGATCGCCAGTACCAGCCCGAACAAGCTCAGGGTATTAAGCGAAAAGCCGAGCAGGTAGAGAATGCTGAACGTTCCCACGACCGATACCGGCACCGCGATCAGCGGAATAATCGACGCGCGCCAGGTTTGCAGGAACAGGATCACCACCAGCACCACCAGCACTACAGCTTCCAGCAGCGTTTGCACAACCGCGCGAATGGAATCGCGAACAAACACAGTCGGATCGTAAGGTGCCGCCCATTTCATATCTTCCGGGAAACGCGTGGCCAGTTCGTTCATTTTGGCGCGCACCGCGTTAGACAAATCGATGGCGTTCGCGCCCGGAGACTGGAAGATACCGATCCCGACCGCGTCTTTATTATTAAGCTGAGAACGCAGCGCATAGCTGCCCGAACCCATTTCAATACGCGCCACATCGCGCAGGCGAACGACCGAACCGTCTTGCGCCGTTTTCAGCACAATATTGCCAAACTCTTCTTCCGTGTGCAGACGCCCCTGAGCGTTAATCGAGATCAGGAAATCGCTCTCTTTCGGCAGCGGCTCCGCGCCAAGTTGCCCGGCGGAAACCTGCACGTTTTGCTCCTGCATCGCCGTCACCACATCCGAGGCAGTTAAGCCGCGCGCCGCCACTTTATTGGGATCCAGCCAGATGCGCATCGCGTATTCGCCCGAGCCGAAAATCTGAATCTGGCCGACACCGGGCAGACGCGCCAGTTCATCCTTCACTTTTAGCGTCGCGTAGTTACGCATATAGAGTGAATCGTATTTACCGTTGGGCGAAAACAGATGCACCACCAGCGTCAGCGTCGGTGATTGTTTCTGGGTAGTGATGCCCAGACGCCGCACATCTTCCGGCAAACGTGCCTCGGCCTGCGATACGCGGTTTTGTACCTGAACCTGTGCCTGATCGGGATCTGTCCCCGGACGGAAAGTGACGGTAGTCACCAGCACGCCGTCGGAGCCTGCGACAGATTTCATGTACATCATGTTTTCAACGCCGTTGATTGCTTCTTCCAGCGGCGTCGCCACCGTCTCGGCAATCACTTTCGGGTTGGCGCCTGGATACTCCGCACGCACCTGCACGCTTGGCGGAACGACGTCAGGATATTCGCTCACCGGCAACAGCGGGATAGCGATCAATCCTGTGACAAAAATCAGAATCGACAGCACCGCGGCGAAAATCGGCCTGTCGATAAAAAAGCGGGAAAAGTCCATGTGTCGGATTCTCAGATAAGGGATCAGTTGAGAGCGGGGCTGGCGTTCATGGCCACTGTTTTCGCGTTAACCGGCATCCCCGGCATAAACACTTTTTGTAAACCATCGACGATGACTTTATCGCCAGGGTTCAGCCCCTTCTGCACGATGCGTAAACCGGCAGCAAGACGCCCCGGCGTGATATCACGACGCTGCGCTTTCCCCTCTTTATCAACGATATAAACATATTTGCGATCCTGATCGGTCAGCACAGCTTTGTCGTCAATAAGCGTGGCTTTGAATTCAGCGCTACCCGGCAGACGTACGCGGGCAAACAGCCCCGGTGTGAACTGACGCTGCGCGTTATCCAACAGCGCGCGCATGCGGATCGTGCCGGTACTCGGCGTTAACTGATTATCCAGAAAATCCACTTTGCCCTGATGCGGGTAGCCATCCTCACCGACCAGGCCAATTTCTACCGGCAGCGCCAGGTGATTACTGGACGCCCCCTGCCCGCTGCGGGCGAGGTTTTGATAGTGGAGGTAGGTTGACTCATCCACGTCAAAGTAGACGTAAACGGTTTTCTGGGAGACCAGCGTGGTGAGTACGCTGGCGCTGTCACCCGCAGTGACCAGATTACCGCTGGTGATCAATGCCCGGCTGGCGCGACCATCGATAGGCGCGGTCACTTTGGTGAAATCCAGGTTAAGTTGCGCGGCGTCAACAGCCGCCTGCGCGGCGCGAATGTCGGCCTGCGCCTGAACGGCGACCGAACGGCGCTGCTCCCACTCTTCACGGGAAACCAGGTGGGTGTTGATTAATTTATCGGTACGGTTAGCCTCACTTTGCGCCAGGCTGGCCTGCGTTTTGGCTCTCGCCAGCGTCGCCTGCGCCTGTTCCAGCGCGGCGCGGTAGGTTCTGTCATCAATGGTGAACAGCACCTGGCCCTTTTTCACTTCCTGGCCGTCGGTGTAATTCACTTTATCAATGTAGCCGGAGACGCGGGGGCGCAGTTGAACACTCTCCACCGCTTCAATCCGACCATTAAAACTATCCCACTGGCTAATAGATTTCACTACCACGTCAGCGGCGCTGACGGCGGGAGCTTGTGGCACGGCATTTTGCGCGACACCGTTATCGCATCCGACGAGCACGACGGAGAGCAACATCGCTCCCAGTGCATTCAGATGAAAGTTAACCCAAGGTTTCTGCAGGCTCATTATTTTTATTCCGCTAATTGTAGCCGCCGGGCAAGACGCAGCGGGGAGACGCTACGCAACTTCCTTTGTCCGGGCTGGCTTCAGGCCATTTGTGCCGTTCATCGCCACAAAACTGTAACAGTTGCCAATACACTATCGCGGGGATTGTAGGGAGGCGCTAAATTTAGTGCAAGAATAATTGATACACTTTATGTGCTGTTTGAGTCAGGGGGAAAAGTCGCGTTTCTGGCAAGGATTTAAATGCAACAATAAAACTTGCAATTAATGCGAAAACAGGCCACTTTTAAATGCAACAGACAAAGATGCTTTTAAATAAGCGGCGTGAGGATAACAAGATGAACACTGGCGCATTTATTCACGATTTACTCGACTGGATCGACAACAACCTGGAAAGTCGTCTGGACATTGAAACTGTCTCCAGGCGAGCCGGCTATTCGAAATGGCACCTCCAGCGCCTCTTCAAAGAGCATACGGGTTACCGTCTCGCCGAGTATATCCGCGCGCAAAAACTGCAAAAATCGATTGAGCGCTTAACCCACAGCGACGAGCCGATTCTGAACGTGGCGATTGCGTTAGGCTTTGACTCCCAGCAGTCCTTCAACCGCAGTTTCAAGCGCCAGTATGGCCAGGCACCCGGCGCATGGCGTCGCAGTATCGGCTGCCCTCAGGCGCAGCAATTACGCCAGCAATCCTCATAACACGTCGTGGTTTTCGCACACGCGTTCAGGATGAAATCGTCGGCCTGATAACTGCAGGCCAGCGATATTACGGGCAGCCAGGCACATGCGGTTTGACGTTGCATCAAAATAGCCGCATTGAAAAAATCGGCACTGCTTGCACGGCTTAAGTGTTATCGCTGATATGAAGAAAAGTGGCGGTAATTATTTACAAACCGCATCATCATTTTGCGCCCCCCTTATTTTTTCCGCTAAAAACTTTATCCCGACCCTCTTCTCCTTCTGAGAATTTCATCTCCCAGGCCAAACAACTTGCCGTAATTAGCCGAATAATCCCCTCCACTGACACACACGAGTCGTTACTTTGATATTAATCCCGCGGCTAAACTCACCCGTTGCGCAAAGATCCACGGATTAAATAATGTTTCCTAACCTGAAATTCTTCTGCGTGTTACAGGCAGCAGAAAAGTTTTAATAAGTCATCGTCATCAGCGTCTGTGATCTTTTTGCTACCAGACGTGTCAACACCATCAGATTTCCCAGTACATGTAACCCCGCTTCGCGGTCGATCTCTTTGATGGGGTTGCAGATTTAACCAGCGTCATAACGGTAATGCGCTTGTGAGCCGGAAAACGAGCTTATCCATGGTGATATTTTCACCTGCATATCTTCATGTTTGTCGACGTTCGTTAAAAATAAAATGGACAATTAAGCGCAATATTTACCCGGTTTGCCTGGATGATGCCGGGTTTAAATTTAACTACCCCTATATTGTTATATTGGTTAATCGTGGTATCTAAATTTAAATAAAAATTAACAACCTTTAAATATATGCGTATCTTTTGTTGGTTTTTTTAGTTTTTTTATTTGCTGAAGCGATCCATTCGAACGTTTTCTCTGCACACAGTCGGTTATAAACACGTCCTGTCATTTGTCACACAAAACAACCGACATTTAAAAACAGGACTTGATAATGCCCGAATACCTCCTTTTTGCGCTGGGCCTCGTTCCGCTCATGCTTATGGTTTTTTTAATACTGAAAGTGAAAACACCGATTCATTATTCCGTGCTCATTACGCTCGCATTAACGTGCGGGTTGACGATGGTATTCTGGCAGATGCCAACAGAAACGTTGCGCGCCGCCCTGACATACGGCGCCCTCAAAGGTCTCTGGCCAATTGTGATTGTGATCCTGGGGGCGATTTTCAGTTACAACGTGATGCAAGCGACCCGCGCACTTAACATCTTGCGGGATGTTCTTATCGGCATCAGCGACGATAAACGCATTCAGGTGCTGCTGATTTCCTGGTGCTTTGGCGGTTTTCTGGAAGCGGCAGCCGGTTACGGGACCGCAGTCGCTATTCCTATCGGTATTCTGATTACGCTTGGTTTTCCGCCCCTGAAAGCCGCTATCGCTTCGCTGGTTGCCAATACCGTGCCCACGGCGTTTGGTGCTGTCGGTATTCCCGTCACGATACTTGCCGAACAGGTGCATTTACCGGTTAACGCCCTCGGCGGCACCATCATCATGCAACTGGCCGCGTTCAACATCCTGCTGCCGTTTGTGATCATTTGCGTCATTGGCGGCGGCGTTCGGGCTATCCGTGGCGTGTTCGGCATTACGTTGCTGTGCGGCGTGGCAACGCTGATCCCACAGTACTTCGTCGCCATTCACCTCGGGGCGGAATTGCCTGCCTTTGCGGGCAGTCTGGTGAGCCTGATTGTGGTGGCGCTGGCTGGCCGTGCGCGCAACGGCAAGACCGAACCTGAATGGCGGGTCGATAATAAACATAAAGCGGAAACCGCGCCGCGCTCTCCGGTGGTGCTGCTCAGAACCTGCTCCATTTATATATTGATGTTTGTTTTCATTCTGCTCTGCTCACCGCTTTTTCCTGGCATTAAAGCAGCCGTTTCACAGATTGCGTCGGTGCTGCACTTCCCGCTGGCAAATGGTCAAATACTCACGCTCAAGGTGGAATGGCTCGCCACTCCCGGCATGCTTATCATCTTTGCAACCCTCATTGGCGGCTTTATCCAGGGGGCGTCAGCAAAAGGAATGTTGCAGGTATTTGTCGAAACCCTTCTTCAGCTTAAAAACTCCATTATCGCGATTATGGCAATCGTCGCGCTGGCGACCGTGATGGATGTCAGCGGGCTCATTTCCACGCTGGCACAAACAATGGTGCATCTCACCGGCGGCGCGTTTGTCTTTATATCACCGGTTATTGGCGCGCTTGGCACCTTTGTCACCGGCAGCGATACCAACTCCAACGTCCTGTTCGGCAAGCTGCAAACCATGGCGGCGGAAAAACTGCATATTGATCCGAACTGGCTCGCCGCGGCCAATACCGCCGGGGCGACCGGCGGGAAAATGATCTCCCCGCAAAGTATTGCCATCGCCGTCTCCGCCACGCGAATGGAGGGTCAGGGCAGCACGATTATGACTGGCACCATGAAGTACTGTGCCGCTTACATCTTCATTCTTGGGCTTAAGGTCGGCCTTTTCTATTACTGGTTTATGGCCTGACGCCACCGCATCGCGGAATAACGCTACTCGATAAAAAGCAATGGAGTTTCCAATGAACGTCAATTTTTACGTCACCTGTATTGGTGATGCGTTGAAATCGCGGATGGCGCGCGACTCGGTGTTATTGCTCGAACAACTCGGCTGCCAGGTCACCTTCCCTGAAAAACAGGGGTGCTGCGGTCAGCCAGCCATGAACAGCGGTTATACAAAAGAAGCGATCCCGGGCATGAAAAACCTGATCGCCGCGCTGGAGGAAAACGATGATCCGATTATTTCCCCAGCAGGCTCCTGCACGTACGCCATCAAAAGCTACCCAGGGTATCTGACCGACGAGCCTGAATGGGCGCTGCGCGCCGAAAAAGTGGCCGCCAGAATGCACGATCTCACCTCTTTTATCGTCAATAAACTTGGCGTTGTCGACGTCGGTGCGAGTCTGCCAGGGAAAGCCGTTTACCATCCTTCCTGTAGCCTTTCCCGCAAGCTGGGTGTTACGCAAGAGCCACTGACACTTCTGAATCATGTTAAAGGTCTGGAGCTGCTTCCCTTTGCCGAGCAGGAAACCTGCTGCGGTTTTGGCGGCACCTTTTCCGTAAAAATGGCAGAAATTTCTGGCGAGATGGTGAAGGAAAAAACGGCACATTTGATGGATGCGCAGCCAGAGTATCTGATTGGCGCGGATGTCAGTTGCCTGCTGAATATTGGCGGGCGTCTTCAGCGCGAAGGCCGAAATGTGAAAGTTATGCATATTGCCGAAGTGCTGATGAGCCGCTAACGGGAGGAGAACATCGTGTCTTTAAAAACCAGCAATGCAGATTTTAAATCACGGATCCGCCAGCAGTTAGACGATCCTATTATGCGTAAAGCGGTCGCGAACGCGCAGCAACGAATTGGCATTAATCGCCAGCGTATGGTTGAAGAACTGGGCAACTGGGAAGAGTGGCGCGAGCGCGCCAGTCAGATCCGTGAACACGTTCTGGATAATCTGGACGCCTATCTGTATCAGCTTTCAGAGAAAGTTACGGAAAATGGCGGTCACGTTTTCTTTGCGAAAACAAAAGAAGACGCCACGCGCTACATTTTAAAGGTGGCGCAGGCCAAAAACGCCCGCAAAGTGGTGAAGTCCAAATCGATGGTGACCGAAGAGATTGGCATGAACGCGGTACTGCAGGATGCCGGTATCCAGGTCATTGAAACCGATCTTGGCGAGTATATTCTGCAGTTGGATCAGGACCCGCCGTCGCATGTCGTCGTTCCCGCTATCCATAAAGACCGCCATCAGATCCGCCGCGTCCTGCATGAACATCTCGGTTATGACGGCCCGGAAACCCCGGAGGCCATGACCCTGTTTATCCGCCAGAAGATCCGCCAGGAATTCCTGAGCGCAGAAGTCGGCGTCACCGGTTGTAATTTCGCAGTGGCTGAAACAGGCTCTGTGTGTCTGGTCACCAATGAAGGCAATGCCCGGATGTGCACGACGCTACCGAAAACGCATATCGCCGTGATGGGGATGGAGCGTATTGCGCCAACGTTTGAAGAAGTGGATGTTCTCATTACGATGCTCGCCCGCAGCGCGGTAGGGGCGCGTTTGACCGGTTATAACACCTGGCTTACAGGGCCCCGCGAGGCGGATAACGTGGATGGGCCGGAAGAGTTCCATCTGGTCATTATTGATAATGGTCGCTCGGCGGTGCTGGGATCCGATTTTCGCGATGTGTTGCGCTGTATCCGTTGCGGCGCGTGTATGAATACCTGCCCCGCGTATCGCCATATCGGCGGACATGGTTACGGTTCTATCTATCCAGGTCCGATTGGTGCGGTCATCTCCCCCTTACTCGGCGGATATAAAGATTTCAAAGATCTTCCCTATGCCTGTTCGCTGTGTACTGCGTGCGATAGCGTCTGCCCGGTACAAATTCCCCTGTCCAAACTGATCCTTCGCCATCGACGGGTGATGGCAGAGGAAGGGTTAACGCCTAAAGCGGAACAGCGGGCGATGAAAATGTTCGCCTACGCCAACAGTCATCCAGGATTGTGGAAAGTCGGCATGATTGCCGGGGCGCAGGTGGCCAGTTGGTTTATCAAAGGGGGCAAAACACCGCTCAACATCGGTGCGATCGGCGACTGGACGCAAGCGCGTGACCTGCCGGAAGCGGATGGCGAAAGTTTTCGTAGCTGGTTCAAAAAACATCAGGCGCAGGGGAAAAAGAATGGATAACCGAATGGCATTTTTGACCACCATTAGCCAGGCACTGGGAAGGGAGATTCGTTACCAGCCTGAGCAGGCAATGCCACCTGTTAACAACTACGCGCAAACACGTCTCACCGGGCTAAGCCCACAGCAACGCTGTGATGAATTTATCCATGTCGCCTCAACGGTAATGCTGGCGCACTGTGAGTTGACCCGCGAGGAAAAGGCTGGCGAAGCCGTGCTGAATTTATGCGAAAAATATGGCGGTCAGCCAATTGTCATCAGCGGCGATGCACGGTTGAAAGAGCTGGGCATCACTCATCGTCTTGAAGAAGTTTATGATGCCTTCATCTGGGATCCGGCCAAAGGCGAAGAGAATATCCGCAAGGCTGAGCTGGCGAAAATTGGGGTGGTGTACGCAGAATATGGCTTAACCGAATCGGGCGGTGTCGTGCTTTTCTCTGCGCCTGAACGCGGCAGAGCCCTGAGTTTGTTACCCGCCTCCTCTATTTTTGTGTTGCGCAAAAGCAATATTCTTCCTCGCGTGTCACAACTGGCGCAAACGCTACATCAAAAAGCGCTGGCGGGTGAGCGGATGCCTTCCTGTATCAACCTGATCGGAGGACCCAGTTCAACAGCGGACATTGAACTGATAAAAGTCGTGGGCGTTCATGGTCCGGTAAACGCAGCGTATTTGATCATCGAAGATTGCTGATAACAAACAGCCCTCCTTTGCAGGAGGGCTGTTGTTCCCGCCATCGCTGACTGTGCCAAATAATGCTCTGTTTATGAACTGTCAGCATAATCAGCACCAGTAGACTTCATTCGCGTGCCTTTTAGTCTTCAGATGCATCCGTCATCGGGAAAGGGATCCAGTTTTTTGCGCAATCCGCCGGGACAGCCGATCGTGGTAACGATGTTTCTCCCGGCGGCGCAGGTGTGACACCGTCGGGGCCAATGACGATCTTCGCCGATTCAATAAGCCAACGGGCAGTGTTGTTGAAAGACACGCCGTTCAGGGCAAATTGCAGAGGATGAACGGCGTCATAACCGCGTAGTACCAACTGGCCGGTTTCGCCGGCAATATGACTCAGGGAGATATCGAGGTAGACGGGAATGTTGTTACCGATCGCATGCGCATCATATCGGGTATCAAAGTCAAGCGGCCGGCGATTCCCCCGCATACAAACATTTTCGTAGCGCACATCGCTGACAACGCCGCCCCGGCTGATGTCACTTTTGATACGCAGCCCCGAGGTTGTGCCGTCAAGCGTCAAATCACGAACCCGAATGTCACTGACACCGCCAAGCGTTTCGCTACCAATCGACATCCCGTGTCCCCAGTAAAAATGGTTATCCACCAAAACCACATGACGCGTGGCGCCGCCTGCGCCCGCTTTAATTGCCACATTATCGTCACCGGTTCTGATGAAGCTGTGGGCGATGAGGATATTCTGCGACGAAATGGGATCAATTCCGTCGGTGTTACGGGCATTCACCGGGGTATCAATACGCACGCCCCAGAACGTCGCATCCTGGACGTTTTTCAGCGTGACATGGAATCCAGGCGAATTTCGCAGTGTGATGCCGTGAAAAATAATATGCGAGGCATCTTCTATTTCAATCAGGCGAGGAACATTCTGCGCCCCGCCTTCCGTCTGCGCGCGGCGAGCCAGTTGCCACCATGACTCTTCCTGTCCTTGTATCGGTTTACCGCCCTGCCCATCAATAACGCCCTCCCCGACAATGCCGCCCCCGTCCGTGCTTTTAAAAAGAATAAAGGGCCGACAGCCATTCCCTTTATGATCGACCGTGCCACAATGGCCATTTTTGTCATAAACACGTGGGTCACTATTCGCAACCAGCATTGCCCCCCGCGAGATCCAGAGTGTGACGCCAGACTTCATGGTCAGCGGTCCACTGGAGAAACGACCCGCAAGGAGTTGTAATGCCTCACCCCGAGGGCAGTTATCCATCGCCGCCTGAAGCCGTCGGGTATCGTCTCCTGACGAAGAAGCCAGCCTTGCGCAGATATGCGCGGGCAGCACTGGTTCTGGCATATCAGCGTTATTCTGGGCCAATAGCATCGCGCTGAACCCTGATACCGGGAAAACAATGAGGCTGGCAATTATTCCTTTCACATTACGGAGCAGAGAAAACATAATCATCCCGACATTAGCATTGTTGAAGTATGGTTAAAGTGCTGCGATAAAAAACTGCCGAATTCGTACTTAGTTGAATTGGCGTTTAAGTTCAGCGGAGAAAAAGTGATAAGATGTTTCCCCTTTTTTATTTCCACGATTATCAATCAGTATTAATTCATTACACTTAAAGCGAAAGAGATTTAGCAAACCGCATTGGTTTTTCATGCTGCTTTCGTTTTAACTTCATGCAATACAGATATCTCTTTATGTGTACTCATTACCATCCCGTTTAGTAAAAACACGTCCGGATGTTGCATCAAGAGTGTTCACAATACGCTTTAGATCTTCTAAATCGTAATAAAACTGCTGATTTAACGGGATATTTCTGACAATCCCAATGCAATAGTTCAAAGCATTTAACGCATTATGTACCTGGTAAAGGCAAAGTGCGGCGTTGCTGTCCAGACGGGCTTTGGTTAACATGCGGACATCCTGCTCAATGCCTGCCCTGATAACGTCCAGTTTTAGGTACAATAAGCGCAAAGCGTCGGGCTCATCAGGTTCCAGTAACAACACGTTCATTATTCCAATGGATTCTTTAAAATTTTTAACGATAGAGTTAATAAAATTACGCGCGTCATATCCCATGTTCACTCCGCAAATAGTTATTAATGCCATTAGTTTCACTTCATATAATTAGTGTTGTTATCCAGAGGCATAAAAGTAAACGACAGTGCAACAAAGTAAAATAAAAGTCGAGAACGTAAACAGTGACGCTCTAATTTTCATTAGATAAGTTTATCTTTATAAAATTAAACCTGGACACAATAACATTATCTAATCAATGCTCGCAGCATAACCTCATTAATAGTGTGAATATCACTGATATTGCTTTTTACCGGCACGGAGCAATCGGTTCGGTGCATATTTGTAAGATCGTGATGTTGTCTTTCAGGTTATCCCTGCATCGGGTGCCTGCGGGGCACGCTGAATAAAGCGCATGGTATCCAGTAAATTATCCTTCTCAGCGTCAGTAAGATTTGGGGACACTGTTTTCTCCGCCAGCACAGCCCGGTCGGTATAAGAGAGCGTCCCTGCCCGAAGCCGCTGACTTATAGCCATTAGCAGATGCTTGTCCAGTTCATTAATACGCCGTCTGATCCCATCAAGATCCAGGAGGGTGACAAATGATTCTGGTCGAGGCAACCAGTCTGCCAGATAGCGATACTGTATCGCTTTTCCCGCATTCATCAGCGCACTGATAAACGGCTCTACGGACTTCGGTTCCAGCCCAGCCTCGCGCGCAGTGCTTCGCGCCTGCGACAGCACTTTTTGTTCCCGGGCTAAATCCTCCACCGGCAAATGGTACTTCGCTTTGCAGGCTGCAACGTCTCTCATTAACGCCATGCGTTCGCTTAAGAGTGATGAAAGGGCACTGAGACAAATGGGCGCAGAGGCTCCCGTAAAAAAACTTCCGGACATACAGAGTGTCGATACGAAAATCTTCATCATCATCCCTCTAAAATGGCGCCAGGACTAATTTACCTGCGCAAATATAACCAATGGTTACTATTTCATTTCTGGATGTAAGAGCTTTGTTATAAGCAGCACATGACGTTCCAGCGCGCACGCGCTCTTCAGATACCCAATTGCGTGACCCATCGTGGTTGAAAAGTGCCTCCGGGATCACCAGTAAGCCAGTACCATGATAAAGCGGCAACAGGCATCGTTCACTTTTCATTAATTCAATTGCGTTATTATTTCATCAAGGCAGCTTTGCGTAAGAAAATGTAACGCGCTGATATCAATATGGATTCATCAACAGACAGCAAATCCTGTACGGATCTGCGATTTTTGTAAGGGAGAAAAAGCACTCCAGACCAGGCAGGGTGAACACAGGGATAAGAGTGATGACGTGCCAGATATCCCCTCCCTTAGGGGCTCCGGCAGCAGGGATAGCCATTTTATAAAGAACGCCCCCGGAAAATATCAGTCATCAATCCTCAAAGAATACGTGCGTGTTGCGGCAAGCGAAGCGGATCTTAACTGACCACAACCTCCTGGCGGCGAGAAAAGCGCTGAAACACATAATTACCGCAGGCAAAAGCATCGGTCAGGTTCTGTTGAATTACATATTGCACATTTCAAATGCTTAATCATTCGCTGGAAAAACAGGCTCACGCAGTCAGCTGGCGCGACACGGATCCGGTTATTTATACGTCCTTATTGAGCCGTAATGGTTTTGTTCCGTTCGCGGCCATCACCTTTCAAAGAGGAGCTTGCCTGGAAAGGTGGCCTTTTACGCCTATCACAAGGGGATGAAGATCGGTGACGGGGTTAGAGCGCGGCCTGTTTGCCCCCCGCAAAAAATAAAACCCGGTTTCCCGGGTTTTAACGCTAACTATCAACGCCGTCAGTCGTACGCTTTCAGCGTGCGCTGGCAGAGCGCGGAGCGTACGCAGTCGTCTTTATTAAAGCGTACAACGCCAATCATCTCATCTTCCTCAAAACGTGCCAGCGCGTCGCTCAAACCCGATTTCACACCGGATGGCAGGTCACACTGGGTAATATCACCGTTGACAATAACGGTCACGTTCTCCCCGAGGCGCGTTAAAAACATTTTCATTTGCGCAGCCGTGACATTCTGAGCCTCGTCGAGAATGACCACCGCATTTTCAAAGGTACGTCCACGCATATAGGCGAACGGCGCGATTTCCACCTTACCGATCTCTGGTCGCAGGCAGTATTGCATAAAGGACGCCCCCAGGCGTTTCAACAGCACGTCGTAGACGGGCCGGAAATAGGGAGCGAACTTCTCCGAAATATCACCGGGTAAGAAACCGAGATCTTCGTCGGCCTGCAGAACCGGTCGGGTTACAATAATCCTGTCCACGTCCTTATGGATCAGGGCTTCCGCCGCTTTCGCCGCGCTGATCCACGTTTTCCCGCAGCCGGCTTCGCCGGTTGCAAAGATCAGTTGTTTACTCTCGATAGCATTCAGGTAGTGCGCCTGAGCTTCATTACGCGCTGCAATTGGAGAAGTATCACGGCTGTCCCGCGCCATGCCAATTGCTTCTACGCCACTCATCTGCACAAGCGAGGTGACCGACTCTTCTTCACGTTGTTTATGGCTGCGTGAATCACGTCTCAGCACGCGTTTCGCTTCACGACGAGCTTTGATCACTGCTTTTTGTCTTCCCATGGATAGCACCTTGAGTTGTTGGTTTACATCACACACGTCGCTATCGACGCGATTATGCGCACAAACGTCTGAGGGTTGGCTTCCTTGTAAGCCATGACTTGCCTTTGAAAATGACGTGCCAACGCGACGAACAGCATCGGCTGCCACATCGTCAACATCAGGAATGAAAAAGAAGGAGGAAAATTCAGGGGTGAAGAAGTCGCTGCCGGAGGTCGCACCTCCGTGCCGGGTTTTGCGTGGTCTTTTTGTCTGTCCGCTACTGGACTTTACCATCCGCGATCTCCAGAAAAACTTCATCACCGCAGGGGATAACGCTCTCACTAATTACATCAAAGATTAGCATCATTGCAACATTATTTTTACGAAACCATAACGCGCATGACCCCTGCGTCGTTGAACAGAGTCTCGGTTATGAATATTACAGAAAGATAACAGATACTTTCTCATACGAAAAAATGATATCTGGATGGCAGAAAAAGTATGTCAGGATGCAACAGATAACAGAATATCCTGCCCGATAGCGGGCAGGATAGGATCTTCACGCTTCGAGCAGAGATTGCGCCAGATAGCGGTTTGCTGCTTGTACGCCGGGCAACGCAAAGAAGTAACCGCCGCCAATCGGACGAATGTACTCTTCCAGCGCCTCGCCGTTCAGACGTTTTTGCACCGTCAGAAAGCCTTTTTCCAGATCATGCTGATAACAGACGAATAACAGCCCCATATCCAGCTGACCGGAGTTGGTCACGCCGAGCGAGTAACTGTAACCACGCCGCATCATCAAGCTGGACTGCGTCTCTTTCGTCCGCGGGTTCGCCAGACGAATATGGCTGTCGAGGGCTATGACATCACCGTCCGGATCGCTGGCGTAATCCGGGACGTCATGCTCATTTTTCATGCCCAGCGGCGCGCCGGAATGCTTATCACGCCCGAAAATGGTCTGCTGCTCTTTCAGCGGTGTGCGATCCCAAAACTCCACGTGGAATTGGATAATACGCACCGCCTGGTAACTGCCGCCCACCGCCCACGCCGGTTCGCCCTGCTCTTTCGTCACCCACACCACCTCGTTCATCAGCGTATTATTGCTGCTGTCCGGGTTGGCAGTGCCATCTTTAAAGCCCAGCAGGTTAACCGGCGTCTCTTTGCCTTTGCTGCGCGCTGCATGGTCGGAGATAAACCCTTCCCGCTTCCAGCGCACGCTGAGTAAATCCGGCGTGTGCTTAATGATGTCACGCAGCGCATGAATCACCGTGTCCTGTGTGTTGGCACAAATCTGGATCAGCAAGTCGCCGTGACACAGCGCCGCATCAAGCGAATCGTTAGGGAAACGCGTCATCTTTTGCAGCTTTTTCGGCATCTGCGCGCGCAAACCAAAACGTTGATCGAACAGCGATTCGCCTACGGAAACCGTCATCGTCAGGTTATCCGGCGCGATATACGCCCCAAGAATCCCGGAGTCCATCGGCGGTAAGCGTGGGTTCGGGGTATCCGGAGCCGGGCCGCCAGTGGTCAGAAAGGTAATGCGCTGCGTTAATAAGCGGAACAACCGTTCAAGGTCGGCTTTATCAGCAGCCAGCACGTCAAACGCCACCAGCATCATTGACGCCTGCTGTGGCGTCAAAATACCGGCCTGATGCGCGCCCAGGAAAGGCTGCTTCTCCATACGCGCATCAGGCGAAAGCGTCCCCGGAGCGCTCTTTGGTGTTACCGCATGTGCTACCGGGCATCCGCCAGCCAGCGCAAGCGCGCCTCCCAGCGCGCCCATACTTTTTAATAAACGGCGCCGGGAAGGTTCGCTGACGTCGTTGTTATCATCTTGCTTCATGGTGTTAGTCCAGCCCCAGTACGCCGCGCAGCTGCGCCAGGTCTTCCGCCAGTGTGGTGATCGGCCCTTTCAGCGCATTGCGATCGGCGTCGGTCAACTTATCGTAGGTTTCATACCCCTCTTTAGTGCGGTATTTCGCAAGGATGGTATCCACTTTCTTGAAGTTGGCATCGACTTTCGCCAGCAGTTCGGCGTTATCTTTCTGCAATTGCGGACGCAGCAAATCAACGATTTTTTGTGCGCCATCAACGTTGGCCTGGAAGTCCCACAGATCGGTGTGGCTGTAGCGATCTTCTTCACCGCTGATTTTGCTCGCAGCCACTTCTTCAATCAGACCGGCTGCACCACCGACCACTTTGGATGGCGGGAACGCCAGCTCATTAATGCGCGTTTGCAAATCAACCACATCTGAGTTGAGCTGATCGGCATATTTGCCCATGTCTTTGGTGCTGTTATCACCAAACAGGGCTTTTTCCAGACGGTGGAAACCGGTGAATTTCGGATCGGCGGCTTTATGCTCGTAATCATCTTCACGGGCATCAATGCTGCCATCGAGATCGGAGAAGAGCTCAGCAATCGGTTCAATACGCTCGTAGTGCTGGCGCGTCGGCGCGTACAGCGCTTTCGCTTTTTCGATATCGCCCGCTTTTACCGCATCGGTGAACGCTTTGGTGCCGGAAACCAACTGCGCCGTTTCGGCAACCACATACGCTTTATACGCGGTAATGGCTCCGCTCAGGCTCAGCAGCGCGTCACCTTTTGCCGCATCGGCCGTCGCTTCACCGTTCACCACCAGCTTACCTTTCGGGTTGGTTAACAGACCGCAAGTCATCTCATACTCGCCCGGCTGCAGGTTGGCCGTCAGTTTCTGGCTAAAACCTGGCGCGATATTTTCACGCTCTTCAACCACCATCACGCCTTTAAGGATCTCCCACTCGAGCGCTTTCTGGCTGTGGTTGAGAATAATAAACTGCGTTTTACCCGCGTTCACCGTCAGGTTCATCGGTTCACACTGCTTGTCCGTAACCGTAACTTTCACCTGCGGGATATCTGCAGCCTGCACCGCGAAAGCACTGGAGATTAATGCCGCCATCCCGGCCTGTAATGCACTACGACGAAAATGAATTGCCATGCCCTTTCCCTTAATTAGTATGTTGTAACTATAAAGCGATTACGGTGCCGCCCGTGAAGGCTGCGTCCCCGCGCGAGGCGGTAAAACAAACATCACCAGCGCCGGGATCAGATAGATAAAGTAGACCGCCACTTCGCTGACGCTTGGTGTTTCCTGGTAACCAAAAATACCTTCCAGCAGCGTACCGGTGAGGGAATGCGTGGTGAGTACGTTACTGAAATCGAAGGCCACGTCCTGAAAGTGGTTCCATAATCCCGCTTCGTGAAACGCGCGGATTGCGCCTGCGGCAAGCCCGGCCGCGACAAACAGGATAAACAGGCTGGTCCATTTGAAAAACGCGCCGAGATTCAGACGCACGCCGCCCCAGTAAAGCAAGAAACCGAGCACCACCGCCGTGGTCAGACCCAGCACTGCGCCCAGCGGCGGCCAGACGCCGACATCCTGCTGGAATGCCGCCAGCAGAAAGAACACCGATTCCAGCCCTTCGCGCGCCACGGCGAAAAAGACCATCAGGATCAGCGCCCAACCGTGGTTATGGCTGCGCGCCAGCGCGTTGTCGACCGCCTGCTCCAGTTGCACTTTGACGTTGCGCGACACTTTGCGCATCCAGAACACCATCCAGGTGAGGATCACTACGGCTATCGCCGCGACAATACCTTCAAACAGCTCCTGCTCTTTTTGCGGGAACTCGCCGGTAGTTTCATTGATCGCAATACCGAGCCCAAGGCAGAGCGCGGCGGCAAGAAAAACACCAATCCACATCACGTTTATCCAGCGCCCACGCTGGGTACGTTTCAGATAACTGGCAATCAGGCTGACGATCAGCGCCGCTTCGAGGCCTTCACGTAACATAATCAAAAATGGAACAAACATGGAGGAAACCCCTAATGTCATGCGCGGTCAATGGTTGCAAAGAAAAGTAAATTGCATTGATAGTGATTATCATTACGGCGCAAGGAAACTCAAGCGAAAAATGTTGAGAATGATAACTGGATGTAACCGCGTAGCAGGCTAACCGTGCGGTTTATGCGTTATGCGGAAGCAGTTGAAATAAAGCAAAAACATAGCTTACAAATCTTTAACTTTATATTTACCCCACTCCGGCGCTGTGGCTAAATAAACGCCCCGTTTCGTTTACCTGCAAAATTAAAGACATGACTAACTTCTTCCATTTTTTGCTGGCGCTGGTGGTGATCCTCGCGCTGGCCTGGCTGGTGAGTTTTGACCGCCGACACATTCGTTTTCGCTTCATCCTGCAATTAATTGTCATTGAACTGGCGCTGGCGTGGTTCTTCCTGCACGCGCAAAGCGGGTTAACGCTGATTAAATACGTTTCCGGTTTCTTTGAAGCACTGCTGAAATTCGCGGGCGAAGGCACCAGCTTTGTCTTCAGCGGGATGAGCGAAAAAGGGCTGGCCTTTATCTTCCTCGGCGTGCTGTGCCCTATCGTCTTTATTTCCGCGCTGATCGGCATTTTGCAGCACTGGCGCATTCTGCCTATTTTTATCCGTTTGATAGGCACGTTACTGTCAAAACTGAACGGCATGGGCAAACTGGAATCGTTTAATGCCGTCAGCTCGCTGATCCTCGGCCAGTCGGAAAACTTCATTGCCTATAAAGGCATCCTCGCGGATCTCTCCTCGCGCCGCATGTTCACCATGGCAGCAACGGCGATGTCGACAGTGTCGTTGTCGATTGTCGGCGCATATATGACCATGCTGGACGCGAAATATGTGGTCGCCGCGCTGGTCCTCAATATGTTCAGCACCTTTATTGTGCTGTCGGTTATTAACCCGACGCGCCCGGAAGCGGAAGCCGAGGTCAAACTTGAAAAGCTCAACGAATCGCAAAGCTTCTTTGAGATGCTCGGGGAGTACATCCTCGCGGGTTTCAAAGTGGCGATGATTATTCTGGCAATGCTGATTGGCTTTATTGCGCTGATTAGCGCCATCAACGCCCTCTTCTCCGCCTTGTTCGGCATCAGCTTTCAGCAACTTCTTGGCTATGTGTTTTATCCACTGGCATGGCTGATTGGCATTCCGCTGAGCGATGCGCTGCACGCGGGCAGTATTATGGCAACCAAGCTGGTGGCGAACGAATTTGTGGCGATGATTGAGCTACAAAAAATCGCCGCGCAGATGACACCACGCGGGCTGGGTATCCTCTCTGTGTTCCTGGTGTCGTTCGCCAACTTTGCCTCTATCGGCATTGTGGCGGGGGCAATTAAGGGGCTGAACGAGCAACAGGGGAATTCGGTTTCCCGCTTTGGTCTGCGCTTAGTGTACGGCGCAACGCTGGTGAGTTTGCTTTCGGCGGCTTTCGCAGGCGTGGTGTTGTAATTTACTGGCCCACTTCGCGCAAGTGGGCCTTTACATCAGAATTGTACGCAGACCGGCTGATCGACACGCATCACCGATTCCTGGGCAAAGCGTGATTTGTAGATATCACGCAGCGCATCGATTTTCGCATCACTTTGCGCATCCACGCTGTGGATCAGCATCAGCGCCTTGCTTGGCTCTTTTGATACTTTCCCGTTACTTCCCAGCCATTGCCCCTGCGCATCAAATGTGGTCAACCCGTCACGAAAACGCGGCGTGACATCGTTATCCACATACTGCTGCCACTCCTGCGTGGTAATCGCTTTGCCGCCCTGGCGGGTTAAGCCGTAATAGAGCGTGGTTTGCTGCATCTGGTTTTCAGCCTTGCAGGTTTGTGCTGCCGCACCCGGTTGTTTTGCAGCAGGCGAAACGCAACCCACCAGTAAACCCGCCATCATCAGTGCAGTGAACCCTGTCTTTAACGTCATATTGTTATCCTCATTGTTATTTGTTGTGAGATAACAGCGTAATTACAACTATTTAGCAATAAAAAAACCCGCCGCAGCGGGTTTTTCATAAGAGGTAATTTATTCAGCCTGTAAACGCGATGGCGGCGCAGAGCGGTAATGCGCATCTGCCTCGGCAAACCGCTGCTGCATCTGCGCGGAAGGCGCTTTGCCCAGCAGGCTAAACACCACAATACCGATGCTGCCGAAAACAAAGCCCGGAATGATTTCATACAGATCCAGCCAGGCGTAGTGTTTCCAGACAATCACTGTCACCGCACCGATGATCATCCCGGCCAGCGCACCGTTACGCGTCATGCGTGACCACATCACCGAGAACAGCACCACCGGGCCAAACGCCGCCCCGAAGCCCGCCCAGGCGTAGCTCACCAGGCCGAGCACGCGGTTTTCCGGGTTCGCCGCCAGCGCAATCGCCACCAGCGCCACCAGCAACACCATCGCACGGCCAACCCACACCAGCTCGCGCTGGCTTGCGCCTTTACGCAAAAACGCTTTGTAGAAATCTTCAGTGATCGCGCTGGAGCACACCAGCAACTGGCAGCTCAGCGTTGACATCACGGCGGCGAGGATCGCCGACAGCAGCACTCCGGCAATCCAGGGGTTGAACAGAACTTGCGCCAGCTCGATAAACACGCGCTCGGCGTTCTGGTTAACCGCGCCCGCAGCAGACGGATTTTCATTGAAATAGGCGATGCCGAAAAAGCCCACCGCGACCGCGCCCGCCAGGCACAGGATCATCCACGTCATACTGATGCGACGCGCATGGACAATAGTGTGATGGGAATCCGCCGCCATAAAACGCGCCAGAATATGCGGCTGGCCGAAATATCCCAGTCCCCAGCCCATCAGCGAGACGATGGCGACAAAATTCAGGCCTTTCAGCATATCGACGTTTTCAATGCTTTTTTGCTTGATCACTTCCAGCGAATCACCAAAACCGCCAACGGAAATAATGACAATCACCGGGGTCAGGATCAGCGCGAAAATCATCAGGCTGGCCTGTACCGTATCGGTCCAGCTGATCGCCAGGAAGCCGCCAATAAAGGTGTAAATGATCGTCGCAGCGGCACCGGCCCACAGGGCGGTTTCGTAGCTCATGCCGAAGGTGCTTTCAAACAGGCGCGCGCCGGCAACAATGCCAGAAGCACAATAGATGGTGAAAAACAGCAGAATCACCACTGCCGAGATAATCCGCAGCAGGCGGCTGTTATCTTCAAAACGGCCGGTGAAATAGTCCGGCAAGGTCAGCGCGTTATTGTTCACTTCGGTGTGGACACGCAAACGCCCGGCCACCAGTTTCCAGTTAATCCACGCGCCCAGCGTCAGGCCAATGGCGATCCAGCTTTCAGAGATACCTGAGATAAAAATCGCGCCAGGCAACCCCATCAGCAGCCAGCCGCTCATATCCGATGCCCCCGCCGACAGCGCAGTGACCAGCGGCCCAAGGCTGCGGCCGCCCAGAATATAGTCATCGAAGTTTTTCGTCGAACGCCAGGCGACGAAACCGATAAGTATCATGCCAAAGATATAAACGAGAAAAGTCACCAGCATCGGTGTGCTTATTGCCATTAAAAAGTCTCCAGGATTCTTCGTCGGCAAATACTGCTTGCCGCTTTTTTCCAGCACCGGAACGAGGCGCTGGGGCGTTTAGATTATTTGAAGCGCCCGTATCCTGCCGGATGCCTCACTTATTCACAATTGATTTAACACAGCATTTACATCAAATTCATCCCGGCTCTGATAACAATTTCCTATAGGTTGTACTCTGTCACACTTTTAAAGGTTGCACCTTTAAAAAGTGTTATCTGCCGCATAAAACCTGCTTTGCCAGCGAATTGTTCAGCGCCTTTAGCAATTACCAGCCGTTAACATTTCATTCATTTCTTACCTTGCCAGCCAGGTCACATTTAACAAGGTTGCACAAAGTTGCAACATGATGGATATTTCTGCCTGAACCGCAAAACAATGTAAAAAACAGGAGCAAAGCATGGGCACCACCACCATGGGGGTCAAGCTTGATGACGCAACACGCGAAAGGATCAAAGCCGCCGCGGCGACCATCGACCGCACACCGCACTGGCTGATTAAACAAGCCATCTTCAATTTTCTGGAAAAGCTGGAAAACAACGAAGGCCTGCCGGAACTGGTGACCGCCTCCGCCACCGCGCAGGAAGACGACAGTGCCGTAGTGGTTGATGACAGCCACCAGCCGTTTCTCGATTTTGCCGAGCAGATCCTGCCGCAGTCCGTTTCCCGTGCCGCGATCACCGGCGCATGGCGCTGGGCGGAAACCGATGCGGTGCCCATGTTGCTGGAACAAGCCCGCCTGCCGCAGCCGGTGGCGGAAAATGCCCATAAGCTGGCACATCAGTTAGCAGAAAAACTGCGTAACCAGAAAACCGCCTCCGGCCGCGCTGGCATGGTGCAAAGCCTGTTACAAGAATTTTCCCTCTCGTCGCAGGAAGGCGTGGCGCTGATGTGTCTGGCCGAAGCGTTACTGCGTATTCCCGACAAAGCCACCCGCGATGCGCTGATCCGCGACAAAATCAGCAACGGTAACTGGCAGTCACACATTGGGCGCAGCCCGTCGCTGTTCGTCAATGCCGCCACCTGGGGGCTGTTGTTCACTGGCCGTCTGGTCTCCACGCATAACGAAGCCAATCTCTCGCATTCGTTGAATCGTATTATTGGTAAAAGTGGCGAACCGCTGATCCGCAAAGGCGTGGATATGGCAATGCGCCTGATGGGCGAACAGTTCGTTACCGGCGAAACGATCGCCGAAGCGCTGGCTAACGCGCGCAAACTGGAAGAGAAAGGTTTCCGTTACTCCTACGACATGCTCGGCGAAGCGGCGCTGACCGCAGCCGACGCGCAGGCGTATATGGTGTCGTACCAGCAGGCGATCCACGCCATTGGCAAAGCCTCCAACGGGCGCGGCATTTATGAAGGGCCGGGAATTTCAATTAAGTTATCCGCCCTGCACCCGCGCTACAGCCGTGCGCAATACGACCGCGTAATGGATGAACTCTATCCGCGCCTGAAATCCCTCACCTTGCTGGCACGCCAGTATGACATCGGCATTAATATTGACGCCGAAGAGGCCGATCGTCTGGAAATCTCCCTCGATCTGCTGGAAAAACTCTGTTTCGAGCCAGAACTGGCAGGCTGGAACGGTATCGGTTTTGTTATTCAGGCCTACCAGAAGCGCTGCCCGTTTGTGATTGATTATCTTGTGGATCTGGCGACACGCAGCCGTCGCCGTCTGATGATCCGCCTGGTTAAAGGCGCTTACTGGGACAGCGAAATTAAACGCGCGCAAATGGAAGGGCTGGAAGGCTATCCCGTTTATACCCGCAAGGTGTACACCGATGTTTCGTACCTCGCCTGCGCGAAAAAATTGCTCGCGGTGCCGAACCTTATTTATCCGCAGTTCGCCACCCACAACGCCCACACGCTGGCAGCTATTTACCAGCTTGCCGGGCAAAACTACTATCCGGGCCAGTACGAATTCCAGTGCCTGCACGGCATGGGTGAACCGTTGTATGAGCAAGTCGTGGGTAAAGTGGCCGATGGCAAACTGAACCGCCCGTGCCGCATTTATGCGCCGGTCGGTACCCACGAAACGTTGCTGGCGTACCTGGTGCGCCGTCTGCTGGAAAACGGCGCGAATACCTCGTTCGTCAACCGCATTGCCGACAATACGCTGCCGCTGGACGCGCTGGTCGCCGATCCGGTGAGCGAAGTGGAAAAAATCGCCGCCCAGGAAGGTCAGGTTGGCTTGCCGCACCCGAAAATCGCCCTGCCCCGTGCGCTGTATGGCGAAGGCCGAATCAACGCCGCGGGCCTGGATCTGGCGAACGAACACCGGCTGGCCTCGCTCTCCTCCTCGCTGCTCGCCAGCGCGGCGCAGAAATGGTACGCCCGTCCAACGCTGGAACAGGTAGTCGTGGACGGCGAACCCGTCGCGGTGATCAACCCTGCCGAACCGAAAGACACCGTTGGTTATGTGGTGGAAGCCAGCGAAGCGCAGGTTAACCAGGCGCTGGAAAACGCCGTTAGTCATGCACCAATCTGGTTTGCCACGCCGCCGCAAGAACGCGCCGCCATTCTTCAGCGCGCCGCGGTGCTGATGGAAGATCAAATGCAGTCGTTAATTGGCATTTTGGTTCGTGAAGCGGGTAAAACCTTCAGCAATGCCATTGCCGAAGTGCGCGAAGCGGTCGATTTCCTGCGCTACTACGCAGACCAGGTGAGTGCAGATTTCGATAACGAAACGCATCGCCCGCTGGGTCCGGTGGTGTGTATCAGCCCGTGGAACTTCCCGCTGGCGATTTTCACCGGTCAGATTGCGGCAGCGTTAGCGGCGGGCAACAGCGTGCTGGCAAAACCTGCCGAGCAGACACCGCTGATTGCCGCTCAGGGCGTGGCCATTCTGCTGGAAGCCGGTGTCCCGGCGGGTGTTTTACAGTTACTGCCAGGGCGCGGCGAAACCGTAGGCGCCCAGCTTACCGCCGATCCGCGCGTGCGTGGCGTGATGTTTACCGGCTCCACCGACGTGGCGACGCTGCTGCAACGCAGTATCGCCACACATCTTGATGCCCAGGGCCGTCCGACGCCGCTTATCGCCGAAACTGGCGGGATGAACGCGATGATTGTCGACTCCTCCGCGCTTACCGAGCAGGTGGTCATCGACGTGCTGGCCTCCGCGTTTGATAGCGCAGGCCAGCGCTGTTCAGCCCTGCGCGTGCTCTGCTTACAGGATGATATTGCCGATCACACGCTGACCATGCTGCGCGGCGCGATGGCAGAGTGTCGCATGGGTAACCCAGGCCGACTGACCACCGATATCGGCCCGGTGATCGATGCCGAAGCGAAAGCGAATATCGACAAACATATTCAGGCCATGCAGGCCAAAGGGCGCAAGGTGTACCAGGCGGTGCGTGAAAATAGCGAAGATGCGCGCGAATGGCGCACCGGCACCTTTGTCGCGCCAACACTGATTGAACTGGAAAGTTTTGACGAGCTGAAAAAAGAGGTCTTCGGCCCGGTGCTGCACGTGGTTCGTTATCACCGTAACCAGTTGGATCAATTAATCGCGCAGATTAACGCTTCCGGCTATGGCCTGACGCTCGGCGTGCATACCCGTATCGATGAAACCATTGCTCAGGTTACCGGCAATGCCCATGTCGGCAACTTATATGTGAACCGCAATATGGTGGGCGCGGTGGTAGGCGTGCAGCCATTTGGCGGTGAAGGGTTGTCCGGCACCGGGCCGAAAGCTGGCGGGCCACTCTATCTATACCGCCTGTTAGGCAGCCGACCGGAAAACGCGGTGCTGAAAACCCTCGCCCGGCATGATGCACAACACCCGCTGGATGCTCAGCTTAAAACGTCGCTGCAGCAACCGCTGGAAGCCTTGCGTGCGTGGGCGAAAGATAACTCTGCGCTGCAACAGTTGTGTACGCAGTTTGGCGAACTGGCGCAGACCGGAACCCAGCGTCTGTTGCAAGGCCCGACCGGCGAGCGCAACAGCTGGACGCTGGTACCGCGCGAGCGGGTACTGTGCGTGGCGGATAACGAACAGGACGCGCTGATTCAACTTGCAGCCGTCATCGCCTGCGGCAGCCAGGTGCTGTGGCCGGACGATACGTTGCACCGCGATGTAGCAAAACAGCTGCCGGAAAGCGTCAGCAAACGTATTCAGTTTGCCAAAGCCGATGCGTTAATGGCGCAGACGTTTGATGCGGTGATTTTCCACGGTGATTCCGACCAACTGGTGGCGCTGTGCGAAAATGTCGCCGCACGCAATGGTGCGATTGTGTCGGTTCAGGGCTTTGCGCGTGGTGAAACCAACATCCTGCTTGAACGCCTGTGGGTGGAACGCTCGTTGAGCGTTAATACCGCCGCTGCCGGTGGCAACGCCAGCCTGATGACGATTGGCTGAAGCAGAGTAACTGGATAATCCAAAGCCTCGCATTGCGGGGCTTTATTTTTATAAGCGAGGAAATAGAACTACTGATATGAGTCAGCACAATCAGAACGCGTTCATTGACAGCTCATTTAACCGGGAGTAGAAAAATCTGAAGCCAAATTTATAGATAAAAAAGAGATCAAGGTGGCAACCGGGAAAGATACATTCAGACCACTCACCGCTGGCGAAATCAGAATGGCCCGTATTCTTTTCAAAGATACGATCAATTATGGATCAGTAAGGATTTATAAGGGCAGCTATTTCCCTTTTAATCTTCAAGACCAGGATACTGCGGTCACGCCGAATGGAAACATGTACTGGCCAGAGCCCATTTTTAAAGAAGATTTTTCAGCGGAAAGCTCGTCTGATAAAAACTGGTTCATACATGAATTTGCCCACATTTGGCAACATCAGATGGGAATGGGTGTCAGAATTAGAGGGCTGATTAGTAAGTACGTAAGGTATACATACTCCCTGCCTAAAGAAAAAACACTGGCTGACTATCCCATGGAGCAACAAGCTAACATTATTGCTGATTACTTTACCCTGATTACCGCAGGTTATAATGTCTGGAAAGGCGTTACTGATTTTCAAGGGATTCATGGACCGGACTTGCTCGCGAAGTACCAAAATACGCTACAGTATTTTCTGGCTTCACCTACGGATAAAAGGAGCTTATGGAAATGAAATGGTATATACCGATTATCTTAACGCCACTTTTTACCGGCTGCGTGGGTGAAAACACGCCATTTCGCATTGCTGATGTCACGAAAAAAGATAATAAACTTTGTGTCTCAGTAAAAGGCGACCCCACTATTGAACAGGGTCAGGCAAAATTGCTTCGGCTGACGCTTTCGACACGCGATAGTAACAGGCAAATGCAGGAAATTTGGCAAGCGGATCATTTTGATAATCCGACCTATATCGTTAACCCCGGCCAATGCCTTCCAGTTAATTACCATTTTGAGCAAAACAAAGAATATAACATCACGATCATAACGGCATACTCTGCCACGAATGTGGATTCAAAACGCATCTGGCTAAAGAATTTCACACTGAATAATCTGACAGCGAAGTAATTTATTTACGTGACTAAATCAATATAAATAATATAAGGCCCGCGTTTTTTATTTTACTGAGCATGTAACAAAAAAGCGCCTTACGGCGCTTTTTTTCTGAGCGTCAACCCGACATCCCCGCCGGGATGCACCGACAGTAACGTCTCTTTTGAATAACCGCTTTCGCTCATCAGGCAGGCGCAGGCGGCATCGAAAATCGCCAGGGTCAGCACGATGGAGGTAGTCGCCAGCATATTAAGCGGATCAATTTCGCGCTGCACGCCGGTGGAAATCACCAGCCACGCAGCCCGGGCGATAGCGGAATCGGCGTTTTCCGTCACGCTAATCAGCGGCACGCCCTTCTGTGCAAGCCCCGGCAGCAGCCGCGTTAGCTCATCGGAATTACCGCCGCGCGACAACATAATGACCAGGTCGTTGCTATCCAGAAACCCCAAATCACCGTGCGCGGCATCGGTGGCATTCAGATAGATAGCCGGACGCTCAACGCACGCCAGCATATGAGCAATCTTGCGTGCCGCAATGCCGGATGTTCCCACGCCGGTGACCGCGATTTTGCCGCGACAGCCGCGCAATTCCGCCATTAACGCATTCCACAACGCATCGTTAAGATGGTGGCTCAGCGCCGCCATCTCTTCGCTATAGATTTGCCAGGCACCGCAGGCCTGGCGCCAGCTGTCGCTCATGCCTCCTCCTGCATCAGCTGACGGTATTTCATGTGATCCTGGTACATCTCATGGAAGACAGTGTATTTGCGATCGTAATACTGCTTGATGCGGTTGGTTTGCGGCGTCACCGTCTTGCCAATGCGGCTCATCGCCGACATGGCTTCCGGGAAAGTGTCAAACACGCCCGCCGCCACGGTGCCCATCATTGCCCCGCCGAGCAGCATCGCTTCACTCTCTTCCGGCAGCAACATCGCGCAGCCGGTGGCATTGGCATGTTCCTGAACAAAGATCGGGTTTTTGGTGCCCCCGCCGCTCGCCATTACCGTGTCAATGCTGTAACCACTCTGATTCATGGTTTCAATAATATGCCGTGTACCGAGGGCAATCGCCTGAATGGTCGCCAGATAATGCAGCGCCATATCCTCCGGCGTACGCGAGAGTTTCAGCCCGCTGATCACGCCGGTTAATGTCGGGTTCGCGCGCGGCGAACGGTTACCGTGGAAGTACGGCAGAATGTGAATATCACGCGTTAAAAACGCGATGTTTTCCGGCTCGCCCGCCATCTTGCGCAGCAGCGCATTCAGCACTTCATAGATGGTTTGCCCTTGCGCTTTCGCCTGAGCGAGCAGCGTTTCGTAGCATGGGTGTGACTGAATCATATGGTCGATTAATGCCCCGGTCGCCGACTGCCCGCCCTCATTCAGCCAGTAACCTGGCAGCACCGCCGAGAAGTAAGGCCCCCACACGCCGCCGATAAAACGCGCCTGCGGTGAAATCGCCATATGGCCGGTAGATGTACCACCAATCAGCGCGATGCGCCGATCGAAATCTGCCATTTCCCCCGAAGGCCCACTGGCGCCGAGCGTTCCCAGCGTGCCTGCGTGAGCATCAATAATCGACACGCTGACCGCCGTGCCGGGCATCAGTCCCATTTCTGTCGCCGCACGCTGCGTCAGCCCGCGACCCAGCGGCTCGCCCATGGTTTTCACGTAGCGGCCGATTTTCTCCGCGTCGTGCTCCAGCAAATCTTCAAGGCCAATCTGGCGGAAATAACTGGTGTCCCACTTATCCTCATGGCCCATATACGTCCACTTGCACACTGTGGAACACAGGGATCGGGTGTCATCGCCGGTCGCCCGCCAGGTGAGAAAATCCGGCAGGTCGAAGTAATACCCGGCGTTGGCCCAGGTGTTCGGCATGTGCTGTTTTAACCACAGCAGTTTCGGCGTTTGCATCTCCGGCGAGATGATCCCGCCCACGTAATCCAGCACCCGGTGGTGCGTGGCATTGATACGGTTCGCTTGCGAGATGGCGCGGTGATCCATCCACACAATAATGTTCTGCTCGCTGCGCCCCGAAGGGCTAATGGTCAGCGGGTTGCCCTCTTTGTCGAGCACCACCAGCGAACATGTCGCGTCAAAACCGAGGCCTTTAACCTGAATCGGGTTAATGTCTGCCTGGTTGACCGCATCGCGTACCGCGTTGCACACCGCCTGCCAGATATTGTCGGAAGATTGTTCCACAAAGTCGGCCTGCGGGCGGTAAATCTCAATCGCCCTGCTCGCCTGGCTGACCATTCTGCCGGTCAGATCAAAGACGCCTGCACGTGCGCTGCCGGTGCCAACATCCACACCAATAAAGTAGCTCGCCATTCTTTTTCTCCCGCTCTCAGGCTTTTCGATTTTGTAATGCGATAAAGAGGATCAGCACCGCGCCCCAGAGCGCCATCGTCAGATAACTGCTGATGCCCAACAAATTAAAGCCACTCTCCAGCATCTGCAGCACTACCAGCGCCAGCACCAGCCCCAGCACGCGGCCAAAACCGCCGTCCGGGTTAATGCCGCCCAGCACCGACGCCAGAATGGTCACCAGAAGATAAGACTCACCGTAGCCCGCTTTCGCCGAATTGAACTTCGCCATCATCAAAATAGCGGCCGCCCAGCCCAACAGTGCGGAGATGATGTAGACCGAAATCTGTACGCGAACGGTATTCACACCGCTGTAGCGCGTGGCCTGCTCGTTTGAGCCAACCAGATAGAGACTGCGCCCAAGCGTCGTGTGTTCGAGTAACACCCACAGCAGCAGCGCAACGAGAATAAACAGCAACAGCGCGACCGGGATGCCAAGCAGTGTTGCGTTGCCAAGAAACTGAATAGCCGCCGGAAAACCGGAAATGACCGTGCCATTTGAGAACAGAATATTCAGCCCAGAGATCAGTGTCATAGTGCCGAGTGTCGCCAGAATCGGCGAAACACCAATCCACGCCACCAGCGCACCGTTCAGCGTACCAATCGCCACCGCCACCAGCAGCCCGGCGAGTAACGCCAGCGCCAGGAACAGCGGGTCATCCGGGTGGCTGACAATTACTGCCGCCATCACCAGCGAACAGGCGTTCGCACCGGCAATGATCGACAGGTTAATGCCGCCAGTCAGCATGGTGATACCCATGCCCAGCGCCAGCATGCCCAGAATCGGCAACTGCGAACCAATCGACTGGAAGTTAGCGACGCTGAAAAAACGGCTGCCGAGCAGCGCAGAGAAAACCAGCGCCACGACGATGATAATCACGCATTGCAAGCGGATGATGGCATCACCGGGCAGAATTCGGACGATGGATTTCATCTTATAACTCCCTCGCAAGTTTGCGTTTTTCGTTCCACGCGGTGGCGCTAATGCTCACCAGAATAATTGCGCCGCTAAACACCGTGTGCCAGTAAGAAGAGACGCCCAGCAGCGTTAAGCCGTTTTGCAAGAAGGCCAGCAGCACAACGCCCAGTAGCGTGCCCGTCAGCGTTCCGCGCCCGCCGGACATGCTGGTGCCGCCAAGTACCACCGCAGCCAGTACCGTCAGCTCAAACCCGAGCAGCGAGTTGGGCGCGACAGACTGAGTAATTTGCGCCTGCACCACAGCCGCGACGCCCGCGAGGATGCCCATGAAACCGTAGACGTAAAAGTGCAGCTTCAGCAGGTTCAGGCCGAGGCGTGACGCCGCATCGCGGTTGCCGCCCATTGCATAAATCTGACGGCCGAGCCGGGTGTAATTCATTAACACGGCAGTCAGAATAATGGTCGCGCCCAGACACAGCAGCGGCAGCGTCAGTCCATAGTCGTAACCATCGGCGGCGGTGAACGAGAACCAGTTGATGCCGTTCATAAACCAGTCCGGGAAACCGTACAGCCACGTCCCTTTGGTGGCATACACCAGTAGGCCGTAGTAAACATTCAGCGTGGCGATGGTAATGATGATGGCAGGCACGCGCAGCCAGTAGACCAGAAAGCCGTTGACTAACCCGAGCAGCAGGCCGACCACCATCGAAAGCCCTAACGCCAGCGCGAAATTACCACCGTGGGCAATCACCCAACTGGCCATGGCGTATTGGGCAATGGCGGTCATCGCCGGAAATGAAATGTCGATGCCGCCGGAAATCAGCACCACAAACAGTCCGCAGGCCAGAATCCCGAGGATGGCGTAACTGGTGGCGACATCCGTCAGGTTGCCGAGGGAGAGAAACTCATCGGTACGTGCGCTGAGAAAAATCGCCAGCGCGATAACCAACAGCCCCAGCCAGAATTCATGTTGCCCGACAAGGCGGGAAAAGGACGCGTTACGCATTGACCACCTCGGCAATTTCGTGCTCTGTACAACGGTGCGGATTAAATTCGGCCACCAGTTCCCCCTGGCGCATCACCAGCACGCGATGGCTGTTGTAATAAGCCTCCGGGATTTCGTCACAAATCATCAGCACCGCCATCCCCTGCTCCGCCAGTTGGCGGGCAATCTGGTAGATCCCCTCTTTGTTGGCGATGTCCACGCCAACCGTGGGTGAATCCAGAATTAGAATGCGCGGCTGCGTGGCCACCCATTTAGCGATGGCAATACGCTGCGCATTGCCGCCGGAGAGCGTTTTCACTGGCAACTGCGCATCGGAGACTTTGATATTCAGCTCGCGGATCAGATCGGCCACCAGTTGCCCGGCTTTCGCGTGATCAAGCAACCCGCTGCGCGTGTGCAGCTTGTCGAACACCGTGACGATAGTGTTGTCATAAATCGACTGTTCCATGATGAGCCCCTGCGTCAGCCGGTCTTCTGACACATAACCAATGCCGTGGCGAATCGCGTCATGGTTGTTACGCAGTTTCACCGGCGTGCCATTGATGCGGATCTCGCCATCTTCCGGTTTGGTCATGCCAAACAAGCTCATACAGAGTTCGGTACGTCCGGCGCCTAAAAGCCCGACAATCGACACGATTTCGCCGCTGCGCAGCGCCAGATTGATATCGCGATATTTGCCTTTGCGGCTAAGGTGGCGTAGCTCCAGCATGGGTGATTGATCCACCGGGGGTTTTTCCGGTAGCGGGCTGTAGTGAAAACGCTGGCCGGTCATCAGATACGCCAGTTCGTGGCTATCCAGTTCGCTTGCCGGCCAGGTACCAATCAATTTGCCGTCGCGCATCACGCTGATACGATCGGCCACTTCCATCACTTCATCCAGACGGTGGCTGACAAACACCACGCAAATGCCGGCGGCTTTCAGTTCATTGACCACGCGCAGCAATCCATTCACTTCCTGGCGGGTGAGCGACGCGGTGGGTTCATCCATAATCACCAGCCGGGCATCGGCAGCAATCGCGCGGCAAATCGCCACCAACTGGCGGTCGGCGATAGAGAGTTTTTCCACTTTTTTATCCGGATCGAGGCGCACGCCAATGCGATCCATGGCCGCCAGCGCCTGTGCTTTCATCGCGCTACGACGCACCCAGATATCGCCACCGGGAAGGTAGCGGTGAATGGCGATATTTTCCGCCACGCTAAAATTAGGAAACAGCGACAGATCCTGGTAGATAACCTGAATTCCGTAGTGCGCTGAAAGTTGCGGCGTGAGCTGGTGAAAAAGCTTGCCATCGAGCGCGATGTTAGCGCCTTTTTCCGGGTGATAAACACCGGAGATAACTTTGATGATAGTGCTCTTTCCGCAGCCGTTTTGCCCCGCCAGACAGTGAACTTCGCCTTTCTCCAGCGTTAAATTCACATTATCCAGCGCCAGCACGCCCGGGAATCGCTTGCTGATATTCTCAAGAGTGATAAATGCGGTGGTGTCGGTCATCGACAATACCTCTGCCAGCGCCCGGGGTGGGCGCGAGGTTAAAATCTGCGGCGGAAGAGGCCGGCCTGACGGCCGGCATTCCGGTTCCCTGGTGTGGCCTGAAAGGCTCAGAAACCGAGTGATTGTGCGTTATCTTTGGTCACTTCGAGGATCTTATTAAAACGGATCACTTTCTTATTCATATCAACATCGGCTTTGCCCAACCCATCGATAGTCAGATCGGGCGTCACTTCTTTTCCTTGCAACAACTGGTCGGCGACGGTCACCAGCGCAAAACCGGCGTCACGCGGATCCCACAGCAGCGCTTTTTTGATGTCACCACGCATCAGATACGGCGCGGCCTGACCCGGCATCGCGATGCCCACTACAGCCAGTTTGTCTTTTGCCCGTTTCTTCTGCACGGCTTGCCCGGCGCCAATCGGCCCCAGCGAACCAAAGCCAATCACCCCTTTCATTTGCGGGTAGGTTTTCATTAAATCGAGGGTGGTGGCGTAGGATTTGTCGATGCTCTCGGCGACCGGCAATCGCGAGGTGACTTCGAACATATCCGGGTATTTTTCTTTTTGATATTTGATGGCGTAATCAGCCCAGGCGTTGTGCAGCGGAACTGTCAGAGAGCCGACATAAATGGCGTAACCACCTTTACCGCCCATATCTTTTGCCAGTTCATCGACGTTGGCCTGCGCATATTTTTCGCTGTCGATGGTTTCAATGTCCCACTGACCAATTTGCTGGTCCGGCGATTCATGCGTCAGTACCACAATGCCTTTGTCACGGGCTTTTTTCAGCACCGGCTCCAGCACTTTCGCATCGTTCGGCACCACGATGATGGCGTTGACGTTTTTGGCGATCAGATCTTCAATCACTTTCACTTGCTGCGCCGGATCCGGCGTTGATGGCCCGGTCTGGTACGCATTGACGTCCAGTTTTTTCGCCGCTTCGTTGACCCCGGTTTCCATGCGGTTAAACCATGGAATACCGGTCACCTTAGCAACCACCGCGATCTCATATTTTTGTGCCGCAAACGCCTGGCCGGACACCATGCTGGCAGAAATGAGGGCTGCGCTGAGTAATGCGAGTTTGAATTTCATAGTTGTACCTTTCTTGAGGACAGAGGAAAGTCGCGGAATGGAGGTTAGCAACGAAGGGAAGAGGCAAAACAATGCGAATTTTAAAAATGTGATATAAGCCCAAATAAGTTAAATTTAAGATCATCCATGGTTAACATAAAGTTAAATAAAGACAAAAACTCTCTAACGATGGCGCTGAAATTGTTAAATAAAACCAAACAATAAACATATCATTAACAATTTATTTTCATTTTAGGGGTTGTGGAAGATATTTTCACACAACAAAACCCCCTATCAACCGCCAGAAGTTTTTAAAAATGAGAACTGAAACGATCAAGGCAACAACGCCAACTGCATTATTTTCAACGTAAAACGATACTCGCCCGCCAGCAGTGGCGATAACCTTGTACTCCTTGCGGCTTAATGGATAACGGAGCGTAACAATGCGCTATGCGGCTGAACTGGAAGCACTGCTTCGCGCCGATTCACAGCGAATGGCGGCCCTGGCAATGGTGCAGGCAACCCACGAAGGGTGCTGGATTGGCGCCGGGTTTATACGCGATGCCGTTTGGGATCAATTGCACGGCTTTACGCCGCGCACGCACACCGGGGATGTGGATGTTATCTGGCGTGAGCCTGCGGACACGCGTGCCGAACGCGATGCAGAGCTGGAAGCACAGTTGCGCCAGCGCTCGGGCGATATTGCCTGGTCGGTTAAAAATCAGGCGCGTATGCACACGCGTAATGGCGATGCACCGTACGCCTCGCTTGACGAAGCCCTCTGGCACTGGCCGGAAACAGCGACAGCCGTAGCGGTACATTTAGACAAAGACGATCGCCTCACGATTATCGCCCCTTTTGGGCTGGCGGATTTATTCTGCTTGCGTCTGCAACCGACACCTCGTTTTCAGCACGAGAAGCGCCACCTTTTCGACCAGCGGGTTGATGAAAAACGCTGGCTGACACGCTACCCAAAACTCCAGCTGTGCGGGTGACTTTCGCGAAGGGCTATGTTAATAAAAGCGCTGGTTCAACGCCTTGCGAAATAAGGGGAAGTGATGAAAACGCGTATGCTGGCGCTGGCGGCGCTGTTACTCAGCAGCCCGGTACTGGCCGATGAGTGCGATAACGCCTCCACACAATCTCAGCTTAACAGCTGTACTGCCGGTCAATACCAGGCCGCGGATAAGAAACTTAATCAAACCTTCCAGGCTGCGCTTAAACGTTCGACGCCGCCGCAAGCGGCGATGCTGAAAAAAGCGCAGCAGAGCTGGATAACCCTGCGCGACAGCGACTGCGCGTTTGTCAGTTCTGGCGTGGAGGGCGGCAGCGCCCAGCAGATGGTGCAAAACCAGTGCCTGACAGATAAAACCAATGAGCGTGAAGCCTGGCTGGCATCGCTGCTGCAATGTGGCGAAGGTGACCTGAGCTGCCCATTACCGCCGGGTCATTAACGCACGCGGATGCCTTCGATGATCATGTGCTGAACGTTTTCCACCGCGCGCTGAAAGAAAGCCTCATCTTGCAGAGTCGAGCCGGTGACCGCTTCCACCTGAGTGGCGAAATCGGCGTAATGCTGCGTTGAGGCCCAAATCATAAAGATAAGATGATGCGGGTCGACAGCGGCGAGTTTGCCGCTGGCTACCCAGCCCGCAATAATCGCCGATTTATCGTCAATCAACGTTTTCAGACTGCCGGTCAGTTCCGCTTTCAGCAGCGGCGCGCCCTGGAGCATCTCCTGGCAAAACAGTTTGGATGCCTGAGGATGATCGCGCGAAACCTCCATCTTTAAACGGATGTACTCGCGAATGGCCGCCAGCGGTGCGAAATCCTCGCGAAACGCTTTCAGCGGCGCTAACCAGATGTCGAGGATCTGGCGCAACACGGCAATATAAAGCGCCTCTTTCGACGGGTAGTAATAGAGCAAATTGGTCTTCGATACCCCCGCCAGCTCCGCTACCTGTTCGAGGCGCGCGCCATGAAAACCAAGCCGGGAAAAGAGATCCAGCGCTGCCGTTAAAATCGCCTGTCGTTTCTCGCTCACCGCGCGCTTGCGTTTGCCGGCGCCGCTCGCTGCATCCTGTGCCATCACCCCCTCCTTCACCATCTCGACTCCTGCTCAGCCTCGGTTGCTACGGCGGCAGAAGATGTTTTTCTCTTTTTCAGCTTCAGTTCACTCACCAGCACACCAAGCACAATCAACGCGCCGCCCAAAAGTGCTAACAGCGGTAACCGCTCACCGGCAATGCGGCCAAAAATCCCGGCCCACACTGGCTCGCCAGTATAAATAACCGTGGCGCGTGTTGGCGACACGCTGCGCTGTGCCCAGTTCATTACCACCTGGATAATGGCGCTAAAAATACCCAGGCCCAGCGCAACCAGTAACAAACCAGTCGTCAGTGACGGTATGGTTTCTCCGGCGGGCACCATGGCGGCAAAAGACACCAGCTATGCGGTGAGCAACTGCACTACCGTCACCCGGCGAACATTGACTTTTCCGGCCCAGGCGCTGATCAGAATAATTTCGGCGGCAATCGCCAGCGCGCTGGCAAGCGTGATGATTTCCCCCTCCCCCAGCGCCAGCAGGTTCCCCTCCGGCCCGGAGAGAAACAACAAACCGGTAAACGCCAGCGCAATGCCGACACAAGACACTAACCCCGGCAATCGTCCCAGACACAGCCACTGTAATAACGGCACCAGGGGCACATACATGGCGGTAATAAAGGCGGATTTGCTGCTGGAAATAGACTGGAGTCCCCAGGTTTGCAAACTGTAGCCCAGGGCGATAGCGACGCCGATGACGACGCCTGCCTTCACTTCAAGCCAGGTTAAGCCACGCAAGATATTCACTGAGAGTATCCCCACCGCCAGCGCGGCAGTGGCAAAGCGCGCCCCCACGAAGAAGAACGGGCCACTCATCGTTACAGCGTATTGCACGGCGAGAAACGTTCCGCCCCAGAACATGGTAATGAGGATCAGCAGCGCTTCCTGAGGTTTGACTGAGAAGGCGTAACGGAAGAGAGACATATCACAACCGGCAACAGAGAAAAAACGCTAGTGTGCGTTGGCATCGCAGACGGTGCAAGGATAAAAAAACCGCCGGGTCTCCCCGGCGGCGGGCGTGGTTGACAACCGGTCAGGGCTGTCAGCCGCCATTACTAGCTGTTACTGCGGCTACCATGGCTATTTTTGCCCCCTTTTTTACCGGCTTCTGAGGCACGCTGGGGATCGTTTTTGAAATTCCCCCCGCTCTGCTGGCCACCTTTACGGCCTGCTGCTGATGCTCTTTCACGGTCTTCAGCAAAGTTACCTGATCCACCTCGATGGTTTGCCATGCTTACCTCCAGATGAGTGAAATATCAGACATCATACTGCGTTCAGTAAAAGAGGATTCTTTCACCGCACGGTGCAAAGGCAGTGCCTTTATCTGCACCGCGTGGAACTAAGCTTAGTGGAAGGACAGCATTCAGCCAGTGAATGGTAATATTCTGCAACAGCTTGCACTACTAACAGTCCCCCTTCCCTAAGCGAAACCGATAACGTCCTCTTAACTCGCCAAAAATCCGCCGCGTTTATATGTGACAAATTGTAAGCGCCAGGCTTTTGTTTTTAAAATTGTTATTTATCAAAGAAATGGCGCTCTGATTTGCACTCTTGCCATCACGTCATACGCTTAAAAAGAATGCAGCGAACTGCTGCCGGAAATCATCAAATCAGGAGTGATGCAAATGGCCAAAGTATTGGTGCTTTATTATTCAATGTATGGACATATTGAAACGATGGCGCATGCCGTTGCCGAAGGTGCGCAAAAAGTGAATGGTGCCGACGTTGTCATCAAGCGTGTACCAGAAACCATGCCAGCAGAACTATTTTTGAAATCAGGTGGTAAGACGCAAAACGCGCCCGTCGCCACGCCGCAAGAGTTGGCTGACTACGACGCCATCATTTTTGGTACGCCGACGCGTTTCGGCAATATGTCCGGACAGATGCGCACGTTCCTTGATCAGACCGGTGGGTTGTGGGCCTCGGGCGCGTTGTACGGCAAGCTGGCGAGCGTTTTCAGCTCCACCGGCACTGGCGGTGGCCAGGAACATACAATCTCGTCAACCTGGACTACGCTTGCACATCATGGAATGGTGATTGTGCCTATTGGCTACGCTGCCCAGGAGTTGTTCGATATTTCGCAGGTTCGCGGAGGCACACCTTATGGCGCAACGACCATTGCCGGTGCTGACGGTTCCCGACAGCCCAGTAATGAAGAGCTGGCAATTGCCCGTTATCAGGGCGAATACGTTGCGGGCCTGGCAGTAAAACTCAACGGTTAACCTTCTACAGGAGGAGACAGATGCCAACTCAAGAAGCAAAAGCCCATCGCGTGGGTGAATGGGCCAGTTTACGTAATACGTCGCCGGAAATTGCCGAGGCGATCTTTGAACTCGCCGATTATGACGAAAAGCTGGCAGAAAAAATCTGGGAGGAAGGCAGCGATGAGGTGTTATTGCGCGCCTTTGAAAAAACCGATAAAGATTCGCTTTTCTGGGGCGAGCAAACCATAGAACGGCAGAACGTGTAGCATCCTGCTCCCTCGCCGTCGCGGGGGAGCTTTTCGTTTCGCTTATTTCGCCGCGTCGCGCATCACCGCGTTGAACTTATCAATCGGACAGAACCCTTCGCCATCTACCGGGCAACCCTTTAAGGCCAGCGTGACACGCTGTGCCGGGGATTTCAGGGTCAACGCTTCGGCTTTACGCAACTGATCGCGGCTCTGATAAACATATTCAATCTTCATCAGATCGCGATTACCTGCCGTGTCATGCCAGCGCTGGAAAACGATCTTTCCGCCAATCGGCGTGCGTTCGTTCTGGTCATGCAACTGATAAGGTTTGAAATCGAGCGCCGTGAGCAATGAAGCGATGTTAGAGTCATGTCCCACCAGCAGGGTGAGTTTCGGCGCGCGACCAGCCTCTTCCACCAACGTTTTGTCGATGTATTGCACCAGTGGTTTGGCCACATTACGCGCCACTTCCGGCGAGGTGAACAACGTATCCTGGTAGCTATTTTTCAGCTTCGACAAAATGTTCCATTGCTGATCAGTTTTGATTTCGCCCCACGCCACCTGGTCCATTGGGAACCCTTCGTAGTACTGCAAGGTGAACGCGTCTACCAGCGAGTTCCCCACTTTCAGTGGCCCGGAAACTCCCGGCTCCTGCTGGTATTTCGCGCTGAAGGTATCGGTGCTATCTGCCAGTGAGCATTGTTGTTTCTCTTTACAGGCTGGCGACTGCTGGTAGTGGATGATTTTTTCCAGCAGTTTATAGCTCTCTCCCAGCGCATAGTGCTGGCGCTGAGTTTCCATCGCTTTCACCGCCTGCTGGCCGAACGAGGCGGACTCGTCGGTGATCACCGGATTGAAGGTCGGATCCATGGTGCCCATCTTTTCCTGATGATGTACCGGGACATCACAACCAGGAAACGCGCCGTTGATAAAGAACTGCGCTGTTGCGACAGTACGTTGCAGACTGTTAGCCCAGGCGTAAACGCTTTCTGGTGCCGGGCACTCGCCCGTAGCGATGAGTTTCTGCTCCGCAAGCCATTCGCGCATATAGTGCCCCATATACACTTCCAGCACGCCGCCTTTGGTGGTCAACTCACCGCCGGGCACATCCCACTCTGGCCACTTGTTAGGCGTAGATTGTTCCAGCACGCTGCCATTATTCGCCAGCGGTGCACGTAAGTTATGACGGCTCATGATCAACACTTGCTGTAACTGATAACCCTGTGGTGCCGTTTGCGCCATCGCGGCAGGAAGTACCATGGTGGTGGCTATTGCGCTAAGCCAAAAAACCGTTTTCATTGTGCTTTCCTTATTTTTCTACCCGAAATTAGATTGTGACACATTCATGACAACTCACTCGCACAAGATCCCCGGAGTGTGCACTGGCGCAAAAAGCAGTATGAAGCTGCGTAGCGTGGTTTTATAATTAAACTATTAACCGGAGAATCGTAATGAAACGTACCCGCTTTGAAGAGACTTTCTGCCCTATTGCTCGTTCACTCAATATTATTGGCGACTGGTGGTCCTTGCTGATTGTGCGTGATGCATTAGCAGGCGTTACGCGGTTTGGTGAATTTCAGAAAAACCTGGGTATTGCCAAAAACATGCTGACGGCACGTCTTAAGCTGCTGGTGGATGAAGGTATTTTGCGCACGCAACCCGCCTCTGATGGCAGCGCCTGGCAGGAATATGTGTTGACAGAAAAAGGCCGCTCTCTGCAAACGGTGCTGGTCGCACTCTCGCAATGGGGGCAAGAATGGTTGTTTGACCAGGGTGAACCCGCCAGCGTACTGGTCGATAGCCATACACATCGCCCATTACAAAAACTGGCTTTGCGCGCCGAGGATGGCCGTGAATTGCAGCCAGAGGACGTGCAACTGCGTACTGCCAAAATCTGACAATTCAGCCTGTTATCTCTAACGATTATAAAACCGCACTTTTTGTCGCCTCATATGGTTGCATTATAAAACCAAATATCAGAAGCTAGATTTAGCTTTATGATAAAACCATTTAATATCGAGGTACGAAAAAATGACAACTGCACTGATTACCGGCGCCTCTTCAGGGATTGGCGCCATCTATGCCGACCGTCTTGCAGCCCGCGGTTACGACTTGCTGCTGGTTGCGCGTCGCGGCGATCGTTTAAACACACTTGCCGATGATTTGCAGCATCGCCATGGCGTAAAAATCAGCACTCTGGTGGCTGATCTCAGCGCGGCTGAGGGCATCCAGCAGGTTGAAGCGGTTTTACGTGACGATACGACAATAAGTCTACTGGTGAATAATGCCGGTGCAGCAAATCTTGCCCCTATCCTCAGCAGCAATGCCGATCAACATGAAGCCATCAATACGCTGAATACGACGGCGCTGATGCGTCTGACGCTGGCAGTATTGCCGCGTTTTGTGGAAAACGATCAGGGAACCATCATTAATATTGCGTCAGTCGTTGCTTTCCATGCTCGTGCGGGCAGCGCGGTTTACAGCGCGACAAAAGCGTGGGTGCTTAATTTCACCCGTGGTTTGCAGGAAGAATTCGCCGGAAGTAATGTTCGTATTCAGGCCGTTCTGCCAGCCGCTACCGCGACTGAAATTTGGGGGCATTCCGGGATTACACTTGATGCGCTACCTGAAGGCTCGGTAATGACCAGCGAAGATTTGGTCGATGCGGCGCTGGCTGGGCTCGATCAGGGAGAGCTGGTCACGGTTCCGCCAGTTGAAGATTTACAGCTGTGGGATAACTGGGAAGCGGCACGGCTGGCGCTGTTTAGCGCTTCGCGCAATGGCAAACCGGCCTCACGTTACTCACGCGCTTAACGTTTTAACTTATCGCGTGAGTACGCATCCCTTCAGCCACCGGCTCTAACGCGCTTCGTAAGGTTCACCCCAACGGCGTAATGCAATATTCGACGTACGGCGGGACTTCCGGATAACCCTGCCGGGAGACCCGCCCGCGTTGCTCAAACAACAGTGACTCGCGGGTCAGCTCTTTTTGGCGTCATGGATGAAACGGCGCTGCAACTCACTAAATCGCACCGCCATATTTAACACATGCAATCGGGACAAAGCAGGGATTTGAGCGGCTCTGTACAGGAGGCGCTGCAAAGTAAAATTAAAGATCTGGCGCCGTCAGGAAGAATGGGAACACCGACGGCGCTGGCGAAGGCCGCGCTGTTTCTTGCGTCGGATGAGTCCGCTTATGTGGTTGGCACGGAATTACTGGTCGACGGCGGCACCGTCGCAATTTGTAAGTAAAGCAGAGCCAACCCACGGCTTCATTTTATTACTCAGTAAAAACTCGCGCGGGTAGCGACCGTCATATGCGTCAACGCGTTCCCGGAGTTTGCCGGGGTGACTTTTACGTGGCAAAGGACAGGAACTTGCCTTTCGTCGTACTGGCATTCACTCACCGCCGTGAAATTAAAACGGGCATCAAGAGCAGATTCATTGACCATCGTATAATCGAGCGGTTTATTGACGCTATCAGGGTAGCGAATGCTGGTTGAAGAGGCGACGAGATCGCCTGAGTAATATTGCACCTTTTTGATATTGCCAGCAGTGTCGTAGAAGTGATCGGTAATTTTTAGTGTCCGTAGCATCGTCTCGCCCAGCAAGCCTTGCGCATTGGTTTTGTAATCGAGATGCCCGTCACTGTCATCGCGGCTCATTAAATTGCATTTGTCATCCAGTCCATAAGCAACAGGCTGGCCATTAAATGTCCCTTTTAACGCCTTTTCTTCTTTCACAAAATTGATATGGCTGTTATTGGACTTATCATCGCGACGTAACGTCTGTACGCAGCCCTCTGCGGATAACGCCATGTGGAGCGTATAAACCTCGTTACCTTTATCATCGGTACCCACGGAATCGATAGTTTTGACAGGGCCTTTGACCGGGTTGAAATCGAGCAGTGTCGAAAGATTTAACAGCACCGGAATATATGTCTGCTGCGCGCAGGCAGCCGTAGTGGTGAACCCGAGTGTGAGCGCGAGCAAATAAGAGCAAATTTTCACTTCTGCCATCCATTGACATAAAGAGAAAAGAGTAACAAATGCGGATAATTCAGCAAGACCAGACAGAGAAAAATCTGATGACGAACAAAGTAGCTTGGCTTAAAGCGGTTAATTCGACCATGCCTGCTAATGACCGCCAAAATCATAGCTGCTTCAGTCTCACTAATCACGGCCAATTATGACTTCTCCCTTTCAAAAAATACGAAAAGAAGATCTATACCGTTCAAGCTAATATAGCGCTAATTTTATCCAGACAGTTCAATCTGGTGCCTTCCATAATTCAACGCGATTGCGTCCCTTATTTTTTGCAATATAGAGTGCTTCATCAGCAGCCTGTATCAAGCGTTCGTAATCAGGGTGACCACTAAACATTGCCGCTCCGATAGAAAGGGACAAGGCAATATTTTCACCTGACGGGGAAATAACATTGGTTTTCTCAACACGCCCGCGGATGCGCTCAGCAATACGCAAAGTATCAAACTCCGTCGCCTCGGTTAAAATAATGACAAACTCATCACCGCCGTAACGGAAAACATAATCACTGCTGCGAACATTGTCATAAAAAGCGTTGGAGACTTTGCGTAAAATCTCATCGCCAGTATGATGCCCCCATGTATCGTTAATTTGTTTAAATTTATCAACATCAATAATTAATACCGACAACGGGGTGTTCATACGCTTGGCATGGGCAATTTCGCGTTTAAATATGGTGGGCAAAAAGCGTCGATTAAGGAGTTTTGTCAGCACATCCATTCCCACTTCATGCCGGGAAACCTCCTCGAAAAGCTCACGCAGCATGGTAATAATCTGCGAAACGGTATTTCTGATCTGAATAAGAAATTTGATACGTAGCGTTCTGTTACTTAAGGCTCTGGGTGTATTGCGCGTATTACGAAAAACCTCATCGAGATCCTGGATGAGGCGCGATATATGCCCGACTTCAGCGATACCACTAAAGTAATGACGGCCTTTATGGTTGAACCACAGACCAAAGTCAGACTGGCTGAGGGACAGGCTGTTACCGAGATCGGCGTCCATAATGATTTTGTAGATAAGGTCAATTTCCCAGCTTAACAACGCAGCACTCTGGCGCTCTTTTTCTTCCTCCGCATTCTCCAGCAAGGAGAAAATGCGGTAATTCTCATCCTCCTTCGCTGAGTTGTGTTCCGTAAAGGTAAAAGCCCGCGACATCACTTCCATAGCCAGATCAATACTGTTAATGGCGTAATGGTAAACTTCAAGCTTATCTGCTGCCTCTTGAGCTGAGGAATTGATAACAGGGAAAAGTATTTTTTTAAGAACCCGAAAGCCCATTTCAACGATTTCAACCGAAATGCCAATGCGTGCATGGATCGAAGCAACGTGTTGCTGAATTGCAATAACCTTATCTATATCAGCGACCTGGCAAGTCAACACATCGATAATCCACTTTTCCAAAGCGCTTTTAAGATCTCTTTCTACCTGTTCATTGGAAAGGAACTCCTCAGCATGAGGATCCGTAAGCACAATGCGGTAGAACTCCTGACTCAGGATATGTGCATGAGTTTTGCCAACTTCTGCAGCTAAAAAGCGAATACGATCATCTGTTTTATCAATGAGATGAGTCCACTCACTTTTAATCAATTTAAGATAATTTTCCATTACTTAAACCCTTACGATAGTTAACGCGCGCTCTGCTTGCCCTCATCACTATGCTGAATATCGCAAGCCGGAAACTCACAACAAATGTTGAATGTTCTCCAGTCTTTTTAAAGAAACGAAATTATATGCCAAATAAAAAGCAATCCACAAAATAAAAAAATAATTTTCACTTAAAACCAAAGGATTAATTTCACCCTACATTAAAAGAACAATATTAAGCAGCACATTTGAGAAGTATAGACCGCAAATGTGCAATTACAATCTATTCCGTCATGACTTTATCTAATTACAAGGTCTTATTTAAGATTATTTAATTACAGGTTCCACTCCTGCCTACTTATAATCCAGGAATTATCTTTCGAATTATTCAACATGATATCGAGCAAACACATGAATATTTATACAATCAGTGACGATGTTTATTTCCAAAATGGAATTATTTCACTAGCCAAATCGAAAGGATGGGACATAGTTGCACATGAATTAGATTCTTCACTTACTAACCAACTTACACCAGATGACGTCGTAATCCTTCATCTGGATGCAAAAAACAGCTCCTATGCCAAGGCGATCTCACCACTTAATAAAGTCTGTAAATTGCTGGTTATTCTAGGTGCCGCGAGAGATATCGTGATTAATGATGCTGACCTGGTCATCAAATCCAGAGACTCGCTTCTCGACATAAGCCGTGCGATTAGAGTTGTGGTAAAAAAGAAAAAAGAGGTTTCGATCAGAGATAGTGAACTCAGTGATATCGAGAATACTATTCTCAAAGAATCACTAAAAGGCAAAAACATTCATCTGATAGCTAAAACACTTAATATACCGCCCAAAAGAGTTTACGCTTATCGTAACAAGGCGTGCAAAAAATTAGGGGGAAAAAAAATAAGTGACCTGCTTTTAATAAAAGATAAACTACTTGAAGAATCATCAACGTTTTTCACCTCTCCTGCCAGTATAAGAGAACTGGACTACAGCTTTTAAAACATGCACACAAGATCGTCACCGCCTGTAGAAATATAAATGCTACAGGCGGTTTACTTTTATCACCAAAGATGTGTCTGTTTTTCGATCGTTCCCCACCTGAAGTACATGTCACAAGCCATCAGAAAATCCCGATGCCAAAGCGCATAAATATGCAAATAGTTAAAGCCGATACAGGGTAAAAAGCAGACCAGGAAATAGATCTCAAACCAGAGTTGCCATCCGGACCATGCCAACAGCATGCTAACGAGAATGATCCATACAAACTCTATGATCAGTAACAGGATTATTCTCGCCCAAAAAGGTTTGTCATAGAATGCAGGCCATGGCAATGAAACTGAAAAATAAAAGTCAATTTCTTTTAGAAATAATCTACCGAGAAAGATATAACGTTTTGACAAACGAGTAAAAAGCAAATTCATCATCAAAACAATGCAACACAAAATAAACATTGCAACCACTACTCTGACAGAGAAAACGCCAGCCAGCAATGAAAAATCCGTCTCACGTTTCAAAGGAGAAACAGTCAGTAAATTTAAAATAATGCCAAGAGAAAGGGAGGCAAAAATATAGCGATAAAGATGCTTATATTTCACCTTATCAACTGCTGCAGTTGCAACTTGCTTAATATAACTGGTTCTTAAGATCCGAAACACGATGTACATAAAGATCGGTAAAATCGCCAGCAAAGGAATCAGTATATACATCGGTAAGTGAAGAAAAAAAAACCCTTGTATAATTACCCCAAGGACGACAGTAAATAAAACACTGGCAACGAAAGGATGAGAACACCATGTTTCCATCCTTCCGAGTTTCTTTCCAGGAAAAAAACTGAAATCGATTGCTTTAGTAACACATTTATATGCCCAAAAAGCTTTAAGTTCGTAAATTGAGCTAAAGAGTAAAATGCTTGCTATACCACTGAGATAATAAACGTCACTGTGATTTAATTCATAATCATTATTTTTCCAATAAAAACCAATCATAATAAAAACGACAAGGAAGAGAAAGGGTAGTATTTTTTTGTCCTGAATACGGATAAATTTGAGATAGTCTGGAATCACAATAGCACCATTAAATTGAAAATAATCCCCTGCAATGCAATATCATCTCAGGGTCAAAGTTTACGAAATCCTTCAATACTTTCCCAAGGTAAGCTTTATTGCTAATTTCGACGAATAAGACTGGCCTGTTATTGGTTAAAAAAAACGACATTGAATCCGCCCATTTAACCGTATGTGTCAAATGCAAGGAGAGGTTTTCTTTGATCTCTGCCGGTTCATTTTCTGCCTTGCCCGTCACATTCATGACGACATCATGTTGGGGAGGACAAAATTCAAAATCAGACAGGTATTGGCGCATGAAGGGTACGCCTTCGGCCATCAAACGCGTATGCCAGGCACCGCTTACGCCAAGCTTCACTGTCTCATGACCGTCAGCACGGAGCTGACGAGAGAATTCATTAAGCGCAGCTATTGTTCCGCCGACAACTTGTTGTCGGCAGCTATTATCACAACTGATATCGATTGGTAGATCAGATTCAATAATCATTTGACTGAGAGCCGTATGATCGATGTCTTTCACCGCCAACATATAACCTTTGTATTTTCTACTAACCTCATCCATCACGTGCGAGCGAAGCTGAATCAGGCGAAACAAATTTTCTAGTGTTACTGCTCCGGCAGCATAAAGAGCACTATATTCCCCGACGCTGTGCCCGCATGAACCTATAACGTTTGTGTTATCAAATTTGTCTTTACAAAGGGTATAGAGCGTTGCATTCATCGCGGTTACAGCAATTTGTTGCACTGTTGTCTGGATCAAGCGATTCATTGGCCCCTTTAAACATAATCGCCTGATATCCATACCCGAAATATCACTGGCGCAATCCCAAATGGCACGTGTTGTTTGATTTATATTCCATAAATCAGCCCCCATTCCGATAACAGGATTCCCCTGGCCAGCGAAAAGAAAAACAACAGGCTGTGATGTACTATTTATATCCATAAATAATATCCTTATAAATGATATTCAACTCCCAGATAAAAACCGACTGTTCTACCAAAGTGGGAAAACTCGGCATCCCGCGAGCCAAATGCTGAAAACATACCAGCATAACCTTCAACTTTCCCATCGAAATAATCCAATGGCGTCGAGTAGTGCATCCCGATTAGCGAACTGTAATCTACCATATTTGTAATAATATAGGGTTGTAAACCAGAACCACCTTTGAAAGCCAAACTTGCATATGCATTGATGTAGTGTTTGCCTTGTAAATTACTTTTATTGGCGACATTACTTATTTCTGCCCCCATAAGATATTTATACGCATCAAACACCTGGTCTAATACAGCATACTGATTTTTGGTATTGAGATAATCAACAAAATTAGTTTGTTGCCGCCACTCGCGTGCAGAATATCCCTCACTTTGGAAATAGTATTCGATGCCAAACAAACTGAAGTTATCTGTTGTGTACTGCCCCCCTATAGCCACTTCAACGCCCTGGTTATCATTGGTGGTATAGAGCGAAGAGGGGAAAGAATAACTCTGCACCGCAGCGGCACTTTGCGGTGAAAAATGCCGCCATTGTTGGGTTGAATGCAAGGCAATCTCAGCATTGATAATCCATTGCGGCGTGTAATTAAAACTGTCAGTTAAAGCAACAGAGCGAGATTCTCCTAACATCACATTAATTGACGGAGTATGCTTTTTAAGCCGATATTCTGTATAGCTTAACAAATAACGTTCGCTGGAATTAGATCGTTGATCAGCAGACCAATTGCCTGACGTCTCATAGCGTTTTTTTATTCGTGCTAACCGAGGTGCGACAGTGAAAGCCAGCCCGTAATCCCTTGTGTCATGAACGATGCTTGCCCCCCAAAAAGATTCGGTATAAACCGGCTTCATTGCCGGAGTATAAAGGCGGTCATTTTTAAATCCTGCATAGTAATTGGTTAGCAGAGCCGATGGCGATTTAAGAAAAAAAATACCCGGTTTATCTCTGAGCTTACCGGCTTCCAGACGAATGCTGTCAGAAGCGATAAACGTAAGTTTTGCCTGATTCAGTAGCATTCGCGAACGATGGTTATCCTTTTCAAACTTCCCCAGCGTTCGCCATGGGTAATAAGTCAATCCATAAAGTGATAGTTCTAAATTCAGCCGTTCCTCGATAAGCGAGCAACCACTACTGAATTTTACGCCCGCGCTATTATTAATATTATTTTTTACATAGGCATTCTTTCCTTCAACATTCCATATTGATGGTTTCTTTTTTGTATAAGAGCCTTGCAATGACAGCGTCACATCAGCGTTTTTTTGAATATCTGAACCAGAAAGACAACTTGCAAAGAGACTAACAGGTAACAGTATAACTGATAAAGTCACCAGATTTATTCGGCAACTCACTTAGCACCTCGCTGAATATATTCCCGGGTAAAATTTGACTCAGGTAAAGACTCAAACCTGGCATCACTGTACTCCATAACAGAATAACCTTTACTATGTTTTGCATCTCGCACAACAATTTTCATTGGTCGCATTTCCCCTAGCACCCTTTGAAAATTTTCGTACTTGACTGTTTTAAGCAGTTTATCGTCCATTGAATAATAAGAAGCCTTGTACGGATGATAATTCTCTCTTTCAACTAAATAGATAATCTTTGGGTATGTCACTGCATCCGATTTGCGTAGCAAAACGAGTTCGTAGCAGATCGATTCCCCGCAAGGCTTATCTCCGGCCAGCGTTGCGCTATAAGAATATTCAAAGTTGGTAACGATAACGTCACCATTAGAAATCTGCCCAACCAACCTTTGCTCTCGCGATACTGGTATAGGGCGTCGAAGCGTGGGCGTATAAAACCATAAATCATACCAATCAGATAACATGATATTACCTTTATCCCTGGGGGGATAAATAAAACGAGCCAGAGAACGAGCATCAGCTGGCATTCCTTTTTCAGGTTTCATAAAACGCATTGATATATCAAGAATCTGTTTATTTTCTTCTTTTCCCACACCATCTTTGTACTCAAGCACAGTAACCGTATAGCGAAAAGGTTTATTGGGTGAGCGAATTTCGTCAGCGCGCCGGATAATATCTGACGCTTCGATTGCAGCCGCCGCGCTGACATTTATCATGATAAAAAAAACAGACACTATAACGATTCGAAAACTAGCTACGCCAGGCATATTTACCCTTACGAAAATTTAAATGCATCGGATATATTTAATCTGGATGCTCGCAAAGCCGGTAGTATTGACGCTAACGAGGAGGTTAGCACAGGCAATACAAACGTTAACCATATCAACTCGACGTTGTTAGTTTTAATGAATGCAGTATAGCCTTGCGTTTGCCCGGGGGACGGAGGCATGGCGATACCGTGCAGATTAATGATACCTGCCAGAATGAAGCCGATGAGAAGACTTCCAACCGCGCCGAGGGTGCCAATAAATATACCTTCAAGCAGAAACAACCGCGAAATATGTAATGGCTGTAAACCCATAGCCCGCAGCGTGGTGATTTCTCTCGTACGCTCTATAATATTCATTGTCATCGCATTACCGATCATAAAAATGACGATGAGGGCCACAATGAGCTTGATAAAGAAATAAATACCTGAAAGTAAGCTCTCTACCTGTTGATAAAAAATCGAAGCATCTTTCCAGCTTTTAACTATCAATGGTAAATGATGTTCATCAATAAAATGCCGCAACCTGTCGATGAACATATCGGTGTTGTCTTTTTTAAGCAAGATTAATACCTTGCTTACGCCATCTGTACCCATTAATTTTTGTGCTGTTGCTAAGGGCATTTTCATCGCAACATCATCATAATCTTTAATCCCTGAGGAAAAGATGCCGCGTAACTTCAATGAAAGAGCGCCCTGACCACCATGAGTATTGACAGTGATTATATCAAGCCAGTCACCATAATGAGCATTTAGTGTTCCGGCAAGCCCTTCTCCGAGGGTAGCTTCATTGGTTTTCACTCGAGATAAGTCACTGCCAGAAATAACCTTATCGAAAGAACCAAGCTTTAACGATGGCAAGGGTTCTACACCTAACCCTGAAAAAAAACTGGAGGTTTCATTTTCGTATTGTGATATGACGCCACTAAATTCTAGTTGTCCTGAAATAGTTGAAATATCATCAGACAATGCACGGTCATTGAGTATTTCTTTTTTCAGGTTTGCATAATCCGCGATCAGGCTGCGGCTTTTATTTGATGTCTCAAAATATTTTGGATTATAGATCTGTACATGTCCGATATTTGTTCTAATCGTCTGCTCCTTCAAAATCCAAAAAGAATAATCAATGAATCCACCATACAGAAAAATAGACACACCACCTAGCATAATGGCAATCGTGGTTGAAACTGTTCTTTTTTTATGCCTGAACAAGTTTAAAAATGAAAACTTTGCATCCCTGAACTTAAAAAACAGACAATAAAAGACAAAACACATTATCACGAGAACAGCTAAATTCATTAAAAGCATGTGCATGTAGAACTACTCGCCTTTAAGTAATGGAATAACAACCTGGGAAACTTCATTCATATCCAACTCCGGTTCAGTATGAAAGTTTGGGCTCAGGAACTTCGCAGCCACGGCGGTTTGCGTCTTTATTTTTTCCATTAGCAATTCAGCCTGCTGATGTTGATTACAGTTTACCAGGGCTCTATAACGCATATACTCAATATGTTCTACTATAGCTTTCTCAAATACATTTTTTTCTTTTAATAACCGTTCAGTATCGTCGAGTGTTACCACACAACGCCCTATTACAGCAGGTAAATAAGCGTCGATCCGTGCACGTAGATATCTAATCCGTGGGTTTTCGTCATGTGAATCTACCGCTTCATCAAGATAAAAAAAGCCCGTTTTGGCATATTCCGAAGCATGGATAAAATCATTAACAGCCGAAAAGTGATTCGCCTGCCGTAGCATTCCATATGAATAAAAGATCAGCGACGTAACGTTCTTCGTTTTTACAAATTCCTGAAAAAGCGCCTGCGTCGTTTTCACTAACGCTTCGGGTTGTTCAGGGAGACCGTGCTGTATCACTTTATCGGCCTCCGGGGCAGGCATTGCATAAGCACTATTCGCTACCACAGCAAAGACCAACCCCACCCAGAGAGGCCAATAATACTTACGCATCTGAGCCATGTACTAACACTCCATCTTTAATTTCAATTACCCGCCTGGCGCTATCTCTAAGCTGGGTTGAATGCGTGGAAATAACAAATGTGGTGCTGGTCTGCTGATTTATATTCATTAACAACTCTAAAATGGCCTCGCCCGTTGTTAAGTCCAGGTTCCCGGTCGGTTCATCGGCGACGACAACTCTGGGTTCATGCGCAAGCGCGCGGGCAATCGCAACGCGTTGCTGTTGCCCCCCCGATAACTGACCGGGTTTGCGATCAACTAAATGGGCAAGCCCCACGCTGTCCAGGAAATGTAAAGCGCGTTCTTTCGCGTCTTTCTTATTGAAATGTGCATTCAGAACAAGGGGATAAAATACATTATCAAAAACGCTGAGCACTGGAATAAGGTTAAAAAACTGAAAAATAAACCCTACGTATTTGCTTCGCATATACGCTAACCGTTTTTCAGGCATATCATTAAGAACATTATTGAGAAACATGACAGTTCCGGTGGAAGGCGTATCGATACCCGAAAGAATATTTAGCAACGTACTTTTTCCACTGCCGGAAGGCCCACATAGCGCCACAAACTCACCTTTCTTAATTTCAAGGTTAATGTTTTTTAGCGCATCGACCTTATTTTCGTTTATACCAAAACTTTTACAAATATCCTGCATAAAGATTGCGGGGAGTTCTTTTATTGTATTGCTCATAATTTACCCCCGACGAAAACAGAGTATCAAAATAACTATACCCACCGAAGTTATCAGATAATATTGTGCGCATCTTTTTTTCAGGATGCGTATTGTTAAGTAGATACTCCCAACTCAGCGCAGGCGTAAGACAACCACTCGCGCCATAAATATCATTCAGATCGACAACATTGATGCAAGTTTGAGGTATTATTCGCATGACATTCTCTTTTCTACCAGAAAAGGTAAGCAGATCATCTTCCGATAAATCCTTCGTCATCTCACGTTGAATGTCATCCACGTTGCCATGGGCGATATACTTACCGCAGCTGACTCTTAGCCCACTCTCGCGCAAGCTAAAAATAAAACACCCTGTCCGTTCGACTGAGAGTTGCACACCATTTTTTTGCTTCGATTTGACGCTACCTTTAATAGCAAGAGTATCTTCGTCTGAAAAGACCAATACGGGAATTGTTCTGTACGCTCCGCAGATAATTACAAAATCAAAAACCTGCCAGTGTAGATAATCCTGTGCTAATTGCATCGCTTGTATTAGTGAAAACTTCTCTCCGCGTACTTTACAAGTCACGTTTTTGATTGAGAATTTTTTCAAGATATTTTTGGGTAATGTATCAATCATCGAAGTATGCAGTGCACTGGTGATATTTTCAAAGACAGATGATTCACCCCATGCATCGATATAAATGAAAGCAGCACGCGATTTTAGCAATAACATACGATCTCTTGGGGTCATCTGTTGCAATGCGGCATCAGCGGCTTGCTCCATGGACTCAAGATAATCAATATAACGCGGTTTACGTATCATTTCCCGCGCATAAGTATCTTTATCAGTGCCAAATCGCTTAAACGCCCAGCCACTTGCCGAGGTGGATTTAAGCGCCTGATTATACAAATACGCCTCCCAGGCATTTAACCAGTGAGGAGCATAGAAATAAAAAATCTCGTCTGGTTCCAAAAGCGAAAATGACGACAGATACATTTCATTTTTCATATCTACTAATCTCAAATGCGGGTATCAGACATGACGATACCGATAATTGATCCATCAACGCCAAGTCCCGTTTTGAGCAAATGTTTCTTTTCATGTTTGATGACGCCGATGTCAGTCAACAACTGACTCGCAATTTCTTCGATAATGTCATCATTACTTACCGGAGTAAGTAATTCGCGTTGGCGAAGGGAGTGCTCACCAATAATCAAATCGACGATCCCTGAGCCCGTTGTGGTGTAACCCAGTTGTCCTTTATATGCGAGAACCGGAACAGGTTGCTTGTCTGAAAGCATTGCTATTGCTTTGGCTTCTGCCTTGTCGCTGTTTGATGAACCGTTGCCATGAGGAATAATTGCGCATAAATCGCCGAGGCCAACGTTCGCATCATCCAATATTTTACCGATTACCTTAATAATATTGGCGCTTAACCATGCTGAATCATTACTGCGACTCGCACTAATTTGCGCATAGGTGGATTTGAGCTGTACTCCCCCATTTCTTCCTCTGGCCTGTCGATGTGCTTTACTCTCAAGTAATATGACGCAATACCCCTCTGCAAATAAAACCGATCTGCTATTTTGACCAAAGGGCTGTACTGATTCGCTATCAAGCATAGATTGATTTTCGAGAAACCAAATATCTTGCGTTTTAATTTTTGAACAATTAATTACACAAACAATATCTGCCCCGTCATTATCGATCGCCTGGCAACCAAGATGAACCGCAGTCAATGATGAATTACTGGTGCAATGTAAATTAGGCGGAAGATATTTTAATTGATATTTATGCGCAATGTTATAGGCGAGTTCATCCTGCGACATATTGTTTACATGAAGCCGACTTATTGATGGTGAACATTTAAGATCCTCAACGTCATTGTGATCATAGAAAGATTTATAGTCCATGCCATCAACACGAGGCCCCAGCCCGGTTAAATATACCCTTACCCTTTCGCCGGTAAGCGCGCTTTTACTAAGATTAGCCTGAACCAGTGCATCATCAATTAACCGATGTAATAATGCTAATGGGCTATCATCTATCTGATCTAGCCTCGCCACGCGCTTATTTCCTCTAAACCCACATTTCAGCGCTACTTCATCAGATGCAAACCAATAGTTTTCATTAACACGCTTACCGACGCGAAGATTATTGATCAACTGACTATAATTTTCAGCAAAGGGTAAATATAGACTGTAACCAGCAATGATAGCCGCATTATCCATTGCTCTATTCCTTAATTACGAATGCATAATAGTTTCCGCCTTCTGTTGCCCCAACCAGAAGAACATGCTTAAGCGTTAAATTTTGAGGGCTCCGTACAAAGTTTATACGTGAATCGAAGAACACTTGCGTATAGGGAATAGCCGGCACTTTTTGCTTTTTAATGCAATCAATAAGAACCAAAAGATTGAGCAATCCGGCAGATGAAGCCACGAACCCGAAATAAGCGTTATAGTTAACAACCGGAACCCGTGGATTCTCTTCCTGGAAAACGTTGTAGATGGCGTCGATTTCAATTTGCGAATTTTCTTTACTGCCATTACTACTGCCGCAAACCAAATCGATATCTGCGGCATTAACCCCAGCATCATTAAGCGCACGTTCAATGGCCAGCGACATTGCTGACGATTTTTCATTCAATAACGATGCGTCAAAGTAACTATTACTGCTGGATTTACCGTAGCCCGCAATTTCGGCCATCACTTCGACACCACGCGTTACCGCAGCATCAGGGTCCTCCAGTAGCAACATGCAAGCCCCTTCGCCGGGAATGAATCCCTTTGGCTGCTCACCATAAATCTGATAATCGTTGACATCAGAAGTCATATGGATTTTCTGTGTTAGCGCATCCATATAGAGAGACAGTGAGGGGAAATATTCATCAGCACCGCCCACTATCACATGGGGTTGCAGGTTTTGTCGGATAATCTCATAGCCATAGGTTAATGCACCGAGTGCCGCGTTCTCGCCGGTAGCGAGTGTGGTGGTATAACCTTTAATACCTTCAGAAATCCCGCAGAAAGTGGCAATAGAATTCATTAGCGAGCCCGGGAACTCTGAGGTACTCACTTTCCGCGGATCAGGTTTCAGGCTCTGCAAATATTTATAAGTTGTCTCCTGAGGGCCACGAGACATCCCCATGATCATACCGAGCTCTTCGCCATCACGTTTTATTTTACGTTTTGCCATATTCAACGATTCGGTCAGTGCAACAAGTGCAAACGTAGCGCCACGTGTTGCCTTTCGGGCATCAAAACGGCGCAGATGTTTACGCGGCTCCAGCCCCATTACCTGAAAGGTCTTAAAATCCGGTTCCTGTTCCGGAAATGTTCCGTTGCTCATGGCGGCTTCATCGCCAAAAATTTCTTCGAGTTGATTTGTGGCTACCAGCACCCGTAACAATTCCCGCGCTTCTGCGAGGGTGTCATCAGGAAACGTAACACCGCCCAATACGGGTTCGTTATTTTTTTGGCAGACGTTGTGCAAAATGTCATTAACCGTGTGACCAATCGCCGTTACGGCTCCTGCGCCAGTAATAGCCACACGCTTACGGTCATATTGACTGACCGGTACCGTTCCTGGTTTTGTACTCACCACCATGCAGCAGTTATTTCCACCAAATGCATAGTTATTTTTCATAAAGATATTAATTTCTTTTTCTCGAAACTCATTAGCGACATAGTCCAGGTCGCAATTTGGCCGCGCAATTGAGAAATTGAGAGTCGGTAAAACTTTATTTTCAGGAAGCGTCACGAGGCAAGCGATGAGCTCAACGATGCCTGCAGCACCAATGTTGTGGCCGAAATAAGATTTTGTTGAACTGACAAGCAAATGATCGTTATCAGGAAACACTTTCTTCATCGCCAGCGTTTCAATACGGTCATTCGCTTCGGTACCTGTACCGTGTGTATTGACGTAATCAATTTGTTCCGGTTTTACGCCAGCATTTTCCATGGCTTTAAGCATGACCTGTACAGCACCACTGGCTCGGGGATCCGGGCCGGTTTCGTGGTAGGCATCGCAGGAGGTCGCGTAAGAGAGAATCTCACCGTAAATATTGGCTCCGCGAGCGATAGCGTGTTCATAATCCTCCAGCACGATCGCGCCGGCACCTTCGCCGATAGACATACCAGACTGACCTGAAAAGGGAGTGCAGGTGTCGGGGTGCATTACGTTCAAAGCGTAAAATCCAGCAAACGTCGGCAGATAGATCGGTTCTGTACCGACAGCCAGCATGGTCTTACTTTTACCATTTTGGATATAGTCAAAAGCCATCCCGATCGCGTTAGGACTGGCAGTACAGGCTGTTGCGACCAATTCCCCGCCGCCTTTAAGGCCTAAGAGTGTCGAAACACTTGAACAACAGGAAGAAAATCCCCCCGAATAAATAGCCTTACGAAGCGAGAAATCCTCCATTCGCTGCTCGAAAATTGGCAGAAACGCTTCTGTGCCAGCGGAAGAAACGCCAACAATTAACCCTGTCTCATCCAGGCATGCTTTGTTATCGACAAGCCCAGCCTGAGTCAGGGCATCTTTGCCCACTTTGTATGCCCATAAGGCAGCGTTATCCAATGAATGAATGATGTCTTCGGGGATCCCTGAATAATCTATTTCGTGAAGAACTTCCGCTGCACGAGCATTTTCAAACCACGCTGTAAACCGCTCACTGTCGCCGACACCATTTTTCTTATCAAATAGCGCTTTTTTGAAATCTTCAATGGTTTCGGCCAGGGATGACAAAATCCCCATGCCTGTAATTACAACTCGTTTTCGGTTTGTCTTCATCGTTATCCCCCGGAGTAGAAAACCTTTTAGCACACAATAAATAGCCAAAGTAAAGCAACATATTTATATCTGCCGCTTTACTTTTATTTTAATTATTAGAGTCACATAATTCGCTTTGACTTTGATGAATCAATATAACTATGCTCAGCCGGATTAACCAACATACTTAAGTTATATAAAAACGGCACGCTTTGGGTTCTGGCCGGGATATTTTCTTCTGCCGTTAAAATTTCAAACCCTGGGATATCCGCCAAAGCATAGTCATTATCAATCAAAGCTAGCGAGATAAAAGATTGTAGCGCAGGGGAAAACCCGGATTTAACAATAATGCCAACCTCTTTACCCTCAACCAAAACTTTATCATCAGATTTAATACCACTGCACTCTGCAGTTGGGAGCATACCAACGAGTTTACGCTCCCCCTGGTTATGGGACTGTGGCTCTATCACTGACTTGCCAATAAAATTTTCTTTATCGTATTGAATTGCCCATTGCATTTGCAGCTCAATCGGGTTTTTGCTATACCCGGAAAAAATACTTTCATCCCATCCGGTGTTTTCAAGACGAACAATATCCTGGTACTGAATACCACCTGTTTTCAATTCATATTTATCACCAATCGAAAGGATGTTTTCCCATAATTTCACCAGAGCGGGTTCCTGACCAATGGCCATATAGGCAAATTCGCCATGTTTTCCACAGCGGAAGATGACCAGTTCATCGGCCTCATTAATGTATTCAAAATAAGGTAAACCAATAATGTCGTAGCCATATATTTCTGACATAACTTCCCAGGAGTAAGGTCCTTCCAGCATAATAGCGCCCCAGCCGCTATCTGCCATAGAGTTAATCTCCGGCAGTTCAACGATATCAAGTTCTTCACTGCTTTCTAAAATTGAAGTAAGACGTTCGATTATCTCCGACGCCGGGATGTTTTCTGAAAGGAGGTAATAACCGTCAGAGGTACAGAGCACATACATGTCCCCACGGATGGTTCCATCCTCATTTAATACCAATGAATAGATACCTTGTTCATCGCGAATGATTGAGATATCTGCAGAGGCCATATGATTCACTACAGCCCATGCATCATCGCCCATCACACTAACGATAGACATATGTGAATAATCGACGAGTAAGGCATTTTCTCTGACTGCTTTATATTCAATTGCAAGATCGTGATACGCTACGGGTACAGTGTGATTATTATAAATGCCCATCCAGGCATTGTTTTCCAGATGCAAATCATTAAGAGACTTCATAAAACCTCTTCGGGTAAATTGATCAAAAAATCAGGAACGTTTTTTTGTAATAACAAATGATGCCAAATTATTAATGCTACGCATGTAAGAAGGATCGTCTCCTTCACTTACCTGGATATTAAAAACCTTATCAAGTAAAACAATAATTTCTGTCGCGTCCACTGAATCCAGCTTTAAACCGTTACCAAATAATGGTGTATCGTCATCAATTTGCGTTTCATCCCTTTGAATATTTAATCGCTGGATGATTTCGGTTTTGATTGTGAAAAGTACATTTTTACGTTCCTGGATATTATCATGCATCGTTGTCATTGCTTATGTCCCATTAATGATGTGTTTCGCTTCACGGTAGTTAATTATTGTTCCCTGACTAATTAACTTTTTACCCACATTAGCCGTCACGGAATAGTGCTTAAACCCAGTTGGATCTGAAAATGCCAGCTTGCTTGTAACCTCGATCGTATCTCCCGGATAAGCAATATCTTTAAATTTTAAATTTTGCGCTGCTAATACGCCACGCACTTGCGAACGTCTTTTTCGAATGATATCCAATAACTCTTGCTGATGGATTTTCGCATAAATATCTCGTAAGCTTTTTAATTCAACACCAAACTCTTCAAAATAAATATCACAAATATCAGTAATAAATGAAAAATACTCACTTGCCTGACCAAATATCTCCGCAATGAGAACACCGGGCATGATAGGGTCATCTGGAAAGTGGCCAAGTAAATAGGGTTCATTATAAGTAATATGCTTTACGATCTGCACATACCCATTTTCCCCATATTTATAATCATCTATTCTGTCAACCATTAATAAGGGTTGCCGCCACCCGCCCATTTCAAGAAAAAGTTTTGAAGGAATAGAATATCTGGACATAAATCACCGCATAACCAGGCCACCATCGATCACGATAGTTTGGCCAACAATATAACTGGCGGCAGAAGAGCTTAAATACACAATTGTATTTGCTACTTCCTGACACTGCCCTAAACGTTTCAAAGGGATGGAATGAGTAACCTCACGCACCACAGTACGAGAAACTTTCTTTACCATCCTCGATTCAATCATTCCAGGAGCAACTGCGTTCACTCGCACACCTCGAGGGGCCAATTCTGCGGCTAATGTTCTGGTAAAACCGAGCAAAGCACCTTTTGACGCACTGTAATTAACCTGGCCTACACTTGGAATGACAGCTGCTATAGACGCAACATTGATAATCGCGGGACTTTCTGAACATCTCAACAGCATTAAAGCTTCCTTCGTTAATCTGAAAGTACTCAGCATATTTGTATCAATAACAGTACTAAAGTCTTCAAAAGTCATTGACGCAAAGAGACTGTCTTTAACAATACCGGCGTTATTCACTAATACATCGATTTTCGTTACTTTAGCATTTAAATATGTCATTAATGTAGCCACCTTTTCAGGATCAGCTATATCACATTGCAATATATTTAATCTTTGCCCTACTGAGTCATTTTCTTTTAGCTCGTTTAAACGATCCGCATTGGTATTATACAATGCGTAGACTTCACATCCTTGCTCCAGAAATTTTTCGCAGATGGCAATACCAATGTCACCACTGGCTCCTGATATCAAAACTGTTTTGCCTTTTAGATCATTATATTTATACATTTCCATTACACACAATTGAGTTAACAACAGATACAGCTACGGCATGAGTACGACAATGCGATATGCTAAGTGACACGTCAACAACACCACTTTCCTTTATTACTTCGTTCAATCTTCCAGTAAATAAGAAAGAGGGACAACCATATTCATCATGATTTATCTCAATATCTTTAAAGCACACTCCATTCCGGAAACCACAACCAAGCGCTTTAACAATTGATTCTTTCGCTGCCCAGAATCCGGATGCCCTTTCAAAATCAGGTTCATTGGCATTAATTTTTATTATCTCATTTTTTGTAAATACACGCTGTAAAAAATACACGCCGCCATTGTTAATCGCGTTGGTGATCCGTTCTACCTCAACGATATCGGTACCGATACGTATTCCTGCATTTTCCATAAGGTTACAGTTGATAAGTTATATTAAAATTAGATATAAATTGATCTTCAACGAGGCCAGCCGGGGATATTAAGGGAGCTGATAAAGAAATATCATATCCTAGTGACTTAATTGTTCCCTTAACCCCAATGATTGACCCAATTATCCTTTTCCCATCCAAAGCATTTTGTGGGTATATCTCACCTGCAATCTGTCCATAATCCGCACCAAAATATAATTCAGAGTTATAATCCCCGATAGGGAAATGGAATGTATTCTGGATATAAAATCCTTTATTTCCGTCTAATCCCGTACTGGTTTCATAGCCTCTAACGTTCCATCGACTGCCGATTGTAAATTGATCTTGTAGTGTTAACGATGATTGCGAAAATTGAGCACCCATATTTAATTCATAATAATAGAGCAAAGGTTCGGCATTGAACCATTTAACATAGTTTGTATTCAGATTAAAAACTTGGCTTGTAGAACTCACATCCCCTGACACCATATCTGGTGTTTTCTCACCACCCAACCAAGTCATAAAACGCTGCCAGCTAAGGGAGGAGTCTAACGTCGCATCCTGGAGATTTTGTTTAAAATTCAACCCAAGGCGCAGATTACCCATATCTCGCTCTTGCAGCGCTAAATCCACGCCACCCAATTGATACGCAACTCTACGCCTTAATATTTCTACGCTCCCGGTTATTTTTTTATCCGTATTGCGGAAAAGGGTTCGGGTTCCTTTTAAACTAAAGTATTGATTTTTTCCCTGATAGTTTAAATCCCAATAACTCAGTCCTACACGCTGGCGAGACATGCTACTACTGTAGAAAACTTCATAATCCCAAAAACCTACAGGTATGCTATAAAAGGTGCTGATGCTTTTATATCCGCCAGTTGTACTGCTGGTACCCGCCAAATAAAAAAGATCGCCAAGCCTTGCAGAGTTGTACAAATAACCTGAAATACCTGTAAGTATTTTTCCTGTACTTCTATCACCCCAGTTATTATACGTCGTCCTGATATTCCATAATTTATTACGATTAGTGTTGATCACAATATCGCTATCGCCGTCGCGATTTCCTGGCACGATATTGATCTTAACATCAACACCTGGAACTTTCTGCAAATTCTCCAGCCCCTGTTCAATATCTCGCAGATTAAGAATATCACCTGATGTAAATGGCAGGATCCAACTTCTGATGTCATCTTTTGCAATGATTACCTTATTGATCCTTCCTGTTGAAATAGTTAGCTGTAACTTTTTTCCCTTTAAGTTTTGTACAGGAATATTCACGCGAGTTGTTACATATCCGGCCTTTATATAATAATCCTGCAAGTACGTCGCAACATATTCAATACCTTTCGTACCAAGGCAACTGTTCGAGATCTCATCCTTTATATTTCGAATCATTTTATTATCCAAAAATTCGTTTTCGAGGATAAGTTCTACAATAGGATAACAATCCTTTTCAGAGGGCAATTTAAAATCTATAACATTTTTATCTTCAACTTTCGAGAAAACATCTTTTTTATCAATCCGGTTTTCCAGAGCGGTGTTGTTATCATTTTTTTGCTGTTCTTTGGCTAGTCGTTCTAACTGAGTATCAGCATACGCACGAGCACTGCATAGCAAAATGAAAGCTAAGAAATAAAATTTATTTTCCATAACCTCAAAAAAATTAAAAGTATGAGAACGCCTAACAACTGCCATTATCTTCATAACAACAGCCAAAACAACTTAATTATCCTTAAAGAATAAAAATCAACACCCGTTAAACTTCCAATATTATTTCAGTGGTAATATTGTTGACATAATACATAATCAAAAATTATGCATTCAGTTAATTATCTTTGCTATTGTCAGATCAACCACTGGTGGTTTAACAGTGATTTCAGCACATAATAGAGCGCTAAAACATCTATTCTGGGATAATCCTGCCCCCTTCAACCTTAAACACCATATAGAGAAACATCATGCCATTAGCATCAAGCAATTATATATTTTATAAATATGTATTCTCGCAAGAATAGCCCTTCAACTTTGCACTCTTAAATAAGATTTTAAAGCAACAAAATTAAATTTAAGATATATACCTGACTCTGGCACTCAGCAGGACCGGGCTAACTATCAAGATTTTTTTAGGTTGTTGTATCAATAGCACTGGTTAATAATCAATCTACGATACAATCATCAGTCTGACAGCTTCGATTGTTGTAAAAAACATAGCAATATATCTATTGTTATGCTGAAATTAATAACCTGACATTTTAACCTATTACATACATTGCTAATAAAGGACACAGCCTCTGGCTGCTTTGGAATATATATGTACTGGATTATCAACGACAACATTGAATTCAGACCGGGAATGAAAAGACTGTCCTCAGTAAATAACCCTGAAATGAATGTCACGCTTACATCGCCAGCCAGCCGTTGCCTTCTCTTACTGCTTGAAGCATCTCCAGATATTGTACTTCAACAAGATTTTTTTAAGAAAGTTTGGGAAGAAGAAGGAATGTTAGTTCCAACGAACACGCTCTACCAAAATATATCCATTGTTCGCCGTGGACTGCGTGCTGTTGGTGAGACAGACAGAAGACTTATTGCAACCATTCCCCGGAAAGGTTTTCAGATAGATGACAGTGTAAAAATCTCCAGGCGAAACGATAACGAACCGGCTACACCTTTCCCTGTTTCTACTACCAGTAATCAAACAACTTATAACATTCCTGAAGTGTTTAATCAGCCCAAGAATGATGTGAACGATCAAGTTCTTCCTGCGGAAACAGACGCTCGTACGATTACGAAAGAGAAGCCATTTGCAATGTCGAATGGAGTTTTCGCTGCTTCAGCCTCATTTATCGTAGGTCTACTCGTCGTTTACCTGGCATGGAATATTAATAATGATGCTGATTTTTTTGAAAGTTATAAATTTATTGAAAAGGAAGATGGTTGTTATTTTTACACTAAGGATGACAGCCATGATAACAATGAATATTACCTGAAATATAAATCTCTTATTAAAGACTCCGGTTTGAATTGTAAAAATTATCCCTGGATCTATTTCCCAACATCACAGACTTCACCATCACTCGCTGCTTTAGTCTGCAAGAATAAATTCTCGACAACATCATCACCAGGATGCATTTCACTTTTAATCAGGGGAGTAAACGGTGACTAAAAAAGCAATCTTATTTCTAAGTCTGATTTTTATAAGCGTAGGGATTGTGGCGGGATATTTTTATTACTCATTGCTTATAAAAAATAGAAATGCTGAGAGTTGTAGCGCTTCAATGATTGTTTTTCATAAAGGCACACAAGCCAACATTACTTTCGATTTTATGTACAATAACGAAAAAAGAAGTGGAATCGTTTCAGTAAGCGGAAGTTATCTGGAAAACACGCACCCAGAAGGCACTATACGAAGAGATATCTCTTTTACCTGGACCGAAAATCGCGGCACCTACAATTTTCAGTCATCCGGGATAAACAAAGTCGATAGCCTGGAAACCTTACCGGATAAAGTCATCGCTACTGTGTTGCCCGGCTTTTACGTTTATCCGAATAAAAGCATCACGTATTCAATCCATCCTCAAGGATCGCAAGGATTTCTCTTCACCATTGGTAAACGGCCGCTGTTCTTTTGCGCCCGCTAAAAAAAGTAAGCGAAGGTCATTAAATTTGCCTGATGGGGACGACCAAACCAGTTCTCCCCTGCTTTCATCTTTAATAACAACAGCCAGGCTGATTGAACATCAATGTAATTCACGCATTCCCTATACAAGCCCAGAAATGGATTGAATGCACCCATAGCTGATTTTTCGGAATAAAAAAAGCCCCAGCTTACTTAGTAAGCTGGGGCTTTATATTTGGCGGAAGCGCAGAGATTCGAACTCTGGAACCCTTTCGGGTCGCCGGTTTTCAAGACCGGTGCCTTCAACCGCTCGGCCACACTTCCGGTGTGAGGCGCACTATAAACATCCTCGAGTCTCATGTAAAGCCCGGGAATGTTTGTTTGCCTGAAAAACCATCAAAATCGTGTTGTTAGATTGAAATACCAGCACAATGACCGTTTATTCAGCGCATCTAAGATCAGTGTTTCTCAATGTACATATCTTTTGTCAGGTATACCCCCAGGCTATCGGGCGCAAACCCACCCACCCAAGGCTTCACCAGATGCGTACGAACATAATGATAAACCGGGATAGCCGGAACATCCTCTCCAAGGATATCCTCTGCCTGCTGATAATATTTACCACGCTCAGCAATATCCTTTGCTTTCGCTGCACTTTTCAGGGCTTCGTCATACGCCGGATTGCTGTATTTGCTCGTGTTTTCACTGTCGCCGGTACGGAAATTATTCAGGAAAGTGGCTGCATCAGCATAATCTGCAATCCATGCATACCGTACCGCATCAAAATTACCCGTATGCATGGTATCGAGCATGGTTTTCCACTCCTGGTTTTGCAGCTTTGCATTAACGCCAAGATTTTTTTGCCACATTGAGCTTGCGGCAATCGCGATCCGCTGATGTGTTTCCATCGTGTTATAAAGAAGGCTGAAACTCAGTGGGTGTTCATCATTAAAGCCAGCTTCATTAAGGAGTTTTTTCGCTTCGGCCAGTCGTTTTTCCCGCGGCCATGATGCGTAATCAGGTGATGCTATTTTCACACCACCAATTTCTGGCTGGCTCACTACCCATGCAGGGCGCTGCCCCTGTGCCATCACTTTATCCGCGATGACATCTTTATCCAGCGCCATATTGAGTGCGCGGCGGACTCGTGGATCGTTAAAGGGCGGCTTAGTGGTATTAAACTCGTAATAATAAGTCGCCAGTTGCGGAGCAACATGCACCTGAGCGCCTAACGTTTTCTTTAACTGCGCAAACTGATTCACAGGAATAGTGTAGGTAATATCAATCTCACCGGCTTTATAGCGGTTAACGTCCGCAGTTTCAGCGTTGATAGGAAGGTAAGTGACCTTATTAATCACCGTCGCTTTATTATCCCAATAACGTGTATTGCGCTGGGCAACAATGCGTTCATTAACGACCCAATCGGTGATCTTATAAGCACCACTCGTCACAATATGTTCCGGCTTTGTCCATTTATCACCAAAACGATTGATCAACACGCTGTCTACCGGAACCAGAGATGGATGCGCCAGCATCGGCAGGAAAGATGCCGTAGGTTGCGTCAAAGTGACTTCCAGCGTTGAATCGTCTAACGCCTTCACACCAAGCGTATCAGGCGTTTTTTTTCCTTGCGCGATATCAGCGGCATTAACAATATGAATATTTCCGGGATAGCTGGCATAAGGGGATGCCGTTTTCGGATCGACTAAACGTTGCCAGCTCCAGACCACATCTTTTGCCGTGATCGCCGTACCATCAGACCATGTGATCCCCGGGCGTAAGTGGAAAATCCAGACAGTGTTATCTTTGTTCTCCCATTTTTCCGCCAGCCGAGGTTCAATGGTTCCATCTTTCTTAACTGCAACCAACCCGTCGAAAATATCGCTGATAATGTTGAACTCGACGTCGCTTTCCACTTTATGTGGATCCAGCGATGCAGGCTCGCTGCCATTGTTACGCACTAGCTCCTGTTTTTCAGCAAGCGTTGTTCCTGCGGGTACCGTCGCGGCAAACGCGCCAGAGCATGCGCTCAGAATGCCGATAGTGAATAATGAAAGTGCAATGTGGTTACGTGTTTGTGGTTTCATGTCCTTTCGCCTTAATAATGTACTTTGTCACGCCGCGATTACACTCTTAGCGTCCCAATAGTTATATAGCAATAGATTTCAGTGACATATAAGACACCAGTATGGATCTGCCTCACATTTATTCCTTTATGCTGCGTAGCGCTCATTACTGCGCATGAAACACTGTGTCAGCACCGCTGCTTTATGAGTAAAGATGGGTAAAACAACTTTGTCAGCAAGAGAGACTTTTTTAGACTCTGCAAACAATTACATCTGTCATAAGAGAGTGACTCATGGATCGTATTATTACTTCATCGCGTGACCGTACTTCCCTGCTAAGTACGCACAAAGTTCTGCGTAACACCTATTTCCTTTTAAGCTTAACGCTGACGTTTTCCGCAATTACGGCGACTGCCAGCACCGTATTAATGTTGCCTTCTCCGGGCCTGATCCTGACGCTGGTTGGGATGTACGGTTTAATGTTCCTAACTTATAAGCTGGCGAACAAACCGACAGGTATTCTGGCTGCGTTCGCGTTCACTGGTTTCCTCGGCTACATCCTCGGGCCAATGCTTAATGCATATCTCTCAGCAGGAATGGGCGATCTGATTGGTCTGGCACTGGGCGGCACTGCATTGGTCTTTTTCTGCTGCTCCGCATACGTGTTAACGACACGCAAGGATATGTCCTTCCTCGGTGGCATGCTGATGGCGGGTGTAGTGGTAGTACTGATTGGCATGGTCGCGAACATTTTCTTGCAGTTGCCAGCGTTGCACCTGGCAATCAGCGCTGTATTCATCCTGATTTCCAGCGGCGCTATCCTGTATGAAACCAGCAATATCATCCATGGTGGTGAAACCAACTACATCCGCGCCACTGTCAGCCTTTATGTGTCGCTATACAACATCTTTGTCAGCCTATTGAGTATTCTGGGTTTCGCCAATCGAGATTAAACAATCTTGACTCCCGATTAGCCCCGCTTATGCGGGGCTTTATTTTTTGCTACACTTCCGCCGTTGTTGACTAACGCTGCGAAAAATTATGTTGATCTTTGAAGGTAAAGAAATCGAAACCGATAGCGAAGGCTATCTAAAAGACACGACTCTGTGGAGTGAAGCCTTAGCGCCTGTCATTGCAGAGAAAGAGAACATAGTTCTCTCTCCTGAGCACTGGGAAGTGGTGCGCTTTGTGCGCGAATTTTACCTGGAATTCAATACGTCTCCCGCCATTCGCATGCTGGTAAAAGCGATGGCGAATAAATTTGGCGAAGAAAAAGGCAACAGCCGCTATTTGTACCGCCTGTTTCCAAAAGGGCCTGCTAAACAGGCGACAAAGATCGCGGGTTTGCCAAAACCGGTGAAGTGCATCTAATAGCGAATACCGAAGTTTGTCCATTCCCTGCCGGGTTGATGCGGTTCGGCAAGCACTCTGTCAACCCGGGCACTACGCGGCCCCCCTGCTTTTAACCACGCAACCAACTGATTGACCGCTTGCTCGTCACCGCACGCAACCACTTCAACGCTGCCATCATCAAGGTTACGTGCATACCCCGTTAAACCCAGCTTCTGCGCTTCGTGCTGTGTGGTATAGCGAAACCCGACGCCCTGCACCATTCCGTGTACCCAGGCGATTGTGCAGACATGTGCCATCTTTGACCCCCTTTCGACTCAGGCTCGTTGCATTTGCCCGGTGAACCCGTGACAATAGCGCCCATTTTCTTCAGTTTATAGAATAGCCGAATATGAGTGTACGTTTAGTGTTAGCCAAAGGGCGCGAAAAATCCCTGCTTCGCCGTCATCCCTGGATTTTCTCCGGCGCGGTAGCGCGAATGGAAGGCAAAGCCAGCCTCGGTGAAACAGTTGATATCGTCGATCATCAGGGCAAGTGGCTGGCGCGTGGAGCATTATCTCCTGCATCGCAGATTCGTGCTCGCGTCTGGACTTTCGATAAAAATGAAAGCATTGATATCGCGTTCTTCACCCGTCGCCTACAACAAGCGCAGCAGTGGCGAGATTGGCTGGCGCAACGCGATGGTCTCGACAGCTATCGCCTGATTGCTGGCGAATCAGACGGGTTACCAGGCGTAACCATTGATCGTTTCGATAATTTTCTTGTTCTTCAACTTCTTAGCGCAGGGGCTGAATACCAGCGACCAGCCATTATCTCAGCGCTCCAGTCACTCTATCCACAATGTGCGATTTACGATCGCAGCGATGTTGCCGTGCGTAAAAAAGAGGGGCTGGAACTCTCGCAAGGGGTGGTGGCCGGCGAACTGCCGCCCGCATTGTTGCCTATTAAAGAACACGGCATGAAGTTGTTTGTCGATATTCAGGGTGGGCATAAAACCGGTTACTACCTCGATCAGCGTGACAGCCGGCTGGCAACACGTCGCTACGTGGCAGACAAGCGCGTATTAAACTGCTTTTCCTACACCGGCGGCTTTGCTGTTTCCGCGCTGATGGGCGGATGCCGCCAGGTCGTTAGTGTGGATACCTCGCAGGAAGCGCTGGATGTCGCAAAACAGAACATTACGCTGAACGCGCTGGATTTAAGCAAAGCAGAATTTGTTCGCGACGACGTATTCAAACTACTGCGCAAATATCGCGATCAGGGCGAAACTTTCGATGTCATCGTGATGGACCCGCCAAAGTTCGTGGAAAACAAAAGCCAGTTAATGGGCGCCTGTCGCGGTTATAAAGACATCAACATGCTGGCGATCCAGCTCCTCAATCCCGGCGGTGTACTGCTCACTTTCTCCTGTTCCGGTTTGATGGCCACAGATTTATTTCAGAAAATCATTGCTGACGCCGCAATAGATGCTGGTCGTGATGTACAATTTATAGAACAGTTCCGTCAGGCCGCCGATCATCCTGTGATCGCTACCTACCCGGAAGGGCTGTATCTGAAAGGGTTTGCCTGCCGCGTCATGTAACTTGAAATTTGGAACCGCGCCCGCATATCTGCGGGTATGTAAGGTTCCCGGGAGGTGACAATGATTGCCAGCAAATTCGGTATCGGTCAGCAAGTTCGCCACTCACTGCTGGGGTATCTTGGCGTAGTGGTCGATATCGATCCTGAGTATTCACTGGATGAACCGTCAGCAGACGAACTGGCGGTGAACGACGAACTCCGCGCGCTGCCCTGGTATCATGTCGTGATGGAAGATGATGATGGCCAGCCAGTGCACACATATCTGGCAGAAGCACAACTGACAAGCGAAATTACGGATGAACATCCGGAGCAGCCATCCATGGACGAACTGGCGCGAACCATTCGCCGACAGCTTCAGGCTCCGCGCCTGCGCAACTAAAAATACCCCGCCAGATGCGGGGTATTTTTTATTTCGCCAGACCGAGCCGCGGGATCTCAATCGCCGGGCAGCGATCCATCACTACACTTAACCCCGCCTCACGCGCCAGCACAGCGGCTTGTTCATTAATCACCCCTAATTGCATCCAAAGCGTTTTCGCGCCAACGGCAATCGCCTCTTGAGCAACCCCCCACGCCGCTTCCGAATTACGAAAAACATCCACCATGTCGATCTTTTCTGGCACATCGGCAAGCGTTGCATAACCCTGCTGCCCAAGAAGGGTAGTGCCTGCTACTTTCGGCGAGACGGGAATCACATGATAACCCTGGTCCAGCAAATACTTCATTACGCGGTAGCTTGGTCGGTCGGGTTTATCACTTGCTCCAACCAGCGCAATAGTTTGGGTCGACTGTAAAATAGCGGCAATATCGGTTTCTTTCATGTTCTCCTCCCGGCGATGTCACCAAAGTGTAAATCAAACAGACCCACTCGACCATTTTCGGATTTTTTTATCCACTTCTCTTGCAGCATCAGATGCTTCCAGTAATCTGTAGCGAAAATCACTGACGGAAGCGGATTATGGAATCAACCACTCGCACCTTACCCGTGCGCAAACATATTGCCCTGGTCGCACACGACCATTGCAAGCAATCATTAATGAAATGGGTAGAACGTCACCAGCCAGTACTGGCCAAGCATGAGCTCTATGCGACTGGTACAACCGGAAATTTGATTCAGCGAGCAACCGGCCTTGAAGTCAACGCAATGCTGAGCGGCCCGATGGGCGGCGACCAGCAAGTCGGCGCGTTGATTTCAGAAGGCAAAATCGACGTACTGATTTTCTTCTGGGACCCGCTTAATGCTGTCCCGCACGATCCTGACGTGAAAGCCCTCTTACGTCTTGCAACGGTGTGGAATATTCCGGTTGCAACCAATTTATCTACCGCTGATTTTATTATCGACTCTCCGCAGTTTAATAACAGCGTCGACATCCTCATCCCGGACTACCAACGTTACCTCGCTGAGCGTCTGAAATAAGTCCTGGCGGCCGCAGCGGCCGCCTTCGTTTCACGGTTTTCGCGCGACTGGCACATCCAGCGATTTTAACGTGTCGACAAAGCGTGACGGTTCATCTTTATCAAACAACAACCAGACGCGATGGCGTGCGCGCGTCAACGCGACGTACAACAATCGCCGCTCTTCCGCATCAGGGAACTCTTCCGCCTGCGGCAACAAGGCTTGCTCCATAATGGATTCCCGCGCCGGGGCAGGAAAACCATCCGCGCCCTCTTTCAGCCCCACAACAATCACATAATCCGCTTGTTGCCCTTTACTGGCGTGTATAGTCGTAAAATCGAGCTGAAGTTTCGGCCAGCGGGTGGCTGCTTTCTCCAGAACGGCAGGTTTTCCGTGATGATAACGAGCCAGAACCAGGATCCTGTCTTCCGGCGTTGCATATCCACTGAGCTTATCTAATAGTGCATCCAGTTGATCCTGCGCCATCAGCGTCACTGCTTTTTTATCGCCTGTTTTCAAACTATTCAATGGCTTTGCAAGCTGCCATGGGTTCTGCTGGATAAAGCGATTCGCCACTTCGCCAATACGTGAATTGAAACGATAAGTCGTATCCAGCGCGCAGAGATCGCCTTCACCAAAATAGTCATGGAAAGCGGTGGTTAAGGAAAGTTGCGCGCCGCTGAAACGGTAGATAGCCTGCCAGTCATCCCCGACAGCAAACAGTGTCGTTTGTGAGTTTTGCTTACGCAACGCAGCCAGCAAAGCCGCGCGCTGCGGTGAAATATCCTGAAATTCATCAACCAGAATATGCTTCCATGGGCTAATAAAACGCCCTTTTTCAAGCACATTGATTGCCTGATGAATCAACCCGGAAAAATCAACGGCGTTTTCAGACTTTAGCTCGGCTTTCCACGCTTTTAAAATCGGCGCCATTAGTTTAATGCGCTTACTGAACAGATCACGAACGTCATCTGGTGCGCTGGCGATCATCTCCGCCTGTGCACCACCATGCATGCGCATCAGTCCAATCCAACGATCGAGACGTGGAGCGATGCGGCGTTGCAATTTTGCATCTTCCCAAAAATTGCCTTCAGGAACTTCCCATTCCATCTCTTCTTCCAGCCACTGACGCCACCCTTTCGCCTGTGCTTTCTTTTCACTGCACTGCTGGCACCAGGTGTCTGTTAGCAAGGACAAGCGAGCCGACGTATCATTTTCCAGCTCGCTTAACGCGGGCACCTTTTTGCTTCCCTGGGAGATGATATATAACGCCAGCGCATGAAAAGTGCGCGCGGTAATCTCTTCGGTATGTAGCCGTTGCTGGATACGCTCATCCATCTCCAGGGCAGCTTTGCGACCAAACGCGAGCAGAAGGATTTGATCCGCCGAGGCTTTGCCACGAGCCAGCAACCAGCCAGCTCTGGCTACCAGAACCGAAGTTTTTCCGCTGCCCGCGCCAGCAAGCACTAATAAAGAGTGTTCACCGTTGATCACGGCACGAGCCTGTGCCGGGTTTAAAGGAGATGTTTCGACTTGCTCAAAAAAAGCGGCGTACTGAGTAACCATCGTTTCAGTATAAGTTTGATTGTGCTCTGCCCGGCGCTTCTCAACATCCGTCAGCCACGACTGGCACTGGCGCCAGAGCTCACGGCAATTATCAAACTCAGGTAATCGGCTTGTTGGAATCGGCAATGCAGCAAACGCCTGCTGCAATTGCTGCTGTAGCCCCTGAAGCTGCTTGCGGGTAAGCCATTTCGTTGGCTCAATACGCCCGGAAATCAGCTCCAGTTGCTCAGATAAAACCCCGGCAGCGACCTCGCTCATTTCCGCACTCCATCGGTTCCAGCGCTCATTTAAAAGATGGTAAAAGCGCTGTGTTTCGCTCCATTCCGTTCCGTGAAGACGAACCACTTTGTTGTCGGCAAGCTGAAATTCCATTTCTCCCCACACCAGCCCTCGCTTGCATTCAATCGCTAACAACTGATTGAAAGGGATAAGGTATTCGTGTCTGTCACCTGCCACTTTAATGCCGGCGTTCAGAATGACTGCGCGATCGTAAGGGTGTTGCGCCAGACGTTTTCCCAGTGAGGTCGCTTTCAGTTCCATGACTTATCGTTCTCAACTTGTGACAATAATTGCCAGTTTACCTGCCAGAGAATTGGCGCTCCAGCCCAAATAATCGTTACAATTACTGGCATTCACTACCGACCAGTTTGTACTGAGGTTTTATGCGTACTGTTTTGAATATTCTAAATTTTGTGCTTGGTGGTTTCGCCACAACATTCGGATGGCTACTCGCAACAATAATCAGCGCCCTGCTCATTATCACTCTGCCGTTGACACGCTCCTGCTGGGAAATCACAAAGCTCTCACTTATCCCCTGGGGAAATGAAGCCATTCACATTGATGAACTCGAACCACAGAGCAAAAACAGCCTATTAAATGCGGGCGGAACGTTACTGAATATTGTCTGGTTTGTTCTGTTTGGCTGGTGGCTATGCATTATGCATATTACCGCCGGTATCGCGCAGTGTCTTACCATCATCGGCATTCCCGTTGGCGTCGCGAACTTTAAAATCGCTGCGATTGCGCTGTGGCCAGTTGGCCGACGAGTGGTCTCTGTAGAAACCGCTCGCGCAGCCCGTGAAGCCAATGCGCACCGTCGTTTTCAATAATCGGATCGCTTGTCATTATGTTAAGTCCTCTGCTTCGCCGTTATACATGGAACAGTGCCTGGCTCTATAACGTCAGAATTTTTATTGCGCTTTGCGGGACTGCTTTGCTGCCCTGGCTACTCGGCGAGGTGAAACTGACCATCCCGTTAACGCTTGGCGTCGTTGCCGCCGCGCTTGCCGACCTGGATGACCGCCTGACGGGGCGCTTGAAAAACCTGATAATTACGCTGGTATGCTTTTTTATTGCGTCTGCATCTGTGGAGTTACTCTTCCCGTGGCCATGGTTGTTTGCGCTTGGTCTTGTGACATCCACCATTGGTTTTATCCTGCTTGGCGGGCTTGGACAGCGCTACGCCACCATTGCTTTTGGTGCACTGCTCATTGCGGTCTACACCATGCTGGGGATTTCTCTATTCGAACAGTGGTATCAGCAACCACTGCTGCTATTAGCCGGGGCCATCTGGTTTAACTTGCTTACGCTAGTCGGACATCTGGTTTTCCCCATTCGCGCCCTACAAGACAACCTGGCTCGCTGCTATGAACAACTGGCACATTATCTTGAACTGAAATCACGCCTTTTCGACCCGGATATTGAAGATGATAGTCAGGCGCCGCTCTATGATTTAGCCCTGGCGAATGGGCTGTTAGTGAACACGCTCAATCAAACTAAAGCCACGTTGCTCACGCGCTTGCGCGGAGACCGTGGGCAGCGCGGCACACGTCAAACATTACATTACTATTTTGCGGCGCAAGATATTCACGAACGAGCCAGTTCGTCACATATTCAATACAAAACACTGCGCGAACACTTCCGTTACAGCGATGTAATGTTCCGCTTTCAGCGCTTACTTTCCATGCAATCGCATGCATGCGCTCAGTTATCACGCGCCATCTTGCTTCGCACTCCGTATCAACATGATTCTCGCTTCGAACGGGCATTTATCCACCTTGACGCGGCCCTTGATCGCCTTCGCGCTAATGGCATCACACCGCAGAAGCATATGAAAGCGCTTGGTTTTCTTCTGGATAACCTAAGGGCTATTGACGCTCAGTTAGCAACTATTGAATCCGGGCAATCACAGCCCTCATTATCAAATGACACTGAAAATCAGCTTTCGGACGATAGTCTGAGTGGTTTTAACGACATACGACAGCGGTTACGTAATAATTTGACGCCCGAATCCGCACTCTTTCGTCACGCAGTGCGCATGTCGGTGGTGTTATGTATCGGTTATGCTTTTATCCAAATAACGGGGCTACAGCATGGTTATTGGATCTTACTGACCAGTCTTTTTGTCTGCCAGCCGAACTATAACGCTACTCGCCACCGCCTGACATTACGCGTAATTGGTACGCTGATTGGCGTTGCGATCGGATTGCCGGTACTTTACTTCGTTCCCTCACATGAAGGGCAACTGATACTCATCGTCATCACCGGCGTACTGTTTTTTGCATTTCGAACAGTGCAATACGCGCATGCCACGATGTTCATCACATTGCTGGTGTTGCTGTGCTTTAATTTGCTGGGCGAAGGATTTGAAGTCGCGCTTCCCCGTATTATTGATACGCTTATTGGATGTGCTATCGCCTGGGCGGCAGTGAGTTTTATCTGGCCGGACTGGCGTTTTCGGCACCTGCCCCGCGTCACTGAGCAAGCCTTCGACGCGAACTGCCGCTACCTTGATGCCATCCTTGAACAGTACCATCAGGGACGCGATAACCGGCTTGCTTACCGCATCGCAAGACGTAATGCCTATAACCGTGATGCGGAACTGGCATCGGTCGTTTCAAATATGTCTTCCGAACCCGGAACCTCACCTGAACTTCGCGATGCCGCGTTCCGTTTATTATGCTTGAATCATACCTTTACCAGTTATATTTCCGCGCTTGGCGCACATCGTGAGCAACTCACCCAGCCGGATATCCTACGTTTGCTTGATGATGCAGTCTGCTATGTTGACGATGCCCTGCATCACCTACCAGCAGACCAAAAGCGTGTGCAGGATACCCTTGTCGATCTATCCCAACGCATTAAACACCTGGAACCGCGCCCGGATAGCAAAGAGCCACTGGTACTGCAACAGATTGGCCTGCTGATCGCTTTATTGCCTGAAGTGTGCCGTCTGAAAAGCCAAATCACTCAATAAGGATTTGCCCCTTTCTTCAACACCCCCTTAAACCACTCCATCAGTTCCCGGCGTCGAGGCGCCGGTAACGCAGCCTCGTGAAGCCCGACAATTGCGCCCTCCAGGGCGAGAAGCACTTTCGCGCTCAGGTGCTTATTTGTTTTTCTCAATCGAAGCCAACAAACTTTTGCCCCGAGCATCCGCAGTGTATGCGCATCCAGTACCCCCGCTTCATGGAGTTGAGCTTCAAGTTGAAAAGTAAGGTTAGGCAGATCGCGCAATCGCATTCTGGCACTGCGCCGATCCTTATCACGCCGGGCAGCATCGAGTGAAAGTGCCGAAAGTTGCAGAAGTAACGAGCGATCACGCCACAGGCTCTCGTTAACGAAGTAATAATTTAACGAAACCTGACGCCCGCGTTTGTTGAATACCAGCAAAGGAGCATCTTGCGTAACCGTGTATTGCGCACTCTCTTCACAAGCCCGAAGGTAGAGTTCCCCCTCGGCAACCATAGCGAAAACAGTTTTATCCACTGACAAGCTGTAACCGCCAAAATGAGCGCGGTGACAAATTGTTCCGAGAGGCATGAGGTATTCGCGCGACTGATATATCCGTTGATAAGATAGGTCTTCCATGATTTTTCCCTTATAAATCACGTAGTAAAAGCCAGTTTTAAATTAGTGAAACCACTACGCAGGAACATAGGCAACTGTGAGCAAGACGGCAAGCAAATTTTTCATTACGTGGCAGGGACAAAACAAAAATGCGAGATAGTTTCAGAAAATGAGGTTGATCTCTGAGCATGTACAGGTTACTGTATAAACATACAGTAACCCACAGGGCTGGATTGATTATGTACACTTCAGACTATGCTAATCGTTCGACAACACTCGCTTCTACACTCAACAAATTGAACCACGTTGAGCCTTCAAGCATCACTACCGGGCTGATTAGCGAAATGGTCTATCGTGAGGACCAGCCCTGGATGACGCAGCTTCTTTTGCTGCCTTTGCTGCAGCAACTCGGGCAACAATCCCGTTGGCAGTTGTGGTTGACGCCTCAACAAAAACTCAGCCGTGAGTGGGTGCAATCCGCTGGATTACCCCTTACCAAGGTGATGCAGGTGAACCAGCTTTCTCCAAGCGTAACACTGGACTCAATGATTCGTGCATTGCGCACCGGTAACTATAGCGTCGTTATTGGCTGGCATTCTGAAGAGCTCACCGCTGAGGAACATCGCCAATTAGCTATGGCGGCAGAAGAAGGCAATGCAATAGGCTTCGTTATGCGACCTGTACGCCACGATCCTCTGGCTGCGAGACAGCTTTCCGGGATAAAAATTCACTCGAATTTGTATCATTGAGTAAATTTAGGAGTTTTCCTAGGATGTTTTTTGCGTAAGGGTAGGACTTCAAATTTATCGTCAAAATACAGCGTGAAAGCCTGTGTAGCGCGCTTTGCACAGAAATAGCCGTGGCGAAAGATTCATCAGAAGTGTTAAATATTGTGTATACAAAGCCTTTTTTTTCATATGCCTGACGGAGTTCACACTTGTAAGTTTCCAACTACGTTGTAGACTTTACATCGCCAGGGGTGCTCGGCATAAGCCAAAGATATCGGTAAAGATATCTGCAGAGTTGTCAGTGAGCAATGCCCCCGGTGAAGGATTTAACCGTGGCTTCTCAACAGAGATTCCCATGGCGATTTTTGGATGATAACGAGGCGCAAAAATGAAAAAGACAGCTATCGCGATTGCAGTGGCACTGGCTGGTTTCGCTACCGTAGCGCAGGCCGCTCCGAAAGATAACACCTGGTATACAGGTGGTAAACTGGGTTGGTCCCAGTATCATGACAAAGGTGCGGTATGGCAGAACGATGGCCCGACCCACGAAAGCCAACTGGGTGCTGGTGCGTTCGGTGGCTACCAGGTTAACCCGTACGTAGGTTTCGAACTGGGCTATGACTGGCTGGGTCGTATGCCGTACAAAGGCGACACCGTTAACGGCGCGTTCAAAGCTCAGGGCGTTCAGCTGACTGCTAAACTGGGTTACCCGGTAACTGACGATCTGGACCTGTACACTCGTCTGGGTGGTATGGTTTGGCGTGCAGACGCTCAGAACAACCAGGGCTTCAAAGATCACGATACCGGTGTTTCCCCGGTCTTCGCTGGTGGTGTTGAGTGGGCAGTTACCCGCGATATCGCTACCCGCCTGGAATACCAGTGGGTTAACAACATCGGTGATGCAAACACCGTTGGTGCTCGTCCGGACAACGGCATGCTGAGCGTAGGTGTTTCCTACCGCTTCGGCCAGCAGGAAGACGCTGCTCCGGTAGTAGCTGCTCCGGCTCCGGCTCCGGCTCCGGAAGTACAGACCAAACACTTCACTCTGAAGTCTGACGTTCTGTTCAACTTCAACAAAGCGACGCTGAAACCGGAAGGTCAGCAGGCGCTGGATCAGCTGTATGGTCAGCTGAGCAACTTGGATCCGAAAGACGGTTCCGTAGTGGTTCTGGGCTTCACCGACCGTATCGGTTCTGACGCTTACAACCAGGGTCTGTCTGAGAAACGTGCACAGTCCGTAGTTGATTACCTGGTTTCTAAAGGTATCCCGGCTAACAAAATCTCCGCACGTGGCATGGGCAAATCCAACCCGGTTACTGGCAGCACCTGTGACAACGTGAAACCGCGTGCAGCGCTGATCGACTGCCTGGCTCCGGATCGTCGCGTTGAGATCGAAGTTAAAGGTAGCAAAGACGTTGTAACTCAGCCGCAGGCTTAAGTTCCCGTCTAAAAAAAACCCCGCTCATCAGCGGGGTTTTTTATTGCCTGAAATAAAAGCCTGGGATAATACGCACCTATTCTTTCCCGAGCAATGCCTGCAGGTCATGCTTCAGCGTAGACATCTGAGAGGCATACTTCTCCTTGTGTTCAGCATCTTCAATCAGTTGCACAATCGTTTCAGAAAGCGTTTTCCCCCTGCGCTGCGCTAACCCAGCCAGACGCTGCCAGACCACAAATTCCAGATCGATCGATTTTTTACGCGTATGCTGATGTTCGGCGTTGAAATGCCGCTTGCGGCGGGCGCGAATAGTTTGTTTCATCCGGTTAATCAATGACGGATTGATATGCTGTACAATCCAATCGTTGACCTGTACGGGTTCATTTTCGAGTGTCAACAATAAATCGACCGCGTCTTTAGCGGCACTGGCTTCAATGTAGCGCGTGATTAATTCCCCTTCACGATGCTTTTTTACCAGATACTTCCATTTCCAGCCGCTTTCGAGATTTTCCAGTTGTTGATATTTCATTGCGCTCTCAACGTGACCGTGTAACTCAGTCCAGAATATCAGTTTTTTCCAACTCTGCTGAAAAGAAATCACAACCTCGGTTAGGTCAATAGCGTTCGCGTCGCGAAAGCGTCTAATGACTGTGTGCTGCACGAACGTTTACGGTATAATCGCGCCTTTGACATCAGACTAAAAAAACGACTTTGACCATTACAAAACTTGAATGGAACGACCTGGTTCCTGATACCACCAGCTATCAGGAAGTATTTGAATCGTCCGAATTAGCCCGCGAAACGGACTTCTCCCTGGCCGATACGCAACCCCGATTACAGTACGCGCTGGAGCAATTGCTCTATCCGCAGGCGACGTCACGCTTTTTGCTGGCTAAAGCGCCAGAAGAAGCCGAATATCTTGCGCTTATCGCCAGCGCCACCGAAATGCTCATCCCCGAAGCCCGCCCTTTTTCTGGCGGCCAATATCATGTCAATGGTTCCGCGATTCACTTTGAACCTTCGGCTGATGCTCAGGCAAATTTTATCGGCAATAAACCTACCGTGATAGCCGACTGGGTAGAGGCAGAACAACTTTTCGGCTGCCTTCGCCAGTTTAATCAGGAAATCACGTTACAACCCGGCCTCGTCCATCAGGCAAACGGTGGAGTATTGATAATTTCCCTACGTACTCTTCTCGCACAACCGCTTTTGTGGATGCGTCTGAAAACCATGGTAACGCAGCGCCGTTTCGACTGGGTTTCCTTTGATGAATCGCGCCCCCTGCCCGTCATAGTGCCGTCTATGCCAATGGATCTCAAAGTCATCCTGGTGGGTGAACGTGAATCACTGGCGGATTTCCAGGAAATGGAGCCGGAACTCGCGTCGCAGGCTATTTACAGCGAATACGAAGAAACGCTGCAAATTGCCGATGCCGAAACGATGTCCATATGGCGTCAGTGGGTCGAGCAAACCGCACGCGATGCGCACTTGCCTGCCCCTGCAGTTGACGCATGGACAAAGCTCATTCGTGAAGCCGTCCGCTACACAGGCGATCAGGAAACGTTACCACTTTGCCCAATGTGGTTGTCACGGCAACTGCGCGAAGTGGCAGCAATGTCTACCGATGAAACCTTCAGCGCGGAAGAGTTCCAGACAATGCTTGCTCAGCGAGAGTGGCGTGAAGGCTTCCTGGCGGAACGCATGCAGGATGAGATCCTGCTTGAGCAAATCCTGATCGAAACCGAGGGAGAACGCATCGGCCAAATCAATGCGCTGTCCGTTATCGAGTTTCCGGGACATCCACGAGCCTTTGGTGAACCCTCGCGAATCAGTTGTGTGGTACATGTTGGCGATGGTGAGTTTAACGATATTGAACGCAAAGCTGAGCTGGGCGGTAATATCCACGCCAAAGGCATGATGATCATGCAAGCGTTCCTGATGGCGGAACTGGAACTGGAACAACAGATCCCCTTCTCCGCCTCACTGACTTTTGAACAATCATATAGCGAAGTCGACGGAGACAGCGCATCAATGGCTGAACTGTGCGCATTAATCAGCGCGCTGTCTGAAGTTCCGCTTAATCAGAGCATTGCTATTACCGGCTCAGTTGATCAATTTGGTCGCTCCCAACCAGTCGGCGGGCTGAATGAAAAAATCGAAGGCTTCTTCGCTATTTGTCAGCAGCGCCAGCTCACTGGCAAACAAGGTGTGATTATTCCTTCGGCAAATGTGCGCCATCTCTGCCTGCAGCAGGAACTTCTGGATGCTATCCAAGCGCAGCAATTTTTTATCTGGGCAGTAGATGACATGATGGATGCACTACCCTTATTAACGGGCTTGCCGTGGGATGCCGACGGGCAAAACAACCTTAAGCAACTCATCCAGGAACGTATCGCGCAGGCAACACAGCAGGATGCGCGCCACCGCTTCCCGTGGCCGCTTCGCTGGTTGAACTGGTTTATCCGAAACTGATCGGACTTGTTCAGCGTACACGTGTTAGCTATCCTGCGTCCGAAACTACAAATAAGGCTTACTGAGAACATGGTAGATAAACGCGAATCCTATACAAAAGAAGATCTTCTTGCCTCTGGTCGTGGCGAATTGTTTGGCGCAAAAGGCCCGCAATTGCCGGCACCGAACATGCTGATGATGGACCGTGTGGTCAAAATGACTGAAACCGGCGGTAACTTCGATAAAGGCTATGTTGAAGCTGAGCTGGATATCAACCCGGATCTGTGGTTCTTTGGCTGCCATTTCATTGGCGACCCGGTGATGCCAGGCTGCCTCGGCCTTGATGCTATGTGGCAACTGGTTGGTTTCTACCTGGGCTGGCTCGGCGGCGAAGGTAAAGGCCGCGCGCTGGGCGTAGGCGAAGTGAAATTCACCGGTCAGGTGCTGCCAACGGCGAAAACCGTGACTTACCGTATTCACTTTAAACGCGTTGTAAACCGTCGTTTGATTATGGGGCTGGCAGATGGTGAAGTGCTGGTTGATGGCCGCGTTATCTACACTGCTGCGGATCTGAAAGTAGGTCTGTTCCAGGATACGTCTAATTTCTGATACCGGGTTACTTACCCCAGTAAAGGCGAAACCTCCGCAATGCGGAGGTTTCTTTTTTAAAGAGACAGAATCAGGCAATGACTGCCCTGTCCTCCATGGCCTCCCGCCAGCCTCCCAGCCACTCGGACCTTTGATTCAGGGTTTGGTAGGGACACATTTCCTTCGGGCGCCCGGTAATACCAGCCTGATAACCACGTTGATGTGCCCGTTCCAGGCGATCGCGTTTTTGTCTCTTCATGCCTCGTTTCCCTCATTATTTGATCTGGTGGAAAAGAAAACAGTGGTCACTTAATGCGCAACCACAGGTCACAAATACCTTGAATAGACTTCGTCGTCAATGCGCAAAATTCACGCCAGTGTCATAAATGTGAGCTACACAAAAGTTCATTTGTACAAAAAATGTGAGCCAGCACAACTAATGGTTTGTCCCCAAACATAAAAAAACCGCCATAGATTTTATCTGTGGCAGTTTTCATAGACTTAAGATTTACTTATGGCAGACGATTTAGCGCATTCGCAATACTGACCGCTTCTTGCTGCCAGCCCTGAGCCAGCATTTTCACCATGTCATCATAGCCATCCTGCTGCTGTTTCAGCTCAATATGGAAGGGACGCTTAACCAGTTGTCCATGATGTTTAAGCAGCCATTCACCGCTTACAATCACGCGCCCATCATAGCGACCATGAAAACCGGTTACAGTTACATTTAGCGTATCTTGTTCGCTTCCTAACGGCTGCGAGGCGACCACCCAGCCAGGCAACTGATTGCTCAGATTGGACACCAGCGTGTTACGCAGTTGCTGATCGAGCGGGCTGGCCCACAAATTGTTCGTTGCAATGACGTACTGCACATCGCTGGTTTGGTACACCACGCCATTGCCGGCGAGAAAATCAGGTACCGAAACCTGCTCTACCCATAGCTGACGATTTCCCTGGTTCTGCCCGGCTGTCGCCTGCGCTTTTACTTGCGATGGCGAAGGCAGCTGATAGTAGCTTTTGTTATCACCACCGCTACTGCATGCTGTCAGCAATAACGCCAGTATCGCTAATGCGCTCTTCCTCATTCTTTTGCCCTCTTCGGCTGCGGATCGGGTTTCCCTTTCGCTTCAAATACCAGCGCGTTGCTCTTATCGTTAAGCGTTTTCAGCACCGGTTGCAGTTCACGCAATACCTGATCGAGACGCTGCATATCTGCCACCATTTTGTTATAGGCGGCGGAGCCCGGCTGGAAGCCCTGCATACTGCGGTTGAGCTCGCGTAGTGTGCTTTGCATATCTGCAGGCAGTTGCTGCATCGACTGGCTGGCGGTCAATTTGTTGAGGTTATCCAGCGTCGTTTGCAGACGTTTGAGCGTTTGCTGGCTTTCAGATAGCGTGCTCGTCGCCTGCTGGATCATCGGGTTCAACGGTAAGTTGTTGATTTTATCCAGCGTATCCATTAACCGTTGCTGGATCTGTGCCAGTCCACCACTCACAGTCGGGATGATAGGATAGCCTGCGAACTCGTGCATACCACTGATCGCCCGGGCATTATTGTAAAAGTCGAGATCAACATACAGCGCGCCGGTAACGATATTGCCGGTCTTCAACGAGCCTCGCAGACCACGCTTCAGTAGCTCATTCAGATGTGCGCTCATATCCGGATCTTCACCCAATTGGTTCGCCAGACGTTCAGGCTCAATACGGATCAGAACCGGAATACGGTAATCATCATTCAGCGCCTGGCGCATACCTTCCGTAAAGAACGGCACCTTGCTCACCGTACCAAGACGGATGCCGCGGAATTCAACCGGCGCGCCGGGTTGCAAGCCACGGATAGAATCTTTAAAGAACATCAAATAATCAACGTGTTCGGTGTATAGCGAATCCTGAATACTGCGCTGATCGTCATACAATTTAAAAGCACTGTTTTCCGCCACCGGCTGCCCCAAATCCAGGCCATCCGGCACATCGAAGCTGACACCGCCACCGAACAGCGTCGTCAGCGAACCCATCTCAACGCGCATCCCGGCAGAGGTGAGATCGACGGCAATACCGCTGTCTTTCCAGAAACGTACATTGCTGGTCACCAGCCGATCGTTCGGCGCGTTAATAAACAGCTGATAGCTCATGGTCCGTTTTTGCGTATCGAAGGTGCTGGTTTCCACCGAACCCACGCGATAGCCACGGAACAACACCGGATCGCCAGCGGTTAATTGCCCCGCTTTATTACTGTCAAGGATCACGCGGATGCCCTTCGCATCCGGCGGTGCCAGCGGTGGCGAATCGAGCAAGTTATAGCGCTCTGGTGCATTGCCTTTCACACCAGGCTGAAGTTCGATATAGGCACCAGAAAGCAGCGTGCCAAGCCCGCTAATACCTTCGCGGCCCACCTGCGGTTTCACCACCCAGAACACCGAGTCATTATGCAGGAGCTTTTCCATGCCGGAATTGAGCCGCGCTTTGATCTCAACGTGGGTAAGATCATCGGTCAGCGTCGTACTCTCCACTACGCCAACGTCCACGCTGCGGCTTTTAATCGTCGTTTTACCGCCGACAATTCCTTCGGCGTTATTGGTGATTAAGGTGACTTCCGGCCCTTGATGGCTGTAATGATAGAAAAGGATCCAGGCCCCAATCAGCGCCGTCACAATCGGGAAAATCCACACCGGTGACCAGTTTCTCACCTTTTGCACCCTGGCTTCCCCACTCTTATTCTCCATGCTTTAACGACTCCTCATGGTGCGTTTGTGGCTCGCGATCCCAACTCAGACGCGGATCGAAAGTCATTGCCGCAAACATCGTGATAATAACGACCAGCGCAAACATCAGCGCACCCATCGCAGGATAAATATTCATCAGCCCCCCCATCCGCACCAGCGCAGACAGTACGGCAATAACAAACACATCAATCATTGACCAGCGCCCAACGAATTCCACTATTTCATAAATAAAATGCATGCGTTCGCAATCGCGCTTTCCGTGCCCTTTCGCATCAATACACAGCCAGGCGATGCCAATCATTTTCAGCGTCGGCACCATAATGCTGGCGATAAAAATCACTAACGCGACCGGATACGACCCCTCACTCCACAGCAAAATCACTCCAGCCAGAATGGTCGACGGCATACGGTCGCCCAACAGATCGGTCACCATGATGGGCAAAATATTGGCGGGTAGATAGAGCATGATAGCGGTCATCAGCAGCGCCAGCGTCCACTGAATACTGTTGCGCCGACGCGCATGACCGTGAGTATGGCAGCGTGGGCAAACCGGCTGGTCAATCGCCACTATCGCCGTACAGCAAGGGCAAGATCGCAGCCCCTGGCGGATACCCGGTACACCAACATGTAGCGGTTGCGCAACAGCGGGCGCTGGCGCAATGTCATCCCACAGCCAGTGGCGGTCTACGCACTGAAACGCCCGCAGTTGCAGCAGACAGAACAGGCACCAGGGAATGAAACTGCTGCCGATGCCAATATCGCCATAAGCCATGAGTTTGACGAAACTCACCAGTACCCCGGCGAGAAAGATCTCTGCCATTCCCCAACTTTTAAGCTGGAATAACACGCGGGCAAGACCAATTTTCAGGCGAAAATTCATCGGTACGCGATTAACCAGCAGCAGGATCGTCACCAGGCAAAACGCTGGAACTAACTGCACGAACAACAGAAAGAAAGTACCAAGGCTGGCGTAATCTTCCGAGAACATAACGCCAGGAATTTCCAGCAGCGTCACCTCACTGGCAACGCCCGCCACTTTCATATTTACGAAGGGAAAAAGGTTGGAGAGCAATAACATAAACAGTGCGACGATAGCATAAGCAGTGGGACGCTGCCGCGGCGCGTCCCACTCGGTCGTAAGCGTTGTCCCACAACGCGGGCAAGCCGCTTTATGTCCATGTTGCAGCGGCGGTAACGCCACCAGCATGTCACATTGCGAACAGAGAATGTGGCGAGTGGCGTGGTGGTGTTCACACATACAGGCTCCCTTCATGCGCCGTTTTTCAGAGCCTCCAGATACTCCCAGCGTTCAAACGCTTCCTCAAGCGCTTGCTCCGCCGAAGCCATATCGGCTAAGACTTTCTGCGTATGGTCGTGCGGCTGGCTAAAGAAACTGGCATCGGCGACCTGCGCTTGCAAATCCCCAAGTTGCGCTTCCAGCTGTTCCAGCTTTTGCGGTAATTGTTCCAGTTCACGCTGCAGGTTATAGCTTAGTTTGTTACTGTTGCGTTTGACAGTTTCTGCTTTGGCGACCGGCGCTTCCACGCTTTTTTTCGCGGCGTCCTGTTTTTGCATCTGCGACGCTGCTTGCTGACCACGGGCATCGTGATAGCCGCCAACATACTGACCAATCTGGCCTTCGCCTTCGAAGATCCAGCATTCGGTCACGGTATTATCAACGAACTGACGATCGTGGCTCACCAGCAGAACCGTACCCTGATAGGCGTCGATAAGTTCTTCCAGCAGCTCCAGCGTTTCAACATCCAGGTCGTTGGTTGGTTCATCGAGAATTAGCAGGTTGCTGGGTTTCAGGAACAAGCGCGCCAGCAAAAGCCGGTTGCGTTCCCCGCCAGAGAGCGCACGTACCGGCGTCATCGCCCGCTTCGGATGGAACAGGAAGTCCTGCAAGTAACCCAGAATATGGCGCGGCTTGCCATTCACCAGCACTTCTTGCTTCCCTTCAGCAAGGTTGTCCATCACCGTTTTATCCGGATCCAGCTCGGCGCGGTGCTGATCGAAATAGGCCACTTCCAGCTTGGTGCCGACATGGACACGCCCGCTATCGGCTTTGAGTTGATCGAGCATCAATTTCAGCAGCGTAGTCTTACCGCAGCCATTCGGGCCGATCAGCGCAATTTTGTCGCCGCGCTGCACCTGCGTAGAGAAATCGCGCACCAGCACTTTGCCATCAATGCCGTAATTGACGTCTTCCATCTCGAAAACAATCTTGCCGGAGCGGGAGGCTTCTTCCACCTGCATCTTCGCGCTGCCCATCACTTCACGGCGTTCACTGCGCTCGCGGCGCATGGCTTTTAACGCGCGGACGCGGCCTTCGTTACGCGTACGACGCGCCTTGATGCCCTGGCGGATCCACACCTCTTCCTGTGCCAGCTTGCGATCAAACTCCGCGTTTTGCAGCTCTTCCACGCGCAGGGCTTCTTCTTTCTCCAGCAGATACTGATCGTAATTGCCCGGATAGGAAACCAACTTGCCGCGATCGAGGTCGACAATACGGGTCGCCATATTGCGAATAAACGAACGATCGTGAGAGATAAAGATAATGGTGCCACCGAAAGATTTCAGGAACCCTTCCAGCCAGTCGATAGTTTCAATGTCCAGGTGGTTGGTTGGTTCGTCGAGCAACAGCACGCGCGGACCGCTCACCAGCGCGCGCCCTAACGCCGCTTTACGCAACCAGCCGCCGGAAAGAGCAGAGAGCGACATATCCGCCGTCAGCCCAAGCTGCGCCAGCACTTCGTTGATGCGGTTTTCCAGTTGCCACAGACCGTGGTGATCCAGCATCTCCTGTACACGCGCTAACTCAGCGAGGTTTCTATCGCTCGGATCGCTCATCACCAGGTGAGAAACCTCATGGTAGCGCTTGAGATACTCGGCCTGCTCTTCAATCCCTTCAGCGACAAAATCGTAGACGCTGCCGGTAACATTACGCGGCGGATCCTGTTGCAGGCGAGCCACCACCAAATCTTGCTCATACACAATGCGACCATCGTCCAGGTTAACTTCCCGGTTGAGGATCTTCATCAGCGTCGATTTCCCCGCGCCGTTACGCCCGACAAGGCACACGCGTTCGTTTTCTTCGATATGCAGCTCAGCATTATCGAGAAGCGGCGCATCGCTGAACGACAGCCACGCGCCATGCATACTGATTAATGACATTTATTTATCCTTTCAGGCTGCGGTAATCAGCCAGCAGTTGTGGATCTGACGGTTGCGGGCAAAATCCTGCGACAGCGTTTTTTGGGTGATTTCTTGTGCTTTAAGACCCAGTTTCGCCAGCCCGTCGAGATCCATACGGAAACCGCGTTTGTTATTGGAAAACATAATCGTGCCGCCCTTACGCAATAGGCGTTTGAGATCTTCCATCAGCGCCATATGGTCGCGCTGCACATCGAAAGACTCTTCCATACGTTTGGAATTGGAGAAGGTCGGCGGATCGATAAAGATCAGATCGAACTGCTCATCAGTATCGCGCAGCCACGCCAGGCAGTCGGCCTGAATCAGGCGATGCGCTCGACCGCTCAGACCATTAAGACGCAGGTTGCGCTCGGCCCACTCCAGATAGGTACGTGACATATCCACCGTTGTCGTCGAGCGCGCACCGCCCAGACCGGCATGCACACTGGCGCTGCCGGTATAAGAGAAAAGATTCAGGAAATCTTTTCCTTTACTCATTTGGCCGAGCATACGGCGCGCGATACGGTGATCGAGGAACAGACCGGTATCCAGATAATCGGTCAGGTTGACCCACAGGCGAGCGTTATATTCGCTCACTTCCATGAAATCACCCTTTTCATTCATCTTCTGATACTGGTTGTTGCCCTTCTGCCGTTCACGGGTTTTTAGCACCAGTTTGTTTGGCGCAATTCCCAGCACCTGAATGGTGGCGGCGATGATGTCAAACAGGCGCTGACGTGCTTTTTGCGCATCAATCGTTTTCGGCGCGGCATACTCCTGCACCACCACCCAATCGGCATAGCGATCGACCGCGACGTTGTAGTCCGGCAGATCGGCATCGTACAGGCGATAGCATTCGATACCTTCCTGACGCGCCCATTTCTCCAGCTTTTTCACGTTTTTGCGCAGGCGATTCGCGTAATCTTCGGCCATTGCCGGCGCTTTCGCTTCGCCAGTATTTTCCGCCAGATGGTAATTTTTCTGCACGCAGTCCAGCGGGCCATTTTTCGCTTTAAACTGGCGCTCAGCGCGCAGTTGCAGGCAGTTCAGCAAATCAACCGAGGCGCTAAACAGCGACAGATTCCAGCCGCCAAATTGCGCTTTCAGCAGACGGCCCAGCAAGCTGTGCAGCGCGATCAGCGCCGGTTCACTCTCCAGACGCTCACCATACGGCGGGTTACTGATCACCGTACCGTACGGGCCTTTTGGCAGCGGGTTGCTCAGCCCGGCAACATCTTTCACCTCAAACGTCACCAGCTCGCCAATCCCGGCGCGGCGGGCGTTTTTACGGGCGATATCGATAACGCGCGCGTCGCTGTCTGAACCATAAAAATGGGAGGCGTAATTTGCCAGCCCCGCACGCGCACGCGTTTGCGCTTCGGCTTTCACCTCTTGCCACAACGCTTCATCGTGCTGCGCCCAACCACCAAAACCCCAGTGGCCACGGTGCAGACCCGGCGCGCGATCGGTCGCTGCCATCGCAGCTTCAATCAGCAGTGTCCCGGAACCGCACATCGGATCGAGCAGCGGAGTGCCAGGCTGCCAGCCAGAACGCATCACGATCGCGGCGGCCAGGTTCTCTTTGATCGGCGCCATCCCGGTGCGATCGCGGTAGCCGCGCAGGTGCAAACCTTCGCCGCTCAGATCAAGGGAGATATTCGCCGTATCCTGGTTCAGCCAGACGTTAATACGCAGATCCGGCATCTCACGTTCCACATTCGGACGCGGCAGATTTTTGCGGGTAAAGCTATCGACGATGGCATCTTTGACTTTCAGCGCCCCGTACTGACTGTTACGGATTTCATCGTTCAGGCCGCTAAAATGGACGGCGAAGGTTGCGCCCGGATTAAACATCTCTGTCCAGTTGATCGCCTGCACGCCGAGGTAGAGATCAAGATCGCTGTAAACCTTGCACTCCCCGAGCGGCAGCATAATGCGCGAAGCCAGACGACTCCACATCAGGCTCTGGTACAGGAGCCGCGTGTCCCCTTCAAAATGGACACCACCCTGAACCACCCGGCACTCAACAGCGCCGAGTTTTTCCAGTTCAGTTTTTAACAGCTCTTCCAGCCCGCGGGCCGTACTGGCAAACAGAGAAATCATAATGTCACTTACATTCAACGAAAATTGTTGCGCATTATAGCTAATCTGGCGTTCATGTCATAAAGTTGAGGGCTAATTTTCATCAGACAGGGGGAAGACGTGCCAACGCTTTCACGTCTTTTTATTCATCCGGTAAAATCCATGCGCGGTATTGGCCTGACGCATGCACTTGCCGATATCAGCGGCCTCGCTTTTGACCGTGTTTTTATGGTCACGCAACCCGATGGCACTTTTATTACCGCACGACAGTATCCGCAGATGGTGCGCTTTACGCCCTCACCGTTAACCGATGGTTTGCACCTGACCGCACCGGATGGTAGCAGCGCGGTGATTCGCTTTGCCGAGTTTGCGCTCGACGCCGCGCCCACGGAAGTGTGGGGTAACCACTTTATGGCCCTTATCGCACCCGAAGAGATTAACCGCTGGCTGAGTGGCTTTTTTGCGCGCGAGGTGCAATTGCGCTGGGTTGGGCCTGAATTAACCCGCCGCGTCAAACACCACGAGGACGTAGCGTTATCTTTCGCCGATGGTTTTCCGTATCTGCTGGCTAACGAAGCCTCGCTGCGTGATGTACAAAACCGTTGCCCGGCCAGCGTGAAAATGGAGCAGTTTCGCCCCAACCTGGTGGTAACAGGCGCGCAGCCGTGGGAAGAGGACAGCTGGAAAGTGGTGCGTATTGGCGAGGTGGTTTTCGACGTTGTGAAACCGTGCAGCCGCTGCGTGTTCACTACCGTCAGCCCGGAGCGCGGGCAAAAACACCCTTCCGGTGAACCTCTCGCGACCTTACAGCGTTTTCGCACTGCGCAGGACAATGGCGCCATCGATTTTGGTCAAAACCTGATTGCCCGTAACAGCGGTGTGATTCGCGTCGGCGATGAGGTAGTCGTGCTGGCAACGAGGCCCGCGAAAACATACGGCGCTGGCGAAGTCGAAGAGTCTGTTGAACAGGATGCACAACCCGCAGGGACGGTGGAAATCAACTGGCAAGGTCAAACATTTCGCGGCAATAACCAACAAGTGTTGCTGGAACAGCTGGAAAACCAGGGAATTCGCGTACCCTACTCGTGTCGCGCGGGGATTTGCGGTTGCTGCCGTATTCGCGTAGTGGAAGGTGAAGTCAGTGCGCTGAAGAAATCAGCGGTTGCGCCGGATGGTTCAATTCTCTGCTGTAGCTGTGTGCCGAAAACATCGCTGCGACTGGAGGCTTAAACCGCCTGTTCGAGCTGAATTGCATTGGTATGCAGCTGTGGTTTGAGGCGATCATTCATAATTTTAATCGCGTCGCCCAGTTGCATGGTGCGCCCGGCAATCACCACGCCGGGTTGCGCCAGCAGACACAACGCAGCATTTTCACCCGGTTCAACCACCAGCAGATTCACACACTCCTGCGTATCGCTCAGCCAGACACAAGCGCCTTCGCCCGTAACAGGCGTCCACAGGGAATCATGCGTCATAAAGTGCCAGCTTTTCGGCATTTGCGGCTTGAGGAAGCGAATCGCTACCAGCGCGTTAAGCACCAGTTCAGCCCGTTGCTCATTGGATAACGGCAAATCGCGGCATTTTTCATCGAAGGAGAAATAAAGCGCAGCATCATCAACACAAAAACCAGACGGCGAGAAAGCGTCTGGTGTCAGCATCTTACGGGCAAAACGAGAGCGAAATAACATGCCATTGGCTAAATCGAGCATCATGCGATCATGCTCATCATCAAAATACCAGCGCCAATTATCGTCAGGTTTAATTCGCATTTTCCTCTCCCCTTCCCCTAAACATCCTGTAACTTTTTCATCCTGTTTGCCGCCTCGTTTATTACCTAAATAATAAAAGACTAAAATGTTTAAATTAGCAACAGTGGTGGAATATAAAACAACCAGGGCGGGAAATAAAGCCCTGGTTGTGCAGGAAGGGATAAAAGATTAGATATGGGTAACGATTTCTTTAATCAGCGGTGGGCCTTTAAAAATAAAGCCCGAATAAATTTGCACCAGTGACGCCCCGGCGGCAATTTTTTCGCGAGCCGCTATCACCGAGTCGATGCCGCCTACGCCAATAATCGGCAAGCGCCCGTTTAATTCTTGCGACAACCGCCGAATAATTTCCGTGCTTTTTAATTGCAACGGACGGCCACTTAACCCACCCGTTTCGTCGCAATGTTTCATTCCCTGTACCAGCGATCTTTCAAGCGTGGTATTAGTGGCAATAACACCATCAATATTGTGACGAACTAAACTATCGGCCACCTGGATCAATTCCTCTTCAGAAAGATCTGGTGCGATCTTTACGGCTACCGGAACATATTTATGATGCAGGTTTTGCAGATCGTTTTGCTTATTCTTAATTGCCGTAAGCAGATCGTCCAGCGCTTCGCCATATTGTAGTGTGCGTAAACCGGGCGTATTCGGCGAAGAAATATTGATGGCGATATAACCGGCATAGGCATAGATTTTTTCCATACAAATCAGGTAGTCATCTTTACCCTGCTCGACGGGCGTGTCTTTATTCTTGCCAATATTAATGCCCAACACACCGTCGAAGTGTGATTTCTTTACGTTCTCAACCAGGTTATCCACGCCAAGATTATTGAAACCCATGCGGTTGATCAGTCCTTCCGCATCAACCAGACGGAAGATCCTCGGCTTGTCATTACCGGGTTGCGGGCGCGGCGTTACGGTACCGATTTCGATGGCGCCAAACCCCATCGCGCCCAGCGCATCAATGCACTCGCCATTTTTATCCATCCCGGCCGCTAACCCCAACGGGTTTTTAAAGGTCAGCCCCATGCATTTGACCGGCTTCTCCGGTACACGCTGACGTACAAGGGCTTCGAAAGGCGTGCCGGTAATTCGGCGTAATTGCTGGAACGTTAATTCATGAGCGCGCTCTGGATCGAGCTGGAAAAGGGCTTTACGAACGAAGGGGTAGTACATGAACTCTCCTGGATTCCCGGTTGCAAACCGGGGGCGTATTATCAGTGATTACCCGACGAAAGGGAATTGACCTGCGGCAAAAAAAGACGAATCGACGCAATCGTTTTCTCTAACCCCTCTCCTTTATGCAAATTTCAGCATATTTTCATCGAATAAATCATTTAGTGGAATAAATCGACTCTGCCACACTGCCTTCAATTGTTATGAATGTTATCTAAAAGCAAACAATTGGTTATAAGGAGCGATTATGAGAGTTATCACCCTGGCCGGAAGCCCGCGCTTTCCCTCCCGCTCCAGCGCGTTGCTGGAGTATGCCCGCGAGCGTCTGAATGCGCAGGAGATCGAAGTGTGTCACTGGCATTTGCAAAATTTCGCGCCGGAAGATCTCCTCTATGCCCGCTTTGATAGCCCCGCGTTGCAAACATTTATTGGGCAACTTAACGAGGCAGATGGGTTGATTGTCGCCACACCGATCTATAAAGCGGCTTACTCCGGCTCCCTGAAAACGCTGCTCGATCTACTGCCCGAGCGGGCGCTGGAAGGCAAAGTGGTGTTGCCGCTGGCCACTGGCGGCACCGTTGCGCACATGCTGGCGGTGGATTACGCCCTTAAGCCGGTACTCAGCGCGCTGAAAGCGCAAGAGATCCTGCATGGCGTCTTCGCCGATGATAGTCAGGTGCTAGATTATCAGCACAAGCCCAGTCTGACGCCCAACCTGCAAACCCGTCTGGATAAAGCGCTGGAAACTTTCTGGCAAGCGCTGCACCGCCGGGATATCCAGGCGCCGGATTTCCACCTGCCGCAAGGAGTCGCGCATGTTTAATCTGTTCAAAAACCGCGCACAATGGCTGGCATTAAGCGGTTTACTGACACTTTCCGCCTGGACACAGGCCGCCGAACCGGCACCGGAGAGTTTGCGTATTGGTTACCAGAAAGGCAGTGTCAGCATGGTGCTGGCAAAAAGCTATGACCTGCTGGAAAAACGCTACCCGAACACCAAAATCACCTGGACGGAATTCCCGGCAGGCCCGCAAATGCTGGAAGCGCTGAATATTGGCAGTATCGATCTCGGCAGCACGGGCGACATTCCGCCGATTTTTGCGCAAGCCGCTGGCGCGGATCTTCTGTATGTCGGCGTTGAACCGCCGAAGCCGAAAGCAGAAGTGATCCTTGTTGCCCAAAACAGCCCGATTAAAACGGTTGCCGACCTGAAGGGACATAAAGTCGCTTTCCAGAAAGGCTCCAGCTCACACAATTTACTGCTGCGCGCACTGCAACAGGCTGGGCTAAAATTCAGCGATATTCAGCCCGTGTTTTTGACACCTGCGGATGCACGTGCCGCGTTCCAGCAAGGTAACGTTGATGCATGGGCCATCTGGGATCCTTACTACTCGGCGGCCCTGCTTCAGGGTGGCGTGCGCGTATTAAAAGACGGCACCACACTGAAACAGACCGGCTCCTTCTATTTAGCGTCGCGTCCTTATGCGGAAAAAAACGGGGCATTTATTCAGGGCGTGCTGAATACCTTTAGCGAAGCCGACGCGTTAACCCTTAGCCAGCGTGACGAAAGCATCGCGCTGTTTGCCAAAACACTGGGGCTGCCCCAGCCGGTGATTGCCAGCTATTTCGATCACCGCCCACCGACCAAAATCTCACCGGTCGATGACACCACCGCCGCACTGCAACAGCAAACGGCCGATCTCTTCTATGAGAACCATTTGCTGCCGAAAAAAGTCGATATTCGCACCCGTATCTGGCAACCGGCCAACCAAGGAGCCAAGTCATGAGCTTAAATCTGTTCTGGTTTTTACCCACCCACGGCGATGGTCACTATTTAGGGACGGACCACGGCTCGCGCCCGGTAGATCATGCTTATTTACAACAAGTCGCGCAGGCGGCGGATCGTTTAGGGTTCAGCGGAGTGCTGATCCCCACCGGTCGCTCCTGTGAAGATGCGTGGCTGGTCGCCGCCTCACTTATCCCGGTGACGCAGCGGTTGAAGTTTCTTGTCGCCCTGCGCCCCAGTGTCACGTCGCCGACCGTCGCTGCACGCCAGGCGGCCACACTGGACAGGCTCTCAAATGGACGTGCGCTTTTTAACCTGGTGACCGGCAGCGATCCGCAGGAACTGGCCGGAGACGGCGTGTTTCTCGATCATACGCAGCGTTATGAAGCCTCTGCGGAGTTTACTCACGTCTGGCGTCGTCTGCTGGAAGGCGACACTGTAGATTTTGAGGGCAAACATATTCATGTGCGCGGCGCGAAACTCTTTTTCCCGCCGGTGCAGCAGCCGCGACCGCCACTCTATTTCGGCGGATCGTCCGATGTGGCGCAAGATCTGGCCGCTGAACAGGTTGACCTCTATCTGACGTGGGGCGAGCCGCCGGCGCAGGTAAAAGAAAAAATTGAACAGGTACGCGCCAAAGCCGCCGCCCACGGACGTAAAGTGCGCTTCGGTATTCGTCTGCATGTGATTGTCCGGGAAACGAATGCCGAAGCCTGGCAGGCAGCAAATAACCTGATCGCTCACCTGGATGATGCCACCATTGCTAAAGCGCAGGCCGCCTTCTCTCGTCAGGATTCCGTCGGTCAACAGCGGATGGCGGCGCTTCATGGCGGTAAACGCGATCAACTGGAGATCAGCCCCAACCTGTGGGCTGGCGTTGGGCTGGTGCGCGGCGGTGCGGGAACCGCACTGGTGGGCGATGGCCCGACGGTCGCGGCAAGAATCAATGAATACGCAGAGCTTGGTATCGACAGCTTTATTCTTTCCGGCTATCCGCACCTGGAAGAGGCATATCGCGTCGGCGAACTGCTGTTCCCGCACCTTGATGTCGCGGTGCCGCAAATTCCGCAGCCACAGCCATTACAACTGCAGGGCGAAACGGTGGCGAACGAATTTATTCCCCGAAAAGTGGCGCAAAGCTGAGGCAATTATGGCGGCAGAAAAGAAATGGCTCCTGCACATTGCCCCCTGGCTGCTGCCGGCGGGGATTGTGGTTGTGTGGCAAATCGCCTCCTCCACCGGCTTACTCTCCACGCGCATTCTGCCCTCACCGGAAGGCGTGCTGGAAGCGTTCTGGACATTAAGCGTGAGCGGTGAATTGTGGCAACACCTGGCGATCAGCTCCTGGCGCGCAGTGATTGGTTTCTCAATTGGCGGCAGTATCGGTTTGGCACTGGGGTTGATTAGCGGGTTATCGCGCTGGGGAGAACGTCTGCTGGATACCTCCATCCAGATGTTGCGCAATGTGCCGCATCTAGCGCTGATCCCGCTAGTTATCTTGTGGTTTGGTATCGATGAGAGCGCGAAAATTTTTCTTGTAGCGCTTGGTACGTTGTTCCCCATTTACATCAATACCTGGCACGGCATTCGTAATATCGACCGGGGATTGCTGGAGATGGCGCGCAGCTACGGTTTATCCGGTTTTGCGCTCTTTGCTCATGTGATCCTCCCCGGCGCTCTGCCGTCGATTATGGTCGGGGTACGCTTTGCGCTCGGCCTGATGTGGCTGACGCTGATTGTGGCGGAGACGATTTCCGCTAACGCCGGAATTGGCTACCTGGCGATGAACGCCAGAGAGTTCCTGCAAACGGATGTCGTGGTGGTCGCCATCATCCTTTATGCCCTGCTCGGTAAACTGGCCGATGTCAGTGCGCAATTGCTGGAGCGCCTGTGGCTGCGCTGGCATCCCGCTTATCACGTGAAGGAGGCAACAGCATGAATACTGCGCGACTCACTCAGGGGATCCCGCTGTTATTAAATGGCGTGAGTAAGCATTACGGCAATAACACCGTGCTGAGCGGGCTGGATCTGCATATTGCCGCCGGGCAGTTTGTCGCCGTGGTAGGCCGCAGCGGCGGAGGCAAAAGCACGTTGCTGCGCCTGCTGGCCGGGCTGGAAACCGCCAATGCCGGAAAGCTGTTAGCAGGCAGTACGCCGCTGGCGAATATTCAAAATGACACGCGGATGATGTTTCAGGATGCCCGGTTACTTCCATGGAAGTCAGTGATCGATAATGTCGGTTTAGGGTTGAAAGGTCGCTGGCGGGAAGCCGCGCAGGATGCGTTACGCGCGGTCGGGCTGGAACAGCGAGGCAGCGAGTGGCCAGCGGCGTTGTCCGGCGGGCAGAAACAGCGAGTCGCGCTGGCGCGGGCGCTGGTACATCAACCGGGGTTGCTGCTGCTCGACGAGCCGTTAGGTGCGCTGGATGCATTAACCCGACTGGAGATGCAGGCGCTCATCACACAATTATGGCAGACACACGGTTTCACAGTGGTGCTGGTGACGCATGATGTCAGTGAAGCGGTGGCGATGGCGGATCGCGTACTGTTAATAGAAGAAGGAAAAATCGGGCTGGACTTAGCCATCGATCTGCCGCGTCCACGCCGCCTGGGTTCGGTAAGGCTAGCGGAGCTAGAAGCGGAAGTATTGAACCGGGTGATGAAACGCGGCGAGTCGGAAACCGTTCCGTTACCAAAAACTCGTCACGCTTAATGTTCTGTAGTAACCGACACATTTCGCGCCCGTTAAGGCTGATTAGTCACTGAACACCGCTCTGCCAGCGTGATCATCAACAGGCTCTGGCTCGGTTCGATTGGTTTGAAGGTTAAATCACGGACTGGGAGACGCTTCTTTATAACGGTTTCGGCATGCCCTTTACGGGGAAAATCAATGCCGCCTTCGGTGAAGGCGGCATTGTTATTACGCTAGCGCTTTGCTGACTTTCTCGTACAGATCGCCGGAAAGGTTTGGCAACGCTTTTAGCTGCTCCAGCGCCGCACGCATCATCGCCTGACGTTTAGCATCATAGCGTTTCAGGCGGATCAGCGGCTCAATCAGACGCGATGCCACTTGCGGGTTACGGCTGTTAAGCTCAGTTAACATCTCGGCCAGGAACTGATAACCGCTGCCATCCAGCGCATGGAACGCCGCCGGGTTGCTGCCGGCGAAAGCGCCAATCAGCGAGCGGATGCGGTTCGGGTTGCTGAGGGAGAACGAGCGATGCTTCAACAGGCTGCGCACCTTTTGCAGCACATCTTCCGCCGGGCTGGTGGCCTGCAGGATAAACCATTTATCCATCACCAGGCCGTCGTGATGCCACTTGTCATCGTACTCTTGCATCAGCGTATCACGGCACGGCAGTTGCGCCGCAACCGCCGCCGAGAGCGCCGCCAGGGCATCCGTCATGTTATCGGCGTCGTGATACTGCTGGCTCACCAGTTTGTCTGCCAGTTGCGCATCGCCAAACGCCAGGTAACGCAAGCACGTGTTGCGCAACGAACGTTTGCCGATATCCGCATGTTCAACGCGGTAGCTATCGAGTTTATGCGCGTTGTAAACCGCCAGGCACTCATCAGCAAGTTCGGTGGCAAGCGTGCGCGTCAGCGCTTCACGTACCGCCGCGATGGCTACAGGATCGATGGTTTCAAACAACTCGGCGATCTCATTTGCCGACGGCAGCGTCAGGATCTCTGCAGCAAGCGCCGGATCAATCGTTTCGTCCAGCAGGATCGCGCGGAAAGCATCCGCGACGTGCAATGGCAGCGACAGCGCCTGGCCCTGTTGGTGGCGCGCAACGTTCAGTTTAATGTGTGTTGCCAGCAGGCTTTGTGCCGCATCCCAGCGAGAGAAATCGTTACTGGCGTGGCGCATCAGGAAGGTCAGTTGCTGATCGCTCCACTTATATTCCAGTTTCACCGGCGCGGAGAATTCACGCAGCAGCGACGGTACCGGCTGGAAATAGACGTTATCAAAGATAAAAGTCTGTTCCGCCTGAGTGACGTTGAGGACGTTATGTACCGGGTGCCCGTCTTTCTGCAACGGGATCACTTTACCTTCGTTATCGTACAGTTCGATATCGAACGGAATGTGCAGCGGCAGTTTGTCTTGTTGTTCCGCGGTCGGCGGTGTGCGCTGGCTGATGGTCAGCGTGTATTGCTCGGTGTTCGGGTTGTAATCATCGTGCACCGTCACCACCGGCGTACCGGCCTGGCTGTACCAGCGGCGGAAATGCGACAGATCGATGTTTGACGCGTCTTCCATAGCCTGCACGAAATCGTCGCAGGTCGCCGCGCTACCGTCATGACGCTCAAAATAGAGCTGCATCCCTTTCTGGAAATTCTCTTCGCCAAGCAGCGTATGCATCATGCGAATTACTTCCGCGCCCTTTTCATACACCGTCAGGGTGTAGAAGTTATTCATTTCAATGACTTTATCCGGGCGGATCGGGTGCGCCATTGGGCTGGCGTCTTCGGCGAACTGCATACCGCGCATGGTGCGCACGTTATTAATGCGGTTTACCGCACGGGAACCCAGATCAGAGCTGAACTCCTGATCGCGGAACACTGTCAAGCCTTCTTTCAGGCTGAGCTGGAACCAGTCGCGGCAGGTTACGCGGTTACCGGTCCAGTTATGGAAGTATTCGTGACCAATCACGCGCTCAATATCAAGGTAGTCTTTGTCGGTAGCGGTATCGGTGCGGGCAAGCACGTATTTCGAGTTGAAGATATTCAACCCTTTGTTTTCCATGGCGCCCATATTAAAGAAGTCGACCGCGACAATCATATAGATGTCGAGATCGTACTCGAGGCCGAAACGCTGTTCGTCCCATTTCATGGAGTTTTTCAGCGAGGTCATCGCCCACGGCGCACGATCGAGGTTGCCGCGATCGACATATAGCTCCAGCGCCACTTCACGCCCGGAACGGGTGGTGAACGTGTCGCGCAGCACGTCGAAATCTCCGGCGACCAGCGCAAACAGATAGCAGGGTTTCGGGAAGGGATCCTGCCACTGTACCCAGTGACGACCATTCTCCAGCTCGCCCTGATCAACGCGGTTGCCGTTAGAGAGCAAGAACGGATAGCGGGTTTTATCGGCAATCAGCTTGGTGGTAAAGCGCGCCAGAACATCCGGGCGGTCAAGATACCAGGTAATATGGCGGAAGCCTTCCGCTTCGCACTGCGTGCACAGCGCTTCACCGGACTGGTATAGCCCTTCGAGCGCGGTGTTCGCGGCCGGGCTTATCTCATTCACAATGCGCAAGGTAAAACGCTCTGGCAAGCCATCGATCACCAGTTGGGAGCCTTCTTCTTTATAGTTGGTCCAGGGCTCATCATTTACGTGAATGGAAATCAGGGTCAGCTCGCCGCCATCCAGGCGCAGCGGCACAGCAGAGGCGCTATGGCGTGACACTTTGCTCAGCGCTGTGACGACGGTCTTGGCGGCGTCAAGGTCAAAGGTCAAGTCAATATCGCTAATTAGGTAGTCCGGCGCACGGTAGTCGTGGCGGTATTTGGCTTGTGGCTGTTGTGTCATAAAAAACCTTTAGCATCTTCTGTTGGTTACGACTCCAGTCTATTCCGGTTGCCGCAAACGCGCCACGCAGAATCTTCATCTTTTCAGAGGGAAAAGCTCTGTCTGCTACATTTTTATAACAGTCGGCACGAAATGCCATCGACCCATTCAACGCCTTATGGTGTGATCAGGGTTCAATAACCAGGTAAACAAGGTATACTCCAGCGACATTCTGCTTTGTTTATTGTACTAAACGCTCCTGTAAGAGGATGCTACTGCGCACCATGACTCAACTCGCTTTCTCTGGTCTGCAAACGCTGCTGGATACCGACGCTTATAAGCTGCACATGCAGCAAGCGGTGTTCCACCACTATTATGACGTGCATGTCACGGCTGAATTCCGCTGTCGCGGCGATGACCTGCTCGGTATTTATGCCGATGCTATCCGCGAACAGGTCGACTCCATGCAGTCGTTGCGTCTGCAAGATGACGAGTATCTGTGGCTGTCCGGCCTCCCCTTCTTCCAGCCTGACTACCTTAACTGGCTACGTCATTTTCGTTACGACCCTCGCCAGGTCACGATTACTAACGACAACGGCAAGCTGCATATCAGCCTTTCCGGCCCGTGGCGTGAAGTGATCATGTGGGAAGTACCGCTGCTGGCAGTAATCAGTGAAGTGGTTCACCGCTGCCGTTCGCCGCAGACTGGCGTTCAGCAGGCTCTGCTGCATCTGGAAGATAAACTGGCGGATTTCGCTGCGCGCACCGCGCAGGTAGATATGTCCGGTTTCCGTCTTATGGACTTCGGTACACGCCGACGTTTCTCCCGCGATGTGCAACAAGCGATCGTCGAACGGTTGCAACAGGAACCGTGGTTTATCGGCACCAGCAATTATGATCTGGCTCGCCGTCTGTCGCTGACGCCAATGGGAACCCAGGCGCATGAGTGGTTCCAGGCCCACCAGCAGATCAGCCCCGATTTGGCCACCAGCCAGCGCGCGGCGCTCGCAGCCTGGCTTGAAGAGTACCCAAACCAACTAGGGATCGCGTTAACAGACTGCATTACGATGGATGCGTTTTTGCGTGACTTCGGCCCGGAATTCGCAACCCGCTACCAGGGCCTGCGCCATGATTCTGGCGATCCGGTGGAATGGGGCGAAAAAGCGATTGATCACTATGAGAAACTCGGCATCGATCCTCTGTCGAAGACGCTGATATTCTCGGATAATCTGGACCTGAATAAAGCGCTGGATCTCTATTGCCACTTTGCCGATCGCGTCAAGCTGGGCTTTGGTATCGGAACACGCCTGACGTGTGATATTCCCGGCGTGAAACCGCTGAATATTGTTATCAAGCTCGTTGAGTGCAATGGAAAACCGGTGGCGAAATTATCCGACAGCCCCGGGAAAACTATCTGCCATGACAAGGCGTTTGTCCGCGCCTTACGCGAAGCATTTGACCTGCCGCAGGTCAAAAAAGCCAGTTAATAGAAGGGAGCCTGGAGGCTCCCTTCTTTTTTGCCAATAATTTATTAATTGTTCCTGCGAATTCTGCTTGTCTGATGGCGTACGCCAGGTAACATAGATATCCCCCCTAATCGGGCGGACAAGTGTTTATTTTTTCCGACTATTAACAGAGAGAATATTATGAGCGTTGTGCCTGTAGCCGACGTATTCCATAGCCGTGTTGCCGTTGACAGTGAAGTCACCGTACGCGGATGGGTACGCACCCGCCGAGATTCTAAAGCTGGTATCTCCTTCCTCGCCGTTTATGACGGCTCCTGCTTTAATCCTGTACAGGCCGTTATTAATAATTCTCTGCCCAATTACAATCAGGATGTTTTACGCCTGACCACCGGTTGCTCGGTAATTGTGACCGGCAAAGTTGTGGCGTCACCGGGCGAAGGCCAGAGTCTGGAAATTCAGGCGACCTCTGTCGAAGTCACCGGCTGGGTTGAAGATCCGGATACCTACCCGATGGCGGCAAAACGCCATAGTATTGAGTATCTGCGCGAAGTCGCCCACCTGCGCCCGCGCACTAACCTGATTGGCGCAGTTGCGCGCGTTCGCCACACGCTGGCGCAGGCGCTGCATCGCTTCTTTGACGAACAAGGGTTCTTCTGGGTTTCCTCGCCGCTTATCACCGCGTCAGATACCGAAGGCGCAGGCGAAATGTTCCGCGTCTCCACGCTGGATATGGAAAACCTGCCACGTACCGCGGAAGGCAAAGTTGATTTTGATAAAGATTTCTTTGGCAAAGAAGCGTTCCTGACCGTTTCCGGCCAGTTAAATGCGGAAACCTATGCCTGCGCCCTGTCCAAGGTTTATACCTTCGGCCCGACTTTCCGCGCGGAGAACTCCAACACCAGTCGCCACCTGGCGGAGTTCTGGATGCTGGAACCGGAAATCGCTTTCGCCAATCTCGACGATAACGCACGTCTGGCTGAAGCGATGCTGAAATACGCCTTTAAAGCGGTGCTGGAAGAGCGTCTGGATGACCTGAAGTTCTTTGAAGAGCGCGTGGACAAAGACGCAATTGGCCGTCTGGAGCGCTTCATTGCGGCCGATTTCGCCCAGGTTGATTACACCGATGCGGTCGCCATTCTCGAAAAATGCGGTGAGAAGTTCGAGAACCAGGTTTACTGGGGCGTTGACCTGGCTTCTGAACATGAACGTTACCTGGCCGAGAAACACTTCAAAGCACCGGTGGTGGTGAAAAACTACCCTAAAGATATTAAAGCGTTCTATATGCGTCTTAACGAAGATGGTAAAACCGTGGCGGCGATGGATGTGCTTGCGCCGGGTATCGGTGAAATCATCGGCGGTTCTCAGCGTGAAGAGCGTCTTGATGTCCTGGATGCCCGCATGGCAGAAATGGGGCTGAATAAAGAAGATTACTGGTGGTATCGCGATCTGCGCCGTTACGGCACTGTACCGCACTCCGGCTTCGGTCTCGGTTTTGAACGCCTGATTGCTTATGTGACCGGCGTACAGAACGTGCGTGATGTGATCCCGTTCCCGCGTACTCCGCGCTCCGCAACATTCTGATGTTCTAAAGGCCAGCGTTATCGCTGGCCTTTTTCATTTATGTGACGCCCGTCAACTTTTATTAACAGTTCACAAGTGTCATCATCGATCCCCACCGCGTTTTTTACTCTTCTTTGCACCTTTTTACACCTGAAAAACTTCTGTACAGAAATCACCCACTCTGTTTATTGCGGAATATGTCAGCCTGTTAATTAGCACTTTTGGTTAAAATACGCACAGCTATCTGGACGGCTAAATGCCGTTATAAGAAAACACACGGCACGAGCGTTTAGCGGATAAGAAAAGCCTTTAGCTTAATTAAATATAAGTAATTCATATAAATAGCAATGATGTCGCTCATTAAACCAGCGCCCAGTGCTGAACTTTGAGATGGTTCACAAAGTTCCCCGAAATACACAAAATCTTACACAATATTTCTTTTTGTTACTGCTTTAAGACATTTGTAGCACTTTCAGGGTAGCGAAACGTTGTTATGTTTGGAAAGATGCCTTTCAGACACAGAAAGACACCAAACTCTCATCGATAGTTCCGTAAATTTTTTTTGACGGAATTTATTGGCGGCAGTGGCAGGTGTTCAAAAAAACCAATGAGGGTAATAAATAATGATGAAGCGCAATATTCTGGCAGTGGTTATCCCTGCTCTGCTGGCAGCCGGTGCAGCTAACGCTGCAGAAATCTACAACAAAGACGGCAACAAAGTAGACATCTACGGTAAAGCTGTAGGTCTGCACTACTTCTCTAAAGACAACGGTGCCAACAGCTACGGCGGCAACGGCGACCAGACTTATGCACGTCTGGGCTTCAAAGGCGAAACCAAAATCAACGACCAACTGACCGGTTACGGCCAGTGGGAGTACAACTTCCAGGGTAACAACTCTGAAGGTGGTACCGATGCTCAAAGCGGTAACAAAACTCGTCTGGCATTTGCTGGTCTGAAATTCGGCGATTTCGGTTCTTTCGACTATGGTCGTAACTACGGTCTGGTATACGATGCAATCGGTGTAACCGATATGCTGCCAGAGTTTGGTGGTGATACCGCGAACAGCGATAACTTCTTCTCCAGCCGTAACGGCGGTCTGGCGACTTACCGTAACCACAACTTCTTCGGCCTGGTTGATGGTCTGAACTTCGGCGTTCAGTACCTGGGTAAAAACGAGCGTGCTACATCACTGACAGATTCTGCAGATGACATTACTCGTTCCAACGGCGACGGCTGGGCGACTTCTGTAAGCTATGACTTTGAAGGTTTTGGTATCGTTGGTGCATACGGCGCAGCGGATCGTACCAATACTCAGCAAGCTCTGACAACCTACGGTACAACAGGCGAGAAAGCTGAGCAGTGGGCAACCGGTATCAAATACGATGCTAACAACATCTACCTGGCGGCACTGTACGGTGAAACTCGCAACGCGACCCGTCTGAAAACAACTCTGCCTGGAGACACCGCTAAGTCTAACGGTTACCTGAACAAAACTCAGGACTTCTCCGTCGTTGCACAGTACCAGTTCGACTTCGGTCTGCGTCCGTCCATCGCTTACTACAAATCTAAAGCGAAAGATGTTGAAGGTATCGGTAGCGAAGATTACATCAACTATGTTGAAGTTGGTGCAACCTACTACTTCAACAAAAACATGTCTACCTATGTTGACTACATCATCAACCAGATTGATAAAGACAACAAACTGGGTGTAGGTTCTGACGACACCGTAGCAGTGGGTATCGTTTACCAGTTCTAATCAGTCACCCTCGACTGTTATATGCATATCAAACAGGGCCTTTGGCCCTGTTTTTTTATGCCTGCAAGATAAATCACGATGAGTTTTGAAAAGCATCGCGCTTTTTATCGCAAACGGTTGGCAATTCCTGTGTCAGCCGTTAACCTGATAGCGGATCTCCCTTCTGTCATCAAAATGGAACCTCGTCATGTTTGAGAATATAACCGCCGCCCCTGCCGACCCCATTCTGGGTCTGGCCGATCTGTTTCGCGCCGATGAACGCCCCAATAAAATCAACTTAGGCATCGGTGTCTATAAAGATGAAACCGGCAAGACCCCGGTGCTGACCAGCGTTAAAAAAGCCGAGCTTTATCTGCTGGAAAATGAAACCACCAAGAACTATCTCGGTATCGACGGTATTCCTGAGTTTGGCCGTTGCACTCAGGAACTGCTGTTCGGCAAAGGCAGCGCGATTATCAATGACAAACGTGCGCGCACCGCGCAAACGCCTGGCGGTACGGGGGGCCTGCGTGTGGCGGCGGATTTCCTAGCCAAAAACACCTCTGCAAAACGAGTTTGGGTGAGCAACCCGAGCTGGCCGAACCACAAAGGCGTGTTTAATTCAGCCGGTCTGGAAGTGTGTGAGTACGCTTACTACGACGCGCAAAACCATGCGCTGGACTTCGACGGTTTGCTGGCAAGCCTGAATAACGCCCAGGCTGGCGACGTGGTGCTGTTCCACGGCTGCTGCCATAACCCGACAGGTATCGATCCAACGCTGGAACAGTGGGAAACACTGGCGAAACTGTCCGTTGAAAAAGGCTGGCTGCCGCTGTTCGACTTCGCTTACCAGGGCTTTGCTCGAGGTCTCGAAGAAGATGCTGAAGGATTACGCGCGTTTGCTGCGCTGCATAAAGAGCTGCTGGTTGCCAGTTCGTTCTCGAAAAACTTTGGTCTGTACAATGAACGCGTCGGTGCCTGCACATTGGTGAGCGCGGACGCGGAAAGCGCCGATCGCGCATTCAGCCAGATGAAAGCCGTTATTCGTGCCAACTACTCTAACCCGCCAGCGCACGGCGCTTCCGTGGTTGCAACCATTCTCAGTAACGAGGCTCTGCGTGCCATTTGGGAGCAAGAGTTAACGGACATGCGTCAGCGCATTCAGCGTATGCGCCTGCTGTTTGTTAACACCTTGCAGGAGAAAGGGGCTAACCGCGATTTCAGCTTTATCACCAAACAGAACGGTATGTTCTCATTCAGCGGCCTGACCAAAGAGCAGGTGCTGCGCTTGCGTGAAGAGTTTGGTATCTACGCGGTTGCTTCAGGACGCATTAACGTCGCAGGCATGACGCCGGATAATATGTCACCACTGTGCGAAGCTATCGTTGCCGTACTGTAAGTTACGGCAGTAACAAAAAGGGTCGCCGAAGCGACCCTTTTTTATTTACCAGACCGGTAATTCATCTTGCAGGAACGGATTGTGCAACCGCTCATTGCCCAGCGTAGACATCGGGCCATGTCCGGGAAGGAAAGTAACATCATCGCCCAGTGGCAACAATTTGCGCTTGATGGAATCAATCAATTGCCCATGGTTGCCTTTCGGGAAATCGCTGCGCCCCACGCCGCCTTTAAAAATCACGTCGCCGGAAATCAGCAAGCGGGATTGTGCGTCGAAAAACACAATGTGCCCCGGCGTATGACCGGGACAGTGCAATACCTGCAGCGTTATTTTCCCCACCGTTACGCTGTCGCCTTCACTTAACCAACGATCGGGCGTCAGCGGCTGACACTCCTCCAGACCAAACATCCGGCTTTGTGCCGGCAGGCCTTGCAGCCAGAACTCGTCTTCTTTTTCCGGGCCGATAATCGGCACACCATAATGCTGTGCCAGTTCGGCTGCCGCGCCAACATGATCAAGGTGACCATGTGTAAGCAGGATCTGCGTGAGGGTCATGCCAGAAGCGTCCACTTCCTGAATAATCCGTTCGGCGTCACCACCGGGATCGACCACGGCGGCAAGTTGGGTCTGCTCACACCAGATAAGCGAACAATTCTGGGAGAACGCGGTAACCGGAATAATACGATAGTTCATACTGCTCCTGTAGCTCAGCCTGAGTTTTACCAGTGCCTTACCGGCCCGGTATCAATATGCACAAAGTTGCTGCTGGGGTAGTATCCTACACCACCTGCACGCAGAGATAACGCGGCTTTGCGAATATTACTCAGCGAAATCCCTTCAATATGGAAATCCATAGCCTGACCTTTGGTGTGATAGCTCTGTTTCGCCACACCGCGGCTGTGCGCGCGTAGTTCATTGTTGGTATCAACAGAACGGTAACCGGAGATCAGTTGCACCGGCTTGCGTGTTCCCAGCAGCCCTTGCAAACGGAAAAGATGGTCGAACAAACGAGGATCGATGGTTTTAATTTTATTCGCGCGGTAATCACGGAAAAAATGATTAAGTTTTGCTAATTCATCCTGAATATAGCCCCTGCCATCGAAGAACTCAGCTTTAATAGATTCACCGGTATTAAGATTGCTCAGCGTCAAAATACGCGGTCGTGGCGTGGAAAGGGTGGCAAAAGCCGGTGTTGGTAAGATGGCAGCACCGAGTGCGACCCCACCCAACGCCAGCAGTTTGCGGCGATTAGCGTCAAATTTATCCATGATAATAAATTCTACAGATAAGCAATGTTGAACAAAATTTATGCACTCTTATAGCGCACGAGAGGCACCTTACCGGGCTACAAACACCACGTCAAGGCTGCCTCATCCCAGTAAATACGGGCTCTGTAGCCTCCAGAGCCCATTTTCTACCAGTTATTACGACAACACGCTGACTGAAACTGCTTCATTTATCTGATTAATTGTTCAGCTTTCGATAAGATTTGTGCACCCGATCGCGCCGTCAGATCATAATTGTAAATATCTGTGCGATACTGCGTCCGCCCGTCAGCACCGACAAAGGCAGTCAGGTAATAGAGATTGACCGGGATATCATGACGAATATTGACATAACGCGTATCTCCCTGTTTTAGCGCATCCGAAATCCGCGTGTCGTTCCATCCCGCATCCTGCAACAGCATATTAGCGAGCTCAGAGGCTTTGTTGACGCGTACGCAGCCCGAGCTCAATGCCCGCGCCTCTTTCTGGAACAGATTGTGGTTCGGCGTGTCATGCAGATAGATAGCATCCGAGCTCGGCATATTGAACTTATAGCGTCCCAGCGAATTCTGTGCACCGGGAGCCTGCTGGAAACGGAACGGTAAGTTCGCGGGCGTTATGGTCGCCCAGTCAACCATATACGGGTCAATCGCTTCCTTACTATTCCATCCTCGCAATACGGTGTAGCCGTGGCGCTCAAGGTAAGTCGGATCGTTCCATACCTTCGGTAGAATATCCTTACGCGCCAGCGTTGGCGGCACGTTCCACGGCGGGTTAACCACCACGTTGTTCAGCGCGCTGCTCATCATCGGCGTTTTGCGGTCCGGGCGGCCCACGATCACCCGTGAGGCCAGCACCTGGTTACCGTTGAGGTAATAAACCAGCGAATATTCAGGAATATTGACCATAATGCCGGTCGAAAGTGTACCCGGCAGCAAACGCAAGCGCTGGATATTCAGCGCCAGCAATCCGGCACGCTGTGAAGGGCTCACGTTCAGCCAGTCACGCGTGCCCTGACCAATCACGCCATCCGCATGCAACCCTTGCCATGACTGGAAGCGTTTGACCGCTTCCACCAGCTGTCGGTCATATGCCGCGCGCGTCTGCGACGCTTTTTTCACGTGCTGAGCTGAAGGGCTGACAGCGACGTTATCACCAGGTAAGGCAATATTTGGTCCGCCATCCAGCATACCGGTGCGCTGCAGGATCTCACGCAGCGCCGGAATATCATTGCTCCACTGCCCCGGACGCAACGTTACCGTACTGGTGATTTGCGGCCACGGGCGCGAATCCCCCACCAGCGCCAATAGTGACTGGTGCATAGCAGCATACTGCGGGTGATGCGGTGCCAGATGATCGATAAAACCAGTCAGAGATCCATTGTCCAGCGCCAGTTGCCACTGGTTAATGACCGAAATGGCAGGCGTTGCGAGTGCATAAGGTTTGTCGCTATAAAGCCAGCGCTGCCCCTTTGACTGAATCCCCGAAACAAAGTGCAAATAACCCAGCATCGCGTCAGACAACACGACATCGCGCGCCATGCCGGAAACAGCCGGATCGGTCAGTAATTCAACCCAGGTAGTGAATTGTGGCTGAAACCCTGCAATCGCCACTTCAGCCAGTTGCTGCTGAAACGCCTGTACCGCGTCGCGGTTATCCCACATCGGTTTCTGCCCACGCGCAGCATACAACGCAGCGAGCTGATCCATATAGACCGGCGTCCAGTTGGCAGGTAATTGTGACTGAAGTTGTGTGCGCACATCGGCAACGGAAACGCCGGACGGGAAAGATTTAACGCCGATCAACATCGCCGTCGCAGGCGACTGTTCTTGCGGCTGCGGCAGCACAGTTGGCTGCTCACCTGGCGTCGCCGAGCTATCCACAGGCACGATTTCAGGCTCATCGGCCTGCACAGTAAACAGTGGAGCGAATGCGAATGCCAGGCATAAACTCAGCGCCGACATTCGACGACCATACGACTTCTTAAGCAACATCCCTTGCCCCCTGTTTCTCTTACATTGCTCGTGACGAATTCGTCACCTTTCTCTCAGTATATAAAGACAAAAAAGCATTTGCCTTACCTAATGTAAAGAAGTTTAAAGATTAAACGCGGGCTGGCAATAGCTTTCCGCAAACAAAAAGGGCGACATTGCTGTCGCCCTTTCGCATGAGGCTGATTTACGATGCATCCGCCGTGCCGGGAAGCGTTTCCGGCAGTTGCGCGGCAAAACCACGCAGACCGACAACATGCACATGCTCATGATTTTGCACGACTTTACGAACCAGCTTGTAGGTGGTGCCTTTTTCCGGGCTGATATTTTCCGGTGCCGCGATAATGAGCTGCATTTCCAGACGTTCGCACAGCTCAAACAGCGTAGCGATAGAGCGGGCGTCCAGACGCGCAGCTTCATCAAGGAACAGCAAGCGGCATGGGGAGATATCCTTGCCGCGCAGGCGACGCGCTTCATCTTCCCAACTTTGTACCACCATCACCAGAATCGACATCCCGGTACCAATCGCTTCACCGGTCGATAGCGCACCGGATTCCGCACGCAGCCAGCCATCGGAGCCACGGTTAACTTCCACTTCCATCTCAAGATAGTTACGGTAGTCCAGCAACTCTTCGCCGATGGTTTGCGGCGTGCGCTGCCCCATATCGATTTGCGGGTTCAGACGCTGATACAGTTTTGCCAGCGCCTCCGAGAAAGTCAGGCGGCTGCTGTTAAACAGATCCTGATGCTGCTCGTGCTGTTCAGAAAGCACCGTCAACAATGTGGCATGGGTTTCCCGCACATTCACATTCAGGCGCACGCTGTTCACCTGGCCGAAAGAGACGCTTTGCAGCCCCTGGTTCAGCATACGGATACGGTTCTGCTCGCGCTGAATGGTTTTGCGAATAATATTCGCCACACTGCGCGAGCTGATCGCCAGCTTCTGTTCACGGGACGTCAACTCTTCCGTCAGGCGGCTAAGCTCGATCTCCATCTGTTCGATGGCTTCAACCGGATCATCGGTACGAATAATATCCTGGCGGATACGCTCACGCAGATGCTGGTACACCGCGACAAAGAACTGGATTTTGCGCTCAGGGCGTTTCGGATCTTCCGAGAGACGCAGCACATCGCGTAAATGTTCGTTATCCGCAACTGCCGGACGCAGAGCACCGAGCGCCTTATCCGACATCGAGCGTAATTCATCGGCAGAAAGGTAGGCCAGCTCGCGGCGGTGCAGACGGCGTTCAACACCGCTGTCTTTCACCATGCGCATCACCGCGCACCATCCTGCTTTCGCGGTAACCACCTGTTCACGCATTTCATGGTAATCGCGTTCCAGACGGCGCAATTTACGCGTCAGGTTATCCATCTCCGCTTCGCAGAAGGTGATGGCTTTTTCCAGCTGGTTACGGCGTGCGCGGTTGCCGGAGAGCTGCGCATGCAGCTCGTCACGACGGATACGCGCCCGCTCTTCTGCGCCGCTGTCGGCGCGAACGCCAATATCCTGCAGCTCTTTTTGCAGATCGTTGAGCAACTCTTTTTTGGTATCGAACGAACTCTTCAGCGAAGCCAGTACCTGGTTGTACTGGCTGTATTGCGCGGCATGGCTACGCATCGCTTCACGCGCTTTGGTGCGTTCCGCTTCTGCCTGTTCCAGGCGCTGGCGCAGTTTTTCGTTGAGATCGTTATTACCGTTAAACATTTCAGCGGCATCGGAGTAGCTGAAGTGCGCACGGCGCTGTACCACTTCCGCCAGGGCGAAAGCTTGTTGGCGGGCATCACGCTGTACCTGCTGCGAGGTGGCGTAATCCGCTTTTAACTGTTCAAACTGCTCCGGATCGCTTTGCAGTACGGAAACAACCGGTTCAAGTTTCGCCAGTTGGTTGCCAAACTGTTGGATAAACCGCGCCGCTTCCTGCGCTTCATCCAGACGCTCCTGAATTTCATCCACGCGATCGGCAAGGGTATCGTCAGCCAGCAAATTGATGCGCGGCAGCAAGCGGTTAAGCTGGGCAACGCCCTCTTTCGCCTGTTCAAACTGCACGCGGTTTTGCTGGTTGTCATTTTCATGGTTGCTGATTGCGCGCTCCAGCTCGCCACGGCGGCTGCTGAGCGTGCGAATTTCCGCTTCCGGATCGTCCTCAAATGCCACCGCCAGGTGGCTACCGATAAAGCGGCTGAATGCCTGATGCAGGCGCTGCGTTTTCTGCACATCAAAAGAGAGCGTGGCAAAACGCTCCGCCAGCGCTTCACGCTCTGCATGCAGGCTTTCGATACGGCTTTCACGCGCCGCGCGGCCAAACAGCGGCAGCGTCGGGAAGCGTGAATAACGCCACTGGCGATCGGCGATTTTCACCACAACCGCTTTTTCCAGCTCATCAACACTAAACACGCTGTCATCGAAGGATTGCGGGTCCCCTTCGATCAGATAGAGATCTTCCGGGCAGTCTTCCAGACCTTCCAGCATTTCGGCGACCTGCGACAGATCCGGCACCACAATCGCATGACGCGATGGCCCGTATAGCGCGGAGTAATACGGCGCATCGTCAATGCTGACATCGTCATAGATTTCCGACAGCAGTACACCGCCAAAACGCTCCGCCAGCGCACTGAGACGGCCATCTTCGGCACCGCCAGGCTGGCTTAAACGTTCGATTTCATCATCGACAGCACGTTTACGCGCGCCCACTTCATCGCGCTCAACGATGGCTTCACGCTCACGCTCAAGCAGTTGTTGCAGATACTCTGTCACGTCCTGCCCGGACTCGAACTGCTCACCGCTTTGCTCACACAGTTGCGTCAGATTGCTCTGCGCCGCCAGCCATACCGGCGCACGTTTGGTCAGCGATTGAATACGAGACTGTAACTGTTCCAGTTCCTGACGCATCGCCATGCGCTGCTCACCAGCGGCGGAAACGTTGTCAGAGAGGGCGGCGATTTGCGCTTCCAGTTCCTGGTGCAGCGTTTCAAGATCTTCTGCGTCATACTGTTTGCCCTGACGCTTGCAGAACTCAGCCAGCAAACGCTCGGCATCCTGCTGCTCACGCAGACGCTGTTCCAGTTCATTCAGGCGCATACGCAGCGGCTGCACCTGCTCGGCCAGATGGCGTTGATTAACGCCATCACGCAGCAGCTCGCGCGCCACATCCCAGGCTTCGTTACGCGCCAGTGGGCCATTGATCGCAGCTACTAATTGGTACGCCTGCTCAAACTGACTATGCGCGGTTTGCGCCACGCTTAATTTCTGATCCAGCGACAGCAGTTTTTCCGTCGCTTCCTGCTCTTTCGCCTGGAAAGTTTCCAGCCATTCGTCGGCGCTTTCCGGCGTCAAATCCGGCAGCTGACACAGCTCTTTCGCGCGCTGCAACGCCTGCAATGCCTGGTTGTACTGAATGGCGCGAGTTTGCTGGACATCCAGCGCTTGCTGGTAATCGGCAAGCTGGCTTTTCAGTTCATCTACTTCAAGCTCGGCGGCTTCGGCGCGGGCCTCGTTCTCTTCCTGACGCTCGGCGGCTTCGGCAACCACTTCATGCTGCTCTTCAAGACGAACTTGCAGTTCGTCGAGATCCGCTTCGTAGCGCTCGATTTTTTCCTGCTGGCGCAGCGCGGTTTGCACCAGATTCAGGTGATCGCTGGCAGCCTGGTAGTCGGCCTCCAGGTCCCCTTCCGCACCGCTATGTTCGGAGAGTTCGCGCGCCATATCGACATGCTTATATTGCTCTGCCGCCAGTTGCTGGCGCGAGGTAAACAGATCGCGACGAAACTCGAGCGCTTTGTCCAGATGCACCCGCCGTTCGTTGGCGTGGCGCATATAGTCTGCCGCCACATAATTGGTGGCTTCGCTGATAAGATGCTTAAACAGGTCGCGATCCGACTGAGTCACGCGAATCGCTTCCAGCGTCATGCGGTTTTCACGCAGTGCCGCTTCCATATCCTGGAACGCTTTGCGCACGCCGCTGTTTTCCGGCAGCAAATAGTCGCGCAGCGAACGCGTAATGGCGCTGGAGATCCCGCCGTACAGCGAGGCTTCAATGAGGCGATAGAACTTGCTGCGATCGGAGGCCGAACGCAAACGACGCGCGACAATCCCTAAGTCAAACATTAGCGCGTGGTAATCGGTGATGGAGTTGAACTGCTTGAACTGCACCCCTTCCATCGTATCCAGCTTGTCTTTCACTTCTTGCAGTGAAAGTACGCGCGCCTGCCGCTCATTCAGCGTTTCCGTCAGCAGCTGCGTCGGCAGCATCGAGGTCGGCAAGCCCTGAATAGCAAACGGTTTGATATCCACTTTGCGATCGCGACCCGCGACCTGTTGCAAACGCACCCCCACCAGCACGCGCTGATGGCGCGAGTTGATGACATCCAGCACCGAATAACAGACACCGGCTTTCAACTTACCGTGCAGGCCTTTATCACGAGACCCTGAGGTCGCGCCCGCTTCGGTGGTGTTACGGAAGTGCAGCAGCGTCAAATCCGGGATCAATGCCGTAACAAAAGCGGCCATTGTGGTCGATTTGCCGGCACCGTTGCCCCCGGAGAGCGTCGTCACCAGCTCATCAAGGTCAAACGTACGGGCAAAAAAGCCGTTCCAGTTAATCAGCGTCAGCGAACGAAATTTACCGCGATCAATCATTACTCTTCCTCCGAGCTATCCGGCTGATTATCTTCAGGCTCATCATTGAGCTGCAGATGGTTTTCGACAGGCATCGCTTCACCGTCGCGGATCATGCGCAGCTGCGCTTCACGCGCATCATCGCCCGAACGCACATCGGCGCCAAAGCGGAATACGGATTCAGTGATACGAAACTTGCTGCTGTCGTTACCCATAAACCAGATCATGCCGAGACGGCGCAGGCGGTTCAGCGAGGAGCGCACCTTTTCCTGCAGTTTTTGTCGGTCAAGATCGGAACCGGTAGAACGGTTATTTACCAGCTTCAGCAACTTCGCTTCATCCGCCAGCGACATCAGCTCGTCGTACAGTTCTTGTTGGGTGAAGATCCCTTCATTCGCCAGACGTTCCGGGCTGAGGTAGAGATAGCAAAGAATTTTGCCCACCATCATATCCAGCTCGGAGAGCACCGAACGCGGGATAAGCGTGGTGGAGCGCGGACGCAGATAGAAAAACCCCTCCGGTGCGCGGATCAGCTCAACGTTATAGCGCGCGTAAAACTCTTCCAGATACTCCTGGAAATCCATTAAAAATGCGTGATTGTCCAGCTCGTCGAGGCCGATATGTCGCCCTGAGCGCAATGCGCTGTCCAGTGCCGGAAACAGAGAGTTAGCCAACGCCTGTGCCAGTTTAACCGGCATCACTTGTTCAATATTTGTCGATGACATGCGCCTGTACCTTGGCTCCGTAATCATTAATCGGCTGCCACTTCGGCGGCAGTCCGGTGAAATCTGCTTGCGCTACGCCAAGACGTACCGCCTGATCAACCACGATGCGCGCAATGTCGAAATGACGAACGCGCGGATATTGCGCCAGATACTCGCGCGCCACCAGGCCGAGATCCAGCGGTACACCTTTGGTCTTATATATTGCCAGTTGCTGCTCAATAAGCGCCGCCAGTTGCTCGCGGATTTCGTTAAATTCTTCGTACTCCAGATCCGGCGGCAACTCACCTGTGACTTCTTCATCACGCAGCGCCATCTCTTCATCACGCATGTCCAGCAGCCTGTCGGCGCTGGCGTAGGTTAACGCCCACGGCGCATCGAAATAGGATTGTACCGACTGACGCAAACGCTGAGCAAAGACGCGGTTCTTATCCATATCGATAGCGGTACGGATAAATTTGTGTACGTGGCGATCGTAACCAATCCACAGATCGATGGCCTGCTGACCCCAGCTCACAATACGATCCAGCTTACTTTGCAGGTTGAAGACCAGTTGATCGAGGAATTCAAGATCATCGCGCCCAAGGGTCGCATCCTGAATGCTCAACAGGTTAGTCTGCAACTTATCCCCGGCGGCATCGAGCGTATCCTGCAGTTCGCGTAACGTACCGGAGGTTTCAGACAGCAGCAATTCACAACTGGAGATGGCCGCACGCCAGTCTTTATTCAGCAGTTGTGCAATATCATCTTTGACTTGTTGCTGCTGTTCATCCATTAGGCGTTGAGTCAGATCGATGCTGTCAAAAATCTCCGCGACCGAGTATTTCAGCGGCGCATAAACATTGCGATGCCAGTGAAATTCGTCTCCGCCTTCCTGTGCCGCGTCTGCGGCGCGTTTTAACTCGCTGGCCACAATGGAAAGCTGCATAGAAAGACGCAGCGTGGAGAACTCGCGCTGGCGAATGTAGTAGTCAGTAATGCCAATGCCCAGCGGCGTCAGACGGTAGATGGCATTGCCCTCCACCAGCTCACTGGTAAAGCGATTTAACAAACGCTGGCGCACCAGGTCGTTAATGGCGTTATTGGCACGCTGGGCAATGGTTTCACTGGTTTGCTCAAACGCATCACTCACATGACGAAAGGCGTCTACCAGTTCACCTTCGTTCATTTCCCCATCCAGACGCTCGCCATTGAGCGTGGCGATGGCCAGCAAAAAAGAGAGCCTGTCGACCGGCAGCGAGATGGAGAAATCATTTTTCCTGGCCCAGGCAACCAGTTCGGGGACTGTCTGGGAAAATTCACTCATCGTTTGTCCTTTCATCGATTTGCGGCTTAAGCGCGGTCACGTGAATATAGCGGCCAAGGCTAATATAGGGTTCCTGGCGGCAATAGCGTGTTTCCAGTTCGAGTAGCGCGTCAAAGCAGTCATGCTGCTGATGTTTTTCGCGCAGATAATCGTGAAACACGCGCACACCCGTTTTGCCCGTTACCTGCCAGCCAATCTGTTCGAGCCAGCCATAAACATCCGCAGGAGCACGCGGAAAATCCGGGGAAAGGGTACGTTTTTTGCGCTTCGGCATACCGACTTTCACATAGTCAAAATTTCCTGCCACCATATTGTGCATCAGCAAGCCGTCGGCATTGTAAAACATTAATGACAACGCACCGCCGGGGCGCAGCACTGACCACAATATTTGCAGTACAGGAACCGGTTCTGCGACCCACTCCAGCACAGCATGGAACAATATCAGATCAACCGGCGATTCCAAATGCTGAGCAACGTCCTGAACGGCGCATTGTATAAAATGCATGTTACCGCTCACACCTTTCTCTTCGGCCGCCGCCTGAGCACGCGCGATCATCGCTTTCGACACATCACAGAGCGTGACATGATGGCCTAGCTGCGCCATGCGAATCGCCGTCTGGCCTTCCCCGCCACCAGCATCCAGCACGCGCAATGGCTCGTTGCCCATCCGGGTCAACAGGGCATCAAGATCCTGCCACAGAATCGCCTGACGCAGTTGACCTTTCGTCGTGCCGTAGATGTTGCGCGAGAACTTCTCGGCAATATCGTCGAAATTGCGATCCTTCATGGGTGCTCCACGCTCCTGGCAAAACCGCTATTTTGTCACAGCCGTGCCGATAATGAACCCATCTGGTGTAAGATCGGCGCAAAAGGCCTGCTATATGGTCAAAAAGGAGACGGAGACGGTGCTTTTTACCCTTAAAAAATACATCGGCGGCCTGATGCTGCCTCTGCCTTTTTTGCTTTTGCTGATCGGGCTGGGCATTGCTCTGATCTGGTTTAGCCGCTGGCAGAAAACCGGCAAAGTTCTTATCAGCGTCGGATGGCTGGTTTTATTGCTGTCGAGCATGCAGCCCGTAGCCGATCGCTTTTTACAACCGATCGAAGACACCTACCCCACCTGGCGCGGTACTCAACAGGTAAAATACATTGTGATTCTCGGCGGCGGTTATACCTGGAACGACGCGTGGGCGCCGAGTTCAAACCTGATTAATAACAGCCTGCCGCGCCTGACGGAGGGCATTCGTCTGTGGCAGGCCAACCCCGGTTCGAAAATCATTTTTACCGGTGCGGCGGCGCAAACCAACCCGGTCAGCACGGCGGAAGCGGGTGCGCGTGTCGCTGAAAGCCTGGGCGTACCGCGTAGCGCCATCATGACGCTGGATCAACCGAAAGATACCGAGCGGGAAGCGCTTGCGGTTAAACAGGCGATTGGTGATGCGCCTTTCCTGCTGGTGACCTCGGCGTCTCATCTGCCACGCGCCATGATTTTCTTCCAGCATGCTGGCCTGCATCCATTGCCCGCGCCGGCAAACCAGCTGGCAATTGCCTCTCCGCTTAATCCGTGGGAACGCATTATCCCCTCCCCGGTGTGGCTGATGCACAGCGACCGGGTGGGTTATGAAACGTTAGGGCGTCTCTGGCAGTGGTTGAAAGGCAGTTCAGACCAGCCAGGGGAGCAGTGATTTTGAGGCAAGATCGAAGTTAGCGCGGTTAAACCGTCCGGTATTCACCAACTGCGCCACTTCATCCCATAACAGGTAGAGCCAGCGCCGCCACAGAAAGGATTCCGCCACCGGCGCGCGCTGAAGATAATGCCAGAGCAATCCTTCTGCCTGCGCACCGTCCACCAGCCTGAACAGTTCATATTCGCGCGGCGCCCAGAGCATTATGCCAGGCCCAACCATTGCCAGTAACTGGTCGCTGCGGGCGTCTTTCAACATACTGCGCAGGTTAAAACTGCCATGCACCAGCACGCAGTTATCGTTAAAACCCTCAAACAACGCGGGTAGGCACTCGCGAGTACGAAACAGCACGCGCTTATCCTGCATCGTCAACCCGGTGTTGTGATACTGGTTGAGCGTGGTCCACAGCACTTCCACGCGCTGGCGATACCAGGAAGGCCAGATATTTTCCTGGGTACTGTCAACGGTGCCAACACAACCGTGGCTATCCTGGCGGTGCCAGAAAAGCAGCGCCTCAACGATTTGGTCTTTGAGTTGCTCCCAGCGCTCAGGGGTGCGCGCTGGCGCTTCAACCGGTACGCCGCGTAAGCGTTCGATGAGCAGTACATCCGGCCCCGGGTGCTCTTCGTGCGTCATGACGCCGTAAACAACCGGCATGCGAACAGCCCCGCCGCGCGCCAGCATTGATATCTTCCAGGCTAACTGGCGCGCAATGCCAGGGGTTGAAAAACTTCGTGCCAGCAGCGGCATCGGATTTCCCTGACTGTCATACAGCGACCAGAGTGCGGAATCCGGCTTTTCGCTGACGCACTCCATGCGACTCAGTTTTTCACCCAACAGATGACTCAGTTCAGCGCGCAGTTGTTCCATAGCAGATTGCCCTCACAAAGATGACTGCTTTTATAATGAGCGCCGATAGCACAGATGTCATCCAGATGAGATCAAAACAGCATGAGAATTTCGCCAGCAAGCGGCAAATCCCCTCCGAGTGGAGGGGATGGAAGGATTAACGCAACTCCTGACGGACGCGCGCCAAATCTTCAGGAGTATCCACACCGGTACCCGGCACCACACTGGCAACAGCAACGTGGATTTTCTCGCCGTACCAGAGCACACGCAGTTGCTCCAGCATCTCTATCTGCTCAAGCGGGCTGGTTTGCCAGCTGACATAACGGCGGATAAAACCGGCGCGATAGCCATAAATGCCGATATGACGCAGGAATGTATCGCCAATCGTCTCACGAGATTGTGCGAAACGATCGCGATCCCAGGGGATCGTGGCGCGGGAGAAGTAGAGCGCGTAACCTTCGGCGTCCATGACCACTTTCACCGCGTTCGGGTTGAATGCCTCTTCCGCACTGTGAATGGGTACCGCCAGCGTTGCCATTCCCACATCACGCGCGGCGAGGTTTTCTGCCACCTGGCGAATAATCGCTGGCGGGATCATGGGCTCGTCACCCTGCACATTGACGATGACGGTATCGTCACTGAAACCGCATTTTTCCACGACTTCAGCAAGGCGTTCCGTTCCGGACTGATGATCGGCGCGGGTCATACAGACTTCACCGCCAACCGCCTGTACTGCATGCATCACCTCTTCGTTGTCCGTCGCCACGATAATACGCTCAGCACCGGATTCACGAGCGCGCTCAAGCACATGCACCACCATGGGCTTACCGTTAATATCGACTAAAGGTTTGCCAGGCAAGCGTGTGGAAGCATAACGCGCGGGAATAATAACAACGAAACTCATGGCCGGCTCTCTTCGGCAGTTAATGAACGTGCTTCGGTTTCCAGTAATACCGGAATACCTTCCCGCACCGGATAGGCGAGGCTGTCGATTTTGCAGATTAACTCTTGTTTATCCTGGGTGTAATTCAGTTTGCCGTTACACACCGGGCAGGCAATAATTTCAAGTAAACGGTGATCCATCTTTCCTCCTGATACACCGATAATTAACGGTTTAAGCTTATCATATTCATTTCTTACGCCGCGTCTATTTCCAGCCCGGCGCGGCATGCGGCAAATAACCCCTCGGGCAATCGCGAGAACGTAATCCGCAGAGCTCCCTGCCAACGGGCAAACTCGGTAATGGCACCTAACAGCCCCTTTTCCAGCGAATGCCCGGGTTTAACGCCATCTTCCAGATACATCGCAATAATCTCCAGCATGCCCGCTTTACGGTGCATTTTTGCATCCATACGCCCCACCAGTCGCCCACGATGCAATAATGGCAACACAAAATAGCCAAATTGCCGTTTAGGGGCTGGGGTATAGCACTCCAGACGGTAGCTAAAATCGAACAGTTGCTCGGCTCGCTTACGATCCCATACCACCGGATCAAACGGTGAAAGCACCGCGCTGTGAGTAGCGGCAAGTTTGCCAGCCTGCGCCTGTTCAAGCTGCGGTAATAAAGAGGCATGCAGCCAGGCCGGACCAATGTTTTCGACATTGACGGGATAAATGGTGCCTGCGTCCTGCATCTTCTCCAGCACTAACGGTAATGCCACTTTCCGTAAGCGATAGTAATCCGCCAGCCACTGCGCACGAAACAGCCCTAAACTGCGGGCGCTGTTTTCCAGCATCTGATACTCCGCCGCATCCTGCGACAGCAGGTCGCGAGCATCATCCCAGTGCGGCACAACCCGCTGCGTTAAATCATAAACACGCTGGAAATTGCGACGTTCCACCACCATCACTTTTCCGGCCGTAAATAGCCCTTCCAGATGCCGCTTATGCGGCTTCCATTCCCACCAGCCGCTGGTACCTTTACGTGGATGTTCAAAATCAGCCGAACGCACCGGGCCATTTTGCTCAATATGTGCAATGAGCTGCTCAATTTCCGCCGCATGTTCCTGCATCCACGCTTCGCGATACTTCCAGCCCATTTGATCTGGTGCCAGCATGCGATGGCGCACCAGCGCAAAATCCTCGCGCGGCAGAAAGCAGGCTTCATGCGCCCAATACTCCATCAAATCACCGTTGCGTAGCGCATCATCAAGCCAGTGCTGGGGGTAGTGCCCAAGGCGGCTAAAAAGCACCAGATAAGGGCTGCGGGCAACAATATTAATGGTGTCAATTTGCAGCAGCGACATGCGCTGAATAGTGGAGAGAATATTGTCCGGTTTTGCCCGACGGGAAGGTTTACGTAATAGCCCCTGGGCTGCGAGGTGCAGATGACGAGCAGCAGTCAGAGAAAGTTGCGGCACGGACATGGGAGTTCCTGTTTAAGTAACAGGGCGCAGCCGATGCGACCACCGTCAGCGCGCCAGAGTGAACAATTCCTGCAGTAATTCTTGCGCCTGCTCGCCCTCAAGCTGCGCGTCTACAGGCAAATACCACCAGTTATCCTCAGCAAACGACCGACACTTAACTGCGTCTTTTTCGGTCATCACCAGTGTTTGCCCTGGTTTCACCAGTGGCTTAACATCATGCAGCGTTAACACCTGATGATCGGCAAGCGCCACCGTTTTTTGCAGCGTCGCTCCGCACTCGGTGAGAGTAGCAAAAAAACGCGGTGGATGACCGATCCCTGCCATCGCAACGATATTGAGCAGTGTGTGAACGTCACGGCGTTCGCCGGTAAGCATATTAACCGCCAGCCCAGGCCGCAAGCGCATTGGGATCTCTCCCGCTCTGGCTACACCGCCGTTAGTAATGATGGCATCCACACTTTTTAAACGCGACGCCCGCTCGCGCATCGGCCCTGCGGGCAACCACCAGCCATTACCAAAACGCCTGACGCCATCAACAACGACAATTTCCTTATCCCGCGCCAGCTTATAATGCTGCAAACCATCATCCGTAATGATCAGTTGTACCGGGTATAGCGCAAGGATCGCACTGACGGCGTCACTTCTGACGGGGGAAACCGCAACCGGCGCGCCAGTACGTTGATAAATCAGAACCGGTTCATCCCCCGCCTGGGCCGTAGAGGTTTCAGATGTCAGCACGAGCGGATAACGCTCCGCTTTACCGCCGTAACCACGCGACACCACACCAACACGGATGCCACGCTGCTGTAGTTGCTCCACCAACCAGATAACAACGGGCGTCTTACCGTTGCCTCCTGCCGTCAGATTGCCGACAACTACAACAGGAACGGGCGCACGCCACGATTTTTTTAAACCAATGCGGTAGGCGAAACGAATAGCACCGCTCACCAGGCCGTAGAGCCAGGAGAGCGGTAGCAACAGTAACCACAGGGGAGATTCACCCGACCAGATGCGTGCAATCATTCGCCAAACTGCATTTTGTGAAGTTGAGCATAGACACCACGTTGTTCCAGCAAATCCGCGTGGGTGCCGCGTTCAACGATACGTCCATCTTCCACCACCACAATTTCATCGGCCTGTTCGATGGTCGACAAACGGTGAGCAATAACCAGTGAGGTACGGTTCTTTTGCAGCTCGTTCAGTGCGGCCTGAATGGCACGTTCAGATTCGGTATCCAAGGCCGAGGTCGCTTCATCAAGAATGAGGATCGGGCTATCGCGCAGCAGCGCACGGGCAATCGCGATACGCTGGCGTTGACCGCCTGAAAGCAGCACGCCATTTTCCCCTATTATCGTATCCAGCCCCTCATCCATCTTATTGATAAAATCGTAGGCATAGGCCATTTTCGCTGCTTGCTCAATCTCTTCGCGGCTGTACTCTTCGGTACGTGCATAAGCAATGTTATTGGCAACCGTATCATTAAACAGATGTACGTTTTGCGATACCAACGCAACCTGGTCACGCAGCGAAGTGAGCTTATATTCGCGCAAGTCGTGGCCATCCATCAGGATTTGCCCTTCATCGACATCATAAAAACGCGTGATCAGGCTTGCCAGCGTCGACTTACCCGAACCGGAACGCCCCACCAGGGCGACGGTTTTGCCCGCCGGAATCGTCAGGTTGATATTGCGCAATGCTGGCGTTTCACGCCCCGGATAGGTGAAAGTCACGTTGCGAAACTCAATATCGCCACGCGCACGTTCAATCACACGCGTGCCTTCGTCTTTTTCTTGCTCGCTATCCAGAATCGCAAACAGTGTCTGGCAAGCCGCCATACCACGCTGGAACTGAGCATTGACGTTGGTCAGGGATTTCAATGGGCGCATAAGCGCGATCATTGATGAAAAGACAACGGTGATAGTACCCGCACTCAAGGTGGACATTACGCTTGGAAAACTGGCGGCATACAGCACAAACGCCAGCGCCAGTGACGCAATAAGCTGGATAACAGGATCGGAAATAGACGATGCCGAGACCATTTTCATGCCCTGTAAACGCATCTTATTGCTGACTTTATCAAAACGGCTGGTTTCGACTTCCTGGCCGCCAAACATCAGCACTTCTTTATGTCCTTTCAGCATCTGCTCCGCACTGGTGGTCACCTGGCCCATCGTGTTTTGCATATTTTTACTGATGTTGCGAAAGCGTTTGGAAACCACACGAATCGCTATCGAAACGATCGGCGCCAGCACAATCAGGATCAAAGAGAGCTGCCAGCTGTACCAGAACATCATGATAAACAGGCCAATGATCGAAGCCCCTTCACGCACGACGGTAATTAACGCGCCGGAGGAAGAAGAAGCAACCTGTTCAGAATCATAGGTAATACGCGAAAGTAAAGTACCGGTGGATTGCTTATCAAAGAATGAGACCGGCATGCCCATCATATGGCTAAACAGGCGACGACGCATGGTCATCACCACTTTTCCGGAAACCCAGGAAATGCAGTAACTGGAGATGTAGCTGGTGATACCACGCAGGATCATCAACCCAATAACCACCAGCGGCATCCACAGCAGCACAGAGCGGTCGGTTTTACCAAAACCATCATCCAGTAATGGTTTGAGCAGCGATAGCATAAAGGTATCGCTGGCTGCGTTGAGGATTAACGCTATCCCCGACACGATCAGACCCGCTTTGAAAGGCGCAATAGTTGGCCATAATCGGCGGAATGTCTGCCACGTGGAGAGATCTTTGTCGTTATGCATTCAAAAAACCAGCACTTGTTGAAATAGCCGCATATTCTACCCGTTATCACTGGGGACGCCAAACCACTGATGATACCAACGCGGTAAAAGTTGATCTCGTAAGCTATGGATTTCCCAGCCCTGTGGCGAAAACGATACCGTTAACTGCCCTTGATGCGGCGTGTCGTACCAGCGATATCCCTGCTCACGGTAGCGATCAATCACCTTTTTCGAGGGGAACCGCCACGCGTTGTAACGCGACGCCGAGGCCAACGCAGCCTCGCCGCCAATTCGCTGCACAAAGGGCAGCGATGATGAACTATTGCTTCCATGGTGAGGCACCTGCACTAGTGTAGACTGCAAATGCGTCCAATAGTGGCTCAGCATCGCCATCTCCCCCGACGCTTCAATATCCCCTGTGAGCAAGAAGCTGTGTTGACCGTCATCGACTCTGACTACACAAGAACGGTTGTTACCTTTGGCCTCGACATCGCTTAGCGGCCAATGAACGGTAAATGTTAGCCCCTGCCATTGCCACTGCTGACCGCGAAAGCATGGTTGGTGAGCAGCCCACCCCAGCGGGCTACGAATCCATAATTGCGGCCAGGCATTCATCAGTGAGTCCAGTCCACCACGATGATCCAAATGTTCATGACTCAGAATAATGCCTTCAGGCTGTAAAGCATGCCAACGCAGCCATGGAATAATTAGCTGCCGCCCACTATCGCCGCCGGGCCACGCAACACCTGTATCATAAAGAATTGCTTTACCATTACGTTCAATTACCATTGCCAGGCCCTGCCCCACGTCCAGCATATGCACCGCCCACTCCCCTTGCCGTTCTGTGCGCCAGAACGGCAGAGTAAGCAATGTCAGGCATGCCAGACAAAGCGCCGGGATGCTCCGCCATAAATGCAAACGCCAGAAAATTAGCTCCAGCCACGGCAACCAGGACAGCCATTGCCAGCGCATATCCACATTAAGCCATCCGGCAGGTAGCCAATGCAGAAAAGCAAACAGGAAATCCAGTGTCTTATCTGCAAGGTACCAGCAAGCCAATTCCCCCGTTGCAGGGCCAACCAGGTGCAGCAACATTCCCAGTAAAATGAGCGGTACGGTAATAAAAGTCACCAACGGGATGGCCAGCAAATTTGCCGCTAACGAGCTCAGGCTTATACCGTGGAAAATTGACAACTGCACAGGGAGCAGTAATAAGGTCATCCCCACTTGTAAATGAAGCAAATTAATACTGCTCTGGACCAGCCAGGTATGTTGTTTTGTAGAGGCCGGTAGCCATTGATACCAAAACAGCAGCGCGGCTACTGCGAAAGCAGACAACCACAGACTGGTTGATAGCACGGCAAGGGGATCGGTGAATAAGATAGCGGCAATACAACAAAGCCATACCTGCCAGGGTGACCACAATCGCCCGGATAGCCGTAACGCGGCCCAGACGCTAAGAGAAATAGCGGTACGCAATGCAGGCGGTTGTAGCCCGGTCAGCCAGGCGTAACTTACTGCAAACCCTACGCCAATAAGCAAGGGTAAACGCCAGCTAATCCAGCCGCCGGGAAAGAAACATTGCACACCACGAACAATCAGCCATCCCAACATTGCCGCCAGAGCAATATGTAACCCTGATATCGCCATCAAATGCGCCGTACCGGTCTGCCGCATGATCTCTTTAACACTGGCATCCAGCGTTGTGCGCTCGCCCATCCCTAACGCCAGTATCACCTGCTGCCAGGGGTATTTAGTCAGTGTTTCGGTTAATGATTGCAGGTAGCGCGCGCGCCATGTGCACTGGGGTTCGGTCAGGCGGGCATCAATAAAACGGCCACTCAGCGGCAGGTGGGAAGCCATTGCATAACGCTGCGTATCGAAACCACCATCATTCAATTGCCCGTGGACGGCACGTGCTCTAATCGTCATTGTCCATCGCTGCCCGGTACAAACTGGCTCAGGCAAATACTGGCCATAGAGGCTTATTCCTGGTGATGGCAACAAGCGCTTACCATCCAGACGAGTGATTTTTCCCCAATGCCGTGTCATATGATCCGTATCGGTAATTACCACTTCAGCCTGGTGAGTCGCACCAGCTATGTGCCCGGCAGGCCAGACAGCCTGCATTGCTGCCAGCACTCCCCATGCGAATGCAAGTAATGTGACTGCGCTGTATCGAAATAGACGAGGTCGAAAACACGCGAATAGACATCCTATGGCAATGAGAAACCACACACATCGTGTGGATGGTAGTGAAGGCATCCACTGTAATGGCAAAATCCCAATTATGAGGCATATCGCTAATGCCGGTAATGTCATGCATACCTCCTTGTTGCGTGGAGAGTATGCCCGCTGTCGCCAGTGTTTTCCGTTTGTAATAACCGTTTTGCGGTGCAGGCTGGGTGCTTTCGACGCACTTGCAGGACATCTGCAAAATTGTGCGAAGCAGCTTCAGAAATGAAGAGGTCAGAGAAACAAAAAAAGCACCTACAGGTGCTTTTTTCGTCAAAGTTAATTTCAGCGTGTAGCTAAAAATTACTCATAAATATTGGCGCGGTCGCGTAATTCTTTACCCGGTTTAAAGTGCGGAACGTATTTTCCTTCCAGATCCACTTTATCGCCTGTTTTCGGGTTACGCCCGGTGCGAGGTGCACGATAGTGCAGGGAAAAACTGCCGAAACCGCGGATCTCAATGCGCTCGCCCTGGGCAAGAGTAGAGGCCATATGCTCCAGCATCTCTTTTACAGCATCTTCCACAGCTTTAGCCGGAATATGCGACTGCTGGCTTGCAAGTCTTTCAATCAATTCTGACTTGGTCATGATTCCTCCGGTTTCCTTCAACGCAAAATTAGCTTTACTAGCTTTAACAAGGGCGGCCGTAGCCGCCCTTTGTCATTGATTACAGGACGAATCCTGTGATCTGTCAAGTAACTCATCATCGTTCACGCTGCAGTCGTGTGACTTACGTCCTGGTACAGCGTAAATAATTCAGAGCGCTTGATATTACTCGCCTTTCGCTGCTTTGAAAGCTTCAGCCATAGCGTTAGAGAAGTTGCCTTCTTCCTGTTTGTTGTTAACAGAAGCGATTGCATCTTTCTCGTCAGCTTCGTCTTTCGCACGAACAGACAGGCTAACTACGCGGTTTTTACGATCAACACCGGTGAATTTAGCTTCAACATCGTCGCCAACATTCAGAACCAGAGTTGCGTCTTCAACGCGGTCACGGGAAGCTTCAGAAGCGCGCAGGTAACCTTCAACGCCGTCAGCCAGTTCTACGGTCGCGCCTTTAGCGTCAACTGCCGTAACTTTACCGTTTACGATTGCGCCTTTCTTGTTCAGTGCAACGTAGTTGTTGAACGGATCTTCTGCGAGCTGTTTAACGCCCAGAGAGATACGCTCACGCTCTGCGTCAACCTGCAGAACAACGGCAGCAATTTCATCGCCTTTTTTGTATTCACGAACTGCTTCTTCGCCTGCAACGTTCCAGGAGATGTCAGACAGGTGAACCAGGCCATCGATACCGCCGTCCAGGCCGATGAAGATACCAAAGTCAGTGATAGACTTGATCTTACCTTCAACGCGGTCGCCCTTGTTGTGGGTTTCTGCGAACTGCTGCCACGGGTTGGATTTGCACTGTTTCAGGCCCAGGGAGATACGACGACGTTCTTCGTCGATATCCAGAACCATAACTTCCACTACATCGCCAACGTTAACAACTTTGGACGGGTGGATGTTTTTGTTGGTCCAATCCATTTCGGAAACGTGAACCAGGCCTTCAACGCCTTCTTCGATTTCAACGAAGCAGCCGTAGTCGGTCAGGTTGGTCACGCGGCCAGTCAGCTTGGTGCCTTCCGGGTAACGCTTAGCGATAGCTACCCACGGATCTTCGCCCAGCTGTTTCAGGCCCAGGGAAACACGAGTACGTTCGCGGTCGAATTTCAGCACTTTAACAGTGATTTCGTCGCCAACGTTTACGATTTCGCTCGGATGCTTAACGCGTTTCCATGCCATATCGGTGATGTGCAGCAGGCCGTCAACGCCACCCAGATCAACGAATGCACCGTAGTCAGTGAGGTTCTTAACGATACCTTTAACTTCCATGCCTTCCTGCAGGTTTTCCAGCAGTTGATCGCGCTCTGCGCTGTTTTCGGATTCGATAACCGCACGACGTGAAACAACAACGTTGTTACGTTTCTGGTCCAGCTTGATTACTTTGAATTCAAGCTCTTTGCCTTCCAGGTGCAGAGTGTCACGGACCGGACGAACGTCTACCAGGGAACCCGGCAGGAACGCGCGAATACCGTTCAGCTCAACAGTGAAGCCGCCCTTGACTTTGCCGTTGATAACACCGGTAACAGTTTCAGCGTCTTCGTAAGCTTTTTCCAACGTGATCCAAGCTTCGTGACGTTTCGCTTTTTCACGGGACAGCAGGGTTTCACCGAAGCCGTCTTCTACTGCATCCAGAGCAACGTCAACTTCGTCACCAACCTGGATTTCCAGCTCGCCCTGGGCGTTTTTGAACTGCTCTGCCGGAATGGCGGACTCAGATTTCAGACCGGCGTCAACCAGAACTACGTCTTTGTCGATAGCAACAACAACACCACGAACGATAGAACCCGGGCGGGTTTCGATTTCTTTCAGGGACTCTTCAAAGAGTTGAGCAAAAGATTCAGTCATATTGATAATCTTCAGGATTCTTCAATTTAACGTCCACCTGGCTTCATGCCGGATGGGGTTGTTTCACATGCCTGCTCACACTCCATTGCAGCAGGTACTACGAATTCGGTCGCTTACGCGAGAGCCAATTTTTGGCGAGCATATTGTAGCGCTTTCTCAATCACTTGCTCAATACTTAAACTGGTTGAATCCAGTACTAAAGCATCGGCAGCGGGAACCAGCGGTGCAACAGGGCGGTTTCGATCGCGATCGTCACGTTCCTTTATCTCGGCCAAAAGGCGTTCAAAGTTAACACTAAAGCCCTTCTCCTGCAACTGTAGCATGCGCCGATGCGCACGCTCTTCAGAAGAAGCGTCAAGAAAAATTTTTACCGGCGCGTCCGGAAAAACCACAGTCCCCATATCACGCCCGTCGGCGATAAGGCCTGGTGCGTCACGGAATGCGCGCTGGCGACGTAATAACGCTTCACGCACTCGCGGGAACGCTGCAATCTGCGAGGCTGCATTCGCCACGTCCTGAGTACGGATTTCGCTGCTGACATCTTCGCCTTCCAGAATGACTTCCAGATGGCCATTTGTTGAGACAAAACGCACATCCAGGTGCGCTGCCAGCGGAACCAAAACATCTTCGGAAGAAACATCGACATGGTGATGCAGCGCGGCAAGCGCCAGAACACGATAAATTGCGCCTGAGTCCAACAGATGCCATTGCAACGCTTCCGCCATTGCCTTGCAAAGCGTGCCTTTACCCGCGCCGCTTGGCCCATCAATGGTGATTACCGGGGCAATTGCTGTCATCTTTCTCTCCTTAATCAAGGCATATCGTTACATAACCGCGCGCATTATACGCGCCAATGCCCACAACCGTTACTGTTGCGTGCGAATAACCGAAGAGGATGCAACTGAGTGTAGAATAATTGCGCGGGAAGCGGGCTGATTTACACCAGCCCGCAAAAGGGAGAAATTATGCCAGCGTACTAATATGGGCTAATTGCTCAAAATAGTCCGGGAAAGTCTTCGCTGTACATTTCGGATCAAGAATAGTGACCGGCGTATCAGACAGCGCCACCAGCGAGAAGCACATCGCCATACGATGATCGTTATACGTTCCGATTTCCGCAAGCTGCAGCCTGGCAGGCGGTGTTACGCGAATATAGTCTTCGCCCTCTTCCACTTCGGCCCCAACTTTACGCAGCTCCGTCGCCATCGCGAACAAGCGATCGGTCTCTTTTACGCGCCAGTTATAGATGTTGCGCAGAGTGGTCGAGCCTTTGGCAAACAGCGCTGCCGTCGCAATGGTCATTGCCGCATCGGGAATATGGTTCATGTCCATGTCGATTGCGTTCAACTCACCACGCGTGCAGGCAATATAATCATCACCCCAGACAACGGTTGCGCCCATTTTTTCAAGCACATCGGCAAAACGAATATCGCCCTGCACGCTGTTACGGCCTATACCGGTTACTTTCACCGTACCGCCTTTGATTGCGCCGGCCGCGAGGAAATAAGAAGCAGAAGACGCATCGCCTTCGACCAGATAATGGCCCGGTGACTGATATTGCTGCGCACCGCGCACAACAAAGCGTTGATATTGCTGGTTTTCAACCTCAACACCGAAGGTCTTCATCAGATGCAGCGTGATATCAATATACGGTTTGGATACCAGGTCACCTTTGATGGTGATAACCGTGTCGTTGGGCGCCAGCGGGGCTGTCATCAGCAATGCGGTTAAGAACTGGCTGGAAACGCTGCCATCGACACTCACTTCACCACCAGTAAAGCCACCGCGCAAATGCAGTGGCGGATAATTTTCCTGCTCAAGATAATCAACCTTTGCCCCGCCCTGACGAAGCGCATCAACCAGATGGCCAATCGGACGCTCTTTCATGCGCGGCTCACCAGTCAGCACAATATTGTTCTCGCCAAGGCACAGCGCAGCGGCCAACGGACGCATGGCGGTTCCAGCGTTACCCAGAAACAGTTCCAGTTTTTTTGTTGAGTGCAGCGGGCCGCCAACACCCGTCACTTCACAACGGGTGCGATCGGCAGACAACGTGTAATGAACCCCCAGCGCGCTGAGGGCATTGAGCATGTGGCGCACATCATCACTGTCCAGCAGGTTAGTCAGAACAGTCGTGCCACGCGCGAATGCGGCCAGCAACAAGGCGCGGTTGGAGACACTCTTTGAACCAGGCAGATTGATGGTGCCATCTACTCGCGCGATGGGTTGTAACGTCAGGGATTCCATGAAACTTCACTCTCAACAAACAGAATAAAACCCCCGCAGTCAGACTACGGGGGTACGTCAAAACAGGGTGATTAACCGTGGCGGCGTTCGAAATCGACCATAAAGTCAGTGAGCGCCTGTACGCCAGCCAGCGGCATCGCATTATAGATAGAGGCGCGCATCCCACCGACAACACGGTGGCCTTTCAGCGCGTGCAGACCCGCAGCGAACGACTCCTCAAGGAAGACTTTATCGAGCGCGCTGTCTGCTAACTGGAACGGTACGTTCATTCGCGAACGGTTCGCTTTCGCCACGTCGTTGCGGTAGAAATCGCTGTTGTCGATCACACCGTATAACAGGTCGGCTTTTTGCTGGTTGATTTTGTCCATTGCCGCCACGCCGCCTTGTTTTTTCAGCCACTTAAACACTAGCCCGGAGAGATACCAGGCAAAGGTCGGCGGCGTGTTAAACATCGAGTCGTTTTCGTTCAGCACGGTGTAATCAAGGATCGACGGGCAAGTCTGATGCGCTTTACCCAGCAGATCTTCGCGCACAATCACCAGCGTCAAACCCGCTGGCCCGATATTTTTCTGCGCGCCTGCGTAGATCACACCAAAGCGGCTTACGTCAATCTGGCGAGAGAGAATAGTTGAGGAAAAATCAGCGGCAACGACTACATCACCGAAGTCCGGTGTTTCATCGATCGCAATACCGTCGATCGTTTCGTTCGGACAGTAGTGCAGATAGGCCGCATTATCGCTCAGTTGCCAGTCGCGCATCGGTTTCACCGCACGCAGACCATCAACAGTGATTTTGGCGTCAATAACGTTCGGTGAGCAGTATTTTTTCGCTTCTTTTACCGCACTCGCCGCCCAGTAGCCCGCATCAACGTAATCAGCGGTGGTTTTATCGCCCAGCAAGTTCAGCGGAACGCCCGCAAACTGGCCGCGACCGCCGCCGTGACAGAACAGAACCTTATAGTTAGAGGGAATATTCAGCAGGTCGCGAAAATCCTTTTCTGCTTCTTCCGCCACGTGGATAAACTCTTTACCACGATGGCTAATTTCCATCACCGACGTTCCAAGACCTTGCCAGTCGCACAGCTCTTGTTGCGCTTGTTTGAGCACATCTGCCGGTAATACTGCCGGGCCAGAACTAAAATTAAAGACCTGAGTCATTTCCCCTCACCACGCTATAAAGCAATAAGTTATTCCTGTGACATCGGTTTTATCATTCAGCGCTACGCGCCGCAACGGGTAATGGACGCCAGTGGCAAGATGTGCGCTAACTCACATAGCAGAAAGTGTTGTTTGCTCAACGCAGACCCGATAAAAACGCTGTTATGTCACGCGAACAGCCCGGCTTGCCTTCGACCATTCCGGATTTGCACAACGCGGGCAAGATTGCTTTTCCCCTTTTTGCATGGCGACGATTTTACTGCAGCGGACACAAACATAGTCCCCCGCCTCGGGAACCGTCGTGAAACGCTCATTGCATCCTTCAGGCAAAATACACAACCCGGGTTTCACCTCATCGTCCGGGAAGTAGTAAACACTGATTTGACCGTTGGTTTCCATTATTGCCAGACGAATCTGTCCGAGTTGTTCCACGCCATTCAAACGTAGCTCCATAAAGAACTCGAACTCGGTCATGTTCTCCGCATGCAGTTTGTCCCATGCCAATTCGCCGTTTTCGACAATGACAACCGGTTTGCCTTCCAGCAAATCTTCCAGTTTTTCGCTGTGCGACATCAACCACATCACAAACCGATAGAGCAACGCTAAAGTGATAAAAACCACCAGCACCGGCAGCATTGGCACATCATCGTAAAAAGCGACATCCCCGGCGGCCGACCCCAATGTCAGGATTATCAGCACTTCAAACAGGGACATCTGGCGTACGCCGCGTCGCCCGGTGATTTTGAGAAATAAAAAGACCAAAACAAAGGTGTAAAGACTACGCAGTGCGACTTCCCCGAGAAAATCAAGAGGGACCTTGTCGAGCGCCATACGATGCAGATCAAACGCTTTCATTTTTTATGCCTGAACAGTTCGTTACTTTTCTTAATCATAGCCAGAAGTTTTATTTTCGTCGGTCAGACGTGGAAGATAGCGTCAGTCACGCAAAACCCGTATCATTGCGCGCTTTACGTACGAAAAAAGTGACCGCCATGACTCAAACATTTATTCCCGGCAAAGACGCCGCGCTGGAAGATTCCATCGCCCGCTTCCAGCAAAAGCTCACCGATCTCGGCTTTAACATCGAAGAGGCCTCATGGCTGAACCCGGTGCCAAACGTCTGGTCTGTACATATTCGCGATAAAGAGTGCGCGCTGTGCTTCACCAACGGCAAAGGCGCGACCAAAAAAGCTGCGCTGGCCTCTGCACTGGGCGAGTATTTCGAGCGTCTGTCCACCAACTACTTCTTCGCTGATTTCTGGCTGGGTGATGAAATCGCACAAGGTCCATTCGTTCATTACCCGAATGAGAAATGGTTCCCGCTGCCGGAAGATGACTCCCTGCCGGAAGGCATTCTGGATGCGCGTCTGCGCGCCTACTACGACCCGCAGAACGAACTGGCTGCCGGGATGCTCGTTGATCTGCAATCCGGCAACGATGAGCGCGGTATCTGCGCCCTGCCGTTTACCCGCCAGTCTGATGAGCAGACGGTTTATATCCCGATGAATATCGTCGGCAACTTATACGTTTCTAACGGTATGTCCGCCGGGAACACGCGCAATGAAGCCCGCGTGCAGGGGCTGTCCGAAGTGTTCGAACGCCATATTAAAAATCGCATTATTGCCGAGAGCATCAGCCTGCCAGAAATTCCGCAGGATGTACTGGCGCGCTATCCAGGCGTTGTCGAAGCGATTGCTAAACTGGAAGCGGAAGGTTTCCCGATCTTCGCTTACGACGGTTCGCTGGGCGGTAAATATCCGGTTATCTGCGTTGTCCTGTTCAACCCGGCTAACGGCACCTGTTTTGCCTCTTTTGGTGCACATCCTGATTTCGGCGTGGCGCTTGAGCGTACCGTTACCGAGCTGCTGCAAGGCCGCGGGTTGAAAGATCTGGATGTGTTCACACCGCCAACCTTTGATGATGAAGAAGTGGCCGAGCATGCCAACCTCGAAACGCACTTTATCGACTCCAGCGGTTTGATCTCATGGGACCTGTTCAAGCAAGATGCCGATTATCCGTTTGTTGACTGGAGCTTCGCTGGCACGACGGAAGAAGAGTTTGCCACACTTATGGCTATCTTTAAGGCGGAAGATAAAGAAGTCTACATTGTCGATTATGAACATCTGGGCGTTTACGCCTGCCGTATCCTGGTGCCTGGCATGTCCGATATTTATCCGGCGGAAGATCTGTGGCTGGCGAACAACACCATGGGCAGCCATTTGCGCGAAACCATCCTCTCTTTACCTGGCAGTGAATGGGAAAAAGAGGAGTACCTCAACCTGATTTCACAGCTTGATGACGAAGGTCATGATGACTTCACCCGCGTTCGTGAACTGTTGGGTCTGGCGACCGGCAAAGACAATGGCTGGTACACGCTGCGCATTGGTGAACTAAAAGCGATGCTGGCGCTGGCAGGCGGCGATTTGGATCAGGCATTGGCCTGGACTGAATGGACGATGGAATTCAACGCCTCGATCTTTAGCGCCGAAAGGGCCAACTACTACCGCTGCCTGCAGACATTATTGTTACTGGCGCAGGAAGAGGATCGCGAGCCGCTGCAATACCTGAATGCATTCGTACGTATGTATGGTGCGCAAGCGGTTGAAGCCGCCAGCGCCGCGTTAAGCGGTGAAGCACCGTTCTACGATCTCCAGCCTGCAGACGGTTCGCTGAAAGCCTTCTCCGCACACCAGTCTTTGTTAGCGGCTTACGAAAAATTACAACGAGCTAAACGTACGTTCTGGTCGAAATAACGACAAGTAGTACGACAATATGTAGGCTTAATGAACGGTCTACGCTATATTACGGGGCAATTTCATTGCCCCTTTTTATTTATTATTTGGCGATGACAACCATATGTAATATTAAAGTTAAATATGGGTAAATATAATTATCCATTAAAACTAATATTGTTACTTATTATGGTGATTACTCCATTTTAATTAACTGTTGTTTGGGAGACCGCATAAAAAAATTCAACTCATTTTGTAATTCTTAAACTTTATTTTTATTATGATAATCAACAAGTTACTCCGCGATCGTAGAAAAACCATACGCTTTGCGGTCCTATAAGCCAGGCGAGATATGATCCATATCAAATTCTCTTCTATAATGCTTTGTTAGTATCTCGTCGCCGACTTAATAAAGAGAGAGTTAGTGTGAAAGCTGACAACCCTTTTGATCTTATTCTTCCAGCCGAGATGGCCAAAGTTGCCGAAGAAGCTGGTGTCTATAAAGCGACTAAACATCCGCTTAAGACTTTCTATCTTGCGATTACCGCAGGCGTGTTTATCTCCATTGCTTTCGTTTTCTACATCACCGCCACCACAGGTACCGGCGCAATGCCGTACGGTATTGCTAAACTTATCGGTGGTGTCTGCTTCTCCCTGGGGTTGATCCTTTGCATCATTTGCGGTGCCGATCTCTTTACTTCAACCGTACTGATTGTCGTGGCGAAAGCCAGTGGGCGTATTACCTGGGGGCAGTTGGCCCGCAACTGGATTAACGTCTATATCGGCAACCTGGTGGGTGCGCTGCTGTTTGTGTTGTTAATGTGGTTATCTGGCGAGTATATGGTCGCCAACGGCGGTTGGGGTTTAAATGTACTGCAAACCGCTGACCATAAGGTACATCACACGTTTGTCGAAGCAGTGGCGCTGGGTATTCTGGCTAACCTGATGGTGTGTATGGCCGTGTGGATGAGTTATTCCGGCCGCAGCCTGATGGATAAGGCCATGATTATGGTTCTGCCGGTGGCGATGTTTGTTGCCAGCGGTTTTGAACACAGTATTGCGAATATGTTTATGATCCCGATGGGTATTGTAATTCGCAACTTTGCAAGCCCGGAGTTCTGGACCGCCGTTGGCTCCAGCCCGGAAAGTTTCTCTCACCTGACCATTATGAATTTCATCACTGATAACCTGATCCCTGTAACAATCGGGAATATCATCGGTGGAGGATTATTAGTCGGGTTGACATACTGGGTCATTTACCTGCGTGGCAACGATCATCATTAATGGTTGTTTCAGGCAGTAAATAAAAAATCCACTTAAGAAGGTAGGTGTTACATGTCCGAGCTTAATGAAAAATTAGCCACAGCCTGGGAAGGTTTTGCGAAAGGCGACTGGCAGAAAGAAGTCAACGTACGTGACTTTATCCAGAAAAACTACACCCCGTACGAAGGCGATGAGTCCTTCCTGGCTGGCGCTACTGACGCGACCACCAAACTGTGGGACAAAGTCATGGAAGGCGTTAAACTGGAAAACCGCACCCATGCGCCAGTTGATTTTGACACCTCCATTGCATCAACCATCACTTCTCACGACGCTGGTTACATCAACAAATCGTTAGAGAAAATTGTTGGCCTGCAAACTGAAGCTCCGCTGAAACGCGCAATCATCCCGTTCGGCGGCATCAAAATGGTTGAAAGCTCCTGCAAAGCGTACAACCGCGAGCTGGATCCTGCTCTTAAAAAAATCTTCACCGAATACCGTAAAACCCATAACCAGGGTGTATTCGATGTTTACACCAAAGATATTCTGAACTGCCGTAAATCCGGTGTTCTGACTGGTCTGCCGGATGCTTACGGTCGTGGCCGTATCATCGGTGACTACCGTCGCGTTGCACTGTACGGTATCGACTACCTGATGAAAGACAAATACGCTCAGTTCCTGTCTCTGCAGTCTGACATGGAAAACGGCGTAAACCTGGAAGCGACTATCCGTCTGCGTGAAGAAATTGCTGAACAGCATCGCGCACTGGGTCAGATCAAAGAGATGGCAGCAAAATACGGTTGCGATATCTCTGGTCCGGCTACCAACGCTCAGGAAGCAATCCAGTGGACCTATTTCGGTTACCTGGCCGCTGTTAAGTCTCAGAACGGCGCTGCAATGTCCTTTGGTCGCGTATCCACCTTCCTGGACGTGTACATCGAACGTGACCTGAAAGCAGGTAAAATCACTGAGCAAGACGCTCAGGAAATGATTGACCACCTGGTCATGAAACTGCGTATGGTCCGCTTCCTGCGTACCCCTGAATATGATGAACTGTTCTCTGGCGACCCGATTTGGGCAACTGAATCTATCGGTGGTATGGGCGTTGATGGTCGTACGCTGGTTTCCAAAAACAGCTTCCGTTTCCTGAACACCCTGTACACCATGGGTCCGTCTCCGGAACCGAACATCACTGTTCTGTGGTCTGAAAAACTGCCGCTGAACTTCAAAAAATTTGCTGCGAAAGTCTCCATCGATACCTCTTCTCTGCAGTACGAGAACGATGATCTGATGCGTCCTGACTTCAACAACGACGACTACGCTATCGCTTGCTGCGTAAGCCCGATGGTTGTGGGTAAACAAATGCAGTTCTTCGGTGCTCGCGCTAACCTGGCGAAAACCATGCTGTATGCAATCAACGGCGGCGTTGATGAAAAACTGAAAATGCAGGTAGGTCCGAAATCTGAACCTATCAAAGGCGACGTTCTGAAGTTCGACGAAGTGATGGATCGTATGGATCACTTCATGGATTGGCTGGCTAAACAGTACGTCACCGCGCTGAACGTCATCCACTACATGCACGACAAATACAGCTACGAAGCTTCACTGATGGCGCTGCACGATCGTGACGTTATCCGTACCATGGCTTGCGGTATCGCTGGCTTGTCCGTAGCGGCTGACTCCCTGTCTGCTATCAAATACGCGAAAGTGAAACCGATTCGTGACGAAGACGGTCTGGCTATCGACTTCGAAATCGAAGGCGAATATCCGCAGTTTGGTAACAACGACGCTCGCGTTGATGATATGGCGGTTGACCTGGTTGAACGTTTCATGAAGAAAATTCAGAAACTGACCACTTACCGCAACGCTATCCCGACTCAGTCTGTTCTGACCATCACTTCTAACGTTGTGTACGGTAAGAAAACAGGTAACACCCCGGATGGCCGTCGCGCTGGTGCTCCGTTCGGACCGGGTGCTAACCCGATGCACGGTCGTGACCAGAAAGGTGCTGTTGCCTCTCTGACTTCCGTTGCTAAACTGCCGTTCGCTTACGCTAAAGATGGTATCTCTTACACCTTCTCTATCGTGCCGAATGCGCTGGGTAAAGACGACGAAGTACGTAAAACCAACCTGGCGGGTCTGATGGATGGTTACTTCCATCATGAAGCGTCCATCGAAGGTGGTCAGCACCTGAACGTGAACGTGATGAACCGCGAAATGCTGCTCGACGCGATGGAAAACCCGGAAAAATATCCGCAGCTGACCATCCGTGTTTCTGGTTATGCCGTACGCTTTAACTCCCTGACTAAAGAACAGCAGCAGGACGTTATCACTCGTACATTCACTCAGACCATGTAATGGTATTGACTGAAACTACGCAGTAAAAAGCGTATAATAAAGGCTCCACGACTGTGGGGCCTTTTTAACACCTGAAGTGTGCTTCGTCAGCCATCTATACTTGCTGGATGTCTGCCAAAACAGACTTAGCGCAGAAGGAATTAAACTGCGCAGACACAGGCCCCGGATGGGCCACATCTGGAGAAAACACCGCAATGTCAGTTATTGGTCGCATCCACTCCTTTGAATCCTGCGGCACGGTCGACGGCCCGGGTATCCGCTTTATCACCTTCTTCCAGGGCTGCCTGATGCGCTGCCTGTATTGTCACAACCGCGATACATGGGATACACACGGTGGCAAAGAAATCACCGTTGAAGAACTGATGAAAGACGTCGTTACCTATCGGCACTTTATGAACGCCTCCGGCGGTGGCGTCACGGCATCCGGTGGGGAAGCAATCTTGCAGGCGGAATTCGTTCGCGACTGGTTTCGCGCCTGTAAAAAAGAGAGCATCCACACCTGCCTCGATACCAACGGCTTTGTACGCCGTTACGATCCAGTGATCGATGAATTGTTGGAAGTTACCGATTTGGTGATGCTCGACCTCAAGCAAATGAACGATGAGATCCACCAGAATCTGGTCGGCGTATCTAATCACCGGACCCTCGAATTCGCACAATATTTATCAAAGAAAAATATCAACGTATGGATCCGTTACGTCGTTGTGCCAGGCTGGTCTGATGATGACGATTCCGCACATCGCCTTGGTGAATTCACCCGCGATATGGGTAACGTTGAGAAAATCGAACTCCTTCCCTATCACGAGCTGGGTAAACATAAATGGGTGGCGATGGGTGAAGAGTATAAGCTGGACGGTATTCACCCGCCGAAGAAAGAGACCATGGAGCGCGTAAAAGGCATCCTGGAGCAGTACGGTCACAAAGTGATGTACTGAGCCATCTCTGAGACAAAAAAGCCACATCGTTGAGTTGTGGCTTTTTTATTTATGAAACAGCACATATCAGGCATGCGCCACCGGCGTTGGATGATGCCCGGGTTTACGCATCAGCATCACCAGATAGATAAACGACACACCCGCGATCATGATAAATAGCAAGCTATCTGAGTAGCTTTGCATCAACATTGCGGTCAGCGTCGGACCAAGCAGGCTGCCAATGGTGTAACTCAATAGCAGTGCCTGGTTCATTGCCACCAGTTGGTGATGTTCCACTTTCTCACAGGCCCATGCCATCGCTACCGGATAAAGGGTAAAGCCTGCGGTCCCGAGCACAAAAAGCGCAGGAGCCATAGCGGCATTACTCAACATCGCAAAACAACCCACGATCACGACAAACACCTGCACACGCAGCACCAGCAGGCGACCAAAACGATCTGCCAGCCGACCAATCGGCCACTGCCCTACAATACCGGCACTGACCATGAGCGCCATCCAGAAACCAATCCCCGAATCGCTAATCCCCTGGTGCGAAAGATAGAGCGGCATCAAGCCGTACAGCGAACCAAGGATGATCCCGGAGATAATACAGCCATTCACACCCAGGCGAGCATGGCGCAGACGCAACATCGGCCATACCGAGGTCGGAGCCTGTTCTTCGTTCTGTTGGTTGACAATGCGGGTAAACAGCAGCGGCAGGATCGCCGCCAACACCAGCGCAGTCGTCCACGGCAGTACGCTCATCAGATCTGTCGGCAACTTACTGACCATCACCTGGCCAAGCACTGTGCCGACGTAGTAAACCATCATATAAGCTGCTAACAGGCGCCCACGATTGCGCGATGTACCGCTGCACATCAGGGCGCTTTCCACGACCACCCAAATCATCGCGCAGCCCACACCAGCGACAAAGCGCCAAACCATCCAGCTCCAGAAGCCAATCATTAGCCCCAGGCCAACACAGCCTGCGGCAAAGATCAGTGAAGCAAGATAATAACTGCGGTTAAAACCCAGACGGCGAATTAAACGCCCGGTCAGTAACGTACCCAGCAAGTTGCCAGTGAAATAAGAAGAACCCACCATCCCAACCTGCCAGGTCGGTAAGTTTTCGTGGGCGAGCCAGAGCGGCACGAGCGTATTTAGCGTCGCGATCGCCAGCGTCAACAGCATTAAGCCACAGAGCAATAGCAGCACTGGCCGGGTATAGATGGACATGGATAAAAACCGTGAGGAAATTCAGTTTGCGTGCGCATCATGCCACCGGAAAGAACATTGTCAATCCACGGATTTTGGACGCTGACACGTTTTGCACCACGACGATTCGTAAAACTTATCCAGCGTTGGGCCTAACAATGGACGACATGATTCACACTATTGAAAATAAAAGAATACTTTTGCTAACAGGCAGAATTATCGGTCGAAAAAATTCATGATGAATGCCGGCATAAAAAGGCTGAAACAGATACCGTAAAAATTATTACCCTCCACAGCAGGCTGCATTGTTTTCATCCGTGAAGAGCGTACCAAAAAAATGAGAATAAGCTTCAGCCAGTTCTGTCAACGTTAAACCTGAACCTACTGCTGAACCACTCGCAGGAGGGGTTTTAAATAGACAAAAAAGCGCCCGCAGGCGCTTTCAGAATTAACATTCACTACATGCAGATGATTAGCCGATGAACTCAAGGCCGTTCATGTACGGACGCAGTACTTCCGGCACTTCAATTCGACCATCAGCCTGCTGATAGTTTTCCATTACCGCCACCAGCGTACGGCCAACGGCCAGACCGGAACCATTCAATGTATGTACCAAGCGAGTTTTCTTGTCGGACTTGCTACGGCAGCGCGCCTGCATACGACGAGCCTGGAAATCCCAGACGTTAGAGCAGGAAGAGATTTCACGGTAAGTGTCCTGCGCCGGTACCCACACTTCCAGATCGTAGGTTTTGCAAGCGCCGAAGCCCATATCGCCCGAGCACAGCAGCACTTTACGATAGGGAAGCCCCAGCAGCTGCAACACTTTCTCCGCGTGACCCGTCATCTCTTCCAGCGCCGCCATGGAATCTTCCGGGCGAACGATCTGCACCATTTCAACTTTATCGAACTGGTGCATACGGATCAGACCGCGCGTATCACGCCCATAAGATCCCGCTTCTGAGCGGAAACATGGCGTGTGCGCAGTCATTTTGATCGGCAGATCATCTTCATCAATGATCTCATCACGCACCAGGTTTGTCAGCGGAACTTCCGCTGTCGGGATCAACGCGTAATTGCTACTGTCTGCTTCTTCTTCCAGCGGACGAGTGTGGAACAAATCACCCGCGAATTTCGGTAACTGCCCGGTGCCGTACAGCGTATCCTGGTTGACCAGATACGGAACATAGTTCTCTGCGTAGCCATGCTGTTCGGTGTGCAAATCCAGCATGAACTGCGCCAGCGCACGATGCATGCGCGCAATCTGCCCTTTCATCACTACAAAGCGAGAGCCGGTAAGTTTCACCGCGGCGGCGAAATCCAGCCCGCTGTGCATTTCACCCAGCGTCACGTGATCGCGAATGTCGAAATCAAATTTGCGCGGCGTACCCCAACGGCTGACCTCAACGTTGTCATTTTCGTCACGGCCGACTGGAACACAATCGTCTGGCAGGTTAGGGATTGTCAGCGCGATGTCGCGGATCTCCGCCAACAGGGTTTCCAGCTCCGCTTTAGCCGCGTCCAGCTCTTCACCCAGTTTGTTCACTTCCAGGCGTAAAGGCTCGATATCTTCCCCGCGTGCTTTCGCCTGGCCAATGGATTTCGATCGCGAGTTGCGTTCCGCCTGCAAGTTTTCCGTATTAACTTGCAAGACTTTACGACGCTCTTCAAGCGCGCGTAATTTATCTACATCCAGCTTAAAGCCCCGGCGTGCCAGTTTTTCAGCGACTGCGTCTGGCTCGGTACGCAGCAGATTGGGATCGAGCATGCTTTTCCTGTGCTTATCGAATTGAAATAAAAGAATACGACCGCAGCCTGCGGTCGATGGTGTAAGCCGTAACCTTACCGCAACGCCCGCACTAGCGATAGCGTTTTATAGGGCTTTTATGATCCTGTTCGGTAAGCCAGGCGAGCTTTTCACCAATCTTACCTTCAAGGCCTCTTGTCGAGGGGTGATAATAGCGTGTCTGTGCCAGTTCTTGTGGGAAATATTCTTCCCCGGCGGCATAGGCATTGGGCTCGTCATGCGCGTAGCGATACTCCTGCCCGTAGCCCATCTCTTTCATCAGTTTGGTTGGCGCATTACGCAGATGAACCGGCACGTCGTAATCGGGGCGATCGCGCGCATCTGCCAGTGCCGCTTTGAAGGCGGTATAAACCGCATTACTTTTCGGCGCACAAGCAAGGTAGACAATCGCCTGCGCGATGGCACGTTCGCCTTCGGCAGGACCAACGCGTGTAAAACAGTCCCATGCGGCAATAGCAACCTGCATCGCACGCGGATCGGCGTTGCCAACATCTTCAGAGGCAATCGCCAGACAGCGCCGCGCGACATATAAAGGATCGCCACCGGCAGTAATAATTCGTGCATACCAATAAAGCGCAGCATCCGGCGCACTGCCGCGGACCGATTTATGCAATGCGGAAATCAAATCGTAAAAACGATCGCCTTTGTTGTCGAAGCGGGCGCTGCGTTCACCAGCAATTTCCGTGAGCAGTTCTGGCTTTAATACACGCTTGCCGGAATTGTCGAGTTCCGCCATATCCGCCATCATCTCAAGCGTATTAAGTGCCCGGCGCGCATCACCGCCAACCAATTCGGCAATCGCTCGCCGGGTTTCATCCGGTAGAACAATATCCTGCCCGCCGTAACCACGCGCTTTGTCTTCCATCGCCTGCGTTAAAACCTGCTCGATATCCTCGGTGGTCAGCGATTTAAGCAAATAAACGCGCGCACGAGACAGCAATGCAGAATTGAGTTCAAAAGAGGGGTTTTCCGTTGTCGCGCCAATAAAAGTAATGGTGCCATCTTCAATATGCGGCAGAAAAGCGTCCTGCTGGCTTTTATTAAAGCGATGAACTTCATCGACAAACAGAATGGTACGGCGCCCGGCATTGCGGTTTTGACGCGCACGCTCAATGGCTTCGCGGATCTCTTTCACCCCGGAGGTCACTGCCGAAATACGCTCCACATCTGCACTGGCATAACGTGCAATCACTTCGGCGAGCGTGGTTTTCCCCGTTCCCGGCGGTCCCCATAGAATCATTGAGTGCAAGTGTCCGGCTTCAATCGCACGCGGGAGCGGCTTACCCGGCGCAAACAGATGTTGCTGACCAATGTACTGCGCTAAATTTTCTGGCCGCATACGTGCGGCCAGAGGTTGAAACGCATTATCGGAAAAGTCGAGCGACATGTTACTCATGCACGCCTCTTACTTGCGCTGATCGTCAACCGTTACGCCCTTCGGCGGGGTAAAGGTAAATTTAGACGCATCAACGGTGCCGTTTTGCTGTGATTTCAGCTTATAGCTGCTGCGCTGATCGTCCTGCTCAATGGCGCTAAATTGATGGATAGTGCCATCACGCCCCACGTTGATAGTGAACTGTTTCAGGTTGCCGTTATTGCCTTTCGGCGTCAGCACAAAATCGTCACCCTTCTGCTCAATATTGTACTGCTGCCAGTCGCTTGCCTGATTACGGGCAATCAGCATAAATGGCGTGTTACCCGTGGCGTCCTTCAGCCAGGTCGCTGTTGCCTGCTCAACAAATGGGTTATAGAACCACAGCGTTTTACCATCTGACACCAGAACACTTTCATCCGGCTGGGTCATGTGCCAGTTAAACAGGTTCGGGCGTTTCACCCACAGATCACCCTGACCTTCTTGCACCGCAGCACCGCTGCCGTCGGTCACTTTTTGAGTGAAGGTAGCATGAAAGCTGCTGACTTTATCGAGACGGCTTTTCAGGTCGCTGGAAGCATCAGCCCAGACATTGCTGGCGGCAAAGCTGACAAATAAAGCGCAGGCGATGGCAATTTTTTTCATCTTGATTCCTTAAATTTTCCCATTCTGCCAGTCAACTGACTAAGCAAAAAACTTCCCCTACTATAACAATTCAGCAGCGTAGTTTCCTGGTAAAAAAACTGAAATCGATCAGCCAAGCCTTGCACTTAAGCAAAAGCCTGTATCTCTAAAGACGCTCATCTTCTTGAAAATAAGTTCATAATTTCTATCGCCTTTAAAAAATCCTATAGTATATTCGTAATCATCTGAACATAATACAATCCAACAATTACGTCATAACGTATCAGTAATTTAACTTAAGCTCATCTTTAATAGTTTTATCAACAGTAGAGTTAACAGGGAATATTTATGAATATTAGGCTATTAATATTGACACTGCCATTATTTCTAGCAGGTTGTAAGGCACTCACTACGGATGGATATTTAACTAACTGGGTATTTTTAGACGACAGGACAAATTCCAATAGGGCACCATTCCTGTTTTGCGCTAACGAGTATTTTAAGTCCCCTCAATTTATTAATTACTATAATCGAACTCATACAACATCTGAGCGTGATGTTGTGGCCATTACCAACGTCAGAAGCATAAATGGGCCGCACTTTGACCATGTTGTTGAATATCCTATGAAATGTTGGGCTACAAGGATTTATGGAAATCACGAGCAAGAAACAGCTGTGATGGAAGTCACTGTGGAAAAATACAGCGATAGAGCATCTACAACGTTGGATGCTTTTTTAATAAACCCCGAGGATCAGTTACTTATTGATTGGAAGAGTTATGAATGGTTACCAAGAAGAATTGAGGTATTGAAAGCGGCTATTGCAAATGGAAATAACCAACCAGTTACATATAAGTGCTATCATGGCAACCATGATAGTTCCGGAAAGTATTTCGAAACAGTGACCTATACAAGCTCCGCTTCTGAATGTGGCCTTAACACTACTGCTATCACCCAAGAAAGTGATAGCTTATCTACTTTGAAAGATGAATTGAATGAGTTAGAAAAAATTAATAAATATCGTTAATCATCTCCATAATCTGCCTCCATTGTCGATAATTCCCGCAAATGGAGGCAGAATGGCGCTGTTAAAATATTAGTCAAACGGCGGCGGAGCCAGCACTTCACGGTTTCCGTTATGCCCCTGTTCGCTGACGATCCCCTGAGCTTCCATCTGCTCGATGATACGCGCTGCACGGTTATAGCCGATACGGAACTGGCGCTGTACGCCGGAGATAGAAGCTTTGCGTTTTTCGGTCACGAAATTAACAGCCTGATCGAATAACGGATCAAGCTCTTCTCCCCCCTCAAAACCGCCACCGGCACCACCTTCGCTTTCGCTATCCGAGGTAATGCCATCGACATACTGCGGACGCCCGCGCGCCTTCCAGTCCTGCACAACAGCATGCACTTCCTGGTCACGAACGAATGCACCATGTACACGTACCGGTGCAGAAGTCGAGTTCGGGCCGGAATAGAGCATATCCCCCATCCCCAGCAGCGATTCAGCACCGCCCTGATCAAGAATGGTACGCGAGTCAATTTTGCTCGAAACGGTAAACGCGATACGTGTCGGGATGTTGGCTTTAATCAGGCCTGTAATGACATCCACTGACGGACGCTGGGTCGCCAGCACCAGGTGAATACCCGCAGCGCGCGCTTTTTGCGCCAGGCGCGCGATCAGCTCTTCCACTTTCTTACCGACGGTCATCATCAAATCGGCGAATTCATCCACCAGCACCACGATATACGGCAGTTTTTCCAGCACTGGATGTTCAACATCCATGCTGTCACCCGGCTTCCAGTAAGGATCCGGGATCGGGCGGCCCATTCGCGCTGCTTCAGCGATCTTCTCGTTGTAGCCCGCCAGGTTACGTACGCCGAGCGCCGACATCAGCTTGTAGCGACGCTCCATTTCATTGACGCTCCAGCGCAAGGCGTTGGCAGCGTCTTTCATGTCGGTGACGACTTCGGTAAGCAGATGCGGGATCCCTTCATACACTGACAACTCAAGCATTTTCGGGTCGATCATAATAAAGCGCACCTCTTCCGGCGTCGCTTTATACAACATGCTGAGGATCATGGCATTCACGCCTACCGATTTACCGGAACCGGTCGTACCCGCAACCAAGAGGTGCGGCATCTTCGCCAGGTCGGCTATTACCGGGTCGCCTGCAATATCTTTACCCAGCACGACAGTCAGCGGCGACGGGTTTTCGCGGAATTTCACGCAGTCCAACACTTCACGCAAGTAAACGGTTTGTCGTTTCTTGTTCGGCAGTTCCAAACCAACGTACGGTTTACCCGGAATAACTTCCACCACACGCACAGCAACGGTCGACAACGAACGCGCCAGATCGCGGGAAAGGTTCGAAATACGCGCAGCTTTCACACCAGGGGCGAGATTTAACTCAAAACGGGTGATAACCGGACCTGGAGAATAATTGACCACATCAGCTTTGATGCGGAAATCCGCCAGCCGTGCTTCCACCAGGCGCGCCATCTGTTCCAGCGCAAACGTATCTACCGGTTCAACTTCCGCTGGCGGCTGCGTCAACAAATCCAGCGACGGCAGCGGTGTCGTCGGTTTTTGCATCGGGCGGCTGTCGCCATTACGCATTAGCAACGGGTGAATCAGACTCTCTTGCGGTTGCGGTTGCGGTTGCGGTTGCGGTTGCGGTTGCGGTTGCGGTTGCGGTTGCGGTTGCGGTTGCGGTTGCGGTTGTGCAGCAGGTTGCTGATATTGCTGCGGCTGTGCAGCAGGTTGATGAACCGGCTGCTGATACTGCTGCGGCTGTGCGACAGGTTGCTGCGCCGGTTGCTGATACTGCTGCGGCTGTGCGACAGGTTGCTGCGCCGGTTGCTGATACTGCTGCGGCTGTGCGACAGGTTGCTGCGCCGGTTGCTGATACTGCTGCGGCTGTGCGACAGGTTGCTGCGCCGGCTGCTGATACTGCTGCGGCTGTGCAATAGGTTGGTGAGCTGGCTGCTGATAATACTGCGGCGGTTGTTGGTGATGCTGCGCTGCAGACGGTTCCTGCTCCGGCATTACACCAGGTGTGAACAGCGGCTCACCTGGGCCGTCATCTACCAGCGTCTTCATTGGTGAGAACGCAAAGTCCTCCGGCATAAATGCCTGCGCCCCGGCAGGCTGTTCACCTGCATACCGCTGCTGCTGCGACGCCACAAACTGACGTGCAAGCTCCGCCTCTTCTGCGTCTTCTTCACTCGGTACAGCATGCTGCGACTGGAATTGCGGCGTCTCATGCTGGTATCCATCACCATAGCGATCATGCTGCGTGGCGGCAAACTGGCGTGCCAGTTCATCCTGCTGCTGCATATCAGCGGCGTCTTCTGAGAATTGATCATTAGGATGGCGCGTTTCATCTTCTTCGCGCGCGCGCTCTTCGGCCATCCGCTGAGACGGCAGCTTGATACCATAAGAAGCCAGTTCACGGCGCGTCGGTACACGCACCCGGTTCGGACGTGGCAGTTGCGGGCCAATCCCCTCTTTCACCTGCGGACGTGGTGTACCACCGGCTGCAAGGCTGAACACCGGACCTGCAGCAGTTGTTGCTGCGGCGACACTACTGGCGGTCTGCTGTACTCCGGCTGTAACTGGCGCAACGGTTGCTTCAACCGGCGGTATCGATGGCATAGTCGGCACAGTCGGCTTCGAGACCGGTTCACTATTTTCAGGCTCAGGAATCGGCTGATACCATGCCGCCAGTTGCTCACGCTCGCGTGCACGTTTCTCCTCTACTTCTTCGAAGTAATAGAGCGGTGGACGAGTCTGTTTGACTTCTTCAACGACAGGTTCAGGCTCAACTACGCGTTCTGGCGCAGGGGAGATCTGCGGCTGTGGCTCAGCCTGCCATGGCAACGGATCGTGTACTGGATGCGTATAAATATCTTCTTCTTGCGGCTGTGCCGTCACCGGAGCTTCTGGCACCCAGCTATCCTGCGCGACAGGTTGCTGCCACTGTGGTTCAGTGAATTGTGCAGCCGGATATTCAGCTCCATGTGAAACCGATTGGTTTGATACAGGCTGGTAAGATGCGAGAGAGTTCTGCTCGTCTGGCGTTGGCTGATACGCAGCGGTCTGTTGAACCGGTGGCTGCGCATAGAGCCATTCAATTTCCTGCGGCGCCTGCGCAACCGGATCAACCGGCGCGGCATAAGCCTGCGCAGCGACAGTCGTCGCGGCCGCAGCGGCGGCAACAGGTGCCGTTATACTGCGACCATTTAGCAGCGGATCGTATTCCTGTTCAGATTCAGTTGCGCGATGCCCGGAGAACAGCACATCGTCAGCATCCGCAGGGATGCCGCGAGCGCTATAAGCAATATCGTCTTCATCGTCATCCATTCGCTTACCGGAGAACAACGCCTCATCCGTTTTGCGCCCCATCGGATTCGCAAACTTTTCGGCAATGCGTTTTCGCCGCGCGAGCGCGCCACGCAAAATACGCGTACGGCGAGATTCGCGCGGAAGGTCCGTATCACCTTTATCTTCATCATCCTCTTCATACTCTTCGTCATCGACCCAGGTGTCATCACGACGGGTGCGATTACTGGCAAAAGTGAGAATGTTGAGGATCACACTGCCGATTTTCTCGGCAATGGTCACCCATGACCACCCGGTGAATAACGTCAAACCGGCGGCCCAGATACAGAGCAGCGCCAGTGTACCGCCACTGCTACGCAACAAGGGTTGTAACGTGGTACTGAGCAAGCTGCCAATGACGCCGCCTGAGGCAAAATACCAAATATCATCCGCATTAATCGCCGCCAAACCACAAGAAGTGAGGATCAGCGCCAGCGCGCCAATCATGCGCAGCGATACAGCAAAATAGTCGATATAGTCTTCACTGGCCCGATGGCGATAGGCAAACCAGCATCCGCCGATAATGATCACCGGAATGGTGTAAGCCATGATGCCAAAAATGAAAAACAGCGTATCGGCAAGCCATGCGCCAGGCACGCCGCCAAGATTATGGATAGGCTCATGCCAGGCCGTTTGCGACCAACTCGGATCGGACGGGTTAAAGCTGAGAAGCGCTGCCATTAACCAGACGGCAGAAAGTGAAACGAGGATCAGCAACGCCTCCAGGAGTCGACGTCCGCTGCTTAACTTGGTCAGTGTGACTTCTTTGTCTTCGGTGTATTCCTGGCTCAAGACAGGCTCTCCAGGTCCTTGATGCTAAAACGGACAACAGCGCCGGGTCTCCCCGGCACTGTTGCTGTATGGATTAACAGGAGTGTAATCAAAAAACAGCGATTTTGCACCTGTTCCGTATTAGCGCGTCTTAATTACCAGACGATTGCTCTGTTTGACTTCTTCCATTACCACATATGTGCGGGTGTCATTAACGCCAGGCAGACGCAGCAGGGTTTCCCCTAGCAGTTTGCGGTAAGCCGACATATCCGGCACACGCGTCTTCAACAGGTAGTCGAAATCGCCTGAAACCAGATGACACTCTTGAATCTCTTCAAGTTTTTGCACTGCGGCGTTGAATTGTTCAAACACATCCGGCGCGCCACGATTCAGAGTAATCTCAACAAATACCAGAAGTGATGCATCCAGATAATGCGGGTTCAGCAGCGCTGTATAGCCCTGAATAAACCCTTGTCTTTCCAGCCTGCGCACACGCTCAAGGCATGGCGTTGGGGAAAGCCCCACTCGTTTAGAAAGCTCGACGTTGGAAATACGCCCATCTTTTTGCAATTCGTTCAGAATATTACGATCGATGCGGTCGAGATCTTTGCCAGGGCGCTTCTTGCTATCTACCATTATTATTGTCTCTCTGTATTCCTTCCCTACTCCTGTCTTGACCCTGTGCACTTCACTGTTCAGAGTCTTTGCCCGTCGCGCTACGCGGCGCGTAATTTTAATTAGCGCGTCACGTAATCCCAGGGGCAGTATTGAGAAGACCGGTGCCTGGGGCAGCTATCGATATCACGAATGGCGTCTGTCCACGCCATACGTAGATTTCGCTAGCCCGGTAAAAATGGCATTTACATGCATGAATTTGGATCACGCGCGAAACACTGCTTTTTTTCTTCCTTTGATGTTTTCGCAAATGCGCAGGGGATTGTCAAAGCAAAACATCTTTTTTTAGTACAACATGCCAGATATTCATCAGGGTCGTTCCCTAATCATCATTTTATCACCTTATAACTGCCCCTTTTTCAGTAGGAGTTATTATATTTAGGCGGTTACCAGCCCTTCAGCCATCGGTCCTTTCTATTACACATATCGTTAACAAAATCGCTGTACCCTTTTTTTACGCCAGTAAATTCCCTACAATCCAGCCCAATGTCTGCCAAACAACAATGAGGATCTCATGGGTACGGCCAAACACAGTAAGCTGCTTATCCTTGGTTCAGGCCCTGCCGGTTATACCGCTGCGGTCTATGCTGCGCGCGCAAACCTGCAGCCGGTGCTGATTACCGGTATGGAAAAAGGCGGCCAGCTCACCACCACCACTGAAGTGGAAAACTGGCCGGGCGACCCGCACGATCTGACTGGGCCACTGCTGATGGAACGCATGCATGAGCATGCCACCAAATTTGATACCGAAATCATTTTCGATCATATCAACAGCGTGGATTTGCAAAATCGCCCGTTCCGCCTGACTGGCGACAGCGGCGAGTACACCTGCGACGCATTGATTATTGCCACTGGCGCGTCTGCGCGTTATTTGGGCCTGGCATCAGAAGAAGCATTCAAAGGTCGCGGCGTTTCCGCCTGCGCAACCTGTGACGGTTTCTTCTACCGCAACCAGAAAGTCGCGGTGATTGGCGGCGGTAACACCGCAGTGGAAGAAGCGCTGTATCTGGCAAATATTGCCTCTGAAGTGCATCTAATTCATCGCCGTGACACCTTCCGTGCGGAAAAAATCCTCATCAAGCGCCTGATGGATAAAGTGGAAAGCGGCAATATCGTATTGCACACCCACCGTACGCTGGAAGAGGTAACGGGCGACCAGATGGGCGTTAGCGGTCTGCGCCTGCGCGATACGCAGAATGCAGACAACATCGAATCGCTGGAAGTTGCAGGTCTGTTTGTGGCTATTGGTCACAGTCCGAACACTGCCATCTTTGAAGGTCAACTGGCGCTGGAAAACGGCTACATCAAAGTGCAGTCCGGTATTCATGGCAATGCCACGCAAACCAGCGTTCCTGGCGTCTTTGCTGCCGGTGATGTCATGGATCATATTTACCGTCAGGCGATCACTTCTGCGGGCACGGGTTGTATGGCCGCGCTGGATGCAGAACGCTATCTCGACGGGCTTGCTGAGCGCAAATAATCTTTACAACTCAGTAACAAAGGTAAAAAAGGCGACTATAAGTCGCCTTTATTTTTGCCCCGATGTAACATTGCGCCAGCTCAAAAATCCGATAACTTCACCTGCAAAGCGCGCAATGAATAAAACCCGTCAACAAGAACTGACCCGCTGGTTAAAACAGCAAAGTATTATTTCCCGTCGCTGGCTGACGCTCTCCCGCCTGCTCGGCGTGGTCAGCGGCGTGCTGATCGTCGCGCAAGCCTGGATTATGGCGCGTATTCTGAACCATATGATTGTGGAGAATATCCCGCGCGAAGCCCTGCTACTGCCTTTCATCTTGCTGGTCCTGATTTTTATCCTGCGCAGTTGGGTAGTCTGGCTACGTGAACGTGTCGGTTTCCATGCAGGTGCGCATATTCGCTTCGAAATCCGCCGTCAGGTCCTTGATCGCCTACATCAGGCCGGCCCGGCGTGGATCCAGGGGAAACCCGCCGGAAGCTGGGCCACGTTGATACTTGAGCAAATCGATGATATGCACGATTTCTATGCTCGCTACTTGCCGCAAATGGCGCTGGCGGCGAGCGTACCGCTACTGATTGTTATCACCCTGTTCCCAATTAACTGGGCAGCGGCGCTCATATTGCTGGGTACAGCTCCGTTAATTCCGCTCTTTATGGCGATGGTTGGTATGGGCGCGGCAGACGCCAACCGCCGTAACTTTAAAGCGCTGGCGCGCCTGAGCGGTCATTTCCTTGACCGCTTACGGGGGATGGAGACATTGCGCATTTTTGGCCGGGGCGCGGCGGAAACAGAAAATATTCGTCAAGCCTCGCAGGATTTTCGCAGCCGAACCATGGAAGTACTGCGCATGGCCTTCTTGTCCTCCGGTGTGCTGGAGTTCTTCACCTCGTTATCGATTGCGTTGGTGGCGGTCTATTTCGGTTTTTCCTATCTTGGCGAGCTGAATTTTGGTCACTACGGGGCTGGCGTAACCTTGTTCGCTGGTTTTCTCACGTTAATTTTGGCGCCCGAGTTCTTCCAGCCGCTACGCGATCTCGGTACCTTTTATCACGCTAAAGCCCAGGCGATTGGCGCAGCGGATAGCCTGAAAACATTTATGGAAGCACCGCTCGCACATCCGCAGCGAGGGAATATTACGCTGAAAACCGATGAGCCGGTAACGCTAACGGCAAGCGATTTGCTGCTGAAATCACCCGAAGGCGCGGTGCTCGCCGGGCCGCTCAATTTTTCCCTGTCCGCAGGTCAGCGCGTCGTCGTGGTAGGAAGAAGCGGCTCCGGCAAGAGTTCGCTGATCAATGTGCTTTCTGGTTTTCTGCCTTATGAAGGTTCATTACGTGTTAACGGTGTCGAACTGAGTGAGTTAGATCCGGATAGCTGGCGCGAAGCGATAAGCTGGGTTGGGCAAAATCCGCAACTTCCCGCCACCACATTGCACGAAAATGTGTTGCTGTCACGCCCCACGGCCAGCGATGCGGAGCTGCAAACCGTTCTGGATAAAGCCTGGGTCAGCGAGTTTCTGCCACTGCTGCCAGAGGGGCTGGAGACCCAGCCTGGCGATCAGGCGGTACGTCTCTCTGTTGGCCAGGCACAGCGCGTAGCCGTTGCCCGTGCGCTGCTTTCTCCCTGCAAACTGCTGCTACTGGACGAACCTTCCGCCAGCCTTGATGCCCACAGTGAGCAACGCGTGATGCAGGCGCTTGCCGATGCTTCGCGCCAGCAAACGACCCTGATGGTGACGCACCAGTTAGAAAACCTGGCCGACTGGGATGCTATCTGGGTCATGCAGAATGGCCAGATTATGGAACAAGGTAGCTACGCCGAACTCGTTGCTGCGCAGGGGATCTTCGCGGATCTCCTTGCCCATCGCCAGGAGGAGATTTAAATGCGCGCATTACTGCCTTATCTCGCACTGTATAAACGCCACAAGTGGATGTTGATGCTCGGGGTTATTCTCGCCGTTATCACTTTGCTGGCCAGCATTAGCCTGCTGACGCTCTCCGGCTGGTTCCTCTCTGCGTGCGCCGTGGTTGGCGTCGCGGGCATCTACAGTTTTAACTATATGCTGCCCGCCGCCGGTGTGCGTGGCGCAGCGATTATTCGTACTGCCGGGCGCTATTTTGAACGGCTGGTCAGCCATGATGCGACGTTTCGCGTTCTGGAACATTTGCGCGTTTCGACATTCAGTAAACTGCTCCCCCTCTCCCCTGCCGGGCTGGTGCGTTTTCGCCAGGGCGAGCTACTGAACCGCGTCGTCGCCGATGTCGACACGCTCGATCACCTATACCTGCGCGTGATCTCCCCGCTGGTTGGTGCACTGGTGGTGATCATCGTTGTCACCTTGGGTTTAAGCGTACTGGACATACCGCTGGCGCTGATGTTGGGCGGAATCATGCTGGCAACCTTGATTATCCTGCCGCCGTTATTTTACCGCGCGGGCAAACCTACCGGTGAAAACCTGACCGCTCTGCGCGGAGAGTATCGCCAGCAATTAACCAGCTGGCTGCAAGGCCAGGCGGAGTTAACCATTTTTGGTGCCAGCCAGCGGTATCGTGCGCAGTTAGAGAACACCGAACTTAGTTGGCATGACGCCCAGCGCCGTCAGTCCGATCTGAGTGCCGTCTCGCAAGCCGTAATGCTACTCATCAGCGGTGCGGCGGTATTGGTTATGCTGTGGTTTGCGTCCGCCGATATTGGTGGTAACACGCAGCCTGGCGCATTGATTGCGCTGTTTGTCTTCTGTGCGCTTGCGGCTTTCGAAGCGCTGGCCCCGGTAACCGGTGCGTTCCAGCACATGGGCCAGGTTATTGCTTCCGCCATACGTATCACGCAGGTAACGGAATGCCAGCCAGAAGTGACGTTCCCGCAAAATAGTGCCGCCACGCCAACAGATGTGGCCGTGCGATTCGATGCCCTGACGTTTAACTACCCCGGCCAGCCACAGCGTGCACTAGACTCAATTTCTTTATCGATTGCTGCCGGAGAACATGTGGCGATCCTTGGTCGAACCGGGTGCGGCAAATCCACATTATTACAATTACTGACGCGCGCATGGGATCCGCAGCATGGAGAGATTCGTCTCAATGACCAGCCGCTTGCAAGCTTTGCGGAAGCTGATTTACGCAAACTTATCAGCATGGTGCCCCAGCGCGTGCATCTGTTCAGCGCGACGCTGCGAGATAACTTGCTGCTGGCCTCACCGCAGGCTAATGACGATACACTGAGTGCGATGCTAAACCGTGTCGGGCTGGAAAAACTGCTTGAGGATAATGGGCTGAACGCCTGGCTTGGCGAAGGTGGACGCCAGCTATCCGGTGGTGAACTACGCCGTCTGGCGATTGCTCGTGCGTTATTGCATGATGCCCCGCTGGTGCTTCTGGACGAACCGACCGAAGGTCTGGATGCTGCTACCGAGAGCCAAATCCTTGAATTATTGGGCGAAGTGATGAAAGGCAAAACCCTGCTGATGGTCACACACCGTCTGCGCGGGCTGGCGCGTTGCGATCGGATAATTGTGATGGACAACGGACAAATAATTGAGCAAGGTAATCACGCAGCGTTAATGGCGAAACAGGGTCGGTACTACCAGTTTAAGCAGCGTCTGTAGTAGCTATTCGTCATTTTGCCGTTTCTGTAACGGCAACGTTAAAGTGGAACGGCCAAAATGACGATAGTAAGTAGGGTCCCTTGTCGCGTTGTGGAGCACAGAAGACATGCGCCTGGTGCAGCTCTCTCGTCATTCAATCGCTTTTCCTTCGCCCGAAGCGGCGTTGCGTGAACCCAATGGACTGCTGGCGCTGGGCGGTGATCTCAGCCCGGCGCGTCTGTTGATGGCCTACCAGCGTGGTATTTTCCCCTGGTTCTCGCCTGGCGACCCAATCCTGTGGTGGTCTCCCGATCCGCGTGCCGTGCTGTGGCCGGACACATTCCATGTCAGCCGCAGTATGAAGCGTTTTCATAAAACCTCTCCCTATCGCGTAACGCTGAATCATGCTTTTGGCCAGGTGATCGATGGCTGCTCGCAGGATCGCGATGAAGGTACGTGGATCACGCCTGACGTGGTGATGGCTTATCATCGTCTCCATGAGCTTGGGCATGCGCACTCGATTGAAGTCTGGGAAGGTAACGAGCTGGTAGGTGGTATGTACGGCGTATCGCAAGGTGCGCTGTTTTGCGGTGAATCAATGTTTAGTCGCCGTATAAATGCCTCCAAAACAGCGTTGCTTGTTTTCAGCGGCGAATTTGTACGCATGGGCGGCGAGCTAATTGATTGCCAGGTCCTGAACAACCATACTGCGTCGCTCGGCGCCATTGAGATCCCGCGTCGGGATTACCTTTTACATCTCGAGAAAATGCGCAAATTACCTCTCTCTTCCCACTTCTGGGTGCCCCGAACGCTGTTTTCATCGCTCTGAAGAATGTTTTCGGCACATTTTTTATCAGGGTGTTATAATGGACGCTCAGAGCAGCTTTTGCCTGTTGCCCCGCCCCATCCGGGAGTTGTTCGTATCAGGGATGCCCTTCGCTTTACTCCACCGCTCCCCTTTACGGTTGCGCTTTTAGCGCGTCCTGGCTGTGGCATGAGGGTAATTGGCAAAAGTCGTTTTGCTGCGTTTTATCAGCGCAAATCTTTACTTAACAGACGAACTTCGGCATTATCTTGCCGGTTCAAAAATTATGGTAGTGATACCCCCGAGGATTAGATGGCCAAAGAAGACAATATTGAGATGCAGGGTACCGTTCTTGAAACGTTACCTAATACGATGTTCCGCGTAGAACTGGAAAACGGTCACGTGGTCACTGCGCATATCTCCGGTAAAATGCGTAAAAACTACATCCGCATTCTGACGGGCGATAAAGTGACTGTGGAACTGACCCCGTACGACCTGAGCAAAGGCCGCATTGTCTTCCGTAGCCGCTAAGATCTTCCATCAGCACAGCTAAGTGCACCTATTTTGAAGGCCGGGTAACCCCCGGTCTTTTGTTTTTCTTACACACCTCCTTCCTGATTAGACTTTAACCAATAACGACAATTGTCTATAATTAAACCTGACAAATGTCATCACACGGGAGGAAAAATGAGAACCTGGAGTCCGGATCAAAAACCGGTCGAAAATGCGCTCTGGCGCTTTGCCGGTTTCCCTGCCAACCGAGGGCTAAAACTCGTTCAGATGTTAAACGAGGGCTTGCCTGTCAGCATTCTCGACAATATTCATGAATGGACAGAAATGTCCCGCTCCGACATTCTGCGCGTCACCGGTATTAATGAACGCAATGTCGCGCGTCGCAAAAGCGCCGGCCGCACACTCACGCCGGAAGAAAGTGAGCGCATTGCGCGTTTGGTGAGGGTTGTTGATGCTGCGGTACAGTTTTTCGGTAGCAAAAAGATGGCGTGGGACTGGCTGGAAACCCCCATTCGCGGCCTTGGCAACGTAGCGCCGATTTCGCTGATTGCCACCGAAAGTGGCGCGCTGGAAGTAACCGACCTGCTCGGCAGGCTGGAGCACGGAGTATTTGCGTGATCTTCTATCGACTGGTAACGCGCCGCTACGCCAGCGAAGCCTGGACAGGCAGCGGTGCAAATCTTTATGGCGGGCGCTGGAATCACAAGGGTCATCCGGCGGTTTACGTCGCTTCGTCCGTTTCACTTGCCGCACTCGAAATGCTGGTACATGTGCACAGCGACACGGTTCTGAACCAGTATGGGCTGTTCAGTATTGAGATCCCTGACAAGGATATTGAACATCTGGATAAGCAATGGCTACCGCCAGACTGGCATGAAAACCCCGCACCGCTTTCGACAATGGATTTAGGTACCACCTGGCTGGAAGCCAACAGCGCCGTCGCACTGGTGCTGCCGTCATGCGTTATTCCGCTTGAGAATAATGCGATTCTTAACCCGCTTCATCCTGCTTTTAATAAGCTGCTAAAAACCGTAAAAGAGCTTCCTTTCTGTTTCGATCCACGCCTGGCAAACGCGTAATTTTTGGCAACTTACCGGACAAATCCACTGCCTGCTAGCCGCGATGTTCGATGCGCTGGGAGAGCTGGAAATGGTAAAGATCCGCTGGCGCAGCTGCTTAACCGCCGCTTTATTCCCACCATTATGCGCCAGGAGATCTCGCTGGCACTGAATGTGCGTAAACCCTTTATTCTGGCGATGCTGGATATTGATCACTTTAAAAAATCAATGACAGCTTCGGGCACCGCGCGGGCGTTACCACGCTCAAAACGGTAGCCGCTGTCACCTACGATCATTTACGCAGCAGTAGTTACGTTTTCCGCTATGGCGGAGAAGAGTTTATGGTGCTGCTGGTCGAATCTGACCTGTTACAGGCGAAGATTATTCTTGAAGCGCTGCGGCAAAAAATTGCCGCGCTGACAATTGAAGTCGCGCCGGCGCAACACTTTTCGGTCACCGTTAGCATCGGCGTCGCCGGGTTCGTTTACCACCCGGATTACAAACGTTTAATTGATAAAGCAGATCGTGCATTTTATGTTGCTAAAAGCCACGGGCGCAGTCGTATCGAAACCAGAGAAATTTGAAGCTGCTTTTGCAGGCATAAAAAAACCGGGCTGATATCACCCGGTTTTTAGACCTGAATCGCAAAGATTAATGTGCCGCTTCCGGTTTGTGCTTCTGCGCACTCTGGAAGCCATACTCCAGCTCATTTTTCTCTTTATTCAGCGTTACCGTGACCTGGCCACCATCAACCAGCGAACCGAACAGAAGTTCGTTGGCCAGCGGTTTTTTCAGGTTGTCCTGGATAACACGCGCCATCGGGCGAGCGCCCATTGCGCGGTCGTATCCTTTCTCTGCCAGCCAGTCGCGAGCTTCCTGGCTGACTTCCAGCGATACGCCTTTCTGGTCCAACTGCACCTGGAGTTCGACAATAAATTTGTCGACCACCTGATGGATCACCTCAGTCGACAAGTGATCGAACCAGATAATGTTGTCCAGACGGTTGCGGAACTCCGGCGTAAAGATCTTTTTGATCTCTTCCATCGCATCGGTGCTGTTATCCTGGTGGATAAGACCAATGGATTTACGCTCGGTTTCGCGCACCCCGGCGTTAGTGGTCATGACTAACACCACGTTGCGGAAATCAGCTTTGCGCCCGTTGTTATCGGTCAGCGTTCCGTTGTCCATCACTTGCAACAGTAAGTTGAAGACGTCCGGATGCGCTTTTTCGATTTCATCAAGCAGCAGCACCGCGTGTGGATGTTTGATCACCGCGTCGGTCAACAGACCACCCTGATCAAAACCTACATAGCCCGGAGGCGCGCCAATCAAACGGCTGACAGTATGGCGTTCCATATACTCGGACATATCAAAACGCAGAAGCTCAATGCCCAGCGCTTTTGACAGCTGCACTGTCACCTCGGTTTTACCCACGCCGGTTGGGCCAGCAAACAGGAAGGAACCGACCGGTTTATGGTCTTGACCCAGCCCTGCACGGCTCATTTTGATGGCTTCGGTTAATGCCTCAATGGCTTTATCCTGGCCGAAAACCAGCATTTTCAGACGATCGCCAAGATTTTTCAGCGTGTCGCGGTCGCTCTGAGAAACGCTCTTCTCAGGAATACGCGCGATACGGGCCACCACCGATTCGATATCCGCCACGTTAACGGTTTTCTTGCGTTTGCTTACCGGCATCAGACGCGCACGCGCGCCCGCTTCGTCGATAACATCAATCGCTTTATCGGGCAGATGGCGATCATTGATGTATTTCACCGCCAGCTCTACCGCCGCACGCACCGCTTTCGCTGTATAACGCACATCGTGGTGCGCTTCGTATTTCGGTTTCAGGCCATTGATAATCTGCACCGTTTCTTCAACGGACGGCTCAGTGATATCAATTTTCTGGAAGCGACGCGCCAGAGCACGATCTTTTTCAAAGATATTGCTGAATTCCTGATAAGTGGTGGAACCCATAACGCGGATTTTACCGCTGGAAAGCAGCGGCTTGATCAGGTTTGCGGCATCCACTTGCCCACCAGACGCAGCGCCTGCACCGATGATGGTATGGATCTCATCGATAAACAGAATGCTGTTATTGTCCTGCTCAAGTTGTTTCAGCAGTGCTTTGAAACGTTTTTCGAAATCGCCACGGTATTTGGTACCGGCGAGCAAAGAACCGATATCCAGCGAGTAAATTGTGCAATCAGCCATAACTTCCGGCACATCGCCCTGCACAATACGCCACGCCAGCCCTTCGGCGATGGCGGTTTTACCTACGCCAGATTCACCCACCAGCAACGGGTTGTTTTTACGGCGGCGGCACAGAACTTGAATCGCACGCTCAAGCTCTTTACCACGGCCAATCAGCGGGTCGATTCCTCCCACACGAGCAAGCTGATTAAGGTTGGTGGTGAAGTTTTCCATACGTTCCTCCCCTCCTGCCTGCTCTTCGCTGTTCACCTGCCCGCTACTGCTACTGCCAGTGGCGTCAGATGATGGGCCTGGCTCGTCTTTACGCGTGCCGTGAGAGATAAAGTTCACCACGTCAAGGCGGCTTACTTCATGTTTGCGCAGCAGATAAGCCGCTTGCGACTCCTGCTCACTAAAAATGGCAACCAGCACGTTCGCGCCGGACACTTCGCTGCGCCCGGATGACTGAACGTGAAACACCGCGCGCTGAAGAACACGCTGGAAGCTGAGCGTCGGCTGCGTGTCGCGCTCCTCTTCGCTCATGGGTAGAACGGGTGTGGTTTGTTCGATGAAGGCTTCGAGTTCCTGCCGCAGCGCCACCAGGTCCACTGAACACGCTTCCAGCGCTTCGCGGGCAGATGGGTTACTGAGCAGCGCCAGTAACAAGTGCTCGACGGTCATAAACTCATGTCGGTGCTCGCGCGCTCTGGCGAAAGCCATGTTTAAACTGAGTTCCAGTTCTTGATTGAGCATAGGCACCTCCCCCAAGTTTTATGCCTGCATTCAGGCTCTTTCCAGCGTACACAGCAACGGATGCTCGTTCTCCCTGGCGTACTTGTTCACCATTGCGACTTTCGTCTCGGCAACCTCGGCGGTGAAAACACCACAAATGGCCCTACCGTGATAGTGAACCGTAAGCATCAGTTGCGTTGCACGTTCTACATCATAAGAAAAGAACTTTTGTAGCACGTCAATAACAAATTCCATCGGCGTGTAATCATCGTTCATTAACATAACTTTATACATGGATGGCGGTTTCAGCGCGTCGCGCAGTTTATCTTCCGCCAATTGGTCGAAATCCAGCCAGCTATTACTCTTACCCATCGTTAGCGTTTCATCTTAGGTTACAGTTTCCGGCAGCGTTTAATCGGCCGATTACATGAGTCTAGATGTATTTTCAATCTACATCAGATGTCAGATAACAATCATCTATCGTTGTCATTCGCGACGGCTGTCACATTCCTTTGTAATAGCGTTAACTGCTTCAAAATTTTGATGCGCCGCCTCCCAGAACCCCTGCCAAATGCTTGACGCGTTATACGAATTATCTAAATTGTACAGTCGAGAGTTGGCGAGGTTTTGAACAGCCCGCTAGCTCTACCACCGGTTCATTCCATCTTACTTAAATAAGATTTACGAAGGATGTCGAAGCATGGAAACGGGTACTGTTAAGTGGTTCAACAATGCCAAAGGGTTTGGTTTTATCTGCCCTGAAGGCGGCGGCGAAGATATCTTCGCGCATTACTCCACCATTCAAATGGATGGTTACAGAACGTTAAAAGCCGGGCAGACTGTCCGGTTTGATGTACACCTGGGCCCTAAAGGCAATCACGCCAGCGTCATCGTGCCCGTAGAAGTGGAAGCCATGGCCTGAAGCCTGTTATCACATTGTGTACATGCCGCAGTCAAAATGCCAGCCCAATCGGCTGGCATTTTTATTACTCGCGAGCCAGCGCATCCACCGGGTCAAGCCGCGCGGCATTACGCGCAGGCAACCAGCCAAACAGCACACCGGTAAACGTCGAACATAAAAACGCCGTTAACAGCGCCACCGGTGAAAAACCAATTTCCCAGCCCGGTAAAAAGAGCTGCAAGGTAAAGGCAATCAGCATGGATAGCGTAACGCCGAGCGCGCCACCGACCAGGCAAACAAATACCGCCTCAATCAGAAACTGCGACAAAACATCGCCGGCCCGGGCACCAACGGCCATCCTGATGCCAATCTCACGCGTCCGCTCGGTGACCGACACCAGCATAATATTCATCACACCGATACCGCCAACCAGCAACGAAATGACCGCCACTAACGTCAAAAACAGCTGAAGAGTACGTGTGGTCTTTTCCGCCGTTTTCAAGACCCCGTCCATATTCCAGACGAAGAAATCTTTCTTACCGTGGCGCAAACTGAGCAACCGCGTGAGCTGCTGTTCCGCCTGTTCACTGCTGTAGCCCTCATTCACCCGCACCGTAATAGAGTTTAGCCAGGACTGCCCCATAATACGCCCGGAGATGGTGCTATACGGCAGCCAGACGCGCAGGATTTTGCTACTGCCAAACATTGACTGCTTTTCCTCCGCCACGCCGATTACCGTCGCCGGCATGTTACCAACCAGGATCACCTCGCCGACGACGCTGGCTTTATTGGGGAATAACTGACGGCGGGTGTTACTGTCCAGCACCACCACCTGGGCCCGGCCTTTCAGTTGCTCGTCATTAAACGAGGCGCCTTCGCTGAAGGTCATACCATACACATTAAAATATTGCCCGCTCACGCCATTGGCGCTCGCCGCCACATCAATATTGCCGTAGCGCAAACGCAGGTTTTGTGAAACGGCAGGTGTGGCAGATTTAACCCAGGGCTGTTTTTGAATCGCCTGCAAATCGTCGTATTTCAGCGCCTGCTGGTATTGCGGCTCGTCGTCGCCAAAATCTTTGCCGGGATAGACATCAATAGTGTTAGTGCCTATCGAACGAATATCCGCCAGCACCAGCTGTTTAGCGGCATCACCGACCACCACAATGGAGACCACCGAAGCAATACCGATAATAATGCCAAGCATAGTCAGCAAGGTGCGCATTTTGTTGGCCGCCATAGCGCGCCAGGCCATGGTCAGCGCTTCCTGAAAACGGCTGGCGAATTGCCGCCAGCCCCCGGCGTGCGTCATAACCGCGTCATGATTCGCAGGCGCAGCGGCTTCCGTTTTGGCTGGCGGGTTACGGATTATCTCGCCATCACGAATTTCAATCACCCGCTCTGCCTGCGCGGCCACCTGCGGATCGTGCGTCACGATAATTACCGTGTGCCCGCGATCACGCAACTGATGCAGAATTGCCATCACCTCTTCGCCAGAGTGGCTGTCGAGTGCGCCGGTCGGTTCATCGGCCAGAATCACCTGGCCACCATTCATCAACGCGCGGGCAATACTCACGCGCTGCTGCTGGCCGCCGGAAAGCTGCGACGGCTGATAATCTGCCCGCTCCCCCAGCCCTAAGCGGGTCAGTAATGCTTTTGCGCGCTCCAGCCGTGCTTTGCGTTCCGTCCCCGCATACACCGCCGGAACTTCGACGTTCTGCGCAGCCGTCAAATGGGAAAGCAAATGATAACGCTGAAAGATAAAACCGAAATGTTCGCGGCGCAGTTGCGCAAGCTGATCGCTACTGAGCAACGACACATCTGTTCCTGCCACGCGGTAAGTGCCGCTGGAGGGTTTATCCAGGCAACCCAGAATGTTCATCAGCGTGGATTTACCGGAGCCGGATGCACCAACAATCGCCACCATTTCGCCGGCATTAATGCGCAGCGTGATGCCTTTTAGCACCTCGACCTGGCCATCGCCAGACGGATAACTGCGGCGGATATTATTCAGGTCCAGCAATGCGGTCATTGCGCCGCTCCGCTTTTCTCGCCAATCACCACTTCTTCACCCGCATCCAGGCCTTTCGTCACCACCACTTCCGTATCATTCCGCGCGCCCAGTGTCACCTCGCGCTCGCGGGTTTCACCATTACGCAGCACCTTCACTTTGTAACGGTTGTCCCCTACCGGATCGCCAAGTGCCGCCAGCGGGATAGTGATCACATTTTTCAGACCGGTGAGTTGGATATGCACCTGCGCGGTCATATCAAGGCGCAGCACGCCCTCCGGGTTTGGCACTTCAAAACGCGCATAGTAAAAAATCGCATCGTTGACCTTTTCCGGCGTCGGCAGAATATCTTTAAGCTCACCTTCATAACGCGTTCCCGGATCGCCAAGCACGGTGAACCACGCTTTCTGCCCAGGCTTCAGGTGGATGACATCCGCTTCGGAAACCTGCGCCTTCACCAGCATCGTACTCATATCAGCCAGCGTCAGGATGTTCGGCGCTTGTTGCACGGCAATCACCGTCTGACCCTGCAACGTGGTAATTTGCGTCACTTCACCGGCCATCGGGGCAAGAATGCGAGTGTAATCAAGGTTGGTTTTCGCGGTATCCAGCGTGGCCTGGTTACGTTTGATCTGGGCATCAATGGTACCGATTTGCGCTTCTTTTACCGCCACATCCGTCGCCGAGGTGTCCAGATCCTGGCGGGAGATCAAATTGCTTTTCACCAGCTGTTGCTGACGCGCTAACGTCACCTGCGCCAGCTTCAGTTCAGCCTGCGCCTGTCGGCGCTGCGCCCGTAGTTCCATTAAGGTCGCATCTACTTCTTTAATTTGGTTTTCTGCCTGATCGGGGTCGATTACGCCCAGGAGCTGATCTTTCTTCACTTTATCGCCGATATTCACCGACAGCGTTTTTAACTGACCATTTACCTGAGCGCCAACATCAACCTTACGGAGCGCATCCAGTTTCCCGGTCGCCAGCACACTTTGTTGTAATTCACCTAGCCGCACAATCAGCGTCTGATACTGAACCACCGGGGCATTAAGTTTGCCCCACAACCAAATTGCCGCCAGTAACACCACCACTGCCAGCACAATCATTACCGTCCTGCGTTTTCCCTTCAGTTTCATAAAAATCCCGGATAATCGGACATGCGGTTTATCAAACCATTTTTAACTAAACAAAATATCAACGAAACAGAAAATTCTTATTTTCTCCATATTTCATTTAGCTGCCGTTGAGCTTGTTTGTGCTGAAGTGTGCTAATTCTTGTTACCTCTGGATTGCACCATGTCCACCATTGCCGACCTCCCCCATGCTGAACTGTCTTTGCCGAAAACCGCCGGGCAGCTCTTTCGTTGTTTAATCTCCGGTGAACTAATGCCAGGCCGCGCCTGGCAGAACCCGGCATATCGCCGTAAATTTTTGCTGCGTTCGTTGACCACGCCGGTCAGCACCGCGAGCTATCTGGCACGCCTGGTCCAGCAACCTCTCCTGGCGCAGATGCTGCACGTTCAGCCTGGGCTGCCGTGCCGTTTACACCGCCCGTGGCTGTCAACCAATATGAACCGTACGCAAACGGCGCACGCTATTTGCTGGCACTATGAAAACATGATTCGCCTGCTGCCCGCGTCACTCATCAACAGCTATCTCAGCAAAGCCGGCCTCACGCTGGCTGTGCTCACCGGTAAAGATGAGCAGGCCTATTCGCTGCGGTTGCGTTCAGATTTCATGCTGGATAAAGAGGGCGAAGCGACACTGGTATTCTGCGATGCGCAAGACACCATACTTGCGGAACTGACCTTTGCTTTGTGCCAGTTCACCGGTAAAACCACGCTCTATATTGGTGGGCTGCAGGGCGCGAAAGCGCATGTTCCGCATGAGGCGATTCAGGTAGCGACCAAAGCGTGTCATGGGCTATTCCCGAAACGTCTGCTGGTGGAAACCGCTATGACGATGGCGAAATTTCTGCAAGTGGAAGAGATCCGCGCCGTCAGCAATGAAACGCATATCTATCGCAACGCCCGTTATCGCAAGAAAAAACAAGGGTTGCTGCATGCCGATTACAACAGCTTCTGGGAATCGCTGGGTGCCGTTGCCGACCAGCACGGCGACTTTGTGCTGCCGCTGGTGATGCCGCGCAAACCGATGGAAGAGATCGCCAGCAAAAAGCGTTCTGAGTATCGCCGCCGCTACGAGTTGCTCGACAGCCTGCAGGCGCAGACTGCCGCTCACTGCCAGAGCTAATCTGCCCGCCCGCGTGCCAGCCAGAGCACGCGGGAAAACATTTTCCGAAACAGATGCGGCACCGACTCCACGCCGCGTCTGCCCGCTTCCAGTGCCACTTCAATCGCCAGATCCGGTTTTGACGAGCGGTGAATTGCTTTGATAATCACACGCCGCATATTCATCGACACATTTTCCGGTAACTGCGCGATACGGTGATAGACATCGGCGAACCCTTCGCGGTACATAAAGTGCTCCATATCCAGCGCCGGAAGTTCCGTCAGATGCTCGCGCGTCTGATCCCTGTCGTTATCGAGCAGGCTGCGCACGGTGGCGGCATACTTCTTCCCGGCTTCGTCACCATCCACCAGTACATGCCATTCAATGCCCATGCGGCGCGCAAACTTAATCAGCGGCTTTAAGCCTGACTGGGCAAATTCGATAATTTTTACCCCTTCAGCATCGAAATGATGGCCGCACTGCCGCGCCAGTTCATTGATAACCCAGTTCTCCGTCTCCCCTTCCACCAGCAACCAGCAACGAGCAAACAGTGAAGAAGGTCGGTTAACGCGAATATGAAACGCAATGCGCCGCCCATCTTCGGCACTTAAACCGCCAGGGCCAAGACGCCAGGCCGCCACACGCGAAGACTCGCGCACCAGGCGGCAAACATGTTCAACGGGCGTTAATGACAACAACTCACCTGAGTTGGTAGTAGTGATCTTTTGTAGCGGCAGCAAGTTCAGCAACTGCCAGGCCACAGAGAGCATGATCGGATGCAGCCGCGTTTCCGGATCTTCCACCAGCAATAGCGGCCGCGCGTCACGGTCGAGATGAACAGAACCTTTCGCCTGGAGCAACGTAGCGAAAAATCCCAGCAGGATAACCCGGTACATCCGCCCGCCGGGCTTATCAATCATGCGGTTAATAATGTCGAGATAGCGCCAGCTACGTTGCTCATCATGTGAACGGCGACGCATCAGGCGCTGGTGTGAAGCGCCACTGCCCTGCTCGGCAAAATAGTGCTCAAGCAATTGCACCATCGCTGACAGCCCGTGGCGTATCTGCGCGTCGGTTAAATTTTGCGGGCGGGAGATTAATTCGTGGGAGAGGAAATCAAGCTGACGCGCGGTGTTTTCCAGCAACGGTGTGTCCGGTACGCTGCCGTTACGGATGCGGCGCATAAAGCGCGCATCACGCAGCCGCAGTACTGGCATCAGCCGCACCAGATGGCGGGCACTTTCATCAATGTCCTCCAGCGGCAGCAAATTCCCTTGCGCATCGAGAAAACCGCGTAGCGTCATTACGCTGCCATCGTCGGAGAGTTCGCCTTCATGCCGATAGAACAGGCGGCGATAACCGTCATTCCCGGCAACCCAGCAATCTGCCAGCGGGCGATAACGCCGCGTGCGGTAGCGGCCGGGTTCGGATTCGCGGAACGTCAGAATAATATGCAGATGATGTTCGCGCCCTTGCAGATCCCCCGGCGGGAACCAAAAATCATCGCGGACAAAATGGTAGAGATCCGTTTCCGGTGACAGCAGCAGGGTTAACGCGTCCAGCAGGCTCGATTTACCCCAGGCGTTTTCCCCAATTAATACGTTGTTCTGCTCAAGCATCAGCGATAAACGATTAATGCCACGAAAGCCGACAATTTCCACGCGCTCCAGAATCATTCTTCCTCCGGCATCTCTGGGCTTTTCCGTCTATTCTTGAAGGAGTATAGCGGGACGAAAAGCGGCAGAACACGCGCTAAGTGCAATATTTCATTGAAATATATGCGATGGCTCCATCATTGTTATATTTTAAAAAATGAACCACAATATTAAATAGCATATATTTCTTGTTTATTGAATTAAGTAAAAACTTAACACCAACTTAAAGCAATGACTTGCGATAAATTATCTATTTGAAATCAATTTACTGGTTTTTATAACTGGTTATTTTATTTTGCTACTCCCTACAATACGCACGCTTTTATTCACGCATCCATTGATGTCTGACACACGGCACGGGCGCGGGCCCGTTTCTGTTTTTATTGAGGTGGCTATGTTTAGAAAATTAACGGCGGAATGTTTTGGCACATTCTGGCTGGTATTTGGCGGCTGCGGCAGCGCAGTGCTGGCGGCAACGTTTCCGCAAACCGGCATTGGTTTTGCCGGGGTGGCGCTGGCGTTCGGTTTAACGGTCATGACCATGGCATTTGCCGTCGGGCATATTTCCGGCGGACATTTTAATCCGGCAGTGACGCTCGGCCTGTGGGCTGGCGGCCGTTTTCCGGCAAAAGAGGTGGTGGGATATATTCTCGCGCAATTGGCTGGCGGCATTATTGCCGCAGCCGTGCTCTATTTAATTGCCAGCGGTAAAAGCGGTTTCGATGCAGCGGCCAGCGGTTTCGCCTCCAACGGCTACGGAGAACATTCACCAGGACATTACTCAATGTATTCCGCCATTATTATTGAGATTGTCCTGAGCTGCGGTTTCTTGCTAGTGATTCATGGAGCGACAGATAAAAATGCACCTGTCGGTTTTGCGCCTATCGCCATTGGCCTGGCGCTGACTTTAATCCATTTGATTAGCATCCCGGTCACCAACACCTCAGTTAACCCGGCTCGCAGCACCGCCGTGGCGATTTTCCAGGGCGGCTGGGCGTTAGAGCAGTTATGGATGTTCTGGGTGATGCCGATTATCGGCGGTATCCTCGGTGGCGTTATCTACCGTACGCTGCTGGAAAAACGCACGTAATATAGAGACCCGGTTTTTTACTGGGTCTTTTGCATAATCTTTCTTATTTTTTGCAGCTTTACTCATTTTCCACCTTTGGGTAGTGTGTTCCCCGGTGTTTTCACTTTGCAAGGATTCGGGCGCTTCATGCTTTCAGGACTGTTAATTATTCTTCTGCCGTTGGTCATCGGTTATCTGGTTCCCCTGCGTCACACTGCTGCGCTCAAACTTATCAATAAATTACTCAGCTGGATTGTCTATCTGATCCTCTTTTTTATGGGGATAAGCCTCGCCTTTCTCGATAATCTCAGCGCGAACTTACTGGCAATATTGCACTATTCGGCGGTCAGCGTGGTGGTGATCCTGCTATGTAACGCTGCTGCGCTGCTGTGGCTGGAGCGTACACTGCCCTGGCATCACCAGCACCAGCAAGAAAAATTGCCTTCACGGATTGCGATGGCGCTGGAGTCCCTGCGTCTGTGCGGTGTGGTGGTGATCGGTTTCGCCATTGGGCTTTCCGGGGTGGCGTTTTTACGCTATGCCACGGAAGCCAGCGAATACACGCTAATCTTCCTGTTGCTGCTGGTGGGAATTCAGTTGCGTAACAGCGGCATGACGCTGAAACAGATTGTCCTCAACCGCCGGGGAATGATTATTGCCGTGGTGGTTGCCGCCAGCTCACTGATTGGCGGCGTGATTAATGCGCTGATCCTCGGCCTGCCGCTGAAAACGGGCCTTGCCATGGCATCGGGATTTGGCTGGTATTCGTTGTCGGGCATCCTGCTTACCGAATCGTTCGGCCCGGTGATCGGCAGCGCCGCCTTCTTTAACGATCTGGCGCGCGAGTTGATTGCCATCATGCTGATCCCAGGTCTGGTACGTCGCAGCCGTTCTACCGCGCTTGGGTTATCGGGGGCAACATCGATGGACTTCACCCTGCCGGTCCTCCAGCGCTCCGGTGGCCTGGAACTGGTGCCCGCCGCCATTGTGCACGGGTTTATTCTCAGCTTGCTGGTGCCGCTATTAATGGCCTTTTTCTCTGCCTGATACTTCATTGGCGGTAGATGCCTGCCGCCAAACTTGCGCTAAATCAATATCCCCTTAAATTGCCAACAAAATCGCTTTTAAGCCTCCGGACAGCAGCATAATCTTAAACATGCATTTCAAATATAACTTTAACATAAAGGTGTGACCATGTTTTGTGTGCAATGTGAACAAACCATCCGAACTCCGGCGGGCAACGGCTGTGCATACGCGCAGGGGATGTGCGGTAAAACCGCTGAAACCTCCGACCTGCAGGATCTACTGATTGCCGCGTTACAAGGGCTCTCCGCCTGGGCCAGCAAAGCACGTGATTACGATCTAATTGACCACGAGATCGATAACTTCGCGCCGCGCGCCTTCTTCTCTACCCTCACCAACGTTAACTTCGATTCCGTGCGTATTGTCGGCTACGCGCGCGAGGCGATTGCCAAACGTGAAGCGCTGAAAGCCCGTTGCCTCGCTATCGATCCTCATGCCCACGTCGATAACCCGATGGCCGACCTGCAACTGGTCAGCGACGATCTCGGCGATCTGCAACGCCAGGCGGCTGAATTCACGCCGAACAAAGACAAAGCGGCGATTGGCGAAAACATCCTTGGTCTGCGTCTGCTCTGTCTGTACGGCCTGAAAGGCGCGGCGGCCTATATGGAACACGCCCATGTGCTGGGCCAGTACGACAACGAGATCTACGCCCGTTACCACAACATCATGGCGTGGCTGGGTACCTGGCCTTCTGATATGAATGCCCTGCTCGAATGTTCAATGGAAATTGGCCAGATGAACTTCAGTGTGATGAGCATTCTGGACGCCGGTGAAACCAGCACTTATGGCCACCCGACGCCGACTCAGGTCAACGTCAAAGCTGTTGCCGGTAAATGTATCCTGATTTCCGGTCATGACCTGAAAGATCTCTACAACTTGCTGCAACAAACCGAAGGCACCGGCGTAAACGTCTATACCCACGGTGAAATGCTGCCGGCGCACGGCTACCCGGAACTGCGCAAATTCAAACATCTGGTCGGCAACTACGGCAGCGGCTGGCAGAACCAGCAGGTAGAATTCGCCCGCTTCCCGGGCCCCATCGTCATGACCTCCAACTGCATTATCGATCCGACCGTTGGGTCTTATGACGACCGTATCTGGACACGCAGCATCGTCGGCTGGCCGGGTGTCAACCATCTGGAAGGCGACGATTTCGCACCGGTGATCCGCCAGGCGCAACAGATGTCCGGCTTCCCGTTCAGCGAAATCGAACACCTGATCACCGTCGGTTTTGGTCGCCAGACGCTGCTTGGCGCAGTGGATTCACTGATTGATCTGGTGAGCCGTGAAAAACTGCGTCACGTCTTCCTGGTCGGTGGCTGTGACGGCGCGCGCGGTGAACGTAGCTACTTCACTGATTTCGCCACCCAGGTGCCGGATGACTGCCTGATCCTGACGTTGGCCTGCGGTAAATACCGCTTCAACAAACTCGACTTTGGCAACATTGAAGGCCTGCCGCGCCTGATTGATGCGGGTCAGTGTAACGATGCTTACTCAGCCATCATCCTGGCGGTGACGCTGGCGGAAAAACTGGGCTGTGGCGTTAACGATTTGCCGCTGTCGCTGGTGCTCTCCTGGTTCGAACAAAAAGCGATTGTCATCCTGCTGACCCTGCTCTCGCTGGGTGTGACGAATATTGTCACCGGGCCGACGGCACCGGGATTCCTGACGCCGGATCTGCTGGCTGTGCTGAATGAGAAATTCGGCCTGCGCCAGGTCACGACCGTTGAACAGGATATGCAGCAGTTGCTGAGCGCGTAAGGAGCTAACCATGACCATGCCAACCCCTCAATGCCCGTGGCGTATGCAGGTTCACCATATCCAGCAGGAAACACCGGATGTCTGGACACTGTCGCTGTTGTGCCACGATTACTACCCGTATCGCGCCGGGCAATACGCGCTGGTGAGTATCCGCAACAGCGCGGATACGCTGCGGGCCTACACCATTTCGTCCACGCCGGGCGTTAGCGAATACATCACGCTGACCGTACGCCGTATTGATGATGGCGCAGGTTCTCAGTGGCTGACACGGGAAATAAAACGTGGCGATTATCTGTGGCTTTCCGATGCGCAAGGGGAATTCACCTGCGATAACGAACCGAACGATAAGTTGTTGCTGCTGGCGGCAGGGTGCGGCGTGACACCGATTATGTCAATGCGTCGCTGGCTGGCGCATTACCGTCCGTATGCTGACGTACAGGTGATCTTTAACGTGCGTTCGCCGGAAGACGTGATTTTTGCCGACGAATGGCAGGATTACCCGGTCACGCTGGTGGCGGAAAATAACGCCACGGCGGGCTTTGCCTCTGGTCGTCTGAGCCGCGAGTTGCTGAGCCAGGTGCCGGAACTGGCGGCACGCACGGTAATGACCTGCGGTCCGGCGCCATATATGGATTGGGTTGAAAGCGAAGTCAAAGCGCTTGGCGTGACGCGTTTCTTTAAAGAGAAATTTTTTACGCCAGTGGCTGAAGCCGCGACCAGCGGACTGAAATTCAGCAAACTCTCGCCGATGAAAACTTTCTATGCGCCAGTAGGCAGCACGCTGCTGGATGCGCTGGAAAGCAATAAAATGCCGGTCAATGCTGCCTGCCGTGCCGGTGTCTGCGGTTGCTGTAAAACACAGGTAGTTTCTGGTGAATATACCGTCAGCAGCACCATGACGCTGACGGAACAAGAGATTGCCGACGGCTTCGTGCTGGCCTGCTCCTGCCACCCGCAAGGTGATTTAGTACTGGCATAATCCGTAATAAAAAAGCGCCCCTCATCTGAAGGGCGCTTTTCCTAAAACCGTTTACTTCCAGGCAGGTGCAACGGAGTAACGACCCGCACCAATAAACGCAATCACCAGCGCCGCAATAAAGTAATACACCATGCTCTCAATCGCCCATGCGCCAGTCGCATCCAGCGATCCGGTTTTACCCACGCCGACCAGCAACCAGGCCACAATCATGGTGAAAGCCAGCACCAGCGCAGAAGGACGCGTCAGTACGCCGAGGATAATCAGGATCGGGCACAGCACTTCACCAATCAGCACACCATAAGCGATAAAACCGGGAAGCCCCTTCGCCGCCAGCATTCCTGCAATCCCATCAATACCGCCAATTAATTTGTGCAGCCCGTGGAATAGCATCAGCCCGCCGACCATCAAACGCAGCAGCAGACGGCCAAAATCTTCATGCGAAAACATTTTATTAACTGAGTTTAACAATGATTTAACCATTTGAAATGATTCCTGTTTTCATCGACCTGTGTCAGACTATTCCGATCTGTAACAAAAATAAACCCCTGTTTTATAAAAGCTCATTCTAAATCCGCTTTGTGACGCATTCATTGTCTAAGCTTGTAGGCAAGATCACAAAAAGGAGCGTCGTAGATGAAACAGACAGTGGCCGCGTATATCGCCAAAACGCTGGAGCAGGCAGGCGTAAAACGCATTTGGGGAGTCACCGGCGATTCCCTTAACGGCTTAAGTGACAGCCTGAACCGCATGGGCACCATCGACTGGATGCCGACCCGCCATGAAGAAGTTGCCGCCTTTGCCGCAGGCGCAGAAGCGCAACTGACCGGCGAGCTGGCTGTCTGCGCAGGTTCGTGCGGGCCAGGAAACCTGCATTTGATTAATGGCTTGTTCGACTGCCACCGCAACCATGTTCCGGTACTGGCAATTGCCGCACATATCCCTTCCAGTGAGATCGGCAGCGGCTATTTCCAGGAAACCCATCCGCAGGAGCTGTTTCGCGAATGCAGCCACTACTGCGAGCTGGTGTCAAACCCGGAACAGATCCCGCAGGTGCTGGCGATCGCGATGCGCAAAGCCATTCTCAACAAAGGTGTGTCGGTGGTGGTACTGCCGGGTGATGTCGCGCTGAAACCTGCACCTGAAAGCGCCAGCAGCCACTGGTATAGCGCACCGCAGCCGGTTGTTACCCCCGCCGAACAGGAGTTGCACAAACTGGCGCAACTGCTGCGCTATTCCACTAACATTGCGCTGATGTGCGGCAGCGGCTGTGCCGGGGCGCATAAAGAGTTGCTAGCGTTTGCCGGTAAGCTAAAGGCGCCGATTGTCCACGCCATGCGCGGTAAAGAGCATGTGGAGTATGACAACCCCTTTGACGTGGGAATGACCGGCTTAATTGGCTTCTCGTCGGGTTTCCATACCATGATGAATGCCGACACGCTGGTGCTGCTCGGCACACAATTCCCTTACCGCGCGTTCTACCCCACTGATGCGAAAATTATCCAGATCGATATCAATCCGGGGAGTATCGGTGCGCACAGCAAAGTAGACATGGCGCTGGTGGGTGATATCAAAGCCACCCTTGCCGCTCTGTTACCGTTGTTGGAGGAAAAAACCGAGCGCAAATTCCTCGACAAAGCGCTGGAGGATTATCGCAAGGCGCGCAAAGGGCTGGATGATCTGGCAAAACCGAGCGACAAAGCGATCCATCCACAATATCTGGCGCAGCAAATTAGCCACTTCGCTGACGACGATGCCATTTTCACCTGCGATGTCGGCACGCCGACTGTCTGGGCTGCACGTTACCTGAAAATGAATGGCAAACGCCGCCTGATTGGTTCCTTTAACCACGGTTCGATGGCCAATGCCATGCCGCAAGCGCTGGGCGCTCAGGCCACATTCCCACAACGGCAAGTGGTTGCGCTGTGTGGCGACGGTGGTTTTAGCATGCTGATGGGCGATTTCCTGTCGGTGGTACAGATGAAACTGCCGCTGAAAATTATCGTTTTCAATAACAGCGTGCTCGGTTTTGTGGCGATGGAGATGAAAGCGGGCGGCTACCTGACGGATGGTACAGAACTGCAGGATACCAACTTTGCACGTATCGCCGAGGCCTGCGGCATTACCGGTATTCGCGTAGAAAAATCAGCCGATGTTGACGATGCCCTACAGCGTGCCTTCTCGATCGATGGCCCGGTGCTGGTGGATGTCACCGTGGCGAAAGAAGAGCTGGCGATCCCGCCGCAAATCAAGCTGGAACAGGCCAAAGGCTTTAGTCTCTACATGATGCGCGCCATCATTAGCGGGCGCGGCGATGAGGTGATCGAACTGGCGAAAACCAACTGGCTCAGGTAAAACAGAGGGCATTACCCATCGTAAGATAAGGAAATGCCGTGATCGATTTACGCAGTGATACCGTAACCCGCCCGAGCCGCGCCATGCTGGAACAGATGATGGCCGCCCCGGTCGGGGACGACGTTTACGGTGATGACCCGACGGTCAATGAACTGCAACGTTACGCCGCCGAACTCAGCGGTAAAGAGGCGGCGTTGTTTTTGCCGACCGGCACCCAGGCCAACCTGGTCGCCCTGCTCAGCCACTGCGAACGCGGTGAAGAGTACATTGTCGGCCAGGGAGCGCATAACTATCTCTACGAAGCGGGCGGCGCGGCGGTGCTTGGCAGTATCCAGCCGCAACCGATCGATGCCGCCGCTGATGGTACGCTGCCACTGGATAAAGTTGCGGCAAAAATCAAAGCCGACGATATTCACTTCGCTCGTACCAAACTGCTGAGCCTCGAAAACACCCACAACGGCAAAGTGCTGCCGCGCGACTACCTGCGACAGGCGTGGGAATTTACCCGCGAACGCGGATTGTCGCTTCATGTCGACGGAGCACGCATTTTCAACGCGCTGGTGGAATATGGCTGCGAGCTGAAAGAGATCGCCCAATTTTGCGACTCGTTCACCATTTGCCTGTCGAAAGGTCTCGGCACGCCGGTAGGCTCCCTGCTGGTGGGCGATAAAGCGTATATCACCCGCGCTAATCGCTGGCGCAAAATGACCGGCGGCGGCATGCGTCAGGCCGGGATTCTGGCGGCGGCGGGCGTTTATGCATTACAAAACAATGTCGCGCGGCTGAAAGAAGACCATGCGAATGCCGCGTGGCTGGCCGCGCAACTGAAAGAGATTGGCGCAGATGTGATGCGCCACGACACCAATATGCTGTTTATTCGGGTGGGCGATAATGCGCCAGCGTTGGGCGCGTATCTGCGCGAGCGCGGCGTGTTGATCAACGCCTCGCCAGTGGTGCGCCTGGTCACGCATCTGGATGTTAATCGTCAGCAACTGGAAGACGTGGTTCGCCACTGGCAGACCTTTTTACAGCACTAAGGAGCGGAACGTGGCGCAGCGGATCCTGGTGCTTGGTGCCAGCGGCTATATTGGACAACGGCTGGTCGAAGCGCTCAGCCAGCAAGGTCATCAGATCAAAGCGGTCGCGAGAAACTTAACTCGCCTGCAAAAGCAACAACTGCCGGGCGTCAGTTGCCATCGTGTTGATCTCTGGTGGCCGCAGGAGTTGCCCGCGTTATTGACTGATGTCGATACGGTCTATTATCTGGTGCACAGCATGGGCGAAAGCGGTGATTTCGTCGCCCACGAGCGGCAAATCGCGCTGAATGTGCGCGATGCGCTGCAGGGGTCGTCGGTTAAGCAGGTTATCTTTCTCAGTTCGTTGCAGGCGAAGGGCGAAACGAATTCCGACCACCTGCTGGCCCGGCAATACACCGGCGATTTGCTACGCGCGGCGGGCATTCCCGTTACCGAATTACGCGCCGGCATCATTGTTGGTGCAGGTTCCGCCGCTTTCGAAGTGATGCGAGACATGGTGTTTAACCTGCCGGTATTAACGCCGCCGCGCTGGGTGCGCTCACGCACCACGCCGATTGCGCTGGAAAATTTACTGCATTATCTGGTCGAACTGCTTCAGCACCCCGCGCAGGAACACCGGGTGTTTGAGGCCGCCGGGCCGGAAGTGCTGAGCTATCAGCAGCAGTTCAATCACTTTATGCGCGTAAGCGGCGTTCATCGCCCGTTGATCCCGCTCCCCCTCCCTACCCGGCTGATTTCCGTCTGGTTTTTACACCTCATTACCTCGGTACCGCCGACCATCGCCAAAGCGTTAATTCAGGGCTTAAAGCATGATTTGCTGGCAGATGATACCGAATTGCGCCGCCTGATCCCGCAGACGCTGATCCCGTTTGATGACGCGGTGCGCCGTACCCTGCAGGAAGAGGAAAAACTGGTCAACTCCAGCGACTGGGGTTACGACCCACAGGCGTTTTCCCGCTGGCGTCCACAATATGGTTACTACCCAAAACAAGCGGGTTACACAGTGAAAACCACTGCCAGTCTGAGCGCATTGTGGGAAGTGGTTAACCGTATCGGCGGCACAGAGCGTTACTTCTTCGGCAACATTCTGTGGCAAACCCGGGCGTTGCTGGATAATTTAATCGGTCACAAATTGCCGCGTGGTCGACCTGCGCACCCGTTTTTGCAAACCGGTGACGCAGTTGATAGCTGGAAAGTGATCATTGTCGAGCCAGAGCAGCAACTGGCGCTGCTGTTTGGTATGAAGGCGCCGGGGCTTGGGCGGCTCAGCTTTACGCTGACCGATAAAGGCGATCACCGGCTGCTGGATGTCCGCGCATGGTGGCATCCGCACGGTATGCCGGGGCTGTGGTACTGGTTATTGATGTTCCCGGCACATCTGTTTATTTTTCGCGGCATGGCGCAGCGCATTGCCCATCTTGCAGAACAAAATAGAGAAAAAGTCTGAGCTTCACCGCTTTTCTTTTCGTCATCCCATTGCATCAGAGCGTAATTCACGGAAGAATGCCCGCGATAAAGCCTTTTCAACACAATGGATCGATATGAAAGTACTGGTCACGGGCGCAACCAGCGGTTTAGGCCGAAACGCGGTCGAGTATTTGCGGCAAAAAGGAATTATCGTCAGGGCCACTGGTCGTAACGAAGCCATGGGCAAGTTACTCAGTAAAATGGGCGCTGAATTTGTGCACGCCGATCTGACCGAGCTGGTCTCCTCGCAGGCAAAAGTGATGCTTGCCGGGATCGACACGCTGTGGCACTGCTCAAGCTTCACGTCACCGTGGGGAACCCAGGAAGCGTTTGATCTGGCAAATGTGCGCGCGACTCGCCGTCTCGGTGAGTGGGCCGTCGCCTGGGGCGTACGCAACTTTATTCATATCTCCTCCCCTTCGCTCTATTTTGACTATCACCACCATCGCGAAATCAGTGAAGACTTTCGCCCGGCGCGTTTCGCCAACGAATTTGCCCGCAGCAAAGCGGCCGGGGAACAGGTGATCGATCTGCTGGCGCAGGCTAACCCCAACACCCGTTTCACTATTCTGCGCCCGCAAAGCCTGTTTGGTCCGCACGATAAAGTCTTTATTCCGCGTCTGGCGCAGATGATGCACCACTACCGCAGCGTGTTGCTGCCGCGCGGCGGCGATGCGCTGGTGGATATGACCTATTACGAAAACGCGGTGCAGGCGATGTGGCTCGCCAGCCAGCCTCAGTGCGATAAGCTGCCTTCCGGGCGGGCGTACAACATTACCAACGGCGAGCCGCGCTCGCTGCGCAGCATCGTGCAGACATTAATTGATGAACTGGGTATTCACTGCCGGATTCGCTCGGTGCCCTACGCGATGCTGGATATGGTAGCGCGCAGCATGGAGCATTTCGGTGATAAACGCGCCAAAGAACCTGCGTTCACCCATTATGGCGTGTCGAAGCTCAATTTTGATTTCACGCTGGATATCAGCCGCGCCCAGCAGGAACTGGGCTATACGCCGATTGTGACGCTGGATGAAGGCATCAAACGCACGGCGTACTGGTTAAAAGACCACGGCAAACTGCACCGCTGAATGATTTAAAACGGGCCGGATTTGACGTCAGAAATTTTCTGCCCGCTTTTATCGATATAGAACCACTCCCCGCCGATCAGCGCGGTATGCTCGCCATCCTTTTGCGGTTTACAGCCGTTACACACCAGTGCTCTGCCCTCTTTAAACTGCCAGCCGTAATCGAACTGTGGCGCGATGCGGTTACGGAAATTGTCGTCCCAGTAGCCTACTTTGCCGTTCTGGCGCGAGCGCACCAGCCCTTCAACAAACCAGTCCGGGCCATTATCAAAGTGCACAACGGAAAGGTAACTGTCCGGCGAACGCACATAGTAATCGGCGTCCATCAATCCGGCTGCGCGCATATAATCATACAGACCGACCCACGACATCCCCTCGACGTCGCGAGTTTTCGCAAACAACGCAGGCAGGAATTTGAGCTTGCCGTCTTTTACTTCAACGCATTTATCGAGTTTTTCCACGTTATCCGTGGATTTATCCCAGTAAGCACAACTGAACACCGTCACCGGGTTTGGCGCGGCATGGGCAGAAAAAGCCGCCATCAGCAGCGCGCCTGACAGGATGCGAAACCTCATCTCCATTGACCTCGTCATAAAAAAGCCGTGGGAATTACCCCGCCTGGCCATATTTTTCCAGTAATGCCTCGGCAATCGCCAGGCTTTCAGCGTCAGCAATGCCGTTCCACAGCCCCGGACGGAAATGCATTTGAAACGCCATAATTACCCGTTTTTGCTCTGCGGGCGACATCTGCGGTTTCACGTCGTAACCGTACCGCGCCAGTAAATCAAGCAGGGAAGTCGTATCTACCGGCTCATGCGCAGAACGACCATTTAAGTAAAACGCCACACGCTGCGCATCCGGCCAGGCGCCAATCCCGTGGGAAAACAGCGTTTGCCACGGGAACAACGGGCCGGGATCGTCTTTACGCTGCGGTGCGATATCCGCATGTGCGACAACATTTTGCGGCGCAATGTTGTAGCGCGAGATTATATCTTTTACCAGAGGAATCAATGCATTAATTTGCGCGGGCGCAAAAGGTGCGAATTGTTTTCCGCCAGCGGTACGTTGCCAGCCGCGATTTTCCAGCTCAATACCGATGGAGGTATCGTTGATGCGTGTCGCGCCGCGCCAGAAACTTGCCCCTGCGTGCCAGGCTAACTCCTGCTCTGGCACCAGTTGCCAGATCCGCGGTTTACCGTGATGCAGCGGTGGTTCTGCCGGGATCAGGTAATGCGCACTCACCTGCTTATCCGTCAGAGTGGCCAGCGACACATCAAAATCATCGGCAGTGTAATGAATAACCAACACTTTAATTCGCGGATACGCCGCCTGCGCTTGCCGCCGGGTATCAAGCTGATAACCGTTTTTATCAATAATGCCTTTTTCACTGGCGCAACCTGCGAGCAGGAGTGCCAGCAACAGTAATGCGATATTTTTCATGCCCGCGTTTTCACCGCCGTACCGCTGACGCACACCATCAGCATACTGCCGTCTTTGCCCACCGTTTCGTAATCAACATCAATGCCCACCACCGCGTTTGCACCCAGCGCTTTAGCCTGCTCGCCGAGTTCGCGAAACGCGATATCACGCGCCTTGCGTAGCTCTTTCTCATAAGCGCCGGAGCGGCCGCCAACGATATCGCGGATGCCGGCAAAGAAGTCACGAAAAATATTCGCCCCGAGAATCGCTTCCCCGGTAACGACCCGCAGTACTCGACAATCGGTTGCCCTTCCAGCGCCGGTGTGGTTGAAAACTGCATCGGTTTCTCCTTTTAACGTTCAATGCGTTACACCACACATTATCAGATCAATACACTATTCTTGAAAGGTCGTGACTTCTGAAGAGAAATAAGGAAATCAATATGCGCTATTCAGTTTTGACTCTCGCCTTGCCATGCGCGCTGCTGTTGAGCGCCTGCACCACGGTAACGCCTGCATTTAAGGATACGGGCGCGCGCGTTGGCCCGTGTGTGGAAGGCGGCCCGGATTCCGTAGCACAGCAATTTTATGACTACCGCATCGCGCACCCCGGTAACGACTGGACTACGCTGCGCCCCTATCTGAGCGATGATCTGAGCAAAATGCTCACCGCCGCCAGCCGTGATTCACGCAATGCCACGCTTTTAAAAGCGGATCCGTTCTCCAGCCGCAACGTCACCCCTGAAAAGGCTGACGTCGCCAGCGCATCGACCATTCCGAATACCGATGCACGAAATATTCCGCTGCGCGTCACGCTCACCAAAGGTGACCAAAGCTGGCGGGATGAAGTGCTGATGATCCGCGAAGGCCAGTGCTGGGCGGTAGACGATGTGCGCTATCTCGGCGGCACCGTTCATGCGCCCGCCGGAACGCTACGTCAGTCGGTAGAACATCGGTAATTATTTCATGCTGCAATAGATAACCCCCGTAAAATGTCTGGCATTCCACGGTGAATGCCGACATTTATGCCTGGTTCCCGCACCGCTCGGTATTTTGTGCTAACTTTATGTAGGAAGTTGGTTTATTTTTAAGTTTTAACGCACAAATATTGCATAACTATTCTGTCAACGTTACTATTTGCGGCCTCAATTGCTATCAGACTGCTTCGATGAGTATTAAATTAAACAGCATCAATTGCTTTTACGGCGCACACCAGGCGCTGTTCGATATCACACTGGATTGCCCGCAAGGGGAAACACTGGTGCTGCTCGGCCCAAGCGGTGCGGGTAAAAGTTCGCTGTTGCGCGTACTCAACCTGCTCGAAATGCCGCGTTCCGGCCAGTTAAGCATTGCAGGCAATCACTTCGATTTTGCCAAAACCCCGTCTGATAAAGCGATTCGCGAATTGCGCCAGAACGTGGGCATGGTATTTCAGCAATATAATCTTTGGCCGCATCTGACCGTGCTGCAAAACCTGATTGAAGCGCCGTGCCGCGTGCTCGGTTTAAGCAAAGATCAAGCGCTGGCGCGTGCCGAGAAGCTGCTGGAGCGTTTACGCCTTAAACCGTATAGCGATCGTTTTCCGCTGCATTTATCCGGTGGTCAGCAACAACGTGTCGCTATCGCCCGCGCGCTGATGATGGAGCCGCAGGTGCTGTTGTTTGATGAACCTACCGCCGCGCTCGATCCGGAAATCACCGCGCAAATCGTCAGTATCATTCGTGAGCTGTCTGAAACCGGCATCACGCAAGTTATCGTGACCCACGAAGTGGAAGTGGCGCGTAAAACCGCCAGCCGCGTGGTGTACATGGAAAATGGTCACATTGTTGAGCAAGGGGATGCGGGCTGCTTTGCCGTGCCGCAGACCGACGCGTTTAAATATTACCTATCTCACTGAAGAATCGGGATTAATGACAATGAAAAAAGTACTGATTGCCGCACTACTTGCAAGCGTAAGCCTTACCGCTACAGCAGCCCAGACTATCCGTTTCGCTACCGAGGCGAGCTACCCTCCGTTTGAATCCACCGACGCGAATAACAAAATCGTCGGTTTCGATGTCGATCTGGCGAACGCACTATGTAAAGAGATCGACGCGACCTGTACCTTTACCAACCAGGCGTTTGACAGCCTGATCCCGAGCCTGAAATTCCGCCGTTTCGACGCGGTGATGGCCGGTATGGACATCACCCCGGAACGTGAAAAGCAGGTGCTGTTCACCACGCCTTATTACGACAACTCCGCGCTGTTTGTCGGTCAGCAGGGTAAATTCACCAGCATTGACCAGTTGAAAGGCAAACGTGTTGGTGTGCAGAACGGCACCACGCACCAGAAATTCATTAACGACAAGCACCCGGAAATCACCACCGTTCCTTACGACAGCTACCAGAACGCGCGTCTGGATCTGCAAAACGGCCGTATTGATGCCGTGTTCGGTGACACTGCGGTGGTCACAGAATGGCTGAAAGCGGACGCGAAACTGGCGGCAGTTGGCGATAAAGTAACCGACAAAGAGTACTTCGGTACTGGTCTGGGTATCGCAGTACGTCAGGGCAACACCGATCTGCAGCAGAAATTCAATGCCGCGCTGGAAAAAGTGAAGAAAGATGGGACTTACCAGACCATCTATAACAAATGGTTCCAGAAGTAATCCTTAATGAACGAAATGTTTCCATTAGCAAGCGCCGCCGGGATGACCGTCGGCCTTGCCGTTTGTGCGCTGATCATCGGCCTGATTCTGGCGATGATCTTTGCCGTTTGGGAGTCCGTAAAGTGGCGCCCTATTGCCTGGATTGGCACCGCGCTGGTCACCGTGCTGCGTGGCTTGCCGGAGATCCTGGTGGTTCTGTTTATCTATTTCGGCTCGTCACAGCTGCTGCTGACGCTCTCTGATGGTTTCACCATCAATCTGGGCGTGGTGCAGATCCCGGTGCAGATGCAGATTGAGAACTTTGATGTCAGCCCGTTTCTGTGCGGTGTGATTGCGCTCTCCCTGTTGTATGCGGCTTACGCCTCGCAAACCCTGCGCGGTGCGTTGAAAGCCGTACCGGACGGACAGCGGGAATCTGGTCAGGCGCTGGGTTTGTCAAAAGGGGCTATCTTTTTCCGCCTGGTGATGCCGCAAATGTGGCGTCACGCGCTGCCGGGGCTGGGTAACCAGTGGCTGGTGTTGTTAAAAGATACCGCGCTGGTATCGCTGATAAGCGTGAACGATTTGATGCTGCAAACCAAAAGCATTGCTACCCGTACGCAGGAGCCGTTTACCTGGTATATCGTGGCGGCGGTGATTTACCTGGTTATCACCCTGTTAAGCCAGTGGGTGCTTAAACGCATCGATATGCGCGCAACCCGCTTTGAACGGAGGCCGGAATAATGCTCGAGTTTTTACCAGAGCTGTTCAAAGGCCTGCACACCAGCCTGACGCTCACCGTGGCGTCGCTGATTGTGGCGCTGATCTTATCGCTGCTGTTCACCATTGTGTTAACGCTGAAAACGCCAGTGCTGACGCACATTGTGCGCGGCTATATCACGCTGTTCACCGGTACGCCGCTGCTGGTGCAGATCTTCCTGATTTACTACGGTCCGGGGCAGTTCCCGTCGCTGCAAAACTATCCGGTTATCTGGCATCTGCTCTCTGAACCGTGGCTGTGCGCGCTGCTGGCGCTGTCGCTGAACAGTGCGGCGTACACCACACAACTATTCTATGGCGCGATTCGCGCTATTCCGGACGGGCAGTGGCAATCCTGCGGCGCGCTCGGCATGAGCAAGAAAGATACGCTGGCGATTTTGCTGCCTTATGCATTTAAACGCGCGCTGTCGTCCTACTCCAACGAAGTAGTGCTGGTGTTTAAAAGTACCTCGCTGGCCTACACCATCACGCTGATGGAAGTCATGGGCCATGGTCAGCTTCTGTACGGGCGCACTTATGACGTCACCGTTTTCGGTGCCGCGGGGTTAATTTATCTGGTGGTCAACGGTCTGTTAACGCTGATGATGCGTCTGATTGAGCGTAAAGCGCTGGCCTTCGAACGCCGCAATTAATTGCATAAATAGTAAACAAAGGCGAGCTAATGGTTTCATTACTCGCCTTTTTTATTTCCATAAAAATATATTTAAGCATTTTTATTGAATATAAATTCATTTAATGGCATGGTTAGCGTCACGCTTTAGACACGGCAACAACAATAAGATTGACCGACAGGAGTTCGATAATGAAAAAACTGATACTCGCCGCCCTTCTCGCTTCGTTCGCCGCTGGCGCCTCTGCAGCAGATAAAATTAACTTCGGTGTTTCTGCCACTTATCCACCGTTTGAATCGATGGATGCGAGCAACAAAATCGTCGGCTTTGATATCGATCTGGCAAACGCGCTGTGCAAACAGATGCAGGCCGATTGTACGTTCACCAACCACGCCTTCGACAGCCTGATCCCGTCGCTGAAATTCAAAAAATATGACGCAGTGATTTCCGGTATGGATATCACCCCGGAGCGTAGCAAACAGGTCGCTTTCACTGACCCGTACTACGCTAACTCTGCGCTGGTAATCGCCAAAAAAGATGCCTTTAAATCTTTTGATGATCTGAAAGGCAAACGTATCGGCATGGAAAACGGCACCACGCACCAGAAATACCTGCAGGATAAGCACCCGGAAGTGAAAACCGTGGCTTATGACAGCTACCAGAATGCGATTATCGACCTGAAAAATGGCCGTATCGATGGCGTGTTCGGTGACACCGCCGTGGTCAACGAGTGGCTGAAAACCAACCCGCAACTGGGCGTAGCGACACCGAAAGTGACCGATCCGCAATACTTCGGCACGGGTCTTGGCATTGCGGTGCGCCCGGATAACAAAGCGCTGCTGGAAAAACTGAACGCCGCGCTGAAAGCGATTAAAGCTGATGGTACTTATCAGAAAATCAGCGATCAGTGGTTCCCGCAGTAACGCATATTGGTTCTGACAGAAAAGCCGCTCTCGCGGCTTTTTTTATTGCTTCACCAACAGCGTCAACACCTCGTAATGCGAGGTATGCGGGAACATATCGAACAGTTGAACGCGCGCAATGCGATACCCCGACAGCAGACGAATATCTTTCGCCATCGTGCTGGCGTTGCAGCTGGAGTAGATGATGTACGGCGGTGCCATGCGGCTTAAATAGTCGCACAGCGCCGCACCAATTCCGCGCCGCGGTGGGTTGACCAGCACCAAATCAGGAATGTCGTGCGAAGCGGTAGCAAACTGGGTTGAATCCAGCGCCTGAAAGTGCAGGTTTTGTAAACCAAGCGCCTGCGCTGATTGTGTGGCGCAGGCAATCGCTTCCGGGGCAATCTCAATACCGGTCAGGCGCATCTCCGGCGTCGCGCAGTGCAGACCAAAACCGCCGACGCCGCAAAACAGATCCCACATATGGGTAACCGGCAACGTTCGCACCCAATCGCGGGCGGTCGCATACAACGCGCTGGCAACGGTCGGGTTGGTCTGGAAAAAGCTCTGCGGGCGGATCCACAGCGGCACGCCGTTAAAGTTTTCCGCCAGCGCCTGCTGCCCGGTGAGAAAAATCTCCGTCTCACCTTCCATGATCGCCATATGTACCGGCTGGATATTGGCAGAAACCACTTTCAGTTGCGGCAATTGCGCCTGAAGCACAGGCAAGGCCGCGCGCAATTGCGCGAGTTTCGCTTCTGAGCGCAGCACAAAGCGCAGCATCATGCCGCCATCCTGCTGGCTTTCGGTCAGCAGCAGGTATTTCAGCTCACCACGTTTACGCGCCACGTTGTAAGGCGTTAACCCGGCGCGGGCAACAAACGGTTTGAGCGCGGCAAAAACCGGGGCGAAAGAGTGCGGGTAGAGCGGACACTCGGTCAAATCTTCGGGCGTACCGTCGCGATGCAACATGCCAAACAGCGGTTTTTCCACACTGCCGCTAACCACCATTTTGGCTTTATTACGAAATCCCTGCTCCGGGCCACTCACTGGCGAACACCACTGCGCTACAGGCAAGCCATCCAGCAGCGTGTGGAGATCGTCCATTTTCGCGGTAAGTTGCTGCGAGACCGGTTGTTCTATCCATTGACAGGAACGGCAACGACCAGCATCAAAGAGAGCGCACTGCATAGTAAAGCCTTTCATTTTGCGGGGCCGGGATTGTACCACCGTTATTGCAGGCGGAAAAAGCGTCGGCTGGGCGCGGGAACAAACAGCAGGAATAACACCAGCAGATCGGGGAGTTTTTGCATCACTAATGCGTGGAAAATCTCACGTCGGGAACCACCGGCAATGCTGAAGAGTTCCGGGTAACCATACCCGAGCGAAGCGGCCCATAAATAACCGGTTGCCACCACTTGCGTGCCGAGATAGAGCCAGCGCGCCCAGCGCCGCCCTTTCACCACCGAGAAAGCACAAAGAATTTCGACAAACACTAAAAACAGGCTGCCAAGAAAAACCAGCGTCAGGCTCCAGGTCTGCGCGCTGCGTTGCACAAAATCGAGCAGGCCGCGCCATCCCAGCAAATTAAACACCATCAATACATCAACGCAGCGAATCATAATAATGGCGATGGCCGCCACCTGCACCAGTGCCGGTACATTCAATTTCGCGTGGTGAACGGTTTTCTTGAAGAACCCCAATCCGATGATTTCCCTGTGAAAAATGCCGCGACAAGCGCGGCATCAGCAACACAATTTCACGATTCTAATAAGTTCAGCCTTGTCTTGCACGCTGGATATCACGGATCCGCTGTTTTTCCGCCCGTGCCATTAAATACCAGGCGATAAAACCAACAATCCCGACCACGCCCAGAATAAGCGTCGCCAGCGCGTTGATTTCCGGGTTCACCCCCATGCGCACGCTGGAGAAGACCAGCATCGGCAATGTCGTCGCTCCCGGCCCCGAAACAAAACTGGCGATCACCAGGTCATCCAGCGACAGGGTAAACGCTAAAAGCCAACCGGAAACAATCGCCGGCATGATCATCGGTAGCGTGATGACAAAGAACACTTTCAGCGGCGTTGCTCCAAGATCCATTGCCGCCTCTTCAATGGAGCGATCCAGTTCGCGCAGGCGCGAGGAGATCACCACGGCAACATAAGCGGTACAGAAAGTCACATGTGCCAGCCAGATAGTGAGCATCCCGCGATCGGCAGGCCAGCCAATCGCATGGCCGAGCGCCACAAACAACAGCAGCAGCGACAAGCCGGTGATCACATCCGGCATCACCAGCGGCGCCGTTATCATAAAGGCGAAACCGTTTGAGCCACGAAAGCGCCCAAAACGCACCATTACCACCGCCGCGATAGTCCCCAGCACCGCCGCCATCGTCGCCGCACAAGCCGCGATGGTCAGGCTTAAACCCACCGCGCTCATCATCGCGTCATCGTGAAACAGCTCGCCATACCAGCGCGTCGACCAGCCTGCCCATACGGTGACAAGCCTTGAACTGTTGAAGGAGTAGATCACCAGCATCAGCATTGGCGCGTACAGGAACGTAAAACCGAGCACGAGGATCAAAATGCGCCACGGAGAGCGCACTACCGGTAAGTTGTTCATGCCTGGTCCTCCCCTTGTTTCTGCTGATGTTTGTGGAACCACATGATCGGCACAATCAGCAACAGCAGCATAATCACTGCCACCGCCGAGGCTACCGGCCAGTCGCGGTTATTAAAGAACTCCTGCCACAACACGCGGCCAATCATAATGCTGTCCGGGCCGCCGAGCAGTTCCGGGATGACAAACTCGCCAACCGCCGGGATAAACACCAGCATCGAACCGGCGATAATTCCACCTTTGGTCAATGGCACAATCACGCTGAAAAAGGTTTTCAGCGGGCGCGCACCGAGATCCAGCGAGGCTTCTACCAGTGAATAATCGATACGCGTCAGCGCGGTATAAATCGGCAGCACCATAAACGGCAAATAGGCGTAAACAATGCCGATATACACCGCGAGGTTGGTATGCAGAATCGTCAGTGGCTGATCGATAACGCCCAGCCACATCAGGACGTTATTCAACACGCCGTTGTTTTTCAGGATCCCCATCCACGCATACACGCGGATCAGAAACGAGGTCCATGACGGCAAAATCACCAGCAGCAGCAAAATATTGCGCGTCGACGGTTTGCTGTGCGCCACAGCCCAGGCCAGCGGATACCCCAGCAGCAGACAACAAATCGTTGAGATCGCCGCCACCTGTAACGACTGCAGATAGGCTTCAAAATAGAGCGGGTCGTCGGTAAGTTGCAGGAAGTTGCCGATATTCAGCGTTACCGTCAGTTGGCTGTCCGCCCACTCGATAAGATCGGTATACGGCGGGATCTGCCGCGCCATCTCTGCAAGGCTGATTTTGAACACAATCAAAAACGGCAGCAGAAATAGCAAAGTCAGCCAAATATAGGGCAGCGCAATAACCAGTTTGCGCCCGTGACGCATCTGCATGCGCCCCAGCCATAACGTAAAACCGCCCGGTTTTGCGACGCGGGACGGTGGCTCCAGTGTACTCATCGCCGCTCCTTAAACCGTCAGAACCACACAACTATCGGCATCCCAGCAGAGGCGAACTTCATCGCCCCAGGTTGGCGCGCCTTTACGGTAGCGATGCGCGTTCTGCAACTGGGCGCTGATCATCTGCCCGCTTTGCAAACGCACGTGATAAATAGAGAGGTCGCCAAGGTAGGCGATATGCACCACTTCCCCGACGGCAAAGTTATAGCCGTCGGCTGGCGGATCTTCGCAGAGCATGATTTTTTCCGGACGCAGCGCCACATACACCGGCACGTTATCCACCACCGACGCATCGGCGTCCACTTTCAGCGGATGCACCAGCCCCGGCGAGTCGATCACCAGACCATCGTCCTGACGCTCTTTCAGCAGCCCTTCGAACACATTCACAGAACCGATAAACTCGGCGCTGTAACGTGTGGTCGGGTGCTCGTAGATCTCTTCCGGTTCGCCGATCTGCACAAACTTACCGCGGTTCATGATGGCGATACGCCCGGCCATGGTCATCGCCTCTTCCTGGTCGTGGGTCACCATGACGCAGGTCACGCCGACGCGTTCAAGAATGTCCACCACTTCGAGCTGCATCCGGTCGCGCAGCTTTTTATCCAGCGCCCCCATCGGTTCATCCAGCAGCAGCAGTTTCGGGCGTTTCGCCAGGCTGCGCGCCAGTGCCACACGCTGGCGCTGGCCGCCGGAAAGCTGGTGCGGCTTGCGTTTGGCGTATTCGCTCATGTGCACCAGGTGCAACATTTCAGCCACGCGGCTGGCGATTTCTGCTTTCGGCAACTTGTCCTGTTTAAGGCCGAAAGCAATGTTCTGTTCCACGGTCATATGCGGAAAGAGCGCATAGGACTGGAACATCATGTTGATCGGGCGCAGATAAGGCGGCACATGCGCCAGGTCTACACCATCGAGCATGATTTGCCCGTGGGTAGGCAGCTCAAAACCAGCGAGCATGCGCAGCAACGTTGATTTACCGCAGCCGGACGCGCCAAGCAGGGCAAAAATTTCACCTTTATAAATGGTCAGACTGACATCATCAACGGCGTGCTGACCATCAAAGGATTTGGTCAGATTGCGAATTTCCAGTAGCGGCGTCAGATCCTTGCGGCTCTTCGCCTGTGGGCGGGGGATAGCGTCATTCACTCAAGTGCTCTCCGGCAAAAACATCAACCCGTTTCAACGAGTTGTCGTACAAATGACTGGACAGAGGCGGCATCACCTCTGTCCATTTTTGGGGCAGGCGCACCGCCACGGTGCAGCCTTATCACCACTCAGGTGATTGAATTATTTGCCGCTTTTAACTTTAGTCCAGGCGCGCGTTCTCACGCGGTCGATTTTCGGATCCTGGACTTTCAGCGTAAAGAGTTTGGCGAAAACATCCGGCGGCGGGAAGATAGCCGGGTTATCACGCACTTCTGCGCTGATCAGCGGAACAGAGGCTTTGTTACCGTTCGCGTAGAACACATGATCGCTGATATGGGCAATCACATCCGGGCGCATCAGGTAGTTGAGGAACTGATACGCTTCGTCTTTGTTTTTGGCATCAGCCGGCATTGCGAAGACGTCGAAGAACGCCAGCGCGCCCTCTTTCGGAATGGTGTAAGTGATATTTACGCCATTCTTCGCTTCTTTCGCACGGTTTGCCGCCTGCCACACATCACCCGCCCAGCCGATAGCCACGCAGATGTCGCCATTTGCCAGGTCATTAATGTACTGAGAAGAGTGGAAGTAACGAATGTTCGGACGCAGCTTTAACAGCAGGTCGGTTGCGGCAACGCTGTAATCATCCGCTTTGCTGCTGTTCGGATCTTTGCCGAGGTAATTAAGCACGGTGGCAAAAATCTCTTCCGGCGCATCGAGGAATGAGACGCCGCAGCTTTTCAGTTTTTCCAGGTTTTCCGGTTTCAGCACCAGATCCCAGCTGTTTACCGGCGCGTCTTTGCCAAGTGCGGCTTTCACTTTGTCAATGTTATAGCCGATACCGGTGGTTGCCCACAGATACGGAATAGCGTATTTGTTGTCAGGATCGTGCTTGGCGACCATTTTCAACACGTCCGGATCGAGGTTTTTCCAGTTCGGCAGTTTGCTCTTATCAAGCGGCTGGAATACCCCGGCGGCCAACTGGCGCTCAAGGAAACTCGCGGAAGGCACCACCAGGTCAAAGCCGGTGCTGCCCGCCATCAATTTGCCTTCCAGCACTTCGTTAGAGTCAAACACGTCATAAACGACTTTGATGCCCGTCTCTTTTTCAAAATTCGCGACGGTGTCCGGCGCAATATAATCAGACCAGTTATAAACATGCAGTGTCTTTTGCTCGGCTGCGAGCGTGCTGGCAGAGACAGCCATCAACGCACCCGCGACAAGACCTGATACCCATTTTTTGCTCAAGGCGGTCATATCTCATTCCTTCTGGAAAGTCCGTTAACATACGAACTAAATGTACGCATCATAAGATATGCAAGAATCATGCATATTTTGTCACTCTGCACAGTCCCGGAGAAGAAAACGCTTCCGGCTGACACCGCATGCTGTTTTAAGCATCGCAAGAATAACTGTAGCCAGGGTTTGAGGCTATAGGTCAGATTAAAAAACGCCTTTTATCAATTTTTTATGCAGGATACGTCTATGTGATAAGCCGTTACACGAGGAATAGCGGTGAAAAATTCTTTAAGGAAAGGTTAATAGCAGAATAAAAATATTTATTATGCAGCCGCCATGGCAGCGACTGCGTTAATGCTGCGCAGAGTCAGTGGAGAAAATTGTGCGACTCTTCATCTGCCGCCATCTCTTCTTCGCCTGGCGTGAACAGCAGTTGATGTGCGTTGGCTTCCATAATGACCATGGAAATCTGCTCTTCACTCTGGCGCATAAACCAGGCGAACTGTTCAAACGTTATGCCAGGCCCGACGCATAAAGACTGGCACACCACCAGCTTCGGCAGATTATCATCCTGAATGTCGAGAAACGCTTTCACGGTCAAAGAACTGGCATTGATGGCGGAGAGATCGGCGGCCAGCGCCAGCAGCGCGGACGGTTTGACTTCAGCCATGGCGGTAAACAGCACAACGTCATTAACAAGGTCGACTTTTGCATCAAACACGCCATCAAAATTTTGCATGTGCGGCAGGTGCAGCGCCTGACAGTTATCGCACTCAAAAAAGTTAATGCCCAGTTCATCCAGCCAGTGACGCAGCGTGTCCAGACCCGGAACGACGAGTGAATCCATAAAGCAGTGCTCTCTTAGCAAAAAAATTGGCCATAGCTTACGCAAAAAGGCCAGAACGTACCATTAATTGCGCGGGAAAATCACATCAACCGCCGGTTTTCAGGCAAAAACCCGGCGTTGCCTGGCGTTCGATCCACTGGATCATGCGACCCGCAATATCAATGCCGGTGGCTTTTTCGATGCCTTCCAGCCCCGGTGAGGCGTTAACTTCCATCACAAGCGGGCCGCGTTCGGCGCGCAGGATATCGACGCCAGCCACATCCAGCCCCAGCGTTTGCGCGGCAGCCAGCGCGATTTCACGCTCACGTTCGCTGATATGTGCCACCAGCGCCTTGCCGCCGCGATGCAGGTTGGAGCGAAAATCGCCCTCTTTCGCCCGGCGTTCAATGGCGGCGACCACTTCATTTCCGACGACCAGACAGCGAATATCGGTTCCCTTCGCTTCGGCAATAAACTCCTGCACCAGGATGTGCGCATTCAAACCACGAAAAGCGTCAATCACGCTCTCTGCCGCCTGGCGGGTTTCTGCCAGCACCACGCCGATGCCCTGCGTCCCTTCCACCAGCTTCACCACCAGCGGCGCGCCGCCGACCATATCAATCAGATCGCTGGTATCGTCCGGTGAATGGGCAATGCCGGTTACCGGCAGATCAATCCCCTGACGCGCCAGTAACTGCAACGAGCGCAGCTTGTCTCTGGCGCGAGTGATCGCCACTGACTCATTGAGTGGATAACTGCCAAGAATTTCAAACTGACGCAGCGCGGCGGTGCCATAGAAGGTAATGGCCGAACCGATACGCGGGATCACTGCATCGAAATGCGGCAACTGGCGGCCTTTATAGTGAATGGACGAAGCCGCCGGGCTGATATTCATATAACAGGAAAGCGGATCGAGGATCTCGACCAGATGACCGCGCTGCATCGCCGCTTCGCGCAGGCGTTTACACGAATAGAGCGTTCCATCCCGGGACAATATGGCAATTTTCACCCTGCACCTCTCTAAAAAGACCTGTCAAAGCAGGCGTATGATACACGCAGCGACGTGCAGGATGAACGGGAATTAGCGTGTCGCCCATCCCTGTTTATGCAAATAGTCGAGAATAAACGGGCGGCTCTCTTTAATGATGGTGCGGCGAATATGGTCGCTCCAGGTGTCACGCCGCGTATTGCTGTCGCGCGTCATATAGTAGTGGGCGATCTCCTCGTCGTATTGCGCCAGCACATCTTTATCCAGCGGCTGATAGCGGTTTTCATGCACCACCAGTTGCGCAGGCATACGCGGTTTCTTATCCGGCGCATCCGCCGGCCAGCCAAGGCACAGGCCAAACAGCGGCAGCACATGTTTTGGCACTTGCAATAACTCACCTACGGCTTCAATGCTGTTACGAATTCCGCCAATATAAACGCCGCCAAGCCCGAGCGATTCTGCCGCAGTGAAGGCGTTTTGCGCCATCAGCGCGGTATCGACTACGCCGAGCAGCAACTGCTCCGCCAGACCTGGATTCGCCTCTGGGCAAATCTGGAAATTACGATGGAAATCAGCGCAGAACACCCAAAATTCCGCCGCCTGCGCCACGTGCTGCTGCCCACCGGTAAGCGTCACCAGTTGCTCGCGTAGTGCCGGATCGGTGATGCGAATTATCGAGCTGCATTGCAAAAAACTGGAGCTGGATGTCGCCTGCGCGCTGGCGATAATCGCCTCGCGCTGCGCCTGGGTAATCGGCTGATCGGTAAAATGGCGAATGGAACGATGGGCGCACAGCAATTCAATAGTTGGTGTCATGAATAATCTCCCAAATAAACAAGTCCCTCAGTATAGGCGAAGCCTGCGCCGTCGCAGTATCCGCAATTTGCGCTGAAAGGTTGTAAAGATTAAAGCAACAGGCATAACCTGCTTTTCATTACGCGCAGTTATGGTCATGATAACCGGCAGTTACCTTCAGATTTGGGAGAGAGTATGTTTGCTGTAATTTTTGGCCGCCCTGGCTGCCCATACTGTGTACGCGCAAAAGAACTGGCAGAAAAACTGACCGCCGAGCGTGACGATTTTAACTATCGCTACGTGGATATTCACGCGGAAGGCATCACCAAAGCCGACCTCGAAAAAACCGTCGGGAAACCGGTAGAAACTGTGCCGCAGATTTTCCTCGACCAGAAACACATTGGCGGCTGCACCGATTTCGAGGCCTACGCCAAAGAACATTTCGGCCTGTTTGCCTGAGCCAAGCAACGCCCTCTTATTGAGGGCGTTTTATTTTTTGCAGCGCAGAATTTTGCGCACGAAAAGATAGAATAACCCGCCCATTCCGCACCAGAAAATCGCGCTGAACAACCAGGCAATAACCTGCCAGTTCGACTGCGAAGGTGCTAAATGCAGGTAAATCAGTACATAGCAGAATGGAGCCGCCAGCACGGCGCCGAAAAGCGGCACGATCGCTTTGCGTCGGCGAGCAATCAGCCCACCGACAATACCAGGAAGCGTGAAAAGCAGTAAGCCTAATTCAGGATTACCAGACACGGGTAGCGCGCCTTTCATATTTATGACCAGCAACAAACACACCGCAATAAAAAGTAATGCGCAGCAAATAACGCCGACCCGACTTCGCCTGTTCTTCAAACACGCCTCCTGACTTTTTCTCTATCGCACTAACAACTCGTTCAAAAGAATGTCCGGACAGATAAAGCGTTGCGGCAATCCGTGCCAGAAAAGCACCCACGTAAATACGCGATTCTCACTAGCCGTTGTAATCTAATACGATTAAACTAGCGGCCTGTTTTTGTTTTGTGAGGAGTGTCTGGTGTTGCACCGCTTTTTTCATACGCCAGCGCATTAGCAAAACACTAGCTCAAATAACCATTTCTTTCAACAGCTTACAAGTAAACAAGAAGTTAGCCTCCGTGAATATAAACGTCGCAGATTTGTTAAACGGGAATTACATACTGTTATTGTTTGTCGTTCTGGCACTCGGACTTTGTCTCGGTAAATTACGACTGGGTTCTGTTCAACTCGGTAATTCCATTGGCGTTTTAGTGGTTTCATTATTATTAGGCCAGCAACATTTCAGCATTAACACGGACGCACTTAACCTTGGCTTTATGCTGTTTATTTTTTGTGTCGGAGTTGAAGCTGGGCCAAACTTTTTCTCTATTTTTTTTCGCGACGGCAAGAATTACCTCATGCTGGCGTTGGTATTAGTTGGCAGCGCGCTGTTAATTGCGTTAGGCCTTGGCAAACTGTTCGGTTGGGATATTGGCCTGACGGCGGGTATGCTGGCGGGTTCAATGACCTCCACACCTGTTCTGGTGGGTGCGGGCGACACGCTGCGCCATTCAGGTATGGAGAGTGGACAACTCTCCAGCGCGCTGGATAACCTGAGCCTCGGTTATGCCCTGACGTACCTGATTGGTCTGGTGAGCCTGATTTTCGGCGCACGTTATTTACCGAAATTGCAGCACCAGGATCTGCAAACCAGCGCCCAGCAGATCGCCCGTGAACGCGGTCTGGATACCGATGCGCACCGTAAAGTTTACCTGCCGGTGATCCGCGCCTACCGCGTGGGGCCGGAGCTGGTGGCATGGGCCGACGGTAAAAACCTGCGCGAGCTCGGGATCTACCGCCAGACCGGGTGTTATATTGAACGCATTCGTCGCAACGGCATTCTCGCCAGCCCCGACGGTGATGCCGTGCTGCAAATGGGTGACGAGATTTCGCTGGTCGGCTACCCGGATGCCCACGCGCGCCTTGACCCGAGTTTTCGCAACGGCAAAGAGGTGTTCGATCGCGATCTGCTCGACATGCGTATCGTCACCGAAGAAGTAGTGGTCAAAAACCACAACGTTGTGGGCCGCCGTCTGGCGCAGCTCAAGCTGACCGATCATGGTTGCTTTCTTAACCGCGTGATCCGCAGCCAGATCGAGATGCCGATTGACGACAATATTGTGCTCAACAAAGGCGACGTTTTGCAGGTCAGCGGTGACGCGCGTCGTGTAAAAACCATTGCTGACCGCATCGGCTTTATCTCTATTCACAGCCAGGTCACCGACCTGCTCGCCTTCTGCGCGTTTTTTATTGTTGGCCTGATGATCGGCATGATCACCTTCCAGTTCAGCTCTTTCAGCTTCGGCGTGGGTAACGCTGCCGGCCTGTTGTTCGCCGGGATCATGCTTGGCTTCCTGCGTGCCAACCACCCGACTTTCGGCTACATCCCGCAGGGCGCGCTGATGATGGTGAAAGAATTTGGCCTGATGGTATTTATGGCGGGCGTGGGCTTAAGCGCCGGTAGCGGCATCGGCAACGGTCTTGGCGCAGTGGGCGGTCAGATGCTGATTGCCGGGCTTATTGTCAGCCTGGTGCCGGTGTTAATTTGTTTTCTGTTTGGCGCGTATGTGCTGAAAATGAACCGTGCTTTGCTGTTCGGCGCGATGATGGGCGCACGCACCTGCGCCCCGGCAATGGAGATCATCAGCGATACAGCGCGCAGCAATATCCCGGCGCTGGGCTATGCGGGAACCTACGCCATCGCTAACGTTCTACTGACGCTTGCGGGGACATTGATCATCATTATCTGGCCGGGTCTCGGATAAGTCTGAAGCTGAGAAATATTTCAGTTATGCGCAGAACTTTTTTGTGGGGCGTCAGTCATAACTAGTGCCACTGCTTTTCTTTGATGTCCCCATTTTGTGGAGCCCATCAACCCCGCCGCTTAGGTTCAAGGTTGATGGGTTTTTTGTTGCCTTGATTTTATTGTCTTTGTAATCAAGCACTTTCAGTCGTGGAAATTTAGTAAAGGCGACAAAGTGGCGACACAGTAAAATTACTTACCCTTGCCTTTAAGTTTGTCCGACAGAAAGATAACAAGGCAAATTAATGCAAAGCAGCCTAAAAACCCGCCCAACTTAAGAACCCAGCCATCAAGGACAATAAGGCAAGCAAAAGCCGCGATAGACAAGATCCCCGTCCCCAGAGCATCGAACATGTTGACCGCATGCACCCATATTTTTTCAGAAACGCTATTTTGCGAGGATTTTGCAGATTTCATCCTGTATCCCTTTACACTGCATGGGGTGACTGTGAGTGTTCGGTTCGGGAGGCTTTTCAACGGCACCACCTCCGTTCAGGGAGTGTAGATTATGCCGGCATTCTGTTTCTGGATGGCACAGGATTTCGGGTCAGGGTCAATACTCAACCCCTTTGGTTTGTGTGTCGCCTCTGTGCCTAAATGCTTTTACGCATCGCCTTTCAGAACATCCATTAACCACGCGATCAGATAGGCCAGGATAAAGAACCCTATAAATCCAGCCAACTTAAACCAGCCATCCAAAACAAACAGGCTACCGAAAGCAGCAAAGGAACAAATGCAGGTCGAAACCCCTTCAACCAGACTGGCAGATTGAAGCCCGATGAATTTGCAAAACTTAGCGGGAGAGGATTTTGCAGATTTCATTCTCAATTCCTTTGCACTGAATCGGGTGACTGTGGATATACATCAGATAAGGTTCCAGTTCTTTTTCAGCGAGAAAATAAACCATATCCAGATTCATGGGAGATACTTTGTAATATGTCTCTGGATAACTGGACTGCATCCGCCGCGATGCTCTTGCTGATTCCTCAATCAGCCCCTGAATCATAATAATATTGAAAGTAAAAGCGGAACCGACACGCACCAGACGCTGTGTGATTTTTTTCATGCGCACACGGTGGATTATCATTTCTGCGATCTTCTGGGTTATAAAAGCCTGAGCACCTACCCGACTACCCAATTTCGCATCAGCATAATGCAACTTTTCATTAATGGCCTGTTTGCCTTTTTCGTCCAACTTCTTATAAAAATCAGTTATTACAGTGGACACAAGTTGTCTGAGCGGTGATTCGTTTGTTGCCATACTTTTGAGCACAAGAAAAAAACGCTCGTTTTCAATTTCATTGCGGGCTCTGGTCTTGCGGTCTATAACGCCCAGTGAATCCCACGTTCTCACTCCTGATAAATAAGCACTCTCTGGTATTGAAGCCAGGCCATCGAGAATGCCCTTCGCTATCATTTTTGCATCCATAAAATCCATCTCACGTAATATGCATCGGGAAAGATTAATCAAAAAAATTGTAGTGACCAGCCTCAGTCTTTGCTGTTTAAGATAATTCTTATTTGAGAGTATATGCCTAAAATACAATCCGACAGCGTTTGAATATGACAGCTTCAAGCAATAAAAAACCCGCCAGCGGCGGGTCAGAATCAATAAGCTAATTGCCCCTGCGTTCCTTTTGGATGAGGCGGAGCCGCGCTGATTTTCTGCGGTCGGCACACAGAGCGAACATAGGTTTCATGCGTGACGAAAGTATGCCCGCATTCAATATTGGTGCACTGGTTGTATCGTTCCTTGGTTTCACTGGAAACCTGAAAGCTACTGCGGGTATGCGCGGCCTGCCCGCATAGTGGACAATTCATCATTATTTTCAGCCCTCATTCTTAACCAGTTCGCAATAATGATACCTTATTGTTCTCAATATGGAACTAATCATTCAATTTCGAACTCATCTATTTTCACTTCGAGATCCAGACTGGTCGTAAATCCACTGTCCGGGCTGACGGAGTGCGTCAGCGTGGTGATGGTCCACTCTGCATCATCAATTGGCGGCTTAAAGCCGCTCACCTTTACCGGCATTTCGGTGTAGAGATCTGCCCGTCCTTCTGCAAGCTGCATGGAGAATGACGCCACCCCACGCTGCAGACGTTCCCACTGCATTTTTGCGGCACGCTCCGCATTGCTGCGGTTGGCATAGGTACGGCTTAGAACCAGCACGTTTTCATCCGTACCCACTAAATATTCCCCCTGCTTTGCTTCCGGCTCTTTTGCCGCAGCGGTTTTCTTTCGCCGGCGCTTAACTTTGGTTGTCTCTTTCTTCTTCGGTTCGCGGGTATGCAGCCAACTGGCGATCACGCCGGTATACGCGCCGCGATCGGCCAGGGTAAACCGATGACCGTCACCGGCCTGCCGCGTTATAGTGATAACCGGCAGCGGTTTACCGCTGGCGTTTCTTCCCTGCCCCTGGCGGATAAAAAGCAGGTTGCCATTTTTTACGGACGCTATCGCCCCAAACTGGCGCGCCAGCCGCATCAGGAAACTGCCATCGCTTTCATTGGTCTGGTCGAGGTGATCCAGTACTTTGTCCGCCAGGTCTTTACCCAGCGCCATGTTGAGGTTATGCCGGGCAGCAATTTCGTTTACCACCGCCCCCACGGTTGTCTGGTGCCATGATTTTTCCCGGCGGATGTTCAGCGTTTCGCGGAAATCGGCACTGCGGGCGCGGATGGTCAGCTTGTCCGGTGCGCCGGTATGTTCAATCTCATCCACGGTGAATGCCCCTTTGGGGAAAAGCGGCCGCCCTTTCCATCCCAGCGACAGATTAATAACCGCTCCGCGTCGCGGCAGGACAATTTGCCCGTCGGCATCATCCAGTTCGAGATCAAGCTGGTCCGCTTCAAAGCCCCGGTTATCTGTCAGCGTCAGGCTCATCAGGCGCGCATCAAGCAATTCCGTCACGTCTTTGCCGGCAATGGTGATGCTGAAAGCCGGCGTTTTGCTATGAGGGTCATAATTCACGGCAGTAATCCTCCCACCGTGTTTTTGATATCGCCAATCGTCGATGCGGCGGTGTCCTGCAGATTACGAAGCTGATCGCCCAGGTTACCAAACATGTCGGTCAGCGATTCATCAACGCGTTTCAGTGTCAGGGAAAACTCAATCCGGCGCGCTTCACCGCCGGCGAAAAACTCTGTTTTGGTCTGGCTCAGGTTCTCGATCACAAACATGCCGTAAATAGTGCCGCTGCCCTCAATTAAAGGCCATGCTTTACCCCGTTCTGCCATTTGCTCCAGCGCCAGCAATGACAGCCTGCCGCCGGTGATTTCAGGGAGCAGGACACCTGAAAGCGTCAGGGAGTCATTATCCGGGCCAAGAAATTGTGTCGACGGGCGGCGGTTCACCCGGCTGTTGGTCGCGTGCCGCCAGTTGCGCTGATACTGCAATTCCTGATAGGACACGGTACGCAGCATAAAAACGTATAACCCCAGCACCATCATCATGAATCATATCCCCCCTGGTCACTGAAGTTGCTGCGTGCTTTCGCCCGGATGCGACGTTCCCGTTCATCCAGTTGCCTTGCCACTTCGCGGGCAATATCCTGCGGATTCTGCCCCGGCTGCGCATAGATGGTGATCGGCGCATGGGTTTCAAAATGCATCACAGGCGACTGGCGGGTCGTCGGCTCAGACGGCGCACGGTATGCTGCTGCGGGCAGGCTCATCGGATGGAGCGGCACGGCTTCTGCCGGTGCGGCTGCAGCCCCCATCATGCCGGCAACCACCGAAGCGAGCGCCGCCGTGCGCCTGCGGCTGGTCACTTGTGCCGGGCCGTTAACAATTTCCGGGCCATTCTCGCCAACAATGCCAAACTGACCGCGCGGAATGACACCGCCGCTGTCATACATGCCGGCAAACGGAACCGCAGCGACTGCCGCGCCGCCAACTACCCGCACCTGCGTTTTGCCCGCTGCGCTATTATTGCCGGTCATCCAGTCCGGCAGGTAATCCGTGACGGAAGCGAGTTTGTTTTTCAACGCGTCCCATTTCGCATTGATGCCGTTCAGAATGCTGTCAATGATGGCGCTGCCCATCTGCTGGAATTTCGCCGGCAATGCGGCAACGTCAGCCAGAATCGCAGCCCATTTTTCTGCAATGGTCTGTTTAACACTGGCCCACGCCTGCGACACTCCACTCTTGATGGCCTCCCAGTTTTTGGCAATCAGGCCCGGCAGGGTGTAATTGAAAAACAGGGATTTGATACCCTCCCATGCGTTGCTGGCGGTCTGTTTAATCCATTCCCACGCCGCCGTGGTGGCAGCGCAAACGGCATCCCACATGGCTTTGAATTTCGGCCCCAGCGTGTCCCAGTTCTGCCAGATGTAAATAGCCGCCATGGCAATCAGCCCAATCACCGCGAGGATCGGATTGGCGAACATCAGGCGGCCCAGCCACACAATCCCCTTACCCACGCTGCCAAGAGCTTTGGTGATAAGACCAAACGCACCGCCGCCTTTTATGCCCAGGATGGAGAATTGCAGGCGCATCAGTGCCAGAGGGCCAAGCACAGCGGATACCGCCAGCATCACCGTCCCCAGCACAACCGCAATCGACGCCAGCGCAGCCACACCTTTCAGGAGCGCCCCGGCGAGCTTCGGGTGTTCTTCGATCCAGCGGCGAAATGCGCCGGTGACTTGCTTCACGGTGCCCATGATTGCCATCAGCGGCTCGCGCAGGGTTTCACCGAGACTGCTAAAGGCGTTCTCCGCCCCGGTCTTAACCAGCAGCCACTGCGCGGACAGCGAATCTTTATTGATACTGGACTCTTTTTGCATAGAGCCATTGGCAGCATTACCGGACGTGAGCAGGAGCTGGCGTTGCAGCTCCGGCAGGTTGTTTGCCAGCTTCGCGGCGTCATCGCCATACTCTTTGCCGAAAAGCATGGTCATAACTGAGAGGCGTTTATCCACCGGCAGCTTATTAACCTTTGCCAGAACGCGCTGAATAGTGCCGATGGCATCCTTTGTCATCTGCTTTTCCAGCACTTCCGGCTTCATTTTCAGCAGATCCATGCCATCCATGAACCGGTCGCTTTGCATGGTCGCAATCGACAACTCACGCACCATTGCGTTAGCGGCACTGGCTGCCACTTCCGGCGCAGCACCCAGCGTTAAAAATGTCGAACCAAGCGCAGCGGCTTTGCGGTAGTCCAGACGGTCCGCCACGCCGCCCATGCGCTGCAGAACATCGATAATGTCCGCCCCTTTTGACATGGCGTTGTCGTCCAGGTAGTTCAGCGCATCACCCAATTGCTCAATGTTGCGGGTCGGTACTTTATAAAGCTGGGCAATTTTTCCGAGGCTTTCGGAAAGCTCGTCCGCCGGAAGCTCAAACGCCGTGGAGGCTTTGGCAGCCGTGGCAGCAAAGACTAATAAATCGCGTTTTTGATCGGCCCATGAATCACTGGGATTCGCCACGTTCATGCGGGCGCCACCCTCGACAAGTGCGGCAAAATCCACCGCACCGTTTTGCATGGGTAACTGTTCGCTGGCAGCTTTGATGGCGTCCTGCATTTCATAGAACCGGGCCGTGCGGTTGCCGTTATCATCACGCAGGCCATTAACCTGCTTTGCCACGCCTTTCATCGCATCTTCCATGCTGGCATAGCTTTTCACTGCCGCCATGACCGGCGCGCCCATTGCCATTCCCGCTGCGGTGGTGGTGGCGCCAGCGCCGGCAATACGATCCCGAACTTCAAGACGGCGGGAATAGTCAGCGCGCGCGGCATTCATGCGCGCCTGCTGCTCCCCCAACCGTTTCAGCGATTTTTGTTGCTTGTCCAGCGCTTGTCTGGTTTGGTCCGCGCTTTTACGCAGCTTCCTCTGTTCACTGCTTAGGTTTTTCGTGTCGATGCCGGCTTCTTTAAGCGACTTACGCTGGAGGTGAACGGACTGACGCAGGCCATCATATGTGCTCTGCAGCGCCTTAACGCGGGCTTTAGCCTGTGCAAATTGCCTGATCTGCTGAGCCATTTCACGCGTATTCGCGGCGTGCGGAATCGCTAACGCTGCGGCTTTTTGTTTTGCGGCTGAAAGATCCTTTTCAGCCAGGGAAAGCTGTGAACGCGCTTTGCGGAATCCATCTATTTTTCCGGCCTGCTCATTCAGCGATTTAAGCGTGTCTTTACTGGATTTCAGCGCAGCAGCCAGCTTTTTTGTGCTGGCCTGCGCGCTTTTGAATGGGCGGGTGAGTTTATCAACCGCATTAAGCACCACCTGCAGACGCAGGTTGTTGTCACTCATCGCTGGCCCCGCTTCTCAGGATCGCTTTATGCCGCCACTCCAGCACCTCAGCCAGCGGCATAGCGTCAGTGACGGACGGCGACCAGTGGAAAATGGTGGCGATGTCTGCCACCAGGTCATCAACGGTCAGACTGTCGGCAAATCGGCAAGCACCGATTTCTTCAACAAAAAAGTGACCACCTCCACGGACATTGCGGTGAGGTCCGCCGGATCCAGTTCTGCCATTTCCTGCGGGGTGAGTGTGGGCGTGGAGATTCGCGGGATCACCGTCATCATGGCGCTCACATCCATATCCATGATGGCCTGCAAGCGGGTGCCCCGCAGCGCGCCGGATTGCGGTTTGCGCAGCACCACCTCTGTGATCTGATTTTTTCCGCGCTGAATGGGGGTATCCAGCACCACCGTTTTTTCGTTTGCTTTGTCACTCATGGTTATGTCCTTAAATCGGAAACAGTGCGCGGAAGCCCGCGCCGTTAAGCGTTATCAGAGGCCCAGGGCGTTGCGGTGTGCTTCCAGCAAATCCACACCGTTCACCATTTCAATCATGTTGATCAGGTCAACTTCGTACAGCACCTCACCATTGATGGTCAGTTTGGCGTAGCTGTTGGTGAAGCTGACTTTGCTGGCGTTGCTCTCCCCTGTTTTCAGTTCGCCGGAATCCACCTCTTTGGGGCGTCCGCGCGTGACCAGTTCTACGGCCTGCACTTCGCCAGTGTCATCACGTTGAATGGAGGCGGTGAAACGTAGTTGCACAGCGTCAGCGGTCGGTTTACCCAGTTGTTTGAAGATCAGCGACTCCATTCCGCCAATGGAAAACTCCGTGTCCAGCGCGCCGTCATCCAGCCCCATATCCACATCAACCGCGCCCGACATGCCGCCGCCGCGATACTTTTCAAACTTGCGAGTGAATTTCGGCAGCGTCAGGGACTCGACGATGCCCTGCCAGTTGTTCCCGTCATTGAACAGGTTCAGGTGTTTTAACTTGCGTGGTAAAGCCATGGTGTCCCCTTACGCGCTGGCCTGGCTGGAGAATTCCAGCAGGTACTGATCGGTGATGCGCTGGCGCAGCATCAGGTTTTCAAGCGGCGGCACCGGCGTGTAGTCGTAGTCGATAGTGAGCTTGCCGGCTTTCAGGGAGTCTTTATCGTTCACCGACTCATCCAGCCAGCAGTCTGCGCCGATGATGTAGCCCTGCGATTTCAGGCTGCGCAGTTTGGCGCGGATACCTTCGATAATGTCGCGGGCCAGCGACGGGTTAAGCACGCCATCCACCGCCCACATGTGCGCTTCTGCGATGGTGTCAGCCAGTACCTGCGCCGTGCGGGTGTAGTTCTCAAAAGCAAACAGCGGATCATCACTGAGGCAGCGGGAACCCCAGAAGCGGAAGCCGTCTTTGCGAATAAGCGTGGTCACGTCATTCTGGTTAAGCAGCCCGGCGTCGGTTGCCGGGTCCTGCAGATCCCAGAACACATCGGCGGAAATGCCGGTAACGCCGTTCACGCCTACGTTGGACAGGGTTTTGTGCCAGCCGGTCTGCTCGTCGATTTTGGCGCGCAGACCGAGCGCACGGGCAGTGGCGTAAGCCGTCGCATCTGCATTCAGCACGGTGTCAAAATTGATGAAATCAGGCCAGATCAGCATCCCCTCGCGCTGGCTGAAATTAGCGCGGTAGGCAATGGCTTCCTCCACAGTTTTGCAGCCGTAGGCGGAGAGGTAGGCAAACCCGCGCAAGCTCTGCGCCACGCTCAGCAGCTCCGTGGCAACCGCCTGCGTATCGTGCCCCGGCACGCCGAGAATGCGCGGCTTGACGCCAAACTGCGACTGCGCCGACAGCAGCGCTTTCATACCCGTTTTTTTACCGTCAGCCGTTACGCCGCCGATAATGTTGGAGGTGGTTTCCGCTTCGCTTTCACCCTGCGCTACGCGCACAACGACGGTGACGGGTTTAGCCTGGTCAGCAATCGCATCGAGCGAACGGGCCAGCGTGCCGGACTCACCCGCTTTACCGCTGGCGGTCAGCACATCGGTAAGCAGTACCGGCTTATTGAGGGGAAACACAGACGCATCGGCATCATCGCCGGTGCAGACCATGCCCACGATGGCAGTGCTCACCGTGGTAATGGGTCGGGTGCCTTCGTTGATTTCAACAACGCGCACCCCGTGATGGTAATCCTGAGCCATAAGGCAGTCTCTCTGGTTTACTGGGATGCGCCTATGTTCTGGTTGATATACGCGCGGCGCACGCGGCGGGCTTTGTTTAAGGAATGGCACAATGGGCGGGGTAAAAAAATCCCCGCAGAGGCGGGGGCTTCAATCACTTGCGTTCGGCTGAAACATCCACCAGTACCGGTCTGCCATTTTTGTCGACCGACAATTGTTTCCCTTCGGGGATCTCAACCATTGTGAAAAACCAGTTATCGTCCGGTAATTCCACGGCACCAGTCACATCATGAAAGCCAGGTAAAACCTCTGTCATTGTTACCGGATTAAACAGGCGCATACATTACCCTCCATGAGAATGAGTTTGACGACGTTGTGCCATCATATTGCTGGCAACGAGCGGTAAAACCGGAGGCAGTGACTTCACTATCAATAATCATGGAAACATGAAGCATGTTATCAGTCCTGTCACCCGAGATACGTTCAGCGATACTGATGTATCGCGAAAGTTCAGGCAGTGCGATTGGGTAAGTGATCGTCGCTTTGCCTCTGTCGTGGACACCACTCATTCCGTATAACTCAATGGCACCATCTGACCATACAACCCAGCCACCATTTGCATTCCTGCCCCGGCTGGTAACAAATTTCGCTTCTGCCAAACCAAGATATTTCAGTAAAGCAGGAACACCTTTACCGCTCAGGGCTGTGAGTGTGTCGTCCAGTGGCTGTTTACCCGCCAGGGCATTTGTCATGGTGGTGGCAAAGTCAGGATCGTTACTGAGCGCGGATGCCAGTTCATTGAGCGTGTCCAGCGCCCCAGGCGAGGAGCCAACCAGCGCTGCAATCGCAGCCTGTACAAAAGCGGTGCTGGCAATTTGCGTGGTGCTGTTTCCTGCCGCCGCCGTCGGCGCTTTTGGCGTGCCGGTGAATGTCGGGCTTTCTTTGGGCGCATACTGTGGATGAGGATCAGCAGCAGCAAGATGTTTTGCCATCTGGTCATCTACATACACCTTAAGCTCGAGCACCTTGTCATCCACATACTGACGGGTTGCCAGAACCACGGAGGGGTCAATCTTCAGCGTGATGTTATCCGTACTGCTGGTAATCAGTATCATCCGCACGGTCTGCGTGCGCCCGCTGCCCTCAGCCAGTTGCGGCTTGTAACTCTCCGGGCAGTTACCTACGGCGATCAGCGCGCCGGTGTCATCGAACAAGCCGACCTCACGAATCCACCAACCGCCTTCGGTTTCAGGAATCACCTGCTCTGCAATAATCTGGCTGCTGTTCTGCGGATCGATATACAGCATGTTCAGCGCAGCCCGGCGCATTTCGCCAATCAACGTGGTTTGTTGGGCACTGGGCGTTGGCAGCGCGCCACCACCGTCCCCCACAGCCATTTGGGTAATTTTTAGTGGCACACCAAGCGCGGCGGCGCTTGCCAGTTTTGCCGCGCCGATCTCCGTCAGCAGGGTATAGAATTTTTGGCTCATGGATGCACTCTCATTGTGTCAGTAGCATGGACCGCGCCGCCCTCGTAAGCAGTGCCGCCGGAAATAATGGTTTCATTGATGTACGGATAGATGGTGATCTCTTCGCCGCTATAGTTGGCTGCGCCCGTAAAATACGGCCCGCTGGTCTGCAGGTTGATGGACATGCCGACAAGGTGACGGCTGCAGGGTTTGGCGTCGCTGATCAGGCGTTCCAGCTCGAAATAGGTTTCTTCAGTAATGCCCTGGTCCTGCACGCCAATGTCCAGGCGAAACGTCCCCGGCGTCTCGCCGATCTGCCACCACTCAATGATGCGGATCAGGAAACCGAACGGCTCCACCACGCGCCGCACGGCGCTGGTTGTCCCTTTGTGCTGATGGATATAGAAAGCATCCTGCACCACCCGGCGCCTGACGCTCTCCGTCCAGCTTTCGTCCCAGCGGTCAACGGAGAATGCCCACGCCAGATACGGCAGAAAGCTGACCGGACACGTTGCCGGGTTCCACAAATCACGCAGCGGCACCTGCAAATCGGTAATTGCGCTGCAGCTCTGCGCCAGTCGGCGCTCAAGCGGTGATGAACCGGGCGGCAGCAGGCTATTCATCCGTGCCCCCGTTGGTAACGCGCCATTCCGTGCAGGATGCCGCCTGCGTCTTGTCCAGCACCACATCACTCAGCGGCAACGCTAGCTCCACACGTTGCACACCTTCAACATGCAGCGCGGCATAAATAGCGCTGCGGCGGATATCACGTCCCAGCCGTGTCTGGCTGGCGATATACTTCTGCAGGCTGGATTTTGCCGCTGCCATTACTGGCTCAGCTTCCGGCCCCGGATAAAGAAAGATCGTCGCATCCACGCGGTAGGGGATAATTTCGGCACTGCGTACCGTCAGACGGTCTGCAACCGGGCGCACATTTTCGCTGTTAAGCGCCTGCTCAACCACCGCCAGCAGGTCAGTTTCTGCCGCGCCATCCCCCTCGCGGCTTAGAACCGTAAGCACCACCTCAGCCGGCGCCGGGCTGGTTGCGCTGGCATCCGCCACGCGCCCGTCCGCGCTTTTAGCATGAAATTCATAGGCTGCCGTCGGGCCAGCCACGGACAGCCCCTCAAACGCAGCGGGAACACGCAAGCGCAGCGCCTCGTCGCTTTCCATCACCGCTGCAACCGGCGGCACGGCGTTGTTGTCAGCCGGTGTTACCGTCAGGCGTTTGACGTTGTAGTTGCCAGCCAGTTGCTCAAGATCGCCGCCGATGGCATACGCCACCATGACAGCTTGCGCGGCTTCGTTGATACGCTGGCGCAACAGGATTTCGCGGTAGGTGCTTTCCTGCAGCAGCTTGGTGACGGGTTCTGATTCAAGGGCCAGGGTGCGCCGAACGGCGGCCTGTTCTTCTGCAGGATAAAGCGCAATGAATGTCGCCTTACGTTCAGCCAGCAGCGTCTCAAAATCCGGTACGTCCACAATCTGCGGTGCGGGGAGTTGGGAAAGGTCAATAACCGGCATTGTCTGCTCCTGTGGATACGGAAAAGGAAACAGGCGCGCCACTATTACGCTGACCGGTAAGCTCTACCAGCATGGCGCCGTCAAAGCTGCTATTGATAGTGATGGTATCCAGCGTAAGCCGTGGCTCCCAGCGGGTCAGCGCCACATAGACTGCAGACATGATCTGCAGGCGCAGTGCCGGGTTCTGCGGCTGGTCAATCAGCGCGGAGAGCAAGGAACCGTATTCCCGGCGGGCAAGCCGGCTACCCTGCGGCGTCAGCAGAATATCGCGCACCGACTGGCGCAGATGCTCTGTGTCAGTCATCGTCTGCCCGTCATTCCGGCTCATGCCAATATAGAGTGTCATACCGGGCCTCCCGAGGTATCACCGCCCGCTTTCACTTTTATGTGGGCGTGATTATCCACGACGATCCCGTTGGAACTCATGGCACCGCCACCCTGGGTGACGCCGCCATTGATCACCACCTCGCTGTTAATGCGCGTGGTATTGGCTTCCACCGCGAACTCGCCGGTTTTCAGGGTGATATTGTCTGCCGCCTCAATCACCATGGATTTAATGCCTTTGACGAACCAGCGCCCGGTGGCGGGTTCGTATTCAAACCAGCCTCCGTCCGGGTACTCCGTCACGCAGCCGTCCAGGGAATCCGACGGCGGTGCAAATTGATTGGAATAAATCGCGGGCAGCGCAAAAGCGGTTTCCAGATTGCCGCCCATGCTTAGCACCACCACCTGCTCATCCGGCGACGGACACCACCATGTACGCGCACCGCCGGCACGCAGCGTCAGCCAGTTAATCCAGTTGGTTTCGAGTTCGCCGACTTTCACCCGGCACAGCCAGTTTTCCCTGTCCACTTGGGTCACAATGCCGGTGCGGATCAGATTGGTGATAAGGCGCATGATTTCGGTAAGTTGTGCGTTCATGGTGTCAGATTGCCCGTGATTTCATATTTAAAGAACGGTGCTTCATTGTCTGGTCTCTGATACATATACTCACTGATAGTTAAAAAAGAGGAATGCCAGATGGAATTTGATAAAATAAACGCTTTCTTAGCCACCGCGATTGGAGGCCTAATATTTAAATGGCTGGCAGGTGGCGTATCCTCATTTTGGTCATGGTTGAATAAAATTCACTCAGAAGAAGATTTTTTGGTATCTAATATAGGAATTGCAAAACCCTTAATCAGGCTTAGCTTTTGCAGATACAAGTTAAGCACCAAACCACACAACAAATTTAATAAAGTATTTCTCGCTAGCTTTGGCTTCTCCATAATATTCACATCCCTAATTGGTTTTTATCATTTTACCGATATCGTTATTCGTGGCCCTATACAATGGATTGATTACACTCATAAAGAAACTAAAGACTCATTTTGGATAAAGCAGGAAGAAGCAAGGAATCAGCCAAACGCTCCAACCTGGAGTATCTCGCCAGATACTTGCATCAATAAAAGCGCATTAGATAAAATCACATCAATAAAACCTGAAACCAAAGAATTCATTTGCGGATATATGCTAGACCCCAAGAAAAAAGACGAGCTATCCAAAGTAGCTAATAAAAACTCACTAGGTCTAATGATCTTAATACCTATTGTTTATTTATCCCTGTCATTTTTCTTTATGATGGGACAGGCTATGTTTATTGATTTGTATATAAATAAAAAAATCGCTGCTTTTAATAAATCAGAAATAGAAAAAAGTTACCAATATTTAACGTAAATTAAAAACTAGCTAGCCAGCGCAGCAAGGTGTCGCGGGTGACGGTTTCCACCTCATCATTCACACCCAGCAGGCGTCGCTGTGGGTAGCGGATCTCGGGTCCGTTACGGCTAACGCGATCACTGAGGCCGTAATGATGCACCCGCGCAATGCGTTGCACCTGTCCTGCAAACTGCACGCTGGCTGAGTCCTCGCTGGCTGCAGTTTTCAGGTATTTGGCAGTGCGGAGTTTGGCGAACATCTGGCGCTTGATGCGCCCCTTTTTGGTTCTGGCAGTTACCCGCCGCGGTTCGTAAGCGGTTCCGTCCGGGTTGCGCTGCAGCCGAATATTGTTCTGCTGGTTGCGGCGTAATTCCTGCGCCAGTTCGCGCATCATGCGTTTACGCGCTGCCGGTTCCAGATTCGCCAGTAGCGCCGTTAGCCAGTCATCCACTTTGTGCAGATTATCCACGTTTCACCGTCCACATTTCTTCTGCCTCGTCGGGTTCCTGCTCCGCCTCAACCGTTGAGATCGCGCCGTCGGCACTGACCAGCACGCGCTCGGTAAGCTGCAGGTTAAGGCTGATATCGCAGATATCGTTGCGCAGTATATCCACTTCAAAGGTGAACAGTTTTTCGCGCAGCTCCGGGTTATTAATGGCGTCCGGCTGGTTGGCACGAAGCCACAGCAGCACCGGAGCCATCAGCAGATTCTGGTCACCGCTGAAATCTTCGATCACCACATTCAGGGTATAGCGGTATTCCCATGACATGGAGCTGGCACCGGTTGTTACCAGTGATCCGTTATCCACGAAAAGATGCAGCTTGTCCGGGTTGTCCTGGACGTAAGGCACTGCTTTATTCAGGGCGTGGCGTAAAGACTGCGGCTTGTTCACTGTTTCGCTCCTGACACGCAATTATCGTGTCCACTTTGTCGGCACAGCGCGCCCAGGCGGCCTCTGTTTCATCCAGTAGCGCATTCAAATCGCCGTTATTGCGCGGCGCTGATCTTTCCAGCCGGCACTGCGTCACTCCCGGACAACCACTCACGGTAAGCTGCACCTCCGGCAAGGGCCGGACGTTCGCGCAGCCGGATAATATCAGCAGGCAAAGGAGTGTCAGCCCAGCGGCGCAAATCCTCGTTCTCACGTTTCAACTCCTCGATCCGGTGCTGGCGACTTCGCAGCAGCGCGGTGGTTTGTTCCGCTGCTGCATAAAGCCGCGTCTGCTCCCGGCTGTTGGTTTCGGTCAGGATGGACAGGCCGATCAGCTGGCTGTTTTTCTTTGCCAGCTCCTGCGCCTGGCTTGCCAGCGTCGCGCCCTGCGTCTCGATGGTGTGGCTGGCGTTGTTGAGCCGCCACGACTGCCAGCCCAGCGCCGCCAGCAGCACCAATACCATCACCAGCGTGCGCGTCACGAGCTGACACCCTGCAGACACCAGGCCATTTCCCGCTTACGGCGGTTTTCCAGCCCCTGATTAAACACCCCGTTGACGTACACCCAGCGCGGTAGCTGGCGGCACGCATCCGCCCAGCGCTTTTGGTTCAGCAATTTAACCAACGTGGAGCTGCAGGCGTTGCCGGTGCCGACGTTGAAAGTGAATGACACCACCGCGTCATAGACCTTTTGCGGCGCCGGCTGCGCTACACACTTTTCAAGCCGTCGCTCCACGCGCAGCACGTTGGTGATCAGCCCCTGCGCCGCCTGCCGTTCCGTGATGGTTTTACCGGGCACCACGCCGGACGTGTTGCCAATTCCGTCGGTCCATACCCCCGCGCTGCACTGATAAGGCTGCAGCCGGCATCCTTCGTAATCGGCAATCAGTTTCAGTCCTTCGACGGAGGTGTGGAGTTGCTGAAAACCGGGCAATGTAGCAGCGATAGCCAGCACCGCGCCGATAAGGCAGCGCTTAGCGATTGAAGGATTCATAGTCCTCCCGCGTGATTTGCCCCGCGCGCAGCAGCAGGTATGTCTTGTGCTTGTAGTACCAGTTGATCGCCAGCATCAGCACACCAATCAGCACGCCGCCGACCGTAGAGGCATCTTTGAGCGACAACTCGCCCAGCCACGCGAGCACCACGGCGATGCAGTACGTGGTAAAGGCACTTATTCTTTCAAGCGTCATCATTCAGTCCCATAGCTGGACGGTCTGCATCGTGGTGGCTGCCGTAATGTCCGGCAGATCCACCTGCAGCCCGTGCGGTAAAAGTGGGCCATACTCTGCCAGCCCCGGATTGGCCTGCAGCACCTGCTCCGTAACGCCCTGCGTGCGCCCGTAATGCCGCCAGCAGAGCGCATCCACCGTGTCATATTGGTGCGCACGCACTTTCATCAGATAAGCTCCACCGTGCAATGCGCGGCATCCTGCACCCGGCTGATTGCCCAGCGGGCATCACGCCACAGATCACCGCTGGCCTCTGCCAGTTCCTCCCCGCGCTTAACACCGGACGCCGTGGCGTCGTAATCCTGGTAGCGCTCATTGAGCACGGCGCGCGCCCAGCAATAAACGGCGTTGTGGTAGTACCGGATTCGCTCGTTTTTGCCGTCGAGGATTTCCGTCGGAACCTCAGCCAGCGCCCGATAACCCAGCATTTGCTGGCGGTGGCGAAAGTCGTAAAGCTCAGCGTTAACCTCTGAAATTGCCGTAAGCACCACCTGCTTTAAACGTGGCTGCGTCACCGTGCCGTCAGTGCGCATCACACTGCGAAACTCCGACAGATCCACATCAGGCCAGAACGGCGTATTTTTGATGACCTCCGCCTGCTCCGGTGCCTGTTCGGGGGCAACAAACTTCATGCGGGTTTCTCCTGAATAAGTGGGCGGTGGACGGGGTTTTGATGTGGCAATGCCTTTCGCCACCCCGTGCCGCCCGTGCGCGGGGCACGTTCTTTAGCGGTCGTTGCGCAGTCTGCGCTCCAGTTGCTGTTTTTCTTTTTTCACACCGCAGCGAGGATCAAGCTGCAGCGCATGGGTGATGTGATTCAGAGCCGATGCCGGGTTGCTTTCACTCAGTACCAGTCCGATGGCTTTATGCAGGCGCGCCCGCGACTGGTCCGGCATATCGAAATCCGTTGTCAGATCCAGCGCCAGCAGGAGCAGACCGGCATCAAAAGCGGTGGCGGCAAGCAGCGCGCTTTGCGCCGCGTCTGCCATTTCTTCTGCCAGAACGGTTTGCACGTTGCGATTGCCCAGCGGCATCACCCAGCCATGGCGCAGCGCATGGCGCCCGATTTCCAGCGCACCGGCATAATCGCCGGCATCGATACGCCACAGCATCACGTACATCAGCACGTCGTCCTGCTGCGCGCCGTCGGCAGCCAGCACGCCATCAGCCCAGGCGGCATATTTCGGTAGCAGTTCCACCTTGATTTCCGCCTTTTTCACCGTGGACTGGATGCCCTTGAGACGGCGGCGGTCCTCTGCCAGTTGCAGCAGCATCAGGTCATAGCCCGTTGTGTGGCGAACGCTGCCGCCCTCACGGGCGGCCTGCTCGGCCTGAATGCGCAGGCGGTGCTGCCGTGCCGGACTCAGGCTCATGCGTTACTCTCCGGTTTCGGTTTCAGGGGTTTCTGACGAGGCCAAAGACGCGCTGAAATCACTGATTTCGATGTTTTCAACCAGCGCCGCGCAGCGGTAATCCTCAACCACATACGCCTCGTTAACGGATTCAAAGTTTTCAATCCGGTCGCGTTTCGGGTTGTCGATAACAGAGCGGCGGCGGGTGTCTTCCTGCCAGTAGATGGAGAGGTTATCCAGACGGGTGATCAGCAGGGCATTCGCCGGGAAGTAAGGCGCACGCACGGCCTGCAGGCCGCCCATACGTTTCTGGCTGATGATCAGATCGGCTGCCAGCTTCTCGCTGTTTTCCTGCTCTTTGTTGACCAGCGGGAAATATTTGTCGGACAGCAGCTCGCGCCCGCAGATAACAACCAGATCGTCATCATCCTGATACACGGCGTCGATAAGCTCGTTGACGGCATCCATCACCACGGCGTCCAGGTTAGCGTAGTCACCTCCCTTGCCTACCTTCACAGCGCCTTTAGTGGTTACGCCGTCTTTGGTTGCGCTGCCCATCACGTGATCGGGCGCGTCTTCGCGGATTTTCTGCAGCCAGCCCTTGTTCACGTCCTGCAGCAGTGGGTTATCAGCACGGCTGGAGGTTTTGGCGCGCTTCTCGCCGTTGAAGCCGATCATGATGCGGTCCAGCGCCTGACGCTTAACGATGGCGTCGCGGATACGCACCTGAAAGTCCTGGAACTTGGCCCACAGATCCAGCTTGGCGTAGGTCAGCACCGTATCAAAGTTGGTCTGCTCGCATTTATATTCCGCGTCCTCCATCAACGTCGGATCGGTCGGCTCACGCTCTTTGGTGGTGGTGTCGGTGGTTCCGGCAATGGTGCTGCCTACGCCCAGCCCCAGCAACTGACCGGACTGCTCCGCAACCGGCGTGATGTTAATCAGCGTCAGGAATGCAGCGGATTGCTGGATCTGGTCTTCCAGCGTCTGCTGCACGGATGGCTCCACGGTAAACTTGCTGGAGAGTTCTTTTACCTCCACACCGTTCAGGCGCGCCAGTTGCTGCAGATAGGCATTGAAGGCAAAGCGGGTTTTCTTTTTCATCGGGTTTTATGCTCCATCAGCAATTGGTCAGTGTGCCTGCCGGTGCGTCACCGCCCGGCGCGCGCTGGCGGTAATCTTTGCGGCTGTCTTCCTGGCTCAGCTTCTGCTCAAGCTCGGCAAAGGCGGTCTGTTGTTCCTGCAGGGAGGACTCCAGCGTGGAAAGGCGCTTATCCTGGTCGGACAGGGATTTGTCCGTGCGTTCGCTCAGGTTCTGCTGCTCGGTAGCGACCAGCTCAACGGCTTTATGCACATCAGAGAAACGCGCGTCATCGGTCTGCTCTTTTTTGGTGAACAGCGCGGTGACACGGGCAAAGAGCGAGGGTTTGTCGTCCTGAAATTCCAGCTCAATCACCGTTTCTTCTGCGGCGGTGAACAGGTTTTCCGGGTTCTGTTTGCGGTTTGCCAGCGGGTTATGCGTGGCGCTGGCGCTGAATGCCAGCATTTCAGTGCCGAGGCTCGCCGGATCGTCAGTGGCAGCCAGGCCAACAAGGTAGGCTTTGCCGGTGTCGGCAAATTTCGGGCTAACCTCCATGGAGGTGAAAAGCTTCTGACCTTTCTTCACCAGCGCCACTAAGGAGTCCGTCGGCTCAACATCGGCATAAAGCGCCATCTTGCCCGCCAGCGGAGCGTCCTGGATCTCTTCGGCAACCAGCGCCGTTACTTTGCCGTAGCGGTTAAAGGCGCTGTCCGGGGAGTAGGACTTGATATGCTCGAGGTTAATCAGCGCGGTATAGAAAGTCGGGTTATAGCTGGCAGCCATCTGTTCCAGCCATTCGCGCTGGATTTCGCGCCCGTCGGTGGTGGCACCTTCCACCCCGATACGGAAACGCTTTGCTTTCACTGTCATGAACCGTGCTCCGTTAAAAAACTTACTGGAGCCTTATGGTTGCGGTGATGGTGGAGTGAAACAACGCGCGGCGCTTGTACCCTCCGCTATACAAAACGAAGCCGGGGAAAGCCTTGACTCAAGGCCGTAACCTTGTGCCATGAACACCACACTGACACCCGCAGACCTCGATCCCCGCCGGCAGGCCATGCTGCTCTATTTTCAGGGATACCGCGTCGCCCGCATTGCTGAAATGCTGGGTGAGAAAGTTGCAACCGTTCATAGCTGGAAGAAACGCGACAAGTGGGGCAGTTTTGGGCCGCTGGATCAGATGCAGCTCACCACCGCCGCGCGTTACTGCCAGCTCATCATGAAGGAGCAGAAAGAGGGGAAAGACTTCAAAGAGATTGACCTGCTGGCGCGCCAGTCGGAACGTCATGCCCGGATCGGCAAATTCAATGATGGCGGGAACGAAGCGGATTTAAACCCGAACGTTGCCAACCGTAACAAAGGCCCGCGCCGGCAGCCGGAAAAGAATGTTTTTACCGATGAGCAGATCGAGAAGCTGCAGGACGTTTTTCACAGCTCCATGTTTGATTACCAGCGCCACTGGTTCAACGCAGGCAACCGCCACCGTATCCGCAATCTGCTTAAATCGCGCCAGATCGGGGCGACTTTCTTTTTTGCCCGCGAGGCGCTGATTGACGCCATCACCACCGGGCGCAACCAGATTTTCCTGTCAGCCAGTAAAGCGCAGGCGCACGTCTTTAAGCAGTACATCATCGACTTTGCCAAAGAGGTTGAGGTGGAGCTGAAAGGCGACCCGATGACGCTCAGCAATGGCGCGTGCCTGTACTTCCTCGGCACCAATGCCCGCACGGCGCAGAGCTACCACGGCAATCTGTATCTTGATGAATATTTCTGGATACCGAAATTCCAGGAGCTGCGTAAAGTCGCCTCCGGGATGGCCATTCATAAAAAATGGCGCCAAACCTACTTTTCCACGCCGTCCAGCCTGACTCACAGCGCTTATCCGTTCTGGTCTGGCGCGCTGTTCAACCGGGGCCGCGCCAAAGCGGACAAAGTGGATATTGACCTGACCCACGGCAATCTGGCACCCGGCCTGCTTTGCCCGGACGGGCAGTATCGGCAGATCGTCACCGTAGAGGACGCGGTGCGCGGCGGCTGTAACCTGTTCGACATCGACCAGTTGCGCATGGAATACAGCCCGGATGAATACCAGAACCTGCTGATGTGTGAATTTATTGACGATCTGGCGTCGGTGTTCCCGCTCAGCGAGCTGCAGGCGTGCATGGTGGATAGCTGGGAAGTCTGGTCCGATTTTCAGGCGCTGGCGCTGCGACCGTTTGGCTGGCGCGAAGTCTGGATCGGTTATGACCCGGCGAAAGGTACACAGAACGGCGACAGTGCCGGGTGCGTGGTGGTGGCACCGCCAGCCGTTCCGGGCGGTAAATTCCGCATTCTGGAGCGCCACCAGTGGCGCGGCATGGACTTCCGCGCGCAGGCGGACGCCATCAAAAAACTGACGCAGCAGTACAACGTGACCTATATCGGCATCGACTCCACCGGCGTCGGTCACGGTGTTTACGAGAACGTCAAAGCGTTCTTTCCCGCCGTGCGGGAGTTTGTCTACAACCCCAATGTCAAAAACGCCCTGGTGCTCAAGGCCTACGACATTATCAGCCACCGCCGTCTGGAGTTTGACGCCGGGCACACCGACATTGCGCAGTCGTTTATGGCTATCCGCCGCGCCACCACCGCCAGCGGCAACCGCCCTACTTACGAAGCCAGCCGCAGCGAAGAAGCCAGCCACGCCGATTTGGCCTGGGCAACGATGCACGCGCTGTTTAACGAACCGCTGCAGGGCGAATCCGCCAATACCAGCAATATTGTGGAGATTTTTTGATGAGTGAACACGACGCCCTCACCAGCATTGCGCCAACGGATACGGTTGAGCAGCCAGGCAATACCCTTTCTGCGGAGGCGTTCAGCTTTGGCGATCCCATTCCGGTGCTGGACCGCCGCGAACTGCTGGATTACGTGGAGTGTGTGCCGATGGATCGCTGGTATGAGCCGCCGGTCAGCTTTGACGGATTAGCGCGAACCTACCGTGCCGCCGTGCATCACAGCTCACCGATTGCCGTTAAGCGCAACATTCTGACCAGCACGTTTATCCCGCATCCGCTGCTTAGCCAGCAGGCGTTCAGCCGTTTTGTGCAGGACTATCTGGTGTTTGGTAACGCCTATCTGGAGAAGCGCACCAACCGGCTTGGCGGTATCCTTTCACTGGAGCCATCGCTGGCGAAATATACCCGCCGTGGTCTGGATCTGGATACCTACTGGTTTGTGCAGTACGGCATGACCACGCAGCCGTATGAATTCACCAAAGGCAGCATCTTTCACCTGATGGAACCGGATTTAAACCAGGAGATTTACGGCCTGCCGGAGTACCTGTCCGCCATTCCTTCTGCGCTGCTTAACGAGTCCGCCACGCTGTTCCGCCGCAAGTACTACATCAACGGCAGCCATGCGGGTTTTATCATGTATATGACCGATGCAGCGCAGAATCAGGAGGACGTAAACAACATCCGCCAGGCAATGAAAAGTGCCAAGGGACCGGGCAACTTCCGCAACCTGTTCATGTACTCACCCAACGGAAAAAAAGACGGCATTCAGATCATCCCGCTGTCAGAGGTGGCGGCAAAAGATGAGTTTCTGAACATCAAGAACGTAAGCCGGGACGACATGATGGCAGCGCACCGCGTACCACCGCAGATGATGGGGATAATGCCGAATAATGTTGGGGGGTTTGGGGATGTAGAGAAGGCCAGTATGGTGTTTGTTAGGAATGAATTACTACCGCTACAGAAAAGAATGACAGAAGTAAACAACTGGTTAGAAGGAGAGGTTTTGCGATTTGAGTCATACATACTGGAATAATAATCCTTGTAAATCAATATGCTTTGCTGTTCGATAGAACGAACTATAAATTTACGCATTAGGATAAGTTCATGGCACAGCAAGCGTGGTCCTTCAAAGCAATCGAGAAAGGTGATCTTAGATACTGGGGAAATGATGGTTACCACGATGACTCATCAGTTTTTTATCGTTATAACGATTCTGTACCTAATCACAAGAAGGTGAAGCAAGGGGACATTGTAATAATCAGAGATAGAGAGAAAATTTTAGGCGTATCTATTATAGAAAAGCTAGAAACTCGCAGCACAAATAAAATAGTATATAAATGCCCCCATATGGAATGTAATGCAAAAAAAATTCGCCCGAGAGAAACAATAAAACCTAGGTGGCGTTGTGACAAAGGGCATGAATTTGATGAACGAAGAATAGTTTTAGAACCTGCAACAGAATTTATAGCTAACTACGGTTCCTTTTTCAAAGAACTTAAAGACGTATCTTTACTTAATCTAGAAACAGAAAGTCCACGCTACAATATCCAATTGTCCATACAAGAAGTAAATCTTCACTGGGCTAAAGAATTGATTGGTAATCTACCGGAATTAGTTTTCCCTCTTAATTCAGAGGATGCTGAAAATGATCAGCCTGATTTACTTGAAGGAGATCAAAGAAAAATTGCATATAGGCAAATCAAACAAAGGCGTGGACAAAAAACGTTCCGGGATAAGCTGTTAAAGTCCAATCCCATATGCGCAGTCACTGGTTGCGAGCTTGTAGATATTCTCGAGGCTGCGCACATCGATGCATATCGGAATGACAGCCACAATCATATTAGCAATGGGTTATTATTAAGGAGTGACATACATACTTTATTTGATTTAGGAATGATAGCTTTTAATCCTAAAGATTTAAAAATTTACTTTTCTGAGGAAGCATTAAAATCTGGCTACAAACCTTACCATGGCATAAAACTGGTAACCAATCATAGCCTCTCTAAAAGTGCCATTTTAAAAAGATGGCTATCTTTCCGTATTAACAACGACACCAAATAAATTTATGACGGTGATAATTTTAATTACATCACCGTCATAAAAACCATACATTATATTTTGGATTTGATAAGATTGCGCATATATCTTGCGCCACTAAAATTAAGACCACTCTCTGGACTGCAATAACCTAATTCAACCATATCTTGAGAAAAGGGACTGCGGCCATCTTTCCAATATTTTCGATTAAAAAAATTAATTACATCTCGCAAGTTTATTTTATAATTTCCGTCAGGCACACCCATGGCAGTCATTAAATCTGGAATCACCCTAGTAATCATATTCATTTCAACCCTATCCTGTGCATCGTTGCGTCCTGGCATATCTGCAGCCATGGTGACTTGCTCTCGGTCTTTTAGTTGCGCAGTCAACAATCTTTTATTTAACCTTGCAAGTTCAAACTGAAGATTCTGTAACTCCTCTTCTTTCGAGTTTAAAGTATGCTGAATCTTTTCTTTTTCTTCATGTTCAAGATTAGCTTTTTCTAGCAGTTGCTCAATTAGCTTAGAGCGCTCAGCTTTAACTTTATTAAGCTCAGTTTCTTCTAATTCAATTTTTTCTTTTGTTTCAGTAACATCGCCATTCTTCCCAGGAGACATCATACTCCTCATTGAATTATAGCTTTCATCTAAACTCTTTAACCTCTCACCAAAACCACTTTCAATCCTAATAAGTAACCCTGCGATATCTTTTGTGAACTTAAATGTATTATCATAAAAACTGTTGCTTGTTTCAGTCGCTTTGAAATAAAAAACAGCTGATAGGCCAACCGAAAATAAAGCAAGCACAGTTGAGAGCAAGGCAATGAAGTCGAAATTCATTGTAAAAGTAGAGTTGTAAAATTTCAATGAAACAAAAAAAACAATAACAACAGACAATAGAGCCTTAACCCAATCCCAAAGATTTGCTTTTTGCATGATAACTTACATTAATGTTTGACATACAGGGAATGATATATCTGATTTTGAATGACATCAATCCTCATCCTTTATATAACTGCAACTATTTTTTTGAAGTTTTCTTCTCACATTTTACTAATAGAAACATATTATTCAACATTCAATTATAGTGTGCTCAGCGCGCGCTCGTATCCCCGCCACGCCTGCCCGCTTTATGTAGTGGTTTTCATGCGCCTGCATGACATAAGCAAAAGCCCGCCAGAACTGGCGGGCCGGGGTAAAAACGATCCTCACGGGATCATGCGAATCCATGCAGCATAGCCATGCACGACTTGCTAACGCCTCGCTGCGCTCGTTGTTCAACCTTGCCAGCGTCAGAATTAGCATTCTTTCCCCTGGCAACGTTCTCGAATTTAACCCGCAGCGGTTAGCTGGAGGCCTCCATTGATTTGCTGTATTCATGGCTGCGGATCTTCGCCATCAGCTCGTCGGTCAGCTCTGAAACCCACTGGATCGCCAGCCCCTTTTCTTCGTTGCTGCATTCACTCATCGCGACAAGCTTGATAAAAAAATCAATACGCTGGAGCTTCACCGACTCCAAAAAATAATCCTGCATGTTACTCTCCTATAACTTAAATTTTGATACAGATAACTGTATATAAATACACTGTTTATAAAAACAGTATAACAGCAATTTCCGAAAGTAAATCATTTTCTAACTTCAACTAACTCAACGAGTTAACATCATTAACCGCATGAATTATTGACGCCGAAATATCAATACCACTGTCGCCATTTGTCATCTTCCTGCAGCCTGCCGTTCCGATAAAAAATACGCATCCCGGCCCCGGAGGGAATGCTGCCGCCGCGCAGAAGCAAATCAATCTCCGGTTCACTGCCCGCCAATCCTCGGGACTTCAATTCCGCCTCAAGCTGCAGCCGTTGGTGCTCGGTAATATCCTGCTTGTACCCCTTCCGGCGTCTCGGTTTCACCAACCGCAGCCGCGCGTTTAGCTCACGCAGCTCCTTTTTGCTCATATTGTGGAAATCAGGCGGTGGATCTGCCTCGCCTGTTTCCTCTGGATCACTCTCGAAATAGTTCATTTTTTCAACAGGGGGACAGTTATTGCCACGAGTCCAAGGGGCGCAAGCGCCCTGGTCGGCTGACGCCTCCTGAACGTCAACGGCCTTACGCACCACTTTCCATTTCATGGCGTGCGTGCAGATCCTGCCCTCTACAATCGGGGACCAGACGCCATAAATACGGATGCCGTGATCGCCGTAAGCGCCCGGTTCATCATTCAGCTCGTAGGCTGTTCGGATAAGGTGATGCTTGCGGGGAACCAGCACGCCGCCCTGCTTCATGATGTAAGTGGCAAAACAGCCGGCATCGGCGGCAGCCAGCACCGCATCCAGACGCGGATTATCCAGCACCGGCACGCCCGCTTTGCTGTCGCTCTGCACTCTCGCCACCTGCCCCGCCAGCAAACGCAGCTCGCGATATGCCTGCCGCCCTGGAATGCCAAAGAAACGGAATTGCTGAACGCGATGCAGCGACGCCCAGGCACTGACATGCTCGGCGCTATCGCGCAGTGATTTGCCGGTTTCCTTACTGATTTCTTTAGCCAGCCCGCGCCCGTCGATGTTCTTGCTGATGTATTTGGCGATATAGCTGGTCGGCGTGCCTTTGCGCGGGTTGATAAGCTCTGACTTAAAGCGCGGCCCGGTGTCGTTCCCCAGTTCCTCGCGGTCTTCACGGATGGCAAATTTACGCAGCAGTGTGGTGATGGAACGGCGATCTTTTTTGCGCATAAAACACAGCAAATGCCAGTGCACGGTGCCGTCATGGTGCGGCTCTGCAACACGGACGCCATACCAGCGCAGCGCGGTCTTATGCATTGCCTTGCGAAAAGCGGCGAATGTCGCCACCAGATAATCGCTGCTCTGGCGAACCGTGGCAGTGCTCCACTTCGGGTTTGGCCTGCCGTTGTTGAGGGTTGCGTGAAGGCGTGACGGGCAAGTGATGGTGTAAAACACCGCACAGTCTCCGCGCGTTTCCGCGATCAGCTCCATCCCTTTAACGCAGGCCATCATTTCATTGCGGCGGTGCGTTGGATTGCTGCTGCTCGCATTTACTACGTCTTCCATCTCCAGCGCGTCGCCGTCGGCATTGACCAGCTCGTGCGAGCGGAAAAACTCCAGCGCTCTGCGGCGTTGCTCGCGTTTGTGGATCACGGCCTCGAGGCTGATATACGGCGAGGCTTTTCTGTTGACCAGGCAAACGGCGCGTAGCTGTTCCTCGCGCCACTCACAGCGCATCTGCCACAACTTACGATACCACCAGTCCGCGCACAGCATCCGCGCCAGCGAGCCGGGGATCAGATCATAAGGCACTGGCTTACGGCGTCGTTTCTTGCGGCGTAGCTGCTCAAATGCTGGCGGTATCACCTCCAGGCGCATAGCCTCTGCGGCAACTCGTTCCCACGACTTGCGGATCTGTTCGGGCTTAACGTCGTCGGTAACAAACAGCTCGCCGCAGGCCGCATCGAGACACATGCTCATATGCGCCGCAACCAGCGTGGAAAGGCGCTTAACGTGTTCCTGATTCATTTCAGGCAGTGCCAGCAGCCCGTCCAGCCCTTGCTGGCTCGCCATAAATCGGAACGAGGCAGATACCTGACTGCAGCGCACGCGCTCCAGCCGCTCGAGGCACGGACGAATTGTTTCGCGCAGGTAGCGGGACCAGGCTTTCACTCTGCCCAGGCTGCGGAAGTAATTAATCCGCTCCAGCAGTGGCTTGCTGATATGTGGCGGCATGGCGCGAACGTCAGCCAGAATCGCCAAATCAGGGTTGTAGCGCTGCTGTTCGTGCGCCATTGTGACGCGGCTTAGTAGCTGATCCTGCTCGATTTCATGCTGAAACGGATCACGGTTCTCATTGAAAAAATAGCGTTGCCAGACCTCATCACTCAGCGCCTCGCGGCGCAGCCGTTCATGCTCGTTATCCGTAGCGTAAAGAGCGATCAGGTTTGAAAGCGCAGAAGCCGGCGCAACTTCCGCCGGGTCCAGATAAGGGTTAACTGCTTTTTTAGGGGCATTCCATGAATAAACTGTGGCGGCTTTATCTGCGCCGCCAGGGTTATTCATCACCGGAGCTAAAGGCTTCACAGGGAACGTCCATTACCGCACATGATCACAACGCGCCTCTGCTGTAATGCTTCCCTTTCAGCTCAGCGATTTCCTGACAGGTGATGCAGCACTGCACGCCCGGAACGGCGCGGCGTCGCGCTGGCGGGATTGGCGCGTCGCATTCAATACAGAACAAACGGGAAATACCCGGTGTGGTGCGCCGGGCAGTGTGAATGTGGCGCTGGCGTTCTTCTTCCTCGCGCTGCTGTACGAGATCCATTGAGTCTGCCATTAGTGCCAGTCCCCTCTTGATTCCGCCTCGCAGCGGGCAGCTTCACGGCGCAGCAATTCCGCTGCTTCGATGCCATTCATTCCCTGCTGCAAAATATGAATCGCCAGGGCTTCCATGCGGATGGAAACCGCAAATGCCCGGTTTTTGCGCTCATCCAGCCGGGCCTCGGTGAGCAGGATATTCACTCCCGCATCGTCAGGGCCGGTTTGCGTTTTACGTGTCTGGGTATTTTTCATTTAACTTCTCCTGAATTCAGGCAAAGGAATGCCCGGCGGGTTTACGCCATTTATTTCTGGTTTGGTTTAATCCGGCAGGGTTAGCCGTTTTGGAAATAAGCTCACCACTGCACGAAAATGATTCATTGCTTTAATCAGTTCCCGCTTTTCGTCAGTAGTCAGATCACTAATATTGACGCCGTGACGTTCTGCCGGAATTTTTGCCATAAAGAACAGGGCTGCCAGTGCCCGCTCGTTCTGTAACTTATTTACGTCTCGCGGATCACGCATATCTTTTATGAACCGTTCAAGCTCGGCTTCAATATTCAGGCCGAACACTTTAGCTCTTAATTCCGCGATATGGTTTAGCCCATCGAGACGTTGACCAATGTTTATTGGAACAGTCGCTACATCGCCTTCAATAGCCATCGTTCCCCCCTTGTTCATCCTTTTGAAAATATGCCGGGATTTTTCAACACGCCCGGCGCGTGCCCTGGTGGTAGACTATTTGCGCCAACAACCATCTACCCCCTCAAGGAGAAACCTGATGTCAGACACTGACAATTTTCACGTACTGCCTCGCCCCGCGCCTGCACCGCAACCACAGCCGGGGCAAGATAAAAAATAGGAACCGGCATGATTAAGCAAAGCTCCGAGTATTTTCATTTAACCTACTGCTATTACCTTGAAGCAATGACAGCAACGTTTCATGGCAGAGCAGATAAATTAATGACGGCGATCCAGCTTATTAGCGGAACTGCTGTATTTACGAATATGAGCCTGAGCTGGTTATTCGCTTTACCTGTCGTCGTTATCGCGACAATTCAACTTGTGTGGCAACCCGCAATTATTTCTGAACGGGCAAACGTACAAAGCCGTCAGTATGGTGAATTGCTTTATGAGGGGGATGAATTGACCCCGCAACTGATCGCACAAAAACTGAAAACCCTGCACCACTCTGATTCCGCAACTTTCGGTTCTTTGTTAAATCCGGCCTATAAAAGAGCGGCTATTGCCTGTGGTCTGACCGATGACGTTAACCTCAGCTTTCAGGAAAAACTTTTCGCCTGGTTCGCTGGGTGCCTGCCACGTTAACTGTTCAGGGGTTTAAGCACTCTCGTCCTTCCTGTTCCCCGCACAGCCTGCTGGCGGGGAACCACTTCAATAGATGGATGCCATTTTTTCCCGCCGGGTAAAAGTATCCAGCCGTGTCCGTAATGCATTGCCGGGCTTTGCCTGACAAGCAGTGATGCGAATGATGGCTCTTTTCTCAACATAGCCACCTCAGAGCAAACCGAACGACGCACCAAGGCCGGTGACGGTATCCACCGCGCTTGCCATCGCAGGGTTAACATGCAAACGCGCCTGTAATGACACCGCAGTGAGTGCCATCAGGCGCGTAACGGCATTAACGCTGCTGATCACATCGCGGCGGCCCGCCGTGGTTTTCACCTCACCGGATACCGCGCCGGCGGCGACACGCCCGATTTCAGCGGTCGCGCTCAGGACGTAATGCGGCAATTTCTCTTTTGCTACCTCATTCACCGGAACACACGGCAGGCAATGGATCTGCGCCAGGAAACCATCGACCAGTGTTGAGTCCTCCGTGAGATCGGTCAGCAACCAGATATCTGCTGCTGTGAGTTGGTGCGGCTGCGAGGGGTTCAGCTTGTTACGCAGCATCTGGACGTTCATTCCGGCACGCGCCGCCAGCTTCGCCATATTATGGCGCAGTGCGAAAGCACGGCAGGCATCATTGAAATACGGTTGTTGTGAAACGCGATAGTCAAACATAGTCAGCTACTCCGCAAAGTCTCAGAATGGAACTAGTTGATAGTCACGTTGCAATCAGAAAGGGCATCAACCGTCATTGCCGCGATGTTGATCATCACTTTTTCACGCTTTTTGTCCTTGCGAAGACGATGGCGGAGCAAACGTCCATCCGCCAACATATCGTTGATGGTGTCGATAGATAACCCTGTGAGTTCACTATATCTTTCGATAGTGACGTGGGGGGTAATGAGAGTGATTGAAATGTTAGGTCTCATGATGCAACATTCCTCGTTTAGCAATGATTAATCAGGGTGAATACTGATCGTTTGTATTTTGTGAACACCATAAACATACGATCGCACCATGAAATCGTCAAGACAAAAGTTCACTTGAGGTGATCATGAATCTGGAAAAAGGCGGCCGTGGTGCTATAGAGCGAATGGTTGAAGCCTATGGCTTTAAGACGAGACAAGCTTTGTGTGACCATTTAGGGATTTCAAAAAGTACCCTTGCAACGCGCTACATGCGCGACTCTTTCCCGGCTGAATGGGTAATTCAGTGCGCACTTGAGACTGGCACGTCGCTTAACTGGCTAACTACTGGTCAGGGCACATTAAAAAGTTCACAAAAAGAAAACATCAAAGAGATTGAAAAGAAGATTTTATCAAGTGGAAAACTACTTCCTGATGGTTTTTACGTTTTCGATAACAACTTTTTGCCTGTAAACCTGAAAAACCCTTTTGTTGTGATCGATGGCACATCAAAGTATATCTGTGATAAGGATTATGGAGATGTACGTGATGGTAAGTGGATCGTTGGTATCGATGGCGAAGTTGCTATCAGGAAGCTGACCCGGCTGCCAGGGCATCGTATAAATGTCGAGGGCAGTAACAGCTCCTTTGAATGCAGAATAGATGAAATTGATATCATCGGAAAAATTACAAGCGCGATAGTGAATTTTGCAAGTTAATTTATAAGGAAATAAATATGTTTTCTAACACCATACGAAATATACTTGTTTGTTTATTTGTAATTCTTCCCATTACAAGTTTTGCCAAAAATTATCCATGTTCTGGTAAGAAAGGTGGCGTTTCACATTGCACATCTGATGGAAAGTTCGTATGCAACGATGGAACTATAAGTAAGTCAAAGAAAACATGTGCTAAAAACTAAGGTGGCTTCATATGAATGATGCTATGAATTTTGAAAGCAGAGATGAGTATAAAAGAAAAAGCATTGCGGAAAAAATAATAAGCTTACTCGAGTCACCATTAAAAATATCCCCTATTGTTATCGATGGCGACTGGGGAACCGGTAAAACAGAATTTTCAAAAAAATTAGCGGCATTAATTGAAAGTAACGATTCTGGGCACAAGGTCGTATACGTTGATGCATTTACTGAAGATCATAATGATGCACCCATATTAACGATAATGGCTGCAATTGTTGCATTATATCCGGAGAGTGAAAAGAAGGAGTTAATATCAAAGGCATTACCAGCATTGAGATTTGGGATCAAGACTGTGCTTAAAGCTGGAGCTGGTTGGGTTTTAAAACAAAATGCAGATGATATTGCGGATGGATTTGAAGATGCTATTAAAGATGCTGCTAACTCAGCTATAGATGGTACTGTAGAAGCACTGCTTGACGAGCATATTGAAGCGAAGAAACATCTATTTGCGCTCAAGGAAGTTCTTGGAGAATTAACTAGAAATAATAAAGTTACTATTATTATTGACGAATTAGATCGATGTAAACCTAGCTTTGCCATTTCAATTATAGAGAACATAAAGCACGTATTTGATACTGACAATCTTAATTTCTTGTTAGTTGCTAACATTTCACAACTGAAAGCATCAATAAATCATATTTATGGCTCTGCTGTTAATTCAGAAAGATACCTTGATAAATTTATAAAATTCACTTACAGCCTTCCGGTTACTTTCACTGAAAACAATTATGATAATATTCTGGCTTCGAATTCTCATTGGAGAATGCTATGTAACGAGTCTGAAAACCTAAAAGATGTTGAAGAGAGCAGCATTAATATAGTCCAAAAATTCATTAGCTTAAAAGGCTTGTCGCTGCGGGAAGTTGAAACTTTATCAAGATATCTAGAAATTTACCAAATCTTATCTCAAAATGGGATAAGCAAAAAATTCATACCCGGCTATTGCAATTATCGAACACTCGCGGTAATTTTCTATGCATTTAGCCGCGAACTGGCACTTGATTATTTAGAAGATAAAGTAGACCCTCAGTTAATAATCGATTTCTTCGGTGTTAATAGACTCCCATATCAATCAGACCAATACAACACAGATATTTACTATTATGAATTATTTGGTATAACTTATAAATATATGCCGGAGGGTTCTCCTTTGCTTCCTTCTGATGAAAAACAAAAAAACAGATGGGCTGAAATAAGCGATTATCATATTTTAAAAGGAGGTGCAGGTATGGAAGATCCAGTTAGAATATTTAAAAACGCTTTAAAAGTTTTCCTACTTCAATGAAATGTTTGATTGCAGACCATTAAACATTGACCACTGTTCAAACACACAGTTAAATTTAGCCCTCAGATATGAGGGCTTTTTTATGACAGTACGGAAACTCGAAAACGGGAAATGGATTTGTGAATGCTACCCCACAGGGCGCAGCGGTCGCCGTGTACGTAAGCAGTTCGCCACCAAAGGCGAGGCATTGGCTTTTGAACGCCATACGATGGATGAGGCAGAGACTAAGCCCTGGCTTGGAGAATCGGTAGATCGCCGGACACTTAAAGACGTCGTAGAACTCTGGTTCAAACTGCACGGTAAATCCTTGACGGCTGGCGAGCACGTTTATGACAAGCTGCTCCTGATGGTCGATGCCCTCGGAAATCCTCTCGCTATCGATCTCAGTTCCAAAATGTTCGCGCACTACCGCGATAAACGTCTCACCGGCGAAATCTACTTTAACGAGAAATGGAAGAAAGGAGCCAGCCCGGTAACCATCAACCTTGAGCAGAGCTATTTAAGCGGTGTTTTCAGTGAGCTTGCACGCCTCGGGGAATGGACCGCGCCGAACCCGCTGGAGAATATGCGTAAGTTCACCATCGCAGAAAAGGAGATGGCCTGGCTGACGCATGAGCAAATAACGGAACTCCTATACGACTGTAGCCGTCAGAGCGCCCTTCTCGCTTTGGTTGTCAAAATTTGCCTCAGTACCGGCGCACGCTGGCGCGAAGCGGTGAATCTCACCCGTTCGCAGGTCACTAAATACCGCATCACCTTCGTTAGAACCAAAGGCAAGAAAAACCGCAGCATTCCGATCAGCAAAGAGCTGTACGAAGAAATTATTGCGCTGGACGGCTTCAAGTTCTTCAACGATTGCTACTTTCAGTTTTTGGCGGTGATGGAGAAAACATCGATTGTGCTTCCCCGTGGGCAGCTAACTCATGTACTGCGCCATACGTTCGCAGCACACTTTATGATGTCCGGCGGCAACATCCTTGCATTGCAAAAAATACTGGGGCACCACGACATAAAAATGACCATGCGCTATGCTCATCTCGCTCCAGATCACTTAGAAACGGCACTCAGGTTCAATCCACTCGCCACAATGATTGAATCTTAAAAATTAATTTTTAGCCCTGTAAGCCCATAAAGGGGTGAGCATTTATATTTATCACCCCACATAACAATAATTGGAACGATTAGGGAACACCATTCGAATTCTTATCTTTAACTTTTAGAACAAGCTTTTTCCAGTCGTTATTTCCAAACGAAGATATTGGATACTCCTTACATATATCATCCAACACCTCTAGCCCAGTCACATAATTTTCTGTATTATAAGAATCTTCTAACATCAGGCCATTCCTAACTGATTCAGAGCAACCTGAAGCAAACGTATCCCCGTCTAATATGAGATGTTCTAAATACATGTATTTTTCAATTAAACGTCTGTACTCACGATATTGGTTCTCCTCATTCCCATGAGAAATATTTATAATTAAAAGGAGTGTAATTTCAGAACCTAAGAATGAACGAACCATACTTGTGTAAAATTTTCTTTTTTTACCAAGAAAATCAGCACCATAATAGTTTTTATCGATATGCTTAAGCAAGTAGTAAAGTACACGAAAATAACTTCCATAATACGCGTCTAATTGGTGCATTCTTTTATTGCATGAAATCAGATCTTTTTCACTTCCAAGTCCTAATATGGATGATAGTTTATCACCAAAATCTTTCCTTGAAAGCAAACTTTTAAGTTGATCATTATGTTGTTCAAGAAGTAAAGAAAAATTACGTTCAAAAGTATCTCTGCGATTATTTTTAGTAGCAATATACAATGCTACAAAAACAGAACTCAAAGTGCCAAAAGCTACAAAGAACTGAATCAATTCTTTATACGAACAAGCAATATTATTACCTTTAGTTAACACCCATGTACTAAGTTCCATCATAGGATTCCTCAAACAAAATAAAACAAAGAAAGCAAGCAAATAAACAAAAACTTTTTCAGCCCTAGTCATCACAATCCCCATTCCCTATCATTTAACTTCTCCAGTAACGCTCTTCAATTATAAAAATTGAATTATTTTATAAATTAAAACAATAATCAGTTTTTAAAAAAAATAAAAACTCAATCATTTTCATAGAAAATATTATTGTCAATCCTCGTGGGTAAATAATTTAACATATAATTACTTAGGAGTATCATAATCTTCTCAAATTTCAATAAGTCAAGAACATAAGCGTTTACACCACTGAAAAAATGTTCGATGCTGCGATGTTGCATCGAAGGTGAGATATGACCAGCTTACTTTAGCTAATGTCTGAGTAGCCTTCAAATTGATAGCATACCCTAATCTACTTAATGGCGACAAAGTGGCGGCAGAGGTTGGCATTACCCCTTAGTTGCCCCTCCTCATCACAAACCTAATTCATTGATTTTTATACAAGTCGTTGTTTTTGAAAACCCATTTACATAAATGGGTTTTTTGTTGCCTTTTTTCATTGCCCTGATCGGTTTGAACCGATAAGAAGCCTGTGTTTCGCCTTTCCTCTGACTCTGGCGAAGCAATGCAGATTTGGTAATATCGATGCCGAAACAGCTCTACTCGCTATAACGGGAAAACGATGAAAGCGGAAGAAAATAGACTCGAAAGCTGGTTAAAAAAATCATTATACCGCGATGTTTTTTATAAAATCGGCATGTGGTGCGTTATCTCCATTATTTCATTTTATATTGCAGGAAAAACGGCGAATTTTGATGTCGCAAAATATCTGCTTAGTTTTTTAGATAAAAGTATGCCGCAACTTAATTACGGCTGGATGGTGTTATTTATTATTGCCCCGGTATCCTTTTTCATGAAAGATATGGAAGCCATGAAACCCGATACCTGGGGAATGGAGACCCTGCGAGGCAAGCTTGGCGCAGCACTGCGCAAAGTGACCAGCGATCTGCTGCTGTGGTCCAGCGGGGTTTCTACAGCGTTACTGACAATATCATTAATGGCGTTCGCGATTCTCTTTTACAGAGAACCTCAAGTGACCTATAAAAGCCTTATGCAAATCGCTTTTGTATTAACGGTATTATTCATTTTCTTATTTGCCAATGTATGGTGTTATTTCATATTAAAACGCAACAATGCTGTACTCTTTTCCATTATGAATAGTCAGCGAGGGATAAAGTTAGGGCATCTTATTATTATTCTATTCTGTTTATACGCCGCGCATAAAATATCTGTCGATATCGACAAAAAAGCGACGGTTGAACAATCGCAGCCAAGAACGTCTTAGAACACCACGCGAAACCATATCGCCCACAGCGCATAAACACCCCCCGCTAAAAAGCAGAGCCCGTAGCCCCATACAATCCCCGATTCACGGCGCAGGTAGAATTTAAGCGGGTTGCGGTGCAGATTGGCGGCGTTATAAGTTTTATGGAAGTGTGTCATCTGTTGCGCACCTTTGCTGATAAGCGCAAGGAAAAAACTCACCGTTATGATCATTGCAAACGCCATATAACACTTCAAAAACAACCTGAGACCGGTAAACACCCACGGACCGGAGTCTCTGCTAACACCCGCAACGCCGTGCTTTTTCAGCATAATGGCGGCACCACTTAATATCAGATGCACCAGCAGAAAAAGGCCAAAATGTTTCGCATTTGTGGCAAAGGTATTTTTTAAAGTGATCCCAAAGATCCAGGCAAAAAACGCTGCCGCGGATATCAGCCACATTACGGTGTTTAACAACATTCTATTCCTTTTCAACAGGTTGTTTGAATTTCCTATTTTTGCATTAATACTAAAGCGATCGCCAGCGCCTTGTTCTTCATTGTGCTCTTTTTAACCATCACCCGATACTGCAAGGAGCCCCCTAATGCTGATTTACAACGTTTTTGGTCGTTATATTGGTGTGAAGCGCGTGGCGGATGACTGGCAGGTGTTCCGCGTGGACAAAAGCGAAGGCAAGCATTCGCGGCTTTATAACATCATTATTCCTGGTGAATTAAGCGAAGCAGAGATCCCCGGTTGGCTGGGGGATATTTTCCATGAGGCCGCAACGGAAAAACATCCCGATGTTTTTCGCGTGGAATAAAGGAGCAGAAAATGTGTGCACAGTGGTACAGCCAAAGGCCGTTCGATGTACGGCTGGAGTGGGGTTTAGCTGCAGCGGAGCACCTGGCGCGGGAAGCCGATTGTGTGGTGATTGTCGACGTGATGTCATTCTCCACGTGCGTTAGCATCGCCACCGATAACCAGGCGCTGATTTACCCGTGGCCGTGGAAAGATGCCAGCGCGCAGCGCTACGCGCAGGAAAACCATGCCGATGTTGCCAGCTTCAACCGCACCTTTGCCGGAGGCAAATACACGCTCTCGCCCGCCTCGCTATTGCCTATTCCCGCCGGACACCGGCTGGTGCTCCCCTCGCCTAACGGTTCCACCCTTTCGTTTAAAGCACGCGACTGCGGCGGCGCAGTATTTAGCGGGTGTTTTCGCAACCGACTGGCAACTGCGAAGGCTTGTGCAGGTTTTGAGCGTATTTTGCTGATCCCGGCCGGGGAACGCTGGCCGGATGGCAGCCTGCGCCCGGCGGTGGAGGATTATCTGGCTGCGGGTGCCATTATCGCCGCACTTGGTGCGCGTAAGCTATCGCCCGAAGCACAAGCAGCAAAGGCTGCCTTTCATGACAGCGAATTCAGCGATCTCCGTCACTGCGCGTCCGCTAACGAACTCCACGCACGGGGTTTTTCAGCAGACGTAGAATTGTGTCTTGCTCTTGACGCAAGCCATCGCGCCTGTGCATTAATCGACAACGCGTATCGCTCACTGTCCGGCGAGACGCCCGATCATTAAGCGAATGGCTTCGCGGCTCAGCGGCTCGCGATCGACCACAAAATGCAGCGTCATCCCTTCGATAAACGCATCCAGCGCACGTGCCGTCATCGGTTCGAACCAGCGCTCCAGCGTGGTCTGGCTGGTGCGCATCCAGTCTTGCATCACATTTTTCAGCGTAGGCTGGCGGTTCATAAACGCATACAACTGATACATCAGTTCCATATTGCGCGTGGTGGTCACCTGAGCGCTGTAAATCAGCTCGGTTAGCGCCTCACAGGCTTTTGCCTGACTGTCAACACCGTCGAAGAAAGCGGCGTATTGCGCCGACATCTGGCGGGTAAACAAGCTGAAAGCCTCTTCTAACAACGCATCGATACCGGAAAAGTAATAGGTCATTGAGCCCAGCGGCACATCAGCACAGCAGGCGATTTTACGGTGCGTCACCGCCTGAATCCCATGTGCGGCAATGGTATCCAGCGTCGCTTGCAGAATGCGGTCACGTCGCTGCGGGTCGTTGGGTCTTCGGGCCATAGATCCTCTCACTCATTTATGTACAAATGTACACTTCCTTGCTAGTGTTGTCTTATCTTTTCTTTTTCACAGTGAAAATATGACTGAAAATGCATCGCGAAAAGCCCTGCAACATCGCTTGTGGGCGCTGTTTACCTTCTTCTTTATACCGGGGCTATTAATGGCGTCATGGGCCACACGAACGCCAGCAATCCGCGATATTTTATCGGTCTCCACCGCGGAAATGGGCGTGGTGCTGTTTGGCCTGTCGGTCGGTTCGATGAGCGGCATTCTCTCCTCCGGCTGGCTGGTAAAGCGCTTTGGCGCACGAAAAGTGATCCGCGCCAGTATGTCGTTCAGCGTCATCGGCATGATGGTGCTGAGTATCGCATTGTGGCTGGCGTCTCCGCTGTTATTTGCCATCGGCCTGGCTCTTTTTGGTGGCAGTCTGGGTGCGGGCGAAGTGGCAATGAACATAGAAGGTGCGGAAGTCGAGCGTGAGATGGGCAAAACCGTGCTGCCAATGATGCACGGTTTTTACAGCTTCGGCACGCTGGTCGGCGCAGGCATTGGTATGAGCGTTACCGCTATTGGCCTGGCGGCCAACTGGCACATTCTGGCGGCGGCACTGGTGGCGATTGTTCCCATCATACTGGCGATTTCTGCCATTCCGCATGGCACCGGCAAAGACTCCGCCGAGGAGAAAGCGCGCGGGGAAAAAAGGCAGCCGTTCTGGCGTGATACTCAACTGTTGCTGATTGGCGTGGTGGTGCTCGCAATGGCATTTGCCGAAGGTTCCGCCAACGACTGGCTGCCGCTATTGATGGTGGACGGGCACGGCTTTAGCCCGACGTCCGGATCGCTTATCTACACCGGTTTTACCCTTGGAATGACCGTCGGGCGATTTGCCGGCGGCTGGTTTATTGACCGTTACAGCCGCGTCACAGTAGTGCGCGCCAGCGCGTTGATGGGTGCGCTGGGCATCGGACTGATTATCTTCGTTGATAGTGCCTGGGTGGCGGGCTTCTCGGTGATTTTGTGGGGGCTTGGTGCCTCGCTCGGCTTCCCGCTGACCATTTCCGCCGCCAGCGATACCGGCCCGGACGCGGCAACCCGCGTCAGCGTGGTCGCCACTACCGGCTACCTGGCGTTTCTCGTCGGCCCGCCGCTGCTCGGTTTTCTCGGCGAGCACTACGGCCTGCGTAGCGCCATGCTGGTGGTGATGGGGCTGGTGGTGATTGCCGCCGTGGTTGCCCGCGCGGTCGCCAAACCGGCCCCGGAAACCCAGGCTGAAACCTGCTGATTGCGCGGCGGCGCTGTTGATAAGCGCCGCCCTATCCTTCCAGCGAATTCCCCACCCGTTTATCACGCAGAAACACCACCATTAAGCCCAGCCACAGCACGCCGTTAGCCAGGTTGAAGAGGCTGAACAAGCCATTGCCGCCGCTCAGCCAGGCGTGTTTACTGATTTCGATACCGACGGTAAAAATAAACATCTGTAACATGCCCATTGCCGCCGAAACGGTGCCTTTACTCATCTCGCTGGCAAACAAGGTCAGACGCACCAGCCCGGCATTTGCCAGCCCAATACCAAAGGCGTACAGGCTCAGCCCGGCGGTCATCCATAAGTAAGCATGCGAAGAGGCAACAGTCGCGACAGCTGCCAGCAGCAACCCGGCCGCGATTGGCCAGCCACCCATAATGATCAGCGCGCGCACGGTGCGCCGGGAAGTAAGCCGCGCCAGCACCAGGTTACCGATAATCAGCGCGCCAAAAATCGGCACCTGCAACAGGCCATACTCATAGCTGCTCAACTGCTCACCGCTGATGATGATAATCGGCGACTGGGCAATCCACGCCAGCAAAGGCAGGCTGACAAAACCTGTCGCCAGCGCCCCGGCGACAAAACGCAGGTTCTTCATCACTTCGGCATAGTCGCGCCACAAGGCTTTAAAGGAGAGCTTTTCACCAAGCCGCGTGGCGGTCTCCGGCATCGCCCGTTGCAGACCAAAAAAGGCAAATGCCGCCAGCAACGCGAACAGCACAAACATCCCCTGCCACGGCGCGGCATGCACCCACGCAGCACCCACCAACGGGCCTAGCAGCGGCGCTATCAGCGCCACGTTTGCCATCAGCGCAGTGATTTTTATGCACACCGCTTCTTCGAAAGATTCCTGGATTGCCGCGTAACCGACCGCGCCAATAAAGCACAAACTAATACCCTGCAAAAACCGCAGTAGCGTGAACTGCTCAATGTCCTGTGCCAGCAGTGTTGCCAGGCAAGTAACGATAAACCACACCACGCCGGTTAGCATCACCGGGCGACGGCCAATGCGATCCGACAGCGGCCCTAGCAGCCACTGCAAAAACATGCCGCCCGCAAGGTAAGCGGTCATTGACGTTGGCACCCACTCAATACCGGCGTTGTACTGCTCCACCACGGCCAGCATGCCGGGCTGGATCATATCGTTGGCGATATAGGTAGAGAATTCGTAAAGCACCAGGCAGAGGGGAAACAGTAGCGCCCGTCGTCCCAGACGTTGGCTCGTTAAGGTATGGTTTTGCATGCAATCTCTTCATCTATGAAAAATCGCGCAGAGTGTAATCAATGCCGCTATGCAGCGATAGGAAATTTTCTGTCACAGATTAAATAAAGCACATTTCAGTTCGTTTAAGGTTCACTTAAGTGCGCAGCCGTAAGATACGCCCTCAGTGGTACGCTCCAGGAATCGTCTAACTCTCAGATGAGTAAGACAAAACCCCTTTACCGTTGACCATGCCGCTTTTATGGTGGGCGCTTTCGCGTCAATTTTGCTTATTTCATCAAAGAGTAACAAGCGTATGTTAGAGAGCCTGAATTACACCCTCTTTTACTGGATTAACGCCACGCCAGACTCTCCGCGCTGGCTGATTGCGTTTGCCGATTTTGCCGCCAGCGATTTGATCAGCATTGTGCCGCTGCTGGCGGTTGGCCTCTGGTTATGGGGTCCACGCGAGCAAGTGAATGCGCAACGCCAACTGGTGATAAAAGTCACGCTGGCAATGCTGGTCAGTCTCTGCTGTTCGGCGTTGCTGGGGCATTTTTTCCCGCACGATCGCCCCTTTGCCGATCGCGTGGGCTACAACTTCCTGCACCACGCGCCGGATAGTTCTTTCCCGAGCGATCACGGCACGGTGATCTTCACCTTTGCGGTCGCTTTCCTTGCCTGGCACCGTTTGTGGTCGGGCGCGCTGTTGATGGTCATCGGTCTGACCATCGCGTGGTCACGCGTTTATCTTGGCGTGCACTGGCCGCTGGATATGCTCGGCGCGCTGCTGGTGGGTATCGGCGGCTGTTTGTCGGCGCAAATCCTCTGGCAAGGCTTTGGCCCGGCGCTCTACCACAGTGTGCAACAACTCTATCGAGCCTGTTTCGCCATGCTGATTCGCCGCGGCTGGGTACGTGACTAAGCCCTGAGGCAAAGGTAATATGAACGCCCTGCTCAATGCAGGGCTTTCTTTTATTCAGGGGAATTATGGAAACAAGACGCGACGAACGGATAGGCCAGCTGCTGGCGGCGCTCAAGCGCAGCGATAAACTGCACCTGAAAGAGGCGGCGACGCTGCTTGGCGTATCTGAAATGACCATTCGCCGCGATCTCAGCGCCAACAGCGCGCCGGTCGTGCTGCTGGGCGGTTACATCGTCCTGGAGCCGCGCTCCGCCAGCCATTATCTGTTAAGCGACCAAAAAAATCGTCTGGTAGAAGAGAAGCGCCACGCGGCAAAACTTGCCGCCGGGCTACTTAAAGCACATCAGATGGCCTTTTTCGATTGTGGCACCACCACGCCATGGATCATTGAAGCCATTGCGGACGATCTGCCCTTCACCGGCGTCTGTTACTCGCTGAATACCTTTCTGGCATTACAGGAAAAACCGCAGTGTCGCGCCATTCTCAGTGGTGGTGAGTTTCACGCCAGTAACGCCATTTTCAAACCATTGAATTTCAACGAAACGCTGAATAATCTGCGCCCGGATATCGCCTTTTATTCGGCGGCGGGCGTGCATGCCGAGCAAGGCGCGACCTGTTTTAATCTGGAAGAGTTGCCGGTAAAACACTGGGCGATGGCCTGCGCGCAATACCACGTTCTGGTGGTGGATCACAGCAAGTTCGGCAAAGTGCGTTCGGCCTGCATGGGGCCATTGAGCCGCTTTGATGTGCTGGTCAGTGATTGTCGCCCCGACGAGGCGCTGGAGAACGAAGCAAAAAAACACCAGTTAACGTTGCTCTATTGACCGTGCCCGGCTGGGCACGGTCGAGGTTGTATCAGGAGAACCAGCCGCCAAACCACTGATGAAATTTCAGCAACACAAAATCCCACATCCGGCCAATGAAACCGGCCTCTTTCACCGCTTCCATCACCACCAGCGGGCGTTGCTCAATCGTTTTACCGTTCAACTGAAAATCGATGGTGCCCACCACCTGACCTTTGGTCAGCGGAGCCTGCAGTTCCGGCTGCGTTAAGGTGTAGCTGGCTTTCAGGTTATTCAGTTGCCCCTTAGGAATGGTGATAGATCCTGCTTCACCCGCGCCAAGTTTCGCTTCACTCTCATCGCCAAACCACACGCGCTGGCTGACAAATGTCGCGTCAGGTTTAATAGGCGTGACCGTGTCGAAGAAACGGAAACCCCAGGTAAGCAATTTTTCCGACTCATTAAAGCGGATGCGGTCCGTTTTCGCCCCCAGCACTACGGAAATCAGGCGCATATCACCTTGCGTCGCCGAGGCCACCAGGTTGTAACCCGCGCCATCGGTGGTGCCGGTTTTCATGCCATCCACGTTCATGCCGGTGTTCCACAGCAACCGGTTACGGTTCGGCTGGCGGATTTTATTGAAGGTGAACTCTTTTTCTTTATGAATGGCATACTCATCCGGCACATCATGAATCAGTGCCTTGCCGAGCAGCGCCATATCGCGCGCGGTGCTGAACTGCCCCGGCGCATCCAGGCCGTGCACCGTTTTAAAGGTGGTATTGGTCAGGCCGAGTTTTTGCGCATAGCTGTTCATCAGGCTTACGAATGAGTCCTGGCTGCCCGCCACGAAATCTGCGATAGCGATACTGGCATCGTTGCCGGACTGGATAATCACGCCTTTGTTGAGATCGGCAACGGAAACCTGGTCGCCGGGTTTCAGGAACATCAGCGAGGAACCACGCAGCGCCGGGTTACCGGTCGCCCAGGCGTCTTTGCCGACGGTCACTGTATCAGTGAGATGAATTTTTCCGGCTTTCAACGCCTGGCCAACTACATAGCTGGTCATCAGCTTCGTGAGGCTGGCAGGATCAAGCTTCTCGTCAGCGTTGCCTTCTGCCAGCACCTTACCGCTGGCGTAATCCATCAGGATCCACGCCCTCGCATCGACGGTAGGCGCACCCGGCGTTTGTTCCACCGCGTACAACGAAGGGGAGAAAAGCATCAACAGCGCAGAGCCCGCAACCAGGCTGCGAAGGGATAAAGAGAAATGCGTCATAGGGGCCACCCGAGTATCCATTCAAAAACGTCACAACACCGTGCCGCAACAAACGGTCAGTAATAGCGCACAAACGGAACGAAAAAAACCGTCACTGGGTAAAGTTTTTAAAGTTTACGCAATAACCGCGTGGTGCGTGCCGTTTGTGCTGAATATTTATCCCCTGAATAATTCGAGTTGCACCTTGCGCGTTGAGCCGTGCTTGCGCTGGCACCGAAGGAGCGACGCTTACGAAGGAACCGGTAACAAAACCCGCGCATCTGCAACTTGAAGAATGACGGAGATTGGCACACGATGAATGTCACACCGACACTCATTCACACCACTGAGGTAAAAATGATAACGCTATGGGGCAGAAATAACTCGACTAATGTCAAAAAAGTTCGCTGGCTGCTGGAAGAGCTGGAATTACCGTACCAGCATATTCTGGCGGGCAGAGAATTCGGCGTGAACCATGAGCCTGAGTATCTGGCAATGAACCCGAATGGTCTGGTGCCGCTGCTGCGTGATGATGAAACCGATGTGGTGCTGTGGGAATCCAACACCATCGTGCGTTATCTGGCGGCGCAGTACGGCCAGGGCCGTTTGTGGGTGGAATCCCCTGCTGAGCGTGCGCAAGGGGAAAAGTGGATGGACTGGGCGCTGAGCACCCTTTCGCCAAAACATGGCCCACTATTACAGGGACTGGTGCGCACCGCGCCGGAACAGCGTGACAACGCCGCGATTGAAGCCAATAAAAACGCGCTGGATGAGCTGTTCGCGCTGCTCGACGATGTGCTGGCAAAACAGGCGTGGCTTTCCGGGGAAGCGTTTGGCTGCGGGGATATTGCCGTCGCTCCGTTTATCTATAACCTTTACAACATTCCCGGATTACGCTGGGCACCGCACGCCAACCTGCAACGCTGGTATGCGCAATTGTGCGAACGCCCCGGCTTCAAAAACGCGGTAATGATCCCGGTAACCTGAGTATTTTTTTGACCGGTGGCGCTGGCATTATCACCTGCTGTTGATGGTAAAATGCGTCCGGCGCCATCCGGTCCTCCCACGCGGCAATTCGCCGGTCTCGCGTCCAGGCGCAGAGAGGTTACTCCTCATCACCCTCGCCATCCGCAAACAGCGGGTCGTCTTCTAAAGGAGCCAGGCTACTTTCATCCCACTCGATCTCATCCATTGCGTAGTCCATCAGATCTACTTCACAGCACTCCTCCAGCAGCGCTTCTGCCTCATCAAGGAGTTCGATTGCATCCTGATAAAACGGCATCACGTCAGGTTCGGCCACTTCGTCATTATTTATCGCGTCGAGTTTATGGATAGCAAAATCGATATTTTGCAAACTCTCCTGCAAAAGCGCCACCTCTTCGCCACACTCTATACCCGAAATTACCGCAGCATGATCATCACTCAGCGCGTCATCCCGCTGAGTAAAAGCGTGACCGGCTAAGCCAGATTGTCTGGCGACCGACAGAAATGATTGTGATCTTTTCTTTAAAAAATTAGCCCGTTCTAATGAAAGACCCAACTGCTCAGTGGCGATATTATCCATCATACCCATCTCGTAAAGTGATATAAGATTTTCGTTACTGCTAAATAATTATTTTTCACATGGCTTGCATGCGGTACTGAACCGAAACACGCCGAAGCAATACCGGGACGGTTTCTATATATTGAAAGCAGGTGCTAATGGCGTTACTCATTTCTCTGGGGGAGCTGGAATTTAAATAATCATCCAATGTTATCAACGCACACTCATAGGTAAATAAAAAATCGGTCAACTCTGGCGGATATGGCTGCAGCGTCAGTTCATCGCGAAGCTCATTATACAGGGCCATCAATTTTTTCAGCGCAACGCAGGCATCTGTCCTTTTGTTTTCAAATGCATGCTCATTCAATGCAAGTTTGATAATGGCAAGTAGCGATCGATGAACGTTGGTATATTTTGAGTTAAGAAACATGAGTCACCTCTGACATCATAAATTTGCCAGCGTCTACACCCGGCGTTTTATTGACGATTAAGCGCGATAAAAAAGACACATTCTAAAAAGACCCAGCACTACTGCTGAGAGACAAACACTTATCAAAAACGTAATGTTTGTATCTCAACATATTTTTATAGCCAGCGATCATGTCGCCGTGATTACCGTTTAATTAAGACAATAAAATCACTACAACGTATTCAGCCTTGCGTTAATTCGGCCACCGACATCGCTGCCAAAACTATAATATTTTTCCTTCATAATATCGCCTTCACGCACCATCATAAAAACCCGGCGCGATAAATTATTATCTTTGATATTAATATATTTAATACTATTGTGTTCGTTACCAAGCGTTGAAAGTTTCGGGAAAAAGGAGACATTATCCGAATGTTTTACCATATATCTGATGGTTTCCAGATCGTTTGAAATACTCCGTGCATGGTTGAGTATCTCCTCGCTGCCAGGTTCAAGATTGAGATGTTCTGGCATCGATGTGGTCATAATGAGCTTATGTTTTTTCAACTCATTGAGATCAATCACTTCTTGTTGAGACAGCGGATGGCTGTTGTTTACGCCCAGGACAAATTGCTCTTCATAGAGCTGAGCTTCAAGGAAGTTATCGTTATCAATAGGCCCAATCAGTAATCCCAACTGTAATTGCCCTTTTCCTAACATATTCAGTAAATTATCTTCGCTGACTTCATGGAGCTTGATCTCATTATCCGGGAATTTTTCTTTGAAGGCGCTGAACAGATCTTCATATATATAGGAACCAAGCGTCGGGGTGACACCAATATTGATAACGCCAACCGGCTGAAAACGCAGCCGCTGGGCTAATTCATGCAGGTTATGTACCTCACGAAGAATATTTTCAATCAGCGGCAACAAATGCAAACCGATCGGCGACAGGCTAAACCCTTTGCCTTTACGATGCAGTAGTGGAATGCCTAATTCCTCTTCCAGTTTTTTGATTTGAATGCTCAGGGTGGGTTGAGAAACATCGCACTCCTCAGCCGCCTTCTGAAAATTCATATGTTTTATCAACGCGACGAAGTATTCCAAATCTTGCGTTCTCATAAAGCCAACTCTCCCGTGTGCAGACAAAAAACACAAAAACATCACACAACATAAGCCTTTTATATTTCAGCCAGGGTAGCAAACACAACCGCGACTGATGCGTGATTTTTCGTGCTAAATTTAATTTAAGTGCCATTTTCGGCACAACTATTCAGTTATTTGTTATATAAACAACGCTGTATTCTTTCTTATCAGTAATCGAAAATCTGGCACAAAACTTTAATTGTTAATTCATATCGTCAACCGTTTAATAGGATGCAACGATGCAATAATGTAAGAATTTGCTTTTAGTACCCACACAATGGGCAACATTTAACCTTTTCAGACAAATAACGTCGAAGACAACAACCTATTTAAATATCAGCCTAACAGCATCCTTGCGTCAGGAAAAGCGAATTTACCTGCTTTAAACTTACAAAAAATAATCTTTTCGCCAAGATCATTCAATAATACTTAATTATAGTTTAGCAATACTAAAACAAGTTGGTACGGTTATTCTTATTTATCGACAACCTATCCGGAATTATGATCGGGCATACCTATAAATATTATTAAGATAGAATATTCCAGCGGCAATTAAAATATATTTACAACCACTATTAGCCATAAAATCATCGCATTAAATCGTTTCATTTATAAAAATAAACTATTAGGCATTTAAATTTAAAGTTTTATTCCCTGCGGACGATATCCATTTCGCCCAGCGATATTGGGCAATACTGATAGATTAATTCTTTATTTCTGGAGAAATGAAATGGCCGTTATTAATACCAACACCTTGTCTTTAATGACCCAAAATAACCTGAGCAAATCTCAGTCTTCTTTAGGAACGTCTATTGAGCGTTTGTCATCCGGCCTGCGTATTAATAGCGCAAAAGATGATGCGGCTGGTCAGGCAATTGCTAACCGTTTCACGTCAAATATTAATGGCCTTTCCGTTGCGGTGCGTAACGCGAATGACGGCATTTCACTGGCGCAGACCACCGAAGGCGCACTGAGCGAAGTGAATAATAACCTGCAGCGTATTCGCGACCTGACTGTGCAGGCGCAGAATGGCTCCAACTCAGCATCCGATGTCGACTCCATCCAGGCGGAAGTTAACCAGCGTATGGAAGAGATCAACCGTATTACCACCCAGACCGACTTTAACGGCCTGAAAGTGCTGAATACCGGCTCGGGCGACAGCCAGTATAATTTCCAGGTTGGCGCGAAAGATGGTGAAACCATCAGCATTACCGTGAGCAGCAGCGACGCATTCAACCTCTACAACACCACCGGTGCAACGGCCGCAACAACAGGCCAGATCGTCAACGGCAGCGCACGTTCTACTGACGCGCATGGTTTCGACGTGCTGCAGGGCGTTGTCAGCTCCGGCGGCACCACCGACGGTAATCCGCTGGCCGATCTGGATAAAGCCATCAAAGCCGTGGATACTGAACGCAGCCTGCTCGGTGCTTCCCAGAACCGTTTTGAATCAACGATTTCCAACCTGAACAATACGACGAACAACCTGTCGGCAGCGCGCAGCCGTATTCAGGATTCTGACTACGCGACAGAAGTTTCTAACATGTCCCGTTCGCAGATCCTGCAACAAGCTGGTAGCTCCGTACTGGCGCAGGCTAACCAGGTTCCTCAAACCATGCTGTCCCTGCTGCGTTAAGTGGTGTGAAATCCGCTTACCTCCTTCAGAGCGGATTTCAAAGATGTAATTCCTTGACTAACACCCGCTTTGTCATGAGGGCGGGCTTCATTGAGCATAACGAATTTATTTTTCTTTTTTATCCCGCATATGTTGATGGCATTGCGGGATTTTTTTATTGAAAGGAATGCGTTTTTTATGCGAGATAAACAGCAAAAAAAGTGAATGCAATAATATTGCATTCACCAAAAGAACAATTAGAGGATATCAATAAGCACAACAACGAGGGTGAAGCACTTACAACATAAATTACAGGCCAAGGCTATTCAGCAACTCGTCAATATCCTCTTGCCCGGTCGGTTGCGTAGCTGAATCAGCGCAGGCTTTATTGATGGCCGCGCGCCCTTCTCGCGGTACGTTTTCTAACAGCACATTCAGGAACTCTTTCTCAATATTTTCCAGCAACGCCATCATGCGCAAAATAATCCGCGCCGTGGTATCCGGGAAATCCTGCGCCATCATAATTTCCCGCAGGTAAGATTTGGTGGCTTCGGTGCAAGTCGGCACTGAACCCAGCCAATCACGCGTGGCGCGGGCAAGCGCCATCGTCTCGTCGATACTTGCGGCTTCATCATTATGCTGCTGCCATTGCGCAAGCAACTGGCTGGCTTGCTGGCTCAGTTGCTCCTGCAGGGGTTGTGTCAGTTCGATATAGTTGAGCGTCTTACCCGATGCCTGCGCGGTAAGATCAACCACATATTGCAACCGGCTACGCGCATCCGGGATAGAGTTAGCCAGTTCAACAATGGTGATATCGTGACCTAACTCACGCAGGCTACTTCGTAACATGCGGGTGACGTTGCCAATGCGGGAAATCAATTCATAAATATCCGTCGACGCCCCCGAAATACCTTGATGATGCATTATTACTTCTCCTTTAACGCATACTCTAAGATATTCAGTTATCGGCAATCGCTGCTGGCACTTAAATAAAAGACGCCATATAGCCAGCCGCTATAAAAATAAAAATGGCGGCATTATTTTATTTAAAAACAATTAACAGAAAACATTTATATAAAAACAAAATATAGCTTTTCCCTGTTAACGGCAGAAAGAAAAAAGCCACGACTAATACGCTGAATAAAGAAAGGGGAATATCCCCTTTCTGCTTCAGGAGGCCGGACTGACTTTCCACAACGCGCCGTCTGATTCATCGGTCAGCACATAGAGATAACCGTCGGGGCCAACCCGTACATCGCGAATACGCTGCCCGCGATCGCCAAGAATTCGGCCATCTTCTGTCACCTTCTCGCCCTGCACGCTCATGACGATGACATCTTCATCTTTCAGCGCGCCGATAAACAGTTTGTTTTTCCACTGCGGGAACACATCGGCATTGTAGAAAGCCATACCGCTGATCGCCGGGGATTTTTTCCAGTAAAAGATCGGCTGCTCGGTACCGGCGACAATCTCCCCTTTCGCTTCCGGGATCTTCAGCCCGCTATAGTTGATGCCCCATGTGGCAATTGGCCAGCCGTAATTTTTACCCTTTTGCGGAATGTTGATCTCATCGCCGCCGCGCGGGCCATGCTCGTTGAGCCACAACGCGTTACTCCACGGGTTCATCGCCATTCCCTGCGGATTGCGAATACCGTAAGACCAGATCTCCGCTCGCGCCCCCGCTTTACCGGCAAAGGGGTTATCCTCCGGCACCTTGCCCTGGTCCGTCAGCCGCACCAGTTTGCCCTGCAATTTATCCAGATCCTGCGCCGTCGAACGCTGGTTATTTTCGCCCAGCGCAATCCATAAATAGCCTTTGCCATCAAACACCAGCCGACCGCCAAAATGGTTACCGGTGGAGAGTTTTGGCTGCTGGCGAAACACCGTCTTAAAATCGTCGAGGCGTTTAAAATCCTCGCTAAGACGTCCATACCCCACCGCCGTTCCGGCTTTATCATCCTGACCCGCTTCGGCGTAGCTCAGCCACACGCGGCGCGACTGGGCAAAATCCGGTGCCAGCGCCACATCCAGCAAGCCCCCCTGACCATGCGCCCAGACTTCGGGAACGCCAGTAATCGGGTCGGAAATCCCCTTATCTTGTTGCCACAAACGCAGTTGCCCACCGCGCAGGGTAATTAACATGCCCTGATTATCGGGCAGAAAAGCCAGCGCCCAGGGGTGATCGAGTTTGGTTTGCAATACATCGACTTTTACCGCAGCAGGCGCGGCAAACACAGAGATTGAGAGAAACAGAAAAAGCAGCGGGATCTGGCGCATACGGCGCTCCTTTATGCAGTTTTTTATTCTGATAAAGGGTAGACCGCACAGCGCCGGCAAAAGCGACTTTTACACTCCCTATACACAACCGCATGGGCATCGCGATTGTTGCAGTAAAACCGGGGGCAACGCGGAGGAGGTAAACACAGAAAGGGGGAGTTTCCTCCCCCTGGTATCAGGCTTCTTCGAGCGGTGAATGCTCGTTCAGATACTGAATGCAGTAATTAAGCACATTCAGCGAACGTTCCAGCTTATCGACATTCACCGAAATGTAGGTGGGACAATCCTGTCGCCCGCTCATCAGACAAACAGCTGCTGAGGAGAGCGCTTCCTCGGCGCGGTATATCGCACTACGTGAGTCGCGATCCGGCATTTCATTTAGCCGTTCGCCTTTGTCGCGGATCTCCAGCGCCAGGGCAAAGAAGCGTTCACGCAGACGATCATTTTCGCTGACCGACATATACCCTTTCGCTTTTCGCATCTGGATATAGGCCGCAAGGTCACTTCGGGCAGCAATCAACTTCGTCAGCAGACGACGCGCAAGTTCATCAACGGTCATACATCTTCCCCCTTGTCAGCCAGTGTAGGATCATAGTATGGTCGCTTTTTGAACAAAAGCATGCGTCTGGTCAATATTTAATTTTGTCTGCCGGACCTTTACATTTCACTTAAAGTGAGCCACGCTCGCCAGCCGCCGTAATTTGCCATGTCGCGCGCGCCCTGCAATTCATAAATTTCACAAATGAATCAACTCACTCGCTCAATCTTACCCATCGCCACCAGAGCCTGAATACCTACACCACTTTACTGGAGCGCGGTTCCCACACTTACGTGTGCCATACATTGCGTTTTATCCGGGGTGTTTGGCATCACTAACGTCATGAGCGACCGCGAAGCGCTGCTGCAGGTTGTAACTCATCTGCCAGTGGTCAGAATGCATTTGTCTGGTGTATTGTTTTTAAACGATTAATTACACGAATGGACACCTGCAACATGCTTAAAATTCTTGGTAAAACAACGTCGATAAATGTGCGCAAAGTGCTCTGGACCTGCGAAGAAGCCGGGCTGGATTATGTTCAAGAAGATTATGGCAGCGGTTTTGCCTCCACGGAAACGGAAGAATTTCGCGCCATGAACCCCAACGCAATGGTGCCGGTCCTGATTGATGACGGCTTTGTACTGTGGGAGTCCAACTCGATTTGCCGTTATCTGGTGCGTAAAGCCGGGCGTGAAGATTTGCTCCCCGGTGAGCCGCAAGCCTGCGCCGACGTCGAACACTGGATGGACTGGCAGGCCACCGAATTCAACAACGCCTGGCGTTATGTTTTCCCGGCGCTGGCGCGCAAAAATCCGGCATTTAACGACCCGAAAGCCATCGAAGCAGGCATCAAAGAGTGGAATCACTGCATCGGTATTCTGGAACAGCAGTTGCAGCGCACCGGAGCATTCGCCGCAGGCGACACCTTTACGCTGGCGGATGTGGTGCTGGGGCTGTCGGTCAACCGCTGGAAAATGACACCGTTTGACCACCCGCCCGTTCCCGCTATCGATGCGTGGTTTGAACGACTAAACCAGCGCCCGGCATTTTTGCGCCACGGTAATAATGGCATGGTGTAAAGCGGTGCTACCCCAGGCGAAAGTTATCCGCGATTACACGTCGGCGTATCCCGATCCGATTGCGGTCGGCAAAGGCGAACGCGTGCTGATAAGCCACTGTGATTTGCAGTGGCGTGGCTGGGTATGGGTGACGTTAGCATCGGGGAAAAGTGGTTGGGCACCGCAGCAACTTTTCGCACCACTCAGCGCGTGTGAAGGAAGTGCGCTTGACGACTACTGCGCTCATGAACTAACCGTGCATGCGGGAGAATCGCTTACGCTGATTCACGCCCTCAACGGCTGGTATTACGCGCAGAAAACGAACGGGGAAAAGGGTTGGCTGCCGCAGGAGTGCGTCGCGAAATGGGAAAAAATAGTGGAAATCAAATGAAGCGAGAACGCTATAACTTATCGATTGCGGTATTTGTGTTGCTGAGAAAAGAGAAGCAGATTTGCATGCTTAAACGCACCGGAACAGGCTGGATGGACGGTTGCTATAGCTTACCCGCCGGTGGTCTGGAGCAGTACGAAACGCTGGGGGCAGCAGCGGCACGGGAAGCCAACGAAGAGACAGGCGTTATTATCGCGCCGGATGATCTTCAGTTGGCGCATACGCTGCATGTCTGGACAGAGAATCGCTCGTGGATGGGGCACTTTTTCAGTTGCACACGCTGGCAGGGCGAACCGTTTATCGCCGAGCCGGAGAAACATGGCGATTTATGCTGGCACGCCATTAACGATTTACCTGAAAACACGATTGGTTATGTCAAACAGGCGATTGAGCAGATTGCCGCCGGGCAATCCTACTCTGAATATGGCTGGTGAAACGCCGCCCTTAGAGACCCATTTTAGCGCGCAGCACTTTCACGCCGCGCGCTAAAAGCCAGGCGATCACCAGCACAATTATCACCAGCATAATGGTGCTCGGCGGATCCATTCCCCATTCGTAGGTATCGGTAATCAACTGATGCCGCCAGAGCAGATCAAATAACCAGCCCGATGACCATTCCCAGAACTGGTTAACCGGCTTGATGACAGCGCTAATAAAAAAGGCGAGCACCACATACAGCAGCCCCGCCAGAATCTTCATGATTGCCGTGCGCATCGTTTTTCCCTTTCCTTTGTTGGTAAACCGGACGGTTTTACCAGCGCGGGAACGGCATAGCAATGGCAACGCGTTAACTGCATCACCCACTTTTAACGCGATGGTGCAGACGCGTTACTTTTCCGTCGGGTTGTTCCTGCTCCTGTAGATATCCGGGCGAGCAATCGTCCACGTGTAATCGGGCCGGTTGATTGGCACATAACCCGCCTGCGCGTACAGCCAGGGCGCAGTGGAAGTAAAGAGAACAATCCGCCGCAGTTTTTCAAAAACCGGGTGCGCATGGCAGCAGGCGATTAACCATTTCCCCAGTTTTTGCCCCTGATACGCCTCCAGAACATACACATCACACAGATACGCGAAGGTGGCGTAATCGGTAACTAACCGGGCAAAACCTATCTGCTCATCACCATGAAAAAGGCCGAAATTAAGGCTATTTTGTACAGAGGTCGCCACCGTTTCCCGGTCAATCCCTATCGCCCATGTGGATCGCGTCAGATAACGGTGGATAGCAGCAATGTCCTGCTTTTCGGCATCGGTTGTTACCAGATAATCCTCTTTACGCCATTCCTGAACGTCGAAACTTGCCATAACTCTGCCCTTAACACGTGCGGAAAACGTTCAAATTAGCATGAATTTTGTGCGCTGGTGAGCACGAGAAAAGACGAAAACCAGGGGCTTTTTTGCCGCGTAAGCGAAGCGCATAGTAATAATTTACATCGTGCAGGGTAAACGAACGTAGCCTGATGCCGATAACGCAATTGCCCCAACCGTTTCATTTACAAGGAAGATGTCATGAAAACCTATGTGTTCTACTCCAGTGACATTGCCGTGAATGTCTATGAGAAAAAAGCCTTGTCCGCCGAAGAAGTGCGCCAGCTTAAAGCTGAGGGCTTTCGCAAAATGCCGTTTGAAACCCAGGCAGAAGACGAAGCGCAGGCAATTGATATCATGCTGGCACATTTCAAAGAGAATCTGGAAGCGCTTGAAGAGTTCACCAAAGACTGGTGTATTCCCGCTACCATTTTCGCTGCGATTTATGCATTGAGCTAAGCCGCAGAAGGCCGCATTCGCGGCCTCTTTTACTGTGCTTCGGCAAGTGTCTCGCCGGAAATATCTAACAGCGCCAAGCGCATTGACGCTGCAAACATCGCGCCGTGCGTGAGGCCTGGGTAAAGGCGGTAAGTCGCCGATATCCCTCTGCTACGCAGGCGTGAAACCGTCTGGCTTACCGCATTTAACACGTCCGACGTGGCGTTTTCGTCCCGCGCTTTTCTGTCGCCGTCGCCTTCCATAAACCACAGTGATTTCTGGCTGCCCTGCGCTTCATCGACCTGCTCAAGTGCGTTGAGCAGCGCAGCGTTATGACGATCCAACGAAGGAACGGCCGAGTAGAACGTGTGAAAAAAGTCGGACGACAAAAAGCTCTCCAGCACGAACAATCCCCCGTAAGAGTGACCCCACAGCGCCCGCTTTTGCGGGTCGATAGCGAGATCTTTCTCAGCCTGCGGCGCAATGGTGTGCTCCAGTAACGTGCGGAAAACCGCGCTACCACCACCGGTTCTGCCACGCAAATTTTGCGGGCTACTTTGCGTTGCGGGCGTGTAATCGTACGCTCTGGCGGTTAAATCAAACGGCAGAGCGGTCTGATAGCCAATCGCCACCAGCACGGGCGGATCGCGCAGCGACAGTTTTTGCAACAGGTCATCAGATAAGCGGTCCATTACCGCGTTGCCGTCCAGCAGATAGAGCACCGGGTAACCGCTGGCGGGCGGTTTTTTATTCGGGATGGCAGTCCACACTTTGTAATGGCGCTTGCCGTCGGCAGAATCAAAGGTGTTGACGGTGAAATGGTAAAATGCAGAGCCTTTGTCGGCGATATTCGGCCCCAACGGCGTCATGTCCGGGCGGGCATAACCGTTAGCCGCGCAGAGCAACAGCAAAACCGCCGCCAACTGGCGAATCACTGCGCTAAAGATAGAAAAACCCCCTGCGTTAAACGCGCCTAACCGCAGGAATGTAGAGCCATTTTTAAATGAACGCGTGAACATTATCCTTCCCTGGTACCAGAAACTAACAGCAGCAAAGTTAATGCGAATCATTATTGATTGCAACCAAAATGGCCTATCCTGCGGTCTCGTCTGATAACCGCTACAGGCTTCTTATCTGGAAACAAAAATCATACTTTCGTATGAGAAAACTTTGCCCCGCTGCGTCTGATAATTCAGCAATACCTCCACATTCTGGATCGTGACCATGCGAGCGATACCCTCTCTTTTGCTGCTTATTTTATGTGGCTTAATCAAGCAGGTGGATGCTCGCGAAACCAGCCCCCTCGGCAATAACAGGCCAGATATTGAGCAATACCAGACGGATGATTTACTCAAAAAACATCCGTTCGCGAAGGGAATAAAATCCGCTGAGCAAGAATCAATTCTGTTCAATCTGGCCATCCGCGACATGCAGCAGGAGGGTATTAATCAGTACCCGACGCGTAACGAAGATAATAAAAATGTCATAGAGAAACTGAAGTTACCGGCAAGCAGCATTGCGGAAAATACACCAGACTGTGATTCAGCTACGGCTGACTTTTATCGTACCCGCGGCAATAAAGAATCGGCGCAATTAGTCATTACCCGCTGTCAAAAAAAGCTGGAAAAGAATAACGTTGAGACATTTCGATATGCCGCTAAATTTATTCCTTCGGTTGTTTATCTGCGATCTTCATTAGAAGCGTGTACCGGCTTTTTAATCAACACCACCACCGTTGTTACCGCTGCGCATTGTAATGTTGATACGGCTTATTTTAGTAATGGCGAGTCGAGGAAAGTCAGTAAACAAAATGGCAAAGTGTGTTTTAAAATCGAGGGAAGTTATTGCGATTATGCTGCGTTAACGATTGATAAAATCGATATTGTCTCGCCCCCTCTTCAGTGGCAACAAGCCGACGTTAATGATGAATTATGGATACCGGGGGTAGCTATTTCATCCCTTGAAATTATCCCGGACCGTTATCCGGCCTCTAATATGGCAGCAACCGATAACCAACAAAATAAAAGCTGCAAAGTGGTTTATATCAACGATAACTGTCTTATTCATCTGTGTACTGTGCTTGAGGGTTTTTCCGGGGCGCCAATCGTTAATGTGACGAAAAGCAAAAAAGAAAATAGCGTTGTAATAAGTGGCATACATATTTCATCAAAACAGACCCTCAGTAAAGAGATGTGCAAATTAGACAGCGAAAAATTACTGGCTAATTACGCTGTACCGAAATCAAAACTCCCCTTTTAAGAGGTAATCCCCTATGCCTGTAAAAAGAACACTTCTCTTTATCAGCGCACTGCTGGCAGGGTGTGCAAGTGAGCATGTAAACACTGTGAGTTATAACCCGCAGGCAATAAAAGAGGGTGGAATTGAAGAGATGCGCGCGTTTATATCGGGAGAGCCCTGCCCAGCGGCATTAGATGAGGACAGAGGTTCTAATGAAGCCGCCGCGCTATTACTAGCGGTGGCTACGCCGATCCTTAGTGAAACCCTTAAATATGGCTTTTCGCTAATATCAAAAGTTGGCAGCAATATGGCAAAACCCTATCCGGTAAATGCTTATATTTATCCGAATGAAACCACGATTATTTCCAGCGCGCAATGCTTGACGCTGGTTTATGGTCAGTTTGGCGGTTCGGGGAAAAATAACCTGACAACACCCGGATTACCCTATCAATATTACAATACGCCACTTCTGGCCGGGCAATTAACCAGCAATCTCGGCTTTGCCATGCAAATTAAAATCCAGCGTAGCGAAGATCGATTATCGTTTGTTCCGTATTCTCTTTTTTACCCCAAACAACTGCGACCATACGGCATTAATAATCATCACGGGTTAACCGTGGCGATAGATTTTGGTGGCAATGATGTCACGATGGAATTCGATAAAGTAGAGGTTGGTCGCTATTACAATCAAAAAGCGGTAATTACGCACGGCAAAACCATTGAGCTGGCAAAAGTGACGCCGTATACCCTGAAAATTACGGTAACGGAGGGGCCAGACAATGAAACGCTCGCCGGGCTGCTGCAAGCGGTGTCATCAAGTGATGTTGTCGCGGCGCAGCAGCAGATCCTCAAAACCTATATCGATAAAAAAATCGCCGAAAAAACGGGAAAATAAGGTCCAGGCATAGCGGTTAAAAGCCTGCCTGTTCGGGACATACAAGGCGCTATTAACGGCTAACCGCTAATAGCGCAACGAACTTAACGCTGCGCTATTTCCCTGCTGCGGGTAAATTGTTGTTCCAGCATTGAGCTTCCCCACTGTTCGCCCTGCCACTCCTTGTTCAGGGTGAAGCCGAAAGATTCATAAAGTGCACGTGCGGCGTTCAGCCCGCTGAATGTCCAGAGCTGCACGGCGGAAAACTGTTGTTCATCGCAAAACTGCATCGCTTTGGCGAGCAATTGACGCCCAATGCCGGTGCCACGGCATTCATCATCAAGAATAAACCAGCGCAGATGCGCCTCGTTATTGCCTAAATCTTCCCCATCAATGGCAATCGACCCGACGATTTTGCCCTGATGTACCGCGAGCCAAATATTATTGCGCGCATTATCCAGACGCCCGGCGAATTCGGCCAGGCCCGCAGCCACTTTGCTTTCAAAAAAATAGCCGAAACCATAATGTTGCGAATAGTAGCTGGCGTGCATTTCGCTGATGCGGCCAATCATTCCCGGCAGATAACCGGTGACGATTTCTGGCTTTTCACGGGCCGGAAGCGGCGCACCCTGGCGGCAGGCTTCAAGCGCTGTGGCATAGGCCGACAAGCCGCGAGCTACCGCCTCCTGTTCGGCAGAAGTCAGATGCTGCAGCGCCTCACGCACTCGCATGGCGCCGTAGCTGTTAATACGCGTGACGCTCGCTTTGCCCTGCGCGGTCAACTGCAAGGTTTTATAGCGCGCATCCTCAGCCGAGGGAACGTCCTGCAATTCACCGGCGGCGATAAGCCGGCTCAGCATACGGCTGACGCTTGATTTCTCCAGCCCGAGGATCTGCACCAGTTGCGCTGCCGTCATCGCGCCCTGCTTTTCCACTTCCAGCAAAGTATGTACTGCGGAAGGGGAATAATCCGTCGCTGCAAGCGTGCTGTTCATAAAGCCCAGCTCACGCACCATCCGCCTTGATGCGCTACGAATAGTGTTGATCAATTGGTCAGCAGCCACGTTGTTACCTCAGAGGGAAATGGATAGTTGCACAATACAACCATCAACAAACCAAGCTGTCAACATAGCTTTTATAGGGTCAAAAGCGCTATGACCGGACACGCGACACCACGTGTTACTACACCGTTTCAAGGAGGCTAATCCCGACGGCTGATTCTGCAGGCGCAGAGCAAACATAAAGATAAGTGGCACAAGCGACAAGGCTTTAAAGCTAACTTCCTGAAGAGAGTGCTATTACTGGAAGCGTGCTCGCAAATCCTGACGCGGTAACACAGGATCCGTTGTTGGGGTTTCAGCCCGCGTTGCCGCGTCAGCGACACTTTTCTCGCCCAAAAGCCGAATGTTGCTGTTCAGAATTCCTTGCGCTCCCGCTTAATTACCCTATAAATCCAGGCAAGAGCCCTGTACAATCCCTGCCCTAAGATCCTATAACTGATTAATTTTTGAACTATGAGCAATGTGAACCTGCAGCCGAAAATCGGCTTTGTCTCGCTGGGCTGCCCGAAAAACCTGGTGGATTCCGAACGTATCCTCACCGAGCTGCGTACCGAAGGCTATGACGTGGTGCCAAGCTATGACAACGCCGACATGGTTATCGTCAACACCTGCGGTTTTATCGACAGCGCGGTGCAAGAATCGCTGGAAGCGATTGGCGAAGCGCTGAATGAAAACGGCAAGGTGATTGTGACCGGCTGCCTCGGCGCAAAAGAGGATCAGATCCGCGAAGTGCACCCGAAAGTGCTGGAGATAACCGGGCCGCACAGCTATGAGCAGGTGCTGGAACATGTTCACCACTATGTGCCGAAACCGAAGCACAATCCATTCCTGAGTCTGGTACCGGAACAGGGCGTCAAACTGACGCCGCGCCACTACGCTTACCTGAAAATTTCCGAAGGCTGTAACCACCGCTGCACGTTCTGCATTATCCCGTCAATGCGCGGCGATCTGGTGAGCCGCCCGATTGGCGACGTGTTATCCGAAGCCAAACGTCTGGTCGATGCGGGCGTGAAAGAGCTGCTGGTGATCTCGCAGGACACTTCCGCCTACGGCGTGGATGTAAAACACCGCATGGGCTTTCACAACGGCGAGCCGGTAAAAACCAGCATGGTTGGCCTGTGCGAGCAACTGGCGAAACTTGGTGTCTGGACACGTCTGCACTACGTTTACCCGTACCCGCACGTTGATGACGTCATTCCGCTGATGGCGGAAGGCAAAATCCTGCCGTATCTGGATATCCCGCTGCAACACGCCAGCCCGCGCATTCTCAAGCTGATGAAGCGCCCCGGCGCGGTCGACAGGCAACTGGCGCGCATTAAGCAGTGGCGTGAAATCTGCCCGGAACTGACCCTGCGTTCCACCTTTATCGTCGGTTTCCCTGGCGAAACAGAAGAAGATTTCCAGATGCTGCTCGATTTCCTCAAAGAAGCGCGTCTGGATCGCGTCGGCTGCTTTAAATACAGCCCGGTAGAAGGTGCAACCGCCAACGAACTGGCCGATCAGGTGCCGGAAGAGGTGAAAGAGGAGCGCTGGAACCGCTTTATGCAGTTGCAACAGCAGATCTCCGCCGAGCGCTTGCAGGAAAAAATCGGTCGCGAAATTCTGGTAATCATCGATGAAGTGGACGAAGAAGGCGCGATTGGTCGCAGCATGGCAGACGCCCCGGAAATCGACGGCGCGGTGTACCTGAACGGCGAAACCGGTGTTAAACCGGGCGACATTATCCGCGTGAAAGTGGAAAACGCCGACGAATACGATCTGTGGGGTTCCCGCGTTTAAACCTTTCCTCCCTCTCCTCATGCAGGAGAGGGAATTTCCTATCCCTTAATCTTCGGGTCCAGCGCGTCGCGCAGGCCATCACCCAGCAGGTTAAACGCCAGCACCGTCAGAAAAATCGCCAGCGAAGGGAATAGCGCCACATGCGGCGCAATCACCATATCCGCACGCGCTTCATTGAGCATCGCTCCCCACTCCGGCGTTGGCGGCTGTGCGCCCATACCTAAAAATGAGAGGCTGGCGGCTGAGATAATCGACGTGCCGATACGCATGGTGAAATAGACCACAATCGATGACACCGTACCCGGCAGAATATGGTGAAACAGGATCACCGCATCGCTGGCCCCGATGCTGCGCGCGGATTCAATAAAAGTTTGTTGCTTGAGCACCAGCGTGTTGCCGCGCACCAGGCGGGCAAATGCCGGAACGGAGAACACCGCCACGGCGATGATCACATTCGCCATGCCGCTGCCCATTATCGCCACCACCGCAATCGCCAGCAGAATGCCGGGGAACGCAAACAGCACATCACAGATGCGCATAATCAGGCGATCCCACCAACCTTCGTAGTAACCCGCCAGCAATCCCAGCACCGTACCGATGAGCGCGCCAATCAGCACCGCAAAAAGACCGGCGGCAAGCGAAATCTGCGCGCCGACCAGCACGCGGCTTAAAATGTCGCGCCCCAGCGAATCGACGCCGAACCAGTGCACCAGAGACGGCCCTTCATTGAGCCGGTCGTAGTCAAAATAGTTTTCCGCATCGAACGGGGCTATCCACGGGGCGACAATCGCCAGCAGGATCAGTAGCAGCACAAAAATCCCGGCGGCCATCGCCAGCGGCTGGCGACAGAAACGTCGCCAGAATTCATGCCACGGCGTGCGCACATGCCCCGGTTTGACTACGGGCATGGCGTTTAACACCGCCTGTCGACGCCAGTTTAATAATCGCATCCTTACTTGTACCTGATCGCGGGATTAAGGGCGGCGTAGAGCACATCCACCACTAAGTTGATAAGAATAAACTCCAGCGAGAAGAGCAGCACCTCGGCCTGAATCACCGGGTAGTCGCGCATCTCCACCGAGTCCACCAGCAAACGGCCCAGCCCAGGCCAGTTGAAGACTTTCTCCACCACAATGGAGCCGCCGAGCAAAAAGCCAAATTGCAGCCCCATCATGGTGACCACCGGGATCAGCGCGTTGCGCAGACCATGTTTGAGAATAACCCAGCGCTCGCTCACGCCTTTGGCACGCGCGGTGCGCATGTAGTCCTCGTTGAGCACGTCCACGAACGAGGCGCGGGTAAAACGCGCCATCACCGCCGCCACTGCCGCACCGAGCGTTAACGACGGCAAAATATAGTGCTGCCAGCTGTCGGCACCGACGGTCGGCAGCCAGCCGAGTTCAACCGAGAAGATCTGCATCAGCAACATGCCGAGCGCAAACGCCGGGAATGACATGCCCGTTACCGCCAGCGCCATACCCAGATGATCCGGCCAGCGGTTGCGCCACACGGCGGCGGCAATCCCCGCGCCAAGGCCAAACAGCATCGCCCAGCACATGCTGGTAATGGTCAGCAGCAGCGTCGGCATAAAACGGCTGGCGATTTCCTCCACCACCGGGCGGCGCGAAGACATCGATATTCCAAAATCACCCTGCAGCACATTGCCGATGTAGTGCCAGAACTGTCGCCACAGCGGTTGATCCAGCCCAAGCTGACGGCGCACCAGCTCAATGACCTGCGCATCGGCTTCCGGCCCGGCAATCAACCGCGCCGGATCGCCCGGCAGCAAGTGGACAAACAGAAACACCAGCACCGCCACAATCAGTAGCGTCGGGATCAGGCCCAGCAAACGTTTAATAATATAATTTTGCATTGTGCGTTCCCTCACGCCTCCTTTTGCTCTGCGAGGTGGAGTGAGTTATTTCACCAAATCCGCGTTATCAAAACTGAACCCGGTATCGGGCATAATGTAGAAACCGGTGAGCTTCTTGTTATGCGCTGAAACCAACTTTTCCACCACCAGCGGCACCCACGGCGACTCCTGCCAGATGAGATCCTGCGCCTGTTTGTACAACTGCTCTTTCTCCGCAGCATCCGTGGTTTTTAGCGCCTCGGCGAGGTCTTTATCCACTTGCGGGTTGCTGTAAAACGCGGTGTTGAACTGCGTTGGCGGCCAGTTCCACGAGGCGAACAGCGGCGACAGCGCCCAGTCTGCTTCGCCGGTCGAGGCCGACCAGCCGGTGTAGAACATGCGCACGCCGCTCTGCGCTTGCCCTTTGGCTTCCACTTCCGCTGCGCGCTGCCCGGCGTCCATCGCCGTTACCTGCACTTTAATACCCACCTGCGCCAGTTGCTGCTGGGTAAACTGTAATACTTTCTGCGCGGTGCTGTGGTTATGCGACGACCACAAAGTCGTGCTGAACCCCTGCGGATAACCGGCTTCTTTTAGCAGTTCTCGGGCTTTTGCCGGATCGTACGGCCAGGGTTGATAGGCCTGTGAATAGGCAATGGTTGGCGGTACAACGCCGGTGGCGGGCGTCGCGAAACCGGCGAACGCCACTTTAACCAGTGCCGGTCGGTTAATGGCGTAGTTGATCGCCTCGCGCACTTTCGGGTTATCGAACGGTTTTTGCGTGACATTCATACTGATGTAACGCTGCATAATCGACGGGCTGGCGACCAGTTCCAGCTTGCTGTTTCTTTTCAGCACTTCCGCCTGTTCGTAGGGAATGGGAAACGCGAACTGCGCTTCGCCGGTTTGCAGCATCGCCGCGCGGGTGTTGTTGTCCACCACCGGCCGCCAGGTAATGGAGTCCAGCTTGGGTAAACCTTGCTGCCAGTACCCGGCGAATCGCTTCACTTTCACGTAATCGGTCTGGTTCCACGCTTCCAGTTCATATGGGCCGGTGCCTACGGGGTGAAAACCAATGTCGTTGCCATATTTTTGCAGCGCCGCCGGAGAAATCATGGCGCTTGCCGGGTGCGCGAGAATATTAATAAACGCGGAAAAAGGCTGCTTAAGGGTAATTTTTACCGTGTAGGCATCCGCCACATCGGTTTTCGCGATATTTTTATACAGGTTATAGCGCTTCAGGCTATTGCGCGGATTACTGGCACGATCGAGGTTGGCTTTTACCGCTGCGGCGTCAAAATCCGTCCCATCCTGGAACTTTACACCGTGGCGCAAGTTGACGGTATAAACCATGCCGTCAGCGGAAACGCTATAGCTCTCTGCCAGCACGTTTTCCAGTAGCATATCTTTATCGAGGCCAAACAGCCCCTGATAGAACGATTTCGCCACCGCCTGCGATAGCGTGTCGTTGGCATCATACGGGTCGAGGGTAGTGAAATTGGATCCCACCGCGACAACCACATCTTTCGCCGCAAAGGCCGGGATGGCGGTCAGCGCAAACATCACGCCGGCAAGTCCCCGCCAGTGCCGTGAAATGAATTGTGTCATGTTGCTCTCCTGAAGAACCCTGCCAGTGCTCAGTTAAAAACGGGATTGCGTGCTGCCGGGCGTCGAACGGGCAACAAAATGCCCCGGCCCCACGTTCTGCAACTGCACGCGTTGCATTGACTCGCCACGTTTGCGGATATTGCTGGGCATGTCATCAGACAACAACACACGCTGCGCGTGATGGTGCGCAGGGTCGGCAACCGGCACCGCCGACATTAACTTACGTGTATACGGATGCTGCGGGTTTTCAAACACCGCCTGCCGTGGGCCGATCTCAACAATTTGCCCAAGGTACATCACCGCGACGCGGTGGCTGATGCGCTCTACCACCGCCATATCATGTGAGATAAACAGAAATGCAATGCCCATCTCACGCTGCAAATCGAGCAGTAAATTAATGATTTGCGCGCGGATCGAGACATCCAGCGCCGAAACAGATTCGTCCGCCACCACCACGCGCGGGTTGAGCGCCAGCGCCCGGGCGATGCAAATACGCTGGCGCTGTCCGCCGGAAAACTCATGCGGGTAGCGCCATGCGTGTTCCGGCTTCAGACCGACGCGCTCCAGCAGCCACTCCACGCGCTGCCGGCCCTCTTCTGCCCCTAATAAATTGTGTACCCGCAGCGGTTCAATAATCGAATCGCCAACGGTCTGGCGCGGGTCCAACGAGGCGTATGGATCCTGGAAAATAAACTGAATATCGCGGCGGATTCGTTTCATTTGGCTATCCGCCAGCGTATCAATGCGCTCACCGTTAAAGGTGATGGAACCGCTCTGGTGCTCCACCAGGCGCAGCAGCGCGCGCCCGGTGGTAGATTTACCACTGCCGGATTCGCCCACCAGCGACAGCGTTTCGCCCGGCCAGAGATCAAAGCTCACCCCTTCCACAGCGTGCACCTCTTTGGTGACGCGATTAAGAATGCCGCTGCGCAGCGGGAAGCGCGCCACCAGATCGCGCACCTGCAAAATCGGCTCGCCCGGCACCACCGTATCCTGCTCGATTTCCGCTTCCTGATGCGCCTGGTTTTTTGGCGAAATCAGCGGAAAGCGGCGCGGCAGCGTGCTGCCATGCATCGCCCCCAGTTTGGGCACCGCTGCCAGCAGCGCGTTGGTATACGGGTGCTGTGGATGGTTGAAAATCTGCTCTACGCTGCCGGTTTCCACCGCTTCGCCCTGGTTCATCACCAGTACGCGGTCGGCAACATCGGCGACCACGCCCATATCGTGCGTGATGAAAATCACCCCCATCGACATCTCTTTTTGCAGCACGGCGATGAGTTGCAGGATCTGCGCCTGGATCGTGACATCCAGCGCGGTGGTCGGTTCGTCGGCAATCAGTACCGCCGGGCGACAGGAGAGCGCCATCGCAATCATTACGCGCTGGCGCATGCCGCCGGAAAGCTGGTGTGGAAAGCTGGATAAAATCGACTGCGATTCCGGGATACGCACCAGATCGAGCATACGCCGCGCTTCCATCATGGCGTCTTCGCGCCCCAGTTTCTGGTGCAGGCGTATCGACTCGGCGATCTGCTCGCCTACCGGAAACACCGGGTTGAGCGAGGTCATCGGCTCCTGAAAAATCATCGCAATATCCGCGCCGCGCACGCTGCGCATTTGCGATGCGCTCAGCCGGGTGAGTTCCACATTCTGCCGGTTACGCCGGGTCAGGCGCATGTGATCGCAGCTCACTTCGCCGCCCGCTTGCTCAATCAGGCGCAGCAACGCGAGCGCGGTAACCGATTTACCAGAACCGGATTCGCCGACAATCGCCAGCGTTTCGCCGCGTTTAAGGGAAAAGGAGAGACGGCGAACCGCCGGGACGAGTTGCTTGTCATGGCTGAAAGCGACGTTCAGATTACTGACATCCAGCACCACGTTAGCGTCGGTTTCCATCCGCTCAACCCCACTCGCATTATTCACGATAAATGCCCACGCTTGGCGCATCGCCCGCGTAACCCCACGCGCGATACATCCCTTCACTGTTGAACGGCAACGCCACGTTGCCTTCGCGATCAACCGCAATCAGCCCACCGCTGCCGCCCAGCGCCGGGAGTTTTTCCATCACCACCGCGTCGCAGGCTTCCTGCAAACTCAAACCACCGTACTCCATCAGCGCGGCGATATCGTAAGCCGCCAGCGCACGGATAAATACTTCGCCGGTGCCGGTGCAGGAGACCGCCACGTTGGCGTTATTGGCATAGCAGCCTGCGCCGGGTAATGGGCTGTCGCCCACGCGGCCCGGTAATTTATTGGTCATGCCGCCGGTCGATGTCGCAGCCGCCAGGTTGCCCTGCTTATCCAGCGCCACCGCACCCACAGTGCCAAATTTTTTGCTCTCATCAAGCGGCGCGGAGCCGTGATCCAGCACCGTGTGCCCGGCGTCCCGCGCGTCCATCAGTTGTGCAAAGCGTTCTGGGGTGGAAAACAGGCTCGGTGATACCGCTTCCATACCGTGGGAAAAGGCAAACTTTTCCGCTCCTTCGCCAATCATGAAAACATGCGGGCTGTGCTCCATCACCAGACGCGCCGCCAGCACCGGATTGCGCAAGCGGCTGACACCCGCCACCGCGCCCGCTTGTAAGGTGTTGCCGTCCATCACACAGGCATCCAGCTCATGGGTTTCATCGCGGGTAAATACCGCGCCGATACCAGCGTTAAATAAGGGGCACTCCTCCAGCAGCCGCACCGCTTCCGTTACCACATCCAGTGCGCTAACGCCCGCTTCCAGCATGCGCTGCCCGGTTTCGATAATTGACGAAAGCACGTGTACGTAACGTTGCTCTTTTTCCGGACTCATCTGCGCACGGCCGATAGCACCCGCACCGCCGTGTATTGCGATTACCGCTTTAACCATTTGTGCCGCCTGGATTTCTCTGCGCCTGGAGGGATTTCTGAATATAGAAAGTCGTTACAACGATGTAAAGCAATGTCATTACAACGGGGTAGGCGTAAGGCATGTTGAGGCCTTCTCTTTTCTGCCATAATGGCCGCTTCATCGCGTTGACTGGATATTAACTATGGAATCATCAAACGGCCTGATCTCACTCGATACGGCCCTGTCACAGATGCTGTCACGCATTTCACCGCTGACTGAAAGCGAAACCCTGCCGCTGGTGGCCTGCTTTGGTCGCGTGGTGGCGCAAGATATTATCTCTCCGCTGAACGTACCAGGTTTTGATAACTCGGCGATGGACGGCTACGCCGTGCGGCTGGCGGAAGTACAAAGCGGTGACGCCCTGCCAGTGGCGGGTAAAGCGTTTGCCGGACAGCCCTTCGACGGCGAGTGGCCGGCAGGCACCTGCATACGCATTATGACCGGCGCGCCGATCCCCGCCGGATGCGACGCGGTAGTAATGCAGGAACAAACAGAACAGACCGATGCCGGTATTCGTTTTACCGCCGAAGTGCGGGCTAACCAGAATATTCGCCGCGCGGGCGAAGATATTCGACAAGGTGCCAGCGTTTTTGCGGCGGGCACAAAACTGACCGCCGCCGAGCTGCCGGTTATTGCCTCACTGGGTATTGCCGATGTCAGTGTGCTGCGCAAAGTGCGCGTGGCGCTGTTTTCCACCGGCGACGAACTGCAACTGCCGGGCCAGCCGCTGGCTGACGGACAAATCTACGATACCAACCGCTTGTCCGTTCATCTGATGCTGAGCCAGCTCGGTTATGAGGTGATTAACCTTGGCATCGTGCCGGACGATCCGCAGAAGCTGCGCGACACCTTTATCGCTGCCGACAGCCAGGCCGATGTGGTGCTGAGCTCCGGCGGCGTGTCGGTGGGCGAAGCCGATTACACCAAAACTATTCTTGATGAATTGGGCGAAATCGCGTTCTGGAAACTGGCGATCAAGCCGGGTAAACCGTTCGCCTTTGGCAAACTGAAGAACAGCTGGTTCTGCGGCCTGCCTGGTAACCCGGTTTCCGCGACGCTCACCTTTTATCAGCTGGTACAACCGCTGCTGGCGAAACTGAGTGGTAACACCGCCGATACGCAGCCGCTGCGTTTTCGCGCCCGTGCGGTGGAGCGCCTGAAAAAGTCGCCGGGACGTCTCGATTTTCAGCGCGGGGTGTTAAGCCGTGGCGACGATGGCACGCTGGAAGTGCGCAGCACCGGTCACCAGGGTTCACATATTTTTAGCTCCTTTAGCCAGGGTAACTGCTTTGTGGTACTGGAGCGCGAACGAGGCAATGTCGAAGCCGGTGAATGGGTGGATGTCGAGATGTTTAACCATCTCTTCGGAGGCTAAAGATGGCTGAAGAACTTAGTGACGCGGAGATGATGCGCTATAACCGACAGATTATTCTGCGCGGTTTTGATTTCGACGGCCAGGAGCGGTTAAAAGCCGCTCGCGTACTGGTGGTCGGGCTCGGCGGCCTCGGCTGCGCCGCTGCGCAATATCTGGCGGCGGCGGGTATCGGGCAGATGACGCTGCTCGATTTTGATACGGTGGCGCTCTCTAACCTGCAACGTCAAACGCTGCACAGCGACGCGGATATCGGCGTGGCAAAAGTGGACTCGGCGCGCGAATCGTTACTGCGCATCAACCCGAATGTGCAATACACCGCCATCAACGCCCTGCTTGATGACACGGCGCTGCTCACACAGATTGCCGCCCATGACCTGGTGCTGGATTGCACCGATAACGTCGCGATTCGTAACCAGCTCAACGCGGCCTGTTTTCAGCATCGCGTGCCGCTGGTTTCCGGTGCGGCTATTCGCATGGAAGGCCAGATCAGCGTCTTTACCTGGGGCGAAAACGCCCCGTGCTACCGCTGCCTGAGCCGGCTGTTTGGCGATAACGCGCTGACCTGTGTCGAAGCGGGTGTCATGGCGCCGCTGGTCGGGGTGATTGGTTCGTTGCAGGCGATGGAAGCCATCAAAGTGCTGGCGCATTACGGTACGCCGGCGGCGGGAAAAATCGTCATGTATGATGCAATGACCTGCCAGTTCCGCGAAATGAAACTGCTGCGCAATCCTGACTGCGACGTCTGCGGGCGTTAATCTCCCGCCTCTTTTTCCGGATGGCGCAACGTCATCCGGCATCGCGATAAAAGGTCGACTTTCGTCACGGAAACCTTCATTCGAAAGTAATTTAATCTCCATATGAAATATATGGAGATAAATTATGATCTTCAACATCCAGCGCTATTCCACTCACGACGGCCCAGGTATTCGTACCGTTGTGTTCCTGAAAGGCTGCTCGCTAAGCTGCCGCTGGTGCCAGAACCCGGAGAGCCGCAGCCGCACACGGGATCTGCTGTTTGACAACCGTCTGTGCCTTGCCGGGTGTGAGTTATGCCAGCACGCCACGCCAAAGGTGATTGAACGTGCGGTGAACGGTTTGGTTATCCACCGCGAAAAACTTGATGATACGCAGCTTGATGCGCTCACCGATTGTTGCCCAACGCAGGCGCTGAGCGTCTGCGGTGAAACACCCGATGTGCGCGATATCATGAATACCGTTTTGCGTGATAAACCCTTTTATGATCGCAGCGGCGGTGGCATCACCCTTTCCGGCGGCGAGCCGTTTATGAACCCGCAACTGGCGCAGCAACTGCTTCAGGCCAGCCATCAACACGGCATTCATACGGCAGTGGAAACCTGCCTGCATGTGCCGTGGCGCTATATCGAACCATCCCTGCCCTTTGTGGATCTGTTTCTCGCAGATTTGAAACATGTCGATGATGCCGCCTTTCGCCAGTGGACCGGCGGCTCGGCAAAACGCGTGCTGGATAACCTAAAACGGCTGGCGCAGGCGGGGAAAAAACTCACTATCCGCGTGCCGCTGATCCCCGGTTTTAATGCCGATAAAGACGCCATAAGCGCCATTACCGCCTTCGCCGCCGATGAGCTGAAGGTCAGCGATATTCATTTTTTGCCTTACCACACGCTGGGCATGAACAAGTACCACCTGCTCGGCGAACCCTACACCGCCCCAGAGAAGCCGCTTGATGCCCCGCAACTGCTGGCGTTTGCGCAGGATTGTGCCCGGCGCAAAGGGCTGACGGCGACATTACGAGGATAGAACCATGACCACGCTGCAACTCAACACCCTGACCGATCGTATAAAAGCCCATAAAACCGCGCTGGTGCATATTGTGAAGCCACCGGTTTGCACCGAGCGTGCCCGTCATTACACGCAGGTTTACCAGCAAAATATGGACAAACCGCTGCCGGTACGCCGCGCGCTGGCGCTGGCGCATCACCTGGCCGAGCGCACTATCTGGATCAAACATGACGAACTGATTATCGGTAACCAGGCCAGCGAAGTGCGCGCCGCGCCGATCTTCCCGGAATACACCGTTTCATGGATCGAAAAAGAGATCGACGCGCTCGCAGACCGCCCCGGTGCTGGCTTTGCGGTTAGCGAACAGAACAAACACGTGCTGCATGAGATCTGCCCGTGGTGGCGCGGCCAGACGGTGCAGGATCGCTGTTACGGTATGTTTACCGACGAACAAAAAGCGCTGCTGGAAACCGGCATTATTAAAGCCGAAGGCAACATGACGTCTGGCGACGCGCACCTGGCGGTGAACTTCCCGCTGCTGCTGGAATTGGGTCTCGACGGGCTGCGCCACAAAGTGGATGAGCGCCGGACACGCATCAACCTGACGGTGCTCAACGATCTGCATGGCGATCAGTTCTTAAAAGCGATTGATATCGTGCTGGAAGCCGTCAGCCTGCATATTGAACGTTTTGCCGATCTGGCACGCCAGATGGCCGGGGAAGAGACGCGGCAAAACCGCCGCGATGAGTTGCTGGCGATGGCGGAAAATTGCCTGATTATCGCCCACGAACCGCCGCGTACCTTCTGGCAGGCATTGCAACTTTGCTACTTTATCCAGCTGATTTTGCAGATTGAATCCAATGGGCATTCGGTCTCTTTTGGACGCATGGATCAGTATTTGTATCCGTACTATCGCCGCGATGTTGAACTGCACCAGTCGCTGCCCCGCGAACAGGCCATTGAGCTGCTGCACAGTTGCTGGCTGAAACTGCTGGAAGTGAACAAAATTCGCTCCGGCTCGCATTCGAAAGCCTCGGCGGGCAGCCCGCTGTATCAGAACGTCACCATCGGCGGTCAACAGTGGCATAACGGTGAAGCGCGCGATGCGGTTAACCCGCTCTCTTACGCGATTCTGGAATCCTGCGGACGCCTGCGTTCCACCCAGCCGAACCTGAGCGTGCGTTACCACGCCGGCATGAGCAACGACTTTCTCGACGCCTGCGTGCAGGTGATCCGCTGCGGCTTCGGCATGCCCGCGTTCAATAACGATGAAATTGTTATTCCGGAATTTATCAAACTCGGTGTCGAACCCGCGGACGCCTACGATTACGCGGCCATTGGCTGCATTGAAACCGCCGTTGGCGGCAAATGGGGCTACCGCTGCACCGGCATGAGTTTTATCAATTTTGCCCGCGTGATGCTGGCGGCGCTGGAAGGTGGTCGCGATGCCACCAGCGGCAAAATCTTTCTGCCGCAAACCCAGGCGCTGTCGGCGGGTAATTTCAACACGTTCGATGAGGTCATGCACGCCTGGGACCGACAGATTCGTTATTACACCCGTAAATCGATTGAGATTGAGTATGTGGTCGACACCATGCTGGAAGAGAACGTGCCGGATATTCTCTGCTCCGCGCTGGTCGATGACTGCATTGAGCGGGCGAAGAGCATTAAACAAGGCGGCGCGAAGTATGACTGGGTATCCGGCTTGCAGGTGGGGATTGCCAACCTGGGTAACAGCCTCGCGGCGGTGAAAAAGCTGGTCTTTGACCAGGGTGTTATCGGGCAACAACAACTGGCACAGGCGCTGGCAGAGGATTTCGACGGTCTGACGCAGGAACAGTTGCGTCAGCGGCTGGTCAACAGCGCACCGAAATACGGCAACGACGATGACAGCGTGGATACGCTGCTGGTGCGTGCCTATCAAACCTATATTGATGAGCTGAAGCAGTATCACAATCCGCGTTACGGTCGCGGCCCGATCGGCGGTAATTACTACGCCGGAACCTCGTCTATTTCCGCGAACGTGCCGTTTGGCGCAGCAACCATGGCAACACCGGATGGTCGCAAAGCGCATACGCCGCTGGCAGAGGGTGCAAGCCCGGCGTCCGGCACCGATCATCTGGGGCCGACGGCGGTGATAAGTTCCGTGGGTAAATTGCCGGTGGAAGCGATTCTCGGTGGCGTGTTGCTGAACCAGAAACTGAATCCGTCGACGCTGGAAAATGAGAGCGATAAGCAAAAGCTGATGGTGCTGCTGCGCACGTTCTTCGAGGTGCATAAAGGCTGGCATATTCAGTACAACATTGTGTCGCGCGAAACGCTGCTTGAGGCGAAGAAACACCCGGATCAGTATCGCGATTTGGTGGTGCGCGTCGCCGGTTATTCGGCGTTCTTCACCGCCCTGTCGCCAGATGCACAGGACGACATTATCGCCCGCACTGAACATACCTTATAAAACGATGGCCGGGCTTCCCCGCAAAGCCCGGTCTACTTTTCGTCTGCCGAAAACAGAAGCTCCATCAGTTACTTTCCAGCCCCACTCCTGCAACCCAAAATGACTTTTTCGCTTTTCCGAGCTGTTTAACCTATGGATTTCGGATTGCAGGAAGGCGGCAAGGCGGTAAGTCCCCGGGAGCTTACATCAGTAAGTGACCGGGGTGCGGCGCCGCAGCTAACGCACCTGCGGTTCGAAAGACGACGGTTAAACATCTACCCTGAGAAAAGACGACAGATTTACTTTCGAATGAAATAAAATTTGTGCTTCCCCTCACATTATCTCTAGAATGTTTCTCGTCGCAGTTACATTCAGGAGTTTTATGTATGACCGTCAAAGTTATCGTTACCGATATGGACGGAACCTTCCTTGATGACGCCAAGCAGTACGATCGCACGCGATTTTTGGCGCAATTCGAGCAGCTTCGTCAGCGGAATATTGAGTTCGTTGTCGCCAGTGGCAACCAGTATTACCAGCTGATCTCCTTCTTCCCGGAGCTGAAAGAGACCATTTCGTTCGTCGCGGAAAACGGCGCGCTGGTGTATGAGCACGGTCAACAGTTGTTCCACGGTGAGCTGACCCGCCACGAAGCGCAAGTGGTGATTGGCGAACTGTTAAAAGACAGCAGCCTCAATTTTGTTGCCTGCGGCCTGGAAAGCGCGTACGTAAGCGAAAACGCCCCGGCAGAGTTCGTCGATCTGATGTCGAAACACTATTACCGTTTAAAGCCGGTGCGCGATTTTCAGCACATTGACGATACCTTGTTCAAGTTTTCGTTGAACTTGCCGGACAGCGACATCCCGCAACTGATCGACGCTCTGCATGTCTCGCTCGACGGCATCATGAAGCCGGTCACCAGCGGCTTTGGTTTTGTCGATTTGATAATCCCGGGTCTGCATAAAGCCAACGGCATTACGCGTCTGCTTAAACGCTGGGGCATCTCACCGCAACAGTGCGTCACCATTGGCGACAGCGGTAACGACGCGGAAATGCTGCGCATGACCGATTTATCGTTCGCCATGGGCAACGCCAGCGACGCCATTAAATCCATTGCCCGTCATCAGACCGATGATAATAACCACCAGGGCGCGCTGAATGTGATTCAGGCCGTGCTTGATAACACCGCACCATTCAATCACTGATCCCTCGCCGGAGCGCCCGCTCCGGCCGTTCTTGTGGCTACTTTTCCGCTTTGTGCTCCGCATCAAGTTTTTAAACTTGCATTAACTTATTTTTAACTTATTTTATCACTTGTAAGTAAAATAACTTTCGAATGAAAGAATGCGAGGTTCAACATGGCTTTTACCAGTGAAACGCTGCCCATCGATCACAAAGCATCGATCCGTCAGATGAAACAGCAACTGCGTGCGCAGATCGGCGATGTACAGCAGGTATTTAACCGCCTGAGTGAGCAGATTGCCGCTCGCGTAGCCGATATTAATGCCCTTAAAGCTCAAGGCAAATCCGTGTGGCCACAAATTGCCTACAGCGACATTGCGCAAGGCAAGGTCAGCGAGGCGCAGCGGGCGCTGATCAAGCGGCGCGGTTGTGCTGTCATTAAGGGGCATTTCCCGCGTGAGCAGGCGCTGGACTGGGATCGCTCCATGCTGGATTATCTCGACCAGAACCATTTTGATGAGGTGTACAAAGGGCCTGGCGACAGCTTCTTTGGCTCGCTGGAGGCCTCGCGCCCGGAAATCTACCCTATTTACTGGTCGCAGGCGCAGATGCAGGCGCGCCAGAGTAAGGAAATGGCCGCCGTGCAAGCCTTCCTCAACCGCCTGTGGCGCTTCGAAAGTGAAGGCCAGCAGTGGTTTGACCCGGATGTGAGCGTTATCTACCCGGATCGTATCCGCCGCCGCCTGCCGGGAACCACCTCAAAAGGCCTCGGCGCACATACGGATTCCGGCGCGCTGGAGCGCTGGCTTCTGCCCGCTTACCAGCGTGTGTTTGCCAGCGTGTTTAGCGGCAAATTTGATGAATATGACCCGTGGAACGCGGCGCACCGCACCGAGGTGGAAGAGTACACGGTGGATAACACCACCAAATGTTCGGTGTTCCGCACCTTTCAGGGCTGGACGGCGTTGTCGGATATGATCCCCGGCCAGGGGTTGCTGCACGTGGTGCCGATCCCGGAAGCGATGGCATATATACTGCTGCGCCCATTGCTGGACGATGTGCCGGAAGATGAATTGTGCGGCGTGGCGCCAGGGCGGGTATTACCGGTTTCGGAGAAGTGGCATCCGCTGCTGATGGAAGCCCTGAGCAGCATTCCGGCGCTGGAAGCCGGAGATTCCGTGTGGTGGCACTGCGATGTGATCCACTCGGTTGCGCCGGTGGAAAACCAGCAAGGCTGGGGCAATGTGATGTACATTCCCGCCGCGCCGCTGTGCGCGAAAAACCTCGCGTATGCGCGCAAAGTGAAAGTGGCGCTTGAGCAAGGCGCTTCGCCGGGCGATTTCCCGCGTGAGAACTACGAAAGCGACTGGTCAGGCCGCTTTACGCTGGACGACCTGAATATTCATGGTAAGCGCGCGCTGGGTATTGAAGTTTAAGCATCGTACAACCCTTCACGCTCCACGGCGGTACGTTGTTGTCCCGGACGTATCCGCCGTACCGATTCGCGCACCGCAAGCGTGCCGTTGAGTAACAGCGAACCGGTGGTGGCCTGCGGGCGGATCAAGCGCTGTTGCAGCAGGTGTACCGCCTCTACACCCAGTTCATCACGCGGGACATGCACTGCGGTGAGCGGAACATCCTGGATCGCCGCCAGGTTAAACGCATCAATGCTCATCACCGACACATCCTGCGGTACGCGCAGCCCTCGCTGCTGGAGCGCATGAACCGTGCCTTCCGCCATAAAATCGCCACCGACGAGAAACGCGGTAGGCGGTGATTTATGCGCCGGATCATCAAGCCACTCCCCTACCCGCATCCCCGCTTCTTTGGCACTAAAACTGGGAACGGTGATCAGATCCCGCTTACTTTGAAAACGCAGATTGCGCCGCTGCCAGGCCTCTTTTATGCCCGCAAGGCGCAGATCCATGGTGTAGCGGCGCAGACACATCACATTCACCACCTCGCGGTGGCCCATATCAAAGAGATAATTGGCAGCAAACTCGCCGATCGTGCGGTGATCCGGCGCGATGGAAGGCAAGCGCATACGCCCGTCACGGCAGTTGATTAACACGCAGGGTTTACCCATATCGGCCGCCAGGTCATGAATGTGGGGATCATCAATGCCCAGCAGGATCGCCGCCTGGGTTTCCGGTGCGTTCATGCGCGCGAGAAATTCGTTGGCGTCGCTGTCCAGCTCTTCCAGTGCGCAGTAGCGCAGCCGCACTTCATGGGGTGCCAACGCTTTGTTAATGCTCTGGATCACACGGTAATAGAAGATATCGGAGCGCTCATCAAAGGCCCGCTGCGGTGCGAAAACAGTCAGGTTATTCAGAAGCAGTCGCCCGGCGGCAATCCCCTCCATCACCCCCAACTCACGTGCGCAGGCCAGCACTGCGGTACGCGCTTTTTCACTGGTGTTGGCTTTACCTGCCAGCACACGGGAAACCGTGCTGGTCGACAGGTTGGTGCGCAGGGCAATTTCGTTGATTTTGAGCTTTTTATCCATTCTGTGATCTTGCTCCGTTTCCGAAATGGGAAAATTTTCATGAATCGAAAAGCCTGATATTCATGGCATGAATATGAGTTTGCCGCATGTCGCCGCTGATTGATGAGAATCCTTGCACAAAATCCACTTTAGCTGCCGATTTTTCTCGCCTAACGTAAACGTGTCATACAACTTCCATACTAGTTGTAGGAACAATAACCAAAAAAACGCAGATAAATCATCACGCAAACCTGTGCGGTATAACAACTCCGCAAGAGTTTGCCCCGACTTCCCTACAAGAAGATATGCGGAGAAAAGAATGAGCCAGGGGATCAACAATGAAATGGCGGCCAGCAAGAGCCGCCGGATAGTCAAAAAATTACGCTGGTGGATGTTAGTGCTGTTCTTATTCGGCGTAACGGTGAACTACATCACCCGTAACTCGCTGGGGATTCTGGCACCGGAATTAAAAACCAGCCTCGGCATCACCACCGAACAATATTCGTGGATTGTCGGCGCGTTTCAGTTGGCTTACACCATTTTCCAGCCGTTGTGTGGCTGGCTGATTGACGTGATTGGCCTGAAAGTCGGCTTTATGGTGTGCGCCATCATCTGGGCGCTGGCCTGCATTTTCCACGCCGGCGCAGGCAGTTGGGTACATCTGGCGATTTTGCGTTTCACCATGGGCGCATCGGAAGCGGCAGCGACACCCGCTAACGCCAAAACCATCGGCGAATGGTTCCCGAAATCAGAACGCCCGGTAGCTGCCGGTTGGGCAGGCGTTGGCTTCTCGATTGGCGCCATGCTGGCTCCGCCGATTATCTACTTCGCTCATGCCTCATTTGGCTGGCAGGGAGCGTTTATGTTTACCGGTGTGCTGGCGCTGCTGTGGGTGATTTTGTGGTGGGCGTTTTACCACAACCCGGACAAACACCCCAATCTCAGTAAAGACGAGCTGGCATTTATTCAGCAGGATAATGAACCACCAGCGGTCAAACTGCCCTTCTTTACCGCCCTGAAAACTGTCTCGAAAAACAAACGCTTTTACGGTATCGCCATCCCGGCGTTTATGGCGGAACCGGCCTGGGCGGTGCTGAGCTTCTGGGTGCCGCTCTACCTGGCAAAAGAACACGGTATGGATCTGAAACAGATCGCCATGTTCGCCTGGCTGCCGTTCCTCGCCGCCGATCTCGGCAGCGTCGCCAGTGGTTATCTCACCAAACTCTATACCCGCTGGTTTGGCTGCTCCCGCGTGAACTCGGTGGTTGCCAGCTCGGTGACCGGCGCATTTTTGATGATTTCGCTCGCCATTGTCGCCATCACTCGCGACCCGTACATCACCATTGTGCTGATTTCGATTGGCGGTTTTGGCCATCAGATCATCTCCTGCATGTTGAGCGCGCTGGTGGTGGAGTCCTTCGATAAAGGCCAGATGGCAACAGTAAATGGCATGCGCGGCTCGGCGGCGTGGATCGCCAGCTTCCTCTTCTCACTGCTGATTGGCGTTACCGCCGACAAAATTGGTTTCAACCCGCTGTTTATTGCCATGGGTTTCTTTGACCTGATTGGCGCTTGTTTCCTGGTGGCATTTATTGCTGAACGACGCGCAAAACGCGCCTGATTGTGGATGTCTGATATGAAAACCCTGAAGAACTGGACGTTACAAAAACAGGCAGCTCACCATGTTGAGCTGTTGGTGGACGGACAACACACCTTGTGTCTGTATGTGCTGGAAGAAAACCTGTTTCGCGTGCTGCTCAAGCGTAAAGGCGAGCTGGCGCTGGACAGAACCTGGAGCATCGCGCCGAAAGATGATGTGCCGTGGGAAGGTCGCTCGCGTGACGATCTGTCGGGTTTTAGCCTGCCGCAATGGTCGTTAGCGCAACAGCACGAGACAGTAACCATTGAGAGCGCAAAACTGCGCGTTACCGTGCATCAGCCGCTGTGGCTGGAGTGGCACTACCGCAACGACGCAGGTGAGTGGCAATGGCTGGCGAGCGATCGCCCGACCAGCGCATATCTGGTTAACGCCCATGGCGACGGCGTGGCGCACTATCTCAGTCGTAAAAAAGAGGAGCGTTTCTACGGCCTCGGCGAAAAAGCGGGCAACCTGCAACGCAATGGTCAACGCTATGAGATGCGCAACCTTGATGCGATGGGCTATAGCGCTGCCAGCACCGACCCGCTGTACAAGCATATTCCGTTTACCCTCACCCGCCGCGACGATATCAGCTACGGGCTGTTTTATGACAACCTCAGCAGTTGCTGGCTGGATCTGGGTAACGAGATCGATAACTATCACACCGCCTATCGCCGCTGGCAGGCGGAAGCGGGCGATATTGATTACTACATTTTTACCGGCGCGCGTGCGCTGGATGTCACCAAAGCGTTTGTACGCCTCACCGGGAAAACGCTGTTCGGCCCGAAGTGGAGCCTCGGTTATAGCGGCTCCACCATGCATTACACCGATGCGCCGGATGCGCAAAACCAGCTGATGAATTTTATTCGTCTGTGCGAAGAACACGCCATTCCGTGCGATTCGTTCCAGCTCTCATCCGGCTACACCTCCATTAACGGCAAGCGCTACGTCTTTAACTGGAACTACGACAAAGTGCCGCAGCCGAAAGTGATGAGCCAGGCGTTTCACGATGCGGGCCTGAAACTGGCGGCAAATATCAAACCCTGTTTGTTGCAGGATCATCCGCGTTATAGCGAAGTGGCGGAGCGTGGTCTGTTTATTCGCGATTCCGAAACCGATGCGCCGGAACGTTCCAGTTTCTGGGATGACGAAGGCTCACACCTCGACTTTACCAACCCGCAGACTGTCACCTGGTGGCAGGAAGGCGTGTCCACCCAGTTGCTGGAGATGGGGATCGATTCGACCTGGAACGATAACAACGAATTTGAAGTCTGGGACGGCGAAGCGCGCTGCCACGGTTTTGGCCAGGAAATAGCCATCAAGCATATTCGCCCGGTGATGCCGTTGCTCATGATGCGTGCCTCGATGGAAGCGCAGCAGCGATTTGCTCCGCACAAGCGCCCGTACCTGATTTCCCGTTCCGGCTGCGCCGGGATGCAGCGTTATGTGCAGACCTGGAGCGGCGATAACCGCACCAACTGGCAGACGTTGCGCTACAACATCCGCATGGGCGTAGGCATGAGTTTGTCTGGCCTGTATAACGTCGGTCACGATGTCGGTGGTTTTTCCGGCGATAAGCCGGATGCGGAGCTGTTTGTGCGTTGGGTGCAAAACGGGGTGATGCATCCGCGTTTCACCATCCATTCGTGGAACGACGATCACACGGTGAATGAGCCGTGGATGTACCCGGCGATCACACCGTCGATCCGCAGTGCGATTGAGCTGCGCTACCGCCTGCTGCCCTATCTCTATACGCTGCTGTGGCAGGCGCATGTTGACGACGAACCGATGCTGCGTCCGACCTTCCTCGATCACGAACATGACGAGCAGACGTTTGAAGAGTGCGACGACTTCCTGCTTGGCCGCGACCTTCTGGTGGCAAGTGTCGTCGAACCCGGCCAGCGCGAGCGCCGCGTCTGGCTGCCTGCCAACGACACCGGCTGGTACGATTTTTACACCGGTTGCTGGTATGCGCCTGGCCAGTGGGTGACGCTGGATGCGCCACTGGAAACGCTGCCGCTGCTGGTGCGCGCCGGTGCCGGTCTGCCGCTCAGCGATCGCATCAGGCATGTGGATACCAACGCGGACACCACGCGTGAGCTGCAACTCTTCCCGATAAAAGGCACCGGGCGTTCAGGTGGCTTGCTGTTTGAGGACGATGGTGAATCCTGGGGTTATAAAGAGGGCAACGCGCTGTGGCTGGAGTGGGAAATGGTCTGCACGGGCAGCACCATTGATTTGCAGGTACAAACACGCGGCGACTATCGCCCGGCCTGGCAGGCGCTGAAAGTGACGCTGCCTACAGGTGAAAAACGCCAGCTGTTAATTAATGGCGTTGCGGCCAGCGAGTGGACCTTTGCTTAATGTGAAAAGCCCGGTAGCCATGTGCTTACCGGGCTTGCTTCACTTATTTACCGGGCCATTTCGCGCAACAGGAAGGCGGCAAACCAGAGTAGCCCCGGGAGCTTACACAAGTAAGTGACCGGGGGACGAAGGTGCAGCCAACACACCTGTGACGTGGGGGAGGACGGTAAAGCATTTACCTAAGTATTTCGCGCGACAGGAAGGCGGTAAACCTGAGTTGCCCCGGGAGCTTACACAAGTAAGTGACCGGGGGACGAAGGTGCAGCCAACACACCTGTGACGTGGGGGAGGACGGTAAATGATTTACCTAAGTATTTCGCACTACAGGAAGGCGGCAAACCTGAGTATCCCCGGGAGCTTACACAAGTAAGTGACTGGGGGATGAGGGTGCAGCCAACGCACCTGTCGCGTGAAAGACGACGGTAAATTTATTCGATACCCTGACTACGCAGATAATCTTCATAGTTCCCGCTGAAGTCGATGACGCGCTGCGGCGTAATCTCAATCACGCGGGTTGCCAGCGAGCTGACAAATTCACGGTCGTGGGAAACGAAGATCAGCGTGCCCTGGTACATCTCCAGTGCCATGTTCAGCGATTCGATGGATTCCATATCCAGGTGGTTGGTCGGTTCGTCCATAACGAGGATGTTCGGTTTTTGCATCATCAGCTTGCCGAACAGCATGCGGCCTTTTTCACCACCGGACAGCACTTTCGCCGGTTTCTTGATATCGTCCTGGCTGAACAGCAGGCGACCGAGGATGCTGCGCACCGCTTGTTCGTCATCACCTTCCTGTTTCCACTGGCTCATCCAGTCGAAGACGGTCAGATCGTTATCAAAATCTTCGGCGTGATCCTGCGCGTAGTAACCGATCTGGGCGTTTTCAGACCATTTCACCGTGCCGTTATCAGGCTCAAGCTCGCCCACCAGCGTTTTCAGCATGGTGGATTTACCCACGCCGTTCGCACCCAGAATGGCGATCTTCTCGCCCACTTCCAGCAGCATGTTGAAGTTTTTAAACAACGGGCCTTCATCAAAACCTTTAGTAAGGGCTTCCACTTCCAGCGCGTTGCGGAACAATTTCTTGTCCTGTTCGAAGCGGATAAACGGGTTCTGACGACTGGAAGCCTTAACTTCTTCCAGCTTGATTTTGTCAATTTGGCGCGCGCGTGACGTCGCCTGGCGAGATTTGGAGGCGTTCGCGCTAAAACGGCTGACGAACGATTGCAGATCGGCGATCTGCGCTTTTTTCTTGGCGTTATCCGCCAGCAGACGTTCGCGCGCCTGGGTCGCCGCCGTCATGTATTCATCGTAGTTGCCCGGATAAACGCGCAGCTCGCCGTAGTCGAGATCCGCCATGTGCGTACAGACCATGTTAAGGAAGTGGCGGTCGTGCGAAATGATGATCATGGTGCTGTCACGTTCGTTCAGCACCTGCTCCAGCCAGCGGATGGTGTCGATGTCCAGGTTGTTGGTTGGTTCATCGAGCAGCAGAATGTCCGGATTGGCAAATAGCGCCTGCGCCAGTAACACACGCAGTTTCCAGCCGGGGGCGATTTCGCTCATTGGGCCGTAGTGCTGCTCAACCGGAATGCCGACGCCGAGCAGCAGTTCGCCCGCGCGCGCTTCCGCCGAGTAACCGTCCATTTCGCCGTACTGCACTTCGAGGTCGGCCACTTTGTAGCCGTCCTCTTCGCTCATTTCCGCGAGGCCATAAATACGGTCTCGTTCCTGTTTCACTTCCCACAGTTCTGCATGGCCCATGATCACCGTGTCGAGCACGCTGAACTCTTCAAAGGCGAACTGATCCTGGCGCAACTTACCGATACGCTCATTCGGATCGAGAGAGACGTTACCCAACGTCGGCTCTAAATCGCCGCCGAGGATTTTCATAAAGGTGGATTTACCACTCCCGTTAGCCCCGATCAGGCCGTAACGGTTGCCGCCGCCAAATTTGACGGAGATATTTTCGAACAGCGGCTTGCTGCCGAATTGCATGGTGACGTTGCTGGTGACTAACACAGAGGTATCCTGAAATATGTGACAAACACCCTATTATGCCACAATTCCGAATTAGATTCCTGCCTGACGTCAGCCCACTAAACTGCAAGCAAAGGGAAAAAAGTGTGATTTCGTACACATCTGAATTCCCTGGACGGTGGAATGCACATATAATGCGCTTCCTGCATTCTCAACCCAACGGCCTGTGTGGCAATAAGTCTTGCATAAGATGAACATGAAATTAACAACCCTTTTAGCGGCGGCGTTTGCTGTCGTGGGATTTTGCAAAAGCGCGTCTGCTGTTACATATCCGCTGCCGACTGATGGCAGTCGTTTGATCGGTCAGAACCAGGTCGTCACTATTCCGGAAGGCAATAACCAGCCGCTGGAATATTTTGCGGCTGAATACCAAATGGGTCTGTCCAACATGCTGGAAGCAAACCCGGGCATTGATGCCTACCTGCCGAAAGGCGGCACTGTGATGAACGTTCCACAGCAGCTGATCCTGCCGGATACGGTTCACGAAGGGATCGTGATCAACAGTGCGGAAATGCGCCTCTACTACTATCCGAAAGGCACCAACACGGTGATCGTGCTGCCAATCGGTATCGGCCAGTTGGGTAAAGACACCCCGATTGCCTGGACCACCAAAGTAGAACGTAAAAAAGCGGGTCCGACATGGACGCCGACGGCGAAAATGCACGCGGAATACGCGGCAATGGGTCAACCGCTGCCGCCGGTTGTGCCGGCAGGCCCGGATAACCCGATGGGTCTGTACGCGCTCTATATCGGCCGCCTGTACGCCATTCACGGCACCAACGCTAACTTCGGTATCGGCCTGCGCGTGAGCCACGGCTGTGTGCGTCTGCGTAACGACGACATCAAATTCCTGTTCGAAAACGTGCCGGTCGGTACGCGCGTACAGTTTATTGATGAGCCGGTAAAAGCGACCACCGAGCCGGATGGCAGCCGTTACATCGAAGTTCACAACCCGCTGTCCACCACGGAAGCGCAGTTCACTGGTGGTGAGATTGTGCCGATTGCGCTGACCAAAGCGGTGCAGGCCGTGACTAACCAGTCTGATGTTGATTCAAACGTGGTTGATCAGGCGATTCAGAACCGTTCCGGTATGCCGGTTCGTCTGAACTGATTACGGTTGATAGCATAGAAAAGCGGAGCAATGGCTCCGCTTTTTTTATCCGTGATTCACCACAATAATGCCGCCGTGATCGTAGCGATAATGACAATGGGCATACTCCAGCGGTGTGCCATCTTCCAGATAAATTACCTGCTCCACTTCCAGCACCGGGTCGGTCTCTTCACAGTTCAGATACTGCTTATCTTCCGCCCAGGGTTTTAACGCGCGCACAATGCGGTATGAGCCCATGATCTTCAGCGCCAGATCGTCTTGCACGTAGCGAAACACCGAGCTTTCCAGATGCCCGCGGTTTAATCCCGGCACCAGATTCACCGGCATCAACGTAAATTCCAGCGACATCGGTTCACCTTCCAGCAACCGCAGGCGAATAAAGTCATACACCGGGTCATCCGGCCCCACCAGCAGCGAGGCCTGTTCCTTTTCCGTGGGGAAACGCAACTCAAAGCGGATGATTTTACTGGTGACTTCGCCGACATTTTCCCAGGTCTTGGTCGCACCGAAATAGTCGCTGCCCGGCAGATCCCAGCGCGACAGTTGCAGGAAATTCTTACGGATAAACGTGCCCTGGCCCTGACGGGTATAAACCAGCCCTTCAACAATCAGCTGGCGCATCGCCTGCTGAATGGTCATCCGGCTGGTGGCAAACTCTGCCGCGAGCGCGAACTGATCCGGCAGGGGCGCGCTGGCGGCGTACTGCTGGCTAAGAATGCGCCGCTTAATTTCCCGCGCGATAGTGATGTATTTTGCCGCCATAGCCTTCCTTCATTTTTAGTCTATCCCGTTGTTTCTTAAGGCCACTCTCTCGGCTATTTTGAGGAAAGGCAGGTAGAAGAATACACCAAAGATGATGATTATCAACTGAACCACCACCGCCCGCCAGTCGCCTGCGGTGGCCAGCCAGGCGCTTAAAATCGGCGGCGTTGTCCACGGGATCATCACCACACAGCGCGAAATCCAACCGAGCGAGGTACAAAGCCAGGCAAACCAGATACCCAGCGCCGGAAGCAGCACAAACGGGATCATCAGCGGCAGGTTAAAGACGATGGGCAGACCAAAAATCACCGGTTCATTAATATTGAATAAGCCAGGCGAGATGGCGAGCCGCGCCACCTGCTTCGCCGACTGCTGCTTCGCGAAGATAAAGATGGCGATAAGCAACGAGAGAGTGCTGCCGGTGCCGCCAATCATGCCGAACGTGGGCACAAAAATACTGTTGATGATATGCGGAATGGGCTGCCCGTTAGCAAACGCCAACATGTTCTCGTTGGTGTTAATCAACAGCAGTGGTTCGAGGATCACGCCGTTAACCACCGTCTGGTGAATCCCGAGCGTAAACAGAAAGTTACCAAAACTGTAGATAAACAGTGTGCCCGGTAAACTGGTATTAATCTGCCGCAGCGGCTGCTGGATAAGTGTGGTGATGAGGTGGATCAAATCCGTATGCAACAGGTTCGCCAACAGCGCCGCGACAATGGCGAACAGCGATAACGTAATGATCGCCGGGATCAGCGAGGAGAAAGATTGCCCCACCGCCGAGGGCACATTTTCCCCGAGCGAAATAGCGAATCTCTTCACGCTGGCAACGCGGATAAACAGCTCCGTGGAGAGCAAGCCAATGATCACCCCGGCGAAAATCCCTGTCGTGCCAATGTTGGTAAACGCCAGCATCTGCGTCACGCTCACCGTCGCTTTCCCGCCAACGGGCACCACATCCAGTTGCATCGGCATCATGATAATAAAGCTGGAGAGCGCAATGACCACCGCCGACACCGGGTTGTCAAAGTTCTTATTGCGCGCCAGCGACCAGGCGGTCATTGGCGCAATTAATAACGCGGCGATATTCAGCGTGCCGTTGATCACCGCCTCGCCCCAGACTTTAAAACGCGCCAGCGTCTCCCCTTCCAGCACCCAGGGGAAAACCACGTTATTAATCAATACCGCCAGCCCGGCGAGGATAAAAATCGGCATCACCGCCGCGAACGCGTCACGCAGCGATCGCAGATGCACCTGGTTTGCCAGCCGGGCGGAGAACTCGACAAATTTATCGACGAATGACTGCATTTTCGGCGTGATGTTGCTGTCAGACATTGCGGCTACCCTCTCAATCGTTACTTACATGTCGCGGCCGTTGCTGCGAATCAGCTGTTGCAGCCAGCGATAGCTCTTTTTCGGTACGCGTTTTAAATCTTTCAGGTCGTGGTTTTCGCGATTGACGTACACCACGCCGTAGCGCTTACGCATATCGCCCTGGGAACTGAGAATGTCGATCAAGCCCCAGCCGAGGTAGCCCAACACCAGTGCGCCGTCCTCAAAGATGGCTTCCTGCATCGCCTGGATATGGTCGCGGTGATAAGCAATGCGGTAATCGTCCTCGATCGGATTAACGCCGTCCCACGCTTCAATCACGCCGATGCCGTTTTCAATCGGGAACACCGGCAAACGCCAGTCGTTGTAATAGCGAGTAATAATGGCGCGGAAACCAAGCGGGTCGATTTGCCAGCCCCATTCGGTCGCCTCAAGATACGGGTTCGCTTTATCGCCCTGTTGCAGGAAATAATTGACCGGGGTTCCCGGCACAATGGCATCGCTGTCGAGGGTTTTGCTGGCGTAGTAACTAAACGCCATAAAGTCGTTTTTGACCCGCGCGATTTCCGCCAAATCCTCATCACGGTAGATATCGCGAAAACCTTCCCTGTCGACCACCGCCATCACTTCCGGGCTGTAACCCTGCCCGGCATAGACTCGCAGCAGGTTCTGATTGAGGAATTCGTCATATTGCAGTGCGCAGAACACATCGCGCGGTTTGCAGGTCGCCGGGTAAACCAACTGGTGCGCCAGCATGCCGCCCATTAATTTTCCGGGCTGGGTAGCGTGCAGGTAATGGGTCAGCAGCACATGCGCCATCATCACATGGTGCTGAATCTGATAAAGCTCGCGCAGGGTTTTCTCACCTTGCAGATAGCCACCAACCTGAAAGGCGCCTGGCATGTGGTAAATATTCTGCTCGTTAAACGTCAGCCAGTACTTCACCCGGCTACCAAAGCAGTCGATCATCTTTTTGCCGTAGCGCACAAAAGCATCCTGCACGCGCCGGTCGGCAAAACCGTTGTACTGCTCGGCCAACGCCAGCGGCATATCAAAGTGATAGAGGCAGATCATCGGTTCAATGCCGCGCGCCAGTAGATCGTCGATAAAGCGGTCATAAAAGGCGATGCCCTCGTCGTTGAACTCGCCATCGCCCTGCGGGCAAACGCGGCTCCAGGAAATCTGAAAGCGGTAGCAGTTCATGCCGAGATCCTGCATCAGGTCGAAATCTTCCTGATAGCGGTGGTACGAATCGGTGGCGACTTTCCAGTCGGAGGCAAATTCGCTGGCTTCGCGAATATCGTAGACCGACATCCCCTTCCCGCCCTCATTCCACGCGCCTTCGGTCTGCATGCTGGATACAGAGTTGCCCCATAAAAAGCCGCCCGGTAACGTTTTGTTCATCTCGCTTCTCCATGACTAGTCATTTTTAATATATGACTAGTCATATAGATAACGGTGAAAAAATGGGCAAAAGGGACGATGCGATTTTGTGACGCTATTCGAAAGAAAAGAAAAACGCGACGGGGTGAGCGTCGCGTTTGAGAGGCAGGATAATTACTGTTGTTTTAACTGGTTACGGCGATATTCACCCTGGCGCTCAAACATCCAGCCGGGATATTCTCGCGGCAGGGCGCTCACCGCATCCAGCTGTTGCAGTTCGTCATCACTCAGGCGAATCGCCGTCGCCGCAATGTTATCGTCCAGTTGTTCCGGGCGTTTCGCGCCGATAATCACGCTGCTGACTACCGGTTGATGCAGCAGCCAGGCCAGCGCGATCTGCGCCACGGAAACCCCTTTGCTGTCGGCGATGGTGCGCATAACGTCCACGCAATCAAAGGCGCGGTCTTTATTCACCGGCGGGAAATCGAACGCCAGGCGGCGTCCACCGGCTTGTGCCTGACCGTCGCGGCTATATTTACCGCTCAGCAAGCCGCCCGCCAGCGGGCTCCAGACCATCAGCCCCACGCCTTCGCTCTGCATCATCGGCACCAGTTCACGTTCCAGATCGCGACCGGCAATGGTGTAGTAAGCCTGTAGCGAGGCGAAACGCGCCAGCCCAAGACGCTCCGAAATTCCCAGCGCTTTGGCGATTTGCCATGCCGCCCAGTTAGAGACGCCGATATAGCGCACATGCCCGTGCTGAACGAGGTTATCCAGCGCGTAAAGCGTCTCCTCGATGGGTGTGGCCGGATCAAAGCCGTGCAACTGGTAGAGATCAATATGATCCAGTTGCATGCGCTTGAGGCTCTCTTTCACGCTATTCATGATGTGATAACGCGAACTGCCACGCGAGTTCACCCCGGCGGTGCCGGTTTCGCCAAACACTTTGGTGGCGACGATGACATTTTCTCGCGGCACTTTCAGGTTTTTCAGCGCCTGGCCGGTGATCTCCTCCGAACGCCCGTCGGAATAGACGTTCGCGGTGTCGATAAAGTTAATGCCGGCATCGAGCGCGCTGCCGACCAGTTGCTCGGCTTGCGCCTGTTGCAACTGGCCGATTTTGCTCCACATGCTCTCGCTGTCGTCACCGCCAAATGTCATGGTGCCGAGGCACAGTTCAGAAACAAACAGTCCGGTATTGCCCAGTTTTTTGTAGCGCATGATGGCGTCTCCTCATCTGTTTAGTTGACGCAGACAGTTATACGCAATCCTCTGCGGCGGCGAATGTGAGGATCCTGCCTGTTTCTTGCCCAATTCTCTGACTATCCGCGCGGTGCATCACCAAACACTTTGTAATCAGGGAGTTGCACATTCTGATACGGTTCCCAACCGCCGCCGAGCGCTTTATACAATGCCACCAGATCGAGGCTACTTTGCACCCGCGCCTGCTCACGCTGCTGGCTGGCCTGCGCCAGCTGGCGCTGGGCATCCAGCACATCGATAAAGCTGGCAATTCCCTGACGATAGCTGTCGGTGGCAAGTGAGAAGGCGTTTTGCAGCGCACTGAGCGTTTTATCCAGCCCCGCTTCCCGCTGCTGATCGGCGCGGTAACTGACCAGCGCATTTTCCACATCGCCCAGTGCGCTGAGCACCGTCTGGCGGTAGTTCAGCACCGCAGCGCCCTGCTCTGCGCGCGCCAGCTTGACGCTCGATACCAGCCGCCCGCCCTGGAAAATGGGAATCGAAATCTGCGGGCCGAAGCTATAAAAATGGCTGCTCCAGTCGGTAAGCCAGTTGGTTTCGCTGTTGCGCAGACCAAACTGGCCGCTCAATGACAAGCTGGGGAACAACTGCGCAACCGAAACGCCAATCTGTGCCGTCGCTGCATGCAGGCTGGCTTCCGCTTCGCGAACGTCGGGGCGACGGCGCGCCAGCGTCGACGGAATTCCGGTTGGAATAATGTCCGGCAGCGCGGGTAACGGCTGCGCATTACGCAATTCGCTGTCCAGCGCACCGGGCGGTTTACCGAGCAGGATCGCTAACGCGTTCATCGCCTGACGCTCCTGCGCTTCATATTGCGGGAGTTGCGCTTCCAGATTGCCGACCTGCGCGCGGGCGTTTTCCACATCCAGTTGAGGTGAAAGGCCGCCTTTTTGCCTGTTTTCGGTCAGCGTAAATGTCTGCTGCGCGCTGTCGATTTGTGTTTTCAGTGTGCTGATGATGTTCTGCGCACCGCGCAGTTGCAGCCACGCGCGCGCCACTTCGGCTTCCAGCGATACCAGCGCATCGTTACGTTGTTCAATTGCCTGCTGCTGCTGCGCCGATGCCGCTTCTACCTGGCGTCGCACTTTACCCCACAGATCCAGTTCCCACTGGGCGTCAAAACTGCCCTGATAGAGGTTCACCGGTTGGGTAAGCGCCCCGAGGGCCCCGCTGATCGCCGGGTCGGCGTCCTGCAACTGGCCATCCACGTTATGGGATTTCAGCTCGCCTTCAATACCCAGTTGCTGGCGAGTCGCTTTCAGCGAACCGTTAACCGCTGGCAGAAACGCGCCACCCGCCTGATTAATCTGCTCGCGCGCACCGGCAATGCGCAGGACGGTTTGCTGGAGCGAGAGATTATCTTTAATCGCCCGCTCAATCAGGCTGTTCAACTGCGGCGACTGGAAGGTTGTCCACCAGCGCGGATTCACCGCCTGCGAAGAGGTCTGCGATTTAACCGCTTTGTCACCCGGATCGTTCCAGCGCGCAGGCGTTTGCGGTTTGGGCGCCTGGTAATCCGGCCCGACAGCACAGCCTGCAAGCCACAGCGACAACAGGGTTACGGGAAAACGACACCACGTCATATTAATGTGCTCCTGCGCTGCCTTCGCTTTTGATCGGCGAAAGCAATAAACAAAAGGGGATCAGCAACATCGCCACCAGGCTGAGCACGGTGAAAACGTCGATATAGGCCAGAAAACGCGACTGGGCGATCATCGCTTTGTACATCTGCCCGGTGGCGCTACTCAGCGGATCGCCGACAAGGCTGGTGAAGTTACGAATCGCCTCGGCAGACTCACGCAAAGCCTGCTGAAATTGCTCATTAAAGGGAGACGTATGCTCTGATAAGTGCGACATATGCGCCTGCGAGCGCTCGGTGATCGCCGCTGTTGACAGCGAAATACCAACCGAACCCGCCACGTTACGGAACATGGTAAACAGCGCCGCCGCATCGGCATTAAGCTGGCGCGGGATCGAGATGAAGGCGATGGTCGTCAACGGTACGAACAGGAAACCCAGCCCAATCGACTGCGCACTGCGAAACAACATCAGCGTTTCAAAGTCGATATCCGGAGCCAGCGTACGCGACCACCAGAATGAGGCCGCCAGGCAGAAAAAGCCGAAGGCGATTATCCAGCGCGTCTGCACCACTGGCATCAGTTTCAGCACCAGCGGAATAGTCAGCACAATCAATACTGCGCCGGGCGACAGCACCAGCCCGGACCAGGTGGCGGTGTAGCCCAGATCCTGCTGCGCCAGCTGTGGGATCACCACCGAGCTGCCGTAGAGGATCATCGCCATGCCAGCCATCAGCAAGCTGGAAACCGTAAAGTTTTTATCCGCCATGCAGCGCAAGTCGACCACCGGTTTTTTCGCATACATCAGCCAGTAAATAGCGCCGACAATACCAATTGCGGTGAGAACGGCGAAAATACGGGTGAAATCAGAGTTGAACCAGTCTTCATCTTCACCGCGATCGAGCATCACTTGCAGGCAGCCCAGCCCCAGCGCAATCAGGCCAATGCCCGGCCAGTCGATAGACAATTTCTGCTTCGATTTGCGCTCCCAGGGCGGATCTTCCAGCAACTGGTAAATCGCCAGAACCGTGACAATACCCACCGGAATATTGATAAAAAAGACCCAACGCCAGGAGTAGTTATCGGTTATCCAGCCGCCCAGCGTTGGCCCCAGCACCGGGGCAACAATAATGGCGATAGAGGACAAACCAAACGCTTTGCCGCGATCTTCCGGTTTGAAGTAATCCAGCAACACCGATTGCTGCGTGGGCTGCAAACCGCCGCCAAAAAAGCCCTGCAAAATACGAAACAGGATGATTTGCCAAAGCTCAGTGGCGATGCCGCACAGAAATGAACAGACGGTAAACATCACAATGCAGATCAGGAAAAACTGCTTGCGCCCGAAGGTGCGGCTGAGAAAAGCCGAGATCGGCAGAACGATACCGTTCGCCACCAGGTAGCTGGTCAGCACCCATGTTGATTCGTCATAACTGGCGGAGAGCGAACCGGCGACGTGCGGCAGCGCCACGTTAACAATCGTGGTATCGAGGATCTCCATAAACACCGCGAGGGTGACGACCCACGCCACCGCCCACGGGTTACTGGCGGGTTTCCAGTTCTCGTGGCTGTGATCTGTCATTCCAGCGTCACCTTCGGTTCAACGGAAAGGCCTAACGGCAACGGTTTGTTGGGATCCAGACCTTTATCGATAACGATTTTCACCGGTACGCGCTGGACGATTTTGACAAAGTTGCCGGTCGCATTTTCTGAAGGAAACGCGGCGAACTTCGACCCGCTGCCCTGCTGGATACTATCGATATGCCCTTCCAGTTCCAGATCTGGCCACGCATCCACTTTGACGCTGACTTTATTCCCCGGACGCATACGCTCAAGCTGCGACTCTTTAAAGTTCGCCACCACCCACACGTCTGGTGAGACCAGCGAAAACAGCGCGGTGCCTGCCTGTACCAAGGTTCCGTTTTGCACATTGCGTTTGGTGATAAAGCCATCGAATGGGGCGCGCACTTCCGTCCAGGATAAATTCAGATTCGCGGTTTCCAGCTGCGCTTTTGCCTGCGCCACTTGCTGCTGGCGCGCTTCGACATTGGTTTCCTGCTGACGGATTTGCAACTGCACCTGGTCGGCGACTTCCAGCTGTGCCTGCGCGCTGGCAAGTTGTGCCTGCGCGCTACGCAACTGGGCATTAGCACTATCGATATTTTGCTGTGTGGTGGCGCGAGGATCGACACCACGCTGACGGCGATAAGCGGCTTCGGCGTTTGCCAGATCGGCTTTTGCTTTCAGCACCTGCGCGCGCGCTTCATCACGCTGTGCGGGATACTGCACTTTTGATAAGTCCAGTTGCGCCTGCGCCTGGTGAAGCTGTGCGATTGCCAGCCCCAGTTGCGCTTGCGCCTGATCGCGCTGCGCGGTGGCATCGCGCGGGTCAATCGTGACCAGCAAATCCCCTTTCTTGACGCGCTGGTTATCTTTCACCCGCAACTCAGTGACATAACCTGCCACCTTCGGCGCAATCGTCACCGCGTCGCCATCGGTAAAAGCGTCGTCAGTGGTCTCTTCATTACGGGTTAAAAACCACCACACCAGCGCAACAATCACCATCACGCCGACAACGATGGCGAGGATAATCAGTGGCTTCTTTCCGGGGCGTTTACGTGGATTTTGGTTGTTATCGTCCTGAACATCGTCAGGATGCGTTGTGTTTTCTGCCATAGTTTCGCAACAGTCCTGTCAGGTAACGGCGCCAGGGATGCGCCGTTAACTAAAGTTAGGCGGTTGCTATACATTTGCCAGGATAAACTGACAAATCAGCACTATCTGAATAAGAGTAATCCGTATCCCACCAGCGCCGCCCACAGCAGCATCGGCATGGAATAAAGATGAAAGCGCCACCAGATGCGGCGATCGTTTGCCATACGCAGCGCGATAAGATTGGCCAGCGAACCGGGCAGCAAACCAAAGCCGCCAACGTTCACCGCCCATGCCAGCAGCGTATCCGGCGGTACATAATTGAGTAGCAAAATGGTCGCGGGCACATTACTGATAAATTGCGACAGGCCAATGGCCGTCAACCACAACCCTGAAGGTGACAACTGGCTGGCACTGTTCAACACCGAATGCAGCGCAGGCAACTGAATCAGCAGGTGGACATCAATAAACATGGCGATAAAGACCAGCAACAGCGTCCAGTCCACGCTAAGCACTACCCGCCACGCCAGCAGCAAGAACCCGATGGCGACAATTGCCAGCCCCCACAGCTCCTGTTTCAACTCCAGCGCGGTAATAAAGATTACGTAGAAACCGAGGCAGCTCCACACCAAACGGGGTTGCCAGTCCGGCGTTTGTACACCGCTGTGATAGTTAAGCGCCTTTTTCGGAAAACAGAACCAGCACACCACCAACAGCGTAACCATCATTGCCAGCGCCAGCGGCGCCATCTGCCAGATGAAAGCCGGGAAAGAGAGGCCAGAGCGTCCCCAGATAAGAATGTTTTGTGGGTTTCCGATAGGCGTTAATAACGACCCGGCATTGACCGCCAGCGCTTCAAAAATGATCAGCCGGTTAACCGGGATTTCGCACAGTTTCTTCAGCGTGATGGTCAGCGGCACCACAATGAACAGCGCCACATCATTGGTGAGAAACGTGGAGAGGAGCGCCGCCGCCAGCACCATAAACATCGCCAGCCGACGCTGATGATGAAAACGGCGCACCATACGCCGCCCAATCACATCAAAATAACCGCTCAGCTCAACGCCTTTGGTCAGCAACATCAACCCGCTAAGGGTAATAATGGTGTGCCAGTCAATCGCACCCGGCCAGGTTTTGGGCGCAAACGGGACGAAAAAACACAGCATGACACCGATAATCAGTAACAGATGCAGGAAACGGTCGCGCGCCAGGGCGCGCATGAGGGGCATAGTCATTCAGATGGTTGCTCGTGTTGCAGAGTAAAGCGACGGAAACAGTCGAGCGTCTCCTGGCTAACGTGATGTTCCATACCTTCGGCGTCGCGGCGCGCAATCTCCGGACTCACGCCCAGCACCAGCAGGAAGCTCTCTACGATTTGATGACGCTCGCGGCTCTCCTGCGCCAGCCTCTCACCTTCCGCAGTCAAAAAAACGCCGCGCCAGGGGATCTGTTCAATTAAGCCGACTGTCGCCAGTCTTTTTAACATTTTCGCAACCGTCGGTTGTGAAACGCCAAGACGGGCGGCCATATCCACCTGGCGGGCTTCGCCCACTTCGCGGATCAAATCCGAAATCAGTTCAACATAGTCATCAATCAGCTCGCGACGATGCGCTTCACGCACCTGACGAAAGCCTTCAACGTGCTCTTCTACATTTACCAGCGTCACTTTTTTTATTGTTTGCTTACCTGCGCGACGGTTCATTGTGCTTCCTCTGAAGGTGTGACACCTGTGCAGCATCATATAAGAGAAGCGCCATTGTAAACCATCCGTGAATCAGCACAAAAAATTAACGTCTTAGCCATAGCTATAGAACATAGCCTGTGCTATATCTGTATGTAATGCGTTCACCCTTCATGGAACGAAGGGCCTGAAAATGGCAGGAGGTAACGATGAATGAGTTCAAGAGGTGTATGCGCGTGTTTAGTCACTCTCCCTTTAAAGTCCGTTTAATGCTGCTGAATATGTTGTCCGATATCATTACCGGCAAACCTCAGCAGGACTCCGACAAATCTTCTCACTAATGCGGCGTCGCGGTACGCCGCTTCATTTTTCTGTCACAATCCCCCGTCATACTGAACAGTTAGTCTAAAAATCAGCGTATTTTTGCTGGATTTGCAATCATTCTCTCAAAACAACCGCTTAGCCCCTGTTGACCTTCGACGCGCCTCGCTCTATCTTTGCGCTGCCCTGCACAAATTGCGGCTCGCAGATGCGGACCCCCTCCCCTCTTCACACGCACTGTCCGGCAGGTTTTGACCCTTAACGCCAGGGTGAGCACATGGCGTTTTCATGACAGTAATCTATGAGCTTAATCCTTAAAGAATCCGTTGCCTTTCGCAGCCAGACGCTCAACCCGTGGACGGGTTTCTACTTTTTACAATCGATGTTGATTAACTTCGCTCTGGGTTATGAATTTAGCGTGATGTATGCGGTACTTTTAACCTGCGCGCTGCTGATCCTCTGGCGTCATGCGCCTCGCGCGCAGAAAACCGTTCTCGGGATTATCTCGCTGGTTGCCGCCTGTTATTTCCCCTTTGGCCGGGCATACGGCGCGCCGAACTTCAACACGCTGCTGGCACTGCTGTCGACCAATATGGAAGAGTCGACGGAAATTCTGACTATCTTCCCGTGGTATCACTACGCTATTGGCGTATTCATTTTTGCACTGGGCGTGATTTCGCTGCGCCGTCGGATTATCGTGCGTTCCACGCCATGGCTGAAATGGGACACGCTGGGCACGATTGTGTGCATCGCTTCTTATTTTATTGGCCCGGTGCAAAACCACTTCAAAGGTTACGAATTCAGGATCATTGATACCGGTGTTCCGGTGCTTCGTTTCGTGCGCGACGTGGCGTTTAACTACTATGTAGTCAAAGAAGAACAGAAAAATATGGCCGCGCTCGCCAGTGTGAAAGACACATGGACTGTGCTGGCGGTGAAACCGAAATACCATACTTACGTGGTGGTGATTGGCGAAAGTGCACGTCGCGACGCGCTGGGCGCCTTTGGCGGCCACTGGAACAATACCCCGTTTGCCAGCCAGGTAAACGGCACGCTGTTTACGGATTACATTTCCGCAAGCGGTTCAACACAAAAATCCCTTGGGCTGACGTTAAATCGCGTGGTGGAAGACCAACCGCAGTATCAGGATAATTTTGTCACGCTGGCTAACCGTGCCGGTTTCCAGACGTGGTGGTTTTCTAATCAGGGACAGATTGGTGAATACGACACAGCCATCGCCAGTATCGCTAAGCGTGCCGATGAAGTGCAGTTTTTGAAACGTGGTGACTTCGAAGCAGATAAGAATACGCGCGACGAGGATCTGTTAAAACTCACTAACCAGGTGCTGAGCACTAAACGCACCCAGCCGCAGCTGATTGTGCTGCATTTGATGGGCTCGCACCCGCAGGCCTGCGATCGCACCGGCGGCAAATACAACGAGTTTGTACAGTCAAAAGAGACCTCCTGCTACCTCTATTCCATCACGCAGACCGATGATTTCCTGGGAAAAATGTATTCGCAGCTGGTCAATACCGGCGAAAGTTTCTCGATGGTTTATTTCTCGGATCACGGGCTGGCGATTAAAGAACGCGGAAAAGAAGTGCAGTACCTGGCACATGCCGATACTTTTCAACAGGACTTCCAGGTGCCGTTTATGGTGCTTTCCAGCGACGATACTAAACATCGGGTAATTAAAGCGCGCCGTTCAGCGAACGACTTTTTGAGCTTCTTTTCGCAGTGGACGGGGATCAGCGCAGAGCAGATTAAAAATCCTTACCGTTTTATGTCCGAGCAAAAAGCCGGGCCAGCGTACATTACCAACTTTAAGTTACAGAAAGTTGACTACAACCATCTCGGCACGGATCTCTTCGATACGCGTAGTACGCGGTAATTTCTGAAGCAGATTGCAGGCAAAAAAAATCCGCCCAGTGGGCGGATTTTTTATTATCGCCGAAGCGATTAGAAGCGGTAACCAACGCCAGCAATCCAGGTGCCAACGTCTACGCTACGGATACGGCTCTGCTCGTAGGAGAAGTCCAGAGCAACGTTTTCCATCGGGTTGAACTGCAGACCGGCACCGTAAGAGAAACCGTAGTCGCTGGTGTCAGACACTTTAGCGGTGTCTACAGTCTGCTGGAATTTACCGTAACCTACACCCACAACACCGTAGATGCTCGCCCAGTCGTTGATGCGGTAAGCCGGACCTGCGGTGATGCCGTAGTACTGCGCTTTGTTATAAACGCTGCTTTCGGTGCGATCTTTTTCAGTGTAAGTAAAGGAACCGATAACACCCAGCGGGTTGTTGTCCTGCTCGTAGCGATATTTCAGGTTGAAACCGTTAGTTTTGTTAGCAATACCCTGAGCGTCGCTCTGAGCATAGCCGCCAGTTACGGTTGAAGTTGCTGCTACTGCGGAACCTGCAGAAACCGCCAGAAGTGCGGCCAGTGCTGAAAGACATGCAATTTTTTTCATAATCCACCTCAAATGTGCTTCAAGTAAATCCTACGTCCTACGCATTTAAATATATCAAAATTAGTTAAGAAACTCTTTGCGGGAATTGGGGTCTAAAGCGCCATTTGATGTAACAGAAAGTTTCCGCTACTGACCAACCCTTTCAAAAAAAAGCAGTTTTCCCACACAACACACCATTATGCTGCGCATTTAATGGCACATTCATCCAGATAATTCTTAATTGGATAGGTTAATTAACCATCAGAGTGGCGCTATTCTACGGATTTTTCAGTTACTTTTTTTCAACAAACGCTCAACCAGCCGGGGGTAATTCAAGTAGACTGCCTCTTTTACTTTATTTGACAGAAATTGACGGGAGAAAGGATGCCTGCGCAGTCTCGTAAATTGCCGGTGTGGTTGCCGGTATTAATATTGCTTGTCGCGATGATGTCCATTCAGGGAGGCGCGTCGCTGGCGAAATCACTGTTTCCGATTGTTGGCGCACCCGGCGTCACCGCGCTGCGTCTCGCACTTGGCACCCTTATTTTGGTCGTAGTGTTCAAGCCCTGGCGTTTACGTTTTACCCGTGAACAACGCCTGCCGCTGCTGTTTTACGGCCTGTCGCTCGGCGCCATGAACTATATGTTCTATTTATCGATCCAGACGATACCGCTCGGCGTTGCGGTGGCGCTGGAATTTACCGGCCCGCTGGCGGTGGCGCTTTTCGCCTCACGCCGCCCGGTGGATTTCATCTGGGTGATCCTGGCGGTACTTGGCCTCTGGTATCTGCTGCCGCTAGGCGAAAATGTCTCACATGTCGATCTCACTGGCGCGGCGTTTGCCCTTGGTGCCGGCGCGTGCTGGGCAATCTATATCCTTTCCGGGCAGCGCGCCGGGGAAGAGCATGGCCCGGCAACAGTAGCGCTGGGTTCATTAATTGCGGCGGTAGTTTTTGTGCCGCTTGGCGCGTTCCAGGCGGGCGAAGTGCTGTGGCACTGGTCTGTTCTGCCGCTGGGGATCGCCGTGGCGATTTTATCCACCGCCCTGCCTTACTCGCTGGAGATGATCGCCCTGACGCGCTTACCGACTCGTACATTCGGCACATTGATGAGTATGGAACCGGCGATGGCGGCAATTTCCGGCATGATCTTCCTCGGTGAAACGCTCACCTTCCAGCAAGCGCTAGCGTTGGCGGCGATTATTATCGCGTCGATGGGCTCGACACTCACGCTGCGTCGGGAAGCGACAGTCAAAGAAATTGATATCGGCTAAATAACTATTATTTGGCATGAGATGCTTCTTATGCCAAATATTCCCCCCACATAGCAGACATTATTTCTTACTTTTCCCAGCATCCTGCATTAAATAGAATCATTCGCATTTTAGAAATAATAAGTCATTAGAATTATCTTACATTTCATTTGATTAGTTGCGTCATCCTGAAATTCTTTCCTATATTTTATATTCGCTATCGAACTGATAGGCACAGCCAAGACTGGCAGCAAAAATCTGGTGCTATACTTAGTTTCGGTAATTTCCTGGGACACAAACATCAAGAGGATATGAGATTATGAGTACCGCTAAACTGGTTAAAACGAAAGCGTCTAATCTGCTTTATACCCGTAACGATGTATCGGATAGCGATAAAAAAGCGACCATTGAGCTGCTGAATCGCCAGGTGATCCAGTTTATTGACCTGTCGCTGATCACTAAACAGGCCCACTGGAATATGCGCGGTGCTAACTTCATTGCCGTACATGAAATGCTGGATGGCTTCCGTACAGCGCTGGTAACCCACCTTGATACCATGGCAGAACGCGCCGTACAGCTGGGCGGTGTCGCACTGGGCACCACGCAGGTGATTAACAGCAAAACCGCGCTGAAAAGCTATCCGCTGGATATTCATAGCGTGCAGGATCATCTCAAAGAACTGGCCGATCGTTACGCGGTGGTCGCCAACGATGTACGTAAAGCGATTGGCGAAGCGAAAGACGAAGATACCGCTGATATCTTTACCGCCGCTTCCCGCGACCTTGACAAATTCTTATGGTTCATTGAGTCCAACATTGAGTAATCCATAAGTTTTGCCTATACGCCCTGCGCATCCCGCGCAGGGTTTTGCACTATTACAGTGCGCATTTTCTCCCCTCCCACGCACAAAGTTACCACTTCGTAATTATCTCATCACAAAATTGTTATCAAGTGATTGTTTTTACCCCACGAACTGCGCTAAAAAAAAGCAAAACAGGCCACGTCGCCAGAATGCACCAAAACAGTGACTCAAAATGGTGCATACGGCTATTGTTGCTACACTTATTGTGCAACCGGGTAAAGGTTCACCTTTACAAAACAATAGGTTGTAAACCTGGCATGATTTTTTCATACTGCGTTCATTCTCGCAGGGGTTCGTTCCCTGGATACAAAAGGAAAAACTATGAAGTCTGTATTGAAATTTTCCCTGGCTGCACTCGCTCTCGCTTTTGCCGTTTCTTCTCAGGCTGCTGACAAAAAACTGGTTGTCGCCACCGACACTGCGTTCGTTCCTTTCGAATTCAAACAAGGTAACCAATATGTTGGTTTCGACGTGGATCTGTGGGCAGCAATCGCCAAAGAACTGAAACTGGATTACGAACTGAAGCCGATGGACTTCAGCGGCATCATCCCTGCGCTGCAAACCAAAAATATCGATCTGGCGCTGGCGGGTATCACTATTACGGAAGAACGTAAAAAAGCCATCGATTTCTCTGACGGCTACTACAAAAGCGGCCTGCTGGTGATGGTGAAAGCCAACAACAACGACGTGAAAAGTGTGAAAGACCTTGATGGTAAAGTGCTGGCAGTGAAGAGCGGCACCGGTTCTGTTGACTACGCGAAAGCGAACATCAAAACCAAAGACCTGCGTCAGTTCCCGAATATCGATAACGCGTATATGGAGTTGGGCACTGGTCGCGCTGACGCGGTACTGCACGACACGCCGAACATCCTGTACTTCATCAAAACCGCTGGCAACGGCAAGTTCAAAGCTGTCGGCGACTCTCTGGAAGCGCAGCAGTACGGTATCGCCTTCCCGAAAGGCAGCGATGAACTGCGCGAGAAAGTGAACGGTGCGCTGAAAACGCTGCACGACAACGGCACGTACAACGAAATCTACAAAAAATGGTTCGGCACCGAACCTAAATAATTATTAAAAAATAAAGCGTTACACCTCGGAGGCAGCTTTCGCCTCCGATGCTTTTTGTTAAAACCACGGTATACAGGAACACATCATGCAGTTTGACTGGAGCGCCATCTGGCCCGCCATTCCGCTTTTGCTTGACGGGGCCAAAATGACCTTATGGATCTCGATCCTGGGTCTGGCTGGCGGCATCGTTATCGGCCTGCTGGCCGGTTTAGCCCGTACCTATGGCGGCTGGATTTCTAACCACATCGCACTGGTTTTCATCGAAGTTATTCGCGGTACGCCAATCGTCGTTCAGGTGATGTATATTTACTTCGCCTTGCCGATGGCCTTCCCCGATATCCGTATCGACACCTTCAGCGCCGCAGTGATCACCATCATGATCAACTCCGGGGCGTATATCGCCGAAATCACACGCGGCTCCGTGCTGTCCATCCATAAAGGTTTCAGCGAAGCGGGCCAGGCGCTGGGGCTTTCCCGCGTTGAAACTATCCGCCATGTGATCATGCCGCTGGCGCTGCGTCGCATGCTGCCGCCGCTGGGTAACCAGTTGATCATCAGCATCAAAGATACGTCGCTGTTTATTGTTATCGGCGCAGCCGAATTAACCCGTCAGGGCCAGGAAATCATTGCCGGTAACTTCCGTGCGCTGGAAATCTGGACCGCCGTCGGGGTGATTTATCTGATCATTACCCAGGCGCTGAACATCGTGCTCCGCCGTCTTGAAAAAAGGATGAAAATCCTGTGATTGAATTTAAAAACGTTTCCAAGCACTTCGGTCAAACCCAGGTGCTACACAATATCGACTTGAACATTACTCAGGGTGAAGTGGTGGTGATTATCGGGCCGTCCGGCTCCGGGAAATCGACGCTGCTGCGCTGTATTAACAAGCTGGAAGAGATCACCAGCGGCGATCTGATTGTCGACGGTCTGAAAGTTAACGATCCGAAAGTGGACGAACGCCTGATCCGCCAGGAAGCGGGTATGGTGTTCCAGCAGTTTTACCTGTTCCCGCACCTGACCGCGCTGGAAAACGTCATGTTTGGTCCGATTCGTGTACGCGGCGCAAAGAAAGAAGACGCAGAAAAATTGGCGAAAGATCTGCTGGCGAAAGTCGGGCTCGCCGAGCGAGGCCACCACTATCCGTCTGAGCTTTCCGGCGGTCAGCAGCAGCGTGTGGCGATTGCCCGCGCGCTGGCAGTCAAACCGAAAATGATGCTGTTTGATGAGCCAACCTCTGCACTCGACCCGGAGCTGCGCCATGAAGTGTTGAAAGTGATGCAGGACCTGGCCGAAGAAGGCATGACCATGGTGATCGTGACCCACGAAATCGGCTTCGCCGAGAAAGTGGCCTCACGTCTGATTTTCATCGATAAAGGCCGCATTGCCGAAGATGGCAACCCTCAGCAGCTGATCGAAAATCCGCCGAGCCAGCGCCTGCAGGAGTTCCTGCAACACGTCTCCTGATTTACCCCGCCCCTCCTTGCGGAGGGGCACTCCCCCAGATTCTTCTCAATTCATCGCGGCCGCGGTACGGCATCTATACTTATCATTTTGCTGGACTTTCTCACCGGAGGAGCACATGCCGTGGATCCTGCTATTGATTGGGTTGTGGTGCGCACCGTTACAGGCTGCGACGATACCCGGCATTACCTCTGCGGCAACCACGCCTGCGCCTGCGACACAAACGAGTGAGCCTAATGTCGAGCAGAAAAAGGCCGCTTATGCCGCGCTTGCGGACGTGCTGGAAAACGATGAGTCGCGCAAGGAACTGATTGATCAGCTACGTAAAGTTGCCACAGAGCCAGCGCAGGAGCCTGTGCCGGAACTCACCCCGCCGGAGGTGAAAGAACAAAAAACGGTACTGGAAAACGTGACCGAGGTGAGTGAACATTATGGCAACGCACTGGCATCGCGTTTTGCTCAGCTGTATCGCAATATCACCGGTTCGCCTCACAAAGCTTTTAACCCGCAGACCTTCAGCAACGCCGCCAGCCATTTTCTGCTATTAGCCGCGCTGGTTTTTGCTTTCTGGTTTCTTGTTCGCTTAGCGGTATTGCCGCTGTATCGCAAAATGGGCGCCTGGGGACGGCGTAAAAACCGCGAACGCAGTAACTGGTTGCAACTGCCTTCAATGATTATCGGCGCGTTTATTATTGACCTGATGCTGCTGGCGTTGACGATATTTGTCGGTCAGTTGCTTAGCGCCAACCTTAACGCTGGCAACAGCACCATTGCCTTCCAACAAAGCCTGTTTCTGAATGCCTTTGCGCTGATTGAGTTTTTTAAAGCAATTTTGCGGCTGGTTTTCTGCCCGCGTATTGCAGATCTGCGTCCATTTCGTATTACCGACGAAACCGCCCGCTACTGGCATCTGCGCCTGAGTGCGCTGAGCAGCCTGATTGGTTACGGTTTGCTGGTTGCCGTACCGATTATTTCCAACCAGGTCAACGTGCAGTTTGGCGCACTAGCGAATGTGGTGATCATGCTCTGCATTACCGTATGGGCGCTGTACCTTATTTTTCATAATAAGCGACAAATTCAGCACAACTTGATTGTCCTGGCGGATCACTCGCTGGCCTTTTTTAGCTTGTTTATACGCGCCTTTGCGTTGATCTGGCACTGGCTCGCCAGCGCTTACTTTATTGTGTTGTTCTTCTTTTCACTGTTCGATCCCGGCAACAGCCTGAAATTCATGATGGGCGCCACGGTCAATAGTCTGGCGATCCTGAGCATTGCCGCATTTCTTTCTGGCGTGTTATCGCGATGGTTGAATAAGACCATTACCCTGTCACCACCGGTACAACGCAACTATCCCGAACTGCAAAAACGGCTCAATGGTTGGCTCTCCGCGTCGTTAAAAGCCGCTCGTATTCTGGTGGTCTGCGCAACCATCATGCTGCTGCTGAACGCCTGGGGGCTGTTTGATGTCTGGCACTGGCTGAATTACGGCGCTGGGGAGAAAACCGTCGATATCCTGATCCGGATTGCCTTGATCCTCTTCTTCTCCGCCGTTGGCTGGACGCTGCTCGCCAGTATTATTGAAAACCGGCTGGCGTCGGATATTCACGGCCGCCCGCTGCCAAGCGCGCGCACCCGCACATTGCTGACGCTGTTTCGCAATGCGCTGGCAGTCGTGATAAGTACCATCACGGTGATGATTGTGCTGTCGGAAATTGGCGTCAACATTGCGCCATTGCTGGCCGGGGCCGGGGCGCTCGGGCTGGCTATCTCCTTTGGTTCGCAGACGCTGGTGAAAGATATTATCACCGGCATTTTTATCCAGTTTGAAAACGGTATGAATACCGGGGATTTGGTCACTATCGGCCCGCTAACCGGAACGGTAGAACGAATGTCGATTCGCTCCGTTGGCGTACGTCAGGATACCGGCGCGTACCACATCATTCCGTGGTCCTCGATAACCACTTTCGCCAACTTTGTGCGCGGCATTGGCTCCGTGGTAGCGAATTATGACGTGAATCGCCAGGAGGACACCGATAAAGCGAATCAGGCGTTAAAAGATGCCGTGGCGGAACTGATGGAGCAGGAGGAGATCCGCGGCTTGATTATTGGCGAACCATCGTTTGCCGGGCTGGTTGGGCTTACCAACACGGCCTTCACGCTTCGCGTCACCTGCACTACCCTGCCGCTGAAACAGTGGACGGTGCGTTTTGCCCTCGACACGATGGTGAAAAAGCATTTCGACCGCGCGGGCGTGCGCCCGCCGGTGCAGACATACCAGATGTTACCGGCAGCGGAAAGTGCAGCACAGCCAGCGTCACCCGCCAGCCCGCCACCGCCGACAGAACCTACCCTTTAAAACGCGTCTGCGCCCAGCGTTTACGCTGGGCCTCATCGAGAAACGTCCAGGCGATAAAACGGCTCTGCTTCTGGCCCTGCGCCATCTCTTTTTTCATTACTTTCACGGCGCCGACCTGGGTCAACGCGCGATACAGGTCGGGCAAGTTATCGCCACGAGACACCAGCGAGGTAAACCACAACACCTGGCGCGCAAACTGTTGGCTTTCAGCAATCATCTTGCTGATAAAAGTCACTTCGCCGCCTTCACACCACAACTCCTGTTGCTGACCGCCAAAGTTAGCGGCGTCGCTGGCTGATTGCCCGAGGTTGCGACGCTTACGCTCACTTCCGGCCTGCGCACTTTGCGCGGAGTCGTGAAACGGCGGGTTGCAGAGCACCGCATCGTACTGCTCATTTTTATGAATAATGCCGGTGAGAACAGACGCCGGATCTTTCTGTCGACGCAACCGCACCGCGCGGCTCAACCCAGGGTTGGCGTTGATGATCGCCTGTGCGCTGGCAAAGGCCTGATCGTTAACTTCGCTACCGGTAAAACGCCAGCCGTATTCATGCGCACCAATCAGCGGATAGATACAGTTTGCACCAGTGCCAATATCCAGCACGCTGGCCTGCGTCGGCACCTTGCCGTCGTTGCTTTCCGCCAGCACATCCGCCAGATGGTGTACGTAATCTGCACGCCCTGGTACTGGTGGGCAGAGAAAACCGTCCGGGATATCCCACTCGCGCACGCCATAAAATTGCGCCAGCAACGCTTTATTCAGGGCTTTAACTGCCTGCGGCTCGGCAAAATTGATGGTCGTCTCACCATTCGGATTCGTGGTAAGAAACGCGCGCAGTGACGGGTTCACGGCGCACAGCGCGTCGAGATCATAGCGGCTGTGATGGCGGTTACGCGGGTGCAGACCCGGCTTCTGGGCATTCATGGCATTCTCCTGTTAGCAGCGGCGTAAGATACCCGTTGACGATGGTCGGGTAAATAAGTGAGGCTGAAGAATCTGTTTTTAACGACCGGAAAGCGCTATGTATTTTTATGAACCTGCAAAAGGCCATGGTCTACCCCATGATCCACTAAATGCCATTATTGGCCCGCGCCCCATCGGCTGGATCGCCTCGCTGGATGGGCAGGGTCGACGGAATCTCGCCCCTTACAGCTTTTTTAACTGCTTCAATTATCGCCCGCCCATTATCGGCTTCGCCAGCAGCGGCTGGAAAGACAGCGTGCGCAATATTAGCGAAACCAAAGAGTTTGTCTGGAACCTGACAACGCGTGCGCTGGCGGTGCCAATGAACGAAACATCCGCCTCTTTGCCGCACGGCGAAGATGAGTTTGCTCGCGCAGGCCTGACGCCCGTCGCCAGCCGAATCATCAAGACGCCCCGCGTCGCGGAAAGCCCGGTCAACTTCGAATGCCGCCTCTCGCAGTGTATTCAACTGACCGCCGCAGACGGTACACCGGTCGATAGCTGGCTGGTGCTCGGTGAAGTGGTTGCCGTGCATATCGATGAAACGCTACTGGAAAACGGTATCTACCAGACAGCAAAGGCGCAGCCGGTGTTACGCGCAGGCGGCCCTTCAGCCTATTACGGCATTAGCGAAGCACAGCGTTTCGATTTGACGCGCCCGGATAACCGCTAGCCCTCTTCGCCGGGCAATAATTTTACCGTTTGCCCGGCCCGACATCAGCGCCGCCGGGCAGTTTACTATAATGATGGTTTTAGTCCGGGAGATCAGATTATGGCTTCAGGTTGGGCAAATGATGGCGCAGTGCAGCAGCAAATCGACAGCACCATTGACGATGCCGTTGCGCGTGCACGCAGCAGCTTACCGTCCGGCGAAAGTTTGAAGGCTTGCGAAGAGTGCGGAGAACCGATCCCGGAAGCTCGGCGTAAAGCGATTCCCGGCGTACGCTTATGCATTATCTGCCAGCAGGAGAAAGATTTACATAACTCTACATTTACAGGATATAATCGCAGAGGATCGAAAGACAGCCAGCTACGTTGACCTTTCCTGACGTATTCAACCAGCGCAAGCGGTTGCCTTTACATCCACAAAACCCCGCCCTGAACGTAGCAAAATGTGCCGCGAAAATGGGTGCCAGCCCGAGCGGCGGCAAATGGCATTAGTTTCGTCCTTAAAAATATTTAAATTCAATAAATTAGCCTTTATTCAATTTTTTAGAACAAGGCCGTCAATTCTCTTAGATTTTATCTCTCGCCAAAAACCGTGATACTCATCACATCGACGGAACATTGTCACCTATACAGAATAACCTGCGAGAAATTAACCATGAAAACCATCAAATATGCTGTTGCAGCTATCGCGCTGTCTACTCTCTCTTTCGGTACTTTCGCGGCACAATCAGTCACCGCTGCCGAGGCAGAGAATCTGAATAAAGTTGGTGTTGTTTCCGCTGAAGGCGCGACCACGCTGGACGGACTGGAAGCCAAACTGGCAGAGAAAGCACAAGCCGCTGGCGCAACGGGCTACAGCATCACGTCCGCGACAGGCAATAACAAACTGAGCGGCACCGCGGTTATCTACAAATAACCGAAACCCGTGTTTTACCCCCGGCAAATTAACCCTCTGCCTGGGTGCTCCACCCTCATTAACCCTGTTGTTACCCTGTTTTGCCCGTCCAGAAATGTGACGGGCTTTTTTTCGTCAGAAACTTTGCGCCACCCGCGCCAGACCCTCTTCCAGTGTCGCCACTTCACCCGTCGCCACCAGACAGCAGGCGATCTGAATTTTGAGCGACTCCGGCACCGCTTCACTTCCCGCAAGGCAGCGCTCTGTCCAGCGCGCAGTACTTTCCGCATCTTTCGCGGCCCCCTCACTTACCGGGGTTGCCGCATCGTCACGCGCATAGAGCACGCGCTCACCCTGCGCATCAATCAGGTTGATTTGCGGGCACCGTTGCGGGTTGGCATAAACTTCCCCTTCCGTGCCATGCATCAGCAAGCCGCGTCCGCCAATATCGGCAAAGAATTTCCCCACCCGCGTGATGTACTCCGGGTGCGAAACGCTGGACAAACGCAGCGCGGCGCCTTTTTCAAACGGCGTTGCCAGCTTCGCCAGCGTATGCGCGCTGTTACGCACCCCCATCCGCCAGCGCATCGCCAGCTGTTTTTCCAGCGGTGGGCAGAGTGCGCTCACAGGAATATAGACCGGGTGATGTCCCTCCAGCTTCGCCTGCGCCTGGCCGGCGTGCAGCGTGGCGTCAATCCCCAGCAATTTGAAAATGCTCTCCGTCACCACGCGCGTCGGATCTTCAGTAACGCCATGGACCACGACCGGAAAACCGAGTTTGTTGAGCAAAATGGCCAGCAGTGGCGTCAGGTTCGCCTGCTTGCGCGCGCCGTTATAGCTGGGGATCACAATCGGCATCGGCTTCGCGACCGGCGGCGTCAGTTTCAGAGTGTGCTGCTGCATCGCTTCGTAAAAGCCGAGCATTTCCGCTTCCCCTTCACCTTTAATACGCAGGGCAATCAAAATGCCGCCCATCTCCAGATCCGGCACTTCCCCCTTCAGCATCTGCGAGTACAGACCACGAGCGGTATCGAAATCCAGATCGCGGGCGTGGTTTTTCCCACGACCAATTTCTTTAATAATTTTGCGGTAATCCATAGCGACTCCTTGCGGGCTCACATCGTTAACGGCGCTTGCGACGCTTCTGTTCTGCTTTTTTCACAGGTTTCTTCACTATAACGTCCGGCATTGCCGGTTGTGAAATAGGAAACACAGGTAGCGCGTCGAGCAGCCGTTTACCGTAGTTTTTGGTCAGCAGCCGTTTATCGTAAATCACCACTTCGCCACGGCAACTGTGGCTACGAATAAGCCTTCCTACTTGCTGGATAAGGTTAAACGACGCGCTGGGCAGGCTCTGCACTTCAAAAGGATAGCGGTTCAGGCTTTTCAGCCACTCGCCTTCGGTGATCACCACCGGACTGTCGATAGGTGGAAAAGCGATTTTATGGATGTGAACCTGCGTCAGGTAATCACCTTTGAGATCTAACCCTTCGGCGAATGACTGCAACCCCACCAGCACGCTGCGCTCGCCGTTATCAATACGTTTGCGGTGCAGTTCCACCAACCGATAGCGCGGCTGATCGCCCTGCACCAGCAGCAATAAACGCAAGTCCGCGACATAAGTTAAAAACAGCTGCATCGCGCGCTGGCTGGCGAACAGCACCAGCATCCCGGGATGCGCTTTACTCTCAACCTGTTCGCGAAACCAGGTCGCCATTTCCGCAATGTGCTGCTCTTCGTTTTCCATCAGCGGCTCGTAGCGCATCTGCGGAATAACAATTTTTCCCTGCTCAACATGGTTGAACGGCGAATCAAGCGTGACAAAGCGATCCCCGGCTTTCTCTTTTAAACCGCTCATCTCTTGCAGACGATTAAAACTGTTCAGCGAACGTAGCGTCGCCGAGGTCACCACGATGTGCGGAACGCTGCGCCAGAGCAGCTTTTCCAGTTGATCGCTCACGCGAATCCCCACGCAGTGGAACAGCAGATGCAACTGCCCGTCACGCGCCTCACGGGTGACCCATTTGGTCACCGGCGCGCCGGACGCCTGCGCCATTGAAGCCAGCCGCCAGAGTTTGCTCTGGCTTTCGAACATGCCCAGCGCGCGGTTCATCTGCAAAATAACCCGATGCAAACGCACGATGTCGTGGCTACCCGTCTTCTCGCTTAAATCATTCAGGAACAGTTCAGCCAGTCCGCGCAGCATCTCCGTCAGTTTTGCCAGCCGCTGGCAAATCTCCATCACTTCATTGGGCAGCTCACCCATCGCGAAGCGATATTCCGCTTCCTGACCCGCCGGAAGATAAAGGTTGAGAATGTTGTTAAGCGACGCGATAAGCGCGTAAAGCTCCTCGCAATGGGCGTTGAGCCGCTCCGGTGTCGCCAGCGGCGGCAGCGTTTTCGGGCGAAATTGCTCAAGGCAGGTCGCCACCAGTTTGGTGAACAGATCGAGCTGAAGCTGATACCAGGGGGCGGTGATTTCCGCCGTCATTTCCAGGGCATCACGTGCCACATCCGGCAAATGGTGGCCTTCATCCAGCACCAGCAGCAGGTTTTTGGGCTCCGGCAGCACCGCCTCGCTCTCCATTGCCGCCATCACCAGCGCATGGTTGGCGACCACCACTTCCGCTTCCTGGATTTCGCGGCGCGCGACAAAAAAGGGACATTCGCGGTAGTAGTGGCAATTACGGTTCAGGCAACTGGCTTTATCGGTGCTGAGCCGTCGCCACAAATCATCGCTAATCGCCTTGTCGGTGTGATCGCGCAGGCCGTCCCACTTGTAGCTGTCGAGATCCGCTTTCAGCGCCGCGCAACGTTTCTGCTCCTCCTGGTTACCCGGCGTCAGTTCATCGTCCAGAAATGCCAGTAGATCCTGCTGGTTCGGCTCGCTGCTTGCCAGCGCCGCCAGGTTGCGTGGACAGACATAGCGCCCGCGGCCAAACGCGGCGGTAAAGCGTAAATCCGGGATAATTTTGCGCAGCAGCGGCAGATCTTTACTGAAGATCTGATCCTGCAACGCCACGTTCGCGGTGCTGACTACCAGCGTTTTTTGCTCTTCACGCGCGATGGCGATGCCCGGAATTAAATAAGAGAGCGTTTTCCCCACGCCGGTTGGCGCTTCGATCGCCAGATGACGCCCTTCATCCCCCGCCAGCGTTTTCGCCACGTCAGCAATCATCTGCCGCTGCGGCGCGCGGGGAATAAAGTCCGGGATCTGTTGTTGCAACGCCTTATACCAGGCGGCAATCTGCGCTTTTAGCGCGGCGGTAAGGGCCATGAGGAAACCTGAAATACTGTATAAACAGCCACCATTGTGGCATTTTTAGCGCCCGTAGGGTAACCCTTTTTGCCATGCCGGAAGCGCGCCCGCATATCCTGTGCGTCATCATTCTGATACAGGATATTTTTCATAACGCCGATCACAAATTGGCAGATCCATTCACCATTGCCGTTCAGGCCGCGTTGAACATTTATTCAGGCAATGCTAGTTTTTACCTGCATTACGCTTGTTACCGAATATCGGGCAAAACCTAAATGCAGAGAATGAGGGCGACATCCGCTCGCTGCTGTATTTACGTTTTGCCCGTTTTTGTTTGCAGGAGTTGGCGATGCTGGTCAAACAAATATTAAATAATAACGTTGTCAGCGCCATTGATGAGCATGGCTTTGAGGTTATTCTGACCGGGCGCGGCTTAGGGTTTAATACTCAAAGCGGTGCGCGCGTCGATGCGCAAGCCATCGAAAAAATATTCCATTTGCAGGACTCACAAGTCTCCGCACGTTTTAAAGATCTGGTCAGTGAAGTGCCGGTGGAAATAGTGCAACTCACCGCCGATATCGTCGCGCTTGCGCGTTCTACGCTTGCGCATAAATTAAGTGAAGGCCTGTACGTGACGCTGGCTGATCATTTGCACTTTGCCCTGCAACGCACAGAAAAAAATGAAGTTTTACCCAATCCGTTAGAGTGGGAAGTGCGCCATTTCTATACCGACGAGTACGCCATTGGCCGCCAGGCTCTCGGTATGATTGTCGCGCGTACCGGCACACTATTACCCGACAGCGAAGCCTGTAGTATTGCGCTACATATTGTGAATGCCGGGCTGAACGATACGATGGGTAAAACCACAAAAATCACACGGCTTATTTATCAGTTACAGAATATCGTTAAGTACTTTTTCACCCTGCCGCTCGACGAGCACAGTCTGAATTACCAGCGTTTCATTACCCATTTAAAGTTTTTTGCCCAACGGGTAATTGATGGCGTGGTGTTAAATAATGACGACGAAGAGTTATTCGCGATGGTGCAGCGTCGTTATCAAACCACCCTGAAATGCGTTGACGCGATTAACGAATTTGTCGGCAAAAATTATCACCACACGATGAGCAATTCGGAAAAACTCTACCTGACCGTGCATATCGAAAATGTAGTGCAACGGATAGAGTCGTAAGGTAACCACGTCGCACCTGCGACCCAAAGTATCAATTCTTTCCAGGCTTGTTACTGTTAAATCAGGCAAACCCCAGAAGAACAAAGCGCCGGTGGATAACCGGTAATTGTTATGGCGCCTGCCTCGCAGGTGTCAGTCTGGAGGAATGACCATGAACTATCAGGATACCGCGCAGCAGATAATCAACAAGATCGGCGGCAAGGGCAATATTCTGTCACTGTTTCACTGCATCACCCGTTTGCGTTTCTTACTGAAAGATAAGGACAAAGCCGATCGCGCCGCGCTGGAAGCGCTGGATGGCGTGATTGGCGTAAACATTTCCGGCGATCAGTATCAGCTCATCATCGGCAATGATGTCGCACCGCTGTGCGACGCCTTGCTGGCGAAATTACCGGGTGTTTCCGCCACCAGCGCAGCAAAATCCGAAAAACGCCGCAACCCGGTGTCGGTGGTACTGGAGGGGTTATCCAGTATCTTCTCGCCAATCATTCCGGCGATTGCCGGAGCTGGTATCTTAAAAGGCGTGCTGGCACTGATGGTGGCCATGCACTGGCTGGAAACCAGTAATCAGACGTATCAAATCCTGCTCGCCATCAGCGATGGCGTGTTCTACTTTATGCCGCTGGCGCTGGCCTTCAGCGCGGCGGGTAAGTTTGGCGCGAACCCCTATGTGGCCATTGCGCTGGCTGCCGCCCTCTTCCACCCGGCGATTCAGACACTGTTTAAATCCGGCGCAGCGGTCACCTTCATGAGCCTGCCAGTACCAACGGTGAACTACGCCTCCACGGTAATCCCGATTCTGCTCGCTGTCTGGCTGCTTAGCCGGGTGGAAAAGCTGATAGATCGCCTGATGCCCGGCGTGCTGAAAACCATGTTTGTGCCGTTGTTAAGCCTGGTTATCGTCACGCCCATTACCTTGATTGCCATCGGCCCGCTGGGTATTTTCGCCGGGAACGCGCTCTCCAGCGGCATTATCTGGCTGGTGGAAAACGCAGGCGTTGTGGCGGGCGTGGTGGTTGGCGGCACGCTGTCGATGATCATCATCACCGGTATGCACTACGTGCTGGTGCCCATTATGATCAACAACATCAGCACCATGGGTTTTGACCCGTTCAAAATACTTTTCTATGTCGCCAACCTCGGCCAGGCGGGCGCGGCATTTGGCGTGTTCCTGCGCGCCCGCGATAAGAAGCTGAAATCACTGGCATTAAGTACCAGTTTCAGCGCCGTGATGGGCATTACCGAACCGGCGATGTACGGCATCAACATTCGCTATAAACGCCCATTTGCCGCAGCGCTTATTGGCGGTGCCTGCGGCGGCGGTTTTGCCATGGCGATGGGTGTCAAAACCTACGCCTTCGCGCTGAGCGGTTTGCCCGGTCTGCCGGCGCTGGTTGGCCCGACGTTTATGTGGGCGCTGGTCAGCATCGCCATCTCTTTTGTCTGCGCGGCGGTTGTCACCGTGGTACTGGGTTTTGAAGAAACCGTCGTGGCAGGCGTTAGCCCAATGCCGGTGGCACGCAGCGAAGAGAAACTCTTCGCGCCGGTCAGCGGCGAACTGAAACCGCTTAATACTCTGAGCGATCCAGTATTTGCCGATGAAATTTTCGGTAAAGGGATCGCCATTTATCCCACCAGCGGCGAGCTGCGTTCTCCGGTCAACGGCACGGTGGAATCCCTGTTTGAAACGCATCACGCGCTGGCGCTGCAAAGCGATACCGGGGCAGAGATCCTGATTCATATCGGCATCGATACGGTGAAACTCGGCGGCAAACACTTCACCAGCCACATAACTGCCGGGCAAAACGTGGAAGTCGGTGATTTGCTGGTGAGCTTCGATCTGGCGGCATTGCAGGCCACAGGCATCGATCCCAGCGTGATTGTGGTGGTCACCAACAGCGAACAATACGGCGATATCAGCCCGGTAAAAGCCAATGGCGATGTCGCCAGCCGGGACGCATTTCTCACACTGACCGCAAGCGCGGCGTAAGGAGCAGAGGCATGGCATTTTCGAAAGCATTTCCGGAAGGGTTTTTATGGGGTGGCGCAACCGCCGCCAACCAACTGGAAGGCGCGTGGAATGTAGGCGGCAAAGGGCTTTCCGTCTCGGATGTTTACACTTTTGATAGCAGCACGCCGCGTGAGCGCTGGCTCGATCAGTGGCTGGGAATGACCCACGCGCAGATACGGGAAGCGCAGGATCCGCACAGCCAAAAATATTATCCGAAGCGCAAAGGCAACGACTTTTACCACCGTTTTAAAGAAGATATCGCGCTGTTTGCCGGCATGGGTTTCAAATGCTTCCGCATGTCTATCGCCTGGACGCGCATCTTCCCGCGCGGCGATGAAACCACGCCTAACGAAGCGGGGCTTAAATTTTACGATGAGGTATTCGACACGCTGCTGGCGCACGGCATAGAGCCGATTGTGTCACTCTCGCACTATGAAATGCCGCTGGCGCTGGTGACCGATTACGGCGGCTGGCCGAACCGCCAGTTGGTAGATTTCTATGTGCGTTTCGCTACCACGGTATTTACCCGTTATCGGAAGAAAGTGAAGTACTGGATGACCTTTAACGAGATCAACTGCGTGAAGCATCACCCGTATGTCAGCGTGGGCGTGATCGAAGAGGACAACCCGCATCTGGAGCAGGAGAAATACCAGGGCGCGCATCATCAGTTTGTCGCCAGTGCCCTTGCAACCAAAGCCTGCCATAACATTATCCCCGGCTCGCAGGTCGGCTGCATGATCAGCTACCAGATGCTCTACCCGCACACCTGCCACCCGGATGATTTGCAGGCGTGCGAAGAAATGCAGCGCGTGTCGCTGTTCTTCAGCGATGTGCAGGCGCATGGTTATTACCCCGCCTACACCGACCGCATGCTGGCCGAAAAAGGCGTAACGCTGCAAAAAGTGGTCGGCGATGATGAGATCCTGCGCCAGCACCCGGTGGATTTCGTCTCCTTTAGTTACTACATGTCGAGCACCGTCAGCGCACATCCGGAAACGCTGGAAGGCACAGAAGGCAACCTGGTCACCGGCGGCATTCGCAACCCGCATCTGCCCACCAGCCAGTGGGGCTGGCAAATCGATCCGAAAGGGCTGCGCCTGGCGCTCAATCAGCTCTATGACCGTTACCAGAAACCGCTGTTTATTGCCGAAAACGGCCTCGGCGCGGTGGACACCGTTAACCCGGATGGATCCATCGATGACGATTACCGCATCGATTATCTGCGCCAGCACGTTGAGCAGATGAAAGAGGCCATCGTCGATGGCGTGGATCTCTTCGGTTACACCTGGTGGGGGCCCATTGATGTGGTTAGCGCGGGCACGGCGCAAATCTCCAAACGCTACGGCTTTATCTATGTCGACCAGGATGATATGGGCAACGGCACGCAGGCGCGTTCGCTGAAGAAAAGCTACCACTGGTATAAAAAACTGATCGCCTCGAACGGCGAAGACTTAGCCGATTAAGGAGTAGATATGTCTGTTTTTCCCAAAGATTTTTTATGGGGCGGCGCGATTGCCGCCAACCAGGCGGAAGGGGCGTGGAACGAAGACGGCAAAGGGCCGTCTATCGCCGATGTGGTACGCGGCGGCATCGCCTCCGGCAAACATGATGCGGTGATTGATCCCAATCTTTACTATGCCAGCCATCAAGCGATAGATTTCTATCACCGCTACAAAGAGGACGTGGCGCTGTTCGCCGAAATGGGTTTTAAATGCTTTCGCACATCAATTGCCTGGTCGCGCATTTTCCCGCGCGGCGATGAAACCACGCCCAACAAAGCGGGTTTAGCGTTTTATGATTCGCTGTTCGATGAGCTGCGAAAGTATGGCATTGAGCCGGTTATCACCCTCTCGCACTACGAAACGCCGCTGGCGCTGTATCAGGAGTATGGCGGCTGGCAGAACCGCCAGTTGATTGACTTTTTTAGCCGCTACTGCGAAACGGTATTTCGCCGCTACAAAGGCAAGGTCAAATACTGGATGACCTTCAACGAACTGAATAACATGAACCGTATGCCTTTCGCCACCGGCGCGGTGGATGCCGATGCCGGTGCGCAGGCGATCTGGCAGGCCAATCATCACCAGTTTGTCGCTAACGCCTTGGCCAACAAGTTGTGCCACGAGATTATCCCTGAGGCGAAAATCGGCTGCATGTTGTCGCTGAGCACCGTCTACCCGGCAACCAGCAATCCGCAAGACATCTTCTCCACCATGCAGTTGCGCCGCCGTTCGCTGTTCTTCTCCGATGTGATGATGTTCGGGCAATACCCGGCGTTTGCGCCGCGTCTGTTCCGCGAACTGGGCGTAAAACTGGAAATTGCCGAAGGCGATCTGCAACTGCTGGCCGATTACCCTTCAGACTATCTTGGCTTTAGCTACTACCGCAGCGTGCTGCACCAGGCGGGCGGTCAGTTCCGCATTGATACCGGCGGCACCGCCGGGCTGGACAACCCCTATCTGGAGAAAACCGAATGGGGCTGGCCAATTGACCCGCAAGGTTTTCGCATCGTCTGTAATGAGCTGGCGGATCGCTACCGTAAGCCGCTGTTCATTGTTGAAAACGGTTATGGCGGCGTGGATGAACCGGACGCCAGCGGGCAAATTAACGATGACGCCCGCATCGATTATGGTCGGCGACACATCGAGGCCATGGCGCAAGCGATTGACGATGGCTGCGACATTATGGGCTACACGTGGTGGGGGCCAATCGACATTGTCAGCGCCGGGACGGGTGAGATGAAAAAACGCTACGGCTTTATCTATGTCGACAAGGACAACGACGGCCGAGGTACGCTCACGCGCAGTAAGAAGAAGAGTTTTATCTGGTATCAACAGGTTATCGCCAGCAATGGCGAAGTGCTGTAAGGTTAAAACCGGGAAGCGCTGCGGCGCTTCTCTTATTTTGGCCTGTTGACGATAAGGTTTACGCATGAGTACATGGCATCTGGTTGACCCCGAGCTTCGCCCCGCCCTGCAATCCTGGACACCTTCCACGCTGAACGCCGACGCACTTCCCGCCATCCGCGAGCAGCGCCAGCAAGCCGCGCTGCAGGCCATGCATCTGGATGATGGGCTTTCACTGATGATGCACGAAAAGCACATTGCGGGTGCCAGCGGTGAACCCGCCGTGCGCGTAGTCGTGATCGCCCCAACGACACGTCGCGCCAACCGGATGGGAATTTTGCATCTGCACGGCGGCGGTCATCTGTTTGGCAGCCCCGAACAATCTTTGTCGCTCACCCGCCCGACAGCCGCGCGCCATGACTGCGTCGTGGTCTCTGTCGATTACCGCTTGTCGCCGGAAACCCGCTTTCCCGGTTCGCTTAATGACGGCTATGCCGCGCTGGTGTGGATGGCGGAAAACGCGGCGCAATTAGGCATTGATGTCAACAATATCGGCCTGATGGGCGACAGCGCAGGCGCAGGTGTGGCTGCCGCGCTGGCGCTGCTGGCGCGCGATCGCGGTGGGCCGCAACTGGCGTTTCAGAACCTGATGTTCCCGATGCTCGATGATCGTACGGTGGTGGAGGCGGAACGAAACCCGGTAACAGGCGAATTTATCTGGACGCGGGAAAACAATGCGTTTGGCTGGCGTGCGCTGCTTGGGTGTGAACCCGGAAGCGTTGACGTATCGGCGTATGCCGCTCCGGCGCGCGCCGATGACCTGGCAGGGCTACCGCCGACATGGATTGGCGTTGGTACGCTGGATCTGTTTCTTGATGAAGATATGGTGTACGCGCAGCGGTTAATACGTGCGGGAGTCGAGGTGGAGCTGAATGTCTGGCCGGGGGCGTATCACGGTTTTAATTCCGACCCGCAGGCGAGCATCGCACAGCGGGCCAGAGAGACGCGCCAGAACTGGCTGGCGCGTTTTAACCGCTAATTACTCGGCGGCGGAAGGTTTGCGCGGGCGACGACGGCGAGACGGGTTGCCCGCCGGCGCCGCGCCGCCATCAAGACGGCGTCCACTGGTTGGTTTCGCAGCGCCGCCATCAAGACGACGACCACCGGTCGGCTTCGCGCCGCCTTCAGCACGGCGTCCACCCTCTTGCTTCGCAGTGCCACCTTCGGCGCGGCGCGGGGAGCGCGGTTTTTGTCCTTCGCCTTCACTGCGGCGCGGCGCAGACTGACCACGACCACTGCCGCCCTGCCCGCGACCACTGCCCTGACGGCCGCCACCCTGGCCACGACCATTCTGAATCGGCTCGGCTTTGATCGACGGATCCGGCTCATAACCGTCAAGGGCAATGCGCGGGATCTCTTTTTTCAGCAGGCGTTCGATATCGCGCAGCAGTTTATGTTCGTCAACGCATACCAGTGACAGCGCTTCGCCAGTCGCCGCTGCCCGGCCGGTACGGCCAATACGGTGCACGTAATCTTCCGGCACGTTCGGCAGTTCATAGTTCACCACATGCGGCAACTCTTCGATGTCGAGCCCACGCGCAGCAATGTCGGTCGCTACCAGCACACGAATGTCGCCAGATTTGAAATCTGCCAGCGCACGCGTACGCGCCCCCTGGCTCTTATTACCGTGGATCGCCGCGCTGGTGATGCCGTCTTTATTCAGTTGCTCCGCCAGGTGGTTAGCCCCGTGTTTCGTACGGGTGAAAACCAGCACCTGCTGCCAGTTGCCCTCGCCAATCATCTGCGACAGCAGTTCCCGTTTGCGTTTTTTATCGACAAAATGCACATGCTGGGTGACCTGCTCAGAGGCGGTATTGCGGCGCGCCACTTCGATCTCCAGCGGATTACGCAGCAGCTTTTCTGCCAGCTGTTTGATCTCATCGGAAAAGGTCGCGGAGAACAGCAGGTTCTGACGCTTCGGCGGCAGTTTTGCCAGCACGCGGCGAATATCGTGGATAAAGCCCATATCCAGCATGCGGTCGGCTTCGTCCAGCACCAGGATTTCCACGCTATCGAGTTTCAGCGCGTTCTGGTGTTCCAGATCCAGCAGACGTCCCGGTGTCGCCACCAGGATATCCACGCCGCCGCGCAGCTTCATCATCTGCGGATTGATACTGACGCCACCGAACACCACCAGTGAGCGGATATTCAGGTATTTGCTGTACGCCTGAACGTTTTCACCCACCTGCGCCGCCAGCTCACGGGTTGGCGTTAAGATCAGCGCACGGATCGGGCGACGGCCTTTGGCGTGCGGCTCGTTTTGAATCAGGCGTTGCAACAGCGGCAGCGTAAAACCGGCCGTTTTACCGGTGCCGGTCTGGGCGCTTGCCATCAGATCGCGGCCTTGCAGCACCGCCGGGATAGCCTGCTGCTGAATAGGGGTCGGCTGAAGATAACCCTGCTCGGCAACAGCGCGCAGGATTTCCGGGTTCAGGCCAAGGGCATCAAAAGACATAACAACTCCACACCGCCCCGACCTGTGAACAGGTGTAGTTTTCGAGGAGATAATAATTTGGCTGATGACAAAAACCACAATGTCATGAAGGGGCGGAGTGTATCAGCTTTTGTGATCACACGCATAAAATATCCCTTCGGGAGCGGAATGCGCGATATTAACGCACCGCTAACTGGACAAGCCTAAATTTTAGCCATAAAGTTAATCAATCGATTGATTAACTTTCATCACCGCCATGCATACAACACCGACCACCAGCCGGGGTGAACAGGCCCGAAACCAGCTGATTGCCGCCGCGCTGGCACAGTTTGGTGAATATGGCTTGCATGCCACCACGCGGGATATCGCCGCACAAGCCGGGCAGAACATCGCCGCGATCACTTACTATTTTGGCTCAAAAGAGGATTTATATCTTGCCTGCGCACAGTGGATTGCCGATTTTATCAGCGACAATTTTCGCCCGCATGTGCAGGCCGCCGAAGAGTTATTCGCCCAGCCCACGCCGGATAAAGCCGCCATTCGCGAGCTGATCCACCGCGCCTGTAAAAATATGATTGTGCTGCTCACCCATGACGAGACGCTCAACCTAAGCAAATTTATCTCCCGCGAGCAGCTTTCTCCGACGCGCGCTTACCAGTTGGTGCATGACCAGGTGATTGCGCCGCTGCACAGCCACTTTACGGCGCTGCTCGCGGCCTACACCGGGCGCGACGCCAAAGATATACAAACCATTATTCATACCCATGCGCTTATCGGTCAGATCCTCGCCTTTCGCCTCGGGCGGGAAACCATTTTGCTGCGCGCAGGATGGACGCAGTTTGATGAAGAGAAAGCGACACAGATTTATCAGGTCATCACCTGTCATATCGATCTTATCTTGCAAGGATTAACGAACAGGAGTTCAACGTGATGAAAAAACCCATCGTCGTGGTAGTGATAGTTGTGGTGGTACTGGCCGCGCTGGGCGGCGGCTGGCTGTGGTATCAAAGCAAACAAGACCGCACGCTCACCCTGTACGGGAATGTCGACATCCGCACGGTGAATTTAAGTTTCCGCGTTGGCGGGCGGCTCTCTGCGCTGAATGTGGATGAAGGGGATGCGATCCGCGCCGGGCAAACGCTGGGCGAAATAGACAAAGCGCCGTATGAAAACGCGCTGTTGCAGGCACAAGCCAATGTCGCCACCGCGCAGGCAAAATACTCGCTGGCGACCGCCGGTTACCGCGATGAAGAGATAGCCCAGGCCGTCGCCGCCGTGCGTCAGGCACAAGCGGCGTACGATTACGCGCAGAACTTCTTTCAGCGCCAGCAGGGGCTGATGAAAAGCCGGGCGATTTCGGCAAACGATCTGGAAAATGCCCGCTCGTCACGGGATCAGGCCCAGGCCACGCTGAAATCGGCACAAGATAAATTGAGCCAGTACCGTGCCGGTAATCGCCCGCAGGAAATCGCCCAGGCAAAAGCCAGCCTTGAGCAGGCCGAAGCCGCGCTGGCACAGGCACAACTGGATCTGCATGACACCACGCTTATCGCGCCAAGTAATGGCACAGTGCTGACGCGCGCCGTCGAACCCGGCAGCATGCTCAACGCCGGAAGCACCGTATTAACCCTTTCTCTGACGCGCCCGGTATGGGTTCGCGCCTATGTGGGTGAGCGCAATTTGCACCAGGCGCAGCCGGGGCAAGAAATTTTGCTGTATACCGATGGCCGCCCGGATAAGCCTTATCACGGTAAAATTGGCTTTGTTTCACCCACCGCCGAATTTACGCCAAAAACCGTCGAAACCCCGGATTTGCGTACCGATCTGGTCTATCGCCTGCGCATTATTGTGACCGATGCCGATGACAGCCTGCGCCAGGGCATGCCCGTTACGCTGCGCTTTAGCGGCGAGGCGCGCCATGAGTGAAGCGGCTATCCACCTGCACGGCCTAGTTAAGCGCTTTGCCGGCATGGAAAAACCCGCCGTCGCGCGACTGGATTGTGAGATCAAAGCGGGATATGTCACCGGCCTTGTCGGGCCGGATGGCGCCGGAAAAACCACGTTGATGCGCATGCTCGCCGGGTTGATGCGCCCGGATGAAGGCAGCGCACAGGTGATGGGTCTCGATCCTGTCGCCAATGACAGCGAACTGCATGCCATGCTCGGCTATATGCCGCAGAAGTTTGGCCTGTATGAAGATTTAACGGTCATGGAAAACCTCAATCTGTATGCCGATTTGCGCAGCGTTACCGGTGAGCAGCGCCGCCAGACGTTTGCGCGGCTGCTGGAGTTCACCGCCCTCGGCCCGTTTACCGGGCGACTGGCCGGGAAACTCTCCGGCGGTATGAAACAGAAGCTGGGGCTGGCCTGCACGCTGGTGGGTGAACCGAAAGTGCTGTTGCTGGATGAGCCGGGCGTCGGTGTTGATCCCATTTCCCGCCGCGAACTGTGGCAGATGGTGCATGAGCTGGCAGGCGACGGCATGCTGATCCTCTGGAGCACCTCTTATCTTGATGAAGCCGAGCAGTGCCGCGATGTGTTGTTGATGAACGAAGGCGAACTGCTGTATCAGGGCGAGCCGAAAGCACTGACGCAAACCATGGCCGGGCGTAGCTTCCTCGTCACCAGTTCAGAGGAGAACAACCGCCGTCTGCTGCGGCGTATCCTGCGGCAGCCGCAGGTCAGCGACGGCATGATCCAGGGCCGCTCGGTGCGTATGATCCTGAAAAAAGGGGCGCAGCCCGAGGATCTGCGACAGGCAGAAAAGATGCCCGCTCTGGAGATCGAGGAGACTGCGCCGCGCTTTGAAGATGCTTTTATCGACCTGCTTGGCGGCGCGGGCACCTCCGAATCACCGCTGGGGGCGATTCTGCATACGGTGGAAGGCAGCGCGCAAGAGACGGTAATTGAAGCCAAATCTCTGACCAAAAAGTTTGGCGATTTCGCCGCGACCGATAATGTCAATTTCGCCGTCAAACGCGGAGAGATTTTTGGCCTGCTCGGCCCGAACGGGGCGGGGAAATCCACTACCTTCAAAATGATGTGCGGTTTACTGGTGCCGACTGATGGCCAGGCGCTGGTGTTGAATATGGATCTGAAAGTCAGCTCCGGCAAAGCGCGCCAGCACCTGGGGTATATGGCGCAGAAGTTCTCCCTTTACGGCAACCTGACGGTGGAACAAAACCTGCGCTTCTTTTCCGGCGTCTACGGCCTGCGCGGGCGGGCGCAGAACGAGAAAATCGACCGCATGAGCGAGGCTTTTGGGCTGAAAAGTATCGCCAGTCATGCCACCGACGAACTGCCGCTCGGCTTTAAGCAGCGGCTGGCGCTGGCCTGCTCGCTGATGCATGAACCGGACATTCTGTTTCTGGATGAGCCGACTTCCGGTGTTGATCCGCTAACGCGCCGCGAGTTCTGGCTGCATATCAACAGCATGGTGGAAAAAGGGGTCACCGTGATGGTGACCACCCACTTTATGGATGAAGCGGAGTATTGCGATCGCATTGGGCTGGTCTATCGCGGGAAGTTAATCGCCAGCGGTACGCCGGACGCGCTGAAAGCGCAAACCGCCGATGCGGATCACCCGGACCCGACCATGGAGCACGCGTTTATCACGCTTATCCATAACTGGGATAAGGAGCATCACGATGAGCGTTAAAGCCCTCTCCTGGCGGCGCGTGCGCGCGTTATGCGTGAAAGAGACGCGCCAGATTGTGCGTGACCCGAGTAGCTGGTTGATTGCGGTGGTGATCCCGCTGCTGCTGCTATTTATTTTCGGGTACGGTATTAACCTCGATTCCAGCAAACTGCGCGTTGGCGTACTGCTTGAACAGCACAGCGAAGAGGCGCTGGATTTTACCCATACGCTGACCGGTTCGCCCTATATTGATGCCACCATCAGCGATAACCGCCAGCAACTGATTCAGATGATGCAGGCCGGGCGCATTCGCGGGCTGGTGGTGATCCCGGCGAACTTCGCCGCGCAAATGGCACGCCCTGGCGACAGCGCGCCGGTTCAGGTGATAACCGATGGCAGCGAACCGAACACCGCCAACTTTGTGCAGGGGTATGTCGAAGGCATCTGGCAACTCTGGCAACAGCAACGCGCGGAAGATAACGGAGAAACGTTTAAGCCGCTGATTGATGTGCAGACGCGCTACTGGTTTAACCCGGCGGCTATCAGCCAGCATTTTATTATCCCTGGTGCGGTGACCATTATCATGACGGTGATTGGCGCGATCCTCACCTCGCTGGTGGTGGCGCGCGAATGGGAACGCGGCACCATGGAAGCGCTGCTCTCCACCGAGATCACCCGTGCGGAACTGCTGCTGTGCAAACTCATTCCCTATTACTTTCTTGGCATGCTGGCGATGGGGCTGTGCATGCTGGTGTCGGTGTTTATTCTCGGTGTGCCGTATCGCGGCTCGCTGCTGATCCTCTTTTTAATTACCAGCCTGTTTTTGCTGAGCACCTTAGGCATGGGGCTGTTGATTTCCACCGTCACACGTAATCAATTTAACGCCGCGCAGGTGGCGCTTAACGCCGCGTTTTTACCGTCGATTATGCTGTCCGGTTTTATTTTCCAGATAGACAGCATGCCCGCCATTATTCGCGTGGTGACGTACATTATTCCGGCACGTTACTTTGTCAGCACCCTGCAAAGCCTGTTTCTGGCGGGCAATATCCCGATAGTGCTGGTAGTGAACGTGCTGTTTTTAGTTGCCTCGGCGGTGATGTTTATTGGCCTGACGTGGCTGAAAACCAAACGCAGACTGGATTAAGGAAAAGCCATGTTTTACCGTTTACTGACGCTTATCCGCAAAGAGTTGCAATCGCTGCTGCGCGAGCCGCAAACCCGCGCCATTTTGATCCTGCCGGTGCTGATTCAGGTGCTGCTGTTTCCTTTCGCCGCCACGCTGGAAGTGACCAACGCCACCATCGCTATCTACAACGAAGATAACGGCAAACACGCCGTCGAACTGACCCAGCGTTTTGCCCGTGCGAAAGCCTTTACCCACGTTTTGTTGCTGAACAGCCCGCAAGAAATTCGCCCAATCATCGACACGCAAAAAGCGCTGTTACTGGTGCGCTTCCCGGCGGATTTCTCGCGCAATCTCGACAGCGGCGTTACCGCGCCGATGCAGTTGATTCTGGATGGGCGTAACTCGAACAGCGCGCAAATCGCCGCCAATTATTTGCAGCAGATCGTCAAAGATTATCAACAGGAGCTGCTCAGCGGACGGGAAAAACCGAACAACAGCGAGCTGGTCGTGCGCAACTGGTATAACCCAAATCTCGACTACAAATGGTTTGTGGTGCCGTCGCTGATCGCGATGATTACCACCATTGGCGTGATGATTGTCACCTCGCTGTCGGTGGCGCGTGAACGTGAACAAGGTACGCTCGATCAACTGCTGGTTTCACCGCTGGCAACGTGGCAAATCTTTGTCGGTAAAGCGGTGCCGGCGCTGATTGTCGCCACATTCCAGGCAACGATTGTGCTTGGCGTGGGCATTCTGGCGTACAAAATCCCCTTTGCCGGTTCGCTGCTACTGTTCTATTTCACCATGCTGGTGTATGGCTTGTCGCTGGTCGGTTTTGGCTTGCTGATTTCGTCGCTCTGCTCGACCCAGCAGCAGGCGTTTATTGGCGTGTTTGTCTTTATGATGCCAGCGATTTTGCTCTCCGGTTATGTGTCGCCGGTGGAGAATATGCCGGTCTGGTTGCAGGATCTCACTTGGGCGAATCCGATCCGCCACTTTACCGATATTACCAAGCAGATTTACCTGAAGGACGCCAGCTTTACGATTGTCTGGCAGAGTTTGTGGCCACTACTGGTGATCGCGGCGACCACCGGTTCAGCGGCGTATGCGCTGTTCAGACGCAAAATCATGTGATTCGTTTTTCGGCTGGCGTACGGGCAGGTTTGTTTGCCCGTCTGTTTTACTGCATTAGCGGTGATCGTGCGGACTGGCTGCTCTGCTGCGTTGATGCAGACCGAAAGATTTAGCGGGAAGTTTTCTCTCTTTGGTGAGCAGCGACACCACCGCCGGTCCCGCAAGGATCGCCAGCCCGGCCACCGCCAGCAAATAGTTATTTTGCAATACGCGGGAGAGCAGCCAGATAACAATCAGCGAGGCGCCAAAATACCAGGTGGTGGTCAACTCCTCCAGTACATCGCCGAACTCGCGCCAGCGCGCTTCATGGTGACGCTGGAGAAACAGCATCAGCAACACGGAAATGCCATACAGTACGCACAGCCCTAAGCCAACACGCACCAGCGTGCCGCTCATCCAGCCCATCACCAGCAACGTTACAATCAGTACGTGCAACATAATCTGCCAGCAACTCAGGCCAGTCGCGACACGAACACGTTGTTGCCACTTCATGGTTTCTCTCCTGGAGGATTTTTATCTGTATGAAGCGTACTCGTATTTACGGAAAATTCCGTAACCCGCCCTTTTTTGTGACAGGGACTACAATTTATTTTCACGAGGAGAGTGACGCTGGCAGGAGAGTTATGACCCAACACGCGCGAAATTTTTCATTAAAAGTACTCACCATTAATACCCATAAAGGCTTCACCGCGTTTAACCGCCGCTTTATTTTGCCCGAGCTGCGCGACGCAGTGCGCACCGTTAGCGCTGATATCGTCTGCCTGCAAGAGGTGATGGGCGCGCATGAAGTTCACCCGTTGCATGTGGAAAACTGGCCGGACACCACCCATTACGAATTCCTTGCCGATACTATGTGGAGCGATTACGCCTACGGGCGCAATGCGGTTTATCCGGAAGGGCATCATGGTAATGCGGTGCTCTCCCGCTTTCCGATTGAGCACTATGAAAACCGCGATGTCTCCGTTGACGGCAGCGAAAAACGCGGCCTGCTCTACTGCCGGATTGTGCCGCCGGATCTCGGTCACGCTTTGCATGTGATTTGTGTCCACCTGGGGCTGCGGGAAGCGCACCGCCAGGCACAACTGACGATGCTGGCGGAGTGGGTCAATTCACTGCCGGAAAACGAACCGGTGGTGGTCGCTGGCGACTTTAACGACTGGCGGCAAAAAGCCAATCACCCGTTGAAAACGCAGGCCGGGCTGGAGGAGATCTTCACCCGCGCGCATGGCCGCCCTGCCCGTACGTTTCCGGTAAGCCTGCCGCTGCTGCGCCTCGATCGTATTTATGTGAAAAACGCGAACGCCAGCGCACCGACCGCGTTGCCGCTGCGTAACTGGCGTCATTTGTCCGATCATGCCCCACTGAGCGCGGAGATCCATCTATGAAATGTAGCTGGCGGGAAGGTAATCGCATTCAGTTGCTGGAAAACGGGGATAACTATTACCCCGCGCTGTTTGACGCCATCGATCATGCAAAACAGCGCGTTATTCTGGAAACCTTTATCTGGTTTGAAGACGATGTCGGGTGTCAGTTGCAGCAGGTATTGTTGCGCGCCGCCCAGCGCGGGATCAGCATCGAAGTGCTGCTGGACGGCTACGGTTCGCCGGATCTGAGCGAACCGTTTGTCAGTGCGTTGACCTCAGCCGGGGTAATTTTCCGTTACTACGATCCCGGCCCACGGCTGTTCGGTATGCGCACCAATCTCTTTAGACGTATGCACCGCAAAATCGTGGTGATCGATAATACGGTGGCGTTTGTTGGCGGCATTAACTACTCGGCAGAGCACGTCACCAGCTACGGCCCGGAAGCGAAACAAGATTACGCCGTGCGGGTTGAAGGCCCGGTGGTGCTCGATATTTTGCAATTTGAACTGGAGAACTTGCCGGATAACGCACCGGTTAAACGCTGGTGGCGCAAGCGTCGCCATCGCCCGGAGGAAAACCGCAAACCAGGCGAAGCGCAGGCGCTGTTTGTCTGGCGCGACAATGATGATCACCGCGACGACATTGAACGCCACTACCTGAAAATGCTGGCGAACGCGCGCCGCGAAGTGATTATCGCCAATGCTTACTTTTTCCCCGGCTACCGTTTGCTGCACGCCATGCGCAGCGCCGCACGGCGGGGCGTCACGGTGAAACTGATTGTGCAGGGTGAACCGGATATGCCGATTGTGAAAGTCGGTGCGGAGCTGCTTTATAACTATCTTCTGAAGGGCGGGGTTCAGGTGTATGAATATCGCCGCCGCCCGCTGCATGGCAAAGTGGCGCTGATGGATGATCACTGGGCCACTATCGGCTCCAGCAATCTTGACCCGCTAAGTTTGTCACTCAATCTCGAAGCCAATCTGATTATTCATGACCGTGTGTTTAACCAGACGCTGCGCGACAATTTGCTGGGGCTGATTAATAACGACTGTGTGCGGGTAAATGAGTCAATGGCGCCGAAACGAACGTGGTGGAACCTCGGAAAAAGCGTGGTGGTGTTCCACTTTTTACGCCACTTCCCGGCAATGGTCGGCTGGTTACCGGCACACACGCCAAGGCTGGCCGAGGTGGAGCCGCCCGTTCAGCCCGAAATCGAAACCCAGGATCGGACTGAAGCGCAGCACTCAGGGGTGAAACCATGACATCACGCTCACATCCGCGCTGGCGGCTGGCCAAAAGGATCCTCACGGTACTGTTTTTTGTTGCTGTTGCAGTGCTGCTGGTGCTGTATGCACAAAAAGTGAATTGGGATGATGTCTGGAAAGTCATTCGCGACTATAACCGCACCGCGCTGCTTAGCGCCGTCGCACTGGTGGTGGTAAGTTACCTGTTATACGGCTGCTATGACTTGCTCGGCCGCGCTTATTGCGGGCACAAGCTGGCAAAACGCCAGGTGATGCTGGTGTCATTTATCTGTTATGCCTTTAACCTGACGCTCAGTACATGGGTGGGCGGCATCGGTATGCGCTATCGGCTTTACTCACGTCTTGGTCTGCCGGGCAGCACGATTACGCGCATTTTCTCGCTGAGTATTACCACCAACTGGCTGGGCTACATTTTGCTTGGCGGGGTGATTTTTACCTTCGGCGTGGTGCAGATCCCGGCGCACTGGTATATCGACGACACGACGCTGCGCATCGTTGGCGTGGTGTTGCTGCTGGTGATTGCGGTCTACCTGTGGGGTTGCGCGTTCGCCAAACGCCGTCATCTGACGATTAAAGGCCACAAGCTGGTGCTGCCATCGTGGAAATTTGCCGTTGCACAGTTGGCTATTTCCAGCGCCAACTGGATAGCCATGGGGGCGATTATCTGGCTGCTGATGGGCATGCAGGCCGATTTCTTCTTCGTGCTTGGCGTGTTGCTGGTCAGCAGTATCGCGGGCGTCATTGTGCATATTCCGGCGGGGATCGGCGTGCTCGAAGCGGTGTTCATCGCCCTGCTCGCCAGCGAACACGTTTCACAAGGCATGATTATCGCCGCCCTGCTCGCCTACCGTGTACTTTACTACTTCTTGCCACTGCTGCTGGCGCTGGTTTGCTACCTGTTGCTGGAAAGCCGGGCGAAAAAGCTGCGGGCGAAAAACGAAAAAGCGTTGGCGCAGCAGTAAGTTTTTAGCGCGAGTTGGTGCCCGGCAAGAGATACGACAGCAGTTCCAGCGTTCTGAAAAAGGCGGTGATGACCCCAAGCCAGATAGCCAGTGCGCCACGGATCGCACTGCTCTGCACGGTGGTAAAGTCGCGGGCGTAGAGCTTACGCGCGCTCACAGCAATGGATTTGCTTTTGTAGGCGCTTACCGCGCTAAAGAACAGCACCGCCATTATGCTACCGAACCACAGCAGCGGACCGCTGTGACGCAGGCTGTTTACCGCTATCGCCAGTAACAGACCCGCCAGCGCCATCAGCCAGTAGTAACCGCTGCCGCGCAGGGATGAACCGGCAAAATGGGCAATCGCCGCGCCAAGTAGATACATGCCGTCGGTTATCGCCAGATGCACGACGATCCCGCCGAGTGGAAACAGGCTGGCGAGCAGCAAGCCCGAGAGGATACTCATCAGCGCCAGACCGGCTAACGCCGACCAAGTATTGAAGCGGTCAAAAAGAACGTTGAGCACCAGGGCGACGACAAACCAGAGGATCGCCAGCAGCACAATGATCGCGCTGTGTTCGGTAAACGTGCGGAGCGCCATGACATCCAGCACCAGCCAGGCCGTTGCGATACTCAGCGCCATCCCTGCCGCCAGCCATAAGCAAATATTGACCATCAACTCGGCAGGCGCGACCTGTGCAGGCTGGATCCAGCCAAAGGGTTTCACCGGGTTCCTCCCTGAATAGCGGCTGTCCGCAAGGCAAAAAAATCCCGGCAAATGCCGGGATCGTGAAGCGGGATATTAACGGCGGTTGCCGAAAATACGCAACAGCATCAGGAACAGGTTGATGAAGTCGAGGTACAGCGTCAGCGCGCCGAGAATGGAGGATTTACGCAGCTGCGACGCGTCGCGAACATCGATTTGCTGACCGATATTTTTCAGCTTCTGCGTGTCATAGGCGGTCAGACCAACAAAAATCACCACCCCGATATAGGTCACCGCCCACATCAGCGCTTCACTCTTCAGCCAGAAGTTGACCAGTGAGGCCAGCAGAATACCAATCAGCCCCATAAACAGCATGCTGCCGAGACCGCTGAGATCGCGTTTGGTAGTGTACCCATACAGGCTCATCGCGCCAAACATCCCGGCGGTGACAACAAAGGTGGCGGCGATAGATTGCGCGGTATAGACCAGCAAAATACTGGAAATCGTCAGCCCGGTTAGCGCCGAATAGAGCATAAACAGCGTGGTTGCCAGCCCGGCGCTCAGCTTATGAATTAGCCCGGAAAGCACAAATACCACCGCCAGTTGCGCAATCACCAGGCCAAAGAAGGTTATTTGGCTGGAAAACACAAACGACATGATGGCTTCGCTGCGCGCGGCGTACCAGGCGACAAACGCCGTCAGCAGCAGGCCGCAGGTCATCCAGCCATAAACCTGCGCCATATACGTTTGTAAGCCGGTACGGCTGTGCTGAACAATAGAATCAGAACGAGGGAAACGGTCCATAATCACTCCAGATTGATGGGTTAGCCTTTTAAGGTTAACACATCTCTGCTCAACGGATTACCAACGTTCCGCCGCCTGCTTGTCGCTGTCGCGGGCTTCCACCCAACGATCGCCTTCCGGCGTCGCCTCGCGTTTCCAGAACGGCGCGCGGGTTTTCAGGTAATCCATAATGAATTGCCCGGCGTCAAACGCGCTGCTACGGTGCGCGCTGGCTACGCCAACAAAGACAATTTCGTCACCTGGCCACAATTCGCCCACGCGGTGATAGACGGTGACGCGCCCGAGCGGCCAACGGCTGCGCGCTTCATCAACGATCTCCGCCAGCGATTTTTCCGTCATGCCCGGATAGTGCTCCAGCGTTAACGCACTGACGCTGTCACCTAAATTGTGATTACGCACTTTACCAGTAAACGTCACTACCGCGCCGTCTTCATCGCGCGCCGCCAGCCAGGCGTACTCATCACCGACGCAGAAGGTCGCATGATCGACGCAAATTCGCGTTTCGCTCATTTCAGCCCCCGGTGACCGGCGGGAAGAAAGCGACCTCATCGCCGCTTTGCAACGGATGATCAAAGCTGACCAGCGTCTGGTTGACCGCCGCCAGCAATTTGCCTTCTTCCAGCGCCAGCGCCCAGCGATCGCCCTGTGCGGTCAGATGCTGGCGTAGCGCCTCAACGGAAGGGAAAACGGTATCGATGGTAGTGCTGTCGCAGCCGACCAGCTCGCGCACCTGCGCGAAAAAAAGGACTTTAATCATTGCTATCCGCCCTGAAATCACCGGATTTGCCGCCGCTTTTCGCCAGCAAGCGCACCGGGCCAATCACCATATCTTTTTGTACCGCTTTGCACATATCGTAAATAGTTAACGCGGCCACCGAAGCGGCGGTCAGCGCTTCCATCTCCACGCCGGTTTTGCCGCTCAGGCGGCACACAGCTTCGATGCGCACACGGTTATGTTCCGGCTCCGCCTGCAACAGCACTTCGACTTTACTCAACAATAGCGGGTGGCACAGGGGGATCAATTCCCAGGTGCGTTTCGCCGCCTGGATCCCGGCGATACGCGCGGTGGCAAAGACATCGCCTTTATGGTGGCTACCGTCGACGATCATCGCCAGCGTTTGCGGCAGCATGGTGACAAACGCTTCAGCGCGTGCTTCACGGACGGTTTCCGCTTTGGCGGAGACATCCACCATGTGCGCTTCGCCGTCGGCGTTAATATGGGTCAGTTGTGACATAACTTATTTCTTAAGATGGGGGTAGAAATTACACGGGCGCGTACGCGCATCCAGCTGCGGCGCAATAATATTTTCCCATGCGGTGCGACAGGCTTTGGTCGAACCGGGCATGGCAAAAATTAATGTCTTATTCGCTATACCGGCAACCGCGCGGGATTGCAGCGTCGCGGTGCCTATTTCTTCAAAAGAGAGCATGCGGAACACTTCGCCAAACCCTTCGACTTCGCGATCGAACAGCGGCAATAACGCTTCCGGTGCCTGATCGCCTTCCGTTAAACCGGTACCGCCGGTGATCAATACAACCTGCACATTATCGCTTGCGATCCACGCGGAAACCTGGGCGCGAATGGCGTAACGGTTCTCTTTGACGATGGCTTTATCGACCAGTTGGTGACCGGCTTCATGCGCGGCGTCGCGCAGCCAGTGACCGGAAGTATCGTCTTCTTCACCGCGACGGCTGGAGACCGTCAAAATAGCTAGCCTGACCGGAATAAACTCCGCGCTGACCTGGCTCATGTCATTCTCCTTGCGGTTTAACCGCCGATGTATGAAAGATTTTGCGTAATACCTGTATTGCCCTGATGCAGGAAGTGCGTCTGCTTTTTGTGCGTTAACGCTACTGCAATACGCTGTTCAAGCATCGCCTGCTGCGCATCGTCTTGCAGCAGATCGCGCAGATTCACGCCGCCATCGCCAAACAGGCACAGATGCAGTTTACCGGTCGAGGAGACGCGCAGACGGTTGCAACTGGCGCAGAAATCTTTCTCATACGGCATGATAAGGCCGATTTCACCCTCGTAATCCGGGTGGCAAAAAACCTGTGCCGGACCGTCGCTGCGCTGGCGCAACTGGTGGATCCAGCCGCGTTTAAGCAGTTCATCGCGCAGCACCATGCCTGAGATATGGTGGTTGCGGAAAAGCTCGCTGCCCTCGCCGGTTTCCATCAATTCAATAAAGCGTAGCTGGATGGGGCGCGATTTGATCCACGCCAGAAAGGTGTCGAGCTGATGATGATTCACGTCACGCATCAGCACGGTGTTAACTTTGACTTTGGCAAACCCGGCGCTGAAGGCGGCATCAATGCCGTCCATCACCTGGCGGAATTTATCCTGCCCGGTAATAGCGTGAAACTGACGCGCATCGAGACTGTCGACGCTGACGTTGATGGCGGTAAGGCCAGCGTCGCGCCACTGTTTAGCGTCGCGCGCCAGGCGGTAGCCATTGGTGGTGACGGCAATCTGGCGGATGGCGCTGTTTTCACGCACTGCGGCGATGATGTCGGTGAAATCGCGGCGCAGGGAGGGTTCCCCGCCGGTCAGGCGCACTTTTTCTGTGCCCATGGCGCTAAACGCGCGCGTAACCCGGCGAATTTCTTCGACGCTCAGGAAGCCATTATTGTTGACGCCGCTCGGCTTGTAGCCGTCAGGCAGACAGTAAGTGCAACGGAAATTGCACACATCGGTGATCGATAAACGCAAGTAATAGAACTTACGCGCGAACGCATCGGTAAGTTGTGAGGCCATGTACACCTTTCCAAGTACGGGAGATGCAGTCATTTCTTCCTGCACCCTGGCAGCAGAACCGTTCGGTTTGCTACGGCCAAAGCACCATGTCGTGAGAGTTAGGTTGCTTAGGCTTGAGTGTATGTTTTGTCAGTAACGCTAAAATTGCTTAAGCGATAGTAGCGCGAACGTCGGGCTTTCGCTATCACGATCATCGCTATATAAACTCATACATAGCGACATGATCGTGCACTTTCGCTACAGAGTACGTGAAAATCGCCTTTTTGCTTTGATATGTGTCATTTTCCTCTCTGCGCGGCATCGTCTTTTGGTGGTATTTAGGCTAACGTAGCGCGGTAAATTTTCATAAGGAACCATTATGCGTAATCGCACACTTGCAGACCTGGATCGTGTTGTCGCCCTCGGCGGCGGGCATGGCCTCGGGCGAGTGATGTCTTCGCTGGCCTCGTTGGGATCGCGGCTTACCGGCATTGTCACCACCACCGATAACGGCGGTTCAACCGGGCGTATTCGCCGCTCTGAAGGCGGGATCGCCTGGGGCGATATGCGTAATTGTTTAAACCAGCTCATTACCGAACCGAGCGTAGCCTCGGCGATGTTTGAGTACCGTTTTAGCGGTAATGGCGAACTTTCCGGGCATAACCTCGGAAATTTAATGTTAAAGGCGCTCGATCACCTCAGTGTGCGGCCTCTTGAAGCGATCAATTTAATTCGCAATTTATTAAAAGTGGACGCGTTTTTAATCCCGATGTCTGAGCAACCGGTCGATTTGATGGCTACCGACAGCGAAGGGCATCAGGTTTATGGCGAGGTCAACATCGACCAGCTTCATGCACCAATCCAGGAATTAATGCTGTTTCCAAAGGTCCATGCCACTCGCGAAGCGGTACAGGCTATCGCAGAAGCGGATTTGATTATCATCGGTCCAGGCAGCTTTTACACCAGCCTGCTACCGTTACTGCTGCTGGACGATCTGGCGCAGGCATTACGCCGTACACCCGCACCGGTCGTTTACATTGGCAACCTCGGTAAAGAACTCAGCCCCGCCGCCGCCAGCCTGACGCTGGCAGACAAACTGGCGATTATGGAGCAGTACGTCGGCAAAAAAATCATTGATGCCGCCATTGTTGGTCCGAAAGTCGATACGCGGGATGTTAGCGATCGGTTAATCATTCAGGAAGTGCTGGAAGCCAGCGATATTCCCTACCGCCACGACCGGCATCTGCTGCGCGTAGCGTTGGAAAAAGCGGTGCAACATCTGGGTTAAAACGCAGGCGGCGGGAATTTTTTCTCCCGCCAGCACTTTGCTTAATTTCTTAAGGTTGTCTTAAAAATCGGCTGTCAGCATAGCGCTACTTTCATTGCTGGATCCGAGTATGCGTATGCTTCACCTTCGTCGGCCAACCTTAAGCCGCCTCCACTTTATTCTGCTCTTTGCCGCTTATATTGCGCTGGGCCTGAATATTACGTTTTATCACCAGGCATTCATTTTATTGCCGGTGAACTCATTGCATAACTGGCTGGTTTTTCTCTCCATGCCGCTGGTCGCTTTTAGCGTCATTAATATTGTGTTGTCTCTGGCGTCGTTTGTGCGTCTTGATCGCCTGGTTATCTCACTCTTTGTGCTGGTGAGTTCGGCGGCGCAATATTTCATTTCGACGTTTGGCATTATTATCGACCGTTCGATGATCACCAATATTCTGGACACCACCCCGGCAGAAAGTTTCGCCCTGTTGTCGACAAAATTAGTGCTGACGCTGCTGCTGACAGGCATTCTGGCGATAGCTATCGCCTGGTGGATTAAAATAAAACCGGCCCGCTCCGCGTTACGCAGTGTAATGTTGCGCGTTGCCAGCATCGTAATTTCTGTGCTGGTTATCGTGGCGGTGGCGTTGCTGTTTTATAAAGATTACGCCTCGCTGTTTCGCAATAATAAAGAGCTGGTGAAATCACTCAGCCCGTCAAACTCAATTACCGCGTCACTTTCCTGGTATTCCCATAACCGCACCGCCAACCTGCCGCTGGTGAGAATTGGCGAAGATGCGCGTCAACGCCCGGAAATGCAGCACGGTCCGCACAAAAATCTCACCATTCTGGTTCTGGGTGAAACCTCGCGTGCAGCGAACTTTTCGCTCGGCGGTTATGAGCGTGAAACCAACCCGTTGTTAAAACAGGATAATGTTATTTACTTCCCGAACACGGCTTCCTGTGGGACCGCGACCGCTGTCTCCGTACCGTGTATGTTCTCCGGCATGACGCGCGCCCATTATGACGATCAACTGGCGGCGCATCAGGAAGGGTTGCTGGATATTATCCAACGCGCCGGAATTAACGTGCTATGGAATGAGAACGACGGCGGCTGTAAAGGCGCGTGCGATCGTGTTCCGCATCAGGATATGACGCAATTAAACTTGCCGGATTACTGTATTAAAGGCGAATGCCAGGATGAGATCTTATTCCACGATCTCGCCAGTTATATCGATAAATTGCAGGGCGACGGGATGATTGTATTACACACCATTGGCAGCCATGGGCCGACGTATTACAACCGCTATCCGGCGCAGTTCCGTAAATTTACACCGACCTGCGATACCAATGAAATTCAGACCTGCTCACAGCAGCAGCTGATAAATACCTACGACAATACCATTTTGTATGTCGATTATATTGTTGATAAAGCGATAAAATTGCTGCAATCGAAGCAGGATAAATTCACCACCAGCCTGGTTTATCTCTCCGATCACGGTGAGTCGCTTGGCGAAAATGGCGTTTATTTACACGGCCTGCCGTACTCCATCGCGCCGGAAACACAAAAACATGTTCCGCTGCTGATTTGGCTGTCGCAGGAGTATCAAGCGCGTTATGCCGTGAACAGCCAGTGTCTGCAAAAAAATGCGCGGGAGAAGGCGGTTTCACAGGACAACCTCTTCCCGACGATGTTGGGTATACTGGGTGTCAGCACGAAAGAGTACCGTGCTGAAGACGATCTTTTAACCGCGTGCCGGGGGCAGTTGAAATGAAGATTCTGGTGGTTGAGGATGATGCTCTGCTGTTGCAGGGGTTGATTCTGGCGATGCAAAGCGAAGGGTACGCCTGCGATGGCGTTTCTACCGCACATGAAGCTGCGCTGTGTCTGGCGAACGGTCATTACAGCCTGCTGGTGCTCGATTTGGGTCTGCCGGATGAAGACGGTTTACATCTGCTCACCCGATTGCGCCGCGAAAAATATACGCTGCCGGTATTGATCCTCACCGCCCGCGATACGCTTGAAGATCGCGTTGCGGGGCTGGATACCGGTGCAGACGACTACCTGGTTAAACCCTTTGCGCTGGACGAGCTGAACGCCCGCATTCGCGCGCTGCTGCGCCGCCATAATAATCAGGGCGATAACGAAATCAGCCACGGTAATCTGACGCTGAATGTAACACGCCGCCAGGCGTGGCTGGATGAACAGTTGCTGGAGCTGACGCCAAAAGAGTACGCCCTGCTGTCGCGCCTGATGCTGAAAGCCGAAAGCCCGGTACACCGGGAGATCCTCTATAACGATATTTACAACTGGGATAACGAACCGTCGACGAACACGCTGGAAGTGCATATCCATAATTTGCGCGACAAAATCGGCAAATCGCGTATCCGCACAGTGCGTGGGTTTGGTTATATGCTGGTGCAACCGCAGGAACGGAGCTGATTGATGGCGCTCTTCAACTTCAGGCGCTGGAGTATGCGCCGCCGTTTGTTACTCACCATTGGTGGCATTCTGGTGTTTTGCCAGCTGGTCAGCGTGTTCTGGCTGTGGCATGAAAGCGAAGAGCAAATACAGCTGCTGGTGCAGGCAGCCATTCATAACCACAACAATCGCAAACATATCGAGCATGAAGTCCGCGAAGCGGTGGCCAGCCTGCTGGTACCAAGCCTGCTGATCATCGGACTGGCGCTGCTGCTCTGTATGCAGGCGGTAAAAACCATTACCCGTCCGCTGCTTGAGTTGCAGGAAGAACTGAATAAACGCACGCCGAACAACCTGCAACCCATCACGCTGAACAATAGCGTCAGCGAAGTGGAAGCTGTGACCTCATCGATTAACGAGCTGGTCTCCCGCCTGACGCTAACCCTCGACAGGGAGCGATTGTTTACCGCCGACGTTGCCCATGAGCTGCGTACGCCGCTGGCCGGGTTACGTCTGCATCTGGAATTGATGGCGAAAACCAGCGGTATCAACGTCGACCCACTGGTGCAACGACTTGAGCAAATGACGGAAAACATTGCTCAATTGTTGCTGCTGGCACGCGTCGGGCAGTCATTCTCCGCCGGTAGTTACCAGCAGGTGATGCTGTTGCAGGATGTGGTGCAACCCATTCGCAGTGAACTGGAACAGATGCTGACCGCGCGCCAACAGATGCTGGAAATTGCAGAGCCAGAAAAGGACATTGCGGTCGCCGGTGATGCCACGCTGCTGCGGTTACTGGTGAGAAACCTGGTCGAAAACGCCCACCGCTATAGCCCGACAGGATCGACCATTACCGTACGTATCGAAAACGCTGCAACACCGGTACTGGCGGTGGAAGATGAAGGGCCGGGTATTGATGAAAGCCGCAGCGGAGAGCTCAGTAAAGCCTTCGTGCGTATGGACAGCCGCTACGGCGGCGCAGGCCTGGGATTAAGCATTGTGTCGCGTATCGCACAACTGCATGACGCGCAGTTCTTTTTGCACAACCGGCTGACGCAATCTGGCGTACGGGCGTGGGTAAAATTTCTCCCCGGTGCCCGCCAGGCGTAAATCAGTAAGTCAGCACCCACAGACGGGCAAAACCAATCACTAGCGCCAGCACGAAAGCGACAGCGAAAAACTCACGAACCTTAAATTGTTGCATCAGATTGCCCTCCAGAATACCGGTGGGCAGTGTGTCAGGCGTAGGTTAAGCCAACATTAAGAGAGCCCGGACAGGCTCTCTTTTTTGCTATTTTGTGCGGTCATATCACCGCGCTGATTTCAGGATGCGGCAATAAACAGATCGCGCAGCTGGTGCAACTGGTCGCGTACTTTCGCCGCCTCTTCGAACTCCAGGTTCTGCGCATGCTGCATCATCTGGCCTTCGAGTTCGTGGATTTTCTGCTGCAGCGCTTTTGGTGTGAGCGCCAGTTCAGCCGCTTCCACCTGAGCAGGTGTACGCGTTTTACCACGCCCTTTCGCGCGCGTCTTCGCTAGCCCTTCGCCAAGCGCCAGAATATCCACCACTTTCTTGTTCAGGCCCTGCGGGGTAATGCCGTGCTCTTCGTTATAGCGTTGCTGTTTCTCACGACGACGCTCGGTTTCGCCAATCGCTTTCGCCATCGACGGTGTGATCTTGTCGCCATACAGAATCGCTTTACCGTTGATGTTACGTGCCGCGCGGCCAATCGTCTGGATAAGTGAGCGTTCAGAACGCAAGAAGCCCTCTTTGTCGGCATCCAGAATCGCCACCAGCGAGACTTCCGGCATATCCAGCCCTTCACGCAGCAAGTTGATGCCGACCAGCACATCGAACTCGCCAAGGCGCAAATCGCGGATAATTTCCATACGTTCAACCGTGTCGATATCCGAGTGCAGATAACGCACCCGTTCGCCGTGCTCTTCCAGATACTCCGTGAGATCTTCCGCCATGCGTTTGGTCAGCGTCGTCACCAGCACACGTTCGTTAATGGCGGCGCGCTGGCGAATTTCAGAGAGCAAATCGTCCACCTGGGTCGCCACCGGGCGCACTTCAATCACCGGATCGAGCAGACCGGTCGGGCGCACCACCTGATCAATCACTTCGCTGCCCGATTTCTCCAGCTCGTAATTGCCCGGCGTTGCCGAAACATAAATTGACTGCGGTGCCAGCGCTTCAAACTCTTCAAATTTTAACGGTCGGTTATCCAGCGCCGACGGCAGACGGAAACCATACTCCACCAGCGTCTCTTTACGCGCGCGGTCACCACGATACATCCCGCCGATCTGCGGAATAGTCACGTGTGATTCGTCGATTACCAGCAGACCATCGGCGGGCAGGTAGTCGAACAGCGTCGGCGGCGGCTCGCCCGGCCCGCGCCCGGAAAGATAGCGCGAGTAGTTTTCAATCCCCGAGCAGTAGCCCAGCTCGTTCATCATTTCCAGGTCGAACTGGGTACGCTGGCTGAGCCGCTGCTCTTCCAGCAGTTTATTATTTTCCAGCAGCGACTTACGGCGTTCTGCCAGCTCAACTTTGATCTCTTCCATCGCCTGCACGATCCGCTCGCGCGGCGTCACGTAGTGCGTTTTCGGGTAGATGGTGAAGCGTTGAATGCCCGACTCAATATGACCGGTCAGAGGGTCGAACAACGACAGGCGCTCGACTTCTTCATCGAATAATTCGATACGCAGCGCCAGATCGTCAGATTCTGCCGGGAACACATCAATAACTTCGCCGCGTACGCGGAAAGTGCCGCGCTGGAATGCCTGATCGTTGCGGGTATATTGCAGCTCCGCCAGGCGGCGCAGGATCGCGCGTTGATCGATGATCATGCCCTTAGTCAGGTGCAGCATCATTTTCAGGTAGAGATCCGGATCGCCCAGACCGTAGATCGCGGAAACGGAGGCCACCACAATTACATCGCGACGCTCCAGCAGCGCCTTCGTCGCTGACAGACGCATCTGCTCAATATGTTCGTTCACCGAGGCATCTTTCTCAATGAAAGTGTCAGAGCTTGGTACATACGCTTCCGGCTGGTAGTAATCGTAGTAAGAGACAAAATACTCCACCGCGTTATCCGGGAAGAACTCTTTCATTTCACCATACAGCTGCGCGGCCAGCGTTTTGTTCGGTGCCAGCACCATTGTCGGGCGCTGGAGATCGGCAATCACATTGGCGACGGTGAAAGTCTTCCCTGAACCCGTCACCCCGAGCAGCGTCTGGTGCGCCAGGCCGTCTTCCAGACCTTCCTTGAGGCGGCGGATAGCTTCAGGCTGATCGCCGGAAGGACGAAAAGCGGAATTCAGTTTGAACGGTTTACTCATGAACGGCTACCTGATGAAGGAATGAGCGGGCAGGTAACACATTTTACTCACCCTGTTCACTTTTGCCAATAAATAACACTGGATGAAAAAACAGTAGCGAAACAGGCAATCTGTACTACTCCCCGTTAGGGCACCGCTTCTCCCCTCAAATTTCTGCGCGGACAAGATAAAACACTAACCCTTTCAGGTTATCCCCAAAATTTTTCCTCTTTTAACATTTGTCAAGCAAGCCTTTGAAAGTTTTGTGGCAGCGGGTGACACTTTTCTTACAGGCATTGCTTTTATATAACCAATTGATTATTAAAGTTAATATCAAAAAGACGTGTTTAACACCAATTCAGGCGCAACCCGCGTCCTCTCTCGCTTGCCGCATGTTTTCTAACTCTAATACACAAGGTTATCCACAGGAATAGTGGATAACTGCCGCCAGGCCGGATGCCTAGCCTTCCCGCCAAATCCCATTTTGTCCCAGGCGGGTGGCGCTAAAAATTTATTATCTTTTCTTTTTGATAATTATCGGCAAACGAAACGCAGGATCCGCATGAGATCATTCTCACAGATCCAGCGATTGCTGCACCACAACTCAACACTGCAAGCACTGGCAAAGTGCAGAATTTTTACCTGGCTTCTTCCCTCCTCACGTTTTAAAAGCCACTTTTCTCAGCGGCATCCGAAAAAAAAGCCTTTTTTATGTTCTGGCAAGCCTTTTGCAGAATCATCGTGGTCATCAGATCCGAAACAAGGAGCGGACAATGTTGAGCTTACGGGCAGTAAACCAGTATTACGGTAATCAGCATACATTGTGGAATGTCGACCTCGATTTATCCCCCGGGGTCTGCACATCAGTTATTGGGTTGCCAGGCATGGGCAAGACGACACTGGTGAATTGCATCACTGGCTATTTACCTATTGAAAGCGGCAGCATGATTTGGCAGGACGTGGGCGCACCGCCGCGCGATTTGCTCTCTTTGCAAGCTGAACACCGCAGCGCCATCGGCATCAGCTATGTGCCGCAGGACAGGCGGATTTTTTCGCAACTTACCATTGAGGAAAATCTGCACGTCGCGATGCGCGCCGGCAGTGAACCGGGCAGCGCAGTGCGGCGGGATATTTACGATTTGTTCCCCGAACTGTATGAGCTGCGCCAGGTACGTGGCGCGGAGTTGTCAGAGGATAATCAACAACAGTTAGCGATGGCGCGGGCGCTGGTTACGCACCCACGGCTGTTGATCCTCGATGAGCCAACGCGCGGTCTGGGGCAGGCTTTTATTCATAAACTTGGCAATTTGATCGTGCGGCTCAACCAGGAGTTTGGCATGACCATTCTGCTGGCTGAACAGCACTTGTCATTTATTCGCCGGGTCGCCGACCGTTTCTGCCTGCTGCACCGCGGGCGCAATGTCGCGCAGGGCGACGTTAAACTGCTTGATGATCCGCTGCTCTCAAAGTGGATGACACCGGAGTCAGGACACTGAGATCAAGATAATGACCCGTTTTTTCTTTTTCCGGTGCGTGGGCAAACCAGGGAATTTCGCCAATCAGCGGAGCCTGCATCACGCGCCGAAGCGTTGCCAGATACTCCGGGTGTCGTCTGCCTGGCTGCACCACATCGTTGGCAATCCAGCCCGCCAGCCGTAACCCCGCCTGGCGAACCGCTTGCGCGGTTAACATGGCATGGTTGATACAGCCAAGTTTTACGCCAACGACCAGAATCACCGGCAGCTGTTCCTGCACCACCCAATCGGCGAAAGTGAACGTCTCTGAAAGCGGCGTAAACCAGCCCCCTGCACCTTCAACCAGCAGCCACTCCGCTTGTACTTCCAGCGTGCGCAGCCCGGCGGACATTACCTGTGCGTCAATGGGCTCACCCACATCTGCACTCACAATATGCGGTGATGTGGGTTCTGCGAAGGTATACGGATTGACGGTCTTATACGCCATCGGCAGGCTGCTGTGGTGTTGCAGTGCCAGCGCATCGCTGTTGCGCAGCCCCTCTGCGGTCATCTCACTCCCGGAGGCCACCGGTTTATAACCCGCGCTGCGTAAACCACGCAGATTTGCCGCCTGCAAAAGCGCGCAACTGGCGACAGTTTTCCCGACTTCCGTATCCGTACCGGTCACAAAATAGCGTTCAATCACGGACGATCACTCCCCAAAAAAGATGGTATGTCAGCGGGCATTTGCCCTGCTGCTGCGGCCAGGCCAGCTGCAAGCGTTGCAGTTTGCCGCGTGTCAGCCCCTGCTGCCTGCCCACATGTAAATGTGTTGCGCCAATACCTTTTAGCGAACGCAGCGCGGCGGTCGCATCGTCAAAATGCAAGGTTATGGTCTCGACGCCACTACGCAGACGCCAGCCGTGCAAAGCCTGTTTGATGGTTGGCAAGGTTAAGAAACGGTTGGCGTGCGGATGGTCATCAATCGCGCGCCACGCTTCGTTCAGCTCCGGCAGTGAGGCCGCGACCAGTGTCGTAAAGGCAACACAACCGCCGGGTTGGGTGACGCGATACAACTCACCGACAGCCTGGCGCAAATCATCGCACCACTGCACCGCCAGGTTGCTCCAGACCAGTGAAAATTGCGCATCCGCCAGCGGCATGGCTTCAATATCGCCCCTGACATAGCGTTGCGCGCTGTGCTGACGGCGCGCTTCATCAAGCATATTCGCTGAGAGATCCAACGCCGTTACTTCGCCGCCCTGCCCGCGCCAGTAGCGGCTCATTGCGCCCGGCCCAGAACCAGCGTCCAGCACCTGACCAGGCGTGAGAGTACCCAACTTAGATAACAGCAAACTGGCGCTCCGGCGCTGCAATTCGTCGTGCTGCGCATAACTCTGTGCCGCGCGGCCAAAAGCAGCGGCGACCGCCTGTTTATTCACTGTCATGCAAGGCCTCCAGCAAACGGTCGATATCGTCGAACTGGTGCTCTGCGGTCAGCGTCAGGCGCAAACGTGCCGTACCCGGCGGTACGGTGGGCGGTCGAATCGCAGTCACCCAACAGCCGCGCTGACGCAAGCGTTCTGCCAGTCGCAGTGCGCGGTTATTTTCACCGACAATCAGCGGCTGGATTGCGCTGATGGAATCCGTCATCGTGACGGATGCGTGTGCCACGCTAGTGCGAAAATGGGTAATCAGCGCCGCCAGTTTTTCACGCCGCGCATGACCGTCGTCGCTACGAATAACCTGCAATGCCGCGCTCAGCGCCACGGCCTGCGCCGGCGGCATCGAGGTGCTGTAAATCAGATGGCGGGCAAATTGCAGCAGATAATCCGCCACCGTGTCACTGCACAACACCGCCGCACCGCTGACACCAAAACCTTTGCCGAAGGTCACCACCAGCACTTGCGGCTTGATGCTATGCAGATGACAACTGCCGCGCCCCTGCTCCCCCACCACGCCAATACCGTGTGCATCATCCACCATCAACCAGGCCTGCGCTTCCCGCGTGGCATTATCAATGGCCGCCAGTGGTGCGCTGTCGCCATCCATGCTGAATACGCCCTCGGTCACCACCAGTTGCTGTCCGGTAAGCGGTTTTGCCAGCATCGTGGTCAGTTGCCCGACATCGTTATGCGCGAAACGTCGCAGTTGCGCCGGGCTGTGGCTGGCGGCTTCCAGCAGCGAGGCGTGGCTTAATTTGTCGGCGACAATCCTGTCCTCTTTGCCCGTCAGCGCAGCAATCACCGCCTGATTAGCAGCGAAACCGGAGATAAACAGCAACGCGCGCGAGTAACCGAGCCAGTCGGCCAGTTCCTCCTCCAGCGCCTGGTGCGCGGTGGTGTAACCACTCACATGCCCGGAACCGCCGCTGCCCACGCCATAACGCTCCGCGCCCTGTTGCCAGGCGCGGATCACGGCGGGATGTTGGCTTAAACCGAGATAATCATTACTGGAGAAGTTGCAAAAGTGCTGCTCGCCAAGCGTGAGCCAGCGCCCCGCGCCTTGCGAGACGGCACGCCGTGTGCGCAGCGCATCTGCCGCGCGGCGCTCATCCAATGCGGCGTCTATACGCTGTTGCCAGCTCATACGGCTGCCGCGTTGTAATACTGGTCGGTATCGGCATGTAACAACTGTTGCTCAAGCTGCTGCTGTTGTTCGTTGTCGCCGTTCAGCACTGCCGTCTGCTGCGGGTTCAGGCCGAGCTTACGGAACAGTTGCAGATCTTTATCCTCTTCCGGATTCGGCGTGGTAAGCAGTTTGCAGCCGTAGAAAATGGAGTTCGCCCCGGCCATAAAACACATCGCCTGGGTCTGCTCGTTCATCTGCTCGCGTCCGGCAGAGAGACGCACATGCGAAGTCGGCATCATGATGCGCGCGACCGCGATGGTGCGGATAAAATCAAAGGCATCGACGTCCTCGTTATCCGCCAGCGGCGTCCCTTTTACTTTGACCAGCATATTGATCGGCACGCTTTCCGGCGGTGTTGGCAGGTTCGCCAGTTGCAATAACAGACCGGCGCGATCGTTGACCGTTTCGCCAAGACCAACAATGCCGCCGGAGCAAACTTTGATGCCCGCGTCGCGCACTTTATCGAGCGTGTCGAGGCGCTCCTGATAGGTGCGGGTGGTGATGATGTTGCCGTAAAACTCCGGCGAGGTATCGAGGTTGTGGTTGTAGTAATCGAGCCCGGCGGAAGCCAGCCGCTGCGCCTGGTTTTCATTAAGCGTGCCCAGCGTCATGCAGGCTTCCAGCCCCATCGCTTTCACCCCTTCAACCATTTTTTCGAGGTACGGCATATCGCGATCGTGCGGATTTTTCCACGCCGCGCCCATGCAAAAACGCGTCGATCCCGCGCGTTTCGCCTGGCGGGCGGACTCCAGCACCTGTTCAACTTCCATTAACCGTTCGGACTCCAGCCCGGTTTTATACCGCGCGCTCTGCGGGCAGTATTTGCAATCTTCCGGGCAGGCACCGGTTTTAATCGACAGCAAAGTGCTGACCTGAACCTGGCGCGGATCGAAATGTTGGCGATGGATCTGCTGTGCTTCAAACAGCAGTTCAAGGAGGGGTTTTTCAAACAGCGCAGTGACTTGCGACATTGTCCAGCGTGCGTGGTGAGCCATCGGGCGTCTCCAAAAGGTGTTGTTAAATCGTTATTCGGTGTAGACTCGTAAACCTAAAACTTTTTAATTTGGTTTACAAGTCGATTATGACCCTGGACGATCTCGCTTTTGACACGCGACATATCTGGCATCCTTACACCTCCATAACCTCCCCGCTGCCCGTTTACCCGGTGCAGTCCGCACAGGGTTGCGAGCTGATACTCAGCAGCGGCGAACACTTGATAGACGGCATGTCCTCCTGGTGGGCGGCAATCCACGGCTACGGGCATCCGGCGATTAACGCGGCGATGAAAGCGCAAATCGACGCGGTATCCCACGTGATGTTTGGCGGCATCACCCACCAGCCGGCGATTGACCTGTGCCGCAAGCTGGTCGCGATGACGCCAGAACCGCTGGAGTGCGTTTTTCTGGCCGACTCCGGTTCCGTGGCGGTGGAAGTGGCGATGAAGATGGCGCTGCAGTACTGGCAGGCGAAAGGTGAGCCGCGACAGCGTTTTCTTACCTTCCGTAACGGCTATCACGGCGACACGTTTGGCGCGATGTCGGTCTGCGATCCGGATAACTCCATGCACAGCCTGTGGAAAGGCTATTTACCGGAAAACCTGTTTGCCCCCGCGCCGCAAAGCCGCTTTGACGGCGAGTGGGACGAACGTGACATGGTGGCCTTCGCGCGTCTGATGGCAGCGCATCGCCATGAGATTGCGGCGGTGATTGTAGAGCCAGTCGTGCAGGGCGCGGGCGGCATGCGCTTCTATCATCCGGAATGGCTGAGGCGCATCCGTAGAATGTGCGAGCGGGAAGGCATTCTATTGATTGCTGATGAAATCGCCACTGGCTTTGGCCGCACCGGCAAGCTGTTTGCCTGTGAACATGCCGGGATCGCCCCGGACATTCTGTGCCTTGGCAAAGCGCTGACCGGCGGCACAATGACGCTTTCGGCAACACTCACCACGCGTAAGGTGGCCGACACCATCAGCAACGGCGAAGCAGGCTGCTTTATGCACGGGCCAACATTTATGGGTAATCCGCTGGCCTGCGCGGCCGCCAACGCCAGTCTCGGGATTTTGCAAAGTGGCGCGTGGCAAACGCAGGTGGCGGCGATTGAAACGCAGTTAAACGCGGAGCTGGCACCCGCGCGCGAAGCGGTCAATGTTGTCGACGTGCGCGTGCTGGGGGCCATCGGTGTGGTGGAAACCCGTTCGCCAGTCAATATGGCAGCGCTACAACGCTTCTTTGTTGAACAAGGTGTATGGGTGCGTCCGTTTGGCCGGCTGATCTACCTGATGCCGCCCTATATCATTACCCCGGAGCAGCTCTCCCGTTTGACCCGCGCCGTCAATGCCGCCGTGCTGCGCGATGAGCTTTTTGCCTGAGATTTTGCCAGGGATCGGCTACACTTCCCGGCACGCATGAAACGCAGAAGGAGTGCATATGAAGTTGGTCAGCCATGATTTACGCGACGGCGAAAAGCTGCCGCATCGCCAGGTGTTCAACGGTATGGGCTACGACGGCGACAATATCTCCCCGCATCTGGCGTGGGATGAGGTTCCTGCCGGCACCAAAAGTTTTGTTGTGACCTGCTACGATCCGGATGCGCCAACGGGCTCCGGCTGGTGGCACTGGGTGGTAGCGAACCTTCCCGCCGATACGCGCGTTCTGCCGCAAGGCGCGGGTTCCGGTCTGGCGGCTTTGCCGGATGGCGCGGTGCAGACACGTACCGATTTCGGCAAAGCCGGTTACGGCGGCGCGGCACCGCCAAAAGGTGAAACCCATCGTTATATTTTTACCGTACATGCTCTGGACGTAGAGCGCATTGAGGTCGACGAAAACGCCAGCGGCGCGATGGTCGGTTTTAATGTCCACTTCCATGCGCTTTCCAGCGCCTCGATCACCGCCCTTTTTAGCTGAAATTCACGGGATTTACAGCCGATTGTACAAATCGGCTTCCCGTTTCGCTCAACTTAGTATAAAAAAGCAGGCTTTGAAGTCCTCTTTCAACTTTTGCATAGTCTGGAGCTCCCCTTGAACACATCATCGGTTTCCCGTCTGGCGCTGGCGCTCGCTTTTGGCGTGACACTGACCGCCTGTAGCTCAACCCCGCCAGCGGAACGTCCGTCTGAACAGAAAGCGCCTGGCACCGCCGCGCGCCCAATCCTCAGCGCAGGTGAAGCGAAAAACTTTGTAGCGGACCGCTATTTTACCGCCATGACGCCGGATAACGCGGCATGGAAACCGGTCGCCATCCGCCTGCCGGAAAAAGCGAACTTCGTGGTTGGCCCTGCCGGTACGCCGGGTGTGACGCACACCACCATTCAGGCTGCGGTTGATGCGGCAATCAACAAACACGCCAGCGATCGTCAGTACATCGCGGTGATGCCGGGCGAATATGAAGGCACGGTGTATGTACCTGCCGCGTCCGGCAGCGTGACTATTTACGGTACCGGCGAGAAAGCGCTGGATGTGAAAATCAAACAGGCTATTGATGCCGAAATGGATCCGAATAGCTGGCGTCGTCTGGTCAATCCGTCGGGCAAATACATGCCGGGCAAACCGGCGTGGTATATGTTTGATAACTGCCAGAGCAAACGTACTGCAACTGTCGGCGTAATGTGTTCTGCGGTCTTCTGGTCACAGAATAACGGCCTGCAACTGCAAAACCTGACCATTGAAAATACGCTGGGTGACAGCGTTGACGCGGGCAACCACCAGGCGGTGGCACTGCGCAGCGATGGCGATAAAGTGCAGATCAACAACGTTAATATTCTGGGCCGCCAGAACACCTTCTTTGTCACCAACAGCGGCGTGGATAACGCCCTGCGTACCGATCGTCAGACCCGTACGCTGGTGACCAACAGCTATCTTGAAGGCGATGTCGATATCGTGGCCGGTCGCGGCGCGGTGGTATTTGATAATACCGACTTCCGCGTGGTGAACTCGCGCACCCAGCAGGAAGGTTACGTGTTCGCACCCGCCACCCTGTCTAATCTTTATTACGGTTTCCTCGCCGTGAACAGCCGCTTTAACGCCGCCGGTAACGGTGTTGCGCAGCTCGGCCGTTCGCTGGACGTTGATGGCAACACCAACGGCCAGGTGGTGATCCGCGATAGCGTGATCAACGAAGGCTTTAATGTGGCGAAACCGTGGGCCGATGCCGCCGTTTCCGGCCGTGCTTATGCCGGTAACACCGGAACCGTTGACGATAAAGGCAACGTGCAGCGCGAGCTGAACAACCCGCAGTTCAACCGCATGTGGGAGTTCAACAACCGCGGCGTGGGTAGCCAGGTTGTGGCGATGCCGAAAAAATAAGTCGCACCTGATAATAAAAAAACCTCGCCGCGGCGAGGTTTTTTTATGTGCGAAATGCAGCATCAGAAAGCGTTAACCACCACCCACATCGGCCCCTGGCCTACGGCATAACGGGATTTTTCGGTCAGCAGCCCTTGCTCGCCACCAATCTCGTACACCGCAATATGGTGCGATTTCTGCCCGGCGGCAATCAGGTATTGACCGCGATTATCAATATTGAAGCCACGCGGCTGCGTTTCTGTTGGCTGGAAACCTTCGATAGCCAGCACGCTACCATCTTCCGAAACGCTGAACACGGTGATAATGCTGGCGGTGCGATCGCAGGTATAAAGATGGCGGCCATCCGGCGTGATATGAATATCCGCCGCCCAGCGCGTGTCGCTGAAATCCGCAGGCATCATATCCAGCGTCTGCACACACTCAATGTTGCCGTGCGCGTCGCTGAGCTGCCAGACATCCACTGAGCCGTTGAGTTCATTGACGCAGTAGGCAAAACGTTGGTTCGGGTGAAACGCCATATGACGCGGGCCAGCGCCCTCAACGGTGGTGACTTCCGCAGGTTCCTGCGCCGTCAGGTTACCATCATCGGCCAGGGTAAACAGGCAAATGCGATCCTGTTTCAGTGCCGGTGTCCACAGCGTACGGTTGTCAGGGGAGATATTCGCTGAGTGGCACCCTTCCAGCCCTTCCACCACATCAACAATCCCGGTCGGCAGGCCATCTTCCAGACGAACGACACTCACACTGCCCGCGTTGTAGGATGCGCTGAACAGGAAGCGCCCGCTGCGATCGGTCGAAATATGCGTCGGGCTGCCCGGCAGTGGAGATTCCGCCGCGAAAGTCAGGGCACCATCATCCGGCGCGATGCGATACGCGATAACGCGAAATTCAGGGCGAACCCCGACATAGAGGTAACGTTTATCCGGGCTGACGACCATCGGCTGCACCTGGCCTGGCACATCCACCACCTGTACAAGCGTCAGGCTACCTTCAGAGTTCAGGCGCCAGACGTGGATCTGCTGGCTTTCCGGGCTGGCGGTATAAACGGTTTGTTTCATGAACGCTCCTTTCCTCTAATTCTTTTTTGCATTAAGTAACCAGGATAGCTGCTTTTGTTGGTTGATGCTGAATTTTACCCGGAGATTTTGCGCAGCCGGTGACCCGGTGTACCATCCCCGGACATTTGAATTTCAACATCGACCACGGAATACGATATGGCTTCGCGCGTGATTGCACTGGATTTAGACGGTACGCTACTGACCCCGAAAAAAACGCTTCTGCCCTCATCCCTTGAAGCACTGGCTCGCGCAAAAGCCGCCGGACATCAACTCATTATCGTGACAGGTCGGCATCATGTTGCCATCCACCCTTTTTATCAGGCACTGGCGCTGGATACACCTGCAATTTGCTGTAATGGCACTTATTTGTATGATTATCATGCAAAAAAAGTGTTAAGCGCCGATCCGTTACCGGTTTTACAGGCCCAGCAGTTGATCACACTGCTTAATGAGCATGCGGTTCACGGCCTGATGTATGTCGACAACGCTATGCTGTATGAAAAACCAACCGGTCATGTTGAGCGCACCAACACCTGGGCGCAACAGTTACCGCCAGAGCAGCGCCCGGTCTTCCAGCAAGTGACGTCCCTGCGCACAGCGGCGCAGGAGGTGGAGGCTATCTGGAAATTCGCGCTCACCGATGAAGACACGCAGAAACTGAAAAATTTTGCCCACCATGTGGAGCAAACACTAGGGCTGGAGTGCGAATGGTCATGGCATGATCAGGTCGATATCGCCCGCGCGGGCAACAGCAAAGGCAAACGTCTGCGCGAATGGGTGGCGTCACAGGGGCTATCGATGAAAGACGTGGTGGCATTTGGTGATAACTATAACGATATCAGCATGCTGGAAGCCGCCGGTGTCGGCGTGGCGATGGGCAATGCCGATGACGCGGTAAAAGCCCATGCTAACGTGGTGATTGGCGACAACACCGTCGACAGCATTGCGCAATTTATCTACAAAGAACTGCTGTAAACGCCTGCCCAGGTTCACTGGTGAAAAGATGACGCCCCTGACGCAGGGGCTAATACATAGTGCGGGATGATAACAGTCCACACTGAATCGCAGGCGGCAAATCCGCCGATCACGCGGTTATCGACACACTTTTGATTTGCGCATATAACCACTGGCCAGGCTTCACGGCCAGCTCATCTCTGGCCCACGGACTGATGCGCGCCCACAGGGTGCGGCTGCCCACTTCCAGTTGCACTTCCACCTGGCCGTCGATATCAAAACATTGCGCCACTTTCGCACGCAGAATATTACGGATACTGGTATTCATTGGCGGTTGCAGCACCAGCGAAACATCGGTCGCCTGAATACGGATCCGCAACACACTTTGCAGCGGAAGGTCGACCTTGTTAACCCAAATATGCTGATCGCCGAGCGCCAGCGCCGTCATCGCATAGTGCGGATGGTGCTCCAGCACCACCACTTTCAACACGCTACTTTGCTGCTCCGCCGGTAACCACGGGTTCATCACGCGGCTGCCCCAGACATCTTCCAGACTACCGAAGGCCTTCACTTCTCCCGCCTCCAGCACCATCACTTTATCCGCCAGATGCAGGATTTCATCCAGGGAGTGACTGACATAGAGCATCGGGATATTGATCTCGCGCGCCAGTCGTTGCAGATACGGCAGTAGTTCGCGCTTACGTGGAATGTCCAGCGACGCCAGCGGTTCATCGAGTAACATCAGTTCCGGCGCGGTTAACAGCGCACGGCCAATCGCCACTCGCTGCTTTTCGCCACCGGAAAGCCCACCAGGTAAACGATCCAGCAACGGTTCAATACCGAGTAACGCCACCAGCTTGTCGAACTGGCCAGCCATGGATTTGGCCATGCCGTAACGCAGGTTGCCGCGCACTTTGTAATGGGGAAACAGCCGCGCATCCTGGAAAACATAGCCGACACGCCGCTTCTCCGGCGGCAGGCAAATCTTGCTTTCGGTATCAAACAGCACGCGATTATTCAGCGCAATCCGCCCTTGCTGCGGATGAGTCAGGCCGCCAATCGCGTTGATTAACGAGGTTTTCCCGGCACCCGAAACGCCAAAAATCGCAGTGATGCCGCTGGCGGGCAGCTTTTCAGCAATGCGTAAGCGATGCGTCCCCAGCGTCTGGGTGAAATTGAGTTCCAGCATGACTTACCTCCCTGTCCTTTCGCGGCTAATGCGAGCCAGCCATTCGGAAACCAACAGCGAAACCAGTGCCAGTACGATCGAGATAATACATAACCGCGCCGCCGCGCCTTCACCGCCGGGCGTCTGAATCAGGGTGTACATTGCAGAGGGAATGGTGCGGGTTTCGCCAGGAATATTGGAAACGAAAGTGATCGTCGCGCCGAATTCGCCCAGTGAACGGGCAAAGGCCAGCACGGTGCCGACGATAATCCCCGGCAAGGTAAGCGGTAACGTTATGGTCAGAAAAACGCGCCAGCGCCCGGCACCTAACGTGCGGGCTGCCTGCTCCAGTTTGGTATCAACGCTCTCCAGCGCCAGACGGATGGCGCGCACCATCAGCGGGAACGACATCACCGCTGCGGCCAACACTGCACCGCGCCAGCTAAAGGCGAAGGTGATGCCAAACCAGTCATACAGCCACTGACCAATGAAACCGCGTCGCCCCATCGCCACCAGCAGCAAATACCCCACCACCACCGGCGGCAGCACCAGCGGTAGATGCAGCAAACTGTCGAGCAGCGCTTTGCCCGGAAACGTGCAGCGCACCAGCAGCCAGGCAAAGAAGATCCCAAACGGCAAACTGAAAACCACTGCCAGGGATGAGACTTTCAGGCTCAGCAATACCGCCTGCCATTCGGGATCCGTCAATATCATTCGTGCGTTGTAAATCCGTAACGTTTAAAGATTTCAGAAGCCTGCGGGCCTTTCAGGTAGTCATAAAACGCCGTTACCGTCGCGTTTTTATGACCGTCGATAATAGCCAGCGGGTACTCAACTTTTTGGTGTGAATCTTCCGGGAAGGTTCCGACCACTTTCACCCCTTTACTGGCAACCGCGTCAGAGCCGTAGACAATGCCAAGCGGCGCTTCGCTGCGTTCCACCAACGCCAGCGCCCCGCGCACGTCCTCCGCCGGAGCCAGCTTCGGCGACAGGGTTTCCCATGCGCCCAGTTTGGTCAATGCTTCTTTGGCATAAATCCCCGCCGGAACATGTTCCGGGTCGCCAACGGCCAGACGTCCGCCTTTCAGCAGACTGTTCCAGTCGGTTTTAGCATTAATGACGATATCGCCCTGCGCACTGCTTTTAGGAGCCACAACCACCAGGCTGTTACCGAGCAGTGTTGCGCGGGTTGCGGTATCGATAGATTTTTTCTCTACCGCGTAATCCATCCATTTCTGATCGGCAGAAATGAACAGATCCGCCGGCGCCCCCGCTTCAATCTGGCGCGCCAGAGTAGAAGAAGAAGCAAACGAGGAGACTACCTCGACGTTTTTCTCTTTTTTATAGGCCGCCGCGATATCCTGCATTGCGTTGGTCAGTGATGCTGCTGCAAAAACGGTAATTTTACCTTCATCCGCCAGAACTTGCCCGGCAACGGAGAGTATTAATGTCGCCCCGGCAAAAAGGCGTAACCCTGTACGTGTCATTTGGAACTCCTGTGAGTGTCGTTATATACGTAAAAACATAACGATATTACCAGAGTTTCCCGGCGGTTAGGTAATACCCATCAAGAATTAGCGACCTATTTAAATATATCGGCAGGAAGTGGGGAAATCTTGAATATCTGAAAGATAAACGCCCGCGAAAGCGGGCGTTTGCAAGAGAGGATCAGCGTTGCTGACGGCTTTGGTCGCGGCGACCGACGCCGGAAAACACATTAAACACTTCACCCAGGCCATAAATCAGCCCCAGGATAATCGCCATCACGACAGGCACCATGACGACGGCAAACACCAAGCTTTTCAACAACTCAAACATAGTCGTCTCCAGAAAATGTGAACGGGGCATTCTAGCCTGATTCAGGTGAAAAACACTCGCCTTTTGTGCGATTCGCCTCGCAGCTTTACGCGCATTCACCCGCATCAGGCTAGGCTTAGTGACGGTTTTCCTTCACAATAGTTCTTTTGCCAGGACATTGCATAATGCAGGCTGAAATTCTTCTCACACTCAAACTCCAGCAGCGCCTATTTGCCGATCCGCGCCGCATCTCCCTGCTCAAGCAGATTGTTGAAACCGGCTCTATCAGCCAGGGCGCGAAGAACGCCGGCATCAGTTATAAAAGCGCCTGGGACGCCATTAATGAGATGAATCAACTCAGTGAACAAACGCTGGTTGACCGCGCGACCGGCGGTAAAGGCGGCGGCGGTGCGGTGGTGACGCGTTACGGGCAGCGCTTAATCCAGCTTTACGATCTGTTGGCGCAAATCCAGCAAAAAGCGTTTGACGTGTTAAGTGATGATGACGCCCTGCCGTTAAACAGTCTGCTGGCGGCGATTTCACGTTTCTCGTTGCAGACCAGCGCGCGCAATCAGTGGTTTGGCACCATCACAGCGCGCGACCACAACCACGTGCAGCAACATGTCGACGTGCTGCTGGCGGACGGTGAAACACGTCTCAAAGTCGCCATTACCGCACAAAGCGGCGAACGCCTGGGCCTTGATGAAGGCAAAGAGGTGCTGGTGCTGCTGAAAGCGCCGTGGGTGAGCATTACGCAGGATGCCAAACGCGCCGCGCAGGCGGATAACCAGCTTACCGGGCGCATCAGCCATATTGAGCGCGGCGAGCAGCAAAGTGAGGTGCTGATGACGCTGCCTGACGGCCAGTTGCTCTGCGCCACCGTGCCGACGCAAGAGATGGATAATTTGCAGGAACAGAGCGAAGTGACCGCATATTTTAATGCCGATCGCGTGATTATCGCCACGTTATGCTAATCGCATTGACAAGCTAGCCCATTGCACGTATCCCTGAGTTTCTACGCTGCAAAAAATGGGATACATCATGTCGTCATTGCAAATTTCGCAAGGTACGTTTCGTCTTAGCGACACCCGAACGCTGCATATTGAACACTTAGCGCTACGCGCTGGCGAAAGCTGGGCTTTTGTCGGCGCGAATGGCAGCGGCAAGTCAGCGCTGGCTCGCGCGCTGGCGGGGGAGTTGACCTTACTGAAAGGTGAACGCCAGTGTCAGTTTACCCGCCTCACCCGCCTCTCTTTTGAGCAGTTGCAAAAGCTGGTCATCGACGAGTGGCAGCGCAATAACACCGATATGCTCAGCCCCGATGAAGAGGATACCGGGCGAACTACCGCCGAGATTATTCAGGATGAAGTGCAAGACGCGCAGCGCTGTGCGCAACTGGCGGCGCAGTTTGGCATCTCGCATCTGCTGGAGAGACGCTTTAAATACCTCTCGACTGGCGAAACCCGTAAAACACTGCTGTGCCAGGCCCTGATGTCCGAACCGGATTTACTAATCCTGGATGAGCCTTTCGATGGGCTTGACGTTCACTCACGCCAGCAACTGGCGGAGCTGCTCGCGCGCCTCAATGCCGACGGCTTTACGCTGGTGCTGGTGCTGAACCGCTTTGATGAAATACCGGACTTTGTGCAACACGCCGGGGTTCTGGTGGATTGCTCGCTCACAGAGACCGGAGAAAAAGCAGCCCTGTTGCAACAAGCGCTGATCGCCCAGTTAGCCCACAGCGAAAAATTATCTGGTATCGCATTACCAGAACCGGACGCGCCGCCCGCACGTGAAACATTGAACGCAGACGCGCCGCTTATTGTGCTGAACGATGGCGTCGTCTCTTATAACGACCGGCCAATCATCGACCACCTTTCATGGACGGTAAATCCCGGCGAGCACTGGCAGATCGTCGGCCCGAACGGTGCGGGCAAATCCACGCTGCTCAGCCTGATAACCGGCGATCATCCGCAGGGCTACAGCAACGATTTGACGCTGTTTGGCCGACGTCGCGGCAGCGGTGAAACCATCTGGGATATCAAAAAGCATATTGGCTATGTCAGCAGCAGCCTGCATCTGGATTACCGCGTCAGCACCAACGTGCGCAATGTCATCCTCTCTGGTTATTTCGACTCGATTGGTATTTACCAGGCGGTATCGGACAAACAACACAAACTGGCACAGCGCTGGCTGGATATTTTAGGTTTCGATGCACGCACCGCCGACGCGCCGTTTAGTAGCCTTTCCTGGGGTCAGCAGCGGCTGGCACTGATTGTGCGTGCGCTGGTCAAGCACCCGACGCTGCTCATTCTTGATGAACCGTTACAAGGTCTTGATCCTTTAAACCGCCAGCTTATTCGCCGCTTTGTTGATGTATTAATTAGCGAAGGCGAAACCCAACTGTTATTTGTTTCGCATCATGCCGGAGACGCGCCCGCGTGTATTACCCACCGGCTTGAATTTGTACCAGAGGGCGACGGATATCGTTATCAACTTACACCACAATAATTAGGGGGATGGTTCCATTTCGCCGGATATGATGTAATAGCACTGTTTTAAATAAGCAACATAATAACGATCTCTGACTGGTCAGTTGGCAACATAAAATTGTCGGCGGCCAGTTTTTGTTATGGCAAGAAAAAAGCCCGTCGATGGACGCCGGGTAAAAAATTACGGGACTATGATGAATCAATTCCTCCGCATGACCCGCGCCATTTCTCTGGTTGCGGCGCTGTCACTGGGTTTCTGCAGTGTCGCTTTCGCCGATGAGAGTGCGCAAACACCAGCTTCCGGGCAGGAAGCACAATTAAAGCAAGCCGTTGAAAATATGCAGCGTGCCAGTATTCACGGCCCGCATAAAATTGATCTCGGTAATCAGGCGATTCTGAACCTGCCCGAAGGCTTCGCTTATATTCCGTCGCAGCAGGCAGCGGTATTTATGCGCGCGCTGGGCAACCATGTTGATAACAACTCATTTTATGGTCTGATATTCAGCAATGATATTTCTGGCTTTGTTTCTATTGAATATGCCGACGCCGGTTATATCAAAGATGACGATGCCAAAGACTGGGACGCCGACCAACTGCTGAGTAATTTGCAGGAAGGGACCAAAGCGGGCAATAAAGAGCGTAGCGAAAAAGGTATCCCGCCAATTGAGGTATTGGGTTGGGTAGAAAAACCCACCTACGAGGCGGCCACTCATCGCCTGATTTGGTCTGCGGCAATCCGCGATATTGGCAGCAACGTGCCGGAAAAAGAACAAGGGGTTAACTACAACACCTACCTGCTGGGTCGGGAAGGTTATCTGTCGTTAAACCTGGTGACCGATCGCGGCGCCGTTGAGCAGGAAAAACCACTCGCCAAAACGTTACTCAACGCCGTGACCTTTAACGACGGCAAAAAATACAGCGACTTTAATGCCTCTACCGACAAGATTGCCGAATATGGGTTGGCGGCGCTGATTGGTGGTCTGGCGGCGAAAAAATTGGGCCTGCTGGCGCTTATCGGCGTGACGTTGCTGAAGTTCTGGAAACTTGGCCTGATCGCCGTGGCGGCATTCGGTATGGGCGTGAAAAAAATGCTGTTTCGCAAAAAAGCCGAGTAAGCCATGAGCATGCTCTTGCTGCTGCTTAAAGGGGCAAGCCTCGGGAAGTTTTTCCTTTCCGGGGCCACCATGCTGCTGTCGATCGCCACTTACGCGCTTGCCTTCGGCTGGCCGTATGCGACCGGGTTTGTGGTGCTGCTGTTTTGCCATGAGCTGGGGCATTATCTGGCGGCGCGTCAACGCGGGTTAGCGACGGGATTACCGATGTTTATCCCCTTTGTGGGTGCCTGGATCGCGTTGAAAGATGAGCTGCCAGATGCGGAAACCGAAGCCTGGGTCGGCATTGCCGGCCCGCTGCTCGGTTCGCTTGCCGCCCTCGGTTGCTACTATCTGGCGGAGTATTTCCACAGTTCGCTGCTGATGGCGGTGGCCTATTCCGGTTTTGTCCTTAATCTTTTTAACCTGATCCCCGTGCCGCCGCTGGATGGCGGGCGCATTACGGTCGCCATCTCGCGCAAGATCTGGTATCTGGGCATTCCCGTACTGCTGGGTTTCTTTTACCTTCACCCGAGCCCGCTGTTACTGCTGGTGTGCTTTCTCGCGGCATCACAAATCTGGGCGCGGCGCCATGATCAACCGAATCTCGACACACTGACCCCTGGCAAACGTCTGGAATATACGCTTTTGTACTTCGGGCTGATTGCCTGGCTCTCCCTGATGACTTATAACCTCCACGAGGCGTTATCCGGCTTTCGCTGACGCCGCCTGCGTTGCTGCACCGCAGTGACACCATTTTTAAGACTTTTTACTTGCGTCGGATGAACCCCGCTATTGCGGGGTTTTTCTGGCGTTTACCCCACAAACCGGCTAGCAGAAAATTGAGTGTAAACGATTCCACTAATTTATCCCATGTCACAGTTTTCACCTCTCTGTTATGCTAAGGTTTGTTCATATCAAATGCTTTATGGAGGGAAATATGCGAGTTCTGGTTACAGGTGGTAGCGGTTACATTGGAAGTCATACCTGCGTGCAACTGCTGCAAAACGGCCACGACGTTATCATCCTCGACAATCTCTGTAACAGTAAGCGCAGCGTGCTCAATGAGATCGAGCGCTTTGGCGGAAAAAGCGCGCTGTTCGTCGAAGGCGACATTCGCGATGAAGCGCTGCTGGCAGAGATCCTGCACGATCACGCCATTGAAGCGGTGATTCACTTCGCCGGGCTGAAAGCCGTTGGCGAATCCGTCGCGAAGCCGCTGGAGTATTACGACAACAACGTTAACGGTACGCTGCGCCTGATTAACGCCATGCGCGCCGCGAATGTTAAAAACTTCATTTTCAGCTCCTCCGCCACCGTTTACGGCGACCAGCCGAAAATCCCTTATGTGGAAAGCTTCCCAACCGGCACGCCGCAAAGCCCCTATGGCAAAAGCAAACTGATGGTGGAACAGATCCTCACCGACCTGCAAAAAGCGCAGCCGGAGTGGAGCATTGCGCTGCTGCGCTACTTCAACCCGGTTGGCGCGCATCCGTCAGGCGATATGGGCGAAGATCCGCAGGGCATCCCGAACAACCTGATGCCGTATATCGCCCAGGTTGCCGTTGGTCGCCGCGATTCGCTGGCAATTTTCGGCAGTGATTACCCGACGCCAGACGGCACCGGCGTGCGGGATTACATCCACGTGATGGATCTGGCGGACGGTCATGTCGCGGCCATGCAACAACTGGCCGGTAAACCAGGTGTACATATCTATAACCTCGGCGCGGGCGTCGGCAGCAGCGTGCTGGATGTGGTGAACGCCTTCAGTAAAGCCTGTGGCAAACCGGTGGCCTGGCACTACGCGCCGCGCCGCGATGGCGATCTCCCGGCTTACTGGGCAGACGCCAGCAAAGCAGACAAAGAGCTGAACTGGCGCGTAACCCGCACACTTGACGAAATGGCAGAAGATACCTGGCGCTGGCAGTCTCGCCACCCGCAGGGCTATCCCGATTAAAGGAATGGTAATGACGCAATTTAATCCGGTCGATCACCCGCATCGCCGTTACAACCCGCTGACCGGCCAGTGGATCCTGGTTTCGCCGCACCGCGCAAAACGCCCCTGGCAGGGGGCGCAAGAGACGCCTGCGAAACAAACCCTGCCGGCGCACGATCCGGACTGTTTCCTCTGCCCGGGCAATACCCGCGTAACCGGGGATAAAAACCCGGATTACACCAGTACTTATGTGTTCACTAATGATTTCGCCGCGTTGATGACCGACACGCCGGACGCGCCGGTGAGCGACGATCCGCTGATGCGCAGCCAGAGTGCGCGCGGCACCAGCCGGGTGATTTGTTTCTCGCCGGATCACAGCAAAACGCTGCCGGAACTAAGCGTGGATGCGCTGGAATCAGTAGTAAAAACCTGGCAACAGCAAACCGCTGAGCTGGGTCAGCAGTACCCGTGGGTACAGGTGTTTGAAAACAAAGGTGCGGCGATGGGGTGTTCCAACCCGCATCCGCACGGGCAAGTCTGGGCCAACAGCTTCCTGCCGAATGAAGTGGATCGTGAAGATCGCCTGCAACGCGACTATTTCGCTCAGTATCAGTCCCCTATGCTGCTGGACTATGCAAAGCGCGAGCTGAACGATGGCAGCCGTACCGTGGTGGAAACGGAGCACTGGCTGGCGGTGGTTCCTTATTGGGCGGCGTGGCCGTTTGAAACCTTGCTGCTGCCGAAAGCGCATGTGCAGCGCATCACTGATTTAAGCGATGAACAGCGCCGTGATTTAGCGCTGGCATTGAAAAAACTGACCAGCCGTTATGACAACCTGTTCCAGTGCTCGTTCCCCTACTCGATGGGCTGGCACGGCGCACCGTTTAACGGCGAAGAGAATGATCACTGGCAACTGCACGCGCATTTCTACCCGCCGCTGCTGCGCTCCGCCACGGTGCGTAAATTTATGGTCGGCTATGAAATGCTGGCCGAAACCCAGCGTGACCTGACGGCGGAGCAAGCCGCCGAACGCCTGCGCGCGGTCAGTGATATCCATTTTCGCGAATCCGGAGAATAACAATGAGTCTGAAAGAGAACACACAATCCCTGTTTGCTGAAAAATTCGGCTACCCTGCCACCCACACAATCCAGGCACCGGGCCGTGTGAACCTGATTGGCGAACACACCGACTATAACGATGGTTTTGTTCTGCCGTGCGCTATTGATTACCAAACGGTGATCAGTTGCGCACCGCGTACTGACCGCATTGTTCGGGTGATTGCCGCCGATTATGACAACCAGAGCGATGAGTTCTCGCTGGATGCGCCAATCGTGACCCACGACAGTCAGCAGTGGTCGAACTACGTGCGCGGCGTGGTAAAACATCTGCAAAAACGCGATGCCAGTTTCGGCGGCGCGGATCTGGTCATCAGCGGTAATGTGCCGCAGGGCGCAGGCCTGAGCTCTTCTGCCTCGCTGGAAGTGGCGGTCGGAACCGTGTTCCAGCAGCTTTATCATCTGCCGCTGGATGGCGCGCAAATTGCTCTCAATGGTCAGGAAGCGGAAAACCAGTTTGTCGGCTGTAACTGCGGCATCATGGACCAGCTTATCTCGGCGCTGGGTAAAAAAGGCAGCGCACTGCTTATCGATTGCCGATCGCTTGGCACCAAAGCGGTGTCGATGCCGGAAGGCGTGGCGATCGTCATCATTAACAGTAACTTTAAACGCACCCTGGTGGGCAGCGAGTACAACACGCGTCGCGAGCAGTGCGAAACTGGGGCGCGCTTCTTCCAGCAAAAAGCGCTGCGCGATGTCAGCATCGATCAGTTCAATGCGGTGGCGCATGAGCTGGATCCGCTGGTCGCCAAACGCGTACGCCATGTGCTGACCGAAAACACCCGTACCGTGGAGGCCGCGGCAGCGCTGGAGAAAGGCGATCTGCAGCGTATGGGCGTGCTGATGGCTGAATCCCATGCGTCAATGCGTGATGATTTTGAAATTACCGTCCCGCAGATTGATACGCTGGTCGAGATTGTCAAAGCGACCATTGGTGACCAGGGCGGTGTGCGCATGACCGGCGGCGGTTTCGGTGGCTGCATCGTCGCGCTGGTGCCGGAAGCGCTGGTACCGGCGGTGAAACAAGCTGTAGAAAGCCAGTACGAAGCCAAAACCGGTATCAAAGAAACCTTCTATGTTTGCAAACCTTCACAGGGAGCAGGACAGTGCTAAACGAAGCTTCTGCAGCAGCCCCGGACGGGCTGCCCTTTCGCCTGATCACCCTGCGCAATAGCGCCGGGATGGTGGTGACATTGATGGACTGGGGCGCGACGCTGTTATCCGCGCGCGTGCCGCTAAAAGATGGTTCCGTGCGTGAAGCGCTGCTGGGCTGCGCCACGCCGGAACACTACCTGCAACAGACCGCGTATCTGGGCGCGTCGGTAGGCCGTTACGCCAACCGTATCGCTAAAAGTCGTTTCACGCTGGATGGTCACACCTATACGTTGACGCCAAGCCAGGGTGAAAACCAGTTGCATGGCGGCCCGGATGGGTTCGATAAGCGGCGCTGGTTGATAGAACGTCAAAATGATAACGAAGTGGTATTTGTCCTGAATTCAGCGGATGGCGACCAGGGTTTCCCTGGAAACGTTCATACCCGCGCGCATTTCCGCCTCGGCGATGATAACCGGCTCGCTATTGAGTACCGTGCAACCACCGACAAACCGTGCCCGGTCAACCTGACTAACCACGCTTATTTCAACCTTGATGGTGAGCAGTCGGATGTTCGCAACCACACGTTGCAACTGCTGGCGGATGCTTACCTGCCGGTGGATGAGATGGGCATTCCGACAGACGGGTTAAAAGACGTTGAGCAGACCAGTTTTGATTTCCGCATCCCAAAAACCGTGGCACAGGATTTTCTGGCTGAAGAAGACCAGCGCGTGGTGAAAGGTTACGACCATGCGTTTTTATTGCAGGCAAAAGGCGACGTCAGTCAGCCCGCCGCGCAGTTGTGGTCGGCGGACAAACAGCTGCAAATGACGGTGTATACCAGCGCGCCTGCGCTCCAGTTCTATTCCGGTAATTATCTGGAAGGAACGCCAGCACGCGGCGGTAAAATCTATAACGCGTGGCAAGGACTGGCGCTGGAGAGCGAGTTTTTGCCCGACAGCCCGAACCGCCCGGATTTCCCGCAACCAGACTGCTTCTTATTGCCTGGCGACGTTTATGTCAGCCTGACGGAATACCACTTTATTGCGCAGTAAATCCCCCCGCCCTCCTTCCGGAGGGCTTTTTTTACCCGTTTTGCTGAAATATGCGCCACTTATCGACAAAACCATAACCCCTGATTCACAAGCACCTTACACTCGGCGGCTATTTTCGCTATGGTTATGGGTAACCGTTGCCGGGAGCACCTTCACGGCAATATAATGAGAATTGTTATCATTCAATCAGGCTCACAGGAGTAAGTGTATGGCTGTTACTAAGCTGGTTCTGGTTCGTCATGGCGAAAGCCAGTGGAACAACGAAAACCGCTTCACCGGTTGGTACGATGTTGATCTGTCCGAAAAAGGCGTTGGCGAAGCAAAAGCGGCAGGCAAACTGCTGAAAGAGGAAGGCTACACCTTCGATTTTGCTTATACCTCTGTGCTGAAACGTGCCATCCATACGCTGTGGAACGTGCTGGACGAGCTGGATCAGGCGTGGTTGCCGGTAGAGAAAAGCTGGAAACTCAACGAGCGTCATTACGGTGCGTTGCAGGGTCTGAACAAAGCTGAAACCGCTGAAAAATACGGTGACGAGCAGGTTAAACAGTGGCGTCGCGGCTTTGCTGTTACACCGCCGGCGCTGACCAAAGATGACGAACGTTTCCCGGGCCACGATCCGCGTTACGCAAAACTGACCGATGCCGAGCTGCCGCAGACCGAAAGCCTGGCGCTGACCATCGATCGCGTCATTCCTTACTGGAACGACACCATTCTGCCGCGCCTGAAAAGCGGTGAGCGCGTGATCATCGCCGCGCACGGTAACTCCCTGCGCGCGCTGGTGAAATACCTCGATAACATGAGCGAAGAAGAGATCCTTGAACTGAACATCCCGACTGGCGTACCGCTGGTGTATGAGTTCGACGAAAACTTCAAACCGCTGAAACACTACTATCTGGGTAACGCGGACGAGATAGCCGCGAAAGCTGCTGCGGTAGCAAACCAGGGTAAAGCGAAGTAAGTTTTCGCCCATAAAAAAAGCGTGGAGCAGTCCACGCTTTTTCATTTGTGCAACCGTTAACTGCGTCGCGCTTTCACTGCCGCCGCGAGCTGGCGTAAAAGCGTTTCGGTATCGCCCCAACCGATGCAGGCGTCAGTAACGCTTTTACCGTACACCAGCGGTTCACCGCTCTCCAGGCTCTGATTGCCTTCCACCAGATGGCTTTCAATCATCACACCGATAATGGCTTTTTCACCCCCGGCGATCTGCTGGCACACATCCGCGCCCACTTCCATCTGTTTCTTGAACTGTTTGCTGGAGTTAGCATGACTGAAGTCGATCATCACCTGCGGCTCCAGACCAGCTTTTTGCAGGCCGACTTTTACTTCTGCGACATGCTTCGCGCTGTAGTTTGGCTCTTTACCGCCGCGCAGAATGATGTGGCAATCACCGTTACCAGCGGTGTTCACAATGGCGGAGTGGCCCCATTTGGTAACGGACAAGAAGCAGTGCGGCGCACCTGCAGCGTTAATCGCGTCAATGGCGACTTTAATGGTGCCGTCGGTGCCGTTTTTGAACCCCACCGGACATGAGAGACCGGAAGCCAGCTCACGATGCACCTGAGATTCAGTCGTACGCGCGCCAATCGCTCCCCAGCTCATTAGATCGGCCATGTATTGTGGGGTGATCATATCGAGGAATTCCCCCGCCGCCGGTAAACCGCTGTCATTGATTTCCAGCAGCAGCTTACGCGCAATACGCAAACCGTCGTTGATCTGGAAGCTGTTATCCATGTGCGGATCGTTAATCAGCCCTTTCCAGCCCACTGTGGTACGCGGTTTTTCAAAGTAAACGCGCATAACGATTTCTAAATCGTCTTTGAGCTCTTCGCGCAATGCCAGCAGACGCGCAGCGTACTCTTTTGCCGCCGCAGGATCGTGAATGGAACACGGACCGATAACCACCAGCAGACGATCATCATTTCCGCGCAGGATCTTATGAATCGCTTTACGGGCATGAGATACCGTCTTGGCGGCGGTTTCAGTGGCGGGGAATTTTTCAAGGAGTGCTACAGGAGGTAATAACTCATTGATCTCTTTAATACGTAAATCGTCGTTCTGATAATTCATGTTCGTTCCAGTCTGGCCATACTTTTTTTGATGAATGCAATCTTTCCAATCTATCTCGTCGGCGGCGAAGTGTAAACGCGATTTTACACTTCGCCCGGATAATTCCTGGATTAAGGTCAAATCGCGTTAAAAAGTAGCGAGCGGAGATATCAGCGCTACACTTTTTAACTGTTAACACTTCCATTTTTCATTTTATCGCTATTCCATGCTGCTATATCGCACATGAATGGTATCTTTAACCACTGAGCGTGATAATTCGTTCGCGCTGCTTTTATCGGCCTCAACGGCGGTAAAAACGACCGGAACAGGAGCATCATGATGAAAATGAATAAATTAGCGACACTTTTACTGACGACGACGCTGACTTTCGCAGGTGGCGCAGCCTACGCGGCCGACGCAGCATCTTCCAGCGACAGTAACGGCGATGCCAATGCCGCAGCAGCGGCTGGTCAACCGGCACCGGACGCAAAACAGAATGTTGCACCAAACAATGTGGATAACAGCCAGATCAACAGCGGTAGCATGAATACCAACTCCACTACTCAGCACAACTCCAAGCAGCATATGAGCAAAGATGAGGTGCATAAAAACACCATGTGTAAAGATGGCCGCTGCCCGGATGTGAACAAAAAGGTTGAAACCGAAAGCGGTAACAACCATAGCGTCGATAAGAAAACCGACGGCACAACCCAGTAAAATCCGGTGCATTAATCATCAGGGAGAGCTTCGGCTCTCCTTACTTTTTCTCTCCAATCTCCCCCGCAAACTGAAAAATCTGTAATGATGTAAGGCGTTAAAATAATTACAAGGAACGACCCGCCTATGGCGCATTCACACTCGCACACTCCCGCAGATGCCAACGCCCGCCGCCTGCTGCTGGCGTTTATTGTTACCGCCGTTTTTATGGTCATCGAAGTGGCCGGCGGCCTGATTTCCGGCTCTCTGGCGCTGCTTGCCGATGCCGGCCATATGCTGACGGACGCCGCCGCGCTGCTTTTTGCGTTATTAGCGGTCTATTTTGCGCGCCAGCCGCCCAGCACTCGCCGGACGTTTGGCTGGCTGCGTCTGACTACGCTTGCAGCATTTATCAATGCACTAGCACTGGTGCTGATTACCGTGTGGATTGTCTGGGAAGCGATTCAGCGTTTCACCCATCCGCAGCCCGTTGCAGGCTTAACCATGATGCTGATTGCGATAGCCGGGCTTGTGGCTAACGTGCTGGCCTTCTGGTTACTGCATCGTGGGAGCGAAGAGAAGAACCTGAATGTTCGCGCCGCCGCGTTGCATGTGCTGGGTGACTTACTCGGTTCTGTGGGTGCCATCGCTGCGGCACTGGTGATTTTGTTCACCGGCTGGACCCCAATTGACCCGATACTCTCGGTGCTGGTTTCCGCGCTGGTATTACGTAGCGCCTGGCGGCTAATGAAAGAGAGCGTTAACGAGTTGCTGGAAGGTGCACCGGGCTCGATGGATATTGGCGCGCTGCAGCGACATCTGCGACGCGCTATCCCTGAGGTGCGTGATGTTCACCATGTGCATGTCTGGCTGGTCGGTGAAAAACCGCTCATGACGCTGCATGTGCAGGTGATCCCTCCGCGCGACCATGACAAGCTGCTAGGTGAGATCCACCACTTTCTGGCACATCATTATGAGATTGAACATGCGACGGTGCAGATGGAGTACCAGCCCTGTAACGGGCCAGACTGCCATCTGGGCGAGACGCAGCCTGAGCACCACCATTCACACTCGCATTAATGCGAAAGCGCGTGAGAGCCCCGCTCACGCGCGCTGTTAATCCACATCCTGCTGCCATTAAGCGCGATAAAGGTCAGGATCAGATACTCCAGCGACATCGCCCAGACGCCCTGCAGTGCGAAGATCGCCACACTTATCACGTTAATCACCACCCACAGTAACCAGTTCTCAACATATTTGCGCGTCATCAGGATCATCGCCACGATGGAGAGCACCATCATGCTGGAGTCCCAGAACGGGAACGCATCGGGCTGTAACTGCGGCATGACCACGTTCAGCCCCAACGCTTGCATGACGGCAACGGCGATTTTCGTCAGAAAGGCAAAGACCGGATCGATAAAGAAGGTCATCAAGCCAATCGCGACCACACATACCGCCAGCCAGCTCATCGCTTTGGGTAACGGCAACCAGCGGATATGCAATTCGGCTTCATTCTGCGAGGTTTGCCGCGACCAGGCATACCAGCCGTAAATGTTGGCGGCAAAGAAAAACAGCTGCAGCAATAAGCTGGCATACAGTTGGATCTGGAAAAAAATAATCGCAAACAGCGTCACGTTGATCAGACCAAACGCATAATTACTGATCTTCTCAAGGCTGGCGAGCCAGATGCACAATAAGCCTGCCAGTGTGCCTGTGGCTTCAATCCATGAAAGATCGTACCCACCGGTGCCAATCGGGATATGCACCAGGATGTTCTGTGTACTAAAAAAATCCATTCTTTCCCCACAGCGTATTGCTACGCATTGATTATTCACTAAGAACGTAGTGTAGCCGCAAAATCGAGCATACGGTTAAGCGGCAGCAGCGCGCCTTCTCGCAGCGCGGCATCAACGTGGATTTCATGCTCCGCGCCACCGTTTTCCAGGCTGTCAGCGATCGCTTTCAGACCGTTCATCGCCATCCACGGGCAGTGCGCGCAGCTGCGGCACGTTGCTCCCTCACCTGCGGTAGGCGCTTCCAGCAACTCTTTTTCTGGCACGGCGTGCTGCATTTTATAAAAGATACCGCGGTCGGTCGCGACGATAAGTTGCTTATTCGGCAGTGTTTTTGCGGCTGCGATAAGCTGGCTGGTTGAGCCGACAGCATCGGCCAGATTCACGACTGCCTGCGGCGATTCAGGATGCACGAGGATGGCAGCATCAGGATAGAGCGCTTTCATGCGCGTCAGCGCCTGCGTTTTGAATTCATCATGCACGATGCACGCGCCCTGCCAGCACAGCACATCCGCGCCGGTCTGTTTTTGTACATAGTTACCGAGATGGCGATCCGGCGCCCAGATAATTTTCTCGCCAAGGCTGTCGAGATGCTCAATTAACTCTACCGCGATGCTTGAGGTCACAACCCAGTCGGCACGCGCTTTCACAGCCGCAGAGGTGTTAGCGTAAACCACCACAGTGCGATCCGGGTGCGCGTCACAAAAGGCGCTGAACTCCTCGATCGGGCAACCGAGATCAAGCGAGCATTCCGCATGCAATGTCGGCATCAGGATGGTTTTTTCCGGGCTGAGGATTTTGGCCGTTTCCCCCATAAAACGTACGCCTGCTACCAGCAGCGTTGAGGCGGAATGTCTGGCACCAAAACGCGCCATCTCCAGCGAATCAGAGATACAACCGCCCGTCTCTTCCGCCAGTTGCTGAATTTCCGGGTCGGTATAGTAGTGCGCAACCATCACCGCATCTCGCTCTTTGAGCAAGCGCTTGATTTTCTCGCGGTAAAACTGCTTCTCATGCAGGTTTAGCGGTGTGGGTTTGGGCGGGAACGGATAGATTGCGGTTTCAGGATCAAACATTACGCTCATCATGCTTACTCGTTTTGCTTGCTTAACTTAATTACCAGAACAACGCAAATGCGTGACGTCATTAGCGCACCGGTGTTTTATATACTAAACAAGATAGCTGATTGGACAAAAAATGTCGTGGGGAATTTGTGTGGAATAGCAGAAAGCAAAAAAGCGCCGCCAGCGCCATTTTTATATTGGTGGGTCGTGCAGGATGACTCGCTTCGCTCACCCTTCGGGCCGTCGCCGCAAGCGGCTCCGTTGTCTCACTGCGTTCGAACCGAACCTGCTGCAGATTCGAATCTTTAAATAGGGCAGATAGCAAAAAAGCGCCTTTAGGGCGCTTTTTTACATTGGTGGGTCGTGCAGGATTCGAACCTGCGACCAATTGATTAAAAGTCAACTGCTCTACCAACTGAGCTAACGACCCCTTTCAGGATTGTACTTCGAAGTTAACCGGCGCCAATGTGATGTTAAATTGGTGGGTCGTGCAGGATTCGAACCTGCGACCAATTGATTAAAAGTCAACTGCTCTACCAACTGAGCTAACGACCCATACGGGTAGCGACTTCGAAGATAATTTTATTGTGACCACATTAAGTGGTTGATCGTGCTGGATGGCTCGCTTTTAGCCGAATGCTGCTGACGCAACGTTATCCTTCACGTTTAACACCATCGCAGGATGTTAAATTGGTGGGTCGTGCAGGATTCGAACCTGCGACCAATTGATTAAAAGTCAACTGCTCTACCAACTGAGCTAACGACCCGAGTGGTGGGTGATGACGGGATCGAACCGCCGACCCCCTCCTTGTAAGGGAGGTGCTCTCCCAGCTGAGCTAATCACCCGATACTGCGCTGGATACTACTTTAAGTGGTGGGTCGTGCAGGATTCGAACCTGCGACCAATTGATTAAAAGTCAACTGCTCTACCAACTGAGCTAACGACCCACTTTTGCGCTGCTTCTGGTTGTGCGATATCCCTTGGCAACGGCGGCATATATTACTGATTTAAGAATTGAGCGCAACAACAATTTCGATGAATATCACTTAACTGCTTATGATTCATGCGACAAGACCAGAAAAAGCTCGATTTCTGGTCATGTGCTATGCATTACATCGAACCAAGACGTTTTTGCGCTTGTTTCGCGCCTTCGGTGCCAGGGTATTTACTGACCACCTGCTGGTAAACCGCCTTCGCTTTTGCTGTATCTCCTTTGTCTTGCATAATCACACCGACTTTGTACATAGCATCTGGCGCTTTAGGCGACTTTGGGAAATTTTTCACAACAGAAGCGAAATAATAAGCAGCATCGTCTTTTTTACCCTTGTTGTAATTCAACTGACCGAGCCAGTAGTTGGCATTCGGGATGTAGGTTGAATCAGGATACTTTTTGACGAAATTCTGGAATGCGGCGATCGCTTCATCCTGGTGGGATTTATCCTGTACCAACGCAACCGCAGCATTGTAATCGGTATTGGCATCACCGCTTTGTACGGGCGCGCCAGTGTTTGCCGCCCCCGTGTTGTCACCAGAATCCGCTACCGGAGTCTGCGTTGCCGCACCGCTCTGATCGCCGGACGTCTGCTGCGTCTGCCCCGTCGCACCGCCACTGCTAAGATTGCCTATCTGCTGCAAAATTTGCTGTTGGCGTTCAACCACCTGGTTCAGTTGATACTGATTTTCCTGGATTTGCCCACGAAGCGTATCAATATCGGCCTGATTATCGGAAAGTTGTTGCTGGAGTTGAGTTAAAAGCTGGCTGTGAGCATTGGAAATACGCTCGAGTTGAGTGACACGGTCTTCGACCGAGCCTGAGCCGACACTACTGATTGGCGCCTGAGCATTAGCGGCCCAGGGGGCCGCTATGCCAACCAGTAACGACAGACTCAACAGATGATGTCTGAAGTTACTGCTCATGCAATTCTCTTAGTAAACCAGTACGGCGCGACGGTTTTTAGCGTAAGCCGCTTCGTCGTGACCCAGTACTGCAGGTTTTTCTTTACCGTAAGAAACGATGGAGATCTGGTCAGCGGAAACGCCTTTACCCTGCAGGTACATTTTAACGGCGTTAGCACGACGTTCGCCCAGGGAGATGTTGTATTCCGGAGTACCACGTTCGTCAGCGTGACCTTCAACGGTAACTTTGTAGGACGGGTTGCTACGCAGGAAGTTAGCGTGAGCATCCAGCATCGCTGCGAAGTCAGAACGGATGTCATACTTGTCCAGATCGAAGTAAACAATGTTGTTCTGCTGCAGCTGTTGCATTTGCAGACGCGCTTGTTCTTCGGAGGACATGTTGCCACTACCGTTCATGCCAGTGCCAGCACCCATCATGCCTTCGCCGCTCTGGTCGCTTGCATTCTTGTGAGAAGAACATGCAGCGATCGCCATTACAGGCAGAGCCAGCATCAGGCCTTTCAGCACTTTATTCAGTTGCATTTCTTTGATTCCTTTATAATCAATTATTTATTATTACAGATACGGTGACCAGGCAGGGAATTTAACCTGTCCATCAGTCGCCGGAATACGCGCTTTGAAACGCCCATCTGTAGAAACCAGATTCAGCACGGATCCCATCCCCTGAGAAGAGCTGTAGATTACCATTGTGCCGTTAGGTGCCAGACTTGGCGTTTCATCCAGGAACGTTGACGTCAGAACCTGTACGCCACCCGCTTCCAGATCTTGTTTAGCGATGTGCTGCTGACCACCGTCAGAGCTAACCATCACCATAAATTTGCCGTCGCTGCTGATATCTGCGTCCTGGTTCTGCGAACCCTGCCAGGAGATACGCTGTGCTGCGCCGCCATTAATGCCTACTTTATAAACCTGCGGACGCCCAGCCTGGTCAGAGGTGAAAGCCAGAGTCTGACTATCCGGGAACCAGGTTGGCTCCGTGTTGTTGCTGCGACCATCGGTGACCTGGCGGATCTGGCCAGAGCCGATGTCCATGACGTAAATGTTCAGGCTACCGGTTTTCGACAGTGCGAACGCCAGTTTAGAACCATCCGGTGAGAACGCCGGTGCGCCGTTGTGACGCGGGAACGAAGCAACCTGGCGAACACTGCCGTTAGCCAATGTCTGGATAACCAGTGCAGAACGGCCGCTTTCAAAGGTAACGTATGCCAGTTTGGAGCCATCTGGTGACCATGCCGGAGACATCAGCGGCTGCGGAGATTTATGCACCAGGAACTGGTTGTAACCGTCATAGTCGGAAACGCGCAGTTCATACGGGAACTGGCTGTTAGCCGTCTGCACAACATAAGCGATACGGGTACGGAACGCGCCTTTAATGCCGGTCAGTTTCTGGAATACTTCGTCACTGGCAGCGTGAGCGGCGTAACGCAGCCACTGTTTGTTCACTTTAAAGGAATTTTGTGCCAGAACGGTTCCCGGTGCGCCACCGGTATCCACCAGTTGGTAAGCGACATTGTAGCTGCCGTCAGGATTCGGGGTCACCTGGCCGACAACCACTGCGTCAATGCCCAGTGCTGACCATGCAGCGGGCTGCACTTCCTGAGCGCTGCCAGGCTGCTGCGGCAGACGTGAACGGTCAAGTGGATTGAATTTGCCGCTGTTGCGCAGATCCGCAGCAACGATACCGCCAGCATCCTCAGGCGCAGCGCCAGGGCCACCCCACTGGAAAGGCACGACGCCGATCGGGCGCGCCGAGTCCACCCCCTGGGTGATCTCGATACGTACTTCTGCGTGCAGCACAGCTGCCCACAGCATCAGAAAACCAAATGCAACACGTAATGCCTGCTTCATCATATCTCCCTTATCCGGGCGGAAAACCCGCGATAATTTAGCAGAATTTTAACAAACTCAATAAGACAAAACTACACGCGTCAGGACACCCTCTGCACGATCTCCCCCGCAGATTGCGAAGGAAAGTGTACCTTAAGGTTTAAAGTCCAGCGGCGCATTTTTGAACACTTCATATACAGCCTGGCTTGGCGGTTTCGGCATTTTTGCCTGTCTGGCTGCAGCAAGCGCAGCCTGGCAAAGCGCCGGATCGCCACCTTCCGACTGAATATCTAACAGCATACCGTCTGGTGCCAGTTTGACACGTAACGTACAGGTTTTCCCCGCATAAGAGGAGGCGTCATAGAAGCGGCTTTCGATAGCCGATTTAATCTGCCCTGCATAGTTATTAATGTCTGCACCGGACGCGCCATTGTTCTTAGTGTTACCAGAACCAGCGGGAGCTGCATTATTCCCTTTCGCTCCACCACCCGTTTTCGGTGCATTCTTACCGGAGCTTAAATCGCCAAACAGATCGTCAACGCCAGCGGCATCCGCTTTCTCTGCTGCGGCTTTCTTGGCTGCTGCGGCCTTCTCTGCAGCCGCTTTTTTGTCGGCTGCCGCTTTTGCCGCTGCGGCTTTCTTCTCAGCGGCCGCTTTTTCAGCCACTGCTTTCTCGGCAGCTGCTTTTTCAGCGGCGGCCTTCTCGGCTGCTGCGGCTTTCTCCGCTGCCGCTTTTTCGGCGGCGGCTTGTTTAGCCGCTTCAGCCTGCGCTTTCTTCGCGGCTTCGGCTTCGGCTTTTTTCTTCGCATCGGCAGCCGCTTTGGCCGCTTCGGCCTCGGCTTTTTTCTGTGCGTCTGCGGCAGCTTTAGCGGCTTCGGCTTCCGCTTTTTTCTGCGCGTCAGCAGCGGCTTTCTTCGCCGCTTCTTCCGCTGCTTTTGCCTGCGCATCCGCTTTTGCTTTTGCGTCAGCTGCGGCTTTCGCGGCAGCCTCTTCAGCTTGTTTCTGCTGCTGTTGAGCCTGTTTTGCCGCCTCTTCCGCTTTTTTCTGCTGTTCAGCCTGTTCGCGCGCCGCTTCCTGCGCCTGCAAACGCTCCTGCTCCAGCTGTTTTAAATGCTCCTGTTCGGCAGCTTGCTTTTCACGCAGCTCTTCCGCTTGCTGTTGCGCCTGTTTTTCACGCTGCTCTTTAGCGCGCTGCGCACTAGCTTGCTGCTGCTGTTGGCGATTGTAATTTTCCACCACAGCGCCTGGATCGACCATTACCGCATCAATCGCAGAGCCACCGCCACCGCCTGAAGAAGCATCAATATGCTCATCAAACGAGCTCCAGATCAGCAGCGCTACAAGAATTACATGCAGCACAGCTGAAATGATTATTGCTCGCTTAAGCTTGTCGTTTTGTACGGTTGCCTTTGACACTCTCGGTTCCCAAAAACTGTCCGCCTGTTAAGCCGGTGATCAGATAGGCTGCGTCATCAAGCCAACTGATTTCACACCCGCGCTATGTAACAGGTTCAGCGCTTTAATGATTTCATCGTACGGCACATCTTTCGCCCCGCCGATTAAGAACACGGTTTTCGGATTGGATTGCAGGCGACGCTGCGCCTCCGCAATCACCTGCTCCGGCGGCAGTTGATCCATACGATCTTTTTCCACCACCACGCTGTACTGTCCGACACCGGAAACCTCAATAATGACCGGAGGATCGTCATTGGTGCTGACGGTTTGCGACTGTGTCGCATCCGGCAGATCAACCTCTACGCTTTGCGTAATGATCGGTGCCGTCGCCATAAAGATCAGCAGCAGCACCAACAACACGTCCAGCAACGGTACGATGTTGATTTCAGACTTGAGGTCACGACGGCCCCGTCCACGCGATCTGGCCATGGCTTACTCCTTGTTGCTGTCGCTGCTGGCAAATGCCTGGCGATGCAGAATAGCCGTGAACTCTTCCATAAAGTTGTCGTAATTCAGTTCCAGTTTGTTCACGCGCTGGTTCAGTCGGTTGTAAGCCATAACCGCTGGAATGGCAGCAAACAGACCGATAGCTGTTGCGATCAACGCTTCGGCGATACCTGGCGCAACCATTTGCAACGTCGCCTGCTTCACCGCACCCAGCGCGATAAAGGCGTGCATGATCCCCCATACCGTACCGAACAGGCCGATATACGGGCTGATAGAACCGACGGTCCCAAGGAAAGGAATATGGTTTTCCAGCGTTTCCAGCTCGCGGTTCATCGAAATACGCATCGCCCTTGATGCCCCTTCAACAATCGCTTCTGGCGCATGACTGTTAGCGCGGTGCAGGCGGGCAAACTCTTTGAAACCGCTATAAAAGATTTGTTCCGAGCCGCTTAGATTATCGCGGCGTCCCTGGCTTTCCTGATACAAACGAGACAGTTCGATGCCGGACCAAAACTTGTCTTCGAAGGCTTCTGCTTCGCGCCCTGCTGCGTTGAGGATGCGCGTTCTCTGGATGATGATTGCCCAGGATGCGATAGAAAAACCAATCAAAATCAACATGATAAGTTTGACCAGAAGGCTAGCCTTCAGGAACAAATCAAGGATGTTCATGTCAGTCACTGCTTAAACTCCGCGACAATAGACTTGGGAAGCGCACGAGGCTTCATTAAGAGTGGATCAACACAGACAATCAGCACTTCAGCTTCGTTCAGCACTTTATTCTCTGCGTTGACAATCCGCTGCGAGAAAACCATCGAGGTTCCGCGCATTGATGTAACTTCCGTTTGGACTTCGAGCATGTCGTCGAGTCTGGCGGGTGCAAAATACTCCAGCGTCATTTTGCGTACCACGAATGCAACGCGCTCAGCCAACAAAACCTGTTGGCTAAAGTGATGGTGGCGCAGCATCTCAGTGCGGGCTCTTTCATAAAAAGCAACGTAGCTGGCGTGGTAAACCATGCCACCGGCATCGGTATCTTCGTAATAAACCCGAACCGGCCATCGAAACAGCGTTGTATTCACTTTACATCCCGGTAATGCAAAAAAAGTTAGAGCTTTTAAACTTCGCTACTATACGCGCGGGCAAGATGCTTTGGAATGGGTTGAGGTAAACGGAGAGTAAAAATTTATGGGCTTTTGCAAGCCCATGAGGATAACGGATATTTCTTATTCAAAAGAAGAAAAAAACAAGCCCCGCAAGCATGACCAGAAAAGCGACTGGCGGACAGAAAAAACCCTGCCAATGAATTGCGCGCGGGCGAAAGCCGACACCGTGAACCACACCGGCACACACCGCCCACATTAATAACAGCCCGTGCCAAATCTCCAGCTCGCTGGTTTTAGCCGCGAAACGGGAGGGATCCCAGAAGATACAGCCCGCCAGCAGTAATGCCATGATTAAGGAAAGGGCCCTTAACGGGCCCTTATCCATTACCGCATACAGTTTTGCGATAATTTTATCCATCAGTGTTCTTCTTTCCCGGCTTTGGTCGCTTCAACATGTTCCAGCGCCAACGCGGTAATCACTCCGAAAGCACAGGCAAGAAGCGTTCCTAAAATCCATGCGAAATACCACATATTCTGCTCCTTACTTAGTACATAGAGTGGGTATTGCTTTCAATGTGCTCTTTGGTGATGCGACCAAACATTTTCCAGTAACACCAGGTGGTGTACAGCAAAATGATCGGCACAAAGACCAGCGCCACATACGTCATCAGGTTCAGCGTCAGCTGAGTCGATGTTGCATCCCACATGGTCAGGCTTGCTTTCAGCATAGTGCTTGACGGCATGATGAACGGGAACATCGCGATACCAGCAGTCAGGATGATGCACGCCAGCGTCAGTGAAGAGAACACGAACGCCCACGCGGCTTTATCCAGACGCGCCGTCAGCACGGTCAGCAGTGGCAACACTACGCCCAGCGCCGGCACCAGCCACAGCACAGGCATGTTGTTGAAGTTAGTCAGCCATGCACCCGCCTGAACCGCTACTTCTTTAGTCAACGGGTTAGACGCAGCATGATGATCCATAACGGAAGTCACCACGTAACCGTCGATACCGTAAACCACCCACACGCCAGCCAGTGCGAAGCAAACCAGCGTAACCAACGCAGCAATCTGCACCGTGGCACGAGCACGCAGATGCAGTTCGCCGACGGTGCGCATTTGCAGGTAAGTCGCGCCCTGAGTCAGGATCATCGCCACGCTTACCACGCCCGCCAACAGACCAAACGGGTTCAGTAACTGGAAGAAGTTACCGGTGTAGAACAAACGCATATCGTTATCGAGGTGGAACGGCACGCCCTGCAACAGATTGCCGAATGCCACACCAATCACCAACGGCGGAACAAAGCTGCCGATGAAGATGCCCCAGTCCCACATGCCGCGCCAGCGCATATCTTCAATCTTCGAGCGGTAGTCAAAACCCACCGGACGGAAGAACAGTGAAGCCAGCACCAGGATCATCGCCACATAAAAACCGGAGAACGCGGCGGCGTAAACCATCGGCCAGGCGGCAAACAGCGCGCCACCAGCGGTGATCAGCCAAACCTGGTTACCGTCCCAGTGCGGCGCGATGGAGTTAATCATCACGCGGCGTTCGGTGTCACTACGACCCAGCACGCGGGTAAGCATACCCACGCCCATGTCGAAGCCGTCGGTGACCGCAAAACCAATCAGCAAAATGCCAACCAGCAGCCACCAGATAAAACGTAATATTTCATAATCAATCATTTGACGACTCCTGTCTTAGCGTGCCGGCTGAGAAGCCACGGTGGACTGCTCGTAGTGATAGCGACCTGTTTTCAGACTGCTCGGCCCAAGGCGAGCAAATTTGAACATCAGGAACACTTCCGCCACCATAAACAGCGTATAAAGGCCGCAAATCAGAATCATGGAGAACAGCAGATCGCCAACGGTCAGCGATGAGTTCGCAACTGCGGTCGGCAGCACTTCACCAATCGCCCAAGGCTGACGGCCGTACTCTGCAACAAACCAGCCCGCTTCAATAGCAATCCACGGCAGCGGGATGCCATACAGCGCAGCACGCAGCAGCCATTTTTTCTCACCGATGCGGTTACGAATCACGGTCCAGAAAGAGGCACCGATAATCAGCAGCATCAGCACGCCAGCGGCCACCATCAAGCGGAACGCGAAGTACAGCGGTGCAACGCGTGGGATGGAGTCTTTAGTCGCTTGCTTGATCTGCGCTTCTGTCGCGTCTGCCACGTTCGGCGTATAGCGTTTCAGCAGCAGGCCATAACCAAGATCTTTTTTGATGTTATTGAACTGGTCACGAATGGCCTGATCGGTAGAGCCTGCGCGCAGTTGCTCCAGCAACTGATACGCTTTCATACCGTTACGGATGCGCTCTTCGTGCTGCACCATCAGATCTTTAAGACCAATGACCGGCGTATCAACAGAACGGGTGGCGATGATGCCCAGCGCGTATGGGATCTGGATAGCAAATTTGTTCTCTTGCTTATCCTGGTCCGGTACGCCAAACAGGGTAAACGCCGCCGGTGCAGGCTGAGTTTCCCATTCGGCTTCAATCGCAGCCAGTTTGGTTTTTTGCACGTCGCCCATTTCGTAGCCGGATTCATCACCCAGCACGATAACAGACAGCACCGCAGCCATACCGAAGCTGGCAGCGATAGCAAAAGAGCGTTTAGCAAAGGCGATGTCGCGCCCGCGCAGCAGGTAGTAGGAGCTGATGCCAAGGATAAAGATCGCACCACAGGTGTAACCAGACGCCACAGTGTGAACGAATTTCACCTGTGCAACCGGGTTAAGCACCAGCTCAGCGAAGCTCACCATCTCCATGCGCATGGTTTCAAAGTTGAAATCAGAAGCAATCGGGTTTTGCATCCAGCCGTTTGCGACCAGAATCCACAGTGCGGACAAGTTGGAGCCAAGAGCCACCAGCCAGGTCACTGCCATGTGCTGTACTTTGCCCAGACGATCCCAACCGAAGAAAAACAGACCTACAAACGTAGACTCGAGGAAGAAGGCCATCAGACCTTCAATGGCCAGCGGCGCACCGAAGATATCCCCAACATAATGGGAATAGTAAGACCAGTTAGTCCCGAACTGGAACTCCATCGTCAGACCGGTAGCCACGCCCAGTGCGAAGTTGATACCAAACAACTTGCCCCAGAACTTGGTCATATCTTTATAAATCTGTTTGCCGGAGAGGACGTAGACCGTTTCCATAATTGCCAGCAGGAACGCCATACCGAGCGTCAGTGGCACAAACAGAAAATGGTACATCGCGGTCAAGGCAAACTGTAAGCGCGACAGTTCGACTATATCTAACATTATGACTCCTTGCTCATCGCATGAAGACTCCGAGAGTAAACCCCGTTAGCGAAGGTTCACACGCATGCCCCAATACAAAATTGCTGCACTGTTTTATTCACATCACATAAAGCGTGACAATGAATGAAAAAAGTTACAACCAGGTTAATAAAAAACTCGAATTGATCTCACGCATATATTACTCCGCAAAACCCTTACAATAAAAAGGTTTTTATTGAGTTAGTTTTACGTTTTTCGACAGTGATCAATTTATAGCGAATTTACCACTTTTGCACCAATTTGATCGGCGACAATTTAACGATTTTCAACATCTTTTCCAAGCTTTTAAATATTGATTTAAATCAATTTTATTCAGCATTGTTAATTTTGTATCCGGTGTATAACTGCAGTAAAAACATTGTTAACAGCATGTTCATTTTAACGCTATCAATGGTTATCAATCGGCGAGTAACGATAAATAATGGCGACTTTATTTAACGTTTAGCATTCATCTAAAAAATGAGACACACGTTACATCTAAAGAGGGACGTAAAATTAAAGCGGGTGATTATCTTGTTTATTTTACAATTATTTCACTTCCGCGATTATCATACTTAACACCGCGCAGTGATTATTCGTTATATTTTCTGGCACGCTAATACCCTTTTATTTTATGGGTTATTACTGACAAGCATCCAGCGCCGGGTCGCGCCCCAGACGATAAGCGCCAGCAACGTCACTGTTGCGCCAAGTAAGCAAACACCCTGCCAGCCGAAAACAGCGTAAACCGCCGTCGTTGTCATCGCACCCAACCCGCTGCCGAGGGCGTAAAACAGCATATACAACGCCACCAGTCTGCCGTGCTGAGATGCGTCGGTACGCAAAATCAGGCTCTGATTGGTGACATGTAGCGCCTGACCGCCAAGATCGAGCAAAATAACGCCAAAAATAAACAACAACAGAGAGTGTTGTAGCTGTGACAGTGGCCACCAGGCCAGCAGCAACAAAAAAAGCGCCAGCAAACTTGTGCGCTGCGCATTGCCACGATCCGCTTCGCGCCCGGCTTTTGCCGCCACCAGCGCGCCCGCAACACCCGCCAGGGCAAACAAGCCAATAGCCGTATGGGAGAAACCAAACGGTGCCGCGCTTAACGGCAACACCATTGCGCTCCAGAAAATGTTAAAAGCGGCAAACATCAACAACGCCAATACGCCGCGGACTTGCAGTACGCGATCTGTGCGTAACAGCCCCAGCATTGAGGCCATCAAACGTAACCAGCTGACAGAAATCATCGCGCTACCCATCACAGGTAACCGCCGCCAGAGCAGCAGCAATAACACCATCATCAGCAATGCTGAAACGCCATAAACCGCGCGCCAACCCGCTAAATCGCTAATAACACCAGCAAAAACTCGTGCTAATAGCAGGCCGATAAAAACGCCGCCTTGCGCCGCACCCACTACCCTGCCCCGCTCTTGTTCGTTAGCGATGCTGGCCGCACTGGCAATCAATCCTTGTGTCATCGCCGTGCCCAGTAACCCCGTCGCCAGCATACCCACAAGCAACACAGTTGCCGATTGCGCCAGCGCGACAACGGCGAGCGCAACCACTAACACCAGCAACTGCACCAACAATAACCTGCGTCGCTCAACAACATCGCCCAATGGTACCAACAACAATAAGGCCAGCGCCGATCCCACTTGTGTGGCCGTCACCACGCCGCCGACAGCCGCCTGGCTGATAGCAAAGCTCTGCGCCAGTGCATCCAGCAACGGCTGCGCATAATAGACATTCGCCACACATAAACCGCTGGCGACCGCAAACAGTGCGATTAAAGCGCGCGGTGTCGCCTGTGTATTTTTATTCATAGCAGCAACCTGGTTGCAAAACGAAACTGGTTGAAGCGTAGACAATCCAGTTTTAAAATGCAACCAAAATCCTTAACCGGAGATTCACCATGCCACTGAATACTCAACCTTGCCCCGTCGCACGTTCTGTCGATTTGATTGGCGATCGCTGGGCACTCCTTATCGTGCGTGACGCTTTTGATGGTGCGCGCCGTTTTGGCGATTTTCAGCGTGGCCTTGGCGTGGCGCGCAATATTCTTACCGACAGACTACGCAAACTGGTGGAAGCGGGTATTTTCACCACGCAGCCGGCATCAGACGGCACGGCGTATCAGGAGTATGTGCTGACAAAAAGAGGTGAGTCGTTGTTTCCGGTCGTCGTGGCGCTGCGCCAGTGGGGCGAACAGCATCTTTTCGCGCCGAACGAACCGCATTCCGTGTTGATTGATAGCCAAAGCGGCGAAGCTATTGCGCCGATGCAACCGCAGGCGGCAGACGGGCGTATCCTGAGTGCGGCAAACACGCAGGTACGTAAACTGCAGCCATAAAAAAGGCCGCTACGGGAGCGGCCAACCATGTCGAAAGGATACTTGCTCCCCTACATGGAGGAGCAATGAGGTTTTATTTAATAACAGATTTCAGCGCTTCGCCAATGTCGGCCAGGCTGCGCACGGTTTTCACGCCTGCAGCTTCCAGAGCAGCGAATTTCTCGTCCGCAGTGCCTTTACCACCGGCAATGATGGCGCCAGCGTGGCCCATACGTTTGCCTTTTGGCGCGGTCACGCCAGCGATATAACCCACCACCGGTTTGGTCACGTGATCTTTGATATACGCCGCCGCTTCTTCTTCCGCGCTGCCGCCGATCTCACCGATCATGACAATCGCTTCGGTCTGCGGGTCTTCCTGGAACAGTTTCAGGATATCGATAAAGTTTGAACCCGGGATCGGGTCACCGCCGATGCCCACGCAGGTGGACTGGCCGAAACCGTAATCCGTGGTCTGTTTAACCGCTTCATAGGTCAGCGTACCGGAACGGGAAACAATACCAACTTTACCAGGCTGATGAATGTGGCCTGGCATGATACCGATTTTGCACTCGCCAGGGGTGATAACACCCGGGCAGTTCGGGCCAATCATGCGCACGCCAGCTTCGTCCAGCTTCACTTTCACCGTCAGCATATCCAGCGTCGGAATACCTTCAGTAATGGTGATAATCAGTTTAATGCCCGCGTCGATAGCTTCAAGGATCGAGTCTTTGCAGAACGGTGCCGGAACATAGATAACGGTAGCCGTCGCGCCAGTCGCTTCAACCGCTTCGCGCACGGTGTTAAAAACTGGCAGACCGAGGTGCGTGGTGCCGCCTTTGCCCGGCGTAACGCCGCCAACCATCTGCGTACCATAGGCAATTGCCTGCTCGGAGTGGAAAGTCCCCTGGCTTCCGGTGAAGCCCTGGCAGATAACTTTGGTGTTCTTATCAATCAAAACAGACATTATTTCCCCTCCACTGCGGCAACAACCTGCTGTGCTGCATCCGTCAGACTTTTCGCTGCAATAATATTCAGGCCGCTGTCTGCCAGGCGTTTCGCGCCCAGTTCAGCATTGTTACCTTCCAGGCGCACAACCACCGGTACGTTAACACCCACTTCTTCTACCGCGCCGATGATACCGTCAGCGATCAGGTCGCAACGCACGATACCGCCGAAGATGTTAACCAGCACCGCTTTCACGTTTTCATCGGAAAGGATAATTTTGAACGCTTCGGTCACGCGCTCTTTGGTCGCACCGCCGCCCACATCCAGGAAGTTTGCCGGTTCGCCACCGTGCAGTTTCACGATGTCCATGGTGCCCATCGCCAGACCTGCGCCGTTGACCATACAACCGATGTTGCCATCCAGCGCAACATAGTTCAGCTCCCAGTGTGCTGCCTGCGCTTCGCGCGGATCTTCCTGCGACTGGTCGCGCATTTCGCGCAGTTCCGGCTGGCGGAACAGGGCGTTGCCGTCAGCGCCCAGTTTGCCGTCGAGGCAGATCAGATCGCCCTGTTTGGTGATAACCAGCGGGTTGATTTCAATCAGCGCCAGATCGCGCTCAAGGAAAATGGTCGCAAGTCCCATGAAAATTTTGGTGAATTGCTGAACCTGCTTGCCTTCCAGACCCAGTTTGAATGCCAGGTCGCGTCCCTGATACGGCATCGGGCCGGTCAGCGGGTCGATGGTGGTTTTGTGGATCAGGTGCGGGGTCTCTTCCGCCACTTTTTCAATTTCCACGCCACCTTCGGTAGAAGCCATGAACACGACACGGCGAGAACTACGGTCAACCACCGCGCCCAGATACAGCTCTTTGTCGATATCGGTCGCCGCTTCAACCAGGATCTGGTTTACCGGCTGGCCGTTCGCGTCTGTTTGGTAGGTCACCAGGCGTTTGCCCAGCCAGTTTTCCGCGAAGGCGCGAATATCTTCTTTGCTGTTGACGACTTTTACGCCGCCCGCTTTACCACGGCCGCCTGCATGGACCTGGCATTTTACCACCCACGGGCCTGCGCCGATTTTGGATGCCGCTTCTTCTGCTTCACGCGGGGTAGTACAGGCGTAACCAACCGGAGTCGGCAGACCTGACCGGGCAAACAGTTGTTTCGCCTGATACTCGTGTAAGTTCATGTGTTCTATCCATCCTTCATTTAATTTGTCACGCCGGATGACGGCCTACAAAGCAGGTGTTCGTTATAGTGGCCCGGCAACTGACGCCGCCGGGCTAAGGACACTAGACGTCCAGCAGCAAGCGAGTCGGATCTTCCAGCAGCTCTTTGATGGCTACCAAGAAACCAACAGATTCGCGACCGTCAATCAGACGGTGGTCGTAAGAGAGCGCCAGGTACATCATCGGCAGGATCTCGACCTTGCCATCAACCGCCATCGGGCGATCTTTAATGGCGTGCATGCCGAGGATCGCACTCTGCGGCGGGTTGATAATCGGTGTAGACATCAGCGAACCGAACACACCACCGTTGGTGATAGTGAAGTTACCGCCGGTCAGATCGTCAACGGTCAGTTTGCCATCACGGCCTTTAACCGCCAGCTCTTTGATTTTCTTCTCGATATCAGCCATGCCCAGCGTATCGACATCGCGCAGCACCGGTGTAACCAGACCACGCGGCGTGGAAACCGCCATGCTGACATCAAAGTAGTTGTGGTAAACCACGTCATCGCCATCGATGGACGCGTTCACTTCCGGATAGCGTTTCAGCGCTTCAACCACGGCTTTCACGTAGAAAGACATAAAGCCCAGGCGGATACCGTGACGTTTTTCAAAGGCATCACCGTACTGCTTACGCAGATCCATAATCGGCTTCATGTTGACTTCGTTGAACGTGGTCAGCATGGCGGTGGAGTTTTTCGCTTCCAGTAGACGCTCAGCAACGCGTTTACGCAGACGGGTCATCGGCACGCGTTTTTCGGTGCGGCCAGCCAGCGGTGCCACCGGGGCGCTCGCCGGAGCAGCAGCCGGTTTCTCTTCTTTCACCGGCGCTTTCGCCAGATGTTTCTCAACATCTTCACGCGTGATACGACCACCGACGCCCGTGCCTTTGATAGCGCTGGCTTCAAGGTTGTGCTCAGCCAGCAGGCGACGGATCGCCGGGCTCAGGGCGTCATTGTTTTGCTCTTCCAGCGAGGCCTGCTGGCGCTGTGCCGGCGTGGACTCTTTCTCTTCAGATTTGGCGCTGCTCTCTTTACCAGAGCTGTTGCCCTCTTTCAGGCGACCAAGGATCTGCCGGGAAGTCACAGTGGTGCCTTCATCCTCCAGCACCGCGTCCAGAATACCGTCTGCCGACGCCGGTACTTCCAGTACCACTTTGTCAGTTTCGATTTCGACCAACACTTCGTCGCGTCGTACGCTATCGCCTGGTTTTTTGTGCCAGGTCGCAACGGTCGCGTCAGCAACGGACTCGGGCAGATCGGGAACAAGAATATCTACGCTACTCATTATTTATCCTTTAATTAATCGACGTTCAGCGCGTCATTTACCAGATCTTGTTGCTGTTTCTGGTGAACGGACAGGTATCCCACCGCCGGAGAGGCGGAGGCCGGGCGACCTGCATAACGCAGAGCGGCCCCAAACGGAATCACATCACGGAAATGATGCTGGCTGCAGTACCATGCGCCCTGGTTAAGCGGCTCTTCCTGGCACCAGACAAAATCATGTACGTGAGCGTAAGGTTTCAGCGCTTCCTGCACCGACTGGTGCGGGAACGGGTAAAGCTGTTCAATACGCACAATCGCGACATCTTTCTGGTCGTTTTTACGACGCTGTTCCAGCAGATCATAATAGACCTTACCAGAGCACAGGATCACGCGCTTAACGCCTTGCGGATCAAGATCATCCACTTCGCCAATCGCTGGCATAAAGGTGCCGTTCGCCAGCTCATCGAGCGTGGAAACCGCCTGCGGATGACGCAGCAGCGACTTCGGCGACATCACCACCAGCGGGCGACGCATACCGCGCAGTGCCTGGCGACGCAGCATGTGGTAAACCTGTGCTGGCGTAGACGGCACGCAAACCTGCATATTTTGTTCAGCACACAGTTGCAGATAACGCTCCAGACGCGCGGAGGAGTGCTCCGGGCCTTGCCCTTCATAGCCGTGCGGCAGCAGCATCACCAGGCCGCACATACGGCCCCATTTCTGCTCGCCGGAGCTGATGAACTGGTCGATAACTACTTGCGCGCCGTTGGCGAAATCACCGAACTGCGCTTCCCAGATGGTCAGCGTGCGCGGCTCTGCCGTGGCATAACCATATTCAAAGGCCAGTACCGCTTCTTCAGAGAGCACGGAGTCCCATACGCGGAACGCCCCCTGTGAATTGTGTACATGGCTCAGCGGCGTATAGGTGGAACCGTTCGCCTGGTTGTGGATCACCGCATGGCGATGGAAGAAGGTGCCGCGGCCGGAGTCTTCACCGGACAAACGCACCGGGATCCCTTCATCCACCAGCGTGGCATACGCCAGCGTTTCTGCGCCGCCCCAGTCGAACAATTTCTCGCCGCTCGCCATCAACTGGCGGTCGCCGTAAATTTTCGCCACGCGGGACTGCATTTCGATGGCTTCCGGCACCGTACTGATGCGTTTTGCCAGCTCCTGTAAGCGCTTCATTTCCACCTTGTTCGGGTAGCTCTCATCCCACTCGTGGTTGAGGTACGGCGACCAGGTAAAGGAGTGCATATTCATCGGACGCCATTCGGCGACCACACACTCACCCGCATCCAGCGCATCGCGGTACAGGTTGACCATTTCGGTGGCATCTTCCAGCGTAATGGTTTTTTCCTGCTCCAGACGATCGGCATAGATTTTGCGCGGCGTCGGGTGTTTTTTGATTTTCTGGTACATCAGCGGCTGGGTTGCGCTCGGCTCGTCGGCTTCGTTATGGCCATGACGGCGGTAGCACACCAAGTCGATAAAGACATCGCGTTTGAAAGTGTTACGGAAATCGAGCGCCAGGCGAGTGACGAACGCCACCGCTTCCGGATCGTCCGCATTCACGTGGAAAATCGGCGCCTGCACCATTTTACCGATGTCGGTACAGTACGGCGTAGAGCGTGCATCCAGCGGGTTCGATGTGGTGAAGCCCACCTGGTTGTTAATGACGATACGCACCGTGCCACCCACTTCGTAGCCGCGTGCTTTCGACATGTTCAGGGTCTCCTGCACCACGCCCTGCCCCGCCACAGCGGCGTCGCCATGAATGGTGATTGGCAGCACTTTATTGCTGCTCGGTTCGTCAAGGCGGTCAAGACGCGCACGAACGGAACCGATAACCACCGGGCTGACAATCTCGAGGTGTGACGGGTTGAACGCCAGCGCCAGGTGAACCAGGCCGCCTTCCGTTTCCACGTCGGACGAGAAGCCCATGTGATATTTCACGTCGCCGGTGCCAAGGTGTTCTTTATGTTTACCGGCGAATTCGTCGAACAGATCCTGCGGCTGTTTACCCAGCACGTTAACCAGTACGTTCAGACGTCCGCGGTGCGCCATACCCAGCACCACTTCGCGAGTACCGCTCTTGCCCGCGTGGCGGATCATCTCTTTAAGCATCGGCACCAGCGCATCCCCGCCTTCCAGCGAGAAGCGTTTCGCTCCGGGGAATTTCGCGCCCAGATAACGTTCAAGACCTTCTGCAGCCGTCAGCTCAGCCAGGAAGCGTTTTTTCTCTTCACTGCTAAAGCTTGACTTGCCCGTTGCGGACTCAATACGTTGCTGGATCCAGCGTTTCTCTTCGGTGCTGGTGATATGCATATATTCCGCACCGATCGAACCGCAATAGGTCTCTTTCAGTGCGTTAATCAATTCGCCCAGCGGCATGGTGTCTTTGCCAATCGCAAAAGAACCCACGTTAAAGCTGTTCTGGAAATCGGCTTCCGTCAGATCGTGGTAAGCCGGATCGAGATCGGCAACCCTTTCTTGCTGCCACAATCCCAGCGGATCGAGGTTCGCATGTTGGTGACCACGAAAACGGTATGCGTTGATAAGTTGCAGGACTTTAACCTGCTTTACATTGGTGTCGGGGTCGGAAATAGAGGAAGAGTAACGTGAAGCATCTTTCGCCAGCTGACGGAAATAATCACGCGTCTTGGAGTGGAACTGATCCGGTTTGACTCCGGTGCCCGGTAACTGCTGGAACATAGATCGCCAGTTTGCATCTACCGAGTCAGGATCGGTTAAGAAGTCTTCATAGAGCTGTTCTATCCAGCTCTGGTTAGACCCAGAGAGGTAAGAAGAGTCCAGCCAGGCTTTCATTGCGCCGTTCTGCATCGTGATCCCTTAAGCATTGTTATGCTTACTTCGCCGTGGATAACTACGACGTACACCCGTTAGCGCACGTCCCAGGGTTCACTTGCGGGCTCTTGGTGGCCCGCGAAGGAACCTTTAAAAACTGCCTAATCTTCGCTGTCCGGGCTGCGACTGCATTGGCTGCCTTTGCTTACCCTGGTCACATAGTTGACTATGCTCCCAGCGATGCGCTCAGTTGCCGCCTTGTCTCGCACCAGACATCTCGATTATGTCTACTGTGGCGGTTTTTAAAGGTTTCCTGCTTCCTTGTTACCCGGCGGCGCTAACGCTACCGGGCAAAAAAAACATCACTATTAATGTAGGCCGGATACGCGTCAGCGCCATCCGGCACTGACATTTATGCGCTTCGTTGCAACAACATCGACTTAATATGGCCGATGGCGCGCGTCGGGTTCAGACCTTTCGGGCATACACTGACGCAGTTCATAATGCTGTGGCAGCGGAATACGCTGAAAGCATCGCTTAAACCTTCCAGACGGTTATCGGTTTCCGTATCGCGGCTGTCGATCAGGAAACGGTACGCCGCCAGCAGGCCAGCCGGACCGATAAATTTGTCCGGGTTCCACCAGAACGACGGGCAAGATGTCGAGCAGCAGGCGCAGAGAATACATTCATAGAGACCGTCGAGTTTTTCACGCTGGTCAGGTGACTGTAAGTGCTCTCTTGCTGGCGGATTTTGCCCATTATTCAATAAGTAAGGCTTAATCTTCTCATATTGGGCATAGAATTGTCCCATGTCCACCACCAAATCGCGGATCACCGGCAGGCCAGGCAGAGGACGAATCACAATCTTCTGTTTGCCATTGCCGAGTGCGGAAATCGGGGTGATACACGCCAGACCGTTCTTGCCGTTCATGTTCAAACCATCGGAACCACACACCCCTTCACGGCAGGAGCGGCGGAACGACAGCGTAGGATCTTTTTCTTTCAGCTGCATTAACGCATCCAGCAGCATCATGTCACGCCCTTCTTCGCCTTCCAGGGTGTAATCCTGCATGCGCGGCGCGTCATCAACGTCCGGGTTATAGCGATAAATCGAAAATTCGAGTTTCATAATCCTGTCTCCGCATTAATAAGTACGAATCTTCGGCGGGAATGCCGGACGCAGTTTCGGCTCCATATTGACGCTGCGACGCGTCATGGACTCCGTTTCTGGCAGATACAGGGAATGGCACAGCCAGTTTGCGTCGTCACGATCCGGATAGTCGAAGCGGCTATGCGCGCCACGGCTCTCAGTACGGAAGTTTGCGGAGACCGCCGTTGCATACGCGGTTTCCATCAAGTTATCCAGCTCCAGGCACTCAACGCGCTGGGTGTTAAACTCGGTGGACGTATCGTCCAGACGGGCGTTTTTCAAACGCTCGCGGATCACTTTCAATTGCTCAAGCCCTTTCGCCATCGCATCACCTTCACGGAAGACCGAGAAGTTATGCTGCATACACTCTTGCAGCGCTTTACGAATGGTGACCGGATCTTCGCCGTTGCGGTTGTTGTTCCAGCGGTTGAGGCGCTCAAGTGACGCTTCAACATCAGACTCGCTGGCGTCGCGCAGTGCGCCCTGCTCGGCGATCGATTCTTGTAAATGCAGACCTGCCGCACGACCAAACACCACCAGATCCAGCAGCGAGTTACCGCCCAGACGGTTGGCGCCGTGTACCGATACGCAGGCAATTTCACCCACTGCGAACAGACCCGGAATGACGACATCTTCGCCCTTCTCGTTCACCGTCAGCGCCTGGCCAGTTACTTTGGTCGGAATACCGCCCATCATATAGTGGCAAGTCGGGATGACCGGGATCGGCTCTTTCACCGGATCGACGTGCGCGAAGGTGCGCGACAGTTCAAGGATCCCCGGCAGGCGCGATTCCAGCACCTCTTTACCCAGGTGATCGAGTTTCAGTTTCGCGTGCGGACCCCACGGGCCGTCGCAGCCGCGACCTTCACGGATTTCGATCATGATGGAACGCGCCACCACATCACGACCCGCAAGGTCTTTGGCGTTTGGCGCATAACGCTCCATAAAGCGCTCGCCATGTTTGTTCAGCAGGTAACCGCCTTCCCCACGGCAACCTTCCGTTACCAGTACACCCGCGCCAGCAATACCGGTCGGGTGGAACTGCCACATTTCCATATCCTGCACCGGTACACCTGCGCGCAGCGCCATGCCAACGCCGTCGCCGGTATTGATATGTGCGTTGGTGGTGGACTGGTAAATACGGCCTGCGCCGCCGGTCGCCAGCACGGTTGCTCGCGCTTTGAAGTAGACCACTTCACCGGTTTCAATGCACAGTGCGGTACAACCCACCACCGCGCCATCCTGGTTTTTCACCAGATCCAGCGCGTACCACTCGGAAAAAATCGTCGTGTGGTTTTTCAGGTTTTGCTGATAAAGAGTGTGCAACAGCGCATGACCGGTACGGTCCGCTGCGGCTGCCGTGCGCGCCGCCTGTTCGCCGCCGAAGTTTTTCGACTGGCCGCCAAACGGGCGTTGATAGATACGGCCATCATCCAGACGGGAGAACGGCAGACCCATATGTTCCAGCTCAAGAATCGCTTCCGGGCCGGTTTTACACATATATTCAATGGCATCCTGGTCACCGATGTAATCGGAACCTTTTACCGTGTCATACATGTGCCATTCCCAGTTATCTTCATGGGTATTACCCAGCGCAACGGTAATGCCGCCTTGCGCAGATACGGTGTGAGAACGGGTTGGAAAGACTTTAGAGAGCAGCGCACAGGTTTGCCCGCTCTGGGAAATTTGCAGCGCCGCGCGCATACCTGCGCCACCGGCACCAATGACAACAGCATCAAATTCTCTGACTGGCAGTTTCATTACACACCCCACACCACAACGAATCCATAAATCACGTAAACCGCAAGTGCAATGACGATAGCCAGTTGCAGCACCAGGCGCACAGCCAGCGATTTAACGTAGTCGGTCAACACCTGCCACATGCCAATCCAGGCATGGATCAGAATCGAAAACAGCGCCAGCAGCGTGAAGACTTTCGTGAAAGCGGAGGAGAAAAACTCAGTCCACACCACCCAGGTCAGATCGCCGTGTGTGGCAAAAAAACCGACCATATAGATGATGTATAACGTCAGGACGATGGCAGTAGCACGGACAAGAATAAAATCATGTACGCCGTTGCGTCCTAATGCGGAGGCGTTGCTTACCATACGAGGACTCCTGCGAGAATTGAAAGCACGACAGTGATTGCAAAAGAGAGATTAGCGGAACGCTTTCCTGCTTCGAAGGTTTCTTCCAGCCAGCCAAAATCCATTAACATATGGCGAATACCGCCCACAGCGTGATAAGCCAGCGCTGTCAGGATGCCCCAGAAAATGAATTTAACGAAAAAGCTGCTCATGATGGCAGAGGCGGTCAGGAAGCCCTCTTCGGATGACAGCGACAGGCCCAATAACCACAGCAGAATGCCAACCGCCACGAAAGTAATGACGCCGGAAACGCGGTGGAGAATGGAAGCTATAGCCGTAACAGGAAACCGAATTGTTGTCAGATCCAGATTGACAGGTCTTTGTTTTTTAACATTTTTTATCATGAATAACGCCCACATGCTATTCTTATAGTTTCCTTCCTCCGGTCTGCGTGCGGGTCAGACAGCGTCCTTTTCTATAACTGCTCGTCATGCAAAAAATTAGCTTCCAGATGCTAAACGACAGGTTACAACGCTGGGTGGCTCGGGATTGCAGGGGTATTCCGGAGACCTGGCGGCAGTATAGGTCGTTCACAAAATCATTACAATTAACCTACATATAGTTTGTCGGGTTTTATGCAGAACAGTGACCCCCATCACGATAACAACATTCTTTTAAATTTTAATCATCTGATTTGACAAAAGTTAAACATTCTTGTTACAAACTACGCCGGAAAGGGCTTATAATTCGCAAAAGTTATGGGGTCTTACTTTCACCTGAGAATAAGTTATGTAACAGTGTGATGGTATTGACCGATGTAATCAGGACAGTTATTAGTGATATACAGGTTTGATAAATTCGGACTGCTAAGACGCTGATTTGCTGTTTTTTCACTGTGTTTTCAATGTGTACTTGCACGCGCCCATCGCTCTGTACCCTGGTACCTCCTCTCAACAGAGCTGCGAGCTAAATAACAAACTGGTAACGTTGACGGGCAGTTGAATGCAAATCCGGTGACTGGCGGTCTTAAGCAATAAGGCGCTAAGGAGACCGTAAATGGCTGATAAGAAAGCAACCATCACCTACAATGGTGACGCTGCTATTGAACTGGATGTGCTAAAAGGCACGCTCGGTCAGGATGTGATTGATATCCGTAGTCTCGGTTCAAAAGGGGTATTCACTTTTGACCCAGGTTTTACCTCTACCGCATCATGCGAATCGAAAATCACCTTTATCGACGGTGACGAAGGTATTCTGCTGCACCGTGGTTTCCCTATCGACCAACTGGCGACCGAATCCAACTATCTGGAAGTCTGCTACATTCTGCTGTACGGCGAAAAGCCAACGCAGGAGCAGTTTGACGAGTTCAAACTGACCGTAACACGCCATACGATGATTCATGAGCAGATCACCCGTCTGTTCCACGGTTTCCGTCGCGACTCGCACCCAATGGCGGTGCTGTGCGGTGTGACTGGCGCGCTGGCGGCGTTCTACCACGATTCACTGGACGTTAACAATCCGCGTCACCGTGAGATTGCCGCGTTCCGCCTGCTGTCGAAAATGCCGACCGTCGCGGCGATGTGTTACAAATATTCCATTGGTCAGCCGTTCGTCTACCCGCAGAATAATCTCTCTTACGCTGGTAACTTCCTGCACATGATGTTCTCCACGCCGTGTGAACCGTATGAAGTGAACCCGGTGTTGGAACGCGCAATGGACCGTATTCTGATCCTGCACGCCGACCATGAACAAAACGCTTCCACCTCCACCGTGCGTACCGCGGGCTCTTCTGGCGCGAATCCGTTCGCCTGCATCGCCGCAGGTATCGCTTCACTGTGGGGACCGGCACACGGCGGCGCCAACGAAGCTGCGCTGAAGATGCTGGAAGAGATCAGCACCGTGAAACACATTCCGGAATTCCTGCGCCGCGCCAAAGACAAAAACGATTCGTTCCGTCTGATGGGCTTCGGTCACCGTGTCTACAAAAACTATGACCCGCGCGCAACCGTGATGCGTGAAACCTGCCACGAAGTGCTGCGTGAGCTGGGCACCAAAGATGATCTGCTGGAAGTGGCGATGGAGCTTGAGCACATTGCGCTCAACGATCCGTACTTTATCGAACGTAAGCTCTACCCGAACGTCGATTTCTACTCCGGTATTATCCTGAAAGCGATGGGTATTCCGTCGTCTATGTTTACCGTTATCTTCGCGATGGCGCGTACTGTGGGCTGGATTGCACACTGGAACGAAATGCACGACGATGGCATCAAAATTGCCCGTCCGCGCCAGCTGTACACCGGTTACGAAAAACGCGAGTTCAGCTCCGATCTGAAAAAAGATTGATAGCCAACCCGCAGAAAAAAACGCGCCTGAAGGCGCGTTTTTTATTTTAACGCTGACAAGCCGGGCACCAGTAAAACGGCCGGGACGACATGGTGGTTTTCTCAATTATCCCGCCGCAACGCTCGCACGGTTCGCCTGCGCGGTGAAACACCTTAAAGCGAAACAGCGCGCCGTGGTGTTTATTCTCATCCACCACGCCGCGTGTCTGATACGACAAACGGGGAATATCCAGCAGCGCATGCGCTAACACGTCGAGTTGCTCTTCGCTTAGCTGCAAAACGTTGCGCTGCGGTGCCAGGGCGCTTTGCCAGAGAATTTCGACACGCAGGTAATTTCCCAGCCCGGCAAGAAAGGCCTGATCGAGCAATAACCCCGAAAACTGGCGACGGCGAAAACGGGGTGAGAGCAGCCGTTCTTTTACCTGCGCCACGGTCAGCGACATATCCAGCACATCCGGCCCGACACGCTGTAAAAACGGATGTTGCGCCAGTTGCCCGGGCGTGAGCAGCGCGATATCCGACGCGCTGTACAGCAAAATCGCCTTTTGCTCCGTTTGCAGCCGCACGCGCAGCACACGGTTGGTTTGCGGGATCTCCCCCGCCTCAACCACGCGCCAGATGCCGTAAAGCTGGTTATGGCTGTAAAGCGTTAGCCCGCCGGAAAAATGGGTCAGGAGCGCTTTTCCCCGCGTTTCAATGTTCTCAACGCACTGCCCCACAAGATCAGCGGCGAACCCCTTCAACGACGGCAGGCCAAACCAGACATCCGTTAATGGTTTGTTTTTAACAGCGGCTTCAAGCGTATCTGCCGCCCGGCGGATCTCCGGTCCTTCCGGCATAAAAACTCCTTGCGTTAGTGGGCGGAAATCAACACGCCACGTTGGGCGAAGGCACTATGTAAGCGGCGGGCAAATAGCAACGCATGCTCACCATCGCCATGCAGGCAGACCGTTTGCGCCTGCACATTAACAAACTCACCGCTGACGCACCTCACCCGGCCTTCAAGCACCATCTCCAACGTTTGCGCCAGCGCCAGATTGTCATCATCAATTAGCGCGCCCGGCGCACTGCGCGGCACCAATCGACCATCGCGGAGGTAGCCTCGATCGGCAAATACCTCCTGGCGCGTGCGCAAACCATAACGCTCGCCAGCATGAATTAACTCGCTGCCCGCCAGCCCAACCAGAATCAATGCGGGATCTGCATCATAAACCGCTCCGGCAATGGCATCGGCCAGCGCCGCGTCATCCGCCGCCTGGTTGTAGAGCATACCGTGCGGTTTCACATGGTGCAGTTTGCCGCCTTCGGCACGCACCATCGCCGCCAGCGCACCAATTTGATACAGCATTTGGGCATAGACCCTATCCGGCGGCAGATGCATCGGCGTGCGGCCAAAGTTTTCCCGATCCGGGAATGAGGGATGCGCGCCCACCGCCACGCCGTTACGCAATGCTTCGCGCACACAGGTCAGCATGGTTTGCGCATCACCTGCGTGGAAACCGCAAGCGATATTGGCGGAAGATACAAGCTGGAGTAACGCCGCATCGTTGCCGCAGCCTTCGCCGAGATCGGCGTTTAAATCAATCTTCATTGTGCAGACGCCATGCCAGTTGATCGAGATAGATACGCTGCTCGCGCCGCGCCTTCAGCGCCTCATCCAGCGAGCACTGAACAAAGTGTATCGGCTGCCCGAGCGGGATCTGCGCCAGGTGGTACATATCCGCCTCGATAATGCAGGCAATTCGCGGGTAACCGCCGGTGGTCTGGGCATCATTCATCAGCACTATCGGTTGCCCGTTAGAGGGAACCTGGACGACGCCCGGCAACAAGCCGTGGGAAAGCAGTTCGCGTGACGTAGTGCGCACCAGCGGCTGCCCCTGTAAACGGTAACCCATGCGGTTACTCTGCGGGCTTATCTGCCACGGCAAACGCCAGAACGCCTCCTGCGAGGCGCTGTCAAATTCGTGATATTCCGGCCCCGGCAACGCGCGAATACGGTTGCCCCACAGCAACTGTTTTACTCCTTGCTGTGTGTGAAAATGACGGACAGGTTCACCCAGCGGCAAAACATCGCCATCGCGCAGTAGCCGCCCTTCCAGCCCGCCGATAGCGGTTTTCAGATCGGTGCTGACCGAGCCCATTACCGCCGGCACGGCAAAGCTCCCGGCAACCGCAAGATAGCTGCGCACACCGTGCAACGGCCTTTTCAACACCAGTCGCTGCCCGGCCTTTGCGGCAAACCGCCAGCCGGTCCACACCGCTTTACCGTCAAGCTTCGCCTCACAGCCTGCGCCAGTAAGCGCAAACCAGGCATCGCGACCAAATACCACTTCGCACTGACCAAAAGTAATTTCCAGCGCCGCCGCCGCCGGCGCGTTCCCCACCAGCGCATTAGCAATTTGCAACGCGGGTTCGTCCAGCGCGCCGCAGTAGCTGACGCCGGACTGGCGCAAGCCAATACGTTTACCGCCCTGCAAGGTGGTATACATTCCCGCACGGATAATTTTCAGCATACGCCCTCCTTGCGCGGCACAAACCGCAGCGTGTCGCCCGGACGTAATAGCACCGGCTCCGGCAAGCGCGGGTTGAACAACGCCAGATCGGTGCGGCCAATCAGGTTCCAGCCGCCAGGCGTTTCCAGTGGGTAAATGCCGGTTTGCGCGCCGCCAATGGCGACAGAACCGGCGGGAACACTCACACGCGGTTCGGCGCGGCGCGGAGTGGCAAGCGCCTCCGGCATCCCGCCCAGATAAGGGAAACCGGGCTGGAAGCCAAGAAACCACACCACGTAATCGATAGAAGCATGCAGCTCAACGACCTGCTTTTCCGTCATCCGGCAGTGTTCCGCCACCAGCCCCAGATCCGGCCCGGCCGCTTTGCCGTACAGCACCGGGATCTCAATGGATCGTGACTCGGGCTCCAGCGCCTCGCTCTCTTCCCACCAGCGCTGTAAGCGCTCAATCGCATCAAGCGCCAGCGAATGGGGATCGCGCAGCACCACCGTAATGTTATTCATCCCCGGAATGGCTTCCACCACGTCCGGCACGTCCGCCAGCCGCTGCGTCAGCCGCCAGATACGCTTTTGCGTCGCCAGTTGTACCGGTGGCTCAAGCTCCAGCACCACCGCGCTTTCACCTAACAAATAACACCGTGCTCGCTGCACTTGCCCTCTCCTTACGCCGGGTTCGGAATATCGATAAACGTGACGTCAAGATCGGTATTTTCATTCAGCCAGTCGCTGAGCGCGCGAATACCGCCGCGCTCGGTAGCGTGGTGGCCCGCAGAGTAGAAATGCAGCCCCTGTTCACGGGCGGAATGAATGGTCTGCTCGGAGACTTCGCCGGTGATAAACGCATCAACGCCGAAGCGGGCCGCTTTATCAATAAAGCCCTGCCCGCCGCCGGTACACCAGGCGACACGGGTGATTTTTTCCGGCCCGGTATCGCCACACCACAGCGGCTTGCGACCAAGACGCGCCTCAATCCACGACGCCAGTTCCCCTCCCGGAACCGGCATGGAGAGTTCGCCCCACGGCAGCAATTCTTCAATTTCACCCATTACGTTAATGCCGAGTAACGCCGCCAGTTGAGCGTTATTGCCAAGCTGTGGGTGCGCGTCGAGCGGCAGGTGCCAACCGTACAAGTTGATGTCGTTCGCCAGTAACGTTTTCAGGCGGTTACGCTTCATCCCGCGAATGATCGACGCTTCGTTTTTCCAGAAATAACCGTGATGGACAATCACCGCATCCGCCTGCTGGCGTACCGCTTCGTCCAGCAATGCCTGGCTTGCGGTCACGCCGGTGATAATTTTCTGTACCGTTTCCCGCCCTTCAACCTGTAGCCCGTTCGGGCCGTAATCACTGAACGCCGCACTGTTAAGTTTTTCGTTAATCAGTGTTTCCAGCTCGGTATTTTTCATCATCACTCCTTTACGCTTTACGGGCAGCTTCATAGGCCGCCAGCGTGGCGGTACGCGCCTGTTTATGGTCAACAATCGGGCGGGGATAATCGAGTTTTACCCCGTGTTTATCCGCCCAGTCCCAGGGTTGATGCACCGATTTTTCCGGCACCTTTTTCAGTTCAGGTAACCAGTGGCGAATAAACGCGCCGTCAGCATCAAAGCGTTCGCCCTGCGTGGTCGGGTTAAAAATACGAAAATAGGGAGCCGCATCGGTGCCCGTCGAGGCCGCCCACTGCCAGCCGCCATTGTTCGCCGCGAAATCGCCATCGATCAACTGCGACATAAAATAACGCTCCCCATGACGCCAGTCGATAAGTAAGTCCTTGACCAGGAAGCTCGCGGTTATCATCCGTAAGCGGTTGTGCATCCAGCCGGTGGCGTTCAACTGGCGCATCGCCGCATCAACAATCGGGTAGCCGGTTTTGCCGCATTGCCAGGCTTGCAGATGCCCGGCGTTTTCCTGCCACTGCACCTTATCAGTCCAGGCGATAAAAGGGCGATGCTTACAGAGTGCCGGATGATAAGTCATCAGATGGCGATAAAATTCGCGCCAAATCAGCTCATTGAGCCACACTGCGCCCGACCCGCCGTCGAGCGCCTGCGGTTGTTCAGCCAGCAGACGATGCAGGCACTGGCGCGGTGATAACGCGCCAATCGCCAGACACGCCGACAAGCGGCTGGTGCCTTCGATCGCCGGGAAATCACGCTGCTGCTCATACGCTGCCGCCTGCTGCAGGCAAAACTGACGAAGCCGCGCGATAGCGCTTTTCTCATCGGCCGGGAACAGGTTTTCGTCAAAATCCTGCTGCGGGTAATCAAGCGTAATCGGTTTTGGCGCGACGTCGACACCTTCACGCGGATGCGGCGCAGCAACACACTGTGGCAAATCCTCTTTTAACCGGCGCAGAAAGGCGTTTTTAAAAGGCGTAAAGACTTTGTACATCTCATGATTGCCGGTCATCACGCTACCGGGAGCCAGCATCACGCTGTCGTCAAAACCCTGGCAGGCGACATTCGGTAGCGCTTTTTCGACTGCAGCGTCGCGCTGTCGCTCGTTGAATTCGTATTGATAGTTGTAAAAGAGATGGCTGACTTGCTCGCTATCACAGACCTCCACTACCGTTTGTACGCTGTCGGTAAAATCCGCCGCTTCCCGGTAAATCAATGGAATGCCCTTTTCCGCCAGCGCCTGCTGCAAGGCGTTGAGATGCGCATTGAGATAGGCTGCCTGGCGAGGCGCCAGATGATGTTGCTGCCACTGCGCAGGCGTGGCAATAAACAGGGCTTTTACCTGCGCGTTATCGCTGCGACAGGCAGCAGCAAGTGCAAGGTTGTCATGCACGCGCAAATCCGCGCGAAACCAGACCAGATGGGTGGTCATACCGCTCCTAATATCCGTAACGTAAGCGCCGCGCCTCTGGCCGGGGGCAAAATGCGTTTCCCGGCCAGGGACGCGTCGGGAAATTCAACCATATAGTGTTTGAGTAAAGTCTTCGGCGCAAGCCGCGGTTGGAGTTCGCTGGCGGGCATAAAGCGTTTGATAAAAGCCAGGCATCAGCGCACGAGTGGGATTGCGCAAGGCGGGTCGAAACAAATGTCTGTCGGGGAGAAAGCGATTTAGCTGCGAGGGTAAGCTCTGTATGGACGCCGTAAAAACAGACAGGTTTTCCGGACAAACAGGCACGAATGTCAGCAGGGATTTTCTCGCGCATCACGGCTCCTTTTTCTACCCACAGTAAGTGTAGTCAAAGGTCGCAGGTAAAAAAAAGCCACCGCAAAGGCGGTGGCGATAAGGTTTGCTGTGTGTCGTCGATTAATAAAAATCGCAGGCTACTTTCTCTGCCTGCTCCATCCACACCGGTTTATCGCTGGTTTTTGCCCAGACGCGATGCAGATAGCTATAAAAACGTGCGCGGTCTTTCCAGAACAACATTACCGGTAACGCCAGCACGCCCGCCAGAACGGCGAAAGCACGTCGCATCAACACAATATGAGCCGGAAACGCTTTGTATGTGTCCATAATTCTCTCCCCTTTGTCAGGCCGGTAAGCAGCACCGGAAAATAATTAGCCACCACTGAAAGCCACTAACGTAAAAACCAGGGCGGCACTGAAATCTGGTTAAAATAGTACCGTTTTGTTTGTAATTTTACTACTCATCCGACCACTATTTTTTGTCAATTTTGGCTTTATTTACATTGAGCCGGTAAATAAGTTACAAAATGGTTAAATTAATACTAACCATCAGTTAAATTGTGGATTATTTGATAAACAGAGTTGCCCGGGGAAAGGGGCAATACGTATCCACATCACTCCGCGCGATTTTTATATTTTTTTTACACCTCGCCCGCCGATTTTTGCGAAATCTTTGCGCCAAAAATTCTACTTTTTCTGCACATCGTTAAATCACCCCGGAGGTGGATTGTGAGTGCAGGCGTAGTCATCGGCATCGTGCTGATTTTCCTGTTATTGGGCTATCTGGTTTATGCCCTGATCAACGCGGAGGCTTTCTGATGGCCGCTCAGGCGTTTCTTCTGATTGCCAGCTTTCTGCTGGTATTGTTTATCCTCGCGCGCCCGCTCGGTTCGCTGCTGGCGAAAATGATCGCCGGGCAGCCGCTTCCCGGCGTGCGCGGTATGGAAAACCTCCTCTGGCGCGGGCTCGGTATCGATACCCGTGAAATGAACTGGCGCCACTATTTGCTGGCGATTTTGTGGCTGAATATCTTCGGCCTGATGCTGCTGTTTGCGATGCTGATGCTGCAAGGCATTTTGCCGCTCAACCCACAAAACCTGCCGGGGCTCTCCTGGCATCTGGCACTGAACACCGCCGTCAGCTTTATCTCTAACACCAACTGGCAGGCGTACTCCGGGGAGAGCACCCTGAGCTATTTCAGCCAGATGGCTGGGCTGACGGTACAAAACTTCTTATCCGCCGCGACGGGTATTGCTGTGGTCTTTGCGCTGATCCGCGCTTTTTCACGCCGCAGTATGGAGACGCTCGGGAATGCCTGGGTCGATATCACGCGCATTACCCTGTGGCTGTTGCTGCCCATTGCACTGCTGATTGCGCTGTTTTTTATTCAGCAAGGGGCGCTGCAAAACTTTTCGCCGTACCAGGCTTATACCTCGCTGGAAGGTGTGCAACATCTGATGCCGATGGGGCCGGTAGCATCGCAAGAAGCGATAAAAATGCTCGGCACAAATGGCGGTGGCTTCTTTAATGCCAACTCGTCGCATCCGTTTGAAAACCCCACTGCTTTAACCAATTTTGTGCAGATGCTGGCGATCTTCCTGATCCCGGCGGCGCTGTGCTTCGCATTTGGTGATGCGGTTGGCGATCGCCGCCAGGGACACATGTTGCTGTGGGCAATGTCGATTATCTTCGTCATCTGCGCCGGAATTGTGATGTGGGCGGAATTACAGGGTAACCCACACTTCCTGACGCTCGGCGGCGATAGCGCCATCAATATGGAAGGGAAAGAGAGCCGTTTCGGCATTCTGGCCAGCAGCTTGTACGCCGTGGTCACCACCGCAGCCTCTTGCGGCGCGGTCAACGCGATGCACGACTCGTTTACCGCGCTTGGCGGCATGATCCCGATGTGGCTAATGCAGATTGGCGAAGTGGTGTTTGGCGGCGTGGGTTCAGGTCTGTACGGCATGCTGCTGTTTGTGCTGCTGGCGGTGTTTATCGCCGGGCTGATGATTGGCCGCACGCCTGAATTCCTCGGCAAGAAAATTGACGTGCGTGAAATGAAAATGACCGCGCTGGCGATCCTTGTCACCCCGGCTCTGGTACTTATTGGCACCGCGCTGGCAATGATGACCGACGCAGGTCGTAGCGGCATGTTCAACCCCGGCATTCACGGCTTTAGCGAAGTGCTGTACGCCGTCTCTTCCGCCGCCAATAACAACGGTAGCGCCTTTGCGGGCTTAAGCGCCAATACACCGTTTTGGAACTGTTTGCTGGCGTTTTGCATGTTCTTTGGTCGCTTCGGTGTGATTGTGCCGGTGATGGCGATTGCCGGTTCGCTGGTGGCGAAGAAAATTCAACCGACCAGCTCCGGCACGCTGCCAACGCATGGCGCGCTATTTATCGGCCTGCTGATTGGCACCGTGTTACTGGTCGGCGCTTTAACCTTTATTCCTGCCCTGGCGCTCGGCCCGGTGGCGGAATACCTGCAATTTTAAGAGTGGCGGAGACGCGTTATATGAGTCGTAAACAACTGGCGCTTTTCGAACCGAATCTTGTTCGCCAGGCGCTGATGGATTCCGTGACCAAGTTAAGCCCGCATGTACAGTGGCGTAACCCGGTAATGTTTATTGTCTGGATTGGCAGCGTGTTAACCACCCTGCTGGCGCTGGCAATGGCGACCGGTCATCTCGACGGCAGTGCGTGGTTCACTGGCGCTATCAGCGTGTGGCTGTGGGTGACGGTTCTGTTTGCCAACTTCGCCGAAGCGCTGGCCGAAGGCCGCAGTAAAGCGCAGGCCAATAGCCTGAAAGGGGTGAAAAAGACCGCGTTTGCCCGCAAACTTCGTGCCCCGCAGCATGACGCGCAAATCGACCACATTCCGGCGGAAGATCTGCGCAAAGGCGACATCGTACTGGTGGAAGCAGGCGACATTATCCCCTGCGATGGCGAAGTGATCGAAGGCGGCGCGTCGGTGGATGAGAGCGCGATCACCGGGGAGTCCGCACCGGTGATTCGTGAGTCCGGCGGCGATTTCGCCTCGGTAACCGGCGGTACACGCATTCTCTCTGACTGGCTGGTGATCCAGTGCAACGTTAACCCTGGCGAAACTTTCCTTGATCGTATGATCGCGATGGTCGAAGGCGCGCAGCGGCGTAAAACGCCGAACGAAATCGCGCTGACCATTTTGCTGGTGGCGCTGACGATTGTGTTCCTGCTGGCAACGGCAACGCTGTGGCCCTTCTCCGTGTATGGCGGTACGCCGGTGAGTGTCACCGTACTGGTTGCCCTGCTGGTGTGTCTCATTCCAACTACTATCGGCGGGCTGCTTTCCGCGATTGGTGTCGCGGGGATGAGCCGGATGCTGGGCGCAAACGTCATTGCCACCAGCGGTCGCGCGGTGGAAGCGGCGGGCGATGTCGATGTGTTATTGCTGGATAAGACCGGCACCATCACGCTGGGTAACCGCCAGGCGTCGGACTTCCTGCCCGCCCAGGGCGTGGATGAAAAAACGCTGGCCAATGCCGCACAGCTCTCCTCGCTGGCCGATGAAACGCCGGAAGGCCGCAGCATTGTTATTCTGGCGAAACAGCGCTTTAACCTGCGCGAACGCGACATGCAGAGCCTGCAAGCGACCTTTGTGCCGTTCACCGCGCAAACCCGGATGAGCGGGATTAACGTGCAGGATCGGATGATCCGCAAAGGTTCCGTCGATGCCATTCGCCGCCATATCGAAGCGAATGGCGGTCAGTTCCCGGCTGATGTCGAAGCGCTGGTCGAACGCGTGGCGCGCCAGGGGGCAACACCACTGGTGGTGGCCGAAGGGGCAAAAGTGCTGGGCGTGATCGCGCTGAAAGATATCGTCAAAGGTGGCATCAAAGAGCGTTTTGCCCAGTTACGCAAAATGGGTATTAAAACGGTGATGATCACCGGTGATAACCGCCTGACCGCCGCCGCGATTGCCGCCGAAGCGGGTGTCGACGATTTTCTGGCCGAAGCGACCCCGGAAGCCAAACTGGCGCTGATCCGCCAGTATCAGGCAGAAGGCCGGCTGGTGGCGATGACCGGCGATGGCACCAATGACGCCCCCGCGCTGGCGCAGGCGGATGTGGCGGTCGCGATGAACTCTGGTACGCAGGCGGCGAAAGAAGCGGGCAACATGGTGGATTTGGATTCCAACCCCACCAAGCTGATTGAAGTAGTGCATATCGGCAAACAGATGCTGATGACGCGTGGCTCGCTGACCACCTTCAGTATCGCTAACGATGTGGCGAAGTACTTCGCCATTATCCCGGCGGCGTTTGCGGCAACCTATCCGCAACTGAATATGCTCAACGTGATGCACCTGCACTCCCCGGCGTCGGCCATTTTGAGCGCCGTTATTTTTAACGCGCTGGTGATTGTGTTTCTGATCCCACTGGCATTGAAAGGGGTGAGCTACAAACCGCTGACCGCTTCTGCCATGCTGCGTCGCAACTTGTGGATCTACGGGCTGGGCGGTTTGATCGTGCCGTTTATTGGCATCAAAGCGATCGACCTTATTCTCACGTTATTCGGCCTGGTGTAAGAGGAAGATAAAAATGGCTTTATTACGTCCAGCATTTCTGCTTTTGATACTCTTTACCCTAATTACTGGCGGGCTGTATCCGCTACTGACCACCGCGCTAGGGCAATGGTGGTTTCACTATCAGGCCAATGGCTCACTTATTCGTGAAGGCGACAACGTGCGTGGCTCTCGCCTGTTAGGCCAGGATTTTACCCAGCCGGGATATTTTCATGGTCGCCCTTCCGCCACGGCGGACGCGCCTTATAATCCTATGGCGTCCGGCGGCAGTAACCTGGCGGGTAGCAACCCGGAGCTGGATAAAGAAGTGGCGCAGCGCGTCGCGCAACTGCGGGCCGATAACCCGCAAGCGGATACGCATGTTCCGGTAGAACTCATTACCACCTCGGCCAGCGGCCTTGACGGGCAGTTATCTCCGCAGACCGCTGAATGGCAGATCCCACGGGTGGCGCAGGCGCGTAACCTGCCGGTGCAGGTGGTGGCGAAGCTGGTGGCGGAGCATACCTCAACGCCGCTGGTGAATTTTATCGGCCAGCCGGTGGTGAATGTGGTGGACCTTAATCTGGCGCTGGATGCGCTCAAGGACAAATAAAGCATGACTGATGAGCCTTTGCGCCCCAATCCCGACCGCCTGCTGGAGCATGCCGCCACCGCGCACCGGGGCAAGCTGAAAGTCTTTTTTGGTGCCTGCGCCGGGGTGGGGAAAACCTTTGCGATGCTGCAGGAAGCACAGCGGCTGCGAGCGCAAGGGCTGGATATTCTGATTGGCGTAGTGGAAACCCACGGTCGAAAAGAGACTGCCGCATTGCTGGAGGGGCTGGCAACGCAGCCCGCCCGGCGTATTCATCATCGCGGACGCTTAATTCAGGAGTTTGATCTGGACGCCGCCCTTGCGCGGCGTCCGGCGCTTATTTTGATGGACGAACTGGCGCACAGTAACGCGCCCGGCTCGCGCCACCCGAAACGCTGGCAGGATGTCGAAGAGCTGCTGGAGGCGGGAATTGATGTTTTTACCACCGTCAACGTTCAGCACCTTGAAAGCCTGAACGATGTGGTCAGCGGCGTGACCGGCATTCAGGTGCGCGAAACGGTGCCGGACCCTTTCTTTGACAGCGCCGATGAAGTGGTGCTGGTGGATTTACCGCCGGATGACCTGCGCCAGCGTCTGCACGAAGGCAAAGTCTATATTGGCGGTCAGGCGGAACGCGCGATTGAACACTTCTTTCGAAAAGGCAACCTGATTGCCCTGCGCGAACTGGCGCTGCGCCGCACAGCCGATCGCGTGGATGACCAAATGCGCGCCTGGCGCGACCGCCAGGGCGAAGAAAAAGTCTGGCACACGCGCGATGCGATTTTGCTTTGTGTCGGACACGGTGCCGGCAATGAGAAGCTGATCCGCACTGCCGCACGCCTGGCAGCAAAGCTCGGCAGCGCCTGGCATGCGGTGTATGTCGAAACCCCAACGTTGCATAAGCTACCGGAACCGCAGCGGCGGGCGATTTTAAGTTCGCTGCGTCTGGCGCAGGAGCTGGGCGCAGAAACCGCCACCCTTTCCGATCCGGCGGAAGACCGCGCCATTTTGCGTTACGCGCGCGAACATAATCTCGGCAAAATTCTGATTGGCAGACGCAACAAACACCAGTGGTGGAGCCGGGAATCCTTTGCCGACAAGCTTGCCAGGCGCGCGCCGGATCTCGATCTGGTGATTATCGCGCTGGAAGATGCGCCAACTCCCCTGCCCGCCCGCGCCGGGGATGGGCGACCGTTTATGGATCGCTTTCGCGTGCAGCTTAAAGGCTGCGTTGTCGCGCTTGCGCTTTGCGCCGCCATTACGTTAATTGCTATGCAGTGGCTGACGGCGTTTGATGCCGCCAACCTGGTGATGATCTATCTGCTTGGCGTGGTGCTGGTGGCGCTATTTTTTGGCCGCTGGCCCTCCGCTTTCGCCACGGTGATTAACGTTGTCAGTTTTGATCTCTTTTTTATCGCCCCGCGCGGTACGCTGGCGGTTTCCGATGTGCAATACCTGCTGACGTTTGGCGTAATGCTGACGGTAGGCCTGGTGATTGGTAACCTGACGGCGGGTGTTCGTTACCAGGCGCGGGTGGCGCGCTACCGGGAGCAGCGCACCCGCCATCTGTATGAGATGTCAAAAGCGCTGGCGGTTGGGCGTAGCAATCAGGATATCGCGGCGACCAGCGAAACCTTTATCCACTCTACTTTTAATGCGCGCAGCAAACTGCTGCTGCCGGATAGCCACGGTCAGTTGGCGGCTGTGACGCAGACGCACGGTATGACGCCGTGGGATGACGCCATCGCCCGCTGGAGTTTTGATAAAGGCCAGCCGGCAGGCGCGGGCACCGATACGCTGCCCGGCGTGCCGTATCAAATTTTGCCGCTAAAAAGCGATCAAAAAACCCATGGCTTGTTGATTGTTGAACCGGCGAATCTGCGTCAGTTAATGATCCCGGAGCAGCAACGCCTGCTGGAAACTTTCACCCTGCTGGTCGCCAGCGCGCTGGAGCGCCAGGCATTAGCCACCAGCGAAGAGCAAGCACGGCTTGCCAGCGAGCGCGAAAGCATCCGCAACTCGCTGCTGGCGGCGCTATCCCACGATCTGCGCACGCCGCTAACGGTGCTGTTTGGTCAGGCGGAGATCCTGACGCTGGATCTGGCCAGCGAAGGTTCAGCACATGCGCCGCAAGCCAACGAAATCCGCCAGCATGTGCTGAATACCACGCGGCTGGTAAACAATTTGCTGGATATGGCGCGCATTCAGTCTGGCGGCTTTAACCTGAAAAAAGAGTGGCTGACCCTCGAAGAGGTGATTGGCAGCGCGTTGCGAACGCTGGAGCCAGGGCTTGGCGGCCAGCATATTGCGCTCGACCTGCCCGACCCACTGATGCTGGTGCATGTGGACGGCCCGTTGTTTGAGCGCGTGCTGATTAATCTGCTGGAAAATGCGGTGAAATATGCCGGACATCGCGCCGAAATCGGCATTACCGCGCACAGCACACCGGACCAGTTAACGCTGGATGTATGGGATAACGGGCCGGGGATCCCCGCGGGCCAGGAAGCAGCGATTTTCGATAAATTCGCCCGCGGTACTAAAGAGTCAGCCATTCCCGGCGTTGGGCTGGGGCTGGCGATTTGCCAGGCGATTGTCGAGGTGCATGGCGGCACCATCGCCGCCCGCAACCGCCCACAAGGCGGCGCGCTATTTTGTGTTACACTTCCACGGGAAACACCGCCGCAACTGGATGAATTACCTGAGGATCTGTGATCAACGTTCTGATTGTTGAAGATGAACAAGCTATCCGCCGTTTTCTGCGTACCGCGCTGGAAGCCGAAGGGCTGCGCGTCCATGAAGCAGAGACACTTCAGCGCGGACTAATTGAAGCCGCCACCCGTAAACCGGATTTGGTGATCCTCGATTTGGGGCTGCCAGACGGCGACGGGCTCGACTTTATCCGTGACCTGCGCCAGTGGAGCAAGATGCCAGTGATTGTGCTCTCTGCGCGTACAGAAGAGAGCGACAAAATCGCCGCGCTGGATGCAGGTGCCGATGATTATCTCAGCAAGCCGTTTGGCATTGGCGAATTGCAGGCGCGCCTGCGCGTCGCGCTGCGCCGCCATGCCGCCGCCACACCCGATGAGCCGGTGGTCACCTTTTCGGATATCCACGTCGATCTGGCTAACCGCCGCATTCAACGCGGTGAGGAAGAACTGCATCTCACGCCGATTGAGTTTCGCCTGCTGGCGGTGCTGCTCAATAACCACGGGAAAGTCCTGACGCAGCGCCAGCTGCTTAGCCAGGTATGGGGACCAAACGCCGTGGAACACAGCCATTATCTGCGTATTTATATGGGGCATCTGCGGCAAAAGCTGGAGGTCGATCCGGCGCGTCCTCGCCATTTACTGACGGAAACAGGTATCGGCTACCGGTTTATGCTCTGACGGCGTATCCTTCTGATTTTTGGGAGGGGAATCATGAGTGCCTGGTTAATTTATGCCTTGTTGTCGGCGCTGACCGCTGCGCTGGTGGCCATTTTCGGCAAAATCGGTTTACAACATCTTGATGCTAATACCGCTACCGCCATCCGCGCGGTGGTGATGGCAATTTTTCTGGTTGGCGTGGTGGTGGTTCAGGGCAAGCTGTCGCTGATTTCGACGGTTTTCGCCGATAAAAAAGCGCTGCTGTTTGTGGTGCTGAGCGGTGTGGCCGGGGCGCTGTCGTGGCTGTTCTACTTTATGGCGATCAAAACCGGTAACGTGTCCCGCGTGGCGCCGATTGATAAGCTAAGCGTAGTGTTTGCGGTGATTCTGGCAGTGGTGCTGTTTGGCGAAAAGGTTTCTTTGATTTCTGGCGCGGGTGTCGCGCTGATCACCGCCGGGGCGCTGATGGTGGCGCTGGGGTAATCGCTAACAGGCAGTAAAAAGGCTCCCTAGGGAGCCTTTTCTTTTCAGCGCTTAGGCGTTTTTCAGCACTTCGCTGACAATCTCTACCGCTTCTTTTTCGATCTGCTTACGGTGTTCAGCACCAAGGAAGCTTTCACAGTAGATTTTGTAGGCGTCTTCGGTGCCTGACGGACGCGCGGCGAACCAGCCGTTGTCGGTCATCACTTTCAGCCCGCCAATGGATGCGCCGTTGCCCGGTGCCGCAGTAAGACGCGCGGTGATCGGATCACCAGCGAGCGTGCTGGCGCTAACCATTTCCGGGGAAAGTTTAGACAGTGCCGCTTTCTGTGCGGAAGAAGCAGAAGCCTGCAAGCGGTTGTAGCTCGGCGCGCCGAAACGCTCTGCCAGCTCATCGTAGTGCTGCTGCGGGTTTTTCCCGGTGACGGCGGTGATTTCCGCAGCCAGCAGGCACATGATGATGCCGTCTTTATCCGTTGACCACGGTGTGCCGTCGAAACGCAGGAACGAAGCCCCCGCGCTCTCTTCGCCGCCGAAGCCGAAGCTGCCATCGTGCAGACCATCAACAAACCATTTAAAGCCGACCGGCACTTCCACCAGTTTGCGGCCCAGGTCATTCACTACGCGGTCGATCATCGCCGAGGAAACCAGCGTTTTACCAACGGCTACCTCTTTGCCCCACTGCGGACGGTGCTGGAACAGGTAATTGATCGCCACCGCCAGGTAGTGGTTCGGGTTCATCAGGCCAGCCGGTGTAACAATGCCGTGACGATCGTAGTCCGGATCGTTGGCGAAGGCCAGATCGAACTTGTCACGCAGCGCCAGCAAGCCCGCCATGGCGCACTCGGAGGAGCAATCCATACGGATAACGCCATCTTTATCGAGATGCATAAAGCGGAACGTCTGATCGACCTGATCGTTAACGATGGTCAAATCCAGCTTGTAGTGCTCAGCAATGCGTTTCCAGTACTCAATACCGGAGCCACCCAGCGGGTCAACGCCCAGTTTCAGACCCGCTTTCTGGATAGCCGCCATATCGACGATATCCGCCAACCCTTCAATAAACGGCTGTACCAGATCTTTTTCCGTCACATGACCGGACGCCAGCGCGGCATCCAGCGTAATGCGTTTTACGCCTTTCAGGCCATCTGCCAGCAGTGCGTTAGCGCGATCTTCCACCACTTTGGTGACGTTGGTGTCCGCCGGGCCGCCGTTCGGCGGGTTGTATTTGATCCCACCATCTTCCGGTGGGTTATGTGATGGCGTAATAACGATACCGTCAGCCTGCGCGCCGCCGTTTTTGTTGTGAACCAGGATAGCGTTTGAGATGGCAGGCGTCGGCGTGAAGCCGTTATTTTCCTGCACGATAATGTCCACACCGTTGGCTGCCAGCACTTCCAGCACAGAGATAAACGCCGGTTCAGACAGCGCGTGGGTATCTTTACCCACATAGCACGGGCCGGTAATACCGTTTTTCGCACGCTCTTCGGCGATAGCCTGAGCGATGGCGAGGATATGTTGCTCGTTGAAGCTGTGGCGACCTGCGCTGCCACGGTGACCGGATGTTCCGAACTTCACCGCATGTTCTGAATTTCCAATTTCCGGTTTCAGCACGTAATACTGCGCAGTAAGCTGAGCGACGTTGATCAAATCGCCCTGTTGTGCAGGTTGCCCCGCACGCGGATGGTTAGCCATTGCCTGGTCCTTTCAATGCAAGGATTAAATTGTGCCGCAAACTTTTTCAATCAATTCCGCGGGGAACTGCATTGATTGCATGATGTGCTCGATCATGCTGCATTTACGACCCGTATTGGTGTTGGTGATGACCCAGTAAGGGGTGTCCGGCACCTGTTTCGGCTTGGTTTGATTGCCGTTTTGCAAAAGCGTTTGCTCGTTCGCGGCAAAGTATACGCGGGTGCGCCCATGCAGAGACTCGGTGGATTCCGTAAACCCTTTTTCATCCAGTAAGTAGAGTGTAGACAGCACCAGCAGGAAACGATTCACCGCCTTTTTCTGCTCGGCGTATTCATCAGACAGAAGCAGCTCGCGCACGGCACGGACTTTGTCTTTGGCGGTGTTTGTCGGTTTAACCCCTTCAACGGTGCTGACAGTACGCGTCTCTTTTACTGGCGCGAGGGAAGCGGCAGGCTGTGATGATTGAGGAACGGCGGAAAATTTTAACATGCGCCGTAAAATGTCGGATGCGCTCTCGCCAATGTGCTTCGTGTGGCTGGCAATATAACTGTAGAGCTCATCATCAACTTCGATCGTTTTCATCTTAATCCAGTGCGATATCTTATCTGAATACAAGTGTTGGGATTATAAAGTGAAATCTCAACAGCGGATAGCGTCAAACCAGGATGGCGGCAAAAGTAAGAGTAATTCTTAACCTTGCGGCCGGGCGGCAGAATGTTCAACATAATAACCTAACCCGAATCAGTGAAAAAAAGAACTTTGCCATGAAATTGAATACGCGCGCGCAAACTGCGCAACATCCGCACAACAATTCTCCGATCGTCCTTGTTCACGGTCTTTTCGGTAGCCTTGATAATCTTGGAGTGCTCGCCCGTGAACTGGTTCAGGATCATGACGTGTTGCAAGTGGATATGCGTAACCACGGCCTTTCAGACCGCTCTTCAGAAATGAACTACCCGGCCATGGCGCAGGATCTGCTGGATACGTTGAACGCTCATCAGTTCGACAAAGCGACCTTTATTGGTCACTCCATGGGCGGTAAAGCCGTGATGGCGTTAACAGCGCTCGCGCCAGAGCGTATTGATCAACTGGTGGCGATTGATATTGCGCCTGTGGATTACCAGGTGCGCCGCCATGACGAAATTTTTGCCGCCATCAACGCGGTCAGTGATGCAGAAGCATCCACTCGCCAGCAAGCTGCAACCCTGATGCGTGAACATATAAATGAAGAAGGTGTCATTCAGTTCCTGCTGAAATCCTTTGTCGACGGTACGTGGCGTTTCAACGTGCCGGTGTTATGGGAGCAATACCCGCATATTGTCGGCTGGGAAACGGTTCCGGCCTGGAACAAACCGGCTCTGTTTGTTCGCGGTGGAAATTCCCCTTACGTCACTGAAGCCTACCGTGACACGCTGCTGGCGCAGTTCCCACAAGCGCGAGCGCATGTGATTGCCGGTGCCGGCCATTGGGTTCATGCCGAGAAACCCGACGCGGTTTTGCGTGCTATTCGTCGCTATCTCGCTGAAAAGACAAATTGATTAAAAAGGCGGCGACTGGTCGTTTCAACGCGCCCGGTCGTTGGCGTGTCCGTTGTGCTGATGTATGATGGCGCGCTATTCAGCCCGGGCGCGCCGCCCGATTGCTTGTTTTTCCCGTAGTATGCTTAGACCATGGCTAAAGAACAAACGGACCGTACGACACTAGATCTGTTCGCGAATGAGCGTCGCCCGGGACGGCCGAAGACAAACCCGCTCTCGCGCGATGAACAATTGCGCATCAACAAACGCAATCAGCTAAAACGCGATAAAGTTCGTGGGCTTAAGCGTGTCGAATTAAAACTCAACGTGGAAGCCGTCGATGCGTTAAACGAGCTGGCGGAAGCGCGTGATATGAGCCGCAGCGAGCTTATCGAAGAGATGCTGCTGGCGCAGCTGAAGGCATTGCGCGGCTAGCGAATCCTCCGAAACATCATCGAAATAACACTTTCATGTGTCATACAGTGCAGTCCGACGCGATAGCAGTTTCCGCGTGCTTCCCTGTTCTGCTATGATTGCCCTTATCTGTAGGCGTAGCGCCACCACCATACTCATTAAGTTTCAAGAGGTTATTTTACTCATGGCAATTACAGGCATTTTCTTCGGCAGCGACACCGGCAACACCGAAAACATCGCGAAAATGATTCAGAGTCAGCTTGGTAAAGACGTTGCCGACGTACATGACATTGCCAAGAGCAGCAAAGAAGATATCGAAGGGTATGACATTCTGTTGCTCGGCATTCCTACCTGGTACTATGGTGAAGCGCAGTGCGACTGGGATGACTTTTTCCCGACGCTGGAAGAGATCGACTTTAACGGTAAATTAGTTGCGCTGTTCGGCTGTGGCGACCAGGAAGATTACGCGGAATATTTCTGCGATGCGCTGGGCACCATTCGCGATATCATCGAACCGCGCGGCGCGACCATTGTTGGTCACTGGCCGACTGCGGGCTACCATTTTGAAGCCTCTAAAGGTCTGGCGGACGATGACCACTTCGTTGGCCTGGCGATTGACGAAGACCGTCAACCTGAGCTGACTTCCGAACGCGTTCAAAAATGGGTAAAACAGGTTCGCGAAGAGTTGCACCTGGACGATATCCTTAATGCCTGAGTTTTTTACGGCGTAATCTGTGGATTGCGCCGTATTAATAGATAAAAGCAATGGAAATAATTGCTACAAATTTTTAACTTTTTTATCCATCGCTGTACAATGAGCCCTGCTAAACTGGGTGCCGCCGTAAAGGACTTTGCTGGCGACACCACGTTTTATAAGCTTACTTTACTTGAGGGCTTGCAGTTTTCATCCAGCCATGGCAGTTCTATAATGAGACGCATTACCCCAGGTGCATTCCTTATAACTTCCGCTAAGGAAGTGAATCGTATAGCAACAGGACAGATTCCGCATGACTGACAACAATACCGCATTAAAGAAGGCCGGCCTGAAAGTCACGCTTCCTCGGTTAAAAATCCTTGAAGTGCTTCAGGAACCGGATAACCATCATGTCAGTGCGGAAGATTTATACAAACGACTGATCGACATGGGCGAAGAGATCGGACTGGCAACGGTTTACCGTGTACTGAACCAGTTTGACGACGCCGGGATTGTGACCCGTCATAACTTCGAAGGCGGCAAGTCCGTTTTTGAACTGACTCAGCAACATCACCACGATCACCTGATCTGCCTCGATTGCGGCAAGGTGATTGAATTCAGTGATGACTCCATTGAAGCGCGTCAGCGTGAAATCGCCGCGAAACACGGCATTCGCCTGACTAACCACAGTCTTTACCTTTACGGTCACTGCGCCGAAGGTGACTGCCGCGAAGATGAACACGCGCACGACGCGAAATAACAGCTTTTGAAGCCTAAAAAGCCAACCTGACGGTTGGCTTTTTTTTGCCTGCAATACTGGCAAAAAAGAAAAACCCGGCAAGCTCGCGCCGCCGGGTGTAATCACTGCCTCACATTACGCTTTTACGCTGTCGACACGGCTAAAGCGTTTACCGTCCGGGCTGACGGTTCGCACCTGCACTTCCCCGCTCACTTGCGGACGCGCTTTATCGTCGTAGCGCTGCCAGTTTTTGCCGCCGTCGGTTGAAAACTCAACCACCATGCCTGGGAAGCTGGTATTGGCTTCAAGTTTTCCACCCACCACGCGCGCGCCCGGTACTGGCAGGCGGTAATGAACACCAGCCTTATCCAGTTTCGCCAGTTCGCGATGACCTAACAGGTTCGCAAAGCGTTGCCAGTCACGTTCCAGCGCTTTCACATCTACCAGATGTGTCTCACCGCCTTTGTATTCACGTCCGGCTTTGTAATCCTGCTCCCAGCCCGCGCGATGCCATGCACGTTCAGCCACCGAAACCATACGCGGATAAATCATGTACTCCATCTGGTTATCGGTGCGCACCACCTCGCTCCACAGCTGCGCAGAAAGGCCATACGCGCCCGGCCACGGTTTGTCGGATTTCGCGCTAAACGGGTTGCCATCACGATCGAGCGAGGTTTCCGCGTTCTGCGGCATGTTGTCCGGGGCGAAACTGAAAATCTTACGTTCATCGCTAAAACGCGTACCCCAGTAGTAACCGCTTTCGGCCGGGTTGACCTCATTCGGGAAATCGAGATAAACGTAATCAGGGTTAGAGACCACAACGCGGAAGCCTTTGTTCGCCCAGTCATTCACCGAGTCAAAACCGCCCCAGTAGAGCGTATCCCAGAAGTTAACATTGACATGATCGGTGGCGAACACCGACGCGTCTTTGGCATCTTTCAAACCGTCCTGCCACGCCTGCATCGTGTCAATGCCGTGCGCTTTCACCAGCTTGCTGACCTCAACGCCAAAATAGCTGGAGAGATGTTCCACGTCGGCAACTTTGCCCTCTTTGATCATCGCCTGGCAGGCTTGCGATTTCGCCCACGGCTTATCCTGATTGCTCTGATCAATAATGCCTTTGCCCGCTTCCGGTTTTTTCTGATCCGTATAACCGGCGCCCAGATAGATGTTTTTCGCTTCGTCACCGCCAAAATGCCAGGTATTCAGCGGCAGCCCGGCTTCTTTATGCATCTGCTGGATTTCACCAATCACTTTGTCTACGAAGTTACGCGACGAATCAAGGCACGGATTGAGATAACCAGTGCGGTTATAGAACTGCACACCGGTGGTGTTCGATGTATCAGTGGGATCCAGCAGACGATATTGATTTGCCTCTTTCTCTTTGCCTGCTTTCATCAGGCGATCGTAACGCGCTTCCATCGAGATCACCGCTGCACGCGCATGAGCTGGCATATCGATTTCCGGGATCACTTCGATTTGTCGCGCTTTGGCGTATTTGAGGATTTCGATGTAATCGGCACGGCTGAAGTGACCGCTACCGTTGTTATTACTGTCCGGTCCGGAACCGAGCTGCGGCAACAGGCACGTTTTCTCACTCAGATCATGACAACGCTTACTGCCGATATCGGTCAGTTCCGGCAGGCCGGGGATCTCAATGCGCCAGCCTTCATCATCCGTAAGATGGAAATGGAATTTGTTCAGTTTGTATGCCGACATCTGATCTAACAGGCGCAGTACCGCCGCTTTACTGTGGAAGTTGCGACCAACATCCAGCTGGATGCCGCGATAATCAAAACGCGGTGCATCTTTCGCTTCAAGCGCGGCAATCTTCATCTCGCCCGTAGCAGGAACGAGCGACAGCAGCGATTGCAGACCGTAGAACACGCCCGCTTGATCGTAGCCGGTCACCACGGTTTCTTTCGCGCCAATATGCAGACGGTACGCGCCAGACACCGCCTCATCGCCGCTAAAGGTGTTGCTGGCAATTTCAGTCCGTAGCGGATAATTGCCCTCTTTCACGCCCAGTAATGCAAAACGTGATTTCACCGCATCTTGTGCATCGGCACTCAGCGCGGAGAGATCCAGCTTCACGCCCTTACTCAGGTCGACATCCTGCCCGTGGATGTTAACGTGCTGTGGCGTTGGCACAATCTGGCCACGCAGCGACGCGAGATTTAGCGTTTTCACATCGCTATTTTTCTCAAAGCGCGCCTCAGCAGTCATCAGGATATTTTTGTCGTCCGGCGTACGTTTCCACTGGTTATCAAGCGGCGTAACAAAGCGGGATAAATCTTCCGTATCCGTATTGGCAATCACTTTCGCCGTCGCGCCGTCGGCGGTGACGTACCAGCGCGGCAGCACATCGGTGATAAACAACTGCCAGTATTCATTAATAATCGGGATCTCTATCGCCTGCTTTGCCGGGAAACCGGTAAATTTGTCGGTCGGCTCCAGCTTATGCAGGTCGCCCATAATATGGGTCACTTTGAACTGATCGTTTGCCACCTCCAGCACCGGACGAATGCTGTGAAAATAGATGGCCCACGCGTTGTCGGTTACCGCGTCGCCATTATTGGTCAGGGTGATCACCGCTTTGTTGCAGGACGCCCAATCGGCGCCGAGCTTCGCACAGTCAACGCCGTGTTGCGCGGCGAAATTATCTTTCACCGCATAGTTGAGATGAAACTGGCTGATAGCATCAACGGTACTCTGATTCGCCAGCGCCGCAGTGCTGCCCAGCATCGCCAGTACGGCACTGGCGAGCAGACTTAAACGAATTGTTTTCATTACGTATTCCTTGTAGTTTGCCGGGCCGAACCCGGCATGCGCTCATCAGAAAATGGTAAACGGTGCGATAACCATAAACTTCACATCGCGCTCATCCTGGAAGATGTTGCCATAACCACCGCTGTAGCTTGGGATGTCGGAATGGTTGTCGTACTGAGTGAAATGCAGCTTGAACATCGTGCCTTTCGCACGTCCGTCCTGCAGGGTGTAAATTGCATCGAGGCTGTAAGAGGACTCTTTCAGGCGATAGTTCGGATCGTAATAGGCATCTGGCGTTGCCATGTCAGCCGGTTTCGCATCCCAGGCGTAAGCGTAAGACGCGCCCACCGTCCAGCCCGGCAGGTTCCAGTTCTTCAGGTCGTACATTGCGCCGAAGAACACCGCTTTCTCGCCGTTGGCGTTAAAGTCAGAGCGGTTATCCCACCAGATATCCAGCCGACCGTTGGATGAAGCGTAAGTCGGCGTCATACGTTGCAGGAAGTAGCCTTGCTGACCATCGGCTTTTACCCACGTGCCTTCCAGACGCAGATCGACCTGACCGACTTTGTAGCCAAATGTCAGTGCCTGCAGCCACGCCGTACCGTCATAAATATCGTTTACGCCGCCATTACTCACTTTGTCGCGCGTGCCATAGAACTGATAACTGGTGCTCAGCGGGCTGCCCGCGATATCGAATTTGTAGCTGGCTTTGGCGAAATATTGATCAACATAACCCTGAGCCTGACCAAACGCGGCTTCCAGGATCAGATCGTTTTTGAAGTCATACTTCGCGCCAATCGAATGCAGGTAATCGACTTTGGTCTTTTTATCGTTTTGATAGAACTTGTCCATCTCGATATGCCACGGCGATTTGTACTCGTTGGTCCACATGTAGGAGAAACTCAACGCCCCGGCATCGCCGTAGTCAAAATTCGCCCCGGCTTCCGCGCCCTGATAAGTACCGGGCATAAAGCTCCAGTGCGGCGCTAACAGCGTCTGGCCGGTTGGCTGGATGTAACCCGCGCGCGCCCATACCGGACCATATTTAAATTTCGCTGCGGCTTTATACAGGCTGACCCCGCTCTTATCACCTGACCAGTCTTCTTTATAGGCTTTATTGCTGGAGGAGAAGGCGATTTCGTTCGGGTGCGCGCTGTCGCCATTTTCCGCCATCTCAATGGCGGTGAATGCCGCAATATCCAGCCCAAACATATCGGCGGCGTAACCAGACTGGAAATCCAGGTTCGCGTTCCATGTCGAATGGGAAAGGTTGGTTTTGTATTTATCTTCCAGAACATCTTTGCGGTCACGTTCACGCTGCCAGTAATAGATACCGCCCGTGAGCGTGGAATCATCGATAAAGCCTGCTGCATGAGCCTGTGGAGAGACAACCCAGCCCGACATTGCTGTGACACCGGCGATTGCCAGCGCCAGCGTACTACGTTTGCCACTAAACGTACGCATGTGTGATTCCTTCTAGACGTATTTATAAAATCGCCAGAGATAGCGAAAAAAAGACCAAATAGTTTAGGTAGTTACGAAAACCCCCGAATTCACTACCGGCTTAAGACTATTTTTCGCGACGCGAATTATCAATGTTTTTTAGCGGCAAAATGACAGGATTATGACGAAGAGCACATATTACGTAGTGTTTTGAAACATGTTACACAAAACAGGAAAACAACAAACAAAAACCAGCAAAACAAAGAGATTAATGCTAATTGATAGCGATTACACATTAAAATTGACTTTTAAAACCACGAGAATGCTTTCCAGCTGTTCAATGCAGACATCAATAAGAAGATACATTAATTCGCGACGCGAATGTATATAAAGTGTAACAACCTAATCGATAAGCAAAAAAAAACGCCGCTGGAAGCGGCGCTTTAACACAATTGTTTCTGGTTGACTTACTCAGTCACCGATTTTCGCCCAGGTATCACGCAGACCCACGGTGCGGTTGAACACCAGTTTGGAAGCGGTTGCATAACGGCTATCGAGGCAGAAGTAACCTTCACGTTCGAACTGATACGCTTTACCCGCTTGTGCTTCTTTCAGCGACGGTTCCGCATAGCCTTGCTTGATGACCAGCGATTCCGGGTTGATGGTCGCCAGGAAATCTTCGGCAGCGCCCGGGTTCGGCACACTGAACAGACGATCGTAAAGGCGGATTTCGACCGGCAGCGCATGCTGTGCGCTAACCCAGTGGATAACCCCTTTCACTTTGCGGCCATCGGCCGGATCTTTGCTCAGCGTGTCCGCATCGTAAGAACAGAAAATAGTAGTGATGTTGCCGTCGGCATCTTTCTCCACGCGTTCTGCTTTGATGACATAAGCGTTACGCAGGCGAACCTCTTTACCCAGCACCAGACGTTTATACTGTTTGTTAGCTTCTTCGCGGAAGTCAGCGCGATCGATCCAGATTTCACCGCTAAACGGCACGTCACGCGTGCCCATTTCCGGCTTATTCGGATGATTCGGCATGCTAACGATTTCGCTGTTGTCCTGCGGATAATTTTCGATAACCAGTTTCACCGGATCGATAACCGCCATCGCACGCGGAGCGTTTTCGTTCAGATCTTCACGGATGCAGGACTCCAGAGAAGCCATCTCAATGGTGTTGTCCTGTTTGGTGACGCCGATACGTTTGCAGAATTCGCGGATAGAGCCTGCGGTGTAACCACGGCGGCGCAGACCGGAGATAGTCGGCATACGCGGATCGTCCCAGCCTTCAACATGCTTGTCAGTGACCAGCAGGTTCAGCTTGCGCTTGGACATCACGGTGTATTCCAGATTCAGGCGCGAAAACTCGTACTGGCGCGGGTGAACCGGGATGGTGATGTTATCCAGCACCCAGTCATACAGGCGGCGGTTATCCTGGAACTCCAGCGTACACAGCGAATGAGTAATGCCTTCCAGCGCATCGCTGATGCAGTGGGTAAAGTCGTACATCGGATAGATGCACCACTTGTTACCGGTCTGGTGATGTTCAGCAAATTTAATGCGGTACAACACCGGATCGCGCATCACGATAAACGGCGACGCCATGTCGATCTTCGCGCGCAGGCACGCTTTACCCTCTTCGAAGCCACCCGCGCGCATTTTTTCAAACAGCGCCAGGTTCTCTTCCACGCTGCGATCGCGATACGGGCTGTTCTTACCCGGTGCAGTCAACGTACCGCGATATTCACGGATCTCATCAGCGGAGAGCTCGTCAACGTAGGCCAGGCCTTTGTTGATAAGCTCAATCGCGTATTCGTACAGCTTGTCGAAGTAATCCGAGGAGTAGCAGATATCGCCAGACCAGTGAAAGCCCAACCATTGCACGTCGTTCTTAATAGATTCAACGTATTCGATGTCTTCTTTTGCAGGGTTTGTGTCATCGAAACGCAGGTTGCACTGCCCCTGGTAATCTTGCGCGATACCAAAGTTCAGGCAGATCGATTTCGCGTGGCCAATGTGCAAATAACCATTCGGCTCCGGCGGAAAACGGGTATGGACGGTAGTGTGCTTACCACTGGCCAGATCTTCATCAATGATCTGGCGAATAAAGTTAGTCGGGCGGGCTTCTGCCTCACTCATCACAGGTTCCTCAAGGCGTAAACAACGTATAACGGCATATGATCTAATAAGAGGACGCAGGAAACAACCTTTACTTATACAAATCACTGATGCCCAGGAGAAAGGTCTTCAGCTACGTCCTGCGCTTGTCGGCAGCGTAAATCTTGCGTGGTCGGTTTAAGGATGACCGGGCTCTCAATCTCATCACCCTGTCCGTTTTGCGGAACATAACCCGGCGCTTCAATACACCAGCCCCACGAGTAGAAATTCGTCCCGTGCAAAAAGAAAATCATATTTTCCCACTGGGATTTTTTCTCCACCTCAATATGCCCTTGCCGATCAGCACGAAACGCTTCCGGCGGTGGATAATACCCCGGCGGTGAACGCCCGGTGCTCACCCACATCATTGCCGTTGAGATCGGCTCCCCGGCCGGATTACGCACATCCACGTCATAGTGTGGGCGCAGCGTGGCGTAACGTGGAATACAGCCGCTTAACGTCAGTGCGATACAGAACGCGCAAATTATCCTTTTCATCCTCATCCCCCTAATAAAAGCGACATCAGTATGGCACTGATTAAATGCAAGGCAAAAAAAAGCGGCGGAGGATAATCCCCCGCCGCTTAAGGCATGAAAGCTTACTCAGGAGCCATTAGCCTTTAATTTCAAACAGCGGCGTCTGACCAGCAACCACCGCGCCCTGCGCCTTGATAACCAGGCCGCTAAAGTCGTCAATATTGCTGACCACCACCGGGCTAATCATCGAACGGGCATTGGCGTTGAGGTACTCCAGATCCATTTCGAGGATCGGCTGCCCCGCCACCACTTCCGCGCCTTCTTCAACCAGGCGAGTAAAGCCCTGACCGCCCAGCGCAACGGTATCAATGCCCATATGGACAACGATTTCCGCGCCTTTCTCAGTTTCCAGGCAGAACGCGTGGTTAGTGTTGAAGATTTTCACGATGGTGCCCGCTGCCGGAGAAACTACGATTTTATCCGTCGGTTTCACCGCCACGCCGTCACCAACTGCTTTGCTGGCAAAGGCTTCATCCGGCACTTGATCCAGCGCCACCAGTTCACCGGTTACAGGCGATACCAACTCAGCGATGGTTGTCGCGTTCGGTACCGCCTGCGGCTTTACCGCTGCCGCCGGAGCCGCTGCGGGCGCAGCATTACCTGCCGCCGGGACATCGCCTGCCGTTCTCATTGCATCGGCAATTTTTTCCGCCACGAAACCAACGATAATCTGCACGCCGGTTTTGTTCAGGCGAATAACACCGGAGGCGCCAAGACGTTTCGCCATGGATTCGTTCACCAGCGAAGAGTCTTTCACCGTTAAACGCAGACGAGTGATACAGGCGTCAATGCCGGTCAGGTTAGAAGAACCCCCAATCGCGGCGATGTACTGACGCGCCAGGCCACTCACATCCTGCTCGGTGTTACCGCTGACATTGACATCCTGACCATCAGTTTCATCACCTGCAACGGCCAGTTCACGACCCGGCGTCAGCATGTTGAACTTAGTGATAGCGAAACGGAAAACCACATAATAGATAACAAAGAACACCAGACCTTGCGGGATCAGCATCCACCACTGGGTTGCCAGCGGGTTACGCGAGGAGAGCACCATATCCACTAGACCGGCGCTGAAGCCGAAACCGGCAATCCAGTGCATGCTGGCAGCGATAAATACGGAGATCCCCGTCAGCACGGCATGGATCACATACAGTACCGGCGCAACGAACATAAAGGAGAATTCCAGCGGTTCGGTGATACCGGTAAAGAACGAGGCAAACGCGCCCGCCATCATGATACCCAGCACTTTGGCTTTGTTTTCCGGACGTGCGCAGTGGTAAATCGCCAGCGCCGCACCTGGCAGGCCGAACATCATGATCGGGAAGAAGCCCGCCTGGTAACGGCCAGTGATGCCGACCACCGCTTTACCGGCTTCGATAGACTGCGCGCCACCGAGGAAGTTAGGAATATCGTTAATGCCCGCGACGTCAAACCAGAACACGGAGTTGAGCGCGTGGTGCAAACCGACCGGAATTAACAGGCGGTTAAAGAAGGCGTAAACGCCAGCGCCCACGGAGCCGAGTTTCTGAATGCTTTCACCAAACTCCACCAGACCGCTAAATACGACCGGCCAGATATACATCATGATGAAAGCAACAACGATCATCACAAACGAGGTGAGAATCGGCACCAGACGGCGGCCGCTAAAGAAGGAGAGCGCTTTCGGCAGCTCAACGCTGCTAAAGCGGTTATACAGTTCAGCTGCAATAATCCCCACCAGAATACCGACAAACTGGTTTTTGATTTTGCCAAACGCGGCCGGAACTTGATCCGCAGGGATTTTTTGGATCATTGCCACTGCTGCCGGTGAACAGAGCGTGGTCAGAACCAGGAAGCCGACAAAGCCAGCCAGCGCAGCGGCACCATCTTTGTCTTTTGACATACCGTAAGCGACACCCACCGCGAACAGTACGCCCATATTGTCGATAATGGCGGAGCCAGACTGGATGAAAAACGCCGCCAGTGCGTTTTGACCACCCCAGCCGACCGGGTCAATCCAGTAGCCGACGCCCATCAGAATTGCCGCCGCAGGCAGCGTGGCGACAGGCACCATTAGCGCGCGGCCGATCTTTTGCAGATAACCTAGAATACTCACTTTTATTCCCCCTATGAACCCGATGAGAGCTCACTGAAACAGTCGTTTTTTATTGTGTCACTAACCCTGAAATCACGGCTATTTTCTCACTACCTGACAGAGTGTGTGAAAAATTAATTCGCCTCGCAAATTAAAAGCGTATTTTCTGTGATTAAAATCACTAAGTATCGTCAATCACCCTCCCAATCACTGGCAAACAGGTAAAACTTATTTTATGATTAAAAATATCAGGACGGATTGCTCCCTTCTCTCTGTCGCGAACCAGGTTACGCTTAACGCTGAGTTAGCACGCATTCCGCCAACTTTCTTCATTTAACTTTTGAGGTGAACAATGAGACTGATTCCCCTGGCGACAGCTGAACAAGTCGGCAAATGGGCAGCCCGCCATATCGTCAATCGTATCAACGCGTTCAAACCGACCGCAGACCGTCCGTTTATTCTCGGCTTACCGACCGGTGGAACCCCGCTCACCGCGTACAAAGCGTTAGTTGAGATGCACAAAGCAGGCCAGGTCAGTTTCCAGCATGTTGTCACCTTCAACATGGATGAGTATGTCGGCTTGCCGAAAGATCACCCGGAAAGCTACCACAGCTTTATGCACCGCAATTTCTTCGATCACGTTGATATTCCGGCTGAAAATATTAACCTGCTCGATGGCAACGCGCCGGATATTGACGCAGAATGTCGCCGTTATGAAGAAAAAATCCGTTCTTACGGCAAAATTCACCTGTTTATGGGTGGCGTAGGCAACGATGGGCACATTGCGTTTAACGAACCGGCGTCTTCGCTGGCTTCGCGCACCCGTATTAAAACCCTGACCCATGACACCCGCGTGGCGAACTCTCGCTTCTTTGATGGTGACGTTAATCAGGTGCCAAAATACGCACTGACCGTGGGCGTGGGCACATTGCTGGATGCCGAAGAAGTGATGATCCTGGTGCTCGGCGGTGTTAAAGCACAGGCGCTGCAGGCGGCTGTTGAGGGCAACGTTAACCACATGTGGACCATCAGTTGCCTGCAGTTACATCCGAAAGCCGTCATCGTCTGCGACGAACCGTCCACGATGGAGCTGAAAGTGAAAACGTTGAAATACTTCAACGAGTTAGAAGCGGAAAATATTAAAGGTCTGTAAGTCAGTTCCCGCTCCGCGAGGCGGATCCTGCGGAGTGGTATACCTAGTTAACCGGGGGTAGTTATGTATGCTTTAACCCAGGGCCGGATCTACACCGGCCATGAAATTCTGGATGACCATGCGCTGGTCATCGCCAATGGTCTGATTGAACGCCTTTGTCCGCTGGCTGAGCTGCCAACAGGAATTGAACAACGCTCGCTGAATGGTGCCATCCTTGCCCCCGGTTTTATCGATGTGCAGCTCAACGGCTGTGGCGGCGTACAGTTTAACGACACCGCAGAAGCCGTTAGCGTAAAAACACTGGAAATCATGCAGCAGGCGAATGAGAAATCCGGCTGCACCAGCTACCTGCCGACGCTGATTACCACCAGCGATGAATTAATGAAACAGGGCGTGCAGGTGATGCGCGATTACCTGGCTAAATACCCGCATCAGGCGCTGGGCCTTCATCTGGAAGGGCCGTGGCTGAATATTGTTAAAAAAGGCACGCACAACCCGGAATTCGTGCGTAAACCGGATCCGGCGTTAGTTGACTTCCTGTGCCAGAACGCGGATGTGATCACCAAAGTAACGCTGGCCCCGGAAATGGCGGGCACCGAGGTGATTCGCCAGTTAGCTGACGCAGGCATCGTCGTTTCTGCCGGTCACTCCAATGCCACGCTGAAAGAAGCAAAAGCCGGTTTCCGCGCTGGGATCACGTTCGCCACACATTTATATAATGCGATGCCATACATTACCGGCCGTGAACCTGGTCTGGCAGGCGCAGTGCTTGATGACACAGACGTTTACTGCGGCGTGATTGCAGATGGCCTGCATGTCGATTACGTTAATATCCGTAATGCTAAGCGATTGAAAGGCGACAAACTTTGCCTGGTAACTGACGCGACAGCGCCAGCTGGGGCGAATATTGAGCAGTTCATTTTTGCTGGCAAAACAATATACTACCGTAATGGACTGTGCGTGGACGAAAACGGAACGCTGAGCGGTTCCTCCCTGACGATGATCGAAGGGGTGCGAAATCTGGTGGAGCATGTCGGCATTGCGCTGGATGAAGCGCTGCGTATGGCAACACTCTACCCCGCTCGCGCCATTGGCGTTGACGAAAAGCTGGGAAGTCTCGCCGCGGGGAAAGTGGCGAACCTGACGGCGTTCACGCGCGATTATAAAATCATCAAGACCATCGTTAATGGCAACGAGGTCGTCACTGCATAAAGAGACGGTATGACATCAGGCGGACAAGCTCAAATCGGTAACGTTGACCTCGTAAAGCAGCTTAACAGCGCGGCGGTTTACCGCCTGATTGACCAACACGGCCCCATTTCGCGCATTCAAATTGCCGAACAAAGCCAGCTAGCTCCCGCTAGCGTGACAAAAATCACGCGCCAGCTTATCGAACGCGGGCTGATCAAAGAAGTCGATCAGCAGGCCTCCACCGGAGGCCGCCGCGCTATCTCCATTGTTACCGAAACCCGCAGTTTCCAGGCTATCGGTGTACGCCTCGGGCGTTACGACACCACACTGACCTTGTACGATTTAAGCAGCAAAGTGCTGGCAGAAGAGCATTACCCGCTGCCCGAACGTACCCAGGAAACGCTGGAACATGCGCTGCTCAACACCATCAGCCACTTTCTTGAAACCAGCCAACGCAAAATCCGCGAACTGATCGCGATTTCCGTGATTCTGCCGGGTCTGGTAGACCCGGAAAGCGGGGTGATTCGCTATATGCCGCACATTCAGGTTGAAAACTGGGCACTGGTGGAAGCACTGGAAGAACGCTTCAAATTGACCTGTTTTGTCGGGCATGACATTCGTAGCCTGGCGCTGGCCGAGCACTATTTTGGGGCAAGCCAGGATTGTGAAGACTCCATTCTGGTGCGTGTGCACCGTGGGACGGGCGCCGGGATTATCTCTAACGGGCGTATTTTTATTGGCCGTAACGGCAACGTCGGCGAAATTGGGCACGTGCAAGTCGAGCCGCTGGGCGAACGCTGTCACTGCGGCAACTTTGGCTGTCTGGAAACTATCGCCGCCAATGCCGCGATAGAACACCGCGTTCGTCACCTGTTAGAACAGGGCTACCAGAGTCGCCTGACGCTGGAAGATTGCTCAATCAAGACCATCTGTAAAGCCGCCAACAAAGGCGATGCGCTGGCCTGTGAAGTGATTGAATATGTTGGCCGCCATTTGGGTAAAACCATCGCCATTGCCATAAACCTGTTTAATCCGCAGAAAGTGGTGATCGCAGGGGAAATTGTCGAAGCAGAAAAAGTGCTGCTCCCGGCCATTGAGGCGTGCATTAACACTCAGGCGTTAAAAGCGTTTCGCAAAAACTTGCCGGTGGTACCTTCCGCGCTGGATCACCGCTCGGCGATCGGCGCGTTTGCGCTGGTGAAACGCGCTATGCTGAACGGTCTGCTGCTGCAACGTTTGCTGGAAAACTGACAGCGTCTATCGTTAATACTTATTTTTTTATCCGGACAGTCCATGACCATTCAGAATGTAATCTGTGATATTGACGGCGTGCTGATGCACGACAACGTTGCCGTGCCGGGTGCTGCTGAGTTCATCACCCGCATCCTTGAAAAAGGCATGCCGCTGGTATTGCTGACCAACTACCCTTCGCAAACCGGCCAGGATCTGGCGAACCGCTTTGTCTCTGCTGGGATTGATGTGCCTGCCAGCGTCTTTTATACCTCTGCGATGGCAACCGCCGATTTCCTTAAGCGCCAGGAAGGGAAAAAAGCCTATGTGGTGGGCGAAGGCGCACTGATCCACGAGCTTTACAAAGCCGGTTTTACCATTACCGATATCAACCCAGATTTTGTCATCGTTGGCGAGACCCGTTCCTATAACTGGGAAATGATGCATAAGGCTGCGTTCTTCGTGGCGAATGGCGCGCGCTTTATCGCCACCAACCCGGACACCCACGGGCGCGGATATTATCCGGCCTGCGGCGCGCTGTGCGCCGGCATCGAAAAAATTTCCGGGCGTAAACCTTTCTATGTCGGCAAACCCAGCCCGTGGATCATCCGTGCGGCACTGAATACCATGCAGGCGCACTCAGAACAGACAGTGATTGTGGGTGATAACCTGCGTACCGATATCCTGGCGGGCTTTCAGGCCGGGCTTGAAACCATCCTGGTACTCTCCGGCGTATCGCGCATTGATGATATCGACAGCATGCCGTTTCGCCCGTCGTGGATTTATCCCTCGGTCGCGGAAATCGACGTTATCTAAACTTCACCACGTCTTCGGACGTGGTTTTTTATTTTCACCCCTGCCAAAAAGAACATCATTCAATAAAATGCGCATTATTTTGGCGATTCATCAATAATAGCGTCTTTTGCATACTCTTTTTTCAGCATTCAATAATCATCATTGCACTTTTTACTTTCAGCGCGGTAAAAGGCTTGCGCCCTGCCCCGTTTTTGCGGCATTTTGACTGCAAGCACACAACATTACAGCTTTGCACTCAAGGTTAACGGAGAAGTCTATGTGTTCAATTTTTGGCGTACTGGATATTAAAACCGACGCGGTCGAATTACGTAAAAAAGCGCTGGAATTATCCCGACTGATGCGCCACCGCGGCCCGGACTGGTCCGGTGTTTATGCAAGTGATAAAGCTATTCTGGCGCACGAACGACTCTCTATTGTCGACGTTAACGCCGGGGCACAGCCGCTCTACAACGAAAAGAAAACACATGCGCTGGCGGTGAACGGTGAAATTTATAACCACCAGGCGCTGCGCGCAGAATATGGCGACCGTTACGCATTCCAGACCGGTTCTGACTGCGAAGTGATCCTCGCGCTGTATCAGGAAAAAGGGCCGGAATTCCTCGACGACCTGCAAGGCATGTTCGCTTTCGCGCTGTACGACAGTGAAAAAGATGCTTACCTGATTGGCCGCGACCATATCGGTATCATTCCGCTGTATATGGGCCACGACGAACACGGCAACTTGTACGTGGCGTCAGAAATGAAAGCGCTGGTGCCGGTTTGCCGCACCATTAAAGAGTTCCCGGCAGGCAGCTACCTGTGGAGCAAAGACGGTGAAATCCGCTCTTATTATCAGCGCGACTGGTTTGACTACGATGCAGTAAAAGACAACGTGACCGACAAAGCGGAACTGCGCCAGGCGCTGGAAGACGCGGTGAAAAGCCACCTGATGTCCGATGTACCATACGGCGTGCTGCTTTCCGGCGGTCTGGACTCTTCGGTCATTTCCGCAATTACCAAAAAATTCGCAGCCCGTCGCGTTGAAGATCAGGAGAAATCAGAAGCCTGGTGGCCGCAACTTCACTCCTTCGCTGTTGGTCTGAAAGGCGCGCCGGATCTGAAAGCGGCGCAGGAAGTCGCCAACCATCTTGGCACCGTACACCATGAAATTCATTTCACCGTGCAGGAAGGGCTGGATGCGATTCGCGATGTGATTTACCACATTGAAACCTATGACGTGACGACGATTCGCGCCTCAACCCCGATGTATCTGATGTCGCGTAAAATCAAAGCGATGGGCATCAAAATGGTGCTCTCCGGCGAAGGTTCCGATGAAGTGTTTGGCGGTTATCTCTATTTCCATAAAGCGCCAGATGCCAAAGAGTTGCACGAAGAAACCGTGCGTAAACTGCAGGCCCTGCATATGTTTGACTGCGCCCGTGCAAACAAAGCGATGTCCGCCTGGGGTGTGGAAGCGCGTGTACCGTTCCTGGATAAAAAATTCCTCGACGTGGCCATGCGTATCAATCCGGAAGACAAAATGTGCGGCAGCAACGGCAAAATGGAGAAACACATTCTGCGCGAATGTTTTGAATCCTACCTGCCGGCAAGCGTGGCATGGCGTCAAAAAGAGCAGTTCTCCGACGGCGTTGGTTACAGCTGGATCGATACGCTGAAAGAAGTCGCCGCGCAGCAGGTAACGGATCAACAACTGGCAACGGCCAGCTACCGTTTCCCGTACAACACGCCAGCATCGAAAGAAGCGTATCTGTACCGTGAAATTTTTGAAGAGCTGTTCCCGCTGGCAAGTGCCGCGGAATGCGTTCCTGGCGGTCCATCCGTTGCCTGTTCTTCCGCGAAAGCGTTTGAATGGGACGAAGCCTTCAAAACCATGAACGATCCGTCAGGTCGCGCGGTAGGTATTCACCAGTCAGCTTATTAATAAGTAATGGTTATTCTTACAGGCCCTGCGGGGCCTGTTGTTTTTTGTGCGCTGATTTAATGAATAAAATCAATTTTCGCCCAATAAAGCGTCATGCTGTTCGCAACCTAACCAAACAGTCACATTCCGGCAATTTTCGATGAAAAAGGTATTGACGCTGTAAGGCCCAATACGCATAATGCGCCCCGCAACGCCGATAAGGTAACGCGAAAAAAGATGGCTACGTAGCTCAGCTGGTTAGAGCACAGCACTCATAATGCTGGGGTCACAGGTTCGATTCCCGTCGTAGCCACCATCTTTTTTGCGGGAGTGGCGAAATTGGTAGACGCACCAGATTTAGGTTCTGGCGCCGCAAGGTGTGCGAGTTCAAGTCTCGCCTCCCGCACCATTCCCAAGTAAGCGTTGCACGGATGGGGTATCGCCAAGCGGTAAGGCACCGGTTTTTGATACCGGCATTCCCTGGTTCGAATCCAGGTACCCCAGCCATCTCTTCTTCGACTCCTGCGAAAAGCACTAGTCGTTGGGGTATCGCCAAGCGGTAAGGCACCGGTTTTTGATACCGGCATTCCCTGGTTCGAATCCAGGTACCCCAGCCAGTCGATGACTGGGAAAGCAGTAAAACTTGGCTACGTAGCTCAGCTGGTTAGAGCACAGCACTCATAATGCTGGGGTCACAGGTTCGATTCCCGTCGTAGCCACCATATTTAAGGTCTAATGTTAAAACGTTAAGCCTGAAAAAGATTTGTTGGGGTATCGCCAAGCGGTAAGGCAGTGGATTCTGATTCCACCATCCCGAGGTTCGAATCCTCGTACCCCAGCCATCTCAAAGACGTTTGCTTTCGCGAACGCACTTTTGGGGTATCGCCAAGCGGTAAGGCAGTGGATTCTGATTCCACCATTCCGAGGTTCGAATCCTCGTACCCCAGCCAACAAAACAAAAAAGCTCGCTTAGGCGGGCTTTTTTGTTTTCTACACATCCCCGGATGTTGGTAGTTAATCACTGCATAAAACGTATGGTAATTTACCCGCCATTCTCCTCTGAGTCAGCATGATGAACTATCAAAACACTGCCCTGCTAATTTATGCCCCGCTGTATGTACTCTTTGTGGTCACCGGTTTCGGTCTTGCTTTTATGGGCCTCTCCGCGCCGATCTTTTATGGCCTCTGTATGGGGTTGGTCTTCCCGGTTGTCATATCCATGCGTCTGCATACGCTGAGCGAAAGCGGCCAGGCTCTGCTGCTGAAGGAGACAACTCACTGGACGGTGTATGTGCAGGGCATTCCGGTGCAGGAAACACGCTCATCACTGAAAAACCCCTGCTTCTCTACGCCACAGCGCCTGCAGCAATTCTGTATGCGGACACTGCTCACAAGACTCGTGCTGCAAGTTGCGTCTGTCGCGCTACTGGTGCAACAGGCCAGCGCAAACCCGCTCTCCACGAGCTATGGAGCGGCAGCCTTCGTGGCGCTGATTATTCTGCTGGTGCCGCTTTACCGCACAGTGCGGTTGCTGCGCAAAATGCACAATGGCGAATGGGCACTGCAACAGGTTGAAGGGATTGACGGGTATCAGGCTTTTTTTATCGACAAAAAAGGCGCGCACACGGCACTGGATAAATTATTGGCAATTATGTGAGTACTGCGGGTGCTGCGCCCGCAGACCTTTTACAATCCTAATGCGTACTTCAGCGCCTGCCGTTTCAACACGCCTGCGCGTTCCGCCGCCATCAGACCGATATTACGCAGCAGTCGCACCGGGCCGAGGGAGTTATTAAACCCGGCGTAAAATAGATCCATCCCGCTTTGCATAATAAAGTTATCCGCCATACGCCGCGTTTGATAGCGTTTTAGAATCTGCTGACTGGCCCAGACTTCACCGTGCGAACGCGCACTGGTCAATACATCCAGCAACGCATCCACATCGCGATACCCCAGATTAACGCCCTGCCCGGCCAACGGATGAATGGTATGCGCCGCGTCTCCCACCAGCGCCAGCCCCGGCCTGACATACTGCAGCGCATGACGGCGAGTCAGCGGAAAAGAGGCTGCGGCGACCGGTTTAACGGCACCTAAGCGCGCCGGGAAATGTCGGGCAATCTCTTGCTCCAGTTGCACCATCGTCAATGTCTGTAACTGGCGGATACGCGCCGGGGTGTCATACCACACCAGCGACGCCCAGTTATCAAACAGCGGCAAAAAAGCATGCGGGCCATCCGGCGTAAAATGCTGCCAGGTGCTGTCACCCGCTTCGTGTTCGCACTGAACGGTAATCAACATGCAGGATTGCTGATACTGCCAGGCGTGAATGCCAATCCCCGCCGCTTGCCGTACCCAGGAATTCGCGCCATCGGCCCCTACCACCAGCTTCGCCGTTAACGTGTTACCATCCGCAAACGTGAGTTGCTGACCTTCGTTGTATGCATGCAATGCAGTTAATTCTTTCGCCGTGAGCAGCGTTACCTGCGGGTGCGCCTGTAACGCCTCCCACAACGCACGCTGTAGCACCGTGTTTTCCACCATATAACCGAGCAGCGGCAACTTCAGCTCGCGAGCGTCGAACACCACATGCGCATTTTCCCACTCCCAGGTTTCCAGTTGCCGATATGGATGGCAGCGCATGGACTGAATGTTCTCCCAGACGCCCAGGCCTCGCAGCAACGCCACCGATGCGGCACTGATTGCCGAAATGCGTACGTCCGGCGGCAACGTTGCATCAAACTCCGCGGGCTCCTGTTTTTCAATCACGGTCACGGCAAAACCATGTTGCGCCAGCCCCAGTGCCAGCGCTCCGCCGACCATTCCGCCGCCGACGATAGCAACTTCAGTGGATTGATTTGTCATGGCTACTTATCCTTCAACGATAATCCGTCAAGTTTACCGGATTTTTTACCCCTTGAGGCTGACAACCGTCATACTGGTCAGCACGCGACCAAAGCATTACAATACGCGGCCTGCAATCCTGGCTGATACCCGTCATACTCAGCGTATACGAACTTAAGCAAGAGCAAGTCGATGACAAAAAAACTCCACATAAAAACCTGGGGCTGTCAGATGAACGAATACGATTCATCGAAGATGGCCGATCTGCTGGATGCCACTCACGGCTATCAACTGACCGAGGTGGCGGAAGAAGCGGATGTGCTGCTGCTTAATACCTGCTCAATCCGTGAAAAGGCTCAGGAAAAAGTCTTCCATCAGTTAGGCCGCTGGAAGCTGCTGAAAGAGAAAAACCCCGATCTGATTATCGGTGTTGGCGGCTGCGTAGCGTCTCAGGAAGGCGATCATATTCGCCAGCGCGCGCACTATGTCGACATTATTTTTGGGCCGCAAACCCTGCACCGCTTGCCGGAAATGATCAATTCCGTACGTGGCACCCGTAGCCCGGTGGTCGATATCAGCTTCCCGGAAATTGAAAAATTCGATCGCTTACCGGAACCGCGTGCCGAAGGCCCGACCGCGTTTGTATCAATAATGGAAGGCTGTAACAAATACTGCACTTACTGCGTGGTGCCTTATACCCGTGGTGAAGAAGTCAGCCGCCCTGCCGACGACATCCTGTTTGAGATCGCGCAACTGGCGGCACAGGGCGTACGTGAAGTGAATCTGCTCGGCCAGAACGTGAATGCCTGGCGTGGTGAAAACTACGATGGTAGCATCGGCACCTTTGCTGAATTGCTGCGCCTGGTCGCCGCTATTGATGGTATCGACCGTATCCGTTTCACCACCAGCCACCCGATTGAGTTTACCGATGACATTATTGATGTCTATCGTGACACCCCGGAGCTGGTGAGCTTCCTGCATCTGCCTGTGCAGAGTGGTTCTGACCGCATACTGAACCTGATGAGCCGCACGCATACCGCACTGGAATACAAAGCGATCATCCGTAAGCTGCGCGAGGCGCGGCCGGACATTCAGATTAGCTCCGATTTTATCGTCGGCTTCCCGGGTGAAACCACCGAAGACTTCGAAAAAACCATGAAGCTGATTGCCGATGTTAACTTCGACATGAGCTACAGCTTTATCTTCTCCGCACGCCCGGGCACGCCCGCTGCCGATATGGTAGATGATGTGCCGGAAGAGGAGAAAAAACAGCGCCTGTACATTCTGCAAGAGCGTATTAACCAACAGGCGATGGCCTGGAGCCGCCGTATGCTCGGCACGACCCAGCGCATCCTGGTAGAAGGTACTTCGCGTAAGAACATCATGGAGCTGTCCGGCCGCACCGAAAATAACCGCGTGGTGAACTTCGAAGGCAAGCCGGAGATGATCGGTAAATTTGTCGATGTGGAAATCGTCGATGTCTACCCGAACTCCCTGCGCGGCGTGCTGGTGCGTACCGAAGAGGAAATGGGACTGCGCGTGGTGGAATCACCGCAATCTGTTATTGCCCGTACGCGTAAAGAGAACGATCTCGGCGTCGGTCTGTACCAACCATAATGCCACCGGCCTGCCCTATCTGGCAGGCCTTGCTTTTCCCCTCGCCGACCCCAACATCTTGCGCAATGCTTGCGACTTCTTTATATGCCGTGAATAATTCCCTAATGGGCATAGCCCTCGACACATCGAAAAGAGGAACAGTTTGAATATAGATACGCGTGAAATTACCCTTGAGCCAGCGGACAACGCACGTCTGCTAAGTCTGTGCGGCCCGTTTGACGACAACATCAAACAACTGGAGCGGCGACTGGGCATCGAAATCAACCGCCGCGATAATCACTTCAAACTCACCGGACGAGAAATTTGCGTTAATGCCGCGGCCGATATTCTGCGCACCCTATATGTCGATACCGCCCCAATGCGCGGTCAGATCCAGGATATCGAACCGGAACAGATCCATCTGGCTATCAAAGAAGCGCGCGTGCTGGAGCAGAGCGCCGAAAGCGTGCCGGACTACGGCAAAGCAATTCATATCAAAACCAAGCGTGGCGTGATTAAACCGCGCACGCCGAACCAGGCGCAGTACGTCGCCAATATTCTTGACCATGACATCACCTTCGGCGTGGGTCCGGCGGGCACCGGTAAAACCTACCTTGCCGTCGCCGCTGCGGTGGATGCGCTGGAGCGTCAGGAAGTGCGCCGCATTCTGTTGACACGCCCGGCGGTAGAAGCGGGTGAAAAACTCGGCTTCCTGCCCGGCGATCTCAGCCAAAAAGTCGATCCTTATCTGCGCCCATTGTATGACGCGCTGTTTGAGATGATTGGCTTTGAACGCGTCGAAAAGCTGATTGAGCGTAACGTTATTGAAGTCGCGCCGTTAGCCTATATGCGCGGCCGTACGCTAAACGACGCGTTTATCATTCTTGATGAGAGCCAGAACACCACCATCGAACAGATGAAAATGTTCCTGACGCGTATTGGTTTTAACTCCAAAGCGGTGATCACAGGCGACGTCACGCAGATTGATCTGCCGCGCAACACCAAATCCGGTTTGCGTCACGCCATTGAGGTGCTGGCGAACGTCGACGAAATCAGCTTTAACTTCTTCCACAGTGAAGATGTCGTACGCCATCCAGTGGTTGCCCGCATTGTTATCGCCTATGAAGCGTGGGAAGAAGCCGAACAGAAACGTAAAGCAGAACTGGCCGCCGAGCGCAAACGCGAAACCCAGGAGCAGGAGCAGAAATGAGTCAGGTGATCCTTGATCTACAGTTGGCATGTGAAGATAACAGCGGCCTGCCGGAAGAAGCGCAGTTCCAGAAGTGGCTTGACGCCGTTATTCCGCAATTTCAGGAAGAAGCGGAAGTCACCATTCGCCTGGTCGAAAATGCGGAAAGCCACGAACTGAACCTGACCTACCGTGGGAAAGATAAGCCGACTAACGTGCTCTCTTTCCCGTTTGAAGCACCGCCAGGGATCGAAATGCCGCTACTTGGTGATTTGATTATTTGCCGCCAGGTTGTGGAACAGGAAGCCCAGGAGCAAGGCAAACCGCTGGATGCTCACTGGGCGCACATGGTGGTGCACGGCAGTTTACACCTGCTCGGTTACGACCATATCGCAGACGATGAAGCCGAAGAGATGGAAGGGATCGAGACAGAGATAATGCTTGCTCTGGGCTATGAGGATCCGTACATTTCCGAGAAAGAGTAAGTTGGCGCGCAGATTACTGCGCTCCACTCACTATAAATGCCGTCCGGCGCTGAGTTTACGCGCGACGAGCGACAGATTAACCAACACGAGAACCCACACGACGCCATGAGCGACGATAACTCACACAGTAGCGACAACACCAACAACAAAAAGGGATTCTTCTCCCTTTTACTCAGCCAGCTCTTTCACGGCGAACCGAAAAACCGTGATGAACTGCTGGAACTGATCCGAGACTCCGGGCAGAACGAGCTTATCGACAACGATACGCGCGACATGCTGGAAGGGGTAATGGATATTGCGGACCAGCGCGTTCGCGACATCATGATCCCCCGCTCCCAAATGATTACCCTGAAACGCAACCAGACGCTGGACGAATGTCTCGATGTCATTATCGAGTCTGCCCACTCGCGTTTTCCGGTGATCAGCGAAGACAAAGATCACATCGAAGGGATCCTGATGGCTAAGGATTTGCTGCCTTTTATGCGCAGCGACGCCGAAGCGTTCAGCATGGAAAAAGTGTTACGCCAGGCGGTAGTGGTGCCGGAAAGCAAGCGTGTCGATCGCATGCTGAAAGAGTTCCGTTCCCAGCGCTACCATATGGCTATCGTTATTGATGAGTTCGGCGGCGTGTCCGGTCTGGTGACGATTGAAGATATTCTCGAGCTTATTGTCGGCGAAATCGAAGACGAATATGACGAAGAAGAGGATATCGATTTCCGCCAGCTTAGCCGCCACACCTGGACAGTACGCGCGCTAGCCCCGATTGAAGATTTCAACGAAACCTTCGGCACCCACTTCAGTGATGATGAAGTAGACACCATTGGCGGTCTGGTGATGCAGGCGTTTGGCCACTTGCCTGCGCGCGGCGAATCGATTGACATTGATGGTTACCAATTCAAGGTCGCTATGGCTGATAGTCGACGTATTATTCAGGTCCATGTCAGAATGCCGGATGATTCTCCGCAACCGAAACTGGATGAGTAATGTAAATGGTATTTGCCGCATTGTTTGAGCGCCAGCGCATACGTCTGCTGCTGGCGTTGTTATTCGGAGCCAGCGGAACGCTGGCTTTTTCTCCTTATGACTTCTGGCCCGCCGCACTTATCTCCCTGATTGGTCTACAGGGTTTAACCCTGAATCGCCGCCCGTTACAGGCTGCCTGGATTGGCTATTTCTGGGGGCTTGGTCTGTTTGGCAGCGGTGTGCACTGGGTGTATGTCAGTATCGCCCAGTTCGGCGGCATGCCAGGCCCGGTCAATATTTTCCTTGTGGTACTGCTGGCGGCCTATTTGTCGCTCTATACCGGGCTGTTCGCCGGTATTTTGTCGCGTCTGTGGCCGCATACCACCTGGTTGCGCCTGGCCGTTGCCGCACCGGTCGTCTGGCAAATTACCGAGTTCCTGCGCGGCTGGGTGCTGACCGGTTTCCCGTGGCTCCAGTTTGGTTACAGCCAGATAGATGGGCCGCTGAAAGGCCTTGCACCGGTGCTTGGCGTTGAAGCAATCAATTTCTTACTGATGGTGGTGAGCGGTCTGGTGGTGCTGGCGGTAGTGCAACGTCGCTTGCGCCCGCTGGTTGTCGCCGTTGTGCTGTTCGCTCTGCCCTTCCCGCTGCGTTATATCCAGTGGTATCAACTGCTGCCGGAGCGCACCACTCAGGTGTCGATGGTGCAGGGGAACATTCCACAATCGATGAAGTGGGACGAAAACCAGTTGCTCAATACGCTGAAAATCTACAGCGAAGCCAGTGAGCAAGTGATGGGTAAATCGCAGCTGATCATCTGGCCGGAGTCCGCCATTCCTGATCTGGAAATTAACCAGCAACGCTTTTTAAGCGCCATGGATAATCTGCTACGGGCGAACAACAGTACGCTTATCACCGGGATTGTCGATGCACGTCTCAATAAGCAAAACCGCTACGATACCTACAACACCATCATTACACTGGGCAAAGACAACGCGTATAGCTACAGCTCAAGCGATCGCTACAACAAAAACCATCTGGTGCCGTTCGGCGAATTTGTACCGCTGGAGTCGATTCTGCGCCCGCTGGCACCGTTCTTCGATTTACCGATGTCCTCCTTCAGCCGTGGCGCTTATGTACAACCTCCGCTGACGGCTCATGGGCTAACGCTGACGGCGGCAATCTGCTACGAAATCATCCTTGGCGAGCAGGTGCGTGATAATTTCCGCCCGGATACTGATTTCCTGCTGACCATCTCGAACGACGCCTGGTTTGGCAAATCCATCGGCCCGTGGCAGCACTTCCAGATGGCGCGGATGCGTGCGCTGGAGCTGGCGCGACCGCTGTTGCGTAGCACCAATAACGGCATCACTGCGGTCATTGGCCCGCAGGGTGAAATCCAGGCGATGATCCCGCAATTTACTCGCGAAGTATTAACCGCGAAGGTGACGCCCACCTCTGGTCTCACGCCGTATGCCCGCACGGGCAACTGGCCGCTGTGGATTATCACCGTGCTGCTGGGCTTTGGCGCCCTGGTGATGGGCTTGCGTCAGCGCCGCCGTTAATCCCTTTCCCCGCTGTTCTGCCCGGTGACTGTCTGCTTGCCGGGCATCCTCTCTTCGCTACGCAAAATTTACGATTAAGCCGTTTTTGGCATGCGGTTTGCTTATATCTATCAGGCAGCTATGAAATCCGCTTATGTGCAACTTACGTCGCACCAACAGGAAACAGTAGCAGCACCAATCTGGTGCAATGGGAGATTTTTGCCTCTAAACGGTGCGGCGCGCCTCGCAAAAATAAACAATACCGCAGCAAAATCTTTACATTAAGCCAGACTGAATGTAACAAACACACACGACACTGCACGATATTGTCGCAGAACAACAAAAACACAATACACACAATGGGTATCAATACGCGTCTCTGGCGCTGACGATAAAGGAGTCTGGATATGCAATTACGTAAACTGGCCGCCGCGATGCTGGTGATGGGACTGTCCGCCGGTCTGGTGCATGCTGAAGATGCAAAACCTGCCGACGCAGCGCCGGCCGATCAACAAGCTACGCTGGCTAAAATTGCTAAAAACGGCGTTATCGTCGTCGGTCACCGCGAATCTTCCGTACCGTTCTCCTACTACGACAATGAACAAAAAGTCGTGGGTTACTCCCAGGACTACTCCAACGCTATTGTTGAAGCCGTGAAGAAAAAACTGAATAAGCCGGATCTGGCGGTAAAACTGATTCCAATCACTTCACAAAACCGTATCCCGCTGCTGCAAAACGGCACCTTCGATTTTGAATGTGGTTCCACCACCAATAACGTTGAACGTCAGAAACAAGCGGCGTTCTCTGACACCATTTTCGTGGTTGGCACGCGTCTACTGACCAAAAAAGGCGGCCCAATTAAAGACTTCGCTGACCTGAAAGGCAAAGCCGTGGTGGTAACTTCCGGTACTACGTCGGAAATTCTGCTGAACAAGCTGAACGACGAAAAGAAAATGGATATGCGTATTATCAGCGCGAAAGACCATGGCGACTCGTTCCGTACGCTGGAAAGCGGCCGTGCGGTGGCCTTTATGATGGATGACGCGCTGCTGGCGGGTGAACGTGCGAAAGCGAAAAAACCGGACAACTGGGACATCGTTGGTACACCGCAATCAAAAGAAGCCTATGGCTGTATGCTGCGTAAAAACGATCCGGAGTTCAAAAAGCTGATGGATGACACCATCGCGCAGTTGCAGACATCCGGTGCAGCGGAAAAATCCTTCGATAAATGGTTTAAAAACCCAATTCCGCCAAAAAACATGAACCTCAATTTCGATCTCTCTGACGATATGAAAGCGCTGTTCAAAGAACCGAATGACAAAGCTCTGAACTAATTAAAACCATTAGGGGCGGGTTTACCTGCCCTCTCGATTGTCGAAGTAGCACGGACAGACTATATGCTGAGTGGTCGTTCCCCACTCAACACGAAAACTCGCTCTTCATACAATCTTCGAGGGTAGCGCTGCTACCCTTTTTTTTCCGGAGTAGATTTATGTCCATAGACTGGAACTGGGGAATATTTCTTGAACAGGCCCCGTTCGGCAACACCACCTATCTTGGCTGGCTATGGAGTGGTTTTCAGGTCACCATCGCGCTTTCCGTGACGGCCTGGATTATCGCTTTCCTGGTCGGTTCCCTGTTTGGCATCCTGCGCACCGTCCCTAACCGTTTCTTGTCCGGCATTGGCACCCTATATGTCGAACTGTTCCGCAACGTGCCACTGATCGTGCAGTTTTTCACCTGGTACCTGGTGGTACCGGAACTGCTGCCAGAAGATATCGGCATGTGGTTCAAATCAGAACTGGATCCGAATATCCAGTTCTTCGTCTCCTCAATGGTCTGCCTGGGGCTGTTTACTGCAGCGCGCGTTTGCGAGCAGGTACGCGCCGCGATTCAGTCGCTACCGCGCGGCCAGAAAAACGCCGGTCTGGCGATGGGGCTGACGCTGCCGCAAACCTACCGTTATGTATTGCTGCCAAACGCCTATCGCGTGATTGTGCCGCCGATGACCTCGGAGATGATGAACCTGGTGAAAAACTCGGCCATCGCCTCCACTATCGGTCTGGTCGACATGGCAGCACAGGCAGGGAAATTGCTGGATTACTCGGCACATGCCTGGGAATCGTTTACGGCAATCACCGTTGCGTATGTATTAATTAATGCTTTCATTATGTTGGTGATGAACCTGGTTGAACGCAAAATTCGCCTGCCGGGCAATATGGGGGGCAAATAATCATGTACGAATTTGACTGGAGTTCAATCGTCCCTTCGTTGCCGTACCTGGTCGCGGGTCTGATCGTCACGCTGAAGATCACGGCGATTGCGATTGTTGTCGGTATCGTCTGGGGAACGCTGTTGGCAGTAATGCGCCTGTCCACTTTCGCCCCGCTGCGCTGGTTCGCCAAGAGTTACGTTAACGTGTTCCGCTCCATTCCGCTGGTGATGGTGCTGTTGTGGTTTTATTTGATCGTGCCGGGTTTTCTGCAAAACGTGCTCGGCCTGTCACCCAAAACCGATATCCGCCTGATTTCAGCGATGGTGGCCTTTTCAATGTTTGAAGCGGCCTACTATTCAGAAATCATTCGCGCAGGCATCCAGAGTATCTCCCGTGGGCAGTCCAGTGCCGCACTGGCGTTGGGTATGACGCACTGGCAGTCGATGAAACTCATCATCCTGCCGCAGGCGTTTCGCGCCATGGTTCCGTTGCTGCTTACGCAGGGCATTGTGCTGTTCCAGGATACCTCGTTGGTCTATGTCCTGAGCCTCGCGGACTTCTTCCGCACCGCATCTACTATTGGCGAGCGCGATGGTACGCAGGTTGAAATGATCCTGTTTGCTGGTGCTGTCTATTTTGTTATCAGTTTGAGTGCTTCGCTGTTGGTCAGCTGGCTGAAGAAAAGGACCGTCTAATGATTTCCCTGAAAAATGTTTCTAAATGGTATGGTCACTTTCAGGTGTTGACCGATTGCTCCACCGAAGTGAAAAAAGGCGAAGTGGTTGTGGTTTGCGGGCCGTCCGGCTCCGGTAAATCCACGCTGATTAAAACCGTCAACGGTCTGGAACCGGTGCAGAAAGGCGAGATTGTCGTCAACGGCACCAAAGTGAATGACAAGAAAACCGATCTGGCGAAGCTGCGTTCTCACGTCGGGATGGTGTTTCAGCACTTTGAATTGTTCCCGCACTTGTCGATTATCGAAAACCTGACGCTGGCACAGGTAAAAGTGCTGAAGCGTGATAAAGCCGCTGCACGGGAAAAAGGGCTCAAGTTGCTGGAGCGCGTTGGTTTGTCAGCGCATGCGAATAAGTTTCCGGCGCAACTCTCAGGCGGTCAGCAGCAGCGCGTGGCGATTGCGCGCGCGCTCTGTATGGATCCAGTGGCGATGCTGTTTGATGAGCCGACTTCCGCGCTCGATCCCGAGATGATCAACGAAGTGCTGGACGTAATGGTCGAACTGGCGAACGAAGGCATGACCATGATGGTGGTAACCCACGAAATGGGCTTTGCCCGCAAAGTGGCGAACCGGGTGATCTTTATGGATGAAGGGAAAATTGTCGAAGATTCAGAGAAAGATGCCTTCTTTGATAATCCGAAATCCGAACGTGCTAAAGACTTCCTCGCTAAAATCCTGCATTAACAGCCTGCGCCTGCCCGCTCCGGGCAGGCGCTTTTGGGATTACGGTTCGAACGGGCGGCGCTGGAATTGGTCATGTCCGCATTTCGGGCATAACGGCAACACATCCGGCGTGTAGACCGCCAGATGAAAATGACACTTCTCGCACACCAGATTCCCAAGCCCTACCACCTCGCCGCTGTGATACACGCCGTGATGGTTGAGATCCTGAAATACTTCACGCCATTCAAGCTGCGTTTTATCGGTGATATCCGCCAGCTCCTGCCAGATACTCTCTTTAATCACCCGCATAAATACGCTGTCGGTGACTTCCTGCTGGCTTTCGCTGTAACTGAGGGCGAACTCTTCCAGATCGCGGCGAATGGCGCGCATCAGCTCGTCAACCTCGGTACGCGTTAACTCGCCGGTCTTCGCCACGCGCAGGCGCGCTTGTTCAACCAATGCGTCAATATCTCGCTCTCCATTGCGTAGACGCTCGGTCAACGCCGCTACCAGTTCACGGTAAAAATGAGCAACCTTGTTCATCGTTTCGCCTCCCGGTTCAGTAACTCTCTCTAATGGTAGACGTTATTTCTTGCTCTCAGTGCCGACTCGCCCGCACTGTCGACAAAAAATTAGCCGCCAACGGCTGCGGCAATTTCATTCCCGCCTCGCGGAAAGGCTGTTTTGAGAGTGGCGTTTGGGCTATGCTATGCCTTTCGAAAAATCACGTAACAACGCTACATTTGTAGCTGTAGCAAAAACAGGACTACTGGCTGCCATGCAAGAGCAATACCGCCCGGAAGAGATAGAATCCAAAGTACAGCGCCACTGGGAAGAGAAGCGCACATTTGAAGTCACTGAAGACGAGAGCAAAGAGAAATACTATTGCTTGTCGATGCTCCCCTATCCTTCTGGCCGACTACACATGGGCCACGTCCGTAACTACACTATCGGCGATGTGATCTCGCGTTATCAGCGCATGCTGGGTAAGAACGTGCTGCAGCCGATTGGCTGGGATGCGTTTGGTCTGCCGGCTGAAGGCGCGGCGGTAAAAAATAACACCGCACCAGCACCGTGGACTTACGACAACATCGCGTACATGAAAAACCAGCTCAAAATGCTGGGCTTCGGCTATGACTGGAGCCGCGAGCTGGCGACCTGCACACCGGAATATTACCGTTGGGAACAGAAGTTCTTCACCGAGCTGTACAAAAAAGGGCTCGTCTATAAGAAAACTTCTGCGGTGAACTGGTGCCCGAACGACCAGACCGTGTTGGCGAACGAACAAGTTATCGACGGCTGCTGCTGGCGCTGTGATACCAAAGTTGAGCGTAAAGAGATCCCGCAGTGGTTTATTAAAATCACCGCTTATGCCGACGAACTGCTGAATGACCTGGATAATCTGGATCACTGGCCGGATACCGTGAAAACCATGCAGCGTAACTGGATTGGCCGTTCTGAAGGGGTGGAAATCACTTTCGACGTGCAGAACAGCGACCAGAAACTGACGGTCTACACCACTCGCCCGGACACGTTTATCGGCGCAACCTACCTTGCCGTTGCGGCGGGTCATCCGCTGGCGCAGCAGGCTGCCGCGAGCAAACCAGAGCTGGCGTCCTTTATCGATGAATGCCGTAATACCAAAGTTGCTGAAGCCGATATGGCGACGATGGAGAAAAAAGGCGTTGATACCGGCCTGAAAGCCATTCACCCGCTGACCGGCGAAGCCATCCCGGTGTGGGCGGCAAACTTTGTGCTGATGGAGTACGGTACTGGCGCGGTGATGGCCGTTCCGGGTCACGATCAGCGCGACTACGAATTTGCGACTAAATACAATCTGCCGATCAAGGCGGTCATTCTCAACGCAGACGGCAATGCGCCGGATCTTAGCGAACAAGCGATGACCGAAAAAGGTGTGCTGTTTAACTCCGGCGAATTCGACGGACTCGACTTTAACGCTGCGTTTAACGCCATTGCCGACAAACTGGCGGCCAAAGGCGTGGGCGAGCGCAAAGTGAACTTCCGTCTGCGCGACTGGGGGGTTTCCCGTCAGCGTTACTGGGGCGCACCAATCCCGATGGTGACGCTGGAAGACGGTACCGTTATTCCAACGCCGGAAGATCAACTGCCGGTTATCCTGCCGGAAGATGTGGTCATGGACGGTATCACCAGCCCAATTAAAGCCGATCCTGAGTGGGCGAAAACCACCGTTAATGGCCAACCGGCACTGCGCGAAACCGATACCTTTGACACCTTTATGGAGTCATCCTGGTACTATGCGCGTTACACGTGCCCGCAGCACAACGAAGGCATGCTCGACCCGAAAGCGGCAAATTACTGGCTGCCGGTAGATATCTATATTGGCGGTATCGAACACGCCATCATGCACCTGCTCTACTTCCGCTTCTTCCACAAACTGATGCGCGACGCGGGCATGGTGAACTCCGATGAGCCTGCGAAACAACTCCTGTGCCAGGGCATGGTACTGGCCGAGGCGTTCTATTACGTGGGTGAAAACGGCGAGCGTAACTGGGTTTCGCCGAAAGATGCCATTGTGGAACGTGACGAGAAAGGCCGCATTGTCAAAGCGACCGATCCGGCGGGCCACGAGCTGGTATATACCGGCATGAGCAAAATGTCCAAGTCGAAAAATAACGGTATCGACCCGCAGGAAATGGTTGAGCGTTACGGCGCGGACACCGTGCGTCTGTTCATGATGTTTGCATCGCCAGCCGATATGACACTGGAGTGGCAAGAATCCGGCGTAGAAGGCGCGAACCGCTTCCTGAAACGCGTCTGGAAACTGGTTTACGAACACACCACTCAGGGTGCTGTTGCCGCGCTGGATATGGCTGCACTGAGTGAAGATCAGCAAGCCCTGCGCCGTGACGTGCATAAAACTATCGCGAAAGTTTCCGATGATATCGGTCGCCGTCAGACCTTTAACACCGCTATCGCGGCGATTATGGAGCTGATGAACAAACTGGCGAAAGCGCCGCAAGAGAGCGAACAAGATCGCGCCTTAATGCAGGAAGCTCTGCTGGCGGTGGTACGAATGCTTAACCCGTTCACCCCACACGCAAGCTTCACGCTGTGGCAGGCGTTGGGCGGCGAAGGCGATATCGACAACGCGCCATGGCCGGAGGCTGATGAAAAAGCGATGGTGGAAAACACCACGCTGGTCGTCGTCCAGGTCAACGGTAAAGTGCGTGGTAAAATTACTGTTGCCGTTGACGCGACAGAAGAACAGGTGCGTGAACGTGCGGGCCAGGAACATCTGGTAGCAAAATATCTTGATGGCGTGACCGTGCGTAAAGTGATTTACGTACCGGGTAAACTGCTTAATCTGGTCGTTGGCTAAGCGCGGGAGGAAGCGTGCGATATCTGGCTACATTGTTCGTATCACTGGCGGTGCTCATCACCGCCGGATGTGGCTGGCATCTGCGTAGTACCACGCAGGTGCCGACCGAAATGAAAACGATGATTTTTGACTCCGGAGATCCGAATGGTCCGTTGAGCCGTGCGATCCGCAGCCAGTTGCGTCTCAACGGTATTAGCTTGCTGGAGAAAGAATCAATGCGTCAGGACGTGCCTTCGCTTCGTCTTCTCGCTTCAAGCATAAGTAGCGACACCGCTTCTGTTTTCCAGGATGGACGTACTGCGGAATATCAACTGGTGCTGACCGTAAGCGCCAGCGTATTGATCCCGGGTCATGATATTTACCCAATCAATACCAAAGTTTATCGTTCCTTCTTTGATAACCCGCAAACGGCGTTGGCGAAAGCCGCGGAGCAGGATATGATCGTTCAGGAGATGTACGATAAAGCAGCCGAACAGTTGATTCGTAAGCTGCCTAGCGTACATACTGCGGACGCAAAAAATGAGCAGGCTGTTTCAACCTCCACGCCAGCCCAAACTTCGGCGCAACCGGGTAGCTAATGCTCAGGTTGTATCCTGAACAACTCCGCGCGCAGCTTAATGAAGGGCTGCGCGCGGCGTATTTACTCCTCGGTAATGATCCGCTGCTGTTACAAGAGAGCCAGGACGCTGTGCGTCAGGTCGCCTCTGAACAGGGTTTCATCGAACACCATACCTTCACACTGGATGCCAGCACGGATTGGGATGCGATTTTCTCCATCTGCCAGGCATTGAGTCTGTTCGCCAGCCGTCAGACGTTACTGTTACAGCTGCCCGAAAATGGCCCAAACGCTGCTATCAATGAACAACTGGCAAAGCTGGTTAGCCTGCTGCATGACGACCTCATTTTGACGGTTCGCGGGAACAAGCTCACCAAAGCGCAGGAAAATGCGGCATGGATAACGCAGTTAAATAATCGTGCCGTGCAGGTAAGCTGCCAGACACCGGAACAGGCAAACCTGCCGCGCTGGGTTGCCGCCAGGGCAAAGCAAAACAAGCTGGAACTGGACGACGCCGCCAATCAGTTACTTTGTTATTGCTATGAAGGAAACTTACTGGCACTGGCGCAAGCGCTGGAACGCCTGGCGCTGCTGTGGCCGGATGGCAAACTCACCCTGCCCCGCGTGGAACATGCGGTGAACGACGCAGCGCACTTCACCCCTTTCCACTGGGTTGATGCGCTACTTGCCGGAAAAAGCAAACGCGCATTGCACATTCTCACCCAGTTGCGACTGGAAGCGTGTGAGCCGGTGATCCTGCTGCGTACCGTGCAACGCGAATTACTGTTGCTGGTGACGTTGAAACGTCAGTCAGCACACACGCCACTGCGTGCGCTGTTTGACAAGCATCGGGTGTGGCAAAACCGCCGGGGTGTGACGGGCGATGCGCTTAATCGCCTGAGCCTCAACCAGTTACGCCAGGCGGTCCATTTGCTGAGCCGCATTGAGCTGATTGTGAAGCAGGATTTTGGGCAGTCGGTCTGGGCCGAGCTTGAAGGGCTTTCTCTGCTACTCTGTCATAAGGCACTGGCAGACGTTTTTATTGATGGTTGATATGAATCAGTTGCAGGCACTGTTTGGCGGTACATTTGATCCGATCCATTATGGGCACCTGAAACCTGTGGAAGCGCTGGCGAACCAGATTGGCCTTTCCAGGGTGATCATCATGCCCAATAACGTGCCGCCGCACCGTTCACAACCTGAAGCCAGCAGCCAGCAACGCAAAAAAATGGTCGAACTGGCGATTGCCGATAAACCCTTATTCACCCTTGATGAACGCGAATTGCGCCGCGACACTCCTTCATATACGGCGCAAACCTTGCAGGAGTGGCGGGAAGAGCAAGGTGCGCAACGCCCACTGGCGTTTATCATCGGTCAGGATTCACTGTTGACTTTCCCCACATGGCACCACTACGAGTCCATTCTGGATAACTGTCATCTGATTGTCTGCCGCCGCCCAGGTTACCCGCTGACAATGGAGCAGGAAGCACATCAGCAGTGGCTGGAAGCCCACCTCACCACCAATCCTGAAGATCTGCATGTTTTACCTGCCGGACGGATTTACCTTGCCGAAACCCCGTGGTTCAACATTTCGGCGACGCTTATCCGTGAACGGCTGGAGCACGGCGAAAAGTGTGATGATTTGCTCCCCGAATCCGTCATGGCATATATCAACGAGCAGGGTTTGTACCGCTGAGCACCGCCGTCATGGCAGCGATAAGCCGATCATTCTCCCCTTCGCTTCGCACCGCTATACGGTAATAGCGCGCATCCAGCCCTGGGTAATTGGCACAGCTACGAATCAAAATGTGGTGGGAAAGCAATGCCTGTTGTAACTCCATCTCCGGCACATCACAGCGCATAAAAAGATAGTTTGCGCAGCCGGGCCAGACCGTTAACCCCGGCAGTGCGTTCAGCGCGGCGAACAAACGCGGACGTTCTTTATTGAGCCAGTTCCAGCTTGCCTGCTGATAGTCGCAGTCCTGTAAAATCACCTCACCCGCGAGCGCAGCAAAGGCATTGATGGACCACGGCATCTGCGCATCGCGCATAGACCTGACTTGCTGCTCATTGCTGCTCAGCGCATACCCCAATCGCAAGCCTGGAATGGCGTAAAACTTGGTGAGTGAACGCAGCACCCAAACATGCGGATTTTGCGCCAGATAAGGAATAAAACCTTCGCGTTCGGCAATAAAATCCATAAAGGCTTCGTCGAGGACAAGCGTAATTCCCAGCGCTTTACAACGGGCGGCAATCGCGTGCAGCAGAGCGTCGTCCGGCAACAAACCGGTGGGGTTATTGGGTGTACAGAGAAATAAACAGTCGAGATCGACGGTCAGCGCGCCCAGCAACGCATCAGTAAGCTGCCAGCCATCACTCTCACGTAATTGATAGTCGCGAATCCCGCACTCCACCAATGCCAGCGCCCGGCGATACTCCGCAAACCCTGGTGTTATCAGCATCGCTTTACGTGGCTTAAGCATGTTGACCAGCGCAAAGATCGCTTCCGTTTCACCATTTCCGGCAAGTATCCATGAAGCCGGAACCTGGTGATGAGCCGCCAGAGCCTGATGCAAACGCTGATACTCGACATCCGGGTAGCGCTCGGCGAGCGACAAATTATTCTGCAAGGCATGTTTAAGCGATGCGGGCATGCCAGCCGGATTAATGTTGGCGCTGAAATCAAGCAACTCTTCCGCCGCTATCCCCAACAGTTCTGCCGCCTCACGTGTGTTGCCACCGTGCGCACTGTGAAACAAAGCCATCTTCCGCTCCGGTTAAAAGCCGTTATCTTAAACGAAAAAGAGGCCGTGATTGAGGGCGCGATGGTAAACTTTGCGCACAAATCCAGACGGGAGATCATCATGCGACTCTGGCTGATACGCCACGGAGAAACCGAAGCGAATGTTGCCGGGCTTTATAGCGGCCACTCACCGACTCCACTGACACCCAGAGGGCTAGCGCAGGCGAAAACCCTGCGTGAGTTACTCGCGCATGTGCCCTTCGATTATGTGCTTTGTAGCGAACTGGAGCGCGCGCAGCAGACGGCCGCGCGCGTACTGGAATCGCGCGCGCTTGCTGTTCATACCACACCGTTACTCAATGAGATGTTTTTCGGCGACTGGGAAATGCGCCATCATCGCGATTTAACGCGAGAAGATCCGCAAAGCTATGCCGCCTGGTGTACCGACTGGCAGCACGCCGTTCCCACCAATGGTGAAGGATTTCAGGCCTTTTCTGCACGAATTGAGCAAGTTATTGCGCTCGTTGCCGATATAAAAAGTCAGCACAAGAATGTGTTGATTGCCAGCCATCAGGGAGTGTTGAGTTTGTTGATCGCCCGCTTACTCGGCATGCCTGCTGCATCGCTGTGGCATTTTCGTGTTGATCAAGGGTGCTGGAGCGCTATTGATATCCATGATGATTTCGCCACGCTGCGGGTATTAAATAGCCGGGCAGCATGGCACGCTGACGATGTATAGCGTGTTTTTCATGCATCCTATTCACACCGCTGATTCGGCCATTGACACGCCCTCACAGGCTGCTATCCTCCGCGCGCAGAGATTGTTTTACAAAATTGGCAATGCAATCGCGCGCCCGTGATGGGATGATAGCCAACTTTTAAACTTGCCGGATCTCTCTTATCCCGGCAATCGATGCAGTTCAGGTATAATGTCAGGCCGTTCATTAACAGTACATTTTTTACTCACCCCAGGGGGAACACTTGCAGGGTAAAGCACTCCAGGATTTTGTTATCGACAAAATTGATGACCTGAAAGGTCAAGATATCGTTGCCATTGACGTTCAGGGTAAATCCAGTATCACCGACTGCATGATTATCTGCACCGGCACATCGACTCGCCACGTTATCTCTATTGCGGATCACGTGGTGCAGGAATCGCGTGCGGCCGGCATGATGCCGCTGGGTGTCGAAGGTGAAAGCGCCGCAGACTGGGTCGTTGTCGATTTAGGCGATGTGATTGTCCACGTCATGCAGGAAGAGAGCCGTCGCCTGTATGAGCTGGAAAAACTCTGGGGTTAATGCGTGAAACTGCAACTGGTCGCCGTCGGCACGAAAATGCCGGACTGGGTACAGACAGGTTTTAGTGAATACCTGCGCCGCTTTCCAAAAGATATGCCGTTCGAACTAATCGAAATTCCGGCGGGAAAGCGCGGCAAGAACGCAGATATCAAACGTATTCTCGATAAAGAGGGTGAATTGATGCTGGCCGCGGCCGGCAAAAATCGTATCGTTACCCTCGATATTCCGGGTAAACCCTGGGATACGCCGCAGCTGGCAAACGAGCTGGAGCGCTGGAAGCAAGACGGGCGCGATGTCAGCTTGCTGATTGGCGGGCCGGAAGGGTTATCCCCGGCCTGCAAAGCGGCGGCAGAACAAAGTTGGTCACTCTCTGCGCTAACGTTACCTCACCCGCTGGTGCGCGTGCTGGTTGCCGAAAGCCTGTATCGCGCATGGAGTATTACCACCAACCATCCTTATCACCGTGAGTAACGACGAGTCTTGGGTAGATTAAGCAGCGGATGAAATTACAGAATTCTTTTCGCGACTATACGGCTGAGTCCGCGCTGTTTGTGCGCCGGGCGCTGGTCGCTTTTACGGGGATTTTGCTGCTTACCGGCGTGCTGGTAGCCAATCTTTATAACCTGCAAATCGTCCGTTTTGCGGACTACCAGACCCGCTCCAACGAAAACCGCATTAAGCTGGTGCCTATCGCGCCAAGCCGCGGCATCATCTACGATCGCAACGGCACACCGCTGGCGCTGAACCGCACCATCTACCAGGTCGAGATGATGCCGGAGAAAGTCGATGATGTGCAGCAAACGCTGGATGCCCTGCGTGATGTGGTCGATCTGAACGACGACGATATCGCCAACTTCAAAAAAGAGCGCTCACGCTCGCACCGCTTCACCTCCATTCCGGTAAAAACTAACCTGACGGAAGTGCAAGTGGCGCGCTTTGCGGTGAACCAGTACCGTTTTCCCGGCGTTGAGGTCAAGGGCTATAAGCGCCGTTTTTATCCCTATGGCTCCGCGCTGACGCACGTCATTGGCTACGTGTCGAAAATTAACGATAAAGATGTCGAACGGCTGGATAAAGAGGGCAAACTGGCAAACTATGCCGCCACCCACGATATCGGCAAACTGGGTATCGAGCGCTATTACGAAGATGTGCTGCACGGCCAGACCGGTTATGAAGAGGTGGAAGTCAACAACCGTGGTCGTGTGATCCGTCAGCTCAAAGAGGTGCCGCCGCAGGCCGGTCACGATATCTACCTGACGCTGGATTTAAAACTGCAGCAGTATATCGAAACACTGCTCGCTGGCAGCCGTGCGGCGGTGGTGGTAACCGATCCACGCAATGGCAGCATTCTCGCGCTGGTATCGATGCCCAGCTACGATCCGAACCTGTTTGTCGATGGTATTTCCAGCAAAGATTACTCTTCACTGTTAAACGATCCGAATACGCCGCTGATCAACCGCGCAACGCAAGGTGTGTACCCACCAGCGTCGACGGTGAAACCGTATGTGGCCGTTTCCGCCCTCAGCGCCGGGGTGATCACGCGCAACACCAGCTTGTTTGATCCCGGTTGGTGGCAATTACCCGGTTCGGAAAAACGTTACCGCGACTGGAAAAAATGGGGTCACGGTCACCTGAATGTAACCAAGTCGCTGGAAGAGTCCGCCGATACCTTCTTCTATCAGGTTGCCTATGATATGGGCATTGACCGCCTGGCAGAGTGGATGGGCAAATTTGGTTACGGTCACTATACCGGCGTTGATCTTTCGGAAGAGCGCGCCGGGAACATGCCAACCCGCGAATGGAAACTGAAGCGCTTTAAGAAACCGTGGTACCAGGGCGACACCATCCCGGTGGGGATCGGCCAGGGTTACTGGACGGCAACACCATTGCAGATGAACAAAGCGATGATGACGCTGATTAATGACGGCGTTGTTAAAGTGCCGCACCTGCTGATGAGCACGGTAGAAGATGGCAAGCAAGTTCCCTGGCAACAACCTGCACAGCCACCAGTGGGTGATATTCACTCTGGCTACTGGGAGATTGCCAAAGACGGGATGTATGGTGTAGCCAACCGCCCGAACGGTACGGGTCATAAATACTTCGCCAACGCGCCATACAAAGTCGCGGCGAAATCCGGTACCGCCCAGGTCTTTGGTTTGAAAGCAAATGAAACCTATAACGCCCATCGTATTGCGGAACGTCTGCGTGACCATAAATTGATGACGGCGTTCGCCCCTTACGATAACCCGCAGGTCGCCGTCGCCGTCATTCTGGAAAACGGTGGCGCAGGTCCGGCGGTAGGTACGATTATGCGCCAGATCCTCGATCACATTATGCTTGGCGATAACAACACCGAGCTGCCAACGGAAAACCCGTCCGCGGCAGCAGTGGAGGACCAATAACATGACGGATAATCCGAACAAGAAATCGTTCTGGGATAAAATCCACATCGATCCGGTACTGCTGCTAATTATCCTCGCGCTGCTGTTTTACAGCGCGATTGTTATCTGGAGCGCCAGCGGCCAGGATATCGGTATGACCGAGCGTAAAATTGGTCAGATCACCATGGGGTTGATTATCATGGTTATCCTGGCGCAGGTGCCGCCACGCGTCTATGAAGGTTGGGCGCCCTATCTCTACATTTTCTGTGTCGTGTTGCTTGTCGCGGTGGATGCCTTCGGCGCTATTTCAAAAGGCGCGCAGCGCTGGCTCGATTTGGGCGTAGTGCGTTTCCAGCCTTCGGAAATCGCCAAAATTGCCGTACCGTTGATGGTGGCGCGCTTTATTAACCGCGATGTCTGTCCACCTTCGCTGAAGAATACCGCTATCGCGCTGGCGCTGATTTTCGTGCCAACGCTGCTGGTGGCGGCGCAACCGGATTTGGGAACCTCTATCCTCGTGGTGCTCTCCGGGCTGTTTGTGCTGTTTCTTTCCGGGTTAAGCTGGCGGTTGATTGGCATTGCCGCCGTGCTGGTGGCGGCGTTTATCCCGGTGCTGTGGTTCTTCCTGATGCATGATTATCAGCGCCAGCGCGTGATGATGCTGCTCGATCCGGAAACCGATCCGCTCGGCGCGGGCTATCATATTATTCAGTCAAAAATCGCCATCGGCTCCGGCGGTCTGAGCGGTAAAGGCTGGCTGCACGGAACCCAGTCGCAACTGGAGTTTCTGCCCGAACGCCATACCGACTTTATCTTTGCCGTGCTGGCGGAAGAGCTGGGCCTCATCGGCATCCTGATTTTGCTGGCGCTGTATGTGTTGCTGATTATGCGTGGGCTGTGGATTGCCGCCCGGGCGCAAACCACGTTCGGACGCGTTATGGCCGGTGGTTTAATGTTGATTTTGTTCGTTTATGTGTTCGTAAATATTGGTATGGTGAGTGGTATCCTGCCAGTGGTGGGCGTACCGCTGCCACTGATCAGTTACGGGGGTTCTGCCCTGATCGTACTCATGGCCGGGTTTGGTATCGTTATGTCGATCCATACTCACAGGAAAATGTTGTCAAAGAGCGTATAAGAGGTGGGCAATGCGTAAGCAATGGCTTGGGATCTGCATAGCAGCAGGATTACTGGCGGCATGTTCGAACGATGATGGTCAGCAGCAGACGACCGTAGCGCCGCAACCTGCGGTGTGTAACGGCCCTGTCGTTGAAATTAGCGGTGCGGAGCCTCATTACGAAGCGCCTGTCGCCACGGCGAATCAGGATTATGAACGCGACGGTAAGCGCTACAAAATCGTGCAGAATCCGGCGAATTTTAGCCAGGCGGGATTGGCTGCCATTTATGATGCCGAACCCGGCAGCAATTTGACGGCTTCCGGCGAAACGTTCGATGCGATGCAGCTTACCGCCGCACACCCGACGCTGCCCATTCCGAGCTATGCGCGTATCACCAACCTGGCGAATGGTCGCATGATTGTGGTCCGCATTAACGATCGCGGGCCCTACGGCAACGATCGCGTGATTTCCCTGTCACGCGCGGCGGCAGATCGACTGAACACCTCCAATAACACCAAAGTGCGTATTGATCCGATTATCGTTGCGCAGGATGGTTCCCTTTCCGGCCCGGGTATGGCGTGTACGAAAGTTGCACAGCAAACCTACGCATTGCCTGCACGTCCCGATCTTGGCGGCGGTCTCGGCAGCGTCTCTTCAGCTCCACAGCCAATAGAGCCACAGGGCAATGTCCACGCTATCAGCAACGACACGCTGAAAAGCGACGACACGACCGCGGCGCCAGTGCGTAGCGGCGGCTTCCTGGGCGCACCGACCCCACTCGCTTCTGGCGTGCTGGAAGGAAGCACCGATACTGCGACCGCGACAGCAGCGCAACCTGCAACAGCATCTGTAACGCCAACGGCTACGCCGGCCGCACAGACTGCTCCGGCAGCGCAAACTTACACACCAACGCGCACTTCGCCCGTTACCGCACCAGGCTCAGTACAGGGCAACGTACATGCGGCCGCACCTGCCAGCAGCGCTGCGGCAGTAAGCAGCGGCGGTTATATGGTGCAGGTGGGTGCTGTCAGCGATCAGACGCGTGCGCAGCAATACCAGCAGCGCCTGGCGCAGCAGTTTGCGGTGCCTGGCCGCGTCACGCAAAACGGGGCTGTCTGGCGCGTACAGTTAGGGCCGTTCAGCAACAAAGCGGACGCCAGCGCCTTGCAGCAGCGCCTGCAAAACGAGGCGCAGTTGCAGTCATTCGTCACGAACGCCCAGTAACGTTGCTAAGGCGTCTGACTTTGTCAACTTATGTCAGCAACATTAACAAAGTCATGCTGAAAGTCAGATGCCTGCAGGTATAGCTTTTGCTATAGTAAGGCACTTTTTTTAACTCCATCACGGATGTCGTTGTTCGACCATGAAGACCACTTTTTCCGCTCGTTTTATGCAGCGCCTGGCGCTCACCACGGCGCTGGCTGCAGCTTCTCTTTCCGCTGCGCATGCCGATGACCTGAATATTAAGACAATGATCCCGGGCGTTCCGCAGATTGACGCGGAATCCTATATCCTGATCGACTATAACTCCGGCAAAGTGCTGGCTGAGCAAAATGCTGATGCGCGCCGCGATCCGGCAAGCTTGACCAAGATGATGACCAGCTATGTCATTGGCCAGGCCATGAAAGCGGGCAAATTCAAAGACAGCGATCTGGTCACGATTGGTAACGACGCCTGGGCTACTGGCAACCCGGTGTTCCGCGGTTCTTCGCTGATGTTCCTGAAACCCGGTATGCAAGTACCGGTTTCCCAACTGATCCGTGGTATCAACCTGCAATCCGGTAACGATGCTTGCGTGGCAATGGCTGATTATGTGGCGGGCAGCCAGGATGCGTTTGTCGGCCTGATGAACAACTATGTTAAAGCGCTGGGCCTGCAAAACAGCCACTTCCAGACCGTACATGGCCTGGATGCGGATGGTCAGTACAGCTCCGCGCGTGACATGGCGCTGATTGGTCAGGCGCTGATCCGCGATGTGCCGAACGAATACTCCATTTATAAAGAGAAAGAGTTCACCTTTAACGGCATTCGTCAGACCAACCGTAATGGCCTGCTGTGGGATAACAGCCTGAATGTCGACGGGATTAAAACCGGTCACACCGATAAAGCGGGTTATAACCTGGTGGCATCAGCAACCGAAGGCCAGATGCGCCTGATCTCTGCTGTGATGGGTGGTCGCACGTTTAAAGGCCGTGAAACCGAAAGCAAAAAACTACTGACCTGGGGCTTCCGTTTCTTTGAAACCGTAAGTCCGATCAAAGCCGGTAAAGAGTTTGCTTCAGAGCCAGCATGGTTTGGCGACAGCGATCGCGCTTCGCTGGGCGTTGATAAAGACGTGTACCTGACCATTCCGCGCGGTCGCATGAAAGATCTGAAAGCCAGCTATGTGCTGAACACCAGCGAACTGCACGCACCGCTGCAGAAAAATCAGGTGGTTGGCTCTATCAACTTCCAGCTGGATGGTAAAACCATCGAGCAACGCCCGCTGGTGGTACTGCAGGAGATCCCGGAAGGCAATTTCTTCGGCAAAATCATTGATTACATTAAATTGATGTTCCATCACTGGTTTGGCTAAAAATTGAACACTTGAAAGTGTGATTTCCGTCCCCATATACTTAGCATCTCAGAAAAACTCCTGCCCTTGCGGCAGGAGTTCTTATTTTTTACGCCGGAGCTGACATGAAAACCAATCTTAAAGAACTGCTTGAATTCCCGACTCCCTTTACTTACAAAGTGATGGGTCTGGCGAAACCAGAGCTGGTTGATCTGGTGGTTGAAGTGGTACAGCGCCATGCGCCAGGTGATTACTCTCCGCAGGTAAAACCGAGCAGCAAAGGCAATTACCACTCGGTATCCATCACCATTAACGCCACGCACATTGAGCAAGTAGAGACGCTGTACGAAGAACTCGGCAATATCGAAATTGTTCGTATGGTGCTGTAATTGTTCATCACGTTACCCGGAGCCATTCGGGTAACGTCTTCGCTGTGATATACTCCCCCCACTCTTTTTCTCCCCCGGGGATGCCGTTTTGTCTCAGGACACCATTCTTATCCGCAATCTTGGCTTGCAGCCTTATGATCCCATTTCTCGGGCGATGCATGAATTCACCGATGCTCGCGACGAGACGACGCCGGATGAAATCTGGCTGGTAGAACACCACCCCGTCTTTACGCAAGGCCAAGCCGGCAAAGCCGAACACGTGCTGGCACCGGGCGATATTCCAGTGATCCAGAGCGATCGCGGCGGGCAGGTAACCTACCATGGGCCCGGCCAGCAGGTCATGTACGTATTAATTAATCTGAAACGGCGAAAAGTGGGCGTGCGCGAACTTGTCACATTGCTGGAAAATACGGTTATCAATACGCTAGCAACACTCGGGATTAACGCCCAGGCGCGTGCTGACGCACCCGGTGTATATGTGCAAGGCAAGAAAATCTGTTCCCTTGGACTGCGGATCCGTAAAGGGTGCTCATTTCATGGGCTGGCGCTGAATATCGATATGGATTTGGCGCCGTTTATGCGCATCAATCCTTGCGGATACGCCGGTATGGAAATGACCCAGGTCAGCCAACTGGTGGAAAATAGCGATATGGATAAATTAAGGACGATTCTTATCCAGCAATTTTTAGCGCTACTAAACAATCCACCGCATCAATATATGAGCGCTTAATATATCATGTATAGAAGCCCGCATTTTGTGCGGGTAGTTATTTATTTGGCCTGTTAGCGCTTTACAATAGAAGCCATATTCTCTATTTTCAACCTGCCTGCTTTGTCGGGATAATTAGCATTAAAGCACGTTGCAAGGCTTTGTATACATGCTCCAGTCCAATCTTTTTTTAGTGTATTGTCTGGCCTTGCGATGAAAAACTACGTCATGATGACGAGAGACAGGATGTTTACTCAAGTTAATAATCAACAAAAAAAATAAATTCAACTATCATTCAGTTTTTGAATGAATACGGAGCACAAGCGTGGATAATAATAACCTGCAGGAAAAGCGAATAACCGTGCGCCCCGACGATGATAAGCCGCAAGTCTTCAGAACGCTGCGCAATATTGATCTCAATTTATTGACCATTTTTGAGGCAGTATATGTTCACAAAGGGATAGTCAACGCGGCGAAAGTGCTCAATTTAACGCCTTCCGCAATTAGCCAGTCCATTCAAAAATTACGCGCAATATTTCCCGATCCGCTTTTCATTCGTAAAGGCCAGGGCGTGACGCCTACGGCTTATGCTTCCCATCTGCACGAATATATCAGCCAGGGGCTGGAGTCTATTCTTGGCGCATTAGACCTGACCGGCAGCTATGACAAGCAACGTACGATTACCATCGGCACGCCACCATCGATTGGCGCATTAGTTATACCTGTTATCTTCCAGGCAATAAAAGAGAGTTCGCCGCATCTGATGATGCGTAATATTCCCGTTAACGATGCGGAAAGTCAGCTCAGCCAGTTTCAAACCGATTTAATTATTGATACGCATATTGCAGGCTCTCGTACCATTAATCATCACGTCCTTTATAGCGACCGTATCATGCTGGTATGCCGTAAAGGGCATCCTTGTTTAAATGGGCCGATCAATGAAGAGGTTTTGCAACAATACGAACACACGCTACTGATGCTGGAAGGGCAAAATCTTAGCGGGCTTCGCCAGCGCGTACAGGATCTTTTCCCTGAGCGACAGGTAAGCTTCAGCAGTTACAATATGTTTACGATTGCGGCACTGATCGGCAACAGTGATATGCTCGGGTTAATGCCGGCGCGGCTGTTTGAGTTATTCAGTGGCTGTTGGCCGCTGGTTGAAATTGATTACCCGCCAATTAGTAACGAGCACCTGGAAATCTCACTATTTTACAATAAGTTGAGCCTGCGCGACCCGGTACTGGAAAGCGTCATTAATGTTATCCGACGGGCTTTTTAACGCCCGTCCGTGCCTGGCGAAAGCGCTAACCCTTATTGGGCATTCGGCACAAAACAACAACTATTTTACAAATTGCCCCGTTGTCAGGCTGCTTTCTATCCCCCATCAATGGTATACTGCACGCAACTTAATTCAAAAATAGTTGATAAATACAACATCCATTTGAATTGAAATGCTTACTTCGTTATCCGCAACTGGAACACGCACGCTATGAGTAAACCCATTGTGATGGAACGCGGTGTTAAGTACCGCGATGCCGATAAAATGGCGCTTATCCCGGTTAAAAATGTGGCGACAGAGCGCGAAGCCCTGTTAAGAAAACCGGAATGGATGAAAATCAAACTCCCGGCCGACTCTTCCCGTATCCAGGGTATTAAAGCAGCCATGCGTAAAAATGGGCTGCACTCTGTGTGCGAAGAGGCTTCCTGCCCGAACCTCGCTGAGTGTTTCAACCACGGTACGGCAACATTTATGATCCTTGGGGCTATCTGTACGCGCCGTTGCCCATTCTGCGATGTGGCACATGGACGTCCTGTGGCACCCGATGCCAACGAACCGCAAAAACTGGCGCAGACCATTGCTGATATGGCGCTGCGTTATGTGGTAATCACCTCTGTAGACCGTGACGATCTGCGTGACGGCGGTGCGCAGCATTTTGCGGATTGCATTACCGCAATCCGCGAAAAAAGCCCATCGATTAAAATCGAAACGCTGGTGCCGGATTTCCGTGGTCGCATGGATCGTGCGCTGGATATCCTCACCGCCACGCCACCGGATGTGTTTAACCACAACCTGGAGAACGTGCCGCGTATTTACCGCCAGGTTCGCCCGGGCGCCGATTACAACTGGTCGCTGAAACTTCTGGAGCGTTTTAAAGAAGCGCATCCGGAAATCCCGACGAAATCAGGCTTGATGGTGGGCTTAGGCGAAACCAACGCAGAGATCATCGAGGTCATGCGCGATCTGCGCCGTCACGGCGTGACGATGCTGACGCTGGGCCAATATCTACAACCAAGCCGCCACCACCTGCCTGTACAGCGCTATGTCAGCCCTGATGAGTTTGACGAAATGAAAGAGGAAGCGCTGGCGATGGGCTTTACCCATGCAGCCTGTGGCCCGTTCGTTCGTTCCTCTTACCATGCAGATCTGCAGGCAAAAGGCATTGAAGTGAAGTAATACTTGCTTACACTGCAAACAAAAAAACCGGCTTCTGCGCCGGTTTTTTTCGCCTGTCAAAGCCGCTGTTACTCTTTGTGAGAGAGTTTTTCTGCTGTGACTTCGTCAGCTTTTTTCGCTGCATCATCATCATTCATAGCTTTTTTAAAGCCTTTGATGGCTGCGCCCAGGTCACCGCCGAGCGTACGCAATTTTTTGGTTCCAAACAGCAGAACAACCAGTGCGGCCACAACCAGCAGTTTGGTAATACTAATCTCACCCATAGATACCTTCTTTCGTAAAACAGGCTGCATAAAACGCCATTATAACCGGACTTCATTAACGGTCATTCGACGCGCGCACACAATAGCAATGTGTAACGAGATGAATCAAGTGTTGTTTAAAAAAACATCACAATAAATGCGGTACAGCGAAACGACGATTGCGTAACACCGGCAGTTTCTCGCGCGTCAGCGTCACGCGTTCAGGCGTGACTTCTGCGAAAATCAGCTGTGGCGCTTCTGCCGCCGCCGCAACCGTCACGCCCTGCGGATCAACAACCCGACTTTGCCCGATATTCTTATTGCCACATTCGCCTGCCGCGACAATATAACATGTTGTGTCCAGCGCCCTTGCCGATAGCAGCGTCGCCCAGTGCTGTTCCTTGAGCGGACCACGTACCCAGGCAGCAGGTAACACCAGTAGTTCAGCCCCCTGCAGCGCCAGCGCCAACGCCAGCTCCGGGAAACGCAAATCGTAGCACGTCATCAACCCGACCTTCATGCCCTCCACATTAATCAATGGAGGAATATCGTGCCCGGCGTCCACCAGCGCGGATTCCTGCATGTTGAATGCGTCATACAAATGCAGCTTGGCATACTGCGCGATCACCTCACCACCGCGCAATACCACCAGCGTATTAACTGCCCTGCCCTCGGTTGACGGAACATGCACTGTCAACACCGTCGTCAACGCATTACGCTGGCTCTCCGTACGCAACAGGCTCAGAAAGCCGCCATCCAGCGTCTGCGCCGATTTGACCGAAAGGTGGGGGTCGGCATCATCTCTTGCCAGTAATGCTTCTGGCAGCACCAGCAGCGACGCCTGACGCGCTGCCGCTTGTGCCATCAACGCAACACAGGTCTGCGCGTTGGTCCGCCAGTCTGGCGTGACCGCAAATTGTCCGGCTGCAACAATCATCTTTAATCCTCCCGCTTCGTCACCATAGCCAGAAAATAGCCGCGACGCTAAACTCAACACTCTAACAAATCAAATAGCAGGATCTCACGGTGTTACAACTTCTTTTAGCGGTATTTATTGGCGGTGGAACCGGCAGCGTTGCGCGCTGGATGTTAAGCATGAAACTTAATCCGGCGCATCAGGCGATCCCTGTTGGGACGCTCACCGCCAACCTGCTCGGCGCGTTTATTATCGGTATGGGGTTAGCGTGGTTCAATCGGATGACGCACATCGATCCCGTCTGGAAAGTGCTGTTAACAACCGGTTTTTGTGGCGGTCTGACTACCTTTTCTACCTTTTCCGCAGAAGTGGTGTTCTTGTTACAGGAGGGGCGAATTAACTGGGCGCTGCTGAACGTGGCGGTAAACCTGCTGGGCTCGTTTGCTATGACGGCACTGGCGTTTTGGCTATTTTCCTCAGTTAACGCAAACTGAAAGCATAAAAAAACCCGCCTTACGGCGGGTTTTGGAATTCTTACTGTACGTACGTAGCTGAATTAAACAGGCATTACGTTCGCAGCAGATGGGCCTTTGGCACCGTTAGTGATTTCAAACTCAACGCGCTGGCCTTCAGCCAGGGTTTTGAAACCATTGCTCTGGATTGCAGAGAAGTGTACGAACACGTCTTTGCTGCCATCTTCCGGAGTAATGAAACCGAATCCTTTGGATTCATTAAACCACTTAACGTTACCTTTAATCTTAGACATCAAAATTACCTTTACATGAAAAATCGACACAAATGCTGTGTCGGGTATCAGTACAACAATTGTGACGACTTTTGTCCAGTCGTTATTCGTGAAAAAGTGATAAATGTCGCTAACTTTTTTGCAAAAGTGAGTTTATTCCGCGCTTTAGGCAATGATTAAAATTTGCACACCGCGTTGACACAGCATTTGCAGTTAAAACTGAAAGCGCATCCAGGCAAAGTAAACGTTACCGTTGTTGTAGGTGCCCGGAATGTAGGTCATCTGGAAGGTCGCCGGGCCATAGCCGATAGATGCCAGCGGCAACAACACCGGAATGGGAATGTACTTCCAGTTATCACGCGCGGTAAACCCGGCCGTATAGCCCAATCCCAGACGGAAATTATCATCTGCCAGCGGACGCCATGTTTTCTCCCATCCGTAGCCGCCAATCGGCTCCCATTTGTTAAATGAATCTTTAAATGCCATCAGGTAGAGGCCGTGCCAGTTCCCTTTTTCGTCCCAGCGTGACTGACCAAAACCCGCGCCCCACGGACGTTCGTTATAACGGTCCGTTTTCTCCTTGTCATAGGCGAAACGCGCATGCCAGGTAATAGCAGGAACATAGAGATCATAATGCTCTGGCTGCTGCCAGGTTTGCTTCACATTGTCAGTAAAACTCGAGAACCAGGAATTCTCTACAGCAAGCGCTGTGGTAACCACCGAAAACTGGCAAAATAAAGACAAAATAATAGCTAAAAACTTCTTATTTACAGACACCGTATTTATTCCATGTTACGCAACGACCTTTATTTTTGGGCATGTTATCTGAATAGTTCCTTAACGAGATCGGATTAATTCTGAAAAAACCTCCGGAATAATCGCAGTATTTACCCCACTTAACACAGAATAGGGTTAGATGCGCCCCATCACAGGGGCGCAAAAAACGACTAACGTTTGCGATGCAGTAAGAAATAAACCGCCGGAATAACCAACATCGACAGCAAGGGTGCCGTTATCATGCCGCCAATCATGGGAGCGGCGATACGGCTCATCACCTCCGAACCGCTACCACCGCCCCACATAATGGGAAGCAGCCCTGCCATAATCGTGGCAACTGTCATTACCTTTGGCCGAACGCGAAGTACCGCACCTTCATGGATAGCCTGTAGCAACATCTTATTCCCCCCATCCGGTTCACGTGTGCGATATTTCTGAAGTGCATGATTAAGATAGAGCACCATAATAACGCCGAACTCCGCCGCCACCCCAGCCAGAGCAATAAAACCAACAGCTCCCGCAACGGATAAGTTATATCCCAGCAGCCATAATAACCAGACACCGCCAATCAACGAGAAGGGCAATGTCCCCATTATTAACAGGGCATCCGATATACGCTTAAAGGTAATAAATAACAGGACAAAGATAATCATTAACGTTACCGGCAAAACGATTTTCAATTTTGCCGTAGCGCGTTCCAGATATTCAAACTGTCCGGACCACGAGAGCGTTACCCCTTGCGGCAGTTTTACCTGCTGCGCTACCCGCTGCTGCATTTCGTCCACAGCCGATTTCAAATCCCGGCCACGCAGATCAACGTAGATCCAGTTCGAAAGGCGCGCATTCTCGCTTTTCAGCATCGGCGGCCCCTCTTTCACCACGATATCCGCCAGTTCACCTAACGCAATCTGGCTGCCATTTTCCGTGATCACCGGCAATTTTCGCAAATCATCAACGTTATCACGTATTTCTCGCGGGTAACGCACATTGATGGGATACCGTTCCCGCCCCTGTAGCACTTCACCAATATTTTCTCCCCCCACCAACGTTGAGACCAGCGACTGTAACTCTTTTACCGACACACCATAGCGCGCGGCTTGCTGCCGGTTAATGTTGATATCGACGTAGCGCCCGCCCGCCAGACGCTCCGCCAGTGCCGATGTTACGCCCGGCACGGTTTTCACCACCTGCTCGATTTGCTGCGCTACACGTTCAATATCAGCAATATTATTGCCGTTCACCTTAATCCCCACCGGGCTTTTAATACCGGTGGCCAGCATATCCAGGCGGTTACGGATAGGTGGCACCCAGACATTAGCGATGCCCGGCACGCTAACGGTTTTATCCAGTTCTTCCACCAGTTTTTCCGGCGTCATCCCTGCTCGCCACTGATCGCGTGGCTTAAAGCGAATGGTGGTTTCCACCATGGTTAACGGCGCGGGATCGGTTGCACTCTCAGCTCTGCCGGCCTTACCAAATACGCTCGCCACTTCCGGCACACTTTTAATCAGCCGGTCGGTTTGCTGCAATAAACGCCCGGCTTCGCGCGCAGAGATCCCCGGCAACGTCGACGGCATATACAGCAAATCGCCTTCGTTAAGCGGCGGCATAAACTCGCTGCCCAACCGGCTCAACGGCCATAACGTTGCCAGCAGTAACAGCAGCGCCACCGCCAGCGTCGCTTTCGGCCAAGCCAGCACTTTATCCAGCAGAGGCTCATACAGGCGAATCAGAAAACGGTTAATGGGGTTGGCTTTCTCATCAGGGATCTTGCCGCGAATAAACAAGCCCATCAGCACCGGAACCAGCGTGATACCAAGCCCGGCTGCTACTGCCATCGCCCAGCTCTTGGTGAATGCCAGCGGCGAGAACATACGCCCTTCCTGCGCTTCGAGTGAAAACACAGGAATAAACGACAAAGTGATAATCAGCAGGCTGCAAAACAACGCCGGCCCCACTTCGACTGCCGCCTGTTCTGAAAAACGCCAGTAATCCGCACCGGTTGGCTGGCGGTCAGGGTTATCGTGCCGCCACTGCTCCATCACTTTGTGCATGTTCTCAATCATCACAATGGCCGCATCCACCATCGCGCCAATCGCAATCGCAATCCCGCCAAGCGACATGATATTGGCGTTGATGCCCTGGTAATGCATGACGATAAACGCGCCAAGTATCCCCAGCGGCAGTGACACAATTGCCACTAATGCCGAACGGAAATGGAACAGGAACAACGTGCAAACCAGCGCAACAACGATAAATTCCTCAATTAATTTATGCGTCAGCGTTTCAACCGCGCTCTCGATCAGCGTCGAGCGATCGTAAACCGGCACGATCGCCACACCATCGGGCAGCGTTTTTTGCACCTCGCTGAGTTTCGCTTTCACCGCATGAATGGTATCGAGCGCGTTTTTGCCATAACGCATAACGATAATGCCGCCCGCGACTTCGCCTTCGCCATTATATTCCGCCACACCACGGCGCAGTTCCGGCCCAAGGCGCACCGTCGCCACATCGGAAAGCATCACCGGCACACCGTCCCGGCTGGCAATGACTATCTGGCGAAAATCTGCCAGTTGCCGCAAGTAACCGGTAGTGCGCACCATAAATTCGGCTTCGCCCATCTCCAGCAACGCGCCGCCGCTCTCCTGATTCGCCGCCTGCACAGCGCTGACAATCTGTTCATGGGTGATATTTAGCGCCCGCATTTTCGCGGGATCCGGCACAACCTGATACTGCCGCACCATACCGCCAACACTTGCTACTTCCGCGACGTTCGGTACCGTTTTGAGTTCAAATTTCAGCGTCCAGTCCTGCAACGCGCGCAAATCTGCCAGATTATGTTTACCGCTGCGATCCACCAGCGCGTACTCATAAATCCAGCCCACACCGGTCGCATCCGGCCCTAACCCAACGCTCACCCCCGCAGGCAACGATGACTGAATTTGACTTAAATTCTCCAGCACGCGAGAACGCGCCCAGTAGAGGTCGGTGTCATCATCGAACAGCACATAGACATAGGCATCTCCAAACATCGAATAGCCGCGCACCGTTTTCGCCCCCGGCACGGAAAGCATGGCTGTAGTCAACGGGTAAGTGACTTGATCTTCAATAAGTTGCGGCGCTTTGCCTGGATAGCTGGCGCGAATGATCACCTGCACATCAGAGAGATCCGGCAGCGCATCCAGCGGTGCGCGCTGGATCGACCAAATCCCCCAGCCGGTAAGCACCAGCGCGGCCAGCAGGATTAACAAGCGGTTACGCAGCGAGGCGCGAATGACGGCAGCAATCATTTCATTGCCTCCTGCGTGGGCATCAGATGAGTAATAACAGCGCCCTGTTCATCGTCCAGCGTAAAGCTGAACATCACCTTATCGCCCACTTTGATGGCGGGTTCAGGCTGCTTAAGCACGAAATCCATTGTCATCGCGCCCCAGTTCAGCGCCGGGATCGGCTGGTGCGATAACGTGATGCTGCCCGCCTCAATCGCTTTCACCACCCCGGTTGATTCGTAGGTTTGCACTTTCTTCGCGGGAGTTTGCGGCGCCTGTTGGTGCGGCAGTGCGCTACGCAAGCTCGCTTCTGAGTCAATCAGGAACTGGCCGGACGTCACTACGTTGTCGCCCTCTTTCAACCCGGAAAGCACTTCGGTCCAGCCCTGTGCCGTACGCCCGGTGGTGACGTTAACCGCCTGGAAATGACCGTCCCCTGTCGCCAGTAACACGCGGCTTGCCGCACCGGTTTCAATCAGCGCCTCTTCCGGAATAGCCAACACGTCAGACTGCTGCGCCGATGCAGGCTGCGTTACGGTCAGGAACATGCCGGGTTTGAGTTTTTGCTGCGGGTTATCCAGCACGATGCGCGCTTTCAGCGTCCGGGTGGTGGTTTCAAGCTGTGGCAGCAACTCACTGACGCGGCCGTGAAACTGCTCGCCCGGCCAACTACCCGATGTGGCAATGATTTCGCTACCCGCAGTAAGTGCCTGCGCCTGGCTTTGCGGGTAATCGACCACCAGCCAGACAGGATCAAGGCTCGCCAGCTCAAAGAGAACTTGCGTAGCGGCTACTTGCGCACCTTCGCGGGAATCAAGCTTGACCACATAACTGTCACGATCGGCGCGCAGCGTGAGCCGGGTTTGCGGTTTTCCGCTACGTTCAACCGCGCGAATAATGGCATCTGGCATAAACTGCAACGCCAGCCGCTCGCGGGCTGCACGCGTCAGTTCACCATCGCCCAACTGGCGCACCGCCAGATACTCCTGCTGCGCCGTGGTCCACTGAGGGATCCACAACTGCGCCAGCACTTCGCCTTTTTTCACCCACTGCTGTGGCGCGCGGACAAACAGTTTTTCCACTACCCCCGCCGCCGGAGACGGCACGCTCTGAATACTGCGCTCATCAGTGGTTACCGTGGCGAAGGCAGAAAACGCGTCGGCAAGCGCACGTTTGCCCACCTTCGCCGTGGTCATCCCCAGGTTTTGCTGCTGCTGCGCACTGACGCTAACACCGCCGCTGGCAGGTGTTTCATCGGCATAACGTGGCACCAACGGCATATCCATAAACGGTGATTTACCTGGCTTGTCAAAACGCTGATCCGGCACCATTGGATCGTACCAGTAGAGCACTTTTCGTTGCGGCGTCGGCTCGCCGGAAGCCGCAGGCGCACTGTGCTGGCGACCAGCGAAATACCCAACGCCCGCAGCCAGGCAAGCCGCAACCACGACGGCTAAAATCGTTTTCTTCATTACCTTAACTCCTGTGGGATCAGCCAGCGGATTGCGGCCCATTTCTGCGCCATCGCTTTCTCGGCCTGGTTCGCGGCCAGTTCGCTATCAAGCACATTGCGACGTGCTTCCAGCAGTGCAGAGAGATCTGACTGTCCGGAACGATATTGCGCCGCCAGTAACGTGGCTCGCAGGCGAACCAGTGGCAGCACTTCGTCACGCTGGCGCATCCACAGGGTTTGCGCGGCGTTATATTCGGCAATAAGCGAATGCAGCTGTGCAGCGTGATCGCGCTCAGCCAGCGCCAACTGGTCGTTGGCCTGCATGGTGCGGGAGACATCGGCGGCGTGATCTTTGTCCTGCCGGTGGGACTGGAACAGCGGCAAATCGACGGTAAACATGACCCCAGCCATATCTTCGTACCCTTCGGCGCGACGCCCATACCAGACTTCCACCTCGACATCCGGGATGGCGGCAACCGCCGATTGTGCAGAACGCGCTTTCGCGCTGTTCGCCATGCTGGCAGCAGCGATAATGTCAGGATGCTGCGCGATGCCCTGCTCCAGCGTTTTTTCATCCGCAGGCAGACGTTGATACCGTGGAAGCTCGCCGGAAACGGCGCTCACATCCTCGCCAGTCAACTGCGTCAGGCGGGTTTGCGCCAGTTGCACATCGCGTTCGGCAAGCGTGAGCTTATCGCGCATTGCGCTTAGCCCAACCCGGAAAGCCAGCACGCTGTCTGGTGCAGCATTGCCGGCACCCACGCTGGCGCGCTGCGCGCTTTGCTGGCGTTCGGTTTCTGCCAGCAATTTACGCGCGGTCTGCAACGCCTGTTGTGAAAGCGCTAATTCGAGCCACGCCTGGGCGGTGTCGCGCTGTAAATTGGCGCGCACGACGGCGGATTTGGCGCTGACACTTTGCGCTTCGGCTAACAAAGTATCGGCTTTGCGATCGCGTTTTTCGGCACTGACATACTGCTGCATGATGCCAATCCGCTGCATCGTCATCCCTTCGCGGGTTAAACGGCGATCGTTGTTGCCCTGAACCGGGACGTTTTCAATACCGAATTTCAGCTTCGGGTCGGGTAACTGGCGGGCAGAATCTGCCATCGCATCCAGCGCCTGCGCCTCATTGCGGTTAGCGGAAAGTTCTGCGGAATAGCGCTCAGCGGCGGCAAGGGTTTGCGTCAGCGTCAGTGACTCCGCCTGCGCGGCGGAGCACATCAGTCCAAGCAACACCCCGCCGAGCCGCAGGCTCAGCGAGTAACGTTTCATTGTTGCCCCCGGTTAGCGTTGCGGCGTTAATGAAACGAGCTGATAGCCGTTTTCGCTTTGCACAAAAGTGAAGTCGACCTTATCGCCCACTTTCACCGGAGCAAACGTGTTGCCTTTGGCCAGTGCAAACTGCATGGTCATTGGCGGCCAGTTCAGTGCGGGAATGGCTTTATGGGCAATCGAAATCGTATCGGGGGTGATTTTTTTGATAACGCCCTGGCTTTGGTAGGTTTGCATTTGGCTATGCATCGCCGGGTGCTGCGACATATCGTGCATACCGTGCATTACGGGCATATCTTCCGCGTGAGCGGCCAGGGAGAAAAACAGCACGCCAGAGAGCATGCAAAGAAGAGAAGAACGCATAATAAAACTCCTGTTAGACAATGAAATTAATAAAATTCAATGCATTAACAGGTTTTTATTCACGGAACCGGCAAAAACGAATCGTTGCCGGCGGGCCTATCGCGGGAGGGGTTAACGACCATCCGTCATGCGCAACGGAGGCACAAACTGGTTCCGCGACCGCAAGCGTCAGCGAAACGGGCAGCGCCACCAGTGAAGCGTGATCGGTGTCTTTTTGCGCCAGATCCGGGACACAATGTTTTTCGCACAGCGGCGTTTTCATGATGTCCATTTGCGGCGCACTGTCAGACATCGCCATTCGATGATCCATATGCTGAACCATCACATTTTCACCCTGCACGCTTACATCACAGTTATGCGAAGCAATTGCCACCTGGCTTTGAATAAGCAACCAACCAAACGCCATCAGCAGCATCAACAGATGCCGCTTAATAAAGCGTAATCGGTATAGCCAGCCTGCGTGCATAATGTCGCCATGGGTGAAAGAAAAGTAACGGCGAGTATAAGCAGCATCATTTTTATTTTTAAAGTGTTTTTTAACTAATTTACGTCAGGAAATAAAACGCAACCAAAACCGTTAAATTCGTTAACTTATCAGCACCTTTTAAATAACAAATTTATCATTTCCGATTAATGCCGTTTATTGCTCAGCCACTATTAATTGAGTGGAGTGATAACAAATTAACGAGATTATTCGCTCAACACATCGCTTTGTTGATTTTAATCATCTATCCGTTAGCGGTTATTCGGCACATTGCGTTGCCAGTTTTTTTACTTACTTTTCCTTCAGGTCAACCTCCGGGGCCAACAACATGTTATTAACACTCATTGAACTGCTGATAGGCGTGGTGGTGATTGTCGGCGTGGCGCGCTACATCATCAAAGGCTACTCCGCCACCGGCGTGCTGTTTGTCGGCGGTCTGGCGCTATTAATTGTCAGCGCACTGATGGGCCACAAAATATTACCCGGCAGCGCCGCCAGCACCGGTTATAGCGCTACCGATATTGTCGAATACATTAAAATCCTGCTGATGAGCCGTGGTGGCGACCTCGGCATGATGATCATGATGCTGTGTGGTTTTGCCGCTTATATGACCCACATCGGTGCTAATGACATGGTGGTGAAGCTGGCTTCGCGCCCGCTGCGCTTTATCAACTCGCCTTACCTGCTAATGATTGCTGCCTATTTTGTCGCTTGCCTGATGTCGCTGGCAGTCTCTTCCGCAACTGGCCTTGGCGTGCTGTTAATGGCAACCCTGTTCCCGGTGATGGTCAACGTAGGCATTAGCCGCGGTGCAGCGGCAGCGATTTGCGCCTCTCCGGCAGCAATCATTCTTTCGCCCACCTCCGGTGACGTGGTGCTGGCCGCGAAAGCCGCAGAGATGCCGCTTATCGACTTCGCGTTTAAAACCACCTTGCCCATCTCTATCGCGGCGATTATCGCCATGGCGATTGCGCACTTCTTCTGGCAGCGCTATCTGGATAAAAAAGAGCATATCGTCAGCGAAATGCTGGATGTGAAAGACATAACCACCAATGCACCCACGTTCTACGCCATCCTGCCGTTTACGCCGATTATCGGCGTACTGATTTTCGACGGCAAATGGGGCCCTGAACTGCATATCATCACCATTCTGGTGATTTGCATGTTGCTGGCGGCAGTGCTGGAATTTTTGCGCGGTTTCAACACGCAAAATGTCTTTTCCGGGTTGGAAGTGGCTTATCGCGGCATGGCGGATGCCTTTGCCGGCGTGGTGATGTTGCTGGTTGCCGCCGGGGTTTTCGCCCAGGGCTTAAGCACCATTGGCTTTATCCAGAGCCTGATTTCAATTGCCACCTCCTTCGGCTCAGCGAGCATTATTTTGATGCTGGTGCTGGTCACGCTGACGATGCTGGCGGCGATGACCACCGGCTCCGGTAACGCGCCGTTCTACGCGTTTGTCGAGATGATCCCAAAACTGGCGCATGAATCAGGTATCAACCCGGCTTATCTGTCGATTCCAATGTTGCAGGCTTCCAATCTTGGGCGCACCATTTCCCCGGTTTCCGGCGTGGTGGTTGCCGTGGCGGGGATGGCGAACATTTCCCCCTTTGAAGTGGTGAAACGGACATCGGTGCCGGTGATCGTCGGTCTGATTGTGGTGATCATCGCGACCGAAATATTGGTTCCGGGTGTCGCAGTACATTAATTTATAAACGCCATTTATGAAAAAGCGCCTGCCCGGCGCTTTTTTTATGGTTTAATAACGCATGGCAATTACCCGGATACATCCATCAGGAACTGTTATGTTTATAAAGGGATTCTTCACCTGCACAAGCCTTGCCGCAACGCTGTTCTCCGTCGCTTATGCCGCACCACTCAAGCCCACACAGTATGGTGACTTTGACCGCTATGTTCTGGCGCTCTCCTGGCAAACCGGTTTTTGCCAGAGCCTGCATGCGCAAGGTCGCAATGAGCCCGATGAGTGCCGGCCGCAAAAAGAACCCGCTAACAAAGCTGATTATCTGACCGTGCATGGTCTGTGGCCAGGTCTGCCAAAATCCATCGCCGCGCGCGGCGTCGACGATCGCCGCTGGATGCGCTTCGGCTGTGCCACGCGTCCGATTCCCAATATGCCGGAGGCGAAAGCCAGCCAGAAATGCGCCACAGCGGAAACCGGCCTGTCGCTGGAAGTTGCTAATAAACTCAACGCCGTCATGCCGGGCGCGGGCAGTACCACCTGCCTTGAGCGCTATGAATATGCCAAACATGGCGTCTGTTTTGGCTTCGATCCGGACGACTATTTCGGCGCGATGGTACGCCTGGACACCGAAATCAAACAGAGTGCGCTCGGCCAGTTTCTGGCAGAAAACTACGGGAAAACCGTCACCCGCGATGCATTTAACGAAGCCGTCGCAAAAGCTTACGGCGAACAAAGCGTGAAAGCGGTGAAACTGACCTGTAGCGGCAACCCGGCGTGGCTGACGGAAATGCAGATCGCCATCAAAGCTGAGGCGATAAACGCCCCGCTCGCGGCAACATCTTTACTGCCGCAACCGCACCCTGGCAACTGCGGAAACAGCTTCGTGATTGATAAAGCCGGATACTGAAAAACCATAATTCCGGCAAATGTGCGCGGCATCACTTCACAGCGCGCTGTCGTGTCAGTATCATCCCTTGTAGACAAACCCTCGCTGCCAGTCGGCGAGGGTTTTTCTTTGGATCAATCACCTGACATGGAGTACCAGATGTCCAGACCTGCCATTATCATTAATGAGCGAGACGCCGAGCGCCTCGACCGTCTGCTTGAGCAGCCCGCTCACGCTAACCTGCCGGTCGCGGATGCGCTAAATGAAGAGTTGGATCGCGCCCAGATGTGCGCACCAGAAGCGATGCCACACGATGTGGTAACCATGAACAGCACGGTAAAATTCCGTGAGCTGAAAAGCGGTGAAGAGCGCGTGCGCACGCTGGTTTATCCGGCGAATGTGACCGACAGCGCCAGCCAGCTTTCGGTGCTTGCGCCTGTCGGCGCAGCGCTGCTGGGCTTGCGCGTTGGCGATACCATCCACTGGGAACTGCCAGGCGGCACCACCACCGACCTTGAAGTGCTCGAACTGCTGTACCAGCCCGAAGCCGCAGGCGATTTCATGCGCTAAGCCTCGCCCTGCGTTGTTGTGCAGAGGATGCGCCCGCATCCTCTTTCCGTTCCTGCCCGTTTATTCTTCAGATTTGCCATCCAGGCAGCAAAATATTCCTCCCGTTTATGATTCAATCAGAAGGACATAACCTACAGGGAGAAGCGTTTATGTATCAGACAATCATTATGCCGGTCGATGTTTTCGAAATGGAGTTAAGCGACAAAGCCGTGCGTCACGCGGAATTTCTCGCTCAGAGTGAAGGCGTCATCCACCTTTTGCATGTGTTACCCGCCTCTGCCAGCCTGAGCTTGCACCGTTTCGCCGCTGATATACGCCGTTTCGAAGAGCATCTGCATCAGGAAGCGCAAACACGCCTTAGTACCATGATCACGCACTTTCACATTGATTCTTCACGCATTCATGTTCATGTTCGTTCAGGGAACGTGCGCGATGTGGTCAATGAGTTAGCCGAAGAGTTGAATGCCGATATGGTGGTGATTGCCTCGCGTAATCCGTCCATCTCCACCCACCTGCTCGGCTCGAACGCCGCGAATATCGTGCGCCACGCACACATTCCGGTGCTGGTGGTCAGATAAAGACGCTCAGGCGTAAAAAAAAGAGGCTACCCAAGGTAGCCTCTTTACATTTGCAGGTATTGTTTACTTTCTTATTTTTGCTTACGCAGTTTTGGTGCGGATAAGGTAGTCAAACGAACTCAGAGACGCTTTGGCACCTTCACCCGTGGCAATAATGATCTGTTTGTACGGCACCGTGGTGCAGTCGCCCGCAGCAAACACACCTTTCACGCTGGTTTCACATTTCGCGTCGATAATAATTTCGCCCATGCGGTTGCGCTCAATCGCGCCTTCCAGCCAGGTGGTATTCGGCAGCAGACCAATTTGCACGAAAATCCCCGCCAGCGCCACGCTGTGCACATCGCCGCTCACGCGGTCGCGGTACTCAAGGCCGGTCACTTTGCTGCCGTCGCCTTTCACTTCTGTGGTCTGCGCGTTGAGGATAATGTCGACGTTTTTCAGGCTGCGCACTTTGTCCTGCAATACCTGATCAGCTTTCATTTCCGGGGCGAATTCGAGCAATGTCACGTGCTCGACAATCCCCGCCAGATCGATAGCCGCTTCCACGCCGGAGTTACCACCGCCGATCACCGCCACGCGCTTACCTTTAAACAGCGGGCCGTCACAGTGCGGGCAGTAAGTCACGCCTTTGGTGCGATACTGATCTTCACCCGGCACGTTCATGTTGCGCCATTTCGCGCCGGTGGCAATGATAATGCTGCGTGCTTTCAGCACCGCGCCGGAGGCGGTTTGGATCTGATGCAGACCGCCTTCAACCGCTGCCGGAACCAGCTTGCTGGCGCTCTGGCTGTCAATCACATCGACATCGTAATCCGCAACGTGCGCTTTCAGCGCGCCCGCCAGTTTCTGGCCTTCGGTTTTCGGCACGGAAATGTAGTTTTCAATATCCACAGTATCCAGCACCTGACCGCCGAAACGTTCGCCCATCAAGCCGGTACGAATGCCTTTACGCGCTGAGTAAACCGCCGCTGCCGCGCCCGCCGGGCCGGAGCCAACAATCAGCACGTCGTAAGCGTCACGCTTGTTAAGCTCTTCTGCCGCGCGTTTTTCCGCGCCGGTATCAATTTTGGCGACAATTTCGCTCAGCGTCATACGCCCCTGGCCGAACTCGTTGCCATTAACGAACACGGCCGGAACGCCCATCACGTTGCGATCGGTAATTTCGTTCTGGAACGTACCGCCATCAATCGCCGTGTGCTTGATACGTGGGTTCAGCACCGCCATCAGGTTCAGCGCCTGTACCACGTCCGGGCAGTTGTGGCAGGAGAGCGAATAGTAGGTCTCAAACTCAAAATCGCCGTCCAGATCGCGGATCTGCTCCAGCAGCGCCTGCGCCTCTTTCGACGGATGACCACCCGTCCACAGCAGCGCCAGTACCAGTGACGTAAATTCGTGACCCAGCGGCGAACCGGCAAAACGCGGGCCGGTATTTGAGCCTGGGTTAGTAATCAGGAATGACGGTTTACGCACCGCCAGGCTGTTGTCTTCTTTGAAGGAGACCTTGTCTGACAGCTCAGCAATTTCAGTCAGCAGTTCTTTAATTTCTGCCGATTTCGCACTGTCATCCAGCGTAGCAATCAACTCAACAGGTTTGGTCAGTTTCTCAAGATAGGCCTTGAGCTGGGTTTTCATCGTGGTGTCGAGCATAACGTTCTCCCTTAAAAACATCATCATGCAAGCCGAATCATTTAAGGCTGCATCAATGCAACTTGCATCATGGTGCTGAATAAAACGGGCACCCAAAAGCACCCGTTAACAATAGTAATTTCCGAAGTATTTCACGCCAGAGCAAGGCGGCTAGCCTGAGAGTCCCCGGGAGCTTACACCAGTAAGTGACCGGGGCGAGCAGGTGACGCCAACGCCGCTATGACGTGAAAGACGACAGGAAATTTAGATTTTACCGACCAGGTCCAGGGACGGAGCCAACGTCGCTTCACCCTCTTTCCATTTCGCCGGGCACACTTCACCTGGGTGAGAAGCCACGTACTGCGCTGCTTTGATTTTACGCAGCAGGTCAGATGCGTCGCGGCCGATGCCTTCAGCGGTGACTTCGATAGCCTGGATAATGCCCTGCGGGTCAACAACGAAGGTTGCACGATCAGCCAGACCTTCATTTTCACGCATGTTGTCGAAGTTACGGGTCAGGGCGCCAGTCGGGTCGCCGATCATCGCGTATTTGATTTTCGCGATGGTTTCGGAGCTGCTGTGCCACGCTTTGTGGGTGAAGTGGGTGTCGGTGGAAACAGAGTAAACGTCCACGCCCAGTTTCTGCAGCTCGTCGTAGTGATCAGCCACGTCGCCCAGTTCAGTCGGGCATACGAAGGTGAAGTCAGCCGGGTAGAAGAAGAAGACGCTCCAGCGGCCTTCGGTATCTTTCTCGGTTACTTCGATGAACTCACCGTTTTTGAACGCCTGGTTTTTAAAAGGTTTAATCTTGGTATTAATTAAGGACATCTATACTTCCTCCGTGTTTTCGTTGGGGTGTAAGTTAACGAACTTCGATTGATTGAGCCAATGCGTTTGCTTTATCAAATCAATAAGTGTTAGCTAACAACCCACAACGAGCAACCTTGTGAACGGCTGAATTGCCAAAAGTAAAAAGGCCACCGCGACGGGTGGCCTCGATACCTGAAATACCCGTGGGTAACTTCAGCGCCAGCAAGCTGGCTTTGCGTTGCGCTCATAACCTGTTGGTCATCAAGCGTTGTTGATTACACCACTGCGGGCACGTGAGAACAATGCCTTACCCGGCGGTCTTACCGATGGTTGTGATAGGTTTTCTCTACCCTTGTTCTTTCCCACTGTTTTTATAAGGATTTTTATGCTCAAGCGCCTGTTAATGCTGACCCTGCTTCCGCTGACTCTGCACGCCGAAGAACTGCCCGCGCCGGTAAAAGCCATTGAAAAGCAAGGCATCACCATCATTAAATCCTTCGACGCGCCCGGTGGCATGAAAGGCTACCTCGGCAAATATCAGGAGATGGGCGTCACCATTTACGTCACGCCGGATGGTAAACACGCTATCTCCGGCTATATGTACGACGACGCAGGCACCAATCTGAGCGAAAAGTTGATCGCCAAAGAGATTTACGCCCCAGCGGGCCGTGCGCTGTGGCAGCAGATGGAAAAAGCCGACTGGCTGCTGGATGGCAAAAAAGAGGCACCGCGCGTGGTATACGTCTTTGCCGACCCGTATTGCCCGTACTGCAAACAGTTCTGGCAGCAGGCGCGTCCGTGGGTGGAGTCCGGCAAAGTGCAGATCCGCACGTTGCTGGTTGGTGTGATCAAACCGGAAAGCCCGGCGGCCGCGGCAGCGATTATGAGCGCAAAAGATCCGGCGAAAAGCTGGCACGATTTTGAACAATCCAATGGAAAAATGGCGCTAACACTGCCGAAAAGCGTACCGCCGGAAATGATGAAAAAGCTCAATATCAACCAGAAAATCATGGACGATCTTGGCGCGAACGCCACGCCTGCCATTTACTACATGAATGAAGACAACGTGTTACAGCAGGAAGTCGGTTTGCCGGACGCGGAAAAACTGAAAACCATCATGGGCGAGAAATAACGGCGGCGCAGGCAGCACCGCCGTTTACGTGTTACAGCTTACACAGGCGCTCTGCTGCCGCCAGCAGCGTCGACTCCTGTTTGGCAAAGCACAGGCGAATCAGCTTGTGCGGGAAGGGATCGGCGCAGAACACCGACAGCGGGATCGCCGCCACACCCACCTCTTTGGTCAGCCACTGGCAGAAACTCACATCATCAAGATCGGAAACCGCACTGTAATCCGCCAGCAGGAAGTAAGTGCCCTCGCACGGTAAAATCTCCAGCTTGCTGTGGCTGAGCGCATTGACCAGCACATCGCGCCGCGCGCGGTAAAATTCCGGTAGATCACGATAATGTTCCGGCGCGGCGCGCAGCATATCCGCCAGCGCCAGTTGCGCCGGAGTATTCACCGAGAATGTCAGATACTGATGTACCTTGCGCAGCTCCGCGCTAATGGCGGCAGGTGCCACGCAGTAACCCACTTTCCAGCCGGTCATATGGTAAGTTTTGCCGAATGACGACACCGCCACCGCCCGCTCGCGCAGTTGCGGATGCGCCAGCACGCTGGCATGGCCCTCTTCGGCAAAACAGATGTGCTCATAAACTTCATCGCTCAGAACATAAATTTCGCGCCCGGCAATCGCCTGCCATAACGCAGTGAAATCCGCCTTTTGCCACACCGTGGCTGATGGATTGTGCGGCGTGTTCAGAATCACCAACCGCGTGCGATCGCTGAGCAGCCCCGCAAACTGCTGCCAGTCGACGCGAAAATGCGGCGGTTGCAGCGCAATGCGTTTCAGCACCCCGCCGGAAAGCTCGACCGCTGGCGCGTAACTGTCATAGCTCGGATCAAAGCAGATCACCTCATCGCCCTGGCGCACCAGCGCAGTAATCGCCGCGTACAACGCTTCGGTCGCCCCGGCGGTGACGGTGATATCGGTATTCACATCCGGTTTATGCCCGTACAGCGCGGCCGTTTTATCGGCAATCGCTTCACGCAGCGCCTGCACACCAGTCATCGGCGCGTACTGATTCGCCCCCTGCGCTACGTGGAACGCTAAACGCTCCTGTAAATAGCGCGGGCCGTCGAAATCCGGGAAGCCTTGCGACAGATTAATCGCCTGGTGCTGCTGCGCCAGGGCGCTCATTTGCGTAAAGATGGTGGTGCCAAGCGCGGGAAGTTTACTTTGTGGAATCAGTGCGTTATTGCTCATTATTAGCTGCCTGCCTGTTATACGCGTGTTGCCGCCACTATAACACGATGCTAGTATTTGGCAATCAAGACGCTTAGACGTCTATACGATAACAATATTCCTTATAAGGAAGGGTGATGACAGACAACCTGCAACTCCAACAACTCGTCGCCGCCTGCCACTGGATCGGCGCCCAAGGCTGGGCGCCAGCCACCGGCGGGAATATGTCCGTGCGCCAGGACGCCGACTGGTGCTGGCTAAGCGAATCCGGCAAAGACAAAGGCAGCCTGACGACCGGGGACTTTTTGCAGGTTTCCATTGCCGATAACCACGCGCCCTCCGGCCGTAAACCCTCGGCGGAAACCGGCCTGCACACGCTGATTTACCGCCTCTACCCGGACGCCAACGCCGTATTGCACGTACACACCGTGAACGCGACGGTGCTCTCGCGGGTGGAAAAATCCCCTGTCCTGCATCTGAACGGTTTTGAGATGCAAAAATCCCTGAGCGGCCAGACCACGCACCTGGACACCGTGCCGGTGGCCATTTTCGACAACGACCAGGATATCGACGCGCTGGCGGCTCGCATCGCCGACTATGCGCAGACACATCCGCTGCGCTATGGTTTTCTGCTACGTGGCCACGGGCTAACCTGCTGGGGGCGCGATGTCGCCGAAGCCCGCCGCCACCTGGAAGGGCTGGAGTTTTTATTTGAATGCGAAATGCAGCGTCGCCTGCTGGAGAGATCATGATCCGCGCTATCGTTACCGATATTGAAGGCACCACCAGTGATATCCGTTTTGTGCATAACGTCCTGTTCCCTTACGCCCGTGAACGCCTGGCGGCGTTTGTCACGGCGGAGCAGTACAACGAGCCGGTGAGCACCATCCTGGATAATCTGCGGGAAGAGATCGCCCAGCCACAAGCCAGCATCGCCGAACTGATTGAGGTGCTGTTTGCTTTTATGGATGAAGATCGCAAATCAACGGCGCTGAAAGCGTTGCAGGGCATTATCTGGCGCGACGGTTATGTGAACGGCGATTTCAAAGGCCACCTTTACCCGGACGTGTTGCCCCAGCTTGAGAAATGGAAAGCGCAGGGTGTTGATCTGTATGTATATTCCTCTGGCTCGGTGGCGGCGCAAAAACTGTTATTTGGCTACAGCGACGAAGGTGATATTACTCCTCTGTTCAGCGGGTATTTCGACACGCTAGTTGGCGCGAAACGCGACGTGCAGTCGTACCGCAATATTGCCGCACAGATTGGGCTGCCGCCCGCGTCCATTTTGTTCCTCTCCGATATTCACCAGGAGCTGGACGCCGCCGAAGCGGCAGGTTTTCGCACCACGCAACTGATTCGCGGCGATGATGACGCAGCCAGCCATCATTACCAGGTTCCCTCTTTCAGCAACATTAAGCCGGAGCAGATCCCTTCATGAGCGCACTGACGATTTACACCGATACCGATGCCAGCACGCCGGTGTGGCACAGCACCGACGCCGCAGAGATCCAGCAAAAACTGAACGCCAAAGGTGTGCGTTTTGAACGCTGGCAGGCCGACCGCGATCTCGGCACAAACCCGACACCGGAGACGGTGATCACCGCTTATCAGCACGCCATCGACAAACTGGTGGCCGAGAAAGGTTATCAGAGCTGGGATGTGATCAGCCTGCGCGCCGACAACCCGCAGAAAGAGGCGATGCGCGCCAAATTCCTTAACGAACACACGCATGGCGAAGATGAAGTGCGCTTCTTTGTGGAAGGCGCTGGCTTGTTTTGCCTGCACATCGGCAGCGACGTTTACCAGGTGCTGTGCGAGAAAAACGACCTGATTTCCGTCCCCGCCGGAACCCCGCACTGGTTTGATATGGGCTCAGAGCCAAACTTCACGGCGATCAGGATTTTTGATAATCCCGAAGGGTGGATCGCGCAGTTTACCGGCAGTGAAATTGCGGACGGGTATCCGCGGTTGGGTTAAGCTTTTTTATTCTTCCAGAAATAGCTGTAATTAAATGTTGCAATAAATTATCTTTTGAATGTAAAGGCATAGACAACTATGCCTTTATTACATTAACCTACTAACCTTAATTCACCCTCATATCTCTGTAGGATGTTTTTTATTTTGCTGTATAAATTAGTCTGTTCGAAATGTTGCGAGGAATAATAAAGCCGAAGGTTCCTTTCTATTTTATCCTGATTGATGTTTTTGTCATTTGTAAAAGCGCCTTTATAAAGTTTACTTAAAACATTCGTAAAATCATGTCCATTGCAGATATGGAGTATATCTACCGCTTTACTTTTATATTCATTGTAAAGTCTCAATATATAATCTCTATCTATTTCTTTTTTATATCGCCTCAATACACTATCAATAAAAGCGTTTTTATCAAAAATTATTCTAAAATCATCGAAATGCAAAAAAAGTTCTACATCTAAGCTCGCAAAATTAAAACCAAAATCATGTTCGATATTTATCCATTTCAAAATACCAATATGATAACAAACATCCAATATATTCTTTTCAATTTCTGATATTAGAGTGTTTTCATCAATATGCTCATAACTTTTTGGGTTTGTGTATTCGAAGAAAAACTTCCTCATAAACCCGCAGTTAATCATCATAACTTCAATATCATGGAAATCGGTTAGAAATATATCTTTATAAGTTCGTTCTAATATCAAATCGAAATCTGCATCACATACTCCATAGACTTTATCATTACCTGCTTCACGTAATTTGCGTACAGATTCAATAACCGAAATCTTGCCCTTACAAGGTGAGTCATAATGAATAGAATCATGAAGTTTCATACATTTAAAAAAACTTATATCTGTTCTACCCTCCACTACAATTAATATCTTCCCAGAATATTTCTCACTTTTGAATAAGAGCATCATTGAACCAACCCAATCAAGTTCTGTCGTACTCTCTTTTAATGACTTCATAATCTAAATCCCCTCCCCACTCATATCAAACAAGTCATGAGTAAGATCCCAGCGGGTGTTTATTATCGTAGGTGAGTGCGTTGCAATTAACACATTAATTGGCTTATTAATTTTTTGTATTTTACTTACAGCTTCAAGGAAAATTTTTTGCCAAGCAACGTGAAGGGAAATCTCGGGCTCATCAATCAGGATTACTGTCTTTTCTTTAGGTTTAAAGATCATATCATAATAAATTATGACCTGATTTTGCTCACCGGAAGATAAGCTATTTAAGGGAATAATTTCATTCTCATTACCTTCTTCAACAAAATAAAAACCTCTTTCTTTATTAACTTTTATTTTTTTAAAAGATAAAACACTATCACTAATTATATTGACAAATAAATCTATTTTTTTATACAAATCAGCATACGGCTCAAGTTTTTTTAATGCATCGGCAACATATAAATTTAGTACCTCACCGTAAGCCGCAGAAATTTCCGAAGAAAGGAAATAATTAGATGAAAAACCATCATCTGACTCAATTAGTTCATATTTTAGTAAATCATCTTTTATATCCTGCAGCCCCCTAAGCCTTTCTGTAATATTTATGTATCTACTTCCACCCACTGAATTCTCTATTTTTTCAAAAAGCCTAGTCGGAAAAGATGAATCTAATTTCTGAGAAGTGATCGAAGCATTTAATGAAACTTTCGCCATTCTTTTTCTTAGATCTTCCGCTAATTGACTTATTTTAATTTTTTTTGAATCCAAATCTTGCAGTCACTGAGCTTTAATAAAGATAGATGTAATATCACCAAAGTATGACAAAAAAACATCTGGTTTTAACCCTAAAAAGTCATTTTTTGTATCAAGACTTTTTAGACGCAGTTCTATTTTCTCACCTTTATCATCTACATAGTAAATATCCTTATCATTAGATATCTCTTCATTTATATGCTCAACTGTTACTCTATCTGCTTTTAAATCTGACAAAGTTATCATTAAATTTGTATGATTTCTTTCAATACTTATTGAGAGGCCACCAACAAATGATAAATAAATCGATTTGAATTTTATACTAGATAAGTTCTTGAAATCGTTTTTTAGGATAGAATCAATTATTCTTAAAAGCATTGTTTTACCATAACCATTTGGCCCAGTAATAATGCTTATATCTTGTGACTCCAAAATAAGGTTGTAATCTAAACGTCCAAACAACCCTTTAACAATCATAGCCTTATAGACATTCCTTATGACCTCTATGATCTGATGAATACTATCATTCTACGTATAACATATATATTTCCAAAAATTCATCACTACATCGCACTCTTTAACTTGAGGAAAATAACTGTTAACCGTAATGGTAGCATGACTATTTCTGCACAAAAAAAATTATTATATTCGTATTATCAGATTTCGCTAGCATGTCATTGCCGAGATTTTAGAAATTGATGTTTTATCATATCGATAGCATTATTTTCGTTAATTATATACCAACCTAATAATACACCATAGCAAATATAATCAACGAATATTGTTTATGACTTTACTTGGCTCGATTCCCACTAATCTCGCCAAATGTACAAACTCGACCACATCTAATCTTCTTTCACCACTCTCAATTTTGGCGATAAAGGATTGTGGACGGCCGAGTGCTTCGGCAAGCTGCGCCTGCGTGATGCCGCGTTCTTTGCGAGCTCTTTTGAGGGCGATGATAACGCGTTGGTACTCTTCTGAATAAATGGAGGCCATAAAATCGATTCCTTGAAAAATATCCTGAAATCGAATATCTATCGGTTGCCTTTTTATCCCAAAACAGGATAATTGAGCACATAACAACCACGTGTAAGGAGAACACAATGGAAGATCAGAACTGGCATCCAGCAGATATCATTGCCGCATTGAAAAAACGTGGCACCAGTCTGGCGGCGTTGTCTCGCGAATCAGGATTATCCTCATCAACACTGGCGAACGCACTGTCAAGACCGTGGCCAAAAGGTGAGTATTTAATCGCTCAGGCACTGAATATAGCGCCGGAAACGATATGGCCAGATCGCTATAGGGATCAAAAAGGAAACAAAATTGAACGTCGCTTTCGCAAAGCCTTTCGTTGATTATGCTTTATAAACAAAAGGTTATTGTTTTACCTCCTTGCTCTCTTCCACTTGAGGGGAGAGCAAAATACGTTAAGCTGATGCTGAATGAAGATTCTTGGTATCGGGTGATTAACGCCATTGAAAATCCCCCCAAACCCAATGAAAAACTCAAGCAAGCAGCCAAACGGCTGTCGAAAATCAAATCCTGAGGGTGATTCCCTCCTTAAATTGATAGCTTCCCTTCAAAGAAAAATTACCAGCCTGACCGTTTTGCTACCATTATCAAACTTCCCCGCGCCCCGCACTGGCAATCTCCCCCGTCACAGGCAACACTCTGTAAGCTGCCAGCACATATAAAGGAGCAAAACATGACGGGTGATTTTTACTGGATTAACGAACCGCAGCAGTGGCGCGAAACGCAGGGCAAAGTGGAAGTGGTGACCGATGGAAGCACCGATTTCTGGCGTAAAACCTGGTACGGATTTGAGCGTTTCAGCGGCCACGGTTTTGTGCGCGATGTGACGGGTGATTTCACCTTTCAGGTGCGGATACAGGCGCGGTTTTCCGAGCTGTATGACCAGGCGGGCCTGTTGTTGGTCGCGGACGAGCAGAACTGGTTAAAAGCCGGGATTGAGTTTAACGATGGCGCGCCAGCCATCGGCAGCGTGCTGACGCAGGGTTATTCGGACTGGGCGACCGGTATTTTCCCCGGTGACGCGGGCGATTTCTGGCTGCGCCTGAGCCGCAAAGGCGACGCGCTACGGCTGCAATACTCCACCGATGGGCGCGTCTGGCCCCTGCTGCGGCTGTGTCATTTTCCGCATTCGCGCTGCGCGATGGGTGTGATGTGCTGCACGCCGGAACGAGCCGGGCAGGAAGTCGCGTTTTCAGATATGACGCTCACGCCGTTGCTGGAGAAAGATCTGCACGACTTGAGCTAGTTTCGCCATGCTTCCACCGGGGATCACCGTTTCGTTTTCCGTTCGGTGACAACCAACAACACAGGCGACCGAAAGAGTGGTTTATACGTTTCGGTTGCCAGAAAACGGAAAGCTCACACACCGTTAGAAATATCGCTTCCCTAATTATTTACCTCATAAGTAATTTGCTTTGCTACATGATATTTCAGTGCAGCTAAATGATGCCGTTAAATATCGACAACCAATACAGGATATATTATTTGAAAAATTACAAACCATCATAAATATATTATATAAACCCGACATCACATCTTTTATTAAAAAGCTTACTGATTGTATTTTATGGTCATTTTTAACGTTCATTAACTAGCTAACTAAAAAACAAAACCCACCTCTCTTTTTATTAAATCATCTATGAAGGTTTCGCTTTAGTCGCCGATAAAAATAGAGTTCACCCTGGATATGGAAAGCACCTGAGGCCGTTATGACCATTTTAAAGAAACTGTTATTTGTATTTGCCATTACGTTTATTGCCATGATTGTGCTCGGTGGTTTAAGCATCCGGGCATTAGATAATGCGCAATCACGTTTTGATTATGTTGTTGAAAATAGTTTACCGAGTATCAGCAAGCTCAGCGAAGCGCTCCAGCACCGCGAAGAAGCCCGCCGGCAGATCCTGATGTCCCTGCTGATAAACGATGAAGCGGTATTCACTAAACATATGGCACAAGCGAAAGATGAGTTAAATAAAACCAATGAGATATTTAAATATTATCGCGAGCAACTTATTAGCGATGATATTGATGGTCAGTTATTGAAAAAAACGCAGGATTCCTTTGATGACTATCTGCAAAAAGCAGAATCCATGGTCGGCGTTTATCATAGCGAAGGTATTGAAGCCGCACGCAAAATGGTGTCGGATGGCGGTATTACTGCTAATGCCTCTGTTGCGCTTAGCGCCAATTTAAAAGAGATGCTGGTGCATAATTATAAAATTGCCGCAACATATGCTGAAAATAACCATACGCAATATATCAATACCTTCTGGTTATTGGTCGGAACCATTATCTTTTTACTGGTGTTAATTGGCGTATTCGCTTCAACGATCCTTAGCTATTTAAACAAAGGGTTAAAAAATCTGCAAAACAGTATGGGAACCATCAGCAGCACGCTGGATTTAACTGTCAAAGTGGATCTCAATAAAAAAGATGAACTGGGCGCAACCGCCACCAGTTTTAATGAGTTGATGGCAAAAATCCGCGAAGTGCTGAGCAGTGTGAAAGACGCCAGCAACGAAGTGGATGTCGCGGCAAGCGAAATCGCCAAAAGCAATGATGATCTGTCATCGCGTACCGAATCGCAGGCCTCGTCACTGGAGCAGACCGCCGCCAGCATGAACGAACTGTCGGCCACGGTGCGGCACAATATGGACAACGCCAAAGAGGCAAATGCCTTTATTGGTCGTGTGCAAACCATGGTGAATGAAAGCCATCGTGAGTTGAGTTCACTGCAAAAATCCATCGACGATATTTCTGCTTCTTCGGCGAAAATCTCCGAAATCACCGACATTATTGACGGCATCGCTTTCCAGACTAACATCCTCGCGCTCAACGCGGCGGTGGAAGCAGCCCGCGCAGGTGAGCAGGGTAAAGGCTTTGCCGTGGTCGCCGGTGAGGTGCGTTCGCTGTCGCAACGCTCTTCTGTGGCGGCGCGCGATATTCGCGGCTTAATCGACGAGGCGATTAAAAATGTCGGCCAGGGCGTCAGCTATGCCGCCAACGTGACTACGCGGATGAACGAAGCGCTGGGCGCGGTCGATGAAACCACGGTGCTGATAAACCAGGTAAATAACTCTTCAACCGAGCAGAGCCACGGTATTGATCAGGTTAACGTGGCGGTCAGCCAGATGGAGGGCAACTTGCAGCAGAACGCCGCCATGGTTGAAGAGATGGCCACTGCCGCGAACTCACTCAGCCACCAGGCCGGTAAACTGCTTAACGATGTAAATGCCTTTAAGCTGTAACCCACACTGGTCAGGCAAGCGCATATCCTGAGCACTTGCCTGACAATCTCATCGCGCTCTCTTCCCTCAAAAATATCTATTTCAGATTCATCATACTGATGCTCAGCAGCAGTGCCAGACTCTGCTTCTGCAACGGAATACAAACAGAAAATCACAGAGGCCTACTTTGGCATGGCATTGCGGGGCGCTGGAACATAAACACCCTGGCGATTTGCGTAGCTAAAACGATCAAATAACTATTTGAGTTAATTCGCAAGTGTGGTTTTTATATGTCTTATAAAGCGAACAAAGAGGATTAGCCTTCTCCCATGAAAATCTTAAGAATTTCACTTCTGACAGTATCGCTATCAATTTGCAGTGCGGGCGCCGTCACATTTAATTTAGGCAAGGACATTCAGCAATGCCTTACTTTACCTGCCGATGGCGATGGCGATGGCGATGGCGATGGCGATGGCGATAAGAAAAACCAGACACAATGTAAAAATGAACTGAAAGAGAAATCACAAAAATCACTAGAAGAAACAATCACTAAGATAAAGAAATTGATAAACAACAATTATGATACGCCCTATCACCTTAATGATCCGGAAGGCAGCGAAATAAAAGATCTCTTTTGGGAGAGATTTAATAAATCTCAACAGCTTTGGATCGCATCACGAAATGAGTTCTGCGCAGCGTCAGCGTTATTAGTTGGCGAGTGGGCGGCAAGCCAGGATGATTTACAGACGCAATGCATCATTAATCAAAACAATGATCGCGAGCAGTTATTAAAAGCGACCTATATAAAATAAGCCGCAAGGCACCTTATGCCGGAGTATTTTTGCTGTCGCAGGAAATAAAGCCGGTGGTGATCTTCCCGGCTTCTACAGTAAGCCAAACGCCTCCGGTAAATGGCTAACAAACGCGGTTTTATCGGCTGGATAGTGCCGCGATAACGCAATAAATATCGCCATCAGGTGATGTTTATCATCTGCGTTTAATGTTTGCAGTTCAGCGGCAACCTGCTCCAGCGCGTTGATGGCGGCGTCCTGCTCCAGTTGGTTTTCACCGGTGAACTCAAGGAAAATGACCAAATCAGCGACCACTTTCGCCAGCGCGATTTCACAACGTGTTGGCAATTTCACCTCTCCTTATGGATGCATTTTCAATTGTTTCGGCGCAAATATCACAAAGCGGAACCGCCTTCTTTAACAATCAGCGCTTTCATATGTTCAATACTGAAAACACCCCATTTACCGCCGTAGTCGTTAAAAATTTCCACCGCGAGGCGGTACTCCTCTTCGCTGATGGGCGCGTCTTCTTCGACGATATAATCGCAGATCGTTTCGAACGCTAAACCGCTTTCACCGAAATCGACGTACTCAATGGCAAAGCGCAGTTTCTCTGCATTAACGCGGCCAGCAAAACGTGCACCAAAAACGTTGATGCTTTCGCGCATTACGATCCTCTCTTCTCCCGCGATTCGTTGACCAGCGCACAGACCACCGGCACAGATACGGCCAGCAAAAACAGCACGATGCTGGTCATTGTGTTACCCGCGTTTTCACGCCAGCTGCCGAGCAGCGCTGAAAGGAGAAAAAATCCCACACCGCAGAGCAGCATCACCTTGCCAAAAAGGCGGTTCGCCCGATACCAGGCCGTGTCATCCCGCAAGGTTAGCGCGGTACGCACGCCGTAAAAATGATTGGGTTTAATACGTTGTCGCGCCAGCGGAATGGCAACCGCCATTAACACCAGTATCCCAACGCTGAGGGAGAGAAAGATGTCGTTCATTGCAGGCTCCTTATGCTGAGCAGACACACCCCGGACATTCGTTATGGCAAAACATCATGTTCCCGGCAACGGGATAAAGCAACGGCAATCCCTTGAGTGGGATTGCGCATGTGTTTAGCGAAGGGAAAGAAACCCGCACACCAGGCGGTGCGCGGGAAAGTGCGTGATTTAGAAGAAGGTCAGCAGGCTGAGGTTAAAGCGGTTGTCTTGCGATTCGCCACTTTGATTGCCGCGCGCGTACTCCAGCGTCAGCAAGGCGCTGTTCGGGCTCGCGGCCTGGCTGGCGCTCAGGCGCAAACCGGCACCATACGCGCTACCATGCACCTCTTTTTTCTCCAGCGCCGTCGGTTTTGCCTGGCTTACGGAACCCAGTGAACCGAAGACGTACGGCATTACCGCACTACCAAGATCGGGTGCCCAGGAAAACGCGCCGAGCGGTTGCGGTAAACCCACTTCAGCACGCGCGGCCAGGGCGCTATCGCCGCTGACCGTGCCGGAATCGAATGCCGAAAGCCAACTGCTGCCACCAAGTGAAGCCTGCTCAGAGGACGGCAGCGCCTGGTCAAACGAGGTCTGCGCCAGGCCAGAAAGTGAGAGCTGCACTTTGCCATCCACCAGCGGCTGGCTGTAGTTCATAGTCAGCTCCAGTTTCTGGAAATCCGGATCGGCACCGTTCCTGCTCATCGGCAGGTCAGTGGTGCCGTGGCGCGCGCCCAGGCCGTCGATACCAAAAGAAGCCGTCAGACTGGAGGCAAAACGCGCGTCATAGTCCGTGGTGTAATCCATCGACTGCGCCAGGCGCACAATGCGCAGACGATCATCGGTGAACGGCACGTCATTGTTATTGAACTGCAAATGCTGCGTTTCGTTTTGCACATCCAGCGACAGCAAGGTCGACGTGTTGAAATCACGCGCACGCACCCAGTGGTAGCCGACACGCGATGACAGACGCTGGAAGTGATCGCGCGAGGTCAACCCGCTGTCGGTTTTCGGTTTCGTGCGGCTGTCCACCCCTTCGACGTTCATCCACAAGCCATCAGTACCCAGCGGCACGACCACGCCGAGCGCCCACTGGCGGTTACGCGGCTGCGTATCAGTAAACGGGTTATCACCGCGCGGGTAGCCGTTCAGGCGCACGTATACCTGCTCGCCAAAGCCCGTCAGGTTGTTAAGCTGGCCGCCAAGCCCGAGTGAGTACTTACCCAGCTCGTCAGAAAGACCGTTATCAAAGGTCACCAGCCCGGCAACCGGATCGTAGCGACCATCCACAATCAGCACCGTTGAGCCCGGTTTACTGCCCGGTTTGAGGGTCGATTTCAGCATCACGCCCGGTGTGTCGCCTGCTAGCAGCAAACGCCGCTCCAGCGCTTTACGGGTTAAATGTTTCTCGCCCACCAGCGGTTGCAACAGGCTTTCCACCCGGCTGCGCGCGGTGTCCGGCAGCGCAGAGGCATCCACTTTTTCCACATAGCCGTCGGTTACCACCACGTGCAGCGGCGCACCATCTTTGATCTGTTGCGGCGGCAGGCTGACGCGCGCCAGCAAGTAACCCGCTTTGATGTAGACGGTTTCCAGTTCCTGCGCGGCGGCAAACAAATTCGCGGCAGAGACGCGGCGGCCTTTAACGCGCGATTCAATGCGCGCCGTTTCGCTCGCTAACTGTGGAAAACCACCTTCAACCAGCAGACCGGCTGGTGTGACAAACAGTTTTTCCGCGCCGTTCGGCGCCGTAAGCCCGGTAGTGGCCGGCAGCGTGATGCCGCCGCCAGTGTGCTGCTGAACCGGCGCATAAGAGGGTTGCACCAGTTGGCCCGCGCTGGGAGCCGCCATCGCGGCTCCTGCGTGTAAGCTCGCGGCGATACTCAGGCTCAGCAATGTCGGTGCTAAAAGTGAAGAGTGTGAAAATAAACGCATGAGTTATCTCTTATTTTTACTTGCCGGAGCAGGAAAGGGCCAAATCGGCGCCCATGGAACAAACCGCACCCGCCAGTCGAGGATCCGCCGTGGCGATAACCACGTTATCCGCACTGCCAGCGCTGCTGGCATCATGGGTCACCAGCATCGTGTTACCGGTTAATTGACGCGTCACATCCTGCGCCGAGACACGGTTGCCAATGGTGGCGGCTAACGGTGTCGATACCGGTGTTGATGTCGGCGTCGGGGTTGGTGTCGGGGTGCCCGGCTGGTCATTCACCACAAGCGTACCGTCGATATAGTTAATGGTGTAATTACCCAGCCCGTTACCGGTGGCATTGGCGGCAATCACCGCGTAGCTGCCCGCAATGGCGGTGCTGTCTGCACCGTCACTGGTGACATCAACATGGCTAATGGCATCGTTGTTCAGCAGGCCGCTTGCGCTATAGCCCAGTTGCACGGTGCTACCGGCCGTCTTGCTGCCGCTATTCGCGGTGATGGTCAGCGCGGCTGGCGTCACGTTCAGCGTGCCGTTGTAGCTAATAACGTAGTTGGACAAACCGCTGCCGGTTGCACCGCTACCATTGATGCCGTAACTGCCAACATTAGCCGTCGCCGCTGCACCTGCGCTGTTCAGCGCGACACCGGTAACGGTGTCGCCATTGAGCAGGCCGAGCACGCTGTAATCGTTCAGACTGACAAGATCGCCGTAGGTTTTGCTGGCGTTGCCCGCGTTAATAACCAGTTGCGCTGGCGTCACGTTCAGCGAACCTGCGCCGTAACTGATGGTGTAGTTCGACAAGCCGTTGCCGCTTGCATTGCTGGCGTTAATGGCATAACTGCCCACGCCTGCGGTGATGGCGGCACCGGCGCTGTTAAGGGCGACATTCGTTACCGTATCGCCGTTTAACAAGCCCACAATACTGTAGCCACTTAAATTCGCCGCACCGCCGTAAACCTTACTGGCGTTATCGGCGGTGATGGTCAGCGTCGCGGGCGTGACGGTCAGATTGCCGTTGCGATAGACAACGTTGTAGTTGGCAAGCCCGGTGCCCGTCACGTTGCTGCCCACAATGCTGTAGCTGCCAACGTTAGCCGTAGTGGCAAAACCCAGGCTGGTATAGGTCAAGCCATTGACGGTGTCACCGTTAACCAGGCCTTGCGCGGTGTAATTCACCAATCCCGGGAACTGGCCATACACTTTGCTGGCGTTATCCACGTTGATGGTCAGCGTGGCTGGCGTCACCGTGGCGCCAACGCCCACAACGCTGGCCGTCTGCCCGTTAGCTTTAAGCGCGCTGACACCGGCGGTATCCAGCGCATAACTGCCGACGTTATCGGTACTTCTCAGGCCGTTCGTCAGGCTACCGCTGATGGCGTTCCAGAAGCCGGCACCGTAGTAAGTTGTAATCGGGTTCGCACCATAGATGGCAGTTTGCGCCACGCCAACAATGCCGGACACACCGAACAGCGCAGGCATGGCGGAGCCGGTGGCCGGTGCCCAGGCTTTATTATCCAGCCCGATAAAACTCGCGCTGTTGTTCATTTGCGCGGTGGTTAAACCGGTGATCGCTTCCGTACCGTTCGCACCGCGCCCGATGCCTGCCGCGACGTTATCGCTATTCCAGTAGAGGTTACTCTGCGTTCCGCTCCCGCTTTTGGAACCTACCACCCCGCCAATCGCGCTGGGTGTTGAGGTCACGTTGATGGTATTGGTTGCAATGCTATTGCTGATCGTTCCGGTGTTGCTGCCCGCCAGCCCACCTGCCTGCGCGTTCAAACCAGCGTTAATCACGCCGGAGGAGTAGACGTTATTGATACTCCCGGCGTTATTGCCTGTCAGCCCGCCGACATAACCAATCGCGCCACCCATCCCGCTGCCGGTCACGCTACCGGAAACGTAACTGGCGCTAATGGTGCCGCCCGCCATGTTGTAACCGGTCAAACCGCCGACATACTGTAAGCCGTTGCCGCTGGTACCGGAGAGGTTCAGGGAGCCGTCGAAATAACTTTGCGTAATGTTTTTGCTGTTCTGCCCGACCAATCCACCCCAGTAAGACCAGTTAGAGCTGTTCGTCGCGGTAATTGTCGCCCCGGAACGGCTGTAGGAGATCTGCCCGGCGTTGTTACCCACTAGCCCGCCCATGTAGGCTGTGGCATCGGACGAGCGGGTCAATGAGCCAAGTACCGTTGAATAGGCGATAGTACCGGTGTTGTAGGCCGCCAGCAGCCCGGCGTAGAACGGTGATGTCGAAGACGCGGTAAGCTGCGCCGAGTTCAACCCCATGTTGCGGATGGTGCCGGTGTTATAGCCGAACAAGCCAACGTAGGTATCGGCACTGTTAATCGTCAGGCTGGAGATAGTGTGCCCAAGCCCCGTGAAAATGCCACTAAATGGCGCACTGGAAGAGATGCCAACCAGTGAAGAAGTGTATGTATTACCAATGGCGAGGATGTTTTGCGCCAGCGCGTATTTGCCGCCAAGCCCGGTACTGTCAATGGCATCGAGATCCGCCATCGTGCGGATCAGCGTGTAATTCTGCCCGCCAATGGTCAATGAGGCATTTGCACCAGGGATGGTTATCTGTTTGCCCGAGAGCAACGTGTAATCTTTGCCGATGCCGTAGTTCAGCGCCAGGCCCGCATTCGCTCCGGTCGCCGAGATATTACCGTTGAGAATGATATTGCCTGCCGCCGCCAGCGTTAAAGTGGTGTCTGTCGTCCAGCCAAGGTTGGTGGCAAGCGTGATGTCGCCATTCTGGCTGCCGGTCGAGCCAGTGGAGACCGTGACGTTGGCGGTCGAGAGCGCGTTTTGTAACGTGGTCACGTTAATCACGCTGTCGTCCGCGCTGGCGCTAAAGCCGGTGCCGCTGTCAGCCGCCGTGGAGATCACCACGTTATGCGGATCCAGCAGCAGGTTGCCGAATTTACCGCTTTGCGCAGAGAGATCGGTACTGCCGGTATAGGCCAGTTTGGCTTTACCGGAGACTTCCGCTTCGCCGCCTTTGCCGGTGCCCGCGCCGCGTGCGCTGATGTTACCGCTGAACGTCGTCTGGTTATCCGACCACACCACCACATCGCCACCATTGCCCTGGGCTGTCGCATCGGCGGTGATGCGGCTGGTGCTGTCGATGTGTGTGTTCGTTGCGCGTTGCGTGCTGCCTTTGCCCTGGCGCTCGCCGCCAATGTTAATTTTGCCGCCGCCTGTTTTGCCGGAGGCGTCCACTTTCGCCCCCGCCAGCATAATGTTATCGCCGGTGACAGTGATTTTCCCGCCAGCGCCGTCGCTGGATTTCGCGCTCAGCGTGCCGGAAAGCGCCACATTGCCACCTTCGCCGCCGCCAATCACGATGGAGCCGTTCTGGCCGCTGACGCTGTCGGCTTCGACCACGCCGCTCAGGTTGATGGCGTTACGCGCCGCATTGCGCGCCGTGGCGGCAGTCATCACCACCGAGCCGCCCTGTGCTGACACCGTGCCGCTATTTTGGATCAGCGCCTCTTTCATGCCGGAATTACCCGGTACAGCGACCTGCAGGAAGCCATCGCCGGAGAGATCCAGGGTGGCAGATTCCCCCGCGCCCAGCCCCACTTTGCCGACCGGGACGTTGATTAAGCCGTCGTTTTTGACGTTGCCGCCAATCAATGCGGCATAGCCGCCGCGACCAACGCTTATCACGCCTGCGTTGCTCACTTCGGCAGACGAACCATTGCCGGTAAAGACGCGCTTCCCTTTCAGGAAGTCTTCATCTTTGATATCCAGCGTCGAGGCAACAAAGCCGCCGCCGGTTTTCACCGTGCCGCTCGGCGTAATGGCGATACCATTCGGGTTCACCAGATAAACCTGGCCATTGGCGGTTATCGAGCCGGCAATGGTGGATTTTGTTGCGCCAGTGACGCGGTTAAGAATGGCGGAAGAGCTGCTCGGCTGAACGAAATCGACCGAATTGCCCTTGCCGACGGAGAAACTGTTCCAGTTAACAATCGCCGTGCTGGAGTGCTGGTTCACCGTGACGGCGGAACCATTTTGCCCAATGGAAACCTGCCCCGCCGCGACGTTCGCGCCGGTGGGCAACTCGCCCGCCAGCGCGGGGGCTGCGCAAAGGGCACTGACAAACAGCGCGATAAAACGTTTTGTAAAAACCGGTGGTGTATTACTGCCCTGGTGCTGAGCTGAAGAACGGCAAAACGATGATGTCATGAGCATCATTCCTGTGATGGCAAGAAGAGTAATGGTGTGTTTACTCGCAAGTTGCTCTTTGCAAAGCAACGTTACATCCCTTGCAGATCAACAGGTCTGAACTGTCGCTATCGCAGAATTATGTAAATGCGCCGTAACAATATGGTTATCGTCACCTTAAGATAAATCTTTATCATTTCGGATACATCTCGTTGCATTTTTTCACAAATGAAAATAACCGATTGATTAGTAGGATGTTCTGCCGGGTAGCATTGTGCTGACCCGGCCAGCCGGGGTGGTCAATCCTGAGACGTCACGCGATTGATCCCCATCGCCATCACCTGCGCCGGGTCGAACAGCGACAAACTTTCCACCTGCGAAAGTAGCAGCACTTTGCGGAAATCGAGCGCCGAGCGAGGCTCTGAAGCGAGATCAATACCATGCTTGTCGTACCAGGCGCTGTAGTTATGCTCGACGTGTAGATCGAGGGTACTTTCATCCCGATAGCCGCTGAGCATCGGGATCAGCACAATGTTATTGGCGTCGCCGCTGTCAAAGGTGGCGGTGTGGATCATGCCAATGTAGATGCGCTGCGATTTGAGCGTTATCCACGCCAGATCGCCCTTCTCCATACATTGATAAATCAGCCCTTCCACGCCGTTGGCGCGCGAAAGGTGTTTATACAGCTCGCGGCGGCCGTTGCTGTCGAGCCTGACGCTGCCGGACCAGTTCGAGCGCCACAGGCAAAACAGCACCGCAAAAGCGAGCATAATCACCACCGGCGCCTGGATGCCTAAAAAACTCCAGTTCATAAAACTCATGTGCAGGTGGTGTTGCTCCGGGCCAAACACCGCAGGCCAGGCGTTCATCACCGCAGAGGTGATCAACAGGCACAGCCACAGTAACCCTGTCGCCAGAATCCCCTGCAACACAAAAACGCAGCCATACAGCGCCACCAGAAAGTACACATCCCAGCCGAAGCTACGTTTGAATTTAAAACGGGTGGAGAGATCGTGCGAGGTGTACCAGTAGCCACAGACCATCAACACCATAAAGATTGCCGTTCCCATGTCAGGCCCTCTTTAACGCGTCGACGTGGCGTTGGAAATCTTCCTGCACGCGCTGGCAATGGATATTCACCGAAGTGTTGCCATCGGCATCAACCACAATACGTTCGCCATCTTCAATCGCGTCCTGAATTTCACTGTGGCTCATCACCTGCAACAGTCTGTCCGGGCTTGCGAATAATGAATACAACATTTTTTTCATCTCTTACCTCCGCAGCCAAGTATAGAAACCCTGTCACGCGTAGGGCGTTTTTCATCCGGATTCTTACTGCCGCACGGCTTTTCGCTCAGGTTGTCACTTTTACGCAACAGGTTGTCAGTTATGCGGGCGCAGCGGAGAGTCGCGGCGTGGAAACTGAAACCACACCCTGCGGAGACCCGAAAAATGTTAATGACCCCTGCTGAAAAATATCAACGCCACAAACCCTTAGCGCTGCGCGATCGCCGCTGGCCGGATAACGCGCTGACCCATGCGCCACGCTGGCTCTCCACCGATCTGCGCGACGGCAATCAGGCGCTCGCTGAACCAATGGACGCCGCGCGTAAGCTGAAATTCTGGCAACTGCTGCTCGACTGCGGCTTTAAAGAGATTGAAGTGGCGTTCCCGTCCGCCTCGCAAACGGATTTCAATTTCGTGCGCCAGTTGATTGAGGAGAAACGCATTCCGGACGATGTGACCATTCAGGTATTAACCCAGGCTCGGGAAGAGTTGATTACCCGCACCTTTGACGCGCTGCAAGGCGCGAAGCGCGCCACCGTGCATCTGTATAACGCCACCGCGCCGGTGTTTCGCGAGCAGGTCTTTCGCCAGAACCGCGAGGAGATCGTCGCGCTGGCGGTCAACGCCGCGCGGCAAATTCGCGCCCTTTGTGAAAATGCGCCAGAAACCGAGTGGGTTTTCCAGTACTCGCCGGAAACCTTCTGCTTTACCGAAGCGGAGTTTGCGCTGGCGATTTGCGAAGCGGTGGCCGATGTCTGGGAACCATGCGCGACACGACCGATGATCATCAACCTGCCCGCCACGGTAGAAGTGAGCATGCCGAATGTCTATGCCGACCAGATTGAGCACTTTTGCCACCACTTCTCGCGCCGCGAACAGGTGTGCATCAGCGTGCATACCCATAACGATCGCGGCACCGGTATTGCCAGTGCCGAACTGGCATTGCTCGCCGGTGCGGAGCGCGTGGAAGGCTGCTTGTTTGGCAACGGTGAGCGTACCGGTAATGCCGACCTGGTGACGCTGGCGCTGAATCTCTATACCCAGGGCATCGCGCCAGGGCTGGATTTCAGCCAGATGAAAAAGGTGGTTGAGATCGTCGAAGAGTGCAACCAGTTGCCGGTGGCACCGCGCCATCCCTATGCCGGAGAACTGGTGTTCACGGCCTTTTCCGGCTCCCACCAGGACGCGATTAAAAAAGGCTTTGCCGCACGACAAAACAACCCGACCGCGTTCTGGGAAGTGCCTTATTTGCCGCTTGATCCGGCAGACATTGGCTGTAGTTATGAAGCGGTTATCCGCGTCAACAGCCAGTCCGGTAAGAGCGGTGCAGCGTGGCTGCTGGAGCAGAACCACGGCCTGAATTTGCCGCGCAAACTTCAACAGGAGTTCAGTCAGCATGTGCAGGAGGCGGCAGATGCGAACGGCAAAGAGATGTCGCAAATGGAAATCTGGAATCTGTTTCGTCAGAACTACGGGCTGGTGGAGCGCCCGCCGCTGCAACTGATTGAATATGTCTGCACTAATCAGCCGGGGCAGCGCACCACGTTACAGGCGGAGATCGTGTGCCATGACAAAAAACTGAAGCTCGATGCCAGCGGCAACGGCTTTCTTTCCACCGCCATCACCGCTCTGTGCCGCAGCTTGCAGGTGGAGATCAACATTGAGAGCTACCACGAGCATACGCTCGGCAAGCACAGCGACAGCCGTTCGGTGGCGTATGTCTGCTGTGAGAATACAAACGGCGAACGTGCCTGGGGTGTGAGCATTGACAGCGACATCACTCGCGCGTCGTTGCAGGCGGTGCTGAATGCCGCGCAGCACTTCATTACGAGGTGAAGTAATCGCCGGGCGGCACGCCCATCACCCGGCGAAACATGGCGCTGAACGCGCTGGGGTTGGCATAACCGCACTCCAGCGCCACCTGCGTGACCGGCTCGCCCTGCGCCAGCCGGGTTAACGCCTCCAGCAAACGCGCCCGGCGTAACCATTCGCTGAACTGTAACCCGGTCTGCTGATAGAAATGGCGCGACAAGGTTCGCCCGCTCATATTGACCTGGCGAGCGGCATTTTCCAGCGTCCACTCACCCGCCGGATCGCGTCGCACCGCGTCACAAAGCTGTTTTAACCGCGCGGAAGAGGGTTCCGGCAGACAAAACGGCAGCGTATTCATCAGACGGATTTCATCCAGGATCAGTTCGTAAATGCGCTCCGCGCGGCTGCCAGCCTGATACGCCTGTGGCAATTCCAGTGCGTTCAAGATCAGCGCACGCAGCAAATCACTGACGCGCACCACCTGGCAAACCACCGGTAAATCCGCCCGCGCCAGCGGTTCGACAAACACGCCACGCGCCTGCACTTCGCCGTCAATGCGCAGCGCGTGAGATACCTGCGCGGGTATCCACACGCCACGGCCAGGCGGCACAATCCACATACCCTGCTGCGTTTCCACGCGGATCACCCCGCTGAGTGTGTGAATCAGTTGATCGCACGGATGGGTATGCCAGTGCTCATGCTCCCCGTGCCGGTAATCATGGGCGTAGGGGATCACCGCGCGGTGGGAAAAATCGAGGGCAAATGTCTTTTTCACGGCGTGACCGTTGTTATTTTGCAGGGTGACATTACCTTAATCACCGCCGCGCCTGCTGTCATTTATTTCTCCCGGCACAGCGGGCAGTTATGGCAATACTCCATCGGCGTTGAGGCTTTGTAATAAAAACAGCAGGTGCGGCGAAAACGCACCATCTTGCCCGCCGCGTTCTTTTGCGCAGGCCGGCGAAAGCGCTTCAGCGGATTCCAGGGCGCAGCAAACAGATCTGGCGCAGCCGCGTCCAGCAGCCAGGCGAAATCCGCCTGCTGGCGCTGCATCTGCCGGGTATTCAGCCCCTCCATTCGGCCCTGATAGAGTGAGTAAACGCGCACGGCGGTGTTTTCCCATAAGATCGCTTCCGGCAAGCCGCTGACCTGCGCCAGGCTCTGCCACAACGGCGCTAAATAATCGCGAAACAGCGCGCCAACCACCGTTTCGCGCCACGCGTCGCGTTGACCAGGAAGGTAATGCGTTACCGTGACATCCACCGGCAACGACGAGCTCCACAGTCCGTTGTCATGCGCATACTCCAGTCGACTGGCGTGAAGTGTTAACGGCAAGCCTTTATCAAACACGCTCATTGCGTACAACACATTCCCGGTCGCCAGAAAGGCCAGCCGTTTGGCGAGCAGCGACGCGGCAATCGCCAGATCCGGTGCGCCAATCAGCGGCATCACTCGCGTTAACAGCGCGCGGCAGGTTTGCGCATCCAGTAGCGCCTGTGCCGGTACGCTGCGCGCATCGGCTTGCGAACGCGAACGCAGATGGAAAGTGCGTTGCAGATACGAATGCTCTTCAGCCGTCAGCATTTGACGCTCCCGGAAACGGAATGCACAACGGCGTATGGAAAAAAGGATCGTCGATGATGCGACAGCGCAGATTGAATACGTCGTTGACCAGCGTTTCGGTCATTATCTGTTGCGGCGCGCCCTCGGCGTAAACGCGCCCGTCATGCACAGCGACGAGATGATCGGCATAGCGGCAAGCGAGGTTAAGATCGTGCAGCACCATCACAATGGTTTTACCCTGCTGCCGGTTGAGCTGGCGCAACAGTTCGAGGATCTCAATCTGGTGCGCCAGATCGAGATAGGTGGTCGGTTCGTCCAGCAAGAGAGTGTCCGTGGCCTGTGCCAGTGTCATGGCAATCCACACACGCTGGCGCTGTCCGCCGGATAACGCATCCACCGGGCGATGCTGCAGCGCGTCGGTGCCTGTCAGGCGCAGCGCAGCATTCACCTGCTGCTCATCCTCTTGCGACCACTGGCGCAGCCAGTTTTGATAAGGAAAACGCCCCAGGCTCACTAACTGGCGCACCGTGATGCCCTCCGGTGCAACAGGCGTTTGCGGCAAAATGGCCAGCTTGCGGGCAATCTCCGCCGTATTGCTGGTGTGAATGTCCTGGCCATCAAGAATAACGGAGCCGGATTGCGGCGTCAGCAAACGTGCCATCGCTTTGAGCAGCGTGCTTTTGCCGCAGCCGTTGCTGCCAATCAGCACCGAGACTTTCGCACCAGGCAGGGTTAAATCCAGCGCGTTAATCACCTGCCGCTGTTGATAGCTGACACTCAGCTTTTGCGTTGAGAGAGACACATTTTCTCCATCAGATTACGTCCGCTGCCGAATCAGCAGCCACAAAAAGAACGGCGCACCGGCCAGCGCCACAAAAATCCCTGCCGGTAAATCAGCAGGCCGGAATAGCGTTCTGGCGAACAGGTCGGCGATAACCACCATACTGCCAGCGCTACAGACGGTCACAAACGCCTGGCCGAAAAAGCCCTGACGCACCACAAACCTTGCCAGGTGCGGCGCAATCAGCCCGACAAAAGCCATCGCGCCTACTTGCGCAATCGCCCCACCGGAGAGCACCACACAACTTAGCAGTAACAGCACCCGCAGCGGCTGCACCCGTACGCCAAGGCCGATGGCAAGCGCGTCGTCCAGTTGCAGGGTTTTCAGATAGCGCGTCAGAAACAGTAGCACCGGCAACGTCCACACATATACCGCCAGCAGGCGCAGCACTTTGTCCCAGGTGGCGGCATACACGCTGCCGCTCAACCATACCCATGCGGAAAAGGTGGTGGTCAGCGGGCTGAACACCAGCACCAGCGTCACCACCGCGCCCGCCAGCGCGGAAACGCCCACGCCGGTAAGGATCAGCCGCAGCGGCGTCAGGCCTTTGCGCCACGACAGCAAAAAGATCAGCCCGACAGCGCAGGCCGCGCCGCCCATCGCCGCATACGGCAAGGGTGCGCTGCCATATTGCAGGCTGAAAAAAGAGAACCATAGCAACGCACCGGCACTCGCCCCGGCGGTCACGCCGAGCGTATCCGGTGATGCCAGCGGGTTACGTACCAGCGTTTGCAGGATCAACCCGGCAAGCCCCAGCCCGCAGCCCGCCAGCATCGCCAGTGCCACGCGCGGCAGACGTAATTGATGCAGAATAAAACTGTGCGCACTGGCATCCGGCTGCACCAGCAACTGGAGCGTTTGCGCCAGCGAAATCGCCACATCGCCAGTGCTCAATGCCACCAGCGCGACCAGCAAGGCGATTGCCATACAACCGAGCAATAGTGGCACTAAACGCCGGGAGTAGTGGCGGGAAAATGGTCCACAGCGCAAAAGCTGACTATCCGGCATGGTTCCCCCTGCGTTGCGCCAGCAGAATAAAAAACGGCGCGCCCATCAGTGCGGTCATCACACCGACCGGCAACTCCTGCGGCAGGATAACCACGCGCGCGGCGATGTCTGCGGCCAGTAACAGTAACGCGCCGAGCAGCGCACAGGCCGGAAGCGTCCAGCGCAAGTCGCTGCCAAATAACTGGCGCGCTATGTGCGGCACCATCAGCCCGACAAAACCGACATTTCCCGCCAGCGCCACGGCACAGCCCGCCAGCCCCACCACCAGCACGCTCGCCAGCAGGCGCACCAGCGCGATGTTCAACCCCAGTCCACGAGCAATCTCTTCTCCGGCATTGAGCACGTTCATCTGCCCGGCGAAAAAACAGGCGGCAACCACCAGCAGCGCACCGGGGAGCAGCATCGGGTACACAAGCTTTACATCGTTACCCGCCAGGCTACCGGCCAGCCAGAACAACATGGTGTCGAGGCTTTCCTGATCGATAACGAGAATGGCCTGGGTAAACGCATTACACAGCGCGGTGATCGCCACGCCCGCCAGCACCAGCCGCAGCGGATTAAGCTGCCCGTTGCTGACTTTACTGGCAAACCACACCAGCGTGCCGGTGGCGCAGGCCCCACTAAAAGCCAGCAACAGCGTGATCCACGGATCGCCGACGGCGAAAAAACTGCCTGCCAGCACAATCAACAGCGCCGCGCCCGCATTGACACCAAACAGCCCCGGCGACGCCAGCGGGTTGCGGGTTAATGCCTGCATCAACGCACCCGCCACAGCGAGAAACGCGCCAACACCAACGGCCAGCACTGTGCGCGGCAGGCGCGAGGTGCGAATAATAATATCCACCGCGCTGGTGGGATCGGCATGCAGCAGCGCCTGCGTCAGTTGGGTGAGCGAATAAAACCGCGCGCCGGTCATCATGCTGAGCACCATCAGCGCCACCAGCAGCAGACCGCAGAGCAGAAAACGCCCGCTCATACGCGCCCCCGGTTGAGTGCCTGTTCGACATCACGAAGGATCTGGTTAGCGCCAAGAATGCCGCCGGATAAGCTCCACGGCACGCTATCCACCTCCCACAGTTGTCGTGCTTTCACCGCACGCAGTTGCTGCCACAACGGGTGTGCCGTCAGCGTGTGGTACTGGCGGGTGATGGCCGGGCTGTTGGCCCGCAGCAAAATAAAAAATAGATCGGCATCCAGCAGCGGAATATTCTCCATGCTGGAAAAACGCAACGAGGCGCTGTGGGCCTGCATGGCCTGCGCATTCCAGGCAAATCCCACTTCGGACATCACCGAGCCGGGAAAGCTGTTCGCCACATAGCTGCGAATGTGGTCAGGACGTATTTCAATCACCGATACCTGCGGCGCGCGCTGCCCGGCAAAACGCTGTTGCAGCAGGCTGCGCAGCGCGATGATACGCGCATCCCAGTGCTGGAGCAGTTGCGCGGCGGCGTTTGTCAGAGCGAGTTTTTGCGCCACCACCGTCAGCGTTTTTTTGAATTCAAAGACATCATCCAGCAGCGTAACAGGGGCGATTTTCGCCATCAGCGGTGCGACATCCTGGTGGCGAAAACGGGAAGCGAAAATAATATCTGGTTTAAGCAGCGCGATTTTTTCCAGCGCGGGCTGCGTCTCCAGCCCGAGCTGCGGCACGCCGGAAAGCTGCGGTCGTAAATAGCGGTACACCGGTTTTTCCGCCCAGGATTCAACAATGCCGCAGGGCGTAACGCCCAGCGCAGCCAGGCTGTCGGTTGCCCCCTGAAACAGAGAAACCGCGCGCGGCACGCCGGATTTGGCAAACAGTGCGGGTGAGACACCGCACAACAGTAGCGCCTGCAAGCTGCGTCGGCGCGAAAGCGAGAAAGCGCGTTCGTTTTTCATCATCCACTCAAACCGCCCCGCTAAACGGGGCGGTAACACTCAGAAATCGAGACTGTAGCCCAGCGTCGCGGTGCGACCCCGACCGGCGAAATAGCGATCCGGATCGACAGACGCGCTTTGCGAATAGTAGGTGATGTACTGTTTATTCAGCAGGTTAGAAACCCCAAGGCTCACCTGCCCGTACGGCAGCTTGTAGCCGACTGCCGCATCCACCAGCGCATAGCCGGAAAAGTCTTTTTCCGCGTCGTCGAATTTCTTGCTGAGCGCCCAGTTGGCCTGCAGGAAGGTGCTCAACTGCGCATTCCAGTTTGCTGACCAGCTGGCGATGATGCGATCCGGGGCGATGTTTAAGCCATCGAGTTTCGCATCCAGACTGCCGTTGTCGTCGCTGTCATAGCGCCCGCGCATGTGTGACCACGACAAGGTTAATTTGTGATCGGCATTCGGGCTGTAACCGGCGCTCACTTCCACACCGTCAATCTCAGTCTTTTCGCGACGGGCGACAAAGGCGTCGTTAACCAGCTCAACGCGGCTACCGAGCTTGGATGTGGACTGGTAGTAACTGGCTTCGAAATCAAACGGCGCGTGTTGTACGCGAAAACCAATTTCGCTGTTTTTGGTGACGATCGGTTTCAGGCCGTTGTAGTCATCCAGTTTAATGCCCGGCGTGTCGATGCCGCGCAGCACGCGCCCGACATCCGGCACGGTAAACCCTTCGCTGTAGCTGGCGAACAGGCTTAACGGTTCAACCGGCGACCAGACCACACCAGCGTTATATAGGGTCTGGTCGAACGATGGCGTGCCGCCTTCCACGGTTACCCGGTCGTTGGCCCATACGGTTTGATAACTGTCGATATTCAGCCGGGCGTATTCATAGCGCACGCCGCCGCTTAATTTCACCGATTCAACTGGCGTGTATTCCAGTTGCAGGAACGGTGACAGATCGGTGTAGTTAATTTCCGGCACGTAGGTGCGCCCGGTGGCCCATAGATCCTGTTTCGAGTTATCAAACAGGGTATCGAAACCCACCGTCGCTTTTATGCGGTCATCCCAGAGATCGTCTTTGGTGAGCGCGATTTTGCTGCCGTATTTATCGGTATACGCACGGCTCTGATCGTACAACGTGCCAATGGGAGCAATGGCTGGATCCTGGAACGAGGAGGAATTGGTCGCGCCGAACAGCGCTTCATAACGCTGATAATAGGCCAGCGCCGTCAGCTTCATGCCTGCCAGGTTGTAATTATCGTAGGTAGCGCCGACCGTCCACACATCGTTGTGCGGCGCGCTACCCGGCGGGTTACCTTTCTTCGATGTGGTTAATACACCGTCATCGCGATCGCCTCGCACACTGACATAGTTATCTTTGTTTTTCAGGCGATAACGGTTAAGGCTCAGCTGTACGCGCTGATCGTTATCCAGCCAGTAACCCACTTTCGCCAGCAGATCCCAGGCGCGGGAGTCCATCAAATCGCCCTGCGTGTTATCCACTCCAATCGCGTGGTTGTCGGCGTCTTTGAACAGCCCCTGGTCTTCATAACTCAGGGCGAACAGGTAATCGATATACTCTTCGCTGCCGTTGATGCTGTAGTTGGTTTTATAGGAAAGCGTATCGCGGTCAAATTCCGCCGTGGGCGTGGTGGTTTCCACGCTGACGTGCTGGTTGACGGTGCCCGGTTTCGCGCGTTTGGTGATGATGTTGATTACCCCGCCCGTCGCGCCGACGCCGTTGCTGGCGTTTGCCCCTTTGATCACCTCAATGCGCTCGATCATCGAAGCGTCGATGGTGTGCATTTCGCGCCCGGTCGGGCGCAGCGGGTTTGATTGCGGGATCCCGTCAATCATTACCAGCGGCGTGCGCCCGCGCAGCGTTTCGCCACTGCCGGACATTTTCTGTCGTGACGGTGAAAACGACGGCAGCAAATTGCTGAGGATCTGCGAGGTGTCGGAGGTGATTTGCCGCTGCTGGGCAATCTCTTTTTCGCTGATAACTTTGATGACCTGCGGGGAATCATTACGCGAACCGTCAGTGCGGGTGGCGGTCACAATCAGTTCATCATCACTATTTTTCGCATCCTGCGCATAAAGTGGCGAGGCGAAAAGCAGAGCCATCGCGCCGTACAAAGGAGAAACTCTCATCTAAACAACCCTCAATTTTTATTATTCCCCACCGTTTGCGGGGATCATTCCGTAACAAAATCAAATGACAACAATAAGAAACATTTTGATACCGATTATCATTATCGATAAAGGAATGTAAAGTGAATATTTTCCAGGCGAAATTGAGACGCGAAGGAATAGCGCGACGTGAATGGAATAAACGCAACACATAAGCAAAATTAATTAAATTTTGTCTAAGCGGTCTACCCTTTAACAAGCAGATCCTGTGGCTTATTCCGCTTGTTTCCACCAAAAGGAAAGACCAATGCAAACACTCTCCGGGCCATCGCGCGCGACGCTTGCGCTTTACGAACTATTTAACCCGCTGCCCACCGGTTTTTTTGTCGCGGCGTGGATTTTCGATATTCTCTACATTAAAACCTTTCAAATCATGTGGACCGATGCGGCAAGCTGGCTTATCGCCATTGGTCTGTTGATTGCCATCATTCCCCGTTTGATACATCTGGTGCAGGTGTTTGTGACCCAGCGCCATCGCACTTCAGGCGCGGAGAAATTCCATTTCTGGCTCTGGCTGGTGGCTATCGTGCTGGCGATTTTTAACGCTTTTGTGCCAGCGGGCTGCGTAACCCGACCGGGCTGCAATGGGAGCCTGAAAGCGGTGCGTTATGGGCGATCGTCAACGAACGCGACGAAATTGGCTCCGATCTGGTGCCGGACTATATGACCTCGGTAAAAGAGAAGGGGTTTTACGGCTGGCCGTATAGCTACTTTGGGCAGCACGTGGACGAACGCGTTAAACCGCCACGCCCGGACTTAGTGGCCCAGGCCATCAAGCCCGATTACGCGCTTAGCTCGCACGTCGCACCACTTGGCTTGTTGTTCTATACCGGTGACAATATGCCGCAATATCGCGGCGGCGCGTTTATCAGCGAGCACGGAAGCTGGAACCGCACACCACTGAATGGCTACCAGGTGGTGTGGGTGAAATTTGAGGGCGGCAAACCGGTTGGACAACCGCAACCGGTCGTGACCGGTTTTCTCACCGATGACCAGAAACAGGTGCGCGGGCTACCGGTCGGACTGGCGATGGATAAACAAGGCGGCGTGCTGATTGCCGACGATGCCGGTAACGCTATCTGGCGGATCAGCGCGCGCTAATCTTGTGGCTGCCTGTCGTCTGCTTTATAACGTTCAGACACGCTTAACGGATGAAAACGATGGATAGCAGATTGCAGGCAGCGATTACGCTGCGCAAACAGGGTCAACACGATAAAAGCCGTCGGGCGCTGCAATCGCTGGCAGAAGAGCCCGCGCTACGCGCGCAGGCGTTACTCAATATCGCCTGGTCGTATGATAACGAAGGCAAAGAGCGCGACGCCGAGCCTCATTACCTGGCGGCGCTTGATGCTGGGTTAACAGGAGAAGATCAGTTCGAAGCGCAGTTTGGTCTGGCGTCTACGTGGCGCTGCCTGGGGAAATATGCGCAGGCGAAAACCCTGTTTGAGGAGATCATGACAAGTTGGCCGCAAGCCACCGAAGTGCGGCCTTTTTATGCCCTTTGTTTGCACAATCTTGGCGAACACGACAGCGCCATTGCCGTGCTGCTGGCGTCGATTATTCAGCATCCCGACGCCCGCACCGAACCCTATAAAGCGGTGCTGCATCACTACGCGCAGCACCCGCATCAACGCTGGTGACGGTTTACCTTTTGCCGTACTGGACGGCGCGTGAGGCTAACTTGCCTGGTGGGTTAAGCCGTCAATAATCACCTGCTTCATCCCTTGCGAACAGGGTTCCACGCGCCCGCGCACACCGTACACCTGCGCCAGGCTTTCCGGCGTTATCACCTCGCCCGGCACGCCGTTTGCCACCAGTTCGCCTTTTTTCAGGATCAGCACGTGGTCGCCGTGGCGCAGCGCGATATTGATATCGTGCACCACCACAACCGTGACGATATTGCGGCTACGCGTTTCCCGCTTCACCAGATCCATCACGTGGAACTGGTAGTTGAGATCCAGCGCGCTGAGCGGCTCATCGAGCAACAGCAGCGAAGGCTGGCGGATCAGCGATTGCGCCAGCCCGACTAACTGTTTCTGCCCGCCGGAGAGCTGGTCGAGGTAGTGCAGCGCCAGATGCTCGATACCGAGCTGGCGCAATAGCGACATCACTTCGGTCTGCTTTGCCGCGCTGTGTAAACCGCCGGAAGCACGCTGCGCCACAATAATCGACTCCAGAACATGCAGATGAACTCCTGCCGGCAGCGATTGCGGCAGGTAGACGACCTGCTCCGCGCGTCTGGCAAACGGCTGGCTGAGCAGGTCTTCGCCATCCAGCAATAACTCTCCTTCCGCCTTGTTCAGCCCGGCCATTGCCCGCAGCAGCGTCGATTTGCCGCTTCCGTTTGGCCCAAGCAGAATTGTCACTTTGCCGCGCGGCAAATTAGCAATATTGAGATCGCGAATGATCTGCCGCTTGTAATATCCCGCGCCAAACCCGCGCAGACTCAGGCCGCTCTGGCTCATACACTCCCCCGGTGGCGCACAATGATGGTGATAAAGAACGGCACGCCAACCAGCGAGGTGACAATGCCCACCGGAATAATCACGCCATCGATCAGATTTTTGGAAACGATAGAAGCCAGCGATAACACCAGCGCACCAATCAACGCGCTACCGGGCAGATAAAAGCGGTGATCCTCGCCAAACACCATACGGGCGATATGCGGAGCGACCAGCCCGATAAAACCGATCGGGCCGACAAACGCCACCGACAGCGCCGACAAAATACTGATGCGCAAAAGCGTCGCCAGCCGCAGGCGACGCACGTTAATGCCAAAACTTATCGCCCGATCTTCGCCAAGGCGCAGCGACGTCAGCTTCCACGAGCTGAGCATCGACAGCGGCATGATCACCGCCAGCGCCAGCAGCAAAATGCCGAGTTTCTCCCACGACGCGCGGGCAATGCTGCCCATGGTCCAGAACACCAGCCCCTGCAGCGTGTCTTCGTTGGCGATAAATTGCAGCATCGACACCAGCGCGTTGAAGGTAAACACCAGCGCGATACCGAACAACACCACGCCGGAAGTTGCCACCTGCGTCCAGCGGGTGATGCCATCCAGCAACAGCGCCGCCAGTAGCGCGAAGAGAAACGCGTTCGCCGAGATAAACCACTGCGCCGGAACGCCGGGAATGCCGATGCCAAGCACAATCGCTAATGCAGCGCCAAACGCCGCCGCCGACGACACGCCTAGCGTAAACGGGCTCGCCAGCGGGTTGTTGAGGATGGTCTGCATCTCCGCCCCCGCCAGTCCCAGTGTCAACCCAACAATGATTGCCATCAGCGCGTACGGCATGCGGATATCCCAGACAATCACCCGCGTTCCGGCATCGGCGCTCGCCGGGTCAACCAGCGTTTGCCACAGCGTCTCCAGCGGCAAGCCGGAGGGGCCAAGGGTGAAATCCAGCAGCATCGCCGCAGCTATAAATACCACCAGCAGCGCCAGCAAACTGACGCGGCGGCGAAGGATCACGCGGTAGTTGAGCATCAGGCTGTCCGCAGCCGTATCCTGCCTCTGCTCGCTTGTTTCCAGCGTGGTACTCATTTGCCCTGCTGCCAGCTATACACGAAGTTGTTATCCGGCAGTTTGGTGAAGTTTTTGATGATGTGATGGTAGGTCGCATCCGGGTTCAAATCCGCAAACGCCTGCGGATAGATATCTTTCGCCAGATATTCCATGCCGACAATATTGTACGGATGGTTATAGAAGTGGTGGTAAACGCCATATACACGTTTGGCGCTGACCGCCGGGATCTGTGCGATGCCAGTACGTTGCAGCAAGATATGCGCCTGGTTGTTCACCTCACTCTGCGACACATTCAGACCGAGCGGCAGCACCTGACTGTTGCCCCGTTTTGAGCCGGTCATGATATAGACATCCGGGTTGACGCTGATGATTTTCTCCAGCGAAATAAACCCGGTTGCGCCCGGCAGCAGTTCCGAGCCCAGGTTCTTCGCGCCGACCGCTTCAACCAGCCCGCCCCAACCGCTGTGCCCGTGGGTAAAGCAGCAGCTCTCCGCGTTACCGGCCAGCGCTTCGACAAATACCTTCGGTTTCGGATTGATGGCCGCTGTTTTCTGCTCAATCGCCGCCAGTTGCTGACGATAATACGCAGTGTAGGCCGCTGCGTTGCTTTCACGGTTAATCACTTTGCCCAGCAGATCGATACTCGGTGCGGTGTCTTTTGCCGGGTTCACTTCATAATCAACAAACACCACCGGAATGTGCAGCGCGGTCAGTTTAGCCAGTACGCCGCTATCGGCCAGCGCCGGTTTCGCGCGCAGTTGCGCAATCATCAGATCCGGCTGTTTTGCCAGCACACTTTCCAGATCAACATTGCCTTTATCGCTAAAGCCCATGTCCATAATGCGGGTCGCTTCCGGCCACTGGGTTTTCAGCATTTCCCAGGTGGCAATGTCCTGTTTTTTCGCCAGGTTGTTCCATGCCACCAGCCGTTTAAACGGGTTGTCGCGATCCAGCAGCGCCATCGTCATGATGTCGCGCCCGTCTTGCAAAATAATGCGTTGCGGCTCGTGTTCAATGGTCACGTTGCGGCCATCGAAATCGGTAACGGTGAGCGGATATTGCGTGGCGTGTGCCAGCATGGGAACAGCGAGAAAAGCGGAGAGCGCGAGCGTAAAGATTGATTTCCCTTGCATAAAAAAACAACCCTGCTGATAGTCAGATATTAATGATTTTGATAATTATTATCATGTCAAATTAAACGAAACATATACAACATCAAAAAACAGGCTGACCGCAACCCCGCGTTAACATCCTGATTCGTTTTCTCTTTTGCTGACATCGTTTCTTACGGATTTTCACCGGCGCGATGGATTACCTTCGTGCTTTGCCAAAAACCTGCGGAAACCGCCGATGAAATACTCCCTGCTTCTCTTGCTGATAACCTTTATCTCCAGCGTGCGGGCTGATGATGCCGTCAAACTTCACTGCCCGACACGCGGCAACCTGACGGTCTCTTTTTTTAACTACAACCTGATAACCATGAAGTGGAGCGACCATTTTCAGGTCGCGGCGGGGAAAGAGCACAGCAAAACTAAAGCGGGCGTGCCGTTCTGGAGCACCACCTTTGGCAACGGCGACAACTTAGCCTTTTTCCCGGATTCCGGTCAGTACTATCTGTTTTATGCTGGCGCGAGTGCGCCGGAGCAGTGCAGCGAAGTAGGCAGTTTTGTCTATCCGGTGATCACGCCGCCGCGCTATGACAAAAACGCCGCGGCGCCGCAAAGCCAGGCCAGCACCCTTGATAAGGATGTTATTTTGCTGCATCCGGCAACATAAATTACCCCTACCCAATTCTGTAGCCTCCCTTTGTGGCGTGCCGCAAGGCGTGTATGCTGCCCCGGCGCTAACGCTTACAGGGAGCAACCATGCAAAAGGTTATTGTGCTGTTTTTTATCGTGCTGCTGGGTGGCTGCGCGACGACGACCCCGATGCCGAAATGGGACAAAATCACTGAACTTGAAGTGCGCCAGGATCGCATCACCGCTTATTCCAGCCATTACGCCTACAACTTCATCCGTAACGATCCGCATGCAGATGCCTACGCCCGGTATGCAGAGTTTTATCAGGAGTTTGCCAGCCATGTTCCTGGCGTTGCCGTGAACTTTGTGGTGAAAGACGAAAAGGTGACGGCGGAGTACAAAGCGTTCGTTGATGCCTCCGGCCTCAGTGCCGCACAAATTGAGCGCCTGCGTTATCACTATGGCGCAAACATTATTGAACCGAATAAAAAGCTGGTGGTGACCTTCAGAGCGCAGGGGGATGTGGTCTATATTCTGCAACACCCGCCCGGCCCCGACACCCGTACGCTGGAAAAACCGGTGACCGTGACAATTAACGACACCACCGAACAGAACGTCTCGTGGGTGGCTCCCTTACTGATCCCCGCGTTTCCGTTAATTATGATCTACGGCTGCGCCACCGGGCCCTGTGTGTGATCGGCACGGTTGATCGAATAAGTCACCGCCATCTGACAAGCAGACGTCGGTGTTGACGCCGGATAACGGTTATCCGGCCTGTCGCGTTGCGCTTAGCGTGGCTGGAATATTCCGTTTGCCACATCGGCAGGCATCACCACGCCGCTGTCCAGCACCCAGCCGCTGATAAGTGCCGCCGGTGTGACATCAAACGCCGGGTTGTAAACCCGCGCGTTTTCCGGTGCCCAGTTTACCGCGCCAAAACTCCCGGCCACGCCGGTCACCTCTGCGGCAGCGCGCTGCTCGATGGGAATGGCATCCCCGTTCGGGCAGTGCGGGTCAAGCGTCGTTTGCGGCGCAGCCACATAAAACGGCACGTTGTGGAATTTCGCCAGTACCGCCAGCGAATAGGTGCCGATTTTGTTCGCCACATCACCATTGGCAGCAATGCGATCTGCGCCCACCCATACCGCATCCACCTGCCCTTTCGCCATCAGGCTGGCGGCCATTGAATCGGTAATTAACTGATACGGCACGCCCAGCTCGCCCAGTTCCCAGGCGGTCAAACGCCCGCCCTGCAACAGAGGACGGGTTTCATCCACCCACACATTCGCCACTTTGCCCTGCTGATGGGCGAGCGCAATAACACCCAGCGCGGTGCCGACGCCAGCTGTCGCCAGCCCGCCGGTATTGCAGTGGGTCAGCAAGCGGCTGCCCGGCGTCACCAGCGCGCTACCGGCATTGGCGATGTTGTCGCAGAGCGCTTTATCTTCCTCAATAAGCCGCAGTGCTTCGGCGCTTAACGCCGCCACAAAATGCTCCTGTGCGAGCGCCTGTTTCATGCGATCGAGGTTATTCATCAGGTTCACCGCCGTCGGACGCGCGGCACGCAGCGTTTCCAGCGCCTGCGCCAGTTGATCGCGGTTTGCGCCCTGCTCTGCCAACAGCGCCAGTAGCAAGCTCGCAGAAAGGCCAATCAACGGTGCTCCGCGCACGCGCAGGGCATGAATATGGCCGACAAGTTCTTCTACCGTACTGGCCGGTAGCCACTGTTTCTGCTGCGGTAAGGCCTGTTGGTCGAGAATAAATAATTGATTGTCGGTGACTCGCAGGCTGGTGGTCTGTAATGGCTGCATAGCGTTAAATCCCTGTTGCGTTGTTGTAGCGTATTGTGTCAGGATGAATTACAGATGTATAGACGTCTAAATGGCTTTATTAGCAAAAGAGGATCGAGGCAATGTCGCAATACCGTACCTTCTCCGCCCGCGATGCCGTGGCGTATGCACAACAATTTGGCGGCCTGGACAACCCGTCCGAACTGGTGGACGCGCAGGAGGTGGGCGACGGTAACCTCAATCTGGTGTTCAAAATTTTTGACAACCAGGGCGTGAGCCGCATTATCGTCAAACAGGCGCTGCCGTATGTGCGCTGCGTCGGTGAGTCCTGGCCGTTAACGCTCGATCGCGCCCGGCTGGAAGCGCAAACGCTGGTGGAACACTACCAGCACAGCCCGCAGCATACAGTGAAAATCCACCACTTCGACCCGCAACTGGCGGTGATGGTGATGGAAGACCTCTCCGATCATAAAATTTGGCGCGGCGAACTCATTAACAATGTGTTTTACCCGCACGCCGCTGCGCAACTGGGTGAATACCTGGCGCAGGTACTATTTCACACCAGCGATTTTTATCTGCATCCGCATGCCAAAAAAGCGCTGGTCGCGCAGTTCATCAACCCGGAAATGTGCGAAATCACCGAAGATCTGTTCTTCAACGACCCTTACCAGATTCATGAGCGCAACAACTACCCGGCCGAGCTGGAAGCCGATGTCGCCGCCCTGCGCGATGACACGCAACTGAAACTGGCGGTGGCGGCACTCAAACACCGCTTCTTCTCCCACGCCGAAGCGCTGTTGCACGGCGATATTCACAGCGGCTCAATTTTTGTCGCCGAGGGTCGCCTGAAAGCGATTGACGCCGAGTTTGGTTACGTCGGCCCGATCGGTTTTGATATCGGCACCGCCATCGGCAATCTGCTGCTCAACTACTGTGGTTTACCGGGGCATCTGGGCATTCGCGATGCGGCCAGCGCGCGGGAACAGCGTCTGACCGATATTCAAACCTTGTGGACCACCTTCGCCGAGCGCTTTCAGGCACTGGCGAGTGAGAAAACCCGCGACGCGGCGCTAGCACAACCGGGCTACGCCAGCGCTTTCCTGAAAAAAGTATGGACTGACGCGATCGGTTTTTGCGGCACCGAGCTCATTCGCCGCAGCGTCGGGCTTTCGCACGTCGCCGATATCGACACCATCAAAGACGAAGCGATGCGCCACGCCTGCCTGCGTCATGCGATTACACTCGGCAAAGCTCTGATTGTCATTGCTGAGCGCATTGATAACGTCGATGAGCTGATTGCTCGCGTGCGCCAGTACAGCTAATACGGTTCTCTCCCCCTTACGGGGGAGAGAACATTGCTACCCCAGATACTCAATCACCGACAGCCCACCGTTGTAATCGGTGCTGTAGATAATGCCGTTCGCATCCACAAACACATCGCAGGACTGAATAACGCGCGGGCGTCCAGGCCGCGTATCCATCATCTTTTGCGGCGCGGCAGGCACCAGCGCGCCAGTTTCCACCGGACGATACGGGTTGGAGATATCGTAAGCCCGTACGCCAGCGTTCTGGTACGTGGCGAAAATCAGCGTCGAACTGATAAAGCTGCCGGGGCGGTTTTCGTGCAGGTTGTGCGGCCCGAAATGCGCCCCTTTCGCCACATAATCGGTTTCGTCCGGTTGCGGAAAGGTGGAGATGCTTACCGGATTTGACGGCTCACGAATATCAAACAGCCAGATCAGCTTCTCGCCATCTTCCTGATTGTCGAGCACCGCTTCATCCAGCACCACCAGCAAGTCCCTGTCCGGCAGTGGCAGTGCGGTGTGCGTGCCACCGCCAAACGGCGGGCTCCAGTTGCGGTGGCTGATCAGCTTCGGCTGCGTTCTGTCTTTCACATCCAGCAGCGTTAAACCGCCATCGCGCCAGCTACCGTACGCCGTATCCCCGGCGATAATCGCGTGGTGTAGCGCATAACGTTTGCCTTCCGGCCACGCTGGCGTTTCCCCTGCGGCCTGGTTCATACCCGGTAGCCACCAGCGCCCGGCCACCTGCGGTTTACGCGGATCGGCCAGATCAATGGTCAGGAAGATGTAGTCGGTAAAACCGTCGATCAACGCCGAGACATACGCCCAGCGCCCGCCCACATACCAGATGCGATGAATGCCGATGCCGTTAAGCGACAGGAAGCTGATTTCACGCGGTTTATCGGGCGTGGAGATATCAAAAATGCGCAGCCCGGCGCTCCAGCCTTTGTCCTGCACATCGCTAACCGTCTCGCCGACCGAACGGGTGTAATAGACCTTTTCATCGGCAAAGCGCGCATCAGCGAACAGATCGCGGGCGTTGATCACCAGCAACAAGTCGTCGTGGGCTTGCAGATGCACATTCCAGGTGCCCGGCGGTGCCGGTACATAACCGGCGGCTTTCGGGTTTTTCGGGTCGCGCACATCCACAATCGAAAACCCCTGCGACACCATATGCCCGATATAGGCAAAGCCGCGATGCACCATCAGTTGCACGCCGTCCGGGCGTCCGCCCTGGTCGCTGTGACCAATCAGCCGCATATTGCGGCTGTATTCGGGTCGCGGTATTTCACTCGCCATGTCCATTCCTTACTTGTTTTTCGCTTCCAGCGTGGCGAACCACGGCGCGATAAAATCTTCCGTCTGGCCCCAGCCCGGGATGATTTTGCCAAGCGACGCCACGTTCACCGCGCCCGGCTGGCTCGCCAGCAGCGCTTGCGGAATAGCAGCGGCTTTAAAGTCATACGTCGCTGGCGTCTGTTCACCGGCGATTTTGTTGGCGATGAGGCGCACGTTGGTCGCGCCAATCAGTTTCGGATCCACCGCCACGCTCACTTTCCACGGGCTGCCCGACTCGCGCATCAATTGCAGATCCTGATTAGAAACGTCGATGCTGTAGAGTTTGATTTCGGTGCGACCGTTCTCTTTCAGCGCTTTATACGCCCCCTGGCTGAACGCATCCCAGGTGCCCCAAATCGCATCAATCTGCCCTTTCGGGTACTTCGCCAGCACCGCGCCCACTTTGTTGGCCGTGTCGCCCTGCACATCAGAAGAGACCGCGCCAATCGACTCCAGCTCTTTGATGCCAGGGTTGGCTTTCAGCAGTTCGGCGTAGGCGGCCTGGCGGCGCTCCATCGGCGGGAAACCGGCAACCCACAATTTGATAATGTTGGCTTTGCCGTTGAAATCTTTCACCAGCTCGCCAAAGGAGAGTTTGGTCAGCGAGGCGTCATCCTGCTGCGTAACCGTCACCCCCGGAATGTCACCGTTGACGGCGGTATCAAACACCGCCACTTTGATGCCCGCAGCCACCGCTTTTTTAATCAGATCGGTGGAGTACGGATCGCGCCCCTGCGACAGAATAATGCCGTCATACTTCTGGCTTATCGCCTGGTTAACGAAGTCCTGGAATTTGGCATCATCGCCGTTACTCAAAAAAGTGCTGATTTTAAAGCCGAGCTTTTTGCCTTCCTGCAACGCGCCGGAGACAAACTGCGTGGTGTTATCGTCCGAACCAAGGTTGCGGATAAGCGCAATGCGTATCGGGCCTTGATGGTTAGCAATGGCATCCGGCACCGGCGCAGGTGTGGTGGCGTGGCCTGGCAGCGCGCTCAGTAAGCCCAGCGCCAGCAGTGAGAGTGCAATTTTTTTCATCTGTTTTCCCCTGGAGAATTAACGACGCTGGAAGTAAGTCAACGCAAGAGCACCGGCCAGCACCAGCCCCTTAATAATGTCCATCGCGTAATAGGGCACCGACAGCATCACCAGCCCGTTTTGCAGCACGCCGAGAATAACCGCTCCCACCAGCGTGCCGAGCGCATTCGGTTTGCCGGAACCGGCGAGTGAAAAACCGATCCACGCCGCCGCTACCGCATCCATCAAATAACCACCACCGGCGTTGACCTGCGAAGAGCCAATGCGTGACGCCAGCAGAATGCCGCCAAGCCCGGCGAGCAGCGAAGCAATGACATACGCCGCCACTTTGTAGCGCGTGGTGCGAATGCCGGAAAGACGTGCCGCTTCCGGGTTGCCGCCAATGGCATACATGCGGCGACCATGGGTGGTCAGCGACAAACCCAACTGCGCAACCACCGTCACCACCAGCATAATGACCACAATAGTTGGCACCTGGCCGAGCAGGCCAAACGCCGCCGGAATGGTGCCTTCTGCCATATCCCCGCTCGGCAACACCATATTTTCGGTAATCGAGCCGCCATAGCTGTAGGTCATCGCCACGCCCTGAATCACAAACAGGCTGCCGAGCGTCGCCAGCATGTCCGGGATGCGCAGCACCACAATCAAAAAGGCGTTAAACAAGCCCACCAGCGTGCAGAGCGCCAGTGTGATAATGATGGCTTCGGTGGTGCCAACGCCGTGCCAGACAAACAGTGAAATCACTAGCGCGTTTGCCAGCGAAGCGGTCGAGCCGACCGACAGATCAAATCCGCCGATGGTCAGTGAGATGGAAACGCCAATCGCGATTACCGTGACAATGGCGATCGAGCGCAAAATGTTGATGATGTTGAACGGATCGAGGAAGTTGTCCGACGCCACGCCAAATATGGCGACAAGCGCGACCACGGTAAGCAACATGCCCCATTTATAAAGAAAATCAAAAAACTGCTGGCGGGGCGTTACCGCCGCATTGACTGAAAGGGCCTTACTCACGGCGCCGTTCCTCCGGTGGAATAATAAAGAAGCGTCTCTTCGCGGGCATCCTCGCCCTGCACTTCTGCCACAATGCGCCCGTCCCACAGCACACAAATCCGATCACACAACCCCACCAGTTCGGCGAATTCGCCCGAGGCGTAAATCACCCCTTTGCCCTCGCGCGCCAGCCCGTCAATCAACTGGAACAGGTCGGTTTTCGCTTTCACGTCCACGCCTTTGGTTGGTTCATCAAAAATCACCACATTGGCGTTACCGCGTAGCCATTTGCCAATCGCCACTTTCTGCTGATTGCCGCCGGAAAGGCGGCGCAGCGTCTGCCCTGGCCCGCTGGTGCGCACGCCAACGCGGGCAATCACTTCCTGCGCCCAGCGCCAGGCCTGGCGATGCGCAAAAAATCCCCAGCGCGAGAAACTGTTATCCGCGCTGATCGACAAATTCATGCTCACCGGCTCATCAATAAAAATGCCCTCTTTGCGCCGCTCTTCCGGCACCAGCGCCAGCCCGCGCATCACGGAATCGGCCGGATCGCGCGGTCGCCACGGCTGGCTGTTTAGCTCGCCACGATTAATACGGCTTTTGCTTGCGCCGAACAGGGCTTTGCATAGCTCGGTTTTTCCGGCTCCCGCCAGCCCGGCAATGCCCAGAATTTCCCCTTTGCGCAGGCGCAACGAGATATCTTTCAGCAACCCTTCGTCATGCAAACCGTCAATGCTTAACAACACTTCATCACTGTGCGGCGGACGTGCAGGCGGGTAAATGTCGCTCAGTTCGTGACCGAGCATTTTCTCGACAATCGCTTCGCCGCTCAGCTCGCTCATTGGGCCGGATTCAATTAATTTGCCGTCGCGCAGCACCGTTAAGGTGTCGCAAATCGCTTTCAACTCGTGAATGCGGTGCGAGATAAACACCACGCCAATGCCCTGCTGTTGCAGACGTTTAACCACGGTGAACAAGCGCTCACTTTCGTGCTGGTCGAGCGGCGCGGTAGGCTCATCAAGAATTAAAAAACGGCAGTGGTGCGAAAGCGCGCGCGCCAGCAGGATCTGCTGCTTCTCCGCCAGCGTGCAGCTATCGATCGAACGTTTTACATCAAACATTACATCGAGTTGCGCCAGCGCCTCGCGCGCCGATTTTCGGATCTCGCCCCAGCGAAAACGATGTCCGCCTTCCGCCAGCGTATCGAGCATGATGTTCTCGGCAATGCTTAAGCCGGGGATCAGCGCCACATCGACTTCCTGCTGCACCAGGTGAATGCCGAACTGTTTGGCATCACGCGGGGTACGAACCGACACCGCCTGATTGTTGATGGCTATTTCCCCTTCGTAATGGTCGTACGTACCGCACAGCACCGCCATCAGCGTCGATTTTCCTGCGCCGTTCGCACCGGTTAAGGCATGCACCGAACCGCCGCGCAGGGTGAAATCCACATGCGACAGCGCCTTAAAGCCGCCAAAGGCCAGGCTAATGCCGCGCATTTCGAGGTGGTTGCTGCTCATTCGCAAGGTGTTCCTGCAATTAATAGGTTGATTTAACGAATTTTTCACAGCCTCGCTTGACTGGCAACGACAGAAAATGCATAAGATAAAGCTAAAAATTATTAGCCATCCGGATGTCCAGACATAACATCAGGTTAGCGATCACGCACAAGGACACAACACATGAACAGCACTGATATCCGCGTCGTACCCGGCCCGGCTAACTACTTTTCTCACGCCGGTAGCCTCGCGCGTCTGCACGATTTCTTCAGCGAAGAACAACTGGCGCGCGCGGTATGGATCTATGGCGAGCGTGCCTTTGCCGGAGCAAAAGCGTTTCTGCCGCAAGGGTTTAACGCGCCGGGTGCAAAACACATTTTGTTTAAAGGCCACTGTAGCGAACACGACGTAAGCGAACTGGTACAGCAGGCGGGCGACGATCGCGCGGTAGTGATTGGGCTTGGCGGCGGCGCGCTATTGGATACCGCCAAAGCGGTGGCACGCCGTCTCGGTTTGCCGGTGGTTGCCATGCCGACCATTGCCGCCACCTGCGCGGCATGGACACCGCTGTCGGTCTGGTATAACGATGCCGGCCAGGCACTGCACTTTGAGATCTTCGACGACGCCAATTTCCTGGTGCTGGTTGAACCGCAAATCATCCTGAACGCGCCTGCGGAATATCTGCTGGCAGGCATCGGCGATACGCTGGCGAAGTGGTACGAAGCGGTGGTGTTAGCGCCGCAGCCGCAGCCGCTGCCGCTCACCGTGCGGCTGGGGATTAACGGCGCACTGGCGATCCGCGATGTGTTGCTGCAGAGCAGTGAACAAGCACTCGTCGACCAGCAACGGAGCGAGGAGACGCAGGCATTTCGCGATGTGGTGGATGCGATTATTGCCGGTGGCGGGATGGTTGGCGGCCTCGGCGAGCGTTACACCCGCGTCGCCGCCGCACACGCGGTACACAACGGTTTAACGGTGTTGCCGCAAACGGAGAAGTTTCTGCACGGCACCAAAGTGGCGTATGGCATTCTGGTGCAGAGTGCCCTGCTCGGCCAGGACGATGTGCTGGCACAGTTGATTAACGCCTATCAGCGTTTCAACCTGCCGACCTCGCTGGCAGCACTGGACGTGGACATTAATAACCGCGCGGAGCTGAATAAAGTGATTGCTCACACTCTGCGCCCGGTCGAGTCGATTCACTACCTGCCGGTGGAACTCTCCGTCGATACGCTACGCGCGGCGTTTGAAAAAGTGGAAGCGCTGTCGCGCTAATCACCCTTCTTTGCGTAATGCCGCCGGTAAACGCCTTACCGGCGGCATTTTCTTTTACGCCCGCAGCGGTGTACCGCGAACCGGGCGATCGCCCGCGACAAAGTAATCCGCATTGCTGCGCGGCAGCGGCGTGCGGCCACGGATATTATCGGCAATCTTCTCGCCAATCATAATGGTGGTGGCATTGAGGTTCCCGGTGATGATCAGCGGCATGATCGAGGCATCCACCACGCGCAAGGCTTCCAGCCCGTGAACACGTCCTTCGCCATCGACCACCGCCATCTCATCGCTGCCCATTTTGCAGGTGCCGCACGGGTGATACGCGGTTTCCGCATGGTTACGCACAAACTCGTCCAGTTGCTCATCGCTCTGGCACTCAATACCAGGGCTGATTTCCCGCCCGCGATACTTATCCAGCGCCGGCTGGTTGATGATTTGCCGGGTAATGCGGATCGCATCGCGGAACTCGTGCCAGTCCTGCTCATGGGCCATGTAATTAAACTGAATCGCCGGATGCTGGCGCGGATCGCGCGATTTCAGGCGCACAAAACCCCGGCTTGGCGAGCGCATGGAACCCACATGGCACTGGAAGCCGTGCGCTTCCACCGCATTCGAGCCGTTGTAGTTAATCGCCACCGGCAAAAAGTGGTACTGAATGTTCGGCCAGGCGAACTCATCGCGGCTGCGGATAAACCCGCCGCCCTCGAACTGATTACTGGCGCCAATCCCGGTGCCGTTAAACAGCCACTCCGCACCGATTTTCGGCTGGTTCCACCACTTCAGCGCCGGGTAGAGCGACACCGGTTCTTTACACTCATATTGCAGGTACATTTCCAGGTGATCCTGCAAGTTTTCGCCCACGCCCGGTAAATCGTGCACCAGCGGAATATCAAACTGTTTGAGTAGCTCAGCGGCACCGACGCCGGAGCGCTGCAAAATTTGCGGCGAGGCAATCGCTCCTGCGCAGAGCAGCACTTCCCGGCGCGCATGTACTTCATGCAGCGTGTCGCTGGAACCCTGCAAATAGGCCACGCCGATTGCGCGTTTGCCGTCAAACAGGATGCGATCGGTGGTGGCATGAGTAATGATTTTCAGGTTCGGTCGCGTTTTTGCCATATCGAGATAGCCGCGCGCGGTGCTGGAGCGGCGGCCTTTCGGCGTGACAAAGCGATCCATCGGACCAAAACCTTCCTGCTGGTAGCCGTTAAGATCATCAGTGCGCGGATAACCAGCCTGCACGCCCGCTTCGATCATCGCGGCAAACAGCGGGTTATTGCCCGGTTTACAGGTGGTGATGCTGACCGGGCCGTCGCCGCCGTGGTAATCGTTCGCGCCGATATCGCGCGTTTCCGATTTACGGTAATAGGGCAGACAATCCAGATAGCTCCAGCGCTCAAGACCCGGCTGCTGCGCCCAGTTATCAAGATCCATGGCGTTGCCACGGATGTAGCACATGCCGTTAATCAGCGATGAGCCGCCCAGCCCTTTGCCGCGTCCGCACTCCATGCGGCGATTATTCATGTGCGGCTCAGGCTCCGTTTCATAGGCCCAGTTGTAGCGCTTCCCCTGCAAAGGGTAAGCCAGCGCCGCAGGCATCTGCGTACGAAAATCAAAACGGTAATCGGGACCGCCCGCTTCCAGCAGCAGCACATTGACATCGCTGTCTTCGGTCAGCCTTGTTGCCAAAACGTTCCCTGCGGATCCGGCTCCAATGATGATGTAATCAAATTCCATTCGTCGCTCCTCAGGTTAAAACTTTATTCAAAATACGGACTGAAAACGGCTCAGCTCAAGCTGGACAGATTTGACCTGCGTGTAGTTTTGCAGCGTCATCAGGCCGTTTTCTCGCCCGATGCCAGAGTGCTTGTAGCCGCCCACCGGCATTTCAGCGGCGGATTCGCCCCAGGTGTTGATCCAGCAGATACCCGCTTCAATCTGGTGAATGACACGGTGCGCGCGGTTAAGATCCTGCGTCACAATACCCGCCGCCAGGCCGTAATCGGTGGCGTTGGCGCGGCGCACCGCTTCTTCTTCACTTTCATAGGTGAGAATCGACATCACCGGGCCGAAGATCTCTTCGCGCACGATGGTCATCTCATCGCGGCAATCGGTGAATACCGTGGGTTCTACCCACGCACCGTGGTCAAACTCACCGCCGGTCAGACGTTTACCGCCGCACAGCAAGCGTGCGCCTTCGTTGATGCCGGTTTCGATATAACGCATCACGTTGTCGCGGTGCGCGAAGCTGACCAGCGGCCCGAAATTGGTGTTCAGATCGTTGACATCACCGGCGTTAATGCGCGCCACGCGTTCAACAATTTTCGCTTCGAACGCGGTCTGCAAGGCCTTCGGAATAAACACGCGCGTGCCGTTGGTACACACCTGGCCGGAGCTATAGAAGTTCGCCATCATGGCGATATCGGCGGCGAGATCGAGATCGGCGTCGTCAAAGATAATCAGCGGCGATTTCCCGCCTAGCTCCATGGTCACTTCTTTCAGCGTCGAGCCAGCCGCATTCGCCATCACTTTCTTACCGCTGGCAACGCCGCCGGTGAAAGAGACTTTGTCGATGCCCGGATGCTCAGTCAGCAACTGGCCGGTGACCGCGCCGCTGCCGTTCAGCACGTTAAATACGCCGTCCGGCACGCCAGCTTCGCTGTAAATCTCCGCCAGTTTCAGCGCGGTGAGCGGCGTGACTTCGCTCGGTTTGAAGATCATGGCGTTTCCGGCCGCCAGCGCAGGCGCAGATTTCCACAACGCAATCTGAATTGGGTAGTTCCACGCGCCAATCCCGGCCACCACGCCAAGCGGTTCGCGGCGGGTGTAGACAAATGAGGTTTCGCGCAGCGGAATTTGCTGGCCTTCAAGCGAGGGGATAAGCCCCGCGTAATACTCCAGCACATCCGCGCCGGTGACGATATCGACGTCCTGGGTTTCGCTCAGCGGTTTGCCGGTATCCAGCGTTTCCAGTGCTGCCAACTCATCATTGCGCTCGCGCAGGATATCGACGGCGCGGCGCAGGATACGCGAGCGCTCCATGGCGGTCATCGCCGCCCAGATTTTCTGCCCTTTTTGCGCACTGGCAACGGCGCGATCGACATCGGCCTGCCCGGCTTCGTGCACTTCGGCCAGCACCTCGCCGTTCGCCGGGTTGATGGTCTGGAATGTGTTACCCGCCGCAGCCGGGACGTATTGACCATGGATATAGAGCTGCTGTTCTGCGAATCGGGACATACTTCCTCCTTCTCAGTGATTCGTCGCGCCAGCCAGTTGCTGGCGAATGAATTGGGTGGTGAGCGTTCTGGCAATGTCCAGGTTAAAGGGCTTGCCGCTCAGCGCCGCGCGAAGCCAGAGGCCATCGATCAGCGAAGCAAGGCCATGCGCCGCCAGCCGTGCCTGTTCGTGCGGCAGATCGCGGCGAAACTCCGCCGCCAGCGTGGAAAACAGTCGGCGACTGCTGACGCGCTCCAGGCGACCAAGCTGCGGCTGATGCATGCTGCTGGCCCAGAAATCGAGCCAGGCTTTCATCGCCGCGCTGTGTACCTGGCTGTCGTCAAAATTGCCTTCGACAATCGCCAGCAAACGCGTTTCGGTACTGGCCTGCGCGAGCGGTTTTAATCGCTGTGCCACGGCGTCGCGCAACTGGCGGGTGATGTCGCGCATGGTCGCTTCCAGCAGACCATTTTTGTCCCTGAAGTAGTGGCTGATGATGCCGGTCGATACGCCAGCGCGGCGCGCAATCTGTGCAATCGTGGCATCGTTAATGCCCACTTCGTTAATGGTACTCAGGGTCGCATCAATCAGCTGCCGACGGCGTATCGGCTGCATTCCCACCTTTGGCATGGCTCCATCTCCACCACAATGTAAGGACCTTATTTAATCTTTTTTTGATTGCACGTTCAATATAAAAAAAGATTTTGTTAGGATGTTGTGCTTCAATTGTTAAGCAAACGAAGCGGGAATGTATAAGCTGAACAGGGCGAAGCAAACCGCGAGAAACGCGAGGAACAAGCACGAGAAAACAACCGATATTTTGAATTTAATTCTTTGAAAAATTACAGGAAATTAACCAGAGGTAACCGATGATTAATCCACCTGCCAGTGAAAAAGACAGAATCAATCCCGTGGTGTTTTACACCTCTGCCGGACTGATTCTGACATTTTCACTGGTCACCATTTTGTACAGCGATTTAGCCGCAGCCTGGATCCAGACCACCGTAAACTGGGTGTCATCCACATTTGGCTGGTATTACATGCTGGCCGCCACGCTCTATATCGTGTTCGTGATTTATATGGCCTGTTCGCGTTACGGGGCTATCAAACTCGGGCCGGAACAGTCCAAGCCGGAGTTCAGTTTATTAAGCTGGTCAGCGATGCTGTTTGCCGCCGGGATTGGTATCGACCTGATGTTCTTCTCCGTCGCGGAGCCGGTCACGCAGTATATGCAACCCCCGGAAGGCGCAGGCCAGACGATGGAAGCCGCACGCCAGGCGATGGTGTGGACGCTGTTCCACTACGGGTTAACTGGCTGGTCGATGTATGCGCTGATGGGTATTGCGCTGGGCTACTTTAGCTACCGCTATAATTTGCCGCTCACGATTCGTTCTGCGTTGTACCCTATTTTCGGTAAACGCATTAACGGCCCGATCGGTCACACGGTGGACATTGCTGCGGTGATCGGCACTATTTTTGGTATCGCGACCACGCTCGGCATTGGCGTGGTACAGCTGAATTACGGCTTAAAAGTGCTGTTCGACGTACCAGAAGGGCTAACCGCGCAGATGGCGCTGATTGTGCTGTCGGTAGTGATCGCCACCATTTCGGTCACCTCCGGTGTGGATAAAGGCATACGCATTCTTTCGGAGCTGAACGTGGCGCTGGCGCTCGGGCTGATCCTGTTCGTGCTGTTTATGGGCAAGACCGATTTCCTGCTCAACGCGCTAGTGCTCAACGTCGGCGATTACATCAACCACTTTATGGGCATGACGCTGAACACCTTTGCGTTTGATCGCCCGACACAGTGGATGAACAGCTGGACGCTCTTCTTCTGGGCATGGTGGGTCGCGTGGTCGCCGTTTGTCGGGCTGTTCCTCGCACGAATTTCTCGCGGGCGCACCATTCGCGAGTTCGTGCTCGGCACGCTGATCATTCCGTTCACCTTCACCCTGCTGTGGTTGTCGGTGTTTGGTAACGCCGCGCTGTATGAAATTATTCACGGTGATGCGGGATTCGCCCAGGAAGTTATTTCCCATGCCGAACGCGGTTTCTACAGCCTGCTGGCGCAGTACCCGGCGTTTAAACTCAGCGCTTCTGTCGCCACCATTACCGGCCTGTTGTTTTATGTCACCTCGGCGGATTCTGGCTCGCTGGTGCTGGGCAACTTCACCTCGAAGCTGAAAGATATCAATAGCGATGCGCCAAACTGGCTGCGGATTTTCTGGTCGGTCGCCATCGGTGTACTGACCATGGGTATGCTGATGACCAATGGTATTTCCGCGCTGCAAAACACCACGGTCATCATGGGCTTGCCGTTCAGTTTTGTGATTTTCTTCATTATGGCCGGGCTGTATAAATCCCTGAAGGTGGAGGATCACCGTCGCGCCAGCGCCAGCCGCGAAACCGCGCCTTATATTCCGGCGAGCAACGACCGTCTGAGCTGGAAAAAACGTCTCTCGCGACTGATGAATTATCCGGGTACGCATTACACCCGGCAGATGATGGAAACGGTGATTTACCCGGCGATGCAGGATGTGGCAAAAGAGCTGGAACTGCGCGGTGGACGCGTATCGCTTGAAAATGTCGCGCCGGAGGAAGGCCAGCCGCTGGGCTACCTGGATCTGCGCGTCCATCTCGGCGAGGAGCAAGATTTTGTCTACCAGGTATGGCCCCAGCAATACTCCGTACCTGGTTTTACCTACCGCGCACGCAGCGGCAAATCGCACTACTTCCGCCTGGAAACCTTCCTGCTGGAGGGCAGCCAGGGCAATGATTTGATGGATTACAACAAAGAGCAGGTGATCATCGACATACTGGATCAGTATGAGCGCCACCTGAACTTTATCCATCTGCACCGCGAAGCGCCGGGCAATAACATTGTCTTTCCACAACCATAAACAAAAAGGCCACTTCGGTGGCCTGTTTTTACGGCGCAGGCCATAACCCCATCGCCATACGCGCAATGCCGAGCAGCGTTTCCCGGCTTGCGCCGTCGCGTGCCTGAATCGACATCCCCTGCTGAATGCTGACATACAACCGGGTCAGCGCGTCAATATCGGTGGTCGCTGGCAATTCACCGCATTGCTGTGCTTCGCTAAGACGGGTTTTTAGTTGCTCAATGCCGCCATTACGCAACTGACGAACCCGCTCGCCCAACCGCTCATGACCTTCGCTGGCCACCGCGGACAGCGTCACCATGCAGCCGTGCGGCAAATCACAGCGGGTTAACACCTCAGCCGAGCGCTCCAGCCACGCCGCAATGGCTTTTTTCGGTGATGGCTCACTGGCCATATCGCCCCAGATTGATGGCGCAACGCACTGTTCGTAGTGTTGCAACACCTCATCGTAGAGATCTTCTTTGCTACCGAACGCCGCGTATAAGCTCGGCGATTTGATGCCCATCGCCTCATACAGATCGTTCATGGATGTCGCGGTGTACCCCTTCTGCCAGAAGAGTTTCATCGCTTTATTCAACGCCTCGGTACGGTCAAACTCCCGTGGTCTTCCCCGGCTCACTTTCGCCCCCTCGCATTTTGTGCTGATCGGTATATTAATAACATTGACGAATGTATGGAAGCCTGTTTATTTTAATTATGTATCAATCGACACATAATTCAGGAGCCACCATGTCACATTCACTTGCAGGAAAACGCGCGCTGGTCACCGGCGCGAGCCGGGGTCTGGGAAAAGCCATCGCCTTAACGCTGGCGCGGGAAGGGGCGGATGTCGCTATTACCTGGGAAAAATCCGCCGATAAAGCACAAGCTGTTGTGGACGCGATCCGCGCGCTGGGGCGTAACGCCGTGGCGATCCAGGCCAACAGCGCCGAGCCACAAGCTGCCCGCGCCGCCGTTGATCAAACCGTGCATCAACTCGGCGGGCTGGATATTCTGGTCAATAACGCCGGGATCGCGCGCGGCGGCCAGTTAGAAGCGATGTCGCAGGAGGATATCGATGCGATGATCGACGTGAATATTCGCGGCGTGGTCTATTCAACGCAGGCAGCAATCGCGCATCTGCCGGACGGCGGGCGCATTATCAACATCGGCAGTTGCCTTTCCGATCGCGTGCCGTTTAAAGATATCGCCATTTATTCGATGACCAAATCCGCGCTGAACTCGTTAACACGCGGGCTGGCGCGGGATTTGGGTCCACGTGGCATTACCGTGAACATGGTGAAACCCGGTTCGACGGACAGCGATATGAACCCGGCGGACGGCGAAGGCGCGGAAGAGCAGCGTCGTATGATTGCGCTCGGGCATTATGGTGAAGCGCAGGATATTGCCGAAGCGGTCGCTTTCCTCGCCAGCCCGGCGGCGAAGCAGATTACCGGTGCGGATATTGTTGTTGATGGTGGCACCAACGCCTGATCCCGGCGTAAATAACTGGCTTAAAGCTGAAAGCTTCCGGAAGCACCAGCCTGGCAGGGGGTTTTCTGTAGATAAAGAAAAGCGGCGCATATGCGCCGCTTTTTAAGCAAGACGAGTATTAACAACAGCGTGCGCCGCCTTTCCCGCCGTAGCGCGCATCCTGGCGCTCGCGGAAAAACTCTTCATAGGTCATCGGTGTCTGCTCCGGGTGCGTCACGCGCATATGCTCGACATAGTTGTCGTAATCCGGAACGCCAATCATCATTTTCGCCGCCTGGCCTAAATACTTCCCGGCTTTTGAAAGCGTATCGAACATAATTCCTCCGCGTTACGCGATTAATGCACACCTTTTGCCTGGCCGACAATCTGCTCAACGTCGCCCGACATTTCCTGGTACGGCGTCTCGTTCGCTGTCGGTTGATCCTCTTTCAGCGCCGCCAGCGCGGTTTTCAGCGAGTAGAACGCCAGTACCACCACCACGACCATAAAGAAGATGGTCAAGCCAGCATCGAGACGGTTGTTAAACACCAGTTGCGCCAGTTGTGACTGGGTATACTGCGCCGGAATATTGCCGCTGTCGATCATCGCCTGGAACTTATTGGCAATCGCCAGGAAGCCGACTTTCGCATCCGGGCTAAAGGCTTTTTGCCAGCCCGCAGTGAGCGTACAAACCAGCAGCCAGGCGGTTGGCAGCAGTGCCACCCACGCATAACGCTGGCGTTTCATCTTGAACAGCACCACCGCACACAGCATCAGCGCCATGCCCGCCAGCATCTGGTTGGCGATGCCAAACAGCGGCCACAGGGTGTTAATACCGCCGAGCGGATCAACCACGCCCTGGTGCAGGAAGTAGCCCCACGCCAGCACGCACAGCCCGGTCGCCAGCAGGTTCGCGGGCAGCGATTCCGTGCGTTTGAGGTTCGGTGAAATCACACCCAAAAGATCCTGCAACATAAAGCGCGCCGCGCGTGTCCCGGCATCCACTGCCGTCAGAATAAACAGCGCCTCAAACAGAATGGCGAAGTGATACCAGAACGAGACATCCATCAGGCCGCCGAGCGCGCCGTGCAGGATATAAGCCATGCCCACCGCCAGCGTCGGCGCGCCGCCCGCGCGTGAAATGATCGACTGCTCGCCCACTTCGCTGGCAATCTGCCTGAGCGCATCCGGGGTGATACTAAAGCCCCAGCCGCTCACCACCTGCGCCGCCGACGCTACTACATCGGTGGTGCCAGCAGGCGCTAAGACCGCCATTGGGCTGTTCATCGCAAAGTAAACGCCCGGATCGATAATGCACGCCGACACCAGCGCCATGATCGCCACGAACGACTCCATCAGCATGCCGCCGTAACCGATAAAACAAGCCTGCCCTTCGCTGGCGAGCATTTTCGGCGTGGTGCCGGAGGAAATCAGCGCATGGAAGCCGGAAACCGCGCCACAGGCGATGGTAATAAACAGGAACGGGAACAGGTTACCGGTCCACACCGGGCCAGTCCCATCGACAAACTTGGTCAGAGCAGGCATGGTCAGCGTCGGGCGCATGATCAGAATGCCAATCGCCAGGCCGATAATGGTGCCGATTTTCAGGAAAGTAGAGAGGTAATCACGCGGTGCCAGCAGCAGCCACACCGGCAGCACCGAGGCGACAAAACCGTAGCCCACCAGCATCCACGTTAGCTGCACACCGGTGAAATCAAAGTACGGGGCAATCGCCGGGTTTGCCGCCACCCAGCCGCCAGAAATAATGGCGAACACCAGCAGCACCAGGCCAATCACCGACACTTCGCCAATCCGCCCAGGGCGCAGATAACGAATGTAGATACCCATAAAAATCGCCAGCGGAATGGTAAAGGCGACAGTGTAAGTTCCCCACGGGCTGTGGGTCAGCGCTTTGACGACAATCATCGCCAGCACCGCGAGAATGATCACCATGATCATAAAGGTCGCCACCAGCGCAATCACGCCAACGGTCGGCCCCATCTCCGCTTTCACCATCTCACCGAGCGAACGCCCGTCGCGGCGGGTGGAGATAAACAGCACCATGAAATCCTGCACCGCACCGGCCAGCACTACGCCGGCGAGGATCCAGATCATGCCCGGTAAATAGCCCATTTGCGCCGCCAGCACCGGCCCCACCAGCGGGCCTGCGCCGGCAATCGCCGCAAAATGGTGACCGAACAGCACTTTTTTGTCTGTCGGCACGTAATCAAGGCCATCGTTGTAGCGCACCGCCGGAGTCATGCGCGTCGGGTCAACCTGCAGCACATTTTTAGCGATATAGAGGCCGTAAAAACGGTAAGCGATAAGGTAGATACAGACTGCGGCAACCACTATCCACAGTGCGTTGATCTGCTCACCGCGATTCAGCGCGATATAGCCGAGGGCAAATGCGCCAACCAGCGACAGCACGCCCCAAATAAGATATTTCCCTGAGTTGTTCATAGCGGGTATCCGTTGAGAGACAGAGAGATGTTACATTTTGTATCTATATCAACTCACGGGTTTTAACAACTTTGAAACATGGGAAATTTGCCCTGCCACCAGGCATTTACCTGATTGTGTTAACGGGATCGCAAGATTGCACCCTCTCCCGCTATGGAGAGGGCGAAATTACCCCAGCACCGCCGTGCTGAGACGACAGGTGCAGCAGCGTCGGCCTTGTTCGTCAAACACCACAATTTCCCAGCTCTGGTTCTGCCGACCAAGATGCAGCGGCTGGCAAACGCCGCGCACTTTCCCCTGTGAAACCGGACGGTGATGGGTGGCGTTTAATTCCGTGCCCACCACGCACTGGCCGTCGCGTGTCATCAGATAGCCCGCCATCGATCCCAGCGTTTCCGCCAGCGCCGCCGAGGCGCCACCGTGCAGCAGGCCAAACGGTTGATGCGTGCGGCTGTCTACCGGCATTTCCGCTTCAAGGAAATCATCGCCGATGCGGGTATAAGTAATCGCGAGATGCGCAACCAGCGTGTTTTCGCTGGTCGCATTCAGTTCATCAAGGGTTAAATGACGTTTCCAGATCATCTACGCCCCCAGCGTTGAGCCGCCATCCACCACGATGTCCTGCAAGGTGATATGGCTTGCCAGATCGGAAGCGAGGAACAAAATGGTGTTCGCCACTTCCTGCGGACGGGCGATTTTCCCCAACGGTATGCCGAGCTTGAACTGCTCGCCGAAACCGCGAATGCGCTGCTGTTCTGCGTCATCGCTCACCCACAGCAAACGCTGCATGTCGGTGTCGGTCGATCCTGGCGAGACGATGTTGCAGCGCACATGGCTTACCGCCAGCTCAAGACCGACGGTGAGCGCCAGGCTTTTCAGCGCCGCTTTCGATGCGCCATACGCGCTCATGCCGATACGCGGTGTGTGCGCCGCATCGGATGCGACGGTGACAATCGCCCCGCTCTGCTGACGGCGAAATTGCGCCATCGTCTGCTGAAACAGGTTAAACGCGCCACCAACGTTAACGGCGAAGGTGTTTTGCCAGGCTTGCGCTGTCAGTTCGTCGGTGGTGCCCATATGTAAAACCCCGGCGGCGTTCACCAGCACGTCCAGCCGTTCGCGTTGTGCCAGCACGCGCTGGCAAACTGCCTGCACCTGTCCAGCGTCGGCAACGTCCACCACTTCACAAGAGAAGGGGTAGTCCGTGCCGCCAAAGACCAGATCAAAACCAGTCACGTGCGCGCCCGCCTCGACGAAAGCTTTCGCCGCGGCATAACCGATGCCTTTACCGGCACCAGTCACCCAGACAACTTTGCCGGTAAAATCCAGGCTGGCCATTATTTCACCTCGCGCGCAAGCAGCGCCCACCAGGCATCAATGGTCGGGTTTTTCGCCAGCATCACAAAGTCGATATCACCATGTATTTTGCGCCAGCGCGCGGCGAGCGCCATCATGCGCACGGAATCAAGGCCGTAGTCGATGAGATTCTCGTCATCTAATGGTTCGTCGGATTCATCCAGCAACGGCAGGATCAGCGCGCGTAACGCTGCTTTGTTTGCCGGTGCGGGCAGCAGATCGTGCGTCATCACCACGCGACCAGAACGTCCGGCGACATATTTCAGCGACATCAAATGCTCTTCGCGGCTGAAATCCGCCAGCGCGTCGGCGACCATAAACGGTTTGATATCGCGCATAAACGCATCGGTGGCGGTGGTCATGCAGCCAATGTGTGAATAAACGCCGGTGATCAGCAACTGGTTACGGCCTGTCTCTTTGAGCATCTGCTCCAGCGGCGAGCGGTGAAATGCGCTGTAGCGCCACTTCACCAGCACCGTATCAGCCTCATCCGGCGCGAGTTGTGCAACAATTTTTTGCTGCTCCGGCGAGCGGGTTAAGCCCGGCCCCCACATATCGTTGAGCAGCGCCCGGTCTTCATCGTTCTGCTCTTTCGGCTGCGCGGTGTAGTAAACCGGAATGTTGCTTTGTTTGCAGAAATCGCGAATTTTGGCGATGTTCGCCACCACTTGCTGCATCATCGGGCAGTTTTCGCCCCAGAAGTTAACAAAGTAATCCTGCATATCGTGGATCAGCAGCGCCGCACGTTCCGGCTCAAACGGCCAGCTCACTTTGTTTTCCGGGATATCGGTCGCGGCAGGGAGCGCGTAGCCCTGTAATTTTGGAATCGCCATCTTCTCTCCTTTACGCCGGTGCGCGTTGCGCTAACCACTGACGTAACTGTTTTTTATCAACCTTGCCTACCGGCGTCAGCGGCAGTGCGTCCACGCACTCCACGCGATCCGGCAGTTTGAACTCGGCAACGCCCTGCTCGCGTAGGAAGCGACGGACTGCCACCGCGCGCAGCGGCGTTTTCACCACCAGATATGCGCAGCTTTTTTCGCCCAGCAGGCTGTCTTCCATGCTGACCAGCGCGGCGTGGATCACCGACTCATGGCGCAGCAGCAGGTTTTCGATCTCCTCGGCGGCAATCTTCTCGCCGCCGCGGTTGATCTGATCTTTTTCGCGCCCCTGCACGGTGATATAGCCCTGTTCGTCGATCGAAATCAGATCGCCGGAACTGTAAAAACCTTGTTCGTCAAAGGCGCTGGCATTGTGTTCCGGGCTGTTAAAGTAGCCGCGAAAGGTGTACGGACCACGCGTCATCAGGCGGCCAACATGGCCTGGCGGCAGCAGATTGCCGTTTTCATCCGCCACCCACACTTCATCATCCGGGCACATCGGGCGGCCTTGCGTGTTGATAATGCGTTCAAAGGGATCGTCCAGACGGGTGTAATTCACCAGCCCTTCCGCCATACCGAATACCTGCTGCAACTGGCAGCCGATCTCCGCCGGAATACGCGCCGCAAGCGTTGCCGATAAACGCGCGCCACCGACCTGTAACAGCCTCAGCGAGGCGAGTGGCGCATTACTGCCCCACTCGGCAATCGCCTGTAACCACAGGCTCACCGCCGGCGGTACCAGCGCGGTAACGTTAATCTGGTGTTTTTCTATCAGCGGGAAGCAGAGCGTGGCGCTCGGATCGGCAGCCAGCACTACGCAACCTTCGGCGTGGAAAACGCCAAGCGCGCCGGGTGAGCTCATCGGGTAGTTGTGCGCCGCCGGCAGCGCGCAGAGATACCGGGTTTGCGCGGTGAATCCGCAGATCTCGTTACTGCGCACAATACTGTAGTAGTAATCATTGTGCGTGCGCGGAATGAGCTTTGGCGTGCCGGTACTGCCGCCGGAAAGCTGGAAAAACGCCACTTCATCGGCGGGCGTTGGCGTGGCGATAAAATTATCTGCCGGGCGGGTAATGGCGTTTTCCAGCGCCTGCCCGCCACTGTCGCCGCGCAGCAGCACAGTGCGCACCGACGGGTGCTGCGCGGTAAACGCGGTGAGGAAATGGTCATTCTCAAACAGCGTGTGGGCGCGATCGGCAATCAGCAGCGCCGGAGCGATTTGCTCGGCATAGGCGTTCAGTTCACTACGTTGATGGCTGAACAACGCATTCACTGGCGCCACGCCGATTTTCAGCAACGCAAAGAAAACTATGTAGAACTCGCTGACGTTGCCCAGTTGCACCAGCGCGGTTTCCCCACGCGTGACGCCCTGTGCCTGTAACGCGGAAGCCAGATTGTCTGAAGCAGCGTTGAGCTGGCGGTAGCTCAAGCGGCGTTCGCCCTCGATCACCGCCGTGGCGTTACTGCGCGCGTGGCGGGTTAAAATGTCGGTCAGCGGTAAATCCTGCCAGTAACCCTTTTCACGGTAACGCTCTGCAAACTCGTGCGGCCAGCGGGTAAAAGGAATGGTCATGGTTGGTCCTCAGTGCAAACCAAATGCGTTCAGCATGGTGGTCAGCTTGACGCCGGTTTCGCGCCACTCTGAAAGTGGCGAAGAGGCCGGAACAATCCCGGCACCGGCGAACAGCCGAACGTGGTTATCGTGAAGCCGCGCGCAGCGAATAGTGACTACCCACTCGCCGTTACCATCGGCGTCGCACCAGCCAACGATGCCGCCGAACAGCTCACGGTTGAACGGCTCCAGCTCGGCAATCACCTGTTTCGCCACCTGATGCGGGAAGCCACTCAGCGCGGGCGTCGGGTGGAGCAGACAGGCCAGGGTCAGCGCGTTTTCCCCGGCTACTGCAGTGCCGGTGATCGGTGTGGCCAGGTGCCACAACGTTGGCGTGGTGACGAGCTGCGGCGAATCCGGCAGCGTCAGAGTTCGGCTGCGCGGTTGCAGCACGTTTTTCATTGCCTGCGTCACCAGTTCGTGTTCGTGCCGGTCTTTTTCCGAAGCCAGCAACTTGTTGCCGGCTTCGCGATCGAGAATGTCGTCCGGCTGACGGCGAGCGGAACCGGCTAACGGCAGAGAACTGAAGTGCTCCTGCTCTTTACGTAGCAACAATTCCGGGCTTGCGCCCAACAGCACGGCGCCATCCGGCAACGGAACGTGGAAGTTGAAACTGGCCGGGTTCTGGGCAATCAGGCGCTCTAACAGCACGCCGCTGTCGATGCGGCGGTCAGTGGTTAACTCAATCAGACGCGAGAGCACCACTTTGTCGACTTCCGGCGTGGCGGTGCGGGCGGCGGCGTTCGCCACCATCTGCATAAACGTCTCCTGCGGCGGGATCGCCTGCTGCGCCGTGACGTTCGGCATCGCGCCGCTGGTGAAATAGCGCGCAGATCGCTGTTTCTCCGGGCGGGAGAAAGTTTGCCAGGTGTGCGGGATAAACAGCGCAGACGGCTGCGTGGTATCGAACGGGATCGCCCCTACCATCACAGGGCGGGCAACGCCCTGCGCTTTCGCATCGGCAAAGGCTTGCGCCAGCTTTTGCTGGAAAGCGCTGTCGGGCGCATCGCCGCCTGCGGCAGGCTCGCAGAAACGCGCCACGCACCCGGAGGTGGTGAAACTGCGGTACGGCGACATAAAGAAAAACTGATCTGCGGCCAGCGTATTCACAGACTGCCGGGTTTCCTCAGCCAGGGACGTATCCATATCATCCTCCAACAATGATAAATGAACTAAGAATGATTATCATTTGTGTTTTGTTGCAGTAAGATAAAAAGTTATGCCCTGCTCTGTCAACAGCAGATTCTTCGCCAGCAGCGCTAATGCTTGCATCTGCTTCATTCAACGATGAAAATGAGAAGCATTAACCTCAGCAAAAACAGGATACGCCTTGTGAGATTCTCTTTATGGAGCCGTAAACCCTTAGTGTTTTTGAGCATTTTTGTTTTAGGACTAACCTCAGCCACCGCCGCCGACTGGCCTCGCCAGGTGACCGACAACCACGGAACACACGCCCTTACCAGCAAGCCGCTGCGCATTGTTTCCACCAGCGTGACGCTCACCGGTTCGCTACTGGCGATTGACGCGCCGGTTATCGCCAGCGGCGCGACCACGCCAAATAATCGTTTCGCCGACGAGCAGGGCTTTCTGCGCCAGTGGGGCGACATCGCCAAACAGCGCAATGTCGCGCGTCTCTACATCGGTGAAGCCAACGCTGAAGCCGTTGCCGCGCAGATGCCGGATTTAATTTTGATCAGTGCCACCGGCGGCGACTCCGCGTTGTCGCTGTATGATCAGCTCTCGACCATCGCCCCGACGCTTATCATCAACTACGACGACAAAAGCTGGCAGGCGCTGTTAACGCAGCTTGGCGAAATCACCGGTCACGAAAAAGAGGCAGCGGCGCGTATCAGCCAGTTCAATAAACAGCTTGCTGAGGTTAAAGCGCGGATGAAACTGCCACCTCAGCCGGTCACCGCGCTGGTTTATACCCCGGCGGCGCACGGCGCGAATCTGTGGACTGAAGAGTCCGCGCAGGGAAAATTGATGCAGCAACTGGGCTTTACCCTCGCGCCGTTACCAGCGAATCTGCACACCAGCCAGAGCCAGGGGAAACGTCATGACATCGTTCAACTGGGCGGAGAGAACCTGGCCGCCGGGCTGAATGGCGAAGCGCTGTTACTGTTTGCCAGCGACCAGAAAGACGCGGACGCACTCAGCCAGAACCCATTACTGGCGCACCTCTCCGCGGTGCAAAACCACCACGTGTACGCGCTGGGTGCGGAAACGTTCCGCCTTGATTACTACAGCGCCACCCGCGTGTTACAACGTTTGTCGGCGCTGTTTGGGTAATCAGGCTTCTGTGGCGGGCTGCGCCTGGCGAAAACGCCGCAGCTCGCCGAGCACCACCACCAGCAACACGCCAACAATCGCCAGCACAAAACCGCTGATACTTGCTGACGAAACCGGCGTCATCATCGACGCCATCGCGCCAAGCAGCGCCGCCCCGATGGCGTCACCCGTGACGTTTTGCGCCGTCCATAAGCCGTTAATTCTTCCGAGCATCGCTTCCGGGGTTTGCGTTTGCAACAGCGTGTATTGCAGCAGCGAACTTACCGCCGTCAGCCAGCCGCACAGCGCCAGAAACACAACGCCCAGCACCCAGACGGGCATCAGGCTAAACAAACCGATAGAGATAAACGCGCCAACGGAGGCCAGCAGCATAATCACGCCGGGGCGTTCGCTGTGCGCCAGCTTGCCGCTGGTTAACGCGCCAATGGCCGCACCGAGCGGTAGTGCGGCATACAGCAAGCCAATTTCGGCCGCCGACATATTCCAGCTTATCGCCAGCGCCGGGTAGAGCACGCGCACCGCGCTTGCCATCGTCAATAGCCCGCCAAGCAGTGCGATGCCGCCAATTAGCGGGTTGTGAAGTAAAAACTGCAGGGCGGTAAGGAGCGATTTCAGCGGGTGCTCGCGCGGTTGTGGCGGTGGCGGTAATGCTGGCAGGCTAAGTAACGGCAACAAGGTGATAAACGTGCCCGCCGCCGCCAGTCCGTAGTTCCAGGCCACGCCGCCGGTCGCCAGTAGCAAACCGCCGCACATTGGCGAAATAACGGAACCCAGCCGCACCGTCAGCATGGTAATTGCGCCAGCATGCATCAGGTTTTCACGCCCGACCAACGCGGGTGTCGCCGCCAGCAGCGCCGTTACGCCCAGCGCGCCGAAAAAACCATCCCACAAACCGAGCAGATAAATTGCCAGCAGCGAAGGCGCCGGCAACAACGCATTCAGAAACAGGCCGATAAAACCAATGCCGCAGGTGGAACGCGCCAGCAGAATCAGTTTTTTGCGCTCAAATCGATCCGCTAGAACACCGCCAAACATCAGGCCGACGAACATGGCACTGCCAGTCAGCGTGACGGCCAGGCCAACTTGCCAACTGGAGTGGGTCATCGCCTGAATTTGTACCGGCACCGCCACGCCCAATAAACCCAGCGAGAGAATCGAGATAAAACGCGCCAGAAATACCGCGCGAAAATCCGGATGCGTACGCAGCAGACTCAGGTTCAACAGCCAGGATTGTTGCTTCATTCCAATGCCTTAAATACACACTTTCTATGTCCATTCGCAGGCTGCGCATGATAACATATCAAAACAAGATCGATAACGATAATTACTATCATTATCAAATTTGGGACGTTTTATGTCGTGTTCTGCCTTCCCGGCGCGCCCCGTTGCCCTCGCCGGGTTATTAATATTGTTGGTTGTCGCCGTTGCACTCAGCCTGTTTGTTGGCGCAAAACCCCTGCCCGCTTCGGTCGTCATTGACGCCCTGACTGGCGTCTGCCATAGCGCGGACTGCACCATCATCAACGATGCCCGCTTGCCGCGTACGCTGGCTGGTTTACTCGCGGGCGGCGCACTGGGGATTGCCGGCGCGTTAATGCAAACCCTCACGCGAAATCCGCTCGCTGATCCTGGCTTACTCGGCGTTAACGCTGGTGCCAGCTTCGCCATTGTGCTCGGCGCGGCGCTACTGGGCGCGGTCACGCCCGTTGAACAACTGTTGCTCGCTTTTTGCGGCGCACTGGCGGCGTCGCTGCTGGTCGCCTTTACCGGCAGTCAGGGCGGCGGGCAGCTCAGCCCGGTTCGCCTGACGCTGGCGGGCGTGGCGCTGGCGGCGGTGCTGGAAGGGCTATCGAGCGGCATTTCGTTGCTTAATGCCGACGTTTACGACCAGTTGCGCTTCTGGCAGGCCGGTTCGCTGGATATCCGCACCCTGCAAACGCTAAAAATTGTCCTTATTCCGGTGCTGCTGGCAGCGCTCATCGCATTGATGCTGAGCCGCGCGCTGAACAGTCTGAGCCTCGGCAGCGACACCGCTACGGCGCTGGGCAGCCGCGTGGCGCGCACGCAGTTGCTCGGTTTAGTGGTGATTACGGTGCTATGCGGCAGCGCGACGGCGGTTGTCGGCCCGATTGCCTTTATCGGCCTGATGATGCCACACATGGCGCGCTGGCTGGTGGGCGCGGATCACCGCTGGTCGTTGCCGGTCACGTTGATAGCCACCCCAGCCCTGCTGTTGTTTGCCGATATCATTGGCCGCCTGCTGGTGCCTGGCGAACTGCGGGTTTCCGTGGTCAGTGCCTTTATCGGCGCGCCGGTATTGATTGTGCTGGTGCGCCACGCGCGCGGAGGCGGCTTATGATGGCTCCCTCCCGCCGCCTGCTCGGCAGCTGCTTGTTCATGGTTATCGCCGCGTTGCTTTTAGCCAACTGGGGTTTACGCAGCGGTGCGGTGACGCTGGCGTTTTCGCAGGTGCTTGACGCGCTCACCGGCGATGCGCCACGCGCCATGCAACTGGTCGTGATTGAGTGGCGCTTGCCGCGCGTGTTAATGGCATTACTGGTTGGCGCGGCGCTTGGCGTGAGCGGCGCGATTTTCCAGTCGCTGATGCGTAACCCGCTCGGCAGCCCGGATGTGATGGGCTTTAACACCGGCGCGTGGAGCGGCGTGCTGGTGGCGATGGTGCTGTTTGGTCAGCATCTGGCCGCTATCGCGCTGGCGGCGATGCTCGGCGGTCTGCTGACTTCGCTGGTGGTCTGGCTGCTGGCCTGGCGCAACGGCATTGAGACGTTCCGCTTGATCATCGTCGGTATTGGCGTGCGCGCGATGCTGGTGGCGTTTAATACCTGGCTGCTGCTGCATGCCTCGCTGGAAACGGCGCTCTCCGCCGGGCTGTGGAACGCCGGATCGCTCAATGGTCTGACCTGGGTGAAAACCGTCCCTTCCGCACCGATCATGCTGGTGATGTTTCTTTTTGCCGCCCTGCTGGCACGTCGTATGCGGCTGCTGGAAATGGGTGACGACAGTGCCTGCGCGCTGGGCGTCAGCGTTGAGCGTTCACGTCTGCTGCTGATGCTGGTCGCCGTCGCACTCACCGCCGCCGCAACCGCGCTGGCGGGGCCGATTTCGTTTATCGCGCTGGTCGCGCCGCATATCGCCCGCCGGGTTAGCGCCACTGCGCGCTGGGGGTTAACCCAATCCGCCCTGTGTGGCGCGGTGTTGTTGTTGCTGGCGGATATGATTGCCCAGCGAGGCTTTACGCCTTATCAGTTGCCGGTCGGCGTGGTGACCGTCAGCCTCGGCGGTATTTACCTTATCGCCTTGTTAATTCAGGAGTCTCGTAAGAAATGACCGATTTATCTGCCCGTTTGCACGGCGAAGCGCTCACCATTGGCTACGGCAAAAAAGTGGTTGCCGAGCGCTTAAGCGTGGCGATCCCAGATGGCCATTTCACCGCTATTATCGGCCCCAACGGCTGCGGTAAATCCACGTTGCTGCGCACGCTGAGCCGCCTGATGACGCCCGCTCAAGGCCATGTTTATCTTGATGGCGAGCAGATCCAGCGCTATGCCAGCAAAGAGGTGGCGCGTCGCATAGGGTTGCTTGCGCAAAACGCCACCACGCCCGGCGATATCACCGTGCAGGAATTGGTCGCGCGTGGGCGTTATCCACACCAGCCGCTGTTCACCCGCTGGCGCAAAGAGGATGACGACGCCGTGCAACGCGCGATGCGGGCCACCGGGGTGGAAAGCCTGGCCACGCAGAGCGTCGATACGCTCTCCGGCGGACAGCGCCAACGTGCATGGATCGCTATGGTGCTGGCGCAAGAGACGGCGATCATGCTGCTCGATGAGCCGACAACCTGGCTGGATATCAGCTATCAGATCGACTTGCTGGAACTGTTAAGTGAGTTAAATCGCGAACAGGGCTATACACTGGCGGCGGTGCTGCATGATTTGAACCAGGCTTGCCGTTACGCCACGCATCTGATTGCGCTGCGCGACGGTAAGATCGTGGCGCAGGGCGCACCGAAAGAGATTGTGACCGCAGATCTGATTGAAGCGGTGTATGGCATGCGCTGCATGATCATTGACGATCCCATCGCCCATACCCCGCTGGTGGTGCCGCTCGGACGTAGCGGGCGGTAAATGCATTGCGGGGTGATGTTTACCCGATATTTATTGTGGTGACGGTTTTGTTCCGTTCACCAGACGTATCCTGTTTCAGCGGTTCAACAGGCGCTGAAACAGGATAAAGGGACCTGTCGGCCCCTTATAAACGCAGACGCGCCGGGTCTTTCCCTACTCTCCCAACACTTCCCTCAACACCGGCCCAATGCGCGCAAACGCCTGCGGCGAGATAATCTCCACGTGGGCGCAATCCTGACGGTAAACCTCCAGCTCGCGAACCCACGGTGCCCAGGCGGTGTGCGGATCGGTGCCTGCGGGTAACGTGCGATCGGCAACAAACAGCGTGGCTTTGCCGTCAAACGGCAGGCTGTGGGCGGTGGTCAGCAAGCGAACCGCATCGGCATAGTTGCCCTCGATAACCGAGAACAGCTCGCCGGAGGCTTGCCCCTGCTGCGCGGCGAGAAACGCCTGCCGCTCGCGTTCGATCTCCGCCAGCACTTCCGCATCCAGCCCGTTTGCCTCTTTCTCTGCCCAGTTTTGCGTTTCCGGCGGCCAGGTATCAAGCAGGCCAAGAAACGCCACCTCTTCACCTCGTTTCCGCAGACGCGCGGCGATGCCCTGCGCCAGCGTACCACCGAGCGAATAGCCCAACAGGTAATATGGCCCGTGCGGCTGCTGCGCCAGCAGCGTCGCCAGGTGTTGTTCACAAGCCTCATCTAACGTGGCAGCCTGTTGCAACGGTCCATCCGGTCGTGGTGACTGAATACCGATGATCGACCAGCGCGGCGCAAGGTGACGGGCGAGAACGCTAAACTGCCAGGCAAAACCGGACGCCGGATGGAAGCAAAACAGCGTTGGCCCGGTGCTTTCGCGCAGTGGCAGCAGCGTTTCCATCCCAAGCCGCCCGGCCTGTTCCGCCGAAAGGGATTCTTCCAGCGAGGCGGCGAGTTTTTCTACCGTGGAAGCGACCATGATTTGCCCCGGCGTCACCTGGCGTTGGCACTCGCGGCTCAGTTGCGCCGCCAGGCGCATCGCCAGCAACGAATGTCCGCCGAGCGCGAAGAAATCCGCCTGCGCGTCGTTCACTTCACACCCGAGCAAACCGGCAAATGCCTGCGCCACCAGCGTTTCCATACCCGCGTTGAGCGGACGACCGCCCGGCTGCACCGCCAGTTCCGGCAGCGGCAACGCTTTTCTGTCGAGCTTACCGTTGGCGCTCAGCGGCAGCACGTCCAGTTGCACCAGCAATACCGGCACCATATGCGGCGGCAGTTGCTCACGCAATTGCCCCAGCAGCGCCGTCGCATCCAGCGGCTGCCCGGAGGCAGAAACCACATAACCGACTAACTGACGCGCATCGCCACCACCGGCGGCGGCCTGGTTAAAGACGCAGGCATGCGCCACCGCCTGAACCACATCCGGCAGCGCCTGCAGGGCGCGGTCGATTTCACCTAACTCAATGCGCTGACCGCGAATTTTCAACTGGTCGTCGCTGCGCCCGAGGTATTCAACCGCGCCGTTTTCCAGCCAGCGCGCGACATCACCGGTGCGGTACATGCGTTCGCCTGCGACAAACGGATCGGCGATAAAGCGGCTGGCGGTGAGATCCGGGCGGCCAAGATAGCCCTGCGCCAGTTGAATGCCGGTGAGGTAGAGATCGCCCGCCACGCCCGGCGGCACAGGGCGCATCATCGCGTCCAGAATGCGTAAGCCCGTGTTCCATACCGGAAAACCAATTGGCACGCTATTACCGCGCACACCTGCCAGCGCCTCGCCATACGCCGGATACCAGCTTACGTCGACAGCCGCTTCCGTCGGGCCGTATAAATTATGCAGCGGCGCGCTGGTCAGGTGCTGCCATTCGCGACAGAGATCGGCAGGCAGCGCTTCGCCACTGCAGAACACCTGTTTTAGCGTGCGGCAACTGCGCTGCGCGCTTTCCGGCGTGAGTGAAGCGACAAATGCGGCCAACATCGACGGCACAAAGTGCGTGGTCGTCACGCCGTAATGGGTAAAGAAGTCCTGCAACGCGTGCGGATCGCGATGCGCGTCCGGTTCCACCATTACCAGCTTTGCCCCGGCGATAAACGGCCACCAGAACTCCCACACCGACACGTCAAAACTGCACGGCGTTTTCTGCGCCACCACATCCTGTGTGGTAAGCGGATAGTGGTCCTGCATCCAGAGCAGCCGGTTGACGATGGCAGTCTGCCCGACCATCACCCCTTTTGGTCGCCCGGTGGAGCCAGAGGTGAAAATGATGTACGCGGTATGCTCCGGACGCGCCAGATTGAGCGCGTCGCTGCCGTGGGTTGCCAGCGGAGCTTCGTAGCAGAAATGGCGAAGCGTGGGAATATCGCTAAAGCGCGCCAGTTGATTCTGCGCGGTGATCAGCAGACGCGGTTTGGCATCTTCGAGCATCATTTTCAGCCGCTCATCCGGGTAACCGGTATCCAGCGGTAGCCAGGCGGCACCCGCTTCGACAATGCCGTGCAGCGCCAGCGTCAGGAATACCGAGCGCGGCAGCGCCACCGCCACGCTGTCGCCGGGCTGTACGCCAAGCAGGCAGAGCTGGTGCGCCAGCGCCACCACCTGCTCGCGCATTTCGCGGTAGCTAAATTGCCACTGCGCATCCGCCAGCGCGGGCGCATCCGGCGTTTTCGCCGCCTGCGCAGCAACCAGCGCGCTTAACGTGGTGGTCGGCAGCTCCTTGCCGGTTTCGTTAATGTCTGCCAGCCGCTGCGCTTCTGGCGATAAGAGCAGCTCAGCATCGCCGCAGCGCAACTGCGGGTTTTCGGCAAATTGTCTGAGCAGATGCGCCAGGCGCCCGATGTGTGTTTTTAATGTGGATTCATCATAACGGCTGCGGTTCGCCAGCACTTCCAGCGACAGCCCGCCCTCTTCGTGCGGGAACAGGGCGATTTCCAGATCGTTGACCGGTCCGGTCGCCAGCGTGTGCGTAGTGCCTTTAATGCCGTCAACATCCAGCAGGTAATCAAACATTTTGACGTTAAACACCGGGCCGAACAGCGGTTCGTCGCCCGCCGCACGCCCGGCGTCGCGCGCAATTTGTTCGGCGTCATAACGCTGGTGACGACGCATCGCTTTCAGGCTGCCTGCAAGCACCGTCGCCAGCCCGGAGAGCGTTTGTGTGCCATCCAGATGAATACCCAGCGGCAACACGTTCAGCACCGGCCCGGTGGCAGTTAACGCCGCCGAACCCATACGGCGCATAAAGATAAATCCGGCGGTATAGTCGGTGCGCCCGCACAGCCGCCCCAGCCACAGTGCGGTCAGCGCCAGCGCCAGATCGGCAGGTGAATTGTGGCTAAAAGCCTGAGTTACGCGGCGAAATGCCCCGGTATCCATCGCCACGTTGAGACGTAAAATATCGGTTGTTGCCGCACGCCCCGGCAATGGCGTATCGGAAAGCGAAACCGGCGAGGGCAACACGCTGCGCTGCTGTGCCCAAAAAGCGCGGTCACGTTGCCAGGCGTCACTTTCGCGGTAGCGCTGGTACTCTTCCACCACCCCGGCAAACGGTGTAAAGGGTGATGTCGGTGTGGGTTCACCGCGCCGCCATGTGCTGTAAATGGCGGCAATCTGGCGGGTAATCGCCGGGAAACTGAAGCCATCAACCAGTAAATGGTGATAACGCTGATACCAGTACCAGTGCTGCGCGCCCACGCGCAACAGTTGATGGCAAACCAGCGGATTGCCGCTCTCCACACGCAGGTTTTGCGCCAGGTCATCCTGCATTATCTGTAATGCGGCGGCATGTGGTTCGCCGTTGTCACGCAAATCAACAATCTCCGGCAGGGCAAAGACATGTGCCTCATCGACCCACTGCCACACTTCGCCGTTCTCTTCCTCAAAACGCATGCGCAGCGTGTCGGCCTGCGACAAACCGCTAACAATCGCCTGTGCCAGCAGCGCGGCGTCGATATCACCTTTTAATTCAACATAGTGCGCCACGCTCCAGGCGTTGGGCAGGGTTGAGAGTTTTTCCGCCATCCAGATCCCCGGCTGTGCGGCGACCAGCGGTAAACGTTGGGTCATTTTCCGCTCCTCATTGCACATGGTGCGCCGGGGTTAATGTTTGCCAGTTTGCCGCCAGCCAGGCGTCGCACTCATCCTGCGGTTGTGGCTCGCAGACAACATTCCAGCCTGCGGGAAGCGCGCACTGCGCAGGCCACAGGCTGAACTGCCGCCGGGTATTTTGCAGAATATAAAATTGCCCTTGCGGGTTATCGAAAGGGTTGGTGAATTCCATAGCAAACTCCTGTCGTGAAAAGGTGCGATTAACAAGCGCGGGTAAGCGGCTGCCAGAGGGTGATAAGCCCGGAGGTCAACCCGCCGCGCCAGCAAAGCGCATCGTGTCCGCCATCAACCTGACGCCAGAAAACCGACTGCTGTGTGCGTTGTAACAGGGGAAGAAGCGCCTCGTTGGCGCGAAAAATAAGCGGTTCGCGAACGCCCGCCTCCAGCACAATGCGCAGGCCCTGCGGGTTCAACTCACCGTTTTTAAGTTGTTCGATAATGATGCCGTCACGCTCGCCGCCGCGATGCGGCCACCAGAACGATCCGGACTGGCTCAACACGCAACCAAACCGCTGCGGCCAGTGCAGCGCGGCATACAGTGACGACAGGCCGCCAAAACTCTGCCCGGCCACCACGGTGTGCTCCGCGTTGTCGCTGAATGGCGCGATGCCACGAACCTGCGGCAATAACTCGGCTTGTACCGCCAGCCAGAAATCGGCATTGCACGGCAACTCCCGGCTGCGGTGGGCGTTATCAATCACATCGATCAGCACATACACCGCCTCCGGCAGTTGCCCGGCGGTGGTTAAGGCTGCCAGCGCAGGCCATACCGGCATGCTTTGCGCCCAAAACTGCCCGTCGAGCAGGATCGCCAGCGGGTGTTCAGCGCTATCACTATTGCCGGTGCTATAAACCCAGACGCGGCGCGTGTTGTTCAGGCGCGCGCTGCGCCATTGCAGGCACTGCGGTTCGTTGAACGGCGTTTCGATTTCGCGCCAGCCCGGCTGCAACGGCGCATCGGGCATTTCCAGCGCCGAAACGGGATGACCGCGCCCGCCACGCCAGCTTTGCGCATTGAGCGGATCGGCAATCGCACGCGCCAGTAATTTGCGCCAGCCTTCGCGCAGCGCGGTGCGATCCGGCGGCGTAATCGTGAAAACGTCGGCGGAAAAATCGTCGCTGTTTTGCGAAGGAATAAAGCAGTAGCTGCCGCGCCAGCTAGCGGCAAGCGTGGTTTTCCAGCACCAGACATCGGTTCCGGCAATGCGCGTCAGCGATTGTGGCGTCGATTTTTGATGGTGATCGGTCACCCCGGTAACGTAGATCCACACCCGGCGCACGCGCGAGGTGGCTTCTGTCCCGGCACGATCGCGCCACCAGAACGTGACCTCATAATTTCCCTGCGCGTTTTTGACCCATTCGGGCCCCTGTTTTGACTCCCACCAGGCATCACTTCCCGTTGTTGACGTCACGGCTTTAACCTCAAATATGCTGTGGAAATTTTTGCTTGCAGATCAAAAAATATCGATAATATTATTGATAACTATTTTCATTTGCAATAGCGTATTGGCGCGCTATGGGAAGCGCGTCTTTCACTTAAAACGGCCGCCGTGGGCGAATTTTCTCAGGACTGAGCGCCTCGCTACGAGCTGGCTTCATTATGCCGCCTCCTCTCCCCTGGGAAAGGACTAGCCGGGGATGCGGCGACGAAAAGCAGGAACAACAATGAATAACAAAATCAAATCCCTGGCCGTTCTGGTCAATCTGGGGATCTACGGCGTTGCTGTGCCAGCGTTGGCGGCAGAAACCAGCGCCGCCTCTGGCGAAGAGACGATTGTCGTCACGGCTGAGCAGCAAAACTTGCAGGCACCGGGCGTTTCCACCATCACGGCCGACGAAATTCGTAAGAACCCGCCTTCCCGTGATGTCTCCGAAATTATCCGTACCATGCCGGGCGTGAACTTAACCGGTAACGCCACCAGCGGTCAGCGCGGGAACAACCGCCAGATCGACATTCGCGGCATGGGTCCGGAAAACACCCTGATTCTGGTGGATGGTAAACCGGTCACCAGCCGTAACTCCGTGCGCCTTGGCTGGCGCGGTGAGCGCGACAGCCGGGGTGACACCAACTGGGTGCCGCCGGAAATGATCGAGCGTATTGAAGTGATTCGCGGCCCGGCGGCGGCGCGCTACGGTAACGGCGCGGCAGGCGGCGTGGTGAATATCATCACCAAAAAAGAGAATACTGGCGAATGGCACGGCTCGTGGAATACCTATTTCAACGCGCCGGAACACAAAGATGAAGGTTCAACCAAACGCACCAACTTCAGCCTGAGCGGCCCGCTCGGCGACGATGTTAGCTTCCGCCTGTATGGCAACCTCGCCAAAACCCAGGCCGATGCGCAGGACATCAACAAAGATCACCAGTCCGAACGTACCGGAACTTACGCCAACACCGTCGTTGCCGGGCGTGAAGGTTCGATCAACAAAGACATTACTGGCGTCGTGCGCTGGGATTTTGCCCCGATGCAGGCGCTGGAGTTGCAGGCCGGTTACAGCCGCCAGGGCAACCTCTACGCGGGTGATACGCAGAACACCAACAACGACAGCAGCACCAATAACTACGTCAATGATAACTACGGCAAAGAGACCAACCGTCTTTATCGCCAGAACTACTCGGCGACCTGGACCGGCGGCTGGGATAACGGCGTGACCACCAACAACTGGATACGTTATGAACACACCCGTAACTCACGTATCCCGGAAGGACTGGCGGGCGGTACGGAAGGTCTGTTCAACGCGCAAAAATTCTCTGATATCGACTACGGCGATCTGCTGCTGCACAGCGAAGCAAGCGTACCGTTTGAACTGCTGTTCAAGCAGAATCTGACCATCGGTGCCGAGTGGGATCACCAGAGCATGAAAGATTCCACCTCGAATACCCAGACCTTTATGGGCGGCAATATCCCGGGTTACAGCAGCACCGGCCGTAGCCCCTATTCCGATGCGGATATCTTCTCGGTGTTTGCCGAAGACAACATTGAGCTGACTGACAGCACCATGCTGACCCCGGCGTTACGCTTCGACCACCACACCATCGTCGGCAATAACTGGAGCCCGTCGCTGAACTTATCTCAGGGCCTTGGCGACGACTTCACCCTGAAAATGGGTATCGCCCGCGCTTACAAAGCACCGAGCCTGTACCAGACCAATCCGAACTACATTCTCTACAGCCGTGGCCAAGGTTGCTACGCGGTCACCGTGGATGCCAATGGCAGAGACATCGGCTGCTATCTGCAAGGTAACGACGATCTGAAAGCGGAAAACAGCATCAACAAAGAGATTGGTCTGGAGTTCAAACGTGACGGCTGGCTGGCGGGTGTCACCTGGTTCCGTAACGACTACCGCAACAAGATTGAGTCTGGCTACGCGCCGGTTGGACAGACCTCCATCAAGAGCGGCAATTCAAACTTGAACACCTATATCTACCAGTGGGATAACGTGCCGAAAGCGGTAGTGGAAGGGTTAGAAGGTGCGTTGAATGTGCCGGTAAGCGAGACGGTAAACTGGACCAACAATGTCACCTATATGCTGCAAAGCAAAAACAAAACCACCGGCGAACGGCTGTCGATCATTCCTGAATACACCTGGAACTCCACGCTGAGCTGGCAGGTTACCCAGGATGTTTCGCTGCAATCGACCTTTACCTGGTACGGTAAACAGCAGCCGAAGAAATATGACTACAAAGGTAACCGCGTGACTGGTTCCGCCACCAACGAAGTGAGCCCGTACAGCATCGTTGGCCTGAGCGGCACCTGGGACGTGACCAAAAACGTCAGCCTGACGGGCGGGGTCAGTAACGTGTTTGACAAACGTCACTGGCGCGAAGGTAACGCGCAAACCACTGGCGGCGGCGCAAACTGGATGTACGGTGCAGGTGCTGCAACGTATAACGAGTCGGGCCGCACCTGGTATATGGGCGTAAACACCCGCTTCTAAGCAACAAGCGCCCTCCCCCCAACGGAAGCTACCCCACTTCCCACGGGGAGAGGGCGCTTGCCTTATCAAGAGAGGGCTGAATGAAGACGGCACGCCACCTGTACGGTTCGCGTGCCGGATTTATCTATTGCCGGGACAATGCGTCCGGGCAGGGGTTATCAGAATGCTTCCCAGTCATGTTCTGGCGCTTTGCTGCCGCCTGCCAAAGCAGGTCGACGCAAGGCTTTCCCCGCTTTTGGCACAGCGGCTGACGGTTTGCCAGTAGCACCCTGCTCTGCATCACCCGGCAGTTTAAACACCGATACAATCTCGGTTAACTGATAGGCCTGCTGCTCCAGCGAACCGGAGGTAGCAGAGGACTCTTCCACCAGCGCGGCGTTTTGCTGCGTGACGCTGTCCATTTGCGAAATCGCCGTGCCGACCTGACCAATCCCTTTGCTCTGCTCGATAGACGCCGATGCGATCTCGCCCATGATATCCGTCACGCTGGTGACCGAACGCAGAATGTTATCCATCGATTCGCTGGTCAGCGTCACCTGGTCAAAACCGTTGTTGACGTTCGTGACCGACTCATCGATCAGCGTTTTGATCTCTTTTGCTGCACCGGCGCTGCGCTGCGCGAGGTTACGCACTTCGCTGGCGACCACCGCGAAACCACGGCCCTGTTCACCGGCTCGCGCTGCTTCGACGGCGGCGTTGAGGGCCAGGATGTTGGTCTGGAAGGCGATGCTATCAATGACGTTAATGATGTCGGTGATTTTCTGCGAACTGCTGGTGATGTTTTTCATGCTGGCAATGACCGCCTGCACACGCTCTTCGCCTTTATTCACCGCGGCTGACGCCGTTTTTGCAAGCGTACTGGCTTCGCTGGCGTTGTCAGCGTTCTGTTTGACCACCGCGCTCAGCTCTTCCATGCTGGCGGCGGTTTGCGTCAGCGCGGCGGCCTGCTCTTCCGTGCGCGAAGAGAGATCGGTGTTACCGGACGCGATTTCGCTCGCCCCCTGGTAAATTTCCCCGGCGCTGTTACGGATCTGCGTGACGGTTTGCACCCAGTTGTTCTGCATGGTTTCAAGGTAGGGGATCAGTTGCCCCACTTCGTTGTTGCCCAGATCTTTTGTCGGCTTATCCAGCTTGCCCACCGACAGCACCTGCAAGTGCTGTTTTACCCACTCCAGCGAGCGCGCCAGGCACAGCGCCAGGTAACGCTCGGACATCACCAACATCGCCAGGCCAATAATCATGGCAACAATGATGATGGTGCGCGTCAGGGAAACCCAGCTGGCAATACGCGCGTTAGCGGCAGATTTCAGGTCATGAATTTGCTGGTTATACGCCACGATCGCCTGCGAAAAACCGCTGCGCAGCGGGCTGAATTGCGCCTTCGACAGTTGGTTATAGCTTTCAACGTTGTTGGCTTTAATGGCGGCGAACATCGGCGTAATCGCCTGGTTAAACAGGTTCAAGGAGCTGTTATAGATATTATCGATGGCCTCGGTGCTGATATTCGCATGGTCGGTCACTTTGAACTGATTCAGACCGTTTTGCAGAAAATCGATATCTTTGCCGATACGATCGATCATTTGTTGGTAGTTTTGCGCATCATTATTGGCCTGGAAAACCAGCGCGCGATCCATCAGCAGTTTGACCTGGTAGTAGCGATCGCTGGCATTGTTGATGATGTCGCCGTTAATTTGCTGAACGTTGGTGAGTTCCACTTCATCGGTTAAGGCGCTCAACGCGTGTAACGAATAAAACGAGACACCGCCCCAGAGCAAAGTGAAAATGACCAGGATCGCCAGCATCGCGACCTTGATTTTTAAATTTCGAATAAAGTGCATAAAAACCCCGGTAAATAGTTGTGAAATAACGTTTTAAAGCAGCGTTCTTCTCGCTGTCATAAACCCCATCGGCTAAGTCTCCGGGTTAATTAAGAATAAAAAGAAGTAAGGCAATAACCTTTTTATTGAAATGGTGATAACACGTAGTTTACCGTGACTTAACTTTTTAAACGGACGTAAAGTGATAATTTGGCAGGCGTTTACATCGGTAAACGATGTCGTGTTGCATGGCGCGCGGAAGGGATAAGCGAGGGCATCGGCGGATACCGATGCCCTGTTTATTAAGGTGATAAGGGAGCAAAGAAGGCGCTGAGTTTTTGTTTTTGCCTGCCCTGCCCGTCAAAATTACTGGCCGCCAGCCAGGCGGAAATCGCCGCGTCTCGCTGCGGCCATTCGATATCCAGCATCGATAAATAGTCAGTATCGCGGTTGCGTCCTTTGCGCACCATGTGCTGGCGGAAACGCCCTTCCCAGCTAAAGCCGAGACGTTCGGCGGCACGGCGGGAAGCGACGTTGAGCACATCACATTTCCACTCCACGCGGCGGTAGTTACAGGCAAACGCGTGGCGCAGCATTAACCAGATAGCTTCCGTTCCCAGCACGCTGTTTTTCATACGCGGTGACCAGGTGACGTGGCCGATTTCTACCGAACCATTCTGTGCGTTGATGGCAAGCCAGGCGACAACGCCGAGCGCCTCACCGCTGGCACACTCCACCACGGCGAAAGGCGCGACGGTGGTGTCGACCATTTTACCCACTACCCACTGCGCCATGTTGTCCAGCGTTTGTGGGCGTTCACTTGCCAGCCATGTCCAGTCGGCCTCGTTTTCCGCTTGAGAGTAAGCGTGCAGAAGATCGTGCGTGTGTACTCTGGCGTCAAGCGGTTCCAGCCGACAATATTGTCCGTGCAGCACACTGCGCGGCAACGGCTGGACGCCGTGCCAGTGCGGCAACATGTCACCGACGGTTTGACCATAATGATTCAATTCCGGCACTTTTTTCCCCCAGATAAAAAAGTTAAACAGAAAAAGAGTGTTTTATCAGCAGTTAAGCCCGGAATATAGTGCCTAAAATTAGTGGGGAAGTAGAGAAAAATGTCTTTGAAATCAGAGGACTGACCAGATTTGGCATCAGAATAGTCTGATGCCTTTACACTTACTGACCAAAATGGCCAAATTGAGCCAAAACCTGGTCAAAAATGGCCATTCCTTGCTGGACTTCTTTCGCGCTCATAATGCAAGGCGGCACCACATGAATGCGGTTTTCGACAACAAAAGTTAACAGTCCGGCTCCGGTGAGCGCCGTCTTAATCGCTGCCATCTCTGTCGCGGCTAAAGGCGTTTTGGTTTTGCGGTTGCTCACCAGTTCCAGCGCCTGGAACATGCCGCGGCCACGCACTTCGCCAATCAGTGGATGTTTTGCTGCCAGTGCCTCCAGCGCAGGGCGCAGAACGCCGTTGCCGACTTCTGCCGCATTCTGCACCACGTTCTCCTCTTTCATCGCATCAAGCGTGGCGACAATCGCCGCCATCGCCAGCGGATGCCCGGAGTACGTCAGCCCACCGGCGAAGAAGTGATCGTCAAAATAGTGAGCGATAGGCGCGGAAATCAGCACGCCGCCCGCCGGCACATAACCTGCATTCACCCCTTTGGCGAAGGTGACCAGATCCGGCACGATGCCATCTTGTTCGAAAGCGAACCAGCTACCGGTACGGCCAAAACCAGCCATCACTTCATCGAGGATCAGCACAATGCCGAACTCATCTGCCAGCGCGCGCACGCCTTGCATATACCCGGCGGGCGGCACCAGAATACCGGCTGTGCCAGGAATGGACTCCAGCAGGATCGCCGCAATCGACGACGGCCCTTCACACTCAATCATGCGGCGCAGGTGCGCCAGCGCGCGCTCGCACTCTTCGGCTTCGCTGCTGGCATTAAATTCGCTGCGATACAGGTACGGGTTAAAGAAGTGAACATGCCCGCGCGAATATTCATTTGGCACACGCCGCCAGTCGCCGGTTGCCGCAATGGCGCTGCCGGTGTTGCCGTGATAAGAGCGATAAGCAGAGAAAATTTTGTCGCGCCCGGTGTACAGCCGTGCCATACGGATGGCGTTTTCGTTGGCATCAGCCCCGGCGTTGGTGAAAAAGACTTTACTGAAGCCTTCCGGCGCGAGTTCCACAATGCGTTTTGCCGCTTCGCCACGCGCCAGGTTGGCGGTGGCCGGCGCAATGGTGACCAGCGTTTCCAGCTGCGCTTTCATCGCCGCCAGCACGCGCGGGTGTTGATAACCAATATTAACGTTCACTAACTGGCTGCTGAAATCGAGGTAGCGGTTACCATCGTAATCCCACAGCTCGCAGCCTTGCGCCCCGGCAATCACCATCGGGTTGAGGTTGCCCTGCATCGACCATGAATGAAACACATATGACCGGTCCAGTTGACGCACGTCGTCGTTCGTTATCGCCATCTCGTTGTGAAGTGCCAGTTTCATGCCAGATCCTCTCATGCCGTTGTTGTTGTCTGCATCATGCTGCGCGCCATAAATAGGCGGGTAGAGCCAGTCGCCTTCGCAGGATGTGACACCCGTGTCACATGTCAGTGGCGTAACTGGCACTGTCTGGCAGGCGGAAGGGTTTTTATAGTGGCGCAATAACCCTGCACAGGAGAAGAGAACAATGGCAGCGAAAAACGTGGTGTTCATTACCGGCGCGACATCCGGATTTGGCGAAGCGGCGGCACAGGTTTTTGCCGATGCCGGATGGGCGCTGGTATTGAGCGGGCGTCGGCTTACGCGTCTGGAAAATCTAAAAGAACGGCTGCATGGCAAGGTACCGGTACACATTATTGAACTGGATGTCCGCGATAACGCCGCAGTAAAAAAAGCGGTGGCCGAACTGCCTGCGGAATTCGCCGATATCACAACGCTTATCAATAATGCCGGGCTGGCACTCGCCCCGCAGCCCGCCCAGAAAGTGGAGTTGCAGGACTGGCAAACGATGATCGACACCAATGTCACCGGGCTGGTAAATGTGACACACGCGCTGCTGCCAACGCTGATTGCGCATGGTGCGGGGGCATCGATTATCAATATTGGCTCTATCGCCGGGCAGTGGCCCTACCCCGGCAGCCATGTGTATGGCGCGACCAAAGCTTTTGTGAAGCAATTTAGCTACAACCTGCGCTGCGATTTACTGGGAACGGGCGTGCGGGTAACCGATCTTGCGCCGGGAATTGCCGAAACGGAATTTACCCTGGTACGCACCAAAGGTGACAAGGCGGCATCTGATAATTTGTATCGCGGCACGACGCCGCTCAGCGCGCAGGATATTGCCGGGCAGATGTTCTACATCGCCACCCTGCCGGATCATATGAATATCAACCGTGTAGAAGTGATGCCGGTGCGCCAGGCCTGGCAGCCGTTTGCCATCGACCGGGATTAAACCTGAGTTGTACTGAGCCACAAAATAAAACGCCCCGGCATAAATGCCGGGGCCTGCTTTTATTCTTTTTTCCTGGGTGTTTAATCGTTTTACCCCGCCCGGCGCTTATCTCCGGCACTCACTCTTTTAGGTGGCGTTAGCTCTTTATGGGGTGAGACCACAATAGTCCATCGGAATGTTCTTAACAATAGCCCTTTCGTTGCAATTTTCTGTTTTTTGATGCTGGTCATAATTTGCCGGATCTTCGCGCAACCCCGCGTGACGGCGGTCACTTGTCAGCAAGGGATGACAATTTGCGTGCCGAAAAAAACAGACGAAGCGTGACGCGTATCGCGATGCGAGCGCAAAATTGATGATTTTTTCGCCGCCATTGTCGATAAAAGAGGCAATGCGTTATGATTGCGCCATTCGGAATTTGACTTAAATCCTTCAGACGTTTACAAAAGATACTGCCTTCCTTAAGTCCGACTTGCGTCTTTCCTGTTTTCGTCCAGGCTTCCATTTTACCCTGCGTAAAAATGGCGCGGATTGACCGGTTCAGATTTGCGTTTTACCGACTATTTTAAGATTTGCAGGCATCTGTAAGTGGAGTATCGCATGTTCTCTTTTGTCGCCCGGCAGGCGATTTTTGATGCAAATATGAACACAGTCGGTTACGAGTTGTTGTTCAGAGACAGTATGACGAACCGGTTTCCCGACGTTACGCCGGAGTACGCCACTGCCCAAATTATTGTCGAACAGTTTCTCGGCGCGCCGCTGGGCCGCCTGAAAGAGTACAGCGCGATCTTTGTTAACTTCCCCTATGAACTGCTGGTGCAGGGGATGGCGGAAACATTGCCGAAAGACCGCGTGATTGTGGAAATCCTCGAAACCGCCAAACCCACGCCTCAGTTGCTCAACACGGTAAAAAAACTCTCTGCGCAAGGTTTTCGCATCGCACTGGATGACTTCGCGTTAGGCGACACCTGGAACGCGTTTTTACCTTATATCAGCATCATCAAATTCGACGTGCGGGAAAATACGCCCGACGAGATAAGCGGCTATATCAATGACAAGACCCATTTGCTGAATGACACGATATTTCTTGCCGAAAAGGTGGAAACCCAGGAAGAGTACGAGTGTTTTCGCAATATGGGCTGCACGCTGTTTCAGGGGCATTTTTTCAGCAAGCCGGTGATCCACTCAGCCAATAAACTGTTTCAGAATCAGGAAATCACCTTAAAACTGATGAAAGAGGTGAATGCCGACTCACCGGATTTTGGCCGAATCGAAGCTCTGCTGAAACAGGATCTGGCGCTGTCGTTTAAGATCATGCGCTATGCACAAAATATTGTGTTCAACGCGCGCGGGATTAAAAACTTCCGCAGCCAGTCGTTAAAGGACGTCATTTTTTACCTTGGCACCAACGAGTTACGCCGCTTTGTGCTGGTTTCCTGCCTGACCTCGGTCAACAAAGTAAAGACTGATGACATTTACTACCAGAGCCTGATCCGCGCCAAATTTTGCGAGCTGGCCTCGGCGCACTCCATCAGCCGTCACTCCGCCGATGACGCGTTTATCGTCGGTCTGTTTTCTCAGCTCGACAGCATTTTTGAAATGCCGATGGCCGATTTATTAAGCCAGATTGATATCTCCGCCAGTGTAATGATGGCGCTAAAAGAGCAAAAAGGGCCGCTCTACCCTTATCTGCAACTGATTGAACTGTACGAAAATCACAACTGGGAAGAGGTCAGCGCGCTCGGCCATCGGCTGGGTTTTAACCGCAGCATGGTGGCGGAATTGATTAAAGCCGCCACCAAATGGACCAACGCTATCCCGTCAAATGTCAGCTGATCATTTCAGTTTTCGCACCAGACAGCCGATTTAATCAGTAGGGTGTATGTACACCGCTGCTTCGGTTCACTCGGCTGATCACTGGACGCGCATCATGGAAAAGTTAACGGTATATGGATATCGCCTCGGTAACGAATATCAAGTGGAATTCGTGCCTTATAAGCAAAGTCTGACAACCTGCGCGATCCGCGGCAACTGCACCTATTTACGTAACACCATGAACAACCTGCTGACCTATCTGCTGGCACACGCCGTGGGGAATATTGTGGCCGACAAAACGCTGCAGATTCAGGTATGGGAAAATAACGGATTGAGTTGTTCAAGCCAGCGGCTGTGGCAAGTGATGAACAACCTGAAACGTAAACTGGCGGTATTCGGTTTGCCCGATGATTTTATTCTGCGCGTAGCCGGGAAAGGGTATCTTATTCCGCCGGAAAAGGTGCTGACGCTTTATTGCCGGGAAACGTTTTTTCAGCAACACCTCGCGGTTGATTATCCCATTCTGTAAAGCCAGACAATTAAGCGTAACGCAGCGCGTCAATCAATAAGCTAAACGCGGCAGTGTGCTGTTTGCGGCTGGGATAATAGAGGTAATAGCCGGGGAACGGTTCACACCAGTCGTCGAGCACCGTTTCAAGTTTGCCTTCGCTAACAGCCTGCGTCACGCAATCTTCCGGTACCAGCGCCAGCCCCATACCGCTTGTTGCCGCTTCGATTCTGGAAGCCAGATTATTAAAGGTTAATTGCCCTTCCACGCGCACACGCATTGGCTGACCGTCTTTGGAAAACTCCCAGGCATACAGCCCGCCGAGCGTCGGCAGGCGCATATTAATACAGTTGTGCTGCTGTAAATCATGCGGTGTTTGCGGTTTACCATGACGGGAAAAATATCCTGGCGCACCCACCACCACCATGCGCCAGTCCGGACCGATACGCACCGCGACCATATCTCTGGCAACCTGTTCACCAAGGCGAATGCCGGCATCGTAACGCTCACTGACAATATCCGTCAGGGTGTTATCGATGGTTAATTCCACTTTCACGTCAGGGTAAGCGTCTAAAAAAGGCTTAATGGCTGGCCACACCGTCGAATGCAATGCGTGCTCGCCAAGCGTGATACGAATATTGCCGGCGACGCGATCGCGCATATCGGTTAAGGCAATCAGTTCTTCCTCAATCTCTTTAAAGCGCGGGCCAATACTATTTATTAATGCCTCGCCTGCATCGGTGGGGGCGACGCTGCGCGTAGTACGGGTAAGCAGACGAATTTGCAGGCGCTCTTCCAGCCCGCGAATAGCATGGCTGAGTGCCGATTGCGAGACGCCTAATTTTGCTGCCGCGCGAGTAAAGCTGCGTTCGCGGGCCACCACAATTAAATAGAACAGATCGTTAAAATTATCTTTCAGCATTTCCGCCCCGTGACCAGACCATGAAAATAGCGTTTATGCTACACTTCGGCTGAGTTTTAATATATGTCTATAATTCACTAATCCCGCAATAAAAGGGCTCTGATCGTGAAGCAGGTCACCTCTGCTTATGTTAATAAGCGCCAGCGCCTCTCTTTTTGATGAACCATACTCATAACCGCAATGAGCCATATTACTTAATCAATACATTTTATTATTCGCCAGGCATAAACGCGCTGATACACCATTAAAATTAACCATGCAGCAGCGGCAGATATTTAATAATTAAACACCTGCCACTCTCGCTTGTTTAAAACAACGCCTTAATCAACCTGCATATTTAATCGCACATTTTGCCAATAAAAGCCGGGGGAATTACCCCCCGGATAGAGAAAAAAGTAACAGTAGACACAAAAAATGCAATGAGGTTAATAAAGCGTCTTAACGGTAACCGATAAAACGCGGGTTGATATTAGCGATCTGTGCGATTAAAAATAGCACCAAAAAAATTTCCAGCCGATATTTGTCAATATGTGCTAAAACAAATTTAAATATTTACACCAGAAGAACTCAGGTGATAAACAATATCTTACAACCGGAATAATCCATGAGCCACTCTCATAAGTGGCAATGTATTCTTGTTGTTATTAAAAAACACAGTGGCAAACATCAAGGGTTTATTTATATGAAAATCTCTCAACTGAGTCTTTTCGTCTCTGCTGCGGTACTGTGCTCGTCAGTACAGGCGGCAGAAATATATAATAAAGACGGTAATAAGTTAGACTTATATGGTTTGGTATCAGCAGAACATTATTTTTCTGATAACAGCGGCTGGGATGGCGACCAGACTTATATGCGTCTTGGCTTTCGCGGTGAAACACAAATTAATGATCAACTGACCGGCTACGGCCAGTGGCAGATGCATATTGACGCCAATAAATCGGAAGGTGATACCAATACACCACGCACGCGTTATGGCTTCGCTGGTTTAAAATTCGCCAATTACGGTTCTGTGGATTACGGTCGCAATAAAGGTGTTTTATATGACTCCCTCGGTTATACCGATATGCAGCCAGAATTCGATGGTATGACATACGGTTCTGATCAATTTATGTTTAGCCGTGGCAGCGGCATGCTGACCTACCGTAATACGGATTTCTTCGGTCTGGTTGACGGCCTGAATTTCTCCCTGCAATACCAGGGTAAAAATGATGGCGGCGGCGAATCAGGTGCCGGTCGAAATGTATTACGTCAAAACGGCGACGGTTATGGCTTATCCGTGGAATATAACATCGGCGCGGGCGTAAGCGTTGTCGGTGCCATGACCAGTGCCAAACGTACCGAAGAACAAAATACCGCTACCAATATTCTCGGTGATGGCGATCGCGCCGAAGCCTATTCTGGCGCGATTAAATATGACGCCAATAATATCTATCTGGCGGCGATGTTTACTCAGGCTTATAACGCTTCGCGTTTTGGCAGTGCTTCCGATACGACGACCGCCTACGGCTACGCCAACGAATCGCAGATTTTTGAAGCGTACGCCAGTTACCAGTTCGACTTTGGCTTGCAGCCATTCGTGGCGTATAACGCGCTTAAAGGTAAGAATATTGGCAGCAACAGCGCGGGCGATAAATACGGCGATCAGGACATCGAAAAATATGTCGATCTCGGTGTCACGTACTACTTCAACAAGAACTTCAACATGTTTGTTGATTATAAAATCAACCTGATTGATGAAGATAAATTCACCACCGCCGCTGGCATCAACACTGATGACGTGGTCGCTGTGGGTATGGTTTACCAGTTCTAAACCAGCAAAAGGCGGCACAGGCCGCCTTTTTTTCACCTTCATTTTCCGCTCGTTTTCCTTTCATCACGCCCACTTTCCCAGGCTCTGATGCTGACGTCGCCAGACGCCAGGCGGCATCTGGTATTTGCGCGTAAAGGTGCGTGTAAAGGTCTGCTGCGAGTCATAACCGTATTTGGTGGAGATAGCCATAATCGACTGCTCAGTCGCCAGCAGTTCATGCGCGGCGCTTTCCAGCTTCTTCTCGCGGATATAGATCCCGAGTGGTATCTGGATTACTTGCTGGAACAGACGCTGAAGATGCCATTTCGAATACCCCGCCCGCGTGGCGACATCCTCGATCCGCAGCGGCCTTTCAAGGTTATCGTCAATCCATTGCTGGATCTCAAGAATTACCGCGTGTTGCATACCCATGGTTGAAACCTCCTTGAGAACAGGAGCATTCACCTTAGCGGAGTGATACTTACGCAAACATGACGCGAAAATAATAATTTTGTCAGAAATGTCCGTTCTGCAACGCCAAATGGCATGCAGAGTGTGGATCTCTCGTCGCGGGGAAAGATGCCTGCGCGTATCCCTCATGAAGACCTGCAATGCAAAAGGGGGCGGCTGAGCGTCGCCTCCCTTGCACCGACGTTCATCCAGACTATAGCGCTTTTGCCTCTCCTGCCCATTCACGCAGGAAATGCGTGGAGCAAATAGCAGGCTCGATAACCGCAATATCGACGCTAACCAGGCCAAATCTCACAAACGGATCGCGCTCTATTTCGTTTTGCAGGATATGGCTGTCGCTGGCCGTCGCCAGGATAAATCCACCCGGTTTGTTTCGCAGAGGCCCGGCGAAAATAACATGACCTTTTTTGATCATCTCCCCAAGCCACAGTTTATGCGCATCAACATATGCGCCAAGAATATCGGGTTCACTACCGTAATTAAGCGTAATCGCATATAACATAATTCATTCCCCGCAGATTAATTTAATGGTAGTGCGGCAATAATATTACTGATAGCCGATCGCGCGGCGGTAATTTGCTGATGCTTAATGTCATCCCCTTTCGAGGTACCTTCCGCGCGGATAATATGAAGAGCGTCAATACCCAGGAAACCAAAAAACGCACGCAGATATTTTTCCTGAAAATCCATGCCATCAAAAGGTGGCTGTAAATAAAAGCCACCGCGCGCCGAAATAATCAATATCTGTTTTTCCTCCGCCAGCCCGACCGGCCCGGTGGCGGTGTACTGAAAGGTTTTTCCCGGTTGCGCAAGCCTGTCCAGCCAGGCTTTTAACTGGCTGGAAACAGAGAAGTTATACATGGGTGCCGCGATAACAATCAGGTCATGGGACAGGAACTCATCGACCAGTTGCTGTGAAATCTGGTGCTCCGGGTGCCTGTCACGTGCCGTTTGGCTACCGGCAACAAGGCGGAATCCGGCGGCGATATCTGCAGTTAAATGGCTTATTTCGTCGCGAACCACATCGCGATAGGTTATTTCTGCTTGCGGATAATGGGCTTTTATTTCCCGCATAACATCAGCGGAAAGTGCACGCGTGACGGAATAGTCACCCGAAATACTGGAATCAATATGCAGAATCTTCATGATGCTCTCCGACAATAAACACAATAGTTATTTAAAGGACTTAGCGGCAGTATCGATAAATTTCGCTACGGCATCGGGTTGCGAAACCATAGATAAATGTGAACTGTTAACGCTATATACAGTGGCGTGGATCTGTCTGGCTATTTTCTCCTGAACGACAGGTAACAAAGCATGATCATTTTCGGTCAGCAAATACCAACTCGGTTTATTTTCCCAGGCGGCATGGGTGATTTTTCCCTGAAATGCCGTGAGCGCGATCGGTTGTGAAACCGCAGCCAGCGCCTGGACATTGCGGGTTGAGATATCGTTCGCCATCACCTGTTGAAACTGGCTGGCATCATCTAACCACACCAGCCCTTGCGCATCCGGCGTTAACCCACTCATTGGCGCGTTAAGCCGTGCCAGTAAATCCGTCACGGATTCCCCCGTTGCCGGTGCCAGCGCTGAAAGGTAGACCAGCCCCCGCACATGGCTGTTGTTACCGGCCTGGCTGATAACGGCCCCGCCCCATGAATGACCAACCAGCAGCACATCGCAATGCTGGCGCGCCAGCACACGTTCGGTGGCGGCAACATCATCATCCAGCGAGGTCAGCGGGTTTTGCACCGCCGAAACGTGGTAGCCCATGTTTTGTAAACGCTCGGTCACGGCGGCCCAACTGGAACCGTCCGCAAACGCACCGTGAACCAGCACAATATTTTTAATCGGCTGTGCGACAGCCTGCGCCGACATCACGCTCAACATGGCCGCACATGAGGCCCCCGTGATAAACCGTTTTCCTTTGCGAAAAGCGTTGCGCATGTTCTCTCCCGCCACGTATTGATGAAGTGATAAACACAATGCAGAGAGTGTAATCAGAGCAACCTGACGTGGTAAGATGGCGAACTTGACATTAAACAGGCAAAATCAGACATCACGCGGAGAACCACAATGCAGATAGCGATAGTCGCCACCGCAGGCAGCATGATGTCTGCAATTACCGGGCTTGCGGATATGTTCTGGATAACCAACCAGCTTCTTCCCACCAGCAACGAGGCCAGCCGATTCAGGATCGCCGTTGTCAGCCCTGACGGGAAACCGGTCGCGGACGCGCAAGGTCGGACGATTGCGGTGGATGGTGCATTTGCCAGCATCAGCGCGCCCGATGTGATTCTAGCCTGTGGCATGGCGCTCGGAGGCAATAAACTGCCTGCAACGACCTGCCCGGAAGCCGTCACATGGCTTCGTCAACAGCATCAGCGCGGCGCAAAAATTGGCGGCGCCTGTGCCGGGGGGTATCTGCTGGGTGATGCCGGATTGCTGGATGGCAGAGAGTGCGCCACCACGTGGTGGCTGTATCCCACGTTTCGCGCCCGCTATCCGCGCGCCAAAATGGTGTGGGGAAAAGCATTAATCGAAGAGCGCAACGTGATAACCACCGGTGGACCGCTGTCGTGGGTGGATTTGGCGCTACACATTATTCGCCAGCATGCCGGGGACGAGGTGGCAAGAATGGCAGCGGATATGACCGTTGCCGACAGCCAGCCACTCTCCCAGCAAATCTATGCACCGCGTGGTTTTTTAAACACCATTGATCCGCTGTTACTGCGCGCCGAACAGCTTATCCGCTATGAAAACCCGGCCATCACCGTCGAAGAACTCGCCAGCGCGTTGAACCTCAGCCCGCGCACCTTGCACCGAAAACTGGCCGATTTAACCCGCGAAAGCCCCAAACATTTTATTACGCGCGTGCGCATTGAATCGGCCTGTCTGCTGCTTGAAAACCCCTCAGCCAATATCAGGCACGTCGCCGCCGCGTGTGGCTATACGGAAGATACGGCGTTTCGCAAAGCCTTTAACCAACTCATCAACATGACGCCAGCGCAGTACAAGCTCTGGGCCGCCGCACGAAACACCAGGCACGGGCATTAACGCCACGCCATTACGGTATTTTTCTGTCGTCATGGCGTGGTTATCTGATCGTTTTACGAAACGCTGCATGTCCGGTTACGGGAATTCTCTTCAGCGCTAATGCGCCTACAATGGGCGGCACCTGCACAACAAGAGAGAATAACCATGGCATTTCAGGCTGGTCTGTACTGGATAATCGATCCGCTCTGCGGCTGGAGTTATGGCGCACTGCCATTGATTAATCGCACGGCTGAACACTTCACTGAACGACAACATATTTTACCCGGTGGCCTGTTTATCGACACGCAGCGCCGCCGGCTGGACGCCGACTGGCTCGCTCATGTGCATGAACATGATGATCAAATCGCGAAATTAACCGGTATGCCGTTTGGCCGTGCTTATAAAGAAGATCTACTTGCCCGCGATGGATTGCTGCTCGATTCACTGCCTGCCACTCGCGGCTTATTAGCCTTACAGCAATTTGGCGAACCGGCTGACGCGCTGCGCTTTCTGAACGCCATTCAGACAGCCTGGTATCGTGATGGCCGTGATATCACCCGCGATGAGGTGGTCAACGCGGTGATTCAGCACGCCACCGGCCAGCCTGTTGTCAACGGCCAGGTGGCGGAAAGCGAAGCCCGCGCCGCTATTCAATATGGCCGCATGGTGATGGCACAAGCCGCCGGGGCGGGTTTTCCCAGCGCCGTGTTGGTGCAGGAAGATGGCCGTTACACGCTGCTTCCGGTCGGCCAGTATTACGGCAACCCGGATGCATTTATAGCGCTCGTAAGAACATATCGTTAAAGGAATTCCACCATGAACCATAAAATACCCGGCGTATTGCTGATGCTCGCCAGCGCCTCTTCTGTTGCCGCACCGTTAGAATTGCAGGTTTACAACCCGCAGGAAAAGGCGATTTTCGCCGTCTCATCCACACTGGTTTCCGGCCCTACGGAAGCGATTTTGTTTGATGCGCAATTCAGCGTCAAAGATGGCGAAAAACTGGTGGAGATGATCAAAGCCAGCGGCAAAACGCTCAAGCAAGTGGTGATCACCTCCGGCGATCCGGATTTCTATTTTGGCCTTGAACCGATCGTTAAAGCCTGGCCGCAGGTCAAGGTGGTTGCCTCACCTGAGGTGGTGAAACATATTGAAGCGACAAAAGAGGCCAAGCTGGCGTACTGGGGACCGCAGATGAAGGACGGCGCGCCGCACACGTTAACCGTACCAACAGCGATCACGGCGACACACTTTACTATCGATGGTGAAACGCTGGAGCTGCGCCATCCACAAAGCTATGCGGCTTATGTCTGGATCCCGGCGAATAGAGCCATTCTCGGCGGTACGGCGATTTCCAGCGGCATTCACGTCTGGAGCGCCGACACGCAAACCCCGGCGGCACGTGCGCAGTGGCGTGAAGTGCTGAGTGAAATGCAACACCTGAAGCCGCAGCAGGTGATCCCCGGTCATTATCTGGGCGCGCGCCCCGCTGGTGACCAGGCCATTACGTTTACCCTTCATTACCTCGATACCTTCGAGCAGGCACTGAAAGCGAATAAAACTTCTGCGGGCGTTATTAAAGCAATGACCGCTGCTTATCCGAAGCTGGCAGAAGCGGGTTCACTGGAACTGAGCGCAAAAGTGAATACCGGCGAGATGAAGTGGTGATCGCCACACGTAGCACGTTGTTTATGCCTCAGAATTTACCCATCACCAGCGTCATGGTTCCATTCGCGTCAGGCTCGGTATGCTGAATTAAACGCAGCGCCATGAACAAGATAAGGGGGATCATTGCGTCCCCCTGCTCAATTCCTACCGCTCTCGCTGAAACTTCCACTACCGATCTGCTGCCAGCTCGCGTCGGTATGACGCGTCCCCTCACACCTTCCGGTGCGATTAAGCATTCCGTTGTAAACCCTCAAAGACCCTGGTGTGGCGAATTTTAAAAAGCGTCACCGTTAATTGGCAGGCGTAGTCGTCGTGGTGGTATTGGTTGAGGTATTACTTCCGTCATTTCCTCCGCCCATTGATAATAAAAGCAAACCGGCGACAGCGGTAACAACCGCCACGCCGGTGACGGCTGAACTGCCAACCGCATATTCCGCTGCATTCTCCCCGGCGGCTTTTCCTTCTTCTGCGGGCGCTGCGTAGCAAACTTCAGAAATAACAAATACGAAAGCGATAATAATGTATTTTAAAAGCACCATAATCCTGTCCTCATATTTATTTGGGATCATCTGCACTTTAAATCGCCATCACAAAAACGGATCGCAAAATAGGACATTCCTCGACAATATGAAAACAAATGGGAGATTCCTCAGCGAAACCAAATTATCTCAGCGGATGCACATTTCGCTTAAAAATAAAAATAAGATAATCCTCAGTTAACAATTTTTTAGCAGTATGATAGAGATCAAAGAAGACATAGAAGAGCACAACAAAGGATTGAGAAAAATTTCAAACTTGCAAATTTTACACACGCACATCCAGACGCTCCAGGAGGGTGTAATATGGAAAGAAAAATAGATGTCATATTATGCAAAATCACCTGTTCTTATACCAAAAAAGGCATCACTCAATTAGTTAATGAAATCAGAAACGGCAGTGGTTTGCACATTGGAATTAACTTTACAGCACCTTATTCTGGCCGGGGAACATTAGTGGTGACCAAAGGTAATTTTATACCCTTTACGTTGGCACATACGCCTATGATTGTGATACCCGATAAAGTTCCGGTCAGTGTTTTAATGGACATATTAACCGAATTTGTTTACGGAAGAGTCAGCCAGTATGTGAAGACGATTCGTCTTGGAAGGCGCGAAATTGCGATTCTTAAGGAGATGATTTACGAAAAAAGTGATGAGGAGATTTCCACGCTATTAAACATCAACAAAAAAACCGTTTCATCGCATAAGGACAACATAAAAAAGAAAATCTCCGCGAGTACAAAGATTGACATTTTCTATGCGTTTAGTATTTTTTCCTTTACCGACTCCTCATTAAATGAGAGTACGAGCGAAGATCCACTTTTTATGCCGCCGGGCGAGCAAATAAATAGAATGGTCGCTTACGGCTAAGAAAGAATAATAACCACAACACTCAGAAAAATAAAAACCAGGATGCAATCTGCAATTGCCTTTTTATCCCGTGGATAAAAAGGCAATTCACATTAAATATCGTTAAGTCTTTTTGCCGTATTTACGCGATTGACCCACTTTTCTTGAGCGTACAAGTCGAAAGTGTCTATAAAAAGAATACGCGATAACGATCAGCAGCACGCCTATCAAGGCCAGGTTCATCATCACCATTTTAGTTTCACTCACAGCGGGCGGGCTTTCATTTAACCGATAAATAACCGCAGCCGTCAATAGCTGACCAAAAAATAAGACTGGCCTCAACAGCACAAATAATTAAATGCTAATGATGAGATTAAACCTAAGGAAAACAATGGCACTGCCGCGCATTGCCAGCATGAGTACGCGACACCGCTATTATATTTAGATTTTTCATCGTCCTTGCACGGCGAATTCCCCACATAAATTGGCTATTTATTCTGTCACGCTGGTTAACTGTTGGCGGATAGCATCAATAAACAACCGCAGCGCGGCGTGTTGATGTTCGCGAGACTGGTACAGACCATAAATCCCCAGTCGTTGCGGTTCGAGATCGGGTAATACCCTGACCAGTTGGCTATTATTCAGCGCCTCCTGCGCTTCCCGTTCCGGCACCAGCGCCAGCCCGCACCCGGCAATCGCCGCATCACGCAGCACCGCGGAGATCCCCGCGCTCAGATTACCGTTCGCCATCACTTCCCACTTGTTTTGTGCGCTGTCGGTAAAGTGCCATGACTGCCCGGCGAAACCGCTGTAGTGCAGACAATTGTGGTGCTCAAGCTCGTGCACCGTGTGCGGTGTACCGTGCTGGCGTAGGTAATCCGCCGATGCGCAAAGTACCGAGCGGCACTCGCCCAGACGCGTGGCTATCGCGCCTGCTTCCGGGTTATTGGTGATGCGAATCGCCAAATCAATGCGTTCGCCAATCAGGTTGACCGGGTGGTTTCCTACTTCGACTTCGATTCTTAACGCCGGGTAACGCGCCAGAAAACCCGGCAGCACCGGTCCGATAATGTGACTGGCCGTGAAGTGGGCGCAGGCGACGCGCAATGTGCCGGAGGGGGTTTCCCGCGTCGATTGCCCTTCAATATCACCAAACAGCGGCGCGAGTTGCCGCGTCTTTTGTAACGTATTTTCCCCGGCAGGCGTCAGCGTAAGACGGCGAGACGAACGATGAATAAGCCGGGCACCCGCCCATTTTTCCATTTCATCAAGGTAGCGGCTGACCATCGGGCGAGAAATGCCCAGCGCCCGCGAAGCGGCACTCAAACTTCCCAACTCGCAGATGCGATTAAACACCACCACCGCCATCACTCTGTCCATCTGTTCACCTGTTCGATTTGCGAAACCTGAAGCGCATTGTTTCAGAAATACGCCTGGCAAAACAGCCTTCCGCCCCTGCCTTGTGTTTTGAGTTGACTGCTTTTCGTGTGAGTCCGGGTTCTGTGGCGCGTCATGTGGTCATGAAATGGCTGTCATGCCGAAAGAGGCGCATGAAGCCTGGCGCTTTGCTGCCTCGGTTTTCAACCAACAGCGCCATTCCTGCGCACCCGATGTTACTCATCGGTGTACTGCGCTTTACGACACGTTCGCACCTGCAATTTATGCATAAAGTTTGCAGGCGGTATGCCGTTAGTCATATCGATGGGCCAATGCTTTGGCAATGCAAATACATGAATGTGTTTTAAGCGGGAAACCGCGGATGAGAAAAATGATACGAAAAATTTTGTTACTGCTGTCTGTTTTATCCATTGGCTATTACGCTTACTCCTATTATACGGTGATGGCAGACTTACCCCTCACGTACCAGGTGCAGAATGTCTTCACAATAGTCATGTGCTCGGTGTTTGCCGTGCTGTTATTTTCATCAAATAATAAAGAACTATTATTTTTGTTAAACCACTACTATTGCTCATTCAGGATAAGTAAAACAGACAATAGCTATAACTACACGCTTTTATTCTGTTTTCTGTTTCTGTCTTACGCTCACTATTATCTTTCCAGCCTGTTCTGCAGGTTAATACTGGATGTAATAATAAAAATCGGCTCACTGGAAACCTTGTTGACGATCGATATTTACACCTCACTGTTATTTGCGGCTAACTGTCTATTATTTGTGGTTTACGCCATTCCTGTTGTGCACGCATTTATAAAACTGCACGCTGAAAAGGCTACCGTAGTTTCTCCCCATCATGACGAATAAAAGACCTTCAGTACAAAGACGAATGCTTTGCTAAAAAAAGACTGGCGCGAGCTCGCCAGTACTTTTTAGGTTAACTAAATGCCTCAACAATTAATTTTCACATTTTATTCAGTATGTTACCAGCTTCATAAAAAAGTAGATTCTGTTTATTTCCTCCATACTAAGAACAGATGTGATGCGATCAGATCGACACGTTAAACGCCCCGGATAAAAGGTCTACGCCAAAAGCCCGATTTGTTTTTTTATTTCACCCGTTATCTTTAAGTGGTTATCGGATAACAATGCAGCAGCGGATAATATTTAAACCATCAACAAAATACGTTGATATAAATATAACTCCGCGATACCGAGCGCAAATCACTAATGACAAGCATGTTGTTTTTTAATTTTGCTTGCGCATCCGATAAAGCAAAATTAAACGCTCGCACCGTACGATAAACCCACATCGTAATCATGAGGAGATACAGAGATGCCATCTATTTATTATCGCGGCGATAACCGCGTCATTTCAGAAATACAAAAAACAGGGTTCCAGCCGCGCATTGAATCGTGCCGGGGGCGAACGCCTGCCCAGGCTATTGCCTATATTCAGCAACTTATTGTCACCAACGGTTTTAAAAGCCTCGCGGATATTGGCGGTTATATCATCAGTAATTCCAAAGGGGATTCTGTCTCGACCTCATGTATCGAAGATGGCGCATCTTATGGCACACATAAATATCGCATCACCGCCCCGAAGAGTGCGCTTTTTTTTGAATTTAATCTCGATGGCAGCGTGGGGGCACAGTTGCCCGATCAAGGGCATATGTATGGACGCAAGCCGTACTATATTTTGACCAACGTGAACCCTGATTTAAGCCAATACGTTATCGTTGGGACCAGAACGGCCACGCAGGAAGCCACCTTTTTTACTGATATACCCAGCGACTGGATCTCGTTACTTAGCTGACCGCTGCTCGCCGCGAAAACCGTGCCCTCCTGCTTCGTGAGGGCACGGTTTAATGCGTAGAGTCATCAATGACATCACGGAACCGGTTATTCCCTTTTGTTAACGCGCGTCATGGCGTTTTGCACACCGGTTCGCCGCGCGAGAGAGTAAAAGTGCCTTTCACCTGCCCTCTTTCCGATCGGCCAAACGGCTACAGTCATGCGGTGAAACAGCCTGCCTGCATCTGATTCACGCCGCGAAATGACGCGCAATACACACCCCATTCTGTGCCTGACACACCGTTTTAATAAACGCAGGGTAAACGGCACGGCGCTAAATCCCTGGCCGCAGTGTAAATTTTCTGCACGCGCTGCCGATAGCAATAACAGAAGTGCAACTTTGACATTGACGTTGAGCAGAACACATTATGAAAAGACATCCCCTTTCCTGCCGCGCGCTGCGCGCCGCCGGATACGATCCAAACTCCAGCGTACTTGAGCTTGAACACAGCAATGGCCGGGTTGAGCAATATCTTGGCGTGCCGCCTAAAACCTGGCAGGCCTTTTTGATGAGCCACGAGCAGGAAAACTATTTCCGCGAACACATCGCCAGTAGCTACCTGAAAATTACCGTCGAGCAGGCAAATCAAAGCCGTTTTTAACCGCTGATGCGGTAATTTTTTGCCCGCGTTTGTGCTAACGTTGTCTGCCCGCAGACGATGCGGTTTGGTGCGTACTCATGCTGGCGACAGCGTAACGAGGTGTTATGAGAATTGGTATTGCGTTTCCTATCCTGGTTTTTATTGTCGCCGTCGCCTTTCTGACGTGGTTTATCGCTGGCGGTTACGCCACGCCGGGCAGCTAACGTCCGACGTGTTTCGCCATCGGGCGGCAGATAAATATCATGGCCAGTGCGCTGAGCGACGGGATCAGCGCCAGCCACATCCAGGCGACACTCGCCGCCGCAGAAGGGAGTAGTGCGTTATCCAGTTGCCCGCCTAACAGGAAGTTTCCCGCCAGCACCGTGACGCCCCCCATCGACGCCAGTGCGCCATAATGCGCGCCGAGGTTCTGGTTATCCGCAAACCACGGCACCAGATCTTTCCCCACCGGAACAATCAACATTTGCCCGAGCGTTAACAGCGTCACCATGCAAGCGGCTGGTACATAGCGCTGCCAGTTTTCCGGCGCCGGTGTCGCGGCAAACAGTGCGACGCTGATAAATGACGCTGCCAGTAGCGCAAACCCCACCGGCAACATGCGTGCCGCGCCAATACGGCGGGCAAGCCGCGCCAGCGGCATCTGTAACGTGATGATCAGTACCGAGGCCAGCATAAAGAGCGGACCGAGAGTTTTCTCGCTGCTGCCCGAGCGGCTCAGTTCAACCGGCAACGCCAGGTAAAGCTGGTTATAGCTGAACAGATAAGCGCTGTAGGCTACCATAAACGCGACAAAACGCGGTTTGCGAAAGGTTTTCCACCACGGCAGCATATGCAGCGTTTCCGTTTTCCCGTTGCCGCCCGGCAGGCAGAAAAAGAGCACCAGCAGAGCCACGACAAATACGCCCGCCCCGGCCAGCGCCACGCGCTGAAAACCAAAACCGGCTAGCAGCGAACCCAGCAGTGGCCCGAGCACCGTGCCCAGCTCGCCGCAAATGGCGAACAGCGCGAACCACTCTGCGCGGCTGCGTTTTCCCGCTTTTTCACTTTGTGTGCCCGCTTTCGCCAGCAACGCTTCGATAGCCGGAGAAAACAGCGCCCCGCCAACACCGGTTAAACAGGCCCCCAGCACCACCGGCAGCAGTTCACCGCCAAATGCCAGCAGCAGATACCCGCTGATGCGCACCACGCAGCCGCACAAAATAATGATCCTTGCGCCAAAGCGGTCCGATAACGCGCCACCTAATAAAAACATTCCCTGCTGGGAGAATGTGCGCAGGCCGATGATCAAGCCAATCAGCGAACCGGAAAGCAGCAAATCATCGCGCAGATAGATCGCCAGAAACGGCACCACGGCATAAAAACCGATATTAAAAATCAGCTGGCTGCCGGCGAGCAGGTACGGCGAGGTCACTTTCGGCGAGGCAGAAATTTGGGCAAGCATGGACGGTCCAGATCAGCAAAACGTGCAAGGGTCTTTAATACCGGGGAAATTTCCTGCTGGCAACTCTCTTTAAATACACAGTAAAAACAAGGTCTTTATTGATAATTCCCCATATTGACAAGGCCCATGCCGCTCGGTATAAGAGCCGCCATAAGAATGATTTGCATTTACAAAAACTACTCTTTCTCAAGGTCATGATGATGCCTATGTTTAAAAAATCGTTGTTTGCACTGGGGATGTTGTTTGCGGGTTCAGCACTGGCGCAAGCCACCCATTATCCGCTGACCATTGAAAACTGTGGTGTGCAGGTTACGTTCGACAAAGCGCCGCAGCGCGTGGTCGCGCTGGGGCAAAACACGGCAGAAATTATGCTGCTGCTCGGCTTGCAGGACAAAATGGTTGCCAGCGCGTTCTGGCCGACTAAAGTGCTGCCGCAGCTGGCCGCGCAGAATGCCAAAGTGAAAGTGCTGACGGTCGAGATCCCAACGCTTGAGTCGATCATTGCCCAGGAGCCCGATTTCGTGGCCGCTCAGTTGCCGATCCTGCTGGGGCCGGACAGCAAAGTGGCGAAGCGCGAGGATTTATCCGCCATTGGCGCAAACAGTTATCTCTCGCCAGGTGTCTGTGCAACCAAACAGGATAACGGCGATATTTACGGCAGCCGCCATACCTTGTGGAACCCGTCGCTGCTATACAAAGAGATCAGCGATCTGGCCGAAATTTTCGATGTGCAGGATCGTGGCGAAAAGCTGATTGCCGAGTTCAAACAGCGTGAAGACGCGCTGCGCAGCAAGTTCGGCCACGGCAAGAAAAACCTGTCATTTGTCTTCTGGTTCTCCAGCGCGTCGCCCTCGGCTGACGCCTATGTCGGCGGCAAGAACAGCGCTTCCGGTTATATCGCCAACCTGCTGGGCGGGCACAGCGCTATCACCTCAGAAAGCGAGTGGCCGACGCTCAGTTGGGAAAGCATTATTGCTTCTAACCCGGACGTGATTGTTGTCTCCAGCCTCGATCGCAACCGCTGGACGCTGGACAGCGCGGAAGAGAAGATCAAATTCCTGAAAAGCGATCCGGCGGTCAGCCAGCTTGAGGCGGTGAAAAAAGGCCATATCGTGGTGATGGATGGCCAGGCGATGAACCCGACCATCCGCACGTTCTACGGCGCAGAACAAGTGGGCGCGCAACTGGAGAAGCTGGGGCTGGATAAATGACCACGCCCTCACCGGCTCTGCTTAAAAAAGCGCAGCACGTTGCGCTCTTGTTGTTATCGCTGGTGCTGCTCGCACTGGTGATTGCCGTCAGCGTCGGCGTCGGCGAACTGGCGATTCCGCTCAGAACCACCTTTTACGCCGTCAGCAATAAACTGGGGCTGACCAGTGAGCCGCTAAACCGTATCCATGAAACGGTGATTTGGGACTTCCGCCTAAGCCGCGCGCTGGTTGCCGCCTGCTGCGGCGCCGGGTTAGCGATTTGCGGCGCGGTGTTGCAAAGCCTGCTGAAAAACGCGCTGGCAGAACCTTATGTGCTGGGCGTTTCAGCCGGGGCATCCACCGGCGCGGTGTCGGTGGTGGTGCTAGGTCTCGGCGCGGGCGCGGTGTCGCTCTCCGCCGGGGCATTTGTTGGCGCGTTTGCCGCCTTTTTGTTTGTCGCTGTGCTGACTAACGGCGCGCGCGGCGGCAATGAACGCACCATTCTCGCCGGTGTTGCGGCTTCTCAGCTTTTCAACGCCATCACCGCGTACAGCATCAGCACCTCCGCCAGCGCCCAGCAAGCGCGGGATGTGATGTTCTGGCTGCTGGGCAGTTTCAGCGGCGTTCGCTGGCCGGAATTCCAGCTGGTATTAGTCGTGGTTATCATTGGCCTGCTGGCGTGTCTCTATCACGCCAAAGCGCTGGACGCTTTTACTTTTGGCGATGACGCGGCCGCCTCGCTGGGCATTCCGGTAGGCGCAGTACGCTTGATTCTCTTTTCCGTTACCGCGCTCATCACCGCCACTATTGTCAGCATGGCCGGTTCCATTGGCTTTGTGGGTCTCGTGGTGCCGCATGTCATGCGCTATTTCATCGGACCGCTGCACCGCCAGTTACTGGTGGCATGTGCGATGGCCGGTGCGATTTTGATGGTGCTGGCGGATATTGCCTCGCGCATGCTGATTGCCCCGCAAAGCCTGCCGGTTGGCGTGGTCACTGCGCTGGTGGGCGTGCCGTTCTTCGCGGTTATTCTCTATCGCTCAAGGAGATTCGCATGAGTATCAGCGCCAAAAATCTCTGCTGGCGGGCAGGGAAAAAAACCATTGTCGATAACGTCTCGCTTGAAGTAGCCAGGGGCCAGACACTTGGCTTGCTGGGACCAAATGGTTCAGGGAAATCCTCGCTGCTGCGTATTCTGGCCGGATTGCGCCGCCCGGATGATGGCAGCGTGATGCTGGATGGTCGCGATGTCGCAACGCTGAGAAAAAAAGCGCTGGCGCAGCGGGTGGCGTTTGTTGAGCAGCATGCGGCGACGGAAGCCAACATTCGCGTGCGTGATGTGGTGAAGCTGGGGCGCATTCCGCACCACTCGCCGTTTAGCCCGTGGTCGCACAACGATGATGAGATAGTGACCGCGGCGCTTGAGCGCGTGGGCATGCTGGAGCACAGCGAGCAGGGCTGGCAAAGCCTCTCCGGCGGCGAACGCCAGCGGGTCCATATTGCCCGTGCGCTGGCGCAAGCGCCGAGCGAAATTTTGCTCGACGAGCCCACCAACCATCTCGACATCCACCATCAAATGCAGTTAATGCGCCTTATCAGCGAACTGCCGGTGACCAGCATTGTCGCAATCCATGATTTGAACCACGCGGCCATGTTCTGCGATGCGCTGGTCGTGATGCAAAAAGGACAGATTGTGGCGCGCGGCACGCCGGATGAGGTGCTCACGGAAGCAATGTTGTCCGAGGTATTTCAGGTACGCGCGCGCATTGAGATCTCACCCGATCACGGCAAAAAGCATATTCACTTTTTGTGAAAGACTTTGCGCCAGAACGCGGCACTGTTCTGGCGCGAAGCGGGCTTAAAGATCGATAACGTTGCGGCTGTCCTGCAATGTCGCATGTAACGATTTCAGCGACACCACCGAAGATTGCTGGGTGATGGCCACAATCGCGCCTAACGATTTATCTAACAGATCCAGATTGTTCGTTTCCAGCGCTTTATCCAGCACGGCAAACGTCTGGGTAAGCGACGTCTGGCGCAGCGCGAAATCCTGGTTCAACGCCTGTAATAACACCTCTTTCTGCGCCTGAATACGCGCAATTTGCACTTCGGTTTGCTGGGTGATTTGATGGCGAACCGTTTCCTGTTCCGCACGGTATTTTTGTAAATCACGCCAGGCGTCAAAAATCTCTTTCGCCGCCGATGCCGCTTGTAACGGCGACGCTTTTGCCGCCACTTTCGAGGCGTTAAACAGTGCTTTCATCTTATGCCCACCAGAATAAATAAGCTGCGTATCCCATCAGGGCCAGAATGCCCGTTCCCACCAGCCCTGAGCTGTCAAAATTAAACAGACGACCTAACGCCCCGGAAAAGCCGGTAAAACTGAACAAAAAGGCGACAAGCGAGGTGTAAGTCCACTCAATGCTGTGCAGGTAGTACCCCAACGCGCCAAAAAGAAGGCACAGCACCATCCACACCAGAAACGACGGTTCATCGTCATCGGCAGTGGCTTTGCGTTTCTGGCTATCTGCCAGCCAGAAATAGAGCGCGCTCTGCTCGCCAGGCGCGAGCGAAGAGACATCGCTGGCCGTGGTCATGTGATCATTTGCGGCAATCAGGTTAGTCACCAGCGTATTCACACGCTCCTCGGTGAAGGCCTGCGCATGGGAAACCACCTTCACGGATTCCGGTGTCGGGCTATTTTGATCATCGACCAGACGTATCGCCAGCAACTGTTTCATCGCTTTTACCAGCAGCACGGTCTGGAGCTTCAGGAAAACGACACGCTCGTGCGCAACGTTGGCCGACAGCGCCTGATCCAGCATCTGGTAACTGGTCTTCAGGCGCTGAGCAATGCCTTCAATGGTCGAGGCATACAGCGAAATATGCTGGTTAATGGCCTGCGCCACTTCGATCACCGCATTGATTTTTGCCACTTCCTTGTTAACCGCACTGCGATATTCATACGCTTCGGTGAGCTTTTTTTCCGCGTTCTGGCTGTATTTCAGCATCGCGAAAATGGCGACCGGCGCCAGCACAATGCCGCCCAGTACCATAGTGCCACCGGCGATCCCTGCGCCACCGGCAGAAAGCGCGCCGCCGCCAAACCAGGCCAGCGTAGCATTACTGGCAGCTGCGCCAGAAAGCGAGGCGATCGCCGTGCCGGTAGACGCCGCGCCAAACGTCGAAACTGCGCTCATTGAGCCCAGCGCGAGCGCCGCGCCGGTCGCTGTCCCTTTCACCCCGGTGCCAATGATTTCGGTCATTTTCACCGACTGGGTTTGCAACTGCGGCGCGTCGTAGCGGGCAAAATTATCTAACACATCCTGCGAGACTTTGGTCTCCAGCCGGTTAACTTTTTGGCACTTCTCCAGTACCGACAAGGCAGCGGGGATAATGTCATCCGCATAACTTTTCTTTTGATCAATCAGCGTGTTGATGAGCGTTGAGGATGCATTTCTGGCTTCTTCCAGCCCCTCTTCCGCCAGCCGCGCTTTGAAACGCGCATTCACCACAATCTCTTCAGCTTCTTTTTTTTGCCTGTGTGCTTTTAAAAAGTTCAATCCCATCGGTGACCTCGAAAGAATCCTGTTCCGCCCTATGCATGAAACTACGTTCCAGAAAACGTTATCGGCACCGTGAGACAATCGTTAAGTGAAATTTTCTTTGCGCTCAAATGGATAATTTCGCCATCCCGATTTTTTGCCTGATTTCGGCTCTTTTACTCAGTCTGACGCAGTTATATTTTACGTTTTCAGCAGGATGCCATCTTTCATGCTGGTTTATCGCGGTTTCTGGTAAATCCTGTCGCACGCCAAAAACCGTCGGTGAAGGAAGAAAATAAGTAAATACAATGGGGTGAAAGCGGCGGTCAAACCGTTGCCGGGTGTACTATATCGGTGAAAACATTCACCGGAGTCAGTAATGAATATCATTGAAATCATCATGTCGGCGGGCAAGGTTTCCGTAGATGTTGCGTTGTACACCTTGCTGCCCATTATGGTGGTGATGCTCATCATGATGAAATACCTGGAGGAGAAGGGGGTTTTAGATGGCATCGTGCGCCTCACCTCCCCCGTGCTGAAACCTTTTGGTATCAGCGGAATGGGGATTTTCGCCCTTATCCAGCTCAACTTTGTTAGTTTCGCCGCCCCTCTCGCCGCCCTGGCGATTATGGAAAGAAGAGGCACCTCCGACCGCCATCTCGCCGCCACGCTGGCGATGTTGTTCGCCATGGGCCAGGCCAACGTCTTTTATCCGCTCACGCCGTTCGGCCTGCACTGGGGGATGGCGATTGTAATTTCGCTTATCGGCGGACTTGCCGCCTCCACGCTGACCTATTATGTGTCGGGGCGAAAACTCTCCGCTGCCAGCCTGCGCGACGAAGAGGGCGAATTACACAAAGATAAACCGCGCGCGGGTTTGATTGCGGTGATTAACGGCGCCGGGGCAGATGCCATCCGTTTGTCGCTGGGGTCGCTGCCAATGCTGCTGCTGTCGTTAACGGTGGTGGGGTTATTGAAAGCCGCAGGCGTGGTGGAAGCCTTAACCACGCTGCTCACGCCGCTGCTGTCGTTTTTCCATATTTCCACGGTGTATGTGCTGCTGGCGTTAACCAAATGTCTGGCGGGCGGGACAGCCTATTTCGGCGTGGCGTCTGAAATGGTGCAGCACGGGCAATTAACGGCTGAGCAAATCAACGCCTCGGCAGGCTTTCTGGTGCAGACGCTGGATTTGCCCGGTATCGGCATTTTTCTCGGTATCGCCAGTCGCTTTGTGCGCCTGTTCCGTTTTGCGCTGCCGGGCGCGATTGTCGGCATTCTGGTGCGCACGGTTTTGCATGTGATGGTGTTTTAAGCGTACGCCGGGTGACGCAATGCGTACCCGGCGGCTTGTTCTATTTTTTCACCGTATCTTCGAGGAAGAAGCGTCCCAGTGGGTTCTGGTAGAAGCCTTCAATATTCTTCCGGGTCACATTGCGGTACGGGCTGTAGTAGAGATCGATCCAGTTCACATCGGCTTTGGCCATTTTTTGCAGCTCGATATACATCTGTTCGCGTTTTTTCGCATCCATTTCGACACGTGCCGCTGCCACCAGCGCTTTCACTTTGTCGTTTTTATACCGCGTCATGTAGTTCATGTTGGTGTCATGTCCGAGCACAAACGTGGTCTTTTGATCCGGATCGAGAATGTCGTTGGTCCAGTACATCACCGAAATATCGTACTCACCGGCCACCAGCATGTCCCAGCTCTGGCTGGGGTCAACTTTCTGCAAGTTCACCTTCACGCCCGCTTTCGCCAGCTGCTGTTGCAGCAAAATGGCGATTTGCTCATCCACTTCATCCCCGGCGTTAACCACATAATTCAGCGTCAAATCGCCAGCACCCGCCGCTTTCAGCATCTGTTTCGCTTTTTCTGGATCGTAGGGGCGACGCAGATTGTCGTTGTAGTGATAGAGCGCACCGGCCGGAATATAGGAATTCGCCACCTGGCCGTAACCGAAGGTCACGGTTTTGACAATCGCGTCTTTATCGATGGCAAAATCCAGCGCCTGGCGCACTTCCACTTTGCCGAGCGCGCCGTGCGAATGGTTGATAAGCAGATGATCTTCGCGGGTTGATGGATCCAGCTCCACCTTCAGGTTGCTATCTTTTTGCAACGAGGCAATGCGTGAGAACGGCACCGTCAGCGCGGCATCCAGTTCGCCAGCCTGCACTTTCAGCATGCGCGTGTTGTCATCCGGGATGGTCAGCCAGTCGACTTCATCAAGGCTGACATTTTTTGCCTGCCAGTAGTTCGGGTTCTTCACCAGCACGATTTTCTCGCCGCGCACCCACTCTTTTACGCTGAACGCACCGGAACCGACCGGTTTTTCCGCAAAGGTTTCTTCGCCTTCACTTTTCAGCGCTTTCTCGGAGATCACCGACGCGTTCGGCAGCGCCAGTTGCGACAGGAACGGCGCAGACGGCGATTTCAGCGTCACCACCAGCGTGCGCGCATCCGGCGCTTCGGCTTTATCAATAATGCTGTACGAGTCCCGCCAGAGCGATCCTTCATCACTACGAATGCGCAGCAGGCTGAAGGCGGCATCGCTGGCGCTAACCGGTGTGCCATCAGAGAATTTGGTATCGCGGATTTTAAAGGTGTAGACCTTGCCATCCGGGGAAATGGTCCAGCTTTCTGCCACGCCCGGTTCCAGTTTGGTGCCGGTTTTATCAACGCGCACCAGCGGATCAAAAACGTTGGAAAAGACCCAGTTATCCGCGTTCTGTGCCGATTTGATCGGGTCAAACGTGGTGCTGTCTTCCCGACGACCAATCGTCAGAACGCCAGCCGCTTGCGCCATTTCACTGACCACACTGAGCGCCAGAAAAACGCTGGCTGCCAACAACTTAACTTGCTTGTGCTTCATCAAAGGATCCCTCAGTCAAAGGAAAAACACTCTTCTCGCCTGCGTGCGTCAGCACACAGGTCCAGGCGTGATCGGCAATCTGCCGGGTCGGGGGTAATGCACCGGTGCGGCACTGCACCTGCGCGTAAGGGCAGCGCGGATGAAAGGCGCAACCTTGTGGAATGGCAACCGGGCTCGGCGGCTCGCCCGCAAGCGTCTCCTGTGGCAACGGTTTATCCGGGTCGATTTCCGGGATGGCGGAGACCAGCGCGGCGGTATAAGGGTGGCGCGGATGAGTAAAGACCGCCTCGGCGGGGCCTTCTTCAACGATCCGCCCGAGATACATCACCGCCACCCGATCGCACAGGCGGCGCACAATCGCCAGATCGTGGGCGATAAACAGGATCGCCAGCCCCATTTTTTCGCGCAGATCCATCAGCAAATTGACGATCTGCCCCTGAATGGAGACATCCAGCGCCGCCACGCACTCGTCGGCGACAATCAATCGGGGTTCGATCGCCAGCGCCCGCGCAATACCCGCCCGCTGGCACTGACCGCCGCTCAGCTGAGCAGGCTTGGCTGCGGCGTGTTCCGGGCGCAAGCCGACCAACGTCAGCAGCTCTTCAACGCGTGCGCAAACCCGGTTGTGCGGCACCTTCTGATGGACGCGCAGCACTTCGCTGATGCTCTCACCTATTGTCTGGCGGGGGTTAAGCGAGGCGAATGGATCCTGAAAAATCATGGCCGTTTGCAGCCGCAGCCGCGCGATGTCGCTTTTCAGACCGTGAGTAACGCGGTGACCGTCGAAACGCACTTCACCATCATTGATCTTTTCAAGCTGCAACAGCGCCCGCCCCAGCGTACTTTTGCCGCTGCCGGATTCGCCCACTAATCCCAGAGTTTCACCCGCGTGGATTTTGAGCGTCACCTGGTTTACCGCGTGGACCACGCGTTTTTTGCTGAGCAGCCCGCCGGAAACCGGAAACGTGACCGAGACGTTATCCGCTTCCAGCAAAGGCCAGTTTGCCGGTGTCGACATTATCCCTCCCGCTGAGTCAGTGGCTGTAAGGCGTGATGGCACGCCGCAGCGTGCGTCAGGCTGTCGCGCCCGAACAGTAACGAAGGCTGCTGCTGGCATGTGCTGCTCGCTTGCGGGCAACGTGGATGAAAGCGGCAGCCGGTCGGGAAGCTCCCCGCCAGCGGCGGTTGCCCGTTAATGGTAACCAGCCGTCCCTGCCCGCCTTCGCTGGAGGGCTGGCAATCAATCAACCCGCGCGTGTACGGGTGCAGCGGCTGCGCCAGCACTTCGCGCTTGCCGCCCACTTCGCATAAACGCCCGCCGTACATCACCGCGATGCGATCGCAGGTTTGCGCCACCACGCCCAGATCGTGGGTGATCATCACCACCGCCAGGCCTAACTGCTCGCGCAGGGTGCTGAGCAAACGCAGGATCTGCATTTGTACGGTGACATCCAGCGCGGTGGTCGGCTCATCGGCTATCAGCAGCGACGGTTCCGGTGCCAGCGCCACGGCAATCATCGCGCGCTGGCGCATGCCGCCGGAAAACTCGTGCGGGTAGTTGTTAATACGGTTTTGCGGATCGGGAATGCCCACCTGGCGTAGCAGCTCTTTGGCATCCTCTTTAGCCTGCCGACGGTTAACGCCGAAATGCAGGCGGCGGCTTTCAGCAATCTGCTCGCCAATGGTCATTACCGGGTTTAAGTGGCTGGCCGGGTTCTGGAAAATCATGCCGATTTCCCGTCCGCGCACCGCCGACATCTGCGCTTCGCTGAGCGTTAACAGATCGCGCCCGCCAAACCACACTTCTCCGCCACTAATTGTTAATCCCTGGCCCGGCAGCAGGCGCATTAACGCCCGGCAGGTGACGGTTTTTCCGGAACCGCTCTCGCCCACCAGCCCCAGCATTTCCCCGGCCTGCAGCCGGAAAGAGACCTTATCCACCAGCGCGCAATCATCCCCACGTGAAATGGTCAATTGCGAGACGTTTAGTAAGCTCATACGCGCGCTCCCAGTTTGTCGCCAAGACCATCCGCCAACAGGCTGAAGCCCATTGCCAGCAGGACAATTGCCAGCCCCGGAAAAGTGGTTATCCACCAGGCGGTGGTGATAAAACTCTGCCCTTCCGCCACCATCACGCCCCACTCGGCCGTCGGCGGTTGTACGCCGAGACCGAGGTAGCTCACCGCCGCGCCGTTTAACAGCACCAGCACACAATCCGACATGGAGAACACCAGCGCGCCAGTCATGGCGTTAGGCAGCAAATGGCGAAACAGAATGCGGGCATGACCATAGCCAAGGCTACGCGCCGCCAGCACAAAATCACGCTGCTTGAGAGTTAATACCTGAGCCCGCACCAACCGGGCGTAAGAAACCCAGCCGACCATCGCCATCGCGATGTAAAAGCTGCCAAGACCTGGCCCGAGAATGGCGATAATCGCCAGCATTAACACCAGAAACGGGAATGCCAGCACGATATCGATAATGCGCATAATCAGCGCATCCACCGCACCGCCCAGGTAGCCCGACAGCGCGCCGAGCGTGGTGCCGAGCAGAAACGGAAAGATAACGCCCAGCAGGCAGATTTGCAGATCCACCCGCGCGCCCCACAGCACACGAGAGAAGATGTCGCGGCCAAAGTTGTCCGTGCCAAACAGATGTGCGCCTCCCGGTGGCAGCAAGCTGGCGGTCGCATCCTGCGTGATCGGGTCAAACGGTGCCAGCCACGGGGCGAATAATGCGACGCACAGCCATAAGCCAACAATCAACAACCCAACGCCAAGGGCATGCTGCTGTGGAATAGCGCGGCGACGTAACACGGTCAGTACGCTGATGGCACTCATAGTTTCACCCTCGGATCCAGCGCTACCGTCAGTACGTCGGCCAGCAAGTTGACGGCGACCGTGGCAAGGGCAAACACCATTACCACGCCCTGCACCACCATGTAGTCACGGCTGAAAATCGCTTTGACCAGCAACTGCCCCAGCCCCGGAATGGCGAACACGCTTTCAATCACCACCGTGCTGCCAATCAGCCAGCCGATATTCACCGCCAGCAGGTTGAGCGTCGGCACCAGGGAGTTGGGTAACACATGCCGCCAGAAGATACGGTTTTCCCGCTGCCCGCGCGCTCTGGCGGCCATCACGTAATCGCTGCTCATCTCCATCAGCAGGCTGGCGCGCAAGTTGCGGATTAATACCGCCGACAGTGCCAGCGCGACGGTCAGACACGGCAGTACCATGTGGTGCAACTGGTCGGCAAAATCGCTGCCGTAACCGGAAACCGGGAACCAGCCCAGCACCACGCTAAAAACAATGATCATCATGATGCCAAGCCAAAAGGCAGGGAAACCGAGCCCGGCGGTGGTGAACAGGCGGATAAGCTGGTCGGCGATGCGCCCACGCTGACGCGCCGCCAGCGCGGCCAACGGCACCGTAAAGATAACTGCCAGCAGCACGCTGCCAAGCACCAGCCACAAAGTAGGTTCAAGGCGGGAGCTAATCAGTTTTAGAGTATCGATACGGTAGACGATCGATTTTCCCAGCTCGCCCTGCACCAGATTGCGCAGAAAGTAGCCATACTGTACCCACAAGGGTTCATCCAGCCCGAATTGCGCACGGATCCGCGCCAGTGCCGCTGGCGTGCTGCGCACCCCAAGCAGGATGCGCGCCGGATCGCCGGGGATTGCGCGCACCATCGCAAAGGTGATGATGCTTATTCCCAACAGTACCGGCAGTAGCTGCAATGGCCGGAATAACAGAAAACGGTAACGGTGCATCAGCATTCTCCTGTGGTGCATGCGGGGTCGTAAGGTTAAAAAAACGCCTCGCGATGGTGCGCCACTCCCCTGGTTATCTGCGCCCGACCTTGTTTGTCGGGCGTTTTCTTTACGCTAGCGGCATCCATGGAGGCTGGGTAGTTAGCAAAAATACTAGTTTTGCCTCTCCCGCGTGACGGCACCGGAATTGCATGCCTTTATCATTCCACGGGAGAAGTCTGCACAAAGCGTGCCCGTGGCGCGGCACCGTCAACCATGAGGGGGAATGATGCGAATAAACATTGAAAACCCTGCTGCTGCCAATGCCAGCAGGCTTGAGGAGGCGTTTGCCGGGCTATTTACCCAGACGCAGGCGCTGGGTTTTGACGCGGTGATTTATGACTACACACCGGTTCCGCGCTCGCTGGAAGGGGCGCTTATCACCCCGTCGCTGCTGGAGATGCGTAACGTGCCGGAAGATATGCGTCGCTTGTGGTGCGAGCGCGGTTACTACCAGGTCGATCCGGTGCAACACTTCGCACTGGAAAGCTGCGCGCCGTTTGTCTGGTCCTATCAACGCCCGGACAGCGGAGCGCTTAATGGCAGGCTGGATGATAACGCCCAGGAAGTGACGCATTACATGCGCGACCACAATATGCCCTGCGGTGCCACAGTGCCGCTGCATTTGCCGCACGGCGGGTTTGTCACCCTGACCGGCATTGTCGCCAGCCAGCAGCAAGCGCGCGATATCAGCGACACGCTGGCGCAATTAACCTTTATCGCCCACCGTTTTCAGGAGTCTGCCTTCCCGCTGTTTGACGCCTCAATGCTCACGTGCCGCCATGTCAAATTGAGCAACCGCGAGCGCGAGTGCCTGGCGTGGTCAGCCGAAGGATTAACGGCGAAAGAGATTGCCCGTAAATTGCACCGCTCGGTGGCAACCGTGACGCTGCATCTGAATACGGCAGCGAAAAAACTTGGCGCGACCAACCGCGTACAGGCGGTGGTACGGGCGCTGCACTACCGTCTGCTCGACAGCTAATAACTAGCAATTTTGCTAGTGTTCAGCGCCGCCTTCTGCGTTCTACCCTGAAAGCCAGTTCACTTAACAGGGTAGACGTCAACTATGTATACCATTCGCGAAGGCTACGTTCCCTTCCGGGAGTATCAAACCTGGTTTCGCATCTGCGGCGATCTGCAAAACGGGCTAACGCCGCTGGTGGTGGCCCACGGCGGCCCCGGTTGCACCCACGACTATGTTGATGCATTCAAAGATATCGCGGAGACCGGCCGGGCGGTGATCCATTACGATCAAGTGGGTAACGGCCGTTCAACCCATCTGCCGGACAAAAGCCCCGATTTCTGGCAACCCGGCCTTTTTCTTGATGAGCTCAACCATCTGCTGCAAGCGCTGGAAATTGCCGACAACTACGCGCTGCTCGGCCAGTCCTGGGGCGGCATGCTGGCGGCAGAACATGCGGTGACACAGCCGCAGGGGCTGAAAGCGATGGTGATCGCCAACTCACCGGCATCGATGGCGCTGTGGCTGGAGGGCGCGGCGAAGTTGCGCGCGCAGTTACCACCGGATGTGCAGGACACGTTGTTAACTCACGAGGCGGCGGGTACGGTGGATAGCGCAGAGTATAAAGCGGCAAGCCAGGTATTTTATCAGCGCCATGTGTGCCGGCTCGACCCGTGGCCTGCGGAGGTGCAACGCACCTTTGACGCCATGGAGGCTGATCCTACCGTTTACCACGCGATGAATGGCCCCACCGAATTCCACGTCATTGGTAGCATGAAAAGCTGGACGATTATCGACCGGTTAAAGCAAGTGCGCGTGCCAACCTTGTTGATTTCCGGGCGCTACGACGAGGCCACGCCGGAAGTGGTGCAGCCTTTCAAAGATCATATTACCGGGGCGCAGTGGGTGATTTTTGAATCCTCAAGCCACATGCCCCATGTCGAAGAGCGGACGTTGTGCATGAAGACCGTCAGTGACTTTTTACTGGCCACATGCTGAGGCTGTTTGCCCACACCAGGTTGTGTTGTTAAGCGCCGGCCAGGCGCTTTTTTTATGCGCGCATTGCGGTGTAGAGCGAACACAGCGCCTGCAAACTTTTGGTACCGGTGCGCTTCATTAACCCGTTACGCTGTACGCTGACGGTGGTCGGGCTGACGCCGCGAATGCGGGCGATATCTTCCACCGAATGTCCGCGCAGCAGCAGGCGCATAATTTGCTGTTCGGCGCTGGTGAATTTAAATGCGCCGTGGTTGTAACCCGGCTGCTGATTCTGTGCAGATAACAAGCTCATCACTTCCAGCGCCTGACGCAACTCTTCGACACGTAACCTTTCAGCCAGACAGAGTTTCACAAGGCCAGGGAAAAGTAGCGACAGCGAGTCAAAATGGCGTTCTGAGGAGATAAAAATAGAGTAGTGCGCGGGCGGACGGGAGAAAAACAGCGAGTACATTTCCATGATGTCCATTCCCGTGGTGACATATATGGCGGGTTCACCACTGCAAAAACGGCTACCCTTTTCCCTGCTAAGTTGTCTGAGTATTTTCTCAATACCATAAATGAAAAGGCGATCCTTCCCGTAGATAGTCATGTAGGTACTCCAGAGGGTAATGTTTTATTATTTTCCTCTCCGCTAACGGAGGCATGGTCTTTTTTCCTGAATGTGCGGGATATGTTCAGTCAGATCAAGCGTGATGCTGGCTCGTTTAATGTTTGTTTAATGTGCAACAACATAAATCACCCTGATTTTCCTTTCCGTACTCTCCCTGATGCGCCCAGTGTATTGCATTTTGTGTCAAATGTTCGCTTTTTATTCCAGGAATAAATTTATTTCGCTATTTATTTACCGCACTAAAGCGTACGAAACCACATACATACACTCTTGTATGTAGTTAACTTATTCATTTGATTTTAAATGATTTTGTGCAATTAAGATTATCTTTATAACCGGCAAAATATTAATTTTCATTCTACTTTTAAATGTTCGATCTCAGTCTCAAAACACTATTTCAAAATGTGTAAAAGTCCGTTCCACTTGATAGGATAGAGATATCTTGATGCAGACAAAACCGTATTTTGTGTGGTGAATCCCCCTAAGCGGAGGGGTCATGCTGATATGAGGTTATTCTCAATAAAGTTTCATTTTTATGGACGAATTGAGGCGATCGGCACTCAATTCACCGGGAGGCACCCGGCACCACACGCCACTTTAAAAGTAACGTTAGCGTTGCTGTTGTTATCAGTAATAACGGTTATGAAACTATATCCGGCATAATTATTATGCTTGCTAATTATATCAATTTGCACTGAGAGTGAATTAACCATTCCTCTTTGAATTAAAACTATCTGCATTTTTCGCAGAGAACATCTTGTACCTTTTGACTATAAATAATAGGGGATATTATGTTGCGCACTTTGTTATTAGTTACTGTACCTTTTATTAGCATAGCCGCCCAGGCGGTTACATTTGATTATCGTCATGAATTAAATGATAGTGGCGGTAATAACCACAAAGATCGTTTATTAATGTCGCACCGTTTTGCTAACGGTTTTGGTTTATCGCTGGAAGGAAAATGGAAAGGTTCGCAAAATAAAGATAAGGCGTATCACGAGACGGTCAGTAATGGTACCGAAGTGGTGGCCAGCTACGTCTATAAAATTAACCCCACCTTCCAGATTGAGCCGGGTTTTTCACTCGACAGTAGCTCCACGTCAAACAACTATCGCCCGTACCTGCGCGGCAAAGTGAACTTTAGCAATGACGTTGGCGCAACGCTGCGCTACCGTCCTTACTTCAAGCGTAACTCCAACAATATCGGCACGGCAAAAGACACCAGCGAAAACGGCTATAACCTGACTGCCGCCGTGTCGTGGAAAATTTTCGGTGATTACCAACTCGATTACGAACTGGATTACAAACACGCCACGTCCGCCGGCGTACTAATTGCAGATAATGAAAACTACGACTGGACGCACGATCTCAAATTGACATACAAACTTGATAAAAACTGGTCTCCATATATTGCAGTCGGCAACGTTTCAGGCAGCAAATATACCGATGAGCGTCAGACCCGTTATCGTGTCGGTGTGAAATATAATTTCTAATAAATAGTTGCAGGGTAGCAAACATAAATAAGGGTTTCGGCAGAAATCCTTATTTTTAGCTAAGAGGCGAATAATGAAACTGTCAAAAATAGCACTGGCGGTCAGTCTTCTCGGTGTCTTCTCCTGCACGGCATTTGCGCAGGAGAGCGCACGTTTAAGCAGCGTAAAAGCGTTTGCCGATACAGTCATCGATAAAGCCGGCGACAAATACCACAGCAACGTGCCACTGCTGGCGGATGGCGTTGATCCGCGCACCGGTAAGCAGATGGAGTGGGTCTTTCCGGACGGAAAAACGGCGGTACTTTCCAACTTCTCCGCACAGCAGAATCTGATGCGCGTGCTGGTTGGCCTGAGCAACCTGACGGGAGATGCGAAATATAAAAAGCGGGCGGAAGATAATGTCCGTTACTACTTCCAGCACTACCAGGACAAAAGCGGGCTGCTGCTATGGGGCGGGCATCGTTTTATCGATCTGAAAACGCTTGAACCGCAAGGGCCAAGCGAGAAAGAGATGGTCCATGAACTGAAAAATGCGTATCCATGGTACGACCTGATGTTTGCCGTGGATAAACCGGCAACCGCCCGCTTTATCCGCGCGTTCTGGAACGCACATGTGTACGACTGGAAAATCCTCGAAACCAGCCGCCACGGCGAATACGGCAAAGAGATGGGCAAACTGTGGGCCAGCCACTTTGAACAGCAACCGCCGTTCTTCGCCACCAAAGGGCTAAGCTTTCTTAACGCTGGCAACGACTTAATTTATTCTGCTTCACTGTTGTATCAACACGATGGCGAGAAAGGCGCGCTCACCTGGGCGAAGCGGTTGGCGGAGCAGTATGTGTTGCCACGCGATAAAAAGACCGGGTTAGGCGTTTATCAGTTTACGCAAGCGCTGAAACGCGCCGAAACCACCGACGACACGGATACCAACTCGAAGTATGGCGATCGCGCCCAGCGTCAGTTTGGCCCGGAATTTGGCCCCGACGCGCTGGAAGGCAATATGATGCTGAAAGGCCGCACCAGCACGCTCTACTCCGAAAACGCCCTGATGCAATTAGCGCTGGCAAAATCGCTGGGCGCGGATGGCAACGACATCAAAAAGTGGACGCTTGATGGCCTGAAAGCCTTTGCGCATTACGCCTATGATGAGAAAACCAACACCTTCCGCCCGATGCTGGCAAACGGCACCAACTTGTCGAACTACACGCTGCCGCGCGACGGTTATTACGGCAAGAAAGGCACCGTGTTAAAGCCTTATCCGGCGGGGAATGAATTCCTGCTCTCTTATGCCCGCGCCTGGACACTGGCACCGGACGCAGAGATGTGGAAAGTGGCGCGCGGCATTGCCAAAGGACAGGGGCTGGGTGATATCGGTGAGCCGGGCGGCAAAAACAACAAGCTGGATCTGAACACAAAAAACAGCGAGCCGTATGCCATTTTTGCGCTGATCGATCTCTGGCAATCTACCGGCGATAAAGGGTACCTGACACTAGCGGATAAAGTGGCGGACAATATTCTGGCGACGAAACGGCTGAATAACTTTTTCATCGATGATCCACAGTATATTTATGCCAATGTCGACAATATCGCGCCTTATGCACTGCTGGCGCTGGAAGCGGCCATGCGTGGCAAACTTGATGCGGTTGCGCCATTTATCAACGGCGCAGGCTTTACCGAAGGCGCGTATCTGCTGGCCGATGGCACCGTGCGCTACTCCACCCGTGATGACGAGTTGTTCATGCTCAAACCGGGTGAGCAGTTGAAACCTAACGGTAAAAAGTAATCCCCTCACCTCTCACGGTGCGCCCGTGGGAGGTTTTCTTGCCCCGTTTTTTTCCCTTCGCATGCTATTCTGGCAGTCATCATAACGCCTTTTCAGGAACACTCATGCGATTTGCTCTGAGCTTACTTTTCGCACTTTATCTTCCCTTCGCCAGCGCCACGCCCGCCACAGACGCACAAAAAAGCGTCACGGCTTTTTATCGCTACTATTTACCTGCCTTCGACACCACGTCGCCGCCGGAGATGGTACAAAAACCCGAGATGCGCAGTTGGGTGACAGAAAAATTGCTGACGCGCATTGCCACCGTGTATGAGATGCCCGAACAGGAGATTCTTGAAGCCGATTATTTCACTTATACCCAGGATTACTCCCCGGACTGGATCCCGCAGTTAAAAACCGCACCAGCGAAATCCCACGGCGACAGCCAGGTAGTCGATGTCTGGCTCGGTGTGGAGGAGAATAAATCACACCATTTGCAAGTCTGGACGCGCAATGAAGCTGGCGCCTGGAAAATCTGGCGCGTGGTTGATATCACCGATAATTTCGAACAAAAACTGTATTAAGCACCGCAACGCCGGATATATCAATCCGGCATTTCTCTTGCGTATTATTAGCACGCAATTTTATTTAACGCAGATTAAATAAGATAGCGACCTTATTATCCGGCCACTAAGAAATAACCATCAAATTGAATTTAATAAGACTTAACTCAAATTAAATATTGGTAGTCGATAGAAATAACCTTTTCAAGTAATTGCTGAAAAATAATAGACGATTATTATGAATTCAGATAGCTTATGTGATCGAAGTCCAGGAATAATATTCTGCACTCTGATTAATTATATTTAAGTTGATTGATATCAACATTCATAAAATAGAACATCTTTTCAAAAAGTTAAAAGACCGTTTTATTAACGCCAATCGCGTTCTGGTCAGAATGTCATGGAGGGTGAAATAGCCAGAGAGCTGGGCCAATGCCAACCTGAGGGTAATTTCTATTACCGGGGGAACAACATGAAAATACTTCGCGACATAACTATCCGCAAAATGCTGATCATCATTTTATCGCTCTTCAGCATTATTTGGGGACTGGCAACCGTCCTGACATTTCACAATTTTTCGACCATTGACCAATTACTGACGCAAAACGCCGGGCAAAAAAATGTCTACGCCTTGTTGGTGAAAGGAAACGATCAATATTTCCGCACCGTAACCCGTATGCTACGCGCCATGGATTACCAGCAAACCGGCGATGACGAAAATGCGAATAAAACATTCGCCTCCGCTGAAAAAGCACTGGCCATTACCCAGGATATGCTGGCGAAGTTTCGCGCCAGCCAGCACCCAGGTGTCGATAGCGAAACCGTCGCCGCCATGATCCGCGACTGGGACGCCCTGCTCAACAACGGCATTGTGCCAATGCTAAACGCGGCCAAAAATAAGCAAGCGGATACCTTTCGCGACTTATTTCGCAAAACTTATCCCCCGCTGAGCGTGCAGTTTGGCGCAACGGCGGAAAAATACACGCAAGCGATTCAGTCCAACGATTTACTGGATCAAACACAGGCGCAGGTGATTTTTAATAAATATGTGCTCGCTGCCGCCTTAATTGCCGGTATCTTCACGCTGTTTCTCACCGACCGCTACCTGGTGAATTTCCTTGTTAAACCGCTTCGTGCGATCCAGACACATATGGAAACCATGGCCGCCGGTAAACTGAATCACGAATTGCACGAATTTGGTCGTAACTGTGCGGGCCAGTTGATTCCCTTCATCCGTACCATGCAGGAGAGCCTGCGAACCACGGTGGAAACTATCCAGGAGAGTTCGACCAGCATTTACCGCAGTACGAATGAGATCAGAGAAGGCAACGAGGAGCTTTCCGGGCGTACCGACCAGCAAGCCGCCGCGCTGCAACAGACCGCAGCCAGCATGGAAGAGCTCACTTCTACTGTACGTAATAATGCGGAGAACGTGCGCGAAGCCCGTAAACTGACGGAAAACGCGCAGCACACCGCGCAAAAAGGCGGCGAAATCACCGCAACCGTGGTGAAAACCATGCACGGAATTTCCGAAAGCTCGCAGAAAATTGCTGACATTACTAACGTTATCAACAGCATTTCGTTCCAGACCAACCTGCTGGCGCTGAACGCGGCAGTTGAAGCGGCGCGCGCCGGGGAGCAAGGCCGTGGGTTTGCCGTGGTCGCTAGTGAAGTACGTGCGCTGGCAAGCCGTAGCGCGCAGGCGGCAAAAGAGATCGAAACGCTGATTCATGAATCCGTATCCCGCGTTAAAACCGGGGCCGAACAGGTTCAGGAAGCCGGTGGCGCCATGTCGGTGATTATCAATTCCATTGAGCATGTGAATAAATTAATGACGGAGATTTCCGTCGCCTCCGATGAACAAAGCCGTGGTATCGATCAGATTGGCCAGGCGATGACCGAAATGGACGGTGTCACACAGCAAAACGCCGTGCTGGTACAGGAAGCGAAGGCTAACGCCGTCTCGCTGGAAAAAGAGGCTGAGCGGCTGAATAAAACCATCGCCATGTTTGATTCCGGCGTGAAAGAGAACCGCCGTAACGCACAGCCGGGCAGAGCCCCGTTACGCCAATCGCCGCAGCTGGCGCTGGCTTCCTCATCAACCGGTGAGAACCGCGATAACTGGCAATCTTTCTAAGCCAATTTCTCTCCTTTCACCGCGCCCGGGGCTGCACGCCTCAGGCGTTTTTTTATTTATATTACATATATATAACGTATTTATAATGCGGTGATTTTGATAAATGGCGGAAATATATCTGTGTGCTAAATTTCTCTTAGACAAATCGGGGAGGGATAACGCATGAAGTTCAATGATGAGCACACGGGGCTCATTGGATTAGCCATTGGCGCGGCCGTGATCGGCCTTGTTTCAGAACGCAAAGCCATTAACCGCGACAACATCGTGCAGGAGATTGAACGACAAGGCAGAAACAGGGGCGATGGCGTAGAAGATGACGTATTCCTCAAGGCGGCAGAGTTGGTGCGAAAAGGCGTATAGCGGGCTAATAGCGGTGAGCCTGGCGGAATAGTAAGCTCACCGATTCATGTGTTATTTAACCGTACCTTTCACACCGTGCGGTTCGGCGCGGCGATACTGCGGCGCGATATGTACCGCACCGTGCAAGGCGGCAGCGGCATGCCACGGCCAGCGAGGATCGTAGAGCGCACCTCTTGCCAGCGCGATAAGATCGGCCTCCCCTTGCTGCAAAATATCTTCGGCATGTTGTGGCTCGGTAATCAACCCCACGGCGATAACCGGCATATTGGTCTGCTGGCGCAACGCTTTGGCAAACGGCACCTGATAACCCGCCGTCACCTTAATGCTTTGCAACGGTGAAAGCCCACCGCTGGAGACGTGAACATATGCGCCGCCCAGGGCTTCAATTTTTTTCGTCAGTACTACCGATTGATCCAGATCCCATCCACCTTCTACCCAGTCAGTCGCCGAAATGCGAATGCCTACGGCTACGGAAGCCGGTACCGCTTCACGCACGGCGCTAAACACCTCTTGCGTGAAACGCAGGCGATTTTCAAGGCTGCCGCCATACTCGTCGCTGCGCTGGTTGGAGAGCGGCGAGAGAAACTGATGCAGCAAATAACCGTGCGCCGCGTGGATTTCAATCACCTCAATACCCAGCGCCACCGCGCGCAATGCGCTGTCGACAAACGCCTGTTTAACCCGCGCCAGATCTTGTTTTGTCATTTCAAGCGGCGGACGTTCTGCCGGATCGTGCGCCAGCGCGGAGGCCGAGATCGTTTGCCAGCCGCCCTCTTGCGGCGAAAGCTGTTTCCCGCCAAGCCAGGGCGCGCTGACCGACGCTTTACGGCCAGCATGCCCAAGCTGGATGCCGATTTTCACCGGCGAGTACTGGCGAATATCGTCCAGCGCCACGCGCAGCGCCTGCTCGGTTTCGTCATCCCACAGGCCAAGATCCTGCGGCGAAATACGCCCCTGCGGCTCAACGGCAGTAGCTTCGATAATCAGCAGCCCCGCGCCGGAGAGCGCCAGGTTACCTAAATGAATACGATGCCAGGCGGTCGCTTTCCCATCTTCGGCGGAGTACTGGCACATCGGGGCGATAACGATGCGGTTATCCAGCGCAACGTCGCCAATATTAACTTCGGTGAATAACTGACTCATATCTCATCCTTTTCCGGTTTCGCAAAGGGCACTCCCGGACGGCAACAGTGTGAATGGTTTGCATGACTTTCAGCCAATTTTCCGGGCTTGTCTTTGGCGGCACGTGCCCTTTTCACGGCATTTACCTTTGATAACATAATGAAATGACTACCGAATTATAGCTGCGTGACGCCGCGTGCTGCGGCCTCATCCCGCCATCTCAACAACAAAGAATAGTCCTGTCGCGTGGTCACGCTAAAACCGCCAATCAATGCCGCGGCACAGGTTTCGCGAAAACGCGTGTCATTGACCAGTTGCTGCAACGCCCCTCTTATTGATGCGAGCGTGGCGGTGCTGCTCCGTTGCGCCGTGATCAACGGCAGCCCCGGCGCTAACGGGCTTTGTGCTATCACACGCAACCCGCGCAACAGGGAAGGTTCGTGGCGTTGCAATAAGGCGAACGTCACGCAGTCGATGGCGGCGATATCCGCCGTACGGTTGTGCAGCGCTACCAGCGATTGCCGGTGGCTGCCGCTGAAATGGGGAGCATCAGCGAAAAATCGCCCTTCGCCCGCAAGCTGCGAAACCAGGTAACGCAACACGTTATAACCTGATTGCGAATCAGCGGAATTGCACACCGCGCGACGACCGCGAAAATCAGCAAGCGAAGTAGCGCATTCCTCATCACGCGCCACCAGCAAGCTGCAATAACGAAAACCTTCACAGCCCGGCGCAAGGTAGTGGAAGCAGCCAACCAGTTGCACATCCGGTAGTTGCGTTACCAGCGGGTAGCCGCAGGTCTGGCTGAGCAGCACATCGTCACGCCGCCAGTGGGTAAGCAGGTCGCTTTGCGGCCAAATCTGCTGCGCCGGGAGTCCGCGCTCCGCCAGAAGTTCACACAACGCCTGGCCCAGCGCGGCGGTTTCTGGCTGTGCGACGTTATACATTGGCAGGGCAATGTTATTCACTGCGTACTTTGCTTGCGGGGTGTGCATTGACCTCTACCGGAGTAAAGAAAAACTGCCGTAACCATTCACTATAGCCGCGCACCAGAAACCCGCTATTGCGTTGCTGGTACGCCGCTTTGTCTCGCAGGTAAACCGTTCGCAACCCGTACCACGGTACAGCGGGCAGATCGTGATGCACAGAATGATAGTTGAGGTTAAGAAACAGCAGACGCCACGGCCACGCGGCTTCGTTGATCACCGAACGCGCTAGCGGATCGTCTGCGGCGCGGTGTTCGAGAAAAGAACGCACTTTCGTGATAGCCAGCGCCGGATAACTCACCGCCAGCACAAACCAGATAACGGAAAATTCACAATGGCTTATCCAGGCAAAAGTCACGACCAACAGCGCACCGTGTACCAGCCACATCAGCATGGTTTTGCCTTGCCGCACGCGAAATGCCGCCACCATTCCCGCCAGTAAGTGCACAATATCCAGCGCCGGAGCCAGCAGTAAACGACCCGCAAAGGTATTACGCAACTGGATCAGTTTTCGCTGCCAGCGTGTCAGGCGATGCCAGTGTTGAGTGGAAAAATAGTAGGATTCCGGATCATCTTCCGGCAGCGTCAGTAAGTGCGTACGGTGGTGAGCCAGGTGCGAATCGCTATAAATTCCGTACGGATACCATACCGCCAGCGGCATTAACCCCAGCAGTTGGTTAAACCAGGCCCAGCGCGTGGGATGCCCGTGGATCAGCTCATGCTGTACCGACAAATACCAGGTGGTGAAGAGGATAAGAAGCGCGGTTGCCGGCAACAGGCCGAGCATTTTCCAGTGCGCGAGCGTGCCTAACCAACCGCCATACACGGTAGCAATCACCAGCCAGGTAGGCAGCTCGCTGCGCCACAGCCAGCTGCGCGATAACCGCCGGACAGCGGCTCGCTGTTGTTCATCTAAATAGACCGCGCTGCTTTTCGCCATTCACTCGTCCCCCCACAATCTCATGTCGCCACGATGTGAGAGAACGCCGGAAATAACAAAGTATTTAAATGGCTTAGCTATTGCTGAAAATCGCTTAATGCGGCGGCAACTCAGCTACTTTGCCGCGCGGATCATCCACATGTTGCAGGGCAACATCGTAGCGAACACCCTGGCGGTTAAGGATGCGCACATTTTTAACTACCGTCGCCAGGGCCTGCAGAAAGGTTGTCGCGTTTTCATGTCGCTGGTAGGCGGCTTCATCTTTCCAGCCTTCAACCAGGTGAAAGGCGTTGGCATCAGCCAAATCCTGCGCGAAAGCATAATAGATACAGCCCGGCAGTTTGCGCGCCGCCGCCATTTCCGGCACCACAGCATCAATAAAGGTTTTCCTGTCCTCAGGATGGACGCGATAGTAAGCGCTAACAACGATACCTGTAGCAGGCAGTTTGTTATGGTCGGCGCTGGAAAAACGCAGGTTTGCAGGTGTGTTCATAATGATTCCTCAATGAGCAATGAATGATGCTGCTTACCGACCGTTACGGCGTGTTAATAAATACCCACAGGCTGGCAAGGCGACCGTCGCGCACGGTGAAAATATCCTCACCGCGAATCAGATTCGGGTTCTCCTGCGGGCCATAACCCCACGTGACACGCCCTAAACCGTGGTTCCACGTCACCGGCTCGGGGGTGAAGGAAAACCCCGGATGTTCACCTTGTACGCGAGCAATCAGTGCCGCGACGTTCTGAAAGCCAGTGGCCACATCGGCGTAATCCGCAACGAAAAAATCATCGGTATAGACATCAGAAAAGGTAGCGATCTGTTGTTCAGGGTGTGCGCCATTCCAGATAACAAAATGTTTGTCGATCAGTTGCTGAGAGACCAAAAGCGCGGAAGTGTGCATGTTCTGCTCCTGCGTTGCGGGCTGGCACAACGACAGCCAGCCCGGCGTGGTGAATTAGATTTGCGCCATGCCGCCATCGACGAACAGCTCAGCGCCATTGATAAAGCTGGCAGCATCAGAAGCGAGAAACGCGACCACTTTGCCAATCTCCTGCGGTTCACCTAAACGCCCCAACGGAACCTGGGCGGCCAGCGCGTCAAACAAGCCCTGGCGATGCTCATCCGGCACCAGTTCACCTAAACCCGGCGTGCGGATTGGGCCTGGGCTAACCACGTTAACGCGGATACCGCGCCCTTGCAGATCGAGCGCCCATGAACGGGCAAAGTTACGCACCGCCGCTTTACTGGCGCTGTAAACGCTGAAACTGGCGGTGCCTTTCACCGATGTTGTAGAACCAGTGAGAATAATAGATGCGTTGTTCACCAGCAGCGGAAGCGCTTTTTGCACGGTAAACAGCACGCCGCGCACGTTGGTGGCGAAAATGCGGTCAAAATGTTCTTCGGTAATCGCCCCCAGCGGCAGCATGTCGCCGCCACCGGCATTGGCAAACAGAATGTCGAGCCGCCCGGCGCTTTTCGCAATCTGGGCAAAGACGGCATCAAGATCCGCCATCACCGAGGCATCGGCGCGAATGCCCGTGGCGCTGGAACCAATACGTTCAACCGCCGCGTCCAGTTCGGCCTGGCGACGACCGGTAATAAAGACGCGCGCCCCCTGCTCTGCCAGCTCTTGTGCGGTTGCCAGACCAATGCCGCTTGTCCCGCCAGTCACCAGTGCGATTTTGCCATTCAGTTGTGTGCTCATGTTGTATTCCTCGGTTCAGTTAGGGGATGTTCCTGCGGCAAATTCGTTTGCCGTCTCAGGTATGGCGCTACTCTACCTTCCCCGTTTTTATTGAAAAATACCGAAAAATGAAAATCACTATTCACCACTGTGTATAATCATCATCACAGCAGCGGAGGAACTGGCATGGATCAATTACTGGCAATACGCGCTTTCGCCCGCGTGGTCGAAGCGGGAAACTTTACCCGGGCGGCGGATTCTCTGGAGATGCCCAATGCGACATTGAGCAAGCTGGTGCAGGAACTTGAAGCGCACCTTGGGGTGCGGTTATTGCAGCGCACTACACGCCGCGTAATGGTGACGCCGGAAGGGCGTGACTATTATGAAAAAACGACCCGTATTCTGCGCGATCTCGAAGATGTCGACGGTTCATTCAATGCCGCACGCGGCACGCCGGGCGGACAGCTTCGCGTCGATATTGGCGGCTCCACGGCGAAAGATGTGTTAATCCCCGCCCTGCCGGATTTTCTGGCGCGTTATCCGGATATTCGCCTCGATTTAGGCGTTGCCGACCGCACGGTGGATTTGATTAGCGACAATGTGGATTGCGTGATCCGTGGCGGGCCGCTGGATAGCTCCTCGCTGATTGCCCGCCGTATTGGTTCTGCCACGCTCATCACCTGCGCAACGCCGGAATATTTGAAAACATTTGGTACGCCGGCCTACCCGGAGGAGCTCAAAAACGGCCACCGGCTGGTCAGTTACCTCTCGCCGCAAACCGGCCGGGCGTTTCCGTTGCGCTTTGAGCGCGATGGCGAGAAAACCGAAATAAAAGTGGCGCACCGGATTGGTATTAATGAGAGCAATGCGCATCTGGCTGCCGGGATGGCGGGGCTGGGGATTATCCAGACCTTCAGCTATTCACTCGGTGCGGCGCTACAAGCGGGCACGCTGGTGGAGATCCTGCGTCCGTGGCGGCCAGAGCCGTACCCTTTTCATGTGGTGTATCCACAAAACCGCCATGTTTCACATCGTCTTCGGGTGTTTATTGACTGGCTGCTGGAGATATTTCCCCAGCGGGTGGGAAAATAACCGCGAAATAATCTGCAACCCCTTTGTCCTGAATCTGCTTATTCGCATGCAAAAGCGCCAACGCAGCGATAACGCGTATCCGCGACTGCGGTTGGCAGCAATGCTTTGGTGATATTGAACGGTGAATTTATCGTGCCGCGCGTTTTCTTGCAGGCTGAACATTTAAAAAAATAGGATAGGGATAAGGCCAGGCAGTTTCGGTTTAATATCCTTAATACCCGCGAACAGGATAAAACCGACACTTCATCATTCATGCGACACGCTGTGTGCGACGCAACGCGCGATATCCAGCAACGCAATTATTACTGTATGTAATTAAAAGATGGGTATGAAAAAGGAACCACAACTGCCGGTCAATAAGGTGGATTTTTATGATTTCCGATATCAACTGAAGCGTGCCGTACTTGCTACCAATCGAGAATATTCTCAATAGCGTCTGGCGCGGGCAAAATTTCTTAGCGACTTATTGTGGAACGACCTGAGCCACCAATATGTGTTCATGTTTAATGAAGCATTTAGCCGCGCTGAAATTGCCGCTTGCGCTAACGCAAATCAAAAAGAAAAAACGCGCCAGTTCAGAGATAACTTTTACCGTTTGAAACAGGCGCTATACCTGTAATGACTCTTTGTTAAGAAAAATCTGCCCCTGACAATCGAAAATCAATGCAAAGATATAGGTTATTTCATGATGAACAAGCGGCATTTACTAACGATTCCGATAAAAATAACCCTTAAATTCTGTGGCTTTTTAATGCCGCATTGTTACTAAATTACCCTTAGCGAGATACCTACAAAGTCATAGGGTTGCAAAATCACATATATATTTGCTAAAACCTATAATTCCATATTGATTTTTATGTCGTTATCACTAAAAATTAATTCCGATAGATTATTCATTTTTCCGCACACGGAGTGACGCTATGTCAGAAGCACTTAAATCACTTAATAACATTCGCACCCTGCGAGTTCAGGCCCGTGAGCTTACCCTTGAAGCTCTTGAAGAGATGCTTGAAAAACTGTCAGTTGTTGTTGAAGAACGTCGTGAAGAAGAATCTTCTCTACGTAAAGAACAAGAAGAGAAAGAAGCCAAGCTGGCTGCGTTTCGTCAAAAACTGCTGGATGAAGGTATCGATCCAACCGAACTTTTATCCTCGCTGAAAGGACAAACGACGAAATCAAAATCTGTTCGTGCACCTCGCCCTGCCAAATATAAGTATATTGATGAAGACGGCACGGAAAAAAGCTGGACCGGTCAGGGCCGCACACCGAAAGTGATTGCCAAGGCACTGGAAGACGGTAAAAAACTGGAAGATTTTGCCATCTAAAAATAAAGGGTTTGTCTTTATCCCACCCTGCATTTTTATCGCTTTCTAACGCAACGTCTGCATGCGTTATTGTTCCCGCCGCCCCGGCGGGGATTCTGTTTTTGTTGTTCAAAAGACCACTTCAGCCTGCACACCAAAACTTATTTGATAATCCTTACCGTCGTTAAAGGTCTGGCTATCGATCTCATGTTCTAACGCTTTCAGGTAAGTACTATAGAGACGAAGTTCCGGTCGGGAATTAAGAATGCTGGTATCCACTTTATACACCTGCGCCAGCGTCACCTTATAACCAGATTCATCCGATGTGGAATTATTGACGCGATTTTTCTGCGTGAAATACCCCAATTCCAGCGCCGTCTGCATGTTTTGATTCCAGATCCATGACGGACGAATAACCGCCCGCGCGGTGGTAAAGTCCGTATGCGCGCCGGTATACGTCGAGTAAAGATCGTGGCCGCGACCATACACCAGCGCGTGCGCCATGATTATCTTCTCACCCAGATAGAACTCCCCCTGATTCACTAACCGCCAGCCAATACCACCGCTGTGAATACCGTAGTAAGAACTGTTGTAATCAAAATCCGGATTGGCGCTGGAAATATTCATAAACTGGCTGGCAAGGGAGTTATTCGCCACTTGCAGCGTCAATTCATTTGAGCCTTTCAGAATGGGCTTACGCAAAATCGCCTGCCCAAGCCAGGAGGATTTCACCTGATAATAATCATTATCCGCCTGCGCTTTTTTCTGCTCATCCGTCTGGTTAGCAAACGCATATTTCGCGCCAAGCTCCAGCGTCGTATTTTCCGTGACAGGAAGATTCTTGTAGCGAACTTCAGCGATATTGACGTTAACCTGCGTGGTATCGCTACAACTGGAAGAACCCGCCGCACAGACTGTACTGTAGTTATCAATATCGTTACGTGTTATTGCCATACTGAGTGCGCCAACCGGCAGCTTCCAGTTTTCTATTCCTACACCTGCACCGGAAAGTGTGCGATTGCTTTTCCAGTCCAGTAGCTGAATTTCATACTGTGGCAGCGTATGTTTCCCTACCCAGACCGACGCTTCTGGCGCAAAAGGAAGTAGTCCGTTGCCTTCAACATAGAGCTTACTCAATTTGCCCATACCGCCGCCCGACATCCCTTTTTCAAAGGATTCATTGCTCTGGGTTAACCCGAGATCGCCCTCAAATTGCACATTCGCCCAGATAGATTTGTCGCCATCGCGCCATGCTCGTTTCTTTAATGACAAGTTATACCAACCGTCATATTCGTTACCAAAACGCCCCAGCGAGCCCACTGCCCATGATTTTGGTCCGCCATTGGTGGTGGTTGCCCAACCTGAGCGGAAATAACCGGAATATTTAAAGCCGGTATCATCCTGCACATATTGGCTTATTTTTTTCAGTGTCCCTGCCGACAACTCCGGCTCCGTTTTAGCCTGCGCGGCCGTAGCCTGAACCGTCGTACCAGATTGCGCCGCAGGCACGGCTGATGAGGCCACGTTGCGTTGCTGCGCGTGCTCTTTTTCTTCATAGGCTTGCAGTTTCTGCTGCGTAACGCGCAACTGCGCTTCCAGCGCCGCCATGCGTTGTTCAAGCGTTAGCGGCTGCGCCATTACCCCGCCGCTTGCGCCGTAACAGGATAATAACGCCACGGCAATACACGTCTTTTTAGAAATTATGTTGTTCACCTTCATGAGTTCCCCTCAGTATTGCCCCCAGAAAACAAAAAGACCCGCAACCGACGGAAAATGCTCCGTCAGTTGCAGGTCTCGCCTGAATAAAATCAGTAACGTCCTGTGGGGGTAGATCACTTAACGCATAAACACGTTTTTAATAGGTTGCGGCGACAACCGCCCCCGCCGCAAATAGCTTCCCGCTAGCAGCGAGAGTTACACCAATAGCGCCATTACCGGCTCGCCAAAGCGGGAATAGGGTTTATCGCTAATATGTAATTCGCGCCAGGCTTCGCTGTTGGTGATGACCACTGGCGTCACCGTGTCATAACCCGCCTGTTTAATTTCATTGAGATCGAAGGTCAGCAGAAGCTGGCCTTTTTTGACTTCATCGCCTTCGTTCACCTGCATATGGAAATATTGCCCATCCAGTTGCACGGTATTGATCCCGACGTGGATCAGTATTTCCGCACCCGCCGTGGAGCGAATGCCAATGGCATGGCCGCTGGTGAAGGTGCTGGCAATATGGCCGTCGACCGGGGAATAAACTCGCCCTTCATCAGGAATAATGGCAAAACCCGGCCCGACGACGCCTGTCGAAAAGACCTTATCATCCACTTCAGCCAGCGGGATTAACGCGCCAGAAACCGGTGCGGTAATCTGCTCAGGAACCAGCGCTGCGGTTTTTGGCATTACCGGTTGATGTGCGGGATGCTTTTTTTCACTCGCCGACGCGTCAGGTATCGCTTGCGCGGAAGGTTCGTCAAAACCCACGATCAGCGTCAGCACCAGGCTACCAATAAACGCCACGCCGCAGCCAATAAGAAAGCCGATAAAACCATCGCCGTAGAAAATCGGCAGCGTCAGCAGCCCCGGCATGCCCATCGAAATCGCCGAGCTTTTGGCGTACCCGACCACCGCACCGCCAAAGGCCGCCGCGATCACCGCGCAGATAAACGGTTTTTTCAATTTCAAGGTGACGCCGTAGACACCCGGTTCGGTAATGCCAAACAACGAAGCGATAAATGTACTGCCCGCCAGTGCTTTCAGCTTTTTGTCTTTCGCGCGCAGCATCACCGCCAGCAACGCACCAGACTGGGCGAAAACCGAGGGGCTGGAGGCAGCTTTAAGAAAGCTGTGTCCCATTACCGAAATGTCGTTAATAAAGACGGTAACAAAGCCCCAGTGCACGCCGAAAATCACCAACACCTGCCAGGCGGCAGCCATTAGCGCGCTGGCAATAATCGGGTTGAAGCCGTAAATCGAAACAAATAAAGAGGCGACAGCCTCACTGATCGAAATGCCAATCGGCCCGATGGTCATTAACGTCAGCGGCACCATCAACGTCAGCAGGAAAAACGGTGTCAGAATATTGCGCACGCTTTCATGAATATGACGATTGAGAAAGCGCTCTATTATCGACATCAGCCAGACGCTGAAAATAATCGGGATCACCGAACCGGTATATTTCATCATCACCACCGGCAGGCCAAAAAAACTCACCGGCTGACCGCCATCAAATAACCCTTGAATGCTGGGGTAAATGAGCGCTCCCGCGATCGACACGGCAACAAAAATATTGGTTTCAAATTTACGTGCGGAGGTGATGGCTAAGAGCATCGGCAGAAAATAGAACAGGCTGTCGGATGCGGCATGCAAAATAATATAGGTGCTCTCTTTATTGCTCAGCCACCCGGCGGCCAGCACAATCGCCAGCGCGCCTTTTAGCACACCGGCTGCGGCCATCGCGCCTAATAATGGCGTGAAAATCCCGGCCACCAAATCGATCAAACGCCCTAACAGCGAGGCTGTATTTTGCGCCGGTTCCGCAGGTTGTTTCTTCTTATCATCCTCCAGTAATCCGGAGATGGTACCAAACGCGCGGAACACGTCTGGCACGCGGTTGCCAATTACCACCTGTAACTGGCCTGAACCATTCACTACGGTAATGACGCCGTCCAGCGCGTCGAGTTCGGCCAACCGCACTTTGCTGTTATCGATGATTTTAAAGCGTAAACGCGTCGCGCAATGCACCAGCGTCGCAACGTTGCTCTCTCCACCTACCAGCTGCAGAATATTTTCTGCCAGTACTTTGTTATTCATAATGAGACTTCCCGTTTCACAAACGACAGTAATAATCAGGTCACCCTGGTGTTGCCTGCATCCGCTGGCCAGCTGGAAAAAAGCAAAAAAAAACCTGGATAAAATAGTGTGTAAACACACTGCTTTATCCAGGTCTCGCCCAGAATTTCTCTGGTGACGTCCTTAACTAACGCCCTCTTTCTAACAAGCCACGCAGGCAATTACCATCGCAAATGCTCAATTTGTGAAAATCATCACGCAAATAGCGTTGACCTGGAATTAAACAACCAGGCAAATACAGAACCCCGGTCACATTTATCAATATTATGCGTTGCCTGCCTGAACGACTCTTTTTATAACCATGCGCACAGGACGTTACATCTCCTTTTGGCGAAACCTGCTTTCCGTTGCTCCACCAGGCAACGGAAAGCAGGTTTTTTGTTTTTTAAGATAGGGAAAACTCCATGTCACTTCCAAAAACGCTATTAAACACGTTACTGGCGCCTGGGGACAGTGACTCACTTAATGCCAGCTTTACCGCACCGCAAGTCAAAACCGCTACGCCATTCCACATCATTTTGCAGGTGCAGGATGACGGCACGCCGTCACTTTTCGCTTACCGCCGCGCGATTGTCACCGTGACGCCATAAACGACAAATGCCGGATGGGCGTAAGCCACATCCGGCATAGTTTGCACTCACATTACGGCGCTAACATTTCCCCATTACTGCTGATCACATCGCGATACCAGAAGAAGCTTTTCTTACGCCGACGCGCCAGCGTGCCATTCCCGGCATCGTCGCGATCCACATAGATAAAGCCATAGCGTTTCGACATCTGCGCGGTTCCGGCGCTGACCAGATCAATCGGCCCCCAACTGGTATACCCCAGCAGTTCCACGCCATCTTCAATCGCCTCTCTGACCTGCACCAAATGCGCCTGCAAATACTGGATGCGGTAATCATCTTCAATCGAGCCATCCTCGGCGGGGACATCCTTCGCCCCCAGCCCGTTCTCCACAATAAACAGCGGCTTCTGGTAACGATCGTGCAGCTCATTGAGTAAAAAACGCAGCCCTTGCGGGTCTATCTGCCAGCCCCACTCGGAACTTTCAAGGTGCGGGTTGGGGATCATGCGCATAATATTGGTGCGCGAACTTTGATAGAGCTCCGGCTGTGCAGCGGCGCAACCGCTCATGTAATAACTGAACGAGATAAAATCGACCGTCTCTTGCAGATCCTGTTCATCCTGCCCGGTGATATTGAGCGAGATGTTATTTTCGCGGAAAAAGCGGCCAATCCACGCCGGATAAGCACCACGCGCCTGAACATCGCCAAAAAACAGCCAGTCGCGATTTACCCGCTGCGATTGCAGTACATCTTCCGGTTTGCAGGTGATCGGGTAACGAATGCCACCCAGCAACATGCTGCCGATTTTGGCATCCGGGATGATTTCATGGCAGGCTTTTACCGCACGGGCGCTCGCCACCAACTGATGATGAATGGCCTGATAGATCTCCTGCTTGCTTCGCTCCCCCGCAAGCCCAACGCCGGTAAACGGCGCATGTAATGCCATGTTGATTTCGTTAAACGTCAGCCAGTATTTCACTTTATCGCGATAGCGGGTAAAGACCGTGCGCGCGTAGCGCTCGAACAGATCGATCACCTTCCGGCTGCTCCAGCCGTCATAGTTTTTCACCAGCCCGTAAGGCATTTCGTAGTGTGACAGCGTGATCAACGGCTGGATGCCATAGCGCGCCATTTCATCAAACAGCCGGTCGTAAAAAGCCAGCCCCTCTTCATTTGGTTCGCTTTCATCACCATTCGGGTAGATGCGCGTCCAGGCAATTGAGGTACGCAGCACTTTAAATCCCATCTCGGCAAAGAGCTGAATATCTTCCGGGTAGCGGTGGTAAAAATCGATGGCCACATCTTTAATACCGGTGCTGTTCGCGTCACGTTCAACGACATTACCGTGTATTCCCTGCGGTTGCAGATCAGAAGTGGAAACCCCTTTTCCTCCCTCGTTCCATGCGCCTTCGACCTGGTTTGCGGCAACTGAACCGCCCCAGAGAAAACCTTCGGGAAATCTCATTTGCATCGTTACTTTCTCCTTTATCTTGCCGCCGTTAATCACCGCTCAGGCGATTGATATGAATCGTCAGGAACATCACTTCGTCGGTGGTGAGCTGGCACTGGTAATTTTTTTCAACATAATCATTAACTTTCATCGCACAAGCATAGGCGGTCGGCATCATGCCAGTGATCCCCTGATAGATGCTGTCGTCGCCGTGCGCGACGGTATTGCGGTTCAGCAAACGCAGTGCGAAAAATTTGAGGTGTGTGATAAGCCGCTGATAATTTAGCGACTCTTCGTCATAGGTCAGGTGCAGATCGTATTTCAGGATTGTCAGCACATCTTTAATGATGGTGGCACTCTGCATGGTGCTTTGCATGTCGCTGTTATTCCTGGCGTTCGCCAGATGCAGTGCGATAAACCCGGCTTCATCCTCCGGCAAGCTAATGCCGAGTTTACTGTTGATAAGCTGCAATGCCTCAAGCCCCACCGCATATTCCTGGGCATAAAAACGTTTAATGTCCCACAGCAAAAAGTTCTTAATCACCAGTCCGTTAGCTTGCCGCTGAATAGCAAAATTTAAATGGTCGCTTAATGCCAGGAACAGCGTGTCCTGCACTGTGATCGCCAGCCGCTGCTGAGCCAGCGCAATGATCTGTTGCGTGACCGCCAGATAAGGGGGCGGAATTTCCGCCAGCAGTTGCGAAAGGACGTCCGCCAGCCCTTCCGACTTTTTGACGAACTGGCTTTCAATCTGGCTATTGTCGACCTTATCGCCCGGTCTTTTGCCAAAACCAATGCCCCGCCCAATGGCCACGATCTCTTCTTGCTGTGCATTGGAGAGCAGGACAGCGTTGTTGCTGAGTATTTTTTCTACTTTCATTTTCAGCTTTCTCACTGTTTAACCCAGATGTTCTTCCCGGAGGAGTACGCCCGAAAAAAAGCAAAAAAAAACCTGACTCCATTGCAGCCACGCAAGGCAACAATGGAATCAGGTTTCGCTCAGTTTTCTTCTGATTACGCCCTGGGAACTCTTATAACGAATCAGACGAGGCGGCTCAAGCCTTCAAAACGGGAACTGTGATGATAATCATGGATGTGTGATCAGTGTCCTGCAAACCGTGCAATCCCTTGCAGGGTTGTGCATGTATTTTTTGCTACGGGCGGAAATATTTTACCGGGAACATTGACATACAGCAGAGTAAAAGAATGTTGAATTTAAATCCTTTATCTATATAAAGGCCATCCAGAATTAATCACTAAGCTGTTGCGTTTTATTTAATAAATAAAAATTATTCCGACTCACTAAACAGGCTTGCCTTAATAAACCGGATTCTAATTGTAAACCAGGTTCGAAACACAACTGATATATATATTTTTCCAGCAAAGAAGGCGCGGATTGCTCGCCAAAACAGCATGCAGGTTCGCATCCATCACTACAGGCCAGACACTTCTCATAAGCCTCGATTAACACCCAGCCCTGAACCAGCGTCAACACCGGAGCAGACTGCAACTCCAGCAGACAATCACTGACATAGAGCGAGTAAGCTTCAAGGACTGTGCGGCTTGTCGCCTCCGTGTCATGCTTTTTTAGTAACCGCCATATCCGGCCAAAATGACGGACGTGTATCCGGTGAGTATGATCCAAAAACCACGCTTTCGTGAAAGGAGAGCTGCTGTAACTATGCTTATCCCCTTCATTATCAGCGAATATATTGCAGACGCCCCTGTTCGCTAAAAATAATACCAGAGACATCTTTTGCAGTTCAGAAATATAAGATTTATTCATTGCTTCACAAAAGAATATAAGAATTTACTGTAGCACCCATAATCAATAATACATTTTACATGAAAGTTTGCCACAAACATTTAAATGATACTTAATAAAAATTTGTTACCCGTATCCCAAAAACAATACTTAAATAAAATGCAAACTAATGTTTTCTTAATAAATAGACTTAAAGCGGAACAAACGAGTAGAGTTTGTACAAACCTGTATGGATGAGAGGGTTATTGTACAGGCATTCGGCGAATGCCCGTGATGACCGAAAGGCGGCTCCCCTGAGCCTTTTAAAGCTGTTTGCGCAAAAAAATCCGGCTGGTTCCCTCAGGCAGGCAATCGATACGACCAAACTCTTGCCAACCATTCTTTTTATAGAATTCCGGGGCCTGGAAACTGATGGTGTAAAGGAAACCGGAGATACAGCCGCGCTTTCGCCCTTCCTCTTCGAACTGCCGCAGTAGCGTTTCGCCAAGACGTTGTCCACGAAGCACTGGTGGAAGATAAACCAGATCAATAAACAGCAGCCCCAGAGAAGTACGGCCAATCATCCCGCCAATGACTTCACCGGTATTAGCATCTTTAACCAGTACACTCAAAGGCTTACGATCGCTGATACCGGTGATCTCATCATTAAAGGCGTTCAGGCCCTGTTCCACCGGAAAAAAATTGGCCGCGACTGCCTGATCTGAAACGCTAACCACATAATTTGCCATGCCTTTCTCCACACGAAAGCAATCATAGATTCCTTGATTTGCACCAATAAAGATGAAAATTCAGTGCTAAATCCCCGCTAAAGCTTATTTAAATCATGCCGTTATCTTAGCTAACCACTTTTTGCTCAAGTCAGGCCCCCGGCGTATTCACTAACAGAACCGGTCCGCTGGATTAAACGTTGTAAACGGAAAAAAGAAGGAAAAAAAGTGAAAATTAAAGCATTAGCGCTCAGCGTACTCTCTGTAGCCCTGCTGGCAGGATGTGCGGGAACCAGTACGCACCCGGTAAAAGCCACCAACGGTACAACACTTGAAGTTGCCACCATTTTTAGCCCGCTTGAAATGAATAACAATCGCTACCCGGATGTGAAACTGCGTGAAGTGAGCCCCGCCCATGCTGGCACCGGCATGGGGCTTTCGTTACTCAGCGCAGCACTTGGCGGCGGAGCAGGCAGTGGCGATGCCTTTGATAAAAATAACTATAAAGGCAACGCGATAGATTCCATGCCGGAACCGACATTGCGCTATTTAAGCCCAAAAGCTGAAGTGAAAATTCGCGAATGGCTCGATAAACAGGGTGGTAATTATGTCTACAAACAGCCGCTGTATATCGCAGCAGCGCAGTGGTCGCTGGTCTACACAGATATGTCTGCGGGAAACAGTAATTATGATCTGGCCTACCGCGTGCTGTTCTATAAACGCGCAGAAGATGGCAATGTGCTGAGCGCTTTTGTGAGAGCAGAATGTGCACCAGCGGTGAAAACCGCGCCGCTGGCCGACTGGCGGGCGAATAATTACCAAAAAGTGACGCAAGAAACGCAGAAAATGATGGATGCGTGTCTGCTTGAACTGGAAAACCAGTTGCCACGACTGCTGAAGAAATAATCTGAAAAAGCCGCAAATAACTGCGGCTTTTCTTCCACTCTGCATTGATGCCTCTGGTTCGTGCCAGACAGCAGTGCTATACCATTGCTGGCAGCAATAAATAGCATGCTAATGATTGCACGGATGGCCATACGTATCGGTTATTGAGTCAGAGAGGGATTTTCAGATGAGCAACTCTATTTTTATTTCCAAAAGAATGCGCAACTTCATTTTACTGGCGCAGACGAAAAGCATTGCCAGAGCGGCAGAAAAAATACACATGACCGCGTCGCCGTTTGGCAAAAGTATTGTCTCGCTGGAAGAGCAGATTGGTTATCCGCTCTTTACCCGCAAAGATAACAGTATCCGTTTGAATAAAGCCGGGCAGGAGCTTTATCAGAAACTTTTCCCGGTTTATGAGCGCTTATCAGCAATTGAAAATGAGCTTCACTCTTCCGCCCTGCGCTCACACAAAATCGTTATTGGCGTCGACAACACCTATCCGACCATCATTTTCGATCAACTGCTAAGCCTGGGGGATAAATATGACAATATCAGCACGCAGGCCATCGAATTCAGTGACAACGGCGTGATTGACGACCTGCTTGGCCATCAGCTTGATTTTATTATTTCTCCCCAGCAGGTTTCCCCACGTGTTCTGGGTCTGGAGAACCTCACTGCCACCGAGTTGCCTCCGCTGCGTCTGGGATTTTTAGTTTCCCGACGCTATGAGCAAAAACAGCCGCAGGAGTTGCTGCGTGAACTCCCGTGGTTGCAGATGCGTTTTCAGAACCGCGCGAATTTTGAAGCCATGCTCGATTCTCACATGCGCCCTTGCGGGATCCACCCAACCGTTATCTACAGAGCCTACAGTTTTATGGCGAAAATCAGCGCGGTGGAACGCGGGCAGTTTCTTACCGTGATCCCTTATTTCGCCTGGCATCTGGTTAACCCCACTACACTGCGATATTTCGATGCGCCAAACGGACCGATGTATATGCAGGAATACCTGTATTCGTTGAAAAACCATCGGCACACCGCCGAAGTCTGTCAGTGTATTAATGACGATCGCGACGATTCGTGCAATTTAGCCGAGCATCGATCCTGTGTTCAGTAAATTCGTGTGCAATTCGAATACGCGACTAAGATCGTGATGAAGATGCCCGCCTGGAGCCGTTTCCAGATAGCGATGAAGGTAATCCCGATAGAGTGGGTGTGCGCAATTATCAATAATGGTGCGGGCGCGCTCAATTGGCGACAACCCGCGCAGATCGGCGATGCCCTGCTCCGTAATGATCACTTTGACGCTATGCTCGCTGTGATCAACGTGACTGCACATCGGCACAATGGAAGAAATTTTTCCCTCTTTGGCAATCGAAGGCGCCATGAATATCGACAAATAAGCATTACGCTCAAAGTCTCCGCTGCCACCAATCCCGTTCATCAGGTTAGCGCCCGCGACGTGCGTTGAATTGGCGTGCCCGTAAATATCAAATTCCAGCCCAACATTCAGCGCTATGACTCCAAGGCGGCGGATAATTTCCGGGTTATTGGAAATCTCCTGTGGTCGCAAAACGATACGCCCGGCGAAAAAATCCATGTTGTCGTAAATGTTACGCAGCGTCTTGTCTGAAACGGTCAGGCTGGATGCGCTGACACCGAGGATTTTTCCTGCGACAAGTAAATGCGCTACCGACTCCTGCAACACTTCGGAGTACATCATGAATGCCGGGATGTCGGGGCTTTCTCCGAGCCGCGCCATCACGGCATTATTGATATTGCCCACGCCGCTTTGTAACGGAAGAAACTCGCGCGGGATACGCCCCTGCGCCATTTCTTGCAGCAGAAACGTCACCACGTTGTCGGCAATTTGCTGGCAGACAGGTTTTGCGCCATCCAGCACGTTACCGGCATCGGGTAATTCAGTATCCACCACCGCCACAATCTTTTTGGGTTCCACCTGAACATAGTGCAGGCCAATCCTGTCCAACGCGCTAAAAATAGCAACACTGTGGCGATACGGCGGCGCGCCGGGCGTGGCGATATCGGCGAGTTCAGCCACCCGCGGGCTGTGGTAGTGATTAAGCTCAATAATGATTTTTTTCGCTTTTCTAAGCCAGGTCGGCGCGTTGCCAATCCCGCTGGAAAGCCATACTTTGCCATCGGATGTCAACGCAGAGGCTTCGATCACCGCGATATCAATATCGCCAAAAAAACCGTAATTCACCATCTGCGCAACTTCGCTCAAATGCAGATCAACAAACTTAATCTGCCCCTGGTTGATTTTTTGTCGCATTCCCGTTGCGGACTGATACGGCGCGCGCCAACTGACCGCGTCCGCCTCCGATAACGCATCATCAGCCGCCGCGCTAATGGACGCACCGGTCAGCAAACGGATTTGAAAAGGTTGCTGCAGTAGATGTAGCTCCCGTGCCCGACGTGCGATGGCGGCGGGAAGCGCTTTGGGCGAACCTGCTGCAGTAAAACCGCTAAAAGCCACCATCTCATCGTGCTGGATGATTTCTGCCGCTTCGTCGGCGCTCATCCGGGGCCAGGGTTGTTTCATTATCGTCTCCGTTAATCAGCGCCCAAGAAAATTTGGCTTACGTTTTTCCATAAACGCGCTCATTCCTTCCTGATAATCCCGGCTGTCATAAACGGCGCGACGCATACCCTGAATACGTTCAAACTCGTCCGAATTCATGGTATGTGCTTCGCCAAGCACGCGTAGCTCTTCTTTAATTACCGCGATGGCAAGCGGTGCTTTCTCCGAGATCTGATGCGCCATCTGCAAGGTGAAATCTTCCAGCTCGCTGGCGTCGACAACATGGTTCAAAATGCCAACTTCCCGCGCCCGCTGCGCCGTGATGGGTGCCGCAGTGAAAATCAGCTCTTTAACGATATGGAACCCGGCGTCGCGCGTCAGGTTATGGATACCGACCAGGTTATAAGGAACACCGAGATTAACGGGCGTCATAGAGAAGGTTGAAGAACTGGCGGCAATAATGAGATCGGAACTCATGATCATCTCAAACGCCCCTCCCCAGACGCTTCCTTCCACCATGGAGATCACCGGCTTCGGGTATTTTTGGATCATGCGCGTGATCTGCCGTAGCGGGTCGTCATAAGAGAGAGGATCGCGCCGCCCCGAGGGTAACTCGTGGATATCATGTCCGGCGGAGAAGACTTTCGCGCCGTGTGACGCACGCAGGATCACGCAACGGATCTCCGGTTTGTTAAGATCCTCCAGCGCCCGCATCAAATCATCAATAAACACCTTGCTAAGCGCGTTAAGTTTGCGTGCGTAATTAAATTCGATAACAGCCACTTTTTGAATAATGGTTACAACCACATACTCGTACGACATATCAATTCCTTTTTACTGTGCAAAATAGTGATGCTGAAGGTATTCACGGATGTGCTGTAAGCCCGTGCGCGGCGCTTGTTGATTATTTTTCACCTCATCAAGCGTTTGGTTAAAATCTTCACGGAAAGCGCGGTGGGCATAAAGCTGGCGCATCGCCTCTTCTTCCACCTGTTTTCGTAGCCACGTCACCGTCTGCTGCTGACGCAATAATGGGAGATGACCACTTTTTGTCATCACATCGTAAAAATGAACAATTGCCTGCCAGACATCCTCTATGCCTCGCTTTTCCAGTGCGCTACAGCTCAACACTGCGGGTCGCCACTGCGGATATTTGTGATGAACGATAGCAAGCGCACTGTCGTAAATTTGCCGGGCAATGGCGACTGCCGCGCGGTTGTCGCCATCATCTTTGTTGATAACAATGATATCGGCCATTTCCATGATGCCTTTTTTGATGCCCTGCAACTCATCGCCACCACCGGCGATTTGCAGTGAAACGAAGCAATCGACAATGCTTGCGACCGCCGTTTCAGACTGACCAACTCCCACCGTTTCCACTATCACCACATCGTAATTAGCGGCTTCGCACAGCAGTATCAATTCACAGACGTGCGGACTGATACCGCCTGTAGCACCGCCGGAAGGCACCGGCCTAATAAATGCCGCGTCGGCTCTGGCCAGTTCCGTCATGCGGGTTTTATCACCCAGCAAACTGCCGCCGCTGAGTGGGCTACTAGGATCGACCGCAATAACCGCCACCCGTTTGCCAAAGTCAACGAGCATCATGCCAAAGGTATTAAGAAAGGTACTTTTCCCGGCACCGGGTGTCCCGGTGATACCAATGCGTATTGCCTTACCCGTCTCAGGCATAATCATGTCCAGCAAGTGTTGGCTCAGCCTCTGATGCCGTGAAAGCTGGCTTTCCACCAGCGTCATAGCCTGTGCGAGCGCGACGCGATCGCTCGCGCGCAACCGCCGAACACATTCATCAAGGGTTTGTTCATTAATCATGGCGCTGACTAATCCGCTCCAGTACATCGCGTACGCTTTCCAGCATCGGTGTACCAGGGCCGTAAATGGCTGCCACACCATGTTCACGCAGGAAGTCGTAATCCTGTGGCGGGATCACACCGCCGGCAATGACACAAATATCCTCACGGCCATATTTCCTTAATTCGTTAATCAATTCAGGAATCAGCGTCTTATGACCTGCTGCCAGCGACGATGCGCCAACCACGTGCACATCATTTTCCACGGCCAGCCGGGCAATCTCTTGCGGTGTAGAAAACATAGGGCTGAGATCGACATCAAAACCTACATCGGAATAAGCACTGGCAATGACTTTTGCCCCCCTGTCGTGCCCATCCTGCCCCATTTTCGCAATCAAAATGCGCGGACGACGGCCATGCTCAGCCAGAAAATGTTGCGTTTGTGTAATGATGGCGTCGAATTCAGCCGCCGCTTTACTGTCCTGCTGATAGCTTTGCGTGATCACCCCCGTAACGCATTGGCTGGGGACCAGGTAGCGGTCAAACGCTACTTCCAGCGCACTGGATATCTCGCCAAGCGTCGCACGCAATCGTGCGGCCTGAATCGCCGCAGCAAGCAGATTTTCGTTGTGTTGGGCGGCATGGGTCAGCGCGGACAACGCATCGTGAACGGCAGCGGAATCACGCGTAGCGCGGATCTTTTCAAGTGCGGCGATTTGCTCGTTACGCACCTTCACATTGTCGATTTCCAGTACCGGCGTTACCGTTTCTTTATCGAGCTTGAATTTATTAACACCGACAATGGTGCGTTTACCCTGGTCGATAAGCGATTGCTCGCGCGCGGAAGCCTCTTCAATCATGCGTTTTGGCAACCCAGATTCGATAGCCTTCGCCATCCCTCCGGCATCATCGATCTGGCGGATAATTGCCCGCGCCTCTTTTATGATTTGATCGGTCAGAGATTCGACATAATAGGAGCCTCCGAGCGGATCGACGGTACGGCAAATCTCCGCCTCTTCCTGCAAGATAATTTGCGTGTTACGCGCAATTCGCGCCGAAAAATCCGTTGGTAGCCCCAGCGCTTCATCAAACGCATTGGTGTGCAGAGATTGGGTACCGCCAAGCGTAGCCGCCAGTGCTTCAATAGTGGTGCGAACAATATTGTTGTAGGGATCCTGTTCCGTCAGGCTCCAGCCGGATGTCTGACAATGAGTGCGCAGCGCCAGCGATTTCGGATTGGTCGCGCCAAACCCACTCACAGCTTCACTCCATAAATAGCGGGCGGCACGCAGCATAGCGACATTCATAAACAGATCCATGCCTATACCGAAGAAGAAAGAGAGACGCGGGGCGAAGTCATCAATTTTCAGGCCTGCGGAGAGCGCGGCTTTTATATATTCAATGCCGTCCGCAAGGGTAAACGCGACTTGTTGAATACAGTTAGCCCCCGCCTCCCCCATATGGTAACCGCTGATGCTAATCGTATTAAATTGCGGCATATTGGCGGAGCACCAGGCGATTATATCGGCAATAATCCGCATCGATGGCTTAGGTGGGTAAATATAGGTATTGCGGCAGAGATACTCTTTTAAAATATCATTCTGAATCGTACCAGCTAATTTTTCAGGAAAAACGCCCTGCTCTTCCGCTGCAACAATATAAAACGCCATGATAGGTAAAACCGCACCATTCATCGTCATCGATACCGACATTTTATCCAGCGGAATATTGTTGAAGAGTATTTTCATATCTTCCACGGTATCAATAGCGACCCCCGCTTTTCCTACATCGCCCGCTACGCGCGGGTTATCCGAGTCGTATCCCCGATGGGTTGGTAAGTCAAACGCAACGGAAAGCCCTTTTTGTCCTGCGGCGAGATTTCGTCGGTAAAACGCGTTCGACTCCCTGGCGGTTGAAAACCCGGCGTACTGGCGTATCGTCCACGGTTGAGCGGTATACATTGTGGCGCGCGGCCCGCGCGTATAAGGCGGAAACCCCGGTAGCGTGCCGGTGTTTTCCAGTGCGCTCAGATCGTCAGGAGTATATAAAGGCTTAATCGCAATGCCTTCTGGCGTCAGTTTGACCAGCGATTCAACGCTTTTTCCCTTGCGACTGAGCTCTTTATTCGCGACATTTTGCCAGTCAGTCATTGTAGCCATACATATCTCCGTTATTCCAAATCAATAACTCACTGGGCAGAAATAGTAATTTCCACTATCAATGTTGTCGCCAGCAAAAAAAGACCTGCGACAATTCATTTTTTGCCGCAGGTTATATTCTGATTTTTTATCACGCGATAATTAATAGTATGAGCACGTCGCTTATTTAATATTTATGGAAAAAGAACCGTTCAGTCGTTTCCTGTACATGATCATCAGGATTTTCTGCAATATCTCCAGCGACGTGCCGTATATAGTGATTTTGCCCGGAAAGTTGCGGGAAAGACGGAGTCGCCGAACTGGCAGTAGAGGCGAACGTTAAAAGAAGAAAAAACCAGGCTACGCTTAACTTTTTTCCCATCATGCCTATACCTTTCAAGAGAGAGTTAACAGCCAACATACTGAGAGAGAAAGCGTCAGTAAGTGTCAGGGATGTTCAAACCTGTCCCGGCAGTTGTAATGAGTCATGGGAAATGAAATCCGAAGGAAACAAAAAAACCGCCCTCAGGCGGTATGGTTACAGATCAGATTCTAACGCATCCTGAATCGCATCGGCGAGGGTGGCAACTTCTTGCGAGACGTTACGTAAATCCATCTGGCTACGAATGCCCGCGTTGGCCGTGGTTGCAGAAACCGCCGCTTTTGAAATTTCCAGCGCTGCCTGTACAGCTAACAAGCGCTTTCTGTTTTCTACCGCCTCATCCCCTGTCGCCCCATCAAGATCAAAATACCCTTCTAACATTACCTTCTCCTTCGGGTTTACCAGCAAAGACCAAGCATACACAGTTGAGCAAGAGGATGAAAATGTAAACGCATTGCGAGTCGCCTCGTAAAACGACGTTATGGCGAGTATTTGAAATAAACAGTAGACGCGCGTTAAAAGGAATTATCGGGCGGGAGATAGGATGTTCAGTGAGCTTAGTGAAAGATACCTGTCGAGTGGCAGCAAAAAAATGAGGATAAAGAGTGCGATTACAACGCCGGTGATTGTGCAGGTTGTCCATTTGCTCTTTATGCCGGTTAAGAAGAAACATTTATGACACTGAGCGATAGCTAAAACCCTGGCAAAAAAAACCGCTCGGACAGAGCGGTAGAAGAACATCACCAGGGAAAATAGGGTTAACGATGATAGCGCGTTAACTATAGTTACTTTCTGTCGCTCTGCCAGTTCAAAAACCATTAATTAAACCAATTACATAGAGAGCCCATACCTATCAGAAATCGATTACAAATGAGAATAATCTCATTGCCAGTAAAGTAATAATTAGCAAACTAACAAACGTAACGAATATGCATTTGCATCCCTCAGGAGCAGCCCGGATTTCCTATTCCTGAGGGTCTTTTCTTTTCGATGTTCATTCCCCTTTCCACTTAAATGAAATACGTTATATCCTCCCGAACGACTCACGCTGCGGCCCATGTAAAAAGCCGTGCGGCAGAGGTACGTTTGCAATAACAGCTTCTTTTCCCTTCATATTACAGGCCCGTTATTTCCTGCATACCAGCAGCTATTTCATGTGCACTCAACCAGGCAGTTCGCCACTTCGATGCAGGCAAAATTTTTTTATTTGTGGTCTTGAAAAATGTGTTAAAGGAATTATTTATATAAGCGGACAAGCAAAGCTTGCCTTTAAGTTGAACTTTTGAATTGATTATTCAGGAGGTTAAGTTATGGCACTCAAAACCTTGTCAGCACTCCCCGGTTTTACTGACTCTGTTTTTGCTGACCGTTTTAATCGTATCGACCGGCTTTTCAGCCAGTTAACTGGTGACTCACCGGTGGCATCATTACCGGCTTATGACCTGAAAAAAGTCGATGCAAGCAATTATCAGCTCCACGTAAGCGTCCCCGGCTGGAAAGAAGACGAACTCGAAATCGAGACCGTCGGCGGGGTACTAAATGTATCCGGTAAACGCGCAGAAAATGAAACCCATGATGAGCAGGGCTGGATATACAAAGGTATTCGCCGCGCGGATTTCCGTCTGAGCTTTTCACTTCCGGAACATACAAAAGTGAGCAACGCAAAACTTGAAAATGGCATATTGCTGGTGTCCATTTATCAGGAAATTCCCGAGAGCGAAAAACCGCGTAAGATTGCCATTGAAAATACGCAAAAAGCCATTGAACATCAGGCTTGATAGCTTTTCGTCTTCATCTAAGGCCCGCGCATGCGGGCCTTTTTCTTATCCTGTTCCTGGTACGCTGCCTTGCCGACACGTATAAACGCGAAGAGATGCTTTTCGCAGAATGTGTAACCAGTTGGACGTAGCTGTAGTTCATTACTGTGACGCCCCCATCATCAAGCGGCAAAATGAAAAAGCCGCACGATTCTGGCGCTGTGCAAAAGGATTACGGGCAAAATGCTCAGGGATAGTGTATGGTTGCAGGCCATTTATCAGGAAATACTCTATGCCACAACGCAAAGACTCAAAAAACAATCGCAACTTCCTCACCAAATGCACCTGCCCTCACTGTTCACAACAGTCAGAACATAGCTTCTCCCGAGTCCAGAAAGGCGCCGCGTTAATGTGCCCGCACTGCAGTAAAATCTTCCATCAGGACAAAGCCGCTTTCGCTTAAAACCGAGCTATGTTGAGAAACCGGTCGAAATATCAGGGCCGGTTATCGAGCTGGGCGTTCCTGACAATGAAAGCCACGGCAAATATTTCGGTCTGAATCACGCCAGCATAATTGTTCTTAAGTAACCGTTGATCAGCATGCGAAGAAGGATTGCCTGGGTAACGCCGCAGAACTGGCCTAACACTTCAGCAACCGTTCAGTCGTTACCTTCATCAACGGTGTAGCTCACAAGCTGACACCGAAAACTCACCAGTCGGCACCGATCGCAAACATCTCGCTCATTTTAAGACACATAGAATGTGCTTTTAATGGTGCGCCTCCAGCCGTAATAACCCATATCAGTGGCTGGCGAACGGCTGTGGTTGTCGGGCGCACTCTGCTCATTAACAATAAATTTATAAATATCAAATAATTAACCTATGAACTTGTCCAGTCTGATACTGAAAGGATGTATAACCACCACAAAACTATTTCATCCTTCATTATAGAAATCTCGACCATAATATATTCAGGGGTGATGCGGCTAATAACAGGGGCACTTATGAAAAACTTAATACTCGGTGTGATTGCAAAAATCTCGAAAATGGATGCGGAAGCCAAGCTACTTGCAGCCAAAGTGGAAGCTCAGTCTTTACTTATCGGGGCGTTGATGCTGACACTTGGCAAAAACGGTGGCATGAATGAAATGCTTGATAATGTAAAAAAAGCGATTAACGCAGCGCTTGATGCGGCTGATATTCCGCTGAAATCAGATGCAGAACTACTTATGAATGAATTTAACAATCTTATTCAATTAACTCAGTTGCTTGAAACAAACGACGCTGAAATTGATATAGAAGCGTTAAAGGGCGCGTCCGATAAAATTTGACGCAATGCGGTTATTAATCATAAGGCTGGAAAGATAAACATCCGGCCTTTTATTTGCGCGGATACAGTGGCATCTCTTTACCCAAACGTTTGTCATGAACCCACTGCACGACAGGACCAGCAACAATGCATAAAGCCTGCGTATGACCCGCTTTTTCATTGCCACCCTGCAGCGAAGCTACTCTATCAGTTGGTTGCATTGATCCCTTGCGATCAGTGAATTGATGGCTGATGTTTCGATTCGCTCGCGGAGAGTGAAATCATCCCATAGAGCAGGCTCATCATGTCTGCGCTGGAAAGTTCGAACATGTTGATGGTGATGCAATCTTACCGTCTGACATCAATCCAGGCTGATACGCCGTCCTGATGTTATCCCGATCCGGTTTGACCGTGGCGCCACTGGTTTTATTTGCCTAACTGAACGATATTAAATATTCACATCACACCGATATTCGCGACAGAACATTTCTTGTTTGTCGGTGAGCACCACAGTATTTTTTTAAGGAGAGGTTATGAAGCCAGTAGAAGACGCGATTAATGACCTGCAGTGTCGTGCTTTAGCGTATGAAATCATTTTTCAGTCCATTTGCTCAGAGTTGCCGCAAGTGTTCATCGATAAAGCCGTAGAGAACATTGAGCTTAACTTCAAAGCATTTGAATCTGGCACGCATTCTGAAGCTGGGAAAGCAAAGCTTGAAGCGGCGAAAGCTATTGCCTCAAGAATTGTAGGAACAAAGATTTAACCTCTCTCCAGGCGTGGTCCTGAAGTGGAGGGGAAATCATCATCATTTCTTCTCCACTTTCTTCATTGCTGTGTTGTCGCGGTTGTTATGGTCTGAAATGTGGGCGCGCGCACCCAAAGGCAAGGAAAAGGCCTGATGTTTCACTCACCCGACAGTTCTGAAATAAACGTCCGCGATAGTCGCGCATAGAAGTCTGAACGCCATCAAGCATTTCCAGTTCGATACCTTAGACATATGGACGAACGGGTTAATACAGTCCGGGGGGCCGTTATCTATTCTTCGAAAAACGAAAGGATGGGAAAGTACAGAAATGGTGCGTTGATAGACTCCCCAGGCACCGAATTACCTAACGGAATACGCACGGAAGATTGATAGCATTGTGGGTGCTAACGACACAAATACGACACAAGGAGGAAATCAGGCTGAACTAAAACTGGCGTAAATATTTGATTCGTAATGGTACGCCCTACAGGGTTCGAACCTGTGACCTACGGCTTAGAAGGCCGTTGCTCTATCCAGCTGAGCTAAGGGCGCATTACGTGGATACTCCACCGTTGAGGTGGAAACGCCTGGAATTATACGGTCAGCGACTGGTGAGTCAATGTATTTTCCGCTGGTTGCTTGCTTAGTGAACGACGCAGCACGTTTTCGCAACACCTATCCCATTTATGCCCGAAAAGACCTGGTTTTTATACTTATCCTGATCGCTTCCTGGGAAAAGTCCCATGTTTCTTTAAGTATTCGCGCCTATATCCACTGACTTATGAAGGTCAAAATGTTTCCATTAACTAATGTAATGGAGCCTATACGTGACAAATAGAGCGAAACAAAAAAAAGCCTGGGGTTATCAATGTAAATCAGAACCGATTAAACAGCGCGATAATAATGATGGTGTGCTTAACCGTCAGCCGACCATTCTCGCGACCGGAAACAGCGTTAAACATGATTCCTGGTCGTTTGCGCTGCGGTTATTACACGACCAGACGCGAAATGTAACATTGCCGGAATCAACGGACCAATGCTTGCCTAATCTGCCGCTTAATTCTCAGCCTTACACCATCTCGTTTATGGACATCCCAATGTTATATCGCCCTGATTTAGCGGTTAGCCCGCTGAACTGGCAGTTATTTTTCACGTCTGCCGCCGCGTTTTATCCAGATGATCCCCCCGGGAGGCGCCAGAAGCTTTTGTTAATACAGACTGCCCTACATCCGGTTTACTGGTTGATAAAACGACAACCTGGCAGCGCCTTTATACGTTCGATATTCTCAAACCAGGCATGAATCAGGACCGTCAATTTGCCCGCATGTCATCCATTCAATGGCGCGAAACAGCCCCACAACCCGTTACAACACAACATCCGGGCGCACAGTTTGCGCATGGTTTTTTTTGGCCAACACTTTTCTGTCAGGAAAAGTGAAATACGTTTGCGAGGGAAAATGCGAACTTTCATCCGCCGGGAAAAAAATCGCCGTCACAGACCCGATCACCGGGTTTTACCTTATCGGGAATATCCGCCACCAGTGTTTGACAGGCTGGAATATCTTACTCAGCAGCTCAGTTTCGCCCTGCCTGAATGCATCATCAACCAGATATTGATTTCAACCGATTGCTTTCTCAGTTATGCGTGGAACAGGGGCCTCTTCTCCGGCAAACGCAACGCCGTATTTTCATCGCTCGATTTAGCACATCATCGGTTCGCAGAGCCGCATCTCTCACATCTGATCGTGGATATGGAAAGCTTGCTCACATCCCGTTTTAGCGCCCTGGAAACCCTGCGACAGCTTGCTTTGCATAATCGCAAACTTCATATCTATCTGTTAGCGACAAAAAGCGACACGCCACTGTTCAATTTCCTGCGCGCTGCGGGCCCCTTTCGCGTATTAAAACGGGAGCTCCCCGTCACGCCATTCAGGCAGGCACTGCTGACTCCAGCCTCGCCCGTGGATGTTTCACGCAAATTCCCGCCGGTAGAGTGGCAGATGTTCACCGCGCTGGCGCAAGGAAAAACGATGAAACATATCGCTCACCTACTCAATCTCCCTTACCATCGCATTGTTTATCGCCTCAACACGCGACTAAGGCAACTTGGGTTGCCCGATCGTCAAAGTTTGCTTCATTTACTGCATCGCTTAACGATTGATGCGAATCACTATTGGGGATAACAGGCGTTGCTATCCTTCTCGACTAAGAAATTACTTAGTCAAGTTTTGATGCCGGGTATGTTTTTTACATAAAACCAACAATTACAACTATTCCTGGCATTGTCCCTTTTTTTAAAATCCACTCAGATTCCACCCAACGCGCACGTTGTTATCCGGATTTATAGCAATGAAATTGCGACAACAGCTATTAACAATAAGCAAACAATCAAATAATTACATTGTTTTAACCATTAAAAATGGCGTAAAAAACCACATTTAACAAAATCAGTAAACTTTCGTGCCAAATATTCGACCACCAATTATTACTCCCAGAACTTCATATTTAGAAATAGCCTTTATGAACTCTTAACGCTTTTCTGCCAGAACTTCCCAGGTATAATTACAGCGACTTATTAATAATTACGATATCTCTCTGTATTAGCACGTAATTGATATTCCCCACATGCGTAGGTGACGGGTAGAAATAACTTAGCGAGTAAGGATGCTATCGATTTTCCCAGGGGATTATTCTTCCTCATAGAATATTTGAAGTTACATTAGACCTTTCGACGTCTTTCGCACTTACGCATAGGCGTGGCATAAAAAAACAAACTGAGGCAAAAAAATGAAACCGGCTTCCGTTATCATTATGGACGAATATCCTATTGTCAGGATGTCGATAGAGGTGCTTTTAGAGAAAAACCAGAATGTAAAAGTGGTACTAAAAACGGATGATAGCCGCGCAGCGCTTGATTATATCCGTACACTGCCCGTTGATCTGGTTATTCTGGATATTGAACTTCCTAAAACAGATGGCTTTACTTTACTGAGAAGAATCAAAGCATTACGAGAGGATGTCAACGTGCTTTTTTTATCATCAAAATCTGAATCATTCTATGCAGCACGCGCCATTCGCGCTGGCGCGAATGGTTTTGTCAGTAAGAGGAAAGAACTCAACGATATTTATAACGCCGTAAAGATGATTCTTGCCGGGTACTCCTTCTTCCCATCAGAGACACTGAGTTATATAAACCAACCGGGCAAAAAGAAAGGGGAGCAGCGGGATATGCCGCTTTCTAATAGAGAAGTCACTGTATTGCGCTATCTGGCCAATGGATTATCAAACAAAGAGATTGCGGAACAACTTTTATTAAGCAACAAGACGATCAGCGCTCATAAATCGAATATTTTTTCGAAACTCGGTGTGCATACCATCGTCGAGTTGATTGATTATGCCAAATCACACGAACTGCTCTAGCGATATATGCCCGAAAAAATTCCCGGGCATATTTTTTGAAATAAGTTAATAGTAATTAATCGCGAAAGTCGCGTCGGCATTTGCTATGCCGGGCGCAGGATCATCTGCCAGCGCAATGTAATTTGCGTAGAACTGCAGCGTTGCATTGCCATTGCTGTCCACGGCTATCTCCTGGCTGGCTGTCTCCAGCGCTAACGGCGTGCGATCTCTGTCGCGCAGCTCAACAGCCACTTTCTGCGCCATCACGCTATCTTTTAACGCCAGGAGTGCCGGGTTGCTGGCGGCTCTGCCCGAAAATGTGAGCGACGCGCTACCCGGTGGGCACCCGGCTAATCGTAAGCTAAAACGCACCGGGGGCGTGGTGTTACCGGCATTTTGCAACTGCTTAGTGGGCCAACGGCCTAATTGCACCATTTTGTCGCTGTCAGCCGTCTCGACATAACACGTAAAGTCCACCACCGTCGCGCGTAGCTGAATGTTAATTTCCCCAAGCGGCGTATCGGCGGTCGCAAACGGGCTCAGCCAGCACCCAACGAGCATGACATGGCGCGGTTTGATAAACATCATGGCTCCTTAATCATAATCAACGCGCAAATAGCCCCGCGCCACAAAATCACCCTCGGCGGGTTTAAAGCCTGTGGCACTCACCGGCCACGCACTGATATCAACACGCGCAGAAGCGTTGTCATCAAGCTGGAAAGGAATTTTGCTACCCAACATGTTGGGTGTAAGCGGGTTCCCCTCACGGTCAGCGACGACAAACCCCACGTCGGGATTATCAGAAACCATCACCTGCCCACTGACTTTTTCCGCTTCCAGACGCATCGAAAGATAGGCCTGAGCGTCAACATTCGTGCACTCTATTGCTACGGTTTTTATTTGCGGATCAACACCGTTCGGGCGATTTCCTGGCCCGGCCTGACTAAAGAGCGCGGCGCCAATTTTATCAAACTCAAATTCAACGACCTGGCCTGCATTGAGTTTGCAGCTTTGCGGCACTTCCACTTTGCCGCTGTAGCTAATGGTATAGACCGGGACCGCGAGCGCATCGGTGTCCGTACTGGTGACATACACCCTAAACATGGTTTGGCGCGGGATCGGCACCATATTGATAAACGGCCGCAGCACTCTAAGTTTAAAAATAAGTTTCGAGTCCATTACGCCAAAAGGCTTCTGATTGGGTACGTTAGGATGTGTTCCCATGCGAATGAAATTCCTCGGCGGGAAAAAGATGCCGGCGTAATCATCTGTGATGCTCATCGCCCCTTCCAGATAATCATTTAACTTCAGGTACTTGTAACCACCGTCAGTGGTATTTATCGGCATATCAGAGATATAGCTTCGGTAGGTATAATTCACTTTGGTACCAGCAGGACAGATAGCCTGGACGCCAACCCAGCCAGCTTTTTCCGGTAACGTCACCACCTCTCCAACATGGTTATTCCCGCTGGTAAACAGGTTCGACAGGTCATAATAGATATCTGTCGGTATGCCTTTCGCGTTCACACAAATCGTGGCCTGCGCCGACATCGCTGCCAGTAACAACAAACCACAAAGCAGTGCATCAAATCTGTTCATAAAATCATCCTTGTTCACAACGGGCGCTAGTCACCACCACGGCCTGTTGCAGGCTGGCTTGCGGTAAGGCGTAGCGTGCCAGGCAGCGTGACTGCGTGCCGTCTCCCCACTGCACCAGTAGTTCCCCCAGCAATGGCAAGCCGCTTAAATAAGCCTGTCCGTCCTCGCCCACCATGCCGGTCACGCCGCTTCCGGTTTCACGCACCACCGAACCAAACGGCACCGGGCGATCGCCGCGCATCAGCGTAATCAGTGCGCGGACGCCAATTCGGGTGTCAAAGCTGGCGCGGACCAGTGCACCCTGCGTCGGCACGACACTACTGACGCTGTTTTGCACATCGGTGTGGTTATCCATCGTGTTGGTATCAAGCGCAATGCGGTTGTAACGATAAACCGAGGCATAAGGGACGATGGCGTAGCCTCGCCAGTCGGTTTGCACCCCGGTCTGATTTTCGACCCGCACGCCCTGCGCGCCCGGCGCTTTGATAAGTACGTTGGTATCGCCAAGCGGCTGGCTAAAGGTCACCCCGTCTGCGTGCGCGACCACGCCCCCGCCAAGTTGCCAATTATATTCGTGCTGGTAGGGATCGTAGTTGTAACCAAGGCCGAGCGTGCCCCAGCCAGCCTGCCAGTTGGCATTGGCACTGCCGCTGTAACCATTTGTGCTGCTGTGCCCCTGGCTTACGGTGTAACTGAGGTTGCGTCCTTCCAATAGTGTGCCGCCAACCCCGCTCTGCCAGCTGTTTTGCCCGTTGCTGTTGCGGCTGGCGTTAAGGTTGGCATAAGTGCGATCCAGCGCGCTTCCCCGGCTGTAGCGCTGCCCACTAAGAGCGCTAAATGGCACGGAAAGATTCAACGCAATAATACGATCCGTATTATTGATGCCGGGTGAGCGGCTCCACGACCAGGTAAGCGAATAGCTCATCCCCCGCCAGCCGCTGGCGTAACCGATTTGATACCAACTGCTGGGCTTCACGTTGTTCCAGTAAGTTTGCTGGCTGCCGGAAATATACAACGAGCCGTAATCCCCCAGGTTTTGCGAGATATTGACCTGAAAGCGCCCTTTTCGGTTGTTGTTGAGGTTGTGGTAGCTAACGAGCACCGGTTTTGGCCGCCGCCCCCCTTCCCCCTCGTCCTGGTCTTCATACTCATAACCCTCCATGCGGCGATAGGCGACATCACTCAGCGTGTAAAAACCACGCGTCGAATAGCGATACCCGAGCAGTTGAAAGTTGGTACCGTACTGGTTGAGTGATTTGGCATACAAAAAGCGTAACGATTGCCCCTGATGTGTGCTGCCATCCGCCAGTTCACTGCGAGCCTGGGTAAAATCGAACGATATCGCCCCCCAGCCACCAAGGTTTTTGCCTGCGCCCATCACAAATGCGTTATAGCGCTTCGCCAGTTGAGTTCCGCCATAGGCGGTGTAACCACCCGCCAGGCCGCCGATCACGCTGCCCTGAACAAAAGATGGGGAAGATTGTTGATCGTTGCCGCTGCGAAAATTCCCGGCCACGAGGTCATATTTAAAGCGCCCTTCACGTTGCAGGATCGGCACCGTCGAATACGGCACCGTATAACGTTGTTGACTGCCATCTTTTTCATCCACGGTAACGTCAAGATCGCCACTGGATGAGGTTGGGTTCAGATCGGAAATAACAAAAGCGCCCGCCGAGACATAACTCTGATAAATGACATACCCGTTCTGGCGGATGGTTAATTTGGCAGGCGTACGCGCAATACCGCGTACGGTTGGCGCGTAACCTTGCAGGCTATCGGGAAACATATTGTCGGCAGAGTAAAGGCGCACCCCGCGAAAACCGAGGCTATCAAAAACGTCGCTGCCGGTATTACTGTCGCCTATCACCAGCTCGCTTTTCAGCGGGATAATGGAACGTTGCAACCAGCTTCCGATGGTCCTCCAGCTGCGGATATGCTCCTTCCCGTCACTGCTGTAACGCCAGGCGCTGTTATTACGTAACCGCCATGCACCATAATTCAGCCCGCTTTGTAAGCTCAGAAAACCGTTATTGCTGCCGGGGCTGTGGCTACCCGTAAAGCTATAGTTAAGCAACGCAGCGGTAATGCCATCGTCCCACTCCTCTGCGGGAATATAACCGCGTGCGCTGTTCAGCATTGAAGCCTGGGGTAAGCCAATATTCAGCCGCATTGCTGAGAAATCAAAATCAGCTTCAGCACCAGGTATGGCGGTTGTGATATCGATACAGGTTTCGCCCTTGTCGGTGAGCAGCGCCGGAAAAGCGCGGATATTTACGCCCAACCGCTTGAGCAAATCGGGAGTGAAGCATGGCATCAGACCGCCGGAAGCGGGCGTCGCCCCGTGCGGGGCAATAGCGAAACGCAGATCCTGGGTGGCGATAAATTCACCGTCGCGCCAGATATCCACCCGATAAACGCCCGGAGGCTGGTTACCTTTTTCAAAGCGCGACAAATCGGCAACGGCAGCGGCGTCCTCTGATAAAAACGCCGGGTTGAAGTAGTTCTCTGCACGGCTCATTGCCGGGTGCAACACTGCCAGCACCGACAACGCCAGCCGCGAGTAAGCTGAAGGAGACGTGCGCTTATTCATAAGCATCCCTGTCATTTGTCCGTGTTATGGCAGACCAATAGTTTTCACCGGCGTCAGCGCGCCGTAATCATTCACCGTCTGGAAAGTCACTCCGCCCTGAACATTGGGAGGAATAAGTAATTGCGCGCGGCCTTTGGGCGCGACCATGACATTGTCGAGCCTCTGTTTGCCGATATGAACATTCACCAAAGTGATGTAATACGCGGAGGGGTTAGTGATGTTCAGGTGTTTATCGAGACGCGAAAACTGCAGTTTCGCAGGCGCATCGTCTGTTAGCCCGGATAGACTTTTCGGCCGAACAAACAGCTTAATGCGTGAGAGGACAGCCAACTGCAGCACGTTTTTGTCCGTGGCACTCTCTTTGTTCACCGATGGAATCGCTTTTACGCTCAACCAGAACAGAGATTCACGGTCGTCGGGTAACGGTTGCCCGGCGTAAATAATACGTAGCGTGTTTTCACTTTCCGGCTCGCTAACAAAAAGCGGTGGGGTTACGACAAACGTTTTTTCTTTTTCTCCATGGTTATTTTCCACCCATGAATTCACCAGAAAACGGGCTTTCTTATCGCTATTAGAAATAGAAAGCGAGGTCTGTTTATCCTCGGCAGAATAAATAACCCGGGTTGCGCCAAGTGCTATTCCACCTGCGGCGTTTACCGGCAGCGTGATGGATAATAAAAAGCTGACAAGCCAACCTGGTTTAAAAAAAATGTTCATAGCGAAAATAACTCTTCAGAATATTATGATGGTCGCAAGAAATACATCAGGGGTAGACCAGGGTAAACCAGACATCTGAACGCAAGTGTCCTGGCGTAATACGTTCCGTAATAGCTCGGTAGCGCGCGGAAAAATGCAGCGTGATTTCATCGGCAACCAGCGGGGAATAAGCATGAGGCATACTGTTGGGTATAATTTGCCGTTGCTGTTGATCAAACAGCGCCAGCCCAATGCCTTCAGCCCCTTCTCCTCCCGTACTGTGTGCGACAAAAACTTGCGGATCTTCCGGCGGCGTTTGCCCGGAAAACACCACGCCGACATAGCGGGATACATCCGCATCACACGCCGTTAAACGCAGTGCAAACCCTGTGCTTATGGGAGAGAAACTGCCGATGCCGGAAAATGCATCAGTACGGTGTTGCCCCATCTGCACATGTAAATCTTCACTGTCTGGCGCAACCGCACATGCGCCATTGACCAGCGATCCGCGCAGGTGAACGCGTCCACCGTCAACGACTGCCGCCTTTGCCAGCAAAGGCATCATGCACAACATGAATGCCTGCGTGAGACCTGTCCTCATCATGGGTAATTTCTCGCATTACACTATTAAGCGCCTCATCCCTGAGGCCACGTCATCCCTGAAAGTAATGGGTTACTGGTAATTCATGATGAACGTCGCATCCGCATTTGCCTGCCCTGGTGTCGCGGTCGCGCTGGTGGCCTTATAACGTGCGGAGAAATGCAAGGTGTTGGTGCCTGCAAGCAGATCCTGTGCGGTGGAGAAGCTCGCGCCGTCCGGGCTCAGCGTTTTAGAGGCGTTATCAAGGATTTCGATCCCCACCCCGCTTGCCGTTGTGCTGTTGTCACCGGAGGTGACCGCCAGCAGCGTATTATCGGTGGCATCGGCCTGACCCGAAAACGCGACGGAAGCCGTCGGGAAGATATTTGGATCGCAATCATTTAGCACAATGTTGAACGGTACCGATCCGCTGGTAGCCCCTACGCCCGTGAAGGAGGCGGTGCGATATTGCCCCAGCGTCACGGTCTGATCGGCGGAAGCGGTGCTGACAGCGCAAGCTGCATTCACCAGTTCCCCTTCAAAATGCACATTACCGCCGCTTACGGTGTCTGCGTGTACGGCTCCCGCCATCAGCATCAATCCTGCAGCAACAGAACTAGTCATTAATTTCATATTCATACTATTTTCCTTGAAATAAAGAGTTGCGATTCCGACATCCTGCCGAAAACCGTTTGAGACTTGCTTACGCTAAATACCAGATGAAAGAACCTTTTCCTGTGAAGATATAACGCATCGGGAACAACTTATTCGCTTCCCATTTCTCCCCTGGGAAAACACCCGATATTTTTCTCTGTGGACAGAACAACTAGCCACAACATAACAATAGGGATTGCGTAAAAATTAAAATATTCGCCAATACTGTCATTACGCCAGGTCTGTTCTTATTAGCGCTTAGGAAAAGGCCTGGCTTTTATTTATCAATCGGATAAGAAATAGCCGTAAATGCCTGTAACGGTGGCTTAATACCGGCGTTTCTTAGGGGTGATGAATTGTTGAAATTTGGTTAACAACCCGCGACGGCGAAGCCCTTGATCTGCCGCGATTTCAGGCGCAGCGGTGGCGAAATCCGCAAACGGTAACTGACAGCGCGCCGCGCTTCTGACAAAATAGCCGCCATCCCCTTAGTTGATATGACAGATGGAATCCTCTCTCTGATGGCAGCAAAGATTATTGATGGTAAAACGATTGCGCAGCAGGTGCGCTTTGAGGTTGCTGAAAAAGTTCGGGCGCGCGTTGCGGCAGGATTTCGCGCTCCTGGCCTGGCGGTCGTACTGGTTGGCAGCAACCCGGCATCACAAATTTATGTCGGCAGCAAGCGCAAAGCCTGTGAGGAAGTGGGTTTCATCTCCCGCTCTTACGATCTCCCGGAAACCACCAGCGAAGCGGAACTGCTGGCGCTTATCGACAAGCTGAACGCCGATACCGCCATTGACGGTATTCTGGTACAGCTGCCGCTGCCTGCGGGCATCGACAATGTGAAAGTGCTGGAACGCATCGCACCGGACAAAGACGTAGATGGTTTCCATCCGTATAACGTAGGCCGCCTGTGCCAGCGCGCGCCGCGTCTGCGCCCATGTACGCCGCGCGGTATCGTCACGCTGCTGGAGCGTTACAACATTGATACCTTCGGCCTCAACGCCGTGGTGATTGGGGCCTCTAATATCGTTGGTCGCCCGATGAGCATGGAGCTGCTGCTGGCCGGGTGCACCACCACCGTGACGCATCGCTTCACGAAAAACCTGCGCCAGCACGTGGAAAACGCCGATCTGCTGATTGTCGCCGTGGGTAAACCGGGCTTTATTCCCGGCGAGTGGATCAAAGAAGGCGCGATTGTAATTGATGTCGGTATTAACCGTCTGGAGAACGGCAAAGTCGTCGGCGATGTGATTTATGAAGAAGCCGCCGCGCGAGCAGCGTATATTACGCCGGTACCGGGTGGTGTTGGCCCGATGACAGTCGCCACCCTGATCCAGAACACGCTGCAAGCGTGTGAAGAATACCATGATGTAAAAGGCGTATAAGATGGCAACATTTTCTCTCGGTAAACATCCGCACGTTGAGCTGTGCGATCTGCTGAAACTCGAAGGCTGGAGCGAAAGCGGCGCGCAGGCGAAAATCGCCATTGCCGATGGCTTTGTCAAAGTAGATGGCGCGGTTGAAACGCGCAAACGCTGCAAAATCGTCGCCGGTCAAACGGTGAGTTTTGAAGGCCAGAGCGTTACCGTAACCGCGTAATCACGCGTAGCAAGCCGGGTTTCGTGTCACCACAGCCCGGCATCTTTTTTCTCATTCTCCCTGCCGTCATCACGGTTAATTACCGATCAACCTCAAAGAATCATTAATTCATCTGGCTAAATGTGAAAATTTAGTTGCAGCCCGTTACGGCTTATCTCACGATAAGTAGAACGTTCTACTAAAACGTTCTACTAACAATAACAGCGCCAAAAGAGCGCTACTTCGGGGGAAATCAGCATGGGTCTGATATCAGGGTTTGTTAAATCATTGTCTAAATTGTCGATGATTGGCCGCGCGTTGATGTTGCCAATCTCGTTGCTACCAGCCGCAGGCTTGTTACTCGCTTTCGGCGATAAATTCCACTTACCGCTGATGATGAACGCGGGTGGCGTTATCTTCGATAACCTGCCAATGTTGTTCGCCATCGGTTCGGCGGTTGGTCTCGCTTCAGAATCCGGGATTGCGGCACTTTCTGCGGCAGTATCGGTATTCATTACCAATATTACTATCGGCACCATGTTAGGTATCACGCCGGAGATGGCCTCGCAGGGCGGGAAATACGCCATGGTGGTCGGTATTCCAACACTGCAAATGGGCGTTTTTGGTGGTCTGATCTGCGGTATTCTCGCCGCCTGGTGTTATAACCGCTTCCACACCATGCAGTTACCGGAGTTTCTCGGCTTCTTCTCTGGTAAGCGTTTTGTTGCTATCGCTACCGCGTTCTTATCCTTTGTGCTTGGCCTGCTGCTGCCCTATGTCTGGCAACATATTCAGGCGGGCATCGATGCGCTTTCCGTGATCGTCAACGGTGATAATCAGGCCGCGTCGACGTTTATTTTCGGTTTAGTGGAACGCGCGCTGATCCCGCTTGGTCTGCACCATATCTGGTATCCCTCGTTCTGGTATTCGTTTGGCAATTACACCACGCAAGCCGGCCAGGTGATCCATGGCGATCAGACTATCTGGTTCAAGATGCTGGAAGAAGGGGTGAAATCCTTTAGCAGCGATACCTACCAGAACGCCGGTAAGTTTATGCAGGGTGAGTTCCCGCTGATGCTGTTTGCGCTGCCTGCGGCCTGCCTTGCGATGTACCACGAAGCACATACCCGTAATAAGAAGATCGCGTTTGGTATTCTCTTCTCTGCCGCACTGACTTGCTTCCTGACGGGCATTACCGAGCCGGTTGAATTCACCTTTATCTTCGTTGCGCCCATTCTCTACGTCTTTAACGCCATTATGGCCGGTCTGGCGTATATGACGATGTACCTGCTGCACGCGCACATCGCGAAATCCTTCTCCGCCGGGTTTATCGATTACTTGTCGTTCGGTATCCTGCCGTCGTTTAACGGTTATCAGACCAACTTCCTTAACGCGGCGATCGTTGGCATCCCGATGGCGCTGATTTATTACTTCACCTTCCGTTTTGTGATCCGTCGCTTCGATGTGAAAACACCGGGACGTACGGAAGTTACCGCCGTGGCAGATGATAAAACCGACAGCGAACTGGCAACCGAGATCATCGCCATGCTGGGCGGCGCGCAGAATATCGACTCCGTCGGTTCCTGCATCACCCGTTTGCGCCTGGAAGTGGCAAAAAGCGAAATGGTGGATAAAGATGGCCTTAACGGCCTGGGTGCACGCGGCGTGGTGTTTGTCGGCGATAGCGGTATTCAAGTTATTTTCGGCGCGAGGGCGCAATTTATCGCCCAGACCATGTCCACAATGATCGGCAAATAATAAGATACCGGGTTGGCGCGTCCCGTACGCGCCATATCAGGTGGAAAACCGGGAAAATCAGGGAGCGAGTTTGAAGAAAGTCAGCATCATTGATGTCGCTAAACAGGCGGGCGTTTCCGTTTCCACCGTCTCGCTGGTGCTGCGCCAGAAAGGGAAAATTTCACAGGCGACGATCGCTAAAGTCCATGCCGCTATCGATGCGCTCGGCTATGTTCACAATGTTGCTGCCGCGAATCTGCGCGCCAATACCTCCAATCTGATTGGGCTTATCCTGCGCGATTTCAGCGACAGCTTCTCAATAAAAGTGATGGCCAGCATCGTGCAGGAGCTGGAAAAACAGGGTTACATGGTTTTTTTGGGTCAACCGCTCAACGATGGCGATCACCTGGAACGCTGTCTGCTGTCATTCAAACAACAAGGTGTTGCCGGGGTGATTTATCTCGCCTCTGACACGCGCAGCTCAACGCTTCCCGTACAAATCCGCGACTGCCCGCTGCCGCTGGTCGTGGTGTCGCAGTCGTTGCTCAATGAAGAGTGCAACCTGGTCATGCGCGATAACCGTCAGGCCGCCAGCCTGGCGACGCGGTATCTCATCGAACGCGGGCACCGCAACATTGCCTACATTGGCGGTATTGAAGGCGATTTAATCCGCCAGCAGCGTCTGCTGGGGTTTCGCACCACAATGACGCAGAACGGGCTGGTAGTACGCGAAGAAGCCACTCCGGCCTGCAGCGACGATACCCGCGCGGCGAGTTACGCAGTGCGTCAGTTACTGGAAAAAAGCAGCACTATCACCGCCCTGCTCTGCCACTCGCCGGACGCCATGATTGGCTCCATCGCCGGGATCCACCAAACCGGACATACGGTGGGAAAAGATGTGTTCCTCTCTCAACAAGTGGCGCTCGTCGGCTTTGAAGACATGCTGCACGTCAATCTCACCTCGCCTTCCTTTACCTATGTGTCGTCCGCCAGCGAAGAGACCGGGCGCCAGGCAGTGGGATTGATCATTCGTAAGCTGAAAGAGCCCGAGTTGCAAACGCAGCGCGTTACCCTTTCCGGCCAATTGATTGCTCGCGAGTCTGCGTAATCTGCACACGTCACGGAAACAGCGACATACTCACGGGCTGTAAACTGGCATCGGCCTAAAACCCGCCAGTCCCTCTTCTGACGACAAAAGATTCAGAAAACCCCGCAGTTTACCTGTCTGGCGCTTCGGCTATAATTTCGTTTTTCTTCAGAGACCTGCGTTATGCCAACGATTGTTACACATGCTGCTGTCCCGCTTTGTCTGGGATTGGGGCTCGGCAGTAAAGTGATCCCTCGTGGCTTACTGCTGGCAGGGATAGGGCTTGCTATGTTGCCCGATGCCGACGTGCTGGCGTTTAAATTCGGTGTCGCTTATGGCAATGTTTTCGGTCATCGCGGGTTTACCCACTCGTTGCTGTTCGCTTTTGTGGTGCCGCTATTGGTGACCTGGCTTGGGCGAAAACATTTCAAAGCGAGTCTGGCACGCTGCTGGGCGTTTCTCACCGTGTCGCTGCTGTCGCACAGCTTGCTGGATTCCATTACCACCGGTGGTAAAGGCGTCGGCTGGCTGTGGCCGTGGTCGGATGAACGCTTCTTTGCGCCGTGGCAGGTGATCAAAGTCGCACCGTTTGCGCTGTCGCGCTACACCACACCGTATGGTCACCAGGTGATCATGTCGGAGCTGCTGTGGGTGTGGCTGCCGGGCGTGATTCTGATGCTGCTGTTGTGGAAAATGCGGCGGGGATAAATACCGACCACCGCCAGTACCGGTGGAGTTGAACGAACAACAAAAAAGCGGCCGAAGCCGCTTTTTTTCTTACTTACGACGCCATGTCGTGCCCTGCGGGCCATCTTCCAGCACGATACCCATCTCGTTCAGACGGTCACGCGCGGCGTCGGCTGCCGCCCAGTCTTTTGCTTTACGCGCATCGAGGCGCTGCTGGATAAGCTTTTCGATCTCAGCCACTTCGCTGTCATCCGCCTGCGCACCGCTTTGCAGGAAAAGATCCGGATCCTGCTCCAGCAGACCCAAAACGCTGGCCAGTTCACGCAGCTTTTTCGCCGCCGCATTCGCGCCCAGCGAATCCCCGTCGTGCTTCAGCGTATTCACTTCGCGCGCGAGGTCAAAAAGCACGGAATAGGCTTCCGGCGTGTTGAAGTCATCGTCCATCGCGTCGCAGAAGCGTTTCTGGAACAATTCACCGTTCTCAAAATAACGGTGTTCCGCGTTGTTGCTATCCGTACCACGCAGCGCGTTGTACAGACGCTCCAGCGCAGAGCGCGCCTGTTTCAGGTTCTCTTCGCTGTAGTTCAACTGACTGCGATAGTGACCGGACATCAGGAAGTAGCGCACGGTTTCCGCGTCGTAATACTTCAGCACGTCGCGCACGGTAAAGAAGTTGCCGAGCGATTTTGACATCTTCTCGCGATCAACCATCACCATGCCGGAGTGCATCCAGTAATTCACATATTCGCCATCATGCGCACAGGTTGACTGGGCGATTTCGTTTTCGTGGTGCGGAAACATCAGATCGGAACCGCCACCGTGGATATCGAAATGCGAACCCAGTTGTTTGCAGTTCATCGCCGAACACTCAATGTGCCAGCCTGGACGCCCTTCGCCCCACGGCGACGACCAGCTCGGCTCGCCGGGCTTGGACATTTTCCACAGCACGAAGTCCATCGGATTGCGTTTGACTTCCGCGACTTCGACGCGTGCCCCCGCCTGCAACTGATCCAGATCCTGGCGCGAAAGCTGACCGTAAGTCGGATCGGTCGGCACCGAGAACATCACATCGCCGTTTTCGGCAACGTAAGCATGTTCACGTTCCAGCAGGCGTTGGGTAATTTCAATAATTTCATGGATATGGTGCGTTGCGCGCGGTTCGCTGTCCGGGCGCAGGATGTTGAGCGCGTCAAAATCCTTATGCATCTCGACGATCATCCGGTCGACCAGCGCGACAAAACTTTCACCGTTTTCATTAGCGCGCTTAATGATTTTGTCGTCAATATCGGTGATATTGCGGACATATTTCAGCTTATAGCCGAGAAATCGCAAATAGCGGGATACCACGTCAAAGGCGACAAACGTACGGCCGTGACCGATATGACAGAGATCGTAAACGGTAATACCACACACGTACATGCCGACTTCCCCGGCATGAATAGGTTTGAATTCCTCTTTTTGGCGCGTCAGTGTATTAAAGATTTTTAACATCGAAGATTCCATGTGGACGTGTGTGGAACGAAAACCGCATATATTACCCGTAATTCAAACCCGAAGCAGCACACTTTGCAAGGTGATCCAGCCTCGCGGTTATGCTATAACAAGCGACTATCTCTGACCCACTGGCGGGTCTACGCACTACACTATCAGAACAGGATGCAATAATGGTTACTTTCCACACTAATCACGGCGACATCGTAATCAAAACCTTTGATGACAAAGCGCCTGAAACAGTTAAAAACTTCCTGGACTACTGCCGTGAAGGTTTCTACAACAACACGATTTTCCACCGTGTTATCAATGGCTTTATGATTCAGGGCGGCGGTTTCGAACCGGGCATGAACCAGAAAGTCACCAAAGACCCGATCAAAAACGAAGCCAACAACGGTCTGAAAAACACCCGTGGTACGCTGGCAATGGCGCGTACTCAGGCGCCGCACTCCGCTACCGCACAGTTCTTCATCAACGTGGCGGATAACGACTTCCTGAACTTCAGCGGCGAAAGCGTGCAGGGCTGGGGCTACTGCGTATTTGCCGAAGTGGTTGAAGGTATGGACGTTGTTGACAAGATCAAAGGCGTTTCTACCGGCCGCAGCGGCATGCACCAGGATGTGCCGAAAGAAGATGTTGTGATTGAAAGCGTGGACGTCAGCGAGTAATTGGTGGCGACACTCTTTATCGCAGATTTGCATCTGCAAACAGAAGAACCGGCGATCACCGCCGGTTTTCTGCGTTTTTTGGCCGGTACGGCGCGTGAAGCCGATGCGCTCTACATTTTGGGCGATCTGTTTGAAGCGTGGATCGGCGACGACGATCCCAACCCGCTACATCAGCAAATAGCACACGCGATTAAAGCTCTCGTCGATAGCGGCGTCCCGTGCTATTTCATTCACGGCAACCGCGATTTTCTGCTCGGTAAACGCTTTGCTCAGGCCAGTGGAATGCAGCTTTTACCGCAAGAGCAGGTTCTCAATTTGTATGGCCGCAACGTGCTGATTATGCATGGCGATACGCTCTGCACCGACGATGCCGGTTACCAGGCCTTTCGCGCCAAAGTGCACCAACCCTGGCTGCAAACGCTGTTCCTCACCCTGCCGCTGTTTATCCGCCGCCGTATTGCCGCGAAAATGCGCGCGGGTAGCAAAGCGGCTAACAGCAGCAAGTCGCTTTCGATTATGGATGTGAACCAGCACGCTGTGGTGGAAGCCATGGAAAAACACCAGGTGCAGTGGTTGATCCACGGTCATACCCATCGCCCGGCAGTGCATGAACTCACCGCGAATAACGCCCCCGCATTCCGTGCCGTTTTAGGTGCATGGCACAGCGAAGGTTCGATGGTGCGCGTCAGCGAGAGCGATGTCGAACTGATTCATTTCCCTTTCTGAATACGCTTGCGATCAGGCGTCAAACGCGTGAAACATCGCTACGCAACCGTTTTCCTTGCCCGTTTTACATGCTATTCTCTGTGCCCTCTTATGTAGTCTGAAGCACACCCACAGGAGTTTTGAGACGTATGTCTTCAAGCAACCAACCGGCGCGCATCGCCATTGTTATGGGCTCGAAAAGCGACTGGGCCACCATGCAATTCGCCGCAGAAATCCTCGATACCCTGAACGTTCCGCACCATGTTGAAATCGTCTCCGCACACCGCACCCCGGATAAACTGTTTAGCTTCGCCGAAAGCGCGGAACAAAACGGTTTTCAGGTAATTATTGCTGGTGCCGGTGGCGCGGCGCATCTGCCGGGCATGATCGCGGCGAAAACACTGGTGCCGGTGCTGGGTGTGCCGGTACAAAGCGCTGCGTTAAGCGGTGTGGACAGCCTCTATTCTATCGTGCAGATGCCGCGTGGCATCCCAGTGGGGACGCTGGCGATTGGCAAAGCCGGTGCGGCCAACGCCGCGCTGCTGGCCGCACAGATCCTGGCGCAGCATGATGCGCAACTGCACCAGCGTCTGGCGGACTGGCGCAAATCTCAAACCGATGAGGTGCTGGATAATCCGGATCCGAGAGGCGCGGAATGAAACAGGTTTGTGTATTAGGCAATGGTCAGCTTGGCCGGATGTTGCGCCAGGCCGGTGAACCGCTCAGCATTGCGGTCTGGCCTGTCGGGCTGGACGACGCCCCGGAAGCCGTTCCCTTTCAGCAAAGTGTAATCACCGCCGAAATCGAACGCTGGCCGGAAACGGCGTTAACGCGCGAACTGGCGCGCCACCCGGCGTTTGTTAACCGCGATGTGTTTCCGATCATTGCCGATCGCCTGACGCAAAAACAGTTATTCGACAAACTCGAACTGGCTACCGCGCCGTGGCAGTTACTGGCGGATAAAAGTGAATGGCCTGCCGTGTTTTCCCGCCTGGGGGAACTGGCGATTGTTAAGCGCCGCGTGGGGGGCTATGACGGTCGCGGGCAGTGGCGTTTACGCGCAGACGAAACGGATCAGTTGCCGGATGACTGCTACGGCGAGTGCATTGTTGAACAGGGCATCAATTTTTCCGGTGAAGTGTCGCTGGTCGGCGCGCGCGCGCGTGATGGCAGCACCGTTTTCTACCCGCTGACGCACAATCTGCATCAGGATGGCATTTTGCGTACCAGCGTGGTTTTCCCGCAGGCTAATGCCGCCCAGCAACAGCAGGCGGAAAACATGCTTTCTGCCATCATGCATGAGCTGAACTACGTCGGCGTGATGGCGATGGAGTGCTTCGTCACGCCGGGCGGGTTACTGATTAACGAACTGGCGCCGCGCGTGCATAACAGCGGCCACTGGACGCAGAATGGCGCGTCTATCAGCCAGTTTGAACTGCATCTGCGTGCGGTGGTGGATCTGCCGTTGCCACCGCCAGTGGTTAACAGCCCGTCGGTGATGATCAACCTGATTGGCAGCGACCTGAACTACGACTGGTTAAAGCTGCCGCTGGTGCACCTGCACTGGTATGACAAAGAGGTGCGTCCGGGGCGCAAAGTGGGTCATTTGAACCTGAACGATGATGACACCGCCCGTCTGAGCGCCACGCTGGAAGCGCTGGTGCCGCTGTTGCCGCCGGAGTACGCGAGCGGCATTGCCTGGGCGCAGTCAAAACTGCAGTAATCTCCCGCCGGGGAATTGATCTCCCCTGTTCGGGGCGTAAAATCTGCACGCTGGTGGGGTTACCACCAGCGTTTTGCAGAAGGAAGCCCAATGAACGACGCCACGGATTATCTCGCCCTCCTGCGGGATGAAACGCCGCTTATTGATGTTCGCGCACCGGTTGAGTTCGCCAAAGGTGCCATGCCCGCCGCCATCAATCTGCCCTTAATGAACGACCGCGAACGTGCGGCTGTGGGCACCTGCTATAAACGCGAAGGGGCAGAAGCCGCGCTTCGCCTGGGGCATAAACTGGTCAATGGCGAAACCCGCGAACAACGCATCGAAGCATGGCGGCAAGCCTGCGCGCAATATCCGCAGGGTTACCTTTGTTGCGCCCGTGGCGGGCAGCGTTCACATATCGTTCAGCAATGGTTACGTGAACGCCAGATTCACTATCCGCTGGTGATCGGCGGTTATAAAGCGCTGCGCCAGTCCGCGATAGAAGCCACACAACAACAGATGCAACGCCCGGCGCTGCTGGTGGGTGGCTGCACCGGGAGTGGCAAAACGTTGCTGGTGCGTTCGCAGCGTAACGGCATCGATCTTGAAGGCCTCGCCCGACATCGCGGTTCCTCGTTTGGCCGGACGTTACAACCGCAGCGTTCACAGGCCAGCTTCGAAAACCAGCTGGCGGCGGCATTACTGAAAGTGACGCCCGCGTTCTGGCTACTGGAAGACGAAAGCGCCGCGATTGGGGCGAACCACCTGCCAGAGGTAGTACGCGCGAGAATGGCGCAATCGCCGCTGGTAGTGGTGGACGATCCCTTTGCACAACGCCTGGAGCGTTTGCGCGTCGACTATTTCGTCGCGATGCACGCGGCGTTTATCACCCGCGACGGAGAGGAAGAAGGCTGGCGTCAGTATGCGGAATATCTGCGCCACGGGCTTTTTGCCATTCGCCGCCGTCTGGGGTTACAGCGCTATGCGGAATTGACGCGGCACCTGGAAAACGCGCTGGGCCAGCAGCAGCGCAGCGGCAGTACCGAGGGGCACTTCGCGTGGCTCGTGCCGCTGCTGGAGGAGTACTACGATCCGATGTACCGCTACCAGCTTGAAAAGCGCGCGAAAGCCATTCGCTTTCGCGGCACGTTTACAGAAGTAGCAGCCTGGCTGACGGCACACAATCCTTAATGGCGATCGCGTTTATCGGCGCGTTTCGCCAGCCAGTCGCCCAGTACCTGGACTATCTGTACCAGGATGATCAGCGCGATAACCGTTACGATCATCACCTGGGTTTCATAACGGTAATAGCCGTAGCGGATCGCCAAATCGCCCACCCCACCACCGCCGACAATCCCAGCCATAGCGGAATACCCAATCAGGCTGACGAGCGTAATAGTCAGGCCGCGCAGCAGACCCGCGCTGGCTTCCGGCAGCAGTACCGTACAGATAATGCGCAGCGGGCTGGCACCAAAGGCTTCCGCCGCTTCAATAATGCCTTTATCCACCTCGCGCAGGGCGCTATCGACCAGCCGCGCATAAAAGGCAATCGCCGCGACAGAAAGCGGCACCGACGCGGCAATCGGCCCAATGGTATTGCCGAGTAAAAACTGCGTAATGGGCAGCAAAAGCACCAGCAGAATAACAAACGGCACCGAGCGAATTATATTCACCAGCACCGTGCTCACCAGATATACCGCGCGGTTTTGCCAGAACAGATGCCGATCAGTCACGAAAATCAGGAAACCGAGCGGCAAACCGCCGACAATCGCCAGCACCGTCGAGATACTTAACATCTGGAAGGTTTCGCCAAAGGCGAGGCTCAGATCGGCCAGTAAATCATCCACGGATCACCTCCACCTGCGCGGTACGGTTGCGAATATAGTCCACGGCGTCACTCACTGCCGCCGGGTTTTCCACCGAGGTCAGTTGCACCACCAGAATGCCCAGCGCGCGCTCACCGATGTATTCGATTTTGCCGTGCAGAATATTCACCGCGACGCCAAACTTCACCGCCGCGTCGGAGAGCACCGGTTGCTCGGCGGAGTCGCCAATAAACAGGATTTTTAATAACTGCCCCGGCAGATGCTGTTGCAAGCGCTCCGGTAAGGTCAAATTCAGCGTGTGCGACACCAGTTGCCGGGTGAAGGCATGTTGCGGATGGGCAAAAACATCAAACACATCGCCCTCCTCCACCACTTTACCGCCGGACATCACCGCCACACGATCGCAGATCGATTTGATCACATTCATCTCGTGGGTGATCAGCACAATGGTGATCCCCAGTTGTTCATTGATCTGCTTGAGCAGGGCGAGAATGGTGGCGGAGGTTTCCAGATCCAGCGCCGAGGTCGGCTCATCACACAGCAATACATCCGGGTGATTAGCGATGGCGCGCGCAATACCGACCCGCTGCTTCTGCCCGCCACTTAATTGCACCGGGTAACGGCTGGCTTTATCGCTTAACCCCACCAATTGAAGGATCTCCGCCACGCGCGGGGCGATTTTACTGCGCTCCCACCCCGCCGCTTTCAGGCTGAAGGCCACATTTTGCGCCACGGTACGGGTATGCATCAGGTTGAAGTGCTGGAATATCATGCCAATGCGCTGACGCGCTTTGCGTAATGTGATGCCTTCCAGCGCCGAAATAGCCACACCATTGATTTTGACGCAGCCCTGGCTTGGGCGCTGCAGCGCATTCAGCGTGCGCAGCAGCGTACTTTTACCCGCGCCGCTGGTGCCCACAATGCCGAAGATCTCACCCGGCGCAATACGCAGCGAGACATCGTCTACCGCCCGGGTCGTGCTCGTACTGCCGCGCGCTGCGGGGAAATCTACGCATACTTTTTCTATTTCAATCATGCAAACCTCAAACGACAAAAGGCAGGCCGCAGCCTGCCCGTCAAATCAGCCGGAGTGTTACTTTTTATCCGCGCTCTGCATCCAGTCTGGTTTCTGGAACGCACCGTAAACATTATTCGGATCGTCAATCACCGCGCGATAAGCCGGTGATTTCACCACCTCGACAATATCCTTCGCGAACGGTGTGTCGGCATCTTCCGTACGCACCGCAATGATGTTTTTCAGGTTCTCATCGAGGTGCTCTTGTTTGAGCGCAGAGGAGAGTTTCAGCCCGGCGGCAATGGCAAAATTGCCATTCACCAGCGACGCAGTCACGCCGTCCAGCGTGCGCGGCAGTTGCGCCGCTTCCAGCGGCTTAAACACCAGCCCTTTCGGGTTGCTGGCGATATCACGCTCGGAGGCTTTGGTCGGGTCGATATTCGCTTTGATAGTGATGAGGTCGAGCGATTGCAGGAAACGCAGCCCGCGCGCCAGATTGGTCGGGTCATTGGAGAGCGTGATAATGTCGCCTTTTTTCAACTCATCCAGGCTTTTGATTTTGCGTGAATAAAAGCCCATGCCCGCCGTCGGCACCGTAATCAGCTTGGTTAATTTCAGGCCCTTATCGGCCGTGAATTTGTCAAAATAGAGGCTGTGCTGGAACAGGTTGGCATCAATACTGCCGTTCGCCAGCGCCATATTTGGCTGTACGTAATCGCTAAATTCACGCACCACTACTTTATAACCTTTCTCTTTTAGCGACGGCGCAATCGCCTGCTTCACCATATCGCCATATGGTCCGGGTGCAACACCGAAAACGATGGTGTGCGGATCGCTGCTGGCGTGAGCAAACGGTAAGCCGCAGGCCAGAAGTAATGCGCCAAAGGTCGCGCGCAAGCTGAGACGACGTCCCATAAATTCTCCCTAACGAGTTGAGCTGCTGTGTGACGCGACGTACAGTGCGGCGCGTTCCATTTTCACCTGATTGATAAGGCTGCTGAATAAGATGGCATAAACACAGCGCAGCGGTAATTGAAATATATTCAACATGCTGTGAACTATGTCACTGAATGGCGGGGAGATCTTTGCGGGGTAAGGCGATGAAGCATAACGAAAAGCCCTGCCCTTAATGGGTTTTCTGGCCTCTCGTTATGCTTTTTATTGCTAAGCATTGCCGGATTTAAACGAAGCGTAAAACCCGGCGGATGCACATTTCTTAGAAGTCGTAACGCAGACGAACGATGTTCATGTCGCCCAGGTCGTCGGTGCTGCTGGTGAATACGTGTTCGTAATCGACACGGAAACCGTAATCCAGTTGGAAGGTTACACCCACGCCGTTATCAATACGCTGGTAATCACGACCGGTGGTGTATTGCAGACGGTCACCCATTACGTACGGCTGTACGTATTTAAGCGCATACTGGCCAACCGGGATTTTATAACCGGCAAAGTATTCAATACCCCACGCGTCGCCCGCGAAGTAGTTATGAATATCTTTTTTGCCAGTGGTCAGATAGTTTTCGTACCAGCCACCGCCGAAGGAGAAGGTCCAGTTATCCGGCGTCCAGCTCAGCGCGGTGCCATAGATATTCTGGCTGTAAGTCTCGGTGCCGCCAGTGTTGACGTTACGCATATCAGCCTGGGTGTAGTTCCACGCCGTACCCCATGTCAGGTCTTTGGCAATGTGGTAATCCACGCCCAGAGAACCGCCGCCTTTACGTTTGTAACGCAGGCCATTGCCACGCAGCAGATCGTTATCAGAGAACAGGTAGGATGCATAGATATCAGCGTCACCGAAAGTGTTCTTATATTTCAGCATCTTACGTGAACGGTAGGAACCGTCGTAATCGCCGTTAATACCGTTACCGGAAGCCTGGGCTTTCATGTCGTAATCCCAGATATCGGTTTTCGCGCCAACTACGTCGTAGTACACGCTGTTCTGCTGACCGAAGGTCATAGTACCCCAGGTCTTACTTTTCAGACCGGTGTAGAGCATACGGCGAGTGGTGTTATGCGCGCCGTCTGCATAGTGGTTATCCCAGTCGAACAGTGCCGGAATGTTCACGCCCAGTTCGTAATAGTTAACCCAGCTAATATCATCGAACAGGTAGTAATCGGTCGCGAAACGGAAACGAGTGCCACCGTCGTAGCCATTGCGTTTGAAGGAGCCTTTATCACCGTCGCCCATCATGTTATCGAATTGCGGACGAATAGAACCACCAACGGTGAAGTTCAGGCGGCTTAACGGATTACCAGCCTGCGGATCTTGCTTAAGTACAGTAATTTCCGCCTGAGTTGCGAAAGACGTCAATGCCACTGCTGCGCCGATGGCTGTCGCCAGAGCGGTTGTTTTTATTTTCATGGTTTTTCCTTGATGGATAGACACCACTAGTAAGTTACTAGCGGCGAAATATTAACGTCTAAAAGCTTCTATTTGGTGGGGTTTTTTTGTTGTTTTGTGCTGGTAAACAATTGCAAAGGGAACTTTTACACTTTGAAACAGAAGAACACCGATAGAATTATCGGCATGCGTTTCGTTGAGCAAATATTGACGAAGGGATTAATTACTGAATTGACGAAACAGCGCTTTTCCTTTAAGCAAACGCGCGCCAAGCCAGCCGCCGCACAGCGAAAGCAACAGCGCGCCGCACAACGGTAACGTTGTCCACAAACGCCAGTCCGGCTCCCACGGAAAGTCAAAGACGCGGGTTTGCAGCACCGCCAGCGCGGTTTCCGCGCCCATCGCCGCGACCAGCCCGGAGACTAGCCCCAGTAGCGCGAATTCACACCACAACGTGGTTCGCAGCAGCCGCTTGCCCGCACCGAGCGTGCGGTAAACCACCAGCTCCTGGTGACGCTGACGCATACCGACTTGTACTTGCGCGAGTAGCAGCAACACACCACAGGCGGTAACCAGCACGACCATTACTTCCAGCGCCCGGCTTACCTGCTCAAGCACCTGACTGACCTGTTTTAAAATCGCGCCGATATCCAGCAGGCTGATGGTCGGGAACTCCCGGTTCAATTGCGTTAACATGCCGTTGCCGTTCTGCCAGCGGAAACTGGTGAGCCAACTCTGCGGCTGACCGTCCAGCGCACCCGAGGGGAAGATAAAGAAGAAGTTTGGCCGCAGGCTTTCCCAGTCCACTTTGCGCAGGCTGCTGATGGTAGCGCTGAATTCTTGCGTATCACCCATAAACGTCACGGAATCGCCCAGCTTCAGGCCTAACCGCTGCGCCAGCCCCTCCTCAACAGAGACTTCCCCGTTTTTTGGCGGCCAGCTTCCGGCGGTGACCGGGTTATGATCCGGGCGCTGCTGAAGCCAGGTGAGATTGAGTTCGCGGTTCAGCGCCTCATCCTGGTTACCCTCCGTTGACTGGCCGTTAATTTGCGTCATCCTTGCGCGAACGATCGGGTAGAACGCCTCTGGAGCAACACGATGCTGCGAAAGAAACGCTTTCAGCGGTGTCACTTGCTCCGGTGCGATATTGATTAAAAAGTAGTTCGGGCTTTCCGGTGGTAACTGCTGTTGCCACCGGTCCAGCAGATCGCCGCGCAGCACCAGCAACATCGCCAGCAACATAAAGGAGAGCGAAAACGCCGAAAGCTGGCTCAGCGTTGACCACGGCTGACGCAGCAGCCGGTTCACCGCAAGACGCAGCGGCAGCGCTTTAAATGTCAGGCGTTTGAGCACATTAAGCAGCAGCCAGCCCACCACACCGCACAGCAATGCCAGCACCACAGCGCCCGCCAGCACGGCCCATAACAGCATACTGCCGCCCATCAGCCAGGCGAGTAGCAGCACGGCTACCGCGCAGATCACCGGTACGTAGAATTTCAAAGGCCAGACATTGGCCACCGCATCACGTCGCAGCACACGCAGCGGCTGCGTCGCCAGCAGCAAGCGATAGGGCCGCAGCCCCACCAGCAGCGAAATCACCACCATCGCCCCGACCGCCCACAGCCACGGCCACAAACTGGCGGGTGGCAGCGCGGCGGGCAGCACTGGCTTGAGCAGCACCATTAATACGCTTTCGAATACCAGCCCGATAGCGCCCCCGGTCACCACTGACAGCGCCAGTACCATTAACCACTGACCGACAATCAGTTTGCGTAATTGCGCACGGCCCGCGCCCAGGGTTTTCAGCACCGCAACCAAATCATAGCGGCTGCGGCAATAGTGCCCCATCGCTACCGCGACGGCGGCTATCGCCAGCAGCAGCGTTAAAAGCGCGGATAACAACAGGAACTGCTGCGAACGCTGCAAGGATTTGCCCAGCGCACCTTCATCCTGTTCCAGCCCGTACCAGCGGTGTTCCGGTTTCAACTGCGGTAGCAACCATTTTTCGTATGCATCTAACTGCGCGGGCGTACCGCCAAATTTCACCCGCCAGCTGACGCGGCTACCCGGTTGCACTGCGCCGGTTTTCGCCACATCGGCAATATTCATCAACAGACGTGGTGCCATCTGAAAAGGGTTAAAGCCTGAATCCGGCTCCTGTACGACTTCCCCGGCGATACGTAATGTGGCATCACCCACATCAATAGAATCCCCAGTTTTTAAATTGAGCAGCGCCATCAAGCGTGGTGCCAGTAACACCGTTCCCGCTTGCGGTTTTAACCCCGCCGGGCTGGTTTGCAGCTCACCATAAAGGGGATAAATGTCATCAACGGCTTTCACATCGGCTAGTTGCGGCGTGTCGCCGGCAAAGGTCATGGTGGCAAAACTGATTTGCTCGCTGACCCGCAGCCCTGATTTTCGCGCTTCATCCAGCCACGCCTGCGGTATTTCACGAGAGCTGCGCAGCGCTCTGTCGCCCGCCATAAATTCCCGGCTCTGCTGGCTGAGCCCTTTTTCCATACGATCGCTGATGTTGCCGAGCGCCAGCACGCAAGCCACCGCCAGACTTAGCGCCATCCAGACAATCAGCAGCGACGGCGAGCGCCATTCGCGCCAGAACCAACGGGCTATCATGCTTCCTCCCGCAGTTCACCATTGACCAGCCGCAGCCGCCGATCGCAACGCGCGGCAAGTTGCGGATCGTGCGTCACTAACAGCAGCGTGGTGCCATATTGTTGATTCATGGAAAAAAGCAAATCAGCGATCTTGTCGCCGGTTTGCCTGTCGAGATTGCCGGTGGGTTCATCGGCGAACAGCACCGCCGGTCGGCCATTAAATGCGCGAGCCAGCGCCACCCGCTGCTGTTCACCGCCGGAGAGCTGCGCAGGCAGATGATCCAGACGTTTCCCCAGCCCCAGTTCTTCCAGTAACGTTTTTGCGCTACGGCGGCTTTCACTGCTGTTTTCGCCGCGCAGCAAGGCCGGGAGTTCGACATTTTCCAGCGCATTTAGCGTGGGAATGAGCATAAAAGATTGAAAAACAAAGCCGACATTTTGCGCGCGCAGTTGCGCGCGCGCCTCTTCATCCATCGTATGCAGAGTTTTGCCGAGCAGGTTAACCTCGCCGCTGCTTCCGTCATCCAGCCCGGCGAGGATCGCTAATAAAGTAGACTTGCCGGAGCCGGATTCGCCAATCAGGGCAATGGTCTCGGCTGGTTTGACAACCAGCTCAACTCCGGTAAGGATGGAAAGCTCATGCTCCCCCTGACCGACGGACTTCTTAAGATGATGAACTTCAACAATGTTTTCCGCTGGCATTTGCCCTTCCTGTTTTTGCTTTTGTTAACCTTTCGCGCCGCGGCGGCGGACACGTTACTGATTCTTGGCGACAGTCTGAGCGCCGGGTATCGCATGGCGGCGAATGCCGCGTGGCCTGCGCTGCTCAATGACAAATGGCAGCAAAAACCGACGGTCATCAATGCCAGCATCAGCGGCGACACCTCGCAGCAAGGGCTAGCGCGCCTGCCTGCACTGCTCAAAGAGCATCAACCGCGCTGGGTTCTGGTGGAGCTGGGCGGTAACGATGGTCTGCGCGGTTTCGCGCCGCAGCAAACAGAGCAAACACTGCGCCAGGTGGTGCAGGCGGTGAAAGCCGCCAACGCGCAACCGTTGTTAATGCAAATTCGGCTCCCTGCCAACTACGGTCGCCGCTATAATGAAGCCTTTAGCGCCATTTATCCTAAGCTTGCCAAGGAGTTGGATGTTCCTCTGCTGCCATTTTTTATGGAAGAGGTCTATCTGAAACCACAATGGATGCAGGATGATGGCATCCATCCCAACCGCGATGCGCAGCCGTTTATTGCAGAGTGGATGGCAATGCGACTGGCGCCTTTAGTTAACCACGACTCCTGATTGTTCAGGCACGCCCCCCAGGTAAAGTTATGCAAAAAGCAGTCTTAATAACAGGATGTTCCAGCGGTATCGGGCTGGAAAGCGCACGCGAACTGAAGCGTCAGGGTTTTCGCGTGCTGGCGGCCTGCCGTAAACCGGACGATGTCGCCCGGATGGCAAGCGAAGGCTTTACCGGCATTTTGCTCGATCTTGACGACGCGCAAAGCGTGATACGCGCCGCCGCCGAAGTGATAGCACTGACCGACAATCGCCTGTACGGGATCTTCAATAACGCCGGATACGGTGTTTATGGCCCGCTCGATACCATCAGCCGCGAACAGCTGGAACAGCAGTTTTCCAGTAACTTTTTTGGCACCCACCAGCTCACCATGCTGCTGCTGCCAGCGATGTTGCCGCACGACGAGGGGCGCATTGTCATGACCTCCTCGGTGATGGGGCTGATCTCAACGCCAGGGCGCGGTGCTTATGCCGCCAGCAAGTATGCGCTGGAAGCCTGGTCGGACGCTTTGCGAATGGAGCTACGCCATACGGGGATCAAAGTGAGCCTGATTGAACCCGGCCCGATCCGCACGCGCTTTACCGACAACGTGAATCAAACACAAAGCGATAAACCGGTGGAAAACCCCGGCATCGCCGCACGTTTTACGCTGGGGCCGGAAGCGGTCGTCGCCAAAGTGCGCCATGCTTTTGAGAGCAGCAACCCGAAATTGCGCTACCCGGTAACGCTGGTGACATGGGCGGTGACCTTTTTAAAACGCCTGCTGCCGACGCGTATGATGGATAAAATTTTGCACGGGTGAGTTGAAGGCGCGAAGCCTGTCCCCCATGTATGACGAAACAGTGAAATAAAGAGAACTTAGTATGTCTGCACAGAATATTGTCAATATTACCGAAATGAACCTGCAACAGGTGCTTGAGCAATCCGTTGCCACGCCGGTGCTGTTCTATTTCTGGTCCGAACGCAGCCAGCACTGTCAGCAACTGACGCCAGTGCTGGAGAACCTCGCCACCCAGTACAACGGGCAATTTATCCTGGCGAAAGTCGATTGCGACGCAGAGCAGATGGTGGCATCGCAGTTTGGCTTACGCGCCATTCCTACTGTTTACCTGTTCCAGAATGGCCAGCCGGTTGACGGTTTCCAGGGACCACAGCCGGAAGAAGCGATTCGCGCGCTGCTGGATAAAGTGCTGCCGCGCGAAGAGGAACTGAAAGCGCAGCAGGCCATGCAACTAATGCAGGAAGGCAAGCACATCGACGCCCTGCCGCTGCTAAAAGAGGCCAGCCAACTGGCGCCGCAAAACAGCGAAATCACTCTGCTGCTGGCGGAAACGCTGATTGTGTTGAACCGCGCGGATGAAGCCGAAGCGGCACTGAAAGCGGTTCCGTTACAGGATCAAGATACCCGTTATCAGGGGCTTATCGCGCAGATCGAACTGCTGAAAAAAGCCGCAGATACGCCGGAGATCCAGCAGTTGCAACAGCAAGTTGCAGATAACCCGCAGGATGCGCTGCTGGCTACACAACTGGCGCTGCAACTGCACCAGGTGGGCCGCAATGAAGAAGCGCTGGAACTGCTGTTTAGCCATCTGCGCAAAGATCTGGCGGCGGCAAACGGTGAAGCACGCAAAATGCTGCAAGAGATCCTCGCCGCGCTCGGCACCGGCGACGCGCTGGCATCGAAATACCGCCGCCAGCTTTACTCCCTGCTCTATTAATTTCCCTGCTAAATTTGGCGATCGCGCTGTTTTCATCGCTAATTCGGGCTAAGATGGCATCAAATTAAACAGGAGGTTTTTTTGATGCCAATCGTCATTCTGGTTCTTATCTTCGTCGCGCTGGTGGTGGTTATCTCCGGTGTGAAAATCGTCCCGCAAGGCTTCCAGTGGACCGTGGAACGCTTTGGTCGTTTCACCCGCACGCTGCAACCGGGTTTAAGCCTGGTGGTGCCATTTATGGATCGTATTGGTCGTAAGATCAATATGATGGAACAGGTTCTCGATATCCCCTCCCAGGAAGTTATTTCCAAAGACAACGCCAATGTCACCATTGACGCCGTGTGCTTTATTCAGGTCATCGACGCGCCACGTGCCGCCTATGAGGTAAGCAATCTGGAACTGGCGATAATCAACCTGACCATGACCAATATCCGTACCGTGCTCGGCTCAATGGAGCTGGACGAAATGCTCTCACAACGTGACAGCATCAACACCCGTCTGTTGCATATTGTGGATGAAGCCACCAATCCGTGGGGCGTGAAAGTCACCCGTATTGAAATTCGCGATGTGCGCCCACCGGCGGAATTGATCGCCTCAATGAATGCGCAGATGAAAGCGGAACGTACCAAACGCGCTTACATCCTTGAAGCCGAAGGGATCCGCCAGGCGGAGATCCTCAAAGCCGAAGGGGAAAAACAGTCGCAGATCCTGAAAGCGGAAGGCGATCGCCAGTCGGCGTTCCTGCAGGCGGAAGCTCGTGAACGTTCGGCAGAAGCCGAAGCCCGCGCCACACAAATGGTGTCTGAAGCGATTGCCGCCGGGGATATTCAGGCGGTGAATTACTTCGTCGCGCAGAAATATACCGATGCGCTGCAACAAATTGGTTCGGCGAACAACAGCAAAGTAGTCATGATGCCGCTGGATGCCAGCAGCCTGATGGGCTCGATCGCCGGGATCGCTGAACTGGTGAAAGACAGCGCCGGCGAGCGTAAAAAATGATTGCCGCACTGCTGCTCGAACATACACACCTCGCCTGGCTGGTGCTCGGCGGTCTGTTGCTGGCTGCGGAAATGCTGGGCGGTAACGGCTATCTGTTGTGGAGCGGCGTCGCGGCGGTGGTCACCGGGCTGCTGGCGTGGGTTATTCCTTTCGGCTGGGAGTGGCAAGGTGTGCTGTTCGCCGTGCTGACCATGCTGGCCGCCTGGCTGTGGTGGCAATGGCTTTCGCGGCGGGTCAAACAGCAAAAACCCGCCGATGCGTCGCTGAACCTGCGTGGGCAACAGCTCATCGGCCGCCGCTTCCAGCTTGATAACGCACTGGTGAATGGTCGGGGCCATATGCGCGTGGGCGACAGTTCATGGCCGGTCAGTGCCGACGACGATCTCGCTGCCGGAACGCGCGTTGAGGTAACGGCCGTTGAAGGCATCACCTTACGCATCAAAGCCGTAAACGCATAACAATAACGCAAGGATTCAGGGAATGATAAAACGCCGTCGCCTCGCGCTTGGCTTGTGTCTCTCCTTTACCGCCAGCGCACCCGCGCTGGCGTCGTCTGATATCGATAGCTGCACATGGGGGAGCACGGGATGTTTCATCGCCAGCCCGCCGGTACTGGGCATTGATACCGATACCCGCGATAACCTGCTGCGCCTGGTAGATGAGCAAAAAGGATTTTTGCCGCTGCGCCAGCCCGTACCGCAAGATTTCACGCGCAGCCGAAGCTTCTATTTCGGTATTCATCACGATGACACTACCGCCCCGGCGGCAACGGCGGAACCCGTATCTAGTGATGACACCCTGCGTCAGCAAATGAAAGCGCTGGGCATCAAACCTGATGATCAAATTCCTCCGGCGCTGTTGCGCCTGATAGCCGAAGGTGACGCGACGCAGACAGCAACTGGCGAAGGGTTTGAATCCGATGAGATGGAAAACCGTTTTGTATCGCGCAATAACGAGACACTTTCTGGCTTTTTCGCGGCCCTGCTGGACGAAACGGCGTTGACGCCGGAACAGCGCCTGGCGCTGGCGAAAGCGCGGACGGCGGCGGACGGTCGCGGTGAAGTCATCATTGATTCGCTTAGCTTCCCGGAAGGTTCAGTTGCTCTTGGTTTCCGTACCTATTTACACGGCGCTAACGCTTTCTATGCCGGTGATTATGAGGCTGCAGCGCAGGATTTTACTTCGCTCGCCAGCAACCCGCAGCCGTGGCTTGCCGAAACAGCCAGCTATATGTTGATGCGCACCGCGCTCAACGCCAGTAGCGCTAATGCCAACGGTGAATATGGCGATTTTGACGTTACAAAAGTGGACAAAGCCCAGGCGCAGAAAGCGCGGGATGCAGCGCTTCATTACCTGAAAAGCTGGCCGCAGGGTCGCTACGCAGAATCGGCGCAGGGGATGTTGCGCCGCATCAACTGGTATTTGCAGGACTGGAACGCGCTGGCGACGCTCTTTGAGCAGGCGTTGTCACAGACGGCCAGTGGTGATGCGTTAATTGCGCTGGTGAATGAAAGCGACAACAAACTTCTCGAATGGGGCGGTGATGATTTTATCAGCACGCCGGATGCCTCGCTGATGACCTTTATCCTGACACTGCGCCGCCTGCGCGATAACCAATGCGATGAAAAGCATCCCTGTATCGATCAAGCCTGGCTCGACAGTATCAAAGCCGATTTCGACAAAAATAAACACAGTGAACTGTGGAATTACCTGCGTCTGAAGCTGGCTTTCAGCAAACAGGATTACGCCACCGTGCGCAGCGCTATCATCCCGGCGCAAACGCTGCCGCCGCGCAATATCCTCGCCTTTAGCGAGCAAGTGCTGTACGGCGAAGCGCTGATGGCGCAAAAGCAGTTTCCGGAGGCCAAAGCGCACTGGCTACATCTTTTGGATCTGAGTAAAGATGTCGAACAGCAGCAGTTGCTGCAGGCCAAACTGGCGGCAACGCTGGTGGAAAGCGACGCGCTGGCGCAGATTTTTACGCCTGACAGCAAGGTCACGAATCTGCGTTACCGTTCCTTAGTGCTGAAAACCAAAGCGCCACGCGAGTTACTGCGCCAGCAGGCCAGCAACGGTCCGAATAATGAAGAGCGCACCATTGCAGTGCACACGCTGCTGACGCGCGATTTAACCGAAGGGCATTACGCCGACTGGTTACAAGACAAAAAACTGATCGCCGCGATCGCACCGCCGGTCACGGGCGAAGCGTTTGATGACGTCAACCTGAGCGCATTTGGCTGGAAAGGCACCGACAAAGAGAGCGTTTATTTCTGCGCTGCGCTGGAAAAAACGGTCACCACTCTGAGCCAGAAAGCGCAGGATGGCCATGCGCTGAACTGCCTGGGCGAGTTTTTCCGCATCACCCAAACCCGCGTTAACCGGGAAACCGACCAGTGGGGTAACGACGCGCTGGACGACGCAACAAAACTTAATGCTGCGCCCGGCGTCGCGCACCGTCTGGCCTGGTATCAGCAGGTTATTAACGACGCGAAAGCCGAGCCGGAAGATAAGAGTTACGCGCTGTATCGCGCCGTAATGTGTTATGCCCCCTCCGGCTATAACGATTGCGGCGGCGAAGACGTCGATAAATCCGTGCGTAAAGCATGGTTCCAGCAACTGAAAAGCCGTTATCCGGGAAGCGTATGGGCCAAAGAGCTCAAATATTACTGGTAATGGCGTTGGCAGGTGCGCTGCTTTTCCCTGCGGCGTTATCCGCTCAGGAGAAGGCAGCGTACTGGTTATGGTCTGGCGTGCGACCCACGCAAACGCTGCGTGATGCCGATATTGTCTACCTGCATCAGGGCGATGTCGTCACCATTGCCGGTCAAACTGTGTTTGAGCGTAAAGGGTTACCGGTCAACCAGCTTATGTTTCCGCGCATCTGGCTCACGGTACGTTTTACCACGCTGGACGTGTCGGATGCGCTGTTGTTACGTCTCACCCGGCTGTTAGCTCGCTGGCAAGCGGCGGGAAACCATGTTGTCGGGTTGCAGGTGGATTTCGATGCCGCCACCCACCGCCTTGGCGATTACGCGCTGTTTTTGCACCGTCTACGCCAGACGCTGCCAGCAGACTACGCGCTGGGCGTCACCGGATTGCTGGACTGGGCGAAAACCGGCAGTGTGCAAACCCTTAACGCGCTGCCGGTGGATGAACTGGTGGTGCAGAGCTATCAGGGACGCAGCACCGTAGCGAATTACACCGCCTACCTGCCCGCACTTCTAGCGTTGCGCATCCCGTTTAAACTGGGGCTGGTGCAGAACGGCGTGCGTGATATTAGCGAAGAGCAGCAACTCGCCGCCTCCCCGTGGTATCGCGGCACGGTAACATTTATGCTCAACCCTTCGCGTGGTGGCAGCAGCCCGAAAGGTTATCAATAATCGGGCAATCGGCGCTGTCGTCGCCGGGGCAGGAATCCGCCAGAGCCAGCAGTTGCACACGCATCTGTTGCAGTTCGCCGATATGCCGCTCGATCTCGGCCACTTTCTGCAACGTGCGCGCTTTGACATCTGCGCTATGCCGGGCCGGGTTATTAAATAGATTCACCAGCTCGCCGCACTCTTCAAGATTAAACCCCACCTGCCGCGCCTGGCGCAGCAACGTCAGCTCATTGAGGTGTTGTTGGTTGTAGCTGCGGTAGCCGTTTTCGCTGCGCAGCGGCGGTGTCACCAGCCCTTTCTCTTCATAGAAACGAATCGCTTTGCTGGTTAAACCGGTTCTTTTTGCCACATCGCTGATATTCACGTTTACCCCTTACTGCCAGAACCTGAGTTAATCACTATAAATGGCTGCTATGTAATAAAACAAATATATCCATATTGTTAATGGTTTTTTATTTACCCACCTTGCCGCTTCGCTATAACATGTGGCCGGATGTTTCTAAGAATGATAAATGATTTACACACAGGAGTGGTTATGAGTGATATGGCGTTTTGCCGTGGTTGCGGAAAGCAAATACATAAAGAAGCGGTGGCTTGCCCGCAGTGCGGCGCGCCTCAAAACACCGCCGGGAAGAAAAGCCGAATTTCTGCTGCGCTGTTCGCCTTCTTTTTAGGTGGATTTGGCGCGCATAAATTTTATTTAGGGAAACCATGGCAGGGGATCCTTTATCTTCTGTTTTGCTGGACCTTTATTCCGGCGATCATCTCTTTCATCGAATTTATTATTTATCTGTGCAACTCCGATCAGGAATTTGCCCGTAAATACGGTTGAGTTTTACCCCGCCGGTAATAAGCAAACCCCGCCCCGTGCGGGGTTTGTTGTTTATGGAATCACTGTCGCTTCTTTGTGATGATAAACCTTGACCTTCCCCTTGATGGAAGGTTTAAGCTTCTACACAGTCACTATTAAAGCACCACAACCAAGGAGATTAAGTATGTCTCATACCATAGCGCTAGACCTGGATGGCCTCTCCTGCGGCCATTGCGTAAAACGCGTCAAAGAGAGCCTGGAAAAACGCCCGGATGTTGAACAGGCTGAAGTCACCATTGAACGCGCGGAAGTCACCGGCAGCGCCAGCGCTGACGCGTTGATCGAAACCATCAAAGAAGCCGGATACGGTGCAAGCTTAAGCCACCCAAAGGCTAAACCGCTGGCAGAGTCATCACTCCCGTCGGAAGCACTGACAGCGGCCATACCTGAGCTTCCGGCAGCCAGCGAGCTTGATGACAGCCAACAACTGTTGATCAACGGCATGAGCTGCGCCAGTTGTGTCTCCCGGGTGCAAAAGGCCTTACAGGCCGTACCGGGCGTTACGCAGGCACGGGTCAATCTGGCGGAGCGCACCGCGCTGGTTATGGGCAGTGCCCCCGCCGCTGAATTAGTCAGCGCCGTAGAGAACGCAGGCTACGGCGCTGAAGCCATTGAAGATGACATCAAACGCCGCGAGCGCCAGCAGGAAACCGCGCTCGCCACCATGAAACGCTTCCGCTGGCAGGCGATTGTCGCGCTGCTGGTTGGCGTGCCGATCATGGTGTGGGGCATGCTCGGCGATAACATGATGGTCACCGACGCCAACCGCACGCTGTGGCTCGTGCTCGGTGTTGTCACGCTAGCGGTCATGATCGTAGCGGGTGGCCATTTTTATACCAGCGCCTGGAAAAGTCTGCGTAACGGTACGGCGACCATGGATACGCTGGTGGCGCTGGGGACAGGCGCGGCCTGGCTCTACTCCATGAGCGTCAATATCTGGCCACAGTGGTTCCCGATGGAAGCCCGGCATCTTTATTACGAAGCCAGCGCGATGATCATCGGTTTGATTAACCTCGGCCACATGCTGGAAGCCCGCGCGCGCCAGCGCTCGTCTAAAGCGCTTGAGCGGTTATTAGATTTAACCCCGCCCACCGCACGCGTGGTCACCGCTGACGGCGAGAAAAATGTACAGCTGGCGGACGTTCAGCCAGGTATGACGCTGCGCCTGACAACCGGCGATCGCGTGCCGGTTGACGGTGAAATCAGCCAGGGCGAAGCCTGGTTTGATGAAGCCATGCTTACCGGCGAACCGGTGCCACAGGAAAAAAGCACCGGTGAGAGCATTCATGCCGGGACAGTAGTACAGGACGGCAGCGTGCTGTTTACCGCCAGCGCCGTCGGCAGCCACACCACGCTGTCACGCATTATTCGCATGGTGCGTCAGGCACAAAGCAGTAAGCCGGAGATCGGCCAGCTTGCCGATCGTATTTCTGCCGTGTTTGTGCCGGTGGTGGTCGCTATCGCCTTGTTCAGCGGCGCTATCTGGTACGTCTTCGGCCCTGCGCCGCAAATTGTCTATACGCTGGTTATCGCCACCACGGTGCTGATCATCGCCTGCCCTTGTGCTCTGGGGCTGGCAACGCCGATGTCGATTATCTCCGGCGTCGGTCGCGCGGCGGAGTTTGGCGTGCTGGTTCGCGATGCCGATGCGCTGCAACGCGCCAGCACGCTCGATACCATCGTGTTTGATAAAACCGGCACCCTGACGCGCGGTAAACCTGAAGTGGTGAGTGTGAAAACGCTGGATTTCGACGAGGCGACGGCACTGCGTCTGGCGGCGGCACTGGAGCAAGGTTCCAGCCATCCGCTGGCGCGAGCGATTATTGAAAAAGCAGGCGCGGAAACGCTGCCGGTGGTCAGTCAGTTCCGCACACTGCGCGGGCTGGGCGTGAGCGGTGAGGTTGACGGGCACAGTGTGCTGCTTGGCAACCAGGCGCTGCTGGCTGAACAAAACGTGGATACCCGCGCGCTTGACGAAGAGCTTAACGCTCAGGCTAGTCTGGGCGCCACGCCGGTACTGCTGGCGGTCGACGGGCAAGCTGTGGCGCTGCTGGCAATCCGCGATCCGCTACGTGAAGACAGCATCGATGCGCTGCAACGTCTGCACCGCGAAGGCTACCGCCTGGTGATGCTGACCGGTGATAACCCCACCACCGCCAACGCCATCGCCAGAGAGGCCGGTATTGATGAGGTGATCGCCGGCGTACTGCCAGACGGCAAAGCCGAGGCGATCAAAAATCTGCAACAGCAAGGCCGCCAGGTGGCGATGGTCGGGGACGGGATTAACGACGCCCCCGCGCTGGCGCAGGCGGATGTGGGTATCGCGATGGGCGGTGGCAGCGATGTGGCAATTGAAACCGCGGCTATCACGCTGATGCGCCACAGTCTGCTGGGTGTGGCCGATGCACTGGCGATTTCGAAAGCGACACTGCGTAACATGAAACAGAACCTGCTCGGCGCGTTTGTCTACAATTCGCTGGGTATTCCGATTGCCGCAGGCATTCTCTGGCCGCTGACCGGTACATTGCTCAACCCAGTGGTCGCAGGAGCGGCAATGGCGCTCTCGTCCATTACCGTGGTCAGCAACGCCAACCGATTACTGCGCTTTAAGCCTCACAAGTAAATGCCAAACCCCGCTGCTTCTCCGGCGGGGTTTGCACCTTCTGGTCGTGCGCGCTAGCATGAGATTTTTCACTCAGGAAGCGCGTATGAGCCTGTTTCAACGATTAAAAACCTTTTTTCTTGCGCTTCGTGTGCCGCATTACCGGTGGCCAGCACTGGATGTGGATTTGCCCGGCGGTCGCCATCTGCATCTGGTGGGCAGTATTCACATGGGCACCTACGGCATGTCGCCGCTCCCGGCACAACTGCTGCAAAAACTGCGCGATGCCGACGCGCTTATCGTGGAAGCGGATATCGCCGGGTCGGATTCACCCTTCGACAATCTGCCAGCGGCCGAACCGCTTGAACAGCGCCTTCCCCCGGAACTTCTTGCCCAGCTCGATAACAAGCTGCAAACCCTGTCGCTTCACAGAGATGAATTCGACCCGCGGCCCGCCTGGCATATCGCGCTGGTGTTGCAGGCCACGCAGGCACAGCGGCTGGGGCTACGCCCGGAATACGGCATCGACTACCAGTTGTTGCAGGCGGCGCAGCAATATCAGGTGAAAGTGATGGAACTGGAAGGTACCAGCAGCCAGCTGGATATCCTGCGCAAGTTGCCGGACGAAGGAAATGAACTGTTGCAGGATACCCTGACCCACTGGCATGAAAATGCACGTTTATTACAGGTGATGATGAGCTGGTGGCTGGAAAATCCGCCCGCAGAAGATGAACTGACGCTGCCGTCCACCTTCAGCCAGCCGCTGCATGATGTGTTGATGCACCAGCGCAACCAGGCGTGGTGCGAGCGTTTATTTGCGCTGCCGCCAGGGAATTATGTAGTGGCAGCAGGCGCCTTGCATCTGTATGGCGAAGGGAATTTACCGGCGCTGCTGCGCGAAAGAGCGGCACAATAGCGCAAGATGGTACTATTTTCGCGCACGCGACCAGGCGTATGCTAAGCGCCGTGAGATGACCGTGGTAAGAAGGATTATTATGACACCCGCCGTGAAGTTGCTCGAAAAAAACAAGGTTCCCTTTCAGGTGCACACTTACGATCACGATCCCAATGAAACCAACTTTGGTGATGAAGTGGTGCGCAAGCTGGGGCTGAACGCCGACCAGGTCTATAAAACGCTGCTGGTGGCGATCAACGGCGATATGAAACATCTTGCCGTTGCGGTAACGCCGGTTGCCGGGCAGTTAGATCTGAAAAAAGTCGCCAAAGCGCTTGGCGCGAAAAAAGTCGATATGGCCGATCCGCTGGTCGCCCAGCGCACTACAGGCTATCTGGTGGGCGGCATCAGCCCGTTGGGGCAGAAAAAACGTCTGCCGACGCTAATTGATGCCCCCGCGCAAGGCTTCGCTTCCATTTATGTTTCCGGCGGTAAACGCGGGCTGGATATTGAACTGGCGGCGAGCGATCTGGCAAAAATGCTGGATGCGAAATTTGCCGATATCGCCCGCCGCGATTGACGGATGAGGAGCTGGTTACTGCCAGCTCACCTCCCCTTTAGGTTCGTAAGCATTCACATCCAGCGGTGAGTTTTTCTGGATGTACTCTTTCAGCACTTCAGCGTCAATAAAACCGGTATTCACATAGCCTGCTTTATCATCCAGACGCGGATAGCCATCCCCGCCGGTGGCGTTAAAACTGAGCGTTGCCAGACGGTAGCTTTTCGCCGGATCGACCGGTTCCCCTTTGATTTTCAGATCATTTAGCTTGCCGCCTTTTGCCACAAAACTGACGTTGGCAAACTGCGGATACGCGCCGGAATCCGGCTTCATCTGCGCCACCGCGGTGAGGTAATCCGTTAGCTCTTTACCGGTCAGATTCACATACACCACCGTATTGCCGAACGGTTGCACTTTCAGCACGTCTTTGTAAGTGATGTCACCCGCCTCGATAGAGTCACGCACACCGCCGCCACTCATCACCGCCAGATCCGCGCCGGTACGCGCCATTTGCGCGGCGAGGATCACATGTGCGAGGTTGGTCTGCACAAAGCGTACTTTGCTGCGATCGCCTTCCAGATGACCATTCGCGTTACCGATTTTCACCTCTAACTGCGCTTTGCCTTTGTTCTGGAACGGCGTTAACAGGGAGAGCATCTGCGGGTTTTCGGCAATTTCCGGCGTGTAAAGTACGCGCTCACTTTTGCCGTTGTCATAGGTGACTTTCTTCTTCAGGTTGACCGGAATCAACTGGTAACGTACCAGTTTCATCTCGCCATTACGGAACTGGAAATCCGCGCGGCCGACATATTTGCCCCACTCATGCGCCTGCACAATCCAGATGCCGTTTTGCTGATCCGGCGCACACGGAGTTCCAGGAACGTAATCGACCTGTTTTTTATTTTCAGATGCCATGCAGACCGGATCTTGTGAGTGACCACCCACAATCATTGCCAGCGCGCCTTTTGGCAGGCTGCGCGCCATCTCGACATCGCCCGGCGCATTCGAGCCGTGCTCGCCGTTGTCGTAATGGCCCATGTGCGTTGTCGCCAGAATAACATCCGGTTTTTCGTTTTGATTCAGCTCAGAAATCACCAGCTTCGCTTCGTCGGCCGGTTTGCGGAATTCGATATCGGTGAAAAATTCCGGGTTGCCGATTTTCGCCGTGTCGTCGGTGGTTAACCCAATAACGGCAATTTTCAGCCCTTGACGATTAAACATCATCCACGGCTTAAACAGGCGCTCGCCGGTACTTTTCTGGTAAATGTTGGCGGAAAGGAACGGGAACTTGGCCCATTTTTCCTGCTGGCGCAGTACGCTAAGCGGGTTGTCGAACTCATGGTTGCCCACGGCCATCGCATCGTAGCCAATCAGGTTCATGCCACGAAAATCGGGTTCAGCGTCCTGTAAATCCGATTCCGGTACCCCGGTGTTGATATCGCCGCCGGAAAGCAGCAGCACACTGCCGCCTTCGGCCGCTACCTCTTTGCGAATGCCATCAACCAGCGTTTTCTGCGCCGATAAACCATACTCGCCGTAATCACTGCGCCAGAAATGACCGTGGTGATCGTTGGTATGCAGGATGGTTATGTTATAGGTCTTATCCTGCTCGTAAGCCTGTACCTGCCAGCTGGCAACGCCCATCGCCGCCAGCAGCCCCAGCGTAATGCTCTTCTTTAACAATCTCATGCTTCCCTCCCTGACCCATTGATAAACTGAGAAATTACAGCGCCTGCAAATAATAGACAAATATGTATTCAGAATCGCAACTTCCTTCAAACTTTCAGCAAAGGTATGGTAATCAGAGAATCATTACCGTGCTTTATCCTTAACCGCTTCTGACAACATACGTGGTATTTATGGCAATCAGTGAAACGTCGCAGACATCACCTGCTGCGCACACCTCGTTCGGTATCCTTGGCGCTATCAGCCTCTCGCATCTGCTTAACGATATGATTCAGTCCCTGCTGCTGGCGATTTACCCGCTACTGCAGGCCGATTTTTCCCTGTCGTTTGTGCAGATTGGCTTTATCACGCTGACCTTCCAGGTCGCCTCCTCGCTGCTCCAGCCGGTGGTTGGTTATTTAACCGATAAACACCCGATGCCGTGGTCCCTGCCCATCGGTATGTGTTTCACCTTAAGCGGTCTGGTGCTGCTGGCACTGGCGGGGAGTTTTACCACCGTGCTGATTGCTGCCGCGCTGGTAGGAACGGGGTCATCGGTTTTCCACCCGGAATCGTCGCGCGTGGCGCGTATGGCGTCCGGCGGACGTCACGGACTGGCGCAATCCATCTTTCAGGTCGGCGGCAACTTTGGTGCCTCGCTTGGGCCATTGCTGGCGGCGGTGATCATTGCGCCTTACGGCAAAGGCAATGTTGCCTGGTTTGTGCTGGCTGCCCTGCTGGCAATTATTGTGCTGATGCAGGTAAGCCGCTGGTACGCCGCTCAGCATCGCGTCAATAAAGGTAAAAAACCCGTTTCAGTGATCAATCCGCTGCCACGCAACAAAGTGGTACTGGCGGTTTGCGTGCTACTGATCCTGATTTTCTCGAAATACTTCTATATGGCGAGCATTAGCAGCTATTTCACCTTTTATTTAATGCAAAAGTTTGATTTATCGGTGCAAAACGCCCAGATGCATCTGTTTATCTTCCTGTTCGCGGTCGCTGCAGGTACGGTCATTGGCGGGCCACTGGGCGATAAGATTGGCAGAAAATATGTGATTTGGGGCTCTATCCTCGGCGTCGCGCCGTTTACCCTGCTTTTGCCCTACGCCACGCTCTTCTGGACCGGGATTTTGACGGTGATTATTGGTTTCGTACTCGCCTCCGCCTTTTCAGCCATTCTGGTCTATGCGCAGGAGCTGTTACCCGGTCGTATCGGCATGGTTTCCGGGCTGTTTTTTGGCTTTGCCTTCGGGATGGGCGGCCTTGGCGCAGCAGTGTTAGGGCTGGTTGCCGATCATACCAGCATCGAATTGGTCTATAAAATATGTGCTTTCCTGCCATTACTCGGGATTCTGACCATATTCTTGCCTGATAACCGCCCGCAACACTGATTTCCTCACGGCCAAAGTCATACTTTGGCCGCTGCTTTCTCTTGTCTGCCTGCGCCTGGCGCATGATTTCTGTTACGGATACCCCGCTGACTATCTTTTTTCAGTTAAATTGCTGTTTTCTTCATAATTCAACAATTATTCATAAACATACTGGCGAAAATTGTCATAAACTGTAACGCAGTTGTCGGTTTTTAACCGCGGGATCCACGCATCAACGAAAGGAGACGGAATGCATCACGCCACACCGCTTATCACCACCATTGTCGGCGGCCTTGTGCTCGCTTTTATCCTCGGCATGCTTGCCAATAAACTGCGTATTTCGCCACTGGTGGGCTACCTGTTAGCGGGTGTATTGTCCGGGCCGTTTACACCGGGTTTTGTCGCCGATACCCAACTCGCACCTGAGCTTGCGGAGCTGGGCGTGATTTTGCTGATGTTCGGTGTTGGGCTGCATTTCTCTTTGAAGGATCTGATGGCGGTAAAGTCCATCGCCATTCCCGGTGCGATCGCGCAGATTGCTGTTGCGACGCTACTGGGTATGGCGCTTTCCGCAATGCTGGATTGGTCACTGATGACCGGCATCGTCTTTGGGCTTTGCCTCTCCACCGCCAGTACCGTGGTGCTGCTGCGCGCGCTTGAGGAGCGGCAGCTTATCGACAGCCAGCGTGGGCAAATCGCCATCGGCTGGCTGATTGTGGAAGATCTGGTGATGGTGTTAACGCTGGTGTTGCTGCCTGCCGTCGCCGGAATGGTGGAAAAAGGCAATGTCGGGCTGGCATCGCTGGCGGTGGATATGGGCATCACCATCGGTAAAGTGGTGGCCTTTATCGCCATCATGATGCTGGTTGGCCGCCGTCTGGTGCCGTGGATCATGGCGCGCAGCGCGGCGACCGGCTCACGCGAGCTGTTTACGCTCTCCGTGCTGGCGCTGGCGCTCGGTATCGCCTTCGGTGCAGTCGAGCTGTTTGATGTTTCGTTCGCGCTGGGCGCGTTCTTTGCCGGGATGGTGCTGAACGAATCCGAACTGAGCCACCGTGCAGCGCACGATACGCTGCCGCTACGCGACGCGTTTGCGGTACTGTTCTTTGTCTCCGTCGGTATGCTGTTTGATCCGCTGGTGCTCATCGAGCAACCGCTGGCGGTGCTCGCTACGCTGGCGATCATCATCTTTGGTAAATCCGTTGCCGCATTCCTGCTGGTGCGCATGTTTGGCCACTCGCCGCGCACCGCGCTGACCATTGCCGCAAGCCTTGCGCAGATCGGTGAGTTCGCCTTTATTCTTGCGGGCCTCGGTATGTCGCTGAACCTGCTGCCGCAGGCCGGGCAAAATCTGGTGCTGGCGGGCGCGATTCTGTCGATTATGCTCAACCCGGTGCTGTTTACCCTGCTGGAAAAATACCTCGATAAAACCGAGACGCTGGAAGAGCAAACACTGGAAGAGGCCATCGAAGAAGAGAAACAGATCCCGGTGGATATCTGTAACCACGCGCTGCTGGTAGGTTTTGGCCGCGTTGGCAGCCTGCTGGGTGAAAAACTGATGGCGCAGGGCATTCCGCTGGTGGTGATTGAAACGTCACGTACTCGCGTGGATGAACTGCGTGAGCGCGGTATACGTGTGGTGCTGGGCAATGCGGCGAACGAAGAGATCATGAACCTGGCACATCTCGATTGCGCCCGCTGGTTGTTACTCACTATTCCGAACGGTTACGAAGCCGGGGAGATTGTCGCCACCGCGCGTGAAAAGTGCCCGAATATTGAAATTATCGCCCGCGCGCACTACGACGATGAAGTGGATTACATCACCGAACGTGGCGCGAACCAGGTGGTTATGGGCGAGCGTGAAATCGCCAACACTATGCTGACATTGCTGGAAAAACCGCCGGTCGAAGAAGCCGTAACAGGTTAGTAAAAAACCACCTGCATAGCAGGTGGCATTGATAGCGCCCCATAGGGGCGTACTAAGTCCAGACTCTGAGAGCCTTCCCTTCACACCTCTTTTAGTGGAAGTTGGCTCTCTTCAACTTCATGCTTTTCCTGGTACTTCACGTACTTTCTTATCATTTCTTCGTTTATACCTACGGTATCCACGCAGTAACCCCGTGCCCAGAAGTGATTGCCCCACAACTTATTCTTCCGTAGATAAGGAAATTTACTGAACAATCGAAGGGCTGTTTTACCCTTTAAGTGACCTATTACATGGGAAATTGAAAGCCGTGGTGGCACTTTTACCAGCAAATGAACATGATCTATCTGGACATTCAGCTCCACCACTTCTATCCCGAGCTGTTCACTTGAGATCCTTATCTGTTTATAGACCTCTTTGCCAACATTGTTCCTCAGGATGCGAAATCGGTACTTGGGTGTCCAAACGATATGATATTGACAACACCAGAGCACATGAGATGCTCTCTGGAATCTACTCATGGTTAAATCCTTATCAGTTATGGGGATAACGGATTCGGATTTTCCCATGAGTAGCATTATTGGCAGAGCCAACTTGTTGCTGACCACCTCCATAGGAGGTGGTGTTCATGCAAGGATAAATAAGGCCGGAGTGCTTACGCGGCTCCGGCCTTGTTTCATCTTCTTGTCTGCCCGGCTTCGTCGGGCAATCATCTTAACGTTCCCAGTACGCCTCTTCGAGGCTGTCTTCGCGTTCCGGCAGACCGCGCGTTAAACGCGGCGAGTGCTGGTTCAGCACCTGGTAACTGACACGGTTGGCATATTTGCACACCTGCGCCAGCGAAGAGTACGTCAGCCAGTTGAATTTATGCTTGCTGGAGTTCGGCACGTTGGTGCGGTGATAGTTGTTGGCGGTGATGTCATGCAGCAACGCCGCCAGCGCGCCATCACCCGCGCCGTTGGTATTCATAATTTTTTCCGGCCCGCCCATGTACGGCGCAATATGCGAGTAAATACGCAGCGGATGTTCACAATCTTTGTGGCGCAGCGCACGACTGAACTCGTACTGGTTGAATTCGGCAATCGCCCCCGGCAGCAACGGATGCTGCGTTTTGCGCTTCGCTTCCTCTTCGGTGAAACCGGCCATATACAAACCAATTGGGCCTGCGGTACACAGTACGAGATCAACCCAATCCAGCGCTTTATCGGCCGCCAGCAGCGGATCGCTTTCGCCGGTCAGCGCGTAGCCTTCCTCTTCATTCATCGCCAGAATCGAGACGTTCTCTTTGAGGAAATCGCGCCACCACTGCGGGTTATCGGCAATCACATATTTGGTGCCCAGCGTCAGCACCACCGGCACGTTGTGTTTTTTGGCGTAGGTCACCGCCTGCATGGTGGCTTCCGGCATCGGTTCGCCGGGATTACAGCGTACCAGATAAGAGGAGAGCACCAGCGCGGACGCCCCGGCGATCACCGCTTCCGGGATGCTCTCCGGGCGCAACTGGTTCATATGGCCAGGGCTGATAGCAAAGGTGCGCTCGCCGCTGTCGCTAATCAGCGTGAAACAGCGGCCAATCGCGCCATCCACCCCTTGCAGGTAGTTGAGATCGGTGCGGCTGGAGGTATTACACAGATAGCGGTAGGCATAGCTACCGATTTTCACGTTGTCGCACATGACGCCAAGCAGCACCGAGCGGTCATCCGCCAGCACCGAGTAGTTATGCATAGTGTTGCCAATGGTGCCACCCGCAAACTGGTGTGTGATCAGGTCGTTACTGACCAGTTCCTGGTAGAGCGCTTCCGCGACATCATCGGCGATCACCAGCGAATGACCCGCACTGAGGCCGTAACGGGTAATAAACGCATCGTCCACTTTCGCCTCGATATCCACCAGCGTCTGGTCGATACCGACCACCCAACATGTACCAGATTCGCTCTCGGGCTGAATTTGCTGTAACAGCGGGTCGCGGGCATTAACGGGGAAATAGTGTTTGGATTTACGTTTACCGGGAAATTTCATGATTGTAATAAGCGCTATACATTCGGGCTGGGAATGTTAACACACTCTCAGCCCGCCCTGCGATCAGCGATATTTAGCGGTCAGATTGACCATCATCTCGATATGTTCAGGAGAATCATTAAGCGCCGGAATGTACTCATATTTTTCGCCACCGGCCTCAAGGAAGAATTCGCGGTTTTGCACGGCTATCTCTTCCAGCGTTTCCAGGCAGTCGGCTGCAAAGCCCGGTGACATCACCTGAATATGCTTCACACCTTTCTCGCCGAGCATCTTCAGCGTTTCATCGGTGTATGGCGTCAACCACGGCTCGCGGCCAAAGCGTGACTGGAACGTCATCATCACTTTTTCCGGCGGTAAGTCGAGCGCGGACACCAGCTCGCGCGTCGTATCGCGGCAGCGCTGCGGGTAATCATCCCCTTCTGCAGCATAACGCTGCGGAATGCCGTGGTAAGAAAGCAGCAGCAAATCCGGCTCGCCATGCTGCGCAAACGAGGCACGCACGCTGTTGGCGAGCGCTGCGATGTAATCCGCGTTGTCGGCGTAGTCGCGAATAAAAGAGACGCCCGGAATATGGCGTTTTTTCGCCAGGATGCGCGCCAGCTCGTCCCACACTGCCGCAACGGTGGAACAGGAGTATTGCGGGTAGAGCGACAGCACCACAATATGCTCGACCTCTTGTGCCAGCAGTTCATCGACCGCGCTTTCCAGCGACGGCGAGCCGTAACTCATGCCAAGCACCACCGGCACGTCCGGCAAACGCGCCGCCAGCGCTCGCTGCTGCCTGCGGCTGTAAACCATTAACGGCGAGCCCTCTTCCATCCACACAGATTGATAGAGTTTGGCGACGCGGGGAGAACGAATGGGCAGGATCACACCGCGAAGTAGCGGCCACCACAATAAACGCGGCGTATCGACCACGCGTCTGTCACTCAAGAATTGCCGCAGATAGCGTTTCACCGCTTCGGGGGTCGGGGCATCGGGAGTGCCCAGATTGGCAAGCAGGATGCCGGTTTTCGCCTGACTCATTCACGCCTCTTAACCTTTTGAATGGTTAGTAATTGTAGCGTAAAAGCGGTTAAACGAAACCCATTGCTGCGATAGGTAAGATGAGAAAAATTCTCACCCGGAGAGTCCGGGTGAGCGGGCGCGATTAGCCGAGGATGTTTTCCAGCTCTGCGCGTACATCAGCAACGGCTTTGGTGCCGTCAACTTTCGCGTATTGGGTGTTACCCACCTGCGCTTCTTTCTGGTAGTAGCCGATCAGCGGCGCGGTCATCTGATGGTATTCCACCAGGCGTTTACGCACGGTCTCTTCCTGATCGTCTTTACGCGTGGTCAGCTCTTCGCCGGTCACGTCGTCTTTGCCTTCCACTTTCGGCGGATTGAATTTGATGTGGTAAACGCGACCGGAAGCAGTGTGAACGCGGCGGCCGATAATGCGATCGACGATCAGCTCATCCGGCACGTCGAACTCAAGTACGAAATCAACCTTGATACCGGCTTCTTTCATCGCGTCCGCTTGCGGAATAGTGCGCGGAAAACCGTCCAGCAGGAAACCGTTGCGGCAATCTTCCTGGGCAATACGCTCTTTCACCAGCGCAATTACCAGCTCGTCAGTGACCAGCTTGCCCGCGTCCATGATGTCTTTTGCCTGTTTGCCCAGTTCGCTGCCAGATTTAACAGCGGCGCGCAGCATGTCACCGGTAGAGATTTGCGGAATACCGTATTTCTCCATGATGAACTGAGCCTGAGTTCCTTTACCCGCGCCCGGAGCGCCAAGCAGAATAATACGCATTGCGAAAATCCCCTCAAATGTTGGTTCAATTTTTCAAAAAGCGCTAAAAGATAACACCAGAACGACCGGCGCTCAAGGAAGCGGGATCGGCTGAAACGGTTAATGATACGTTTTCTTAAGGTGTGTGAGAGTCAGAGAGGAAAGTGCCCGGTAACATTGCCAAGCCGGGAATGCGGGGATACAGAGATAAAAACTGGCTTAAAGCTGAAAACTTTCCAGCCCCTCAGCCTAGCTGGGGTTTTCTATGGACAAAAAAGGGAGGCCTGAGGCCTCCCTAATTGATCGATGATGTCTGCTTATGACACCAGCAACTGGTTCATCCGGCGAATAAACTGGTTTGGATCTTCCAGCGTACCGCGTTCGGCGAACAGCGCCTGATCCAGCAGTAACTCGACCCATTCGTTAAACTGGGTTTCGTCTTGTGTATCAGCCGCGCGTTTCACCAGGGCGTGATCCGGGTTGAGCTCGAAAATGTATTTCACTTCTGGCGCATTCTGACCCGCAGCAGCAAACAGTTTCGCCATCTGGGTGCTCATTTCGTCAGCATCGGTCACGACAACGGCTGGCGTATCGGTCAGACGATGGGTCAGACGGACTTCTTTCACGCGCTCACCGAGCAGTGTTTTAACGCGCTCAACGAACGGCTCCAGCGCTTTTTCAGCTTCTTTTGTGCTTTCATCCACTTCGTCTGCCAGTTTATCCAGCGAAGCGTCGGCTTTGGCAACTGACTGGAACGGCTTGCCGTCGAACTCGGTCAGGTAGCTCATCATCCACTCGTCGATGCGATCGGAAAGCAGCAGCACTTCAATGCCTTTCTTACGCAGCAGCTCCAGATGCGGGCTGCTCTTCGCCGCGGCGTAGCTGTCGGCAGTGATGAAATAGATTTTTTCCTGCCCTTCTTTCATGCGCGACACATACTCTTCCAGCGACACAGTTTGTGCGGAAGAGTCGTTGTGCGTGGAGGCAAAGCGCAGCAATTTGGCGATGGTTTCCAGGTTCGCGTGATCTTCGCCCGCGCCCTCTTTCAGCACCAGGCCAAACTGTTGCCAGAAGGTCTGGTATTTTTCCGCGTCATCTTTCGCCAGTTTTTCCAGCATTTGCAGCACGCGTTTGGTCAGCGCGGTACGCAGGCTGCGCGTGACGCTGCTGTCCTGCAGGATTTCACGCGAAACGTTGAGCGGCAGGTCGTTAGAATCCACCAGGCCGCGCACAAAGCGCAGATAGTTCGGCATGAACTGTTCGGCTTCATCCATGATAAACACGCGTTGAACGTAGAGTTTCAGGCCGTGTTTATGATCGCGGTTCCACATATCCCACGGGGCCTGCGACGGAATGTAAAGCAGGCTGGTGTACTCCTGTTTACCTTCCACACGGTTGTGGCTCCAGATCAGCGGATCGGTAAAGTCGTGGGAGATATGTTTGTAGAACTCGTTGTATTCGTCGTCTTTGATTTCTGCTTTGTTACGCGTCCACAGCGCCTGCGCTTTGTTGATTTTCTCCCAGGAAACCACGGTTTCGCCGTCTTTCTCTTCCTGTTTTTCGATCTCTACCGGCAGGGCGATATGGTCGGAATACTTGCTGATGATTGAGCGAACGCGCCAGTCGTTGAGGAAATCGTCTTCCCCTTCACGCAAGTGCAGCGTGATTTCGGTGCCGCGATCGGCTTTGGTGATATCGGCAACGGTGTATTCACCCGCGCCTTCGGATTCCCAGAACACGCCGTTTTCAGCGCTTTCACCCGCCGCGCGGGTGCGCACGGTCACTTTATCGGCAACGATAAATGCCGAATAGAAACCGACGCCGAACTGGCCAATCAGTTGGCTGTCTTTTGCCTGATCGGAACCCATTGATTCCAGAAACGCCTTGGTGCCCGATTTTGCAATCGTCCCCAGGTGGTCGATCACTTCATCACGCGTCATACCAATGCCGTTATCGGCAATGGTCAGCGTACGGTTCTCTTTATCAAAGGAGACGCGCACGTGCAAATCGCCATCGCCTTCGTACAGTTCCGGTTTGGACAGCGCGCGAAAACGCAGTTTGTCCGCCGCATCCGAGGCGTTGGAGATAAGCTCACGCAGGAAGATTTCTTTGTTCGAATAAAGAGAATGGATCATCAAGTGCAGAAGCTGTTTCACTTCAGACTGAAAACCGCGAGTTTCTTGTCCTTTCATTGGGAAAACCTCAACAATGCCATTTACAAGGTAAAAATGCGTTGAGGGAGAAGTGGGGATATTGGCGGGAAATTTCAAGCGGAGGCAAAAATTTCTGCCTCCGTTTGGTTAAAAACGAATCTTGTGGCGGCCAGCCAGCGAGTGCGACAGCGTCGTCCCGTCAACCATTTCCAGTTCGCCGCCCACCGGCACGCCGTGGGCGATACGGCTGGCTTCCACACCATACTGCGCGCAAAGCTCAGCAATATAGTTAGCGGTCGCTTCGCCTTCCACCGTCGGATTGGTGGCGAGGATCAGTTCCTGGATTTTCTCGGACGCCAGACGCTGTTCCAGCCGGTCAAGGCCAATGTCGTCCGGGCCGATGCCGTCGAGCGGTGACAGATGCCCCATCAGCACAAAGTAACGACCGGAAAACTGCCCGGTCTGCTCAATGGCGTAGATATCTGCCGGGCTTTCCACCACACAGATTTGACCGTTTTCCTGGCGTCGCGGGTTGCTGCAAATATTGCAGACTTCCTGCTCTGTGAACGTGCGGCAATCGGCGCAGTGGCCGATTTCCGACATCGCCCGAGTGAGCGCCTGTGCCAGCCGCATGCCGCCGCTGCGATCGCGCTGCAACAGCGTAAACGCCATACGCTGCGCCGACTTCGGGCCAACGCCCGGCAGGCAGCGCAGTGCTTCCATAAGCTGCGTTAACAGCGGGCTGGTCTGCATCAGAACGGCATCTTAAAGCCTGGCGGCAGAGACATACCGGAAGAGACGGAAGCCATTTTCTCTTTCTGCGTTTCGTCAATGCGGCGAGCAGCATCGTTAAAAGCAGCGGCAACCAGATCTTCCAGCATCTCTTTGTCGTCTTCCAGCAGGCTCGGATCGATCTCCACGCGGCGGCAGTTATGTGCGCCGTTGATGGTCACTTTCACCAGACCCGCGCCCGATTCGCCGGTCACTTCCAGCTGCGCGATCTCTTCCTGCACTTTCTGCATTTTTTCTTGCATCTGCTGGGCCTGCTTCATCAGGTTACCCAGACCGCCTTTTCCAAACATAGGCTTCTCTCTTTAGCTGTGGTGACTGACCAGAGTGATAAGTCACATTCAGGGTTGAAAACGGGTAGCCGCAGCTGCCCGTCAAAGGGGGCGGATACTCTCTTCGTCCAGATCCGCATCGAAAAAGCGTTGCAGCGTCTGGATGTTGTTATCCGCAATGATCGACTCGCGCGCCTGCGCAAGTTTTTCCTCATAGATTGCCTGGCGCCACTCCAGCGGCGTACGCACTGCCGGATTATCATCTTCAATGATAGTCAGTTCAACCGCCGCGCTGTGTAATTCACTCAGCGCCTCGCCCAGCGTTTTCAACGCGCCCTGCGAGTTTAGATGGCGCTGGGAGCTACGCAAATGCAGGCATATTCGTTCGCCGTCCTGCTCTTTCCAGGCGTTCAGCGCAACCTGCTCGACCAGTTTCGGCAATTTAAGCTGGCTGACTTCTTTCGCCCAGGCGTCGCGTTCTATCGCTTCTTCCGCCAGTTTTTTCGCCAGCTCTGGCGTTTTTTCATGCTCAAGCGCTTTTTTCAACGCTTTTGGTGTGGCAACAACTTCTTTTACCGTTTCCACGACTGTTGTCGCTTTCCAGCGGTAGGCTTCTTTTTTGGCCGGAGCCTGTTCGAGCGCCGACGGAGCCGGACGCGATTGTACACGCTCGGTCACCGAAGCCAGTCGTTCCAGCGCGGCGTTACTCACCGGCCGCGCGCGGGTTGCGGCTGCCGGTTCACTCTTTTTTGCTTTGTCTGCTCCCTGGGCACGTTGCAGTTGTCTGCGCGCTGCCAGCACCTGGCTGGTTGCGTCGGGCATCGGCGCATCTTGCGGCGGCGGCATCTGCGAAGGCATTTGCGGTGCGGCAACAACCTGCTGCGGCGAGACCACCGCCGTGGGTGCCACGGGAGCAAAAGATTGTTGTGGAGCTTCCGGCGCGGCCAGCGGCATACGCGGGTGGAAAGCCAGCGCGCGCAGCAGCGTCATCTCGACGCCCATACGCCTGTCCGGCGCAAACGGCAGTTCTTTGCGGCCAATCAGCAGCGTTTGGTAATAGAGCTGCACATCGGCTGGCGGCACCGTGCGAGCCAGTTCGCGCAGACGGTGTTCAACCGGTGCCATATCGCTGCCAAGCGCCGCAGGCGTAAGCTGAACCATCGCGATACGGTGCAATAACGTTTGCATTTCCAGTAGCAACGCATCCCACTCAACGCCGCGCGAGGCCGCATCGTTCACCAGCGACATTGCGCGTTCGCCATTGGCGGCGACGACCGCTTCAACCAGCGAAAGCGCCTGATCGTCATTCAGCGTGCCGAGCATTGAACTGACCACTTCGGCAGAAAGCTGACCATTGCCGCTGGCTATCGCCTGGTCGGTCAGACTCAACGCATCACGCAGGCTGCCGTCAGCGGCGCGCGCCAGCAGTTGCAGCGCGCGGGGCTCGTGCTCAATCTTCTCGTCATCGAGAATATGTTCGAGCTGATTACGGATCTGGTCGACATCCAGCGCTTTAAGATGAAACTGCAAGCAACGGGAGAGGATGGTCACCGGCAGTTTTTGCGGGTCGGTGGTCGCCAGCAGGAATTTGACATGCTCGGGCGGCTCTTCCAGCGTCTTTAACAGCGCGTTAAAGCTGTGACGCGAGAGCATATGCACTTCATCAATAAGATAAACTTTGAAACGTCCGCGCGCCGGTGCGTACTGTACGTTGTCCAGCAGATCGCGCGTGTCTTCCACTTTGGTGCGCGAGGCGGCGTCAATCTCTATTAAATCAACAAAGCGGCCCTGCTCGATTTCGCGGCAGTTATCACAGACGCCGCACGGCGTGGCGGTGATGCCGGTTTCGCAGTTAAGCCCCTTCGCCAACAAGCGGGCAATAGAGGTTTTTCCGACGCCACGGGTGCCAGAAAACAGATACGCATGATGGATGCGTCCTGAAGATAAGCCGTTCGCCAGTGCGGTCAGCACATGCTCCTGGCCGACGACGTCAGCAAAAGTTTGTGGTCGCCATTTTCGGGCTAAGACCTGATAACTCATTGGCAGGCTCTGAAACGCTGGAAGGTGGATTTACGAAGGGATAATGCTAACACAGCCATGCTGTGAATACACTCCATCCCTCAGGCGTGAGGAATGGAGGTAATTGGTGTAAACAGCGCGATTAATGGCCCGGGAACGGCACCAGGCTGTAGCTGGTAATGCCCTGTTTTTGCAGGCGCTGCTCGCCGCCGAGGTCGAACAAATTAATGATGAATGCGGCGTCGGTCACTTCTCCACCCAGACGGCGAATCAGTTTTACCGTCGCCTCAATGGTGCCGCCAGTTGCCAGCAGATCGTCCACCACCAGCACTTTATCGCCGGGCTGGATCGCATCAACGTGGATCTCTAACTGATCGGTGCCGTACTCCAGCTCATAGCTTTCGGCGATGGTTTCGCGCGGCAGTTTACGCGGTTTACGCACCGGTACAAAACCGACGCCCAGACCCAGTGCGACCGGCGCGCCAAACAGGAAGCCGCGCGCTTCGGTACCGACAACTTTGGTGATCCCGGCGTTTTTATAACGCTCAACCAGCAGTTCAATGCTGAGAGCGTACGCTTTCGGGTCTTCCAGCAAACTGGTGACATCACGGAACAGGATGCCCGGTTTCGGGTAATCCTGAATGCTTTTGATGCTGTTTTTAAGAAATTCAAGCTGCTGCGCAGTCGCTGTCATGGATTTTTTGCCTGATAGAAACGGTATTACTCACGGTACGCGCGTTGAAGGTTTGATGTAACCACTGATTAACATTTAATCAGCCGCACCCGTGCTCGAAAACGCTCGAATTTACTGGCAGTCCGCCACAATTGCAACTGCCTTCGCTGCGCTTTATGGTTTTTGTTGCTTTGCGTCAATCACCGGGATGCGCCACATAAAGAAAAGCAGACAGGCCAGAATGACCAGTAACAGAATTCGAACCCATAGCATGTTCACGAAATATAATGAAATGGCGAACGTAACCAGGATGACCGCAATCGCGCGCGGCTTCGCGCCCGGTGGCATCGCGCGGTACTGCTGCCAGTGGCGCAGATAGCCGCCAAACCAGGAACGGTAGAGCAACCACTGATGAAAACGCGGCGAAGAGCGGGCGAAGCACCATGCCGCCAGCAATATAAAAGGGGTGGTCGGGAGCAGCGGCAACACCACGCCGAGCGTACCAAGGGCTACCGCCAACCAGCCTATGATGATTAAAATAGTGCGTTGCATAATGCGAATCGTTATCAGGATGAGCGGCTAATGTAGCACAGTCAGGGTGATTTACAGGGGGAAGACGCGTGAAAAGCACCGTGCTTTTACAGAGGCTGGAACAACAACTCGCGACGCTATGCCAGCAGATCGCACCGCTGGCGCAACACGCCACGGTTAGCGCCCGTTTTGACAGGCATCTTTTTCAAACCCGCAGTACGCGGATGCAATCTTATCTTGATGAAAGTACAGCGAATATGGCGGCGTTACGCCACGCGGTTGAGCATGGGCGGGTGGAACAAGTGGTCTGGCTGGCGGAACATTTGACCGCGCAAATCGCGGCGTTGACGCGTGAAAGTGCCGTCTGGTCGTTACGCGAGTGGGATCACGCCTCGCCGGGCATCGCACGCTGGCAGCGCAGACGCCTGAAACATCAGGAGTATGAGCGTCGACTGCTGACGATGAAACAAGAACGCGAACAGCGTTTGCGTTCGGTCACTACGCTTGTTGAACAGCAACAGTTGCAGAAGGAAGTTGAAGTGTTTGCCGGCAGGCTCGCCCGTTGCCGCCATGCGCTGGAGAAGATCGAAGGCGTCCTGACGCGCTTAACCCGTTAACCAAGGAGAGAGAATGTCACTGGAAAATGCCCCGGATGAGGTCAAGCTGGCGGTGGATTTGATTATGTTGCTGGAGCAGCATGATATCGCGCCTGAGCTGGTGCTGAAGGCGCTAGAGATTGTAAAAAAAGACTTTGAAAACAAAAAACTGGCTGCCCCTCTCCCGTAAGAGAGGGGCCATGCTTTTTACTGTGCAACTGACGGTGTCGGATCGTCACCTTTTAGCTCACGCTTCACTTCGGTCAGCTCATCCCCTTTGTCATTACGCAGATGAACTTCCAGCTGATTGAAGGCGATATCAATATTATTCTCGCGACACAGTTTATCGATAGTGCGGTTGAGTTCATCCACCGTATAGCTGCGATCGCGCAGTTCACGCACATACAGACGCAACTCGTGATCCAGCGTGCTGGCGCCAAAAGTAGTGAAGAAGACGGACGGTTCCGGATCGTGCATCACTTTTGGATGCTCCATCGCCGCTTTCAGCAACACTTTTTTCACCTTGTCGAGGTCAGAACCATAGGCCACGCCAATGCGGATCACCACGCGGGTAATGGTATCGGACAATGACCAGTTAATCAGACGTTCAGTGACGAACGCTTTGTTCGGGATGATGACCTCTTTGCGGTCAAAATCGGTAATGGTGGTGGCACGGATACGGATTTTACTGACCGTACCGGAGAAAGTGCCAATGGTTACCGTATCGCCTATGCGCACCGGGCGTTCAAACAGAATAATCAGGCCGGAAACAAAGTTACCGAAAATTTCCTGTAAGCCGAACCCCAGGCCAACCGACAACGCGGCGGCGAGCCATTGGAGTTTGTCCCACGAGACGCCAAGCGAGCCAAACACCGTTAACGCGCCAACGGCAATAATGACGTAATTAAGGATAGTGGTGACGGCATAGGACGAACCCTGTCGCATATTTAGCCGCGAGAGGATCAGCACCTCCAGTAAGCCCGGTAAGTTGCGGATCAGCGCCCATGCCACCACAAAGACAATCACCGCAAACAGCAAGCTGCCAAGCGTCACACTTTTCGTCACCGCCGCGCCAGCTTCAGTGCCGTTGTAATGCCACAAGGTGATACTGTCGAGGTAAGCGAAAACGGTGATCAAATCTGACCAAATCGCCCAGAACACCACGCCAAACAGCGCCACCATTACTAACATGGTGATACGCAGGGTTTGTTGGTTAACCTGCTCCAGCGCAATGGTCGGCTCTTCTTGCGGTTCAGCCCCTTCCGCGCCCTCTTTCACCATGTTCTGCCGACGCGCCAGCGCGCGTCGGTAGGCAATACGACGTGCCGCGACGCTTAAGCCACGAAGTACCGTCTGGTAAAGCAAGTTCCAGATAATGACCAGGTAAACCGTTTCAATCCAGCGCCCGGAGAGGCGCAGCGTGGTGTAGAAATAACCCGTCGCCGTCAGCACCATTAAGGCAATCGGCACAATCGCCAGCACGGTGACCGTCACCAGACGTATGCTGTGCGACTCTTTATCATGCCAGCTTTCGCGGAACATCGGCCACACCAGCGCGGTGATCACCAACAGGTTGATCAGAATGACAAACTGCCCGATCACATCATCCATTAGATGCAGCGGGGAGAGTTCTGATACCACCGACCAGAAATGCAAAGGCAGTAATGCCAGACTGATGCGAACAATCTGCCGACGCCAGTGACTGGTGAGCTGGGCAGGCATATTGAAGTGACTGACCGCCACGCCGTCTTTTTCCAGCACTTTCCAGCACAGGCCAAATACCAGCCAGAACAGCGCCAGTTTTTTACTGAATGCCCACAACAGCTCGCTAATGTTTAGCTGCATGGTTAGCAGGATCAGGCCGACCGCCAGGATCAGCAAACAGACCGGCAAGGCACGAACCAGATCGATAAAAATCGCTTTCGGCGTATGCAACTGGCTATCACTGCGCAATTGCCCAACCTGGGCGGCGAGTTTCGCCTGGTAGCTTTTCAGCCAGCGCAAACGCCAGCGAATCACCCCGGCAATCAGCAATAATGGCAAACCGGCCAGAAAAGCAATGGCCACCGCTGGCCAGGCTTTTTCCCAGTTAACGGTGATTTTGGTGCTTTTAATCTGGTCGCGCAGCGCTTTCGGGAAAGCTTTGAACCACTCCCAGTCCATCGGCTTATTGCTGTTCACCCAGAAGATTTGCTGGGTCAGGATCTCCTGCAAGCTTTTCGACACGCTCATCAATTGCTGCTGATTCACCTGCAAGTTGATAGCCATCATCAGCTGGTTGCCAAGCTGCTTGTTCAGTTGATCAAGCAGTTCGCGGCGCATATCCACCACTTGCAACAGCGCGTCATGGACTTCGTCGTTAACGTCGGCCTGGTGCCCCTCTTCCAGCTTGGCGACAAAGTTATCGCTCTGGAACAGGGCATCGCGCTGCTGATTGATGTCGAACTGCTCAAGACGCAGATCCGCAATGCGGTTGGTCATATCTTCCAGTTCATCCGCCGACGGTAAGGTCTGCTGTTGCTGGTAGAGAATACGCGACAACAGCAAGCTGCCTTTCAATACGGAAATCTGTTCTTTTATATTGCGCTCAGACTGCAACGCACGATCGAGCCAGTTTTTCACCTTGATATTCTGCTGCACCAGCGCGTTACCGCTCTCTGTCGCGGCAATCAATTTCTGACTCAGCTGATGGTTAATATCCAGCTCTTGTTTTACCAGCGGGTTCGCCTGGATGCGCGCCGTTTCGTCCGGCGTGACCGCTTCTTGCGCGGTTTTCTCAGTTAGCGTCAGGCGCTTGCTGTTTACCGCTTCTTGCAATAACTGGAGTTGGTGTTCAAGGCGATTACTGTTCGCAGTGACGTAATCACGCTGCTTCTGCAGCGTATCTTGCAATACCGTGTTGCCTTCGAGGCTTTTGCGCAGCTGTTCGATCTGCGCATTGAGTAATGCCTGCTGTACCAGCAACAGGTTTTGCTGCGAAGGACGCAGTGCGCCCTCGCCCGCCGCAGTGCCGTTCAGACGGTTGCGAATTTGCTGCAGTTGCTGCGAAGCGGAGTACATAGAATTCTGCACACGCTCCGGCTGGGTCTGTAATGACACCAGTTGGCTGTTGTAATTAGATAAGTCGTTTTGCGCGGTTTGCAGATCTTCCAGCAGTTGCGACACGCGCGATTCCAGCTGTCGCAGAGAGAGCGAGGCCAGCGTTTTACGCGTCTCGTCGTCGTTGTCTTTATCATTCAGCGCGTTGAGCGCATCCGTTGCCTGGCGCAGCTTGTCTGGCGCTTGTGCAACTTTCTGTTTGAGCAGCGCGGTTTCTTGCTTGACCCGGTCAATTTTATCGAGCGTGTCCAGCGTCTCCGTTAAATCCTGGATAACCAATTTGTCCTGCGCGGAGTGCTCTTTTTGCTTATTCAGTGCGTCAAGCTGGCTTTGCACATCGGTGCGGGAAGGCAAATCGTTGGTTGTCTGCGCCCGGGCGACGTTACTCGCAAGGCAAATAATGACAAGAAACAATGCGGCGGCAAAAGCGGCGAACGTGTTTCGCGTGCGATAGTTGTGCAACATAATTTGAGCGATCGTTTTCTGTTCGGGAAGGCGGCCGGAATAGCCACACGCGCAAGAATATCACGCTGTTATGCAACAACCTAGCAATGTGAGAAGCCTCCAGGAGAAATCCTGGCGGCTTGCAATTTATGCATTGAGCGCGCGCAGCGTCGGGCAGAGCTGGCACATCTCCAGCAAGACAGAAACGTAATCACGGGCTTCTTTTTTGAGATCAAATGATTGTGGAGCAAAGAGCCAGTTTTCCATAATTCCCGAAACATAGGCGCGTATAAGCACTGCAACGCGGCGGGTTAGTAGATTGTCCGGCAGCAATTTTGCTTGCATACATTCGCGAAGTGTAAGCTCGATTCGATCATAACTTTCCAGGCACAAATTCCGCTGCGCTTCTTGCACAATCGCCATTTCGCCGACAAACTCACATTTGTGAAAAATGATCTCCATCATTAAGCGACGCCGTTCTTCAACAACTGTTGCTTCAAGGATATAAACCAATATTTCTCTTAATACAGAGAGTGGATCGTCGGGGAATTTTGCCCGATACTCAGTCTCAAGATCGCTAATACTGGACTCTGATAGCTCCCATATTTCACTAAACAAATCCGACTTGTTTTTGAAGTGCCAGTAAATCGCGCCGCGAGTCACGCCTGCCGCCTGCGCAATTTCAGCCAGCGACGTTGCAGAAACGCCATTCTGCGAAAACAGACGCATGGCGACATCAAGAATGTGCTGACGAGTCTCCAGCGCCTGTTGTTTGGTTTTTCGTGCCATATGTTGGTGAATTTACAGGAGTCAGATTTACATACATTTGTGAATGTTTGTACCATAGCACGACCATAATATAAACGCAGCAATGGGTTTTTGGGCCATTGATCCATTGATCAATTTGAAATCGGACACTCGAGGTTTACTTATGAACAAAAACAGAGGGTTAACGCCTCTGGCGGTCGTTCTGATGCTTTCGGGCAGCTTAGCGCTTACAGGATGTGACGAAAAACCTGCGCAGCAGGGAGCAGGCCAGATGCCAGAAGTTGGCGTCATAACAGTCAAAACTGAACCTCTGCAAATCACCACAGAACTGCCGGGCAGAACCAGTGCGTACCGCATTGCGGAAGTCCGCCCGCAGGTTAGCGGCATTATTTTAAAACGCAACTTCACCGAAGGCAGTGACGTAGAAGCAGGTGTCTCGCTCTATCAGATTGATCCGGCAACTTATCAAGCGGCTTACGACAGCGCGAAAGGCGATCTTGCTAAAGCGCAAGCTGCTGCGAATATCGCGCAGATGACCGTGAATCGTTATAAAAAACTGATCGGCACCAAGTACATCAGCCAACAGGATTACGATACTGCCCAGGCGGATGCTCAGCAGGCTAATGCGTCGGTTATCGCCGCAAAAGCAGCGGTTGAAAGCGCGCGCATTAATCTGGCTTACACCAAAGTGACCTCGCCAATTAGCGGCCGCACCGGTACGTCAACCGTAACGGAAGGTGCGTTAGTGCAGAGTGGGCAAACGACTGCGCTGACTACCGTGCAGCAGCTTGATCCGATCTATGTTGATGTAACCCAGTCGAGCAACGACTTTCTGCGCCTGAAACAAGAGATGGCAAATGGTTCTCTGAAACAGGAAAACGGCAAAGCGAAAGTGCAGCTGGTCACCAATGACGGCATTCAGTATTCACAAGCCGGTACGCTGGAGTTCTCTGGCGTGACTGTTGACCAAACCACTGGTTCTATCACGCTGCGTGCGGTATTCCCGAACCCTGACCACACTCTGCTGCCGGGCATGTTTGTGCGCGCCAAGCTTGAAGAGGGTGTAAATCCGAACGCGATGCTGGTTCCGCAACAAGGCGTTGCCCGTACGCCGCGTGGCGATGCAACGGTGATGGTTGTAGGCGAAGGCGACAAAGTTGAAATCCGTAATATCACTGCGACTCAGGCCATTGGCGACAAATGGCTCGTAACGGATGGCCTGAAAACCGGCGATCGGGTGATCATCACGGGCTTACAAAAAGTCAAACCAGGCGCGCAGGTGAAAGCGCAGGAAGTGACTTCTGACAATAAAGAGCAAGCCCAGGCCGGCGGCCAGTCAGAAAAACCGAAGTCTTAACTTAAACAGGAGCCGTTAAGACATGGCTAAGTTTTTTATCGATCGCCCCATATTTGCGTGGGTTATCGCGATTATCATCATGCTGGCGGGGGCGCTTTCGATCCTCAAGTTGCCGGTAGCGCAGTATCCGACGATCGCGCCACCGGCAATTCAGATCACGGCTTCCTACCCAGGTGCTGATGCGAAAACGGTGCAGGATACCGTAACGCAGGTTATCGAACAGAACATGAACGGTATCGATAACCTGCTGTATATGTCCTCTGCCAGTGATTCCTCTGGTACGGTGCAGATCACTATCACTTTCGATTCCGGTACTGATGCGGATATTGCGCAGGTTCAGGTGCAGAACAAACTGCAACTGGCGATGCCGTTGTTACCGCAGGAAGTACAGCAGCAAGGTGTTAGCGTTGAGAAATCATCCAGTAGCTTCCTGATGGTTCTCGGTATGATCAGTACTGATGGCTCAATGACGCAGGAAGATATCGCCGACTATGTGGGCGCGACCATTAAAGATCCGGTCAGCCGTACTGCGGGCGTGGGTGATGTTCAGCTGTTCGGTGCGCAGTATGCGATGCGTATCTGGATGGATCCGAACAAACTCAATAACTTCCAACTGACGCCTGTTGACGTGATTACGGCTATTAAAGCGCAGAACGCCCAGGTAGCGGCCGGTCAGTTAGGCGGTACACCGCCGGTGAAAGGGCAGCAGTTGAACGCCTCCATCATCGCGCAGACCCGTCTGACCTCGACCGAAGAGTTTGGCAAAATCCTGCTGAAAGTGAACAGCGATGGCTCGCAGGTTCGTCTGCGTGATGTCGCGAAGATCGAACTGGGCGGCGAAAGCTACGACGTTATCGCCCGCTACAACGGTCAACCGGCAGCCGGTCTGGGGATTAAACTGGCAACCGGCGCGAACGCACTGGATACCGCCGAGGCAGTACGCGCGACTATTGCCAAACTGGAACCGTTCTTCCCGCACGGTCTGAAAGTGGTTTACCCGTATGACACCACCCCGTTCGTTAAGATCTCGATTAACGAAGTGGTGAAAACGCTGGTTGAAGCGATCGTGCTGGTGTTCCTGGTGATGTATTTGTTCCTGCAGAACTTCCGCGCAACGCTTATCCCAACCATCGCGGTGCCGGTGGTGCTGCTCGGGACTTTCGCCATCCTCGCCGCGTTTGGCTACTCGATAAACACCCTCACCATGTTTGGTATGGTGCTGGCGATAGGTCTACTCGTAGACGACGCCATCGTGGTGGTGGAAAACGTCGAGCGTGTGATGATGGAAGAAGGCTTGCCGCCGAAAGAGGCGACACGCCGCTCGATGGAGCAGATTCAGGGCGCGCTGGTCGGTATTGCACTGGTTCTGTCAGCCGTATTTATCCCGATGGCCTTCTTCGGTGGTTCTACCGGCGCTATTTATCGCCAGTTCTCGATCACCATCGTTTCTGCGATGGTGCTCTCTGTACTGGTGGCGTTGATCCTGACGCCAGCGCTGTGCGCCACGATGCTGAAACCGGTCGCAAAAGGCGATCACGGCGAAGGTAAAAAAGGCTTCTTCGGCTGGTTCAACCGTATGTTCGAGAAGAGCACGCACCATTACACCGACAGCGTGGGCAATATTCTGCGCAGCACCGGTCGTTATTTGCTGCTCTATATCATCATCGTTGCGGGCATGGCGGTGCTGTTTGTACGTCTGCCAAGTTCGTTCCTGCCGGATGAAGACCAGGGCGTATTTCTGACCATGGCTCAGTTGCCTGCGGGTGCGACCCAAGAACGTACGCAGAAAGTGCTGGATGAAGTGACGAAGTATTATCTGGAAAACGAGAAAGACAACGTTAACTCCGTCTTTACCGTTAACGGTTTCGGCTTCTCCGGTCGCGGTCAGAACACCGGCCTGGCATTCGTTTCGCTGAAAAACTGGGATGAACGTCCAGGTGAAGCGAACAAGGTGCCTGCGATTGCGGGCCGTGCCAGCGCGCACTTTGCGTCGATTAAAGATGCGATGGTCTTCGCCTTTAACCTGCCAGCGATTGTCGAACTGGGCACGGCTACCGGCTTCGACTTCCAGTTAATCGACCAGGCTAACCTCGGCCATGAGAAGTTAACGCAAGCGCGTAACCAGCTGTTTGGTGAAATCGCGCAGCATCCGGATCTACTGGTCGGCGTGCGTCCTAACGGGCTTGAAGATACACCGCAATTCAAGATCGATATCGATCAGGAAAAAGCGCAGGCACTGGGCGTATCGATTAGCGATATCAACACCACGCTGGGAGCAGCATGGGGTGGTAGCTACGTTAACGACTTCATCGACCGTGGTCGCGTGAAGAAAGTGTACGTGATGTCGCAGGCGAAATACCGCATGCTGCCAAGCGACATCGGTAACTGGTACGTCCGTGCGACCGATGGTCAGATGGTGCCGTTCTCAGCCTTCTCCACAACGCACTGGGAATATGGTTCACCGCGTCTGGAACGTTACAACGGTTTGCCGTCAATGGAACTTCTTGGCCAGGCGGCTCCGGGTAAAAGTACCGGTGAAGCGATGGCAATGATGGAAGAACTGGCCAGCAAGCTGCCTACCGGCATCGGCTATGACTGGACGGGGATGTCCTACCAGGAACGTCTCTCCGGTAACCAGGCGCCAGCGCTGTACGCCATTTCGCTGATTGTGGTCTTCCTCTGTCTGGCGGCACTCTATGAGAGCTGGTCGATTCCGTTCTCGGTCATGCTGGTGGTTCCACTGGGGGTTGTTGGTGCATTGCTGGCGGCGACTTTCCGTGGCCTGACCAATGACGTGTACTTCCAGGTAGGCCTGCTGACAACCATTGGCTTGTCGGCGAAGAACGCGATACTTATCGTCGAATTCGCCAAGGATCTGATGGATAAAGAGGGCAAAGGGCTGATAGAAGCGACGCTCGAAGCAGTACGTATGCGTCTGCGCCCGATCCTGATGACGTCTCTGGCGTTTATCCTTGGGGTACTGCCGTTGGTTATCAGCTCCGGTGCAGGTTCCGGTGCACAGAATGCTGTAGGTACCGGCGTAATGGGTGGGATGATCACCGCAACCGTACTGGCTATCTTCTTCGTTCCGGTGTTCTTTGTGGTGGTCCGCCGCCGCTTTAGCCGCCGCAGCGAAGATATCGAACACGGCCACAAGGTTGAGCACCACTAAGTTTCTCAGTCTCTATATTAGAAAAGGCCGCGCATAGCGGCCTTTTTCACATCAACTTATCCGTCCATAAACGGCCATTAAAAGCATTTATTGTCTCTTTGTTTATTTTATGCTGCAAATATAAGGCATATAATTACTGTGTATTTGGGATAAAACTTTGGTCGCCAGGTAATACTCTTAATTAGCTGGTACAATCAGATTAAGTCAGAAAAATCCTGGTATAAAAATATTCCTATTTGAGGAATAATCTCAATTGCGCTAACTTAATGAATCGTAAGGATGCGCGAACAATAAAGCACATAAACGCGACATTTTATCTTCATTGAGTTGATTGCTATTTCGTCCATTTTGGACAGGAAAACATATTATTTGTAATTTTTCATGATGGCACCATGAAATCCTATTCAGACTAGCTTATAGTTATATCAACATCATAAAGCAGCCTGTGTCTCTGGTCAGAGCAGAAGTTTCCCATCCTGAAACAGCGTTTGGTTAGTAAAAAAATTACCACTCAGAAGGGGATGCGTTATGGACGAATACTCGCCGAAAAGGCATGATATCGCGCAGCTCAAATTTCTCTGCGAAACGTTGTACCATGATTGCCTTGTTAACCTTGAAGAGAGCCATCATGGGTGGGTTAACGATCCTACATCAGCAATCAATTTGCAGTTAAACGAGCTGATAGAACACATAGCCACTTTCGCACTTAATTATAAAATTAAGTACAATGAAGATAATAAGCTGATTGAACTGATAGACGAATACCTCGACGATACGTTTATGTTGTTCAGTAGCTATGGCATAAATACACACGACTTACAGAAATGGCGTAAAACAGGTAACAAATTGTTCCGCAGTTTCGTCAATGTAAGCAAGGCTAATCCTGTTAGCCACTCTTGTTAATTTTTCAACACTAAGGTGAAGGTATGTCCGAAAAACCATTAACAAAAATTGATTATTTGATGCGTTTAAGACGCTGTCAGACAATTGATACTCTTGAACGTGTAATTGAAAAAAATAAATACGAACTTCCCGACGAGGAACTCGCGGTGTTTTATTCAGCAGCGGATCATCGTCTGGCAGAACTGACCATGAATAAGCTTTATGACAAAATCCCCTCCTCCGTGTGGAAGTTTGTACGCTAATTCTCCTGAATGTTTATAGAAGATTTTTCTACCGCAACACGGCGTTCAACCTTGGTGACAGGTGTATCCGCTCCCAATGAATGATGAAAAACAAAAAATGACAGCCGGCCTGCCCTACCGCCCGTCTGATGAAACCTTGCGTGCCGACCGCCTGCGCGCACGGCAGTTGCTTCATCGCTATAACCATTCAGGCCCGGAGGAAAAAGCTGAGCGCAAAGCCATCCTCCAAGATCTTCTTGGTCAAAGTGAAGAGGCTTATATCGAACCCAGTTTCCGCTGTGACTATGGGTACAATATTTTCCTCGGTAAGTCGTTTTACGCTAATTTTGATTGCGTGATGCTCGATGTCTGCCCTATTCATATCGGCGACAATTGCATGCTGGCGCCTGGCGTACATATCTACACGGCAACGCATCCGGTTGATGCCGCGGAACGCATAAGCGGCATTGAATATGGTAAACCCGTCACCATTGGTCATAATGTCTGGATTGGCGGGCGAGCGGTGATTAATCCTGGCGTCACTATCGGGGATAACGCCGTCATTGCTTCCGGTGCGGTTGTGGTTAAAGATGTCCCACCTAATGTGGTCGTCGGCGGTAACCCGGCGCAAATCATCAAGACATTGCCCCCCAGCGCGCTGTAACTGTTATCGTTTTTTGTGGTGAAACTGTTACTTTTTTCATACATGGTGGCAACTTAAAATAGACTGTCCACCTGCAAAACAGTATCAACAAAGGCGTAAGATGACAGAGATACAGCGGCTGCTCACCGAAACGATTGAAGAGATAAATCAGCGCGAGAAACGAGATAACCGGCCGCGCTTCAGCATCAGTTTTATTCGCAATCACCCCGGCTTGTTTATCGGTATGTATCTGGCCTGGCTGGCTACGCTCGCCGTGATGCTGCAATCCGAAACCCTCTCCGGTTCGGTATGGTTGTTGGTTGTCCTGTTCGTCGTGCTAAACGGCTTTTTCTTTTTCGATGTTTACCCGCGCTACAACTACGACGATATCGATGTTCTCGATTTTCGCGTCTGTTATAACGGCGAGTGGTACAACACCCGTTTTGTGCCTGATGGTTTGATTGAGTCCATTCTTCGCTCGCCGAATGTGGACGACGAACACAAAGCGCAGCTACGGAAAATGGTTGAGCGTAAAGGCGAACTCTCTTTTTACGATGTCTTCACCCTAACCCGCCCTGCTGGCGCACAATCAGCCGGTTAAGCGCACTCACCGCCGCCGGAAACCGCGCGGCGGAGGTATTACCGTAACCCAGAACTAGCCCACTTGATGCCGCGTTTTGCTTAAGCCAGAAACGGCTTAATGCATGCGGCGCAAGCTGGAGTTTGTGCGCTTCGCGAACAAGGGCCTGATCGTCAATTCCCGGAATTGATAACGCTAAATGCAACCCACCGCCGCCGCCATAAATATGATATTCAACCCGCATTTCACGGTGTAACGCCTCGAGCAAATGTGCCTGCCGCTTGCGATAGAGACGCCGCATCGCCGCCAGATGGCGCGTGTAATGTCCCTCTTCGATAAAACGCGCCAGCGTCAGTTGCTCCGCCCGGTGGCCGCCGCGCAATAAACTGCCAATAACCGGCGCGGCCGCCTGCGCCAGGGCAGGCGGCATGACCATAAAGCCAATACGCAGCGAGGGAAACAGCGTCTTGCTGAATGTCCCGATATAGACCACCGGCGGATGAGCCACCATGCCGAGCATTGCTGGAATAGGCTCGCCGGGATAGCGGAACTCGCTGTCATAATCATCCTCGATAATCCAGCTTCCCGTGCGACTGGCATAATCCAGCAGCGCCAGCCTTCGGGTGGCACTCATCACCTGGCCTAAGGGATATTGATGCGATGGCGAAGTATAAATAATGCGCGGCGTAGTTGCCGTAATATCCAGTCTCATTCCTTCATTATCGACGCCGATTCCCGTGACATTTAACCCCGCCGATAAAAACGCGGTTTTTGCTCCACCATAGCCAGGCTCTTCCACCCACGCTTCATCACCGGCATCGCACAACAAACGTACACACAGCATCAGTGCTTCCTGCGCACCTTCAGTGATCACAATATGTTCGGCGTCGCAATGAATACCGCGGGAAATTGCCAGATGGCGCGCAATTGCCGCGCGCAGGCGCAGTTCACCGGCTGACGCGCCATAATTCAGTAGCGCGTTGCCCTCGTCGCGCCATACTCGCTCCGTAAGACGCCGCCAGACAGCCAGCGGAAAATAGTTGGCGGCGGGAATGCCAGGAGTAAATGCCAGCGCGGGTGAATAGCGCTGAACACCGCCGGGCAGCTGTTGTACGCCGCGCGCCAGCCTGACCGGTGGTGGCGTCTGCGGTGAACGTTCAACATTTGCCAGTGTGGCGACACGCGTTCCTTGCCGGTCACGCAATACATAGCCTTCCACCGCCAGTTGCTCAAGCGCCGTGTTAACGGTATTACGCGAAAGCACCAACGCTTGCGCCAACACACGCGAACCCGGCAACAGGCTGCCCGATTTTAACCTGCCGTTAAGTATCGCATCACGCAGCGTCAGATAAAGCGTCCGCTGCCGTGTCGCTCCCTCGCGCGCCGCCAGCGGCTGGCGCAGTAGTGCATATAACTCATCGTCCGGAATGTTCATTTCCCGCTCTCAATCGTGGCCCCATAAGACTATAACGGTATGGATCTTTTTAGGGAACCAGCACCACGCTACGCTGGCAGCACATCAAAAGGAGCCACAATGAACGCATTCAACATATATCAACAGCCGATTGGCGCAGCGCTGCCGGACTGGCAACCACGACCTTTCCCCGAGCGCGTAGTGCTGGAAGGCGATTATTGTCGTCTCGAACCCTTGCAGCCAGGCCACGCCGCCGCGCTGTTTCAGGCGCATCAACGTGCGGGCGACAACCGTAGCTGGACATGGTTGTTACGCGAACCCGAACAGGATGAAGCCGCGTTTGGCGCGTGGGTCGCCAGCGTATGCGACCTTCGCGATCAGCTTCATTTTGCCGTCATCGATAAGCCAACCGGTTTGCCGGTTGGCAGCTTATCGTTGATGCGCATTGATGAAAAAAACGGCGTGGTGGAAGTGGGCAGCGTGCATTTTTCGCCCCTGCTAAGCCGTACCCCGGCATCGACAGAAGCCCAATGGTTACTGATGCGCTATGTTTTCGACACACTTGGCTATCGCCGCTATGAGTGGAAATGCAACAGCCTGAACGAACCTTCACGCCAGGCCGCGCTACGCTTAGGTTTTCAGTTTGAAGGCCGCTTTCGTCAGGCATTAGTGAGTAAAGGCCATAACCGCGACACAGACTGGTTTTCAATTATTGATAGTGAATGGCAAGCCGTGGATAGCGCGCTGCAACGCTGGCTTGCCGCCGATAATTTTAGTGCTGACGGCAAGCAGCGTTATTCCCTGGCATCGCTTCGCGCTTAGCGTCTTTTCTTTTTACCCTGCACGGCTTTGAAGCGCGGGTTAGATTTGCAAATCACATACAAACGCCCCTTGCGCTTAACGATTTGGCAGTCAGGGTGGCGTTGCTTCGCGCTACGTAGTGAATTCAGCACCTGCATCATTTACTCCTTCTTATCGGCAAAAAAGCGGCCATAACGCTGCTGGAAACGCGCCGCGCTGCCTTCGTTAGCAATCACTTTCTGTTTACCGGTGTAATACGGGTGCGAAGCGGAAGAGACGTCAATCGTGACGTACGGATACGTCACGCCTTCCAGTTCAATTTCGCGGTCCGTTTTAATGGTCGAACCCACTTTGAAATACTCATTGGCGCTGGTGTCGTGAAACACAACGGTACGGTAATGGGGGTGGATATCAGGTCTCATTCTTCACTCCTTTGTTTTGTTATAACATAACAAAAGTCTATCGAACTAATTTGCCCATTTCAAGCGTTCCGCGTTATGCGTTTTTTGCAAAAGCACATGATCCTGCCCGGTCATAAATTAGAAAATAACGTTATTGGTTGAAGTGTTTGTCGTCAGGCAAGCTGTGACGACACCCAAATGTGAGGAAAAGAAAATGCGCTGTTGTTGCCCCCGACCCCTGAGCCAAAACCGACATCTTTTTAACGTCCCCGGAGATCACAATGACCGCGACAACCCTGCCTATTCTCGATCTCGCCCGCTATACGCAACGCGCTGAGCGCGACACTTTTCTTGCCGACCTGCGCCATGCCGCGCGCGATATCGGCTTCTTTTACCTTATTAACCACGGCGTGGATGACGCGCTGCAGCAGGCTGTCCAGCACGAAGCCCGGCAATTTTTCGCGCTTTCTGATGAGCAAAAACAGCAAGTGGCGATGATCCACTCCCCGCATTTTCGGGGCTACAACCGCGCAGCATCAGAAATCACCCGCGGGCTGCCTGACTGGCGCGAACAGTTTGATATTGGCGCGGAGCGCCCAGCCTTGCAGCTCAGTGAAAATGATCCGCGCTGGCGGCGGTTACAAGGCCCAAACTTGTGGCCGACGGCGCAACCGACGCTAAAACCCGCCCTGCTTAACTGGCAACAGGCAATGACCAACATGGCAATCACCTTGCTGCGTGCCTTTGCCGAAGCGCTGCACCTGCCAGCCAACGCCTTTGATGCGCTCTACGGCAGCAAGCCCAACGAACACATCAAACTGATCCGCTATCCCGGCCAGCAAAACACGCAAAGCTCACAGGGTGTCGGTGCGCATAAAGATTCGGGTTTCCTCAGTTTCCTGCTGCAGGACGAGCAAAAAGGATTGCAGGTCGAAGTCGAACCTGGTCGCTGGGTAGATGCGTTACCGCTCTCTGGCAGCTTTGTGGTCAATATTGGCGAGTTGCTGGAGCTGGTGACAAACGGTTATCTGCGCGCCACCGTGCACCGCGTGGTATCGCCCCCGGCCGGTCAGCAGCGCCTCTCTATCGCCTTTTTCCTCGGCGCGCAACTGGATGCCGTCGTCCCGCTTTACACACTGCCACCTGAGCTGGCACAGGAAGCGCGCGGGCCAGAGAGCGACCCACAAAATCCGCTACTGCGCGACGTAGGATGGAACTACCTGAAAGGGCGTCTGCGCTCCCACCCGGATGTGGCGGAACGCTATTACCGCGATGTGCTGCGCGAACGCACAGAACAACTGATCGTCTAATAACAACACAGGAACACACATCATGAAACATGCCGCATTCGCTCTGGCAGGGGTTGCACTGTCTCTTTCACTGGCCTGGTCTTCCGCCCAGGCTGCCGCCCTGCGCGTTGCTGCCGACCCGGTGCCACACGCAGAAATCCTTAACTACATCAAAAAGATCGACCCAAAACTGGATCTGCAAGTTGTCGAGCTAACCAGTGGTGCTAACGCCAACGAACTGCTGGCGAACGGCGACGTCGATGCGAACTATTTCCAGCATGTTCCTTACCTGAAGGATCAGGAAAAAGCACTGGGTAAAACCTTTGCCGTCGCCGCGACGGTCCATATCGAACCTCTGGGTATTTACTCGCACAAATATAAAGATTTCAAATCGCTGCCCAACAACGCCACCGTAGCCGTTCCGAACAACGCGACTAACCTGAGCCGCGCGCTGTTCCTGCTACAAGCTCAGGGGCTAATAAAGCTCAACAGTAAGTTCACCGACCCGGCAACTACGCAGGCAACACCGAAAGATATTGCCGACAACCCAAAACATCTGAAGATCCTCGAGATCGAATCACCGCAGATCCCACGCTCGCTGGATGATGTCGATCTGGCAGTCATTAACGGTAACTACGCGCTGGAAGCCGGGTTAACCCCGGCGAAAGATGCGCTCGGCCTGGAGAGCGCGAGCCACAACCCGTATGCCAATATTCTGGTTACCAATCCGCAGTTGGCTAACGATCCGCGCATCAAAGAGCTGGCGAAAGATCTCACTTCGCCGCAGGTGGCGGAGTTTATCCGTAAGCAATATAACGGCTCGGTGATCCCGGTCGCGCCGCAGTCATGATAGAGATTGAAGGGCTGAGTAAAACCTATGCCGGTACAGGCCGACCGGCGTTGAAAGAGGTCTCGCTGAGCGTACCAAAGGGGGCGATTTACGGCATCCTTGGGCGCAGTGGCGCGGGCAAAAGCACGCTAATTCGCTGCCTTAACTTGCTGGAGCGGCCCACAGCGGGCCGCATTATTGTCAACGGCAACGACATCACGCAGTTAGACAAAGCGGCATTGCGCGAGCATCGCCTGCGCACCGGCATGATTTTCCAGCACTTCAATTTACTGCATGCGCGCACGGTGGCCGACAACATCGCCGTGCCGCTCGACATCGCTGGCGTCGCAAAAGCGCAGCGCCAGGCGCGGGTTGAAGAGCTGCTCTGGCTGGTCAGCTTAAGTGAAAAAGCCGATGCCTTTCCCTCGCAGCTTTCCGGCGGGCAAAAACAGCGCGTCGGTATCGCCCGTGCGCTGGCAACAAGGCCAGACGTGCTGCTGTGCGATGAAGCCACCAGTGCGTTAGATCCACAAACCACCGCATCCGTGCTTGAGCTACTGGCAGATATCAACCAAAAACTGAAACTCACCATTGTGCTAATCACTCACGAGCTGGAAGTAGTGAAAACCCTGTGCGATCACGCCGCGCTGCTGGAAAACGGCGAGTTAATCGAGAGCGGAAAAATCGCCGATTTGCTGGTCGCACCGTGGTCAAAACTGCGCCAGGCGCTATTGCACGATCCAAAAGCCGAACAGGCGTTTTTGGCCCGTCATGGTTTCAACGGGAGGCCATTATGCGTGGTCGCATGAGCTGGGACGATCTCTGGCCGCTGCTACTTAACGGCACGCTGGAGACGATTTATATGGTTGGGCTGGCGGCCTTTTTCACCGTACTGATCGGTTTGCCCGTCGGCGTGCTGTTATTTGTCTCCCGCGGGAACGGGCTGGCGCCAATGCCAAAACTAAATGCCTTGCTGGGTGCGGTGATTAACGTTGGCCGCTCACTACCTTTTATTGTGCTGCTGATTGCGCTCATTCCCTTTACCCGCGCGCTGATTGGCACCACGCTTGGCAGCACGGCTGCCGTGGTGCCGGTCACCATCGGCGCGTTTCCCTTCTTCGCACGGTTAACGGAAAACGCGCTCGATGAAGTGGATTACGGGCGTATTGAGGCCATTCTCTCGATGGGTGGTAATCTGTGGCATGTGATTGCCAAAGCGCTGCTGCCGGAGGCGTTACCCACACTGCTGGCGAGTATCACGCTTACTATCGTTATGCTGATTGGTTTCTCGTCGATGGCTGGCGTAATTGGCGGCGGCGGTCTTGGCGATTTGGCGATTCGTTACGGCTATCAGCGGTTTAACGATCAGGTGATGGTCGGCACGGTAGTGATTCTGGTGGCGCTAGTTCAGGGGGTACAAATGGCGGGCGACAGGCTGGTGCGCCGCCTGGCGCACCGACGATAAGATTACTCTTGCGCCTCTTTACCCACCAGCAAGGTGGTCAGCACAAACGACAGGACAAGCGCGATGATCACACCTGAAACCGCAAAGACAAAGTACGGGCCAATATAGGCCGGCAGGCTGAAAATGCTCGACAAAATATAGCCATACAGCCGTACGCCGAAGAAAGCGATGAACGCAGAGGCCAGCGAGCTTGCGACGGTGGCAGCAATAAAGGCTTTTTTGTAGCGCGTCAGTACGCCAAACAGCGCCGGTTCTGTTATCCCCAGCAGCGCGGAGATGGCCGCCGACAGCGTAACGGTTTTATCCTGGCGGTTTTTACTCAGCCGCCAGATAGCAAACGTGGCCCCGGCAATCGCCATGTTTGCCATAAACATCATCGGCATCAGCATGTCGTAACCGCGCTCGCTAAAGTTCTGTAAGGCAATCGGCGTCATTGCATGGTGCATCCCGGTGAGGATCGCTACCGGCCGAATCGCGCCGACAATCAGCCCGGCAAAACTCGCCGACACGCCAAACAGCCCTTCAATAAACCACGCCAGCGCTTTGCCCAGGTAAATGCCAATCGGGCCAATCACCACTAGCGCCGCCAGCGCGCCGAGAAACAGCGTCAACGTTGGGGTAAAAACGGTTTTCAACACATCGGGCATGATGCTATCGACCCAGCGATGAATGTAACTCAGCGCGAGGATCGAGAAGATAACCGGGATGACGCTGGCCGAGTAGTTAAATACCGACACCGGCAGTGCGTTAAACAGCCAGAACGCGCTTATCGCACCATCCTTATGTGCCGCTAACGCTTTTGCCGCCTCAATTAGCGACGGATACATCAGGCAAGCGGCAACCGCCGCCGCGAGGTATTCATTGGTCTTGAATATTTTTGCCGCCGAAACCGCGAGGAAAAACGGCAGAAAATAGAAAACGCCGCTGGCGATAAGATCGATAACCATCACCGTATCGCTTTTCGCCGACACCACTTTTAGCGCAATCAACCCGGCCAGCAGCCCTTTGATCATCCCCGCGCCAGCAATGGCGGGCACAATCGGCCCAAACACGCCGGATACCGTATCCATAAACATCGACACCAGGCTTTTGCGCGCTTTCCCCTGCCCTGCGGTTTGTTCTGACGTTTTGCCCAGCATAGCCAGCAGTTGTTCGTACCAGCTATTCACTTTTGGGCCAATCACAATCTGGAACTGGTCGCTTTGCAGTTGCGCCCCCAGCACGCCCGGCAGTTTTTTGATTTCGTTCTGATCCACTTTATCGTCGTCGATCAGGTCAAAACGTAAGCGTGTCATACAGTGCCAGACGTTGTTGATATTATCCCGTCCGCCCACCAGGCGAATAATATTGCCGATGGCTTCTTGCGTCCCCATAAAAACTCCTGCCGGATGTTGTCGTTTTAATCATTGCCACAAATGGTAGAGAAAGCCAAATATTAAAACAAACCAATAAAATATGAATTGCGTCACAATTAGCAATTAACAAGCAACGAAAACACATCAAACCTTAAATTGGTTCGGTTTTTAATTAAAAACGAAAGTAATAACTGACCAAAAAATTTATTCAACAAAACAGTTTACCTTTCGCCAAAATTAGGGCGAAGATAATAGCCCTCACTCGCTTATCTCACGTTGTAAAGGAGCTCCCGTGACGCCCACGCTTATCCAGAATATCGAATGTTTTATTACCCGACCCGACCGCCACAACCTGGTGGTAGTGCGGGTGACAACCGATAAAGGCATCACAGGGCACGGTTGCGCCACCTTTCAGCAACGTCCGCTGGCGGTAAAAACGCTGGTCGATGAATATCTGAAACCCTTGTTGATTGGCCGCGATGCCAACCATATTGAAGATCTCTGGCAAATGATGAACGTCAACGCCTACTGGCGTAACGGCCCCATCATGAATAACGCCATCTCCGGCGTTGATATGGCGCTGTGGGATATCAAAGGTCAGTTGGCGGGCATGCCGCTGTATCAATTGCTCGGCGGGAAATCACGTGATGCCATTGCCGCTTACAGCCATGCCAGTGGCGAAACGCTGGAAGAGTTATTTACTGCGGTCGATAAACTGGCAGCTCAGGGCTACCGGCATATTCGCTGCCAGCTCGGTTTTTACGGCGGTACGCCTGCGCAACTGCATACGCCGGAAAATCCCACAACCGGCGCCTATTTTGATCAGCAGGAGTACATGGCCAACACCGTGGCGATGTTTAAAGCGTTGCGGGAAAAATACGGTTATCGCCTGCAGATCCTGCACGATGTTCACGAGCGCTTATTCCCGCAGCAGGCGGTGCAACTGGCGAAGCAACTTGAGCCGTATCAGCCTTATTTTATTGAAGATATTCTGCCGCCAGCGCAAAGCGCCTGGCTAGATCAAGTGCGCCAGCACAGCAGCGCACCGCTGGCGATGGGTGAGCTGTTTAACAACCCGGCGGAGTGGCACGAGTTGATTGTGAATCGCCGCATCGATTTTATCCGCTGCCACATTTCACAAATTGGCGGCATCACACCGGCATTAAAACTGGCGATTCTGTGCCAGGCATTTGGCGTACGACTGGCCTGGCACGGGCCTGGAGATATGACGCCCATTGGTGTGGCGGTGAACACGCATTTGAATATTCATCTGCATAATGCGGCGATCCAGGAGTATATCCCCCGTTCCGCCAGCACAGACGCGGTTTTTCCTGGCGCGCCGGAAGTTAAAGATGGGTTCGTTTACGCGCCGGAAAAACCGGGCATTGGTGTGAGTTTTGACGAACAGCAAGCGCTGGCTCGCCCTGGTATCTATCGCCCACATGAGTGGACGCAAAGCCGCCTTGCCGACGGCGCCATCCACACGCCGTAACGTCAGCCGCCGCCCTGGCGGAAGGTGAGATTTTCGCGGTTATGCGGGATGACATACGTGCAGGTGTAGTTGATATCAATAATGTCGCTGATCTCATACACCTGTCCGCCTTCCAGGATGCCGCGATTACTGATGTGCATTGCCGGGCTGCCCTTTTTACATCCCAACAGCGCCGCCTGTTCGCGACTCACGCTCACCGCCCGGTAGGTGGTCAGCAGATGTGAAATCCGGTAGCCTTTGCCCAGCACATACTGCTGGATCGAGCGTTCAATGACCTGCTGGTTGAGATCGGCAAACCCTTCCACCGGCATGCGGGAAATCTCAATCTGTACCGCTTGTTCGTCGACAAACCGCAAGCGGCAAAACTGCCAGATAAAGCTCTCCTCGTTCAGGCCAAAGATTTGCTGTTCATCGCGATCCGGGCGCTTTTTATGCAGGCTAATCATGCGGAAACGAATCTGATCAAAACGCTTTTCGGTAATGGAGTTGTAAACCAGCGGATTGTTGCGCGCCTGCTCGTTAATCCAGATGCCGGAACCCTGCACAATATTCACCACACCAATACTCGCGAGTTTTTCCAGCGCCTGTCGGATGGTAAAGCGTGAAACGCCATACTCCTGAGCCAATTGGCGTTCAGGTGGGAGTTTGCGCGGGCCAGGCGCACTGATTTGATAAATTTTGCTTAGCAAATCCTGGGTCACAAACTCTTTTTTCTTCATCCTTTCTTTCCTGAAAGAAAACAATCGCTGCCGCGTGTTATAACATCAGCGGCTAAAAGATACTCCTCGTTTATCAGTATCAAAGAAGGATTTTTGATCATGACCAACCGACGACTGATGAGTCTTGCGACAGTTGCTCTGGTGCTCGCCATTTTCCTGCCGGTGAGCCTGAGTATCTGGATGAGTCACCGCCAGGCTGAAGAAAACTTTATGAATGATCTGGACATGTACTCCACTCTGGCAGAAATGCGTAGCCAACGCGTCATCAACCAGAGTAAAGCCGCGCTTCGTGAGCTGGATGCCTACGATGGCGCGTCCTGTACACCAGAACATTTGTTGGCGATGCGGCGTATTTCTTATTCGTGGCGCTATGTGCGTGAAGTGCTGTATATCGATGGGCTGCAACCGCTCTGCTCATCACTGCAAGCCGATAGCCACATTCCACCTTTCCCCGAGCCTGGAAAAATCACCTCCGATGGTTTTCGCGCCTGGCTGACTCGCCATAACGATTTGGGTCTGGCGAAATATATGGTCGCGATCGGCAGCGCGCATTATGTGGTGATGGTCGATCCGACGTCGTTTATTGATATTTTGCCGCATGGCACTTCCCCCGTTTATATCGCGCTTATCAATACCAAAACGCACCAGCGCATTGCCGGAAGCCCCCGGCTGACTGCGGCCAGGCTGGCACAAATAAACCAGCAGGGACCAACGCGCATCATGACCAATGGCGAGGTCTACCGGATCCAACGGGATGAGGACATGGGGCTGGCAATTGTCACCTGGATGGCGATTGCGCCGCTGGAAAAAAACTGGCACCGATTATTGATGGTTTGGTTGCCACTCGGTTTGCTGGTAAGCCTGCTGCTCGCTTTTGTCATGTTAAGGCTGCTGCGCCGTTTGCATTCACCGCGCGCGCAGTTGCAGGACGCTATTCACAGACGCGAAATTACTGTGTTTTTTCAACCCATTGTTGAGCTTGATAACGGCAAGATAGTCGGCGCTGAGGCGCTGGCACGCTGGCGGCAGAAAGATGGCAGTTACCTTGCACCAGATATTTTTATTCCCCTGGCGGTGCACAGCGGCCTGATGCCACAGCTGACAAAACTGGTGATCGAAACCGTGTTTTCCACCCTCGGATCCTGGCTGCACCAACACCCGGATCAGCATATTTCGATTAACCTTGAGCCTGCTGATCTGCTTGATCCCACCCTGCCGGATCTGCTGGCGCGTTTGATCGCCCACTGGCAGCTCTCACCATCACAAATCGCCCTTGAACTCACCGAACGCGGTTTCGCCGATCCGGCGGTGAGTGGCCCGGCAATCAACGCGCTGCGCTCCGCCGGACACGCAATTTATATTGATGACTTTGGCACCGGCTATTGCAGCCTGAGCTACCTGCAAAATCTGGATGTCGACATCATCAAAATCGATAAATCGTTTGTCGATGCGCTGGAGTACAAAGCCGTGACGCCGCACATTATCGATATGGCCAAAGCGCTCAGGCTGGCGATGGTGGCGGAAGGCATTGAAACCGAAGGCCAGCTTCAGTGGCTAAAGAAGTATGGCGTGGAGTACGGCCAGGGCTGGCTCTACAGCAAAGCGCTGCCGCCTGACGCGTTTATTGAGTGGGCGGAAAACAACCTGCGCGCCGCCTAGTTTTGCTACTGTTAAAAGTGGTTTAACACGCGGAGGAAGCATGATGAAAAAGCAATCCTGGCCGCTGCATGATGTCCGGCACTGGCTGGAGCCTGGCCCGGTGGTACTGCTCAGCAGCCACTGGCAAGGGCAAAGCAATATTATGACGCTGGGCTGGCACACGATTCTGGAGTTTTCGTCGTCGCTGGTGGGCTGCATGATCTCAGCGGGAAACGCCAGTTTTGCGCGCATTCGCCAGAGCGGTGAATGTGTGATTAACCTGCCGGAAGCCAGCATGATCGATACCGTTTCACGCATCGGTAACTGCACCGGCGATGAGGTCGATAAGTTCGCAGAATTTGGCCTGACGGCAGAAAAAAGTGACAAGGTTAGCGCGCCGTCGATAAAAGAGTGCTTCGGGCAGTTCGAGTGTCGGCTCTACGATGACACAATGGTGGATAACTATAACTTCTTTATTTTTGAAGTGGTTGCCGCGCGGGTTAACCCCCAGCCGGAGTGGCCACAAACCCTGCATTATGTCGGCGGGGGGGTATTTCGTACCGATGGCGACGTGCTGGAACGCAAGGCGCTGTTTACCAAAGTGTCCTGAGCGGCTAATTATTCGTCAAGAATGGGAACGAAGCCCCGTAAATCATGCGCTTGCCGTCAAAGGGCATCTCGTTCCCCAACTCGCGCATTCGCGGGTCCGCCATGATTTTCTGATTCGCGGCGTCGCGTATCTCTTTTGACGGGTATTCAATCCAGCTGAATACCACCTCTTCGTTGTCTTCCGCTTTCACTGCCATGCGAAAGTCGGTGAAATTGCCGTCGGGAACATCGTCCGCCCAGCATTCGACAATTCGCGTGGCGCCAAACTCTTTAAACAGCGCGACAGACTTCGCCGCTAACTGGCGGTAGGCCTCTTTTTTATCCGCCGGTACGGCAACCACAAAACCATCAACATACTTCATGAGTTGACCTCCGAAGTGGCAGTGCGGCAGGACAGCCCCGCCGCATCAGGCCCGATAAGTTTAGTCTTGCCGCCAGCAAAAGGCGTAACGCACCTTGTCCGTGTTGAGAATAAACTCCGCCGACACACTTGGGCTCCAGGAGTCATCGCCGCCAACACCCATATGAAACGCATCGACATGCAACCAGCAACCGTCCTCTTCTCGCAGCAGATGATGATGCGTGGTTTCGCGCAGTTGCTCATCGCTGTAGCGCCCCAGCGAAAAGTGGAAATTGCCGTCCAGGCGATGCGCGCCATAGCGCAACATGCGCGTATCGCAACGCAGGCCATTCTCGCCGGGAAAAATATAGGGCGTATGCAGCGCGGCAAGCGGCAATGTCCACAATCCCTGGCGTGCTGCCAGTTTACGGTCGGGGTAGTTTTCATACGGCCCTAAGCCTAGCCAGCTTGCCTGTGCATGGTGTTCTGCGAGCTGACAAACCAGGCCGACACGCGCCGGTGGCGGAATATCGGTTGCCACCTGTACCTCCACGTCACCGTGCAATACACCGTGGCTATCAATGCGCCAGCGCTTGTGGCTGATAAAAGCCGTTTTCCCCGCGCCCACCCAGCAATGGCCCGTATAAATAACGACTTCAGCCGCCCCCTCTTCCGCCTCGCAATAGAGCAACTGCGCGTGCAGGTTATACATGCCAGCCGCTTTCCAGCGCTCCACCCAGGCGTTGGGGTCAATACGCGTCACTTCACTGATGCCGATATCGTTATCCAGCGGTGCACGGGCAAAACAGTCCGTGAGCGGTGTGGAAAGCGTTGGTTGCTCATCGCGCCACCACTGCACCAGGTTGCCGTTTTGCCGACAGAACTGCCAGCGCTGATGACCCGCGCTGATAGTGTAATCCTGTGCGTTCATCTGCAGTCTCGGTCGCGCACCTTTGACCTCGCGCGGCGCGATATACAACGGCGCGGGCAAACGCCACTGATCCCACGCGCAGAGGTGTTCCGCCGCCGACCAGCGTGTCGCTGCCCGCTGGTAAACCTCGACATTCAGCCACACTTCACCGGGTGCAGCATGCAGTTCAGGAAGCGTGAGCGCAATTTTCTGTTTTCCTTGCGGTGCGATATCGAGTACGGTTTCTCCCTGCGCCAGTACTTCGCCATCTCGCTCCACGCGCCAGCGCAGGTACTCGTTATCGCTGGCGCGGAACAAGTATTCGCTCTCCACCTCAATAACCAGCGGCTGCGTACTCAGCAGGCTGAACTGGAAAAATTGCTGGGCGCGCTGCGCTTCATACAGCGCCGGATGCGGTGTTCGGTCCGGGAAAACCAGCCCGTTCATACAGAACTGCCGGTCATTTGGCGTATCGCCAAAATCGCCGCCATACGCCCAGAACGGTTGTCCGTTCTCGTCCTTTTTCGTTAGCGCCTGGTCGACCCAATCCCAGACAAAGCCGCCCTGCAAGCGCGGTGCGGCGCGAAAGGCCTGCCAGTATTTGGCAAAGCCGCCAAAGCTGTTGCCCATCGCGTGGGCGTATTCACATAAAATCAGCGGGCGGGTTTCATCCGGCAAACCGATCCACTTTTTGATTGACCACTTTGGCACCGCCGGGAATGGCTGATCCTGGTCAACACGCGCATACATTGGGCAGATAATATCGGTCGCGGCGGTATTCGCCCCGCCACCTTCATACTGCACCGGGCGCGTCGGATCGGTGGTTTTCAGCCAGCGATAGAGCGCATCGTGGTTCGCGCCATGCCCCGACTCATTTCCCAGCGACCAGATGATGATCGACGGATGATTACGATCGCGTTGCACCATGCGGGTCACGCGTTCGCTCATTGCCGGAAGCCAGAGCGGATCATCAGCGAGACGGCTCATCGGCACCATTCCGTGGGTTTCGATATTGGCCTCATCCACCACATATAAACCGTACTCATCGCACAGCTGATACCACAGCGGGTGGTTGGGATAGTGAGAGCAGCGCACCGCATTAAAGTTATGCTGTTTCATGAGCTCAATATCGCGTCGCATGGTGGCTTCATCTATCGCCTGCCCGTTTTCCGGGTGGTGCTCGTGGCGGTTAACGCCACGGATCAGCAGCGGTTTACCGTTGAGTTTCAGCAAGCCGTTGCTGATTTCAACCTGGCGGAACCCGACATTACAGGCTTCCACCTCCAGTACATTTCCCTGCGCGTCGAGCAGGGTTAGCGTCAGGCGATAAAGATGCGGCGTTTCGGCGCTCCACAACAACGGGGAAGCCACCGGCAACGTGACGCTCAGACGCTCCGCCCAGCATCCGCGTTCATCAACCACTACGCTGCCCGGTGTTTGCTGCGTTTCGGCGATTTTTTCTTCCCCTCGCCATAACGCGAAAGCAACGCGGCAATCGGTAACTTCACCTTCAAGCCGGGCGTTAACCTGTAACTGCCCGTGAGTCAGTTGCGCATTTAGCTGCGTAACGTGGTGAAAATCAGCAATCCGCGTGGCCGGTTTATGTTGCAAAGAGACATCGCGAAAAATGCCGCTCATCCGCCACATATCCTGATCTTCCAGGTAGCTGCCATCGCACCAGCGCAATACCATCACCGCCAGCCGGTTCTCTCCGGCCTTGAGCGCCTGGCTCAAATCAAACTCCGCAGGCAGGCGGCTGTCCTGTGAGTAGCCGATCCATTGCCCGTTACACCACAGATAAAAAGCCGAGTTCACCCCATCAAAAACAATACGGGTTTGCCCGTGCGCCAGTTCTGATTCACTCATTTCAAATGTGAGCGAGTAACAACCTGTCGGATTTTGTTGCGGTACAAACGGGGGATTCACCGGAATCGGGTAAGTGACATTGGTATAAATCGGCGTATCGAAACCCTGCATTTGCCAGTTTGAAGGGACTGGCATTGCCACCGCATCAGAGCAATCTTTGTCGATCCAACCTGCAGATACCGCGTCTGGCGCAGCGAAAAAGCTGAATTGCCAGTAACCATTGAGTAAACGACGTGCGGGCGATGGCGAATTGTCGCGCGCAGAGACTTCATCGCGCCAGCTGCGCATCGGTGCATGCGCGGGTAAACGGTGCCACTGTGTGAGAACCGGGTTTTCCCAGTCGCGGCGGGAGAGAATCGAATTTAACGCGGAAGCGGACATAAAAACCTCATTTTGCGAAGCGCTCACAATTAAAGGAACAATGACGCATTTTTCACCACCGGTAAAGCGGGAAGCAGGATCAAAGCGAAGGCGATCACAAAAGTGTTAACGGCGACCCAGCATCGCGACCTGCTGCGCCAGTTCGTTTAAGCGCCTGGCAAGGGTTTCACCACTCAGTTTCTGTTGCCGGGCTGGCGCGGTGGAGTGTCGCTCGATGAGCATCACCGGCAACCGCGTTTGACCTGTGACATCGCTCCGGGCTGACGGGCTGAGTAGCCAGTCGACGCTTCGCTCCCCGGCCTCTTTAAACGTCTGGCGAATGGTGGTGAGCGGCGGGGAAAACCAGGCGCTGTCGGCGGTATCGTCATAACCCACCACAGAGATCTGCGCCGGTACATCAATTCCTTTCTCGACGCAGGCGCGGATAACGCCAAGCGCCATCTGATCGTTTGCCACCAGCACCGCGTCGGGTAACTGACGGCCCGCGAGCAAACTGTGCGCTTTTTCATAACCGGAAGCCGCGCTCCAGTCACCGTGCGCGCTGGCACAAGGCGTTAGACCCGCCTGCTGAAGTGCCGTCAGCCAACCGGCAAAACGGGTACGCGCGGAAACCGAGGTCTGCGGCCCGCCGAGTAACGCAATCTGACGGTGCCCCTGTGCCAGCAGATGTTCTACGCCAAGCCGCGCACCTTGCATGGCATCAAATACCAGGCTGTTCACCGCCGCCGTCTCGCCAACATCCAGAAACAACACGGGCGTGGGAGCCGCCTGCGCCGCGAGTTGTTGCGCCAGCGCATCATCAAGCGGCACGTTGATCAACACGCCTTCAACGCGCTGCGCCAGCAGTTCCTGTAAGGCAGCCGAGCAACTGGCTGCATCGTGCTGCTCCAGCATGGAGATGATCACACTGGCAGCAGCCTGCCCGGCGCGGGACTTTACCGCCGACGCAATTTGCGATGGCGCATGCAACGCCAGATCGGTTGTCAACAAACCGAGCGTTTTTGTACGTTTACCCGCCAGTTGCTGAGCGCCGCGATTGGGGATGTAATGCAGCTCCGCCATCGCAGCGAGTACTTTCTCACGCGTTCTTGTAGAGACATGCGCCGCATCGTTAATCACGCGCGAAACGGTCTGGTAAGAGACGCCCGCATGGCTGGCGACATCATAAAGAGTGATGGTTTTCATAGCGCTTCCCGGCTGCAAACAGTTTTCCAGTATACCCGGTTTGCAGGTCAGCGCCTGTGAGCGCTTCGGAGAAAAAACCAGACGGGACTAAATACAATCTAAATACAATCTAAATACAATCGAAGAATAATTTGCGGGAAAAGAAATAGCGACGAGCCACAAAAGGCTCGTCGGAAACATCATCCGTAATGTGCATTTGAGATGGTTACGTATTTTTATTATGAAACCACCATCACATTTTTTAATGCAATTAAAATGACAGTTTCATGACAAATACATTACTGCTGGCGTGGAATTGGAAAGCCTTTTATCGAAATAATAAAGCTGTGCCCTTCTTTTTTAATTTTCGCTCCGGCGTCACACCAGTCTGATGCGATGCGAAAAAACTCATCACTTCCGATATTCCAGTCCAGACGAACTTGTTTGACAAAACCTGAGCGTAGCATCTCACAGGCCTCGCCATAGTTGCTGGCGGTTGATAGCAGTTGTTGGCTCATTTTTTCTTCTTCAGAAGTTTACGTAACGCTTTAATTTCTTTAGGAGTTAACGGAGTAGAACTCTCTTCTTCGGTATGCTGGTTATCAATGTCGTCTTCCGATACTCCCGCCTCTTCTGCAGCCTGAAAAGCCAGCAGCAATAGCTTTTCTGTCGCGGTACCGAGATTTTCACTATTTACTTCTGCGTAATGACGAAGTTTCTCTTTTAGCGCTTCATCAATTTTGACGTTTAATACAGCACTGGCCATGATTATCCCTTCTTGTGTGAATAAACATGCTAATTAATACACGAACTTATGGAACTGATCCAGAAATATATTTCAGAATTATAACAACTTAAAAAAACCCCAGATTAATCTGCCTAAGAATTATGACAAAAAGATTAAATTAATATTTCAGTAAAATGACAAATAAACCTGCATAAATAAATATATCGACAATGAAATTTAAATATCCTGCCAGCCTCCTGCGGCTGACAGGTTTCAGCGATAAAGATTATTCCATTCGTCGCGCGTTATCTCCCAAAGCTCTGTGTCCAGTTCTCCGGAGACGTATTGCCCTTTCTCGCAACGAACCAGCCGCATTCCGCTACGTTCAGAAATCTTTTTCGAACGCGCATTCGCCACGGCTTTCGGTGCGCGCAGCACATCGCGATCGAGCACATTGAACCAGTAATCATTCACGGCATGGCAAGCTTCCGTCATATAGCCCTGCCCTTGCCACTCCGGTGCCAGCCAGAAACCGCGGTTATTGTCTGGCGTATTCATTAAGCAAATAACACCCATCAACTCCGCCGGTTCTGATTTGCGACGCAGCGTCCAAAACCAGCCTTCCCCTGCACGGTTTGCCGCCAGCGCAACATTATCGACATAATGCTGCGCGGCACCGTCCGGGTAGGGCCAGGGCACACTGGCAATCAGGTAACGCACAATTTCCCAGCGCGGAAAAATACGCTGTATTTGCGTGGCATCTTCCGATGCCAGCGGCTTGAGAAGAAGTCTTGCGGTTTCGAGCTCGGGTGTTGTCATTGACCATACTCCTTTGCAACGCCAACGGATGTTGTTGCACCAGAATCCCCTACCCGTTTTATAAAGTAAACCGCCCGTTTCACACCAAAATTGAGGGGATGAAGCGCGATGCACTTAATACACAGTTATAGCGCGGGCTCGCTTTGTGGCTCAGGCTTTAGCGTCGGTTTCTGACGAAACCACGGCAGGCAAAGCTGAATCAACGGGCCAATCGCCAGCGCGTAAACCACCGTACCCACGCCAACGGTTCCCCCCAGCAGCCAGCCGATGAACAGCACAGAAACTTCAATCGCCGTGCGGATAGTTCGCACCGACCAGCCGGTGCGCGCATGAATACCGGTCATTAACCCATCGCGCGGCCCGGCACCAAACCCCGCGCCAATGTACATTCCGGTCGCGATGGCATTCACCACCACGGCGCAAACCAGCAAAGTGCCCCGAGCCACCAGCGAATCCAGCACCGGCATCAACGACAGCGCGGCATCGGCGGCAAGGCCTAACACAATCACATTGCTGATCGTTCCCAATCCCGGCCGCTGGCGCAGCGGGATCCACAACAGCAGCACCAGCGCACCGGTCACGATCATCACCGTACCAATATCCAGCGATAACAGTTTCATCACGCCCAGGTGAAAAACGTTCCACGGATCCGCGCCCAGATCCGCGCGCACAAACATGGCGGTAGAAACGCCGTACAGAACCAGGCCTATATAAAGTTGAATTAATCGACGCAGCATTATTTTTCTCCGGTTGTTCAGGCTTTCATTTTTACCGGAAATGGACTTATTATTAATGTCCAGTTTTAAAATAGTGGACTGTATATGTCATCACGCCGCCTGGGTAGCCACTCTTTACACCGTCTGTTGGGACACTGGCAACAACCCGCTTCCCGTACGCCTTTATGGCGACAACTTGCCGACGCGCTGCGCCTGCTGATCCTTGATGGCAGACTGGCAATCGAGACACGCCTTCCCGGAGAGCGTGAACTGGCCTCAATGCTTGAGATCAGCCGCACAACGGTTGCCAGCGCACTGGCGCACCTGCGTGATGAAGGTTATCTGGAGAGCCGCCACGGCAGTGGCTCGCGTGTGATCCTGCCCGATAGCCGGGCGATCCCAACGCTTAGCACGGCGGGCACAGCGCTCGATCTCTCCACTGCCGCGCTCAGCGCTGGCCCGGAAATCCACCAGGCTTATACTCACGCGCTGGCGGCCATTCCGCCCTATCTTTCCCGCACCGGTTACGGGCAATTAGGTGTGCAGGCGCTGCGCGAAGCGATTGCCGCACGATACACCGTCCGCGGCTTGCCCACGCATGCTGATGAAGTGATGGTGGTCAATGGCGCGCTCAGCGGGCTGGCGCTGGTTCTGCGTATGCTGACCGGCCCAGGCGATCGCGTGGTGGTCGATCATCCGACCTATCCGCTGGCGATTGCCGCCATCCAGGGCGCGTCGTGCAGGCCGGTTGGCGTGTCCTTGCCGCAATCGGGCTGGGACACCGACGGTTTCGCAGCGACGCTGGCGCAGACCGCGCCACGGCTGGCGTACTTAATGCCTGATTATCACAACCCAACCGGCCGCTGTATGGATATCGCCACGCGGCAGGCCATCGTCAGCGTTGCCGCGCAAGCGCGCACCACCCTGGTGGTCGACGAAACGATGGTTGATTTGTGGTACGCGTCTCCGCCGCCACCGCCAATGGCAGCGTTTGATAGTAGCAGCACGGTCATTACGCTCGGTTCGGCGGGTAAAACGTTCTGGGGTGGGCTGCGTTTAGGGTGGATCCGCGCCTCATCGCGAACCATTGCCACGCTGGTGCAGACGCGCGATACGCTGGAACTCGGCTCACCGCTACTGGAACAGCTGGCGACGCTATGGCTGATGGAAAATGGCGAAAGCTTCCTGCCCGCGCGTCGTGACATGCTCAAAGCACGACGCGATCGCTGTGCGGCGTTGCTGCGGGAACATTTCCCCGACTGGCGTTTTTCGCTGCCGGAAGGCGGCCTCTCTTTCTGGATAGAGCTGCCCGATATGCTGGCAACGCAGTTTGCCGCACGCGCAGAAACGATTGGTATCCATCTCGGCGCTGGCCCGCGCTTTGGGCTGACGGGGGCGTTTGAGCGCTATTTGCGCATCCCTTTCGCGCTGGATTCCCGTGAGCTGGAAAATGCACTGCTGCGACTCAAACCTTTGTGGCTGGCGCTTCGCGAAACGGAAGCGCCATTTAAGCGTAGCGTGGTGTAAAACTCAGGCCGCAGGCGGCGTCAGCGGTTTTATCGACTGGCTGTTAACCCAGCCAGTGGTGCTTTTTCCTGACTCGCTAATAAACTGGATCTGTGTCCAGCCTTTCCCGGTTTTCAGCACACCGACAACATCATCTTTGACAATCCACGCTTTGCGACGCGTGCTGACATCCGGTGTGTTGCTGAGATAAACCCGCTCATCAACCACTTCGGCAAGAGAAACCCACTGTGTAGACTGGGTTTTACTCAGTGCAATCCCCTCGTTGATTTGCGGCACCATCACATTCATGCAGCCGTCATGGTTTTGCCCGTTCGCAATCTTCAATGTCACGCCGTCCGCCGTGGCAGAAAGATGTCCCGGCAGCACATCAGAAGACCAGCTGGATATTTCCGCTTCCCCGTTCGGAGACACGTTACCCGCCAGCGCAAACGCGCAATTTCGCGTCACGCCAACCCCCATCGTTTCAGAGTAGTAGCCCGTGACCTGCCCGGAGGGTGACACCGCCAGTTGCAACTCTTCATAAACTCCCGACTGCAATGTGGCGGCAAAAGGTGCTGTCGATACCGATAACGTCACTGCCAATACGATGTTGCGCATACTCCCTGCCCTTTTATCAGAATTATTTTTGCGGCTACAGCGTACCGTTTCTGCATAAAAACATCACCAGTGAACCCACGCGTTTTCCCCCACCAAAAAAGGTAAAAAAGGCTAAGGTTGAAAGACCCGTTTGATTTGCTCTGTGAGGAAAGCGATGGCGGAAAAATTAATGGCGCAGTGTCACTGCGGTACGGTGGCGTTTTCTGTGCAGCTTTCGGACGGTTTTAACACCGTGCGACGCTGTAATTGCTCTTTTTGCCGAATGCGCGGCGCAGTTGCCGTGTCGGCCCCGCTCTCGGGCATTGAGGTTGTTAAAGGCAAAGATAAATTGACCGAGTATCGCTTTAACACCGGCACCGCCGTGCACTATTTTTGCTCGGTTTGCGGTATCTATACGTTTCACCAGCGGCGATCTAACCCGGATCAATACGGCGTGAATGTGGCATGCATTGAAGGAGTCTCGCCCTTCGATTTTGAGCAAATTCCGGTTTCAGAAGGTGTTCATCACCCTTCGGATGGCGGAAAAGATAGCATTGCGGGGTATTTGCGTTATTCACGCGAGTGAGAAAAACAAAGGAAGCAGAATTGGGTGGGGGCCCTGCCAGCTAAGGTTTTTCGAACTGGACTGACCCCGCCCCGGTAGACGATCCTGCCCTATAGTTTGAGCATAGGAGGAGCGTATGGGCACACCACGATTTACACCTGAATTTAAGGAAGAAGCCGTCCGTCAGATAACGGAACGCGGTTATTCCGTCGCCGAAGTTTCTGACCGGCTGGGCGTTTCAGCACACAGTCTCTATAAGTGGTTACGGGCTATTAAACCCGATAACAGCGAGCAGCATGCCCGTGATTTACTGGAAGCGAAAAGCGAGATCCTGAAGCTCAGGGCCCAACTGAAGCGCACTGAGGAAGAACGGGACATACTGAAAAAGGCCGCGCGGTACTTTGCAAGGGAGCCCGACTGAAGTACCGCTTTATCAATGAGCACCGCACTGTATGGGGTGTCATGACGATGTGTCGGGTGTTGTGCGTTGCCCGGGCCGGGTTTTATGCGTGGCTGCATAACCCGGTCTCCGCGCGGGATAAAGATAACCAGCGTCTGCTGACGCTTATCCGTGACTCCTATTCACTGAGCGGAGGCGTATACGGTTACCGCCGGGTTCATGGCGACCTGAACGAAATCGGGGAAATCTGCGGTAAAAATCGGGTGGGCCGTATTATGCAACTGAACCGGATTAAAGCCGTGCGCGGCTATAAAGCTCCGCGTCGTATCGCCGGCAGACCTTCAGTGGTTGCGCCTAATCGTGTGCAGCGGCAGTTTACCGTTGTCCGGGCCAATCAGGTCTGGGTAACCGACATTACCTATATCCGCACCTGGCAGGGCTGGTTATATCTGGCGGTGGTTATCGATCTCTTCGCCCGTAACGTGGTGGGCTGGTCGATGAAACCCACTCTCTCACGCGAACTGGCGCTGGATGCGCTCATGATGGCCGTGTGGCGACGAAAACCGGACGGCGAGGTTATCGTACACAGCGATCAGGGCAGCCAGTACGGCAGCGACGACTGGCAGCGCTTCTGCCGGGCCAATAACCTGGCCCCGAGCATGAGCCGGCGTGGCAACTGCTGGGATAATGCGGTAGCGGAGTCGTTCTTCAGTTCGCTGAAAAAAGAACGGATCAGAAAGCGCATCTATAAAACCCGGGATCTGGCCCGGGCCGATATCTTCGATTACATTGAAGTGTTCTACAACCGGGCCCGGCGCCACAGCCATCTCGGCGGCGTCAGTCCGGAGGCCTTTGAACAGGCCTCGTCGTGAGGACAGGAAATGTCTACTGTTGTGGGGTCAGTCCACTCTTGAGGCTCTTGAATGCCTTCTTCTGTTGTGGCTGTTGGAAGGAAGCAGACAGGGTTGCAGTGTGTGCCGGGATGGACTGCGGAACGCAGTGGAAAGGTTGTGAGGCGAGATATTTCTCCACACGGAGCAAGGCTTCACGCCTGGAACGTGTGCGAAGAGAAATACGAATTTCACGGCGTTTCCGAGATGTCAGGTAGACCCTACGGTAGTACCAGATCCCGTGACGGGAAAGCATAAGATGCGACATTGATTAGCGTCCTAAGTGATACACAAAAGTTGTATCACCGCCGTTTCAATGCACGAAAAACAGGGGTAACATGATGGATATCATGCACTTAGCACAAATTGGTGGGGGCCCTGCCAGCTACATCCCGGCACACACGTCATCTGCCCTGGCTGCTTCCTTCCGGACCTGACCTGGTGAACAGAGTAGCGTTGCGGAAGAACCAACAGAGCCCCCATTGAGAGCGTTGTTAACCAACGCGCTGGCGCATTATCCCTATCCGGGATGGCAATTGCAAGCCGCGCCGGGGTGGATGCTGGTTTCTTGCGCAATCCTCTCTTCACAGCACACGATTCGCTGTTTATGCTGCCTCTTCTTCGTTCAGGACATCAACATCACAATGGATACACAGGACTCTTTCCCGCAGCGGGTGTGGCAAATCGTTGCCGCCATACCCGAAGGCTATGTCACGACCTATGGCGATGTGGCGAAACTGGCTGGTTCACCGCGCGCGGCGCGCCAGGTGGGCGGCGTGCTAAAACGCTTACCGGAAGGTAGCACGTTACCGTGGCATCGGGTGGTGAATCGTCATGGTTGTATCTCGCTGACCGGGCCGGATTTACAGCGTCAGCGCCAGGCGCTGCTGGCGGAAGGCGTGGTGGTATCGGGAAGTGGACAAATCGATTTACAGCACTATCGTTGGATTTATTAAGGCTCCTCCCGGCCGGGAGGAGCACAATCAGATTAGTACTGCGTCGGCGCAGGTGTCGCTTCCGACGGGTTTACCTGCGTCGGAGAAGTGGAAGGCACTGTTGTTGCCGCCCCACCACTTTGTTGCAGCGGCACAGCGGTTTGCTGTACCGGCACCAGCGTCAGGTCAACTTTCGTACCGCCCTGGTTGATAACCGGCTTAACCGTATCGGTAATAAAGACGATTTTGTTGTCAATGGTAATCGCCGCGCTCAGCAGGATGCGGGCGTTCGGCTGAATATCCGCCGGGTTAAATGGCAGCACAAAGCTAAACGGTGACTGTTTACCTTCCGTACGGACGGCTTTCTGCGCCAGTACTTTCGACGGCGCATCTGCCTGCGAGGCATCAGAAACCGTCACGGTGAGTACCGCGTCTGGCGGCAGCGCCACTTTCTGACGGATCCAAACCGTACCCGAAACATTCGGTTGAGCGATTGCCGGTTTATTTGTTGCCGCAGGTGCATTTGGGTTAGGTGCAGGTGTCGGAATATCGCCGCCCTTTTGGGCGCAGGCAGACAGCGCGACCGCGACTGCTAAACCACTTAACATGTGCACGAGTTTCATTGATTTCTCCTTATCTTCAATGCACCGGCAGGCGTTTCGCCCGCCAGGATGTGTGGTCAAACCATCGTAACCTGAACAAGTGTGGCACACGTGCCGGATATATTCCTGCAAACAGCCATCTATTCAGATTATTGAACCCATCGGACCAGCAATTTTTCCAGGTTATACTATTCGGATAATTCGCTCCGTCAGCCGTTATTATTTTGAGGAAATTTATGAGTCAGGCGTTATCCAATCTGCTGGCATTACTGAACCTGGAAAAAATTGAAGAGGGCTTGTTTCGCGGGCAGAGCGAAGATCTCGGCTTGCGCCAGGTTTTTGGCGGTCAGGTCGTAGGTCAGGCCTTGTACGCCGCCAAAGAGACCGTTCCTGCCGAGCGCCTGGTGCATTCATTCCACAGTTATTTTTTACGTCCGGGCGATAGTGAAAAACCGATTGTTTATGACGTGGAAGTGTTACGTGATGGCAACAGTTTCAGCGCCCGACGCGTTGCGGCCATCCAGAACGGTAAACCCATTTTCTACATGACCGCGTCGTTCCAGGCACCGGAACCCGGCTACGAGCACCAAAAAACGATGCCGCAGGCACCGTCGCCGGATTCGCTGCAATCCGAAACGGATATCGCCCGCGCGCTTGCCCATTTATTGCCACCGCAGGCCAAAGAGAAATTTCTCAGTGATAAACCACTGGAGATCCGCCCGGTTGAGTTTCATAACCCGCTGAAAGGACACGTTGCCGCTCCCACCCGCCAGGTATGGATCCGCGCAAACGGCACGGTGCCGGACGATTTCCGCGTACATCAATATCTGCTTGGCTATGCCTCGGACTTTAACTTCCTGCCGGTTGCGCTTCAGCCGCACGGCGTGGGCTTCCTTGAGCGAGGTATGCAGGTTGCCACCATTGACCACTCAATGTGGTTCCATCGCCCGTTTAATATGAACGAGTGGTTGCTCTACAGTGTGGAAAGCACCTCAGCCTCCAGCGCTCGCGGTTTTGTGCGCGGTGAGTTCTATACGCAAGAAGGTGTGCTGGTCGCGTCCAGCGTGCAGGAAGGCGTCATGCGCAATCGCAACTAACTGCGCTTTAAATGCTTTAAAAAAGAAAAGCCTCCGATCGGAGGCTTTTTTATGCTCAGGAGATAACTCAACGTAATCAGGCGTTATAGGCGTTTTCGCCGTGGCTGTTCACATCCAGCCCTTCACGCTCTTGCTCTTCCGGTACGCGCAGGCCTACCGTCATGTCCGCCAGTTTGTAACCAATAAAGGCCACCACGCCAGACCACACGATAGTGATGGCAACGCTTTCCAGCTGTACCAGTACCTGATGGCCCATGGTCACCCCTTCAGCGAAACCGACACCGCCCAGCGACGTAGACGCGAAGATACCGGTCAGGATACAGCCCACGATGCCGCACACGCCGTGCACACCGAAGACATCGCACGGGTCATCAACACGCAACATACGTTTCAGCGCAGTAACGCCCCACAGCCCAGCCAGACCGGCAATCAGACCCACAATCAGCGCGCCGCCGACACCCACATAACCACAGGCCGGCGTGATACCAACCAGACCCGCGATGGCACCAGAACAAGCACCGAGCAGAGACGGCTTGCCGCGCATTGCCCATTCGCCAAATACCCACGCCAGAATAGCGGCCGCAGTAGCAACGACAGTGTTCACGAAGGCCAGCGCCGCGATTTCGTTCGCCGAGCTTGCAGAGCCAGCGTTGAAGCCAAACCAGCCAACATAGAGGATAGCGGTACCAGTGAAGACCATCGGCAGGTTATGCGGTTTGAATGCTTCTTTGCCAAAGCCCACGCGTTTGCCAATCAGGTAAGCCCCCACCAGACCTGCGATCGCGGCGTTGATGTGAACAACCGTACCGCCCGCGAAATCCAGCGCGCCGTGGGTTGCCAGCAGACCGCCGCCCCAGACCATGTGTGCAATCGGCACGTAAGAGAGCGTCAGCCATACTACTACAAAAATCAGCACCGCAGAGAAGCGAATACGCTCAGCCAGCGCGCCGACAATGAGGCCAACGGTGATACAAGCAAAGGAGCCCTGGAACGCCACGTGGATATACTGATAAATGCTGCCCATCACGGCTTTCAATTCGATGTTTTTTAACATCGCCCAGTTGAAGCTGCCGAAGAAGCTGTTGCCCTCGCCAAATGCCAGAGAGTAGCCGTAAACCACCCACAGGATGCACACCAGAGCGAAGGTGACGGCAACCTGCGTCAGCATCGACAGCACGTTTTTACCGCGGATCAAACCGCCGTAGAACAGCGCAATGCCCGGAATGGTCATAAATAGCACCAGCGCGGTGCAAATCATCATAAAGCCGTTGTCGGCTTTATCCGCCACAGCGGGAGCCGCCATCGCCAGGCCTGGCAGTAACGCCAGCGAAGCAAGAGCTGTTTTTACTGTTGTGTTTTTCATTGTTCCGATCCCCATCACTGTGTGTCTTGTATTACAGTGCCGCTTCGTCGGCTTCGCCGGTACGAATACGAATGACGCGTTGCAGCTCGGCAACGAAAATTTTGCCGTCGCCAATTTTTCCGGTGTAGGCCGCTTTGCTGATCACATCGATCACTTCATCGAGTTGATCGTCGGCGATCGCCACATCAATTTTTACTTTTGGCAGGAAATTGACGCTATATTCCGCACCGCGGTACAGCTCAGCGTGACCCTTCTGACGGCCAAAGCCTTTCACTTCAGTTACGGTCAGCCCTTGAATACCAATAGAAGAAAGCGCTTCACGCACGTCTTCAAGTTTGAATGGCTTAATCACCACGGTAACCAGCTTCATAGATCCCCCTCCAGTCGAATTCGATAATGGCCGCAGCTAACACGCAACAAACATTGCAATCGTTGTGCCAGGAATGAAAAGAGGGAGGATTTCAGGCCGTTAGTGCGCCCGGACGGGCAGCGTCAGAAAGGGAAAAAAGTCTGCATGAGATTCGGTATGTAAAGCGCAAAGAAAAACGCACCATGACAGTGCATGGTGCGTTACTTTTTTGCACCAACAGAGATTCCCTGAAAGTGCGTGCTTAATTTTGGTGCATCAGGCGATAAGCGACTCTTCACGTGCGCTGGCAGCCAGCTCTTCGCCGGCAAGCTGTAACTGATACATCTGCCAGTAACGGCCTTTCGCTTCAAGCAGTTGCTGATGTGTGCCGCGCTCAACCGCCTGCCCGCGATGCAATACCAGGATCGTTTCTGCTTCAACAATGGTCGATAAGCGGTGGGCGATCACCACCAGCGTCGTATGCTCACGCACGGCCGCCAGCGCGTGCTGAATCGCCTGTTCGGTGCCGGAGTCAATGTTCGCTGTCGCCTCATCCAGAATCAGGATCTGCGGTGTATCGACCAGCACGCGCGCCAGCGCCAGCAGTTGCTTTTGTCCCACCGAGAGGTTATTACCCTGCTCGCCCAACCGGGTGTAAATGCCGTCGCTCATCGTACGCGCCAGTTCCGCCAGTTGCACCGTTTCCAGCGCTTTCCACACCTGATCTTCGCTGATCTCACGTCCCAGTGTGACATTGGCAAAAAAGCTGTCCGCCAGCACCACCGGATCCTGCTGCACCATCGCTATACCTTTGCGCAGCGGCGCGTGCCCTAATGCAGAAAGAGGACGCCCGTCCAGACGGATCTCCCCTTTCGTCAGAGGGTAATAGCCCATTAACAGGCTGGCCAGCGTACTTTTCCCGCTGCCGGTGTGTCCGACCAGCGCGACAAAGCTGCGCGGTTCAACGTGCAGGGAGATATCCTGCAACACCAGTTGATCGTCGCGGTAAGCAAAAGAGAGATTGTCGATGTCAATAGACCCGCTTTGTAGCGGCGCGTCATCGTAACCATAAGTCTGGCGCGGCCTGTCCATCAGTTCGAACACGCGCTCGCCGGCGACGACTGCCTGCTGCAACATCGACTGCTGCGTTGTCAGCTCAATCAGCGGCTCGTTAAGACGCCCGAGATAACTGATAAAGGCGTACAGCACACCGACTTCTACCGTGCCTACGGACGAGAAACCAAACAGCATCAGCAAGCCACACAGCACCAGCGCGGAGAAAAGGCTCAACAATGGACGCAGCAAAAAGCCGTCCAGCCGCAGGGTTTGCATACGAGCGATATAGTGCGAACGGCTGGATTCGCTCATGCGTTCCCCAAAACGCGCCTGCTGACGGAACTGCTGAATAACGCTCATACCGTTGATGATTTCGTTGAAACCATCGTTGATATCCGCCAGATAAGCTCGCATACGCCGCACAATGGGCGTGCTGTAACGCTGGTAAAGCAGCATCACTATTAACACCGCCGGGAAAATTGCCATCGCCACCAGCGCCATACGCCAGTCGAGGCTGAACATCGCCACCAGCATCGCGCCAATCAGCGCCGCGCTGCGTAACACCGTTGCCACCACCGTGACGTAGAGATCGCGGATCACTTCAGTATCGTTGGTCACACGCGAAATAATTTGCCCGACGGGCTGGGTATCGAACGCGCTAAGCGGCTGGCGCAGGGCGGCGTCCATCACATCGGTACGCAACTGTTGCACGACGCCGACCGCCGCCTGGTTAAACAGCAGCGCTTGCGCATAATGCAGCAGGGCCGCCAGCAGTTGCAGGCCGATATAGACCGCCGCCATCCCGGCAACCACGCCGAGCGGCAGAGAGTTTTTCGCCACCATATTATCGATAAAGTAGCTGATCAGCGCCGGGCCAGAGACTTCGGCAATCGCCGCGATCCACAGCATCAGTACCGCTTTCGCCAACGGTTTGCGCCACGGTGAGCCATATTTCAGCAGGCGTTTAAGCGTTGGCCACTGTTTGGTGAAATTACGCATCAACCGCCTCCTGAGGCACATCATTCAGCGCCGCTTCCAGTTGCTGATAGCGATACATATCGCGATACCAGCCGGGCTGGCGCGCCAGTTGTTCGTGCTGGCCGCGTTGCGCGATGTGTCCATGCTGCATGACGATAATCTCACTGGCTTCAGTCAGCGCCGACAGACGATGCGCGCTGATAATAACGGTGCGTCCTTCGCCCCACTGGCGCAAATTATGCAAAATCTGGTGTTCAGTACGCCCATCCACGGCGGAGAGCGCATCATCAAGGATTAAAATCTCCGCATTCAGCAGCAGCGCACGGGCAATCGAGATTCGCTGCTTTTGCCCGCCGGAGAGCATCACGCCGCGCTCACCCACTTCGGTGTCATATCCCTGCGGCAGGCGCAGGATATCCTCGTGCACGCTGGCAAGTTTCGCCACATGCTCGATCTCCTCCTGCGTCGCACCGGGTTTACCCAGCGCAATATTGTTGCCCACGGTATCGGAGAAAAGGAAAGGCGTCTGGTTGACCACCGCCAGGCGGCTGCGCCAGGCGTCCAGTTGCAGGCGCGTCAGGGGGATATCGTGAAAACGGATGTCGCCCTGCTCAACATCGAAATGGCGCTGAATCAGAGAAAGCAATGTGGTTTTCCCGGCGCCTGTCGGGCCGCAAATGCCCAACATCTGGCCCGGTGCCAGCGTCACAGCCACATTGTTGAGCGTCGCGCTCTCGGTCTGCGGGTAACGAAATTCACGGATCGCGATATGCAAGTTACCGCGCCCTTCCGGCACGGGGTCGGAGCCGTCATTCACAACCGGTGCTTCCGCCAGCATATCGCGGATGCGACTGTAAGCCGCGCTGCCGCGCTCGACGATATTAAACATCCACGCCAGCGCCAGCATCGGCCAAATCATCAGCCCCAGATACATAGCGAAGCTGGTCAACTGGCCGAGCGTTAAGGAGTCGTGCACCACCATCCAGCTACCGCCGCCAATAGCCAGCATGTTCGCCATACCAATGGCGATATAAATAGTGGGATCGAAACGGGCATCAACGCGGGCCACGCGCATGTTTTTCGCGCCGGTGTCAGCCGCCTCACGGCTGAACAGTGCGGACTGGCGATCCTCCAGGCCGAACGCTTTGATCATGCGAATGCTGGTCATGCTCTCCTGGGTTCGATCGTTTAACGCAGAAAACGCCGCCTGCGCCAGCTTAAAGCGCTGATGCAACTGATCGCCGTAACGCTTGATAACCAGCGCCATAATAGGCATCGGTAATAGTGACAATAACGTGAGCTGCCAGCTGATTTGCGTTGACATCACCACCAGCACTACGCAGCCCATCACCAGCGAATCCACCAGCGTCAACACCCCTTCGCCCGCGGCAAAAACGACGCGATCGACATCGTTGGTCGCGCGCGCCATCAAATCACCGGTGCGGTGACGGAGATAAAATTCCGGGTGTTGTCGGCTCAACTGGCGGTAAAAATCTTCCCGCAACTCAACAGCCAGTTGATAGGATGCGCCGAACAGCCAGACGCGCCAGACGTAGCGCAGCAAGTAGGTGACGATCGCAACGGCGACCAAAACCCCCACCCACATCCACACTTGTTGCGTGGTGAAGTGCTGTTTGGTGACGCCATCCACCACAATCCCCACCACTTTGGGCGGAATAAGCTGCAAGATAGCAATAATAATAAGTAAGGCGACAGCCCCGAGATAGCGTTGCCATTCCCGGCGAAAGTACCAGCCTAACTGAGCAAATAATCGCACGCGGTAACATCCTGAACGTGATTTTCCGGCAGTGAATTACTGCCGCGAGGGTTATTCAATGGGCAAAGCCGTGGTGTATTTTATCTGTTCCATGGCGAAGCTAGAAGTGACATCTGACAGCCCCGGAACGCTGTTCACGAGCTTCTTGTAAAAGTCGTCATAGCGCTTCATATCGGCCACCTGCACCCGCAGAAGATAGTCGTATTCTCCCGCCATGCGCCAGAAACCGAGCACTTCCGGCATCTGCGTGACTTCATTAACGAAACGGCAGTACCAGTCGCTGCTGTGATGCTGGGTTTTGATCAGCACAAATGCCGTCAAATTTAACCCCAGCTTTTCGGCATCCAGCACCGCCACCCGACCGAGTAAAATACCGTCATCTTCCAGCCGCTTCAGACGTTTCCAGCACGGTGTGGTGGTCAGATTAACGGCATCTGCCAGCGCCTGCAAAGAGAGCGAACAATCCTGTTGCAGCAGCGAAAGCAGTTTGCGGTCAATTTTATCTAACATTACCCACCTCAGGAGAATATTTTTCTCTTAACAGTCTAATACAAAGGCGAAATGACAACCCTTTTTTCTTTCTCTTTCGCTAGACTGGGCACAAAATGACAAACGGATAACCACCATGAATAGCAACTGGGTTAAATACGCTATCAACGAAATCAATGCTGACGCACAGCGTTCGGCAGATACCCATTTGATCCGCCTGGCACTGCCCGGTTTTGCAGGCATCAACCTCTATTTAAAAGACGAAAGCACTCACCCGACCGGCAGCCTGAAGCACAGTCTGGCACGCTCGCTGTTTCTTTACGGCTTATGCAACGGCTGGATCAAAGAGGGCACCACGATTATTGAAGCCTCTTCTGGTTCCACGGCGGTTTCAGAAGCGTGGTTCGCACGGCTTTTAGGTTTACCGTTTATTGCCGTGATGCCGCACTGTACGGCGAAACGCAAGATTGAACAGATTGAGTTCTATGGCGGTCGCTGCCACTTTGTCGATAGCGCCTGCGAGATTTACGCCGAGTCCGAACGGCTGGCAAAAGAGTTGAACGGTCACTATATGGATCAATTCACTTTTGCCGAGCGCGCAACCGACTGGCGCGGCAATAACAACATTGCCGACAGTATTTTCCGCCAGATGAAAAATGAACCGCATCCGCAACCCGACTATATTGTGATGAGCGCGGGCACCGGCGGGACTTCCGCCACCATAGGCCGCTATATTCGCAGCCAGGGGTATGGCACCCAGCTGATGGTGGTCGATCCTGAAAACTCCGTATTCCTCGACTACTGGCAGCATCGCGACGCCACTCTGCGAAGCGCAGTGGGCAGTAAAATCGAAGGCATTGGCCGCCCGCGTGTGGAACCGTCGTTCATCGCCGACGTTGTTGATGAGATGCTGCGCGTGCCGGACGCGGCAAGCATTGCCACCGCACAATGGCTGGAAACGCAACTGGGGCGCAAAGTGGGCGCGTCCACCGGCACCAATATGTGGGGCGTGTTGCAGCTTGCCGCGCGGATGCGTGAAGAAGGCCGCAGCGGCTCTATCGTGACGCTGCTGTGCGACAGCGGTGAACGCTATCTGGACACCTACTACAACCCGCAATGGGTAGCGGCGAACTTTGGTGATATTGAGCAGTGGACAGCCGAAATCGCCCGCCTTACGGCATAAAAAAAAGCCAGGCAGTAGCGCCTGGCTTGCTGGAAAGATCTTTTCATTCGGGGGAATAAGGAAGATTGGGGGTGTCCAGCCAGTGGGTCAAAAAGTGTGATACCGCCTGATCCCGGCAGTGTCCAATTACCGGTAAATGGGGCAGCGCCGCACGCAGTTGCGGCATGGCGTTGCCCATGATCATTCCTTTACCGACGCTTTCGAGCATCTCTCTATCATTCATCGCATCGCCAAATGCCATGCAATCCTGCAAGGAATAACCCAGCGTCGTGCTGAGCACCGCCAGCGCCGAGCCTTTGTTGCACCCTACCGGCAGGATTTCCAGGCAGTCCATCGCGGAGAAACACGAGTGCGCACGTGCGCCCAGCGCCTCATTTAGTTGAATGCGCAAACGGCAAAGATCGTCGTGACCGCCAACAAAGCAGATTTTGGTCACGTCATGCGCTGGCAGGCGTTTGAGATCGGTGAGCTGGTAGGTAAATCCGCTATAAAGGTGCGCCTGCAACGTCTCTGGCAGCGCTTTGTCGGTCAACCAACCCGAATCATTGAAAACGTGGACTGTAGCTTCGGTTTCCCAGCGACTGTGCAGCACCAGATCGGCCACTTCCGGGTTGAGATCCTGGCGATACAGCACCTCACCTTCACGAGAGTGGATCCGCGTACCGTTACCGGTAATTAAAAAGGCATCCATCGCGATAGCTCTGAGAATGCGGCGCATCTCCAGCGCGTGCCGCCCGGTTGCAAAAGCGAGCGTCACCTCCCGCTCATGTAAGCGCCGGAGTGTAGCTAACGTTCGATCGCCCAAACGATGGTCGGGCATTAACAGGGTGCCATCCATGTCAAAAGCGGCCAGACGTGCCATGATTTTTCTCCGCTTGTAGTGCGTTTTTGTGAAATTCAGTGTTGTGTTCCAGTATTGCGTGGGATATACGGAAGTAATAGTGAATAGATGAAAATTATTGTTCCGGGTTTATGCGACAACTGAATCGGCTTAATCAATACCAGCGTCTGTGGCAGGCATCTGCCGGAGAGGCGCAATCCGTCAGCATTCGTGAACTGGCGACGCGCTGTTTTTGCAGCGAGAGGCATATGCGCACGCTGCTGCGCCAGATGCAGGACGCGGGTTGGTTAAACTGGCACTCGCAATCCGGGCGCGGCAAGCGCGGTGAGCTTCATTTTCTCGTCACACCTGAATCCCTGCACAGCGAAATGCTGGAGTTCGCATTAAACACCGGGCAGCAGCAGAACGCGCTAGCACTGGCGCAGCTCGATCCTGACGATCTGCGGGCGTTGCTCAATCCCTTTTTGGGTGGCTTATGGCAAAACGAAACGCCGACGCTGCGCATTCCCTATTATCGCCCGCTGGATCCGCTGGTACCGGGATTTCTTCCCGGCCGTGCGGAACAGCATTTAGCCGGGCAGATTTTTAGCGGCTTAACGCGTTTCGTGACGCGCAGTTTCCAGCCGCAGGGCGACCTGGCGCATCACTGGGATGTCAGCCCCGATGGGTTGTGCTGGCGTTTTCATCTGCACTCAACGTTGCACTGGCATAACGGCGACGCCGTGACGGCTGAACAGTTGCAGGCGCAACTGCACAAGCTGCTGACGCTGCCCGCCCTGCAAAAGCTGTTTGCCAGCGTCGAGCGTATCGACATAACGCATCCCTGGTGTTTGACCTTCAAGCTGCATCACCCGGATTACTGGCTGGCGCACAGGCTAGCCAGCTATGGCAGCCGTCTGGCGCACCCGCAACAACCGATGCTGGGTACCGGCCCTTTTCGGCTGGTGACATTCAGCCGGGAGCTGGTTCGTCTGGAAAGCCACGACTATTACCACCTGGGCCACCCGCTGCTTAAAGCGGTGGAATTTTGGATAACCCCGCAACTCTTTGAGCAAGATCTTGGCACCAGTTGTCGACACCCGGTACAGATTGCCATCGGCGAGGCTGATGAGTTGCAGCACTTGCAGCCGGTGAGTAACAGTATCAGCCTGGGGTTCTGCTACCTTACTCTGCGTCCGGGTGCGCGGTTGAATGACGCCCAGCTACGCCGGCTGGTGCAGATTATTCACCACTCTTCGCTACTGCAAACGCTGCCGCTGGATGAGGATCTCATCACGCCAAGTCGGGAGCTTTTACCCGGCTGGCAAATGCCAGACTGGCCCACAGAACAGGTTTCGCTGCCGAATAAACTTACGCTGGTTTATCACTTACCCGTGGAGTTACACACCATGGCGGAACAGTTTAAGCGGCATTTACAGACACTTGGCTGTGAACTGACGGTGATTTTCCATAACGGCAAAAACTGGGAAGGGTGTACTCAGCTCGCCAGCGCCGATTTGATGATGGGTGACAGGCTAATCGGCGAAGCGCCAGAATGCACGCTGGAACAGTGGCTGCGCTGCGATCCGCTGTGGCCAAACCTGCTGAGCGCTCAACAGTTTGCGCATCAGCAAGCCACACTGGATGCAGTTCAACGCCAACCCGACGAACAGCAGCGCAACCGCGCACTACAGGATGTTTTTTATCACTTGATGGACAACGCTATTCTCACCCCGATGTTTAATTATCAGTACCGCATTAGTGCGCCACCGGGCGTGGAAGGGATCCACCTGAATACGCGCGGCTGGTTTGATTTTGCCGAGGCCTGGCTCCCTGCTCCATCGCTGTGAAGAAGCTGGTCGCTGCCAGCCGCTCGCGCTACCATAGCGCTTTATTTGTCATTGTCAGGAAGAATTATGAAACGTGCCGTTGTCGTGTTTAGTGGCGGACAAGACTCCACAACCTGCCTTGTTCAGGCGTTGCAGCACTACGATGAAGTGCATTGCGTGACTTTTGATTACGGGCAGCGTCATCGCGCCGAAATTGATGTGGCACGAGAACTTGCGCTAACGCTGGGCGCACGCGCACATAAAGTGCTGGATGTAACGCTGCTGAATGAACTGGCGGTGAGTAGCCTGACGCGCGACAGCATTCCGGTTCCGGATTATGAACCCGACGCGACCGGCATTCCGAACACCTTCGTGCCGGGACGTAATATTCTGTTTCTGACACTGGCCGCCGTATATGCCTATCAGGTGCAGGCGGAAGCAGTGATCACCGGCGTATGCGAAACGGATTTTTCCGGTTATCCCGACTGCCGCGATGAGTTTGTTAAGGCGCTGAATCATGCGATCAACCTGGGCCTGGCAAAAGAGATTCGTTTTGAAACGCCGCTGATGTGGATTGATAAAGCCGAGACCTGGGCGCTCGCGGATTACTGGGGCAAGTTGGATCTGGTTCGCAGCGAGACGCTGACCTGCTATAACGGCATCAAAGGCGATGGCTGCGGGCATTGTGCCGCCTGTAACCTGCGCGCCAATGGTTTACAGCACTACCTGGCGGACAAACCCGCCGTGATGGCGGCAATGAAACAGAAAACCGGGCTCAAGTAAGCACGCTACACGGCCCGGTGAGCGAGCGCGCCACCGGGCTTTAGCCTGATGGCGGCATTGCGTTATCCGAACGACGAAACGGTGCTTAAAGGATGAATTAGTCGCCTTCGCGGATCATCTTTTCAAGCCTTTCTCTCAGTTCGCTTTCCAGCGCCAGCGCTTTTTGCGTTTTGAGATCGATACAGACAAACGTCACCAGCGCGTCAGCAACCATTTGCCCCTCAGGGTTCAATGTCACAGCCTGGCTCAGCACACCGCTTTTGCCATTAATCTGCTGCACATGGCTGGTTACCGTAAGCACATCGCCCAATACGGCCGGACGGCGATAGTTGATATTGATATTGACCACCACGAAAGCGATGTTGTTGGCGGTCATCCATTTAAAGCTCTCGTTGTTTTCCAGCCCATCCCAGCGCGCCTCTTCAAGAAACTCCAGATAGCGGGCATTATTCACATGTTGGTAGACATCAAGATGAAAACCACGAACTTTGATTTGCGTCTGCATAGCGCTTCAACCTTTACCGTTTATAGTTATAGAGACAGAGGTCATACTGGTATGACCTCTTTATTCTGGCAAAGATTAGCGACTACGCAAGCGGCTTACAGTTTCAGGTTCGACAGATTACGCTCAACCAGCGTCCCTCCTATGCCTGGCACCTGCTTAAGATCGTCTACAGATTTAAACGGGCCATACTCTTCCCGATAGCTGACAATCGCCTGCGCTTTCTTGATACCCACGCCATTCATGACCCGCGACAGCTCTTCTGCCGTTGCGCTATTGATACTCACCCGGGTACCACCTTCATCATCCGCGCTTTTCGCCGCATCCTGCGCTTTGCTTTGCGCTGGCGTGGCGGCGTCGCTCTTACTTTGCACAGCAGGTGGCTTAGCCGCAGCTGAAGGCGCAGCCAGCGCGCTGTGGCTCAGGGTCGCGCAAGCGAAGGACAGCGAAATTAAGAGTGCTTTGATTCCATGTTTCATTGTGTTTCTCCTTTGTTTTCAACGCCAGGCAACAATAACCACAACAAAGGATGCAGACAAAACACAAACATTCAAAATGGAAAAGGCCGCGAAAACGGCCTTTAAGGTTTGCAGAGTATTACTCTTTTTTTGCGAGGCGCATCGAGCCTTTTTATTGCTGTGGTTCAGCGACGATATCACCCAGTTTGATCTTGGCTTCTTTACGCAGGTTGCTCATCAACGCTTCAAAAGCGATTTGCGCATTGTTCTGCGTGATGCCCTGCACCATCGCTTTCTTCTGCGCATCCGGCATCGTGCCTGCTTTCACTTCATCCAGCGCCATAATAACGACATTGCCTTGCTGATCGTTGGCGGTGCCGAAGGAAGGCTTATCTTTTGCTGGCAGCGGCAGATTGAATGCCGCCTGGCTTACCGGATCCTGTCCAGTACGTGCCAGCGTTTTTGCCTCACCAAAGCTCAGGCCAGCCGCTTTCAGCGCATCATCACCTTTACCGGCTTTCAGCTCACCCAGCAGTTTATCCGCATCGAGTTTTGCTTGTTGCTCCGCTTTGTTGTGCTTCACGATATCGCTGACCTGAGTTTTTACTTGGTCCAGCGGCTTGATCGCTTCGGCTTTGTGATCGGAGATACGCAGCACAAATGCGCGGTCACCATCAACAGTGATGATATCGGAGTTGCTGCCTGGCGTACCGTTCTGCCCTACCAGACCACCATTGAAAATGGCATCGCTTACCGGTTTGAAATTCAGCTCTTCCGGCAGATTATCGCGACCGAACCAGCCGGTCTGAACTGCTTTGGCACCAGCAGCCTGCTCAGCACCCGCCAGCGATTCGTTATCGTTGCTCGCCGCTTCGCTCACTTTCTGCTGCAGCGCGTACCATGCATCCAGCGCTTTTTCCTGTTTCACTTTCGCTGCCAGTTCATCACGCACATCGTTCAGCGGTTTCACCTGCGCAGGCTGGATATCATCCAGACGTGCAACCAGGTAACCCACTGAAGATTTAATGACACCAGAGAGTTGGCCTTTCTCTTTCAGACCGGCGTTTTTCAGCTCTTCCGGCGTGGTGGTATCTTCAAGCCAGCCCATATCACCGCCGTTACGCGCAGAGATGATGTCCGCAGATTTCGCTTTTGCCAGCGCCGCAAAGTCCGCGCCTTTTTTCAGCTCATCCAACACCGCTTTCGCTTCGTCTTCCGTTTTGGTCTGGATAATGCTGTATCGATTACGCTGCGGCTGAGTGAACTGATCTTGATGCTGATCGTAATAGGCCTGGATTTGCTCGTCGGTGACGTTTTCCTGCATTGATGCAGCATCCAGCTTGATATAGCTTACGCGGAACTGCTCCGGCGAGATAAAGCGGCTCTTGTTCTGATCGTAGTAGCTGGCAATTTCTTCATCGCTCGCGGTCTGCTTCGCTGCCAGCGCGTTGACATCAATTACCGCCTGGCGCACAACACGCTGTTGAGCGACCAGCTCAGCCAGCTCATCGGTCTCACCTTTGAGCATGAAATCCGTACCGGCAACGGCATTAATCAATTGCTGAGAAGTTAACTGATTGCGCAGCGCCTGAGCATATTGATCGGTGCTCATCCCCATCTGGTTTACGATGGCGCTGAAGCGATTGTTATCAAATTTACCGTTAGCCTGGAATGCCTGAGTAGCGAAAATCGCTTTTTTCACCTGATCATCGCTAATGCCAAGACCCAGGTTTTTTGCGTACTGATCCAGCAGCGCTTCATCAATTAAGCGGTTGAGCACTTGCTGACGCACCGATTTCATATAGTTTTCGTTAGCAGCCAGCTCAGAGAACTGATCGCCCAGCTGTTGCGCCATGCGGTTGCGCTCGCTATTCACCGCATTTTCAAACTGTGAACGGCCGATTTCCTGACCATTAACTTTTGCGGCGTAATTATTGTTACCGCCAATCAGGTAGTTACCTACGCCAGTCAAAATGAATGACACGATAATCAAACCCAAAATGATCTTGAGCACGACGTGATTTGCCGCCGCGCGTAAATTGTCCATCATGGTGTAACAACACTCCGCTGTAGGTGACTGTAGATCTCAGGCAGCTCAAGTTGCCTGCTGCGTGTAAGCGCGTATTTTGACAAGAAAACGGGGTAATTGTTAGCCCGTATCGCGTATTAACTCGCAGAAAGTGCGTCTGCACAAATAAAAAAGGCACATCTCACGATGCGCCCTTGTAGTTTGTCGCTATCCCTTCAAAGGGAAGGCGATCAGTTTACTGCGTCTTTCAGTGCTTTGCCTGCGCGGAAACCAGGAACTTTAGCCGCAGCAATGGTGATTTCTTTGCCGGTCTGAGGGTTGCGGCCAGTACGGGCAGCACGCTCTTTAACAACAAAAGAGCCAAAACCTACCAGCGCTACGTCGTCCCCGGATTTCAAAGAATCAGTAACGGCAGCAATAAAAGCATCTAACACACGTCCAGCCGCAGCTTTAGAGATGTCAGCATCTGCGGCAATCTTGTCTACCAGTTGAGATTTATTCACTCTACTCTTCCTCTCTTTATAATTTATATCGCACCTGAATCCTTCACAGCGCGACCGCGCAGCAGTTATATCAGGCCTGTCATGCCCTTACAACACCAGTTGATGATGACACACCCAACCAGCAATCTAAATTAGCTATACAAAAAAAGGCTGGCAAGTCCGAAATCACTCACCAGCCTTGTTTTTATTAACGCACTTTGCGCAAGGTCACTATTTTGCCGTTACGACTTGCATACCAAAGGGTTCATTCTGCAGCGCAAGGGCGAGAACTTCTTCGATACGCTTAACCGGATGGATATCCAGATCGGCAACAACGTTGTCCGGAATCTCTTCCAGATCGCGTTTGTTTTCGTAAGGAATCAGAACAGTCTTAATGCCCCCACGATGCGCCGCCAGCAGTTTTTCTTTCAGACCGCCAATTGGCAGAACCTGGCCGCGCAGGGTAATTTCCCCTGTCATCGCCACATCTGCACGAACCGGGTTACCGGTCAGACAAGAAACCAGCGCGGTGCACATCGCAATACCAGCGCTCGGACCATCTTTCGGCGTCGCACCTTCCGGCACGTGAACGTGAATATCACGTTTTTCATAGAAATCGCCGTTGATACCGAGTTTTTCCGCACGGGCACGCACCACAGTCAGCGCCGCCTGGATAGACTCCTGCATCACTTCGCCCAGAGAACCGGTATAAGTCAGCTTACCTTTGCCTGGTACGCAGGCGGTTTCAATGGTCAGCAAGTCGCCACCCACTTCCGTCCAGGCCAGACCGGTGACCTGACCTACGCGGTTTTCATCGTCCGCACGGCCGTAATCAAAGCGCTGCACGCCAAGATAATCGTGCAGGTTTTCACCGTTGATTTCGATATGCTTCAAAGACGGATCCAGCAATAGCTGTTTCACCGCTTTTCGGCACAGTTTCGAAATTTCACGCTCCAGACCACGCACACCCGCTTCACGCGTGTAGTAACGAATGATGCCGACAATAGCGCTGTCATCAACCGTTAACTCATTAGGTTTCAGTGCATTACGTTCGATTTGCTTGGTCAGCAGATGACGTTTAGCAATGTTCAGTTTTTCGTCTTCGGTGTACCCAGAAAGACGGATCACTTCCATACGATCCAGCAGCGGCGCCGGAATATTCATGGAGTTGGAGGTCGCAACGAACATGACGTCGCTGAGATCGTAATCCACTTCCAGATAGTGATCGCTAAACGCCACGTTCTGTTCAGGATCCAGCACTTCCAGCAGTGCTGAAGCCGGATCGCCGCGCATGTCAGACGACATTTTGTCGATCTCATCAAGCAGGAACAGCGGGTTTTTAACGCCCACTTTCGCCATCTTCTGAATCAGTTTGCCCGGCATTGAGCCGATGTAAGTACGGCGGTGACCGCGGATTTCCGCTTCATCACGCACGCCGCCCAGCGCCATGCGGATGTATTTGCGCCCGGTAGCTTTCGCAATGGACTGACCCAACGAGGTTTTACCAACCCCCGGAGGTCCCACCAGGCACAGAATCGGTCCTTTCAGCTTGTTCATACGGCTCTGGACCGCAAGATACTCAAGGATGCGGTCTTTGACACGTTCGAGGCCGTAGTGGTCGGTATCCAGAATTTCCTGCGCCTGACGCAGATCTTTTTTGACCTTGCTACGCGCGTTCCATGGTACCTGCACCATCCATTCGATATAGCCGCGCACTACGGTTGCTTCCGCAGACATCGGCGACATCATTTTCAGCTTTTGCAGTTCAGATTCGGCTTTCTCTTTTGCCTCTTTCGGCATTTTCGAGGCGTCGATTTTACGCTTCAGCGCTTCGTTTTCGTCCGGCGCGTCATCCATTTCGCCCAGCTCTTTCTGAATGGCTTTCATCTGTTCATTCAGATAGTACTCACGCTGGGATTTCTCCATCTGCTTTTTCACGCGATTGCGAATGCGTTTCTCAACCTGCAGCAGATCGATTTCAGACTCCATCATCGCCATCAGATATTCCAGACGTTCGTTGACGTCGGACATCTCCAGCACGGACTGCTTATCCGCCAGTTTCAGCGGCATGTGTGCAGCGATGGTGTCAGCCAGACGCGCAGGATCGTCGATGCTATTGAGCGACGTCAGCACTTCTGGCGGAATTTTTTTGTTGAGCTTGATATAGCCTTCAAACTGGCTGATCGCCGTGCGCACCAGCACTTCTTGCTCGCGCTCATCGATAGCTGGCGAGTCAAGGTATTCTGCTTTCGCAGAGAAGTGCTCACCATCGTCGGCAAGCGTGGTAATGCGCGCGCGCTGAAGCCCCTCGACCAGCACTTTCACCGTGCCATCGGGCAGTTTCAACATTTGCAAAATAGACGCCACGGTCCCGACGGTGAAAAGATCGTTTACACCCGGCTCATCCGTTGAGGCTTCCTTCTGTGCAACCAGCATGATTTTTTTATCATGGTCCATGGCCGCTTCCAGACAACGGATAGATTTTTCCCGTCCCACAAATAACGGAATGACCATGTGCGGATAAACCACCACATCGCGCAACGGCAATACGGGGATTTCAATGCGTTCAGAACGCTCAGGATTCATAGAGCTCTCTCTTAGTTTAAAGTCCGCCAGGTAATCAGGTGACGTGACTGTGCAACACGCACCATTAACATGTAAAGCAGTATATGGGGATGTTTCCCACACATTCAACGCTGTGTTTACGGAAAAATAAAAGGGGAGATAAAATCCCCCCTTTTCGATTAACTGATTGTAAGATTTGGTTAATTATTCGCCAGATGCCTGCTGCGCTTCCGGCTTGCCATAAATCAGCAAGGGTTTGGTTTGACCCGCGATGACCGACTCATCAATCACCACTTTCTCGACATCTTCAAGCGATGGAAGGTCATACATGGTGTCCAGCAGCGCGGCTTCAACGATAGAACGCAGCCCACGAGCACCGGTTTTGCGCACCATTGCTTTCTTAGCAATAGCGTCGAGCGCTTCGTCGCGGAATTCGAGATCCACGCCTTCCAGGTTGAACAACGCCTGGTACTGCTTCGTCAGGGCGTTTTTAGGCTCTTTCAGAATCTGAATAAGTGCTTCTTCGCTCAATTCACTCAGCGTTGCAACGACCGGCAGACGCCCGATGAATTCAGGAATCAGACCGAATTTGATCAAATCTTCCGGTTCAACCTGCGCCAGCAGTTCGCCTTCGTTGGCTTTTTCAGATTTTCCTTTCACCGTTGCGCCAAAACCAATGCCGGAGCCAGTTTCAACACGGTGAGAAATCACTTTATCCAGCCCTGCGAACGCACCACCACAGATAAACAGGATTTTAGAGGTATCAACCTGCAAAAACTCCTGCTGCGGATGCTTACGTCCACCCTGCGGCGGAACTGCAGCTACGGTACCTTCGATCAGTTTTAGCAGCGCCTGCTGTACACCTTCGCCGGAAACGTCACGGGTAATCGACGGGTTATCAGACTTACGGGAAATCTTGTCGATTTCATCGATGTAGACAATCCCGCGCTGCGCTTTCTGCACATCGTAGTCGCACTTCTGCAGCAGTTTCTGAATGATATTTTCCACGTCTTCACCCACGTAACCTGCTTCGGTTAACGTCGTGGCATCGGCCATAGTGAACGGGACATCCAACAGGCGCGCCAGCGTTTCCGCCAGCAACGTTTTACCGGAACCTGTCGGCCCGATAAGCAGAATGTTACTTTTACCCAGTTCAACGCCGTTGCTGGTGTCGCCATTGCGCAGACGTTTGTAGTGGTTATATACCGCAACCGCCAGCACTTTTTTCGCCTGCTCCTGACCGATGACATAATCATCAAGATGGTGGCGAATTTCATGCGGAGTCGGCAGCGCGCTGCGCTCGCGATGCGGCGCAACTTCTTTAATCTCTTCGCGAATAATGTCGTTACACAGATCCACACATTCGTCGCAGATATACACGGATGGTCCGGCGATCAGCTTACGCACTTCATGCTGGCTTTTGCCGCAAAAAGAGCAGTACAACAGTTTGCCCGAACCATCTTTGCGTTTATCTGTCATGAGTCAAAACCTCTTATCTGTTCTTTGTGCCGCACATGACGACGCATATGCCATTCCAGGCGCAAAACGTTACTCAAGCGTGTGCCGCTTGTACCCAATAGTATAGCGGCACCTGTAGCCTGAGCTTAGTTACGATGGGTTAAAATTGAATCAACCAGCCCGTATTCAACCGCCTCTTGCGCGGCAAGGAAGCGGTCACGTTCTGTATCGCGTTCAATTTGTTCTAAAGATTGACCCGTATGATGCGCCATAAGTTCATTCATGCGCCCTTTCACTTTCAGAATCTCACGCGCGTGGATTTCAATATCCGTCGCCTGGCCCTGGTAGCCACCCAGCGGCTGGTGAATCATCACGCGTGAATTTGGCAGGCAGAAACGCTTGCCCTTTGCCCCCGCCGTCAGCAGGAATGCGCCCATTGACGCAGCCTGGCCCATACAAATAGTGCTGACGTCCGGCTTGATAAATTGCATGGTGTCATAAATTGACATCCCTGCGGTAATTACCCCGCCAGGCGAGTTAATGTACAGGTAAATGTCTTTTTCCGGGTTTTCCGCTTCCAGAAAAAGCATTTGCGCCACAATCAGATTCGCCATGTGGTCTTCAACCTGACCAGTCAGAAAAATTACGCGTTCCTTGAGAAGACGGGAGTAGATATCGAAAGAGCGCTCACCACGTGAGGTCTGTTCAATAACCATTGGCACCAGGGCCATATGGGGTGCAAAGTTGTCTCGTTCGCCGCTGTATGACATTTCCGTCTCCTGGATAAAAAATTAACAAACCTGCTGTACTGATTGTACTTGAGTGAGTGGGGTCTGACTACGACGCCTCACGGACGGATTATCAGCCAGAGTCTTTTCTGTCGCTATTCCCTTAGTGGGGATGACATTACCTGATTTCAAGCATAACAATCTTTTGCTGTTACGCTAACACTGAAACGCCCTTTTAGCACAGATCTGATAGTCCTGATGCGATAAAAAAAGCCCGTCACCAGCAAGCAGGTGACGGGCTTATTGCTTTTAGCTATCGCAGAAGTCGGTTAAGCCTGTTGGTTCATCAGTTCGTTAAAGGAAGTGGCTTTCTCAGTCACTTTCGCTTTTTCCAGAACCGCTTCAACCGCTTGCTCTTCCAGCGCGACGTTACGCATGTTTTCCATCAGCTCTTTGTTTTTGCTGTAGAATTCGATCACTTCTTTCGGATCTTCATACGCAGATGCCATCTCTTCGATCAGGCCTTTAACGCGCTCTTCGTCAGCTTTCAACTCGTGGGTACGAATAACTTCGCCCAGCAGCAGACCAACAACAACACGGCGTTTAGCCTGCTCTTCGAACAGTTCGCGCGGCAGTTCCAGAGCTTGCTTCTCGTTGCCACCGAAACGCTGTGCAGCCTGGCGGCGCAGAACGTCGATTTCGCTGTCAATCAGTGCAGCCGGAACGTCGATTTCGTTCGCTTTTACCAGGCCTTCAATCGCCTGAGATTTAACACGGTTACGCACCGCGCCTTTCAGTTCGCGATCCATGTTTTTGCGTACTTCAGCGCGCAGACCCGCAACGGAGCCATCTTCAACGCCAAAGCGTTTGATGAACTCTTCGGTCAGTTCCGGCAGCTCACGCTCTTCAACTTTTTTCAGGTTAATGACGAATTTCGCCGCTTTACCTTTCAGGTTTTCTGCGTGGTACTCTTCCGGGAAGGTCACGTCGATGGTGAACTCTTCGCCCGCTTTGTGGCCTTTAATACCGTCTTCAAAGCCCGGGATCATACGACCCTGGCCCATTGCCAGTACGAAATCAGTGGCTTTGCCGCCTTCGAATTCTTCGCCATCAACGGAACCGGTGAAATCAACGGTCACGCGATCTTCAGCGTCAACAGCACCATCTTTGTCTTTCCAGGTCGCCTGCTGCTTGCGCAGAGTTTCCAGCATGGTGTCCACGTCAGCATCGGTCACTTCAACAACCGGTTTTTCAACTTCAATGGTATCCAGCGCTTTCAGCTCAACTTCCGGATACACTTCGAACTCTACAGAGTAGGTGAAGTCTTCGCCCAGTTTGTATTCGCCCGGAACATAATTCGGCGCGCCAGCTGGGTTGATTTTTTCCTGAATGATCGCATCGATAAAGTTGCGGCTCATCAGATCGCCCAGAACGTCCTGGCGAACAGACGCGCCATAACGCTGAGCAACAACGGTCATCGGTACTTTACCCTTACGGAAGCCGTCAATACGCACTTTCTTCGCTACGTTGACCAGCTCGCTCTTCACAGCGGTCTCGATGCTATCAGCAGCGATTGTAATCGTTACACGGCGCCCAAGGCCCTGAGTGGTTTCAACTGAAACTTGCATCTTGTTACCTCAAAAAATCACAGTGCTCGGTCAACTCTACTCTGCGAAGCAAACCGTTTCGCTTGCAGAACCGGGATGTTCTCTCAAATCAGATATACATTCCCTGTCGTCAGAATCATCCCGAAGACATTCCGAAAAATAAGACGCAGCATTATAGCGGCATCACAGATATGAGTCGAGAACGGGAATGTCGCAATGGTGCGTCATTTTTCACACTTCTGAAGCAATTTCGCTCAAAAAACTGCGTTTCTCGCTCAAAATTCAGACAAAACAAAACGGCCCGTAGGCCGTTTTTACATAATCTGCATGCAACATACTGGAAAAGTTTGGGCAGTTGCAACCAGGTTTTCTATGCGATGCTTCCTGCACCGCGACAGGCTGGCGAGGTCAGCAGGGTATCCTGCAAACCTTCCCACTCCTTAAGTGTGTAAGTATGCAGAGCCAGTGCATGAATCGTCGTAGACAGTTCATCTGCCAACGTGCCGTAAATCATGCGATGACGGTTCAGAAAACGCTCTCCAGTAAAGCGGTCGCTCACCAGTACAACTTTGAAGTGACTTTCAGAACCTGCGGGGACATTGTGACGATAGCTCTCGTCAACAACCTCGAGAATGAGGGGCTCAAATGCCGCCTTGAGCTTTGCTTCTATTTGTTCGCGCATCATCATGATATTACACCTCCGACAACGCTGAGATGTCAGCCATCTCTTTAAATGTTAGCCGCTTTTACCGTCTCTATAACAATAAAACAACAAAAAATTAGCGTTCGTCCTATTTTCCCGCTCAAGGGGATGAACTCTACTGAAAGCTGCTTTTTTTGCGTGGCACCACCCATAAAAAGGTTTTTGATGGCAAAAAAAGCACAAGACGATGAATTTCCATGCATTGAGGACTTCCTCTTAACAGCGGCAATGTTATGATGGCGAGAATTTTCCCCCAGAAGCTTAGATCCTTGAGAGCCTGAACATGTTTAAAAAACTACTCTTTCCGTTGGTCGCTTTATTTATGCTGGCCGGGTGCGCAACCCCGCCGACAACGCTTGATGTCACCCCCAAAATTACTCTGCCGCAGCAGGATCCAAGCCTGATGGGTGTCACCGTGAGCATCAACGGTGCCGATCAGCGTCCGGATCAGGCGCTGGCCAAAGTGACGCGCGATAACCAGCTAGTCACCCTGACCGCTTCCCGCGATCTGCGTTTCCTGTTGCAAGAAGTGCTGGAAAAACAGATGACCGCGCGCGGTTATATGATCGGGCCGAACGGTGCGGTAAACCTGCAGATTATTGTTAACCAGCTGTATGCGGATGTCTCTCAGGGCAACGTCCGCTACAACATCGCCACCAAAGCGGATATCGCCATCATCGCGACGGCTGCGAACGGCAACAAGATGACCAAAAACTACCGCGCAAGCTATAACGTCGAAGGCGCATTCCAGGCTACCAACGACAAGATTGCCGGTGCGGTTAACAGCGTGTTGACTGACACCATCGCTGATATGTCTCAGGACACCAGCATTCACGACTTCATCAAGCAAAACGCCCGCTAATCTTTTCTGGCCCGGTTTTCCGGGCCAGTTTTTAACTCATGTCCAGTCACTACTTACGCATATTCACTCAGCCGAAATCAGCCATACTGCTGATTCTGGGTTTCGCTTCCGGTTTGCCTCTCGCCCTGACCAGCGGGACGCTCCAGGCATGGATGACCGTTGAAAACATCGATTTAAAAACCATCGGTTTCTTTTCTCTGGTCGGCCAGGCTTACGTCTTTAAATTTCTGTGGTCGCCGCTGATGGATCGCTACACGCCGTCTTTACTCGGGCGTCGTCGCGGCTGGCTGCTCCTTACGCAAATCCTGTTGCTGGTGTCGATTGCCGCAATGGGTTTCCTCGATCCGGCCAACCATCTGCGCTGGATGGCAGCACTGGCTGTGCTTATCGCTTTCTGCTCTGCGTCTCAGGATATTGTATTCGACGCCTGGAAAACGGATGTGCTGCCGCTCGAAGAGCGAGGCGCAGGTGCAGCAATAAGCGTGCTGGGCTATCGGCTCGGAATGTTGGTTTCAGGCGGACTGGCTTTATGGCTGGCAGATCGCTGGCTCGGCTGGCAAGGGATGTACTGGTTAATGGCCGTGCTGCTGGTTCCGTGCATTATCGCCACCCTGCTCGCACCGGAGCCAGAGGATATGATTCCGGTGCCGAAAACACTGGAACGCGCCGTTGTCGAGCCGCTGCGTGATTTCTTCGGGCGCAACAACGCCTGGCTTATCCTTCTATTAATAGTGCTGTATAAACTGGGCGATGCGTTCGCCATGAGCCTGACAACAACATTTCTCATCCGCGGCGTTGGTTTTGACGCCGGGGAAGTCGGCGTGGTGAACAAAACCCTGGGGCTTATCGCCACGATTATCGGCGCGTTATTTGGCGGCGTACTGATGCAACGGTTATCCCTGTTCCGTGCGCTGTTCATTTTTGGCGTACTGCAGGCCATTTCCAATGCCGGTTACTGGCTGCTATCGATTACGGCGAAAAGTATTTTTACGATGGGTTCAGCCGTCTTTTTAGAAAACTTGTGTGGCGGCATGGGGACCGCAGCGTTTGTTGCACTATTAATGACGCTCTGCAACAAATCCTTCTCCGCAACGCAGTTTGCTTTGCTCTCGGCACTGTCGGCAGTTGGGCGCGTCTATGTCGGCCCGCTGGCTGGCTGGTTTGTTGAAAGCTATAGCTGGTCGACGTTCTATCTCTTTTCGATTGTGGCCGCGCTTCCCGGCCTGGTATTGCTGGTGTTGTGCAAAAAAACGCTGGCATTTACGCAACAGAGTGAAAGTTTTCTCTGCAGGACGGAATACGCTGCGGCCTACCGGCTGGCGCTGCGCATACTGAGCGCCGGTTGCGTGCTGTTAGGATGCTGGCTGCTGGTGCTGATGATTAACGCCACAGGTTTGACTGCCTGGTCTTTCGGCACCACGCTGCTGGAATGGGGTGCCCTGTTAGCCTTTATCGGCATTGTGTTTGGTGGTGTGTTGGATTTGCTGGCGCTACGTAAAACAGAGTTGCTATGACGTGATAAAAAGACGTGATTAAAAAGCGCCTGCAGGCGCTTTTTTTTCGGCGTCGAAAGCCTGAAAATGTTAAAAAACAGTAAAGTGACAAAAAAATCACTAAAGAATATATTTGCTGGCTATTTTCCTATTAAAATCAGGTCATCAAAAAATAAAAACGGTCTAAAACAATTCACCAAAGTTATTATTATGCTCAATAAATAAACATCCTATCTTTTTAGCAAATCACCTAATTCAAACTGAACAAATAAAAAATCTTAATTGTTTTGTGCCTTATAAATTAAAGGCTACTCTTTAACGATTCAGCACGGTTATTAATTGTTGGGTTTCAAGTTCGTTCCAATAATGTTCGATATTTGCTGGGTATTTGTTAAATAAATGTATATTTAATTGATTGGTTATACCAATTTACCCCCAACACTGATTGTGATGTAATTTTTCCGTTATAATCTCACTCTCTGGCAGTGCGAATCGCTTTTTTTACAGATTGTTGCATTCGATGTGACATAAACGGCAAAAGCCAGTAACACCTTGCTGACACAGAGCCAATCATGTTTACAGTAACGTAACCTTTCCGTAAAATGCCCGCACACTTTAAGCGCCACCAGATCCCGTGGAATTGAGGTCGTTAAATGAGACTCAGGAAATACAATAAAAGTTTGGGATGGTTGTCATTAATCGCCGGTACTGTTTTACTCAGTGGCTGCGATTCTGCACTTCTTGACCCCAAAGGACAGATTGGACTGGAGCAACGTTCGCTGATACTGACGGCTTTTGGCCTGATGTTGATTGTCGTTATTCCCGCCATCTTGATGGCCGTTGGTTTCGCCTGGAAGTATCGTGCGAGCAATAAAGATGCGAAGTATAGCCCTAACTGGTCACACTCCAATAAAGTGGAAGCTGTGGTCTGGACGGTGCCAATTCTGATCATCCTGTTCCTTGCCGTATTGACATGGAAAACCACCCACGCGCTTGAACCAAGCAAACCATTAGCCCATGACGAACAACCGATCACTATTGAAGTTGTTTCTATGGACTGGAAATGGTTCTTCATCTATCCGGAGCAGGGCATTGCTACCGTGAACGAAATCGCCTTCCCGGCTAACGTTCCGGTTCAGTTCAAAGTGACCTCCAACTCCGTGATGAACTCGTTCTTTATCCCGAAACTGGGTAGCCAGATTTATGCGATGGCCGGTATGCAGACCAACTTGCATCTGATTGCCAACGAAGCTGGTACCTACGATGGTATCTCCGCAAGCTACAGCGGCCCGGGCTTCTCGGGTATGAAATTTAAAGCAATTGCTACGCCGGACCGTGCCGCATTCGACCAGTGGGTCGCAAAAGCGAAACAAGCTCCGAATACACTGCCGGATATGGCTGCGTATGACAAACTTGCTGCGCCAAGCGAATACAACAAGGTTGAATACTTCTCCAGCGTGAAACCCGATTTGTTTAAAGACGTTATCAACAAATTTATGGGCCACGGCATGAGCATGGACATGAACCAACCGAAGGGCGAGCATAGCGAGCACGAAGGTATGGAAGGCATGGACATGAGCCACGCGGAAACCTCTCACTAAGGGGTCGAGGAAGAAACGATGTTCGGAAAATTGACACTGGATGCAGTCCCCTACCATGAACCCATTATTGTGGTTACGGTGGCTGCTATTATCATCGGTGGCCTGGCATTACTGGCCCTGATTACTTACTTCGGTAAGTGGAACTACTTGTGGAAAGAGTGGCTGACTTCGGTTGACCACAAAAAGCTCGGTATCATGTACTGCATCGTCGGTATCGTGATGCTGATTCGTGGCTTTGCTGACGCCATCATGATGCGTAGCCAGCAAGCACTCGCCTCGGCGGGTGAAGCAGGCTTCCTGCCGCCGCACCACTACGATCAGATCTTCACCGCCCACGGCGTGATCATGATCTTCTTCGTAGCAATGCCGCTGGTTATCGGTCTGATGAACGTGGTTATCCCACTGCAGATCGGCGCTCGCGACGTGGCGTTCCCGTTCCTGAACAACCTGAGCTTCTGGTTCACGGTTGTCGGTGTGATCCTGGTTAACCTGTCTCTCGGCGTGGGTGAATTCGCGCAGACTGGCTGGCTGGCTTATCCGCCGCTATCGGGAATCGAGTACAGTCCGGGCGTAGGGGTCGATTACTGGATCTGGGCACTTCAGCTCTCCGGTATCGGTACGACGCTGACCGGTATCAACTTCTTCGTCACCATTCTGAAGATGCGTGCGCCGGGCATGACCATGTTCAAGATGCCGGTATTTACCTGGGCATCACTGTGCGCCAACGTGCTGATTATCGCCTCGTTCCCGATCCTGACAGTCACCGTCGCGCTGCTGACCCTGGACCGCTATCTGGGTACCCATTTCTTCACCAACGAAATGGGCGGCAACATGATGATGTACATCAACTTGATCTGGGCCTGGGGCCATCCGGAAGTGTACATCCTGGTTCTGCCAGTGTTCGGTGTGTTCTCGGAAGTCGCCGCGACCTTCTCGCGTAAGCGCCTGTTCGGTTACACCTCGCTCGTTTGGGCGACCGTGTGTATTACCGTACTGTCGTTTATCGTTTGGTTGCACCACTTCTTCACCATGGGTGCGGGCGCGAACGTTAACGCCTTCTTCGGTATCGCCACCATGATTATCGCCATCCCGACCGGGGTGAAGATCTTCAACTGGCTGTTCACCATGTACCAAGGCCGTATCGTGTTCCATTCAGCAATGATGTGGACTATCGGCTTTATCGTGACCTTCTCTGTGGGCGGTATGACCGGCGTACTGCTGGCGGTACCGGGCGCTGACTTTGTGCTGCACAACAGTCTGTTCCTGATTGCCCACTTCCATAACGTCATCATCGGCGGTGTGGTATTTGGTTGCTTTGCGGGTATCACTTACTGGTGGCCGAAAGCGTTTGGTTTCACCCTGAATGAAACCTGGGGTAAACGCGCGTTCTGGTTCTGGATCATCGGCTTCTTCGTGGCATTTATGCCGCTGTATGTGCTGGGCTTTATGGGCATGACCCGTCGTCTGAGCCAGCAGATCGATCCGCAGTTCCACACCATGCTGGTGGTTGCCGCTTGCGGCGCTGCGCTGATTGCCTGCGGTATTCTGTGCCAGCTGATTCAGTACTACGTCTCTATCCGCGACCGTCACCAGAACCGTGACCTGACCGGTGACCCGTGGGGCGGCCGTACGCTGGAGTGGGCGACCTCTTCTCCACCGCCGTTCTACAACTTCGCTGAAGTGCCGCACGTTCATGAACGTGATGCCTTCTGGGAAATGAAAGAAAAAGGCGAAGCGTACAAGCAACCTGCGCATTATGAAGAAATTCATATGCCGAAAAACAGCGGTGCGGGCATTGTGATTGCCGCTTTCGCAACGGTGTTTGGCTTTGCCATGATCTGGCACATCTGGTGGATGGCGATCGTCGGTTTCGCCGGCATCGTAATTAGCTGGATTGTGAAGAGCTTTGACGAGGACGTGGATTACTACGTACCGGTTGCAGAAGTCGAAAAACTGGAAAATCAGCATTTCGATGAGATCAAAAAGGCAGGGCTGAAAAATGGCAACTGATACTCTGACAACTGCGAACGCCCACGCGCACGAACATGGGCACCATGATTCAGGACCGACGAAAGTCTTCGGTTTCTGGATCTACCTGATGAGCGACTGCATTCTGTTCTCGATCCTGTTCGCGACCTATGCCGTGTTAGTGAATAACACGGCGGGTGGCCCGTCGGGTAAAGACATCTTTGAACTGCCGTTCGTTCTGGTGGAAACCGCCCTGCTGCTGTTCAGCTCCATTACCTATGGCATGGCGGCGATCGCCATGTATAAAAACAACAAAAGCCAGGTTGTTTCCTGGCTGGCGTTGACCTGGCTGTTCGGCGCAGGCTTCATCGGGATGGAACTCTATGAATTCCATCACCTGATTGTTGAAGGTATGGGTCCGGATCGCAGCGGCTTCCTGTCAGCGTTCTTCGCGCTGGTTGGTACCCACGGTCTGCACGTGACCTCGGGTCTGATCTGGATGGCTGTGCTGATGTTCCAGATTTCCCGTCGCGGCCTGACCAGTACAAACCGTACACGTATCCTGTGCCTGAGCCTGTTCTGGCACTTCCTGGACGTGGTATGGATTTGCGTATTCTCAGTCGTTTATCTGATGGGGGCGATGTAATGAGTCATTCAACCGATCATGGCGCTTCCCACGGTAGCGTAAAAACCTACATGACAGGTTTTATCCTGTCGATCATCCTGACAGTGATCCCGTTCTGGATGGTGATGAGCGGTACTGCGTCCCACGTGGCGATTCTTGGCACCGTGCTGGTGACCGCAGTAGTACAGATTCTGGTGCATCTGGTGTGCTTCCTGCACATGAACACCAAGTCTGATGAAGGCTGGAACATGACGGCTTTCGTCTTTACTGTGCTGATCATCGCGATCGTGGTGGTAGGTTCCATCTGGATTATGTGGAACCTCAACTACAACATGATGGTTCGATAAGAGCGGCGAAGTATGTTTAAGCAATACCTGCAAGTCACGAAACCGGGCATTATTTTTGGCAACTTGATCTCCGTGATCGGGGGATTCCTGCTGGCCTCTAAAGGCCACATCGACTATCCCCTGTTCATCTACACGCTGATTGGTGTGTCGCTGGTGGTCGCCTCTGGTTGTGTTTTTAACAACTACATCGATCGTGACATCGACAAAAAGATGGAACGGACGAAAAACAGGGTGCTGGTCAGAGGGCTGATCTCGCCAAAAGTCTCGCTGGTTTACGCCGCCTTGCTGGGTATTGCTGGCTTCATGCTGCTGTGGTTTGGCGCTAACCCGCTGGCCTGCTGGCTCGGGGTTATGGGGTTCGTGGTATATGTGGGCGTCTACAGCCTGTATATGAAACGCCACTCCGTTTACGGTACGCTGATTGGTTCACTCTCCGGCGCTGCGCCGCCGGTGATTGGCTACTGTGCCGTCACCAACGAGTTTGACAGCGGCGCGGCGATCCTGCTGGCGATTTTCAGCCTGTGGCAGATGCCTCACTCGTATGCCATCGCGATTTTCCGCTTTAAAGATTATCAGGCAGCGAACATCCCGGTACTGCCGGTGGTGAAAGGCATTTCCGTGGCGAAAAACCATATCACGCTCTACATCCTGGCGTTCGCTATCGCCACTTTGATGCTGTCGCTTGGCGGCTATGCCGGTTACAAATACCTGGTCGTTGCCGCAGCGGTAAGCCTCTGGTGGTTAGGCATGGCGCTGCGTGGATATAAAGTTGAGGATGACAAGGTGTGGGCGCGCAAACTGTTCGTCTTCTCCATTGTCGCTATCACCTCGCTCAGCGTGATGATGTCGGTCGATTTTATGGTGCCGGATTCCCATAACCTGTTGACCTACGTCTGGTGATCCAAACCGCCATTCTAAAGGGTGCTACGGCACCCTTTTTTCATGCCCAAACACGCCCCGCTTTACAGGTAATATTTGTTAATTAAGCTGTTATTTACCCCGCCCTGCCCCCGCACTACACTATGTCCGGTTTTCAAATTGAGGTGGTAATGAACGATTATAAAATGACGCCAGGCGAGTTGCGCGCCACCTGGGGTTTAGGGACTGTATTCTCGCTGCGCATGCTCGGCATGTTTATGGTCCTGCCCGTTCTGACCACTTACGGCATGGCGCTGCAGGGCGCCAGTGAAGCACTCATCGGTCTGGCGATTGGTATTTATGGCCTCGCGCAAGCCGTGTTTCAAATTCCCTTTGGCTTACTTTCTGACCGCATCGGCCGCAAGCCGCTTATCGTTGGCGGGTTAGCGATTTTTGTCGCCGGTAGCGTGATTGCCGCCCTTTCCGATTCTATCTGGGGCATTATTCTTGGCCGCGCATTACAGGGCTCCGGCGCTATCGCCGCCGCCGTCATGGCGCTGCTTTCCGATCTCACTCGCGAACAAAATCGCACCAAAGCGATGGCCTTTATCGGCGTTAGTTTTGGCGTCACCTTCGCCATCGCCATGGTGCTTGGCCCGATTATCACGCATCAGTTGGGTTTGCATGCGCTGTTCTGGATGATTGCCGGGCTGGCAACTGCCGGTATTGCGTTGACTCTATGGGTCGTGCCAGACAGCCAGCAACATGTGCGTAACCGCGAATCCGGCATGGTGAAAGACTGTTTCCAGATGGTGATGGTCAACCCGAAACTGCTAAAACTCAACTTTGGCATTATGTGCCTGCATATCCTGCTGATGTCGACGTTCGTTGCCCTGCCTGGGCAACTCGAAGCCGCCGGTTTTCTCGCACCGGATCACTGGAAAATCTACCTGGTTACCATGCTTATCTCTTTCGTTTCGGTGGTGCCATTTATTATCTACGCCGAAGTAAAGCGCCGCATGAAGCGCGTTTTCGTGTTCTGCGTGGCGCTGCTGCTGATAGCGGAAATCGTGTTGTGGGGCGCGGGGCCACATTTCTGGGAAATCGTCATTGGCGTGCAGATCTTTTTCCTCGCCTTCAACCTGATGGAAGCCTTATTACCTTCGTTAATCAGTAAAGAAGCGCCTGCAGGTTATAAAGGCACGGCGATGGGGATTTACTCCACCAGCCAGTTTATCGGCGTGGCGATTGGCGGTGCGCTTGGCGGTTGGGTAGATGGTCTGTTTGATTCGCAAACGGTGTTCCTTGCCGGCGCATTGCTGGCGATGGTTTGGCTGCTTGTTGCGGGCACCATGCAGGAACCGCCCTATGTCAGCAGCTTACGCATCGCGATCCCGGAAAATGTCACCATCAATGACGCGCTGCAGCAGCGTTTGCTGGCAACTGAGGGCGTGAGTGAAGTGCTGGTGGTTGCCGAAGAGCGCAGTGCTTACGTCAAAATCGACAGTAAGATCACTAATCGCTTTGAAGTTGAACAAGCCGTAGTGGGTTAACGCTGTGACACGCTCTCTCCGCCGGGGAGAGAGCACGCACATTAATCGCGGAAGTTTTTGAACTGGAACGGCTGACCGAGATTGCCGCCGCGTACCAGCGCCATGACGGACTGCAAATCATCACGGGATTTCCCGGTCACACGGATCTCTTCGCCCTGAATCTGCGCCTGCACTTTCAGCTTGCTGTCTTTAATCAGCTTGATGATTTTCTTCGCCGTCGCTGCATCAATACCCTGTTTCAGTTTTGCTTCCACGAACCAGGTCTTGCCGCTGTGGACAAACTCTTCCGGCACGTCCAGCGAGGCCCCTTCAATGCCGCGTTTCAGCAATTTAGCGCGCAAAATATCCAGCAGCTGATTAACCTGGAAATCGGATTCGCTCAACACCTTAATGGTCTGTTTCTCTTCGTTCAGGTCAAACGTGGCTTCAACGTTGCGAAAATCAAAACGAGTCCCTACTTCACGGGTCGCATTCTCAACGCCGTTTTGCACTTCACGCATTTCAACTTCGGAAACGATATCGAAAGATGGCATCTTTTCTTCTCCCTCTGCATTTGTTGCGTTGCATAATACCCGCAACGAGGCATAACTCAACTTGTAATACGGGAAGCTTAGCCGACAGCGCTATAATGGTGAAAGCAACACCTGGCGACGTTGCAGGTGAGGAGGATAAATGAGAATTACCGTACTCGGATGCGGTGCTTTAGGGCAATTGTGGTTAACCGCGTTATGTAAAAAGGGACATGAGGTACAGGGTTGGTTGCGCGTTCCACAGCCATTTTGCAGTGTGAATGTCGTTGATGAAGACGGCTCAATATTTAACGAATCCCTGACGGCCAACGATCCTGAATTTCTGGCGCGAAGCGATTTATTGCTGGTGACGTTAAAAGCGTGGCAAGTTTCCGATGCGGTGAAAGGACTGGCTGCAACACTCTCACCTTCAACTCCCGTGTTACTGATTCACAACGGCATGGGTACTGTCGAAGAGTTGAAAGCACTGGCGAATCCGTTACTGATCGGCACCACGACTCATGCTGCGCGCCGCGATGGCAACGTTATCGTACACGTTGCCAGCGGCACCACGCACATTGGCCCGGCGCGGCAGCAGGATGGCGAGTTCAGCTATCTGGCCGACATTCTGCAAGATGTGCTGCCGGACGTAGCCTGGCATAACACGATTCGTCCGGCGCTGTGGCGCAAGCTGGCAGTGAACTGCGTCATCAACCCGTTAACCGCGCTGCATGACTGTAAAAATGGCGATCTGCGTGCTTTCCCGGAGGAGATCCAAAAGGTCACGCATGAAGTTGCTGCGGTGATTGAACGTGAAGGCCACCATATTTCTGCCGATGATTTACTGAGCTACGTAAATCAGATTATTGAAAACACGGCAGAAAATATTTCATCTATGTTGCAGGACGTGCGTGCGATGCGCCATACCGAGTGCGATTATATTACGGGTTACCTGCTCAGACGCGCTCGCGCGCACGGTATCGCAGTGCCGGAAAACGCCCGTCTGTATGAAATGATCAAACGTAAGGAGAGTGAGTATGAGCGCATCGGCTCTGATATGTCTCGCCCCTGGTAGTGAAGAGACCGAAGCGGTCACCACTATCGATTTGCTGGTACGTGGTGGAATTGCCGTTACCACCACCAGCGTCGCCAGTGATGGCGACCTGGTCATCACCTGCTCACGCGGCGTCAAACTGGTGGCGGATGCGCCGTTAGTAGAAGTAGCAGATGGCGATTACGACGTGATTGTGCTGCCCGGTGGTCTGAAAGGGGCAGAGAATTTTCGCGATAGTCCGTTACTGGTAGAAACGGTGCGCCAGTTCCATCTCTCGGGCCGTATTGTTGCCGCGATTTGCGCGGCAACGGGCACCGTGCTGGTGCCGCATGAGATTTTTCCGCTGGGCAACATGACCGGCTTTCCCGGACTGAAAGAGACTATTCCCGCCGAACAGTGGCAGGATAAACGTGTAGTGTGGGATCCGCGCGTCAATCTACTCACCAGCCAGGGACCGGGCACCGCCATCGATTTTGGTTTGAAGATTATTGATTTGCTGGTGGGGCGCGAAAAAGCGCACGAAGTGGCGTCACAACTGGTGATGGCCGCCGGAATTTATAACTACTACGAAGCCTGAAAACAAAAAGCCCGGCGATGCCTACCGGGCTTTCAATGCAAATTAACGCGAAAGCTGCCGGAAAAGGTCCCCCTTTCCGGCAGTTTTTTATGGGCGATAAACTTTAACGTTGGCAAAGCCCTGCTCGCGCAGATAGAGCGCCTGCAGACGGCTCATCACGCCGCGTTCGCACCACAAAAGCCAGGTTTTGTTCTGATCGAGGTCGCCAAACTTGGTACTCAGTTTATAGAACGGCAGCGAAACCACGTCGATCCCTTCCAGCTTCAACGGTTTGTCATCCTGTTCATCAATAGAACGGATATCCAGGATCACATCGTTCGGGCCAAAACCGGTTACCGTTTCGACTTCGACCACCGTTTCCTGGGTCTGCTGGGCAATTTCGCGGATATCGATATTGCTCGCTTCAGCAACCACGTTATCGAGAATGGAGAAGTCAAAATGCTCCTCTTCCGCTTCGATCTTCGCCTTCACCGCTTTAACGGTTGGGCTTTTCGAGATCACTCCGCAATATTCCGGCATGGTACGGGCGAAATCTTCAGTACCGATTTCACGCGCCAGGTCAATGATGTGCTCTTTATCGTAAGAGATAAGCGGACGCAAAATCAGCGTGTCAGAAACGTTGTCAATCAAACGCAGGTTGGTCAGCGTCTGGCTGGAAACCTGGCCCAGTGCTTCACCAGTCACCAGCGCTTGCACGCCGTAGCGTTCAGCCACTTTTGACGCTGCGCGCACCATCATGCGTTTCAACACCACGCCCATCTGGCCGTCATCCACTTTTTCGAGGATTTCACCAACCACTGGCTCAAAGTTGATCGCCACAAAACGCACGCGGTGGGAGCTACCAAAACGGTTCCACAAATAGTGTGCGACCTGGCGAACACCAATTTCATGTGCTGCGCCGCCCAAGTTAAAGAAGCAGTAGTGTACGCGGCAACCGCGGCGCATCAACATATAGCTGGAAACGCCAGAGTCGAAACCGCCGGAGATAAGCGACAGCACATCTTCCTGGGTGCCGATCGGGAAACCGCCGATACCTTCATAGCGACCTTTCACTAACAGCAGGCGATCGTCTTCGATCTCCAGGTTCACCGTTACATCCGGGTGAGTCAGTTTGACGCGCGCCGATTCGACATGCTGGTTCAGACCACCGCCAACATAACGTTCAACTTCAATCGAGCTAAACTCATGCTTACCGCGACGTTTAACGCGTACGCAGAAGGTTTTACCTTCGATCTGCTCGCGGTACTGCACCAGCGCTTTCTCAAAAATATCGTGCAGCGAGGTGAAAGGAACATCTTCCACTTCGAGAATATGATGGATGCCCGGAATACGGGTCAACGCGTCGCGGATAGCCAGGCGCTGACTTTCATCTTTGGCGCGCACTTCAATATGATCCCAGTGGCGGACAACGGCGAGGGTCTCGTCGTATTGCTTCAGAACGTTACGAATGTTCCCGGTCAAAATTTTAATAAAGCGCAAACGCACAGATTGGCTTTTGATGGTGATTTCCGGGAACAATTTAATGATAAACTTCATGGCGGCAATGGTTCGTTGGCAAGCCCGGCTGGGCCTGTATAGGAAAATAATACAGCAGCCCCATACCCGCGGCTGCATCCAGGCGCAGGAGTATACCACCATCGCAATAAAGCTGCGCACATTGCATTACCATTGCGCGTTATTTGCTAAGCGCCGTGACTTCGCTACCATAGCTACGTTGAGCCAGAACAATAGAAGAGTCAGACATTCACTATGCCAAAGAAAAACGACGCACCGGCCAGTTTTGAAACAGCGCTAAGCGAACTGGAACAGATTGTCACTCGTCTTGAAAGCGGCGATCTTCCGCTTGAAGAGGCACTCAATGAATTCGAACGCGGCGTGCAACTGGCGCGCCAGGGACAGGTGAAACTCCAGCAAGCGGAACAACGCGTGCAGATCCTGCTCTCTGATTCACAAGAGGCTCCCCTTACGCCTTTTGCTCCGGACGCTGAATAAATGGATTTCGATCAACAGCTACAGGCCTGTGTCTCTCAGGCCAATGAAGCGCTGCGCCAATTTATCGCACCACTGCCCTTTCAGAACACTCCTCTGGTTGAGGCCATTTCCTATGGCGCACTATTAGGCGGTAAACGTCTGCGCCCTTTTTTGGTTTATGCCACGGGCACCATGTTCGGCGTTAGCCAGCAAACGCTGGATGCGCCCGCAGCGGCGGTGGAATGTATTCACGCTTACTCGCTGATCCACGACGATCTGCCCGCCATGGATGATGATGATCTCCGTCGGGGTTTACCGACATGCCATATTAAGTTTGGTGAAGCCAGCGCCATCCTCGCGGGTGATGCGTTACAAACCTTGGCTTTCTCCATTCTTGCGGATGCGCCAATGGCAGAAGTCGATGCGCGTGACCGGCTGGCGATGGTTTCGGAACTGGCTCACGCCAGCGGCGTTGCCGGAATGTGCGGCGGCCAGGCGCTGGATTTGGCAGCAGAAGGCAAGTGTGTTTCGCTGGCTGAACTGGAGCAGATCCACCGCCACAAAACCGGCGCGCTGATTCGCGCAGCGGTGCGAATGGGCGCGCTAAGCGCAGGTGATAAGGGCCGCGAAGCCCTGCCGTTGCTCGATCGCTATGCCGAATGTGTTGGTCTGGCGTTCCAGGTTCAGGATGACATCCTGGATGTTGTCGGCGATACTGCAACGCTTGGCAAACGCCAGGGCGCTGACCAGCAACTGGGGAAAAGCACCTATCCTGCACTACTGGGTCTTGAGCAAGCCCGGACAAAAGCCCGCGACCTGATTGACGACGCCCGGCAAGCTTTAAGCCTGCTTGCGGCACAGTCGCTGGATACGACGGCACTGGAAGCACTGGCGAATTACATAATCCAGCGTGATAAATAACGAAAACACCACGATGAGTCTCTGATGAGTTTTGATATAGCCAAATACCCGACGCTGGCGCTGGTTGATACCACGCAAGAGTTGCGCCTGCTGCCGAAAGAGAGCCTGCCGAAGCTATGCGACGAACTGCGCCGCTACCTGCTCGACAGCGTGAGCCGCTCCAGCGGGCACTTCGCCTCCGGGCTTGGCACGGTTGAATTGACCGTCGCGCTACATTACGTCTACAACACGCCGTTTGATCAGTTGATCTGGGACGTGGGTCACCAGGCGTATCCACATAAAATCCTGACCGGACGTCGTGACAAAATCGGCACCATCCGGCAGAAAAACGGGTTGCACCCTTTCCCATGGCGCGGCGAAAGCGAATACGACGTGCTGAGCGTCGGCCATTCATCAACGTCCATTAGCGCCGGTATTGGCGTGGCTGTCGCAGCCGCGAAAGAGGGCAAACAGCGTCGCACCGTCTGCGTAATTGGCGATGGCGCGATCACCGCTGGCATGGCGTTTGAAGCCATGAACCACGCGGGCGATATCCGTCCGGATATGCTGGTGGTGTTAAACGACAACGAAATGTCGATTTCTGAGAATGTCGGCGCGCTGAATAATCACCTGGCGCAGTTGCTCTCCGGCAAGCTCTACTCCACGCTGCGCGAAGGCGGCAAAAAAGTGCTTTCCGGCGTACCGCCGATTAAAGAGCTGATTAAGCGCACCGAAGAGCACATCAAAGGCATGGTGGTACCGGGTACGCTATTTGAAGAGCTGGGCTTTAACTATATCGGCCCGGTCGACGGTCACGATGTGCTGGGTTTAGTGCAGACGCTACGCAATATGCGCGATCTGAAAGGCCCGCAGTTCCTGCATATCATGACCAAAAAAGGGCGCGGTTATGAGCCGGCTGAAAAAGATCCGATCACTTTCCACGCCGTACCGAAATTCGATCCTACCAGCGGAACGCTGCCAAAAAGCAGCGGCGGCATGCCGAGCTATTCGAAGATTTTCGGCGACTGGCTGTGCGAAACCGCCGCCAAAGACAGCAAGCTGATGGCGATCACGCCGGCGATGCGTGAAGGTTCCGGCATGGTTGAGTTTTCGCGCAAATATCCGGATCAATACTTTGATGTGGCAATAGCCGAACAGCATGCGGTGACATTTGCCGCAGGTCTTGCGATTGGCGGCTATAAGCCGGTGGTGGCGATTTACTCTACCTTCCTACAACGTGCCTACGATCAGGTTATTCATGATGTGGCGATCCAGAAACTGCCGGTGCTGTTCGCTATCGACCGTGCCGGGATCGTTGGTGCAGACGGTCAAACTCACCAGGGCGCGTTTGATATCTCTTATCTGCGCTGCATCCCGGGCATGGTAGTGATGACACCGAGCGACGAGAACGAATGTCGCCAGATGCTGTTTACCGGCTATCACTACGCAGATGGCCCAAGCGCGGTGCGCTACCCGCGCGGTAATGCCGTTGGTGTGCCGCTGCAACCGCTGGAAAAAATGCCCATCGGCAAAGGTGTGGTGAAACGCCGTGGCGAAAAAGTGGCGATCCTGAACTTTGGTACGCTGTTGCCGGAGGCGGAGAAAGCCGCCGAAGCGCTGAACGCCACACTTATCGATATGCGTTTTGCCAAACCGCTGGATGAGGCGCTGATTCTGGAAACCGCCGCGCACCATGAATCGCTGGTAACGCTGGAAGAAAACGCCATTATCGGTGGCGCAGGCAGCGGCGTGAATGAGGTGCTGATGGCTAACCGCAAACCGGTGCCGGTGCTGAATCTCGGACTGCCGGATTTCTTTATCCCGCAAGGCACGCAGGATGAAGCCCGCGCTGAAATAGGCCTGGATACCGCAGGCATTGAATCCCGCATCAGAAACTGGCTTGCCTGACCTCCCCTTTCCGCTCCTGCTATGCTTAAACATACGTTTTGACAAGCAGGAGTGGAACCATGCAATACAACACATTAGGAAAAACAGACCTGAAGGTTTCCCGCCTTTGTCTGGGCTGCATGACGTTTGGCGAGCCGGATCGCGGTAAACACGCCTGGACATTGCCTGAAGAGAGCAGCCGCCCCATCATCAAACGCGCCCTGGAAGGCGGCATCAACTTTTTCGATACCGCAAACAGCTACTCGGACGGCAGCAGTGAAGAGATTGTTGGCCGGGCGCTGCGTGATTTCGCCCGCCGCGAAGATGTGGTCGTCGCCACCAAAGTGTATCACCAGGTTGGCGATTTGCCCGAAGGCCTGTCACGCGCGCAAATTCTACGCTCCATTGACGACAGCCTGCGGCGTCTTGGCATGGAATATGTGGATTTACTGCAAATCCATCGCTGGGATTACACCACGCCTATCGAAGAGACACTGGAAGCGCTGGACGAGGTAGTAAAAGCGGGTAAGGCGCGCTATATCGGCGCATCGTCAATGCACGCCCGCCAGTTTGCCCAGGCGTTAACGTTGCAGGAGCAAAACGGCTGGGCGCGTTTTGTTACCATGCAGGATCACTACAATCTGATCTATCGCGAGGAAGAGCGCGAGATGCTGCCGCTGTGCTACAAAGAGGGCGTGGCGATTATTCCGTGGAGCCCGCTCGCGCGCGGACGTTTAACGCGTCCGTGGGGGGAAACCACTGCGCGTCTGGTGTCAGATGAATTCGGCAAAACGCTGTACAGCGAAACGGATGACAACGACGCACAGATCGCCGAGCGGCTGGCGGGTGTGGCAGAAGAGACTGGCGCATCGCGCGCGCAGGTCGCGCTGGCGTGGCTGCTGAGTAAACCCGGTGTTGCCGCGCCGATTATTGGTACATCGCGTGAAGAGCAACTGGACGATTTACTGGGCGCGGTGGATTTAACGCTGAAACCGGAGCAGATTGCCGAGCTGGAGACGCCGTATCAACCGCATCCGGTGGTTGGCTTTAAGTAAACGCGAAACCGCCCTCTCCCGCCGGGAGAGGGAAAGCATCAAATAAGCCCAAGAGGCCAGTGATGACCAATCAGATAGAGCAGCCCGGCGGCGATGATCCCGGCGACGATATCATCGACCATGATCCCCATACCGCCGTGCACGTTGCGATCAAACCAACGGATCGGCCACGGCTTCCACATATCCAGAATACGGAACAACACAAACCCCACGGCGACCCACTGCCAGTCCGTGGTTGGCAGCGCCATCAGCGTTATCCACATGCCGATGAACTCATCCCAGACAATACTGCCGTGATCGTGCACGCCCATGTCTTTTGCCGTCTGGTGGCAGAGGTAAACGCCAAGCGAGATCCCAAGCATCACCAGCAGCGAGTAGAGCTGCCAGGGCAAAAAGGTCATTGCCCACCAGAAGGGAATCGACGCCAGCGAGCCCATTGTTCCCGGCACGATAGGGCTTAAACCGCTACCAAAGCCAGTAGCCAGCAAATGCCAGGGGTTGCGTAAATTAAGGCGGCTTTTCGCCACATCTTTAGTGCGCGGCAAAGTGGTCATATCCTTTCCAGTCAAGCGTCACGGCTTTGCCGTCGCGGGTGAAATGTAGCCCTTCAATATCCGCACTGATCTGCCCGATACAGGTAAAAGGCGCGCCCAACTGACCAATCGCGACATCCAGCGCGCCGCGGTTCAGCTCCGGCACGGTAAAGCACAATTCGTAATCTTCCCCGCCGGCAAGCGCCCAGCGCAGTGCCTGATCCGGCATGACATGGCGGCGGACGGCGTTGGAAAATGGCAACGCATCCAGATCGATACGCGCGCCGCAGCCGCTGGCTTTCAACACATGCGCCAGGTCAGAAATCAGACCATCGGAGAGATCAATCGCCGAACTTGCGAGATTACGCAGCGCCTGCCCCTGCAATACGCGCGGTGTTGGGCGCAGGTGGCGCTGGAGCAAATACTGCGCATCAGCGCTATCGTTAACGGCTAAACGCTGTTGCAAAATCGCCAGCCCGGCAGCACTGTCACCCGGCGTACCGGTGACGTAAATCCAGTCACCTGGCTTCGCGCCTGAACGTTTCATTGCCCGCCCAACCGGCACATAACCATGAATGCCAATCGTCATCGACAGCGGGCCACGCGTAGTGTCGCCGCCAATCAGTTGCATATCGTAGTAATTGAGCTGCTCGAACAGGCTGTCGCTAAACGCTTGCAGCCACGCTTCATCCGCTTCGGGCAGCGTCAGGGCCAGCGTTAACCACGCCGGATCGGCACCCATCGCCGCCAAATCGCTGAGATTCGATGCCATCGCTTTATACGCCAGATCGGCCGGATCGATATCCGGCAGAAAATGGTTGCCCGCCACCAGCGTATCGACGCTTATCGCCAGCGTCTGTTTTTCGGCAACATTGAGTAGTGCGCAGTCGTCGCCGATGCCAGTTTCTACATCGCGACGGGAATTTCGTACGCGGTCAAAATAACGGGCAATCAGGGAAAATTCGCCGCATGCCATACGTTATGCCTCTGTAGAAAAAAGAAAAAGCCGGAACCGACGCGCAACGTGCAGCGCCAGTTTCCGGCTTGCGGATCACTTTTTGTGGGGGCGGATCGCAGGTGCGGCTTTATCCAGCACGCCGTTAACAAACTTGTGGCTGTCTTCAGCGCCGAAGGTTTTTGCCAGTTCGATAGCCTCGTTGATCGCCACTTTGTACGGCACATCATCACGTTTGGACAGTTCGAACAGCGCGATACGCAATACCGCTTTCTCAACCTGGCCCAGCTCTTCGAGCAAACGGGACAGGTACGGCTTCATTAAGCCATCGAGATATGCGCTATTAGTCGCCACCCCGGTCAACAGTTCACGGAAGTACAGGACGTCAACATCTTTAACGTCTTGCTCTGCCAGGAACTGGTACTCAACATCAGAGATGTCGTTCTGGGACAACTGCCAGGAGTAGAGCGCCTGGACGGCACACTCACGGGCGCGGCGACGAGCAGCAGGTTTCACGGAATTCCCCTTACAAAAATCAGGCCTTGATGGCTTTCAATACATTAATCATTTCAAGCGCGGTCAGTGCGGCTTCCGCACCTTTATTACCGGCTTTGGTGCCAGCGCGTTCGATGGCTTGTTCAATACTCTCAGTGGTCAGCACACCGAAAGCTACCGGGATCTCGCTTTCCTGGGCAACATGCGCCAGACCATTGCTTGCACCGCCGGCAACATATTCGAAGTGCGCGGTGCCGCCGCGGATTACGGTGCCAAGTGCAATCACCGCGTCATATTTACCGGTTTTCGCCAACGCACCTGCCGCCAGCGGCAGTTCGTAAGCGCCAGGCACCCACACAACGGTGATGTTGTTATCTTTCACCTGACCGATGCGTTTCAGCGCATCAATCGCGCCTTCCAGCAGGCTGTCGTTGATGAAGTTGTTGAAACGCGCAATGGTGATGGCGACGCGAGCGTCCGGAGCAGCAACGTTGGCTTCAATAATGTTCATACACTTCCTTCACAGGTTCAGTTCGGACCCCGCAGGGGGGCGGATTTTAGCATAATATTTTACGCGCTGCTTCCCTTTTACAGCAGGCATCACGCATGAGTGAGATGCAGGCAGACATCGGGGCCAACCTGACGTATCTCATTGAATTTAAAGTGTGGTGCCTCCGCAAGGGCGGATAACCCCGGCAGCACACACAGACCGCGCGCATCGCTGCCTAACAGTGTAGGTGCCAGATAGACAATCAGCTCATCCACCAGACCGGCCTGCAACAATGCTCCGGCAAGGTGTGCGCCCGCTTCGACCCACACACTGTTGATCTGCTGTTTGCCGAGCAGCATCATCAGCGTGACCAGATCGGCGTGGCCATTATGTTCCGGTACGATAATTTCACGCACGTTTTCAGGCCACTGGCGCTCATCGGCGCGCGTACGAGCAAACCAGGTTTCTCCCGGCAGGCCGACTAACTGATGCTGCGGTGTCACCCGGTTCTGGCTGTCGACAACAATGCGTACCGGTTGACGCAAATTTTCCTGCGGGTAAAGCGCCTGAGTATCGGCATTTAACTCTGCCCAGCGCACAGTCAGCGCCGGATCGTCCGCCAGCACCGTTTCACTGCTGGTCAGGATCGCGTGGCTCTGCGCGCGTAGCTGCTGTACGTCACGTCGCGCCTGCGGTGAGGTGATCCACTGGCTTTCGCCGCTGGCCATCGCGGTACGTCCATCAAGCGACGCGCCGAGCTTAAGTTGCACGTAAGGAAACCCGGTGCGCATACGTTTGAGGAAGCCTTTATTCAACGCTTCGGCTTCACTCATCATTAACCCGTGACTGACTTCAATACCTTCCTGCTGCAAGCGATACAAACCGCGCCCGGCAACCTGTGGGTTAGGATCCTGCATTGCGGCAACCACGCGCGCAACGCCAGCATTAATCAGCGCTTCACAGCATGGCGGAGTACGCCCGTGATGGCTGCACGGTTCGAGCGTGACATATGCTGTTGCACCGCGGGCCCGTTCGCCCGCCATGCGCAACGCATGCACTTCCGCGTGCGGTTCGCCAGCGCGGTAATGAAAACCTTCGCCGACAATTTCGCCATCGTTGACAATGACGCAGCCGACACGCGGGTTCGGGTGAGTGGTAAAACGCCCGCGCTGCGCCAGTTTCAGCGCTCGCGCCATGTACATTTCGTCGTGCATGATTAGTCCTGTAGACGTGCGATCTCTTCGCCAAATTCGCGAATATCTTCAAAGCTACGGTAGACAGAGGCAAAGCGGACATAGGCCACTTTATCGAGCTTTTTCAGCTGCTCCATCACCAAATTGCCAATCATCTTACTCGGCACTTCCCGTTCACCGGTTGCGCGAAGTTGCGATTTAATGTGATTCAGCGCCATTTCAACGTCATCCGCGCTCACAGGGCGCTTTTCGAGCGCTTTTAACATGCCACGACGCAGCTTCTCTTCATTGAACGGTTCACGCACATCATTGCTTTTCACAACGCGCGGCATCACAAGCTCCGCCACTTCAAAGGTGGTGAAACGCTCATTACAGACCAGGCACTGCCGGCGACGGCGAACGGATGAACCTTCACCCACCAGGCGAGAATCGATAACTTTGGTATCCACGGCGAAACAGAATGGGCAATGCATACGGCGTCCTGACGTTAGAGTTAACTGAAATCTATTTTACCCTGAACTGGCATGACAACAAAGGCAGACCGTTTTTGAGACAATGGATCGATGGCAACGAGGCCGTTGCGATCTACCATTACAGAGAAGATCCTATCCAAGGAAACAGACACAATGACAAGACGTTACCTAAGAACCCTGTTACTGGGAAGCCTTTTTGCCCTCAGTGCCTGCGCCCAGCAAAGCGAAGTTCGCCAGCTTCATCAAAGTGTCAGCACGCTCAATAATGAAATGAGCAAGCTTAATAAAGAGACGGTGAAAATCACCCAGCAGAACACGCTGAATGCCAAATCCGGTAGCGGCGTTTACCTACTGCCAGGCGCCAATACGCCCGCCCGCTTGAATAGCCAAATCGGTATGCTGCGTATGTCGTTGCAAAATATCGCGCCGAATGCGGCGGGAACCCGGGTCGTGTTGCGAATCCAGGGCGAATCCAACGATCCGTTACCGGCTTTTAGCGGCACCGTTGAATGGGGCCAGATTCAGGGCACCACCGAGAACTACCAGGAAGTGAACGTACAAAACCAGCTGATTAACGCACCGGCCAGCACACTGGCGCCGAGCGACGTTGATATTCCGCTGCAACTTAACGGCATCACGCCAGAGCAGTTAGGCTTTGTCCGCATTCACGATATCCAGCCCGCCAATTTGCAATAACCTCAGGGGCGACGCTGTCGCCCTTTCTTACTCTCTGTCATGTGTTTTCTTCTTTTTTGTCATCTGTTCATCACATTCACCAATTTGCAATATCGATAAATGCCAGTACAATCGCCGTCGTTTATTGCACGCAAACGTGAACGCAATCGATTACGCGTGTGTCAATAATGTGAAACAACACATATTTTTGTGAACGCGGATACTTATAATAGGCGCGCAGAAATATGAAACATTTAGAAACTCCATGCGTGCTTTCTTTCACTCCCGTCTGGGATCTCAATCAGTGGCGTAATGATGAAAAAAACAATTCTCGCAGCCGGTGCTGCTCTGGCGCTTTCCGCTTCTTTTACTGCTAACGCAGCGGATAACAGCAAACCTGAATACGTTTCCGACTGGTGGCACCAGAGCGTAAACGTGGTGGGGAGTTATCACACCCGTTTCGGACCTGTTCCGCGTAACGATACTTATCTGGAATATGAAGCGTTCGCCAAGAAAGATTGGTTTGATTTCTACGGCTACCTGGATGCGCCAGTCTTCTTCGGTGGTAACACCGGTGCGAAGGGGATCTGGAACCACGGTTCGCCGCTGTTTATGGAAATCGAGCCACGTTTCTCTATTGATAAACTGACCGGAACCGATCTGAGTTTTGGTCCGTTCAAAGAGTGGTACTTCGCTAACAACTACATCTACGACATGGGTCGCAACGAATCTGGTCGTCAGAGCACCTGGTACATGGGTCTGGGTACCGACATCGACACCGGCTTGCCGATGAGCCTCTCCCTGAACGTCTATGCGAAATATCAGTGGCAGAACTACGGTGCCGAAAACCAAAACGAATGGGACGGCTACCGCTTCAAAGTGAAATACTTTGTGCCAATCACCAGCCTGTGGGGCGGCCAACTGAGCTACATCGGCTTTACCAACTTTGACTGGGGTTCAAAACTGGGCGACAGCCGCTACTATGTTAACGGCGAGCAGTTCCGCACCAACAACTCGATTGCTTCCAGCCATATTCTTTCGCTGGGCTACGATCACTGGCACTACTCTGTGGTAGCCCGTTATTGGCACAATGGCGGTCAGTTCAAAGATGATGCAGCCATGGGCGATAGCTATGTGCGTTCTACCGGTTGGGGTGGTTACCTGGTTGTTGGTTACAACTTCTAATCCCACTGCATTGCATAAGAGCCGACCCGATGGTCGGCTTTTTTATTGCCAGCGCGCTTTCTGCAGGTTAACGAAATCCTGCATCGATCTGTCCGCGCGTTCCGTAAATGTCTTGCCGGTAAAAGCGACCGATGTGCAGCGATCGAGACGAAAACAACGATAGTCATCGCGTAACGTACACCACGACACCAATACCCACACACTTCCCATAAACGACAGCCCTAACGGATGGATCACCCGCTCCGAGGCTTTTCCTTTGTCGTCTTCATAATGCAGATGCAACTCCTGATGCAGCCGCATCGCCTGGTGCATCACATCAAACCAGACGCGTACCTGCGGGTATTTATCAAAATTGGGTGAAACGATGCGGTTGCGTTCAGCCGTAATGCGTTTGTCGTAAGGCAGTACCGCCAACAGTTTTTCCTGCGCCGAACCGGCAGCCTGTGCCAGCGTATCGCCGCTCCAGGTTTGCAACATGCCGATAGCGGCAATTAGTGCTTCAACCTCAAGACCGGTAAACATTAACGGCGGCAAATCGAAACCGGGCAGTAAACGGTAACCGCTGCCCGCCTCGCCCTGAATCGGTACGCCGGAAAGTGACAAATCGCGAATGTCGCGATAGATGGTGCGTTCAGAAACCTCCAGCCGCTCGGCCAGTAGCGCCGCCGTCACGCGACGTCGGGCACGCAGAACCTGAACTATCTGAAACAATCGATCAGCACGACGGCTCATAACTTATCCGGATGAAGAAAAGCCCGCGCATCAGCACGGGCATCAGTGGTTCAGGCGGGTTGATGCAATCCAACCCGGTTACCCTCACTGTCAATAATCAGGGCAATAGTACCAATGCCCTGCGGCAATACTTCCGGGCCAAAACAACATTCACCGCTCTTTTCACGCACGCGTTCCAGCGCAGCCGCAAGGTTTGCCGTCGCCAGGTAGACCACTGTACCACCGCTTACCGGCTGGAACATTGGTCCTTTTACCAGCGCACCGCCGGTCGCAGGTTTTACATGCGGAAATACCGCCATTTCGATACCAGCTACAGTCTCATGGCGAAACTGACTACCTAATACATGCTCATAAAACGCGACTGCACGATCCAGTTGCTGTACCGGCAATTCAAACCAATTCACTAATGTGTTCATGCTCTGTTCCTCTGCGTTAAAAAAATCAACACAGCGAGTCTGCCAGAGGACTCCTGACAGCATATTGTCAGTAGGGATCGTCTTACTATTTTCCGTCCCGTCGCGATAATTATCCGAAAAACATAATTAACTAAAGCATTAATGAGCAGGCTATGTATTCAAAGCGAAATGATATCTATAAACTCCGCCCCCTGCCGTAATGGGGTAGCCGATACAAACAGGAATTACACGCTAAGGAACAGGGAACGATGTGGGCAGTTGAAATGCAGGCCGTCAGTAAAAGTTATTTATTAGGACAGGTTCGTGTTGACGCATTAAAAGAGGTGACGCTCAACATTGCAGCAAAACGGTTTACCGTATTATCCGGTCAGTCCGGCAGTGGCAAAACGACACTACTGAACTTAATCGGCGGTATTGATACTCCCGATAGTGGCCGTCTGGTGATCGCAGATCGCGAAATGAACAGCCTCAATGACGACCAGTGCAGCGCTTTTCGCGCCCGTAACCTTGGATTTATCTTCCAGAATTTCAATCTTATCCCGGTGCTGACCGCGCGCGAAAACGTGGAAATTCCGCTTCTCGCTCAGCGTCGAACGGCGGCCTGGCGCAAGCAGGCGGTCAACGACATGCTTGAGAGCGTCGGACTTGGCGATAAAGCCGATTCGTTGCCGAACCAGCTCTCTGGTGGCCAGCGTCAGCGCGTCGCTATCGCCCGCGCGCTCATTCACCGCCCAACGCTGGTGGTGGCCGACGAACCCACGGCGAACCTCGACAGCAAAACAGGCAAATCCATTTTACAGCTGTTACGGCGTTTACAGCGGGAGCATGCCGTTACGGTGGTGTTCTCTTCCCACGATCCGCAGGTGATTGCCGAGGCCGATGATTTGTATGTCGTCCACGACGGCAGTGTGAACGGCCCGGGCGATCGCTAAGGAGAGAACATGCTGAAACTAAAAACGCTCAAACACGCGCTGCGCAACCTGCTGCGCAACCGTCGGCGGACCTTATCAACACTCTGTGCAATCGTGGTGGGTGCCGTCGGTATTCTGCTGTTTGGCGGTTATAACCACTCCATCAAATACAGTTTGCAAACGACATTTGTGCGCAGCACCGGTCACCTGCAAATCCAGCATCGGGATTATTTATTGCACGGTACGGGAAACCCGGCGCAATACAGCATCCGCAATTACCAGAAAGTGATGGACATCATCGCACGCGATCCGGTACTGCAACCGATGCTAACCGTCAGCACGCCGGTGCTGACGCTGACAGGCATCGCCGGGCATTACGCGATCGGGACATCACGTCCGGCGCTTATTTACGGCAGTGACGCGGCAGGAAAAATTCAACTGAATAAATGGGACGAATACCACCTCGGTGATTTCCTGCAAAACCGCCAGATATACTCTGGTGCCGCAGCGGATTCGGCATTTATTGGCGGCGGCCTGGCGCGTTTGCTGCAATTGTGCAACCTCGCAAAAAACCAGCCTTGCAGTGCTCCGCCAGCCAAAGAGAACCACGCCGCCGATCTCCCGGCCGATCTTCTGCAACTGTCGCAGCAAGCGCGGCAGGCGCACGCTACAGACAACGACAATTACATTGAACTGCTGGCGGCTTCCGGTAACGGCGCACCAAATATTGTGCGCGTTAAAGTGGAAGGCATTCAGCCGCAACCCGCTCGCGAGCTGGATGATAGCTTTGTTGGCATCCATCTGCACCAGGCGCAACAACTGCTGTTTGGTCAGGAGACGCCGGGCGTGACGGCTATCATTCTGCAACTGCACAGCACCTCGCAACTGGCGGCGGCGCGAGCGCGTCTCCAGCAGCTTTTTACCAGTGAACTCGCGGATTCTCCGCTGACAGTATATGACTTCACCGAGCTGCAGCCGTTGTATAAACAGGTACTGAAAATGTTCGACAACATGCTCAATTTCATGCTGGTTCTCATCCTCGCCATCGCGCTATTCACCGTCAGTAACACCATGGGAATGGCGGTAATGGAGCGCACAGTGGAGATTGGCACGCTGCGTGCTGTCGGGCAGAAACGGCGTGATATCCAGCGCTTGTTTCTCAGCGAAGGCTCGCTACTGGGGGTGTTCGGCTCGATTATCGGGGTAATCGTCTCTTTATTGCTGGCGTATCTGATCAATCACGCCGGGCTTACCTGGCAGCCTCCCGGCGTGACAGTGCCAATCAGGATCCATATCAGCGTGTGGGGAGAGTGGGCAATGATGAGCAGTGTGGTCGGTGTGTTGTTGCTGATAACCGTGATCTCATCATGGTGGCCTGCACGTCGCGCGGCGAATGTCTCTATCGTCGAGGCGCTGCGCCATATCTGATCCTGCCCTTCATCTATCAACAAGGAAGAACGTAATGCAATTGCAAAACAAACCACTGGCACCCTTGTGCCTGGTGTGGCTCTTGTTAGCCGCGATGCCAGCAAGCGCCGCACTTGAAGCGCAACAAATCCTGAAAAAAAGCGACGAGGTGCGTAACCCGGATCGCTCCTTTAGCCTGGTCACAACGCTTATCAGTTATAAAAACGGCAAGCAGAACGACACCAGCAAACTGGTACTTTACTCGCGCGCATCGCCGAATGGCGGTCAATTCCGCAGCCTGCTGCGCTTTATCAGTCCGCAGCGCGATGCGGGTAAGTTGACCCTGAAAAGCGGCCGCGATCTGTGGCTTTATGACCCGGCAAGCCAGGCGAGCGTGCCAATCTCCCCGCAACAGCGTCTGTTGGGACAAGCCTCTAACGGCGATGTCGTAACGGCAAACTGGGCCGAAGATTACAAGGCAAGCTTGGTGGCGGAAGAGCAGATCCAGGACGGCGAAAAACAAATGCGCGACTGCTACCACTTGCATTTAGTCGCCACCAATCCGGACGCGCCCTACCCTTCGATGGATCTTTGGGTCGACAAAAACGATTTCAAAAGCCGTAAAGCGGAGTTTTACGCCGTTAATGGCAACCTGCTGAAAACGACCTGGTATCGTCGCTACGAACCTGCGCTTGGCGGTGTGCGTCCCACCGAGGCGGTGATCATTGATGGCGTCAACGCCCAGCTTGTTACCGTTCTGCGCCAGCAGAATTTTGCCTGGCGAGATGTCCCGGAAGCGTGGCTACAGCGCGATTATCTGGCGCACTTTAAGGATACGGATCAATGAAGGCTACGCGCGCGCGCTTAAGCTGGCTCATCGCACTCGGCGCGCTGTGCAACGCTTCTGCCAGCGAACAGCAGGATAGCACCCTGGCGGCGCTTGAACTGGCGGATAAGACCGAGTTTACCGCTGTGGAAAATAAGGCGCTAAGTGGACTACTCGAAATAGCCAGCAGCCTGAACGAAAACAGCGCCAAAGAGCAACGCACGTCGCTGGATATGCGCTGGGACAAAACCCTGTTACGCAACTGGCGGGCTGTACTTTCGAACCGCTTCGATAGCCGCTTCTCTCACCATCTGAGCCAAAATCGTAATATCAATACCTTGCGTGAAGCCTGGCTTAGCTATGCGCTGACGTCTCAGGCCTCCGTCGATGTCGGGCGCGTTAACACCCGTTATGGTGTTGCGCTGGGCTACAACCCTACCGACTTTCTTGGTCGCGGTACTGTGCGTTCAGCCATATCGGCCGATCCGGAGTCCCTGCGCAGTAACCGCCTGGGCAATGCCATGATCCGTTTGCAAAAATTTTGGGACAACGCGGCGGCAACGGTGATCTGGTCGCCAAAAATCAGTGCCAGCCATCGGCAGAACAGCGCCAGCCTTGACTGGAATGCCAGCAATCCCCGAGAACGCGTCTTACTGGCGGGAAGCTATCGCTTTGCCGAAAACCTTAATCCTCAGTTATTGCTGCTACAGGAAGAACACCGATCACCTCAGTTGGGCGTCAACCTTTCGCGGGTGCTGTCGCGCTCCGCGCTGGTCTATGCGGAATGGGCGGGAGGACGCCAGCCCTTCAACTGGCAGGAAGCGCTACCCGAAAGCCAGTGGGATACGGCGTGGCGTAACCGTGCAGCCGTTGGTTTAACCTGGACTGGCGAGAACCATTTAACCCTGCGTCTTGAGGGGCACTATAACGGCAGTGCCGACAGCCAAAAGGCCATCTCCGCACTTCGTACCGCGCCCCCTTATATTGCCGCGCAGATTGCCGCTTCTCCCGCAGACAGCACCGCGCAGCAAGCGCAAGACGGGCTGACGCCACGGCGTGGTGCGCTATTGCAGGCGTACTGGAAAGACATCGCCGACCAGTATGACTTCAACCTGATTTGGCAGCGGGATTTGCAGCGCCAGAAAAATATGGGATTTGTCGAGCTAAGGCGTCACCTGAATTCGGTGGATATCGCCCTTCAGTGGCAAAAAATCTATCGCCCTGAGGTGAAAAAGACCTATAGCGTGCAGCCAGACAGGCGCTGGCAACTCTCTGTGGATTACTATTTTTAAACTGCGTGATATTGCCGGGCATCATCAATCTCCTCCCCGCAATAGCAGTGCGAATAACCTGACTCCCGCTCCCAACAGGCGTTGAAGGGAAATTCATCCGCTTCAGGAATATAACGCGCAGTTTTGAAATGGACCCAGGCATTTTATCTATCAAACCTTACAAACCGGGCTTAAATATCATGGTCATTTTTCTTACTGGTCAGATAGAAAACAGGAATAGAACATCGTATCTTCTCTATCCCGCTTACATTCCTCAGGCAGGTTTAGGAGGTTAATCTATGTCCATTAATATTTTAATTGTGGATGAGCATGCCATTATACGTCGGGGAATGACCTCGATGATTAACTCACTAAAAAACAGCAATCTTAATACTGATAAACTTGATATTGATGTTATCGGTGATACCAATGAGCAAACAGAGCTTCTTGATATTCTCGCCAGTAAAAAAGTGGATCTTCTCTTTCTGGGGTATGGCCTGCATACCATTAAAACGGGTAACCCTGTGTCGGAACTGGATGGCGTTGCACTGGTAAAATGGATATCAAGCCGTTACCCCACGACAAAAACCATCGTGTTATCACCTTATAACAATACGAATCTTATTCGTATTGCGCTGGAGGCGGGTGCCAAAGGCTATATAAGCCGTAACACCAGCGAACGCACGCTCTGGCGGGCCATTACTACCGTGCTGATGGACGAAGTCTATATTGAACGAGGGTTAATGGATTCACTTTTCCGCCGCGATGCGCTGACGCCGCAGGAATTATCAACGCGCGAAAGTGAGGTTTTACGCTTATTATGCCGTGGACTTTCGTTAACAACGATTTCCAAACGCATGAACATCAGTATTAAAACTGTCAGCGCACATAAACTCCGTGCCATGGGAAAACTCAATGTGCGAACGGATTGCCAGCTTTATTGTTTATTATTTCAGACGCGGATGTTTGATATCGCAATGTAAATTTCTGCATCGCATTTAATCTATTAGCCGGTAAATAAAAAGGCCTCTGTATTTTTCCAACACAGGCCTTTATGTATAACTTAAAAATTATCAACAGTTATTTAATCCATTTATTGATAACTTCCTGGCTGCAAGGCTTGAACAAACAACCATCCATTCCTGCCGCGATGCATTGTTCAACAACCTCGGCTTGCGCAATGGCGGTGAACCCCAACAGCGTTGCACGCGTCTCTCGGGAACGCAGCTCTTCCGCGCGTATCAGCTTTGCCAGCGTGAAACCATCCATCACCGGCATGTTGCAATCGATCAGAATGTAATCGTAATTGCGGGTCATCAGCCAAAGGGTTAGCGCTTCTTCTCCATTCGTTGCTTCGCTAACCTGATGACCAAGAAATTCAAGTTGATGACGTAACAACATAAGGTTCGGCGGATAATCATCAACTATGAGCACCCGTTTTACGCCGGAAGATGAGCGCCTTGCTGGCACAGCCGACACATGCTCAGCAGAATTTACCGCTACAGCAGGCAGGCGCAAACGCACATGCACAGCGGTACCTTCGCCAGGGGTGCTTTCCAGCGTTAATTCCCCTTTCATCAGTTCGCACAGGGTACGGCAGATAAACAGCCCCAGCCCTGAGCCGAGCCGCGAGGCGTCTTTATCGGAACCCAACTGGGTGAAGGGTTTAAAAAGCCTTTTTTGGTCTTCGGGCGTAATGCCGATACCGGTATCTTTTACGGTCAGCGAAACCGCAATCATCCCCTCAACAGCCGGTTCATGTTTTAGAATGACGTCTATTGAACCTTCGCGAGTAAATTTAACCGCATTACTTAACAGGTTCGAAAGGATCTGTTTATAACGATGAGGGTCAATTTTTAGCAGACATCGATCGCCACCTTCTACGTGCATATTAATTGTTAGCTGTTTTTGATCGGTCGCCTCTTTGAATAACAGCGCCACCGAGCGTGTCAACGCAATCAGTTCCTCTTTTCGCGGCGCGATTGCCATACGGCCCGATTCAATCCGTGAAATATCCAGAATATCCCCCACAACAGCGAGTAAATTTTTTGCGGCATCGTGCGCAACTTCCAACATTGGCTGTGGCTGTTGCGCCAGCACATTCTGTTTGATTTGCAGTTCCAGAATGCCAAGAATCGCGTTTAACGGTGTGCGAATTTCATGGCTCATCACCGAGAGAAAATTCGTCTTCGCCCGATTTGCCGCTACGGCTTCATCCCTCGCTTCATTCAATTGCTGAATGAATTCCTGCCGCTCCGTCATGTCTATCCAGCCACTTAAAACACCATTGTTTCGGCCATCGCTCCCGTGAAAAGGAATGATCCAGTAAAAAACAGTGCGTGATTGGGCTGAGTGGTTAAACGTCAGCAACCTGTCACGCATGTGCGGGACACCTGTGGTAATCACCCGCTGATAGTCGCGGTGAAACTCACGGATCATGAAATCCGGCAGAGGCAAAACGTCGACGGTTTTCCCATACACCTCTTCACGTGTGACGCTCATCTCTTCCAGATAGCGGCTATTACAACTGACAAGCTCCCCGCGCAGATTACGCACCGCGACCGGCCAGGGGACGGAAAACATCATATTGCTCATGCAGGCGAGTTGCTCTTTAAGTCGCTGTTGCATACGTATACGCTGGTTGACCTGGCGTCTGAGCGAAATGATCCATACCATCGAGATGATAACAATCACCGACATCACCAGACTAATGACCTTGATATGACGGCGCCCGCCCTGCCAAAACACGCTCTTTTGCGCAGCAACTCCATTATTCACCGGAAACGTATTCACGGCTGCAGATCCGATCGGATGGATGACTTGCTTTTCTGCTGCTCCGCTGCCGGAAATATCGGCCGTATAAAAAGCGATATTTGTCGGACGGGCATTTACTGCGAGGCAGCAAATAAAGAGAAGCGATAATAAAAAAACGCACCATTTAATACGGTGGAAAATCAAAGAAGACATTCGCTTTTCCCGTTGGCAATTGCTGGTCGATGCAATATGTAAAACCTATCAATAATTCGACGCGAGCATCCTCACAGTCAATTAACCAAATAATAAAACCAGTTGGTTATAATCTTTAAACATGAGTGAAATAAAACGCTGACGCATTTTAGAAATATTTTCTTGATTTATCGTTCCCTCATCAATCAACTTCGGCAATCGTTCCATCACGATGCAGTAGCGTATCGCCCGGCGCATTCCCAAAAGATACCAGGAAGATTTCATTCGGTGGGCAAGATTCGCGATCTGAAGGAGTGTTCCTGCGTGCGCGATGATGTCGAGTTGTTGAATATCGGCCGCTAACGCCTGTAATAGCTTCGGGAGCATGGCATCAATTATTGGCTGCTGATGATTCGCCAGCAGATGTAATTCACGCAGCACCGGTTGTGCTATATCCCTCGACTGAAAAGAGTAGCGTAAACGCTCTGCAGATAAAGGAAGAGACAAAATATGGTCGAATCCCTTCAGACGTAGCATTGATTCTGTTTCTGGCTGTTTATTGTCTATGCAGGCCAGTAATAACGAAGGTAATGTTAATTCTCCCGCCAACTCCGCAGCGAGAAGCTTCTCAACTAAATCAACACCTGAATGTGCACTCTCACTCAAATCGACCAATAGCGCATGCCATGTGTGAAGGGAAAGCACATTCTGCGCATCGCTTATATTCACAGTGGCGATGTTTACATCACTGCAAAAGCGCAACTGTTGGGCGAGCGCGCGCTGCTGCTCAGCACTGCACGTCGCAAGTAATGTCTGCATTCCATGCATAACTAACTCCATGTCGTTAACTTGTTAATCCAATTTGCTGCAGGTATTGATAGAGCTCGTATTCGGAGGTGACACCCAGTTTGCGCATGGCACTTTTTTTCTGTGCGCTGACGGTTTGTTTCGTCCTGCTAAGCCGGGTACTGATATCGTTCACCGTCATGCCGCGCAATAACAGGCGTAACACTTCATTCTCTTTTGGCGTCAACTTCACCTCAAGTTGCGCGGAATCGTCTTCTTGCGGCGTATTCGTTCTCGGGGAAATAGCAGGCGAGGTGAGCGCTTGCAATGTCTGTAACAGCTTTGTCGACAAGCTGGCCTTATTTAATACCGTGTGCACTCCGAGACGGAGTAATGAATGCTGAATACCGGGGTTATTGATCATAGAAACCACAATAATCAGCAAATCTGGCCAACGTCTTTTTAATAATTGAATGAGCGCCAGACCATCATTGTATCGCTCTCCGGGCATGCTGAGATCGGTTATCAGAATATCGGCTGCGTGCTGCTCCAGCTTTGCCACGACTTCATCGGTGGTCATGGCTTCATCAATGATGAGGTATTGTGCGGAAAGTGGTGCGAGCAACGTTCGCATCCCCATCAAATAAATAGGGTGATCATCAGCAATCAACACTTTTTTCGGTTTCAACACGCTTATAAATCTCTGGTCACAACCATATCATTACGAGTTCTCGCACTTTAACAAAAAAAAATGGCAATGCAGAATGAATATTTAATAAAGGAAAGAGGCTCGCATTTCATAAAAATAAAAAATCGAAATTAATATCCTTAATAAATAAACATGCGTTTATTATAAATAGAAAAAATACTACAGGTAAAAAAACCACCTGCTTAGCAGGTGGCATTGATTTCGCTCCACAGGGGCGTACTAAAAGCCCTACAATTAGTCTCTGCCTGTTCTGAACGATTTAAATCCAAAGACAATAAGACAAAGACAAAACCTCTTACTGACCACCTCCATAGGAGGTGGTGTTCATGCAGAGATAAAAAAAACCGCAGCACGTGGCTGCGGTTTGTTCTGTGCAACGAATGGTTACGGCAGAATAGACGGCTGGTCCGCCCCTTCTTTTTCCACTTTCTGCTGCAGTAAATGCTCGCGCTTCATCCCCATTTTCAGCGCCAGAGCAGACGCGACATAGATAGACGAAGCCGTACCGATGGAAACACCGATAAGCATGGTCAGCGAGAAGCCCTTCAGCATCGCGCCACCAAAGAGATAAAGCATCAAAATCACGACTAACGTCGTACCGGACGTGATCAACGTACGGTGCAATGTTTGCGTCAGAGAGATGTTAAAGATCTCGTATGGCGTGCCGCGGCGGATCTTGCGGAAGTTCTCACGAATACGGTCAGATACCACGATGCTGTCGTTAAGCGAGTAACCGATTACCGACATCAGCGATGCCACGATGGTCAGGTCAATCTCAATCTGGAACAGCGAGAGTACGCCCATCGTGATAATGACGTCGTGCGCCAGTGCGATAACCACACCAGCGGCCAAACGCCACTCGAAGCGGAAACCGACATAAACCAGAATACTGATCAACGCAACCAGCAGCGCCATTCCCCCCGTCTGCGCCAGATCAGCACCCACGCTCGGACCGACAAACTCAATACGTTTCACGGCTGCATTTTGGCTGGTCGCTTCGTTAATCACGCTAACGACTTTACTTCCCAGCACCTGGCCACCGGTTTCGCCCTGAGCAGGCGGCATACGTACCATGATGTCGCGGCTGCTACCGAAGTTTTGCAACAGCGGCTCCTGGAAGCCCGCTTTCTCCAGCGCGTCACGCATCAAATCCATATCCGCTGGTTTTTCCAGCGAGATTTCGATGACCGTACCACCGGTAAAATCCAGGCCCCAGTTAAAGCCGCGAACGCCCATCACAGCGATGGAGAGTATCAGCAGCGCGCCGGAAATGATAAAAGCCCAGTTGTCCCAGCGCATAAAGTCCCAGACTTTACGGCCGTGGTTCAATTGTTCAACAGTATAATCCTGTGCCACAACGCACTCCTCAGATAGACAGCTTGTTAATGCGTTTGCCGCCGTACAACAGGTTGACGATGGCACGGGTGCCGACAATGGCGGTGAACATAGAGGTCGCCACACCGATACCGGTAGTGATCGCAAACCCTTTAATTGAACCAGTACCTACTGCGTAAAGAATAAGTACTTTGATCAACGTGGTAACGTTCGCATCGAAAATGGACGAAAACGCGCCCTGATAACCTTCGTGAATCGCCTGCTGCACTGAACGGCCATTGCTAAGCTCTTCTTTAATACGTTCGTTTATCAGAACGTTGGCGTCCACCGCTACCGCGAGGGTAAGCACGATCCCGGCAATCCCCGGCATTGTCAGCGTTGCGCCAGGCAACAACGACATAATGCCGACAATTAACACCAGGTTGGCAATCAGTGCAGACGTGGCGATCAGACCAAACTTCTTATAGAAGAAGATCATGAAGATGATAGAAACCACCAGACCTGCCAGGCACGCTTCCAGACCCTGCGTGATGTTCTGCGAACCAAGCGTCGGGCCGATGGTACGTTCTTCTACAATCTGAATCGGCGCAATCAGCGCACCAGCACGCAGCAGCAGAGAAAGCTGACGCGCTTCGGTCGGGTTGCTGATACCGGTAATACGGAAGCTGTTGCCGAGGCGAGACTGGATGTTAGCGATGTTAATCACCTCTTCCTGTTTCACCAGCACCGCACGTCCGTTGGCATCTTTTTTACCGCTGTCTTTGTACTCCACAAACAAGGTCGCCATCGGCTTACCGATATTGTCCTTGGTGAAGTTAGACATGATGTTGCCACCCGCACTATCCAGTGAAATGTTCACCTGCGGTTGGTTGTACTCATCCTGGCTGGAAGTGGAATCGGTGATATGGTCACCGGTCAGGATCACGCGTTTGTACAGCACAACGGGCTGACCTTCGCGTGTCTGTTTCACTTCGGAGTCACCCGGTACGCGGCCAGCAGCGGCGGCGGAAGCATCCACACTGCTGTTAACGAGGCGGAATTCCAGCGTCGCGGTAGCGCCCAGAATCTCCTTCGCACGTGCTGTATCCTGAATACCCGGCAGCTCAACCACGATGCGGTCAGCACCCTGGCGCTGTACCAGCGGCTCAGCCACGCCCAGTTGGTTTACACGGTTACGCAGGATATTAATGTTCTGCTGAACAGCATATTCGCGGGCTTCGCTCAGACGCGCATCGCTCATCACGGCGCGCAGTACATTGTCGCCCTGGTTGGAGATAACGAGATCGCGGTGGCGGGCTGTCAGGTAAGCATTCGCCTGATCGCGCGCCGCGCTGTCGCGGAACTGAATGCTCAGGCCATAGTTATCTTCCTTACGCACGGTGGTGTAAGGAATGCCTTTGTCGCGCAGATCGCTGCGCAGGCTGTCCATGTTCTGTTCCTGCAGTTTACTGAGCGCCGTTTGCATATCCACTTCCATCAGGAAGTGCACACCGCCGCGCAGATCGAGACCGAGTTTCATCGGTTCGGCTTTAATGGCGGTCAACCAGCGTGGTGTTGCCGGAGCAAGGTTAAGCGCGACAACGTACTGATCGCCTAACGCGCTAACCAGCACTTCGCGGGCGCGCAGCTGCGTATCAGTAGAATCGAAGCGAGCAAGAATCGCGCCCTCTTCCAGTGCCACAGACTTCGCGTTGATTTTTTCTTTTTGTAGATCGTTCTGGACCTGGATCAGCGTTTGCTCACTGGCGGCGACGCCGCGCGCGCCAGTGATCTGAACAGCCGGATCCTCACCATACAGGTTGGGAAGTGCGTAAAGCAGGCCGACGATAATGACGACGACCAGCATAATGTACTTCCACAAAGGATAACGGTTTAACACGGCAGTTCCCTTTGGGAAAACAATAGATTACAGCGCCTTCATCGTGCCTTTCGGCAGAACGGCAGCTACGAAGTCACGTTTGATTACCACTTCGGTGGTGTCGTTCAGTGCGATAGCAATGTAGCCAGTCTCTGCTACTTTGGTCACGCGGCCAATCAGACCACCGTTGGTCAGCACTTCATCACCTTTGGCGATGGAGTCCATCAGCTTTTTATGCTCTTTCGTGCGTTTTTGCTGCGGGCGCAGGATCATGAAGTAAAAAATCAGACCGAACACCACCAGCATCGGAATCAACGTCCACTGGCTTTGGGCTGCCGGTGCGCCTGCTGCTGCTACCGCATCAGAAATAAAAAAGCTCATTCAAATTCCCTCATTATTAAATTAATCAACGTTCAAAGGTGGTACAGACCGCCCCTGACGCTGGTAAAAATCCGCGACGAAGCTCTCTAATTTACCCTCTTCGATAGCCTTGCGTAAACCAGCCATTAAACGCTGATAATACCGCAGGTTATGAATAGTATTGAGACGCGCGCCCAATATTTCGTTGCAACGGTCGAGATGATGCAAGTAAGCAAGAGAATAATTGCGACAGGTATAGCAATCACACTCGCCATCAAGCGGGCCGGTATCGCTTTTATATTTCGCGTTACGGATTTTCACCACGCCATTGGTCACAAACAAGTGACCGTTACGGGCGTTGCGCGTCGGCATCACGCAGTCAAACATATCAATGCCGCGTCGCACGCCTTCAACCAGATCTTCTGGTTTACCGACGCCCATCAGGTATCGTGGTTTGTCTGCGGGGATTTGCGGGCAGACATGCTCCAGAATACGGTGCATATCTTCTTTCGGTTCGCCCACAGCCAGACCGCCGACAGCGTAGCCATCAAAGCCAATCTCTACCAGACCTTTGACCGAGATATCGCGTAAATCTTCGTAAACGCTGCCCTGAATAATACCGAACAGCGCGTTTTTGTTACCCAGCCCATCAAAACGCTCACGGCTGCGTTTCGCCCAGCGCAGAGACATCTCCATGGAGCGCTTTGCGTAATCCCAGTCCGCCGGATACGGCGTACATTCGTCGAAGATCATCACGATATCGGAACCGAGATCATACTGAATCTCCATCGATTTTTCAGGATCGAGGAAAATAGGATCGCCGTTGATCGGATTACGGAAGTGCACGCCCGCTTCGGTGATCTTGCGGATGTCACCAAGGCTGAACACCTGGAAACCGCCGGAATCGGTAAGGATTGGGCCTTTCCACTGCATAAAGTCGTGCAGATCGCCGTGCAGCTTCATGATCTCCTGACCCGGACGCAGCCACAGGTGGAAAGTGTTGCCGAGGATAATCTGCGCGCCAGTGGCTTCAACTTCTTCCGGCGTCATCCCTTTTACGGTGCCGTAAGTACCCACAGGCATAAACGCTGGCGTTTCAACCACGCCGCGATCAAACACCAGACGACCGCGGCGGGCGCGTCCGTCAGTGGTATCCAGTTCAAATTTCATTTCTTCTCCAGCCAGAAAGACAGTCTGACGTTTAAAACCAGCGCCGCAGACCTATTCCCCGACGCGTTCAAAAATGGCTTGCGGATTGTACGTGATAAACATCGCATCCCCGTAACTAAAAAAGCGATATTTCTCTGCAACTGCGGCGCGGTACGCATTCATGATGTGTTGGTACCCGGCGAAGGCAGAAACCAGCATGATCAGCGTCGATTCGGGCAAGTGGAAGTTAGTGACCAGCGCATCAATCACCCGGTACTGATAACCCGGATAAATGAAAATCTGCGTATCGCCGAAAAACGGCTCGATCAGATCTTTTTTTGCTGCCTGCGCGGCGCTTTCCAGCGAACGCACGGACGTGGTTCCCACGGCAACGACCCGGTTGCCACGCGCTTTTGCCGCCAGCACCGCGTCAACAACCTCCTGCGGCACTTCGGCATATTCAGAATGCATAATGTGATCTTCGATGCTATCTACGCGCACCGGCTGGAAAGTTCCCGCCCCCACATGCAGCGTCACAAACGCCATTTCGATGCCTTTATTACGCAAACGCTCAAGCAAAGGCTCATCAAAATGCAGCCCTGCCGTCGGTGCGGCAACCGCGCCAGGCTTCTGGCTGTACACGGTCTGGTAGAGTTCACGGTCCGCCTCTTCATCAGGGCGGTCAATATAGGGCGGCAGCGGCATATGGCCGATAGCATTGAGGATATCCAGCACCGGACGTTCATCGTGAAACTCAACTTCGAACAGCGCGTCGTGGCGCGCCACCATCGTCGCCTGGATATCTTCCGCGTCACCCAGCAGCAGTTCCGCGCCCGGCTTTGGCGCTTTGGAAGCGCGAATATGTGCCAGAATACGTTTATCGTCGAGCATGCGTTCGACCAGCATTTCAATCTTGCCGCCGCTGGCTTTACGGCCGAACAGGCGCGCCGGAATTACGCGGGTATTATTGAACACCAGCAGATCGCCGGGGTTGAGCTTGTCGAGCAAATCGGTGAAAGTACCGTGCGTCAGCGCGCCTGTTGGGCCATCCAGCGACAGTAAGCGGCAACTGCTGCGCTCAGGCTGCGGGTAATGGGCAATCAGGGATTCGGGCAATTCAAAGGAAAAATCGGTAACGCGCATGACACTAACTCGATACATATTTAAGAGGCGGGTAGTCTAGTGCCCACGCCCCTTCGCTGCAACCGTTAGCCGCTTTTGGACAAACAATAAGCATGAATTTTTTAGCACACCTGCACTTAGCCCATCTTGCCGACAGTTCCCTGCCCGGCAACCTGCTGGCGGATTTTGTTCGCGGCAACCCGCAAGACCTCTACCCGGTGGAGATCGTTGACGGGATCCAGATGCATCGCCGTATCGACGTCATGACTGACAACCTGCCGGAAGTCAAAACCGCCCGCGAGTGGTTCCGCCCAGAAACCCGGCGGGTCGCGCCGATCACGCTGGATGTGATGTGGGATCATTTTCTCTCCCGCCACTGGGCGCAAATCTCGCCGGATTTCCCGCTGGATGATTTTGTTCGCTACGCCCGTGCGCAGGTGTCGACAATCCTGCCCGACTCTCCGCCGCGATTTGTTAATTTGAACAATTACCTTTGGTCAGAGCGCTGGCTGGAGCGCTACCGCGAGATGGCCTTTATCCAGAATGTGCTTAACGGCATGGCGAACCGTCGCCCGCGTCTGGATGCACTGCGCGACTCCTGGCAGGATCTCGACGCCAACTACGCCGCGCTGGAGTCACAATTCTGGGAATTCTATCCGCGCATGATGGCGCAGGCTAAAGATCAGCAGCTTTAACTCTTGCACTGCGTGTGCATTACGCTATTTTGGAAAGCGTCATTACAAAAACAATCGATAGACAAAACCTATACCAGCGATTGTCAATGGCGCTTTGAGCTACCCTACCCCTCTCCCTATACTGGCCCGCGTTGCGTTCTATTAACCTTGTAAATCACAGGAGTACATATGGTACTGGTTACTCGTCAGGCACCGGATTTTACTGCCGCAGCCGTTCTGGGCAGCGGTGAAATTGTTGAAAACTTCAACTTCAAACAGCACACCAACGGTAAAGCGACCGTGCTGTTCTTCTGGCCGATGGACTTCACCTTCGTTTGCCCGTCTGAACTGATCGCTTTCGACAAACGTTACGAAGAGTTCAAAAGCCGCGGTGTGGAAGTGGTTGGCGTCTCTTTCGACTCCGAGTTTGTTCACAACGCATGGCGTAATACGCCGGTTGAGAAAGGCGGTATCGGCGCGGTGAAATACGCGATGGTCGCTGACATCAAACGTGAAATTCAGCAGGCTTACGGTATTGAGCATCCGGACGCGGGCGTTGCCCTGCGTGGTTCTTTCCTGATCGACAAAAACGGCATCGTGCGCCACCAGGTCGTCAATGACCTGCCGCTGGGTCGTAACATCGATGAAATGCTGCGCATGGTTGACGCGCTGCAGTTCCACGAAGAGCACGGCGAAGTGTGCCCGGCGCAGTGGGAAAAAGGCAAAGAAGGGATGAACGCCTCACCGGACGGCGTGGCAAAATACCTGAGCGAAAACGTCTCCAGCCTGTAATTGGCTGTATAGATAAAGGCCCGCACTGCGGGCCTTTTTTATGGCTAATTCAAACCAACATCAGTATGCGTCGTCATCAACAAGTCTGGATCGACCGCATTGTTTTAAGATGACGAACTAACACCACGGGCTGCCGCGGCTTGCCAGGTTCCGCGCACCGTTCAGGGGCAATTCAATGTCGCCCGCTGAAAAAGCGGATCGTTATTTGCCTGTTTTCACTTCACGCCAGATGCGCAGTGCCATCCATACCAGCACCACAACCCCCAACAACAAGACGCCCCACACCAGCACTGTTTTCCACGTCTGCTGTCGCTCTGTCGGTGATGTCGCCGTCAGCCTCTCCTCGCCGCTAAGCACCACACGATCCTGCACTTGCACTTCCGGTATCGCCGTAAGATCGAGCTGTTTACGCAGCGCTTCCGGGATCAATCCTTCCATCGTCACCGCAACAGGCGCCGCTGCCCGGTTGCCCCACGCCAGCATAAACGGGCCCTTGCCCTGCGCATTAAAGACCAGCGATTGTCGGTCACGGCTGCCGGTCACCTGTGGTAATGCTTCGGGTAAACGGGCATCAAGCGTAGTGATGCGCACCGCCTGCACGGCATCGCCTGGCAGGCTGAGCGGCGCGGAAGTACGTCCATTAAGCGCCCATAGCACCGTTTTACTTAACGCTTTCCACTCACCGCTGGCACTGCTGCGCCAGTCAATCGATACCGGCAACACGCCCTCTTGCGCAAGCCTTATCGACAGCGCGCTTAATGGCTGCGGTTGTGCCCATTGATACTGCGCTTCGGTCGGGGAAATCCGTTGTTCGTGGCCTGCCATTTCCACCTGTTCCAGCGGTGTTGGCTCACTACCTGGCCGCGCGGTAACCTGCGTAATCGTTACTGGCAGGTTCGGGGTATCAAACACCATCAGCAAATAACGTACGCCATCGGCGGGCATCGGCTGGTCGAGGTTAATCTGATCGAGTTTCAGCCGATCGCTGCCACTCGCCAGCTCCATCACCGGCGCGTCGTTCTGCAACGTTGTCCAGTTGCGCATATCACTGCTGAAAAAGAGCGTCACTTTGCCACGCCAGTTTTTTACAGGTTCTGACCAGGCCAGCTTCAGCTGCGCGAGATTAAAGTTTTCCGGCGTATTTTCCGGGAACGCCAGTAAATAGCTCTGCCCGACCACCTCGTCAGGCTCGCCTTCAATACGAATATCAACGCCGGACGAGGAGTGCAAACGCACCACATGTTGCCCCTCTGTACCGGTGTCAACCGGCGACGTATCCAGCGGGAATACGCGCAGCGCAATGGGCTCTGGCGCACGCGCGGTGACGCGCTGCGTTTCCAGCGTAAACGGCACACGCTCGCCATCGTGGTTAAACACCCGCACATCGCGCAGATCCGGCCAGGCGCTCTGCGCGTAAGTATCCTGTGGCAGATCGACACGATACCAGGATGCCGGTTGCGGTAGGTCGAGTGTCGCGCCAAACGCGTAATCCGGCGGTGAATCCGGAACAGCATCACTGCCTGTCGCCGCGCCTGCGGTGGTCACCAGTGCGGCCAGTAGTAATCCATGCCATTTTTTCATTGCTCACCTCCCTTGTTCTCTTCCCGCACAGCCTTTGGCGGCAGGGGTGAAAAATACCCCACAATCAGCACCAGCACCGCTACCCCAATAAAGGCAATGGCTCGCGAAAGCCCGCCGCCGCCAGCGCTGTCTACCAGCATTAATTTGAGCAGCACCACGCCCAGCAACACACTGCCGCACAACCACTGCTGGCGCGCATGCTGGCGTGTAGCGCGGATCATCACCACCAGCGCAATCAGCATCCAGAACAGCGCAAAACTGGTCTGAATCAATCGCGACTGCCACAGGCTTTCACTCTCCCAGGCCACATCGCCGTAGTAAGCCAGCAGGCGCAGTAACACACCGTTTAGCCACCAGAAACCAAGCGCCGCCAGTACCCACGGGCGCGCACGCCAGAGTTGCGGCGCAACCGCCGGGTAGTGCGCTTCGGCAAAACGGCTGTACAGCCAGACGCCGAGCAACGCAAACGCCGCGCCCTCTTCCAGCGGGTTAATGACAGGCAGATACGGCATGCCCATCACCACCCCATCGCTCAGATTGGCATACACCAGCAACCACAGCAGCACAGGAACCAGCGGCAATAATCCCAGCGCGCCATACAGCGCAGGCCAGATGCGCCACGGCCAGAACTGGCGGCGAATGGCCGCCAGCGCCAACGCAATCACGACACCACCCGCCGCCATTGGCAGCCCGACCTGCCAGGGTTCATTCCCCCACGCCAGCCCATCAACGAACCACCACAGCTCAGTGCCTGCCGCCAGCAGCAGCATCCACAACAACGAAATATGCAAACCTTGCGACACCCGCGCGGGTATCGTCTCTTGCTCGCGGTAAAGCAGCAGGAACGCGGCTGGCAGTGCGACACACCAGGCCAGATTCGGCCAACCCGCCGCTAGCAGGTGCCCCTCGGTCATAATCTGCCAGACCAGCATGACTGCCATTCCCGGCCATAACAGCCAGCGGGCGTAACCCAGTTCCGGCCACGACCAGCGCAAGCTACCCGCACGCCATAACCATACGGAAAGCGCCAGCAACGCCAGCACGCCGAATCCGTTATCAACGAAGGCTGGCAGCGCAGCCTGAGACGCGCCGCCGAGCGCCACTACCCAAAATGCGATGCCGCCCACCAGCAGTAGCCAGCTTCCCTCTTGTCGCAAACCACGCCACAGCCATGAAGCCGCCAGCCAGCATGCGCTGAGCACGGCAAAGATCAGCAATGTCGACACGGCATTGATGCCGTCCGCCGCCGCCCACAGCGCGCTGCACAACGCCAGCAGAAGTAATGCGCTGCCGCTGTAGCTCATGCGGCGCAGATTTTGCTGCACGCCAAGCCACAAAATACCCAGCCCTTCCAGCGCCCAGGCCATTGCCGTCCAGCGCGCCGACAGCGCCAGCGGAATGGCGAGCGTGGCAAACGCGCCGCCGAGCGCCAGCGCTGCCAGCACCAGCGGTTTTGCGGTTGCAGGGAATCGTTTGAGCGCCAGCATCGCCAGCGCCAGATAGAAGAGGCCAAAGCCCAGCGCGCTAAATGCCGGGCCATAATGCCAGTGTTGCGTGATAGCGTACTGCATACCAAAACCCGCCAGCGGCGGCGCAAAGAGTAAAACACCATCAATAATGCGCTCGCCCCGGCGCTGCGCGCGCAGTGAAAGCGCCACGCTCAGTACACCGAAGATGAGAATGTTAGCCATCAGGAACAACTGGCAGCTGAGATAAAATTCCGGGCGATAGTTATCCATGCCCCACAGCCCGGCAACTCCGAAAGTGAAGACCATGCCGAGCAGGTTCAACTCGCGCCAGTGCTGCCAGATACTGATGGCGAGGATCCCTACCGAAAGCAGAAGGTAAAATGAGAACAACGCAATATGGCTGCCGCCGCCGGTAGAGAGCAGGATCGGCGCGAGATAGCCGCCAAGGCTTGCCAGCAACGCCAGGCTCAGTGCTTTTTGCAGCACCGCCAGGCCAACGCTCGCCGCACAGATAACAATTAACAGCACAAAGGCCAGCGTCATCGGCAGCATCTGCCATAAGCGAAACGCGCCAAAGACGGTGAGATAGAGCGCACCAACCGCGCCGCCTTGCAGTATTAGCGCAAAGACCGTCTGTTTATGCCGCAACCGCCAGCCAAGCCCGAGCAGCACCATCGCCACCAGCGCGACGGCGGCCAGCCGCAATTCGAGCGGGAATAACGCGTATTCCACGGTGTAGCGCAGCAGGAAAGAGAGACCGATAAACAGCAGGATAACGCCCAGTTTTGCCAGTGGGTTGCCCTGCACAAACCAGCGTACCAGTGACGTCACCATTCCCCACGATGCAGTTTCCGGCGTTTTTGTTGTTACGGCAGGTTCGTCAATAGCGGGCGCGGGCATAGCCGGCGCAGGTGTTTCAGCTTTGCGTCCCCACGGGTTTTCCGCCGCCACAGGCGATTCGGCTTTTCGCCCCCACGGGTTTTCCACTGGCGCGGCAGGTTGAGGGATTTCAACCGGTTCGGTGGAATGCGCAATTTCAGCCGCCGCCACCGATGTTGGTTCGCGGCTTTCCGGCGTCGCCGAAAACTGCCGTTCCAGTATGCTCAGCCGCTGACGCAGTTGTTGCAGTTCATTCTGGGTGGCAACGCTGCGTCGCCAGGCAGTGATGGCCACAATGGGCACCACTACCAGCGCCAGAAACAGCACCACCACGCCAAAGAGTAAAAGACCATCCATGTACTATCGCCTTCGCTAAAGGGGAGACGTAATGCCCGCCCCTTTTCGCGTGGCGATTCAGGCGGCGGACCAGACAGATGCGCTAATGGCTGAAAGCGTCAGCACATCATCCTGTAGCGTACCTGTACCTTCCTGAAGCCGCCAGCTTTTCCCCCGTAACAGCGGTGAATCCTCCAGTACAACTTCACAGGCCTCACCCCGGTTAATGGCGACTAAAACCCGTTGTTGACGGTAAACCCGCAAAAATACCAGCACATTGTCGTGCGCATAAATCACCAGACAGCCGCCGTAGCGCAACGCTTGCGAACGTGAACGCAACTTCGCCATGCGCTGATAAAGCGCCAGCAGCTTGCCATCCTGGCGCTTTTTGTCCCACGGGAATGGCTTGCGGCAAAACGGATCGTTAGCGCCATCCAGCCCCACTTCGTCGCCGTAATAAATACACGGCGTGCCCGGCCAGCTAAACAGCCAGACCACCGCCAACGGTAAGCGCGCAATGTCGTTGCCGAGCACCGTTTTAAAGCGCGGCGTATCGTGACTGTCGAGCTGGTTAAACATGCGCAATTGCTGCTGATGCGACAGCCCGGCGCGGTAGTTATCCATCCATGCCGCGCAGGTTTGCGCATCGATTTTTTGCGGATCATAAGAGAGATCGGTCTTAGCCAGAAAAGCCCACACTGGCAGGGTAAAACCGCGATAATTCATCGCCGCGTCTTCGGCATCCGCCTGTAACCACTGGCGGGCATCACCAAAATGTTCGCCAACAACATACGCCTGCGGCTGAGTCTCTTTCGCCGCCTGCGTAATGCCCGTGACATGGCACAAATTGTTACGCGCACCGCCATCTTCGCCCAGCATATGCACCACATCCAGCCGCCAGCCATCCATGTGCCACGGCGCTTTCAACCAGTGGCGCACCACGCTCTCTTCGCCCTGATAGATTTCGTCCACGACCGCGGGTGACTGGTAATCGAGTTTCGGCAGGCTCGCATACCCCAGCCAGTCGCGGGCGTGACCATTTTCATCAAAGCTGAACCAGCTACGCCAGCGTGAGTCCGGGTTGTGGCACGCACCACCCGTTGCGCGGTTATGCCGGTCGAACCACGCGTGGGAATCGCCGGTGTGATTAAAAACGCCATCCAGAATTAGCTTCATACCCGCTTCGCACGTGTTGTGTCGCAGGCGCAGTAGCGCCTCATCGCCGCCGAACTGCGGATCAACATGGCGATAATCTTCGGTGTCATATTTATGTACGCTGGGGGCGACAAATACCGGGTTGAGATACAGCGCAGTGACGCCGAGCTTTTTCAGGTACGGCAGTTTTTCGCTGATGCCGTCAAGATCGCCGCCATAAAAGGTCGAACCGCCCGCGTCGCCAGTCAGCGGATCGTCCCATTCACGCATGACGATTGGCTGCCCGGCCGCATGGTGATGATAGATTTGGTCTTGATTTTCGCCGCGCGGCAGGCTGCGGGCAAAACGATCCGGGAAAATCTGATAGAACACCTGATCCGCCACCCATTGCGGCCCGCTATCCGGCGCATCTATAGCGAACTGCTCAAGCCGCGCGGGCGGAAAGTGGCTAAAACCCTGCGGCGTAAACCAGATCTGGCGGTTTTCCCATAGCAGTTTAAAGCTGTAGCGACGACGCGGCTGCCCATTCGCGACATCGATTGCCGCCCGCCAGACAGTCACCCCATCGGCTGTCGGTTTGCGCGCGCGATGCATTACTACCGGCGTCTCTTCGTTATCGATTTCCGTGCGCAGCGTCACCCGCTCCGGCAGCGAGGTTCCGCTTAGCCAAAGGCTAATAACTAATTGATCCTGATTCTGTTTCACAAACGGCGCGACGGGCAAATGCCATGCATTCAACATCAAAAAATCCCCTTTGCTCAAAATGACGCCACTCTTCCACAGCGATTCTCACCCTGCCTCCTTCTTTCCGCTTTTTTCCGGGGGTGAGAGAGAGGGCGCAGATGTGATCTGGCGAGATATTCACCAGGCATTTGTGTGAGTTTTTCCGCGCCCGCTTCGTGCTGATGCCCGAAGCCGCAGGCAGACGTGCTTTTTATACTGATAAAAACTATAGATGAATAAAGGGCTTAGTATGAGCAACAAACCCGAGATCCTCGTCATTAGCGAAATTCCGCAGGCGATGATCGACACCCTCGAACGCCATTTCGTGGTGCATCGTTACTGGCAGCCCAATGCACAGGCTCTAGTGCGCGAACGCGCTTCTGCCATACGTGGCGCCTTGACACGCGCCGCGAAAGGCATCAGTACCGCGCTGATAGAGCAGCTTCCAGCGCTGGAAGTGATCAGCGGTTTCGGCGTCGGCGTGGATGCCACCGATCTCAATGTCTGTCGCCAGCGCGGAATAAAAGTCAGCAACACACCGAACGTGCTTAACGAATGCGTGGCCGATACCGGGCTGGCGTTAATGCTGGCCGTGACGCGGAAAATTTGCGAGGCCGACCGCTTTGCTCGCGCGGGCGAATGGGAACATGGCGCCTTTCCCGGCGCATGGAAGATGAGCGGCAAGCGCTGTGGCATTGTTGGCATGGGCAATATTGGCCATGACATCGCCCAACGTGCCGCGGCATTCAATATGCCGATTCATTATTTCAGCCCACGGGAAGCGCGCAACAACCACTGGCAGCGCCATGACTCGCTTATCAAGCTGGCGAACGCGGTCGATTTTTTAGTGCTCACATTGCCAGGCGGTGCGAAAACGCAGCACATTATCAACCGTGAAGTGCTGGAAGCGCTGGGGCCGGAGGGCATTCTGATCAATATTGCGCGCGGCAGCGTGGTTGATACGGAGGCGTTAATCGCTGTGCTTCAGGAAGGGAAATTACGCGGCGCCGGGCTGGATGTGTTTGAAGAGGAACCGCATATTCCGCCCGCGCTGCGCAGCCTGCAAAACGTGGTGTTATTGCCGCATATCGCCAGTAATACCGCCGAAACGCGCCAGGCGATGGCGGATCTAACCATCAATAATCTGGTGAGCTATTTTGCGCAAGGGAAACTGCTGACGCCGGTGGTGTAAGCCAGTAACGAGGGGAACATGCCGGACAAGCCTGACGCTTATCCGGCACAGTTATCAGGCTTTGCGGCGTTTAAACATCCAGCCAATCAGCAGCAGCACAATCCACGCGAAGCCAACATACAGAGAGATGCGGGTGTCCGGGTGCCAGCCAATCAGCACAATAATAAACACGAGGAAAATCAACCCGGCAACGGTAGTGGCTACCCCACCAGGCACTTTGAATTTCAGCGCTTTCACTTCATCAGCAGAGAGACGGCGGCGGAAACCAATCTGCGAGAGCAGGATCATGATCCACACCCACACCGTGGCGAAGGTCGCCAACGAGGCAATCACCAGGAAGACATTTTCCGGCATGATGTAGTTCAGATAGACCGCCAGCAGCAGCGCGACCGTCATCACCATCACCGTGACCCACGGAATACCGCGACGCGAGGTTTTGGCGAACATCTTCGGCGCACTTCCCTGCTCAGCCATGCCGTGCAGCATCCGTCCGACACCGAACACATCGCTGTTGATGGCGGAAAGCGAGGCGGTCAACACCACAAAGTTAAGAATGCTGGCGGCAAAGGTGATACCCATATGCTGGAAGGTCAGCACAAACGGGCTGCCGTTAGTGCCTACCTGGTTCCATGGATAAATGGACATAATCACGAACAGCGTCCCAACATAGAACACCAGAATACGCAGCGGCACGGAGTTGATGGCGCGCGGGATCGACTTTTCCGGGTCTTTCGCTTCGCCGGCGGTGATACCAATGATCTCAATACCGCCGTAGGCGAACATCACCATCTGCAGCGCCATCACCGTGCCAAGCCAGCCATTGCTGAAGAAGCCGCCGTGGCTCCACAAGTTGCTGATGCCGGTCGGCTCACCACCGTTGCCAATCCCCCAGATGATGATGCCGAACCCGGCGACAATCATGATGATGATCGTGGCGACTTTAAAGAACGAGAACCAGAACTCCAGTTCGCCGAACACCTTCACGCTCATCAGGTTAATGGCGCAGATAATCAGCACCACGCTCAATACCCAAATCCAGTGCGGCACCGTCGGGAACCAGACGCCCATATAGATGCCGAAAGCGGTCACATCGGCAATGGCGACAATCAGGATTTCAAAACAGTAGGTCCAGCCGGTGATATAACCGGCCAGCGGGCCGAGATTTTCCTGCGCGTAGCGGGAGAAGGAACTGGCAGAAGGGTTATGCACGGACATTTCGCCCAGCGCACGCATAATGATATACGCGGCGACACCGCCAATAATGTAAGCCAGCAGCACGCTTGGCCCGGCCATTTTGATGGCGTCTGCGGAGCCGTAAAACAACCCGGTGCCAATCGCTGAACCCAGCGCCATAAAGCGAATGTGGCGGGTGCTTAGCCCACGCTTCAGCTTATTAGTACTTTCCATCGTTTCCACTGCCATTATTCAACACAAAAATAAAAAACCACGGAGCGCGTACCCCGTGGTTAAACAAACCGTGTTTGCTGCTGTTAATGCGCGCTGGAAGTCACTTGTCGTCCTGCAGCGCGATCCCAGATTGCGGCCAGAATCACCATCACCAGACTTGGCATCAACCAGGCCAGCCCCTGCTCCGCCAGCGGCAAGCGCTGTGTCCAGGCAGGAAGGTGTTCAGCAAACGCGGAGGCTTTCACGCCGTCAAGGATACCAAAAAGCAGGCTGATAAACATGACCGGTGCGATAACGCGTGTTGAACTGTTCCAGAAGGAGCGGGTAAAACTCAGCACCACCAGTACGATACAGGGCGGGTAGATCATCGTCAGCACCGGAATCGAAATCTGAATCAGGTGGCTCAACCCGAGGTTGGACACCGCCATTGAGAAGATACCCAGAATAAACACCAGCGCACGGTAAGAGAGCGGCAGATACTGCGCGAAAAACTCGGCACAGGCGCAGGTCAGGCCAACCGCCGTCACCAGGCAGGCGATGAAAATCAGTGCCGCCAGCAGGAAGCTGCCCGCACCGCCAAAGGTGTGCTGAACGTAAGCATGCAGAATGGCAGCGCCATTGGCAGATTGCTCAACCAGCGAAGAGCTGTCTGAGCCCAGGCGGAACAGCGCCAGATACAGCAGCGTCAGACCCACGCCAGCCATCAGGCCAGCCCAAACGGTGTAACGGGTCAGCAGACGCGCTTCGGTCACGCCGCGCGAACGCGCCGCGTTAACAATCACAATGCCGAAAACCATCGCGCCTAGCGTATCCATCGTCAGGTAGCCGTTGACGAAACCGTTGGAGAAAGAGGCGTTCTGGTAGGCGTCCAGCGCGTGGCTGATGGAACCCGCCGGCCAGACAATCGCGGCGATCGAGAGGATAGTCAGCGCGATGATTTTCAACGGGGCAAGGAAGTTACCCACGGTATCAAGCAGTTTGCCCGGATAGAGCGACACCAGGATCACCAGCGCGAAGTAAACCACGCTGTAAATCAGCAGCGGCATCGCGCCTTCGCCGGTCAGCGGTGCAATCCCGACTTCAAACGAGACGGTTGCCGTACGCGGCGTCGCAAACAGTGGCCCAACCGCCAGGTAGCAAACCGTTGCCAGCAGAACACCCGCCACTTTCCCAATCGGCGTGCTTAGGCTATCGACGCCACCGCCGACTTTCGCCAGCGCGACAACGGTGAGCACCGGCAAACCCACAGCGGTAATCAGAAAGCCAAACGCCGCCGTCCAGACGTGTTCACCCGCCTGTAAGCCGACCATCGGAGGAAAAATGATGTTACCTGCGCCTACGAAGAGGGCAAAGGTCATAAAGCCCAGAGCAACAATGTCTCGTGGTTTTAAGTGATGGGTCATAAGTTTTACTGCCTGTGGATGTGGTGTCGTAAAGTGATGAATTATTGGCCTTTCCCGACCGAACAATAAAACGCCAATTGCGTGAAAAATCAGCGGGAAATGCTTTATGTACAACGTGGCGAAGAATAGTTTTTCGATTTACCACGTAAACACAGTCGGTCTGACAATGTACGGGCGCAATTTAAACGCTTATAACGTTTAAAGGCAAGGTGGGATCGCAAAACCAGATGGTTATGCTGCATTGCAAAAAACAAGCAGTCAAATACTCCATTTATAAGAAAAACACATGGCTGATCATGCGAACAAAAAAGCAGCAGACGTACAAAATACGTTTCAGCTGTGGTAGACGGTGCGGGAAAGCGGCCTGTTTTCGCAGGCCGCTGGAAAGATATGCTGACAGAGCCTTCAGGAAGCGGCTTTTTTGGCAACCAGACGTTCCGGCAGGACAAAGCTAAAGCGGGTACGCTTGCCCGGTTCGCTGACGATATCAAGGCGGCTTTCGTGGTGATTCACCGCGTGTTTGACAATCGCTAACCCAAGACCGCTGCCGCCGGTTTGCCGCGAGCGGGCTTTATCCACCCGGTAGAAACGTTCGGTCAGGCGCGGAATATGTTCTGCGGCAATGCCCGGTCCGTTATCTTCCACGCTAAATTCCGCGCCCTGCGGTACATGCTGCCAGCGCACAATAACGTGCGTGCCTGCAGGCGTGTGGTTGACGGCGTTATAGACCAGATTCGAGATTGCGCTACGCAGTTGCTCCTCATTACCAAGCACTTTGAGCGCGTTATCCACTTCAAAACTGAAAGTGTGCTTTTGTTGACTGAGGGTTTGCGCTTCCCGTTCGACAACCCGCAACATCATCGGCACATCAATGGTTTCGTTAGGCGGTAGCGTCGGCGCAGCTTCAATTTTCGACAGCGTGAGTAACTGGCGGACCAACCCTTCCATCCGCGACGTTTGTTCACGCATAGTGTGCAGCGCTTTTTCGCGCGGCGCCCCTTCCAGTGTTTGCTCCTGCATCATTTCCAGGTAGCCCTGCAAAACCGTTAACGGCGTGCGCAGTTCATGACTAACGTTGGCAAAAAAGTTACGCCGCGCACCTTCCAGCTGGTGCATTTGCGTCACATCACGCGCCACCATTAGCAGTTGTTGCTCGCTGTAGGGCATGACGCGGATCTCAAGATGCCGCCCATTATTGAGCACCAGATGCAGAGGTCGGCCAAACTCCTGATTCCTGATGTATTTCGTAAATTCTGGGTAGCGCAGCAAGTTAAGGATATTCTGGCCGTTGTCGTCCGGCCAGCGCAGCCCCAGCATCTGCTGTGCAAGACCGTTACACCAGAAAATCGCCCCCTCTTCGGTGGTGAGGATCACCGCATCCGGCAGCGATTCCGCACCGCTGCGAAAGCGTTTGATCAAATTTCCCAGTTCGCGGCGGCGCTTTTTGTTACGCATCTGCATCTGGTGTAGCCCGTAAAGTAGCGGCTCCCAGCTTCCCGTGCCCGGCGGCGGCGTCATGCTTTTATCGACCCACAACCACCAGGAAAGGCGCAGTAAATTCCAGAAATGCCAGATCAGCAACCCGGTTACCGCGGCGAACAAAAACCAGGGCAGGTAACCGAAAATCGCGCCGAGAATAAAGGCGGGGATACAACAAAGGAGGAGCTCCAGCACCAGCCTTTTCCATGACAGCCGTTCCAGCACGCGTCACACTCCTGTCAAATTTCAGAAACGGGTCGAAAAACGATATCCCGTGCCGCGCACTGTTTGCACCATACGATCGTGGCCGCTGTGTTCCAGCGCTTTGCGCAGACGGCGAATATGCACGTCCACGGTTCTGTCTTCAACGTAAACATTGGTTCCCCATACGTGGTTCAGCAGTTGTTCGCGGCTATAAACACGTTCGGGGTGCGTCATAAAGAAATGTAAGAGTTTAAACTCTGTCGGTCCCATATCCAGCGGATTCTCACCGGTCATTACGCGATGTGAGGAAGGATCGAGGCTCAGCCCCTGCATTTCAATCACCTCTTCCACCGCCATCGGTGAAATACGGCGCATCACGGCTTTAATGCGCGCGACCAGCTCTTTCGGTGAAAATGGCTTGGTAATGTAATCGTCCGCCCCCGTTTCCAGACCGCGAACGCGATCCTCTTCCTCCCCGCGCGCGGTCAGCATCATCACCGGAATATCACGGGTCATCGCTTCGCGTTTAAGATGTTTAATAAACTGAATGCCAGAACCGCCAGGCAGCATCCAGTCCAGTAAAACCAGGTCGGGCCAGGGTTCGTTAAGTTGGTTCACCGCGCTGTCATAATCTTCAGCTTCCACCGGTTGAAAACCATTTTGCTCGAGCACGAAGCACACCATTTCACGGATCGGTGCTTCATCTTCTACGACCAGAATTCGTCTCGCCATAATTCGCCCTGTTTTAATTAAGTCGTCAGTATAGGTAGCGGCGCCATTATGCGTCAGTTTTATGACAGATTTATGAATAAGATGACCGCTATATGACCCGCGCGGTGGCTGTGTGACAGCGCAAATTTGCGTTCGGTTATGTCCCTCATCTGCTTAATGTTTATAATCTGCTTTACGCTTTTTCGCCACGGAACCGCTATGCGCATCATTCACACTTCAGACTGGCATCTGGGTCAAAACTTCTACAGTAAAAACCGCGCCGCCGAACATGACGCTTTTCTCGACTGGCTGCTCGCCGCCGCCGAAACGCATCAGGTGGATGCCATTATTGTCGCAGGCGATATTTTCGACACTGGTTCCCCGCCCAGCTATGCCCGCGAGCTTTATAACCGCTTTGTGGTCAAACTCCAGCAAACGGGCTGCCAGCTTATCGTGCTGGCGGGAAACCACGATTCCGTGGCCACACTAAACGAATCAAAAGAGATCCTCGCCTACCTGAAAACCACCGTGGTAGCCAGTGCAGGCGCCCAGCCGTTCCTGCTAGAGCGCCGCGATGGCGAACCCGGTGCGGTATTTTGTCCGGTGCCATTTTTACGCCCGCGCGACATTACCGTTAGCCAGGCAGGGCTTTCCGGACAACAAAAACATCAACATTTGCTGGCGGCGATCACCGATTACTATCAACAGCAATTTACTAAAGCCTGTGAACTGCGCGGTGACAAACCACTGCCGATTATCGCCAGCGGCCATTTAACCACGGTGGGTGCCAGTAAAAGTGACGCGGTACGTGATATTTATATCGGCACGTTAGACGCCTTCCCTGCACAAAATTTTCCGCCGGTGGATTACCTCGCGCTCGGCCACATTCATCGGGCGCAGAAGATTGGCGGCCAGGAGCATATCCGCTACTGCGGCTCGCCCATTGCGTTGAGTTTTGATGAAACCGGGAAAAACAAAAGCGTCAATCTGGTGACATTCGCCGAAGGTAAGCTCGCCGATGTCACGGCGCTGGCGGTGCCGGCAACCCAACCGTTAGCGGTGATCAAAGGCGATTTTGTTGAAATCTGCCGTCAGTTAGAACAGTGGCGCAATGCCCCCGCAGAGCCCCCCGTATGGCTGGATATTGAAATCGAAAGTCATGAATATCTGGCGGATATGCAGCGCAAAATCCAGCAGGTGACAGAAGATTTGCCAGTCGAAGTGCTGCTGGTGCGCCGCAGCCGCGAACAGCGCGAACGAATTCTTTCCGGCGAGTTACGCGAAACCTTAAACGAATTAAAAGTCGAAGAGGTCTTCGCCCGCCGCCTTGCGCTGGCAGAACTCGACGACACACAAAATGCGCGGTTACACACGCTGTTTAGCGAAGCGCGCCAGGCGCTGGATGAGGAGAATGAGGCATGAAAATCCTGAGCCTGCGGCTAAAAAACCTGAACTCGCTTAAAGGCGAGTGGAAAATAGACTTCACCGAAGAGCCGTTCGCAAGCAACGGTCTGTTCGCCATTACCGGCGCGACCGGTGCGGGGAAAACCACGCTGCTCGACGCCATCTGCCTGGCGCTGTACCACGAAACACCGCGCCTTAGCACCCTTTCACAATCGCAAAACGATTTAATGACCCGCGATACAGCTGACTGCCTTGCCGAAGTGGAGTTTGAAGTGAAAGGCGTCGCCTACCGCGCGTTCTGGAGCCAGAGCCGCGCCCGCGGGCTGCCGGATGGAAACTTGCAAGCCCCGCGCGTTGAGCTGGCGGCCTGCGCCGATGGCAAAATCCTTGCCGATAAAGTGAAAGATAAGCTTGATCTTACCGCCTCACTGACCGGGCTGGATTATGGCCGCTTTACCCGTTCCATGCTGCTGTCGCAGGGGCAGTTCGCCGCCTTCCTCAATGCGAAACCGCGTGAACGCGCAGAGCTGCTCGAAGAGCTGACCGGCACCGAGATTTACGGCCAGATTTCCGCCATGGTGTTTGAAAAACACAAAGCGGCGAAAACCCGGCTTGAGCAGTTGCAGGCGCAGGCAAAAGGCGTGGAACTGCTTAGTGATGAGCAGCGCCAGCAGCTTGCGCAACGTTTGCAGGCGCTTACTGACGAAGAGCAACGTTTGCTGGCAGGGCAGCGCGACATACAGGCGCAGGCCAACTGGTTGAACCGCGACGCAGAGTTACGCGCCGCGCGCGGACGCGCGCAGGCCGCACTGGTACAGGCTCAGCAGGCGCTGGCCGGTGCTCAGCCTCAGATAGCGGCGCTGGAACGCGCGCAACCGGCGCTGCAATTGCGCCCGCTATGGGATCGGCTTGAGGAGCAGCGTAAAGCGCTGGTTCGCACCCGTGCGCAGAGCGAAGAAGTAAATACTCGCTTACATGCCAGCCTGTTACAGCGTGCGCGCATTCGCGTTAGCGCCCAGCAGCAGCATGCAACATTGCGGGAAACGCAGAAAACGCTGGAAAGCTGGCTTGCTGAGAACGCCCGTTTTGAGCGCTGGCAGAACGAATTAACCGGCTGGCGCGTGTTGTTCAACCAGCTGGAAGAAGAGAAAAAACAGTGGCTCGGCCTGCAACAGCGTGTGCAGACTCACGAGGCGAAACTGCGCACCTTGCCTGAATCGACACTGGCAATGAGCGCGGAAGAGACGGCGGCGGCAATGGCGTTGTGCGCGCAAAACCGCCCGCTACGCCAGCAACTTACCGCCCTGCATGCCCGTTTTGCTCCGCTGCGCAAACAGCTGGCGCAGCGCCAGCAGAGCTTGCTTGATTTACGCGCCGAGCAGGAAAAGATCGGTGTTGAACTGGCGCGTAAACGCGAGCTGTACAAAGAGAAAAACCAGCTGCTGACGGAAGTCACGACCATTTGCGAGCTGGAAAACCGCATCAAAGATCTGGAAAGCGAGCGCGCGCGTCTGCAACCGGGTCACCCTTGCCCGCTGTGTGGCGCAACCGAACATCCGGCGATTGCGCATTATCAAACTCTTGAGCCAGGCGTCAATCAGGCACGGCGCAGCGCGCTGGATCTGGAAGTGCGCCAGGTCAAAGAGGATGGCGTCGCACTTGGCGAGCGGCTGAAAGGGTTGGCTGAACGCTACGAAAAAGATGAGCGCGAAGTGAAAAACCTACAACAAGAGGAGCAAAACTGGTTGCAGGAGTGGGCAAAAGCCTGTGCCGCGCTCAGCGTCACGCTGGAGCCGCATCGCGAGCTTACCAGTTGGCAAAGCGCGCAGGATGCTTATGAACATCAGCTTTATTTGCTGAACCAGCGCCAGACACTGCAGTTGCAAATCCGCGAACTTCATCAACAAAGCGAGCAGTATCAACAAGCTGTGGTTGCCCGCCGTGAAAAACTGGCGACCACGCTGCAACAACTGGATCTGGCCCTGCCGCCGGAAGGCGAAGAGGAGCTGTGGCTGGCGGCGCGCACGCAGGAAGCCGAACAGTGGCAATATCAGCAGCAACAGCTCAGTGCGCTGCACGAAAAGATGGCGCAACTCACGCCGATCCTCGACACACTACCGGAAAGCGACAGCGCCAACGACGGGCAGACAGCAGCGCTGGAAGGCTGGCGGAAAGTACACGATGCCTGTCTTGCGCTGCAAAGCCAGTGGCAAACCCTGCATCAGCAACTGGCGCAAGAGGAGCAAACCGCAGCCGCGCTGGAGCAACAATTTACCGATGCGCTGGGAAAAAGCGTTTTCACCGATCATCAGGCCTTTCTAGACGCCCTGCTCACCGAACCTGAACGCCAGCGCCTTGAGCAGTTACGTCAGAAGCTCGACAGCGAATGCCAGCAGAAACAGGCAGTAGCGAACAGCGCTGAACAGGCACTGAGCGCACACCAGGCACAGCCGCCTGCGGCACTCGCCCCGGATACCACGGTTGAAAGCATCGGCCTGGCGCTGGACTCGATGTCGCACCAGCTTCGGGAAAATACCACCCGCCAGGGGGAATGCCGTCAACAGTTGAAGCAGGATGAAGATAACCGTAAGCGCCAGCAAAATGTAATGCAGGAGATAGCGCATGCCAGCGTGTTGTATGACGACTGGGGCCATCTGAATGCGCTTATCGGCTCCAAAGAGGGAGATAAATTCCGCAAATTCGCCCAGGGTTTAACGCTGGATAACCTCGTCTGGCTGGCGAACAACCAGCTTAATCGCCTGCACGGACGTTATCTGCTGAAACGCAAGGAGAGCGATGCCCTGGAACTGGAGGTAGTCGACACCTGGCAAGCGGATGCGGTACGCGATACACGCACCCTTTCCGGCGGCGAGAGTTTCCTGGTCAGTCTGGCGCTGGCACTGGCGCTCTCCGATCTGGTGAGTCATAAAACCCGCATCGATTCACTGTTCCTCGATGAAGGCTTCGGCACGCTGGACAGCGAAACGCTGGACACGGCGCTGGATGCTCTTGACGCGCTGAACGCCAGCGGCAAAACCATCGGCGTGATTAGCCATGTGGAAGCAATGAAAGAGCGCATCCCGGTGCAGATCAAAGTGAAGAAAATTAACGGACTGGGCTACAGCAAGCTCGACGGGAAATTCGCGGTGAGTTAAAAATCAGGGCGCTTAACCGCGCCCTTGTTGTTTATTCGCCCTGCGGCCACAGCCAGGCCGCGCCGCGTACGCCACTGGAATCGCCGTGCAGCGCTTTGCGGATCGGCGTTTCGCACTCACCGCCAAATACCCAATTGCGCAGCAGCACCGGTACGGTCTGGTAAAGACGCTCGACGTTACTCATGCCGCCGCCCAGCACAATCACATCCGGGTCAAGAATGTTCACCACATGCGCCAGCGATTTCGCCAGCCGCAGCTCGTAGCGGCTAATCGCCAGTTCCGCCACCGCATCCTGTTCGTTGACCAGACGCATGATCTCATTGCCCCTGAGCGCCTTGCCGCTAAGCCGCTGATAATCCGTGGCAAAGCCGGTGCCGGAAATAAAGGTTTCAATACAGCCCTGCTTGCCGCAATAACAGGGAACTTCGCTGCGATAGCGCAGCTCGTCCTCATCCATCCACGGCAACGGATTGTGCCCCCACTCGCCTGCGGTGCCGTTACCGCCGATGTGCGCATGCCCGTTAAGCGCCACACCGGAGCCGCAGCCGGTGCCAATAATCACCGCAAACACCGTTTGCGCACCGGCTGCCGCGCCGTCCACCGCCTCGGAAACCGCCAGGCAGTTGGCATCGTTTGCCAGCCTCACTTCGCGATTTAACCGCTGGCTCAAATCCTTATCGAACGGTTTACCGTTCAACCAGGTTGAATTGGCATTTTTCACCACACCGGTGTAGGGCGAAATCGAACCGGGAATGCCCATGCCCACCGTGCCGCGCTGCCCGGTCGCTTTTTCCGTGAGATCCACCAACGAGGCGATTAGCTCAATGGTCTGCCAATAGTCACGCGGCGTGGCCTGGCGATGGCGAAACAACTCTTCGCCTTGTTCACCCAGCGCAATGATTTCTGTTTTTGTACCACCTAAGTCGATACCGATACGCACATCAAACTCCTCATAGTGGACCACGCATTAGCAATGCAACGGCGGCGACAATTCGCTATCATGCCCGCTGCATTTAACGACAAGGCCGTGGAAAAAATCATGCTGTGGTTCAAAAATTTAATGGTATACCGTCTCAGCCGCGATGTTGCGCTGCGTGCGGAAGAGATGGAAAAACAGCTTGCCCCACTATCGTTTACTCCATGCGGTAGTCAGGATATGGCGAAAACTGGATGGGTTCCACCGATGGGTTCACACAGCGACGCGCTGACCCATAGCAACAACGGCCAGATTATTATCTGCGCGCGTAAAGAAGAAAAAATTCTGCCGACGCCGGTAGTCAAACAAGCGCTGGAAGCAAAAATTTCCCGTCTTGAAGCCGAGCAGGGTCGCAAGCTGAAAAAAACAGAAAAAGATTCGCTGAAAGACGAAGTGCTGCACTCCTTACTGCCGCGTGCATTCAGCCGCTTCAGCCAGACCATGATGTGGATCGACACTGTGAATGGCCTGATTATGGTCGACTGCGCCAGTGCCAAAAAAGCGGAAGACACGCTGGCGTTGCTGCGAAAAAGCCTCGGCTCGCTGCCGGTGGTACCGCTGACGATGGAAAATCCTATCGAACTGACGCTGACCGAATGGGTGCGTTCCGGTACGGTAGCGCAGGGTTTCCAGTTGCTGGACGAAGCAGAACTGAAAGCGATGCTGGAAGATGGCGGCGTGATCCGTGCGAAAAAACAGGATCTGGTGAGCGATGAAATTGCCGTACACATTGAGGCAGGCAAAGTGGTCACGAAGCTGGCGCTCGACTGGCAGCAGCGTATCCAGTTCCTGATGTGCGATGACGGTTCCGTAAAACGCCTGAAATTCTGCGATGAGCTGCGCGATCAGAATGAAGATATCGACAGAGAAGATTTTGCCCAGCGCTTCGATGCCGATTTTATTCTGATGACCGGCGAACTGGCGGCGTTGATTCAAAATCTGGTGGAAGGCTTAGGCGGCGAAGCACAGCGCTAACCTTTTCTCCACAGACAAACGCCCGGATTTTCCGGGCGTTTTACATTAGAGGTAACGGCAGAGGTAAGAACTCGGTTCCGCCACCTGCAAATGAAACTCGCTATGACCAGGTACGTTGAACACTTCGCCCGCGGCGTAAGCTTTCCATTCGGTTTCGCCCGGCAGCAGCACATTCAGCGCGCCGCTTACCACCGTCATCTCTTCCGGCTGCGCGGTGCTGAAAGTGTATTCCCCTTCCGCCATAACCCCAACGCTGGCACGGCCAGTGCTACTGCTGGTAAAACCAATGGATTTCACTTTACCGGAAAAGTATTCGTTACTTTGAAGCATGAACTGGCCCTTATAAAGAAAATGTATGGAAAAACACTATAGAGGCCGGACTTTGCTTCTGTCACGAGAAATTCACACGATTGCAGGCCTAAACCAGCAGTTCAGATGCCAGCCGCGCGGCCAGCACATTCGACAGTAAAACGGGCACATCCAGCGCTTTTTGCAGTAAATCGCGGTGATACTGGTGGAAACCAAGGCAATCCAGCATCAGCACATCCGCACCGCGCTCAATAAGCCCTTTACCCGCTTCAATTAATTCCTGTTCTGTCGCCAGGTAAGGGTGAGCCAGCGCGTAATAAGGTTCATTTTCCAGCACTTGCCATTTTTTCTTTTGCTGCGCCATGAGTTCGGGAATGGGCACAATCACGCCTACCTGATGCCCGTCGACAATGGAAGCGACCAGCGGCGGAATAATGCGCTGCGGCTCAACCAAAATCGCGTTACGTGCAACGAAACCACGAATATCCGCGGTGCTCATCAACAAAATGACATCGTAACCCTGGTTATCCAGCACTTCGATAACGCCCTGGAGATCGCGTTCCACTTTCTCACGGGAAACCATCCCGAGGCTGTCATCGCTTAATCGTGTGGGAATGGCGTGCTCCCCGGCGTCTACGGCGTATTCACGGCGCACCTCTTCCGGATCCATTTTTCCCAGCAGGCTAAGATGGGTGATCTGCTCTTCTGAAACATGCTCCGCAAGGAGCGGAAAAATCTCTTTTACCGGAACCACACCAATGGTGAGGATCGCCAGGGACGCACTCATTTTTACTTTCCGCCTTTCATCACTGCTTGTTCTTATTCGCTCTCAATCATGCCGTTATGACGGCTGTTGTGTAAAAAGAACATGCCACTCTCGTGTTCATATAAATTCCAGTAACCATAAAAGAGTAACCACTGACTATTATTTAGCCAGTTTAAAAACGTGATGTAGATCCTTTTTTGTAATGTTCAGGAAATCATCCAGCCTTCAAAATGCGGCTTAACTTTTGTCCGGATCTTCATAACGCCGTTTAGCGTCAAGAGCTTCCTGCTCGGTGGGGTGTTCACTAATTAAGGTATCCGGTTTCGGATGGTCGGCGCGCAGTTCATACCAGGTCACCGTCGGACCGTTCGCACCTTTTTCAACAGCGACAACACGGGCTTCACGCGGATATGGCGGTTTAGTCGGCATAGCTCTTCCTCATTTTGCGGGTCGAGCAATAAGTATAGACAAACGTTTCGCTAACTGGCGCGCGCCAGTTGCAATGCCGCTTCAATATCAGACACCACCTTATCCGGTGACTGCGCTGCATCCACTACGTAATGCGCAGCTTCACGGTACAACGCATCGCGCTGCGCCAGCACTTCACTGACCTCTTCGCTGATGGGCTTACCGGTTAGCGTCGGGCGTTGCCCCTCCTCGGGAAAAGCCTCCAGCCGCTCCGCCAGCACCTCGACCGGCGCGCAGAGATAAATCACCACCCCGTGTTCACGCATAAAACGGCGGTTGTATTCGCGAAGGATAATCCCGCCGCCGGTCGCCACCACGCGTGATGGCGAGCTAACCGCTTCCAGCGCGGCGGTTTCCCGCGCACGAAAACCATCCCACCCTTCTTGTTCAACAATCGCAGCGATGGTCTGTTGGGCATTTTCCTGCAACCAGTAATCGGTATCGATAAACTGGCATCCCTGCGCCAGCGCCAGCGTCCGACCAACCGTTGTTTTACCGCAACCACGTGCGCCGATAAGAAAAATGGGGAGCGTCATGAGCAGGTGTTCCCTCCGGGTCCTGCACAGTGCAGGACGGAAAATAAGACAGCGATAATATCACCAGACTAGTACGAAACTCATCGTAAAATTAACGTTACACTTTTATGTCTGCGTCAGTAAAAATCTCATGAGAAACCAAGTTAAATCTGGGTTTCCTCTGTAAAGATTCTATGGCAGCACGTGTCGCGGCAACCTTACTGAATGTAACACAGGCTGGCAAGCCCGCAAGGCGGCAAACAGTAACACATCATGCGGGGATGCGCAGAATTTACTCGCTCTGGCGGCGTTTGTCGGCCAGCAGCCATTTATCCAGTTCGGCGGCAAATTGCTGGCGATCCCGTTGTGACAGGCTGTCCGGGCCACCGGTTTGAATACCACTGCTGCGCAGGGTATCCATGAAATCGCGCATCGTCAGTTTTTCGCGAATGGTGGCCTCGCTATAGCGTTCACCGCGCGGGTTCAGTGCCGCCGCGCCTTTTGCCAGCACTTCCGCTGCCAGCGGAATGTCTGCCGTGATCACCAAATCACCGGCTTCGCACAGCCGGACAATTTCATTGTCGGCAACGTCAAAACCCGCAGGCACTCTGATGGAACGGATCACCCGCGACAGCGGCACGCGCAGGTTTTGGTTCGCCACCAGCGTTAACGGCGTCTGTGTGCGCTCGGCCGCGCGGAATAAAATCTCTTTGATTACGTTCGGACAGGCGTCCGCATCAACCCAAATCGCCATTGTTACTCCTTTCTGTTTGCGCCGCATTGTCGCTTTAATTTCCTGCCGGGGAAAGGAGAGATCCTTTCGCCCTCGCCGCCAATCCACGTTAAGCTATATCGCACAAACATTTACAAGCAGAGAGACGGATGTGATGGAGAAGAAAATCGGTTTTATCGGCTGCGGTAACATGGGAAAAGCGATTGTTGGCGGCTTGATTGCCAGCGGCCAGGTGCTGCCGGGGCAAATCTGGGTGTATACCCCGTCGCCGGATAAAGTGGCTGCCCTGCATGACCAGTTTGGCGTGAACGCCGCGCAAAGCGCGCAGGAAGTGGCGCAGATTGCCGATATCGTCTTTGGCGCAGTCAAACCGAACATTATGGTGAAAGTGCTTAACGATATCGCCTCCAGCTTGAACAAAGAGACGCTGGTGGTCTCCATCGCCGCCGGCGTTACGCTTGATCAGTTAGCTCGCGCACTCGGCCACGACCGCAAAATCGTCCGCGCCATGCCTAACACCCCGTCGCTGGTGAACGCGGGCATGACCTCTGTGACGCCTAACGCGCTGGTCACGCCGGAAGATACCGCCGATGTGCTGAATATCTTCCGCTGCTTTGGTGAAGCGGAAGTGATTGCCGAACCGATGATCCACCCGGTAGTTGGTGTCAGCGGCTCTGCACCGGCATATGTGTTTATGTTTATCGAAGCGATGGCCGATGCTGCTGTGCTGGGCGGGATGCCGCGCGCGCAGGCCTATAAATTTGCCGCACAGGCGGTGATGGGCTCGGCAAAAATGGTACTGGAAAGTGGCAAGCATCCGGGCGAGCTTAAAGATATGGTCTGTTCGCCTGGTGGCACCACCATTGAAGCGGTAAAAGTGCTGGAAGAGAAAGGTTTCCGCTCGGCGGTGATCGAAGCGATTGCCGCGTGTATGGCGAAGTCTGACAAAATGAGTAGCTAACGCAATGCGCCACGCGATGTCGCGTGGCGCGATTTCTCAGGCCAGCATTTCGCTGGCGGCATGCAAGCTAATCGGTTGCTGCATCTTCAGCAGTAGACCTGCCGTTTCACTGTACTCGCCGCAGCTCAGCACCGCTTTCAGTATGCCTGCTTCGCCATAGAGCACGGCAAAACGTTTATTATCAAACGATCCCAGCATTTTCATACTGTCCCACTCACGGGTATAACCGAGATATTCAAAGCGGTTACCGAAGTGAGTCGTCCAGAAAAAGGGGACGCGATCAAAAGTGTGCTGTTCACCCAGCATATTCAGTGCGGCGAGCCGCCCCTGCTGCTGCGCCACACGCCAGTGTTCAATACGCCGACGCCCTTCCGGGGCTGGGTAACTGGCGATATCACCGACCGCCCAGACATCCGGCGCGGCACTCAACGTTTCATCCACCGTCAGGCTGCCATCTTTTTCATGAGGCAGGTCGTGCGCCATGTCGGTCACCGGCTTGACGCCCGTGGCAAACACCACCACATGAGCTGGCACTGAACGACCATCTTTTAACGTGACGCTCTGCACATGGCCGTTCCCTTCCAGCGCAGCCGGTTCGCCGGTAACAAACTTCACGCCATTCTGTTTATGCAGATTCATAAAATGCCGCCCCACCTCTTCACCAAACTGCGGTACAAATGGCAGCGCATGGCGCGACAGCACCGTCACGTCGATATCCTGATTACGCAGCGCCGCCGCCAGCTCCATGGCGATAAAACTATTACCGATCACGACCAGTTGCTGTTCCTGTTCCACTTCATTTAGCAAACGCTCGGCCTGGTGGATACCACGCAGCACATGCACACCCGCCAGGTGGTTACCGGGAATATCCGGCCACACTGGCTGGCCACCGGTGGCCAGCAGTAGTTTGTCGAAGGTGATCTGCCGGCCGCCGGCAAGCGTAAGCAGGTGAGCCTGGCAATCAATATTCGCCACCTCTTCGCGCAAGCTTTCGACGCCGGGCTGGCTGTAAAAGGCACTGTCCAGCAGGTGGGGAACGTCGCTGATTTTCATTTTCCCCGCCGGAACGAATTTGCTCAGCGCGGTGCGATCGTAAGGCGCATCATCTTCTTTATCGATCAACACCAGGTGGCCGTTAAATCCGGCATCACGCAGTGTTATCGCCGCCGCGCTACCTGCCGCGCCAGTCCCAAGGATCACGGCGGTTTGCGGGTGCTCACCACGGATAAGCGAGTGGCTGGCAGGAGAAAGTGGGCGCGGGTTAACCAACACACGGTTTTGCTCAAGCATCACCGGATACTGCTTGAGGTTTTGCAGCGCCAGCGGTTCGCGCCATTTGCCATTGGTGATATCAAACGCGGCTTTATGCCATGGGCAGACCAGTTTGCCATCGCATACGGCCCCTTTCTCCAGCGGCCCGCCTGCGTGCGGGCATTTACTCTGAAAAGCACGGACTTTTGCTCCGGTGCGGATAAGGATCATTGAGGTGCCCGCGACATCCACTTTAACCGGTTGGCTTTCCGGCAAGGCATTCAGTTCAGTAACATATTGATAGTTCATCACTTTGCTCCCGTGTCAGTGTTGCGAAAACGGGCGTAACGCCAGACAGCGCACAACCACAAGGAAAAGGAAAAAGAAAACGAAGCTCACAAAGTAAGCCTGGCAGAGATTAACGGGCGGGCAAAAAGACGGGGAAAATTCCGAAAAGAGGGTGAGCAAACGCAATGCTCACCCGCTGCGTTATTGCGTTTTTTTCAGGCAACCGCTCATAAATTTACTGCGATCTTCGCCTTTCAGGGATTGTTGCGTCGCCTGGGCGTTACATTCACGCATGCGCTGCTGCTGCGGCGTCAGGCTTTTTTGTCCGGGCTCAGTTTTGGTGTTTTTCAGGCAGTCACTCATGTATTTCTTACGGGCGTCTCCCGCCAGGGTTTGCGCCGTCGCCTGTTGATTGCAGAGGGTCATACGTTGTTGTTGCGGAGTCAGCGTTTTTTCGGCGGCGCTCAGCGCCGTGACAAACAGCAGACCGAAAACGAGGGTAACCAGTAATGTTATTTTCATAGCACCATCCTTCTCTTAATGTGCCTTTTAAGGATGGTACTAATTGGTGAAAAAACCACCCGGCAGCAAAGATTTACCGCCGGGAGGCTGTTACTTCAGATTCAGCGCTGCTTTCATGGTGTAGAACAGATCGGTCTGATCCGTCAGCCCCACCACGTTGCCCGCATGCGGGCCGTAAGCCGCGATGCGAACCTGCGTTCCGGTATGTTCCATCGACTCCTCTTCCGAGTTGCCGTAAGTGATGGCCATTACCGCGCCGTCTTTGGTATTCAGTGCCTGGCTTAAGCCTGGCGCTTTGGTATCTGCCGGAATGATCTGGCTGGCATGGGCATGATCCGCCGTCACGATCACCAGCGTATTGCCATCTTTTTTGGCAAATTCCAGAGCTTTCTGCACGGCTTCGTCGAGATCGACCGTTTCGCCGATCTGACCGCACGGGTTCGCCGCGTGATCCTGTTTATCGATTGATGCGCCTTCTACCTGCAGGAAGAAGCCCTTCTCATTTTTGCTGAGCAAATCAATGGCTTTTTCCGTCATCGCAGCCAGTGTTGGTACGCTGTCGGTGCGTTTCGCGTTGGGCGTACAGGTCACGGCAGGTTTATCAATATTGCCGTGCAGTGAGGCTTTTGGCCCTTCCCAGCGCACCGGCATGTTGCCGTCGGAGAACAGCCCCAGCAGCGGTTTATCCTGGTTCGCTTCGGTGATCGCCGCAAGCGTAGAGGCATCACCAACCAGTTGGTAACCGCGCGCCTGCGCCTGTTCGCGCAGCGTTTTACCTTTCCACTCACCGGCGGTGGCGGTTTCGCTAAAGGTTTTCGCGCCACCGCCCAGCGTGACATCCGCGCGGGCGTTAAGCAGTTGTTCGGTAATCGAACCTTTACCGCCTTTTTCCAGCGCGTTGAGCGCACACTTCTCACTGGTCACCATCGGGCCATAGCAGCGGCGTGAGATAACGTGAGAAACCAGCGCGGCGGGCGTAGCATCTTGCAGTTCCGCAGTAGAAACGTTACCCGTTGCCAGACCGGCGGCTTTGGCCATCTCCAGAATGGTGGTGTGATCTTTATCGTGAATGTCGACGCCGAGTGCGCCGTTATAGGTTTTCACGCCAGTGCTCCAGGCCGTGGCAGACGCGGCGGAGTCGGTGACGTAATCCGGTTTACCGGTTTTTTTGTCCAGCGAATAGTGCGTGTACTGGCCGGTCAGCGGCAATGCGTCAATACCTTTAAAGAATCCACCAGCCCCTTCGGCATAATTTCGCGCGGCGGTAATTTCGGAATCTCCCATGCCATCGCCAATCAGCAAAATAATATTTTTGGCGGGCTTATCAATGAGGGAATCACGCAACGCAGCGGTTTGATCACCACTTAAACGGCGGGCTCCGCCAGGCGTGGAAATATCGCCCTGAGCGGCACGATTATCAAGAACCGGTGCCGAGGTCGTTTCGGCATAAATAGCAGGGGTAAACATCAGAGGTAATAATGCAAGAAATAATGCGCTCTGTTTCACTTTAATATTCTCCATGTACAAATACTTAAAGAAAATAAAACAGAGCGACTATAGGTAGCGCAGATGACAGTGATATGACAGTGCAGGCAGCGCGTCAGAGGTTTAACTGCGCGGGTGCCTTAAAAGCTTTTTTACGTACTGTTGCAGCAACTCCGCGTCCTGATGGGTAACGTGCGTTCCCGGCCGGGCTTCTTCCAGCGCGCCTTCGATACTCTGAATTAACGCCTGTTGTTCCGTCGTCGCCATCTGGCGCAGCAGCGCGGTCACCACGATTTCCAGCGCTTCAACCTGAGCGACCAGCTCTTTCGACTCTTCTTCTTTTTCTGCCAGCTTGACCAATAACTCTGCAATGAGATTTTTCATAGCGCTATTTCCTTACGAGATTTCAAAGACGTTAGCATTGAGTTTTGATGTTGCAAAGTAGATACATGTATTATTTTTGCGGATTTTCTCACAACGCTTAATAGCCATTTAAAAAAATGGGTTAACGAAACGTTTCTCCCGCTTCGACGGCAAATTTTTTGAGTGGCTTAGCGATAAATAAAAACAAGCGCCTGGCTTATTTCCATAAGAAAAAACGATAGTAAGGCCGAAGCAGAGTTATATTATTTCGGCCCTGTTGCGTTAGCGTTTTACCCGGCGAAACGCCAACAGTAATTGCCAGAGATTAATAAACACCACCACAGCCGTGGCGGCAAATACCCAACGGAAACCCGCCATTGCGGATACGGTGGCTCCCATCAGCGGCCCGGCAACATTACCCAGATACATAAACGATTGGTTGTAACCGAAAATACGCCCGGTGACCTGATCGCTGGAATATTTCAGCAACAGCGTCTGCACGGCGGGCAGCATCGCGCCATCCGCGAAGCCCAACATAAAGCGCAAGATCCCAAGCTGGAGCGGCGACGTGACAAACGACATGGCGAAAAATAGCACCACGGCCACCGCCATGGTTGCCATTAAAATGCGCGATGTACCAATGCGATCGCCCAGTTTACCGAGGCGCGGCGCGGAAATCAGCGCCGAGACACCGGGCACAGCGGCGATAAGCCCGCTGAGAAAAGCAATGTTGGTGGTGTGCGGTGACAACGATTGAATGAACAGCGCCAGAATCGGGCCAATAGAGGCGTTGCACAACTGAATCACCATGGTGGTGATAAACAAACTGATGACCAGCGCCGGGTACGGCAAGGTAGAGAACACCGCTTTGCCGCTCAGACGATCGCCCTTTTTCACCGTCGGCCTGACGCCCTCTTTAATTAAAAACAGCGTGACGAGGAAACTCACAATCAGCAATATCGCCGTAATGAGGAACACCATGCGCAGCCCCACATGATCAGCGAGAAAACCGCCCATCAGCGGCCCGCCAATTACGCCGCTTATCTGCGCCGTGGAGAGCGTACTTAGCGCCCAGCCACTGCGCTCGCGCGGCACCTGCGAGGCCACCAGCGCCATCGCATTCGGAATATAACCAGACGTCAGCCCCATCACACCGCGCAGAATCAACAGTTGCCACACGTTGGTGGCAAACGCCTGTAACAGGATCGCGATCGCCATCCCTAACGAGGCGCGCAACAGCATCAGTTTGCGCCCTTTCCGATCCGCCAGACTGCCCCACATGGGCGAAACAATCGCCGAAACCAGAAAGGTAATACTGAACGTTAAGCCTGACCACATCGACAGCGCTTCATGGGATGTCACGCCCAGTTGCGCAACATATAACGGCAAGAACGGCAGAATTTGGCTGATGGCGAGACCGGTGAAAAAGCAACCGAACCAGACCGAAATGAGATTGACCTTCCAGGATTCCATAAGTACGCGTAATTATTGAGGTTTCGACAAACAGCGCACAGGTTAACAAGAATGCGCCAGCGATGAGTCACCAGAGATGCGGTTACGACGATTTCGATATTTTATCTGTCAGCTTGCGTTTCACGCCGCCACCGGGAAGAAAAACCCCATTATTCACAGTGGATTGTGCTTAGCGACAGAGGCCAAAGCCGCGCATGCCAAGATGAAAATGGTTGGCGTGAGCGGCGTTGTACTCCGGCCCAAGGCCGTTACCGTAATAGCCGCAACTGGCGCTTAACATTGCCCGCAGCCACGGCTGTGTTCGCGCCTGCCGCCAGCCCTTGAGCACCGTCACGGACTGACCATTCGCCAGCCGAAAACCGCTGAGATCCAGCGCTTCTGCGCTGGCATGCTCGCTACGCCTGGCATCGGCGCGATTGTAGATATTGCGACACGCATAGCTGCCAAGATGATCGATACGCGTAAGCTGGCTGCCCATAAAGCGCTCGGTGAGTGGCCGCGCCTGTTGCTCAACAAACAGCGCGGAACTGAGCGCCAGTGGGCAACTGGCGAGAAAACTGCTGCTCAGTTTAACCGCCCCAAAGTCGCGTACCCGCACGATATTAGTTAATGGGCAATCTCCGGCGCTGTCGGCAACCGCGACGGAGGAGATTAACCGCTGCTGATTCGCCTGCGACAATAATTCTGCACAGGCTTGCGGTGGCAAACGGCGCAGTTTGAACTGCGTAATGCGCCCGGGTGGGTCGCTAAGCTGCAACGGCGCAAACGGGTTGTAGTAAGACGGCAACGCGCGGTAGCCAACCCAAATCACCGCCAGAAGAATGCACAAAACAATCAGCCCTTTCCCGCTCACGTCGCCTCCTTCTGGTTTCCAGAAAACATTATGGCAGAAGGCCGCGAATCGTGCGTTTTGACGTGCTATGGTATGTGCTTTGTGAATTCAGTATGAGTGATCGGAGAAATGGCAAAACTGCGGGTAGGGGTCGTCTTTGGCGGCAAATCAGCGGAACATGAAGTGTCGTTACAGTCGGCGAAAAATATCGTCGACGCCATGGATAAATCACGCTTTGACGTGGTGCTACTGGGGATCGATAAACAGGGGCAGTGGCATGTCAGCGATGCGAATAATTACCTGCTAAACGCCAGCGATCCGGCGCGTATCGCCTTAAACCCCTCGGAAAATAGCGTGGCGCTGGTGCCGGGGATCCAGCAGCAGCAACTGATCCAGGCAGAAAACAGCACGCCGCTTCCAAATGTCGATGTGATCTTCCCGATTGTTCATGGCACGCTGGGCGAAGATGGTTCATTGCAGGGCATGCTGCGTCTGGCGAACTTGCCGTTTGTCGGTTCCGACGTACTCGCCTCTGCGGCCTGCATGGATAAAGATGTCACCAAGCGCCTGTTACGCGACGCCGGGCTTTCCATCGCCCCGTTTATCACGCTCACACGCGCCAATCGTGAGCGGATTAGCTTCAGCAATGTGCAAGCCCAACTCGGTTTGCCGCTGTTTGTTAAACCCGCCAACCAGGGGTCCTCTGTGGGGGTCAGCAAGGTGACCAATGAAGCGCAGTACCACGCTGCGGTCAACCTGGCGTTTGAGTTCGATAAAAAAGTGGTTGTTGAAACCGGCATCAAAGGCCGTGAGATCGAATGCGCGGTGTTGGGCAATGACGAGCCGCAAGCCAGTACCTGTGGCGAAATCGTGCTTAACAGCGAGTTTTACGCCTACGACACCAAATACATCGATGACAACGGGGCTCAGGTGGTTGTGCCCGCCGACATTGATCCGGCAATCAACGATAAAATCCGCACCATTGCCGTGCAGGCTTATCAGGCGCTGGGTTGTGAAGGCATGGCGCGCGTAGATGTGTTCCTGACGCCGGAAAACGAGGTGATCATCAACGAGATCAACACGCTGCCAGGGTTCACCAATATCAGCATGTACCCGAAACTGTGGCAGGCGAGCGGCATTGGTTATAGCGAGTTAATCACGCGCCTGATTGAGCTGGCCATTGCGCGCCATCAGGTCAACAGCGCGCTGAAAATTACCGTTAACAATTAATCACTGCGGTTTATCCGCCGTCTCCTCGTCTTCCGGACGGCGGCGGATAATTAACCCGGCCAGCCAGAAACCAATCACCCAGGTCACCAGCCCCACCGCATAGGTTTGCCAGCCTTTGGCTTCAAACCCCAGCAGCCCGACCACGCCATTCAGAATAAATATCAACCCAATCGCAAACGCGTAATAGTGCCAGTCACGGCGGATTTTTACAGGCAGCTTCATGACAACTCCGGCAGTCAAAACGGCATCATCGCACAACCGCCGCTTACCGTCTGTGGCGTATGCGGAAATTCTGAAATGTTACCAAAGTAATTAAAACGTTACAGAAATGTGAGCATCGGCAAAAATCATCCAACTGGAATCATTCCCGGGGCGAAATTATCACCATTCTGATGTTGACAAAGCGGTACAACTGCCAAAATTACCGTCAGTTGAGGCCACGCGCCAACTAAATCGAGCGTTAAAAAGTAAAGAGTACCGGAGGTCTTATGGCTGACTTTACTATGTCAAAACCCTTTAAGGGCGCAAAACAACGTGACACCTCCAGACCGGGTAATATTGCTTACGCCGTATTCGTACTACTCTGCTTCTGGGCGGGTGCGCAGTTGCTGAACCTGCTGGTGCATGCACCGGGCGTGTTCGAGCATCTGATGCAAGTGCAGGACACCACCCGCCCGCATGTAGAAATGGGAATGGGCGTCGGCACGATTTTCGGTCTTGTGCCTTTCCTCGCGGGAAGCGCCCTGCTTGGTGTTATCTTCCTTATTTTACGCTGGCGACATCACCATTCACGCTAGTTCTGCGCCATACAGGCGGCCCGACGATCGTCGACGCGCTTCGCAAACCATGCTGTTGTCAGGTTGCGCGTGATCTTCGGGCTTTCCAGCTTGATCCCCGGCAGTATCTCTCTCGGCAATGTTTTGCCGCTTTTCTTCTCGGCCAGCCGATACACTTCGCGATACAGTTTGGTCTCTTCCAGCTTGTTGCTGTCTCCGCGTTCCAGCTGCCGACGGATATCACGATCGCTCATGCCAAGCGAAGCGCCCAGTTTGCGCGCGGCTAATTCCGTCGTACCGGCATCGCTGCTGCCGTACAAAATCAGATCGCCGTCGAGCGCCAGTTTCATGCCGGTCGCTTTGCTGATGGCGTTCTGAAATGCCGCGTTGCGGCTGGCATACAATCCGGCATTAAAATCGGCGAAACGGTAAATGGGTGCGGTGTAATTGACCGGATAATTGAGCAGATGATAAGTGCCAAACCATAATCCACCGCGGCGGCTAAAGACCTCCTGGCGCACGGTGCCTGCCATTTTCCACGGATAACCGTCCGTATGCTGCTCGGCAAAGGCGACGCTAATCTGCATCGGTCCGCCAGTGCGCACCGGGTTAAGCGAACCAAACAGTTTTTGCCCCATCGGCACCATGCCAATGAAGTCATCAAAAATAGCGCTAAGCTCTTTTTCCGTGCGCACTTTGTCTAACCGTTCGCTGTAGCTTTTACCATTCGGCGATGGGATTTTCAGCGCGGTATGTACCAGCATCGTTGGGATATGCATCCGCTCGGCGCGCTTATCGATCTCTTTCCAGGCGATTTTATTCAGCCCCGGCACCACCGGATCAGACTGATAATTGGATTCCTGCTGCGCTACAGCCAGTACCGAGCAGATGTTCTCCAGCGTCGGCGACAGCTTCTGGCTGCTAAAGGTTGTCGCCAGATCCTGCGCCCAGCCATCGCGATCTTTTATGCTGGCGGGGATGGTTCGCCGCACCACGCTTGCGACATCCATCGGCTTGTTCTGCTGCTGTTCCAGCGCTTTTTCTTTTTCAGCTTCGGCTTCTTTTTGCGAAAGCGTGCCCTGCGTACTACATCCGGCGAGAATCAACGTCGCCAGCAACCAGCCAAAACGGGGGACGTAAACCATAACGTTCCTTGTGTTAACCAAAAGTATGGGGCACAGGCTGGATCTCCTGCCCATCCAGTTCACGCTCAAAACTGCGTAAACGTTTATAGATAGACATCAGCTCCACCAGCGTCGTCCAGGAAGAGATCAAATACTGGAACGAACTGCGCACCTGCTCAAACACGTTAGTTATCTGGCGCATCAGACCGAAAGTGATAGCCCCGGCAGCAATCGTCGGGAACAGCACAATCAGGCCAACCACCACATCAACCTGCATGTACAGGATACGGGCGATATTGAAATACATATAGTGAAAATAGAGCCGGAAATAGTTACGGCGCACGGCGGCGAACAGCTCCGCAACGGTATGCGGTCTGGCGCGCTCGGCATCATCTTCGCCGTAGACCAGCTCTTTACGGTAAGCCGCTTCCACGCGCTGGTTTTTAAACGCCAGACCTGGCAGTTTGATGCCCACAAACGCCAGCAGCACGGTGCCGAGCAGTGCCCAGCTTACGGCGGCAATCACCAGCCCATAAGGGATGTGCCCGACCACCGGTATCTCCTGCACATGCGGCGACAAGGCCACCAGCACCGGCAAAAAAGCGATCAACGTCATGATGGCGTTAATAAAACTGGTGCCCATATCTTCAAGCGTCGAGGCGAAACGCATGGTATCTTCCTGCACGCGCTGCGCTGCGCCTTCGATATGGCGCAAACGATCCCAGCGCGCCATATAGTATTCGTTCATCGCCGTGCGCCAGCGGAACACATAGTGGCTGACGAAAAAGTTATTGAGCACCGCCACCGTTACGGCAATCAGCGCGATCCACAAAAACACGCCAATCTCGCTATACAGCTGGCTTATGCTGACTTTATTCGGCGCACTGAGCGCGGTCTGAATAAGATCGTAAAACGGCTGATACCAGGCGTTAATGGCGACGTTCACTTCCACCAAAAACCAGGTCACGAAGATAATTAACGCGGTGCCGAGAATCGACCAGCGCTGCCAGCGATGTGGCGAGAGGGTAAACCAGAACAGCGCAAAAACGCCGACACAAAGCAGATAGTAGGCATAAAACAAAAGATAGCCTGGGCTCCAGAAACGCGCGGCGCTAATCGGCACATCCGCAGACGCGCCGGTGAGGCGCATCAACCACGCTTCACCACCGGCCTGCCAGAAAACCACGGTAATCGCGGTCCAGATGAACACCGACAAAAAGAACAACGCCGGTTTCGGAAAGAAGGACTTAAACATAATGCTCTCCTGCTCACTTCTTATTATTTACGACAAATGCTGTGCATCACTGTGGGTAAGCCCCTGAACGGGCCGCGACAAAAAAAGCGCCGCGAAATGCGGCGCCGTCTGGTTAAATCTGACCTGAGGTTAACGCCTTAGTTCGTTTGCCATTCGTGAAGAATTGTTTCGACGGGTTTCACTAACACCGGGTTGCCCGGCACCGTTAACGTGCGCCACACCTCGTTATAGTGATCGATTAACACCGTGGCCTGCGCCGCCGGGCGATTCGCCGTGGTGTGCGCATCTTGCGCGACGGTGATAGCGTAACCACGGCTGGCGCCGTTCTTAAGCGTAGTATCCACGCAGTAATCGGTGGCGCACCCGCACATCACAAAAGCGCGAATGTCATGCTCACGCAGCACGCTTTCGAGCGTGGTGTGATAAAACGCATCACAGGCGGTTTTGGTAACATATAGGGCGTTCGCCGGCTGCGTCAGTTCCGGCAAAAGAGCAAACCCGTCGCTCCCCTCTTCCAGCCCGCCCGCTTCGGCGTGTTGAATAAAAATCACCGTGTCCGCTGCCGCGGTTAGTTGGTTAATGCGCGCCACGCATTGCTCACGCTGAATACGCTCTGTGGCAAACACGCCGTTTTGCATATCCACCACCATCACTACCCGTTGACTTGCCATTACCTGACTCCTGAGTGTGGGAAAGGAAGAGGTTATCACAGCCGCCTTACTCCAAAGTCATAGGCAAAAAATTTCATATTTACCCATCGTTACGTATTAGGGCGAAATAACACGCTTATTGGTGCTTTGCATCGAATCGCCGGGTAGTATAAATATCCTCTATCGTTCCCATTCTTATATGGATCCCCTTCGTTGAAACGTTGTCTGCTTTTCTCCGCGTTGCTCTGCACGCTGAGTATGACCAGCGCCCGTGCGGCGCAACAATCTCCCGATCCGGTATTTGCCTCTGACATTGTCGATCGTTACGCCAACCACATCTATTACGGTAGCGGTGCGACCGGGATGGCAATGGTGGTCATCGACGGTAACCAGCGCGTGTTCAGAAGCTTTGGTGAAACCCGTCCAGGCAACAATGTTCGCCCGCAGCTGGATTCGGTTATCCGTATTGCGTCGCTCTCCAAGCTGATGACCAGCGAAATGCTGGTGAAACTGCTCGATCAGGGCCGGGTGCGTCTTGACGATCCATTAAGCAAATATGCGCCACCTGGCGCGCGCGTACCGACCTTCGAAGGCACGCCGATCAAGCTGGTTAACCTCGCGACCCACACCAGCGCCCTGCCGCGTGAGCAGCCTGGCGGCGCGGCGCACCGCTCGGTATTTGTCTGGCCAACGCGCGAGCAGCGCTGGAGCTGGCTTTCCACCGCGAAGTTAAAAACCGCGCCGGGCGCGCAGGCCTCTTACTCCAACCTGGCCTTTGACCTGCTGGCCGATGCGCTTTCTCAGGCGGCCGGAAAACCCTATCCGCAGCTATTTGAAGAGCAGATAACCCGCCCGCTGGGGATGAAAGACACCACCTTTACGCCGTCGCCAGATCAGTGCAAACGTCTGATGGTGGCGGAAAAAGGGGCCAGCCCGTGCGACAACACACTGGCAGCGATTGGCAGCGGCGGCGTTTACTCCACGCCAGGCGATATGATGCGCTGGATGCAGCAGTTCCTCTCGTCCGATTTCTATACCCGCAACAGCCAGGCCGACCGTATGCAAACGCTGATCTACCCGCGTAATCAGCTTACTAAGGTGATCGGCATGGATGTCCCCGGCAAAGCCGACGCACTCGGCCTCGGCTGGGTCTATATGGCTCCGAAAGACGGTCACCCGGGTATCATCCAGAAAACTGGCGGCGGCGGCGGTTTCATCACCTATATAGCGATGGTGCCGCAGCATAACGTCGGCGTCTTTGTGGTGATGACCCGTTCCCCGCTGACGCGCTTTACCAGCATGAGCGACGGCGCGAATGACCTTGTCAGCGAGCTGAGCAACAACAAACCGCTGGTGGTTCCGGCCTCCTGATGCGGCAAAAGGCAGACGGTTTGCCGCCTGCCTTCCCCTTTTAACAGCGATTTTGGTAAAACAGCCCGCCACCTTTTCGGCTACAATGCCGCCATCTGTTCCACAAACATCAGGCATACCATGACCGATTTAATTACTCGTCCCCGCCGCCTGCGCAAATCGCCTGCGCTGCGCGCCATGTTTGAAGAGACAACACTGAGCAAAAACGACCTGGTGTTGCCGATCTTTGTTGAAGAAGAGCTCGGCGATTACAAAGCCATCGCCGCCATGCCGGGCGTGATGCGCATTCCGGAAAAGTATCTGGCGCGCGAGATCGAACGCATCGCCAACGCCGGGATCCGCTCAGTGATGACCTTTGGCATTTCGCATCACACCGATGAGACTGGCAGCGATACCTGGCAAGAAAACGGCCTGGTGGCGCGGATGTCACGCATTTGCAAAGAGACAGTGCCGGAAATGGTGGTGATGTCCGACACCTGTTTTTGCGAATACACCTCGCACGGCCACTGCGGTGTGCTGTGCGATCACGGCGTGGATAACGACGCCACGCTGATTAATCTCGGTAAACAAGCGGTGATTGCCGCCGCGGCAGGCGCCGATTTCATCGCGCCATCGGCGGCGATGGATGGTCAGGTGCAGGCGATCCGCCGTGCGCTGGATGCGGCGGGCTTTACCGATACCGCGATCATGTCCTATTCGACTAAATTCGCCTCATCCTTCTACGGTCCGTTCCGCGAAGCCGCGGGCACGGCGCTGAAAGGCGATCGTAAAACCTATCAGATGCACCCGATGAACCGCCGCGAAGCGATTCGCGAGTCGCTTATTGATGAGGCTGAAGGCGCAGACTGCCTGATGGTGAAACCGGCAGGCGCTTATCTCGATATCCTGCGTGATATTCGCGAGCGCACCGAACTGCCGCTGGGCGCTTATCAGGTGAGCGGTGAATACGCGATGATCAAGTTTGCCGCTCAGGCAGGCGCAATTGATGAAGACAAAGTAGTGCTGGAAAGCCTGGGTGCGATTAAACGCGCCGGCGCGGATTTGATTTTCAGCTATTTCGCCCTCGATCTCGCCGAACGCGGCATCCTCTGAACGAAGCGGGCCTGGCCCGCTTTTTTTTGCCTTTCCTTCTGATTCTCCTGCCGTCTTTAAATTGTCATTTCTTCATTGTAATGAAATGTAAGCGTCATCTTCGCCCTTTACTGTCATCGGCAAGACGGGAGGAGAAATCACCATGTTTAGTCTCGACAATGTACTTGAGGATCTCTGGCCACAGGCCAGGCCAGCACCCTGGCAAAAAAATCTGCTCAGACGCCTGCTCTATGAGCAAGAGTTTCAGCAGTTCGCCGCGCTCCACCCCCACCTGAAGGGGCTGGATATGGTGGAACAAGTACTCGAACATCTACAAATCCGCTGCACCGTTCCCGCTCACTGCCTCGAACAAATCCCTGAACATGGCCCGCTGGTCATCATTTCCAACCATCCGACAGGCACGCTCGACGGGCTGGCGCTGTTGTACGCCGTTTCCCGCGTACGCCGCGATGTGAAAGTGGTCACCAACCGCATGCTGACGCACCTTGAGCCGCTCAGTTCCCTGTTTATTCCGGTGGATAACATGGGCGGTCGCACGCGTAAATCCTCATTGCAGCAAATGGAAAACCAGTTGCAAAGCGGCGGCGTGTTGATCTTCTTCCCGGCCGGGGAAGTGTCGCGCATGACGCGCAAAGGCATTCGCGATAAAAGCTGGCACGCCGGGTTTATCAAGCTGGCCAGTAAATTCCGCACGCCGTTACTGCCGGTGTGGATTGACGCACGCAACAGCGCCCTGTTCTACGCCAGCGCGATGGTCTCTGAAACGCTTCCCTTTATACTGCTGATGCAGCAGATGTTTCGCCGGCGCGACAGCGCACTGCCGATCAAAATCGGTGAACGTATTCCCTGGGACAGCTGGCACACGCCGCAGCTCGCACCACGCGAGCTGGCCGATAAGTGTCGCCAACATGTCCTGCGTCTTGGCAAGGGATTGCCCGGCCCCTTCAAAACTGAGTGTGCCATCGCACGTCCGGAAGCGCGCATTACGCTGCGCCGGGAGCTTAACAACGCCGAGTGCCTCGGTCGCACCGCTGATGGCAAGGTCATCTATCTGTGGCAGCGTAAAGGGCAGGAAGATGCACCGCTGCTGCGCGAGCTTGGGCGACTGCGTGAAATCGCCTTCCGTGCCGTGGGCGAAGGCAGCGGTAAACGTCGTGATACGGATAAATATGACGACGATTACCTGCATCTGATTTTGTGGGATGAGGCCGATCTGGAAATTGTCGGCGCTTACCGTTTTATGCCCACCGCTCAGCAAATGGCGGCGCGCGGCGTCGAAGGGTTATACAGCCACAGCCTGTTCCATTACGACGATCGCATGGCAGATGTGCTGCGCCACGGCATTGAACTGGGGCGCAGCTTTATTCAGCCGCGCTACTGGGGACGTCGCGGGCTGGATTATCTGTGGTCGGGTATCGGTGCCTATCTGGCGCGTTATCCGCAGTATCGCTACCTGTTTGGCCCAGTCTCTATTTCCGGCGGGATGCCGCCTGCGGCGCGCGATCTGCTGGTGGCGTTCTATCGCCTGTGGTTCCCGGCAACCTGGCCGCTGGCGTCATCGCGCCGCCCGTGGCCTGCCAGCATGCCGGAAGTGCTGGCGCAGTTTACCGGCGATGACTACACCGAAGATCTGACACGGCTGAAATCGCTGCTGGGAAACCTGGGCTGCGGCATTCCGCCGCTATATAAACAATATTCCGAACTGTGTGAGCCTGGCGGCGTGCAATTTATCGATTTCGGCTGCGACCCGGATTTTAATAATTGCGTGGATGGCCTGGTGCTGGTGGATTTAACGCACCTGAAAGCGAACCGCTACGAGCGTTATATTGCTGTGCATCTGTCCCAGCCGGAAACAGAAACGGCATAAAGTATGCCTGTACAAAATACAAAAGCCGTCGCGTTATGCGTGACGGCTTTTTAACGGATCCTGTCAGCCATGCACCAGCCGCAACTGTGCTCGTCGGCTATTTAAACGAGGGTTGTCGGTAAAAATGACATATAAAATGGGTCGCCAGGCCATGACATCCTCCTTTGTTAAATATCATCCTGGGTTTGGCTGAAAATGATTGTGTCAAACTAAAGTGCCAGACAATTCAGGTCAACCCATTATTCCGGATTAGATTTAACATCAGGTTATTACGATAATGATATGTGTTGCGCCTCACAAAAAACAAAATAAATCACGCTGTAAAATCAACATGTTAAGTTATTGTGAATTACGCCATTTAAATAACACACCGTCACTTTAATTAAAGCCCGATATGACAAAAAAAGGGGTAAGAATAGTCGGATTTAAATTTCCAGTTATTCCCTATAACATTTCCAGAAATCAGGCTATCGCCTTTTTTTATTAACCCATCGGCAATTAATTTCACCTTAAGCAGCATTTTCGCCAGTTTCACCATTGCAGGGCAACCTGCACCAGAATCCGATCTGCCACGGTGCAAACCATGCAGCATTTCAAAACCATAATCATCTAACTGTTTAATTAACCAAGGAATATATCTCCTGGCATCGCCTTTGCACATTCACTGCTAACTGTATTCAATGGCGAGGCAGTAAAGCATGAGCACACAAACAACATTAAAAAGAACACTGGGCAGCTTCCGTCTGTGGGGCATTGCCGTCGGGCTGGTGATTTCAGGAGAGTATTTTGGCTGGAGCTATGGCTGGTCGCAGGCTGGTACGCTCGGCTTTTTGATTGTCGCGCTGTTAATTGCCGCGATGTACTGCGCCTTTATCTTTAGTTTTACCGAACTGACCACCGCGATCCCTCATGCCGGTGGCCCTTTTGCTTACGCGTACCGCGCATTTGGGCCAACGGGCGGGTTTATTGCCGGTTTTGCCACCTTAATCGAGTTCGTTTTCGCGCCTCCGGCTATCGCGATGGCGATTGGCGCATACCTGAACGTGCAGTTCCCGTCGCTGGATGCGAAATGGGTGGCCTGCGGCGCGTACCTCATCTTTATGGCGCTGAACATTCTCGGTGTCGGCATTGCCGCCACGTTTGAGCTGATTGTCACTCTGCTGGCCATTTTCGAGTTGCTGGTGTTTATGGGCGTGGTGGCACCGGGTTTCTCGTGGGGCAACTTTACCGCCAACGGCTGGGCAGGCGCAGAGAGCTTCAGCAGCCTGGCGCTGCCGGGCATGTTTGCGGCGATCCCCTTCGCCATCTGGTTCTTCCTCGCCATTGAAGGTGCTTCTATGGCAGCGGAAGAAGCCAAAGATCCGAAACGCACCATTCCGCGTGCGCTCGGCGGCGGTATTCTGACTCTCACCGTGCTGGCAGTTGGCGTGATGATTTTTGCCGGTGGCGTCGGCGACTGGCGCACGCTGTCGAACATTAACGACCCGCTGCCGCAGGCGATGAAAATGGTGGTCGGCAACAGCAGTGGCTGGCTGCATATGCTGGTGTGGCTCGGTTTGTTTGGTCTGGTGGCATCGTTCCACGGCATCATTATGGGTTACTCTCGCCAGATCTATTCGCTGGCGCGCGCGGGTTATCTGCCGGCAAGCCTGGCAAACCTCAACCGCAAAACCCGCACGCCGCATCTGGCGATCCTCGCCGGGGGCGTGGTCGGGATTGCGGCGATTTTCTCCGACTCGCTGGTCACCATCAGCGGCATGCCGCTCACCGCCTGTATTGTGACGATGTCCGTTTTCGGGGCTATCGTTATGTATATCACCTCAATGGCCGCGCTGTTTAAGCTGCGCCGCAGCGAACCGGAACTTGAGCGCCCGTTTAAAGCGCCACTGTTCCCGTACGCACCCGCGTTTGCGCTGGGTATGGCGGTACTCTGCCTGGTGGCGATGGTCTGGTACAACACGCTGCTGGCTCTGATCTTCGCGCTGATGATGCTGGGCGGCTATATGTGGTTTCGTAAAACGGCGCACGCGCGTGAACGTGCCGAGATGGATCCGCAACTGCGGGCGCTCTCCTGAGGAGACGGAATGTATAAAACCACGCTGGCTCACCGTACTTATCAGTTCGACAGCCTGAAAACGTTGATGGCGAAAGCCTCCCCGGCGCGATCCGGGGATGTACTGGCCGGGGTGGCGGCGCAGTCGGCAGAAGAGCGGATGGCGGCGAAAATCGCCCTTGCGGATGTGCCGCTGCGCGAGATCCTCGCCTCTCCGCTCATCCCGTATGAAGAAGATGAAGTGACGCGGTTAATCATTGATACCCACGATAGCCGCGCGTTTGCCCTGATTGCCCATCTGACGGTGGGCGAATTCCGCGACTGGCTGCTGGCAGACAGCACCGACACCGCCACGCTTAGCCATGTTGCACCGGCGATCACCCCGGAAATGGCCGCCGCCGTCAGTAAGCTGATGCGTAACCAGGATTTGATCCTCGCCGCCAGCAAATGCAGCGTGATCACCCGCTTTCGCAATACCATTGGCCTGCCCGGCCATCTCAGTGTGCGTTTGCAGCCCAATCACCCGACTGACGATCTGAAAGGCATTGCCGCCAGTATGCTCGATGGCCTGCTGTATGGCGCGGGCGACGCGGTGGTAGGCATCAACCCGGCCAGCGACAGCCTGCCGGTGCTACAAAAGCTCAACCACATGATGGCAGACATCATTGAGCGCTTTGCCATTCCTACCCAGTCCTGCGTACTGACGCATGTCACCAATACCATTCAACTCATTGAACGCGGCGCACCGGTTGATCTGGTTTTCCAGTCGGTTGCGGGGACGGAAGCCGCTAACAGCGGTTTTGGCATCAACCTGGCGCTATTACAGGAGGCGCATGAAGCGGCGCTGAGCCTGAAGCGCGGCACGCTCGGCACAAACGTGATGTATTTCGAAACCGGTCAGGGCAGTTGCCTCTCTGCTAACGCGCACCACGGCGTCGATCAGCAAACCTGCGAAGCGCGCGCTTACGCGGTGGCACGACATTTTAACCCGCTGTTGGTCAACACCGTGGTCGGTTTTATCGGCCCGGAATACCTCTACGACGGCAAGCAGATCATTCGCGCCGGGCTGGAAGATCACTTCTGCGGCAAACTGATGGGGCTGCCGATTGGCTGCGACGTCTGCTACACCAACCACGCGGAAGCGGATCAGGACGATATGGACACGCTGCTGACGCTGCTGTGCACCGCCGGGCTGACTTTCCTGATTGGCGTACCGGGCGCGGATGACATCATGCTCAATTACCAGAGTACCTCGTTTCACGATGCGCTCTACGCCCGCCGCCTGCTGGGGCTGAAACACGCGCCGGAGTTCGCCGAGTGGTTAACCAAAATGCAGATTATCGACACTCATGGTCAGTTGCGCCTGACCGGTGCAAACCACCCGTTGCTGACCGTGATGCCACAAGGAGCACACGCATGAATGGACCCGATGCCTGGACACTGCTGCGCGAGTTTACCGATGCCCGCATTGCGCTGGGGCGCAGCGGCGCCAGCCTGCCGACACGGGAGGTGCTCAACTTTGGCCTCGCGCACGCCCAGGCGCGTGATGCCATTCACCAGCCCTTTGACAGTGAAAGCCTGGCACAGCAGCTCCATGCGCTTGGCTTAAAAACGCTGGAGGCGCACAGTGCCGCTGCCGACCGGCATATCTACCTGAACCGCCCGGATCTCGGGCGCAGGCTCAGTGATGAGAGCCGCGAAACGCTTGCTGCTCATCGCCCGCCCGCGCATGATCTGCTGCTGGTAATTGGCGACGGGCTCTCTTCCCACGCCGTACACCGCCAGTCAGTCGGGCTTATCACCGCCCTGCTGCCCTATCTGGACACGCTGGGTATCTCCCTGGGCCCCATCGTGCTGGCGCACCAGTCGCGCGTGGCGCTTGGCGATGACATTGGCGAAACGCTGGGCAGTAAAGCGGTGGCAATACTGATTGGTGAGCGTCCGGGGTTATCCTCGCCCGATAGCCTCGGTGTCTACCTCACCTGGAAGCCAGAGCGCCAGCGCATTGAATCCGAGCGCAACTGCATCTCCAACATTCGCCCGGAAGGGCTGAATTACGAGGCCGCCGCGTTTAAGCTCGCCTGGCTGCTGGAACAGGCATTTCAGCGCCGTCTCACCGGCGTCAAACTGAAAGATGAAAGTGATAACCCCGCACTGCACGGGCGCGTGACACCCCGCATTACGATCTGATCTCAGCACAGAGCGCTGGCGTGACGAAGCGCTCTTTCTCCCCCCGTCATCTACACTCTTTACGTTATTTACGGCGAACCCGTGGAGGGCGTATGGAGAAAAAAAACAGCACTGACGCAGAACGTACATGGCCCGTGGAAGACAACCCTTTCTGGCTGCATGTGGAAATGCAGGTGCAAAAATGGGGGGCAATAGTGCTTATCGCCATTGTGATTGCCGGGCTGTGCGGGCTCTTTTCCCAGGGTTTACTAAGCAAAAAAACGGTGACCAGCGCCGACCAACGTCTCTCCGTCGAGTACGACCGCTTTGGTCGGCTACAAAGCGATCTGGACATGCAGATAACCGCCAATGCCACGACCGATAACCGCATCACCTTCACCCTGGGCGGCGATTTCATGCACGATTTTGAGATCCGCACCCTGCAACCACAACCGCTAAACATGTACAGCCGCAGCGGCGAACTGGTGCTGGAATATGCCCGTCCTGCCACCGATAAACCGTTGACCGTGTGGCTGGGGCTAACACCGCTCGGCGTCGGTAACAGCACGCAGCGGATTGCAGTGAACAACGCAACCCCGGTCACCCTGACGCAGTTTATCTGGCCCTGAGGAGAACGCGATGGACATGGTATTACGCGCGATAGCTATCTATCTGGTGTTGATGGTGGTGTTCAAAATCGCCGGCCGCCGGGCGCTGCTACAGATGACCTCTTTTGATTTGATTTTGCTGCTGATCATCAGTGAAGCCACGCAACAGGCGCTGCTCGGCAATGATTTCTCCGTGACCGGCGCGGCGCTGACCATTATCACGCTGGTGGTGGTGGATATCTTATTCGGTACGCTGAAGAAGTACGTTAAAGGGGCGGAAAACCTGATCGACGGCACGCCGGTGGTGTTAGTGGAGAACGGGCAAATGCTGGAAAACAAAATGCGTGAAGCCGATATCACGCGCGACGACATTATGGTGTCAGCGCGAAACAACCAGGGCATTGCCGATCTGGCGGAGATTAAATTCGCTATTCTTGAGCGCAACGGTCATATCTCGATTATTCCTAAAAACTCATCATGACTTTTCGCTCACTATACTTTGCTTACCGAGTCACCATCGAATTAGCGAAAAATACCCTATGAATGAAGACATTACCTTAACAAACAATATGAATGCGCTGCTCTGCCTGCCCATTCCAATGTTGGCAATGCAACTGGGCGAGCTGCTTACCCAAAAACAGCTACGCGTCACCACGGCGGAATCCTGCACTGGCGGGCAAATCGCCACCGCGCTGTGCGCCGCAGGCGATACGCCCGCTTTCTTTGGTTGTGGGTTTGTCTCGTTTACCGATGAAGCGAAAAGTACCCTGCTGCATGTTAAGCGCGAAACCTTGGCACGCTGGACGGCGGTGAGCGAGCAGACAGCCAGCGAGATGGTGCAAGGCGCTTGCGCGGTCAGTCATGAACCGGTCGGGATTGCCGTCACTGGTTATGCCGGCCCGGACGGCGGCGAAGATGGTACGCCCGCCGGAACCGTGTGGTTTGCCTGGGCGCTACCGGGGCAAGCGCCGATCACGGCTCTGCGCCATTTTGCCGGAGATTGCGAAAGCGTGATTGAGCAGTCGGTGAAATATGCGCTGGCAACGTTAATAACGTTATTAAACCGCTAACCTTTTCACTCCGCCGCGCGTCGTTATGCCGCGCTGACCCATTTCACGACCATCACGCTGTAAGCCCTCATTAATCAGGCCGCAAATGGCCTGATTATCAGCGTTACGTCCGCGATACCGTGGCAAGCAGGGAGCTTAATTTGGTATTCCACCTGCCTGGTGTTACGCCAGGCTAACAGTCAGCCACTCTCTGTTGCGCCACGCCGAAGCGCCTTGAAAAACCGCGCCAACACTCACAGTTTCTGTGATGCGCTACGCTTGGTTAATAAATAAAAATCTGAGCGAGGAGCCGCCCATGACCGACATGCACACCCTTTTTCCACGCCGTCAGCCGCACCCAGGCCCGCAAGATCCGCACCTGTTCAACTGGGCGAAAAACGCGGTGCTGGCCTGCAAAAACGCCGTTATCCGCGTGGAAAGTGAAGCGCAGTTGCAGCAGGTTATTGCCGCCGCTACCGGGCGCGTGCGGGTGATGGGCAGTCGCATGTCACCTGGGCGCATGCTGAAACTGAGCCAGCCGGGCGATACGCTGATTGATATCTCTGCGCTGCGTGGTGTGCTGGCGGTGGATGACGACAGCGTGACGTTTGGCGCCGGGACGCCGTTGCACGAAGTGTTTGAACTCCTCACCGGCATGAACCGCATGCTGTACGCGTCGCCGGGCGTGATCGACTCGCAAACGCTGGCAGGCGCCATTTCAACAGGGACCCACGGCCAGGGCATGCAGCAAAGCTCGCTGGCGGATGAAGCACTGCGCATCCGGCTGGTGGATGCCGCCGGGCAGATCCACGAGATTGACCGCCAGCAACCGGCGTTTGCCGCCGCGCAACTGGCGCTCGGCACACTGGGGGCAATCACCGCCGTCACCCTGCGCACGCGCCCGGCAACGCTGTATACCTGCTTTAAAAACGCCAGCAACGCCGACAATCTTGCGCAAGACCTGCTTAGCTGGAACCAGCAGTGGGCCTTCAGCAAAACATGGTGGTTCCCGGATGAAAACAAAGTTCACACCTGGAATGCGCGTGAATCCACCGCCGATGAAATGGTGCTATGGCGCGATAACCATGGTGATCTGGTGGAACGGGAAGAGACCGACACGCAGATGAACGACACGGTGGAAAAAACGCTGGAGCAAATGCATGACGACACCAATATTGTTGATGAAAACGGCAAACCGTTTCGCACCGTAACGCGCTTTAAAGACTTTTCAGATGTGATTGGTGATATCTACCAGGTGTTCTGCCGGGGTATCGCCACGCCGCAAATCAATATTGAAATTGGTATTCCGCTGGCGCGCGCCCCGGCGGTGATTGCACGCATTAAAGCGTGGCATCAGCAATCGCACCCGCATATGCACTATCCGATAATTTTGCGCTGCACCGGGCCTTCCGGGGCGTGGCTAAGCCCGGCCTGGCAGCAACCGACCTGTTTTTTTGGCTTTGTGGTTTATTACGCTGAAGACGGCTCGCTCTCTGAAGAGGGGCTGGCGTTTCTGCGCGCCGCCGAACAGTTGCTGGCAGAAGAAGGCGGGAAGCCGCACTGGGGGAAATACTTCGACCCGACGTTATACGACTGGCCAGCGCTCTACCCGCAATGGACGGCGTTTCAGGCCGTACGCCAGCATTTTGATCCGCAGGGCAAATTTCTCAACACGTTTATGGCGGAGCTGTTGTCATGAGCGCCGCATTCGCCTGGGTAACCCTCCTGACACAGCCAGACTACCTGCCGGGCGTAGTAACGCTGCACCGTTCGCTGCGCGCCAGCGGTTCGCCGTGGCCGCTGGTGGTGATGGTGACCGACGCCATTGACGACAGCACGCGCCAGCACCTGAGCGCGCAGGGCTGCAAGGTGCGGGAAGTGCCGGTTATCGGCCCCGATCCCACACTTGAAAGCCGCTATGCGAATGCCCGTTTTGCCGACGTGTGGAGCAAACTGGCGGTGTGGACGCTTGAGGAATACCAACGGGTGGCGTTTCTCGATGCCGATATGCTGGTGCTGCAAAATATGGATCATCTCTTTGAACTGCCGCTGGCCGCAGGCACCATTGCCGCCTGCCATGCCTGTCGCTGTAACCCTAACCATATCGAAAGCTACCCGGCGAGCTGGCGGCCGGAAAACTGCTATTACAGCTGGTGTACAGACGCGCAAATGCACGCCAACCCACCAGCGTCGCTGGACAACTACCTGAACGGTGGTTTTCTGCTGCTCACGCCGGATAACGCCTTTTATCAGCAGATGATAGCGACGCTGGCGGAGAAAGCCGACATTTCGGACTATGTTTTTGCCGAGCAGGATTTTCTTAACGAGGTGTTCCGCGACCGTTGGCTACCGCTGCATTACGGCTATAACGCCTTAAAAACATTGCCGCTTCAGCATCCGCAAATGTGGGATTTGGCGCAGGTGAAAAACCTGCACTTCATTATCGATAAACCGTGGGAAACTCGGCCCGGACCTGGTGATAATGGATATGAACTGCATCGATTGTGGTGGCAATATGCGTAAACGTCGGTAAATATACAGTTGCCGGAGCGCGAATATGCCGCCACTTTTGCATTTACCGTTCCGGCCAATAATGTTCCTGCGCGACAGCCAGCAGCCAGTCGCGAAAGGCGTGGCAAAGCGGTTCTAACAGCGCCGACTTATCATAGATCAGCAGCATCCCGCCGCTGTTCTCCAGCGGGTGCAGGATATATTCACTCCCGGCCTGCACCGCGCGGCGAAAAGCAAAATCGATCCCTTCCGTTTTCAAATCAACGTCCCGCGTAGCGGTAGTGATAAGCACCTCGGCATGCGGGTAATAACGTTCAAAGCCGCCAAGCCTTGGCAGCAACCAGTGCATGGCAAACTCCGTTGAACAACTGACACTCACACGGTGGTGTGCCGCCGCGTCAATTAACCGGTGTGTGGCTTGTGAAATCTGATGAAAGGCAGGCTGAATGGCCCGCAGGTAAATTTTCCCTTCTGGCGTCAGCGTGAGCACGCGCGAACCACGCATAAACAGCCGCACATTCACCCAGGCTTCCAGTTTGGCAATCTGCTGGCTCACTGCGCTGGCGCTGATAGATAACGCCGCTGCCGCCGCTTTCATACTGCCGTGTTGTGCGACAGCATGAAAACAGATGAGCGCCTGCAAAGGCGGTAAGGTCATTGCCGATCTCCGCATCAGTTAAGTCACACTAAACTTTAGCAAAAATACGGCTTCATCAGCCAACCGTGGCGTTTATCAGACCGAGAGAAAAACCTGCGGCGTATTCCCACCCGGATGCTGGCTCACCTCGACGTCGGCACCGTACCACTGCGCGATAAGCGGCACCTGAATCACCTGTTCCGGCGTACCTTGTGTTACCAGTTTTCCCTGGTGTAACAGCAAGATCCTGTCCGCCCACCGCGCAGCAAGGTTGAGATCGTGAAGCACCGAACAGACATGCAGTTTGCCGCCCAGCGTCAGCCGCTTCAGCAGGCGCAGCACTTGCTGCTGATGGTAAAGATCGAGCGCCGAAGTCGGTTCATCCAGAAACAGCCAGCCTTCCGGGCCGTCATGATGCCACAGCTGTGCGAGGCAGCGCGCCAGTTGTACCCGCTGCTGTTCACCGCCGGATAAGGTGGCGTAGCGCCGCCCAACCAACATGTCACAGCCGGTCAGCGCCACCACCTGCTGCACAATTTTGCGTTCGTGTTGTGGTCCCCAGGGCGCACGCCCCATGGCGATAATGGCCTCCACCGGCCAGTCAAAGCCCAGCGAGGTCTGTTGCAACATTACCGCCCGGCGGCGTGAAAGCGCTTGCGCCGTCCACGCCTGTAGCGGTTTGCCTTCCAGATGGCACTCCCCTGCCGCCGCGGGCAGAAAACCAGTTAACAGACGCAGTAACGTCGATTTCCCCGCGCCGTTCGGGCCAATCAGCGCCACCCTTTCGCCGCCGGTCAGCGTCAGGGAAACATCGTCAATCAGCCGCCGTGAATCGGCGTTGAGCCGCAAATGCGCGGCAGTTAAAAGTCTGTTCATGTCACCCTCTTCGACCGGCGAAAAATCAGCCATAGAAACCACGGTGCGCCAGCCATGCTGGTCAGCAGGCCAACCGGCATTTCGGCGGGCGCGACAACGGTGCGCGCCACGGTATCGGCGGCCAACAGTAACATTGCTCCCACCAGCAACGCGCCGGGCACCAGCGCACGGTGATCCGGGCCCAGCCACATGCGCATCAAATGCGGCACCACCAGGCCAACAAAGCTGATAATGCCGCTCACCGCGACCGCCGTTGCCACCAGCAGCGCACTGCACACCAACAATATGCGCTGCAGCCGCGGCACATTGACGCCCAGATAGTGCGCCTCTTCATCGCCCAGTTGCAGCAGATTAAGCGCGCTGGCGACGCGCCAAATCACCAGCGATGCGGGCAGGATCAGGCTGGCGGCGACCATTAACGTCGACCATTCAATCTGCCCAAGGCTGCCCATTCCCCACTGTGAAAGCTGGCGCAATTGCGCGTCGTTGCTGATCCACGAAAGGACGCCAACGCCCGCACCACAAAGCGCATTAATGGCGATCCCCACCAGCAGCAACCGGGATAAACCTACCTCTCCCGCTTTACTGAGCAGATAAATCACCATCATTACCGCCAGGCTACCGATAAACGCCGTCAGCATCGGTGCATACAGCGCCACCAGCGGTGAAACGGTAATCGGCAGCACCAGCCAGCAGGCGACCGTTAACGACGCACCGCCGCTGATGCCCAGCAAACCGGGGTCGGCAAGCGGGTTGCGAAACAGCCCCTGCATCACGCAGCCGGAAAGCGCCAGCGCCGCGCCAACCAGCAATGCCAACACCACGCGCGGCAAACGCACCGTCAGCCAGATTTGGCGCAGCGCCTCGTCACCGGCCTGCCACAAGCTGGCGAGCGGCAGTTGCATCGCGCCCTGCGTGCTTGCCAGCCCCGTCAACCCAAGCAGCAGCAACGTAAGCCCCCAGAGCGTGCGGGAAGCGTGGCGGTTCATCAGGGCAGTTGCTCCGCTTTATGACGCAGCGCCAGCAGCGCCTGCGGCGTGCGCAAACCAAAACCGAGCAGCGCCACATCATCGACCAGCAACACCTGTTTATTGCGCCCGGCGGGCGTCTGCGCCAGACCAGGCAATTTCCACAGGTTCTGTTCGCCGCCCATCGCTTTTACGCCGTCGGCGGAAATCACCACCAGATCCGGCTGGCTGGCGATCACCCCTTCTTGCGACATCGAACGGTAATGTTCAAAGCCCTGCATCGCATTTTGTAACCCCGCTTCACGCAACGCGCCATCGGCAGCGGTTTTCTGCCCGGCCACCATTGTTCCCATCCCGCCGTGGCTGAGGATAAACAGCACGCGCTTGTTCAGCGGCTGTTTCGGTAGTGCGGCAATATCGTTCGCCAGCGTTTTACGCAGCTGCGCGCCTGCGTCTGTTTTGCCGATGGCGTCCGCAATGACCGCGATTTTTTTATCAATTGCCGCCAGCGTGTAACCGCCCGGCACCGCAATTACCCTGACGTGGTTGTCCTGCACTTTTTGCAATACCTGCGAAGGTTGCGCCTGGTCGCTGGCCAGCACCAGCGTCGGGCGCAGAGAGAGAATGCCTTCGGTGTTGAGTTGACGGACATAACCGACATCCGGCAGTTTTTGTGCGCTGGCAGGCCAGGTACTGGTGCTGTCGCGCCCGACCAGCTGCGCCTGCGCATGTAATCCATAGACAATTTCGGTGACATCGCCGCCTAAGGAGACAATTTTTTGCCCGGCGGCACTTGCTACCAGCGGCAGCGCCGCCAGCAGGATCAGCAGTTTTTTCATGCGGCTTTTCCCGGATTGGTTAATGCATCAATCTGCGCACGCCAGTGGCTCTGCTCCGGCTGGCCTTCACTACGCTGCCCGTAAAGCTGAGCGATTTGCGTACCGTCTTTGGCGAACAACTCAAGGCTGGTGACATGGCCGTCAGCGGTAGGTTTGCGCGTGACCCAGCTTTCGGCAATCTCTGTATCACGCAGATGCAGGGTGAAGTTCTCGTTGAAGATGTTGGTCCAGCCTTTCAGCGGCGTCAGTTTTTCCAGCACGCCGGTAAAGATCTGCACGCAACCACGGTTGCCGACGAAAATCATGATTTCGTTCCCCTGCTGTTGCACCGTTTCCAGCAAGTTTGGCAGCGCGTCATTGCTGACCAGGCAGGCAAGATCGTCGCCCACCAGCCGGAATGCTTGCTGGCGCGAGAGGTTGTACTTTTTCAGCAAGCCAAAGAATTGATGCACATCCGTCATGGCGCGCCATTCGCTGTCCAGCGCGGCGCCGTCTGCGTGTTCTGCGTATTTTTCGCCATTAGCTTCAGTGAGCGTTAACGGTGGGTTCTCCGGCGCGGTAAATCGGGCGATAACACCGTTCCATTCGGCAATATCGGTGTGTTCCGTCAGGTAGACCTTCAATATCGCAACGCCTTGCCGATCGAAAAATTGAATGCTCTGACGCTCGCCGCGCGGGCTCTGTTCATGCAAATGAAAGGCGCTGGCCCACTGGCTGATAAACAAACGCAGATCGAGCGCGCGCGGGTTAAGCACCAGCCCGGCGCGTTCGCTGATATGCAGGTTAGTGAAGCGGCCAATCTGCTCATGCACCGCGTAGTCGTTGCGACAAATGCATTTCGTGTCACCGACCGCCTCCAGCGCGGCGAGGATGTTGCGCATTTCCCCTTGCAGACGCACGGCGTCATGGCCGACACGGGCGCAGGTTAATTCGGCTTCGCTTATCGCCATTTCGGTCGCGATGTCGCGGGCGTATTTTGTGGGCTGTTGCGCTTTAATGGCCTGATACTGCTGCCAGATGGCGGTGAAATCACGTGATGTTGCAGGCATATTGTTCACTTCCTTAACTGTTTAATCCCCGGCAGCGATACCGGGGATGGAAATTACCTACTGATGTGCAAAGAAATCATTCGCGTTGCATCGCGGCGGCAACGCTGTAGCGCCGGCAAACGAGCAACGTGAAATGGAATCACCTTAGAAATCAACATTGACGCCCAGTTGCCATGTCCGCCCCGGCATTACCGCCAGCGCTTTGTCATACGCATTCTGGTTGGTGGTCTCTTCCTGGTTACGGCTGTTCAGGTAATCCCAATATTTACGATCGGTGATGTTGTAAACGCCGCCGTTAATTTTGATGTTTTTCGCCACTTGCCAGTACGCCGTCCAGTCGAGCAATCCATAGCCCGGCACCCGCATATATTCCGTGCCGGATTCGCCCAGTGCCCCGCCAGTATTACTGTAGGTTTGACGGTTGGTAGCAGTGGCTTGCTTACCTTTGACGAAGGTGGCAGTCAGCGCCGTACCGTAGCGTTTCGCCGGGTCATCCCAGGCAACGCCGACAATCGCTTTCATTGGCGCGACGCTATCAAGATCGATGTATTTGTCGCCCAGATAGCGCGATTTCGCTTTCCCTTCGCTGTAGCCATATGCCAGCGTGGCGCTCAGACCATCGACCTGTTCAAACCAGGTGCCAAAGTTAAATTTCGCGCTAATTTCGCCGCCATAGATAAAAGCTTTATCGCGGTTTTCCGCCTGATAGGTGGTGTAGATGTTAGATGGCACGTTGGTGAATTTATCCGGGTTACCGGAGCGGGTGTAACGGGTATAGGCGATAAAGTTTTTATAACTGTTGTAGAACAGCGCCGTGCGCAGCGTTACGCCCTCGGTCACCTCGCCTTTCATGCCCCACTCAAGGTTATCGCTGGTTTCGGTATCCAAATCCGTATTCCCGATAAGCGCATATTGCCCGCGCCCTGCATAGCTGGAACCCAGGTTCCAGGAGCCATACAACTGGCTGGCGTTGGGGAACTGCGCGCCGCGTTTGTATTGCAGGTATGTCATCAGACGCGGCGTGAAGTCGTACTGGAAGGTCAGCGATGGCAGCAGTTGTGTGTCGGAATTTTTACCGTACAGGGAGGACACATCGGCTTCGTCCAGCACGCTGCTATTGGCGGTCAGGCTGGAGAGGTTTTCCGGTTTTGTCGACTGATGAACCACGCGCACGCCGGGAATGATGGCGAAGTGGTGGCCATCGGCAGTGAAATTAAGCTGATCCTGCAGAAATGCGCCTAACGTGTAGCTGCGGCTATCGGCTTCCGGCTGCATGATCTCGCTAAAGTCGCTCGGGACCGGTGACTGGTTAAACGGACGCTCGGTTTTACTGGTGCTGGCGTTAAAACCGGCGCTCAGATCGTGACGTCCGAATGTTTTCGCCAGCGCATTCTGAATGCCCCAGGTATCGGTGTCGTAATTGGAGTAGACCGTTTCCATGGTCGCCGTGACACTGTCCGGCATATAAGTGCGGTCATGCGCTTCGGTGTGCTGGTAATAGACTTTGCTGGACATGCTGTCCAGCCAGTCGTTAATCGGCGTCCAGTCATCTTTCAGACTCACGCCCCAGCGGCGCGTCTGGCTGGTTTGCTGTGCGTCGCCAAGGATGGCGCTGCCGGCGTTGTTCCACGCATCGTAGTGGGTGTGGTTGGTTTTGTGGTAGTAATCCAGCGTACCGGTGAATTTATGCGCGTCATTCGGTTGCCAGATGCCGGAAGCCATCATCGCATCTGAGTGCCAGTTCGCTGGATAGGTGTCAACCGTACCGCTGTTATTGCGGGTTTGCTGACCATCGCGACGGCTATAGACCATGATGCCGCGCAGGGTTTCGTCCCCTGCGGCTCCCGTCACGCCGTTGTGCCAGCTGCGATCGGCGGAGTCATAATCGCTCTGGTAACCAAAGTAGGTCTCTTTGCCAGGGCGCAGGTAATCATCCGCCGATTTCGGGCGGAAAGAGACCTTGCCACCAATGGAGGTGTTAGCTTGCTCGGTACGGGTCGCGCCGGACTGGATATCAACGCTGCCGTACATATACGGATCGATATAATCGCGGCCAATGCCAAAGGTGTTAAGGCCTGCACGGCTTACGTAGCTGCGCCCGGTGGCGTCCGGCTGCGGAATGCCGTCAACATCGATGCCGACGCGGTTACTTTCCAGGCCGCGAATGTTGTAGCCAGTGTACCCGCCGCGATCGAAGCCGCTTTTGCCGTTTCCGGAACCGCCGCTTGCGCCCGTGGCGCTGATGAGCGGTTCATAACGCATAATGGAGCCAAAATCTTTCGCGCCTTTGTTTTGCAGATCCTGAGCACTGAGGGAATGCGAACTGCCGACTTTTAATGTCGGTGCTGGTGCGGTGACGAGCATCTCCTCAGCGTTATCTTGCTGAGCGCCACTGGAAGCTGTCGATGAGGTGTCGTTATCCACCGCAAATGCGGAGGGTTGATACAACGCTGCGAGTAATGAAGTGACCAGCACACGCTTGTTAAAGCGCTGCAGGGAAAGGTGCGATTTACACATATTGTCTTGTAAGCCTTAGAATTTATTAGTATCAGGCTCACGTATGACTTCCAGGAGACCGCGGAAGATTGCAGTCAGCGCAAAAGAGTTGCAGGTTATTGTTATGTTATCGACACCGAAGATAATGATAACAGTTATCATTTGCAATAAATTTGTTTTACCGTCCAATTTTCAGCGGTATGAGTTTTATGCTCCCTTTATCATTCGCGCCAGGAGACAGTAACAATGAATAAACCGACCATCACTTTGCACTACTGCTCACAATGCAACTGGATGTTGCGCGCCACCTGGATGGCGCAAGAATTGTTGCACACGTTTAGTGCGGATCTCGGTTCCGTCACGCTGATACCGGGCACTGGCGGGATTTTTGTCATCGATGTTGATGGCAACGTGATTTGGGATCGCAAGCTGGATGGCGGTTTCCCTGATGCGGCAGAGTTAAAGCGCCGCGTGCGCGACTACTGCTTTCCGGAAAAACCGCTCGGGCATGTGGAAAAGAAAGCTGAGTAACTCTCTGCGCCCGCATGGCTTGCGGTGCGTAACGACAGATGCGCGCTTCAGCGGCATTGATAAGCAGTAAAACCAACCAGCAGGCGTCAATTTGCGTTCGATAAAGCAACCTGGCCGCGAAGATACACGCGAGTTGCTTACTGGTTTTTCTGTTAACGGACTGAATAATCGATAAAAAGGCCGCCGTAGCGACCTTTTTATTTATTTCTTCACCGGCTGGGGTTTTTTATCACCCGATTCCGGCGCTTCACGAGGATCATCTTTTTCAATACAGAGCACAAAACCTCCTCTTGTCGCCTTCAGTTCACTCACTATAGATCCTCCGCCGCCATAGAGGCCAAGCGGCAGGCGAAAAAACAGCCCATCAAGCGCGGTTGCCGCTACGATACTGTTTTGTTGAAACTCCTGGGATGGATGAAATTTAGACAAATCATCAATAACATCAATGTGTTAACGATAAAAAAATTCATTCGAAAAGATCGGTTTATTTCATCATAACTCGCTGTTTTATAGCGCTTTTCTTGTTGAAATTCGTTAATAATTAGCACGCTTATTGTTAGTAACAAAGATGCAATTGCACGCCTTCAGGCGCAACGCGAGTTTGCTGGGCCTGAAGGTTGTTTTTTATGCATTTTCAATGCGCTGAAGAGTGTTCTGCTCGTGTTCGTAATGACGAATGGCTGAAGGCTCCACGCTGCTTTTAGCGGAACAACATTAAACGGATAGTTCACTCCGTTTAAGAAGCACAACGCCGATAGAGAAGTGAAAAGGGTTTACTGATTATTTTCTTTTGGGGTTGTTTGCGATTGGCCATTTTGTGCACGAGACGTTTCTTATAAGGGGGAAGATGTAAACCAACTGCTTCGGTAAAATTAATAGTGATTATTTCGCAGGGATGATGAAAATATTCAAGTAAATTAGCAGGCAAACTTCGCGCCAGGTGTTCAGGTCTGGTGGTAATTCTCTCACCTTCCTCGTCATCATTTTTATTCATTCATACCTCATTAAATTTATCCGTAAAAAAAATAAACCAGCCGTTTCCGGCCCGCTGCCGTTCCGAACTTTACAGATAATAAAAACAACTAGCGAAACGGCTATTTCTGAGCGCCACCGTGGCTATTTTTACCACCTTTTTTACCGGCTTCGGATGCACGTTCGGGGTCATTTTTAAAATTGCCGCCGCTGTGCTGGCCACCTTTACGCCCCGCTTCGGAAGCTTTCTCGCGATCTTCTGCGAAATTACCGGAACCGCCTCTATGTTCGGCCATGTTATATCTCCACATCTCGTTTTAGATATAATCGATACGGTTAATAATCCATATCGATCGCGTTGAAACCTTAAGTCTGGCTATTTATACCAATTAGTCAATTGATCGCCGCAAAATATATCAATCTAAAAATAAAAACCCTGATAGAAATATTTAAACACATATGTTGCATTCAAAAATAAATCTTTATAATTATAAGCGGGTTACTAAAGCTTTACTCATCTCATAAAATTAATGATGTGATGAAATGTGTAAATAAAATGGTAGGGATAAATATTTTGTGCACACTTATCTTATGACACACAAATATTGTGGAGATAAATCATGCATACAGAACACCAACGATGCGCCGAAGCCTGTTATCAATGTGCTGCGGCTTGTGAACACTGTGCGCTTTCTTGCCTGCAGGAAGAGAATATCGACATGATGCGTGAATGCATCAAGCTGGACGTACAATGTGCCGCCCTGTGTCGGCTTGCCGGTCAATTTATGGCGCTGGAAAGTGTGCATTTACCCTCGCTCTGCCGGATTTGCGTCGATGTGTGCAAAGCCTGCGCGGAAGAGTGCAGCAGGCATCAACATCAACACTGCCAGCAGTGCGCTAAACGTTGCCGGGCTTGCGCACAAGCCTGTCTGCAAATGGCGGCGTGAAGTAACCTGCGAAAAGGGGAGCAGCATTGCTCCCCCTTCCGGTTTTATCAATACCAGGCGTTTATCAGCGCAAACCCCAGCGCAGTCATTAAAATCGATCCCGTTACATGCACCAGCACGGAAGCAAGCGCCCAAACGTAGTTGCCTGTTTGCAACTGGGCAAAAATCTCCAGAGAGAAAGTGGAAAAGGTGGTCATACCGCCGCATAAACCGGTGGTGATCAGCAGTCGCCAGGTAGGATCAAGATGCGGCTGGCGGGTAAAAAATGCCAGCGCGCCGCCAATAATCAGCCCACCGAGTAAATTTACCAGCAGCGTGCCGGGTGGCAGATTGGGAAACAGCGTATTTAAACGAATCGCGAGTAGCCAGCGGATCACGCAGCCTGCAGAACCACCAATAATTACGGCAAATAAAGATTTCAGCATGTTTTTCCTCATCAACAAAAGTGCGAGGCATGCAGGGAACAAAAGAAAAACGCCCGACATGCCTCATGACAGAGACATACCAGGCGTCATCAGCTTCTCAGTGAAGCGGTTGGGTCAGGTGGAACGCCATCACCTGAGCACGCATTGTTGACGATTTCTCACGTTCGGGCAAGTTACAGTAAGCCTAAGTGTTCAACCAGAATCGAGCTGCCGATAGAGATAAGCACAACACCGCCGAGCACTTCCGCCCATTTACCGATCGCCGTGCCAAGGAAGCGCCCCAGCAGCATACCGGTGGTGGCCATGATGGTGGTCGCAAGGCCAATCATCAGCGCCGTTGTCACAATGTTCACATTGAGAAACGCCAGACCGACACCGATGGCCATCGCATCAAGGCTGGTAGCGATAGCGGTGGTAACCAGCAACCAGAAACCATGGCGACGCGGTGCTTCTGCCTCTGCATCCGTGGTTTTACTCAGACCTTCTTTCATCATGCGCACGCCAAGCGCAAACAGCAGTACAAAGGCTATCCAGTGATCCCACTGCATGATGTACTGGCTGGCGGCTAAACCTGCGGCCCAGCCGATAATCGGGGTAATGGCTTCAACAACGCCAAAAATTAATCCGGTGCGTAGCGCTTCGCTCATCGGAGGGCGTTTTAACATCGCCCCTTTACCGATAGCAGCGGCAAAAGAATCCATCGACATACCGAAGGCAAGAATAGTAATTGCGTAAAAACTCATTGCTGACCCTTAAATGCCCTCAGACAAGGGCAAAAACGCAGACGCTGCGAAAAGAGCGGCAAGGATGCCACAGCTAAACCAAAAACGCAAAAAATTGCTTATTAATCATAAATATATAGGTATTGCTATGTTTTATAGCGCTGGCTATGTCAGACGGCGATCCTCTCATTTGGCTGGTGAATTGAAGGCAATGTGGCATTTGTTTTTGTTATATTATAACATTTCATTTCATAACAAATGATAACCAGGGAGCGCAATATGATCATGAAGAAATCGGCCTTTGTACTTGGCATGGGAGTGCTGCTAATGAGCGCGCCGACGTTGGCGCATGACCACCACCACGGCAAACCGCTTACAGAAGTGGAGCGTAAAGCCAGCGAAGGCATTTTTGATGATAAGGACGTAAAAGACCGGGCATTGTCCGATTGGGACGGGATCTGGCAATCCGTGAACCCGTATCTGCTCAGCGGTGCGCTTGATCCGGTGCTGGAGAAAAAAGCAAAACAAAGCGGTAAAAGCGTTGAAGAATACCGCGCCTATTACCAAAAAGGTTACGCCACCGATGTAGAGATGATTGGCATAGAAAACAATATGATGGAGTTTCACGTTGGCAAAACGGTCAATTCCTGCCGTTATGATTATGCGGGCTATAAAATCCTGACCTACGCCTCCGGGAAAAAAGGCGTGCGTTATCTGTTCGAATGCAAAGACGCGCAATCAAAAGCGCCGAAATATGTGCAGTTCAGCGACCATATTATCGGCCCGCGCCAGTCGCAACATTTCCATATTTTTATGGGCAACGAATCGCAAGAAGCGCTGCTAAAAGAGATGGATAACTGGCCGACATATTACCCGTACAATATGACCAAAGCGCAGATTGTCGACGAAATGCTGCATCACTGATGGTTTCACCGCGGGCGAACTAGCCTCTCGCCCGCGGGTAACAATCATCACGTGCATTTTTATGCCGTTCTCTTAACCGTCAATCTATTCGCCCTGGCTGATTAACACCGGCCACAACTGTAGCGTCGTGTCGATAATCTGCTGCAGTTTATCCAAACTGGCGCCTTCTCGCGCGCTGACCGACATTCCATGGATAATGCAACTTAAAAAAAGCGCGGTGGTTTGCACATCGGTTTGCGCCGGGAGCTCACCACGCAACTGGCGCTGCAGTAAAAAGGCCAGCAGCGTTTGCTCCTGCGCCGTTTGCCGTTCCCGGATGGTGTCGGCTATCGGCTCCGACGCCGCAGAAACCGTGGAAGACGTATTGATCAAAAAGCAGCCTGCCGGGGTATCGCTACCGGCAAAACAACTGGCTAAGGCTTGCAGATAATCGCGCAGCGCCTGCTCAACCGTTTTCTCCTCACAGAAAAGCGCTGCCCGATGCTTGGCGGAAAACCGTGCCATATAGCGATCCAGCGCGGCTCTGAATAACCCTTCTTTACTATTAAATTCCGCATACAGCGTCGGCGCTTTTGCACCGGTGGCTTCAACCAGGTCTGCCAGCGATGTGGCTTCATAACCATGTTGCCAGAACAGCATCATCGCTTTATCCAGCATTGCGTCGCGGTCAAAAACTTTTGGCCGTCCGCGACCTTTTCGCGTACAGCATGTGACGTCGGTTGCCATTGTTCCTCCCTCGTTCACATCAATTTAGTTAATAATCATTATAAAAACATTGCAAAGCGGCTGACCAGCAGAAATTTTTCTAAAAAATACGCGACTTATCCATATGAATAAAAAGATATTTTTAATTATTTAAATGATCATTATAAAAATAGCATTGACGAGTGACACAGATCACACTTATTATTTACCTATCGATCGTTAAGTTAATACTTACGACCTCATACAAATCCAGATTCAGAAGGTAAAAATTATGAAAACCATCAAATCCCTGATCGCAGTCGCTGTACTTAGTTCCCTCTCTTTCGCAAGCGTAGCCGCCGTAGAAGTGCAGTCCACTCCGGCTGACCAACAAAAAGTGGGCGTGATTTCTGCCAATGCCGGCACCAATCTCTCCTCTTTGCAAAGCGAACTGGCGCAGAAAGCCGATGAAATGGGTGCAAAATCATTCCGCATTACTTCCGTGACCGGCCCGAACACCCTGCACGGCACCGCGGTGATTTACAAATAAGCTCTGCCGCATAAAACCGGCATTCACAACAGATGTTGAATCGGGCGTTCTCTCGCCCAGCACAAATTAAAATTTAAGGAATACCATTATGAAAACCATCAATTCACTTGCTGTCGCTACCGTGCTTTCCGTCCTGTCATTTGGTGCTTTCGCTCAGAGCGTAACCGCCACTGCTTCTACGCTTGACGAAGCAGAATCCTTAATTGCCGCCAAAGCACAGCAGGCTGGTGCTTCATATAAAATCATTGAAGCCAACACCAATAATAATGTTCATATGACGGCTGAGCTGACCAAATAAGTATGCCTGGTGGAACACTGCTCTCTAAGCGCCTGCGGGCGCTTTTTTTATAGCTAAAACGGTATGTTGCGTAGCGTGAATATCAGGAAGGAAATGTTGAGAGGTCAATGCAGCTCACTAGCGGTATAATTTTTTGGTTTGAACGGGGTGTTAATTTCCATAGCATTTATCACACCCCGGTTAAATTACTGAACGGGATTACGTGGATCGATTCTCAAATGTGTATCACCGTTAGTGTTCATATTGGCGTAATTAGCCGCAATTAATGCCAGGCCTTTGTAATCAGCAATACTGTCAGCTCTGGAAGATACGAGTGCCGCACTTGACTTCCACAGGAGATTTACGCGCTTATTTTTCAGATATACCTTAGCGTCGTATGCGTTAAGTGCTACCGCTGTTCCATATGATGTATTAGTGACTGTTGTGTCATATGCCCCGGTAATTCCATAGGTTGGTGTGTAGACCGTCGTTGCACTGCCTGTCGTGTTCGACGTTAAGTTACCACCACCGAGATAGTTATATGTCGTATTGGCATTGCCGTATGTCGTAGCTGAACTAATACCGGTCTGGCCATAGACTGGAACAGTAACATTACGAGTGCTGGTCACCGCCCCACTTCTTGCAAATCCTAATAAAATTCCCTGATCGGCTTTTTCCGGTTCGTTAACTTGTACATACCCCTGACGTGTCAGCGATGCAGAAACGACGGCGGCGATTTGATTGTATTCAATCTGGTTAGCGTCATACATCGCTTGACTGGCTGGCAGGATAATGAAGCGCTTCCCTACACTCTGGCCTGAGGATAGCGCATTTACCGTTACAAGTGGTTGTTGAGCGCATCCACTTAAAATCGAAATAGACAAAAGAGCTATAAGTTTTCTCATCACGATCATCCCTATCAATAAAATAGCGATAAATTCAACATGCACATATGATGTTATGAAACCGACCATTAATATACACGCCACGTATTTAATTTGCGCGTACCATATTGAAGTGTTGCTAAATACAAAATATATATTTATCGGGAAAAGATGAGATATTTCCGATCTACGTTCTGCCAGCTTCACGGAATACAGCACTGGGTTAATTAATCCAGCCTGCTGTTAATTCCATAAATGGGACGCCGACAATAAAGCAAAGGGCATGATATGACTTACGCCACGTTACGCTTTGAATGTTCAACACGGAAAAATTCCAGGTCGTTCAAAACAGGATCACTTAAGTATAATTTATTGATTTTAAACAAGAAAAGATGGTGCCGATAATAGGAGTCGAACCTACGACCTTCGCATTACGAATGCGCTGCTCTACCAACTGAGCTATATCGGCCCTGCGATGTGTTCACGAGCGTGAATCACGGAGTAGAAGGTTAAAACTAAGCGGGTGATGCGTCAATGCCCTTGGGAATCAAACGGCTACTTTTGCATCACCCTTTTTCAATTAAGCACGAATCGTGTCGTCGCCGAAACCAATCCACTTATAAGTCGTCAACGCTTCCAGCCCCATCGGACCACGCGCGTGCAGCTTCTGCGTGCTAACAGCGACTTCCGCCCCCAGGCCAAACTGTCCACCGTCGGTAAAACGCGTAGATGCATTCACATACACCGCAGAGGAATCCACTTCGTTGATAAAGCGGTCTGCATTGCGCAGCGTACGCGTCAGGATGGCATCAGAGTGCTGAGTGCCATGCTGGCGAATATGATCGATGGCATCATCCAGCCCCGCCACGATTTTCACATTCAGATCCAGCGATAAAAACTCGTCGTCATACTGCTCCGCTTTTACCGCCTCCACTTTCGCCGGGCCGTTTTGCAGCAGCGCTATCGCCTGCTCATCCGCATGCAGCGTCACGCCACTTTCCGCCATCTGCTTACTCAGCGCGGGCAGGAATTGCTGCGCGATCCCCTGATGCACCAGCAGTGTTTCCACCGTGTTGCAGGTACTGGGGCGTTGGGTTTTCGCGTTAACGATGATCTTTAACGCCGGATCAATTTCCGCAGAGTCATCAACCAGAATGTGGCACACGCCGATACCACCCGTGATCACCGGGATGGTCGACTGCTCGCGGCACAGCTTATGTAAACCAGCGCCACCGCGCGGGATCAGCATGTCGATGTATTTATCCATGCGCAGCATTTCATTCACCAGCGCGCGATCCGGGCTTTCGATAGCCTGCACCGCACCGGCTGGTAAGCCGCACTCTTCCAACGCCTGCTGAATAACTTTTACCGTGGCGGCATTGGTGCGCCAGGTCTCTTTGCCACCACGCAGGATCGCGGCGTTACCAGTTTTCAGGCACAAAGAGGCGACATCCACCGTGACGTTTGGACGCGCTTCATAAATCACACCAATTACGCCCAGCGGCACGCGACGGCGCTCAATGCGCAGGCCACTGTCCAGCAGACCGCCGTCAATCACCTGGCCTACCGGATCCGCCAGTTTGCACACCTGGCGCACATCGTTGGCGATCGCGGTTAAGCGCGCCGGGTTGAGCGCCAGACGGTCAAGCATTGCCTCGCTCAGCCCATTGCGGCAAGCTTCCAGCAGATCCTGTTCATTTGCGAGCAGGATCTCATCCGCCTGCGCTTCGAGATAATCAGCGATTTTTTCCAGCACGCGGTTCTTCTCACGACTGGAGAGCAATGCCAGCTTGTATGACGCTGCTTTCGCAGCGATGCCCATTTGTTCCAGCATACTTCTGCTCCTTAACGGGTAATCATGTCGTCGCGGTGCACCGCGACAGGGCCATATTCGTAGCCCAGAATGGCGTCAATCTGCTGTGAATGTTGCCCGGCAATGCGACGCAGCGCATCGCTGTTATAACGGCTTACACCGTGGGCGATATCGCGGCCTTGCAGATTACGAATGCGGATCACTTCACCACGGGAAAAGTTGCCTGTCACGCTTTTAATCCCTTTGGGCAACAAGGAACTGCCGCGTTCCAGAATGGCAGCAGTTGCGCCTTCATCAACGGTGATTTCACCGGCAGGCGGCGCGCCAAAGATCCAGCGTTTACGGCTCTCCAGCGGCGACTCCTGGGCGTGAAAGCGCGTGCCGACGGAAATCCCTTCGACAACATCGCCAATCACGCCAGGCTTACTGCCCGCAGCGATAATGGTGTCGATCCCCGCGCGGCAGGCAACGTCAGCCGCTTGCAGCTTGGTGCCCATCCCGCCCGTACCGAGGCCAGAAACGCTGTCCCCGGCAATCGCGCGCAGCGCATCGTCAATGCCGTAAACGTCTTTAATCAGTTCCGCATCCGGGTTGCTACGCGGATCGGCGGTAAACAGGCCTTGCTGATCGGTCAGCAGCAGCAATTTGTCAGCACCTGCAAGGATCGCCGCCAGCGCAGAGAGATTATCGTTATCGCCGACTTTGATTTCCGTGGTGGCAACGGCGTCGTTTTCGTTAATTACTGGCACGATATTGTTATCGAGCAGCGCACGCAGCGTATCGCGCGCATTGAGGAAACGCTCACGATCTTCCATATCGGCGCGCGTCAGCAGCATCTGCCCAATATGAATCCCGTAAATGGAAAACAGTTGTTCCCACAGTTGAATCAAACGGCTCTGCCCTACCGCCGCCAGTAGCTGTTTCGACGCGATAGTCGCGGGCAGTTCCGGGTAGCCCAGATGCTCGCGCCCGGCGGCAATCGCGCCAGACGTCACAATTACAATTCGGTGCCCGGCGGCATGTTGCTGCGCGCACTGGCGCACCAGTTCAACAATATGGGCGCGGTTCAGGCGACGGGAACCGCCCGTTAAAACACTGGTACCGAGTTTTACCACCAGCGTCTGGCTGTCACTCATGATTCTCTGCCGTTTTTTAAGGAAATATAAGGAAAGTAAATCGTCGTCAGACGTTGTAACAGGAGTCAGAGCGATTGCCAACTGCCAGAGCTGTCAGCCTACTTTTTTGTTGCGCGGGATCAGCAAGCGTAGCGGCAGGATTTGACACTTTTATGGCAAAAACAAAAAAACACAACTTTTTAAAAATATTCTTAATTTGTCATAAATCTTTAATTTCGCAGCGTTAAAACCCTTCCTGTTTTTCACGGGGCGTATGCCCAGCGAATATTAGCGCGTTAGTCAAATCAGGAATCAAAATGAAAAAGAGCACTCTGGCATTAATGGTGATGAGCGTTGTCGCTTCTGCTTCTTCTGTTCACGCAGCGGAAGTTTATAACAAGAACGGCAACAAACTGGATGTGTACGGCAAAGTGAAAGCCATGCACTACTTCAGTGACGATACCACCAACGACGGTGACAAAACTTACGTGCGTTTCGGCTTCAAAGGCGAAACACAGATTAACGATCAGCTGACCGGGTTCGGCCGTTGGGAAGCTGAATTTGCTGGTAACAACGACGAAACCAACAACAACAACTCAGCGACCAGTCAGAAAACCCGTCTGGCGTTTGCTGGTTTGAAAATCAAAGATTTTGGTTCTATCGACTACGGTCGTAACCTGGGTGTGCTGTACGACGTGGCTTCCGTAACGGATATGTTCCCGGAATTCGGTGGTGACGGCCTGGCCCGTACCGACAACTTCATGACCAAGCGTACCTCTGGTGTTGCAACTTACCGCAACACCGACTTCTTTGGCATGATCGACGGACTGAATATGACCCTGCAGTACCAGGGTAAAAACGAAAGCAACCGTGCGGTTAGCAAACAGAACGGCGACGGCTGGGGTACTTCACTCTCCTATAACTTCGGCGGTAGCGCGTTCAGCCTGATTGGCGCGTATGCGAACTCTGACCGTACCACCGCGCAGAACACTGCAGCGTTTGGTCGCGGCGAGAAAGCCGAAGCCTGGGCAACCGGCGCGAAATACGACGCTAACAACCTGTACATCGCCACCATGTACGGCGTCGCTTACAACATGACACCTGTATCTGCCGCAGCGAGCACCGGGCTGGGTTCAGGCTTTGCTAACAAAACCGAGAACTTTGAAGCGGTTGTCCAGTACCAGTTCGACTTCGGTCTGCGCCCGTCTCTGGGCTATGTCCTGACCAAAGGCAAAGACCTGGAAAAAGGCGTTGGCGACGAAGATCTGGTTAACTACATCGACGTTGGCGCAACTTACTACTTCAACAAGAACTTCTCTGCGATGGTTGACTACAAAATCAACCAGCTGAAAGACGACAACAAACTGGGTCTGGCGAACGACGACGTTGTTGCCGTTGGCGTGACTTACCAGTTCTAAGTTGCAGTAATTGTAATACCCCTCGTTATATCGAATGCCCTCGCAAGAGGGCATTTATTTAACCTGACTCAGGTAAAAGGCCGGGAAACTGCGGCCAGGCCCGATAAGCGCAAGCTATCGGGCATTTTTTATGCGGGGAGTTACGCGGTGAGCTTCAATTGTTCTTTGAAGTTTTCGGCAGGTTCAAGCTTCAGTTCAAGTGAGGCCAGCAGGGTTTTCGCACGTTCGTGAAAATCGCGCAGCGTGTGCTCTAATCGATCGGTAACTTCCTGATCTTTTATCGCCGTGGGTTTCCATTGCCCTTCTTTATCAAAAAGGCCGAACTGATAACGGTAGGTAAAACGCGTCTCCTGCGCTTCCATTTCCATCCACCAGCCCCAGAACTCTCGTTTTTCCGGCGCGGGCTTAACATTCACGCAAACTGCCAGGCAATCAAAGAAAAAACGGTTCTCTTCGCATTGCTCTTCGCGGATATAAGGCCCCAGCGCAGTAAACTTTTTAATCAACCTGCTTCTCGGATGTCCACTCGGTAACGTCATTGCGATCTCCTTTTGTGAAGCAACTGTTTTACCAAACCGATAGAATTTATCAATCTATTAACGGAAATGATGGTTGATCCATCCGGTTATTTGTTGCAACGCCTTATCAAAATTTCGATAAACCGGGTTAAACGGGATCTCCAGCAGTTTGCCGTTGCCAGATGACGAGGTGATTAAACGCGACTCCTCCTCCGGGCTGAAGGGATCGTTTTGCCAGTAACCGGAAAGCATCGGCGTGGGGCAACGTCTGCCGAGCAAACCCTGAGTTTTCAGCGAGTAGCGATTCAACTCCACGCGCAGCGCCTCGTCGGAAGCATCGTGCATCCCCAGGCGGCTGGCGAGCACATCCAGATACATCTCCGGCACGCGTCCCTGGCGTTGCGGGTCGCTCAGCAATGCATGCACCACTGGCCCAAGGCAAGCCACCGCTTTCAGGCGCGAAGATTCAAGGTATGCCAGGCGCACCGCCACATTCGCGCCAAAGCGAAAGCCAAACGCCGCCACCCGCGTGTGATCGACCCAAGGAATGTTCGGCAGCGCCTGCAGCGCATGCTGGTGCAGCAGGCTGGAGTCCTGAGTCAATTTCCACTTCGAAGAGAAGCCAACCGACGGCATATCCAGCGTCAGCATTGCGATGCCTTGCGGCGCGAAATAGCGTTCAAACAGGGTGTAATAGTCGCTTTGCAGGCTATCCAGCCCGCCGCACATTAATACCGTCGGGAACGGGCCATTGCCAGACGGCATGTGCAGAAATCCGGTGACCGGCGTGCCGCCGGGAATGGCGAACTGCAGCTCTTTGATCTCCCCCGGCAGACGCTGCACCGCCTCTTCATACGCGCGATTCGCCAGCGCTTGTGCCTGCTCCGCCAGCGAATCACCTTTAATATGAGGATAAGCGGCAATGCTGAACAAACTGGACGCATGCAGCCAGTGTTTGCCACTGATCTCTGGTGCGGGTTCCTGCATCGCTTTTTGCTGCCACAACATGGCCTGCACGGACCATTCATAGATCCAGTTGCCATTACGGTAACCCACCACCGTGTCGTACAGCTCCGGGTCGGTACGTTCAGCCTGGCTCATCACAATGCGCGCCTGCACTTCGAGGATCTCTCGCGGATCCACGCCGCGCCAAACCCACATCAGCCGGTTGAGCATGCGATACCAGTGCGGCACATTTTTGCCATCGAGTGTCGACTGTATCGGCGATTGCGCGCCACGATTAAACCGGCGTACCAGCGTGGAAGTTTCCGGGTGCTTGAAGCGGGGTTTGAATAACGTTTCGCTAAGATTGGGCTGTGACATTGCGCGCAGGCTCCATGTATCTATCACCGGCGGTTATTGTAACCTGTTGCGCGCTAAAAAGAACAACGCCCGGCAAAACCGGGCGTGAGCAAATGTTTCAAAGCAAAATTAACGGCCGCTGATTGGCGGCACAAATACCACGCCCATATCCCACGGCTGCTCAATCCAGGTGTCCTGCGGGATATCAATCACGTAATCGTCCACCAGCGGGCGACCTGCCGGTTTGGCGAAAATAGTGACGAAATGCGCTTTGGGATACATTTCACGAATCGCGACAGCGGTACCGCCGGTGTCCACCAGATCGTCGATCACGATAAAACCTTCACCGTCACCTTCTGCGCGTTTCAGCACGGTCAGCTCACGTTGGTTGTCGTGGTCGTAGCTGGAGATACATACGGTATCAACATGACGAATGCCCAGCTCACGCGCCAGCAGTGCGCCTGGCACCAGACCACCACGGCTTACGGCAATAATGCCTTTCCATTGTTCTGAAGGCATCAATCGGGCGGCCAGTTTGCGTGCGTGAATCTGCAACATGTCCCAGGTGACGACGTATTTTTCGCTCATGTGAAGTGTCCCAGCCTGTGTTTTACGGCTTAAAAATTATTCGAGGGGGAAATAGGTTGCGCGAGATTATAGAGATCTGAAGCGCTAAAAACCAGTATTACCCGGCATTACCGGCGCTTTTTCCGCGCACTGGTGCTCGCAGCGCGGCAATAAAGTGGTATTCTCAACGCCATCTCGCAAGCTAATCGCTTGCGATGTTCGTTTATTTAACCCTGTGACCTGCAAGGTATGTTGCGCAGGCTCTTCGTAAGGAGACTCATCGTGTCTGAACTGTCTCACCTATCGCCACAGCCGCTGTGGGATATTTTTGCCAAAATTTGTTCTATTCCGCACCCGTCCTACCATGAAGAACAACTCGCCGAACACATTATGGGCTGGGCGAAAGAAAAGGGGTTGCATGCGGAGCGCGACCAGGTTGGCAACATTCTGATCCGTAAACCAGCCACCGCGGGCATGGAAAACCGCAAGCCGGTAGTTCTGCAAGCACACCTTGATATGGTGCCGCAGAAAAATAACGACACAGTACACGATTTCACTACCGATCCGATTCGCCCGTATGTCGACGGGGAATGGGTTAAAGCGCGCGGCACCACGCTCGGCGCGGATAACGGCATCGGCATGGCTTCCGCGCTGGCGGTGCTGGCAGATGACAGCGTTGAACACGGTCCGCTGGAAGTGCTGCTGACCATGACCGAAGAAGCGGGCATGGATGGCGCGTTTGGTCTGCAACCTAACTGGTTACAAGCGGATATCCTGATCAACACCGACTCTGAAGAAGAGGGTGAAATCTACATGGGGTGCGCAGGCGGTATCGATTTTATCACCACCCTGCCACTCACCCGCGAAGCCGTACCGGGCGGGTATGAAACCTTTAAGTTGACGCTGAAAGGGCTGAAAGGCGGCCACTCTGGTGCCGAAATTCATGTCGGTTTAGGTAACGCCAACAAACTGCTGGCGCGCTTCCTGGCCGGCCACGCGGCGGAGCTGGATCTGCGCCTGCTGGATTTCACTGGCGGTACGTTGCGTAACGCGATTCCACGCGAAGCAATTGCTGTTTTCGCCATTCCGGCAGACAAAGCCGCGCAGCTGAAAACGCTGGCCAGCGAATATCAGGCAATCCTGAAAAACGAGCTGGAAGCCAAAGAGAAGAATCTGGTGGTACTGCTGGACAGCGCAAGCAGCGATAAAGCGGCGCTGACCACCGCCTCGCGCGATATGTTTGTGCGCCTGCTGAACGCGACGCCGAACGGGGTTATTCGCAACTCTGACGTCGCCAAAGGCGTGGTAGAAACCTCGCTGAACGTGGGCGTGGTAACGCTGCAAGACGACAACGCCGAGATCATCTGCCTGATCCGCTCGCTGGTAGATAGCGGGAAAGATTATGTGGTGAGTATGCTGGAATCACTGGGTGCGCTGGCAGGCGCGAAAACCGCGCCGAAAGGCGGCTACCCTGGCTGGCAGCCGGACGCGCGTTCACCGGTGATGGCGCTGGTACGCGAAACTTATCAGCGTCTGTTCAATAAAACCCCGAACATTCAGGTGATCCACGCGGGTCTGGAGTGCGGTCTGTTCAAAAAACCGTACCCGGACATGGACATGGTATCGATTGGGCCGACCATTACCGGCCCGCACTCACCGGATGAGCAAGTGCATATCGAAAGCGTAGGCCATTACTGGACCCTGCTGACCGAGCTGCTGAAAGCCATTCCGGCGAAATAAGCCTGTTGTCCGCGCCGCCCGGCGCGGACATTTTCCTCAACTTTACACTGCCTTAAATGCCATCCCTTTAAACGCGCGCAGCGGGTTTCTCCCCGTTCAATCTGCTGGTGAAACAATCGACGTTCCGATTTCAGCCTCGCGCGTCAGCGTCCTTTATTTGTTCCAGATGATGAGCAATCAGTAAGGTTGCCAGCCGTTTATTAGAAAGATTTTCTGAAGCGAGATGGCAAAGAGAATTGTCCGTATCTCCTTTAATATGTGAGCAAATAAAAGAGATCGGCAGACGAAATCCGGGGCTATATGAGAAATATCAGAGCCTGGAGAAATGCTTTTGCAGTAACGTGGAATAAATGTCGGGGACAACAAAGAAGCGTGTAATAGATCCGTAGCGTAATTTTATAGCCCCAACACCAGTTGCCGTTCCAGTTGCGGATCGAGCAGCGTGACATGCAACCCGACCAGCCGGACACCGCGCCCGCTACGGCGGTCATTCCAGGTTTTTTGCGCCGTCGCCAGTAAATCCTCTTTATTTAAGCGCGGCCAGACATGCTCCTGAGTCGTAAGCTGGAAATCATTAAATTTCAGTTTTACTCCCTGGCGAGCAATTAACAGATCCGGTTTCACTTTTGCTAACCGCCGCTCAAGCTCAGGGTACAAATGTTCAATAATCGCTTCGCACTCTTCCCAGCTGTGAATATCTTCCGCCAGCGTCCGCTCCACGCCCACGGATTTACGCAGCCGTTCGCTGTTAATTTCCCGCTCGTCAATGCCCTGGCTGCGCTCCCATAAAATACGGCCAAATTTACCAAAGCGTTTAAGCAACATGGCCAGGTCGCTCTTTTGCACATCTTCACAGGTCCGCAGCCCGAGCGTTTCCAGCTTTGCCGCTGACACCTTCCCCACACCGGGGATTTTGCCGAGCGGTAACGTGCGCAGAAACGCCGGGACATCAGCAGGAGTAATCACATATTGCCCGTTGGGTTTGTTGAGATCGGAGGCAATTTTGGCGAGAAACTTCACCGGCGCAACGCCCGCCGACGCAGTCAGTTGCGTTTCATTAAAAATGGTCTGGCGAATTTCCTGCGCCATCAGCGTCGCCGAACCGTGGCAGTGCGGGCTATCGGTAACATCAAGGTAGGCTTCATCCAGCGAGAGCGGTTCAATAAGCGAGGTGTAGCGGGAGAAGATATCGCGGATCTGGTTAGATGCTTCTTTATAAGCGTCAAAACGGCCGGACAACAACGTAAGGTGCGGACAAAGTTTAAGCGCCATCGCTGTTGGCATCGCGCTGCGTACGCCAAACTTGCGCGCCGGATAGTTCGCCGTGCTGATCACGCCGCGTTGTACCCGGCTACCGCCGATAGCGATGGGAATATCGCGCAGGGCTGGGTTATCGCGCATCTCTACCGCCGCGAAAAAGCAGTCCATATCAACATGTATGATTTTGCGCATGCGTACGCCCTCACAGAACACTGGATAAGCATACAGCACATTTACAGCAATTGAGAAGCCAGCATGTAAATTCGGCGAAAAGAGGGGAATATAAGCGGCAATTCAGGCTTTTTACTCGCATAATAGTCGCCAGCTTTCGGCCAAGCGTTTGATACGTAATCCTCAATCTTCTTTGCGCGAGACAAAAGCGAAGCCAATGAAAAGGCAGCGTGAAAGACGATGTAGATTGGGGCTTGCGAAAAAATGCCGTAATGCTAATGTGGGCGCTCCAAAACAGAATAGTCTGAATTTTGGGCTTCTTTTGCCGTCCTGGCAATGTGGTATTAGCTTTATCAAGGAAACAAGTAGTATGCGCAAAATCGCATTATTTATTGCGATGCTTCTGCTTCCGTGCGTCTCTTTTGCTGGCCTGGTGAGCAGCAACGGTTCAGTAACGCCGGTCAGCAAAGAATATAAGCAGCAGTTGATGGGGTCGCCGGTTTATATCCAGATCTTCAAAGAAGAGCGCACCCTTGATCTTTACGTCAAGATGGGCGAGCAATATCAGTTGCTCGACAGCTACAAGATTTGTAATTACTCCGGCGGGTTGGGCCCCAAGCAGCGCCAGGGTGATTTTAAAAGCCCGGAGGGTTTCTACTCCGTGCAGCGCAGCCAGTTGAAGCCGGATAGCCGCTTCTATAAAGCCATTAATATTGGGTTTCCGAATAACTACGATCGCGCCCACGGCTATGAAGGCAAATACCTGATGATCCACGGCGCTTGCGTATCTATTGGCTGCTACGCGATGACGGATTCCGGTATTGATGAGATCTTCCAGTTTGTTACCGCCGCGCTGATCTTCGGGCAGCCGAACGTGCAGGTAAGTATCTATCCGTTCCGCATGACCGACGCCAATATGCAGCGCCATAAATACTCAACCTATGCGGATTTCTGGAAGCAATTGAAGCCGGGTTATGACTACTTCGCCACCACCCACCAGCCGCCGGTTGTCTCGGTCGTGGATGGTCGCTATGTGGTTAGCAAGCCGCTGAACACCGCTGTTCAGCCGCAGCTGGCGTCAAACTACACGCTCCCCCAGGCAAAATAATGCCCACTCACCTGGCATAATCTTTTGCCAGGTTTCATTGCCGGTTAACGGCTGGGTGGCAATCACGGTAACCACATCATTTGGTGTGGTTTCCCGCTGAAAATCAATTTCCACATCCTGATCCAGCAACTTCGCCACGCCAAACGGCGCACGACGGGTGATCCAGAACAGATTGGTCGAACAAAACGCCATCACATAACGCCCGTCCGACAGCAGCATATTAAAAACGCCCTTCTCGCGCAGCTCCGTGGCCAATGCCGCAATGTATTTAAACACCGCCGCCATATTGCCCGGTGTGCGCGGGTAGCGTTCGGTCAGCTTGTGCAGCAACCAGCAAAAACCTTTTTCGCTATCGGTTTCGCCAATCGGGCGGAAATTACCGGTCTCCAGCGATTTATAACCCGTAAGCTGCCCGTTGTGCGCATAGGTCCAGTTGCGCCCCCATAGTTCGCGGGTAAACGGATGGGTATTTTCCAGCGCCACTTCGCCACGGTTCGCCTGGCGAATATGGGCAATCACTGAACGGGATTTAATCGGGTAGTCCTGCACTAATTTCGCAATAGGGGAATTAAAACTCGGTTGCGGATCTTTGAACGTGCGACAGCCCTTGCCCTCGTAAAAGGTAATGCCCCAGCCATCTTTATGCGGCCCGGTTCCGCCGCCACGCTGGACGAGACCGGTAAAACTAAAGCAGATATCGGTTGGCACATTTGCGCTCATACCGAGCAGTTCGCACATACACACCCCCACACAGCGCCCTTATCAGAGAAGGCGTAATTGGTGCAGCCAGTTGGCATACGGACAGTGCGTCGATTAACTGTACCTAAACAGAATTTCGCGCACTGCCGGAGTCAAAAAGGCAAAAAGCCTTCCTTAAGCCTTAACCATCTCTTTTTCAATCAACTGAATCAGGATATGAATCACCTTAATGTGAATTTCCTGAATACGGTCAGCATAACCAAAATGCGGCACGCGAATTTCAACGTCTGCGCTGCCCGCCATCTTGCCGCCGTCTTTACCGGTCAGGGTGATCACTTTCATCCCCTTCTCACGCGCTGCCGCAACCGCTTTGATCACGTTGCCGGAGTTACCGGAAGTGGAGATCCCCAGCAGCACGTCGCCTTCGCGGCCAACGGCTTCCACATAACGGGAGAAAACATAGTCGTAACCGAAGTCGTTGCTGACGCAGGAGAGATGGCTCACGTCAGAGATGGCAATCGCCGGGTAACCCGGACGGTTTTCACGGTAGCGCCCGGTTAACTCTTCTGCGAAATGCATCGCATCACAATGCGAGCCGCCGTTACCACAGGACAACACTTTGCCGCCGGCTTTAAAGCTGTCGGCCAGCAATACCGCCGCGCGCTGAATAGCGTGAATATTGGCATCATCTTTCAAGAAGTTCGCCAGCGTTTCGGCCGCTTCGTTCAGTTCGTTACGAATAAGATCCTGGTACATGAGGATATCCTTCAGCATAAATGTAAATAACACTGCGCAGTGTACCGGATACTATTCCAGGCGAGAAGTTAAAGCCGTAGCGCCCCGTCGTTTTCATTTTCCGTGCGTAAAAAGCCCTCAACAATGTGAACCAGGTTGTAATTATTTTGTAAACACATTGCTAAAAGAAATCACATCCACTACAACCAATACATCACAAGTGGTCAGACCTCCTACAAGCAAGGGAGCTTTTCTTTATGATGATTTTGAGCATTATCGCAACGGTTGTTCTGCTCGGCGCGCTGTTTTACCACCGCGTTAACCTGCTGCTCAGCAGCGTGATCCTGCTGGCGTGGACCGCCGCGCTGGGCGTTGCGGGCCTGTGGTCTATCTGGCTGCTGGTGCCGCTCGCGATTATTCTGGTGCCGTTTAACCTGCCGCCGATGCGTAAAGCGTTGATTTCCGCACCAGCCTTCCGTGGTTTCCGTAAAGTGATGCCGCCGATGTCGCGTACCGAAAAAGAGGCCATCGACGCCGGGACAACCTGGTGGGAAGGCGATCTGTTTCGCGGTAACCCGGACTGGAAAAAACTGCACAACTATCCGCAGCCGCGTCTGACTGCCGAAGAGCAGGCGTTCCTCGACGGCCCGGTGGAAGAAGCCTGTCGCATGGCGAATGACTTCCAGATCACCCATGAAATGGCCGATCTGCCGCCGGAACTGTGGGCGTTCTTAAAAGAGCACCGCTTCTTTGCGATGATCATCAAAAAAGAGTACGGCGGGCTGGAATTCTCGGCTTATGCCCAATCCCGCGTGCTGCAAAAACTCGCGGGTGTCTCCGGTATTCTGGCGATCACCGTCGGCGTACCAAACTCTTTAGGCCCTGGCGAACTGCTGCAACACTACGGCACCCAGGAACAAAAAGATCACTACCTGCCACGCCTGGCGCGTGGGGTGGAAATCCCCTGCTTCGCGCTGACCAGCCCGGAAGCGGGCTCCGATGCAGGTGCCATTCCGGACACCGGCATCGTCTGCATGGGGGACTGGCAGGGCGAGCAGGTGCTCGGTATGCGCCTGACCTGGAACAAACGCTACATTACGCTCGCGCCAATCGCGACGGTGCTGGGCCTGGCGTTCAAACTCTCTGACCCCGATAAGCTGCTGGGTGGCGACGAAGAATTAGGCATTACCTGTGCGCTGATCCCCACCTCTACACCGGGCGTGGAAATTGGCCGCCGTCACTTCCCGCTGAACGTGCCGTTCCAGAACGGCCCGACCCGCGGCGACGATATCTTTGTGCCGATCGATTACATTATTGGCGGGCCGAAAATGGCCGGTCAGGGCTGGCGTATGCTGGTGGAATGTCTGTCGGTTGGTCGCGGTATTACGCTGCCGTCCAACTCCACTGGCGGCGTCAAATCCGTCGCGATGGGGATTGGTGCGTACGCTCATATCCGCCGCCAGTTCAAAGTGTCGATTGGTAAAATGGAAGGCATCGAAGAGCCGCTGGCGCGCATTGGCGGTAACGCCTACGCCATGGATGCAGCCGCATCGCTGGTGACCTACGGCATTATGCTCGGTGAAAAACCGGCGGTGCTTTCGGCAATCGTTAAGTATCACTGTACCCACCGTGGTCAGCAGTCAATCATTGATGCAATGGATATTGCCGGCGGTAAAGGCATCATGCTCGGCGAGGGCAACTTCCTGGCGCGTAGTTATCAGGGAGCGCCGATCGCTATTACCGTAGAAGGCGCGAATATCCTCACCCGTACCATGATGATCTTCGGCCAGGGCGCTATCCGCTGTCATCCGTATGTGCTGGAAGAGATGGCCGCTGCGCAGAATAACGACGTGGACGCCTTCGACAAACTGCTTTTCAAACATATCGGCCACGTCGGCAGCAATAAAATGCGCAGCCTCTGGCTCGGCCTGACACGCGGTTTAACCAGCGCCACGCCGACCCGTGATGCCACGAAACGTTACTACCAGCATCTGAACCGTGTGAGTGCCAACCTGGCGCTGCTCTCGGATGTGTCCATGGCGGTACTTGGCGGCAGCCTGAAACGCCGCGAACGCATCTCGGCACGTCTCGGCGATGTGTTAAGCCAGCTCTATCTCGCCTCGGCGGTGCTGAAACGCTATGACGACGAAGGCCGTCAGGAAGCGGATCTGCCGCTGGTACACTGGGGCGTGCAGGATGCGCTCTACCAGGCAGAACAGGCAATGCATGATTTACTGGAGAACTTCCCGAACCGCTTTGTGGCGGGCGCCCTGAGCCTGGTGATTTTCCCGACCGGTCGTCACTACCGCGCCCCGTCCGACAAACTGGATCACAAAGTCGCGAAGATCCTGCAAACCCCGAGCGCTACCCGTTCACGTATTGGTCGCGGTCAGTACCTGACGCCGAGCGAGCATAATCCGGTCGGTCTGCTGGAAGAGGCGCTGGTTGATGTGATGGCAGCGGATCCGATTCATCAGCGCATCTGCAAAGAGTTAGGCAAAAACCTGCCGTTTACCCGTCTGGACGTGCTGGCTCAGCAGGCGCTGGCAAGCGGACTGATTAATCAGGAAGAGGCCACACTGTTGAACAAAGCCGAAGTCAGCCGCTTGCGCAGTATCAACGTTGATGACTTTGAACCGGAGGCACTGGCGACTCAGCCGGTGGTAAAAACGCCGGAGAAAGTGCGTAAACCGGAAGCTGCCTGACGAAGTAAGCGGCTGAAAACGCTCTCCTCTTATCGAAACCCGCATCACGCGGGTTTTTTTATTTATCCTCATGCTACAGTGTGCAAATGCTGTCTTACGGGGAGTTGCTATTGTGCCTGGTTTAAAAATTACGCTGTTACAACAACCGTTAGTCTGGATGGATGGCCCCGCTAACCTGCGCCATTTCGATATCCAGTTAGAAGACGTCACCGGGCGTGATGTGATTGTGCTGCCGGAAATGTTCACCACCGGTTTTGCCATGGAGGCGGCGAAACAATCCATGCCGCAAGATGAGGTCATTGCCTGGATGCAGAGCAAAGCGCGCCAGACCGATGCGCTGGTCGCCGGTAGCGCCGCGCTGCAAACCGATCGCGGCCCGGTGAACCGCTTTTTGCTGGTCGAACCGCAAGGTAAGGTGCACTTCTACGATAAACGCCATCTGTTCCGCATGGCCGATGAGCACCACCACTACGAAGCGGGTAACGAGCGCGTGGTGTTTGAGTGGCGCGGCTGGCGCATTCTGCCGCTGGTCTGTTACGACCTGCGTTTTCCGGTGTGGTCGCGCAACCGCAATGATTACGATCTGCTGCTCTATGTTGCCAACTGGCCAGCGCCGCGCTCGCTGCACTGGCAATCTCTGCTGGTGGCCCGCGCGATTGAAAACCTCGCCTGGGTGGCGGGCTGCAACCGCGTCGGCACCGATGGCAACGGGCATCACTATCGTGGTGACAGTCGGGTTATCAGCCCGCAGGGCGAAATCATCGCCACCGCCGAGCCGCACCAGGCGACGCGCATTGACGCCGAGCTGTCACTCAGCGCGTTACGGGAGTACCGTGAGAAGTTCCCGGCCTGGCAGGATGCCGATCCCTTTACGCTGGGGTAACGCGATCCCCTCTCCCTGCCGGGAGAGGGTGCAAATCAACTCACTAACGCCTGCCCGTCTTTGCGGCTCTCTGTCGCCGCCACATAGTGACCTTCCGGCATGCGGTAAATGACCTGCGCACCACCAAAGTTATAGCCCGCCAGCGGATCTTCCACCGTTATCACATGCCCGCGCTCACGCAGCGCCGCAATCACGTTGCGATCAAAGCTTGACTCCAGCGCCACTTCGCGCCCCTGAATCACTCGCCAGCGCGGCGCATCAATCGCCGCCTGCGGGTTCTGTCCATGCAGCATTATGCGCAGCGCCATCTGCAAATGCCCCTGCGCCTGCATCGGCCCGCCCATTACGCCAAACGACATCAGCGGTTTACCGTCAGCGCCCATCGCAAAACCGGGAATAATGGTGTGGAACGGACGCTTGCTGCCCGCCAGCGCATTCGGGTGTTTTGGATCAAGCACAAAACCGCAGCCCCGATTTTGCAGGCTGATACCGGTGTCCGGCACCACAACGCCGGAGCCAAAGCCCATAAAGTTGGACTGAATAAACGACACCATCATGCCGCTGGCATCAGCGGTAGAGAGGTAAACTGTGCCGCTTTGCGTTGGGGCACCATAGACAAAATCAGACGCGTTATCCGGGTCGATCAGCGCCGCACGCGACTGCAGATAGTCGTCACTGAGCAGCAGTTCGGCGGCAAACTCCAGGTGTGCATCATCGGCAACATAGCGGTCAAGATCGGCCAGTGCCAGCTTCATGGCTTCAATCGCAAGGTGCAGCGACTGCACCGAGTCCGGGTGATAACGACCAATATCGCACTGCTCAAGGATGCCGAGCGCAATCAGCGTGGCGATACCCTGTCCGTTTGGCGGTAACTCTTGCACAGAACCACCGGCAAACTCACGCGACAACAACGTGACCCAATCGGCTTTGTGGTTCGCCAGGTCAGCCTCGCTCAGGTGTGCGCCGTGTGCTTTGGCGAAGGCGGCAATCTTCTGCGCCAGCTCACCGCGATAAAATGCCTCGCCATTAGTTTCGGCAATTAACGCCAGCGTGCGTGCCTGCGCCGGGTTACGAAAGATTTCTCCGGGTTTCGGCGCTCGCCCTTCCGGCGCAAAGCAGGCGCTAAAGCCCGGCTGATCTTTGAGTTTGTTATAGCCGCGCTGCCATAGATGACCAATCAGCGGCGAGACGGGAAAACCGTGGCGCGCATACTCAATGGCCGGTTGCGCCAGCGTGGTCAGCGGCAGTGTGGCAAAACGTTCCGCCAGCGCCACCCAACCAGACACGGCGCCCGGCACGGTGACGGCATCCCAGCCCAGTTCTGGCACTGCCGCTTTGCCCGCGAACATATCCGCATGCCAGCTTGCGGGCGAACGCCCGGATGCATTCAGCCCGTGCAGTTCCTTACCGTCCCAGACAATGGCGAAGGCATCGCTACCAATCCCGCAGCCGGTCGGTTCGACAACGGTGAGCGCCATCGCGGTGGCAATCGCCGCATCCACCGCGTTACCACCGAGCGCGAGCATCCGCATCCCGGCTTGTGCCGCCAGCGGCTGTGAGGTGGCTACCGCGTTGCGGCCCATCATTGGCGCGCGATGGGAGGCATAATTTACATTGAAATCAATCGCTTTGGTCATCAGAACTCCTTAGTCGTGGCGCGGATCGAGCGCGTCGCGCAGCCCGTCGCCGAGTAAATTAAATCCCTGCACGGTCAGAAAAATGGTTACACCGGGGAAAATAGACATCCAGGGAGCCTGTTCCAGAAAGCCCTTCGCGGTGTTCAGCATTGCGCCCCACGACGGATAGGGTGGTTGCTGGCCAAGGCCGAGAAACGACAGGCTCGCTTCGGTAATGATCGCCGAAGCGATCGCCAGCGTGGCCTGCACGAGGATCGGCGACATCACATTCGGCAGCACGTAACGCAGGATGATCCAGCGATCCGGCAGACCAATCGCCCGCGCGCCGTCGATATACTCTTCGTTGCGGATCGCGATCACCTGGCCGCGCGTCAGGCGGGCAAAGATCGGCATCGCCGACAAGCCAATGGCGATCATCGCATTGGTCAGGCTGGGGCCAAGAAACGCGCCCAGTGCAATGGCCATAATCAGAAACGGACAGGCGAGCAGCGCTTCAATAACGCGGGAAATCACACCGTCCCAGATGCCCTGGAAGTAGCCCGCCAGCAAGCCGAGCGGTACACCGATCGCGACCGCGATCACTACCGACACGCAGCCCGCCAGCAGTGAAGTGCGCGCCCCCCAAATCATGCGCGAGAGAATATCGCGCCCCAGCTCGTCGGTGCCAAACCAGTAAAGCTCCGACGGGGGTTTGCGGACTGCCAGAAAGTTCGCTTTGACCGGATCAAACGGCGCGATCCACGGCGCAAGCAGCGCAATCAGCACAAACACGCCGACAATCACCGCGCCAATCACCGCACTACGGTTAGCGAGGAATTTTTTCAGTACCCGGTTTTCCGTACGCGGCAGCGATGCCGCCACGCCGGTGGTGGACAGTTCGGCCATTATTCGCTCCGCATTTTCGGGTTGATTAACACATACAGCACATCCGCCAGCAGGTTCAGCGCGAGAAAACCGATTGCCACCACCAGCACGACACCCTGCACCACCGCGTAGTCACGGTTGAACACCGAATCAACAATCATCTTGCCGAAACCGGGAATGGTAAACACCTGCTCAGTCAGCACCGCGCCACCCAGCAGCTCGCCAAACAGCAGCGTGGTCAGGGTGATCACCGGTACCAGCGCATTACGAAACGCATGCTTCATGATCACCGCTTTTGGCAGCAACCCCTTCGCGCGTGCGGTGCGAATATAATCCGCTTTCAGCACCGCAATCATCGACGCGCGAGTATGGCGCATTAACGTCGCCGCCAGCCCCGTTCCCAGCACCAGCGCGGGCAACAACAGCGTGCGCAAGTTCTGCACTGGATCTTCACTAAATGGCACAAAACCAGACGCCGGCAGCCATTGCAGATTGACGGAAAAGATGAGGATCAGCAGGATCCCCAGCCAGAAGTGCGGCACCGAAATACCGGATATCGCGACAAAATTAGCGCCGTGATCGATCCAGCTATTCCTGTTCACCGCCGCCAGAATGCCCATGCTGATACCGAACAGCAGCGCAATAACCATCGCCAGCAGCGACATCTCCAGCGTCACCGGCAACTTGGTGGCAATCAGGTGCGTTACCGGTTCCTGCGTACGCAACGAGACGCCAAGATCGCCCTGCAACGCGCGGGTCAGCCAGTGAAAATATTGCACCGGGATCGGCGCATCCAGGTTCAGCTCCGCGCGCAACTGGGCGATGACCGCCGGATCGCGCTCCTCGCCCAGCATCGCCGTGAGCGGATCGCCGGGTAGCAATTTTTGCAAACCGAACACCATCATGCTGACCAGCAGCAGAGTCGGAACGGCGAGCAGCAGGCGTTTGCAAATCAATTCCAGCATGGTTTCTCCAGGCGATGCCGTTTAGTTGGCGAGCGACAGGCCCGCCAGACGCACAATGCCGTCCGGGTAAGGTTTAAAGCCCTGCACTTTTTTGTTCAGCCCAAACAGGCGCGGTTCAAAGTAGAGGTAGGCAATCGGCATATCCGTTTGCAACTGCTTCACGACCTTTTCATACAACGCCTGACGGGTTGCCGGATCGTTGTGCAAACGCGCCTGCGTCAGCCACTCATCGACCTGCGGGTTGCTGTAGCGACCATCGTTGAGCGTCCCTTTGCTATTAATGAAACCAAAGATGCTGCCATCGGGATCGGGGCGACCAGACCAACCGGAGTAGCTAAGCTGAAAATCGCCGCTCTGCTGCCTGTCGAGCAGCGTGGCGAACTCGGTCATTTGCAGATTGACATTGAAACCGGCTTCGGCGGTCATCGCCTGCAACACCTGTCCCACTTGCTGTGACGTCGGGTTGTTCGGCACCAGCAGTGAGACGGTGATCGGCGTCTTCACCCCTGCCGCTTGCAGCAGCGCTTTGGCTTTTTCCACATCGCGCGGCGCAACAGGCAGTTTGACGTGATAGGGGCTGACCGGTGAGAACGCCTGGTTCGCCGGGGCGTATAACCCTTCGAATACCACCTGGTTGAGCGCCTCGCGATCAATCGCCAGCGAGAACGCCTCGCGCACGCGCGCATCTTTGAACGGATCGTTGGCCGGGACGTTGCCGTTATTGATATTAAACGTGATGCCCTGATACCCAAGCCCCGTCACTTTCGCCAGTTGCAGTTTGCTGTCGGCCTCTACGGTTTTCACATCGCTGGCAGCAATCCCTTCGGTCAGATCGAGATCGCCTGCACGCAGGTTCGCCAGTCGCACGGAGGCATCCGGGATTGGCAGGTAGATCACTTTGTCGAAGTGGTACGCACCTTTGTTCCAGTAGTTGTCAAAACGCGACAACACAATGCGGTCTTGCGAGACGCGGCTGTCGAATTTATACGGGCCGGAACACACCGGATGCGCAGCGAAGTCCGGCTTTTTCGCCGCCTCCGGCGCCAGCATCGCGCCAGCGCGATCGGTTAACTGCATCAGCAACGCTGAGTCCGGCGTTTTCAAATGCAGCTTAATTTGCATCGGCCCGCTGACCTCCACGGACTCAATAGAGGAGATTTCACTTTTTCGCAGCGAACCGGGCAGCGTCAGCGCGCGATCGAGGCTGAATTTCGCCGCTGAGGCGTCAAATTTCTCGCCATCGTGGAAGGTCACACCCTCACGCAGATCCATGGTCAAGGTTTTGCCATCGTCGCTCCACGACCAGGCCTTCGCCAGCCCGGGCACCACTTTCAGGTTTTCATCCACGTCCACCAGCCGGTCGCACAGAGAAGCGAAGACAAAGCGGCCATAGTAAGTACGCGCCAGGTGCGGATCGAGCATATCCGGATCCGCGCCAAGACCCACGCGCAGCACACTTTCAGCCTGGGCAGGCAGCGCCGCGCCCAGCAACATGGCACTTCCCAGAACGGTCAAAAGCGAATTTCGCATCATCATTATTGTTTCCTTTAAGGGGAGGAGTGAGAGGCCGCGTGTTCAAACAGCGCGCGACGGCGCAAGAACGCGGCTGAGGGGGGAGCAATCTGAATCACGCTGCGGTCGCGGTTAATCTCTTGCCAGCGATGGCACGATACCTGGCGACCGCCTTCGAGTACCTGTGTGATGGGCTCACGTTGCTGGCACTCATCTGTCGAAAACGGGCAGCGGGTATGAAAACGGCAGCCCTGCGGCGGGCTTGCAGGATTGGGTAAATCGCCCTGCAACAGCGGTGTTTCGCGCACAATGCCGGGTTGCGGTTGCGGAGCAGACGCAATCAGCGCCTGGGTGTAAGGGTGCAGCGGCGCATCGAAGATCTCATCCACCGTTGCCATTTCCACGATTTGCCCAAGGTACATCACCGCCACGCGGTCGCTCATATGGCGGATCACCGCCAGCCCGTGCGCGACGATGATCATGGTTAAACCAAGCTGCTGTTTCAGCGTCTCCAGCAGGTTGACCACCTGCGCTTGCACCGACACATCCAGCGCGGAAACCGGTTCATCGCCAAGCAGCAATTTCGGCCCGGAAGCCAGCGCGCGGGCAATGCCAATACGCTGGCGCTGGCCGCCGGAAAACTCATGCGGATAGCGTCGCGCCCAGGCCGCAGGCAGGCCGACAGTACCGAGCAGTTCCGCCACTCGCGCCTGACGTTCTCCTTTCCCCATTTTCTGGTGCAACCACAGCGGCTCACCAACAATCTGCTCTACCGTCATACGCGGGTTGAGCGAGGCAAACGGATCCTGAAAGATAATTTGCAGCTCGCGCCGAAGCTGGTTTAATCGCGCACCGCTGGCATGGGTGATCTCCTCTCCCTGGTAGTAAACGCGCCCTTCGGACGCCGCCAGCAACCGCAATAGCAGGCGACCCAGCGTCGATTTTCCTGAACCGGACTCACCCACAATCGCCAGCGTTTCGCCGGGGTAAACCGCCAGGGAAATACGATCCACCGCAGTGACATACCGTTTTGGCGCGAACAAGCGGGTTGGCCCGGCAAAGCGTTTACTCAGGTCTTGAGCTTCAAGAATCGGCGTGCTCATGCGGTTTCTCCCAGCGCGATATGCTGTTCAAGAGGGACACGAAAACAGGCGACCTGATGGCCGCGCCCCTGCGGTGTGAGTGGGGGTTTTTCCTGATGGCAGCGCGTCTGCGCAAACGGGCAACGGGTGGCAAAACGACAGCCTTGCGGCATCGCTTCCGGCAACGGCACTGCGCCGGGAATGGTCGACAGTTGCCCTTTGCGCGCCCCCAGCGAAGGGATAGATCCCATCAGGCCAATGGTGTACGGGTGCTGCGGATCGGCAAAAATCGCCTCCACACTGCCCTGCTCCACCACTTGTCCTGCATACATCACCGCCACCTGCTGCGCCACTTCCGCCACCACACCGAGATCGTGGGTGATCATCAATACCGCCGTGCCGGTTTCGGCTTTCAGAGTGTTGAGCAGTGCGAGGATCTGCGCCTGAATCGTTACGTCCAGCGCGGTTGTCGGTTCGTCGGCAATTAACAGGCGTGGCTTGTTGATGAGTGCCATCGCGATCATCACCCGCTGGCGCATGCCGCCGGAAAGCTGGTGCGGATACGCTTTCAGACGCATCTCCGCGGCCGGGATCTGCACTTTTTCCAGGATGCGGAGCGCCGCCTCGCGCGCCGCGTTCGCCGACACGTTCTGGTGGCGTATCACCGCTTCGCTGAGCTGGTCGCCAAGCGTAAACGCCGGGTTGAGCGACGTCATCGGTTCCTGAAAAATCATCGCCAGTTCGTTACCGCGCAGGTCGGCATATTCGCGCGGGGAGAGTTGGCGCAAGTTACGCCCGCGAAACTGCATCTCACCGCCAAGGATCTGCGCGCTGGCGGGCAGCAGCCCCATTAACGCCAGCGAGGTAATGCTTTTGCCGCAGCCGGATTCGCCAACCAGCGCCAGCGTTTCTCCACTTTTGACAGAGAGCGAAATCCTGTCGAGTACGCTCACCGGGCTGCCAGCAAACTGCACTTCCAGGTTATGCAGACGCAGCACCGGCGCAGTCTCTTTAAACGGGATCGTCGTCATGGGGTATCGTCCTCAAGATGAATGGCCTGGATCAACGCATGTTGCAGGTCGAGCAAATGTTCGCGCATCGCCGTCGCCGCCTCATGCGGCTGGCGCTGGCGAATAGCGATCATGATGCGGTGGTGGTGATCGTTGTAGCGATCCACTTTCGCTGGCGTTCGCGCCAGTTCCCGCAGATGGTGCCAGGCAGGTTCGCGCCGCACCGCGTCAAGCGTGTCAAAAAGACCGAGCATCAGACGGTTTCCTGCCGCCTCGGCGATAGCCCGGTGAAACGCGCTGTCCCACAGCTCATTCAGATCCGGATCATCCGGGTTAACGTTGTCGATGCGTTCCAGCATGCGCTGCATCAGCGCCAGGTTTTCCGGGCTGGCGCGAAGCGCCGCCAGTCGCGCAAGACCGGGCTCAATTTGCAGACGGGCTTCCATCACTTCCAGCATATTGGTTTGTTGCACCAGTCCCTGTAGTGCAAGAGGTGCAACCGGTGCCGCAGGGCCAATAAAGGTGCCTTTGCCCTGTTTGCGCCAGATCCGCCCCTCCTCTTCCAGCACGTCCAGCGCGCGACGCACTTCGCGTCGCCCGACGCCTAAGTTTTCTGCCAGTTCACGTTCCGTGGGCAGAGGAGTCCCTGGTGTTGACTCATGCTGGTGAATTAGCCCACGAAGTTGTTCCAGCGCCGTACTGGAATTTGCCAGATAGCGTGACGGTTTTTCCATATTGGTTCATCCGCGTTTCGCGTTATCTTTTCATTTAATTACAGACAGTTATTGATCATCCCGTCTGTATGCCCCGTGATTTACTAAGCAATTCGCGAACCAATACGTCATTGGTTCGATAAATTTTTGTTAATACTTTGATTTATTAATGTTTATTTTTTTGCTAACGCAGAGGAGGTAGCAGGCACCTGTGGATACAGGCGATGAAATGCACAGTTAGCGTGCAAACCATGCACTAAAAGGGAAGAAAGGAACCAAAGAGGGAAGAACCTGAATGCGCCAGGGACGTAGTGATGAGGAAGCAAAATAACCCGTTCTCAATCACTACGTCGAAGACAGAAACCAACACAACCTGCCGCGCCTGCAAACCCGGCCTGCTCTCAGCATGGCGAATTCACTATTACAGCAGCCACGGTTCAGGTGTGCCCGAACAGAATGGCAGGTTGATATTTTTACCGTGATTCTCGATAACCGCACGCTGGCACGGTGGTAACAGCTTAACGCTACGCTGCGTGAATCAGCTTTCCTACCGCAAGGCTCAGGGCGCGCAGCGCCTGGGCGACATCGCTACAGGCCACGCTTTCTGCCGGGTGATGGCTGATGCCTTTATAACAACGCACAAACAACATGGCCGACGGCCAGCGTTCCGCAATGGCGATAGCGTCATGCCCTGCCCCGCTCGGCAGAGATAACACCTTCCCCTGCACGGTGTGAACCGCATCGGCCAGTTCTTCACGCAGTGGCATATCGCACGGCGTGGCGGCGATGGTGTAAAAAATGTCGTGGCGGAACTCAAGCCTGCGTTGCCGGGCGATGCGGTTGGCTTCCTCCAGCAAGTGGTTGAGCAACGCTTCGCGCTTATCATCCTGCGGGCTACGGATATCGAGCGTAAGCCCAACCGCGCCGGGGATCACATTCACCGCACCGGGTTCGCATTGCAATGTGCCAACGGTGGCGACCATCTCCGGGCCGGCATCTATCGTTGCCTGCTCGATAATCTGTATCCATTCGGCGGCAGCGGTCAGTGCATCACGGCGATGACGCATCGGCACCGTACCGGCGTGCCCGGCCTCACCGGTAAAACGGCAACTAAGCCGCCGCGCACCATTGATGGCAGTCACCACACCGAGCGCCAGATCCGCGTCTTCCAGCACCGGTCCCTGTTCAATATGTAGCTCCAGATAGGCGGAAAAATCCTCGACCGGGCGCTGCGCAGTAGCAATCTGCGCAGCATCCAGGCCGGCCTGTTCCAGCGCCTGCGCCACGCTGACGCCCTGCGCATCTTCACAGGCCAGCCACGTTTGCGGCCAGCTACCGGTCAGCCCACGGCTGCCAAGCAGCGCGATGTTAAACCGCGTGCCCTCTTCATCAGCAAAACCGACAATCTCGATCGCCTGCCTGCCGCGCAGGTTGGCCCGGTTCAGGCCATCAACGACCTCAATCGCCGCCAGTACACCAAGCATACCGTCGTAACGCCCGGCATCGCGCACGGTATCAAGATGCGAACCGAGCAGCAGCGCCTGGCTTCCCGCTTCGATACCTTCGTAACGGCCAAAAATATTGCCGACCGCATCCTGCCAGGTGCGCATCCCCGCCTGCTGCATCCACCCGGCAACCAGCGCATTTGCCTGCAAATGCTGGGGCGAGAGATAAACACGGGTGAGTTGGCCCGGCGTTTCGCTGATTTGCGCCAGCGCATCACAGCGCTGCATAACCCGGCTGGCGGCTTGCGCGGCATCGAAAGACGTCATCATTAACTGACTCCTTCGTAAATATCCCATGCCGCCTGCATACCCGCTCCCTGAACGGTGCGAAAACCCAACCGGTTCAACACCGCTTCCAGCGCGGTCAGCGTTTGCAGCACGCAATCTTTGCGCGCGTTATAGCCCATGGTGCCGATGCGCCAGATCTTGCCCTGCAGCGGGCCAAACGAGGTGCCAATTTCAATATGAAAATCTTCCAACAGACGTTTACGAACCTCTTCGCCATGCACTTCCTGCGGGATGTGCACACCGAGAACATTGTTCATCTTGTGCCGGATATCGCCGAACACTTCCAGCCCCATGCCCTGGATGCCCGCCAGCAGCGCGCGCCCGTGCAGTTCGTGGCGCGCAATCAGCTTATCCATGCCCTCTTCAAGCATAATGCGCGCGCATTCGCGGGCGGCGAACAGCATGCTGGTCGCTTCCGTGTGGTGGTTCAGACGTTCCGGCCCCCAGTAATCCATCACCATGCCGAGGTCGAAATAGTTGGAGTAGATCATCTCCTCTGCACCATCCTGATGCGCCTCGGTGCGAATGCCTTGTTCTACGCATTTGCGCGCGCGTATAGCGGCTTCCATGCGCGGGCTGAGGGTAATGGGCGAACTACCGGACGGGCCGCCAAGACACTTCTGCAACCCGGCGGAAACGGCATCTAAGCCCCATGCATCGCTTTCTAACGGGTTACCGCCGAGCGAGGCGGTGGCGTCGGTATAAAACAGCACATCATGGCGGCGGCAAATTTCACCTAATTGATCCAGCGGTTGCAGCATGGTGGTCGAGGTATCGCCGTGTACCGTTAACAGCAGGCGCGGCTTGATGCGAACGATGGCGTCTTCAATCTGACCCGGGCGAAACACCTCGCCCCACGGCACCTCAATGGTATGGACTTCAGCGCGGCAGCGGCGGGCAATTTCACACAGCAGATGACCAAAACGGCCAAACACCGGCACCAGCACCTTATCACCCGGGCGAATGGCAGAAACGAGGATCGCCTCGATACCCGCGCGTGAGGTGCCATCCACCAGCATCGTCCAGCGGTTTTCAGTGCGAAATACCTCGCGGTAGAGCGCCATCACTTCGTTCATGTAGCCGGTCATCACCGGATCGTATTGCCCTACCAACTGGCTCGCCATCGCCCGCAAAACACGCGGGTCGGCGTTGATTGGCCCCGGCCCCATCAACAGGCGCGAAGGCGGATTAATTTGCGGGAACTGCTGGAAATCAAACATGGGCGCGTCCTTTAGTCTGCGACAGCGTAAGAAATGAAACAAAAGATTCTTTGAATTAAATTCTGCAACTAATGTGCCACAGGCAAAAAAACGACACCAGCGCTGGCTAGCCGCTATTTGATGGCGAAAACCATAAGAAAACGGGGCGTTTAACGCCCCGTCATAACACATCAGAATGGTGCATAAGCACCGTTATAGTGCATTAACGGTGTTCAAGCTCATCCAGTTCATCGTACAGCGAAGCGATGTGGTGAATTCGCTGGCGCCCTTCGCTCAGCGCGGTGTGCAGCACGGCATTGGACAACAAATTAACCAGGCTCATGGCGCTGCTGTAGCTGTCGAACGCGGAGACGCTCTCCAGCGGCAAACCGATGTGCCAGCGGCACAGCGGCTTAATGCTGGCCGCCTGCGGTTCACTGATTGCCAGCAGCGGAATACCCTGCTGATGCAACACGTCCAGCAGCGGGCGCACTACGCGCGGGCGGCGGCGAAAAGCCACCACCACCACCATATCGTTCGGGGTGATGTCGACCACTTCTTCCGCCAGCGTCTGTCCCGGCTGCGGCATCAGCAGCACCTGACCACGGCTTTGCAGCAGTTGCTGGCGCAGATGTAGCGCCACGGGGGCGCTATTACGCAGGCCCAAAATAAAAACCCGCTTCGCCGTGTTGAGTGCGGTGACGATGTCGGCGAATTGCCCGGCATCCAGCGTATTGACCCACAGCGTCAGGTTCGCCATCTCCTGCTTGTAATGGCGCGCCAGCAGTGTGTTGCCCTGCACCGCGTCGCGGTTCTCGGTCAGCGGCATACCGCTCTGGCGCAGCGTGCGCAGTTCATCGCGCATCTCTTTGAAACGATCGTAGCCCAGGCGCTTAAACAAACGGCTGACGGTCGCTTTTGATACCCCGCTCAAACGCGCCAGTTCGGCGCTGTTGTAGCTCACCAGATCGTCGAAATGATCAATGATAAACGAGGCAACTCGTTGTTCTTGTGGGGATAGCTCGTCAAAGCTCGCCCGTAAACGCTCATCCAGCTGCTGCATAGCTTCTCCTGCAACTTTTGTTTCAGGCTAAGCTGACACAGTGAAACACCTGCCGTCAATCTGGAACAGCTCTTGCTTAGTGTTCTGCACTTACCCGCAGAAAACAGGAAGCGTGACGATGCAAAGTAATATGGCCCCCTCCGGCATGGCGGTGACACCGCACCATCTCGCCAGCGAATCGGCGTTGTCGGTGCTGCGCCACGGTGGCGACGCAATTGAAGCGATGGTAGCGGCAGCAGCAACCATTGCGGTGGCCTACCCGCACATGAACGGCATCGGCGGCGACGGCTTCTGGTTGATTGTGCCGCCAGAGGGCGAACCGCTCGCCATTGACGCCAGCGGTGCGGCCGGGCAACACGCAACATGCGAGTTTTACGCAGGCCACGCGAATATTCCCCATCGCGGGACGCTTGCCGCGCTAACCGTACCCGGCACGCTCAGCGGCTGGGATGAGGCGCTGAAGGTTTCTGCCGCGCTCGGTGGCGGGCAGCTTCCGCTCTCACGGTTACTGGCCGATGCGATTCGCTACGCCGCCGACGGCATTCCGGTCACCCAGTCGCAGGCCAGCGCCACGCAAAGTAAATATGCGGAACTGGTGGATATCCCTGGTTTTGCAGACACCTTTTTACCGCAAGGCAATGCCCCGCTGGCAGGCAGCCGTTTTTGTCAGCCGAAACTTGCCCGCACGCTGACCCAGCTTGCCACCGAAGGGCTGGAGAGTTTTTACCGTGGCCCGCTGGCGCAGTTGATCGCCAGCGAAATGCAGGCGTTGGGTTTACCCATAACCGCCCAGGATCTGGCGAACCATCGCGCCCAACGCCGCGTGCCGTTGAAGCTCAGCCATAGTCAGGGCGACATTTTCAATATGACACCGCCGACGCAGGGGCTGGTATCGCTGGCCATCCTCGGCATTACCGATCATCTGGAGATGGCGCAGGCCAGCGAAGTGCAGACCATTCACCGCATTGTGGAAGCGACCAAGAAAGCCTTCGGCCTGCGCGATCGCTACATCACCGATCCGCGCCACGTCACGCTGCCAGTACAGAGCCTGCTGGAACAAGCGCCGCTGGAGCAACTGGCGGCCAGCATTGATGAGCAACGCGCCGCGCCCTGGGGTCAGGGGAAAGGGCCGGGCGATACCGTGTGGATGGGGGTTATCGATAAAAACGGGCTGGCGGTGTCGTTTATCCAGAGTATTTATCACGAATTTGGCAGCGGCGTGGTGCTGCCGGAAAGTGGCGTGCTGCTGCAAAACCGTGGCGCGGCCTTTAGCCTTGATCCGGCGCATCTGCTGGCGCTGATGCCAGGTAAACAGCCGTTCCACACCTTAAACCCCGCCGCCGCGCGGCTGAAAGATGGGCGCACGCTGGTTTACGGCACCATGGGTGGCGACGGTCAGCCGCAAACGCAGGCCGCCATTTTTACCCGCCATGTAATGCAGGGCATGCCGTTGCAGGAGGCGGTTTGCGCCCCACGCTGGTTGCTGGGTCGCACATGGGGGCAGCTATCCGATAGCCTGAAACTGGAAGGACGCTTTAGCGAAGAGACATTCCAGGCGCTGCGGGCGTTGGGGCATGAGGTTGAGTGGTTGCCGGGAATGAGCGAAGCGACCGGTCACGCAGGGGCGATTGTGCGCCACACCAGCGGCATGCTGGAAGGGGCTTACGATCCGCGCAGTAATGGCAGCGCGGCGGGATTTTAAGGGGCGATGATGAATACACCATTTGACTGGCCGACCTATATCCGGCTGATGGAACAACTGCTTAATGTGCCGCTGGATAACGCACGCCGCGCCGAGCTGGAAATCCAGCTCGCCAGAATCGCCGCGATGGCGCAACCGCTAATGGCTTTTACGCTGCCGCACCGCCAGGAAGGCGCAGGAGAGTACCGGTTATGAATTTATCGATTGCTGATATTCAGCATGGCCTGCGGGAAAAAACCTTTAGCGCCAGTGAACTGGCGCAGCAGACGCTGGTGTGTATTGAGCGCGACAATCCGCGCATCAACGCCTTCACAACCATCACTGCCATGCGAATGCTGGCTGAGGCCGCGCAAATCGACCGGCAAATCGCGAAGGGCGAAGCATTGCCCGCGCTGGCAGGCGTACCCTATGCGGTGAAAAACCTGTTTGATATCGAAGGTGTCACCACGCTTGCCGGGGCGAAACTCTTCAGCCAGCAACCGCCCGCAACGGCCGATGCTTTTGCGCTTCGCCGGTTGACACGCGCGGGCGCGATGCTCGCTGGCGCGCTGAATATGGATGCCTACGCTTATGGTTTTACCACCGAAAATAGCCATTACGGCGCAACGCGCAACCCACGCGATCCGCAGCGTATCGCGGGCGGCTCGTCCGGCGGTTCGGCGGCGGCTGTCGCGGCGGGAATGGTCAATTTTTCGCTTGGCAGCGACACCAACGGTTCAATCCGCGTGCCCGCTTCGCTGTGCGGTATTAACGGGCTGAAACCAACATTTGGCCGCCTGTCGCGCAGCGGTAGCCATCCGTTTGTCGCCAGCCTCGATCATATCGGCCCGCTGGCGCGTAGCGTTGAGGATCTGACGCAGGTGTATGACGCTTTGCAGGGGCACGATCCCGAGGATCGCTGGCAATCGGATCGTGCCTGTGATGCGGCCTTGCCGCAGTTGCATGGGGAAAACAGGCTGCGCTGCGCCGTGCTGGAGGGGTATTTCACAAGCTGGTGCGATGAGGATGCGCGCCAGGCCGTTGCCCGTGTGGCGCGAGCGCTGAATGCTGACAATGCGATGACGCTGCCGGAAGCAGAACTGGCGCGAACGGCAGCCTTTTTGCTGTCGGCGGCGGAAGGCGGCAACCACTATTTACCCGCCCTGCGTACCGATGCCGATACGTTTGAACCCAACTCACGCGAACGCCTGCTGGCGGGCGCGATGACGCCCTCGGCCTGGTACACGCAGGCACAGCGCTTCCGCGCCTGGTTTCGCGACAAAACGCTGCCGCTTTTTGATAACGTTGATCTGCTGTTAGCCCCGGCAACACCCTGCTGTGCCACACCGATTGGCGCGCAGACCATGCACATTAACGGCGTCGATTTACCCATAAAAGCGAGCATGGGGATGCTGACGCAGCCCATCTCCTTTCTTGGCTTGCCGGTGGTGACCGTGGCGCTGAAAACCGCCAGCGGTTTACCGATAGGCGTACAGATTATTGGCGCGCCCTGGCAGGAAGCGCGCTGTTTACAGGCCGCCTGGCGGCTGGAGCAGGCCGGTCTTCTTTTCCCACAGGATGCAGCATGAACCGAGATAATGTTGATCGCCCGGCGATCCTCAATGAAGTGACCACCGCGTTTTACCGCTATGAGCAGGCGCTTATCAGCAACGATATTGATGTGCTGGACGAGCTGTTCTGGGATGACTCACGCACTGTGCGTTACGGCGCGACCGAAAACCTGTACGGCATCGCCGCGATCCGAGATTTTCGCAACGCGCGCCCCTCAAGCGGGCTTGAGCGCGTGCTACGCAATACCACTATCACCACTTTTGGCGATGATATGGCGGTGGCGAGCACCGAGTTTACGCGGGAAAACAGTGAGAAAATTGGCCGCCAGATGCAGACCTGGGTGAAGTTCCCGTGGGGCTGGCGCATTGTGGCGGCGCATGTGAGTGTGATGGGGTAACAAAAAACCTCTCCGTCAAAGGAGAGGGAGAAAATCAACCTTCGTGCAGCCCGCATTCGCGTTTCAGGCCGAAGAAGCGGGTCTCTTCTTCTGCCATGCCCGGTTCCCATTTGCGGGTGGTGTGCGTGTCGCCCACCGAAAGGTAGCCCTGATCCCACAGCGGGTGGTAATTCAGCCCGTGTTTTTGCAGGTACTGGTAAACCGTGCGGTTATCCCAGTCGATAATCGGCAACACTTTGAACACACCGCGCTGGATAGCCAGCACCGGCAATGTGGCGCGGCTGCCGGATTGCTCGCGGCGCAGCCCGGCAAACCAGGTTTTGGCGTTCAGTTCGGCCAGCGCGCGGTTCATCGGCTCGACTTTGTTGATGTGGTTATATTTTTCAATCCCTTCAACGCCCTGCTCCCACAGTTTTCCGTAGCGCGCTTCCTGCCAGGCCGGGCTTTGCTCGGCGCGGTAGATTTTCAGGTTCAGCTTGAGCTTGTCCGTTAGCTCGTCGATAAACTGGTAGGTTTCCGGGAACAGATAACCGGTATCGGTGAGGATCACCGGGATATCCGGGCGCACCTGGTTTACCAGATGCAGGCTCACCGCCGCCTGAATGCCAAAGCTTGAGGAGAGCACATATTCACCCGGCAGGTTTTCCAGCGCCCAAGCGACACGCTCTTCAGCGCTGAGTTTCTCAAGCTGCGCGTTGGTTTCAGAAAGCTGCAGTATGCGGTCTACTTTGGGCAGCTCGTTTAGCGCGTTCAGATCGAGTACGGACATATTGACCTCTCTTATCACCTCTTCCTCCCCGGCCGGAGAGGAAGGATTCAGGCGTTATTCCCAGAAATCCCGCGCCGGATCGAGCACCGGGCGGATAATTCCAGCGCGGATGGTGAAGTCGCCAAAACCTTCGCCCTCTTCACGCTCGTTCGCCCAGCGGGCGACCAGTTCATCGATAGCGCTCAGAATTTCGGGTTCAGTAATGTTTTCGCGGTACATGCGCGGAATGCGTGTGCCACTGCGATTACCGCCGATATGCAAGTTATAGCGTCCCGGCGCTTTGCCGACCAGGCCGATTTCCGCCAGCATCGCACGACCGCAGCCGTTCGGGCAGCCAGTCACACGCAGCACAATGTGGTCATCGCCCACGCCGTGTTTTTCCATCACCGCTTCGACTTTATCGACAAACGAAGGCAGGAAACGCTCAGCTTCCGCCATCGCCAGCGGGCAGGTCGGGAACGACACACAGGCCATTGAGTTTTCGCGCTGCGGTTTTACCGCGTCCATCAGCCCGTGGCTGCGCGCCAGTTTTTCGATCTTCGCTTTCTGACTTTCCGGCACACCGGCGATGATCAGGTTCTGGTTAGCGGTAATGCGGAACTCGCCTTTGTGGATCCTGGCAATTTCCAGCAAGCCGGTTTTCAGCGGACGGCCCGGGTAATCCAGAATACGGCCGTTTTCAATAAACAGCGTCAGGTGCCATTTATTGTCGATGCCTTTCACCCAACCGATGCGATCGCCACGACCGGTAAATTCGTACGGGCGGATCGGTTCAAATTTGATCCCGGCGCGGCGTTCAACTTCCGCTTTGAAGGTCTCAACGCCAACGCGCTCCAGCGTGTATTTGGTTTTGGCGTTTTTACGATCGGTGCGGTTGCCCCAGTCGCGCTGCGTCGTGACCACCGCTTCCGCGACCGCCAGCGTGTGTTCCAGCGGCAGATAACCGAATTCGCTCGCCGTGCGGGCGTACGTTTTCTTGTTGCCATGCTCGATAGACAGACCGCCGCCAACCAGCAGGTTAAAGCCCACCAGCTTGCCGTTTTCCGCAATCGCCACGAAGTTCATGTCGTTGGCGTGCAGATCAATGTCGTTCTGCGGCGGAATAACCACTGTGGTTTTAAACTTACGCGGCAAGTAAGTCTGGCCCAAGATCGGCTCTTCATCCGTGGTCGCCACTTTTTCCTGATCGAGCCAGATCTCGGCGTAAGCGCGCGTGCGCGGCAGCAGATGTTCAGAGATCTTTTTCGCCCACTCGTAGGCTTCAGCGTGCAGTTCAGATTCGTACGGGTTCGAAGTACAGAGCACGTTACGGTTCATGTCGTTGGCGGTCGCCAGCGCGTCCAGCCCAACAGAGTGCAGCATCTGGTGCGCCGGTTTCACATTTTTCTTCAAAATGCCGTGAAACTGGAACGTCTGACGGTTGGTCAGGCGGATGCTGCCGTAAATGGTGTTGTCGTGGGCGAATTTATCAATCGCCTGCCACTGTTTAGTGGTGATGACGCCACCCGGCAAACGGCAACGCAGCATCATCGCGTGGCGCGGTTCCAGTTTCTGCTCGGCACGCTCGGCGCGGATATCGCGATCGTCTTGCTGATACATGCCGTGAAAACGGATCAGCAGAAAGTTGTCGCCGTTGAAGCCGCCGGTCAGACCGTCATGCAAATCTTCCGCAATCGTACCGCGCAGGTAGTTGCTTTCGCGTTTCATACGTTCGGCGTCGGTCAGTTTGCCTTCGACCACCAGTGGGCCGGGGTGTTTTTCGCTCATTAGTAGACATCTCGCTGATAACGGCGCTCAACGCGCAGCTCACTTAAAAATTCATCCGCCGCTTCGGTGTCCATGCCACCAAATTCGGCAATCACATCCAGTAAAACCTGCTCAACGTCTTTCGCCATGCGATTGGCGTCGCCGCAGACATAAATGTGCGCACCGTCGTTGATCCAGCGCCACAGTTCCGCGCCTTGCTCGCGCAGTTTGTCTTGTACGTAAACTTTTTCTTTTTGATCGCGGGACCAGGCCAAATCGATGCGGTTCAGCACGCCCTCTTTCACATAACGCTGCCACTCAACCTGGTAGAGGAAATCTTCGGTAAAGTGCGGATTGCCGAAGAACAGCCAGTTTTTGCCTGGCGCTTCATCGGCGGCGCGCTGTTGCATAAAGGCGCGGAACGGCGCGATACCGGTGCCCGGCCCAATCATGATCACCGGCGTTTGCGGATTCGTTGGCAGGCGGAAATTATCGTTATGCTCGATAAATACGCGAACTTCGCCCTCTTCTTCTACGCGATCGGCGAGGAAGCTGGAGGCGCCGCCCGCACGGGCGCGGCCTTCGACGTCATAACGCACCACGCCGACGGTGATATGCACTTCGCTCTCTACTTCCGCCTGCGAAGAGGCAATCGAGTAAAGGCGCGGCGTCAGCGGGCGCAGCAGGCCAATCAGCGCATCCGCATCCAGCTGCGCCGGAGAGAAACGCACCATGTCGACAATCGGGGTGGTCGCGGCGTAGTGCTGCAACTGCGCTTTATCGCCGACCAGCGGCAGCAACGATTCGCTACGCGTCAGGGTGGCGTAATTCTCCACGATATTGGCGGTGTTGACCGTCAATTCGTAATGCCATTGCAACGCTTCGGCGAGCGGCAGAGTTTTGCCATCGACCGTGACGGGCTCATCGCCTTTCAGCCACAGCAGCTCAACAAGCTCTTTGACTAACGCAGGATCGTTCTGATACCAGACGCCGAGCGCATCGCCCGGCTGATAACGCAGACCGGAGTCGCCCAAATCGATTTCGATATGGCGCACATCTTTTTCTGAATCACGCCCGGTGATTTTCTGGTTAACCGACAGGCTTGCGCTAAGTGGTGCTTCTTTGGTGTACGGGCTGGAGAAAATTTCATTCACCGCACCACTGGCGGCGACAGCGGTTTGCGCAGGCGTAGAGGCTGGCGCACGGGCTTTCAGCACCTCAACCACACGGGCGCGCCATTCTGCTGCTGCGGCCTGGTATTCGACATCCGCATCGACGCGATCCAGCAGACGTTCAGCGCCCAGCTCCGCCAGCTTGCTGTCGAAATCTTTCCCGGCCTGGCAGAAAAATTCATACGAGGTGTCGCCCAGACCGAAGACCGCAAAGGCGGTGCCATCCAGTTTTGGCGCTTTTTTCGAGAACAGGAATTTATGCAGCGCAACGGCTTCTTCCGGTGCTTCCCCTTCACCCTGCGTAGAGGCAACGACGATCAGCAGTTTCTCATTCGCTATCTGTTTGAATTTGTAGTCGCCCGCGTTGACCAGCGTGACATTGAGTTTCGCCGCCAATAAGTCATCGCGCAGTGCTTCGGCTACACGGCGGGCGTTACCGGTCTGCGAGGCAGAAATCAGCGTAATCGAGGAAGCTTCTGCTACCGGCGTCGCAGCGACCGTCGCGCCAGTTGGCTGCTGATTCAGCACGCCCCAGAAATAGCCGGAAACCCAGGCGAGCTGAGTGGGTGTTAAATCAGTGGTGGCCGCCTGGAGGCGAGCCAGTTGCTCCGGATTAAGCGGAAGCAACGCGGAAGGTGGGACCTGGGTCGTCATGCGTCGTATTGTTCCAGTAGCAATTCCCTTTCGTCTTTCGCGCAGCTTGTGAACGCGCCAATGCCGCGAAATCCATGGGGATATAATTTTAAAAAAGTGAAGTGAAACTAAGGTTAACGGTGGGGATAATAACAATTAAAGAAAGGTTGGAAATAATAAATAACCAAAAGAACTAACCTGTTTTAGTTATAGTTGTTAACACTAAAACAGGTTAAATAACTCGTTGAATTATATTCACAAAATGAATGTGTTGCGGTTCAGCTTAAGCCGTAACCGCTTTTAGTGATTTTAATTAATGCTAAAAAAGGTCATTTCCGCTACCATGCGGCGGTTTTTTGTAAGCCTGAGAGTTCATTATGTCGACCACGTTGTTTAAAGATTTCACTTTCGAAGCCGCTCATCATCTGCCGCATGTCCCACAGGGGCACAAATGCGGTCGTCTGCATGGCCACTCGTTTATGGTGCGCCTGGAGATCACCGGCGAGGTGGATCCTTATACCGGCTGGATAATGGACTTCGCCGAGCTGAAAGCTGCGTTTAAGCCGCTTTACGAGCGCCTGGATCACTACTATTTGAATGAGATCCCAGGGCTGGAAAACCCTACCAGTGAAGTGCTGGCGAAATGGATTTGGGATCAGATGAAACCGGTGGTGCCGCTGCTGAGCGCGGTGATGGTAAAAGAGACCTGCACGGCAGGCTGCGTTTATCGCGGCGAATAAACAACTTTTGTACCGTCAACCTGCGAGCCGAGCAAGTCTGCGGGTTGACAGCACATTTGCCCATGCTTTATCTGCTCCGCCCGCAGACACCAGTGTGTTTAACGCACCAGATAACCGCCATCGACGACCAGCAAATGACCATTCACATAATCCGAGGCGCGGCTGGCGAGAAAAATTACCGCCCCCATTAAATCCTGCGTATCTCCCCAGCGCATAGCCGGTGTGTGATCAATTCCCCATTTATATTGCTTGCGATCGTTACGAATTATCTGCGTGATATCCGTGGAGAAATATCCCGGCGCAATACCATTCACTTGAATATTAAATTGCGCTAATTCATCGCAATAGGCTTTTGTTAAACCGGCCAACGCATGTTTTGTCGCGGAATAGGCCGGCGATCCCTGTTGACCTAAAAATGAACGCACCGAGCAAATATTGATAATTTTGCCACGCAGGTTTTTCGCCATCACTTTTGCAGCTTCATGACATAATTCAAAGGCAGCCGTAAGATTTACATTAATCATCGGATCCCAGTCAGCACGATTAAACGCCCAGACATTATTCATTTTGCAGATGCCCGCATTATTCACCAAAATATCAACCGTACCGAAGCGTTCACAGCAGGCGCTGATGATCTTTTGCGGTGCGCCTTCGGCGGTAATATCAATTTCCATAAATTCAACATCTACGCCCTGTTGCCTAATGGCTTCTTCTGTTTCCCCACCGTCTGAAGTAATCGCCGGAATAAAAACATTTGCCCCGGCTTTTGCCAGCGCAACGGAAAATGCCTGTCCTAATCCACTATTACCGCCGGTGACAATAGCGGTTTTCCCCTGTAAGAAAAAAAAGTCCAGCGAAAAATTATTAATTGATCTCATTGACATTGCTTGTTCCAAAATCCTTTTAGAAAAAAAGGCAGCGCCGCATAATAATGAAGCAACCTTTTGCAATATTTAAATATCGTGACCGGACGTTTTCTAACACAGATAAATAAAATGGCACTTGATAAAGGTCAAAATTAAATTATCACGAGAATTCACTTCGGAATAATCACTTTATTTTCCCTTTCTGTATAAAAAAACCCGCCAGTGGCGGGTTTCTATTAAGCAATATTGAGATATTTGTGTGTCTGCATCGACAGTCGCCAGTTGCGGGCGATACAGGTTTCAATACACAAGCGCGTCGCATCCTCTTTCTGGCTTATCGGCTGCAAGGCGATGACCCGCTGTTTATCATCGTGCAGTTGTGCCAAAAGCTCGTCCAGCGCCTCAATATCGCGCAGGCGGCCAACAGGGTGCTTAATCTCATCGGCGCGCTCCAGCGCCTGCTGGAGGACATCATAACCACCACGCATATTCACTTTCGGCGATACGGTGACCCAGGTGGTGTGCGACGTACGAACCTCGTGCGTGCCGCTGGTTTCAATCTGACAGCTAAAGCCGTTGTGCTCCAGCAGCGTGGTCAACGCCGAGAGATCGTGTATGCAGGGCTCACCACCTGTAATGACCACATGGCGTGCTGTCCAGCCCTGGCGCTGGATAATGGCGAGCAAATCTTCACTGCTTGCCGCGCCCCATTTGTCGCTCTCTTTGGTCTTCGCGAGAATGCTGTACAGCGACACCTCCCGATCTGCGAGCTTATCCCAGGTGTGTTTGGTATCGCACCAGGCGCAACCAACCGGGCATCCCTGTAAACGAATAAAAATGGCGGGAACGCCGGTGAAATAACCCTCGCCTTGCAGGGTCTGGAACATCTCGTTAATCGGGTACTGCATCGTCGCTCTTATTACCAGGGAAAAACGCCATTATTGCAGATAACCTTCAGGGGATCATGTGCCATTTGCGCCGCGCACAGCGGGCGATTTAACTTCCTGATAATGAAAACTATCAGTTATGGCAAATTGTCATTACCGGCTTTCAGCCGCTATCCTATGACGGTTCTTTCCCTGATTTGCCTCGCAAGGATGATGCAAATGGCGCGCATACTGGCACTGCTGCTGGTGCTGAGTTTTACCCTTCCGGCGCTGGCTGTGCCTGTTCCACCGATGAATGGCGTGGTTAACGATCCCGAAAATCAGTTAAGCCTCTGGCAGCGTAAAGCGCTTATCCAGCAGGTAAGCGATCTGAATGCCCGTACAGGGACACAAACCGCTCTACTGCTGATACCCACGACAAATGGCGAAACCATCGAACACTTTGCCAACGAGGTTTTTAACCGCTGGCAGCTTGGCGATGCCCGGCGTAATGACGGCGTGTTGGTGCTGGTCGCGTGGCAGGACAGAAAAGTGCGTATCGAAGTGGGAAGCGGCCTTGAGGACATGTTAACCAACGCGCTGGCAAAGCAAATCATTGATGAATATATGATTCCAGCCTTCCGGCAGAATGACCTGAATACCGGAATTGTGCGCGGCGTTGAGGGGATCAGCACCGTGCTTGCCAGCCAGCCGCTACCTAAAGCTCAACCTCCGTCATTTTTCCAGCAAATGGCCGCCTGGTTTTCCCTGTGGAAGAGTTTGATTGTGTTGGCGGTGGTCATCATTGCCCTGACGATCAAAGGCAAAATCCGCACGCTGGCAGGACTGTTTTTTATCGCCTGTCCTCTGGCCGTGATTTTGTTCGCGTACAGTGAACAAAACCCTTTGCTGCTGCCTTTTACGATATTCTGCGCTGCCGTGCCCGCTTTTATTTTGCTGATGATGTTGTGCGTATGGTTGCTCTACCCACAGCGGCTTACCGCCGTAGGCCGGCAAAAATATCGTGAGAGCAGGCAGCTCAATTATTCACGTGGAGGCGAGGCCAGTACCGACACAACTCATTACACCAGCAGCGAAAGTTCCGGGCATAGCAGTAGCGACAGTTCCAGCGGTGGTGGCGGTTCGAGTGACGGCAGCGGCTCTTCAGGAAATTGGTGAGCCGTAAAGCGCAAAAAAAACACGTAACAAGATATTATTTATTTTACGTTTTGAATTATATCCATGAATAATTCGCAGGCTAATAAACTAAAAATAATCTATTAAATATCATCGATATAAATATTTTCCGAAACGTGGCGGAATCTTTTATTTTATTGGGTGTCGTAGACAAATCCCCTGCGCTTCCTTCCTTAAAACCAGCTTAAGAAACCCCGTTTTTGTACGTCATTTTATTGATATGGCGTTTAGCTTTCTGTGCCTACAATCCGCCACAACAACCATGATGAGAAAGCGTTGATGAATACATTATTGATTACGGGTGTCACTGGGTTTCTTGGCGGGGCGGTATTAGAAAAAATTCTTCACGACAATCTACCGATGAATTTATTGCTGCTGGTTCGCGCCGAAGATAGCGAAGCCGGGCTTGCGCGCGTTAAAAGCAATATGCGCAAATTCAACCTCAGTGATGAGGTGCTGAACTCGCTTTCGACGTCGCAGATCCTGCTCGGCGATTTGGGCGAACCAGAAGGTTTTATTGCCGATCCACGTCTGGAAAATGTCACCCACGTGCTGAACTGCGCAGCCGTGGCCTCTTTTGGTAACAATCCGCTGGTGTGGAAAGTCAACGTGGAAGGCACGTTGACATTTGCACGCCGGATGTCGCACGTTGCCGGGTTACAGCGTTTTCTGCACGTTGGCACCGCGATGTCGTGTACCCCGGAGCCCGATTCACTGGTACCGGAAAGCAGCGAGTTTCGCGAGAATGCCGAGCACCTGGTGACCTATACGCACTCCAAATCCACTATCGAACAACTGATGCGCAAAGAGTGCCCGCAGTTGCCGCTGGTGATCGCACGGCCATCGATTGTCGTCGGCCACACCAGCCACGGTTGCACGCCGTCTACCAGTATCTTCTGGGTGTTCAGCATGGGGCTGATGCTGCAAAAATTTATGTGTTCGCTGGAAGATCGCGTGGATGTGATCCCGGTGGATTACTGCGCCGATGCGCTGCTGATGCTGCTTAGCGGAGAGATTGCACAGGGTGAAGTGGTGCATATCTCGGCCGGAGAAGAGAATAGCGTCCGCTTTGCCGATATCGACAGGGCAATGGCGAAAGCGCTGGAAAAAGCGCCGGTTGGCGATAAATACGCGCAGGTTAGTTATGAAACGCTGGTGAAAATGCGCCGCGAGCTGAAAGATATCTTCGGGCCGTGCAACGAGCGCCTGATGCTGAAAGCGATGCGTCTTTACGGAGCGTTTGCCACGCTTAACGTGCGTTTCAGCAATGATAAGCTGCTCAGTATGGGTATGCCGAAGCCGCCGCGATTTACTGACTATATCGCCCGCTGCGTGCAGACAACGCGCGGTCTGACGATACCGCAGCAGATGGAAGTCGATTTTAAATAGTCAAAAGCCAAAAAAAATGCCAGTCAACTGACTGGCATTTTTATTTGATCAACGCTTAGCGATTACGCCTGGCCTTTGATCTCTTTACGACCGTTGAACGGTGCTTGATCACCCAGCGCTTCTTCGATACGAATCAGCTGGTTGTATTTAGCAACGCGGTCAGAACGGCTCATAGAACCGGTTTTGATCTGGCCTGCAGCGGTACCAACAGCCAGGTCAGCGATGGTAGCGTCTTCAGTTTCGCCAGAACGGTGAGAGATGACAGCGGTGTAGCCAGCGTCTTTCGCCATTTTGATCGCAGCCAGCGTTTCGGTCAGAGAACCGATCTGGTTGAATTTGATCAGGATGGAGTTAACGATGCCTTTTTCGATGCCTTCTTTCAGGATCTTGGTGTTGGTTACGAACAGGTCGTCGCCCACCAGCTGGATTTTGTCGCCCAGCACTTTGGTCTGGTAAGCAAAGCCAGCCCAGTCAGATTCGTCCAGACCATCTTCGATGGAAACGATCGGATACTGTTTGGTCAGATCTTCCAGGAAGTGAGTGAACTCTTCAGAGGTGAACGCTTTGTTGCCTTCGCCAGCCAGAACGTATTTACCGTCTTTGTAGAACTCAGATGCTGCACAGTCCATCGCCAGAGTGATGTCTTTGCCCAGCTCGTAGCCCGCAGCTTTAACCGCTTCAGCGATAACAGCCAGTGCTTCTGCGTTGGAACCCAGGTTCGGCGCGTAGCCACCTTCGTCACCCACAGCCGTGTTCATGCCTTTGGATTTCAGTACTTTCGCCAGGTTATGGAACACTTCTGAACCCATACGTACAGCTTCTTTCAGGGTTTTCGCGCCAACCGGCTGAATCATGAACTCCTGAATGTCGACGTTGTTATCAGCGTGCTCACCACCGTTGATGATGTTCATCATCGGAACCGGCATGGAGTATTTACCCGGGGTGCCGTTCAGTTCAGCGATGTGTGCGTACAGCGGCAGGCCTTTAGAGGCAGCAGCAGCTTTAGCGGTAGCCAGAGAAACAGCCAGGATGGCGTTCGCGCCGAAGTTAGATTTGTTTTCGGTACCATCCAGATCGATCATGATTTTGTCGATGCCGGCCTGGTCTTTCGCGTCTTTGCCCAGGATTGCCTGAGCGATCGGACCGTTAACCGCGCCAACCGCTTTCAGTACGCCTTTACCCATGAAGCGGGATTTGTCGCCATCGCGCAGTTCCAGCGCTTCGCGGGAACCAGTGGAAGCACCTGACGGCGCAGCAGCCAGACCTACGAAACCACCTTCCAGGTGTACTTCGGCTTCAACAGTCGGGTTACCACGGGAGTCGATGATTTCACGACCGATGACTTTAACGATTTTGGACATTAGGTTTTCCTCAGTACAAGTTAAACTAAAACTCCAGACAAACAACGCGTACCGATGGTACGCGTTGCTGTTGTAACTTTTTTACTTCGCCTGGCGCTTCTGATACTCGCTGGCGGCTTTGACAAAACCGGCAAACAGCGGATGTCCATCACGCGGCGTAGAAGTAAATTCCGGGTGGAACTGACAAGCGACGAACCACGGATGATTCGGCACTTCGATGATCTCGACCAACTGATCATCCCCGGAACGGCCCGCAACACGCAGACCCGCAGCTTCGATTTGTTTCAACAGCATATTGTTGACTTCGTAACGATGGCGATGGCGTTCGATAATGGTTGGCGCGCCATACAACTGGCGAACCAGGCTGTCATCACCAAGCTGGCACTGCTGTGCGCCGAGGCGCATGGTGCCACCGAGATCGCTCTTCTCCGAACGCTGCTCAACGTTGCCGTCTTCGTCACGCCATTCGGTAATAAGCGCCACAACCGGGTATTTACAGTCTGGCACAAATTCCGTGGAGTTGGCGTTCTCCATCCCGACTACGTTACGTGCGAACTCAATCAACGCAACCTGCATACCCAGGCAAATACCCAAGTAAGGAATATTGTTTTCACGCGCATAGCGCGCGGTGGCGATCTTGCCTTCCACACCACGGTAGCCGAAGCCGCCAGGGATAAGAATCGCATCGAGACCTTTTAAGATCTCTACACCGCGCGTTTCAACATCCTGCGAGTCAATCAGCTTGATATTGACGGTTACGCGGTTTTTCAGGCCACCGTGTTTCAGTGCTTCAATAACCGATTTGTATGCGTCCGGAAGTTCAATGTATTTACCGACCATACCAATGGTGACTTCGCCTGACGGATTCGCTTCTTCGTAAATAACCTGTTCCCATTCGGCCAGATTTGCTTCCGGACAGTTCAAGCTGAATCGTTTACAAATATAATCGTCCAGCCCCTGGGATTTCAACAGGCCCGGGATTTTATAAATGGAATCGACGTCTTTCAGAGAAATCACAGCTTTTTCTGGAACGTTACAGAACAAAGCAATTTTTGCGCGTTCATTAGCAGGAACCGCGCGATCGGAACGGCAAATCAGAATATCTGGCTGAATACCGATAGAGAGCAGCTCTTTAACAGAGTGCTGCGTCGGTTTGGTTTTCACTTCACCGGAAGCCGCCATGTAAGGCACCAGCGTCAGGTGCATGTAGAGAGTGCGCTCACGGCCCACTTCTACCGCCATCTGACGGATAGCTTCAAGGAACGGCAGGGATTCGATGTCACCCACCGTACCGCCGATTTCAACCAGCGCAACGTCATGACCTTCGCCACCGGCAATAATGCGTTCTTTAATCGCGTTGGTGATGTGCGGAATAACCTGTACGGTCGCGCCCAAATAGTCGCCACGACGCTCTTTACGCAGAACCTCAGAGTAGATACGACCAGTGGTGAAGTTGTTGCGACGGGTCATTTTGGTGCGGATAAAACGCTCGTAGTGACCCAAATCCAGATCGGTTTCAGCGCCGTCTTCGGTAACGAACACTTCACCATGCTGGATTGGACTCATGGTCCCTGGATCGACGTTAATGTAGGGATCCAATTTCATCATGGTGACGTTGAGGCCACGGGCTTCAAGAATGGCTGCCAGGGAGGCTGCGGCAATGCCTTTACCCAGAGAGGATACGACCCCGCCGGTCACAAAAATATAGTTCGTTGTCATGCTGAACCTGAGAAGTTAGGTTTAAAAGACGATGGAATAACCAAGACGGGAAAGCAGTATACCCGATGATGGTCTACGCCACAAACTTTCATTGCCCCTCTCCTCTGTTCTTCAGGCCGCATCTGCATTGGCTTCTGTCGCTCACCCCAGACGCGGCACATTTTGCTGCGTCTGAAGATTCGCTCGGTTGCCGCCTTGCTGCGACCCGAATTACTCGAAGAGGCGATTCTCAAGGCATTTCAACAAACTTAAGGAGTGTGAAAATAGCCACTTTTGGGTAAATGTTTTTGACGCAAATCAAGCGCTTGTTATTTTAAAAATCACACAAATCGCGCTTACTGGAACAAATGCTTTAAAGATCATGTTCCTGGCGTTTTACTTGTTGCCAGACATTTTCCATTGTTTCCAGATCTACACCGGTCATTTCCAGACCGCGTTCGCGCACAATGCGCTCAACTTCACGAAAACGCCGCTCAAATTTCAGGTTGGCTTTTTGCAACGCCACTTCCGCTTTGACGCCAAGATGACGCGAAAGGTTGACGGTCGCAAACAACAAATCGCCGACCTCTTCTTCCAGTTTCGCGTCGTCTACCACCGCTTGTTTGGCTTCATCCATCACTTCGTCGATCTCTTCGTACACTTTGTCGAGCACCGGGCCAAGCGACGTCCAGTCAAAGCCGACAGTCGAGCAGCGCTTCTGAATTTTGTGCGCACGCATCAGCGCAGGCAGGCTGTGGGGAATATCGTCAAGCGCCGAGTGCTGAGATTTTTCCGCACGCTCTTCGCTTTTAATTTGCTCCCAACGCGCCAGCACTTCCGTGCTGTTTCCCGCATGTGCGCCACCGAAAATGTGCGGGTGACGACGCTCCAGTTTGTCGCTGATGGCGGCGCAAATGTCGTTGAAATCGAAACGCCCTTCTTCCTGCGCCATCTGCGCATAAAAAACCACCTGGAACAGCAGGTCACCCAGTTCGCCGCGTAAGTCGTCAAAATCTTCGCGCGAAATAGCGTCCAGCACTTCGTACGTCTCTTCCAGCGTGTAAGGCGCAATGGTGGCGTAAGTCTGCTCCTTGTCCCACGGGCAGCCGGTTTCTGGATCGCGCAGGCGTTGCATAATCCCGAGCAGACGATCGATTTGAGTCATGAGAAATCCCTGGTAATGAGTGTTGAGCCTCGCCCATCAGGACGAGGCTCGGATGAAGAGAAAATCAGCCACCATGCAGGCGACGAGCGTCGATGACGTCCGGCACCTGGTTGAGTTTGCCGAGCACGCGGCCCAGCACTTGCAGGTTGTAGATTTCGATATTCATATCGATGGTGGCCAGCTGTTCTTTGGTGTCGCTGCGGCTGGCAACGCCGAGCACGTTCACCTTCTCATTGGCGAGAATGGTGGTGATGTCGCGCAGCAAACCGCTACGGTCGTTCGCCGTGACGCGCACCACCAGCGAGTAACCCGCCGAGTAGCTTTCGCCCCAGACGGCGTCGACGATACGTTCCGGTGCCACGTTACGCAGCTCTTCCAACTGATCACAGTCGGCGCGGTGAATGGAGATCCCGCGGCCCTGGGTGATAAAACCGACGATTTCATCCCCCGGGATCGGCTGGCAGCAACGCGCGATATGGTGCATCAGATTGCCTACGCCTTCGACAACGACGCGGCCATTGTCTTTACTGCGACTTTGCGGTGTGTACGTTTTCTGTTGCAGTTGCTTCAGCGCGGCGGCGTCCTGCTCCTCGGCGCTCGGTTTATTGAACTGCGACTGCAGGAAATTCACCATCTGATTGAGACGGATATCCCCACCGCCGATTGCCGCCAGCAACTCGTCCAGCTCGTTAAAGTTGTAGCGCGGCAGCAGGAATTTTTCTGCCTCTTTCAGGCTAATGCCAAGATGGGCCAGCTCATCGTCGAGGATCTGACGCCCCGCAAGAATGTTTTTGTCGCGATCCTGTTTCCGGAACCAGGCGTGGATCTTCGAGCGCCCACGGCTGGTGGTCACGTACCCCAGGTTAGGGTTCAGCCAGTCGCGGCTTGGGTTCGGTTGCTTCTGGGTGATAATTTCGATCTGATCGCCCATCTGCAACTGATAAGTGAACGGTACGATGCGCCCGCCAATCTTGGCGCCAATGCAACGGTGCCCGACATCGCTGTGAATATGGTACGCAAAATCCAGCGGCGTCGAACCTGCAGGCAAGTCCACCACATCGCCTTTCGGGGTAAAGACATACACACGGTCGTCGAACACCTGGCTGCGAACTTCGTCGAGCATCTCGCCGGAATCGGCCATCTCTTCCTGCCAGGCGATCAGTTTACGCAGCCATGCAATGCGGTCTTCGTGCGCCGAACGCGGGCCGCCAACTGTAGCCGTGCCCTCTTTGTATTTCCAGTGTGCAGCGACGCCAAGCTCTGCATCTTCATGCATCTGGCGGGTACGAATCTGGATTTCAACGGTTTTACCGCCCGGCCCAAGCACCACCGTGTGGATAGACTGGTAACCGTTCGGCTTTGGGTTCGCGACGTAATCGTCAAACTCATCCGGCAGATGGCGGTAATGGGTGTGTACGATCCCGAGCGCAGCGTAGCAGTCCTGTAAACGCTCAGCGACGATACGCACGGCGCGCACATCAAACAGCTCATCAAAGGCGAGGTGTTTTTTCTGCATTTTGCGCCAGATGCTGTAGATGTGTTTCGGGCGGCCATACACTTCCGCTTTGACGCCTTCGGTCTTCATTTCGGCACGCAAATGCCCAACAAATTCGTCAATGTAGTGTTCGCGATCGATACGGCGTTCGTGCAGCAGCTTGGCGATGCGTTTGTACTCCGCCGGATGCAGGTAACGGAAGCAGTAATCCTCAAGTTCCCATTTGAGCTGCCCGATTCCCAGCCGGTTCGCCAGCGGCGCGTAGATATTGGTACACTCTTTCGCCGCCAGTACGCGCTCATCTTCCGGCGCATCTTTCACTTCACGTAGATGGGCGATACGTTCCGCCAGCTTGATAACTACACAGCGGAAATCATCCACCATCGCCAGCAGCATACGACGAACGTTATCGACTTGTTCGGAGGAGACGGAATCAGTATGGGTAGCTTTCAGCTGGCGGATAGCCGCCATATCGCGTACGCCATGGATCAGGTTGACCACCGACGTGCCGACGCTTTCACGCAGCACCTCTTCGCTGACCACTTCCGCATCGGCCAGCGGGAACAGCAGCGCCGCACGCAGCGTGTCGGTATCCATGCTCAGCATGGAGAGGATCTCTACCATCTCCACACCGCGCCACAGCAGTAATTCCGCGTTCGGGTGTCCCTGTGTTTGTCGCAGACAATATGCCCAGGTTTCGGTTAAGCGTTCACACGACGGCTGACTGGTGATCCCCAGACTCGCGATCCATTTGGCCGGATCGAATTCACCCGCTTTGTTCAAATGCGCACTGCGTACCGCAACCATTGTCCTCTCCTTTCAGGGACCGGGCCTGTCGAACTCGACAAGCCGAAATTAATCATTTGTGATTCACAAACAACACCATCGATTCCAGGTGGCCAGTGTGCGGGAACATGTCCAGCATCGCCAGCCGCTGGATCTGGTAACCCGCATCCAATAGCGCTTCACTGTCGCGGGCAAGGGTGGCGGGGTTACAAGAAACGTACACCACTCTGCCCGGCGACAATTTTAGAATATGTTTCATCACTCCGGCAGCGCCTGCGCGTGCCGGATCGAGTAAAACTTTGTCAAAACCACGGCTTGCCCAGGGCTGTTTCGTGACATCTTCCTCCAGATTTTCATGAAAGAATGTCACATTCTGCAAGCCATTCTGTTGCGCGTTATCCTGCGCTTTCGCCACCAGATCGGCGACGCCCTCCACACCGACCACGCTGGCGGCGCGTTTCGCCAGTGGCAGCGTGAAATTGCCCATGCCGCAGAACAGGTCCAGCACCCGGTCGCCGGGCTGCACATCGAGCCATTCCAGCGCTCGCGCCACCATCTGCTGGTTAACACCATCGTTAACCTGAATAAAATCCCGCGGGCTGAACGTTAAGCGTAGCCCGTCAGAGCTGTACCAGGGAGATTCTCCGCTAACCTGTTCTAGTATCTCGCTTTGTGGCGCGAGATACAGAGAGAGTTCCTGAGAATGCGAAAACTGTTCCAGTTTTTCTCTGTCTGTTGCACTTAATGCAGCAGTGTGACGCAAAACCATTAATGGACCATTATCGGCTTCCACCAGTTCAACATGGCCAAGTTGACGCACTGCCTGCAACCCGCTCAGGCATTCGCGCAGCGGCGCCAGTAATGCCTCAAGACGGGGCACCAACACCGGGCAGCGGGTGACATTAATAATGTCGTTGCCGCCCGCTTTGCGAAACCCCATCTCCAGACACTGGCTTTTGGGCTGCCAGCTCAGGCTGAGCCGCGCGCGACGGCGATACCCCCAGGGTTCGCCCGCAATCACTTCATCGACGTCCCGTTTCATCAAACGCGCCAGCGCCGCACTTTTGCTGCGCTGTTGCAGGGCAATACTGGCATGCTGTTGCTGGCAGCCACCGCAGACGCCAAAATGCGGGCACAGCGGCGTAACGCGCTCGTCGCTATCATTCAGGCGGCGTTTCACCTCACCGCGTGAAAACTGCCGCTTATCCTCTTTCAGCACAATATCCGCCGTTTCGCCGGGTAACAGCCCAGGGATGAACAGCGCTTTCCCGTTATGGCGCGCAACCCCCTGCCCAAAGGGATCAAGATCAGTTACGGTTACGGTTACGGTTACTTTTTGACTAGTCGTCACACGTCGTTTTGCAGAGTAGAATTGCGCCATTGCAGGGATTTATCTCATTTACAGATTAATGGCCTAATTCTCCCATAACGGAACTCCATGACCAACTACAGCTTGCGCGCACGCATGATGATCCTGATTCTGGCGCCCACCGTGCTTATCGGTGTGCTTCTCAGCATCTTCTTTGTCGTTCACCGCTATAACGATTTGCAGCGTCAACTGGAAGACGCCGGAGCCAGTATCATTGAGCCGCTGGCGGTCTCGAGCGAATACAGCATGACGTTGCAGGACAAAGATGCGATAGGCCAACTGGTGAGCGTTTTGCATCGCCGTCATTCCGATATTGTGCGGGCAATTTCCATTTACGATGGGCAGAATAACGTATTCGTTTCCTCTAATTTCCAGCTTGATGGCGATAATCTCCGGCTGGCGGAAGGGCAACCTTTTCCGCGCAGGCTCAGCGTCTCCCGGCGCGGCGATGTGATGATCCTGCGCACCCCCATCCTCTCCGAAGGGTTTACGCAAACCAACACGGCGCTACCGGCGGATAAAATTACCGGCAACATGCTCGGTTATGTGGCGCTGGAGCTGGATCTCAAATCGGTACGTTTACAGCAGTACAAAGAGATTTTTATCTCCAGCCTGATGATTTTGTTCTGTATTGGCATTGCGCTGATTTTCGGCTGGCGCTTAATGCGCGACGTGACCAGCCCGATTCGTAATATGGTGAACACCGTTGACCGCATTCGACGCGGGCAGCTCGACAGCCGTGTTGAAGGCTTTATGCTCGGCGAGCTGGATATGCTGAAAAACGGCATCAACTCGATGGCGATGTCGCTGGCGGCCTACCACGAAGAGATGCAGCACAACATTGACCAGTCCACTTCCGATCTGCGCGAAACGCTGGAGCAGATGGAGATCCAGAACGTCGAATTGGATCTGGCGAAAAAACGCGCCCAGGAAGCGGCACGCATCAAGTCTGAGTTCCTCGCCAATATGTCCCATGAGCTGCGCACGCCGCTGAACGGGGTGATTGGCTTTACCCGCCTGACGCTGAAATCTGAGCTTAACCCTACGCAGCGCGATCACCTGCTGACGATTGAACGTTCGGCGAACAACCTGCTGGCGATCATTAACGACGTGCTGGATTTCTCCAAGCTCGAGGCGGGCAAGTTAATTCTGGAAAGCATCCCGTTCCCGCTGCGCAATACGCTCGATGAAGTGGTTATCCTGCTGGCCCACTCGGCGCACGACAAGGGGCTGGAACTGACGCTGAACATCAAAAACGATGTGCCGGATAACGTGATTGGCGACCCGCTGCGTCTGCAACAGGTGATCACCAATCTTGTCGGCAACGCCATCAAGTTCACCGAGCATGGCAATATCGACATTGTGGTCGAGAAGCGCGCCATCAGTAACAACAAAGTGCAGGTTGAGATGCAGATCCGCGATACCGGCATCGGCATCCCCGAGCGCGATCAGTCGCGGTTGTTCCAGGCGTTTCGTCAGGCCGACGCCAGCATCTCTCGCCGCCACGGCGGTACCGGGCTGGGGCTGGTGATAACCCAAAGACTGGTCAATGAAATGGGCGGTGATATCTCCTTCCATAGCCAGCCGAATCGCGGCTCCACCTTCTGGTTCCACATTAATCTCGATCTCAATCCAAACGCCATCAGCGAAGCGCCAGCCACCGGCTGTCTGGCGGGCAAACGCCTTGCCTATGTCGAGCCCAATGCGACAGCCGCGCAAAGCACGCTGGACGTGTTGCACGAAACGCCGCTGGAGGTGATTTACAGCCCGTCGTTCTCGGCGCTGCCGCAGGCGCATTACGACATTCTGCTGATGGCGATTCCGGTGACGGTGCGTGAGCCGCTCAACATGCAGCACGACCGCCTCGCACGAGCCGCCGCCATGACTGACTACCTGCTGTTAGCGCTGCCTTGCCATGCGCAGGTGAATGCCGAGGAGCTGAAACAAGACGGTGCGGCGGCCTGCCTGCTGAAACCCCTGACCACCACCCGCCTGCTGCCCGCGCTCACGGAATATTGCCGTGCGACTCGCATTACGCAGGCTCAGCCGCCAGATGAAACAAAACTGCCGATGACGGTAATGGCCGTGGACGATAACCCGGCCAATCTGAAGCTCATCGGCGCGTTGCTGGAAGATCAGGTGCAGCATGTCGAGCTGTGTGAAAGCGGTATACAGGCCATTGAGCGCGCCCGGCAGCTACAGTTTGATCTGATCCTGATGGACATTCAGATGCCGGACATGGATGGCATTCGCGCCTGTGAGCTGATTCGCCAGTTGCCGCACCAGCAGCAAACGCCGGTCATCGCCGTTACTGCCCATGCAATGGCCGGACAAAAAGAGAAACTGCTCAGCGCCGGGATGAATGACTATCTGGCGAAGCCCATTGAAGAGAACAAGCTGCGCAGTCTGCTACGCCGTTATAAACCCGGCCCGGATATCGGCAGTTGGCTGACGCCACCGGAACAGGCAGTAGCGCCTGCGGATATCGTGGTTGACGCCGATACCACGCTCGACTGGCAACTGGCGCTGCGTCAGGCGGCAGGGAAAACGGATCTGGCGCGCGAGATGCTTCATATGCTGGTCGAGTTCCTGCCGGAGATCCGCAATATGGTGGAAGAACAGCTGGTTGGCGAAGCGCCGCAAGGGCTTTCTGAAGGGATCCATAAGTTGCACGGCAGTTGCGGTTACAGCGGCGTACCGCGGCTGAAAAACCTCTGCCAGTTGATTGAACAGCAGTTACGTAGTGGCGTTGCGGCCGAAGAGCTGGAGCCGGAGTTTCTGGAACTGCTCGATGAGATGGATAACGTCACCCGCGAAGCACACAAATTGCTGGGGTAGTCAGGCGCATAACCGATGACGGGAATTGAGGTTAGACGCGGTTTATCCGCGAGTGGATAAACGACACATTGATTATCCACTCAACACGCCACCACCAGGCCAGTGAGAACGCGTTAGAACAAGCCCGATAAGCGTGCATGCTATCGGGCGGTTTGCGGCTACAGCTTTTGCCCTGCTTTCAGCACTGCTGCCACGTTGCGTGCGGTCATGCGGACATTTTCTCCGGCATTTTCCAGCGCGTCTTCCAGCGAACAGACCTTGTAGATCACACTGAATACCGCGTCGATGCCGTGATGGTGCACCACGCCAACATCGGCGGTCAGGCTGCCGGCAATGCCGATCACCGGAATATTATGTCGCTTCGCCACTTTCGCCACGCCCACTGGCACTTTGCCGTGCACCGTCTGACTATCGATACGGCCTTCGCCAGTGATCACTAGGTCAGCGCCAATCACGTACTCATCCAGCGCCAGCGCATCGGTGACAATCTCGATACCCTGGCGCAACTCAGCGCCGCAAAACGCATACAGCGCCGCCCCCATCCCCCCTGCCGCACCGCCGCCCGCCAGGTGCAGCACGTCCAGGTCCAGGTCGCGGGCAATGATCCGCGCATAATGTCCGAGCGCTTTATCCAGACGCGCGATCATCTCCGGCGTCGCCCCTTTCTGCGGGCCAAACACCGCCGACGCCCCCTCTTTTCCGGTGAGGGGATTGGTCACGTCACACGCCACTTCAATACGGCACTCGGCAAGGCGTTTATCCAGTTGTGCAGTATCAATTCGCGCCAGGGTTTCCAGCGCTGATCCACCCAGCGCAATCTGCTGGCCGTTCTCATCCAGCAGCTTTGCGCCAAGCGCCTGCACCATGCCAGCACCACCGTCATTGGTCGCACTGCCGCCAATGCCAATGATGATATGTTTTACGCCCGCATCCAGCGCATGGCGAATCAACTCGCCGGTGCCCCACGACGTGGTGATGAGCGGATCGCGTTTGGCCGGCGGCACCATTTCCAGCCCGCTGGCGGCGGCCATTTCGATAAAAGCGGATTGTTCGTCGCCAGAAATCCCGTAGAACCCTTCCGCCTGCTCACCGAGCGGGCCTTTTACCGTGACCTTAACGATACGCCCGTCGGTAGCGGCGACCATGGCTTCAACCGTCCCTTCGCCACCGTCCGCCACCGGTATTTTGACGTATTCCGCCGTGGGGAAAATTTCACGAAAACCGCTCTCAATCGCGGTCGCCACATCCAGGGCACTTAAACTTTCTTTGTAAGAGTCTGGTGCGATCACAATTTTCATAAGCCATCCTTACGCATATTCACGGCTTTAAGCATACACCCAGCAAAGATGAGGAAATGCCAGCCCCCGCAAGGACTGGCAATTTCATCAACGCACCATGCACGGACGTTTGTTATCAAATTTCCAGTCTGGGATCAGGTATTGCATTCCCATTGCATCGTCACGCGCGCCGAGACCGTGTTTTTGATACAGCTCGTTGGCTTTCATCACCTGGTCCATATCCAGCTCCACGCCAAGACCCGGTTTGTTCGGCACCTGCACCATCCCGCCTTTGATTTCGAACGGCTGTTTAGTCAGGCGCTGGTTGCCCTCCTGCCAGATCCAGTGTGTATCGATAGCGGTGATATTGCCCGGTGCCGCAGCAGCAACATGGGTGAACATGGCCAGCGAAATATCAAAGTGGTTATTAGAGTGCGAGCCCCACGTCAGACCGAACTCGTGGCACATCTGCGCCACACGTACCGAACCCTGCATGGTCCAGAAGTGCGGATCCGCCAGCGGGATATCCACTGATTGCAGTGACAGCGTATGGCCCATTTGACGCCAGTCGGTGGCGATCATATTGGTCGCCGTCGGCAGGCCGGTCGCGCGGCGGAACTCCGCCATCACTTCACGACCGGAGAAGCCCTGTTCCGCGCCGCACGGATCTTCCGCGTACGCCAGCACGCCTTTCAGGTGCTTACCGATTTTGATCGCTTCATCCAGCGACCAGGCACCGTTCGGATCGAGCGTCACGCGCGCCTGCGGGAAACGTTTTGCCAGCGCGGAAATCGCTTCGGCCTCTTCCATTCCCGCCAGCACGCCGCCTTTCAGTTTGAAATCGTTAAAACCGTATTTCTCATACGCAGCTTCCGCCAGGCGCACCACGCGATCTGGCGTCATCGCCTCTTCGTGGCGCACGCGATACCAGTCGCATTTGTCATCCGGCTGGCTCTGGTACGGCAGCGGCGTTTTTTTGCTGTCGCCAACGAAGAACAGATAACCGAGCATCTCGACTTCGCTGCGCTGCTGGCCTTCGCCAAGCAGGGAAGCGACGTTCACACCGAGGTGCTGACCGAGCAGATCAAGCATCGCCGCTTCAATGCCGGTCACCACGTGGATCGTAGTACGCAGATCGAAAGTTTGCAGGCCACGGCCGCCAGCGTCGCGGTCGGCAAAGTTACTGCGCACGGTGTTGAGGATATTTTTGTACTCTCCCAGCGTCTTACCGACCACCAGCGGAATAGCGTCTTCCAGCGTTTGACGGATTTTCTCGCCGCCGGGAATTTCACCGACACCGGTGTGACCAGCATTGTCTTTAATCACCACGATATTGCGGGTGAAGAACGGGGCGTGTGCGCCGCTCAGGTTCATCAGCATGCTGTCGTGGCCCGCAACCGGGATAACCTGCATGGAGGAGACAATGGGTGTCGAACTGTATGTGCTCATTTTTTAATCCTTTTGGTCTATCAATGACGTCCAAAAACGGGGCGTTTTTTGTCAAACGTCCAGCCTGGGATGAGGTACTGCATCGGGCCTGCGTCATTGCGCGCGCCGCCAGGCAGCTTCTTGTATGCCGCGTGCGCTTTTTCGATTTGCGTCCAGTCGATCTCTACGCCAAGGCCTGGCGCATCGGGTACGGCGATTTTTCCCTGGCGGATCTCCAGCGGCTGTTTGGTCAGGCGCGCATCGCCCTCCTGCCAGATCCAGTGGGTGTCGATGGCGGTTGGCGTTCCCGGTGCTGCCGCGCCAACGTGGGTGAACATCGCCAGTGATATGTCGAAATGGTTGTTGGAGTGACAACCCCAGGTTAAGCCCCAGTCGTCGCACAGTTGCGCCACGCGTACCGCGCCGGAAAGCGTCCAGAAGTGCGGATCCGCCAGCGGGATATCCACCGCGTTTAGCATCACCGCATGGCCCATTTCACGCCAGTTGGTGGCAATCATATTGGTGGCAACCGGCAAGCCGGTGGCACGGCGGAACTCCGCCATCACTTCACGCCCGGAGAAGCCCTGTTCCGCACCGCACGGATCTTCCGCGTAGGTCAGCACATCATTAAGGCCTTTGCACAGGCTGATGGCTTCGTCGAGCAGCCAGGCCCCGTTGGGATCAACCGTGATGCGCGCGTCCGGGAAGCGTTTTTTCAGCGCCCGCACGGTGTCGATCTCTTTCTCGCCGGGCAGCACGCCGCCCTTGAGTTTGAAATCTTTAAAGCCGTAGCGATCTTGCGACGCTTCCGCCAGGCGCACGACCGCATCGCTGTTCATCGCTTCCTGATGACGCAGGTGATACCACTCATGGCTGCCAGGCGTCGCTTCCAGATAGGGCAGATCGGTTTTGGTGCGATCGCCAACATAAAACAGATAACCCAGCACCGTCACCGCATCGCGCTGTTTACCGGGGCCAAGCAGCTCGCACACCGGGACGTTCAGCGCTTTGCCTAACAGATCCAGCAGGGCAGCTTCCAGCGCCGCCACCGCGTTCACGCGCAGTTCAAAGGTCCAGGCGCCTTTACCGAAGGTGTCGAAATCCGCCGCCTGGTTGCCTTTGTGTACGCGCTGCACCACTTTATTCAACCGCGCCACTTCCTGCCCCACCACCATCGGCGTGGCGTCGACCAGCGTTTTGTAGATCACTTCGCCGCCCGGCGCTTCACCAACGCCAGTGCTTCCGGCGTTATCGGTAAGCACCACGATGTTGCGGGTAAAGTAAGCGTTATGCGCACCGCCGATATTCATCAGCATGCTGTCATGCCCGGCCACGGGAATGACTTTCATCTCTGTGATAATGGGGCTTGCTTGTGTGTTCATTATTCACGTCCTGTCACAGGTTTCAGCACGATACGCTTGATATCACCCACCAGAACCAGGTAACTCAGTACCGCCACCAGCGCATGGATACCGACATAGATCAGCGCACCGTTAAACGAGCCGGTTGTGCCGACGATGTAGCCAATGGCAATCGGCGTCACGATGCCGGAGATGTTACCGAACATGTTGAACAGACCGCCGCTCAGGCCGCTGATCTCTTTCGGCGCGGTATCTGCCATCACCGCCCAGCCCAGCGCACCGATACCTTTACCGAAGAAAGCCAGTGCCATGAAAGCGATAATCAGCGTTTCGGAGTCGGTGTAGTTGCAGAACACCATGCTCATGGAGAGCAGCATTCCCAATACAATTGGCGTCTTACGCGCCACGTTCAGCGAGCCGTAACGGCGCATTAACCAGTCGGAAATAATCCCGCCCAGTACGCCCCCCACAAAGCCGCAGATCGCCGGGATTGACGCAACAAAGCCTGCTTTCAAAATCGACATGCCGCGCGCCTGTACCAGGTAAACCGGGAACCAGGTGATAAAGAAATAGGTCAGGGCGTTAATACAGTACTGGCCCAGATAGACGCCGATCATCATGCGGGAGCCCAGCAGCTGTTTGATCTGCCCCCATTTTTCTGAGAACGGAACATGCTGCGCGCTTTTCGCCTGATCCATGTTGATCAGCGCGCCACCTTCAGCAATGTACTCCAGCTCTTTTTTGTTAACGCCCGGATGCTGGTTCGGCTCGTGGATCATTTTCTGCCACAGGAAGCTGATGAAAATGCCGAGACCGCCCATAAAGAAGAACACATGTGACCAGCCCACAGCGTGCGTCAGCCACCCCATGATCGGCGCGAAGATCACTGTCGCGAAGTATTGTGCGGAGTTAAAAATCGCCACCGCCGTGCCCCTCTCCTGCGCCGGGAACCAGGCCGCAACGATGCGACTGTTGCCAGGGAAGGAAGGGGATTCGGCCAGACCGACCATAAAGCGCAGGGTGAAGAGCGCAACGATGATGCCAAAGCCGCTAAAGATGTCGACGAAACCTTGCAGCAAGGTAAACAGTGACCAGGTGAAAATAGACCAGAAATAGACGCGTTTTGATCCGAAGCGGTCAAGCAACCAGCCGCCCGGTATCTGGCCAATCACATAAGCCCATGAAAACGCGGAGAAAACATAACCCATACCGACTGGATCCAAACCTATCGCTTTGGACATCTCCGAACCGGCAATCGACAACGTTGCGCGATCGCCATAGTTGAAGGATGTGACGATAAACAGCATCACCACTATCCAGTAGCGGGCGTTGGTACGCTTTTCAGCGCCGCTCGCCGCCTGGCTAAATGTACTCATGGTTGTACTCCCGAAGCATAAATGTTCTTTTGTCCATTCATCCTGTACGGCGCAACCTGTAGGGGAAGACAGGATGATGTCATTGTGTTTTTGCTGCTCCTGCCGGGTTTGCCCTACCCGGCGGGCCGCGTTTTTTTAACTGGCAAGAAAAAGTATATGGAGCGCCTTTTGAACTCTCACCGTGCAACAACACAACATTCGCCGGGCGCGGCTATGCCCTTTAAGGCATTAGCCCAGGCGGATGGGGAGTACTTCACGGAAATGAAAATGGAGCATGACCGAAGGCGGTCAAAAGAGAGGCAGCGTTAAAGAGTGTGAAATGCGTCGCTTGACGCGGCAAAAAGAGAGGTTTCCTCCCCGCGAACGGAGAGGAAGACAGGTTATTTCAGCAGGGTCGCCCAGTGCTCAACCCACGGATTTGAAACGGTTTCCGGTTCCGGGTCTTCGCTGGCGTCAATCAGCAACATTTCCCCGATACGCTGCGCACCTTGCTCTTGCAGCAAGGCATCGAACTGCTTACCCCCGCCGCAGAAATGGGCGTATGTGCTATCGCCCAGGGCAATGACGCCATAGTGGAGATCGGGCTGATAACCCACGGTGTCGCGCAGATAGTGGAACAGCGGCGCAATGCTTTCCGGCAAATCGCCCTGACCGGTCGTGGAGGTCACTATCAGCGCGTAATTGCCTTTGTTGTTTTCCCAGTCGCTGGCTTCGGGATCTTCAAATACCGTCGCCTTGTGGCCCTGCGCCTGTAAGATCTCCTGCGCTTCTTCCGCCACCAGCAGCGAATTGCCGTACATGGTGCCAACAAAAATTCCGACCTTCGCCATGCTCATCACTCCTTGCGTGATTCCTGATTGCCCTCATCCTGGCGGCTCACTGGCAAGAACTCAACCCTTTCATTTTCAGGGAGAAGCCCGCGCCAGCCAAAGTGCGACAGCGCGCCCATCCAGGTTTCATCCAGCCCGGCGCGAATCGTTAATGGTTCGCCGGTAAATGGATGCGTGAGCGTTAACTGGCTGGCATGCAGCATCAGGCGGTTACAGCCAAAGTGTTCCGCCGCACTACGATTTTGCCGCAAATCGCCGTGTTTACTGTCGCCAATAATCGGATGGCGCAAATGTGCCAGATGGCGACGCAATTGATGCTTGCGGCCCGTTTTCGGTTCCAGTTCGACCAGGCCATAGCGCGTGGTGGGAAATTTGCTCGTCGCCACCGGCATTTCGCACGTTGCCAGCCCGCGATAGTGGGTTACGGCAGGCTGCGCCTCTTTATCGGCGCGGGCAAACTTGTCGGCCACTTTATCCAGCTCTTCGACCAGCGGATAATCAAGCAATGCCTCTTCCATCAGCCAGCCGCGCACAATCGCGTGATAGCGTTTTTGAATCTGATGTTGCTCAAATTGCTGCGATAAGCGGCGACCGGCCTCGCTGGATAAGCCCATTAACAACACGCCGGAAGTGGGTCTGTCGAGGCGATGGGCGGTAAAAACGTGCTGGCCGATTTGGTCGCGCACAGTTTGCATCACCACCACTTTTTCATCGCGATCCAACCAGCTGCGATGTACAAGCCAGCCGGACGGTTTATTCACCGCCACCAGCCACTCATCCTGGTAAATAATCTCCAGCATCAGGCGTTTTCGTCGCTGAACAGCGCATCAAGTTGCTGTAAATGCACCAGCATCACATCACGGGACGGATGGGTCGCATCCAGGGCAATTTCATAGTATGGCGCAATGGCAAACGCCTGCGGCAACGGCTGCTGACCATCCAACAGAGCGTGCATGCGAGGAATGAGCACCCATTGCAGCCATTCGAACGGCTCAAGGGTGTCCATGCAAAAAGGCTGTGTGCTTTCGAAAGCGCTTGCCGCTGGCGCGCTGGTTTGCCAAAGATTCTGTTCGCGCAGTTGCGCTTCGAGAAGATGAAGTTGCTCGCGCACGCGTTGATGTTGAGTCATATAACCCCCCGGAATAATCAGACTGGCGCGCAGCATACCAAAGAGCGGAACAAATAAAAAAAGGGAGCACTGTAAAAACAGTGCTCCCGGTTCGTTTCGCAGCAGTCCCGCTACTCGTGTGCTCCCTGCTCATCCATGAAAACTTTTCCTGCGGTCTCCTGACCCGTTCATCCTTAAACAGCGCATCTTGCTCACACCACCCCGATGTGACATGGCCTCATCCGTAAAGCGTGTCCTGGATCTTCCTGATCTGCCGGGTATCCTTACCGGCTCTCATTCTCCGTCCTGGAGGTGTCCGTTAACGCATTCCAGCGATGTCCCCTTGCTTCGTCCTGAAGCCTTTCCTTGCAGCACCATCCTGGTGAGTCCTCGAAACAACATCATCCTGATGTACGCTTCGTTGTCAGACTCCGTGTCGACTCAAATAGAATTACCGATTACGTGGCGTCTTACAAGAATACTTAACGCAAATTCGCCTTTGAATGAAGTTATAAAAGATGAAAGGTTTTAGATTAACCTCATGATTTATATTAATTATGAATGAGAAGGCGCATCAGAAGTATGGAAAAAGACCTGGCGATCTCTTACAGGTCGTGTAAGAGATCTCTCACAAGATGAGTAGTATAGAGGATTACACAACGGGTTCGAGCTGGTCGAGGAATACGGCGAGGCTTGGGGCAAGAACGGTGCGCTGACGTGTACCCAGCGTCTCTTTCACCACTTCACCGCTGAGGTTACACAGCGAAATCACATCCAGTTCGCTGTCGAGCGTGGCAATAAAAAGTGTAGGTGATAACTTCAGTCTTTTCTGCGTCACAAGGTGACCAATCAGATTTTCCTGCATACGCACGAAGTCATCTTCACTCCACGTTTGCAGCAGCGTCAGCGTCAATTCGCCAAAACGCGCGGTCATATCACCGGCAAATTGTGTGGTGTAAAAGGTATGGAGCGGCGTTTGTACCACAATTTCCATGGCCTGTTCAATGGGGTTTACATTTCGTTCCGGTACGAACGGTTTTGGCTGCCAGATAACGTATTTATCAGTGGAAGAAATAATGCACGGCGAGGGAATACCGTAAAGTTCTTCGCTTTGCGGCCAGCTGTCTCGCTCTGCGTGCCACGCATTACAGTAACGTTCCGTAAAGGCTTTCAGGGCATGCGCCGTCTCTTTTTCCACCGATTTCTCTCTTCACATAAGCCAGGATAAACTCTGCGTCATAGTTTACCTGCAAAATGGCGATGAAACATGTCCTCTTATGATAACCACCAGGCGCTGGCTGGCCTGACGCTTGGCAAAACCACCGATTACCGCGACACCTACGACGCCAGCTTGTTGCAGGGCGTTCCCCGTTCGTTAAACCGCGATCCGTTAGGCTTAAACGCTGAGAACTTGCCTTTTCGCGGCGCGGATATCTGGACGTTGTATGAGCTCTCCTGGCTCAACGCGAAAGGTTTGCCGCAGGTGGCGGTTGGCCACGTTGAGCTGGATCACGCCAGCGTCAATTTGGTGGAATCGAAAAGCTTCAAGCTCTATCTCAACAGTTTTAACCAGACACGTTTTACCAGCTGGCAAGAGGTGCGCGACACGCTGCAGCGCGATTTGAGCGCCTGCGCCCAGGGTGACGTCAGCGTGGTGCTGTACCGTATTGATGAGCTGGAAGGGCAGCCGGTCGCCCATTTTCACGGCACCTGTATCGACGATCAGGATATTGAGGTCAATAACTACGACTTTGACGCCACGCTGTTAACCGATGCCGCCAGCGGTAAAGTTGTCGAAGAGACGCTGGTTAGCCATTTATTAAAATCGAACTGCCTGATCACCCACCAGCCGGATTGGGGTTCGGTACAAATCCAGTATCGTGGCGCGAAAATCGACCGTGAAAAATTGCTGCGCTACCTGGTCTCTTTCCGCCATCACAATGAATTTCATGAACAATGTGTCGAGCGCATTTTCACGGACATTCAACGTTTCTGCCAGCCGGAAAAACTGAGCGTTTACGCGCGCTATACCCGACGCGGCGGGCTGGATATCAACCCCTGGCGTACCAACACCGACTTTGTTCCGGCCACCGGACGGTTAGTACGTCAGTAAAACACAACATTTTACGACTCTGCGTAGAAGATCCCACGCGACAGGTTGTTAAACGTCATAAGCCAGGGCTATTGTAATCACGGGAAAGATAAAATTTTCGTCCCGTAAAGGAGTTCACTTGATTACACATATTAGCCCGCTTGGCTCAATGGATATGCTGTCGCAGCTGGAAGTCGATATGCTTAAACGCACGGCCAGCAGCGACCTGTATCAACTGTTTCGCAACTGCTCGCTCGCTGTACTGAACTCAGGGAGCCAGACCGACAGCAGCAAAGAGCTGCTCTCCCGTAACGAAAGTTTTGATATCAACGTGTTACGCCGTGAACGCGGTGTAAAGCTGGAGTTGATCAACCCACCGGAAGAGGCCTTTGTCGACGGGCGTATTATTCGCTCGCTACAGGCCAACCTGTTTGCTGTTCTGCGCGATATTCTCTTCGTTAATGGGCAGATTCATAACGCCGGACGCGTCCAGCATTTAAATCTGGAAAGCTCCATTCATATCACCAACCTGGTCTTTTCCATTTTGCGTAATGCCCGCGCGCTGCATGTCGGCGAAGCGCCGAGCATGGTGGTCTGCTGGGGTGGTCACTCCATTAACGAAACCGAGTACCTGTACGCTCGCCGCGTGGGAACCCAGCTTGGCCTGCGCGAGCTAAATATCTGTACGGGCTGCGGCCCGGGCGCGATGGAAGCGCCCATGAAAGGTGCCGCCGTCGGTCACGCGCAGCAACGTTATAAAGAGGGCCGTTTTATTGGCATGACCGAGCCGTCGATCATTGCCGCTGAACCGCCAAACCCGCTGGTCAACGAACTGATCATCATGCCGGATATTGAAAAACGTCTGGAAGCGTTTGTCCGTATCGCGCACGGCATCATCATCTTCCCGGGTGGCGTAGGCACGGCGGAAGAGTTGTTGTATCTGCTGGGGATTTTGATGAACCCGGCCAACAAAAACCAGGTACTACCGCTGATCCTGACCGGGCCAAAAGAGAGTGCGGACTATTTCCGTGTGCTGGACGAATTTATCGTCAACACGCTGGGCGAAGCCGCGCGACAACACTACACCATCATCATTAATGATGCGGCTGAAGTGGCGCGGCAGATGAAAAAAGCGATGCCGCGCGTGAAAGAGAACCGTCGTGAAACCGGGGATGCCTATAGTTTCAACTGGTCTATCCGTATCGCGCCGGATCTGCAGGTGCCGTTTGAACCGACGCACGAAAATATGGCTAACCTGAAACTTTATCCGGATCAGCCGGTAGAAACGTTAGCCGCGGATCTGCGCCGGGCGTTCTCAGGCATCGTGGCGGGTAACGTGAAAGAACACGGCATTCGGGCGATTGAGGAGTTCGGCCCGTATAAAATTCATGGCGATAGCGACATGATGCGCCGTATGGATGACCTGCTACAGGGCTTTGTCGCCCAGCATCGTATGAAACTGCCAGGCAGCGCGTACATTCCTTGCTACGAAATCTGCGCCTGATCTTCCAGGGCGACCCATAAGTCGCCCTTATACCTCGGCTTTTCCCCCGTCTGACACTCAGCAATATCGCCAGCATATTCTTACGTTTCAGTTGCCTTTAAACGTCGATAAATCACTGCGATAGCGCTTTTTTACAGGGTATTTATCGTCTTTCAACGGTGTGCGTTTGATCGCAAATCTTGCTGGTGATAGCCTTCGCGCCCATAAATTTCATCTCTCGATCATTAAGTAGATAGATGGTCTAAATATATCCACATAAAAAGTGATTTATTGCAATTGCGATCCCGATCACTGATAGAGTCATAACATAAATGTATCTTTCCGCCGCAAATAATTGCGGAAAGAAATTATAAAAAAACCGTGATTGACCGAATTTAATATTACCGCCAGCCTGTCAGGCATTGTATTCGCCCGTCATGCCAGCATTTTGCTTTTCCCAGGAGATTTATAAATGGAAACCACTCAAACCAGTACGCTGGCCACATCGGCTACACGAAGTTCATGGCGCAAAACGGATACCATGTGGATGCTGGGCCTGTACGGTACTGCCATCGGCGCTGGTGTACTGTTCCTGCCAATTAACGCCGGTGTCGGCGGTTTAATTCCGCTGATCATTATGGCTATCCTCGCTTTCCCAATGACTTATTTTGCACACCGCGGTCTGACTCGCTTTGTGCTGTCGGGTAAAAACCCAGGCGAAGACATCACCGAAGTGGTTGAAGAGCACTTTGGTATCGGCGCGGGTAAACTGATTACCCTGCTCTACTTCTTCGCTATCTACCCGATCCTGCTGGTGTACAGCGTGGCGATCACCAACACCGTTGACAGCTTCATGACCCACCAGTTGGGCATGACGCCGCCGCCGCGCGCCATTCTGTCGCTGATCCTGATTGTCGGCATGATGACCATCGTGCGTTTTGGCGAGCAGATGATCGTAAAAGCGATGAGTATTCTGGTGTTCCCGTTTGTTATCGCCCTGATGTTGCTGGCGGTTTACCTGATCCCGCAGTGGAACGGTGCGGCACTCGATACCCTGTCTTTAAGCAGCACGTCTGCGACCGGCAACGGCCTGTGGATGACCCTGTGGCTGGCCATTCCGGTAATGGTGTTCTCCTTTAACCACTCGCCGATCATCTCCTCGTTTGCGGTGGCAAAACGTGAAGAGTACGGCAACGAAGCAGAGAGCAAATGTTCACGTATTCTGGCGTTCGCACACATCATGATGGTGCTGACGGTAATGTTCTTCGTGTTCAGCTGCGTACTGAGCCTCTCTCCGGCTGATCTGGCGTCGGCGAAACAGCAGAACATTTCGATTCTCTCTTACCTGGCAAACCACTTTAACGCACCGATTATCGCCTGGATGGCGCCGATCATCGCGATGATCGCCATCACCAAATCCTTCCTCGGCCACTATCTGGGGGCGCGTGAAGGTTTCAACGGTATGGTTATTAAGTCTCTGCGTGGTAAAGGCAAAAGCATCGAAATCAACAAGCTGAACCGCATTACCGCGCTGTTTATGCTGCTGACCACCTGGGCTGTGGCGACCTGGAACCCGAGCATCCTGGGAATGATTGAAACCCTGGGTGGCCCGATTATCGCGATGATCCTGTTCCTGATGCCGATGTACGCTATCGCCAAAGTACCGGCAATGCGTAAATACAGCGGTAAAATCAGCAATATCTTCATTGTTATCATGGGCCTTATCGCTATCTCCGCGATCTTCTTCTCTCTGTTCAGCTAATCTCTTTCGCGCCGCTCGCCACGGGCGGCGCGACTCTCATTGCAATGGAAAATGCGTCATGATCAGCGTATTCGATATTTTCAAAATCGGCATTGGCCCTTCCAGCTCGCACACCGTTGGCCCAATGAAAGCCGGTAAACAATTCACTGACGATCTGATTACTCGCAGCATGCTGCACGACGTGACCCGTGTGGTGGTAGACGTTTACGGTTCCCTCTCTCTGACCGGTAAAGGGCACCACACCGATATCGCTATCATTATGGGTCTGGCGGGTAACTTGCCGGATAGCGTCGATATCGATGCCATCCCGGGATTTATTCAGGACGTAAATACGCACGGTCGTCTGCTGCTGGCTAACGGCGAGCATGAAGTCGAGTTTCCGGTCGATCAATGCATGAACTTCCATGCCGATAACCTCTCCCTACATGAAAATGGCATGCGTATTACCGCGCTCGCGGGCGACAAGGTTCTCTATAGCCAGACCTATTACTCCATCGGCGGCGGTTTTATTGTCGACGAAGAACATTTTGGCCAGACCAACAACGCGCCTGTCGACGTACCTTACCCGTACAAAAATGCGGCGGATCTGCAACGTCACTGCCAGGAAAGCGGGCTGTCGCTCTCTGGCCTGATGATGAAGAACGAACTGGCGCTACACAGCAAAGAGGAGCTGGAACAGCATCTCGCGCGCGTCTGGGAAGTGATGCAGGGCGGTATTGAGCGTGGAATTACCACCGAAGGCGTTTTGCCGGGCAAATTACGCGTTCCGCGCCGCGCTGCCGCGCTGCGCCGCATGCTGGTCAGCAGCGATAACACCAGTAAAGATCCGATGCAGGTCGTCGACTGGATCAACATGTTTGCGCTGGCGGTTAACGAAGAGAACGCCGCCGGTGGTCGCGTGGTGACCGCGCCAACCAACGGCGCGTGCGGCATTGTTCCGGCAGTACTGGCTTATTACGACAAGTTTATTCGCCAGGTGAACGCGAATTCACTGGCTCGTTATCTGCTGGTCGCCAGCGCGATTGGCTCGCTCTATAAAATGAACGCCTCCATCTCCGGCGCGGAAGTAGGCTGCCAGGGCGAAGTGGGTGTTGCCTGTTCGATGGCTGCCGCAGGCCTTGCGGAATTGCTCGGCGCAAGCCCGGCGCAGGTCTGCATCGCGGCGGAAATCGGTATGGAACACAACCTCGGTCTGACTTGCGATCCGGTCGCAGGCCAGGTACAGGTGCCGTGCATTGAGCGCAACGCCATTGCGTCGGTGAAAGCGGTGAACGCCGCGCGTATGGCGCTGCGCCGTACCAGCGAGCCGCGCGTCTGCCTGGATAAAGTCATCGAAACCATGTACGAAACCGGGAAAGACATGAACGCCAAGTACCGCGAAACCTCACGCGGTGGCCTGGCGATGAAGATCGTAACCTGCGATTAAGCCGTGCCAGATGCCTCGTTTTGCGAGGCATCTTCCTGATTATCCCCCGCTTCATAGCCTCACACCGCACGCGATGTTACCCTTAGGCACGATTTCAAGGAGGGTATCTGTGGCTCATCTGTTAATTGTCGACGCGCTTAATCTTATTCGCCGGATCCACGCGGTGCAGGGATCGCCCTGTGTAGACACCTGCCTGCACGCGCTGGAACAGCTTGTGGTTCACAGCCAGCCGACTCACGCCGTGGCGGTGTTCGATGATGAGGCCCGCAGCCAGGGGTGGCGTCACCAGTTATTGCCCGACTATAAAGCCGGGCGTCCTCCTATGCCGGAGACACTTCATGCCGAGATGCCCGCATTGCGCAGCGCCTTTGAGCAGCGCGGCATTCGTTGCTGGGCAACGCCGGGTAACGAAGCGGACGATCTCGCCGCGACGCTGGCGGTGAAAATGGCGCAGGCCGGGCAGCAGGCGACGATTGTTTCCACGGACAAAGGCTATTGCCAGTTGCTTTCCCCGACCATTCGCATCCGCGACTATTTCCAGAAACGCTGGCTGGATGCGCCCTTTATCGCGCAGGAGTATGGCGTCACGCCAGAGCAATTGCCGGATTACTGGGGGCTGGCGGGGATCAGCAGTTCTAAAGTGCCAGGCGTTGCTGGCATTGGCCCGAAAAGCGCCACCCAACTGTTAAACACCTTCCCGACGCTGGAAGCGTTGTACGAGAACCTCACGGACGTGCCGGAAAAGTGGCGGCAAAAACTGGAAGCGCATAAAGCAATGGCCTTTACCTGTCGAGATGTCGCGCGTCTGCAAACAGATCTGCAACTGAACGGCAACTTACAACAGCTACGTCTGACACGCTGAGCAAAGCCCGCACGGTGGCGGGCTTTTCGCCTCTCTTTAGCCCTTATACGGATGGTGCTTCAGCCAATGTTCGGCGATATCCTGGCGACGGCAGATCCAGACGTCACTGTGGCTTTGCACGTAATCAAGAAAACGTTGCAGTGCGCGAAAGCGCCCAGGCCGCCCGAGCAGGCGGCAGTGCATGCCAATCGACATCATCTTTGGCGCATGCTCGCCTTCTTCATACAGCACATCGAAGCTGTCTTTCAGGTAGGTATAAAACTGCTCGGCGGTGTTAAAACCCTGCGCCGTGGCAAAGCGCATATCATTGGCATCAAGCGTATACGGCACAATCAAATGAGGCTTCCCTTCTACCGTGGTCCAGAAGGGTAAATCATCGCCGTAATAGTCACTGTCGTAGAGAAAATCGCCCTGCTCGACCACCAGCTTGCGGGTGTTGGGGCTATCGCGCCCGGTGTACCAGCCAAGCGGCTTTTTGCCAAACAGCGTTTGCAGGATTTCAATCGCCTGCTGCATATGTTGGCGTTCAGTTTGGATATCGAGATCCTGATAATGGATCCAACGCCAGCCGTGGCTTACTACATCGTAATCAGCCGCTTTGATCGCCGCGACAATCTCCGGGTTGCGCGCCAGCGCCATTGCTACGCCAAAAACCGTGAGCGGCAGGCCACGCTGCTGAAAAGCCTGATGAATACGCCAGAATCCGGCGCGCGACCCATACTCGTACAGCGAGTCCATCGACATATGCCGCGCGGGATAGCTGGCCGCGCCAATAATATCCGACAAAAATTGCTCTGAACCCGCGTCGCCATGCAGCACATGGTTCTCGCCGCCCTCTTCAAAATTAAGGACAAACTGGACGGCAATGCGCGCGCCGTCCGGCCAGCGGGCATGCGGCGGTTTTCCCGCATAGCCTGCCATATCGCGGGGGTAGTTGGCGGTGAAATGCCAGAAAGGTTTGTCCGTTGCTGATTGCATGCTGATTCGACCTCTTTACGGTGCCGCTTTCAGCAAAGCTGTTCGAAACATCCTGAAAGCGGCTTTTTATTGGGATACGCGAGATCGCCGTATTTGCTGGTGCCAAGCCCCAGCGCGAGAAGAGATTCCACCATCTTCACCGCGGCCGTTACACCGTCGATCACCGGCATGCCCAGCTCTTGCGTCAACTCGCTGGCAAGGTTCGCCATACCGCCGCAACCCAGCACAATGGCACCGCTGTGATCTTCCCGTTTGGCTTGTATACAACGTTCGCGTACCTTTTGCTGAGCAAGACCCGTGCCATCTTCCAGCGCCAGTACCGGTAAATCGATCGCGTGCAGCGCGGCACAGTGGTGTTCGAAGCCATACTGACGCAGTAAATGACGGGCGATAATCACCGTACGCGGCAGCGTGGTTACAATTGAAAACCGCGTCGCCACCAGCGTTGCCACGTGCATAGCCGCTTCAGCAATACCGATGACCGGCCCGCTCGCCAGCTCGCGTGCGGCCAGTAATCCAGGGTCACCAAAACAGGCAATTACGTGCCCCTGTGCGCCCTGAGTTTTGCCCTGTTTGATTTGCTCCAGCACGCCAATCGCCGCAATGGCTTCATCAAAATGCCCTTCGATGGATTCCACTCCCTGCGAGGGGCAACTGGCGAGAATGGTGGTGCCGGGCGCCGCCACACTGCGCGCCGCGCTGGCGATGGTGTCGGTCATTTCAGGGCTGGTATTGGGATTGATAACTTGTATACAAAACTGGCTCATCAGTGTTCTCCTGGCGCACCAAACAGGCGGGCAAAATCCGGTAATGTTTCGCCGCTGCGCTCGAAGCGCAGACTGGAAACAACATGATCAAAGTGGTGAGCCATCGCCTCACTAAGCCCTGATAGATCCTTTTTACGCAACAGCGTAATCAGTTGGTCATGATCGTCACAGCGGCAACCGCGCTGCCAGGGCGCACCCCAGGCTGCTATTACCAGCGATGAACGCTGCGCCAGTGTGGTGATAATGTCGGTCACCACCGCATTACCGGAAATGGCCTGCAACTGGATATGAAACGCCGCAGAATGCCGAATAGCCGCCGCGCCATCATGGTTTTGATGCGCCTCTTCTTCCTGCGCGATGATCTTTTCCAGCCCCGCAAGGTGCGGCGGCTGAAGATGTTCCAGCACCAGCGGCAGGTTGGCGCATTCGATCATTTTCCGGGTAGTGAAGATTGCTTTTGACTCTTCAACGCCGGGATTGGCGACAAATGCACCACGTCTGGGCGTCATGGTGATCATTTGCACCGTTGCAAGGCGGGTTAATACCTTGCGGATACCGGTACGGCTGACGCCAAAAACCTCCGCCAGCGCTTCTTCCGGCAATTTACTCCCCGGCGGCAATTGATGTTCAACGATGGCGGTCATTAAAGATTGCCAAATGAGATGCTCTTTATCTTCCAGATCTGCAGGGGTTCGCAGCCCTATTTGCTGGTTCATAACGCAATTCCTTTGTTACTCAATTCATCTATTTTTGTATACACTGTTAATTTATTTTGTATACAAAAAAATTAAAACCTGGCCTGGTTAATGCAACGAGGGATAGCAGACAACATGTCACTATCTGTATTCAGAGGAGCAGAATCCATGCCAAACCTTGAACCAAATTACGATGCTCGCTACAGCCCACGCCTGACCAATGAAGATTTGGCGCCGACCCGCCATCAGACCTGGAGCTGGTACAATATTTTCTCTTTCTGGATGTCCGACGTGCATAGCATGGGCGGCTATGTGGTTGCCGCCAGCTTCTTCGCCTTAGGGCTTGCCAGCTGGCAGGTGCTACTTTGCCTGTTGTTGGGGATCTGTATTGTGCAGCTGTGCGCAAACCTGGTGGCGAAACCGAGCCAAATGGCCGGTGTGCCATATGCCGTGATCTGCCGTCAGGCATTTGGCGTGTTCGGCGCGAATATCCCGGCGGTGATCCGCGGGCTGATTGCGTTTGCGTGGTATGGCATTCAGACCTATCTGGCAGCCAACGCGTTAATGCTGGTGATCCTGAAATTTTGGCCTGCCCTTACGCCCCTGACCAACGGTCACTTTCTGGGCCTGTCGCATTTGGGCTGGATCTGTTTCGGCATTATGTGGGTGTTGCAAGCGCTGGTGTTCTGGCACGGGATGAGCGCGATTAAACGTTTTATCGATATCGCCGGCCCGGCGGTATACGTGGTGATGATGGCGCTGGCGGGATGGATCCTCTGGCAAACGGGTATTGACGGCATCTCTTTCACGCTCGCCAGCAAACAGCTCACAGCAGGCGAGCAAACCTGGCAGATGATCACCGCGACAGCGTTAGTGGTTTCTTACTTCTCCGGCCCGCTGCTCAATTTTGGCGATTTTTCCCGTTACGGTAAAAGCATGCAGGAGATCCGCCGCGGCAACCGCTGGGGGCTGCCGTTTAACTTCCTGCTGTTTTCCATTGTCACAGTAGTGATTGTTTCCGGCACCCAATCGCTGTTTGGCAAGATGATCACCGATCCTATCGAAACGGTGAGTCATGTTGGCAGCAGCCTGGCAATGGCAATTGGGCTGCTGACGATGATCACCGCCACCATCGGTATCAATATTGTGGCGAACTTCGTCTCCCCGGCCTTCGATTTTTCCAACTGTTCCCCACAGAAAATCAGTTTCCGTACCGGTGGGATGATCGCGGCGGTCGGCTCGGTACTGCTAACACCGTGGAATTTGTTCCAGTCTCCGGAGTTGATCCACTACACGCTGGATGTGCTCGGCGCGTTTATTGGCCCGTTGTTCGGTATTTTACTGACCGATTTTTATCTGATTAAACGCGGAAATGTGTTTGTCGACGATCTGTTTACCGACTCACCAAACGGGCGTTACTGGTACAAAAACGGCTTTAACCCGAAAGCAATTGCTGCGCTGGTGCCGTCGGTGGCGGTTGGGCTGATTATTAGCTTTATTCCGGCGCTGCATGAAGTGGCCAATTTTAGCTGGTTTATTGGCGCGTTCCTCGGGGCGGGATGCTACCGCTTTCTGGCGCGTAACGAACGTGAAGATGTGAGCAGCACATCATTTACCGCCCAACGCGTGGTGGCAAAGGAGTAGAAACGACGAAGGCCTAAATCATTGCTGATTCAGGCCTTCTGAATAGTGGCGGAACGGACGGGACTCGAACCCGCGACCCCCTGCGTGACAGGCAGGTATTCTAACCGACTGAACTACCGCTCCGCGTTGTGTTCCTGTTAGGGAACGAGGCGCATATTACGGATTGCACCTGGTGCCGTCAACGTTTTTTCCATCGTTTTGAATTGTTTGCTGCAAAAATCACCCGTGCGGTGATTTTCCTGCGTTAACAAAACGATTTTACCCACGCCACAGGCAGCTTCCGCCCTTCTTCTGCACTAAATCAAGCCGTGATTCATGGGCCATCAGCTCCTCATCACTGGCTAAAACCACGCGCAAGCGGTTTGCCTGACGAACAACACGCTGGATCCCCGCATCGCCTGTTTGCGTTTGCCCTTCGCCTTCCATCGCAAATTTCATTGATGTCTGGCCGCCGGTCATCATCAGATAGACATCAGCAAGGATTTGGGAGTCGAGTAATGCGCCGTGCAGCGTACGTTTGCTGTTATCTATTTCATAACGCGAGCAGAGCGCATCAAGGCTGTTGCGCTTGCCGGGGAACATTTTACGTGCCAGCGCCAGGCTGTCGGTGATTTTGCAAAACGTTTCGGTTTTTGGAATCCCACGGTTCAGCTTGCTGAACTCGTAATCCATAAAGCCGATATCAAACGACGCGTTGTGAATGACCAGCTCCGCACCGCGAATATATTCAATAAACTCATCGGCGATGTCGGCGAACGTCGGTTTATCAAGCAGGAATTCGTCAGCGATGCCGTGAACGCCAAACGCTTCAGGATCCACCAGCCGGTCGGGCTTGAGATAAATATGGTAGTTGTTACCGGTCAGGCGGCGGTTGATCACCTCCACCGCACCAATCTCAATAATCTTGTGCCCTTCATAGTGGGCGCCAATCTGGTTCATACCGGTGGTTTCGGTATCGAGGACGATCTGTCGTGTAATTGCTGTGCTCATAGCGGCCATTTATGTCAGACTTGTCGTTTTAAACACAGGAAGTCTACCAGAGATGCTTAAACAGGTAGAAATTTTCACCGACGGATCTTGTCTTGGCAACCCGGGTCCGGGCGGTTACGGGGCGATTTTACGCTATCGTCAGCATGAAAGATTGTTTAGCGAAGGCTACCGTCTCACCACCAATAACCGGATGGAACTGATGGCGGCTATTGTGGCACTGGAAGCGTTAAAAGAGCATTGCGAAGTGGTGCTCAGCACCGACAGCCAGTATGTACGCCAGGGGATCACGCAGTGGATCCACAACTGGAAAAAACGCGGCTGGAAAACAGCGGAAAAAAAACCGGTTAAAAATGTCGATCTCTGGAAGCGGCTCGATGCGGCGCTCAGCCAACATCAAATCCGCTGGGAATGGGTAAAAGGCCACGCAGGCCACCCGGAAAACGAACGCTGCGATGAGCTGGCGCGCGCCGCCGCGATGAACCCAACTCAGGAAGATGTGGGCTATCAGCCCGAGAGTTAAGACTGGCGGGTTGCGCCCACGGGCTGGCGAACCCGGGGTTTGCTGAGGCTCGATTTCATGGGGTTTAATGTAAGCGGAATGGTGCGTTTGCGCGCAACAATAAGCTGCATACACCCTAAAGCCGGTAAATGCGTGCTAAGCAGTTTCCCGCCCTGTTTCGTCCAGGGCAGGACGCGAAAGCGGCTATAATGTAACACCTCGAAATTGAGCAACGATAACCAGTCAAACTGGCGCATCAGGGTGAACATTCGGCTTTTTACCGCAGGTGATCGGCGCGCAAAAGGAACCGCTTTGCAAAGCCCAAGCAGGCTAATCGGGTTAAAACCGCTCATCACCAGCCAGCCGTCGTCAATTAACACACGATCCACTTCCTGCAATAACCGATGCGGATCGGTACACCAGGGAAGCGTATGCGCCAGCAAGCAGGCATCCACCGATTTCTCTGCGAACGGTAAATGCAGCGGATCGGCTCTCACCTGCGCCGGTTCGCCGCTGAGAGAAACATTGACCTGGTGGGAAATAGCGCAGCTTTCGGCATTGATTTCCGCGCTCAGATTGCCGATTTTAAGCAAATGAAATCCATACATTTTTGCAAACCACGGCTTAAGTTCTCCTTCCAGCGCTTCACGATAATGCGCGCCTTTAGGTAAATCGCTCCAGCTTGCAGGTGCGACCAATGTCTTAGGAGTCCTTGCCGGTTTCATCACAACCTTCCGCTACGCTTTGAGAGGTAATTTATGAATCTTAACAGTATTCCGGCGTTCCAGGATAACTACATCTGGGTGCTGAACAATGATGATGGTCGCTGCCTGATTGTCGATCCGGGCGAAGCCGCACCGGTATTACGCGCGTTAGAAGAAAACCAGTGGCAGCCGGAAGCCATCTTGCTCACCCATCATCATAACGACCACGTTGGCGGCGTGAACACGTTGCGTCAGCATTTTCCGGATATAGTGGTTTATGGGCCAGAGGAAACGCAAGATAAGGGAACCACCCAGATCGTTAAAGAGGGGGACGTGATCTCCGTTTTGGGACATGATTTTTCCGTCTTTGCCACGCCAGGTCACACTTTAGGACATATCTGTTTCTTCAGTTCCCCTTATCTATTTTGCGGTGACACGCTATTTTCTGGTGGCTGTGGAAGATTGTTTGAAGGGACGGCAAGCCAGATGTATCAATCCTTTTGTAAGATAAATGCGCTTCCTGATGATACGGTGATTTGCTGCGCACACGAATATACTTTAGGGAATATGAAGTTTGCGATCAGCATCTTACCGCAGGATCCTGCACTTAACGAATATTATCGAAAAGTTAATGAGTTACGTGCGAAAAATCAAAAAACACTCCCCGTAATTCTGAAAAATGAACGGCGAATTAATTTATTTTTACGCACGGAAGACACTGATTTAATTGATGTAATTAACCAAGAAACAAAGTTGCAACACCCAGAGGAGCGTTTCGCATGGTTAAGGTCAAAGAAAGATAACTTCTGATATTTCCGGGTTGCCTTTTAAAGACGACGCCGTTATCATCGCTCGTCTTTTAAGCAACTACTATTGACACACACATGAAGGCAAAAGCGATCTTATTCGCCTCTGTCTTGCTTGCTGGGTGCCAGGCGTCTAACCACGACGGTACGGTACAACAGCACGCACAGAGCCTTTCTGCAGCTGGTCAAGGGGAAGCAGGGAAGTTTACTAGTCAGGCGCGGTGGATGGACGATGGAACATTCGCCGCCCAGAATAACAGTGACTTGTGGACCTCCATTAGCGACGAGCTAAAGATGGGAATTCCGGAAAATACCCGGATTCGCGAACAAAAACTCAAGTATTTAAGCAATAAGAGCTATCTCCACGATGTAACTTTACGGGCAGAGCCGTATATGTACTGGATAGCAGGGCAAGTTAAAAAACGTAACATGCCCATGGAACTGGTACTACTACCCATAGTGGAGAGCGCTTTTGACCCACACGCGACGTCTGGCGCCAATGCCGCAGGCATTTGGCAGATCATACCGAGCACCGGGCGAAATTATGGTTTAAAGCAGACTCGCAGCTACGATGCGCGTCGTGACATTGTGGCCTCTACCACGGCCGCGCTTGACATGATGCAGCGTCTTAACCGCATGTTTGATGGCGACTGGTTACTGACAGTCGCTGCTTATAACAGTGGTGAAGGTCGCGTGTTGAAAGCGATGAAAGCCAATAAATCGCGGGGTAAACCCACCGATTTCTGGTCGCTTTCATTGCCGCAGGAAACCAAGATTTACGTGCCTAAAATGCTGGCTTTGAGCGATATTCTCAAAAACAGTAAGCGCTATGGCGTGAGTCTGCCAACACCAGACGAAAGCCGTGCGCTGGCGCGAGTCAGACTGAGCAGCCCGGTTGAGGTCGATCAGTTAGCAGAAATGGCCGGGATTTCGGTGAACAAACTGAAAACGTTTAACGCTGGCGTTAAAGGTTCGACGTTAGGTTCAGCGGGTCCGCAGTACGTAATGGTGCCGAAGAAACACGCCGATCAATTGCGTGAATCACTGGCCTCCGGCGAAATCGCGGCCGTACAGCCGACCCAGCTTGCGGATAACACACCGCTGCCAGGCCGGAGCTACAAGGTTCGCTCAGGCGATACGCTTTCCGCCATCGCGGCGCGTCTCGGCGTTAGCGCAAAGGATATCCAGCAGTGGAATAACCTGCGCGGTTCGAACCTGAAAGTGGGCCAGAGTCTGACGGTAGGTGCAGGTAGCAGCGCACAGCGTCTCGCCAGCAACAGCGATAGCATTACCTATCGCGTACGCAAAGGTGATTCGTTATCGAGCATCGCGAAACGTCACGGCGTGAACATCCAGGATGTGATGCGCTGGAATAACGACACCGATAATCTGCAACCAGGCGATCAGTTGACACTGTTTGTTAAGAACAGCGCCACACCGGATTCCTGATACAAACCGATAAAAAAGCACCGTTTCCCCACGGTGCTTTTTTTTGCCTGCTTGTCGCCCCTCAAGCCGGTTTAGCTGGGGTAAACTCCACCAGCAACGGGTTGTGATCCGATGCGCGCGTCACCAGCACCGACGCTTCCTGCACATTCAAACCACGATAAAAAACAAAATCCAGCGGACGACCAAAGGCGCGGCGGCGATTGTCATCTGTGAAACGAACCTGTCGCAACGACATATCGCGCGTAAAGCGATAGAGCGCATTCATGCGTGGTCGGCTCCAGGCGTTGAAATCCCCCGCCATAATTACAGGCCCGGCGTGGCGCATAATCTGATCGCCGATCGGCAGCAACTGCTTGCTGTAGACATCCACGCCCAGACTGAAATTCACCGCATGGACGTTCACCACCATCAGGTTACGTAAATCAGGCAGCGGGTACACCGTGACCAGCGCTGATTTCGCCAGCCGTAAAATCGGCTCCCGCTCACGCAGCGGGCAGCAATAGACCGGATGTGCGGACGAAAGCGTCATGACGCCAGAGGGATGTTGCGGCAGCACAAACGCGGGAACCTGATCGGCAGCAAGATAGTTAGTGGTCGCAAACCTGACCAGTTCCGGTGTGGTTTGCGCTTCCTGTAACAGCACGAGATGAGCGTCTTTGCCAAAGCTCTGCAGCACCGATAACCACTCGGCGCGCTGCTGCTTAAAGATATTCCATACCAGCACACGGATTTTTTCGTCGCTGCTTAAAGGCACACCCGCAGGCAACGCTTTGCCGATACTCGCGAAGGATCCCGGCGGTAAAATTCGCTCCGCTGGCTGTCCGGCAACATATCGCATGGCATAGGTATTCTTTGGCACTTTCGGCTTCAAACCTCATTGATTTCCACACCCGGTTCCCGGGCGGTCATTCAGTTATAGGGATTTTAGCGCACACTTTCAACGCACAATCGGCAGAAAAACCCCCGGTTATGGTTAGTGAGCGCTTATTAATGCCACCGGCGCCGCGCATGCGTGGCATCACAGGCTTCAACATGGTTAAATAGCTTATGGATGAATAATATCGTTGCAGTGTTGCTACAGAGGCAATAATGAAAACCACCTCAGAAGAACTCGCGATTTTTGTCGCTGTTGTCGAAAGCGGCAGCTTCAGTCGGGCAGCGGAACGCCTGGGCCAGGCGAACTCGGCGATCAGCCGTGCAGTTAAAAAACTGGAGAACAAGCTGGGCGTAAATTTGCTTAATCGCACCACGCGCCAGCTCAGTTTAACCGAAGAAGGCGAACGCTATTTCCGCCGCGTACAAAGCGTATTGCAGGAGATGGCGGCCGCAGAAACAGAGGTGATGGAAACGAAATCCACGCCGCGCGGTACGTTGCGCATTGATGCGGCAACGCCGGTCGTACTGCATTTCCTTATGCCGCTGATTAAACCGTTTCGTGAACGCTACCCGGAAATCAACCTTTCTCTGGTCTCAAGCGAGACGTTTATCAATTTGATTGAGCGTAAAGTGGATGTGGCTATCCGCGTGGGGAAACTGACTGACTCCAGTCTGCGCGCCCGCCCGCTGTTCAAGAGCTATCGGAAAATTATCGCCTCACCGGATTACATCGCTCACCATGGCAAGCCTGAAACCGTCGAAGAGTTGCGTAATCATGTGTTACTCGGGTTTACCGAACCGGTCTCCCTCAACACCTGGCCAATTGCTTCTGCCGATGGTCAACTGTTTGAAGCGACGCCGGATATTTCCTCAAATAGCGGAGAAACGCTTAAACACTTGTGTCTGAGCGGCAACGGTATCGCCAGTTTGTCGGACTATATGATTGATAAGGAGCTGGCAAGTGGGGAACTGGTAGATTTACTGGCGGATCAGCGCCTGCCGGTAGAGATGCCGTTTAGTGCAGTCTATTACAGCGACCGGGCGGTGAGTACGCGTATTCGTGCCTTTATTGATTTTATCAGCGAACATCTGCCGCAATAACAACAACGGGAGCATTACGCTCCTGTTGAATTCTCGATTAATCCCACTTCGGCGCCAGGCCTTCCGGGCTGACCAGACGGTCATTGCAATCAAGCTTCGCGATTTCCGCTTTATCTTCCGCATCCAGCTTAAGCGACTGTGCCAGCAGGTTGCTTGCCAGGTTCTCACGCTTGGTCGAAGACGGGATAACCGCATAACCTTCGCCCATCGCCCATGCCAGGATTACCTGCGCCGGCGTAGCGTTATGTTTCTGTGCGATACGACCAATCACTTCGTCTTTCAGCGCCTTACCGTATGCGAGCGTCATGTAAGAGGTGATATGGATACCGTGCTGTTTCGCCCAGTCAACGACTTTACGGTTTTGCAGATACGGTGACAATTCAATCTGGTTAGTGGCGATATTTTCCGCGCCCACGGCGGCAATGGCCTGCTCCATCAGCGAAATGGTGAAGTTCGACACACCAATCTGGCGCGTCAGCCCCTGCGTTTTTGCCTTCATCAGCTCTTGCATAGAGACATCAACTGCCACAGCTGCGCCCGGAGACGGCCAGTGAATCAGGGTCAGATCAACATAATCCGTGCCTAATTTTTTCAGGCTCTCTTTCAGGCTAGGGATCAGTTTGTCTGCGCCCAGATTTTCGGTCCAGATTTTGGTGGTGATAAACAGCTCTTCACGCGCAACACCGCTCTGAGCCAGCGCTTCGCCAATGGCAGCTTCGTTACCGTAGATCTGCGCGGTATCAATCACGCGATAGCCCAGCTCAAGGGCATTTTTCACAGAAGCGATAACCGCTTCGTCAGTTAAACGAAAGGTACCAAGACCGAATGCAGGGATAGCCATAAGAATTCCTCTTTCTGATTTCGTAATGTTTCGTTGCGCTGATTATTCCCCGCTTCAGTAAGGGGAAAAAGAGGCGAAAAAGCAGAGGTTTTTTGCCCGAGAAGCAAAAGTCAGGAATTCAGCGCGCAAAGATAGTTACTTGCATTTTGAAAGTCACTATGTCACCGTGAGCGCAGAATCTAATCAGTAACCGGGTCAGACCATGAAAAATGAACCGCTTTGCAACGCTCCCTGCCCCATTGCCCGTAGCTTAGGCCGCATTGGTGACAGCTGGAGCATAATCATCCTGCGTGACGCTTTTGCCGGTTTCACACGTTTTGATGAGTTCCAGAAAAGCGCCAATGTCGCCCCCAACATTCTCTCTCGTCGTCTGAAAGAGTTGGTTGATGACGGGCTGCTGGAAAAAGTGAGCTACAGCACAACACCGCCACGCTATGAATATCACCTCACGGCCCTCGGGCGCGATTTTCGCCCGGTGATCCTCGCCCTGGTGGAATGGGGAAACCGTCACTTCTCGCCAGAAGGCGCGCAAATAGAGTTAGTTGAGCGTGCAACACAGCGCCCGGTTGAGACCATCCTTATTGATAAAGCAACTGGGGAACCCATCACGCCGGAGAAATATACACTGGTGCCCGGCCCTGCGGCTGCACCGGTTATCCATTACCGCCACGATTATTTGCTACGCAAACGCGCGGGCGATAACACGCAAAAATTCGCCCCTCTTCACTATGTGAGCCGCAATAATGACGCTCAGTAAAAAGAAAAAGGCACTTACCTTGGTGCTGTTAGCCACAGCGCTGCTCGCCGTTGCGGGTTACGGCGTGTACTGGTGGCAAAGCGGGCGATTTATACAATCCACCGACGATGCCTACGTCGGTGGTGATATCAGCGCCATCTCCAGTAAAGTGTCCGGTTATGTCCAACAGATTGCCGTTCAGGACAATATGCTGGTCAAAAAAGGCAACCTTTTAGTCCGCCTTGATGACCGGGATTACCAGGCTGCACTGGCGAAAGCCGCCGGTGAAGTCGCCGCGCAGCAGGCGGCGCTGGCTGATATCGCCGCGACGCGCCAGTTGCAACTGGCGACCATTGAAGGCGCAACAGCATCGTTGGCTGCTGCTAAAGCGGTGAGTGATAAGTCAGCCAATGACAACCGCCGTTACGGCGCGCTGGTGATGTCCAGTGCCGTTTCTGCACAGGTACGGGAAAACGCGGCTGCAGATTATCGCCAGGCACGTGCGCAGGAGAGCAAAGCGCGGGCGGATAATGCTGTTGCCATGCGCCAGCTGGCTGTGCTTGATGCACGGGAAAAACAGACGCAAGCCGCACTGCAGCAAGCTCAGGCGAATCTTGAAATCGCGAAATTAAACCTGAGTTATACCGAGATCCGCGCCCCGTTCGATGGCGTGACAGGGAATCGTCGGGCCTGGTCCGGCTCCTTCGTCGGCGGCGGCACGCAACTGCTTTCACTGGTTCCCGCAGAAGGCTTATGGGTCGACGCTAATTTCAAAGAGAGCCAGCTAGCCCATATGCGCCCAGGCCAACGCGCGACCATTGTGGCGGATGTCATGCCGGGTCGAACGTTCTATGGCCATGTTCTCAGCGTTTCCCCCGCAACCGGTTCACGATTTAGTCTTCTCCCGGCAGAAAATGCCACCGGAAATTTCACCAAGATAGTCCAGCGCGTGCCCGTACGTATCGCGCTGGAGGGCGAAGCGGCAAAACTCGGCGTATTGCGCCCAGGGTTTTCTGTCATTGTTACTGTTGACGAAAAGAGCGCGCAATGAGCACTACCGATGCTGTGCCGCTGCAACCGGGCCTTTTAATGCCGGTGAGTCAGAAAGTGTTTGCCTTCGCGACGATGTGTGTGGGGATGTTTATCGCCCTGATTGATATCCAGATTGTGTCGGCGTCGCTACGTGATATCGGCGGAGGGCTTTCTGCCGGTGATGATGAAACAGTATGGGTACAAACCAGCTATCTGATCGCCGAAATAATCATTATTCCTCTCTCAGGCTGGCTGGCGCGGGTGATGTCCACGCGTTGGTTGTTTGCCGCCTCCGCAGCCGGGTTTACGGTGATGAGTCTGCTCTGCGGCTGGGCGTGGAATATCCAAAGCATGATCGCTTTTCGGGCGTTACAAGGGCTGGCGGGTGGCTCGATGATCCCGCTGGTTTTCACTACCGCCTTTGCTTTTTTCCAGGGAAAACAACGCGTCATCGCTGCAGCGACGATTGGCGGGTTGGCGTCGCTGGCGCCGACGCTTGGACCCACCGTCGGTGGCTGGATAACCGAGAACTTCAGCTGGCACTGGCTGTTTTATATCAACATCGTACCGGGGATTTACATCACCCTCGCCGTGCCACTTCTGGTAAAAATTGATACGCCAAACCCGTCGCTATTGCGCGGCGCGGACTATCTGAGCATCCTGCTGCTCGCGGTATCGCTGGGGTGTCTGGAATATACCCTCGAAGAAGGCCCACGTTGGGGCTGGTTTGATGACAACACCTTAGCGCTCACTGGCTGGGTGGCGTTGCTGTGCGGCGTCTTTTTTGTTGTTCGCACGTTACGCCATACGCAACCGGTGATGGATCTTCGTGCGCTTAAGGACAGAACGTTCGCGCTGGGCTGCTACTTCTCGTTTATGGCGGGGGTTGGCATTTTTGCTACGATCTATCTAACGCCCTTATTTCTTGGCACGGTGCGCGGCTTTAGCGCACTGGAAATTGGTCTGGCGGTGTTTTCTACTGGGCTTTTTCAGGTGCTGTCGATCCCGTTCTATGCGTGGCTTGCAAATCGGGTCGATTTACGTTGGTTGCTGATGGCAGGGCTGCTTGGATTTGCGTTGTCGATGTACAGCTTTATTCCGCTCACCCATGAGTGGGGAGCGCAAGAACTTCTTTTACCGCAAGCATTTCGCGGCCTGGCGCAACAATTTGCGGTTGCCCCGACGGTCACGCTGACGCTTGGTAGCCTGCCGCCGACGCGGCTGAAGCTGGCATCAGGTCTGTTCAATTTGATGCGCAATCTGGGCGGCGCGATTGGCATCGCCTTGTGCGGCACCGTGATTAATGACCGAACCAATTTGCACTACAGTCGCCTCGCGGATCATCTCAATAACGCCTCTCTTTCCGTCACGGAATTCATTCAGAGCAACGTCAGCAGATTGGTTAGTCAGGGAATTTCACCCGATATCGCCAGCAGTGCTGCGCTAAAGAATCTTTCGGTCATCACGTTGCGTGAGGCACGAACACAAGCGTTTTCAGATGCTTTCTATCTGATCATGTTAGGTTTTTTAATCGCTGCGCTGCTGGTTCCCTTAATGAAAAAACCGCAAACGGCATGATATTTCAGGAGAAGTGATGATGAGCGTTTCAACAAAACGCATCGTGGTAACAGGTATGGGAATTGTCAGCCCCTTGGGTTGTGGTGTCTCGCATGTATGGCAATCGCTATTACAAGGTAAATCAGGGATTAGCCGGCTTGCAGATGAGGTTGTCGACGATATTCCCTGCAAAGTGGCAGGACAGGTCCCTTCTATAGAAGAGGATCCGCACCACGGTTTTGATCCGCTGGCGGCTATTCCAGTCAAAGAGCGCAAAAAGATGGATCGTTTTATTGAGTTCGCGCTGGTAGCGGCAAAAGAAGCCCTGACGCAGGCGAACTGGTTTCCACAGGATCAAGCAGAAAAAGATCGCACGGCCACGGTAATTGCAACCGGGATCGGTGGGTTTAACGAAATCGCCAATGCTGTGCGCACAACGGATGATCGCGGGCCTCGTCGACTCTCCCCTTTTACTATCCCCTCTTTCCTCGCCAACCTTGCTGCCGGACATGTTTCAATTGCGCATGGTTTTCGCGGACCGATTGGCGCACCGGTAACCGCATGTGCCGCAGGGGCGCAGGCAATCGGTGACGCCGCACGCATGATCCGTAGCGGTGAAGCGGATATTGCGCTGTGTGGTGGCAGTGAGGCGGCAATACATCGGGTGAGTCTTGCCGGTTTTGCGGCTGCACGAGCACTATCAAGCAGTTTCAACGACGATCCAACGACAGCATCGCGGCCATTTGATCGCGATCGTGACGGTTTTGTAATGGGAGAAGGCGCCGGATTGCTCGTTATCGAATCGCTGGAACATGCCCAGGCACGCGGTGCGACACCGCTGGCAGAACTGGTGGGATACGGAACCAGCGCGGATGCGTACCATCTGACGGCAGGCCCGGAAGATGGTAACGGTGCACGTCGCGCCATGGAAGCAGCCATTCGCCAGGCTGAGATTACCACTGCGGACATCCAGCATATTAATGCACATGCGACCTCAACACAGGTCGGAGATAAAGGAGAACTGGCGGCGATTAAGGGGCTTTTTGGTGACACTCCGGTTGCTATTACCTCTACAAAATCAGCAACGGGTCATTTGTTGGGCGCGGCAGGCGGTATCGAAGCTATTTTCACTATTCTGGCTTTACGTGATCAGGTTGTACCCCCAACGCTAAATTTGCATCACCCTGACGCCGAGGCTGAAGGGCTGCATTTAGTTGCGCTGACTGCGCAGCCGCTGGAGATGCGTTATGCCTTATCAAATGGCTTTGGATTTGGTGGCGTGAACGCCAGCCTGCTGCTGAAACGCTGGGAATGACATATGGTAAAAAGGGCGTGATTGCCCTTTTTATCGAAATAACAGGCGAAAAAAAACCGCATCTCGTTAGAGATGCGTTATGCCTTATCAAATAGTTTTGGATTTGGTGGCGTGAACGCAAGCCTGCTGCTGAAACGCTGAGAGTGACGTACGGTAAAAAGGGCGCGATTGCCTTTTTTATCGAAATAACAGGCGAAAAAAAACCGCATCTCGTTAAAGATGCGGCTCTTAATTGAGTGGCGGAACGGACGGGACTCGAACCCGCGACCCCCTGCGTGACAGGCAGGTATTCTAACCGACTGAACTACCGCTCCACCGAATTTCTTTACAACCACCGGTTTGTTGCCCCGGTTCACTGCTAATTTGATGCCTGGCAGTTCCCTACTCTCGCATGGGGAGACCCCACACTACCATCGGCGCTACGGCGTTTCACTTCTGAGTTCGGCATGGGGTCAGGTGGGACCACCGCGCTGTTGCCGCCAGGCAAATTCTGTTTATCAGACCGCTTTTACGTTCTGATGTAATCTGTCATCAAGCTGATTTCATGTCTCTCACCGCCAAAACATCTTCGGCGTTGTAAGGTTAAGCCTCACGGTTCATTAGTACCGGTTAGCTCAACGCATCGCTGCGCTTACACACCCGGCCTATCAACGTCGTCGTCTTCAACGTTCCTTCAGGAGACTTAAAGGCTCAGGGAGAACTCATCTCGGGGCAAGTTTCGTGCTTAGATGCTTTCAGCACTTATCTCTTCCGCATTTAGCTACCGGGCAGTGCCATTGGCATGACAACCCGAACACCAGTGATGCGTCCACTCCGGTCCTCTCGTACTAGGAGCAGCCCCCCTCAATTCTCCAGCGCCCACGGCAGATAGGGACCGAACTGTCTCACGACGTTCTAAACCCAGCTCGCGTACCACTTTAAATGGCGAACAGCCATACCCTTGGGACCTACTTCAGCCCCAGGATGTGATGAGCCGACATCGAGGTGCCAAACACCGCCGTCGATATGAACTCTTGGGCGGTATCAGCCTGTTATCCCCGGAGTACCTTTTATCCGTTGAGCGATGGCCCTTCCATTCAGAACCACCGGATCACTATGACCTGCTTTCGCACCTGCTCGCGCCGTCACGCTCGCAGTCAAGCCAGCTTATGCCATTGCACTAACCTCCTGATGTCCGACCAGGATTAGCTGACCTTCGTGCTCCTCCGTTACGCTTTAGGAGGAGACCGCCCCAGTCAAACTACCCACCAGACACTGTCCGCAACCCGGATTACGGGTCCACGTTAGAACACCAGCCATTAAAGGGTGGTATTTCAAGGATGGCTCCACGCAGACTGGCGTCCACGCTTCAAAGCCTCCCACCTATCCTACACATCAAGGACCAGTGTTCAGTGTCAAGCTATAGTAAAGGTTCACGGGGTCTTTCCGTCTTGCCGCGGGTACACTGCATCTTCACAGCGAGTTCAATTTCACTGAGTCTCGGGTGGAGACAGCCTGGCCATCATTACGCCATTCGTGCAGGTCGGAACTTACCCGACAAGGAATTTCGCTACCTTAGGACCGTTATAGTTACGGCCGCCGTTTACCGGGGCTTCGATCAAGAGCTTCTCCTTACGGATGACCCCATCAATTAACCTTCCGGCACCGGGCAGGCGTCACACCGTATACGTCCACTTTCGTGTTTGCACAGTGCTGTGTTTTTAATAAACAGTTGCAGCCAGCTGGTATCTTCGACTGATTTCAGCTCCACGAGCAAGTCGCTTCACCTACATATCAGCGTGCCTTCTCCCGAAGTTACGGCACCATTTTGCCTAGTTCCTTCACCCGAGTTCTCTCAAGCGCCTTGGTATTCTCTACCTGACCACCTGTGTCGGTTTGGGGTACGATTTCGTGTTACCTGGAGCTTAGAGGCTTTTCCTGGAAGCAGGGCATTTGTTACTTCAGCACCGTAGTGCCTCGTCATCACGCCTCAGTGTTAAAGCACTCCGGATTTGCCTGGAGCACACACCTTCACGCTTAAACCGGGACAACCGTCGCCCGGCTAACATAGCCTTCTCCGTCCCCCCTTCGCAGTAACACCAAGTACAGGAATATTAACCTGTTTCCCATCGACTACGCCTTTCGGCCTCGCCTTAGGGGTCGACTCACCCTGCCCCGATTAACGTTGGACAGGAACCCTTGGTCTTCCGGCGAGCGGGCTTTTCACCCGCTTTATCGTTACTTATGTCAGCATTCGCACTTCTGATACCTCCAGCAACCCTCACAGGCCACCTTCGCAGGCTTACAGAACGCTCCCCTACCCAACAACACATAGTGTCGCTGCCGCAGCTTCGGTGCATGGTTTAGCCCCGTTACATCTTCCGCGCAGGCCGACTCGACCAGTGAGCTATTACGCTTTCTTTAAATGATGGCTGCTTCTAAGCCAACATCCTGGCTGTCTGGGCCTTCCCACATCGTTTCCCACTTAACCATGACTTTGGGACCTTAGCTGGCGGTCTGGGTTGTTTCCCTCTTCACGACGGACGTTAGCACCCGCCGTGTGTCTCCCGTGATAACATTCTCCGGTATTCGTAGTTTGCATCGGGTTGGTAAGCCGGGATGGCCCCCTAGCCGAAACAGTGCTCTACCCCCGGAGATGAATTCACGAGGCGCTACCTAAATAGCTTTCGGGGAGAACCAGCTATCTCCCGGTTTGATTGGCCTTTCACCCCCAGCCACAGGTCATCCGCTAATTTTTCAACATTAGTCGGTTCGGTCCTCCAGTTAGTGTTACCCAACCTTCAACCTGCCCATGGCTAGATCACCGGGTTTCGGGTCTATACCCTGCAACTTAACGCCCAGTTAAGACTCGGTTTCCCTTCGGCTCCCCTATTCGGTTAACCTTGCTACAGAATATAAGTCGCTGACCCATTATACAAAAGGTACGCAGTCACCCCATCAAGAGGCTCCCACTGCTTGTACGTACACGGTTTCAGGTTCTTTTTCACTCCCCTCGCCGGGGTTCTTTTCGCCTTTCCCTCACGGTACTGGTTCACTATCGGTCAGTCAGGAGTATTTAGCCTTGGAGGATGGTCCCCCCATATTCAGACAGGATACCACGTGTCCCGCCCTACTCATCGAGCTCACAGCCTGTGTGCTTTTGTGTACGGGGCTGTCACCCTGTATCGCGCGACTTTCCAGACGCTTCCACTAACACACAAGCTGATTCAGACTCTGGGCTCCTCCCCGTTCGCTCGCCGCTACTGGGGGAATCTCGGTTGATTTCTTTTCCTCGGGGTACTTAGATGTTTCAGTTCCCCCGGTTCGCCTCATTAACCTATGGATTCAGTTAATGATAGTGTGACGAGTCACACTGGGTTTCCCCATTCGGACATCGCCGGCTATAACGGTTCATATCACCTTACCGGCGCTTTTCGCAGATTAGCACGTCCTTCATCGCCTCTGACTGCCAGGGCATCCACCGTGTACGCTTAGTCGCTTAACCTCACAACCCGAAGATGTTTCTTTCGATTCATCATCGCGCTGTAAAAATTTGAGAGACTCACAGAACAGTTCACACTGTTCAGTGTTTCAATTTTCAGCTTGATCCAGATTTTTAAAGAGCAAATATCTCAAACGTGACTCGCAAGTCAGTTTTGAGATACGGCTGGCAACGCCTTTCACACATTACCGCGCAAGTGGCGTCCCCTAGGGGATTCGAACCCCTGTTACCGCCGTGAAAGGGCGGTGTCCTGGGCCTCTAGACGAAGGGGACACGAAAATTGCATATCACGCGCTGCGTGATATTTTCGTGTAGGGTGAGCTTTCATTAACAGAAAGCGAGCGGCTTTATTTATTAAGCCTCACTCCCGACGCGTAAACGCCTTGCTATTTACTTTTCATCAGACAATCTGTGTGGACACTGCAGAGGCAGGTTCTTTAAGGTAAGGAGGTGATCCAACCGCAGGTTCCCCTACGGTTACCTTGTTACGACTTCACCCCAGTCATGAATCACAAAGTGGTAAGCGCCCTCCCGAAGGTTAAGCTACCTACTTCTTTTGCAACCCACTCCCATGGTGTGACGGGCGGTGTGTACAAGGCCCGGGAACGTATTCACCGTGGCATTCTGATCCACGATTACTAGCGATTCCGACTTCATGGAGTCGAGTTGCAGACTCCAATCCGGACTACGACGCACTTTATGAGGTCCGCTTGCTCTCGCGAGGTCGCTTCTCTTTGTATGCGCCATTGTAGCACGTGTGTAGCCCTGGTCGTAAGGGCCATGATGACTTGACGTCATCCCCACCTTCCTCCAGTTTATCACTGGCAGTCTCCTTTGAGTTCCCGGCCGGACCGCTGGCAACAAAGGATAAGGGTTGCGCTCGTTGCGGGACTTAACCCAACATTTCACAACACGAGCTGACGACAGCCATGCAGCACCTGTCTCACAGTTCCCGAAGGCACCAAAGCATCTCTGCTAAGTTCTGTGGATGTCAAGACCAGGTAAGGTTCTTCGCGTTGCATCGAATTAAACCACATGCTCCACCGCTTGTGCGGGCCCCCGTCAATTCATTTGAGTTTTAACCTTGCGGCCGTACTCCCCAGGCGGTCTATTTAACGCGTTAGCTCCGGAAGCCACGCCTCAAGGGCACAACCTCCAAATAGACATCGTTTACGGCGTGGACTACCAGGGTATCTAATCCTGTTTGCTCCCCACGCTTTCGCACCTGAGCGTCAGTCTTCGTCCAGGAGGCCGCCTTCGCCACCGGTATTCCTCCAGATCTCTACGCATTTCACCGCTACACCTGGAATTCTACCTCCCTCTACGAGACTCAAGCCTGCCAGTTTCGGATGCAGTTCCCAGGTTGAGCCCGGGGATTTCACATCCGACTTGACAGACCGCCTGCGTGCGCTTTACGCCCAGTAATTCCGATTAACGCTTGCACCCTCCGTATTACCGCGGCTGCTGGCACGGAGTTAGCCGGTGCTTCTTCTGCGGGTAACGTCAATGAATAAGGTTATTAACCTTACTCCCTTCCTCCCCGCTGAAAGTACTTTACAACCCGAAGGCCTTCTTCATACACGCGGCATGGCTGCATCAGGCTTGCGCCCATTGTGCAATATTCCCCACTGCTGCCTCCCGTAGGAGTCTGGACCGTGTCTCAGTTCCAGTGTGGCTGGTCATCCTCTCAGACCAGCTAGGGATCGTCGCCTAGGTGAGCCGTTACCCCACCTACTAGCTAATCCCATCTGGGCACATCTGATGGCAAGAGGCCCGAAGGTCCCCCTCTTTGGTCTTGCGACGTTATGCGGTATTAGCTACCGTTTCCAGTAGTTATCCCCCTCCATCAGGCAGTTTCCCAGACATTACTCACCCGTCCGCCACTCGTCACCCGAGAGCAAGCTCTCTGTGCTACCGTTCGACTTGCATGTGTTAGGCCTGCCGCCAGCGTTCAATCTGAGCCATGATCAAACTCTTCAATTTAAAAGTTTGATGCTCAATGTTTCTTTATTTCTAAAGAAAAGAACTTCGTAATGAATTACGTGTTCACTCACTGAGACTTGGTATTCATTTTTCGTCCGAGGACGTTTAAGAATCCAGTCACCCTGAGTGCCCACACAGATTGTCTGATAAATTGTTAAAGAGCAGGTGCGACGCGCTTTAGCGCTCTGTCGCGAGGTGGCGTATATTACGCTTTCCTCTTTCAGAGTCAACCCTGATTTTCAGGATTTTTTCTCTTCAACCGAACCGGCTGTTTGTGTGAAGTGATTCACATCCGCCGTGTCGATGGAGGCGCATTATAGGGAGCCCGAGCTGAATGACAAGCGGAAAAATGCATTTTTATTTCAATCGCTCATCTTTTCGTCATAAAGGCTATTTTTGGTGCTTTTTAATGGCTGCAGGCAGCTCCGCGAGGCTATTAATCACCCAATCGGCACTCTTTTCAGCTTCCGGCGTAACAGGTTTACCGGTGCGTACCAGTACTTTTGTTCCTACCTGTGCGGCAGATGCCGCCTGCATATCTTCCAGCTTATCGCCAACCATATAAGAAGCGGGCATATCAATGTGCAGAAAATCGCGCGCCGAAATGAACATGCCCGGGTGTGGTTTACGGCAGTCACAAACCTGGCGGAACTCCTCTACTGTTCCTTGCGGGTGGTGTGGGCAATAGTAGATACCATCCAAATCAACGCCGCGATCGGCTAAAGACCAGTCCATCCATTCGGTTAACGTTTCAAACTGCGCTTCGGTGAATTTGCCGCGCGCAATACCAGACTGGTTAGTCACCAGCACCAACGCGTAACCCATTTCTTTCAGTTCGCGCATGGCATCAATAACGCCATCAATAAATTCGAATTCGTCGATCTCATGGACATAGCCGTGATCAACATTAATAGTGCCATCACGATCGAGAAAAATAGCGGGTACAGACTTTGCCACGGGTTTGCTCCTGAAAAAGGCATATGTTCTTAGTATCTCATGTTTCGCTACACAGGAAAGTGCTCATCGTTGATGAGTGACATTGATTTAGACGTCTGGATGCCTTACCATCCGCTCTGTTTACGGCTGTAAGTCGTAACCGGCAGAAGAAAATGCCACGGCTAACTCTCATACGATAAAAATAATCTAATGATTAAACTTTCGAATATCACCAAAGTGTTCCAGCAGGGGAACCGTACGATTCAGGCGCTGAACAACGTTAGCCTGCACGTTCCTGCTGGCCAGATTTATGGCGTTATTGGCGCGTCAGGTGCGGGGAAAAGTACGCTTATCCGCTGCGTGAACTTGCTTGAACGCCCATCGCAGGGCAGCGTTCTGGTTGACGGTCAGGATCTGACGCAGTTGTCAGAAGCGGAATTAACCAAAGCGCGCCGCCAAATTGGCATGATCTTCCAGCACTTCAACCTGCTCTCTTCGCGAACCGTTTTCGGTAACGTTGCTTTACCGCTGGAGCTGGATAACACCTCGCGCGAAGAGATCAATCGCCGGGTAACAGAACTTCTCGATCTGGTAGGTCTGGCAGATAAGCACGACAGCTACCCGGCCAATCTTTCCGGCGGCCAAAAACAGCGCGTCGCTATTGCTCGTGCGCTGGCCAGCAACCCGAAAGTGTTGTTATGTGATGAAGCCACCAGCGCTCTGGATCCGGCCACAACACGTTCTATTCTTGAACTGCTGAAGGACATTAACCGTCGCCTCGGTCTGACCATTCTGCTCATTACGCATGAAATGGATGTGGTAAAACGCATTTGCGATTGCGTGGCAGTGATCAGCAACGGTGAGCTGATTGAGCAGGATACGGTGAGCGAAGTGTTCTCCCATCCGAAAACACCACTGGCGCAGCAGTTTATCCAGTCCACACTGCACCTCGATATTCCGGAAGATTACCTGCAACGCTTACAGGCGCAACCGCAAGCGGACAGCGTACCGATGCTGCGGATGGAATTTACCGGTCAATCCGTCGATGCCCCGCTGCTCTCAGAAACGGCGCGTCGTTTTAACGTGAACAACAATATTATCAGCGCGCAGATGGATTACGCGGGCGGTGTGAAGTTCGGCATTATGCTGACCGAAATGCACGGCACCGCTGAGGATACGCAGGCGGCGATCGCCTGGCTGCAAGAACACCATGTAAAAGTAGAGGTACTCGGTTATGTCTGAGGCAATGATGTGGCTTTTTGCCCGCAGCATCTGGGAAACATTATTTATGACCTTTGCTTCAGGCCTGCTGGGTTTTATCGTCGGTCTGCCGTTCGGTGTGCTGCTGTATGTGACGCGTCCAGGTCAAATCATGCAAAACCCTGGGCTGTATCGCGTGATTTCCGCGCTGGTGAATATTTTCCGATCCATCCCATTTATCATTTTGCTGGTGTGGATGATTCCTTTCACCCGCGTGATTGTTGGTACATCTATTGGTCTGTATGCGGTTATCGTTCCACTGACCGTAGGCGCCGCACCGTTTATTGCCCGCATGGTAGAAAATACCCTGCTGGAGCTTCCTGCGGGTCTGATCGAAGCATCACGCGCAATGGGCGCGACCCCCATGCAGATCATTCGCAAAGTTCTGCTGCCAGAAGCGCTGCCAGGGCTGATCAACGCGGCGACCATTACGCTAATTACTCTGGTGGGTTACTCCGCAATGGGCGGTGCCGTCGGTGCGGGTGGTTTAGGTCAGTTGGGTATCCAATATGGCTACGTGACCTACAATCCATTAGTGATGAATACCGTACTGATATTGCTCGTGGTTCTGGTTTACTTAATTCAGTTCGCTGGCGATCGTATCGTCCGGGCTGTGACGCATAAATAACGTTACACACAACATAACGACTCAGATAGAAAGGAAAATATCATGGCTTTTAAATTCAAGACCTTTGCAGCAGTTGGTGCTCTGCTGGGTTCTCTGGCACTGGCAGGTTGCGGCCAGGACGAAAAAGATCCGAATCACATCAAAGTCGGTGTGATTGTGGGTGCCGAACAGCAAGTTGCTGAAGTTGCGCAGAAAGTCGCAAAAGAGAAATATGGCCTGGACGTTGAACTGGTTACCTTTAACGACTACGTGCTGCCGAACGAAGCGCTGAGTAAAGGCGACATTGACGCGAACGCTTTCCAGCATAAACCGTATCTGGATCAGCAGATCAAAGACCGTGGCTTCAAACTGGTTCCGGTCGGCAACACTTTCGTTTACCCGATCGCTGGCTACTCCAAAAAAATCAAAGCCCTGTCTGAGTTGCAGGATGGTTCTCAGGTAGCTGTTCCGAACGACCCAACCAACCTCGGCCGTTCCCTGCTGTTGCTGCAAAAACAGGGCCTTATCAAACTGAAAGATGGCGTGGGTCTGCTGCCAACCGTGCTGGATATCACCGAAAACCCGAAAAACCTGAAAATTGTTGAACTGGAAGCCCCGCAACTGCCGCGTTCACTGGACGATGCGCAGATTGCTCTGGCGGTCATCAACACCACTTACGCCAGCCAGATTGGCCTGACGCCGGAAAAAGACGGCATCTTCGTTGAAGATAAAGACTCCCCGTACGTCAACCTGATCGTCGCACGTGAAGATAATAAGGACGCGGAAAACGTGAAGAAATTCGTCCAGGCTTACCAGTCTGACGAAGTCAGTGAAGCGGCAAATAAAGTCTTCAACGGCGGTGCAGTGAAAGGCTGGTAATCTCCTCAGTCTGTAATATCATTCAAGGCGGGCGCAAGCCCGCCTTGTCATTTGTGCACGCGCCTGATTCAATAAGCGGCGTTAAGAAAATTACTTCGAGGATATATTATGCGTGCTTTACCGATCTGTTTATTAGCACTCATGCTAAGTGGCTGCTCCTTGCTAAGCAGATCTCCTGTCGAACCTGTAAAAAGCACCGCTGCGGCGCCAAAAGTAGAACCGGAGAAACCGAAAGTCACGCGTCCTGCCCCTGTACGGGTTATTACGGATGCCACCGAGCTAGTCGGTAAACCGTTCCGCGATCTGGGCGAAGTCACCGGTGAATCCTGCCAGGCAACTAACCAGGACTCTCCGCCGAATATCCCTACCGCGCGTAAACGCATGCAAATCAATGCATCTAAGTTGAAAGCTAACGCAGTTCTGCAGCACAGCTGCGAAGTGACCAGCGGCACGCCGGGTTGCTACCGTCAGGCGGTTTGCGTAGGTTCAGCACTGAATATCTCATCCAAATGAGTACATTTGCTTTCGAGCAAATCGGCGTTATCCGCTCACCGTATAAAGAGAAGTTTGCCGTACCGCGCCAGCCAGGGCTGGTAAAACACGGCGGCGGCGAACTTCACTTGCTTCCTCCTTATAACCAGCCCGATGCCGTGCGTGGCCTTGAAGAGTTCAGCCACCTGTGGGTGCTTTTCGTTTTTCATCAAACGATGGAAGGCGGCTGGCGACCAACTGTGCGCCCGCCCCGGCTGGGAGGAAACGCCAGAATGGGTGTGTTCGCTACGCGTTCGACCTTCCGCCCTAACCCGATCGGCATGTCGCTGGTTGAGTTGCACGGCATCCGCTGTCAGAAAGATCAGGTGATTTTACAACTTGGCAGTCTTGATCTGGTCGATGGCACGCCGGTGGTGGATATCAAGCCATATCTGCCGTTTGCTGAAGCCTTGCCGCACGCACAAGCCAGCTACGCGCAACAAGCGCCTCCTGCTGATGTCGCCGTCACCTTTACGCCGGATGTCGAAGCTCAGCTTAGTGGGCTTGAAAAGCGCTACCCGCATTTCAAAACCTTTCTATACGAAGTGCTGGCGCAGGATCCGCGCCCGGCTTATAAGAAAGGGGAAGAGCAGGGAAAAACCTACGCCGTCTGGCTGTTAGATTTTAACGTGCGCTGGCGCGTAACCGATGGCGGTTTTGAAGTGTTTGCGCTTGAAGCGCGCTAATTTTATCCCCCTCTCTTTTGGCATCTCTGCCAGGCTGATAAACTAAACCACTTTTTTCTGTGTCAGGCCTGTCTTAGGCCTGTTCCGATTGTCCAAATGGAACCGTAACAACATGCGTACTAGCCAATACTTGCTCTCCACTCTGAAGGAGACGCCTGCCGATGCCGAAGTCATCAGCCACCAGCTGATGCTGCGCGCCGGGATGATCCGCAAACTGGCCTCCGGGTTATACACCTGGCTGCCAACCGGTTTGCGCGTTCTGAAAAAAGTCGAAAACATCGTGCGTGAAGAGATGAATAACGCCGGTGCGATTGAGGTGTCCATGCCAGTAGTGCAGCCCGCCGACCTGTGGCAGGAAAGCGGCCGCTGGGAGCAATATGGCCCGGAACTGCTGCGTTTTGTCGATCGCGGCGATCGTCCATTTGTCCTCGGCCCAACGCATGAAGAAGTGATCACCGACCTGATTCGTAACGAGCTGAACTCGTACAAACAGTTGCCGCTGAACTTCTTCCAGATCCAGACCAAGTTCCGTGATGAAGTGCGCCCGCGTTTTGGCGTCATGCGCTCACGCGAATTCCTGATGAAAGATGCCTACTCTTTCCATACCTCTCAGGAATCGTTGCAGGAGACGTACGATGCAATGTACGCCGCTTACAGCAAAATCTTCAGCCGGATGGGCCTGGATTTCCGCGCCGTACAGGCAGATACGGGCTCGATCGGCGGTAGCGCCTCGCATGAATTCCAGGTGCTGGCGCAGAGCGGTGAAGATGATGTGATCTTCTCTGACTCTTCCGATTTTGCCGCCAACATTGAGTTTGCCGAAGCGCTGGCACCAAAAGAACCGCGCGCTGCAGCAACGCAGGAAATGACGCTGGTTGACACGCCGAACGCCAAAACCATCGCTGAGCTGGTTGAGCAGTTCAACCTGCCGATTGAAAAAACCGTGAAAACCCTGCTGGTTAAAGCCGTTGAAGGCAGTAGCTCCCCGCTGGTTGCGCTGCTGGTACGCGGCGATCATGAGCTGAACGAAGTTAAAGCGGAAAAACTGCCACAGGTTGCCGCGCCGTTGACCTTCGCCACCGAAGCGGAAATCCGCGCGATAGTGAATGCAGGCCCTGGCTCGCTCGGCCCGGTGAACATGCCGGTTCCGGTCGTCATTGACCGTACCGTTGCGGCGATGAGCGACTTCTCTGCTGGCGCGAATATCGATGGCAAACACTACTTTGGCATCAACTGGGATCGCGATGTGGCGACCCCGGAAGTGGCAGATATCCGTAATGTTGTTGCCGGCGATCCGAGCCCGGATGGCAAAGGTACGCTGCTTATCAAACGCGGTATTGAAGTCGGTCACATCTTCCAACTGGGCACCAAGTACTCTCAGGCGCTGAACGCCGCTGTGCAGGGCGAAGATGGTCGTAACCAGATCCTGACCATGGGTTGCTACGGTATCGGTGTAACGCGTGTTGTGGCTGCGGCCATAGAGCAGAACAACGACGAGCGCGGGATCATCTGGCCTGACGCCATTGCGCCGTTCCAGGTCGCGCTGCTGCCAATGAACATGCACAAATCTTATCGCGTGCAGGAACTGGCGGAGAAACTCTACGCCGAACTGCGTGCGCAGGGTATTGAAGTGCTGATGGACGATCGTAAAGAGCGCCCGGGTGTAATGTTTGCCGATATGGAACTGATCGGTATCCCACACACGGTGGTGATTGGCGATCGCAACCTCGACAACGACGATATCGAATATAAATACCGTCGCAATGGCGAGAAGCAACTGATCAAAACCGGGGATATCCTCGATTATCTGGTCAAAGCCATCAAAGGCTAAGCGCCCCAACAAAAAGCCCCGCAATGCGGGGCTTTTTTATAACTACCGAAATCCCACGTGACGGGCATCTGGTTTTGGCGCTGCCTTATTATTACTGGGTTTAAATCAAGCATGACCAACAGAAGTTTCATCGTAAACGCAGGTTTCGCATGCCCTTCACGATAAACCCAAGCCGCCCTCTATAAAGGCGGATTTTGCACTGCTAATGCTTAATCATCACAGCCTTTATTGGGACTAAACTTACCGCGCTTATTCGTCACCAGCACTTTCTGCGCCGCACCGGTATCCGGGTTTGGCTCAACGGTAAAATGCCCTTCAACCACCAGCAGAATCGGCTTGGTTTCTGTTCCCCGCGCTGCCGCGTAGTCACGCTCAAGCTGCGCATTGCTGGCAACGGTTACCTTCTTGCCGGTTGCACAATCGGTAAATACCGCCGCATCAGCCATGTACATATACATGCCGCGCATCGCCATCGGCGTCGCCGGTAGCGCGGCTTTTACTGGCTGTAACGTGTAGTTGAGCTGAGAAGTAATGGGATTGCCTTGCTGATCGAGCATCTCCAGCGCCTCGCCTTTGGCGCGGAAAAAGGTTTTATCACCGTGCGTATCAGTGAGGATCAGTTTATCCGCCGTGCGCGCCCAGTTCCCATACGTGGCAAACACCGCGGGCGCTTTTCCTCCCTGATAGCGCTGGTTCATCACCCAGCTACCGTCTTTATCCAGAAACAGAGAGGTTTCAATGCCTTCGCAATCCGCGCAGGGCAATACACCGCGCCAGCTTTGCTGCATCGGTTTCAATTCTTCAACGTGTGCTGGCTGCACCGTCTCGACGTCGCCACGGTTGTTACATCCGAAAAGCGCAAAGAGCGTACACCCTGCCAGCACAGATAAAATCGCTTTTTTCACACCCGATTCCTTATGCTCAATTCTGTTAGTACCCGTCAGCCTTCATGGCCACGAACTTTACCGCGTAACGCCTTTACCGACGACTTTTGCGCCTTGCCAGATAACCGGCGCTCTTTTGATGCGCGGGTTGGTCGCGTTGCCCGACGGCTCTTTTGCACAACGGTTAATTCTTTAATTAACGCTACCAGACGAGCGATTGCCGCTTCGCGGTTCATCTCCTGGCTGCGATATTCCTGTGCTTTTATCACCACCCAGCCTTCGCTGCTAATCAGATGGTGCGACGCTTCCAGTAAACGCGCTTTGTAATACTCTGGCAGGCTTGAAGCCCGGATGTCAAAACGCAGGTGGATCGCCGTTGAGCTCTTATTGACATGCTGCCCGCCCGCGCCCTGCGACCGCACAGCCGTGATTTCCAGCTCGTCGTCAGCAATCGAGACCGAACGGGAGATCTCAATCATTGCGGCTGCTGCCAGGCTTCAAGGTGGATCTCCAGATTCTGACTCTCATCCGATAACCAGATAGCGCCATCCTGCAAAGTTGCTTGCAGCGTCATGGTGCGATCGCTGGCAAACGCACTCAAACCGGCCAGTTGCGCATCATCCAGATACCAGATACTCAGATTGCTAAACACCGAGCAGCGCGACTGATTCTGCTGCCACCAGATCTGCGCCGCGCGTGAATTATAGGTAAAAAGCGCCACCTCTTTCGCCTGTGAGCAGGCTTTCTTCAGCCGTTTTTCATCCGGCAGCCCCAGCTCAATCCACAAATCGATACCCAGATAATCATTGCGTAACCAGAGTTCCGGTTCATCGTCTGCGCTGAGACCGCGGGTAAATTGCAGGCGTTCATCCGCGTATTTCATCCACGCCAGCAGGCGCAGCATCATGCGTTCTTGCGTCTCGGAAGGATGGCGAGCCAGCGTCAGCGTTGCATCTAAAAACTGATTACGATCCAAATCGGCAACGTTCACCGTCGCTTTATAAATTGTCGCTTTTAATGCCATGTCACCGCTCCTTCATAAAATGGCCGCTATTGTAGCGAATATAAGCATAAAGCGCTGTTATCTCTTGTCGCAGTGGGTATTCATCGCCCTGATAATGACGAATAAGCTGTGGTATAGTCACCTTGCTAAACAGAGTTTAACTTCGTAGGCTTAGTGTTATCTCACAGTAAAGTCAGGTTGCTGACAGGAGGTGATGTGAACAATTATTGTGAGTTAGTACGCAGACGTTATGCGGAAATCGCCAGCGGAGACTTAGGGTATATCCCGGATGCGCTGGGGTGCGTGTTGAAAGTGCTGAATGAAATGGCGTCGGATGACACCCTTTCAGAGTCGGTCAGGGAAAAGGCAGCGTATGCTGCCGCGAACTTACTGGTGAGCGATTATGTCAATGAATGATGCCTATCAACCCATCAACTGTGATGACTATGACAACCTTGAACTCGCCTGCCAGCATCATCTTTTATTGAAGCTGGAAATGAAAGACGGCGAGGTGCTCAGCGCCAAAGCCAACGATTTAGTCTCACGTAAAAATGTGGAGTATCTGGTGGTTGATGTCGCAGGCGCCGCGCGCGAACTGCGTCTCGATAAAATTGCCAGCTTCAGCCATCCTGAAATCGGCACCGTTGTGGTGAGCGAGTCCTGACATTTTGCGGGCAGCGCCTGTTGCCCGTTATCTTCGCCACTCAAGACGTATGCCCGTTTCCTCCGCCCTTTTCGCCCCTTCTTGCGTAACGAATAACCCCGCCGCCGCCATCAACGTCTCGCCATAAAACAGCAGCGGCGTGGTATCGCGTCGCCAGGGTGCCACACCGAGTTCCTGCCAGATTTTCTTCAGCTTGCGCCCGCCGCTGCGCCCGACGATATGCAACATGCCAGGTGCCTGAAAACGGATCGAAACCGCCTCGTCAGCGTTGGGCGTACGGATTTCCCCTCCCGCCAATAGCGACAGCTCGCCAAGACCTGCCGGTAATGTTAGCGGTTCGAAAGGCGCAACCCACGGCAGTTGCGTATCACGCTGGCTTTCAATGGCGCGGATCCACCACAAGCACGACTGATAACGACGTACCTCGAATTCGCCAAGTCGCAGACACGGCGAAGCATCTTCACGCGCCAGCGCCACTTCCAGCCATAAGCGATCAAGCATGGCGCGTGACGGCATGACCGCGCCGCGCCGCGCCAACCAGCGGCGCAGCAGCGCCCGACGCCGCGCATCGCTTAGCCTGTAAAGAGGGGCAAGTTGCAGCGCCCCTTCAGCCGTCGTCGCCGCCTCAAGTTCCTCTGCCAGTAACTCATCAAGTAACTGCTCTTGCTCGCCACACAGCGCGGCACTACGCGCAACAGCGCCGGCGAAATGGGGCCAGCGCGCCGCCAGCACCGGTAAAACCTGCAAGCGCAAAAAATTGCGATCAAAGCTGGCGTCAGCGTTACTTTCATCCTCAATCCATGACAGCGCATGGTGAAGCGCCCACTGGAGCAGCTCATCGCGAGTTTGTGTCAGTAACGGACGAATAAGCTGGGTTCCGGCAAAAAGCATACTTTCGGGCATGGCCGCCAGCCCGGCAGGCCCACTGCCGCGTTTTAACGCCAACAGGAACGTCTCGCATTGATCGTCCAGATGCTGAGCCGTCACCAGCACTTCACCAGGCATCAATGCATCCGCAAACGCTTGATAACGAACATTTCGCGCCTGCGCTTCGATTCCATCCCCATTATTCACCACTTGAACACGAACGACGCTAAGAGGAATCTGCCAGCGCGCGCAAATATCCTCACAATGCTCCGCCCATGCATCGGCGTGCGGGCTAAGCCCATGGTGAATATGAATGGCGCGCAGTTTGAGTTCGGGTAATTGCTGACGCCAAAGCATCAATTTATGCAACAGGACCGTCGAATCCAGCCCACCGCTAAACGCCACCAGAAACTGGCGCGATGTGGTCGGCATTGATGCAAAAAAGGGAGTGGTCATAGGGATTTTCAAAACGGAGTAATGCCCGGCACGTTACCGGGCATTAGCGGAAGTGGCAAGTATTACTGCTGGTAAAGCTCCAGCGGCAGGCCATCAGGATCAGTAAAGAAGGTAAAACGTTTATCGGTGTAAGGATCGATGCGGATTTCTTCGCACGGCACACCGTGAGCAACCAGATACGCCACCGCCTTGTCGATGTCATCAACGCTAAACGCGAGATGGCGCAGCCCGCAGGCTTCTGGCCGGCTGGGGCGCGCAGGCGGGAACGGGAAGGAAAACAGCTCAATCACATACTGGCCATTCAGCGCCAGGTCGCCTTTCCATGAATCACGAGCTTCGCGATAGACTTCGCTTTGCAGCGTAAACCCCAGGATATCGCAGTAAAACGCTTTGCTCTTCGCGTAGTCCGTAGCAATGATGGCAATATGATGAACCTGTTTTAAACCCAGCATAGTTTCTCCTTGTCTGAATGCCAGAACGTTACGCCTGCCGGTGTTTGCCCGCAATAGCTCAGCGGGCTTTTAGGACTCGTACCCGGTAAACGCCCTCTTCGTCCCGCTTCGCACCGTGAATATCCGTCTCAAAACCGGGATAGTGGCGGCCAATAGCGCAGAGCATCAACAGGAAATCCAGCACGGCCCGGCTGGCTTCGGTGATCATTTCACCGGGCATCACCAGCGGCACGCCTGGCGGATAAGGTAGGATCATATTCGCCGAAATCCGCCCAATCAGCCGTTCCAGCTCAATAGTTTCCACTTCGCCCTGAATTTGCCGCTGCCAGGCCTGGTGCGGCGTCAGCTTCATTTCCGGTAACACATCAAACGCTTGCAGCATTAAACGAGGAAGATCGTGCTGGCGGATGAGCTTATGGATCCCTTGCGCCAGATCCTGAATGCGCATATTGCGGTAGAAATCCGGATCTTCGGCATAGAGATCCGGCAGCATATTCTTCACGCGCAGATTCAGATCGTAAGCGCGTTTAAACTCCATCAACCCACGCAGCAAACCCATCGCGCGGGTTTTATCAATGCCAATACTGAACAGGAACAGCAAATTATAGGGCCCGGTTTTCTCGACCACCACGCCGCGTTCATCGAGAAACTTCGCCACCAGCGCCGCCGGGATCCCGTCATCGCTCATATTCCCCTGCTCGTCCATCCCCGGCGTCAGAATGGTCACTTTAACCGGATCGAGAAACATATGGTCGGCATCCGCATCACGGAAACCGTGCCATGCTTCACCGGGCGCAACCGGCCAGCAGTCTGCCTCTTCGATCTCTTCTGGCTGCCAGATATCAAAGAACCAGCCATCGGCTTCATCTTTCAGCCGCTGAACTTCTTTACGGAAATGCAGCGCGCGCTCGACGGAACGGTTAATCAGACGTTTGCCAGGATTACCGCGCAGCATCGCAGCCGCCGTTTCGATAGAGGCCACCAGCGGGTAACTCGGCGAAGTGGTGGTGTGCATCATAAATGCTTCGTTAAAGGTGTCTTCATCATATTCACCTTTAATATGAATCAGCGACGCCTGCGAAAATGCCGCCAGCATTTTGTGCGTCGATTGCGTTTCAAAGAACACTTTTCCCGGCACCCGCTCGCCGCTCATACCGCTTTTCCCGGCGTAGATCGGGTGGAAATTGGTATACGGAACCCAGGCAGAATCGAAGTGGATCGACGGCACATCCAGCGTCTTTTTGATCCAGTCGGTGTTATACAACAGTCCGTCATAAGTGGAGTTGGTGATCACCGCGTGTACCGGCCAGCGCGCGCCCGCCGTTTTTGCCACCTTCTGTTCGATGCTGGCATGGGTAAATTCACGACGTGGAATACCGCCCAAAATTCCCAATGCATTGCGCCCTGGCTTCAGCCATAGCGGCGTAACGTCACTCATCATCAGCAAATGCGCCAGTGACTTATGGCAGTTACGGTCAATTAACAAGGTGCTGCCCGCCGGAGCGGCATACATCCCAACGATTTTATTCGACGTGGAAGTACCATTGGTCACCATGTAGCTCTGCTCCGCGCCAAAGGTGCGGGCGATATACTCTTCGGCTTCCAGATGCGGGCCTGTGTGATCCAGTAACGAGCCCAACTCCGTGACCGAAATAGAGACATCCGCTTTTAACGTATTGCCGCCGAAAAAATCGTAAAACAGGCAGCCAACCGGGCTTTTCTGATAAGCCGTGCCCGCCATATGTCCCGGCGTACAAAAGGTATATTTGCCCTCTTTCACATAGGTAAACAGCGCACGGGTAAACGGTGGTGTGATGGTTTCGAGGTACTCGCGGGTGTACTGACCGATGCGCGTAGCAATATCTTCGGACACGCCCAGCGCATACTCAAAAAACCACAGCGCCATGCGCATATCCTGAATGCTGACATCCATCGTCGAGTGGGTATTGATAAAGGCATACAGTGGGAGATATTCGTTAAGCTGATTGATTTCACTGCACAGATCGAGGGAGTACTCGTCCCAGTCAAAGATAACGCCGCAGATGCGCGGGTTGTGTTCGATAAATTTCAGTAAGTCGGTGCTGTTTTGCGGCCAGATAAGTTGAAAACCCTGGGCCTGTAATGCCTGCTCCAGCTCCTTAATTGGCTCATCTTTATAGAAAACGCCATGTGGTCCCATGATGGCAATAATATTCACGGCTACCTCCGTTAAAAACCTTAGCTAAGCATAGTTGAGCTAAACGGCAGGTATAAAAAAAGCCGCACAGCGGTGCGGCTTTTCGGAGTGGGATGAGGATCAGGCGTAGCCGTAGCTCATCAGACGCTGGTAACGGCGGTTGCGCAGATCGTCTTTGCTCAGCACGTCCAGATCGGCCAGATCGGCCAGCAGTTGCGCTTTCAGCGACGCAGCCATGGTTTCCGGGTTACGGTGAGCGCCGCCCAGCGGTTCCGGAATGATCGAGTCGATCAGTTTCAGCTCTTTCAGACGCGGTGCGATAATCCCCATCGCTTCGGCAGCCAGCGGCGCTTTGTCGGCGCTTTTCCACAGAATTGATGCGCAGCCTTCCGGAGAGATAACAGAATAGGTGCTGTATTGCAGCATATTTACTTTATCGCCCACGCCAATTGCCAGTGCGCCGCCAGAGCCGCCTTCGCCGATCACGGTGCAAATAACCGGCACGTTCAGGCGGGACATTTCACGCAGGTTACGCGCGATCGCTTCAGACTGACCACGCTCTTCCGCGCCCACCCCCGGATAAGCACCCGGCGTGTCGATAAAGGTAATGATCGGCATGTTGAAGCGTTCTGCCATTTCCATCAGACGCAGCGCTTTGCGATAGCCTTCCGGTGCCGGCATACCGAAATTACGGCGGATTTTCTCTTTGGTTTCGCGGCCTTTCTGGTGGCCGATGATCATCACCGGACGCCCATCCAGACGCGCGATACCGCCAACAATGGCTTTATCGTCAGCGTAAGCACGATCGCCAGCCAGTTCGTCGAACTCGTCGAAAGCCAGGCGGACATAATCCAGGGTGTATGGACGCAGCGGATGGCGAGCCAACTGCGCGACCTGCCATGCGCCAAGATCGGCGAAAATTTTACGTGTCAGCTCAACGCTTTTCTCACGCAGACGATGCACTTCTTCGTCGATGTTAATATCCAGTTTTTCATCCTGACGGCCAACGGCGGTCAGAGAATCGATTTTCGCTTCCAGCTCAGCAATCGGCTGTTCGAAATCAAGGAAATTCAGACTCATAGTATTCCTGTATTAGTCAAACTCCAGTTCCACCTGCTCCGAACCTATGAGGCCACGCAGATCGTTGAGTAAACGATCGCTCGGAGAGACACGCCACGTTGCGCCGAAACGTAATCGCGCGCGCGCATCCGCCCTCTGATAGTAGAGATGTACTGGAATGGTTCCCGAACGGTGGGGTTCCAGAGACTGACGGAGTCGGTTTAAAAGCTGGTCATCAATTTGCCTGTCCGTCAGCGAGATAGCAAGCCCACGGGCATATTTTTCCCGGGCTTCGTCAATGTCCATCACTTCGCGGGCGGTCATTTTAAGCCCCCCACTGAAGTCATCAAAGCTGACCTGTCCGCTGACGATAAGTATGCGGTCTTTTTCCAGCAGTTGCTGGTATTTATCCAGGGCGTCAGTGAACAACATCACTTCAAGACGCCCGGAACGGTCATCCAGGGTACAGATGCCGATACGATTGCCGCGCTTGGTGACCATAACCCGCGCGGCAATGACGAGCCCCGCCGCCGTGGTCACTTTCCCACGTTCGGTCGGATGCATGTCTTTCAGCCGGTAGCCTCCGACATAGCGCTCAATTTCTTTTAAATACTGGTTAATCGGGTGACCTGTCAGGTACAACCCTAACGTTTCACGCTCGCCGTCCAGCACTACCTGTTCCGGCCACGGCTGGCAGCTGGCGTAGGACTGCTCAATCTGCTCCGGCTCTTCTGCCAGCACGCCAAACATATCTGCCTGCCCAATCGCCTCGGCTTTCGAGTGCTGATCGGCGGCTTTCAGCGCATCGCCCAGCGCGTTCATTAGCGCGGCGCGATGCGGGCCGAGGCGATCAAACGCCCCTGACATAATCAGCTTTTCCAGTACCCGACGATTGAGTTTTTTGATGTCGGTACGGGCGCAAAGATCAAACAATTCGCGGAAGTAGCCACCGTTGTTGCGCGCTTCAATGATCGCCTCGATCGGCCCTTCACCCACGCCTTTGATCGCGCCGATGCCGTAAACAATTTCGCCATCGTCATTGACGTGGAAATGGTACAGACCTGAGTTGATATCCGGCGGCAGAATTTTCAGCCCCATGCGCCAGCACTCATCGACCAGGCCAACCACTTTCTCGGTGTTGTCCATATCGGCGGTCATTACCGCCGCCATAAACTCGGCTGGATAGTGCGCCTTCAGCCACAGCGTCTGGTATGACACCAAAGCATAGGCGGCAGAGTGCGATTTGTTAAATCCGTAACCGGCGAATTTTTCCACCAGGTCGAAGATTTTCATCGCCAGTTCGCCGTCGACGCCGTTTTTCTTCGCGCCTTCTTCAAACGTTCCGCGCTGTTTGGCCATCTCTTCGGGCTTTTTCTTACCCATCGCACGGCGCAACATATCCGCGCCGCCAAGGGTATAACCCGAAAGTACCTGCGCAATCTGCATCACCTGTTCCTGATACAAAATGATGCCGTAGGTTGGCTCCAGCACCGGCTTCAGACTCTCATGCTGCCATTGAACATCAGGGTAAGAGATCTCTTCACGCCCGTGTTTACGGTCGATGAAGTTATCCACCATGCCTGATTGCAGCGGTCCCGGACGGAACAGCGCCACCAGTGCGATCATATCTTCGAAGCAGTCAGGCTGCAGGCGTTTGATCAGGTCTTTCATGCCGCGGGATTCAAGCTGGAAAACCGCCGTGGTTTCCGAGCGTTGCAGCATGTCGAAACTTTTCTTGTCATCCAGCGGAATAGCGGCGATATCCAGCGGCGGCTCGCCGTTCTTCTCGCGCCGGGCGTTAATCATCTCCAGCGCCCAGTTAATGATGGTCAGCGTCCGCAGCCCGAGGAAGTCAAACTTCACCAGGCCCGCATATTCCACATCGTTTTTATCGAACTGGGTAACCGGGTGCTGACCGGCTTCATCACAATATAACGGCGCAAAGTCAGTGATTTTGGTTGGCGCGATAACCACACCACCGGCGTGTTTCCCGGCGTTTCGCGTCACCCCTTCCAGCTTGCGCGCCATATCGATCAGCGCTTTGACCTCTTCATCAGCTTCGTAAATTTCCGGCAGTTGCGGTTCGGCTTCAAACGCTTTAGCCAGCGTCATCCCCGGATCGGGTGGCACCAGTTTTGAAATTCGGTCGACAAAGCCATACGGGTGACCAAGCACGCGGCCAACGTCACGGATAACCGCTTTCGCCGCCATAGTACCAAAGGTGATGATCTGCGATACCGCATCACGCCCGTACATATCCGCCACGTGCTCGATAACCTGGTCGCGTTTTTCCATGCAGAAATCGACGTCGAAGTCAGGCATCGACACACGTTCCGGGTTAAGGAAACGTTCAAACAGCAGGTCAAATTCCAGCGGATCCAGGTCGGTAATTTTCAGCGCATAAGCCACCAGCGAACCCGCACCGGAACCACGGCCCGGCCCTACCGGCACGCCGTTATCTTTTGACCACTGGATAAATTCCATCACGATGAGGAAGTAGCCCGGGAACCCCATCTGATTGATTACCTGGAGTTCAACATCGAGACGTTCATCGTAAGGTGGGCGCTTTTCAGCGCGCACGTTTTCATCCGGGAAGAGGAATGCCAGTCGTTCTTCCAGCCCCTGTTTGGATTTCGCTACGAGGAAATCCTCAGTGGTCATATCACCCGTCGGGAACTGCGGCAGGAAGTATTCGCCAAGGCGCACGGTGACGTTACAGCGTTTGGCGATTTCGACCGTGTTCTCCAGCGCTTCAGGGATATCCGAGAAGAGCTCGCACATCTCCTCTTCGCTGCGCATGTATTGCTGCGGCGAATAGTTACGCGGGCGTTTGGGATCGTCGAGGGTAAAACCGTCGTGGATCGCCACGCGGATCTCATGGGCGTCGAAGTCGCCAGCATCAATAAACCGTACATCGTTGGTAGCAACTACCGGCAAGCCATGCTCTTCTGCCAGCGTGACGGCGGCATGCAGGTAAGACTCTTCGTCCGCTCGCCCCGTACGGATCAGTTCCAGGTAGTAGCGATCGTGAAAATGGGTTTTATAGAACTCAAGACACTGCTCTACCAGTGCGCTATTGCCACGCAGCACGCTTTTACCCACGTCGCCCATGCGCCCGCCGGAAAGCAGAATCAGCCCTTCATTGAGCTCCAGCAGCCAGTCGCGGTCAATCCACGGGCCGAGCGCGCCATAACCACGCTGGTAAGCGCGCGAAATAAGCAGCGTCAGGTTTTGATAACCGGTGTTGTTGATAGCGAGAACGGTAAGCTGCGTCAGTTCGTCACCAAGCAGATCGCTTTGCACATGAAAGTCAGCACCGACGATAGGCTTCATCCCGGCACCGTGCGCCGTTCCGTAAAACTTCACCAGACCACACAGGTTGGTAAAATCGGTGATCGCCAGCGCAGGCATGCCGAGCGCCGCCGCCTTTTTCACCAGCGGCCCGGTTTTCGCCAGCCCGTCAATCATGGAATAGTCGCTATGCACCCGCAGGTGTACGAAACGTGGTTCAGCCATTTTTAGATCCCAGCCTGGTTTATTTCACGTTCACAAGAATCAGGACACAAGACCCAACGCGCGTTTGACCGGCGCAAAGCTGCGTCGGTGATGCTCGGTTGCGCCGTGCTCCGCCAGTCTCTCCAGATGGAAAGCCGTAGGATAGCCTTTATGCTGCGCAAAGCCATATTGCGGAAAAATGATATCAAGAGCTGCCATCTCCGCATCGCGAGTCACTTTGGCGAGAATCGACGCGGCGCTGATTTCTGCGACACGACTATCGCCTTTTACCACCGCCAGCGAAGGCATCGGCAAAGCCGGGCAACGGTTACCGTCGATCAACACGAACTCGGGCATGATTGCCAGCCCGGCAACAGCGCGCTGCATCGCCAGCATGGTGGCATGCAAAATGTTCAACTCGTCGATTTCATGCGGCTCCGCACGGCCAAGGCTCCAGGCCAGCGCTTTCTCTTTGATCTCATCGCAGAGTGACAAACGACGTTTTTCGGATAATTTTTTAGAATCGTTCAGACCGACAATAGGACGCTCGGGATCGAGGATCACCGCCGCTGTCACCACCGCGCCCACCAGCGGGCCGCGACCGACTTCATCCACACCGGCAACCAAATGCGTATGCGGATAAACAAACTCTATCATTGTGCTAACTCCAGTACGGCGTCAGCCGCCTGTTCATCGGCATTGCAGCGAATCTGCAGATGCAATTCGCGGAAAATATCGTGCATCTCGTGGCTGGTTTTGCCGTTGGCCAGCAAGGGTTCCAGCGCAGTAGCGAGCGACTGGGGATTGCATTCATCCTGGAGTAACTCTTTAACCAGCTCACGCCCGGCAAGCAAGTTTGGCAGCGACACATAAGGCGTTTTTACCAGACGTTTTGCCAGCCAGAAAGTGAATGGCTTCATGCGATAGCCAACCACCATCGGGCATTTCGCCAGCATGCACTCCAGCGCAGCGGTCCCCGAGGCCAGCAGCGCGGCGTCTGCGGCGATCATCGCTTCCCGCGCCTGGCCATCAAGCATATGCACTTGCAGTTCCGGTGCAATTTCCGCTTTGATGCGTTCAAACTGTTCGCGCCGTTTCGCATTGACCAACGGAACAACTACTTCAAGATCGGGATAGCGCTCACGCAACAATTGCGCGGTGCGCAGGAAGTCCGCACTTAGCATTTCGACTTCCGTCCCGCGACTGCCCGGCAACAAAGCCAGACAATGCACGTTATCGGCAATACCCAGCTGCGCCCGCGCCGCGTTCTTATCGGGATCCAGTGGCATGGCATCTGCCATGGTATGGCCGATAAAACGACACGGTACGTTAAATTTATCGTAAAACGCTTTTTCGAAAGGCAGAAACGCGAGCACCAGATTGGTGGCTCTGCCGATTTTGAAAACGCGTTTTTGTCGCCACGCCCAGACGGACGGACTGACATAATGGATGGTTTTAATACCCTGCTGTTTCAGATTACCTTCGAGGGTAATATTGAAATCCGGCGCATCGATGCCGACAAAGACATCCGGTTTCAGTTCACTAAAACGACGGGTTAAATCAGCACGAATATGCAGCAGACGGCGTAAACGCCCCAGCACCTCAACGATGCCCATTACCGCCAGCTCTTCCATTTCATACCAGGCTTCGCAGCCTTCGGCCTGCATACGCGGCCCCGCGACGCCGACAAAACGCGCGTTCGGTAGGCGAGCTCGCAGCGCACGGATAAGACCGGCACCAAGAATATCGCCGGAGGTTTCTCCGGCGACGAGGGCTATCGTAAGAGGACGCGCGTCGATCATTAACGAATCAAACCGCGTGTTGAGCGCTCAAAGAACTGCATGAATGCGTCAACTTCCGGGTGCTTAGCAGCAAGCTCAGCAATTTCCGGTTTCGCCTCTTCCAGCGTTTTACCGCTGCGGTACAGCAATTTGTACGCATTACGGATAGCCACTAACGCTTCTCTGCTAAAGCCACGACGTTTCAGGCCTTCAATGTTCACACCGAATGGTGTGGCATGGTTGCCCTGAGCGATCACGTACGGCGGTACGTCCTGGGCAACGCCAGAACAGCCGCCAACCATCACGTGTGCACCGATAATGCAGAACTGATGCACTGCGGTCATGCCGCCAATGATTGCAAAGTCGTCGACGGAAACATGACCCGCCAGCGTTGCGTTATTTGCGAGGATACAGCGATTTCCAACGGTGCAATCGTGCGCAACGTGCGCGTTGATCATCAGCAGGTTATCGCTGCCCACCTTCGTCAACCCACCACCCTGTACTGTGCCACGGTGGATGGTGACGCTTTCGCGAATGCGGTTGCGATCGCCAATTTCCACACGAGTCGGTTCACCAGCATATTTTAAATCCTGGTTAACCTCGCCGATGGAGGCGAACTGATAAATCTCGTTGTCACGACCAATAGTCGTATGACCATTCACGACGACGTGAGATTTCAGTACGGTACCCTCACCAATTTCGACGTGAGGTCCCACAATACAAAATGGGCCAATATGAGCGTTAGCACCAATAACGGCACCGTCTTCAACAATGGCAGTAGGATGAATAAAGGCGGTTTTCTCAATCACGTATCAGGCCTCCCGGCTACGTGCACACATCATAGTAGCTTCACAAACAATTTTACCGTCTACCAGCGCAACCCCTTTAAAACGGGTCAGGCCACGGCGGGTTTTTTCGAAAGTGACTTCCATGATCATCTGATCGCCTGGCACAACAGGACGCTTAAAGCGCGCTTCGTCGATACCGGCGAAGTAATACAGCTCACCCGGCTCCAGTTTGCCAACGCTTTTAAACGCCAGAATACCGGTCGCCTGCGCCATTGCTTCAAGGATCAGCACACCCGGGAAAATCGGTTTGCCAGGGAAGTGCCCCTGGAAAAACGGCTCGTTTACCGAAACATTTTTGACTGCGCGCAGAAAACGACCTTCTTCAAAATCCAGCACGCGATCAACCAGTAAGAACGGGTAGCGGTGCGGCAGAAGCTCCAGGATCTCTTCAATGTGCAGAGTATGAGTGTCAGTAGTCAAAATACTCTTCCTGTCCAAATATACTAAAAAGCAATAATAACACGGCCCGCGGCAATCATAAGAATGCCAACAGGCCGGGAAGTATATACACTTTATTCTTCGAGGTGCAGAGGCTTTTCTGTCCCCCCGAATTCTTCTGTGTACAAGCGTTATGCGGATGAATTATTCGTCTTGTTGATTAACCTTGCGCTCGATAGCTTTCAGGCGCTTGCTCATATCATCGATATTCATCACCAGGGCTGCGGTTTTTCGCCACACTTTGTTTGGTTGCAGCGGGATACCTGAGGAGTAAATACCCGGCTCAGTGATAGGACGCATGACCATCCCCATCCCCGTTACAGTAACCTTGTCGCAAATTTCCATGTGCCCGTTGATTACGCTGGCGCCGCCAATCATGCAATAGCGACCAATTTTCAAACTACCCGCCATGATGACGCCACCGGCAACGGCGGTATTGTCGCCAATCACAACGTTATGTGCAATCTGACACTGGTTATCAATGATGACGCCGTTACCAATGCAGGTATCATCCAGCGCACCACGATCTATGGTCGTACATGCGCCGATCTCAACGTTATTGCCGATAATGACGCGGCCAAGCTGTGGGATTTTAACCCAGTTGCCACGATCGTTAGCATAGCCAAAGCCATCGGAACCTATCACCGTGCCGGATTGGATCAGGCAATTTTCACCGATCTCAATCTCGTGGTAAATGGATACATTGGCCCACAGACGCGAACCCGCGCCAATTTTCGTATTTTTCCCAACGAAGCAACCCGGGCCGATGACGACGTTATCGCCCAGGCTAACGCCAGATTCGATCACGGCGTTCGCACCAATCGCTACGTTGCTACCAAGCTTAGCCGTAGGATCAATCACTGCTCCTGGCGCGATGTTCTGCGCAGGCTGCGGCGTGGTATCAAGAATTTGCGCCATACGTGCGTAGGTCAGGTAAGGATTTTTTACGACCAGCGCAGCGCTGTTGGCAAAGGGAAGATCGTCCTGCGTCATTACAACGGCAGAGGCCTGACATGCAGTCAGGTGTTCACGGTACTTAGGATTGACCATGAAAGTGATGTGGCCCGCTACGGCAGATTGCATGGACGCAACGCCGGTGATGACGATATCGCCATCACCGTGTAGTTCTGCATCCAACTGCTGAGCTAAATCAGCCAGTCGAATTGAAGGCATTACTTATTTAACCTGTTTCAGTACATCAGCGGTGATGTCTTTTACATCGTTGCTGTTGTAAATAACGGCGTTGGAAGGAATAACCAGATCAACACCCTGATCAGAAGCCACTTTTTTCACTGCGGTCTGGATACGAGTCACCAGCTTGCCGCGTTCTTCATTAGAACGACGAGCCTGATCCTGTTCGAAAGCCTGCGCTTTTTGAGCGAATGCCTGACGGCCAGAAGTGATGTCTTTTTCCAGCTTGCTGCGATCGCTTGCCTTCATCGTGGAACCATCACGCTGCAAACGCTGTGCTTTTGCTTGCAGGTCGGATTCCATGCTTTGCAGTTCGCTCGCGCGACCGCCGAATTCGTTTTTCATGGTCTGAGAAACGCCGGAAGTCTGCGCAACCTGCTGCAGCAGGCTACCCATATCAACAATCGCAATTTTGTCAGCGGCCTGAGCTGACGTAGCCATTGCCAAACCGAAACCTGCAGCTAATAACAACTTTTTCACAATTAACTCCTTACCATCCCGTTTGTACCCGGAGGTACAGTTCTTTGCGTGGCCGGGCTTTCCATTGAAAGCCTCGACCATCACTACACTGCTGGTGCATTCCATTGCAGTACGGCGTTACCAGGTTTTACCAATGTTAAACTGGAACTGTTCCGCTTTGTCTCCATCGTACTTTTTAAACGGCTGGGCGTAGGAGAAAACCAACGGCCCCAATGGGGACATCCATTGTAATGCGATACCGGCAGACATGCGGATATTGCTCGGATCGCTATAATCCGGAATACCCAGCGCTTTCATCTGCGCGGTATTTTGCCAGTTTGTATCCCACACGCTACCCGCATCCCAGAAGAATGAGGTCCGCACAGAGTTGGCGTATTTATCACTGATAAACGGCGTCGGTGTAATCAGCTCGGCGCTGACAACACCCATTGCGTTACCGCCCACCGCATCATTAGACTTACAGAGCGAGTCTGCAACGGTATTCTTACAGTTGCTCTGGTTGTTGCCACCGTAGTAAACCGCTTTCGGACCAATGTTGTTGGACTGGAAGCCACGCACGGTGCTGGAACCACCTGCGTAGAAGTTCTCATAGAACGGCAGCTCTTTACCACCTAAACCATCGCCGTATCCCCAACGTGTACGACCTAAGACCACCCATTTGTGATCGTCGTCAATCGGGAAGTAAGACGCGGTATCGACAGTGACTTTGTAGAACTCGTTATCCGAGCCCGGCACCGTCACTTTACCGTTCAGGTTGACGCGCGAACCTTTCGTCGGGAAATAACCACGGTCAAGGTTGTTGTAAGTCCAGCCGTAGTTAAAGGTGAAATCATCCGCCGAATAACCGTTGCTGTCGTTCTGCGTGCTGGCATTCTGCCCCACGGAGTCCAGATAACGCCACATTGCCACCTGCGGTTCCATCTTCGACAGGCTGTTATGAACATAGCCTAAGCCAGCGCGCAGCGTGTTGTATTCGTTGATCGGGAAGCCGAGCGTACCATCAAGACCGTAGCTCTTGTTGGTATAGGACGACAGATCCGCATCATCCGCTTTAAAGTCGTTATAGAAGATACGACCGCCGAGGCTCACGCCATCCACCGTAAAGTACGGGTTGGTGACGGAGAACTCAGAGTAAGTCTGGTAGTCGTTTTTGGTTCCGCTGATACCAACAGAGTAACCAGTACCTAACCAGTTATCCTGCTGAACGCCAACCTGGAAGCTGACGCCGCTCTCGGTGCCGTAGCCAACGCCGAAGTTAAAGCTACCGGTGTTACGCTCTTTCACCTTATAGACGACATCAACCTGGTCCGGGCTACCCGGGATACGCTGGGTTTCCGTATCGACAGTTTCAAAATAGCCCAAACGGTTCAGACGCTCTTTACCCTGATCGACCAGATCGCTGCCCAGCCACGCACCTTCCATCTGGCGCATTTCGCGACGCAGTACGGAATCTTTAGAAGTGTCGTTACCTTCAAAGCGGATCTTACGCACGTAGAAACGGTTGCCAGCATCAACGTTGATATGCAGCTTAACCGTTTTGTCCGTGTCGTTGATTTCAGGCTGCGATTGAACGCGCGGGTAGGCATAACCATAGCGACCAAGAAGCTTTTTAATGTCATCTTCCATTTTGGTCACTTTGGCGCCGTTATACAGCTCGCCCGGCTCGATTTTCGTCAGGCTTTCAATTTCCGCAGAGTGTCCTGCGAGATTACCGCTAACCTGCACACCAGAGAGTTTGTACTGATCGCCCTCGGTCACGTTAACCGTAATGTAAATGCCTTTTTTGTCCGGCGTCAGGCTAACCTGAGTCGAATCAATGTTGAAACGTGCGTAACCGCGATCCAGGTAGTAGCTGCGCAGGGTTTCCAGGTCGCCTGCCAGTTTCTGTTTCTGATATTTACGATCACCGACAACGTTCCACCACGGCACTTCGTCGCGCAGCTGGAACGAGGAGATCAGCTGTTCGGTCGTGAAGGCATGGTTGCCGACAATATTAATCTGTTGGATTTGCGCGGAAACGCCTTCCTGGAAGACCAGCTTCAGGTCAACACGGTTACGCGGTAATGGGGTGACGACAGCTTTGACGCTGGCGCTGTACTTACCCACGCTGTAGTAGAAGTCCTCCAGCCCTTTTTCGATATCGGAGAGGGTAGTGCGATCCAGTGATTCACCCACACGGACGCCAGAAGCTTCAAGGTTCTGTTTCAGCATGTCATCTTTCACCGACTTGTTGCCGGAGAAGGTGATGCTGGCGATTGTCGGGCGTTCTTTCACCTGAACGAGGAGCGTATCACCATCACGCAGGACACGAACATCCTCGAAGTTGCCGGTGGCAAACAACGCGCGAATGGTGTTACTGATATCTTCATCATTCACCGTATCGCCAGGACGAACTGGCATACTGAGGAGGGCCGCACCAACGGCGACACGCTGTAGGCCTTCGAAATGAATATCCTTCACTACGAATCCATCAGCACCGTATACGGTGGCGCTGCTAAACAGCAGCGACGCTATGAGCAACTTTTTCATCGCCATCGTTATTATGCGTTCTTCCTAACAAACTCTCTTACAAGCGAGAGAAATCATTGAAAAGTGCAAGCCCCATTAACAGCACCAGCAAGATAGAGCCAATGCGATAACTAAAGTCTTGAACTCGCTCGGATACCGGTCCGCCCTTCAGCTTCTCAATCGCTAAAAACAGCAGATGCCCGCCGTCAAGAACAGGCAGAGGGAACAGGTTAATAATGCCTAAGTTCACGCTTATCAAAGCAAGGAACATCAGGTAGTAAATCAACCCGAACTCCGCTGACATCCCAGCCCCCTGAGCGATAGAAATCGGCCCACTGAGGTTGTTCAGTTTTACATCACCGGTGATCAATTTCCCCAACATACTGACCGTTAGCTTCATCAACTGCCAGGTTTTATCCGTGGCTTCAACGATGGCGCTAAATGGCCCGTACTGGCGTACTGTTTTGTATTCATCTGGCAAAGGAATGACTTTGGGCACCACGCCCGCAAACCCTTCTGCCTTGCTACCGGGCTTTGTATCCGGTATCAACGTCAAAGACAAGGGAGTCCCTTGCCTTTCCACTTCCAGCGCTAACGACGTACCTGGGTTATCCCGTACCAGCGTAACGAACGTCATCCACTGCGTTAACTGCTGACCATCGACTTTAACGATCCTGTCGCCAGCTTGCAAACCCGCTTTGCTGGCAGCGGAACCGGGTTGCACCTCCGCAAGCACCGGTTCAAGCTGCGCCGCGCGAGGACGAATCCCGAGCGACATAACCGGATCGTCTTTATCAGGCGCAAAGGCCCAGTGACGTAAATCCAGCACTTTTTCCTGACGATTGTTGCTGCCGAATGGCGCTACGCTGACGGTCGTCTGGCTATCGCCGATTTTAGACACCAACTGTAAGCGCACAGCATCCCAATCAGGCGTTTCGATGCCATCAATCGCTTTAAGTTCCGTTCCAGGTGCAATTTGCGCGTTTGCAGCGATAGAGTTGGGCGTTATTTCACCAACAACCGGACGAACGCCAGGGACACCGATGATAAACACCAGCCAGTAAGCGAAGATGGCAAAGATGAAGTTAGCGATGGGACCGGCAGCAATAACGGCGGCGCGCTGGCCAACCGTTTTATTATTGAAAGCGTAGTGGCGCATTTCCGGCGCAACGGCCTCAACACGCTCATCCAGCATTTTGACATAACCGCCCAGGGGGATCAGGGCGATGACAAATTCGGTACCGTGTTTGTCGGTGCGACGCCAGAGCGCTTTACCAAAACCGATGGAAAAACGCTCAACCCGCACGCCACAGCGGCGAGCAACCCAGAAATGGCCAAATTCATGCACGGTGATCAATACACCAAGCGCAACAATGAACGCCGCCAGATTCCAGAGAATGCTCAGCATAAAACCTTCCGTCAAATCGTCCTGAAAACCAGCAATAACAAGCAGGCAAATACAGGAACTGCCGCTGTCAGGCTGTCAATGCGATCCAGTATACCGCCATGGCCCGGAATTAGATGCCCACTATCTTTAATTCCGGCTTCACGCTTGAACATACTTTCCGTGAGATCGCCCAATACAGAGGCTAACGCCGCGACCACCGAGCAAACAAAGAGCGTAGATGAGGTTACATCCAGATTCGCCCAAGCGCCGTAGCCCCAGGAAATTATACCCGCCGTCAGCAGGCCCCCCAGGAAACCTTGCCAGGTTTTTCCCGGCGAGACTTTCGGTGCAAGCTTATGTTTGCCAAACAGTTTACCAAACATATAAGCACCTGAATCAGCTCCCCAAACGAGGATCATCACATACAGCAACCACAGCGCGCCACTATAGTGATTTACATCGTAATGCCATACGCGCAGCGCCAGCATGCCCCAGAAAAAAGGGATAATCGTCAAGATACCGAAAATCAGGCGCAAAATTTTAGAGTGGCGCCACGCCGCGGCGGATGCCGGGTAACTTAGCACCAGCACCAACGCCACCAGCCACCAGCCCAGAGAGGCCCAGAGCGAGATCGTCACCAGCGGATGATGGGTATTATGGTGATACTCCGGCAGCGTAAACAGCATAAGCGCGAGTAAAAACCCGCATAATACCGCCAACCAAACCCGCTGAGTCCGGGAAGTAAAGCCGCTCAGTTGCCCCCACTCCCACGCAGCGAGCATGCAAACAGCGAGCGTAACGATCGCGAATCCCACCGGCGGCAGCAAAAAAAGCGCTGCAATAACAATGGGTATCAATACAAAAGCAGAAATCAGGCGATACTTCAGCAAAAGCAACCCCCATCAGGCTTTGTCGCCACCTGGCTCGGTACCGCCGAAACGACGCTCTCGATTGGCAAAGGCATGCAGCGCACCTTCAAAGTCTTGTTCATCAAAATCGGGCCAAAGAACATCTGTAAAGTAAAGTTCGGCATAGGCAATTTGCCAAAGTAAAAAATTACTTATGCGATGTTCCCCACCAGTCCTAATCACTAAATCCACAGGAGCCAGCTCATGCATGCAGACTTGCTTATTGAGCGTTTCTTCATCAATTTGATCCGGGCGTAAAAGCCCTTCCTGCACCTGCTCGGCAAGCTGCCGGACTCCCTGTACGATATCCCAGCGTCCACCATAGTTCGCTGCGATATTCAGCGTCAGCCCGGTATTCTGGGCGGTTAACGCTTCCGCTTTGCGGATTCTTTCCTGCAAACGCGTATTAAAACGACTGGTATCGCCAATAATGCGTAAACGCACATTATGACGGTGCAGGCTTTTTACTTCGCTATCCAGCGCCCACACAAACAACTCCATCAGCGCACTCACTTCCTGCGCCGGGCGATTCCAGTTCTCGCTACTAAAAGCATAAAGCGTCAGCGCATCAATACCATTATTGGCGGCAAAAGAGACCGCACGGCGTACAGACTTCGCTCCGGCCCGATGACCAAAAGCCCGGAGTTTCCCTTGTCTTTTCGCCCAGCGACCATTGCCATCCATAATTATCGCTACATGGCGGCAGCCATGCGTTGGCAAACTTTCGCTTATCGGTTGGTTAGCAGACAACATAACGCGTTTTAGTCCCTGAAAAGGATTTAGCGGTACTCAGGAATACAAAAGCCTTTACGCAAAAAAGCCGTGTAAACCACGGCTTACACCAAACGCCATAATACCAACTGGCAATTTTGTGGCGCAGACTATATCACCGAAGCCCAACGCTAACAAATAGCACCGTCACTCATCGCTGTAATATCACTGGCTTGCGAGGCGCATCACTTGTTTTTGCGCAACGTCGCGTGCCTGTGCATCTACAGCCAGCACGTCATCAATGCTCTGCGGTTCGCGCAAATCCATCTGTTCAAGCACAGAAAGATTCAGGGCGGCAATATCTGTGAAACGGATAGCAGATGCCAGGAATGCCGAAACAGTGACCTCATTCGCCGCGTTGAGCGCCGTTGTTGCCGCCTGCCCTTCATCTGAAGCATCAATGGCCAGCTTCAGGCAAGGATAGCGGTCAAAATCGGGCTGTGCGAAACTTAACGAACTTAGTTTGCAAAAATCGAGGGCATTAACACCTGACGGCACTCGTTCCGGCCAGGCCATCGTATGAGCGATGGGCGTACGCATATCCGGCTCACCCAGTTGTGCCAATACACTGCCATCCTGGTAACGCACCATGGAGTGGATCACCGATTGCGGGTGAATCAACACTTCCATCTGGCGGGCAGAGGCATTAAACAACCAGCGCGCTTCAATGTATTCCAGACCTTTATTCATCATAGTGGCGGAGTCAACGGAGATCTTGCGCCCCATTGACCAGTTCGGGTGCCGACACGCCTGATCCGGCGTCATTGCGGCCAGATCGGAAAGTGGGGTCTCCCGGAACGGGCCACCAGACCCGGTAAGCAGAATAGACGAAACGCCATTCTGCTCCAGATCAGCGTACCCCAGGTTATGTTGAATTGTTTCCGGTAAACTCTGAAAAATAGCGTTATGCTCGCTGTCTACCGGCAATAGCTGCGCCCCGCTCTCCTTCACCGCCTCCATAAACAGACGGCCGCACGTCACCAGAGCCTCTTTATTCGCCAGTAGCACAGTTTTCCCGGCACGAATAGCAGCAAGCGTGGGTACCAGGCCCGCAGCGCCCACAATGGCCGCCATCACCTGATCGACACCGCTCAGCGCCGCCATTTCACAGGCTGCCTGTTGACCGCTCAGCACTTCTGTTCGGCTACCGTGTTCCCGCAAAGCGCGCTTTAACTGTTGCGCGCTATCTTCATCGTCCATCACCGCAAATTTGGGAGAAAACTCAAGGCACTGCTCAACCATGCGGGTAACATTTTTACCGGCAACCAGCGCAGTAACGGAGAAACGATCGGGATTGTGGCGAACCACGGCCAGCGTGCTGCAACCAATAGAACCCGTTGAGCCCAGAAGAGTTAAATGCTTCATGAAACGCTCGCAACGTTGCAAAGATAAAAAGCAAAACGCCGCCAGCAAAGCCACTCTCGCGGCTCTCTGTACGGCGTTTTAGTCGGTTTGTTTCGAATCAGAACTGCATCAGTTCTGCTTCTTTATCCGCCAGCGCCGCATCCACTTTTTTGATTGCAGCGTCGGTCAGCTTCTGTACGTCATCCTGAGAACGACGATCGTCGTCTTCACTGATTTCTTTGTCTTTCAGCAGTGCTTTCACTTTATCGTTCGCGTCACGACGAACGTTACGTACCGCAACGCGCGCTTGTTCAGCTTCGCCGCGTACGACTTTGATCAGATCTTTACGACGCTCTTCGGTCAGTGCCGGCAACGGAACGCGAATATCGCTACCCGCAGAGCTCGGGTTTAAACCGAGATCAGAGGTCAAAATCGCTTTTTCAACAGCCGGACTCATTGAGCGGTCAAACACGTTGATTTTCAGCGTACGGGAGTCTTCGACGGTAACGCTAGCCAGTTGGCGCAGCGGAGTCGGCGTACCGTAGTATTCCACAACGATGCCATCCAGCAGGCTCGGAGAAGCGCGGCCAGTGCGCACTTTGCTGATTTGAGTTTTGAACGCTTCGACGCATTTATCCATGCGTACTTCAGCATCTTTTCTGATATCGCTAATCACGTTACGGATCCTTGAAATCTTGTCGCAGGCAGGCCATACGGCGGGTGTGCTAAGTATAGCCTGTTCAATTTTTGGCACCCTGAAGATGCCAGAAAGAACTGCTCAATAAATTAAAGCGGAATCTTACCTTTATTTATTGCTTACGGGAATTATTCCGTAATCAATGTGCCTTCTTTTTCGCCCATGACAACGCGACGCAGCGCGCCAGGTTTGTTCATGTTGAACACGCGAATCGGCAGTTTATGGTCGCGAGCCAGCGTAAAGGCTGCCAAATCCATCACTTTCAGTTCTTTATCCAGCACTTCGCTGTAGCTCAGCTGTTCGCACAGCGTGGCGGTCGGATCGAGCACCGGATCGGCAGTAAATACGCCGTCTACTTTGGTCGCTTTCAGCACCACATCCGCTTCAATCTCGATACCGCGCAGGCATGCTGCAGAATCGGTCGTAAAGAACGGGTTACCTGTACCGGCGCTGAAAATGACCACGCGGTTGTTGCGCAGCAGGCTAATCGCCTCTGCCCAGCTATAGTTGTCGCAAACGCCATTTAACGGGAACGCGGACATCAGACGCGCGTTCACATAGGCACGGTGCAATGCATCACGCATGGCCAGGCCGTTCATCACGGTCGCCAGCATACCCATGTGGTCGCCCACTACGCGGTTCATCCCCGCTTTCGCCAGACCCGCCCCACGGAACAGGTTGCCGCCACCAATCACCACGCCAACCTGAACCCCAAGTTCGACCAGCTCTTTAATTTCCTGCGCCATACGGTCAAGAATGCTTGCGTCAATACCGAAGCCTTCGGATCCCTGGAGCGCTTCGCCGCTCAGCTTAAGCAGAATGCGTTTGTAGACGGGTTTTGCATTGGTAGCCATGTTTCTTTCCTGAGACTGTCAACAATTGGACGGGGTTAATACCGGCGCTTATGATACGTCGCCTGCCAGCGCAAACACTAGTGTGCTGGCTGATTTTCAGATGAAGGGCATAAAAAGAAGCCGCCCTCAGGCGGCTCCTTTTATTGATTAAGACTGCTTGGACATTGCAGCAACTTCTGCTGCGAAGTCAGTCTCAACTTTCTCGATGCCTTCTCCCACTTCGAAGCGGATGAAGCCAGTTACGTCAGCATTGTGCTCTTTCAGCAGCTGAGCAACAGATTTGCTCGGATCCATAACGAAAGGCTGGCCAGTCAGAGAAACTTCGCCGGTGAATTTCTTCATGCGGCCTTCAACCATTTTCTCTGCGATTTCTTTCGGTTTGCCAGACTGCATGGCGATGTCCAGCTGAACCTGGTACTCTTTTTCTACGACTTCAGCGGATACGTCTTCCGGTTTAACGAATTCCGGCTTGCTTGCAGCGATGTGCATTGCCAGCTGTTTAACCAGCTCGTCATCAGCGCCTTTAGCCGCAACCAGAACACCGATACGCGCGCCATGCTGGTAAGAACCCAGCACTTCGCCTTCCAGAGCGGAAACACGACGGATGTTGATGTTCTCACCGATTTTAGCAACCAGTGCAACGCGCTCTTCTTCGAACTGCGCTTTCAGAACTTCAACGTCAGTGATTTTGCCAGCAACCGCTGCGTCCAGAACTTTGTTAGCAAATGCCTGGAAACCACCGTCTTTTGCCACGAAGTCAGTCTGGCAGTTAACTTCCAGAATGATGCCGTAGGTGCCGTCGATTTTGGTGATGATCACGCCGTCAGCAGCAACGTTGCCTGCTTTTTTCGCCGCTTTGATCGCACCAGACTTACGCATGTTCTCGATCGCCAGCTCGATGTCGCCGTTCGCTTCAGTCAGCGCTTTTTTGCAATCCATCATGCCTGCGCCAGTACGTTCACGCAGCTCTTTTACCAGGGATGCGGTAATTTCAGCCATTCTTTATTCCTCGGGAGAGATATGACCTGCACGGTTTGCAACCAAACAGGCTTAAAAGTGAAAAAGGGGGCCATTAACAGGCCCCCTAACCAAACTCGGTACTACCTGCTCAATAAGGGGCTCAACGAGCGTGCCTTATTACTCAGCTTCTACGAAGCTTTCTTCCGCCTGAGTAGCCAGATCCGAAGAACGGCCTTCACGAACGGTAGCAGCAACGGCATTCAGGTACAGGCTAACAGCACGGATTGCGTCATCGTTACCCGGGATAACGAAGTCAACGCCGTCCGGATCGGAGTTGGTATCAACGATAGCAAATACCGGGATACCCAGGTTGTTTGCTTCTTTGATTGCGATGTGCTCGTGGTCAGCGTCGATAACAAACAGTGCGTCCGGCAGGCCGCCCATGTCTTTGATACCGCCCAGGCTGTTTTCCAGCTTGTCCAGCTCACGAGTGCGCATCAGCGCTTCTTTCTTGGTCAGCTTGTCGAAGGTACCGTCTTGAGACTGAGTTTCCAGGTCTTTCAGACGTTTGATGGACTGACGAACGGTTTTCCAGTTAGTCAGCATACCGCCCAGCCAGCGATGGTTCACGAAGAATTGGTCGCAGTTCTGAGCAGCTTCTTTCACCGCTTCGCTTGCAGCGCGTTTAGTACCAACGATCAGGATTTTGCCTTTACGAGCAGCAATTTTGTTCAGCTCAGCCAGCGCTTCGTTGAACATCGGTACAGTTTTCTCAAGGTTGATGATGTGAACTTTGTTACGCGCACCGAAGATGAACGGCTTCATTTTCGGGTTCCAGTAACGGGTCTGGTGACCAAAGTGAACACCAGCCTTGAGCATGTCGCGCATGGAAACAGTTGCCATGTTTAAAACCTCTATATAAAAGTTGGGGTTATGCCTCCACGTATCCCATATTACCGACCCCGAAGGGCACCCCGGAATATGTGCCGATACGTGTGTGTTATTACACAAAGTGAGATTTGTGGCTCCCATCCCAAAACAGGAACGGAAGCCCGGCGCGCTTTATACCATAAAACACCGCCGGAAACCAATAGTTGTTGACGCAGGGTGCTGTTAATGATTCTCGATTTGGCACAACAGTTGCCTGACTGTTACCATTGACAGCACTAATCCTGGTATAGTCGAAAATATCGACACTGATGGACACATTCCATGGCTATCTCTATTAAGACACCTGAAGAAATCGAAAAAATGCGCGTCGCGGGCCGACTCGCCGCCGAAGTGCTGGAAATGATTGAACCGTACATTAAGCCGGGCGTCAGCACGGGCGAACTCGATCGCATCTGCAACGACTACATTGTCAAAGAGCAGCATGCCATCTCCGCCTGCCTGGGTTATCACGGCTTCCCGAAATCGGTTTGCATTTCTATTAACGAAGTGGTGTGCCACGGTATTCCGGATGACGAAAAATTGCTGAAAGATGGCGATATCGTCAACATCGATGTAACCGTGATTAAAGACGAGTACCACGGCGACACCTCCAAAATGTTTATCGTCGGTAAGCCGACCATTCTCGGTGAGCGTCTGTGCCATATCACGCAGGAGAGCCTCTATCTGGCGCTGCGCATGGTCAAACCGGGTATCCGCCTGCGCACCCTTGGCGCAGCAATTCAGAAGTATGTAGAAGCCCAGGGTTTCTCTGTCGTTCGCGAATACTGCGGTCACGGTATTGGTCGCGGCTTCCATGAAGAGCCACAGGTGCTGCACTATGATGCGGACGATGGCGGCGTGGTGCTGCAGGCAGGTATGACGTTTACCGTCGAGCCGATGGTAAACGCCGGTGATTACCGTATTCGTACCATGAAAGATGGCTGGACGGTGAAAACCAAAGACCGCAGCCTGTCTGCGCAGTATGAACACACGATTGTCGTCACCGAAACCGGCTGCGAGATCCTGACGCTGCGCAAGGATGACACCATCGATGCCGTGCTAACCGCTGCCTGATTCTGACATTGGCAAACGCCATAAACGGTCCGCTCTACGGGCCGTTTTTTTTACCGCTCTCCCCTGCAGCGTCATACATATAAACGACTTTTCATTTTTCATTATCTCTTTTAAGTTGTTTTGCTATGCATATGCACTCCAGACGGGTGGCCCATAATGAGCAACATCACTTCAGAACAATTTGTCAGCGCGGTACAACCCACCCTTCCCGGCCAACCTGAATATCCAGGGGTTTGGTCACAAGACGAATTCCAGTGCGCCAATATCAAAGCGCATATCGAGGCTTTCCAGCAGTGGCTGGGGCATGTCTTTGACGCCGGTATTTCAGCCGAGCAATTAATCGAAGCGCGCACCGAATTTATTGATCAACTTCTGCAACGCTTATGGCTGGAGTACGGTTTTGGCGACGTCAGCGATACTGCGCTGGTCGCGGTCGGCGGTTACGGTCGCGGCGAACTGCATCCGTTATCGGATATTGATTTACTGATCCTCAGCCGTAGCAAACTTTCCGACGAACAAGCGCAGAAAATTGGCGAACTGCTCACGTTGCTGTGGGATGTCAAACTCGAAGTGGGACACAGCGTTCGTACGCTGGATGAGTGCTTACAGGAAGGGTTATCGGATCTCACTGTCGCGACCAACTTAATTGAATCACGTCTGCTGATAGGCGACGTTGCGCTGTTTCTGGAACTGCAAAAGCATATTTTTAGCGACAGCTTCTGGCCATCGGAAACTTTTTTCCCGGCAAAAGTGGCGGAACAAAACGAGCGCCACCAGCGTTATCACGGCACCAGTTACAACCTGGAACCCGACATAAAAAGCAGCCCTGGCGGTCTGCGCGATATTCACACCCTGCAATGGGTTGCACGCCGTCACTTTGGCGCCACATCGCTGGATGAAATGGTGGGTTTTGGCTTTCTGACCGAAGCCGAGCGCAATGAGCTGAACGAATGTCTGCACTTGCTTTGGCGTATCCGTTTCGCGCTGCATCTGGAAGTGAGCCGCTACGATAACCGCCTGTTGTTCGACCGCCAACTGAGCGTAGCGCAGCGTCTGAATTATGTCGGTGAAGGCAACCAGCCTGTCGAACATATGATGAAGGATTTCTTCCGCGTCACCCGCCGCGTCGCGGAGCTGAACCAGATGCTGTTACAGCTCTTTGATGAAGCGATTCTGGCGCTGACCACCGACGAGAAACCGCGCCCGATTGACGATGAATTTCAACTGCGCGGTTCGCTTATCGATCTGCGTGACGAAACGCTGTTTATCCGTGAGCCACAGGCCATCCTGCGCATGTTCTATATTATGGTGCGCAATAGCAACATTACCGGCATCTACTCCACCACGCTGCGCCACTTGCGTCACGCCCGCCGCCATCTGACGCAGCCGCTGTGCTATATCGCCGAAGCACGCTCTATTTTCCTCAGCATGTTGCGCCATCCAGGCGCCGTCAGCCGTGGTCTGCTACCCATGCACCGCCACAGCGTGTTGTGGGCCTATATGCCGCAGTGGTCGCACATCGTCGGTCAGATGCAGTTTGACCTGTTCCACGCTTATACCGTGGATGAGCACACCATTCGCGTATTGCTGAAGCTGGAAAGTTTTGCCAAAGAAGAGACGCGAAATAAGCACCCTCTATGCGTGGAACTGTGGCCGCGTTTGACCCACCCGGAGCTGATCCTGATCGCGGCGTTGTTCCATGATATCGCCAAAGGTCGCGGCGGCGACCACTCGGTGCTGGGTGCGCAGGATGTGCTGAAATTCGCTGAATTACATGGACTTAACTCACGCGAAACCCAGCTTGTCGCCTGGCTGGTGCGTCATCATCTGTTGATGTCGGTCACCGCCCAGCGCCGTGATATTCAGGATCCGGAAGTCATCAAGCAGTTTGCCGAAGAGGTGCAAACGGAGAACCGTCTGCGCTTCCTTGTCTGCCTGACCGTGGCGGATATCTGTGCCACCAACGAAACCCTGTGGAACAGCTGGAAGCAGAGCTTGCTGCGCGAACTCTATTTCGCGACTGAAAAACAGCTGCGTCGCGGCATGCAAAATACGCCGGATATGCGCGAACGCGTGCGTCATCACCAGCTTCAGGCACTGGCGTTGTTGCGTATGGACAATATTGATGAAGAGCAATTGCATCAGATTTGGGCGCGCTGTCGGGCGAACTATTTTGTTCGCCATAGCCCAAACCAGCTCGCCTGGCATGCGCGGCACCTGCTGCAACATGATCTGAGCAAGCCGATGATTTTGCTCAGCCCACAGGCTACGCGCGGCGGCACCGAGATCTTTATCTGGAGCCCGGATCGCCCGTATCTGTTTGCAGCAGTGTGCGCCGAGCTTGATCGCCGCAACCTGAGCGTCCACGACGCGCAGATTTTTACCACCCGCGACGGTATGGCAATGGACACCTTTATAGTGCTGGAACCAGACGGCAGCCCGCTCTCCGCCGATCGCCACGATGCGATTTGTTTCGGGCTGGAACAGGCTATTACACAACACACCTGGCAGCCGCCGCAGCCGCGCCGCCAGCCTGCCAAATTGCGCCACTTTACTGTCGATACCGAAGTGAATTTCCTGCCGACCCATACCGACAGAAAATCGTTTCTTGAATTGATTGCTCTTGACCAGCCAGGGCTGCTTGCCCGCGTCGGGCAGGTGTTTGCGGATCTGGGAATTTCGCTGCACGGAGCGAGAATTACAACCATTGGTGAGCGAGTAGAAGATTTATTTATAATCGCGACTGCCGACCGGCGTGGCCTTAATAATGCGCTGCAAAAGGAGGTACAACAACGGTTGACAGAGGCCCTCAATCCAAACGATAAAGGGTGATTATTTTTTTACACAGATGGAAAGAGTAAACAATGCAGCAGTTACAGAACGTTATTGAAGCCGCTTTCGAGCGTCGCGCAGAGATCACCCCGGCAAATGCCGATACCGTTACCCGTGAAGCGGTGAATCAGGTTATTGCCCTGCTCGATTCCGGCGCGCTTCGCGTCGCAGAGAAAATCGATGGTCAGTGGGTCACCCACCAGTGGCTGAAAAAAGCGGTTCTGCTCTCTTTCCGCATTAACGATAACCAGGTTATCGACGGTGCGGAAAGCCGCTACTTCGATAAAGTCCCGATGAAATTCGCCGACTACGACGAAGCGCGTTTCCAGAAAGAAGGCTTCCGCGTAGTGCCGCCAGCAGCGGTGCGCCAGGGCGCGTTTATCGCCCGCAATACCGTACTGATGCCGTCTTATGTCAATATCGGCGCCTACGTTGATGAAGGCACCATGGTTGATACCTGGGCGACCGTCGGCTCTTGTGCACAGATCGGTAAAAACGTTCACCTCTCCGGCGGCGTGGGTATTGGCGGTGTTCTGGAACCACTGCAGGCAAACCCGACTATCATTGAAGATAACTGTTTTATCGGCGCACGCTCTGAGGTGGTAGAAGGTGTTATCGTTGAAGAAGGTTCTGTTATCTCGATGGGTGTGTACATCGGTCAGAGCACGCGTATTTACGATCGTGAAACCGGCGAAGTGCATTATGGCCGCGTACCGGCGGGCTCAGTCGTTGTTTCCGGCAACCTGCCGTCTAAAGATGGCAAATACAGCCTGTATTGCGCGGTAATCGTGAAAAAAGTGGATGCGAAAACGCGCGGTAAAGTAGGTATTAACGAACTGCTGCGCACTATCGACTAAGTCTGTCCCTCTTCCTGTCCGGAAGAGGGTGACATATCCCGCCTTTTTTGCATTCACAGGTGGTAAAAATAGATTTTTTCGTTAATTATTCATAGGTTATGTTGAGCTTAAGGGTACCGCTATGTACGATAATCTGAAAAGTTTAGGCATTACCAATCCCGATGAAATCGATCGCTATAGCCTCCGCCAGGAAGCCAATAACGATATTTTGAAAATCTATTTTCATAAGGATAAAGGCGAGTTTTTTGCCAAGAGCGTCAAATTCAAATACCCGCGCCAGCGTAAAACCGTTGTCGCCGACGGCGTCGGCCAGGGGTATAAAGAGGTGCAGGAAATCAGCCCGAACCTGCGCTATGTAATTGATGAATTGGATCAAATCTGCCAGCGCGATCGCACGGAAGTGGATCTGAAACGTAAGATCCTGGACGATCTGCGCCACCTGGAAAGCGTTGTTACCAACAAGATCAATGAAATCGAATCCGATCTTGAAAAGCTGACACGCGGGAAGTAAAACGCGAGTTCTAACGCATTGTGCCGGGCTAATGACCCGGCACAATATTACTATCAATGTTGTTCGTCTAACTGCAGCGCCACGTACAGTAGCAACCGATCATCGAAGTTCCCCAAATCCAGCCCGGTCAGTTCCGAAATCCGGTTCAAACGATACTCCAGCGTATTGCGATGAATAAATAGCGCCTTAGAGGTTGCCAGCGGCTGCACATTGTGGCGAAACCATGCCGCCAGCGTGCGACGCAACAGGCCGTTATTATCCATTGCTTTTAGCCGCGACAACGGACGAGCCAGCTCGTTGGCCTGCCAACCGCCGCGTAAGCTGTCGAGCAATACCGGCAGCATCAAATCCTGGTAAAAATAGCTACGGCTTTCCGGCATACGCTGTTTACCCACCATCATGGTGGTACGTGCGGTACGGTAAGAACGGGCAATGCTGCCAGGGCCGGTGAAGTAATTGCCCAGCGAGACGCGAAAACGCAACTGCCCGTTCTCTTTCATACGCGTAATCAGTTGCTCAACCCGCTTGCGGTGATCTTCCGCATCCCAGCGCCCAAACTGGTTAAGCGCCGGTTTTAGTACCACCATCTCGGTCAACGAAACAATGGCAATCAGGTTGTTGCGCTCAGGGGTGGTAAGGGCATTTTGCAGTTGCTGTAACTCAGCCATAGCGCTGTCTACGCCCAACTGACCGCTGTCCACTTCCACCACCGCCACCACACGCGGCTGGTTTAAATCAATACCTAAACGCTGCGCCCATTCGGTCAGAGCGGGCGTGTGCTCTTCCGCCTGAATCAGGTTCATGACCAGTTCTTCGCGCAGACGGCTGTCCTGCGCCAACAGATGCATCAGACGAGATTGTTCCAGCATCATCTCGGCGGTCATGCAGACTAATTCGCCATATTTGCGTAGCGTCTCCGGTTCTCCCGTCAGGCCAATAACACCCACGATTTCCCCTTCAAGACGTAGCGGCAGATTGATGCCCTGGCGCACGCCGTGCAGATGGCGGGCAACCGCATCGTCGATATCCACCACGCGCCCTTGCGAGAGCACCAGTAGCGCCCCTTCGTGCAATTCACCAATTCGTTCGCGGTCACCGCTACCAATGATACGACCCCGTGCATCCATCACGTTAATGTTCGTATCAATGATGCGCATCGTGCGCGCCACGATATCCTGTGCCATTTTGGTATCAAGATGCCAGCCAGCCATGTAACCCTCCCGTGTGCAGAGCCCAAGCATAGGGAAGATAATTACCGTACGCACTGTGCAATTGCACAAAGCGGCATTCAGAAGTATGGAGTTGTGGAAGGCTTCACAAAACAAAGGAAAGGCCCTCTTCCCGTCGTCAGGGAAGAGGGTGTAGAGCGGATTACTGCATCAGCAGGTAGATAGAAGTGTCACCGCGTTGAATGTTCAACGCCAGCACAGAAGGTTTACTGTCGAGAATTTTGCGCAACTCGGCGATATTTTTCACTGGCTGCTGGTTCGCGCCGACAATCACATCGCCTTTTTTCAGGCCAATCTGCGCCGCCGGGGTATTGGCTTTCACCGAATTAACCACCACGCCGCCATCTTTGCCTTTGTTGCTCATCTCCGCACCTTCAATACCGCTGAAGATGGTGCTGGAATCAACCTGATTCTGGCTGCTTTGTTGCAGCTCAAGCGTAATGTTCACCGGTTTGCCATCGCGCAGCAGGCCAAGCGCGACTTTGCTGCCGATCGGCATTGAACCAACTTCCGCACGCAGCGCGGCAAAGCTGCTAATCGGTTTACCGTTCAGAGAAGTAATCACATCCCCTGCTTTCACACCGGCTTTCGCGGCGGCAGAATTCGGCATGACCTGGCTGACAAACGCCCCGCGCTGCGCATCGACTTTCATCGCTTTCGCCAGCTCGGAGTTCAGCTCGGTTCCCATAATGCCCAGTTCACCACGGCGAACCTGGCCGAACTCGACCATCTGGCCGGTGAGGTTTTTCACCATGTTACTTGGGATCGCAAAACCGATACCGATGTTGCCGCCATCCGGTGCGAGGATTGCGGTGTTAATACCGATCAGTTCGCCATTCAGGTTCACCAGCGCGCCGCCGGAGTTACCGCGGTTGATCGCTGCATCCGTCTGGATAAAGTTTTCGTAGTTTTCCGCATTCAGGCCGCTGCGACCCAGCGCGGAGACAATCCCGGAAGTCACCGTTTCACCGAGGCCAAACGGGTTACCAATCGCCACGGTGTAATCCCCTACGCGCAGCGCATCGGAATCCGCCAGCTTAATCGCGGTCAGGTTTTTCGGATCCTGAATCTGAATCAGCGCAATGTCGGAACGCGGGTCTTTACCCACCACTTTGGCGTCAAATTTACGCCCGTCGCTTAATTGCACTTTGATGGTGTTGGCGTTATCGACCACGTGGTTGTTGGTCACCACATAACCTTTCGCCGCATCAATGATCACGCCGGAACCCAGCGCCATAAATTTCTGCTGCTGGCTATCACCCTGCCCGCCCGGTGCGCCACCGCCCTGACAGAACGGCGAGCTCTGGAACGGAGAACCATCCTGGCAGAACGGTGAATTATCACCAAAGAACTGCTGGAAGTTGCGCGGCATACGCGGTGTGTTTACCGTGGTGCTGCCCTCAACATTGATACTCACGACCGACGGCATCACTTTTTCCAGCATCGGCGCGAGGCTAGGCATTTGTTGCGATGTCGCAGCTGTAGACGATGCTGTTTCCGCTGCCATAGCCGACAGAGGAGACAGCGCCAAACTTAAACTTAAAGCCAGTGCACTCATTGCTAACGTGGTTTTTTTCATGTCTCTCACTCTTTACCGATTAACGCAAACTGCTGTGTATGTGTCACTCAGAGTCGATTTATAGCGTGAAGTTCAGGCATTAAGTGTCCGGAAAAAGTAAAAATTTATTGTCGTTCTTTACAATTCAACGGCGTTATTCCACCGCCATCAAACGACGATATTCATCCCATGAATATAGATCCGTCATCCCGCTAATATAATCCTGAATTAATCGACAACGGTGATAATACTCCAGCACCGGATACTCTGCCGCGTCAGACGATAATTTGCTCACCGCCTCAACGTAGGCTAGCCGGTGGCGCGTCGAAAGTTTTTGAAACAGGCGCGATTCAATCGGGAAACGACGCAAACGCTCTTTTTCCACCAGCTCGGCAAAATCCGCCGTCGATAACTGTAACAGCGGACGATAAATATCCAGCAACCCGCTGATGACGCGATAGCCCTGTAATTCCAGTTGCTCAACGTCCGGATGGCTGAACACCTGTTTTATGGCGACATTTTTATATAATTCAAGTAGCTGACTAAAGCCACTTTCATCTTCCAGTAACGCATGATTGAATTCGCCGCTGAAAATCTGCGGCAAGTTATCAATAAAACGCTGTGCAGCGTACGGCACCAGTTTATTCAGCGTATTGACGCGCAGATACATGAAAAATTGATCTTCCGCACTGCGACTCATCGAATTAGCGCGTGATTTCTCCCACGCGTTTTCGACAACCTGAGCAAACAACGATCCTTTTTCATGCTGCCCCCAGGCGTCATAAAGATGTTGATAAAGTTGCTCCGCGCTAAATATCCGTTTTTCTACCGCATCTTCTAAATCCGCCACACAATAGGAAATATCATCCGCCGCTTCCATTATCCACGTCAGCGGAAAACGGCTGTAAGTATCGAGGTTTAATTCTTTACGCAGCCGTTCGACATAGGCTTCTTCAGAAAAATAGTAGCCCGGTTTTTTCATTAAATAGCTGTGTGAGGCTGGCGGTTCACCAATCCACCATGCCGGACGCGTATATTTTAAAATACAGCCGACCTGCGCCCAGGTCAGGTTCATACGCATTAATGTATGAACCAGGCGGATACCCTGCGCGTTACCTTCAAAATGGCTTAAATCATGGCGCACTTTCCGGCGTAATGCGTTCAGTATGTCTTCGCCTTCACGCAATTTCAGCGCCACCACTTCGCAGCGATCGTCCGACAGTGGTTGGCTCACCGCATCATCCGGCGCCAGGCGCTGGCGGAACCAGTCATTGATAGCCGCTTCACCGAAATGGCCAAACGGCGGGTTGCCAATATCATGCATCAGGCACGCCATCTCAACGATGCTTTCAAACGGCCCGGTCAGTTCATCCAGACCGTAGGTTTCCAGCAGGCGCTGCTCTTTCAGGCGGCTCAAAATCTCTTTGGCGATGTAACGCCCCACTTGCTGAACTTCCAGCGAATGCGTCAAACGCGTGCGCACCGCCGCGTTACGCTCCAGCGGGAAAACCTGTGTTTTTTGCTGCAAACGTCGGATGGCGGCAGAGTTAATAATGCGCCCACGATCGCTTTCAAAGATGCGCAGTATTTCACGTTCGGTTTTTACACCCTGCGGCGAACGGTAGCGGCGGCGCCAGTTTATCTTGTTGCGAAAGTCGATCTCTGCCATTTCCTCTCCTGTGCTTAGCGTCACGGGATATCATGCAATTGTGTATGCCATGATAGACTATGCCCTGAAAACGTAATCCTGTCTTATCACATTAGCGAGTATCTCCATGAAAATTGGCATTATTGGTGCAATGGAAGAAGAAGTTACGCTGCTGCGTGACAAAATCGAGAACCGTCAGACGCTGAACGTCGGCGGGAGCGAAATCTACACCGGTACGCTGAATGGTACAGAGGTTGCGCTACTGAAATCCGGCATTGGTAAAGTGGCTGCCGCCATGGGCGCGACGCTACTGCTGGAGCGCTGCCAGCCGGATGTGATTATCAACACCGGTTCCGCCGGTGGCCTTGCAGCCACACTGAAAGTGGGCGATATCGTGGTTTCCGACGAAGCGCGTTATCACGATGCTGACGTGACCGCTTTTGGCTATGATATTGGTCAATTACCTGGTTGCCCGGCGGGTTTCAAAGCGGACGACAAATTGATTGCCGCAGCCGAAGCCTGCATTGGCGAGCTGAATCTGCACGCCGTACGCGGCCTGATCGTCAGCGGCGATGCCTTTATTAATGGTGCCGATGGTCTGGCGAAAATCCGTCACAACTTCCCGCAAGCGATCGCCGTTGAGATGGAAGCGACCGCCATTGCGCACGTTTGCCATAACTACGGCGTACCGTTTGTGGTGGTCCGCGCCATTTCCGACGTGGCGGATCAGGAATCGCACCTGAGCTTTGACGAGTTCCTGGTCGTGGCTGCGAAACAATCCAGCCTGATGGTTGAAACCCTGGTACAGAAACTGGCGCGTGGCTAACTCTCTTTTCAGGGCGCTTGCAGCCCTGCTTATTCTGCTTCCGGCGTGGCTTTTCGCCGCGCCGCGTGTTATCTCACTGTCGCCCGCCAATACCGAACTGCTTTTCGCTGCGGGCATTACACCTGTCGGCGTCAGCAGCTATTCCGATTACCCGCCACAAGCCGCGCAGATTGAGCAGGTGGCAAGCTGGCAAGGGATGAATCTGGAACGTATTGTCGCGCTGAAACCGGATCTGGTGCTGGCATGGCGCGGCGGCAATACCGAACGCCAGGTTAATCAGCTCAAGCAGTTCGGTATCACCGTAATGTGGGTGGATGCGATCACCATTGAGCAGGTCATCGACACATTGCGTAAGCTCAAGGCGTACAGCCCGCATCCACAGCAGGCGGAACAGGCGGTGCAAAAGCTGCTTTCTCAGTACAACGAATTGAAAACCCGTTACGCCAGCCTGCCGAAAAAGCGTGTGTTCCTGCAATTTGGCGCGCAGCCGCTATTTACCAGCGGAAAAGGCTCGATCCAGAACCAGGTGCTGGAGCTGTGCGGCGGGGAAAATATTTTTGCCGCCAGCCGCGTACCGTGGCCACAAGTGAGCCGTGAACAGGTACTGGCGCGCCAGCCGCAGGCGATTGTGGTGGCGGGTAATGAAGAAGAGATCCCGCGAATCGAACAGTTCTGGCGAAACCAGCTCAATGTACCGATTATTTCTCTGCACGGTGACTGGTTTGAACGGGCAAGCCCGCGTATTATCCTCGCCGCTCAACAACTCTGCACTGCCCTTGCGCAGGTGAAATAACCGGGGAATTCACCATGCTGGTTTACTGGCTGGATATTATCGGCACCGCCGTATTTGCGATTTCAGGCGTTCTGCTGGCGGGAAAACTGCGAATGGATCCGTTCGGTGTGCTGGTGCTCGGCGTCGTCACCGCCGTTGGTGGCGGGACGATCCGCGATATGGCGCTGGCGCACGGCCCGGTGTTCTGGGTTAAAGATCCGACGGATTTAGTCGTGGCGATGGTGACCTGCATGTTGACCATTGTACTGGTGCGCCAGCCGCGGCGCTTGCCGAAATGGGTATTACCGGTGCTGGATGCCGTCGGGCTGGCAGTGTTTGTCGGCATTGGCGTGAACAAAGCCTTTCTCGCCGAAACCGGCCCGCTGGTGGCAATTTGTATGGGCGTGGTCACCGGTGTCGGCGGCGGTATCATTCGTGACGTGCTGGCGCGCGAAGTGCCGATGATCCTGCGTACCGAAATCTACGCCACCGCCTGTATTGCGGGTGGCATTGTCCATGCAACGGCGTATCACTTCTTTGCAATGCCGCTTGAAACAGCAAGTATGCTGGGCATGGTGGTGACGCTGGTTATCAGGCTGGCGGCGATTCGCTGGCACCTGAAGCTACCCACTTTTGCGCTGGATGAATCAGGCAGATAACAAAAAGCCGTGTCACTGACACGGCTTTTTATGTATGAAGGGATTCATTAAATACTGAAAGAAGAGCCGCAACCGCAGGTGCTGGTCGCATTCGGGTTGGTCACCACAAAGCGGGAACCTTCCAGACCTTCGGTGTAATCAACTGAACCACCAACCAGATATTGCAGGCTCATCGGGTCAACCACCAGGCCTACGCCCTGCTTCTCAATGGTCATATCACCATCGTTGATTTGATCGTCAAAGGTAAAACCATACTGGAAGCCGCTGCAACCACCACCGGTGATGTAGACACGCAGCTTCAGATTTGGGTTATCTTCGTCCGCAATCAGGTTTTTTACTTTGTTGGCTGCTGCGTCGGTAAACTGCAGCGGCAACGCTACGTCATCACTCATGTCTTGCTCCCGTTGATACTGCGATCTGGTTAAATAGTAACCCGACCTTTTCAGCTATTATCCAATACGCTACTAAATCGTTCAAGTATTCTCCCGCGGCAACTCACTTTCGCGAGCCGCATCCTGCCTGGCAAGCGTGCGTGCCAGGATCGCGGAATAGAGCGGTTTTCCGCCCAAAAACTGTGCTAACAGTGTCGCACCAAGACAGGTAATGATCATTGGCAAAATAAGCTGATAATTGTCAGTCATTTCCAGAACCAGCACGATGCCGGTCAGCGGCGCACGCAGCGACGCGGCCAGTAATGCCCCCATTCCGGCAATGGCGAATGTTCCCGCATCGAGCTGATAATGCGGAAAAATCACGGCGCTCGCGCTGCCAAACGCCATGCCTAATACCGTGCCAAGTGCCAGCATCGGCGCAAATATGCCACCCGGTGCGCCGGAGCTAAAACAGAGTAACGTGGTTGCCACACGAATGAGGAAAATAAACAGCAGTGCGCCAACGGTATAATTACCGGCGGTCGCAATCGGGATAAGCGCAAAACCACCGCCGGAAAGCGCGGGCGCAATCAACCCAAGCACCCCGCAACAACCGCCGATGACACCGCCAATCAGCACCCATTTCCCGGTATGCCCGCCGTGAATCCGCTGAAACAGATCCTGGGTGCGCAACACCAGCGTGTTAAATAGCGGTCCGATGCCGCCAAAAATCATCCCCAACAGCAGATAAAGCCACAGCGTATTCACCGGCGCATTGCTGAGCTTGCCGACATCAATGACCGCCGCCTCGCCGTTAAACACGCGAAAGACAATGCTCGACATAATCACGCCGGTGAACACGGCTTTAATTGAGATCAAATTGTAATGAAACTGCGAACGCATCTCTTCAATGATGAAAAGAATACCTGCCAGCGGCGCGTTAAACGCGGCTGAAAGCCCGGCTGCCGCGCCGGTCGCCAGCAATGTATGACGCGCTTCACCGCTACGCAGGCGAAACAGATCGCTCATCATGCGCCCGATATTGCCGCCGATCTGCACGGTTGGCCCTTCCCGACCCAGCACCATGCCCGCGCCAAGTGTTCCCATCCCGCCGAAAAATTTAACCGGTAAGACTCGCCACCAGCGCACCGGACGCAGTTCCTCCAGTGCACCTTCAATTTCCGGGATCCCCGAGCCGCCAGCTTCGGGCGCGAATCGCCGCACCAGAAAATAGCCAATCATCGCCAGCACTGCCGAGCCAATAAATGCCAGCGGCCACACCAGTGCGCTGTCCGCCATCTGCGCCAGCGCGCCAATACGTGCGTTCAACACCGCATTCACGGCTTTTTCAAAAAAGACGCCCACTAATCCTGTGACTGCGCCCGCGACGGCGGCAACCAGCAAAATCGCCAGTGGCGTTTTATCGCGTTGCAGCATCTGGCGCATGATGTTGCGGCGTCGCCGTTGCTCAACCTGCTGCTGTTCAAATGAAGGGATTTGCGCTGACATTGATTTTCGATAAGTAATACAAAAGGGGCATTTTACCCGGCAAGCCTCGGCGCGTCGCGGGTAAAATCCCTGCAAAATATGTCGTTTCACCGGGCAAAACTTTCATAACATTCCCGTAATCACATAGAATGACCGGCATTGATTTTTCCACGAACCAGGAATGAAAAGCATGAGTAAGTCTGAAAACCTCTATAACGCAGCGCGTGAGCTTATCCCGGGCGGTGTGAACTCACCGGTACGCGCCTTTACCGGCGTGGGCGGTACGCCGCTGTTTATCGAGCGTGCTGACGGTGCTTATTTGTATGATGTCGACGGCAAAGCCTATATCGATTACGTCGGATCCTGGGGCCCCATGGTACTCGGTCACAACCATCCGGCGATTCGTAACGCGGTGATTGAAGCGGCCAGCCGCGGCCTGAGCTTTGGCGCACCAACCGAAATGGAAGTCAAAATGGCGGAACTGGTCACTGAACTGGTGCCGACCATGGATATGGTGCGCATGGTGAACTCCGGTACCGAAGCAACGATGAGCGCCATTCGCCTGGCGCGCGGGTTTACCGGCCGCGATAAGATCATCAAATTCGAAGGCTGCTACCACGGTCACGCCGACTGCCTGCTGGTGAAAGCCGGCTCCGGCGCGTTAACCCTGGGCCAGCCGAACTCACCGGGCGTTCCGGCAGATTTCGCTAAACATACCCTCACCTGCACCTATAACGATCTCAGCTCGGTACGCGCGGCGTTTGAGCAATATCCGCAGGATATTGCCTGTATCATCGTCGAGCCGGTCGCCGGGAACATGAACTGCGTACCGCCGCTGCCGGAATTCCTGCCGGGTCTACGCGCGCTGTGCGATGAGTTCGGCGCGCTGTTGATTATTGATGAAGTGATGACCGGTTTCCGCGTCGCGCTGGCGGGTGCGCAGGATTATTACGGCGTCACACCGGATCTGACCTGCCTTGGCAAAATCATCGGCGGCGGCATGCCGGTTGGCGCATTCGGCGGGCGTCGCGAGGTGATGGACGCGCTGGCACCTACCGGCCCGGTCTACCAGGCCGGTACGCTCTCCGGTAACCCGATTGCCATGGCGGCAGGCTATGCCTGTTTAACCGAAGTCGCCCAGCCCGGCATTCACGCCACGCTGACCGAGTTGACCACGCAACTGGCCAACGGCCTGCTCGATGCGGCGCAGGAAGCCGGTATTCCACTGGTGGTCAACCATGTCGGCGGGATGTTTGGTCTGTTCTTTACCGATGCCGAAAGCGTGACCAGCTATCAGGATGTAGTGAAGTGCGACGTAGAGCGTTTTAAACGCTTCTTCCATCTGATGCTGGAAGAAGGCGTGTACCTTGCGCCGTCAGCGTTTGAAGCAGGCTTTATGTCGGTCGCGCATAGCGAAGAGGACATTGATAACACCATTGACGCAGCGCGCAGAGCATTCGCGCGACTCTAATTTTGTTTCCTTCTCCGTTCCCGTTCGCCGGGACGGAGTTTCTCTTACCCTGTCTGTTGAATCCTCTTCTTACCAAGGCGCGACCTCCACTCATCTCTTCATTAATCTGTAGTGGCCCCCTTTTTCTTATTTTTAACCGAGCCCTTCCCTCCGACACTATTATTAAGGGACTTTCGTTATATGGCCGCGGAGCTTCAACTCATCGTTTTGTTAAACAGAGGATGCTCAATATGGGAAACATTTTTACTTCAGCCTATGAAAAAACGCCCCACCTTACCGTAATAGATAACAGGAACCAGCCAGTACGAACGATCCAATATTACCGTTCGCCAGACACATTAAATGAAACCGATGAGCGCATTACTTATATGCGCTTCAATGCCCGCTCACACCTGACCGAAAGTACCGATCCTCGCTTATTTGCTCTTCAGAAAAACGATACAACAACCAAGGCAAACACAACCTGGATTACTTCACTCATCGGCGATGTCTTGTCCATTGACAGTGTAGATGCAGGTCGTGCAGTGGCGTTAAATGACTGTGCAGGTCGTCCGGCATTCAATATTTCAACCGAGGGCCTTATCCGTACCTGGCAATATGAGGATGCGTCTCTACCAGGACGTTTACTCACCATCACAGAACAAGCGCCCAACGAGCAAGCCAGGATCACGGAACGTTTTATCTGGGCGGGTAATTCGCAGGCCGAAACAAACCAGAATCTGGCTGGAAGATGCGTGCGCCATTTTGACACCGCAGGACTTATCCAGACCAACCAATTTGCACTGACAGGAGTGGCGTTATCGACCAGTCGCCGATTATTAGCAGGCGAGGTTGATGCCGACTGGCAGACAGATGATCAACAACAACTGTCGCAGGAAGAATTTTTTACCCATACGCTCCCGGATGCCACCGGTACCATTGTGGCAATGACCGATGCCGTAGGGAATCAACAACTTCAGACATATGATCGAACAGGACAATTAAAAGGGTGTTGGTTAACGCTTACGGATGGTTCAACGCAAACTATTATCGCCGCTGTGGTTTACTCTGCAAATGGACAGAAGCTGAGCGAGGAGCATGGCAATGGGGTCGTAACAACTTACCTTTATGAACCCGAAACACAGAGACTCATTGGCATCAAAGCAGAACGCCCGCCTGGACATGTCAAAGGGGCTCTCCTGTTGCAGGACCTACGTTATGAGTACGATCCCGTTGGGAATATCATACGCGCCACGAATAATGCAGAAGCGACGCGTTACTGGCGAAACCAGCAAGTCGTCCCAGAAAATAGTTACCGCTACGACAGTCTGTACCAGTTAATCAATACAACGGGCCGAGAGATGGCCAATGCAGCTCAACAAACCAGCGCTTTGCCTGACTTTTCCACCTTTGATAACGCCACGTATACCCAATACACACGCCGCTATACCTACGATAGAGCAGGCAATCTGACGAAAATTCAGCATACGGCACCGGCCTCAGGCAATAACTACACAACACTTCTCACTGTTTCTGATCGCAGCAACCGGGCGGTGCTGGATTCTCTAACTGAAAACCCATCACAGGTGGATGAGTACTTTACCGCTGGTGGTTGCCAAAAACAGTTACTGCCTGGACAGCCGCTGACATGGACAGCGCGTGGTGAACTGCAAAAAGTGACACTGATTGCCCGCAGCGACGAAGCCGATGATGACGAACGCTATCGTTATGATGCAAGCGGCCAGCGCATTCTGAAAATCCTAACGCAGAAAACCAGCGGGATCATGCAAACACAGCGAGTCATTTATCTGCCTGGGCTAGAGTTACACAGCAACAACACGGAAATACGTCATGTGATTACCGTCGGGTTTGCCGGAACGACACAAGCGCGGGTGTTACATTGGGAAAACACTCAACCTTCGGGCATCAGCAACAACCAGGTGCGTTACAGCTACAATAACCTCATCGACAGCAGCGCCCTGGAGGTTGATAGCACCGGTGAGCTTATCAGTCAGGAAGAGTTCTACCCATATGGCGGCACCGCAATTTTTGCCGCACGCAGCCAACTGGAGGCAGATTACAAAACGCTTCGTTATTCCGGAAAAGAACGAGACGCCACAGGTTTGTATTACTACGGTCACCGTTATTACCAGCCGTGGGCAGGGCGATGGCTAAGCACTGATCCACAAGGTGTCATTGACGGTCTTAATCTTTACAGAATGTGCAGAAACAACCCTATAAGTTATTTTGATGACAGCGGCGGCGAGAGCATTCCTTTAGTCATTCATTTCGCCTGGGAAGGAAAAAACATACCGACCGAAGCATTAAGCAATATTCTCTTTATCAAAGACTTTAATCCTGAGTTTGAGGTAAATATATGGACCTCTCGCCCGATGTCTATTCATGCAACGCTGGATAAAATGCAACATTCAGAAACCTCAGCGTATGAGAAATATCTCGCCCGGAACTATGCACAGACAATAAATATTCAAGATACTGGCACGCTGTATGCTGATTTACAGAAAAACCATCCACAGGCAAAACGGTTGGAAGCCCTCTATCACCGTGAAATAAGCGGTGTTTACCGAAATTATGCCGCAGCCAGTGATATAACGCGTGCGGCCTTGATGTTCGAAAAAGGGGGGATTTACATGGATACAGATGTGATTCCTGCTAACGATCTGGATACCTTGGCTGAAGTCATAGGCGGCGCAGAGCATGAAGGATTTTTGCATGCCAAAACACCAAAAGGGACCTCAAATGCAGTGCTAGCCTCCATTCGACATTCGAAAAAATCGTCTGAATTTCTTGAGGCAATAATCAAAAGTACAGAGGCGTTAGAGTCCATAAGACCGCAAGCGTCATGGACAACCAAACGGTCATTGATGGATGAAAATGCCCTTATTGGACGCTTAAAAGGGACGATGATGACAACCGGGCCTTCGGTCCTGGCGCAACTTAAACTTGCAGGTAACCAGGCCAATATGATTCCGGAATCAATATTCTTTCGACGGAATGCGACCAACACACCACTGCAGAAAGATGAACTCACCAGCGAACAATCCTTGTCTGATGTGGTTTTCAGAGGACTCGTTCCAGGTTTTGATGCCCGCGGCGTTTGGGCTAAAGCCAGAAGACTAAGACGCGATTCAATATAACTACTCTCAGCCCCCATGTGGCGTAATGTTAAGCACTGCGCCACGTGGGTTCAAAAAATCCTTAGCGGCTCTGCTTTCTCAGCAAATAGATAAAGTACGGCGCGCCGATAAAGGTCGACAGCAAACCGGCGGGGATCTGAAACGGAAACAGCAGCATCCGCCCGCACCAGTCGGCAAACACCAGCAGTAATCCTCCCACCAGTGCTGAAATCACCATATGCGGCATCGTGCGTCGAAAACCCATCATCCGCGCGATATGCGGTGCCATCAGGCCAACAAAACTGAGCGGGCCAATGGTCATCGTCGCTGTTGCCGTGAGCGCTGCCGCCAGTAACAGCAGGCCGACGCGTGACGGTGTCAGCGCCATCCCGACTGAACGCGCGGTATCACCACCGAGCGGTAAGATCATTAACCAGCGGCGACACAGCGGTGTCAGCGCCAGCAAAATCACCATCATCACGCCAGTATGTAAAACCTGCTCGCCGGACGCGTGGTAAGTGCTACCGGAAATCCACGTCAGGATCGTCGCCATGCGCGGGTCGCCGCTTGCCTGCAGCATCATCAGCAGCATGGTAAACGCCGTGCTCAACGCCATCCCTGCCAGCAGCATGCGGTGCGGCGAAAATCCGCCACGACCAGCGGCAACCATAATGATCAGCAGCGTCATCGCCGCGCCCAGACTACCGGCAGGCATCAACCAACCAAACGCGTTACCCGGCACGAAGAACAGCATCAATACCACGCCAAACGCCGCGCCTGAGCTTATCCCCAGCACTTCCGGGCTGGCCATCGGGTTGCCGGTCAGGCGCTGAATGATACAACCCGCCACCGCCAGCATCACGCCGGCGGTGAGCGCAGCGACAATGCGCGGCCAACGCCACGGCATCAGTTCGTTGAGTAACTGTCCGCTGGCAAAATGCCAGCCTGTCGCGTCACGCCCGAACGTCAGCGCTAACCCCATCGCCAGCAACAGAAGCACGAAACCGCCCAACGCAAACCATTGCACCTGCTGGCGCTCAACAGCTACGTTATCTCCGGCGTCCATTGCCGGGGCGCTCATACTGCGCAGCCGTGGCAACAACCACAGCAGCAGCGGCGCCCCAATCAGGGCCGTAATCGAACCGGTGGAAACTTCCATCCACACGCGTGTCAGCCACCAGATAACTTGATCGGAAAGCCAGAGGATCAGCGCGCCAATCAGCGGAGCCAGCAGCAAACGTGACAACAAACGACGCGCACCGAGCATTTTCGCCAGTAGCGGTGCAAACAGGCCGATAAAACCGATAATGCCGACCGCATTGACCAGCAACGCGCTCAGCGCAATCGCCAGCATCAGCGCCGCCAGGCGCGCCAGCGACAGCGCCAGGCCAAGATTTCGCGCAACGCCATCATCCAGCCCCATCAGCGTTAGCGGGCGCAACAACAGCAGCGTTAACACCGCACAGCCAAGCAACTGCGGCCATAATCGCTGCACGATGCTCCAGTCGGTTTGCGTTAGCGTCCCGGTGCTCCATAAAAACATGCTTTGCAGCTGATCGTGATGGAACAGCGCCAGCAACTGGTTAATCGCCCCACAATAGAGGCTCACCACCAGACCGGCGAGGATCAGCGTTACCGGCGATAAACGCTTTCCCCAGGCCACGCCAAACACCAGCGCACCGACCGCACATGCCCCGGCCAGCGCGGCAAACTGTGAAGCCAGCACGCCAGGAATCGACCACAGTGTAGTAATGGTGATGCCCAGTTGCGCCCCGGTCGCCACACCCAGCGTTGTCGGTTCGGCAAGCGGGTTACGCAGCACCTGCTGAAACAGCACACCGACCAGGCCAAGCCCGGCACCGACCAGCAGAGAAATCACCAGCCGCGGCAACAGGCTGTAGTGAAACAGCATCTGATCGATAAAGTTGATGTCCGGCGCGACGAAGGCCTGCGTCCACTGCGCGCGCGGCAAAGCGATAGTTAAATTGTTCCAGGTAAGTACGGCGGCAATGATAAACAGCACCGTCAGCAGCAACGCCGGGAAAGGCGAAACACGTCGGTTCATGCCCGGCCTCCCAGCGCATTATCCAGCACGCGGGTAAAATGCATCGCCGACAGCGTCGCGCCATAAAACCAGACCGCCGGCACCCGCTGGAAACGCCCGGCGCGCACGAAGGGCATCGCCTGCCACAACGGTGTCGCCATCAGTTTTTGCATATCCTGCTCGTTACCGTGATCGAAACAGATAACATCAACGTCTTTGTATTCCGCCAGCCGGTCGATACCCACCGCCACGCTGCCCCAGAAAGAGGTTTCGCCGTGCCAGGCGTTACGAATGCCCATGCTATCGAGCACTTCCTGGAACAGGCAGTTCGGCCCGAACGCCAACACATGGCGCGGGTCGAGCAAGGTGATCATCAACAACGGGCGGTTGCCGCGACGCGCAAAATGCGGTTTTCGCGCTTCAATCAGGGCATCAAATTCGTCGAGATGTTTTCGCGCCGCCGCTTCCAGATTGAGGATCTGCGCCATCTCGTTTAACGAGTGCTTCGCCATGGCGAGCGGCTTTTTGCCATCGCTAAACGTGAAGCCGCGTCCCGGCGCGATTTTTGCCAGCTTCGCTTCTGAAGGGCCATAACCTGCCGACCACACTAACCAGGAGGGTTTCATTTGCGTCAGCAATTCGAGATTCGGCTCGGTACGCAGCCCAACGTCAATCACCGAAGCAGGCAGCGCAGGCTCGTTGACCCACAAGTTGTAACTCTGCACATCCGCAATGCCATAAGGCGCGACGCCAAGCGCCAGCAGCAATTCAACCGGCAACCACTCCAGCGCGACAATACGCGTCGGATCGATCGCCGCGGCTTGCGCGCTGCGCATGTTCCACAACAGGGGGGAGAGTGCCATCGCCGTCAGTAAGCGACGACGGCTAATGTGATGTAATCCAGTCATCAGTAAACAAAACTCACCGGTGCAGCTCCCGCAGGATGCTGCAGGATCCCCATCGGGATGCCGTAAATGTGTTCCAGCGTTTCGGCGCGCATTAATCCTTCCGGCGTGCCTTCGGCGATCATTTCACCGCCGCGCAGCGCCACCAGATAATCGCAATACCGCGCCGCCATATTGATATCGTGCAGCACAGCAATCACCGTCAGCCCGCGCTGCTGGCTCAAGCGGTGCACCAGCGCCAGCACATCCACCTGATGGGCGATGTCCAGCGCCGAGGTAGGTTCATCCAGCAGCAGGCAGCGGCTGTCCTGCGCTACCAGCATGGCGATCCACGCGCGCTGGCGTTCGCCGCCGGAGAGGCTATCTACCAGGCGGTGCGCCAGCGGTTTTAAGCCCACCAGCGCAATCGCTTCTTCCACTTTTTCTCTGTCGGCAATACCAAAACGCCCCAACGCCCCGTGCCACGGGTAGCGGCCAATCGCCACCAGTTCACGAACCGTCATCCCTTCCGCCTGCGGCAACTGCTGCGGCAAGTAGGCCACTTTGCGGGCAAAAGCTTTGCTGCTCCAGCTAGCGAGCGGTTGTCCATCCAGCAAAATATCACCGTCCGAGGGCGGCTGGTGGCGGCCAAGCATTTTCAGCAGCGTGGATTTACCGGAGCCGTTGTGACCAATCAAACCGGTGACTTTACCCACCGGAAAGGTCAGTGACAGCGGGTGCAGCAGCGTGCGACCAGGCACACGAAAGGTGACATCGCTAAGTTGAAAGGTGGTATCGGGAAGCGTGTTGTTTTCCTGCATGATTGCCAACTTATAAAAGGGCACGGCGAACCGTGCCCGAAGAGAGATTAGAAGCGGAAGGTTGCTGTCGCCACCACCTGGCGTTCTGCGCCCCAGAAGCAGCCATAGGTGTCGAAACAGCTTGAGACGTATTCACGATCAAGCAGGTTAGTGACATTCACAGCAAGGCTGGAACCCGCCAGGCCAAAGCGAGCCAGATCGTATTTCACCACGGCATCCATCACCGCCGCACTACCGACCTTGAATGTGTTATTCGGATCACCGTAGCTGGAACCGATTAAACGGCCACCTGTACCCACGGTCAGGCCAGAAAGCATGCCCGAGTTGAAGGTGTAGTCACCCCACAAGGAAGCCATATGTTTCGGGATTTGTACCGGCGTTTTGCCTTTCAGCGTAGTGTCCTGCGTGTACTCGGCATTGGTATAGGTGTAGGACGCCGTTACGTTGACGTTCGCGTTAACTGCGGCTTTTGCCTCCAGTTCAACGCCACGAGAGCGAATTTCACCTGCAGGAACTTGTGCGAACGGGTTAGTCGGATCCGTAGTCAGGTTGTTTGTTTTAGTGAGCTGATAAAGCGCGCCCGTAATAACAACCGGCATATCTTTCGGTACGTATTTCACGCCCGCTTCGTATTGCTTACCTTTCGACGGCGCATAAGCCACGTTATCAGCAGGGGTCGCAGCCCAGGCTTTTGACGGGTTAGGCTCAAAAGATTCGCTATAGCTGGCATAAGGCGTAATGCCATTATCGAAGAGGTAGTTAACCCCGGCACGCCAGGTAAACTGATTGTCATCGCGCTTCACTTTCTGGCCGCTACTGCGAATAAGCGTAGCCTGTTCGGACCAGTCATAACGCCCGCCCACTGTTGCCACCCACTTATTCCATTCCAGTTGGTCCTGAACATACAGCCCGGTTTGGTGTTGGGTATTTAACTGGAATGGCGTCGCGGTCGGGAAATCAACATCGGTATAAACCGGATTATTCATATCCAGCGTAGGCGCACTTCCGTAGGCGTTTTTGATGTCATTACGAAAACGGGAGTAATCAATGCCCGTCAGAACGATGTGGGAAACATCACCCGTCGCGAATTTACTTTCTAACTGGGTGTCGACGCCGAAATCGCTGTAGTCTTCGTCGGCCACAATGATTGAACGTGTAAGCTGATCGTTTGTAGCGCCAAAGCCATAAACGGTTTTCTGCGAGGTTTTAATCTGGCTGTAGCGCAGGTTCTGACGAACGGTGAACACATCATCAAACGCGTGTTCAAAACTGTAACCCACCAGGCGCTGATAACGGGAATATTCGTTGTTCGGCGCACTGTCAGTAAAGCCTGGCGAGACACGTTTTCCCGAAGCCAATGGCTCAACCGTGCCCTCTTTTGGCAACCAACCGTAATAACCAGTATTCGGTTCGTTCTGAATATTCGCCAGCAATGTCAGGTTGGTTTTATCATCCGGACGCCAGCTAAATGACGGTGCAATGGCGTAGCGTTTTTGTTTCGCAAAGTCCTGCTGCTCATCGTTAGAACGTGCAAGACCGGTCAAGCGGTAAGCATACTTGCCGTCATCATCCAGCGCATCGCTAAAATCGAAACCAGTCTGGTAGAGATTATCGGTGCCCATTTTGAACTGAATTTCATGCAGCGGCTCGGTGGTCGGACGCTTGCTGACCATCGCGATGATACCGCCCGGATTGCTCTTACCGTACAGAACGGAAGTCGGTCCGCGCATCAGTTCAACACGCTCCAGCATGTAGGGATCGATGGTCGCACCGCTGTAGTAATCCCCCTGCAGTTTTATACCATCCAGGTAGTTGTTCTGCGTAGGTCCAGGTGTGGAGAAACCACGAATGCTGACGAAGTCGTAAGTGTTCGATGCACCACGGTTGCTAACCACCACGCCAGGCGTATAACCCAGCGCTTCTTTCACCGAGGCAGGCTGACGGATTTGCATCTCTTCATTCGTTACCACCGAAACAGACTGCGGCGTCTTTTCAATCGGGGTATCCGTTTTGGTCGCCGTGGCGGAACGTTTTGCCGCGATAGTGGGTGCCGGACCCCATGCGCTTTCCTGTGGAGCGGCGCTGGTGGTAACGGTGATGGTTTCTTCTTTTTGGGTTGTTGCAGCCTGTGCGTAAACAGACATGCCGCTAACCGCTGTGGCTACTACAACTGCGATTTTACGCAGCGTAGTGTTGACTGGCTGAGCAGTGTTAGGACGCGCCATTAGTTTATCTCTGATTCAAATGAGTGAACGATAACGTAAACGAGAATTATTATTATGACCGCAGCATAATATGCGAAGCGCTGTGCGCATAGCAAGCAGTAAGCCGCCTGAAACGGCCTGAAGGATGAAGAAATAACCAGACGAAAAGCAGGTGGTTAACAGGGATTTAAAACAACGTTATTTGCATGTTTAGGGCGTAAAAAACCACCTGCTTAGCAGGTGGCATTGATTTCGTCTCAGAGGGGCGTACTAAAAGCCCTACAATTAGTCTCTGTCTGTTCTGAACGATTTAAATCCAAAGACAATAAGGCAAAGCCAAAACCTCTTGCTGACCACCTACATAGGAGGTGGTGTTCATGCAGGGATAAAAAAAACCCCGATGTTGCCATCGGGGGTTTCAGGTCTTGTCACGGCAGAAAATTAGTTACCGCCGAACATCTCTTTGATCCAGCCTGCAACGCCATCGCTTTTCTGCTCCTGCTGCGGCGGCTGTTGAGGCTGCTGCTGCGCGGGTTGCTGCGGCTGCTGGGACTGATCAAACGGGTTGCCGGTTTGCGGCTGCACCTGGTTTTGCTGGCACAGCGTTTCCGGGCTGGTCGTCCAGACCGGAAGCTGGCGCACACCGCCACCGCCGCAAACGAAATTCCCCATGTCATCAACACCCATATTGGTGATGTCTTCCGGCGGCGTCAGATCCAGCGGGATCGGCGACTGGTTTTCCAGATAACGCTGGTAAATCGCCATCGCGCCGCTGGCACCATACAGCTTCGTCGGCTGGTTATTATCGCGGCCAACCCAGGTAATCGTCACTTCGCGCCCGTCGATACCCGCAAACCAGGTATCGACGTTGTTATTGGTGGTACCGGTTTTACCCGCCAGATGCAGGCCCGGATACTTCGCGCCAAGCTGGCGACCGGTGCCGCGCTGGACAACCTGCTGCATCGTCCACAGCGTCATATACGCCGCCTGCGCCGGTACGGCACGCTCGGCCTGCGGGAAGCTCTGATACAGCACCGTGCCGTCTTCAGCAATCACCGAACGCAACGCGGAAAGCGGCGCGCGGTTACCGCCGCTGGCGATGGTCTGGAAAGCCTGCGCCACTTCAATTGGCGTCAGGTTCAGTGCACCAAGCAGCATAGACGGCATGCCGGTCAGCTGATCTTTCGGCGCGCCGAGTTTCTGCCAGGTGTCCGTCACCGCAGGCAACCCTACCGCCATTCCGAGGTTCACCGTCGGTACGTTCATCGAACGGGTCAGCGCATCGACCAGCATCACCTGGCCGCTAAAACGACGGTCATCGTTCTGCGGTGCCCACACCTGGCCGTTAGACAAGCGCAGCGAAATCGGCGCATCGGCAATCCAGGTATTCAGGCGATAGATATTCGGCTGGCTCAGCGCTGTCAGGTAGGTTGCAGGTTTCGCCAGCGAACCTATGGAGCGGCGCGCCTGCATCGCACGGTTATAACCCGCGAACTGCGGCGTCGCACCGCCGACCATCGCGCGCACTTCACCAGTGTAGCGGTCGACCACCACCATTGCCGTTTCAAGATCGGTCAGCTTGCGCTGTTTGATCAGCAGCGGAATACCTTCCACGGCGGCTTTTTCGGCGGCGTCCTGCGCCACGGAATCAAAAGTGGTGAAGATCTTCACGCCGGAGAGATCTTTCACCTTATCACCGAGCTTGGCTTGCAACTCCTGGCGCACCATCTGCATAAACGCCGGCTGCGGTGAAATCACCCCGCCGCGCGGCTGCACGCCGAGCGGACGCGCGCTCAGCATGTCATACAGCTCCTGGTCGATAACGTTTTGCTGTTGCAGCAAACGCAGCACCAGGTTACGACGCTCCAGCGCCAGTTTCGGGTTACGCCACGGGTTGTAGATTGACGCACCTTTAACCATCCCCACCAGCAATGCCTGCTGATCAAGGCTCAGCTCTTCCACCGGGCGGCCAAAATAGTAGAGGCTCGCCAGCGGGAAACCGCGGATCTCGTTGTCGCCGCTCTGACCGAGGTACACCTCGTTCATATACAGTTCAAGAATACGATCTTTGCTGTAGCGGGCATCCATAATCAGCGCCATATAGGCTTCGTTGGCTTTACGCCAGTAGGAGCGCTCGCTGCTGAGGAACAGGTTTTTCACCAGTTGCTGCGTCAGCGTACTCGCCCCCTGCACGGTGCGTCCAGCGGTCAGGTTCGCCAGCACCGCACGACCAATGGAGTAAAAGCTGATGCCATCGTGCTCATAAAAGTGGCGGTCTTCGGTCGCCAGCAGCGTATCCACCAGCAGATCCGGGAAACCATTGCGCGGTACAAACAGACGCTGCTCGCCATTCGGCGAAGAGAGCATGGTGATCAGACGCGGATCGAGACGGAAGAAACCGAACTGGCGGTTGCTGTCCATATTCTCGATGGTTTCCAGACGAGAGCCGTCAAACGTCAGACGCGCGCGCACTTGCCCTTCTTTACTGTCCGGGAAATCAAACGGACGGCGGATCATCTCAATGCTTTTCGCCTGCACGGTAAACTCGCCGGGACGCGTCATCTTCGTCACCTGGCGGTACTGCGTGGCTTCCAGCAGTTTCACCATCTCGTTTTTACTGATTGCCATATCCGGTTCGAGGTTGACCATACGGCCATACACCGCAGCAGGCAGTTGCCAGACTTTCCCGTCAATACGGGCACGGATTTTTTGATCCAGATAAACGCCATAAATGGCGCACAGCACGGCCAGAACGATGGCAATTTTTAACAGCAGCCAGAACCAGCCGCGTTTGCCGCGTGGCTTCTTGCCTTTGCCTCTTCCTTTTTTCGGCATCGGTTCCTCGTCTTCATCGTCATCTTCATACTCGTCGTACTCCTCTTCCCGAAGTCGACGACGGCTGATTTTCTCTTTCGCCGGACGCGCAGGTTTACCCTTGCGTCCAATTGGCTCGCGGTCATTCCCCGCCATGCTTTACTCTCCGCAACTTTCAGGCGCAAGGGCCTGATTCTCAACTCTTCCGCACCAGGGCAGAAGAAGAAATCTCTCAATTTATCGCACTGTTTGATGGCGAAAAGCCCATCCCTGTTACGAATACTTTTTGGTGCGCCGCGTCGGTGCCGTATTGGCCGGATCGTCCGGCCAGACATGCTTCGGGTAGCGCCCTTTCATCTCTTTTTGCACTTCGCGATACGCGCCCGCCCAAAACGCGCTTAAATCACGGGTGATTTGCAGCGGACGTTGCGCAGGAGACAGCAGTTCCAGCACCAGTGCCACGCGCCCTTGCGCGATAGTCGGCGTTGTCGCTTCGCCAAACATTTCTTGCATACGCACCGCCAGCGCTGGCGGGTTATCTTCGTGATAACGAATTGCTATCCGGCTTCCCGTCGGCACAGTGTAATGCGCAGGCAGCTCACTATCCAGACGTTGACGTAATGACCACGGCATCGCATTTTGTAACGCTTGGCTTAAATCGAGCGCTTTCAGCTCACGCAACGAACGGATACCACTCATTTGCGGCAATAACCACTGTTCAAGATTTTCCAGCAGCGAGGCCTCATCGACCGCTGGCCAGTCAACTTCCGGCAGCCACTTCGCCGCACAGTGTAAACGCAAGCGCAATTGCTCGGCATCCGGCGTCCAGTTCAGTACCCGCAAGCCCTTATCACGGATGCCGTTCAGCATCGCCTGATGCAACTCCTCTTCCGAGGGTTTCGCCAGCGGCTGTACTTTTAACGTCAATTGTCCTATCTGGCTGCGGCGAAACGCTTTTAACGTGCCCTGCGCCTCGTCCCACTCAACCGTGTCGGACTGCTGCAATAAATGTGGGCAGCGGGTGACAAGCGCGTCGATATCCAACGGCAGCGCCAACAAAATCCGCGCATCCGGCGATGCGCTACCCTGCAACAGCAAGGGCGCTATCAGCCACTCGTGACGGTTGAGCGCATCATCTGCATCCAGCGTGGCGCCCATGCCGTTCGCCAGTTGATAGCGACCTTCCTGGCCGCGCCGGCGGGCAATGCGATCGGCAAAAGCGCTTGCCAGTAACGGCGCAAGTACGGTGTTGTCCGGCTCGCCCTCGCTGCTTTTCAGACGGCGAACCAGTTGGCGCGCGCGCTGCTGCCAGTTTGGCTGGTTGCGTGAAAACGCCGCGCTTAAGTCACTGTTTGTACCGCGTGGTGGCTCTTCCAGAATCGCCGCCAGCTTCGCCGCCGTGGCAATTTCGTCGCGACCGTTTGCCGCTGCCAGCATCGCAGCCAGGCGCGGATCGTTACCGAGCGCCGCCATACGTTGTCCAAACGGCGTCAGCCGCCCGTCCTCAAGCGCCTGCAACTGGCTGAGCAGCTTGCGCGCCGCCGCGAGATTCACCGCCGGCGGCAGATCCAGCCATTTGAGCTGGGCAGGATCCTGGCATCCCCACTGTATTAATTCCATCAACAGTCCCGATAAATCACTACTCAATATTTCAGGGCTGCTCTGCGCCGCCGCGCGTTCCGCCTGCTCTTTACTCAGTAAGTGCACGCAAATACCAGGCTCAAGACGACCGGCACGCCCGGTGCGCTGCGTCATCGAAGCAACACTAATGCGCTGTGTCACCAGCCGGGTTAAGCCGCTGCGGGCATCAAACCGCGCGACGCGTTCCTGGGCGCTATCCACCACCAGGCGAATGCCTTCGATGGTCAAACTGGTTTCGGCGATATTGGTAGCGAGCACCACTTTTCGCAGCCCTTTGGGCGCGGGCAAAATGGCTTTACGCTGCTCACTAAGCGGCAGCGCACCATAAAGCGGGCAGAGGAGAATATCGCTGCCGACGCGGGAAGCCAGTTGCTCCTGTACACGCTGGATTTCACCAACACCGGGTAAAAACAGCAGCAGCGAACCGACTTCATTACGCAGTAATTCCGCTGTCGCCAGGGCAATCGCCTCGTCAAATCGGAGATGGCTCGGCAAGGGCTGATAGCGTTGCTCAACCGGATAGGCGCGTCCGGCGGAAATAATGGTGGGTGCATCCGGTAGCAGCGCTTGTAAACGGGCATTATCAAGCGTTGCTGACATCACCAGCAGTTTGAGGTCATCGCGCAACCCTTGCTGCACGTCCAGCAGCAATGCCAGGGCGAGATCCGCTTGCAGGCTGCGTTCGTGAAACTCATCAAGGATCACCAGCCCTACGCCGCTGAGTTCTGGATCTTGCTGAACCAGCCGCGTCAAAATCCCTTCTGTCACCACTTCGAGCCGGGTATTTTGCCCTACGCAGGTTTCCGCGCGCATCCGGTAACCCACGGTTTCGCCAGGCTTTTCATTGAGCAGTTCCGCCAGCCGCTGTGCCACATTGCGCGCCGCCAGCCGACGCGGTTCAAGCAGCAAAATACGGCCAGTAATGTCACCTTGTTGCAGCAGTTGCAACGGCAACCAGGTCGATTTCCCTGCGCCGGTGGGCGCACTTAACAGCACCTGTGGCGCGGTGCGCAGGGCAGAAAGAATGTCGGGCAGAACGGCGGCGACTGGCAGTGAGGACACAAAAGCTCCGGAGGGTTAACATAAGCTGGCCAGCAGTATAACATCGCCGTAAATCTTTGACCTCGAGCCTGCCATGTCTGAACCTAAAAGGCTGTTTTTCGCCCTTGAACTCCCTGCGGATATTCAGACGCAGGTGGTGCAATGGCGCGCACAGCAATTCCCGCCGGATGCGGGGCGGCCGATTGCCGCGGCGAATCTGCATCTGACGCTGGCGTTTCTCGGTGAAATCAGCGCGGAAAAACAGCGCGCACTGGAAGCGCTGGCCGGACGGATACGCCAGCCCGGTTTTACACTCACGCTGGATGATGCCGGGCAATGGCTGCGCTCGCGCGTAGTCTGGCTTGGTTCACGCCAGCCGCCGCGCGGGTTGCTGCAACTGGCGGATATGCTCCGCGCCCAGGCTTCTCGCAGCGGTTGCTATCAAAGCCCGCAGCCGTTTCACCCCCACATTACGCTGCTGCGCGACGCCAGCCACGCTGTCACCATTCCGCCACCGGGTTTTCGCTGGTCATTCCCGGTGACAGCGTTTGCCTTGTATGAATCACAATTTATCCAGGGTCGAACCCGCTACACGCCATTGCATCGCTGGACGCTTAAAAAATAAGGATTTCCCATGGATTTTTCCCCGCCGCTTAAATCCGCCACGCTGATTCAGCGTTACAAACGCTTCCTTGCGGATGTGGTCACACCTGAAGGGGAACCCCTCACGCTGCATTGCCCAAATACCGGTGCGATGACCGGTTGCGCGACGCCAGGCGACACGGTCTGGTATTCCACGTCGAATAATCCTAAGCGCAAATATGCCCATACGTGGGAATTATCCCAAACCCAACAGGGGGCATTTATTTGCGTCAATACTCAGCGGGCAAATATGCTGACAAAAGAAGCAATACTTGCTGACCAGGTCCCTGAACTCAGTGGATATAGCACGCTGAAAAGCGAAGTAAAATATGGTGCGGAAGGTAGCAGAATTGATTTTCTGTTACAGGCGGATGACCGGCGCAACTGCTATATTGAAGTGAAATCGGTCACGCTCGCCGAGCAGCAGTCAGGCTACTTCCCGGATGCCGTCACCCTGCGAGGACAGAAGCATTTACGGGAATTAATGAGCGTCGCGGCCAACGGCGATCGCGCGGTAATTCTGTTTGCTGTTCTGCACTCCGCCGTTGAACATTTTTCTCCGGCACGCCATATTGACGAGGAATACGCACGATTATTGAATGAGGCACAACACCGGGGGGTAGAAGTTATCGCTTATAAAGCGGAACTTTCTGCCGATAATATCACTCTTAAGTTGCCACTACCTTTTACGGTATAAAGGCAAGCTTTTGACGAGTAAGTGATTTGGTCGCGTGCGCAAATACGCTTTTCTTCACAGGGTTGTCAAGTGTTACGTTTAGATATTTGCCATCCGTAAAAGCATCTGCTATTTATAGCGGCCTGATTTTTCCCCCACACGGGGATCGATAGTGCGTGTTAAGGAGAAGCAACATGCAAGAAGGGCAAAACCGTAAAACATCGTCCCTGAGTATTCTCGCCATCGCTGGGGTGGAGCCGTATCAAGAGAAACCGGGCGAAGAGTATATGAACGAAGCCCAGCTGGCGCACTTCAAGCGTATTCTTGAAGCATGGCGTAATCAACTTAGGGATGAAGTCGATCGCACCGTCACGCACATGCAGGACGAAGCAGCTAACTTCCCCGATCCGGTCGATCGTGCCGCTCAGGAAGAAGAGTTCAGCCTCGAACTGCGTAACCGTGATCGCGAGCGCAAGTTGATTAAAAAGATCGAGAAGACGCTGAAAAAAGTGGAAGACGAAGATTTCGGCTTCTGCGAATCCTGTGGCGTTGAAATTGGTATCCGTCGTCTGGAAGCACGTCCGACTGCCGACCTGTGCATCGACTGCAAAACCCTGGCGGAAATCCGCGAAAAACAGATGGCGGGTTAATCTCCTGACGTCTTCAACGGCGCACCGCTAAGGCGTGGTGCGCCCTTACGGCGGGATCGATTCCCGCCTATATTTTGCCAGCGACATGCCTGAATCACACTATATTGGGCGCTTTGCGCCATCTCCTTCCGGTGAACTGCATTTTGGTTCGTTAATTGCTGCTCTCGGCAGCTATCTGCAAGCCCGCGCCAACCACGGCAGCTGGCTTGTTCGCATCGAAGATATCGATCCCCCCAGAGAAGTTCCCGGCGCGGCAAACACCATTCTTCGCCAGCTTGAGCATTATGGTCTGCACTGGGACGGCGATGTGCTGTGGCAATCCCGGCGCCATGACGCCTACCGTGAAGCGCTCGCCACCTTACAACGCAAAGGGCTGAGCTATTTTTGTACCTGCACGCGCGCACGCATCCAAAATATTGGCGGCACGTACGACGGGCATTGCCGGACATTACAAAATGACCCGCAAAACGCCGCCGTACGACTGGTACAGCAGCATCCTGTACTGCACTTCGACGATAAATTACGCGGGCGCATTACCGCCGACGAAAAACTGGCGCGGGAAGATTTTATTATTCACCGCCGTGACGGGCTGTTTGCCTACAACCTTGCGGTGGTGGTCGATGACCATTTTCAGGGCGTCACAGAAATTGTGCGCGGCGCAGATCTGATAGAACCCACGGTACGGCAAATCTCCCTTTATAACCAGTTTGGCTGGCCGGTGCCGACGTACGTTCATTTGCCGCTGGCGCTCAATGAGCAGGGGAACAAGCTTTCCAAGCAAAACCACGCCCCCGCGTTACCTGAAGGCGATCCGCGCCCGGTTATAATCAGGGCTTTACAATTTTTGAACCAGGATGTAACAAATGAGTGGCAGGATCTGCGCATCGACGCGCTGCTGCAAAAAGCGGTGGAAAACTGGACGCTTTGCCGAGTGCCAGATGCCGTGGATGCGAATACAGCATTCTCAAACGGCTCGCGCTGAGCTATGATTAGCCGCTATTTTTTTGTCCTGACGTTTGACACTACCGAGGTGTACTATTTTTACCCGAGTCGCTAATTTTTGCCGCAAGGTGCTAAGCCGCGAAGAGAGCATGGTCGTTGAGGCTATGGCCCAACCGCAGATGACGGTTATTCCGCGTGAGCAGCACGCTATTTCCCGCAAAGATATCAGTGAAAATGCGCTCAAGGTGCTCTATCGTCTGAATAAAGCGGGCTACGACGCTTACCTGGTAGGCGGCGGTGTGCGCGATTTATTGCTGGGCAAAAAACCAAAAGATTTTGACGTGACCACCAGCGCAACGCCGGACCAGGTGCGTAAACTGTTTCGCAACTGCCGCCTGGTTGGCCGCCGTTTCCGCCTTGCGCATGTGATGTTCGGGCCGGAAATCATCGAAGTCGCCACCTTCCGTGGTCATCACGACGAACAACAAACCGATCGCACCATCTCCCAGCGCGGGCAGAATGGCATGCTGCTGCGCGACAATATTTTCGGCTCCATTGAAGAAGATGCCCAGCGCCGCGATTTCACCATCAACAGCCTTTATTACAGCGTTGCTGATTTCACCGTGCGTGATTACGTCGGCGGTATGCGTGACCTGGAAGAGGGTGTGATTCGCCTGATTGGTAACCCGGAAACCCGCTATCGCGAAGATCCGGTGCGCATGCTGCGCGCGGTACGCTTTGCCGCCAAGCTCAACATGCGTATCAGCGAAGAGACCGCCGAGCCGATCCCGCGCCTGGCAACGCTGATCAACGATGTTCCTCCGGCGCGCCTGTTTGAGGAATCGCTGAAACTGCTGCAGGCCGGTTACGGTTACGAAACCTGCCGTTTACTGCGTGAATATGGCCTGTTCCAGCCGCTGTTCCCCAGCATCACCCGCTACTTCACCGAAAAAGGCGACAGCCCGATGGAGCGGATTATTGAGCAGGTGCTGAAGAATACCGACAACCGTATTCGCAACGACATGCGCGTCAACCCGGCATTTTTGTTTGCTGCCATGTTCTGGTATCCGCTGCTGGAAAACGCCCAGCGCATTACCCAGGAAGGTGGGCTTGCCTATTACGACGCTTTCGCGCTGGCGATGAACGACGTGCTGGATGAAGCGTGCCGTTCACTGGCGATCCCGAAACGCATCACCACGCTGATCCGTGATATCTGGCAGTTGCAATTGCGGATGTCCCGCCGCCAGGGCAAGCGCTCATGGAAGCTGATGGAACACCCGAAATTCCGCGCGGCTTATGATTTACTGGCGCTGCGCGCCGAAGCCGAAAATAACGGCGAGCTACAACGTCTGGCGAAATGGTGGGGTGAATTCCAGGTTTCCGCGCCGCCAGCCCAGAAAGATATGCTCAATGATTTAGGTGATGAACCGGCAGAACGCCGTCGCCACCGCCGCCCGCGCAAACGCGCGCCGCGCCGCGAAGGTAGCGCATGACCCTCGCGTATATCGCGCTCGGTAGCAACCTGGCGTCACCGCTCGACCAGGTTAACGCCGCGATTACCGCCCTCGGAGAGATCCCACAAAGCCGCATCGTGGCGGTCTCTTCGTTATACCGCACTCCCCCGCTTGGCCCGCCGGATCAACCGGATTATCTCAATGCCGCTGTGGCGCTGGAAACCGACCTTACGCCAGAAACGCTGCTCGATCACACGCAACGCATTGAACTTCAGCAAGGCCGCGTGCGTAAAGCAGAACGCTGGGGACCGCGCACGCTTGATCTCGATATCATGCTGTTTGGCGATCTCACCCTGAATACAGAACGCCTGACGGTGCCGCACTACGACATGAAAAACCGTGGCTTTATGTTGTGGCCGCTGTTTGAAATTGCGCCCGCTCTGCACTTCCCGGACGGCACATCGTTGCAGGAAATTCTTGCAAACCTGAACGCGCCGAAACCCGACGCCTGGTAATTTCCCGCTTTCTTCGCGCCCCGCGCTCACCGCTTGCCTAAAATCATTGCCCACCTGATGGTTGCTGCTAGAATGCGCCAGAATCGCTTTCGACTATCAGGAAACGCTATGAAACCCACCACCATCTCCTGGCTGCACAAGTGCAAGCAGGAAAAAAGACGCTTCGCCACTATCACCGCATACGACTACAGCTTCGCGAAACTGTTTGCCGAAGAAGGGATTAACGTGATGCTGGTTGGTGATTCGTTAGGGATGACGGTACAAGGTCACGACTCCACCCTACCGGTAACGGTTGCCGATATCGCTTATCACACCCAGGCTGTTCGCCGTGGCGCACCGGCCTGCCTGCTGCTCGCCGATCTGCCGTTTATGGCCTACGCCACGCCGGAGCAGGCATTTGAAAACGCCGCCGTAGTCATGCGCGCGGGCGCCAATATGGTGAAAATCGAAGGTGGCCGCTGGCTGGCACCGACGGTGAAAATGCTGACCGAGCGCGCCGTGCCGGTGTGCGGCCACCTGGGTCTGACGCCGCAGTCCGTTAATATTTTCGGTGGTTATAAAGTGCAGGGGCGCGGTGACGCGGCACAAGGGCTGCTTGACGATGCACTGGCGCTGGAAGCCGCAGGCGCGCAACTGCTGGTGCTGGAGTGTATTCCGGTCGAGCTGGCGCAGCGTATCACCGCGGCGTTAACCATTCCGGTAATTGGTATTGGCGCAGGCAATGTCACCGACGGCCAGATTCTGGTGATGCATGACGCGTTCGGCATTACCGGCGGACATATCCCGAAATTCGCCAAAAATTTCCTCAGTGAAGCAGGCGACATGCGCGCAGCGGTCAGGCAGTATGTTGCCGACGTCGAATCCGGAGCCTATCCGGGTGAAGAACATAGTTTCCATTAAGGAGCCTGGTTGTGTTGATTATTGAAACCCTCCCGCTGCTGCGCCAGCACATCCGCAGACTGCGTCAGGAAGGAAAGCGTATTGCGCTGGTGCCAACGATGGGCAACCTGCACGATGGCCATATGAAGCTGGTCGACGAAGCGAAAGCCCGCGCCGATGTGGTGGTAGTGAGTATTTTCGTTAACCCAATGCAGTTCGACCGCCCGGATGATTTAGTGCGCTACCCGCGCACCTTGCAGGAAGATTGCGAAAAGCTGAACAAGCGCAAAGTCGATCTGGTTTTCGCCCCCGCACCGGCGGACATCTACCCGCAGGGCACCGACAGCCAAACTTATGTTGATGTGCCGGGTATCTCCACCATGCTGGAAGGCGCAAGCCGTCCGGGCCATTTCCGCGGCGTGTCGACCATCGTCAGCAAACTGTTCAACCTGGTACAACCGGATATCGCCTGCTTTGGCGAGAAGGATTACCAGCAATTGCAGCTGATCCGCAAAATGGTGGCCGACATGGGCTATGACATTGAGATTGTCGGCGTGCCGACCGTGCGCGCAAAAGATGGTCTCGCGCTGAGCTCGCGTAACGGCTATCTCACCGCCGATCAGCGAAAAGTCGCCCCGGCGCTCAGCAAAGTAATGAATTCGATTGCCGATAAACTGCTGGCGGGGGAGCGCAATGAAGAAGAGCTGATTGCCATTGCTGAGCAGGAGATCAACGACGCGGGTCTGCGCGCCGATGACATTCAGATCCGCGATGCGGATACGCTGCTGGCGCTGTCTGAGGACAGTAAACGCGCGGTGATTTTGATGGCGGCATGGCTCGGCCAGGCGCGACTTATCGACAACAAAGTGGTTGAGTTAGCCCGCTAGACAGGGCGAAAAAATCGGGCAATACTCCACTCCTGGCTTGCCCTTACGCCCGCCAGGACGTGGCGCGAGCATACGAGGGATTCGCAGGGAGCCGCCCTCCATTTTCAGGTTAATTATCAGTAATGAAGGTTTAACTTATGATTCGCACGATGCTGCAAGGCAAGCTCCACCGCGTCAAAGTGACGCAGGCCGACCTGCACTACGAAGGTTCCTGCGCGATTGACCAGGATTTCCTTGAGGCGGCCGGTATTCTGGAATACGAAGCCATCGACATTTATAACGTGACCAACGGCAAACGCTTTTCTACCTACGCGATTGCCGGCGAGCGCGGCTCACGCATTATCTCGGTTAACGGCGCGGCAGCGCACTGCGCGGACGTTGGCGATATCCTGATTATCGCCAGCTACGTCACCGTGCCGGATGAAGTTGCCCGTAACTGGCAGCCGAAAGTGGCCTATTTTGATGGCGACAACGAGATGAAACGCACCGCGAAAGCCGTGCCGGTTCAGGTTGCCTGATGCCCTACCCCTGCGGCTGATTACTGATCAGCCGCGACATTGTCTCCAGCGAATCCGTTCTCAGCACGTACAATCGTTTCAGTAAAAACGGGTTATCTCCCGGTTTCACCTTGCCACGCACCGTGGTCACCGCCAGATGAAAACCTGCGTCATTCGCCGCTTTCACCGCTTTATCGTCATACGCGCCAAAAGGATAGGCCAGATAGAGCACATGCGGGTTGAACTGCGCCAGCGCGCGGCGTGAGCGTTTAAAATCGAACAAAATATTGTGGTAGTTACGGCTAAGCAAAATCGGGTGCATCGCCTCATCAACACGGTGCAGGAAATGGGTATGTGACTGCACATCGAACACATCCTGAATCTGATTCAGCTCCGACACGCTCATAAACTGCAGGAATTTCGGGTCCCACGGCTGCGGCTTGAGCTTGATGCGTGACGAAATAATAAATGCTGTCGCTTTAAAACCGTACTCGCGCAGGATTGGCCAGGCGTAACGGCTGACCGACTTCAGCCCATCATCAAAAGTGATCACCACCGAACGCGCAGGCAAATTCATACGGTTACGCACATAACCTTCCAACTGGTACATCGACAAGGTGGTGTAACCCTGATCGCGCAGCCAGGTCATCTGGTTGGTAAAAGCACGCACCGAGGTGGTGGTCGAGGTGTGGCGAAAGCGGGTATTTTCTTCATCGCGCAAGATGTGGTGATAAGTCAGCACCGGAATCCCGTTGTCTTCTTGTGCATCCAGGCTACTGATCCACGCCAGCCGGTTGCCGATACGGATCTGAAACCAGGTCTGGTTCAGGCGGTCTTTCAGCTTATCGATTATCGGGTAACGCAAGTTTTCCGCCAGCGTGCCAACCTGCTTACTGGTGATATCCGGCGACGTGTAGAGCGGCGTATCCTGCCAGGTGATCAGGTTTTGATTACTGAGCGGCTTGTTCAGATCGCCAAGCGTATCTTCTACCCGTTCATTACCTGACACTGTGCCAAGATGGCCTCTGTCGATAAACCCGCTGCCGAAGCCAAAGCGAAACGCGTAATAATCTTCCGCCCCTGGCACCACCGCCAGGATCTGCCCGGCGCGAATATTGCCGACGGTAACGACTCTGTCCCCTACCTGCGCCCAGATATCGGCATCTTCGGTGGTTTGCATATAACGCGCAGGAATGCGTTGTTCGCTGACAATACTGGCAGACGCGCTCCAGGTAACCAGCAACAATAAAAGGGTAATCAAACGAGACATGAGACGGACCGAATAGAAAAACTGCACCTATTGTAGCAACAGAACGGGAGAAACCAACGGCAATGAGCAGTCTAAAAAATAGCCTAATCCTGAGGATTGGCTCTCTTCCACAGAAGAGAGCCGTTGCGGTCTGGATTAGCTGCGCAGCCCGCGTCCGCGGTTGATCAGATACCAGCACAGCAGGTAAAAGACGATGATAAACACCACCAGCACCCCTACAGTGGTAAACAGCGGCACATCGGAAATGCCGAGGAAACCAAAACGGAAGCCGCTAATCATGTACACAATCGGGTTGAGGTGTGACAACGCCTGCCAGAACGGCGGCAGCAGCGTCAGGGAGTAAAACACCCCGCCCAGATACGTCAGCGGCGTCAGCACAAAGGTCGGGATCAGGCTGATGTCATCAAAGGTTTTGGCAAATACCGCATTCAACAGCCCGGCCAGTGAAAACAGCACCGCCGTCAGCAGCAGCGTCAGACCAACAAACAACCACGAATGCACCTGAAACGGCACGAAAAACAGCGAAACCGCCGTTACCAGGATGCCCACACACAGCCCGCGTGCCACGCCGCCGCCAACATACCCGGCGATAATGACATGCGTTGGCACCGGCGCCACCAGCAGTTCCTCAATATTGCGCTGAAACTTGGCGCTAAAGAATGACGATGCCACGTTGGCATACGCGTTGGTGATCACCGCCATCATGATTAAGCCCGGCACGATAAATTGCATGTAGGTAAAACCGTGCATTTCACCGATACGCGAACCGATCAGGTTGCCGAAAATAATAAAGTAGAGCGTCATGGTGATTACCGGCGGCACCAGGGTTTGCACCCAGATGCGCATAAAACGCTGGATCTCTTTGTACCAGATACTCTTCAGTGCCACCCAGAATAGCTGCATCATGCGCTTTCTCCTTTTCTGTCATGAACCAGCGTGACAAACAGCTCTTCGAGACGGTTGGCTTTGTTACGCATACTTAATACCTGCACACCCTGGGCGCTAAGCTGGCTGAACACGCTATTCACGCCCTGCTCGCGTAGCACTTCCACCTCAAGCGTGGACGTATCCACCAGCCGGTATTGATACCCTTCCAGCTTCGGCAGCGGGCTTTTCGGCGCTAAATCGAGAATAAAAGTCTCCGATTTCAGTTTCGACAGCAGCGCTTTCATCGAGGTGTTTTCAATCAGATCGCCACGCTGAATGATACCGATGTTGCGACATAGCATCTCGGCTTCTTCGAGGTAGTGCGTCGTCAGAATGATAGTGGTGCCTTTGTCATTGAGATCTTTCAAAAAGCCCCACATTGAGCGGCGCAGTTCGATATCAACCCCCGCAGTTGGCTCGTCGAGGATCAGCAGTTTTGGCTCATGCATCAGCGCGCGGGCAATCATCAAACGGCGCTTCATCCCGCCAGAGAGCATCCGCGCACGTTCATTGCGTTTTTCCCACAGATCGAGCTGTGTGAGGTATTTTTCGCTGCGAATCAACGCCTCTTTACGATCGACCCCATAGTAACCCGCCTGGTTAACCACAATCTGCTGCACGGTTTCAAACGGGTTAAAGTTGAACTCCTGCGGCACCAGACCTAACTGGCGTTTGGCGTTCACCACATCTTTTTCCAGGTCGTAACCAAACACGCTGACACGCCCGGATGACTTATTTACCAGCGAACTGACAATGCCAATGGTGGTGGATTTGCCGGCGCCGTTTGGTCCGAGAAGCGCGTAGAAATCGCCCGCTTCTACTTGTAAATCAATGCCGCGCAGCGCCTGAACGCCGCCCGGATAGGTTTTTTTAAGCTGCTCAAGCTCCAGTGCAATGGTCATGAATTCTCACTTACCTGTTTTCTTACACTCGATGTGTGGTTTAAAAAGAGAAAGAGTTGACCTATATTAGCGCAACGCACTTATTTGGTTACAGGTCGTTAACTTCCATGAAAGACATAGATACACTCATCAGCAACAACGCACTATGGTCAAAAATGCTGGTAGAGGAAGATCCTGGATTCTTCGAAACACTGGCGCAAGCACAGAAGCCGCGCTTTCTCTGGATTGGATGCTCCGACTCACGCGTACCCGCCGAACGCCTCACCGGCCTCGAACCGGGTGAACTGTTTGTCCACCGTAACGTTGCCAACCTGGTCATTCACACCGACCTGAACTGCCTCTCCGTGGTGCAGTACGCGGTGGATGTGCTGGAAGTTGAGCACATCATCATTTGCGGTCACTACGGCTGCGGCGGTGTGCAGGCGGCGGTTGAAAACCCGGAACTGGGCTTGATCAACAACTGGCTGCTACATATTCGCGATATCTGGTTTAAACATAGCTCGCTGTTAGGCGACATGCCGCCGGAACGTCGTCTAGATACCCTATGTGAACTGAACGTGATGGAGCAGGTGTATAACCTGGGCCACTCGACAATCATGCAGTCCGCGTGGAAACGTGGTCAGAACGTGACAATCCACGGCTGGGCCTACGGTATTCATGATGGCTTGCTGCGCGATCTGGACGTGACCGCCACTAACCGCGAAACGCTGGAACAGCGCTATCGCCAGGGCGTTTCCAATCTGAGCCAGAAGCACATCAACCACAAATAACAAGCGGGGCCATTATCGGCCCCGTTTTTTTATTCGTCCAGCATCACCACTTTGCCGACATACGGCAGATGACGGTAGCGCTGAGCGTAGTCAATTCCGTAACCCACCACGAACTCGTCCGGGATAGCAAAACCGACGAATTCGACCGGCACATCCACTTCACGACGCGACGGTTTATCCAGCAGGGTACAAATCGCCAGCGATTTTGGCTCGCGCAGACGCAGGATCTCGCGCACTTTCGACAGCGTATTACCCGAATCGATAATGTCTTCGACAATCAGCACATCTTTACCACGAATATCTTCGTCGAGATCTTTGAGAATTTTCACATCACGCGTAGTGGACATGCCGCTGCCATAGCTGGAGGCGGTCATAAAGTCGACTTCATGCGACACCTGCACTTCACGGCACAGGTCAGCCATAAACATAAACGAGCCGCGCAGCAGCCCAACCAGCACCATTTCGCTGCCGCTATCTTTATAACGCTCAGTGATTTGACGACCCAGCTCAGCGATACGCGCTTTGATCTCCGCTTCCGGGATCATCACTTCAACAGTGTGTTTCATTTTACTAACCATATGATTTAAAGAGTAAATCACTCAATACCGGCTCTTAAACCAGTGATTGAAACGCAAGGTGCGCAGTATACCAGCAAAAAGATTGTTGCGGGTTATTCCGCGACAAAGCTCATTTTGTGATGACGGTCACACTTGTTAACTCCTATAATTACTTGCTATCAAAATATTAACAAATCAACGGATGTGTTTTATGGCGGAAACAAAAACTCAACAGTCGCGGCTGCTTATCATGCTGACGACACTCTTTGCAGCCTTCTGCGGGCTGTATCTTTTAATGGGTGGGGTCTGGCTCGTCAGCATTGGCGGTTCCTGGTACTACCCCATCGCCGGTCTGGTCATGCTCGGCGTGACATGGCTATTGTGGAAAGGGAAGCGCACCGCGCTATGGCTGTATGCCGCCCTGCTGCTGGCAACCATGATTTGGGGCGTGTGGGAAGTTGGTTTCGACTTCTGGGCGCTGACGCCGCGTAGCGACATTCTCGTCTTCTTCGGTATCTGGCTGATCCTGCCTTTCGTCTGGCGTCGTCTGATTGTGCCGTCCAGCGGCGCAGTGGCGGCACTGGTCGTGGCGCTGCTGATTAGCGGCGGCATTCTCACCTGGGCGGGTTTCAACGATCCGCAAGAAGTTCACGGCACCCTGAGCGCCGATGCCACACCGGCAGCGCCGATTTCACAGGTGGCCGATGGTGACTGGCCAGCCTATGGTCGTAACCAGGAAGGCCAGCGTTACTCGCCGCTGAAACAGATCAATGCCGATAACGTGAAAAACCTGAAGGAAGCCTGGGTGTTCCGCACCGGCGACCTGAAAATGCCAAACGATCCCGGTGAAATCACCAACGAAGTGACGCCAATCAAAGTGGGCGACACGCTGTTCCTGTGTACCGCGCACCAGCGTTTGTTTGCGGTTGATGCGGCAACCGGTAAAGAGAAGTGGCATTTCGATCCGCAACTCAACACCAATCCGTCGTTCCAGCATGTGACCTGCCGCGGTGTTTCGTATCATGAAGCCCGTGCCGATAACGCCAGCCCGGATGTGGTTGCGGATTGTCCGCGCCGTATCATCCTGCCGGTAAACGATGGTCGTCTGTTTGCGCTGAATGCGGATAATGGCAAGCTGTGCGAAACCTTTGCCAACAAAGGCATTCTGAATCTGCAAACCAATATGCCGGACACCACGCCGGGTCTGTATGAGCCGACGTCTCCGCCAATCATCACCGATAAAACCATCGTGATTGCCGGTTCGGTAACGGATAACTTCTCGACCCGTGAAACCTCTGGTGTTATCCGTGGTTTCGATGTGAACACTGGTAAGCTGTTGTGGGCCTTCGATCCGGGCGCGAAAGATCCGAACGCGATCCCATCCGATGAACACACCTTCACTTTTAACTCGCCGAACTCATGGGCACCTGCGGCCTATGACGCGAAACTGGATTTAGTCTATCTGCCGATGGGCGTGACCACTCCGGATATCTGGGGCGGCAACCGCACACCTGAGCAGGAGCGCTATGCCAGCTCGATCGTCGCGCTGAATGCCACTACCGGTAAGCTCGCCTGGAGTTACCAGACCGTACACCACGATCTGTGGGATATGGATATGCCGTCCCAGCCGACGCTGGCGGACATTACCGTGAACGGTAAAACCGTGCCGGTGATCTACGCGCCGGCGAAAACCGGCAACATTTTCGTCCTCGATCGTACCAACGGTAAGCTGGTGGTTCCGGCACCGGAAAAACCGGTTCCGCAAGGCGCGGCAAAAGGCGATTACGTAGCCAAAACGCAGCCCTTCTCCGACCTGAGTTTCCGTCCGAAGAAAGACCTGAGCGGCGCGGATATGTGGGGCGCGACCATGTTCGACCAACTGGTGTGCCGCGTGATGTTCCATCAGATGCGCTATGAAGGTATCTTTACGCCGCCATCTGAGCAGGGCACGCTGGTATTCCCGGGGAACCTGGGGATGTTCGAATGGGGCGGTATCTCCGTTGATCCAAACCGTCAGGTGGCGATTGCCAACCCAATGGCGCTGCCGTTTGTATCAAAACTGATCCCGCGTGGACCAGGCAACCCGATGGAGCCGCCGAAAGATGCGAAAGGCACCGGTTCGGAATCCGGTATTCAGCCGCAGTATGGCGTGCCGTTTGGCGTGACGCTGAACCCGTTCCTCTCGCCGTTCGGTTTGCCGTGTAAACAACCGGCCTGGGGCTACATTTCCGCCCTGGATCTAAAAACCAACCAGGTGGTGTGGAAAAAACGTATTGGTACGCCGCAAGACAGCATGCCGTTCCCGATGCCAGTCCCAGTGCCGTTCAATATGGGGATGCCGATGCTTGGTGGCCCAATCTCCACCGCCGGTAATGTGCTGTTTATCGCCGCGACCGCAGATAACTACCTGCGCGCTTATAACATGAGCAACGGTGAGAAACTGTGGCAGGGCCGTTTGCCGGCCGGTGGCCAGGCAACGCCGATGACTTATGAAGTGAATGGCAAGCAGTACGTGGTCATTTCCGCAGGCGGTCACGGTTCGTTCGGTACCAAAATGGGCGATTACATTGTCGCTTATGCACTACCGGATGACGCCAAATAATCCGCTTTCTCCCTGAGCGGGAGCGGTAAATATTACTGGCTATAAAAAATCCCCTCTGCCATCTGGCACGAGGGGATTTCTTTTTTCGGCCACAAACCATTGCATAAAGCGGAGCGTTAAGCGCTACACCGTAAACCCTAGCATCATTCCGGTATCTTCATGTTCCAGCAGGTGGCAGTGCGCCATATACGCAAATTCTTTCGGCGCGTCATGCTGGAAACGCACTAACACTTCGCTGCGCGCGCCATACACTTCAACCGTATCTTTCCAGCCTGCGCGATGCGCCGCTGGCGGTTTGCCATTTTCCGACAAAATGCGGAACTGGGTGCCGTGAATATGAAACGGGTGCAACATCATGTCGCCCTCGCCGGAAATTACCCAGCGCTCATACTGCCCTTTTTGCGCGGCAAATTGCGGCGTCGCCATATCAAAGGCTTTGCCGTTGATGCGGTTGGCGTTATGAAAATCAAAACCGTTGCCGCCGTGGTTCATCTGACCGCTACCCATCTGGCTATGGTCCATCTGACCATTATCCATTTGCATATTGCCCATCTGGCTATGGTTCATCTGGCCATGACCCATTTGCATATTACCCATCTGCCCGTGGCCCATCATCCCGGCCATCGCGCTATCGCCATACTTCTGCTGTAGCGCCTGCATGCCCATCATATCGAGCATCGGATCCATCGACAGTTGCAAGGTGCGCTGCGTTAATCCTTCAAGCGCGGGTAAGCCCGGCAGTGTTGCCAGCGTATCCGGTAACGTGCCAGAAGCGGTCACCTGTAATGGCTGGATGCGCAGCACCGGTTGCGGCTGGTCAAACGGCGCAACGGTCATTCCCATCTGCTGAACTGGTAAGGTCAGCAGATCAAACGGCTTACCGTTGCTGGTATCAACCAATACTTCAAAGCGCTCGCCCATCAGCATCGGTAGCTCGCTCACTTTCACCGGCTCACTGAGCAAACCGCCGTCGCTGGCTACCACATACAACGGCCGTTGATCGCTGGTGGCAAACTTCAGCGAGCGCGCATTGCAGCCATTCAATAAACGCAAGCGCAGCCAGCCGCGCGGGGCGGAATGCTGCGGATAAAGGGCGCCGTTGGTGAGCAGCGTATCGCCAAACCAGCCAACGGCCGCGCTCATCACATCCAGTTGGTAGTCAATCTGCCCGTTGTCAGTGAATTTTTTGTCCTGCACGATGACCGGCACGTCATCAATGCCCCACTGCTGCGGCAGGCGCAATTTACGGCTGTTCTCATCCTCAATCAGCACCAGCCCCGCCAGCCCCATCGCAACTTGTCGACCAGTCTTGCCGTGTTGATGCGGGTGGAACCAGCATGTCGCCGCCTGCTGTGTGGGAGTAAACGTCACCGTTCGGCTAGCGCCGGGTTTAATGATGCCTTGCGGCCCACCATCGACCTCGCCCGGCACCTCAACACCGTGCCAGTGCACGGTGGTCTCTTCAGCCAGTGTATTGCGGATCTCAACGGTCACCTCACGCCCCTGACGGAGCTGAAGCGCCGGGCCTAACAGCGCACCGTTGTATCCCCAGGTCGCGGCGCGTTTATTGCCAAACAGGGTTTCGCCCGCCTGCACCGTTAACACGATGCGGTTTTGCGCGTCGGCGGCGAGTAACGGTGGTACAGGCAATGCGGGGCGCTCAGCGGCGAACAGCGAACGGCTCCATAACGGCAGCGCGCTCATCACCCCCAGCGCAGCGGAATATTTCAAGAAATCTCGGCGTTGCATGGGCATTTCCTTATCGATTGCAGGTCATCTTTTGAGCTTAAACCCTCCCCCTGCCGGAAGGTCAAGAAAAGAGGCAATAATAAATATCGTCGCCATATCCGGACTGTGCTAACGTTTAAATTCCGTTACGCCGTGGTAGAAATAATGAAGACGTTTTTCAGAACAATTGTCCTGGGCAGCTTGCTGGCTGTCTCCGCCAACAGTTACGCACTGAGTGAATCCGAAGCTGAAGACATGGCCGATCTCACGGCAGTGTTTGTATTTTTGAAAAACGACTGCGGTTATAACAATTTACCTAATGGGCAGATCCGCCGCGCACTGGTTTTTTTCGCCCAGCAAAACCAGTGGGATCTCAGCAACTACGATACGTGGGACATGAAATCGCTTGGCGAAGAGAGTTACCGCGATCTCAGCGGTATTGGCATTCCGACCGCCAAAAAATGTAAAGCCCTCGCCCGCGACTCCCTGAGCCTGCTCGCCTACGTCAAATAACGGTGAACTTTTGACCGTGCATCGCTAAGCAGAGTTAGCTATGATGTTGCGCCCGTTTTTCGCGGGTGTTAACAAAGGAGCTACCGATGGCCGATAACAACGTATGGCAAGAGACGCTGCACGACCATTTTGGTCAATACTTTGCCGTTGATAAGGTGCTGTATCACGAAAAGACCGATCATCAGGATCTGATTATTTTCGAGAACGCCGCTTTTGGCCGCGTTATGGCGCTGGATGGCGTGGTGCAAACCACCGAACGTGACGAGTTTATCTATCACGAAATGATGACCCATGTTCCGCTGCTGGCGCACGGCCACGCGAAACATGTGCTGATCATCGGCGGCGGCGACGGCGCGATGCTGCGCGAAGTCACCCGCCATAAAAATATTGAAACCATCACCATGGTAGAAATCGACGCTGGCGTCGTCTCTTTCTGCCGCCAGTATCTGCCAAAGCACAATGCAGGCGCCTATGACGATCCGCGTTTTACGCTGGTGATCGACGACGGCGTGAACTTTGTTACTCACACTGACCAAACGTTTGACGTGATTATCTCGGACTGTACCGATCCGATCGGGCCAGGCGAGAGCTTGTTTACCTCTGCGTTTTATGAAGGCTGCAAACGCTGCCTGAACCCTGGCGGGATCTTCGTCGCGCAAAACGGCGTCAGTTTCTTACAGCAAGATGAAGCGGTCGACAGCTACCGCAAGCTCGGCCACTATTTCAGCGATGTCGGCTTCTATCAGGCGGCGGTGCCAACCTATTACGGCGGCATTATGACGTTCGCCTGGGCCACGGATAACGAAGCACTGCGCCATCTCTCAACCGAGATTATTGCCGCCCGTTTCCACAATGCCAGTCTCACCTGCCGCTACTACAACCCGGCGATTCATACGGCAGCCTTTGCCCTGCCGCAATATTTACATGATGCACTGGCTGCACAGTAACACTAAGGGGGTGATAAAAATTGAAAAAGCTTAAACTACATGGCTTTAACAACCTGACCAAAAGCCTGAGTTTTTGTATCTACGACATTTGCTACGCCAAAACCGCAGAAGAGCGTGATGGCTATATTGCCTATATCGATGAACTCTATAACGCCAACCGTTTGACCGAGATCCTCACGGAAACCTGTAACATCATTGGCGCAAACATTTTGAACATTGCCCGCCAGGATTACGAGCCGCAAGGCGCGAGCGTAACCATTCTGGTGAGCGAAGAGCCTGTCGACCCGCAGCTTATCGACAAAACCGAGCACCCAGGCCCGCTGCCGGAAGCGGTTGTCGCGCATCTGGATAAAAGCCATATCTGCATGCACACCTACCCGGAAAGCCATCCGGAAGGCGGTTTGTGTACTTTCCGCGCGGATATTGAAGTCTCAACCTGCGGCGTGATTTCACCGCTGAAAGCGCTGAATTACCTGATTCACCAGCTCGAATCCGATATTGTCACCGTCGATTACCGCGTGCGCGGCTTTACCCGCGATATCAACGGCATGAAACACTTTATCGATCATGAGATTAATTCGATTCAGAACTTCATGTCAGATGACATGAAATCGCTGTATGACATGGTGGACGTTAACGTGTATCAGGAAAATATCTTCCATACCAAGATGTTGCTTAAAGAGTTCGACCTTAAGCACTACATGTTTCATACCAAACCGGAAGATTTAACGCCGCAAGAACGTAAAGAGATCACCGAAGCGCTGTGGAAAGAGATGCGCGAGATCTACTACGGCCGCAACATTCCGGCCGTGTAACGCACCAGGGGCGCAAGGACGCGCCCTGATTAACGTTGCTGGAGGAACTGCCGGTAAGCCGCCACCACCTGAAGGAAATCCTCAACGCCGCATAGCGACAGGCTCTCTTCGTCGTAGTAACTCATTCCCTCTTCCATTTCATCGCCGGAAAATTCCAGCTGGTTCGCGCGAATCATCACCTCTTCGCCATCCAGCCACAGCGTGTATTCATGACCCGCACGTTGCCAGGAACGTTCACTGCCTTTCACCGTTTTCGCCGCCTGCTCCACTTCATCGAGCAGCGCCAGGTTCTCTTTCACTTCTTCATTGAACCAGTGCCCCACCACTTCATGGCCCATCGACATGCGCACTTTTACCACTCCGGTGATATCACGCAAAAATTCGTAATCCATAATCGCTTCCTCATGCAGGCAAATCGCCGCCTATGCAGTAATTATCGCAGCACAATACAAGAAAAAAAGCGCAGCGGCCGGAAGCGAGGAAAAATAACCGCTCAGGCGAAGAGAAAATAAGCGCGGGAGGCGTTTTAGCGGCAGGAATAAAAACAGGCGGGCAAAAAAAAGCCACCCCGCAGGGTGGCCTTCGTTATCAGACGGCAGTCTGGAAAATCACGCCGTCCGCTTTTTCGGTGTACTGATTCAACTGGTCAAAGTTGAGGTAACGGTAAGTATCGACAGCGGTTTTATCCACCTGCGCCATAAAGTTGAGATACTCTTCCGGCGTTGGCAGTTTACCGATCAGCGCCGACACCGCCGCCAGCTCCGCAGAAGCCAGATAGACGTTCGCACCGGTGCCTAAACGGTTCGGGAAGTTACGGGTCGAGGTGGACACCACCGTCGCGCCGTCAGCGACACGCGCCTGGTTACCCATACACAGAGAGCAACCCGGGATCTCGATACGCGCCCCGCTCTTACCAAACACGCTGTAGTAGCCCTCTTCGGTTAACTGCGCGGCGTCCATACGGGTCGGCGGCGCTACCCACAAGCGGGTCGGCAACTGGCCTTTATGGCTATCCAGCAGTTTACCGGCTGCGCGGAAATGACCGATGTTGGTCATGCAGGAACCGATGAACACTTCGTCGATGCTTGCGCCCTGAACGTCAGAGAGCAGACGCGCATCGTCCGGATCGTTCGGTGCACAGAGAATCGGCTCTTTGATTTCCGCCAGATCGATCTCGATCACCGCCGCGTATTCCGCGTCGGCATCCGCTTCCAGCAGTTGCGGATCGGCCAGCCATTTCTCCATGCCCTGGATACGGCGCTCCAGCGTACGGCGGTCGCCGTAGCCTTCGGCAATCATCCACTTCAGCAGCACGATGTTGGAGTTCAGATACTCAATAATCGGCTCTTTGTTCAGCTTAATGGTACAACCAGCAGCGGAACGCTCAGCAGAAGCATCGGTCAGCTCAAACGCCTGCTCGACTTTCAGATCCGGCAGACCTTCGATCTCCAGAATGCGGCCGGAGAAGATGTTTTTCTTACCTTTCTTCTCAACGGTCAGCAGACCCTGTTTGATCGCGTACAGCGGGATCGCATGCACCAGATCGCGCAGCGTAATACCCGGCTGCATTTTGCCTTTAAAGCGCACCAGCACTGATTCCGGCATATCCAGCGGCATCACGCCGGTCGCAGCGGCAAACGCCACCAGACCTGAACCCGCCGGGAAGGAGATACCAATCGGGAAACGGGTATGAGAGTCACCACCGGTACCGACGGTATCCGGCAGCAGCATACGGTTCAGCCACGAGTGGATAACGCCGTCGCCCGGACGCAGCGAAACACCGCCACGGTTCATAATGAAGTCCGGCAGCGTGTGGTGTGTGGTCACGTCAACCGGCTTCGGATACGCCGCCGTGTGGCAGAAGGACTGCATCACCAGATCGGACGAGAAGCCCAGGCACGCCAAGTCTTTCAGTTCATCACGCGTCATCGGCCCGGTGGTGTCCTGAGAACCCACAGAGGTCATTTTTGGTTCGCAGTAAGCGCCAGGGCGGACACCGGCCACACCGCAGGCACGACCAACCATTTTTTGTGCCAGCGAATAACCACGGTTGCTTTCGGCCACGTCTTTCGCCTGACGGAAAACGTCGCTGTGCGGCAGGCCCAGCGCTTCACGCGCTTTGGTGGTCAAGCCACGGCCGATAATCAGCGGAATACGGCCACCGGCGCGCACTTCGTCAATCAGCACTTCGGTTTTCAGCTCAAAGCTCGCCAGCAGTTCGCCGGTTTCGTGGTTACGTACTTCGCCTTTGAACGGGTAAACGTCAATCACGTCGCCCATGTTCAGGCTGTTAACATCCACTTCGATCGGCAGCGCGCCGGCATCTTCCATGGTGTTAAAGAAAATTGGCGCGATTTTGCCGCCCAGCACCAGGCCGCCGCCGCGTTTGTTCGGCACAAACGGAATGTCGTCGCCCATAAACCACAGCACCGAGTTGGTGGCGGATTTACGCGAAGAACCGGTGCCCACAACATCACCCACATAGGCCAGCGGGAAACCTTTTTTCGCCAACTGCTCGATCTGTTTGATCGGACCAACGCTACCCGGCTGATCCGGCTCAATACCTTCACGGGCGTTTTTCAGCATCGCCAGCGCGTGCAGCGGAATATCCGGGCGCGACCAGGCATCCGGTGCCGGGGAAAGGTCATCGGTGTTGGTTTCACCCGTTACTTTGAAAACAGTAACAGTGATTTTCTCGGCCAGCGCCGGGCGGCTCAGGAACCATTCGGCATCAGCCCAGGACTGCATCACTTGTTTGGCGTAGGCGTTGCCCGCTTTCGCTTTCTCTTCCACGTCGTAGAAGTTATCGAACATCAGCAGCGTGTGGGACAGGGCTTTGGCGGCGATCGGCGCGAGCTTTTCGCTATCCAGCGCGTCAATCAGCGGGTGAATGTTATAGCCGCCCTGCATGGTGCCCAGCAGTTCAATCGCTTTTTCAGGGGTAACCAGTGGGGAGGTGGCATCGCCTTTGGCGATAGCGGCAAGGAAACCTGCTTTTACATAGGCAGCTTCATCAACGCCCGGTGGGACACGGTTAGCCAGCAGGTCAATCAGAAATTCTTCTTCGCCAGCAGGCGGGTTCTTCAGCAGCTCGACAAGGCCTGCCATTTGGGTTGCATCTAATGGTTTTGGCGCAATCCCCTCAGCGGCACGTTCAGCTACGTGCTTACGGTATTCTTCTAGCACGACGGTTCTCCTCGCTCTCATTGTCATAATGCGGCAGGCGTTTCTCTTCACGCTCCTGTGAGACAGCAGTTTGTAGGGTAAATCCGCGAACCGCGTCGGGCAGCATAGCAGGATTTTCAGGGGGTGTTAATCTGTTTACAAAAAAGCAACATTAAATACTTGCTGAATCGTTAAAGACGGAATAAAGCAGGCGGGAGAAGGTTTTAACGACAGAGAATCCTCGCCCGCAGAAATGAAAAACGGCCCCGCAGGACCGTTTGGTTACGCGGCTGTTACACCGAACCTAACAACGAACGCACATTACTGTTGGCATACTTTTCCGGCGTGACGGTTTGATCCACCAGTTTACCCAGCACGTATTTTTGTACCGTTGAGCGGTTGTTCACCTGCTCGTTATGACCGACGCTTGCCAGTTGCCCGCGACCGTTATAGTTGAGCGTGGTGGTGTTCTCTTCATCGTTTTCCACCAGATGGTAGAAGTAATTTTGCGACGACTTCATTTTGTTCAGCGCCAGCGGAATCGACGGGTCGATAGCCTCATGCCAGGCGGCGCTCAGATGGCTGCGTGTCGTCTGCTTCACGGTTTTTGAACCGTCATCTCGTGTTTGCTCTTCAGAAGACTGCGAGGCGGTATAGGCGAAGCGATCTTTCTCTTCTTCATGCAACGGGTTAGGTGATTTCTCGGTTTGCACGAGCGACAGCGAAAAATCATTCAGCCCACTTAATTGCGAAACGCCGTTCGTATTAAGAGTGAAATTTTGGCCTGCGGTGACGTTGGCGCTTTCCGCATCGCGAGTGGTGTTCAGCGCGCGGAAGACGGATTTCATCGCTTCCATCTGACCACGATCGCCATTACCGGCAATACGCGCTTTATCGAATTTATCGTCATATGCTTTCAGCGCCAGCTGCTGTTGTCCGTAGCTCCCGGAGAGTGCAGGTTTGGACATATCGCTACTCATCTTCAGCGAGTAGTCGCCATCCTGGTAGGCAACGGAGCGCGCTTTGTCATCGGCATGGAAATTCAGCGACTGCAGCGAATCATCGCCATTGCGTATATCCGTTTTCAGATCGATGGATTTCAATCGATTGCTATCAAAGTTGGTTAAACCGGCGATATCCAGTTTCGGCGGTTGCTGCCCCAGCCCGCTGAGCGCTTTGCTCAACGCATTGCCGAGGTTCGCCACTGCCGCAGCATCATCATCATTCAGCGCCTCGCCCTCCGTTTTCACCTCAACCGCGATGCCATTGTCCTGCTGGGTCATCGTCAGGTGAACGGTCGAGCCGGATTTGGTGGCAATGCTGAGCGTCACCGCAGATTTATTCGCACCGGCACTGGCACCCAACTCAGTACGCACGCCGGTCAGCGCCTGGGTGAAATCGCCCCGGTTCTCCTTCAGATTGTCAAGCAGCGCGCTGCCAAGGCCAGCCATTGAGGAAACCGAAGCTCCGCCCACTGCCGATTGCATCAGCCCTTCGATAATAGGGTTGGAGTGCTGTGCGACACTGGTGCTCATTTTTTTCGGTGACAGGCTATAAACCGCCGAAATCTCTGAAGTCTGGCTCCCGAACATCACTTTCGCCGAGGTGTTATTGTTGGCGACGGCGTTATTGCTGTTGGCGGCACGAGCAGCAGCGCCAACCTGCGTTGTCGCGCTCACGCGCGTCACAGAAGGCAGCTGTAAGGCAAAACTAAGTCCGCGGATCATGACGATGAAACTCCCTCTCTCACCGATAGTGGTAGTCATCTAACATCGGCAGTTTTTGCACAATCTTTATACTTTGCGGATGAAAACACTAAATTCATCACGAAACACAATAAAAAAAAGCGAGTCAGTTATCTGACTCGCCTATTTTAGGCTACCCATGCATTCCTCATGCGGAATGCAAAGACGGCTTACATAATGTTAGCGACAGATTTCGCCAGCTGTGCTTCGAGCGCCGGTTTGGCTTCTTCGAATTTCAGGTTCACTTTGTTCGCGTTAGACACAACACGGGTCTGGTATTTCGCGCGGTTGCCCTCTTCTGTGCTGGTTTGCAGCTTGATACCGGAAGTGCCCTGACGCAGCGCCGCTACGTTGTCGGTGGTCACTTTCGCTTTGCTACGCTCAGAGATTTGCAGGTCGGTTACCATAGTGAAGTTAACATCTTCGACCATTGCATCAGCCGCCATACCGATCAGGCCCGCCGCCAGGCCCACGCCCAGTGCCGCGCCGGAGGAGTTGCTGTTGTACGCAGTAATACCCGCGCCAAGCGCCGCACCCATTGCCGCACCTTCGTAACCACTTTTCAGGTATCCCTGGGTTTCACGCAGGTCCATTTTGTCGGCTTTCAGCACGTTGGCCTGGATCCAGTAGTAAGCGGTATCCGGGGAAGAGGTCACTTTGTAACCTTTATCAGTCAGCTCTTTTGACAGCAGCGTCTGCAGGTTGCTCATGTCTTTATCAGAGGTGTTTTTCACCTGGATATAAACGGTTTTCTCAGAGGAGGGTTCCAGCCAGATGGTCTGGCTCATCTGGGTTTTCACTTCCAGATTACGTTTTTTCACCGCCGTGGTCATCGCGCCACAACCCGACAGCACGAACGCAGCCAATACCACACCGACGACAGCAATTTTTTTATAAGACATAACGATTCCTTTTTTCATTCCAAACCAGGGATAAGAACTACAAATGCGGCAAACGCCGGACGGGAGCAATGAAACGAGGAAAAGTCACACAGTCCATGTCATGACGGAGCCAGAGGTGCGGGCTTGCAGCCTGCGTTATATAAAAATTCTTGGCTGAGTTATCGGCATTTTACGGAATAATCTGAGTGAAAAATGCCTACTAATACTTGTAGTTATGTGAAAAGAGGAGATTGTTGGGGAAAAAGGCAAAAAAAAGCAGCCCGCAGGCTGCCTTATCGTAAACTGGCGAAACTTACTTTTTCTTCGCTTTCGGGTTCGGCAGGTCGGTAATGCTACCTTCGAACACTTCAGCCGCCAGACCGACGGACTCATGCAGCGTCGGGTGCGCGTGAATGGTCAGCGCGATATCTTCCGCATCGCAGCCCATTTCGATAGCCAGACCGATTTCACCCAGCAGCTCGCCGCCGTTGGTGCCGACAATCGCGCCGCCAATAACACGGTGCGTCTCTTTGTCGAAAATCAGTTTGGTCATACCGTCAGCGCAATCAGAAGCGATAGCACGGCCAGACGCTGCCCACGGGAAGGTGGCGGTTTCGTAGCTGATGCCTTTCTCTTTCGCTTCTTTCTCGGTCAGCCCCACCCATGCAACTTCCGGCTCGGTGTAGGCGATAGACGGGATAACTTTCGGATCGAAATAGTGTTTTTTACCGGCGATAACTTCAGCGGCCACGTGGCCTTCATGCACGCCTTTGTGCGCCAGCATCGGCTGACCGACGATATCGCCGATAGCGAAGATATGCGGCACGTTGGTGCGCAGCTGTTTATCAACACGGATAAAGCCACGGTCGTCCACTTCCACGCCTGCTTTGCCAGCGTCGAGGTTTTTACCGTTCGGCACACGACCGATAGCCACCAGCACGGCGTCATAACGCTGCGCTTCAGCAGGGGCTTTTTTGCCTTCCATGGAAACGTAAATACCGTCTTCTTTCGCTTCAACGGCGGTCACTTTGGTTTCCAGCATCAGATTGAATTTCTTACCGATGCGTTTGGTGAAGACTTTAACGATGTCTTTGTCAGCAGCCGGGATAACCTGGTCGAACATTTCAACCACGTCAATCTCTGAACCCAGCGCATGGTACACAGTGCCCATTTCCAGACCGATGATACCGCCACCCATAACCAGCAGGCGTTTCGGTACAGATTTCAGTTCCAGAGCGTCGGTAGAATCCCATACGCGCGGATCTTCATGCGGAATGAACGGCAACTGGATCGGACGGGAACCCGCCGCGATGATAGCGTTGTCGAAGTTGATTACGGTTTTGCCGTTTTCGCCTTCCACTTCCAGGGTGTTCGCCCCGGTGAATTTACCCAGACCGTTAACCACTTTCACTTTACGGCCTTTGGCCATACCCGCCAGACCGCCGGTCAGTTGAGTGATAACTTTCTCTTTCCAGGTACGAATCTTGTCGATATCGGTTTTCGGTTCACCGAAGACGATACCGTGTTCAGCCAGCGCTTTGGCTTCTTCGATAACTTTTGCAACGTGCAGCAGCGCTTTAGAAGGGATACAACCCACGTTCAGACAAACACCGCCGAGAGTGTTGTAACGTTCAACGATGACGGTTTCCAGACCTAAATCAGCGCAACGGAAGGCAGCAGAGTAACCTGCCGGGCCTGCCCCAAGTACCACGACCTGAGTTTTGATTTCAGTACTCATCATGACCTCTTATTGATTTCCGGCGGTCAGGGGTACTTCATGTCGCCCTTCATCCACCGGGACGTTCTATCCGCCCGCAGTTTACAAAATTGTTAACAATTTTGAAACAACAAACGGCAAACGATTTGTCCTTTTGCCCCTGATAACCCCAACAGCCTTATGAGATTACCAGAAAAAAGCCGGCCGTCAGGCCGGCTTCTTCGATTACATCACCAGACGGCGAATGTCAGACAGCATGTTGTTGATGATGGTGATAAAGCGCGCACCATCAGCACCGTCAATCACACGGTGGTCGAAGGAGAGCGAAATCGGCATCATCAGACGCGGTACGAACTCTTTACCGTTCCAGACCGGCTCCATTGCAGATTTGGAGACGCCCAGGATAGCCACTTCCGGCGCGTTCACAATCGGTGCGAAGTGGGTAGTACCCAGGCCGCCGATGCTGGAGATGGTGAAACAACCGCCCTGCATTTCGCCAGCGGTCAGCTTACCGTCACGCGCTTTCTTGGAAATCACGGTCAATTCGCGAGACAGCTCGGTAATGCTCTTCTTATTCACGTCTTTAAAGACCGGAACAACCAGACCGTTCGGGGTATCCACCGCAACACCGATGTTGATGTATTTCTTCAGCGTCAGGCGCTGACCATCTTCAGACAGCGAGCTGTTGAAGCGCGGCATTTGCTCAAGCGCGGCAGCAACAGCTTTCATGATGAAGACAACCGGGGTGAATTTCACATCCAGTTTGCGCTTCTCAGCTTCGGCGTTCTGCTGTTTACGGAATGCTTCCAGATCGGTGATATCGGTTTTGTCGAAGTGCGTAACGTGCGGGATCATCACCCAGTTACGGCTCAGGTTAGCACCAGAGATTTTCTGGATACGGCCCAGTTCCACTTCTTCGATTTCGCCGAACTTGCTGAAGTCCACTTTCGGCCATGGCAGCAGACCCGGCAGAGAACCGCCAGTTGCGCCAGCAGCAGGTGCGGATTCAGCACGTTTCACTGCGTCTTTCACGTAAGCCTGAACGTCTTCGCGCAGGATACGGCCTTTACGACCGGTGCCTTTCACTTTCGCCAGGTTAACGCCGAACTCGCGCGCCAGGCGGCGGATCAGCGGGGTAGCGTGGACGTAAGCATCGTTTTCCGCGAAGTCAGATTTACCTTCTGCTTTCGCAGCCGGTGCCGCAGCAGGTTTAGCAGCCTGAGCCGGGGCAGCAGCAGATGCCGGAGCAGCAGCGGCAGCCGGAGCGGCGGCAGGCGCAGCGCCTTCCACTTCAAACACCATGATCAGGGAACCAGTGGAGACTTTGTCACCCACGTTCACTTTCAGCTCTTTCACAGTACCTGCGAACGGTGCCGGGACTTCCATAGAGGCTTTGTCGCCTTCTACGGTGATCAGAGACTGTTCAGCGGAGACTTTGTCGCCCACTTTCACCAGCACTTCGGTGACTTCAACTTCGTCGCCGCCGATATCCGGTACGTTGACCTCTTTCGCGCCAGCCGCAGCTGCCGGTGCGCTCGCCGCAGCCGGAGCGGCGGCCTGAGCCGGAGCCGCAGCAGGTGCAGCACCCGCCACTTCAAAGACCATGATCAGCGAGCCGGTAGAAACTTTGTCGCCGGTGTTGATTTTGATCTCTTTCACGGTGCCTGCGAAAGGCGCCGGAACTTCCATAGAGGCTTTGTCGCCCTCTACGGTGATCAGAGATTGTTCTGCCGCAACGGTGTCGCCCACTTTCACCAGGATTTCGGTGACTTCAACTTCGTCACCGCCGATGTCAGGCACGTTCACTTCTTTTGCTGCCGCAGCTGCTGGTGCAGCAGCTGCCGGAGCGGCCTCTTTCTTCTCTTCTGCCGGAGCAGGTGCAGCGGCTGCTGCACCATCGGCGGAATCGAAAATCATGATCAGTTTGCCCGTCTCGGTTTTGTCGCCAACAGAGACTTTGATCTCTTTAACAACGCCAGCCTGCGGAGACGGAACTTCCATAGAGGCTTTATCGCCTTCCACGGTGATCAGCGACTGTTCAGCTTCTACTTTGTCGCCCACTTTGACCAGAATCTCGGTGATTTCTACTTCATCAGACCCGATGTCCGGTACTTTGATTTCGATAGCCATTATCTCTTTACCTCTTACGCCAGACGCGGGTTAACTTTTTCTGCATCGATGTTGAATTTGGTAATGGCTTCCGCCACCACTTTCTTGTCGATTTCGCCACGTTTAGCCAGTTCGCCCAGTGCTGCTACCACCACGTAAGAAGCATCAACTTCGAAGTGGTGACGCAGGTTTTCACGGCTGTCGGAGCGACCGAAGCCATCGGTACCCAGTACGCGGTAATCATCAGCCGGTACGTAAGTACGAACCTGCTCGGCGAACAGTTTCATATAGTCAGTTGATGCCACAGCCGGTGCGTCGTTCATCACCTGAGCGATGTACGGAACGCGCGGCGTTTCCAGCGGGTGCAGCATGTTCCAGCGCTCACAATCCTGGCCATCACGCGCCAGCTCAGTGAAGGAGGTGACGCTGTACACGTCAGAGCCCACGCCGTAGTCGTTCGCCAGGATCTGCGCTGCTTCACGCACATGACGCAGGATAGAACCGGAGCCCAGCAGCTGAACTTTACCTTTGCTACCGGCAACGGTTTCGAGTTTGTAGATACCTTTACGGATACCTTCCTCAGCACCTTCCGGCATCGCCGGCATGTGGTAGTTTTCGTTCAGCGTGGTGATGTAGTAGTAAATGTTCTCTTGCGCTTCACCGTACATGCGTTGCAGACCGTCATGCATGATGACTGCCACTTCGTACGCGTAAGACGGGTCGTAAGAGATACAGTTCGGGATAGTCAGCGACTGAATGTGGCTGTGACCATCTTCATGCTGCAGACCTTCGCCGTTCAGGGTTGTACGACCAGAAGTACCACCTACCAGGAAGCCGCGAGCCTGCTGGTCGCCAGCCTGCCAGCACAGGTCGCCGATACGCTGGAACCCGAACATGGAGTAGTAGATGTAGAACGGGATCATCGGCAGGTTGTTGGTGCTGTAAGAAGTCGCAGCCGCCAGCCAGGATGCGCCAGCACCCAGTTCGTTGATACCTTCCTGCAGGATCTGACCTTTCTCGTCTTCTTTGTAGTAAGCAACCTGCTCACGGTCCTGCGGGGTGTACTGCTGGCCGTTCGGGCTGTAAATACCAATCTGACGGAACAGCCCTTCCATACCGAAAGTACGCGCTTCGTCGGCGATGATCGGAACCAGTCTGTCTTTGATCGACTTGTTCTTCAGCATCACGTTCAGAGCACGTACGAAAGCGATAGTGGTGGAGATCTCTTTGTTCTGCTCTTCCAGCAACTGGGAGAAGTCTTCCAGCGCAGGCAGATCCAGTTTCTCAGTGAAGTTCGGCTGACGAGACGGCAGGTAGCCTTTCAGCGCCTGGCGACGTTCGTGCAGGTATTTATGCTCTTCAGAACCTTCCGGGAAGGTGATGTAAGAGAGGTTTTCAACCTGCTCATCGGTAACCGGAACATTGAAACGATCGCGGATATAACGCACGCCGTCCATGTTCATTTTCTTCACCTGGTGAGCGATGTTTTTACCTTCTGCGGTATCGCCCATGCCGTAACCTTTAATGGTATGGGCCAGGATAACAGTCGCTTTGCCTTTGGTTTCACGCGCTTTTTTCAGTGCCGCGTAAACTTTCTTCGGATCGTGGCCGCCACGGTTCAGAGCCCAGATCTGCTCATCAGTCCAGTCTGCAACCAGCGCTGCGGTTTCCGGGTATTTACCGAAGAAGTGCTCACGCACGTACGCGCCATCTTTGGATTTGAAGGTCTGGTAGTCGCCGTCAACGGTTTCGTTCATCAGCTGGATCAGTTTACCGCTGGTATCTTTACGCAGCAGCTCATCCCAACGACCGCCCCACATCACCTTGATAACGTTCCAGCCAGCACCTGCGAAGATGCCTTCCAGTTCGTTGATGATTTTGCCGTTACCGGTTACCGGGCCATCCAGACGCTGCAGGTTACAGTTGATGATGAAGCACAGGTTATCCAGTTTCTCACGGGTGGCGATGGTGATAGCGCCTTTGGATTCCGGCTCATCCATCTCACCGTCGCCCAGGAATGCGTAAACGGTTTGTTCAGAGGTATCTTTCAGACCACGGTGTTCCAGATATTTCAGGAACTTCGCCTGATAGATCGCACCAATCGGGCCCAGGCCCATAGATACGGTCGGGAACTGCCAGAATTCCGGCATCAGTTTCGGGTGCGGGTAAGAGGAGAGGCCTTTACCGTGAACTTCCTGACGGAAGTTGTTCATCTGCTCTTCAGTCAGACGACCTTCAACGAATGCGCGTGCGTAGATGCCCGGAGAGATGTGGCCCTGGAAGTACACCAGATCGCCGCCGTCTTTCTCGTTACGCGCGCGGAAGAAGTGGTTGAAGCAAACTTCATAAACGGTCGCGGAAGACTGGAAGGACGCCATGTGGCCGCCCAGCTCAAGGTCTTTTTTGGACGCGCGCAGAACCGTCATGATGGCGTTCCAGCGGATAGCTGAACGAATGCGGCGTTCCAGTTCCAGATTGCCCGGGTATTCCGGTTCATCTTCAACGGCAATAGTGTTTACATAGTTGCTCGCCCCTGTGCCAGCTGCCACTTTCACACCGCCTTTGCGGGCTTCAGAAAGGAGCTGGTCAATCAGATACTGAGCACGCTCAACACCTTCTTCACGGATGACCGATTCGATCGCCTGTTGCCAGTCGCGAGTTTCGATCGGATCCACGTCATTTTGGAAACGTTCTGACATGGGGGGTATTCCTTATCTATCTAATACGTTGATTTGTCTGGAACCTGTCCCATTGCATTCTCATGCCTTTCGTTCAAACCACAAAAGTGCAATAAGACAGGTTCTGCGTTTAGTTGCCGCGCTCTAAAGTTTGGCGCTGGTGTTACAACTCTTCCGGTACAACCTGCACCAGAAAATCTTAATTCTTTCTCTGCTCTAACCGGCGAAGCGAGCGTTCACGACGGCTCTGCTCACGGCTACGATCCAGCAAAATCTCTTCAATAAACGCCAGGTGGCGGTGTGACGCTTCACGCGCCTCTTCCGGCTTCCCGGCCATGATCGCCGCGAAAATACTCGAGCGATGGTTGCTGACAAGCGGCAGCATTTCGCGGCGCGCGTAGAGCAATTCAAAGTTCTGACGAACGTTTTGCGCCAACATGGGCTCCATGCAGCGTAGCAGATGAAGCAGCACTACATTATGTGCCGCCTCGGTTACGGCTATTTGATACTGCACGACGGCACTGGATTCCGCGTCCAAATCGCCGGACTGCTGCGCTCGCTCAATGGCCTGGTGCAGCTCGCTGATCCGCGCTTTGTCTTCATCGGTGCTGCGCAGCGCTGCGTAATATGCAGCAATACCTTCCAGCGCGTGGCGGGTTTCAAGCAGGTCAAATTGGGATTCGGGGTGATCGGCCAGAAGTTCAACCAGCGGATCGCTGAAGCTTTGCCACAGGCTGCTTTGGACAAAAGTACCGCCACCCTGGCGACGAAGGAGCAGACCTTTCGCTTCGAGGCGCTGAATGGCCTCGCGCAGTGAAGGACGAGAAACATCGAACTGTTTAGCCAGTTCGCGTTCTGGAGGCAGTTTCTCGCCGGGACGCAACGTACCTTCGAGAATCAAAAACTCCAGTTGCTGCTCAATCACATCGGAAAGTTTTGGTTGGCGGATTTTGCTGTAGGCCATTGTTCCCTGTCTCTACCACTCGCCCGGAGTAAATTGGTCTTACCAATTTCATGTTCTTGACGCTAAAGTAACAAAGTATTCACCTTCTGTCCATACAGGTTTTGATTGAAATCAGGAAACCACGCACATTTTAACAATGTTACAGAAATGGCGTTTCAAAGATGTAACCTTGCACAAATGCCTCGTTTACCACGAAAGAGGCAGTTTTAACTTTCCTGAAACGCCAATTAAGGCATATGAACCGATTCAGTTGATGAATATATGAATGGTTATTCTTTTAATATGCATAAAACAAAGAAATAAGTTTATTGAAGAGGTAGATGGGGGTACGCAAAAATGGTTTCTTTTTTATCCGCTCGTCATCAGAGTTTCATAAAGCAGATGCATTCCCGCGCACTTATCACTATTCTGAGCCCTATGAAAGGGATTGACGAAAAAACACGTCGACATTTCGTAAACTAAAAAATACAAAAAACGGAATTTATTTATTACACGCAACCGCAGCGTACAAATAACAACCACACACGAGGTTTCATAATGGAAGGTCAACAGCACGGCGATCAGCTAAAGCGCGGCCTTAAGAACCGCCACATTCAGCTTATCGCGCTGGGTGGCGCTATTGGGACTGGCCTGTTTCTGGGCAGCGCATCCGTCATTCAATCTGCCGGTCCGGGGATAATTCTGGGTTATGCCATTGCCGGTTTTATCGCGTTTCTCATCATGCGCCAGCTTGGCGAAATGGTGGTTGAAGAGCCGGTAGCAGGCTCATTCAGCCACTTCGCTTACAAATATTGGGGCAACTTTGCAGGCTTTGCTTCCGGCTGGAATTACTGGGTGCTGTACGTGCTGGTGGCGATGGCGGAGCTTACCGCCGTCGGGAAATATGTGCAGTTCTGGTGGCCAGAAATTCCAACATGGGTTTCGGCCGCCGTGTTCTTTGTCATTATCAACGCCATCAACCTGACCAACGTGAAAGTGTTTGGTGAGATGGAATTCTGGTTCGCCATTATTAAGGTTTTCGCAGTTGTCGCGATGATCGTATTTGGCGGCTGGTTGCTGTTTAGCGGTAGTGCGGGTCCGCAGGCCACCGTGCGTAACCTGTGGGATCAGGGCGGCTTCCTGCCGCACGGCATTGGTGGGCTGGTGATGATGATGGCGATCATCATGTTCTCCTTCGGTGGTCTGGAGCTGGTGGGGATCACCGCCGCAGAAGCCGATAACCCGGAACAAAGCATTCCGAAAGCCACCAACCAGGTTATCTACCGTATTCTGATCTTCTATGTGGGTTCGCTGGCCGTGCTGCTCTCCCTGCTGCCGTGGACGCGCGTTACTGCTGATACCAGCCCGTTTGTGCTGATCTTCCATGAACTGGGCGACTCGTTTGTGGCCAATGCGTTGAACATTGTGGTGCTGACTGCCGCGCTGTCGGTTTATAACAGCTGCGTGTACTGCAACAGCCGTATGCTGTTCGGTCTGGCGAAACAGGGCAACGCGCCGAAAATGCTGCAACAAGTGGATAAACGCGGCGTGCCGGTGAACACCATCATCACCTCTGCGCTGTTTACCGCGCTGTGCGTGCTGATCAACTACTTAGCCCCGGAATCCGCGTTTGGTCTGCTGATGGCGCTGGTGGTTTCCGCGCTGGTGATCAACTGGGCGATGATTAGCCTGGCGCACATGCGTTTTCGCCGCGCCAAGCAGCAGCAAGGGGTTACGCCGCGCTTCCCGGCGCTGTTCTACCCGCTGGGGAACTGGATCTGCCTGATCTTTATGGCAGCGGTACTGGTGATCATGCTGATGACAGACGGCATGGCGATCTCCGTCTACCTGATCCCGGTGTGGATTGCCATCCTCGGCGTCGGCTACCTGCTGAAGCAGAAAAACGCCAATGCCGTGAAAGCGAATTAATCCTTATTCGTTCTGCCCTCTCCCGACCGGGAGAGGGTTGTTATCACTGTGTTACCTTCCTCACACTTTCCTTTCCATAGCCATTTTGTCCATCTCTGCGGCCTGATCCTGCTACGCAAACAAAAACTTACAGACAAATACTTCATGCCATATCTCAAAGGGAGAACCGGCAATGGACAACAAACTGTCTGTTAAAGAAAAGATTGGCTATGGCATGGGCGACGCCGGATGCAACATCATCTTTGGCGCTATCATGCTGTTTGTTAACTATTTCTATACTGATATCTTCGGCCTCGCACCTGCGCTGGTTGGGGTATTACTGCTGTCGATTCGCGTGATTGATGCGGTGACTGACCCGCTAATGGGAGCGCTTGCTGATCGGACACAAAGTAAATATGGCCGTTTTCGCCCGTGGCTGTTGTGGATAGCCGTACCTTACGCCGTTTTCAGCGTGCTGATGTTCACCACGCCGGAGTGGACTTATAACAGCAAAGTTATCTATGCCTTTGTCACCTATTTCCTGTTGTCGCTGACGTATACCGCGATCAATATCCCCTACTGCTCGCTGGGCGGTGTGATCACCAACGACCCGAAAGAGCGCGTTGCCTGCCAGTCGTATCGCTTTGTGATGGTCGGCATTGCAACCCTGCTGTTGTCGCTCACGCTGCTGCCGATGGCCGAGTGGTTCGGCGGTGCGGATAAAGCCAAAGGCTACCAGATGGCAATGACGGTGCTGGCGTTTATCGGTATGTGCATGTTCCTGTTCTGTTTTGCCACCGTGCGCGAACGTATCCGCCCGGCGGTGCCAACCAATGACGATCTGAAAAAAGATTTCAAAGATGTGTGGAAAAACGATCAGTGGGTGCGCATCTTGTTGCTGACGCTCTGCAACGTTTGCCCTGGTTTTATCCGCATGGCGGCCACCATGTATTATGTCACCTGGGTGATGGGGGAAAGCACCCATTTCGCGACGATGTTTATTAGCCTTGGTGTGGTCGGCATGATGCTCGGCAGTATGCTGGCAAAAGTGCTGACCGACCGCTGGTGCAAACTGAAAGTCTTCTTCTGGACCAATATCGTGCTGGCGTTTTTCTCCTGCGCCTTTTACTTCTTTGACCCGCACGCCACGGTGCTGATTGTGGTGCTCTACTTCCTGCTCAACATTCTGCATCAGATCCCTTCCCCGCTGCACTGGTCGCTGATGGCGGATGTCGATGATTACGGCGAGTGGAAAACCGGTAAACGCATTACCGGTATGAGCTTCTCCGGCAACCTGTTCTTCCTGAAAGTGGGCCTGGCAGTTGCCGGGGCGATGGTCGGTTTCCTGCTCTCCTGGTACGGCTATGACGCCGGAGCCAAACAGCAAAGCGCCAGCGCCATTAACGGCATTATGCTGCTGTTTACCATTATTCCGGGCGTGGGCTACCTGATCACCGCAGGCGTGGTGCGCCTGCTGAAAGTCGACCGTGAATTGATGAAACAGATCCAGGCGGATCTGGAAAAACGCCGCGTCAACTACCATGAACTGACGGAAAATCAGCCTTTACCGGCGGGCGATAACGTAAGGAATGCATAATGAATACCTGGCCGAACCCGTTTATTGAACAGCGTGCCGATCCGTTTATCCTGCACCATCAAGGCGAGTACTACTTTGTAGCCTCGGTGCCGGAATATGACCGACTGGAGATCCGCCGTGCCGCCACGCTGGAAGGTCTGCGTCACGCGCAGGCAAGCGTAGTCTGGCGTAAACCGCAAAGCGGGCCGATGAGCGAGCTTATCTGGGCGCCGGAACTGCATCACATTGATGGTAAATGGTATTTATATTTTGCCGCGACATGGACTAAGGCGCTGGATGCGCTGAATATGTTCCAGCATCGCATGTTTGTGCTGGAGTGTGCCGATGCCGATGCCGATCCGCTCAGCGGTCGCTGGGTCGAAAAAGGCCAGGTAAAAACGCCTTTCGATACCTTTGCGCTCGATGCAACCACCTTTGAGCATCAGGGGAAACGCTGGTATTTATGGGCGCAAAAAGCGCCGGATATTGCCGGTAACTCTAATCTTTACCTGGCGGAAATGGAAAATCCGTGGACGCTGAAAGGCGAACCGGTCATGTTAAGCAAACCAGAGTTTGACTGGGAGTGTCGTGGTTTTCTGGTCAATGAAGGCCCGGCGGTATTGTTTCACGGCGATAAACTTTTTGTGAGTTATTCCGCCAGCGCCACCGACGAAAACTACTGTATGGGCTTGTTGTGGATTGATATCAACGCCAATCCGCAGGATCCCAAAAACTGGTATAAATCGCCGCAGCCGGTGTTTAAAACCAGTTATGAAAACCGCCAGTACGGCCCGGGGCACAACAGCTTTACGCAAACGCCGGAAGGGGAAGATGTGCTGGTCTACCACGCACGTAACTACACCGAAATTGAAGGCGATCCGCTTTACGATCCCAATCGCCATACCCGCCTGAAAACCATCCGCTGGCAAGAAAACGGGATGCCCGATTTCGGCATCCCGGCAGCGGATAATCAGTGATACTGCGGCACGCGGTTAAATCAGCGTGCCGTAAATCGTTAACAACGCCACCACGACCACCAGCACCAGCGACGTTTTCTTCGCCATTGAGACAGCGGCTTTCGGCGTTTCGACTTTATCGGTGTGCGGCTCGCGCGCCAGCGAGAACTGCGCAAGACGCGTCAGCACCTGGTACTGCGAAGTATGACGATCACCCAACGAGGCAAACCAGGCCGGGAGCGCTTTTTCTCCGTGCCCGACCAGTGCATAAACCACGCCCGCGAGGCGTACCGGTACCCAATCCAGCAGATGCAAAATCGCATCAATGCCCGACTGCTGACGTTCGTTTGGCGTTTTGTAACGCGCCAGCCAGTATTGCCACGCACGCAGTGAGGCATACCCCACCAGCAATACGGGCCCCCACGACGCACCAACGATAAACCAAAACATTGGCGCGAGATAAAAACGGAAGTTGATCCACACCAGCGCGTTTTGCAACTCGCGCAGAAACTCGCGCTCGTCGCAGCCTGGCGGTACACCGTGGATCAGCGTCAACTCATTCGCCATTGCCGTGTGAGCATGGGCGTCATTGCGCGCTGCCGCTTTCAGATAGGCGTGATAATGGAGCCGCACTTTACCCGCGCCGATACACAACACGCCGAACAAAATCCATACCACCAGCAGCGGAACATTGAAAAACAGCCCATACAAGGCACGCAAAATCAGGAAGGTAACCAGCATCGCCAGCGCGGTCATCAGCAACGTTCTGAACATGGAGTAGTGTTTTACCCGCCGGAACAGCACTTCCATCCGATGATCCAGTTGCCAGTGCTCGCCCAGTTTAAACAGCCGTTCTGCTACTAACACCAGCAACAGAGTGAATAACGTCATGGCATCTCCTTTTCTGACATACCGGCAACCAACGCACGGAACCTTGCCCAATCAAAAGCCGGCCCGGGATCGGTCTTGCGTTCGGGGGCGATATCGCTATGCCCGGTCATATTGTCGGCAATCGACGGGTAAAGCTCAATCACCGTTCGAGTCACTGCCGCCAGTTGGCGGTATTGCACATCGGTATAAGGCAGATGATCGGTGCCTTCGAGCTCGATACCAATGGAAAAATCGTTACAGCGTTCCCGTCCATGATACGAAGAGACGCCCGCATGCCAGGCGCGTTTATCGAAAGGCACATACTGCACAATTTCACCGTCGCGGCGAATCAGGCAGTGCGCGGAAACACGCAGATGAACAATCTCTTCGAAGAAGGGATCGGCACTGGCATCCAGCGTGCCGGTGAACAGCGCGTCTATCCACGGGCCGCCAAATTTACCGGGGGGCAAGCTAATATTATGTACCACCAGTAATGAAGGCTGTTCATCGTCCGGGCGGCAATCAAAATGGGGAGACGGCACATGCCGCGCCTCAACCAGCCAGCCCTTGCGTAACTGCATAAGGAACTCCTTATAGAGGATGGTGCTGAAACACGCTTCAGAGTAGCATGTTTGCACTGTGTCCCGTAATGGCGTTGCCAGCAGGACATCACCTAACTTTGTGATTCGTTACCCTTTTTGGAGTTTATCATGCCGCCTCGCCGCTATAACCCCGATCACCGACGTGACGCGCTGCTCGAACGCATCGAGCTGGATATCCCCGCCGCAGTGGCTCAGGCCCTGCGTGAAGATCTGGGTGGAGAAGTCGATGCAAATAACGACATTACCGCGCAATTGTTACCGCCAGAGAACCGCTCTCATGCGGTGATCATCACCCGTGAAGACGGCGTATTCTGTGGCAAGCGCTGGGTTGAAGAGGTCTTTATTCAACTGGCGGGCGATGACGTCGCTATCACCTGGCTTGTCGCGGATGGTGATGCGATTCGTGCCAACCAGCCGCTATTTGAGCTTGAAGGCCCTTCGCGCGTGTTACTCACTGGCGAACGTACCGCGCTCAATTTTGTCCAGACACTTTCCGGTGTCGCCAGCGAAGTGCGCCGCTATGTGGATCTGCTCAGCGGCACCAAAACTCAACTACTGGATACCCGCAAAACGCTGCCGGGGCTGCGCACCGCGCTGAAATACGCGGTACTGTGCGGCGGCGGCGCGAACCACCGGCTTGGCCTTTCCGATGCATTTCTGATCAAAGAGAACCATATTATCGCTGCGGGTTCTGTACGTAAGGCGGTAGAACAAGCCTTCTGGATGCACCCGGATGTGCCGGTTGAAGTCGAGGTGGAATCGCTGGAAGAGCTGGACGACGCCCTGAAAGCCGGAGCGGATATCATCATGCTGGATAACTTCGCCACTGAACAAATGCGCGAAGCCGTGAAGCGTACCCATGGTCAGGCGCGGCTGGAAGTTTCCGGCAACGTGACGCAGGAAACCCTGCGCGAATACGCCGAAACCGGTGTTGATTACATCTCGGTCGGTGCACTCACCAAACATGTTCGCGCGCTCGACCTGTCAATGCGCTTTCGCTAGTCCTCGCTCTTGAACGGGCCACTGGCCCGTTTTTTTTGCGCGTTAGCTCGCACCTTTTTTGCGGTGAACTGCAATTCCATCAATAACGCTGGAAGCCTCTTTCCCACCTCTCTTTTTACACCTCGCCAGCCGGCCCAGGGGCTGACAGAGTAGCGGCTCAAAACAAGGAGCCGTTTATGAACAGACAGCAAGGATTCACTTTAATTGAGTTAATGGTGGTTATCGGCATCATTGCCATTTTGAGCGCTATCGGTATTCCCGCCTATCAAAACTACCTGCGTAAAGCCGCACTCACCGACATGCTGCAAGCCTATGTTCCCTATCGCACCGCAATCGAGTTATGTGCGCTTGAGCGCGGTGGCTTAGAGACCTGCGATGCCAGCAGTAATGGCATACCTGCGCCGACAACCACGCGATATGTTTCTGCCATGAGCGTTGCAAAAGGCATCGTCACGCTGACCGGGCAAGAGAGTCTGAACGGACTGAGTGTGGTCATGACGCCACAGTGGAACAGTGCCGAGGGTATGCAGGGTTGGACGCGCACTTGCAATACGCAAGCGGATAGCGCACTGCAGCAGGCTTGCGAAGATGTTTTCCGTACCGGACGCTAAGGAGCAGCAATGAAAGAGGACAAACTTATCGCGCTCTGCCAGCGCCACAATGCAGTAGTGCTCAATAATGAAATCGATGTGCTCACTATTGCCGTCGTGGATAGCCCCAGCACAGAGTTGATGGAATCCCTGCAATTCGCGGTGCAAAAACGCATCGATATCCGCTGCTGGACAGCAGAACAGATGGATAAACACCAACAGATAACCGCGCAGGCTCCAGCGCCAGCAATACAAGAACCCAAAGAGGAGAGCGGCTCTGCGGTTGAAATTTTAAACCACACGCTGCAACAGGCACTGATGCTGCGTGCCTCCGACATTCATTTCGAACCCGGCGAAACCCAGTATGTTATTCGCCTGCGTGTCGACGGGGTGCTGCATGCTTTGTCACCGCTCCCCGGCTCACTTGCCAGCACCCTGACAGCAAGGCTAAAAGTACTCGGTAATCTTGATATTGCCGAACGACGCCTTCCTCAGGATGGACAGTTCAATGTCGAGTTGTCTGGACAGTCCGTTTCGTTTCGTATCGCAACCCTGCCCTGCCGCCACGGCGAAAAAGTCGTCTTGCGCCTTTTGCACCAGGTTAACCAAGCACTGGAGATCGCCGCCCTTGGTATGACAGAAGCGCAAATGGCGCTCTTTAATAACGCGCTGGCGCAACCGCAAGGGCTGTTGCTGGTCACTGGGCCTACTGGCAGTGGTAAAACAGTGACGCTATACAGCGCACTTCAGGCGCGTAACAAGCAGGAAGTTAACATTTGTAGCGTTGAAGATCCGGTCGAGATCCCACTGGACGGTTTGAATCAGACGCAGATAAACCCACGTGCCGGGTTGACCTTTCAAAGCGTGCTGCGCGCCTTACTGCGCCAGGATCCCGATATCATCATGGTCGGCGAAATCCGCGATGGCGAAACGGCGGAAATTGCCATTAAAGCCGCACAAACCGGTCACCTGGTGCTGTCGACATTGCACACTAACTCCACCAGCGAAACGCTGGTGCGCATTCAGCAAATGGGGGTTGCGCGATGGATGATCTCCTCCGCCCTATCATTGGTTGTCGCGCAGCGGCTGGTGAGAAAGCTTTGCCCGCATTGCCGCAAACTGGGGGTAGAAAACCATCATTTGCCCGGCAATCTGTGGCCGCGTTCGCTGCCTCGCTGGCGCGCCGAAGGTTGTGAACAGTGCTACCACGGTTTCTATGGACGCGTCGCGTTATTCGAAGTGCTCGCCATCACCCCGGACGTTCGCCAGGCCATCGCCAGCGATCTCAGCGCGGATGAGATCGAACAGCGAGCACGCGCAGGTGGGATGACCACGCTTTTTCAGCATGGCTGCCTCGTCGTTGAGCAAGGGCTGACCACGTTCGAGGAACTGGTTCGGATATTGGGTTTCGCTGATGGCCAGTAAACAACTCTGGCAATGGTCCGGGCTTGAGAAAAGCGGCGAACTGCAAAGTGGGTTGTTCTGGAGCGAAAACCGCACCAGCATACTGTTGCTGTTATACCAACAGCAAATCCATCCGCTTGCTATAAAGCGCTGCGTTATACGGCGTGCACTGTGGAAGCCGGAACACAGCAGCCAGTTACTTCATCAACTGGCAACCTTACTGCGGGCAGGATTAACGTTGCCGGAAGGGTTACAACTTCTGGCAGAACAGCACCCTGCAAAGCAATGGCGCGCATTGTTACACCACCTGGCACAAGCGCTGGAACAGGGGGAAACCTTCTCCGCTGCACTGCGCCAGTGGCCAGAGGTATTTCCACCGCTCTGGCTGGCGATGATTCGCACCGGAGAATTAACCGGCAAGCTGGATGAGTGCTGCTTTAAACTCGCCAGCCAGCAAAAAGCGCAGCGAGAGTTAACGCTTAAGGTGAAAAAAGCGCTGCGCTATCCGTTAATCATCCTTTCACTGACTGCCGCCGTGGTACTGGCCATGATCTATCTGGTACTGCCGGAATTTACCGCCATTTACCGCACATTCAATACTCCGCTGCCGATGCTGACGCGAGGCGTCATTGCGGGTGCTGCGATCATGCAGCAAGCGGCTCTGCCCTTAATGGTTTGCGCGTTATTAACAAGCGGTGCTTTACGGATGCTGCGCAACCATGCAGGCTGGCAACGCCATCGACAGCGGTTACTTCTGGCATGCCCAATCATTGGCCCGCTGATTCGTGGACAGCGCCTGAGCCAGATATTTACCGTCCTGGCGCTAACGCAGCGTGCGGGGATCGCGTTTTTGCAAGGGCTGGAGAGCGTACGGGAAACCGTCTCCTGCCCTTACTGGCAGGCGGTGCTGCAACGCGCGCATCAGGAAATTACCCAGGGTGCGGCGATTTCGGTGGCGTTACAACAGAGCGGTGAATTCCCGCCGTTGTGTATTCAACTCGTTCGCACAGGGGAAGTTTCTGGCGCGCTGGATAGTATGCTGGAGAATCTGGCGCAACATCATAGCGAGCAAACCCAGCGTCAGGCTGATGGTCTGGCAGCAGTACTGGAACCGCTATTACTGGTGGTGACAGGGCTGATTATCGGGGTATTAGTTGTGGCAATGTATTTGCCCATCTTTCATCTGGGAGATGCGATGAGTGGTGGCGGATAATGCAGGCGCAACGTTGTGCGCCTGCAAAACTATCAGAGGCTATTGAAAACGCGGTTTTCCTGCTCCTGAACGCGGATAAAGGTGGTGCGTTTGGTCAACTCCTTCAGGCGGGAAGCGCCAACATAAGTACAAGCAGAACGCAAACCGCCGAGGATATCGCGAGCAGTATTTTCCACCGGGCCACGCAGCGTCAGCTTCACGGTTTTGCCTTCCGCCGCACGGTAACCTGCAACACCACCAACGTGGCGATTCATGGCAGATTCGGAGCTCATGCCATAGAAAAGCATGAATTTCTCACCGTTTTCTTCAACGATGGTGCCACCGCTCTCTTCATGGCCCGCCAGCATACCGCCGAGCATGACGAAATCCGCGCCGCCGCCGAAAGCTTTCGCCACATCGCCAGGCACGGTACAGCCGCCATCACTGACAATCTGGCCGCCGAGGCCGTGAGCCGCATCGGCACACTCGATCACCGCAGACAACTGAGGGTAACCAACGCCAGTTTTCACACGTGTGGTACATACGGAACCCGGGCCGATACCTACTTTCACGATGTCGGCACCGGAAAGAATGAGTTCCTCACACATTTCACCTGTTACGACGTTACCGGCACAGATGGTTTTATTCGGCCAGGCTTCACGCGCTTTCGCAACGAATTGCACAAAATGTTCTGAGTAGCCGTTCGCCACATCGATGCAGACAAAATTCAGATCTGCATGTAACGCGAGGATCTGTTTGGTTTTTTCGAAATCAGCATCGGATGTACCAGTAGAAACCATCACATGACGCAGCACATCTGCAGATTCACGCTGAACAAAGGCTTTCCAGTCTTCAACAAAGTAGTGTTTGTGTACAGCGGTAAGAATATCGAAGGACGCCAACGCTTTCGCCATCGCAAACGTGCCAACGGTATCCATATTGGCAGCGATAACGGGTACGCCGGACCAGTTCATCCCGGAATGTTTAAATGTGAATTTGCGCTCCAGTTCAACATCGGAACGGCTTTTGAGGGTAGAACGTTTAGGGCGGATAAGAACGTCTTTAAAACCTAACTTCAGATCTTCTTCAATACGCATGTGTGCAGATTCCTGGGGTTAATGGCGACATAACAAACTCACAACTCCAGTGACGCTATCATACGCGCTAATAAGGGCCGCGCAAGACTGCGAAATTCTCTTTTTTTACGCTACAATCCTATAAATTTACCTGGTGAACAGGCAAGTTTGGGTTAATTGATTTCATTATCGCTTGCTTTAATCACAACCAACTGAATAATTTAATAATTATATTAGCACTTTTGCGTTTTTCCCTTATTAGAGACGGCAAAATGCCGTTACGAAAGCAGGGAAAAAAGCGCATAGTGATCAATGGCAGGCTATTTTAGGACTCAGCGTTATGGGGTATACGGTCGCGTTAACTGGCGGCATCGGCAGCGGTAAAAGCACCGTGGCAAATGCCTTCGCTGCATTGGGTGTTAATGTTATCGACGCGGATATTATTGCACGACAGGTTGTGGAGCCCGGAAGCGAAGCATTACGCGCCATTGTCGGGCATTTCGGCGCTGAAATGCTTCACAAGGACGGTTCACTGAATCGTCGTTTGTTGCGCGAACATATTTTTGCTTCCCCAGCCGATAAAACATGGCTAAATGGTTTGCTCCACCCGCTTATTCAACAACTGACCCAACGCCAGATTGCGCAAGCGACGTCACCTTATGTACTGTGGGTTGTTCCGTTGCTGGTGGAAAACCAGCTTTATGATAAAGCCGATCGCGTTTTAGTCATCGACGTCCCGGTTGAGACACAGATTTCACGCACCATGCAGCGTGATGGCGTCAGCCGCGAACATGCAGAAAAAATTCTCGCGGCCCAGGCCTCGCGTGAAGCGCGAATTGCCATCGCGGATGATGTTATTGACAATAATGGCGCACCAGATGCGATAGCATCGGATGTTGCCCGCCTGCACGCAGCCTATCTACACTATGCTTCGCAGGCCGTATCACAGGAAAAACCGTAATGCACACCCACATCCTTTTTGAACATCCGCTTAACGAAAAGATGCGTACCTGGCTGCGCGTTGAGTTTTTACTGCAACAACTTTCGGTTCATTTACCGGTGAGCGATCATGCTGGCGCGCTGCATTTTTTCCGCAACGTAGGTGAATTGCTGGATGTGTTTGAGCGGGGCGATACCCGCACTGAATTACTGAAAGAACTGGAGCGCCAGCAGCGTAAACTGCGCGCCTGGAGCGAAGTACCCGGTGTTGATCTTAATCGTATTGAGGCTATCCGCCAGCAGTTGAAAGAGAGCGGCGCTGTGCTGATGACCGCACCGCGCATCGGTCAGTTATTACGTGAAGATCGTCTGATTGGGCTGGTGCGCCAGCGCCTGAGCATCCCCGGCGGATGTTGTAGTTTCGATTTACCCACTTTGCATATGTGGCTGTATTTACCGCAAGAACAGCGAGATGCGCAAATCGAATTATGGCTTGCAAGCCTTGAACCGCTACGCGCAACGTTGTCCCTGATCCTTGATCTTATTCGCAATGCTGCACCATTTCGGCGCCAGACCAGCCTGAATGGTTTTTACCAGGATAATGGCGAAGATGCCGATTTGTTGCGCCTGCAATTGCCTTTGAAAGACCGTTTATATCCACAAATTTCCGGCCATAAGAGCCGCTTTGCTATTCGTTTTATGCCCCTCGACAGCGAAAACGGCCTGGTACCGGAGCGGCTGGATTTTGAACTGGCCTGCTGTTAAGGAGTTCCGTAATGACTGAAGCTACGATGGTTAACTGCCCAACCTGCGGCAAATCTGTGGTCTGGGGTGAAGAAAGCCCGTTTCGCCCCTTCTGCTCCAAACGCTGTCAGCTTATTGACTTAGGCGAATGGGCAGCAGAAGAGAAGCGTATTCCAAGTTCAGGCGATCTATCCGACAGCGATGACTGGAGTGAAGAGCAGCCGTAGTCGCCTGCGAACCTGCTGGCGCGTTGCTTAGCGCTGCGCCAGCTTGGTTATTACGGGTTCATTCGCGGGCGGGAAATCTTCCGCATTCAGCTTATCCTGCGCTATCCACTCGCCTGGCTGTCCCTCTTTACCCCAGGGCTGCCCTTCCCAGCGCTCTACCAGCCAGAACCACAACGTGATATGGCGATCCGGGAACTGATATTCCAGCTTATCAAACAGTACTGTTTCAACAGGCGTTATACCCACTTCTTCCTGTAATTCACGGATCATGGCTTGTTCCGGTGTTTCACCGGCTTCAATCTTGCCACCCGGAAATTCCAGTTTATTTGCCATATGCGCATCGGCGGCTCGGCGGGTAATAAAAATTTCTCCTTGCGGATTACGGATGATCCCTACGGCGATGTTGAGTATTTTCATTCTGCAGATCTCATAAAAAAGGCGCAGATATCTGCGCCTTAGTAATTATTATCAACGGGTTATGCCAGACGCCCGTGGCACTGTTTGTATTTTTTACCGGAACCACACGGGCATGGATCGTTGCGCCCTACTTTGCGTTCGCCAGTTTGCGAGGCAAGTTCTGCCGCAGCGGCGGATTCGTCATCCTGGTGGCTAAGTTGCTGCATCTGCGCCAGACGCTCAGCTTCCTGACGACGCTGCAGCTCCATCTCTTCCACTTCTTCCGGCATACGCACCTGAACCTTACTCAGCGTGCTGATGACTTCGTATTTCAGCGACTCCAGCATTGCAGCAAACATAGCGAAGGATTCACGCTTATATTCCTGCTTCGGATCTTTTTGCGCATAACCACGCAGGTGGATACCCTGACGCAGATAATCCATCGCTGCCAGGTGCTCTTTCCACAGAGAATCGAGCGTTTGCAGCATTACGCCTTTTTCGAAGTGACGCATCATCTCGGCGCCAACAACTTCCTCTTTGCGCTGATAGGTTTCTACCGCGCTTTGCAGAATACGTTCACGCAACGTTTCTTCATGCAGATCCGGCTCTTTGTCCAGCCATTCTGCAATCGGCAAGTCGAGGTCGAAGTCGTTTTTCAGGCGTTCCTGCAGACCCGGGACATCCCACATCTCTTCCAGCGACTGCGGCGGAATATGGCCGTCAATAGTCGCTTTAAAGACATCTTCACGGATGCTGGTAATCGTTTCGCTGACATCAGACACATCCAGCAATTCGTTACGCTGGGTGTAAATCGCACGACGCTGATCGTTGGCCACATCATCGTATTCCAGCAGTTGCTTACGAATATCAAAGTTGCGGCTTTCCACTTTACGCTGGGCGTTGGCAATGGCTTTCGTGACCCACGGGTGCTCAATCGCTTCGCCCGGCTTCATCCCCAGCTTACGCATCATGCCGGAAACACGGTCGGAGGCGAAAATACGCATCAGCGCATCTTCCATGGAAAGATAGAAACGGGAGGAACCCGCATCGCCCTGACGACCAGAACGACCACGCAACTGGTTATCGATACGGCGTGATTCATGACGCTCAGTACCGATAATGTGCAGGCCGCCTGCCGCCAGTACTGCGTCGTGACGCACCTGCCAGTCGGCTTTCACTTTGGCGATTTGCTCAGGCGTTGGCTCTTCGATCTCTGCCAGCTCAGCCTGCCAGCTGCCGCCCAGCACGATATCCGTACCACGACCCGCCATGTTTGTCGCAATGGTCACCGCACCAGTGTAGCCCGCTTGCGCCACGATCTCTGCTTCTTTGGCGTGGAATTTGGCGTTCAGAACGTTGTGCTTGATGCCCGCTTTTGTCAGCTCATTGGACACAACTTCTGATTTTTCGATGGAGATAGTCCCCACCAGCACTGGCTGACCTTTTGCCGTACGCTCTTTGATGTCTTCGATAATCGCCTGAATTTTCTCCGCTTCGGTCATATAGACCAGATCCGGCATATCTTTACGGATCATCGGGCGGTTAGTCGGAACGACAACGGTATCCAGTTTATAAATTGAACTGAATTCAAACGCTTCGGTATCCGCAGTACCGGTCATCCCGGCGAGTTTTTCATACAGACGGAAATAGTTCTGGAAGGTAATGGAGGCCAGAGTCTGGTTTTCATTCTGGATTTCCACGCCTTCTTTGGCTTCAACGGCCTGGTGCAGACCATCGGACCAGCGACGTCCCTGCATGGTACGCCCGGTATGTTCGTCAACGATGATGACTTCGCCATCTTTCACGATGTAGTCCACATCACGGGTAAACAGCACATGCGCACGCAGAGCGGCAGTGACGTGGTGCATCAGCATGATATTCGCTGGCGAGTAGAGCGACTCACCCTCTTCCATGATACCTTCTTTCACCAGCAGCTCTTCAATCAGCACCAGACCACGTTCGGTTAGGGTAACCTGACGCGCTTTCTCGTCTACCGAGAAGTGGCCTTCGCCCTGGAAAGTGTCGGAATCCTCTTTCTCCTGACGGATCAGGTGCGGAATGATTTTATTTACTTTTTTATACAGATCGGAGCTGTCTTCCGCCGGACCAGAGATGATCAGCGGAGTACGCGCTTCATCGATCAGGATGGAGTCGACCTCATCCACCAGCGCGTAGTGCAGTTTACGTTGCACGCGTTCTTCAGGGCTGAACGCCATGTTATCGCGCAGGTAATCGAAGCCGTATTCGTTGTTTGTACCGTAAGTAATGTCAGCAGCATAGGCTTCGCGCTTAGCGACAGACGGCATGCCCGGCAGGTTGATGCCAACGCTCAGACCGAGGAATTCAAACAGTGGGCGGTTGTTTTCGGCGTCACGTTGCGCCAGATAGTCGTTCACGGTTACGACGTGCACGCCCTTACCGCTCAGAGCATTCAGGTAGGCCGGCAATGTTGCGGTTAACGTTTTCCCTTCACCGGTACGCATCTCTGCGATACAGCGATCGTTAAGAACCATACCGCCCAGCAACTGCACATCGAAATGGCGCATGCCGAACACGCGTTTACTCGCTTCTCGCACGACGGCGAATGCTTCTGGCAGCAGGCTATCTACGCTTTCGCCTTTTTCCAGACGCGCGCGAAACTCAGCAGTTTTACCTTTCAGCTCGTCATCGCTGAGCTGCTCCATGGCCGGTTCCATGGCGTTAATCTGGGCAACAGTTTTACGCATGCGACGCAGCGTACGATCGTTACGACTACCGAATACTTTAGTTAACAAATTGGTAAGCATAATAAAAATCTCAAGCGCCCCGTTTATGGAGCTAAAAATGGATAAAAAGACTCGTTTTTTTAGCTGAGACGCTGAGGCCCGGCGCGGATACCTTGTACCTGGCTTATCCAGGTGGAAACGCGAAACGCGGTATGCGGTACGAAGGTGGTTTGGGCAGCAAGACGAACAATTGCTGGCGGCTTGCTTTCCAGCGTCAGCAGCGCGCTGAGCGTGTCCAGCAAAGCAAGATGATGTACCTGAATCGGCAACGGCTCTTCCGTTGCCACCGGCAGCGCTTGCGGTGCCATGGCGAACGAAAGGTGACGAATAACGGTGCGAATGGCATGCTGGTGCCAATAGTCGACAGTGAAGTTCGGACGGCGCTTCGCTTCCAGTAAGGCAAAACTGCTGAAATTGACCGCACTGGCGTTATCGTGATTGCGGGTCGTTTCGCGTGCGGGCTGGGCTGTTTCTGTATTACTGGCAAGCGCAGGTAAACCAAAACTCGCCGCGACCATCCCTAATAAGAGATGCGGCCAGAAATAGCGTCTGCCAAATTGTCGCCAGCGCGTCAGTATTCCGCTCACTTGCTCCACCCTAAAATAACGCCTGTCTCAAAATGCGTCAGTATATGTCGTTTTGCGCCCCAAATCTTACCACTAAAGCCACTACGCCACAGCAGTATTCGGGCGTTGCAAGGTAGAAAACTGGACAGGAAAGCAGCAGTCGCACTAGAAAAAGCGGGAAGATAAGGTTTTGAATTGGATCCGCGCACTGGCGTTTTTGATGAAATGCACAAATAAAAACGACTGGTTTCCCTGACCGGAGAGAGTGCCAGGTTAACCAGTCGATTTTGAGGTTATAGCGTTACGCCAGAACCATTGACGGGGCTTTGAATGCCAGCGGCAGTTCTGCTTCGTCTTCGAAAGTCACATATTCCCAAGCTTCCTGTTTCGCCAGAACAGCCTGCAACAATTTATTATTCAGCGCATGACCGGATTTATAAGCGGTAAATGCACCAATAATGTTGTGACCACACATGAACAGATCGCCAATTGCATCCAGCATTTTGTGACGAACAAATTCATCTTCGAAACGCAGACCGTCTTCGTTCAGTACGCGATAATCATCCACTACGATGGCACAATCGAAGCTACCGCCCAGGCACAATCCGCGAGACTGGAGGTATTCGATATCACGCATGAAACCGAAGGTACGCGCACGGCTAATCTGGCGCATAAACGCGTCAGCAGAGAAGTTCATCGCGTAACGTTGCGTACTGGCATCAATTGCCGGGTGGTTAAAGTCGATGGTGAAGTCGAGTGTAAAACCGTTATGCGGTTTGAACTCAGCCCACTTGTCACCGTCTTCAACGCGCACCGTTTCTTTGATGCGAACAAATTTTTTGGCACTGTTCAGCTCTTCGAGCCCTGCATCCAGCAGCAGGTAAACGAATGGTGCAGCACTGCCATCCATAATCGGAATTTCCGGCGCGTCAACTTCGACAATAATGTTGTCGATGCCTAAGCCCGCCAGAGCAGCATTTAAGTGCTCAACGGTTGAAATCCGCACGTCATGCTCGTCGACCAGACAAGTACAGAGCATTGTATCACGCACAGATTTAGCATCAGCCGGGAAATCTACCGGTGGATTTAAGTCAGTGCGACGATAGATGACCCCGGTATTTGCCGGCGCAGGGCGCAACGTCAGTGTGACTTTCTTGCCGGTATGTAAACCGACACCAGTCGCCTGAACGATACGTTTAAGTGTCCTTTGTTTGATCATCGTATAATCTCGCCTAATTACCAATCCAACCAAATTGTATAACACAATCGGACGGCCAGTTTAGCACAAAGAGCGACGAAGCCCAACTTCCAGCAAATTCTTAATCTGCTTGCTTACGCAAAAACGCAGGAATATCCAGATAATCAGGCTCTTTAGTGGTCTGCGGCGTATTGTCGTTAACCACTTTCGCTGGTTTCTGCTCCTGCTGCATCGGCTGCATGCCGTGCTGCTGATAGCGATCCATTACCGGCTGCTGCGCTTGTTTATTGGTGACCAGGGTAATTTCCGGACGCTTGTCCATACCGATACCAGTCGCTACAACAGTAACACGCAGTTCGTCGTTCATATCCGGATCAAGGGAAGTACCGATAACCACAGTTGCGTTATCCGATGCAAACGCACGGATAGTATTACCTACGGTCTCGAACTCATCCAGACGCAGGTCGAAGCCCGCCGTGATGTTAACCAGCACACCACGCGCACCAGACAGATCGATATCTTCCAGCAGCGGGCTGGAAATGGCCATTTCGGCCGCTTCTTCCGCGCGATCTTCGCCGCTGGCAACGCCAGAGCCCATCATCGCGTAGCCCATTTCGGACATCACGGTGCGCACGTCAGCAAAGTCGACGTTCATCAGACCCGGACGGGTAATCAGTTCTGCAATACCCTGCACTGCGCCTTTCAGCACATCGTTCGCCGCGCCAAATGCATCCAGCAGCGAAATACCACGACCCAGCACTTTCAGCAGCTTGTCATTAGGGATGGTGATCAGCGAGTCCACATGCTTGGACAGCTCCGTGATCCCCTGCTCCGCAAATGCCATACGCTTCTTACCTTCAAAATTGAAAGGCTTAGTCACGACAGCAACGGTCAGGATACCCAGATCTTTTGCAACTTCAGCCACTACAGGTGCCGCACCGGTACCGGTACCGCCGCCCATACCCGCTGCGATAAAGACCATGTCAGCGCCTTCCAGCGCAGCGCGCAGCGCTTCACGATCCTCTTCCGCCGCGTTACGGCCAACTTCAGGGTTTGCTCCAGCGCCCAGACCTTTGGTGATACCACCACCGATCTGAATGGTTTGCCCCACCGCTGTTTTACGCAACGCCTGAGCGTCAGTATTCACCGCGAAGAACTCAACCCCTTCAATGCGCTCGCGCACCATATGCTCTACGGCGTTACCGCCGCCGCCACCGACGCCGATGACTTTAATCACCGCGTCGTTGGTTAATTCCATCGGTTCAAACATAATCTCTCTCCGTTGTGCCTGTCGCCTGAAACCGTTAATTCTCTACGGTCTCTGAAAAAAATTAAAACTCTTTTCGCAGCCAGCTGTTGATTCGTTTGAACCACGAACCGACTGACACGCGTTTTTCAACTTCTGCTTCACCACTTAAATGGGTCTCTTTCCCGTAGTGCAGCAACCCCACCGCCGTTGAATAGTACGGCTCCTGGGCGTAATCCGTTAAACCAGTAATATTGAGCGGCGCACCAATACGCACCTGCGTATGGAACACGCGCTGCGCGCAGGCCGCCAGGCCTTCCATTTGCGCCGCACCGCCGGTCAACACAATCCCCGCCGCCAGATGATGTTTCACACCTTGTTGGCGAAGCTGTTCCTGTAACTGCAAAATTTCGTCGTTCACCAGGTTGAGCAGCTCGGTGTAGCGCGGCTCTATAACGTCTGCCAGCGTCTGACGCTGCAGGCTACGTGGCGGACGGCCGCCAACACTCGGTACCTCAACGCTCTCGTCTTTGCCAACCAGCGAACCCAGTGCACAACCGTGGCGAACTTTAATCGCCTCAGCATCGCTCGGTGGTGTACCAAAGGCATACGCAATGTCGCTGGTTACCACGTTCCCCGCGTAAGGGATAACTTTGGTATGACGCAGCGCACCGCCGGTATAAACCGCCATATCCATTGTACCACCGCCGATGTCGACGACGCAGACACCCAGCTCACGTTCATCTTCAGTCAGCACGGAGTAGCTGGAAGCCAGTCCGGCAAAAATAAGTTGGTCAACTTTCAAACCACATCGTTCAACGGCTTTAACGATGTTTTTCGCCATATCGTTATGGCAAGTAATCAAATGCACTTTCGCCTGCATGCGTACGCCAGACAGACCTACCGGGTTTTTGATCCCTTCCTGGTAGTCGATAGCGTACTCCTGCGGAATCACATGTAAAACACGGTGTTCATCGCGCACACGTACCGATTTAGCCGTATGCACCACGTTTTCCACATCTTCCTGCGTAACTTCTTCTTCCGAAATTGGCACCATACCAATCTCGTTCTGACAGCTAATATGCTTCCCCGAGAGCGCAAGGTAGACCGATGAAATCTGGCAATCGGCCATCAATTCAGCCTGATCGATAGCGCGCTGAACGCATTTCACCACCGATTCCAGATCGTTCACTCCGCCTTTATCCATCCCACGAGACGGACAACTGCCTACGCCAATGATATTCACAATACCGTCGGGCAGAACTTCCCCTACTAAAGCGGCGACCTTCGCGGTGCCAATCTCCAGTCCTACTACCAGTTTTCTGTCCGTCGCCTTGATCATTGTTGCTCTGCCTGTGCCTGATTCTGTTGTGCCTGATTTTGCTGCTGATTCGGTTCCTGAACAGGGGCCACTTTCCAGCCTACGGCCGCACCTGAGTCATAGCGTAAATCCACGTAGCTAATCTCTTTGCCATCCGTTTGCGCCTGCTGCTGGAGAACCGGGTAGAGTTCCACAAAGCGCGCCAGACGTTTCATCGTATCGCCACGGCCCAGATTAAGCTTGATGTCATTGCTGAGCGTCACTTGCCATGAACGCCGCGCGGTCATCGCCGCCTCTTTTAACGTGAATTTATCCTTTGCCAGCACTTGCCCCATGTCACGGTAGCCCTGTAATACTTCGCTTTCGCTCCCTTCAGGGCCGTACAACATCGGTAAAATCTGTTTACTGGTTCGTTCGGCCGGCACGCTAAATGCGTTGCCGTCCACATCAACCATATGCTGATCATTCCACCGCGCAATGGGCACATATTCAACCAGATGAATCTTCAATTCGTCTGGCCACTGTTTTCTGACGCTCGCCTGCTTGATCCAGGGCAGACGTTCTATCTGGCTTTGAATGATGTTAACGTCCTGCGTCATAAACGTGCCGGGCGCGCCCAACGCCAAAATAGATTGGCGAATATCATCGTTGCGGGTGTAATGACGATCGCCTGTCAACACCAGCTTTGATAACGGCAAACGCTGTGCGTCGTCCATCCAACCCAGTACCACCCAGCCACTCACCAACACAGTGCACAGCACCGTCAGCAGGAATACTATACCTGCAAGACGCGTTCCATTGTTGCGGCGGGAGATTTTGACAGCCTCCGCTTCGCGATTTCGCGTGTTCAGCGCAGCCTGTGACATATCACTCCGCCAATTCCAGAATACGAACAACTAACTGGGAAAAGCTCAACCCTGCCTGACGTGCCGCCATCGGCACCAGGCTGTGGCTGGTCATTCCTGGCGAGGTATTCGCTTCCAGCAAATAAAATTGTCCATCGCTGTCCAGCATGACATCGATACGGCCCCACCCACGGCAGCCTAAAACTTGCCAGGCTTCACGCACCAGGACATGTAATGCTGCTTCATCGTCCACTTCCAGACCTGATGGGCAAAAATACTTCGTCTCATCAGAGAGATATTTCGCCTCATAATCATAGAAGATTCCCGCCGGTTGAATACGAATCGACGGTAAAATTTCATTTCCAAGCAGGGCGACGGTAAATTCAGGCCCACTGAGCCATTTTTCAATCAGAACTTCATCATCATGTTGAAATGCAAGCGCTAATGCAGCATGCAGTCCTTCACTTTTATCGACCTTTGACATCCCGACGCTTGAACCTTCGCGGCTGGGCTTGACAATAACAGGTAACCCCAGCACCTCAATGCGTTGAATATCAATAGTTTTCAGGCCTGATTCAAATTCGCTGCGCGTCAGTGCCACCCACGGCGCAACGGGTAACCCCGCCCCCTGCCACAGCAGCTTGCTGCGCCCTTTATCCATTGAAATCGCCGAGGCCATCACACCGCTTCCGGTATAAGGAATATCGGTTAATTCCAGTAGCCCCTGCAGAGTGCCATCTTCACCGCCGCGACCATGCAAGGCGATAAACGCTTTACTGAAACCCATCTCTTTCAGGCGGGTGACATCCACATCGCGCGGATCAACACCATGCGCATCAACGCCGCCTTCACGCAAACCTGCCAGCACCGCTGCACCGGAATTAAGCGAAACGTCACGCTCGGCGGAGGTTCCGCCCAGCAGAACCGCTACTTTCTCAGCCACGGCGCTCCTCCTCCACAATCTGCGGTTTCAGTTTGCTCTCGGCCAGGCTGCGCGCAATCTTACCGACGTTACCAGCGCCCTGGATCAGGATCAGATCGTTGCCGGTCAGCACCGGTGCCAGCATCGCGGCAACCTGCGCCGGATCGGACACCAGAATCGGATCGATCTTGCCGCGACCGCGAATAGTGCGACACAGAGAACGGCTATCTGCGCCCGGGATCGCCGCTTCACCCGCCGGATAAACTTCCAGCATCAGCAGTGAATCCACCTGGGTCAGCACATTGGCGAAATCGTCATACAGATCTCGAGTACGCGTGTAACGGTGCGGCTGAAACAACATCACCAGGTTTTTATCCGGCCAGCCCGCACGCGCCGCTTTGATAGTGGCATCCACTTCTGTCGGATGGTGACCATAATCGTCAACCAGCATCGCGGTACCGGTTTTACCGTTTACATCTTGCAGCGGGTATTCACCAAGGAAATCAAAACGGCGGCCTGTGCCCTGGAAGCTTTCAAGCGCGCGCAGGATCGCGTCATCTTCGATCCCCTCTTCCGTCGCTACCGCAACAGCCGCCGCCGCGTTTAACGCGTTATGGCGACCTGGCGCATTCAGCGTCACGCGCAGTTCCGGTTTATCCTGGCGCACCAGCGTAAAGTGCCCCTGCGGCCCAACCTGACGGTAGTTTTCCACGCGAACATCCGCATCATCACTAAAACCGTAGGTGGTAATCTGGCGACCTACTCGCGGCAACAGCTCACGAATAACAGGATCGTCGACGCACATCACCGCACGGCCATAGAACGGCAGGTTGTGCAGGAAGTTGATAAAGGTCGTTTTTAAATTTTCGAAGTCACCCTGGTAAGTATCCATATGGTCAGCTTCGATATTGGTGACAATCGCCACCATCGGCTGCAGATGCAGGAACGAGGCATCGCTCTCATCCGCTTCCGCAATCAGGTAACGGCTATGCCCCAGGCGCGCATGCACGCCAGCGGCTTTAACCAGGCCACCATTAACAAAAGTCGGGTCCAGCCCGGCTTCTGCATAAATACTTGCCACCATCGCGGTGGTGGTCGTTTTGCCGTGCGTACCGGCAATGGCAATGCCGTGGCGAAAACGCATTAATTCCGCCAGCATCTCAGCGCGGCGGATCACCGGAATGCGCGCTTCATGCGCCGCTACGATTTCCGGGTTATCGGCAGAGATCGCGCTGGAAGCCACCACAACGCTCGCATCGCTCACGTTTTCCGGGCGGTGGTTGAAATAAATCGTGGCGCCAAGCGACGTCAATTGCTGCGTAACCGGATTCGGCGCCAAATCGGAGCCGCTAATCTGGTAGCCTTCGTTGGCCAGCACTTCGGCAATACCGCCCATGCCAGCACCGCCAATGCCGACAAAGTGAATGTGCCGGACGCGACGCATCTCGGGCACGATTGAACGCAGTTTCGCCAGTTCTTGTGTATTCATTCTCTAAACGCCATCGACTACTTAAATTTGCGCGACGCAAAAGGCGTCGCCAGTATTTATGCCTGCGCTGCCAGGCTCACTTCGTTTGCCACCCGTTCGGTAGCATCGGGGATAGCTGCCGCGCGCGCGCGTTCGGCCATCTCCAGTAATGCTTCGCGGTTCCAGCCCGCGAGCGTTGCAGCCACCGCATCAACGGTAAATTGCGGCTGCTCCAGAATCTTTGCAGCGCCCGCTTTTTCCAACGGCAAGGCATTCCAGTACTGCTGCCGGTCCTTGTGCTGGAACGGTACAAACAGCGCCGGTAAACCTGCTGCGGCGATCTCGCTGACCGTCAGCGCGCCGGAGCGGCAAACCACCACATCCGCCCAGGCATATGCTTGTGCCATATCGTCAATAAACTCAGTAACTTTATGCTGAGGTTCGCCAGCGCTTGCATAAGCTCGCTCAACCTCCTGCTGCGCACCCTTCCCGCTCTGATGCCAGATAGTGACAGCAGCGCCTAACTTTGCCGCAACCTGCGGCATCGTCTGGTTAAGCACACGTGCGCCTTGCGAACCACCGACAACCAGTACCCGCACCGGGCCTTCACGACCGGGCAAGCGTTGCTGCGGCAGCGGCAGCGCCAACACATCGACACGCACCGGGTTCCCCACCACTTCCGCTGTCGGGAAAGCCCCCGGAAACGCCTGCATCACTTTGGTGGCGATTTTCGCCAGCCATTTGTTGGTCAAACCGGCAATGCCGTTTTGCTCATGCAGCACCACCGGAATACCAAGCGACCAGGCCGCGAGCCCACCGGGACCGGAAACATAGCCACCCATCCCCAGCACCACATCAGGCTTAAAGCGTTGCATAATGGCGCGCGCCTGACGCCAGGCATTGAAGATACGCACCGGCGCCAGCAACTGCGCCTTAATACCTTTGCCGCGCAGACCAGAGATGCGGATAAAATCGATCTCAATGCCGTGTTTCGGCACCAGGTCAGCCTCCATGCGATCGGCGGTTCCGAGCCAGCGCACTTGCCAGCCCTGATCCATCAAATGGTGCGCGACCGCGAGCCCGGGGAAAACATGCCCACCGGTACCGCCCGCCATCACCATTAACCGCTTTGGTTGACCACTCATCACACACCTCGTGTAAACGCCTGGGCTTTCTCCAGACGCGTTTCATAATCTATGCGTAGCAGCAGCGTAATCGCCACTGACATAATTAATAAACTGGAACCACCGTAACTGATAAGCGGCAGCGTCAACCCTTTGGTCGGCAGCATACCTGCTGCTGCACCAACGTTAACCAGCGCCTGGAAGCTAAACCAGATACCTATTGAACAGGCCAGAAACCCCGAAAAACGGTGATCAATTTCCAGCGCTTTCCGCCCAATGGACATGGCGCGGAAAGCGACGAAGAATACCATTAAAAGTGCCAATACCACACCGATATAACCGAGTTCTTCCCCGATAATGGAGAAGATAAAGTCGGTGTGTGCTTCCGGCAGATATTCCAGTTTCTGAACCGAATTACCTAAACCCTGGCCCCACAATTCACCGCGACCAAACGCCATTAACGACTGGGTAAGCTGATAACCGCTACCAAAGGGATCTTCCCACGGGTTCCAGAACGACGTTACGCGGCGAATACGATAAGGTTCGGCAAGGATCAGCAGTACCACTGCGGAAATACCCATCCCGATAATGGCGATGAACTGCCACAATTTCGCCCCCGCCAGGAACAGCATCGCCAGCGTGGTAATAAACAGTACAACCACCGTACCCAAGTCCGGCTGCGCCAGCAGCAACACCGCCAGCACCAGGATTACGCCCATCGGTTTTAAGAAGCCGCGCAGGTTGTTTCGCACTTCGTCGACTTTGCGCACCAGGTAGTTGGCCAGATAGCAGAACAGCGACAGCTTGGTGAACTCCGCCGGCTGGAAACGCATCAGCCCGAGGTCAATCCAGCGCGATGCCCCGTTGATCGAACTCCCCACAACCAGCACCACCAGCAGCATGATGATCGCAGCGATCAGCATTGCTGAACTGTATTTTTGCCAGAAATCCATTGGCAGCCGCAATGTCACCATCGACATACAAAACGCCAGGAACAGATACAGCGCGTGACGCTTGGCGAAGAAGAACGGATCATCCGTCAGGCGCTGCCCAACAGGCATCGACGCCGACGTCACCATGATGAAGCCGATTGCCGCAAGGCCCAGCGTCAGCCACAGCAGCGTACGGTCATACATGACCAGGCTGTCGGTGTCCTTCTGTCGCGAGCCCATGACCCAGCCTTTTAACGCCGCGAAAAGCCAGGCCAGGATGCTAAATCCGGGCAGGCGCGGCATTCTTGAGCGGGGGAGCGTTAAACGCATCAGCCTAACTCCTGCGCCAGACGGGTAAAGACATCGCCCCGTTGTTCGAAATTCTTAAACTGATCGAGGCTGGCGCAAGCAGGTGACAACAGCACCATATCGCCAGGCTGTACACGGGTCGCGATTAGCCGCATGGCCTGATCCATTGTCTCGGTTTGATCCGCGATTTCCGGACGCAGCGCCGCCAACTCCGCGCCGTCACGGCCGAAGCAGTAAAGACGGATACGATCGCCGCCCAAATAACGCTTCAGCGGCGAGAAATCAGCCGACTTCCCGTCGCCGCCGAGCAGTAAATGCAGCGTGCCGTCAATATGCAAACCATTTAATGCCGCTTCAGTACTGCCGACATTCGTTGCTTTTGAGTCGTTAATCCAGCGCACGCCGTTATGCTCCAGCGCCAGCTGGAAGCGGTGCGCCAGCCCGGTAAACGTCGTCAACGCTTTCAGGCTGCTGGCGCGCGGTAAACCGACGGCATCAGCCAGCGCCAGCGCTGCCAGCGCGTTGGTGTAGTTGTGCTGGCCGCTCAGTTTCATCTCAGCCACGTTCAGCACTTTCTCACCTTTCACGCGCAGCCAGGTTTCACCTTGTTGGCGGTTTAAGTGGTAATCGCCGACATCAACGCCAAAACTGACACAACGCTCATCTGCGCCGCGTACCGGCATCGTCAACGCGTCATCGGAATTCACCACGCACACTTTCGCATTTTCATAGACGCGCAGCTTGGCGGCACGATATTGCTGCAACCCAAACGGATAGCGATCCATATGATCTTCCGTGACGTTCAAGATGGTGGCCGCCGCCGCGTGCAGGCTTGACGTCGTTTCCAACTGGAAGCTGGAAAGCTCAAGCACATAGAGTTCGCGCTCATCGTCGAGGAGCATCAGCGCCGGCAGACCGATATTACCGCCGACCCCGACGTTCACCCCGGCAGCTTCGGCCATCTCGCCGACCAGCTTGGTCACGGTACTTTTGCCGTTGGAACCGGTAATCGCGATAACCGGTGCCTGCGCTTCACGGCAAAACAGCTCGATATCGCCAACAATCTCAACGCCAGCATCTGCCGCCGCGCTCAAAGAAGGATGCGCCAGCGAGATGCCTGGGCTGGCAACAATCAGATCGGCGGCCAGCAACCAGTCATCGTTAAGACTACCAAGATGGCGCTCCACCGCCTCCGGCAGCTTGTCCAGCCCCGGCGGAGAAACGCGCGTATCCATCACTCGCGGTGTGACACCACGTGCGAGGAAAAAGTCCACGCAGGAAAGGCCTGTGAGACCCAAACCGATGATGACGACTTTTTTACCCTGGTAATCAGCCATGATTAACGTACCTTCAGCGTTGCCAGGCCAATCAGCACCAGCATCAGCGAAATAATCCAGAAGCGCACGATCACGCGCGGTTCCGGCCAGCCTTTCAGTTCATAGTGGTGATGAATCGGCGCCATACGAAAAATACGTTGGCCACGCAGTTTGAATGAACCGACCTGCAAAATGACCGACAGTGTTTCCACCACAAACACCCCACCCATGATCACCAGCAGAAACTCCTGGCGCAGCAGCACGGCGATAATGCCCAGCGCGCCGCCCAGCGCCAGTGAACCGACATCACCCATAAAGACCTGTGCCGGATAGGTGTTAAACCACAAGAAGCCCAACCCTGCGCCGACAATCGCCGTACAGACAATCACCAGTTCCCCTGCGTGACGCAGATAGGGAATGTGCAGGTAATTAGCAAAATTCATGTTGCCGGTCGCCCACGCCACCAGCGCAAAACCGCCGGCAACGAAGACCGTCGGCATAATCGCCAGACCATCCAGGCCATCCGTTAGGTTGACCGCGTTACCGGTGCCAACAATCACAAAATAAGCCAGCAGAATGTAAAACATGCCCAGTTGCGGCATCACATCTTTAAAGAACGGCACCACCAGTTCGGTTGCGGGCGTATCTTTCCCCGCCAGATAGAGCGCAAACGCTACACCCAACGCAATGACTGACATCCAGAAATACTTCCAGCGTGCAATCAGACCCTTGGTGTCTTTACGCACCACTTTGCGGTAATCATCGACAAAGCCAATCGCGCCATAACCCACCAGTACCACCAGCACGCACCAGACGTAGGGGTTGGATGGGTACGCCCACAGCACAACAGAAACCACAATCGCGGTCAGGATCATGATCCCGCCCATCGTTGGCGTGCCGCGTTTACTGAAGTGCGATTCCGGACCATCGGTACGCACCACCTGGCCAAAAGAGAGCTTTTGCAAGCGGGCTATCATGCGCGGTCCCATCCACAATGAGATGAAGAGCGCGGTCAGCAGGCTGACAATGGCGCGAAACGTCAAATAGGAAAAGACGTTAAAGCCGGAATAATATTTGACCAAATGTTCGGCCAGCCACACTAACATGTCCCGTTCTCCTGTAATTCGCGTACCACCTCTTCCATGGCGGAGCTACGTGAACCTTTCACCAAAATAGTAATAATTTTCTGCTCAGCGATAAGCGCTTTTAAGCGCGCTGTCACTGCCGCTTTATCGTTAAAATGCTCGCCTACGCCGCTGGCTTTGCTCAACGCTTTGCTCAACGTGCCGACGCTGAGAACTTTATCGATGCCAACGGCTTTCGCCGCTTCACCGACCTGGATATGACACGCTTCACTCTCATCACCCAGCTCAGCCATATCGCCAACCACCATTACGCGGTAACCCGGCATTTCAGATAACACCTGCGCAGCGGCAGTCATAGAACCGACGTTGGCGTTATAGGTGTCATCCAGCAGCAGTTGATTCTCACCCAACCGCACCGGGAATAAACGCCCCGGCACCGCTTTCAGGTTTGCCAGCCCACGTTTTACCGCGTCCAGGCTTGCGCCAACCGCCATCGCAAGCGCCGTTGCTGCCAGCGAATTGGCGATATTGTGGCGACCCGGCAGAGGCAGCGTGACATCCACATTGCCGGTTGGGGTTTGCAGCGTGAACTCGGTGCCATGTGAAGTCACATGCACGTTTGTCGCGGCAAAATCGCTGTTTGCTGCATTGGGAGAGAAGCGCCAGACTTTGCGATCGCCAATAATGCTCTGCCAGTTCAGCCAGTCATTATTGTCGGCATTCATAATGGCAATACCGTTAGCGGGCAGACCGGTGTAAATTTCACCTTTCGCTTTCGCCACACCGGCAAGCGAGCCAAAGCCTTCCAGATGCGCTGCCGCCAGGTTATTAACCAGCGCGGCTTCCGGGCGCGTCAGCCCAACAGTCCATGCGATTTCACCCTGGTGGTTCGCCCCCAGTTCAATCACCGCAAACTGGTGTTCTTTGGTCAGGCGCAACAAGGTCATTGGCACGCCAATATCATTGTTGAGGTTGCCTGCGGTGTAGAGCGTATTGCCGCATTCGCTGAGAATGGCGGCAGTCATCTCTTTCACTGATGTCTTGCCGGAAGAACCGGTCAGCGCCACCACGCGCGTTGGCACTTGCTGGCGAACCCAGGCCGCCAGCTCACCAAAGGCCTGGCGGGTGTCCTGCACCACTAACTGCGGCAGGTCGATATCCAGTTTTCGGCTCACCAGCAGCGCGCCCGCGCCACCCTCTTTCGCTTTATCTGCGAAGTCGTGAGCATCAAAACGCTCGCCTTTCAAAGCAACAAACAGGCAACCCGGCGTCAGTTTACGTGTGTCGGTGGTTACCGCCTCAATCACCACATCCTGGCCGTGCAGTTCCGCGTGCAGCGTGCGGGTAAGTTGACTCAGCGTTACGCTAATCATGCCACTACCCCCAGTAAACGCGCCGCGGTGACGCGATCGGAGTAATCCAGACGCCGCGTACCCACAATCTGATAATCTTCATGGCCTTTACCGGCCAGCAGCACGACATCATTCTCTTTGGCTTGCATGATGGCATTTGTCACCGCTTCCGCGCGGCCTTCCACCACGCGCGCCTGGCCCGCATCCAGCATGCCCGCAAGGATGTCGTTAATAATGGCGCGCGGCTCTTCGGTGCGCGGGTTGTCATCCGTCACAACCGGGACATCGGAGAATTGCTCGGCAATCGCACCCATTAATGGTCGTTTGCCTTTATCGCGATCGCCGCCGCAGCCAAACACGCACCACAGTTTGCCAGTGCAATGCAAGCGCGCCGCCTGCAGCGCTTTTTCCAGCGCATCCGGCGTGTGGGCATAATCGACAACCACGGTCGGTTTACCCGGCGCGCTGAACACCTCCATACGACCGCAAACCGGTTGCAGACGGGATGCGGTTTTCAGCAGTTCACTCAGCGGGTAACCCAGCGCCAGCAGCGTTGCCAGCGCCAGCAGCAGGTTACTGACGTTAAACGCGCCCATCAGGCGGCTTTCAATTTCACCTTCGCCCCATGAGGAGTCGAAATGGATCGTCGCGCCACTATCGTGGTAATCAACGTTTACCGCGTTTAACCAGCGTCCATGACAGTCCGGATTGATATTTCCTTCCATCGATACCGCAACGGCGTCCGGTAATTTGGCCAGCCAGCGACGACCAACTTCGTCGTCAGCATTAATGATCGCCTGACCATAATGGTGAGAAGAGAACAGTAGCCACTTCGCCGCTTCGTAGTTCGCCATATCACCGTGATAATCCAGATGATCGCGGCTTAAATTGGTGAACACGCTGGCGGCAAATTTCAGTGCCGCCACGCGATGCTGAACCAGGCCGTGGGAAGAGACTTCCATCGCAGCAAAGGTCGCTTTTTGCGCCACCAGCCCGGCAATGACATGCTGAACGTCAACAGCAGATCCGGTGGTATTTTCCGTCGGCACGACATTACCGAGCAGACCGTTGCCCACCGTGCCCATTACCGCGCTGGTTTCGCCAAGCAGTTGGCTCCACTGTGCCAGTAACTGTGTGGTGGTGGTTTTACCGTTAGTCCCGGTTACGCCGATAAGGCGCAGTTGCTCAGAAGGCTCGCCGTAAAAACGACCTGCCAGCGCGGAAAGGCGCTCATTTAACTGGCTGAGGTAAATGACTGGAACACCGTGCATTTCACGAATTTCACCGTCATTTGCTTCATCTTTCGCTTCAGCAATAATGGCAGCAACACCTTGCGCAATCGCCTGCGGGATATATCGACGCCCGTCCGCCTGATGACCGACCACTGCCACAAAAAGATCGCCCGAGGCAGCCACACGGCTGTCGAGTGTCATCTCTCGTAGCGCTCGCGCAGGTAGCATTGGCACCCACGGAGCGAGAAGGTCGCGCAAATTACGATCTGCCACCTGATCCCTCGCCTTGATTAATTACAAATTCACTTTTTTCGCCCGTGGTCAGCGCATCCGGCTCAATGTTCATGGTGCGCAGAACGCCGCCCATGATGGCACCAAAGACCGGCGCGGACACGGCGCCACCGTAGTATTTACCCGCTTGCGGATCGTTGATCACCACCACCAGCGCAAAGCGCGGGCGGCTGGCAGGCGCGACGCCTGCGGTGTAAGCAATGTATTTGTTGATATAGCGGCCATCGGGACCGACTTTTTTCGCCGTACCGGTTTTAATCGCGATGCGATAACCCTTGATGGCGGCCTTCACACCGCCGCCGCCTGGTAGCGCCACGCTTTCCATCATGTGTACAACGGTACGGACAATGGATTCGTTGAAGATGCGTTCGCCCGGCACTGGCGGATCAACTTTGGTGATCGACAGCGGGCGATAGATGCCATAGCTGCCAATGGTTGCGTAGACTCGCGCTAACTGTAACGGCGTTACCATTAGCCCGTAGCCGAAAGAGAAGGTGGCCCTCTCTATGTCAGACCACCGTTGTTTTTGAGGAAATAAGCCACTGCGTTCCCCGACCATCCCCAAATTGGTCGTTTTTCCCAGGCCAAAACGTGAGTAAGTATCTACTAACGCTGAGGAGGGCATCGCTAACGCCAGCTTAGAAACGCCGACGTTACTCGACTTCTGTAAGACCCCGGTGAGGGTTAATTCGCTGTATCTAGCCACGTCTTTGATTTCATGGCCGTTAATACGATAAGGCACCGTATTCAGCACCGTATTTGGCGTTACCACACCGCGCTGAAGAGCGGTCATGACGACCATCGGTTTCACGGTGGAACCCGGTTCAAATACGTCGGTAATGGCGCGGTTACGCATCGCATCTTTCGACGTGCCGGTGAAGTTGTTTGGGTTATAGGAAGGGCTGTTGGCCATTGCCAGCACTTCGCCGGTGTTCACATCCACCAGCACGGCGCTGCCCGACTCCGCTTTGTTAAACGCCACAGCGTTATTCAGCTCGCGATAGACCAGCGCCTGTAAACGCTCATCAATACTTAATGCAAGATTGTGCGCCGCCTGGCTATCGGTAGACGAAATATCTTCGATCACGCGCCCGTAGCGGTCTTTACGCACAATGCGTTCACCTGGCTGACCGGTGAGCCATTTATCAAAGCTCTTCTCAACGCCTTCAATGCCCTGACTGTCGACGTTGGTAAAACCGATGAGGTGAGCGGTTACTTCTCCGGACGGATAGTAACGGCGAGACTCTTCACGCAGATGAATACCGGGTAATTTCAGTTTCTTGATGTAATCGCCGAGATCAGGATTCACCTGACGTGCAAGATAAATAAAGCGCATCTTCGGGTTGGCATTGATGCGCGAAGCAAGCTGGTCGAGCGGCATATTCAACGCGTCAGAGAGCGCCTTCCAGCGATTATCCAGTGTCACACCGCCCGCATCGTGTAGCTCTTTCGGATCCGCCCAGATAGCTTTCACCGGCACACTCACCGCCAGTGGGCGACCAGAACGGTCGGTTATCATCCCGCGTGATGTCGCCACTTCTTGTACACGCAGGGAACGCATATCCCCTTCGCGCACCAGCATGTCCGGATTGACAACTTGCAGATAGGCAACGCGTCCGAGCAGGAACGCCAGCGCCAGTAGGATACAACCGCAAAGCAACGCAAAACGCCAACTGACAAAGTTGGCCTGTTCTTCCTGGCGTTTTGGTTTAAGCGTTTTCGCCGCTGCTTTCATGCGTTGCGTGATTCCTTATTCATCTCTATTTCTGCACCACAATATTTTCCTGTGAGGGATCGACATGCTGCATTTGCAGCTTTTCTGTGGCGATCCGTTCAACCCGGCTATGATCGCCGAGCGCGTTCTCTTCAAGGATCAGGTTGCGCCATTCGATATCCAGCGCGTCACGCTCAATAACCAATTGTTCACGCTGTGCGGTTAACAAACGCGTGTGATGTGCGGTGGTGACCACTGTCACTGCCGTCATGATGATGCAAATGAACAAGCAGAGTGGCAGTTTCCCAAATCGCAAAAGATCGTCGCCGATCACGCCAGGCAAAGCATGGCGCTCGTTGCTTCCTAACGATCCCTTCACTTTGCTCAGGGTCTCTGTCACTCTGCCGATCATGCGTTCGTCCTCTCTGCAATGCGCAGAACTGAACTACGGGCACGTGGGTTTTCAGCCACTTCTTCTTCACCCGGCATCAACTTTCCTAAGGCTCGCAACTGACGGCCACCCAGTTTCCTGAGTTGCTCTTCGGTCATCGGCAACCCGGCAGGAACCTGCGGGCCACGGCTTTGCTCACGCATAAAGCGTTTCACAATGCGGTCTTCCAGCGAATGGAAGCTGATAATCGAAAGCCGCCCTCCCGGGGCAAGCACGCCGAGCGAGTTTTTTAGCGCCAGCTCTATCTCCTCCAGTTCACTGTTCACCCAAATGCGCACCGCCTGGAAGGTACGGGTCGCGGGATGTTTGAATTTGTCCTTCACCGGTGTTGCCGCCGCCACCACTTCCGCCAGCTCTTTGGTGCGGGTCATGGGATCGAGACGGTTGCGCTCGACAATGGCGCGGGCAATACGTTTGGCAAAGCGCTCCTCGCCGAAGGTTTTTAAAACCCAGGCGATATCGGCTTCCTCAGCGGTTTGTAGCCATTGTGCAGCAGACTGGCCGCGAGTGGGATCCATACGCATGTCTAACGGGCCATCACGCATAAAGGAAAAGCCGCGTTCCGGATCGTCAAGCTGCGGTGAAGAGACGCCAAGATCGAGAAGAATGCCGTCGATCTTGCCAATAAGGTCGCGCTCGCTGACATAATCAGCAAGCGCGGAAAAAGGACCATGAATGATGGAGAAGCGGGGATCATCAATGGTTTGTGCTACAGCAATCGCCTGCGGATCGCGATCGATCGCCAGCAAGCGTCCTTCCGCTCCCAGTTGGGAGAGGATCAAGCGCGAGTGGCCACCGCGACCAAAAGTGCCATCGATGTAAATGCCATCCGGACGAATATTCAGGCCGTTAACGGCCTCATCCAGCAGCACCGTCGTGTGTTTAAAATTTTCCATCATCATTACAGAGACAAATCCTGCAACCGATCCGAAAGCGCTTCGGAACCCGATTGCTCAGCGTCGATATCTTCCTTGACCTGTTGATACCAGGTCGTTTCGTCCCACAGCTCAAATTTATTGAACTGCCCGACCAGCATCACTTCTTTCGTTAACCCGGCGTGTTGCCGTAAAACAGGCGCAATCAAAATGCGCCCGGCGCTATCCATCTGGCACTCGCTGGCATGCCCCAGCAACAAACGTTGTACGCGCCGTTCGAGCGGATTCATGCTCGACAAACGCGACAGTTTTTGCTCGATAATTTCCCATTCGGGCAAAGGGTAAAGCAGCAGGCATGAGTGACGGATGTCAATGGTGCAAACCATTTGACCGGAGGCATTCTCCTGCAGCAAATCCCGATATCGGGTGGGAACGGATAACCGCCCTTTGCTGTCGAGATTGACTAACGTCGCTCCACGGAACATTTCCGATTCACCCCCAGCTGACCCTTTTACACCACTTTATCCCACAAATCCCCACTGAAGGAGTTTACGGAGCGGAGGAAAAGCTTGTCAAGCCAGCGCAATGGCTAACCAGAACAAAAGATCCCTTATTCGCAGTGAATATCTGCGTCGGTGAAATAGTGCTCAGCTTACGAGGCAAATTAACGTCATGAATATTTGCAAGAAAAAAAACAGAATATGCGCACGCGCGTTTAAAACCATTCAATTTCTGCGCGCGAAATATAAAGTGTCAGTTTGCGACGCGGGCGGCATTTTAAGACATATTGAAGAGAGTTAACAGCGCCAGTTACATCAACGCGCACATAGCGCGGCGGCACTTCCGCAGTGATAAAATCTCAACGCGATAAATGAACGTTAATTCAATGCATGTGGTCTTTTTTAGATGTAACAATTCAATACAAAAATCGGGATAAGTTACTTCTCAATTACGCTTTAAAAATGTTTTTTAAGAAATGGGCAAAATAAATTAACAACAGCCATTGGGAAATTAAGGATTTATCTTAGGAAAGTCTTAACAATAATTTGATTAAAGGTAAGCGGTGAATAGTAAAAAGGCAGCGCTCGCTGCCTTTAACCCGAAACTATACCCGGCTAAGTATGCCGCGACGGTAGAGATTACGGCGAATGCGGCTAAGTCCCGCTTTCGGTTTGCGTGGCTCATCCAGACTTGCCAGCACGATCTCCAGAACGCGTTCGGCCACATCGCGATGACGCTGCGCCACCGCAAGCACCGGGCATTGCAGGAAATCCAGCAATTCATGATCGCCGAACGTGGCAATCGCCAAATCAGATGGCAACTTGCCGTCGCGACGCAGCGTCACATCCAGAACACCCTGTAATAAGGCAAATGAGGTGATAAACATCGCTTGCGGCATCGGGTTGGTTTCCAGCCATTTTTCAAACAGCTGCGCAGCGGCTTCCCGCTCATAACTGTTGGCGTAGAGATACTGAACCTCACGAGGATCGTCTTTCCACGCGGTGCGAAAGCCTTGCTCACGCAGGAAACTCACCGACAGCTCCGGTAACGCGCCAAGGTAAAGCACACGCTCCGCCGGGAATTTACGCAGCTCTTCCGCCAACATTTCCGAATCATCCTGATCGGCACCGACAACGCTGGTGAAGTGTTCCCGATCCAATGCGCGATCGAGTGCGACGATCGGGAAGGAGTCATTCGCCCACCGTTGATAGAACGGATGCTCCGGCGGCAACGAAGTAGACACGATGATCGCGTCCACTTGCCGTTGCAGCAAATGTTCAATACAACGCATTTCGTTGTCAGGCTGATCTTCAGAGCAGGCAATTAGAAGCTGATAGCCGCGCTGACGCGCCTGGCGCTCCAGATAGTTGGCAATACGCGTGTAGCTCGTGTTTTCGAGATCGGGAATAACCAACCCAATCGAGCGAGTTCGTCCTGCTCGCAGCCCAGCCGCCACCGCGTTCGGGTGGTAGTTATGCTCACGAACAACCGCCATCACTTTCTCGACGGTTTTGTCGCTGACACGATACTGCTTCGCCTTACCATTAATGACGTAGCTGGCCGTGGTTCGTGAGACGCCGGCAAGCCGGGCGATTTCATCCAGTTTCACAATTGCCCCTTAAAATAATGCACTCCATAACCTTTTTAGGGATATAGGCTAATTTCCATAACATCTAAGCGCAGAATACTCACTGCGGCAACCGCTTTCGTATCGGGTTCCGTATGATTTCGCAAAAAAAAGCCCGGCGTAAGAGGCCGGGCGGATAAATGGAGAGAACGATCACGATCAACGCATGATTTTGTCGCCTCGAGATAACCCCACCACGCCAGACCGCGCGACTTCAACGATTTTTGCGACATCGCGGATCGTCGCCAGAAACGCATCCAGTTTGTCGCTGGTCCCGGCAAGCTGAACCGTATAAATAGACGGGGTGACGTCAATGATTTGTCCACGGAAAATTTCCGCGTTGCGTTTCACCTCTTCACGCCCGTAGCCGCTGGCCTGGATCTTCACCAACATAATCTCGCGCTCAACATACGCGCCTTGCCCCAATTCATTAACGCGCAAAACATCGACCAGTTTGTGCAGTTGCTTTTCGATCTGCTCAAGCACTTTCTGATCGCCAACGGTCTGGATCGTCATTCTTGATAACGTCGGATCATCGGTTGGCGCAACCGTCAGGCTTTCAATGTTGTAACCGCGCTGAGAGAACAGACCAATCACGCGCGATAACGCGCCCGATTCATTTTCCAGTAATACTGACAATATCCGGCGCATAATCAGGTTCTCTCCGTTTTGCTTAACCACATCTCATCCATACCGCCGCCGCGGATCTGCATCGGATAAACGTGTTCACTACCGTCAACGGTAACGTCAACAAACACCAGGCGATTGTTCTTCACCTGCTCCAGTGCTTCAGCGAGCTTCGCTTCCAGCTCATCCGGGCGCGTAATGCGGATCCCAACGTGCCCATAAGCTTCCGCCAGGCGGGCGAAATCAGGCAACGATTCCATATACGATTGCGAATGGCGACCAGAATAAATCATGTCCTGCCACTGCTTCACCATGCCCAGGTAGCGGTTGTTCAGATTGAGCACCAGCACCGGCAATTCATACTGTAATGCGGTAGAAAGCTCCTGAATGTTCATCTGGATACTGCCGTCGCCGGTTACGCAAATCACCATCTCATCCGGTAACGCCATCTTCACGCCGAGCGCAGCAGGCAAACCGAATCCCATCGTGCCGAGCCCCCCGGAGTTGATCCAGCGGCGCGGCTTATCAAAACGGTAGTAGAGCGCAGCGAACATCTGGTGCTGGCCAACATCGGATGTCACGTAAGCCTCGCCTTTCGTCAGGCGCCAGGCCGCTTCAATCACCGCCTGCGGTTTAATGCTCTCACTTTGGGTATCGTATTTCAGGCACTGGCGGGCGCGCAATTGATCGATACGCAGCCACCAGTCGCGAATCTCATCTAACGGTTGCGGATACGCTTCTTGCTCCAGCAATTCCAGCATCTGTTCCAGCACCAGCCGCGCATCGCCCACAATCGGGATATCTGCCTGCACAGTTTTGGAAATGGACGTGGGATCAATATCGATATGCAGCACTGTCGCATCCGGGCAATATTTCGCCAGATTGTTAGTGGTGCGATCGTCAAAACGCACGCCAACGGCAAAGATGACGTCTGAATGGTGCATCGTCATATTGGCTTCGTAAGTCCCGTGCATACCCAGCATGCCGAGCGCCTGACGGTGGGAAGCAGGAAATGCGCCGAGCCCCATTAATGAAGAGACCACCGGTAAATTCAGTTTTTCAACAAGCTGGCCTAGCTGTGCTTCGCAGGCAGAATTGATCGCGCCCCCGCCAACATAGACCACCGGCTTTTTCGCCGCCGCCAGCGTTTGTAATGCGCGCTTAATCTGCCCTTTATGTCCCTGAGTTGTCGGGTTATAGGAACGCATGCTGACGGATTCCGGCCAGACGTAAGGCAGCTTATTGGCCGGGTTCATAATATCTTTCGGCAAATCCACCACTACCGGTCCGGGACGACCGCTGGCGGCAAGCCAGAACGCTTTCTTTAATACACCAGGGATATCTTCCGTTTGCTTGACTAAAAAACTGTGCTTAACCACCGGGCGGGAGATCCCCACCATGTCGCACTCCTGGAAGGCATCATAGCCAATCAAAGACGTTGCAACCTGACCGGAGAGCACCACCAGCGGAATAGAATCCATATACGCCGTGGCGATGCCGGTGATAGCGTTGGTCGCGCCGGGGCCCGAAGTGACCAGCACAACGCCCACTTCACCCGTCGCGCGCGCCAGACCATCGGCCATATGTACCGCCGCCTGTTCGTGGCGAACCAGCACGTGTTCAATACCGCCGACGGTATGCAGGGCATCGTAGATATCAAGAACCGCGCCTCCGGGATAGCCGAATACTTTCTTTACGCCTTGATCGATAAGGGATCGGACGACCATCTCGGCTCCAGACAACATCTCCATGCTTTGCCTCCAGGCTTACGTTTGTCGACTGACGGCGAAAATCATTTCCGCGCTGTCGCTCTGTTCAGAACAGGAAATCCCTGCACTCTGATTATGAATGGCAGTTACCATAACCGCTCAAAATCTGGCAGGCAATTAGCAAGCCCTGACGGCGAACCCTGTACAAAAGTGAAAAAACGACGTCAAAAACTGAGAATTGGTGGAAACATCTGTGATAAGCAAAGACGATGACCATTCATCATCCGAATACGAAGTTGTCCAGTAATTGATCCATTTTTGCAACATCGTCTGTCATTGCAACAGACATAAATCAGGACAAAATACTGCTAGAAAAAAACAGAGCAGAATAACCAAACGTTTTCACCGCTGGATGATTCTGCCCAATGGTTAATGGCTACATACCGACACCAGAAGCTCTTCCATCCATTGATGGCCCTTATCTCTGCCTGCGGCTTCGTGCCAGGAGAGATAACATGTTCGACTCTTGAGATCCAACGGTAGCGGCAACATCGCTAAATCCAGCCCTTCCGCAAATGTCTTCACTAACCAGCGCGGTGCAATCGCTACCAGATGTGTTTGCGAGACCACGCTTAATACGCTGGTCAGCGCCATCCCCTGGTAAGCGATACAACTGCGTTTATCTACGCTGTCATACCATGGCTGGCTAAATGACGCGTATCGGTCCAGCGAAACCACTGCATGCTGTTCTCTGAAAACGGCGTTTTCTGTGGTGAGCGTATTAAGGCGGGGATGCTGATGGCTGACGACCAGCACCATTTCATCATTAAATAGCGGGATACATGAAAATTCCGGTCGGCGGAACTCTTCGTAGCCAATCACAAACTCAATTTCCTGATAACGCAACTGGTGCTCGGTGCTGTGATTAAGATCGGATTTAAACACCAAATTAATACCGGGGGCGATTTTCTCCACGCTATTGTAAATTGCTGACGTTAAAAGATTATCCAGCGGGCTGCAAACGCAGAGATTAAATACCCGTTCGCTACTAAGCGGATCGAATCCGGAACCGGGCAGTTCATTTTGCACCAGTTGCAGCGCCTGGCGGATAGAACCAAAAAGTTGATATGAACGTGCGGTTGGTTGGATCCCACGACCATAGCGAACAAAAAGTTCGTCATTAAACATGACCTTAAGACGCGCAACAGCATTACTCACTGCGGGCTGGGACATTCCCAGAGCATGTGCCGCGCGGGTGATATTTTGCTCCTGCATTACTGCATCAAAAACAGTCAGTAAATTGAGATCGACAGAACGTAACTGCGGTTTCCCCTCTTCATTAATATGCTGATTATAAACGTCTTCACCAGGTATTTTGCAATCCGTCGTCATCATGAACTCCCTCGACCTGCGTAATAATAATATTCAGGAAGATGATTTATCACGCATATAGCATTATTAGAAGTACGGTTTGACAAATTAGGAATATATAAAGCTCCTATTTTATTTTCATAGCGCATGAAATTTACTATTTCATCTTAAATCAATGGAGCGCTTCATATATTTTTACGCTGGCAAACATTCTGTAATCTCAATAAAAATATATCTCTATCGCTGTTTTTCTTAACAACTCAATCGACGATTCACTTCGCTTTTACGCAAGACGTTAAATAATGCATTACGCCAGATACACACGGTCATTCGTAAGCATGAAAAACGCATTTTCGTTACACGGACAGAATTATTAACTAAAGCGCAACAAAATAATCAGCGCTCTTCAGACGCGCTTTTCAGACGAGGGGTTGACATTAACTTACGTATCCAGTACCACTAAAAGCATATCGCATTCACCTGGAGCATGATTCATGATTCGCAACGTCGGTTTCGCTGGTCTACTACTACTAAACGCATCTCTCGTGCGCGGTAGACCGGTGGGCGACATTCTGAGTTGAATCGTCCTTCCAGTTAAGACTAAGAACCCGCGCCTTGGCGCGGGTTTTTTTATGCTCGTAGCGAGGCGACCTAAGAGACAAAGGACCTAAACCATGAGCCAGCAAGTCGTTATTTTCGATACCACATTACGTGATGGTGAACAGGCGTTACAGGCGAGCCTGAGCGTGAAAGAGAAGCTGCAAATCGCCCTGGCGCTGGAGCGTATGGGCGTCGATGTGATGGAGGTGGGTTTTCCAGTCTCTTCCCCGGGCGATTTTGAATCCGTACAAACCATTGCGCGCCAGGTGAAAAACAGCCGCGTTTGCGCCCTCGCCCGCTGCGTCGAAAAAGATATCGACGTTGCAGCGGAATCATTAAAAGTTGCCGAAGCGTTTCGTATCCACACCTTCATCGCCACCTCGCCGATGCATATCGCTACCAAGCTGCGCAGCACGCTGGATGAAGTGATCGAACGTGCAATCTATATGGTTAAACGCGCCCGCAACTATACCGACGACGTGGAATTTTCCTGTGAAGATGCAGGCCGCACCCCGATTGCCGATCTGGCGCGCGTCGTTGAAGCCGCTATCAATGCCGGTGCGAAAACCATCAACATCCCGGACACCGTCGGCTACACCATGCCGTTCGAGTTCGCCAATATTATCTCCGGGCTGTACGAGCGCGTTCCGAACATCGATAAAGCCATTATCTCTGTTCACACCCATGACGATTTAGGCTTAGCTGTGGGCAACGCCATCGCCGCAGTCCATGCTGGCGCGCGCCAGGTAGAAGGCGCAATGAACGGTATCGGCGAACGTGCCGGTAACTGCTCGCTGGAAGAGGTGATCATGGCCATCAAAGTGCGCAAAGACATCATGAACGTGCACACCCAAATCAATCACCATGAAATCTGGCGTACCAGCCAGACCGTCAGCCAGATTTGCAATATGCCGATTCCGGCGAACAAAGCGATTGTTGGCACCGGCGCATTCGCCCACTCCTCCGGTATTCACCAGGATGGCGTGCTGAAAAACCGCGAAAACTACGAAATCATGACCCCGGAATCCATCGGCCTGAACCAGGTTCAGTTGAACCTGACTTCCCGCTCCGGCCGCGCTGCGGTGAAACACCGCATGGAAGAGATGGGTTACAAAGAAGCCGACTACAACCTGGATAACCTGTACGACGCTTTTCTGAAGTTGGCGGATAAAAAAGGCCAGGTCTTTGATTACGATCTGGAAGCGCTGGCATTCATTAATAAACAGCAGGAAGAGCCAGAACATTTCCGCCTGGATTACTTCAGCGTGCAGTCCGGCTCCAACGATATTGCCACCGCGTCCGTGAAGCTGGCATGTGGCGAAGAGATCAAAGCCGAAGCCGCTAACGGCAACGGCCCGGTCGATGCGGTCTACCAGGCCATTAACCGCGTGACGGCCTATGACATCGAGCTGGTGAAATACGATTTGAGCGCCAAAGGCCAGGGCAAAGACGCGCTGGGTCAGGTTGATATCGTGGTCAACTACAACGGTCGTCGTTTCCACGGTGTCGGTCTGGCGACCGACATTGTGGAATCCTCCGCCAAAGCGATGGTGCACGTGCTGAACAATATCTGGCGCGCCGCTGAAGTCGAAAAAGAGTTGCAACGCCAGGCTCAGAACAAAGAAAACAACAAGGAAACCGTGTGATGTCGAAGAATTATCATATTGCTGTGTTACCGGGTGACGGTATTGGCCCGGAAGTGATGACACAAGCCCTGAAAGTACTGGAAGCCGTGCGTAACCGTTTTGGTATGCGTATTTCCACCAGCCATTATGATGTCGGCGGCATTGCCATCGATCGTCACGGCAATCCGCTGCCGCAGGCCACGGTTGAAGGCTGCGAACAAGCCGATGCGATTCTGTTCGGCTCTGTCGGCGGGCCGAAATGGGAAAATCTTCCCCCTGCGCAACAGCCAGAGCGCGGCGCGCTGCTGCCGCTGCGTAAACACTTCAAACTGTTCAGTAACTTGCGCCCGGCAAAACTGTATCAGGGGCTGGAAGCATTTTGTCCGCTACGCGAAGACATCGCCGCCAACGGCTTCGACATTCTGTGCGTGCGTGAACTGACCGGCGGCATCTACTTCGGTCAACCGAAAGGCCGCGAAGGCAGCGGTCAGCATGAAAAAGCGTTTGATACCGAGATCTATCACCGTTTTGAAATCGAGCGCATTGCGCGTATCGCGTTTGAATCAGCGCGTAAACGCCGCAAGAAAGTCCACTCGATTGATAAAGCCAACGTGCTGCAAACCTCGCTGCTGTGGCGCGAAATCGTCAACGAAATCGCCGGTGAATACCCGGACGTTGAACTGGCGCACATGTATATCGACAACGCCACCATGCAGCTGATTAAAGATCCGTCCCAGTTTGACGTGCTGCTGTGCTCCAACCTGTTCGGCGACATTCTTTCCGACGAGTGCGCCATGATAACCGGTTCAATGGGCATGCTGCCTTCCGCCAGCCTGAACGAACAAGGTTTTGGTCTGTATGAACCGGCCGGTGGCTCCGCGCCGGATATCGCCGGGAAAAATATCGCCAACCCGATTGCGCAGATCCTGTCGCTGGCGCTGCTGCTGCGCTACAGCCTGAATGCAGGCGACGCGGCGGACGCCATCGAAGGCGCTATCAATCGTGCATTAGAAGAAGGCGTGCGCACCGGCGACTTAGCCCGTGGCGCTGCCGCTGTCAGTACCGATGAGATGGGCGACATCATCGCTCGTTATGTCGCCGAAGGGGTGTAATCATGGCTAAGAGTTTGTACGAAAAGTTGTTTGACGCCCACGTGGTCTATGAAGTGCCGAACGAAACCCCACTGTTGTATATCGACCGTCACCTGGTGCATGAAGTGACATCACCACAGGCGTTCGACGGGCTGCGCGCGCACCACCGTCCGGTACGCCAGCCGGGTAAAACCTTCGCGACGATGGATCACAACGTCTCGACGCAAACCAAAGATATCAACGCCTCCGGCGAGATGGCGCGTATTCAAATGCAGGAGTTGATCAAAAACTGCAAAGAATTCGGCGTTGAGCTGTACGACCTGAACCACCCATATCAGGGTATCGTCCACGTGATGGGGCCGGAACAGGGCATTACCCTGCCGGGCATGACCATCGTGTGTGGCGACTCCCACACCGCCACGCACGGCGCGTTTGGCGCGCTGGCTTTCGGTATCGGTACATCCGAAGTGGAACACGTTCTGGCGACGCAAACCCTGAAACAGGGTCGCGCCAAAACCATGAAGATTGAAGTCAAAGGTACGGCCGCACCAGGGATCACCGCGAAAGATATCGTGCTGGCAATCATTGGTAAAACCGGCAGCGCCGGCGGAACCGGGCATGTGGTTGAGTTTTGCGGCGATGCCATCCGTGCGCTGAGCATGGAAGGCCGTATGACGCTGTGCAATATGGCCATTGAGATGGGCGCTAAAGCCGGTCTGGTCGCTCCCGATGAAACCACTTTTAACTATGTGCAGGGCCGTTTGCATGCGCCGAAGGGCAAAGACTTCGATGATGCGGTGGCTTACTGGAAAACACTGCATACCGACGAAGGTGCGGTTTTCGACACCGTCGTCACGTTGCAGGCCGAAGAGATCGCCCCGCAGGTGACCTGGGGCACCAACCCGGGCCAGGTCATTTCCGTGACCGATATCATTCCTGATCCGGCCTCGTTTGCCGATCCGGTTGAGCGTGCTTCGGCGGAAAAAGCGCTGGCCTACATGGGGCTGAAACCCGGTGTACCGTTAACGGAAGTGGCTATTGATAAAGTCTTTATCGGCTCCTGTACCAACTCACGCATTGAAGATTTGCGCGTAGCGGCGGAAATAGCCAAAGGGCGTAAAGTCGCGCCGGGCGTGCAGGCGCTGGTCGTGCCGGGTTCCGGCCCGGTGAAAGCGCAGGCGGAAGCCGAAGGTCTCGACAAAATATTTATTGAAGCCGGTTTTGAGTGGCGCTTGCCGGGCTGCTCCATGTGCCTGGCCATGAATAACGATCGCCTGAATCCGGGTGAACGTTGCGCATCAACCAGTAACCGTAACTTTGAAGGCCGCCAGGGCCGCGGCGGCCGCACGCATCTGGTCAGCCCGGCGATGGCTGCTGCTGCCGCCGTGACCGGCCATTTCGCTGATATTCGCAGCTTGTAAGGAGAACAACCATGGCAGAGAAATTTACCCAACATACCGGCCTGGTGGTTCCGCTGGATGCCGCGAATGTGGATACCGACGCGATTATTCCGAAGCAGTTTTTGCAGAAGGTTACGCGCACCGGTTTTGGCGCCCATCTGTTTAACGACTGGCGTTTTCTGGATGACAAAGGCCAACAGCCGAACCCGGAGTTCGTGCTGAACTTCCCACAATACAAAGGCGCGTCGATTTTGCTGGCGCGGGAAAACTTCGGCTGCGGTTCGTCACGTGAACACGCGCCGTGGGCGTTGACTGATTACGGTTTCAAAGTGGTGATTGCGCCAAGTTTCGCCGACATTTTCTACGGCAACAGCTTTAACAACCAACTGCTGCCGGTAACGTTGAGCGATCAAGAAGTGGATGAGCTCTTTACGCTGGTGCAGAGCAATCCGGGCATTACCTTTGAAGTGGATCTGGAAGCCCAGGTAGTGAAAGCGGGCGGGAAGTCTTACAGCTTCTCGATTGACGCCTTCCGCCGCCACTGCATGTTGAACGGTCTGGACAGCATTGGTCTGACATTACAACACGACGATGCCATCGCCGCTTACGAAAACAAACAGCCCGCTTTTATGCGCTAGTGCATACAAGGCCCGGTCTCCGGGCCTTTTTCGCTTACACATCTTTAACGCGGCTGGTCAGCCACAGCGTTACCACCGAAATCGCCGCAATGCCGATATAAACCGCGCCGTGACCATAGCTTTGCGCCAGCGCGCCCTGAATCACCCCGGCTAGGATCACACCGGTCGAAATACTGTTGGTAAATAGCGTTGTCGCCGAACCTGCCCGCCCTGGCATTAGATCCTGAAACCACAACATGCCAATCCCGGCGATAATGCCGATAAACACCGCATTAAACAGTTGCAGGGAAAGTAACGCCGTCTGGCTGTGGAAAAAAATCAGGCCGATGTAGAACAGCACACCCGCCGCGACAGCGGTGACCATCATGCGCCGTTTGCCAATACGTTTAACAAAAAATCCTGCCAGGATCATCGCTGGGATCTCCAGCCCTGCCGCTGTACCCATTAAAATCCCGGCCAGTTTGTTGGGCAACCCTAATTCCAGGCTGATCCACAGCGGCATATCAATGATGTACATGGTGTTGCAGGTCCACATCAGCGTGGAGGCAATAAACAGCATGCGTACATTTTTATCGCTCCAGCCGCTGACCTGCGTCACCGCCACGTCGGCGGGTTGTTCAACACGCGCCACCGAAGGCAACCAGAACGCCACCAGCACCAGGCTGATAACAAAAATCCCGGCGGCAATGGAAAACATAGCGGTAAAGCCATAATTCAGCGCCAGCATAAACGCCAGCGGTGGGCCAATCACCCACGCCAGCGAGAGTTGCGCACGCATGACAGAACTGAACATCACCACTTCGCGTGCGGAACTGTCCGCATACTCGCGCGCCAGTGCGAAAAGCTGCGGCATGGCGGTATTTGCCAGCGACGCCAGCAGCACACCGCAGGTGATAAGCGTCAGATAGTGGCGGTTAAAGGCGAATAACAGCGCATTGCCCACTGCCATCAGGCAACAAAAGAGGATCAACTTGCGCCTGTCGCCCTGGTTGTCGGATCGTTTTGCCAGCCCAAGGCTGACAGCGATCCCGGCAATGGCGTTGACGGTATAAAACAGCCCGACCCAGAACGGCTCAGCACCCACTTCCCGGCTCAGAAACAGGCTGAGCGTCGGTGCCTGTAGCGCTCCGGCAACTCCCATCATAAAGGCGACGATCATAAAAGCGACGTAAACGCCATTAAGGCGGCGTCCCATCGTCATTAACCAGAGCATGGAGATTTCCTTGTTAAAACGGGAAAAAGTGAAAGCCTAAAAGGCGCCCGCCAGCATAAACGAAAAAAGCCAGCAAAAAACGTTTTGCTGGCGGGTGCATTCGCACTTAATACTCAGTCACACATAATGTCGGCGATTCAGTCCTTCGAGACCGGCGTTGTCACTTCCCACTGCATCAGCTCTTCCAGCATTTTCAGGCGCTGGCGTGCGCTCAGACGAGCGAGCCAGCCCGCATCCTGCGTGGCGCGAAAATAGTCCAGATAAAACCGTCGTAGGGATGATCTCTGCATATGACCTCCTCGCTTTCATCGCAGAGAAGTATTGGCTTAATATAGGGATAAATAAATTGCTGAGTTTTCATCAGGAGTTCCCCTTTTATGTCGTCCGGCCGCCTGCAACAACAGTTCATCCGTCTGTGGCAATGCTGCGATGGGAAGTCACAAGAAACCACACTCAACGAGCTGGCGGAGCTGCTTAGCTGTTCTCGCCGCCACATGCGCACCTTGCTTAACACCATGCAGGCGCGCGGCTGGCTGACATGGGATGCGGAAGCCGGCCGCGGCAAACGTTCGCGGCTCACCTTCCTTTATACCGGCCTTGCACTCCAGCAACAGCGCGCCGAAGACCTGCTGGAGCAGGATCGTATCGATCAACTGGTGCAACTGGTCGGTGATAAAAAGGCGGTGCGTCAGATGCTGGTTTCGCATCTCGGCCGCAGTTTTCGCCAGGGGCGACATATCCTGCGGGTGCTTTACTACCGTCCACTGCGTAACCTGCTGCCAGGTAGCGCATTGCGTCGTTCCGAAACCCATATAGCGCGACAAATCTTCAGTGCGCTAACGCGCATAAATGAGGAAAACGGGGAACTGGAAGCGGATATTGCTCACCACTGGAAGCTGATTTCCCCTTTGCACTGGCGATTTTATTTACGCCCCGGCATTCATTTTCACCATGGCCGCGAGCTGGAAATGAGCGATGTGATTGCTTCTCTGGAGCGCGCCACCGCCCTGCCGCTCTATTCGCACATCTACGAAGTACTCTCACCGACGCCCTGGACGCTGGATATTCATCTCAGCCAGCCAGATAACTGGCTACCGTGGTTGATGGGTCATGTGCCCGCCATGATTTTGCCGCGTGAATGGAACACGATGAGCAACTTCGCCAGCCAGCCGATTGGCACCGGCCCTTACGCGGTGACGCGCAATACCACTAACCAGCTAAAAATCCACGCCTTTGATGACTACTTCGGCTTTCGTGCCTTGATCGATGAAGTCAACGTCTGGGTGTTGCCGGACCTGAGCGATGAACCGACCAGCGGCCTGACACTTGAAGGGCCAACCGACGGCGAAAAAGCGGTGGAAAGCCGCCTCGAAGAGGGCTGTTATTACCTGCTGTTTGATGCGCGTTCCAGCCGTGGCGCGAATCCGGCGGTCAGAGAGTGGGTCAGCCATGTGCTCTCGCCCACCAATCTGTTGTGGCACGCCAATGAGCAGTATCAGCGTTACTGGTTCCCGGCTTACGGCCTGCTGCCGCGCTGGCACCATGCGCGCCCCGGCAGCGGTGAGAAACCGGCCGGTCTGGAAACGCTCACCATCACCTTCTACCGCGAACACAATGAGCACGAAGCGCTTGCCCGCACCATGAGCACGCTGCTGGCCGAACACGGCGTGAAGCTTATCGTGCAGGAAGTGGATTATGACGAATGGCACCGGGGCGAAGCCGGGAGCGATATCTGGCTCAACAGCGCCAATTTCACGCTGCCACTGGATTTTTCGGTGTTCGCCAACCTCTACGAAGTGCCGCTGCTACAGCACTGTATTCCGCTCGACTGGCAGGCGGATGTAGCAAAATGGCGCAACGGGGAGATGAATCTTGCCGTCTGGTCGCAGCAGTTGCTCGCCAGTAAAGCCATCGTACCGCTGATCCACCACTGGCTGAGGATTCAGGGACAGCGCACCATGCGCGGGCTGCGCATGAACACGCTGGGCTGGTTCGACTTTAAATCCGCCTGGTTTGCGCCACCGGATCCATAAGGCTTTCGCATTTTTTACCAAATCATTACAATAGCGGCGTTCTCAACGGGGTGCTGCGCCATGCGCGTGTGCTGAGAAATACCCGTCGAACCTGATCCGGATAACGCCGGCGAAGGGATTTGAGGCTGACTCTCAAAATCCTTTGCCACCCATTTTGAGGTGCAAAGTGTTAAAAAAATCACTGCCGTTCCTGCTGCTGATCGCAGCGCCTGTTTTTGCAAAACCCGTTCTGACCGTTTACACCTACGACTCCTTTTCTGCTGACTGGGGGCCAGGGCCTGCGGTAAAAAAAGCCTTTGAAAGCGACTGCAACTGCGAGCTGAAATTCGTGGCGCTGGAAGATGGCGTTTCGCTGCTTAACCGCCTGCGCATGGAAGGCAAAAACAGTAAAGCCGACGTGGTGCTGGGGCTGGATAACAACCTGCTTGAAGCTGCGACACAAACCAAACTGTTCGCCAAAAGCGGCGTCGCTACCGATGCGGTTAACGTGCCGGGCGGCTGGAAGAACGACACGTTTGTACCGTTCGACTACGGCTGGTTCGCGTTTGTCTACGATAAAAATAAACTGAAAAACCCGCCGAAAAGCCTGAAAGATCTGGTCGAAAGCGATCAGAAATGGCGCGTTATCTATGAAGATCCACGTACCAGCACGCCAGGCCTCGGCCTGCTGCTATGGATGCAGAAAGTCTATGGCGACAACGCGCCGCAAGCGTGGCAGAAACTGGCGGCCAAAACGGTCACCGTCACCAAAGGCTGGAGCGAAGCTTACGGCTTGTTCCTGAAAGGGGAAAGCGACCTGGTACTGAGCTACACCACCTCTCCGGCTTACCACATTATTGAAGAGAAGAAAGATAACTACGCGGCGGCGAATTTCAGCGAAGGTCACTATTTGCAGGTGGAAGTTGCCGCCCGTACCGCAGCCAGTAAACAGCCGGAACTGGCGGAAAAATTCCTGAAATTTATGGTGTCACCCGCGTTCCAGAACACTATCCCGAGCGGTAACTGGATGTACCCGGTGAGCAATGTCGCTTTACCGGCAGGCTTCGACCACCTGGTGAAACCGCAAACCTCGCTGGAATACTCTTCGCAGGAGGTAGCGAACCAGCGCGCAACATGGATTAATGCATGGCAACGCGCCGTCAGCCATTGATTGCTGGCTGGCTGCTGCCCGGCCTCACCGCCGCCACGTTGATGGTGGCGGTGGCGCTGGCCGCATTTCTGGCGCTGTGGCAAAACGCCCCGTTCAGCGGGCTGGCTGATTTTTTACAAGACAGCTACCTGTGGCATGTGGTGCGTTTCTCCTTCTGGCAGGCGTTTCTCTCCGCGCTGCTCTCTGTCGTACCGGCGATTTTCCTTGCCCGCGCGCTCTATCGGCGGCGTTTCCCTGGTCGTCTCGCCTTGCTACGCCTGTGCGCCATGACGCTGATCCTGCCGGTGCTGGTCGCCGTGTTCGGCATTCTCAGTGTGTATGGTCGCCAGGGCTGGCTGGCAACGCTCTGGCACGCGCTTGGCGTGGAGTGGACATTCTCGCCGTATGGCTTACAGGGCATTCTGCTGGCGCACGTCTTTTTTAATTTGCCGATGGCCTCGCGCCTGCTGCTACAAACGCTGGAGCAGATCCCTGGCGAGCAACGGCAACTGGCCGCACAGCTTGGTATGCGCGGCTGGGCATTCTTCCGTTTTGTCGAATGGCCGTGGTTACGTCGTCAGATCCCGCCAGTCGCCGCGCTGATTTTTATGCTCTGCTTCGCCAGTTTCGCCACCGTGCTGTCGCTGGGTGGCGGGCCGCAGGCTACCACCATTGAACTGGCAATCTACCAGGCGCTCAGCTTCGATTTTGATCCCGCCCGCGCGGCAATGCTGGCGCTGATCCAGATGATCTGCTGCCTCGGGCTGGTGCTACTGAGCCAACACATGAGCAAAGCGATCGCCGTGGGCAGTCATCAGATTACTGGCTGGCGCAACCCGGAAGATCGGCTGTTCAGCAAGACCGCAGATATCATATTGATTGGGCTGGCTTTGTTATTACTGCTGCCGCCGTTGCTGGCGGTGATTGTCGATGGCCTCAATCTGAGCCTGGTGAAAGTGCTGGCCGAGCCTGTGTTGTGGCAAGCGGTATGGACATCACTGCGCATCGCTCTGGGCGCGGGGCTATTGTGTGTCGTGCTGACCATGATGCTGTTGTGGAGCAGCCGGGAGTTACGCGCGCGCCAGCTAACCATGGCTGGGCAAGCGCTGGAAATCAGCGGCATGCTGATCCTCGCGATGCCGGGGATCGTGCTAGCGACGGGCTTCTTTCTGCTGCTCAATAACAGCATTGGCCTGCCCACTTCCGCCGATAGCATCGTCATTTTCACCAATGCGCTGATGGCCATTCCTTATGCGCTGAAAGTGCTGGAAAACCCAATGCGCGATCTGACTTCCCGCTACAGCATGTTGTGCCAGTCGCTGGGAATGCACGGTTTTCAGCGCCTGCGCGTGGTCGAACTGCGCGCGTTGAAACGCCCGCTGGCCCAGGCGCTGGCGTTTGCCTGCGTGCTGTCGATTGGCGATTTCGGCGTGGTCGCCTTATTTGGTAATGACGACTTTCGCACGCTACCGTTTTATCTCTATCAGCAGATTGGGTCGTACCGCAGCCAGGATGGCGCAGTGACCGCGCTCATCTTGCTGCTGCTGTGCTTTTTCTTATTCACCGTGATTGAAAAACTTCCGGGCCGCCATGCTAAGACTGACTGATGTCACCTGGCTTTATCACCATCTGCCAATGCGCTTTCCCCTCTCTGTTACCCAGGGCGAGCAGATTGCCGTTCTCGGCCCAAGCGGCGCGGGAAAAAGCACGCTGCTAAATCTGATTGCCGGGTTTCTCACCCCCGCCAGCGGCACAATCACCATCGCGGGCGAGGATCACACGCACACGACGCCCTCGCAGCGCCCGGTATCGATGCTGTTTCAGGAAAATAACCTCTTTACTCATCTCACTGTGCGGCAAAACATCGGGCTGGGGTTAAACCCGGGTCTGAAGCTGAATAGCGACCAGCAGCATAAACTTGAGCAAATCGCCGAAACGATGGGGCTGGAATCACTGCTGGCGCGCCTGCCGGAGCAACTTTCCGGCGGTCAGCGTCAACGCGTGGCACTGGCGCGCTGCCTGGTGCGTGAACAGCCGGTGTTACTGCTTGATGAACCGTTTTCCGCACTCGACCCGGCGCTGCGCCAGGAGATGCTCGCGCTGGTGCAGGATGTGTGCCGACGCCAGCAGTTAACGCTGTTGATGGTGTCGCACAGTGTGGAGGATGCGGCGCGGATTGCCGAACGTTCGCTGGTGATTGCCGACGGGCGCATTGCCTGGGATGGCAACACGGACGAGCTGCTCAGCGGCAAATCGTCCGCGTCTGGTTTGCTGGGTATTCGCGGTCAGTGACCGCGAACAACATCGCCTAAAATGTTGAGGTAAATCGGCATCAGCGGATGCTGTGCCAGCGCGACCGCCGCCGCGACAGCGACGACCAGTGTGCCCGGTGCCAGCCACAGCAGGCGGCGACGTGGCAGGTAGTTTGTCAAACGGTCAACACCGGATTTCCCCGCACGCCATAACCGCCAGCATAACCAGCAGGCCAGCCATAGCAGCAACGCGGTCAGCAATAACAGCCATTTGAAGTTACCGCTTTGCATATCGGCGGGGATATCAATTGCCGCACCGGCCAGAATACCGGGTAGGAAATAGAACGGCGGCCACAGCAGGCAGCCAACAATATTCGGCGGTAAAAACTTGCGGATGGGCAGATCCAACATCCCGGCGACCATCGGGATCAGCGGGCGCGTCGGCCCGACAAAACGCCCAACCAGAATGGTAAATACGCTGTGCTGATGCAACGCGTGTTCGGTTTTATCGAGCAGCGCTTTGTTCTTTTTCATAAACGACCAGCGGTGCAGCGGCCCTTTAAAACGCCAGCCCAGCCAGAAGGAGATCCAGTCGCCGAGCAGGCAGCCAACAATCCCCGCCAGCCACGCATGCCAGAAGTTCACTTCACCGCTGCCGATAAGCGCCCCGAGCGCCGCCATCATTACCGTGCCGGGTAAAATCAGCCCGACTAACGCCAGCGACTCAAAAAACGCCACCAGCATAATCGCCACCAGCGAATACGTGGCAGATTGGGTAATAAAGTGTTCCAGCAACGCTTCCATAAGGTGTCCTGTTCAGAATGAACGCTGGATTCTCCGGAGGTCATCCACGAGCGTCAAGCTTTCAATTATCTGAAAATTTTACCGGTTATGTCACATTGCAGAACCTTTCATTGCCATTCTTTACCTTTTATTCACATCCCGCGCGGAATTCACTGGGGCTGGCACCGGTGCATTTTTTAAAAACCCGCGAGAAATAGAGCTGATCGTCAAAGCCAACATTGCGCCCTACGCTGGCAATAGGCATTCGCGTGGTGCTAAGCAGTAATTTTGCCTGGCTGATGCGCTGATCCTCGCGCCAGCTCAGCACACTCACGCCCAGTTGCTGACGAAAAAGGTGGGACAAGCGCGAAGGCGACAAGCAGACGTGCTGGGCAACGCTTGCGATATCAAAATGGTTATCCGCCAGGTGATCGCTAATGTACTGGCAAGCGTCGCGCACGCGGTTATCCAGCGGCGGGTGCAGCGATTCGTTAATCGCTTCCATGCGCCGCAGCAGCAACTGCTCCAGCAGATTTATCGCCAGATGTTCCGCATAGCGTCCAACGCTTTGCCCGGCATCGATAATTTGCGCGAAAAGCTCGCGAAAACGCTCCATATGCGCGTCATCAGGGCGGTAAAAACCGGTTTGAGCGAACAGGGTCGGCCAGTTCAGCCACTCGTGCCAGTAGGCGCGCGGACGGAAGTAAACCCACTGGTGATACCACTCGGTGGCGTCAGGATGACGTCCGTAGTGGTGAATTTCACCCGGCGGGAAAAGCAGAATATCGCCAGGGCGGCAAACAAACTGCTTGCCGTGGTTCATCACCACACCCTCGCCGCGCACGGTGAGATTCAGGATATAGCCCTTCATGCCTAGCGGCCTGTCGATAAAAAAATCGAGATAACCGTCGGCTTCAATGGGGGTCAGCCCCGCCACCAGGTGCGCATTAAACGAGTACCCTGGCAGCAGTGGATCGTTCTGTGATTCAGCCATAAACGCAATACTCCCGTACCTGGTAAAGAAACCAATTGTCCATATTGAGAATCCCGTCATTCCTCAGCCGCCCGCAGGCAAGAGGCATAAACACGCCAATTGTCTAATCCCGCCAGACAAAAGCGATTACGCCTTTTAAACGCCGTTGAACAGGGCAAAAAGGGATAACGGAAGTGTCTATAAAGGCGGCAGAAATGTCCACATCGAATTTTTGCACGGCGTCACACTTTGCGATCCCATAGCATTTTAATCCATAAGATTAGCGGATCCTGCCTGACGGTTTTTGCCGCCGCTCACTATCGTTTTTCTAACGGTTATTCTTCATGGAGCAAGATACATGGCAATCACAATTGGCCTCGATTTCGGCAGCGATTCAGTACGTGCGCTGGCGGTAGACTGCACATCCGGGGCGGAGATCGCCACCAGCGTCGAGTGGTATCCACGCTGGCAGGAGGGACGTTATTGCGATGCGCCGCATAACCAATTTCGCCACCACCCGCGCGATTACATCGAGTCGATGGAAGCGGCGCTGAAAAATGTGCTGGCAGAACTGAGCGACGCACAACGCGCCGAGATCAAAGGCATTGGCGTCGATAGCACCGGTTCAACACCCGCGCCGATTGATGCCGAAGGCCGCGTGCTGGCGCTGCGCCCCGAATTTGCCGACAACCCGAACGCGATGTTTGTATTGTGGAAAGACCACACCGCCGTCGAAGAGGCGGAAGCCATCACCCGCCTGTGCCACACCCCCGGCAAAACTGACTACTCGCGCTACATTGGCGGTATTTACTCCAGCGAATGGTTCTGGGCAAAAATCCTGCACGTTACCCGCGCGGATAGCGCTGTCGCGCAGGCTGCGGCCTCGTGGATCGAACTGTGTGACTGGGTTCCTGCTCTGCTCTCCGGCACCACACGCCCGGAAGCCATTCGTCGCGGTCGTTGCAGCGCCGGGCATAAATCCCTGTGGCATGAAAGCTGGGGTGGCCTGCCGCCCGCCGCGTTCTTTGATGAACTCGATCCCATCATTAATAAGCACCTCAACTGGCCGCTGTTTACCGACACCTATACCGCAGATTTACCTGTCGGCACGTTGACGGCCGAATGGGCGCAGCGTCTTGGGTTATCTGAATTCGTTGTCATCTCCGGCGGCGCGTTCGACTGCCATATGGGCGCAGTCGGCGCGGGCGCACAACCGAATACGCTGGTGAAAGTCATCGGTACGTCTACCTGCGACATTCTGATTGCCGACAAACAGAGCGTTGGTGAACGGGCGGTAAAAGGCATTTGCGGCCAGGTCGATGGCAGCGTAGTGCCGGACTTTATCGGCCTCGAAGCCGGGCAATCCGCTTTTGGTGATATCTACGCCTGGTTTGGTCGCGTGCTTGGCTGGCCGCTTGAACAGCTGGCGCAGCAGCACCCGGAGCTGAAAGCGCAGATCAAAGCCAGCCAGAAACAACTCTTACCTGCGCTGACCGATGCGTGGGTAAAAAATCCATCGCTCGAACATCTGCCTGTGATCCTCGACTGGTTTAACGGTCGCCGTACGCCAAACGCCAACCAGCGTTTGAAAGGGGTCATTACTGATTTGAATCTCGCCACCGACGCTCCGGCGCTATTTGGCGGGTTGATTGCCGCAACCGCATTCGGCGCGCGCGCCATTATGGAGTGCTTCACCGAACAGGGTATTGCCGTCGACAACGTAATGGCGCTCGGCGGTATCGCACGTAAAAACCTCGGCGTAATGCAGGCCTGCTGCGATGTGCTGAACCGCCCATTACAGGTGGTCGAATCTGAACAGTGCTGCGCGCTGGGTGCGGCGATTTTTGCCGCTGTCGCCGCGCAAGTGCATGCCGATATCCCGGCGGCGCAGCTGAAAATGGCCAGCGCCATCGAAAAAACCCTGCAACCGACCGCGCAGGCGCAACAGTTTGAACGCCTCTATCGCCGCTATCAGCAGTGGGCGAAGAGCGCCGAGCAACACTATCTCCCTTCAGCCGCGACAGTCTCGCAGGCCGCGTTAACTCATTAAGGACAAGATCATGACTATTTTCGACAATTATGAAGTGTGGTTCGTCATTGGCAGCCAGCACCTGTACGGGCCGGAAGCTCTGAAACAGGTGACGAAGCACGCCGAACAGGTGGTCAACGCCCTCAATGCGGAAGCGAAACTCCCCTGCAAACTGGTGCTGAAACCGCTGGGCACCACGCCGGATGAGATCACCCACATCTGCCGCGACGCCAACTACGACGACAAATGTGCCGGGATGGTGGTGTGGCTGCACACCTTCTCACCGGCGAAAATGTGGATTAACGGCCTCGCTATCCTCAATAAGCCGCTGCTGCAGTTCCACACTCAGTTCAATGCGTCCCTGCCGTGGGACAGCATCGACATGGACTTTATGAATCTCAACCAGACCGCGCACGGCGGCCGCGAGTTCGGCTTTATCGGCGCGCGTATGCGCCAGCAGCACAGCGTGGTGACCGGCCACTGGCAGGATCAACACGCCCATCAACGCATCGGCGCGTGGATGCGCCAGGCGGTCTCTAAACAGGATACCCGCCAGCTGAAAGTGGTGCGTTTCGGCGACAACATGCGCGAAGTGGCCGTCACTGACGGCGATAAAGTGGCGGCACAGATCAAGTTCGGTTTCTCGGTCAATACCTGGGGCGTGGGCGATCTGGTGCAAGTAGTGAACGCCGTGAGCGAGGGTGATGTCAACGCGCTGGTGGATGAGTATGAAAGCAGCTATCGCCTGACGGCTGCCGCGCAGGTTCATGGCGATAAACGCCAGAACGTGCTTGACGCCGCACGTATCGAGCTGGGTCTGAAACGCTTCCTCGAAGAGGGCGGTTTCCACGCTTTCACCACCACCTTTGAAGATCTGCACGGCCTGAAACAATTGCCGGGTCTGGCGGTACAGCGTTTGATGCAGCAAGGCTACGGCTTCGCTGGTGAAGGCGACTGGAAGACCGCCGCGCTGCTGCGCATCATGAAAGTGATGTCCGGCGGGCTGAACGGCGGCACCTCCTTTATGGAGGATTACACCTATCACTTTGAGCACGGCAACGATCTGGTGCTTGGCTCGCACATGCTGGAAGTGTGCCCTTCTATCGCCATTGACGAAAAACCAACGCTGGATGTGCAGTACCTCGGTATCGGTGGCAAAGCCGATCCGGCACGCCTGATCTTCTCCACCAAAACCGGCCCGGCGATTAACGCCAGCCTGATCGACTTAGGCGATCGTTTCCGCCTGTTGGTGAACTGCGTTGAGGCGGTGAAAACCCCGCACGACCTGCCGAAGCTGCCGGTCGCCAACGCCTTGTGGAAAGCGCAGCCGGATCTTCCGACCGCGTCTGAAGCGTGGATCCTCGCCGGTGGCGCGCACCACACTGTCTTCAGCCAGGCGCTGACGCTCGACGATATGCGCCAGTTCAGCGAACTGCACGATCTTGAGCTGACGGTTATCGACAACGACACCCGCCTGCCCGCGTTTAAAGACGCACTGCGCTGGAATGAAGTGTATTACGGTTCAAAACGTTAACAGGGAACACCCGGCCTGCTGCGGCAGGCCATCTTTCCTGGAGGAACGCATGTTAGAAGCATTAAAACAGCAGGTGCTGGAAGCCAACCTGGCGCTGCCAAAACATAACCTGGTCACGCTGACATGGGGCAACGTCAGTGCCGTTGACCGTGCAAGCGGCCTGATGGTGATTAAACCTTCGGGTGTGGATTACAGCATTATGACCGCTAACGATATGGTGGTCGTCAACATCACTACCGGCGAGGTGGTTGAAGGCACGAAAAAACCCTCTTCCGATACGCCGACTCACCGCCTGCTGTACCAGGCGTTTCCGACCATCGGCGGCATTGTGCATACCCATTCGCGCCACGCCACCATCTGGTCGCAGGCTGGTCAGCCGATCCCGGCAACGGGCACCACGCATGCCGACTATTTTTATGGCGAGATCCCGTGTACCCGTAAGATGACCGACGAGGAGATCAACGGCGAATACGAGTGGGAAACCGGCAATGTGATCGTCGAAACCTTTGAGAAAAAGGGTATCGATCCGGCGCAAATGCCCGGTGTGCTGGTGCATTCTCATGGCCCGTTCGCGTGGGGTAAAAGCGCAGATGACGCGGTCCATAACGCCATCGTGCTGGAAGAAGTGGCTTATATGGGTATTTTCTGCCGTCAGCTCGCGCCTGAATTACCCGCCATGCAACAAACGCTGCTGGATAAACACTATTTACGTAAGCACGGCGCGAAGGCTTACTACGGTCAATAGCTGTATAAAACCACAGCACCAGACAACAAACCAGGCTATAATCTCGCCTGGTTTTGTTTTATGAGAGACGGCTGTGGCGCAGGCGCAAGAAGGTTTTATTTTAACCCGACACTGGCGGGATACCCCCGGCGGAACCGAGGTAGAGTTCTGGCTGGCGACGGATAATGGCCCGCTGCGCGTCGTGCTGCCACCGCAAGAGTCGGTCGCCTTTATTCCCGCTGCGCAGGTGGAAAAAGCAAAACTACTGCTGCGCGCCGAAAAACAGTGGCGCGTAACGCCGCTGAACCTGAACGACTTTCACCGCCAGCCGGTGTATGGCCTTTACTGTCGTGCTCATCGCCAACTGATGCGCATTGAAAAAATGTTGCGCGATGACAGCATCACCGTTTACGAAGCTGATATTCGCCCGCCGGAACGCTTTCTGATGGAGCGTTTTATCACCGCGCCGGTGTGGGTCGACGGCACACCACAAGGTACCGCGCTGGTTGACGCGCGGCTGAAACCCAGCCCGCACTATCGCCCGCCGCTGAAATGGGTGTCGCTGGATATCGAAACCAGCCGCCATGGCGAGCTTTATTGCATCGGTCTGGAAGGCTGCGGACAGCGCACGGTCTATATGCTCGGGCCAGAAAACGGCAGCGCGCAGGGGCTGGATTTTGAGCTGGAGTACGTTGCCAGTCGCCCGCAACTGCTGGAAAAACTCAACGCCTGGTTTGCCGCGCACGATCCAGATGTGATTATTGGCTGGAACGTCGTGCAATTCGATTTGCGCGTGCTGCAAAAAAGCGCCGAGCGCTACCGTGTTCCGCTGACGCTCGGGCGTAACGGCAGCGAACTGGAGTGGCGCGAGCACGGTTTTAAGAATGGCGTCTTCTTCGCACAGGCCGCCGGCAGGCTGATTATTGACGGGATTGAAGCGCTGAAATCCGCGTTCTGGAACTTCTCGTCGTTCTCGCTGGAAGCGGTCTCCAGGGAGCTGCTTGGCGAAGGCAAGGCGATTGATAACCCGTGGGATCGCATGGATGAGATCGACCGGCGTTTCGCAGAAGATAAACCCGCGCTCGCCACCTATAACCTGAAAGATTGTGAACTGGTGACGCGCATCTTCCACAAGACGGAGATCATGCCGTTTCTGCTGGAGCGCGCCACAGTGAACGGTTTGCCCGTTGATCGCCATGGTGGCTCGGTGGCGGCCTTCAGCCACCTCTATTTCCCGCGTATGCACCGCGCAGGCTATGTCGCGCCGAATCTCGGTGGCGTGCCGCCGCAGGCCAGCCCCGGGGGTTATGTAATGGATTCGCGCCCCGGCCTGTATGACTCAGTGCTGGTACTGGATTACAAAAGCCTCTACCCGTCTATTATCCGTACCTTTCTGATTGATCCCGTCGGCCTGGTTGAGGGCATGGCGCAGCCGGATAACGCGCACAGTACCGAGGGGTTTCTGGGCGCGTGGTTTTCGCGTGAAAAACATTGCCTGCCGGGGATTGTCGGGCAGATCTGGCACGGACGCGATGAGGCCAAACGCCATGGCAACAAGCCGCTGTCGCAAGCACTGAAGATCATTATGAATGCGTTTTACGGCGTGCTCGGCACCAGCGCCTGCCGCTTTTTTGATCCGCGGCTGGCATCATCGATCACCATGCGTGGCCACGAGATCATGCGCCAGACCAAGGCGCTGATTGAAGCGCAGGGTTACGACGTTATCTATGGCGACACCGACTCCACCTTCGTCTGGCTAAAGCAAGCCCATAGCGAAGAGGATGCCGCGCGTATTGGCCGCGCGCTGGTGGAACGCGTTAATGGCTGGTGGTCGGCGCATCTTAAAAGCCAGCAACTGGAAAGCGCGCTGGAGCTGGAGTTTGAAACCCATTTCTGCCGGTTTCTGATGCCCACCATTCGCGGCACCGAACAGGGTAGTAAAAAGCGTTACGCCGGGATGATTCAGGAAGGCGAGAACCAGCGCATGGTGTTTAAGGGGCTGGAAACCGTGCGTACCGACTGGACACCGCTGGCGCAGCAGTTCCAGCAAACGCTCTACTTGCGTGTGTTTCGCAATGAGCATTATCAGGATTATGTCCGTGACACTATTGCCAGCCTGATGGCGGGCGAACTCGACGATCAGCTTATTTATCGCAAGCGCCTGCGCAGAGCGCTTTCCGAATATGAACGTAATGTGCCGCCGCACGTGCGCGCTGCGCGGCTGGCGGATGAAGAGAACCGCAAACGGGGCCGCCCGGCGCAGTATCAGAACCGCGGCACCATCAAATATGTCTGGACCACCAGCGGGCCAGAGCCGGTGGATTACCAGCACTCGCCGCTCGATTACGATCACTATCTGAGTAAGCAGCTACAGCCAGTCGCTGAGGGAATTCTGCCTTTCATTGACGACGATTTTGCTACACTACTTACAGGGCAGCTGGGACTCTTTTGAGATTTACCTGTCGAGTTTCCCGGCTTGCAACACTACCGCTCTATCCTGGCTATTTCAGATTTTCACCGCGATGCGGCGTGAAAGACGGCAGGTATAGGTAGTGACGAAAGGGATTGCTTCCTTTACCATAGCGCCCTTCCTTTTTCTGGCCCAAATTTTATACGCCCGCCTGCCTTCAGGCGGTGACGAACTATTGCCTGCAATTTGAGATATAGAGTTCATTTATGCCCTTTACACTTGGTCAACGCTGGATTAGCGACACGGAAAGCGAACTCGGACTTGGCACAGTCGTCGCAATGGATGCGCGCACGGTCACCCTCCTTTTTCCGGCAACGGGTGAAAACCGTCTGTACGCTCGCAGCGACTCTCCGGTTACCCGCGTGATGTTCAACCCCGGTGATACGGTGACCAGCCATGATGGCTGGCAGCTCACAATTGAAGACGTAAAAGAGGAAAACGGGCTGCTCGCTTACACCGGCACACGCCTGGATACGCAGGAAAGCAATGTCACCCTGCGCGAAGTGCTGCTCGACAGCAAACTGGTGTTCAGCAAACCGCAAGACCGCTTGTTCGCCGGGCAGATCGACCGTATGGATCGCTTTGCGCTGCGTTTTCGCGCGCGTAAATACCAAAGTGAGCAGTACCGTATGCCGTGGAGCGGCTTGCGTGGCCAGCGCACCAACCTGATCCCGCACCAGCTGCACATCGCTCACGATGTGGGCCGCCGCCATGCGCCGCGCGTGCTGCTGGCAGATGAAGTGGGTCTTGGGAAAACCATTGAAGCCGGGATGATCCTGCATCAACAACTGCTTGCTGGCGCGGCTGAACGCGTGCTGATCGTGGTGCCGGAAACCCTGCAACATCAGTGGCTGGTCGAGATGCTGCGCCGCTTTAACCTGCGTTTCGCCCTGTTTGACGATGAACGTTACGCCGAAGCGCAGCACGATGCCGACAACCCGTTTGAGACCGAGCAACTGGTGATTTGCTCGCTCGATTTCGTGCGCCGCAACAAGCAGCGCCTGGAGCACCTGTGCGATGCCGAATGGGATCTGCTGGTGGTCGACGAAGCGCACCATCTGGTGTGGAGCGAAAACGAAGCCAGCCGTGAATATCAGGCAATTGAGCAACTGGCCGAGCGCGTACCTGGCATTCTGCTGCTGACCGCCACCCCGGAACAACTGGGGATGGAGAGCCACTTTGCGCGCCTGCGCTTGCTGGATCCGAACCGTTTCCATGATTTCGCCCAGTTCGTTGAAGAGCAGCAAAACTACCGTCCGGTCGCCGACGCTGTGGCCCTGCTGCTGGCAGGTGAACGCCTGAGTAACGATGATCTCAATATGTTGAGCGATCTGGTGGGCGAGCAGGATATCGAACCGCTGCTGCAAACCGCCAACAGCGATCGTGAAGGCGCGAGTGCCGCACGCCAGGAACTGATTTCCATGCTGATGGACCGACACGGCACCAGCCGTGTGCTGTTCCGCAACACCCGTAACGGTGTAAAAGGTTTCCCGAAACGCGAGCTGCACACCGTGAAGCTGCCGCTGCCGACGCAGTATCAGACGGCGATTAAGGTCTCCGGCATTATGGGCGCGCGTAAAAGCCAGGAAGAGCGCGCTCGCGATATGCTCTACCCGGAGCAAATTTATCAGGAATTCGAAGGCGATACCGGAACATGGTGGAACTTCGACCCGCGCGTTGAATGGCTGATGGGCTACCTCACCAGCCACCGTTCGCAAAAAGTGCTGGTGATCTGCGCCAAAGCCGCCACCGCGCTGCAGCTGGAGCAGGTGCTGCGTGAACGCGAAGGCATCCGCGCGGCGGTGTTCCATGAAGGTATGTCGATCATTGAACGCGATCGCGCGGCGGCGTGGTTCGGTGAAGAGGACAGCGGCGCGCAGGTTCTGCTGTGCTCGGAAATTGGTTCTGAAGGGCGTAACTTCCAGTTCGCCAGCCATCTGGTGATGTTCGATCTGCCGTTCAACCCGGATCTGCTGGAGCAGCGCATCGGCCGTCTGGATCGTATTGGTCAGGCGCACGATATCCAGATCCACGTGCCTTATCTGGAGAAAACCGCGCAGTCCGTGCTGGTGCGCTGGTATCACGAAGGGCTGGACGCCTTCGAGCACACCTGCCCGACCGGGCGCACGATTTACGATAGCGTTCACAATGAGTTGATTAACTACCTGGCGGCACCGGAAGATACCGACGGTTTTGATCAGTTGATCAAAACCTGCCGTGAACAGCACGACGCGCTGAAAGCACAGCTGGAACAAGGCCGCGACCGCTTGCTGGAGATCCACTCTAACGGCGGTGAAAAAGCACAGGCGCTGGCGGAAAGTATTGCCGAGCAGGACGACGACACGGCGCTTATTGCCTTCGCTATGAACCTGTTCGATATCATTGGCATTAACCAGGACGATCGTGGGGAAAACATGATCGTCCTGACGCCATCGGATCATATGCTGGTGCCTGACTTCCCGGGCCTGCCGGAGGATGGCTGCACTATCACTTTCGATCGTGATGTCGCCCTTTCGCGCGAAGATGCACAGTTTGTCACCTGGGAACATCCGATCATCCGTAACGGTCTGGATCTGATCCTTTCTGGCGATACGGGTAGCAGCACCATTTCGCTGCTGAAAAACAAAGCGCTGCCGGTCGGAACGCTGCTGCTGGAGCTGATCTACGTGGTGGAAGCGCAGGCGCCGAAACAGCTGCAACTTAATCGCTTCCTGCCGTCGACGCCGATCCGCCTGCTGGTGGATAAAAACGGCACCAACCTCGCCGGCCAGGTGGAGTTCGAAAGCTTCAACCGCCAGCTTAGCGCGGTGAACCGCCATACCGGCAGCAAGCTGGTGAACGCGGTGCAGCAGGAGGTTCACACCATTTTGCAAAAAGGCGAAACGCAGGTGGAAGCCGCCGCGCGCGAACTGATTGACGCTGCGCGCAGCGAAGCGGATGAAAAACTGTCGGCGGAACTGGCTCGCCTGGAAGCGTTAAAAGCGGTTAACCCGAACATCCGCGACGATGAACTGGCCGCCATTGAGAGCAACCGCCAGCAAGTGCTGGAAAGCCTGGCGCAGGCGAGCTGGCGGCTTGATGCGCTGCGTTTGATTGTTGTGACGCACCAATAACGGAGCCCCAATGGTGATGGAACCCTACAATCCGCCGCAGGATCCCTGGCTGGTTATTCTTTATCAGGATCAACACATTATGGTCGTCAACAAGCCCAGCGGCTTGTTGTCGGTGCCAGGGCGTCTGGATGAGCACAAAGACAGCGTGATGACGCGCATTCAGCGCGACTTCCCGCAGGCTGAATCCGTCCATCGCCTGGATATGGCGACCAGCGGTGTGATTGTGGTGGCGCTTACCAAAGATGCCGAGCGTGAGTTAAAGCGCCAGTTCCGCGAACGTGAGCCGAAAAAGCAGTATCTGGCACGCGTTTGGGGCCACCCGGAAAAAGCCGAAGGACTGGTGGATTTACCGCTGATTTGCGACTGGCCGAACAGACCAAAGCAGAAAGTGTGTTTTGAAACCGGCAAAGCGGCACAGACCGAGTATGAAGTGCTGGCGTTTGAGGAAGATGGCACCGCTCGCGTACGTCTGAAGCCGATTACCGGGCGCTCACATCAGCTTCGCGTACATATGTTAGCGTTAGGCCACCCGATTCTCGGTGACCGTTTTTACGCCACGCCAGAAGCTCTCGCAATGTCACCACGTTTGCTGCTTCATGCAGAGACGCTGACCATCACCCACCCGGCGTTTAACAACAGCATGACGTTTAAAGCGCCGGTGGATTTTTAAAAGGTTCCCCGGCTTTGCCGCCGGGGGAACGTTACGCGGTTAACGAAAACCCTTCTGCTCGCGAATCAACTCGTAAGCTTTCTGAATTTCCTGCGCTTTTTGTTTCGCCATCTCCATCATTTCTGGCGGCAGACCTTTCGCTACCAGTTTATCCGGATGATGCTCGCTCATCAGCTTACGATAGGCGCGCTTGATGGTGGTTGCATCGTCTGACGGCTTCACACCCAGCACATTGCAGGCATCTTCCAGCGTCGGGCCGCGTTGCGCCTGCTGCCAGCCGCCACCGCCCGCTTGCTGCTGATGCTGGTAACCACCGCCAAACTGCGCCCCGCCCTGCATCATGCGCAGAAACTGATCGAATTGCAGACGCGAAATCCCAAGCTCCTCAGCGATCACGTACAGCACTTCGCGTTCGCTGGGGTGCAAAGAGCCATCGGCGAAGGCCGCCTGGATTTGTATTTCCAGAAACATCCTAATCAAGTCGAAACGTCCGAAGCAGACGCTGCGAAACTGACGCATCTTGTCGCGTAACGGGTAATTATCCGTTTTGCCGACACGAAACGCCTGCTGCGCTGCGCTGCGCGACTCGCCGTGCAGGTTCATGCGATCCATAAACAGGCTGGCGACCTGGATATCCGCTTCGGTCACCCGACCTTTCGATTTGGTGAGATGCCCCATCACCTCGAAGGTGGTGGCGAAAAAGAGCGTCTGACGTTCGCGCTGGTTGGCAAACCACGCCATTTTTCGGCTGCGCGCCTTGTCAAAAAAGTGCCCGATTAACAACCCAAGAACCGCGCCCCAAAAGCCGCCGCCCATGAAAAGAGCGATGACAACCCCAACCACTTTCCCCCAATACTGCATATACTCCCCAAATCGTCATGCCGTCGGCTAAAATTTGCTTTATCATACCCGTCATTCTATGCCATGCACAGGCGCAGTCTTCTCCCCCTGGCTCGAACGCGGGCAGGATTAAAACTAGCGTTGCAAAGGCGAGTAAGTTAGTCTCAGACCGTTTGCCAGCGTAAAGCCACAGATGACGGAACAACAAATACAACGTATGAAAAAACGTATCCCCACCCTCCTGGCCACCATGATTGGCTCCGCCCTTTACAGCCAGCAGGGGATGGCAGCCGATCTTGCCTCGCAGTGTATGCTTGGCGTTCCCAGCTACAACCGCCCCCTGGTACAGGGCGACACCAATAATTTGCCGGTGACGATCAATGCCGATCACGCAAAAGGCAACTACCCTGACGATGCCGTTTTTACCGGAAATGTCGATATTAATCAGGGGAATAGCCGATTGCAGGCCGATGAGGTGCAGCTTCATCAGCAGCAGCCGGAAGGTCAGACGGACCCGGTTCGCACAGTGGATGCACTCGGTAATGTGCACTATGACGATAACCAGGTCATCCTGAAAGGTCCTAAAGGTTGGTCAAACCTGAACACCAAAGATACCAACGTCTGGCAAGGTGATTATCAGATGGTGGGTCGTCAGGGGCGCGGTACCGCCGATCTGATGAAACAGCGTGGACAAAATCGCTACACCATTCTGGACAATGGGATGTTTACCTCCTGCCTGCCTGGGTCAAACACCTGGAGCGTTGTCGGCAGTGAAGTTATTCAGGATCGCCAGGAGCAGGTTGCGGAAATCTGGAATGCGCGCTTTAAGCTCGGCCCGGTGCCGGTGTTCTACAGTCCGTATTTGCAGTTACCTATTGGCGACAAACGTCGTTCAGGTTTCCTGATCCCCAATGCCAAGTACAGCACGACGAACTATTTCGAGTTCTATCTGCCGTACTACTGGAACATTGCGCCGAATATGGATGCGACGATCACGCCGCACTACATCCATAAGCGTGGCAACGTGCAATGGGAAAACGAATTCCGTTATCTGACGCAGGCTGGTGCTGGCCTTATTGAGTTCGATTACCTGCCGTCAGACAAAGTTTTTCAGGATGAATACCCTAGCGAAGGGGAGCGTCACCGCTGGTTGTTTTACTGGCAACATGGCGGGGTGATGGATCAAGTGTGGCGTTTTAGCGCTAACTATACGAAAGTGAGTGATCCACATTATTTTAACGATTTTTCGTCGAAATATGGTTCCAGTACAGACGGCTATGCCACGCAGATTTTCAGTGCGGGTTATGGAGTAGAGAACTTCAATGCCACAGTGACAACCAAACAGTTCCAGGTATTTAATCGCCAGAACAGTAACTCGTACGCTGCGCTCCCGCAGGTGGATGTTAACTGGTATCACAACGATCTGGGTCCGTTTGATTTCCGTATGTACGGCCAGGCGGTGAAATTTACCAATACAAATTCGAGTTTACCTGAAGCGACGCGTGTGCATCTGGAACCTACGCTCAGTCTGCCAGTGTCTAATGACTGGAGCAGCCTGAACACCGAAGTAAAAATGCTGGCGACCCACTACCAGCAGAGCAATATCGATAATACAAACTATAAAGAGTCCGTTAGCCGCGTTATGCCGCAATTTAAAACGGACGGGAAACTGGTGTTTGAGCGCGATATGAATTGGGCGGAGGGCTATACCCAGACGCTGGAGCCACGCGCTCAGTATCTGTATGTGCCGTATCGCGATCAGAGCCACATCAACAACTACGACTCCTCACTGCTGCAATCCGACTACAGCGGGCTGTTCCGCGATCGCACTTATGGCGGTCTGGACCGTATCGCGTCAGCAAACCAGGTGACTACCGGCGTCACAACCCGCATTTATGATGAAGCGGCGGTTGAACGTTTTAACGTTTCTGTTGGTCAAATCTACTATTTCACCGAGTCCCGTACCGGTGATGACAACATTAACTGGGAGAAAGACAACAAAACAGGTTCGCTGGTCTGGGCAGGCGATACGTACTGGCGTATCTCCGATCGCTGGGGTCTGCGCGGCGGGGTGCAGTATGACACCCGTCTGAATAATATCGCTAACAGCAGCTCGTCGCTGGAGTATCGCCGCGATGAAGACCGTATGCTGCAATTGAGCTACCGTTACGCCAGCCCGGAATACATTCAGGCTACGCTGCCAAACTATGCAACCGCGGCGCAGTATAAAGAGGGTATTTCGCAGGTAGGTGCCGCAGGAAGCTGGCCAATTGCGGACCGCTGGTCCATCGTCGGTGCGTACTATTTCGATACCAATACCAGTAAACCTGCCGATCAGATGGTGGGTCTGCAATATAACTCCTGCTGTTATGCGATTCGCGTTGGCTATGAGCGCAAAATCAACGGTTGGGAAAATGAACAAAGCAAATATGACAAAGTCATCGGTTTCAACATTGAGCTGCGTGGCTTGAGCTCTAACTACGGTCTGGGGACGCAACAAATGCTGCGTTCGAACATTCTGCCGTACCGTAGCTCATTGTGATCTGTTTGATTTGCAACGTAATCCGCATTGCGGTTAATTGAAATGGAAAAGGTATGAAGAACTGGAAAACGCTGCTTCTCGGTATCGCTATGGTTGCGAATACCAGTTTCGCCGCGCCTCAGGTTGTTGATAAAGTCGCCGCCGTGGTCAATAACGGTGTGGTGCTGGAAAGTGACGTTGATGGTTTGATGCAATCCGTGAAGGCCAATGCAGGCCAGGCGGGGCAGCAATTACCGGACGATGCAACACTGCGCCATCAGATCCTTGAACGTTTGATCATGGATCAAATCATTTTGCAGATGGGCACGAAAATGGGCGTCAAAGTGACTGACGAACAGCTCGACGCCGCCATCGCCGACATTGCCAAACAAAACAATATGACGATGGATCAGATGCGTAGCCGTCTGGCCTATGACGGAGTCAATTTCAGCACCTACCGTAATCAGATCCGCAAAGAGATGATTATCTCCGAAGTACGTAACAGCGAAGTGCGCCGTCGCGTGACGGTGCTGCCACAGGAAGTCGAAGCCCTGGCGCAGCAGGTGGGCAACCAGAATGATGCCAGCACCGAGCTGAATCTGAGCCACATTCTGGTTCCACTGCCGGAAAACCCAACTTCCGATCAAGTTAACGAAGCCGAAAGCCAGGCGCGTTCAATTGTGGAACAGGCTCGCAATGGCGGCGATTTTGGCAAACTGGCCATCACTTACTCTGCCGATCAGCAAGCGCTGAAAGGCGGCCAGATGGGCTGGGGTCGAATTCAGGAACTGCCAAGCATCTTTGCTCAGGCACTGAGCACGGCGAAAAAAGGCGATGTGATTGGCCCAATCCGCTCGGGTGTTGGCTTCCATATCCTGAAAGTGAACGACCTTCGCGGTCAGACGCAGAGCATCTCCGTGACGGAAGTTCATGCCCGCCATATCCTGCTGAAACCATCGCCGATCATGAGCGACGATCAAGCACGCATTAAACTGGAACAGATCGCAGCCGATATTAAGAGTGGCAAAACCACCTTTGCTAACGCGGCGAAAGAGTTCTCGCAGGATCCGGGCTCTGCAAACCAGGGCGGCGATCTCGGCTGGGCGTCAGCGGATATTTACGATCCGGCCTTCCGCGATGCGCTGATGAAGCTGAAACGCGGCCAGATGAGCGGCCCGGTTCACTCCTCCTTTGGCTGGCACCTGATCGAAATGCTGGATAGCCGTAACGTTGACAAAACCGACGCGGCGCAAAAAGACAGAGCCTATCGCATGCTGATGAACCGTAAGTTCTCTGAAGAAGCGGCAACCTGGATGCAGGAACAGCGCGCCAGCGCCTATGTCAAAATTCTGAGTAACTAATGAAAACACAGCGTGTCGTTATCACTCCCGGCGAACCCGCCGGGATTGGCCCGGATCTGGTAGTGCAACTCGCCCAGCGCGACTGGCCGGTTGAACTGGTTATCTGTGCAGACGCAACGCTTTTGACCGACCGGGCCTCGCGGCTCGGTCTACCGCTTCAACTGCGCGGTTACGATCCAATGGCTGCCGCAGTACCACAACAGGCAGGCACATTAACGCTGTTGCCTGTTCCTCTGCATACGCCCGTTACCGCTGGCGTACTCAATACGCTTAACGGTTCTTATGTTGTTGAAACGCTTGCCCGCGCCTGCGATGGCTGCCTGAGTGGCGAATTTGCCGCGCTGATTACCGGCCCGGTGCATAAAGGGGTGATCAACGATTCAGGAACACCGTTTACCGGGCACACGGAGTTTTTCGAAGAGCGCTCTCACGCCGCCAAAGTGGTGATGATGCTGGCAACCGAAGAGCTACGCGTGGCGCTGGCGACCACACACTTGCCCATCAAAGCCGTGGCCGACGCTATTACGCCTGATTTGCTAAGGGAAGTGATCGGCATTCTGCACACGGATCTGCAACAGAAGTTCGGTATCCCCCAACCGCATATTCTGGTCTGCGGTCTTAATCCGCATGCCGGTGAAGGCGGTCACATGGGAACAGAAGAGATTGACACCATCATTCCGGTGCTCAATGAAATGCGCGCGCACGGTATGAATTTAAGCGGTCCGCTGCCTGCCGACACGCTTTTCCAGCCCAAATACCTTGATAATGCCGACGCCGTACTGGCGATGTACCACGATCAGGGTTTGCCCGTGCTAAAATACCAGGGCTTTGGCCGCGGCGTGAACATCACCCTCGGTTTACCCTTTATTCGTACATCCGTCGACCACGGTACCGCGCTTGAACTCGCGGGCAAAGGAACAGCGGATGTCGGCAGTTTTATTACGGCGCTTAATCTCGCCATCAAAATGATTGTTAATACTCAATGAATACTCGCGTCCATCAGGGCCACTTAGCCCGCAAACGCTTCGGGCAAAACTTTCTCCACGACCAGTTCGTGATCGACAGCATTGTCTCGGCCATCAACCCGCAAAAGGGTCAGGCTATGGTCGAAATCGGCCCAGGCCTTGGCGCGCTCACCGAACCGGTGGGCGAACGTCTGGATAAATTAACGGTCATCGAGCTTGACCGCGATCTGGCTGCCCGCCTGCAAACCCATCCGTTCCTTGCACCAAAACTGACTATTTATCAGCAAGATGCAATGACCATGGATTTTGGCGAACTCTCAAAAACGATTGGTCAGCCGCTGCGTGTTTTCGGCAACCTGCCGTATAACATCTCCACGCCGTTGATGTTCCATCTGTTTAGCTATACTGATGCCATTGCCGATATGCACTTTATGCTGCAAAAAGAGGTGGTGAATCGCCTGGTTGCAGGGCCAAACAGTAAAGCGTATGGTCGATTAAGCGTGATGGCGCAGTACTACTGCCAGATTATTCCGGTGCTGGAAGTACCGCCCACCGCGTTTGCGCCGCCGCCAAAGGTGGATTCTGCTGTGGTTCGTCTGGTGCCGCACGCTCAATTACCGCATCCGGTAAAAGAGATCCGCACGCTGAGCCGCATTACCACCGAAGCGTTTAACCAGCGTCGTAAAACCATTCGCAACAGCCTCGGCAACGTTTTTACCGTTGAAGTGCTGGCGTCGTTAGGTATCGATCCGGCGATGCGCGCGGAAAATATTTCTGTTGCGCAATATTGCCAGTTAGCGAACTACCTGACTGAGAATGCGCCGCCGAAGGAGAGTTAACGTATGATCAATTCGCCCCGAGTTTGTGTTCAGGTACAAAGCATCTACATCGAGTCTCAGTCCGCTCCCGACGATGAACGCTATGTTTTCGCTTACACCATTACCATCCGGAACCTGGGGCGAACCCCTGTCCAGCTGCTCAAACGCTACTGGCTGATCACCAATGGAAATGGCCGCGCAACGGAAGTTCAGGGCGAAGGTGTGGTTGGCGTACAGCCGCACATTGAGCCAGGCGGCGAATATCAATATACCAGCGGCGCGGTGATTGAAACGCCGCTGGGCACCATGCAAGGCCACTACGAAATGATCGATGCGCAGGGAGAAACCTTCCGCATCGCTATCCCGGTCTTCCGACTCGCCGTTCCAACACTGATCCATTAATACAATGTCTACATACCTTATTGGTGACGTTCATGGTTGCTACGATGAACTCGTCGCGCTGTTAAAACAGGTTGAATTTTCACCTGAGCAGGACACCTTATGGCTGACGGGCGATCTGGTCGCGCGCGGCCCTGGCTCGCTTGAAGTATTGCGCTTCGTCAAATCACTCGGGCACAGCGTACGCATCGTGCTGGGTAACCACGATTTGCACCTGCTCGCCGTTTTTGCCGGTATCAGCCGTAACAAGCCCAAAGACCGGCTTAATCCACTGCTGGAAGCGCACGACGCCGACGAGCTGATTAACTGGCTACGCCGCCAGCCGCTGCTGCAAATCGATGAAGAGAAAAAACTGGTGATGGCGCATGCCGGGATCACCCCGCAATGGGATATGGAAACGGCTAAACATTGTGCGCGTGATATTGAAGCCGTGTTGTCGAGCGACTCTTATCCGCTTTTTCTCGACGCTATGTACGGCGATCTGCCGAACCACTGGACGCCTGAGCTCAGCGGTCTTACCCGCCTGCGCTTTATCACCAATGCCTTTACGCGCATGCGCTACTGCTTCCCGAACGGGCAGCTCGATATGTACTGCAAAGACATTCCTGAGCACGCACCCGCGCCGTTAAAACCGTGGTTTTCGATTCCGGGGCCGGTGGCACAAGAATACAGTATCGCCTTTGGTCACTGGGCATCGCTGGAAGGCGCAGGGACACCGGAAGGCATCTACGCGCTGGATACGGGCTGCTGCTGGGGCGGCGTGCTGACCTGCCTGCGCTGGGAAGATAAACAGTACTTCACCCAAGCGTCGAACCGCCAGATGGATTTGGGCGATGGCGAGGCAATTGCCTCCTGAAATCATTCCCCCGGCCTGAGCCGGGGAAAGAGAAGAACCGTGCAACCACGGCCATAGCGCAGTGGATTAACGGCGCTCGAGGATCTCGAAACAGTAGCTGTGAGAATTCTGCTCGTCCGCATCGTGGAACTCACTGAACACCGAATCCCAGTCATCCGGATCGTAATCCGGGAAATGAGTATCACCTTCCACTTCTGCATCAATGTGCGTCAGGTACAAACGCTGCGCTTTCGGCAGAAACTGCTCGTAAACACGTCCACCGCCAATCACCATGATCTCTTCAGCGTCACCGCATTGTGCAATCGCTTCCTCAACGGATTTCACCCATTGCACGCGGTCATCAGTACCCGGCTGGCTACTGATCACAATGTTCTTACGACCCGGCAACGGACGACCGATGGATTCCCACGTCAGGCGACCCATTACTACCGGTTTGTTTAAGGTATTGCGTTTAAACCAGGCGAGATCGGCAGGTAAATTCCACGGCATTGCATTCTCCATGCCGATGACGCGATCCACTGCCAACGCCGCAATCAAACTGATCATTTATTCATTCCTGGAAGCCAAAAAATTGTCGCCACTATACGGAAAGCGCAATCTTTCGTCGACGGGGCACGAGGTAAAGAATAAGAAAATTTTCTATTCTGCTGGCGGCACCGCCCCTCGAATCTGCACCGCCAGCTTGCCAGCCGTGTTGAATCAGCACGTTATCCGTAAGCGGTGATTTACGCTTGCGGTTTAACCGCCGGTTCGTCTGCAGGATCGCCAGTATGACGCCCCTCCTCCGTACCCTGCCAGCCGTGGCGCTGGGTTAATGACAGATGCGCTCTGTCTTCCGAAATGATCTCCGTCAGCATCGCGCTGGTGCGTTTAAACACCGCCGCGCGCGCCTGCGCATCGTTTTCCACCTGCGCCATCTCTTCCACCATCGAGGTGTTAAAACGACGGAAATGATCGGCGCGTTCACGCGCTTCGTACGAACCGAGCCCCAAACCTTCCAGCGCCAGCCTTCCCGTTTTCAGCGCCGCTTCGAAGGTTTCACGCTCCGGCTTCTCTACGCCGGCCTGGCGCAAGCGAATGTAGTGATCGACATCGCGGGCGCGGGCAATAATGCGTAGATCCGGGAAGTGCTCTTTTGCCAGCTCCGTTAATTGTAGGCTGGCCTGCGGATCGTCGATGGCATTAATTAATACTTCTGCCCGTCCGGCACCGGCAGATTCCAGCAAATCAACGCGTGTCGCATCGCCATAAAACACCTTCATGCCGAATTTACGCAGCGTTTCAATATGATCGGGATCGTGATCCAGAACCACCATCTTCACGCCGCTGGAGAGCAACAAACGCCCGGCGATCTGCCCGAAACGTCCGAACCCGGCAATAATGACCCGCGCGTCTTCCTCGTCTATTTCATCCGCTTCGCGCTCCTGCTGACTACCGGATGCTTCAAGACGGGCCAGCAGTACCAGTAACAGCGGCGTTGCGGCCATCGACAGCGCGACCGTCAGGGTTAAGGCTTTCGCCCATTCGCTATCCAGCACCTGTGCGGTTTGCGCGGTGCCAAATACCACAAAAGCGAACTCGCTGCCCTGTCCCAGCAGGGCGGCAAACCACAACCGCTGCTTGCCAGGCACACGTAACGGACGAGCAATCAGCCACAGCACCGCACTTTTGATCACCAGAAAACCGACCAGCAGCAGTAAGATGCGCAGTGGATGCGTCACCAGCGTGCCGAAGTCAATCGACATTCCCACGCCGATAAAAAACAGCCCAAGCAGCAAGCCTTTAAAGGGTTCAATATCGCTTTCCAGCGCATGGCGATATTCGGAGCTGGCAAGCAACACACCAGCAAGAAACGCGCCCATCGCCATCGACAACCCCGCCTCTTCCAGCAATAAGCCGAAACCGAAGACCAGGAACAGCGCCACGGCGCAGAACACTTCCCGTAAACCGGATCGCGCAACGAAACGCAGCGCCGGACGGGCAACATAGCGCCCGATCAGCACCACCAGCGTCAGCGCGGCAATAACTTTGAGCGCCGAAAGCGCGAAGGCACTGAGCGTCATCGCCCCGCCGCTGGCCGCCAGCAAGGGGATCATCGCCACCAACGGGATGGCGGCGATATCCTGGAACAACAGCACGGAAAAAGCGCTGCGCCCCATTTGCGATACCGTCAGGTTGCGCTCATTCATCGCCTGCATGGCAATTGCGGTGGATGACAACGCCAGCGTCAGACCAATTAACACCGCGACCGGCCACGATAACCCGAGCAGCGCGCAAAAACCGCCGAGCAACAACCCGCAACTGGCCATTTGCAGCGCACCGCCGCCAAATACCGAGGCACGCAGTTTCCATAAACGCTGCGGATCCAACTCAAGGCCAATCACGAACAGCATCAGTACGACGCCGATTTCCGCAAAATGGAGGATAGATTCCGCGTCAGTCACCAGCCGCAATCCCCACGGGCCAATAATGCCCCCGGCGATCAGATAGCCCAGCACCGATCCCAGCCCCAGGCGCATAGCGATCGGCACGATCAACGCCGCCGATCCGAGATAAATCAGTGCCTGAATTAACGAATGGCTATCCACGCTGCACCTCCTGCCACTCCAGTAAACGTTGTTTGTAATGACGCGCCTGCGCCTGCAGCGTTTCATCGTCGCAGATAAACGTACAGTGCACGGCAAAAGGCGGCAGCCAGTTCATGCCGCAATAAAGCGCTGTCGCCTGCAGCGGCTGGGAAAGCACATCAAAACCTGGGTGCGAGCCGATATCAAAATGGTTGTCACCGCCTCCCGTCGTCACCGCCCACAGCACACTTTTGCCGTGAAGCGCGGTTCCGCCGTGGCCATACGCCCAGCCGTGCGCCAGTACTTTATCCAGCCAGAGTTTGAATAATGGCGGCACGCTGTACCACTGCATCGGATGTTGCCAGATAACCAAATCGGCACGGGAAATCGCCTCCTGCTCGGCGGCGACGTCAATATTGAAGTCAGGATAGAGTTCGTAAAGAGAACGTATTTCAACGTTTTCCAGCGTCCCTGCCTGCTCAATCATGCGCTTATTCGCATGCGAATGCTGCGGATAAGGATGGGCATAAATTATGAGGATCATTGATTAACCTGCTTTCACTACACGCTTTTTCTTGAAAGTGTAGTCAGTTAATCGTCTGGCTAAAAGCGGCAATCTGTGCGGGAATAACGGAAAAGCATGCGGTAGCCGGAGCCACCGCAAATGAGGAAGGGATTAGTTATCCAGTTCGCTCATGTTTTTCACCTGATCGCGATTAATCTGCTCGGTTTTTCCGGTTTCTGCATTTTTATAAGAAACCAGCCCGGTGTCTTTATCCACCTGCGGTTTGCCGTCAGTCACAATGGTGCGGCCATCAGTCGTACGTACCGCCTGGTTAGAGGAACACCCGGCAACGGTAAACAGTGTTGCAGCCGTAAAAATCGAGGTCATCAGAAGTTTAGTTCGCATAGTTATCTCCCTGCTTTCCAGTGAATTTCATTCGTCTGTTTAGCCATTTTAGGCTAACTCACTGAACGGTGGGGAAAATGCAGAACACTCTGAAGGGGGAGTAGAGAACCCTCTCTCCACGAGGGAGAGAGGGGAGCAGATTATTTGCTAATCTGCGCGTGCATTTCCTGTACGGAAATCACTTTTTCTGTGGCATCAGCATTCAGCGCCATCGCGGTAGCAAAGCCGCCGTTCAGCGTAGTGTCGTAATGCACTTTATACTGCAGCGCGCTGCGGCGAATCAGCTTGGAATCCTCAATCGCCTGGCGCCCCGCCGTGGTGTTGATGATGTAGGTATATTCGCCATTCTTGATACGATCCTGAATGTGCGGACGACCTTCATGCACCTTATTCACCAGACGCGGGTTAATGCCCGCTTCACCCAGCACAATCGCCGTGCCGTGGGTCGCATCCAGTTCAAAGCCCTGTTTAAGCAGCTTCGCAGCGAGATCCACCACGCGCTCTTTATCCCCTTCGCGAACTGACAGCAGCGCACGCCCCTGTTTCTTCATGGTCGAGTTACTGCCCAGTTGCGCTTTGGCAAAGGCTTCGGCAAAGGTACGTCCCACGCCCATCACCTCACCGGTAGAGCGCATTTCCGGCCCTAACAGCGGGTCAACGCCCGGGAATTTGTTAAACGGCAGCACCACTTCTTTCACCGAGTAGTACGGCGGGATAATCTCTTTGGTGTGGCCTTGCTGAGCCAGCGTTTTGCCGGTCATCACGCGCGCCGCCACTTTTGCCAGCGGCAAGCCGGTGGCTTTGGAAACGAACGGCACGGTACGCGCGGCACGTGGGTTTACCTCAATGAGATAAACTTCGTTATCTTTCACCGCAAACTGCACGTTCATCAGGCCGCGAACCTGCAATTCAAACGCCAGTTTCTGCACTTGCTGGCGCATCACATCCTGGATTTCCTGGCTCAGGGTGTAAGCAGGCAGCGAACAGGCGGAGTCACCAGAGTGTACGCCCGCCTGTTCGATATGCTCCATAATGCCGCCAATCAGCACGCTTTCGCCGTCGCAAATCGCATCGACATCCACTTCCACCGCGTCGTCGAGGAACTTGTCCAGCAGCACCGGCGCGTCGTTGGAAACGCTGACCGCGGTCATAAAGTAGCGGCGCAGGTCGATTTCGTCGTAGACGATTTCCATGGCGCGACCGCCGAGGACGTAAGAAGGACGCACCACCAGCGGGTAAGTGATCTCTTTCGCTTTTTCAACCGCCTGCTCCAGCGCCGTCACCGTGGCGTTAGCAGGTTGTTTCAGTTTCAGGCGTTCAACCGCATGCTGGAAGCGTTCGCGGTCTTCCGCACGGTCGATAGCGTCCGGGCTGGTGCCAATCACCGGTACACCGGCGGCTTCCAGCGCGCGCGCCAGTTTCAGCGGCGTCTGCCCGCCGTACTGCACGATAACGCCTTTCGGTTTTTCGATACGCACAATTTCCAGCACATCTTCGAAAGTAACCGGTTCGAAGTAGAGACGGTCAGAGGTGTCGTAATCGGTCGACACTGTTTCCGGGTTGCAGTTGACCATGATGGTCTCGTAACCATCTTCGCGCAGCGCCAGCGACGCGTGTACGCAGCAGTAGTCGAACTCAATGCCCTGGCCGATACGGTTTGGTCCGCCGCCGAGCACCATGATTTTTTCGCGATCCGGGTTAGGGTTGGCTTCGCACTCTTCTTCATAGGTGGAGTACATGTAAGCGGTATCGGTCGCGAACTCCGCAGCACAGGTATCCACACGCTTATAAACCGGATGCAGGTTGTACTGGTCGCGCAGTTTGCGGATTTCCGCTTCGCGCACGCCGACCAGGGTTGCAAGCCGCGCATCGGCAAAACCTTTACGCTTCAGAGTGCGCAGGAAGTCAGCGTCAAGACCGTTGATGCCCACGCTTGCAACCTGCTCTTCCAGGCGCACCAGCTCTTCGATTTGCACCAGGAACCAGCGGTCGATATTGGTCAGGTTGAACACGCCATCAACAGACAAGCCCGCGCGGAACGCATCGGCGATGTACCAGATACGCTCAGCGCCTGCGTCTTTCAGCTCGCGGCGGATTTTCGTCAGGGCTTCCGGGTCTTCAAGGCTCACTTTCGGGTCGAAACCGGTCGCGCCCACTTCCAGACCGCGCAGCGCTTTCTGCATTGATTCTTGTTGGGTACGGCCAATCGCCATCACTTCACCAACAGATTTCATCTGCGTGGTCAGGCGGTCATTCGCCCCCACAAATTTCTCGAAGTTGAAGCGTGGAATTTTGGTCACAACATAATCGATAGACGGTTCGAACGAGGCCGGGGTACGCCCGCCGGTGATATCGTTCATCAGCTCATCAAGCGTGTAACCCACCGCCAGTTTCGCCGCTACTTTCGCAATCGGGAAACCGGTCGCTTTCGACGCCAGCGCCGAAGAACGCGATACTCGCGGGTTCATTTCGATAACAATCAGGCGACCATTTTTTGGGTTTACCGCGAACTGTACGTTAGAGCCGCCGGTTTCAACGCCGATTTCACGCAGTACCGCCATCGAGGCGTTACGCATGATTTGATACTCTTTATCGGTCAGCGTTTGCGCGGGAGCCACGGTGATGGAATCACCGGTGTGGATGCCCATAGCGTCGAAGTTTTCAATCGAGCAGACAATGATGCAGTTATCGTTCTTATCGCGCACCACTTCCATCTCATACTCTTTCCAGCCAATCAGCGACTCATCAATCAGCAGCTCATTGGTAGGTGAAAGATCAAGACCGCGGGCACAAATCTCTTCGAACTCTTCGCGGTTATACGCGATACCGCCGCCGGTGCCACCCATGGTAAAGGAGGGGCGAATAATGCACGGATAACCGACATCAGCCGCGACAGCCAGCGCTTCATCCATGGTATGCGCGATACCGGAACGCGCCGTGTCGAGGCCGATTTTTTTCATCGCAATGTCGAAGCGACGGCGGTCTTCCGCTTTATCAATCGCATCGGCCGTCGCGCCAATCATGGTGACGCCAAACTCTTCCAGCACGCCCTGGCGTTCCAGTTCCAGCGCGCAGTTCAGCGCGGTCTGGCCGCCCATGGTCGGCAGAACCGCGTCCGGGCGCTCTTTTTCGATAATTTTGCGGACCACTTCCCAGTGGATCGGCTCGATATAGGTCGCATCGGCCATCTCCGGGTCGGTCATAATGGTCGCCGGGTTGGAGTTGACCAGAATGACGCGGTAACCCTCTTCACGCAGCGCTTTACACGCTTGCGCGCCAGAGTAGTCAAATTCACATGCCTGGCCGATAACAATCGGGCCAGCGCCAAGGATCAGGATGCTTTTTAGGTCTGTACGTTTTGGCATTGCTCTTTTCTCCTGATTATTTGGCGGTATGACGATACTGCTCGATTAACTCAATAAAGTGGTCAAACAGCGGCGCGGCGTCGTGCGGGCCAGGACTTGCTTCCGGGTGTCCCTGGAAACTAAACGCCGGTTTATCGGTGCGGTGAATGCCTTGCAACGTGCCATCGAAAAGCGATTTGTGCGTTACGCGCAGGTTTGCAGGCATTGACGCTTCATCAACCGCGAAACCGTGGTTCTGCGCAGTGATCATCACAGTATTGTTATCGATATCTTTTACCGGATGGTTACCGCCGTGGTGACCAAATTTCATTTTCACCGTCTTCGCACCGCTCGCCAGCGCCAGCAACTGATGACCCAGACAGATACCGAACACCGGAATATCCGTTTCAAGGAAGGTTTTAATTGCCTCGATGGCGTAATCGCACGGTGCCGGGTCGCCAGGGCCGTTGGACAGGAAAATGCCATCCGGATTGAGTTTCAGCACATCGGCAGCCGGGGTTTTCGCCGGAACGACTGTCAGTCGGCAACCTCTGTCTACCAGCATGCGCAGAATGTTGCGTTTTGCGCCGTAATCGTATGCCACAACGTGGTACGGCAGTTCACTCTCGCTCTTCGCTGGCGGCAGGTCATCCGCCAGAGTCCAGCTGCCTTGCGTCCAGCTGTAGGTTTCCGTCGTTGTGACTTCTTTCGCCAGGTCCATACCGTTCAGGCCCGGGAAAGCTTTCGCTTTTTCCAGCGCCAGCGCGGCATCAACGTTATCACCCGCGATGATGCAGCCGTTCTGCGCGCCCTTTTCACGCAGCAGACGCGTCAACTTACGAGTATCGATATCGGCAATCGCCACAATGTTATGGCGCTTAAGATAAGAAGAGAGGTCTTCGGTACTGCGGAAGTTGCTCGCAATCAACGGCAGGTCGCGAATGACCAGGCCTTGCGCATGTACCTGAGAGGATTCTTCGTCAGCGGAGTTAGTGCCGACATTGCCGATATGAGGATAAGTAAGAGTAACGATTTGGCGGGAATAGGAAGGATCAGTGAGGATTTCTTGATAACCGGTCATTGAAGTATTGAAAACGACTTCCCCAACCGCCGTGCCCGTTGCCCCTATGGCCCGACCGTGAAACTGGGTTCCGTCTTCCAGAACCAATAGCGCTGACTTAATCAAAACACCCTCCAGAGAATATTCACTCACTTTATTTGCATATTAATTCATATTGAGAGCCTAAATCAATGCAAATTTGCTTGCCGTGGATTTTTGGCAAACGGCGGCATTCTGGAGAGATGTCGGTTAAAAGTCAACTTTTCTCCGGTATTTTTCTTATTGTTTTACGCCACTGCCACTTTTTACTGGATTTAATCGATAAAAAGATCAGACAAACTCACAGGGAAAACGCTTGCGCGCTGAGAAAATTGCATTTCCTTACGACGGATAGCAAAAATGTAGACCAGATGGTCAAAATTTACAATTGAGAAACATAAAACAGCTAGATAAACAGAGATTATGTCAGGTTTGTATAAAATGAAGCATGAAAAAGGAAAAATAAAAGGGCAATAAAATATTGCCCTTTGCAATCAATTGATTATGACTGCAACAACCACATCACGATGGGTAATAAACCTTATAAATTGTTGAGATCAAGCACATCTCGCATATCAAAAAGACCATTACTCTTTCCTTTCAGCCATAAAGCGGAGCGAACCGCACCATTGGCAAACGTCATGCGACTGGATGCTTTATGTGTGATTTCAACACGTTCGCCAATATCGGCGAACATCGCCGTATGTTCGCCGACGATGTCGCCTGCACGCACCGTGGAAAAGCCAATCGTGCCGGGAACACGCTCGCCGGTGTGCCCTTCGCGCGCGTAAACCGCACACGTTTTTAAATCTTTATTCAGTGCACCGGCAATCGCCTCGCCCATCGCCAGTGCCGTCCCCGACGGGGCATCGACTTTGTAGCGATGGTGCGCTTCGATAATTTCGATATCGGTGTAATCACCCATAACTTTCGCCGCTTTCTCCAGCAGTTTCAGCATGACATTGACGCCAACGCTAAAGTTAGCAGCAAAAACAATGGCGATATCTTGTGCCGCCTCGGTAATGGCCTGCTTGCCCGCGTCATCAAAGCCGGTGGTGCCAATTACCATTCCTTTGCGGTGCTGGCGACAGAAAGCCAGGTGTGCCAGCGTGCCTTCCGGGCGGGTGAAATCGATAAAAACATCGAAATCCTCTTTCACCGCCTCAAGACTGCTCTGCACAGTCACACCCGTTTTCGCCGCGCCAGCCAGTTCACCGGCGTCGCTTCCCAGCAGAGAGGAACCTTCGCGTTCCAGCGCCGCGCCAAGTTCAACGCCGTCCATTGCCAGTGTTGCCTGAATCAGCTGGCGGCCCATACGCCCGCCAGCACCCGCGATGGCTACGCGGATTGGTGCATCATGCATAGTTGTGCTCTTTTGTTAAAAAAATGCGTAAGAATCGTTTCCAGATTAACCAGCCCGTGTCGGGGCGACCAGCCGAAAACACCGATAATAAGAAATTAATGATATACAGCCGGAAATATCAGTAAAAGGCATGATACGACGAAGCGCGCGTTCAGAAAGGCTCATTGCACCGTGTAATACACAATAAGCTGACCTTTTTTGATTTTAATATTACTAATAACCACCTGACCAAGCGCCGCCAGCGAGGGGACATGGGTTCCTCCGCAGCCATAGGCGGGAAGATCGCCAAAACGCACGTTGCGACGTCCCGCGTCAAAGGTAACGATGCGAGGCAATGCAGCCGCCTGCCAGCGCGCGATATGCTCGCTGAGCGCATCAATATCAGGCACGCAGGCACTGTCGGTTGCGTTAAATGTAATCCGCCCTTCTCCCGGCCAGTGGTGCGCTTTAATCGGTTGCCAGCCATGCAACTCTCCCGCATAACCAATCAAATGCCCGGCGGAGTGTAAATGGGTGTGTAGCGCCCTGGAAACCGCATCAACCTGTAAAGTGACCTCCTCGCGGGGCAAGGGTTGGGCCAGGAGATGAATAATCTCGTCATCTTGCTGAAGGACACTTTCAACCACGACACCATTGATCCAGCCTTTATCCGCAGGCTGCCCGCCGCCCTGCGGGTGAAAAAGGGTCTGATCCATCACCACCGCATAACGGCCATCATCCTGCGCGGTAGTGCGTATTAACCGGGCAGTGCATTCCAGCGCATCGTGGGTGTAATAAAGACGTTCTGTCATCGGCTGTTCTCCTCTAAAGGAGAAGAGTATATTTCATACTCCTAAAGCGATAATCCCGCTTATATTCATTGCACCTTTGCCTGGTATGCACAAATGAATATCTCTCTGCTTCCCGACCTTGCCACCTTCGTGTTGATTGTGGAACAAGGCAGTTTTTCCGCCGCTGCGCGGGTTTCCGGTGCCACTCCTTCCGCTATCAGCCGCAGCGTATCGCGTCTTGAGCGCGAGTTAGGCAGCAAACTGTTGCACCGCACTACGCGGAAACTGGCGCTTAGCGAGACGGGGAAAAGTGTCTATGAACACGCGCTGGATATGCTTGACGCCGCTCGCCAGGCAATAGATTCCGGTAGCAGCGCACAGCAAGTCGCACAAGGTAAGCTGACTATCAGCGTGCCCAAAGCGGTAGGCAGTTTTGTTATTCATCCGCTGATCCCCGAATTTCTACAGCGCTACCCGCAAGTGGATATCTGTTTACGCCTCGAAGATCGCTACATTGATTTGATTGATGGCGGTGTTGATTTGGCGTTACGCATCACCCACTCTCCCTCTCCTGGCCTGTATGGCAGAGCATTAATGCCGGTAACGCATGTCATTTGCGCGACCCCAGAATACCTGCGCCGCTACGGTACGCCATTACAACCACAGGCGCTGCGCGAACATAGCTGTATTAGCCTTGGCGAAACGCCAGCGGATGCGCGCTGGAAATTCCGTCGCGCCGGGAAAACAGAAACTATCACCACACAAGGGCGCTATGCGGCTAACCATACCGGTGTCCGCCTGGATGCCGTAAAACGACATTTGGGGATTGGCAGCCTTCCGCTCTTTACCGCCCAACACGCGCTGAGCCGTGGCGAGATTGTGCAAGTTTTACCCGAGTGGGAGTTCATCAGCAGCTATAGCGGTGAACTGTGGTTGCTGTGGATGCGTAACCAGCATATGCCCGCCAGAATGCGGGCAATGATCGATTATCTGACAGAAAAAATGGCCACTCAGGGAGCCAGCGCCAGCACTTCAGCCACCCAGTGACGGAAGCCATCGACATCGATATCCAGCGCAACTTGCGCATTGGGCGGCAATCCCAGTTTGCCTTCAATATCCACTATCGTGGTTCCGGCGGTGTATTGCCCCTGCGTCTCCACAGCGACAAAACAGGATTTCAGCGTAAAGAGTTCCGGACACGCCAGCCAGGCGATAGCGCAGAGGTCGTGCATCCGCAGCCCGGTCGCCATACTGCCGCTGCGATAGTGGCTAAATAGCGCATGTAACATGTTGCCGGTGTTGTTGAGCGTTGGCAGCGCCGCCAGATATTCCGGTGTCAACGTGGCGCGGTTAGTCACATCCAGACCGCACATCACTATCTCCAGCCCGCTGTTGAACACGCGCGCGGCGGCCTCGGGATCGATAGCAATATTAAATTCAGCATTGGGCGTAAAATTGCCGCGCCCGGCAGAGCCGCCCATCATCACCAGACGGCGAATATTGAACTGACACTCCGGGTAATGCGTTAGCAGCAGCGCAATGTTGGTTAATGGGCCGATAGTGACCAGCGTTACCGGCTCCGGCGAGGCCAGCAGTACGTCGCGGATTGCCTGAAAAGCAGGGACAGCCAATGGCTGGCGCTGATGCTCAATAAAATCGTAGCCATCCATGCCGGATTCGCCATGTACCTCGGCGGCGCTGTACAACGGGCGCAACAGAGGGGTTGCCGCCCCCTGCGCCAACGGGATATCCGCATGCCAGAAATTAAGCAATTGCAGCGCATTGCGGGTGGTTTTTTCCAGCGAAACATTACCGGCAACGGTGGTGATAAGCTTGAGATCGCACTGCGGCGCGAACAGCGCGGCGGCAAGGGCAACGGCATCATCGATACCGGGATCGGTGTCGAGAATCATGGGAAAACGCATAACGCCTCCAGAATTATCCATAAAAAATGCCAGACTCAGTCTGGCATCTTCGCATAAAGCTTCGCGTAAAAATGTTATTCGACTTCGCGAACATCTACCCGCAGCTCTTTCGGCACTTCGAAGACAATATTCTCTTCGCGCCCTTCCAGCGGGATCGCTTCGCCGCCACCCAATTCCTGCAAGCGGACAATAACATTTTGCACCAGGATATCCGGCGCGGAAGCCCCGGCGGTGACGCCCACGCAGTTAATGCCGTCTACCCATGCTTCCTGAATATCAGAAGCGTCGTCGATGAGATACGCCGCTTTCCCCATCCGCTGTGCCAGTTCGGCCAGGCGGTTAGAGTTAGAGGAGTTTTTCGAACCGACCACCAGCACCACTTCCGCCTGTTCCGCCAGCGCGCGCACCGCTTCCTGGCGGTTGGTGGTGGCATAGCAAATATCGTCTTTGCGCGGGCCGACAATCTGCGGGAAACGCGCACGCAGCGCGTCAATCACATCTGACGTATCGTCCACAGAGAGCGTAGTTTGCGTCATAAACGATAGTTTGCCTGCGTCTTTGATATTCAGCGTATCGACATCTTCCGGCGATTCAACCAGGTACATGCCCCCTTTCGGGTTGCTGTACTGGCCCATGGTGCCTTCCACTTCTGGGTGACCAGCGTGACCGATAAGAATCGCTTCTTCACCACGACGACTGGCGCGCGCCACTTCCATATGCACTTTGGTAACCAGCGGGCAGGTGGCGTCAAAAACGGTCAAATCGCGGCTTTTCGCTTCGTTACGCACCGCCTGAGAGACGCCGTGGGCGGAGAAAATCAGGATCGCGCCATCTGGCACTTCGCTGATTTGCTCAATAAAGATTGCGCCCCGTTCGCGCAGGCTATCGACAACATAGCGGTTATGCACCACTTCATGGCGCACATAAATCGGCGCGCCGTAGAGAGCCAGCGCGTTTTCAACAATGCTGATAGCGCGGTCAACGCCGGCGCAAAAACCGCGCGGGTTAGCCAACAGGATCTGCATTTGTCTCCTCCAGTACCGGATCAACTTCCAGCACGTCGATATCAAAATGAACCGTTCTGCCCGCCAGCGGATGGTTAAAATCAACGGTAATCGAATCGCCGTTAACTTCACGGATCACACCCGGCATTTCGCTGCCGTCCATTGCGGTAAAGAGCATAATCGCACCGACTTCCGGCTCACCGGCGTCCATAAATTCGCGACGCGAGAAGTACTGAATCAGATCCGGGCTCGGCGTGCCGAATGCGGCGTCTGGCTCCAGAGAAAAGACTTTTTTCTCCCCGGCTTTCAGGCCAAGCAGATGTTGTTCCAGTCCTTCGGAGAGTGAACCGTCGCCAAGGCGAAACAGCGCCGGTTTGCCATTGTTGCGGGTTGACTCGGCAAGAGAGCCATCTTCGAGCTTAAGCGTGAAGTGCACCAGCACCGCGCTATCGCTCTGTACGGATTTAGACATGCAGGTTGCTCTTTATGTTTTCGTGTTGTATTGCCCGGCAGCCTTAGCTTACCGGGCCTACAAAGCGGTTGGCTTATGCTTCTTTCTTCGCGGCCGTTGAGGGAAGGAAACCTTCCAGCACAATCAGCGCCGCGCCAATACAAATTGCAGTATCGGCAAGGTTAAAGGTAGCAAAATGCCAGTCACCCATATAAAAATCGATCATATCGACGACAAAACCATGCCACAGACGATCAAACAAATTACCCAGCGCGCCGCCAATGATCAGCGCATAAGCGATATTGTTCAGTTTTTGCGAGGCCTTAGCGCGATACATCAGCACCGTCAGCACCACGCAGATACCGATAGCGATACCCGCGAAGAACCAGCGCTGCCAGCCGCCGCTGTCCGCCAGAAAACTGAATGCCGCGCCATAGTTGCGCGCGTAGTGCAAATTAAGCGACGGGAACAGCGACACCGTATCCCCCAGAGCAAAGTTCTGGAGGATCAGGTATTTGCTGCCCAGATCGATAATCAGCACGACTACCACCAGCCACAGCCAGCGCAGCCCTGTTGAAGAGATCGATTTACTCATCAGGCAAACTTACGTTTTTCGCCGTCACCGGCGACGTTGCTTACACAGCGTCCGCAAATATCTGCGTGTTCCGCCACCTGACCGACATCGGTGGTGTAATGCCAGCAGCGCGGGCATTTCTCACCTTCGGCTTTGCTCAATGCGACTTTCAGCCCTTTGAGCAGCTCGCTCTGCTGTGCATCCGCAGAAGCGCTGGCATAATCCGCAACTTTCGCGCCGGAGGTCAACAGGACAAATCGTAATTCCGTGCCCAGCGCCGTCAGCTTCGCGGCCAGTTCCGGCTCGGCAAACAGCGTCACCGCAGCTTCCAGCGAACCACCGACTTTCTTGTCGGCGCGCGCCTGCTCGATAACTTTGTTCACTTCGCCACGCACTTTCAGCAGCTCGTCCCAGAAAGCATCGTTCATCGCTTCGCTGTCAGCCAGGCCAAACAAGCCTTCATACCACTCTCCGGTGAATACATATTTCTCGCGGGAACCTGGCAGATAACCCCAGATCTCGTCGGCGGTGAAGGACATGATCGGTGCCATCCAGCGCACCAGGGCTTCACAGATGTGATACAGCGCGGTCTGGCAGCTACGGCGCGCCACGCTGTCCGCTTTCGCGGTGTACTGGCGGTCTTTGATGATGTCGAGATAGAACGATCCCATTTCGATCGAGCAGAAGCGCATCAGACGCTGTACCACTTCATGGAAGTCATAGGATTCGTAGGCTTTAACAATGTCTTCTTGTGCTGCTTTCGCGCAGCCGACAGCCCAGCGATCCAGCACCACCATCTCTTCCGGTTTCACCATGTCTTTTACCGGATCGAAACCGTTCAGGTTCGCCAGCAGGAAGCGCGCGGTGTTACGGATACGGCGATAGCTGTCGGCAGCACGTTTCAGGATCTCATCGGAAACCGCCATCTCACCGGTGTAGTCGGTAGATGCAACCCACAGACGCAGAATATCCGCGCCGAGTTTGTTCATCACTTCCTGCGGTGAAACGGTATTGCCGATGGATTTGGACATTTTGCGTCCCTGACCATCAACGGTGAAGCCGTGAGTTAATACCTGGCGGTACGGTGCTTTGCCTTTCATCGCCGTGGAGATCATCAGCGAGGACATAAACCAGCCGCGATGCTGATCCGAACCTTCCAGATACATATCGGCTGCATGACCGGCAAATTCCGGGCGCACATCGACAACAGAGGCGTGGGTTGAACCGGAGTCAAACCAGACGTCCAGCGTATCCGGCACTTTCACATAGTTGTCGGCATCGTCACCCATGATGTCGCGCGGGTCGAGATCCCACCATGCCTGAATACCGTCAACTTCAACGCGTTTGGCTACGGCTTCAATCAGTTCCAGCGTGCGCGGGTGCAGCTCTTCGGTGTCTTTGCGTACGAACAGCGACATCGGCACACCCCATGTGCGCTGACGGGAAATACACCAGTCCGGACGGTTAGCAACCATCGATTCGATACGCGCCTGGCCCCAGTCCGGGATCCACTGCACCCCTTTGATTTCACTCAGCGACTGCGCGCGCAGCCCTTTCTGATCCATGCTGACGAACCACTGTGGCGTCGCACGGAAGATGATCGGCGACTTGTGACGCCAGCAGCACGGGTAGCTATGCTGCATTTTTTCCACGTGCAGCAGCGCGCCTTTTTCTGTCAGCAGTGCCACGATGAGATCGTTCGCTTTAAAGACGTTAACGCCATCGAGCGTCGGGTACGTCCCCGGCAAATATGTGCCGTCCGGGCCAACCGGGTTTGCGATCTCCAGACCGTATTTCAGGCTAATGGTGTAGTCATCCGGGCCGTGACCACCCGCGGTATGCACCGCGCCGGTACCGGCTTCCAGCGTAACGTGATCGCCGAGGATCGCCGGAACATCGAAGTCGAGGAACGGGTGCTTAAAGCGCATCAGTTCCAGTTCGGAACCTTTTACCGTACCCACCACCGAATAATCAGCAACGCCGATGCGTTTCATCACGCTATCGACCAGATCTTTCGCCAGGATCAGCGCCTGACCGTCAATCTGCACCAGCGCATAGTCAAATTCCGGAGAAAGAGAAATTGCGCGGTTCGCAGGCAGCGTCCATGGCGTGGTGGTCCAGATAACCAGCGAGATTGGGCCATTAACGGTAGAGGCACCAAACTTCGTTTTCACTGCGTCCTGATCGACCGCCTGGAACGCAACATCAATAGACGGGGAAGTTTTGTCGTAGTACTCCACTTCCGCTTCCGCGAGTGCGGAACGGCAGTCGACGCACCAGTGCACCGGTTTGGCACCTTTCAGCAAATGGCCGTTGCCGATGATTTTACCGAGCGCGCGAATGATATTGGCTTCGGTTTTGAAATCCATGGTCAGGTAAGGATGCGACCAGTCGCCCAATACGCCGAGGCGGATAAAGTCTTTACGCTGACCATCAACCTGCGTGGCAGCGTACTCGCGGCATTTAGCGCGGAATTCGGCGGCGGTAAATTTCTCACCCGGTTTGCCGTATTCCTGCTCTACTTTCAGTTCGATCGGCAGACCGTGACAATCCCACCCCGGAACATAAGGCGAGTCAAATCCTGCGAGTCCTTTGGACTTCACAATAATGTCTTTGAGAATTTTGTTAACCGAGTGACCAATATGAATGCTGCCATTCGCATATGGAGGGCCATCATGCAGAATGAAGGTTTTTTTGCCTTTTTTCGCCGCACGGATGATGCCGTACAGGTCATCATCAGTCCAACGCGCCAGCATTCCCGGTTCGCGCTTGGCGAGATCGCCGCGCATCGGGAACCCTGTTTCCGGCAAATTCAGGGTAGATTTATAGTCACTCATCAGATTCTCGGTTCCGTATTTCGGTTTGATTAATACCACCAGGCCTTAACAAGCCGGTTTAGATAGCCCAAAAAAGTCGCGGGCCGCTACCTCATCTCGGGCGATTTGCGCTTTCAGTTCGTCAAGCGAGGCAAATCGCTGTTCGTTGCGTAATTTTTTACGCAGTATTACATCTATATGGCGCCCGTAGAGGTCCATTACAACGTCAAGCAAATGCACTTCCAGCTGCTGGCGCACACCCGCGACTGTTGGGCGAGTGCCAATATTGGCAACGCCGGGAAGGACAGTATCGCCCAGTCCAGCCACTTCGACCGCATACACCCCTTTTACCGGGGAGACCTGACGGCGCAGCGGTAAATTCGCCGTCGGGAAACCAATGGTGCGCCCCAGTTCATCACCGTGCACAACGCGCCCGGAAATGGTAAAGGGGTGACCCAGTAAATTTGCAGCCAGTTCCAGGTTATCTTCCGCCAGCGCCTGCCGCACTGCCGTGCTGCTAACGCGCACGCCGCCCTGGCAGAAGGTTTGCGTGCTGGTGACGCTGAAACCGTACTTTTCACCGGCCTTCTGTAATAACAAGAAATCCCCCTGGCGACCAGCGCCAAAACGGAAATCGTCGCCGACTGCGAGGAATTTCACACCAAGGCGTTCAACCAACAAATCGCTGACAAACGTTTGTGCGGTGAGCGCCGCAAAACGGCGATCGAAGCGCACACAGAGCACGTAGTCCACGCCGCAATCGGCCAGCAGGCGCAGCTTTTCACGCAGGCGGGTCAGCCGCGCAGGGGCTTTTTCCCCGGCGAACAATTCCAGCGGCTGCGGCTCAAAAATCATCACGACCACCGGCAGGCCACGGGCGCGCCCTTCGGCGCCAAGCCCTTGTAATAGCGCCTGATGGCCACGATGCACACCATCGAAATTACCAATAGTCAGCACACACCCATGCGGTGCCTGGCTGAGATTATGTATGCCGCGTATCAGCTTCATGTCTGGCTCAAAACAGTGAAAATCGTCGGATTATACCTTGTACAGCGGGCGACGTTAACCGACGATTGCCTTAACAACGCAGAAAGGGGAAGGATTTCATCGGGCTGTCTACCTATGCCATGAAAATCTGCCTTAGATAACGATTTTTCTGGCGGAAAAGCTGTATTCGCGACACGCAAGCTGATAGAATCCTGCGCCATCAATACGTAACGAGCGTTGTACTTTAACGGCGCTTATTTGCACAAATCCATTGACAAAAGAAGGCGAAAAGGGCATATTCCCCGGCCTTTGAATTGTCCATATAGATCATATTTGGGAGTTGGACCTTGGCTAATATCAAATCAGCTAAGAAGCGCGCCGTTCAGTCTGAAAAGGCTCGCAAGCACAACGCTAGCCGCCGTTCAATGATGCGTACTTTCATCAAGAAAGTATACGCAGCAATTGAAGCTGGCGACAAAGCCGCTGCGCAGAATGCATTTAACGAAATGCAACCGATCGTGGATCGTCAGGCCGCTAAGGGTCTGATCCACAAAAACAAAGCAGCGCGCCATAAGGCTAACCTGACCGCGCAGATCAACAAACTGGCTTAATCGCTACGTTGTTGGCTTTGTGAAAAAACCCGCTTCGGCGGGTTTTTTTATTTCTGCACTGGCGTAAAAAGCGCGGCGTAATCTCGATTGCAGATGCGCTGTACCGCCGGATGCTGGATCATCCGTTCTGCGAAAATGGCGTGGTACTCCTCCATCACGTTTTCCACTCGTCCAATTTCTACCATGCGATCGTCCGCATAGAAGTCATCCGCATATAACGTCGGTGCAACAAAAATAGCGTTATGTGCCGCGCCAAAGGCTTTCATCAGCGCCGCATCATCAAACTCACCCAATATTTCCACCTGCAATCCCTGGGCGTTAAACCAGTTCAGCAGCTTACGACCAAGCATTGAGCGTCGACCAGGTATTAACAATCGTCTTTCTTCCAGGCAAGCCGGAAACGGTTTCTTGAGCGACGAATCGCTGCACCAGAAGCTGACGCTGCACTCGCCAATTTTTACCGAAAACAGCCCTTCCTGCTGCGTGGAATCGATAGGGCAATCGGAGATAATCATATCAAGCTGATGCTGGCTCAACTGTTCCAGCAGCAGTTCATGGGTGGATTCAAAGCAGCGCAAGTGAATCTGCTCCCCTTCCTGCACAACCGCATCAAGAATACCGCTTACCAGCCTTTTTGAGAGCGCATCAGCGACGCCGACATCAAACAGCAGGTTCGACTCTTTGCGGTAGTTAATGATGTCGAGCATCTCCTGACTCAGGGTAAACATTTTGTCAGCGTAACGGAAAACCAGCGCGCCCAGCTCGGTGGGTTCCAGCCCTCTTCCTTTACGCTTGAAAAGCTTGCCCTGTAAACGATCTTCGAGCGCTTTGATCTGCCCGGTGATGGTTTGCGGCGTCAGGAAGAGTGCCTCCGCCGCGCCAACGACGGAGCCTTCCCGATAGACATGCCAGAAGTAATAGAGGTGGTTGTAATTGATGTATGACATTGTCCTTTGTCCTGCTCACCGTCAGGTACGGATAATGCGTGTACGCAGCAGACAATAACCCGTTACCGCAGAGAGGACTGAACCCGTCAGGATCCCAAGCTTGCTCCAGGCAACCATCTCCGCATGCGCGTCGCCAAAGGCCAGCGAGGAGATAAATATCGACATGGTAAAGCCGATACCGCACAGTACGCCGACCGCCATAATTTGTTTGAACACCGCGCCCTGAGGCAACCTCGCCAGTTTCAAACGCAGCGCCAGCCAGCAAAACAGCGAGATCCCAAGCGGCTTGCCGATAACCAAACCGGCGATAATACCCAATGGCAAAATATCTCCCAGCCCGGACAACGACATTCCATGTAATGAAACGCCCGCGTTCGCGAATGCGAACAACGGCAGAATCAGCCAGCCAACCCACGGGTTAATCGCGTCCACCAATTGATGTAACGGTGAGACGCCCTTTTCTTCACGTAGTGGGACAAAGAAACCGACCACCACACCCGCGAGCGTCGCATGCACCCCGGATTTCAGCACCGCTGTCCACAAGACAACGCCGACCAACATGTAAAGACCAATGCGTCGAATGTTCAACGCATTCATGATAGCAAGGACAACAATCGCGCCGGCGGCTACGCCCAGCGCCAGTGTTGAGAGGTCGCTGGTATAGAACAACGCGATAATTATAATCGCGCCCAGATCATCAATGATCGCCAGCGCCATCAAAAACACTTTCAACACGGGCGGAACCCGGTTGCCCAACAAGGCCAGCACCCCGAGAGCGAAGGCGATATCGGTAGCGGTGGGAATGGCCCAACCGTGGCTTGCCAGCGGATTATCGTGATTAAAGAGCAAAAAGATCAGCGCCGGTGCGACCATGCCGCCAAGCGCCGCGATAACCGGAAAGACGGCCTGCTGGCGGCTGGCGAGTGTGCCCTGAACCAGTTCATATTTCACTTCCAGACCGACCATTAAGAAAAAGACTGCCATCAACGCATCGTTGATCCATAACAGCATATCTTTTTTGATCTCCAGCGAGCCGACTTTTAGCTCAACGGGCGTTTGCAGAAAAGAGCTGTATAAATCCTGCGTAGCGCCGAGGTTGGCGCACAGCATCGCCAGCGCCGCCGCAATGATCAGCACAATGCCACCCGAGGCATCGCTGCTAAAGAAGCGTTGCAATAATTTCATCTTGTTCTCCGATCCCTGTAACGTCGTGGCGGCTATCTTACTCCGCTCTAATCCTCGACAAAACCAGATTATTATTGCTGATAAACTCTCTTTTTCCGAGCAATGGAAAAGCGGATAAAAAAGCCCGGCAAAAGCCGGGCCTGATAACGCATCATGAAGAAGGATTAACGGGTTAAATCGTCAAAGAATTTCTTCACGCCGTCGAAGAAGCTTTTGGAACGTGGGCTGTTATTTTCGCCTGTCGGGCCGCCAAAGCTATCCTGCAAATCTTTCAGTAGCTGTTTCTGCTTGTCGTTCAGGCCGACCGGCGTTTCGACTACCACGCGACACAGCAAATCGCCCTGCGCGCCGCCACGAACGGATTTCACCCCTTTGCCGCGCATACGGAACAGTTTGCCCGTCTGGGTTTCGGTCGGTACTTTCAGCTTCACGCGACCATCCAGCGTCGGCACTTCGATTTCACCGCCCAGCGCCGCCATGGCAAAATTGATCGGCACTTCGCAGTACAGGTTATTACCTTCACGTTCAAAGATCGGGTGCTGTTTTACCTGTACCTGAACGTACAGGTCACCAGCCGGAGCGCCGTGCTCGCCCGCTTCGCCTTCACCGCTCAAACGGATGCGATCGCCGGTATCCACGCCTGCCGGGATTTTAACGGACAAGGTTTTGGATTTTTCAACGCGACCATGACCGTGACATTTGTTGCACGGATCTTTAATCAGCGTACCCCGGCCCTGACAGTGCGGACAGGTCTGCTGCACAGCAAAAAAGCCCTGGCGCATCTGCACCTGGCCGGAACCGTGACAGGTCGGACAGGTCTGTGGCTGCGTACCCGCTTTTGCGCCGCTGCCGTGGCACACGTCGCACTCTTCAAGCGTAGGAATGCGGATCTCTTTCGTGACGCCACGAACCGCTTCCTCCAGCGTCAAATCCATGTTGTAGCGCAAATCCGCGCCGCGCGCCGCGCGCTGACGACCACGGCCACCGCCGAAGATATCACCAAACACGTCGCCGAAAATATCGCTGAAGTCCGCGCCGCCGCCAAAACCGCCGCCGCCGAACCCACCACCGCCCATGCCACCTTGTTCAAACGCCGCATGACCGTACTGATCGTAAGCCGCACGTTTTTGGGCATCGGTCAGGACTTCGTAGGCTTCTTTAATTTCTTTGAATTTGGCTTCGGCCTCTTTATCGCCCTGATTGCGGTCCGGGTGATATTTCATGGCCAGGCGTTTGTACGCCTTTTTGATTTCACGCTCTTCCGCTGTTTTCGGAACGCCTAAAATCTCGTAATAATCTTGCTTCGCCATCGGTTTATCTGCCCCTTAACATACGAGCACGGGCGTGGAGAAAACCCCGACGCCCGTGCTGGTTATCTACCCTGCATCAGGGCGATTATTTTTTGTCTTTTACTTCTTCAAACTCGGCGTCAACAACATCGTCGTCTTTCGCGTTGTTCGCGGAAGCATCAGCGCCCGCCTGCTGCTGCGCGTGCTGTTGCTGTGCGATTTCCAGCAGTTTCTGGGAAGCCTGCGCCAGCGCCTGCATTTTCGCTTCGATATCCGCTTTGTCTTCGCCTTTCAGCGCAGTTTCCAGCTCGCTCAGCGCAGCGTCAATAGCAGTTTTGTCTTCAGCTGGCAGTTTGTCACCGGCTTCTTCAACCTGCTTACGGGTGCTGTGCAGCAGATGATCGGCCTGGTTACGGGTCTGCACCAGTTCTTCAAATTTACGGTCAGCTTCAGCGTTTGCTTCAGCATCGCGTACCATTTTCTGGATTTCGTCCTCGTTCAGACCAGAAGAAGCCTTAATGGTGATCTTCTGCTCTTTACCGCTGTTTTTGTCTTTCGCAGAAACATGCAGGATACCGTCAGCATCGATATCGAAGGTCACTTCGATCTGCGGCATGCCGCGCGGTGCCGGGTTGATACCATCAAGGTTGAACTGGCCCAGCGATTTGTTATCGGATGCGCGTTTACGCTCACCCTGCAGCACATGGATGGTTACCGCAGACTGGTTGTCTTCCGCAGTAGAGAACACCTGGCTGTGCTTGGTCGGGATCGTGGTGTTTTTGTTGATCAGCGCCGTCATTACGCCGCCCATGGTTTCGATACCCAGCGACAGCGGGGTAACGTCCAGCAGCAGAACGTCTTTCACTTCACCAGTCAGAACACCACCCTGCACCGCAGCACCGATAGCAACGGCTTCGTCCGGGTTAACGTCTTTACGCGGCTCTTTACCGAAGAACTCAGCCACTTTTTTCTGCACCATCGGCATACGCGTCTGGCCACCGACCAGGATCACGTCGTTGATGTCAGATACGGACAGGCCAGCATCCTGCAGCGCAACTTTCAGCGGCTCGATGGAACGGTTAACCAGATCTTCAACCAGGCTTTCCAGTTTCGCGCGAGTCACTTTGATGTTCATGTGTTTCGGACCGGTCGCATCTGCAGTGATGTACGGCAGGTTCACGTCGGTCTGCTGCGCGGAAGAGAGCTCAATTTTCGCTTTTTCTGCCGCTTCTTTCAGACGCTGCATTGCCAGCGGATCGTTACGCAGATCGATACCCTGATCTTTCTTGAACTCTTCTACCAGGTAGTTGATCAGACGGCTGTCAAAGTCTTCACCACCCAGGTGGGTATCACCGTTGGTTGCCAGAACTTCGAAGGTTTTTTCGCCATCAACTTCATCGATTTCGATGATAGAAATATCGAAAGTACCGCCACCCAGGTCATATACCGCGATAGTACGGTTGCCGGTTTCTTTATCCAAACCGTACGCCAGCGCTGCCGCTGTTGGTTCGTTGATAATACGTTTAACTTCCAGGCCTGCGATACGGCCAGCATCTTTGGTTGCCTGACGCTGCGCATCGTTAAAGTAAGCCGGAACGGTGATAACAGCTTCAGTTACTGGTTCACCCAGGTAATCTTCAGCAGTTTTCTTCATTTTTTTCAGCACTTCCGCAGAAATCTGCGGCGGCGCCATTTTGGTGCCTTTTACATCAATCCACGCATCGCCATTGTCGGCTGCGATGATTTTGTACGGCATGATAGATTCGTCACGCTGGACTTCCTCGTCCTGGAAGCGACGGCCAATCAGGCGTTTGATCGCAAACAAGGTGTTTTGCGGGTTCGTCACTGCCTGACGTTTAGCCGGCTGACCTACCAGAGTTTCGCCATCCTGTGTATAAGCGATAATAGAAGGCGTGGTGCGATCGCCTTCGGCGTTCTCCAGCACACGAGCCTGAGCGCCATCCATAATGGCTACACAAGAGTTGGTTGTCCCAAGGTCGATACCAATAATTTTACCCATCTAAACGTCTCCACTAAAAATTCGTCATCATGTGGTTGTGAACCTGTAATAAGGGCGAAACGTGCGGTTTCAACTACCCTGTATTGTTTTTTTTCAGGCTCACACACTGCGGTTGACTACAAGATGGGGTCGCAAGCTCGCGCATCAAGGGGGAGCGGTAAAAAATTTTTTAATTTACACCTGTTCAGATCATAGACAGGTTCAATGGCGCTATTTATGATGCCGCGCCCCGCCTCCTCAATACTGACGCGGGGCTTTCATTTTCCCTTTTCATATTGATTTATTTTGAGGAATTATGGGCAACACTAAGTTGGCTAATCCGGCTCCGCTGGGCTTAATGGGCTTCGGCATGACCACTATTCTGCTTAACCTGCACAATATTGGTATGTTCCCGATGGATGTCATTATCCTGGCGATGGGCATTTTCTATGGTGGTATCGCACAAATTTTTGCTGGCCTGCTTGAGTATAAAAAAGGCAACACCTTCGGTTTGACCGCGTTCACCTCCTACGGCTCTTTCTGGTTGACGCTGGTGGCGATTCTGCTGTTCCCGAAAATGGGGCTGGCAGATGCAACAAACGGCCACTTCCTGGGCGTTTATTTAGGCATCTGGGGCGTATTCACACTGTTTATGTTCTTCGGCACCCTGAAAGGCGCACGCGCGCTGCAATTCGTCTTCCTGAGCCTGACGGTGCTGTTCGCACTGCTGGCAATTGGCCACCTGGCCGATAACGAAGGCATTGTTCACATTGCAGGCTGGATCGGTCTGGTATGTGGTGCCAGCGCAATCTATCTGGCGATGGGCGAAGTGCTGAACGAACAGTTCGAACGCACCGTGCTGCCAATTGGCGAGAAGCACTAATTCCACCGTACACGGATAAAACGAAACGGAGCCAAATGGCTCCGTTTTTTTATGATTGCTGTACCGCGCTTTCAGCCACGTTATCCTGGTGATAAAGATCCAGGCGCAGCAAAATCCCCAATCCCAGACCAAGCAACGATAGCGCCAGCACGTACCATGCGGGAGCCATCGGTGAAACGCCCATTAGCATGGTAACGGCAATCGGCGTCAGCCCGCCGAAAATAGCGTACGAGACATTATAAGAGAATGAAATACCGGTGAAACGCACTTCTGCCGGGAAGGCACGCACCATGACATAGGGCACCGCGCCCACCACGCCAACACACAAACCCACCATGCCATACAAAATAAACAGTTGCTCAGGATGGCTACCGACCAGGTGATAGAAAAACCAACTGGAACAGGCCAGCAGAATGCTGCCAACGATGAAGGTACGACTGGCACCAAATTTGTCCACCAGCAGCCCGGCCGCAAGGCAACCAAAACAGAGCATCACGGTGGCGATACTGTTCGCCTGCAGCGTCAGCGCTGGTGCGAACCCATACTGTTTTTGTAGCCAAACCGGCGACATCAGGATCACCACCACAATCCCGGCGGACAACAGCCAGGTCAGCAGCATCGAAACCACCACCGCTTTTTTATGTTTCAGTACCACGGATTTAACTGGCAACTCCTGCGCCAGCGCTTTTCGCTGCTGCATCTCAAGAAAAATCGGCGTTTCCTGCAACCAACGACGCAAGTACATAGCTACCAGACCAAACGCCCCGCCTAACAGGAACGGAATACGCCAGCCGCCATCATGAATAGCCTGCTGCGTCATGCTGGTATTTACCAGCGTGGCGACCACCGAACCAAGCAAAATGCCTACCGTCAGCCCCGCCGTCAGCGTCCCGCAAGCGATACCAATGCGGCGAGCCGGGACATGTTCTGCGACAAAAACCCAGGCACCAGGGACTTCGCCACCAATCGCCGCGCCTTGCAGTACGCGCATTAACAGCAGCAGCAACGGCGCAACAATGCCCATTGAGGCATAGGTTGGCAGTAAACCAATCGCCAGCGTGGGCAACGCCATTAGCAGGATACTGAGCGTAAACATCTTTTTGCGCCCGACCAAATCGCCGAAGTGCGCCATCACAATACCGCCGAGCGGACGAGCCAAATAACCCGCAGCAAAAATGCCAAAGGTCTGCACCTGGCGCAGCCATTCCGGGATATCAGCAGGGAAAAAGAGTTCACCGACGACGGCAGCAAAGAAGACGAAAATGATGAAATCGTAGAACTCCAGCGCGCCACCCAGCGCGGCCAGCGTCAGCGTTTTATAGTCTTGTATGTTCAGAGGGCGTGTATAAGTTGACATAGCGAACCGTTTGTAAAGAGGGAGCGTTAATTTAATTATTACGGATTATGTAAATTAAAAATTACTATACCGTAAATAAATTAACACTCCATAGACGGCAGTGTTTATCTCATAAAAGACGATTTTTTAGGATAATATTTCGCGCCTTGCGCTTTTAGGTCGAAAAGATGCTACTACTTGTGGATCAGTTTCGACATATGGCCCGTCCAGTAACTGTACACAATACGGTACACTTGCAAAAATGCCCGGCACTTTCACTGCGCCGTCTTCGTCTTTTAGTCCTTCTAGCGTCTCTTTTATTGATTTCGGCTGACCGGGCAAATTGAGGATCAGTGCCTGCTTGCGGATCACCCCAACCTGACGGGAAAGGATCGCCGTTGGCACAAAATTGAGGCTGATTTGCCGCATCTGCTCACCAAATCCTGGCATTTCGCGATCGGCTACCGCCAGCGTCGCATCCGGCGTCACATCGCGGCGCGCAGGCCCGGTTCCGCCAGTAGTCAGCACCAGGTGGCAACTCATTTCATCGACCAGTTCGCACAGGGTTTGCTCAATGATACTTTGCTCATCCGGGATCAGACGGTTTTCAATCTGAAACGGGGTAGTCAGGGCACTTGCCAGCCACGCTTCCAGTGCAGGCAAACCTTTGTCCTGATAAACGCCGCTGGAGGCGCGATCGGAAACCGAAACTAAACCAATGCGTAGTGTGTCCATATTCATTCCGTACAAAAAAACAATTTAACGAAATGATACACGCTGAGGGGAAAGGCAAACAGAGCAGAGAGAAGAAGCGTGACCGGGAACCCGGCCACGCCTGATGATTACAGCAGATCGCCGATCATTTTTTCCAGTTTTTCCTGGTCAACGGCAAACTTACGGATACCGTCCGCCAGTTTATCAACCGCCATCGGATCCTGGTTGTGCTGCCACAGGAATTCCGCTTCGGTGATGCGCTCCGGACGCGCTTTCACTTCACCGGTGTAAGCAAGTTTACGTTCAATGGTGCCCGCGCTTTCAGACAGCTCTTTCAGCAGTGCCGGAGCGATAGTCAGACGGTCGCAACCTGCCAGCTCAATGATTTCGCCAGTGTTACGGAAGCTTGCGCCCATCACCACGGTTTCATAGCCGTGCTGTTTGTAGTACTGGTAGATTTCCGTGACGGAAACCACGCCCGGATCTTCTGCCGGTGCGTACTCTTTCTTGTCGGTATTGGCTTTGTACCAGTCGAGAATACGGCCAACGAACGGAGAGATCAGGAACACGCCAGCTTCAGCACATGCACGTGCCTGAGCAAAGGAGAACAGCAGCGTCAGGTTACAGTTGATACCCTCTTTTTCCAGCTGTTCCGCAGCGCGGATACCCTGCCAGGTGGACGCCAGTTTGATCAGGATACGATCGTTGCTGATACCCGCATCGTTGTACATTTTGATCAGGCGTTTTGCTTTCGCGATGGACGCGTCAGTGTCGTAAGAGAGACGAGCATCCACTTCAGTGGAGATACGGCCAGGGATCAGTTTGAGGATTTCCAGACCGATGTTCACTGCCAGGCGGTCTGTTGCGTCAACAACCTGCTGCGCACGATCGCTGCTCTGGCTGCGCGCCCAGGTTACGGCGTCGTCAATCAGTTTGCGGTATTCCGGGATTTGGGCAGCCCCAAGAATCAGAGAAGGGTTAGTTGTTGCATCCTGCGGCTGGTACAGCTTCATTGCCGCGATATCTCCGGTATCAGCCACGACTGTGGTGTACTGACGCAGGGAGGTCAATTTATCCGTCATGATAATATTTCTCTTTAAACGATACCCTAATACTCCACGCTAAGATCGACGACGCGTTGCTGCGCCTGGCGCATTAACGCGGCCAGCGCACCTGAACGAGAAGTATGACGAGTATACTTGTTAGGGGGATGTAACCGGTCTGCCCATGATGATAACACGACGCCTTGCCAGCGCAACCGCAGACAATGCTCTGAAAATTGTATGGTAAACTCACTCAATTAATTGCCTGCGAAGTGATGCGTACACGTCTGTAGCCACGTCCCAGGCCAACCCCCGGCATCAACAAGAGGAATGTTAATGCCTGAATTTTTCTCCTTCATCAGTGAAATACTCTGGGGCTCATTGATGGTCTACCTGCTGGCGGCGGCAGGTATCTGGTTCGCTTTCCGTAGCCGGTTTGTCCCCTTCCGTTTCATTCGCGATTTTGGCCAAAGTCTGAAAAGCAGCCGCGTTGCACAGTCTGGTGCGCTCTCGTCGTATCAGGCGTTATGCCTGAGTCTTGCGACAAGGCTCGGTAGCGGCAATCTGGCGGGCGTGGCGTTTGCCCTGACCACCGGCGGCCCGGGGGCGATTTTCTGGATGTGGGTTTCCGCTATCATCGGCATGGTCATTAGCTTTGCCGAATGTTCGCTGGCGCAATTATACAAAGAGCGGGACGCCAATCAGCAGCTGCGCGGCGGCCCCGCCTGGTATATGGAACGCGGGCTGGGCATGCGCTGGATGGGCGTGCTGTTCTCCATTTTCTTGCTGCTCACCTACGGCCTGGTGTTTAACACGATTCAATCAACAGCGATGGCACAGGCTGTGCGTTATGCATGGAACGTACCCGGGTTTATCAGTGGGAGCGTGCTTGCTACCTGCGCTTTCCTGTTCATGCTCAAAGGGCTTAACAACGTTGCACGCTTGATGCAGTGGGTGGTGCCGGTAATGGCGCTGGCCTGGATTGTCGTCAGTTTTGGCGTCAGCCTGTGGCATGCCAATCTGCTGCCCGCGGTTCTTGTGAACATTGTTAAAAGCGCTTTTGGCTGGCAGGAAGCGGCAACCGGAACCATGGCTTACACCCTGAGCCAGGCCATTACCAGCGGTTTTCAACGTAGCATGCTCGCGAATGAAGCAGGGATGGGATCGTCCCCCAACGCCGCCGCCACTGCCGCCTCATGGCCTCCACATCCTGTCGCCCAGGGTTTTGTGCAAATGATCGGCGTCGTGACCGATACCTTTCTGGTCTGTACCGCCAGCGCGTTTATTCTGTTGCTCGCGGGAACGGCGCCAGCTACGGGCGCAATCGGCGGAACACAATTGATGCAGCAGGCGATGGTGTCGCTGACAGGAAATTGGGGCGCGGGTTTCGTTGCCGTCATCGTAGCGCTGTTTGCGTTTACCTCGATTGTGGCGAACTACACCTACGCGGAAAACAACCTGATCTTTTTGCGCCGTAATAGCGCAAGGAATATCTGGTTACTGCGCACGGCTGTTTTGCTGATGGTGCTGATGGGTTCGTTTTTCAGCCTGCCAATAATCTGGCATATCGCCGATGTGATGATGGCGCTGATGGCCATTACCAACCTGACCGCAATCCTGCTGCTTTCACCAGTGGTGAGACTGCTGGCGCGTGATTACCAGCGCCAGCGTAAACTTGGCGTCATGCCGGTCTTTGATCCGAAGCGCTACCCGGAGATCAAACGCCAGCTGGCGGCGGGTAGCTGGGATGACATTCCCCGTTCGTAGCACTAATCGCAACTATCGATCAAGTCTGTTGGTTTTTTTGCTAAAGTCAGCGGAAATTTCTCGCACAGCAAGGACTGAGTATGCTGATTTTGATTTCACCTGCTAAAACGCTCGATTACCAAAGCCCGCTGGCGACCACGCGCTTTACCCAGCCGGAACTGCTGGATCACGCCCAGCAATTAATTAAGACCGCCCGCAAGCTCTCTGCGCCGCAAATCAAAGCGCTGATGGGCATCAGCGATAAACTTGCCGATCTTAACGCAACCCGCTTTCACGACTGGCAGCCTGATTTCACCCCGGAAAATGCGCGCCAGGCGATTCTGGCATTCAAAGGCGATGTCTATACCGGTCTGCAGGCAGAAACCTTCAGCGAGGCGGATTTCGACTTTGCCCAACAGCATCTGCGCATGCTTTCCGGGTTATACGGAGTGCTGCGCCCGCTGGATCTGATGCAGCCGTATCGTCTGGAGATGGGTATCCGGCTGGAGAACGCCAGGGGTAAGGATCTGTACCAATTCTGGGGCGAGACCATTACCCACAAGCTCAACGACGCTATTGCCGCCCAGGGCGACGATATTGTTATCAATCTGGCCTCTGACGAATATTTCCGCTCGGTCAAAACCCAGAAACTGAAAGCCAGAGTAATCAAGCCGGTGTTCCTTGATGAGAAAAACGGCAAGTTTAAGGTCATCAGCTTCTACGCAAAAAAAGCACGCGGGTTAATGAGCCGCTACATCATTGAACAGCGTTTGACGAAACCGGAGCAGTTAGCCGGGTTTGATAGCGAAGGGTATTTCTTTGATGAAGAAGCGTCCGCGCATGACGAAATGGTGTTTAAGCGTCACGAGCAGTAAGCGTTATGTTTCCCCCGCCAGCTGGCAGGGGAAACAAAGGCATTACGCTTTGCTCATCATCAACTGACGCAGAGCGGAGAAATCCGCAGGCAACTGATGCGAAAGCAGTGGTAAGTCGGCGCGATCGGCCAGCTCTTTCGGCAGCGGCAAGGTTTCACCGAGGATCGCTTCGACGCTCTCTTTAAACTTCGCCGGATGCGCGGTGCCGAGGAACAGACCGTACTCGCCCGGTTGCAGTTGATCGCGCAGCGCACGGTAAGCAATGGCAGCATGCGGTTCAGAAATATAGCCCTTGCCTTTCAGCTCGCGGATCGTGGCTTTCGTAGTCTCGTCATCGACCGCTGCATAACCCAATTCGGTCAAGCGCCAGATCTTACGACGGAACAACTCTTCAACGCGCGGCCAGTTATTCGGCTGGCTCACATCCATCGCATTCGACAATGTCGCCTGCGTCGCTTTAGGTTGCCATTGCCCCTCTTTCAGGAAGCGCGGTACCGTGTCATTGGCATTGGTGGCGGCGATAAAACGCTTGATCGGCAGCCCCAGTGATTTCGCCAGCAAACCGGCGGTCAGATCACCGAAGTTACCGCTCGGCACGGAAACCACCAGTTGATTGCGTGCTTCCTGCGGTAGTTGTGCAACCGCTTCAAAGTAATAACAAATCTGCGCCAGCAGGCGACTGATGTTGATCGAGTTCGCCGAGTTCAAGCCCAGTGCCGTTTTCAGCTCTTCATCATCGAATGCCTGTTTTACCAGTGCCTGGCAGGCATCGAAATCCGCATCGATAGCGACGGTTTCGATATTGCCACCCAGCGTACAGAACAGTTTTTCCTGCAACGGGCTGATTTTACCCTGCGGATAGAGGATCACCACACGCACGTTCTTCATTCCGTAGAAGGCATGTGCCACCGCAGCGCCCGTATCGCCAGACGTCGCCGTCAGAATGGTCACCGGCTTGTCGCCGCTGATAGCACTCAACATCTGCGCCATAAAACGCCCGCCAAAATCTTTAAACGCCAGCGTTGGCCCATGGAAAAGCTCCAGGCAGCCAACGTCGCTCTCCACCGGTTTTACCGGCGCAGGGAAAGCAAACGCGGTACGCACGCGGGCTTTAATCTGCTCCTCAGGAATTTCATCGCCAATAAACGCCGCAAGGATTTTCGCACTGCGGGTGACGAAATCCTGTTCCAGCATCTCATCGACTTCGGTCAGGTTAAATTCCGGCAGATCGTGCGGGAAGAACAGCCCCTGATTTTTGCCCAGCCCCTGAGTGACGGCCTGCGCAAAGCTGACCTGTTCATTATGATCTTTTAAGTTGTAAAGTTTCATTGGTTATCCCACTACGCGAGCGCCCGCCGTGTCCAGCCGGCAAATATGAACGAAGCCTTCCTGATTTTGCAGATAGTGCTTGCCGAGCCAATCGGCAACACGCTGAGCGGTATCCGGTTTGTCGCACAAGGCAAACAGCGTTGGTCCGGAACCCGAGATCCCGCAGGCCAGCGCGCCAATATCCGCCACTGCTTTACGTGCTTCCCCAAACCCCGGCAGCAACTTCATGCGGTACGGTTCGGCAATCACATCTTTCATCAATTTTGCTGCCAGCGCTGGCTGACGGCTGTAGCAAGCATGGATAAAGCCCGCCAGGTGGCGACCGTGAGCAATGCAATCCTGACGGCGATATTGCGCTGGCAGAATCGCGCGCGCTTCCGCTGTCGAGACTTTAATGCCTGGATACGCCAAAACCCACAGCCACTCATCAAAGCCTGGCACCTGCTGGCTGATAATGCCGCTTTCCTCGATCATCAATTGCATGCCGCCGAGGTAGCAAGGCGCGACGTTATCGTAATGCACACTACCGGAAATACGCCCTTCCAGCTCGCCCATCAGCGCCAGCATGCGTGTTTCGTTCAGCGGCTTACCGCAAAACTCATTCATCGCGACCAGCGCCGCGACCACGGAACAGGCGCTGGAGCCGAGCCCGGAACCGATCGGCATGTTTTTTTCCAGCGTCATCGCGACGGAAACCTGCTTGCCAATCTCCTGACAAAACAGTTCCCAGCACTGATAAACGATATTTTCTTTCGGCTCAGTCGGTAATTTACTGGCGAAGCGGCCCACATTCTTCAGGCTGAAATGATCGGCCGCTTCCACACTGACATTATCGCCCAACAACGTACCATCCACGGGCGTAACCGCCGCGCCAAGCACATCAAAACCCACGCTCATATTGGCACTGGAGGCCGGAGCATACACCTTCACCATCTCAGACTCCTAACTTCCAGGACAGGGTGCGCAGCAGGTCGGCGAACACGCCCGCTGCCGTCACATCGTTACCCGCGCCATACCCGCGCAGCACCAGCGGTAACGGCTGGTAATAGTGGCTGTAGAACGCCAGCGCGTTCTCGCCGTTTTTCACTTTGAACAGCGGATCGTTGCCATCAACCTCCGCAATTTTCACCCGACAGGTGCCATCTTCTTCAATGTTGCCAACATAACGCAGCACTTTACCTTCATCGCGCGCTTTTGCGACTCTCGCGGCAAAATCATCATCCAGCTCAGGCAGACGCGCCATAAAACTCTCAACATCGCCTGAATCGTCAAAACTCGCCGGCAGCACCGGTTCGATGACGATATCCGACAACTCCAGTTCACGACCGGTTTCGCGCGCCAGAATCAGCAGCTTACGCGCTACATCCATACCGGAGAGATCATCTCGCGGATCCGGCTCGGTGTAGCCCATTTCGCGGGCAAGATTCGTTGCCGCCGACAGGCTCACGCCTTCATCCAGCTTACCGAAAATAAACGACAAGGAACCGGAAAGAATACCGGAGAAATGCTGCAACTCGTCCCCGGCGTTCAGCAGGTTTTGCAGGTTTTCAATCACCGGCAAGCCCGCGCCAACGTTAGTGTCGTACAGGAATTTACGCCGCGACTTTTCCGCCGCGCGACGCAACTGGTGGTAATAATCCAGCGATGAAGTGTTGGCTTTTTTGTTCGGCGTCACAACGTGGAAACCTTCTCGCAGGAAATCCGCATACTGGTCGGCCACCACCTGGCTGGAAGTACAATCAACGATTACCGGGTTCAGCAGATGATACTCTTTCACCAGACGAATCAGGCGGCCCAGGTTGAACGGCTCTTTGGCTTCTGCCATTTCCGCTTGCCAGTTATCCAGATTCAGGCCATGAACATTGGTCAGCAGCGCTTTCGAGTTCGCCACACCGCAAACACGCAGATCAATATGTTTGTTTTTCAGCCATGTTTGCTGGCGCTTAAGCTGTTCCAGCAACGCACCGCCGACACCGCCAACGCCAATCACAAACACCTCGATCACCTGGTCGGTGTTAAACAGCATCTGGTGCGTGACGCGCACCCCGGTGGTGGCATCGTCGTTGCTAACAACCACGGAGATCGAGCGTTCAGAAGAGCCTTGAGCAATCGCCACAATATTAATATTCGCGCGCGCCAGTGCCGCAAAGAACTTCGCCGAAATTCCGCGCAATGTGCGCATACCGTCACCGACGACAGAGATGATCGCCAGACGCTCCATCACCGCCAGCGGCTCCAGCAGGCCCTCTTTCAATTCGAGATAGAACTCTTCGCTCATCGCGCGCTGGGCACGGGCGCAATCGGATTGTGGCACACAGAAGCTGATGCTGTACTCCGAGGAGGATTGAGTGATCAACACGACGGAAATGCCGTTGCGCGACATCGCGGCGAAAACGCGTGCCGCCATGCCAACCATACCTTTCATCCCCGGTCCGGAGACGCTGAACATCGCCATGTTATTCAGATTCGAAATGCCTTTTACCGGCAGACCATCTTCATCAGAGGTCGCGCCAATCAGCGTACCCGGCGCTTGCGGGTTTCCGGTGTTTTTGATCAGGCAAGGAATTTGAAACTGAGCGATGGGGGTAATGGTGCGAGGGTGAAGAACTTTGGCGCCGAAGTAGGAAAGCTCCATGGCTTCCTGGTACGACATCGACTTCAGCAGCCTGGCGTCTGGCACCTGGCGCGGGTCGCAGGTATAAACGCCGTCGACATCGGTCCAGATCTCACAACAATCTGCGCGCAGACATGCCGCAAGCACGGCAGCAGAGTAGTCGGAGCCGTTACGCCCAAGCACCACCAGTTCGCCCTTCTCGTTTCCGGCGGTGAAACCGGCCATCAGCACCATATGATCCGCAGGAATGCGGCTGGCGGCGATACGGCGAGTAGATTCAGCGATATCGACCGTTGATTCCAGGTAATGACCGACAGCGAGCAATTTTTCGACCGGATCGATAACGCTGACTTTATGACCACGCGCTTCCAGTAACCCTGCCATGATGGCAATAGAGAGTTTCTCACCACGGCAAATTAACGCGGCGTTGATGCTGTCCGGACACTGGCCGAGCAGGCTGATACCATGCAAAACGTGTTTGATCTGCGCGAACTCTTGTTCGACAAAAGCTTTTAATTGCGCGAGAGGAAATCCGGGTTGTGCATCTGCCAGCCCTTGTAGCAGGTCGGCGAAAATACGCTCGGCGTCGCTAATGTTCGGAATAGCATCCTGGCCGCCAATCGTTTTTTCGATCATCGCCACCAGATGGTTAGTAATTTTCGCCGGGGCAGAAAGCACGGTGGCGACCTGCCCCTGCCTGGCATTACTTTCCAGAATATCGGCAACACGCAGAAAACGCTCCGCATTTGCCACTGATGTACCGCCGAACTTCAACACTCGCATGGTTTTACCCCTTAATCTCTGGTCGAAAAAAAAGCCCGCACTGTTCAGGTGCGGGCTTTTTTCTTTGTTTCCTGTACGCGTCAGCCCGCACCGTTACCTGTGGTAATGGTGATGGTTGTAATTGTGGTAATGGTGCTGATGCGTTTCATGGATGTTGTGTGCTCTGTAATCATTATCTGTCTGTGCTGTATGCCTATATTGGTTAAAGTATCTGCCTGCTCAAGTCAATTTATTTTTATTTTTCGCCTTTTTGCCGTTATTCCCGGCTGCGCTGGAGCAGGCGTCACTTTCAACCTATTAGAATCATTCCCACCATGTATCGTAGTGACTTTAACTATAAAAAAACGTTATGTCAGCAATTTACTCGGCGAGTTTTTTTTCGATATCGTGCAGCAAACGATGCAACATTGCGGTGTCGCGCTGTTCCAGCAGACCAAGACGCTGATCGAGCCAGTCGGCCATTTTAATATCATCCGCCACACCTAATTTTTCCAGTAATCCGCGAGTTCGCAAACGCAACGCCTGTAACTGATTGCCATCAACCGGGGCTGCCTCTTTCGGGGTATGTTGCATTAAAGATGCTAATTGATAGCAGAACACCATCACCGCCTGGCCGAGATTAAGTGAAGGATAATCCGCCACCATCGGAACACCCGTTAAAATATCTGCCAACGCCAGTTCTTCATTAGTAAGCCCGGAATCCTCACGACCAAACACCAGCGCAGCACTACTCAACCATGTGCTTTTCTCTTGTAACAAGGGAACCAGTTCCACAGGTGTCGCGTAGTAATGGAATTTTGCCCGGCTGCGCGCCGTGGTGGCGATGGTAAAGGGAATATCCGCCAGCGCATCGGCAAGAGTTGCATAAGTTTTAATATTATCAAGGATATCGCCAGAGCCGTGCGCCACGCGGCGCGCACCTTCTTGCAAATGCGCGTCGCTGTCGACGACACGCAAATCACTAAACCCCATGGTTTTCATGGCGCGGGCAGCGGCGCCGACATTTTCCGCTCTCGCGGGGGAGACAAGAACAACAGCCAATTGCATTTTACTTTCTCTTCTAACTGAGACCACGGGGAAATGTGACCTTTGTCATCATACTACGCGGTGCGAATTTACAATTATGTAACACAAATCACTGATTTAGCCCTTGTCTACGGTTAAAAAAAGCTAAACTATTTATCAGCGATATTACCTGCTAAGATGTTAACAGAAGGGACTTATCCCTATGTTTATTCATGGCATTTTAATACAGAATTTCCCACTTGTATTGGATTCGCCCTGTTTATCAATTAATATGCGCAACTAGTTGGTTTATTGAAAAATTGTAAGAAACGCTAGCATTTGGCTATCAAGATTTCTCCAAACTGTTAACGTGCTACAATTGAACTTGATATATGTCAACGAAGCGTAGTTTTATTGGGTGTCATTTACGTCTTAGCCTGTTATGTTGCTGTTAAAATGGTTAGGATGACAGCCGTTTTTGACACTGTCGGGTTCAGAGGGAAAGTGCCCACGACCAAGCTAATGATGTTGTTGACGTTGATGGAAAGTGCATCAAGAACGCAATTACGTACTTTAGTCATGTTACGCCGTCATGTTAATTTTCGACATGTACCAGGCTGGTCAGGGACTTTTGTACTTCCTGTTTCGATTTAGTTGGCAATTTAGGTAGCAAACATGCAGACCCCGCACATTCTTATTGTTGAAGACGAGTTGGTAACACGCAACACGTTAAAAAGCATTTTCGAAGCAGAAGGCTACGATGTCTTTGAAGCGACAGATGGCGCTGAAATGCATCAGATCCTTTCTGAAAATGATATCAATCTGGTGATAATGGATATCAATCTGCCGGGTAAAAACGGTCTTTTGCTGGCGCGTGAATTACGTGAGCAGGCGAATGTCGCGCTGATGTTTCTGACGGGTCGTGATAACGAAGTCGATAAGATTCTGGGCCTTGAAATTGGTGCTGACGACTATATCACCAAACCGTTTAACCCACGCGAGCTGACTATCCGCGCGCGCAACCTGCTGTCCCGCACCATGAATCTGGGCACGGTCAGTGAAGAACGCCGCAGCGTTGAAAGCTACAAATTCAACGGCTGGGAACTGGATATCAATAGCCGTTCACTGATTAGCCCGAACGGTGAGCAGTATAAGCTGCCGCGCAGCGAATTCCGCGCGATGCTGCACTTCTGCGAAAACCCGGGCAAAATCCAATCTCGTGCTGAGTTGCTGAAAAAAATGACCGGTCGTGAACTGAAGCCACACGATCGTACAGTCGACGTGACTATCCGTCGTATTCGTAAACATTTCGAATCGACGCCGGATACCCCGGAAATCATCGCCACTATTCACGGTGAAGGTTACCGTTTCTGCGGTGATTTGCAGGAATAAGCCAGAATAATGATGAAAAAGCGGCGCAAAGCGCCGCTTTTTTTATTTCCAAATGCGTAATTCTTCGTCACTCACTGGTTGCGATATTTTCTTCGCTGAACCAGAAAGCGCGTACCAGTCGAGCTTGCGCGTCAACACCATCACTGCGCTCAGGGCGATAAACAAAACACCGGTGCCGAGCAACAGCGCATTATCTTCTGAGTTCAACAGGCCCCACATCACCGCATCAAGCACTAATAGCGCACTACCAAACGACAAACCCGCACGCCAGCTTTTCAATACGCCCTGCAAATAGACTCCGTTTAGTAATGCGCCGAGCAAACTGGCAACACCCCAGGCAATGGTGAATCCGGTATGTTCAGAAAGCGCCAGTAACACCAGGTAGAACATCACCAGCGATAGCCCCACCAGCAAATATTGCATTGGGTGCATCTGCCGCGCAGTTATACTCTCAAAAACGAAAAACGCCAGATAAGTCAGTACGATCAGCAAAATCGCGTATTTTACAGCTCTGTCGGTCAACTGGTACTGATCGGCAGGTGTGGCGATGTTGACGCTGAAAGCAGGCAATTCCCAACTTTTGCTGGTAGACAGCGCCCCGGCAGCACGCATTTTGCTGTCCAGATTGTTGGCAAACCAGCTACTTTGCCAGTGAGCCTGAAAACCACTGGCGCTCACTGTGCGTTTTTCCGGCAGAAAATCGCCCATAAAACCCGGATGCGGCCAGTCGCCATTCAGTGTCATCTCGCTATTTCGCCCCAGCGGTACCACGGAAAAATCACCGGTTCCGCTCAGACTAAACGCCATAGATAGCTTCAGCGGTTGCTGCAAGTTCGCCATCGACAATGGCATATGCACGCCCTGCAGATCGCTTGCCAGCCCGGTTCCTGGCTCAACACTGAGTGTCTCCCCATTTAACCTGGTGGTACGCAACTGACCAATACCGCGCGAATCACTCAACGCTAAAACAAGAAATGGCTCGCCGAGAGAGACATTCTCATCGGCTTTGATATCCAGCCGCTTTGGGTCGAACTCCGCGTTGATCTCAATGTCGCTGTGCCAGATTTGCCCATCATAAATGCCGATCTTTCGGGTTTCGACCTGCTGTTTTCCGTTGACCATCAGCGATTCCGGTAACCAAAAACGGAGGTAACTCTGTTTACGCCGCACCTCTTTGGGAGCCTCGTTGTCGTTAGCTTTTTCCAGAGAAACCACCGTTTCGGTCACCGGGATGGCGATCAACGGCCCGATCAATTTTTGCCTGCCAGCGCTGCTCTGGCGCAGCGTATCCGTCACATCGTTACGATAATTCGCGCGTTCGCCAATTAAGCCGCTCAGCAGCGTCAGCGGGATAAGCAGGACACAAAGACAACCTGGCAGCGTTACCATTTTCCAGAACAGGGGGGATTTCAACATAGCCTTCTCCTTAGTGATGCGTGCAGAGTAGCGAGGCTATGTGTGAAGGGTTTGAAGTTATGTGAAGTGTGGGTGAAGTGTCAGCCGGGCTTCGCAACCCCCTTGCGGGCGGTTCAGGACTCGAATATCACCATGATGCAGCCGCGCGACTTCCTGAACAAACGCCAGCCCCAGCCCACTGCTTTTTTGCCCGTCGGCACGAGGTAGCGAGTAAAAGCGTTCAAAAACGCGCTGCAGAGCATAATCCGGGATACCAGAACCGCTGTCGCTGACCGTTAACACCAGCGCGTCAGCTTCCCGGCTGGCACGTAACTCCACCTCACCACCTGGCGGTGTAAAATCAATGGCGTTATCGAGTAAATTACCCAACGCCTGAGCCAGTAGTTCTCTATCCCCTGCAGCCAGCGCATCAGCAGCGTCAATATGCAGAGTTAACCCTTTCGCCGATAACACCACACTGCGCTGCTCCTGCAATTGGCGAAAAAGCATACTGACATCCACTGCCGTAAACGCAATTTCCAGCCGGTTTTCCAGCTTTGCCTGGTGTAACAACTTCTCCACCAAATTCTGCATGCGGCTATTTTGCGTAAGAATATTGTCGGTAAAACGTGTCACAACGTCTGGCGGCGGTCCTTCGCGCAGGATCTCTGCCGCGCCGCGAATGGCTGCAAGCGGGCTTTTCAGTTCATGCGTCAGGGCGTAAACATACTGTTCGATATAATTTTTACCTTCCAGTTTCACACGCATACTTTCCAGCGCCTGCGCCAGTTTACGCAGCTCGCTGCTGCCTAAATCAGGTAAAGGAACCGGGCGGTTTTCGGTAACGGAATCAGCGTAGCGCGCCAGCTTGCCAATCGAGCGATTTATCCACCAGACCATGACCGCACCAATGAGCAACGCAATACCCAGCAGCGCGCCACCGGCCCATAAGATGCGCCGCTCGCTGCGTTTAATCACCGGATCCATCGCGCTGTTTGGCTTACCCACGCTGATTACGCCGATAATGCGGCCTTGATCGGTCACCGGGGCGGCAACATACATCACCGTACTCTGCGGGTTACGGGCATCCGCCAGCGAGCTACGCGCGCCGTAATCCCCGCGCAGCGTAAGCCAGACATCATTCCAGCGAGAGTAATCCTGACCCAACGCCTTTCCAGACGAATCAAATACTACGCGCCCGGTACTGTCGGTCATGTAGACGTGATATTCATTGCGCACTTTATGGATCCCGCTGATATGCGCATTGATTGGCTGGTGATTTAACGTCGAGAACGCCTGCGCCAGTCGACCATCCTGTGCATGACCAGAACGCAAATCTTCGCGAGCCAGCTCCGCCAGCAGTGTCGCAGTATCAATAAGCGTACCTTCGGTGGCACGTCGTACACCGGGTTTGATCTCCTGAACAAAGATCGACAGCACGAACCACGCGGCAACTGCCACGATCAGGAAATACCCCAGCAACAGGCGCATGCCAATGCGCATCAGCGGATCCCCAGGCTGTAGCCCATACCACGATGCGTATTGATAGGAGTGAGTTCGGCATTGATGGCGCGTAGCTTGGCACGCAAGGTCTTGATATGAGTATCAACGGTGCGATCAAAACTCTCCTGGGCATCGCTCCAGACCTGATCCATCAATTGCTGGCGAGAAAAAACACGTCCAGGTGCCAACAGTAAGGTTTTCAACAAAAGAAATTCGTAGCGGGTCAACAGCAGTGTTTCGCCGCACCAGCGAATAATCGCGGCGTCCTCGTCCAGCTCAAACTGGCCGATTCGCCGCATTTCATTGTGAAGAGATGCTTTTTGTAACCTGCGCAGCACAGTGCGCACTCTGGCGCATACTTCGCGGGGTGAAAAGGGTTTGGCAATGTAATCATCCGCCCCCATTTCAAGCCCCAGCAGCTTGTCAACTTCATCGCTGCGCGCGGTAAGAAACAGCACCGGCAACGCGGGCGCGCGCGCCAATAGCCGACGACACAGTTCAAAACCGCTGATATCCGGCAGGCCGACGTCCAAAATCGCCAACTCAGGCAGTCGCTGCTGCGCCGCATCCAGCACCGGTAAACCTCGCTCAAACGCGGTGACGGCAAAACCGTCCTGTTGCAACATGTAAATCAACGTTTCAGCGATGCTGGTTTCATCCTCTACCAGCCAGATCAGCGGTTGCGGCGTAGACATTGGGCTTATTTACTCCATGGAATAATGGGCACCGCACTTAAGGCGTTTTTCGGCGATCCTTCGACCACTTTATCGGAATAAGCTAAATATGCCAGTGTGTTACGCTTCGCGTCATAGAAACGCACCACCTGCAATTTCTTAAAGACTAAGGACGTCCTTTTCTGGAAAACCACATCGCCCTGCGCCTTACCGTTTTTGATCTTATCGCTCAACTCAACCGGCCCAACCTGCTGGCAAGAGATAGCCGCATCAGACGTATCTTCTGCCAGCCCTAGCCCGCCTTTGATACCACCGGTTTTCGCCCGACTGATGTAACAGGTGACATTTTTCACATCAGGATCATCAAACGCTTCGACCACAATTTTGTGATCCGGACCAAACATTTTGAACACCGTATCCACGGAACCAATTTCTTCTGCATGTGCAGAGCCCAGCGCGGCCAACATTACTGCAGGAAGGATTAACTTTGTATATTTCATATTGTTACCATTTTTGAATATTACGTTGAGCAACTATTCAGCTTTCAAATGAGAAACTGTTTGCAGATCACTAATTTACAAAATTTATGATGAAAATCAGTCACAATGCGTATTTGTGCACAAAAAAAACACCGAATGCTAAACACCTAAAAACCCGTTATTATCCGTTGCCTGATATCAGGCGTTAATGCTGTTTTAAGGAAGAGGATATTGTATGGATCAGGCTGGGATCATTCGCGACTTACTTTCCTGGCTGGAAAGCCATCTGGATCAGCCGCTCGCTTTGGATAATGTGGCGGCAAAAGCGGGCTATTCCAAGTGGCACCTGCAAAGGATGTTCAAAGACGTGACCGGTAATGCCATCGGCGCTTATATTCGTGCGCGTCGTCTATCAAAATCCGCGGTTGCTCTGCGCCTTACTGCCCGCCCCATTCTGGATATTGCTCTACAATACCGCTTTGATTCGCAACAAACCTTCACCCGCGCTTTCAAAAAACAGTTTGCTGTTACTCCTGCGCTCTATCGCCGTTCACCAGACTGGAGCGCGTTTGGCATTCGCCCGCCGATGCGTCTTGGCGAATTTACCATGCCAAAACATGACTTTGTCACCCTGCCGCCAATGCAACTTATTGGCACCACCCAGAGCTACACCTGCGCGCTGGAGGAGATCTCCGATTTCCGTAATCAAATGCGCATTCAGTTCTGGCGGGAATTTTTGAGCAATTCACCGAAGATTCCACCGGAAATGTATGGCCTGCATGAGCCGCGCCCAAGCCTGGAAAAAGATGACGAACAGGAAGTGTTTTACACCACAGCGCTAACGCCGGAGATGGCGAACGGCTATCTGAGCAACGCGCAGCCGGTGTTGCTGGAAGGCGGCGACTACATCTCCTTCGCCTATGAAGGTTCACCACACGGTTTTCAGGATTTCATCCTGACCGTTTACGGAACGTGCATGCCGATGCTTAACCTCACGCGCCGTAAGGGTCAGGATATTGAGCATTTTTACCCGCAGCATGAAGAGCCACGCGAAGACGGTGAACCGCCATCACACATCCGCTGCGAGTATCTGGTGCCTATTCGCCGTTAACGCTGCAACTCATCCAGCGCTGGAGCGTCCAGATGCGAGACGTCTCCTGCGGTTTCCACCACCCAGCCAGAAGCCAGCCACGGGCTCTGTTGATAATCAATGCGGGAAATAGAGCAGTTGCGCAGGCGCAGGCGGCGTTCAGCATAAGCTGGTAGCCCAAGGATTGTGCTGACCAGGCAGCCCAGCGCCATACCGTGGCTAACCAGCAACGGTCGGCTTCCTTCGGGAAGATCCAGGCAGGTTGCCAGCGCCGCATGCATACGATCGCTTAGCTCCTGCATCGATTCGCCATCAGGAATGCGGCCATCGGCCGTGCCATTCACCAGTTGGCGACGCCAGCTCTCTTCTTCTTCAGTCAGGGAATCGATATGACGGCGTTCCAGCACGCCCATGTCCAGCTCGCGCAAACGCGGCTCAAAGGTGATATCGCAACCACAGACTTCAGCGATAATCTCAGCCGTCCGACGGGTACGACCCAGGTCGCTGGCAATAACGTGGGTAATGCCCAGCGCTTTTGCGCGCTCAGCCACCTGCCACGCCTGCTTCTCCCCTTTTTCGGTTAACGGACTGTCTGACTGGCCTTGAATACGACGCTCGGCGTTCCACTGCGTTTCACCGTGGCGAACAAGGTATACCTGTAACATGCTTTTTTATCCATTATACTGCGATGAATTTATTATCTGAGGAAGGTCTCTGTCCGGGGTAAAGAACGCGTCTCATTCCGAACATACCGTTATTAATTATGCACCATGTTGTCTCAGCTACCACAAATCCCGCGAAAATTCGGGCGATTCTGCACGCTTTTAACGAGATCTTCGGCGAAGGATCCTGCCATATAGACGCCGTTTCCGTCGATAGCGGCGTACCAGAACAGCCGTTTGGCAGTGAAGAAACGCGTACTGGCGCACGAAATCGCGTGGCCAATGCCCGCCATGCACGCCCCGAAGCGGATTTTTGGGTGGCTATCGAAGCCGGGATCGACGAAGGCAGTACCTTCAGTTGGGTGGTGATAGAAAGCAATCATCAGCAAGGTGAAGCCCGCTCGGCAACGCTGCCGCTACCGGAGATCATTTTGCAGAAAGTGCGCGCCGGTGAAGCGCTCGGGCCAGTAATGTCGCGGTATAGCGGAATTGATGAGATCGGTCGCAAAGAGGGAGCCATCGGCGTTTTCACCGCAGGTAAACTCACGCGCGAAAGCGTTTACCACCAGGCGGTGATCCTGGCGCTCAGCCCCTTTCACAACGCAATTTACCGCTGAGTATTCAGCAGCGTCTGCTCCAGCCATAAACGTAAATCAGCAGGCGCAGCTTTCAGGCTGTTTGATCCACGAGTAATGGTCGCGATACCTGCCCCCAGCTCGCTTTTCAGTTCACGCTGGCTCATCTCGCCGCGCAGCAGTTCTTCAATGATCCGCACTCTTGTGCCCAACGACTCGCGCTCATCTGGCGTAAGCATCAGATTAAGCAACGGTATGTGCAGATCCTTTTCATAAGATTGCCGAACCAGATCAACGAAGCGTTGCCACTCCTGATCGCGCTGTTCGGCCATCGCTGCGGAATAGGGTGATTGCTGAGTCATAATTTGCCGCCATGTTAAAGGTTTACTGATGTGTACTCTTTAGCGAGTACACATCATAGCATAAACCACAGAAATCAATAACGGCGCTGCCATTCAGCATCATTAAACACTACAGGCTTATCTCCGTTCAGGAAATAGCGGTAATAAGCATCATAAGCCAGCACGTTTTTTACATAGCTGCGCGTTTCCGAGAACGGAATGCTCTCAATAAACGCCACCGCATCCAGTTTGCCGCCGCTGTTGTTCAGCCAGTTGCGCACCCTTCCCGGCCCGGCGTTATAAGCCGCCGACGAGAAAATACGATTATTGCCAAACTGCTGATAAACATACTGCAGGTAGCTGGTACCGATGTTGATATTCGTTTCCGGATCAAAGAGTTGACCAGAATTGCTATAGCCGGGAATGTTAAACATCTTCACCGTGTGGGTAGCGGTACCCGGCATAATCTGCATTAAACCTGCCGCACCAACCGGGGAGCGCGCCGTCGGGTTCCAGGCGCTCTCCTGGCGAGATATCGCCATCGCATAGCTTTGTGAAATCCCTTTTCCGCTAGTGTAGCGGGCATAAAGATCGCTATACGCCAGCGGGAAACGCTCTTCAAGTTGATCCCACAACTTGCCGGCAATCGTGGCCTGCACACTCAGATCCCACCAGTGCTGATTAAAAGCATAACGCGCCAGTTGCGCCTGCTCTTGCTGGGTGCGGCTAGTCACCAGATTCGCCCACTCGCTGCGCGCGGTGTTATCCAGCCCCCAGTACATCAGTTCACGAACGCGCGCCATTTCTGCGCCCTGCGTTAACGTTGGGGAGACATTTCCCTGCGCTTTGTCTATCTGCATCGAGTACTCTTCACCCAACCGCTGGGCGGCGGCCATCGGGTAAAAACCACGCTGCTTCATCAGCGCGTGGAGGATCTCTTTGGCTTCATCCTCGCGTCCGCGCTCCAGCAACAAATCCGCCTGCCAGTAGCGCCACTCGTCTTTCTCTTTTGCGTCCATCGGCAAACGCGAAAGCCAGGTATTCAGCCCACGACGATCGCCGTTGCCAATCGCCATACGCACCCGGCGCTCCAGCAAAGAGACTGATTGCGAGCGCATGATCGCATCATCACGCCAGCGCGCCTGATCGCTGGTGACGTCATTGCCCATCAACCGCCATGCGACAATATCGCGCAGCGTCTGGGTTTGTTCCTCATTCAACTGCTGCGCCTGCACCAGCGACGGGATCATCAGACGGGCGTTTTCCACATCCTGGCGCGCAACGCTTTCAAACGCTTCCGCCGCCATCTGACGGGTAAAATCCGTTGCGCCGGTGGTGGTAGCAAAGGACATTACGCTCAATGGATTATTGGCAAGATTGATGATAGCCGCCGAAATGGTTTGATAATCAGGCGGCATCTGCCCGGCCAGCAGCGTGACCAGCCTGGTATTTCCCGCTTTCATCGCCAGGCGAATACGCTCCAGAAACGCCAGCGGATCCTGTTTCCCGGAAGCGCGCCATGCACCAAACAGCTGATCGCATGCATTGGGCTGGCTTTTGCCGCTTAACCACAGCTCTTTCGCCCCTGCCCAGGCTTCGTCTGCCTGGCCGGTATTCCACTTCGCGAAGTAGTAGTTACATTGCGCTTCGGTAGCAGCGGGTTTCTCCGGGCTGAATGCCAGCAACCCACGCCAGTCTTGCCGCCGGGCCAGCTCATTAACAAAGCGAGATTTCAGCGTGCGCGCCGCCGGTAGCGTCGGGTTGGCCTGCACAAAGTTGGTCACCGTAATCGCGGGTTGATTCATCAGATCGTCGGTAATCTGACGATATTGCAGATACGGGTAAAGCGGATACGTTTGTAGCGTGGGCAGCAGTTGCTGCACCACGTCCATCTGTTTGTTATCCCACGCGGTTTTTATCTGCGCGTAACGGTTACGTTGTTCATCCAGTGAATCTGCTCGCGCCACATTGCTGAGGGACAGCAAACAAACGCAGGCCGCCGCGAATCGCCAAGCGGCATGTTTAGCTCTCTGCACAGCTCTTTCCTCTTATCTGTCACGTTTTTGCAGCGTCATGCCGCGTAATGCGTTAATGCTAACCGGGCTACTCGTAACGCGCCACGTTGCGCACACTTTTTTACCTTTCTGGCATGATTTAACACACCCGTCGCGGCTGGCTGGGATTAAGTCGCGAAAACGGCTACACTCCGCTGTTGAATACCACTCTCATTACAAAGAGGCGAAGTCCAACGTGGCTCAATTCGTATATACCATGCATCGTGTCGGCAAAGTTGTCCCGCCGAAACGTCATATTCTGAAAAATATCTCGCTAAGCTTCTTCCCGGGCGCAAAAATCGGCGTGCTGGGTCTTAACGGTGCCGGTAAGTCTACCCTGCTGCGCATCATGGCCGGCATCGATACAGACATCGAAGGTGAAGCCCGCCCGCAGCCTGGCATCAAGATCGGTTACCTGCCGCAGGAACCGCAGTTGAACCCGGAACAAACCGTTCGCGAATCGGTTGAAGAAGCAGTCGCTGAAGTGGTTAGCGCGCTGAAAGGCCTGGACGAAGTCTATGCCAAATACGCTGAACCGGATGCTGATTTCGACAAACTGGCTGCGCAGCAAGGTAAATTTGAAGAGATTATCCAGGCGCATGACGGTCATAACCTGAATGTGCAACTGGAACGCGCCGCCGACGCGCTGCGTCTGCCGGACTGGGATGCAAAGATTGCCAATCTTTCCGGTGGTGAACGCCGCCGCGTCGCGCTGTGCCGTCTGCTGCTGGAAAAGCCGGACATGCTGCTGCTCGACGAACCTACCAACCACCTGGACGCCGAGTCCGTTGCCTGGTTGGAACGTTTCCTGCACGATTTCGAAGGCACCGTTGTGGCGATAACCCATGACCGTTACTTCCTCGATAACGTCGCCGGTTGGATCCTCGAACTTGACCGCGGTGAAGGTATTCCGTGGGAAGGCAACTACTCTTCCTGGCTGGAGCAGAAAGATCAGCGCCTGGCACAGGAAGCCTCTCAGGAAGCGGCTCGTCGTAAATCCATTGAGAAAGAGCTGGAGTGGGTGCGTCAGGGCGCGAAAGGCCGTCAATCTAAGGGCAAAGCCCGTCTGGCGCGCTTTGAAGAGCTCAACAGTACTGAATACCAGAAACGTAACGAAACCAACGAACTGTTTATTCCACCGGGACCTCGCCTGGGCGATAAAGTGGTTGAAGTCAGCAACCTCAGCAAGTCCTACGGCGATCGCCAGCTGATTGATGGCCTGTCGTTCTCCGTGCCGAAAGGCGCGATTGTCGGCATTATCGGCCCGAACGGCGCGGGTAAATCCACGCTGTTCCGCATGATGTCCGGCCAGGAGCAGCCAGATGGCGGCACCATTACGCTGGGTGAAACCGTCAAACTGGCTTCGGTTGATCAGTTCCGCGACGCGATGGATAACAGCAAAACCGTGTGGGAAGAAGTTTCCGGTGGGCTGGACATTATGCGTATCGGTAACACCGAAATGCCGAGCCGCGCATACGTTGGCCGTTTCAACTTTAAAGGTACCGACCAGGGTAAACGCGTGGGCGAATTGTCCGGCGGTGAGCGCGGTCGTCTGCACCTGGCAAAACTGTTACAGGTTGGCGGCAACATGTTGCTGCTTGATGAACCGACCAACGACCTGGATATTGAGACCCTGCGTGCGCTGGAAAACGCCCTGCTTGAATTCCCGGGCTGCGCGATGGTTATCTCGCACGACCGTTGGTTCCTTGACCGTATCGCCACCCACATTCTGGATTACCAGGACGAAGGCAAAGTGGAGTTCTTCGAAGGCAACTTCACCGAATATGAAGAGTATAAGAAACGCACGCTGGGCGCGGATGCGCTGGAGCCGAAGCGTATTAAGTACAAACGTATCGCCAAATAAGCCGACGCAAAAGCGAATGGGGAAACCCATTCGCTTCACACCCAAACGCTCAGTGAATTCCTCTGCAATAAGTACATAAATAAGTTTTTTTGTTTTCATACTATCTTCGCCGCGATCCAGAGACAGATGCATTCATTGCAGAAATAATCTAAAACTAAAATTCCGAATAAAACCCACACCACAGAATAAACATCCAGAAATCTCATTTTCATAGACCAATGCTTTTAGCATTCGCCTTTTTGTCCCTGGATTGCTTAACGCAAAGACCAGACGCTAACATGATACTCATTACCTCAGTTAATAAATGAACGTATGGTTATAATTAATGCATATCATTACGGAAGATGTTTTTCTTAAAAACGGATTACAGACATTTATTAAGCAAAAAGAAATAACACTGGATAATAACGACGTTATTTTAGATTTTGATAATAACTTTATTATCATCACAACATTAACGACACTAAACAGAATAATAAAAAACGACAATGCGTTTGAATGTTACTTATTGCATTCATTCTTAAAAATTAAGAAAGACACGAAATTAACAGAAATATATCGCACATTAAAATATAAATCGTGGCGAAATAAGCAAGGCCAGGAGTGCAGAATAGCGCTAACGAGAAAAGAGAGAATGCTGCTTAGTCATATCATTAGCGCGGGGAAAAAGAAAAGCATGTTAACCCATAGCGGGCTGGATATCAAAACGGTCAGTACACACAAATATAATATGTTGAGAAAGGTGAATCAGCCGTCAATCGCCGCGCTGACACAGGTGCATAACCGTTGGGAAAATTTTCGTAATCAACCGGCAAACTAACCGAAATACAGGCCGTGGAATATACCAGACCGGCCTGTTATTCAGGCCTACGGCCCCATTAACTGTTTTACCAGGTCGACGCACTGTAAAAATCGCGAGTCATAATCTGCGGCTTCAACACGCACATACTCGATATTATTTTCCCGCAGCATTGATACTAATAGATCCTGAAATTCCTTGCGATCGACTGAACTGCCGAGACTTCTCAGACCATCATTCACCCACGGCGTATTATTTTCCAGCAGGATCACCAAATCAAAACGATATTCATCAATCAATGCCTGAACGAAAGGATGTTCGCGACCTTCATATTTTTTGCAGAACGCCTGCGTGGTGACAAAATCCGTATCGATAAACGCCACTTTATTGGCGTATTTGACGGCAAAATCGATGTACTGCGCATGCCCGAGGGCGATTTTGTCATAGTCAGAATATTGCAGCGCGATTTCGTCACCGCCAAGATGAGAAAAGACGTAATCGCGACCATATTCCCATGCGCTGGTGGTATTGAAAATATTGGCTAGTTTATTAACCAGCGTCGACTTACCACTGGATTCTCCCCCCAAAATCGCCACTGTGCGCACAAAAAAGGGTTTTACCTCCGTCGGAATATAATCCCAGTAACGGAACGGGTTCTCGCGGATTTGCGAACCGCTGATATTCATAAAGGTGCGCTTTGGATCGACCAGCACCGCTTCAATGCCCAGATGTTGCCGATACTGCGGCGCATCGGCCTCTTCGGAGGTGTAAATCCAGTTTGGCGTGATGCCTTTTTCGGTCATAAACGCTTTGATGCCTTTACTCCAGACATCCCAACCGTGCGGATACGGTTCCATGCCCTCTTCGTTAAAGGCATGAATACGAATATTTTTTTGGTACTTAAAAGTCTGCAGCAGCCAACGCAAACGGTCGCTCACTGTCGGCTGTTGGGACATCGCGCTGTCTTCGAACAGCTCACGATCGCGCGTTTCGTCATAACCAAGGATGATATGCAGCTCATCCACCTGGCTGCAGGCGCGCTGGATCAAGTAGATATGGCCGGTGTGCAGCGGGTAAAACTTGCCGAAAACCACGCCAATGCTTTTCTGCCGGCGGGGAAACTCAAGATCGAGAAAGCGGTGCAGCGCCTCCAGTTTTTGCGCACTGGGGCTCTTAATTTTGGCATTCAGCAGCTGGCTCAAATAGCCTTTGGTCATACCGCTGGCATCGGCCACCTGCTGTAACGTGCAGCCTTTCTGGCGAATCGCGGTTTTTAAGTAGTCGAATGACGACATTGTTGCCTCCTGCAAAAAAGATTAGCCAATTATAAGTCGTCAAAGACGTTTAGCGCATCCGCGAGCTTCTTCACGCCAAATATTTGCATCCCTTCTGGCACTTTTTTCGGCACATTTGCCGACGGGACAATCGCGCGGCGGAAGCCATGCTTCGCGGCCTCTGAAATGCGCTCCTGGCCGCTGGGCACCGGGCGAATTTCCCCCGCCAGCCCGACTTCGCCAAACACCACTAAATCCTGCGGTAACGGGCGATCGCGCAGGCTGGAGACCATTGCCAGCAATAGCGCCAAATCGGCGCTGGTTTCGGTCACTTTGACCCCGCCAACCACATTGACGAACACATCCTGATCCGCCATCTGCAAGCCGCCGTGGCGATGCAGCACAGCCAGTAAAATTGCCAGGCGGTTTTGCTCCAGCCCCACCGCCACACGGCGCGGATTGGACATCATTGAGTGATCGACCAGCGCCTGAATTTCGACTAGCAGCGGACGCGTCCCTTCCCATACCACCATCACCGAACTGCCGGAGGTCACTTCATCGCCGCGGCTTAAGAAAATCGCCGACGGATTGCTGACTTCACGCAGCCCCTGCTCGGTCATGGCGAACACGCCGAGTTCATTGACCGCGCCGAAACGGTTTTTATGGCTGCGCAAGGTGCGAAAACGCGAATCCGCGTCGCCATCAAGCAACACCGAGCAGTCAATACAGTGTTCGAGCACCTTCGGTCCGGCCAGCGAGCCGTCTTTGGTGACGTGGCCGACCATCACAATCGCCACGCCACGCGTTTTCGCAAAGCGCGTCAGATAAGCCGCTGTTTCACGCACCTGCGCCACGCTGCCGGGTGACGACTGAATATCAGCCATGTGCATCACCTGAATCGAGTCGATCACCATCAACTTCGGCTGTTCCTCTTCGGCGATCATACAGATTTGCTCGATGCTGGTTTCCGACAGCATATTGAGGTTGCCGGTCGGCAGCCCGAGACGATGCGCGCGCATCGCCACCTGCTGCAATGACTCTTCGCCGGTGACATACAACGTTTTCATCTGCTCGGCGAGCTTACACAGCGTCTGCAACAACAACGTGGATTTCCCCGCACCGGGGTTGCCGCCAATCAGAATCGCGCTACCGGGCACAACACCGCCGCCGAGCACGCGATCAAACTCTTTAAAACCAGTGGAAAAACGCGGCAGCTCTTCGAGGCTGATATCCGCCAGCTTCTGCACTTTTGATACACCAGCGCTACCCGCATAACCGGAAAGACGCTCATTACGCGCCACGGTGGGCGAAGCGGCAACGCGCACTTCCGTAATGGTGTTCCATGCGTGACAGGCGCTGCACTGCCCCTGCCAGCGCGGGTAATCCGCACCGCATTCATTACAGACAAACGCGCGTTTAGGAGCTTTCGCCACAATAACCTCTACTTCTTATTAATACTGCCGGAAAGAATACAAAATACGCCCATCAGATCGGCGTGGCGAATGGTGACTTCCGCCTTCTCATTCACTTTGGGTTTGGCATGAAACGCAATGCCGAGCCCAGCTGCTTTGATCATCGGCAAATCGTTCGCGCCATCGCCAATAGCTACTGTTTGCTCCGGCGCGATTTCATATTTTTCAGCCAATTGCTTCAGCGTGTTGGCTTTGAACTGCGCATCAACAATATCGCCCAACACCTGGCCGGTGAATTTACCGTCCATGATCTCAAGTTCGTTGGCGACCGCCGCCGTCAAGTGCAACTTGTCGCGCAGGTAATCGGCAAAGAAAGTAAAGCCGCCCGAGGCGATAGCCACTTTCCAGCCTAATGTTTCCAGCTTCAACACCAGTTGCACCAGCCCCGGCATTAACGGCAGTTTTTCCCGCACCTGCAGCAAAATATTGGCATCAGCGCCTTTCAGCGTCGCCACGCGGCTGCGCAGGCTGGCGGCAAAATCGAGCTCGCCGCGCATTGCACGTTCGGTCACTTCCGCCACCATTTCGCCGGTGCCAGCAAGCTTAGCGATCTCATCAATACATTCGATTTGAATGGCGGTGGAGTCCATATCCATCACCAGCAGCCCTGGCGAGCGCAGATGCGGGATTTTCCCCAGCGGGGCGACATCCATACCTTCGTCGTGCGCCAGGCGCGTCGCGCGCGGCGTCAACGAACCCGCCAGGCGAAGAACCTGATAATCGTCAACGCTCCACGCGGCAACAATCACCATTGCCGCACCCAATTTACGCTGATAGGTCGTCAGACGTTGCTTATCCAGATTACGCGCGTACAGCAGCCAGCCACTGCGACCAGCGTGATAGTCGAGAGGCATTACCTCATCGCCACTTAAAGAGAGCGGCAATCCCGGCCACTGAGAAACATCATCGGGCAGATCGCACCAGGTCAAACTGTTAGGCATTAAAGCTCCTGTAAAAACGTTCGCGCCAGAAAGCATCGGAGGGGAAAATAACGCATGAGGCTACCTTGTAACCAGCGCTTCTGGCAACATTAAGCCTCAAATTTTCAACAGGTGGAATATGGCTCGCGCAAAACTTAAATTTCGGCTGCATCGCGCCGTAATCGTCCTCATCTGTCTGGCACTGCTGGTCGCACTGATGCAGGGCGCATCCTGGTTCAGCCAAAACCATCAGCGCCAGCGCAATCCGCAGTTTGAAGAGCTGGCGAGAACGCTGGCACGCCAGGTGACGCTGAATCTCACGCCGCTGATGCGCACCGAAACCCCGGACGAAAAACGGATCAACGTCGTGCTGCGCCAGCTCACTGAAGAGAGCCGCATTCTGGATGCCGGGGTGTACGATGCGCAAGGCGATCTCATCGCGCGCTCCGGCGAAAGTATTGATGTGCGTGACCGGCTGGCGCTGGACGGCAAAAAAGCAGGCGGCTATTTCAACCAGCAAATTGTTGAGCCGATTCAGGGAAAGAGCGGCCCGCTGGGCTACCTGCGCCTGACGCTGGATACGCACACGCTGGCGACAGAAGCCAGGCAGGTGGATAACACCACCAATATTCTGCGCCTGATGTTGCTGCTGTCGCTGGCCATTGGCGTCGTGCTGACGCGCACCCTGTTGCAGGGCAAACGCACGCGCTGGCAGCAGTCGCCGTTTTTGCTGACGGCCAACAAATCCGTCCCGGAAGAAGAAGAGCAACAAAAGAAAGAGTAGCTCTGGCCGCTACCGGTAAAAATTACAGGTTACAGAAAGGAAATCTGCTATGTCGACGCTTCGTCTGCTTATCTCTGACTCGTACGATCCCTGGTTCAACCTGGCGGTGGAAGAGTGCATTTTCCGCCAGATGCCCGCCACGCAACGCGTACTGTTCTTATGGCGCAACGCGGATACGGTGGTAATTGGGCGGGCGCAAAACCCGTGGAAAGAGTGCAATACCCGCCGCATGGAAGAAGATAACGTGCGGCTGGCAAGGCGTAGCAGCGGTGGCGGCGCGGTATTCCATGACCTCGGCAATACTTGTTTCACCTTTATGGCGGGAAAGCCGGAGTACGACAAAACCATCTCCACGGCGATTGTGCTTAATGCCCTGAATTCCCTGGGTGTGACCGCAGAAGCCTCCGGGCGCAACGACCTGGTGGTGAAAACGGCAGAAGGCGATCGCAAAGTGTCTGGTTCAGCCTACCGGGAAACCAAAGATCGTGGCTTCCATCATGGCACGTTATTGCTGAACGCCGATCTTAGCCGTCTGGCCAATTACCTCAATCCGGACAAGAAAAAGCTGCAAGCCAAAGGAATCACGTCGGTGCGCGGGCGCGTGGCGAATCTGGTGGATCTGCTGCCGGGCATTACCCATCAGCAAATCTGTGAAGCGATCACCGAAGCCTTCTTTGCTCACTATGGCGAACGGGTCACGGCGGAAGTTATCTCGCCAGATAAAACCCCGGACTTACCCAATTTCGCCGAAACCTTCGCCCGCCAGAGTAGCTGGGAGTGGAACTTCGGCCAGGCACCGGCGTTCAGCCATCTGCTTGATGAGCGCTTTACCTGGGGCGGTGTGGAGCTGCATTTTGACGTGGAAAAAGGCCACATCACCCGCACACAGGTGTTTACCGATAGCCTGAATCCCGCGCCGTTAGAAGCGCTGGCCGCACGTTTGCAGGGCTGCCTTTACCGTGCAGATATGCTGGCGCAGGAGTGTGATGCGCTCTTAGTCGATTTTCCGGAACAGGAACAAGAGCTTCGCGAACTTTCCGCCTGGATTACCAGCGCGGTGCGGTGAATAGACCAAAGTGATCAATGCAGCTATCCGATTGAGTGATTAAGTTGATTGAAAATAAAGGGCAGAGAACCTGCCCTTAGAAAAAGTACTTACGCTTTATCGCCCAGCAGGACAGATTCCAGCGCAATTTTGATCATGTCGTTGAACGTGGTTTGACGCTCAGCGGAAGTGGTCTGCTCGTGCGTACGGATATGGTCGGAAACGGTGCAGATAGTCAGCGCTTTCGCACCGAACTCCGCCGCAACGCCGTAAATGCCCGCCGCTTCCATTTCCACGCCCAGGATGCCGTATTTTTCCATCACGTCGAACATTTCACCGTCCGGGGAGTAGAACAGATCGGCGGAGAACAGGTTACCCACGCGCGCGTCTACGCCCAGCGCTTTTGCCGCATCAACCGCGTTACGCACCATGTCGAAATCTGCAATCGCCGCGAAATCGTGATCTTTGAAACGCATACGGTTCACTTTGGAATCGGTGCAGGCACCCATGCCAATAACGATGTCACGCAGTTGCACGTCCATACGTACCGCGCCGCAGGAGCCGACACGAATGATTTTTTTCACGCCGAAATCGGTGATCAACTCTTTGGTGTAGATGGAGCAGGACGGGATACCCATACCGTGGCCCATAACAGAAATTTTGCGGCCTTTATAAGTACCGGTGTAACCCAGCATGCCGCGCACGTTGTTCACTTCGCGGTAGTCTTCGAGGAAAGTTTCCGCAATATGTTTTGCACGCAGCGGGTCGCCCGGCATCAACACTACGTCAGCGAAATCGCCCATTTCTGCATTAATATGTGGGGTAGCCATCGTCAATTCCTTTATGTCGTTGTCGTTGAAACAGAAAGGGCGGGAAGCTCCCGCCCAAAATCATCAGAACATGGCCTTGCCATATTCCATATCAGAGACGCCGAAATACCTGGCAATCGTCTGACCAATATCCGCAAAGGTGTCACGGTGACCCAGCGAGCCCGGTTTCACTTTCGGGCCGTAGACCAGCACCGGAATGTGCTCGCGGGTGTGGTCAGTGCCTTTCCAGGTCGGATCGCAGCCGTGATCGGCGGTAAGGATCAGAATGTCGTCTTCGCCAACCAATTCCATCAACTCTGGCAGACGGCGATCGAACAGTTCCAGACCACCTGCATAACCGGCCACATCGCGACGATGACCCCATGATGAGTCAAAATCGACGAAGTTGGTAAAGACGATTGTCTTATCACCGGCTTCTTTCATCTCTTTGATGGTGGCGTCAAACAGCGCATCCAGGCCGGTGGCTTTCACTTTTTTGGTGATGCCGCAGTTGGCATAGATATCGGCGATTTTACCGACCGAAACCACGTGACCATCTTTCTCTTCGACCAGTTTTTGCAGCACGGTGGCTGACGGTGGTTCCACGGCCAGATCATGGCGATTACCGGTGCGCTGGAAGTTACCAGCTTTGTCGCCAACAAACGGGCGCGCAATCACGCGGCCAATGTTATATCCGCCTTCGGTCAGCTCTTCACGCGCGATTTCGCACAGCTCATACAGCTTGTCCAGACCAAAAGTCTCTTCGTGGCAGGCAATCTGGAACACCGAGTCGGCAGAGGTGTAGAAAATCGGCTTACCGGTTTTCATGTGCTCTTCGCCGAGCTGGTCCAGGATCACCGTACCGGACGAGTGGCAATTGCCAAGATAACCCGGCAGGTTGGCGCGTTTCACCAGCTTATCCAGCAGTTCCTGCGGGAAGCTATTCTCGGTGTCGCTAAAGTAACCCCAGTCGAACAGCACCGGCACACCGGCGATTTCCCAGTGGCCTGACGGCGTATCTTTCCCGGAAGAGAGTTCATGCGCCCATGCGTAAGCACCGGTAATTTCCGCGTTGGCGTCCATCCCGGCAGGAATAAAACCTGTTGCGCCTTCGTGCGCCTTCGCCAGACCCAGACGGGTCAGATTGGGTAAATTCAGCGGGCCTTTGCGGCCGGTATCGGCTTCACCTTTCGCACAAACTTCAGCGATGTGACCGAGGGTATCGGAACCCACGTCGCCAAAGCGCTCCGCGTCTTCGGTCGCGCCGATGCCGAAAGAGTCCAGCACCATAATAAATGCACGTTTCATATGTTCTCCGTACCTTGTGCTTTGTAAAAAAGCGATCAGATCAGTATACCGCTATTCAGTAATGCGGCGATAGACCGTCGGTGTCTCTTTTGGTGCGCTGTCGCCCATCGAAATAGCCGCTTTCACCGCCTGCGCAGCCTCTTGCCAGCTGGCTTCGTCTTTAGCGTGGATAACCGCCAGCGGGCGCTGACCATCAACGCGTTCGCCCAGACGCACCATATCGGTAAAGCCGACGCTGTAATCAATAGTGTCCGACGCCTGGCGACGACCGCCGCCCATCGACACCACCGCCATGCCCAGCGCGCGCGTATCCATCGCCGTGATAAATCCTTCATCGTCGGCATATACCGCTTTGCTGAGCGTCGCGGTAGGCAGGTATTTGGCGTAGTTTTCCACGAAATCGCGCGGCCCTTTTTGCGCCGCGACCATACGACCAAACACCTCGGCCGCTTTACCGTTATCCAGCACCGCTTGCAGCTTCGCCCGCGCGTCGGCTTCATCTTTCGCCAGTTTGCCGGAGATCAGCATCTCCACGCACAGCGCCATGGTGACATCAAACAGGCGCGGATTACGGTATTCACCGGTCAGGAACTGCACCGCTTCGCGCACTTCCACCGCGTTGCCCGCGCTGGAAGCCAGCACCTGATTCATATCGGTCAACAGTGCGGTAGTCCGCACGCCAGCGCCGTTGGCAACGCCAACAATCGCTTCCGCCAGTTGTTCAGACAGGGCGTAAGTCGGCATAAATGCGCCGCTGCCCACTTTGACGTCCATCACCAGCGCATCAAGCCCCTCGGCCAGTTTTTTGGCGAGGATAGAAGCGGTGATTAACGGAATAGAGTCCACCGTCGCGGTGATATCGCGGGTGGCGTAGAAACGTTTATCCGCCGGTGCCAGCGAATTGGTCTGGCCGATAATCGCCACACCGACATCCTTAATAATCTCGCGAAAACGGTTATCTTCCGGGAAAATATCAAACCCCGGGATCGCTTCCAGTTTGTCGAGCGTGCCGCCAGTATGACCAAGGCCGCGCCCGGAAATCATCGGAATATAGCCGCCGCAGGCCGCCACCATCGGGCCGAGCATCAACGAGGTAACATCGCCCACGCCGCCGGTCGAGTGTTTATCCACTACCGGGCCATTAAGATCGAGCGGTTTCCAGTCCAGAACGGTGCCTGAATCCCGCATCGCCATAGTTAGCGAAACACGCTCCGGCATGGTCATGTCGTGGAAGAAAATGGTCATTGCCAGAGCAGCAATCTGCCCTTCAGAGACGGTGTTATCGCGTATTCCGTTGATAAAGAAACGGATTTCTTCATCACTCAGCGCGAGACCATCGCGTTTTTTTCGAATAATTTCTTGAGCGAGAAACAAGGTAACCCCCTGAGGAATAAAGCCGGAAAATCCATTGAGGCCGGGTAACAATACGTTACCCGGCAATGACAAATTAATAGCTGCTTGCGCTCTTACCGTCGCCGTGACCCAACGCTTTCAGCAGGCTTGCCAGCAGGCTGGAGGCACCAAAACGGTAATGACGGGCATCGGCCCAATCGGCGCCAAACAAGTCGTCGGCAATAGCGAGATACTGCTGCGCATCTTCCGCGCTACGTACGCCACCTGCCGGTTTGAAACCAACGGTTTTATCAACGCCCATATCGCGAATCACTTCCAGCATGATTCGTGCGCTTTCCGGGGTCGCGTTTACCGGCACTTTACCGGTCGACGTTTTAATGAAATCTGCACCAGCTTTAATAGCGATTTCAGACGCTTTACGGATCAGCGCTTCTGTTTTCAGTTCACCGGTTTCGATGATCACTTTCAGCAGCACGTTCGCCGCCGCGCAAGCCTCTTTACAGGCTTTCACCAGTTCAAAACCCACCTGCTCGTTACCGGCGATCAGCGCGCGGTACGGGAACACCACATCAACTTCATCCGCGCCGTAAGCAATAGCAGCGCGCGTTTCTGCCAGCGCGATGTCGATATCATCGTTACCATGCGGGAAGTTGGTCACGGTTGCGATACGCACATCCGGCGTACCTTGCGCGTTCAGGGTTTTGCGCGCAATCGGGATAAAACGCGGGTAGATACAGATGGCGGCGGTGTTGCCCACCGGGGTTTTTGCCTGATGACACAGGGCGATGACTTTCTCGTTGGTGTCATCATCGTTCAGGGTGGTCAGGTCCATCAGTTTCAGCGCACGCAGGCTGCTTGCCGTTAAATCACTCATATTCTCTCCGACGGCGTAATGCCGGTTTTCTGTTCGGGCTTGTTAGTATTTTAACATCAACCCATATTCACACTTCTACACCCATCACAGTTAATGAAAACCAAATGCACGTTTGCAAAACCATAATGGGACATTGATCAAACTTTTAAATTCACATCAGTAATGATTGCGCTGACAGGGGACGGGATCAAAAGCGCCAAACAACAGGCTCCGTACACTCAACGCCATCACTCAAGGAAAGAAGAGGAACGATGATGTCTCCGTCTGTTGATCCTTCATTGCTGTCACACTGCCAGCAAATTGTTACCAGCCCAACGCTCACACCGGAACAAAAGCGCCACTTCCTGGCGCTGGAAGCGGAAAACGCCCTGCCCTATCCGGTGTTGCCGCAAGCGGCACGCGCAGCACTTGATGAGGGCGCCATCTGCGATATGTTTGAAGGCAACGCCCCCTACAAACCGCGTTATGTGCTGCCGGATTACGCTAAATTTCTTGCTAACGGTTCCGCCTGGCTGGAGCTGGAAGGAGCAAAAGATCTCGATGATGCTCTCTCGTTGCTGACGATCCTCTACCACCATGTTCCATCAGTGACATCAATGCCTGTCTACCTCGGCCAGCTTGATGCCCTGCTACAACCATATGTTAGAATTCTAACACAACAGGAGATCGATATCCGCATAAAACGTTTCTGGCGCTACCTCGACAGAACGCTGCCAGACGCCTTTATGCATGCCAATATTGGCCCATTCGATACTCCCATCACGCGTGCCATTTTGCGTGCGGATGCAGAACTCAAGCAGGTTTCGCCAAACTTAACTTTTATCTATGACCCGGATATTACGCCAGACAACCTGCTACTGGAGGTGGCGCGTAATATCTGCGAGTGCAGCAAACCGCACATCGCCAACGGTCCGGTGCATGATAATATTTTCACAAAAGGCGGCTACGGCATTGTGAGTTGTTACAACTCTCTGCCGCTGGGCGGTGGCGGCAGTACGCTGGTACGCCTCAATCTGAAAGTGATCGCTGAACGCAGCGCGTCTCTGGAGGACTTTTTCACCCATCAGTTACCGCACTATTGCCAGCAGCAAATAGCGATTATCGATGCCCGCTGCGATTTTCTGTATCAACAATCCGGTTTCTTTGAGCATAGCTTCCTGGTGCAGGAAGGGCTGATTTCTGCTGACCGTTTTGTGCCCATGTTTGGTATGTATGGTTTGGCCGAAGCCGTCAATACGCTGTGCGAAAAAGCCGGTATTGCCGGGCGCTACGGCAACGATGAGCAGGCCAACGCGCTTGGTTACCGCATCAGTGAACAACTGGCGAGCTTTGTGGCAAACACGCCGGTAAAACACGGCTGGCGGCAGCGGGCCATGCTCCATGCGCAATCGGGCATCAGCTCCGACACCGATACCACACCAGGCGCGCGGCTACCTTATGGCGACGAGCCGGATCCCATTACCCATCTGCTCGCCGTCGCACCGCATCATGCGTGGTATCAAGCCGGGATCAGCGATATTTTGACCCTCGATGAAACGGTGAAACGCAACCCACAAGCGGTTGTCCAGCTCTGCCTTGGCGCGTTTAAAGCTGGTATGCGCGAATTCACCGCTAACGTAGCCGGTAATGATCTGGTTCGCGTCACCGGTTATATGGTGCGCCTGTCGGATCTCAAGAAATTCCGTGCTGAAGGCTCACGCATCAATACCACCTGGCTGGGTGAAGAGGCGGCGCGTAACACGCATATTCTGGAACGACAACCCCGCGTGGTCAGCCATGAACAGCAGATGCGCTTTCGTCAGTAAAATCCTCCCGTTCTCCTGCGTGGACGGGCCAGGCAGCCGACTGGCCCTGTTTTTACAGGGCTGCAATATGCGCTGTAAAAATTGCCATAACCCGTCGACTATCGGTCGCTGCAACCACTGCGGCGACTGTGTAGCGGGTTGCCCACAACACGCGCTCTCCTTCAATGGAGGACAAGTGCAATGGAACGCTGCACGTTGCGAGCAGTGCGACACTTGCCTGCGCATGTGCCCGCAGCACGCCACGCCGATGGCGCAGAGAATGACGGTTGAACAGGTTATGGCGCAGATCCGCAAAGTGGCGCTATTTATTGAAGGCATCACTGTCAGCGGCGGCGAAGCGACGCTGCAACTGCCCTTTTTGCATGCATTGTTCTGCGCATTGCGCCATGATGCGCAACTGCGCCATTTGAATTGTCTGGTGGACAGTAACGGCCTGCTCAGTGAAACCGGCTGGCGCAAGCTGTTGCCGGTCTGCGACGGCGCGATGATCGATCTCAAAGCCTGGGGCAATGCGCGGCACCGTTTTCTCACCGGACGGGATAACGTGCAGGTGAAAACCAGCCTGCAGCTACTGACGGCAGAGAAGAAATTAGCGGAGTTGCGCCTGCTGGTGATCCCGGGACAGAGCGACTATCTGGCGCATATCGATGCGCTGGCCGCTTTTATTTATCAACTCGGCGAGGTGCCAGTGCGCCTAAACGCTTTTCATGCCCATGGTGTATATGGAGAAGCGCAGACCTGGCGCAGCGCCACGCCGGAGGATGTGGAACCGCTGGCGCAGGCGCTACTGGAGCGCGGTGTGAAAACCGTGCTGCGCCCGGCGCTATATCTGTAACGCAAAGAGCCGCTGCGTGTTTTCCAGCAGTGCGTGTGCGATGACATCCGGCGCTTCGCGGCGTAACTCGCACAACGTATCGAACACCTGCGCGGCACGCTCTGGCCGATTGGGCTGGCCCTGAAAACCATTGAGCGGCATGTCCGGCGCATCCGTTTCCAGCAGTAATGCAGAAAGCGGCAACTGCGCCATTACGTCACGGGTTTTACTGGCGCGCGGGTAGGTAATGGTGCCGCCCACACCGATGCAATAACCCAGTTCAACAAAGCGCTGCGCTTGTTGCAGACTGCCGGCAAAACCATGCACCACGCCACGGCGGGGTAAATCATGTTTTTTTAAATGCATCGCCAGTTTGTCATGCGTGCGGCGTGAATGGAGGATCACCGGCAGCTCAAAGCGTTTTGCCAATTTTAGTTGCGCATCTAACACCTGCTGTTGACGCTCAAACTGCGGATCGTCGCGGTAAAGATCGAGGCCAATTTCCCCTATCGCCACCACTTTCTCGGGCTTTACCGCGAGCATCTGCTCAAGCCGTTGCAGGCTTTCCTCGCTGTGCTCTTCAATCACAATCGGGTGTAGCCCCAGCGCGGCATACAGCGCGGTATGCTGGCGTGCTAAGTAGCAAACGCGATCAAAATAACGCGCGGCAATCGCCGGAACAATAATGCGCTCCACACCAGCGTCGCCCGCTCGGGCGATACTCGCCGCCTCATCGCCGGAAAACGGCGGGAAATCGAAATGACAGTGGGTATCGATAAAGCGGAAACTCACGCCGTATCCTCTTTGTTGATGGGTAAATCGTTAGCCTGCTCGACGCTGACCAGCGGCGTATCCAGCGCGTCGTTGGCCACCGCAGCCGGTGGAACAACACGCGTCGCAGGCGCGATAACCGGTGAGTGGCGCACCAGCGGCGGGGTTTCCGCCAGCAATTTGCCCACCGTCGCCAGGAAATAGCGCCCGCACAAACGCCCGATTTTATAATCCTCGCGTAGCGCCGGTAAACGGCTACCCAGCGCCATGCTGTTCAACAACTTCGGCGGATAGATTTCAAAAATACGCAGTTTACCCGGCGGCGCTTCGATAAAGCGTTGGATTGCCATGTAACTTTTCTCATGGTGCTGCACCAGATTGATTAAGGATTGCAAGCTGCTCTCTCCCAGCCAGCGTTCCATTCGTTTGAACCACTGGGGCGTGTAGTACATTTGTGACGGTACGGTACGGATCACCACAATCGTGTTCGCACCGCGTTTTGCCGCCTCCTGCACCGGAATGGCATCACTGACACCGCCGTCGAGATAATTAATGCCATCAAGCATCACGCCCGGACGATAAAAGCCGGGGATCGCACTGGAAGCACGGATCAAATCGAGCCATGTCTGATGCGTAGGGGAAAAATAAGCCGCCGAGTAATCATCCTGCCGACAGGCGCACATATAAAACGCTTTGCCCGCCTCGAAAGCCCGCGCGGCGTAGTCCATTGCCAGCGGCATCTGGCTTGAGGTCGATTCGACCAGCCAGTCGAGATCGATAAGGTTGCCGCCGCGCACAAAGCGCACCGGATTGAAAAATTCCCGCGACGTGGTGTAGCGCATTATCACTTTGCGCGCGTAGCCAGGTTGGTTGCAGACATAAGCAGAAAGGTTTTGCGCACCGGCAGAGCTGCCGAAATAGAGATCGAAAGGATTAAATTCCGCACGCATGAACTCGTCCAGAACGCCAGCGGTAAAAATACCTCGCTGTCCACCGCCCTCGCATACGAGCGCAAGCCTGCCCGGGCGAAAGGGTTTTAACGCTAGCGGCGCGATGTTGCCGAGCGTAACGGGAATATGCTGGCCCACTCTGCTTTCCTTATTGATGCGCTGAATATCTCAAAGTAGCGCACTTTTCCCGCAGCCGAAACAGCAAAGCCAGTCACAAGGACTGGCTTTAATGTAACCGAAATTTAAGCGTGTAATACGCTATGGACGCCGACGGCCCATAAACAGGCTGACGAGGAACAGGATAATACCGACGATAAAGACAATTTTCGCGGCCCCTGCTGCCGTACCCGCAAGACCACCAAAGCCCAGTGCGGCGGCAATTAACGCGATAACCAGAAATATAATGCCCCAACGAAACATAAAACTCTCCTTTACCATAGTTAATTTCAACCGCTTAAGGTGAGCGCTCAGGATGCCCACCGGCGATGTTTTTCCTGGTACGTACTTGTCATACCCGGCTTGCACCGGGTAGTGACGTTTTCAGGATTAGTTACTTCACTTTGAGATCGTTCTTCACGCTTTTAACGCCGTCGATTGCTTTGGCGATACTTTCAGCGCGTTCACTTTGTGCCTGTGAATCTACGGTACCGGACAACTGCACCACGCCATCGGTGGTTTCAACCTTCACCTTACGGGAAGGGACAACATCGTCGGCCAGCAGTTTTGCTTTGATTTCACTGGTTGTTGCGGTATCGCCCGCATAACCTTTCATGGTCTTGTTTTTGCCGTCACGCACGTGCAGCTTATCGCTCACAGAAGCCACACCCTCTACGCCTTTCGCGACGGAGACGGCTTTTTCTGCCTGCGTCTGGCTCTCAACAAAGCCGCTCAGCGTGACCACTTTTTTGTCCGTTTTCACGGAGATATCAGTGCTTTTAATGTCTTCATGATCCACCAGCGCCGCTTTAACTTTCGCGGTGATGGTGCTGTCATCCATGAAACCACCGACTTTATTCATTGAGCTATCGATTGATTCCCCTGCACTGGAAGCAGCATTTTGCGCTTTGTCGGTGGTAGTCTCCGCAGCGAATGCGGAACCACTTGCCAGAACAGAGCCCAGCATTACGGCCAGCAGAGTTTTGGAAATAGTCAGTTTTTTCATAGTCATCGATGTTATTCCTGTTGGTTTGCCCACAATTTGGGCCACAAGCAGCAACGTGTGCCGCTCTACTGCTGTGGTGAAAACCACCCAATTCAGCAACTGATGACGCGTTTACAATCCCGCCGAACATCGCGCTAAAGCAGTTGTTAATATCCATTTGTGAAGAAATGAGTGGATAAAATACTCTACTTCACGCATTGAACAGGACTTTTATCCACCCGATTTGTCATCACTTTGTTAAATATAGATCACAATCGACAAAAATCATGGCCGGGTGGGTAAAAAACGAACAAATGGAGGCGAAATGACGGGTTTTAAGAACAATCCGCAAGGGGCTAATTAGACAGGAGAAGTGACAGAGCACGGCGCAAACCGTGCTCTGCAGAAGGATTAATGCTCGCGAGTCTTGTGGAAAGTGACTTCCGGATAGCGTTCCTGCGTCAGATTCAGGTTTACCATCGTTGGGGCGATGTAAGTCAGGTTATCACCGCCATCAAGCGCCAGCTGGATTTCGTTCTTACGTTTAAATTCCTCGAATTTCTTCACGTCAGTACTTTCAACCCAGCGTGCGGTCGCCACGTTTACAGACTCATACACCGCTTCCACGTTGTATTCACTCTTCAGACGGGAAACCACCACGTCAAACTGCAGCACCCCCACCGCGCCGACAATCAGATCGTTGTTAGCGATGGGACGGAACACCTGCACCGCGCCCTCTTCTGAAAGCTGAACCAGGCCTTTAAGTAACTGTTTCTGCTTCAGCGGGTCACGCAGACGGATGCGACGGAACAGTTCCGGTGCGAAGTTCGGAATACCGGTGAACTTCATCATCTCGCCCTGGGTGAAGGTGTCACCAATCTGGATCGTCCCGTGGTTATGCAGACCAATAATGTCACCCGGATAGGCTTCTTCTACATGAGAACGGTCGCCAGCCATAAAGGTCAGCGCGTCAGAGATAACCACATCTTTGCCGGTGCGCACCTGACGCAGCTTCATGCCCTTTTCATAACGACCGGAAACCACGCGCATAAACGCCACGCGGTCGCGGTGTTTCGGGTCCATGTTGGCCTGAATTTTAAAGACAAAGCCGGTGAATTTGTCATCATCTGCTTTCACTTCACGGGTGTCGGTTTTACGCGGCATTGGCGCAGGTGCCCACTCCACCAAACCGTCCAGCATATGATCGACGCCGAAGTTACCCAGTGCGGTACCAAAGAAGACTGGCGTTAATTCACCGCTCAGGAACAGCTCTTTATCGAACTCGTTCGATGCGCCCTGCACCAGCTCCAGTTCATCGCGCAGTTGCTGTGCCAGGTCTTCACCCACGGCTTTATCCAAATCCGGGTTGTTCAGACCTTTAACGATGCGCACTTCCTGAATGGTGTGGCCCTGCCCCGTCTGATACAGGTAAGTTTCATCTTTATAAAGGTGATAAACGCCCTTGAACAACTTACCGCAGCCAATCGGCCAGGTAATCGGCGCACAGGCGATCTTTAGCTCGTTTTCCACTTCATCCAGCAGCTCCATCGGATCGCGGATGTCACGGTCAAGTTTGTTCATAAAGGTCAGGATCGGCGTATCGCGCAGACGGGTAACTTCCATCAGCTTACGGGTTCGATCTTCAACCCCTTTTGCCGCATCGATAACCATCAGGCAGCAGTCCACCGCCGTCAGTGTGCGGTAGGTATCTTCGGAGAAGTCTTCGTGCCCCGGGGTATCCAGCAAATTGACCAGGCTGGTTTTATACGGGAACTGCATCACGGAAGTGGTAATAGAGATACCACGCTGCTTTTCCATCTCCATCCAGTCGGATTTTGCATGTTGGCTGGAGCCGCGGCCTTTTACCGTACCGGCGGTTTGAATCGCCTGTCCGAACAGCAGCACCTTTTCAGTGATGGTGGTTTTACCGGCATCGGGGTGCGAGATGATAGCGAACGTGCGGCGCTTTGCTACCTCTTGTAAATAAGGAGACAACGTCATAATGAAATCTTCTGTGTAATTGCGCGGCTTGAGGCCTCGCGATGATATACGAAAAATGCGGCTATTGTACTCAACGGCGGAGTGCAGACAATCAATGTTTACACAGGAGTTGCTCCAGTTCGTTCAGGGACGTGACGGTCCAGGTCGGGTTGATGCCTTCAGGCAGCGCGCGATCGTGCGCATTCAGCCAGCAGGTCGAAAGCCCGGCGTTAATGCCGCCCAGAATGTCGGATTCAGCCGTATCACCAACCATCAGCACGCGCGCACGATCCGGGTTACCCGCTTTTTGCAGCGCGTAATCAAAAATCTTCGCATCGGGCTTCGCCACGCCGACTTCTTCGGAAATCACTAATAAATCAAAATAGTCGCGAAGGCCGGTGCGCTCCAGGCGAATTTGCTGCAAGGCGGTGAAACCGTTGGTGATGATGCCGAGTTTCGCCTGGCCTTTGAGGCTGTTCAGTAATGATACAGCGCCGGGCAGTGGCGCGCAGATTTCGGCCATCGCATTCAGAAATGCGTCGTTAAGCGAACCGGCGGGAACGTTCAGGCGCTCAGACCAGCTCTGAAAGCGCTGGGTCTGCAACTGCAATGCGCTGATGGCACCGTTCTGGTAATCCACCCACAGCGGTTTGTTAACCGATTGATATTCTGCAAAATCCTGATCGGTGAATGTCACGCTATAGTCAAGAAACATCCGTTGTAAGCCACCAAACGCATCAAAGGTAAACAGCGTTTCGTCGGCATCAAAGAGTATCCAGTCCCATTTCATTACATCACCTTTTTAAATTGCTAAAGCCATCACTATCGCGTCTTCACGCCCATTGGCAGTGGGGTAATAGTTACGGCGAATGGTCGCTTCGTTAAAACCTAAACTTTCGTACAGTGCAATAGCGCCAACATTAGAGGCGCGAACTTCCAGCCACAGCGTCAGCACGTCGCGCACTTCCAGTTCATGAATCAGATGTTCCAGCAACTGACGCCCCAGCCCTTTACGCTGCCAGGCCGGATCGACGGCGATGTTAAACAGCGTGGCTTCGTCGAGCACCACCTGGGTAATGGCAAATGCGGCCATTTCATTTCCGACCATCAACCGGTAGTTGAGATAGCGTTCGCCCTGATTGCTGGCCAGCGTTTTTTCGCTCCAGGGGAAGGCATGTGCCCGTGTTTCTATTTGATATGCGCGGGTTAAATCAGCCGTGCTGAGGGAAGAAATCGTGTTCATGTTCGCAGATTTGTTGCCATAACGCGGCGCGAGCCGCAGGGTTTGTGCGTAGCTCATCAACCGTCGGCGTCGCGACCTGAGCGCCTGCCAGCACCTGCTGCGCTTCAACACCCAACCACCAGCTGTTGCACTGGCTTTCGGGCGGTAGCATGGCGACGCGATCCGGCGTCAACTGGAGGACTTGATCTTCTGTTACGGTTAGCGCGCACAGTACGTCGCTGACCAATGGATCGCTCAGCGTCGGCAATGTCGGTGAGATCATCACCAAACGGATATGCGCGGGCAGCGAAATAGCAATTTCCCCCTGCAGCGCCGCCGGGCGTCGCAAGGTCCACTGGGTAATGCCCAGTTGCTGTAATTGCCAGTCGCGTCGGGAAGTCATCGTGAAACACTCCTGTATCAGGCGCGCAAATATAACAAACTCGACGAAATTGCGCCATCAACACGCAGCCAGTAAAGAGGCCGCGCGAAAGATAACGGGCATACACAAAAACATACACACTGCGTCGCGGCGGCAAGGATTAGGCCTCCCAGGGGCTTTCATAAGTAAATGACAGGGCGATTAAGACGCAGCCAACAAAGAGGCAGTTTGAAGGATAACGTGTATAATCGCCGCCTGAATTTAAAGAGGAACCATTCATGTCTGCTTATACCCCGGCAAGTGAAGTCTTGCTGCGCCACAGTGACGATTTCGAACCAAGCCGTATTTTATTTGCCGGCGATTTGCAGGATGACCTGCCCGCTCGCCTGGACACCGCTGAAAGCCGTGCCTGGACGCAACAATTTCATCAGTGGCAGACCTTAAGCCAGCAGATGGGTGAACGCGCCCGTTATAGCCTGGTGGCCGATAGCGAGACCGTCGGCGACAGCGACACGCTTATTTATTACTGGCCGAAAAATAAACCAGAAGCGCAGTTTCAGTTGATGAGCCTGTTATCACTGCTGCCGGTAGGCATCGATATTTTTGTGGTGGGTGAAAACCGTAGCGGTGTGCGCAGTGCCGAGCAGATGCTGGCTGAGTTTTGTCCGCTGAATAAAGTCGATAGCGCCCGCCGCTGTGGGCTATATCACGGCCGCCTTGAGAAGCAACCGACGTTCGATCCGAACAGTTTCTGGGGCGAGTACACGCTGGATAATCTGACGATTAAGACCCTGCCGGGCGTATTTAGCCGCGACGGTCTGGATGTCGGTAGCCAACTTCTGCTGTCGACGTTTACGCCGCATACCAAGGGGAAAGTGTTGGATGTGGGTTGTGGCGCGGGTGTGCTTGCGACGGTACTGGCCAGCCACTCACCAAAAGTGCGCCTGACGCTGTGCGATGTTTCCGCCCCGGCGGTAGAAGCCAGCCGCGCAACGCTTGCGGCGAACGGTATTGAAGGTGATGTTTTCGCCAGCAACGTCTTCTCAGAAGTCACAGGCCGCTTTGATATGATCATCTCCAATCCGCCATTCCATGATGGTTTGCAAACCAGCCAGGAAGCCGCGCAAACATTGATTCGCGGTGCGGTACGCCATCTTAACAGCGGCGGCGAACTGCGCATTGTTGCGAACGCCTTCCTGCCTTACCCGGACGTGCTGGATCAAACGTTTGGTTTCCATGAAGTCATCGCGCAGACAGGTCGATTCAAAGTATACCGTACGGTAATGACGCGCCAGGCGTTAAAGTAACCTGCAGGCCCGGTGGAATCATTCATCGGGCAAATTTCATCCCCTCGTCACGCCGCGTCCATTTTTACAGCGATCAGCCTCAGTCTGTGCAATTAACTATTGACGAAAAGTTGAAAACATCTAGAATGCGCCTCCGTGGTAACGATACTTCAAGAGTATCGATGGTATGCGAAGGTGGCGGAATTGGTAGACGCGCTAGCTTCAGGTGTTAGTGTCCTTACGGACGTGGGGGTTCAAGTCCCCCCCCTCGCACCATAAACCACGTTGATATCGCTCGCACTGTGCGAAGGTGGCGGAATTGGTAGACGCGCTAGCTTCAGGTGTTAGTGTTCTTACGGACGTGGGGGTTCAAGTCCCCCCCTCGCACCAACGAGGCGATATCAAAAAGTAAGATGACTGTGCGAAGGTGGCGGAATTGGTAGACGCGCTAGCTTCAGGTGTTAGTGTCCTTACGGACGTGGGGGTTCAAGTCCCCCCCTCGCACCAGATATCTTATTCTCTCCCTGAATCGCCCCCCTGTTACACCATCATCTTTAAATTCAAGAGCATCAGCATCATTGCGCCAACCAGTGCAACGCCTGAAGGCAATAAAATAAAGTGACGTAAACGCTTATGGTAAAGCATGACGGGTGTCAGTAATAAGCCCAGAAAAATCACCATTCGCCAAGCATTGACTGATAAATCCGCCAACATCAGCACAGCAACAATCACTCCAGGCACAACAATTCCCCAGCCACTTCCCAGCGCTCGCTGCAACATGGTTTCATCTCTCAAAACGATAATGATAACCAATATCATATGACATCTTTTCTCAATTGTCAGCCTGCGGTCATACGGTCGTATGAAGATTACTCATCATCTAATGACAGTCATTCAGGAAGGTGATAAATTAAGCGCTGCTTAAATCTAAATCCAAATCACTAATTTTTCGCAATGACAGTTTCATTGCGTTACTTCTTTCTTCTTTTGACTCATAGCGCAGTAGTATATTGCGGATAAATAACGATTTTTAGGTATGACATTACAAACCTGGCAATCTCTATGTAATAAGAGATATCGATTGTCCCTACGACTCTTTTTACTGCTCAACGCAATCTCAGCTTTGTTCTCTATTGCTCTGCCGCTCTATAATCAGCGCGCGTTCACGTTTCCCGTATGCGCTATCTTCGCGGCGAGCATTGTGCTGCCCGTCTGGCAAAAGTGTTATCCAAAAATAAAAATCAATATCACATTCATCTCCCTTATATTTGGCTGCCTGTGGGCATGGCATGTGATAACCAAAGTCAGGTTACTCAATGACAACGCCTCCACCTACCTGCTTATTGCCTTGTTAAGTGTGCTTTTTATCGGCTCGATCGCTTTTTCAAATAACATTGTCGCCTTTTTGCTGCACTCTTTGCCCGTATTCGTGACATGTCTGTGGTTGAACGAAGGAGAAAGCGCAATCAGGCTTATTTACACCTTTGCGTTGCCAGTGCTGGGGATCTCTATCCAGCATGCGATCCAAAAACGTAATGATAGTTTTGCCCTTGCGCTGATGAACCGCCTGATGCAGGAGCGCAAAACGCTCAACGATCTGAGCATGCTTGACCCGCTAACCGGCCTGTACAACCGTCGAGGTTTGCAACACAAACTCAATAATTTGCTGGCCGTTGATGAGAGCTCGCGTTTCGTCCTGCTGCTCGATATTGATCACTTCAAAGCCTATAACGACCACTACGGCCATATGATGGGCGATCAGGCGCTTATCCGCGTTTCTGCCGCTTTACGCGACGCTGTACGCTCCCGTGATATCGTCGCGCGCTTTGGCGGCGAAGAATTTATGATCCTGCTGAATAATGTCGATGTCGAACAGGCGCGCCTTACCGGAGAGCGCATTCGTCAGAAAGTGTACGATTTAAAAATCCCACATATGTTTAACGAAAGCGTCGCCACGAACGTCACGATCAGCATCGGCATTGCGCCACTTGTCGACCACGATATTGATGCGGCGCTTTCGCTCGCCGATAAAGCGTTATATGAAGCCAAACATTTAGGTCGTAACAACATTCTGGTGAGTGGCGAGCTGCAAGTCGCTTGAGGCGTGGTTGACGCTAACTTTACGATAAAAATGTTGCTATCGATTTTACCTCTAGCTAGGATTGGAAATCATTATCATTTAGATTTTCTATCGGCTGGCGCTATGACCTTTCGCACCGCATCGATCACCGAAAACATTATCTGGCGAAGCCGACTCACTGATGAGCGCGATTCGCTGGCAAATGCCATGCGGGAAACTATCGCCAGCACCCGCGAATATTTGCTCGATTTTATTCGTCTGAATGAACCCGCGCCGTATACGGCAATGACGCTGGCTGAGTGGTCACGCCCTGCGGCATTGCAGTCACTTATCGCGACCTACTCCGATCATATTTACCGCAACCAATTAACGCAGCCGCGTGAAAACAAACCGTTGCTGTCGCTATGGGCGCAGTGGTATCTCGGGTTGCTGGTGCCGCCACTATTATTGACGTTGCTGACGCAAAAAAACGCCATTGACCTCTCCCCGGAACATTTTCATGTCGAGTTTCATGAAACCGGGCGCGCCGCGTGTTTCTGGATTGATGTGCAACGGGATTCTAAGTTGTCGTCATATAACGATGCGCAGCGGATTTTTGCATTAACGACACAGGCGATGCTACCGGTTGTGCAGGCGCTGGAAACCACCGGCGATATCAACGCTAAACTTATCTGGAGCAATACCGGTTATCTGATTAACTGGTGCCTGGGGGAACTCATTCCACAGCTAGGTGAAACGCGTGTCGCCGCGCTTCGCCAGCTTTGCTTTTTTGAAAAGCAGCTCGCGGACGGCAGTGATAACCCTTTGTGGCGCACAGTTGTCCTGCGCGACGGCGCGCTGGTACGTCGTACTTGTTGCCAGCGCTATCGCCTGCCGGATGTTCAGCAGTGCGGTGACTGTACGCTGAAATAAGTAGAGGGCGATAAATCGCCCTCTTCGTTTTTATTCGACACTATCACGCAACCTGCTTATCTTCCTCTGCGCGTTGTGCCTCTTCTGCTTCCTGTTCCAGCAACTGTTTCTCATACACTTTGAAGAACGGGTAGTAAATTACCGCCGAGACACAGGCCAGCAGAACGACAAGAATCGCCGCGCGGAAATCCCAACCTAATGCCCATGCGCCGCCAATCGGCGCTGGCGCGGTCCAGGGCACGACAGAGATAACCCGGCCAATCAGATCCAGTTTCATTGCCGCCCAGGCAATAATCGCGTTAAGAGTCGGAGCCAGCAGGAATGGGATGAAGAACACGGGGTTCATTACAATAGGAGTTCCGAAAATAACCGGCTCGTTGATGTTGAACAAACTGGGTACCACGCTCAGACGTCCAATCGAACGCAAATGCACCGAGCGGCTACGCAAGTAGCAGAACACCAGCCCCATGGTCGCCCCGGATCCGCCAATAACAATGAAGAATGTCCAAAACGCTTCCATAAAGATATGCGGTAACGGCGCACCTTGAGCCAGCGCACTCTGGTTAAGCCCGAGATTCGTTAACCAGAACATCTGCAGCATTCCGGAAACAATCGCCGCGCCATGAATCCCCGCAAACCACAGCAAATGGCCGATGATGACAGCCAGCAAAATCGCAGGCAATGAGTCCGCCGCCGCTACCAGCGGTTTGAACAGCGCCATAATGGCTTGCGGGATTAACATGTTGAACTGCGTCTGGATGAGCAGGCTCAGCGGATAAAGGGTCAGCACCACGACCAAAACCGGGATCAGCAAATCAAAAGAGTTTTTGATCATTGGCGGCACCTGATCTGGCAAACGGATGCCTATATTGTGCGCTTTCAGGAAACGCATCATTTCCACGCAGTAAATCGCCACCAGGATCGCGGTAAAAATACCGGTACCGCCCAGGCTATCCACTGGCAATGTGCCGTTAGTTTTCGGCGCTGCGACCAGTAGAAATGCCATCAACGACAGCATCGCGCACATAAATGGATCCAGCTGATGCGACTTCACATAATGTTTACCGAGGTTGTAAGCAATCGCCGCACAGATATAGATAGACATAATGCCCATCGTCATATCAAAAGGCGTGAGGATCCGCCCTTCATACTGCTTCGCCAGGTCCAGCCATGTACGGGCAAAACCCCAGGTCGTGTCTGGCGAAAAGGGAGGGTAAGCAAACACCAGCAAGAATGAGCCCACAATCATAAACGGCATCGCGGAAATAAAACCGTCGCGAATCGCCATAACATGACGCTGGGAAGAGATGCGTCCGGCTACCGGACTGACATAATTTTCTATAAACCGGAAAATAAGATTAAACGCAGCATGGTTGGCAGACATAGTAGATCTCCTATCAGGCTAACAAAGTAAGCGCATCAGCAACCGTTCTGCCGTGCAGCGATCCATGTTTTTGACGTGAAACCATGCAGGTTTTCGAACCAGCATTACAGCAACGTTGAGTAGGTTTCATAGACGGCTCTTTTTTAATTTTATGAACAGAGGGAAATGACAAAATGAGTATTAACCCGGCTTGTTAACACTGCAACCGGTTACTGTAACCGGTTTCCGCGATTGTGAAGAGGATCGAGAATCTGGCAGTAAGATGTTTGTTATGCCCGGTTATTTACACGCATAACAGGCTTGTGACAGATTAATGGCGGTCATTTGCTGGAGAACATCATGAGTTTGCAGTCCGTGCGGCAGTTCTTTGCCGATAACGCCCCCGACATCGATATTATTGAACTTAACCAAAGCACAGCGACTGTGGCACTGGCCGCCGCCGCGCATAATGTCGAACCAGGTCAAATCGCAAAGACGCTGTCGTTAAAAGTGAAAAACGAAGTGATATTGGTCGTCGCGAAAGGTGATGCTCGCCTTGATAATAAAAAACTAAAAAATACCTTTGGCGCGAAAGCCCGGATGCTAAGCAGTGACGAAGTCGTCACCATTACCGGTCATCCAGTTGGTGGTGTCTGCCCGTTTGGTCTGGAAAACCCGTTACAGGTGTATTGTGACGTGTCGTTAAAGCGCTATCAGGAAGTGTTACCGGCGGCGGGAGCAATTCACAGCGCGATTCGTATTTCCCCCGACAGAATGGCAGAGTTAACCCGCGCGAAATGGATTGATGTGTGTCTGTAGTTGCGTAACAAAGCGCCAGGCAGAACCTGGCGCCAGTTCCCAAAACCCCTTTTACATTAATTCAGACGCGGCGCGCGCGCAGGGCGGCTTCCATGTCAGAATATCCGCCGCATCAAGCAAACCGACATCTGATGTGACCCCCAGCTTTGCCATCGCGTTGAATTTATGCGCCCGAATCGTTTTCACATTACGATCCAGTTGCGATGCAATCTCGGCAACAGAAAAACCCCGCGTCATATAGTTCAGAATTTCCCTTTCTGTCGGGCTGAGCATACGACACTGGCTCACATACCAATGATTAATCATGTTTTCGTTAATGCGCCGCGTTTCACCAAACAACGTAACCAACTCCTCCAGGAGCACAGCAAGTGGCGATGATTTACTCAATATCCCGTGCAACCGTGAGGGTGAAAGATGCCCAACCAGCCGTGCTTCACGGTTATCTCCCGCTAATACTATGCGTTGCATTCCTGGATGAGAAAGGGAGAGTAAATGCAGACACATCAGGCATTCCAGCCGCTCTTTCCGCTGACCAAAAAGGGAATAGATGACGGAAAAAAACGACGTCTGTTTCAGCGCCTGCCGAAACGCCGAATGGTCTTTAAAAAAATAAAATCGATAGTGATTAATAGCAGATTCATCAAATAAATGTCGTAGGCCCTCCCCGCTCATTATGCATTTTTCTATGATGGCAATATTTCCTTTCTTCCTGGTATTTTCCATTCATTATGTTCTCCGTCCGCTGTACCAAAATCCAGCTGTTTCATTCCCTGGCTGCTATTAATCCATGTATACAAATCTGCGTTACTACGTAGTGATAACCGCCGCATTGCGCTATTCTTTTGCGCACTGACTGTCTTATTACTTTTTTTAAGCAGCGTGGCGATTTGATTAATCCCCCACCCTTTTCCGAGGAGACGTAACACTTTTCGCTCAGACAACGTTAACATTGCGTTCGAAAAAGAATTGTCGTTGTGTTTATGCCATCCTGAAGTCAATAAGGTTTGACTAATATTCTCAACATCTTTATGCCCATTACGAATGGCATCAATTACACCCTCGATCGGCTCCACATCCGCAAGCAATGTCGTTTTGGGCTGCATAAGAAGCTCAGCGGCCACAGGGTAGAGGCTGCGCGAGACGAAGAATAACCAGCGTGCGTTATCGCATTGAGGGAACAGTGAATAATATTGCTGGCAGCTTTTTCTTGCATAACGCTGTTCCCCCGATAAATCAGTGATTATCAATCTGGCACATTTCAATTTAAGCGGTGCAACCTCTTCCACTGATGAATAATAATTGAGTGCATATTCTGGGAAATGTCGCTCAAGAATGCCGCCAATCCCGACCCTAAGTACCGGCGTTTTGCTGATGATAATCCCCTGATTGCCGTCTTTCGATAGCATAAACCCTCCGCTTCCATTTTCGCGTTCTATCAACCTTATTTATAAGTATTTACTCAGTTAATACTCATATTACGTAAAGTAGCAACACCATTTTGATGCAGCCACTATAAAATTGGCACAATTTATGAATGGCAATAAATATAATGTACTGAATTATAATATCCACAAGTAGCGTGTCAACATTACACAATGCGCATTAAAACATCCGATACATTATTAATAATAAAATAAGAAATTTAAAATACCCGAACATATAGAGATAAGGGAAAAGCAATTATCTTAAATAATATATAAGATCTTATTAACGCTAACTTCATCATTATTCTCAGCTAAGCAGAAAAAAATCTGCTGTTTCTTTTCCGCTATTACTTCATTCTTAACACGCGATAAGATCCCCTTTTGAACACGAACAAGCGTGATTTAATGCACAATTCTTGATCTTTCTTAGCGCCATCCCGCCCTTGTCCTGTGCTAAAAATAGGCTTTCCGCTCCACCCTTCGTGAGCGCCAGCGCAACAATACCAGGGTAATCATGCAAACAGACCAGTCATCACAGCGGGCCATTACGCGGCTGTGCATTCAGTGTGGCCTTTTTTTGTTACAGCACGGCGCAGAGAGCGCGCTTGTTGAGGAGCTTTCAACGCGTCTGGGGCTGGCGCTGGGCATGGACAGTGTTGAAAGCTCGATTTCTTCCAATGCTATTGTCCTTACAACGATTAAAGATGGAATGTGCCTGACATCGACCCGCAAAAATAGCGATCGCGGCATCAATATGCACGTGGTGACCGAAGTTCAGCATATTGTCATTCTCGCTGAACATAAGTTATTGGATTGCAAAGACGTCGAGAAGCGCTTCGCTCAAGTCAAACCCTTACGCTACCCGCGCTGGCTGGTCACGCTGATGGTGGGTCTCTCTTGCGCCTGCTTTTGCAAGCTCAATAATGGTGGCTGGGATGGTGCTTTTATAACTTTTTGCGCCAGTAGTGTCGCAATGTATGTCCGCCTGGTTCTGGCGGGTCACCACTTACATCCGCAAATCAACTTTTGTATCACTGCCTTTGTCGCCACGACAGTATCCGGCCTGATGCTAACGCTGCCCGTTTTTCTGCAATCATCCACCGTCGCGATGGCCGCCAGCGTTTTGCTTTTAGTACCGGGGTTTCCGCTGATTAATTCGGTTGCCGATATGTTTAAAGGGCATATCAATACGGGGCTTGCGCGCTGGGCTATCGCCAGCTTATTAACGCTTGCCACCTGTATTGGGGTGGTAATGTCAATGACACTATGGGGGTTACGCGGATGGATGTGATTTTGTTCATCCTGGCGCTGGCACAGGATATGTTACTGGCGGCCATCCCTGCCGTTGGCTTTGCCATGGTGTTTAACGTGCCGCACCGCGCTCTGCCTTGGTGCGCACTGCTTGGGGCGATTGGTCATGGTTCGCGCTTCGCCATGGTGCACTGGGGATTCAACATCGAATGGTCAACCTTTGCCGCCTCAATGCTGGTCGGCTCGATTGGCATTCACTGGTCACGCTGGTATCTGGCGCACCCGAAAGTCTTTACCGTAGCAGCGGTGATCCCGATGTTTCCGGGCATTTCCGCTTATACCGCGATGATTTCGGCGGTCAAGATCGGCCATTTTGGCTACAGCGAAGAACTGATGATTTTGCTATTAACGAATTTCCTGAAAGCATCGTCGATTGTCGGCGCACTCTCTATCGGCCTGTCGATTCCTGGGCTGTGGATTTACCGCAAACGCCCCGCGTATAAGGTCAGTTCTTCCGCCACGGAATTCCGCCTCAAATGAAGCGCGAATTCCGTGGTGGTAATGTTGTCACAAAGGCTTACTGCCATTGCGTAACGTGCTGCGTAATCCCATGATGCAACTGGAATTTTCCCCAAAATAGCGACTTACCAAACACAGTAAACAATGTTCATTTTCACGTGATCGATAACATTTGCGCCTTCGCAATTTTTTGCAAAAGCCCCGGTTCTGGTTACGAAGCGCCACTATCGTGATGAAAGGACGGCAAATTCTCGCGCACATGCCTTTTTGTAAAAAATAACTTGCAATAAAATCGCGCACTATCTATATTCAATCCCATGAAGAAGACATCGACTCCAACCGCGAATGCGCAGCTCGCGTTAGATAACCAGTTTTGTTTTGCACTTTACTCAACAAATCTGGCGCTGCATAAGCTCTACCGGCAGCTACTGGCACCGATGAATCTCACCTACCCGCAATATCTGGTGATGCTGGTGCTGTGGGAGAAAGATGACGTCACGGTGTCAGAAATTGGCGAGCGCCTGTACCTCGACTCCGCCACGCTGACGCCGCTGCTGAAGCGTCTGGAAAGCGCCGGGCTGATTCGTCGTCAACGTTCACGCCAGGATGAACGCCAGGTGGTGATCACCTTAAGCGAAAGCGGACGTGAACTGCAGCAGCAAGCGACGTCGATTCCGGAAGCAATCGGCTGTGCAATGGCTTGTGATAGCGCAACGCTTGCCGATATCAAGCAGCAACTGGAACGGCTTCGCCAACAGTTTCAACGGGCATAAGCTCCCTTTGCAGGGAGTTTATTTCCAGCAACAAAATAGCACGCTACTTTATAGCAAACACTATAGATAATAAGGAACCTGCCATGTCTTTAGAAAAAGTTGTTTATACAGCCAAAGCCAAAGCAACCGGAGGCCGCGATGGCCGCGCAACCTCTTCCGACGGCGTACTGGATGTCAAACTGGGCGTGCCGAAAGAGATGGGTGGCGCTGGTGGCGAAGTCACTAACCCGGAACAGCTGTTTGCTGCGGGTTATTCCGCTTGCTTCCTCGGCGCAATGAAATTTGTCGCCGGTCGCGACAAAATCAGCATGCCAAAAGAGGCTTTTATTGAAGGTGAAGTCGGTATCGGCCCTTTGCCGACCGGCTTTGGTATTGAAGCCAAACTGAATATCTATCTGCCGGGAATGGACGCCGCTGAAGCCAAAAAACTGGTTGATGCCGCGCATATTGTTTGCCCTTACTCAAACGCCACTCGCGGCAACATCGACGTTACGCTGAATATCATTGCCTGACAAAAAAAGCCCATATTTTGGTCAATGACAAGCCGGGGAAACCCGGCTTTTTCATGCTGTACTGCCCTTTGTGCTCACTGTGTTACTATGTGTGATTATGCCTGTGTGAAAAAACCGCAGTGCACCGTATCCGTAGTAATCCTGTTTGAGAACGCGTTATGTCTTCCAAAATCCTGACGCCGAATGTCATTGGCATTGATGAATTTATGCGCGATCCTGCCTGCGTGCTGGCACGCACGGAAGGCGGTGCCATCGCCGTTTTTGCCAATAATAGCCCCGCGTTTTACGCTATTACGCCGCAGCGCCTTGAACAGCTTCTGGCGCTTGAAGCACAGCTTGCGCGCCCGATGAGCGATATTTCGCTCGATGCACAATTTTATGAAGAACCAGCCGCTACGCCGGTAAATGTGCCAATGGGCAAATTCGCCATGTACGCGGGCTGGCAGCCGGATGCTGACTTTCAGCGCCTGGCGGCGATGTGGGGCATTGCGCTGGCACATCCCGCCACGCCGGAAGAGCTGGCCTCATTCGTGGCTTACTGGCAAGCAGAAGGCAAAGTTTTCCATCACGTCCAGTGGCAGCAAAAACTGGCGCGCAGCCTGCAAATGGGCCGTAGCAGCCAGAACGGCACGACAAAGCGGGATATTAACGCCCTGTCCGAACCGGATAATCAAATCCCACCAGGTTTTAGAGGATAACGATGAAAAACGTCGGCGAATTGATGAAGCGACTGCAAAAAATGATGCCTGCCAACACCGAGCCTGCTTTTAAAACCGGCGAAGAGTTGATGGCCTGGCAGAAGCAACAAGGCGAAATCCGTTCGGCGGCGCTGGAGCGCGAAAATCGCGCCATGAAAATGCAGCGCACCTTCAACCGTTCCGGCATTCGTCCCCTGCACCAGAACTGCTCTTTCGATAATTATCGTGTTGAGACAGAAGGCCAAATGCGAGCGCTGAGCCAGGCACGGCAATATGTGGAAGAGTTCGACGGTAACATCGCCAGTTTTATCTTCTCTGGCAAACCGGGAACCGGCAAAAACCATCTGGCTGCGGCTATCTGTAATGAACTGCTGTTGCGCGGTAAATCGGTGCTGATCATTACCGTTGCCGACATTATGTCGGCCATGAAAGAGACTTTTGGCAACAAAGAAAACAGCGAAGAGCAGTTGCTCAATGACTTAAGCAGCGTTGATCTGCTGGTGATTGATGAAATCGGCATGCAGACGGAATCCCGCTACGAAAAAGTGATTATCAATCAGATTGTTGATCGCCGCTCTTCGTCCAAACGCCCGACAGGCATGCTGACCAACAGTAACCTGGAAGAGATGAATAAGCTGTTGGGCGAACGCGTGATGGACAGGATGCGCCTCGGCAACAGCCTGTGGGTGATCTTCAACTGGGAGAGTTACCGCAGCCGCGTCACCGGTAAAGAGTATTGAGAGTTTTCCCATCCGTGGCGCGCCCGCGCCCGGGTGTATACTGACCGCCTTCGTTGACATCAGGATCCGCACGACATGAAATTCACCCAACGCCTGCTTTGCAGCGCCACTCTCGGTAGCGCACTGCTCACCGGCTTCGCGCAAGCCGCCTCCTGGCAGGACACGCTTTCCAGCGCCGCCAGCGAACTCAGCCAGAAATCGACTACATCTCAATCCCAGCAAGGAGGCCTTTCACTCTCCTCCCTGACGGGTCTGCTTAATGGTGGCAACCAGGCGCTCAGCGCTGACACCATGAACAATGCGGCGGGCGTGATGAGCTGGTGTGCAAAAAACAAGCTCTCCAGCCTGACCAACACCGAAAATGTGAAAAACCAGGTACTGGATAAACTGGGGCTGGGTGCCGCTCAGCAGAAACAAGACACCAATTATCTGGAGGGTATTCAGGGCATGCTGAACACTAAAAACGGTGAACAGCTGAATCTGAGCAACATCGGTAGTACGCCGCTGGCGGAAAAAGTGAAATCCAAAGCCTGCGATATCGTCCTCAAGCAGGGCGTTAACTTCCTCTCCTGATATCCCGCCGCGTTCAGTCAGAACGCGGCTTTATCCTCCCCGCTTTACCGAAACGCCGCCAGTGCGACGGCTATCACTATTACGCCTTTCTAAACCAATTCTGAATAAGCCCGCTAAAAAGTGACACTACAATTGCAGATATGTGACATGAACATTAAATTATACGCCCTGTTACAAAAATTCATGGCCAGCAATATGTCTGGCGTTGATGAGGAATAACGGTTGTCCGAGTTGCTCTCTATCGCGCTGTTTCTTGCCTCTGTGGCTATCTATGCCTGGAAAGCGGGCCGTAATACCTGGTGGTTTAGCGCCACCCTGCTGGTGCTGGGTCTGTTTGTCATCCTGAATATCACACTTTACGCCAGCAACTATTTTACCGGCGACGGCATCAACGACGCGGTGTTATACACCCTGACCAACAGCCTGACAGGCGCGGGGGTCGGCAAATATATGCTTCCCGGCGCGGGGTTAGTGTTAGCGCTGGTGGCGGTGTTTTGCGCGCTCGGCTGGGTGCTGCGCCGTCGTCGCCATCTGCCGCACCATTTCGGCTATAGCTTACTTGCACTCGCACTGGCGCTCGGTTCGGTAGACGCCAGCCCGGCGTTCCGCCAGATTACCGAGCTGGTTAAATCACAGACCCGCGAAGGCGATCCTGATTTCGCCACCTTTTATAAAGTGCCGGCAAAGCAGATCCCCAACCCCAAACTGAACCTCGTCTACATCTACGGTGAAAGCCTTGAGCGCACCTATTTTAACGAGGAGGCGTTCCCCGGACTGACGCCGGAACTTGGCGCGCTTAAAGAAGAAGGTATTGATTTTAGCCATACCGAACAGCTACCCGGCACCGATTACACCATCGCCGGCATGGTCTCTTCGCAGTGCGGCATTCCACTGTTCGCGCCGTTCGAAGGCAACGCGTCGGCCTCCGTTTCCAGCTTCTTTCCGCAGAATCTTTGCCTTGGCGATATCCTGAAAAACTCCGGCTACGAAAACCATTTCGTACAGGGCGCTAACCTGCGTTTCGCCGGGAAAGATGTGTTTTTAAAATCCCACGGCTTTGATTACCTGACCGGTGCACAAGAGCTGAAAAACGAGGTCGCGGACCCGCATTACCGTAACGACTGGGGTTTTTATGACGATACGGTGCTGGATAAAGTATGGAAACAGTACGAGGAACTCTCCCGTTCCGGTAAACGCTTTTCGCTGTTTGCGCTGACGGTGGATACCCACCACCCGGACGGTTTTATCTCTCGCGGCTGCGAACGCAAAAGCTACGCTTACGATGGCAAGCCGAACCAGTCATTTAGCGCGGTAACCTGCAGCCAGCAAAATATCGCCGCGCTTATCAACAAAATCAAAGCGTCGCCGTGGTTTAAAGACACGGTGATCGTGGTGTCGTCGGATCACCTGGCGATGAATAATACCGCGTGGAAATACCTCAACAAGCACGATCGCAGCAACCTGTTCTTTGTGCTGCGCGGCGATGAACCGCAACAGGATATTTCCGGTATTAAGCGCAGCACCCTCGATAACGGCGCAACCGTGCTGGATATTCTCGGCGGCGATAATTTCCTCGGTCTTGGTCGCAGCAGCCTCTCCGGGCAGTCGCTTTCGGGCATTTTCCTCAATATGAAAGCGAAAATGCTGGCGTGGAAACCGGACATTATCCGGCTGTGGAATTTCCCGAAAGAGATGAAAGAGTTCACCATCGACACGAATAAACAGATGGTGGCGTTCTCTGGCAGCCAGTTCCGTTTGCCGCTGCTGGTGCGGGTATCAGATAAAGTCGAGCCGCTGCCAGAAAGCGAATATTCCGCACCGTTGCGCTTCCAGTTGGCGGATTTCGCCCCACGCGATAACTTCGTCTGGATCGACCAATGCTACAAAATGGCGCGTTTATGGTCGCCCGAACTGGCGCTTTCCACAGACTGGTGCGTCTCGCAGGGGCAACTGGGCGGCGAACAGCAAGTCCAGCGTGTCGACAACGCGCAGTGGAAAGGGAAAACCGCGTTTAAACAGACGGTGATCAGCAGCGATCGCTACCAGAAAAACGTTGATACCCTGAAGATCCTCGACGATAGCATTCGCTACAAAGCCGACAGTTTTGTCTTTAACGTGGCGGGCGCGCCGGAAGAGGTAAAACAGTTCAGCGGTATCTCCCGCCCGGAAAGCTGGGGGCGCTGGTCGAATGCCAATCTGGGTGAAGAAGTGGCGATCGAATATAACCAACCGCTGCCGGAACAGTTCGAGTTGGTGATCACCGCCAAAGCCTTTGGCCCGAATGCTAACCGGCCGATTCCAGTGCGTGTTGGCGATCAGCAACAAACGCTGACGCTGGGTAATGAGCTCAGCACCACCACGCTGCACTTTAGCAATCCGTCGCACAGCAACCGGCTGGTCATCGTGCCGCCGGAGCCGCAATCGACCAACGAAGGCAATATCCTTGGTCATTCGCCACGCAAACTGGGTGTCGGTCTGGTGGAAATCAAAGTGGTGAGCCGGGAAGGCTGACCGCTACAGTTCCGCTTTCATTTCGTACTGGCTGATAGCCATGGTGGCGTAGCCCGCGCGCTGGAACAGAGATGAAAAACGCTCTGGCACTGCTACGGTGGTGCCAAGCGCCGGAAAATGCTGATTCAGCGCCTGCAGCAACTCGCAGGCAAACCCTTTGCGCCGGTATTCTGACTCCACATACATAAACCGCAGCAGGGGCTTATCACCAAGAGTGGAAACCAGTGCATAAGCATGTTTACGGTACTCGAACGCCCGCGCGGGCAGCGATACCGCAGTGAGCGGATCCACCTGCCACGGCAGCCGGTCATGGCATTCACTTATGGCGCTGCGCACCACTTCCAACGGATCGCGCTCCTGTAACGTGCAGTTCTCTTCAGCCACATCGGCGCGTCCCTGGTAGCCAAACAGTGGCTGAATGGTGGCAAACCCCAGCGCATGATAAAGGGCGATACCGGCATGATTATCGCTCATCACTTCCAGCCACATCTGGCGAACACCTTTGGTTCGCAGTGCTGCCATCAACGGTGGCAATATTTGTCTGCCCACGCCCTGGCCGCGAAATTGCGGGCAAATCGCAAAGGCTGCCAGCCGGGCGCAATCGCCACGTCGGGCGATCAACGCCACTGCGGCAGGCGTATCGCCTGCCAGCCAGACGCAGGAATCGACGAGGTTTAACCCTTCGGCAAGAAAGCGTTGTGCAAAAACATCGGGCGGCAGGGAAAACGGTACGCGGTAGCCTTCAAAACAGGCACCGGTGATAGTGGTCAGCGCTTCGCAACTATAGTGGATGGCAGGAACAGCGACGAGGTTCATAAGGCTTCTCCGCGACATGATGCAATGAGCATAGCACGGAGAAGCGGGAGAAAATGCGCCCCGACGGGCAGGGCGCGAATATCGATTAGAAGGTTTCCCAGTTCTCGCCCGCGTCGGTCGCGGCTTTACGCGGCAGGGCGGTTGCAGGTTCCGCTTTAACGAAACTGGTTGGCGTTGAGCCAGCGTTTTTACGCTGATCCTGCATGATGCGGAACACGGAAACGGCCTGCGTCAGGCGGCTGGCTTGTTCTTCCAGCGCGGCTGCAGCGGCGGCAGACTCTTCCACCAGCGAGGCGTTCTGCTGGGTAACGCGATCCATTTCAGAGACCGCCAGACCAACCTGGTCAATGCCGCGGCTCTGCTCATCAGAAGCAGAGGCAATTTCGCCCATGATATCGGTCACACGGGTAACGGCGTTGACGATCTCATCCATGGTTTCACCGGCGCTTTCCACCAGCGTCGACCCCACTTCAACGCGGCCAACAGAGTCTTCAATCAGGCTCTTGATCTCGCGAGCGGCCTGGGCGCTGCGCTGCGCCAGGTTACGTACTTCACCGGCAACCACGGCAAAACCGCGACCCTGTTCACCCGCACGCGCTGCTTCGACAGCCGCGTTAAGCGCCAGGATGTTAGTCTGGAAGGCAATGCCGTCGATCACGCTGATAATGTCAGCGATTTTCTGCGAACTGGCGGTAATGTCGCGCATTGTCTGCACCACGTTATCCACCACTTTACCGCCTTTTTGCGCGGTTTCAGACGCGCTCAGCGCCAGGTGGCTTGCCTGGCGGGCGTTTTCGGCGTTCTGTTTCACCGTAGCGGTCAGCTCTTCCATGCTGGCGGCAGTCTCTTCCAGAGAAGCAGCCTGCTGTTCCGTACGGGAAGAAAGGTCGTTGTTACCCACAGAAATTTCGCTGGCACCACTGTAAATGGCGTTTGCACCGTTACGCACATCGCTAACAGTACGCACCAGTTCGCTTTGCATATGGCGCAGACTCTCAGCCAGCACGCCCATTTCATTGGAACCCTGCACTTCAATGCGCTGCACCAGATCGCCACCGGCAATATGGCGAATGTTGTCGATCAAATGGTTGAGCGGCTTAATCAGCGCCCCTTTGATCCCCACCCAGACACAGACAATCACCGCCAGTACCACGAGCAGTACGGTGATAATCACCCACACCGCAGAACCGTAGGAGCTTTCGCTGTCGCGAACCGCTTGTTCATACAGGCTATCGTTCTGCTGCAAGTAGTTAACGTATTGTTTCTCAAAACCATCCTGATAGCTCTGAGTCGGCTGGTCGAAGAAGTCATTGATTTTGCCAGCGCCCAGCAACTGGATCAGCTCCGCCAGCGCGTTGTGATAGATATCGTAGTTACGTTTGATCTCTGCTGCGGCTTCTTCGCTCTGGCGCGGATCGCGCGGCAGCGCCTGGTAAGCATTCCAGTTCGCTTCCGCCTGTTTCAGCGAGGTGCTGGCAATCTGCATCAGATCGTTAACGGTCGCGCCGCTGCCGATATTGTTCTGATCCATCATGTAGCGAATACCCGCGCGGTTCAGGGTATTACGGGTTTGCAGTAGCGCAACCCAGCTAGCATTCAGCGTGGATTGCTGCTGGCGAATGGTTTGTAAAACGTTGAAGTTTTCTTTGTCCTGTTTCAGCGCGTTAAAGAACAAGCCGCCGGAAGTGAGTTGTAACAAGCCAAATAATGCCAATACCAGCAACAAACTGGTCACAAGTTTAATACGAGTCAACATGTTTTCTCTTTCCCTATAGGTCGATACTAGTTTTTCGGCCTGGCATAGGAAAACTTTATGGTTTAACGTGCTATATTTTCGCCAGTTATATATGGATTACAACCCAGCTAAATTCTCTCCATCCCTTGCCAGACAAGGGTTTAGCGTGACGTGCATCACAGTTCCCCCTGCGTTTTTCTGCCCTCAAAACCGCTTATGACGCATCCGTTACCGCTCACCGCCTTTTTCCAACCACTCAGTCAAATCGCTGCCGATTCGCGCGCGTAATTTGCCATCATAAATGCCAGCATTTCAGCCAATTGAACCATTCCAAATTCCATTCACTATTTCTGCTAAAACCAGGCCTGAATATGGATACTAAAAAACTACTCAAGCACATACCCTGGGCCATCCTCGGGATAATCGGTGCTTTTTGTTTATCCGTCGTCGCACTACGCCGGGGCGAGCATGTCAGCGCGCTGTGGATCGTGGTTGCGTCCGTTTCCGTTTACCTTGTGGCCTACCGCTACTACAGCCTTTACATCGCCCAGAAGGTGATGAAACTCGATCCAACCCGTTCCACACCGGCGGTCATCAATAACGACGGCCTCAACTATGTGCCGACCAACCGCTACGTGCTGTTTGGTCACCACTTTGCCGCAATTGCCGGCGCAGGCCCGCTGGTTGGCCCGGTATTGGCCGCACAAATGGGTTATCTGCCGGGCACGCTGTGGCTGTTGGCGGGCGTGGTGCTGGCCGGTGCGGTGCAGGACTTTATGGTGCTGTTTATCTCTTCCCGCCGTAACGGCGCCTCTCTCGGTGAGATGGTGAAAGAAGAGATGGGCCGCGTACCAGGCACTATCGCGCTGTTTGGCTGCTTCCTGATTATGATCATCATCCTCGCGGTGCTGGCGCTGATTGTGGTGAAAGCGCTGGCGGAAAGCCCGTGGGGTGTGTTCACTGTCTGCTCCACCGTGCCGATTGCCCTGTTTATGGGTATTTATATGCGCTTCCTGCGCCCGGGACGTGTAGGCGAAGTGTCAGTTATCGGTATTGTGCTGCTGGTGGCGTCCATCTGGTTTGGCGGCGTTATCGCGCACGATCCTTACTGGGGACCAGCGCTGACCTTTAAAGACACCACCATTACCTTTGCACTGGTGGGTTACGCCTTTGTCTCTGCGCTGCTGCCGGTATGGCTGATCCTTGCCCCGCGCGACTACCTGGCGACTTTCCTGAAAATCGGCGTGATCGTCGGTCTGGCGCTGGGCATCGTGATCCTCAACCCGGAACTGAAAATGCCTGCGGTCACGCAGTACATTGACGGTACGGGCCCACTGTGGAAAGGTGCATTGTTCCCGTTCCTGTTTATTACCATCGCCTGCGGCGCGGTATCTGGCTTCCATGCCCTGATCGCGTCCGGTACCACGCCGAAACTGCTGGCTAACGAAACCGACGCACGCTTTATCGGTTACGGCGCAATGCTGATGGAATCCTTCGTTGCAGTGATGGCGCTGGTTGCCGCGTCCATTATCGAACCGGGTCTCTACTTCGCCATGAATACCCCGCCGGCTGGTCTTGGCATTACCATGCCAAACCTGCATGAGCTGGGTGGTGATAACGCGCCGATGATTCTGGCGCAGCTGAAAGATGTCACCGCGCACGCAGCGGCGACCGTCAGTTCCTGGGGCTTTGTGATTTCGCCGGAGCAGATCCTGCAAACCGCGAAAGATATCGGCGAACCGTCGGTACTGAACCGCGCCGGTGGCGCGCCGACATTGGCTGTCGGTATCGCGCATGTGTTCCACAAAATTATCCCGATGGCGGACATGGGCTTCTGGTACCACTTCGGTATTCTGTTTGAAGCGCTGTTTATCCTTACCGCGCTGGATGCCGGTACGCGTGCGGGCCGCTTTATGCTGCAAGACTTGCTGGGTAACTTTGTGCCGTTCCTGAAGAAAACCGACTCGCTGGTTGCCGGCGTCATTGGTACAGCGGGCTGCGTGGGTCTGTGGGGTTATCTGTTGTATCAAGGCGTAGTTGATCCGCTGGGCGGCGTGAAAAGCCTGTGGCCGTTGTTCGGTATCTCTAACCAGATGCTCGCAGCCGTCGCGCTGATGCTGGGTACCGTGGTGCTGGTGAAAATGCAGCGTACCAAATACATCTGGGTCACCGTGGTTCCTGCCATGTGGCTGCTGCTGTGTACCACCTGGGCGCTGGGTCTGAAACTGTTCAGCACCAATCCTCAACTGGAAGGCTTCCTGTATATGGCTAACCAGTACAAAGAGAAGATTGCCGCTGGTGGCGGTGATCTGACCGCGCAGCAGATTGCCAACATGAACCATATCGTGGTGAACAACTACACCAACGCAGGGTTGAGCATTCTGTTCCTGGTGGTGGTGTACAGCATCATCTTCTACGGCATCAAAACCTGGCTGCAGGTGCGCAACAACACTGTGCGTACCGACAAAGAAACACCGTATGTGCCAGTGCCGGAAGGCGGTGTGAAAACCTCTTCACACCACTAATTGCGTCACAATTAGCCCCACGACAGTGGGGCTAACTTTTACAGAGACAAACCATGTTTGGTAACTTAGGCGAAGCAAAAAAGTACCTCGGTCAGGCGGCAAAGATGCTGATTGGCATCCCGGACTATGACAACTACGTTGATCATATGAAAACCAACCATCCGGATAAGCCATACATGACTTACGAAGAGTTCTTCCGCGAACGCCAGCAAGCGCGTTACGGCGGAGATGGCAAGGGCGGAGTCCGCTGTTGCTAAAGGAGAATCTATGACCCCGATTGCAGTAACCCTGTTGACCGGCTTCCTCGGCGCCGGCAAAACCACCCTCTTACGCCATATCCTCAATGAGCAACACGGCTACAAAATTGCCGTTATCGAAAATGAGTTCGGCGAAGTTTCTGTTGATGATCAATTGATTGGCGATCGCGCCACACAAATCAAAACCCTCACCAATGGCTGTATTTGCTGTAGCCGATCTAATGAACTGGAAGATGCTTTGCTGGATCTGCTCGACAGCCTCGATCGCGGTGACATCGCCTTTGATCGGCTGGTGATTGAGTGCACCGGCATGGCCGATCCGGGGCCGATTATTCAGACCTTTTTCTCCCATGAGATCCTCTGCCAGCGCTATCTGCTGGATGGCGTCATCGCGCTGGTTGATGCGGTACATGCCGATGAGCAGATGAATCAGTTCACGCTGGCACAGTCGCAAGTGGGCTACGCCGACCGTATTCTGCTGACCAAAACAGATGTCGCAGGCGAGTGCGAAAAACTGCGCGAACGCCTGAGCCGCATCAACGCCCGCGCGCCAATTTACACCGTGACGCACGGCGATATCGAGCTGGCGCAGTTGTTTGATACCAATGGTTTTATGCTGGAAGAGAACGTGGTGGCGGCAAAACCGCGCTTCCATTTTATCGCCGACAAACAGAACGACATTAACTCGCTGGTGGTCGAGCTGGATTACCCGGTAGATATCAGCGACGTCTCCCGCGTGATGGAAAACCTGTTGCTGAGCTTTGCCGACAAACTGCTGCGTTATAAAGGCATGTTGTGGATCGACGGTGAGCCAAACCGCCTGCTGTTTCAGGGCGTGCAGCGCCTTTACAGCGCCGACTGGGATCGCCCGTGGGGCGACGAAACACCGCACAGCACGCTGGTATTTATTGGCGTACAGCTACCAGAAGACGAGATCAGAGCCGCGTTTGCGGGTTTGAAGAGATAACAAAGGCCACCCGCAGGTGGCCTGCTCATCATTTTTTGTTTTGCAAATCGCGCATCATCGCTTCGCGTAAAATTGCGTTGAGCCGGGTCTGATACCCTTTTCCTGGCCGCTTCAGCCATTCCATAACATCCGCATCAATACGCACCGATGCCTGCGTTTTTAAAGGGCGGAAAAATTTACCGCGAACCGCATCTGCCCAAAGCGCCTCTTCCGTCGCAGGAATATCGCTGTAATCAATCTCATCGTCTGGTTTATCTGCCAGTGCTTGAAGTTCAGCTTCACGCTGCTTATTGAGCACAGGCATCTCGCCCTGCTTATGTTTAACCATGCTCATAACGGCTCCTCTCCTTTCTGTCAGCCTTACGCGCGCTGATAATACGAACGACCTCGTGCCCACTTTCAAAACGAATAGTATGCGCGACCAAAATAATGACCACGCCATGAACCAGCCCGAGGGTTTGCCAACGATATTCGCCGTTTTCAAACCTGTCTTGTATCGACAGATGTTGCGGATCATCAAAAACCAATACGGCATCTTCAAAGCGGATACCGTGCTTGCGCAGATTGCTAATCGCTTTTGTTGCGTCCCATTCGAACTCCATATCACGTTTCTCATCCTTGAGTGTACATACATAAAAGTATATACAAAATTGTCATGCAATGTCTGTTTTATTCCGTACCGGGAGGATTTCCTCTCCCTTGTGGGAGAGGAAAAAGGGAAAGGAGATAAGGGAAGATTACTGTCGTACTACCACCAGTTTCTGATTCACAAACTCTTTGATGCCCAAATCAGACAGCTCGCGGCCAAACCCGGAGCGTTTCACCCCGCCGAATGGCAACTCTGCGGCGGTATCCGTCAGCCAGTTGATATAGACCATGCCGGTTTCAATGCGTGAAGCCATCTGTCTGGCGCGCTGGATATTGCGGCTGAAGATCGCCCCGCCAAGGCCGTAGTGTGAATCATTGGCCAAGCGTACCGCTTCGTCATCATTATTCACCACATAAATTTGCGCCACCGGGCCAAAGAACTCTTCAAAATAGGCCGGGTTGTCGCGCGTGATATGGGTCAAAATAGTCGGTTCGAAGAAGTTGCCTTCGCTGTTAGCCGGTTTGCCACCAAAGTGCAGTTTAGCCCCGTTTTGTACCGCTTCACTCACCTGTTGGCTCAGGGTATCAAGCGCCTCTTTCGAGGAGAGCGGGCCAAGCGTGGTGCTTTCATCCAGCGGGTCGCCCAGCTTCACCTGCCTAAAGGCGTCGGTGAATTTTCGCAGGAACTGATCGGCAATATCCTGATGGACAAGAAAACGTTTCGCGGCAGTACAAACCTGCCCGGCGTTCGCCAGACGCGCTTGCACGCCCGTCTCCACCGCTTTTTCCAGATCCGCATCGTCCAGCACGATAAATACGTCATTACCGCCCAGTTCCAGCGTCGATTTCTTGATGTGTTTCGCCGCTTGCGCCGCCACCGCGCTACCGGCTTTTTCCGATCCGGTCAACGCCGCACCCTGTACGCGCGTATCGGCAATGATCGCGGAAACCTGATCGGAAGAGATAAACAGATTCGTCCACGCACCTTCCGGCGCGCCCGCTTCGCGCACCAGCTGCGCAAAGGTTTCGGCGCACTGCGGCACAATGCTGGCATGTTTACAGATAACCGGGTTACCGGCTGCGAGATTCGGCGCCAGTACACGCATCAACTGGTAATAAGGGAAATTCCAGGGTTCCACCGCCATAATCACGCCGATTGGATGATGCTCCACCCACGCTTCTCCCAGCGCCGTTTCATATTTCACGGGCGCAAGGAATTGTTTCGCGTTATCCGCGTAGTAGCGGGCGATCTGCGCGCAAATCTTCACTTCGCTGCGGCTCTGCTCAATCAACTTCCCCATCTCCCGACTGGCGATTTTCGCCAGGTCTTCCTGCTGGTTTTCCAGCAAGTCGGCGAGTCTATGCAGTATCGGCAGCCGCTGTGCGATATCTCCTTTTGCCCAGGAAGAGTGATATAGCGCGTCCGCCTGGCGCAGCGCGACCTCAATATCGGCGTCGCTGTGGTTCGCATACTCTTTAACGAGTTGGTTGTTAAAAGGATTCACTGTCTGGTAAGCCATATTGGTCTCCTTATTTACCGCTTAGGATAATAAGGGTAGTAAAAATGACCGGATCTGAAAGTAAAGTTGGGTATATACAGACCTTTCTGACGCAAAGAACAAAAATAAATATTAATTTAATAAATGACATTAGCATTAAAACAATAGAAGTGTTAGTTATAATAAAATTCGACCACTATCCTTTTATTTCTTCGAGAGTTATTGCATTATTGCTCGCGTTATTTACCTGTGAGTTTTATTGTTATCCCCTAGAGCTATACTCGGGCTCCTGGCGCGGTGAGATTGTGTTACCAGCACATCCGTAGCAGGTGAACATGAATGTTACGCCTGGCTATTATTATCTCTGCAAAATAATCTACCAGAGGTATTTAATTGATACTCTGACTACATTGAGCACTATTATTCAAACTATTAAACATGGATAACGATCACGGCAAATACCATGAGACGTTTATTTTTATCGATGTCAAAAATTAATAAATAATCGCCACCACGATGTTATTCCGAATCGGCAGATAAAACGCACCCTACATCTGTTCTATGCTTAAAAAGAGCAATTAACAGGAGGAAACATGAGCATTCGCGGCATCGATCATATTGGTATCACCGTCCCGGATATTGAAGGGGCAACCCGTTTTCTGATTGACGCGTTGGGCGCAGAGCTGATTTATCAATCCGTCGCGCCAGAAGATAAAAATATTGATAGCGAGGCGCAGCAAAAAACGTTGCGCCTCGTGCCGGGTACGACGATCACATCCATACGCATGCTCAAACTTCAGCACGGCCCCGGTATCGAACTCTTCGAAATGCACGGGCCAGAACAGCGCGAGCCGCTGCGGGCCAGCGATTTTGGTCTGCAACATTTTGCGGTCTACACCGAGGGCATCGATGCTGCGCTGCAACGCTTTAAAGCTGCGGGCGGCATGGTGTTTACCACGCCGCAACCGCTAGGTTTTCCCACCGAGAAAGGCGCAGGCAACTGCTTTTGCTATGGCCGCACGCCCTGGGGCAGCATCGTCGAGTTTATTACCTGGCCCACGCCAATGCCCTATGAACAGGAAACCACGCTTCGCCGCTGGAAGCCATGACTCAGCCCAGCACATCCTGCACACAGGCTTTAAACACTTTCACGCCGAGCGCCAGCGCGGCGCGATCAAAGTGCATGTCCGGGTGATGCAGACCCGGCATCAGGTTGGCACCGAGCCCCCAGAAACCGCCTTTCACCTGTGGGCGCAGCCGCAGATAATGGAAAAAGTCCTCGCTGCCGGGTGTCGATTTTGCCGCTGTCAGCCCGCTATCGCCAAACACGCTACGGATGGCGCGGGAAACCACCCCGGTTGCCTCGTCATCAATGATCGCCGCAGGCATCTCTTTTAGAATGCGGATCTCAGCCCGCGCGCCGTACGCCGCCGCACTGCTTTCAATGGCGCGAATGACCTGCGGTTTAAGCGCATCCATAGCGTCGTTTTCCGCCGCACGCAGATCCCAGCACACCAGCGCGTTGTCCGGAATCGAGTTGGTCACCCCGGCGTCGCAGAGAAAACGCGTCGCTTTGGCGCTCCAGGTGAGCGATGGCGCAAGGTGAATGCCGTTTACCGCCTGCACAGCGTGAGCGGCCGCGTCCAGCGCGTTTACACCTAAGTGGGGCCGCGCCGCGTGCGCCGCTTTGCCGTGGAACACCACTTCCACCGTGGCAGACGCCGAGTAATACATGGCTGGCACCGCCTGACCCATCGGGCACTCTTCCAGCGGGCGCAGGTGGAAACCAAGCAGCATGTCAACATCGTCCAGCACGCCAGCCTCCGTCAGTGCAATCGCGCCAGTACCCAGTTCCTCTGCGGGCTGGAAGATGAACTTCAACTTACCCTTTTTCACTACCCCTTCGGCGATGACTTCCTGCGCCGTGGTCAGCACCACCGTGGAGTGTCCGTCATGACCACAGGTGTGGCGCGCGACATGCTCGCCATCAATGATATGCCCAAGCGCATCCATATCGGCGCGCAGCGCCAGCACTGGCCCCGGTTTACCGCTGTCCAGCACCGCGACAATGCCGGTCGTGTTATTGACCTGGCGCGTAACCTGGTAGCCCGCCGCCTCCAGAACCCCGGCGATATAAGCGGAGGTTTTATACTCTTCGAACCCGAGTTCCGGGATCTGATGCAGGTAATTAAAATGCTCAAGTGTGCGTGACACGTCTTACTCCTTGGTACTCAGGCAATAACGCGCATAATCAGCATGGCGATTACGGCATTGAGAATGCTGACCGCCATCAGTAGCGGCCAGTACTTCTTCGGCACATCGGCAACGCCCAACAGGCGGCCCATATACTGTAGCTGCGAACCCATTAAAAAGATGGCGGGCGCGAGAATGGTGATTTGACCAACATCAAGCTGGCCTTTGCTGAGCAGGCTGACTGCCACGCCGGTTCCCGCTGAAGACGAAAGCCAGGCGGTGAGTAACACGGTAATCGCTTCCCCCGGCAGGCCGAACAGCCCCATTAACGGCGCGCAAAGATGGCCGATAATCTGCATCACGCCGAGTAAATTGAGCATTTCGGCGATCACGTAGGCCATTAATACATTAGGCATCAGATTATTAATGGCGATATTAAAACCTTTACGCGCACCAATAACGAAAATATCGAACGGATTACCAGAGACTTTTGCGGAATTATTCATTGTCGAAATCTCGCTTATAAACAGTATTTAATGCCAGACGAACCACCGCTGCGCCCACGAATTTAAGGACAAACATTAAAACCAACGGAACAATAATCGGGATCGTTAATGACGCGAACATCGCTGAGCCAATCGAAAAATAGTTATTGATTAAGCCCGCGCCGGAATATTGCCACGACCCCATAATCACCACATCTTTACGGGTAATTTTATCGCTGTCGTATAACTCTTTAGTTAATGCCGCCCCGGCATCGGTGCTTTGCAGGTCGGTAATCAACGCCAGTCCCGTATAGCCCGGAATACCCAGCAGCGGTTTAAGCAATGGCGTGAGTAATTTATGCGCCGCACGGATCGCACCATAGTGGGTAAAAATCTCCAGCAACCCCAGAGCCAGCATTACCGTTGGCACCAGCGACAGCGCGAACAGAAAACCGGCCTTTGCGCTGATGCCGCCGCTGCCGATAAAGGTGTTGGTTTCCGGCGTTTTCATGGTGCCGAACGCGCCGCCCAGCGTGGTGAAGTCAAACGCGCCCAGCCACGCCATCCCCTCGACTTTGAAAAAGAAGCCGGAAAAAACCAGCAGAACAATCACCAACGAGATCCAGGCACCTGGCCCGACTTTCCACTCTTCCGCGTGCGCTTTCGCGGGTTGCTCCAGCGTTTTTGATTCACTCATAATATCTCTCTTTGAAATAATTAGATGACAATGGCTCATTACTAAGCAGGATCCGTGCCTGAATAGCCCGACGCTAAAATAAAAACCTTTTACCGCGAATTATTACGCAATAAAAAACCTTCCCGCGAAATACCGAGAATAAAAAGCAAAGTAACTAAAAAATTATTTAATTAAGCATTAAGAACTTCCTAATAAAATAATTTCTCACCGTTATCGGGCACCCTTTTGGTGCAAAAAGACAGACTCAATTTTTCATTTTCTTTCACTCATAAAAAATGGCGGTTATTTTGATTATCACTATTCAATGCGGATGATAAATATCCGCTTAATGGTGTTATTGTTGCTTTCAGGTCAACAGTTGAGAAGGAATGTGGCGGATGTTCCAGGACAAACAGGTGGGTTATTTGTATGAGGTGGGTAACCAGGGCGGGATTCGTCGTGCGGCGGATATCCTTGGTGTTAACCCATCCGTGGTCAGCCGCCAAATCGCGCAACTGGAGCGCGCACTGCAACTCCCGCTGCTGGAGCGGCGCGGGCGTAACGTGGTGTTAACCGAAGCGGGACGCCTGCTGGCAGAGGACTATTTTGCCAGCCGCCAGCGGCGTGAAAAGCTGGAAAGCCAGCTAAAAGATCTGCGCCATATGCGCGGCGGAACAATCTCGGTGCGCATTGGCGGTGGGCTGATCACCGCCTTTATCGAAGGGGTTATGCGCGAGTTTGCCAAATCATACCCGCAGGTTTTTGTTGATATTGTGGTGGGTAGCATGCAGGAGATGCTCAACGATATCGTCAGCGGCGAAGCGGATATGGCGCTGGCCTTTGGCCCAATCGGTACGCCGGAACTCAAGCGCCACAGCTTTCAGTGGGGGCCAATCTGCGCCGTCGTCTCGCCACAGCACCCTATCGCGCAGCGGCAAAGCATCACCATTGAAGAGCTGCTCGACTATCCATTAATAGCCCTGACGGAAAACTTCGGCCTGCAACGCCATATGAATGCCATGTTCAAAAGCCAGGGTTTGCAATTTCATCCGGCGTATCGCTGTAACCAATTCTCCACCGCGATGGGGCTAAGCCAGGCGGGGCTAGGCATCTCGTTTATGACCGCTTATGCTGCCGCCGATCCCATTCGCCTTGGCGCGCTGGTTGCCGTACCACTCGATCATCCCATCGCCAATAGTGCTCAGTGCCACCTGCTGCGTAACTCTGATCGGCGCTTTACACCAGCCGCCCACCATATGTGGCGGCTTCTGCATAATGCCTTTCGCGACAAATAAAGGGGTGTGGTATACCAGAAAGCCAACCAAATGAGGCATAGCATGTCGATGACGCGCGATATACAGCAATCATTTTGCCGTCCACTGGCGTTACCGGGTGTCGAACTGCGCAGCACCTGGCGCAGCCAGCAGGCGTATAAAAGCCACAGCCACGCAGAATTATCCATTGGCGCGATTATCGACGGGCAAACCCGCTGTCTCTGCAACGGACAGGAATACCTGCTCCAACCGGGCGATCTGATGGTCATTCCACCGCACGCGCCCCACAGTTGTAACCCACTCGCCGGGCAGCCACGCAGCTACCATATGCTTTACCTGCCGCATAAAAACAGCCAACAACAGGTCATTCGCGACCCTTCGTTATTTCAGTTGTACTTGCGTATCGTGGCGTTGATTGAGCGGGACGACTCGCCGCAATTACCAGCGGCACTCGATGCCCTTCTCAGCGCTTTACCTCCCGGTGCGGATCACTGCGCGCCGCTACGGCCCGTAAGCCAGCAGGTGCTGGCGGCGTTGACCCACGATTTGCAGCAACCGCCAACGCTTGATGTGCTGGCCAGCGCCTTTTCCCTGCGCAAAGAGACGTTAATCCGCACCTTCAAGCAGGACACCGGCCTGACGCCGGGCAGCTTTTTGAATATCACGCGCGTTGAGTTTGCCAAAAGCCGCCTGCGTGCGGGCGATACGCTGGCGGATGTCGGCTACCAGAGCGGGTTTGCCGATCAAAGCCATTTTCACCGAACCTTTGTGAGCTACACCGCCGCCACGCCGCGCCAGTACGCGTTTGGCCGATCAATATCCGACAATAAATAGCGCCGACGCGCCGCTAAGGTGAGCTTCACTTTTTTGTGGAGGTCACTATGGCGTTGTTTCCCACCACGTTTCCCGCGCTGGCGCTGGCACATTTTGTCGCCCTGCTCAGCCCCGGTCCGGATTTCTTTTTGTTAATGGGGTTTGCGATCCGCTATCGTCTGCGCGGCAGCGCCGGGCTGTGCGCGGGCATCGCCGCAGGCAACGCCTTTTATATTCTGATAGTGATTATCGGTGCGAGCGCGCTGCACCCGTTCACAGTGCTCTTTAGCGCGATTGAACTACTGGGCGCTGTCTATTTACTGTGGATTGGCTGGCATTTGCTGCGCAGCCGTGCACAGGCGCTTAGCGTCAATGAAACCCGTCAGCCGTGCCCAAGCCTGAGAAAACAGTTTTTACTTGGGCTCGGTTCCGCGCTGCTCAATCCCAAAAACGCGCTGTTTTACCTTGCGCTGATGACCGCCCTGCTCGGCCCGGACGTCACGCTGCTCCAGCAGTCGGTGAGCGGCGCGTGGATGGTGATGGTTGTATTCGTGTGGGATTTAGCCGTGGTTTGGCTCATTGGTCAACCCGCCGTGCAACTGCGGCTGAGCCAAAGCGTATGGTGGATCGAGCGCGTCGCAGGCGCGGTGTTAATGGTGTTTGGGGCGTCGATTTTATGGAGCATGCTGCGTAATCTGCTTAGGATTTAACCTTTTGCAAGAACCCGGCGTTGGGTTATATGCTTAAACCATGAATAAATTCGCAGAACTTAAGCGCGCCAAGCGCCTGGCGCTGTCGCTGTTGCTGGTTGCCGCCGCGACGTTTATCACCACACTGTTCCTGCCGCCCAACTTCTGGGTAAGCGGGGTGAAAGCCATTGCCGAAGCGGCGATGGTCGGCGCGCTGGCGGACTGGTTCGCGGTGGTCGCGCTGTTTCACCGTGTGCCGTTCCCGTTTATTGCCCGCCATACGGCGATTATCCCGCGTAATAAAGAGCGGATTGGCGACAATCTCGGCCAGTTCGTGCAGGAAAAATTTCTGGATACCCAATCGCTGGTGGCGTTAATTCATCGCCACCAGCCGGCGCAGATGATTGGCGTCTGGTTCAGCCAGCCCGAAAACGCGCAGCGCGTGGGGGTGCATCTGTTGCAGGTGATGAGCGGCTTTCTGGAGATGGCCGATGACAGCCGCATCCAGCGCCTGTTACGCCGCGCGGTGCATAAAGCCATCGACAAAGTGGATCTCACCGAAACCAGCGCGCTGCTACTGGAAAGCCTGACCCGCAACAATCGCCACCAAAAGCTGCTGGATACCGTCATTGCGCAATTGATCGCCCTGCTGCAACGGCAAAGCAGCCGCGATTTTATTGCCCGCCAGATTGTGCGCTGGCTGAAAACCGATCACCCGATGAAGGCGAAGATCCTGCCCACCGAATGGCTGGGTGAGCAGAGCGCCGACTGGGTTTCCGAGGCAGTAAATTCGCTGCTCGACGATGTTAATGCCGACAGCACGCATCAGATCCGCCAGGCTTTTGATCGCGCCACTATGAAGCTGATCGCCAGTCTGAAAAGCGATCCGGAAATGGCCGAGCGCGCGGAAAACATCAAAGAATATTTGAAAAACGACGAGACGTTTAACCGCTACGTCGGCGAAATGTGGGCGGATCTGCGTAACTGGATGAAAGCGGATATGCAGTCTGACGATTCGCGGATGCAAAAACGCATCACCGACGCAGGCCTGTGGTTCGGCGAAACGCTGCTGGCGGATGGCGCGCTACGCGCTTCGCTCAACGAACATCTGGAACAAGCCGCTCACCGCGTGGCACCGGAGTTCGCCGCGTTTCTCACCCGCCATATCAGCGACACCGTGAAAAGCTGGGACGCGCGGGATATGTCGCAGCAAATCGAGCTGAATATCGGTAAAGATCTGCAATTTATCCGCATCAACGGCACGCTCGTCGGTGGGACGATCGGCCTGATCCTCTATTTGCTGTCGCAGTTGCCCGCGCTGCTGCACGTTAGCGCTTTCTAATTTGCCAGGAGAAACGATGGCCGACATTACCCTCACCACCAGCGAACGCGAGCAGTTACGCAAAAAATTGCAGGCCTACTGTGAGCAGAATTTTGAGCTGGAACTGGAGCAGTTTGACGCCGAGTTCTTTATCGACTTCATTGCCGAACAGATTGGCCCGGCTTTTTATAACGCAGGCATCGACGAAGCGATTCGCACACATGCGCTCTACAGCGAGCGCATTCAGGAAGAGATGGATCTCAAAAAAATAATCTGACCGGACTGAAAACGGTTTTTTCCCCTTTTCATCCGCCGGAGATCAATATTTCCACACTTTTTGCATGCCTATAATGCGGCCTCTTTTCAAACTCTCCCGTGTCACGGGGAAGGAAAATTATGTCGCTTATCACCGCCCTGCCAGATGTTTTTGAACAGTTTTCTGAAGCCCGCCAGAAAGGTTTTCTCACCGTGATGGATCTAAAAGAGCAAGGGATCCCGCTGGTTGGCACCTACTGCACCTTTATGCCACAAGAGATTGCCATGGCCGCCGGCGCGGTAGTGGTTTCCCTCTGTTCCACCAATGATGAAACCATTGAAGAAGCGGAAAAAGACCTGCCGCGCAACCTCTGTCCGCTGATCAAAAGCAGCTACGGCTTTGGCAAAACTGACAAATGCCCCTACTTCTACTTTTCCGATCTGGTGGTGGGTGAAACCACCTGCGACGGCAAAAAGAAAATGTATGAATACATGGCAGAATTCAAAGCCGTCCATGTCATGCAGTTGCCGAACAGCGCAGCAGACGCCGCTTCCCGCGCGTTGTGGAAAGCAGAAATCCTGCGTTTACAGCAGGCGATTGAGCAACGTTTTGGCCAGCCGATTAGCGAAGCAGCGCTGCGCGAGGCTATCGCGCTGAAAAACCGCGAGCGCCAGGCGCTGGCAAATTTCTACCGCGTTGGGCAGCTCAATCCGCCTGCGCTTAGCGGCGCGGATATCCTGAAAGTGGTGTACGGCGCGACCTTCCGTTTTGATAAAGAAGCGCTGATCGACGAGCTTAACACCATGGCTGCGCGGATCCGCGACGAGTGGCATGCGGGTAAACGGCTGGATCCTCGCCCGCGAATTTTAATCACCGGTTGCCCGATTGGCGGCGCAGCGGAAAAAGTGGTGCGCGCCATTGAAGAGAACGGCGGTTGGGTCGTCGGGTATGAAAACTGTACCGGCGCAAAAGCCACCGAGCGCTGCGTCGAGGAGAGCGGCGATGTGTACGACGCGCTGACCGACAAATATCTGGCGATCGGCTGCTCCTGCATTTCCCCTAATGATGAGCGCCTGAAGCTACTCAGTCAGATGGTCGACGAATACCAGGCCGATGGTGTGATCGATGTGATTTTGCAGGCCTGCCACACCTACGCGGTGGAGTCGCTTTCCATCAAACGCCATGTACGCCAGCAGCACAACATTCCCTATATGGCGATTGAAACGGACTATTCGACAGCGGATATCGGGCAGCTCAGCACCCGCGTTGCCGCGTTTATCGAGATGTTATAAGGAGCGGGCGTGACGTTTACCGTGGGTATTGATTCCGGCTCGACCACCACCAAAGGCATTTTGCTCGAGGGCGAGACGATTGTGCGGCGCTTCCTGTGCCCGACCTCGTTTCGCCCGGCGACATCGATTGTCGACGCGTGGGAAACGCTGCGCGCAGGGCTCGATGAAAAACCCTTTCTGACACTGACCGGTTACGGACGGCAACTGGTCGATTTTGCCGATAAGCAAGTCACCGAAATCTCCTGCCACGGACTTGGTGCGCGTTTGCTGCTCGCGCAAACACGCACAGTGATCGACATTGGCGGGCAGGACAGCAAAGTGATCGCGCTGGATGAACAGGGCAATCTCACCGATTTTCTGATGAATGACAAATGCGCCGCCGGAACCGGGCGTTTTCTGGACGTTATCTCGCGCACGCTGGGTACGCAGGTGGAACACCTGGACGCCATCACCGAGGGGGTAGAGCCGCATCCGCTAACCAGCATGTGTACGGTGTTTGCCGAATCCGAAGTGATCAGCCTGCGCTCGGCAGGCATTGCGCCGGAAGCGATTCTCGCCGGGGTGATCAACGCCATGGCGCGGCGCAGCGCACATTTTATCTCGCGCCTTTCCACGCAAGGGCCATTGCTGTTTACCGGCGGCGTCAGCCACTGCACCTCCTTCCGCCGCATGCTGGCCGGGCATCTTGCCAGCGATGTTTTTACGCATGACGACGCCCAGTACGCGGGCGCGCTGGGCGCGGCGTTAATCGGTCAACGGCAGAGGAAGCGCTAATGGCGGAATACCTATTGCTGTTCTACACAACACCCGGTGTACTGCAAACGCGCAAAGCGATGCAGTCGGCGGGGATCGCTTTTCGCGTGCAGGATATTCCGCGCCAGCTCAAAGGCGGCTGCGGCTTGTGCATCCGATTTCACAGCGAAGCGGAAGCGGTCAATCGGTGGCTGGTTCCCAATGTCACAGAGGCGATTTATCGCTGTGACGGTGATGAATTTACGCGAGTGGGATAATGAGCGGGCGCTGTATACGGCCTGTAAAATCGAGGCTACGCAGTGCCTTATCGGCCCGATAAACACCGCGTTTTCGGGCGTATTCCCCTTTACTGTTCTTCAATCACAAACCGTGTGGCTTCGAAGCGGTTCAAAATCAGATGTACCAGATAGATCATCGTTAATGTTGCCAGCAGCGCCACCGTCACGGAGACGATGCGATAGAGATCGCTGAACACCAAATCCGTGTCCGGATGCAGGTTCTGACCAAACATAATGCCGATGGTGGTCACACTGGCAAAACCCACACCGGCACCGACTTTCTCCATCACATGCAGCCGCGCGCTGAACGCCAGCCCGAGGCCAATCAGCGGCATCATCAGCAGCATGTGGCTACTGTGGTTGTAGAGGATCAACTGCACCAGCAGGATATAGAGGCAGGCGAGCACCACGCCGACCACGCGCCACACAGAGCTCATTACCGCGCCGCGATAATGCATCGGAAACAGGATCAAGATGCCGGCCATCAGCGCGGATAACGAATCGCTCAAATCGCTCAGTTGAAATACCACGAAGATCATTGTCGCTACCGTGCCGGAAAGCAGTGATTCGTGGCGCACGCGCGCGGCGTTTTTCTCGATCATCGGCGGACGCGTGCGCGGCTCGACATCCGGGATCAGATAGTTCATCAGCGCACTCAGCGCCACCGCCATGATGCTGGCTTCAATATTGGAAAACAGCAGCGTGTGCCAGTCGCTTGAGGGGTAGCTCATAAAGTTAAGCATCGTACTCTGACAAACCACACCCGCCGAGCCAAACAGAAATAGCGCACCTTTGCTCATAAAGCGGAAACGCATCACGTACAGTGCAAATACCACCAACGTCATAATCACCGGCCAACGCGACAAATAGCCGATGATAAATACCATTTCGATGCAGTTAATCACTGCGCTGAAGATGAACTGTTTCGCCACATGGCGATTAAATACTGGCACCAGTGACAGTAGCATCACCGGATAGACGACATAAAACACGCCGTACTGGGTGTTATAAAAACTCGACACGCTGAGCGCGATCATCCCGGCAAAAACAATGCGCAGCGTCTGGCGAAAGTCATTCGCCGTGTAAACGATATTGCCGTGAGGCGTAAAAACCCGTGCCAGCGTATTAATAGACATAGTGCAATAGGCTCACGAGATGGATTTGCAGGCCCGAGAAAAAGCGCGCAAACACCCCTTCGCTGTTATACAACTGCACCGTGGCGCGTGCGCCAGTTGGCAGCTGTTTCGGCAACGGTTCATCCAGCGCGACGTGAATGCGCATACGCTGCGCGTCACGCACCCAGCGGTTAGAGGTTTGCGGTTCAGAAAGCTCGCCGTTCACCGCCTGTTGACCAGCCAGTACCCCGGCATCGCTGCTGGTAACATGTGCTTTGAACACATGGCCCGGCAGCGCATCAAACACTACCGCCGCATCGGTGCCAACGCGCGTGTGGCGCAGGCTCTTCTCGCGGAAATCCGCCACGATATCGGTTTTATCATGCACCAGTGCCAGCGCGGCAGTGCCGGTAGCGGCATAAAAACCGGGACTTAACTGCAGGTTACTGACTGCACCATCGGCTTCGGCGCGAACCTGGGTCCAGCTCAGATTTAGTTGCGCCTGTTGCAAAGCATTGCGGTATTTCTGCAGCGTCACGTTGCGGGCGTCATCGCGATCGCCGCGTTCAATATTCAGTGCATTAATCGAGGCATTCAGATTGTTCACCGACTGCACGCTGCTCTGCCAGGTGGTGCGCACTTTATCAAGGTCGGACTGCGAAACATTGTGCGTCGCACTCAGGTTCTGGTAGCGCTCAAAGGTCACCCGATCGTTTTGCGCGGTGAGTTGCGCGGTCTTCAGGCTGGCCTGCGCGGCAACGATTTGCGCATCCAGTTGTTGATTGGTGAGCTTTGCTTGTGCCAGCGCGATTTGCGCGGCTTCTACCTGGTTGTTAAACGGCGTAGCGTCCAGTTCGAACAGCAGATCGCCCTTCTTCACCAGGCTATTGTTCTGCACGTACACTTGCGCGACATAGCCGGAAACACGGGCGGAAACCGGTGTGACCACGCGCATGACGGTGGAGTCCGGCGTCAGCGGGATCCAGATATCGGCAACGATAAAATAGACAAACATCAGCAGGAAAGAGGCAATACTCACCCTTACCCAGCGGGCAAACTTTTGTTCTGGCGTCATGATTTTCTTATTCGGCGTTGTTGTCTTCTTCGCGCATCACACGCAAATTACAGGCGATTTGATTCAAGGTGTCGCTAAAGGCGAGCAGACTCGCGGGGGGAATATTTCCCGCAGCCCGTAGCTGGCAGGCTTCGATCACTTGCGTGATTTTACCCAGCATACGCGTCCCCTCGGCGGTAAGCGCCAGCAGGCGAATGCGTTTGTCGTACGGCGATATCGTACGCACAATCAGCCCCTGCTTTTCCAGCTGTGTCAGCGTGCGCATCAACGGCGGCAGCTCAATACCCTGCACTTCCGCGAGCTCACTGACGGAGACGTTATCCCCTAACTGGTGAAGCTGCATTAGTACCGTCCAGCCCGACTGCGTGATGCCCGTGTCGCTCAATGCATGATCGATAGTAGCGCGCCACTGGCGCACAACCATTGCCATACGCATACCCAGCGGTCGGCGGGCGAACAGTTCATCTTCAGTCATGGCGATCCCCTCGTTTCACAGGCGGGGTACGATAATAGTTATCAGGATAAGTATCAAGAAACGAGGCTAGCAAAGAGCATAGATTGCGAAAGCCTAATCAAAAAACACCATCCCTTTGTAAGGCTTCTCGCGGCACGCGGCCAGCCGTCGGGCAAGGTTGCCAACATGCGCTTCGAGCTTGTGTCCGTCGGGATCGAGGAAATACCAGGAGTCGCCTTCGCTTTTGTTCGCTTTCCAGCTCACCACGCCAGCCTGCTCAAGGCGAGTAACAAAGCTGGCGAAATCACGCTCATCAACGCTAAACGCATAATGGGTGTAGTCACTTTGTGTTGGCGGTACATACTGGCGCTGCGCGTCGAGAGATAAGCAAAGCCACAACTCACCGCAGGTGAGATAAGCGCCGTTATCCCAGCGTGCATGCAGTTTCAGACCAAGAAGTTGATGATAAAAATCGACGCTGCGGGCAAGGTCGCTAACCGCCAGGGTCAGGTGGTTGAGGCTATTTAACATGCTTTGCACTCCGGCCTGAAAAAGGAAAACGCCGCACCTGGCAAAATTGCTGAATGCAGCGTTTATCGGGCAGCGAATTACTTCGCCTCTTTCACTTCCGAGACGAATTCCGGCAGATCCCAGGTGCCGCCCGCGCGCACGTAGCGGCACATGCCGGAGGTGGATTCGCTGCTCTTACGGAAAGTTTTCCCATCCCAGATCCACTCCGCCGACGCCCAGCAATCGCCAATGCCGCGACCACGCTGGCCCAACGAGATCGCGCCATCGCTGTAGTCAGACGCGGAGTTAGTAATAAATTGCGGCGTTCCCTTGAGCGCTTTATCCACCACCCAGTAGCCATAACCTTCGTTGTACGCCCCGCGCCAACAAAGGGTGGAGATCAGCACCTGTTTGCCATCCAGCGGCGTCAGAGTAATGTCGTTATCACCGTCGATAACCGGTTCCTGCGGGGAGACAAGGCGGTCGCACTCATTACCACTGGTAAGCGCCGCCAGCAAACGCGGTTTCAGCGCTGCGGTTTCGGCTTTGGTGAGCGTGCGATCTTCGCCGCCTTTCACTTCCACCGCCTGAATCACCGGCGCGGCAACCGCAGGCGTCACCGAGCTTTCCGCTTTATCGCCCTTTTTACTCAGCGCGCCAGGTGTGCCCACGCGCCCTTGCACGTCATCAAATTTCAGCAACACGGCGTATGCACCGTCGCCGGAGAGCACAAACGGTTTTGCGCCGCCTTTGAATTCGACTTTACCGCTACCTTTCACGGCATCGATCATGCTGTGCGCCTGCGCATCGGATAAACGCCAGCTATCGTTATCTTCGGTCGCGATCTCACCCTGTGATTTACCCTCGATCCACAGGCTGAGTTTTGCCTGCTGCGTGGTTTCATCGGCATCCATTTCTGCCAGCACCACATCAACGGTCACCGGCGTGTCTGGCCCGGCTTTTCGCGTGATCAACACCGAACCGGTGGCTTCTTCTTCCGCGCTGTAACCTGCGGCACGGCAGGTCAGGGTGTTATCGCAAACCACTTCCCAGTCTTTATGGTCAAACGAGACGCCGCTTTGCTCTGCCAGCACGGGCGCACTTAGCGTTGCTGTCATCACCAGCGCCGCTTTGATACTGCTTTTCATGCCATCACTCCGTAATGAGAAATGCGCACAGTGTGCAGAAATTATGTGTCAGGGAGAAGTGTATTTTGGCGGGCGTGAAGAGAAAAAAGGCGAGAAAAAATTCTCGCCTCAAGGTCGCTAACAAACTTAATCCAGATTCAACTCGCCGTAGGATTTCACCACGCGGGAAACAATGCCGTAATCAATGGCTTCTTTGGTGTTCATCCAGTAGTTGCGGTCGGTATCCTGCTTCACTTTGTCCACCGGCTGGCCGGTCGCGTCAGCAATCATGCGGTTAACGCGCTCAAGCGTGCGGATGATCTCTTTCGCTTCTATTTCAATGTCGCTTGCCTGGCCGCGAACGCCGCCCAGCGGTTGATGGATCATAAAGCGGGTGTTCGGCAGCGAATAACGGTGCTCTTTTTTCGCCGCCAACAGGATGGTGATCCCGGCGCTTGCCACCCAGCCGGTGCCAATGATGTGCACTTCCGGGGTGATGAATTTAATCATGTCATGAATGGTATCCGCCGCTTCAACATGACCGCCCTGGCTGTTGAGATAGATTTTAATCGGCGCATCGCTGATGCCCTGCAACAGCAGTAACTGGGTGACTACTTTTTCTGTCAGCGCCTGGTTGATCTCGCCAGAGATAATGATCGAGCGGGCATCCAGCAGTTTTTGCTGCATCAGCTGTGAGACGTTACCGGTCTCTTTCTCTTTTTTCTCGTCGTCTTCGTTCATAAAGTGCATGCGCTTTCTCCCCTTCAGGTTGTGGAGCTAAGCATAGCCCAACGCCGGTTGGGCGGAAATAACAAGATGTTATCTCCGCGCGTTATTGCACTTATCACAGTTCACTGCGGCGTAACCCCAGATCTTTTAGCTGCTCGTCGCTTAATGCGCGCAGCAGCCGCCGCGTTTTCACGCGCTCATGCAGTCGTTGCAGTTTACGCCAGAGTAAAACAAACCCGAAAAACGGGCGGTTGGGTCGATTTTCAAAGAATTCCATGGTGCTCTCCTCGCCTGAAAAGAGCTCTATCTTCGCCGTTCTCGCCCATGACAATACAGATTCAGAAATCACTTTTCTTTAACATACAGATCGCTTAAAACAACGTCTGAATCGCGAATTTCACGCCAATCTGTACTGGTTCTTAAATCTGTATGGTGAATTTTAAGGATACAGCATGACACGCTACCAACATCTGGCCACGCTGCTGGCAGAACGCATTGAACAGGGATTGTATCGCCACGGCGAAAAACTACCGTCAGTGCGCAGCCTGAGTCAGGAACACGGCGTGAGCATCAGCACCGTGCAACAGGCTTACCAGGTGCTGGAAAACCTGCAACTGATAACACCCCAGCCGCGTTCCGGCTATTTTGTCGCACCGCGCAAAGCAAAGCCGCCCGTGCCGGCGATGTCGCGCCCGGTACAGCGGCCGGTGGAAGTCACGCAGTGGGATGAAGTGCTGACGCTGCTGGATGCGCGCACCGATAAAGCGATTGCTGCGTTTGGCGGCGGCGCGCCGGATATCACCCAGCCAACCCTTAAACCGCTGTGGCGCGAGATGAGCCGTATCGCCCAACACCAGGTAATGGATGCGTTAAGCTACGACACGCTGCCAGGCCGCCGTGAACTGCGCGAGCAAATCGCCCGGCTGATGCTGGATGGCGGTGCATCAGTCAGCGCCGATGATATTGTCATCGCCAGCGGTTGCCATCCGGCGCTGGCGCTCGCCTTGCTGGCGGTGTGCCAGCCAGGGGATATTGTCGCCGTTGAATCCCCCTCGTATTACGGCACGATGCAGTTGCTGCGTGGTTTGGATATTAAAGCTATCGAAATTCCGACCGATCCCGAAACCGGCATCAGCGTAGAAGCTTTGGAGCTGGCACTGGAACAGTGGCCCATTAAGGGCGTGATTCTGGTGCCAAACTGCAACAACCCGCTCGGGTTTATCATGCCGGACGCACGGAAAAAAGCCGTGCTGGCGCTGGCACAGCGCCACGACATCGTGATTTTTGAAGATGATATTTACGGCGAGCTGGCAGCCGAATATCCGCGCCCCACGACCATAAAATCCTATGATATTGATGGTCGCGTGCTGCTGTGCAGCTCTATCACCAAAACCGTGGCACCGGGTCTGCGGGTCGGCTGGATTGCGCCGGGACGTTACCTGGATCGGGTGCTGCATAAAAAGTATGCCGCCATCGGCACCAATGTACCGGGAACACAATTAGCCGTTGCGGCGTTTATTCGCGACGGTCATTACCATCGGCATGTGCGACGCATGCGTCAGGTTTATCAGCAGCAACTGGAAACTTACACCTGCTGGGTGCGCCAATATTTTCCCTGCGGTATCTGCGTGACGCGCCCGCAAGGCGGTTATCTACTGTGGGTTGAGTTGCCAGAAACCGTCGATATGGTCTGTGTTTCCCGCGCGCTGTGCCGTCTGAAAATCCAGATTGCGCCCGGCTCGTTATTTTCAGCGTCTGGTAAGTACCGTAACTGCCTGCGCCTGAATTGCGCCCTACCGCTAACCGACGCAAATCGCGAGGTGATCAAGCAGCTGGGCGAAGCAATTCATAACGCGCTGGAAGCGTAAGTTCAGATCACGCGTTTGCCTGTCAGAATACGGCGAGCGCCGAGGTAGTGATCCTGCCAGTAGTCATCAAGAAAATGGCTGATACGGATATTCAACCCGGTACGCGGCGCTTCGATAAAGCGGTTATGCCCCAGATAGACACCGACATGATCGACCGGACCGCGTAATTTACTGCGAAAGAACAGCAAATCCCCCTGGCGCAGGTTTGCGGTTTTTACCCGCATCAAACGCTTGTCATGGAACATGGCTTTGGTGGTGCGGGGTAATTTATTACTCAGCACTTTGTTGTAGGCATAGAACACCAGCCCACTACAGTCGAAACCGCGCGCCGGTGAGACGCCGCCAAAGACGTAAGGTTTACCTAACTGTTTTTTAAGGTGATGCACAACCTTGTCAACTTTTGACTGACGCGTCGCCGCGAGCGTCTCTTCACGGGTGGGCTTGCGCTGTTCGGCAAGCATTGTTGGCGAGTGTGTACGGCTAACCGGTTTAGATTGCACACAACCGGTCAGGAACACAGCAAGCAAAATAAGAAAAAAAAGCCCCAAAAACCCGCGGAGCATGCTCTGCCTGGGGGCAACGATGGATGATACAGTTAAATATTTCACAACATTAATACTAATAAAAATAATGGGTTAAAATTTTAAATACATTTTTCATTCCTTAACGGAAGGAGAAACGTACTCACTCGTCAAAAAACGTCCGCAACTTTTGTATGATGACTTTATTAAGCTGACAAATTCGGGCTTCTGTCAGTCCAAGCATTGAGGCAATCTCTTTCAGGCTTAATTCATGGTGGTAATACAACCCCAGAATCGTCTGTTCACGCTGTGTCAGGCTTGCTACCGCGCTTTTTAGTGCCCGGCTATCCAGAACTTCAGCTTCAAGCGAGCGGCTTTCCAGCGCGTGGGCGTGAAGATCGTTATCCAGGCTCTCCAGCTCACTGGCGGAGTCGAGCAATAAATAGTGCTGATACTCCTCTGGCGTAATAGAAAGCCGCTCGCTTAATTCATTAAAATTAGGCACATAGCCAAGTTCACGCGCCAGATCACGAATGGCGTCGTTGAGCTTGTACATTTTTTGGCGCAGCCGACGTGGCCGCCAATCCTGCTGGCGTAGCTCGTCAAGAATTGCCCCACGAATGCGCTGGACGGCGTAACCGGCAAATTGCGCATCCGGTTGTCCATAGCGACGCAATGAAAAGAGCAACCCCGTCAGGGCGACTTGTCGCATATCGTCTTTATCCATTACGTTGCTGGCTTGCCAGGCGAATTGTTTCACTACTTTATGCACCAGCGGCAAATAATCGCGGACATAGCGCGCTTCATCGGGAAACGTTATCGTTTCAGAGGTAATTACACTCATCATTATTTAACGGCGCAGACTAGATTTATTAAATAAAAACAGAAATATGCTGTTTTTACATTTTTAAGGCTGGCCTTTCTCATTAGTTCAATGGATAAAAAGATTAATTAAATAAACAACAAATTAACAACAAGCAGTTACAACAAGCGGTACTACACGTCTTCCCGCCTTAACTGGTGTAAAAAGATACACCACATCCCCTATTCTTAATCCCCCGAAAAGCGGCAATTAATGAATTTGCGTATAATTCATCTACCGCACAGTAGTATTATTAATATCTCATATAAAATGATTACTGAGGCCAGAAGATTTGCTCACGCGCCTTCACGTTAATTAATTCTCAATTACTGTTAACAACCTTAATAATCGCTTGTTCCAGGATGGAGCTACTCGAAATTTGTCATGAAAAAATATTGTTGTGCTATTAACAATTGGTTAATTGATTTGCCCTCCGGCTCAATTATTCATTTAGTCACCGGAGAACATAAGCGACTGGGCGCGTACCAGCTCAAATTACTGGATCTGCTACAACAGAATCCAGGTAAGGTTTTTACGCGCGAAGAGCTGACAAACCAGGTCTGGGAGGGGCGAGTTATCGGCAATAATAGCCTGCCAAACGCCATTCACGCCCTGCGCGCAGCGCTGGAAGATGACGGTAAACAGCAACGCATTATTCGCACCGTGCCTAAACGGGGCTATGTGCTGGATGCAGAATATTGCCAGCAGGTTGAAAGTCCACAGGAAGATATTTCATTAGATAATGAGAAATCTCTCACAGAGGCGGACGCAGCCAATATACCGCCGCACTCTTCTGACGTGACGTATAAAACGTCTGGACAACCAACGCGTTATCGACGTGGCGTCGTCGTATCGCTATTACTGGTTGTCGCGCTTTTTGTCGCCTTTATCGGTTATTTGAAAATCGATCGCGGCCAGACCATAAAACCTGAAGAGCTGGCGAAGAACGCGTACAGCAATATTCGTCTGTATACGCTTGTTGAACCCGGTGAGCGTCTGCAGGATCAAGCCACAGTCTACAACCGGCTCAAAGACACCTATCACCTTTTAAATGAGCAGATAAAAAAGAAATCCATCAACCTGAGCATCTATTCACGAAGTAATAACCAAACGCTGAACTTTACCCTGCGCTTACACAGCACCTGTGGGCAGAATATTCTGGCGATGCAGATCTATCACTGGCGGGCCAATTTGGCTTCGCTTAATGAATTGATACTTGATGAAACGCGGAGAAAACTCAATGAAATGGCGCCTTGTAAGACCGCATAAGTACGGTGTAATGCTGATGCTCACGGCGCTGATTATCGCTGCCTGCGGCTATTTTTGGCATCGTTCGCAGCCCGCATTAAAACCGGGCAGTAACATAACGCAGCAATTCGGTTTCTACGATTTGCCGCAGCAGCAAAAAGAGCTTTATGACGTCCGGCTGTCCACCGTTGGAGAGACGATCGTCAGCCATGTCAGCAGTCCGACTAACCCTCAGTTCAGGCTCAAAGGGAACTTCGTGCAGAAAAAACAGGAGGGTGAGAAACGCATTTTTACCTATACCCCCATTCATTTCGTTCCCTCGCCGGACACCTCGCTGCTTGCCAGCAACATTGATTTACTGATGCATTCGCAAGTGCGTATGCAGCAACTTTGGCCAGATGGCGTGCCGCTGGTCACTATGCAAAACGGAATGATCTTTCTCTACCCGCTGGACGACAGGTAGGAACCGGCGTGAGGTTGTTATCACGCCAGCTAACCAGGCCCGGATTCACCGCCAGCCAGCAATGTTTCCCCATTAATAATGGCCAAAGTTCATTAAGGCTGGCGGCATGCTCTATCGCACGATGGTAAGCATTTAATAACACAGGGTAATAGCTGGCGTTAACGGCATAGGCTGCAGCGCTATCAGCATGATGCACACGCGCAATGCCAGGCAGCGCCAGCAATGGCGAGAAATGCTGATAATGCCCGCCCAGCAGCAACGCATGCCAGTCCAGCCGATTAAGGCTCGTAAAGATGCGATTCGCCTGGGTGAATACCCTCTCGTCCTGCGTCAACTGAAAGCCAGCATCGAACAGCAGGACATTGCGCCACCCTTGCCGTTGCGCTTCGCTCAATACCATGCACTGTGTCTGTAATTCAGCCAGTCTGCCATCACTACCCGACGCTCTGGCAACGGGCCAGAGTTGTTCCGCGCTTATACCTGCCTGGCTTAACACTGCGCATTGCGTAGCGAGCAATGCCTCCTCCTGCATATCAAAGAGCACCGCTACCTTTGCAAAACTGCGCCACTGTAAATTGCAACGCAGCGACAGCTGCGGGCTCTGCCAGTGAGGGAAAGTAGCGGCGTAATTCAACTTATGCATTGCATCATCCTTGCAGATAACAGGCGTCATAATGGTGTTTGTGACTGACCACGGAGTGATAAAGCCGGTGGGTCTTTTAACGCAGACAGGAAGAAAAGTCCCATCAATCAATGACATTAAATAATTAAGTCTTAGAAAACATGCCGGTAAGTAAAATCTGTGTGCAATATTGCCGTATGAACGGCATCACATTTCTGGCGTAATAAGCAAATAAGAATAAATTATTCTTATTAAACATTTTATGAGTAATATATTATTCCTTACCGGGTGCCTGAGCCGCAGCGCAGCAGGCAAAGAACAGTGAAACCGAGTTGAGCGAAACGTTGATGAACATTGATCTCTCCAGACTGACTACCGAAGGCCGCAATACCGCCAGCGCTGACATTGACATGCTTGATACCGAAGCGATGTTGAGAGTTATCAACCGTGAAGATCAAAAAGTGGCGTTGGCGGTGGAAAAAACGATCCCGGCGATCGCACAGGCGGTGGACGCCATTGTGGCAGCTTTCCAAAAAGGTGGGCGCTTGATTTACTGCGGCGCGGGTACATCCGGGCGGCTTGGGATCCTTGATGCCAGTGAATGCCCGCCAACGTATGGCACGCCGCGCGAGCAGGTAGTTGGTTTGATAGCCGGTGGTCATCGTGCCATTTTGCAGGCGGTAGAAAACGCCGAAGATAGCCTGACGCTCGGCGTTGACGACCTTAAAGCGCTCAATTTTAACGCGAGCGACATCCTGGTCGGCATCGCCGCCAGCGGCCGCACGCCGTATGTCATTGCCGCTATGCAGTACGCCCAAAAACTCGGTGCGACCACCGTCGCGCTGACCTGTAACGCAGGCAGTGAAATGGCGCAAATCGCCGATATCGCCATCGTGCCGGTAGTGGGCGCAGAAGTCGTTACCGGCTCGTCGCGAATGAAAGCCGGAACGGCGCAAAAACTGGTGCTGAACATGCTGACCACCGGCGCGATGATCCGCAGCGGCAAAGTGTACGGCAACTTAATGGTTGATGTGGAAGCCACCAACCAGAAGCTGGTGCAGCGGCAAATCAATATCGTGATGGAAGCGACCGATTGCGACAGCGCCACCGCGACCCAGGCGCTGCAAGCCTGCGATGGGCATTGTAAAACCGCCATCGTGATGGTGTTAGGCGGACTGAGCGCTGAACAGGCAGCACGCCTGTTAGCCGATAACGGTGGGTTTATTCGCCAAGCGCTGGCTCACGCGGGAGTCAACTAATGGCCAAAATCAGCGAACAGTTTATTGCCGCTATCCTGCAATTGGTGGGTGGCAAAGAGAATATTAAAACCTGCGGCAACTGCATGACGCGGCTGCGCCTGACGTTAAACAACGATGCGCTGGTTGATAACGCCGGGCTCAAAGCGCTGCCCGGGGTTCTTGGCGTGGTCAATAGCGAGGATCAGTTGCAAATCATCGTTGGCCCCGGCAAAGCGCAAACGGCGGCAGAAATGATGAGCGCGATGACAGGCAGCGTCAGCGCCTCTGTGGAAACGGCGTCACTAAAAAGTATCGCCAGCGATACCAAACAGCAGATGAAAGCGAAACAGACCAGCGGCGTGCATCAGTTTCTGGCGAAGTTTTCGACCATTTTCACCCCGTTAATCCCTGGCTTTATCGCCGCCGGGATGCTGCTTGGCTTCGCTACCCTGATTGAACAAAGCCTGATTATCAATGCCGCCGAAAAAAATGCCACCCTTGTCCATATCATTGGTTATATGAAAGTTTTCGGCAAAGCGCTGTTCACTTTCCTGCCGATTTTAATTGGCTATAACGCGCAAAAAGCCTTTGGCGGTAGCGGCGTTAATGGCGCGATCATCGCCGCGCTCTTTGTGCTCGGTTACGATCCAAAAGCGACAGTGGGCTATTTTTCCGGCATCGATAACTTTTTTGGTATGGGAATCGATCCGCGCGGCAACATTATTGGCGTGTTGATCGCAGCAATCACCGGCGCGTGGATAGAGCGGCAGATCCGTAAATTCATGCCGGATAATCTCGACATGATCCTCACCTCGTTGCTGACGCTACTGATTACCGGCGCGTTAACCTTCACGGTGATTATGCCGATCGGCGTTGAGCTGTTTAAAGGCATGTCCTGGTTATTCCTGCACCTTAACGGCAACCCATTCGGCTGTGCGGTGCTGGCCGGGCTGTTCCTGATTGCCGTCGTGTTTGGTGTGCATCAGGGTTTTATTCCGGTCTATTTCGCACTGATGGATGCGCAGGGCTTTAACTCGCTGTTCCCGATCCTGGCGATGGCGGGCGGCGGCCAGGTGGGCGCGGCGCTGGCGCTTTATTTCCGCTCGGCGCGCGAGTCGATTCTGCGCAATCAGATTCGTGGCGCGATCATTCCCGGACTGCTCGGGGTGGGCGAACCGTTGATTTACGCCGTCACGCTGCCGCGCGTAAAACCGTTTGTCACGGCCTGTATCGGCGGCGCCTGTGGTGGTTTCTTTATTGGCACTTTCGCCTGGTTCGGTTTGCCGGTTGGACTCAACACCGTGTTTGGCCCATCCGGCCTGGTGGCGCTGCCGTTGATGACTTCCGGTCAGGGGATCTACACGGGAATGGCAGTTTACGCCGCCGGTGTAGTCGTCGCCTACGTGTGCGGTTTTCTCGCCACCTGGTTCTTTGGTCACAAAAACGTGGATTTGAGCTAATGCCAGGCTTTCACCCGGCGCAAAGCCGGGTGAAATCAGAGCATCAGAAGCGGTACGAGAGGCTGCCGACGATGCTGCGTTCCGCACCGAAATAGCAGTAAGAGAGTGAGTTACACGCCGCGACATAGCGTTTGTCAGTCAGGTTGTTGACGTTAACCTGCGCGCTCAACCCTTTCAGTCCCACATGACTCAGGTCATAACCCACCGCCAGATCAACCAGCGTGTAAGACGGCAGCGTGTGCGTGTTCTGGCGATCGGAGGTGATGCCATTGACATAGCGCACGCCGGAACCGACGGTCAGCCCGTTCAGCGCCCCCTCTTTCACGTCATAACTGAGCCACGCACTGGCCTGGTTACGCGGCGCGTACACCGCACGTTTGCCCTGCTCCTGCGCACTGCTCTTTTTGTAGCGAATGTCGTTGTAGGTGTAAGCCGCCTGCAATCGCAGGGTGTCCGTCAGTTGACCCACGGCTTCAAGTTCCACGCCTTCGGATTCGATCTCGCCAATGGAACGGTAGGGATCGGTCGGCTCCACTTTGGTGGCGATGTTCTCCTGATTGATGCGATACACCGACGCGCTGTACATGGTTTGCGAGCCTTCCGGCTGGAACTTCAGCCCCGCTTCCCACTGTTTGCCTTTCATCGGTTGCAGGATCTTGCCGTACTCGTCGGTAAAGCTGGTTGGCGTGAACGCGGTTGAGTAGCTGACATACGGCGCAAAACCGCTATCAAACAGGTACATCAGCGCCGCGCGGCTGCTGAAGTGGTTCTTATCCAGTGTATCGCTGGTGTCGTTGATCTTATTGACGTTGGTGATCTTCACCTGATCGTGACGACCGCCGAGCGTCAGACGCCATCTGTCGAGTGACATCTGATCCTGGGCGTAGATCCCGGTCTGCTCAAGTTTGTGCTTTTCGCGGCTATAAACACTGATCGACAGTGGATCGGCGCCATAAACCGGGTGGAAAGCATCGATCGCCGGGAAGTTGCCCGTAGAGGCGGTGACATTATTGCTGCGACGCTGATAATCCACGCCAAACAGCAAGCGATGGTTGATCACGCCGGTATCAATGCTGCCATCGATCTGGTTATCCAGCGTCACCGCCGAGAGCGATTCATCCGAGCCGGAGTAACCCCGCTTCAGCTCGCTATCGTTCAGCCAGCCCGAGGCATACACCTGGTTCAGATCGACAGTGGTGTGCAGGTAGCGCAGTTTCTGGCGCACCGACCAGCCGCTGTCGAAGGCGTGTTCAACGTTGTAGCCGACCATATTTTCGCGGCGATCGTATTTGTCGTAATCATCTTCGCCTTCAAAGAAGGTGTTGGAGATTTTCTTGCCCGCGTGCGGCACTACGGTGCCTTCATACGGCAAACCGGAGTGGCTGCCACCTTCGGGATCGCGATGCAGGTAAGCCATAAGCTCCAGGCGCGTGTGATCGGTAATGCGCCAGGTCAGGCTTGGCGCGATGGCGTAACGCTGCTCTTTCAGGTGGTCAAACTGCGAATCCGCATAGCGCGTCATTCCGGTTAAACGCACCGCCACACGGTCGTTATCATCCACCGGGCCGGTGACATCAAACGCCGCGCCGCGTTGGTTATTATTTCCGGCGAACAGCTTCACTTCACCGCCGGGGTCAAACGATGGCTTGCGCGAATTCAGCGCCACAATACCGCCTGGCGATGAACGCCCATACAGCACCGATGCCGGGCCGCGCACCACTTCCACGCTATCCAGGAACCACGGATCGATAACCAGCGAGCTGTGGGAGTTGGTGTCGCCCATCATTTTCAGCCCGTCGAGATAGACGTTATCCAGGCTACCGTCAGAAAAACCGCGCAGCACGATATAGTCAAAACGGTTGGATGCACCAATCTGGTTGCTGTAGACACCCGGCGTGTAGCTCACCGCCTGGCGCACGCTGATGGCACCCTGCTCTTCATACTGCTGGCGGGTGACAATCGATACCGCCTGCGGCGTTTCGATATCCGGCGTCTCCAGTTTGGTCGCGCCGCTTTGCATTTGTGAAGTCACTACCACGGTATCGTTGCCGGGAGTTGTCTCTTGTGCCAGCACCGTTACGCTCATCCCGCCGGTTATGCAGCCAATCATCAGCGCCAGTCGCGTTTTTGCGAACATGAAAATCTCCAGAAGCCATTATTATTGTAAATAAGAATTATTACCCTTTTGAATTCGCCGATAGCTATGCGCAGTGATGATTCACGTATGCGCGATGATAAAACCGCGCCCGCATCAGCAAAGCTGGTCTACACAGGGGAAATCAGGACGCGCGAATTTCGCTGGGCGCCATACCGTAGCGGCGGCGAAACGCGGTGGAAAAGTTAGTGGCGTGTTGATAACCGGACATCCACGCGGCCTGCTGCACGCTGTAGCCTTCAGCCAGATAGCGACGCGCCAGTTCAAGACGGCAGTCGCGCAGGTAATCAAATACAGAGTGACCGTACGCCTGGCGGAACTTCACGCGCAGGCTGCTGGCGCTCATCGCCGCCAGCTGCGCCAGTGCTGCCAGGGTGTACTCTTTTTCGGGGTGCTGTTCCAGTAAACGGCGCACGTTTTCCAGCCGCTGCTGTGCACCACACTGAACCGGGCGGCGTCTCTCCTGCCCTTGCATGCGCTGCGACAGCGCGTTACCCAGCAGTTGCAGCATCACGCCTTCCAGCATCAGTTGGCGGGAGAGCGCAGGCAGCGAGGCTTGCTGGGTTTGCTGTAAACCCGACAGTAAAAAGCTTGGCACCTGCCATAAAAAGGTCGGGACGCCATGCGCTTCCCACTGCTGTAAAAGTGCGGAGAGGAGCGGTGATTGCCAGCAGCTTGCCGAATCGACGCCAAGCGATAAGGTGCGCAGATGGCAATCCGCCAGATGGCTGGCATTCATCACCTGGTGCTCGCTCAGGCGCGAAGTAAATGCCATGCCGGAGCGCACAACAAACGCTTCGCCGTTCAGGCGCAGCATCACGCTGCCTTCCAGCACCACCAGCATATAGAGCGGGCAACTGTGCAGCGAGGTGGTTTCATAAGGTTGCAGAACGCGAATATCAGAACGGGTAAGGTTGATACCAGAAGAGAGCGTCATCTCTTCGACGTCGCCCTGAATCACAATGCGCTGAGCTTTGCTGAAAAGACCGGTTGCCAGCGACGGGAAGCGGTAATCAATCCCATAACGCTCACCAAAACCGATAAAGTCTTCTACTGAAAAGTGTCTTTTTTGCATAGACGGCAGCCATCGCTATCTGTCGAACCCTCACCCACGCGCGGGCGAAATGGCCTACACCTTATCATTCGCCCTGACGCGCTTCAATAATGTTGAGAATTATTCTCAACATACTCATTACGGCGTGTTAGTCCGATCAGCGTTTCCCAACACAGCGAGAACCTGCTGGCGCAGCCATTTATGTCCGGGATCGCGATGCAACCGCTCATGCCAGAGCATCAGCATATCGAAGCCTGGCAGATCAAGAGGCGGATCAACGACCTGCAATGCGCCAGTGTTGGCGACAAGCCGCTCCGGCAGCACGGCGACCAAATCGGTGCGCGCCAGCACATCCAGCATAAACAGGAAATGCGGCACCGAAAGCACCACATTGCGCGTCAACCCGCGAGCCGCCAGCGCGTCGTCCGTTGCCGCCTGAAAACCGCCACCCTCCGGCGAAACAATCACATGCTCCAGCTGACAGAACTGTTTGAGCGACGGGCGGTGTTTAAGCGCGGGATGGCCTAAACGCCCCGCAAGGACATAGCGCTCAGTAAACAATAACCGCTGGTGCAGCGACGCCGGTGCGCCTTCACGCAAATGGAAGAACAGATCGATATCACCCTGCTCGGCCTGGCGCTTAATCTGGCCGGGGTTAAGTTCAAACACCGCGAGGCGGCTGGCGGGCGCCTCGCGACGCAAAGTGTTAAGCAGCGGCAACAGCACCGCCGATTCGGTGTAATCCGTCGCCGCAATGCGCCAGGTGACACTGGCACGGGCGGGGTCAAACGCACTGACTGGCGACACCGCGCGCTCCAGCGCTTCCAGCGCCTGGCGTAACGGTTCACGTAGTTCGTCCGCCCGCACGGTCGGTTGCATACCGCGCGGGCCAGGCAACAGCAACGGATCATCAAAGATCTCGCGCAGCCGCGCCAGTTGCACACTCACCGAAGGCTGAGAAAGATTCAGCCGCTGCGCCGCGCGTGTGACATTGTGCTCACGGAGCAATACATCCAGCGTCAGCAGCAAGTTCAGATCCAGGCGGTTGAGATTAACCATGGCTATACCTGTGATATCAGTAATTAATTTCTACTATATCTGCGCTTCACCTACCCTGCAGCTTCAATCTTATTGCCGGGAGTTGTTATGAATGTCTTGATTGTTTATGCCCATCCGCAGCCGCATTCGCTCAATGGCGCGCTGAAAGAATTTGCCGTGCAGCATCTTGAAAAAGCAGGTCACCAAGTCGAGGTTTCCGACCTGTACGCCATGCAGTGGAAAGCGCAGCTCGATGCGAACGATAGCCTTGATGCGCCCGTTAACGATGTTTTCAACCCGTCGGCAGATTCGAAACACGCCTTCGAGCAGGGCCGACAAGCTGCGGATATCGCCGCCGAACAGGCCAAACTGTTATGGGCCGACGCAGTGATTTTCCAGTTTCCACTGTGGTGGTTTTCCATGCCCGCCATCATGAAAGGCTGGTTCGACCGCGTTTACGCCTGCGGCTTCGCCTACGGTGTAGGCGAGCACAGCGACACACACTGGGGCGATCGCTACGGCGAAGGCAGCCTGGCCGGTAAGCGCGCCATGCTGCTGGTCACCGCTGGCGGTTGGGAATCGCACTACAGCCCGCGCGGTATTAATGGCCCTATCGACGACATTCTGTTTCCAATCCAGCACGGCATGTTGTTTTACCCGGGTTTTGAGGTGCTGCCGCCGCTGGTGATTTATCGCACCAGTCGCGTTGATGACGCGCGATTCGCCGCGCACCGTGAAGAGCTGGCACAGCGGCTGGATACGTTATGGCAGACGCCGCCGCTGCCGTTTCGCCAGCAAAACGGCGGGGATTACACCATACCGGCGTTAACCCTGCGTCCGGAGATTGCGCCGGGCGAAAGCGGGCTGGCCATTCATCAGCAGAGAAAAGAATAAACGCACAAAAATAACCGGTGCCGATAAATGGCACCGGTTTATTCTATTTGTACTCCCTCACAATGCCTTCAAATTAATACCAACTCTCTTCGCTATTATTTTCTGGCGCATTTCTTCATTGTTTTTCATTATTTCTTCACAATAGCAAGTTTTGTAAATTCCAATAATTTGCGCAGGAAATGTTTACGCGAAAAATATAACTTCGTTTAATCTATTTGATAATTGAGAACGATCACTCTCAAAAAGCGATCAACCGAGGGTTACCGATGCCGCCGAAAGCCACGCAGGAACAACGCCATCAGCAGCGTAAAGATGAGATTATCGCCGCCGCCCGTCGGCGTTTTCGTGTGAGCGGCTTTCACGCCGCCAGCATGTCGCAAATCGCCCTCGAAGCCCAGTTGAGCGTCGGGCAGATCTACCGCTATTTCAGCAGTAAAGACGCCATTATTGAGGAGATTGTTCGCCGAATCATCGACTACCGCATCGCCGAAATGGAAAACAAAGCCGAAACCACGCACCTGCCGGAGGTGCTGGCCTGGCGGCAAACGCTCAGCCCGGATGACGACGCGTTAATGCTGGAGATGTCGGCAGAAGCGACGCGCAACCCACACGTTCAGGCAATGATGGTCGAAGCCGATGCCCGCATGTTTAACAATGCCTGCAACCATATGCAGAGCCGACATCCACATTTAAGCGCCGAGCAAGTACGCTGCTGCGTTGAGCTGCTGGCAGGCTTGATGGAAGGCGCGACATTGCGCCGTTTAACGCCACAAAAATGCAACCCGGCACAGTTAAAAGAGCTGTATCAGGAAATTATCACCATGATATTTCTGCCAAAGAAATAACCCGACAAATATAAACCCGCGCTTATTTCCAGCCCTTCGGAAATAAGCGCCAACTCGCCTGCTTATTATCCTGTTTTAAAAACGGGCAGGCTTCGCTTATGCCAGGAAAATAGTCATGAAGTTAATAACTACAACGTTGATGGCCGCATTCACGCTGGTTGGATGCGATAACGCCACACCACCTGCACAACACCCCACTCAGGAAGTCGGCATCGTCACCCTGAAAAGCCAGCCGCTCGCCGTGACCAGCCAGTTAACCGGGCGTACCGCCGCGTCACTCTCCGCAGAAGTGCGACCGCAAGTTGGCGGCATTATTCAAAAACGCCTGTTTACGGAAGGCGATACGGTAAAGGCCGGGCAGGCGCTTTACCAGATCGACCCTTCCAGCTACCGCGCCACGTTTGATGAAGCCGACGCCGCGCTGAAACAGGCGCAGGCGCTGGTAATATCCGATTGCCAGAAAGCCACCCGCTACGCGCAACTGGTGAAAGAGGATGGCGTCTCGCGCCAGGACGCTGACGATGCGCAATCGACCTGCGCACAGGACAAAGCCAGCGTAAGCGCGAAAAAAGCGGCGCTGGAAAGCGCGCGCATCAACCTGAACTGGACCACCGTCACTTCACCGATCAGCGGGCGCATTGGCATCTCGTCCGTCACACCTGGCGCACTGGTCACGGCGGAACAGACCACGGCACTGGCAACCGTGCGCGGGCTCGACACCATGTATGTCGATCTTACCCGTTCAAGTGTCGATCTGCTGCGTCTGCGCCAGCAAGCGCTGGCCAGCGACAGCAATACGCTCGCCGTCACGCTGACGCTGGAAGATGGCAGTACCTATAGTGAAAAAGGCCGCCTGGCGCTGACCGAAGTTGCCGTCGATGAATCCACCGGCTCCGTTACGCTGCGCGCGGTGTTCCCCAACCCGCACCAGCAATTGCTGCCGGGGATGTTTGTGCGCGCCCGCGTGGAAGAAGGGGTGATGGCAAACGCGATCCTCGCGCCGCAGCAAGGCGTCACGCGTGATGCGAAAGGCAATGCCACTGCGCTGGTCGTCAATGCGAAGAATCAGGTTGAGCAGCGCAACATCGAAACCGGCGATACCTATGGCGATAAATGGTTAGTTCTGAAAGGCCTGGAAAATGGCGACAAGCTGATCGTCGAAGGCACCGATAAAGTCGCCGCGGGATCGACTGTGAAAGCCGTTGAGATCCCGCAAGACAATGGAGGAAAAGCCTGATGTTCTCCAGCTTCTTTGTGCGCCGCCCGGTTTTCGCCTGGGTGATCGCCATCCTTATCATGATGGCCGGTATTCTGGCGATCCGCACCTTGCCGATCGCGCAGTATCCGGATGTTGCGCCACCTGCGATAAAGATCAGCGCTACCTATACCGGCGCCTCGGCGCAGACGCTGGAAAACAGCGTCACCCAGGTAATCGAACAGCAACTTACCGGGCTGGATAACCTGCTCTATTTCACCTCCACCAGCAGCTCCGATGGCCAGGTGGATATCACCGTCACCTTTGAGCAGGGCACTGATCCGGATACGGCGCAAGTGCAGGTGCAAAACAAGGTGCAGCAGGCGGAATCCCGCTTACCGACGGAAGTCACTCAATCCGGCGTGACGGTGGTGAAATCCCAGAGCAACTTCCTGCTGATCATGGGGCTGTACGACAAAACCGACCGCGCCACCAGTTCCGATATCGCCGACTGGCTGGTCAGTAACATGCAGGATCCGCTGGCACGCGTGAACGGTGTCGGTAGCTTGCAGGTGTTTGGCGCAGAATACGCGATGCGAATCTGGATGGATCCCGACAAACTCGCCTCGTACTCGCTGATGCCATCCGATGTGCAGACCGCGATTGAAGCGCAAAACGTACAGGTTTCTGCCGGTAAAATCGGTGCATTACCCTCTTCCGGCCAACAGCAGCTCACCGCCACGGTGCGCGCCCAGTCGCGCCTGCAAACTGTGGCGCAGTTCCAGGACATTATCATCAAAAGCGAGAGCAGCGGCGCGGTCGTGCGGGTGAAAGATGTCGCGCGTGTTGAAATGGGCAGTGAAGATTATGTCGCTTCAGCGAAGCTGAACGGCCACCCGGCTGCCGGTCTGGCGGTGATGCTGGCGCCCGGCGCGAACGCGCTGGATACCGCAACACGCGTGAAAGATAAAATCGCCGAGTACCGCCACAGCATGCCGCAGGGCTACGATGTAGCGTACCCGAAAGACAGCACCGAATTTATTAAGATCTCGATTGAAGACGTGGTGCAAACGCTGATTGAAGCCATCATTCTGGTGGTCTGCGTGATGTACCTGTTTTTGCAAAATATCCGCGCGACGCTTATCCCGGCGCTGGCGGTGCCGGTGGTGTTGCTGGGGACGTTTAGCGTGCTGGCGCTGTTTGGTTATTCGATCAACACCCTGACGCTGTTCGCCATGGTGCTGGCAATCGGCCTGCTGGTGGATGACGCCATTGTGGTGGTGGAGAACGTCGAGCGCATCATGCACGACGAAGGCCTGCCCGCCCTAGATGCCACCATCAAATCGATGGGTGAAATCTCCGGGGCGCTGATCGCGATTGCGCTGGTGCTCTCTGCCGTCTTTCTGCCGATGGCCTTTTTCGGCGGTTCCACCGGGGTGATTTACCGCCAGTTCTCCGTCACCATTATCTCGGCGATGACGTTGTCGGTCGTCGTTGCGTTGACCTTAACGCCAGCACTCTGCGGCTCGGTAATGCAACACAGCACGCCGCATAAAAAAGGGTTCTTCGGCGCGTTTAACCGCTTTTACAACAACACCGAGCACAAGTATCAACACGGTGTATTACGCGTGCTGCGCCGCACGGTTGCCGTGGCCGGCACGTACGCCGTGCTTTGTGCAGCCATGGCGTTTGTGATGTGGCGTCTGCCTGGCAGCTTCCTGCCGACAGAAGACCAGGGCGAAATCATGGTGCAGTTCACCCTGCCCGCCGGGGCGACTGCCACGCGTACCGACGCGGTCGCCAGCAAGGTGACCGACTGGTTCCTCAACACCGAGAAAGCCAACACCGAGGCCATCTTCACCGTGACCGGTTTTAGCTTTAGCGGCAGCGGGCAGAATGCCGGGATGGCCTTCGTTTCACTGAAAAACTGGTCGCAACGTAAAGGCGCGGAAAATACCGCACAGGCGATTGCCCAGCGCGCCAGCCGCGAGTTAAGCAGTATCCGCGATGCCAGCATCTTCGCCATGACGCCACCTTCGGTGGACGGGCTCGGTCAAAGCAACGGTTTCACCTTTGAATTGCTCGCCAGCGGCAGCACCGATCGCGACCAGTTGCTGAAACTGCGCAATCAGTTGCTGGCGAGCGCTAATCAGAGCAACGAACTTACCGCCGTGCGCGCCAACGCGCTGCCGGAAACACCGCAGTTACAGGTCGATATCGATAGCAACAAAGCGGTGGCGCTGGGGCTTTCACTGAGTGATGTCAGCAACACGCTCTCCAGCGCCTGGGGCGGTACCTACGTGAATGACTTTATCGATCGCGGACGCGTGAAAAAGGTCTATATCCAGGGCGAAAGCGATTCCCGCGCCGCACCTGCGGATCTGAATAAATGGTTTGTGCGCGGCAGCAATAACGACATGACGCCGTTCTCGGCTTTCGCCACCACGCGCTGGGAATATGGCCCGGAAACGCTGGTGCGTTACAACGGTTCCGCCGCTTACGAAATTCAGGGCGAGAACGCCAGCGGCTTCAGTTCCGGCGTAGCGATGACCAAAATGGAAAATCTCGCCAACGTCTTACCGGCCGGGACAACCTGGGCGTGGAGCGGCTTGTCATTGCAGGAGAAACTCGCCAGCGGACAGGCCATGAGCCTGTATGCCATCTCAATCATGGTGGTGTTCCTGTGCCTTGCGGCGCTGTATGAGAGCTGGTCTGTACCGCTTTCGGTGATCCTGGTTATCCCGCTGGGCTTGCTGGGCGCGGCGCTGGCGGCGTGGATGCGCGGATTAAGTAACGATGTTTACTTTCAGGTCGCGCTGCTGACCACCATTGGTCTGTCGTCGAAAAACGCCATTCTGATTGTCGAGTTCGCCGAAGCGGCCGTTCACCAGGGCAGCTCTTTATCACGCGCGGCGCTGCGTGCGGCGCGGACTCGCCTGCGCCCGATCATGATGACGTCACTGGCGTTTATCGCCGGGGTTACGCCGCTGGCCGTCGCCACTGGCGCAGGCGCGAACAGCCGCGTCGCGATCGGCACCGGGATCATCGGCGGGACGCTCACCGCGACACTGCTGGCCATCTTCTTTGTCCCTCTGTTCTTTGTACTGGTGAAAAAACTGTTCACCGGTAAACGCGCACGTCAGGAGTAATTATGTTGCGTATCAGTGTTCTTTTCCTCGCCCTGCTGAGCGCCGGTTGCGTCTCTCTCGACCCGACTTACCAGCGCCCGCAGGCGCCTATTCCCACGACGTTACCGGGCGCGCAAGGCCAGGCAAAAGCCGTGGCCGCCGACTGGCAGCAGATCGTTAACGACAGCCGCCTGAAACAAGTGGTCAGCAATGCGCTGACCCATAACCGCGATGTGCAAAAAGCGATTGCCGACATCGATGCCGCGCGCGCGTTGTATGCCGAAGACCGCGCCGCGCTGTTCCCGACGCTGAATGCCGAACTCAGCAGCACTCGCAGCCGCACCGTCGCCACTGGATTAACCAGCAGCGCCGAAGCCGATGGCGCGGTTTCCAGCTTCGAGCTGGATCTGTTTGGCCGTAACCAGAGCCTGACCCGCGCAGAGCGTGAAACCTGGCTTGCCAGCGAGTACACAGCGCAAAACACGCGCCTGAGCATGGTGGCGGAAATCACCACCGCCTGGGTGACGCTGGCGGCGGATAACAGCAATCTTGTGCTTGCGAAGCAGACGATGGAGAGCGCGCAAAACTCGCTGAACATTGTCAAACGTAAACAGCAGATCGGCGTGGCAGCCGCCAGCGATACCGCCGATGCGATGGCGGTGTTCCAGCAGGCGCGTGCCAGCGTCGCCAGCTATCAAACGCAGGTGGCGCAGGATAAAAACGCGCTCAATTTACTGGCGGGTGACACAGTTCCTGAGTCGCTGCTGCCGGGTACGCTGGAAAGTCTTGCCGACAACAGCATTACGCTGACGCCAGCGGGCGTGTCTTCTTCCGTGCTGCTGCGTCGCCCGGATATTCAGGAAGCGGAACATAACCTGAAAAGCGCCAACGCCAATATCGGCGCGGCGCGGGCGAACTTCTTCCCGACCATTTCGCTGACCGCCAGCGCCGGGGTGGGCAGCGATTCGCTCTCCTCCTTGTTTAGCCACGGCCTGCAAGTGTGGTCTTTCGCGCCATCCATTTCGCTGCCGCTGTTTGCCGGGGGGAAAAATGTCGCGCAGTTGCGTTACGCCGAAGCCGAGAAAAAAGGGCTGATCGCGACCTACGAGAAAACCATTCAGAGCGCGTTTAAAGATGTTGCCGATGCGCTGGCGCGGCGCGAAACGCTCAACGAACAACTCGACGCACAGCGTGAATATGTCGTCGCAGAGCAGAAAGCACTGGATATCGCCCAGCGCCAGTACAGCGCCGGAACCGGCGATTACTTGTCGGTGCTGACCGCGCAGCGCGCGCTGTGGACGGCAAAAGAGTCGCTGATTTCGCTGCAACAAACCGATCTGCAAAACCGCGTAACGCTCTGGCAATCGCTGGGCGGTGGCGTCAGTTAACCCCTTTGCGCCGGGCTGACCGGCGCGTTTTCGGAGCAGTTATGTCACGGATTTCTCCCGCCTTTGCCATCGTGCTGGGCATGCTCACGGCCATGGGGCCGATTTGTACCGATCTTTACCTGCCCGCGTTGCCGGATATCAGCCAACAGTTGGGCACATCAAACACGCTGATCCAGCTTTCGCTGACCGCTTCGCTTATCGGCTTAGGGCTGGGGCAGCTTTTTTTCGGGCCACTCAGCGACCGGATGGGTCGCAAACGCCCGCTGCTGCTGTCGCTGCTGCTATTTATCGTCTCCTCAGTACTGTGCGCCACTACGCAGAGTATCTACTGGCTGATTTTCTGGCGTTTTATTCAGGGCATTGCCGGAGCGGGCGGTTCCGTGCTGTCACGCGCCATCGCGCGCGATAAATATCACGGCACGCTGCTGACGCAATTTTTCGCCCTGCTGATGACCATTAACGGCATTGCGCCGATTGTTTCCCCGGTGCTCGGCGGGTATATCACCTCAACCCTGCACTGGCGGGCGCTGTTCTGGACCATGGCGGTCATCGGTGTGGTACTGCTGCTTTCTGCCATGCTGGTGTTGAAAGAGACTCTGCAGGAGAAAAACCACGGCGGCTCGCTGTTAAAAACCTCTGTCAATGTGCTGAAGAACAAGCCATTTTCCATGTACTGCTTTATCCAGGCCTTTATGCTGGCCGGGCTGTTTTCGTATATCGGTTCATCCTCGTTCGTGCTGCAAAACGAATATGGCCTTACAGCAATGCAATTCAGCCTGCTGTTTGGCTTCAACGGGATTGGCTTGATTATTTCCGCACTGATTTTCGCCCGCCTGGCGCGACGTATTGACGGGCAGAAACTGCTCGGCATCGGGCTGGTACTGGCGGTGATCACCGCGCTGCTGACTGCTTTTTTTGCATGGCGCGGCATGGCAATGCTGGCGCTGGCAGGACTGTTTTTCACCGTCGCGCTGAACAGCGGGATTTCCACCATCGCCGGTTCGGCAGCAATGAACAGCGTGGAAGCATGCGATTCCGGCACCGCCTCGGCGCTGCTGGGGATGCTGATGTTTATCTTCGGCGGCATTGCCACGCCACTTTCCGGCATCGGCGGTGAAGCGATGTGGAAAATGAGCCTCGCGATTGTGATGGCTTACAGCGCCGCGCTGGTAGTTTATCGGTGGGCGCGGCGTCATCGCTAGAAGCACACAAAATCGTTGACTAAATGGCAACCAACACCGTATTGTTGACTTATTGGCAACGGACGCACAAGGTAAAGGAATGCATTTAATATCATTGAAGGCGATTCAGGAAGCAGTCTTACGCTTCCCTCAACACAAAGTTGCGCTACTCACTCTGGCGAAAACCATCGAAAAAGCGCACTGCCCAACGCCAGAGGATCTCAAGAAGTTGTATCCCACACTGGATAACTTCAAATATCTGAGTAAGCATTACATTATTGATATTGCGAATAATAATTTAAGGGTTGTGGCACTGATCTTTTTCGAAAGCCAAAAGTTTTATGTGCGCCATATCTTCACACATAAGGAATACGACCGTTTTACCGAACAGCATCGTACTAAGGGGAAGAAAAAATGATCGTCGCTGATGCATTAAAAGCCACCCATGCGCTCATCGCTGCGGTCCCGCTGCTGGGAGAACATCCGACGGAGAAAGACTATCAGGATGCGCTGGAACTGGTAGAACAGCTGTTAATAGACAATCCCGATAGCCCGCTGGTAGATATCGTTTGTGCGAAAATTAGTGCTTACGAAAATAACCAACCGGAAATTATCGCCTTGCGTGAAGAGATGGCGGCGATGCCGACAGGACTTGCGGTGCTCAGAACACTGATGGATCAGCACCAACTGACGACGTCTGATTTTCAGGAGGAAATTGGCAGCAAATCGATGGTATCGAGAGTGCTCAACGGCGAGCGCCAGCTTAACCTTAACCATATTAAGAAGTTAGCCAAACGTTTTGACGTATCACCGCTGATGTTTATTTCTTAACCCTTCTTCCCGCCCGGTTTTAACCCACGGTGAAACTCATTAATGCGTTTCACCGTTTTAATTGCCCGCTGCGACGTCGCTGACGCCACCGACAAGATGATCATCTCCAGACACAGCAGCACGGTGCCGTGCAGCGGGATTTTGCCCTTCTCGCCACCGCGCGGAACGTGGATCACCACATCGGCTTGCTGGCTGAAGCGCGAATCGACAGCGTTGGTCAATAAAATCACCGGGATCCCCAATCGCCGCGTCTCTTTCAACGTGGTCAGCCCTTCCCGATGCGCCGATTTCTGCGCCATCATGATCAGCACATCGCCGCGCTGTAAATTGATAAGCTGCTCCGACAGGGCAATGCCGGTGCGGTTGAGGGGGGATGCGGGTAATCCGATGCGGCTGAACAACCGTGCGGCGTACTCTGCGAGGATCCCCGATGCGCCAATGCCGAAAATCGCCACCTGTCGCGCCTCAACCAGCAACGCCACCGCCTGGGAAATCGCGTAGCGGTTATCCGGCGCGGAGAGGATTTCGCAGGTGTGCTGATGCCCTTCGAGCACGAAATCGATGCCGGAATTGACGTCGCATGAGAGCGCACTCACCGTGGTGCTCATCTTTTCCGCCGAGGAGACCGACGGGCCGAACCAGTGTTCCAGCGTCTGCTTCAAATCGCGAAGCCCGGCGAAACCCAGCGCCTGGATCGCGCGCACCACCGTGGCGTCGGAGGTTTGCGTCGCCCTGGCAATCTCAATTGCCGTATGCTCCAGCACCCCTTCGCGGTTTTCATTGATATACCGCGCCACCGCCTGCAAACGCGGCGACAGCGTATGCGCCCGCGCCCGAAAGCGTTCCCCATACACATCCACGCGCGTTTTCGCTTTTTTGCTGTTCAGCATCGTGCGCCCTTATTTGGCCGCCGGTAACGGTCGACCGGCAATTTGCGACTGCACCTGCGCCACCATCAGGCTCAGTGAGGCAAACGAGTTGGAGATCGCCTCTTCACGAGAAATCAGCACGTAATGCCCGCTGCGACAGGCAGTGAGGAAATCACACCAGCCCGGCATCACCGCATCCATGGCCGCCATTTCATCCTGCGGTTTACCGCCGGTATCGCCGCGCCAGGTGGCAAAAACGAAATCGGCATCCAGTTCCGGTAACCGCTCAGCGCTAACGTCGATGCGCCCGCCGTCGGGGATGCTATCGATAAGCGGCGGAAAACGAAAACCGGCGTCGCGCAGCACGCGTCCCAGCGAGTGATAACTGTGCAGTGCGTTGATTTTCCCGTTGTTAGCCTGAATAACCGACACGGTTATCTTGCTGGTATCGATGGTTTTTTTCAGCGCAGCGATCTGCTCATGATAACGGCGCTCAAGGATCGCAAAACGTGCCTGCGTCCCCGTTAATTGCGCCAGCTTGCGGTAGATATCCGGCGCACCGCCCTCCAGATGATCGATGCTGACGGTGGGCGCGATTTTCGCTAACTGCTCCACCGGCGTGTTGCGGCTGGGCTCGGTGATGATCAAGTCTGGTTTTGCCGCCGCCACCGCTTCAATGTCGATATCCGCTGAACCAATAAATGTAATCGCTGAATTGTCAAAATCGACACCGGTCAACATGCCGCTGGAGCGCAGCACATGGGTGCCGTCCGGGCGCGTACGCCCGTGGCTGGCGACCGGCGGTACGCCAAGCTCAATCAACGGAATAGTGATATCGAGATCGTGTAACGACACAATGCGTTTCGGGTGCAATGGCACCGTCACCACGCGCCCGAGATCGTCGGTGAAAACCTGTGTCGGTTCCGCGGCGCTGGCACTCAGACCAACCAGCACCAGCAGCGAAAAAAGTAAGCGCATACAAGACCTTTAAGCGTTATAAACGATCGCGCCGCTGCCACAGCAGCAGCAAGAAAAACGGCCCGCCAATCAGCGAGATAACAATCCCGGCGGGGATTTGCAGCGGCGCAAAAGCCAACCGCCCGAGCGAATCGGCCAGCAGCACGAGTAACCCGCCCAGCATCGCACTGCCCCACAGCAGCGCCCGCTGGCCGCCGCGCAGCAGAAAGTGCGCCATATGCGGGGCAATCAGGCCGACAAAACCGATACTGCCCACGCAAGAAACGCTGGCGGCGGTGAGCAGCACCGGCGCGATAAAGCGCAGCAGTTCCAGTCGTGCAAGGCGCACGCCCAGCCCGCTCGCCGCCTGATTACCGAGCAACGCCACATCCGCTGCGCGCGCGGTTATCAGTAAAATCAACGTTGCCGGAACCGCCCAGCACAGCGCCACCATCAGTAACGGCCAGGTCGCAGCATGCAGGCTGCCCGCCAGCCACATCATCGCGGTTTGCACATCGCGCACATCGGCGGTGGTCATAAACGCGCCAATCCCGGCGGCGAAGGTCCAGGAAACCCCAATACCGAGCAGCACAAAGCGCGGGCGCGAAACATCTCGCGCCAGCGCCATCACCACCCCGGCAGCGAGCAATCCCCCTGCCATACCGGCCAGCGGTCGCCAGACTAAACCAACGGCTGGAAAGCACAGCACCAGCGTCAGCACGACTACGCTCGCCCCCTCTTTCACGCCAATCAAGCCAGGATCTGCCAGCCCGTTACGGGTGATCGACTGCATCGCCGCACCCGCCATGCCGAGCATCGCCCCGCACATTAGCGCCATCAGCACGCGCGGCAGGCGAATGTCCCACACCACGTACTGCTGCCCGCTGCTCAGCGCCTGAGGGAAAAATAACGCGCGGCCAATAGAAGATGCCGGAACCGGCAACGAACCCTGTGTCACGCTCGTCAGCAGTAACGCCAGCGCCACAATGGCGAGGCCCAAAATCCACATCAGCGCATGCGGGCGCAGCAGACGGGAAAAACCACCCACCCGCAAACGGCGTAATCCGGCGCGCGGCAACAGGCCGCTCATTTGAAAAACCTCGCCGCCAGCGCGATAAACAGCGGCGCTCCCACCAGCGCGGTCATCACACCGGTTGCCAGTTCCTGCGGCGCCAGCAGCGTACGGGCGGCAATATCTGCCACCAGCAACAACAGCGCGCCGCCGAGCGCCGAGAGTGGCACGACAACACGTAAATCATCCCCGGCAAGACGACGTACCATATGCGGCACCACCAGACCAATAAAACCAATCGGTCCGGCCACCGACACCGCCGCACCACACAGCAGCGCAATCGCCACCAGCGCCAATGCACGCGTGCGCATCAGCGACACACCTAACCCCCGCGCCATGCTGTCGCCCAGCGCCAGCATGTTCAGTGCCGGAGCCAGCCATAACGCCATCGCAAAACCGATAACGGCAGCTATTGCCGCATGCTGGATCTGCGCCCAGTTCAGCCCGGCGAGATCGCCCGCCAGCCAGGTGCGCATACTGAGCAGCGTTTGCTCATCAAGGATCAGGATCGCGGCGGTAATTGAGGAGGCAAATGCCGAGATGGCCACGCCGCACAGCGTCACTTTCATCGGCGTAAAACCCGAACGCCCCGCAGATGAAAGCACCATCACCAGCGAAAAGAGCAGTGCAGCGCCACCAGCGGCAATCAACGGGCGGCTGAATGCGGCATCGCCGGAGCTAATGCCGAGCGCCGTGCATGCTACTACCGCCAGCGCGGCACCGGAATTTAGCCCCAGAATATGCGGCTCACCTAAGGGGTTGCGGATGACCGATTGCAACAATGCTCCGGCCACGCCGAGCGCCGCGCCGGTAAATAGCGCCGCCACCAGCCGCAGCAAACGCAGGCTGATAATGACGCGGTGATCGAAGTTACGCGGATCGAAATCCAGCAGCGCCTGGACGACCGTTGGCGGCGCGATATAGCGCGCGCCAAGGCCGAGATGCGCGACCGATGCCGCCAGCACTAATAGTGCCAGCAGCAGTGAGGCCACGCCCACGCGCCCGACACGACGGCGGGCGGAAAACGCGACGCTACTCATGCGCTCGTTCCAGCTGGTTTACGAAACGGCATAAAAAAGGGTTTTCCGGTCAGTGGGTTAATCGACATTTGCACATCAACATCAAACACCCGTTTGATAAGCTCAGGGGTACAGGCATCGCCTTCGTTAATCACCCCTTGTAAGCGCCCCTGTTTCAGGAACACCAGCGTGTCGGCGTAGTTGACCGCAAAATTGAGATCGTGCAACACCGCAACCACGGTGCGTCCATGATCGCGGGTCAGGGAATGCAGCAATTCGAGGATCTCCACCTGGTAGCGCAGATCGAGAAACGTTGTCGGCTCATCGAGCAGGATCACCGGCGTTTGCTGGGCCAGCGCCATGGCTATCCAGCAGCGCTGACGCTGTCCCCCGGAGAGACTGTCTACCGTTTGATGCGCGAATTCCGCGGTGCCGGTCAGATTTAGCGCGTCAACGACTGCCTGTTCATCTTCTTCAGACCACTGGCGCATAAAGCTCTGCCACGGAAAACGCCCGCGCGACACCAGTTCGAACGCGGTGAGCCCTTCCGGCACAATCGGCGATTGCGGCAAAATACCTAACTGACGGGAAACGGCTTTGGTGGGTTGTTGATGAATGGCTTTGCCATCAAGCAGCACGCTGCCGCCGAGCGGTTTGAGCATCCGGGCGATAGTGCCGAGCAGCGTGGATTTGCCGGAGCCGTTCGCGCCGACCAGCACGGTCATTTTCCCCGACGGGATCGAAAGCGTAATGTCGTTGACAATCACCTTGCTGTGGTAGCCTGCCGACAGGCTTTCCAGCACGATCCCTTGCCCTTCGGCTTGATTTTCCACTTGCTGTGGCATGTTGACTCCTGCGCCGCACGCTCATGAAAATAGCCGCGCACTAAACCATCAAACAAAAATAAATCTCATTCTCTTTTCGATATTGCCGTTTGCTGCTGTAGTAGTCAAGTGCCGTTGCCAGTGAAACAAACAATCCTTTATTTTGTGTCACTACAAAAAAACGCCTCGCGGCAATTAAAAATAATCATTTTACATTCAAATAGATAACCAGAATTCATCACAGCTTTTCGCGTCGCATTTCACGCCTGAATCTGCTGTAGCAAATTTCTTTCATTTTGCGTTTACTACTACAAAGCCTCATGATTGAATGATTCTCAATTACATATCCGACGCTGTGAATCACAGCAAACGGGTAGAGTCGCGCAATCGGGCAATAAAACTTAAAAACGTTCACTCCTGCGTTGTTCAGGTTTTTTCGGGAAAAGTAGAATAAATGGCTGAGTTAACTCGTTGTATTTCCGGGCTGAAAGGGCACGCGCTGTTTTCTGCGCTCTTTTTAGGGGCGGCCTTCACACCGTTCACACACGCGGCAGACAAGCCGGAGCAAAACAAAGACGGCGATACCATTACCGTGCTGGCGGGCGCATCTTCCGCCGATAAACAGGCGACATCCGGCTACCAGCCGATAAGTTCTTCCACCGCCACGCTGACGTCCATGCCGCTGCTGGATATTCCGCAGGTGGTCAACACCGTGAGCGATAAAGTGCTGGAAGATCAACACGCCACCAGCCTTGACGAAGCGCTGTACAACGTCAGCAATGTGGTACAAACCAACACGCTCGGTGGCACGCAGGATGCGTTTGTACGCCGGGGATTTGGCGCCAACCGCGACGGTTCAATCATGACCAACGGCCTGCGCACCGTGGTGCCGCGCAGCTTTAATGCCGACGTGTCGCGCGTTGAAGTGCTGAAAGGCCCGGCGTCTACGCTGTACGGCATTCTCGATCCCGGCGGGCTTATCAATGTGGTCACCAAACGCCCGGAAACCCAATTCGGCGGCTCCGTCTCCGCCACCTCGTCAAGTTTTGGCGGCGGAACCGGCCAGTTTGATGTTACCGGGCCGATTGAGGGGACGCGGCTGGCGTACCGCCTGATTGGCGAGTATCAAAACGAAGATTACTGGCGCAATTTTGGTAAAGAGAAAAGCACCTTTATTTCGCCCTCGCTGACGTGGTTTGGCGATAACGCCACCGTCAACGTGCTCTACTCTCACCGCGATTATCAGACACCGTTTGATCGCGGCACAATCTTCGATCTCACCACCAAACAGGCGGTAAATGTCGACAGAAAGACCCGCTTCGATGAGCCGTTTAATATCACCGACGGCGAATCTGACATCGCGCAGTTAAACGCCGAGTACCGCTTTAACAGCGAATGGACCGGCAAAGTCGAGTACGGCTTCAGCCAGGATAAATACAGCGATAACCAGTCACGCGTGATGGCTTACGATGCCACCACGGGCAACCTGACGCGCCGCGTGGATGCCACGCAAGGTTCCACGCAGCGCATGCACACCACGCGGGCTGATCTGCAGGGTAATGTGAACATTGGCGGGTTTTATAATGAGATCCTCACCGGCGTTTCGTATGAATATTACGATCTGCTGCGTACCGACATGATCCGCTGCAAAAACGTCAAAGATTTCAATATCTATAACCCCGTCTATGGCAACGCCAGCAAATGCACCTCCGTCTCCGCCTCCGACAGCGATCAAACTATCAAGCAGGAGAGCTACTCGGCTTATGCGCAGGATGCGTTATACCTGACCGACAAATGGATCGCCGTCGCCGGGATGCGTTACCAGTATTACACCCAGTACGCCGGGAAAGGCCGTCCGTTTAACGTCAACACCGACAGCAGCGACGAAAAATGGACGCCAAAATTTGGCCTGGTCTACAAACTCACGCCATCGGTTTCGCTGTTCGGTAACGTGGCGAAAGCCTTTATGCCACAGTCGTCCATCGCCAGCTATATCGGCGACTTACCGCCGGAGACCTCCACCTCTTACGAAGTGGGCGCGAAATTCGACCTGTTCGACGGCGTTACCGCCAATATCACGGCGTTTGATATTCACAAACGTAACGTGCTGTACAACGAGATCGTCGGCGACGATACGGTGGCGAAAACCGCCGGGCGCGTGCGCTCGCAAGGTGTGGAGATGGATCTCGCCGGTGCATTGACGCCGAACATGAACGTGATTGCCAGCTACAGCTACACCGCAGCAAAAGTGCTGGAAGATCCCGATTATGCCGGTAAACCGCTGCCGAACGTGCCGCGCCACACCGGTTCACTGTTCCTGACGTACGACATTCATAACGTCTTTGCTGGCAATACGCTGACCCTCGGCGGCGGCGGTCACGGCGTTAGCCGCCGTTCTGCCACCAACGGCGCGGATTACTACCTGCCGGGCTACGTGGTTGCCGACGCGTTTGCCGCTTACAAAATGAAGCTGCAATACCCGGTAACGTTGCAGGTAAACCTGAAAAATATCTTCGACAAGACCTACTACACCTCGTCAATTGCCACCAACAATCTGGGCAACCAGATTGGCGATCCGCGCGAAGTGCAGTTCACCGTCAAAATGGATTTCTAATCTCCCCCAGTGAAAAGGTGAGAAAGTGCCCCGCTGAATGCGGGGCTTTTTTTGCCCCTAACACTCTCGTTTCCGCCAGCGCCTCACAGTGAACACCTGTTCATTAAACAGTCATTTGCGCGCCATCCTATTGCAGCATTTTTTTCACAGACTCTCAGGCTTTCGAACCCCGTAAATTCGTTTTCAGAAACTTATGAGAAAATACTGGCTTCCCTGGCTGATTCTGTCGCCGTCACTGCTGTTCCTGGCACTGTTTACTTACTTTCCACTCTTTCGCTCGGTGTATGACAGCCTGTTCGATACCCGCATGGCAACCCAGGATGCTCCGTATGTCGGGTTGGGCAATTTCGCCCGCCTGTTAGATGACAGCGTGTTCTGGCAATCGCTGTTCAATAACCTGATTTATCTGCTGCTGACGGTGATCCCGGGCGTCACGCTGGCGCTGCTGCTGGCGGTGGCATTATGGGAAAACCACCGCGTCAACCGCTGGCTGCGCACCGCCTTTTTCTTTCCGATGATTATCCCGATGGTCAGTGCCGCCGCACTGTGGCTGTTTATCTTTATGCCCGGCCTCGGCATGCTCGACCACTACCTGGCGCAGCTCTTTGGCCCGATGAACAACAACTGGCTGGGCCGCAGCAACAGTGCGCTGTTTGCGCTGGCGTTGATTGGTGTATGGAAATTCGCAGGCTATTACATGTTGTTCTTTCTCGCCGGGTTGCAGGGCATTCCCGCGTCCACACGTGAAGCGGCCGTCATGGAGGGGGCAACCTCAACGCAGGTGTTCTTTAAGGTGACGCTGCCGCTGCTGCGCCCGACCATCAGCTTTGTCGTTACCACCGCACTCATCTACTCCATTACCCAGATCGACCACGTCGCGGTGATGACGCGCGGCGGCCCGGACAACGCCACCACCGTGCTGCTCTATTACATCCAGAACCTCGCCTGGGATACCCACGATCTGGGCAAAGCCTCCGCCGCCACGTTTTTGACGCTGGTCGGGCTGTTTGTCTTCTCGCTGGTCAACCTGAAACTACTGGAAAGAGGAGCGCATTATGAGCGTTGAGATTACGCCTGCCATCAGCCGCAGCACGACCGTACCGCGCCCGTTGTGGCTGCGCCTGCGCCACTCCCGTCCGGTGACACTTGCGGTGTTGATGATTTGCCTGGCGCTGCTGTGGGTAAGCCCGTTTATCTGGATGCTTTCGTCTGCTTTCAGCGCCACCACCTTTGGCGAAGGCATGGCGTCGATTCTGCCGCGCTTCCCGCTGACGCTGGATAACTTCCGCGATGCGTGGAACAGCGCCAACTGGCTGAGCCTCTACGCCAACACGCTGATTTTCGCCTTCGGCACCTTCTTCGTGCAGTTGTTCACTATCACCACCGCCGGTTACGTCTTTGCCTGCCACGAATTTCGCGGTAAGCAAACGCTGTTCATCCTGTTTCTGGTGCAACTGATGATCATGCCGGTGGTGATGATGATCCCCAACATGCTAACGCTGAAAACCTTCGGCCTGCTCAACACCCTGACCGGCGTAATGATGCCCTACTTCACCTCGGCGTTCGGCGTATTCCTGATGCGCCAGGCGTTTCTCGCTATCCCGAAAGAGATCGAAGAAGCGGCGCTGATGGAGGGCTGCCGCTGGTGGCAGGTGCTGTTCCGCGTGATGTTGCCGATGTCGTGGCCGTCGGTGCTGGCCTTCGCCACCGTCAGCATTACCTACCACTGGAACGAGTATTTATGGCCGCTGATGATGCTCAACGATCCGGACAAACAGGTGCTGACGGTCGGCCTGGTGTCATTCGCCATGGGCGCGGAGTCCGGCGGCCAGTGGGGGATGATCAGCGCCGGGACGCTGATGGTCTGCCTGCCGCTGATGGTCGCATTTATCGCTTTTCAAAAGCAGTTTCTCCGGAGCTTTGGTTTTTCCGGGATTAAATAAGGAGTTGAGTAATGTTTTTAGCGCAAATTTCAGATACCCATTTCCGCAGCCAGAACGAGAAGCTGTACAGCTTTATTGATATCAACGCCGGAAATGCCGATGTGGTATGCCAGCTTAACGCGCTGCGCGAACGCCCGGATGCGGTGGTGGTCAGCGGCGATATTGTTAACTGCGGTCGTCCGGAAGAGTACCGCGTGGCGCGCCAGATCTTAGGTAGCCTCGACTATCCGCTGTTTGTTATTCCTGGCAACCACGACAACAAAACTCACTTTCTCGAATACCTGCATCCGCTGTGCCCGCATCTGGGTAACGATCCGCAGAACATGCGCTATGCGATTGATGATTTCGCGACCCGCCTGCTGTTCATTGATTCAAGCCTCGCCGGGGAATCGAAAGGCTGGCTGACCAACGACACGCTGAGTTGGCTGGAAGTGCAGCTTAGCGACAGCAAAGACAAACCAACCGCCATCTTTATGCACCACCCGCCGCTGCCGCTCGGCAACGCGCAGATGGATCGCATCGCCTGCGAAAATGGTCATCAGTTATTGAAACTGGTGGAGCGCTTCCCGGCGCTGACGCGCATTTTCTGCGGTCACAACCACAGCCTGACCATGACGCAGTATCGCCAGGCGACGATTGCCACCATCCCGGCGACGGTGCATCAGGTGCCGTATTGCCACGAAGACACACGCCCGTACTACGACATGTCGCCGCCGTCTTGCCTGATGCACCGCCAGATTGGCGAACAGTGGGTTAGCTATCTGCATCCGCTGTCGCATTACGCCGGCCCGTGGTTATACAACGAAAGCATCAGTTGCCCGGTAGATGAGCGTTAAGCCCATGTTAAGACTGCAAAACATCAGTAAACAGTTCGATGGCAAACCGGCGCTCAATGCGCTGTCGCTGGATATCCACGATGGTGAATTCGTGGTGCTGGTTGGCCCTTCCGGCTGCGGTAAAAGCACGCTGCTGCGGCTGATTGCCGGGCTGGAGAGCGTCAGCGACGGCGCGATACTGCTCGACAACGACGACATCACCACGCGTTCACCGCGCGAGCGCAATTTCGCGATGATCTTCCAGAACTATGCGCTGTTTCCGCACCTTTCCGTGCGCGACAACATCACCTTCGGCATGAAAGTGCGCCACGAAGAGAAAGCCAGCTGGCAACCGCGTCTGGAGCGCGTGGCGCAGATGTTGCAGCTCGACACGCTGCTGGAGAGAAAACCGGCAAAACTCTCCGGCGGCCAGCGCCAGCGTGTGGCGATGGCGCGCGCGATTGTGCGTAACCCGAAGCTGTTTTTAATGGACGAACCGCTCTCCAACCTTGATGCGCGCCTGCGCACCGAAGTGCGCGACAGCATTATGGCGATGCACCAGCAGCTCAAAACCAGCACCATTTATGTCACGCACGATCAGACCGAAGCCATGTCGATGGCCGACCGCATTGTGGTGATGAATGGCGGTCACGTGCAGCAAGTTGGTCGTCCGGAGCACCTTTATGCGCACCCGGCGAACCTGTTTGTCGCCGGGTTTATCGGCTCTCCGGCGATGAATCTGCTCTCGCTGCCGTGCGCCAATGGTAGCGTGCTGCTGGACGAGCAACGCCTGCCGTTACCGGTTCACGCGCGCGATGCCGCTGACGTGTGGCTGGGCATTCGACCAGAGCACATTACCGATACGCCGGAAGTGGACCAACTGGTGCTGCCCGCCACGGTGATTCAGCGGGAACTGATGGGCGCAGACTATCAGCTACATGTCAGCACGCCGATTGGCAATCTGCGTTATATCCGCCGTCACAGAGGCGATGTCCCCACCAAAGGGGACACCCTCCGCGTCGGTTTTTCACCCCTTGATAGCCATCTTTTTGATGCGCAAACCTTGCTTAACTTACACCAGGAGAAAGACCATGCATAAGCCTCTGCCAAAGACGCTGCGAGTGCTTACTTACGCTATTACCCTTGCTATTAGCGGTACTGCGATGGCGCAGGAGAAGATTGATTTCATGTTTCCGGCCCCGGTGGACGGCAAACTGACGATGGAGATGACGCGTGTCATCAAAGCGTTTAACGACTCACAAAAAGAGGTGGAAGTGCGCGGGATTTTTACCGGCAATTACGACACCACCAAAATGAAGGCCGAATCCGCGCAGAAAGCGGGCCAGCCGCCTGCGCTGGTGATCATGTCCGCCAACTTCACCACCGATCTGGCGCTGAAAGATGAAATTCTGCCGATGGACGAGTTGTTCAAATATGGCGACAAAAAAGCGGGCGATTTCCTGCAAACCGCCTTCTGGCCTGCGATGCGCAAAAACGCGCAGGTGATGGGCGTAACCTACGCCATTCCGTTCCACAACTCGACGCCGATCCTTTACTACAACAAAACGATGTTCGACCAGGCGGGCATCAAACAGCCGCCGCAAAACTGGAAAGAGCTGCTCGACGACGCGAAAAAACTCACCGACCAGAGTAAAGGCCAGTGGGGCATTATGCTGCCCTCGACCAACGACGATTACGGCGGTTGGATCTTTTCTTCGCTGGTGCGCGCCAACGGCGGCAACTACTTCAACGAAAATTATCCCGGCGAAGTCTATTACAACGCGCCAACCACCATCGGCGCGCTGCGCTTCTGGCAGGATTTGATCTACAAAGACAAAGTGATGCCCTCCGGCGTGCTGAACTCTAAACAGATCAGCGCCGCGTTTTTCTCTGGCAAGCTGGGCATGGCAATGCTGAGCACCGGCGCGCTGGGCTTTATGCGTGAGAACACCAAAGATTTCGAGCTGGGTGTGGCGATGATGCCCGCGCAGGAGCAGCGCGCCGTGCCGATTGGCGGTGCCAGCCTGGTGAGCTTTAAGGGCATCAACGATGCACAGAAAAAAGCGGCTTATCAGTTTCTGACGTATCTCGTCAGCCCGGAAGTGAACGGCGCCTGGAGCCGCTTTACCGGCTACTTCTCACCGCTGAAAGCCTCTTACGACACCGCCGAAATGAAAGAATACCTGAAGCAGGATCCGCGTGCGGCGATTGCACTGGAGCAGTTGCAATATGCCCACCCGTGGTACTCCACTTACGAAACGGTCGCGGTACGTAAAGCGATGGAAAACCAGCTCGCTGCGGTAGTGAACGACGAGAAAGTTACCCCGGAAGCCGCCGCCGGAGCCGCGCAGAAAGAAGCCGATGCATTGATGAAACCGTACGTTGAAAAAACGGCGCTGCAAGCTGTGAAATAAGCCATTCAGCCCCGCAAGGATGCGGGGCAGTTTTCCTTTTTCGCCATGATTTTCTCTGCTTTTTCAGTATCATTTGAGCGCCAGTCAACAGGCTTAACGCATTTGCGCTACAGGTTGGTCGCAACGAAAGAGGTGTTCAATGGGCTTTAGCGATAAGGGAGGTATCCAGCAATGATTGACGAGAAAGCAGCTATTGAATCCGCGAAAGCTTACGCGTTAAAAAACTTCATCAACTGCTGGGACTATGATATTCACCTTGCGGCGCTTGTAGAACTCGACGGTGTTCAGTATTGGGAAATTAACACCAACCTGGCTTCACCGCCCGGCACGCCATTCTATGAGCAAATATTGCCCTCGCCGATTCGGTATTATGTCGATCCACAAACCGGTGAGTGCGTCGGGTATAAAACCCATCGGGATAAACAGATTAGCCAGTGCAATCGGTGATAAGTATTGAGCAAGCCCCAGTAAGCATTTACTCACACGCCAGCCCTTGTGAATACTAAAACGGCTGGCGTTTTACTCTTCCCGCGCCAGAATTTTGTCTAAATACCCCTCTAACTGGTGGCGCTGCAAATAGTCGGTCACATCGCGTTCCCAGCCTTTGCCATCGCCCAGCACCGCGCGGCTATGCGTCGGGGCGTAAAGATAACGGGTGTCATACAGGTTCAGCAGCGACTGGTTCATTGCATCAATATTGGCCCCGGTTTTTTTGCACTTCTCCTGCTGGAGAGCCAGTGAGCGCAAAACCCGCTCCCGCGTCTCTTCGTCGGGGGTATAACTCCGTTCAGTCAGTTCACTGAGCACCAGAAACTGCGGTTGAATACCTTCTGCCAGCGCGGCCTGCAAACGATCGTGCCCGTCGAGGATCACGAACGATGCCAGCCCGGCGATAAACCACACCAGAATCGGCGGCAACTCGCCCTCGCGGCATTTCTTGCGCCACCACTTCACGCGTCCGCTGTTTGGCTCCACCGGGTAACGCGCCAGCAGCAGATGGCCATTCCACCACCAGTCTACAAACGTCACCTTTTCCGGGTTTTGCAGGTCGGGGAAATCCTCGTTCCACAGCGACCAGTTAACGCTGATTTGCGCGCTGCTGGCCGGCGTGTGAAACCGCCACTGCTCAAACGGTAGCGGTTTATTCAGCACATACGGCGCAGTAGGTTTGACCTGCTCCATTGGGCGCAGTAACCAGCGGCGCGGTGCCAGCAGCTGCGTTGGTGCCTCCATCAACTGGCGGGCAAAATAACGACACCAGTAGCTTATCCAGTTCGCGTCGCCTGCGCGTTTAGCGCTTTCCAGCTCTGCCGAGGTGATTGCCGGCAACAGCAATTCCTGACAAGGATGCTCCGCGTTGAACACCAGCCAGACACCGGAGTGATTTTTCAGCATGGTGGCCCAAAACAGCGTCTTACCATTGACCTGCAACGCCATGCGCCCGTTGTGCCCGCTGAGCATTTCCATCGCCTGACCGTCGCCTTCACGCACCATCAGTTCCAGCCCCTGCCAGCTCTCATTGCGATCGCGAAGATCCTTCCACCAGTAATCTGTCATGCCATCCTCCCTGCGAAATGAACGAAAAGTGTAAAACAACATGCCGCCCACAATAACCACGAAAATAATGCGCCTTTATGAGCGAATGAACAGTTTCCCGCTCCTCGCTTCTGTATATTTATCGTTCAACTCACTGACAAGGAGCACACCATGTCTCACGCCGAACTTCACTGCCACTCCTGTGGAATGCCGCTATCCGCACCGGAATCCCGTGGCCCCAGCGATAAATATTGCGTCTGGTGTACCGACAGCGAGGGCCAGTTGAAATCCTGGGAAGAGGCCGTTTCCGGCCTTGCGCAGTACCTGGATTCCTGGCAGCACGTCGGCAACGAAGAAGCGCGTAAACGCGCCGTTCGCTACCTGACCTCCATGCCCGCCTGGGCTGACAGAGCCTGATAACTCTCCCTTACTTTGCCGGGTCTGTTGCCCCGGCAAATTCCGCCGGATAAGGATCGACCGGTTTAAGGTCGGCCTGGGGTTTGCGCAGCGCCGCCTCCCAACCGCCGGTTTCGTCATTGAGATTGATCTCCCGGCTGAACTGATCAAAGTCGCAGGCATCGAGCTTCGCTTCAAAATTCCGTTTGTGCTGGATGAATGCGGCGAGCTGATCCTGATCCAGCGACTGCGCGAGGTAAGGATAGTGAATGCGCAGTTCCGTGGTTCCATGCGCTTTTAACAGATGGTTGACGCGGCCAAACAGCCGATCGACACGCCCCACGCGCTGCTCGTTATCGCCGGGTGTCCAGGCAATCCCGTAGTGATGCACCTGGTTACACTGCAAATGCAGGTTCACCCCTTCCTGGAACACAGACGTTGCCACCAGCACGTTGGGATAAAAAGGGCTGTTGAACCCGAGGATCAAGCGTTGCCGGTTATCGGTTTGGCCGCTGGCGTACCACGCCGGGCTTGAGAGGTTGGTCAGTTCCCGCCACGGTGTTTTCCAGTCAGCCAGTGGGTGATCGGTGATTTTTTCACACATCGCCCCGAAGGTTTCAATGCCATTGATGAAATAGCGCAGCAGTAACGATCCCGGCAATTTATCGGCAATGCTGGCGGTAAAATCGCGGTAGCGCTTTTGCACATCCGAGGTGGTGCTCTGGCGGCTAAAGCGGATAAACCAGCAGTAGAGTTCAATCATCACCGGGCTGGCGAAGAGGTAGCCCGTTTTCAGGTAGTTAGCGAGGTTTTCCACAATCGCCGGGTTGCTTGCCTGCCAGTCACGAAGTTGCTGCTGGCAATGCGCGGGCAGCAGCGGAAACATCATTCCCCAGGCCGTTTGCAGCGGTTGCTCATAACGGTTTTCTTGCACCTTTTCGCTACACGTAAGACCCGGCGCAGCAGGCCACGTTTGCAGGCGGGCGTCACGCGCCGCATCGCCAAAGTTATCGCGCTGGCGATCGGTAAGCCGGTAATAGGTGGCATATTGCGCACAGCAATAATCCGCTGCTGGTTCCAGAAACAAGGAGAACAGGCTTTCGGCCCGACGAAAACGCTGGCTGACGTTGGTGCAATCGGTTCGCTTCTCACCGCTTCTTTTCACCACAAACAGATCGGCGATTTTCGATGAGAGCTTCAGCTCATTTTGCTTGCGCGCGTTGATCTCCTCGTCTTCGCTACTCTCGGCTTCGTCTTCCAGGTACTCTGACGCCTCCTGCAACACCTGCGCAGCCTGCGTAAGGCGGTTGAAATATTTACGTGACCAGCCGCTTTTGCGCCACGCTTTTAGCGTCTCATCCGGGGATTCAACGCCCCAGGCAGAGATTATCTCCTGCGCCATCAGTTCGTCATATTCAGCATTAACGCGCTGAGTAATTTCTCGTACCGAGGGGATGCGGCGCACAAACACCAGATGTTTATCGCGATACAGCGGGCGTGGCGCAGTAAACAACTGCTCAGGCACGCACTGCTTAACCAGCGCGCCATATTTCGGGTGATCCGGAAAACGGTGGTAAATATCCTGAAACGCTTGCGTCAGCTCCGCCAGCAAACGGCTATCCGGCGCCTGATGAAAGGCGTCTCTCGCCATATCGTCCGAATTCTCTTCACCGCTTTCGCTGTCCTCTTTGGCAACAATACCGGTCGATTCAAACCCTTCGAGATAGCCATACTGGAACTGGCGGCGCTCGCCTTTTGCGCCCAGCATCTTGACGAGTTCGCGCTGGTAAAGAGCGAAAAAGAGCTCCGCATCAGTGTTGTCGGTAAAATCCGCCGCCGTCGCCTGCTCATGGCGGTAGTTATATTTATTGTTGGTCACGCCCTTTCCCTGCATTTGTCGCAGGCGGCGAATGGCAAAGGTTTTTAACAGCGTTTTCGCATCGCCGTCGGGGCTAATCGTGTCCGGATCGACGAAGTAACGCAAAATATCGGCGACATTGCGTGATGAAGAGTGATTCGGCGTCGCGGTGAGTAACAACGTTCGTTGCCCTAAGCGGTTATCGTCCTCACCAAAAAAGCGCTTCGCCGCCGCCGCGCGCTGGGATTTGCCATCGCGATTACGGAAGTAGTGCGCCTCATCAATGATGATGAGATCAAACCCTTGTTCGCCCAGCGTCGCTTTAATTTGCGCATGAATTTTCGCGGCCTGGCGCGCGGCGCGCTCCTGCACGTTCTGCTCTTTTTTCTCCCACTCCGGCACCAGCCCACTGAGCGAATGAATGGTGGTCAGGTAAAAATTGCCCCGTGATTCGCGGATGTCTTGCTCCAGCTCGGGCAACCTTGTGAAAATACGCGCCTCGTGCACTGGCTCCCTTCGGGCATTGCAAATCTTCGAATTTTTAGCGCGATAGTGATGCTGCAAAAAGGTTTTGTATTCCCGTTTCCAGTGCAGACAAATGTCTTTATTGGGCGCGAGGATAAGGATTTTCGCGTCGGGCTTTTTATGCCAGAGCTGGAGCATCACACCAATCGCCTGGTAGGTTTTACCCATTCCCACTTCATCGGCCAGCAGTGCCAGCTTGCGTTTCGCCAGAATGTTCCACAGCCCGGCGACACCCTCGGCCTGGCGCGCGGCCATAGACGCTTCCTGCGCATCGTATTGCCAGTCGTCTTGCGACGCGTCAAAACTCATCTTTTCCGCCACCGCCTGCGGGGTAATGGCTTTCCAGTTATCAGGCTTCATATCCACACCTTTGCTTTATCGCATCGAGGTACTGCTGGCGCTGTTTTCCCTTTACCGGTAATGGCGGAATGTCGATGACTAGCTTCAGCCACCAGTGGGCGGCGAGGCTCTTTTTGCGGTAGCGTTTTTTCGCCAGCTGACAGAGGCTTTGCACCTCGTTGGCCATAAACCAGCCAAACAGCGTTCCCGGTTGCGCGGCGAGGTTTTCGCGCACTTTCTCCACCAGCTCGAGCAAACAGCCAGGGCACGTGAACAACCAGTAGTGCAGCGAGGCATCATCGTTCAGGGTTTCGAGTTGTTCGCGGCGTTTTTCCAGCGCGTAGAAAAGGCGGAAATAGCTGGTGGCGCTGGTCTGTGCCAGCGGCTTTTCCTCCAGCGGCGCATCTTCTGCCGAATCGCCATCGCGCAGCGATTCCCGCAGTTGCACCGCGTCGTTGTCCTGCGGATCGACATCACTGATATAGCTGTTCAGAAGATCGTGCAGCGAGTCAAACCCGTTCACCCGGCGAAACGCCTGCCCCACTTCGTGAATAATCCCTTGCCAGTCCGCCTCGCCGGGACGGATGACGGTGTAAAAGTGCTGGGTTAACACCTCATCCGGCTGTTCGGCCACGAGATCGCGCAGTGCAATCAATGACTTACCGCGCCATCCCAGCGGAATCACCTGCGCGATACCCGGCAAGCAAAGCGCATACTGCGCGATGGGTTTGCCGTCAAACCATTCGCCGGATACGGCGTATTTGCCCGAGCGCCAGTCAAATTGCACCTGCAAATCAAAGGGTAGCTGATCGGGAACGTGCAAACCCTCGGCTTCCAGCAACTCGACGCTGGCGTAAGCGAAAGCCTTTTCATCCAGCACCGCGCCGACGATTTTTGTTTTCGGCGAAACGCGATGCACAATGCCCGCCTCGATGTTCCGGTGCGCCTCGTCTGTGCTGATGCTGCTACAGCCCGGCGCGGTGAAATTCCACGAGCCGATCGCCAGCGTTGCTGAGGTTTTCCCCGTCGCCAGCCAGACTTTGGCGTGGGTGAGTTCTGAGCGCTCGTCACGCTCCAGTGGGTTTTTACACAGGCGTAACTGACCGGATTGGCGCAAGGCTTCCACTTCCTCCCCGCCTGGCGTGCGCAAAAATCGCCCGTGCGCCAGGTCAGGCACCAGATCGACGCTCAGCGCCGGGTTACCAAAAGCATGGGATAAAGAGCCGATAAAACCTGCTAAATCTGCGGCCAGGTAAGGTGACCAGACGGAGAGCTTTTTGATGGTGTCGCCGTTCGCCAGCGCTTTCAGCAGCGTTTTACCGGAAAGGGAATGAATAAAATCCCAGTCAGGATCATCATGGGAAAATTTCCGCCGCACCGGAAATGCGTCGTCGACAACAATATTCGGGTCGACCTGCGTAAAAAAGGATTTGATCTGCTGATACTGCTTGTTGGTGCTGACGCGGCGAAAATCCACTGCTTCCTGGTTGCGCCCCCAGCCGCTGAGCGTCAGGTTCGCGCTGCCCGCGCCGAGGATCATGTTGCCGTGCACATCTTCGAGATAAATCACTTTGGGGTGAAAAAGGCTGTTTTGGGCATCCAGATGTGGGGCAATTTGCCGCACGGAAACCGGCAGAATGGCGATCGATGTGCGCTTGTGCTGCTCCTGGGTTATCAAACGCTTATCGCAATAGACGCGGAAATCGATCTTTTTGCGGGTGAGGTCAAATTGCAGACGTTCAAACTCGCTGCGGTTTTTCGGTGGCTCTTCCATTCCCAGCACCGCAGGCAGCAGGTGCGTTTCGATAAAACCAATATTGATATTAAAACTGGTCAGCCAGACCCGTTTTATCTCGCCAAGCGTGGCCAGTTGCGCTTTAAATTCGCTGATGAGTTTCACTGTTCCACTCCCCACAATCCTCGCAGCATATGGCGGAACTGCGGAATGTAATAATCGTTAACCCAGCCGTCATTCTGGCGATCGGTGCGCAGTGCGCGCACAGGAACCTGCAACGTTAGCGTTTCGCCAGTAAGCGTTATCCACGGTAACTGACCGCGGCTTTGCATCACATACTCATGATATTTGAGTAATTCAATGGCTTGCGCAGCAACAGAAGGTGCCTGCGCAACATGCAACAAACGTTCAAGGCGGGTATGCGCCGTGCCGGAAAGCGCGGGCAGCAGTGTTTTATCGTTTATCACCTGTTCAGCTCGTTTCGGCAGCGTTTCATCGTCCAGCCCGCGTTGTGCCCAGAACTGGCGAATATCCTCTAATGTCTGTTTTTTACGCTGCAATATCCCGGCAAATAACAGATCAATCGCCGCCAGGTAAGGTTCAACATGCACGATATGGCGCAGCAACTGGCGGTCGGCGTCGTTATGGCTAAGATGCAGCGCCTGGTGATAAACATCTGCCGCAGGCAACTTTTTCGGTGCCTGTTCAAGGGCGTCATACAGCGCGCCGGAAGCGCCTTCGCGTAAACGGCTCATCGCCAGCCAGAAATCTTTGGCGTAACTGCCCACATATTCCGACGAACGAAACGCCTGCACATACGCGCGGGTAATTTTGTTATCAATATCAGTAAAGCGCAGCGTGAGCCCTTGCTGGAGCCGCACGCCAAGCTGCGTTTTCAGACAGGCGCATAACAGGCGAAAAAGCGTTTTTAGCTGCGGTGTTTGTAAAATAAAGTGCCCGGCCTGTTGCCATGCAGATATGCCTTCTGCCAACTGATAATGATATTTTTGATCGAAGAAATGCATATTCATCATCGGCGTTTTATAACGCCCGTTGGTGCCGAGAAACAATTGTTGGGTCAGCAACTGGCTATCCGGTCCGTGGCCGAAAATAAGCCGTGGGTTATTATCGGATTTCGCGAATTTGTCGCGGGCTTTAACGATGCCCAGCACGCCGGTGGTAACGACACCCTTTTTGCTCTGGCTATCGCACATCGACAAGGTGTAAATATTCTCCAGGAAAATCAAACAGGCGTGCGTCAGTTTTACATCGTTTTTGCCGCCGTAGATTTTTTGTAATGCGTCGCCGAGGTGCGTTTTGTCATCACTGAGGACGCTACGAATAACAAAATGGTGGAGCAGATTGAGTGTGTAGTGACGAACATCATTGGCGACTGAACTAATACGGTTGCGAAAAATCTGTTGCCCGAAAGAGGACCAGACAATCAATTGACCAAGGGGATCAATATTCAATTCACCGCTGAGTGATTCGTCATATTCCGTAATAAAACGCTGAAGATTCATTAAAATTTTATTTAAGGAAAAACAGGCAATTATTATCCTCTTTTTACCGACGCCATGACATCCTCATCTTTGGTACTTTACAGGCAGGCGGGCGAGCCTGAGATTCGTTCATCAGTCTTTCTGAAAATTTAATCTTTTAAAAATCAATCAGTAAAACGCTATCGCGCATAAACCTTATAAATTTAGCTTGCAATCAAATAGCGCACTATTTAAATTGCACTCCACAGCCGGACACAACGGCACTTAACACAACCAACTAAATAGCGCGCGATACAATCGCAAAGGAGATAAGATGTCACGTTCATTACTGATTGCCATGAGTTTAGTTGCCTCCAGCGTTTCCACCGCCTGGGCCGCCGATGCGCCAACACCGACAGCGGGTGTGGCAAAATTTCTCTCCGCGCTGAACAGCAGCGGCGGTAAACCGATTGAACAACTTTCCCCGCAAGATGCCCGCCAGGTGCTGATTGGCGCACAACAGGGCGCGAAACTGCCACCAGCCGATGTCTCGGAAAAAACCATCACCGTTAACGGCCAGCCGCTGAAACTGACCATCGTTAAACCACAAGGCGCAACCGGAACATTGCCAGTGTTTATGTTCTTCCACGGCGGTGGCTGGGTGCTGGGCGACTATCCAACACATGAACGTTTGGTTCGCGATCTGGTGAATGAGTCCGGCGCGGCAGCGGTGTTTGTCAACTACACGCCATCGCCGGAAGCGCACTTCCCGGTAGCGATTAATCAGGCGTATGAAGCGACCCGCTGGGTTGCCGAGCACGGCAAAGAGATTGGGGTTGATGGTTCACGCCTGGCGCTGGCCGGTAACAGCGTGGGCGGCAATATGGTCGCCGCCGTCGCCTTGCAGGCCAAAGAACACCATACACCAGCGATTCGTTACCAGGTGATGTTCTGGCCGGTTACTGACGCGCGCTTTGAAACCGGCTCCTATAACCAGTTTTCCAACGGCTATTTCCTCAGTAAAAACATGATGAAATGGTTCTGGGACAACTACACCACCAAAGAGAGCGATCGCCGTAACATCCTCGCATCCCCGCTGGAAGCCAGCAGCGCGCAGTTGAAGGGCCTGCCGCCGACGCTGATTCAGACCGCCGAACTGGACGTGCTGCGTGATGAAGGTGAAGCGTTTGGTCGTAAGCTGGATGCCGCAGGCGTGCCAGTGACGGTCACCCGCTATAACGGCATGATCCACGACTACGGTCTGCTGAACGCCCTCAGTGAAGAGCCAACCGTGCGCACCGCCTTATCGCAAGCCGCACACGAACTGCGCACCCACCTGCAATAAGTCCCACGAACCCACCCTACGCGGTGGGTTCTTTTATTTTGGCCGGGTTCGCCTCGTCATACGCCACCTGCGCAGCCAGCACCGCATCCATATTGTGCTCCACCCAGTGCGCCAGCACGGAGACCGTTTCCGTCAGCGTGCGGCCCAGCGGCGTCAGACTGTACTCCACCGACACCGGTACGGTGTAAAACACCTGGCGGGCGATAATGCCGTCGCGCTCAAGTTTGCGCAGCGTCTGGGTTAACACCTTTTGGGTGATCATGCGGATATCCCGCTTCAGGCCGTTAAAACGCATCGGGCCATTTTCCAGCCGCGCCAGCACCAGCAGCGCCCATTTATCCGCCAGACGTGCCAGCATATCGCGCGTCGGGCAGCGGTTATCGTAGATATCGTAAGGAATGGACGGCTTAATCATAACGACAAACTCTCGTAGTAGGTTTCCTTGAGGAAACGTAGTGCCCTTGGGGTGCCTTCTTCCGCAACCGGAACCGGATGTGTATAACTCAAAGCCTAAGTTTCTATTTGATACTAAGGTGCCAGAAATGGCAAAAGTTCTCCTGCGCAATAGTGAGGAATAAAAGGATGATTACCCGGCTGAACAATGCGTTTCTCAGTCTCACCACGCACCCGGAATTTGGCAAGCTGCTGTTGCGTCTGACATTTGGTGTGTTGATGCTGTTCCACGGCGTGGCCAAAGTGCAACATGGCATCGGCTGGATTTCCGGCATGCTGGTGGCGCAGGGCTTGCCGGGCTTTATTGCCTACGGCGTATTTATTGGCGAAATCATTACGCCAGTGCTGATTATTATTGGTCTGTTTACTCGCCAGGCGGCGTTTATTTACGCCTTCAATATTCTGGTCGCCACGTTACTGGTCGGCATGGGGAAATTCTTTACCCTGACTAATGTTGGCGCATGGGGTCTGGAAAGCGAGGCGCTCTATTTCCTGGGCGGTTTAAGTATTATGTTTTTGGGCGCGGGGAAATACACCCTGTTTGCTGGCAAAGAAAAATGATGGCGATCGTGCAAATTGGTTTGCACGACATCTCTCTTCGATAGGGGAAAATTATGTCTACTGTTGTGATCTATTATTCCGGCTACGGCCACACCAAAGCAGTGGCGGAGAAAGTGGCCGAAGGCGCCAACGCACAGCTTATCGTCATTGATAATAACGGCGATATTCAGGAGAGCGACTGGCAATTGCTGAATGACGCAAAAGCGATCATTTTCGGCGCACCAACCTATATGGGCGGCGTACCGTGGCAGTTTAAAAAATTCGCCGACGCCAGCTCAAAAGCCTGGTTCACCCGCGCCTGGCAGGACAAAGTTTTCGCCGGTTTTAGCAACAGCGCCAGCCTGAACGGTGACAAACAGGTATCGCTGCAATACCTGCAAACACTGGCCTCACAGCACGGCGGCATCTGGGTAAGCCTCGGTCTGCTGCCCGCGAATACGCTGGCTGCAACGCGCCAGGACATCAACAACCTCGGCGGCTCCGTTGGTCTGCTAGTGCAGTCTCCATCCGACGCGGGCGCAGACCAGATCGCCTCCGGCGATCTGGATACCGCAGTGAAATTCGGTCAACGCGTCGCGGATATCGCGCGCCGGTTTAACTGAGTTTTCTGGTAATTCAATAACAAAAAGCCAGGGAAACCTGGCTTTTTTGTGGTTTGATAAAAAACCCAATTAAGAAAAATCTCATTTCATAAATTTAGATATGCAGCAAGCATTTACCGGCACTTATCAATATCGGTTATTCTGCTTTTTGAATAATTTCGCCCATATAGAAAAGTGGAGAATGATTTAATGCAATGGATTGCTGGATCGCGAATCCTATGACTTGAATACAGGGATATATTTAATGGAAAAAGAAGGGAAACTACGCTTACTGACGTCTGGTGAAGTAAGAATGGCCAGAGCTGTATTCGGTGACTCAATCGAATATCACAAAGTTTGGGTACACCATGATAGCTATTTTCCATTCGGCCTTCAGCCGGAAAATGCAGGGATGGCGCCGAATGGAGAACTCTACTTCCGGGCATGGTACACAGATGATTTTTCAGTATCTGACCTTCCTCATCGGCACATCTTTATCCATGAAATGTGTCATGTATGGCAACGAGGCAGAGGCATGAACGTGCGGTTGAATGGATTAATAAGCAAGCTGGTCAGTTATCACTATACGCTTAATGGCCGCCCGTTAAGAAGGTATCCGATGGAACAACAAGCGCAAATAATTACCGACTGGCACATACTACATACTTACGGCTATATCGCGTGGTGCACACTGAGAGAACGGGGCGATATCACACTTGATGGTGATATTTCAGAAAATGTCATTCGTCCTCAATATCAAAAAACGCTACAAAACTTCCCATGGTGCTGATCATGAAAAAAAGGATCTTTTTTATACTCCTGTTTCCTTGTACGTTTATATTGGCAGGCTGTCCCGGGCAAGGGGATAGGCTGCAACCCGATGAAATAACAACAGTAAAAAAAACAGGAAATAATATTTGTTTTCTGGTCCCTGATGCAGCGGAGTATCAACCTACCATAATGACAATTGGTCTACGTGATAAGCCAGCAGAAAAAATGTGGCGAGGTGATAACCCAGCCTTAAAAGTACAAAATGGCCAGCTATGTATTCCCCCAGCACTTTATACTTTTCCTGAAAACGGCCAGTATGTTGTCCGTTATGTCCTCAAATCCAGCCAGCAAAATAAACCTGTCAGAAGTGTCGTTGCCGCCATTGAAGTAACGAAAACCGGCGTTCGTAACCTTCCCCTCCAAAGCAATGAAGGCGTGAGATATTATCAATAACGCGGTTACAGGGCTCGCCCAATCTTGGTGAGCTCTGAGCCGAACATCTTTATTCCATTCATCATCCCTACATATGACTTCTCTTATCGATACTAATGATATTTACGCTGTTATCATTTCCATCATAAATAGCTTCGTGTAACGATAGCGTATGATGTCAGCGATTTATTGGAGAGAATATGAGCACGCCAGCAGAGCAGCTTCTGGAGGTTGCCTGGTATATGTCGAAGTATGGTCTGGACAACCCACCGCCACTATTTGGTGTTGATCAATGGAACGAAGCATACGCTCTTTTCTATCCGCGGTTTGGGGCGGGAAAATCTTCAGAAGAGTTTTACAACAGTCTTAAAAACTGCCGAGGTCGCTTTGATTCATGGATGCCAAACCCACGTAGAGGCTGGCGTAACAGTGATGGCACGCCAAAAAAATTGCCTGCCGCTTCACAACGCGTTATGGAGCGAATGAATGCACTAACAGAGCACATTGCAGAACAACATGTTTTGTCGTTAATCACAGCGAATACCTTTGAGCAAGCACAGCAGGATATAGAACATATCCAGAAGGATAAGAATCTCGACGAAACCACACGAGAGCGGTTGGTTGCAGCCCGCCTGGGTCAGGAGATTTCAGGAAGGCGTGTTTAATACTTTACCCTGTATGCCCGATTACCGGGATAGCGTTTCTTCCCATGTTAAGGGCCAGCCACATTAAACCCTGGTCAGCGTGTAGTACTGGAAAAGAACGTCTCGATCCTTATAACGGACTCATGCTGGCAGCGCATATTGACGTTCTTTTCGACCAGGGCTGGATGTCATTCGAAGACGATGGCCGACTCTTATTTAGCAAGGAACTGAACAATGAGGTAATTGAACAGCTAAAGCTCCCTGCAAAAATTCCCCCAGTTACTGAGCAGTCAAAAATTTATCTCAAGTGGCATCGCGAAAATGTACTCAGAGTTGCCGGTAAAAAGAGAGCAAAAAAAGTTGAAGCGCTATTATGAAAATGATGAAAGTAATAATCGAGATAGCCACGCTGCCAGTAAGTTACTTCGCTACTGTCTCAAACTCTCCCTGCACCCACTGTTTAAACCGCTGCACATCTTGCCGCTGCGCTTTCTCGCGGCTGGTCACAAAATAATAATTCCCGCCGGGTAATTTGCCGGGCAACGCGATGCGCAGCAGCTTCTGTGCCAGCGCATTCTGGATCAATAACTCGCTGGCGAGCAGCACGCCCTGCCCGGCGATCGCCGCCTGAATCGCGTGCGTCTCATCGTCAAAACGAATGCCGGATTGCACCGGTAAACCTGCCGGGCCAAACGCCGCTTGCCAGTGCTGCCAGTCCGGTTCCGGCGTCGGGACATGGCGGTTTTCGATATGAAACAGCGTTAAGCCCACCAGATCTTGCGGGCGCTTCAGCGCCAATTGCGGGCTGGCGACCAGCACAAAGCGATCGCGATACAGCAACGTGTTATCCAGCGTCTCATCGGCCTGCATGCTGTAACGGATCGCGCAATCTGCCATTGCACCGCGCACATCCACCAGATCGGTGCTGCTGTGCAAACGCAGCTCCAGTTCAGGATGGCGTTGATGCAGCGAAGGAAGGCGCGGCACCAGCCAGTTGGTCAGGAAGTTGGAGGTGGTGCTTAGCGTCAACGCCCCCGGCTGACTGGCACTGTCGATGGTATCAACCGCTTCGCGCAGCGTGGCAAACATATTCCCCGATGCGCGAAACAGGATCTCTCCGGCAGCCGTTAACGTGACGCCGCGCGCCGAACGGTTAAACAAGCGTTGGTTCAAAGACGCTTCCAGCACACGGATCTGATGACTGATTGCCGTTGGCGTCACGCCAATCTCTTCCGCCGCCGCTTTAAAACTGGCATAGCGAGCAACGGCATCAAAAGCGCGAATAGCGGAAAGCGGTGGTAAACGGCGCGTGCGCATAGCTGAATTTAACTCATCTTTTGCTGAAAAATATGACTTTGCCTGACCTGCAAATAAAGGCGTAGCCTTTCATGCATCGGGAATAACCATGAATGTTATTCATCCTTTGTAGATTAACAGGAAAACCTCATGACGCAACTCAACGCACTGGCTGCGCCCGCTTCAACACGCTATTTTGCACTGCTGGCGCCAGGCATCGCCCAGGCGCTGATCGCGCTGGATTACGCCATTATCTACGTTGCGCTACCAACGCTGGCGCACGATTTACAGCTCTCGCTTAGCGCGATGCAGTGGGTGGTGTCGCTCTACGGCCTGACCTTCGCCGCGCTACTGTTGCTCGGCGGAAACTTGTGCGATCGCTTTGGCGCAAGGCGCGTTTTCAGCACCGGCATGGCGCTGTTTTTACTGGCATCCGCCCTCGGCGGGCTGGCACACAGTGGCGAACTGTTGCTGGTTGCCCGCGCCGGGCAAGGCATCGCCGCAGCGCTACTACAACCCGCGGTGCTGGCCCTGATCGGGCAACGCTTTCACGGAAAATCGCACCGCCGCGCGCTGGCAATCTGGAGTGCGATTGGCGCACTTGGATTGGTGGCGGGCGTGGTACTCGGCGGCGTACTCACAACGCTAAGCTGGCGGGCAATCTTCTTTATCAACCTGCCGCCAGGCTTGCTGGCGCTGTGGCGGGTGAAGCGCGATTTTCAGCACTTGATCCCGCAACGTGACACGCCACGTTCCGGCGTTGGTGCGCTGGTTGGCTGCGCAGCCGCCGGCGCACTGGTATGGGCGTTAATGCGCTATGGCGAAACGGGCACGGCGGATTTTCTCGCCAACCGGCTGGCAGCGGCGATGTTGTTGCTGTTTATTTTGCATGAGCGCTTTGCCCCGCAGCCGCTGTTATCGCGCGCCTTGCGCAGCCTGCCAGGCCTACAAAGTGGCTGGCTGAGCAGCGCCTGTTATATGGCGAGCGTCGGCAGCCAGTTCTACGCCATGACACTCTTGTGGCAACAGACATTACAGCTCGACGCCGTCACCACCGGGCTACTGTTCACGCCGCTGGCGCTGCTGATTGTGGCGGGCAACGCGCTCTACACCCGACTAACGGCGCGTTATGCCAGCGCGAAAGTACTGACGGCAGGATTTGCCAGCGCCGTGCTCGGCCTGTGGCTGCTGGCCATTTCGCTGGAGGATCCGATGTCGCCCGCGTTTATGTTCGGCATTGCGCTGAGCGGTATTGGCCACGGATTGATATACCCGGCAATGTTTGCCGTGGGGTTAATGGCAGTACCCGCGCACCAGCAGGGGCGCGCCAGTGCGCTGATGATTACCAGCCAATACATCGCCGGAGCGATGATGCTCGCGATCATTTCCGTGCTGCTGGGCGCGCAGCCGGACTTAACCGCATGGTCAGTCGTCTTTCATCTGTTGTGCGGCGCAGCCGTGGCGGGCATGGTGATCGCACTCTGCACCCGGGAGCAGCGATAGCGCTGTTACGGTTTACTCCACTTTTCGCAAAATGCCTCGATGCGTTCATCCTGAAAATCAGCCAGCCGCTCAATGATGGTTTCCAGCGGCCAGTCCCACCAGGCAATCTGCTGCAACTGGTGGCCGATATGCGGCGCGAAGCGCAAGCGGATCGTTTTTGCCGGGACGCCGCCGACGATGGTGTAAGGCGCGACATTTTTACTCACTACCGCACCGGCGGCGATCACCGCGCCGTCGCCCACGGTCACGCCAGGCAATACAATGGCCGCATGGCCGATCCAAACATCATTGCCAATGGTGACGCTGTCGCCACGGCGACGCGCGAAAAAGTCGTGATCGCGCGTGGCGCTGGCAGAGTAGTACTCGGGGCAGTAGGTGATGCGATGCTGCGACGGGCGTTCCATCGGATGATTGGGCGCGCCGATACGCACATTGTTGGCGATCGCCACAAATTTACCGATCTGCGCATCGGCGACGGTGCAGTATTCCCCCAGGTAGGAGAAATCCCCCAGCGTGGCGTACTCCATCAAACTGTTGGCCAGCACTTCACACTGTTGGCCAATTTTGCATTCGCGTATGCGTACGCTGGGGTCTATCCAGGTTTCGGCGAGTTTTACGAGCTTCATTGGTGGTTTCCCTCATGACAGATCGCACTACTTTATGCCGGTTCTGTGTAGGGAAAATGACGGGGAGAGAGGGATTTTGGGTAAATTTGACGGGTAATAATACAATGTCGATGCAAAAAGCGCTTGTAATTATACAAAATGATTCAACTTTATAAGTTTATTTTAATAAACCGTTACACATAATAGATATTTCTGGCTTTAATCTAACTCCTATTTGCGTCAGCATATTAAAAAAACTTACCCCCTGAAATTTCAATTTTTATCTCGAAGCTATTTACTCCTTCGCTGAAATAGCTTAGCTGCTTTACCCGGCAAACCAAATAATAAAGATTCATGTGATGATGATTTACCTCATTCGTTATGGATAAAATATATCACTGCGAGTTTCTTTTAGAGATCTGTAATATTTATGGGAGGAGATAACGAAAATAATAAAGATGCCGTATGGCGCCTTGGGAACAGGACGCTCTTTCGATACAACATTACATCAGGTGAATTCTTGCACGGCATAACAGAATCTATCCTTGCTCATTATTTACGCAACCTACTTTAGGTTACATAATTAACACACTACTGTTTACTACCACATATGGCTTTATACGCACTTCTATTCTGGTAAGAAATTCTCCATGGCGGCTTTCCGCATATAAATACTCCCCCGACTTGTCATTTCTTATAGAGAATGAGCTCACTCCCTCAATATAACTGTGGGCATTTTCGTGCTGACCACTTGTCAGGTTATATTGAATCCAACCGGCAGCAATGCTGTATGAAAATTGAACGCAAAAGCCATAATCATCACTATATTCATATAAAAAGCTACCAGCATCTTTATCCAAACAAACAGGGGAACTCTCAAAAAAAGCCAGAAGATCTAACTCATCAGGACTACTTTCAATAAACATTATTTCTTAACCCCATTTTTGGGAATGATAGCGATAAATTTTCGGACTCATTCCTAATCATAAATATTGTCTGTAATACTATTGCTTTATCAGATGGTCCAATGAAAAAAGCCTCTGAGCAGGTCACCTGCGCTTGATTAAGAGCGTCATCCTTTGATGGACTCAGTAAATTTGTAAGAACACCTGTTTTACCTCCACGTACTTTTTGAGATTTCCGGGCTTGGACGTATTTCTTGTGGAAATATTTTTAAAACATCACTTCATTTTAGCGAAATAGATTACCAAATAGTATTTACTCCTTTAGGAACTCATAAAATTTGATGACACTTTCCATATCAGCACTCCATTCTGATATTTTCACACCATCTTCATTATGGGTAATGCGAGGCTCAATGAACTCATTTATTTTTTCAGCAGAAAAGGCATTGCATTTATCAAGAAATAATATTTTATTTTGTACAAAAACTTTAGCACCACAAAAATACAAAACCCATGTAAATATAAAATTTGCATTATCAGGCTCATACATTGAGACAGCTAAAGCTGCATGGTTCCTATTCTTAAATCCCTGTTCAAGAGACACAAGCCAATTCTTTTTGTAATCATTCAGAGTCCAATATGAAAGAAGGATGTTCATTGCTTCTTTATAGTCGTTTATTACTATTGCTGCTGGCAAAACTAGTTCGCCCTCAACATGTACAACTTCTTTTTCTGGAAAAATACCAAACATAATTAGTCCTTAATCCTGTTTAAATTTTCATCATAAGTTCCCATCCTGTTTCCTTTGCGATCAAACATTTTCCAGTCATTTGTTACATTATGGCTATCAATATCATGTGTAATATAGGTTTTACCGCCAAAGTATGCAGGTTGACCATGTGAATTAAATGTTACTTTATATGGAGGAATTCTGGGATCAAATCCCAAATTTTTAGCGGCTTTATCGGCTTCTTTTCCTTTAAGGGCTAGATAAGCCAAATCATCTTTACTTGGACCATCAGGGATGGGGGTAACCGTCGTATTACCGCCAGTATTTGGGTTACCGTCTGGGTTACCTGTATTGGTTGCTCCCTATTCAAAAGGTTGATCAGAACCGGTATGCGTTGCTCCCTGTTCACCACTCCGATCAGGATTAACCAATTTCCCACCTGTCAGGTCCGGATTATAAATCTGGTCTCCAGCAGTATCAGTAAGCTGCTTCTTGTCGTACTCCGAATAACACACCCATCCGAACATACATTCAGTCGCGTTGTCCAGCCAATCTATCCACGTTTTTATTTTTTTATCGATACTCTTGGCTACATCCTCCCTGGCTTTCGCCATCACTACATCGCCTGGCAAGACACCATACGGAGCCGGCCGTTGCTCGTCCTCATATCCCTCGGTGTTGTTTTCAACCGTCGTTTTACCGGCCTGCGCACCCGCTATAGCATTTGCCCCACTGTCTCCCACCAGCCAGCCCGGACGCTAAAGTGGCCAGCGCCGAAACAGTTTGTTTCTGCTCCTCACTTAGTTTGCTGACATCTTTTATGCCCCACGCGTCGAGGGCAATTATCCCGGCCAGTTCACCCGTTGCAGCGCCTGCCGCTGCAGTGGCTGCGTTTTTTCCGCTCGCCGCTGCCAGTGCCGCATTGACCACCGCGTGTGCAAGAACAAGTCCGGCGGGATTGGTGTCCGGGATCTGTTTCACAATTTCACCAGCAATATACGGCGCAGCGGCACCTGCGAGCGCGGCTTTAATATTGCCACCAGCCAGCGCCTGTATCGCCGCCGTGGCTGCCGTTATACCGCGCTGAAGCGGGCTTCCCGTACCCGGATGGCCTTTGTTCAGGGTCTATCGAGAGGGCAGCAAAATATCTACTGTGTCGTGGGGCAGCCCACTTAGGTTAGGTGCCTGTTAAATCAGTTCGATTTTTGTGGTTCCGGTTTGTTTACCATATAAATTATCCACCCTCCCCTCACATTCAGTCCTAAGGGCTATTTGGCTTCAAACATTTTGCGCTGATATCTGCCATTTGCTTTCCTTGCTGTCACGCCAGGCATGCCATCCAGGCTGTAATCCAGCAAGATCTGCAATAGAGGGATCGAGATCAACGATATTCTTCAAGCTGAGCAACATAGCATCATCCTGCGTCACTGGTTCAGGTTGATTAGTATGAAATTACCAGCCCCCATCATCAAGATCATGTGAAACGTAGGCAATCTGATCTTACCCAGCAATAGTGGACACGCGACTAAGTGAGTAAACTCTCAACCAGAGGTGACTCACATGACAAAACCAGCACCAACCACCAAAAAGCCACGCAAGCAGCACTCGCCTGAATTTCGTCACGAAGCCCTGAAACTGGCTGGACGCATTGGTGTGGCCGCAGCCGCCCGCGAACTTAGCCTGTATGAATCTCAGCTTTATGCCTGGCGCAGCAAACAGCAGCAACAGATGACCTCGTCAGAGCGCGAGAATGAACTGGCTGCCGAAAATGCCCGTCTCAAACGCCAGGTCGCGGAGCAGGCCGAAGAACTGGCCATTCTCCAAAAGGCCGCGACATACTTCGCGAAGCGCCTGAAATGAAGTATGTCTTCATCGAAAATCACCAGGCTGAATTCAGTATCAAAACCATGTGTCGCGTCCTCCGGGTGGCCCGTAGTGGCTGGTATGACTGGTGTCAGCGGCGTGTGAGGTTAAACTCACGCCAACAGTTCCGTAAGCGTTGTGACAACGCAGTGTGCGAGGTTTTTACTCAGGCAAAACAGCGCTACGGCGCACCGCGACTGGCAGATGAATTACGTGCGCGGGGGTATCGCTTCAATGTAAAAACCGTGGCGGCCAGCCTGCGCCGACAGGGCCTGCGGGCAAAAGCCTCACGCCGGTTCAGCCCGGTCAGTTACCGTGAGCATGGGCTTGCGGTATCAGAGAATCTGCTGAAGCAGGATTTTCACGCTCGCGGCCCGAACCAGAAGTGGGCGGGCGACATAACGTATCTTCGTACTGATGAAGGCTGGCTATATCTGGCTGTCGTCATCGACCTGTGGCGGCGTAAAAGGCCGCAAAATGTCATCGTTCACACGGATCGTGGTGGTCAGTACTGTTCAGCGGATTATCAGGCGCTACTGAAACGACATAATCTGCGGGGCAGTATGAGTGCCAGAGGCAACTGCTACGATAATGCCTGTGTGGAAAGTTTCTTCCACTCTCTGAAGGTGGAGTGCATCCACGGAGTACGCTTTACCCGCCGTGAAATAATGAGGACGACGGTGTTTAATTATATTGAGTGTGATTACAATCGCTGGCGTCGCCACAGTGCCTGTGGCGGTCTCAGTCCGGAACAGTTTGAAAATGAAAATCTGGACTGACCCCGCCCCGGTAGACGATCCTGCCCTATAGTTGGACTGACCCCGCCCCGGTAGACGATCCTGCCCTATAGTTGGACTGACCCCACAACAGTAGACATTTCCTGTCCTCACGACGAGGCCTGTTCAAAGGCCTCCGGACTGACGCCGCCGAGATGGCTGTGGCGCCGGGCCCGGTTGTAGAACACTTCAATGTAATCGAAGATATCGGCCCGGGCCAGATCCCGGGTTTTATAGATGCGCTTTCTGATCCGTTCTTTTTTCAGCGAACTGAAGAACGACTCCGCTACCGCATTATCCCAGCAGTTGCCACGCCGGCTCATGCTCGGGGCCAGGTTATTGGCCCGGCAGAAGCGCTGCCAGTCGTCGCTGCCGTACTGGCTGCCCTGATCGCTGTGTACGATAACCTCGCCGTCCGGTTTTCGTCGCCACACGGCCATCATGAGCGCATCCAGCGCCAGTTCGCGTGAGAGAGTGGGTTTCATCGACCAGCCCACCACGTTACGGGCGAAGAGATCGATAACCACCGCCAGATATAACCAGCCCTGCCAGGTGCGGATATAGGTAATGTCGGTTACCCAGACCTGATTGGCCCGGACAACGGTAAACTGCCGCTGCACACGATTAGGCGCAACCACTGAAGGTCTGCCGGCGATACGACGCGGAGCTTTATAGCCGCGCACGGCTTTAATCCGGTTCAGTTGCATAATACGGCCCACCCGATTTTTACCGCAGATTTCCCCGATTTCGTTCAGGTCGCCATGAACCCGGCGGTAACCGTATACGCCTCCGCTCAGTGAATAGGAGTCACGGATAAGCGTCAGCAGACGCTGGTTATCTTTATCCCGCGCGGAGACCGGGTTATGCAGCCACGCATAAAACCCGGCCCGGGCAACGCACAACACCCGACACATCGTCATGACACCCCATACAGTGCGGTGCTCATTGATAAAGCGGTACTTCAGTCGGGCTCCCTTGCAAAGTACCGCGCGGCCTTTTTCAGTATGTCCCGTTCTTCCTCAGTGCGCTTCAGTTGGGCCCTGAGCTTCAGGATCTCGCTTTTCGCTTCCAGTAAATCACGGGCATGCTGCTCGCTGTTATCGGGTTTAATAGCCCGTAACCACTTATAGAGACTGTGTGCTGAAACGCCCAGCCGGTCAGAAACTTCGGCGACGGAATAACCGCGTTCCGTTATCTGACGGACGGCTTCTTCCTTAAATTCAGGTGTAAATCGTGGTGTGCCCATACGCTCCTCCTATGCTCAAACTATAGGGCAGGATCGTCTACCGGGGCGGGGTCAGTCCAACTATAGGGCAGGATCGTCTACCGGGGCGGGGTCAGTCCAAACCATGCCTTCACCGTCAGCTAGTTTATAGGCTTTTGCTTCAGGCTTTGCCGAACGAACCTTCACATCACTCAGAGCCATGATGAGTATCCTTTCAAGGGTTCTTTGTGGGTACAAACTTTATCGAACCGGGATATACCCGCAGTTGTACCCGCATCAGTAAGTTGATGTAGATTGAATCAGGTTGACTTAGGTTGAGTGAAAAAGCGAGGAAAGCCTTGCGGATACTGGATTTCAGGCACAAAAAAAGACGTCCGTTGACGTCTATTGATGTTCCGATGGTGCCGAAGGCCGGACTCGAACCGGCACGTATTTCTACGGTTGATTTTGAATCAACTGCGTCTACCGATTTCGCCACTTCGGCACTGAAGGGGATGCGGAAACGTGTTGGATTATACCTGCCGCGGGCGGCTATGCAAGTCACGATGTTGTCATACGCCGCTAAGTGCTGAAAAAATCAACGTTCTACAAGCTGTCACCTCTTTCTTTATAAATTCTTTCCTCTTTAAACCCCTTTTAACCTCTTACTCCCTTACCCGCTTCCCCCTACGCTCCAGAACGTTCCTCCTTCCGGCGCCCAGCTTTGAACATTCCATATCAGCCCCGGCCCTTCCAGGGTCACAATCCGCTAGCACTCCAGGCTTCCCTTCTCCCTTCTCCCTTCTCCCTTCTCCCTTCTCCCTTCTCCCTTCTCCCTTCTCCCTTCTCCCTTCTCCCTTCTCCCTTCTCCCTTCTATAGTCAGTCTTGCAAATAATCCGCCTAACAAAATAAACGTTTGTGCCGCTCTGCCGATATTGGTAAAAACAGAGCCTGCTAATAATCCGTGAAATAGCGAAGCGACCATTCTTCATATATAATATTTCTTCAACCACTTTATACCATTCCATATTGTTTCATTCGTCATATCGGTTAAAAGACCTATGACAATTAGCCTGTTTCTTTTTTTGCATTTCATTGAATACTTTGATGATTACCAGTCTCAATGGCGAACGCTATTACGTGGAGATAACGTATGCATGTACTCATGATTGACAAGCAGTCAATATTTATTGAAGGAATGGCATCAGTACTATCGCAATATATTCCGGAGGTAAAAGTTCGTGGACTGAATAATCAAAACGATATCGATGATACGCTTAATGACTTTCCGGCATCGTTAATTCTGCTTGATGGTGATGGTAATAAAACCTCGAGCCTCGAATTGCTGGATATTTTAGCCTGTCATCATCCGAATATCCCCGTAGTGATGCTGATGAATAAATGTCAGCCGTCGTTATTACGGTTATTTTTAAATCATCACGCGGTAGCGTTTGTCCGGCGCGATTCGCCCCCGGAAACCATCGCTCAGACACTGCGTAGCGCATCGCTGGGGATGTTCTGCCTGCCACAGGAGAGCATTACGTTGCTGGACAATGGGCACAGCGCCCTTGCCCGCCTGAGCGAACGCCAGCGTGAGATTTTGAAGCTGCTGGCCGCCGGGGAGTCAAATAAACAAATTAGCCGCCATTTAAATATCAGCGCGGGCACGGTGAAAGCGCATCTGGAATCGATTTTTCGCCGTCTGAATGTAAATAACCGCACTCAGGCCGCGATGATGTATTCGGAAGAGTAGTCCTGATTATCTTTATTTGATTCGCGTTAGCTTATTTTTTCCTGAGCATAAAAGGAGCATTATGCGTGGGCATAATGCTCCTGTCGTTTAACTTAATTTCTCGGATAACTTGTTTGTACGCGCCACTGTCCACCGTTATTCACTAAGCGGATAAACGCCTGGCGATCGTTGGCGATATTATAAAAAGCGCCATTGCCATACGCCCTGCCCACGTTCACAGTGCCATTCCCACCCAGCGCAATCGTGAAATTAACCGCTGCGGTATTGTTGGTCGCGCCAGCACAGAACGCCTGAATAGTGTTGCCGATAGAATTCCACGCCGCATCCGCATCCGTCCATGTCGAGGCGGTATTCGTTTGCGGGCAGCTCGGTTGGTTGGCAACCGTGCGCTGCTGCAGCCATGCATCAGATTTACCGACATGGCAAACCGTCATATGCCCACCGGCGTTATCCTGATTCTGCGCCCACTGAGCGGCCGTCAGGCCAGCGCCGGGCAAATTACAGGCCGGGCCGACATTAACGGCCATAGCTCCGGTTGAAAATAAAAACAGCGATACCGCAGCCACAGAAATAATGCTGCGCGTTTTAACCTTACGTGAAAAAACAGAGTTTACAGACATAATCATCTCCTGCGAGTGGAATAAAGAAAGTGCGAATTCGCAGAATTAAATTACCGCCCGAGTGAATTTCAGAATATTTGGCAAGTGACCAGTGCAGGAATAATAAATGGCCTGGGCCATTTCACGGAGCAGTAAAATAAATTTACCACTCCGCGTTAATTATTGTGCGGGTGTTTTCTTACGTGGTGTGCGTGGGGTTGGCGTTTTTTTAGTCTCAGTAGTTTTTTTAGCGACAGGCGCCTTTTTCACCGCCACCGTTTTTTTACGTATCGGTGTTTTTCCGGACTTATCCTCTTTGTGCATGGTGTGCCAAAAATAATAAATTGAGATTATCCCAATACCCACATCTTTTAATATCCAGAAAGGCAACTCCTGAGCCATTAATATCACGTTAAACAACAGATAGGGTAAATTTAAACAGCCCTGCACGGTAAAACCGAACGCCGTAATTAAAAGCCCAATGCGATACCACAGTGGAATATCAAGCATGCGGCTGCTAAGGGCGCTCACAAAAATGATCACCGCAATCGCCACATCCACCAGCGTGATGGCCCAAAAAAGGAGTTTAAGCGTCATGATGATTCCCCTGGTTTACGTCGTGGCGCGCGGCGACGCGGTGCTGCTTTCACGCCGCGAGCCGCGCGTTTTAACTCACCGGCCACCTGCAAAATGTCATGTCCTTCGCGGCGGTTAAAGAAATTGGCCAGCCAGGCAATCATGCCGACGCTAATCGCGCCAACAAAATAGCCGATGCCCATGGCAATATCGCTGTCTTTAAAGTTCATCCCCAGCCAGCGGGCAATAAACCCGCCGAGCGTGAAAGTGGTACTCACGCTAATCGCGCCGATGATTATTCCGGCGGCCAGGCGCCCGTGTTGATGCAGTTTTTTCGGCTGCCAGAAAAACGACACGCTCAGCCCGCCAAACAATCCGGCGAGCGCGGCCAGCCCCTGGCTTAGCAATTGCAGTCCATCTGCGGCCATCGCATTACCTCCTGAACAGGCGGCCTCAACGAATGGGATGAGGCCGCAATAGCGACTATTGGCAAGGAGGAAGCGTGACGGTCGTGGCGTCGTTATCTGTAGTGAGATAACGCGTCGCGCTGTCCGGGCTGTAAATCAGGTGCTTGTTACTGCGCAGACCGCGTACGCTATCAATATCTGCGCTATACCATTTACCTTTACCCGGCAGCGGTTTACCGCTCCACGGGTCGCCGCCCAACTGCTTCTTGTTCAGCGCCCACACGCTCCATAACGAGTCCTCCGCCTTGCCGCTCCAGCCCAGTTTGATGGCCTGTTCGCGCGTGACGTAATCGGCTGGCAGCACGTCATCGCGGTTCAGGGTTTTGAGCAGAGCCGTCAGTTTCTTGTCGTCCTGAACGGTTTTCTTATTGAGTTTTGCCAGCTCCTGGTTAGCTGCCTGCACCACCGCGCTGCACTGCGGCAACTCGGCCCAGGCGGGCTGAGTTAACAGCAGACCGACAAAGGTGACTATCGGGAGATATCGTTTCATCTATTTGCTCCATGAGTCAGTTAATCGGTGCCAGAAACAGCGCACGTTCGGCATCACGGCGGCGCGTCAGCCCCGCCAGAATCTTGCCGCCGGCCTTGTTCCAGCGCGGCAGTTGATCCGCCGCCTCCTGATACTGGCCCTGGTTGAGCAGGCGCAGCAGCGTTGAGTTCTGCAGGTTGCCAAGTCCGACGTTAAAGGCGAAAGCGACCAGCGCGTCGAACTGGTTCTGGTTGAGATCCACCGTCACATATTTATGCACGCCGCGCTCGGTCATCCCGAGATCGGCGCGCAGCAGATCTTCCGCCTCCACTTTGCTCAGCGCCTGGGGGAAGTTTTCATTGGGCAAAATCAAATGCCCGTAGCCGATGGTCCATTTGCCTACCGCGTCGCGGTACTTCTCAAGGCTTAGCCCTTCGAAAGATTTAATCAGCGTCAGCCCGGCAGCGCCGGTGCTCAGGGGTTGATTAGCCATTGTCATCACTCCTGTCGTTTACTTGGGGAAGAACTTGTCGGGTGTACTCTTCGATAAGCCGCAACACGCTCTCCGGCGGCTCCAGTACGGTGAACTGCATTTCGATATCCACATGTCCGCTGTCGCGCCCGCTGGCTCCGTGGCTCGGCGGCGACATGCTGACGTGAAAACGGCTGACCGCGTCGTCAGGTGTGCCGGACATTGCGCTCTGCTGTTCCACCGCGTCGGTGCGCACGGTGAGAAACACTTTCATCTTCTCCAGCATCAGCCCGCGCGGTGTGGAGAGCGCCACCAGCGGCAATTTGAAGTGGTGTCGCTCATCCAGCTCCATTTCGACGATTTTCGGCACCAGCCGCCCGTCGTCGCTGTGTTCAAAAAAGGGATCCAGCGCCTGCATGTACTGATGCGCGATCAGCTGGTTTGCCGCCGAGGCCGCATGTTGCATGCCGCGCGTGATATCGGCCAGCGTCACACCTGAAGTAGAGGGTGGCGTGCCGTCGCCCGGTGGCGGTGGCGGATCCTGCGGTGGATCGGCTGGCGGTAATCCAGCGACATCTTCGGGTGGCGGATCGGCAGGTGGCAGCCCGGCACTCTCCTCCGGCGGTGGCGGCGGCGCAGGTGAGTCCGCCTTCGGTTCCGCGCCACGGTTGCCGCGAAGCCAGTCTTTCATTGACATAGTGCGCTCCGTGAGAAATGAGGCTGCCAGGCAGCCTCAGGGTGAAGATAGTGAGAATTACGCCGGCGCTTTTTCCGCTGTGGCAGGCGTTTCGGGGTAGGCATCAAGCTGTTTCGATTCCAGCTTTTTCGCCTCTGACGGCAGGACAGCCGGGCGTGTTGCGGCATCCGTCAGGAAATCAATCACGCGCATCAGAGCTTCCGGTGGTGGCTGACGTTTAACCTGGGTATGGATGCTGTACTTCGCGCGGGTATCGCTGGAGCGGGTTTGCTGGGCTTTGTGCGAGACGCGACCGGTGATTTTCACGCTGAACGGCCCCCAGCCAACAGAGGCTTCCAGCGAGGCTTCCGCTTCGGTCTGGCTGCTGCTGGCTTCGCTCTGAGAGACTTCCAGCTCGAAGTCGATGGTGCCCTCTTCGATGCTGATGTTAGGGTGAGAAATAGCCGCCAGCAGCGGGATGCGCATGGTCTTTTTCACCACGCCCTGGATAACGCCCTTGTCATCCACCACGGTTTCGTCGTAATCAAACTGCACCGACTCCGCCTTACCATCCTTGATACACACCGAGAGCAGGAAGTCGGCGTACGCTTTACTTGCCTGCACCTGCGCTTTGATCATTGCCTGCAGTGGGCCGCCAATCATGTGCTCCAGCGGCAGTGCATTAATGACCGATCCAATAAATTGTGAATCCATAATGCATACTCCTGTGGGTTATACGAAAACATCGCGTTGCGAATTCGCAAACCCACAGTAATAGAGCGAAGAGGCTGAAAATATTGGCTGGATGGCGGTAAAAAACGGGGAAAATGGCCTAAGGCGCGTGCCCGGTTAAACAGGTTTTACAAACAGCGCGCGCTCGGCTTCACGCCGCCTTGTCAGCCCGGCAAGCACTTTACCGCCCGCTTTGTTCCAGCGCAGAAACTGATCTGCCGCCTGCGCGTACTCCCCCTGGTTGAGCAGTTTAAGCAGTGTCGAACTCTGCAAATTGCCTGCGCCGAGGTTAAAGGTGAACGCTACCAGCGCATCAAACTGGTTCTGATTGAGATCCACCGTCACGGCTTTGTGTACCCCGCGCTCGGTCATTAACAGATCGGCGCGTAGCAGCGCTTCGGCCTCGGCTTCAGTAATCGGGTGGGAGAAGTTTTCATTCGGTAAAATCAAATGTCCGTAACCAATCGTCCATTTCCCGACGGCATCTTTGTATTTTTCCAGCCTAAGTCCTTCAAAAGATTTAATTAGCGCCAGGCCGCCAGCGCCTGTACTTTGCGGTTGATTCGCCATGGTGGTTGCTCCTGGTTTGAGGTGGATACTGCACCTTTTGAGGATGGTTCGGACACATCGTGTTGCAAAGTCACCGCGCCAAAATAGCCGTATGGAAAATCCGAAAATAGCGGCCTGCGGCGCGCCATAGACCGCCATACATTAACGAAACGGGCGGTATGCACATGCACAGGCTGCCGCAGAGCGTGCAGATGCCCTACACTTCATGCGACTCCCTCTGAATCAAAGGAATCCGTTATGAGCATCATTAAAAGCTACGCCGCACCGCAGGCTGGTGCCGCGCTCGAATTGCAGGAATACGACGCTGGCCCGCTGGCGGCGGAAGATGTGGAAGTACAGGTGGATTACTGCGGGATCTGCCATTCGGATCTCTCCATGATCGATAACGAATGGGGTTTCTCCCAGTATCCGCTGGTCGCCGGGCATGAAGTGATTGGCCGCGTGGTGGATCTGGGCAGCGCGGCACAAAACAAAGGGCTGAAAATCGGCCAACGTGTGGGCATCGGCTGGACAGCGCGCAGCTGTGGTCATTGTGATGCCTGTATTGATGGCAACCAGATCAACTGCCAGCAAGGTGCGGTACCAACCATTCTCAATCGCGGTGGCTTTGCCGATAAACTGCGCGCCGACTGGCAATGGGTGATCCCGCTGCCGGACAGCATTGATATCGAAACCGCCGGCCCGCTGCTCTGCGGCGGCATTACCGTGTTTAAACCGCTGCTGATGCACAACATCACCGCCACCAGCCGCGTTGGCGTGATCGGTATCGGTGGGCTGGGCCATATCGCCATTAAACTGCTGCACGCGATGGGCTGCGAAGTAACGGCGTTTAGCTCGAACCCGGCGAAAGAGGCAGAAGTGCGCATTATGGGTGCCGATTACGTGGTGAACAGCCGCGATGCGGATGCGCTGAAAGCCCTGGCGGGTCAGTACGATCTGATCATCAACACGGTAAATGTTGATCTGAACTGGCAGCCCTACTTTGAGGCGCTGACGCACGGCGGGCATTTCCACACCGTTGGTGCAGTGCTGAAACCGCTCGAAGTCCCGGCCTTTACGCTGATCGCAGGCGATCGCAGCGTTTCCGGCTCCGCAACCGGCACACCGTATGAACTACGTAAGTTGATGAAGTTCGCCGGACGCGCGAAAGTGGCACCGACCACGGAAATGTTCCCGATGTCGCAGATTAACGAAGCGTTGCAGCACGTACGCGACGGCAAAGCCCGTTACCGCGTGGTGTTAAAAGCGGATTTCTGATGTGAAAAAGCCCGGCTATATTATTGCCGGGCTTTTTATTGCGCTAACCCGTTTTGTTAACGCGAACAGCGCCAGAGTTTGGGTCGCCTTAATGTCTTTGGATTGACTTCCGACTGGCCTGGCGGGCAGATCGTACGGTTTTCGGTACACCCTTCAAACGCGAAATCAAAGCCGCTTTCCAGCAAGGCGGGTTTTACTTGCTAATAGCAGCAAACACTTCCGCAATCGCGACAGCCCCCGGATCGGTTACCCCGTCGAGATTTTCACTGTTCACATACGATGAGCGCCCGGCACCCGCTTTTTGCATCGATGCTGTGCTGGCCGCACCGCTTTTTGCAGCGGCAACGGCGGCATCCAGCCCGCTATCGCGCAGCGCTTCAAGCGCCGGTTGCAGCGCATCGATCAGCGTGCGATCGCCGAGATCCGCACCGCCATAATGTTTCATCTGCTTCAGCCCCAGCAGTAGCGCTTCCGGCAACGCCGTGCCGTTGTGTACGGACTGACCTGCGGCGGTGAAGAAAATCGACATCAGCACACCGCTGGAACCGCCCATCACCGTCGCCAGTCGCTCGCCAACCAGTTGCAGCAGTTGCGAAGTGTTGTTCAACGGCAGGGCATTTTGCTCCAGCAGACGTTTGATTTCCCGCGCCCCTTCAGCAAAGGTTGAACCAGTATCGCCATCGCCCACTTTCGCATCCAGCGCGTTTAGCCGGTTTTCAAGGTCAATCAATGTATCGACTGCTGTATTAACCAGCGCTTTCACCTGCGGGTTGTCGGAAGGCTCAATTTCAAGCCCGTCATACACCGCGCTGTGCGGCTGGGTTTTCATCGGCGCAAACGGCACCGGTTTCTGCCAGCCTACGGTCTGCACATCGGCGCAAATCGCCTGCTCGAAGGTGTCATTCAGGCGCAATACGGACAGCGAAAACCCTTTCATATCCAGTGAACTAACAATTGATGCGGGACCAATCAGATAGGCAATTTGCTCTTTTAAGGCTGAATGCGCCAGTTCTTTGGTCAGCAGCGCCATTTCCAGCGCCGAGACGCCGCCGAGGTTGTTAATCAGCACCGCCACCCGATCGTTACCCACCGCCGCTTTTAGCGGTTTAACCAGCGTATCGATGAGCATCTTGCTGTTGTGCGTATCAACGGTGGTCGCGCCAGGTTCGCCGTGAATCCCCAGCCCCAGCTCGACTTTGCCGCGCTGAATGCGCCCCTCTTCGCTATCGCCGCCCGGCAGGTTGCAGCTCTCCATCGCCAGCCCGAGGCTGAAAACATTGTCGCAGGCCTGCTGAGCGATATCACGCACTTCACTTAGCGACTTTCCGTGCTCCGCAGCATGGCCCGCAATCTTATGCACCAGTGCCGTACCGGCGATGCCGCGCGGCTGCTTGTTGTCCGGCAGGGCGATGTCATCTGCGACGATCACCATTTCCACCTTCAGCCCGTAGCGCTTGGCTTTCTCTGCCGCGAGGCCGAAGTTCAGCCGGTCGCCGGTGTAGTTCTTGACGATCAGCAGACAGCCGCGATCGCCAGTAACTGCCACAATCGCGTTCAGTACCGCATCCACGCTTGGCGAGGCGAATACATCACCGCAAACGGCGGCGGTGAGCATCCCTTTGCCAACGAACCCGGCGTGCGCCGGTTCATGCCCGGAACCGCCGCCGGAAATCACCGCTACGCGGCTTTTATCCCAGTCGGCGCGGGCCACAATGCGAATAGCGGGATCGATATCGAGTCGAACGAGGTTGCCGTGTGGTGCAGAAATTACCAAACCTTCAATGGCATCATTGACCAGCTGTTTGCGGTCATTGAAAAAGAATCTGGACATAAGTTTCCAAAAAGTTGTGAATCGTTCCTCAAGCATAGCCCGCGCGGTGCGGGACGGGGTAAAGAACAGATTTTACTGAAGGGATTTACGGCGCTTTGCGGCCAAAGTCTGTCGCGTAACCGCGCAGGTTGCGCAGCGTGTCGAGACGGTTGCCCAGCACAATAGCCCCGCTAATCGCCAGCACCAGCAACGCAGCGTGCAAATACATGGCGGTATGCGAATCCATAAGGAAGAACCCGGCGAGGGCCGGAAGTGAAAAAGCGATCCACAGACTGCTCAGCGTGTTTTCCGCCACGCGAAAACGGGCGAGTACCCGGTCTGCCTGTGACTCTTGCGGCGAACCGCGCCGCACGGTACCGACCAGCTGCGCCAGCGCATCCGCTCGCTGGATCAGCCAACGCACCAGGCTCAGCGCAATAACGGCCACCAGCAGTTCAAGCACTAACACCGCGCAATCACTGAAGATGGAAAGCGCCCACTGCGCGCTTAGCATCGCCACGGTAACCAGCGCACTCAACAAGCAAGAGACGATCATGGCTGAAAGATGCGTTGCTGCGCGTATCAACATACGGTGCTCCTTGCAGAAAAAAGAAGAGAGGCCTCAGCCTCTCTTTTCAGGTATCAACTAGCTTTTTCGCGTCATCAGCCACAGGCTAATCAAGAAAAAGCTGGCACTTGGCAACAACGCACCAACCACCGGCGGTATGCCGTATACCAGTGTCAGCGGGCCGAAAATCTGATCCAGCACGTAGAAAACAAAGCCGAAACTGATGCCGGTGACAACACGTACGCCCATTGCCACACTACGCAATGGCCCGAAGATAAACGACAGCGCCATTAGCATCATCACCGCCACGGACAACGGCTGGAAGATTTTGCTCCACATATTGAGCTGGTAGCGCCCGGAATCCTGGCCGCTCGATTTGAGGTATTTCACATAATTGTGCAAACCGCTGATCGAGAGCGCGTCCGGGTCCAGCGCCACCACACCGAGTTTATCCGGCGTCAGGTTCGTTTTCCACGTGCCGCTCACGGTTTGCGCGCCGGTAACCTGTTTCGGGTCCGTCAGGTTAGATTCATCAACCTGCGACAGCCGCCAGAGTTTCTCCTGCGGATCGAACTTCGCCGACGCGGCATAGCGCACCGACTGCAAACGGCGCTCTTTATTGAAGGCATAAATGCTCACGCCGCCGAGTTCATCGTCGCCTTTTACGCGCTCAATATAGATAAAGTTGTTACCGTCTTTCGCCCACAAACCTGATTGCGTGGAGAGCAGCGAGCCGCCATACATCGACTGCGCACGCTGGTTACGCGCCATTTGCTCACCCTGCGGCGCGACCCACTCGCCAATCGCCATGGTCAGCAGCACCAGCGGGATGGCCGTTTTCATTACCGACAACGCCACCTGCATGCGGGTATAGCCGGAAGCCTGCATAACCACCAGCTCACTGCGCTGCGCCAGCATGCCCAACCCTAACAGCGCGCCAAGCAGCGCCGCCATCGGGAAGAAGATCTGAATATCTTTCGGGATGCTGAGAATGGTGTACATCCCGGCACCCAACGCGTCATAGCTCCCCTGCCCGGCTTTTTTCAACTGATCGACAAACTTGATAATGCCGGAGAGCGACACCAGCATGAACAGCGTCATCATGATGGTGGTGAAAATGGTTTTACCGATATAGCGGTCAAGTACGCCAAAAGCCTGCATTATACCGCTCCTTTACGCATAAAACGGGTGCGAACCCGGCGCATTGGCACCGTATCCCACAAGTTCAGCACCACTGCCAGCGCTAAATAGGCCAGGTTTACCAGCCACATCCACACCAACGGATCGAGTTTGCCTTTCGCGCCGTTCGAGCGCAGCGTGGTTTGCAGCAGGAAGAAGACCAGATAAAGCAGCATGGCGGGAAGCATCGACAGGACACGGCCCTGACGCGGGTTGACCACACTCAGCGGCACCACCATCAGCGCCATCATCACCACTGTAAACACCAGCGTTAAGCGCCAGTGCAGCTCGGCGCGTGCGCGCGGCGTATCGGTTTTGAACAGCGTGCGCATGTCCATCTGCTCGGTATCCGACGGATCGAGCGCCACCGCCTGGTGACCAATAATTGCCTGATAGTTCTGGAAATCGGTGATGCGGAAATCGCGCAGCATCGCGGTGCCTTCAAAGCGGGTACCGGTATTGAGCGTCACCACCTGAGAGCCATCTTTATGCTGCGAGAGATGTCCGGAATCCGCTACGACGACTGATGGACGGGCGGAACCTTTGGTACGAATCTGCGCGAGGAAGACATTCTTGAAGTTTTTGCCCTCAACGCCTTCGATAAACAGCACCGAGTTGCCATCCGTCGCCTGCTGGAATTGTCCCTGCGCCAGCGCCGCCATGCCAGGGTTCGCTTTCGCGTCTGCGAGCACTTGATCTTGATGACGGGAAGACCACGGGCCAGCCCACATAACGTTGACCGCAGCGACAATGCCGGTGAACAACGCGAGGATCATCGCCGCTTTCACCAATACCGCGCGGCTTAGGCCGCAGGCGTGCATTACGGTGATTTCACTTTCTGTATAAAGTTTGCCCAGCGTCATCAACAGACCGAGGAACAGACTCAACGGCAGGATAAGCTGCGCCATTTCCGGCACGCCCAGCCCCAGCAGTGAGAGCACGAGGTTCGTCGGAATTTCGCCATCAGCGGCTGCGCCTAAAATCCTGACCAGTTTCTGACAAAAGAAAATCAGAAGCAGGATGAATAGGATCGCAAGCTGGCTTTTTAGCGTCTCCCGTACCAGATATCTTATGATTATCACTTTAAATACGCCCGTAAAAACCAGTATTTTTGCTGGAAAATAGCTTGTTTCATGGCTTAAACGTCATTTATTCTCTTGAGTCGTCGAAATGATCGCTAAGATTAATATACTCAGCGGATACGTGCGTAAGACCCGATTCTGACGTGCCGAAACCGAAGTAACATTAAGATTAACACGAAGTCACCGCAACAGCGGACACGAGTTACGAAAGCTTGCAATTCTATCCGTAGCCGCCGCCGTTGTCTTTAAGATTCAGGAGCGTAGTGCATGGAGTTCAGTGTAAAAAGCGGTAGCCCGGAGAAACAGCGGAGTGCCTGCATTGTTGTCGGCGTCTTTGAACCGCGCCGGCTCTCTCCGATCGCCGAGCAACTCGATAAAATCAGTGACGGCTACATCAGTGCGCTGCTGCGTCGTGGGGAACTGGAAGGCAAGCCGGGGCAGACTTTACTGCTGCACCACGTACCGAATGTCCTCTCCGAACGTATTTTGCTGATTGGCTGCGGTAAAGAGCGTGAACTGGACGAGCGCCAGTACAAGCAGGTGATTCAAAAAACCATTAACACGCTGAATGATACCGGCTCAATGGAAGCCGTCTGCTTCCTGACCGAACTGCATGTAAAAGGGCGCAATACTTACTGGAAAGTACGCCAGGCCGTTGAGACCGCGAAAGAGACCCTTTACAGCTTCGACCAACTGAAAACCAACAAAAGCGAGCCGCGCCGCCCGCTGCGTAAAATGGTATTCAACGTGCCGACCCGTCGTGAGCTGACCAGTGGCGAGCGCGCCATTCAGCACGGTCTGGCCATTGCCGCCGGCATCAAAGCAGCAAAAGATCTCGGCAATATGCCGCCAAACATCTGTAACGCGGGCTACCTCGCGTCTCAGGCGCGCCAGTTAGCCGACACCTACAGCAAAAACGTGGTCACCCGCGTGATTGGTGAGCAGCAGATGCGCGAGCTGGGCATGCACTCATACCTTGCGGTCGGCCAGGGTTCGCAGAACGAATCGCTGATGTCGGTGATTGAATACAAAGGCAACCCGGCAGAAGACGCTCGCCCAATCGTGCTGGTCGGTAAAGGCCTGACCTTCGACTCCGGCGGTATCTCCATCAAGCCTGCCGAAGGCATGGATGAGATGAAGTACGACATGTGTGGCGCCGCGGCGGTGTATGGCGTGATGCGCATGGTTGCTGAACTGCAACTGCCGATCAACGTCATTGGCGTGCTTGCTGGCTGTGAAAACATGCCAGGCGGGCGCGCTTATCGCCCGGGCGACGTGCTGACCACCATGTCCGGCCAGACGGTAGAAGTGCTGAACACCGACGCCGAAGGCCGTCTGGTGCTGTGCGACGTGCTGACTTACGTTGAGCGTTTCGAGCCGGAAGCGGTAATCGATGTCGCGACGCTGACTGGCGCGTGTGTGATTGCACTCGGCCACCACATCACCGGGCTGCTGTCGAACCACAACCCGCTGGCGCACGAGCTGATTGGCGCCTCCGAGCAGGCGGGCGATCGCGCATGGCGTTTGCCGATGGCTGATGAGTACCAGGAACAGCTGGAGTCCAACTTTGCGGATATGGCGAACATCGGCGGCCGTCCTGGCGGGGCAATTACCGCCGGCTGCTTCCTTTCTCGCTTTGCCCGTAAGTACAACTGGGCGCACCTGGATATCGCCGGTACTGCATGGCGTTCTGGTAAAGCCAAAGGCGCAACCGGTCGTCCGGTGGCGCTGCTGTCGCAGTTCCTGCTGAACCGCGCCGGGTTTAACGGCGAAGAGTAAGCGTCGTCAAGGCCGGATAGCGCTGCGCTTATCCGGCTTGTAACCTCGCGCAATATGAACGCTATCTCCCGCGGATTTCGCATTGCATCGCGGCGACAGCCCAATAAAGAGGCAGCGTGAAAGACGACGGCTATAGCGTTTAAATCCTCAACCAAAAGCCCCATATATGAAAAATGCAACGTTCTACCTTCTGGACAATGACAACGCCGCTGATGGCTTAAACGCCGTCGAACAACTGGTGTGTGAAATTGCCGCAGAACGTTGGCGTAACGGTAAACGCGTGCTGATTGCCTGTGCCGATGAGCAGCAAGCAATTCGACTGGATGAAGCGCTGTGGGCGCGCCCGGCGGAGAGCTTTGTCCCGCACAACCTGGCAGGTGAAGGACCACGCGGCGGTGCGCCAGTGGAGCTGGCCTGGCCCCAAAAACGCAACAGCAGCCCGCGCGATATTTTGATCAGCCTGCGCGCGGAATTTGCAGATTTTGCCACCGCTTTCACAGAAGTGATAGACTTCGTTCCTCACGAAGATTCTCTGAAACAACTGGCGCGCGAACGCTATAAAGCGTACCGCATGGCTGGTTTCAACCTGAACACGGCAACCTGGAAATAATGGAAAAGACATACAACCCCAAAGATATCGAACAGCCGCTGTACGAGCAGTGGGAAAAGCAGGGCTATTTCAAACCGAACGGTGATGAAAGCCAGGAAAGCTTCTGCATCATGATCCCGCCGCCGAACGTCACCGGCAGTTTGCATATGGGCCACGCCTTCCAGCAGACCATCATGGATACCATGATCCGTTACCAGCGCATGCAGGGCAAAAACACCCTGTGGCAGGTCGGTACCGACCACGCCGGTATCGCGACCCAGATGGTGGTGGAGCGTAAAATTGCCGCGGAAGAAGGTAAAACCCGCCACGACTACGGCCGTGACGCCTTTATCGAAAAAATCTGGCAGTGGAAGGCAGAATCGGGCGGCACCATCACCAACCAGATGCGCCGTCTCGGCAACTCCGTGGACTGGGAGCGCGAGCGCTTCACCATGGACGAAGGCCTTTCTAACGCCGTAAAAGAAGTGTTCGTCCGCCTGTATAAAGAAGACCTGATTTACCGTGGCAAACGCCTGGTGAACTGGGACCCGAAACTGCGCACGGCGATTTCCGATCTGGAAGTGGAAAACCGCGAGTCGAAAGGCTCAATGTGGCATATCCGCTACCCGCTGGCCGACGGCGCGAAAACCGCCGACGGTAAAGATTACCTGGTGGTTGCCACCACGCGCCCGGAAACCCTGCTCGGTGATACCGGCGTGGCGGTGAACCCGGAAGATCCGCGCTACAAAGATCTGATTGGTAAATTCGTGGTACTGCCGCTGGTCAACCGCCGCATTCCGATTGTCGGCGACGAACACGCCGACATGGAAAAAGGCACCGGCTGCGTGAAAATCACCCCGGCGCATGACTTTAACGACTATGAAGTCGGCCGTCGCCACAAGCTGCCAATGATCAACATCCTGACTTTTGACGGTGATATCCGTGAAAGCGCACAGGTGTACGACACCAACGGCAACGAATCCGATGTTTACCCGGCGGATATCCCGGCTGAGTTCCAGAAGCTGGAGCGTTTTGCCGCGCGTAAAGCAATTGTCGCGGCGGTGGACGGACTTGGCCTGCTGGAAGAGATCAAACCGCACGACCTGACCGTTCCGTACGGCGATCGCGGCGGCGTGGTTATCGAACCGATGCTCACCGACCAGTGGTACGTTCGCGCCGATGTGCTGGCGAAACCAGCGGTGGAAGCCGTGGAAAACGGCGACATCCAGTTTGTGCCGAAACAGTACGAAAACATGTATTTCTCCTGGATGCGCGATATTCAGGACTGGTGTATCTCCCGCCAGTTGTGGTGGGGCCACCGCATTCCGGCGTGGTACGACAACGAAGGCAACGTGTATGTTGGCCGTAACGAAGACGAAGTGCGCCAGGAAAACAATCTGGCCGCCGATGTCGCCCTGCGCCAGGACGACGACGTGCTGGATACCTGGTTCTCCTCCGCGCTGTGGACCTTCTCGACCCTCGGCTGGCCGGAAAACACCGACGCGCTGCGCCAGTTCCACCCGACCAGCGTGATGGTTTCCGGCTTCGACATTATCTTCTTCTGGATTGCGCGCATGATCATGATGACCATGCACTTCATCAAAGATGAAGATGGCAAGCCACAGGTGCCGTTTAAAACCGTCTATATGACCGGTCTTATCCGCGATGACGAAGGCCAGAAGATGTCCAAATCCAAGGGCAACGTGATTGACCCGCTGGATATGGTTGACGGTATTTCGCTGGCGGATCTGCTGGAAAAACGCACCGGCAACATGATGCAGCCGCAGCTGGCGGAGAAAATCCGCAAGCGCACCGAAAAACAGTTTCCGGACGGCATTGAACCACACGGCACCGACGCCCTGCGCTTCACCCTCGCGGCGCTGGCCTCGACCGGTCGCGACATCAACTGGGATATGAAACGCCTGGAAGGTTACCGTAACTTCTGTAACAAGCTGTGGAATGCCAGCCGTTTTGTGCTGATGAACACCGAAGATCAGGATTGCGGCTTCAACGGCGGCGAAATGGTGCTGTCGCTGGCAGACCGCTGGATCCTGGCGGAATTCAACCAGACCATCAAAGCGTACCGTGACGCGCTGGATAACTTCCGCTTCGATATCGCGGCGGGCATTCTGTATGAGTTCACCTGGAACCAGTTCTGTGACTGGTATCTGGAGCTGACCAAACCGGTCATGAATGGGGCTTCTGAAGCGGAACTGCGCGGTACCCGCAACACGCTGGTGACCGTGCTGGAAGGTCTGCTGCGCCTTGCGCATCCGATCATTCCGTTTATCACCGAAACCATCTGGCAGCGCGTGAAAGTGCTGAAAGGCATTACCGCCGACACCATCATGTTGCAGCCGTTCCCGCAGTATGACGCAGCGCAGGTGGATGAGAAAGCGCTGGCAGATACCGAGTGGCTGAAGCAGGCGATCATCGCGGTACGTAACATTCGTGCCGAAATGAACATCGCGCCGGGTAAACCGCTGGAGCTGCTGCTGCGTAGCGCGAGCGAGGACGCGAAGCGTCGTGTGAACGACAACCTGAGCTTCCTGCAAACGCTGGCGCGTCTGGAAAGCATCACCATTCTGCCTGCCGACGATAAAGGCCCGGTTTCGGTAACCAAAATCGTCGATGGCGCAGAGCTGCTGATCCCGATGCTGGGTCTTATCGACAAAGATGCCGAGCTGGCGCGTCTGGCGAAAGAAGTGGCGAAAGTTGAGCAGGAAATTGGCCGCATCGAAAGCAAACTGGGCAACGAAGGCTTCGTGGCGCGCGCGCCGGAAGCGGTAATTGCCAAAGAGCGCGAGAAGCTGGATGGCTATGCGGAAGCGAAAGCGAAGCTGATTGAGCAGCAGGCGGTTATCGCCGCGCTGTAATCATCGCGCAGAAGAAAAAGCCGGGCAACGTTGCCCGGCTTTTTTATTTTCTGGCCAGATAAGGCGTCACCGCCATCCGGCAAATTGCCCCTGATTACAGCACCGCCGGGTAGAACGACAAGCCGCGAGCCAGCAGGTTCGCCGGATCTTTCGCCGGCTGCACACCGTGGTCTTCCAGCGTCAGTGCTTCCAGATCGCCATGAACATGGGTATTTTCCAGCAGATAACGCGTCATGCGCACTTTCGCCCACGGCCATGCCAGGAACAGCGTAATAAAGCACACCAGCATGTTAGACACAGAAATCCAGAACATACGACCCATGGCTACCGTTGAGGAGAAACGAATGTTCCCTTCCAGCGCCAGTTGCCCGTAAATATAGGCGCGCAGTTTCACAAACGCGAAAAGGAAGCAGACAATCGCCCCGGCAATATAGATCAGGTAGCTCAGCGCCAGTTTGCCGTAAAGCGGCCCCATCATCATCGCTAATTGTTCCGGATCGCCACCTGCTACGTAGGCATACTCTTGCATGGCCATCAGTGACGGCATAACCAGAACCATCACCAGCACAATAAACGGTACAAACAGCAGCATCGACAGCACCACAATGGTGATGCATTTTTTCATTGAAATTTCAGCCGAGAATTTCAATTTGCCGTACTGCAAATTATTAATCAGCATGCCAAACCATTGCGCAGCATATACGCCCTGCATAATGGCAATACCCAGCAGTAATACCAATGTACCGATACCAATCATCACCGAAATAGCGCCATATGAGCCGCTACTTAATGCCGAAGTCACAAAGAGGGAGAACACCACCACCGAGGCGATAATAATCAGCAACGGGCATCCCATCATCACCCACCAGGCGCGCAAAGGAGTGGCGTAGAAATTAAAACGCACGCCGTTAATCTCTGTCATCAACATTTGATAACGCAGACCCTGAGTAATCAACCACGGGAAGAAAATCAGGAACAGCCCCATCATACAGAGCTGTAAAAGCACGTTCTGGTAGGCCACGTTAATAAAGAAAATCACATACAGCACCAGCAGGCAGAGCCAGCCGACAAAAATAGAACGCCCGGTCGCGTGATAAGAAAAACGCGCACCGCTAAGTTCAGTATTCTCATAAAAATAACGACGTGCGCGCACTAACGCCCACGGCAAATATAACCCCAGCGTTATTAAGGTCAGTAAAATATTAACCAGCCAAACCACGAAATAGCCTTTCCCGCTGCCCTGAAAGAGGAAACGGCGCACGGGAACCGCCACGGAACCATGAGTTTCGGAAGTCATAACAATCCTTATCGTAAAAAAAGAAGCCAGGCAAAAGGCAGTCAACCATAACAATATTGCGAAATGGTTATCTCCACTATTAAGTCTAAATAGCTGCCGGTCAAAAAAATAGCGCCCAATATTCCTGGTCTTGCCAGAACGCCCCTGTAGTGGTATTAAGCAGGATCAGCTTATAACCCCGAAAACAGAGTGCAGAGGATGAATGTGACCGCGCCGGTAGAGGTAAAAATGCGCCGGATTGCTGCCGCCGACAACGCAGCAATCGCATCGGTGATCCGCCAGGTATCTGCGGAATATGGCCTCACCGCCGATAAAGGCTACACCGTTGCCGATCCCGAACTGGATGAGCTGTATCAGTTATATAGCCGTCCGGGTTGTGCCTATTGGGTGGTGGAGCAAAACGGCGAGGTCGTGGGCGGCGGTGGTGTCGCGCCGCTGAAATGTAGCGAGCCGGACATCTGCGAACTGCAAAAGATGTATTTCCTGCCCAGCGCGCGTGGGCAGGGGCTGGCGAAGAAACTGGCGCAGATGGCGCTGGAACACGCCCGCGCAAAGGGTTTTACCCGCTGTTATCTGGAAACCACCGCCTTTCTGACCGCCGCTATTGGGCTTTATGAACGCCTTGGCTTTGAGCATATCGACGGGCCACTCGGCTGCACCGGTCACGTAGACTGCGAAGTGCGGATGCTGAAAACGCTGTAGCCCGAAAGCGTACCAATGCTTTACACCGGTACGCCGCTGTGAAAACGGAACTCTGCATCCGGTGTGGAGATAAGCGCCGCTTCCACTTCACCGAAATGGCGCACACGTGGGCTGATATCCGTGGTCGAAATCTGCTGCGCCAGCGCCAGGTAATCCTGATAATGGCGCGCTTCAGAGCGCAGCAACGACAGGTAAAATTTCTGCAAGTCGTCGTCAAGCCACGGCGCCAGTGCTGCAAAACGCTCGCAGGAGCGCGCTTCGATATAGGCGCCGCAGATTAACTTATCGACTAATGTCAGCGGTTCATGCGTGCGAACCTCTTTGAGCATCCCTTTCGCATAACGGCTGGCGGTAATTTTCACGTAGGGAATGTTACGGGCGAGCATGGCTTCCCGCACCTGCCAGAAGTGGTGCAACTCCTCTTTGATCAACAGCACCATGCTGTCAATCAGCGCCTGGCCCCAGGCATCGTCAGTTTGCGGCATCACACTTTTGCCAATCTGCTTATGCAGCGCGACAAAATCCGGCTCCGGCCCTTCACGAAAGGTAAATTCTTCATACGGTTTCAGCCACGCCAGTAGCGCGTCCGACCCGCTTTTATCCGCCACATAACGGCGCACCAGCAGCATGGCGGTTTGCGCCGCTTTCAGTTCGCATACCATATGATCGGTAAGCAGCAGCGGCAGCATTGATGGATCGCGCGCTTTGTCCAGCCAGGATTGCGGTGTCGGGCAATGCAGGAAGTTTAAAACCGGGGAGAGTATTTGCGGGTAATCCATTGTGGTTCCTTGCATTGCGGCAGCGAGCGCTGCCGCAATATTTACTCAGTGACGAACACCGTCATCTTCTTCGTCGACGTAATCCTCGTCGTCATCGTCACCCTCTTCGCCGTTCGGGTCTTCGTAGTAGGTTCCCCATCCGTCGTATTCCACGTCGAATTTCTCAGCCAGATTAAGCAGTTGCTCAACTTGGGCGTCGATCAAATCGGCGTTCAGCGCGCTTTCACTCAGCACATCACAGCAGATCACCACTTCGCCTTCGTCCAGTTCCAGCTCTTCCGGCTCTGTTACTTCGTAGCCCAGTTTAAAGGCTTCAACAGCGGCTTTTTCCAGCGTTTCGAAATCATCTGCCGACAGGTGATGCTCAATGGTATACAGCGCATCAGGATCGCTGCCGTCTTCGAGCAACTCTTCAATAATCAAACGCGTCTCTTCGCGCTGTTCTTCCAGGTGTTCCGGGTTCGCCATGGCTCGTTCCTCATCAATGTGGCAGATACACTTATTGTCACACACCGCTGGCATTGCCTCCACTCCTCGCCGAAAAGATTTATAGCTCGGGGTTGCAAATGCATATTCATACATATAAATTGAATTTTAATTCAATAAGTGGCCTTCGCCATGTGAGGGAAATATGTCCGCGTTTTATCAAAAGCATTTTTTGAAACTGCTCGATTTTACACCTGCTGAAATCAATACCCTGCTGCAACTCGCCGCTCAGTTGAAAGCGGATAAGAAAAAAGGCCAGGAAGTCCAGAAACTTACCGGGAAAAATATCGCGCTCATCTTCGAAAAAGACTCAACCCGCACACGATGCTCTTTCGAAGTTGCCGCATATGATCAAGGTGCCCGCGTAACGTATCTCGCCCCAAGCGGCAGCCAAATCGGGCATAAAGAATCAATTAAAGACACGGCGCGCGTGCTGGGGCGGATGTACGACGGCATTCAATATCGTGGTTATGGCCAGGAGATTGTCGAAACGCTGGCGCAATACGCTGGCGTGCCGGTGTGGAACGGCTTAACCAATGAATTTCACCCGACCCAGTTGCTGGCCGATCTGCTGACCATGCGCGAGCACTTGCCGGGCAAAGCCTTTAACCAGATGAAACTAGTTTATGCCGGTGACGCGCGTAACAACATGGGCAACTCCATGCTGGAAGCCGCCGCGCTGGTGGGTTTGGATCTGCGCCTTGTCGCGCCAAAAGCGTGCTGGCCGGACGCAAGCCTCGTCGCCGAGTGCAAAGCGCTGGCGGTAAAAAATGGCGGCAACATTCTGCTGACAGAAGATATCGCGAGCGGTGTGAAGGACGCCGATTTCATTTACACCGATGTGTGGGTATCGATGGGCGAAGCAAAAGAGAAGTGGGCGGAGCGCATCGCGCTGCTGCGGCCTTACCAGGTCAACAGCAAAATGTTGTCGCTCACCGGCAACCCACAGGTGAAATTCCTGCACTGCCTGCCTGCGTTCCATGACGATAAGACCACGCTCGGCAAGAAAATGGCAGAAGAGTTTGGTCTGCACGGCGGCATGGAAGTAACGGATGAGGTGTTTGAATCACCGGCGAGTATTGTATTTGATCAGGCGGAAAACCGGATGCACACCATCAAAGCGGTAATGGTCGCCACTCTCAGTAAATAACGCAATATGCCCGGTTGCGCAGCGCGACCGGGCATTACGCTTACGCTATCAGCAGTTTCACCACCACTTTACGTACCTGCGCTGGCGCGTTTACCGCACACAGCGGTTTGTGAACTTCGCCCGGATAGAACACCACGAAATCCCCTTCGCTCAGCACAACGTTTTTTTCCTGCGCGCCTTCCGGCAAAAAAGCAATATCTTTATCCGCCAGCCAGTCGGTGTCCGGCGCGCCCGCAGGCTGGGTGCTGAACGTCATCCCTTCCTGGCCTTTCAGCACGATCTGGATGTCCAGATAACGGGCGTGATACTCGGCGCGGCGTTCAGCGAACGGCTGGGTCATATCTTCGGAAACGAGGAAAAACAGGCGGTTGCCGTCGATATCATGCTTGCCAACAGGCGTCGCATCGGTCACGTGCTGCTTAACGTGCTCAATGGCCTGGCGCAGCTCTTCCGGCAGCCAGGATTGTAAATTGTGAATATTGCCAACGATCATGGTGTAGCCCTCAACATAAAACATCGTTTCATTTTCAGCTTTTATACGAAAATTCACACTGCCATACCACCACTTTCTGCCAGAGATTTGTCACAACGCATGTTTATCGGAAAATATGTTATATGCCTGTTAAGGCCGATTACGCTTTTATGCAGCATAGATGCATAAACCCCACAGCCGCGCGCTGACATAAAGTTGTTACCCCCTGATAAAAAAGAATTTATTTAAATAAACCTTTCCCGATCACACTTCAGCAGCCTGGTAATTTGCGCATTCATTCACTGGTTATTTCCCTTTTATGCCTCCAGCAGCACCGCTCTATTCATTTTTATGCATATCTATTCCATTCACTGTTGAAAAAACTTATCAATCAATGGGTTATATATTCATAAAAATAGATGGATAGCTACAAAACAATAACAACCATGAATAAGTTCAGCCGTTAATGCGTAAGCATTCATCCTGATAATTAAGCTAATTGTCTATTCTCTGATGCGAATCATGCAATTGAACGGCGGCTATTTAATTACCCATTCGACGTGAGCACAATCACAATATTAATTTATACGGCTTCTACTATGAGCCATGAAATTAATGGTTATTAACGCGCGATGAAATTAATCACATTTCATTGCCGCCCCCTTTTTATTCTGAAAAAAAGTTAAAGGAATAATTATGGAAAAGCACTACGTCGGTTCTGAAATAGGTCAATTGCGTAGCGTTATGCTGCACCGCCCCAATTTAAGCCTGAAACGGTTAACACCGTCGAATTGTCAGGAGCTGTTATTCGATGACGTGTTATCGGTTGAGCGCGCCGGGGAAGAGCATGACGCCTTCGCAAACACACTGCGCGAGCAGGGTGTGGAAGTCCTGCTGTTGACCGACCTTCTGACACAAACGCTTGATATTGTACAGGCAAAAGCCTGGCTGCTGGAAATCCAGATCTCCGATTATCGCCTTGGCCCCACCTTCGCCGCAGACGTGCGCAGCTGGCTGGCGGATATGCCGCACCGCGAACTAGCGCGGCGGCTCAGCGGTGGATTAACCTACGGCGAGATCCCGGCATTTATTAAAAATATGGTTGTCGACACTCACACGGCGAATGATTTTATTATGAAGCCGCTGCCTAATCATTTATTTACCCGTGACACATCGTGCTGGATTTATAATGGCGTGTCGATTAATCCGATGGCTAAACCTGCCCGCCAGCGGGAAACGAATAATCTGCGCGCTATTTATCGCTGGCACCCGGCTTTCGCCGATGGAAATTTTATTAAATATTTTGGCGACGAGAATATTAATTACGATCACGCCACGCTTGAGGGCGGCGATGTATTAGTCATTGGCCGCGGCGCGGTATTAATTGGTCTCTCTGAACGCACCACACCGCAGGGCGTGGAATTCCTTGCCAATAGCCTGTTCAAACACCGCCAGGCCGAACGCGTTATCGTCGTTGAACTGCCGAAACACCGCTCCTGTATGCACCTCGACACGGTAATGACCCATATCGATATCGACACCTTCTCCGTTTACCCCGAAGTGGTGCGCAAAGACGCCCAGTGCTGGACGCTCACCCCGGACGGGCGCGGCGGTCTGCAACGCACGCAGGAAAGCGACCTGCTGCACGCCATCGAAAAAGCGCTGGGTATTGACCAGATCCGGCTTATCACCACCGGCGGCGACGCTTTTGAAGCCGAACGCGAACAGTGGAATGACGCCAATAACGTCCTCACGCTGCGTCCCGGCGTGGTCGTGGGCTACGAGCGCAATATCTGGACCAACGAGAAATATGACAAAGCCGGGATCACCGTGCTGCCGATCCCCGGTGATGAGCTGGGACGCGGGCGCGGCGGTGCACGCTGCATGAGCTGCCCACTGGAACGCGACGGCATTTAAAGGAGCCATCATGGAAAGAAAACCCACACTGGTTGTCGCGCTGGGCGGCAACGCGCTGCTAAAACGCGGCGAACCGCTGGAAGCGAACATCCAGCGCCAGAACATTGATCTTGCCGCCCGCACCATCGCCGGGCTAACCGCGCAGTGGCGCGTGGTGCTGGTACACGGCAACGGACCGCAGGTCGGCCTGCTGGCGCTGCAAAATAGCGCTTACGACAAAGTCACCCCCTACCCGCTCGATATTCTCGGCGCGGAAAGCCAGGGGATGATTGGCTACATGCTGCAACAGTCGCTGAAAAACAGCCTGCCCCAGCGTGAAGTGAGCGTACTGCTCACCCAGGTGGAAGTGGACGCCAGCGACCCGGCATTCAGCAACCCGAGCAAATACATCGGCCCGGTCTACAGCGAAGCGCAAGCCCAGGCGCTGCAGCAGGAGAAAGGCTGGGTATTTAAGGCTGATGGTCGCTATTTCCGCCGCGTTGTGCCCTCCCCGCAACCCAAACGCATTGTCGAAAGCGACGCCATTAGCGCACTGATAGACCGCGATCATCTGGTGATTTGCAATGGCGGCGGCGGCGTACCGGTGGTGGAAAACGCCAATGGCTACCACGGCATCGAAGCGGTGATCGACAAGGATCTCTCAGCGGCGTTACTGGCGCGACAAATCGAAGCGGATGCGCTGCTGATCCTGACGGATGCCGACGCGGTTTACCTCGACTGGGACAAACCGACGCAACGCCCGCTGGCGCAGGTCACCCCGGACATGCTGCAAGGCATGCAGTTTGACGCAGGCTCGATGGGGCCGAAGGTCGCCGCCTGCCGCCAGTTTGTTGAGCAGTGTCACGGCATCGCGGGTATCGGCGCGCTGGCGGATGGCCCTGCCATCCTCGCCGGGGACAAAGGCACATTGATTCGTTACTGATTTAAAAAGGAAATCTTATGAGCATCAACCTGAAAAACCGCAACTTTCTCAAACTGCTCGACTACACCCCGGCGGAGATCCAGTACCTGATCGATCTGGCTATCCAGCTAAAAGCAGACAAAAAAGCAGGACGCGAGAAGAAAACGCTGGTCGGCAAAAACATCGCGCTGATTTTTGAAAAAACCTCCACTCGCACCCGCTGCGCGTTTGAAGTCGGCGCGTTCGATCAGGGCGCGCAGGTGACATATCTCGGTCCTAGCGGTTCACAGATTGGCCACAAAGAGTCGATGAAAGACACCGCCCGCGTGCTGGGGCGCATGTATGACGGCATCGAATATCGCGGTTACGGCCAGCAGATTGTGGAAGAACTCGGTCAATACGCAGGCGTGCCGGTGTGGAACGGGCTGACCAACGAATTTCATCCGACACAGATCCTCGCCGATTTGATGACCATGCTGGAGCACGCACCGGGCAAACGTCTGCCGGATCTGCGCTTTGCTTATCTTGGCGATGCGCGCAACAACATGGGCAACTCGCTGATGGTCGGCGCGGCGAAGATGGGCATGGATATCCGCCTGGTGGCACCAAAATCCTTCTGGCCTGAGGCGGAGTTGGTGGAACAGTGTCGCACCATCGCACGTGAAACCGGCGCGCGCATCATGCTCACCGAGGATGTGGAAGAAGGCGTGCAGGGTGTCGATTTCCTCTACACCGATGTGTGGGTGTCGATGGGCGAGCCAAAAGAAGCGTGGTCTGAGCGCGTCAGCCTGATGAAACCCTACCAGGTAAACGGTGCGGTGGTGAAAGCCACCGGTAATCCGCAGGTGAAATTTATGCACTGCCTGCCCGCGTTTCATAACGAGCACACCAAAGTGGGCGGCGAGATCGAAATGGCGTATGGCCTGAAAGGGCTGGAAGTCACCGAAGAGGTTTTCGAATCGCCTAACTCTATCGTTTTTGATGAAGCAGAAAACCGGATGCACACCATCAAAGCGGTGATGGTGGCAACCCTCGGCGACTAACCACTCCCCCTGCGCGCCGCGGGTGCGCCGGGGTCAAGGAGCACATCATGGGCAAGTTCAAGTTCCCTTCCGCTTACACCATTCTCTTTTTGTTGATTGCCATTGTCGCCGCGCTCAGTTGGGTGATCCCCGCCGGGCAATACCAGATGGCAATGAACCCAGCCCTCGGTAAAGAAGTACCGATTGCCGGTACTTATGCGCATGTCGCCGCGCATCCTCAAGGGTTAATCGCGGTGATCATGGCACCAATAAGCGGCCTTTACGATCCCGATACCGGCCAGGCCGGCGCAATCGATGTGGCGCTGTTTATTCTGATCATCGGCGGATTTCTGGGCATCGTCACCAAAACCGGTGCCATCGATGCCGGGATCGAGCGCGTCACCACCCGCTTGCGTGGCCGTGAAGAGTGGATGATCCCGATCCTGATGGCGCTGTTCGCCGCAGGCGGCACCATCTACGGTATGGCCGAAGAGTCGCTACCGTTTTATACACTGCTGGTTCCCGTGATGCTCGCCGCCCGTTTTGATCCGGTTGTCGCCGCCTCCACCGTGCTGCTCGGCGCAGGGATCGGCACGCTCGGATCGACCATCAACCCGTTCGCCACGGTGATCGCCGCCAACGCCGCCGGGATCCCGTTTACCCACGGCATTCTCCTGCGTGTCGCGCTGCTGGTGATTGGCTGGATCATCTGTGTTGCCTGGGTGATGCGCTACGCCCGTAACGTGCGCGCCAACCCGGCGCTGTCGATCGTCGCCGACAAACAGGAAGAGGATCGCGCGTTTTTCCTCGGCAATAAGTCGCCGGAGATGCTCGAATTCACCCCGGTGCGCAAACTGATCCTGCTTATTTTCGCGCTGGCCTTTGTGGTGATGATCTACGGCGTGGCGGTGCTCGGCTGGTGGATGGCGCAGATCTCGGCGGTGTTTCTGGCAAGCGCCATCATCGTGGGTTTGATCGCCCGCATGAACGAAGAGGAGTTGACCTCAACATTTATCAACGGCGCGCGGGATCTGCTGGGCGTAGCGCTGATTATCGGCATTGCCCGCGGTATCGTAGTGATCATGGATAAAGGTATGATTACTCATACTATTTTGCACAGTGCCGAAGGCATGGTCAGCGGGTTATCCACCGTCGCGTTTATCAACGTTATGTACTGGCTGGAAGTGGTGCTGTCGTTCCTCGTGCCCTCGTCCTCCGGCCTTGCGGTGCTGACGATGCCGATTATGGCGCCGCTGGCCGATTTCGCTAACGTCAACCGCGATCTGGTCGTTACCGCGTACCAATCGGCGTCCGGCATCGTCAACCTGGTGACGCCTACGTCGGCGGTGGTGATGGGCGGGCTGGCTATCGCCCATGTCCCCTATGTGCGCTACCTGAAATGGGTCGCGCCATTGTTGGCGATACTGGCGGTGGTGATCATGGCGGCACTCAGCCTTGGCGCTCTGCTGTAGCGCGCCGGGTGGCGCTTTGCTTACCCGGTCTGTGGATAATATACAGGCCCGGTAAGCATGGCGTTGCCGGGCGTTTTGTTTCGGCAACCAATACGGGAAAAGAGATGATGGAATATGGAGATTATTCACCGAAAGAGCAGCTACAACTGGCGGTCTGCCAGCGCCTGATTAGCGAAAAAAGTTATCTTTCACAGGAGGAGATCCGCCGCGATTTGCAGCGCCACGGCTTCGACAGTATCAGCCAGTCCACCGTTTCTCGCCTGTTGACGCTGCTCGGTGTAATCAAAATCCGCAACGCCAAAGGACAAAAAATTTATTCGCTGAATCCGCAGTTGCGCCCGGTGCCGGACGCCGCCCGCTCCGTCTCCGAAATGGTGGTTAGCGTTGAGCATAATAGCGAATTTATCCTTATTCACACCGTGGCGGGATATGGCCGCGCAGTGGCACGTATTCTGGATTACCACCAGTTGCCGGAGATCCTCGGCGTAGTGGCAGGAAGCAGTATCGTCTGGGTCGCGCCAAGAATCGTGAAGCACACGGCGCTGGTGCATAAGCAAATTAATTATTTACTTAGAACGCATTAATATTCAAAGAGAACCGTTTGCATTGCGTAAAATGTGCATCAATCGCTTGATCCGCGAAAACAGCTGCGTATAATCCGGGACAATTTGCCGGGAGGAAGCATGAACCAGTGTGTACGACAAACTGTCTTACCGCGTCTGAAAAAAGGCGCTGGCCTGCCGTTTTCCTTCCCGTTGATCACCGAATTCCACAGCCCCTCTATTGAGGGGCTTTTTTTTGCGCAGTCGTCAGGAGATAACCATGGCTAACCCGCTATATCAGAAACATATCATTTCCATAAACGATCTCAGCCGCGAAGAACTCGAACTGGTGCTACACACCGCCGCACGACTGAAGGCCAACCCGCAGCCGGAGTTGCTCAAGCATAAAGTGATCGCCAGTTGCTTCTTTGAAGCCTCCACCCGCACGCGTTTATCGTTTGAAACCTCCATGCACCGCCTCGGCGCGAGCGTGGTCGGTTTCTCCGACAGCAGCAACACGTCGCTGGGCAAAAAAGGCGAAACGCTGGCCGACACCATTTCGGTGATCAGTACCTATGTGGACGCTATTGTGATGCGCCATCCGCAGGAGGGCGCGGCGCGACTGGCAACCGAGTTTTCCGGCGGCATTCCGGTGCTCAACGCCGGTGACGGAGCTAACCAGCATCCGACGCAAACGCTGCTCGATCTGTTCACGATTCAGGAAACGCAAAGCCGCCTTGAGAACCTCAATATCGCGATGGTTGGCGACCTGAAATATGGCCGCACTGTCCATTCGCTGGCGCAGGCGCTGGCGAAATTCAGCGGCAACCGCTTCTACTTTATCGCCCCGGACGCGCTGGCGATGCCGCAGTACATTCTCGATATGCTGGACGAAAAAGGCATGGCCTGGAGCGTACACGCCAGCATCGAAGAGGTGATGGCAGAGGTGGATATTCTCTATATGACGCGCGTGCAGAAAGAGCGTCTGGACCCGTCGGAATACGCCAACGTCAAAGCTCAATTTGTTCTGCGCGCCAGCGACTTAACCAACGCGCGCAGCAATATGAAGGTGCTGCACCCACTGCCGCGCGTGGATGAAATTACTACCGACGTGGATAAAACGCCGCACGCCTGGTATTTCCAGCAGGCCGGTAACGGCATCTTCGCGCGCCAGGCTCTGCTGGCGCTGGTTCTCAATCGCGATTTGGCGCTGTAAGGAGAGAGACAATGACACACGATAACAAACTGCAGGTCGAAGCCATCAAACGCGGCACCGTGATTGACCACATTCCCGCCCGCGTCGGGTTTAAACTGCTGACGCTGTTTAAGCTGACAGAAACCGACCAGCGCATCACCATCGGCCTGAATCTGCCGTCCGGCGAGATGGGGCGCAAAGATTTGATCAAGATCGAGAACACGTTTCTTACCGACGAGCAGGTAAACCAACTGGCGCTGTACGCACCGCAAGCCACCGTTAACCGCATTGATGAGTATGAAGTGGTGGGTAAATCGCGCCCGAGCCTGCCGGAGCGCATCACTGGCGTGCTGGTGTGCCCGAACAGCAACTGCATCAGCCATGCTGAACCGGTTGCCTCCAGCTTTGCGGTGAAAAAACGTGAAAGCGACATCGCGCTGAAGTGTAAATATTGTGAGAAAGAGTTCTCGCACCATGTGGTGCTGGCTAACTAATTGCGGTTGGTATTGCGTTTTTCCCTCCCTATAATGGGGCGGAACCTCAATACCGCTGTCATTCAGGAGTTATTATGACCAAAGTTATCGCCACGGAAAACGCGCCAGCAGCGATTGGCCCTTATGTTCAAGCTGTTGATCTTGGCAACATGATCCTGACCTCGGGTCAGATCCCGGTTGATCCGAAAACCGGTAGCGTACCGGAAGATGTGGCGGCGCAAGCACGTCAGTCGCTGGACAACGTGAAAGCGATTGTTGAAGCGGCGGGTCTGAAAGTGGGCGACATCGTGAAAACCACCGTTTTCGTGAAAGATCTCAACGATTTCGCTACTGTTAACGCCACGTATGAAGCCTTTTTCAATGAACATAACGCCAGCTTCCCGGCGCGTTCCTGCGTGGAAGTCGCGCGTCTGCCAAAAGACGTGAAAATCGAGATTGAAGCCATCGCCGTTCGCCGTTAATGGCGGCTAAGCGAGAGATAAAAGGCAGCTTACGCTGCCTTTTTTATTGCCCACTTAAAACGTAACCGGTTTTTGGCTCTGCCCGCTTACCTTTAAATTTAAATCTCACAGGCTGTCAGAGGTTTCTTTTGAAGAAGTGGGTACACCCTTCCAGGGAATCAATTTATTACGCTTATCACCCTGGCGTTCACCGGTTGCGCGTGGCGCGCAACAGTTTTTCCAACGGATAGACCGCCGCTATCACCACTTCGTCCTGAATTTGCGCCGCGTTATCCAGCTCGCGCTGAATAGACGCTATCTCGCCATCGTCCAGCGTCCCCTGACGCGCTACCAAATCCGTCAGCCGCAGCCCAATAGTGGCGAGCTTATCCACCTGCAAAATCACCGGACGCATCGCTTTTAGCTGATAATTGCTGTCGCTGAGCGCCAGCGCGTCGCTGGTGTTACCCTGCCAGCGGCTAAAGAGGTGGCGCAGCGCCACCGCGCTGGTGTTGTCTTCCGCATCGCTCACCAGTCTGTCGACCCACTGGTTCATCTGGCGAACGGTACTGCTCTCCGGTGCCAGCGCATCGGCAAAGCGGTTCAGCGGCTCGAACTGATGATAGTTACTGGCCTGGAATTTCAGATGCTGGCGCGTGTAGTAATGCGCCGGTTCGACAGACTGGGCGAGGATTTGCAGCGGCAATGTATCGGCGCTGTTCGCAAGGCGCATGAACTGCGCCAGTTGCTGGCTATGTTGTTGCAGGCCGACTGATACCGTCGACCAGCTGTCCATCGCCTGCAAACGGCTGTACATGTTGTCGGTGTCATTCACATCCTGCGCCGACCATAAACGTTCCGCCACGGCAAACGCGCGCGGCCACAGTTTGATATCCAGCACCGGCGCGACCACATTTTCCGCCCACAACGCGGCTTCGCCACCGAGCAAATTCGCCTGCTGGCTGGCGTCCGGTACGGCGGGCTCAACCCCTTTCGGCACTTCGTTTAGCCTCGCGCCGGTGACTGGATAGCGCGCGTTGCCCAGCAAGAAGTAACCGCCAAGTTTATCGTCGGTGAGGGTGATAACCGGGCGGGTTTCGCCCATCCATGTATCGACGACAAAACTCACCTGGCGATCGCTGCGCCAGTCGATATGCTGCACGGCGCGGCGGGATTTGCCTTTGAAATCAATAAATCCGCGCCATCCACTTTCGCCTTTCACCAGCGTAAACGTCCCTTCCACCGGGCTGCCTTTCAGGCGCGGCATCGAAAACGACCAGCTTTGCGCACTGTCGTTATCGGCAATCACATCCACACCATTTAAGCCCTGCGGCACAATCTCATTGCGGTAGTGATAGGCGGTGTACTGCGGCTGATCGAGGTAAAAACCGGTAGAGAGAATGCCTTTGTAACCCTGCTTTGCCACCTCGCCCAGCGCGTCCTGTCCCTGCCAGGACTGGATAACAATGCTTTTGGGCAGATCCGGGTGGAAGATCTCATCCCAGCCCACCATCTGGCGCTGATGTTTTTCGAGGATCGCCTCCAGTTTGCGGTTGAAATAGGCTTGCAACGCATGGCTGTCGGTAAGTTTGTTGTCGCGCATAAATTGCTGGATAGCCGGGTTGTTTTTCCACTGCGTATCGTCCACCTCATCGCCGCCGATATGCAGATACGCATCCGGGAAGATCGCCGCCAGTTCGCTGACCATCGCCTCCGCAAAGGCGTAAGTCGCCGCTTTTGTCGGATCAAGCACCGGTTTCAGCACACCCCAGTGGCGCTCCATCTGATACGGCCCCGGCGCACTCATCAGTTCCGGGTAGGCGACGGCAATCGCCGACGCGTGGCCTGGCATGTCGATTTCCGGCACCACGCGGATGCCGCGCGTTGTGGCGTAGCGCACCACATCGCGCATTTGTTCTTCGCTGTAAAAGAGACCATCGCTGGCAAGCTGCGTCAGTTTGGGGTAGCGCTTCGAGCTAAAACGCCAGCCCTGGTCGTCGGTTAAATGCCAGTGCAGCACGTTCAGTTTCGCCGCCGCCATGCCGTCGATCTGCCGTTTGATATCCTCGACCGGCATAAAATGACGGGCAGAATCGAGCAGCAAACCACGCCACGGGAAGCGCGGCGCATCGTCAATGGTCACCCACGGCAAGGTGGTATTTTCCGTGCCGTTTTGTATCAGCTGGAGCAACGTTTCCATGGCACGCAGCGCGCCAAAGCGGGTATTGGCGGCGATCTGCACGCCATTCGCATCACTGGTCAGCGTGTAGTGCTCATCGCTACCCAGCTTCGGCAGCGGTGCCACTTTTTTGGCAATGGTGATGGTAATTGTGGGATGTTGCGGTTTTTCGGCCTGCGGTTGTAGCGTCCAGCCGGTTTGCCGGGCGATGCGCTGGCGCAATCGCGTAACGGCGTCGCCCAGATCGTCGCCGCTGACGCTGACAGAGAGCGTGTCCGTCAGAACCAGCGAGCCCTGTGTTGCCGGACGTTCAACCTTGGCCGGCCACGGCATCAGTGGCAAGTCGCCTGTGGGCGCAGCAAAAGCGGAAGAACCGAGCAGCAACCCGGCAGTTAACAGGCTGTAACGCAACATAAATGTTCCTTCAGACGACGTCAGGCGAGGGAAAACATTTTGTTAACATGCGCCCTCAGGAGCGTCAAGCACGCCGGGCGACAGGGATCACAGCTTGTGGGAATTGAGAGAAATACCCGGCCTGCGTGCTAAGCACAAGCCGGGTTCAGGAGAAGGTTTACTGCCAGCCGTAGCGGCGGCTGTAGAACCCTTTCATCCACTGCGTGAGCGTCATGTAACCTGCGAGGATCGCCACCAGCCACGGGAAGTACGCCAGCGGCAGCGCCTGCAATTGCAGGTATTGCGCCAGCGGCGAGAACGGCAGCGCGATGCCGACACAAATCACCATCAGCGTCATCGCCACCAACGGCCAGGCGGCGCGACTCTGGATAAACGGCACGCGGCGGGTGCGGATCATATGCACAATCAGCGTTTGTGACAGCAAACCGACGACAAACCAGCCGGACTGGAACAGGGTTTGCGCTTCCGGCACGTTAGCTTTAAATACCCACCACATTACGCAAAACGTCACGATGTCGAAGATCGAACTGATCGGACCGAAGAAGATCATAAAACGCCCCAGATCCGCCGGGTTCCAGCGCTGCGGTTTGGCGATCTGTTCCTCATCGACGTTATCAAACGGGATCGCCACCTGCGATACGTCATAGACCAGGTTCTGGATCAGCAAGTGCAGCGGCAACATCGGCAAAAACGGCAGAAACGCGCTCGCCACCAGCACACTGAAGACGTTACCGAAATTGGAACTGGCAGTGATTTTGATGTATTTCAGCATGTTGGCAAAAGTACGGCGGCCTTCGATCACCCCCTCTTCCAGCACCATCAGGCTCTTTTCCAGCAAAATAATATCGGCCGCTTCGCGGGCGATATCCACCGCGCCATCGACGGAAATCCCGATGTCCGCCGCGCGCAACGCCGGAGCGTCGTTAATGCCATCGCCCATAAAACCGACCACATGCCCTTCGCGTTTCAGCAGCCGGACAATGCGCTCTTTATGCATCGGCGTCAGACGGGCAAACAGCGTAATGTGCTTCGCCATTTGCGCCAGCTCATCATCGCTCATGTGCTCAATTTCGCTGCCGGTCAGCGCATCGCCCACTTCCAGCCCCACTTCGTGGCACACTTTCGCCGCCACCAGTTCGCTGTCGCCGGTAAGGATTTTGACGGTGATCCCGCTGGCTTTTAGCGCTTTGAGCGCCGGTGCGGTGGTCTCTTTCGGCGGATCGAGGAAGGCGATATAACCTTCGAGGATCAGATCCGACTCATCAATACGCTGGTAGTCACCGCTACGCGCTGGCAGATATTTGGTCGCCACCGCCACCACGCGCAGCCCCTGGCGGTTTAGCGTGCTGGTCACGCGCTCAATGCGGCGCAGCATGGTGTCGTCCAGCGGGAAGATCTCGCCGTTGAAACGCACCTGCGAGCAGACGCTGAGGATCTCCGTTAACGCGCCTTTGCAAATCAGTTGATGAACATCCTCCTGCTGCGCCACCACCACCGACATGCGGCGGCGCTCGAAATCAAAGGGGATCTCATCCACTTTGCGCCAGCTCGCCGCCAGCGTTTGCGCCGCTTCCGCATCCACGCCTTCCAGCACGGCGGTATCCAGCAGGTTTTTCAGCCCGGTCTGGTAGTGGCTGTTCAGCCAGGCGCTGTGCAGCACTAATTCGCTGACTTTACCGCTGATATCCGTGTGATTTTCCAGCACGATTTTGTCCTGCGTCAGGGTGCCGGTTTTATCGGTACAGAGGATATCCATCGCGCCAAAGTTCTGGATGGCGTCAAGGTGTTTAACGATCACTTTCTGTTTCGACAGTTTCACCGCACCGCGCGCCAGCGTGGAGGTGACAATCATCGGCAACATTTCCGGTGTCAACCCCACGGCAACCGACAGCGCAAACAGCGCCGCTTCCCACCAGTCACCTTTGGTAAAGCCGTTGATCAGCAGGACAATCGGCGTCATCACCAGCATAAAGCGGATCAACAACATGCTGACGCGACTGATGCCTTTCTGAAACGCGTTTTGCTCGGTTTCCTGCTCACTGACACGCCCGGCCAGTTGGCCAAACCAGGTATTGCCGCCCGTGGCGATGACCATCGCCTGTGCCGTGCCGCTCACCACATTGGTGCCCATAAAGCACAGGGTGTCCGCTTCCAGCGGGTTGCGCTGCGCGGCCTGGCGCGTGGTCGCCACTTTCTCAACCGGCAAGGATTCGCCGGTTAGCGAGGCCTGAGCGACAAACAGATCCCGCGCCTGCAACACGCGCAGATCCGCCGGGATCATATCCCCTGCGGCCAGCTTGACGATATCGCCCGGCACCAGTTGATTGATAGGCAATTCGCACCAGCCATTTTCGCCCTTTCCATTCACCACGCGCAGCACCGTCGCGGTGTTGCTGACCATCGCTTTCAGCGCATCGGCCGCTTTGGTCGAACGCGCCTCTTGCAGGAAGTTGAGCAGTGTAGAAATCGCCACCATCAGCGCAATCACGCAAGCGGCGAACAGATCTTCCGAAGCATAGGAAATAATGCCTAAGCAGGTCAGCAGCAGGTTAAACGGGTTGCGATAGCACACCCACAGATGCACCCACCAGGGGGCGGGTTTCTGCGCCGGGATCAGGTTTTCGCCGTGGGTTTCCCGCGCCAGCTCCACTTCCTGCGGGTTCAGCCCTTCCGGGTGGCTGGCAAAGGTTTGCCAGAGATTATCGTGTTCCATCGCAGCAATCTGCAGGCAGCGTTCGCCCATCGAGGCGGGGATAGTGCCCTGGGCGATATGTTGCACGCCGGGGAGCGGATCGCGCTGCACCAGACGACGCGGTAAATGACGGTTGAGGCGAGCGAAAAGCTGCCGGGTAATATTTTTCAGCATGATAGTGTCCTTGCCCCCGCGTCACGCGGGTGCGCTTGACAACTGGCGTAGCAATGCCGCGCCAGCTGGCGTTTTTAATCGGGCAGGGACGAAAACGACGTCGCTGCCTTACGCATCCGGTAAGGCAGCAACAGCAGGCTTACCGGAGAAAGTATCTCCGTCGCGGGAGAGGGGTGGGATCGGGATCCATCTGGCCTCCGGTAAGGTGTGAAGGGCGAATCATAACGTAGCGGTATCATAGCTCCGCTGAATTAAACCAAACGTATACACGCCATCAATCGGTAGCACAAAGTGCATAAACCAGACTTTGCTCATTGCTGGCGCTTGGAAGGGATGCAAAACTCCTTTATCCTGCAACCCGCCCCCATCAGGAAAGGATTGAAGTATGCAAAACCGGCTGACAATCAAAGACATCGCACGCTTAAGCGGCGTGGGCAAATCCACTGTTTCCCGTGTGCTGAATAACGAAAGCGGCGTCAGCCAGCGCACACGCGAACGGGTGGAAGCGGTGGTCAATCAGCACGGTTTCTCCCCTTCCCGCTCCGCGCGCGCCATGCGTGGGCAGAGCGATAAAGTGGTGGCGATTATCGTTTCGCGTCTGGATTCGCTCTCGGAAAACCTTGCCGTACAGACCATGCTTCCGGCATTTTACGAACAGGGTTATGACCCGATTATGATGGAAAGCCAGTTTTCGCCGCAGTTAGTCGAAGAGCATTTGCAGATGCTGAGCCACCGTAATATTGATGGTGTAGTGCTGTTTGGCTTTACCGGCGTCACTGAAAGCCTGCTCACGGCCTGGCAGTCGTCGCTGGTGCTGCTGGCGCGCGACGCCAGTGGTTTCGCCTCGGTCTGTTACGACGATGACGGCGCAATCCAGCTGTTAATGGAAAATCTTTATGCCCGTGGGCATCGCCATATCAGTTTTATTGGCGTACCGCATAGCGATGCCACCACCGGCAAACGCCGCCACGACGCGTATATGGCGTTCTGTCAAAAACACCAGCTCGAACCCACGTTCGCCTTACCGGGCCTTGCCATGAAGCAGGGTTATGAACATGTCGCTAACGTTTTAACCCCTGACACCACCGCGCTGCTCTGCGCGACCGACACACTGGCGCTCGGTGCCAGTAAATATTTGCAGGAACAGCGCATTGATAATCTTCAGTTGGCCAGCGTCGGCAACACGCCGCTGATGAAGTTTCTGCACCCGGAAATTGTGACTGTCGATCCCGGTTACGCCGAAGCGGGCCGCCAGGCTGCCGCGCAATTAATAGAACAGGTCAATGGCCGCGCCACGCCTCGCCAAATCGTGATCCCTGCCCGCCTCGTTTAAGCCGCTTTATCGTTTATTGTGATCCTCGCCAAGTTTCGGGAACGTTCCCATTTTTAATTTTTTTGCCTGCGGTTACGCTTTGCCTCGGTCAAGTTACGCATCATTTCTCCCCCCGAGAGGCACCAGGATGAGCAAAGTAAATCCATCAGATATTGAACAACTTATTGCGCTGGTTGGCGGGCGCGAAAACATCGCGACTGTCAGTCACTGTATTACCCGTTTGCGTTTTGTATTAAACAACCCGGCCGCCGCCGACCCAAAAGCGATTGATCAGCTACCGATGGTCAAAGGCTGTTTCACCAACGCCGGGCAGTTCCAGGTGGTGATTGGCACCAACGTCGGCGACTACTATCAGGCGCTGCGCGCCGCCACCGGTCTGGCCCATGCGGATAAAGAGCAGGCCAAACAGGCAGCGCGACAAAATATGAAATGGCATGAGCGCCTAATCTCCCATTTCGCGGAAATCTTCTTCCCGCTGCTGCCCGCGCTGATTAGCGGCGGTTTGATCCTCGGTTTTCGCAACATTGTCGGCGATGTCCCGATGAGCAACGGCCAGACGCTGGTGCAGATATTTCCGTCATTGAAAACCGTGTATGACTTTCTCTGGTTGATTGGTGAAGCGGTCTTCTTCTACCTGCCGGTCGGCGTTTGTTGGTCCGCGGTGCGCAAAATGGGCGGGACACCAATCCTCGGTATCATCCTCGGCGTGACGCTGGTTTCACCCCAGTTGATGAATGCGTATTTACTGGGTTCGCAAGTGCCAGAAGTGTGGAACTTTGGTCTGTTCAGCATCGCGAAAGTGGGCTATCAGGCGCAGGTGATCCCGGCGCTGCTGGCGGGGCTGGCGCTCGGCATCATTGAAACGCGGCTCAAAAAACTGGTACCAGATTCCCTCTATCTGGTGATTGTTCCGGTCTGTTCGCTGATTCTGTCTGTATTCCTGGCGCATGCGTTAATCGGCCCGTTCGGCCGCATGATTGGTGACGGCGTGGCGTGGGCGGTTCGCCATCTGATGACAGGCAGCTTCGCCCCGATTGGCGCGACACTGTTTGGTTTCCTCTACGCGCCGCTGGTGATTACCGGTGTGCATCAGACCACGCTGGCTATCGACATGCAGATGATTCAGAACATGGGCGGGACACCGGTGTGGCCGTTGATTGCGCTGTCAAACGTTGCACAGGCATCTGCGGTGGTGGGCATCATTATCTCCAGCCGTAAAGAAAATGAGCGTGAAATTTCGGTTCCGGCAGCTATCTCCGCGTTTCTCGGCGTCACCGAACCTGCCATGTACGGCATCAACCTGAAATACCGCTTCCCGATGCTGTGCGCGATGATCGGCTCCGGACTTGCCGGGCTGCTGTGCGGTCTTAACGGTGTGCTGGCGAACGGGATTGGCGTGGCGGGTCTGCCGGGTTTTCTCTCGATTCAACCCGCTTTCTGGCAGGTCTTCGCACTGGCTACAGCGGTGGCGGTTGTCATCCCGCTGGTGCTGACCTCCTTTGTTTATCAGCGTAAGTTCCGTCACGGCACATTGCAGATTGTGTAATTTTTGGGGCGCGTTTGCGCCCCTTCGTTTTCGCAGGAAATCATGATGAATACCCTTCCCCATTGGTGGCAAAACGGCGTTATCTACCAGATTTACCCAAAAAGTTTTCAGGACACGACCGGCACGGGCACCGGTGATTTACGCGGCGTGATTACGCGCCTCGACTACTTACAAACCCTCGGCGTCGACGCCATCTGGCTGACGCCATTTTATATTTCCCCGCAGGTGGATAACGGCTACGACGTGGCGAATTACACCGCCATCGATCCGCTTTACGGCACACTGGCAGACTTTGATGAACTGGTCGCCCAGGCGCACCAGCGCGGTATCCGCCTGGTGCTGGATATGGTGTTTAACCATACCTCGACCCAGCATGCCTGGTTTCAGGCGTCGCAGGATCCGGCAAGCCCCTACCGTTCTTTCTATATCTGGCGCGACGGCGAACCAGAAACGCCGCCGAATAACTGGCGATCGAAATTCGGCGGCAGCGCATGGCGCTGGCACAGCCAGAGCGGTCAGTACTATTTGCATCTGTTCGCGCCGGAGCAGGCCGATCTCAACTGGGAAAACCCGGCGGTACGCGACGAGCTGAAAAAAGTCTGCACCTTCTGGGCCGATCGCGGTGTCGACGGTTTGCGTCTCGATGTGGTCAATTTAATCTCGAAACAGCAGGATTTCCCCGACGATCACAGCGGCGACGGACGACGTTTTTATACCGACGGCCCGCGCGCCCATGAATTTTTGCAGGAGATGAGCCGTGAGGTTTTTCGCCCGCGCGAGTTGATGACGGTTGGTGAGATGTCCTCTACCACGCTGGAACATTGCCAGCGCTACGGTGCACTCGACGGCAGCGAGCTATCGATGACGTTTAACTTCCACCATCTGAAAGTCGACTATCCCGATGGCGAAAAATGGTCGCTGGCGAAACCGGATTTCGTGGCGTTGAAATCGCTGTTCCGCCACTGGCAGCAAGGAATGCACAACGTAGCGTGGAATGCGCTGTTCTGGTGTAACCATGATCAACCGCGCATTGTGTCGCGCTTTGGCGATGAAGGCGCGTTGCGCGTGCCCGCCGCCAAAATGCTGGCGCTGGTGCTGCACGGCATGCAGGGCACGCCGTACATTTATCAGGGCGAAGAGATCGGTATGACCAATCCGCATTTTGCGCGCATTACCGATTACCGTGATGTGGAAAGCCAGAATATGTTTGCCGAACTCCGTGCCGCCGGACGCGAGCCGGAAGCGCTGCTGGCGATCCTCGCCAGTAAATCGCGCGATAACAGCCGCACGCCCATGCAGTGGACCGGCCGCAAAAACGCTGGTTTCACCACCGCCGATCCGTGGATTGGTCTGTGCGATAACTATCGGGAAATCAACGTCGAAAACGCGGTCAACGATCGCGATTCGGTGTTCTATACCTATCAGTCGTTGATTCGCCTGCGGAAAAACTTGCCGATACTCACCTGGGGCGATTATCAGGATCTGCTCCCCACTCACCCGCACTTATGGTGTTACCGCCGTCAGTGGCAGGGAGAAACGTTGTTGGTTATCGCTAACCTCAGCAATCAATTCCAGCCGTGGCGGCCAGAAACCTTGCCGGGAGACTGGCAGGTTGCCATCAGCAACTATGCGGAAGTTTCCCCTGCTCCTGCTGAAATGACCCTGCGACCGTTCGAAGCCGTTTGGTGGCATCAAAAATAAGCGTTTTTCACTTCCCTGGCGCAAAAAAACAGCAGGCATAAACCTGCTGTTTTTGTTGACTTTTTAGTCAAAACGAGAATGCCTGAATTTACATTTCCTCTGAGTGCCCGTCCGCTGCGCTATCCGGTTTTTACTTTGTTCTGAGTCAATAAAAGCGTAAACATGTTTGATGCAAATCACTATATATAGAAATTAGAATGCACCCCAGCCCTATATGTTGTATTAATCGACTATTATTCGAACAAGCTGACCACCGCAAAAGCGATACACGCTGTGGATAACATGGGCCAGGACGGGACAAACTTATTGGTTTTAGTAATGAATAACCAGCCAGTCGGCGCGTCCTCATATTGTGGATAACCTGTTTTCTAAAATGGAGTGATCATGACACCGCATGTGATGAAACGAGACGGCTGTAAAGTGCCTTTCAACTCAGAGCGCATTCAAGAAGCGATTTTGCGTGCAGCTAAAGCAGCGGGAGTCGATGACGCAGACTATTGCGCCACCGTCGCAGAGGTAATTAGTCGTCAGATGCAGGGCCGATCGCAGGTCGATATTAGCGAAATCCAGACTGCCGTCGAAAACCAGTTAATGTCCGGGCCGTATAAACAACTGGCGCGCGCCTACATTGAGTATCGCCACGATCGCGATATCGCCCGGGAAAAACGCGGCCGTCTGAACCAGGATATTCGCGGTCTGGTTGAGCAAACCAACTCGGCGTTGCTCAATGAGAACGCCAACAAAGACAGTAAGGTGATCCCGACTCAGCGCGATCTGCTGGCGGGCATTGTCGCCAAACACTACGCTCGCCAGCACTTGCTGCCGCGCGATGTGGTACTGGCGCACGAACGCGGTGAAATCCACTACCACGATCTCGACTATTCCCCGTTCTTCCCGATGTTCAACTGTATGCTGATCGATCTGAAAGGCATGCTGACCCACGGCTTTAAAATGGGCAATGCGGAGATTGAACCGCCAAAATCGATCTCTACCGCCACGGCGGTTACCGCGCAGATTATCGCCCAGGTCGCCAGCCATATTTATGGCGGCACCACTATCAACCGGATCGATGAAGTGCTGGCACCGTTCGTCAGCGCCAGCTTCGAAAAACACCGCAAAGTCGCCACCGAGTGGAATATTCCTGACGCCGATGGTTATGCACGCAGCCGCACCGAGAAAGAGTGTTACGACGCGTTCCAGTCGCTGGAATATGAAGTTAACACCCTGCACACCGCGAACGGCCAGACACCGTTTGTCACCTTCGGTTTCGGGCTGGGCACCAGTTGGGAATCCCGTTTGATCCAGCAGTCGATCCTGCGTAATCGCATTGCGGGTCTGGGTAAAAACCGTAAAACCGCCGTGTTCCCGAAACTGGTGTTCGCCATTCGCGACGGTCTGAATCACAAGTTCGACGATCCGAATTACGACATCAAACAGCTGGCGCTGGAGTGCGCGAGCAAGCGCATGTATCCGGATATCCTCAATTACGATCAGGTCGTGAAAGTGACCGGCTCGTTTAAAACGCCGATGGGCTGCCGCAGCTTCCTTGGCGTGTATGAAGAGAACGGCGAACAAATTCATGACGGGCGCAACAACCTCGGCGTCATCAGCCTTAACCTGCCGCGCATCGCGCTGGAAGCGAAAGGTGATGAAGCGGCGTTCTGGAAACTGCTGGACAGCCGCCTGCAACTGGCGAAAAAAGCGCTGATGACCCGTATCGCGCGCCTCGAAGGGGTGAAAGCCCGCGTTGCGCCAATCCTCTATATGGAAGGGGCTTGCGGCGTGCGCCTGAAAGCGGACGACGATATTGCGCCGATCTTTAAAAACGGTCGCGCGTCGATTTCGCTGGGTTATATCGGCATTCACGAAACGATCAACGCGCTGTCTGGCAATAAGCACATCTACGACAGTGAAGCACTGCGTGCCAAAGGCGTGGCAATCGTTGAGCGTCTGCGCCAGGCGGTTGATCAGTGGAAAGAGGAGACCGGTTACGGTTTTAGCCTTTACAGCACGCCGAGCGAGAACCTGTGCGACCGCTTCTGCCGTATCGACACCGCTGACTTCGGCGTGGTGGAAGGGGTAACCGATAAAGGTTACTACACCAACAGCTTCCACCTTGATGTCGAGAAAAAGGTGAACCCGTACGACAAAATCGATTTCGAAGCGCCGTACCCGCCGTTAGCCAGCGGTGGCTTTATCTGCTACGGCGAGTACCCGAACATTCAGCACAACCTGCGCGCACTGGAAGATGTCTGGGATTACAGCTACCAGCACGTGCCGTATTACGGCACCAACACACCTATCGACGAGTGCTACGAGTGCGGTTTTACCGGTGAGTTCGAATGCACCAGCAAAGGTTTTACCTGCCCGAAATGCGGTAACCACGACGCGTCCCGCGTCTCCGTTACCCGCCGCGTTTGCGGCTACCTCGGCAGCCCGGACGCACGTCCGTTCAACGCTGGCAAGCAAGAAGAAGTGAAACGCCGCGTGAAACACCTCGGCAACGGGCAAATCGGTTAACGCGTTGATCGCGGATGACGGCTTATCCTGTCTGCGAATCATCTGCAATATATCCGCAACGCAATTGGCGTCAGAACAAGGCGGCAATGGCGAGTGTCCCGGGGAGCTTACATAAGTAAGTGACCCGGGCGCACGCCAGCAGCCAACGCCGTTATGGCGTCAATTGATAAGCGGATTAGAAGGGAAAATGAATTACCACCAATACTACCCAGTCGACATCGTCAACGGCCCCGGCACACGCTGCACACTGTTCGTCTCCGGCTGCGTCCATGAATGCCCGGGCTGCTACAACAAAAGCACCTGGCGGCTGAACTCCGGCGTGCCGTTTACCACGGAAATGGAAGATCGGATCATTGCCGATCTCAACGATACGCGTATCAAGCGCCAGGGGATTTCACTCTCCGGCGGCGATCCGCTGCACCCGCAAAACGTACCGGATATTTTAAAGCTGGTGACCCGTATCCGCGCCGAGTGCCCCGGTAAAGATATCTGGGTGTGGACCGGTTACAAAATGGACGAACTGAACGCCGCGCAGCTGGAGGTAGTCGGATTGATCAACGTGCTGATCGACGGCAAATTCGTTCAGGATCTGAAAGACCCGATGCTTATCTGGCGCGGCAGCAGCAACCAGGTTGTGCATCACTTGCGTTGACCACATTAGAGCCGCTTGCTGGCATCCTGATAAGCGGCGGCTTTTTCGCGTTTACCGATAGACACAACGAATACCGTCACCACATGGTCTCTGACCTGATAGACCAACCGGTAGCCTGATGATCGCAATTTGATCTTGTAGCAATCCGGAAATTGATGCAGTCGGGTCTTTTCAATTCTGGGTTGAACCAGCACAGCCGCCAGTTTCTTTTTGAACTGTGTTTTTACCGTGGCACCGAGTTTTTTCCATTCTTTGTATGCGCGGGGATCAAACACCAGCTCATAATTCATCCAGATTAACCTTGATGCCTTTTTGCGGGTTCGCCAGGCGCTCCCGGACAATCTCCAGCAACGCCGATTCGTCCTCGCTCACCGTCACTGTTTTGATCGGCATACGCCCGTTTTCAGCGACATATTGGAACAGTAAGCGAACGGCTTCGGTTGGGGTGATATTGAGTTTTTCCAGCACGCGCCAGGCCTCTTCTTTGAGTTTGTCATCCAGTCGAACATTTAGCGTCGCCATTATGCCTCCGGTAAAAAGAGAATGTGTAATGCAATATAGCATTACATGCGCATTACATGCATTTATGGAAAGAAGCTCTCATTCTCGCTCTTTCAGTGCGACGAGATATATTCCGACGCTGAATGCGCCGGAGGAACGGCAAAACTGTTTTGCATACGTCTGACCTCCTCCGCTGGCGGTAAACCGAAGAGCCGTTTGAACTCGCGATTAAACTGTGACGGGCTTTCGTAACCAACAGCGTAACAGGCCGCTGCGGCAGTGAGTCGCTGGCGAACCATTAACATCCGCGCCTGGTGCAGCCGTACCGATTTCACATACTGCATCGGCGGCATCTGGGTTATCGCTTTGAAATGGCTGTGGAATGTCGGCACACTCATCCCGGCTTGCTGAGCCAGTTGCGACAGCGTAAAGGATTGAGCATAAGTCGCGTGAATGTAACGCAGCGTTTTGCCAATTTTACCGAACTGCCCCTGCAAGGCTAACGCGGCGCGCATCGCATTGCCTTGTGCGCCAGTCAACACTCGAAAATAGAGTTCCCGCACCCGCGCCGGGCCAAGGATCGCCGCTTCAAGCGGGTTGCCGAGCGTCTCCAGTAAACGCAGTACCGCGCTTTTCAGTGTCTCGTCCATCGGGCTGGACATCATACTTTGCGGCGAAGCGGATAATAGTGGAAAACCGTGCTGTTCAATTTGCAGCATCACATCTGCGGCGACCTGAAAATCCAGATGCATGTAAATCGCCAGCAGCGGGTGGTCAGCCGATGCATCGGTTTCCATCACAAAAGGCACCGGAACCGATACCGCCAGATAGTGCTGCTCGTCGTAAAGATAGATCCGTTGGCCGAAATAACCCCGCTTGCTGCCCTGGCAGACAATCACAATCCCCGGATCGTAAAGCACCGGTGTGCGGGCCAGCGGGCGATCGGAACGCAGAATACGCACATCCGCCAGCGCTGTCAGGTTGTACCCCTCCTGCGGGGCAAGTTCCATTAACCTCGCGATCATGTCAGCCATCGCGCACCTCATAAGATCAGGCAATAAAAAGAGAAGATATGGCCTAAAAAGCCAGCAGGCAAGAGAATAATATGCAGCTTCCATTTTTCATGGGAGTAAGCGTTATGTCACCTGTAAAAACACTTTTTATCACTGGCGTCAGCAGCGGCTTTGGTCGCGCGCTGGCGCAGGAAGCATTGGCTGCGGGTCACACCGTCATTGGCACAGTGCGCAACCGCGACGCGCAGCAGGCATTTGAAGCCCTGCATCCGCATCGGGCATTTGCTCGCCTGCTTGATGTCACTGATTTTGCGCAAATCAATGACGTAGTCGCAGAAGTTGAATCACGCATCGGGGCCATCGACGTGCTGGTAAACAACGCCGGTTACGGCCATGAAGGGATCATGGAAGAGTCCTCGCTTGCAGAGATGCACCGCCAATTCGACGTCAATGTGTTTGGTGCCGCGGCCATGATGAAAGCCGTGCTGCCCGGCATGCGCCAGCGCCGCAGCGGGCACATTATCAATATCACCTCGATGGGCGGTTATATCACCATGCCCGGAATAGCCTGGTATTGCGGCAGCAAATTCGCGCTGGAAGGGATCAGCGAAACACTAGGCAAAGAGGTGAAGCCTTTTGGTATCCACGTGACGGCAGTAGCGCCGGGATCGTTTCGTACCGAGTGGGCCGGGCGCTCAATGATCCGCACGCCCCGCGCCATTGCCGATTACGATGCGCTTTTTGATCCGATTCGCCAGGCGCGCGAGGAAAAAAGTGGAAAGCAGCCCGGCGATGCCGTCAAAGCGGCTCGCGCCATGCTGGCGATAATAGACAGCGACACACCGCCCGCGCACCTGTTGCTGGGCAGCGATGCGCTCAGTCTGGTGCGGGGAAAACTGGCGGCACTCACTGCGGAGATTGACGAATGGGAGGCACTGACCCGCTCTACCGATGGTTAACAGGCACGGGGCGCGAAAGCGCCCCGGAATGGGCTCAAAAGCGGCTCAGCGACTCCATCGCCACACTTTTAAACGACGCGAAATCGGCACAGGCACAGAGTCGCGCCGTTACGCGTTCGCGCAGGAAGGTAACGAAAATATCGTAGATCGCCATCGCCTCTTCATACTCACTCTTGCTGATCGCCAGCAGGAAGATGACATGCGCGGTTTCATCACCCCATGCGATCCCCTCAGGTGCCAGCACGGTATAGACCACCGTTTTTTTCGCCAGCAGCCCCAGGGCGTGCGGCAACGCGATGCCCTCGCCGAGCAGGGTGCTGACAATCGCTTCGCGCTCGACCACCGAATCGAGAAACTCCGCGTCGACAAAGCCTTCATCCTGCAATTGGTGACACAAGGTGTTGAACAGCGTTTGTTGATCCATCGCGCCGTCGATGATGCGGAAATGCGCGGCATCAAAATACTTTTCCAGCATCCACGGACGCGTTCGGTCTACCAGCACCAGCTTGCCGATCTGCTCCAGTTGATACTCGCTGGGAAACGGCGCGATGGTGACGACCGGCTTATCTTTTTCATTCACCCGCGCGGTGGAGATAACAAAATCCTCCGCGATGCCGTCGCACTGCTCGTACTCACGCAGCGTCACGGTACGCGTCACCACAATCTGCGGATATTTACGCGCCAGCACCGCCTCAATCATCCGCACCATCGCATTGCCGACATCGCACACCAGCAACACGCGCGGCTGGCGCTGATAACCCACGTTGTAATGGCGCTCAAGACCCACGCCGATATGCAGCACCAGAAAACCGATCTCGTTTTCGCTGATCACATAAGGCGTGTATTTCCCCCAACTGGAGACCGCCGCCAGCGTCATATCCCACGCCATGGGATAGTGCTGTTTAATGTTATCCAGCAATGGGTTAGGGATCATTATCTGGTAGCGCACGCGGGTGATCATGGTTTTGATATGCGTGAGCAGATCCGCGTGCAACTGGTCATCGTTTTGCAGGTTGTAGTTATAGTGCGTATTGATATAGCCGAGGATGTAGTTGACCAGCGCTTCGTCGTCATCGGCGCTGATGGCGCTGGGCGCAATCTCTTGTACGCGCCGTCCGGCGATATGTACCCGCAGCCAGTGCTCCTCCGCCGCCGCCAGCGGTTTTCCCGCCAGCTGTTGCAGCGCAGAAGAGATATCCCGCGCCGCCTCTTTGACATTGTCGTCCCCATCTTCGGCGCTGAATTCAGAGAGCGGATAGCCCTCGCTGATGCGGCGAACCGCCACCGCACAGTAAAGGCGGATAAACAGATCGCCCTCATCCGTGAGGCGAATATGGTGGCAGTTAAAACAGTCATGCAGAATGGCAGCCAGCGCCTCCAGTACGCCCGGATTGAGCGCTTCTTCGGTGATCAGCGGGTTATCGGCATTTTGCTGCGCCAGTTCCCACAACAGATCCGTCAGACAGGCGCGCAGCGCCATTTCGCTGCCAAACAGTTTCATGCCGTGACGCGGACGGGTTTCCAGCGTCAGACGGTAGCGGGAAAACCACTCGCGCACCTCGGTCATATCATTTTGCAGCGTGGCGCGGCTGACAAACCACTCATCCGCCAGATCTTCCAGCTTAAGCGAGAAGGCGGACGTGAGAAAACGCACCACCAGGTAATGCACACGCTCCGGCCCGCTGCGCGGAATGCGCAGCGCACGCGGGCGCGCCGCCTGCAAGCTCTGGTAACGCGTGGCGTCATCAATTTTCAGTTGATAGCCGCTGCCGCGCGTCAAAATAAACTGCGCACCGTGGTGCAGCAGTAGCGCATTCAGTGCGGTGATATCGGCCCGAACGGTACGCGTCGAGACCGACAAGCGCTGTGCCAGCTCATCCTGCGGTAGCGTCTCGTTTTGCAACATCATAAACAGTTGCGCCAAACGTTGGTTCGGGAATCGCACGTCGCTCTCCAGACTTAAGGGTGAGAAGAAATAACCATCTGAGATGGACTGCCTACCGGCGTGTAGTCCGGCTCAAAATGCAGTTTCCCGTCACGTTCCACGCGAAAACGGGTGATGTTATCGCTGCGCTGGTTCATCACGTATAGCCAGCGACCATTGTCCGCCAGCGTCAACGTGCGCGGGTAATCGCCGCGCGTCCAGACATCGTCTTGATGGGTTAGCGACCCATCGGCTTTCACCGTAAAGTGCGCGATGCTGTTATGCAACCGGTTGGCGACATACAGCTGTTTCCCGTCACCACTTAATACCAGCCCGGCGGCAAAACTGGTGCCTTTATACGCTTTCGGTAGCGCCGAAAAGGTTTTCCCCGGCAACAACGTGCCGGTGGTTTTGTTCAGCGCGTAGTGCGTGAGCGTCGAGGCTTCTTCATTGATCAGCCACAGGCCATCGCCCTTTGGTGTGAACACAAAGTGGCGCGGCCCGGCACCTTGCGAAGAGGCGCTAATAAAGGGTGGATCATTCGGCGTTAACGCGCCCGTTTTGCCATCAAACTGATACTGATAAATGCGATCCAGCCCAAGATCGGTAGAAAAGACGAATTTCCCGCTCGGATCGGCGGCGATCATATGCGCATGCGGGCCATTATGATCGCTAATCGCAAAACTGCCTTCCACCGCCGCAGCCGGTTTCGCCGCGCCCGGTTCGCCCTGATCCTGACGCGTATCCACCGCCTCACCGAGGCTACCATCTGCTTTCACCGGCAGCACGGCAATCGATCCGCTGATATAATTCGCCACCAGCAAAAAATGTCCATCCGGCGTCAGCGACAGATAGACCGGTCCGGCACCACCGGACGCCACCTGGTTCAGCACGCTCAACTCACCGTTATCGCCAATACGCAGCGCCTGCACCGCGCCCTTTTCCACCTCGCTGGCGAGATAGAGTGTTTTACCATCCCGCGCCACCGTTAGTTGCGCCGCGTTCGGCAACGGGCTGACCAGCGTTTTATTGCCCAGTGCCCCGGATTGCGGGTCAACGGTAAAGCGATAAAGCCCTTCACCGTTCGGGTTGTAGGTTCCCACCCAGGCGTATTGCGTTTGAGCCATGGCGCTGGTCGCCAGCAGAGAAAGTGAAACGGTAAGCAGATGACGAGTGGTAAGCATGAGAGCTCCTTACGTGACGAGGGGAGTTTCCCCTCCCTTATCGGGAGGGAAGGCCGTTTACTTCACCAATCTTTTGGTCATTTCCAGCAACTGGCGAACATCCGCCGGGCGCGTGTCACCACTCGCCTTATCAATGATTGAACTGTAAATATGCGGGATCACTTTACGCACACCCGCATCCAGCGCGATTTGCAGGATTTCACTGAAGTTTTCGAGATCGATTCCACCGGTCGGCTCCAGCCAGAAATCATGGCGTGCACAGGCTTGCGCCACGGCGATGAATTCGTCGCGGCATTTCAACCCGCCCATCGGGAAGTATTTAATGGAGCTGCCGCCCATATCTTTTAGCAGCGCAATAGCCGTTTCCACCGGCACAATGCCGTCTGGCGCCTGGCTGCTCAACGGCCCGGTGGAGATTTTTACCATCCCCGGCGTGCCGGTTGGCGAGACCAGACCGTTAACCACCGTGTCGTGCTGCCCGAGCAGCGCGCGGCTGGTCGCCACGCCAGTGAACACCTGGTTAACGTGCTGCGGTTGAACTTCACGGGAGATGGCGCTGACCATGGCCGACTGGTTCGGATCGCCCGCACCAAGGCCAACGGAAAGCGCATTATCAATACGTGCTGCGTAGTCGCGCATATCCGCGACGGCAGTCGCCACATCCGGGTAGTTTTTCGACAGCACGCCCACCAGCACATGGCCTTCCGCGGCCTCGTAAATTGCGCTGGCGTTCTCTTTGCTGCCCGCCAGTACGTTCAGACATACGCGGTCGCGGTAAAAATTCGGCGTTAGTTTCATACGTTGGATCCCTTGTTCAGTTCTTCGGCGATGCGGCGGTAAATAATCATCAGTTGTTCAGCGGTGACGCTGCGCACATCAGCTTCGATAATCCCTTCGTTGGCTTTATAACCACGGAAGTAAATGGCGTATTCGCCCTGTTTCAGGGCGCTGACCAGCTCGCCGGTAGCGATCCCGGTGACGGCTTCATCAAATTTGATTTCGCTGCGGGCAATATCGCGCCCGGCGCTGTCCCACACCACGCGGGCGCGCACACCTTGCAGCGTGTTTAGCTGGTCGATAAACGGCGTCATTTTGGCGACCATTTCCGCCCCGCTCTCTTTGCTGGCAGAAAGATAATGCTCAATGGCGCACGTCAGGCCGAGAATGCCCTCTTTGCCCACTTTCATCGCCCGGCCAATGCCCGCCGTCTGGCGTTTTACCCACTCTACATACTGCGTTTTGCCGATCACCAGCCCGCTGGTTGGCCCTTCAATCGCTTTTGCGCCGCTGTAGATAACCAAATCCGCACCGGCGCGGTAGTAGCACTGCAAATCCTCTTCCGCCGCCGCATCAACAATCAGCGGCAGGTTGTGCTTGCGCGCCACCACAGCGGCCTGTTCCACGCTGAGCATGCTTTTCTGTACACAGTGATGAGATTTGATAAAGAGGATCGCCGCCGTGCGCGGCGAGATTGCCGCCGCCAGTTGATCGGCAGAGCATTCATTGGCGTAACCGGCTTCCACCACTTTGCCGCCGCCCAGCGCCACCATGGTGCCAACCGGCGCGCCAAAGTTAACGTTGTGCCCGCGCGGCAGCACGATTTCGTTGTTCTCAATTGGCGTGCTGTGCAGGTTTTCCAGCAGCCAGTCGCTGTCTTTCACCAGCACGGCGGCGACGGACTGGGCAATGCCGGCCGACGCGCACGACACCACCGTCGCGCCTTCAACTTCCAGCAGTTTGGCAATGTATTCGCCAGTTTTATTCACCAGATCTTTCATTTCGAAGTAGTGATTCATGCCACTTAATACGGCGTCGACCACTTCCGGGCGTGGCGTGGAAACGCCGAGCGCCGTCATGCGCCCGGAGGCGTTAATCACCTGTTTCAACTGGTACTTATCATAAATCGAAGGCATGTGCGGCACTCCCTTGTTCGGTCATATAGCCCTTGCCTGCACGAATCGCGGCAAGCGGCGTGAGGATCTGTTCGGCCTGTAACGTCTCGTTTTCCGCATCGGTGAACAGCACCGGCTGGCGTTTCAGGTCGAAAATGGTCAGGTCGGCGTCGAAACCCACGGCAAGACGCCCTTTATGCTTCAGGCGCAAGCCATCGGCAGCGTGGTCGGTCACACAGGCGATCACCTGCGGCAGCGACATGCCAATGGCGAGGAATTTGGACATCACATTCGCCAGCGAGCGTACTGGGCCATCGATACGGTTGCGGCAGTAAATGTCGGAACTGATGGTCTGCGGCAAAATGCCAAGCGCGATAGCTTGCTGTGCCACCGCAAAGCTGAAACTGGCGCTGCCGTGTCCAACATCAAGGCGCACACCGCGCGCAATTGCGTGAGTCACGGAAGCTCGCAGCTCGCCAGTTGGCGTCAGAATGCGGTTTGGCTTGCCGTTATAGCAGTGGGTAATGATGTCGCCGGAAGTGAGTAGATCGGCGATTTCATCGAGATTGGGCGGGTTGTTGCCAATATGCACCATCAACGGCAAATCCCCGTTCTGTTGCTGAATAGCTTTGGCGCGTTGCAGCGGCGTGATGCCGTTGTCGCCGACCACGCTACTGCTCATGCGCGCTTTCAGGCCGACAATAAAATCCGGGTGGCGTTTTATGGCATCGCGCGCGGCATTAGCGTCGATATTGTTCAGGTTCGCCAGTTCGTTTTGCGCAATCAGACCAACGCGCGAGATATTCAGCAGCGCATAGACGTCCGTCGACGCCTTGCGGGTAATGGCATAAAAATCATCGATGTCATCCGCGCCGGTGCTCCCGGCGTCAATCACCGTGGTAACACCGGTCTGAATGCCGACGCTATCGGGCTCGTCGTGATAAATGGGTGAGTTCGGGTAACAGTGGACATGGGAGTCGATCCACCCGGCGCTGACATAGTGTTCGCCATGTAAATCCACGATTTTTGCCGCCGGGCCGTCGATATCGCCAAGCGCCGCGATTTTGCCCGCCGCGATGGCAATATCCGTCACCGTGTCGTCAACCAGACGCGCCCGGCGCAGGAGTAAATCAAACATGCGAATCTCCAGGAGTAACGGGCGCCGCAGCGCCCGTGGGTGTCAGAGGGCTACCGGGAAAATGGAGCCCAGCAGCATCGCACCGAGGATCGCGCCCCCGGTGATCGGCTTCTGCCAGAGGTAAAACAGCAGCGCGCCAATCAACGAACCAATGCCAATCGGAATAGAAGCGGTCATCGCGCTGAGGATAATCAACGGGCCGAGGAAGCGGCCGGAGGCGTTACCCGCGCCCATCATCACGTCTGCGCCGTAGGTGGAGTCGCTCTGATTAATGGTGAACTTACGCGCCAGAATAATCAGGTAGCCGATCGCCAGGCCGATGATCAGCCCGGTTGCCAGCGAAGCCATAAAGTTCGCCACCGGGAAGACAAATCCTGCGCCGAGCAGCAGCGCCGGCACGCCAAGGCCAACCCCGGTCTGGATAGCTCCACCGATATCCAGGATGCCGACCAGCGAGCCTTCGATAATGCGGGCGAACAGGAAGCTCGCGCCAAACGCCGCCACCGCGCCATAAACGCCGGTATCCATGCCGGAACGCAGCATTGAAACAAACGCCACTTCGTTAAATGCGCCAATGCCGTACAGGTAGTACATGTGTGTCCCGGCGAACACGCCGGAAGAGAGCAGGCCGACGAAAATCGGGAATGACCAGTCGGCGTACCAAAAGCCTTTATTCTGTTCCATCTCGGTTCCTTATTTGCCGCTGAGCGAGTTGTGGATAAGCGACAGCCAGTCCGGCGCGCTCAGGTGGAAGGACTCGATCATTTTCAGGTCAAAGCCGCGGAAGAATGCACTCAGCACAAACAGCGCGACAATCGCCGTCATCATCACTTTGGTGACGCGGTTCCAGCCGCTCTCTTCCACACCTTTACCAATCAGAATGCCCAGCACCAGACCCGGTACGGCGTTACCCATAATCAGCTGCGCCGCGCCGCCAAAGACGGTCGCCCAGAAGCCGGATTTCTTGCCCGCATCAATCGCTGCCAGCCAGAAAATCACCGGCATCACGGTGTTGACCAGCAGGTTCGCGGCCGGAACCAGCACTTTCACCGCCGTCACCTGCAATGCCGCCGGAACGGAGGAGGCGGTCAGGTTGAGGAAGGTGACGACCACCATGCCGATAAGCCCACAGGCGATAGCCATCTTTTTCGGATCATGCAGGGTTTCACCCACGTTGCGGTTTTTCACCATCAACGCCGCAGCGCCCCAGTTCGGAATAATGCGGTGGTCAACGTCCTGCGTGAACGACCCTGCCGCAACGGACGACGCCCAGGCGTTAAAGAAGAAACCCAGACCAAACGAGAAGTGCGAAGCCGGGTCCCCTTCGCAGGAGTTCAGTTCGCCCAGTGTACGAAATGCGCCCATCCCTTGCGTGGTCGGCGCGTGGAACATGCGTGCAGCCCCTGCGCCCACACCGACGCCCACCAGGCCGCCGATAATGAGCGATTTTATTAGTATGATTAAGAACATCAGTCTGCCCTCTTCTACCCTGTGATACTGGCTCACGGGGTATGCGGTGAGTTATTGCGTGACGAAATCCACTTTATCGAGATTGATGGCGGTCACGTTGACGGTGACGTCCAGCTCCACGCTGTACGTGCGTCTTATCCGGCGCAAAAAGAGGAACAAAAAGGCCTCTTTACGCGTCGTTTCCTGCGCCTGAACAACCTGCACGTCCTGTGGCTCAATGCGCAGTAAAATGTGCGGCGACGATTTCATCACCGCGGCCTGAACATGGTTCAGCGCATCGGCAAAGGCGCGCGCTTTCGCATCGCCCTTGCCCTTTACCCTGACCGTGGTGGTGAACTGTTCTTTCATGGTTATGCGCCGTATTTTTTCTGCCACGCCTGCACCAGACGCTCGCCTAACTCTTCTTTGTCCATAAAGCCAAAGCCCAGCACGTTGCAACCTTCGTTAATCGCCGTCACGCCCTCTTCCACAGAACGCATGCCGTATTTGGCTTTGTAGCCATGTTTGTTTTGCGCGGTGATAGCCCCCGCGCCGCCGCTGCCGCAAAAGGAGATGCCAAAAGTGGCGTTTTCCGTTTTCATGACGTCGCCAAGCTTCATATCCGCCGCCACGCCCGGCACGACCACCGCGCGGCCGCCCGCTTTTTCCACACCTGCCGCCACTTTCTGGCCTTTACCCAGGCGGTCACCAATCACTACGGTAATCTGTTCCATTTTTCGCTCCTTAAAGGTTGTCTTTCGCCACTTCGAAGTGCACCGACAGCAGCCAGGCTTCTTCTTCCGGAAGGTTGCCAAAGGCCGCCACGACGTCGCGGGCAAGGCTCATGGAATCCGCCGAGATCTCGTCGAACAAGCTGGCGTCCACTTCTGGCAGCGGTTCGCCGGTCACCGACCGGTGTGCCATCGCGCGGACATGAGAAGTCAGCATCTGTTGCTGCACCGCGTTCGGCGTAATGTTCTGAGAACTGAGTAAGGCATACACCTGCTTCAGCATGCGTTCAGCTAGGGTTGCCGTTTGCGCAGCCTGCTCCGCGTCGTTTATTACCGCTCCGTTATTCACTCGTCGTACCCCGTTAATGGCTTCGGAATAAAACTAACGTTGCAGGTTAAGAGTTTGTAGCGAGGAGTTTTCCACTTCGAAGTGGAAACGCGGAAGGCTTTAGTGATCTGCGCCGCAAAATGAGGCCGCTCAGGGATTTTTCACTGTATAGCGGTCACAATTTTGACCTAAAGAGGCGGAAAAGCAGCAGCCCCAAAGCACAAAAAAACGGCGGGCGGGAAGGGAAAAGTGTGAGGTGAATAAGGTTTACTTATTCCTGCCCGTTATTCAACGCCCGCAACAGATAATCCGTGAATGACGACACCAGCGGCAACAACGGCCTGCCGGGTAAATGTAATAAGTGCATCGGGCGCGGCGGCGGCAAATAGCCCGGCAGCACGGAACACAGGCGGCCTGCATCAATATCCCGCTGCAACATGATGTCGGCGTGCTGCACAATCCCCAGCCCGGCCAGCGCCGCCTGGCGAATCGCTTCGCCGGAATCCACCATCAGCCGCGGCGTAATCGGCACCTCGTGCTTACCGTCCGGCCCGTCCAGTTGCCAGCTGTGATCGGATCTCCACTGGCTAAAACTGATGCAGTGGTGCTGTTTCAGCGCCTCCGGGGTTTCGGGCGTGCCGTGGCGAGCCAGATAGTCTGGCGATGCGGCGAGGATCATCTGGTACGGCGCCAGCGGAATGGCAATCATCCCCTCGTCGTTGATAGCGCCGACGCGAACAGCGAGCTGGAAACGCTCCTCAATCAGCGAGACTTTGCGATCGCTAAGCACCATTTCCGCATCCACGCCGGGATATTGTTGTAAAAAACGCGACAGAATGGGGGTTAAAACATGGTTGCCCCAGGCCACCGGCGCGCTGATGCGCAGCAGGCCAGAGACATTTTCATAAAGGTGATTAGCTAACCCGTCCGCTTCGCGAACGGTGGCGAGGATTTGCAGGCCATACTGGTAAAAACGCTGACCGGCTTCGGTTAGCCCCTGGCGGCGCGTGGTGCGGTGTAGCAGCTTGCAACCGGTGCGGCGTTCCAGTTCGCGCACATGTTTACCAACCATCGCCGGGGTGATGCCTAACGAGTCGGCGGCGGCGGTAAAACTGCCGAACTTGATAGTGCTGACAAACGACTCCACGCATTTGAGATAATCCATTTTTCACCCGCATTCTAAACTCACAGTATTAAATGAAGATAACAACGCCCCATTTATCCGCAACAGGACGCGGGAAATAATAGCGCCATTATCGTTTGTTGGATTCTTAATGATGCAATCGCTGGTTTTCAATGAGTTTGGCGCATCGGATGTGCTCTTCATGCGCAATCACCCTACGCCGCAGCCCGGCGCGGGCGAGTTGCTGGTCGACGTGTCTGCCGCCGGGCTGAATTTTGCGGATATTTATCGCCGCCAGGGGCGTTACCCACTGGCAGGAAACGCCCCCTGGGTTGCCGGGTATGAAGGTGCCGGACAGGTGATTGCCGTGGGGAGCGGAGTGAACGGCTGGCAGCCGGGCGATCGTGTGGGTTTTGCCGATGTGCCGCTGGCGCACGCCAGCCATATTGTGGTGGCACAGGAACACGCCATCCGCCTTCCCGACTGGCTTTCTGAAGCGCAGGCGGCGTCGATTTTGTTGCAAGGCTTAACCGCAGATTATCTGGTGCATGACGTATTACCGGTGGTACCCGGCATGCGTGTCGCCGTGCTGGCCGCCGCTGGTGGCGTGGGCAGCCTGCTGACGCAAATGCTGGTACACCGGGGGGTGCTGGTATTCGCCGTGGCATCAAACCAGATCAAGCAGCACCGCTGTCTGCGTAACGGTGCAGACGCCGCCGCCGATTACGACTCGTGGCCTGAACAGGTTCGCGCCTGGCATACAGCGGGTTGTGACATCGTGTTTGATTCGGTTGGCAGCACACTATTACAAAGCCTGGAGAGCCTGAAAGATGGCGGGCGCGTGGTGCTGTTCGGTATGTCCGGCGGCACGATCCCCACGCCGGATCCTGCACAGTTTTTGCTGCGTTCCACCGGCATTATCGGTGCCGATCTGTGGACTTACCTGACATCGCAGCAAGAGCGGCAGCGCCGCGCCGATCGCCTGTTCGCGCTGTTAAAAGAGGGACATATTAAATTGCCGGAGGTGACATCTTTTCCACTCTACCGGGGTAAAGAGGCGCATGACTTGCTGGAAAACAGAGGGTTTAGCGGGAAAGTGATTTTGATCCCCTGACATAACGCGTTTTAAAAATGAAATAGCACCAGGGGAGCCCATAATAAAAAAGCATTCACCAACTAACAGGTGAAATGCCAGGTAAGTAAGCGTTGTTATTTAAGATATGTGGAATTGTTCCGTTCATTAATAGAACGGTTTTCTGAATAGACGTCCGTGTCGTGAACGGGATAAGGGGGACACCGCGTCCCCCTTATCAATCCCCGCAGCCCCGCGAGAAATTGGTGCTACGCACTACGCTCACCTCCCGAGTGTCTGTCTTCGGTCGGCTCGACTCGACGTCGTGTCTCGTTTCGCCTCTGGTCGCCATCCCTGGCGCCCAGACCTTGCCATTCACTCTTCGGTTCGCCAATTTCAGCGGGGACTCAACCCCTTCGCTTCAACATTAAAACCTGAAACAGCAGATGCATCGCTATAAAAAAAATGGCCGCAACGTTGCGGTTGCGGCCATTTCAAATCTATTGCTGATTAACGGTATTTCTTGTGATAGGTGTTGCGGGTATCAATGAACCCTTTGGCGGCGTCCTGCGCCTCTTTCACTTTGCCTTCGTTAGCCAGTTTCAGCGCGCCGTCAATCTGCCCGACCAGCACATCAAAGCCGTGGCGGAAATCTTTCATCTCCGCGCTGTCTGCCGCTTTACCTTCCAGTTTCGGCGGCGTCGCTTTTTGTGCATCTAATGCAGCGGTACGCATTTTGGTTAATGCATCTTTCATCTCGCCGGCGTCGCTGGTTTTCTGCACCACTTTGAGATTGTCATTCAGGGTACCCATATCATCTTCAAGATCGGCGGCGAGCGCCGAAGACCCAATAAATAACGATGATACAGCCAGGATCGCTAACAGGTTTTTACGCATTGCTCACTTCCTTTTTTATTATTCACGCTAAAGGCGCAGCTCTGTGCGCCACGGAGTTATTGTCCGGCGATTTTCATCTCCGGGAGTAACACTGAACCACACTGAATATTGCTACGGTGTTCGATATCGTCACCAACGGTAACGATATTACGCCACATATCTTTCAAATTTCCTGCAATGGTAATTTCGCTCACTGGATACTGGATTTCACCATTTTCTACCCAAAAACCGGACGCACCGCGCGAATAATCACCGGTAATGCCACTCACGCCCTGGCCCATAAGCTCGGTGACAACAAGCCCGGTACCCATCTCTTTGAGCATTTGCTCAAAGCTCAAACCGCGCCCGGCAATGCGCCAGTTATGAATGCCGCCCGCATGTCCGGTGCTTTTCAGCCCCAGCTTACGCGCGGAATAATTGGTCAGCAGCCACTGCATCAGCACGCCATCTTTAACGATATCGCGGCGTTCGGTACGCACGCCTTCGCTGTCAAACGGTGAAGATGCCAGCCCTTTAAGCAGGTGCGGATGTTCTTCGATAGTCAGCCATTCCGGCAGGATCTGCTTACCGAGATAGTCCAGCAGGAACGTCGATTTGCGGTAGACAGAGCCGCCGGCAATCGCGCCTACCAGGTGACCAAACAGGCCGGTCGCCACTTCGTGACCGAAAATGACCGGCGCTTTCATGGTCGGCAGCTTGCGCGGCGACAGGCGAGACAACGTGCGACGCGCACACTCTTCGCCTACCCATTCCGGTGTTTGCAGTTCGCTAATGTCGCGGCTGATGGTGTACGCGTAATCGCGCTCCATGTCGCCATTCTCTTCGGCAATCACGCAGCTCGACAGAGAGTGGCGCGTAGAGCAGTAGCTTTGCAGCATGCCGTGGCTGTTGCCGAAGACTTTAATGCCGTAGTGGCTGTTGAAGCTGCCGCCTTCGGTATTATTAATGCGTTTATCCGCTTTCAGCGCCGCCTGTTCCGCGCGCGCGGCCCATTCGATGGCTTCATCCGGTGTCACTTCCGCCGGGTGGAACAGATCAAGATCCGGTGCCTCAAACGCCAGCAGCTCTTTATCTGCCACGCCCGCGTAAGGATCCGGCGAGGTGTAGCGCGCGATATCAAGCGCGGCCTGTACGGTGCGGGCAATCGCATCCGGGCTGAGATCGGTTGACGAGGCGCTACCTTTACGGTTCTGGTGATAAACGGTGATCCCAAGCGCACCATCGCTGTTAAATTCGACATTCTCCACTTCGCCGTAGCGCGTGCTGACGCCAATCCCGGTGGTTTTGCTAACAGCCACTTCCGCACCGTCCGCTTTTCCGGCGGCTAATTCCAGCGCTGTGGTAACCGCCTCTTCCAGCGTTTTGCGTTGTTGTGCAACTTGTGTGATGACTTTCATTGCCAATGCCATAATTAAGGGAGAGATTCTTTGAAGTCTAACAGAGAACCGTTTTTCAGTGCGCGCCTTAACTGGTAACATTAGCCTCTTTTTTTAAGGAGCCTGAGATGACAAAGCAGCCCGACGACTGGCTCGACGACGTGCCCGGTGATGATATTGAAGACGAAGATGATGAGATCATCTGGGTCAGTAAGAGTGAAATTAAGCGCGATGCTGAAGAGTTAAAGCAGCTCGGCGCGGAAATGGTCGATCTTGGCAAAAACGCGCTGGATAAACTCCCGCTCGACCAGGATCTGCGCGACGCCATTGAACTGGCGCAGCGCATTAAGAAAGAGGGTCGCCGCCGTCAGTTGCAGTTGATCGGTAAAATGCTGCGTCAGCGCGATGTCGATCCGATTCGCCAGGCGCTGGATAAGCTGAAAAACCGCCACAACCAGCAAGTGGCCTTTTTCCACAAGCTGGAGCAGATCCGCGATCGCCTGATTGAAGAGGGTGATGATGCGGTGCCGGAGGTGCTGAACCTGTGGCCAGATGCTGACCGCCAGCAGTTACGCTCGCTTATCCGCAACGCGAAGAAAGAGAAAGAAGGCAACAAACCGCCGAAATCCGCGCGTTTAATCTTCCAGTATCTGCGTGAACTGGCTGAAACCAGCGAGCAATAACCTTTCTGCATTATCCCTCTCCTGCGGGAGAGGGCTTTTCCCGCGTCCCTTTTCCTGTTTCATTTATTTCCTTCTGAATACAATCAAAATTAAGCTGAATCGTTAAAGCTAAAAACATCCAACTTCACATATTTACAGCGCATATCGATTTCATTTCATAAATAAATGCGATCAATACCAACTATTTTCCTTCTCATCATCGCTCATTTTCAGCAAATGAAACGGATCACATTTTATCCCCTGCGCAAAACGTAGATTTCAGCCGTGGTGAAAATAATCGATTCAGCTAAAAAGGACGAAATGATGAAAAAAATCGTAATGCTTTCCGCACTTGCGCTGCTTGTTTCTGGTCAGGTAGCGGCAAAAACCTGGGTGCTGACAAGTGCTGAAGGCGGCGTTGAGCAGGGAAACTGGCGGATCAGCAGCGATCAGCTGAACATCAAAGATCAGCATTTCAGCATTGAGCAGGTAGTGCTGCACGGTGGTAAACAAGAGGGCAGCAAAGTCATCAAACTGAGCAGTAAAAACGGCCTGACCATCGCGCTGAGCCCGACGCGTGGCATGAATTTGCTCTATGCCGACGGTTTTGGCGTGCATATGGGCTGGAGTTCACCGGTAAAAGAGGTCGTTAACCCGGCATTCATCAATCTGGAAAGCCGCAATGGCCTCGGTTGGCTGGAAGGTTTCAACGAAATGGTGGTGCGCTGCGGTTACGAATGGACCGGTCATCCGGTAACGGCAGACGGGCAGATTTACACCCTGCACGGCAAAGTTGGCAACACGCCCGCTTCGCAGGTTTCTGTCGATGTTAGCGAAACTGCGCCGTATGAAATTCGCATTCGCGGATTAGTGAAAGAGAGCACCTTCAAAAAAGCGGATCTGCAAACGGAAATGGAACTGCGCTACATTCCGGGCAGCAACAGTTTCAGCCTGCATGACGTGCTGACCAACCACGCTGACTATCCGCACGATTACCAAATCATCTACCACAGCAATTTCAGTAAGCCGATCCTTGAACAGGGCGCGCGCTTTATTACGCCGTATGAAAACGTCAGCCCGTTCAATGATTACGCCAAAAAAGGGTTGAAAGAGTGGCAAACCTACGCCGGGCCAACCAAAGGCTTCGACGAAATGGTGTTTAATATCAAGCCGCTGGCTGACGCCAGTAAACAGACCGTCGCGGCATTGCTGAACAAGGCCGGAGATAAAGGCGTGGCGATTAGCTACAACACCGAACAGTTGCCGGTACTGACACTGTGGAAAAATACCGACACGGAAAAACAGGGCTACGTCACCGGTATCGAACCGGGCACCAGCTACGCCTATCCGGTCACTATTGAACGTGAACAAAAACGCGTGAAACAGTTGCAGCCAGGCCAGAGCACCCGCTTCGATTTAACCTATATGCTGCTGCACAACAGCAGTCAGGTAGCTGAAGTAGAGAAACGCGTGCAGGAAATTCAGGGCAGCAAAACTCCGCAGTCGATTGAAACGCCGATGGCGAAAGAGTAACGCGCAGGCACAAAAAAACCGCGCCAGGTTTCGGGCGCGGTTTTTATTTACTTAGTGCGATCAGGCGTTTTCAGCAGCGAGCTGCGCTTTTTTCGCCAGCCCGTCGAGCAGCTTCTGGTGGATACCACCAAACCCGCCGTTGCTCATCACCAGAATGTGATCGCCCGGCTGGGCGCTTTTGACAATCATCTCCGCCAGCGTATCCACATCCGCACTCCAGTACGCAGGCTGCACGCAGGCATCTGCCACTTCCGCCACCTGCCAGGGAATATGCGGCGGCTGCAGCAGATACACTTCATCCGCACGTCCCAGCGACGGCGCCAGATCGTCTTTGCAGATGCCCATTTTCATGGTGTTCGAGCGTGGCTCCAGCACGGCGATAATTTTCGCGGTGCCGCCCACTTTCCCGCGCAGCGCCGCGAGGGTTGCCAGAATTGCCGTCGGGTGATGGGCAAAATCGTCATACACGGTCACGCCATTGGCTTCACCACGCAGTTCCAGACGACGACGCGCATTGATGAAAGAGCCCAGCGCGTTCGCCGCTTCTGCCGGTGCAACACCAACATGACGCGCGGCGGCAATCGCCATCAGGCCATTGTGCATGTTGTGCTCGCCCACTAAGCCCCAGTTAACCTGGCCGACGCATTCGTTATCCAGCCACACTTCCCAACTGGAGGCGTCAGTATTCAGTTTTTTCGCCTGCCAGTGGCCCTGCTCGCCAACCAGCTCCTGCTCGCTCCAGCAGCCCATCGCCATCGTCTGTTTCAGGTTGATGTCGTTTTCCGGCCAGATAATTTTCCCCTGCCCCGGCACGATGCGCACCAGGTGGTGGAACTGTTTCTGAATCGCTTTCAGGTCGTCGAAAATATCCGCATGGTCAAACTCAAGGTTATTGAGTACCAGCGTGCGCGGGCAGTAATGAACGAATTTGGAACGTTTGTCGAAGAAGGCGCAGTCATATTCATCGGCTTCAATCACGAAGAACGGGCTCTCGCCCAGACGCGCCGAAACATCAAAATTGCCCGGTACGCCGCCAATCACGAAGCCCGGTTTGTAACCACAGGCTTCCAGAATCCAGGTCGCCATGCCTGCCGTGGTGGTTTTACCGTGCGTACCGGCAATGGCGACAACCCAGCGGTCGCGCAGCACAAAATCGTGGAGCCATTGCGGACCCGACATAAACGGAATGTTCTTTTCCAGCACCGCTTCCACACAGGGATTACCGCGCTTCATCACATTGCCGATGATGACCAAATCCGGTGCCGGATCGAGCTGGCTTGCGTCATAACCTTCAATCAGTTCAATCCCTTGGTTCTCAAGCAGCGTGCTCATCGGCGGATAGACACTGTCGTCCGAGCCCGTTACCTGGTGTCCCAGCGAGCGCGCCAGCATTGCCAGCCCGCCCATGAAAGTGCCACAAATCCCCAATATATGAATGCGCATACGTCATTATCCTTTCTTAAACTGGCGCACATTTTACTCATATGTTTAACCGCAGAGAAATGCATTTCAGGATAATCCGCATGTAGCTGGCGCGATTCACCTGTGCGCGGACTTTTGAATGTTTGTTAGTATTGTTGCATGACCTTCGCGTTTTCGTTTGCGAAAGCTCTGGCTGTTACGGCGTCAGCTGTTTACTATCCGGAACTTGCTGTGAGCAGCAACCTGAAAACCACAGGCTACAATCGCTTTACTCCATCATGAAAAATGCAGGGAAAGTGTTATGAAAACGTTAGGTGAATTTATTGTCGAAAAGCAGCATGAGTTCTCGCATGCAACGGGTGAACTGACTGCTTTGCTGTCGGCGATAAAACTGGGCGCCAAGATCATTCATCGCGATATCAATAAGGCCGGTCTGGTCGATATCCTGGGTGCAAGCGGTGCTGAAAACGTGCAGGGTGAGGAGCAACAAAAACTCGACCTGTTCGCGAACGAAAAACTGAAAGCCGCTCTCCGCGCCCGCGATATCGTGGCTGGGATCGCCTCTGAAGAAGAAGATGAGATCGTCGTTTTCGAAGGCTGCGAACACGCCAAATATGTGGTGCTGATGGATCCTCTGGATGGTTCCTCCAACATCGACGTTAACGTCTCCGTCGGGACAATTTTCTCCATCTATCGCCGCGTAACGCCAGTCGGCACGCCGGTCACCATGGAAGATTTCCTGCAACCGGGCAACAAGCAAGTCGCTGCGGGTTATGTCGTTTACGGTTCGTCCACCATGCTGGTTTACACCACCGGCTGCGGCGTACACGCCTTCACGTACGATCCGTCACTTGGCGTGTTCTGCCTGTGTCAGGAGCGTATGCGCTTCCCGGAGCGTGGCAACACATACTCCATTAACGAAGGCAACTACATCAAATTCCCGCAGGGCGTGAAGAAATACCTGAAGTTCTGCCAGGAAGAAGATAAAGCGACCAACCGCCCTTACACCACGCGCTACATCGGCTCGCTGGTAGCGGATTTCCACCGTAACCTGCTGAAAGGCGGGATCTACCTCTACCCAAGCACCGCCAGCCACCCGGAAGGGAAACTGCGTCTGCTGTACGAATGCAACCCGATGGCGTTCCTCGCAGAACAAGCAGGCGGTAAAGCCAGCGACGGCAAAAACCGTATTCTGGATATCCAGCCAGAAAGCCTGCATCAGCGTCGTCCGTTCTTTGTCGGCAACGAGCACATGGTGGATGACGTAGAACGCTATATGCGTGAGTTCCCGGACGCCTAATCGGCCGGGTACAACGAGAAAGCGCCACGATTGTGGCGCTTTTTTTTAGCGTACAAACGTACGTTTAACGCGCACGGACACCAGGAAATAGGGGATCCAAATCGCCGCACTTACCGCGTTACGCAGCAACGGCTTAACGTTATCGTAGACGTAAGGCAGACCCATAAGCTGATGTGCCAGCACTAAATCCATCCCGTAAAACGCAAGCCAAAGCAGCAGAAAACCAATGAAAAAACGCGGAAGCTGACGCTTTTTGCGAAAGAACAGGCTCGAAACGAACAGCGTGTAGGCAAACATCGCCACAAAGAAAACCAGTTCGAAAACAAGCAGCCCTTTCTGCCCTGCGACGAACGCGCCGTCGTTCTCCATCAGAGCTTTGACGGTGGTATTGATCGACACCACAATCGTCAGCAGAGAAAGCACCAGCGAGATCGCCGGCACAAACAGCCAGCCGCGAATTTTTTTAAACTCGCGCGCCTCGCACTCCGCGCAGAAATCACTCTCTTTCAGCGCGTCCTTATCGCATTGAATACAGGTTCCCATGACGTTGCCTTTCGTTATCCCTGCGTCTGTAAACGGAATGAAGCCATTGCCTGCAACAACTCGCGCGACTGCTCTTCCAGCGAACGGGTCGCCGCGGAAGATTGCTGCACCAATGCCGCGTTTTGCTGCGCGGTTTCATCCATCTGGCTGACGGCGATATTCACCTGCTCAATACCGCGACTCTGTTCCTGCGATGCATTGGCGATTTCGCGCATCAGTTTGGTCATTCGCAACACTTCTTCGGCGATTTCGTCCATCGTTTCACCGGCCTGCATCGCCAGATCGCTGCCTTCAGACACCTGCGCCTGCGAGCTGCTGATGAGCGCCCGGATCTCTTTCGCCGACTCGGCGCTGCGGCTGGCAAGGTTACGCACTTCACCGGCAACCACCGCGAAACCACGCCCCTGCTCACCCGCGCGCGCGGCTTCAACGGCGGCGTTGAGCGCCAGAATATTGGTCTGGAAAGCAATAGCGTCAATCACGCTAAGAATGTCGGCGATACGATCGGAGCTGGTAGAGATATCGCGCATTTTTTCAATAACATAGCAAACCATTTCGCTGCCGCGATCGGCGGTATCGGAAACCGTCTTCGCCAGTTTATGCGCCTGCTCCGCATTGTCGGCGTTTAGTTTCACTGTGGCCGTGATCTGCTCCATGCTGGCTGCGGTTTGCTCCAGCGATGTGGCGGTAGATTCCGTACGCTGCGACAAATCGATGTTGCCCGCCGCTAACTCACGGCTGCCGGTATCAATTTGCGAACTGGCATCACGCACGCGGGTGACTGAACCCACCAGCGACTGGCGCATCTCTTCGATAGCCGCGTTCAGCCGGTTAAATTCTTTGCTACTGACATCGGTTTTCAGGTAGGTCAAATCCCCTGCCGCCACCTGTTCCAGTTGCTGAATTGAGGTATCCAGCGGCTTGAGCAGTAAATGGCGCAGCGCCAGCCAGGCCAGCACGATGATCCCGGCCACCAGCAACGCCACTACCAGAATCAGCAGCATAACGCCGTTTTTACTGCTCTGAACGGCGCTCACTTCCGCTTTGCCGCGCACTTCGCCCCACTTCTGGAAGGCCTGCATGTCGTTATCAAACTGGCGGGAGATAGGGATCAGTTTGTTTTCCAGCAGGTCGTAATAGGCATCGGCGCTCTGTTGGTTGAGCGCATCCTGCATTGGTTTAATGCCCTGATTGACATAGTCGCCGTAGCTTTTCGCTAACGCCGCCAATAGCGCGGAGCCCTGCTCATCATCCACGCCCGCCTTAATCACGCCGGTCAGCGCGCTTTCGCCGCGATCAATTTCGCCATTGATCATTTTCACCGATTTGGCGGCATCATCCAGCAAACCGACTTCCATCATGCGCACGGCCTGGCCCGCTTCATTACGCGCACGCAGGATCAGCGTGTAGCCATCGCTCAGGCGCGCCATTTTTTCGCCTTGTAGCTGGCTAATGCGTTCCAGCGAAGAGGAGCTTTTATTCAGTGCATAAATGCCAATACCGCTGACCAGCAGCAGCAGAAGCGTCATAACAGCCAACAAAGAAAGTAAACCAGTACGGATCGAAAGCGTTTTAAGCATGATGTGAATCCCGGTAGCAGCGATACTTTTTGGCGTAAATTAAGCCGATTCGTCAGTTATCGACCGCTACCGGAATTACTTTAGGGAAAAATAGTCATTTCAATATGTTATTACTTTGTTGCCGTTGTGCTAACGCGCGTAACAGGTGAGCTTTGGCGGTTCTCCCACAACACCGTTAAGCCACGTTGCAACGCGATAAAAATAAACAACAGAATGCCGATGGCAATCTTGGTCCACCAGGAACTGAGCGTGCCATCGAAGTTAATATAGGTCTGGATAAGCCCCTGAATACCCACGCCAAACAGCGTGCCGAGCACCGTGCCGACGCCGCCACTCAGCAGTGTACCGCCAATCACCACCGAGGCGATCGCATCCAGCTCAACCCCCACGCCCGCCAGCGCGTAACCGGCCTGGGTGTAAATGGAGAAGACAATCCCCGCCAGCGTCGCCAGCCCGGTCGAGAGCATATAGATACGAATGGTGGTACTGCGCGTTGAGATACCCATCAGGTTCGCGGAAGTGGCATTACCGCCAATCGCGTAAACTTCGTTGCCAAAACGAGTGCGGTGTGCGAGGAAAATACCGATCACCACCACAAACAGCATTAGCAGCCCCATTGCGCTCAAACGTCCACCGCCGGGGATCATCCATGCCATGCTGGAGAGTGAATCATAAATCGGGTGATTAATCGGAATCGACTCTTCCGACAGCAGGTAACTGACGCCGCGCAGGAAAAACATCCCCGCCAGGGTGATGATAAACGCCGGGATTTTTAACGCGTCGATCAAAAGCCCCATAAACGCGCCAAACGCGGTGCCCATTAGTAAAATTAACGGGAATGCCAGCAGCGGCGATATGCCCCAATCGCCAATGGCTTTCGCCAGAAAAACGCCGGTGAAAGCGATCACCGATCCGACGGATAAATCAATGCCACCAGAGAGGATCACGAAGGTCATACCAACGGCGATGATCCCCAAAAAGGCGTTATCCGTCAGGATGTTGCAAATCACGCGTGTCGACGCAAAACCGGGAAACTGCGTCAGGCAGTAGAGATAGCCAAGCACAAACACGCCCAGCGTTATCATCAGCGGTAAATTACGTTTTATCATGACCGCGAGCTCCTTTAATCAGCGCGATAAAGCGCGGCGACTGAACAATCAGTACGCACATCACCACCACCGCTTTCACCACCTGGTTGAGTTCCGGCTGGAAACCGGAGAGCAAAATGCCGGTGTTCATGCCTTGAATAATCAGCGCACCCACCACCGACAGCACAAGATTAAAGCGCCCGCCCATCAGCGAACCACCGCCGATAACCACCGCCAGAATCGCGTCCAGTTCCAGCCACAGTCCGGCGTTGTTGGCATCCGCACCGCGAATGTCCGCCGCGACAATCACCCCGGCTATCGCCGCGCACACGCCGCTCAGCACATAAGTCAGCATCACCACAACACGGGTATTCACACCGGCGTTTTTCGCCGCGCGAATGTTAATGCCCACCGCTTCAATGAACATGCCGAGCGCGGTTTTGCGGGTGAACACCCAGAACAGCACCAGCGTGACCAGCGCGATAATCACCGGGGTGGGAAACAGCAGCAGCGAACCGCTGCCCAACCAGGCCAGCGACGGGGCGTTAAAGGTGACAATCTGCCCGGAGGTGATCAACTGCGCGACGCCGCGCCCGGCGACCATCAAAATTAGCGTGGCGACAAACGGCTGGATCTTCAAAATCGCCACCAGAATACCGTTCCACAATCCAGCCAGCACACCAGTGCCAATCGCCGCCAGCAGCACCACCGTCAAGCTGTATCCGGCGACCGTTAACGACGCCGCCGTCGCGCCAGCAATCGCCATTACCGCCCCGACCGACAGATCAATGCCGCCGGTGGCAATCACCAGCGTCATTCCAATGGCCAGCAGCGCCACCGGCGCGGCGCGGTTAAGAATGTCTATCGGGCTACCGAACAGGCGAGCATCCTGTAACACCACCTGATAAAAATGCGGTGCAACCAGGCTATCCACCACCAACACCAGCAGCAGCGCTATCAACTGCGGCGTTCCGGTCGGCCAGTTAAAACGGCGCTTTGGCGGCGTCGTTTGGCCAAGTGATTGAGGCATCACACTTTACTCCTTACGCCGCAATGGCATTCATGATCGCCGGAACGGACAACTCAGCGAGCGGGATCTCCGCCACTTGTTTACGATCGCGCATGATAATCACCCGATCCGCATAGCCCACCAGCTCTTCCAGTTCGGACGAAATAACCAGCAGCGCGAGCCCATCGGCACAGAGGGTTTCGATCAGGCGAATGATCTCCGCATGCGCCCCCACATCGATACCGCGCGTCGGCTCATCGAGGATCAGGAATTGCGGGCGCGTCAGTAGCCAGCGCGAAAGCAGCACTTTCTGCTGGTTGCCGCCGGAAAGAAACTCAATCGGCTGTTCGGCGCTCGGTGTGCGAATGCCAAGCTGGCGAATAAAACGCTCGGCAATCGCGTTCTGCTCTTTGCGTGGGATTGGCCGCAGCCAGCCGCGCTGCGCCTGCAACGCCAGCACGATATTTTCCCGCACCGACGCGGCGGCGATAATGCCGTCGGTTTTGCGGTCTTCCGGGCAAAAACCGATGCCCAGACATGAGGCCTGGTGTGGTGAACGTAAAGATTGTGTTTTGCCTTTGATGGTGGCACTGCCGCTGTCGGCGGGTTTGATGCCAAAAATCACTTCGGCGGTTTCCGTGCGACCTGAGCCTAACAGCCCCGCCAGCCCAACGATTTCGCCGGGACGCACTTCCAGATCGAACGGCGCGATCACCCCTTTTTTGCCGTAACCATTGAACGCCGCGACCGGTTTTTCACTCAGCAGCGTGCGTCCGGCGCGTTGCAGGGCGTTGCTTTCCAGCTCACGGCCGAGCATCATTTTGACCAGCTCGATTTGCGGCAACTCGCTGGTCGGTTTGCAACCAACAAAGCCACCGTTGCGCAGCACCGTGATGCGGTCGCTCACTTCATAGACTTGATCGAGAAAGTGGGTGACGAAGATCAGGCTGACGCCCTGATCGCGCAACTGGCGCATCAGGGTAAACAGCATCTCCACTTCCTGGGTATCGAGGCTGGCGGTGGGTTCATCAAGGATCAGCACTTTGGCGGAGAGATCGATGGCGCGGCAAATGGCCACAATCTGCTGCATCGCCACCGAATAGCGGTTAAGTGGCTCGCGCACATCCAGTGAAAAGCCGTAGGATTCCATCAGTTCAGTCGCGCACTTTTCCATCTCTTTACGACGCAATAAACCAAAACGCCGGGGTTCGCGGCCAATAAATAAGTTATCCGCCACCGACATATTCGGCAGCAGGTTGACTTCCTGATACACCGTCCCGATGCCAAGCTGCTGGGCGTGGGCGGTGTTTTTCGGATTGATTTGCTGGCCTTCCAGCCATATAGCGCCTTTATCGGCGTGGTAAACGCCGGTTAACGCTTTAATCAGCGTCGATTTTCCCGCGCCGTTTTCCCCAAGCAGGGCCATGATTTCGCCGCGGCGCAGGCTGAAATCCACGTTATCGAGCGCTTTTACGCCGGGAAAGAATTTACTTAAGCCTTCGGTACGCAGGATTTCCTGGTGTGCTTCCGCGTTCATTGTTGACCCCTTACACATTTACCCTCTCCCCGCCGGGGAGAGGGTTTTTGCGACTCAGTAACCCATGTTTTTCTTTTTCTCTAACTCCTCTTTCGCCGTATCCGGCAGATAGAGCGTCGATTTGGTAATGGTCAACTTCGGCGGCATGGTGCCATCTTTTTTGTATTTCTCCAGCGCGTCGAACGCCGGGCCTGCCATATTTGGCGTCAGCTCAACGCTGGCATTGGCTTCGCCGTCGATCATCGCTTTATAGATATCCGGCACGCCGTCAATAGAACCGGTGAGAATGTCTTTACCCGGTTTCAGCCCCGCTTCTTTGATGGCCTGGATAGCGCCGATCGCCATGTCATCGTTGTGGGCGTAGACCATGCAGATGTTTTTGCCGTTGTTTTCCGCCTTGATAAAGCTCTCCATCACCTCTTTACCTTTACTGCGGGTAAAGTCACCAGACTGAGAACGGATGATTTTGATGTTAGAGGCTTTCGAAATGGCTTCGGCAAACCCTTTCTTACGATCGATCGCCACGCTCGCACCCACGGTGCCTTGCAGCTCAACGACGTTACACGGTTTGCCATCGACCGTTTTCACCAGCCAGTCACCAATCAGCTTGCCTTCCAGAATGTTGTCGGCGGTAACGGTGGTCATGTAGAGCGATTTGTCTTTGACATCGATGGAGCGGTCGAGCAAGAACACCGGGATTTTGGCGTCTTTCGCTTCTTTCAACACCGGTTCCCAGCCTGTCGCTACCACCGGCGCGATAAAGATGGCATCAACGCCCTGGGCGATGAACGAACGTACCGCTTTGATTTGGTTTTCCTGCTTCTGCTGGGCGTCAGCAATCTTCAGCGTAATGCCGCGCTTGCTGGCTTCGCTTTTGGCGACGTTGGTTTCAGCGGCTCGCCAGCCGGATTCAGAACCAACCTGCGAAAATCCTACGGTTAACGGGGCGGCCATCGCCATAGACGACATGGCTGCCGAAACTGCTGTGACAAGAAGTAAGCGCTTCCACATAAGAGCATCCTCGAGGGTTATTGTTGGCTACAACTTCACCTGCGAGAAAACTATAGACAATCGAGGATGTAACAGAATGCGTTACATCACAAATCGGAAAAGTGAATGAATTGTTGATGACCAGTTGCGATCTGGCGCGCGAAAAGCGCGGTTTTAATTCACCTCATTTATCCATTGAAATTGCAGAAATTTACTGCGTACGGATTAGAACGAAATTTCGCTGTAATCGGTTACACAAAATTATTGATGATGCTGCTATGCTTATGGATAAAACGGTCAAAAACGGGTGTCAGAAAGCGTCTGAAAAAGTGTGAGGAAGTTAAAACAGCCCAAGACATTCACCGCCAGTTGGCTATAATACCCGGCACTTGTTTGCCACACATTTTAAAGGAAACAAACATGAGCTTACTGAACGTCCCGGCGGGTAAAGATCTGCCAGAAGATATCTACGTTGTTATCGAAATTCCGGCTAACGCTGACCCGATCAAATACGAAGTCGACAAAGAGAGCGGCGCGCTGTTCGTTGACCGTTTCATGTCCACCGCGATGTTCTATCCGTGCAACTACGGTTATATCAACCACACCCTTTCGCTGGATGGTGACCCGGTAGACGTGCTGGTGCCGACGCCGTACCCGCTGGAGCCAGGCTCTGTGATCCGCTGCCGTCCGGTTGGCGTGCTGAAAATGACCGATGAGTCTGGCGAAGATGCCAAACTGGTTGCCGTTCCGCACACCAAACTGAGCAAAGAGTACGATCACATTAAAGATGTGAACGACCTGCCGGAACTGCTGAAAGCACAGATCACCCACTTCTTCGAGCACTACAAAGATCTCGAAAAAGGCAAATGGGTGAAAGTAGACGGCTGGGACAACGCTGAAGCTGCTAAAGCAGAAATCATTGCCTCTTTCGAGCGCGCAGCGAAGAAGTAATCCGCTTTATCTGAAAAAGCCCTGGTGCGTGTGATGTGACCGGGGCTTTTTTTCGTCCTGGTTTTGTGAGCTGTCGGGTTAATGGCTCCTGATCCAGGCGACGAAATGGCAGAGAGCGGATAAACAGAGCGCGCGTTGGCACTTTTACGCTAGTCGGGCTTTTTGCCGCCAGGCAGAGAATGCCAGCACAATAACCGTGCTCAGCACCCGTTCCGGATGGAAATAGTCGTGAGCGACATTCACGCTCACACCTGGTGGTATTTGCGGCGCCAGCAGGAATTTATGCCCGGCGACAAACAGGCTAAACAGCGCCACGTTCCCCAGCGCGATCCCCAGGCTTCTTACCACAATCCCCTGCGCGGAAAAACGCTGCCGGGCATTTTGTCGTAGCATCAAAACCAGTATCAGCAAGCCAGAAAAAGCAAACAGCAGACCGTTAATCAGCGTCGCCAGCATAGCGGCGGAAACAGAGGTCGTTACCAGTCCGGCATGTCCCCAGAAAAAGTGGAGAAAAGGGTAATAAGTGAGGTAGCCAAAACTAAAGAGACCCGCCAGCAGCAGCGCTGCGGCAACTACCCAGGCTGTCTTACGTAACATGCTTTTCGTCCTTATTCTGCTGCAAAGAAAAACCGCGCCAGCGGCGCGGTTCTCTAAGCGTGATTACTTCTGGTACTGCTCGCGGTCAAGCCAGTTACCGCTCTCGATTAAGGTTTTTCCCTCAACCGAACGCTGGTAAACATACATCCAGGCGCTGCCATAAGGCGTCTGGATCAACTGGCGTTTGTACTCGCCGCCCGCGGTGCGCAGAGCGTCCAGCTCACCGAGCGTTGCTGCGTCGATACGATAAACTTCGCCCTTGACGCTTCCTTCACCGACTACCGCGCCGGGATAGTGCCCCAGACTATACAGCTGATGATTTTCGACACAAAAGTCCCCCAGCCACTGAGCATTGGTCATCCAGTGGCTGTTGCCCTGCTTGCGTCGTAAACTGCCGTAGACAAATATTCGCATTGCTAAAACTCAAACTGATAGAGCAAATCTAGTGCCTGATCTACGCCAGACACCGCTTCAAGATACAGCTTAGGCATCAGGCGATAACGTAACGTGAGAGTCGCCAGTGAGTCAAAAATTCCTACACCATATTTTACTTGTAGACCCGGTAGCACATAGCCGCTAACCACCACCTGCGAGGAGTCACCGACGCCCTGGGTGTCCAGCGCCAGATTGCTGACGCCAAAAGTCTCGCCGATTTTACCCACAACCTGACCACTTTGTGCAACCCCTAAGCCAATCAGCATCGATGTCATCGCCGCACTGTCGCTCTGTTCGCTCTCCAGCCCCTGACCACGCAGCAGGTACGAGAGCGCTTCTTGCTGCGACATCGCCGGATCGGAGAAGATCTCCGCTTTCGGCTCATCGGCGGTACCGGTGACGCGGACCCCGGCAATCACATCGTTTTCTGTCGATTCCGGGTTACGAATCGCTTCGATATTCAGCATCGGCTGATCCGGCGGCCCGGAGAACAGCAGCTCGCCTTTACGCACCAGCAAATCCTGACCGTAAGCATGGAAACGCCCTTCCGGGATATTGATCTGCCCGTTCAGGCCCAGCCCCTGCTTATCCTGCGCCACTTTCAGATCGCCCGTCAGCCGCGCTTTCAGGCCGAATGCATCGAGCCGCACGTTGTTGCCGACATGCACCGTCAGGTTGCTGTTGATCGGAATCGACGCGCTTTTGGGTTGTTCAGGCTGCAAATCGTTATTCAGCATCACTTCATCACTGGAGACGCCGACTGCGCTTTCTGGTAAGTCATGCACCACAATGCGCGCCCACGGCACATCCACGTTGCCATCCAGCGTAAACAGGCTTGGTGTCGCTTCGAATACCACATCCGGCGAGACATCCAGGCGCACCATCGGCGGCACGGTAATACGCACTTTGCTGCCTTTCGCCGCCACGCGCGCGCGCCAGTTATCAATCTGGCTCCAGTCGGCATCGCCGCTCAGGTTGATCTGCCCCTGCCCGGTACGCACCACGCCCTGCAAGGTCGAACTCATGCCGTTGAAATTCATCGCCAGCTGGCTGGGTTGCATATCAAACGGCATAAAGTTGCCGTCAATGTCCAGCCCGTTCAGCCCCAGTTGCCCGAACAACTGCGGGCTTTGTACGTTGCCGCCCAGGCGTAAACTGGCATTCAACGTGCCTGCCGCTTTCTCGCCCCGGCTGAAAATGGCGTTCACCATCGCCAGCGAGAAGTTGCGAATATTAACGTTGCCGCCCAGATTACGCCGCCCTTGCGGATCGGTGACCTGCACCTGGCCGTCGAACTGGCCGTTATTGGTCAGGCGGATCAGCCAGCCGAGATCGGCCCGGTTATCGCGCAGTTTTGCGTTGAGATTAAGGGTGTCAAACGCGAGCGGCAGCGGCGCGTCATTCACCACCTGCGTCACTTTCACGCCGCGCCCGGAGAGCGTCACTTCACCCTGTGGTAGCCCCTCTTTGGTGGTGTCCCAACTGACATCCGCTTTACCGCTGAACACACCGCTTGCTTGCGTGGTTTCAGGCATAAAGGGCTTCAGCATCGCCAGGTCGAAGCGGTTCAGGTTCACCACCGCGCGGCCTTCTGCGCCTGCGTCGATGGTTTGCGGAATGCAAAGTTCAGCGTTCGGGTTCAGCCAGCAGTGCGGGCCGATGGCGATTTTCTGTTCCTGATTGCGGTAATCCAGCGTTACCGGACGGTTAATCGACCACGGACCAACCGGCGTGGCAAAACGTGTATCGCTCAATGTCCCTTTCCAGCGCTGCTGCTGGCGATCAAAGCTGCCCGCCAGATTAAGCTGGCCGGAAACTGGCTCGCCCTGCACGCGCAACTGCAGTTTATGCTGCTGCTCATTGCCGTCCGCCGCCAGCGTCGCCAGGCTTACGTTAACGCCTGGCTGGGAAATACGTTCCACGCGCACATTCAGTTTGCCACCAATCTGATCGCTGGATTTCACATCGCCTTCCACCCGCACGCGAGCCACGGAAAGATCCTGCCAGCGCAGGTTATTGGCGGTGATATCCGCCAGCGCCTGCGGCGCATCCACCGTACCGCGAATTTTCACCAGCCCCTTCGCCGTACCACCCAGGCCTGGCAGCGCGTTATTCAGCCCCGGCGCATCAATCGTGGCATCGAGGTTGAGATCTTTAACGCCCAGCTCGCCTTTGATATCGGCGCTGTTTTTTCCCAGTTCGAGGTGCAGGCCGGGAATTGTCCACTGCAAATAGCTGTTACCTTTAAGCTGCCCGTCAACGTTGACCTTGTTCTGCTTCACGTTGCCGCTCAGTTTCAGCTCCGGCACCTCCATTTGCCAGCTACCGCCATACAGACTGCCGCGCGTTTTGATGAGTCCATTCAGTTTTGATGGCCACTCCGGGAAGGCTTTCGCGGTATCGATATCTTTCAGTGTTAATTCACCGCGCCAGCTAATCGCCTGCTGCCAGTCGAGCAGCGCTTTCAACTCGGTTTTGCCTTCCAGCGCTGCAATCACCAGTTTATCGAGGTTCAGTTGCTGCTCGTTGCCCTTACCATCAAGCGTAATGGTCGCAGGCGGTAGATCCTGGCCTTTCACCGCCGTGCGAAACGCCAGCGTATAGTCGGTCATTTTGCCGGTGAGTTTCAGATTCAGGTCATCGGCCTGGTACTGTTTTTCCCCGGTAAACGGCCAGTAAAGCTGCTTACTGGTTATCTCCAGATCCAGCGGCAAACCGGCTTCGGCCAGCTGGGTTTGCGCACGCAAATCCATGTCGACCGGACCGGAAAGATTCACGCCAACGTCGAGTTGCTTACGCATTTCGCCGCCGACTTTCAGTTTCACCTTCTCGCCTTTCAGCGGATCGATATTCAGCGTGGAATTGAGCGTAATATCCACCGGCCAGCTATCGCGCAACTGGGCGCTACCGGTGGCGCGCACCTGCCCCTGGTTGGAATCCACATCCAGTGCGTCGAGCTTCATCTGTCCGTCGATACTGCTCACTTTCAGCAATAAGCTGCGCACCAGAATGTCTGTATCGCCGGTGAGACGCAGTTGTTCGCCGCGAAACTCTTCAATATTGAGATTGAGCGGCAGGTGAACATCGGTCATTTCCGGCAGCAGCGGCTTTTCAAACAGCGCTTTCATGGTTTCACCGAGCGGTTTTTCCTGCGGCTGCGGGTTCTGGATTTTCGGTTCTACGACCTCTTCTTGCGCCACATCGGCCACTTTCGGCAGCGCAATCAGTAGACCTTGTAGCGAAGTGGGTTTCAGCGTCAGGTTTTTCTCCTGCCAGTTCAGGCCAGTGCTGAAATCCATCACCGAGACGGTGGTGTCGTCAATTTTGATGTTGACATTGTTGAGCGCCACCCGGCTAAGCGTTATCGGGTATGGCGTGGAGAGGTTCAGCGGCCCGCTCTCTTCCTCTTTTACCGGTGCGGCGGGCAGCATTTTTTTGCTGTCGATAACAACATTGATATCTTTCAACGACAGATCGTTCACGCACAGGCTGCTGTCGCGCAGGCAGCCGAGCTTCACCGCCAGATGCACTTCGCCCGCGTTAACCGCCACGCCCGGCTGGGTAAAACGGATATTTTTTAGCGTAAGATCGCGCCAGCCGCCGGTGACCTGGCTAATTTCCAGCCCCGGCACCCAGCGGTTGGCCGCGTTAAATAGCAGATGCAGCCCGCTGGTGGTGCCCACCAGAAAGACCACGGTACCCAGCACCAGCAGGATAAACACCAGGACGCAGAGGCTGATTTTCTTCCATAAACTCATAATTCCGGCCCCAACCCGATGTAAAACTGTAATCCGTGTTCTTCTTTATCGCCGACCGGCACCGCGAAATCGAGCTTGATCGGCCCGACCGGCGACTCCCAGCGCACACCAACACCCGCGCCGGTTTTCACATTGCTGCGACGGATGTCGCTCACCGCTTCGCCGCTGTCGACAAACGCCGCCCCCCACCATTTACCGGTGACGTTGTACTGATACTCCAGTGAACCGGTCGCCAGTTTGGAGGCACCAATCAGCTTGCCGCTGTCATTTTTAGGCGCGATAGATTTGTACTTGTAGCCGCGAATACTGCGATCGCCCCCGGCGAAGAAGCGCAGATCCGGTGGTACGCGATCAAAATCGCCGGTTTCGATCCAGCCCAGATTGCCGCGCATCACAAAGCGGTGACGATCGTAAAGGGTGCGGATCCAGACGTTTTGCGCCTGCAATACAAAGAAGTCGACATCCGATCCCCAGGCGGTATTCGAATAATCCACCGAGTAGCGCTGCGAATCGCCCCAGGTTGGCATCAGGCCGCCGCGCGAACGGGTACGGCTGATCATCACGCCGGGATAAAGCAGCATCGTGGTGTTGGTGACATTCGCCTGGGTAAAGTGGTCGAGGCTCCAGCGCAGGTTAATGGCGCGCTGCCAGCCGCTGGAGAGATCCCAGTATCGAGACAGCGCGAGCGTGGTGGAATCCGCTTCGGTATCGTTCAGATCGGTACGCTTAAAGCCGCCCTGCACCAGGTAATATTGCTCCAGCGGGTTTTTCAGCAGCGGCATCTTGTAGCTGAAATCAAGCTGCTGTTCCGGCGCGGAGATGCTGGTGCTGGTGGTCAGGCTGTGACCGTAAGAGTTCATCCACGGCTTTTTCCATGTTGCTTTGACACGCGGCCCGACGTCGGTCGAGTAGCCTACCCCGGTTTCAATGGTATTTTCCGTACGCGGTGACACCACGCCTTTAAGCGGCAACACTTTGGTTTTACGCGCTTTATCAAACTCTGGCGCGACAACTACCGAATTAAACCAGCCGGTGGCGGAAAGGCGGCGGTTTAGCTCTGCCAGATCCTGCGTCTGGTAATAATCGCCTTCGTGGAAGGGCACCAGGTTTTGCAGGTATTCGTCGCGGATTTGCGAGCCTTCAAATATCACTTTACCAAAGCGGTAACGCTGGCCGCTGTCGTAATCGATATCCCAGAACGCCTGACGGCGCTCAAGGGCAATGCCAAGCTGGCTTTTAAGGAACTGACTGTCGAAGTAGCCTTTACGTAGCGCCACGCTGGTGAGCGATTTTTTGAAATTGTCGTAATCGTTATGGTGCAGCACCGTGCCGATAGCGGGACGTTTTTTGAGTAAGTCGAGATAATCACTGTCCGTACGCGCGCCGCCGCGCAGGATCACGCTATTGCCACCAATGCGCACCGGTTCACCGGCTTGCACACGCGCAATCAGTACCTGGCGCCCTTTCGCCGGCGGCGGCCGCAGTTCGAAATCGATGGTGGGTTCGTAATAGCCTAAGGCTTTTAACCCTTCGCGAATGGCGTCATCCACGCGCGCCTGAAAACGGCGGTCCGGGGTCACTTCATCACTTTCAATGGTAGACAACTGGGCGCGCACGTTTTTTTGCAGCTCCCCAGTTAGCCCCTCCAGTTGCAATCGCACGTTGGCGGCGAAAGCCGTTTCGCCCACCAGCAGTAAAGCGGCAAAACATAACAGACGGATCTTTGGCACGTTCTCTCCTGAATATCCTTGTTCCCACCCCTGGAAGGAAACGTAAGCGCAGCTCCGCGCTGAGCCAGGTTTTGCCTTATGACAGAACACAAGCCGATAAAAACCCGTTAACACAGGTTGAAAAACGGACGACTACCCCAAAATTTCTTATGTTTAAATCTAGTCTGATTTATGGCGTTTATTGTGTTAAAACACAGGCCGCAACACAACCCTAACCGCAATTAGCCCCTCCGGGAGGTATCACCGTGAGTCTGTTCGATAAAAAAGAGCTTGTTTCCCAATCAGATGCATTGCCCGGACGCAATACACCGATGCCCGTTGCCAGTTTACATGCTGTTAACGAGCATTCAATGAGTCATGTTCCGGAAGGGATGGAGATTGCCCTGTTCGCAATGGGCTGTTTTTGGGGCGTGGAACGCCTGTTCTGGCAGTTAGACGGGGTTTATAGCACGGCTGCTGGCTATACCGGCGGCTACACGCCGAATCCGACCTACCGCGAAGTATGCTCCGGTCTGACCGGCCACGCGGAAGCGGTGCGCGTGGTATACGACCCGAGCGTAGTGAGTTATGAAAAACTGCTGCAGGTGTTCTGGGAAAACCACGATCCGGCCCAGGGCATGCGCCAGGGCAATGATTCGGGCACCCAGTACCGTTCCGGGATTTACCCGCTGACGCCAGAGCAAAGCGACGCCGCACAAGCCAGCCTTGCGCGCTTCCAGCAAGCGATGCGCAGCGCAGGCGACGCCCGCCAGGTGACGACCGAAATCAAAGCCGCGACGCCGTTCTATTACGCAGAAGATGAGCATCAACAATATCTGTATAAAAACCCGCACGGCTACTGCGGTATCGGTGGCATTGGTGTTTGTTTGCCACCGCAGCTTAACCCTTAAAAATATGCGGGTTTTATCGCCGAAAATCGGCGCATATTAAGCCTCTGGCAGCCTGCGACAGGCTTACGCTATACTACCCCTCGAAATTGCCGGTCCACCGCTTCGGGCCGGCTTTCATTAGTGTTTACCACATGGATATTCAAAACCCCTTCCGAGGATCCGGTTAATAGCTGGATAAATTATGTTAAACAGTATCTTAGTCATACTCTGTCTGATCGCGGTAAGTGCGTTTTTCTCGTTGTCCGAGATCTCACTCGCCGCATCGCGAAAAATTAAGCTCAAACTGCTTGCCGATGAAGGCAATATCAACGCGCAACGCATTTTAAAAATGCAGGAAACGCCTGGTATGTTCTTTACGGTGGTGCAAATCGGTCTTAACGCCGTTGCCATTCTTGGCGGTATCGTCGGCGACGCAGCGTTTTCCCCCGTTTTTCACGGCCTGCTGATCAATGTCGTTTCACCGGAGCTTGCCGAACAACTTAGCTTTATTATCTCTTTCTCGCTGGTGACCGGGTTATTCATTCTTTTCGCTGACCTGACACCGAAACGCATCGGTATGATTGCGCCTGAAGCCGTGGCTTTGCGTATCATCAACCCGATGCGCTTCTGCTTATTTGTTTTCCGCCCGCTGGTCTGGTTTTTCAACGGCCTGGCCAACGTCATTTTCCGCATTTTCAAACTGCCGATGGCGCGTAAAGATGACATCACTTCTGACGATATTTACGCGGTGGTGGAAGCCGGTGCATTAGCCGGGGTGCTGCGTAAGCAGGAGCACGAACTGATTGAGAACGTGTTTGAACTGGAATCGCGCACCGTGCCGTCATCCATGACCTCACGCGAGAACGTCATTTGGTTTGATCTACACGAAGATGAACAGAGCCTGAAAAAGAAAGTGTCGGAACATCCGCACTCGAAGTTTCTGGTCTGTAACGATGATATCGACCACATTGTCGGCTATGTCGACTCCAAAGATCTGCTGAACCGCGTACTGGCAAACCAGAGCATGGCGCTGAATAGCGGCGTGCAGATCCGCAATACGCTGATTGTTCCGGATACATTAACGCTCTCTGAAGCGCTGGAAAGTTTCAAAACCGCGGGCGAAGACTTCGCGGTGATCATGAACGAATACGCGCTGGTAGTAGGCGTCATCACGCTTAACGATGTAATGACGACATTGATGGGCGATCTGGTCGGCCAGGTGGAAGAGATGATCGTCGCACGTGATGAAAACTCGTGGCTGATTGACGGCGGTACACCGATTGATGACGTGATGCGCGTGCTGGATATCGATGAATTCCCGCAGTCCGGTAACTACGAAACCATCGGCGGCTTTATGATGTTTATGCTGCGTAAAATCCCGAAACGCACCGATGCGGTGAAGTTTTCCGGCTACAAATTCGAAGTGGTGGACATTGATAACTACCGCATCGATCAGCTGCTGGTAACTCGCATTGATACCCGCGCGGCGGTGTTAACGCCGAAGCTGCCGGATGCCGAAGGTAAAGGCGCGGCGTAATCTACCGCAGAAATGTCAACGGCCCCTTTGGGGCCGTTTTTTTATAGTACTTGAACTACTGCATAGCACAACTGTTAAGCCATCTCGGTCTGCAAACGCAGCACCTGACGGTTAACTTCAGACATGACAGACAGATGCTGTTTGTCTTTCACTTTCGGGATCAGGATTTTGCCCTTATCGAACTCGAAAGCGCCAACGTCCTTGATATACAACCGTCCACGAAACAGGATTTTTACGTACTTAGCCACCTGAAGTGGGTTGTAACGCTGGAAAATTTTCATTCTTGTATCTCCTGTGAAACATTACGCTCTTGCGGTTCCACAATCGGACCAACGTAGATGAGCGCAAATTTTAATGCTCAATGACTATAGTTCAGAACCTAACCCATACATAGTGTGAATAACTTTATTTACCTTTTGATGACAATTATTCAGAATATTCTTTTCAACACCTTACTCTGCGCAGTATAAGCCCACATTTTTTCACGGTTATGTGCGTTTGCCCGCAAACTGGCATCCAGATTGCGGGCAAAACGCATTGATCGCATTTATGATTAAAACGCGAACCCAAGTGGTCGGATCACCTGCACAAACACAAGAGATAATAAGGAAACGCCATGACCCTACGTAACATCCTGGCAGCGACATGCCTGTTACTGCCGTTGGTTGCTTCAGCCCATAATTTTGAGAACAACCAACGCGTGCCGCCTGTGGGCATAGCCGACAGAGGGGAGTTGATACTGGATAACGACAAGTTTAGCTATAAAAAATGGAATAGCGCCCAACTTCCAGGCAAAGTGCGAGTGGTGCAGCATATTGCCGGTCGAACCTCAGCAAAAGAGAAGAATGCCGCGCTGATTGAAGCGATCAAATCCGCAAAACTGCCGCACGATAAATACCAAACCACCACCATCGTTAACACCGATGACGCCATTCCCGGCAGCGCGATGTTTGTGCGCAGCAGTATCGAAAGCAATAAGAAGCTCTATCCGTGGTCACAATTTATTGTGGATAGCGAAGGCGTGACGCGCAAAGCCTGGAAACTGGACGAGGAGAGCTCGGCGATTGTGGTGCTGGATAAAGACGGGCGCGTACAGTACGCAAAAGATGGTGGTCTGAGCCAGCAAGAGGTGCAGCAAGTCATCGACCTGCTGCACAAACTGCTTAATCAGTAGAGCGAAACCCGAAAGCCGGGGTTGAGGAAGGATTCGCGCGGGGTGTAATCCAGTGTGCGCCCCTGCCAGTCGTGAACATGCGCCCCGGCGGCAACCGCCACCGCATGGCCTGCCGCCGTGTCCCAGACGTTGGTTGGCCCAAAGCGCGGGTAAAGCTGCGCTTTACCTTCCGCCACGAGACAAAATTTCAGCGAGGAACCAATCGCCGTAGTCTGGTGTTCGCCAAGGTGCTGTAAATACTCTTTCAGTTCATCGTCCGCATGTGAGCGGCTCACCACCACCAGCGGCGGGCGCGCATCACGAACCTGAATCTGCTGATGATGCCCCGCCTCATCTTTCCACGCTTTCCCTTCTGCGGCGGAATACATCACTTTCAGTACCGGTGCGTAAACCACGCCGAGCACCGGTTTTCCGTCCTCAATCAGGGCGATATTGACGGTAAATTCGCCGTTGCGTTTGATGAACTCTTTGGTGCCGTCCAGCGGGTCCACCAGCCAGTAACGCCCCCATGTCTGGCGAACCTCCCAACTGGGCGGATCTTCTTCTGACAGCACCGGAATGTCCGGCGTCAACGCCTGTAAACCGCGCACAATCACCCCGTGGGCAGCAATATCTGCGGCGGTTACCGGTGAGTCATCCACTTTGCTGGTGACTTCCATCGGCTTATGCCCATCGTAGACCTGCATAATGGCATCGCCCGCTTCGCGCGCGAGCTGGCAAATTGCATCTAACATTTTCCACCTCTTCTGTTCAGTGGTTTGTAACTCATTGTTTTACTTATATCGTATTGCGGCGGAATCTGCCATCTGTGATAGCGATTGCGTTTTCTTTGCGCGCTTTTATGGCAGTATTCACAATTCTGTAAGCAACAAAATGTACATAACACTTTCTTTTGTGGCTTAGATCGAAAAAGGATGCCTCTGATGATTAAGTTTAGTGCAACGCTTCTGGCCACGCTGATTGCGGCCAGCGTGCAGGCTGCAACGGTGGATTTACGTATTCTGGAAACCACTGATTTGCATAGCAACATGATGGATTTTGATTACTACAAAGACACGGCGACGGAAAAATTCGGCCTGGTACGCACCGCAAGCCTGATTAACGCCGCGCGAAATGAAGTCAAAAACAGCGTGCTGGTGGATAACGGCGACTTAATCCAGGGCAGCCCGTTGGGCGATTATATGGCGGCGAAAGGGCTGAAAGCCGGGGAGGTTCACCCGGTGTATAAAGCGATGAACACCCTTGATTACGCCGTCGGCAACCTGGGCAACCACGAATTCAACTACGGTCTGGATTACCTGCACAAGGCGCTGGCTGGCGCGAAATTCCCGTATGTAAACGCCAATATTATTGATGCGAAAAGCAAAAAGCCGCTCTTCACACCTTACTTAATCAAAGAGACGCCGGTCACCGACAGCGACGGCAAAACGCACACGCTGCGCATCGGTTATATCGGCTTTGTGCCGCCGCAGATCATGGTCTGGGATAAAGCCAACCTGAGCGGCAAAGTGACGGTGAACGACATCACCGAAACCGCGCGTAAATATGTGCCGGAAATGCGCGCCAAAGGCGCGGATCTGGTGGTCGTTGTCGCCCACTCTGGGCTGTCGGCTGAGCCGTATCAGGCGATGGCGGAAAACTCCGTTTATTACCTCAGTGAAGTGCCGGGTGTTGATGCGATCCTGTTTGGCCACGCCCATGCCGTCTTCCCGGGTAAAGATTTTGCGGCGATAAAAGGCGCGGATATCAAGAAAGGAACGTTGAACGGCATTCCGTCCGTGATGCCGGGCATGTGGGGCGATCATCTTGGCGTGGTCGATCTGGTGCTGAACAATGATTCTGGTAAATGGCAGGTGCGCGAATCCAAAGCCGAAGCGCGCCCGATTTATGACGCCGCGGCGAAAAAAGCCCTCGTTGACGAAGACAGCAAGCTGGTGCAGATCCTCAAACACGATCACGACGCCACCCGCGAGTTTGTCGGTAAACCGATCGGCAAATCCGCCGACAACATGTACAGCTACCTGGCGCTGGTGCAGGACGATCCGACCGTGCAGGTGGTGAACAACGCGCAAAAAGCCTACGTTGAGCACTTTATTCAGGGCGATCCGGATCTGGCAAAACTGCCGGTACTTTCCGCTGCCGCACCGTTTAAAGTGGGCGGTCGCAAGAATGATCCCGCCAGTTATGTCGAAGTGGAAAAAGGGCAGTTAACCTTCCGCAATGCCGCCGATTTGTACCTCTACCCGAACACGCTGGTGGTGGTGAAAGCGACCGGCAAAGAGGTGAAAGAGTGGCTGGAGTGCTCCGCCGGTCAGTTTAACCAGATCGATCCACACAGTGCTAAGCCGCAAAGCCTGATCAACTGGGATGGCTTCCGCACCTATAACTTCGATGTCATTGATGGTGTGAACTACCAGATTGATGTGACGCAACCGGCGCGCTACGACGGCGAATGCCAGAGCGTTAACCCGCAGGCGGAACGTATTAAAAATCTGACCTTTAACGGCAAGCCGATTGATCCGAACGCGGTGTTCCTCGTCGCGACCAATAACTACCGCGCCTACGGCGGCAAGTTTGCCGGTACCGGCGACAGCCATATTGCCTTTGCCTCGCCGGATGAAAACCGCGCGGTGCTGGCGAAATGGATAAGCGATGAAACCAAACAGAAAGGGGAAATCCATCCGGCTGCCGACAACAACTGGCAACTGGCGCCCATTCACAGCGACACGAAGCTGGATATTCGTTTTGAAACTGCGCCCACGGACAAAGCCGCCGCGTTTATCAAAGAGAAAGCTCGCTATCCGATGACGAAAGTCGCCAACGACGAGATCGGCTTTGCTATCTATAACATTCAGTTAAACAAGTAGTTATTCAACCAACGACTGCTGGCCTTCCTGTTCATCGCGGAAGGCCAGTACCCGCGGAACATTCAGTTCTATCCAGTCAGCAAGCGCAGCAACTTTCTCGCTTACCTGCTCACCCAGCGGGGTCAGGCTATACTCGACATGCGGGGGCACCACCGGATAAGCCACACGGTTGATAAAGCCATCCTGCTCCAGCCATTGCAGGCTTTGCGCCAGCATCTTTTCACTCACGCCGCCCATTTTGCGGCGCAAGTCGCTAAAGCGGTGAGTGCCATCGCGTAGCGCCATCAGAATCAGCACACCCCAGCGGCTGGTGACATGTTTCAGAACCTCCCGCGAGGGACACTGCTCGGCGAACAGGTTGCCATTGCGCACCAGTTCACTCAGCGTTTGTGGTTGGGTGTCGGTTTTCATACTTACCTTTTTGTACGTACTTACTAAAAGTTAGTTAAGGTGGTAGCGTACCACAACACTCACCGAACACCGAAGGAGAATACTTATGATCGCACTCACCGGCGCGACCGGCCAACTGGGCCAGTTTGTGGTAGAAGAACTGCTGAAAACCGTGGCGGCAAAAGAGATTGTCGCTATCGTTCGTAACCCGGCGAAAGCCGAAGCGCTCAGTAAGCAAGGTGTGCTGGTACGCCAGGCTGATTATGGCGACCAGGCCGCGTTAACCCAGGCGCTGGCGGGCGTGAACAAGCTGCTGCTGATCTCCAGTAGCGAAGTGGGCCAGCGCGCCGCGCAACACCGCAATGTGATAAACGCCGCCAAAGCCGCCGGGGTGAAATTCATTGCTTACACCAGCCTGCTGCACGCCGATAAATCCCCGCTTGGTCTGCATGTTGAACATGTTGAAACCGAGAAAATGCTCGCCGATTCCGGCATTCCTTACACCTTGCTGCGTAACGGCTGGTATAGCGAAAACTACCTGGCAAGCGCGCCAGCGGCACTGGCGCACGGGGTATTTATTGGCGCCGCCGGTGACGGCAAAATCGCCTCCGCCACCCGCGCCGATTACGCTGCCGCCGCCGCGCGCGTGATAAGCGAAGAAGGGCATGCGGGCAAAGTCTATGAACTGGCCGGTGACAACGGCTGGACGCTCACTGAACTGGCCGCGTTACTCAGCAAAGCCAGCGGTAAAAACGTGGTCTATCAGAACCTGAGCGAAGCCGATTTCACCGCCGCGCTGAAAGGCGCTGGCCTACCGGACTGGCTCGCCACCATGCTCGCGGATTCCGATGCAGGAGCCGCCAAAGGTGGTTTGTTTGATGACAGTAAAACGCTCAGCAAATTGATTGGCCGCCCGACTACGTCGATTGAAAAGAGCGTCAACGACCTTCTGTAAAGGTTACAAAGTGGTTAATTTTTGTAGCCTCCCGCCGGGCCATCCCTAATAATGAAGGGATGACCCGTGTGGAGAGAGATCGTGGAAGGCGTACCTGAGCAGTTTACTGACGAGCGAGATTGCGCACGCTTTCGCCACCTGGCGTTACTGCCGGGGGTGGAGCTGTACCACGCGCATATTTCGCGTTACGCCTTTGAGCCGCACACTCATGAAGCGTTTGGTATTGGCGCTATTGAAGCCGGTGCCGAACGCTTTCGTTATCGCGGTACGCAGTATGTCGCGCCGATGCATTCCGTGGTCACCATGAACCCTGACGAGCTGCACACCGGCGAGGCGGAAACCGCCGACGGCTGGCGCTATCGCATGGTTTACCTTGAGCCAGATCTCCTGGAGAAAGTGACCGGGATCCGCCACTGGTGGTTTAGCGATGTCATGCGTCACGATCCGCTGCGCACCCGGCAAATCTGCACCCAGATCCACGGCTTGTGGCACACCGACGATCCGCTGGCACAACAGGGGATTTTGCTGGATCTCATTGATACCTTCCGCCCGCTGGCGCACCATGCGCCACAGCGCCCGGAAGGCGCGCACCGGTTTGAGCGCGTGCGCGATTACCTGCATGACAACTATATGCACAACCTGACGCTCGACGAATTGGCGAAAGTCGCGGCGCTCAGCCCGTACCATTTTCAACGCCAGTTCAAGGTGCATTTTCATGTCACCCCGCACCAGATGCTGATGGCGATCCGCCTGTGGCGTGCCAAAGCGTTTCTGACGCAGGGCATGCCCGCCGCCGATGTCGCCGCCGTTACTGGCCTCACCGATCAATCACACCTCACCCGCGCATTTACGCACCGCTACGGCATCACGCCGGTGCGTTACCAAAAGCAAGTCACGCGCCGTTAATGCGCAATCTCATACAATATTCCCGCGCGTTGCTCTCCTACACTGTCCGCTGCCGATGTAAATGTAGGTGGAAAGATGATTAGTGGTGTGTTGTATGCCCTGCTTGCCGGGCTGTTGTGGGGGCTTATTTTTGTCGGCCCGTTGATCGTGCCGGATTACCCGGCGGCGCTGCAATCTACCGGGCGCTATCTGGCGCTGGGGATTATCGCCCTGCCGCTGGCGTGGCTGGGTCGTGCGCGCTTGCGCCAGCTTACGCGCAGCGACTGGTTCACTGCTTTATGGCTGACGATGATGGGCAACCTTATCTATTACGTCTGCCTGGCAAGCGCCATTCAGCGCACGGGCGCGCCGGTGTCGACGATGATTATCGCCACGCTACCGGTGGTGATCCCGGTGTGCGCTAACCTGCTCTACAGCCAGCGTGACGGCAAACTTTCGTGGCGGCGGCTTGCTCCCGCGCTGCTCTGTATTGCGCTGGGGTTAGGCTGCGTGAATATCGCCGAACTGCGCAACGGACTGCCCAATTTCAGCGGCTGGCGCTACGGCTCCGGTATTGTGCTGGCTTTCACTTCGGTCGCCTGTTGGGCCTGGTATGCGCTGCGCAATGCCCGCTGGCTGCGGGAAAACCCGGACAAAAACCCGATGATGTGGGCCACAGCACAAGCGCTGGTGACACTGCCGGTGTCACTGGTGGGTTATATTGCGGCATGCCTGTGGCTTGGTGTTCAGCAACCTGATTTCACCCTACCCTTCGGGCCGCGTCCGCTGGTGTTTATCACGCTGATGTTCGCCATTGCGGTACTCTGCTCGTGGGTGGGCGCATTGTGCTGGAACATTGCCTGCCAGCGCTTACCGACGGTGATTGTCGGCCCGCTGATTGTCTTTGAAACCCTGGCCGGGCTGCTCTATACCTTTGTGCTGCGCCAAAGCCTGCCGCCGCTGCTCACCGTCTGCGGCATTATCTTGCTGGTCGGCGGCGTGCTGATGGCGGTGCTGTCGAAACCGGAAAGAGCCAGCGTCACCGCCCTGAGCGCCGAATAAAAACCGTCTTCGCATTGGTTTCGCGCCGATAAACGGCGCGAAACTCAGGCCTCAGCCCGTTCGGTGAGAGCGTATGCCACGCAATCAGGCATAACCACTCTGTGTCGATGAGTGCCCCCGCCTGTGATTTTCAAATAGGCATAAAAAAACCCGGCATATGCCGGGTTTCGGGAGCGCGACGCAACCGTTATCAGAACGTTTCCCAGTTGGCTTCGCTGAAACTTTCGGTCGCTTTGGCCTGCGGTTTGCTGGCTGGCGTGACTAATGCCGGACGGCGTGCGCTACGCGTACGGTTGACCTTGAATACCGCCACGGTTTCAGTCAGGCGCGCGGCCTGCTCTTCCAGTGCTGCAGCGGCAGCGGCAGACTCTTCTACCAGCGAGGCGTTCTGCTGGGTAACGCGGTCCATCTCGGCAACGGCCTGACCCACCTGATCGATACCACGGCTCTGCTCGTCAGACGCAGACGAGATTTCGCCCATAATGTCGGTCACGCGCGTGACGGCGCTGACGATTTCAGCCATGGTTTCCCCGGCTTCATGCACCAGTGCGGCACCCGCATTGACACGATTACCAGAGTCTTCAATCAGCCCTTTAATCTCTTTCGCTGCCTGCGCGCTACGCTGCGCCAGGGTACGCACTTCGCCCGCAACCACGGCAAAGCCACGGCCTTGTTCGCCCGCGCGCGCCGCTTCAACGGCGGCGTTTAGCGCCAGGATGTTGGTCTGGAAGGCGATACCGTCAATCACGTTGGTAATCTGCGCGATTTTGCTGGAACTGGTGGCAATCTCATCCATGGTGCGCACCACACCATCCACCACGTCACCGCCTTTCTTCGCAGTACCGGACGCATTCAGCGCCAGTTGCGTTGCCTGACGGGCGTTGTCGGCGTTCTGTTTCACCGTCGCGGTGAGCTGCTCCATGCTAGCAGCGGTCTCTTCCAGAGAAGCAGCCTGCTGCTCAGTGCGTGAAGAGAGATCGTTACTGCCGGCAGAAATTTCACCCGCGCCAGTGTAAATGGTGTCTGCGCCATCACGAACGACGCTCACGGTTTTCACCAGCGACTGCTGCATTTCCTGAACATTCTGCGCCAACAGCGCCATTTCGTTTTTGCCTTCGGCGTCGATGTTATGCGTCAAATCGCCGCTTGCGATGTGGCGGATATGGCTCATCACCTCATGCAACGGCTTCAGCAGAACGCGCTGCATCGCAACCCAGCTCATGACAATCACCGCCAGCACAACCAGCATCACCGTACCGAGGATCCACAGGATACGCTGGTAATCGCGTTCATTCTGGACGATCCCTTCACTCGCCAGTACGGTTTGCGCATCGCGCCACGCGCGATAGCTCTTCTGCATGGCAACTTGTTTCGCTTCGGCGTTCTGGCGGAACATATCTTCCAGATTCCCGGCGAGCAGCAGACGGTTCATCTCTGTCAGCGTCGCATGGTAGATGCCGTATTGCGTTTCCAGATCTTTCGACAGGTTTTTATCCAGCCCTGGGGTGTCCGGAATAGTTTTGTACTTCTCGAAATGCTGTTGCGCCTGGTTCAGCAAGTTGGTGGCCGTTTGCGCCAGTTCATTAAGCTGGCCGCCATTAATCTGGCTGGCAGTGCTGCTTTGCAGACGCAGCATGCCGCGGTTCAGCGTCACACGCGCCTGGTTGAGACTGATCCAGGCATCGGTAAATTCGGAAACGTTCTGGCTGGAAACCTGAGAAACGTTGAAGTTGTTTTTATCGTTATTAAGCGCACTGATGAACACGCCAGCGGAGATCAGCTGCATGGCACCAAGTACAAGTAACACCATGATTAATAAAGTAATAACTTTTATTCTTTTAAACATTGTAAGCCTTTATAGCGTGCAGGATATTGTCTGGAGTTTTGGTATCGGCAGCGGCGCGGAGTTGTTTAATTGTGATGCAGGTCGCAATCCAGTAATTTCCAATAAAAACACCGGTATTCAACATGTTAAATTCGTAAGATTTTTTGTGATGGATATCACATTTCTTCGTGTAAGAAAGGAATAAGGCGATTCTCGCTGCCCCAAAAGGGGTATATCATCGGCTTAAAGATGCATTTAAAATACAACTTATAGATTCCACATGAGGTAACTGCTATGGCTTTCCGCGATCAACCCCTGGGTGAGCTGGCGCTCTCCATCCCCCGCGCCTCCGCACTGTTCCGTAAATATGATATGGATTACTGCTGCGGCGGTAAGCAGACGCTGGGACGTTCTGCGGCCCGCAAAGAGCTGGATATTGACGTCATCGAAGCCGAGCTGGCGACGCTTGCCGAGCAGCCGATTGAGAAAGACTGGCGCGTGGCGGGGCTGGCGGAAATCATCGACCACATTATCGTGCGTTACCATGACCGTCACCGCGAACAACTGCCGGAACTGATCCTGCAGGCCACCAAAGTTGAGCGCGTCCACGCCGATAAACCGAACGTGCCGCGCGGCTTAACCAAATACCTGACCATGCTGCACCAGGAACTTTCCAGCCACATGATGAAAGAGGAGCAGATCCTGTTCCCGATGATCAAACAGGGCATGGGTTCGCAGGCGATGGGGCCGATAAGCGTAATGGAGAGCGAGCATGATGAAGCGGGCGAACTGCTGGAAGTGATCAAACACATTACCAATAACGTCACACCGCCGCCGGAAGCCTGCACCACCTGGAAGGCGATGTATAACGGTATCAACACCTTGATTGACGATCTGATGGAACACATCAGCCTGGAAAACAACACTCTGTTCCCGCGTGCCCTCGCTGGCGAATAAATAAAGGCGCCCGAGAGCGCCCTGATTCATGGAAGTTTAGAGCCGCCGCGCGGCTCTTTTTTTATGGCTGGCGGTTAGCCAGACGCTTTTTGCCCGCGTACAGCCAGCCTGCACCCAGCACCACAAACCACAACGGCGTCACGATCAGCGCCTGGCGGGTATCCGCTTCCAGCGTCAGCAGTACCAGCACAAAGGCGAAGAACGCCATGCACACCCAGCACATCATTTTGCCCAGCGGCATTTTATAGTTCGACTTTTCATGCAACTGCGGGCGCTGCTTACGATACACCAGGTACGAGCAGAGGATGATCGTCCAGACGAACATAAACAGGATCGCCGATACGGTGGTGATCATGGTGAACGCGGCAATCGCGCTCGGATTCACGTACAGCATCACCACGCCGCCCAGCAGGCAAATACAGGAGAAGGTCAGCCCTTTCGCCGGTACCGCGCGTTTAGAGAGCTTAGCGAACGCTTTCGGCGCTACGCCATCCTGCGCCAGGCCGAACAGCATCCGACTGGTGGAGAAGACGCCGCTGTTGGCGGAAGATGCCGCCGAAGTTAGCACTACGAAGTTGATAATGCTCGCCGCCGCCGGAATCCCCACCAGCACGAATAACTCAACAAACGGGCTCTTATCCGCCACCACGGAACTCCACGGTGTCACCGACATGATCACAATTAGCGCGAAAACGTAGAACATAATGATACGCACCGGGATCGAGTTGATGGCGCGCGGCAGGGATTTCTCCGGATCTTTGGTTTCCGCTGCGGTCGTTCCGACCAGTTCAATCCCCACAAAAGCAAACACCGCAATCTGGAAACCGGCAAAGAACCCGCTGATGCCTTTCGGGAACCAGCCGCCGTCATTCCACAGATGCGAGAAGGAGGCTTCAACGCCGGTTGGAGATTTAAAGTGCATCAGCACCATCACCACACCCACGATAATCAACGCGACAATGGCGACGATTTTGATCATCGCAAACCAAAACTCCATCTCGCCGAACATTTTCACCGTCGCGAGATTGAGGCTCAGCAGCACGACGACAACGGCCAGCGCCGCTACCCAATCGGCAAGGCCGGGGAACCAGAACTGCGCGTAAGCCGTGATGGCGACGACATCGGCCATACCGGTCACTACCCAACAAAACCAGTATGTCCAGCCGGTAAAATACCCCGCCCACGGCCCTAACAGGTCAGCGGCGAAGTCGCTAAAGGATTTATATTCGAGATTCGACAGCAGTAATTCACCCATGGCGCGCATGACGAAAAACAGCATAAAGCCGATGATCATATAGACAAAAATGATCGACGGACCGGCGAGGCTGATGGTTTTCCCGGAGCCCATAAACAGCCCGGTTCCGATGGCACCGCCAATGGCGATGAGCTGAATATGCCGGTTTGTGAGATTTCGCCGTAGCGACTGTTCAGTCGACGCCTGTTCATCGGCCACGACTTTAACCTGATCTACCATGTTGTATTCCTGTCTGTGTTGTTGGGGCTCTACTGGCCTTTTTTAGTTGCGTGTTCCGCCCTTGTATGGACGCAAAGATATTAGGTAAGAATCGGCGGGATGAATACTCGGAATTAAAAACAATGTTAAATATTTGTTTAAAGTGAGTGTCATATCACTCAGGTAACGCGAAATAGCTCACAAAAATACACCTGATTGCGCCATTTGCAAGATAATCTGTTGGCATTGGTTTTATTAACAAACGATCAGCGCAGTAGGTGTAGCCCCTTCCCTGACGGGAAGAGGCATTCATGCGGGGAATTACAGAATTTCCAGCAGTTCCACTTCAAATACCAGCGTGCTGAACGGCGGAATAGACGCGCCAGCGCCGCGCTCGCCGTACGCGAGGTTATGCGGAATAGTCAGTTCCCATTTTGAACCCACCGGCATCAGCGTCAGGGCTTCGATCCAGCCAGCAATCACGCCGTTAACCGGGAATTCAGCCGGTTCGCCGCGTGCAACGGAGCTGTCAAACACGCTGCCGTCAATCAGTTTACCGGTGTAGTGCACACGTACACGGTCGGTACGCGCCGGGATAGCGCCTTCGCCCTGGGTGATTACGCGGAATTGCAGACCGGATTCGGTGCTGTTCACGCCTTCACGCTCGCGGTTCTCGTCCAGATATTTCACGCCTTCTGCCGCCATCTCTTCGAAACGGGAACGACGCACAGCGTCGGCACGCTCGTGGATTTCACGCAGCGCGCGATGGACAACGTCGACAGGAACAGCGGGTTGTTTGCCTTCCAGTGCATCTGCGATCCCTGCGACCAGCGCTTCCGGTAACAGCCCCTCTAACCCGGATTCGCTCAGCTGCTGTCCTACCTGCAAACCAATGCCGTAGCTGGCTTGCGCTTCGATCGTGTCAAAAGTTGGGGTTGTCATGGGTTTTCCTTTCATCGCTTTTTAAGGTAGCGCGCAGCATAACAGCCGCGCTGCACCGGGTAAAACTTTGTCGCAGGAAAGATGACAAATCGCAGGGAAAGGGAAAGAATACAGCAAGTAAGATTTATCCCGAATTGCGCTCACAAAATGCAGCTTTTTGTCGACTTTCAGGCAGTTAAAAACGGCGTACGCCGCAGTGGCGGGATAAAGTGTATATACTCAACGAGACAGGACACTAAATGACGCGGAGCAGGAGGAAAGCCATGCCCGGGCGATTTGAACTGAAACCTACCCTGGTGAAAATCTGGCAAGCCCCGGACCATTTTCGCCTGATGGACCCGCTCCCGCCATTGCACCGTCGCGGCCTGATCCTCGCGGCTTTGCTGGTGGTAATCGGTTTTCTGTTACCGTCAACTGACGACAGCAACCGCGCCACTGCGCCATCCAGCGCTCGCGAAGCGCAACTCAATCTTCCTGCCTCTTCACAGCCGCAACCTTCCACAACGGAACCCACACCGCCGCAGGTAGTGAGTGAGCCGCAGCAGACCGCGCCGAGTGCGGAAGAGTCCATGCAACAGCAGGAACCCGTCGAGCAACAGCAACCCGTGCAGCAACCGCGCCAGCATATAGCGCAGAACACGCTGCCCTCTTCCGGCGGCATTGAGCAGCAGTGGCGCGCTTACCGTGTTGAAGAGGGGAAAACGCTGGCGCAACTGTTTCGCGATCACAATCTGCCGCCAACCGATGTCTATGCGATGGCCAAAGTGGAAGGTGACGGTAAACCGCTGAGCAGCCTGCAAAGCGGCCAGATGGTGAAAATCCGTCAGAACGCCAACGGCGTAGTCACCGGGCTGACCATCGAAACCGGCGGTCAGCCGGTGCTGTTTACTCGTCAGCAGGACGGCAGCTTTATCCGCGCACGTTAAGCCACCATGCCGGGTATACGTTACCCGGCTCGTTTGTTGACCCACCAAATTCCTGAGCAGACCAGCACCAGTGCGACCGCGTATTTGATTTCGAGAATATTTTCACCAAGGAAAATGGCGGAGAGCACCGAACCGGCAACCGGTATCACGAAATTGAACGGCGCGATCATACTCACGCGATTCACTTTCAACAGCATGCTCCACAGCGCAAAAGCCACCGCAGACAGCAGCGTAAGATAACCGAGGATCGCGACCGCGCTGAAGCTATGCACTTCCAGCGTTCCCCCCGACAGATAGCCGCCAATCAGCAGCGCGACGCCACCAATTGCCAGTTGCCAGCCGGTCATCACCGTCGGATCTACCGTCTGGGAAATACGTTTGCCATACAGCGTGGCGGCAGAGAGGATAAACGCCGCCAGCACAATGAAACCGTCGCCATTCCAGACAAAAACAAAATCCCGCATACCGCTGTGGAAGTTCACCAGCATGACGCCGGCAAAACCCAGAATACAGCCGAGGCTTTTGTTGTAGCTGAGCTTGTCGTTTTGATAGATAAAGTGCGCCAACAGCACGCTGAAGAAGGTGCCGGTCGCATTCATGATCGACCCGTTTACGCCGGTAGTATAAGCAAGACCAATATAGAAGAAGGTGTATTGCAGGGTCGTTTGCGTTAACCCGAGTACCGTCAGTTGCCCAAACTGCATAGCCGATAATCGGCCGATCGGTTTGCGCTGCGCCAGCGCAAACAGCAGCAGCAATACGCCTGCAAACAGGAAACGGTAACCGGCAAATACCACCTTTGAGGGGATATCGTCGGTGGCGATTTGAAAGAGTTCGTAGCCGTTTTTAATGGCCGGGTAGGAGCTCCCCCACAGCAGACAACAGAGCGTGGCACAGGCGTAAGCCACATTTCGGCGGGCAAAAACGGACGCAGGCAGAGCGGTTTCCATGACAAATCTCAAAGATAAAATTGCGTTTCAATTATTATCCGAGGATGCATAAGAAATCCCTATTCTGCAAGGAACAATGACCATTTCTGGTGAGAGTGCGGAAAAGCAAAACGCCGGCACAAGGCCGGCGTTTCATTCCCCGTCGTATTTCGCGTTGCAGACGCGTTGGCTGCGTTCACTCACCCCAGTCACTTAGTTATCTAAGCTTCTGGGGATTCACTCACTTGCCGCCTTCCTGCAAGCCCGAACGACTTAGGGGCATTGCTGTGAGTAACGAATTACTCAGCAACAACGTTTACAGTCAGTTTAGCGAATACTTCGCTGTGAACCTGGAAGTCCACTTCGTGCTCACCAACAGTACGCAGAACGCCGTTCGGCAGGCGAACTTCGCTCTTCGCAACTTTCACGCCAGCTGCAGTTACAGCGTCAGCGATGTCGCGAGTACCGATGGAACCGAACAGTTTACCTTCATCGCCAGATTTAGACGCGATGGTAACAGAGCCCAGTGCGTTGATGCTTTCAGCACGAGCGTTAGCAGCCGCCAGAACGTCAGCCAGTTTGGCTTCCAGTTCAGCGCGACGAGCTTCGAAATACTCAACGTTTTTCTTGGTAGCCGGAACAGCTTTACCCTGCGGTACCAGGAAGTTACGAGCGTAGCCCGCTTTAACGTTAACCTGATCACCCAGGCTACCCAGGTTTGCTACTTTATCAAGCAGAATAACTTGCATTACCTTATCCTCTCAAAGTCGTATTAATGGACCGTGACCGATTACTGATGACGATCAGTGTACGGCAGCAGGGACAGGTAGCGAGCGCGTTTGATAGCGCGTGCCAGCTGGCGCTGATATTTTGCACGGGTACCGGTGATACGGCTCGGGACAATCTTACCGCTTTCGGTGATGTAGTTTTTCAGCGTAGCGATATCTTTATAGTCGATCTCTTGAACGCCTTCCGCGGTGAAACGGCAGAACTTGCGACGACGGAAATAACGTGCCATTTGGCTAGTCTCCAGAATCTATCAATTCAATCTGCTCGGCATGCAGAACCATTTTGCTCAAGCCGTTCTTTGCCTTGTGGCAACTGATGAACCCCTGAACAGTTACTGCGCTGCCGACCGTTATACTGTGAGTAATGGCCTGGTTCTCCTGCCCGCTGATTATTACAGGCATTTGGCACCACGCCTGCCGGTGGAAACCGGCTTCCTCCTGCACAGAACGGTGCTCAAGCACGAACTGGCAGTGAGGAATTCCTGACGGGCTGACCTTACGAAGCGGCGCCCTGCACACTGTGCCGGACAACACCAGGCGGTTGGCCATCAGTAATTACTCTTCAGAATCCCCAGCATCTGCATCATCTGCGGTTTCATTTGCGAAATCATCGCGACGCTCACGGCGCTCGTCTTTCGCTTTAACCATCGGAGATGCTTCGGTAACAGCGTGTTTAGTACGCATAACCATGCTGCGGATAACGGCATCGTTGAAGCGGAAGTTTGTTTCCAGCTCATCGATCACTTCCTGCGGAGCTTCAACGTTCAGCAGAACGTAGTGGGCTTTGTGCAGTTTGTTGATCGGGTAAGCCAGCTGACGGCGGCCCCAGTCTTCCAGACGGTGGATCGTACCTTCTGCTGCAGTGATTGCACCAGTGTAACGTTCGATCATACCCGGAACCTGTTCGCTCTGGTCAGGATGGACCATAAAAACGATTTCGTAATGACGCATCGAATTGCTCCTTACGGATTATTCAGCCTCCTGTCTGGGTCAGCCGAATCCCGGGGAGGCAAGGAACGTGATTAAAGGTCGGCTGAAAAATTGACGCGTCATAATACTGATGTCCCCTGACAAACTCAAGGCAATTGCACAAATAATTCGCACTAAGCGCAAAGAGAAGCGCACCTGGCGAATTAAAATTAAGCACAACGCATTACGGCAATTTTTTGAACAACAGCATCAGAAATGGTCGCGATACCTTTTTGGGCTAACGCGTAAACTTTAAAACAGGCCTCGAACATAAGGAGGAAAGATGGTGAAAAACTAAAAAACGGCGTTTTATCGGAGCATAACATCATGAAATACATCGCAATATTATTAACAACCTTGCTGCTTAGCGCAAATACCGCAGCGGCAATTAAACTCAACAACCAGCAAGCCCACAACATGGACGATGTGCATAGCTTAGGCGTTATCTATATCAATCATAACTTCGCCACCGAGCATGACGCGGACGAGGCACTCAATGACGAGGCCGACGCGCACAGCGCCAAATATTACCGTGCAGAGCTCACTCATGAGCCGGGGAGCAACGGCAACCTGCACGCCAGCGCGTTTATCTACCGCTAATCACACGTTTTACAGGCCAGTCCCTCTTGCATTTGCGGCCCCGCATTGGGGCCGCACACCGACGTGAGACTTCTTTTTTTATTCCCCTTATCAAACTCCTTTCCGGCAGGTTTAATAGCGCTCTGGCTGCAGTGATGAAAAGTTGCGAGGAAAGCAATGCTCAAGCGGTTTTCAACGTTAGGTCGCATACCTGCGGGCGTCTGGGTATTAGGCGGCGTCAGTATGTTGATGGATATTTCCTCGGAGATGATCCACAGCTTGTTGCCGTTGTTTATGGCCACGACGCTCGGCACAAGTGTCGTGATTATTGGCCTGATTGAAGGGCTGGCGGAAGCTACCGCGCTGATGGTGAAAGTCTTTTCCGGCATGCTCAGCGACTACATCGGCAAACGCAAAGGGCTGGCGCTGCTGGGTTATGGCATGGGCGCATTAAGCAAGCCGCTGTTTGCGCTGGCCTCGACATCCGGCCTGGTGTTTGGCGCACGCATGATGGACCGGCTTGGCAAAGGCATTCGCGGCGCACCACGCGATGCGCTGGTTGCCGATGTCACCCCGGCTGAAATCCGCGGCGCGGCATTTGGACTGCGCCAGTCGCTGGATACCGTTGGCGCGTTCCTCGGGCCATTGCTGGCGGTCGCATTGATGCTGCTGTGGAATGACAACTTCCAGGCCGTGTTCTGGATCGCGGTGATCCCCGGTGTGCTGGCGGTCGCGCTGTTATTCTTTGGCCTGCACGAGCCGAAAACACCCATCACCCAAAAGCGCACCAATCCCATTCGCCGTGAAAATCTCAAACGGTTAAGCCGTGCTTACTGGTGGGTAGTGGCGCTTGGATTTGTTTTTACCCTCGCCCGCTTTAGCGAAGCATTTTTGGTGCTGCGCGCTCAACAGATGGAGATCCCGCTGGCGACTATCCCGCTGGTAATGGTCGCCATGAACCTGGTCTACTCGGTCACAGCCTATCCGTTTGGCAAACTGTCAGATAGCATCAGCCACAGCCGGTTACTACAGCTGGGTCTGGTGGTGCTGATCCTCGCGGATATGGCGCTGGCGCTCAGCCAGCACTGGAGCACGCTGCTGCTCGGTGTCGCACTGTGGGGCGTGCACATGGGCATGACGCAAGGCTTGCTCGCGACCATGGTTGCCGATACCGCGCCAGCGGAACTGCGCGGCACGGCATTTGGCATGTTCAATTTACTCAGCGGCGTTGCACTGCTGCTGGCAAGCCTCGGTGCCGGGCTTTTGTGGGAAACCCACGGCGCGGCGTCAACCTTCTGGGCGGGGGCCATCATCTGCGTTCTCGCGCTGGTGGTAATGCGCCTTCGCCGAACAGCTCAAAGATAACGGCTAAAAAAGTCCGTTGTCGCACTCAGCGCTTGCGGGGTAATGCGGTGCGTTACCCCGGCTTCCCACTGGTAAGTGAGATGGGTATCCAGCCCCTGTTCCTGCAACGCTTGTTGTAAACGGAAAGATTCCGCCGCTGGCACCACATCATCCTGCTCGCCGTGCCACAGCAGCAGCGGGCGATCGGCAATGTGCGCCAGTTGTGTACTGACATCCCACTGTGAGAGCGGAGCAATAATTGCGTCGAATTCATGCTGCTGTTCCGGCGTGGTTACAGCCAGAGGCGGGAAAAGCGTGCGGGCAAGCGAGGTGAAATAGCCGGAACCCATCAGGCTTGCGACGCAGCGCACTTCCGGGTGATGCGTCATGATGCCCAGCGCAGTCATCCCGCCCATCGACGCACCGCCGACCGCCAGCCGCTGGTTATCAATCAATTCAAGGCGCGCCAGCGTGTCACGCAGCGCGGTGAACTCTTCAATATTGCCCTGTAAGATTTGCCAGAACTGATGCAAGCGCCGCTCAACATCACCGCTAAAGCGCGCACCATGATCCGGAGCGTCTGGCATCACCACGCGAAAGCCGGCTTGCGCCAGCGCCACAGCGAAATAGCTGTAGACCAGCTTTGATGAGGTGAAGCCGTGATAAAACACAATACAAGGCAGCGGTTCGCCGCGTTTTCCCGCCGGGAAGGCATGCAGCGTTTCGGCACCCGCAAATTGTTCAACCTGAAGTTCAATCATTACCCCCTCCTTGTTCTATAGTGCTGGTATGCCACTGGCGACAGGGTGGCGCAAGTCAGATTTCGCATGAGCATCTGACGACGTTGAGAGATAGATTACGCTTTCAAAATACTTTCATTCGAAATTAGTGCTCGGGATAACATTTCGGGAACATTCCCCCAAACGGAAATTCACCAGGAACTACACTATGGCAATCAGGAGAGATGAGAAAACCATGCGTGCTTTACCGTGCTTACTGTTCGCCTTGTTATTAAGCGGCTGCGCAGTGCTGGAAGGTAAGCCGCAATCTGCACCGCCGGTTAGCGACCATCCGCAGGAAATCCGCCGTAATCAAACGCAGGATCTTCGCGAGATTGGCGCCGTTAGCGTAACGGTACTGGGTTCTCCCATGGACGTGGAAGACGCAATCAAAGCCAAAGCCGTGGCCGCCGGCGCCAATTATTACGTCATCATCATGATGGATGACACCATAATTCCCGGTCGTTGGTTCGGACGCGCCCTGCTGTACAGACAGTAGCGAGGCGTTGATTTTCAGGACATTTACATTGCTTTGCGTCCATTGATGTTCTCCTGTGCACAATAGGATTTTTCGAATCCGTTGCGCGAAAGGAAGCCCTGCAAACAATCGGGGTAACGTAAAATGGAGCTGACTATGAAACGATCTCTTGCCTTAAACTCACTGTTGCTTTCTACCGGTTTGCTAAATACAACAGCGCAGCCTGCAGAGTTCGCCAGCGCTGACTGCGTGACGGGATTAAACGAAATCGGTCTTATCTCCGTCAATAATGTCTCAGGGAGCCTACAGGATGTGGAGCGGGTTATCGCGTTAAAAGCAGATGAACAGGGAGCCTCCTGGTATCGCATTGTGCGAATGCAGGAAGATCAACACGTTGACAACTGGCGAGTGCAGGCCATTTTGTACGCCTGAGCCGCTGGAAAAGCCACCTAAATCTGGTGGCTTTTTTATGCCCCTACAATCATTAAGATTATGTTATTGTAAGGATACATCAATGTAACATTTTGTTACATTGACAAACTAAATGTTATCGCAATTGTGCCGTTGAAGGAGCCTCATACACAGAACAACGGACAAATTATGAGCGCCTTTTTTCGTCGCACCGGCCTCGGTGCAAAATTGTCACTTCTGACTGGCGCAAGCGTTGCAACGCTTTTCCTCTTATTCACTTTTCTGATGAGCAATAAAGCCAGCCAACAGCTGGAAACGCTGGCCATGGAAGACCTGCACAGCCAATCCACCGGAGTAGTGGATATGGTGGAAATGTTCAACAGTAGTCTCAGTGATGAGGTGGAGAGCTACACACGCTTGTTCAGCAGTTTTCTGCCGCAGCCGCTCGCGGTTGATCCACAACAGCGCCGCGAGATTAACGGTATCGACGTGCCACTCTTCAAAGGTGGCGATACTGAACTGCATAACAACAATGCTATCCCGGACGATTTCCTCAACCGAACCAGCGCTATCGCGACGCTATTCGTGCGCAGCGGTGACGACTTTGTGCGTGTCGCAACATCGCTACGCAAAGAGAATGGTGATCGCGCCATCGGCACTAAGCTGGATAAAGCCAGCCCGGCTTTTGCGCCGGTAATGAAAGGTGAAGTCTATCGCGGGTTGGCGCAGCTGTTTGGCAAACGCTATATAACCCAATACCAACCGGTGAAAGACGCCAGCGGTAACACCATTGCCATTCTGTTTGTTGGCGTCGATATCTCCCGTTCGTGGGAGGTGATGCGCAATAAGATCCTCGGTCGCAAGCTGGGTGAAAGCGGTCATTTCTTCGTGCTTGATCGCAACCAGGGCAAGAATTACGGCAACTATCTGTTCCACGATACCGACGAAGGCAAACGCCCGCAGTGGGATGAAAAAGATCTGCAAACCTTGCTGACAAACAGTAGCGGTACGCTGGCACGCCAGAGCACAGACGGCCGCACATTGTTGATGTCTTACACCGTGCTGCCCGGCTGGAACTGGACAGTCGTTGGCGAAGTCGACAAAGCCGTACTGCTGCGCGATGTCACCACCATGCGCAACCAATTCCTGCTGGCGGGCGTAGTGGTTTCCCTGCTGTTCGCCGCGCTGTTTGTTGTCATCATTCGCCGCTGGCTCAGCCGTCCGCTGCGTAACGTTATCGAACTCGCCCAGCAGTACTCGGCAGGCGATCTGCGCGCCACTCTGGTGGTGGATCGTCATGATGAAGTCGGTCAGTTGATCGAAGCGATTAACGGTATTGGCGACGGGCTGCACAAGATTGTGTTGCAGGTGCGCGAATCCGCCGCCGAAATTAACCTCGGCACCAACGCGCTGGCCGCCGACAGCGGTGAGATCAGCGAGCAGATTAACAAGCAGGCCAGCAGCGTGGAGGAAACTTCCGCCAGCATGGAGCAGCTTGCCGCCACCGTGCAGCAAAACGCCGCCAACATGGAACAAACGCAAAGCCTGGTGAATGAAACCACCGACGCGGTGCAAAAAGGCGGGAAAACCGTCGATCACTCCGTGGCGACAATGGAAGACATTCGCGCAGCATCGCAGCGCATTGCCGACATTACCCACGTGATTGAATCCATCGCTTTCCAGACCAATATCCTGGCGCTGAACGCCGCGGTAGAAGCCGCGCGCGCGGGCGAACACGGGAAAGGTTTTGCCGTGGTTGCCCAGGAAGTTCGTGCCCTGGCCGCGCGCAGTGCCAACGCGGTGAAAGAGATTGAAGCGCTGATTGGCGACACGCTGAAGAAAGTGGGTGAAGGACATTCCCAGTCAGAGGCCACGCGCGTTGCCATGCAATCGATCATCAGCCACATGGATCAGATCAACCAACTGGTGCATGAAATCAACCATGCCTCCCGCGAGCAATCAGCGGGCATCAACCAGGTTAACCTGGCGATGACGCACATTGGCGACGCCACGCACGTCAACGCCGGGCGCGTTTCGCAAAGTGAGGAAACCGCCCGTACGCTGCGGGAAAAAGGGGCTCACCTGAGCGAGCTGGTAAGCCTGTTCCGCCTGAAGATGGATTAATTTGCTGCCCCCGTGGCGCGTAGCAGCAGGTCATTTTGCACCTGCTCGTCAATTGGCGACGTGCCACGGGTATCCAGCATCATCTGGCACCACGCCTGCGCGATCGGCGGCGATGCGTGGCGCAGCATTTGCGCTCCAGTCCCCAGCCGCCAAAGCAGTTGCGTTATCTCCCTTCCCTGCGCTTCATCCAGTCTGCGTAGCCGCTGTTGTAGCTGTCGCCATGCACGATCAAAATGGCGATCCTGCCCTTTCACCGCCGCAAAATCGTCACTGAGCAAATCCACTATTCCCGGCTGCTTACCCAGCACGCGAAGCACGTCCAGGCACATGACGTTGCCGGAACCTTCCCAGATACTATTGACCGGCATTTCGCGGTACAAGCGCGGTAATTCACTCTCCTCGCAATAGCCGATACCGCCAAGCACTTCCATCGCTTCACCGACAAACGGGATCCCGCCCTTACAAACCGCAAATTTCGCCACCGGGGTAAACAGGCGTGCAAAAAGCGCCTCTTGTTCATTGCGGCGACTGTCCCACGCGCGAGCGAGGCGAAACAGCATGGCGGTTTGCCCCTCCAGTTCCAGCGCCATCCGGCTCAGTACGTGGCGCATCAGCGGCTGATCGACCAGGTTTTTACCAAACGCCTGGCGCCGGTGTGCGTGATAGAGCGCCACTGAAAAGGCGCGGCGCATCAACCCGTGACTTCCCAGCGCGCAATCAAAGCGCGTCAGCCCGCCCATTTTGAGGATCTGCCGCACGCCGTCGCCCTCTTCGCCAAGCAGCCAGCCGCTGGCATCGCAAAACTCCGCTTCGCTACTGGCATTAGAACGGTTGCCGAGTTTCTCTTTCAGACGCTCAAGCCGCACGCCGTTACGTTGGCCGTCAGGCAGAAAGCGCGGTACAAAAAAGCAGGAGAGCCCGCCTTTGGCCTGTGCCAGCACCAGATGCGCATCACTTTGCGGTACGGAAAAGAACCATTTATGTCCCACCAGCCGGTATTCATCCCCGCTTTTTTCCGCTCGGGTGGTGTTGCTCAGTACATCCGTTCCGCCCTGTTTTTCGGTCATTCCCATCCCAATCAGCAGGCCGCGTTTCTGGTTGCCTGGCGCTAAATGGGGATCGTAGCGGTCGCTCAACAACGGTTTTAACCAGTCGTGAAAAGGCATCGGTAATGCCTGTCGCAGCAGCGGCGTTGCGGCGAAGGTCATGGTGATGGGGCACAACGTGCCGGATTCGACCTGGGCGTGAAGCACAAACCGCGCCGCCCGCGCGACAAAAGAACCGACGCGCACCTCCTCTTCCCAGGCCAGGTTATGCACCCGGTTGGCGCACAGCCCCTGCATCAACAGATGCCACGCTGGGTGAAAACGGACATCATCCAGCCGCTCGCCGGTAGTGTCATAACGCAGCAGCTCCGGGGGGTTGGCGTTGGCTAATCTTCCCAGCTCCAGCGATTCCGCCGCGCCCAATTGTTGGCCAATGCTGGCGAGCAGCTCGGCGTCCCACGCCGCGCCTTCGCGTATCACCGCCTCGCACAACGGGCGATCGGAAAGAAAAAGGTTGCTGTTTTTTAACGGAATGGGTTGGTTAAAAACGGTATGTGTCTGCCAGTGCATCGTGTCTCCCTCCTTCAATGGCAATGAAGATAAGTATGGACAGCCCGCGCTAACACTGCATGGGAGTAGGCTCACAAGGCCGCGATTTGGCGGTAATCATTCGTGAAACGGCTCACACAATATAAGAATAATATATTTCATGAATGCGATTACTGATGAATAATTTATTCTCACCTTGCCAAAGAGAATCCTGATGCCAGCTTCCCAACACGCTCCGAATGCGCACAAGCGCGCGTTAATTGCCGGCTCGATCGGTAACTTTATCGAGTGGTACGAATTCGCGGTCTACGGCTTTCTCGCCACCGTGATTGCGAAAAATTTCTTTCAGCTCGCGGGCGAAACCGGGCTCACCAGTCTGATCCTGACTTACGCCTCCTTTGCCGTCGCCTTTTTCTTTCGCCCCCTGGGCGCAATGGTATTCGGGCGTATCGGTGACCGGATTGGCCGCAAGCCGACGCTGATTATCGTGTTGGTGATGATGACGCTCGCCACCGCCGCGATTGGTCTGGTCCCGGTGTATGCCAGCATTGGCATCGCCGCGCCCCTCATCATTACCGGCTTGCGCATTTTGCAGGGGCTGTTTGCCGGGGGGGAATACGGTGGCGCGGTATCGCTAATGACGGAGTTCGCGCCGCGCGGCAAGCGCGGGCTGTATGGCGCATGGCAATCTTTTACCGTGGCGCTGGGGCTGCTGGCGGGAGCCGGTATTGTGGCGCTGCTTTCCGTGTTGCTGTCGCCAGAAGCATTGCATGACTGGGGCTGGCGCATCCCCTTCTTCCTTGCGCTGCCGATGGGCGTTGTCGCGCTGTGGTTGCGGGTGAGCATGGAGGAAACGCCAAGTTTTGTGCAACAGCAGGCGCACCCCGTTGCCGAACGCGCCCGGCTTAGCGACACATTCAAAGCCATCATCGTGGGGATTGGCCGGGTGATGGTGTGGTCCGCCGCGGGTTATACCTACCTTGTGATCATGCCCGCGTATTTACAGTCGGCGCTGCATACCGGTTTTAATCAGGCGCTACTGATTGCGGTGATATCCAATATTGGCTTTGCGTTGACGATCATTCCCTCCGGTATACTGAGCGATCGTATCGGGCGCCGCACAGTGATGGTAATGGCCACCGCGCTGTTATTGATCCTCGCGTTGCCACTGCTGAAAATCCTGCAGGCGGAAACAAGCACGCTGGCGATAAAAGCCGTGGTGGTGCTGGTAGCGGGCGGTCTGGTCGGTATGCTGGCAGGACCTGGCCCGGCGATGCTGGCAGAGATGTTTCCAACCCGCGTGCGTTATACCGGGCTGGGTTTGGCGTATTCGCTGTCGAACGCGCTGTTCTCCGGCTGCGCGGGGTTAATCATCACCGGGCTTATCAAAGAGACGGGGAATGTCGACATCCCGGCCTATTACGTGATGGCAACGGCACTGGTCAGCATTGTGGCGCTAATGACGCTCAAAAAAGATGACCATTTGCGCTCGCTTGAGGAATAACGTTCTTTGCCCGGCGGCGTTGCGCTTGCCGGGCGGTGAATTACCCGGCGATATAATGCGGCACAAACCGCGAGGTATCTTTGGTAATTAAGGTGCAATCTTCGCGGATGCCCATGCCAACAGCTTCATCGTCTACCACCCAACTGCCAATCAGCGTGTAGCTGTCGCCAAAGCGCGGCAGCGGCTGAAAAGCCTGGTAGATCATCGGTTCTTCACCGTAGTCACCCTCTTCATGGTCAATCACGTTGTGCGTCCCGTCGAAGAGGGTGACATTGCCGCCTTCGCGGGAAAACAGCGGCTTGCGCACGTAGCTGGCACCCGCCGCGATTTGCGGTTTTTCTCCGTCAAACCAGGCGGGCAGCAGGTTCGGATGATGGGGGAAGAAACGCCACAGCAGCGGCAGTAGCCCCTTATTGCTGAGCACGCTTTTCCACAACGGTTCCAGCCACTGCTCGCGGCGTTTACACAACAACGGGCCGTTTTCGTCGCGCATCATCCATTCAAGCGGGTAGAGCTTAAACGCCTGGCGAATGACGTTATCATCCAGATCCGTCAATACACCGCCCAGCCCCAGCCCAACGTCTTCGATATAAATAAACCGCGTATCGAGTCCGGCCTGGCGGGCGCAATCCTCAAGATAGAGCACCGTGCCGCGATCTTCCTCGGTTCCTTTGCAGCAGCAAAAGTAGAGCGGGTGACGGCTCTGGATCTCGGCGAAACGGGCAATCAACTTGTCCTGAATGGCGTTGTACTGATCGGCGTCGCGTGGGAGCGTACCGTTACGCCGCGCATCCTCCATCCACAGCCACTGGAAATAGGCCGATTCGTACAGCGAGGTCGGCGTATCGGCGTTGTATTCGAGTAATTTCACCGGGTCTTTGCCGCACCAGACAAAATCCATTCGCCCGTAGAGCGACGGATCGCGGTTGCGCCAGCTTTCGGCAATCGCGTCCCAGTACAACGGCGGGATTGCCAGCTGGCGAAGGATCGCCTCGTCCGCCACGGCGCGATCCACCACCTCAAGGCACATTTGATGCAGTTCAGCGGTCGGCTTTTCGATCTGCTCTTCTATCTGGCGCAGCGTAAAGCGGTAAGCGCGACTCTCATCCCAGTAAATTTCGTTATCAATGATATGGAAGTCGAAACCGTGGTCGCGGGCGATCCGCTCAAGGTCCGGGCGCACAGCAACATCATGACGCAGCATCGTTAGCCCCCCAGCTTCCGCGCGCGCTCGACGAGCGCCCAAAACCGCCACGTGATGAAGTGGTCGCCTTTTTGGTGGTGTAACCGTAATGGCTGCTCGCGCTGCTACTTCCGCCGGAGCGCCAGCTGTAATCTCCGTCGCGGTTGCGCCACACCGGGCGGGAAGCGTAAGAACTGCCGCCGCTGCTGTAGCTGTATTGCTCATCCCGGTCTTTACGCAAGGCTTTGCTGAGCAGAAAACCGCTGAGCACCGGCATCCAGCGTTGGCCAATATTGTCGTAGTAGCAATTATCGTATTGCTGCACGCAGTACGGCTGCGACATATTGCGCGGGATCTCTTGCTCAAAGTTCATGCGCGCGTTATTCCACGCATCGTTACATACCTGCGCAGGATTGCCGTCGTCAACGCAATCCTGCTGCGAGGTGTAATAAACCCCGTCACCGTCGTTATCGTCTTTATGATCGTTACAGCCTTTTAAAGCAAAAAAGGCCGCACCGCCCATAATCGCCAGAGTCAGGTATTGCCCGCTTTTACGCTCTTTCGGCTGGGTGAAAATGGGCCGCTGGGCGCGGCTCTGCGCAGGCGAAAGAATAGGATTTCTTTGCCGATTTGATCGCTTTCTGGCCATGATGTTCCATTACCACGTCATGCAGGCAGCATTAAAAATCCCGCCCGCCAGTGCCGCCGCACCCATAAATAACCCGGCGGCAGTATTGCTGTTAATTATCTTGTCACTCAGTTTCGGCATATATAGACGCACACCGCCGTAAACAAGTAACTGCACCACCAGCGCTATAACGCCCCAGATTAAATAATCCGGAATACTCACTGAATTAATGGCCGCGCTGGAGAGCGGAATAATATAGCCCAGCAGCGAACCACTAAATGCTAACGATGCGGCGAGGTTATTCTCTTTAATTAATCGCCATTCATCGTGCGGGGTAATGCGCGTATAAACGAAGAGAAAACAGAGCACCATTGCAATGCCAATAAAAAAATACGAGCAAAACGCCAGTAGCGATCCGAGAATATGCATGTCTACTCCCATAATTAACCAATGACCTTTAATGATGTCAGCGGAATATCCACGCCCAGCGCACGCGAGTAGATCCACTCCGGTTGGTTTTGTGCATTAAAGGTTTCTTCGCCGTTTAACAGCAAATATTCGAACACGTCAGCGGTGACTTCGCGCTGGTACGCCATCATAAAGTTGTGTACTTCCCAGCTTGCGCCAGCGTGGTTGTTGACGGTTTCCAGCGTATAGACCGGTTCGATATCGCCCCGCTCTTCCGCGTTAAACACGCGCTGCCACTGACAATCTCGCCAGCGTAACGCGGGCTTACCCATTGCTTTTGCGCTCAGCATATCGCGCCAGGCTGTTTCGCCAGAAACGCCCGCACTCTCTTCATACACAAACAGTTTGATGTCATCGATGTTGTGCGTTTCCAGACCGCCGGAAGTGCTGATTTGCAGGAACTCATCGCCCGTTGTGTAGTAGCGATGAATCATGCATCCGGCGCCGAGATCGAACGACCCGCACGCGCCAATGGTGTACTCTTCGCCGGGAAGCTGAACCAGCAAATCGTCTTCGCACAGGCGAAACAGCAGCGTATCAATGGTGAAACCCGCATGCAGATGCAACCCAAGCGGACCTCTTACCGGGGCCGCCGCATCAGCCCGCCCCAGCAGGTTTTTCAGAAAAGAGAGCATCACGATTTTTGTTGCTGTTGCAGACGCGCCAGCACATCCTGCGCTGAGGTTTTATCGCTGCCGCCAATACCGGCTTGCGCCAGTTTTTCGTCGAGATCGCGCCCGTCCGCCACTTTCTCAAGCTGTGTTGCCGCATCAAGCCGGGCCTGGCGTTCAGCCTGACGCGCCTGCAGGCGTTTCAGGGACTCCGCCGCCGTCGCCACATTGTTGGACGCGCCCACGGTAGACGTGGTGACAGCCTGTTGCGCGCGCTGCATCGCATCGGTGGCTTTAATCACTTCCAGTTGCTGCTCAAACTGCTCAATACGCTGTGCCGTGGCGGTGACCGCTTTTTCAACGGCATCGCGCGAGGTTTCAAGGTTCGCCAGCACTTGTTCTTCCGCCGCAATGGTATTTTCCAGACGGGCAATTTCGCTGGCGACTTCATTGAGCAAATCGGCATCCACGTTTTTCGCCATCGCTTCCAGCGCACGGGCTTCAAGACTGGCTTTGCGCTCGCGCAAATCGTTGAGTTTATCGTTGCTCAACTTAACGCGTGCCAGCAGGTCGACGCGGGATTTCCCCGCTTTATCCAGCTCAGCGCGCGCGTCGCGGATATGCTGCTCCAGCATGCGCACACCCTGTGTCTCTTCAATCGACTCTTCCGCCTGAGCAATAAAGGATTTACCCAGCGTAAACAGGCTTTTTAAAATTCCCATACAACCACTCCCTGACAATGTTATTGGGTAAAATCATCGGTTAGTTCAGCAAGATCCAGCGCATTTTGCGCAAGCGTGGAGATTTCGAGCAGGATATCGTCGAGCGAGGAGTTAAGTGACAGCGCGCCGAAGGCGACATAATACTCTTCCCCGCCGACAGGCGAGATGCCAACAGACGATAAAGGTAAAAGTTTTTGATTGCGCAGCAAGAAGGCGTTAAAAGTGTCCTGTTGTTTAATTTCACTTAAAGGACAAATATAGGTTTCAATAATTATCTGCCGGGAAGTGAGCAACAGGTTTAATTGCAAATCGCCGTAGTCATCCAGCTTAATAATTAACGCATCGGCTTCGTGTTGGATATTTAACGTAAGCGCTGATGAGTGCAATAATGCCGCGCTAAGTGTCTCTACAGTCCATGCCATCATTTATACCCTGATTATTCCATCGCAATAAAAGTAAAAAGAGAAAATATCTGCCGGCAAATTCTACCAGTCTTCAGAGCAAAAAAAACCACCCGAATAAGGGTGGTTTTACTGAACGTTGCAAGCTTAAAGCGCGCGCTGGCGCACCGCTTCAAACAGGCAGATACCGGTGGCAACCGAGACGTTAAGCGACGACACGCTGCCCGCCATCGGGATGCTGATCAGCTCATCACAGTGCTCACGCGTCAGACGGCGCATACCTTCACCTTCCGCGCCCATTACCAGCGCCATGCGCCCGGTCATTTTGCTCTGGAACAGAGTGTGATCGGCTTCGCCCGCTGTGCCGACAATCCAGATATTCTCTTCCTGCAACAGGCGCATGGTGCGCGCCAGGTTGGTCACGCGGATCAACGGTACGTTCTCTGCCGCGCCGCAGGCGACTTTTTTTGCCGTGGCGTTAAGTTGCGCGGATTTGTCCTTCGGCACGATCACCGCATGCACGCCCGCCGCGTCTGCGCTACGCAAACACGCGCCCAGGTTGTGCGGATCGGTAACGCCATCCAGGATCAAGAAGAAGGGTTGATCGAGGCTGGCTATCAGATCCGGCAGATCGTTTTCCTGGTACTGACGCCCCGGTTTCACGCGTGCAATGATCCCCTGGTGCACCGCGCCTTCGCTTTTTTCATCCAGATACTGGCGGTTCGCCACCTGGATCACCACGCCCTGCGCTTCCAGCGCGTGGATCAGCGGCAGCAGACGTTTGTCCTCGCGGCCTTTCAGAATAAACACTTCCTGAAAACGCTCCGGGGCGCGCTCCAGCAGGGCCTGCACCGCATGGATGCCGTAAATCATTTCACTCATTGATGGTACTCATTTGGGGCGGTTTCGCCGCGTTATGTGGGCCGTGACACTCATCACTTGCGCTCATTATAACCGACACGCGCCGCAGAAAGTACCTCCGCAGGCCAGGGGCTGCTTTGCGTACTGATGAAGGGGGAAAGTTCAGATTGCGACTGACAGAACCGGGGCATTGCCGAAGCGTCGCCTATCCGGAATACACTGCATAAATTAAGAAGGAGAATTTACTTACAGGTCGCGAGGAATAAGGATCAAGATGGTCGAACTGAAATAACGTAGACAGAAAAAAGCCCTTCACAAGGAAGGGCTTCGTAATATTACTGGTCGGTTTTCTTTTTCGCTGCGCGTTTCGCTTTAGTCGCGGCGGCGATTTTCTGCGTTTTAGCCGACGGTTTTTTGGCTTTTTTCGCTTTGCCTTTTCCACCTTCACCACGGAAGGCGCTGTCTGGCTCGAAATTCACTTTTTTACCCATCTGGCGACGCGGCGGCTTTTTCGCAGCGCCGTTTTTGCCAGCCGAACCTTTCTTCGCTTTTTCACGCTCGGTTTTACCCACGTTACGCGGGCTGCGCTCACTGGAGATCAGCGAGAAGTCAATCTTGCGCTCATCCATGTTAACCGCTTCGACTTTTACCTGCACCCGATCACCGAGGCGATACGTTTGCCCGCCGGATTCGCCAATCAGACGCTGACCGACCTGATCGAAACGATAATAGTCGTTATCCAACGAAGAGACATGCACCAGACCATCGATAAACAGATCGTCGAGCCGCACGAAGAAACCAAAGCCGGTGACGCTGGCGATAACACCCGGGAAGGTATTGCCGACCTGATCCTGCATAAAGTCGCATTTCAGCCAGTCCGAGACATCACGGGTCGCTTCATCAGCGCGGCGTTCGGTCATCGAACAGTGCTGTCCCAGTTGCAACACCTCTTCCATGCTGTAGTGCCAGCCGCCAGTTTCGGTGCTGTTGCCCTTCAGCCCCTGCTCTTTCGCCAGTAAATATTTAATGGCGCGGTGCAGTGATAAGTCAGGGTAGCGGCGAATCGGCGAAGTGAAGTGCGCATAAGATTGCAGCGCCAGGCCGAAGTGGCCGCGGTTTTCCGGATCGTAGATCGCCTGTTTCATCGAGCGCAGCAGCATGGTTTGCAGCATTTCGTGATCCGGGCGATCGGCAATCGATTCCAGCAGCGCGGCGTAATCGCGCGGCTCCGGTTTATTGCCGCCCGGCAACTCCAGTCCCAGCTCGGCAAGCACGGAACGGAACGCGGTGATCGCATCGTTGGTCGGTTTATCGTGAATACGGAACAGCGCCGGCTCGTCGGCTTTCTCCACAAAACGCGCGGCGGAGATGTTGGCGAGGATCATGCACTCTTCAATCAGCTTGTGCGCATCGTTACGCTGAGTCTGCTCAATACGCTCAATGCGGCGCTCGGCGTTGAAGATAAACTTCGCTTCCTCGCTCTCAAACGAGATGCCACCGCGCTCAGCGCGCGCCTGATCGAGCACTTTATACAGGTTATGCAGCTCTTCGATGTGTTTCACCAGCGGCGCGTACTGCTCACGCAGTTCCTGATCGCCTTGCAGCATATGCCACACTTTGGTGTAGGTCAGACGTGCGTGGGAGCTCATCACCGCTTCGTAGAATTTAAAACCGGTTAAGCGCCCTTTTGAGGAGACGGTCATTTCACAGACCATGCACAGGCGATCCACTTGCGGGTTCAGCGAGCACAGGCCGTTTGAGAGCACCTCCGGTAGCATCGGTACCACTTGCGATGGGAAGTAAACTGACGTGCCACGGTTACGGGCTTCGTTATCAAGCGCGGTGCCATGACGCACGTAGTAGCTCACATCAGCGATAGCTACCCATAAGCGCCAGCCGCCGCCGCGTTTCTTCTCACAGAAAACGGCATCGTCGAAGTCGCGCGCGTCTTCGCCATCAATGGTCACCAGCGGCAGGTCGCGCAGATCGACGCGTCCAACTTTGGCTTCTTCCGGCACTTGCTCTTTCAGCCCGGCGACCTGTTTTTCCACTTCTGGCGGCCACTGGTAAGGAATTTCATGAGTACGCAGCGCCATGTCGACCGCCATGCCGGTACCCATATTGTCGCCGAGCACCTCGACGATTTTACCAATCGCTTTTGTGCGGCGGGTTGGACGCTGTGTCAACTCAACGACCACCACAAAGCCCATGCGCGCTCCCATAACCTCTTCAGGCGGGATAAGGATGTCAAAACTCATGCGGCTATCATCCGGCACGACAAAACCGACGCCTGCATCAGTAAAGTAGCGGCCAACGATCTGCCCGGTTTTCGGCACCAGCACGCGTACGATGCGCGCTTCGCGGCGGCCTTTACGATCGGCACCCAGCGGTTGCGCCAGCACCTGATCGCCGTGAATACACATTTTCATCTGCTCGCTGGAGAGATAAAGATCGTCTTTGCGGCCTTCAACGCGCAGAAAACCATAGCCGTCGCGGTGACCAATCACCATGCCTTTGAGCAGATCGAGACGTTCCGGTAAGGCGTAGCACTGACGGCGGGTAAAGACTAATTGCCCGTCGCGCTCCATAGCGCGCAGACGGCGGCGCAGCGCTTCTTGTTGCTCTTCACCTTCGATATTGAGTTCGATAGCCAGTTCGTCCCGGCTGGCAGGTTTTTCGCGTTTGGCTAAGTGATCGAGGATGAATTCGCGGCTGGGAATGGGGTTGGTATATTTTTCAGATTCGCGTTCGAGGAAAGGATCTTGTGACATTGCGGTTCCTCCGTTGTCAGCTCTGATGGAAATTTTCGTCATTCCACCAGCAATAATTTGTAAAGCGGTTGATTCTCTTCAACCAAATCGGCCAGCGTGTAGTTATCCAGCTCCTTAAGAAAACTTTGCACAGCTTTGGCAAGCGCCTTTTTCAGGCGACAGGCACTGGTAATATGGCAAAACTCGCTGCTGCAATTGACCAGCGCCAGCGGCTCAAGCGAGCGGACAACATCACCAATACGAATATCCTGCGCGGGTTTCCCCAGCCGGATCCCACCGTTTTTCCCACGGACGGCCGCGACGTAGCCTTCACGGCTCAGCTGATTGATTATCTTGACCATATGATTACGGGACACGCCATACGTTTCTGTAACTTCAGTAATGTTGGTCATTTGTCCTGCCGGCAGCGACGCCATGTAGATCAGGGCGCGCAAACCGTAATCGGTAAAGCTTGTTAACTGCACATCAACCTCATAAAAGGGAAAAAAATGAGATACCCGCAGGTATTGACACTATTGATGATAAACCAGCCACCTGTCAGGTCGCTAATTTATTTGAACGGAAGGGTGAAAAAAGCGAAGAAAAAGGGCGCGATTTACGCGCCCTTAAACCATATTATGCGTCGAACGGATCGCGCAGGATCATGGTTTCAGTACGATCCGGACCGGTGGAGATGATGTCGATCGGCACGCCGGTAAGTTCTTCAATGCGTTTGATGTAATTCAGCGCCGCCTGCGGCAGACCGCTACGATCTTTTACACCAAAGGTCGATTCAGACCAGCCTGGCATGGTTTCGTAAATCGGCTCGATACCTTCCCAATTGTCAGCCGCCAGCGGCGTGGTGGTGACTTCGCGGCCATCCGGCATGCGGTAAGCAACACAGATTTTCACTTCTTTCAGGCCGTCCAACACGTCCAGCTTGGTCAGGCAGAAGCCAGACAGGGAGTTGATCTGCACCGCGCGGCGTACAGCAACCGCGTCCAGCCAGCCGGTACGACGGCGACGGCCAGTAGTGGCGCCATATTCATTACCCTGTTTGCAGAGGAACTCGCCGATATCGTCGAACAGTTCAGTCGGGAACGGACCAGCACCTACGCGCGTGGAGTAAGCTTTGATGATGCCGAGCACGTAATCCACGTAACGCGGGCCAAGGCCGGACCCCGTCGCGACACCGCCAGCGGTAGTGTTGGAGGAGGTCACATACGGATAAGTACCGTGATCGATATCCAGCAGCGTACCCTGCGCGCCTTCGAACATCACGAAATCGCCGCGCTTACGCGCCTGGTCCAGCAAATCGGAAACGTCCACCACCATTGCCGTCAGGATGTCGGCAATCGCCATGACATCATCAAGCACTTTCTGGTAGTCAACCGCTTCCACTTTGTAGAAGTTCACCAGCTGGAAGTTGTGATATTCCATCACTTCTTTCAGTTTGTCGGCGAAAGTCGCTTTATCGAACAGATCGCCAACGCGCAGACCACGACGAGCAACTTTATCTTCGTAAGCCGGGCCGATACCGCGACCGGTAGTACCGATAGCTTTCGCGCCGCGCGCTTTTTCACGCGCCACGTCCAGCGCTACATGATAATCAAGGATTAACGGACATGCTTCAGAGAGCAGCAGACGTTCGCGAACCGGGATACCACGGTCTTCCAGTTCTTTCATCTCTTTCATCAGCGCAGCGGGAGACAGCACAACGCCGTTACCGATGATGCTGGTGACGTTTTCGCGAAGAATGCCTGATGGAATAAGATGGAGGACGGTTTTTTCACCGTTGATTACGAGAGTATGGCCTGCGTTGTGACCGCCCTGGTAGCGTACAACATATTTAGCCCGTTCAGTCAGAAGATCAACAATCTTCCCTTTACCTTCGTCACCCCATTGGGTGCCCAGTACGACGACGTTGTTACCCATTTTTCAAAATCACCGTTTGCTTAAAAATGGATTCTACCACCGCTTTTTTTCAGATTCAGCACTTTTTCTGTGCAAAAATGCCCAAAGAACGCCTGATTTCCCTCAGCCAATCGTTTTCCTCAACATGTAGTAGATAACTACACCCGCGACCACAAGCCCACCGCCAAATCGACGCAAAAGATGGTCCGGCAACAGGCTCAGAGAGGCGATCATACGCCGCCAGGCGCGCGGATAAAGCATCGGTCCAAGCCCTTCAAGTACCAAAACCAGCGCCAGAGCGAGCCAGATTGTCGAATTCATTGCTGATCCTTATAAACACAAAACCACCGCCGGAAAAGGCGGTGGTTTTTACGATGAAAACCGCAGGTTTCTTAACGAGTCGCGGAAGTCGGCGTCTTCATATAACGGAAGAAATCGCTATCCGGGCTAAGCACCATCACATCCTGGTTGCTCTGGAAGCTGCTTTCATAGGCACGCAGGCTACGGATAAAGGCATAGAAGTCCGGATCCTGACTGAATGCATCAGCAAACAGTTTCGCCGCTTCAGCATCACCTTCACCGCGCAGGATACGCCCCTGGCGCTCAGATTCTGCCAGCGTTTTGGTCACTTCGTAATCCGCTGCAGCACGCAGTTTTTCCGCTTCTTCCTGACCTTGTGAACGGTGGCGACGGGCAACCGCTTCACGCTCGGCGCGCATACGGTTGTAAATCGCATCCGACACTTCAGTCGGCAGGTTGATCTGCTTAATACGCACATCAACCACTTCAATACCTAACGCCGCCATACTGTTCGGGTTGATAACCGGCACTTTACCGTTGGTTTCAGCCTGAACACGCTCAGCCGCTTTCGCGATGGCGTCATCAGCAGCAGGCGTCGACACTTCGTCTTCAGTGCCTGCAGAACCAGAGTTCAGCGCATCGCGCACTTCGAGCGTCAAACGACCACGAGAATCGGTAACGATGTCTTTTACGTCCAGACGACCGATTTCAGAACGCAGACGGTCAGAGAACTTACGTTTCAGCAGCACTTCCGCCTGGGAGACGTCACCGCCGCCGGTCGCCAGATAGTAACGGCTGAAATCGCTGATACGCCACTTGATGTAAGAGTCGACGATCAGGTCTTTTTTCTCTTTGGTCACAAAGCGATCTGCCTGGTTATCCATGGTCTGGATACGTGCATCAAGCAGCTTAACCGACTCAATAAACGGCAGTTTGAAATGCAGGCCCGGTGCATATACCAACGGCTTGTTTTCATCATCACGCAGCACTTTACCAAAGCGCAGCGAGATACCGCGCTCGCCTTCTTTCACTACAAAGATAGAGGTGTAGAGCACTACCAGCGCGATGATGATGATTGCGATAACTGACTTACGCATCGTTATTCCCCCTGACGCTGGTAATCGTTACGCTGCGCGTTAACGCGGCGTTGGTCCATGATATCTCCCGCAGAGGTTGCGGGAGCGCTGTTTGCGCTGCTGCTGGAGCTTGACGCTGGTGGCAGACGCAGCAAGTTATTCGCGCCACTGTTGTCACTCTTTGCCGCAGGCGCGGCATTACCGCCTTTCAGCATCTGATCCAGCGGCAGAACCATCAGGTTGCCGCCTTTATCGTTAACCAGCACTTTGCGGGTATGGCTCAGCACTTTTTCCATGGTTTCGATATACAGACGCTCACGGGTAATTTCCGGCGCAGCTTTATATTCCGGCAGGATCTTAGCGAAACGCGCCACTTCACCCTGTGCTTCCAGGATAGTTTGCGTTTTGTACGCGCGCGCCTCTTCGAGGATACGCTGCGCCTGACCGTTCGCACGCGGCTGAACTTCGTTGGTGTAGGCTTCGGCTTCACGGATGTACTGCTGCTCGTTTTCACGGGCGGCAATCGCATCATCAAACGCGGCTTTCACCTCTTCCGGCGGACGAGCGGCCTGGAAGTTAACGTCCAGCAGGGTAATCCCCATGTTATACGGGCGAATGGTCTCTTCCAGCTCGCGCTGGGTATCGCTACGAATAACGGTACGGCCTTCGGTCAGAATACGATCCATGGTGTATTTACCGATAACGCCGCGCAGCGCGCTGTCCGTTGCCTGACGCAAGCTGTCGTCGGCGCTGGTAACGCTAAACAGATAGCGCTCAGGATCGGTAACGCGATACTGCACGTTCATTTCAACACGCACGACGTTTTCATCAGACGTCAACATCACGCCAGATGCCGCCAGTTCGCGAACGGATTCCACGTTTACTGCAGTCACGTTATCGATAAAGGTCGGTTTCCAGTTGAGGCCCGGTTCGACCAAATGGCTGAACTTGCCAAAACGGGTCACAACGCCACGTTCCGCTTCTTTAATGGTGTAGAACCCGGTTGCAGCCCAGATAATAACGACCGCTGCGGCAACAATGCCCACAATACGCCCGCTCGCCTGGCCACGTGGTCCTGAGGAACCCGGCGTACCGCCGCCGGTGCTTTTACCACCGCCCAGGCCACCGAGTTTTTTACTCAGTTTACGGAAAATATCATCCAGATCAGGTGGCCCCTGATCGCGACCGCCTTTGTTTCCATTTCCCTCAGAGTTGCCGCCTGGTTTGCTGCTTCCCCACGGGTCGCGGTCTTGTCCGTTGTTACCGGGCTGATTCCACGCCATGTATGTGCTCCATATTTATTTGCGGTGTATACCCGGCCTTTGGCGGGCACCCCCAAAGGGGAAAAATCTTCAGGCTGCCGGTCAAACGACGTACTCTTCGAGTGCCGGTTCTTGTTTACAGAGTCGACGCCAGTCGACGATCGGCATACGCACCTGCATACCTACGCTGCCATCGTCTTCCATCCACTCTTTTTCTATTGCCTGAAGCTGGTAAAACCGACTTCTCAGACGCCCTTCCTGCGGCGGTAATCGCAGCGTGTGCTGCGCCACTTCACCCGCAAGACGCTCAGTCAAAGCCTGGAATAACAGTGGTACGCCAACCCCTGTCTGCGCGGAGAGCCAGACACGGATCGGTTTGTTCTCTTCATCCCGATCAATACGCGGTTCGAAATCGTCCAGCATATCGATTTTGTTCATCACCAGTAGCGTTGAGATTTCGTGCGCCTCAATCTCTTCCAGCACGGTGTTCACTGCATCAATGTTTTCCTGCACTCGCACATCAGCGGCGTCAATCACATGCAGCAACAACGTCGCCTGGCGCGTCTCCTGCAAGGTTGCTTTAAACGCGGCAACCAAATCGTGCGGCAAGTGGCGAATAAACCCTACCGTATCTGCCAGCACCGTTTCGCCGACATCCGCGACATCGATACGACGCAGGGTCGGATCGAGGGTGGCGAACAACTGATCGGCCGCATAGACCTGCGCTTCCGTTATGTGATTGAACAGCGTGGATTTACCGGCGTTGGTGTACCCCACCAGCGAGACCGTTGGAATATCGGCTTTCGTGCGGGAACGACGCCCCTGTTCACGCTGCTTTTCAACCTTTTCGAGGCGCGAGAGGATCTGAGTAATGCGGTTACGCAACAAACGACGGTCGGTTTCGAGCTGGGTTTCACCCGGACCGCGCAAACCAATGCCGCCCTTTTGTCGTTCAAGGTGGGTCCAGCCACGCACAAGGCGTGTCGCCAGATGGCGCAACTGCGCCAGCTCAACTTGCAATTTCCCCTCATGCGTACGCGCACGCTGGGCAAAAATATCTAATATCAGGCCGGTGCGATCGATGACTCGACATTCGCACAGTCTCTCCAGGTTACGTTCCTGGGCTGGGGTTAGCGCATGATCAAAGAGCACAACAGAAGCGCCCGCAGATTTTACGGCATCCGCAATTTCAACTGCTTTACCTTCACCAACAAAATATTTTGGATGCGGTGCTTTACGGCTACCGGTAATCACCTGCATTGCTTCGACACCGGCGGAAGAGACCAGAGATTCAAACTCCTGGAGGTCTTCCATATCTTTGTCTTGCGAAAAATAGATGTGTACCAGTACCGCCTGCTCACCGGCGTCATAACGGTCAAACAAGCGTAAACCCTCATAAAATACCAGCGGGGAACACAGCTTTACTGGCTCCCCGATCTGGAAAATCAGCCGTCAACCTTATTCGGTCTCTTCGCCTTCCTGCTGTGCAGAGCCCTGCGCGTTGCTACCGTGATGGTAGTTACTGCTGGTACCGCCGCCGGCATTGTTGCTGTGATGAGAAACCGGACGAGATGGAACAACAGTTGAAATCGCGTGCTTATAGACCATCTGACTGACCGTGTTTTTCAACAGGATCACGAACTGATCGAAAGACTCAATTTGCCCTTGCAGCTTAATACCATTCACCAAATAAATTGAAACTGGAACACGTTCCCGACGCAGTGCGTTCAGGAACGGATCTTGTAAAGATTGCCCCTTAGCCATTCTATCTTTTCCTTATATGCTTGTTTTGTACTTAGAACCCGTAAGTTCTGAAAACTGCGTAAAAATTTGCGCGCCATACGACTTAATTGTACACATTCACCCTGCGATAGCACTAACAACCTGTAGCACGTCACGGTAAGACTTTTCTGGCTTTTCACTCTCTAACCAGTGAACGCCATCCCAGCCCCGCAACCAGGTTATCTGCCGCTTGGCTAACTGCCTCGTCGCGCAAATACCTCGATAAACCATTTCATCGTATGAAATTTCGCCTTCAATGTATGACCACATCTGGCGGTATCCCACACAACGAACGGAAGGCATATCCGTATGCAAATCACCACGAGCAAAAAGCGCCCGCACTTCTGCTTCAAAACCTGAAGCCAACATCTGATGAAAACGCTGCTCGATTCGTTGATGGAGCAGTTCACGGCTCGCCGGGGCGATGGCGAACTGATGCACCTGGTAAGGCAGAGCGTCTCCTGACGTTTGCGTCAGATCCGTTAAAGTTTTACCCGAAATGAAAAAAACTTCCAGTGCCCGGGAAAGCCTTTGCGGATCATTTGGATGAATCCGCGCTGCCGCAACGGGATCGATCTCCCGTAACTGCTGATGCAACGCTTCCCATCCACGCTCTGCTGCCTGCTTTTCAATGTCTGCTCGCACTTGTGCGTCTGCTGACGGAAGAGGCGATAACCCTTCCAGCAACGCCTTAAAGTAGAGCATCGTACCGCCAACCAGCAGAGGAATGCGCCCTGCATCGGTTATCTCTTTCATCTCCGCCAGCGCATCGCGGCGAAAATCAGCGGCGGAATAAGCTAACGCCGGATCGAGAATATCCAACAACCGGTGCGGCGCAGCCTGTAACTCTTCCGCGCTCGGCTTGGCGGTACCAATATCCATTCCCCGATAAATAAGGGCTGAATCTACGCTTATCAACTCTACTGGCAAAACTTTACGAAGCTCAATGGCTAATGCGGTTTTGCCGGAGGCCGTGGGCCCCATCAAAAAAATAGCCTTCGGCAGGCCAGCCTTACTTACTTCACTCATTTTTCAGGGCGTTCATCGCCTTTTGTAAATCAACAGGTTGTAATAAACCATCCGGCGGGGTCTTCACCAGATGCGGACAAAGCCGTTCAACGTCGGCAAGTAGGGTTATCGCCTGCGCCACACTCCATTGTGGATGTTCACTCGCCAGCTGGCGCGCCAACCAGTGAGCAATATTCACCGCATCAATGCTTGTCTGCTGCGCCAGGTAGCCTATCAGAGCGGGAATCAAGATTTGTAAATTTTGTTGGCGCAAGGGTAAAGGCACTGCGCGAATGGTCACGTGCTGTCCATCGGGAACAAATTCGATGCCCATTTCCGCCAGCACCGCCTGAGAACGCTTCAATACTGCGCTCTCTTGTGCAGAGATTTTTAAACGCACCGGAATTAACAGCGGTTGACCACAAGCAGGCGCGTGGTCCGGCGACAGTTGCGCATGGCGCAGCCAACGTTCAGCCACCGGCAGCGCCAGCAATGCTAACTTTCCGTCACGCTCAAGTAGCGCGAAATGCGGTGCAATAAGCGTCAATACGCGACCAAAACTCTGGCTGTGTCCGTCCAGTGCCGGAGCAACAGGCTCCGCTTTTTCATTGTTACGTTCGACAACCGGGGTTTCCAGCAATTGTCGATACAGCGCCCCCTGCTGTTTCTGATAACCCGGCTGAGCGTTAGGCCACGGTTGAGCACCTGCGGTATTGCTACGCGCTCCACCGGAAGAAGGTGGGGAAACACGCGGCGCTTGCGGCTCGCGAGCGATCAGCGGTTCGGCAAACTGGTTGCGCCCTGCCGCCACGCGGTTTTCCGGCAGCGCTCTTGGCGCGGGTTCTTCAGAAAGCGGTAACGGTGTTTCCATCTGCTGTTGCAGCACACTCAACACGCCCTGGTAGATAAAATCATGCACCAGGCGCGACTGATGAAAGCGCACCTCATGTTTCGCCGGATGGACATTCACATCCACTTGATGCGGATCGATTTCCAGATAAAGCACAAACGCTGGCTGCTGATCCGCACCCAGTTTATCTTCACAGGCCTGGCGAATGGCATGGTTTATCAGCCGGTCGCGCATCATGCGGCCATTCACATAGCAATACTGGATTTCAGCGAAAGCACTGGACGTCGTTTTGGGATCGGCCACCCAGCCACGCAATGCTAAGTCACCGTGTTGCCACTCAATAGCCAGCGCTTGCTCTAAGAATGCCGTGCCGCAAATCGCGCCAAGACGGCGCTCTTTCGGCCCCCCTTCCGCAACGGCACGGTACTGACGCACCAATTTGCCGTTGTGATTGAGGTTAATGGTGACATCAAAACGCGCCAGCGCGATACGGCGGATCACTTCATCAATATGGCCGAACTCGGTTTTTTCCGTGCGCATAAATTTGCGCCGCGCCGGCGTGTTGTAAAACAGATCCAGCACTTCAAGCGTTGTGCCCACCGGGTGCGCAGCGGGTTTTACCGTCACCGCCATCTCGCGCCCTTCGGCGTAAGCCTGCCAGGCTTCTTGCTGTTCGGCAGTACGGGAAGTCAACGTTAAACGGGAAACCGAGCTGATACTCGCCAGCGCTTCACCACGGAACCCGAGGCTAATGATCGCTTCCAGGTCATCCAGAGACGCGATTTTGCTGGTCGCGTGGCGTGCCAACGCCAGCGCCAGCTCCTCTTTTTTGATACCGACGCCGTTATCACGGATACGAATCAACTTCGCGCCGCCGCGTTCGATATCAATATCAATGCGCGTAGCGCCAGCATCAAGGCTGTTTTCCACTAACTCTTTCACCACCGACGCAGGGCGTTCAACCACTTCGCCCGCGGCGATCTGGTTCGCAAGCTGTGGCGGTAGAACCTGTATCGGCATGAAAAAATCCTTAGTTGAGCAGCCCGTTAGCAGATGAGCCCGCGCTGGCGGTTTGCCCGCCGCTCTGCGGTGAGGATTGCAACGGATGTGCGAGGAAATAGTTACGCAGCCCGCCGTAAATCGCTTCGGCAATTTGCTGCTGGTAAGCATCGCTTCCCAGTAGCCGTTCTTCGCTGCTGTTACTGATAAAACCGGTTTCGACCAGCACCGATGGAATATCCGGCGAGCGCAGAACACCAAGGCTGGCGTGCTCAGGGCGGCGTTTATGTAATGCACCAATACGCTGAAGCTGGCTGAGCATGCTGGTGGCGACATCATAGCCTACACGCTGGGAATGACCGAACTGTAAATCCAGCACCGCCTGGCTCAGATACGGGTCAGACTGGCTATTTGCCAGCACATCGCCCGCGCCGCCAAGCAGCTCGGACTGCTTCTCATGCTGCTCCAGCCAACCCGCCATTTCACTGTTTGCACGGCGGTTAGACAATACCCATACCGAAGCGCCGGTTGCATCGCGATTAGGCGCGGCATCGGCATGAATCGAAACCAAAAAGTTTGCGTTCTGCTTACGCGCCACATCGGAGCGGCCCATCACCGAAATAAAGTAATCGCCATCGCGCGTCATGACCGGTTTGAACATCGGGTCACCATTCAGTAACGCCCGCAGTTTCCGCGCGATGGAGATAGTGACATTTTTCTCTTGCGTTCCCCCTGCGCCAATCGCGCCGGGGTCCTGACCGCCGTGCCCGGCATCGATGGCAATCACGACTTTATCGCCAGAAACCGCGCGCGACTGCATCGCAGGCCGCGTGATGGTATTGCTGCTGGTGACACTGGTGATGCGATCGTTTTCGCCTTTAAACGGATTGCGTCCCGGTGCCGTTTGTTGCGGCATAACCGCCGGGGTTTCCGCGCGTTTCATTACTACTTTTGGCGGCGGTGGCGGCGGAGGAACATCAGCATCAATGGTAAAGACGACAGTGTAACCCGCTCCGCTTTGCTGTTTCACCGCGCGAGTTTTACCGTTCTGCGTCAGATCTACCACCAGCCGAATCGACTGGTTGTCCTGTGCGGTACCGGCACGAATGCTTCTCACCAGATTATTGCCACTGAATTGCAGCGGCAATCCCTGAATCACGCCGGTCTGCTTGATGTCCAGCGCAACGCTGCGCTTGCCCTGCTGCGAAAAGGAATAGTCAGGATCGCCCATAAAACTGAAGGTGATACGCGCCTGGCTATCGCCATTCGACACCTGAATATCCGCTAAACTCGCCGCACTCACCTGCGTACACAGCAGTAACAACGCGAGCGCCAACCAACTTTTCACGCGACAGATCATTCCGTCATCCTTCCGGTTAACCGGCCATACGTGCCAGTAACGAATCGCCAGATGAGGATACAGCGCTAATGCGCGCCTCACGCCCCTGCGCCTGGTAATCTAAATGGATTTCGACATCCGGGTCAGGCAGTACACCCGCACCTTGTTGCGGCCACTCGACCAGGCAAATCGCATCGTTGGCAAAATAATCACGGATCCCCATAAATTCCAGCTCCTCCGGGTCCGCAAGGCGGTACAAATCGAAGTGATACACCATTAATTTATCGAGGGTGTAAGGTTCAACCAGTGTGTAAGTCGGGCTTTTGACATTGCCGTTATGGCCTAAAGCCTGCAGAAATCCCCGGCTAAAGGTGGTTTTACCTGCACCAAGATCGCCATATAAATAAATCACTGTCGCGCCGTCGCAGGCTTGCGCCACACGCTTGCCGAGATCCAGTGTTGATTGCTCGTCAGGTAAAGGAATAACTCGATTAATCATCTTCTGTTTCAATTACATCCGGGTTAACAACACGCACCAGCGTGCTAAAAAGATCGGTTGCCAGCATACCTCGCTGGCCGTGCTGCACCGCCAGGCAATCCGCCGCCGCGCCGTGCGCGACACACCCGACGCAGGCCGCGTCATACAGGCTCAATTTTTGCCCCAGTAGCGAACCAATAATGCCCGACAGCACATCGCCCATTCCGCCACTTGCCATCCCGGCGTTACCGGCATCAATAATGCCCGTTTCGCCTTCGTCACTCGCGATAACCGTACCCGCACCTTTCAGCACGACAACACCTGCGTAACGTTTTACCAGACGCCGAGCGGAAAGTAAGCGGTCGCTTTCAATTTCTGCCACGCTACAGTTAAGCAGGCGAGCAGCTTCGCCGGGGTGCGGCGTCAGAACGCGATTGTGACGTTTATCGGGATTGATTGCCAGAAGGTTCAGCGCATCCGCATCCCATAACATCGGTTTGCGAAAATTTTCCACTTTCTGTAACGCCTTTTTACCCCACTCCTGTTGCCCAAGACCGGGGCCGATAACCACCACATCCGCCCATTCAAGGCTCTCATCCAGCGACTCGGCTGTGAGTTCGTGCACCATCAATTCCGGGCGCGCGGTAATAATGGGCACGATATTCTCACTACGCGTGAGTACCCGCACCAGGCCGGCTCCTGTGCGCAACGCGGCTTCTCCCGCCATGCGCACCGCGCCTGCCGTTCCGTGATCGCCACCGATAATCACCAGCCGTCCAAAATCGCCTTTATGCGAAGTGGGACGCCGTGGCGTAAACCACTGTGTAAGTAGGCTGGCATCAAAACGGGAAATAGATGTTTGCTGGCCTGAAAGCCAGGCGTCAAGCCCCAAGGCATGGTGATGTAATTGACCAACTACATCGCGCGCTTTGCCCGTTAGCAAGCCGGGTTTAAGGGCGATAAACGTTACCGTATGACATGCCTGCATCACCGCACCAGCGGCCGCGCCAGTTTGCGCATTCAGGCCAGAGGGAATATCCAGCGCCAGCACAGGAGCCGGATGCGCATTGGCATGATCAATCAGCGCCGCCACAGCGTCGCGCGGCGCACTAGTGAGGCCGGTGCCAAGCAGCCCATCAATAATGAGATCAACCTGTTCCGGCCACAGAACATCAGCCGCATGGATCTCGCCGCCGGCGTTGAGCCACGCATCGCGCGCCTGCGCGGCCTCTTCCGGCAGCGGTTTGTTGCCTTCCAGCGCCAGCAGCGTCACGGAAAGCCCCGCCGCTGCGGCTAAACGCGCCACCACATAGCCATCGCCACCGTTATTGCCGTGACCGCATAGCACGAGCCAGCAGTGCGCAGCAGGAAACTGTTCCCGCGCAATGTTGAATGCCGCTTCTCCCGCGCGCTGCATCAGTTCATAAAGCGTAATGCCAAGGCTATCCGCCGCCTCTTTTTCAGCGCGCCTGAGGTCCTCAGCAGGCCAGACAGAGTGTGGTATACTTGCTGCGATTTTCTTCATTGTATGGTCCGTCATGTCAGAACCCCTCGATCTCAATCATTTAGCGCAACAAATCAAACAGTGGGGCACTGAACTGGGTTTTCAGCAGGTCGGTATTACCAATACCGATCTCAGCGCCAGCGAACCTGCCTTACAGGCATGGCTGGATAAACAATATCACGGCGAGATGGAGTGGATGGCGCGTCACGGCATGATGCGCGCCCGCCCCCATGAGCTTCTCCCCGGCACACTGCGCGTTATCAGCGTGCGAATGAACTACCTTCCCGCGCAAGCGGCCTTCGCCAGCACGTTAAAAAACCCGGCGCTCGGGTATGTCAGCCGTTATGCGCTGGGCCGCGATTACCATAAGCTGCTGCGCAACCGGTTAAAAAAGCTCGGCGAGTTAATTCAGCAGCAATGTGCTTCGCTGAATTTTAGACCTTTTGTCGATTCTGCGCCCATTCTTGAGCGCCCACTGGCGGAAAAAGCCGGGCTTGGCTGGACAGGTAAGCACTCACTTATCTTAAGCCGCGACGCAGGCTCGTTCTTTTTTCTTGGCGAGTTATTGATCGATCTACCGCTACCCGTCGACCAACCGGTGGAAGAAAGCTGCGGTCGCTGTGTGGCCTGCATGACCATCTGCCCGACCGGCGCGATTGTCGAACCCTATACGGTCGATGCCCGACGCTGCATTTCTTACCTCACCATTGAGCTGGAAGGCGCTATCCCTGAAGAGTTTCGTCCGCTGATAGGTAACCGCATCTACGGCTGCGACGATTGTCAGTTGATCTGCCCGTGGAACCGTTTCTCTCAACTGACCGAAGAAGAGGATTTCAGCCCACGTAAAGCGCTGCACGCGCCAGCGTTGATTGAGATGTTCGGCTGGACCGAGGCGTATTTTTTGAAAATCACGGAGGGTTCGGCCATACGCCGTATTGGTCATCTGCGCTGGCTGCGGAATATTGCCGTCGCGCTGGGAAATGCACCGTGGGACGCTGCCAATATTCAGGCACTGGAACAACGTATGGGTGAGCACCCACTTCTCGACGAACACATACAGTGGGCGATTGCGCAGCAAAATGAGAAGCGTAACGCCTGCGTGGTGGAAGTCCAAACGTCGAAAAAACAACGTCTGGTGAGGGTGGTTGAAAAAGGGTTGCCACGCGATGCCTGAGGCCATCCACAGCTTGTGAATAAAATTAAAAACACATTACGATTCAACGTTCACAAAATCGTCAAGCGATCGCGTTAACAGTTTGCAATGTTATTTTCTTATTTATTTTCAAGAAATTAAAAGAAAGTCGTTTGCTTATCGAAGTAATCGTTGTGTTGCGAATGAAAGGCTCGCCTGTGGATAAGTCTGTTCACAAACGTTTAGCGAAGACAATAAAAAACGTCCCCAACGAGGAAACCCGCTGTGGATAATTTATTGGATTTGAAAATTTGGAGCGGGAAACGAGACTCGAACTCGCGACCCCGACCTTGGCAAGGTCGTGCTCTACCAACTGAGCTATTCCCGCATACTTATCTGGTTTGGCTTGCTTGCCGTCACCAGTAAATCTGGATGGTGCGTGCCTTTCGGCATTTCAAATTTGGAGCGGGAAACGAGACTCGAACTCGCGACCCCGACCTTGGCAAGGTCGTGCTCTACCAACTGAGCTATTCCCGCATATTTATCTGGATCCAACGTCAATGCCGAAGCCAGTAAATCTGGATGGTGCATTTCAAATTTTGGAGCGGGAAACGAGACTCGAACTCGCGACCCCGACCTTGGCAAGGTCGTGCTCTACCAACTGAGCTATTCCCGCTTATCATCGATTTTTCAGCAACTTGCTTACGCTTTTCACCAAAATTTCGTGATGCCGTGTTGCACATTTCTGTGTCTTCACGGGAGGCGCATTATACGAGAAATCCTTCCTGCTGCAAGCCCCCGAAAGCAAATTTTCGCTTTTTTTGTTCAAGTGCCGATTTAATCGACAAAACGCGCATTTTTCCAGCAAAACCGCATCACTACGGGCCTACAGGGCCGACGATAAAATTTTCGCCCCTGCGCCGTTACCACATTACAGCTTAATAAAATGCTCGCGATAGTAAGCCAGTTCCGCCACCGATTCGCGAATATCATCCAGCGCCTGATGGGTGTTCTGCTTTTTCAGCCCTTCAAGCACTTCCGGTTTCCAGCGGCGCGCCAGCTCTTTCAGCGTGCTGACATCAAGGTAACGATAGTGGAAATAGGCTTCGAGTTCCGGCATGTACTTAAACAGAAAGCGGCGATCCTGGCCGATACTGTTACCACAAATAGGCGATTTCCCAACGGGTACCCACTCTTTCAGGAACGCGATGGTCGCCAGTTCTGCCGCGCGGTCATCCAGTTGGCTGGCCTTGACGCGATCCACCAGTCCACTGCCGGTGTGCGTGCGTACGTTCCAGTCATCCATCAGCGCTAATTGCGCGTCGGATTGGTGGACTGCAATGACCGGGCCTTCCGCCAGAATGTTGAGGTTTGCATCGGTCACCAGCGTCGCGATTTCAATAATGCGATCGCGCTCGGGATCTAACCCCGTCATTTCAAGATCGATCCAAATGAGGTTGTTTTCATTTGCGCTCATGCTATTTTCCACCCTGCTCGCGTAACTATATTCATCTAAAATTGCGTGTATCATAGTCGTTTTGCCCATCCGGGGCGACCAGGAGCCAGCACGATTGAGTAAAAATAAACTCTCCAAAGGGCAGCAGCGCCGCGTCAATGCGAACCACCAGCGCCGACTGAAAACGTCTGCGGAGAAAGCTGACTACGATGATAACCTGTTCGGTGATCCGTCCGAAGGGGTGGTGATCAGCCGCTTTGGCATGCATGCCGATGTGGAATCCGCCGATGGCGAAGTGCATCGCTGCAACATACGCCGAACTATCCGCTCGCTGGTCACCGGCGATCGCGTGGTGTGGCGTCCGGGTAAAGCGGCGGCTGAAGGCGTCACCGTGAAAGGCATCGTAGAAGCGGTCCATGAACGCACCTCGGTGCTGACGCGCCCTGACTTTTACGATGGCGTCAAACCGATCGCGGCAAACATCGACCAAATCGTCGTGGTTTCCGCCATCCTGCCGGAGTTATCGCTCAATATCATCGACCGCTATCTGGTGGCGTGTGAAGCCCTGCAGGTTGAGCCGTTAATTGTGCTGAACAAAATTGATTTGCTGGATGACGACAGTTTGCGCTTCGTTAACGAGCAGATGGATATCTATCGTGGGATTGGCTACAAGGTGCTGATGGTTTCAAGCCATACGCAAGACGGTCTGGCACCGCTTGTTGAAGCACTGACCGACCGCATAAGCATTTTTGCGGGTCAATCGGGGGTGGGTAAATCGAGCCTGCTCAATGCGTTGCTCGATTTTCAGGAAGATCAAATCCTCACCAACGATGTTTCCGACGTCTCTGGTCTTGGCCAGCACACCACGACTGCGGCGCGGCTTTATCATTTCCCGCATGGCGGCGATGTGATTGATTCACCGGGCGTTCGCGAGTTTGGCCTCTGGCATCTCGAACCGGAACAAATCACCAACGGCTTTGTCGAATTCCATGACTATCTTGGTCATTGCAAATACCGCGACTGCAAGCACGATACCGATCCAGGTTGCGCCATCCGCGAAGCGGTAGAGAAAGGCGAAATTGCCGAAAGTCGGTTTGAAAACTACCACCGCATTCTTGAAAGCATGGCGCAAGTAAAAACGCGTAAAAGCTTTTCTGAATCTGATGACTGACAACTACGCTTAGCGTCGCTAAAATCGTCCCCTTTTTAAAGGCTTCGGCGCTTACGCGCCGGGTCAGGAACGACAAAAACAATAGCCTGGAGGCTACCTTGTTAAACTCATTTAAACTTTCGCTTCAATACATTCTGCCAAAACTGTGGCTCACTCGCCTGGCGGGTTGGGGCGCGAGCAAACGTGCAGGCTGGCTGACCAAACTGGTTATCGATCTGTTCGTGAAATACTACAAGGTCGATATGAAAGAAGCGCAGAAGCCGGACACCGCCAGCTACCGGACTTTTAACGACTTTTTCGTCCGCCCGCTGCGTGACGAAGTGCGCCCACTCAACACAGATCCGAACGTACTGGTGATGCCGGCGGACGGCGTCGTCAGCCAGCTTGGCGCAATCGACAATGATAAAATCCTGCAGGCCAAAGGGCATAATTACAGCCTGGAAGCGCTGCTGGCGGGCAACTACCTGATGGCGGATCTGTTCCGTAACGGTAGCTTTGTCACCACCTACCTCTCGCCGCGCGACTATCACCGCGTGCATATGCCGTGCAACGGCATCCTGCGCGAGATGATTTACGTGCCGGGCGATCTCTTCTCCGTGAACCATTTGACGGCGCAGAACGTGCCGAATCTGTTTGCTCGTAATGAACGCGTGATCTGCCTGTTTGATACCGAGTTTGGCCCGATGGCACAAATTCTTGTCGGCGCGACAATTGTCGGCAGTATCGAAACCGTATGGGCGGGCACCATCACTCCGCCGCGTGAAGGCATCATTAAACGCTGGACCTGGCCTGCCGGTGAAAGCGAAGGTGCGGTTGCGCTGCTGAAAGGCCAGGAGATGGGTCGCTTTAAACTCGGTTCCACGGTAATTAACCTGTTTGCGCCGGGCAAAGTGAATTTAGTCGAGCAGTTACAGAGCCTGTCAGTGACCAAAATTGGCCAGCCGCTGGCGATTTCCGCCGAAACCTTCGCGCCTGTTGATGCACAACCGGCACCGCTTCCAGAAGCGGAAATCAAAGCAGAGCATGACGCCAGCCCTCTGGTAGACGACAAGCAAGACGAAAGCTAAGCCTTAACCATTCTGGAGACTGATGTGCGCCTGATTATCGTTTTTCTGATGGCCTGGTGCCTCAGCCAGGGGGCTCTCGCCGCAACGGCCCCCGATGCCCGACAAATCGCCCAGGAGCTGGAGCAAGCCAAAGCGGCGAAAAACACGCCGGATCAGGCAGAAACCGTCGAGGTGCTCCAGGCCGCGCTAAACGCGCTCGAAGAACGTAAAGGTTCACTCGAGCGCGCCAAGCAGTATCAAGAAGTCATTGATAACTTCCCCAAGCTTTCCAGAACGCTGCGTGCGCAGCTGGATAACCTGCGCGACGAACCGAAACCCGTTCCAGCGGGCATGAGCAGCGATGCGCTAAATCAGGAGATCCTGCAAGTCAGCAGCCAGTTGCTGGAGAAAACCCGTTTAGCTCAGCAGGAGCAGGAGCGCGCACGGGAAATTAGCGATTCGCTAAGCCAGCTACCACAGCAGCAAACCGATGCGCGCCGCCAGGTCACTGAAGTTGAACGCCGTCTCGGCGCGCAAAACAGCAATACCCCGCTAGCACAAGCACAAAACTTTGGCGCGCAGGCGGAATCCGCGAAGCTGAAAGCGCTGGTTGACGAACTGGAACTGGCGCAGCTATCAGCGAATAACCGCCAGGAGCTGGCGCGCATGCGCTCCGAGCTGGCGCAAAAACAGAGCCAGCAATTAGACGCGTATTTACAAGCGTTGCGTAATCAACTCAACAGTCAACGCCAGCGCGAAGCGGAACAGGCGCTGGAAAGCACCGAATTACTGGCCGAAAACAGCGCCAATTTACCGGCGGGAATTGTCGAGCAGTTTCGCATTAACCGCGAGCTGTCACAGGCGCTGAACCAGCAGGCGCAGCGTATGGATCTGGTGGCCTCACAGCAGCGCCAGGCCACCGGGCAGACATTGCAGGTCCGTCAGGCGCTGAATACCCTGCGTGAACAATCGCAATGGCTTGGCGCCTCCAATATGCTCGGTGAAGCGTTGCGTGCACAGGTTGCTCGTCTGCCAGAGATGCCAAAACCGCAGCAGCTTGATACCGAAATGGCGCAGTTGCGTGTGCATCGCATGCGCTATGAAGATCTGCTGAATAAGCAGCCGCAACTGCGACAGATCCGCCAGGCGGATGGTCAGGCGCTGACGGCTGAGCAAAACCGTATTCTGGAAGCACAACTGCGCACCCAGCGCGAACTGCTGAATTCACTATTACAGGGCGGCGATACGCTCATCCTTGAACTCACCAAGCTCAAAGTTTCCAATAGCCAGCTGGAAGACGCGCTAAAAGAAGTGAATGAAGCCACTCACCGCTATCTGTTCTGGACGGCGGATGTCAGCCCTATCTCCTTCACCTGGCCGATTGAGATTGTGCAGGATCTGCGTCGCTTACTTTCGCTCGATACCATCAGCCAGTTGGGCAAAGCCAGCGCCATGATGCTCACCAGCAAAGAGACGCTATTCCCGCTGTTTGGTGCGTTGCTGCTGGTGGGCTTTAGCATTTACTCCCGTCGTCACTTTACGCGCTTTCTGGAGCGTTCCAGCGCGCGCGTGGGCAAAGTGACGCAGGATCACTTCTGGCTCACCATGCGGACGGTGTTCTGGTCAATTCTTGTCGCCTCGCCGTTGCCGGTATTATGGAAAACGCTCGGCTACGGCTTGCAGGAAGCCTGGCCCTATCCGCTGGCAGTGGCGATTGGCGACGGCGTAACCGCTACCGTGCCGCTGCTGTGGGCGGTGATGATCTGCGCCACGTTCGCCCGCCCAACCGGCTTGTTTGTCGCCCACTTCGGCTGGCCGCGTAATCGCGTCGCCCGGGGAATGCGTTATTACCTGATGAGCATCGGTTTTATTGTGCCGCTGATTATGGCGCTGATCATGTTTGATAACCTTAACGACCGTGAGTTCTCGGCGTCGCTGGGGCGGCTCTGTTTTATTCTGATTTGCGGGGCGCTGGCGATCGTGACGCTAAGCCTGAAGCGTGCGGGGATCCCGCTGTATGTTGATAAAGCTGGCAACAGCGACAATATGCCTAACCATTTGCTGTGGAACCTGCTGCTCAGTGCGCCTCTGGCGGCAATTCTGGCCGCCTGCGTGGGTTATCTGGCCACGGCGCAGGCGTTGCTGGCGCGTCTGGAAACCTCGGTCGCCATCTGGTTCTTGCTGCTGGTGGTGTATCACATCATCCGCCGCTGGATGCTGATCCAGCGCCGCCGTCTGGCCTTTGAACGCGCCCGTCACCGCCGCGCGGAGATCCTTGCCCAGCGCGCTCGTGGCGAAGAAGATGCTGCCCATCACACCAGCACCGAAGGCACTGCCGAAGTGGATGAGCAGGAAGTTGATCTTGATGCTATCAGCGTACAGTCGCTGCGCCTGGTGCGTTCAATCCTGATGCTGATCGCCCTGCTGTCGGTGATTGTGCTGTGGTCCGAAATCCATTCCGCCTTTGGCTTTCTGGAAAACATCCCGCTGTGGGATGTCACCTCAACAGTACAAGGCGTGGAAAGCCTGGAGCCCATCACCCTCGGCGCGGTGCTGATCGCCATTCTGGTGTTTATTATCACCACCCAACTGGTGCGTAACCTCCCCGCCTTGCTGGAGCTGGCGCTGTTACAGCACCTGGATCTGGCACCGGGCACGGGTTATGCCATCACCACGATCACCAAATATCTGTTAATGCTGTTTGGCGGGCTGGTAGGCTTCTCGATGATCGGCATTGAGTGGGCCAAATTACAGTGGCTGGTCGCGGCACTCGGCGTTGGGCTCGGTTTTGGCTTGCAGGAGATTTTCGCCAACTTTATCTCTGGCCTGATCATCTTGTTTGAAAAGCCGATCCGCATTGGCGATACGGTGACCATCCGCGACCTGACGGGTAGCATCACCAAGATCAATACGCGCGCGACGACTATCAGCGACTGGGATCGCAAAGAGATCATCGTGCCAAATAAAGCGTTTATCACTGAACAGTTTATTAACTGGTCGTTGTCGGATTCGGTCACGCGCGTTGTGCTGACGGTACCAGCCCCGGCCGATGCCAACAGCGAAGAAGTGACGCAAATTCTTTACACCGCGGCCGAACGTTGTTCGCTGGTGATTGATAACCCGGCACCGGAAGTGTTCCTCGTCGATTTGCAGCAAGGTTTGCAATTGTTTGAGCTGCGCATTTATGCGGCAGAGATGGGGCATCGCATGCCGCTGCGCCACGAAATCCACCAGCTGATTCTGGCGGGCTTCCGCGAACACGGTATCGATTTGCCGTTCCCGCCGTTCCAGATGCGTCTGGAGAGTCTCGACGGCAAACGCACGGCAAGGACGCTGACGTCCTCAGGCAAAAGCAGCCGCCCGGCGGGCAGTTTGTAAGCCAACAAAAAAGGCGCATCAGGCGCCTTTTTTACTGTTTATTCATCGGGTCATCAGGCCCGGTCGACGGTAAACGCAATCACATCCGCCAGGCTTTCAGCCTGCAGCGCCAGCATCACCAGACGGTCCACGCCCAGCGCGACACCGGAGCAATCCGGCAGGCCGGCTTTGAGTGCTTCCAGCAGGTTTACATCCACCGGTTGCTGCGGTAAACCGCGCGCGGCACGTTTGCGATTATCTTGCTCGAAACGTTGCTGCTGTTCACGGGCATCGGTCAGCTCATGGAAACCGTTCGCCAGCTCGATGCCTTTAAAATAAACCTCAAAACGCTCTGCAACGCGGTGATCTTCCGTGCTGATCTGCGCCAGCGCCGCCTGGCTTGCCGGGAAGTGATACACAAAAGCCGGACGATCTTTACCGATCTGCGGCTCCACGCCCATGGTGAACAGCAGTTGCAGCAGCGTGTCCCGATCTTCTTCCGTATCGGCGATATTGCTCAGATCGAGTTTCGCCGCCGCTTCACGCAACTGGGTTTTATCAGCAGAAAGTGGGTCGATTTCCAGATAACGCTGAAAAGCCTGCTGGTAAGAGAGCGATTCTGCCGCCTGGCACTCCAGCACCTGTTGCAGCAAATCATCCACTTCATTCATCAGGCGATACATGTCGTAGTGCGGGCGATACCACTCGAGCATGGTGAATTCAGGGTTGTGATGACGCCCCATCTCTTCGTTACGAAAGCTTCTGCACAACTGGAAAACCGGACCACAACCCGCAGCCAGCAGGCGTTTCATGTGGTATTCCGGGCTAGTCATCAGATAGAGATTAAGCCCCTGAGAGTGGCCTGGGCCAACAAAACGGGTTTCGAACGGGAACAGGTGAATATCTGTCACCGTTGCCTGGCTCATACAGGGCGTTTCCACCTCAAGCACACCGCGATCGGCAAAGAAACGGCGAATTTCCGCCATAATTGCCGCGCGTTTCAACAGGTTGGGGATGGATGCGCTCGGCTGCCAGGTTGCCGTCTCGCTCATGGTACTTTCTCCGATTTCAGACAAGGGCACGAAGTCTACCCGCATCGATCCGCAGAGACAAATTTTGCGCAAAATAATTTCATTAATGTCGTCTATAACTAAAAGGGTAAATATTTAATGGTGATATCAATCAAGATCGATGACATATCACGGTATAGAACAGCAAAAAAATCGAACGCATCAAATTTCCCCCGAAACTCTACGGTTATACTGCCCTTACCCAAAAAGGAGCAGTGGAACATATCCGCAACTACCTTGAGCGCTTCAGGCTTATCGTTGCGGAACAACAATAATCTGGAGGAATGTCGTGCATACCTTTCAAGCCGATATCGCTGTGATTGGCGCAGGCGGAGCGGGATTACGCACCGCGATCGCTGCGGCGCAAGCCCACCCCAACGCCAAAATCGCATTGATTTCAAAAGTCTATCCCATGCGCAGCCACACCGTTGCTGCGGAAGGCGGCTCTGCCGCCGTCGCCCAGGATCATGACAGCTTCGAGTACCATTTCCACGATACCGTTGCCGGCGGTGACTGGCTCTGCGAACAGGATGTCGTTGACTACTTTGTGCATCATTGCCCGACAGAGATGACCCAGCTTGAACAGTGGGGTTGTCCGTGGAGCCGCCGTCCTGACGGCTCGGTCAATGTGCGCCGTTTCGGCGGGATGAAAATCGAACGCACCTGGTTCGCCGCCGATAAAACCGGCTTCCATATGCTGCACACCCTGTTCCAGACATCCCTTCAGTTCCCACAAATCCAACGTTTCGACGAGCATTTCGTACTAGATATCCTGGTCGATGACAACCATGCCCGTGGGCTGGTGGCCATGAATATGATGGAAGGTACGCTGGTGCAGATCCGCGCCAATGCGGTGGTGATGGCAACGGGCGGCGCGGGTCGCGTTTACCGTTACAACACCAACGGCGGCATTGTCACCGGCGACGGTATGGGCATGGCGCTGGCGCATGGCGTGCCGCTGCGCGATATGGAGTTTGTGCAGTATCACCCGACCGGCCTGCCTGGCTCCGGCATTCTGATGACTGAAGGTTGCCGTGGTGAAGGCGGGATCCTCGTCAATAAGAACGGCTACCGATATTTGCAGGATTATGGCATGGGCCCGGAAACCCCGCTCGGCGAGCCGAAAAACAAATATATGGAGCTTGGCCCGCGCGACAAAGTATCGCAGGCGTTCTGGCACGAGTGGCGCAAAGGCAACACCATCTCCACGCCGCGTGGCGATGTGGTACACCTCGATTTACGCCATCTTGGCGCGAAGAAAATCAACGAACGTTTGCCGTTTATCTGCGAGCTGGCGAAAGCCTATGTTGGCGTCGATCCGGTCAAAGAGCCGATTCCGGTACGCCCAACCGCGCACTACACCATGGGCGGTATCGAAACCGATCAAAACTGCGAATCCCGCATCAAGGGTCTGTTTGCCGTGGGTGAGTGCTCTTCTGTCGGCCTGCACGGCGCAAACCGTCTGGGTTCGAACTCGCTGGCGGAACTGGTGGTGTTTGGTCGTCTTGCTGGTGAACGCGCGATGGAACGCGCCGCAACTGCAACCGAGGCCAATGATAGTGTGCTGAACGCACAAGCCGCCGACGTGGAAAAACGACTGAAAGCACTGGTGAATCAGGACGGCACCGAAAGCTGGGCGAAAATCCGCGATGAAATGGGTGAATCGATGGAAGAAGGTTGCGGCATCTACCGTACGCCGGAGCTGATGCAGAAAACCGTGGATAAGCTGGCGGAGTTGCAGGAACGCTTTAAACGCGTGCGCATCACCGATACCTCCAGCGTCTTCAACACCGATGTGCTTTACACCATTGAACTGGGCCACGGTCTGAATGTCGCCGAATGTATGGCGCACTCCGCACTGGCACGTAAAGAGTCTCGCGGGGCGCATCAGCGTCTGGATGAAGGCTGTACCGAGCGCGATGACGTTAACTTCCTCAAGCACACGCTGGCTTTCCGTGATGCCGATGGCGCAACCCGTCTGGAGTATAGCGACGTGAAGATCACCACGCTGCCGCCAGCGAAACGCGTCTACGGTGCTGAAGCTGAAGCGACCGAGAAGAAGGAGACGAACAATGGCTGAGATGAAGAATCTGAAAATCGAGATTGTCCGTTACAACCCGGAAGTGGACAACGCGCCGCACAGTGTTTTTTACGATGTGCCCTACGATGAAGCCACTTCGCTGCTCGATGCGCTGAACTATATCAAAGACAATCTCGCGCCGGACCTGAGCTATCGCTGGTCATGCCGTATGGCGATTTGCGGCTCTTGCGGCATGATGATCAACAAAGTGCCAAAACTCGCCTGTAAGACTTTTCTGCGTGATTACGAGAAAGGGCTGAAAGTCGAAGCGCTGGCTAACTTCCCAATCGAGCGCGATTTGGTGGTCGATATGACTCACTTTATCGAAAGCCTCGAAGCGATTAAGCCCTACATTATTGGTAACACGCGCACACCGGATCAGGGGCCTGGCAAGCAAACTCCGGCGCAAATGGCGAAGTATCACCAGTTCTCCGGCTGTATCAATTGCGGTTTGTGTTATGCCGCTTGCCCGCAATTCGGTCTGAATCCGGAGTTTATTGGCCCGGCAGCGATCACGCTGGCGCATCGCTATAACCTCGATAGCCGCGACAAAGGTAAGAAAGAGCGCATGGGGCAACTCAACAGCCAGAATGGCGTGTGGAGCTGTACGTTTGTCGGTTACTGCTCGGAAGTCTGTCCGAAGCATGTCGATCCGGCTGCCGCTATTCAGCAGGGCAAGGTAGAAAGCTCGAAAGACTTTCTTATCGCCACCCTGAAACCACGCTAAGGAGTGCATTATGACGACTAAACGCAAAGCCTGGGTTCGTCCCATGCCATCAACCTGGTGGAAAACCCTGCCGTTTTATCGCTTCTATATGCTGCGTGAAGGAACGGCGGTCGCGGCAGTCTGGTTCAGCCTCGAACTGATCTTTGGTCTGTTTTCGCTGAAACATGGGCCGGAAAGCTGGGGCGGATTTGTGCATTTTCTGCAAAACCCGATTGTGCTGATCCTCAACCTGATCGCGCTGGCGGCAGCGCTGCTGCACACCAAAACCTGGTTTGATCTGGCACCGAAAGCACAGCTTATCATCGTGAAGGACGAAAAAATGGGTCCAGAGCCGGTTATTAAAGGGCTTTGGGTGGTAACAGCAGTGGTCACCGTGGTGATCCTGTTTGTCGCACTGTTCTGGTAAGGAGGCCAACGTGATTAACCCGAATCCAAAACGTTCTGACGAACCCGTTTTCTGGGGATTATTTGGCGCTGGCGGTATGTGGGGCGCGATTGTTACACCGGTTATCGTGCTGTTGATTGGCGTGCTGCTGCCGCTGGGATTCTACCCCGGCGACGCACTCGGTTATGATCGCGTGCTGGCGTTTGCGCAAAGCTTTATTGGCCGCGTCTTTATCTTTTTGATGATTGTATTGCCGGTGTGGTGCGGTCTGCATCGTATCCACCACATGATGCATGATTTAAAAATCCATGTTCCCAGCGGTAAATGGGTGTTCTATGGCCTTGCGGCCATTCTCACCGTCGTTACCCTGATCGGTGTTTTATTTCTTTGATATCAGTCGCTCTCCTGCGTAAGCGGGAGAGCAAATTTTCCGCCAGCGTCTATACCCTAAAGAAAAGATCTGGAAGGAAAATCTCATGCGCCTGATGCTGCTTGTCGTGACTGTTATCGCTGCGCTGTTCATTTCCGGCTGTCGTTCTCCCACTCCTCCTGACGGCGTGGCCGTCGTACAAGACTTCAATACGCAACGCTATCTGGGTAAATGGTACGAAATTGCCCGCTTTGACCACACCTTTGAACGCGGGCTGGAAAGGGTCACCGCCACGTATAGCCTGCGCGACGATGGCGGTTTGACGGTGGTGAATCGCGGTTACAACACGGAACGCGGCATGTGGCAGCAAGCCATTGGCACCGCGTATTTTACCGGTGACCCACGCACCGCCGCGCTGAAAGTCTCCTTCTTCGGCCCTTTTTACGGCGGCTATAACATCCTCGCATTGGACAAAGATTATCGCTACGCGCTGGTTTGCGGGCCGGACCGCGACTATCTCTGGATATTGTCCCGCACGCCCACCATTCCGGCGGACGTAAAACAGCAGATGCTGGACATCGCGGCCCGGCAGGGATTTGCCGTGGAAAAACTGCTATGGATTAACCAGCCCCATTAGTGGGCGCTGAGTTTCAATCCGATAATCCCGGCGACAATCAGACAAAGGCTGAGGATACGCGCCAGGCTTGCAGATTCGCCAAGCAGCACAATACCGGCGACGGCGGCACCGACTGCGCCAATGCCGGTCCAGATGGCATATGCCGTTCCCACCGGCAATGTTTTCATTGCCCATGACAGCAGCACGACGCTTGCGACCATCGCCGTCACGGTAATCAGGCTTGGCATCAACCGGGTAAAACCGTGGGTGTATTTCAGGCCGATAGCCCAAACCACTTCAAGAAGACCTGCAATAAGAAGAATTAACCAGGACATTTTTGGCTCCCGTGCGGGGCCGTCCCCATTGTGAATGAGCACAAACGGGTCGTCCCGTTCGGCGTGTGAAGAGAGGCAAATTTTGCCGATTTAGGCTCATTATTTCAATATTTTTGTTCTTGCTCAACTTTAGGCGTTTTAAAGCAAGAAATAGCCACTGTTCGCAGCGGAATTCCGGCATTTATTCACCATATCTACCCCCTATGATGAATTCGCTCTCCTGAATTCAGGACGTTGTGCGCCACTCTCTGACTGCGAAGAAAAATATGTTTAAGATTCTCGTGATTGACCGCTGTTACTTCACCCGCTCAGGGATGGAATCCTGGCTCAATCAACCCGATTTGTTCCCCGCTTCCTTCCTGGTAACCGCGTTGCATAACTTAATGCTCGCCAAAGAACATATTGTGCAGTGGCAGCCGGATCTGGTGATTGCCGATCTTCACGGGTTCAAGAATGAAATACATCATATTCAACAGCTTGCGTCATTTTTTTCTGTTTGTAACGACCCCACGCAAGTGATGTTGTTAGAGTCTGGCGAAGATGCGCAACTGTCAGAATTTTGCGCGCAGTTTGCTATTCAGGCGACACTGTTGAAAACAGAACCGCTGGAAAAACTAGCGAAAATTATCGACGCAATGGTGCTGGCGCGCCCAATCCGGGCGATACCGAAAGTCGCTACCCCGCTGCTGACAAAGCAGGAAGAGAAAGTACTAACGCTGTGGATGGAAGGGAATAATAACCAGGCGATTGCCAGTAATCTCAGCATTAACGGTAAGACCGTTTACACCTACAAGCGCAATATCAGAATGAAACTGGGGATGGGAAACCGTTTTACACCATTCTTATCACTGCCGGAAAACTCAAACTAACGGTACGGCAAGCGCCGTACCGACAGTGATTACTGTTGCGCTTTTGTCGCCGCTCCAGAAATCGCGTTACCGCCATCGGAGATATCTTCTCCCATACCACGCGTGGTGTTACAGGCCGTCAGGACTGAGGAAAGAACCAGAACAGAAAAGATCGCAGCAATTGTCTTCTTAACCATAATATCTTCCTTTTGTAGCCAATATTGTTTGTGTATAGCCACTTAAGCATAGACAAAATCCGGGAGGGTTACCGGAATGGAAGCATTTTTAGGAAGAGAGGAAGTTTTAGTTCGCTGCGCGAGAGATGACATGCCCCAGACTTTGGATATCTTCACCAACGCCACGGGCGGTATTGCAACCGGAAAGCAGTGCACAACTGATAAGAAGTAGAGAGAGGAATTTCGTCAGACGTTTCATATCATCCCTGCCTGCAAAGTTCGACGGCGTAGCACAGCGCTACGCCGACGTCGTGAGGATTATTTCACGCGAGATACGTATTCGCCAGAGCGAGTATCAACTTTAATCACTTCACCAATCTGCACAAACAGCGGAACTTTAACCACTGCGCCAGTGCTCAGGGTCGCCGGTTTGCCGCCAGTACCTGCGGTGTCACCTTTCAGACCTGGATCGGTTTCAATAACTTCCAGCTCAACGAAGTTCGGCGGGGTAACGGCGATCGGTTGGCCGTTCCACAGCGTTACAATGCACTCTGCCTGATCCAACAGCCATTTTTCACTGTCGCCAATGGCTTTTGCATCAGCGGAAAGCTGTTCGAAGGTTTCGTTGTTCATGAAGTGCCAGAACTCACCGTCGTTGTACAGGTAAGTCAGGTTCATATCGACAACATCCGCGCCTTCTGCGGAATCAGTGGATTTGAAGGTTTTTTCTACACGTGTACCGGTCAGCAGACGACGCAGTTTAACGCGTGCGAAAGCCTGGCCTTTGCCTGGTTTAACGAATTCGCTGGCTTCAACCGCATAAGGTTCGCCGTCCATCATGATTTTAAGACCGGCACGAAAATCGTTGCTATAGTAAGTCGCCATAAGGCCCTCTGAAATTGTTAACTGGTAGCTAAGCCACAAAATGGCGCATATTGTAACCCTAAAAACCCCATCCAGAGAAGATTGGTTAATACAACTTGCCGATGTAATCACCGATCCGGATGAACTGTTACGTCTTCTAAAGATAGACACTGATGAAAATTTAATCGCTGGCGGTGCGGCAAAGCGCCTGTTTCCGCTGCGCGTTCCCCGCGCATTCGCCGCGCGCATGCAGCCGGGAAACCCGCATGATCCTCTTTTGCGTCAGGTACTTACTTCACAGGAAGAGTTCATTGCCGCACCAGGTTTCAGCACCGATCCGCTGGACGAACAGAGCAGTGTGGTACCCGGCTTATTGCACAAATATCGCAATCGTGCGCTGCTGCTGGTTAAAGGCGGCTGCGCGGTAAATTGTCGTTATTGCTTCCGTCGCCACTTTCCTTATGCCGATAACCAGGGCAACAAACGCAACTGGCAAGGCGCGCTGGACTATATCGCGGTGCACCCGGAGCTGGATGAAATAATTTTTTCCGGCGGCGATCCGCTGATGGCAAAAGATCATGAACTGGATTGGCTGCTAAGCCAACTGGAAGCAATCCCGCATATCAAACGCCTGCGCATTCACAGCCGTCTGCCGATTGTGATTCCGGCGCGGATCACCGATACGCTAAGCGCGCGTTTTGCCCGCTCATCGCTGCAAATTTTGCTGGTGAACCACATCAACCACGCGCAGGAAATCGGTGATGATTTTCGCCATGCCATGGCTCAACTGCGGCAGGCCAATGTCACGCTGCTGAACCAGAGCGTGTTGCTGCGCGGCGTGAATGATAATGCGCAAACGCTGGCGGATTTAAGTAATGCGTTGTTCGATGCGGGTGTAATGCCTTATTACCTACATGTGCTGGATAAAGTGCAGGGTGCGGCGCACTTTATGGTCAGTGATGACGAGGCGCGCACGATTATGCGCGAACTGCTGACGCTGGTATCGGGTTATATGGTGCCGAAACTGGCGCGTGAGATTGGTGGGGAACCCAGTAAAACGCCGCTGGATTTGCAGCTTCGTCAGAGTTAAAAAAAACGGCTACGCGATGAGAGCAAACGTAGCCGCGAAACAGACGAGCCTACAGCGGCTCGTCGCTAAAACTTAAAAAGTTTCCCATCCATCATCTCCGCCACCCGCCACTGCCGGGCGCGGCTGTCTGACTGGCAACACGGAAGACCTCACGACAGCCGGTTGTTGACCGGGCAAACGGAAGACATCAACCAGCTGTTGCAGTTTGGTGGCTTGATCTTCGAGGCTACCGGCCGCCGCAGACGACTCCTGAACTAGCGCGGCGTTCTGCTGAGTGGTGGTATCCATCTCGGACATCGCCTGGGCAATCTGCGAAATGCCGCGGTTTTGTTCGTCGGACGCAGCGGCAATTTCCTGCATCAAATCTTTCACCTGCAGCACCGAGTTGACGATACCGCTCATGGTTTCACCCGCCAGGTCAACCTGCCGCGAACCCTCTTCAACAAACGTGACCGATTCGCTGATCAACGCTTCAATCTCTTTTGCCGCCTGAGCACTGCGCTGAGCTAATGAGCGCACCTCACCGGCCACCACGGCGAAGCCTCGCCCTTGATCCCCGGCTCTTGCGGCTTCAACGGCCGCATTGAGCGCCAGAATATTGGTCTGAAAAGCGATACCGTTGATAACCGACGTAATTTCCGAAATACGTTTGGAACTATCCATAATATCTTTCATGCGGCTGACAGCGGCTCCCACGACGCTCCCGCCCTGAGAAGCGGTATCAGAGGCGGTAAGGGCAAGCTGGCTGGCCTGATGCGCGTTCTCTGCGTTCTGTTTTACCGTGGAGCTTAGCTCTTCCATACTGGCGGCGGTTTCAACCACAGCGGCGGATTGCTGTTCAGTACGGGCAGAGAGTTCGTTGTTACCCAGCGCTATCTCATTCGCGGCAGTGTTCACCGAACCGGAAGCGGCACGCACCATAGCCAGCGATTCGGCCACTCGCTCAACAAGATTATTAAAGGCACTTACTGCCTGGCCGATTTCGTCCAGACGTCCGGTCGGTAACGCATGGCTGAGATCCAATTTTTCGCTAATTGTGACCATGCCGTCTTTCATGCCGTTCAGACGACGTTTGATATTCAGCACGGTGAACAATCCGAACAAACCCAGAATGAGGGTGGCGGCAATCGTCGCCGTTAACGAAAGCATCATTGCCCGGGAAATTAAATTGTCGCTGTCCTGAACAGCCCTGGTCACTAATGATGAGTTGTACGCCACTTGCTCAGCAAAATCATTAATTAACAGCGCAATATTATCTGCGACAAACCCACCTTTCTGCATTGACTTAATAATGGCAACGCGGTCATTACTTTCTGATACTTTAAAATACTGGTCCATTACCGAACGGAATTTTTCTAAATCACTTAATGTTTTATTAGATAAATCCTGATCATGTTGGTCAGAAACAAGATCTTTAAGGTACCCCTGGTGCATGGCGTAGAGGTCGTCATACAATTTTGTTGCATTCTGTTTTATTTCGGCCATCCCGGCGGGATCGTCCGTCAGACCATGTAAAAAGAGCTGTCCGCGAACCTTTAAGATCTGCATCGTCTCTTTATTCATTGCATCCAGGCTAGGTAAAGTATTTTCCTGAAAATAGTTTTGCGATTCACCAATTTTAGAGAGAGAAATTATAGCGATAACATTAGTGCCGATGAGGCTTAAGATCAGTAACGAGAAAGCAAGTAACAATCTCTTTGTAATATTCATTCGTAACTCCCGACACCATCATGCATAAAATATATTGTTAGATTATACAGTCCCTCGTTTTTTGTCCTGAGGTAGGTATCGGCAAGTCGTAATATTACTTTAGTCGCAAACGCATTTTTTGGAGAAAAATATATTCAAGGCTGTGAATATAATCACATTAGATAAATCTTAAGAAAACTTAATATTCAGGATGATAGCAAGGTTAATTAGCAGAGGAATTATATTCACGCTTATTCATACTTAAATAACTAGAAGCAAGATATTGAGAATGAAAGCGAGATTATTTTATATAGTCGCGCACCCGCCATTACTGGCGGGGCATTATATAAAAATATCAGTTCGGGCATTTATACACTTGCGCATTCATTTCGCTGGCGGTCGGCACGAAGCTGGATAAGAAGCCTTGTGTTGGGCTTGAAACGCTGTACAACACGTTACCGCCCATTGCTGCAGCCTGGTTACGCAATGCATTCGCCGCGCCGCGCAGCGAGCCGCCTTCCTCACCATGCTGACCTGAGAGCCAGTTGCTCTGCGAACCCGTGGCGGTGCCGAGATACTGGCAGGTTGCCGCCGGCTTCTCCTCGACAAAGCGAACGCTCTGCCCGCCGCTCGTCAATTCATTACTGCTGCTACACCCTGCCAGCAAAAGCGAGGCGCCAATAATCCCTGCTAAATGTTTTACGTACATGTTATTCCCCATAATCAATGAGCTGGACGCATGTCGCCCGTGTGTAAACCTTATACTAAAAAGATGACCAAAAGAAAAATGCCGCCATCTCAGGCCGCACAAATTGGGGAAAATAATGAAAAAGGGCTGGAGTGAAGTGTAAAAATCCAACGTCACTGAAAGCGGCAGCGTTTACGCCACGAAATGCGTACCAACATCTTAAAAAAGTGCCGCCGCCGGTCGCGTTTAACGCCAAAACAATAAGACAGAGCCACAACCTGATAATGAGCGCACCCGCAGAACATGGTTTTCAGTTAACAAAAAAAGAGCGGGCCGAAGCCCGCTCTTTTTCGTTGAACTCGCGCCAGGTCGCCCCGAACGCGTGTTCGGCAGCGATTACATCATGCCGCCCATACCGCCCATGCCGCCCATACCACCGGCAGCACCTAAGTCCGGCGCATCGCCTTTCGGCAGGTCGGTCACCATGCACTCGGTGGTGATCATCAGACCAGCTACAGATGCCGCGTACTGCAGAGCAGAACGGGTCACTTTCGTCGGATCCAGGATACCCATGTCGATCATGTTGCCGTACTCTTCGGTAGCCGCGTTGTAACCGTAGTTGCCGTCGCCAGCTTTAACGGTATTCGCCACAACAGACGGCTCTTCACCGCAGTTCAGCACGATCTGACGCAGCGGAGCTTCCATCGCGCGCAGCGCAACTTTGATACCCACGTTCTGATCTTCGTTCTGACCTTTCAGGTCAGCGATTTTGCTGGCTACGCGAATCAGCGCCACGCCACCACCTGCTACCACGCCTTCTTCAACGGCAGCACGGGTTGCGTGCAGCGCATCTTCAACGCGGGCTTTTTTCTCTTTCATTTCAACTTCGGTCGCCGCACCAACTTTGATAACCGCAACGCCGCCAGCCAGTTTCGCTACGCGCTCCTGCAGTTTTTCACGGTCGTAATCGGAAGTGGCTTCTTCGATCTGCTGGCGAATCTGAGTCACACGACCCTGAATTGCCGCTTCTTCACCCACGCCATCGATGATGGTGGTAGTGTCTTTGTTGATCACAACGCGTTTAGCCTGGCCCAGATCTTCCAGAGTCGCTTTTTCCAGTTCCATACCGATTTCTTCAGAAATCACGGTACCACCGGTCAGAGTTGCGATGTCCTGCAGCATCGCTTTACGACGGTCGCCGAAGCCAGGTGCTTTAACCGCAGCCACTTTCACGATGCCGCGCATGGTGTTCACCACCAGCGTTGCCAGTGCTTCGCCTTCCACGTCTTCAGCGATGATCAGCAGCGGTTTGCCTGCTTTTGCAACGGCTTCAAGAACCGGCAGCATTTCGCGGATGTTGGAAACTTTTTTATCAGCCAGCAGGATGAACGGGCTTTCCAGTTCTACAGCGCCAGTTTCCGGCTTGTTGATGAAGTAAGGAGAGAGGTAACCGCGGTCAAACTGCATACCTTCAACCACGTCCAGTTCGTCCTGCAGACCGGTACCATCTTCAACGGTAATCACGCCTTCTTTACCGACTTTGTCCATCGCTTCAGCGATCAGTTTACCTACGGTTTCATCGGAGTTAGCGGAGATAGTACCAACCTGCGCAATTGCTTTAGAGTCAGAGCACGGAACGGACAGTGCTTTCAGCTCTTCAACCGCAGCAGCAACAGCTTTGTCGATACCACGTTTCAGATCCATCGGGTTCATGCCCGCCGCAACGGCTTTCAGGCCTTCGGTGATGATGGACTGCGCCAGTACGGTTGCAGTGGTGGTACCGTCGCCCGCAGCGTCGTTCGCTTTGGAAGCCACTTCTTTCACCATCTGCGCACCCATGTTTTCGAACTTATCTTCCAGTTCGATTTCACGTGCTACAGAAACGCCATCTTTGGTGATGGTCGGTGCACCGAAAGATTTATCCAGAACCACATTACGGCCTTTCGGACCGAGGGTAACTTTCACTGCATCTGCCAGAACATTCACGCCGCGCAGCATTTTTACACGAGCGTCATTACCGAATTTTACGTCTTTAGCTGCCATTTTCTTTATTCCTTAAATTCGTTCAGTTTCGTTCGCGCGCGCTGTTACGCTTCCACAATTGCCAGAATGTCGCTTTCGGACATGATCAGCACTTCTTCGTTGTCGATCTTCTCAGCCTTCACACCGTAACCATCGTTGAAAATCACGATATCACCCACTTTCACGTCCAGCGGTTGCACAGTACCGTTTTCCAGGATGCGGCCCTTACCGACAGCGATGATTTCGCCACGAGTTGATTTACCTGCCGCAGAACCGGTCAGCACGATACCGCCAGCAGATTTAGACTCAACTTCTTTACGTTTGACGATCACACGATCATGTAACGGACGAATACTCATTGATAGCTCTCCTTTGAGAAAGTCTTTATCAGTTATGGATGACGCCGGGCCACAAACGGTTGTCCGGCTGGTGACCTGAGAGATGGGGTTGGCTGTTTCCGCCTTCAAGGGGAACAGCAAAAAAAATTTGCGAAAGTCTATCTGCACATAAGCCACCATTACTGACAGGGGCTTCCGCAGCCATCAGCAAAACTGATTGTGCTAACATCGACGCTCCTGACGATAAGCAGACAAAAGACAATGAGCGGATTAAAACAAGAGCTGGGGTTGGCTCAGGGCATTGGGTTACTTTCCACCTCCTTACTGGGCACCGGCGTGTTCGCCGTTCCGGCGCTGGCCGCGCTGGCCGCGGGCAACAGCAGCCTGTGGGCATGGCCGTTACTGATCCTGCTCGTGTTCCCGGTAGCCATTGTCTTTGCCGCGCTGGGCCGTCACTTCCCCAGCGCGGGTGGTGTAGCGTATTTCGTCGGGATGGCCTTCGGCACGCGTCTTGAACGTGTAACAGGCTGGTTGTTTCTCTCTGTTATCCCGGTCGGATTGCCCGCCGCGCTGCACATTGCCGCCGGTTTCTGGCAAGGCATGTTTGGCTGGCAGGGTCCGCAATTATTGATGACGGAGCTGGGTACGCTAGCGCTGATTTGGCTGCTGGGCACACGAGGCGCAGGTTCCAGCGCGAACCTGCAATCGATTATCGCCGGGTTGATCGTTGCGTTAATTATGGCGATCTGGTGGCGCGGCGGCATAAGTTTCAGCGATATCCCTTTTCCGCCAATCTCGGAAGTGCAAGTTTCGGCGATGTCGGCCTCGCTGGCGGTGATGTTCTGGTGTTTCGTCGGGCTTGAAGCTTTCGCCCATCTGGCCTCTGAATTCAAAAACCCCGAGCGGGATTTTCCTCGCGCATTGATGATTGGTCTGCTGCTGGCGGGCTCGGTTTACTGGGCTTGTACCGTGGTGGTGCTGCATTTCGATGTCTGGCGTACTCAGGGCGCAGCGGCGTCGCTGCCGGTGATTGTCGTAGAGTTGTTTGGTAAACAGGCGCTATGGATTGCCTGCATTATTGGTTATCTGGCCTGTTTCGCCAGTTTGAATATCTATATCCAGAGTTTTGCCCGGCTGGTATGGTCGCAGGCGGCATACAAGCCAGATAGCGCACTGGCGAAGCTCTCCAGACGCCAGTTGCCCTTAAATGCGCTGAACGCGGTAATTATCTGCTGCATGTTCTGCACGCTGGCAATTTACGCCTTCAACATTAATCTCGATACGCTGATCATCTACGCGAACGGCATTTTCATCATGATTTATTTGCTGTGCATGCTGGCGGGTTGCCGGTTGTTGCAAGGGCGATTTAAGGCACTGGCGGTACTCGGCAGTGCGTTATGTTTGCTGTTGTTGATCATTCCCGGCTGGAAGAGTCTTTACGCGGTTTTCATGCTGTTGGCATTGTGGTTACTGCTGCCAAAACGCCGTACGACGTCGATGCATTCCACTCAGCCATAATAAAAATAAGCCCGGCATTGCCGGGCGTCATAAACTAGCGATCGTCTTTGTTATCCAGACGATCGCGTTGATCGTCTTTACGTTGATATTCGCCCTCAAAAGTCTGCCCATCTGAACCGCCTGCGCCAAAGCCGCCGCCCGGCATCCGCGAAAAACGTAAATGCGGCATCAGTTTTAGCGTCAGGTGCTTTTGCACTGGCGGCAGCAGTAACAGCAGACCGAGGAAGTCGGTAAAGAACCCTGGCAGCACCAGCAACAAGCCGGCGATAATCAGCGAAACGCTTTTGATCATCTCCGCCGCCGGACTTTCGCCCGCCGCCATCTTCTGCTGCATCAGCAAAAAGTTCTTAAATCCCTGGTTGCGTACCAGCGACATGCCAATCACCGAGGTGAAGATCACCAGAATCAGTGTCATCAGCACGCCAAAAACATGCGCGACCTGAATAAAGATCGAGATCTCGATGTAAACGTATAAAAAGATTGCAATAAACGGTATCCAGCGCACTGGCTTCTCCTGTCAATGAACAGCCGCGTTAGAGCGTCTGTCGAAATGGGGTTGCAAATCGCATCCTGATCAGATGGTGGCAAATGCGGAAAATTCAATTTCGCGGCGGTTGTAAATTTTTGTCTGTTACGAAGCGGTGACTTATTTCACATATTATTAATTATGATGCATTGACGGGGATAATAAGTGATCCCGATTACGGCATTTCCTTTCCTTCAGCATATAATTTCAGTCATCCGGCCGATTAAGGGGATAATCGTCGGTCGAAAAAGACACATAACCACATTAATATTGTGTGTTTGGTGTATTCATTCGTAGCTTGAAAAAGAAGGTTCACATGTTAAACAACATTCGTATCGAAGAAGACTTGTTAGGTACCAGGGAAGTGCCAGCGGATGCCTATTACGGCGTGCATACTCTGAGAGCGATTGAAAACTTTTATATCAGCAACAGCAAAATCAGCGACATTCCTGAGTTTGTCCGTGGCATGGTGATGGTGAAAAAGGCGGCAGCGCTGGCGAACAAAGAGCTGCAAACCATCCCGAAAAGTATCGCCAACGCTATCGTTGCCGCATGTGATGAGGTCCTCAACAATGGCAAATGCATGGACCAGTTCCCGGTAGACGTCTATCAGGGCGGCGCGGGTACCTCCGTGAACATGAACACCAACGAAGTGCTGGCGAACATCGGTCTTGAGCTGATGGGGCATCAGAAAGGTGAATACCAGTTCCTCAACCCGAACGATCATGTTAACAAATGCCAGTCCACCAACGACGCCTACCCGACCGGGTTCCGTATCGCGGTGTACGCCTCCATCGTTAAACTGGTTGATGCCATCAAACAGCTCGGCGAAGGCTTCGAAAACAAAGCTGTGGAGTTCAAGGATATCCTGAAAATGGGCCGCACCCAGTTGCAGGACGCGGTGCCGATGACCCTGGGTCAGGAGTTCCACGCTTTCAACGTGCTGCTGAATGAAGAAACCAAAAACCTGCTGCGTACCGCCGAATTGCTGCTGGAAGTGAACCTTGGCGCAACGGCAATCGGTACGCGTCTCAACACCCCGGACGGCTACCAGCAACTGGCCGTGCAAAAACTGGCGGAAGTAAGCAACCTGCCAGTCGTTCCGGCGGAAGACCTGATTGAAGCCACCTCCGACTGCGGCGCCTACGTGATGGTGCACAGCTCGCTGAAACGCCTGGCAGTGAAACTCTCCAAAATCTGTAACGACTTGCGCCTGCTCTCCTCCGGGCCGCGCGCCGGGCTGAATGAAATCAACCTGCCGGAATTGCAGGCGGGTTCGTCCATCATGCCAGCGAAAGTGAACCCGGTGGTGCCGGAAGTGGTGAACCAGGTGTGCTTTAAAGTGATCGGCAATGACACCACCGTCACCATGGCGTCCGAAGCGGGCCAGTTGCAGTTGAACGTGATGGAGCCGGTGATTGGTCAGGCCATGTTTGAATCTGTGCACATTCTGACCAACGCCTGCTACAACCTGCTGGAGAAATGCATCAACGGCATTACCGCCAATAAAGCCGTATGTGAAGGCTACGTCTATAACTCCATCGGCATCGTCACCTACCTCAACCCGTTCATCGGCCACCACAACGGCGACATCGTTGGCAAGATTTGCGCCGAAACCGGTAAGAGCGTGCGTGAAGTCGTGCTGGAGCGTGGCCTGCTGACGGAAACGGAGCTGGACGACATTTTCTCTGCACAAAACCTGATGCATCCGGCTTATAAAGCGAAGCGTTATACCGATGAAAGCGAACAGTAATTCCGACGGTTAGAAAGACAAAAGGCACGTCCTGAGTGACGTGCCTTTTTCTTTTGGATGGTTACTAAAATATAACAATTCGATATCACTTAGTTAAACAAGGAAGCCAACTATGTTTGCTGCAGAGCTTGTCCTCGTCCTGATTGCTATCTACCTTGGCGCCAGATTAGGCGGCATCGGCATTGGTTTTGCCGGTGGCCTTGGTGTACTGGTTCTCACCCTGTTCTTTCAAATCAAACCAGGGGCGATCCCCTTCGATGTCATAGAAATTATTATGGCGGTCATCGCCGCTATCGCTGCTATGCAGGTAGCGGGCGGGATGGATTATCTGGTGAGCCTGGCGGAAAAAATGCTGCGCCGCCATCCGAAGTACATCACCTTTCTCGCGCCGCTGGTCACCTGGTTTATGACCATTCTCGCCGGTACCGGGCACACCGCGTTTTCCACACTGCCGGTAATTACCGAAGTAGCGAAAGAGCAAGGTATTCGCCCGTCGCGTCCGCTGTCGATTGCTGTCGTTGCCTCGCAAATTGCGATTACCGCGTCGCCCATCTCCGCGGCGGTGGTCTTTTTTGCCGGCATCCTTGAACCGCTTGGCGTCAGCTATCTAACGCTGCTGGCAATCTGTATTCCGGTGACGCTGATTGCGGTCATGCTGACGGCGGTGGTCTGTAACTTCCTCGGCTGCGAGCTGAAAGATGATCCGGTCTATCAGGAGCGCCGGGCAAAAGGCGAAGTGAAGTTGCGCGGCAGCCAGGTTTTTGAATTAAAACCTCATGCTAAACGTTCGGTGCTGCTGTTCCTGATTGGTATTGTCGCGGTCATGCTCTACGCAACCGCCATCAGCCCGACCGTTGGATTAATCACCAACCCGGTACTGCCGCGTAACGAAGCGATTGTGGTGTTTATGCTGACCATCGCCACGCTGATTTGCCTGACCTGCAAAATCGACACTGGCGAAATCCTGAATGCCAGTACCTTCAAATCCGGTATGAGCGCCTGTATTTGTGTGCTCGGCGTGGCGTGGCTCGGCGATACGTTCGTGAAACACCATATTGAAGATATCCAGATGGTGGCGGGCGATCTGCTGCACAGCTATCCGTGGCTGCTGGCGGTAGTGCTGTTCTTCGCCGCAACGCTGCTCTATTCGCAAGCCGCGACCACCAAAGCGCTGATGCCTGCTGCGCTGCTGCTCGGCGTCACCCCGCTGACGGCAATTGCATCGTTTGCCGCCGTTTCCGCGCTGTTTGTGCTGCCCACTTACCCAACTCTGCTGGCGGCGGTCGAAATGGATGACACCGGCTCAACGCGCATCGGCAAGTTTGTTTTTAACCATGCGTTCCTCGTTCCCGGTGTGATCGCCATTGCCCTGTGCGTCATACTGGGCTTTATCTTCGGCGGTATCTTGTTGTAAAGGTCTTAAAATCGGGTCGCCCGGCGGCCCGATCCTCTCACTTCGCGTGGTATAGTCGTTGCTTTCGCGCTTACGAGGTTGACGATGAACACGCCTGACGCCGTTGTTGTACTCTGCACTGCCCCGGATGAAGCCACCGCCCAGGATCTGGCGGCCAAAGTGCTGGCAGATAAACTCGCTGCCTGTGTCACTATTTTGCCGGGCGCGACTTCGCTCTATTACTGGGAAGGCAAACTCGAACAAGAGTATGAAGTGCAACTGCTGCTTAAAACTGACGTCGCACATCTCGAAGATCTCTTCGCCAGCATCAAAGCGCACCATCCTTACCAGACCCCGGAATTACTGGCTTTACCCGTCACTCACGGAGATTACGATTACCTCTCATGGCTCAACGCATCTTTACGCTGATCCTGCTGCTGTGCAGCACATCCGCCTTTGCGGGCTTATTCGACGCGCCCGGTCGCTCCAGTTTTGTGCCCGCCGACCAGGCGTTTACCTTTGATTTTCAGCAGCATCAGCATGATTTAACGCTCAACTGGCAGGTGAAAGAGGGTTACTACCTTTATCGCCAGCAAATTCGCGTCACCCCGGCGCAAGCAACCCTTGGCGTGTTAACGCTGCCAAAAGGGGAGATGCATGAAGATGAGTTCTACGGCAAAACGGAAATCTACCGTAAACGGCTGAACCTGCCGCTCGATATCAACGCGGCGGCAAAAGGCGCGACGCTGACCGTCACTTACCAGGGCTGCGCCGATGCCGGGTTCTGTTATCCGCCGGAAACCAAAGTGGTGCCGCTGATGGAAGTCGCAACGGCTACGCCAGTAAATGCGCCACCAGCCGCAACGCAGGAAACCACCGCAAGCCCGCTCCCCTTCTCTGCCCTGTGGGCGCTGTTGATCGGCATTGGTATCGCCTTTACGCCGTGCGTGTTGCCAATGTACCCGCTGATTTCCGGTATTGTGCTTGGCGGAAAACAGCGTCTTGCCACACCACGCGCGCTGCTGCTGGCGTTTATCTACGTGCAAGGGATGGCGCTTACCTATACGGCGCTGGGGCTGGTCGTTGCGGCAGCAGGGTTATCATTCCAGGCGGCGCTGCAACACCCGTACGTGCTGATTGGCTTGTCGGCACTGTTCACGCTGCTGGCGCTGTCGATGTTCGGCCTGTTTACCTTACAACTTCCTTCTGCGCTGCAAACCCGCTTGACCCTGTGGAGCAATCGCCAGCAGGGCGGCTCCGTGGGCGGGGTGTTTGCCATGGGCGCGATAGCCGGGCTGATTTGTTCGCCCTGCACCACCGCGCCGTTAAGCGCGATCCTGCTCTATATTGCGCAAAGCGGTAACCTGTGGCTCGGCGGCGGTACGCTCTATCTTTACGCGCTGGGCATGGGTTTGCCGCTGATCCTCGTGACTGTGTTTGGCAACCGTCTGCTGCCAAAAAGCGGGCCGTGGATGGAGCAGGTCAAAACCGCGTTTGGCTTTGTGATCCTCGCCCTGCCGGTCTTTCTGCTGGAGCGCGTGCTCGGTGAAACGTGGGGGCTGCGGCTGTGGTCGCTGCTCGGCGTGGCGTTTTTCGGCTGGGCATTTATCACCAGCCTTGGCGCGAAGCGTGCGTTTGTCCGCGTGCTGCAAATCGCGCTTCTCGGCGCGGCGCTGGTCTGCGCGCGTCCGTTACAGGATTGGGCGTTTGGTGACCCTACCGCGCAGACGCACTCGCCGCTGGCCTTCACGCCTGTTTCGACCGTCGACGACCTGAACCAGGCGCTGGCGCAGGCCAACGGCCGCCCGGTGATGCTGGATCTCTACGCAGACTGGTGCGTAGCGTGTAAAGAATTTGAGAAGTACACCTTTAGCGATGCCCGCGTACAGGCTGCGCTGAAAGATACCGTGTTATTGCAGGCCAACGTAACGGCCAACAACGCGCAGGACGCCGCGCTGCTACGCCATCTCAATGTGCTGGGTCTGCCAACGATTCTGTTTTTCGACGCGCAAGGCCATGAGCAACCGGCAGCCCGGGTGACCGGGTTTATGGACGCCGCCGCATTCGCCGCGCATTTGCGCAATCGCGCCCCGTAAACAACACTTTGTGGGGAAATGAGCTTCAGATAACGGAGGATATCACCGTGCAACGCGAAGACGTTTTGAGTCAAACTTTGCAATTACTTGAATTAAGAGGGATTGCGGACACCACTCTTGAAATGGTTGCCGAGCGCATCGACTATCCCATCGATGAGTTCCGCCGTTTCTGGCCAGACAAAGAGGCGCTGCTGTATGACGCGCTACGTTATCTCAGCCAGCAGGTGGATGTCTGGCGCAGGCAACTGCTGTTAGACGAAACGCTCAGCAATGAGCAAAAACTGCTGGCGCGCTACGGCGCGCTCACTGAGTGCGTGAGCAATAACCGCTATCCGGGTTGCTTGTTTATTGCCGCCTGCACCTTCTTCCCGGACCCGGCGCACCCGATCCACCAGCTTGCGGATCAGCAAAAGCGCGACGCGCATGATTTCACCCATCAGTTGCTGACGCAGTTAGAAGTGGACGACCCGGCGATGGTGGCGAAGCAGATGGAGCTGGTGCTGGAGGGTTGTCTGAGCAGGATGCTGGTTAACCGCAGCCAGGCCGATGTTGATACGGCCCAGCGGCTGGCGGAAGATATTCTGCGTTTTGCCCGCTGCCGCCAGGGCGGCGCGCTGACCTAAGCGCCCAGAAACCCCGCCCACGCGGAGAGCAACAGGCACAGTGCCATCACTCGCTGAAACCAGAGCAGCGATGTGGTGGTGCGAAACAGCCGGTTGACCGCCTTACCGAGCAACGTCCACGCGCTCAGGCATAGCAGTGAGATCAGCAAAAACCACAGCGACAGCAACGACACCTCGCGTAGCGGATACGCGCCGTGCGGGGCAAACAGGCTTACCACCGCCAGCGCCATCATCCAGGTTTTCGGGTTAATCAGTTGCAGCATCGCCGCCGCACGACCGCTAAACGGTCGCTGCGCTTCGCCCTGCAAATCGGCCGCGGGCGCGGCAAATAATTGCCAGCTCAGCCAGCTTAACCACAACGCCCCCGCCCAGCTCATTACCTCACGCACCAGCGGATAACTGCGCAACACTTCACCTGCGCCCGCTCCGGAAATAAACACAATCAGGCTGGCCGCCACGCAGGCGCTCACCACCGCAGGCAACGTCGCTTTGATGCCAAAGCGCTGGCTGCTGGTCAGGATCAAAATGTTGGTTGGGCCAGGCGTAATCGACGCCACAAAAGCGAAGAGTAAAAACGGCAGATAGCTATAAAACAGGTTCACAGGCAGGCTCCTTATTAATGAGCCTTAGACTGTCGCGTTATTTGCCGTCGTCGTCTGGAAGATTTGTGCACAACCTGCGGTAGTGCGCGGGCGAGAGGCGGTACGCACGCTGGAACCAGCGTCCAAGATGGCTTTGATCGGCAAATCCCAGCGCGGCAGCAACGTCTGCTGGCGTCTCCCCTTTCGCCAGTTGCGAACGTGCGGTGGCCAGCCGAAGTTGGATCAGCCAGGCGTGCGGGCTTAAGTGGAACTCGCGTTTAAAGCAGCGTGTCAGCGTAAAGCGATCGGTTCCCGTTTCCCGCGCCAGATCCGAAAGGCCAACGTTGTCGCCAATGTGCGCATGCAGATAATCACGCGCACGGTGAGCAATGGCTGTGCTTTGTAATTGCGACGGCAGCCGTTTGCGCCACTGGCAGTGGTGCGTAAGCTGGCTGAGCAGCCCATCCATGGCGCTTTGCTGGACGATGCGCATCTCTTCGCTGTGCAGGGCGTAAAAGGTGTGTGCAATCGCGCGGATCAGTTGTGGCTCCCTGGCGATAGTGTGGGAAAAATGCAGTGAATAGCTGGACGGCACCGATTCATACAGGCCGCGTAACGTGTCACTGAGCCAGTGGTCATCAAGATAAAAGGTCAGATAGGTAAAGCCGCCTTCAACCGGTGCGTCGCCGTCATGGATTTCACCCGGTTCCAGCAAAAAGGCATCGCCCGGCGTACTGCGATGGCGCTCCCGCCGGCAGTGAAATTGCTGCGTCCCGGAAAGCGTAATGCCCACCAGGTAGCTGTCGTGCCAGTGCGGATCGTACGCGTGCCCTTCAAAATGGGCGCGGATGGTTTCAATTCCCGTGTCCGCATGTTGCCGCAGTTCCAGCCAGTCTTTCGCCATATCGCCTCCAGCGTGCCACCGGAAAGTAGCATTCATCTCCTTAAGGTAAAAGTCTGGAAGATTTGTGCAAGGGTCGATTTGTGCCGTGCAATTGCTCAGATTGCCGCAAAGTTGAGCAACTGGATAGAATTGAAGGAAATAAAGTTGACGCCTTAAGACGATTAAGGTTTAATGCGCCCCGTTGCCCGGATAGCTCAGTCGGTAGAGCAGGGGATTGAAAATCCCCGTGTCCTTGGTTCGATTCCGAGTCCGGGCACCACTTTTCTTTTTTTATGCTTCCTTATGAATCTCTATGTTGTTGTGATTCAATAAGTTAGGGTAAAAAGTCTTTCCGATACGTTTTGATTTATCCCTCAGTATCCGGAAAAAAATGGGTCAGATTGCGGGTCATTCAGTTCGACGAACGGAGTGACCCCTTATGTTAACTGATTCAAAAATCCGCTCAGCAAAACCTCTCGTTAAAACTTACAAACTCACTGATGCGCTCGGCCTGTATCTGACAGTATCCACCAGCGGCGCAAAATTATGGTATTTCCGTTATCGCTTTGGTGGTAGAGAAAGCCGTCTGGCCTTTGGTCCCTGGCCTCAAACTACATTGTCTGAAGCCCGCGAAAAGCGAGATGCAGCGCGTAAGTTGCTGGCGTCCGGCATTAGCCCTTCCCTGCCACGCAAGACAGAAAAAAATTCCGTTGAACAGAACCGCACCTTTATGCACATCGCCACAGCATGGCATACCAGCAGCCTTATACTCTGGTCTGTGGCGCACGCCGATAAAATTCTTTCCTGTTTGAAGCGCTATGTGTTCTCTGATGACATCGCCGTAATGGATATTGCGCAGATAGAAACCCGGCATCTGGCGCAATTAATTAAGTCCGTCGATAACCAGGGCGTTCATGATGTCGCCGGAAGAATACGCCAGTATCTGACTAAAATAATGCGCTTCGCAGTGCAACAAGGGTTCATTAAATACAACCCGGCTCTCGACCTGAATGGTATTGTGGCTTCGGTAGTAATACGACATCTCCCCGCATTGCCACTACAACGCCTTCCAGAACTGCTGGAGAGCATCAATAACTACAAGGGTCGATTACTGACCCGCCTGGCGCTGGAGCTGAATCTGTATGTCTTCCTGCGCTCCAGTGAGTTACGACTCGCCCGGTGGGATGAATTCAATCTAAAAGAGCATATATGGACGGTTCCACCACGGCGTAAGGCTGTAAAGGGTGTCAGGTTCTCAGAGCGCGGCGCAAAAATGCAGGATGAGCATCTGGTGCCGTTGTCACATCAGGCAGTCGTACTGTTGAAACAAATCAAAATTCTTAGTGGCGACTCAGTGTTTGTTTTCCCGGGTGCGCGGTCTGTGGACAAACCGATGAGTGAAAACACCATCAACAAGGCACTGCGTACCATTGGCTACGACACTAAAAAAGAAATCTGCGGTCACGGCTTCAGAACAATGGCCTGTAGTGCGCTGAATGAAACCGAACTGTGGTCTGAAGATGCTATAGAGCGTCAGATGAGCCACCAGGAACGCAACGGCGTAAGGGCAGCGTATATCCACAAGGCGAAACATCTGGAAGCCCGAATTGAGATGATGCAGTGGTGGTCAGATTATCTGGATGCCTGCCGGGAGGGGTATATTGCACCGTATATTTATGCGCGCCGCATAAAACAGCAAGAATACTCCGCTCGGTAATGCCCTGAAAAAGCAGATCCTGATAAATAGGGTCTGCTTTTTGTAAGTCGTGTTTTAGTGCTGCTGGGGAGTGATCACTAACGTTGAGTGAGGATGGTTTTTCTTGAAACGGTGATACTGCAAAATTAACGTTGCGAGATCATCATCCACTGCATAGAAATAGGCTTCAGGTACATCCAACACTTTAGCGAACCGGCAGACCAGCCCAAAGTCCGGCCCGCTCACCTCTCTTTCATACTGGCTGACACGAGAACTCGCCGTCTCCTCATCCAGTCCAGCAAGGCAACCCAGCTCTGCCTGCTTCAATCCTGCGTTCACTCTGGCTAATCTTAATCGTTTACCAATCATGGTATTACCCGCATCCCTGGCTAACATTAGCCGATTATCACCTTTCGGGATACACGCCTCTTAAAGCAGTTCTTTGATAAATAAATTAAAAATTTATTTTTAGTCATTTATAAAGCAAAAATGGAGACATGATTTATTGGATAAATTAATGATTTAATCCGGGAAAAAAAACATGAATGATGGAACATGAACAGCTTGCCATGAGCCGCTCTCACTGCGGCGTGATAAGCAGAGTGGAGTTAGGATTCGCTTTTTTGAAGCGGTGATACTGCAAGATTAAGGTCGCCAGATCGTCATCCACAGCGTAGAAGTAGGCTTCTGGCACATCCAGGACCGCAGCGAAACGGCGGACCAGCGCAAAATCGGGCGCACTGACTTCCCTCTCGTATTGGCTCACACGTGAGCTCGCGGTTTCTTCGTCTAAACCTGCAAGGCAGCCAAGCTCAATTTGCTTTAACCCCTTGTCTACTCGGGCCAGTCTCAATCGCTTACCAATCACGGCGTTACCCACACTACTAATCGACACAGGCTGATTATCACCGTTCATGATCCGTTTCTCTTGAATTATTTCTTTCCCTGATAAATTTAAACTTTATTTTTGGTTGTTTTTTAAACCAAAATGAAGTTAAACTTCATTTAAAGGAGTAAGTTTTTAATTGGATGAAGGAGATAGTATGAGTAATGAACAGAACGTTCAGCGAGAGAACTGGCACCATGCCGACATCATTGCAGCCCTTCGTAAACGCAATACCTCGATGGCAGCCGTATCACGGGCGGCAGGCCTTTCATCATCAACCCTTGCAAATGCGCTGACCAGACCATGGCCCAGAGGTGAACGCCTTATCGCAGAAGCTATAGGAGTGCCAGCCAGCGAGATCTGGCCGAGTCGCTATTTCGATTCGCAAGGTCAGGAAATTCCGCGTATGACCCGCCATAAAAACACAGAGGTTGAAAACACACCTCTACAAAGTTCAAATTCTGACAATCAGGTAAACACAAACCCTGACGCCTAATCTTTTCCAACCTGCTGTATCATCAATTGGTCCGGGAATAATGCCGGACCAATTGATATAGCTGTCTTATAAATTTGCCACTTATGTTGCTCAATTCATGTGATACTGCCTGTAAACCCGCTTAGTCACATGCTTGGTACATCTCACCGTTGATTTTTGATGAAATCGCCACCTCCCAAAAAATCACAAAAATGAATTTTGATTAATCCATTTATCATTCTTGCTTTCCATTTGATATATACGCCATGGGTTCATTCAGAAAATGTCCCTTCGTGAAATCAGCATAGTAAAAAAGGATATAACCATGCTAAATACCAGGGCTTTGAACGCCATGAGCGACAAACTAAAATGGATAACGATACAAGAAGCAATTGCTATAGCAAATAATATAAAAGACACAAATTTAACTGACAGTGATATTTACCGCCACGCTTTATATGGAAATATCAGGCTCTCAATCTATTTTCAGTCACCGATAATAGTCAGAAAAATACAGACATCAACTGTAAAGATCAAACTTCACCCGCTGAACAGCTCACTCATTGATCAGTTCTGTATTCTTGAGAAAAACTGTTTTCTTAACGAACGGAATTTAATTTTCAGCACCGAGGGACGTTATATTTACCCCGCACAACGGATTATTGATACACCACTGATCGGTTATGAATATGTCCTGGTTCAACGCTTACTCGCCATTTCTCTGGGAATTGCCCCGCCTGTCATTAGTGAAAACCACACTAATTATGGCGTTACGGTCAGTCTCGGTGGTCATTTTTTCCAGGTCTTCGAGAAAGTGACATGGCAGGAAAGAGTGAACCAACAAATCATGCGACTACCGGAAAATGCCATTTCCTGCATATCTGAACAGCTTCCACAACTGCCCACAAACAAGGCCTGCCATAAAGAATACTTCCCCGTTTACGATCTACCGCGCGACGCCTGCTTTGTCATCAGGTATGCAGAGCTTGAAAAATTAATCAATATACCGGTTAAAAGCGCCAGCCCACGCCTGGCTTCCACTCGTGTATCCACACCGTTATCCCGACTGTTTTGGCTGGCCTGCAAAAATAACGACGTTATCAGCCCATTAATAAAGCAGCCTTATAAGTTGCTGTCTATTTTTGAGCAATGGGCATCGGATGAAGGCATCATGGACAGGCTCAGCGGCGATACACTTAAAACGGCACTTGAGCGCGGTTCACCAGCATCTATATCTGCGAAGAAATAAAATAGCGCTACATCATTCAATCTAAAAACCCGTATTAAGGATCGTTGCGTCCGTATTAAGGGCTTATCTTCTTTTAGTCCCTCCTCCAGTGTGTTTTTTTGTTATCTCCGGGCACATTCCATTTCTGCACTGGAGGATTTAATGGCAACTCATCAATTATTACGTTTGAAAAGTGTTGAAGAAAAAACGGGTCTGAAACGTTCACAAATCTATCTGTATATGAAAGAAGGTACCTTTCCCAACTCAATCAAAATTGGTCCTGCAAGCGTGGCGTGGCTGGAGTCTGAAATTGACGAATGGATCAATCTCAAATTAGCCGACCGCTTAACGCGTTGAAGACGAGAGAAGAATGATGATCTCCTCACTAAATTACGCCGTTTTAACCGGGGCGTTGCACGCACTGAAGGAAGGTAATTTTCACGACTGCGAAACATTAGGCTTCACCTTTGATGAACTGAATACCCTTAACCAGCTCTCTCTCGATGAACTGTTTATCATCAGCCGCGCATCAGCGCAATTTATGGCAGTGACCATCCGCCACGATGTTTTACAACAGATCCTGGAGATGTCCCGACAGGAAATACAACGTCAGCAGCAAATGGACAGGGCTATTAAACTGGGAGGCTCAATTGCGCTCTTAAACCATTTTTTTGGCCTCACCTCTAATGAAGTTTGCACTCGCCGCCGGTTACTGGGAATAACAATCCCCCATGGGCGAACACCTATCCCGGATGAAGAAACAGATACAGAAATCTGGCAACGATGGAAAAAGAATCGTCCCCAAAATATCGAATCACCAGATGCGCTGGAAGCAATGATGCAAATAGCCGAATCCTTTGCACCCCAGGAGAACAAACCTTCGCTTACCGCCATCTGGAACCGCATCACGCTTTGGGAAAAGAAAACACCAGACAGGAGGACATTGCATGCAAGATGAGATCGACCGGGATCAGGAATTTAACGAACAACGCCTGGAGGAGATGATTGAACAAAGCCGTTTCAAACCCGGCGCAACACCCTCATTACACTACTGCCGCCTCTGTGGTAACCCTATTCCTGAGAAACGGCGAGAAACACTACCAGGAGTGACAACATGTACAGAATGCCAGGCCTTTATTGAACGTAAAAAACGCTAAGACTTAGAAGACATTTATACAGAGGGATTATCTCTCTGTATTTTTTATTAATCGCAAAAATTCAGCCCAGCTTTGTGCAAGAGTTAAATAAAAATTCAGCCCGGTGACTTTATTTATTTAATTTTTAGTTTGATTTCATTATTTCTACCCGAAATTAAATACAGCATTCTGCTCACGCCAGCCTCACTGGTTACCGCTATGGACGATTATTCGTCCGGGTCGAGTATTGCTCTTTAATAAGATGAACCGGGCTATCACGTAACCACAATTCAGGGTGCCGCTGAATGTTCTCGCTGACCCGTTAAAACCGGAATGCAGAATTGGGATGTGTTTGTTTATTACTCTACTGTCGTTTTTCAGCCTTTCAGCCTGAGGTTACTATGCTTTCCTCCACAGCCTTTCTTGCTGCGGCAACGCAATGCGCCGCCAGCATTCATCCATCCACTGCCTATGATATTGCAAGCGTGGAATCCGGGTTTAACCCTTATGCCATCGCTGAAATTTTGCCGCAAAAAGAGAGAGCGCCCGGAAGTCCAGGCGTTATTTCTCATCAGCCCACCAGCCGGGAAGCGGCGATCAACATAACCAAAAGAATAGCGGCAAATGGTCGCCGCTATTCGGTCGGATTGATGCAAATAACCAGTACCAATTTCCGGCATTACGGCGTGACAGCCGAGGAGCTGTTTAATCCCTGTGTCAATCTGTCAGTCTTTGAGCGCATTCTCACCGACTGCTACCGCCGGGGCGGTTCGCTGAAAAGAGCGCTCAGTTGCTACTACTCCGGCAATTTTAAATCCGGCCAGCAACCGGAAACTGCTTTTAAGCAGACCAGCTACGTCCAGCGTATTGGTTATGTTGTCCCGTCAACACACGAAGAGCTCAAGCGCGATACTGCGGTTATTCAGTATCCAGCGGCAATATTGCGCGGTGACCTTACCAATAAATACCCACCTGTTTTGCCATCCGCACAATATCCCAACATCGTCATTCGCGGCGATTTCAGTTATGAGGAGAAATAACTATGCACACGCTCAGATACAGATCTGCCGTTATTTTCTTTCTTCTGTCCTTCCAGACCATGGCGGCTGAAAGTGGATTTAGTAAAGCCAGCGCAACACTGGCTTATACCTCCGCTGGCCTGCTGGGATTGGCAGGAATCACTATCACGCTGGCGACCATGTGGATAGGTTACAAAGTGTTGTTCGACGGCAAGAGCCTGAGCGATATACGCAACGTTATTATCGGGGCCATCCTGATAGCGGGGGCATCCGGATTTGGCGCCTACTTGGCCGCATAGGGGGAATCAATGGCAACCCTGAACAAAGCACTGACACGACCCGCCGCCATTATGGGGATCCCCCTAGTACCGTTCGTTATCGTAAGTGGGGTCATCGTCCTGCTGTCGGTCTATATCAGCTATTACCTGGCATTACTGTTGATTCCGGCCTGGATAGAAATGAAATCAAAAGCCAGAACAGATATTCATTATTTTGCTCTGCTGTGGCTGGCCTTTAAGACTCGTGGCCGCGCCATCACCAATAAACATTTCGGCGCAAACGCCATTCTGGCAAACCATTATGACGCCGTTAATGTTTCGGAGTTTATCAACAAGATGAAATTAAACGAGCGCATCACGCTGGATAAATACATTCCGTACTCCTCACACATCCATCCTAACGTGATAAGAAATCGCCATGGCGATTTGGTCGCAACCTGGGAACTGGGCGGCACCGTTTTTGAGTGCGAGGATGAACATCACCTGACGTTGATGGTGACGCATCTCAATAACGTTATTCGTTCATATGAAGGGTTGCCAGTCACATTCTATATCCACCGCATCCGGGAGAAATATCAGGATGCATTTGCTGCCAACTCCGGCATTCCCTTTGCTGACGAGGTCGCGAGGCGCTATTACCAGCCGCTAAAGGAGAAGCCGCTCTGGCGACACCGGCTGTTTTTCACCGTCTGCTATGCGCCGTTCTCTGCACTGGAGAAAAAAGCCTTGCAAGCACAATCTCCCGGGGAGAGGAAAACATCACTGGATGATGCTCTAAAGGTGATGCTGGAATACCATGAAGCACTGAATACGGCGTTGTCGCGCTATATGGCTACACCGCTGGGCGCTTATGAGGGCGAGAGTCGTGTTTACTCCTCACAACTGGCTTTCTACCATCGCTTGATAACCGGCAAATGGCAGAATGTGGCAGTCACTCACGCGCCGTTTTACACAACTCTCGGCACGGCGGATCTCTTTTTTACTACCGACACGGCTGAATGCCAGACCGTTGAAGGCTCCCGATTCTTCCGCAGCCTGGAAATTAAAGATTACTCGCCGGAAACCTATACCGGGCTGCTGGATGCATTGCTCTATGCTGAAAGCGAATACGTGCTGACGCAGTCATTCACCTGCATGGCGAGGGATGAGGCGCAAAATCATATCCGGCTGGCGGAAAAGCGGCTAAGTTCAACGGCTGATGACGCCATTTCGCAACGTGAAGAGCTGATTGTATTGCGCGACTTGCTTCAGTCCGGGCATGTATCTTGCGGCAAATACCATTTTTCGCTGCTGGTATCATCGACAAGCGCCGGGCAGGTGGTAAAAGAGACCAACGCACTTGCACAACCTTTTAGCGATCTCGGGATCATGACGACCCTGTCAACATTATCCCTGCCCGCCGCTTATCTGGCCCAGCTTCCCGGCGTGTATACGCTGCGCCCCCGGTTAGTGGCGATAAGCAGTCAGAACTATGCAGATATGGCAGGCTTGCATAATTTCCACTCGCATAAACGCAGTGGTAATCCCTGGGGTGAAGCCATTGCCATCATGAAATCATCTGGCGGTGGCGCTTATTATCTGAACTTGCATGACAGCCAGTCCGGACGAGATGAATTCAACGAGAAGACACCAGGTAATACGGCGATCATTGGTAAAACAGGTTCCGGGAAGACTCTGCTGATGACGATGATGAAGCAACTTATGCAGAAGTACCGTAATCCAGAGACGTTCTCTGACTCGGCCATAATTAAGCGCCTGACCACTGTCTACTTTGATAAAGACCGGGCCGCAGAGATGTCGATTCGCCAGATGGGCGGGCGTTATTTCCGCATCCGTACTGGCACACCTACCGGATTTAACCCGTTTTCACTGGCTCCAACCCGGCGCAATATCAACTTTATCAAGCGGCTGATCCGCATGCTGTGCAGCCGCAACGGTAAGCCGCTTGATCCTCGCGACGAAGAGCGTATCAGCACCGCTGTTGACACCATTATGCTGGACTATCCGTCAGAATATCGGCGCTATGGCATTACCCGGTTGCTGGAGGTTTTGCCGGAACCGCCGACGAAAGAAGCGCGGGCAAACGGGTTGCGTATCCGCCTCAAGCAATGGGCACGGGGAGGTGAATTCGGCTGGGTTTTCGATAACGAAGAGGACACGTTTAACATCAACGATATTGATAATTTCGGCATTGATGGCACGGAGTTCCTTGATGATGACGACATACGCGGCCCCATCACTTTTTATTTGTTGTACCGCGTGACCAGCTTGCTGGATGGTCGCCGCCTGGTGATGTTCATGGATGAATTCTGGAAATGGCTGGCTGATATTGAGTTTTCTAAATTCTCTCTCAATATGCTCAAGGTGATCCGCAAACTTAACGGCATCTTCATTCCAGCCACACAGTCACCAGATGAAATCGTCAGGCACCCCATCGCCCCGGCGATTATAGAGCAGTGCAGCACGCAAATTTTCCTCGCTAACCCCAAAGCCAGCTATGCCGATTACGTCGAGAAAATGAAAGTGCCGGAGAGTGTTTATGAACTTGTCAGAAAACTGGACCCGGGCGAGCGTTATATGCTCATTCTCAAAACACCGTTACGCGCGGGTGAAACTCGCCCGTTTGTCGCAATGGCGAAAATGGACTTATCAGGTCTCGGCAACATCACCAAACTTCTGAGCGGCAATGAAGATAACCTGAAAATCTTTGACACTATCTATCACGATGGCATGCAACCTGCTGAATGGAAAGACACATTCCTGCAACAAGCAATCTGATACTCCCCCTGAGGTAATAACCATGCAGACCAGAACGATTTTTCTGGCGTTGTCGCTATTTTTTTCCACCCAGGCGATGAGCGCCGGGATCCCGGTATTTGATGCGGTTGGAAATGCCGAATCTATTAAGCAGTGGATTGAGGAACTCCAGCAGTGGAAGGAAACGGTCACTCACTATAAAAGCCAGCTCGACGCTTATAAAAAACAATTAGCCACGGCGACGGGCGTGCGGGATGTGCAAAATTTTCTACAAGACGCCAAAAGCCTGAAAAATGATATTGATGATCTTCGAAAGAATGGAATTTCGCTGGATGACCTACTGACCAACACAAGTGGCTCTTATTCTTCTGAGCTTCAACATTTATATAATAAATATAAAAACTTTGACATCTGTAATCAGGGAAATTCCTCGCAGCGTTATCTGGAAAGTTGCAAGCAAATCGTACTCAACCAAGCTATTTCGATTGAGAATACCAATGACGTGCAGGACAAAATTAATAGTACACTGAATGACATCGAGGGTTTAGCTGATCGCATAGCTAACGCGAAAGACGCCAAAGAATCACAGGATCTGGCTAATACTGTTGCAGCCAAAAGCGTGCAATTGAATGTCCTTACAAGCCAGTGGGAAATGTCGGTCAAACAAGCAGAACAACGTTCAGCCCTGCTAACCCAGCAGCGGCAAAAAGCATTCAATGAACAACAGCTCACAGCACCTGTTTCTGACTTTAATGGTTGAGAGGGAAATCATGAGACCATCACTTTATATTTTACCGATTATATCAGGCTTATTTTTTCTGGCGGCATGTGACAGCCCAAAATCAACACAATGGTATAAATCCCATCAGGATGAATTGAGCACTAAATATAAGGAGTGTGAATTATCCGGTGAGGATTCGCAGGATTGCAAAAATGCGCGAGAAGCACGATTTGAACTCAGCCAGGCAAGCGCACCGGTTCCCGATTTGAATTAAAGAGGTACTCTATGTCAGGTGGTATGTTTGTTGGCATGAACAACACTATCACTGACGGTTTACATGCCGTACTACGCGGGCAAGCCTCTGTGTACGGCAATATGATAAGCGTCATCGCCGTCAGTTCCTTCACTCTATTCATCACTTATCGTGGCTATCAAACCCTGGCCGGGAAACTGCAAACGCCTGTTGAAGATGTTATGTGGGATGTCGGTCGGATGCTGTTAATTATGACGTTTGTTTTAAACCTTAATGGTTGGCTGGATTTAGCTATATCAGCAATCAACGGGTTAAAAGATGGTGTCAGCGGTGCTGATAATGTCTGGACTTTGCTGGATACAGTCTGGGCGAAGGCACAAACAATTGGGCAAAAACTCTATCAACAGGATGACTCTACTTATGTCAAACTCAATGGCGGTTTTGCACAACTCCTTGTCTGGGTAGGTGCAATAGTCACGCTACTATTCGGTTCTGCGGTAAATCTGTTAGCGGAAATCATCATTGTATTAATGACCACAACCGCGCCGTTATTTATTTTCTGCTTGTTATATGGCTTCCTGCTTTCAATGTTTAATAACTGGCTGAAAGTTATTTTTACGGTGATCCTGACAATAATGTTTTCGGCATTATCCATAAGGATCGCCATTAATTATCTCAATGGCATATTAGATAAAGCGGTTAATTTTGCTGACAGCGCCAACATCATTACGCTGGGTGTTCAGTGCTGTGTTGCGGGCGTCATTTCAGGCGTTATCATCTGGTTCTCAGCAAAAATTGCCAGCGAACTGGGAGCGGCTTCCGTTCAAATGGCATTGCAGGGCGCTACAGTGAGTGGTCTGAAGACACTGGTGAAAAAGACAACCGGTATACCAGGTATTCGAAGCGACACAACAAGGGCTGCGGCAACAGAAAGCACCCGATCCATGAATGCACATCCCCACACAGCAACATCGGCATGGCAAAAACGCACCGCATCCATCGAAAGCATGAAGCGCTTTAACCAACAGCGCCACCGCTAACCTCTTTCCGACTCATCTTTATCACCTGATGCCGTGCCCTCCCGGTACAGCTTCCCACATCTCAGAAATAAAGGCTTTCCATGAAATTCAGCATTGTTTTCCTCATGCTGTGCATCCTTTCAGGTTGCGCACAGTTTCAACACGACCTCCCGGCGGTTTCCGGTGATCTTCAACCCATCAATTCTCCCGCCATTATTCAGGAGCTGACAAAACATGACTGAAACGGAAAAACTCATCGCCTCATCCCGGACTTTTGAATCTGTCTTGCTGGATAAAGATAAACGGGAAAAAAAGGCGGCATGGTTGATGGCAACGGTCGGCTTTATGCTGGCCGCGATAGCGATTACCGCGCTGATTATTCTGCTACCGCTAAAAACGACCGATATTGAGCTGTGGTCAGTGGATAAACAGACCGGTCGCTATGAGTATATGACGCGCGTCAAAGAGCAGGATATTTCTGCGCAGAATGCACTGGCTCACGCCTTCGCGGCGCATTACGTCAGTCTGCGTGAGAATTACAACTATTTTGCTCTCCAGCGGGATTATAACGATGTCCAGTTATACAGCAGCGAGGGGGTTAATAAGGATTATCTCGACTGGTTCAACAGTGACCAGGCACCCGATGTCATTTTTAATAAAGCGGAATATGTCGTGCAAATTGACATTATTTCCAACGTCCACGCAAGCGCAACCACTCCCGATAACCTGGCAACATTACGTATTAAACGCACCATCCGCCGCATTGCGGATAATTCTGTCAAAACCGACTTCTGGAATATCCGCCTGACCTACCGCTATCTACCACGCAAACAACTGACAGAAAGCCAGCGTGAAGTGAATCCGCTTGGCTTTGTCGTGACCAGCTACCAGCGTGATAAAGAACTGAGGAGTGAATAATGCTGAAAAAAATACTTATCCTCTGCCTTTTTGCAACGTCATCCATAACCTGGGGTGCAGCCATACCGCGCGGCAGCACGTATGACAGCCGGATGCAGACTATCGATTACAACAACCAGAACACCACCATCGTTAATGCCAGGCCCGGGTACGTCACCACGCTGTTGTTTGCTGAGGATGAAGCGGTTATTGACGCCCTGGCGGGTTTCCAGAAGGGTTGGACCGTCATCAAAAATGGCAACCGTATTGGTATCAGCCCAAACCCTGTTAACCAGCCAGTCACTGATAAACGCGGTAATAACGTCAATAGAATATTCTTGCCTACAGCGAAAGACTGGAAGACAAACTTGTTTGTTATGACGTCTAAGCGTGATTACAGCCTGGAATTGAATGTGCTGGATAATGATTCCCCATCGCAGGCATTCATTATCCGTTATCGCTACCCAGATGATGAACGCCAGCGTTCAGCAGAAGCCAGAGCGGCCAACCTGAAATTGCAGCGCGAAGCACAGGAAAAACAACGGACAGCGGCGGCATTCAAACGCGCCAGTACGCCACGCAACTGGCGCTACAACAAACGGGTCGCTGGGGGATCTGACTCTATCGCACCAGACTTTGCTTATGACGATGGCCGCTTTATTTATCTCGGTTTCTCGCCCGGCAAAATCCTTCCCTCTGTCTTTCCGGTTGTTAACGGCCAGGAACACACAATAACTCCCCGCATTACCAGACAGAGTAACTACATCGTAATGGTGGTACGTGCATCATCGCCCCTGCTGGTGTTGCGCTATGGCAACGCCGTTGTCGGCATTGAGAACGCGGCATTCGGGAAAGCCATAATCACCAGTGGCGACACCATTTCCCCAGCCGTCACGCTGGAGGCCAAATGACAGACAAGTCTATTCCGGAAAAAACCATGGCGGAACTGGAGGGCGAAGCGCGTGAACGCGCCCGCTCTACAATGGCGGCGCAGGACCCGACACCCGGTATTGTGCCAGGTCAGCCAGAAGTGACGCGCTTTCGAAAAGCATCCGGGCACCGGACACTCATCGTCAGTCTGCTAAGTCTGGGTGTATTGATCGCCCTGGCATTTGCCGGTGATCGTCTGCTTGGGATAGTAAAGCAAGGCGATAGTGAGGAAATGGAAACCGCCCCGCGCTCTGGCGGTACAGCACAGCAGGAGCGCAAAAATCTTGGCATGGACAACAATCCGTTCGGCCTGTTTGGTGAGGAAAAGCCGGACGTTGCCGCTGAGAATCTCCAGCCTCAAAGTACCCCGGAACCCGTTTTAAATAAGGCGGCAGCGCTCGCCGACAATTCAGAGAATGTTTCCGATGCAGGGCATGAGGCTTCACAAAGCGAGCGGCCTGGCAACACCCCGCCTGGTGAACCACCAGACAGTGATGCAACCACTGAAGAAAATCCCGGTGTGGCGAAAATTACCGGTGTCAGGCGGCTTGGCCTTGATCCTGATCTCTATCTTCCGGTTGATCATTATATTCCGTGCTCAATGATGCAGCGGTTTGTTTCTGACGTTGGCGGGCGCATTTCCTGCCTCGTCAGTGAGGATGTTTACAGCGCCAGCGGCCATGTGAAATTGCTTCCGGCGGGTACGGTCGCCAGAGGTCTCTACCGTACCGGGGCGTTACAGCATGGCCGTAGCCGGATGTTTGTTGTCTGGACGGAATTGCGCACACCGGAACCCAATAGCCTGCAAATCCCGCTGGTTGATACAGAGGCGAGCGGTTCACTCGGTGAGGCTGGTGTTGCGGGCTGGATCGATACTCATTTCTGGGAGCGCTTCGGTAACGCGTTAATGTTAAGTACCGTCCAGGACGTCGCCGCAGCGGTGGCGGATACAGCACCTGGTAAAGATCGCGATACCGATTACACCGAGAATACCCGCGCGGCGACGGCAGAAATGGCAAAGACCACGTTGGAAAACAGCATAGATATCCCGCCCACCATGTATCTGAATCAGGGAGATGTGATTGGCATTCTTACGGGTACGGATATCGATTTTTCCTCTGTCTGGAAATTGCGGCTACAAAAGAGGTGGTATGAGCGCTGAAAACCTGTCGCTGGATTTCATGAAGAACCAGCTATTCGGTGAGTTTCTCTTGCTAGATGGCCTGACGGAAATCGCGATCAATCGACCTGGAGAAGTCCACATAAAAATTAAGGGGCGATGGCAGATGCATGATTCCCCGGTGACACTACACCAGTGCTATGCCTTTGCGAAAGCGCTGGCCTCGTGGAGTGATGACAACATTGATGACACTTCCCCAATTCTTTCGGCAACATTAGAGTCAGGTGAACGCGTACAGGTAATTATCCCTCCGGCGTGTGAGCGCAATACCGTCTCTATCACACTGAGAAACCCGTTATTCGAGCAGAAAACCCACCATTCATACATCGATGCTGGTTTTTACGACCGGGTAACGGGCAAAGAACGGGGCGGCAGCAAAGACGAAGAACTCAGTCGATATTATCGCAGAGGAGACATTCCCGCTTTTATTGAAAAGGCCGTTGAATATGGCAAAACAATCTTTATCGTTGGTGAAACCGGCTCCGGAAAAACCACCTATATGAAAACACTGCTGCATTATATTCCGCAGCATCTCAGGCTGACGACTATCGAAGATAACCCCGAAATTCGTTTTTATCATCACACCAATTATGTGCATCTTTTTTATCCAGCAGATGCCGGGTCCGATGCCATTGTGACGCCTGGCAGGCTTATTCGCGCAAATTACCGGATGAACCCGGATCGTATTCTACTGGCGGAAATTCGCGGGCGGGAAGCCTGGGACGCGTTGAAGATCATTGGCTCCGGTCATGAAGGACTCATCACTTCAATGCATGCGGGCAGCCCGATGGAATGTATCGAAGGGATCATTGATCGTTGTTATGAACACCCGGACTGTAAAAATATCCCGTTTGATGTGCTGTTACGTAAGGTGCTCAAGAATGTGGACATTATCATCAGCGTGGATATTCACGGTGATATTCGCCGGGTCGGTGATATTTATTTCAAAGCGCTGCACTTGGGGAAAATGGAGGAGGCATTTAAATAAGCGCTCAAGTGATAAGACTCTATTTCAAAAAATGGTGATTGATATGAAGAAGATAGTGTCATCCACATTCCTGGCGTGCGTTATATCGTTATTTTCATCATCGGCGATGGCAGCAGATGCCTGTGAGGTGGTTTTATGTATGTATGGTAAAGTAACCGGAAGTAGTGGAGAAAGTGAATGTCATTCGGCTGAACAATCCTTCTTCAAGATTATAAAAAAGAACAAATATGGTTTCCTTCCCAATCATACCGCAGATGCTCGTGAAGCTTTTTTGCTTGAATGCAAATCAGCCGACCCGGTAATTATCAGTCAGATAATCAGCCAATTTGGCCGTATACGCGGCTGATAATAAAAAAGTTGATCATGAATATGGCAATACACTAGGGTTTTCAGGCTTTTAATTTATGCGCCCGCAGAAATTAAAGGTGGTGTGAGGCGAGTAAATTCAATTTCGCAGAAATTGCTAATTTGCGTCGCCGAACCCATCTGCAAACATTCGCGCCCACGCGAATTTTGCAGACCGGGGGGAGCCGAATAAATTTTGCCGCCCCGGCGAGCAAAAAGACGCGCCCACGCGTCGGTTTATTTGGGGGGCGTAAGCCCCGCACACCGTCGCGGCTAAGTCTCCGGCCAGAAGCCGGTAGCGTGGCGTGACCACCACCTTTAAAGGTCAGCTTCCCTTTTATTCACGTCGGGAGGAACGAGCTCGAGAAGAAAAAGGCGAAAGCGACCGTCTTAAAGGTGGTGGTCGCGCGTAGCGCGCGACGGTGTGCCGCCGTTGAACCTGGGGATTTTGGCGTGGCGTTCAACCTCGACATTATCCCCTTGCGGTATGTAATAAGGGCGTCCAGCCCGCATGAAATGCCGCATGCCGTTCGGGCCGGGAAGTATACCTCCCGGCACATGGCCTCAACGCGGCCACCTCTGTTTGCCTCATGCTTTCGCCCCACGTTATCGCCCCATAACGTGGGGCGATAACGTGGGGCGATAGCGTGGGGCGAATCGTCAACGAAGGAGGCGAAATGATATTAAATAAGCTGGCCGTTTCACTATCGCCGATAGTAAATGGCGCGCTGATCTTTATTGCGTTTATGCAACAGCATCAACTGTTGCTCGCGTTATTATCTGGCCTGACCATGCCGTTTTTCGCATCAATGAAAAGCGACGAACGTCAGAAAGCTCCAGTCTGGAAAAAGCTGATAATCGCTTTTTCTATGTTGTGTTTTCTGTTTGGCACAATGGCCCCTCCGCTAATCTATTTTTTTCAATGGCTTTATAAAGCCCGGATAGTTACTCGTACTCCCGTTCAGGCATGGTCAGTGCTGATTGCCTTTACCGTAGCAGGTTTCATTTTCCATATTATTTTGCGCCGGGTATTAGTTCCCGAACTGGACAAAATAAAGAAACGATTAGTCAAAAAGACCAGTCTTGAACGGGAATTACGTACCGATGTGCGCACGGTAAAAACCTTACTACCGGAAACGATTCATTATGATCCACTGGATTATATCGATCTGAATAAAGGTATTTTTATCGGCATGGACAGGGAAAAACAACCGATGTATCTCCCACTAAAAGACTGGCAAAAACAACACGCTGATATTATTGGTACTACGGGTGCCGGTAAAGGTGTCGCTACCGGCATATTACTTTATCAAAGTATTCTCGCTGGCGAAGGTGTATTTATTCTGGACCCGAAAGATGATGAGTGGGCACCGCATATTTACCGTAAAGCTTGCGAGGATGCAGGGAAACCTTTTGCTTTAATTGACCTGCGAAAACAGCAATACCAGCTAAACCTGATTGAGGATATTACACCGGATGAGCTGGAGGAACTTTTTGTTGCCGGGTTCAGCCTGGCAGAAAAAGGCCAGGAGTCCGACTTTTACCGCATTGACGACAGAAAGGCAGCTCGCATAGCAGCACAATTCGTCAGCTACTCCCCCTCTTCGACTGTTCGCAATATTTATAACGGCGATTATGTCCAGGGGATTGCAGAGAGTATTAAGGCTTTCTTCGGCAAGATTGAAGAGCTGGCATTATTAAATTCCATCAACGCACCAAAGGGATTTTCCCTTAAACAGATCTTTGATGAAGGTGGTTGCTGTTACGTCATTGGCTCGATGCGCAACAGCAAAATTATTACTGCTCAACGAATGTTGCTGGTTCGACTTTATCAGTTAGCCGAACGGCGCGACCGGGTGAATGATATCCCCCGCCCCATCGCTATTTTTCTTGATGAACTGAAATACCATCTGTCAAAGCCCGCACTGGAGGGGTTAGGCGCTGCACGGGATAAAGGCGTACATATCATCATGGCGCATCAATCCGTTGCTGATTTAGAGGACTGCCCGGCAGATTTGAAGGGGGATGCCGTTATCGGGGCTGTTGTTGAAAACGCTAAATTCAAACTGGTTTATCGCGTTATGGATCCCGATACCGCCGAATGGGTAGCAAGAATGTCCGGCACCATATTAGTCGATGATGAAGCCCGCAAAGCGAAAACCAATGCCGTGCTGACCGAAACTATCGACAATGAACGCACAATCAGGCAGGCGGAACGATTCTTTATCGACAGCAATATGATCCTCAATCTGCCCGATTTCGTCAGCTTTATCTTCACAGCGAAAACACTTCCCTCAGCTTCTCTGATTTCCCCCATCAAGGTCAAAAAACGGGAACTGGAGATTTACACCATTGCTTCTGACATCACCGCTTCTGCCACTCCGGTGAAAGTGGCGCTGGATTTTAGCGACGAAGAAGATAGCTCTTTGCCTGGCTTCCGGGAGGAGTAATGCTCATCACAAAACGCAGCGAACGCAAATCTCGTAATAACGAAAAGATAAGAAAGCTGCTGAACTTCCTGAAAGAAGAGACCTACAGCGACTTTAAAACTCTGATGCTGTTCTTCGGTTTCGCAGATCACAAGTCGCTATACACACTGCTGTCGAAAACCGAGAGGATGGGTTTAATACAAAAGCATATCCTGACATCACGGGCGCTGAAAATTTCATTATGGGGCATCACAAATGACGGGCTGGCTGTTGTTTTAACCCCGGATGATGACATTTTCCCGATGAGATTCGAACCTTCCAGGATTACCGGTTGGACACTGGCACATCATCTTGATAATCAGATAGCCCGGATCACCCTTGAGAAAAAAGGTGCTTACGGCTGGGTTAATGGTGATCGTCCTGCCTTCCTGCAACGCTATCAGGCCAAACACCGCCCGGATGGGGTAATCACGCTGCCAGACGGGAAAGTCGTCGCTATTGAAACCGAGCGAAACCTAAAAACACGGGCACGCTACCAGTCAATCATCGCCAGCCACTTACTGGCCCGGACCAGTAAGCACTGGATCTACGTTTTTTATATCGTGCCGGACGACCAGAAAAAACGCGCTCTGGAACTGATTTTTGCCAGTATTAAATATGTCATTGTTAATGGTCTGCATATCCCGCTGGAGGAACGGCATCGTAATGTGTTTCGGATCTACACACTCGCTGAATTACAACGATTGGGACTGGGGTAATATGCATAAGTTGAGCTATTACCTGGCTGTCGGCTAAGAGCTGTGAGTTCAACGGGTCGATGCAACGCTATCCTTAATCGAAGGGGGACGTTGCCATGAAACGAAGAACGCGCATTTACTACACGCCAGAACAGAAAGCGATTATCTGGGACAGATATAAGCAAGGTGATTCCCTGCATGATATCGCCAGAATGTTCGACAGATATCATTCTTCTATCATGCCCACTATCCACCAGACTGGTGGATACCGTCCCCCTGTCCGAAAGCGGCACCCGTTAGCGCTTTCGCTTGATGAAAGAGAGGAGATATCCAGAGGGCTGGTAGCAAAACGCAGCATCAGGGACATCGCTGCCAAATTATCAAGAGCTCCCTCAACGATTAGCCGCGAGATCAAGAGGCACGGAGGTGCAAAACAATATCGTGCAGCAAAAGCGGATGCTACTGCATGGGAAAGTGTCCTGAGACCAAAACCCTGCAAGCTAATCGAAAGCCCCACTTTGTGTAAAATCATCGCAGAGAAGATGCATCAGGACTGGTCGCCGGAACAAATCGCCGGTTGGCTAAAACGCTGTTATCCCGATAATCAGGAAATGCATGTGTCACACGAAACAATTTATAAAACGCTTTTTATACAAACCCGGGGTGCATTAAAAAAAGAACTGCAGCAATGCCTCAGAAGCGGAAGAGTCGTGCGTCGATCCAGAACATCATCGCTTAAAGGGAAAGGTTTAGGGTCAATCCCGGATACAATCTCTATCAGCGAAAGGCCACCTGAAGCCGCTGACAGAGCCATACCAGGACACTGGGAAGGTTGGACTGACCCCACAACAGTAGACATTTCCTGTCCTCACGACGAGGCCTGTTCAAAGGCCTCCGGACTGACGCCGCCGAGATGGCTGTGGCGCCGGGCCCGGTTGTAGAACACTTCAATGTAATCGAAGATATCGGCCCGGGCCAGATCCCGGGTTTTATAGATGCGCTTTCTGATCCGTTCTTTTTTCAGCGAACTGAAGAACGACTCCGCTACCGCATTATCCCAGCAGTTGCCACGCCGGCTCATGCTCGGGGCCAGGTTATTGGCCCGGCAGAAGCGCTGCCAGTCGTCGCTGCCGTACTGGCTGCCCTGATCGCTGTGTACGATAACCTCGCCGTCCGGTTTTCGTCGCCACACGGCCATCATGAGCGCATCCAGCGCCAGTTCGCGTGAGAGAGTGGGTTTCATCGACCAGCCCACCACGTTACGGGCGAAGAGATCGATAACCACCGCCAGATATAACCAGCCCTGCCAGGTGCGGATATAGGTAATGTCGGTTACCCAGACCTGATTGGCCCGGACAACGGTAAACTGCCGCTGCACACGATTAGGCGCAACCACTGAAGGTCTGCCGGCGATACGACGCGGAGCTTTATAGCCGCGCACGGCTTTAATCCGGTTCAGTTGCATAATACGGCCCACCCGATTTTTACCGCAGATTTCCCCGATTTCGTTCAGGTCGCCATGAACCCGGCGGTAACCGTATACGCCTCCGCTCAGTGAATAGGAGTCACGGATAAGCGTCAGCAGACGCTGGTTATCTTTATCCCGCGCGGAGACCGGGTTATGCAGCCACGCATAAAACCCGGCCCGGGCAACGCACAACACCCGACACATCGTCATGACACCCCATACAGTGCGGTGCTCATTGATAAAGCGGTACTTCAGTCGGGCTCCCTTGCAAAGTACCGCGCGGCCTTTTTCAGTATGTCCCGTTCTTCCTCAGTGCGCTTCAGTTGGGCCCTGAGCTTCAGGATCTCGCTTTTCGCTTCCAGTAAATCACGGGCATGCTGCTCGCTGTTATCGGGTTTAATAGCCCGTAACCACTTATAGAGACTGTGTGCTGAAACGCCCAGCCGGTCAGAAACTTCGGCGACGGAATAACCGCGTTCCGTTATCTGACGGACGGCTTCTTCCTTAAATTCAGGTGTAAATCGTGGTGTGCCCATACGCTCCTCCTATGCTCAAACTATAGGGCAGGATCGTCTACCGGGGCGGGGTCAGTCCAAACTATAGGGCAGGATCGTCTACCGGGGCGGGGTCAGTCCAAACTATAGGGCAGGATCGTCTACCGGGGCGGGGTCAGTCCACCTTGGCCATTTCAGGATGGCCGCTACTCCGACTGTTTGGTAGACTGATGACGATTTAAAACGACTTTGATCCTTCTGTAGCGTCAATGCTATGAATTCTGAACCCTGGGTCACTGCAATCGATGTTGCTCGGCATCTAGGCGTGGTGAAAGACACCCTGTATCGCTGGCGCGAGCGCAAAGGTTTACCTGTGCACAAGATTGGGCGGTTGTGGAAATTCCAGCTCTCCGAGGTTGACGAGTGGGTGCGCGCTGGCGGTGCCGATGAAGATACTGAAGACACTAAAGACAGGAGTAAACAAAAATGAATTCAGCAGGGGAAGCTATCGCGTGAGCCTAGAAGGACAGCTCCTAGACCAGAAGTCATTGCGGGCAGTGACTGGCAAGAAAACAGACTGGAATGAAATCGCCAAGGATTGCATTACTTTTGCCAATGCAACCGGCGGTCGCCTGCTTTTTGGTATTGTGGATGGTCAAAGCACACCACGGGCCGACCAACACATCCCGTCAGACCTGCTAGATACAGTGCGACGCAAATTGGCCGATCGTACCGTTAATGTATCCGTATTGCCTGATGTCGTGACCGCCCCGAATGGCGGCCACGACATCGAATTACGCATTTCGCGCGCCCTTGCTGTCGCGCCCACCACCGATGGTTGGTACTTCCTACGCGTGGCATACCAAAACAAGCCCGTCACTGGCGATGACGTTATGCAGCTGGCCAGTGAGCGTGCCGCACTTCCTTGGGAAACGCAGACCACTTTGCAGATCCCGCGCAGTGACGTGAATGTCATCATCGGCGATAGCCGAGCGATTGTATCTGGGCGATACGCCTATGCAGGCCAAATAAATCAAAGTCTTATATCGACCACCGTCTGTAATGGACGGTCGATAGCGGCAAAACAGAATCCATCGAACTCCAGGACGCATCCATGAGTGCCAATTTCCAACAACTTGCCAACTTCATTTGGTCTGTCGCCGATCTGCTGCGCGGACCCTACCGCCCACCGCAATACGAGCGCGTGATGCTGCCACTCACAGTATTGCGCCGCTTTGATGCCGTTCTGGCTTCCAGCAAGGAAGCCGTGCTCAAGCGTCACGCCGTGTTGAGCAGCAAGGGCATTGCCAACATAGACGCCATCCTCAATAACTTGGCCAAAGATGAAGACGGCACGCTGCTGGGATTCCACAACCACAGCCAGCTCGACTTCTACAAGCTCAAGGGCGATCCGGACAACATCGGTCGGCACCTGGCCGACTACATCGCGGGCTTTTCTGAAAATATCCGCAAGATTTTCGAACGCTTCGAATTTGACAAGGAAATCGAGAAGCTTGAAGAGTCCAACCGCCTGTACCAGGTAGTCTCCCAGTTCGCCGAAATCGACCTGCACCCGCGTAAGGTCGACAACATCACCATGGGTTTGGTGTTTGAGGACCTGATCAGGCGCTTTAACGAAGCTGCCAACGAGACGGCCGGTGATCACTTCACCCCGCGTGAAGTTATTCAGCTAATGGTTAACCTGCTGCTGGAACCCGACACCAGCGTGCTCACTCAGGCAGGCGTCATTGTCACCATCTGCGACCCCGCTTGCGGCACCGGCGGCATGCTGGCCGAGGCGCAGAATTGGATCCGCGCCCACAACGATCAAGCCACGGTCAAGGTTTTTGGGCAGGACTATAACCCACGCTCTTACGCAGTGGCCGCCTCCGACCTCTTGATCAAGGGCCACAAGGATGGCCAGGTAGTGCTGGGTAACACCCTCACCGATGACCCGTTTCCCGATCATCGCTTCGACTACCTGCTGGCCAACCCGCCCTTCGGCGTGGACTGGAAAGCCGAGAAGAAGATCATCGACCTATGGCCCAATTTCCGTGGCTACAGTGGCAAGCTGCCACGCATAAACGACGGCGCCCTGTTGTTCCTGCTCTACATGATGAGCAAGTTTCAGGACTACAAGGCCGGTGACCGCGATAAGCCAGGCTCGCGCATGGCCGTCGTGTTCAACGGCTCGCCCCTGTTTACCGGCGCCGCCGGCAGTGGCGAAAGCGACATCCGCCGCTGGATCATCGAGCGCGATCAGCTCGAAGCGATCATCGCTTTGCCCGAGCAGATGTTCTACAACACCGGCATCGGCACCTTTATCTGGGTGGTCACCAACCGCAAAGCAGAGCACCGCAAGGGCAAGATCCAGCTCATCGACGCCCGCGAGCGCTACACGCCGATGAAGCGCAGCCTGGGCGATAAGCGCCGTTACCTCGACCAGGTCGCGCTAGATACCGTCACCCGCGAACACGGCGCCATGGAGAACAGCAAGACCAGCCGCGTGTTCGACAACACCGACTTCGGCTACCGCCGCATCACCGTGCTTCGCCCGTTGCGACTGCGCTTCCAGATCACCGACGAAGCACGAGAGCGCTTCCTCAACACTTGCCCCGAATTGTACGACGCCCTGCAAGCAGTGCAGGACACACTCGGCAGCGAACCGCTATTGGACTGGAACGACACTTGGGAAACCGTGCAGCAGGTTTTCAAAGACCAGCCCAACGACGTCGAAGGCTGGGCCAAGGGCGCTAAGGGTTCGGCGCAAAAGAAAATCTTCCGCGACTGCTTCACCGTGGTGGATCCCGAAGCCGCGCCAGTGATTGCCAAGCGCCACAAAAAGAGCGACGTTACCATCTGTTCGGAGTTGTTCCCGCACCAGTCGCTGCCGACGATGACTTCTGGCGAGCTATATGCGCTGCTCGGGCTGCACACCGAGGACAAAGCCTTGGTGGAATACGAACCCGACCCGACTCTCAAGGATACCGAGAACATCCCGCTGAAGGAGGACATCGTCAACTACGTGCTGCGCGAGGTGCGGCCCTATGTGCTCGATGCCTGGATCGACCGCGAAACGCTGGATGAGCAGGATGGCGGCATTGGCAAGGTCGGTTACGAAATCAATTTCAACCGCGTGTTCTTTAAGTATCAGCCGCCGCGGCCGTTGGAGGTGATCGATGCGGAACTGGCAGGCGTGGAGCAGCGGATTCTGGATTTGTTGCACGAGGTGACAAAGTGAGTACTGCCCATGCACTGCCTCAGGGCTGGACGACCATCCCGCTTCGTTATGTGTGTGAGTTGAATCCATCGATTGCCTTCGATGGATTTGATCAGGATGACGATCTCACCTTCCTGCCCATGGACAGAGTGAAGCGCGGGTACTTCATTCCGAATACAGACAAGTTCTCGAAACTCGCTTCGTCCTATACCGCCTTCGAGGACGGCGACATCGTGCTGGCAAAAGTCACGCCATGCTTCGAGAACGGCAATATTGCAATTGCCGACGCCCTGGTAGGCGGCAAAGGATTTGGTAGTTCGGAACTGTTCGTGATTCGCCCGACTGCGGCTGAGCGTAGGTTCCTTTTCTACTACTTCCAGTCTTCGATTTTCAAACAGGACGGCGAGGCATCAATGACAGGTGCAGGTGGCCTCAAGCGAGTGTCGCCCGACGTTCTGCGCCAGCATCACCTGCCTTGCCCGAGCCAAGATATTCAGCGCCTCATCGCCGACTACCTTGACCGCGAAACCGCCCGAATCGATGGGTTGATCGCCGAGAAGGAACGCATACTGGCGCTGCTGGAAGAAAAGCAGGCAGCCCTTATCAGTCGCGTCGTCACCCGCGGCCTCGATTCCAATGTCGTATTCAAGCCTTCCGGTTTGGAGTGGCTAGACGAGATTCCTGCGCACTGGGATACCTGCCAGTTGAAGCGCACTTGGGCTTCATCGGACTATGGGCTGTCGGATAGCATCAGGGACGAAGGAGATATTACAGTTCTTCGTATGAGCTGCATTGTCGATGGTCGGGTTGATGTTTCAAAGTCCGGCATGATTACCGAGGTCGACAGCCACTTGCTGCTCCGGCGAAACGATCTGCTCTTTAACCGAACGAACAGTCTTGATCAGATCGCGAAGGTCGGGCTTGTGGATTTCGACCCGGACGAGCCCTTGACCTTCGCTTCCTATCTTGTTCGTATTCGTACGAATCATCGTGCGACGCCACAATACCTGGTCGCGCTGCTGAATTCGTCATTGTTTCTGGAGTTTGCTCGAAAGAACGCAATTCCGGCGATCGGCCAAGCCAATCTGAGCCCAACGCGATACGGGGAGATTCACATCCCTCTGCCGCCAATGGCCGAGCAAAAGAAGATCGTCACTTTCCTCGAACGAGACGCCGAGATATCGACCCCTGTTCGCGAACACATACGAAGCTCCATCAATCTGTTGAAGGAGCGTCGCGCCGCGCTGATTACCGCCGCCGTCACCGGACAGATTCCGCTTGAGGATATGGCTTCATGAAATTGAAAAGTTTAGGACTGACCAGCTTCCGAGGGTTTGATCGGCTGGATATCAATTTTGACGAGCGGCTGACCGTGATTGCCGGTATCAACGGCGTAGGCAAATCAACCATCCTGCAGGCTATAGCCATAACGTATTCCCATTCCTTGCCAGAATTTACGGTTTCGCGAGAGAAAGCACTACCGATACTTGATGCCGACATACAGCAAGGCAAGTACACCTGCATCATTGAAATGGAAAGCAGTGGCTTGGGTGCAGCGCAGTTGATCACCTTCCTATCCAAGGAAAGCCTTGATAAGGGTGAAAAGCTGGCGCTTGGGCATAAGCAAGCCAAGATGAAGAAGGATTTGGCTCGTCTGGAAAAGGGGACGCCTGATTACAAAAACTTAAAAAATGAGATCACTTGGATAGATAAGCGACTGGAAGGAAATTTTGAGAAGCGTCTGAACTGGCTTTTTACCGACACTCATGAAACAGAGGCAAGGCTGAAGCGCTACCTAAAAAGCAGCCCGACACAACCACTTGTTGTCTACTACTCAACACACCGCTTGCTTTCAAGGCTTCCGACAAAACTTCAAGGCACATTGCCTTTCAAGCAGGGGGCGGCATTCTCAAAATCGTTGACGCAACTTGAGATATCGCTGAACGAATTTGCCAAGTGGCAACGTGCTATATTCTCGACCCGCGTGCTTCGCAAAGAAACTGTGCAGTATGGGGAACGGATTATGAAGCTGCTTCAGGAAGCTATTTCCAGCCTAATGCCCCAGATCAAAGAATTTTGGTTTCATGAAGAAAACCCACCTCGTTACTCTGTTATGAAAGACGCGACGATAGCTGAGCAGATCAACGACAAAAAAGTGGGAAAGCAGTTATTTTTGGAGCAATTATCCGACGGCGAGCGGGGATTGATTGCTTTGGTTTTTGACCTAACCCGCCGTCTTGCTGTCGCCAATCCTAATCTCAAAAACCCAATAGCCGAGGGTGAGGCGCTGGTGCTGATCGACGAGATCGAGCTGCACCTGCATCCGAAGTGGCAACGCGAGGTGCTGCAACGTCTGCGCGACACCTTCAAGGCTTGCCAGTTTGTTGTGACCACTCATTCGCCACTAGTGTTGGGCGAGGTGCCAGCAAGATGCGTACGTTTCCTCGAAATTGTGGATGGCAAAGTGAGTGTTACCATTCCCACTGAGGCCTATGGCATGGATGCCAACCGCATCCTTCAGGAGTTCATGGGTGCGCCGGTGCGAAACCGGCAGGTGGAGGGTGAGCTAAAGAGCCTCTTCGAACTGATCGACCAGGAGCGTTTCGACGAAGCTCGCTCCAGCATTGCGGCTCTTGAACACCAGCTCGGCGAGGATGAACCCGAGTTAACCCGGGCCAGTTCGCTGATCCGCTTTCTGGAGGGCGACGAGTAGATGCGGACCATACAGAAGGGGCAGGAGCCCGGCAGCTTGACCCAGCATCGCCTGAAGCCACATGCCGATTACGACAACTACGGTGACAAAGCCGCCTTGCGGCAAACATTGGTGGCGGAGCAGCGCGGCCTGTGCTGCTACTGCCAGTCCAGAATCCGTGCCAATGAAGATGAAATGAAAATTGAGCACTGGCAGAGCCAGACTGGGTTTCCCGCACGTCAATTGGACTTTAGTAACCTGCTAGGTGCTTGTCTTGGGGGCAAGGGGCGCGCTGCAAAGGATCAACATTGCGACACCCGCAAGGGTAATTCTGTCCTTTGCTTCAGCGTGAGTGACCCCGCGCATCCCATTGAGCGAAAGATTAAATTCCTTGGGGATGGCCAAATCAAGTCCGATGATGCAACGATAGATGCAGCATTGAACAATGTACTCAACCTCAATTGGTCACGTCTGGCAAACAACCGTAAGGCAGTGCTAGATGCGTTCAAGCAGCGACTTGGGAAGGGTAACTTGAACGTTGCGCAAGAACTCAAGAAATGGGATGGAACCCAAACTGGAGAGCTTCCAGAGTTTGCGCAAGTGATGGTGTTTTGGTTAGAAAAGAGAATGTCGAGGGCCACCAAATGAAACGCACCAGTGAAGCCGCCTTCGAAACCGCTATCGATGCGGTCTTGCTGGATGACGGCTACAAACGGGTCGACGCCAAAGGCTTTGACCGCGAGCGAGCGATCTTCCCCGATGAGGCGCTGGCCTTCATCCGTGCTACCCAAACCAAGGTGTGGGAAAAGCTGGAGGCCTTGCATGGCGAACAAACCGGTGCGCGCGTGCTGGAGTCACTTTGTAAATGGCTGGATACTCATGGCGCCCTAGCCACGCTGCGCCACGGCTTCAAGTGTTTTGGCAAGACGCTGCGAATTGCCTTCTTCCGCCCGGCCCACGGCCTGAATCCGGAGCTGGAAGCGCGCTACCAGGCCAATCGGCTGGGGCTGACCCGCCAATTGCATTTCAGCCCGAAGTCTGAAAAGTCGCTGGACATGGTGCTGTCGGTCAACGGCATTCCGGTGGTGACGCTGGAACTCAAAAACCCCTTAAGTGGCCAGACTGCGGCCAATGCCATCCACCAGTATCGCCATGACCGCGACCCACGCGAACCGATCTTCGTGTTCACTAAGCGCACCTTGGTGCATTTCGCGGTGGACACTGAGGAGGCGTACATGACCACTCGCTTGGCCGGGGCCTCCACCTATTTCCTGCCGTTCAATCGGGGTTTTCGTGGCGGTGCGGGCAACCCGCCCGACCGGGACGATCGCAACTACAAAACAGCGTATTTGTGGGAAGAGGTTCTACAGCGCGACAGTTTGCTTGATCTACTTGCCCGTTTTTTGCACCTGAATATTGAAGAAAAAACCACAGACGATGGCAAAAAGGTACGCAAGGAAAACCTGATCTTTCCGCGCTATCACCAGTTGCAAGCGGTGCGCGAGATGGTTTCGGCTGCAGCTACCGAGGGGGTTGGACATAATTACCTAGTCGAGCACTCGGCCGGCAGCGGTAAGAGCAACACCATTGCCTGGCTGGCGCATCGCCTTTCTAGCTTGCACAACGAGCGCGACGAGCGGCTGTTCGACAGTGTGGTCGTCATCACCGACCGTGTGGTGCTCGACCGTCAGTTGCAGAACACCATCTACCAGTTTGACCACCGCCAAGGTGTGGTACTGAATATCGACGAGGATTCGCGCCAGCTCGCAGAGGCTCTTGAAGATGGCGTGCCGATTATCATCACCACGCTGCAGAAATTTCCATTCGTGTCTGGGCAGCTGTCCAAGTTGAGCGAGGAGCGCGGCGAAGGCAGAAAGAGCCATCTGCCCACACGTAACTACGCGGTGATCATCGACGAGGCGCACAGCTCGCAGTCGGGCGAGACAGCAACCGAGCTCAAGGGCGTACTGGGCGGTGCCGAGCTGCGCCGCAAGGCACAAGAAATGGCGGAGGAGGAAGGCGAAGTCGAACTGGAGCGACTGTTCCGCTCCATGGCCAAGAGGGGCCATCAACCGAACATGAGCTTCTTCGCCTTCACCGCCACGCCCAAGCACAAGACGCTGGCGATTTTCGGCCGCAACGGTGAGCCATTCCATCGTTACACCATGCGCCAGGCTATCGAGGAGGGCTTCATCGAGGACGTTCTCAAGAGTTACGTTACCTACAAGACCTACTACAAGCTGATCAAGAAGGCCGAGGAAGACCCCAATGTCGAACGCAAGAAAGCCGCTAAGGCACTAGCCCGCTTCATGCGCCTCCATCCGCACAACATCGGCCAGAAAACTGAGGTGATGGTCGAACACTTTCAGCACTTCACTCGACACAAGATTGGCGGGCATGCCAAGGCGATGGTAGTGACCGGGTCAAGGCTGGAGGCCGTGCGCTATAAGCAGGAGTTCGACCGCTACATCCAGGAGAAGAGCTATCCTCTCAAGAGCCTAGTGGCGTTCTCGGGCAGCGTGGAAGACGACAAGATCCCGGAGAAGTCGTACACAGAGGTTGAGATGAATGACGGCCTAAAAGAGAAAGAGCTGCCCGACACCTTCACTAAGCCGGATTTCCGCGTTCTGCTGGTGGCCGAAAAATACCAGACCGGCTTCGATCAGCCGTTGTTGCACACGATGTATGTGGACAAGCGCCTAGAGGGCATTCAGGCGGTGCAGACTCTGTCGCGCTTGAACCGTACCCATCCGCTTAAGGACGACACTTTCGTGCTCGACTTCGTCAATGAGCCCGGCGAGATCCAGGAGGCTTTCCGCCAGTACTACGATGGCTCAGTCATGGGTGAGAAAGTCGATCCCGACAAGCTCTACGAGGTCAAAGCCGAGCTTGATGCGTCTGGCGTGTACCTGCAGACCGAGGTGGCCGAGTTCGCACGCGTGTTCTTCGCGCCAAAGCGCCGCCAAAGTCCCGGCGACCACAAGGCGATGAACGCGATTATCGATCAGGCAGTCGCGCGCTTCGTGCAGTTGCAGAACACGGAGGAGGCGGAAGCCGAGCTTTGGCGCGGCAAACTACAAGCCTTTCGTAATCTCTACAGTTTCTTGAGTCAGGTGATCCCCTATCAAGACAGCGATTTAGAAAAACTCTTTACGTACCTGCGGCACCTCGCGCTGAAGCTGCCTAAGCGCAAGAGTGGACCGGGATATCAATTTGATGAGGAGATTGAGCTCGATTATTACCGGTTGCAGAAGATCAGCGAAGGCTCGATCAGCCTCAATGAGGGCTATGCCAAACCGCTGGATGGCCCGCGTGAGGTTGGGTCTGGAATGTTGCGCGAGGAACATGTTTCGCTGTCGCGCCTCATCGATATCATCAATCAACGTTTTGGGGGCGAACTGAACGAAGCAGATCAACTGTTCTTCGATCAGATCTCCGAGGCGGCCAGCCGAAGCGAAGCTCTGCAGAAGGCGGCCGAGGTTAACTCCCTCGACAAGTTCCAACTGGTTTTCAGGCAAGTGCTAGAGTCCCTCTTCATCGAGCGCATTGAATTGAACGAGGAGCTGTTCACCGACTACATGGGCAAGCCGGAGATGCAGGAGCTGGTATCGAAATGGCTTGGTAGTCAAGTCTACGAGCGGCTTTCTGCTGCGAAGAAGGCGGGGCCGTAATGGGCATGGTTTCGTTCCGCTGGGGTCCAGCATTCAGGAATTTCCGGACAGTTGGTCGCTTGCCCGCGACAGTGCTCATAACCTCGGGCATCCAGCCTTGCTTCGAATGTGGGATAAACGGCTGCGCGGATACAGAACCATGGGTTATCGAATAGCACAAACACAAGAAATAGGAAAAGTTTAGAATTATTGTGTTTCTTTTCCCGTATTAGTAAACTCCACTTTGGGATATTAATTTAAAACTATTTTGTTATTTTAAGTGGTGAAGTAGATAAAATAATCGATTTTTAACTGTTTTTGTTTATAACTATTTTGTCAAACCACACCATTCAGTCCTTTCTTCTTCCCAACGTGCTCCCCATTCTTCATTTCGTTTTTTACGTTCGGGAGTTACGGTCAGAATATTTGCTATACCATCCAGTACGGCGGTTCCACATGCATTGGTTGCGCTGGATAGTGCAATTGGCTCAGGTTTTTTCCGCTTTAACTTGGACTCATCACTAACGATATTACGGCGTTTTGTGGTGAAGCGCGCAAAGGTGCTGCTCAGGTCATCTTTATTGAAACCGTTCTCACTCATGGCAACGCCCCCTCTTTTGTTTAATTAACAATCTACTAAAAATACACAAATCAGGCAAATTGTTGAGCTCTATTTAAGCAAAATAGTCCAGCTTTCTTCGACGATTTGTTGGAACGTAATCCTCACCCGTATCTTCTGCACATAACCCTCTTCGGACTTACCGGCGTACCTTAAAGAGCTTACCAATCTGGCTGTTTTTCCCGAGAAACTCTTCTTGTTCACGAGTCATGTCCCACCATGCTTTGTCCAGTTCCGAAAGATTCTCCATAGTCAGAGTTTCCCAGTCCTCCCCATTATTCAAGCGTTCAATCATTGAGAATCGATCAGAATTTATAAGTTCTTGAGATGGCTCGGTTATTGAGCCTTTTAGACTCAACACCGTCAGCAGCACTTGTGCAGTATTCGCCCGATCAATGCATTTACCAAGTGCGGATAACATCTTTTCAAGTGCAGCGGCTCGGTCAGTTGCGGGTTCAAGACCATATGTTTCCATTTTTTTTCTCAGATCCCGCATTTTTTTCCGTCGTTTTTCGGCGGATGTTATGATACTTCGGAGTTTTGTAATTTCAGGTTCTGTGTTAAGGATAGTCCTTCTATTTCCAAGATTTTTTACGGCCTGCACAGCCTTATTGACATCGTCTTTCAATGGATTGCTGCGATCAAGAGTTCGAATCTCGTCATTCACAAGGCTGATGGCAAGCTTGTACCCCTCCTGGGTGGTGAGTTGGGGAAGCCAACTCCGTGCTACAACAAATGCCGCAATTGCGGTCAATACAGTAGCCAAGTTCAGGATTGCCGATAGCCAGTCTACGGCGCTGCCGGTTTCTTTCATCCTGAAAACAAGAACGGCCACCAGTATAAATAGGCAAGTTACTATTGCACTGACGACTGCTGTCAGTGCAATTTCCCAGGTACAGCGGAACCAGTACGCTAGTGTCGACCCATGTTTTTCTGTAGTCATTATTATTATTTACCTTTAGGGATCAGCCACGATTCCGAATGAGTACCTTGGTATAGGGTGCCATTCTGGTTCAACCAGATTCTGACACTTCATTCCTCCTTAGGGATGAAAAGGGCTGACAGTCTTGGGGAGATGGTAGCAATGGTGTTCTGATTTAAAGGTTCGCTTCAGGCTATCATAAAAAAGATATGGCCTGTAAATTTGCGGCCATATCTTCTTTAATTTCACCTTGTCGACTTGATAATTCTTTAGCCTATCAGGAGCATACCATATTTTTGCTCGCGTGCTTCAAAGGCAGTACGCCCACCTTCAAGTACATCGCATATTGCTTTTCGCATACTGTTTTCTTCACCGTGATCGCCATATTCTAGGGCCCCGCAACGATAACTGATCATTTCATCCGTATTGTTGGCGATAAGCACCTGCTCAGCATCGCAGTTGACAACCAAATTGGCATTATGGGTAACGATGATTACTTGGCGGTATTGTTTGATCTTGCGGAATAAAGGTACCAGATTGTGCATAATGAAGTCGTTATCAAGATCGTCTTCTGGTTGATCGAACACGAAGGGGGAACCAAAGGCATCAGTGGCTAGCTTGAGGCATACGTAAAACGTTCCCCGTTGCCCGGCGGAAAGTTTTTCAACTGTTTTCCCTTTATATTCAAATTCTGCCCTTACTGTCAGATAACGTGAAATACTTTCTGGGCTGAAAAGAAAGGCAAGCAGTGCAAAAGGCCCTTGGGAGTTAAAATATTCACTTTTCCATACAAATGTTTCAATGGAGATTTTTTCGCCCGGCATCTCAGGAAGGGAGATCGTTTTCTGACCAGCTATAAGAGCCAAAAAATCCTCGATACTGTGCACACCAAATACCGTCCGTAGTCTTTCCTCGGTAGATAATTCGCCTGAAACGCGAAACTTTCCCCTGTTAACACGCTCAAGTATTCCACTGTAAAACGCGGGGATATCAAAATGAGGTTGCCCGAAGATACGGATATCCATGAGTATTTCACGGATCAGCTCTCGCTGGTCAGTGGTCAGATGCGGCTTTTCCGTCAGAGATGCAAAGGTGTTGTCGATTTTCTCTTTTTTACCCAGCAGATGGTGTACAAAATCAGTCGCCAGCGTGGCCCGTTGTTCTGTTCCGATTTTTGCCTGCACGACGCGCTGCTGAATCTCTCCCTGACGGAGGGTGGCATGCTGGATCTGTTCTTGGTAACCGCGAATTTTCTCTAGCACACCGGAAATATCCTGTTCAATACCCTGCTCCCGGAAGGCAATAACGATTCTTTTATTTTCTTCTTCGAGCTGTACCTGTTGCTTCTCCAGCGCGGTGATATGGGCTGACACACAGGCTTTGTGGGAAGTTAGATCAAGCGGCGGAATGGGAACAGCCTCCGTGCCAGCATCATTAACTTCTTGGATGCGCATATTCAGACTGGCCTCTGCTTCAACTGTCTCACGAAGCAGAAGGCTTGTGCTGGTCAGCGACTTTGCCAGGACCGTACTGCGAGAGCTGTTAATCTGAAATTGTTCGATCAGGCGCTTATTTTTTTCGCTGGTCAGTGTGTTGATTTTATCCTGAGCGGCTTTTATTACGCCAACATGATAACTCTCCGTGTTGATGGCCTGCCGTTGTTCATCACGAAAGCTGTGGTATTCACGAAATGCACGATAGTCGCTCAGGTTATCCGCCAGTGCCTCCCTGAGTGATTCCGGGATATCCTCTATTGAAAGACGTAACATTTTTTTGATTTCATCGCTGATCAAGCCTGGTTGCTGACAGAGCAGCTTGATCTCACCCTGAGATACATGGAGATATTCGTACCCTTCGCTCCGACTTTCAAAAAGTACTTTTTCTCCGTTGGCCTTATCAAGTTCCACAATGAGGTGCTGTACATTAACGTCACGTATTTCACTGCCGCGGCTGGCAGCTCCGGCAAACTGTGAGCGAATCGCATCCAGAAGGAGACTTTTCCCTGTTCCCCGACCACCAATAATGGCTACCATGTCCGGGTTAAGGGGGATGGATAATTTCCTGAAGCAAATACTCTGGCCGTGGAAAATTGGGCCACCCACTTCAAGGCGGCTGAAATGCACTTTTGGTAGCCGCTGGGCGGGCGAGGTTTGGTCTAACGCAAGACGACATTCGGGCTCGAGCATGGCTTGCCTTAATCCCTCAAAGGTGGGAAGCGCCTTGACCCATGTATATCGCCCGCCAATCTGTTCTGGGCTGTGCGCATCTGAGCAAAGAAAAACTGGTTTGATCGTCGCTCCGGGATAGCGTTCTGTGCTTAGGAAAAACGTGCGGTCATCAACACCCCCGAAGATTATCTGGCCCTGACGGTCTATCTCGGTTGCCGCTGCAGCAGAACGTCCGGTAGCTCCTGGACGATACCCTCCGTAACCATTGGGGCAAACGGCGATAAGGTAATCTTGAAAAGGTCGTAGTTCAGAATTTAGGTGGTTAGTGAGTCCGGATAATGAGACAGTAATGGTATCTACTCCATGATCGCTTTCTCTGACGCTTTTCTCACAACAGTACACATTTTTTCCGTCGCCATCAGTGAGGCGTATTGGGAGGCGGGAAAGGGCTTCGTTGATACGTTCGGTGCTCAGCTTTTCTGAAAAGAGAATATGTATGTTGATGAATTCGCCGTTTTTGTTCTGCTGATCAAGCCGAAATTCAACGTTCCCGAGAACCGTGATCGCAAGTCCCTGTCTGGCGATTTCATTTCTGATAGTTTCTAGTTCGTTCTGTCTGAAGTAAAAATAGTTGGTTACGGCGACAAGGGATAACTGCTGCTCTCCGAGTTTACGGACGAAGCCTTCAATATCCTGAGCGTTATAATTATTTGCCAGCCACGTCATCGGACTGTGGATGTGTAAATCCCATTTATTCCAATGTGAACCTTTCACCCGGATGATCCTTTTTTAAGAGTACTCATCTTTCATAATATTGTGGATATATGTCCCCGCCAGGTACTTTCCACGTCAGTTTGAAGCAGGTTTAACTCGCAGGGATTATTACTGTTAAAACCGCAATAATTAGATGCTTAAACGACAATAAACTCAATAATGCCTTTATGACATAAATAGGTATGTATTGTTTATATCTTCTTTTGCAAAATATGCAAAAGAAACGTGTATTGATAGATGTTTTAATTTCCATTATTCTAAAATTATAGAAATGTTTATTGAGGAATATGATGGATATCGCATCGGCTGCATCTGCACTAAAAGAATTGGGGCATCAGACTCGGCTGGTAATCTATAAAGATCTGGTCAAAGCGGGGCCAACAGGGATGTCTGTAGGTGACCTTCAAAAGAGAATTGAGATTCCCGCATCTACGCTAAGTCATCATCTGTCATCGCTGATGTCCGTCGGCCTGATTAAGCAAGAAAGGCAAGGTAGAACCCTTTTCTGCCATTCCCACTATGAAAAACTTGAAGAACTCATCTCGTTCTTAATTGAAGAGTGCTGTGGACTGACCCCGCCCCGGTAGACGATCCTGCCCTATAGTTGGACTGACCCCGCCCCGGTAGACGATCCTGCCCTATAGTTTGAGCATAGGAGGAGCGTATGGGCACACCACGATTTACACCTGAATTTAAGGAAGAAGCCGTCCGTCAGATAACGGAACGCGGTTATTCCGTCGCCGAAGTTTCTGACCGGCTGGGCGTTTCAGCACACAGTCTCTATAAGTGGTTACGGGCTATTAAACCCGATAACAGCGAGCAGCATGCCCGTGATTTACTGGAAGCGAAAAGCGAGATCCTGAAGCTCAGGGCCCAACTGAAGCGCACTGAGGAAGAACGGGACATACTGAAAAAGGCCGCGCGGTACTTTGCAAGGGAGCCCGACTGAAGTACCGCTTTATCAATGAGCACCGCACTGTATGGGGTGTCATGACGATGTGTCGGGTGTTGTGCGTTGCCCGGGCCGGGTTTTATGCGTGGCTGCATAACCCGGTCTCCGCGCGGGATAAAGATAACCAGCGTCTGCTGACGCTTATCCGTGACTCCTATTCACTGAGCGGAGGCGTATACGGTTACCGCCGGGTTCATGGCGACCTGAACGAAATCGGGGAAATCTGCGGTAAAAATCGGGTGGGCCGTATTATGCAACTGAACCGGATTAAAGCCGTGCGCGGCTATAAAGCTCCGCGTCGTATCGCCGGCAGACCTTCAGTGGTTGCGCCTAATCGTGTGCAGCGGCAGTTTACCGTTGTCCGGGCCAATCAGGTCTGGGTAACCGACATTACCTATATCCGCACCTGGCAGGGCTGGTTATATCTGGCGGTGGTTATCGATCTCTTCGCCCGTAACGTGGTGGGCTGGTCGATGAAACCCACTCTCTCACGCGAACTGGCGCTGGATGCGCTCATGATGGCCGTGTGGCGACGAAAACCGGACGGCGAGGTTATCGTACACAGCGATCAGGGCAGCCAGTACGGCAGCGACGACTGGCAGCGCTTCTGCCGGGCCAATAACCTGGCCCCGAGCATGAGCCGGCGTGGCAACTGCTGGGATAATGCGGTAGCGGAGTCGTTCTTCAGTTCGCTGAAAAAAGAACGGATCAGAAAGCGCATCTATAAAACCCGGGATCTGGCCCGGGCCGATATCTTCGATTACATTGAAGTGTTCTACAACCGGGCCCGGCGCCACAGCCATCTCGGCGGCGTCAGTCCGGAGGCCTTTGAACAGGCCTCGTCGTGAGGACAGGAAATGTCTACTGTTGTGGGGTCAGTCCAGAACAAGGAAGTTTGCTGAGTGGCACGCAAAGGCTCAGCTTTCCAGGCATACCATGAATCATTCAGCTTTCCTGCCTTTTAACCTCCCCATTACCTGCATTATTTATAATTATTCCATCATTTTTACTGCGAATGAAAACGCGGGTCAAACCACGGGTCTTGACTGGCTGGGAATAATAGTTTTATGATTCATTTCAATTTAATAGATAACTGAATGCTCCCGAGTCCGGGCACCACTTATTCAGAGAACCCAGCCTATGGCTGGGTTTTTGCTTTTCTGCTCCCGGCTCCTTCATCGAACTGCGTTCGATTATTCGCCGCAAGCGGCTCACCCCTTCGGGGCCAGCGCGACAGGCGCGCTGTTCAACGCCTGACGGCGTTAGTCCGGGTCCGGGCACCACTTATTCAGAAAACCCGCCCAAAAGGCGGGTTTTTGCTTTTGGAGAGAAGGATTCTCCATCGAACTACGTTCGATTATTCGCCGCAAGCGGCTCTCCCCTTCGGGGCCAGCGCGACAGGCGCGCTGTTCAACGCCTGACGGCGTTAGTCCAGGTCCGGACACCACTAATTCAGAGAACCCAGCCTATAGCTGGGTTTTTGCTTTTGGGGATACATACGCCTGGCCCATACGTCCTCTCCCTGACCTGCATTTCGCGGAAAATCGCAGCACCTTGTTTTTCCACGCCATCACGCCGATAGTGTCTCTTTTGCCGAAACGGACATTCAAATGGTTAAAAGCGTAAATCGTACTTCGCTATATACAGCGGCATTGGTGCTGTTACTGATCCTGATTTATACCGGCTGGTTTGCCAAAGACCGGGTGACCTGGCTGATGGAAGTGGTGCCAGTAATGATTGTCGTGCCATTGTTGCTCGTGACCTGGCGCCGTTATCCGCTGACATCGCTGCTGTATGTGCTGATCTTTTTCCACGCCATCATTCTGATGGTCGGCGGCATGTATACCTACGCGAAAGTGCCGATCGGCTTTGATGTGCAACAGCTCTTTGGGCTAAGCCGTAATCCCTATGACAAACTCGGCCACTTCTTTCAGGGGCTGGTGCCCGCACTTGCGGCCAGAGAAATATTGCTGCGCGGGCAGTATGTGCGGGGCGGGAAGATGCTCGACTTTATCGTCTGCTGCATTGCGCTGGCGATTAGCGCCACCTACGAACTCATTGAGTGGTGGGCAGCGCTGGCGATGGGCCAGGGTGCGGATGAGTTTCTCGGCACCCAGGGCGATCCGTGGGATACCCAGTCGGATATGTTCTGCGCCCTGCTTGGCGCGCTGACTACAGTACTGGTTCTGGGGCGCTGGCACAAACGTCAGCTCAACGTGTAAGACAAATCGCGGCGAAGACTGGAGCCAACGTGCTTCGCCGCCTATACTCCGGGGATACCCCCAACGCCCACACACTTATGACCACGCAACTTCTTACCCGTGACTGGCGCTTGCCCGCCGCCGTTGCCCTGCTGGCGGTGGTGCTGGCTGCTGCCTTCGTTTTACATGCGCACTGGGCGGCCTTTTTGCAATGGTGCCTGGCGACACAAATCACCCTGCACCGCTATCTGGTGATGTATTTGCTGCAACTGAATAACCACCAGTACAGCGGCGGTTTATGGCTGCTGACCGGCGCTTTCTTTTATGGCGTGCTGCACGCTATTGGCCCCGGCCACGGCAAGTTTATTGTTACCACCTGGCTTAGCACCAACAACGAAAGCCAGATAGCGACGCGTGTCATTCCCGTGCTGGGCAGCCTGATGCAAGGCGTAAGCGCTATTCTGTTCGTCTTTATTCTGGCGGTCGGTTTCAACCTTGCCGCAGGCGACCTCAGTGAAAGCCGCTGGTACGTTGAGAAAATAAGCGCAGTGATGATTGGTGGTTTTGGGGCGTTTGTTGTCTGGAACGCGCTGAAAAGCCTGAAGCCGCGCAAACTGACCATCCACTCGCTTACGCCCGCCCATCAGCACGATGATCTGTGTGGCTGCGGCCACCACGGCGTTGGCGCTAGCACACAAGGTGACTGGAAAACGCGTCTCGGCGTGATCCTCGCTATCGGTGTACGGCCATGCAGCGGCGCAATCATGATTTTGCTCTTCGCCAACGCACTGGGCATCGTGAGTTGGGGTATTGCGGCGGTGATGACCATGGCGGTCGGCACGGCACTGTCGATCGCCGGCTTGTCGCTGGCGGTGCGTTATGCGCGTAACAGCACAGCGGCGTTTTTTGGCGGTGAGGCAAGCACGTTACACAGATTCGTTCCGCTGTTGAAAATCGCCGGTGGCGTGGCGCTGATGCTGTTCGCGCTGGTGCTGTTTTTAACGGTCATTCCGGTGAGTGCGAACGGGGATTATATAGCGGCGGGATGTTAAAAAAGCCCGGATGGCGATGCCATCCGGGATGGGTATTACTCGTTTATTTTTGGATGTTGCTGCACCAGGCGCGCACGTTTTTCCTGCAACTGCGCGATCTCTTCATCGATATCTTCGATTTTCTGCTCAATATTATCGTGATGTTCCTGCAAGATTTCCCGCGCTTCCTGCAGATCCGACGCCGCCGGGGTCGCCCCTTTCAGCGGTAGGTTAGCCGTCTCTTTCATCGTCAGGCCAGTAATCAGGCCAACCACCGCAACCACCATCAAGTAATAGGCAGGCATCAGCAGGTTGGCTGAGCTTTCCACCAGCCAGGCTGCCAGCGTCGGCGTCAGACCGGCAATCAGGATAGAGATGTTAAACGCGCTCGCCAGCGCACTGTAACGAATATGCGTCGGGAACATCGCAGGCAGCGTCGAGGCCATTACGCCGGTAAAGCAGTTCAGCACCACCGCCAGCATCAGCAGGCCCGCGAAAATCAGGCCAATAACGTTGCTGTTAATCATAATGAAGGCCGGGATCGCCAGTACAAACAGCGCAATGCTGCCGAGAATGACAAACGGACGGCGGCCGAAGCGGTCGCTCAACAGCCCCATTACTGGCTGCACAAACAACATACCAATCATGATGGCAATGATGATCAGCACGCCGTGGTCTTCGGAATAGTGCAGGTTATGCGACAGGTAGCTTGGCATGTAGGTCAGCAGCATGTAGTAGGTCACGTTGGTGGAAATCACCAGACCAATACAGGCCAGCAGGCTGCGCCAGTGTTTAGTTGCAATCTCTTTAAACGAGACTTTCGGCCCATCCTGCAATCCCTGGCGATCGCCCTGCTCCAGTTTGTCGACGTGCTGCTGGAATGCCGGGGTCTCTTCCAGCGCATGGCGCAGATAGAGACCAATTAACCCCAGCGGCAGCGCCAGGAAGAACGGGATACGCCAGCCCCAGTCGAGGAAGTTATCCTCACCGACAATGGTAGAAAGCAGAACGACTACGCCCGCGCCGAGTACAAAACCGGCGATGGAACCGAAGTCCAGCCAGCTACCCATAAAGCCGCGTTTTCGGTCCGGCGAGTATTCGGCGACAAAGATCGATGCGCCGGTATATTCGCCGCCCACCGAGAAGCCCTGCGCCATCTTACACAGCAGCAGTAAAATCGGTGCCCAGATACCAATGGTGGCATACGATGGAATCAGACCAATACAGAAGGTACTGACGGACATGATCACTATCGTTATCGCGAGGATTTTTTGTCGGCCGTATTTATCGCCCAACATGCCGAAGAACAGGCCGCCTAACGGACGAATCAGGAACGGAACCGAGAAGGTCCCGAGCGCGGCAATCATCTGCACGCTGGGGTTTGCATCGGGGAAGAACACCTTACCAAGGGCGTAGGCCACAAAGCCGTAAACGCCAAAATCGAACCACTCCATGGCGTTACCCAACGATGCGGCGGTAATCGCTTTACGCAATTTGCCATCATCGATAATGGTCACATCACGCAAGGTGATGGGTTTAATTTTTTTCCTTTTTAGCATGCATCTATTCCTCTTTAGACTTTCGCCCTGAACCGCCCGGCGAACTCTCCCTGCCGGGCGTTTTAACTGGCTTTTCAGCCTTCCTGTTCAAGCGTAGCAGGTTTACTTACACGGACTGTTTAAAGCCTGTACAACCGAACCTGTTGACGCCTGCTGGGCAGTGGATGACCTTTTTACCCTAACAGGGTTTAAAAATGTGATCAAATTCACATAGTTTTACCACGCAATAATCCTCCTCACAGTTTTAACGCTTTTTCTCTCTTCTGGAATAAGAAACATCTAATGCATTACAGGCTAAAAATACGCCGGTAATCACCGTCGTGATTATTACCTTCCTTGACATCTTCTCCATATATTTCTTCACAACTCATTTACAGCAAAAATAAATAAACGAACCTCAGATTATCTTTACGCAAAATATGTGATCGGCGTAACTAAAACATTGTTTCATTCTTATTGAATAGATATTCCATTGATCGGATGATAACGACATAAACCCGCAGAATGGCGCAACACAACGTCTTTTGAAGCGGCGACCAGCGGCAATCGATAGCGAATGCCCTGCCTGAGAAATTCTTTAATGGATTGAAATTACGAACTTTTAATTTTTAGCTTTCCTCGTTCATGGTGAATGACGAGCAGTGAGGATTTATTATGAAAATCAAGGCCACGATAGAACGCATTCCTGGCGGGATGATGCTGGTTCCGCTGCTGTTAGGGGCAATTTTGAATACGCTGGCACCGGATACCGGCGCTTATTTCGGTTCATTCACTAAAGGGATGATTACCGGCACGGTACCCATCCTTGCCGTGTGGTTTTTCTGTATCGGCGCATCCATTGATTTACGCGCTACCGGTACTGTTTTACGTAAATCAGGCACGCTGGTACTCACCAAAATCGCTGTCGCCTGGGTCGTGGCAATGATTGCCGCATCGTTTATTCCGGACACCGGCATCCAGACCGGATTCTTCGCCGGGCTTTCCGTGCTGGCGCTGGTATCCGCCATGGATATGACCAACGGCGGTCTGTACGCGAGCCTGATGAACCAGTATGGCAGCAAAGAGGAGTCTGGTGCATTTGTGTTGATGTCGCTGGAATCCGGCCCGCTGATGACCATGGTGATCCTCGGCTCCGCCGGTCTGGCCTCGTTTGAACCGCACCACTTTGTCGGCGCCGTGCTGCCATTCCTGATTGGTTTCGCGCTGGGTAACCTTGATCATGATTTGCGCGCTTTCTTCAGTAAAGCAACGCCAGTGCTGATCCCGTTCTTCGGCTTCGCGCTGGGTAACACCATCAACCTGAGCGTTATCATGCAAACTGGCCTGCTGGGCATCTTCCTCGGCGTCGCGGTGATTATCATCACCGGTATTCCGTTGATCATCGCCGACCGTGTGATTGGTGGCGGTAACGGAACAGCAGGTGTCGCAGCCTCATCTGCGGCGGGCGCGGCGGTGGCAAACCCGGTGATTATCGCGCAAATTAACCCGGCGTTCGAACCGGTTGCCGCATCCGCAACCGCGCTGGTCGCCGCGAGTGTAATCGTGACGGCCATTCTGGTGCCGATTATCACCGCGCTGTATGCGAAACGCTTCGGTGATGTACCGCAAGCGAAAGAGGCAGCAGAGAACCCCGTCGAGTCGACAGGACACTAAAAGTGCTCGATCAAAAAAGCCCCGTCAGGGGCCTTTTTGTTGCCAGTAGAAAACCGCATCCACCGCGCGCGATCAGCAACAGATGGTGGCTCAGGCATGCACTCGCGCATGACGGGGAAGAAAATGCACTTTACGGGTTTTGCCCGGCCCTTTCACCATTAACCCGTGCCGCCTTTATAGATAGAAGGCGGAGGTTAACGCGCGGGAAAGCGGTCTACTCACCAAACACTTCGTCGACCATCGCCGTCGCGATGCGTGTCGCGGAACAGAGCCGTGGCATGCCGAGCGCCACCGTTTGCCAGCTCTGGGTGACAGACCAGCAGATCGGATGGCGTTCAGCATCACACCAGTCGCCAAGCCAGCCGAGTAAATCTTTGTAGTCCATCAATCCTGGCGTTGAAGGTGTCGCCAGCCATTGGTGATAGAAATGTCGGGTCGCCGGAGAAGCATTAATCCCCTGCGCCAGAAAATCGGCAGCCATCGCACGCAGATTATCTTTCAGCATTTTCGCCACGCCTTCATTCGCCAGGCGACAGGCATCACCAAACGCCCCCCAGCGCAACTCTTCCAGCGAGATATAGCAGCGCCCGGCCATCGACCAGCCGTTGTAATTCCCGGCGCGCCAGTGGGCAAAAACTTGTTCGCTATGGTTCCCCGCCTGGACGGCCAGCCCGCGTTGGGTCAGCGCTTTCTCTTTCCACGCCGCACGTTGGCTAAAATGGTCAACCAGCTCGTCATATTGCTGCTGCGCGCCAGGCGTCGCGTTGGCAGGACGACGCTCTGCTTGTTGCAACGCCGCCAGCCGCTCGGTAATGCGGGTTAATGCCAGATACCCTGGGTCAAGCATGCTGGCCAGTTTTTCCGCCAGCCCCAGACGCAGCGCGTCGTTCTCATTTAATACGCCAGACATCGCCCACGGGCGCAGCTGCGTTTGCGCCATGATCTCCTGCGTCAGCCGCTCACGAAACAACTGCTGTTGAGGCACAATCGGCGTCTGGCGCGGCGCATCAACGCCCTGCACCAAATCCACGATAAATTTCGGGTGAATACACTCAAGTACGCGCCCCGGGCCGTCCAGTAGTCGATTTTTCATGGTAGATCTGCCGCGAAGAGGGTTTGTATATCATCGCGTAACAGGCGTGCGTCCTCATGGATCCAATTGGCTGTCCTGATGCTCTGCTGCAACTGCTGGCGCAACGCCAACACTGACGACTCGTTCTGCTGTCGTATCGCCAGGCTGTCACGCAAACTTTCCTGTAGTCCCGCGAGACTTAACGAGAACTCGGCAAAAAATGTCGCCATTCCCGCCGTAACAGAAACATCGACCTGCGCGCTCAAAGCTTTACGAATTTGTTCACAAAAATGAGCAACATGGTCGATGAGTTTCTTATTTAACGCCGTAAGGTCGATCACATAGCGGGTACGCGTGGCGACATAATCGTCCCACCCCCAACTGGGGTTATTGAGCCAGCGAGACACGGTTTCCCGCATGCTGCCAGCGCGCGGTGCCTGCCCGGCCGGCAAGTCTTGCGGCGCTATCACATTGGTAAACAGCGAACGAGCGTTAAAGTTGAGCGCACTCGCCTGGAACGCCGGGAAACTGATACGGGCGCGAAAACCGGCGTGCGTGAGTTCCTCTTTAATGCGTGTTTCGATGGGGCGCATCGCATCGTTCAACGAGCGCGCCAGTGTATTTTCCAGCTCGTCGAAACGTTGTGCCAGCTCACGGCTGATGCGCTCCTGCGCCGCGACTAAAATCGTCTCGCACACCGAACGAATTTTACTAAGTGCGACCTGCGCCTGGCCTTCATTTTCCAGCACCAGTTGCCCCGGCGCGAAATGTTCATCGAAACGCAGGTCGGCATGGCTGTCTCTGACCATTGTCATTAACTGACCATCATGGAACCAGGCATCAATGGCTTCGACAATTTCAAATTGTTGGCCATGAATATAGATTTCGGCTGCAGCGAGCGCCTCTTCCACTTCGTGTTCAATTTCATCGCTAACACCTTCCTGGCAGCTACGCAGCAGCGCCATGTCCTCTTCCAGCCGGGAAATGTTTTGCTCCAGCTTTTCATAGGCCACAGTTAATCCCTGATAGCGAAAATCAAGGTACTCGCGGGCGCTTTGGGTGTAGTTCAGCAGCTTATGCGACGCCGAACGCAGCGCATAAAGCGAGGCGTTCGCGTGCGCGGCATGCAGCAGTGTGCGAATCGGTTTTTCAAACAGCGAATCTTCCCACAGCAGATCGGCGGCGTGGCGGATATGCTCAATATCCTCTAAATCGGCGTGGCGCCAGCGGCGTCCGAGCGCGGCTTCGGCGAAGTCCTGCACCCAGCGCTGCTCTTGCGGATCCGGCAAACCCCCCTGGTGCTGCAACTCGTGGCGGGCACGGTTCGCCAGGTAACCCCACATTGAAGAAACGGGGAAAATCTGTGTCGGGTTAATGTTTCCTTTCATTAACGTACCGGAAATCAGCGCCTTCACCTGATCTTCATCGTCGCTGTTGCGATCTTTTTGATCGAATTTATTCACCAGCGCATACAACGGCACCGAACGGCCGACCGAGGAGATCGCGCGGCGTACTTCCTCATCAGAGATGGATTTAAGCTGTGTGTAGTCCATCACCGCCAGCACCGCCGAAGCGCGCGCCAGCTGCTCGTTGAGCATTTTTTGCAGATGTGGCTGCCCGGCTTCATTCGGCCCGGGGGTATCCAGCAGCGTCAGTTGGCCCAGTTGATTATCGAGCCCGGCCAGATGCACAAACTCCACCTCAATCACCGGAATGTGTTCAATCGCCGCATACGCGGAAAACGGAAAGTCCACATCCAGCGCTTTGGAGAGACGCACCAGATCATTGAGGCTTTTCAGGCAGTGGAAGATCGGCTGAGCACCCAGATAGTGCTTATCAAAAGCATCGCCTTGCGCAATACGATCCAGCAGCGCGGCCATGTCTTTATCGATTTCAATTTTTTGCGCCAGTTTTTCACGGTTGTAATTAAAAAGCCGCGTCTGAAGCTGTTGCGCAAGCGCGTCGATAGGCCCGACGTGAGAAAAGTGCAGCACCGGCTCTTTTTGACCAGGCGTATGGCGAATAAGAGTTGGCAGCGCGGTCATCGGCCGGTTGCGGTTGGGCAGCACTTCCGTGCCAACAATCGCGTTGATGGTGGTCGACTTTCCTGCCTTCATGGTACCGACAATCGCCAGTACCATTTCCAGCCGGGTAATTTTCCGTAATTCGTTATGCAGCGTCGCCTGCTGCGCTTCAACGCCGCGCGCGCTGAAATGCAACGGCAAAACATTGGCGTTTTCCGCCTTACCAGTAGCGTTCGACTCATCAAACGTCGCTGTCGGTATTTTTTTTAAAGCCTGGAGATTGTGCAAGGAAAGTTGCAACAATCTTTCTGCTTCCTGGCTTAATTCAAAAATTGTTTGTGTGTGCATGTTAAAAGTCTTTCCTTAACGCAAATTTTCTTACTTTTATTTAGCCGGAATGTTTTATTAGTGAAGTTTCGGCTTTTATAATTACGTGTGGAAAATATCTTCGAAAAGATAAACACCTGATGATACTCAGGAAAATATATAATTTGTTTCTCAAAAAATGACAGCAGCACAACTCCGGTGATAAAAACCAGAGAGTTTGAGCTTAGCTCATTTTCAAGAACAGCCAGGATATATCATCATTTATTTACCCACCCAATTTGAGAGGTAATAACCACCATTGCTGGTAGCGTAGCAGGCATGACAGTTCGGGTTCGAATTACACCAGATACTACACGCCACCTTATCTGAATTAGTAAATGCTGGCAATTTCCACCAGAAAATAATCTAAATAACTGGCATAAGCATTTACTCATTATGTTTCTGGGATAAGCATCGCTTAAGCGAATGACAGGTGATGTCACTACTATCACTTTTTTATGTTTTTTCTGAAAAAAATAATAACAACGGCAACTGTACGGTTTTGCTGTATAATCGCAGCCTTTCTGGCGCTGAGCCTTTGTGCGGTTTACCCCGCTCTGTATGTACTTTTGAGGAACTCCCTATGCAACTCCCCCACTGCCCTAAATGTAATTCCGAATACACCTATGAAGATAATGGCATGTTCATTTGCCCGGAATGCGCTCACGAGTGGAACGATGCGGAACCTGCTCACGATGCAGATGAATTAATCGTCAAAGATGCTAATGGCAATCTTTTAGCCGATGGTGATAGCGTCACCGTAATTAAAGACTTGAAAGTAAAAGGCAGTTCTTCAATGTTGAAGATCGGCACCAAGGTAAAAAATATTCGTCTGGTCGAAGGCGATCATAATATCGATTGTAAAATCGACGGTTTCGGTCCAATGAAACTCAAATCTGAATTTGTTAAAAAGAATTGATGTTTTGGCGGGGAGTTTTGTCTTCCCGCCTGGTTTACTTTTTCCCGCAACCGCTACACTTAATGGCAGATTTCGTTACCCGAGGTAATGATTATGCCGCTCAGTCCCTACATCTCTTTTTCTGGTCAGTGCCAGCAGGCCATCGAGTTTTACCAGCAGGCACTTCATGCTGAATTAACCTATAAGATTACATTTGGTGAAATGCCCAAATCCCCGCAGGAGAGCAATAACGATGAAGGCTGTGCCGCTGGACAGGCTTTTGCCGATAATGATATTGCCCATGCGAATTTACGCATTGCCGGTAGCGAAATAATGATGAGCGACGGCAGGCAAAATAGCGGGGATTACAGCGGTTTTACCTTAAGCCTCGCCACACAGGATGTAGGCCAGGGCAAAGCCTGGTTCGACGCACTTGCCGCCGACGGGCGCGTCACTATGCCGTGGCAGGAGACGTTTTGGGCGCACGGCTTTGGCATGGTGACCGATAAATTCGGCATTCCCTGGATGGTGAATGTCGCCAAAGCACCACCCGCCGCGTAATCTCTTCAATGAAAAAGGAGCCAATGGCTCCTTTTTCATTTTTTACATCGCCACACAGCTTTTCCTGTTTGCCAAGATTCATCCCCGCGCAATCACCGCATAACCAAAATGCAACATTTGCACTTCACGATAAGACCACTTTTTACCTGGCCCGCGGAGCTACAATGAGCATGCACTTGTCCAGACATCCGACCAGCTACCCCACGCGCTATCAGGAAATTGCCGCAAGGTTAGAGCAGGAACTGCGCAGCAACTATCGCTGCGGCGACTGGCTGCCCGCAGAACAGCAACTGGCTACGCGTTTTGAGGTTAATCGCCACACGCTGCGCCGCGCGATCGATCAACTGGTGGAAAAAGGCTGGGTACAGCGCCGCCAGGGCGTGGGCGTAATGGTGCTGATGCGCCCGTTCGATTACCCCCTTAATGCGCAGGCGCGCTTTAGCCAAAACCTGCTCGATCAGGGCAGCCATCCCACCAGCGAACGTCTGCTGGCGGTGCTGCGCCCGGCGTCTCAACACGTCGCCGATGCGCTAGGCATCCTGGAGGGCGACAACGTGATTCACCTACGCACTCGCCGCCGGGTGAATGGCGTGGCGCTGTGTCTTATCGATCACTACTTCTCCGACCTGCAGTTATGGCCGCTGCTGCAACAGTTTGATAGCGGTTCGCTGCACGACTTTTTACGTGAACAGGCCGGTATCAGCCTGAAGCGTACCCAGACGCGCATCAGCGCCCGTCGCGCACAAGTTAAAGAGAGCCGCTGGCTGGAAATCCCGAACATGGCGCCGCTGCTCTGCGTACGCACCCTTAACCATCGTGAAGGCGAGGTCAACGCCACGGAATACTCCGTCAGCCTGACGCGCGCCGACATGATTGAATTCACCATGGAGCACTGAATGCATTTTGATACGCCAACCCGACAGCGCTGGATGGCCGCACTCGCGCATTCCACGCCGGAGATGCTGCGCGGCCGAATGCGCACGCTCGGACTCGCCCCGGAATATGAACAGGTGCGCGCCCCGCAGACAGGCCTGGTGCAGATCCAGGCACGCATGGGCGCGACCGGCGAGCGTTTCTTTCCGGGTGACGCCACATTAACACGCGCCGTTATTCGCCTTGAATGCGGCACGCTCGGTTTTAGCTGGGTGCTCGGGCGCGATAAAGGCCACGCCGAACGCTGCGCCGTGTGTGATGCGCTATTACAGAACCCGTCCTATTTCCAGACGTTAATGGAAACCCTTATTACCCCGCTGGAAGCGGACCGCGCCGCGCGACTGACTGCGCGCCAGGCCGAAGTCAACGCCAGCCGGGTCGACTTCTTTACGCTGGTTCGCGGAGATAACGCATGACCTTACAACCCGCTTTCGCGTCGGCGGTTCACGATGCCCAACACTGTTTTCGCCGTCTGTTAAAAGCCATGAGCGAGCCGGGCGTGATTGTCTCGCTGCCGCAGTTAAAACATGGCTGGCCGCCGCTCACCCCGGCCACCACCAGCGTGTTGCTGACACTTGCCGATAACGACACGCCAATTTGGCTTTCTGCCGCCGTGGATAACGACATCGTGCGTCAGAACCTGCGCTTTCACACCAACGCGCCGCTGGTCGATCAACCGCAACAGTCGCTGTTCGCCATTGCCGACAGCACCCTGAGTGCCGAACAACTGAACGCGCTGCCGGGCGGCACCGATATCAGCCCGGAAAGCAGCGCGACTCTGATTTTACAGCTTCCGGCACTGAGCGGCGGGCGCATGCTGCGCCTGACCGGGCCGGGCATTCTGGAAGAACGCATGATTGCCCCGCAGTTGCCGGAGTGCATTACCGATGAGTTTACCGACCGCCCGCACTCGTTCCCGACAGGCATCGACGTGATCCTGACCTGTGGCGAACGCGCGCTGGCAATACCGAGAACCACGCTGGTGGAGGTGTACTGATGTACGTTGCTGTCAAGGGGGGCGAAAAGGCCATCGCCGCTGCCCACGCGCTGCAGGAGCATAAACGCCGTGGCGACGCGGAGCTTTCGGAGCTGAGCGTTGCACAAATCGCCGACCAGTTGCATCTGGCGGTCGACCGCGTGATGACCGAAGGCGGCATTGCCGATCGGGAACTGGCGGCGCTGGCGTTAAAACAGGCGAGCGGCGATAACGTCGAAGCCATCTTTCTGCTGCGCGCTTACCGCACCACGCTGCCGCGTCTGGCCGTGAGCGAACCCATTGACAGCGCGAAAATGCGTTTAGAACGCCGCATCTCGGCGGTTTATAAAGATATTCCCGGCGGCCAGGTGCTTGGTCCTACTTACGATTATACCCACCGCCTGCTCGATTTTACCCTGCTCGCCGAAGGCGAAACGCCGACGCTCACCACGCGTGAAGCGCAGCAGGACGCCGCCCCGCACGTGTTCAGTTTGCTGGTCAATGAAGGGCTGGCAAAAGCCGAAGAAGATAGCGGCGCAATCCCGGACGACATTACCCGTAATCCCCCGGTTTTCCCCTGTTCACGCTCCTCACGTTTGCAGCAACTGGCGCGCGGCGATGAGGGTTACTTGCTGGCGCTCGCCTACTCCACTCAGCGCGGCTACGGGCGCAATCACCCGTTTGCCGGAGAGATCCGCAGCGGGTATATCGATGTGGAAATTGTGCCAGAAGAGCTGGGTTTTGCGGTCAACATCGGCGAACTGCTGATAACCGAGTGCGAAATGGTCAATGGCTTTGTCGCTCCGCATGATGAGCCACCACACTTTACTCGCGGCTACGGGCTGGTGTTCGGCATGAGCGAACGCAAAGCGATGGCGATGGCGCTGGTCGACCGCGCCCTGCAAGCCGCCGACTACGGCGAGCCGATCAAAAGCCCAGCGCAGGACGAAGAGTTTGTGCTGGCGCACGCGGATAACGTCGAAGCAGCGGGTTTTGTCTCACACCTGAAACTCCCCCACTACGTTGATTTCCAGGCCGAACTGGATTTGCTCAGACAGCTGCAACAGGAGAGACGCCGTGGCTAACGCGCTGACCGGTTACAACTTTGCTTTTCTTGACGAGCAAACCAAACGCATGATCCGCCGCGCGCTGCTGAAAGCAGTGGCGATCCCCGGTTACCAGGTGCCGTTTGGCGGGCGCGAAATGCCAATGCCTTATGGCTGGGGCACTGGCGGCATTCAGCTTACCGCCAGCGTGATCGGCGAAGATGACGTGCTGAAAGTGATCGACCAGGGCGCGGATGACACCACCAACGCTGTCTCTATCCGCCAGTTTTTTACCCGTGTTACAGGAGTGGAAACCACCGAGCGCACCGCCGACGCCACGTTGATTCAGACCCGTCACCGCATTCCCGAAACGCCGCTCAAAGAAGATCAGATTTTGATTTATCAGGTGCCGATCCCCGAACCACTGCGCTTTATCGAGCCGCGCGAGACAGAAACCCGCACCATGCATGCGCTGGAAGAGTACGGCGTCATGCAGGTGAAGCTGTACGAGGACATTGCCCGTTTTGGCAATTTCACCACCCGCTATGCATGGCCGGTCAAAGTGAACGCGCGTTACGTGATGGACCCATCGCCCATCCCGGCGTTCGATAACCCGAAAATGCACATGATGCCCGCCCTGCAACTCTTTGGCGCCGGGCGTGAAAAACGCATCTACGCCGTGCCACCCTACACGCAGGTGGTGAGCCTCGATTTTGAGGATTACCCCTTCGCGCCGCAAAAGTGGGATCAGCCGTGCGCCATTTGCGGTTCAACCCACAGCTATCTCGATGAAGTGGTGCTGGATGATACCGGCACGCGCATGTTCGTCTGCTCCGACACCGATTTCTGCCGCCAACAGAGCGAGGCTTTACGCAAATGACCCAACCGCTGCTTTCGGTGAATCACCTTTCTCATCTTTATGCGCCAGGCAAGGGCTTTCAGGATGTCTCTTTCGAGTTGTGGCCGGGCGAAGTGCTGGGCATTGTCGGCGAATCTGGCTCTGGCAAAACCACGCTGCTGAATGCCATTTCGGCGCGTCTGGTGCCACAGCACGGCACCATCACTTACCAGGCGCGCGATCTCTACGCGATGAGCGAAGCCGAACGCCGTCGCTTGCTGCGCACCGAATGGGGCGTGGTTCATCAGCATCCGCTGGATGGTCTGCGCCGCCAGGTTTCCGCCGGCGGAAATATCGGCGAACGCCTGATGGCGACCGGGGCGCGACATTACGGCGATATCCGTGACCGCGCTGAGCAGTGGCTCAGCGATGTCGAAATCCCGCCCGCGCGCATTGACGACCTGCCGACCACCTTTTCCGGCGGCATGCAGCAGCGTCTGCAAATCGCCCGTAACCTGGTCACTCGCCCGAAACTGGTGTTTATGGATGAGCCCACCGGCGGGCTGGATGTTTCCGTCCAGGCGCGTTTGCTCGACCTGCTGCGCGGCCTGGTGGTAGAGATGAACCTTGCTGTAGTGATGGTGACCCATGATTTGGGCGTTGCGCGGCTACTGGCGAACCGCTTACTGGTGATGAAACAAGGTCAGGTGGTGGAAAGTGGGTTAACCGATCGGGTGCTCGACGATCCGCACCACCCCTACACCCAATTACTGGTCTCCTCGGTATTGCAAAATTAAGGAGTGGATGATGACTGTTTTGCGTGTGGAAAATGTCAGCAAGACCTTTGTTCTGCATCACCAAAACGGCGTGCGCCTGCCGGTACTGCGCGAAACATCGCTCAGCGTTGAGGCCGGGGAATGTGTGGTGTTGCATGGCCATTCCGGCAGTGGGAAATCGACCCTGCTGCGTTCGCTGTACGCCAACTACCTGCCCGACGCCGGACATATTCATGTCAAACATGGCGATGAATGGGTGGATTTAGTGCAGGCGCCAGCGCGTAAAGTACTGGAAGTGCGCCGTCATACCATTGGCTGGGTCAGCCAGTTTTTACGCGTTATTCCCCGTGTTAGCGCGCTGGATGTGGTGATGCAACCGCTGCTGGAACAGGGCATTGCCCGCGAACAGTGCGCGCAAAAAGCGGGTGAACTGCTCACCCGGCTGAATGTGCCGGAACGCTTGTGGCACCTCGCTCCTGCGACCTTTTCCGGCGGTGAGCAGCAGCGCGTCAATATCGCGCGCGGGTTTATTGTCGACTACCCGATTTTGCTGCTCGATGAACCTACCGCTTCGCTGGATGAGAAAAACAGCGCCGCTGTCGTTGAACTGATCGCGCAGGCGAAAGCGCGCGGCGCAGCGATTGTCGGCATCTTTCACGATGGCGCAGTCCGCGAACATGTCGCCGACCGCCTCTACCCGATGGGGATCTCCGCATGATAATCAACAATGTAAAACTGATCCTCGAAGATGAGGTAATCAGCGGCTCGCTGGAAGTTCGTGACGGTGTGATTCGTGCGTTTGCCGAAACCCAAAGCCGCCAGCCCGGCGCGCATGATGGCGACGGCGGCTGGCTGATGCCGGGGCTGATTGAGCTGCATACGGATAACCTGGATAAATTCTTCACCCCGCGCCCGAAAGTGGACTGGCCCGCCCACTCCGCGATGAGCAGCCATGACGCGCTGATGGTCGCCAGCGGGATTACGACGGTGCTGGACGCGGTAGCAATTGGCGATGTGCGCGACGGCGGCGACCGGCTGGAGAATCTGGAAAAGATGATCAATGCCGTGGAGGATTCGCAAAAGCGCGGGTTGAACCGCGCGGAGCACCGCCTGCACTTGCGCTGTGAACTGCCGCACCACACCACGCTGCCGCTGTTTGAAAAACTGGTGGGCCGCGAGCCGGTCGCGCTGGTGTCGCTGATGGATCATTCGCCAGGACAGCGCCAGTACGCCAGCTATGAGAAGTATCGTGAATATTATCAGGGCAAATATCACCTCACCGATGAGCAGATGGATCAGTTCGAGCAGGAGCAACTGGCGCTCGCCGCGCAGTGGTCGCAGCCCAACCGGTTAGCCATCGCCGCGCTATGCAATGCGCGTAATCTGCCGCTTGCCAGCCACGATGACGCTACACGCGAGCACGTTGTCGAATCGCACCAGTTGGGCAGCGTGATTGCGGAATTCCCGACCACCTTCGCGGCGGCGGAAGCCTCGCGTGATCATGGATTAAGCGTGCTGATGGGTGCGCCCAATATCGTGCGCGGCGGTTCCCATTCCGGTAACGTGGCGGCACATAAACTGGCGCAGCTTGGCATGCTGGATATTTTGTCGTCCGACTACTACCCCGCCAGCCTGCTGGATGCGGTGTTCCGCGTAGCCAGCGATGAAGAGAATGATTTCAGCCTGGAGAAAGCGGTTCACCTGGTGACCAAAAACCCGGCGCAGGCGCTGAATCTTAACGATCGCGGCGTGATCGCCGAAGGGAAGCGGGCGGATCTGGTGCTGGCACACCACAAAGGCGACCACGTACGCATTGATCATGTCTGGCGCGAGGGGAAAAGGGTGTTCTGATGGGCAGACTGATCTGGTTAATGGGGCCGTCCGGCGCGGGCAAAGACTCGCTGCTGGCGGCGCTGCGCCAGCGGGAACACCCGCAATTACTGGTCGCGCACCGCTACATTACTCGCCCGGCCAGTGCCGGGAGCGAAAACCATATCGCATTGAGCGAAAAAGAGTTTTTCACCCGCGCCGAGCAGCATCTGTTTACGCTGAGCTGGCATGCCAACGACTTTTATTACGGCATTGGCGCAGAGATAGACCTCTGGCTCAACGCCGGGTTTGATGTGGTGGTAAACGGTTCGCGCGGGCATCTGCAGCAGGCGCAAACGCAATATGGTGACACGCTGATGCCAGTCTACGTGCAGGTTTCGCCAGCCATTTTGCGCCAGCGCCTGGAAAAACGCGGGCGAGAAAGCGCTACAGAGATTGAAGCGCGGCTGGAACGTGCGGCGCGTTACCAGCCAGGCAATTGCCTGACGCTGAATAACGATGGCAGTTTGCTACAGTCAGTAGAAGGACTGGTCATGCTGATTCGTGCGCAACAAGGGAAAAGCGCGTAATGATGTCGGCGTAGCGTTGCTGCGCCGGTTACGTTGACTCAACCGTTAAAGCGAGGCGCTATGAGCCTGACAATCACCCTTACCGGCACCGGCGGTGCACAACTGGTGCCGGTTTTTGGTTGCGACTGCGCAGCCTGCCGCCGCGCCCGACAGAATGAAACTTATCGCCGCAAACCCTGTAGTGCCGTCGTGAAGTTTAACGACGCCGTGACATTGCTTGACGCCGGTATCCCCGATCTGATGAATAACTTCCCCGCTGGTCACTTTCAGCAGTTCCTGCTTACTCACTATCACATGGATCATGTGCAAGGGCTGTTTCCGTTGCGCTGGGGCGTAGGCGAGAAAATCCCGGTCTATGGCCCGCCGGATGAACAAGGTTGCGACGATCTGTTTAAGCACCCCGGCCTGCTCGATTTCAGCCATACCGTTGAACCATTTGTGGTGTTTGATCTGCAAGGTTTACAGGTAACACCCCTGCCACTGAACCATTCGAAACTCACCTTTGGCTATTTGTTCGAATCGGCGCACAGCCGGGTGGCATGGCTGTCGGATACTGCGGGATTACCGGACAAGACGTTAAAGTTTCTGCTCAATAATCATCCGCACGTTGTGTTCATAGATTGTTCTTATGAACCGCGTGCGCAAACGCCGAAAAATCACTGCGATTTGAACACCGTTATCGCCCTGAATGAGGTGATTGGCTGCCCAAGAGTTATCCTAACGCATATCAGTCATGTCTTTGATCAATGGATGATGAAAAACCCGCTGCCGACGGGGTTTGAAGCAGGGTATGATGGCATGCGGATTGTGCTGGATTAGACCGCATAATATGGATATATTCATCGCATCAATTCCGGTGGAAGCGGAAATAAGCAAACGCAGCCTGTAAAGAGGTCGTTTGAGGGATTAAGCGTACAGACTCGCAGCAAAAACAAAAAAGTTGTTGCGCATAACGCAACGGGGTCTTACTTACCCGCGTGTGATCAGGCAGTTATTAGCACATCGCGGCTTTGAAGAGTATTGAGCTTGCCATGAATGTGCTTTTTATTTGTAGCCGAAACCAGTGGCGCAGCCCCACGGCTGAGCAGGTATTTCGTCGCTACCCAGGGCTAAATGCCCGTTCCGCTGGCACACAACGCCAGGCGAGAAAAACCGTCTCCCCCGCCATTCTCTCCTGGGCGGATGTTATTTGCGTCATGGAAGAGCATCACAAAAGCCGGATTCTGGAAGACTTCAGCCGCCTGGTGCAGCATAAACCGGTTTACGTGCTGGATATTCCTGACCATTACCACTTTATGGACCCGCAACTGGTCGCGTTGCTGGAAGATGTTGTTCCGGCGCGTTTAGGTTTGCGCATCCCTGCGTAGCCGCGTTAGCGATAATAATCGTCGTCTTCCAGCCTGCGCTGTTCATCTTCCAGCTGGCGCCGCTCGCGATCGAGCTGGCGCTGGCGGTCATCCAGTTGACGCCGTCGGTCCTCAAGCTGCTGATAACGATCGTCGTACTGCCTGCGCTGGTCGCGGCTTTGGTAGTCATCATCGTGCCTGTCATCGCGGCTATCCGTGTTATACGCTTCGCCAATCGCCCGCTGGATATTACCAATCGCATCATCAATCATATCCGCGTGGGCAACCTGACCACTGAGTAAGAGAGCGCCGAGCACCAGCGCGTTCGCGTAACGTTTCATAAAGGCCAGCCTCAAATAGGGACGAGGCTTACGTTAATTCAGCCACGCGCGCGCCGGGTAGCGGAGGAATCTCAAATCCACTACGCCGCAATGCGCCGCAGCGCCTGGGCGAGCTGTACGCGGGTAAACGGTTTGCGCAGCAGCTCGACATCCGGCAGCGCAGGGTTATGCGCCGGGCGCAAATCCTGGCCGCTTATCAGCAACAGCGGCAATTGCGGATAGTGCTGACGCGCAAGATTAATCACTTCCGCCCCGCTTAGCGCACCGGGCAACATCAGGTCGCTAATCAGCGCGCCAATCTCCGGCGACGCGCTCAGCAGTTGTAACGCCTGCTCGCCGCTTTCGGCCTCCAGCGTTAAATACCCCAACTCATGCAACTGTTCACACAAGGTCTGGCGAACATCCGCTTCATCTTCCAGTACCAGAATCAGCGTGTCGCGGGTATCACGCGTTTGCGCCATATCCGGCTCGGAGTGAGTGACTACCTGCACCGCCGCGCGTGGCAGTTGTAAACGCACCGTGGTGCCCTGCCCTGGCGCGCTTTCAATCTCAACCCGCCCGCCGGACTGGCGAACAAAACCGTAAACCATCGACAGCCCTAGCCCGCTACCACTGCCGGTCTGCTTGGTGGTGAAGAACGGTTCAAACACCTGCGCTTTGACCTCTTGCGACATCCCGCAGCCGTGATCCACCACCTCCAGCGCCACCATATCCTGCTTGCGTCCGTCAGTGCGAGTGACTCGCTGGTTCCAGGTGCGCACTTTGATAACGCCGCTCTGCCCTTCCATGGCATCGCGGGCGTTCATTACCAGATTGATGATGGCGTTTTCCAGTTGCCCGACATCGATCCACGCAGGCCACGCCGGGTTCTGCGCCTCTATTTCCAGCGTCAACGTCGCAGGCAGGGAATGGCGCATCAGCTCGCCGAGGTTTTCCAGCAGCGGCTGCATCTCTACTGCGTGCGGGTGCAGTGACTGTTTACGCGAAAATGCCAGCAAGCGCTGCGTGAGTAACGCCCCGCGCTCGGCGGCTTTCAGCGCCCGCGAAATGCGCGGCGCATCCGGTGAATCAGGCGAGACCAGTTCGAGGCTGCCGATAATCACCGCCAGCAGGTTGTTAAAGTCATGCGCCAGCCCGCCGGTCAGTTGCCCGACCGCTTTCATCTTCTGACTGTGCAACAATTCAGCTTCCAGCCCCTTCCGCTCGGTTCGGTCCAGCACCACGTTAACCATTCCACGCCCCGGCACCGGGCTGAAGCGCAGCTCAATGGTGCGGTCATCTGCCAGCCGCAATTCTTGCGGTTTTGGCAGAGGTCGGGCGAGATTCTCCTGCACATGACCGGGTAAATCACTCACCTGGTGCAGCAAATGCTGGTAATGCTGGCCGCGCTGAAGCGCATCGGCGGTTAACCCCAGCAGCAGCGGATATTGCGGGTTCCACACCACCAGACAACCCTGATTATCAAACAGGGCAAAGCCGTCGCGCATGGCGTGAAAAGTGGTTTCCAGTTGCGTACTTTTCTCTTTCAGTAGCTTTGAGGTGTGCTCCAGCGAGGCGGTGTTACGGGCAAAAACGTTAAACGCCCGCGCCAGCTCGCCCAGCTCATCCCGCCGCTGCAAACCCGGTACGGAAACGTCCTTTTCACCGTGCGCCAGCCGCGACATCGCGCGCGAAATCGCAGTCAAATTAGACCCTAAGTTACGGTAGATATACCACCCGGCAAAGCCGGTGATCACCAGCGCCAGCAGAGCGAAAACGCTGATAAACGCAATGATGGAGCGCATCTCCTGGTGGCTCTGGATGGTGCGCAGCTCAGAGGCGTTCGCCACTTCCGAGACATACTGGTTAATGTCACTGTTGAGCAGCGCCACCAGCGCTTTGATATGAAACATTGACCAGCTGATCGCCAGATCGCTCTCTTCCAGTTGCAGCGACAGCGGCTCCAGTTTGCGCAACTCAGCGCTGAAATCAGGCAGGATAAACGCCACCGTTGGGCTGGCGCTTTGCAGCGGTAATGTTGCCATCACCTCCGATAACTGCTTGATGGTCGGGCGCGGAGAAGGCGTTTGAATGGCGGCGATGATAAGCCGGTCCATCTCTTCCAGCAGGCGGCTGTCGGGGATCTTTCCCCCTTCCCGTGCATTTATCTCCTGTAAATGACGCAGGTAACTTTGGCTTTGATAGAGCGAACTAAGCAACGCATTACGCTCCAGATGGCGGCGCTGCCCGCGTTGCAGCATCTCAGTAACGCTTTGCTGCAACTCATGGCTACGCCGCGTGATCTGCGCCACCAGTTGCGGCTCCAGTTGCGCAAGCGGCGCGTTCGCCAGTTGGGTAAGCGAGTGTTGCAGCGCACTTTGCGTCGCTTTCAGCCGCTCGGCTTCGCCTTTGTATTCCAGCGCGCCGACCACCTGCGACAAACGCACCGCCGCCGTGGCAACGCTTGCGGTATCGCGCGCCAGGTTCATGCTGCCGGTCATATCGTCCAGCGTCTGCTGCTGCACCTGTTCCTGAATCTGGCTGGCATGGCGAAAGCCGAGCACGGCGACGCCGCACACCATTAAGGTCACTGCCACTACGAGCACATTAAAAAACAGCAGCCGCCCACGGGCGCTGGAAAAGAACGGGTTCGCGCGATACGGCATAGTGGCTCCACAAGAGGCTCAACGCGGTGATGTGGCGTCACTATGACAAATATGAACAGCTTCTGACATTGTGCATTTACGAACGTGTGATGAAGTGCGGATATCGTCCTTCCGAGGAGCCTGACATGAGCACAACGCCCGTTCTGGAGATGCGCAACATTGCCAAAGCGTTTGGCAAGTTTTACGCGCTCAAAGGGGTGGACCTGACGGTCTGGCCCGGCGAGATCCACGCGCTGATGGGGGAAAACGGCGCGGGCAAAAGTACATTAATGAAAATCCTTGCCGGGGCGTACAGCGCCACCAGCGGCGAGATCCTGATTGACGGCCAGCCCTATACCATAAAAGGCCCGAAAGACGCGCTGGCGGCGGGCATCACCTTGATTTACCAGGAGATGCAGCTCGCGCCCAATCTTACCGTCGCCGAAAACATTTTTCTCGGCAGCGAAATCGCCCGTGGCGGGCTGGTGCAGCGCAAAGAGATGGCCGCGCAAGCCCAGGCGGTGATCGATCGCCTTGGCGCCAATTTCAAAGCCACCGACCGGGTGATGACATTAACCATCGCCGAACAACAGCAGGTGGAGATCGCCCGCGCATTGCATCGCAACAGCCGCATTCTGGTGATGGATGAACCCACCGCTGCCCTCTCCTCGCGTGAAACTCACCGCCTGTTCGAGCTGATCCTGCGCCTGCGCGATCAAGGTATGGCGATTATCTACATCAGCCACCGCATGGCGGAAGTATATGAGCTTTCCGATCGCGTCAGCGTGCTGCGCGACGGGCAATACGTCGGCAGCCTGACCCGCGACAAACTGAACGCCTCCGAGCTGGTACGCATGATGGTCGGGCGACCGCTCAGCGATCTGTTTAACAAAGAGCGCGATATTCCGCTCGGCAGCCCGCGTCTGAGCATTCACCACCTGACCGATAACGAAAAGATCCAGCCGGTCAGTTTGCATGTCCGCGCCGGGGAGATCGTCGGTCTCGCCGGGCTGGTTGGCGCAGGACGATCGGAACTGGCGCAGCTGATCTTCGGCGTGCGCAAAGCCACCGGCGGCATGATCGAAGTGGATGGCGAGCCGGTGGTGATCCACTCCCCGCGCGCCGCCATCGATTTGGGCATTGGCTTTTTGACCGAAAACCGCAAAGAGCAAGGACTGTTTCTCGAACTGGCGGCGCAGGAGAACATCACCATGGCGACGCTTGAGCGCGACGCCGCCTGGGGAATGCTCGATCGCAAGAAAGCGCAATCTATCTCCGATGATGCCATTAAGCTGCTCAACATCCGCGTACCGCACGCGCAAGTCCGGGCGGGCGGGCTTTCCGGCGGCAACCAACAAAAACTGCTGATCTCGCGCTGGGTGGCGATTGGCCCGCGTATTTTGATCCTCGATGAGCCAACGCGCGGTGTCGATGTCGGCGCGAAAAGCGAGATCTACCGGATCATGAACCAGATGGCGCGCAAAGGCGTGGCGATCCTGATGATCTCCAGTGAGCTACCGGAAGTGGTCGGCATGAGCGATCGCGTATACGTGATGCGCGAAGGCGAGATTGCCGGAGAGTTACTCAACGGCGACATCACCCAGGAAAACATCATGACGCTGGCGACCGGCGTTAACGAATCCCTACACCCGGCGGTACACCATGACTGATTCCAAAGAAAATACAGCCACCGAGGTCGCCAAATCGGCCTCCGCCAAAAAAATGTTAATGGGCGATCTGATGCAAACGGTCGGCATATTGCCGATTTTGATCCTCATCGTCGCCGTGTTTGGCTTTATCGCGCCGAACTTCTTTACCGAAAGCAATTTGCTGAATATCACCCGCCAGGCGTCGATCAACATCGTGCTGGCGGCGGGGATGACCTTCATCATTCTGACCGGCGGCATCGACCTGTCTGTTGGTTCGATTCTTGGCACCACGGCGGTGGCGGCCATGGTGGTGTCATTGATACCGGAACTCGCCATGCTGTCGGTGCCGGCGGCGCTGATGCTTGGCCTGGTGCTGGGGTTATTTAACGGTGCGTTGGTGGCCTTTGCCGGATTACCGCCGTTTATTGTCACGCTCGGCACTTACACCGCGCTGCGCGGTGCGGCCTATCTGCTGGCTGACGGCACTACGGTGATCAACTCCGACATCAGTTTTGAATGGATCGGCAATAACTACCTCGGCCCGGTGCCGTGGCTGGTGGTGATCGCGCTGGCGGTGATTGCGGTGTGCTGGTTCATTCTGCGCCGCACCACGCTTGGCGTTCATATTTACGCGGTGGGCGGCAATATGCAGGCCGCACGCCTGACCGGCATCAAAGTGTGGCTGGTTTTACTGTTCGTCTATGGCATGAGCGGATTGCTCTCTGGCCTTGGTGGGGTGATGAGCGCCTCGCGCTTGTACAGCGCCAACGGCAACCTCGGCATGGGCTATGAGCTGGACGCCATCGCGGCGGTGATCCTCGGCGGCACCAGCTTTGTCGGCGGGATTGGCACCATCACCGGCACGCTGGTGGGGGCGCTGATTATCGCCACCTTAAACAACGGGATGACGCTGATGGGCGTCTCCTACTTCTGGCAATTGGTGATCAAAGGGGCGGTGATCATCATAGCGGTGCTGATCGACAAATACCGTACCCGGCATCATCAGGCAGCATAACAATACCCTACAAAACAGCAACATAAGCGAGGATTACAGCATGCGTCTTAAACCTCTTGTCACTGCGCTCTGCGCGGGTGCTCTGCTGGCCAGCGCCCCGTTCGCGCAGGCCAAAGAACTGAAGTCCATCGGCGTGACGGTGGGCGATCTGGCGAACCCCTTCTTCGTGCAAATCACCAAAGGCGCGGAGCTGGAAGCGCGCAAACTGGCGGGCGATAAAGTCAAAGTCACGCTGGTTTCCAGCGGCTACGATCTGGGTCAGCAAGTGGCGCAAATCGATAACTTTATCGCCGCCAAAGTCGACATGATCATCCTCAACGCCGCGGATTCCAAAGGTATCGGCCCGGCGGTGAAACGGGCGAAAGACGCCGGGATCGTCGTCGTGGCGGTTGACGTGGCGGCCGAAGGCGCTGACGCCACCATCACCTCCGATAACACTCAGGCGGGGGAAATGGCGTGTAAATACATCACCGATCGCCTGAAAGGCAAAGGCAATGTGGTGATCATCAACGGGCCACCGGTATCCGCCGTGCAGAACCGTGTCGAAGGTTGTCAGACCGAGTTTAAACGCCACCCGGACATCAAGGTGCTTTCCGATAACCAGAACGCCAAAGGCAGCCGTGAAGGCGGGCTGGAAGTGATGACCTCACTGCTTGCCGCTAACCCGAAAATCGACGGCGTATTTGCGATTAACGATCCGACGGCGATCGGTGCCGATCTGGCCGCTAAACAGGCGCAACGCAACGAGTTCTTTATCGTTGGCGTCGACGGCAGCCCGGACGGTGAAGAGGCGCTGAAACGTAAGAACTCGCTGTTTGTCGCCACCCCGGCGCAAGATCCACAAGTGATGGCCGCCCGCGCGGTGGAAATTGGCTATGACATCCTGCAAGGCAAACCCGCGCCGAAAGCGCCGGTGCTGATCCCGGTGACCATGATCGATAAACAGAATGTCGGCAGTTACAAAGGCTGGACGGTGAAATAACGGTTTATCCCTCTCCCGCAAGGGAGAGGGAACGCCAACACAGGGGATACCATGAAACGCTCCGCCATTAATGAGATTCTCGGCCATACACGACAGTTCTTCTCGATGCACGATGTGCATCTGCCTCCGTTTGCCAGTTTTCAACCGACCAAATGGCAACAACTGGACAGAGAGGCCTGGCGCGAAGTGTTCGATCTGAAATTAGGCTGGGATGTCACCGCCTTCGGCAGCGAGAACTTCTACGCCCAGGGACTGACGCTGTTTACGCTGCGCAACGGCTCGCCCAACGGCGCGCCCTATGAAAAATGTTATGCGGAAAAGATCATGCATGTGCGCGACGCGCAGGTGACACCGATGCATTTTCACTGGCGCAAGCGCGAGGACATCATTAATCGCGGCGGCGGTAATTTAATTATTGAACTGTGGAACGCCGGAGCGAATGACGAAACGCTCAACACCGACGTTACCGTGGTCATTGATGGCTGCATTCAGACACACGCGGCGGGCAGCCAGCTGCGCCTCTCACCAGGGGAAAGTATTTGCCTGCCACCGGGGCTGTATCACAGCTTCTGGGGCGAACCCGGCTTCGGCGATGTGCTGGTCGGGGAAGTGTCGTCGGTAAACGATGACGAACATGACAACCACTTCCTGAACACCATGGATCGCTACAACAACGTTCTGGAAGACGAACCGGCGCTGCTGGTGCTGTGCAACGAGTATCATCTGTTTCTGAGCTAAAGGAGTTTGCTATGCCGCTGATTTCTCTTGCCGAAGGCCTGGCCCACGCCCGCGAACATCACTACGCCCTGGGCGCGTTCAACGTGCTCGACTCTCACTTTTTACGCGCCTTGTTCGCCGCCGCGAAGCAGGAGCGATCGCCGTTTATCATCAATATCGCCGAAGTGCATTTTAAGTACATCTCGCTGGACTCGCTGGTCGAAGCGGTGAAATTCGAGGCCGCCCGCAGTGACATTCCGGTGGTGTTAAATCTTGACCACGGCCTACATTTTGAGTCGGTAGTGCGTGCCTTGCGGCTCGGCTTTAGTTCGGTGATGTTCGATGGCTCGACGCTGGAGTACGAAGAGAATATTCGCCAGACGCGGGAAGTGGTGAAGATGTGCCACGCCGTGGGCGTGTCCGTTGAAGCCGAACTGGGCGCGGTCGGCGGCGATGAAGGCGGTGCGTTGTACGGCCACGCCGATGAAGCCTTTTTCACCGACCCGGCGCTGGCGCGGGATTTTGTGGATCGCACCGGCATCGATACGCTGGCGGTCGCCATTGGTAATGCGCACGGTAAGTACAAAGGCGAACCGAAACTCGATTTCGAACGTCTGGACGCCATTCGCCAGCAAACCGGTCTGCCGCTGGTGTTGCACGGCGGTTCCGGCATCAGCGATGAAGATTTCCGCCGCGCCATCTCGCTCGGCATTCATAAGATCAATTTCTACACCGGCATGTCGCAAGCCGCGCTGGGTGCCATTGAGCAGCGCATGGGCAACCGCCAGCCGTTGTACGATGAGTTCGCGCAGCTATTGCTCAGTGTTGAAGAAGCCATTACCGATACCGTCGCCGGGCAGATGCGCATCTTTGGCAGCGCGGGGCAACTGTGATGGAACGTAAAGGGGTTATCGCCGCCGGAAATATGCTGGTCGATCATGTCCACCAGATTGTGCAGTGGCCGGAGCGCGGCTGGCTGGCAGAAATCACCCACAGCGAGCGTTCCACCGGCGGTGCGCCGCTGAATGTATTGCTAACGCTGGCGAAAATGCACGTTGGCCTGCCGCTACAGGCGGTCGGGCTGGTGGGCGAAGACAGCGACGGCGATTATATTCTGGCGATGCTGGAGCAGTACCACGTCAACCGCCAGCATGTGCAGCGCACCACATCTGCACCGACGTCGATGTCGCAGGTGATGACCGACCCTTCCGGCCAGCGCACCTTTTTCCACTCGCCGGGTGCGAACCGTCTGCTGGATTTGTCGGCCTTTGACGGGCTGGATAGCAGCATGAAGATTTTCCATCTCGGCTATTTGCTGCTGCTCGACAGCCTTGATAAAGCAGATGAAGAATTTGGTACCCGTAGCGCGCGCCTGCTGGCGCAAATGCGCGAACAGGGTTTTGAAACCTCGCTGGATTTAGTGTCGCGCAAAGGCGATCCACGCTATCAGCCGCTGGTGCTCCCCTGCTTGCCGCATCTCGATTACCTGGTGATCAACGAACTGGAAGCGGGCGAATTCAGCGGACTGGCAATGCGCACTGCCGACGACGAACCGCATATCGACAATATCGCCCTTGCGGCGGCAAAACTGCTGGCGGCGGGCGTCAAACAGCGGGTGGTGATCCACTGCCCGGAAGGCGCCTGGGGCGAAGCGCCCGGCGAAGCGGGCAGCTGGGTGCCTTCGCGGATGCTGAACCAGGCCGAAATTATCGGCAGCGTGGGGGCGGGAGATGCCTTCTGTGCCGGTTTTTTATATGGCTGCCACGAAAGCTGGCCACTGCAAAAAAGCATTTTGCTGGCGCATGCCTGCGCCCGCGCCAGCCTGCTGTGTGCCAATGCTATTGACGGGGCGAAAACGCTGGATGCGCTCCTGCTTGAGTTAGGCACCCCGGCGTGAGACGAGACCACGCGCCCGGATGTCTCTTGCGGCGATAAACAAGCGTTACGCGGCTTTATCGCCGTGAGACACGTCTGCGGCAAACACGTAGCCAAGCCCGCGCAACGTTTTGATCAATGCGGGTTGGTGAGGATTGGTTTCGATTTTGCGGCGCAGGCGCATAATTAACACGTCAATGGTGCGGTCAAACACATCGACGCTTTCGCTGTGCGTCAGCTCCAGCAACTGTTCGCGATTCAGTACCCGACGCGCGTTTTGCACCAGCGCCAGCAATAAACTGTACTCCCCTTGCGTCAATGCCACGCTCTGTTGCTGCGGGTTAAACAGCTCACAGCGCTCAGGATCGAGATGCCAGCCGTTAAAGACAAACCCCGGCGTTTTTATGGCGGTGGCTTCCGCCGCCAGCACGCCGGTACGTCGCAATACGGCTTTGACGCGCGCGACCAGCACACGCGCGTTGAACGGCTTGCCAATGTAGTCATCGGCACCCATTTCCAGGCCAACCACCACATCCGATTCGCTACCCAGCCCGGTCAGCATCACCACTGGCAGCGACGGGCGCAGTTTTTGTAACTGCTGTAACACTTGCAAGCCGTTGATATCCGGCAACATCATATCCAACAGCACCAGCGCGATATCCGCATGCCGCGCACAGAGGTTTACCGCATCGCGCCCGTTATGGCAGGCGTAGACCGTAAAGACGTGCTCGTTGAGCACATCTTCCAGCAGTGAACACACCGCCGTATCGTCATCTACAACCAGAATCGCAGGTTTCATTGTCCGCTTCCGCCAGGCTTCGTTTGCTCATTCTGGCTCATTCTGTTGGCTGCGATTGATAAATGCAGCGACTAAATGCCGGATTTTTAACCGGGGTCACATCCCCTCGCCTTTCGACACGTCACTTTTGACGATGACCTGCGTTTCGTCAGTATTTTGACCAAATATCCGCCGTAATATCAGTGAATACCCCCAGCAACACTGTGGCATAGAAGATGCATAATCGGGGGCGATATTCTTAACTGGAGCGAAAGTGATGAAAAAAGTCGTCACGGTTTGCCCGTATTGCGCCTCAGGTTGCAAGATTCACCTGGTGGTCGATAACGGCAAAATCGTTCGGGCGGAGGCAGCGCAGGGCAAGACCAATCAGGGCACGCTCTGCCTGAAAGGTTACTACGGCTGGGATTTTATTAACGATACCCAGATCCTGACGCCTCGCCTGAAAACCCCGATGATCCGTCGCCAGCGCGGCGGCAAACTGGAGTCGGTATCCTGGGATGAAGCGCTCGATTATGTCGCCAGTCGTCTGAGCGCCATTAAAGAGAAGTACGGTCCGGACGCGATCCAGACCACCGGCTCTTCCCGCGGTACGGGTAATGAAACCAACTACATAATGCAAAAATTCGCGCGCGCCGTTATTGGTACCAATAACGTCGACTGCTGCGCTCGCGTCTGACACGGCCCATCGGTTGCAGGTCTGCACCAGTCGGTCGGTAATGGCGCGATGAGTAATGCCATTAATGAAATTGATAACACGGACTTAGTGTTTATCTTTGGTTACAACCCGGCGGATTCTCACCCGATCGTCGCTAATCATGTGATTCGCGCGAAACAAAACGGGGCGAAAATCATCGTCTGCGATCCGCGCAAAATCGAAACGGCGCGCATTGCTGATATGCACGTTGCCTTGAAAAACGGGTCGAACATCGCCCTGCTCAACGCGATGGGGCATGTCATTATTGAGGAAAATCTGTACGACGAAGCGTTTGTCGCCAATCGTACCGAAGGGTTTGAAGAGTACCGGAAAATCGTTGAAGGCTATACGCCGGAATCGGTCGAGGAAATCACCGGCGTCACGGCCCAGGAGATCCGCCAGGCCGCCCGCATGTATGCCGGTGCGAAAACCGCCGCCATTCTGTGGGGCATGGGCGTGACCCAGTTCTACCAAGGTGTGGAAACCGTGCGTTCGCTGACCAGCCTCGCGATGCTGACGGGCAACCTCGGCAAAGCACACGTTGGCGTGAACCCGGTGCGTGGTCAGAACAACGTACAGGGTGCCTGCGATATGGGCGCGTTACCGGATACCTACCCTGGTTACCAGTACGTGAAAGAGGATGCGCACCGCGAGAAATTCGCCAAAGCCTGGGGCGTCGACAGCCTGCCCGCGCACACGGGTTATCGCATTAGCGAGCTGCCGCACCGCGTTGAGCACGGCGAAGTCCGCGCCGCTTATATCATGGGCGAAGATCCGCTTCAAACAGATGCCGAGCTTTCAGCGGTACGTAAGGCGTTTGAAGGGCTGGAACTGGTGATTGTGCAAGACATTTTCATGACCAAAACCGCAGCCGCGGCGGACGTCATCCTGCCGTCGACCTCCTGGGGTGAGCACGAAGGTGTTTATACCGCAGCGGATCGCGGCTTCCAGCGCTTCTTTAAAGCGGTGGAACCGAAGTGGGATCTGAAAACGGACTGGCAAATCATCAGCGAGATCGCCACCCGGATGGGTTATCCGATGCATTACAACAGCACGCAGGAAATCTGGGATGAGTTGCGTCATCTGTGCCCGGACTTCTACGGCGCCACCTACGAAAAAATGGGTGAGTTGGGCTACATTCAGTGGCCGTGTCGTGACACATCGGATGCCGATCAAGGCACGTCGTATCTGTTTAAAGAAAAATTCGATACGCCGAATGGGCTGGCGAAGTTCTTCACCTGCGACTGGGTCGCGCCAATGGATAAACTCAACGAGGAATATCCGATGGTGCTTTCCACCGTGCGTGAAGTGGGTCACTACTCCTGCCGTTCAATGACCGGTAACTGCGCCGCGCTCGCCGCGCTGGCGGATGAACCGGGTTATGCGCAAATCAACACGGCCGACGCCGCAAGGCTGGGCATTGAAGATGAAGCGCTGGTGTGGGTGAACTCGCGCAAAGGCAAAATCATCACGCGTGCGCAGGTCAGCGAGCGTCCGAATAAAGGCGCGGTGTATATGACCTACCAGTGGTGGATTGGTGCCTGTAACGAGCTGGTGACGGAAAACCTCAGCCCGATAACCAAAACGCCGGAGTACAAATACTGCGCCGTGCGTGTGGAGCCGATAGCCGATCAGCGCGCCGCCGAGCAGTATGTGACAGATGAGTACAACAAACTGAAGACTCGCCTGCGCGAAAGCGCAATGGGTTAAGCGGTTAATGCGGGGTGTTCACCACCCCGCATTTTTTTCAGATCGCTTTGGTAAAACAGCCAAACCAGAAGCCATTTTCTCGTTCGAACTTTTCATCGCCAAAAGCGCGAGTATGTTCGGAAACCACATCCAGACAGCAAACAGACAGCCCCGCCAGATAGCATTTCAGCTCATCTGCCGAATAGGCTTTTTCAATCATGTTGTCGAATTTACGTTTAAACAGACCCGGTTCATCCAGCGTTGCATCGACGACTTTATCGTTAAACACCGCCTGACTACTGACTGCAAGGAAGAAGTAAGCGCCGCCCGGTTTCAGGAGTCTTACCACGTTGTTGAAATACGCCACTCGTACCGCTTCATCGGGAATAAAAGTAATAGCGGACATAATATCGAAAATGCAATCGAAGTGAGCATCCGGAAAGGGTAACTCGCCCGCAGCGTTGGCCTTAATAAGTTGTACAATGCCTTTTTGTTGATAATCGCTCAGCAATTCCTTTGATTTACTGATAGCGATATCAGTTTGATCAATACCGACGTAATTATCAGAAAAGCCATGCGTAATAAGGTAATGAAGGTTACGGGCAAAACCACAGCCAATTTCCAGCGTGTTGACGGTGGTAGAGTGAGTTTGAATATATTCCAGACTTTCGTAGATTCGTTTTATGGCGTAACTGGGTGTGGTGCGCACACGTTCATCCGCCGATTTTTTATGTAACTCTTCCCATTTGCTTTTATTTTGTTGGCTGTGCTTATTTGATGCAAAGATATCCATGGAATTCACCGTATTTCATGATCGTGGCAATTTGTTTAAACCCGACTTCCGCAAGAATCTTTCTGTTTTCTCGTTCGGTACAGGGCCGCATCACTCCTTCGAGGCTAAATTTTTTAGCGAGAATTTCTTCAACAGAAAACCCTCGCGACAGCTTGAATTTAAGATAACAAGACTCGATCATTTCATTTATTTTCGAGTCGTCAACAACCTCTTTTTCAAAAAGAATTAACGCGCCACCCGGAATTAATGCATCATATAATTTTTCATAAGCCATTATGCGCTTAGTCAATGGGATAAACTGCAAGCAGTAATAAGAGGCAATAAAGTCGCACGCTTCCATATCGATATTTTCAATGGTGGTATGCAGATATTCAATGGGTAAACTGCCGGTTCTTTTTTTCGCCTGCGCGATCATATTCTGAACCGGTTCAACGCCAATAAACCGTGTCGCTGCTTTTTGACTATGACGGGTATAAATTTTATGAATCAGTGCGCCGGTGGAGCAACCTATTTCATAAAACACTGAACCGTCTTTAATAAAAAAATCACTTAAAAAACCAATAAGTTCATGCCCCTCATGATAAACCGGCACCGACATTTGCACATGTTCATCAAAATGGCTGGCGACATCATTATCAAAAGACCATTGTTGCCCGGTTGATATTGAAATACTGTTACCCACTTCCATGTTAATACTCCCGATTAAGAAGAAAGAGTGAAAGGACAATCAGGCATCCGCCGATAATAAGCTGGATGGAGAGACCATCATGCAACGTGAAAATAGAAAAGATCGTTGAAAAGAGAGGAACCAGAAACAGAAAGCCGCTGGCAAGCGTTGCGCCGCCCTGCCGTAGTGCTGAAAACCACAAACCGAACGAGCCGACGCTGGCCGGTAAAATAAGCCAAATAAACCATACCCAGCCCCAGGTTTGTAAATCGCCGATATCATATTTCTCATGTCTTATCCAGGCGATGATCAACATAAACAGCGCACCGAGAAAAAGCTGCCAGCCGGTAAACACCCAGCTATCTTTATCAAAAACAAATCGCTTACTCACGACCGTACAAACCGCCCAGCATAGCGATCCTAAAAATGCATAAAATAAACCGGTTCCACCTTTGACACTCTCAAGCCCCAGACAAACAATCACCCCCGCGACGCCAATAATCAATGAGATGATTTTTCGCTTATTTAATTTATCGTGCAGCAGATAATGCGCTAATACCGCGAGCCACAGCGGGTTGGTAAACAGAATAATAGAAGACATGGATGAGGTAACGCTCTCCAGCGCCAGGTTGAGAAAGCCCATTGTCCCCGTCGTCTGTAACGCGCCGACGACCGCGGTTAAAAGCAATCCCTTCGCAACCGACCCTCCACTGGTCGGAATGATAGCCTGAATGCCACGGGTAAAAACCGGAATTAATAGCATAAAAAGCCCGGCCGCCATAAACCGCCAGCCGCCCATTAAAAACGGCGGCATATTTTCATAAGAGATTAAATATTTCCCGGTTGGAAAAGACGACCCCATACAGAGGGTCGCAATAACAACTTTTATTAGAAAGTTCATATTTCTTGTGGTCACACTGCTTTCCTTTTATCAATACAGCCAATGGCAAACAATAAAATGAATGAAAGAGCAATAACGAGCATCGAGAGAAGCAGATAATCCAGCTGCCTGAAAAAAGCCACGGCGGTAAACAGATATTGAATTATGACCAGCGCCAGCAGAAGTTTTCGGATAAATGCATCCCCATGCCGAACAGAAAAGAGAATACCTAAAGGTGCAAAGATAATGACCACCGGAATCGTTGCACTCAGATATGTTAAGGTCTGCATATTAACGTTACCGGCACTGATATTTAAAACCGTCGCCAGCAGTGATATCAACGCCATCACAATGACCGCAGAAGGTGTTGCTACGGATTCGGTGCGGGAAAACATTAGAATCAACACACAAAAAAAGACCACATCAATACCATTACCGATCCATGACGTGACAATCCCACCGGCGAAGCAAATAGCGATAAATAACAGCAATCGCCAGCCGTTCACGCGGGTAAGTGCTACGGTTCGCCTAATGGTTTGTTTTCTTCGGACAAGGAAAATCGCCGCGCCAAAAGCGAGCCAGAAAGAGGAGAAAAAAACTTTTAATCCTGCGGATGAAAAGGGATTAGGAATATAAAAAAGCGCCAGCAAATAACCTAAAAAACTGGTTATTACACACCAGGTTATCAGAAATTTATCGACCGGTAGCTTGTGGGTAAAAATCGCTAAAGAAGACGCCGACATGCCAAACGATTGCATTGCCAGGCAAAAAACGGCGGCCTCTTTGGCCGGGATCTGTTTGATGAACGTCAGTACCGGAAATGCCACCACACCGCCACCCACTGGCGTCGCACTTCCGACAAACGCCCCCGCCATCATGGCGAAACTTAAAATATAATTCTCAGCTATTCCAGCGAAGCCAGTAATATATACCGTCAATAATAACCAGAGAATTAAACAAAAAAATCTGAAAAGATGAAGCGCATCCTTATATAAAGGTCGTTGTAAGAACATTATGACTGCCTTGTCTGTTCTGAATTGCGGTATTCTTTACGAACAAACAGATAAATGTTTAATTCTTTAATGAACTATGAACGTGATGACAGAACAACTTCCTAATTTCAGCCGACTGGCTTGTCTGTTAGCCGATGCCAGCCGGGCAAGAATGCTCTGCGCGTTGATGGATAATAACCGGCTTACCGCATCGGAATTAGCGCGTGTTGCCGGGCTTTCGGCGCAATCCGCTAGCAATCATTTGGCGAAATTAACCTACTGCCGGGTAGTTGCCTTCGATAAAGTGGGACGCAACCGTTATTACCGGCTCTATAACGCGCTGATTGCCCAGGCCATTGAATCGATGATGGTGGCAACCTATGCCGATGACGATTTTCAGCAGCGGTTAAAACCCAGCGGGTTTAAGAAAATATGTTATGCCAGAACCTGCTACGACCATGTTGCCGGGCATATCGGCGTCGCTATCTATGAGCATTTTTTACAAACAAACATGCTTGTTGTCACAGACGGACATCTCACCGTCACCCCGAAGGGACGAGACTGGTTCGCTACGCAACTGGGGATAGATATCGATAACGTGCACGCCGGATCGCGCCGGGAACTGGCAATAAGCTGTATGGACTGGAGCGAGCAGTGTTATCACTTATCGGGTGAATTGGGCACCCGACTCTTCGCGGCGCTGCTTGAGAAGCGGTTTCTTATTAAAGCGCATGAGCCGCGTGTGTTGCTGGTTACGCCCGCAGGCAAAGCATTTTTGCAACAGACGCTGGGTATTGTCGGCGTAGATGATTAACAGCGCACAGCCGGTCTGATCAGGATGCACCATTTTATATACGGGGTTATCGTCACGCTCTGGCGAACCTTACTTTCACAAACCATGAATACGTTCTCTACAATACTGAGTGAATTCGTGATGAATGCTCGCCATCTGGTTAGAGCCTTCTCTTCATTCGCCGGAATTAAGCGCAAGAGTGGCGTCTTTTCAACATGTTATTGTTTTCGGTATTAATGCTATGCTCAATTTGATATATATCTGTTTTACCACTATTTTTACCCGCCTGTATTTCCAAAATTAGTTCATAAATTATTTGTGCCGTGAATCATGGCGGCAATAAAGGATTAAAGTGAGACAGCAATGATGCGAGTCGCCAGAATAGTAGTTTTATTTTTTTCTCTATTTTTATTTACAGTAAGTGTTTTCTCTTATGGCGAAACACTGAATATCAGCCAGGAATACTCATCAGTCACTGGCAATATATTTATTAATACCACGCCGCAAAGCGGCTTTTGCACGGAATATCCACAGTACTGTACCGATAACGATGCTGTCAGCGTCGCCCTCACTCTGTATGCGCCATTAATGCAAGACAAACTTATGGCAAATTCTCCGCCACGGGAAAGTATGTTCTATAAAATGCCGGGTAACTGGCGGACGGTGAAACTTTTTAACACCGCAGGGCAAAGTACCGAACTTGCTTTCAGGGTGGCAGGTTTTGCGGCTTCCTATTTGACTCATTCCGAGTGGAGCGTACCTGACCACGTTAATAACTGGCAAGGGGGATCGTTTGAATACGCACCCAGCCCCTGCATCACTTCCGGCGTAGCTCCTGCCTGGTCTCAATGGGGGTTTAAGTTTATGTGGAAATGGCCGGTCAGTGATGTACCCTGCTATAAGCTTCCGACCATAGATTTGAAGGACGACCCATACAATATAAGATATTTGAGCTTTATCTATGAGCTCACTAACGCCAGCCCGCTGCAACTGGCTTCCGGAGATTACACCGGCACCCTGCATTTTACCGTCGGCCCTGGCGGAGACGTTGATTTTGGCGATCTGTTTATCCCAACCGATCCCAATATCGATATTAACTTTCGCCTGACGATAAAACATGATTTTAGCATCACCACCACCGCAGACGACCACCAGGTGGCCTTGCAGCCCTGCAAGCTGAATAAGATCTGTACGCCACAAGAAGGTGAAGCAAACTGGGAGCGCTGGATGATCAGCCACATTACGCCGCCACTCACAGGCCGGAGCAATTTCGGCATCACCAGCACCGGCAACTTCACTGTTTATCTGGCCTGCGCAAACGGGCAAATTGGTCAGGACTGCGCATTGCAAAGTGATAACACCGGGCAATTGGTGCCATTCGGTGCCTTTATCAATCTGCCCGTAAATATTGTGGATAGCACCACGGGCGCGACCGTTGTTAAGCAGCATCTGAACGCCGGAAAAGATCCGACGCAGAACATTTTTACCACCCAATCTTCTGGTTCGAACCAAAAAGGCAGTATCGACTTCCTGGTTGCGCAGCATGATGTTGAGACCATGCTCACCACCCGTCCGGATACCTGGCGCGGTGGCGTCACCGTGATTTTTGACCTGGACATAAGTTAGCGGCGAGTCTGATATAACAATCCCTCCGTGCAGGAGGGATTGAAAAACTCACTGCTCGCCTGTTTTCGCCACTTTTTTCCTCATAAACCTGCACCTTGTGTAACACACTATTTACCCTGCCTATCACCGGCGTCGTTCCCGGTGAAAGATGCACTTCCGATATCGCTCAATGAAAAAAAAAGCAAAACAGAAAGGCAATCTACTCACTGATAAATGCCACAAAAACTTATTTCCCATTTTCATTCATCATAAAAGCCGACAGTATTGTTGGGTAATCACCCTATTATTATTCATCACCGAAATGTTACCCTCGTCGCTATATTAGCAATATTTATCAGAATTATTTTTCACCGCGATTTTCCCATCGGGATACTCTCTTTTTTGCTCACAAACAGGGTGGCAATAAAGGATTAAAGTGAGACAGCAATGATGCGTGCCGCCAGAATAGTAGCTTTATTTTCCTCTCTATTTTTATGTGCTGTGAGTTTTTACTCCTATAGTGAAAGACACGATATTAGCCAGGAGTACTCTTCCGCCAATGGCAATGTCTTTCTCAACACCACATCGCAGAGCGGGTTTTGCGTAAACCATTCACAATTCTGTATTGATAACAATTTATTTAGTGTCAGGCTCAGTATGTGGGTCTCATTAATGCACGAATTGATTCTGGCAAATGCCACGCCACAGGATGGCGTCTATATAAAGCTTCCGGGTCTGGGACGCGATGTGAGAGTGACAAACGCCGAAGGAAAAGTCACTACCGTCCACTTCAGAGTGGCCGGCTTCGCCGCCTCATATGGGACACACAATGACTGGACTACGGTGCAACACAATGATGCCTGGGTCGGTGGTTCGTTTGCTTACGCCCCCAGCCCGTGTATCTCTTCCGGCTTTAGCTCATCGTTGCCTAAAGACTATACATTTATGTGGAAATGGCCGTTAAGCGATGCAGCCTGCTATAAGTTGCCGGTCGTAGATTTAAAGGACGAACCTTATGTGTTAAGTAATATAAGCATTCTCTACGAATTAAAAAATGCCAGTCCGCAATTATTGACGTCCGGCGATTACACCGGAACATTGCATTTTAATGTCGGCCGGGGGGGGGATCTTGACTTTGGTAACGTCTTTGAAGCCAACGATTCCAGTCTTGATTTTAACTTCCGCTTAACCGTAAAACATGATTTTAGCATCACCACCACCGCAGACGACAAACAGGTGGCCTTGCAACCCTGTAAACCGAACCAGGTCTGCACAGCACAGGAAGGCGAAGAAAACTGGGAACGCTGGATGGTCAGCCGCGTCACACCGCAGCTCACAGGAAGGAGTAATTTCGGTATCACCAGCACCGGCAACTTCACCGTTTACCTGGCCTGCGCGACCGGTCAGATTGGCCAGGATTGCGCCTTACAAAGTGATAACTCTTCGCTACAAGTGCCCGTCAGCGCATCGCTGAACCTGCCATCAAATATCGTGGATAACGCCACGGGCGCGGCGGTAGTTAAGCGACATCTGAACGTCGGGAAAGACGCAGCGCAGAACATATTCACCACCAAATCTTATGCTCCGAACCAAAAAGGCAGCATTGATTTTTTTGTCACGCAACGTGATGTCGATACCATGTTAAGCACCCGCCCGGATACATATCGTGGTGGAGTAACCGTGATTTTCGATCAGGATATTAATTAACGCGGCGTGATAAATATCAAAGGCGGGCAAGCCCGCCTTTGAAAAAAATCCCTCCATGGCGGAGGGATTGAGAAGATTACTGATCAGCCGTTTTATCGAATTTGCCCAACATCTCGCGTTCATAAGCACGCGCTTTTTTGCGGTCAAACTTGTGTTCCCACTTGGCAATCACCAGCACCGCCAGCGCATTGCCCACCACGTTCAGCGCCGTACGCGCCATATCGAGGATACGGTCAACGCCGGCGATAAACGCCAGGCCTTCCAGCGGAATACCGACGCTACCCAGCGTTGCCAGCAGTACCACAAAGGAGACGCCCGGCACACCGGCGATACCTTTTGAGGTCACCATCAGCGTCAGCACGAGGATGATTTCCTGCCATAGCGACAGGTCAATGCCATACAGCTGCGCAATAAAGATGGCCGCAATGCTCTGGTACAGCGTCGAACCATCAAGGTTAAAGGAGTAACCGGTCGGCACCACAAAACTGGTGATCGACGCCGGCGCGCCATAGGCTTCCATCTTCTCGATAATGCGCGGCAGCACACTTTCCGAACTGGCGGTGGAGTACGCCAGAATCAGCTCATCTTTCAGGATGCGGATCAAAATCCAGATGCTCAGGCCGCACACGCGCGCCACAATCCCCAGCACCACCAGCGCAAAGAACAGAATAGCGAAATAGACCAGGATAACCAGCTTTGCCAGCGGCCACAGCGAAGCGAAACCAAAGTTCGCCACCGTTACAGAGATCAGCGCAAACACGCCGACCGGCGCATAGCGCATCACCATATGGGTGACTTTAAACATGGTTTCGGAAATAGAGCGGAACACGGTGACCAGCGGCTCGCGGTGCGAGGCTGGCAGGGAAGAGAGTCCCAGGCCAAACAGCACCGAGAAGAAGATGATCGGTAGCATATCGCCCTTCGCCATCGACGCGATGATATTGGTCGGCACCAACGATAAAATCGTCCCCATCAGGCCGTGGGCGTGGCTTTGCACATCCGCGGTGGTGCTTTGGTATTTCGAAATATCCACCGTCGCCAGTTGCGACATATCAATGCCCGCGCCCGGCTGGAACACATTCGCCAGCGTGATGCCGAGAATAATCGCCACCGTAGTGATCACTTCGAAATAGATGATGGTCTTCGCGCCAATACGGCCAAGCTGTTTCGCATCGCCAACGCCTGCAATGCCGACAATCAGCGTCGAGATAACAATCGGCACGACAATCATTTTGATCAAATGAATAAAGATATCGCCCGCCGGAGACAGAAGATTCGCAATCAGCCATTCACGGCTGTCGCTGTGGTAGTGCAGATAACTACCCAAAAGAATACCCAGCACAAGGGCTAGCAGAATCTGCCAGGCCAGGCTGATTTTCATGTTTTTCATAACTACAGACATCCTCAATGAAGCGCCATTCCAGGTCCGGAACGACCCATACTGAAAGGGTATGATTAGCGTCGCACAGTATTGCGGGGTTTTTTAACGCGCATTATCAGTATCATTTGCAGGGTGTAACGCGCAACCCTATACCGGGAGGGGGTTTGACTGAATTTTTACTCAAAAACCGTCTTTTATTTCAGTTATGACAAATAACTCTTTGTTATGAAAAACTTTTCACTACTCCTAAATCCAATATTTACCATTAGAAATTATTACGCATAATTTGTTCATTTGCGCATTTTTTAATCATTAAAAATGCCATCCCGACCAATCTTTACCGAAATTTCGTCTGCCTTTCGTGATTAAGGCAGTGAATAATACACAGCACCAACCATTATCAGGCTAATAATCGAGTGGTGCATTTTCATAGACTTGCATCAGTCTGCATTTTTACGCCGATAGTAAGCGTAATCGAACTGCCACATTCCATAACTTGCTGTTATGAAGCGCCTTTCTTTCCGCTCCACCTTTTTGCGTTCTTTCGCGCACCAGCACATTTATTTTGTTCGCTTTTTGCACAATTCATCTAATGCGTGATCTATCGCGCAAATAGTAAACAAAGCTGGCAAAGGCCCTACAATTAACGTTCTTGTGACATATTATTAACATCTTACAAGGAGAGCAATCGCCATGAGCCAAATACATAAACACGATATTCCCGCCAATATTGCGGGACGTTGCCTGATAAATCCGGAGCAGTATGAGGCCAAATACCAGCAATCGGTAACTGACCCTGACACATTCTGGGGCGAGCAAGGCAAAATCCTCGACTGGATCAAGCCTTATAAGAAGGTGAAAAACACCTCCTTCGCGCCAGGCAATATTTCTATTAAATGGTATGAAGACGGCACGCTGAACCTGGCGGCCAACTGCCTCGACCGCCACCTCGCCGAACGCGGCGATCAAACAGCCATTATTTGGGAAGGTGATGACGCAAGCCAGAGCAAACTCATCACCTACCGTGAACTGCACCGCGATGTCTGCCGCTTCGCCAATGTGCTGGTGTCGCTCGGTATTAAGAAAGGCGATGTCGTCGCCATCTATATGCCGATGGTGCCGGAAGCCGCTGTGGCAATGCTCGCCTGTGCGCGTATTGGCGCGGTGCATTCGGTCATTTTCGGTGGTTTCTCGCCGGAAGCGGTCGCCGGGCGCATTATTGACTCCAGCTCGCGGCTGGTGATCACCGCCGATGAAGGTGTGCGTGCAGGGCGCAATATCCCGCTGAAGAAAAATGTCGATGACGCGCTGAAAAACCCGAACGTCAGCAGCGTCGAGCATGTCGTGGTGTTCAAACGTACCGGCGGCAATATCGACTGGCACGAAGGGCGCGATCTGTGGTGGAACGAGCTGACCGACAAGGCCAGCGACCAGCACCAGCCTGTTGAAGTGGGCGCAGAAGATCCGCTGTTTATCCTTTATACCTCCGGTTCCACCGGGAAACCGAAAGGCGTGCTGCACACCACTGGCGGTTACCTGGTCTATGCCGCGTCAACCTTTAAATATGTCTTCGATTACCATCCGGGCGATGTCTACTGGTGTACTGCCGACGTCGGTTGGGTTACCGGACACAGCTACCTGCTGTACGGGCCGCTGGCCTGCGGTGCCATCACGCTGATGTTTGAAGGGGTGCCGAACTGGCCGACCCCGGCGCGCATGAGCCAGGTGGTGGACAAACATAATGTGAATATCCTCTATACCGCGCCAACCGCCATCCGCGCGCTGATGGCCGAAGGGGATAAAGCGATTGACGGCACCAGCCGTGCTTCGCTGCGGATCCTCGGCTCCGTGGGCGAGCCGATTAACCCGGAAGCCTGGGAGTGGTACTGGTCAAAAATCGGTAACGGTAAATGCCCGGTCATGGACACCTGGTGGCAGACGGAAACCGGCGGCTTTATGATCACCCCGCTACCTGGTGCTACCCAGTTGAAAGCCGGTTCCGCCACGCGCCCGTTCTTCGGCGTGCAGCCTGCACTGGTGGATAACGAAGGTAACGCGCTTGATGGCGCGACCGAGGGCAACCTGGTGATCACCGACTCCTGGCCGGGCCAGGCGCGTACGCTGTTTGGCGATCATGATCGCTTTGAGCAGACCTATTTCTCCACCTTCAAAAACATGTACTTCAGCGGCGACGGCGCGCGTCGTGACGAAGATGGTTACTACTGGATCACCGGTCGCGTGGATGACGTACTGAACGTCTCCGGCCACCGTCTGGGGACAGCTGAAATCGAATCGGCGCTGGTGTCGCACCCGAAAATCGCCGAAGCGGCGGTGGTGGGCATTCCGCACAACATTAAAGGCCAGGCCATTTACGCTTACGTCACGCTCAACCACGGTGAAGAGCCGTCGCCAGAGCTGTACACCGAAGTGCGTAACTGGGTGCGTAAAGAGATTGGCCCGCTGGCGACGCCGGACGTGCTGCACTGGACAGACTCGCTGCCGAAAACCCGCTCCGGCAAAATCATGCGCCGTATTCTGCGCAAAATCGCCGCTGGCGATACCAGCAATCTCGGCGATACCTCAACGCTCGCCGATCCTGGCGTAGTGGAAAAACTGCTCGAAGAGAAGCAGGCCATTACCATGCCATCGTAATAATCGTAAAACTCCGCCGGATAGTGGCGCGAAAGCGTCTTATCCGGCGGCAAACGCAACCATAACGCTCTCCTTCCAAGGAGAGGAAACAACCACCTCACCCTACAATTCCTAATGGATTTCGTGTTGCAGGAAAGCGGCAAACGCGCATATCCCAGGCGCAACGATAACGATGTGACTGGGGCGGGCGCGTGCGGCCAACTGAGCGGCAGCGCGCAAGACAACGGGGAGACCTCTGGAGAATTCTGTGATGAATAACATTTATCAACAGATAGAAAACAGTGCGCATTTCAGGGAGTTAGTCGAAAGACGGCAACGGTTTGCCTTTATGCTTTCCATCATCATGCTGATTATCTACGTCGGCTTTATTTTGCTGATAGCGTTCGCCCCACACTGGCTCGGTACGCCATTGCATGAAGGCACCAATGTTACGCGCGGCATTCCGATTGGCATTGGTGTGATTGTGATTTCGTTTGTGCTGACCGGCGTGTACGTCTGGCGGGCAAACGGCGAGTTTGATCGTCTGACCAAAGCGGTTCTGAGCGAGGTAAAAGCATCATGAAGAGAGTCCTGACGGCGCTGGCCGCCACACTTCCTTTTACGGCTCACGCCGCCGATGCCATCACCGGCGAGGTACAACGCCAGCCGACTAACTGGCAGGCGATCATTATGTTCGTCATTTTCGTCGCGCTGACGTTGTACATCACGTACTGGGCATCCAAACGGGTGCGTTCGCGCAGCGATTACTACACCGCCGGCGGCAATATCACCGGTTTTCAGAACGGGCTGGCAATAGCCGGTGACTTTATGTCAGCAGCCTCGTTCCTGGGGATTTCCGCGCTGGTGTACACCTCCGGCTACGATGGCCTGATCTACTCGCTCGGCTTCCTGGTTGGCTGGCCGATCATTCTGTTTTTGATCGCCGAACGCTTGCGTAACCTGGGGCGTTATACCTTTGCCGATGTGGCCTCTTATCGCCTGAAACAAGGCCCAATCCGCACTCTTTCCGCCTGCGGTTCGCTGGTGGTTGTCGCGCTGTATTTGATTGCGCAGATGGTTGGCGCAGGCAAATTGATTGAGCTGCTGTTTGGCCTGAATTACCACGTCGCCGTGGTGCTGGTTGGCGTGCTGATGGTGCTGTATGTGCTGTTCGGCGGCATGCTTGCCACCACCTGGGTACAAATCATCAAAGCGGTGTTGCTGCTGTTCGGCGCGAGTTTTATGGCCTTTATGGTAATGAAACACGTCGGCTTCAGCTTCAACAACCTGTTCACCGAAGCGATGGCGGTCCACCCGAAAGGCGCGGCAATCATGAGCCCTGGCGGGCTGGTGAAAGACCCGATCTCCGCCCTTTCACTCGGGCTTGGGTTGATGTTCGGCACCGCCGGTTTACCGCATATTCTGATGCGTTTCTTCACCGTCAGCGATGCGCGTGAAGCGCGTAAAAGCGTGTTCTACGCCACCGGGTTTATGGGTTATTTCTACATTCTGACCTTTATCATCGGTTTCGGCGCCATCATGCTGGTGGGCGCAAACCCGGCGTTTAAAGACGCGGCGGGCGCGCTGATTGGCGGTAACAATATGGCGGCGGTGCATTTGGCTGACGCTGTCGGTGGCAACCTGTTCTTAGGCTTTATCTCCGCTGTGGCGTTCGCCACCATTCTGGCGGTGGTCGCCGGGTTAACGCTGGCGGGTGCCTCTGCGGTTTCTCACGATCTCTACGCTAACGTGTTCCGCAAAGGCGCGACCGAACGCCAGGAGCTGAAAGTGTCGAAAATCACCGTGCTGGTGCTGGGGGTTGTCGCCATTCTGCTTGGCATCCTGTTCGAAAAACAGAACATCGCCTTTATGGTCGGGCTGGCCTTCTCGATTGCCGCCAGCTGTAACTTCCCGATCATTCTGCTCTCGATGTACTGGTCGAAGCTGACCACGCGCGGTGCGATGATCGGCGGCTGGCTGGGCCTGTTGACGGCGGTTGTCCTGATGATCCTCGGCCCGACAATTTGGGTGCAGATCCTCGGTCACGCCGCACCGGTGTTCCCGTATGAGTACCCGGCGCTGTTCTCTATCGCCGTGGCGTTTATCGGCATCTGGATCTTCTCCGCCACCGATAACACCGAAGCTGGCAAACTGGAGCGTGAGCAGTTCCGTGCGCAGTTTATCCGTTCGCAAACCGGGATCGGTATCGAGCAGGGCCGCGCTCATTAATCTTTTTACCCCGGTCAGTAATGGCCGGGGATCACACTTTCCCGCCTTTTCTCTACCCCTCTTATGCCAGCGCGCTACAGTACCCTTAGCTTATTGAAACAATGTTTTTAATACATCAGCACGTTAATTCATTTATGACTTAAGAGGGTGTGATGAAAAAATATGCTTTAGTGGGAACCGGCGGACGCGCCGGGCTGTATATTTCCGCCATTGGCGGGCAGTGGAAAGAGAATGCCCGTATGGTGGCGTTTTGCGACAGCAACCAGACGCGCATGGATTACGCCAACCAGCTGTTACAAAACGAAGACGCGCAGCCCGTTTCCACGTGGAAAGCAGCGCAGTTTGAAGCGATGATCCGCGAAACCCGTCCAGACGTTGTTATCGTCACCACCATGGACAGAACCCATGACGACTACATTGTGCGCGCGTTACACGCAGGCTGCGATGTGATCACTGAAAAGCCGATGACCATTGACGAACAGCGCGCGCTACGCATTCTCGATGCCATTGAACAGACCGGGAAAACGGTGCGCGTGGCGTTTAATTACCGCTATGCACCGCACCACAGTAAAGTGCGCGAATTGCTGATGAACAACACCATCGGCGACGTTTATTCGGTGCATTTCGAATGGCTGCTGAACACCGAACACGGCGCCGATTATTTCCGCCGCTGGCACCGGGAAAAGCGCAACAGCGGCGGGCTGCTGGTGCATAAATCGACGCACCATTTTGATCTGATGAACTTCTGGCTCAACAGCTACCCGCAGCGGGTGTATGCCGAAGGCGGGCTGCGTTTTTATGGCAAAGAGAACGCCGAAAAACGTGGTGTCACGCAGTTTTACCCGCGAACACATGGCTATGCCGCCGCTGACGATGATCCGTTTGCCCTCCATATGGCCGACAATCCGCAGTTAACAGCGCTCTATCTCGACGCGGAACATGAAGATAACTACTGGCGCGACCAGAGCGTATTCAGCGACGGCATTACCATTGAAGATACGTTGTCGGTGCTGGTGAAATACCAGAACCAGTGCCAGTTGAGTTATTCACTCAACACCTACTTGCCGTGGGAAGGATTGAACGTGGTATTTAACGGCAGCCAGGGGCGGCTGGAGATGAAAATCGTCGAGAAATCCTACGTCAACGCCGGCGGCGAGCGCGCCAGTGAAGGCAGCCTGGAATCCTGCGACATTACCGTGTTTCCGATGTTTGCCGAACCGTGGAAAGCTGACTTTACCCTTGGCGAAGGTGGCCACGGCGGCGGCGATAACGCCATGCTGGCGGACTTGTTTGGTACACCGGGCAATGACCCGCTGAAACGCGCCGCCGATCACCGCGCAGGCGCGATGTCGATCCTGACCGGTATTGCCGGGAATATTTCAATGCAGCAGCAACGCCCGGTTAACTTTAACGAGTTCGAACTGGTTGCAAGGCTGAAAAAGCAGTGACCTTCCGGCTCCCCGTTGCGTGGCGGGGAGCTAAAACATCACGCGGGCGATCAAAGGCGCTGCCAGCACCATCAACACGCCAGAAAGCATCATCACCAGGCTTGCAACTACACCCTCCTGCTGACCAAGCTCATAAGAACGCGCTGTGCCTGCGCCGTGCGAGGCCGCGCCAAAACCTGCGCCTTTCGCCACGCCTTCGCGAATCGATAAGCGCAGAAACAGCACATCGCCAACCGCCATGCCAAATACGCCAGTGACCACTACAAACAGCGCCACCAGATCCGGCTGACCACCAATCGGCCCGGCGGCCGCCAGCGCAAAAGGCGTGGTGATTGAACGCACCGCGAGGCTGCGCTGGATCTCATCCGGCAGCGTAAACAGGCGCGCCAGCCAAACCGAGCTGGTCACCGCCACTACAGAAGCGGTGATCACGCCCGCCGAAAGCGACATCCAGTGACGGCGAATAATCGCCAGGTTGTCATACACCGGCACGGCGAAGGCGATGGTCGCGGGCCCCAACAGCCACATCAGCCAGTGGGATTCCCCGATGTAGTCCTGCCAGGAGATATGACCGAACACCAGCATTAACACCAACAGCAATGGCGTGAATACCAGTGGCATCAGTGGCAATTTTCGAAAACGGCGGTAGAGACGTTTATTGAGGAAATAACACACCAGCGTCATCGCCAGGCACAGCAGGCTCAAGGCGAAATCACTCATTTTTCAGCCTGCTGAGTTCAAAGCGGTAGACTTTGTCCACCACCCAGGCGGTGGCACCGAGCACCAACAGCGTGCTCAACCCGATCACCATAAAAATGCGCCAGCCTTCTACCATCAGCAGTTGCGCGTAATTGACCACGGCGACCACCGCAGGCACAAAGAACAGCAGCATTTCCGCCAGCAGCCAATGCGCACCGGCGCGCACCCAACTAAGCGGGATCACCCGGCAGAGTATTAACCCCAGCAGCAGTATCATGCCCACCAGATTGGCGGGAAGCGGCAAATGCAGCCATTGCACCAGGTATTGCGCAAAGATAAACAGCCCGGCATAAAGCAACACCTGAACCGGAACCTGAAAACGACGCACAAGGGCAGGCGTAACACGGCTTAACGCCACGTCCATAACGATTTTCCATCAAATAAGCAGGCAGCCAGTATAGAGAGCCCCAATGCGCTACTGAAATGAATTAAACTCATCGCATACATAGTTCTAAGGAATAATTATGGATATCAGAACGCTGCGCTATTTTGTGGAGGTGGTACGCCAGCAAAGTTTCACCCGCGCGGCGGAGCGCCTGTTTGTGACGCAACCGACCATCAGCAAAATGCTAAAAAACCTCGAAGATGAGTTGAACTGCACACTGCTTATCCGCGACGGGCGCAAACTGTTACTCACCGATACCGGCCGTGTGGTGTATGAGCGCGGCATCGCGATCCTCGCGGAGTTTCGCCAGTTAGAAACCGAACTTGGCGACATCAACCACCTGAACAAAGGTGTTTTGCGCCTCGGCATTCCGCCAATGGTCGGCATGCTGATGGCCGGGCCAATTAACCTCTTCAGCCAGCGCTACCCCGGCGTGGAGCTTAAAATTGCCGAGTTTGGCGGTCTGACCGTACAGCAAGCTGTGAGCAACGGTGAACTGGATGTGGCGATGACCGCGCTGCCGGTTGAAGAAGAGAGTGGCCTGGCTACCCTGCCGCTGTTCAGCCATGCAATGTGCGTGCTGGTGCCGCGTTCCGGCAGTTGGCTTGCGCGCGAAGTCGTCACGCCAGAAGAGCTCGCCGAACATCCGCTACTGATCTACAACGAAGATTTCGCCTTAAGCCGCCAGCTCATGCTGCTGTTTCAACAGCATGGCGTAAAGCCGCGTATCGCCGTGCGCAGCGGCCAGTGGGATTTTCTCGCCGCCATGGTACAAGCGGGCGTAGGCATTGCCATTCTGCCGGAGCCGGTCTGCCAGCGGCTGGATAAAACTACGCTGCGCTGGATCCCGCTGCAGAGCGACCTGCGCTGGGAGTTAGGAATGATTTGGCGCGAAGGCGTTTATCTTTCCCGTAGTGCGCAGGCGTGGCTGCAATGTTGTAAAGGGTTCTGGCTGGATGAGAAAAGCGAGTAGCAAGGTTAACTGGCCGGGCAGCGCATAAACGGCTGCCCGGCGCAGGGTTTACTTATTCTCTAACAGCAGCGCTTCCAGCAGGTCGAGATCGTGCAGCAATTTTTGCAGCGTCTCGTTGCTGATCTGCCGGGTTGCGCGCAGATGATAGAGCTCGGCGCGTTCCGATCGTAGCGCCGCCAGGCGGAAGCGACGTTCCAGATTCTCTTCCTGCAAGGAACTCTCAACGTTATTGCGTCCGTCTGCGCGGCGGCGCAGGTTACCAATTACCCGCGAACTCACTTCCGTGAGTAACTGGTTATCGATGTTCTCTTCGGTGTCTGCCGCCAGCCGCTCTTCCATCTTCTGAATCGCCACAATCGCCACGTCCGCCGTTGCCGCGCGCGCCATTCGTTCCTCTTTGTACTGCTGCGCGTGGTCGCGCACTTCAACATGCTGCAACAGCGCAGGCAGCGCGATTACGCCAACAAACAGCGAGAACAGAATCACCCCGGCGGCGAGGAACACCAGTTCATAGCGCGCCGGAAAGACATCGCCACTCGGCAATAACAGCGGAATGGAGAGTACACCGGCAAGTGTTATCGCCCCGCGCACCCCGGCAAAGGTGGCGATCAGCAGCTCGCGGTCACTCCAAGAGGCGAACTCCATCGGCTTTTTCACCAGGAAACGCTGGCTGAATCTCTTCATCGTCCACAGCCAGCCAAAACGCACCAGCATCAGCGCGGCGTAAATCAGCACAATATCGGTAAACAACATCCAGGTTTCGACGTTCGGATCGGCTTCTGCCGCCACCAGCGAAGACTCCAGAATGCCCGGTAACTGCAAGCCTAACAGCAAGAACACCATGCCGTTAAAGACGAACTCCAGCATCGCCCAGGTGCTGTTGGCACGCAGACGCATTGCCAGCGGCGCGGTGCGCATCACGCCGGAACGGGTGATGGTCATCCCTGCCGCAACCGCCGCGAGGATGCCGGAAAAGCCGATATGTTCCGCAATCAAATAAGAGGCGAACGGCAGCAGAAACAGCAGCACAATTTGCGTTGCTGGTTCATCGCCGCCCCAGCGGCTGAGAAAACGTAGCGAGCGGCCATACAGCCAGCTCACCACAAACCCGGCCAGCAGACCGCCAATCGCCACTTTGAAAAATTCGAGCGTTGCGCCACCCACGGTGAACACCATGGTGCCCATCACGACCGCCACGGCGAATTTCAGCGACACCAGGCCCGAAGCGTCGTTCATCAGCGCCTCGCCCTGCAAAATGCCCATGATTTTCTTCGGAATGCGCCCTTCCCCGACAATGCCGGAAAGCGCTACGGCATCGGTTGGCGACAGCACGGCCGCCAGCGCAAAGGCGGGCACAAGCGGAATGCCCGGCACCATCCAGTAAATTAAGAAACCGATCCCGACCACGGTGACCACCACCAGCGCCAGCGCCAGGCCAAAGATTTCGCGGCCATGTTCGAGGAACTCACGCGTGGGCGTTTTCCAGCCATCGGCGAACAGCAGCGGCGGAATAAACAAAACCAGGAACAGTTCCGGGTCGAACTCCACATGCAGGCCAAAGGTGGGAAAGGCGAGCAATGCACCGATGGCGATTTGCATCAATGGAAGCGGGATTTGAAATGGAAGAACACGAGTCACGACGCCAGAAAGCGAGACGACAAGGGTCATGATGAGAATGGTAAAAAATATTTCCATGCGTTCCCTGTTTGCGATGTGTTGTTATAAAAGGCCTCAGACCTTGATGCCAGAGCCATCAGCTTAACGCAAAGAAACCGGGCTGTGGGCAAAAAAATGGGCAACCGAAGTTGCCCATTGTGTAAAGATTTACGCTCAACGTCCTCTGCCCACAGGAAGAGGAAACGCGATGTCAGATTGCCCAGCCGCCCGCATAGAAAGCCACCAGCGCGATAGCAATCACCACGGTGCCGATATTCAGCTTGCGCCACTCACCGGATACCACGCGGCCAATCACCAGCGAAGCAAAACCGATCATGATGCCGGTTACGATGTTGCAGGTCAGCACGATAAACACGGCAGTAATCAGGCCCGCCATCGCGTCAACGAAATCGGCAAAATCAATTTTCGCCACGTTGCTCAGCATCAGCAGGCCAACGTACATCAGCGCCGGTGCCGTTGCGTAAGCCGGAACCAGGTAAGAGAGCGGAGAGAGGAACAGGATCAGCAGGAACAGTACGCCCACGGTGATCGCCGTCAGGCCGGTTTTACCGCCTGCCGCCGTACCGGCCGCAGATTCGATATAGACCGCCGCAGGTGCAGCACCCACTAAACCGGAGAAAACGCTGCTCAGGGAGTCGGTGGTCAGCGCTTTGCCGCCATCGATAATCTGGCCGTCTTTACCCAGCAAGTTTGCCTGGCCCGCTACCGCACGGATAGTGCCGGTGGCGTCAAATACCGCCGTCATCACCAGCGCCAGCACGCTTGGCAGCACCACCGGGTTCAGCGCGCCGACGATATCCAGGCTGCCGATCAGCGAGTTGCCTTTGTCATCGCTGAGCGACGGCATGGCGAAAATGCCAGAAAAATGTACGTTCGGGTCGAAAATCAGCCCCACAATCGACACACCGATAATGGTCAGCAGAATGCCGCCCGGCACTTTCAGTTTTTCCAGGCCGATAATCACCGCCAGACCAATCAGCGACATGATCACCGGGAAGCTGGCAAAGTGGCCGAGAGTCACCGGCAGGCCGTCCAGCGGGTTCTTAATAACCAGACCCACGCCGTTAGCCGCGATCAGCAGCAGAAACAGGCCGATACCAATACCGGTGCCATGCGCAACACCCTGCGGCAGGTTGCGCAGGATCCAGCTACGAATGCCGGTGGCAGAGATAACCGTAAACAGCACACCCATCAGGAACACCGCGCCAAGCGCGACCGGTACGCTGATATGCTGACCCAGCACCAGGCTGAACGCGGTAAAGGCGGTCAGAGAGATAGCGCAACCGATAGCCAGCGGCAGATTCGCCCACAGGCCCATCACGATGGAGCCAACACCGGCTACCAGGCAGGTGGCGACAAATACCGCAGCCGGTGGGAAACCGGCTTTACCCAGCATGCCAGGTACGACGATGACCGAATAGACCATCGCCAGGAAGGTGGTTAAACCGGCAACGATTTCCTGACGAACCGTGCTACCACGGGCAGAAATTTTAAACAGTGCGTCAAGCGAACCGCCGGTACGCGCAGAAGGCGTAGACATAGAAACATCCCCTGAGAATTTTATTGTGCGTTGGTATGCGTGGTGGACAGTCCACTGCCGGTTAAACGTCATCTCCCTGTGCTGCGTTGTGACAAGGGGCCACAAAAAAGCAAACGTTTAACTCCGCGCATACAACGGTTGGTCGAAAAAAGGCAAACGATTATCCAGCGTTTATATGGCGCTTTTCAACTGAACTTTGCCGCTTTTCGCTAAATTTCACGCGAAGCGGCGAAGAAGTGGGCGGCGGATGCGCAAACGTTATCGTCGGTGCGCAACTTTGCAACATTTGCCGATCATGTTTAGCTACCAGGCAGATCAAATGGCCCACCCTGCACAATGGCGCGCTGCCATGCCGGACGCATCTCGACCCGTTTTTTCCACGCGCGTAAGTTGGGCAAATCCTCCACACCACCGCGAGCCAACAGCGCAAATACCGGGAAACTCATCTGAATATCGGCCATGCTCAGTTGGTTTCCTGCAAACCAGCTTTTCTGCGCCAGTTCGCCTTCAATAAAGCGCGCATGGTTTTCAATTTGCTGTTTCAGGAACGCTTTATCGACACCCTTAGCGAGGAGTTTGCCAACACTGCGTATCCCGAACGGCACCGGGGGTTTGCCCAGGCTGCTCATCACCAGCTTCATTAATAGCACGGGCATCAGCGAACCTTCGGCATAGTGCAGCCAGAAACGGTAATCCAGCTTCTGTTTTGTCTCCTGCGGTTTAAAGCGCTGCTGTGGATCGTAGGTTTCCTGCAAATATTCGAGGATCGCCCCGGATTCGGCGAGGATTAGCCCTTCATCTTCCACTACCGGTGACTTGCCGAGCGGGTGCACTTTTTTCAGGGATTCCGGTGCCAGCATCGTTTTTTCTCGCTGGTAACGGACAATTTGATACGGCACGCCCAATTCTTCTAAAGCCCAGAGCACACGCTGGGAGCGCGACTGATTAAGGTGATGCACCGTAAGCATGTTTTTCTCCAGAGAATTCATACACATTAACTATAGAAAACCTACACTTGCAGCGGTGAAAAAAAAGACAAAAATAATTGCTCAAAAAAGTAGCAGTTTCACGATACTGGCCTACACTAAAAGTGTCGGCACAACCCGGAACCTCAAACATACTGAGGGGTGCTGGTGTCGGGGGAAACCCTCCCGTAACAGAGCGGGATAGAGAGAAAGACAAAGACCGGAAAACGACTAAAGCGCCCCAACGGGCGCTTTAGTTTTTTGTACGTTTCAATCGTCTTCCAGCAGGCGCGCGCCAGTGCCCTGCTGCCCAAGTTGGTCGCCGGGGTTACGCAGTGGACAATCGCTACGCGACAAACAGCCGCAGCCGATACAACCATCCAGCTCATCGCGTAATGCCACCAGCGTATGGATACGCCGGTCCAGCTCTTCGCGCCACTGTGACGACAGCTGTTTCCACTCTTTCTTGCTTAGCGTATGCCCTTCCGGCAGCACACCAAATGCGTCGCCGATGGTCGCCAGCGGAATACCAATGCGCTGAGCAATCTTAATGATTGCCACATAGCGCAGCACATCACGTGTATAGCGCCGTTGATTGCCGGTGTTACGGGTACTTTTGATTAAGCCTTTGCTCTCATAAAAGTGCAGCGCAGAGACGGCAACCCCGCTGCGCTTCGCCACTTCACCGGGGCTGAGTAAGGCTTTAATACGTGGCGTTTTCTTTTCCATAAAACCTCTTTACCTCAAGTTAACTTGAGGAATTATACTCGCTTCCAGACAAAACGACGAATCGGGAAACGAGGAAGCCATATGTCCCATCAGCAAATTATTCAGACACTTATTGAATGGATTGATGAACATATCGACCAACCAATGAACATTGATGTAGTCGCCAGAAAGTCAGGTTATTCGAAGTGGTATCTACAGAGGATGTTCCGCACCGTGATGCATCAAACGCTGGGTGACTACATTCGCCAGCGCCGTTTACTGCTGGCAGCGGAAGCGCTGCGAACCACGCAGCGACCTATTTTTGATATCGCGATGGATTTGGGATATGTCTCGCAGCAGACATTTTCACGCGTCTTTCGCCGGGAGTTTGATCGCACCCCCAGCGATTACCGGCACCAGGCCTGATGGCCTATTACTTTAACGAAGGCGGCTGCTGTACCCAGCGTTTAAATTCCTGTGACGGCAGCGCCTTTGCAAAGTGCCAACCCTGACAGAACTGCACGCCACGTTTTAACAACCAGGTGACCTGCTCCGCCGTCTCGACCCCTTCCGCAATAATCTTCAGACGCAGGCTCTGCGCCATCTCAATAATGTGTTCAGCAATCAGATGGCTGGTACTGTTAGTCGTCAGCGTATCAATAAAAGATTTGTCGATTTTCAGGATATCGACATTCAGCGAGTACAGGTTGTGCAAATTGGAATAACCGGTACCGAAATCATCAATCGCCACTTCGTAACCCGCCTGGCGAAACGCCTGAATAACCGGCGTGGTTTTCGGCACATCAATAAACCCGCGCTCGGTCACTTCAATCTTAATCTGCTCGGCGCGCACCGCATGCATTTGCGCTTTATTGGCAATCAATGAGATCAGTCGCGAGGAGTGAAAATCAGCGGCGGAGAGGTTAATCGAGATATAAAGGTGCGGCACCATTGCCAGGAAATCGCCCAAATCGCTGAACAATTCATCGACGACATAATCAGTAATACGCTCAATCATGCCCTCTTTTTCTGCCAGCGGAATAAACTCCGCCGGGCTCATGACCGGCCCATTAAACCCCGGCCAGCGCAACAACGCTTCCGCGCCAACGCAGGTGCCATTTTTGATATCGATAATAGGTTGGTAATGAAGGCGAAGCTGGCGTCGGGTTAACGCCCGGTGGAGCATACGGCGTGGAGAGTTAAACTCCTGCCGTGTTCGCGACCATATTAATAGCAGAATAACGCTACCAATCACGCCCAATGGCAGCGTTAATGTGGCCTGGTGATAAAGCGCCTGAAAATAGTGGTCACTCGATGTCGAAACAATAATCGCGATCGGACGATTCTCCGAACGCGCAATGGTATAAAAGCGCTGACCTTGCTGGAATGTTAAATCGTCGGTGCGTAACAGCGTAGCTAACTTATCAAGATGGGCATTCTGGCTGACGGAAAAAAACTGTCGCGTAACGGTATCATAAATACCGTAAGCCAGATCAGTATTGTCTGATGCCACATCGCTGTAAGTGAGCGGATTAATCACTGCGACATAATTTCCGCGCTGCATGTACACCATCTTGTAGCCTGCGTAAAAAGGCGTATCTCGATAGTAATAAATGGCGATATCGGGCGCGCGTTTATAATCCGCTGGTGAAATAGCATACGATTGCGTGGGCGTTATTACGCTCGAACATAAAAAGTGGTCGCCACGAGCATAAATTAAATCCGAAACATACATGCTGCTGCGGACGATATTGAGCATGGCCGCGCGATGTTCCGGCGCACAAATTTGTCCGTGGTATTTTTCCGCCGCGCTGCGAACCGTATCCACTTGCTGGATAACGCGTTCCGTTTTATTTAGCGCTAACTGGGCAAACGATTGAAGCTGGGTACTCGTTTCTTTCACCGCACGAATATGCGCAAACCATAGCGACAACATCAGCGGTAGAAGAACTACCGTGATGAGCACGACGACGCTGAGCATCTTGCGACGCACGCTATGATTCATGTCCGCCTATATCCATGCATTTAAAGTGCCTTTTTAATGTTTGGCAGGATGCTTTGATAAACAGGTGATTACGTTGCATGAATCAAACGACATTAGCAACTGACTTTTCTCATTAAAAACCTAATATTTGGTTATGACCAAAATACGCGACCATAAAGCAAACTCAGAGTGTGCCCAATGTTTATATTAAGGAAAATATTAATCCATTCGTATGGGGGTGTTTTAAGTTAATACAACAGAGTATCGCTGATTAAGCTAAACTGGCCGCAGGATAAAAAAAGGTGCGCCATTCGGGTATTTTTTCATCTGTCGTTGAGAAGTCTTCATAATTTCTTCTTTATTTATAAAAAAGCGCCAACCACCACGGTTTTACTGCGCCCTGCACGTTTCGCATCGTACAAAGCGTTATCCGCAAGCGTAAGTAAAACTGAAGTATCGGACTCTTCACCGGTGACGAATACTAAACCAGCGCTAAAGGATAAGGCTATCTTTTCACCATTACTAAACAATGGATTTCGCGCCAGTGACGCGCGAATCTTTTGGCTAAAACGCAGCGCCATTTTACTGTCGGTATGCGGCATTAAAATCAGAAATTCCTCACCGCCTAAACGACCAAAAATATACGATGGATCGCAATGTTCGCGGATCTGATCGCAAAAATGGATCAGTGCGGCGTCACCCGTTAAATGCCCCCAGCGATCATTGATATTTTTAAAATAATCCAGATCCAGCATCAGCAGGCTGAAGTGGCTGCGCGGCTCGTCCGGCCGACACGACACCAGCGCCTCTTTTAACTTCCGCAACATAGAGAAACGATTATAGCAGCCAGTCAGATCGTCAATGGTGGCTTTCATTTCCAGCTGCCGCTCCGCTTTTTTACGCTCGGTAATATCAAGCCCGATGCTGAGCACCGGGTGATCTGGCAGTTGAATATTCGACCAGAGTACCGTCAGTACCTGGCCATCACGGCGTACCGGGTGCCATTCGTGCATGTCGACGCCCGGCGATGTATTAACCGACGCGCGAACTTTTTGCCGAACCTCGGGATCGGGGAAAAATAACGCTAATGGATCGGCCTGCTGATTGAGCTCATTGATGCTCCAGCCAAATACGCGTTCGCACTCACCATTCCATAATACGCAGCGGTTACTTTTATCAAAAGAGTTCATTAAAACCGGGGCGCGTTCAAATAGTGCTTTATATTGTGTCACTATGCGCTGCATCTCTTTTGCTGTGCGTTCTCTGGCGACAATTTCAGCAAGATAGTTTTTTAGTTTTTCGACCAAAACAATAACGACATTTTTCACAATAGATAAAGAGCTCAAGGGCTGAGGAAATGCCAAAAAGAAATAACCTTCGAGCCCCGACTCTTTATAATTTAACTTACACAAAATACCGCTGCGTAATTTTCTAGCCGATATTTCTTGATGCGGAAATAATAAATCGCCGGCATGCCGCCGCCAGCAAATGACTCGCCAGGCGCGCTGATGTCGTTGCAGTTGAGACTGCTCAAGGAAGGTTTGTACATCCTGCAGCGTGCAGCCCGGCGTACCAGCGCTGACGAGCTGCCATGCGTCATCCTGCCGGATAACCACCCAAGCAAGTGTGGATCCAAGTGCCGCATTGATTGCGCGTAATATCTCTTCCATTGAACGTTGCGCGGTGAGCCAGGGCATCAACCTTACCAGAACCGACAACGCCGCATCGGCATCCTCCGGCGGCACGGCGGAATTTTCTATTTTCATATTTTTTCATTCGCAGGTTATAAAACGCGAAACCAGCTTCAAATGATGTCATCAGGAAAAAAGAAGAGGCGGCCATCAATTCAGTTAGCGCAACTGCACGCGCAAATATCTTCTTCACGCATGAAAAACGTGATGAAAAAGAATATATCGATAAAGATCAAAACCCTGAATCATCATTCACAGGCTAATAAGATTTTCCTCAAAAGCATAATATATGCGACACAAGCTGTAAACGTTGTGGCAATTAGGATGCTAAATATCACTCAAATGTATTAGATGGAAAAAACATTAATCCCTCCGCACGCATAAATATATCGGCAGTATATTTACGAATGAAACACAGCTATCACGATGCAAAAAGCACGCTTTTTGTACTGGCGAATAAATCAGCAAATGTGATATAATTCACATATTCTTGAAACGAAAAACACCGTTTCAATTCGTTGTGTTATTCGCGGATCTTCAGCATTGCCACTCGCGCAGTGTGCTTATCCGCCTGGTATTCGGTTCTTTCTGAGGATGGTTTGATGGCTACCTTTACCGCCAGCGTTGTGCTTCTCCGCTGGCAGTTACTGAGTGCAGTGTTGATGTTTATGGCCAGTACGCTGAACATTCGTTTCCGTCGTGCTGATTATATTGGCCTGGCGGTGATCAGCAGCGGCATGGGCTTAGCGGCAGCATGCTGGTTCGCTACCGGTTTGTTGGGCATTACGGTGATGGATCTCGCCACGACCTGGCACAACCTGCTCGTCGTTATGGAAGAGATCGCGCAAAAAGCGCCACCCGAGTGGCCGATGATCGTAACGTGATTGTTTAAAGCGCCTGCGGGCGCTTTTTTATTTCCTCGGGTGTTCGTTTTTCTACGCAATGCACTTTCGCATAAAAATAAACAACATATCAGCGCCAGTCGCCGATCTTTGCCGCCCGTGGTAACCGCATAAAGAGACTAGCATCCCTTCGCTTTCAACACTGTTCGGGCGGAGAAGCCGCATTTGATTACCTGCGGGCTCGCTAAGCAGGAACGCCCACTTGCCGAGCCAGGGCGTAAAAAATATAGATGCCCGATAAGACTCTGCTTAGCGGGCATCTGTGTTTTACGTCAGCACAACGATTTTACTCAAGGATGCGAGCTTCCCATGGTCGCCAGAGCGGATGGAATTTTTGCGGTTGGTAGTGCGTCGTTTCGCGCTCGCCGAAATGGAACAGTGCATCCATCTCATTTTTGATGACGACAATATTGGAACCATCCGCGCGCCCGCCAATGGTCACCGAACCGTGATAGCCCTTTACCGGCACGCCGGTATAATTCGCCAGTTTTTGTGCGAAAGCATCAATCCCGCCCTCGCCACTGTGGCAGCTTAAACAGCGGATATTTTTAAACTTCACCTCCCCGGCAAGCTCCAGCGTATCCATTGCCACATCAAACGGCGCTTTAACTCCACCGGCGACTTGCAGGCCCGTGGTGCTGTCACCCTTTGGCGTAAACACACCGTGGCCGATGATATTCAACCGCGGTTCGCCTTTATAGCTGTCGGTGAAAAACATATACATATTCGGATCATTTAAGGGGCCGTCGCGACGCACAATATTGATTTCACCGGATAATGTCACCGCTCCCATTTCTTTCTCACCCACATCGTCGCCCACTTTGGCAATTTCAGCGAATTGTTTGATGTTGAGTTTTGATGACGCCATGGGATCGGAAAAATTTTTTCCTCCCGCTTGCGGTAATGAAACATGCAATACGTCCGGGCCAGAGGCGTCAGGTATGGCGTGGCTTAACGGCTTACTGGTGGAAACGTTCGCTTCCGTAGCTGGATTTAATGGCCTTGCCACCGCCATTTTCGACTCCGCAATAGCGACGTTGATTTCACCGTGCGGACCTTTAGCTGTGCCAGAAGGTCGTTCAGTAAGCCGCGCCGCGCCCGCACCGGGAAGCGATCGCACTCCGCCCGGGAATTCCGGCAGCGGCCCGCCCAACACCGCGCCGAGGAAAATCTCCTGCAAACTTTCCCCCAGCGTGGGCAACGGTATTTTGCCTTCATCTTTGGGTACGCGGGAAAGATCGGCCTGTTTATCACCAGTTCGCCATGAATAATGCCGCTGCTGAAACGCCTGGAAAGTCTCCTTTGCCGGCGTATAGGCAGGCTCTAGCTGCACCGCTCTGAGCGTTTTGTCTGCGTAAGGCGAAATATCATAGGGTTTAAAAACATCAATTGCTGCCGGGCCTTTAATGTCCATGCGCGCACCTTTAATAGGGGTTGTCTGGCGTCATTGCCGTTGATTAAGTGGCTCGATGGACGACTTTCGCGGCGTTAAGGTGCAATTATTTCCCCAGTTTCGACAGCATTTCCGGGCGCATAAATTTATGGATAACCAGCATAAACAGCACCGATGGCACCAGCAGGATCAGCGCGGTGATAGATGATACCTGATAGTTGCCCGACATACTGGCGGTATAGAGCAAAATGGGCAGAGTGGTGATATCAGGCGCGCCGACAAAAAAGGTGGCGGTAAACTCATCCAGCGATTCCAGGAACACAAAAATGCTCGCGGCAATCAACCCAGGAGCGGCCTGCGGCAAAATGATATGGAAAAACGTGTAAACCGACCCGGCACCCAGATTGCGCGAAGCGCGCGCCAGCAGCGGGTCAAGCGCCGAGAACGCCGCCACGCTAATCCAGATCGAGTACATCAGGCCATGAACGCTATGCACCAGCACCACGCCCACAATCGTGCCGTTTAGCCCCCACTGATAAAAGAGTCGCGCCACGTTCATATACACCGTCAGATTGGGAAACGCCTGCGGGATGAGAAACAGCAGCATAAAAAAGGCGCGACAGGGCATGGATCGGTGCGACAGCGCGTAACCCGCCGGAATAGAAATCAACAGGCAAACCAGCACCGATAGCACGGCGATCAACACGCTAATAGAGAGTGATCCCGATACATCGCTGTAAGGGCTAAACACCTGGCTCCAGTACTTTAATCCCCACTGGCTCGGCAAGGTGTGCGGGAAAAACCAGCTCTCCGCCACCGTCCAGATAAGCAGGTTCAACAGCGGGCCAAACAGCGCCAGTACCAGAAAAGTGAGCAACAGCGTTTGCAGCAGAAAACTGCCGTGGAGTTTTTGTCGAAACGTGGTCATCGCTACGCTCCTTTCGCATGCAGGCTATGACGCAAATAGAACCAGGAGAGCGCCGCGCAAATCAGATAGGAGATCACGCCCATCGCATTCGCCACCGGGTAATCGCCGTAAGAGTTAACACGAAACGCCATATCGACGGTCATCATGGTTGGCGTGCCGGTGCCAATCATCAGCGGCACGGAGAGCACCGACATCATCGTCACCGTGGAGAGCACCATCGCCACGCCAATCGTCGGCAGCACCTGCGGTAAAATGATATCGAACAGGATGCGTAAGCGCGACGCGCCGAGATTTTTTGCCGCCAGCATATGCGACGGTTCCACCGCCGACATCGCGCCGCAAATCAGTAATGTCGAGAACGCCATCTGCTTCCAGACAAAGGTAATAATGATCCCGCTCCAGCCCAGCAGCGAGGTGATGTCCATTGGCGTTAACAGCCCGCTCGCCACCAGCACATTGTTCATCAGGCCGTTTTTGGCGAGGAAGGTGCGCATCATCTGCGCGGTAACAATAAAAGGAATAAACAGCGGCAGGCGGTATAAAAATGCCAGCGTCTTAACGATGCCGCGAAACGGCGACAGCACAATAATGGCGGAAATCGTTATCGACAGCAGCGCCAGTATTACCAGTGAAACCAGCACGATAAGCACGGTAAAGAGAATATCGTTCGAGTAAAGCGCAAAGACTTTAGCAAAGTGCGCCAGCGTGAACGACTGCGTATCACTGGTGAACGCCGAGATCAGCGAAAAACCCAGCGGCCAGAGGAAAAAGAGGGCTATCAGCAGCGTCGCCGGGCCAACCAGTAAGCAGTATTTAAAGACGTGTCGCATGGTGAACCTGAATAATCACAGCAAAAAAATGCCCGGGCGAAATGCCCAGGCACATCCGTCTATCAGTTAGAAACCAGGCTCTCATAGCCCTCTTTGATATCGTCAAAGTACGGCGTGATCGGGAAACTTTTGCCATATTTGGCTAAATCATCCGGCGAAATTTCCGCAAACAGTTTCTGCCAGGTCGCGGCGTCCAGCTTCGCTTTCACGTATTTCGCGTCGATGCCCGGATACCAGTTGAACTGCTTCACAATACCCTGCGCCTGCACCTCCGGGCTGGTCGCCAGCGCGATAAACTCCTGCGCCAGTTTGCCCTGCGCAGCGTGTGCCGGAACGACGTAATACATCGGCTGGCCCGGCATCCCCGGAGAGATTAACGCCAGTTTGATCGACGGCGGCACTTTGCCCTGATCTTTCCAGCTATAGAACATATCCACCCACACCGGCCCCATGGTGATTTCGCCCCGGCTGAGCATATCCAGCGTCCCGGCGTTACCCGGCGTGAAGGTGACGTTTTTGTTGAATTCCTTCAATTTGGCGAACGCCTGGCTCCAGCTTTTTTCCACGCCTTTGTCATACGGCAGCGCGGAAAGACGGGCCGCGTCGGTGCCGTAAGCGTAAATCCAGCCGACCACAAAGCTGACGCCGGACATGCCGTTTTTAATGCCGTTATAGCCAAAGGCTTGCGGGTTTTTCTGCGACCACTGCACCAGCTCGTCGTAGGATTTCGGCGGGGTTTTAATCAGATCGCTGTTATACGCGATAGCGGTCTGGCTTAAAAACATCGGCATCACGTAGCCGTCAACGTTCACGCCAAGCGCGTTTTTGGCGTTCCCGGCCGTCACCATCGAACCGGTGTTGATGGACGAGCGGTATTTCTCCAGTAGCCCTTTTTCTACCAGTTGACCACCCGCCGCCTGGTGCACTACCGCAACGTCGATATCCCAGCTTTTCGCGCCGCTCTGTTGTTGCGCCGTCAGTTTCTCGACAATCTTGTTCGAACCGGCATCGCCCGGCCCGGTGCCGACCACCTGCACTTTCACGCCCGGATGGGCGGCTTCAAACTTTGGCCCCAGCCAGGTTTTAACGTAGTCGACCATATTTTGATCGCCCGCCGTCGCCACATTGAGCACCGTTTCGGCGCTGGCGGTCTGGACGCCATAACCCAAACAGAGTGCGGCTATCACAGCAAGTTTCGTGTTTACGGACATGATGTTTCCCCAGAAAAAGAGTGTGTTGGTTGGCTTAAGACGTTGCAAAAACATGCAGCGCCGTTTCCGGCACATGCAAAATCACCGGCGTTCGGGCAGGCCAGAACTGTGTGGAATCTGCGAGAAAAACCTGCCCATCACAGCGCACGCTGTGACGATACTGATGGCCGAGAAATGCGCTCTCTTCCACCACGCCATTCAGCACCAGGCCCGGCTGCTCCGGCGGCGTTAACGGGCGGTACATGTTGACGTCCGAACTGCGGAAATAGAGCGTTTCCCCGCCCGCATCAGCCCGCGTCATGCAGTTATCCGCGCCCATAAAATCGGCGGCAAACGGTGTTGCCGGGCGGTGATAAATATCTTCCGGCGTGCCCATTTGTTCGATACGCCCGTTGTTCAGTACCGCAATTCTGTCGGCCATCACCAGCGCCTCTTGCTGATCGTGCGTAACGATTAACGAGGTAAAACCGAGTTTTTTCTGTAGCGCTTTGATCTCATGGCGTACGTTGAGGCGCACTTTGGCGTCCAGGTTCGACAGCGGCTCATCGAGCACCAGCACATCCGGCTCAATGGCTAATGCGCGCGCCAGCGCCACGCGCTGACGCTGGCCGCCGGAAAGCGCCGTCACTTTTATATCTGCATAATTTTCAAGGTTGACGATTTTTAATAATTCCTGCACGCGTTGCGCAATCGCCTCTTTTTTAACGCGCCGGACTTTTAAGCCATAACCAATATTTTGCGCGACGGTAAAATGCGGCCATAAGGCGTAACTCTGAAACACCATGGTAATATTTCGCTGCTCCGGCGTGCTGTAAGTAATATCTCTACCGTTAACGGAAATACCACCAGAACGCACCGGAATAAAACCGCACAACGCATTGAGTAACGTGGTTTTTCCGCAGCCAGACGGCCCAAGCAGCGCAATCATTTCGCCCTTTTCCACAGCGAGATGAATATCGTGAAGAACGATATTTTCGCCATAGCCGATTTTCAGTTTTTCAATCTGTAAATAACTCACGGGCGTTCCTTTCTTCAACTTTTCTTTCACCGATGAACACGTGTTCATTTATTTGCAAAAAAAATGCAACGTTGCACCGACATTATGTGAGCCTACTTTGTCGGCTATTTGTGACAATTTGATTAAGTCCGCGATAATTTTGGTGGGGCGAAATGAAAATAGATGTTCTGGGCTGTGGTAGCGCGTTCTCGATGCAGCAAAACACCTCGGCAATTCGCGTTATCGATAACGAAAACCGCCAGTTGCTGATCGATTGTGGCCCGACAATCCCGCGCGCGCTGTGGCAACGCGGCGGCGACGTAAACGACATCGATGCCATTTACTTCACCCACGTTCACCCGGATCATTGCACCGGGCTCACTGCGCTGCTGAATTACTGGAAAAGTTTTCAGCGCCGTAAACCGCTGATCATCTGGTCGCAGCGTGAACAGCGCCCGGTGCTGATAAAACTGGCAAGCCTTGCTAACTGGCCGGAAAGCAGTCTCTGTTTCGACATTGACTGGCGCGACAGCGAAGCCGAATGGCGGTGGCAAGACTGGCAGATGCACACCGCGTTTACTCATCATGAACTCGCCAATCTCGCGCTGCGTATTGAAGCGGACGGACACACTCTGTTCTACAGTGGCGACGGACGCCCGACGCCGGAAAGCATCGCGCTGATGCACAACGCGAATCTGGCGTTTCAGGAGTGCGCTTCAGCAACGGCGCTACCCAATGACGCCTCACACGGTGACTTTCCCGGCTGCCTGGCGCTGTTCGAACAATTGCGCTTACCGCGCCTGGGGTTGTACCACTGCAACGACGCCGCCTTGCCCGCACTTGAACAGGCTTGCGCGCCCTATCCAGGCTTGTTTCTCAGCCACGATGGTTTCGCCACCGATCTCAGCCGCCGCGCGGAGGAGAAGGTGTGAGCCAGACGTTACGCAAACAAGCAGTGACCGCCGAAGACGTGGCGAAACGCGCGGGCGTCTCCCGCGCCGTGGTATCACGCGCGCTCAGCAGCAACGGCAGTATTTCGCCCGCGACCAAAGAGAAAGTGCTGCGTGCCGCGCAAGAGCTTGGCTACCAGGTCAATTTCCTCGCCCAGGGGCTTAACCGTCAGCGCAGCCACTTGATTGGCGTGATTGTCGCGCGTATTGGCGACCCGTTTCGCAGCAGCCTGCTGGAAGGCTTGCTGCATGAAATTCAGCGCCGTGGCTACCAGGCGCTGGTCGCGGAGATCACCGGCGAGCAGGATCTGGTCACCACGCTGCGCCGGTTTACCCAGTTTCGCGTCTCCGGCGTGATCGTCACCTCCGGCCAACCACCAGAAGCGATTGTTAACGAGTGCGTCAGCCAGCGCATTCCGGTCGTCGGCATCAACCGCCACCCGGATATTCCATTTGTCGATTTCGTCTGCTCCGACAACGTTTCCGGCGCACGCCTGGCCGCTGAACAGCTTTATCGCTCCGGCTGCCGCCGTTTTGGCTGGCTCAACAATTGCGGATCGACCTGGGCGGGTATTCAGCGCGGCGAGGCTTTTTTCCAGGTGTTGCAGCAACTCGGCGTCGATACTCAGCAGCAGGTACGTTGGTTTGACGCGCGTGAAGAGGGTTACGACGGCGGCTTTCAGGTCGCGCAGGAGAGCGGCGCGGATCTGCCGGAGGGCATATTTTGCGCCAACGCGCAGCTGGCCTGCGGTTTTCTCGACGGTATGCGACAGCGCGGCAAATCCGCACCGGCTGATTTTCACCTGATAGGTTTTGATAACACGCCGCAGAGCGGTCAGTTCAGCTACCAGTTGACCACGCTGCATCAGGATGTGGCGGAAATCGCGAACCGGGCGCTGACGCGCTTGCTGGAGCGGGCGAAAAATCCTTTACAGCCTTCCCGCGTTGAGTGGGTTAAGGTGAAACTGATTTACCGACAAACCTCGCCACAGATTGGCTAAGAGTCCAGATATGAGAGAAGAGTTTACCCAGGCGCTGTGCGCGCTGATTCGTCGTCTCGGTCAGCAGGCGAAACAGCTCCGTGACAACGGGCTGACCATCGAACAAAAAGGCCGCCAGGATTTTGTCTCCCAGGCGGATGTGTATGTTGAAACCGAATTACGCGCCTGGCTGAAAGCCGAACGCCCGCAGGACGGCCTGCTGGGTGAGGAACGCGGGCTGGAGCCAGGCAGCGACGGCATATGGGTGATCGACCCGATTGATGGCACCACCAATTTTATTCTCGGCATGGATTACTGGTGCATTTCGGTTGCTTACGTGCGCGATGAAGCCATTAAGCTGGGGGTGATTTACGCCCCGGATCGCGATGAGTTTTTCTTCGCCGAAAGCGGCAAAGGTGCGTTCTTAAATGGCAAACGCCTAAGCCTGAGCGAGCCGGACGCCGACGCGGTGGTGCTTGGCATTGGCCGCTCCAGCCGCAGGCCGCCGCGTGAATATACCCAGACCATTGAAACCCTGTTTGAGCACGGTGTGGAACATCGCCGCTTTGGCGCGGGTGCGCTGATGCTGGCGCACGTTGCCGCAGGACAGGTGCATGGTTATTTCGAAGCGCACCTGCACAGTTGGGATGCGCTGGCAGGGCTTATCATCATTAAAGAGGCGGGCGGGATGCATAACGATTTTCTCGCCAACAATGGGCTAACGCAGGGCAATAACGCCTGGGCGGCAACGCCGCACGTGTGGCGGCGTCTGCAACCGATTTTGCTGCCAAAGGGTTAAACCCGGTTGCTCAGGAAAACGGCTCATTCGCGCCGTTCTTCTGCCGGGTATTCGTAGTGAACCGCCAGCCAGATGGTCGGCGGTTCGGCACGCGTCCAGTTCACCCGGTGACGGCAATGCGCGGGAATATTTACGAAATCCCCCACCTGCAATACCCGCTCTTGCGCTTCGCCTTCAAGTTGTAAACCGGCGGCCCCCTGCAGTATCAGCACCCATTCGCTCTGCGGCTGGCAGTACCAAAAGTCAGGCGGGCTGGCCTGCCCGGTAGAGACAATACGCTCGATTTTCACATCCGGGCGCAATAGCACAGCTTCGAACGTTTCTGCCTCACCTGCGCTTGCAGCGGCGGCGAAATCACGCAGCAAATTGGTCAGCATCTCATGTGCTCCAAATCGTTAATGCATAAATACGTACCAGCGTGATGTGTTTAATAAAATTGATATTTTTCATCAAATAGAAAACGGCTCCGCAGAGCCGTTTTATTAAAGCGTAATTATTCGCTTAGTGTGTCATTTTCATCTTCACTGACCACAAACCACGGCGTATACATCGTGCGCCGCAGATAACCTTTAGCGGTAACAACCTCTCTTTCACGCCCGAGGGGATCGAAATAGTGCGTGTCGGCATAGAGATCAGTGCGCGCACTGGCGTCCACCACCCATCGCCAGGTATCCAGAAAATAGGGCTGATAGGCGCGAATGGCCTGGCCTTTGTTGTCATACTCTATACGCCCGCTCACAGCCCAGCGGTTATCTGTCTGCACTGTCTCCATAATCAGGGTACCATCCCAATAACGCTGCCAGGCTTCACCCGCTTCGAAGCGAACCGACGTTTGCAACTCCCGGCCAAAACCATCGCTAAACGAGACCGTCTGACGGATCTGCTGCTCTGCGCTGCCGTCCCCCTGATCATAGCGATCGGTAGTAAGCGTCAATACATGCGGGGGTAAACTTCCGCCCCCTTCACTGACATAGACCAGGCACTGCGCCACCGGGAGCGGCGGTGTAAGTGCCAGTGCTTCGTCAACATCGGTTGGCGGGGTGAAATCCGTGTCACTGTAACCGGCTGCCACACCATTTTCGGTGCCGCTAAAGCGTTGACTGGTGACGCGCCCCAGTCCATCAAGCGTGACCTGATGAATGTTGTTGTTCACATCGGTGATTTTAACCGGCGTTAAAAATCGCCAGTCATACTCCGCCTGGGTCGTTAACCCGGCGGCATCCACCACTTTGGTCACAACGCAGTCATACGCATCGTGGGTAAGCGTTATCGCCCCCGTTAAATCGGAATCCCGCACGGTTTGCGGTAGCCAGAAATGCTCTACCGTACCATAGGTGGTGATGTTGCGATGCACGACCCACGCCCCGAGGAACGAGAGCCAGACATATCCGGCCTGTTGCAGCACACTGTCGGTCAGATCCTCTTTCAGCTCGGCGACCATCTCGTCGTCAAGTACCGCCGTTTCAGTAAAGCCGATACGTGGCGGAAAAGCTGGCAGCTCTGAAGTGGGGCTGTCATTGCCATCCAGATACCATGGCTGATACCAGCCCGCGAACGCCTGGCTGGCTGGCGTACCCAGCGGCGCGCCAGAGTGTGTGAGATCCTCCAACGTTAAGCCTGTACCCGGAGCAGAAGAGTAGAGATAAACGTCACTTCTCACCGCATCAACCAGGCCGTTTACCCACCTTCCTGAGGCCATGTCATCAATGCTATACCAATGGTTTTCCTGCCGGGTCACCACCAGTTGCTGCTGCTGGTCGTCGTAACTGGAATCAAACAGCGTCTCCGGTAGCGTATCCGGGTAGGGGCTAGTCGCCGGTTTCGCACGGCGTGGATAATTTAGCGTGAAGGCAAATAACGGTTGACCATACTGATCGCTGGTCAACGTCACCTGCTGGCTGCATTGCGGATCGTTGCTTATCCGCTCATAGGTATAAGTCCGTGTTTCTGCCGTAAGAGGCAAAACAATCGGATAGCAGCCCTCAGTCGCGGCCGCCACCAGACGAACCTGCGGGCGAGACTCACTGACTTGATAAGGGACAGATTGTGCATCGCTGCCGTCAAGACCGTAAAGTTCACTACGCAGCAACATACCTTTTGTTGCACGGCGTAGCCAGAAAGCCTCGTCGTCATCCGCCGCATAGAGCTGTTCATTATCACCATAACCGCTTGTAAAGCGCGCAGCGAAATGGTCAAACGCCCCGTCATCGCCAGACCACCAGCCATCAGGCAGACGATCATCCACCGCCGCCAAACCTGTTGCAAACCAGTGGCGCGTCATCGACGGCTGGCTAATTACTGTTGACGTGCCCTGGCTTGTGAGTGTGTCGGTATCCTGCAGTTCAACAAAACCAAACCCCCTGAACTCACGCTCTTTACCATCCCATGTACCGGAAAGGTAACGGGCAGTACTCACCAGATGATTATGGGTAATGTTGTCGGTCAAATCGGTACGGGAAAGCAGATGCAACGCAAAGGGTAAGTAGCTCGCCGGAACAGGCTTACCCGCGGCTGCCGCTTGCTGTTTCTCATCCAGCCAGAACTGCGCCGAACTGCGATAGGTAAAATCATACTGCGCCCCCATATTGTTCCACATCTGGTTCAGCAGCCAGGGTTTAACCGATGTTAAATGGCAGACATAATGGCGCACTTGCGGGTGTGGCACCGTCAGGATCAGACTGGCGACGCCGAGCCCCTGAATATCCGCGACCTGGAGCTCGCAAGTATTGTCGAAACGCACGCCGTCAGGGAGCGCTATCTGAAAAGGATCTGAAAAGCTATTGCCACACTGATTGATTTGTATAAGCACATAATCTTTGTTCGCATAAATCACATCTGAAGTGCCGGAACCGTCAATATCGGCCAGAAAACACTGTGTAGGGTTAAAGGTAGCTAACCCAAACCACCAATTTGCCATGGTGATAGGTTCGCCAAACTGACCATCTCCAAGGTTAGGCCAATAACGGATCCCCTCTTTTTTTATCTCAACCAGATGCTGCTGTCCGCTGCCGGCCATATCGCTGAATGCAACCAGTACCCGCTCATCAATGCCGGGCACCGGCAAGGTCACACCGGTAGGTTGTATCACGTTCAGTGCTTTTTCCCAGCCATCGCCAGTGCCAGCGTAAAGCCGCACGCTTTTCGGCCCGATTAGCACCAGGTCCGCCAGCCCAGCCCCCGAAACATCTGCAAGCTGAGCGCGAGGGTGCAAATACTCCACCGGATAAGCAGAAAGTGGAGTGAAATTGAGCCAGCCCCGCTCCGGCGTACGCGAGTAGTAGCCATTCACTCCGGCTGACGTGACAACCCACTCCATATAGCCGTCACCATTGAGATCCGCCAGCACACCGCTATCGCGCAATGCGGGAATAACAGGCAAAGGCGTCGGTTCATCCCAGGTAACGGCATTCGCATCACTGCCTGGCTGGCGAACTGGCGGGCGGTACCACCAGGCACCGCTGTCCTGATAGAGGATACCAGCCAACCCTTCGCCATTGAGATCCATTAATTGATAGGGTTGCAGGCTATTGGTATTTGCCAGATCTTTACGCTCTTGCCAGCTATTTTCCGGCCACGGATCGCCGTTAGCGGTTGGATCAAAAATGCTCCATGCAAACTCCACCTTCGGTAGCGAGGTGAACATACTATTCTGTGCCAGACCCGATTGCTGCACGCCAGTAAGCGTGGTCGCCTTGGGGGTTTCTGCATAGCTCAGCGCAAAACGGGAAACCAGTTGTGGGGTACTCTCGGAGGAGCTGCCCCCTAAGGTGCCGGTAAAATGATAGGTCAATATTTGCCGACACAAGCGGCAGGTACGAAGCTCGAAGCCATACTCCCAGCTTGAGAAACAATCCTGGCGGCATACCCAATCACCGGAACCCGGTTCCAGCCAGGCAGGAACGGTAGCGGCATCGGCGGTGCGTTCGCCGTAATCGAATACCACCATAAACAGCCAGTCAGTGAGGGCCGGCGTGGAGGCTAATCCCGCCAAAACACGCCCGGCAACACGGTTGCCGTAGTAGACGGCCGCCAGATAACGTTGTGCCGTTGCATTAGGATGCGCGGTAGTTTCAGAAGTCTCACAGCCGGTCTCATCTTCCGCGCGATAGCTCCAGTAGATCTGCTCGCCGGTTGCCGATACCGATGACTCCAGTAGCCAGATGCCTGCGTTTTCGGGTGTCGCCGGATCGCTGATACGTGCCAGACTGCTGCAACCAAAGAGATAAAGTTGCCCGTCCGGCGTGTACTGCACCCAGAAATCGCGCCCGCCGGAGCCTGCCTCAACCCAGTATTCCAGCCGACTGAAATCACTTTCAATGCGATAACGGTAGCGGTGAACAGTAAAGTCGCTACCGAGAGAAACGCCCAGCAATGCGCTGGCGGTACGCGTACTCGCCGTACCGTCGTCGGCAAGAAACGGGACGATGACCTCCCCGTTCGCCCCAAGGAATTCATCGGTGTCGTTGTAATGGGGTACCCCCTTTTTCGTGCGCCGACGGATGGCAGGATTATCGACACTCCATCCCATACCAAATGGGCCATTACCGGATCGGCTGTAATAACTCAACGACAGTGACGGCGCATATCCCCTGCCGGGGTTTATCGGTAACGGTATACTCAGGGCATTTGCCCCGTCCGGTCCTGCACCGGCGACATCACCTTTTAAGCCAGTGATCGCACCGCCACCTTTCGGTAAAGAAAGGGTTTCAGGTCTGACGTTATCTGTATTTTGCATCGTAGCGCTCCCACAGGTTCCCCGCCGGGATCCTGAATAGATACATAGAGTTAACCGTTAACGGTGTAGCGGATATGCAAAATAATATCCGTCAGGCCGGTCAGGAGATCTTTCTGCTCCCCGGTAATGTCAGGGAAACTCAGCACCAGCGTGCCGCTGTCATCCACCGGGATCCCTTCAAACGGCAACGCGCGTTCATCATTAAAATCGAGCTGGAACTGGCCGCTGTCGTTCATACCGTGCGTGACGGCAAGCGCATTACATCCCTGTGGCAGCACCACGCTGCCCCCGTAGCTGAGTACCGCCCGGATATCCTGATAAACCTCTAGCGGTAATACCAGCGTGACGCTGATCTGCTTGATACGGCGGATGCTTCCTAAACCCACCGGGTAATCAGACAGAATATTCAGATCGGCGAGCTTAATACTGGCCTGTAACTGATCGCTGGCTATTTCCAGCGTGTTACCGCCGCTGCCTGCGCTACCCGAACCGCTGCCCACCAGTGATTGAACCGTGGTAGCCAACGCAAAGGATCCACTCGACAAGCCACTGTAAACATCTCTCAGTGAGACGGTTTTCTCGATCTCAGCCATACGTGAATCCTGTTCAGTCCACGCCTGCTCCATACGCGCCAGCCCCAGCAGCAGCGTCTCACCGGCCATAAAGCCCAGCCAGTTCGCCTGCCAGGCACCCGGTTTGATAAACGTGGTTGCTTCATCACTGAACCGCCACTGCCAGGCGCGTTGCGCCTGCAGGCAGCGGGCGACAGCCACGTCATAGTACTGGTAGTAAACCGAGGCCAGCGTGCCACGCAGCCAGCTGTACAGCGCCTGCCCGCTGAACTTGCCCTGCAGCCAGTCCAGCTGCGCCTGCGTCTGCGCCAGCTGGGTTTCCACCTGCGCTTTCTGGAGTTCCACCCCTTTACGGCGCACCGACAGCGACGCCAGTTGGGCATCGATCTGCTTCATTTCCGCTTCCGCACTGTTACGCTGGATCTCCCACTCCTGGCGGCGACGGCGGTAGATTTCCGACCGGGAAATTTTATCGCCGGAAATCCGCACACCGTCGGCAGCAATGTTGACGCCGATAGCCGTGGCTCTCAGTATCGCGCCATAGTGACTTCCGCCCCCTGCAAGACCATAAATATTGGGCACCATATCCAGCGCTGCCGCCCCCATATGCAGCGCACTGGCTGCTCCGGCGATGACAGATGCATCCATCAGCAGATCCATCGCCTGGGTTTCGCCGGCATTGACGTTTTCATCGTACAGTTGCCGGTAGCTGTTGCGTCTCTCCTCCGCCCCCTGGCGGCTGGCTGTCAGCGCATCTTTATCTGCATCCAGTTCGGTCAGGGCATGTTCCTGTACCGCAATACTCTGACTCAGCAGCGCCAGCCCCTGGTTCTGTAACAGCAGGGACAGTGCTTCCGCATCCTGGCGCTCGGTGATGGACAGCAGGGTGTTGCCAAACTGCGTTAACTGGAATACCAGACTCCGCGCACTCTCCAGCAGCGCCGGGAAGCGCAGCAGCGGCAGCGCCACTGTCGGTAGCGAATCCCCGCCGCTGGCGGATGTCACCGCCGCGCTCAGCAGCGCCGACGGACTGGCCGCAGCGGCATACACCGGCAGGTACAGCGGCTGGCCGTCAATCGACAGGTTATGTCGCAGGTTGTACAGCCGCTGGCGCAGTGTCTGCCAGTAGCTGCTCAGTCTGTCGTTCATCTGCGGGTAGAACAGCCCCGTCAGCGAATTCGCGGTACGAGTTAGATCTTCCGTTACCGTCGCTTCGCGGATATTTATCATCTCCAGCTGGAAGGACTGGGCCAGCGTCTGGCTGGCGGCATCCCCCAGCACCGGGTTCGACCAGCCTCCGTTGACCAGCGCGTCGGCAGGTTCATCCCCCAGCAACTGCAGCGCCTGCACATACCACATTTTGGCTTCATTGAGGGTGTCGCGCTCCAGCAGCCGGTAGGCCGCGTCGCCGCGGGCTATCAGCAAATCCAGCACCCGCATAAAGGTGGCGACCTTGTAGTGCATCGGGTCAGACTGCGCCACCGCGTCCGGGTCGACGGAGTCGGGCGGGTCCGGGTTCCACGAGGTGTCCTCCTCCAGCGGGCGCACGTTCCACGTCCACGTCGCGAGCGTACCGTCGCTGGTGTAGTAGCCGGCCGGGTTCCAGATGTATTTCATCCAGGTGGTGGCGTCATCGAACTTGCTTTCGTGCAGCAGGCGCTGGAACGCCATTGAGGGTACGTAGAAGAACATCTCCCAGAAATAGAGGGCGTTGGCACCGGCGAAATCCATCGGTTCGGTGCTCTGCGATATCAGAACTTGAACAGATATATCTCGCGTTGTATTGGCGCCTGAATTCGGGACATAGCCTGTCAGGGAGAGGTCAGATTGCTGAATATAATTAAACACCCCCTGATAAAATGTCCCCTGCTGACATGTCAGAAAGACCGCAAGACCCCAGTCCCTGTTTTCTGGAAACTGAACGGGATCGCCATAGGCCGTCTGGGATGTCGGAACAAAGAGTTGCACCGTAAAAGGCGTTTCTTTTAATACGCCGGACCAGAAAGGATATCTGGTGGTGCTATCAGGAGAAGAGCTGGGAGAAATACTGAATTGTACATTCGGGTTCGAGCCATGCACATCTGCGTTATAAGCTGGAAACGTTACGCTCACATAGCTGCCTTTACCCAGCTTCGGCTCCTGTAATTGCTGGGTTTCCATCGACAGCACCGCATCCAGCCCCAGGTTCGCCCTGGCCACCAGTTGACGGGCGAACAGGGTATTAATACGTACCCGGTAGGCACCGCGCTGTAGATACTGTGCCTTGGTACTGGTACGCACCAGCAGCATCTTGCGGATGTCAGTCGGTACCTGATACACGGTAATGGTCGCCTGCTGTTCACCAACAGCCTGCCCCAGGCTATTTTTTGCCGTAAACCGCACGGTGACCTCAAGCTTCCCGTTGCGAAAATCTGCGACCGGGAAACTCATTCCACTGGCTTCAAAATGGTAGGTTTTATCTAAGTCCGTGCCGGAGACGGATGTTGCACTGCTCCCGTCCAGCGTTGCCCCCCTGTCGCTGACAGGAAGCTGAGAGTGATATCCTCAGGTTCTATAACGACAGTAAAATCAATAAAATCCGAAAAATCCTCGAGGGACAGGTAATAGTCGTAAACAGAAGCGACATCACCATGGCGAACCGATTGGCTCAGATCAACATCCGGGACTGAGGCTTTAAACAGGTCAAAATAATCTGTCGTGCGGGGATACGCTGGCAATAATACATATTCATCACTGAAAAATGAATTCCACAGTATATATGCCCGTAAGGTACGAGATGGATAATTCTCCAGCGGCTGATAAAGTTTTTTCTCCGTTTTAACCCATATTTCGTGGGTAGAGGGAACAAGGATGACAATATACCTGGCATCATTCGGAGTATATGCCTGCAGCAGACGGCCTGGCTTTGTGGAAATACGGCAAGCCACATTCAGTAACCCTGCTTCCTTAATTACATCGATCCAGTTCTTTTTGTTATAGCCGAAGCTCCCGCTGTCAAGTGGGCTAACGGTATACCGGAGATCAGCAGTGGCATCGATCTCGACTTTTTGTGTCTCCTTATTAAAAGCGAAGCGGGTTATTTGATAGCGCCCCCCGGTCATCACCGACATGCTATCATCGCCCCAGCTAGAGCCCAGCCCTCCGGCCGAATAAGTAATATCACCTTCAACGAATGGGAAATTAACCCGCAGCTCACTCTGGGTGGAATACTGCTGCCAGACATAAGCATGGTAATAATTCGCATCAGCAAACGCGGTAAGCTCATGCTCGGCTGATATACCTATCCCCGAGATGGTCTGATTCTGGTTCTCCGAGTCCGTCGCTGCAGGGGTATAAAACAGAACAATGATTATCGAACTGTCCTCTGCATTGCTGTTGATACAGAGGATATTTTTTGACGACAGCGCGCTGATATCCGACGCCGGTAAATACGCCGACAGCGTCGCGCTTATCGGTGTGCTCCAGCTGCCGTCATGGCGCAGATAGGCAAAGCTGAGAAAATTACCCGCCTCTGTCTCGGTCACCCACACCACATACAGCCGGTCATTAAACACCACCGGGCGCACCATGTTGTTGTACGCCGCAATGCCCGAGCCGATTTCCAGCCACTCGCTCCACGCCGTTGCCGGGTATTTACCGTCACTCAGCATCGACTGGTCCAGCGTGCGCCAGTAGTATTTCTCGCCCTCCACCGTCGACTTGCCGATAAACCACGTCTTCCCTTCCGCCACGCTCACGTTGTCGTGGTACGCGCTTATCACGTCCAGGTTCGCAATCTTCTCAAACTGCGTCATGTACCCCGGAACGCATCCCCCACCGTGTCCGCACTCAGCTCACTCTGCCCCAGCGTGTTCAGCATGCTGTCCATCATGCTGGTCTGTCCCGTCCGCACCGTCGGGTCAATGTAGTTCTCCGGGTAATACACCAGCTGTGACACCCCCGCCCACGTGCTGTACCGCTTGTTGTAACGGTCCCAGTCCGTGAAGAACTGCCGCGACAGCACCGCCCGCTGCGCTCCCTGCTCCTGACCGTTCTGGCACCGGTTCACGTACAGCTGCAGACTCGCTATCGCTTCCGCCACCCGCGTCGTCGTCACCTGCGACGACACCAGTCCGTCTATCAGCAGCCACGCATACAGCTGCTCCCGGTCTGTCACCGCCGTGTTCCCCGCCGTCCGGATGTAATAGCTGCTCAGCGCCGCGCTGGTCCGCTCCTCCAGATGCTGCTGCAGCGCCGTCGTCTGCGCCGCGCTCAGCCCCGCCTGCAGCAGGTTGCTCACCGCCACCCAGTCCGCATACACCGGCGTGCTCCCCGTGCTCCCCGTGTACCTCAGCGCCACCAGTGCCTTCACCGTCGACGGCGCGCTGTTCAGCGCCGCCGAAAAGTCCAGCCACTGCAGCGTCACGTCCAGCGCTGTCAGCGACGTCACCGTACTCCCCGCACTGCTGTCCGCCAGCGCCAGCGCCTCGTCCACCGCCTCACGGCTCTCTCCCAGCGCCTGCCCCAGCAGCGTGGTCGTCAGCTCCCCCTCCACCAGCGCCGTCAGGACCTGCTGCGCGTACGCCCCCGTCTGCAGTATCCGCCGGTTCACCCGGCTCAGGCGCTGCACCGTGTCCAGCGTCAGCGTCGCCACCGTTGTCCCCGCCGCCACCAGCTCCGGCTTCGCCACCAGTGCCGCCAGCAGGTAATCGCTGATGCCCGTTTTACGCACCAGCAGCGTCAGCTGCCCCAGTATCTGGCAGAACGTCACCAGGCTCACCGTCTCCGCCGCCGTCCGGTTATCTTTCAGCACCAGCGTCGCGAACCCCTGCACGTCCGTGCCCCCCGGTTTCAGCCGGTCAAGCCAGCGCAGGATACTCTCCGCCTGCCCCGTGAAGCCCAGCTGGCTGCCCGCCGCAATCGCCGGCGCCAGCTTCGCCACCAGCGTGTCCGAATCCAGGTCCGCCGCGCTGATGGCCCGCGCAGCGTCGCCACCAGGTTCCCGATTTCCGGCGTCAGCACCGTGCTGTACTGCGTCGTCACCATCAGGTACAGCTCACTCACCGTCCAGCCCTGCCCTTCCAGCCAGCGGGTCATCCCGTGCAGCCAGCTCACCAGCGTGGCAAATCCTCCGGCATCCAGCCCGCTGAGCGGGCTCTGGCTCCACGGCGACACCGACAGCAGCAGGCTCAGTTCCGTGGCGCTCAGCCCGTGCACCTCCGCCAGCAGGCGGGTGCGGTACAGCAGCGCCAGGTTCTCCGCCGTGGCGGTGAACCCCGTGCTCCCCGCCGCCACCTGCCACAGCACCGGCAGCTCCGCGCGGTGCACCTGGCAGCCCCGTTTGATGACGCTGGTGCGGAACACGTTGTCCGCATCCGTGGCATTCCAGTCCACCGCCGCGCCGTCGGCTTCAAACGCCCGGTTATTGAGCAGTGGCGTGTTGAACAGGGTGGTGAAGTCACTCGCCTGGCCCTGTACCCCCACCGCGCTGATATGCCCGCCCGCCAGCACCAGTGCGTCCCGAAACGCAGGCTGTAGTGCTGCCGGTAGAACAGGCTGAGAAACGCCAGCGTCAGCATCCCGGTGTCAAACAGCTCCGCTCCGGGGTGGTTGTACACCAGCAGGTACATCTCCTGCGGGGTCAGGCCCGTGGCTTTATACAGGCGCAGGATTTTATTGAGGTACAGCAGGTACTGTTGCGAAGACAGGGAATATTCCCTGAAATCACAATAATCACAGAACCAGTTGTTACCGGCAGCACGGGAAATGTAAATGGTGACGCCCGCTTTCACTTTATCTGGGGATAATGTCACCGGGATACTGATATGCTCATTGGGTTTCGGGATCCTGCTGGCACTGTATAGATCCGAGCTACCCTTCCCCGTTGTTCCGATACGCAAAGTAGGATAGCCAGTGTGGTAGGAAATACTGTTAAAATTCACCAGATAACTGTCACCTCCCTGAGGGATAAGTTCCAGATAATTTAATTCGTCGTAATTACTGGTAGAGGAACGAATAAGCTGGCGGATCCCGCCAGTGGTGCTGTCACTGCCTGAGTCCATATCTGTCAACATATTGTTCAGGTAATACTGCACCGGCGCTGAGTAATCACGCTGCCCCAGCAGGCTGGTCAGCGTTAACACGTCCTCTGCGGGAATATCATAATATCCGGCCAGCAGGTAAGCATTCAGCAGACGCTGTATGTCTTGTGTACCGAAGTTTTCTGTGTATAACGCCGCGGCATTACCGGCGGTGATCTCCTCAGTCAGAATGCGATACAGCTCCGGCGAGACATCCGCCAGGATCGCCAGCAGTGAAGACAAATCTATCTGTTGCGCGACATCCGGGCTGGCCTCCAGCGCCGCCAGCGTCGGATCCTGCAACAGGATCGCCTGGCGTGCGCCCTCATACGGCAGGTGGTACGGCGTGTTACCGGACAACCGCCAGGTGGATAACTTCTCCATCACCGTGTCATCGTCGGTTCCCTCACGGCTGACAATACTGCTGAGCACAATGTCATTGGCTATCGACAGCGTGCTCACTTCCGCGTCCATATTGTCCTGGCTCAGCGCCAGCCGCGTCAGATCCGGGCGGCGGTTGTCCAGGTGGCGGGTATTGTCCGTGGTGTGCAGGTCGCGGGCTTCGCGGTACAGCTCCGTCAGGTAACCCGCCGGGGAGAACATCGACGCCACCGAGCCGGCAGCGACATACTGCTGCGACCGGCCACCAAACTGTGCATCGTAGTCCCGCTGGTTACGGCTCTGATCAATCGCCAGCCTGACGGCTCTGGTCAGTTGCGGGTTGGCACGGCTCAGGATACGCGACTCGGTCTCTTTGTTTTTTTTCAGCGTGTCGCGGACCTGTTTACTGAGGTAATTCGCCTCCCCCCAGGTCAGGACATCCCTGTAGGTTTCACGGATCTCAGCCGCAGAATAGGGTGTCAGCGAGGACAGCAGCGTGTTCGCATCCAGTGTGCTGGAACGGGTGGTGTTAATTTCACTCAGGATGGTATCAATATCGTACATATGGATTCCCCTCAACGTTTTTAGAGAAGGCATGCTGATACTTATGGAATAAAAAGCGCAGGAAACGAGGCCGCCATAAATAATAAAATGACGTCCTGTCCCAAAGAAATGCCGGCTAAAGAGCCGACAATTAAGGGGATGTGTTTACTACGCTATTAAATAGCTTTGATGTTCAAGCAGATATCCATTACCTCACAAAGGAATGTACAAATGCATGGTCGGTCAGGAAAGATGAAATACAGCGTAGATTATCATTAAGCCTTATTTCAAGCCGCGCTTTTTCGACATAAGACAAAACTCACAAAAATATACTCTTTTAAATTCATTGTCCTATATAAATAATTAAAGAAAACCAGGATTAATCACTTAAAAAAAGAGGAATCAAATAAGATTTTTCATGGAATTTTCGCGCAACACGCCCGGCACGCCATCCACATTACAACCGTGATAAAATCGTTACTTAATGAAATTAAAAGGCAAAATAAAACAAGCGAAGTGTAATTTCAAAATATGCAAGAATCATAAAATGGACATTAATTATTTTCACAGCGTTTACCCAGACGGGAAAAATAGGGGGAGGGAATATCAAAAACTGGCAATGAAAATGTGTAAGACACCTAATGAAATAAGAGAGTTAAAAAGAAGTGAAGCGCAAAGTCCTCACTTCTTTAGGGTTCAATGTTGCGCTAGGTATTGTTGCACCAGTTCGTTACCGGCAACACCCATCACATTGAATTGCTTATATTCGCTCTTATCAAGCACTCTGACATACTCATCGCCATGGTATAAATGCCCGGCGCTGTGGAATATTTGTAGCTCTTTTTTCCAGTCCGTCAGCGGGATATTCCCGATGATTTCCCACTCACCACTTTTGAGGCTATCCACCGCCGCAAAGATCACCTTAGTGATGCCTCGTGAGTTTTTAAATTGCAGAAACTCATCGTGTTGTGGAATGCTTTTATCGGCCTGAATGCTTAGTACGCCAAATGCGAAAGCCTTTTTAAAACGCCCTTTCAGCGCACAGACGATCTGACATACGGCAAACCGGCCATCGGCGGTTGGGATCAGAAAGATATCACCTTCCTGGTATTTTTGACTCATATGCTACCCCTTATGATAGACAGCGCGTCTTGTAAGATTTCTTTACCCCATGCTGAGCTATCGCCAGCGATTTTATACGTGGGTGCGTTTTTATTTCCGGGGCGGTAAGACCGGATATCGTTCAATAAATTCGTTAAAGGATTCATCGATTTAGCGCCACCATGCATACCTATCAGTTTTTCTTCCAGATATTTAGCTTCAGCTTTGGTTAAGTTGTTGTCAAAAATGATCAGCTGTTCCAGATGCGATTTACCCGGCGTTTTGGCATGGGCGTTTAAACGGGTTGGCGCATCGCCGCGCCCAACGTAACGGATTTTGCCATTCTCGTGCAGAATATATAACCCTTGCCCTTTCGCACGGTTGTATTTCTTCCTCGAGCCACCTGGCGGGCGCGTAGACGGTAGACCCAGACATCGCTGCAAGCCGAGCGGATCGCTCCATGCCAGCGGATTTGGCGCGTACTGATACACGCTAACCCCCGCCACCATGCCCACGGGATCCTGGCTGATATAGGCCGCAATGTTCGGGTCGTAATAGCGGTAGCGGTTGTAGTGCAGCCCGGTTTCTACGTCGTAATACTGCCCCTGAAAACGCAGTGGGTTGTCAATGCGGCTGGCGTAAACCTCGCCTTTCTCGCCCCAAATGCCGCTTTTCTCCGACCAAACAATCTCCCCTTGTGGCGAGGTCAATCTGACCGGCGCACCGTTGGGATCGCAGTGATAATGCCAGCTCTGCTTTTCTCCCCCTTCTTGCGTCAGTAACGCCAGCGGCCAGAAGCTGTCCGGGTAGTAGACATATTCCCGCATCTCACTGAACAGTTTGGCCTGCGCTTTCTGCCGTTTTAACCTGCCGCCGGTATCGAAAATGCTGAGCGCGGCCAGAGGCTCCTGTAACTTAGTGACCGTCTCGCCCGCCAGTACATCATCCTGCCAGTAGAACCAGCGTGTTTCGCTCGCCGTCTGCTTGAATACCCGTCGACCCAGGCCGTCATAGCCATAGCGCACCAGGCTGTCGCCTTTACGCACGGCGATCAATTGGCGGTTGTCATCCCAGACAAAATCCTCTTTTTCGCCTTCACTCTGAATATCCCGGCGCTGGCGTAGCTCCCCGGCGCGGTCAAACACATAGCGCACGCCGTGGTGAATGCCTTCACGAAACCAACCGCCCGCGCTGTCATTCACCTCATGCGTTTGCGTCTGCAACTGATTACCGGCGGCATCCTGCACAAATTGACGTAGCGCGCCATCGGGTGCCGTGTGCGCCGTCAACCGCCCCACCGGATCGTAACTGTAACGATCGCTGCCCCACAGGCTATCTTCCCGTAACGTCAGATTCCCGGCGCGATCGTAAGCAAACCCACTGGCGAACAGCGGTAAATCCTGTTGCAGCACCTGCTGGGTACTGAGTCGCCCCAGCCTGTCGAAACTAAAGGTACGCAGGACATCATTGGAGAGCTGTTCGCTCACACATCGTCCGGCCTCGTCGTAGGTAAACAGAATGGGCACATCGTCGTTAAGCTGTATCTGGCTCAGCCGTTCATGCGCATCAAGGTGATAACGCACCTGGTGACCACTGTCGCTTTCGCGTTTTAGCAACACACCGCGTTCGTTGTAACCGTAGCGCAGTTGAAAACCATCCTGCTCTTCCAGCAGTACACGTCCGGCATCATCGTAGCGCCAGCTCAGCCGCCGCCACGGGTTTTCACACAGCACCATCCGCCCACAGGGATCGTAATGGTATTTCACCTGTAATGTGTCGCCGCTGCGCCGCTCCGTCAGCCTTCCCCTTTTGTCATAGCCGTAGCGCACTTCGCGACCCAGCGGATCCTCACGACGTATCAACCGGCTGGCCTTATCCCAACCGTAACGCGTCACCTGCCCCCAATAATCATGCTCTTCCGTCACCCGCCCGAGCGCATCGCGCGTCAGTTGCCAGCGTTGGCCATTTTGATTTACCACCGTCACCAGCCGATCTTCCGCATCATAAAGGAAGCTCAGTGTCGCGCCGTCCGGGGTTTCGCAGGCCGTCAACATGCCGCTGCCGTTATAGCGAAGCTGCGTCGTTCGCCCCAGCTCATCGGTGTAACTGACCGGGTCATCTTCGCGATCGTAGACAACGCGTATTTCACCGCCGGCCGGATCGGTGGTCGCCACCAGACGGTCTTTCATATCCCAGTGAAAACGGGTTGTACCACCGCTTTCGTCAATACGCTCCAGCAGCGTTCCCCGTACCGAGTGGCGAAGCTGTATCGCGCCTGCGCCCGCCTGTTCAATCCGTTGCGGAAAGCCATAACGATCATACTGGTAGCGCGTGGGCGAAATGCCGGGCACATTCGCCGCGCAAAGCTGCCCAAACGCGTCGTACTCATAACTCGTGGCGACACCGGTGGGATCGATTTCGCGGGTAAGATTACCGGCCTCACTGTATTCCGATCGCCAGACCGCACCTTTCTCATCGGTAAGCGCCAGTAATTGCCCGTCATCGTCATAAACCGCCTGAATCACGCAACCATCAGGCATCTGTTCGGCGGTCATGCGCCCCTGTTCGTCATACTCCCAGCGGTGCGTGTTGCCGTCCGGCTCTGTCACTTCCACCGTGCGGCCAAAATCGTCGTAGCGGAACACGGTGTTGCCGCCCAACGGATCGATTTCCGAGACTGGCAGGCCATGTTCGTCAAAGGTGATACGCGAAACAGCGCCCTGCGAGTCGGTGACTTCCACTTCGTTGAGCAGCGCATGGTACGCAAAGTGGTAATCCCAGACCCCGCCATCACCCCAGGCGTGGATCACCTGCCAGGCCTCGTTGTACTGGTAGTGAAACCCCTGTCCATTGCGATCAATATGGCTGACCATACGGCGCTGCTGATAAACAAAACGGCGCGGATGCGACAGCGTATCGATCTCCGCGCTCAACTGACCGTAGGTGTCATATTCGTAGCGGGTAAGCGGCGTGACCTCTCCGTCCAGCGCATTATGCAGACGCAGAGTATGCAGACGATTTCTCTCCTGCGTGACGAGGATATCGCGCCCGGTCATCCCAGCATGGGTAAACTCGCGAATTTTCCGTAACTCGCCCTCTTCCCGCTTAAATCGCCAACCGTTGCCGCTACGATCGACAATTTCGCCAATCGGCAGCGCGCCCTGCTTACCGTTAAAGTGCAGCTGCGGGCCACTTTCCTGATCCACTACCCACAGCACTTCGCCATCACGGGTTTCCCGCCACAAGCGGCTGCCCTCAGGCAAACCGTTAATGGCATGTTCGCGCCCGTCGTTCTGCGGCAGAGCGGCGAATAAGGTCATCCCTTCCGGCTTCGTCAGCATCGCGACGCCCTCTTCCGCCAGCACATCGAGGCGGATATCTGCCGGGGTTGACCAGCCAAAGCCGCACAGCCCTTCGACCTCAATATCCGCCGACGAATAGGTTCGCGTCCACGCCAGTGGCAGACGGCCCGCTAACAGGAAATCCTGCTGTTCCAGGCTGACGCTGCCGTCGCGAATATCCACCGGTTCAGCGCGCAGCACGCGGCACTTGAGGAAGCCAGAGTCCATATTACGAAACAGCTTCTGGCGCAGCTTGCGAAAGCGGCGCATAAACAGCCGCCACTTCGGCGTTTTCTTCAGTTTCTTGAAGCCCTTGCCCAGCCCGCTTAACCCGGCGCGCATTAGCAGCGCCATCAGGTTGATGGTCGGCGGGCCGCCAACCAGCACGTTATTGGGTATGGCGAGGTTGAAGGTGAGCGGGAGCGTGAGAGAGAGCGGTTTTGGCTTGGTGGCGCGCTTGAGGCGAAACGGCGGCACCAGGCCAATAATGTTGCAGCTCAACACCGGCATACCGATGCGTGAGAACGGCTCGCCGTCCACCGAGACGGTTTTGCTGCCCATAAACAGCTCGTCTTCAATCTGCGGGCCGCCCGGCGCGCGCAGCGGCGGCACCCACACACCGCCGACCGGAATATGCACCGCGATGCCGCCCGTTCCTGCACTCGCACGCTTAATGCTGTTGACGTGCACCGTGGTGCCAATCAGCGGCAGGTAATCGAACACGTCAAAAACAATGCCGATATGCGGCGTTGGCAGCGGCCACGGGTAGGTATGAATATCCAGCCCGAGCTGCGGATCGAAGTGCGCGCCGGAGTGCATAAGTCTGGCCTCAGAACATGGCGCGCAGTAACGCGCGCAAGAACGTTCGAACTTCTGTTGCCATCTCGCTATCAGACAGGCTTAAAAACAGCAGCGCGAGCAGCGTGACGACAACAATAATAATGATGCGATTTTTCATAGCGGGTTGCTTCCTGCAGTGTCAGATAACGATGCGTCATGGTTGCCCCAGACGGGCAGGGTTTGCCACTCGCCGGGGGGCGCATCAAAGGGGTGAGCGATCTCCGGCAGGCCATTCCAGTGCGGGTGTAATTTTTCCCGCGCCAGCCGGATAATGCGGCGAAAACTCTCATCGCCGCGACGAATCAGATTTTCCCGCTCCTCGCGGATCACGGTAAACATGGCCTCAAGTTGTAACTGCAAGCGGCTTTCGGTCTGCCTAACTTGCGCAGCGGTCGGCTCGGCGGGCAGCGCCGCTTCGGCCTGCTGGATCAGCCGCTGTTTTTCACGTTGCCAGCGCGCGGCACAGGCTTCGAGCGCCTCGGTACGCCGCTTATCGTGCATACGCAATAAATCCTGAAACACCAGCGGCAGCGTGGTCTGGCTGCGTTCGGGCAGCGGCACGCTTTCCGCCGCCTGCACGGCACGCGCGTACTCTTCCATCGCCGTCGGTCGGTGACCAGCAAGCCACAAACAAAAACCGGACATGCGCCAGCCTTCCATTTCAAATACCGGATGGGGAATGGCCTGCGCTTCCAGCGCCGCCTGGCGATAGCCTTTCGCCGCTTGCAGATGGTCTTTCTTCGCGAACCACGCGCCCGCTTCACCGAAGGTGCTTTGCGTGCGTAACTGCCCTTTCAGCGCCGGATCAGGGATCTCGCCAGAGAGCTTTTGCGCCTGCCGGTAGTGGGTGACGGCCTGTGCGTGATCGCCGCCTTTTAACCAGCCACCGGCTATCAGGTTGTGCATCATCGCTTGTTGATCCGCCCAGCCGCGCCGCTGCGCAATGCCCAGCGCCAGTTCGCCGCGCGCGGCGACTTGTGCGGCACTGCCTTTTTCCAGCAGCAGCATCGCATCCGCCAGATAGCGGCGAAACAGCAACCGGTCGGCATCGCTGTCCGTCTGTTGCTGCGCGGTTTGGTGCATCACCCGCATGCCATCCACTTCGTCAACAATCAGCTGCACCACGCGCGGATGCGCCTCATATAACGGCTGCCAGATCGGTTGCTCCAGCGTATCAATCAGCAGCAAACGTGGGGCGTCCGCGACCTGTTCCAGCCAGCCTTGCAGCCAGCGTGTTAGCGCGCTTTCATCGCTGACGCCGGAGGGTTTAAGCACCAGCACCAGGTAACGGAGATCCTCGGCGAAGGCCTGCGCGAAACTCTGCAATAACGTGTTCAGCTGCGCCGGGGAGTAACAGGGCAGCCAGGGTTCCGCATTCCATGCGGCGGCATTTTCGGTGGCTTCGTACTGTTCAACAAACTCGCGCCCCAGCGCCTCGCTGTAGCCATAACCAGTTTCGAAAGGGGTATTCAGCCCAAGAAACAGATCCGGCAGTGTGCGGCCTTCAGGATGTTGTTGCAGGGCAATAAAGGCATCCAGCAGCGATTCGCCGCCCGCCGGAACGCGCCAGATAAACAGGCGGGTACGCGCGGCGTTCTCGCTGGCGTCCAGCCAGCTTAGCTCCAGCTCGCTCATCACTTTCTCTGTGGGGTTCTTTGCCGCGCTCATTCCGTGTCCTTATCAGGCGTTAAGCTCGATTTTCTTGCCGTTGACCATCACGCCAGCGGCGTTAATGGTGATGGTTGAGCCACCCGCTGAAATCTCCACGCTGCCGTTGCTAATCAGAATGCCGCTTTCGCCGACGTTGATCTGGAAAGTATCCGTTGCGCTGTCCGCCACGCTGCCCTGGGTAAAACGGGTGTCGCCGCCGGTAATGCTCAGCGTGCGTCCGGCACCAATATTCACCTCTTGCTTTTGCACCACCGTGCGCACTTCACTGCTGCTGACGGTGACATTGCGGTTGCCGGTCACTTCCAGCGTCTGGTCGCCGGTGACCTGCACGGTGCGGTTTTGCTGCACGCTCACTTTTTCGTTGCCCTGCACGGTGCGGGTTCTGTCCTGCACCACGGTCAGCGTCTGGTTGCCTTGCACAGTGCCGGTGTTGTTGCTCTTCACCGTGGTGGTGTGGTTGCCGGTAATGGTCTCGTCGCGGTTTTGCTCGACACTGAGGGTTTCATTGCCTTTCACGCTTTCCGTGCGGTTCTGCTGCACGGTGGTGGTTTCGTTACCGTTGATGGTTTTGCTGCGATCCTGGCCGATGGTGACAGTCTCATTGCCGTCCACCGTGCGGGTACGGTTCTGTTTGATATGGCTGGTTTCGTCTTTGCCAACGGTTTTGGTGCGGTTGCTGCCGACATCATGGGTTTCGTCGTTTTCGACTTCGGTATCCATGTTGCGCTCAGCATGCAGCCAGAGCTGCTCTTCCCCGGGTTTATCTTCAAAGCGCAGGGCGTTAGCGTTATCCGGCGAGCCATCTTTCGAGCGGCTCATAAAGCCCATCTGCGTCGCCGCCGCCGGCAGCGCCCACGGCGGCATGCTGGCTTCGTTATAGACGCGGCCAATAATTATCGGTCTGTCCGGCTCGCCGTTAATAAAATCGACCACCACTTCATCGCCCACGCGCGGGATCTGCACACCGCCGTAGCCCTGGCCTGCCCACGCGCTGGAGACGCGCACCCAGCAGGAGCTGTTTTCATCGCCCTGGCTTTGCCGATCCCAGTGGAACTTCACCTTCACGCGGCCATATTTGTCCGTCCAGATCGACTCGCCTTGCGGCCCGACCACGCGCGCGGTTTGCGGGCCATAGGTGCGCGGCCAGTCGGTGACCATCGCCGGGCGGAAAGGCGTCGCCGCCGGGATAACCGTAAAGGCGATATTGTGCTGCGACGTGAATGAACCGCCGGAGGCGTACTGGTTTTCTTCAAATGCATACTGTGCGCCAATCACCAGCCACTGGGCGTTATCGGCGAAGTTGGGCGCATTGGTAAGCCGAAAAAGATGGCCGGGCGCGATACCGGTCGCGGTGCCGGAGCCTTGCATTTGCTGCTGCTCCGCTTGCCATGCCTGCTGGCGAATACGCGCGTATGATTCACCGTCGCCATGCTCAACAAAGCGGCCAGGCCAGTCATAAACATCGATTTTCCCGGGGCTTGGCGAAACGGGGTTTTGCAGGGTTTGCAGCATCCAGGCGTGCGGCTTTCGGAAATCATAATCATCGGTGCTGTACAGACCCGGCGTAACGACATGGCGCGCCAGTAACTGGCTGACGCCCTCTTCGTTGACCGCGCCGCCGCCGGTTTGCGCATGCCAGGGAATGGTGTCGTAACCGGGAAACGCCTCGGCCTGCGAGTAGTCGTCCATCAGCACCAGCGTGTGGCCCTCTTTACTGTGGCGAAACAGGTAGCTGATGCCTTCCAGTTCCAGCAAACGGCTGATGAAGTGGAAGCTGCTTTCGCCATACTGCACGCTGTAATCCCACTGGCGGTAGCTGCGCGTCAGTTTGTCTTCAATTTTGACGTTGTATTCGGAAAACAGCGTTTTGGCGATATCCGGCACGCGCTGCTGCTGGAAAATGCGGAAGTTACGATCGCGCATCATCGGCCAGAAATCGGGTTCCAGCGTTGCCTGGTACGCCGCGTACTGCGTGCCGTCCAGCTCTTCGGTACGTACCGAAACAGCGGTCACTTTCCCGGAAAGATAGCGTTCGTTGCCCGGCATCTGGCACGGGATAACCACTGTCATCTCCTGCCCGAGCAGTTTTTGCCGATCAAGGGTGAAGTCTTTGCTCAGCAGGTCAACCTGAAAACGAAAAGGGGTGGAAAGGTGTTCTTCCCCTTTCAATTTCCAGAACAGGAGTGAATCACTGCCAACGGATGACAGGACGGTTATCCGGTTAACCATACGTATTCCTTGGTAGCGGCGGCGAATATTTCGGGAGAAAACGATTTGCGGGAAATCATTCAAAAGAAACTTATACGCGCGCGTATTATTTACTAACGACCAATGATTACGATTAATATTATCTGCAGTTCATAAAAACGACAGTTAAATGCACCTCAGAATCGTCTTATTTTATAATTAAAATAATAACTTATTTAAAATCAATTCAGTGCAAATTTCCATAATAAAATAATGGACTTCAGGTTATTCGATTCAGCTAACAATTAATAATAACGCATCATATATTCTTTTATTTCTTACGATATCCCCTAAGCGAAACTTACGCATTGTAAATTAAAAATAGATATCAGTTTATCTGCATTTTTATCGCCGAGGCATACTTTGAAGTCCACGATGACTAATTTGCTGGAATTCCCTCAATTCGGTGAATTAATCTTTGGTGGAAAAGAAATGCTATTTACGCCAGGAGCCCATATTGAAGGCTTGGATATTCACCGTGTTGTTCCCAAAGGCAACCCGCAACTGAAAGCCACAATGGATAAAACCGAGGTTGCGCTCAAAGCCGACTGAATGAATCAACGCATATTGCACGAATGCTTCGGCGCGGATGTGTCAATGTAACCCGCAGACGCAGAATAAAAAAAACCCCGCGAGGCGGGGTTTTTACGTTTGCGGCGTAACGCAAATCAGAACGGAATGTCGTCGTCGAAATCCATCGGCGGTTCGTTAGACGGTGCCGGTGCAGACTGCTGCTGCGGGCGAGACTGCGCGCCGCCGCTAAACTGATTGCCACCCTGCGGCTGCTGAGGCTGACCCCAACCGCCCTGCTGCTGGCCGCCGCCTGCCGGTGCGCCTCCACCCTGACGACCGCCCAGCATCTGCATGGTGCCGCCAACGTTAACCACTACTTCAGTGGTGTATTTTTCCTGACCGGATTGATCGGTCCATTTGCGGGTACGCAGTTGACCTTCGATATAAACCTGAGAGCCCTTACGCAGGTACTCGCCGGCCACTTCCGCCAGCTTGCCAAACAGCACAACGCGGTGCCATTCGGTCTGCTCTTTGGTTTCGCCGGTCTGCTTGTCACGCCAGGATTCGGAAGTAGCCAGCGTAATGTTGGCAACTGCGCCACCACTCGGCATATAGCGTACTTCCGGGTCCTGGCCCAGATTACCGACGAGAATCACCTTGTTTACGCCTCTGCTGGCCATATTGTGTCTCCTGAAAACGTTGCTTGATTCTTAGTAGTGTAAACGCGCGATTGTAGCATTACAAAGCCACACTTAGATAGCTGCGAGGAGGATTCCAGATTATCGCCGCGCGCCATAGTTTGACATACCCGAAGCGAAGATGCATGCGAATACTGTATATTCATTCAGGTTAAATTGTGTCATAATTAGCCGTTTCTGACCGCTGGTTGTCCTTCAAACACACCAGGCAAAAAAGTGTTCCTCCGGGTAAAAGGTGAATGGATTGGATAAGATAGAAGTACGGGGCGCCCGCACCCATAATCTCAAAAACATCAACCTCGTCATCCCTCGCGACAAACTGATTGTCGTTACCGGGCTGTCGGGTTCTGGTAAGTCCTCCCTGGCTTTCGACACACTCTATGCCGAAGGGCAGCGTCGTTACGTTGAATCGCTCTCAGCGTATGCGCGTCAGTTTCTGTCGCTGATGGAAAAACCGGACGTTGACCACATTGAAGGTTTATCGCCCGCCATTTCTATTGAACAAAAATCGACATCTCACAACCCGCGCTCCACCGTCGGCACGATCACGGAAATTCACGATTACCTGCGTCTGCTGTTCGCCCGCGTCGGCGAGCCGCGTTGCCCGGATCACGATGTTCCTCTGGCGGCGCAAACCGTGAGCCAGATGGTGGATAACGTGTTGTCGCAGCCAGAAGGCAAACGCCTGATGCTGCTGGCGCCGGTTATCAAAGAGCGTAAAGGCGAGCACACCAAAACGCTGGAAAATCTTGCAAGCCAGGGTTACATCCGTGCGCGTATTGACGGCGAAGTGTGCGATCTCTCCGATCCGCCAAGCCTCGAGCTACAAAAGAAACACACCATTGAAGTGGTGATTGACCGTTTTAAAGTGCGCGAAGACCTCGCCCAGCGCCTGGCCGAATCGTTTGAAACCGCACTGGAACTTTCCGGCGGCACGGCCGTGGTTGCCGATATGGACGAGCCGACCGCCGAAGAGCTGCTGTTCTCCGCCAACTTCGCCTGCCCGATTTGTGGCTACAGCATGCGCGAGCTGGAACCGCGTCTGTTCTCGTTCAACAACCCGGCTGGCGCATGCCCGACCTGCGACGGTCTGGGCGTGCAGCAATATTTCGATCCCGATCGCGTGATCCAGAACCCGGAGCTGTCGCTGGCCGGCGGCGCGATCCGTGGTTGGGATCGCCGTAACTTCTACTATTTCCAGATGCTGAAATCGCTGGCGGAACACTACAAATTCGACGTGGAAGCGCCATGGGAAAGCCTGAGCGCCAACGTGCAGAAAGTGGTGCTGTTTGGTTCCGGTAAAGAGTCGATTGAGTTCAAATATATGAACGATCGTGGCGACACTTCCGTGCGTCGTCACCCGTTTGAAGGCGTGCTGCATAACATGGAGCGTCGTTACAAAGAGACGGAATCCAGTGCGGTACGTGAAGAACTGGCGAAGTTTATCAGCAATCGTCCGTGCGCCTCCTGTGAAGGGACGCGTTTGCGTCGCGAAGCGCGCCACGTCTTTGTCGAAAACACCCCGCTGCCGACCATTTCCGATATGAGCATCGGCCATGCGATGGACTTCTTCAACAACCTGAAACTTTCCGGCCAGCGGGCAAAAATCGCCGAAAAAGTGCTTAAAGAGATTGGCGATCGGCTGAAGTTCCTGGTCAACGTCGGCCTGAACTACCTGACGCTCTCGCGCTCGGCGGAAACGCTCTCAGGCGGTGAAGCGCAGCGCATTCGTCTGGCAAGCCAGATTGGCGCAGGTCTGGTAGGCGTTATGTACGTGCTGGATGAGCCTTCAATCGGCCTGCACCAGCGCGATAACGAACGTCTGCTCGGCACGCTTATTCATCTGCGTAACCTCGGTAACACGGTGATTGTCGTCGAACACGACGAAGACGCCATTCGCGCCGCCGACCATGTGATCGACATTGGCCCTGGCGCGGGCGTACACGGCGGCCAGGTGGTGGCCGAAGGGACGCTGGATGCCATCATGGCGGTGCCGGAATCCCTGACCGGGCAGTACATGAGCGGCAAACGTAAAATCGAACTGCCGAAACAGCGCGTGAAAGCCGATCCGGAAAAAGTGCTGAAGCTGACTGGCGCGCGCGGTAACAACCTGAAAGATGTGACGCTGACGCTACCAGTGGGCCTGTTCACCTGTATCACCGGCGTTTCCGGTTCCGGTAAATCGACGCTGATTAACGATACGCTGTTCCCGATCGCCCAGCGTCAGTTGAACGGTGCGACCATCGCCGAACCTGCGCCGTATCGCGATGTGCAGGGACTGGAGCATTTCGATAAAGTCATTGATATCGACCAGAGCCCAATTGGGCGTACGCCGCGCTCCAATCCGGCCACCTATACCGGTGTCTTTACGCCGGTGCGCGAGCTGTTTGCCGGTGTGCCGGAGTCCCGCTCGCGCGGTTACACGCCGGGGCGCTTCAGCTTTAACGTGCGCGGTGGTCGCTGCGAAGCGTGCCAGGGTGATGGTGTAATCAAAGTTGAGATGCACTTTCTGCCGGATATTTACGTGCCGTGCGACCAGTGCAAAGGCAAGCGCTACAACCGCGAAACGCTGGAGATCAAATACAAAGGCAAGACTATCCATGAAGTGCTGGATATGACTATCGAAGAAGCACGCGAGTTCTTCGATGCCGTTCCGGCGCTGGCGCGTAAGCTGCAAACGCTGATGGATGTTGGCCTGACCTATATTCGTCTTGGACAGTCGGCGACGACGCTTTCCGGCGGTGAAGCCCAGCGTGTGAAGCTGGCGCGCGAGCTGTCGAAACGCGGAACCGGGCAGACGCTCTATATCCTCGACGAACCGACCACCGGGCTGCACTTTGCGGATATACAGCAGTTGCTGGATGTGTTGCATCAGTTACGGGATCAGGGCAACACCATTGTGGTGATTGAGCACAACCTTGACGTGATTAAAACGGCGGACTGGATTGTCGATCTCGGCCCGGAAGGCGGCAGCGGCGGCGGCGAGATTCTGGTCTCCGGCACGCCGGAAACGGTCGCCGAATGCGAAGCCTCTCATACGGCGCGCTTCCTCAAACCGATGCTGAAGTAATTACACGGAGAGTTGCTGCCGGACCTGTTCCGGCACCAACTCAATCGCCTGCTGATACGACGCATCCACCAGGTAGTAAATCTGCGAATCCGGTAACGAACCATCCAGGTAAACGGTGCTCCAGTGCGCTTTATTCAAATGGCGACTGGGGCGCACATCTGCATGCTGCTGGCGCAGTAAATCCGTCAGTTCGGGGCTTGCTTTCAGCGACGCGGCCGGCCGCCCTTCCACCTCTTTCACCATCGCAAACAGCACATCCGCAACTTTGATTTGTGTTGCTTTCCAGTCGCTATGCACGCTCTGTTCAGCGCCGGGCTTCGCCATGCAATATTGCAATAACTCGGAAATTGTCACTTTTGCTTCTCCTTGTCATATCGTGGTGGGGATCGTGATCAGCATAAATACGTCATTAAAGCGTAGTGTATGGATAAAAAAATCGTGGGTCGTTACAAAACCTGACGATTAACACAACCTAAACAGAACAGAGAACGCTGGAACCTTTTGTGTTTTAGAGTGACAAATAGTTACAAGTAGAAAGTAACCGTTATTTTTTCATTTTTTTCAATAATATAAAAACAGCACATTGATGTGCAATTGATTGCGGATAAAAGAGAAAACTCCCGGAGATGCCTGATGAGCATATTACATGGCGAGAAGAAAACCGTCCTTGTCGCTGAAGATGATAGCGATATAGCCGGTGTGATTATTGCTTACCTTGAGCGCGACAAGTTCGCGGTGATTCATGCCTCTGATGGCGAAAAAGCAATCAGGATGGCAGAACAATATCAGCCTGATTTTATTATTCTGGATATCAAGATACCGAAAAAGGATGGCTGGCAAGTACTGATGGAGCTGCGCCAGACCACCGATATCCCCATTATGATGCTGACCGCGATGGACACCGATGCGGATAAAATCCAGGCATTAAAAACGGGCGCTGATGATTTTCTAGTGAAACCGTTCAACCCGGAGGAATTAGTCGCCAGAGTGCATGTTATTTTAAAAAGAAGCCAGCAATATCATGCCCGAGAAAACCTGAAACTGTATAAAACCAGAAATATTGAAATTAATAAAATTACGCACCAGGTTTACGTTGGTCCGATGAAAATGGATTTATCTACAGACTTAACTTCAACAGAATTTAAGATATTGATGCATTTAATTCGCTACCCGCAACGTGTCTTTACGCGCGAAGAGATTATGAATTCTTGCATGCCAGAGGGTAATGCCTGCGATCGTACTGTGGATAGCCATGTCAGCAAATTAAGAAAGAAGATCCAGCAGGCGGGCATTGTCAATGTGCCGGAGTGCGTACGCGGCTTCGGCTATCGGCTGGGAGATTAATCTAACAAAACAGGCTTCTGGCGGGGGATAACCACCGCCGGAAGCGTTCATTAAAACAGCGTCCTGCCCAACGGCAGAATGTCGCACCACTGTTTTTTATAGTGCCAGTAATCTTTATAGACCCCGAGAGAAAATTTAAATTTTTTATCTTTCGCGAGACATAACTCTTTCGCTTTGCAGATATTCACCCACAATAAAATACTGCCTAAATTAAATTCAGGGTAGTCTTGCGAATATCCGCCATTAATATCATCGAAATAAAAATAGCCATCACATTCTGCCATAAAAATAATATCAAATGCGCAGGGGCGACCATGAATAAAAAGCACAGCACCAAAGAGTAAATGCCGTAATGCAGCAAATGTTCTGATTAAGTCATCACGCGCAAAACAGTAAATTTTAGCCTGCCAGCGCTGCTTGAACACGTCGATATAAATATCGGCCAGTTCGCTATCTGAAAAGTCATTAACCCACCGAATTTCACCGCCACAGGCAAGAAACTTTTTCATTTCGCCGTTGCGTTTTTTCTGTGACGCTTTCGAGAGGCTCTCTTTGACGTAGCAGAGCTTGTTTTTTAAATAACGGCTGAATAAAACATTGAGAAAATCTGTGCGATGGTGCGGCGACAGCCGCTTAGTAACCGTAGGTAAATACCCTACCTTTTTCGTTTGCAGCGGCAGCATGATGTCATCAAAAACAAAGGGATAACGCCGGTCCTGTAGCGATAGCGAACCCTTCACCGCGTAACACGCGCCAACGTATACCTGCTTACGACGAATGACGTAAAAATCCAGCTTCGCCCCCGTTTCAGCACTTAAAAATTGCAGCACATCCGGATGTGTACAGACAGAACCGCCAAATTGTTGCCAGACCATTTTGTAGGTGGCGAAATCGCACGGTTCCCAACCGTACAGCCACGCGAAAACATTCCGTAAAACCATAACTACCCCGTGTTATCAGACGCACCCACACGTCTTTATGCAGGCTTATAACCGGGGTATATGGAGGTTTGATGGAGCGGCTACTCTCCTTGCAGCGTGGCGATGATTTTGCGCGAGCCGCCGTGAATGCGGTGCTCGCCAAGCCAAATTCCCTGCCATGTGCCCAGCGCCACGCGCCCGTTTTGCACAGGCAACAGCAGAGAAACGCCTAACAGCGAGGATTTAATGTGCGACGGCATATCATCCGGCCCTTCGTAATCATGCTCATACGGCGCGTTGTCCGGCACGGCTTTTAGAAAATGCTGCTCCATATCGTGGCGCACGGTGGGATCGCAATTTTCGTTCAGGGTGAGCGAAGCAGAGGTATGTTGCAGCAACAAGTGCAGCAAACCAACGTTAATGCGGGAGAGATCGCGAAGTTGCCCAAGCACCTCATCCGTCACCAGATGAAACCCGCGCGACTTCGCGCCAAGCGTAAGGGTTTGTTGATACCACATGCCTATCTCCTGTCAGCAAAATGAACTCTTGTCAGTGTGGCAGCATGTTGCCAAAACAGGAAAGCCAGGGCTAATACTCGGAGTTCACAATCACTTCCTCGCCCAGCGCACCCGCCTGCGGTAAAGGGCGATAGGTCGAGTTTGCAGCGCGTAGCACGCGAATTGGCCGGGCTTCGCTTTCTCGTGCCGCGGTAATATCGCTGTCTGAATCGCCATAGAAAATGCGGATTTTATTTGCTTTCAGCCACTGGGTTTTGCTGTTCTGGCCGGGCTTATCGCCGGCGAAAATCACCGGATTCATATTGGCCGCAGGAATAAGAAAATCGTCCTGTAGCGTTTTACTCACCGTTTCCGTTTTTGTCGGGGTACGGCCGGTGATGAAAAAGATGCTGTCACCGCGCTTTACATGCATCGCGATCAGATGGCGGGCCACTTCTTTCGGAATACTGAAGTCGTCCCAGCCGTTGTTCATCTTTTCCCAAAATGCCGGGTTTTGGAGATAGGCTTCGCTCTCCGGTGACCAGGTTTTTTTACCGCGCCAGAAACCGGGGCTGGAAAACAGCACCGTATCGTCAATATCAAACCCGACCGCCATGGGTGGGCGTTCGATCAGAGAATTTTCAATTTGCGCCACAGAAACCCAGTGAACAGGTGCCTGTTCGGCGAGTCTGGCAACATTGGTGCCTTCAGATACCGGCGTGGGTGCCGATGCGTAAACCGCGCTGCCAAACGTCATCCACAGGCAGACCGCACCGAGTGCGCGTATGAACTTTCGCATATTTATCCCTAAATTATCAGTTCGTTATGTTTTATAAATGGTGCGAATGGTCAAAATGTTACCAGACCATACCCTGTGAGGCCGATGAAAAAAAGGATTTTTTGCAGATTATTCAGAGAATAAGCGAATACTGAGGCATAAATAATCCCCTGCCAGAACGCAGGGGACAGGGAAAAGTAAGTGGATGCTTACATTACTGCGGCGAATGCTTGCGCCACGCGGTGCACATTGCGGCTATTCAGACCGGCAACGCACATCCGCCCGCTGGCGATGAGATAAACGCCAAACTCTTCACGCAAACGATCAACCTGCGCCGCGCTCAGGCCGGTATAACTGAACATCCCGCGCTGTTTAAGCAGGTAATCGAAATTACCGCCCGGTACTGCCTCCTTCAGCACGGTGACCAGTTCCTGGCGCATCGCCAGAATACGCGTACGCATGGCTTCCACTTCCGCCAGCCAGGAGGCTTTCAGGCCTGCGTCGCCAAGCACTGTCGCGACCAGCTGTGCGCCAAAATTCGGTGGGCTGGAGTAGTTACGGCGCACGGTGGCTTTGAGCTGCCCCAGCACACGGCTGGCGGCGTCCGCATCGTCACACACCACGGAAAGCCCGCCCACGCGCTCGCCATACAGCGAGAAAATTTTCGAAAATGAGTTGCTGACCAGCGCAGGCAGCCCGGCGTGGGCAACCGCGCGGATGGCATACGCATCGTCTTCCATTCCGGCACCAAAACCCTGATAGGCGATGTCGAGGAACGGGATCAGATTGCGCGCTTTCAACACCTCAACCACCTGGTCCCACTGCGCGTGAGTGAGATCCGCACCGGTTGGGTTATGGCAGCAGGGATGCAGCAGCACAATGCTCTGTGCGGCCAGGGTGTTCAGTTTTTCCAGAAATGCTTCAAAACGCACGCCATTAGTGGCGCTGTCGTACCAGGGGTAAGTACTCACTACAAACCCGGCCCCTTCAAATATCGCAACATGGTTTTCCCAGGTCGGGTCGCTGACCCACACGCCGGAATCTGGAAAGTAACGTTTCAGAAAATCTGCGCCGACTTTCAGCGCACCGGAGCCGCCTAATGTCTGGATGGTAGCAACACGTTTTTGCGCCAGTACCGGGTGTTCTGCACCGAATAGCAGCGGAGCGATGGCGTTGCGATAGCTGTTTAGCCCTTCCATCGGCAGATACACCGACGCACCATGAGGCTGTGCGTTCAGGCGCGCTTCGGCCTCGGCAACCGCCTGCAAACGCGGGATGATTCCGTCTTCGTTGTAATACAGCCCGATACTGAGATTGACCTTATCGCTGCGGGGATCTTCTTTAAAGCGCTCCATTAACGACAGAATCGGGTCGCCGGCGTAGGCGTCAACTTTCTGAAACACGCGTGTACTCTCCAGGTTTACAGTAGGCAAGAACCACCACAATAAACCGGAAGCAGAGGAAGATCGAGAGCAGTAACAGCGGTGTTAAAAAATAAGCGCTTTAGCCGCGCAGCACGGTGAGAATTTGCGCCACACGCTCGCTTACCGAACCGTATACACGCAGAAAGGGAATGCCGCGTTGCGTCAGTTGTTCGTTGTACCAGGCCTGCTGGCGCTGGCGGAAGGTTTCATCCTGGCGGGTGCCGTCCTGCACAAACGGGAAATCGTCCTCGCACAGCACCACGAGATGATAATGCCGCTGCGCCAGTGCATAGAGCGCATCAGGCGCGTGGCCAAACATCGCCAGCGTATAGAACAGCGTCGTCAGCGGCGAGGTGTCACATACCAGCCACTGCCGGGCATCGGCGGCATCTTCGCGTTGTACCTGCGTTTGTGCAATCGGCAGCATATCGTCATAAACCAGTTCACCGCCCTTTTCGTCCCAGCGTTCGCGGCCATATTCCGCCACAAACGCCGTATCCAGCGCTTGTGCCAGCGCGATGCTCAGCGTGCTTTTGCCGGTCGATTCACCGCCCAGCAGACAAATGCGCTGCACGAAATCCCGGTAAACAACGGACGCTAACATCTGCCGACAGCGATGAACATCATTGCGAATCAGCGTACCAGAGGGCGCTTGCTCTCCCTGCTCACGCTGCAAACGCACATGCACGACAAGGCTGGCGAAGCGTTCGCTGAGTACGCGGGCAAAGCCGTCACCGTACTCTTCGGCGGTAAAAACCGCCTGCGGTTGGCAATGCAGCACTTGCAAACAGATATCGGCCATGTAGTGACGGTGCAGATCGCCATCGGCGTCGTTATGCGGCGGTGCGCGCAACCCGGTATCAGCAAGGTACTGCGGTGTTAACACCAGAATGTCGCATTGCGGGAAACGCGCACGCAGCCAGCGCTCGCGCTTTTCCGGCTCGCATCCTGGTAACTCTGGCACAGAGTAGCTGACGATCCACAGGCGTTCGCACTGTTCCAGCGCAGCGTTAATCAATCGTTCGTGGCCGAAGTGCAGCGGTGCGAATTTACCGACGATTAACCCGCTGGCAAAGCGCTTCATCGCGCAGCCATCGCTTTGCGCCACTGATACAGACCATGCCAGGCGTTACACCAGAAGACAAGGTACAACCCGGCGGTGAGCCAGAGATCGCGGGCGGCATACAGCGGCACGGCAATGGTGTTAACCAGCAGCCAGAAATACCAGCTTTCGAGCCTGCGCCCCATCAGCATAAATTGCGCGAGCACGCTGAAAACCATAATGGCGGAGTCCAGCCACGGCGACCACGCGTTGGTAAAACGGTGCAACAGCCAGGCGTAACACCCGGCGACAACCAGCGCGCCCGCTAACATCAGCAACAAATGGTTAAGCGGCGTTTTGCGCACCGCCAGTTCGCTGCCGTGGTTACCTTTCAGCCAGTTGATCCACCCGGCAATACTGCTGGCAATAAAGAACAGTTGCAGCGTGACATCGGCATAGAGCTGTACAGAATAGAACACCCAGCCATACAGCACACAGCCGATAATCCCCGTCCACCAGGTGTGCATGTTATTGCGCGCGGCAAGCCATACAGAGAGGGCATAGGCCAGGCAGGCGGCGATTTCCATTGGCGACAAGGCGCAATCCTTTTAGTTGATGTATTTTAATGTCGCCCGCGACGTCAGGCGCGTGATAAGTTCGTAAGCACTTACTTTTGTTGCTTCAGCAATGCGTTCAACAGGCAAACCTTCACCCCACAGCACCACTTCATCACCGGCTTTGTCTTGCGCATCCGGGCCGAGATCAACGCAAATCATATCCATTGCCACACGCCCGACAATCGGCACTTCGCGGCCGTTGATCAGCACTGGCGTACCCGAAGGTGCAGCGCGCGGATAGCCATCGCCATAACCCATTGCGACCACGCCTAAACGCGTGTTACGCGTACTTTCCCATGTGCCGCCATAGCCCACCGCATCGCCCGCATTATGTTCGCGCACCGCAATCAGTTGCGAAGTGAGCGTCATGGCAGGCTGAAAGCCGAAATCGGCACCCCACGGTTTACTCTCGAGCGGCGAAACGCCGTACAAAATAATGCCAGGACGAATCCAGTCGAAGTGCGATTGCGGCCACAGCAGCGTACCACCGGAAGCGGCTATGGAACGCAGGCCGGGTTTACCGTTGGTAAAGGTGGTGAAGATATCAAGCTGGCGCTCTGTTGCGCCGCATTCCGGCTCGTCGGCGCGGGCAAAATGGCTGGCAACGTTGACCGGCTGGCACACATTTTTGCACTGTGACAAGCGCGTATAAAACGCCTCAGCTTCGTGCGGATGTACGCCAAGGCGGTGCATACCGGTATCGAGCTTCATCCACACGGTCACAGGCGCTGTCAGCGTCGCGGTTTCCAGCGCTTCGAGCTGTTCAAGGCTGTGAATCACCGTATGAAGCTGATGTTCAGCCACCAATGGCAGATCGCTGGCGGCGAAGAAACCTTCCAGCAGCAAAATCGGTTGTGTGATGCCGCCCGCGCGTAATTGCAGGGCTTCTTCAAGACGGGAGACACCGAAAGCATCGGCATCGGGGAGCGTTCGCGCGGTCTCGAGAAGACCGTGTCCATAGGCGTTCGCTTTCACGACCGCAACCACGCGGCTGGCGGGAGCCAGTTCACGCAGGCGTTGCAGATTGTGTCGCAGAGCGCGGCGGTTAACTACTACGGTTGCCGCTTGCATTTACATTACCCTTAAAGCAATCGTCAATATCATTCGTGTGCAGGAAAGCGACAAGCCCGTCGATCCCGGTGGTGTTGTAAACCAGGCGGCCGGGATCCGCGGAGGCAGCCAACGCCCCTGTAATGCGAAGGATGAAGAGGATTTATTCGTCGTCGTATTGTGGCCCTGCATAATTATCAAAGCGCGACCACTGCCCGTTAAATGTCAGACGCACGGTACCGATCGGCCCGTTACGCTGTTTACCAATAATGATTTCTGCAATGCCTTTTAAGTCACTGTTTTCGTGATAAACCTCGTCACGATAAATAAACATGATCAAGTCGGCGTCCTGCTCGATGGAGCCAGATTCACGCAAGTCGGAGTTTACCGGACGTTTGTCGGCGCGTTGCTCCAGCGAGCGGTTAAGCTGCGACAGTGCCACCACCGGCACTTGTAACTCTTTCGCCAGCGCTTTTAGCGAGCGGGAGATTTCAGCGATTTCCAGCGTACGGTTATCCGACAACGACGGCACACGCATCAGTTGCAGGTAATCGATCATGATAAGCCCAATGCCGCCATGCTCGCGGGCGATGCGCCGCGCACGGGAGCGAACTTCCGTCGGCGTCAGGCCGGAAGAGTCATCAATATAGATATTGCGTTTTTCCAGCAGGATGCCCATGGTGCCGGAGATGCGCGCCCAGTCTTCATCGTCCAGTTGACCGGTACGAATGCGCGTCTGATCGACACGTGAAAGGGAGGCCAGCGAACGCATCATGATCTGTTCGGAGGGCATCTCAAGACTGAAGATTAATACCGGTTTATCCTGCAACATCGCCGCATTTTCAACGAGGTTCATCGCAAATGTCGTTTTACCCATCGATGGACGCGCGGCGACAATAATCAAATCCGACGGCTGTAAGCCCGCCGTTTTCTTATTAAGATCGTCATAGCCCGTATTCACACCGGTGACACCGTCATGCGGCTGCTGGAAAAGCTGTTCGATACGCGAAACGGTCGCTTCCAGCACATCGGCGATGTTTTTCGGGCCTTCGTCTTTATTCGCGCGGCTTTCGGCGATTTTAAAAACGCGGGATTCGGCAAGGTCGAGCAGATCTTCACTGCTGCGCCCCTGCGGATCAAAGCCGGCGTTGGCGATTTCATTTGCCACCGAAATCATTTCGCGCACTACCGCACGTTCGCGAACGATATCGGCATAAGCACTGATGTTTGCCGCACTTGGCGTATTTTTGGAAAGCTCCGCCAGGTAAGCAAAACCGCCAACAATGTCCAGTTGCCCCTGCAGCTCCAGCGATTCCGCAAGCGTTATCAGATCGATGGGTTTGCCCATCTCCTGTAAGCGGTGCATCTCGGTAAAAATATGACGGTGCGGACGGGTATAAAAATCATCCGCCACGACACGTTCGGCGACATCATCCCAACGCTCGTTATCCAGCATTAAACCGCCCAACACCGACTGCTCCGCTTCAATAGAATGCGGAGGCACTTTCATCCCCTCGAGCTGTACGTCGCGGGTTTCAGTCTGTTTGTTGAAGGGTTTATTTCCTGCCATAGTGAATGGAGCTATCCGGGTTATGAATGGGTTGAGAGATTATCACATCAGGAGGAAGCATGGCGACGAGAATAGAATTTCAAAAGCATGGTGGGCCTGAGGTGCTTAAAGCGGTTGAGTTCACTCCCGCAGCGCCAGCGGAAAACGAAGTGCAGGTAGAAAATAAAGCCATTGGCATCAACTATATCGATACCTATATCCGTAGTGGGTTATATCCGCCGCCAGCGTTACCAAGCGGGCTGGGCACCGAAGCGGCAGGCGTGGTCAGCAGAGTGGGCAGCGGCGTCACGCAGGTAAAAGTGGGCGATCGCGTGGTGTATGCGCAATCAGGTCTGGGCGCGTACAGCTCGGTGCATAACGTTTTGGCGGATAAAGTCGCGGTGCTGCCAAACGCTATCTCCTTCGAGCAAGCGGCGGCATCGTTCCTGAAGGGGCTGACGGTGTTTTATCTGCTGCGCAAAACCTACGAAATCAAGCCCGATGAAATGTTCCTGTTCCATGCTGCCGCCGGTGGTGTCGGGTTGATTGCGTGTCAGTGGGCAAAAGCACTCGGCGCGAAACTGATTGGTACCGTGGGTTCCGCGCAAAAAGCGCAGCGCGCATTACAGGCGGGCGCCTGGCAGGTGATCAACTATAGCGAAGAGAATGTGGTGGAACGTGTCAAAGAACTCACCGGCGGTAAAAAGGTGGCGGTGGTGTACGACTCGGTAGGGAAAGACACCTGGGAAACGTCGCTTGATTGTCTGCGACGTCGCGGATTGATGGTGAGCTTTGGCAACTCTTCCGGCCCGGTGACCGGCGTGAATCTGGGTATTCTTAACCAGAAAGGCTCGCTCTACGCCACTCGCCCTTCCCTCAATGGCTATGTCACTAACCGGGAAGAGTTGCAGGAAGCCAGTAATGAGCTGTTTTCGCTGATTGCCAGCGGGGTTATCAAAGTGGATGTGGCCGAGAGCCAGAAGTTCGCGCTACACGATGCACAGCGGGCGCATGAAGTGCTGGAGAGCCGGGCGACGCAGGGCTCCAGTCTGTTGATCCCTTAAGCTAATCGCCTGAAAGAATTAGGGCTTCCCGTGGGAAGCCCTTTCTTTTTTAGTTCGGCTGCATTGTAGGGTACAGCGCGATGAATTCGTTAACGTCGCGATAGTGACAGATTTAATAAGTAAATCCTATTCGGTTCTAAGCAATGTACCTGGAAAAGTCTTCGGTATGTGACGAACCACGCAATACTTTAGTAACGCCAACGGTTATTGCGTTGATAACGTGGAACCTTCGGTTCTTTCACGGCACGGATAATCCAGACAACGGCGACGGCCAGCAGCAGCCATGGCAATAGCTTGATCATCAACGCGAAAAGCCCGCCGAGGAACATAACAGCCGTTGCCACCAGCAACGCCGCAATGATGCCCAGCAGCGAAACGCCGGTCACCAGCAACATGATAAAAAAGCCTACGACAAACAGTAATTCCAGCATGATGGATCTCCCCAAGAGGTAACTCTCGCTGTTATTACAAGAAACATGCCAGGAAAAATTAGCTTATTTATCAATAAAAAAGCTCCGCAACAGAAGGCGGAGCTTAGTGAATTTGACTATCTTTTGGTTAAATTTTAACGCTTTGACGCCACCAGGTTGAGCGCGTGTTCCACCACCGCGATATCCGCACCGGCTTTATGCGCATTTTCACTCAGATAACGACGCCATTGGCGCGCGCCGGGAACGCCCTGAAACAGCCCCAGCATATGGCGCGTGATATGCCCGAGATACGCGCCCTGACTCAGTTCGCGCTCAATGTAGGGATACATAGCACGTACCACGGCGACCGGATCGGCATCTGCCACGTCTGCGCCAAAGATCACCCGATCAACAGACGCCAGAATGCCTGGGTTCTGATACGCTTCGCGACCGACCATCACGCCATCCATATGCTCCAGATGCGCTTTGGCTTCTTCCAGCGATTTGATCCCGCCGTTGATGGCCATTGTCAGGTGCGGAAAATCACGCTTCAACTGATAAACGCGAGGGTAATCCAGCGGCGGGATTTCCCGGTTCTCTTTCGGGCTTAACCCTGAAAGCCACGCTTTGCGCGCATGGATGATAAAGCTTTCACACTCGCCTTTTCCGGCCACGGTGCCAATAAAGTCGCAGAGAAATTCGTAGCTGTCCTGATCGTCAATGCCAATACGCGTTTTGACAGTGACCGGAATTGACACCACATCACGCATCGCTTTGATGCAATCCGCCACCAGTTGCGCTTCGCCCATCAGGCACGCACCAAAACGGCCATTTTGCACGCGATCAGACGGGCAGCCGACGTTGAGGTTAATTTCATCATACCCGCGCGCTTCGGCCAGCTTCGCACAATGAGCAAGCTGCGCCGGATCGCTACCGCCGAGCTGCAACGCTACCGGATGTTCTTCTTCGCTGTACGCCAGGTAATCACCCTTGCCATGAATGATGGCACCGGTAGTGACCATTTCAGTGTAGAGCAACGTCTGGCGCGACAGCAGGCGCAAGAAGTAGCGGCAATGTCTGTCCGTCCAGTCAAGCATCGGCGCCACGCTAAACCGGCCATTCCACTGTTGAGAGGAATTGAGCGTCGTTGCGTTGGTTTGATGGGGGTTTGTCATTTCAGGGTTACCGTGCATTTTGGACAGTTTTAAATAGGTTTGTCGTATCTGATTTCCGCTCAGGTCCGGCCATCGCCGACGCCTGAAATAGCGGGGGCATTATTCTAGCATAGAGAAAGCGCGTAAACCTGCTGACACAACGTATGACCTACATTCCCTGTGGATATATGCACGGGGTCGCCTTGCGCAAAACGGTACCACTACCTAACATTTTTGGTAGGCATAGGAAATGTTCATTAATAGCGAAAGCTATTTATCACCGTAATGGGTCAAAGGGAGTTCAAGGAAATGACTAAACCGTATGTACGTCTTGATAAAAACAATGCCGCTGTGTTGCTCGTCGATCACCAAACGGGCTTGCTGTCATTGGTCAGGGATATCGATCCAGATAAATTCAAAAATAACGTGTTGGCGCTGGCCGACCTCGCTACGTATTTTAAACTACCCACTATTCTGACAACCAGCTTCGAGACAGGTCCGAATGGCCCTCTCGTGCCGGAGCTGAAAGCGCAGTTTCCCGATGCCCCCTATATTGCTCGCCCGGGTAATATCAACGCCTGGGATAACGAGGATTTTGTGAAGGCAGTAAAAGCAACGGGTAAGAAACAGTTGATTATTGCGGGAGTGGTGACGGAAGTTTGCGTGGCATTTCCGGCGTTATCGGCCCTGGAAGAGGGCTTCGAGGTGTTTGTTGTCACCGATGCGTCAGGTACATTTAATGAAATTACCCGTCATTCAGCATGGGACCGTATGTCGCAGGCCGGGGCGCAATTGATGACCTGGTTTGGTGTTGCTTGTGAATTACATCGCGACTGGCGTAACGACATTGAAGGTTTGGGCAACCTGTTCTCTAACCACATCCCTGACTACCGCAATCTGATGACCAGCTTCAACAAGATGAGTGGCAAATAATCCCGCCAGGCTTACTTATCTGATTTATAAGCTATAAAAGAGAACCGGAGGCATTAAGCCTCCGGTGAGAACATCTTAGAATGTGACGCTCAGTTGTGCGCCTGCACCCCAGGTCTCATCTTCGCCGACCAGCCCCATTAAATCGACATGAACGCGGTTAAACGGTGCAAAACCGACACCGCCAGTGAAGACGTTTTTATCGTCACCTTTCACATCCGCACGGTAACCGGCACGCACCGCCAGCCAGCTAAGCGGGCGAACTTCCGCACCGACGCCAACATATTGGGAGTTTTTCTCGCTCTTGAAACCTTTGGTTTCGGTTAAATCCCCGTCAGCGCTCAATGTCACCAGATCGTTGTGCCAGGCCGCGCCAGCCGTCACCACCGGGCTAATCTGATAGGTGTCTTTGTAATTGGTGACATCACCGGTTCTGCCATTGCGAATACGAATATTCTGAGTATCGATATCGCGGGAGATAAGGTTGGTGCCGGTTAAACCAACAGTAATGTTTTCACCAAAGTCTGCGGCGGCACCGACATCGATGTTAAAGCCGGTGTCATCGGTACGATAACGGCTGTCTCTCAGGTCGCTGCTCTTATAGTCATAAATAGACGCGGTGTAGTTGTAGACCCAGGTTTTTTGCAGCTTCGGCGTCACGCCAAGGGACAACGGCACACCAGCGACTTCAAACTGGCGCGCCATGGCGATACCAAAGTCGGAGACAATTGCCGCACGGCCCGCTGCGGTCGAGTTGAGGTTTTTGGTGATCTCTTCGCTACCGTTTGGCGAAACCACCGCGCCTAACGCTTCGCCTACGGCAAAACCGGTGTTGTTCTGAATATTGCGCAGGTAATCAATATCCTGTTGATCGATATTCGAGCTAACGCGAGCGTGCGCATACGCTTTGGTGACAAAAGCCAGCGAGAGCACATCATTTGGAATGCTGACCGCAATGCCTGCGGCAGCTTTGGCCTGCGCGGTTTTGCCTTTCAGGAACACCAGTTCGTCGGCCAGATCTTTCGCCGCGCTCTGGAACTGATTGACCGTGCCAATCGGATTGGCAATGATCTGCGCGGCGGTCAGGTTATCGACCACATCCTTGTAACCATCAATTTTGTCATTGATGTTATCGATTTCATCGCGAAGATTATCTTTGTCGGTAATTTGCGCCTGAACGCTCGGCAGGATAATCGTGACGTCATCTTCCGGCTTGGCTTTCGCCAGCAACGCCGGGTTGATGAGTGCCCCACTACCATAATTTGCCGATGCAACCCCCGTTCCTCCCATTGCATCGTTACGTGCTTCTGCCCAGGTATTGGCTGCTCCTGCTTGATTTGCCGCAAAGAAGGAGACAGCGATAGCGACCACTGAAAGTTTACGTTTTTTATTCACAATATGTGTCTCGTAGCCAGATGAGTTTTTTAAGCCTGTTTATTTTAAAAGAAACAGGAATTCACTATTGCTGCGAACAACGACCAAAAAAGAAGCTAAATCAAGTGAACGTACAGGATATATATGAACGTTATAGTTATTGAGGAAACTCTCAATATTTATAGAAGAGGATATTCATTTCGGGAAGGAAAGTGAGAAAAGGAGTTTACGGGCGGCGATCTCGGTGTTTTGGGCAGGACATGGTAAAGTGTGGGTTTCTATTTCCCCGACCAGAGAGCGCAAATGGATAAGACCACTTCGCAAGAGATGTTAGTGCAGGCTGAAAAGCTGTGCGCGCAGCGCAATGTGCGCCTGACTCCCCAGCGCCTTGAAGTATTGCGATTACTAAGCCTGCAACAAGGGGCGATCAGCGCCTATGATTTGCTTGATCTGCTGCGCGAAAGCGAGCCGCAAGCAAAGCCCCCTACCGTTTATCGCGCGCTTGATTTCCTGCTGGAGCAAGGATTTGTCCACAAGGTTGAGTCCACGAACAGCTATGTGCTGTGTCATCTTTTTGATCAGCCGACTCATACTTCTGCGATGTTCATTTGTGACCGCTGTGGTTCGGTGAAAGAAGAACAGGCCGAAGGCGTGGAAGATATTATGCATGCGCTGGCGGCGAAAATGGGTTTTGCCCTGCGCCATAATGTCATTGAAGCCCATGGTCTGTGTGCGGCTTGTGTGGAAGTGGAAGCCTGCCGCCATCACGATCATTGCCAGCATGACCATAGCGTCCCGCTAAAGAAAAAATCGCGATAATAGTCTCTCGTCTTTTTTCGGCTATTTATTACCTACGCCACAACTTGCCAGGTTTCGCTTTTTAACGACGGCGAGCAAGCACATACTGCGACAGCCCTAAGTCAGGCAAGCTTAAACAGAGGGATGCGATTAGAACGCAAAATCTGGAAGCTTGTAAGCCAAATGAATGCGGTTCGAGCTCATAGATGTGGAATCTGGGGGGTGGTACATCCTTGTACCTTCGGGCAGGGTAGCCTTTCAGAGGGTTAACACATTTGAGGGGATGTGTTGGCTACCAACGGTAATCATTACGCGTTTCCCAGTCCGTCACTTCTTTTTCCGCCTGATCTTTCGCGTAACCGTAACGTTCCTGGATTTTACCCACCAACTGATCACGTTTACCTTCAATGATCGTCATATCGTCATCGGTGAGCTTGCCCCATTTCTCTTTTACAGTACCTTTAAACTGTTTCCAGTTACCGCCGACTTCGTCTTTATTCATCATGGACTCCTTATCGTTCGGTTTAAAATGACGTTCTCGCCGTGCTGAACGTACTGATTATTGTAGTCAGGGATTCGGCATTATGAATTTTATTCGGAATCTTTAACCATCCAATAAGATAAAAGCAGCGTAAACGAGGCGAGAAAAATCGTACACAACGACGAGAAATAAAGCGGGATCAACAATCTGTAGCAGCAAACCAACTGTTGTTACGCCAGTGGCGACGCCATATCAGCGCCAGCGTCAGCCCACGCAGAGCAAGGAACACAGCGAGCGACAGCCACAAACCGTGATTACCCAAGACAGGCACGGTGAGTAGCGTAACGGCAAACCCTGCCGCCGCCAGCGCCATGCTGTTACGCATTTCGGCCGCGCGCGTCGCACCGACAAACATACCGTCCAGCAGATAACACCACACTCCCACTAACGGTAAGATGACCTGCCAAATCAGATAATGCCCGGCAAGCTGTTGCAGCGCGGGTAGCGACGTTAACAACGCGATAATTTGCTGACCCGCCAGTGCATAGACAACAGCAAAGAACAGCGCTACCAGACCGGCCTGCCGGCAAGCAGCCCGCCAGATATGCATCAATTGGCTGCTGTCTCTGGCACCGTAAGCCTGCCCGGAGTGGGCTTCAACCGCATACGCGAAACCATCCAGCGCATAGGCGGTAAAGGTCAAAAACATCATCAGCACCGCGTTTGCCGCCACCGTCTCATCCCCGAGTCGGGCGCCAAACACCGTTATCGAACCAAAGCAGAGTTGCAGCAGCAGCGAACGCAGCATGATATCGCGGTTCAGCGCCAGCAAACGCCGCACGCCGCCGCGCCATGCATTTTTCAGTGTCAGTAATGGAATGCCGCGCATCACCAGTACGTGTCGCACCATCCATAAGCCAATGGCGAAGGTGGCATATTCCGCGATGACCGTGGCAAGTGCTGCACCTTGCACATTCATATGCAGCCCCATGACCAACCACAGATCGAGCACGATATTGAGCAGGTTCCCCACCACCAACAATATCACGGGTGCGCGCGCATACTGCACGCCGAGCAACCAACCGAGCAATACCAGATTGCCCAGCGAAGCGGGTGCGCTCAACCAGCGGATATCCAGGAACCGTCGAGCCTGTTCCAGCACCGCCTCGCTGCCGCCGGTGATATGCAGCGCCAGATCGATAAGTGGCGTGCGCAGCAGAGTAATTAACACACCGGCTCCAAGCGCCAGCAGCAAAGGCTGGACTAACGCCCGCGCCAGCGCGGGCGCATTCTTCGCGCCGAACGCCTGAGCTGTTAGCCCGGTGGTGCTCATGCGCAAAAAAAGCAGCAGCATAAAGAGGAAACTGGTCGCCGTTGCGCCAATCGCTACGCCGCCCAGGTAAACCGGGCTGTCCAGATGCCCCACTACCGCCGTATCCACCAGCCCCAGCAACGGGACGGTGATATTCGAGAAGATCATCGGCAGCGCAAGCCGCCAGAGCGCTTTGTCGGATGCGGTTAGCAGAGGCATGGTATGAATGTGAACATTAGTGAGGGAAAAGTAGAGATCGCTGCGGAACCTGAATCAGCCCCGCAGCAGAGCGAATGTGCGTTACAGCCACGCGCCATTACGAATGACACCGACCGCTAACCCTTCGATGGTGAAGTTTTGATCGCGCAGATCGACGACGATCGGCGAAAACTCGCTGTTTTCAGGCAACAGTTCGACCGTGTTACCCTGTTTTTTCAGACGTTTGACCGTCACTTCGTCTTCAATACGCGCAACAACAACCTGGCCGTTACGTACATCCTGCGTTTTGTGCACCGCCAGCAGATCGCCATCCATAATGCCAATGTCACGCATCGACATGCCGCTAACGCGCAGAAGGAAATCTGCGTGAGGTTTAAAGAGGCTCGGATCGACCTGGTAATGGCCTTCGATATGCTGCTGCGCCAGCAGCGGCTCACCCGCAGCGACGCGACCAATCAGCGGCAAACCAATATCGTCCTCTTCTTCTTCAAGCAACAGGCGAAGACCGCGTGATGCGCCAGATACGATTTCGATAACCCCTTTGCGCGCCAGCGCTTTGAGGTGTTCTTCCGCCGCATTTGGGGAACGGAACCCCAATTGCTGTGCGATTTCCGCACGCGTTGGTGGCATACCGGTTTGAGTGATGCGATCGCGAATAAGATCGAACACCTCTTGCTGCCTGGCCGTTAATGCTTTCATCCCGCCCCCTGGGTGTATATACAGTTATGCTGTGAGTATATACAGCTAAAGGCGATTTTGGAACCAAATTTAAGCAAAAAACCATGGCGTTATCGAATTCTGGAAGCGTTATCCAAAATGTGACCAGAGTAATGCGATCCAGGTAAACATTGCCAGCAGGATGGACATCAGCACCGCCGCCGACCCCATATCCTTCGCCCGCCCGGAAAGTTCATGGAATTCCGAACCAATACGGTCTACTACGGCTTCGATGGCACTGTTCAGAATTTCGACAATCATTACCAGCGTCACAGAACCAATCAGCAGTACGCGCGTCATGGTGTCAATATCGAGCCAGCAAGCGATTATAATTGCCAGGATAACCGCAACGGATTCCTGACGAAATGCCGCTTCATTAATCCAGGCGGCGCGAACGCCTTTCCAGGAATATCCAGCGGCTTTAATGATCCGGGTGAAACCGGTAGTATTATTAGCCATTTAAAAGAACCTTTTTATTAAATTGGCGTCAATGTCTCAGCAAGCGCGCAGCGGTACAACAGAAATTATGTGCGCTTTCTGATATTCTTGCGGCGCAATGGCACTATTAACCAGAGGCTTTACATCCTTTATGTCCGGCTGGCCACGAATTTACTACAAATTACTGAATTTACCATTAAGCGTGCTGGTAAAAAGTAAATCGATCCCCGCAGAACCTGCACAGGAACTGGGTCTCGATACATCACGCCCCATCATGTACGTGCTGCCTTATAACTCAAAGGCTGACTTACTGACTTTACGCGCGCAATGTCTGGCGCATGAGCTGCCCGATCCCCTGGAACCGCTGGAAATCGACGGCGCGTTGCTGCCGCGTTTCGTGTTTATCCACGGCGGCCCGCGCGTGTTCACCTATTACGCGCCGAAAGAAGAGTCGATCAAGCTGTTCCACGACTACCTGGATTTACACCGCAGCCATCCCGATTTGGATGTGCAAATGGTGCCAGTATCGGTGATGTTTGGCCGTTCGCCCGGGCGCGAAAAAGGCGAAATTAACCCGCCGCTGCGCATGCTGAACGGCATCCAGAAATTTTTTGCTGTTTCCTGGCTTGGCCGCGACAGCTTTGTGCGTTTCTCACCACCGGTTTCGCTGCGCCGTATGGCGACCGAGCACGGCACCGATAAAATTATCGCGCAGAAACTGGCGCGCGTGGCGCGTATGCACTTTGCCCGCCAGCGTCTGGCCGCAGTAGGCCCGCGCCTGCCGGCGCGTCAGGATTTATTTAACAAATTGCTCTCTTCAAAGGCGATTGCCCGCGCCGTTGAAGATGAAGCGCGCAGCAAAAAGATCTCCCATGATAAGGCGCAGCAAAACGCCATCGCGCTGATGGAAGAGATTGCCGCGAACTTCTCCTACGAGATGATCCGCCTGACTGACCGCATTCTGGGTTTTACCTGGAACCGTCTCTACCAGGGCATTAACGTGCATAATGCCGAGCGCGTACGTCAGCTGGCGCACGACGGCCACGAAATTGTCTATGTGCCCTGCCATCGCAGCCATATGGACTACCTGTTACTCTCCTATGTGCTCTATCACCAGGGGCTGGTGCCGCCGCATATCGCTGCTGGTATCAACCTGAATTTCTGGCCTGCCGGGCCGATTTTCCGCCGGCTGGGCGCTTTCTTTATTCGCCGGACATTTAAAGGCAACAAGCTTTATTCCACCGTGTTCCGTGAATATCTGGGTGAGCTGTTCAGCCGCGGTTATTCGGTGGAGTACTTCGTTGAGGGTGGACGTTCGCGCACCGGGCGTTTGCTGGATCCGAAAACCGGTACGCTGTCGATGACCATCCAGGCGATGCTACGCGGCGGTACGCGCCCCATCACGCTGGTACCGATTTACATCGGGTATGAACACGTGATGGAAGTGGGTACTTACGCCAAAGAGCTGCGTGGCGCGACGAAAGAGAAAGAGAGCTTGTTGCAGATGGTGCGTGGCTTAAGCAAGCTGCGTAACCTCGGTCAGGGTTATGTGAACTTCGGCGAACCGATCCCGCTGATGAACTACCTGAATCATCATGTTCCGGAGTGGCGCGAAGCCATCGATCCGATTGAATCCATCCGCCCGGCGTGGTTAACGCCAACGGTGAACACCATTGCCGCTGACCTGATGGTGCGCATCAACAACGCCGGTGCGGCTAACGCCATGAACCTGTGTTGTACCGCGCTGCTGGCCTCCCGCCAGCGTTCACTGACGCGCGAGCAACTGACCGAGCAGTTAAGCTGTTATCTTGAGCTGATGCGCAACGTGCCTTATTCGCCAGATTCGACCACGCCTTCGGCCAGCGCCAGCGAGCTTATCGATCACGCGCTGCAGATGAACAAGTTCGAAGTCGAGAAAGACACCATCGGCGATATCATCATTCTGCCGCGTGAGCAGGCGGTGTTGATGACGTACTACCGCAACAACATTGCGCATATGCTGATGCTGCCGTCGCTGCTGGCAGCCATTGTTACTCAGCACCGCGCGATCTCCCGTAGCGAGATCCTGCGCTACGTCGAGTTACTCTACCCGATGCTGAAAGCCGAGCTGTTCCTGCGCTGGGAAAAAGCGGAGCTGGCACAAGTGCTGGAGAACCTGACGCAAGAGCTACTGCGCCAGGGCTTGTTGACGGTGAAAGACGATCGTCTGAGCATCAATCCGGCGCACTCCCGCACCTTGCAACTGCTGGCAGCAGGCGCGCGCGAAACCTTACAGCGTTACGCCATTACTTTCTGGCTACTGAGCGCCAATCCGGCGATGAACCGCAGCACGCTGGAAAAAGAGAGCCGCACGCTGGCGCAGCGCTTGTCGGTACTGCACGGCATCAACGCGCCGGAGTTCTTCGATAAAGCGGTATTCAGTACGCTGGTGCTGACGCTGCGCGATGAAGGTTATATCAGCGATACCGGCGATGCGGATCCGGCACGTACCTTAAACGTGTACCAGATGCTGGCGGACTTGATAACGTCGGATGTGCGTCTGACGATTGAGAGCGCGACGCAAGCGGAAGCGTGAGGGTAAATTTTCCCCTCTCTTCACGGAGAGGGGAAAAAACTCAAGGCAAATGCAGATAACTTAACGCCAGCCCTAAAAACAGCACCAGCCCAACATAGTTATTGTTCATAAACGCTTTAAAACAGGCATCGCGGTCGCGACCAGCAATCAATGTTTGCTGGTAAACAAACAGCGCACCGGCAATCAGCACCGTCCCGTAATACGTCCAGCCCAGCCCATTCAGCCAGCCAATAGACGCCATCAGCACCAGCACAGCCACCTGCAAAATCCCGATAATCAGCTTGTCGAAACGACCAAACAAGATAGCCGTCGACTTAATACCAATCTTCACATCGTCATCACGGTCAACCATCGCATACTGCGTATCGTACGCGACTGCCCACAGGATATTGGCGAGAAACATGATCCAGCAGCTCAGCGGCACAGACTCACTCACGGCGGCAAACGCCATTGGAATCGACCAGCCGAACGCTGCGCCGAGCACCACCTGCGGCAGGTGCGTATAACGCTTCATAAACGGGTAAACCCACGCCAGCGCCAGCGCCGCGACGGAGAGCAAAATGGTCATCACATTCAGCGTCAGCACCAGCGCGAAGGCCAGCAGCACCAGCACCACAAACAGCACCCGCGCTTCATTTTCCGTTACCGCGCCGCTTGGCAACGGGCGATTCGCCGTGCGTTTAACATGACCATCAAATTTACGATCCGCATAGTCATTGACCACGCAACCGGCAGCGCGCATCAGCCAGACGCCCGCGACAAAAACCAGCAAAATCCACAGCGGCGGCACGCCCGGCGTCGCCACCCACAGCGCCCACAGCGTTGGCCACAGCAGCAGTAAAGCGCCAATTGGTTTGTCCGTACGCATAAGCCTGTGAAAGGCCAACAGCTTATTCTGCGTGAGACTCCACTCCATTTTCTTTTTCCTCTTAGTACAGCGGCGATGCAGGCAAAAACAGTTCGGTCAGCATCAGCGGTTTTCCGCCCAGACGCAGACGGGAACGGCGTCCCCAGAGCTGCTCATGACGACCAATTTCAATAAAGTCACGCGTAAGCGTAGATGAGGTAAAGAGATATCGCCCAAGCGGCGTTTTACCCAGGGTTTGCAGCGCCAGTTCCGGGCCGCTCAGTGTAGATTCCGGCACCACGGTGCGTCCGGCGAGCCAGGGTTCCCCGTCGGCGCAGAGAATAATTTCCCGCAACCAGTAACGATCCTCCTTCGGCAGACTGTCGCGTTCTTCGGCGATCTCATCCACCGTCACAAAGCCTTCCCGAATCAGCGTAACGCTGACCGTCTTGCCTTGTTGCTCAAAACGTTTGGTCATCGAATCTTCCAGCAACAGCCACTCGAGCAGTTGCGGTTCAAGCGCGGGAATTGCGTCTACGTAGCGCAGCGCTCGCAGTTGCGTAAGCGCAGGGTGTGACATGCCTTACTCTCCGGTACATAACGTAGCGTTATTGTATCGCAGAACCGGCGCACGGGGCGGGGAAACTTCATTCAGTTTTCATCAGCGCAACAGATGCGCAACAGCGCGCATCTGCGCCGGAAAAAAAGGTGCGTCAGGCGACGCACCAGTTGCTGCAAATATCAGCATTGTGGGGAGAGATTACCCCTTGCCTTTTACACTGCTGATAAAAGTGGCACGGGCGGATTTCGACCCGAGGCGTTCTGCTTCATTCAATAATTTCAGCGCCTTATCAATATCACCTTTCGCAGCGGCTTGTTTGATGGCCTGGTTAAAGTAGCTCTCTGTATCGTTGAGCATCGGCTCGCTCTTCGCCACTGGCGCTGGCGCAGGAGCCGCAGCGGGCGCGGCGGCCGGAGCTGGTTGCGTGCTATAAGCCGGTGCGGCGGTATTGCCCACGGTAACGGAAGCTGGGCCAGAAGAACCAAACAGCGGGCCGACTAATATGCTGGAAGAGGAGGAAGTGCTGGCTTTCAGCGCCAGTGAACCTGTCACGCCATGGCGGGCAATCGGATCGGGAATATCCGGTACGGCGTTGCCGTTACCTTTGGCATAGGCTTTAGCCGGATCCACCATCTGCGTGGTTTTTTGCAGATCTTTTTGCGTGGTAAATACCAGCAGATAAAGTTTCTGCTGACCCAACGCCGGGGTCAGTTTCATCGTGCCTTCTAAACGGTTATCCGACATCACGCCCGGCTCCTGGTATGCAAAGAAGCTGGACGGGAAAAATGCTGCAGGTGTGAAGTTCTGATCAAGTACCAGCACGTTTGGCGCATAAACGCTCTCGTTGTTCACTTTGCTGGTCAATGTAATGTTCAACTCGCCGATATTCGCCGGAACGCTATAGGCCATCACCGGGCCAGTAATATCGCCGGTATTCAGCGTCTGCCCGGCGGCAGAAATATCACTACTCAGCGTTTGTGAAGGTGAAACCGGTGTCCAGTGCAGTTGTTGCAGTGTTGACGTTGGGATAGATGGCGCAGCAGAGATATCCTGCGGCACGATATTCACAGCAGCCAGGCTCACAGCGGGAGCCGCAGCCAGCAGCCCTGCGGATAAGCAGAGTGCGACGAGACTTTTTTCATTTTCATTATGATCACCTTGATTGCGCGGTGAGCGTTGGCCAGGCAATAGCGCGCGTCACCTAAGATTGAGGGGCTTGCGCCCCTCATTTGGTCATTACAGCAGGTGTTTAAGCATTACCACCAGATTTCCATCTGGGCACCGAAGGTCCACTCGTCGTCGTTACCACGACTATTAGTGCCAAAGCCAAACGGTGTGGTGGCGCCATTGCTCGCAGCCAGGGAAGAGGTGTTGCCATCGGCGTCCGTTTTCACATAACCCCATTTCTCATCCCACTTGGCGTAGGTAGCGAAAACGCGGATTGCCGGACGGGACCAGATGCTGTCGCCCGCCTGCCACTGTTGCGCCAGGGTGATTTTGTACTGGCTGTTGCGATCGCCCGTTTGCTGGGATTTGACGTTGTCGTAACCCACTTCCATCAAGGTGCTCATGATCGGCGTCCATTTGTACATCGGACGGACACCCACGGTGTACCAGGTATTACCGCGCTTGTTATCGCGATCGGTGTCCTGATACATACCGACATACATCAAATCCCACTTCTCAGCGAGGTTGATAGCACCATGATCCAGTACGCGGATCAGGTGACCGTCGTTATCCACAGCGCCGCCGCGAGCCTGGCCTTTCCCCTGTGAGATCATCGCGTCAGTGGCGTACTGCACCACGAACTTGTTGTAACCCTTCATCATGCTCTGAGTATGTTCAGCGGTGAACATCCAGCCATCTTTCGATGCGCCCGGCTCCAGGTAATAGTCGTCAGGAATGTTGGTGTGACCGTAGTCAACGCCTAGTTCCAGCACACCGTTCGGGTTGGTCGCCAACTGCGCTAAACGCACATCGAAGACATCGTTCGGCACGGCATGGTTGTAAGTGCGCAGACCGGTGGTCGAGTCGCGATCGCCAAAGGCAGAAGAACCACCCAGCTCAGAAGAACGCGTTGCGGCCAGAGAGAGTTTACCGATGCCAACGTCAATATTTTCAATACCTGCACCCGGGCCGGAAATATCCCAGTAGTAGAAGTCGATCATATGTACGTCATGGCGCTGATAGAAACGCTTACCGGCCCAGATGTTGGCGCCTGGCAGGGAGTCGATCAGGTTTTTACCCACTACGTTAAATTCGCGAACCGCTGGTACGTTGTCGTTTTCCCAGTCGTTCAGCTGTGCGGTTTTATAGGCAATGTTGGAGTCGAAATAGAAGCTTTTATCCGCTTCTTTCCAGACTTCCTGGCCTAATTTAATTTCCGCATAGGTTTCGCACTCGTTACCGAGACGGTATTTGGCATCCGCACCGGTGGCCTGGAAGCATTGCTGCTCGCCGCCGCTGCCGGTCCAGCCAATCCCCGAACGGGCGTAACCTTTGAAGTCGACAGCGCCCGCCTGTGCAGACAGTACGCCTGCCGCGATAGCGAGAGCCAGTGGAAGTTTGCGCAGAGTAATCATCGTTCTATCTCCTGAGCTTGCTTTTCTTTTTTTTACACATCCCCCTTCGCGCTATCTCTTTACTGGCTGCCTTCTTTCACTCCGGTCGCGTAACTGGGTACGAAACGGGAAGTTCAGTCAGTTGCCGCCTCGACATAATGCGAATGGCTTTGTGTAAACGCTTTGTGGGGTACGCTTAAACGCCCGGTTCTTTATGTAACCGGCGGCAGGCGGTGCCATCTTCACGGAACAGATGGCAACGCTCCGGCGGTAAGCCGATGGCGAATGTGGCACCCTCTTCTACCAGCACCACGTCAGTCTGGCGGTAGACCAGGTTCTGGCGTATTGCAGGGATCTGGATATGAATTTGTGTTTCGTGACCAAGCTGTTCGACGACCTGAACTTCGCCCTCCAGCGTGACATCGGCGATGTCGCTGGGCAGCAGATGCTCCGGGCGGATGCCCAAAGACATATTCGCGCCGACCTGCACATTGGCGCTGTCCACCGGCAGCCACACGCGCTGGCGGTTGGGCAGCTCAACCTGTACTTGTTCAATGGCGGTAGCGGTCACTTTTACCGGCAGGAAGTTCATCTTCGGCGAGCCGATAAAACCGGCGACAAAACGGTCTGCCGGGTAGTGATACAGCTCCAGCGGTTTACCCACTTGCGCCACGCGCCCGGCATCGAGCACCACGATTTTGTCGGCCAGCGTCATCGCTTCTACCTGATCGTGGGTGACGTAAATCATCGTGCGGCCAAGACGTTTGTGCAGACGGGAGATCTCAATACGCATCTGCACACGCAGGGCGGCATCAAGGTTGGAGAGAGGTTCATCAAGCAAGAAAACGCGGGGTTCAGCCACCAGGGTACGACCAATCGCCACGCGCTGGCGCTGACCGCCGGAGAGCGCTTTCGGTTTGCGATCCAGTAAATGCGCCAGTTGCAGCACTTCCGCGACTTGCGTGACGCGCGATTTGATCATCTCTTTTTTCGCGCCCGCTAACTTCAGGCCGAAAGACATATTTTCCGCTACCGACAAATGCGGATAGAGCGCGTAGGACTGAAACACCATGCCAACGCCGCGTTCTGCCGGAGGAACCTCATTCATGCGGGTATCGCCAATCAGCAAATCCCCGCTGGTGATGGTTTCCAGCCCGGCAATCATGCGCAGCAGCGTCGATTTACCACAGCCTGACGGGCCGACAAACACCACGAATTCTCCTTCGTGGATGTCGAGACTGATGTCTTTCGACACCACCACATCGCCCCAGGCTTTCGTTACATTACGCAGCTGTACGCTCGCCATGCCCTTCTCCCTTCGTTACAACCTGTCACCAACAGAAACATTCAACGTGGGCTGACTATGGAGCATCGATTCAGCGGGCGAATCCTCCACCCCCCTGGTTTTTTGTGGGGGAGGAGGCGGGAGGATGAGAACAACGCCTCTGCCCCCCGGATGGGCGGGTGGCGGGCATTTTCGTGATGGGCTCTGCAAAAATCAGCGCTTTTTTATGTGCGCTCACACACATAATGCAAATCTCTGTAACAGAGATCACACAAATCGCCCCAGGGGCGTAGGGTCAAGGAGGATGAGAAGCGCTTGTCAAAAAAGGAGACTAATCCCGTCGAACTACCTTGAGCGTATCCACGAGCACATCACCTAAAGGACGGGATATATGAAAATCAAAACAGGCGCACGCATCCTCGCTTTGTCCGCAGTGGCGACGATGATGTTTTCCGCCTCTGCCCTCGCCAAAATCGAAGAAGGTAAGCTGGTCATTTGGATCAACGGCGACAAAGGCTATAACGGCCTTGCCGAAGTGGGTAAGAAATTTGAGAAAGACACCGGCATTAAAGTTACCGTAGAACACCCGGATAAACTGGAAGAGAAATTCCCGCAGGTTGCTGCAACCGGCGACGGCCCGGACATTATTTTCTGGGCGCACGACCGCTTTGGCGGCTATGCGCAATCCGGTCTGCTGGCGGAAGTCACCCCGGATAAAGCCTTCCAGGACAAGCTGTTCCCCTTCACCTGGGACGCCGTACGCTACAACGGTAAGCTGATTGCCTACCCGATTGCTGTCGAATCCTTATCGCTGATTTACAACAAAGATCTCGTGCCGAACCCGCCGAAAACCTGGGAAGAGATCCCGGCGCTGGATAAACAGCTGAAAGCGAAAGGTAAGAGCGCGTTGATGTTCAACCTGCAAGAACCGTACTTCACCTGGCCACTGATTGCCGCCGATGGCGGTTACGCCTTCAAGTTTGAAAACGGTAAATATGACGTGAAAGATGTCGGCGTCGACAACGCAGGCGCGAAAGCCGGTCTCGGTTTCCTCGTGAAGCTGATTAAAGACAAACACATGAATGCCGACACGGATTACTCGATTGCAGAAGCGGCGTTTAACAAAGGTGAAACCGCGATGACCATCAATGGTCCGTGGGCGTGGGCCAACATTGATAAGAGCAAAATCAACTACGGCGTCGCGCTGTTGCCAACCTTTAAAGGTAAGCCTTCTAAACCGTTCGTTGGCGTGCTGAGCGCAGGCATCAACGCCGCCAGCCCGAACAAAGAGCTGGCGAAAGAGTTCCTCGAAAACTACCTGCTGACCGATCAAGGCCTGGCAGACGTTAACAAGGACAAACCGCTGGGTGCGGTCGCGCTGAAATCCTATCAGGATCAGTTGGCGAAAGACCCGCGCATCGCCGCGACAATGGATAACGCGAAAACCGGCGAAATTATGCCGAACATCCCGCAAATGGCTGCCTTCTGGTACGCCACACGCACTGCGGTTATCAACGCCGTTAGCGATCGCCAGACCGTCGACGCCGCGCTGAAAGACGCCCAGGGTCGTATTACCAAGTAAAAATGTGAATGCCTTATCCCCGGATGGGGATAAGGCGAATTGGACATGTTGTATACGCGGCATCCTTCGCGCGCATCACGGCGGCAACGATGTGTACCCCGGAGTGCTTACAAAAGTAAGCGACCAGCGTGCGCAACCGCAGCCAACAACGCGGCAGCGTGAAGGGTGTCGAGTAGAGAGGAAATCCCCATGGATGTAAGAAGAAAACGCCACTGGTGGCAAAGCCCGCAACTCGCATGGGCGGCCATCACCGTTGTTGGCCTGTTGGTGGCTTACCTTGTCGTTATGATGTATGCCCAGGGGGAATACCTTTTCGCCATTACCACGCTCGTCCTCAGCTCGGCGGGCCTCTATATTTTCGCCAATCGCAAGGCATACGCCTGGCGCTATGTTTACCCCGGCGTGGCCGGTATGGGGCTGTTTGTCCTGTTCCCGCTGATTTGTACCATCGCCATCGCGTTTACCAACTACAGCAGCACTAACCAACTCACCCAGGAGCGCGCGCAGCAGGTGCTGCTCGACCGTTCCTACCAGGCAGGCAAAGCGTATAACTTTGGGCTTTACCCGGAAGGTGACGCGTGGCGACTGGCGCTGACCGACGGCGACAGCGGCAAAAATTACGTTTCCGATGCGTTCAAACCCGGCGGCGAGCAGCAACTGACCTTAAAAGAGGCTGACGCCCTGCCCGCTGGCGAGCGCGCCAATCTGCGCATCATCACGCAAAACCGCCAGGCGCTGAACCAGCTGACCGCACTCCTGCCGGATGGCAGCAAAGTGGCGATGAGTTCGCTGCGCCAGTTCTCCGGTACGCGCCCGCTGTATCAGCTTGAGCAGGACGGCACGCTGGCCAACAACCAGAGCGGCGCGAAATACCGCCCGAACAATGAAATCGGCTACTTCCAGGTGATTAACGCCGATGGCAGTTGGGGCAGCGAAAAGCTCAGCCCCGGCTATACCGTGACCATCGGCTGGGATAACTTCACGCGCGTCTTTACCGATGAAGGCATTCAAAAACCGTTTATTGAGATCTTTATCTGGACGGTGGTGTTTTCGGTGCTGACCGTGGTGCTGACCGTTGCTGTCGGCATGGTGCTGGCCTGCGTCGTACAGTGGGAGTCCCTGAAAGGCAAAGCGATTTATCGCGTGCTGTTAATCCTGCCGTATGCCGTACCATCGTTTATCTCAATTTTGATCTTCAAGGGGCTGTTTAACCAGAGTTTTGGCGAGATCAATATGATGCTGAGCGCGCTGTTTGGCATTAAACCGGCCTGGTTTAGCGATCCCACCACCGCGCGTTCAATGATCGTGATCGTCAACACCTGGCTCGGTTATCCGTACATGATGATCCTGTGCATGGGGCTGTTGAAAGCGATCCCTGACGATCTGTATGAAGCCTCGGCCATGGACGGTGCCGGGCCGCTGCAAAACTTTTTCCGCATCACCTTTCCGCTGCTGATCAAGCCGCTGACGCCGCTGATGATCGCCAGCTTCGCGTTTAACTTTAACAACTTCGTGCTGATCCAACTGCTGACCAATGGTGGCCCGGATCGCATCGGCACCACCACGCCGGCCGGTTATACCGACTTGCTGGTGAGCTACACCTATCGCATCGCCTTTGAAGGCGGCGGTGGTCAGGACTTTGGGCTCGCTGCCGCTATCGCCACGCTGATTTTCCTGCTGGTAGGTGCGTTGGCTATCGTCAACCTGAAAGCTACGCGCATGAAATTCGATTAAGGAGGACGAAAATTATGGCTATGGTGCAGGCGAAATCGCAAAAGCTGCGGCTGTTTATCACCCATTTGTTACTGCTGGTGTTTATTGCCGCGATTATGTTTCCACTGCTGATGGTGGTCGCCATTTCGCTGCGTGAAGGTAACTTCGCTACCGGCAGTTTGATTCCGGAAAATATTTCGTGGGAACACTGGCGCCTCGCGCTGGGCTTTAGCGTCGAACACGCCGATGGCCGCGTCACACCGCCGCCGTTCCCGGTGCTGCTGTGGCTGTGGAACTCGGTGAAAATCGCCGTGATCACCGCAGTCGGCATTGTGGCGCTCTCCACCACTTCTGCGTACGCCTTTGCCCGTATGCGTTTTCGCGGCAAAGCGACATTGCTGAAAGGGATGCTGATTTTCCAGATGTTCCCGGCGGTGCTGTCGCTGGTGGCGCTGTACGCATTGTTTGACCGGCTCGGCCAGTACGTGCCATTTATCGGCCTGAATACGCACGGCGGGGTGATCTTCGCTTATATGGGCGGGATCGCGCTGCATGTGTGGACGATCAAAGGTTATTTCGAAACAATCGACGGTTCGCTGGAAGAGGCCGCCTCGCTGGATGGCGCAACACCGTGGCAAGCGTTCCGTTTGGTGCTGCTGCCGCTGTCGGTGCCGATTCTGGCGGTAGTGTTTATTCTGTCATTTATCGCCGCCATTACCGAAGTACCGGTTGCCTCGTTGCTGCTACGCGATGTCAACAGTTACACGCTGGCGGTCGGGATGCAGCAATATCTCAACCCGCAAAACTACCTGTGGGGCGATTTTGCCGCGGCGGCGGTGCTGTCCGCGATCCCAATTACAGTTGTCTTCCTGCTTGCGCAGCGTTGGCTGGTTAACGGCCTGACCGCAGGCGGTGTGAAAGGTTAATTTTCATTGTTGTTATTACGCCCTACATATTTCGGATGAGAGCACGGCGGCAACTGCATGAATCCCCGGTCACTGACTGTAGTCAGTGACCGGGGTGATTAAAGGAAGCCAACACAGCGATCACTCGAAAGATGACCGGCGTTGCCACTGCACCCTCAACTTGTATCACCCAACTTGTGAAGTCATTGGCGATCCTCGGATCGCCCTTTTTTTATTCGCGCCTCAGCCGTTGCGAGTTACACAACCACAGCGTGATGACCAGCAACAGGATCGCCGCCGAGTAGATCAGTACGTCCATTGGCGACTGGTGATCGACAATGATCAACCGCACAATCGCGGTAATGCCGATGTAGATAAAGTAGCGCAGCGGGAAGTGAAACCCGGACTGAAAGTACTTCACAATCAGGGCGATAAATTCGAAATAGAGAAAGTAAACCACCAGCCCTTCCACCAGCTCATATTTGCTGGTTTGCACCGGCGCGAACAGCACATCGGCCAGATGCAGTGTCTCTTTGCCCAAAAAGACAATCAAAATCAGACCGAGGCTCAACAGACCAAGATTCAGCACGGTCTGCAATATGGTCGAAATAAACTCAACGCGAGGACGAGTTAGCGATGTCATAGCGGCACCTCATTGCTGGTGAACAACACTTTGTATATCGCAAAAATGTGATCTGGATCTACATTATTTGCTTATATTTTGTGACACCGCGTGATGACATGTTGCACAGACATGTCCACGCAGGAGACGAAAAAGAGCATGCTTATCGTACGTAAGGCTGAAATCGCGGACGCCGCGTTACTGAGTGAAATGGGCTACGCCAGTTATCGCCATCATTTTGCCCCTCTGTGGCGCGAACCGGCCGAACTGGAGGCATTTCTCAGCCAGGAGTATTCCCCGGTAGTAATCGAACAGAGCCTGCAAAGCGAAGCGGGCGGCTGGTTTATCGCGCAGAATACGGCACCTGTCGGTTTCGCCAAAGTCTCCTGGCACAGCGCGGTCGACGAACATGGCCCGGTGGGTACGCTGCTGCATAAACTCTATCTGTTACCGGGCGAAACGGGGAAAGGCTACGGCGAGCGACTGCTGGCAGAAATAGAACGCCTGGCGCAACAGCGCGGAGAGAGGTTTATCTGGCTGGAAGTGCTGGACGCCAACCCAAACGCGCAGCGCTTTTATCTTCGCCAGGGATTCACGCATCTCAAAGACACAACATTCAGTACCGCGTCGCAGCAAAGTACGCTGCATATTCTGGGCAAATCGCTTTAAGGAGGGATGATGACAAGCGCCTCTTTGCGCCAAACCGCCGTACGCAATGTGACCTGCGGCGACAATGTGGTGATTTATGAACCCGCCAATTTATACGACTGCACACTGGCGGACGATGTGTTTGTCGGCCCGTTTGTCGAAATTCAGGGGCACACCCAGGTCGGTAAAGGTTCGAAAATCCAGTCCCACAGCTTTATTTGCGAATATGTCACCATTGGTGAGCGCTGCTTTATCGGTCACGGCGTAATGTTTGCCAACGATATGTTTCGTGATGGCAAACCAGACCCGGACAGCAACAACTGGGGGCGCATCGTGATTGGTAATGACGTGTCGATTGGCAGCGGCGCAACGATTCTGGCAGTGACCATTACCGATGGTTGCGTGATAGGCGCGGGCAGCGTGGTGACCAAATCGATCAGCGAGAAAGGAGTGTATGCGGGAAATCCTGCGCGGTTGTTGCGCCGGTTATGAATGCCACTTTCTCTCCCCCAAACGGGGAGAGAAATATGGCTGATGGTGAAAACAGGCAGGCCTTGCGGCAGTTCTCTCCCCAAACGGGGAGAGAAAAGGTTTACTGGAAGTTGACCGTCTTATCGTTGGTCATGTTGTAAAGCTCGAACTTACGGCCCAGCATCTGACCACCATCACGCGTCAGCGGTGTCCAGCCAATTCCAGCGCGGCTGCGGGTCGGGCCGGTGCTGAACAGATCCAGCGGAACCGAAATGTAGACCCCTTTGGTGAAGTCCCCTTCCCCGTACTGCGCGGCTGAAACGTTGGTTTTGGTGGCATACGCACCCACCACAATCCCGCTGTCAAAGTGCTTCGACACATCCAGCGTGACACCTTTATCGCCCGCCAGATATTGCCCCACACTCGCTTTCACCAGCACATTTTCGGCGAACCACGGCGTCCAGTAAGCGGTGAAGTGGCCGGTCTTCACGCTGTAATCGGTGAACTTCATCATGTCCTGCGCACTGCGCCAGTCACGCTGTTTCACGTAGTTGCCATCAATGCCAAACGCCCAGTGGCTATCAACCGGACGCCACAACAGCTCGGCACCAGCACCACCGTACATGGTTTCCAGATACCCGGCATACACCTGGCCATAGAAGTTATTGCCCAGGTACTGGAAGTAGTTCGCCTGCATGTTGTTGATGTAAACATCGTTCTGCACATATTCACGCACGCGGGTACGCACACGCGGCAGCGCTGAATCTCTCGGCGGGTTGGTGTAGTTAAACTTGTCGTAGTTATTGGTCAGGTTGCCAAACAGACTACCGGTGGTCAGAAGGTGATCTGTTAACCACCAGTCGGCGGTGGCCATCACGCCAAGCTGATACATGTAGAAAGCTTCCGGCCCGCCGAATGACTGGTTAAGCACCGGATCGATGTGGAAATCGAACGAGGATTTATCGATATACCAACCCTGCTCTGGTTTGTCCGGCACGATCGGCGTTTCGCGTTTTTGCACCAGTTCCGTATCCTGCCCCAGCGGTTCACCTTCAAGGTGGCGCTTCAGGCTGGCAACATCCGTCTCGGTGGTGACAACCGGCATATTGAGACGGTTTTCCGTCACGCGAATCGTGCGAATGCCATCCGGCAAGTCATTCATCACAATGCGATTCGCGCGCTCAACACCTTCCTGGGTATTGCGGTATTTCACCTGCTCGCCGGTGACATACAGCGTGTCACCTTTCACCTGAATTTGTGGATCGGTAAGCCCGGCGTTGTATTTCAGTAAGGTCAACTGATTCGCCACCACCGAATGCTGGAGGATTGCATCTTGCGGCTGCGGCTGATATTTCGGCCGGGCGTTGTCGATATAGGATGGGCGCAGGTTGTTGAAGTTGTTACGCAGGGTAAAGCCGAACATCCAGGTATTCCCGCGCTCATAGCTCAGGTTTATGTCCGCCCAGTCGGTGACGCGATAAATCGCGCCGACGTTGACCTTGCTGCGCTGCGGCAGCTTACCGGCGAAGTCCTGCTGGTAGTTGTTCCCTTCATACTCCAGTTTTAAGCGCAGCGGGTTCCATGGCGTCTGGTACTCCACCCCGCCAAACAACGCGGTCGGGCCACGGAACATCTGGCTGGTATCCGTCGAGCCTGCGGCTTTGTAACGGGTGTCGCGCGTACAATACTTCTCGTCGTAAGAGCAGAGCGGGTTTTTGATGTTGCCGCTGGTGCCAAGGTAGCCCCAACCGATACCCAGCGAGAAATCGAACGGCCCCCAGGCTTTGCTCGCCACCAGATATTCGCCATCGAACAGCCCGGTACCGCCAATATCGCGCGCCCCTACGGAAACTTCCGGCAGCCAGTAACCTTCTTGCCACAGGCGCAGTTTCAAATCGAAGGCTTTATCTTTATAGGACTGATTGCCAGAGAAGGCTTCTACCGTACTGTATTTCCGCGTGCGCACATCGGTGTAGCGCAGCGTCGTTTCCAGCCACGGGAAGAGCTGCACCGAACCGGAGTAGTAGCGGTATTGATTGTTATCGCGGTAGTTAAAACTCAATTCGCCTTCGGGCGCCATACGCGCAGTGGGCGTTTGCAGCAGACCGACGCCGCCGAAATCCGACTGCGAGGGGCCAATCGGGTCCGGGTACGATTCTGCGTGACAGGCGGCGCTAATCCCCAGCGCCAACAGGCTAATGACAAACGATTTTTTCATTATTATTCCGGTATCCGATGCGTCAGGGACTGAAGAATGTCGGCATTCAGCTCGTCATACTCGTTGCTCCACAAACCCGGTGCGAAACCGACAAAAATCACGCTGCCGGGCATCGGCTCCACGTGGCGTCGGTTCCAGTAGCCAACCGGTACCTTTTGTGTTTTGCCGTTGGGGTAAATCACCCAGGCATAGCTGCGTTCCGCGCCGCTCAGCAGGCTCATCTCATCCAGATAGCTCACCACATCGCGTTCGGGCGTAAACACTTTTTTGCCTGGGCTGCTGATAAGCCCAACCACAGTGATGGTGGTTGGCTGCTTGCCCACCCATAAGGTGTATTGCCCCTGTAAAGGGCGGTTGGCGAGGCGATGGGTACGCAGGTAATCCGGGTCCAGCTCGACAATTTGCCGACCCGTCACTTTCATGGCCTGCAATTGCTGGCGTAAGGCGTTAATGGCTGCGGCGCTGTTGCCACTCTCATCGGCGGCAAGGGCGCTAAGCCGCGCAAGAAGTGCCTGATGGCGCGCCTGCTCGGCAACTGTCGCCTGGCGTTCACTCACCACCGCGCCGGGCCACCAGCTATTCGCCAGACGCGGTTGCCCTACCAGATCCACCAGATACTCGGCGTTGGTGAGGGTTTTCGGTTTGCTGTCGCCTTCCATATAGACATCCACCGTGCCGACAGCGAACGCCACAGGAGAAGCAAGGCAGGCCAGGAGCGGAAGAAGAGCACGTTTTTTCATTATTTCGCCGCCTTAATCAGGGTGGTTTTCACCGGGAACCAGTCCGCGCCAAGGTACTGCTCGGATTGCCGGATAACCCCTTGATCATCCACCCAATAGCGGTTGCGCCAGCGTTTCTGGTCGGTCGTTACCTCTTCTTCAAGAATGCGCACAGCCGTTACGTCGCTCGCCAGTTTCACCGTGTCGGAGCCATTCCAGTGGAAGACAGAACGGGCGGTGGCGTAGCGCACCTGCTTGTGTTCTGTCCAGCCCATTAAGCGCGTCCAGCTCGCGCCATCAACAACCTGGTTCGGTTTTGCCAGTGGATCTGCCGCCAGGTTATTCACATCCAGCAGGTTGTCGCCAGGCAGATGCGTTTTCACGATGCGATAGTTTTGCGTGACGATGGTGGACTGATCCTGCGTCACCCATTTCTGCTGCCCGTTTTCGGCGAAAGCGAGCACCACAAACAGTTGTGGGCCGTTGTTGAGCTGCATGTACTGGCTGGCGTAGGGCATATTGAGGATTTCTTCATCCGTGAGCTGTACGCCCGGCGTGCCAAATACGCTATTCCAGAGTGAATTCCCGAGGCCTTTGATGGGGCCTGAACATGCCTGAAGGAGCAGGCAAATCAAGATGATACCAGGTCGCTTCACGACTCTTCTCCGAAAGGGGCGGAATAACCACACCGAAGTGTGGTTATAGTTAATGTACCCGCTATTACTGGGTACTTGTGGTCGTGGTGGTCGTGGTTCCCGTGTTGGAGCCATCACCGCCACCGGTTGCCGCCAGCGCGACACCCACCGCGGACCCTACGGTGCTAACGCTCGTTGCTGCGGAGCTACCCGCAGAAACAGAGGTCGCTGCCGACCCTGCCGCTTCACCGATTTGCACCGGTGCAGCAAAAGCAGAAGTCGCCGCAAGCGCGGATATGGCAAAAATGCCATACAGGACTTTTTTCATATCAATTTCCCTTCATTGAATGAATGGAGATTTACCTGAAAGAATTCAGGCGATATCGAGTATACACAACTAAAGCAGAGGGTTTACGCATCGGGAAATAGCGGGGAACGTTTTCGGAAAATTGGTATCCGGCATTTAAAAAGAGAAGATAAAATGAAAAATTTGATATATTTCAAATAATTAAATAATGACAAAATATTGACACAATAAGGCTAGTCCTAAAATTTATAGCAACCGATTATCTGCCTGTCGCGTTTTTCAGATAAACCTGATGATAGATATAGAAACAGCGAACCAGGAATCTCCCCGTAATTTAACTTTAAAATATCGATATCGGAATTGCTTATATATATCGGGCGAAATCCTCGCGCAATATAACCTCGCAGGAATAAATATAATCGGTAAAAAAAAGCGCCGCCGAAGCGACGCTTATGTGGTTTAACCGCGCCAGGATTTATAGCGGTTGATCAGACCATTGGTTGAGCTGTCGTGGCTGGAGATGGATTTGTCATCGCCCAGCTCAGGCAGAATGCGGTTCGCCAGCTGTTTACCCAGCTCCACGCCCCACTGATCGAAAGTGAAGATATTGAGGATTGCGCCCTGGGTGAAGATTTTGTGCTCGTACAGCGCAATCAGCGCACCCAGGCTAAACGGGGTGATTTCACGCAGCAGAATAGAGTTAGTCGGGCGGTTACCTTCAAACACTTTGAACGGCACGACGTGATTGAGCGTTGCCGGATCTTTACCCTGATCGCGATATTCCTGCTCAACCACCTCGCGGGATTTACCGAACGCCAGCGCTTCGGTCTGCGCAAAGAAGTTGGACAGCAGTTTCTGGTGGTGATCGGAAAGCGCGTTATGGGTGATAGCCGGCGCGATGAAATCACACGGAACCATTTTGGTGCCCTGGTGAATCAGCTGATAGAACGCGTGCTGACCGTTGGTGCCCGGCTCACCCCAAATAATTGGACCCGTCTGGTAATCCACCGCGTTGCCGTTACGGTCAACGTATTTACCGTTGGACTCCATGTTGCCCTGCTGGAAGTAAGCGGCAAAACGGTGCATGTACTGGTCGTACGGCAGAATCGCTTCGGTTTCAGCGCCGAAGAAGTTGTTGTACCAGATACCGATCAGCGCCAGCAGCACCGGCAGGTTTTTATCAAGCTCAGTGGTGGAGAAGTGCTTGTCCATCGCGTGCGCGCCGGAGAGTAGCTCAACAAAGTTGTCGTAACCGACGGAGAGGATGATAGACAGGCCAATCGCCGACCACAGAGAGTAGCGGCCACCGACCCAATCCCAGAATTCAAACATGTTAGCGGTGTCGATGCCAAACTCGCCGACCGCTTTCGCGTTGGTGGAGAGCGCCGCGAAGTGTTTCGCCACGTGTTTGTTGTCACCGGCGGTTTTCAGGAACCAGTCGCGCGCGCTGTGGGCGTTGGTCATGGTTTCCTGGGTGGTGAAGGTTTTAGAGGCTACCAGGAACAGCGTGGTTTCCGGGTTCACTTTTTTCAGCACTTCGGCGATATGCGTACCATCGACGTTAGAGACGAAATGCATGTTCAGGTGGTTTTTGTACGGACGCAGCGCTTCGGTCACCATGAACGGGCCGAGGTCGGAACCGCCGATACCGATGTTCACCACGTCGGTGATCGGTTTACCGGTGTAACCTTTCCAGCTACCTGAGATGATCGCTTCAGAGAAGGCTTTCATCTTCTCCAGCACCGCGTTCACTTCCGGCATTACATCTTTGCCATCCACCACAATCGGCGTATTGCTACGGTTACGCAGCGCGACATGCAGCACGGCGCGATCTTCGGTGCGGTTGATTTTTTCACCGGAGAACATGGATTTGATCGCCCCCGCCAGATCGGTCTCTTTGGCCAGTGCCAGCAGTTTGTCCAGCGTCTCTTGCGTGATGCGGTTTTTGGAGAAATCCACCAGCATCAGGTCGTCGAAGGTTGCGGAGAATTTGCTAAAGCGGTCGCCCTCTTTCGCGAACAGATCCGCGATAGTGACGTCCTTCATGTCAGCGTAGTGTTTCTGTAATGCCTGCCAGGCAGATGTCTGCGTTGGATTGATGTTTTTCATAGCAATACTCTTCTGATTTGAGAATTGTGACTGCCGTCGATTGTAGCGCCTGCCAGCGAAAATTGTGATGGTTTTTGTGCCGGCTCGCCGTACACGCGGGCGAATAACGACCAAAAATCGCCGAATTTGAGCACAACATAAGTCATTTTACTGACGACCAATGCAGCATGAAAAATCCGCATAATCCCGGCGTTGACAGCATGCCCGCTAACCCTTTATTTATAAACGTACTACCCGCGCATGCGCGGGTTTGTATTACCAGAGTTTTTCGCGTTAGCACATCTCCGGGAGCTTACACAAGTAAGTGACCGGGGTAAGTGAAGGCGGCCAACGCCGCTGCAGCGTGAAAAGCGAAGGTAAACATTGCCAGAAGAGGCGCGTTACCCAGGCACACGGTGTTCGAAGCGCCAGGCTGATGAAAACACCTGAGGGGGAGTAACGCCGAGATAACAAAACGCCTGGCAGCGTGCGTTATCGGCTACAGGGGCTGAATCCCCTGGGTTGTCACCAGAAGCGTTCGCAGTCGAACGTTTCATGTCCGCAGACATTATTGAAAGCGGGCAGACAAGGTGGAGCACTTCTGGGGAAATCGTAGCTGTTTATCGCTCTGCGCCCACCCCGTTTTTCGCTCTTTCCTTGTGCCATGGCTGAATAGAGAATCCCCTGACACGAGGTTGTTATGACTAGTTTCGTTGTCGCCAAATTTGGCGGCACCAGCGTTGCCGATTTTGATGCCATGAACCGCAGTGCGGACGTGGTGCTTTCCGACACCAGCGTTCGTCTGGTGGTGCTTTCCGCTTCCGCAGGCGTAACCAATCTGCTGGTTGCGCTGGCCGAAGGGCTGGAAGCCAGCGAGCGTTTCGTCAAGCTCGACGCTATCCGCAAAATTCAGTTCGATATTCTGGAACGCCTGGCTAACCCGGCGGTGATCCGCGAAGAGATTGAGCGCCTGCTGGAAAATATCACCACGCTTGCCGAAGCCGCATCGCTGGCGACATCCACCGCGCTGACCGACGAATTAGTCAGCCACGGCGAACTGATGTCGACGCTGCTGTTTGTGGAAGTGCTGCGCGAACGCAGCGTACAGGCGCAGTGGTTTGATGTGCGCAAAGTGATGCGTACCAGCGACCGTTTTGGCCGCGCTGAGCCGGATGTCGCTGCGCTGGCGGAACTTGCCGGGCAGCAACTCGCGCCGCGCCTTAATGAAGGGTTAGTAATCACCCAAGGCTTTATCGGTAGCGAAGCCAAAGGCCGTACCACCACACTCGGTCGCGGCGGCAGCGATTATACCGCCGCGCTGTTAGGTGAAGCGCTGCACGCTTCCCGCGTGGATATCTGGACCGATGTCCCAGGCATTTACACCACCGACCCGCGCGTGGTGCCCGCCGCGAAACGCATTGATGAGATAGCCTTTGAAGAAGCGGCAGAGATGGCGACTTTCGGCGCGAAAGTGCTGCACCCCGCCACGCTGTTGCCCGCAGTACGCAGCGACATTCCGGTTTTTGTCGGCTCCAGCAGAGATCCGAAAGCCGGTGGCACGCTGGTGTGTAATAACACCAGCAACCCGCCGCTGTTCCGCGCACTGGCGCTGCGCCGCAAGCAGACCCTGCTCACGCTGCACAGCCTGAACATGCTGCACTCACGCGGTTTTCTTGCCGAAGTGTTTGGCATCCTGGCGCGTCACAATATCTCGGTTGATTTGATAACCACCTCAGAAGTGAGCGTGGCGCTGACGCTGGACACCACCGGTTCAACGTCAACCGGCGACACCTTATTAACCCAGGCTCTGCTGACCGAGCTTTCTTCTCTGTGCCGGGTGGAAGTGGAAGAAGATTTAGCGCTGGTGGCGATTATCGGCAACGATTTGTCGAAAGCCTGCGGCGTGGGTAAAGAGGTGTTTGGCGTGCTGGATCCGTTTAATATCCGCATGATTTGCTATGGCGCATCCAGCCATAACCTCTGTTTCCTTGTGCCCGGAAAAGAGGCCGAACAAGTGGTGCAAAAACTGCATCACAACTTGTTTGAGTAATTCCTCCCGTGTGCGGATGAGAGCAAAAAGCCCGGTAAATTACCGGGCTTTTTTCTTATGACATCACCGTCTGGAACAGCAACGCGTCGAGATCGCTGACCTTACCGCTACGGCTTTCCGGCAGCGCATCGGCGATTTCGCCGCGCGCCAGTTCATCGCCGATAAACGCATGCAGCAGCGGACGTTGCGCACCGTACTGTGCTTCACCGGCCCGCTGTTTTAACGCCAGCAACTCATCGATTTCTGCCCGTAATGGCGCGTCGAGGCAGCTGCCTGCCAGCAACGTCGCGAAACGCATTGGCGGCATCCCTTTGCCCGCCTCTATCCAGCGCACCGCCAGCAGTGGACGTAGCACATAAAAGTATTTTTTCAGCCGTACCTCTTCACCCTGCAAATAGCCACGAAAGTTCTTTTTCGCCATCGAATAGTAGTGCCAGCGCGCTCTGACTGGCGAAAACCAGTGCGGCACCTGCACGCGCAACGCGGCGAGCGTGGCGTCATCCTGCTGGTAGACGATCGGCGAATCTAACCATTCGATTAAGGCCGGGTTAGCGCTTTTCAGCAACCCCAGCGCTTTGCGCCACTCCCACCCGCAAACGTCCAGTTCATCGTCTATCGGCAGTTCGATGACATCACGCTGCGGCTCGACGCGCAGATACCAGTCCGGTTGATGCACATACAAAAAGCGCACATCGTAATCGCTGTCCGGCGAAGCAAAACCCCAGCCGCGGCTACCGGACTCGCAGGCGTAAAGCACCTTCACGCCATAGGTTTGTTCCACATCGTGTAACACCTGCCGCACACGCCCGCGCATGGCGACATCAACGCCTAAAGGTTCCATTATGACTATCCTTCTTATCCTTTCACACACACCACCTGGCGCAGGATATGCACCACTTCTACCAGCGACTCCTGCGCGGCCATCACCGCGTCGATATCTTTGTAAGCCATCGGGATCTCATCGATCACCTCGCAGTCTTTGCGGCACTCCACATGCGCGGTCGCGCGAATTTGATCTTCCACGGTAAAGCGTTTTTTCGCCGCCGTACGGCTCATGGTGCGCCCTGCTCCGTGGCTGCATGAACAGAAGCTCTCTTCATTTCCCCGCCCACGCACGATAAAACTTTTCGCGCCCATCGAGCCGGGAATAATCCCCATCTGCCCTTTTTGCGCAGAAACCGCGCCTTTACGCGTCACCACCACCTCTTCACCAAAGTGCGTCTCTTTTTGCACATAGTTATGGTGACAATTCACCGCTTCCTGCCGGGTGATAAACGGTTTGGTCACGATGCGCGACAGCGCCGCCAGTACGCGCGACATCATCACTTCACGATTCTGGCGGGCGAAATCCTGCGCCCATTCGACCGCTTCCAGATAGTCGTTGTAGTGCTTGCTACCTTCCTGGAAATAGGCCAGGTTCCGGTCCGGCAAATTGGCGATGTGTTGCTGCATATCCTGCTGCGCCAGGGTGATAAACACGTTACCGATGGCGTTACCCACGCCGCGCGACCCGCTGTGCAACATCACCCACACGCGCTGCTGCTCATCCAGACACACTTCAATAAAATGGTTGCCGGTTCCCAACGTTCCCAAATGTTGATAGTTGTTGGTTTGCAACAAGCGCGGGTATTTATCCGTCAGGCGCTTAAAGCGCGGCGCAAGCAACGCCCAGTGGCTATCCACCTCTTGCGGAGGGTTTTCCCACGCGCCTTTATCACGTTTCGACCGGTTCACCGAACATCCATGCGGTACTGCCTGCTCAATGGCACTGCGCAGCCCACCGAGGTTATCCGGCAAATCTGCCGCCAGCAGCGAGGTGCGCACGGCAATCATGCCGCAGCCAATATCCACGCCCACCGCCGCCGGGATAATCGCCCCTTTGGTTGGGATCACGCTGCCGATGGTCGAGCCTTTTCCCAGGTGCACATCTGGCATCACGACCAAGTGTTTGAAGATAAATGGCATTTTTGCTGTGTTCAGCAATTGCTCACGCGCTTCGGGTTCGACCGGCACGCCGTGGGTCCACATTTTCACTGGCGCACTGTGCTCCTGCACCAGCAGTTGATAGTCGTTATGCTGCATCATGACTTCCTTTGATGTTAACAAGACCGTGCAATACCTGGTCGAGGCCACCAAAGACCGAGATCTTATCGATGCGCTCCGCCACACGCTCCAGCGTTTCTAACTCTTTAAGCCGCAACGCCACCGGGTTGCTCTCCATCACTTTTGCCGTGTTCAGCAACGAACGGGTCGCAGCGGTCTCTTCCCGGCGGCGGATAACATTGGCCTGTGCCGATTTCTCCGCTTCCACTAAGCGCGACAAAATAGTTTTCATCTCACCGGGCAGGATGATGTCTTTTACCCCCAGCGACGCCACTTCAATACCAAATGCCGCTATGCGATTTGCCACCTGCACGCTCACTAACTCATCGATTACCTGCTTATCTTCCAGCAACTCATCCAGCGTGCGCGTGCCCACCGCTTCACGCAGGGCAAACTGCAATTCGCGGTAGAGGTGATCCAGCGGTTTGCTCAGTTGGGCAAAGGCGCTTAATACATCGGTGTAACGCCAGTTCGCCGCCAGGTTCAGCCGCAAGGTGACTTTATCTTTAGTCAGGATCTCCTGGCCGCTTACTTCAAGGACTTGCAGGCGTAAGTCCACCACTTCGGCTTCCACCAGATGATTTACTTTCCAGTAGCCGCTCAATCCCGCCGGTAACAGCGCCTGCGTCACGCCATCCACTTTTAAAACGCCCGCGTGCCAAGCCGGAACCTGTACCGCCAGAATCGCGTCGCGACCTTTTACCGCCACGCCGCGTTTGGGTTGAGCCACGGCGTTCAGGATCTCCATGGGAACCCGCACATCGCGAGTGTCCATGCGTACCAGTTTCAGTGCGTCATCCGCTTGCCAGTACAGGCGGCGCGTTGAAGGCGGCAGGATCTCCAGCAGCATGCCGTTGAGATAAAGCGCACCGGCTTCGTTATCTGACATATCGGCAACCAGGCAGTAACGCTCCACCCATTCTGGCTGGAAACGACGCAAATACTCCGCCAGACCGGCAGCCACTTCGCTACCATCAGTATTCACCACCAGCACGTCGGGTTTGTTGAACCACGGCAGGCGGTGCTCACCGGTTTCCAGAACCTGGATGTAATCACCCTCTTTTGCCAGTAAACCTAATTGACCTTTACGTATTGTGATTTTGTTGGTCATGACTTTCTCCTTAAATTGTTAGCCTTAACGACCGCGAATGCAGGGGCGAAACCGCAGGGGAAACACCGTTTTGCCTGCCGCCCGGCGCCTTTACCGGCGGTCGTTGGGGGTAATCGTCAATAGCCCGACTACCGGGGTACTGCCTGTTTATCTCCACAGATAAGGTGGCGAATCCGGGATTCGAACCCGAAAAAGAACCGACTTTTCGCAAATGTCTTTCCACTGACGGAACGCCCCCGGGAAAACGTCTCGTGCCGTTCCTGGTGCGCCGGCGGGGTGCGTAACCCCTGCTAACTCAGCGTGCTGACGTAACAGTTGTTGCCATAAGCGTGCCAAAACCAAAAACAAGCGAATAAAATTTTTATTTATTTGAAAAATAATGATTTTATTTTTCAGATGGTTTGATGGCATTGCGGCGAGGATGATTATTTTTTATCTTTTAATATCGATCTTTATCTTATGGGATAAACATGAAGCGTCGGGTGGTAATTGGTGTACTGGGAACGGTGCTGGATAAACGGGGTAAACGACAAAACCGCTTTCGCAAATGGCGGCCCACCGTAGGGTTGTGCCAGCAGCCGGATCTCACTGTCGACAGGCTTGAACTGCTGCACCAGCCGCGCGATGAAGGACTGGCGCAACAGACGGCGGAAGATATTGCCCTCGTATCGCCACATACCGAGGTACGCAAACATGCGGTGACGATTAACGATCCGTGGGATTTTGAAGAGGTGTATGCCGCGTTTCTCGATTTCGCTACCCATTACCCGTTCGATACGGAAAACGAAGAGTACCTGGTGCATATCACCACCGGGACGCACGTCGCGCAGATCTGCTGGTTCTTGCTGACCGAAGCCCGTTATCTGCCCGCCAGCCTGCTGCAGACCGGTCCGGCGGAGAAAGGTGCGGCTGACGAGGCGATCGCCGCCGGTGTCTGTTCGGTTATCGATCTGGATTTAAGCCGTTACGCCACGCTGACCAGCCGTTTTCAGCGTGAACAGCAGCAATCTGTGTCGTTCCTGAAATCCGGTATTGATACGCGTAATGCCACCTTTAACCGCTTAATCGAGCAAATCGAACGCGTAGCGCTGCGCTCGACTGCGCCCATTCTGCTGACCGGGCCAACCGGTGCGGGGAAATCGTTTCTGACAAAACGCATCTTTCAGTTACGCCAGTCCCGCCACCTGGTGCAGGGGCGTCTGGTGGCGGTGAACTGCGCCACACTGCGCGGCGATAACGCCATGTCGACGCTATTCGGCCATGTGAAAGGCGCGTTCACCGGCGCACAACAGGCGCGCACCGGACTGCTGCGCGAGGCCGATGGCGGCGTGCTGTTCCTTGATGAGATCGCCGAACTGGGGCTGGATGAACAGGCGATGCTGCTGAAAGCGATTGAAGAGAAGACTTTTTTCCCCTTTGGCTCCGATAAAGAAGTGCACAGTGATTTTCAACTTATTGCGGGCACGCACCGGAATATGCAGCAGTGGGTGGCGGAAGGTCGTTTCAGGGAAGATCTCTTTGCGCGTATCAATATGTGGACGTTCGCGCTGCCGGGTCTGGCGGAGCGGCGGGAAGATATCGCTCCGAATATTGAGTATGAACTCCAGCGTTTTTCACAGCAGCAGCAGACGCAAATCCGCTTTGATAAGGGCGCGCGCGAGCGCTATCTGGCCTTCGCCTGCTCTCCCCACGCGGCGTGGCGCGGCAACTTTCGCGAACTGAGCACGTCAATCGCGCGAATGGCAACACTGGCGGAACAGGGGCGGATTAACGACGCGTTAGTCGAGGAAGAGGTGCAGCGTTTAGCGCATCACTGGCGCGGAGAATCAGCACTACCTGACCTCCCCGTGGATATCAGCACGCTGGATCTGTTCGATCAACGCCAGTTAGAAACAGTGATTGCCGTCTGCCGGCGCAGCCAGACGCTTTCGGAAGCTGGACGTGAATTGTTCGCCATTTCCCGGCAGAAAAAGGCCAATCCGAATGATGCGGATCGTCTGCGCAAATACCTGTCCCGCTTCGGGCTGAGCTGGGAAAGCGTACGCGGAGCAACATAAAAGATCTTCATCATAATTTGTTTGAATAATATTCCTTAGCACGATAAACAATACCAATGGTCGGGCTCGATCCCCTCCTTAAAACCCTCATTCATTCGGGTTGCAGGAACGATTGCGAACAGCGCTCATACGTGAGACTACCGGGTTACCGGCGCAGAAATGACTGACGCTATTGGCTTCGCCAGCGCACCTGTAGCCTGAAGAGTGAAGGGTAATAAAAACACAACACAACAATCGCAAGGAATCCCCACATGCTCGCAATTTTCACGCGGCTGTTCCCGTTATGGGCGCTGCTGCTCTCGGTATTCGCCTATTATTTCCCGCCAACGTTTATCGCCATTGGCCCATGGATCACCACGCTGCTGATGCTGATTATGTTTGGCATGGGCGTGCACTTAAAAATTGATGACTTCAAACGCGTCCTGTCGCGCCCGGCTCCGGTTGCCGCCGGTATTTTCCTGCACTATCTGGTGATGCCGCTGGCGGCATGGCTACTGGCGCTGATTTTTAAGATGCCGCCGGATCTCTCCGCCGGGATGGTACTGGTCGGTAGCGTCGCCAGCGGAACGGCATCAAACGTAATGATTTATCTGGCAAAAGGCGATGTCGCGCTGTCGGTTACCATCTCCTCGGTTTCTACGTTGGTGGGCGTTATCGCCACGCCGCTGCTGACGCGTTTGTATGTCGATGCGCATATTCAGGTCGATGTGATGGGCATGCTGTTAAGCATTCTGCAAATTGTGGTGATCCCGATTGCGTTGGGGCTGGTTGTGCACCACCTTTTCCCGCGCGTGGTTAACGCGCTGGAGCCCTATTTGCCCGCGTTTTCCATGGTCTGCATCCTGGCGATCATCAGCGCCGTGGTCGCCGGTTCCGCGAACTATATCGCCTCTGTTGGCCTGGTGGTGATTGTCGCGGTGATCCTGCACAACAGCATTGGCCTGCTCGGCGGTTACTGGGGTGGTAGACTGTTCGGCTTTGATGAATCCACCTGCCGCACGCTGGCAATTGAAGTGGGTATGCAGAACTCCGGCCTTGCTGCGGCGTTGGGAAAAATCTACTTCTCGCCGCTCGCCGCGCTGCCTGGCGCGCTGTTCTCCGTGTGGCATAACCTTTCCGGCTCGCTGCTGGCGGGCTACTGGTCGGGCAAACCGGTCGACAGACGCAAAACGGAAGCGGTGAAAGAGGGTTAACCTTGCAAGAAATGGCTGCCGCCACAGCCATTTCACTCACCCCGCGATGTGATGGGCTGGCTCAATAAACACGTCGGTCGACACATTAAAGCGTTTCGCCAGCGCCCGGATATGGTCGACAGTGAGATTGCGTTCGCCATTAAGAATGCGGCTCACCAGGGAGCGCTGGCCGATTTCATCCCGAAACGAGGACTGATTTAATCCGTGCTGATCCATCAAAACCCGTAAGGCGGCAACGCCGCGTGGCAGTGCCGCGATACGCGCGTTAAACGCCGCCAGTTCCGGATCGTTATTTTCATAGTGCTCTATCTGTGCGGTAAGCAGCGCAACCAGCGAGCTATCCGGCACATGCGTGAGCAACTGTTCAACCATCTCCAGCGCGTGTTCATAATCCTCTTTGTCGGGGTTATTTCCCAAAAAAGGCACCAGTTTCACCAGCTCGTCAGCGGCCTTGATCGCATCCTCAATCATTCTTTGGTCTCCCGGTAATGTCTTATCAGCTTGTCATATTCGTCATGGGGCACGATATGTTTGACAAATATCTTTGCTAATTCAAAATCTGCGAAAAATAACACTCTCAAATGGTTGCCACCGACATTGATGACCCACCATTTATCCCTGTATTTCATCTTATCCAGGCTTGGGAACTCTTCTCTCAACTCGTCTGGATTCTTGTAAACAGTGCTTTTCAGGATTTTGTAAACCGCGTCCAGCGCCAGCGTATGGTTTGGAAAATCTTTAGCCGCGTTATCGAACGGCCTCCTTGATATAACGTGCATCGCTCCCTCACACGTTCCATTATGGAAACATCATAACTGCTGTTGATGATATTGACAAGATGGAAACATTCGTCGTTTTTACCGACTTAAACCTCTTATCGTAAGTGCGTCACCCTACAGTGCAGTACCGGAAAGTCACCCGCCCAATAACAGATCTGCGAAGCGCCTTCCGGGGTTTATGCATCACCACGCAGACATCCCCCCTTACATCGCGTAGACTCGATGCACTTCCCAAGGAGAACGCTTTATGGCCCTGACCAGACTGACGCAAAAAGAGATGACGGAAAGTGAACAGCGGGAGCTTAAAACGCTGCTGGATCGCGCCCGCATCGCGCACGGACGCCCACTCAGCAACGCTGAAGCCAATCATGTGAAGAAGGAGTACATCGATAAACTGATGGCGCAGCGCGAAGCGGCAGCGAAGAAAGCCCGCCAGATGAAGAAACAGCAGGCTTATAAACCGGATGAGAATGCCACATTTTCCTGGTCGGCAAACACCTCAACGCGTGGCAAGCGCTAACTAGCGTCCTTTCTTTTTCCTGCCCGGCTGGGTAAAGCGTTTTCCCGCCGGTTTCGCCCGGCTTTTCTCTTCGGGCTTCGCCACTTTTACTGCGGGCTTTTTCGCCGCCTGCGGTTTCGCTTTTGCTTTCGGCTTCGCTTCTGACGATGAGTTCTCAATCAGCTTAAACAGCGCAATCAGCTCGTCGTCGGTCAGGTCACGCCACTCCCCCGGCGGCAAGCCAGTGAGACTGACGTTCATAATACGCGTGCGTTCAAGTTTGGTGACGTCATAACCAAAGTATTCGCACATGCGGCGGATTTGGCGGTTCAGCCCCTGAACCAGCGTAATGCGAAAGGTAAATGGCGCTTCCCTTTTTACTTTGCACTTCTTAGTTTTGGTGCCGAGGATCGGCACGCCAGCGCTCATCCCCTGCACAAATTCGTCAGTGACGGGCTTATTGACGGTCACCAGATACTCTTTCTCGTGATCGTTGCCGGCGCGCAGGATTTTATTCACTAAATCGCCATGATTAGTGAGAAAAATCAGCCCCTGCGAATCTTTGTCCAGACGGCCGATGGGAAAGATACGGCTGCTGTGATTAACGAAATCAACAATATTGTCTTTTTCACCATCTTCGGTGGTACTGACAATACCAACGGGTTTATTCAACGCGATAAACACCAGATCCTCATCGTTTCTCGGCTCGATAAGTTGACCATTCACTTTCACAACGTCTCCGGCAACCACCTGATCGCCAATCCCGGCGCGCTTGCCGTTGATAAAGACGTTGCCTTGCTCAATGTAACGGTCAGCCTCGCGGCGTGAGCAAATCCCGCTTTCGCTGATGTATTTGTTTAAACGTGTTGATTGGGTTGGCAGCATAAATTCTCCTGTAAAAGCGGAATATAACTGGCTTCGCCGGGAGATAAAACCGGATTTTCACCGCACCAAATCGAATTTGTGCAGTTACGCAGTAAAAGTGGGGGTTTAGTTACCGTGCCCGCAGGCACGGTACGGATCAAGCATCATCGCGCTCATCGTCTTCATCCGGCTGTTCCAGCACGCTGTAGGCCACCGAGCAGAACAGGGAGTTAAGACGTTTCATGTCGCCCAGCAAACCGAGGTGCAGTGAGCTGGTTTCAATGCTTTGCACGTTTTGTTGATGCAGGCGGTCAACATGCGCATGTGAATAACGACGGTTCATAATGCGAAAACGGTGCTTGCTACGGCGTAAACGCCGGGCGCTGGTCACGTCGCTGGAGAAAAATACCGACATCGCCAGCTTCAGATTCCCCACCAGCCGTTCATGCAGCGCATCCAGTTCCTGCAAGCCTTCAACAGAGAAAGCGCGTCGCGCCGCCAGCGATTTGTCGGCGATTTCGCTGCCCATGCGCTCGACAATATCGGAGGCCTGCTCAAGGTTCAGCGACATCTCGATAATTTCTGCCCAGCGTTTTGACTCCTCTTCCGCCAGCTCCTCTTTCGGCATCCGCGCCAGATAGAGCTTAATCGCCGTGTACAGCACGTTGATGTCATCGGCTTGTTTGCGCAGTTCCTTCTCCTGACGAGGCTGGCCATGCATTACTTTATGCAACCCTTCGAGCATCAACTCCATCGCATCGCCCATGCGCAAGGTTTCCCGCGCAGCATTGGCCAGCGCCAGCGTTGGTGTATCCAGTGCTGAACTGTCGAGATGCTTTGGCTTCAGGCGCGTATCCAGCTCTGGCTCTTCACGAATGATCCGCTTACAAAACTGCGCCATTGGCCCGGCAAACGGCACCATCGCCAGGCAGCGGATCAGGTTGTAGAACACATGGAAATAGATAACCAGTTCTGCTTCCGGTAAGGGTAGTTTCTGCATTGACGCGGCAAGCACATGAACAAATGGCAGGATAATCAGGCTGCCCACCAGCTTGAATAGCAAACTGCCAAGCGCCACGCGTCGGGCGGCAGCGTTAGCGGCACTGTTATTGAGCATCGCCAGCAGGCCAGAACCGAGGTTGGCACCAATCACCAGACACAGCGCGACCGGGAAAGAGATAATCCCTGCCGTAACCAGCGTCGCCGTTAGCAGCACCGCCGCCAGGCTGGAGTAACTGATAATGGCGAACACCGCACCAATCAGCGCATCGAGCATAATATCGCCGGTCAGCGAGGCGAAAATCACCTGCACGCCATTAGCCTGGGTGATCGGCGTAACCGCCTGCACAATCAGCTCCAGCGCCAGAAGAATCAACCCAAGGCCGATGCTGACGCGCCCAAGCTGGCCTTCGCGCGTCTGTTTACGCCCGAGGAAGAAAATAACACCAAGAAAAATCAGCAGCGGCGATAACCATGAGAGATCGAACGTCAGAATGCGCGCCATCAGCGCGGTCCCGACATCTGCACCCAACACAATCACCAATGCCGGAGTGAGCGCCACTAAATCCTGGGCGACAAACGAGGTCACCAGCATGGTGGTGGCGTTACTGCTTTGCACCAGCGCAGTCACGCCGATACCCGCGCAGAAGGCGAGCGGTTTCCTTTCGACGCTACGGCTAAGAACGGTACGTAAACGCGCGCCAAAAACACGCATCACACCGGTACGTACAATGTGTGTGCCCCACACCAGCAGAGCCACGGCAGAAAGCAGATGAAGCAAAGTCAGCACAGAATCTGGTTCTCCTTATCGTTATGCGTTGCTCGTTACCGGGAAGATAACGTCAACATTATGAAGTAAGTATAAGGCGTCAATGCGAAGAAAAGCGCAGGGTGCCGGTTAAGCCCCCTGATAGTTGTAAACAAAAATGACGGTTTTGTGACAGAAGCGAGGCTTTACCGGTTAGCGGGAAACGGCAGGTGCCGTTTGCGGGTTGCCCTGGCGTTTAGCCCACACAACCGAAGCAATTTTGAGCACTTCCGAGAGGACAAACAGCAACATTGCCCCCCACGCAGCGGTAAAACCAGCGAAATGCATAAACAATGGAATCAACGCCACTGAGCATTTTAGCGACAGCACGCGGGCTATTTCCTGCACGATAAAGAAAATAGTATGAATGTCTTTTTTAACGAAAAAAGACCAGGCAGAAAAAACCAGCGAGATAATCAGCGCGATATTAATAAAGAACATCGTCTGGATAATTACGCCCATCAATCCATTCACACCTAGCTGTGAATAATTGGTATAAAAGCCGCTAATGTCGGAATAAAAAGGAACGTTACCGCCTTGCAGCGAAAAAAATAAATAACTGGCCAGCGCCAGCACGTCCATAATACCCCAAAAAGCAAAAATCTTATTTCTTAAATTCATAATCCTCATCCCTTACGCCTGGAATCCATTGCCATGATTTCCCCGATTGCGTCCAGGCATCATCACCCTCAAGGTATTTCTGATAAACGGTACGCTTTTCACCATAACGCCGGATCACCGAGCGATTATAGAGGATTTCTCGGGTATCAGACGAGACGCTTTCCGGTATTGGCGTCCATAGCTGAATTTTGTCTCGCGAGGTGTTCATATAATCTTTACCGTCGGAGCCAAATACGCGCCCTTGATCGCCCATACTGGTCGCCCGGTTGAGCATCATTACCGCGGTATTTTTGACGCCGTGAAAATCTGTTTCGCTGGTTTTCCAGTAACCTGGGCCAAACTCAGGCGTCACCGGTACAAAGGTGCTTCGGGTCGGGGCGGGTCGACCATGCATCGCCACGCTGTCTTTAAACCCGTTCAAAATGGTTCTGATAAACACCGCGTTAAACGACAAGCCTTGCACACAAAACAGTTCGGCGTTTTCCGCGATAAAGAACGGGTAATAGAAGCGGTTACGCGTGCTAACGTTCGGGCGCACGACTACCACCACGCCTTTATCCACCAGGCTATCAATATGTTTTTCTTTTTGATGACCAAGCGGATCGTGCGGTAAGCCATATTTAAAACCATGGTGCCGCTTAATCGTGTAACCATCGATGCTGCCCAAAATATTATTCGGGCTATTCTCGATGAAATATTCCTTTTTAATAATATTCTTCGCGATATCTGGCGCCAGGATATTCTCGTAATCCTTCGGCAATAGATTTCTTTTTCTTATATCATAAATATCCATTTCATAATACCTAAGTTAAATTTATGACAATTAAATGAACCGCAAAAGAGTAAGCAATCTTGCCGTATAGTCAGTGTCCATCATACGCATGAAGGGGAAGAAGGGTCTAAGAAAATATCCATTTTTAAGAATGTTCTTAGTTTCAATCGGTATTATGTTTGCTTCACGATAGTTTCGCGAAAATGAAATGGCGAAAAAGCAGGGCATTTAAAAAATGCCCTGTTGTCATTAATCTGCGTCGTAACCTAAATTAGACGCCAGCCAGCGCTCAACTTCTGCCACCGACATGCCTTTCCGCCGCGCGTAATCTTCCACCTGGTCGCGCTGAATTTGAGCAACCGCGAAATATTTACTGTCCGGGTGGCTGAAATACCAGCCGGAAACCGATGCCCCTGGCCACATCGCGTAGGATTCGGTCAGTTTCATCCCGGTATGTTTTTCAACGTCCAGCAACTGCCAGATGGTGCCTTTCTCCGTGTGCTCCGGGCAGGCCGGGTAACCCGGTGCCGGGCGAATGCCCTGATAATTTTCGCGGATCAATTCCTCATTACTGAGGTTCTCGTTCGGCGCGTAGCCCCAGTAAACTTTACGCACCCGCTCATGCAGGTATTCCGCAAAGGCTTCCGCCAGGCGGTCGGCCACCGCTTTCACCATGATTTTATTGTAATCATCGTGCGCGGCGTCATACGCTTCCGCTAACGCGTCCTCTTCAAGACCGCCCGTCACTGCGAATGCGCCAATGTAGTCCGCTTTACCGCTCTGTTTGGGGGCGACAAAATCCGCCAGGCAGTAGTTAGCGAAACCGACCTTTTCCGTTTGCTGGCGCAGATGGCAACCCACTGTCAGAGCTTGCGTGCGGGTTTCGTCGCGATAGATTTCGACATCGTCGCCAACACGGTTAGCCGGGAAAAGCCCGACCACACCGCGCGGGTTGAGCAGCTTTTCCGCACTCAGTTTATCCAGCATCTCGTTGGCATCGGCAAACAGACGTTTCGCCTCTTCTCCCACCACCTCATCTTCAAGGATGCGCGGATATTTCCCGGCCAGCGACCAGGTCATAAAGAAGGGCGTCCAGTCGATGTAATTACGCAGCGTCTCGATGCTGGCGGCAACTTCCTGCACACCCAAGCGATGCGCGACCGGCGGAGTATAACTTTCCCAGTCAAAGGCGAGATCGTTTTCCCGCGCGGCCTGCAACGTCACTGGCGGCGTACGCGGTTTTTTTCGCGCATGCTGGATACGCACGGTTTCATACTCTTTGCGAGTACGGGCAACGAACTCATCGTGCTGCGTATCCGAAAGCAGGGCTGACACCACCCCCACGGTACGCGAGGCGTTTTGTACATACACCGTCGGCCCGCTGTAGTTCTGCTCGATTTTCACCGCCGTGTGCGCTTTCGATGTGGTCGCGCCGCCAATCAGCAGCGGAATGGTGAACCCCTGGCGTTCCATCTCTTTCGCCACGTTGACCATTTCATCGAGCGACGGCGTAATCAGCCCGGAAAGACCAATCAAGTCAGCATTCTCTTCACGCGCGGTTTTCAGGATTTTATCGGCAGGCACCATCACGCCGAGATCGATAATTTCGTAGTTGTTACATTGCAATACCACGCCGACGATGTTTTTGCCGATGTCGTGGACATCGCCTTTCACGGTGGCGATCACCATTTTGCCGTTGCTGCTGCCCTTCTCTTTGCTGGCTTCGATATAGGGTTCGAGATAGGCCACGGCCTGTTTCATCACGCGGGCGGATTTCACCACCTGCGGCAGGAACATTTTGCCTTCGCCAAACAGATCGCCCACCACGTTCATGCCGTCCATCAATGGCCCTTCGATCACCTCGATCGGGCGAGCGGCCTGCTGACGCGCCTCTTCGGTATCGAACTCGATAAATTCGGTGATGCCTTTTACCAGCGAATATTCGAGACGTTTTTTCACATCCCAGTTGCGCCACTCCGCCTGCTGCGCGTTTGCCCCTTCATCGGCGGCTTTGCTGCCGCGGTACTTTTCCGCCAGATCCAGCATGCGCTCGGTGGCATCATCACGGCGGTTAAGGATCACATCCTCAACACCGTCGCGCAGCTCGGCAGGCAAATCATCGTAAATCGCCAGTTGCCCGGCGTTGACGATGCCCATATCCATGCCGTTACGAATGGCGTAATAAAGAAACACGGCGTGGATAGCTTCACGCACCGGGTCGTTGCCGCGAAACGAGAACGAAACGTTGGAAACACCGCCGGAAATCAGCGCATGCGGCAGTTCGCGTTTGATATCTTCACACGCGCCGATAAAGTCCTGTGCATAGTTGTTGTGCTCTTCAATACCCGTTGCTACGGCGAAGATGTTCGGATCGAAGATAATGTCTTCCGGCGGGAAACCCACCTCTTCGGTAAGAATTTTATAAGCGCGGCGGCAAATTTCGATTTTGCGCGCACGCGTATCCGCCTGACCGATTTCGTCAAAGGCCATCACCACCACGGCGGCGCCATAGCGACGCACCAGTTTCGCGTGGTGAATGAACGGCTCAACGCCCTCTTTCATTGAAATCGAGTTGACGATGCCTTTGCCCTGGATACATTTCAGCCCTTTTTCGATCACCTCCCATTTTGAGGAGTCGATCATGATGGGTACACGGGCAATGTCCGGCTCACCGGCAATCAGGTTGAGGAAACGCACCATCGCCGCTTCGGCGTCGAGCATCCCTTCATCCATATTGATGTCGATGATCTGCGCGCCGCTTTCTACCTGCTGGCGCGCTACGTCCAGCGCTTCGGCGTACTTCTCTTCTTTGATCAGGCGTTTAAATTTGGCGGAACCGGTGACGTTGGTACGTTCGCCGACGTTCACAAACAGGCTGTCGTCGCCAATGTTGAGCGGCTCCAGACCCGCGAGGCGGCAAGCGACCGGTACATCCGGCAACTGGCGCGGCGACACGCCTTCGACCGCACGACTCATGGCGGCGATATGTTCTGGCGTGGTACCACAGCAGCCACCGACAATATTCAGGAAACCGGCTTGCGCCCATTCGCCGATTTGCGCCGCCATGGTGTCGGCATCAAGATCATATTCCCCAAAAGCATTGGGCAGGCCAGCGTTCGGGTGCGCGGTGACATAGCATTCGGCGATACGGGAAAGTTCCTGCACATACTGGCGCAGTTCATCCGGCCCCAGCGCGCAGTTCAGGCCGAAGGTGAGCGCATCGGCGTGACGCAGAGAGTTGTAAAACGCTTCGGTGGTCTGCCCGGAAAGCGTACGCCCGGAGGCGTCTGTAATGGTGCCGGAAATCATGATCGGCAGCTCAACGCCCAGCGCGTCAAACTCCGCTTTTACCGCAAAGATCGCCGCTTTGGCGTTAAGCGTATCGAACACCGTTTCGATGAGGATCAGATCCGATCCCCCTTCCACCAGCGCTTTGGTGGATTCGCGATAAGCGGTAACCAGCTGATCGAAGGAGATATTGCGAAACGCCGGATCGTTAACGTCCGGTGAGATTGAGGCAGTGCGGTTGGTCGGGCCGAGCACACCCGCGACATAACGCGGTTTATCCGGCGTTTGCGCCGTCCATTTGTCGGCGCTGGCACGCGCCAGTTTGGCAGCAGCGAAGTTGATTTCCGCCGACAGGGATTCCATCTGGTAATCCGCCATGGCGATTGTCGTTGAGTTAAAGGTATTGGTTTCGATGATATCCGCGCCCGCCGCAAAGTAGGCGTCATGGATTGCGCTTATTACCTCCGGCTTGCTGAGCACCAGCAAGTCGTTGTTGCCTTTAAGATCGCAAGGCCAGTCGGCGAAGCGCTCGCCGCGAAAATCCTGCTCACTCAGACGATAGCTCTGGATCATGGTGCCCATGCCCCCATCCAGAACCAGAATTCTTTTGCTTAACTGGTGCTTCAGTTGCTCAACTTTGCTGCTCACACGTGCTCCCGACAATGCTCAACCAGGCCAAAAGGCCAGCAGGACATACTGGCATAAAGTGGCAGAGCGGAAAAGCGACGCGGGGTGAACATGAGAGATGCTCACGTAACGCCCGCAAGCCTGATGGCTACGTCAACCCGTTACCTTTTCAGGGCAATGACTTGTCAAGTTTTCAGGCCAGCGTGCCGATGTATGCTGAAACCTTCTGCCCTCTTACAGGCGCACCTACTTACGGAACGGATTATGTCGCTTTTGACGTCTCTTTTTGGCCATAAGAAACCTCGTCTCACCGACCTGCAACTCAACATCGCCGGGTGGCAACTGTATGAGAGCCATGACACCAGCATGGCATGGTCCACTCCGGAACAAAGCGCGGTGCGCCTTCAGCTCCATGCCCCTGTGCAGTGGCCCTTCGCCTTACACGATATTGCCGCCGCCACACATTATTGGCAGCAAGAAACGGCAAAAATTGGCGGCGCATTACTGGAGCTCACGGCGCTCACTATTCAGGGAGTCGCCGCGTTACAGGGCACGTTTAAATATCGCGATCCCACGCCGGGTTCGCTCGGTATGTATTTTGTCGCCATTATCTGGCTCCCCGTAAAACACGGGCTCTTTCAGATCAATGCGGAAGCGGTAGAAAAAGGGAACACCGGCTTTCGCGAAGCGGTGGTGATGGATTTACAATTTAAGCAGGGCAACATACCGCCCGTTTACGACGAACCCGAATTTATCGATTCTGCCGACGCGCTCTTCGCCAAATTGCGGGAAAGTGAGCTGCGTTGCCTGCCGAGCGACGATCGTCAATATGATGAGATGTTTCCGGAACATCCACTGAGCCAGGTAAGACGGACCATTGCGCTGTGTGCTCAACATACGCAGTTGGCGAAACATGTGCGTCAATAAATAGGCTGTATCCGGCATTTTCGTTCTGTTTTGCGCGAACTCATCCGATCAGTCTGCCTGGGAGTTGCGTTATACTCAATAAAAACGAAAATGATTTCCACGATACAGAAAAAGGAGCCAGTCATGGCCACTTCCGTTCCCGCTAAACGAGGCAGAAAAGCTACAGCCCCGGCCGCTCCGGCGGGTGGGCAAGTCCAGTCATTGACCCGCGGCCTGAAACTGCTGGAATGGATTGCCGAGTCTCATGGCAGCGTCGCCCTTACCGAGCTGGCGCAACAGGCCGGTTTGCCGAACTCTACCACCCACCGTTTACTCACGACCATGCAGCAGCTAGGGTTTGTTCGCCAGGTAGGTGAGCTGGGCCACTGGTCAGTAGGCGCGCATGCGTTTATCGTTGGCAGCAGTTTTCTGCAAAGCCGTAACCTGATGGCGATTGTTCACCCGATCCTGCGCAACTTAATGGAAGCATCCGGCGAAACCGTGAATCTCGCGGTGCTGGATAAGAGCGACCATCAGGCCATTATTATCGATCAGGTGCAGTGTACGCAGTTGATGCGCATGTCCGCGCCGATTGGCGGCAAATTACCGATGCATGCCTCTGGCGCGGGAAAAGCGTTTTTGTCACGCCTGAGCGATGAGCAAGTTGGCAGTTTGCTGCACCGTCAGGGGTTGCATGCGTACACCCATGCCACGCTGGTATCGCCGGTACACCTGAAAGAAGATCTCGCTCAGAGCCGCAAACGCGGCTACTCCTTTGACGACGAAGAACATGCGCTGGGGTTACGCTGCGTAGCGGCGTGCATTTTTGACGAACACGGCGAACCCTTCGCGGCGATTTCCATCTCCGGGCCTATCTCACGCATCACCGATGACCGCGTTACCGAACTGGGCGCAATGGTGATCCGTGGCGCGAAAGAAGTGACGCTGGCTTACGGGGGAATGCGTTAACTTACAAAAGGTTACAGCACGAAAGTCCCTTTTTATTCACCTTACGGTGCCAGGGACGTTCATGCGCGTGTCTTCTGGCGGCTTGTGTATGTCGGCGATTAAACGCGATCGCGGCGTGAAGGATTTCGGCGCGATGCTCGAAGGGCACGGCGGCATGATGGACAGGATTGATTCTCTCTGCTTTGCCGCCCCGATCTTCTTCCATGTGGTGAGATATTACTTCACCTGATTTACCCCGCCTGCCGCAGCGCGCCTGCGCCAAAGCGTACGCTGAAACGCTGGCGTTTGCGGTAGGCATAAACATCTTCGACATGCCCTTCGCGGATGCGCGCCTGCAATCCGCGCCAGTAATCGGCACGCAGTAGATCGGCATGCATCTCTTCGAATAGCGGACCGATTTCCGGGTCGGCGCATAACCAGTGGCGAAACTCCTGTGGAAAAACATCGCCTGGCGACACGCTGTACCACGGTTCGGCGCTCAGCTCATCTTCCGGGTAGCGCGGCGCGGGAATGTCGCGGAAATTCACTTCGGTCATATAACAAATTTCGTCGTAATCGTAGAACACCACGCGCCCATGGCGGGTGACGCCGAAGTTCTTGAACAGCATGTCGCCGGGGAAAATATTGGCGGCGGCCAGCTGGCGAATGGCGTTGCCATACTCCTCTACCGCGTCGCGCAATTGCTGACCTTTAACCTGCTCAAACCACAGATTGAGCGGCACCATACGCCGCTCAATATAGAGATGGCTGATGACGATGCGATCACCGAGATCGGTGATTTTGCCTGGCGCTTGTTCCAGCAAAAGCGCCATGAGCGCCGGGGCAATCTGCCGTTTTTCCAGCACAAAGTTTTCAAACTCTTGTGTGTCGGCCATGCGTCCCACACGGTCATGCTCTTTAACCAGTTGATAGCACGCACGAACGTGCGCGGCGCTCATCTCTTTTTGCGGGGGAAAGACATCTTTTATCACCTTAAATACCCGGTCAAAACCGGGCAGCGTAAACACCAGCATCACCATGCCGCGAATGCCTGGCGCTTCAATAAACTGCTCATTGCTGGCGTTGATGTAATTTAAATATTCGCGGTAGCTTTCCGTTTTGCCATGTTTCTGGCAACCAATTGCCATATACAGTTCAGCGGTGGTTTTACCGGGCAGGATCTCACGCAGCCACTCGACTGTCGCGGCGGGCAACGGGGCGTAAACCATAAAATAGGAGCGGGCAAAACCAAACACGATGCTGGCTTCCGCCGATGTGGTCAGACAGGTATCGACAAACAGCTCACCCTCATCGCTGCGGTGGAGCGGCAACAAGAACGGCAGCGTAGCCGACGGGGTAATAAGCTTGCCAACCAGCCAGGCGGCTTTGTTGCGGTAAAACAACTCGTTCGCCACCTGCAAGTGAGAGTGAGCAAGGGTTTCGCTGCCAAACGCCTCCTGCAAATGCGCGGTGATATAACTCACATCGCGCGCTTTATCCTGCCACGGTAGACGCAGCGGCAAATCTGACAGCACTTTGGTCAGCAGCGCTTCCCAGCCGCGTTCCGGCCAGAACGCTTTAGCTAACGGGCGCGGGATGGTGCGAAAGCGGCGTTCCGGCTGCGAGCTAAAGATAAACAACCGTTCTGGCGTGAGAGAACGGTGATCGAATAACCGACAATAGACTGAATTAAAGAAGCTTTCGGCAATTTCAAAGCGGGGATAATCCGGCAGCAGTTGCGTGTAGTGCTCTTTGACGCGCAGCAAAAACGCGGCGTCCGGGCTTTGGCTGTCGGTGATGCAACGCAGTTGCTCGACGACCAGGCCAACATGGTGATCATAAAGGTGAATGCGCTGCTTCATCGCCTGCTGAACGGCGTGCCAGTCGGCTTGTTCAAAGCGCTGTTGCGCGCCGGACGTTACTTCCAGAAAACGACCATACTGGGCATCAAAGCCTTGCAGGATGGTTTGGGCAATCAGCAGTTCCAGACCACGCGACATCGTATTCCCCAGGCATTAGCCCGGTAGGCAAATCGCTACCGGGCAGGTTGACGATTAGAACTGTGCTTCTTCCGTTGAACCCGTCAACGCCGTTACTGACGAGGCGCCGCCCTGAATGATGGTGGTGACTTTGTCGAAGTAACCGGTACCCACTTCCTGCTGGTGAGAAACGAAGGTGTAGCCCTCTTTGCCAGCGGCAAACTCGGGTTGTTGCACCTTCTCGACATAGTGCTTCATCCCTTCGCCTTGCGCGTACGCGTGGGCTAAATCGAACATGTTGAACCACATGCTGTGGATGCCCGCGAGGGTGATGAACTGGAACTTGTACCCCATATCTGACAGCTCCTGCTGGAAGCGGGAGATGGTGTTGTCATCAAGGTTCTTTTTCCAGTTAAACGACGGCGAGCAGTTGTACGCCAGCAGTTTGCCCGGGTATTTCGCGTGGATCGCATCGGCGAAACGGCGCGCCAGGTTCAGGTCTGGCGTGGAGGTTTCACACCACACCAGATCGGCATACGGCGCGTAAGCCAGACCGCGGCTGATCGCCTGTTCAATGCCCGCATGGGTGCGGTAGAACCCTTCGCTGGTACGTTCGCCAGTGATAAACGCGCTGTCATACGGGTCGCAATCTGAGGTAATCAGATCGGCGGCATCGGCATCGGTGCGCGCCACCAACAGTGTCGGAACGCCCAGCACATCAGCTGCCAGACGCGCCGCCACCAGTTTCTGCACCGCTTCTTGCGTTGGTACTAACACTTTGCCGCCCATATGGCCGCATTTTTTCACCGACGCGAGTTGATCTTCGAAATGCACTGCCGCCGCACCGGCTTCAATCATCGATTTCATCAGCTCAAAGGCATTCAATACGCCACCAAAGCCGGCTTCGGCATCTGCGACGATCGGCAGGAAATAGTCGACAAAGCGCGGGTCACCCGGCTCAATACCGGAAGACCACTGAATTTGATCGGCGCGACGGAACGTATTATTGATGCGCTCGACCACCGACGGCACGGAGTTTGCCGGGTAGAGCGACTGGTCCGGGTACATGCTGGCGGCGAGGTTGGCATCCGCCGCTACCTGCCAGCCGGAAAGATACACCGCTTCGATTCCCGCTTTCGCCTGCTGCAACGCCTGCCCACCGGTCAGCGCACCGAGACTATTGATGTATCCTTTTTTTGATTCGCCATGCAGCAAGCGCCACATTTTCGCCGCGCCCAGTTGCGCCAGCGTGCATTCCGGGTTGACCGAGCCGCGTAACTTCACCACATCTTCCGCGCTATAAGGGCGGCGAATGCCTTCCCAGCGCGGCTGCGTCCACTCTTTTTGTAATTCTTCGATTTGTTGGGTACGGGTTTTCATATACAGATGCTCCATATTCTTCTCCTGGCTCGCCAGGCGTTATTGGTGAAGTCAGTTTGGTCATTGTCAGCGAGCAAAACCGCAACGCACTTGTAGAACATGAGGTTTTGCGCACTGGCTGGAGCCAAATTGGCGAACAAAATAGCCCGGGCGATTACGCCAGCAGGCGGTAGCCAGGTAACGTCAAGAAGTCGATCAACTCATCAGAAGTGGTGATCTGCTCCATCAGGCGCGCGGCATCGTTAAAACGCCCGCTGCTGAAACGGTGCTCGCCCAACTCTTCCTGAATAACCAGCATCTCTTCAGCCAGCATCTGGCGGAACAGCGCTTTAGTGACCGGCTTGCCGTTGCTCAGCGTTTTTTCGTGATGGATCCATTGCCAGATTGAGGTACGGGAAATTTCCGCCGTGGCGGCATCTTCCATCAGCCCGTAAATCGGCACGCAGCCATTGCCGGAGATCCACGCTTCGATGTACTGCACCGCAACGCGGATATTGGCGCGCATGCCCTCTTCGGTGCGCTCACCTTCACAAGGCGCCAGCAGAGCTTCTGCGGTGATCGGCGCATCGTCCTCACGGCTGACAAAGAGTTGATTTTTGTGTTCGCCCAGCGCCGCGTTAAACACCTCCATCACCGTGTCACCAAGCCCCGGATGCGCAATCCAGGTGCCATCATGACCGTTATTCGCTTCGAGCTGTTTATCGGCTTTCACTTTGTTCAGCACCCAGTTGTTACGCTCGGTGTCTTTGCTGGGGATAAACGCCGCCATACCGCCCATCGCGAAAGCGCCGCGACGATGGCAAGTTTTGATCAGCAGACGTGAATAAGCACTGAGGAACGGTTTATCCATCGTCACCACCTGGCGGTCAGGCAGCACGCGATCCGGATAGTTTTTCATCGTCTTGATGTAGCTGAAGATGTAATCCCAGCGTCCGCAGTTCAAGCCAACAATGTGGTCGCGCAGCGCATGCAGGATCTCATCCATCTGGAATACCGCAGGTAAGGTTTCAATCAGCAGCGTGGCTTTGATGGTGCCGCGCGGCAGATTGAAACGATCCTCGGTAAAGCTGAAAACCTCGCTCCACCATGCCGCTTCTTGCCATGACTGTGTTTTCGGCAGGTAGAAATAGGGGCCGCTGCCTTTGGCGAGCAGATTTTTGTGGTTATGGAAAAAGTAGAGCGCGAAATCGAAGAGGCTGCCCGGAATAGCCTCTTCGCGCCAGGTGACGTGTTTTTCCGGCAGGTGTAAACCACGCACACGGCAAACCAGCACCGCCGGGTTTGGCTTCAGTTGGTAGATTTTACCCGCTTCATTGGTGTAGCTGATGGTGCCGTTGACTGCATCGCGAAGGTTGATCTGCCCGTCGATCACTTTGTCCCAGTTTGGAGCCAGCGAATCTTCAAAATCCGCCATGAACACCTTCACGTTGGCATTCAGCGCGTTGATTACCATTTTGCGCTCAACCGGCCCGGTGATCTCAACGCGGCGGTCCAGCAGATCGTCGGGAATTCCCCGGATCGTCCAGTTACTTTCACGAATGGAAGCTGTTTCCGAAATAAAATCAGGCAACGTACCGGCATCGATCTGTTGCTGCTGATGCACACGCGCGGCCAGCAGTTGATTGCGCTTTGGCGTAAAGCGGGTGACCAGCTCGCTCAGGAATTCCACGGCTGCCGGAGTGAGAATCTGCTTCTCTTGTTCACCGTGCGGTCGCGTAAAGGCTAATTCATCGGTTGTTGTTGCCTGTTGTGTCATGGTGCGATTCCTCTTTTTTGCAGCAAAGACATTTCCCAATGCCAACGAAGATCGGGTGTGCAGTTTTCGTTCAGCAGGATCAATCCTGGCTAATAATTTTTCTAAAATCAAAAACAATTTCCATTTTTAAAATAAAATGAAAATAAGCCTTTGATAAAAAAGAGGTTATAGTTTAATTACGTTGAGAAGTGGTTTTCGCAAATAAAAAAGGCACCCGAAGGTGCCTGTAATAAGGGGCTGAAACGCTTAATCCAGCGTGGGATTCATATGACTCAGATCGTATGGCGTGATCTGGTAGACGTAGTAGTTGAGCCAGTTGATGAACAGCAAATTGCCGTGGCTGCGCCAGGATGCACGCGGTTTATTCTGTGGATCATCCTGAGGAAAATAGTTGTGTGGCAGCTCAGGACTTAACCCCGCATCCACATCGCGAAAGTACTCACTTGCCAGTGTGTTAGCATCATATTCCGGATGGCCGGTAACAAAGGCGATACGTTTGTCTTTGCTGGCGAACAAGTAGGCGTCGCCCTCTTCCGTTTGGGCGAGGATCTCTAAATCGGTGTAGTCGCGGATCAATGCAGCCGGGAAATCAGCGTAACGCGAGTGCGGCGCCAGAAAAACATCATCAAAACCACGCGTCAACAACGCGTGAGGATGAAGGATATGGTGTTCGTATACGCCAGAGAGTTTTTCGGTGCGGGTCTGTTTGGGGATGCCATAAAGGATGTTTAGCGCGGCTTGTACCGCCCAACAGACAAACAGGGTTGAGGTGACATGATCTTTTGCCCACTCCAGAACCTGCTCGATTTGCGGCCAGTAGGCCACGTCGTTAAATTCAACTAAGCCTAATGGCGCACCGGTGACGATCAGGCCATCGTAGTTTTCATCACGGATCTCATCGAAGTTACAGTAAAAGGTGTTGAGGTGTTCAGCCGGTGTGTTGCGCGATTCACGCGAGTCGATACGTAGCAGGCGCACATCAACTTGTAGCGGTGAGTTTGACAGCAAGCGCAGGAACTGGTTTTCCGTCTCAATCTTCTTTGGCATCAGATTGAGGATCAGCACCTTCAGCGGGCGGATTTCCTGCACTGTTGCGCGCGATGTTGTCATCACAAAGACATTCTCATCACGCAAGAAATTGACGGCTGGCAGCTCGTCCTGCACCCGAATCGGCATATCTTATACCCTCACTGCATACGTTTAAACGTTTAGACATCCAGACAGCCAAAGATACCCAGGAATCGGCAAAATGTCGAGTCCGCAAGTGAAAGGTGAGAAAGTTTCACGTCGCGGCCTGTGTAGCATTGATATTAGCTAATGATTTTCGGTTTGTTATCGCGCTGAGAGAGGGGCATTTTCGATTGGCTCAGTGCTGCCAGTACGTGTTGATCGCTAAACGGTGTCTGACTGGCAACCACCTGCGGGTAACGGCATCGGCCTTGCGAAGCGCCAAAAGTCATTTCAAGAATGGCGCGCTCTTCGACGGGTGATAAGCCGCCTTCATTCATTTCCAGCGCATGCGCGAGGATCGCTAAACGCCCCATTCCAGGAAGTGCGTGCCAGAATGCGCGCGGTGCAACTTGCAGAATCAAATCTTGTAATAGCTTTTCCGCCGGGAAGAAGTCTGCGATGAGTATTCGCTGGTTGCTGAAGGTTTGGCTACCCGATACCTGCTGCTGAGTCTGGAGGTTACGCACAACCATGCGATTTTTATAAAGCTGGGCATACAGAACGATCATGGAGATGTCCTTTAGCGATAAATGGAGCTGAAACAATAGCAAAAAAGTGCGGACATAAGGGAGGAATGAGGCATACAGGACGGAACCTTACAGGATGTGCGTGGGAAACCAGCTTCCGCACGGTGGTGTTATCTCCGACCAGCAGTGGGCTTTGAGCAACCAGCAGGCTGACGTCTGCAGGGTTCCAGCAGGCAGGATGGGGAATACTGTGGTGTGTGCGGGGCGAGCGCAAAATCCGACAGGGGTGACGTACCGCCAAGGGTTCTCACTGTCTGTTCCGCATGAGGATTTTTGAGCGGGAGCGGGTCCGGCAGGCAGGCTGATTTTTCCGTCACTCACAGAGTGACTGCTGAATACCAGCAACCTACTTCGCAAGCAGGAGTTTCAGTGCATAAAAACGCAAAAAGGCCATCCGTCAGGATGGCCTCTTCACTGGTTTGATGCCTGGCAGTTCCCTACTCTCGCATGGGGAGACCCCACACTACCATCGGCGCTACGGCGTTTCACTTCTGAGTTCGGCATGGGGTCAGGTGGGACCACCGCGCTGTTGCCGCCAGGCAAATTCTGTTTATCAGACCGCTTTTACGTTCTGATGTAATCTGTCATCAAGCTGATTTCATGTCTCTCACCGCCAAAACATCTTCGGCGTTGTAAGGTTAAGCCTCACGGTTCATTAGTACCGGTTAGCTCAACGCATCGCTGCGCTTACACACCCGGCCTATCAACGTCGTCGTCTTCAACGTTCCTTCAGGAGACTTAAAGTCTCAGGGAGAACTCATCTCGGGGCAAGTTTCGTGCTTAGATGCTTTCAGCACTTATCTCTTCCGCATTTAGCTACCGGGCAGTGCCATTGGCATGACAACCCGAACACCAGTGATGCGTCCACTCCGGTCCTCTCGTACTAGGAGCAGCCCCCCTCAATTCTCCAGCGCCCACGGCAGATAGGGACCGAACTGTCTCACGACGTTCTAAACCCAGCTCGCGTACCACTTTAAATGGCGAACAGCCATACCCTTGGGACCTACTTCAGCCCCAGGATGTGATGAGCCGACATCGAGGTGCCAAACACCGCCGTCGATATGAACTCTTGGGCGGTATCAGCCTGTTATCCCCGGAGTACCTTTTATCCGTTGAGCGATGGCCCTTCCATTCAGAACCACCGGATCACTATGACCTGCTTTCGCACCTGCTCGCGCCGTCACGCTCGCAGTCAAGCCAGCTTATGCCATTGCACTAACCTCCTGATGTCCGACCAGGATTAGCTGACCTTCGTGCTCCTCCGTTACGCTTTAGGAGGAGACCGCCCCAGTCAAACTACCCACCAGACACTGTCCGCAACCCGGATTACGGGTCCACGTTAGAACACCAGCCATTAAAGGGTGGTATTTCAAGGATGGCTCCACGCAGACTGGCGTCCACGCTTCAAAGCCTCCCACCTATCCTACACATCAAGGACCAGTGTTCAGTGTCAAGCTATAGTAAAGGTTCACGGGGTCTTTCCGTCTTGCCGCGGGTACACTGCATCTTCACAGCGAGTTCAATTTCACTGAGTCTCGGGTGGAGACAGCCTGGCCATCATTACGCCATTCGTGCAGGTCGGAACTTACCCGACAAGGAATTTCGCTACCTTAGGACCGTTATAGTTACGGCCGCCGTTTACCGGGGCTTCGATCAAGAGCTTCTCCTTACGGATGACCCCATCAATTAACCTTCCGGCACCGGGCAGGCGTCACACCGTATACGTCCACTTTCGTGTTTGCACAGTGCTGTGTTTTTAATAAACAGTTGCAGCCAGCTGGTATCTTCGACTGATTTCAGCTCCACGAGCAAGTCGCTTCACCTACATATCAGCGTGCCTTCTCCCGAAGTTACGGCACCATTTTGCCTAGTTCCTTCACCCGAGTTCTCTCAAGCGCCTTGGTATTCTCTACCTGACCACCTGTGTCGGTTTGGGGTACGATTTCGTGTTACCTGGAGCTTAGAGGCTTTTCCTGGAAGCAGGGCATTTGTTACTTCAGCACCGTAGTGCCTCGTCATCACGCCTCAGTGTTAAAGCACTCCGGATTTGCCTGGAGCACACACCTTCACGCTTAAACCGGGACAACCGTCGCCCGGCTAACATAGCCTTCTCCGTCCCCCCTTCGCAGTAACACCAAGTACAGGAATATTAACCTGTTTCCCATCGACTACGCCTTTCGGCCTCGCCTTAGGGGTCGACTCACCCTGCCCCGATTAACGTTGGACAGGAACCCTTGGTCTTCCGGCGAGCGGGCTTTTCACCCGCTTTATCGTTACTTATGTCAGCATTCGCACTTCTGATACCTCCAGCAACCCTCACAGGCCACCTTCGCAGGCTTACAGAACGCTCCCCTACCCAACAACACATAGTGTCGCTGCCGCAGCTTCGGTGCATGGTTTAGCCCCGTTACATCTTCCGCGCAGGCCGACTCGACCAGTGAGCTATTACGCTTTCTTTAAATGATGGCTGCTTCTAAGCCAACATCCTGGCTGTCTGGGCCTTCCCACATCGTTTCCCACTTAACCATGACTTTGGGACCTTAGCTGGCGGTCTGGGTTGTTTCCCTCTTCACGACGGACGTTAGCACCCGCCGTGTGTCTCCCGTGATAACATTCTCCGGTATTCGTAGTTTGCATCGGGTTGGTAAGCCGGGATGGCCCCCTAGCCGAAACAGTGCTCTACCCCCGGAGATGAATTCACGAGGCGCTACCTAAATAGCTTTCGGGGAGAACCAGCTATCTCCCGGTTTGATTGGCCTTTCACCCCCAGCCACAGGTCATCCGCTAATTTTTCAACATTAGTCGGTTCGGTCCTCCAGTTAGTGTTACCCAACCTTCAACCTGCCCATGGCTAGATCACCGGGTTTCGGGTCTATACCCTGCAACTTAACGCCCAGTTAAGACTCGGTTTCCCTTCGGCTCCCCTATTCGGTTAACCTTGCTACAGAATATAAGTCGCTGACCCATTATACAAAAGGTACGCAGTCACCCCATCAAGAGGCTCCCACTGCTTGTACGTACACGGTTTCAGGTTCTTTTTCACTCCCCTCGCCGGGGTTCTTTTCGCCTTTCCCTCACGGTACTGGTTCACTATCGGTCAGTCAGGAGTATTTAGCCTTGGAGGATGGTCCCCCCATATTCAGACAGGATACCACGTGTCCCGCCCTACTCATCGAGCTCACAGCCTGTGTGCTTTTGTGTACGGGGCTGTCACCCTGTATCGCGCGACTTTCCAGACGCTTCCACTAACACACAAGCTGATTCAGACTCTGGGCTCCTCCCCGTTCGCTCGCCGCTACTGGGGGAATCTCGGTTGATTTCTTTTCCTCGGGGTACTTAGATGTTTCAGTTCCCCCGGTTCGCCTCATTAACCTATGGATTCAGTTAATGATAGTGTGACGAGTCACACTGGGTTTCCCCATTCGGACATCGCCGGCTATAACGGTTCATATCACCTTACCGGCGCTTTTCGCAGATTAGCACGTCCTTCATCGCCTCTGACTGCCAGGGCATCCACCGTGTACGCTTAGTCGCTTAACCTCACAACCCGAAGATGTTTCTTTCGATTCATCATCGCGCTGTAAAAATTTGAGAGACTCACAGAACAGTTCACACTGTTCAGTGTTTCAATTTTCAGCTTGATCCAGATTTTTAAAGAGCAAATATCTCAAACGTGACTCGCAAGTCAGTTTTGAGATACGGCTGGCAACGCCTTTCACACATTACCGCGCAAGTGGCGTCCCCTAGGGGATTCGAACCCCTGTTACCGCCGTGAAAGGGCGGTGTCCTGGGCCTCTAGACGAAGGGGACACGAAAATTGCATATCACGCGCTGCGTGATATTTTCGTGTAGGGTGAGCTTTCATTAACAGAAAGCGAGCGGCTTTATTTATTAAGCCTCACTCCCGACGCGTAAACGCCTTGCTATTTACTTTTCATCAGACAATCTGTGTGGACACTGCAGAGGCAGGTTCTTTAAGGTAAGGAGGTGATCCAACCGCAGGTTCCCCTACGGTTACCTTGTTACGACTTCACCCCAGTCATGAATCACAAAGTGGTAAGCGCCCTCCCGAAGGTTAAGCTACCTACTTCTTTTGCAACCCACTCCCATGGTGTGACGGGCGGTGTGTACAAGGCCCGGGAACGTATTCACCGTGGCATTCTGATCCACGATTACTAGCGATTCCGACTTCATGGAGTCGAGTTGCAGACTCCAATCCGGACTACGACGCACTTTATGAGGTCCGCTTGCTCTCGCGAGGTCGCTTCTCTTTGTATGCGCCATTGTAGCACGTGTGTAGCCCTGGTCGTAAGGGCCATGATGACTTGACGTCATCCCCACCTTCCTCCAGTTTATCACTGGCAGTCTCCTTTGAGTTCCCGGCCGGACCGCTGGCAACAAAGGATAAGGGTTGCGCTCGTTGCGGGACTTAACCCAACATTTCACAACACGAGCTGACGACAGCCATGCAGCACCTGTCTCACAGTTCCCGAAGGCACCAAAGCATCTCTGCTAAGTTCTGTGGATGTCAAGACCAGGTAAGGTTCTTCGCGTTGCATCGAATTAAACCACATGCTCCACCGCTTGTGCGGGCCCCCGTCAATTCATTTGAGTTTTAACCTTGCGGCCGTACTCCCCAGGCGGTCTATTTAACGCGTTAGCTCCGGAAGCCACGCCTCAAGGGCACAACCTCCAAATAGACATCGTTTACGGCGTGGACTACCAGGGTATCTAATCCTGTTTGCTCCCCACGCTTTCGCACCTGAGCGTCAGTCTTCGTCCAGGAGGCCGCCTTCGCCACCGGTATTCCTCCAGATCTCTACGCATTTCACCGCTACACCTGGAATTCTACCTCCCTCTACGAGACTCAAGCCTGCCAGTTTCGGATGCAGTTCCCAGGTTGAGCCCGGGGATTTCACATCCGACTTGACAGACCGCCTGCGTGCGCTTTACGCCCAGTAATTCCGATTAACGCTTGCACCCTCCGTATTACCGCGGCTGCTGGCACGGAGTTAGCCGGTGCTTCTTCTGCGGGTAACGTCAATGAATAAGGTTATTAACCTTACTCCCTTCCTCCCCGCTGAAAGTACTTTACAACCCGAAGGCCTTCTTCATACACGCGGCATGGCTGCATCAGGCTTGCGCCCATTGTGCAATATTCCCCACTGCTGCCTCCCGTAGGAGTCTGGACCGTGTCTCAGTTCCAGTGTGGCTGGTCATCCTCTCAGACCAGCTAGGGATCGTCGCCTAGGTGAGCCGTTACCCCACCTACTAGCTAATCCCATCTGGGCACATCTGATGGCAAGAGGCCCGAAGGTCCCCCTCTTTGGTCTTGCGACGTTATGCGGTATTAGCTACCGTTTCCAGTAGTTATCCCCCTCCATCAGGCAGTTTCCCAGACATTACTCACCCGTCCGCCACTCGTCACCCGAGAGCAAGCTCTCTGTGCTACCGTTCGACTTGCATGTGTTAGGCCTGCCGCCAGCGTTCAATCTGAGCCATGATCAAACTCTTCAATTTAAAAGTTTGATGCTCAATGTTTCTTTATTTCTAAAGAAAAGAACTTCGTAATGAATTACGTGTTCACTCGTTGAGACTTGGTATTCATTTTTCGTCCGAGGACGTCAAGAATCCAGTCACCCTGAGTGCCCACACAGATTGTCTGATAAATTGTTAAAGAGCAGGTGCGACGCGCTTTAGCGCTCTGCCGCGAGGTGGCGTATATTACGCTTTCCTCTTTCAGAGTCAACCCTGATTTTCAGGATTTTTTCTCTTCAACCGAACCGGCTGTTTGTGTGAAGTGATTCACATCCGCCGTGTCGATGGAGGCGCATTATAGGGAGTTCTCCGCCCCCCGCAATAGAAAAATGACATAAAAATGACTGACTGCTGCATTCCACAGCAAAACCCGCTTTTATACCCATTTACGCACAGACTTATCCACAATCCGGCAAAAGTACAAAAATTCGCGAGCGCTACGCAAACGTTTTCGTTACAATGCCCGCGCAAAAAACATGAGCCCTCGCTGGGGCATTAGCTAAGTTTTAGGATCAATAAAGATCCTAATATTTAGCTAACGCTCTCTGTTAAAGACAAATCCAGGGGATTTACCATGCAACAACGTCGTCCAGTCCGCCGCGCTTTGCTCAGTGTTTCTGACAAGGCCGGTATTGTCGAATTCGCACAGGCGCTCTCTCAGCGTGGCGTAGAACTGCTCTCTACCGGCGGCACCGCGCGTCTGCTGGCGGAAAAAGGTCTGCCAGTGACTGAAGTTTCCGACTACACCGGTTTTCCGGAAATGATGGATGGACGCGTGAAAACCCTGCATCCGAAAGTCCACGGCGGCATTCTGGGTCGTCGCGGGCAGGATGATGCGATCATGGCGCAACACGCGATTGCGCCGATCGATATGGTTGTCGTTAACCTTTATCCGTTCGCCGAGACCGTCGCACGAGAAGGTTGCTCACTGGAAGATGCGGTAGAGAATATTGATATCGGCGGTCCAACCATGGTTCGCTCCGCCGCGAAGAACCATAAAGATGTGGCTATCGTTGTAAAGAGCAGCGACTACACCGCAATTATTAATGAAATGGATGCCAATGAAGGTTCACTTCTGCTTGCCACCCGTTTCGATCTGGCGATTAAAGCGTTTGAACACACCGCGGCGTACGACAGCATGATTGCCAACTACTTCGGCAGCCTGGTTCCGGCCTACCACGGCGAAAGCAAAGACCCCGCCGGTCGCTTCCCGCGTACCCTGAATCTGAACTTCATTAAGAAGCAGGATATGCGCTACGGCGAGAACAGCCACCAGCAAGCCGCCTTCTATATAGAAGAAGAGATCAAAGAAGCCTCCGTTGCCACCGCGCAACAGCTGCAAGGCAAAGCGCTCTCCTATAACAATATTGCCGACACCGATGCGGCGCTGGAGTGCGTGAAAGAGTTCAGTGAACCTGCGTGTGTGATTGTGAAGCACGCCAACCCTTGTGGTGTCGCGGTTAGCGGTTCAATTCTGGAGGCTTACGATCGCGCTTATAAAACCGATCCGACCTCCGCATTCGGCGGCATCCTCGCTTTTAACCGTGAACTGGACGCTGAAACTGCGCAGGCCATCATCTCTCGCCAGTTTGTCGAAGTGATTATCGCGCCGTCCGCGAGTGAAGAAGCGCTGAAAATTACCGCCGCTAAGCAGAATGTCCGCGTACTGGTCTGCGGCGAGTGGACGCAGCGTGTTCCAGGCCTTGATTTTAAACGCGTCAACGGCGGTCTGCTGGTCCAGGACAGAGATCTCGGCATGGTAAGCGCAAGTGAACTGCGCGTTGTCAGCAAACGCCAGCCGACCGAGCAGGAGCTGCGTGATGCGCTGTTCTGCTGGAAAGTGGCGAAATTCGTCAAATCCAACGCCATTGTCTACGCGAAAGAGAACATGACCATCGGCATCGGCGCAGGTCAGATGAGCCGCGTCTACTCCGCGAAGATCGCCGGGATAAAAGCGGGTGACGAGGGGCTGGAAGTAAAAGGTTCAGCCATGGCTTCCGACGCCTTCTTCCCGTTCCGCGATGGTATTGATGCCGCCGCCGCTGTTGGCGTGACCTGCGTTATTCAGCCTGGCGGTTCCATCCGCGATGACGAAGTCATTGCCGCCGCCGACGAACACGGCATTGCGATGATCTTCACCGACATGCGTCACTTCCGCCATTAATCCACGGAGCAGACAATGAAAGTATTAGTAATTGGCAACGGCGGACGCGAACACGCGCTGGCATGGAAAGCCGCACAGTCGCCGCTGGTTGATACCGTTTTTGTCGCACCGGGTAACGCCGGTACGGCACTGGAACCGACGCTGCAAAACGTCGCGATTGGCGCAACCGACATCCCGGCGCTGCTGAGTTTTGCGCAGAATGAGAAGATCGATCTGACTATCGTTGGCCCGGAAGCACCGCTGGTGATCGGCGTGGTCGACGCATTTCGCGCGGCTGGCCTGAAGATTTTTGGCCCCACACAGGGCGCCGCACAACTGGAAGGCTCCAAAGCATTCACCAAAGACTTCCTCGCGCGCCACAATATCCCGACCGCCGAGTACCAGAATTTTACCGACATCGAACCTGCGCTGGCTTACCTGCGTGAGAAAGGTGCGCCTATCGTGATCAAGGCCGATGGTCTGGCGGCGGGCAAAGGCGTGATCGTCGCCATGACGCTCGAAGAAGCCGAAGCAGCGGTTCACGATATGCTGGCAGGTAATGCTTTTGGCGACGCGGGCCACCGCATTGTGATTGAAGAGTTTCTCGATGGTGAAGAAGCCAGCTTTATCGTGATGGTTGATGGGGAACACGTGCTGCCAATGGCCACCAGCCAGGATCACAAACGCGTCGGTGATGGCGATACCGGCCCGAATACCGGCGGTATGGGCGCTTACTCGCCTGCGCCTGTGGTGACGGATGAAGTGCATCAGCGCACCATGGAACGCGTCATATGGCCAACCGTGCGCGGTATGGCGGCGGAAGGGAATACCTACACCGGTTTCCTGTATGCCGGGCTGATGATCGACAAGCAGGGCAACCCGAAAGTTATCGAGTTCAACTGCCGATTTGGCGACCCGGAAACCCAGCCAATTATGCTGCGCATGCAGTCTGACCTGGTGGAGCTGTGCCTGGCCGCGTGTGAAGGCAAGCTGGATGAGAAAACCTCAGAGTGGGATAACCGCGCATCGCTGGGCGTTGTGGTTGCAGCAGGTGGTTATCCGGGCAACTACCGCAATGGCGATGTGATCCACGGTTTACCGCTGGAAGAAGTAGCAGACGGTAAAGTGTTCCACGCAGGCACCAAACTCTCTGCCGACGACCAGGTGCTGACCAACGGCGGGCGCGTGCTGTGCGTTACCGCACTGGGTAACACCGTCGCCGAAGCGCAGCAGCGCGCGTATGCCTTAATGACCGATATTCACTGGGATGGCAGCTTCAGCCGCCGGGATATTGGTTACCGCGCAATTGCGCGCGAGCAAGGCAAGTAACTCTCGCCCTTTCACCCTCTCTCCAGCGGGGAGAGGGTTTTCAGAAATTCTTTTCCGTCGGCTGCCAGCGGCAGAAATCCGCATTCGCCACCAGCAATAGCTGCGCGCCTTCCGGCGCTTCCAGCCATGCGACGCTTACCGCAACCGCAGAGCGGTTCTGGCGCTGCTCAATACGGTTTAAGGCGTAATCATCCAGATCGGGCTTCACGGTCTGTCCTTCGCAGGTCTGTACCGTATGGTTGGCCTGCCAGCGCCCCTGACGCAGGATCACCCGCCCCTGACGCAACGCGTCACTGGTCTGGCGGATCTGCTCTGCCCGGTAGCGATACAGGGCGACCTGATCGCTGGAAAGCTGCTGTTTCTGCCCGTCGACCTCACGCTGCATAAAGCTCAGCTCGCCGCGATCGTCAAAACGGACGCGAATATGCTCCGGCGGTTTACCGTAAACATTGAGTTCAATGAGAGTTAACGTATCGCCCTGCCAGCGGTATTCGCTAAGCGATGTATTCCCGTGGTGCCACGGGCTAAATGCGGCGAGCAAATGCGTCTCACCGTCTGAATCTTTACGCCAGATCCGCACTGCGCCCTGATCGCCGGCAAACCCGCTGGCGGTAAAAGGCGGTAAGGAGGAGTCATGGCTACAGGCTGTCAGCAACAGCGCTGCGCCCGCTAACAACAGCGGGCGACGCCAGAATGACAAAAGGGGCGAAACCGCCCCTTCGACAAAACTGTTCACTGCCACGCGGTCTTACTTAACTGCGTCTTTCAGTGCTTTACCAGAAACAAATGCCGGTACGTTAGCTGCGGCGATTTTGATTTCTTTACCGGTCTGCGGGTTGCGGCCAGTACGCTCAGCGCGGTGGTTCACTTTGAAGGTACCGAAACCAACCAGTTGTACCGCATCACCTGCTTTCAGAGACTCAGTAACGGCAGCCAGGGTGGATTCCAGTGCAGCTTTCGCTTGCGCTTTAGACAGATCAGCCTTGTCTGCAATTACATCAATCAGTTGAGTCTTGTTCATAAGTTATCCTTTCAATGTGTTTATCGCTTGCTAAGCATCGAGTGCGACGGAAATGCCTCAAAAGCACTCTCCTGCATACACGCACCGATAGCCACTTATTTTCGCCCCCCAAATGTAGACCAGACGGGGGTATTAAGGGAAGCCTTCAGGCACGACAAAACAGGCGTTAAATCACGTTTTATTGTCTCATTGCTGCAAATTTATACCGATATTGCTCTCGCCGACCTCGCGCAGGTCTGCGCGCAGCCCTTTAATCAGCTCAATATCGCGTTCTTCGCAGGCTGCCAGAAGGCGGAAAATCTCCCACTGAATATCCCATTCTTGCTCAACAGCCGGGTTTTCTCGCAGCTCTTCGTCGGTCATTTCGCGACCTTGCTGGGTCATTTCCAGCATCGCAACGGTAGTGATCGACGTTTTACTGACCTCGATAGCATGCTCCAACGTTTCACCGCTCAGGCGCGAATGAATCAGTTCACTGAGTGCCACGCAGGCATCAATAGCCGGGTAGACACCGTACAGATCGTAGTCGTCCGCCACCGGAATCGCCTCTTCCAGTTTCTCCAGCTGGCTGTCGAAGTTCACTTTCGCGTCTTTGACGATCTGCGTTTCCCACACCAGGTCAAGGATCCGGCGGTAAAGCTGCGGGTCGCCAAACTCTGTCTGCTGGCAGAACATGGCGTAATTGGGGTACATACGCTCGCACAGGCAAGCCATAAAGACGACGTGCTGCCAGCTTTCCAGCTTTTCCAGACGCAGGTGAATTGGGTTTTGTAACATGATCGTTTCTCAAAATCGGTAATGCGCGGCAGTTTACCTGATATCGCGCTTAATTGCCTGCCAACGCGTAAACGCAGGCCGACCGGATGCCACAGCGTCTGCCCAGCGCGTCGGTTCCGGTAATCGGTAGCCTTTCATGCAGCGCTGCACCCACGCAAGCGCGCTATCCTGGCTGACACGATGCCCGGTAGTGACAAACAATGGATTGCAGCGCGCCTTGCTGCGCCACACCCAGGCGAGCTTTTCGCCTTTATCCATCAACGGCGAGAGCGCACCTGGCTCGTCCGCCAGCGGCTCGAACTTGCCGCACAGCCGCTTTTTCGCCACGCCGATAGTCGGCACATCGACCAGCAAGCCAAAATGGCTGGCAACGCCGAGACGGCGCGGATGGGAAATCCCGTGGCCATCGACAAACAGCAAATCGGGTTTTTGCGACAGCTGTTCCCACGCCGCCAGCAGCGCCGGGTATTCACGAAACGAGAGGAAACCGGGGATATAAGGCATAGTGGTGGCGATACGCGCCACCTGATACTCAACCAGCTCCAGCGAAGGCCAGGAGAGCAGCACCATTGCCGCTCGCGTCACTTCTCCACCCTGCTCAAAACCGACATCGGCCCCGCCGATCAATGTGGGCGGATCCTTATCCAGACGATCCTCACGGATCACCGAAGAAGCCAGTTCAAGTTGTTGTGCGCGTAGTGACGCGAGATCCATACTCTCTCCTTACTGATGCCAGGAGGCCGACAGGCGATGCACCGCCTCGACAAATACTCCTGCATGTTCCGGCGGGACATCCTGATGAATGCCGTGACCGAGGTTAAACACATGGCCTTCGCCTTTGCCGAAGCCCGCGAGAATCGTCGCGACCTCTTCTTCAATGCGCGCAGGCGGCGCGTAAAGCATAGACGGGTCCATATTGCCTTGCAGCGCAACTTTATGACCAACGCGACGGCGTGCATCGGTAATATCGGTTGTCCAGTCGAGGCCCAGCGCATCACAACCTGTTTCTGCCATCGCTTCCAGCCACTGCCCGCCGCCTTTGGTGAATAACGTCACTGGCACGCGGCGGCCTTCGTTTTCACGCAGCAGACCATCGACAATTTTATGCATGTAGTAGAGCGAGAATTGCTGATAATCGCGCCCGGTCAGCACGCCACCCCAGGTATCGAAAATCATTACGGATTGTGCGCCCGCGCGGATCTGCGCGTTGAGGTACAGCGTGACGCTCTGCGCCAGCTTATCCAGCAGCGCATGCAGCGTGTGCGGCTCGGCGTACATCATTTTTTTAATCAGGGTAAACGCTTTGCTGCTGCCACCTTCCACCATATAGGTTGCCAGCGTCCACGGGCTGCCGGAAAAGCCGATCAGCGGCACTTCCCCTTTCAGCTCACGGCGAATGGTGCGCACGGCGTTCATCACGTAGCCCAGTTCGTTTTCCGGGTCTGGCACCGGCAGCTTATCAACATCGGCCTTACAGGTGATGGGCGAGGTAAAACGCGGCCCTTCACCGGCTTCGAAATAAAGCCCCAGCCCCATCGCATCCGGCACGGTAAGGATGTCGGAGAAAAGGATCGCCGCATCAAGCGGGTAGCGGCGCAGCGGCTGTAGCGTCACTTCGCAGGCCAGTTCGGCGTTTTTGCACAGCGACATAAAATCGCCTGCTTGCGCGCGGGTCGCTTTATATTCCGGTAAATAGCGGCCTGCCTGGCGCATCATCCACACCGGGGTCATATCTACTGGCTGGCGCTGGAGCGCGCGCAGGTAACGATCGTTTTTCAGTTCGGTCATTGTCAGTTCCTCAAGCGTCAGGCCGCCAGTATATACACCTTATTCGTCGTCTGCCCGACACATCGCCACCGTATCCTCGATGAGGCGGCGCGCCACCGTACCCGGAGGCGGTAACAGCGGCAAATTGTCATAGCGATACCATCCCGCATCCAGCAGCTCCTTTGGATCAATGTGGATTTCGCCGCTGTCATATTCCGCCATAAACGCAGTCATCAGCGATTGCGGGAACGGCCACGGTTGCGAAGTGACATAGCGCAAATTCTTCACTTTGATGCCGCTCTCTTCCATTACTTCTCGCGCCACCGCTTGTTCAAGGGTTTCGCCCACTTCGACGAATCCGGCAAGCACCGTGTAAATGCCATTACGATGGCGCGTGTGCTGCGCCAGCAAAATGCTGTCATCACGGCGGATGGCGACAATGATGCAAGGGGCGATTTGCGGGTAATAGCGCTCGCGACAGTGATCACACAGCATTGCCCATTCGGTTTTACTGGGGTGCATGGTGTGCCCGCAGTAACCGCAAAACTGGTGTGAACGATAAAACTCCGCCAGTTGCACGCCGCGGCCCGCCAGTTGAAACAGTCCCACGTCTTGATCGATGAGCAGACGTACAGATCCCATGTCCTGGCGACGATTCTGGCGGATCATCCATACCGCTTCACCCTGCCACTCGCCAATGTGAAGCGCGCTCTGCCCCACAAGATCGAAATTTCCTGCCTTGCCGTGTGGTAATTCCCCGCCGGGCATCCATAATTTTTGTTCATGGCTGACGATCCACCAGCCCTGATCGTGTGCTTCAATAATACGTACCATTTGGTGAACTACCTTCGCTTTACTGGCATGTTATTAACATTATTATTACATCGTTTTGATCTTACATATTTGCGGAGCCATTTATGCTAAACCAGTTAGAAAGCCTGACAGAGCGCGTTGGAGGAAGTAACAAACTTGTCGACCATTGGCTGCAAGCGCGTAAGCAACTGCTTGTTTCTTATTACAATCTGGTTGGCATTAAGCCTGGTAAAGGATCATACATGCAGCTTAACGAAAAAGCGCTGGACGACTTTTGCCACAACCTGGTGGAATACCTTTCCGCTGGCCACTTCAATATTTATGAACGCATCATCAGCGAATTGGAAGGGAGCAGCCCACTTTTAGCGGCGACGCAGCTTTACCCAATGCTTGAAGCGAATACTGTAGAAATCATGAACTATTACGACTCCAGCCTGGAAAACGCCATTGATGACGATAACTGTCTGGAGTTCCAGCAAGCGCTCTCCGATATTGGCGAAGCGCTGGCTGCCCGTTTTACCCTTGAAGACAAGTTAATCGTGCTGGCCTTTGATAACAACCTCAAAGAGAGCGCCAACGACGAAAGCAGCGTCGCGCGACCGGCTTGAGTTCTTAAACATTAACGCGTAATTTAAAAAGCAGTCCCCGTCTTCGGACGGGTTTTTCTTGTCGGAGTGCCTATATTTCCACAACATCATTCGCGATGCGTCGAGACGGCAAGTTCGTGAATCCCCGGCAGCTTACATCAAGTAAGTGACCGTGGTGAGTGAACGCAGCCAACACAGAGGCAGCGTGAAGGATGAAGGGGAAAAGGCTGAGACCGTTCATTCGGGATCCGCGGAACCTGATCAGGTTAAAACCTGCGAAGGGAACAAGAGTAATCCATTCACATCAACCACCCTCACGGGCGGTTTGCTGCCATTACTCCATCCGTCGTCTGACAAGCCATATCCTTTACATTCTGGAATGAGCTATGTCTGAAAAACTTACACGCCGTGAACAACGCGCCCATGCGCAACACTTCATCGACACGCTGGAAGGCACCGCTTTCCCCAACTCACGCCGCATCTACATCACCGGTTCGCAACCTGATATTCGCATTCCGATGCGCGAAATCCAGCTGAGTCCAACGCTTACCGGCGGCACAAAAGAACACCCGCTGTTTGAAGAGAACGAAGCGGTACCGGTGTACGACACCTCGGGCCCATATGGCGATCCGGAGATTGCGATTGATGTCCAGCAAGGGCTGGCGAAACTGCGCGCACCGTGGATTGCCGCCCGTGACGACAGCGAAACGCTGGAACAACGCAGCTCTGTCTATACCAACGAACGGCTGGCCGATGACGGACTCGACGAACTGCGTTTTCGCGGTTTACTGACGCCGCGCCGTGCGAAAGCTGGTCAGTGCGTCACGCAGTTGCACTATGCCCGCAAAGGCATCGTCACGCCGGAGATGGAGTTCATCGCCATTCGCGAAAACATGGGCCGCGAGCGCATTCGCAGCGAAGTGTTACGCAGGCAGCATCCGGGTGAGGGTTTTGGCGCCAGGCTGCCGGAAAACATCACGCCGGAATTTGTGCGCGATGAAGTCGCCGCCGGGAGGGCGATTATCCCAGCTAATATTAACCACCCGGAATCGGAACCGATGATCATTGGTCGCAACTTCCTGGTGAAGGTGAACGCCAATATCGGCAACTCGGCGGTCACTTCCTCGATCGAAGAGGAGGTGGAAAAACTGGTCTGGTCGACGCGCTGGGGCGCGGACACGGTCATGGATTTATCCACCGGCCGTTATATCCATGAAACCCGCGAATGGATCCTGCGTAACAGCCCGGTACCGATCGGTACAGTGCCGATCTACCAGGCGCTGGAGAAGGTCAACGGGATCGCCGAAGATCTCACCTGGGAGGCGTTTCGCGACACGCTGCTGGAGCAGGCGGAGCAAGGGGTGGACTATTTCACCATCCACGCAGGTGTGCTGTTGCGCTATGTGCCAATGACCGCGCAGCGCCTGACAGGCATTGTCTCGCGCGGCGGCTCGATCATGGCGAAATGGTGCCTCTCCCATCATCAGGAAAACTTCCTCTACACCCACTTTCGCGAGATCTGCGAAATCTGCGCCGCCTATGACGTTTCGCTATCGCTTGGCGATGGCTTGCGCCCAGGCTCCATTCAGGACGCCAACGACGAAGCGCAGTTTGCCGAGCTACACACGCTTGGCGAACTGACCAAAATCGCCTGGGAGTATGACGTCCAGGTGATGATTGAAGGCCCGGGGCATGTGCCAATGCAGATGATCCGCCGCAACATGACCGAGGAGCTGGAGCACTGCCACGAAGCGCCGTTCTATACGCTGGGGCCGCTAACCACCGATATCGCGCCGGGTTATGACCACTTCACCTCCGGTATTGGCGCGGCGATGATCGGCTGGTTTGGCTGCGCGATGCTCTGTTATGTCACGCCGAAAGAACACCTTGGCCTGCCGAACAAAGAGGACGTCAAACAGGGGCTCATCACCTACAAGATCGCCGCTCACGCCGCCGATCTGGCTAAAGGTCACCCTGGCGCGCAGATCCGTGACAACGCCATGTCGAAAGCGCGTTTTGAGTTCCGCTGGGAAGATCAATTCAACCTCGCGCTCGATCCGTTTACCGCACGCGCCTACCACGATGAAACGCTACCGCAGGAATCCGGCAAAGTGGCGCACTTCTGCTCCATGTGCGGGCCGAAATTCTGCTCAATGAAAATCTCGCAAGAGGTGCGTGACTACGCAGCAACCCAGGCGATTGAAGTCGGCATGGCGGATAAATCCAGCGATTTCCGCGCACGCGGCGGCGAGATATACCTGAAAAAGGAGAAAGCCTGATGTATCAGCCCGATTTCCCGCCGGTGCCTTTTCGCCTCGGGCTTTACCCGGTGGTCGACAGCGTCGAATGGATTGCCCGTTTACTGGAAGCGGGCGTGCGCACCCTGCAACTACGCATTAAGGATAAGCGCGACGAAGAGGTTGAAGCGGATGTAGTTGCAGCCATCGCGCTTGGCCGCCGCGTTAACGCACGGCTGTTTATTAACGACTACTGGCGACTGGCGATCAAACACCATGCCTACGGTGTGCATCTTGGTCAGGAAGATCTGGAAACGACCGATTTAAGCGCCATTCGCTCGGCGGGTTTGCGCCTTGGCGTCTCCACGCATGACGATATGGAAATCGACGTTGCGCTGGCGGCGCGCCCCTCTTACATCGCGCTGGGGCATGTCTTTCCCACGCACACCAAACAGATGCCTTCTGCCCCGCAGGGGCTGGAACAACTGGCGCGTCATATTGCACGGCTGGAAGATTATCCAACCGTTGCTATCGGCGGTATCAGCCTTGCGCGTGCGCCGGATGTATTGGCAACCGGCGTGGGCAGCATTGCAGTAGTCAGCGCCATTACCCAGGCGGATGACTGGCAACAAGCAACGCATCAGTTGTTACAACTGGCGGGGGTGGGCGATGAATGATCGCGATTTTATGCGCTACAGCCGCCAGATCCTGCTGGAGGATATCGCGGTTACCGGTCAGCAAAAACTGCTCGCCAGCCGGGTATTAATTGTCGGCCTCGGTGGCCTTGGCGCACCGGCGGCGGTCTACCTTGCTGGCGCAGGGATCGGCACGCTGGTACTGGCAGATGACGACGCCGTACACCTGAGCAACTTGCAGCGGCAGATTTTATTTACCACTGACGATATCAACCAGCCGAAAACCCAGGTCACCGCGCAGCGCCTGCACAGATTAAACCCGGATATTGAGCTGATTACGCTCCAGCAGCGCTTAAGCAGCGAGGTTCTGCGCGAGCAGGTTCAGCAGGCCGATGTGGTGCTCGACTGTAGCGACAATATGCTGACGCGCCAGGCGATCAACGCCGCCTGCGTGGCGCTGGAGACACCGCTTATCACCGCCAGCGCGGTCGGTTTTGGTGGTCAATTGATGGTGCTGACACCGCCCTGGCAACAGGGTTGCTACCGCTGTTTATGGCCGGACGACAGCGAGCCAGAACGCAACTGTCGCACCGCCGGTATTGTCGGCCCGGTGGTCGGCATTATGGGTGCCATGCAGGCGCTGGAAGCCATCAAATTGCTGAACGGCCTGCACACCACCAGCGGTGAGTTGCGCCTGTTCGACGCGCGCACCAATCTTTGGCGCACGCTGGCATTGCACGCTTCCCGCCAGTGCCCGGTTTGTGGAGGGCGACATGCAGATACGCTTCAATGACGAGTCGATGAACTGCGTCGCCGGGCTTTCCGTCGCGACTTTGCTTGAGCAACTCAATCAGCTCAAACCCGGTGTCGCGCTGGCCGTTAATCAACAGATCCTGCCGCGCGAGCAGTGGGAAAACCACCTTGTGCAGGACGGCGATCACATCCTGCTGTTTCAGGTTATCGCAGGGGGCTGAGATGTTACGTATTGCAGAAAAAGAGTTCACTTCACGGCTTTTTACCGGCACCGGCAAGTTCGCCACGCCACAACTGATGGTCGAGGCAATTCACGCGTCGGGCAGCGAACTGGTAACGCTAGCGATGAAGCGCGTCGACCTGCGCCAGCGCACCGATATGCTGTTGCAACCCTTGCTGGATGCGGGTGTGACGTTGCTGCCTAACACCTCCGGGGCGAAAAACGCCGAAGAGGCGATTTTCGCCGCGCAACTGGCGCGGGAAGCGCTCGGCACACACTGGCTAAAACTGGAAATTCACCCGGATGCCCGCTGGCTGCTGCCCGATCCGATTGAAACGTTGCGCGCAGCGGAAAAACTGGTGCAGATGGGCTTTGTGGTTCTGCCCTATTGCAGTGCCGATCCGGTACTGTGCAAGCGGCTTGAAGAGGTGGGTTGCGCTGCGGTCATGCCGCTGGGCGCGCCAATCGGTTCCAACCAAGGGCTGGAAACCCGCGCCATGCTGGAGATTATTATCGAGCAGGCGAATGTGCCGGTGGTGGTCGATGCCGGGATCGGTGCCCCCAGCCACGCGGCGCAGGCGCTGGAGATGGGGGCTGACGCGGTGCTGGTGAATACCGCGATAGCGGTCGCCGACGACCCGGTCAACATGGCGCGCGCTTTTCGCCTGGCGGTCGAGGCTGGAACGCTGGCCCGTCAGGCCGTACCGGGCGCTCGCCAACGTTACGCACAGGCCACCAGCCCGCTCACCGGTTTTCTGGAGGGGACATTATGAGCACCTTCACCGACCGCTGGCGGCAACTGGACTGGGACGATATCCTCCTGCGCATCCACAGTAAAACCGCCGCCGATGTCGAACGCGCACTCAATGCCCGGCAACCAACGCGCGACGATATGATGGCGCTGCTCTCCCCCGCCGCCGCGGGTTTTCTTGAACCGATGGCACAGCAAGCGCAGCGGCTCACGCGCCAACGTTTTGGCAACACTGTCAGCTTTTATGTTCCGCTTTATCTTTCTAACCTTTGCGCCAATGACTGCACCTATTGCGGGTTTTCGATGAGCAATCATCTGAAGCGCAAAACGCTGGATGAGCAGGAGATTGCACGTGAATGCGCGGCCATACGCGAACTGGGGTTTGAGCATCTGTTGCTGGTCACTGGTGAGCACCAGGGCAAAGTCGGGATGGACTATTTTCGCCGCCATATGCCGGCGATCCGCCGCCAGTTCGCCTCGTTGCAAATGGAAGTGCAGCCGCTCTCCGAGCCGGAATACGCCGAGCTGAAAAACCTTGGTCTTGATGGCGTAATGGTCTACCAGGAAACGTACCACGAAGGCCAGTACGCACGTCACCATCTGCGCGGTAAAAAACAGGACTTCTTCTGGCGGCTGGAGACGCCGGACAGGCTGGGCCGTGCGGGTATCGACAAGATCGGACTCGGCGCGTTAATGGGTCTGTCCGACAGCTGGCGGGTGGATTGCTATATGGTTGCCGAACATTTGCTGTGGCTGCAACAGCGCTACTGGAAAAGCCGTTATTCCATCTCTTTCCCCCGCCTGCGCCCTTGCGCGGGAGGCGTGGAACCGGCGTCGGTGATGGATGAGCGGCAACTGGTGCAAACCATTTGCGCGTTTCGCCTGCTGGCACCGGATACGGAGCTGTCGCTATCCACGCGCGAGTCACCGCACTTTCGCGATCACGTGATTCCGCTGGCGATTAATAACGTAAGCGCCTTTTCCAAAACGCAGCCGGGCGGCTATGCCGATAATCACCCGGAGCTGGAGCAATTTTCGCCCCATGATGAGCGCCGACCGCAGGAGGTTGCCGACGCGCTGATCGCCCGTGGGCTGCAACCGGTGTGGAAAGACTGGGATAGCTGGCTGGGACGTGCGCCGCAAAAAAGTCGCAACTCGCAGATAACGGGTTAACACGTTTTCGGCCTGTTACGTAAAAGCAAAATCGGGCGATAGCGGCTTGTCGCCCGAACAGTCATGCTTGCGCTGTCAGGTTATGAGACTGACCGGAGCGGGCGCTCTTCCTCTCTTCCGCTCCGCCTTACTCACTTCAGGTACGCTATCTCTTGCGCAGCCCCTATACTGTTAACAGTTCCTCTTTTGCATGTTCAAGGACAAGAAAATGCATATCAAACAACTTTCATTTATAAGACCAATTCTGGTGAGCCTTGCCGGGATCCTCGTCAGTTTTGTGATCATCGCGATAATGATTATCGTCGGTATGCGCAAAGAGACGCTGGAGGAGTACCACGATGTGAATCGCAATTTCGCGCATAACCTGGCGGTGAACTACACCCAGTCGATCCTGCGCGAAAACGACTATATTCTTAATCGCGCCACTGCGTTCTTTGCCCATGATAATCAGTTAGACGCCACCGTAACTGGCGATCGGGACAAGGGACTGAAATTACTGATGCAGTTACTGGCACTGATGCCGTCGGTGTCGTCGATTTCTCTCGCCGACTCGCGCGGCGTTTATCTGCGCGCACCGCAGGTGATGGGCAGCGGTGAGAATTTCAATGCCAGTACGCGTCCGTGGTTTATGCACCAGGCGGAAGCCAGCATGTTTAATCACTATACCCGTACCTATATGGATTTTTTTACCCATAACCCGACGGTCAGCATCTATAAACCGGTAATAGCGCCAGACGGTAAATTAAAAGGGACGCTGGCTTTTCACCTTGATCTGGCTTCAATGGGTTTCACCCTGCGCACCATGCAACCTCCGATGCCTGGCGAATTCTTCGTTATCGACGGCGAAGGCAAAGCGATGTTGCACCCGGACACTGGCGCGTTATTCAAGACACTTATCAGCCCGGCAATACTCGCAGCGATGACCAGTGCTGAAGGCGCGCTTTTCGATGAAAAAAATGCGTGCTGGTATTACTACTACGCCTTCACCAACCCGGAGTGGTTTGTGATCTATAAAGTGTCCGCCAGCACACTGGATAAACGCGTCCACCATCAGATTCAGCTTGTTGGTTGGGGGTTCACCACGGCGGCGGTGTTTATCATTCTGTTTGGCCTCTATTTACGCCACAGCTCGCGCACGGTGCTGATCAACATTATTGATGCGATAAAAACCGGTGATGTAACCCGCGCCCCACGGCTCGAAGCGATGCTGAGCAAAGCGATTGAAAGCAGTAAAGAGCGGGAACAAACGTGGGTGCGGCAGGCAACCATGGATGCACTGACCAATTGTAAGAATCGCCGCGCCTTTGATGCCGATATTGCCGCGCTGATGAACGATCATCAGCCGTTCGCGCTGGCTCTGGTGGATATCGATAACTTCAAATCCATTAACGATACCTGGGGCCATTTGAATGGCGACATCGTGCTGCGCAACGTAGCGCGCGAAGGTATCCAGATCCTGCAGCCGCAGGGGATTTCGCTCTATCGCTACGGTGGCGAAGAGTTCGCGGTGATTTTCCCGCATGCACATATTGATAACGCGCTGGCGCTACTGGAGCAGTGGCGTGTGAAAGTGGAGAACCGTACCTGGCGCGAAAAAGAGCTACTGGTCACTTTTAGCGCCGGTTTGGGCGAGTGGAATATGGAACCGCTGAACCAATTAGTCGGGCGTGTGGATGAAGCGCTTTATAAAGCGAAGCAGCAAGGTAAGAACCGGATTCTACTGGTGAATCATCCGTAACCGGGCGGCGCTTCGCAAGGTTGCAACCGGTTTCATGTTATGCAGGGATTCTTTGTGATGCCCTACACACAATCGCGGTAAAGCGGTTGTTGAACCCAACAGCGCGGGATAATTATCACCTATCCCATCAACACCGAGGCTGACTATGAAAAACATCGTTTTATGCTGTGCAGCAGGTATGTCCACCAGCATGTTGGTGCAACGCATGAAAGACGCGGCGCAGAAAAAAGGCGTCGAGGTCACTATCAAAGCGGTTCCTGTTGCGGAATTTAAAGATGAAATTGCAACAGCGGATATCGTGTTGCTGGGCCCGCAGGTGAAATACGAGCAGGCAAAATTGCAGGCGCAGGCGGATCCGCTGGGTAAGAAAGTGGCGGTTATCGACATGATGGATTACGGCATGATGAAAGGCGATGTCGTTCTGGAAAAAGCCCTTAAGTTACTGGAGTGAATGCGTGGAAGATTTAGAAACCATCATTATGGAGTTGTTGGTTAACGCGGGCGCGGCGCGTAGCCAGGCATTAACCGCGTTACAGATGGCGCGTAAAGGCGACTTTGCGGAAGCAGAAAAAGCGATGGAAGAGTCGCGCGAATTCGTTAAAGCCGCGCATAAAATTCAAACCCAGCTTATCGGGCTCGATGAAGGCACCGGTAAACTGCCGGTGAATTTGATCACCGTTCATTCGCAGGATCACCTGATGAACGCGATGGTGATTCAGGATCTGGCAACCGATATGATCGAGCTTTACCGCCGCATACCGCCGCGTGATTAAGGCACCGCTTCAATACGACGACTCTGCCCGCTCTGGCGGGCTTTTTTTCGCGCCGCTAAAAGTCGTGAGGTGTTTTTCGCCCCCATTTATGGCACAACATGGCATTCGATACTGTTTTTTTACGATCCAGGTGACTTGTGCCAGCCATTCCATTTCCCTTTTACACGCTCTCCATCTTGCTGATTTTGCTATTGAAGGTTTGCCTGCAACGGGCATCAGGTTTCCGCAGCACAGCGGTGTTTATTGGCGCCTGCACCCTGCTGGTACTGATGTCCGCCCTGCGCTGGCAATTCGATGCTCTGTTTTTACGTCAATTACAATCGATGGTAGCCATAGTGCTGCCTCCGCTGGCATGGCACTGTTTCGCTCACTTTACCGGACGTAATCGCAGGCAAAAGTTTGCACTCTTCGCACTCCCACCCGCCATTGCTTTGGTGTTCAATTTGGCTGCGCCTGATACCACCGACATCGTGCTGGTATTGCTGTATCTCGGTTACGGTGCAGGGTTAATCACAACCGCCAGGCAAGGCGCCGATGTGTTTGTCTTCTCGCGTCTAAGCGAGGCCACAATAACATCGCGCATGGCGCTGCTGGCGGGTAGTTTCCTGTGCTTTTCCGCGCTGACCGATCTGGCTATTGCGCTGGATTTTCATTTTTATCATGGTCAACAGGCACCACAACTGGTGGCGATCTCCCAGGCAATCTTGCTGCCGTTTATCTGCCTGGCCATTGTTTATCGCGGTAAAACCGCGCCCGTTGAGTTGCCAACCTCGTCTATCGAACACGAAGCCAGTGCGGATGACAAAGACCAGCTTGCCACTTATCAGCGCATTGAAGCCCGCGTTCGCGAACAACACCTTTTCCTGAATACCGACCTGACGCTTAACACGCTGGCAAAAAAATTGGGCATTCCTGCACGACAGATCTCGCGAGCAGTTAACCAGACATGCGGCTGCAATGTCTCGCAGTGGATCAACCGTTTTCGTATTCACTATGCACAGCAGCTATTACGCAATTCCGACGCGCCGGTGACAGCGATCATGCTGGACTCAGGGTTTGCTACCAAGTCTAACTTTAATCGCGAGTTTATCCGTATTAGTGGGATGAGCCCGACGGATTACCGTCTCACATCGGAGAATAAACCAGTGTCTGTTGCAGAAACGCGCTGATTTGCTTAAAGAGGCGTTGATGAATTTCTGCCCGGCTAAAGCTAACTCCGTCCTGGCAGACGATCCCTTCTCCTGGATCTTGCGCGTCGATTAATGCAGCCGCACCCGGCTTGCATAATTGCATAAAGCTAAAATGCGTCGCCCCCTCTACGTGAACATAACGCTGGTGAGCGACCGGTATGTGTTCTGCAAGATAACCCGATTCGAGACGGGCAGGCAGTTCATCGCTATCTGCCTGCGCCGCCATGACCAGTACTGGAATAGTTATCTGCTTAAGGCTTTCTGGCGTGAAGCCACGCGCCAGGCCGAGATCGAGCGAAACCACCGCTTTGATCCGTGAGTCACGCATATTCAGCGACAACATGTCGCTTGCTGAGGGCTGATCGATGCCCAGCGTAGAAGCCAGCTTGCAACCCGACAGCACAGCATATTGCTGACAATCAGCCATAAAACGGCGGCTATCAAAACGCCCACCAGCGAGCTCCAGAACCGTCCAGCCTCCCAGGGAGTGACCCAGCGCCGCAATACGTTGCGTATCCACCAACCCCGCGAGATCAGGCTCAGCAAGCAGTTTATCCAGCACGTGGTGGAGATCCTGTGGACGTAGCCAAAGCTGTTTTGCATCTTGCGGTTTTTTATTGCGCGTCGTGGTCCCCGGATGATCGGGCGCGGCGACGATATACCCCTCATCCGCCATCTGCTGCGCCAGCCAGTTAAGATTACGCCAGTTGCCGCCGTAACCGTGCGAAATCAATAACAGCGGATGAGCGCCAGCAGCGGGTTTTGCATCGCGTAACGCAGCAGTACCGCTAAAGACGATGTTCTCTCCCACGGTTTCCGCTTTACCGCGTTCTGGCGTGGGATACCAGACCGCGACATCCAGCGGGCGGGCACTGTTTTCTTCCATGCGTAGCTGGCGAAAAGCGGTTTCAGCATGTGCCATGCCGCCAAACAAAATAGTAAGTAATAGAAGGGTGATACGTGAAGTCATAGTACGTTCCTGGTGAGTTAACCGTCGCGAAGATTCTGCAACTCGCCGTGCGTACACTGCGTCCTGAAACGCGATCGAGGTCTTAAAATCTGAATTTCAGGCATAAAAAAACCCGCCGAAGCGGGTTTTTATTACGCGAAACGATTACTCGTTGTCGGAACCACCCAGACCTGCGTTCAGCAGTTCTGCCAGGCTCGCGGACGCATCTTCCGCAGTCACCTGCGGTGCTGCCGGCAGTTCGCCAGCGGCGCGACGGCGCATACGATCCTGGTGGTACGCATAACCGGTACCAGCCGGGATCAAACGACCCACGATAACGTTCTCTTTCAGACCGCGCAGTTCGTCGCGTTTGCCCGCAACGGCTGCTTCGGTAAGCACACGAGTAGTCTCCTGGAACGATGCCGCGGAGATGAAGGACTCGGTTGCCAGAGACGCTTTGGTGATACCCAGCAGATCGCGTGCATAGGTTGCACCGATTTTGCCTGCTGCTTCCAGATCGCGGTTAGCGATCTTGACGCGAGAGTATTCAACCTGCTCACCTTCCAGGAAGTCGGAGCTTCCTGCGTTAACGATGGTGGCTTTACGCAGCATCTGACGAACGATAACTTCGATGTGCTTATCGTTGATCTTAACGCCCTGCAGACGGTAAACGTCCTGTACTTCGTTGGTGATATAACGCGTTACCGCGTGTACGCCACGAAGACGCAGAATGTCGTGCGGTGCTTCCGGACCGTCGGAAACCACGTCACCACGTTCTACACGTTCACCTTCAAACACGTTGAGCTGACGCCATTTCGGAATCATCTCTTCGTACGGCTCGCTACCGTCAACCGGCGTGATCACCAGACGGCGTTTCCCTTTGGTTTCTTTACCGAAGGAAATGATGCCGCTGATTTCAGCCAGGATTGCCGGCTCTTTCGGACGACGTGCTTCGAACAGATCCGCAACGCGCGGCAGACCACCGGTGATGTCCTTGGTACCGCTGGATTCCTGCGGAATACGCGCCAGCGCATCACCCGCACCGATCTGGATGCCATCTTCCAACTGGACGATCGCTTTACCCGGCAGGAAGTACTGCGCAGGCATGTCGGTGCCCGGGATCAGAACGTCGTTGCCGTTAGCGTCAACGATTTTCAGCGCCGGACGCAGGTCTTTACCACCCGCGGTACGCTCTGCGGAGTCCAGAACCACCAGCGAAGAGAGACCGGTCAGTTCGTCGGTCTGACGCGTAATCGTCTGGCCGTCGATCATATCAGTGAAGCGGATGAAACCAGCCACTTCAGTGATAACCGGCATGGTATGCGGATCCCAGTTTGCAACGGTTTCACCGCCAGCAACCTGCTCGCCATCACCTTTCGCCATGACCGCACCGTAAGGTACTTTATAGCTTTCTTTGGTACGACCGAATTCGTCGATCAGTTTCAGCTCAGTGTTACGCGAGGTGATAACCAGTTTGCCGCTGGAGTTCACAACCGTCTTCGCGTTGCTCAGGCGGATGCTACCTTTGTTTTTCACCTGGATGCTGGATTCAGCAGCCGCACGAGATGCCGCACCACCGATGTGGAACGTACGCATCGTCAGCTGTGTACCCGGTTCACCGATGGACTGTGCCGCGATAACGCCGATGGCTTCACCTTTGTTGATGATGTGGCCACGCGCCAGGTCACGGCCATAGCAGTGGGCGCACACACCAAAGTCGGTGTCACACGATACAACAGAACGCACTTTCACTGAGTCAACAGAGTTCGCTTCCAGCAGGTCACACCACTGTTCGTGCAGCAGCGTGTTGCGCGGAACCAGAATATCTGCGGTACCCGGCTTCAGAATGTCTTCTGCGGTTACACGACCCAGAACGCGATCGCGCAGCGGCTCTTTAACATCACCACCTTCGATAACCGGCGTCATGGTGATGCCTTCCAGCGTGCCACAATCGTCTTCGGTTACGACCAGATCCTGCGCCACGTCAACCAGACGACGGGTCAGGTAACCGGAGTTCGCGGTTTTCAGTGCGGTATCCGCCAGACCTTTACGCGCACCGTGCGTGGAGATGAAGTACTGGAGTACGTTCAGACCTTCACGGAAGTTCGCGGTGATCGGCGTTTCGATGATGGAGCCATCCGGCTTCGCCATCAGACCACGCATACCAGCAAGCTGACGAATCTGGGCTGCAGAACCACGCGCACCGGAGTCGGCCATCATGTAGATGCTGTTAAAGGAAACCTGCTGCTCTTCAACGCCGTCACGGTTAATAACGGTTTCGGTTTGCAGGTTATCCATCATCGCTTTGGATACGCGATCGTTCGCCGCGGCCCAAATATCGATAACTTTGTTGTAACGTTCGCCAGCGGTTACCAGGCCAGACTGGAACTGCTCCTGAATCTCAGCAACTTCAGCTTCCGCTTCGCTGATGATTTCGTGTTTCTTCTCCGGGATGACCATGTCATCAATACCAACGGATGCACCTGAACGCGCTGCATAAGCAAAGCCGGTGTACATCGTCTGGTCCGCGAAGATAACGGTTGGTTTCAGGCCCAGAATGCGGTAACACGTGTTCAGCATTTTGGAAATAGCTTTCTTGCCCAGCGCCTGGTTGACGATGGAGAAAGGCAGACCTTTCGGAACGATCATCCACAGAATCGCACGGCCAACGGTCGTGTCTTTCAGGCTGGTTTTCGCTACGAATTCGCCGTTAGCGTCTTTTTCATATTCAGTGATACGCACTTTAACGCGTGCATGCAGAGAGGCCAGGCCAGCGCGGTAAATACGCTCAGCTTCTTTCGGGCCAGTCAGCACCATGCCTTCGCCTTTGGCGTTAACACAGTCACGGGTCATGTAGTACAGACCCAATACAACGTCCTGAGACGGAACGATGATAGGTTCGCCGTTCGCCGGAGACAGAATGTTGTTGGTGGACATCATCAGCGCACGCGCTTCCAGCTGGGCTTCCAGCGTCAGCGGTACGTGAACAGCCATCTGGTCACCATCGAAGTCGGCGTTATATGCCGCACAAACCAGCGGGTGCAGCTGGATAGCTTTACCTTCGATCAGTACCGGTTCAAACGCCTGGATACCCAGACGGTGCAGTGTTGGTGCACGGTTCAGCAGTACCGGGTGTTCGCGGATCACTTCGTCCAGGATATCCCAAACGACAGCTTCTTCGCGCTCAACCATTTTCTTCGCGGCTTTGATGGTGGTGGCGAGGCCACGCAGTTCCAGCTTGCCGTAGATAAACGGTTTGAACAGCTCCAGTGCCATTTTCTTCGGCAGACCGCACTGATGCAGACGCAGGTATGGGCCTACGGTGATCACAGAACGACCGGAGTAGTCAACACGCTTACCGAGCAGGTTCTGACGGAAACGACCCTGTTTACCTTTGATCATATCGGCCAAAGATTTCAGCGGACGTTTGTTGGAACCGGTGATCGCACGACCGCGACGGCCGTTATCCAGCAGGGCGTCAACCGCTTCCTGCAGCATACGTTTTTCGTTGCGTACGATGATGTCCGGTGCCGCCAGATCCAGCAGGCGTTTCAGACGGTTGTTACGGTTGATCACGCGACGGTACAGATCGTTCAGATCCGACGTTGCGAAACGACCACCGTCCAGCGGAACCAGCGGACGCAGGTCCGGCGGCAGCACTGGCAGAACGGTCAGGATCATCCACTCCGGTTTGTTACCAGACTGTACGAACGCTTCCAGCAGCTTGATACGCTTGGTCAGCTTCTTACGTTTGGTTTCGGAGTTGGTTTCGTTCAGCTCTTCGCGCAGCTGTTCGCACTCTTGCTCCAGATCCATGCTTTTCAGCAGGGCCTGAATAGCTTCGGCGCCCATTTTCGCGTCGAATTCGTCACCGAACTCTTCCAGCGCGTCCAGGTACTGTTCTTCGGTCAGGATCTGGTTACGTTCCAGATTGGTCATACCGCCTTCGATAACCACATAGGATTCGAAGTACAGAACACGTTCGATATCGCGCAGCGGCATATCCAGCAGCAGGCCGATACGGGACGGCAGAGATTTCAGAAACCAAATGTGGGCGGTCGGAGACGCCAGCTCGATGTGGCCCATGCGCTCACGACGCACTTTTGTCTGGGTCACTTCAACGCCGCACTTCTCACAGATCACACCACGGTGTTTCAGGCGCTTGTACTTACCGCACAGGCACTCGTAATCTTTTACTGGCCCGAAAATACGCGCACAGAAAAGGCCGTCACGCTCAGGTTTGAACGTACGGTAGTTGATGGTTTCCGGCTTCTTAACTTCACCAAAAGACCATGAACGGATCATGTCTGGCGAGGCCAGAGCAATTTTGATCGCATCAAACTCTTCGGTTTTAGTTTGCGCTTTCAGAAACTTTAATAAGTCTTTCACGGATTTGCTCCCGTCGGAGTTAGCACAATCTGGCGCCGGGTTTTACCCCGACACCAGTGACCTGTTTGAGCGAGAGTTACTCGTCTTCCAGCTCGATGTTGATACCCAGCGAACGAATCTCTTTCAACAGTACGTTGAAGGACTCAGGCATACCCGGTTCCATCTGATGGTTGCCGTCCACGATGTTTTTATACATCTTGGTGCGACCATTCACGTCATCAGACTTAACGGTGAGCATTTCCTGCAGGGTGTATGCCGCGCCGTATGCTTCCAGCGCCCACACTTCCATCTCCCCGAAGCGCTGACCACCGAACTGCGCCTTACCACCCAGCGGCTGCTGAGTAACCAGGCTGTAAGAACCGGTAGAACGCGCATGCATCTTGTCATCAACCAGGTGGTTCAGTTTCAGCATGTACATGTAGCCAACGGTAACCTGGCGCTCGAATTGCTCACCGGTACGACCGTCGAACAGTGTGATCTGACCGGAAGTCGGCAGGCCACCCAGCTGTAACAGTTCCTTGATTTCAGACTCTTTCGCACCGTCGAATACCGGCGTTGCGATCGGCATACCTTTACGCAGGTTTTCCGCCAGACGCAGAACTTCCTCATCGCTGAAGGTGCTCAGGTCGACTTTCTGACGAACGTCAGCGCCCAGATCGTATGCACGCTGGATGAACTCGCGCAGTTTCGCGACTTCTTGCTGCTGCTTCAGCATGGCGTTGATCTTGTCGCCGATACCTTTCGCAGCCATACCCAGGTGGGTTTCAAGGATCTGACCGATGTTCATACGAGACGGTACGCCCAGCGGGTTCAGTACGATGTCAACCGGCGTGCCGTTTTCATCGTATGGCATATCTTCGATCGGGTTGATCTTAGAGATAACACCCTTGTTACCGTGACGGCCTGCCATTTTATCACCAGGCTGGATCTGACGTTTAACGGCCAGATAAACCTTAACGATTTTCAGCACGCCCGGTGCCAGATCATCGCCCTGAGTGATTTTGCGGCGTTTCGCTTCGAGTTTTTTCTCGAACTCGTGTTTCAGTTCGTCATACTGCTCAGCCAGTTGTTCCAGCTGATTTTGTTTCGCTTCGTCGGTCAGGCCGAGTTCCAGCCAGCGGTCGCGCGGCAACTTGTCGAGCTTGTCAGCTTCAACACCACCGGAAACCAGCACGCTGTGGATACGGCTAAACAGGCCAGCTTCGAGGATCTGCAGTTCTTCAGACAGGTCTTTCTTCGCCTGTTTGAGCTGCATTTCTTCGATTTCCAGCGCACGTTTGTCTTTTTCCACGCCATCGCGGGTAAAGACCTGAACGTCGATAACGGTACCGGAAACACCGTTCGGTACGCGCAGAGAAGAGTCTTTAACGTCAGACGCTTTCTCACCGAAGATCGCGCGCAGCAGTTTCTCTTCTGGCGTCAGCTGGGTTTCACCTTTCGGCGTTACCTTACCAACCAGAATGTCGCCGCCGGTCACTTCCGCACCGATGTAAACGATACCGGATTCATCCAGTTTGGAGAGCGCGGCTTCACCCACGTTCGGGATGTCTGCAGTGATCTCTTCTGGCCCCAGCTTGGTGTCACGGGACACGCACGCCAGTTCCTGGATGTGAATAGTGGTGAAACGATCTTCCTGAACCACACGCTCGGAGACGAGGATGGAGTCTTCGAAGTTGTAACCGTTCCACGGCATGAACGCTACGCGCATGTTCTGACCGAGCGCCAGTTCACCGAGGTCGGTGGACGGGCCGTCTGCCAGCACGTCGCCGCGCTCAATTGGCTCACCCAGATAAACACACGGCATCTGGTTGATGCAGGTGTTCTGGTTAGAACGGGTATATTTGGTCAGGTTATAGATGTCGATACCTGCTTCGCCCGGGTACATCTCATCTTCGTTAACTTTGATAACGATACGAGAGGCATCCACGTACTGAACAGTACCGCCACGTTTAGCAACTGCGGTTACACCGGAGTCAACGGCAACAGCACGTTCCATACCGGTACCAACCAGCGGCTTGTCAGCGCGCAGAGTCGGAACCGCCTGACGTTGCATGTTCGCACCCATCAATGCACGGTTGGCGTCATCGTGTTCCAGGAACGGGATCAGGGACGCACCGACAGAAACCACCTGCTGGGTGGAAACGTCCATGTAGTCAACCTGGTCTGCGCTAAAGAGGCTGGATTCGCCTTTGCTGCGGCAGGTTACCAGATCGTCTACGAAACGACCTTCTTCCGTCAGGTTGGTGTTCGCCTGAGCGATAACGTAGTTACCTTCCTCGATAGCAGAAAGATAATGGATCTCGTCAGTCACAACGCCATCGGTCACTTTACGGTACGGCGTTTCGAGGAAGCCGTATTCGTTAGTCTGTGCGTACACGGACAAGGAGTTGATCAGACCGATGTTCGGACCTTCAGGCGTTTCGATCGGACATACGCGCCCGTAGTGGGTCGGGTGTACGTCTCGAACTTCAAAGCCTGCGCGCTCACGAGTCAGACCGCCCGGGCCGAGTGCAGAGATACGACGTTTGTGCGTAATCTCGGACAGCGGGTTGTTCTGGTCCATAAACTGTGACAGCTGGCTGGAACCGAAGAACTCTTTAACGGCTGCAGAGATAGGCTTCGCGTTGATCATATCCTGCGGCATCAGGGTATCCAGATCGCCCAGAGACAGACGCTCTTTCACCGCACGTTCTACACGAACCAGGCCAACGCGGAATTGGTTTTCCGCCATTTCGCCTACGGAACGGATACGACGGTTGCCGAGGTGGTCGATATCATCCACTTCACCGATGCCGTTACGGATACCGATGAGCTTTTTCATCACTTCGATGATGTCTTCTTTGCTCAGGATACCGGAACCTTCGATGCTGTCGCGCAGCAGAGAACGGTTGAACTTCATACGACCAACCGCAGAGAGATCGTAGCGGTCTTCGGAGAAGAACAGGTTCTCGAACAGGCTTTCCGCAGCTTCGCGAGTCGGCGGCTCACCGGGGCGCATCATGCGGTAGATTTCTACCAGCGCGCTCAGACGATCGTTGGTCGGGTCGACGCGTACCGTCTCAGACATGTACGGACCGTGATCCAAATCGTTGGTGAACAGGGTTTCGATACGTTTGTGACCAGACTGGCTCAGCTTCGCCAGCAGATCGAGCGACAGCTCCATGTTTGCCGGGCAGATCAACTCGCCAGTGGATTCGTCAACGTAGTCTTTAGCCGCAACTTTGCCTGCGATGTACTCAACCGGTACTTCAATATGTTGAATTTCGTCTTTTTCCAGCTGACGAATATGGCGCGCGGTAATACGACGGCCTTTCTCAACATACATTTTGCCGTTTGCTTCGATGTCGAAGGATGCAGTTTCGCCACGCAGGCGTTCCGGCACCAGTTCCATCTGCAACTTGTTATCGCGGATTTCAAAGACAACTTTTTCAAAGAACAGATCAAGAATCTGCTCAGTGGTGTAGTTCAACGCGCGCAGAATAATGGTCGCCGGCAGTTTGCGGCGGCGGTCGATACGCACGAAGAGGTTATCTTTCGGGTCGAACTCGAAGTCCAGCCATGACCCACGGTAAGGAATAATACGTGCGTTATAAAGCACCTTACCAGATGAGTGGGTTTTACCCTTATCGCTGTCGAAGAAGACGCCAGGACTACGGTGCAGCTGAGAAACGATAACACGCTCAGTACCGTTGATAACAAAGGTACCGTTGTCGGTCATGAGCGGAATTTCGCCCATGTAGACTTCTTGTTCTTTAATGTCTTTAACGGTGCCTTCCGGCGCTTCGCGCTCGTAGATCACCAGACGCAGTTTTACGCGCAGCGGAGCGGAATACGTTACGCCACGGATCTGACATTCTTTAACATCAAAAACAGGTTCGCCAAGACGGTAGCTGACGTATTGCAGTTCCGAATTGCCGCTGTAGCTCTTAATCGGGAACACGGAGCGGAAAGCCGCTTCCAGACCGTACTGCCCTTCAGGATCTTGCTCGATAAACTTCTGGAACGAGTCAAGCTGGATAGAAAGGAGATATGGGACATCCAGTACTTGTGGACGTTTACCAAAATCCTTACGAATACGTTTTTTCTCGGTATAGGAGTAAACCATAGGGTTCCTCAGCTCGCTGACAAGTCGACCCACTCTGTCCGTCGAAAGGGACAGTTTATGCAACACTATTTTTTTAGACCGGAAAGTGGAGCACTTTCCGCAATGCTTGTTGCTATCACGCTTAAATCATTTCATTGCGATTTACACAGAAAGAACTTTCTGTCGCAGTATATTAAGTCGTCGATAGAAACAAGCATTGTAAAGGCTACTGGCAGTCAAACAGTGTGAAACGCTACCGGTACCTTCTACAGCGCAAAAAGGCTGGTGACCAAAAAGTCACCAGCCATCAGCCTAATTTCTCAGGCTGCAACCGGAAGGGTTGGCTTATTTAACTTCAACTTCAGCGCCAGCTTCTTCCAGAGATTTTTTCAGAGCTTCAGCATCATCTTTGCTCACGCCTTCTTTCAGAGCGGCCGGAGCAGATTCTACCAGGTCTTTAGCTTCTTTCAGACCCAGGCCAGTTGCGCCACGTACTGCTTTGATAACAGCAACTTTGTTAGCGCCAGCGGCTTTCAGAATTACGTCGAACTCAGTTTTTTCTTCAGCAGCATCAGCAGCCGGGCCAGCAGCAACAGCTACAGCAGCAGCAGCAGAAACACCGAATTTTTCTTCCATTGCAGAGATCAGTTCTACAACGTCCATTACGGACATAGCGGCAACTGCTTCAATGATTTGATCTTTAGTGATAGACATTTAAATTGTTCCTGAATATCAGAATAAGTTTATACGTAAGCAAATGCTTTATAAAGAAAACTGCGATTAAGCAGCTTCTTTCGCATCGCGTACAGCAGCCAGAGTACGAACCAGTTTGCCAGCAGAGGCTTCTTTCATGGTTGCCATCAGGCGTGCAATTGCTTCTTCGTAGGTCGGCAGGGTTGCCAGGCGATCGATCTGGGACGCCGGGATCAACTCACCTTCAAAGGCAGCGGCTTTGACCTCAAATTTTGCATTCGCTTTCGCGAACTCTTTGAACAGACGAGCAGCAGCGCCCGGGTGTTCCATAGAGTATGCAATCAGGGTCGGACCAACGAACGCGTCTTTCAGGCACTCAAACTGAGTACCCTCAACAACACGGCGCAGCAGGGTGTTGCGAACAACACGCATGTAAACGCCGGCTTCGCGACCTGCTTTACGCAGTTCGGTCATTTTATCTACGGTAACGCCACGGGAATCCGCAACAACCGCAGACAGCGCGCCTTTGGCTACTTCGCTGACTTCAGCAACAATCGCTTGTTTGTCTTGAAGATTTAAAGCCATTAGCTTTGCTCCTGGATGTTTGCCAGGGCTCATGCCCTGGAACTCACTTCACTCTTCTCAATGAAAAGAGCGTCTTAATACGGTGAGCAGAAACAAGCCAAAGAGTACTTTAAAAATAATCTTTAGGTTCTGTCACCGTCTACGCAGGGAATTAAGCTTCTTACGAAACACCTGCGGTCTTCGACGGAGGCCTGGATTAGGCCAGGCTCCAACGAACAAATCTGTTTGTTTGCTAACTTACGCTAGCAAAACGTGGGGGTAAGATTGTAGACAAATCCACCACCCACGTAAAGGCGAATATTAGTTCGCTACTGCGTTCAGACCAGCCTGGTCTACCGCAACACCCGCACCCATGGTGGTGGAGATGCTAATTTTCTTGATGTACACGCCTTTCGCCTGAGACGGTTTTGCTTTTTTCAGCGCAACCAGCAGGGATTCCAGGTTTTCTTTCAACTTATCAGCGTCAAAATCCACTTTACCGATGGTGGTATGGATGATGCCGTTTTTGTCGTTACGGTAACGAACCTGACCCGCTTTAGCGTTTTTAACCGCTTCAGCAACATTCGGCGTTACGGTACCAACTTTCGGGTTTGGCATCAGGCCACGCGGACCCAGAACCTGGCCCAGCTGACCAACAACGCGCATTGCATCCGGAGAAGCAATAACAACGTCGAAGTTCATTTCGCCTTTTTTGATCTGCTCAGCCAGATCTTCCATACCTACCAGCTCAGCACCAGCTGCTTTAGCAGCTTCAGCGTTCGGGCCCTGGGTAAATACGGCTACGCGAACAGAACGGCCAGTACCATGCGGCAGTACAGTTGCACCACGTACGTTCTGGTCAGATTTACGCGCGTCGATGCCGAGGTTAACAGCAACGTCTACGCTTTCTACGAATTTAGCAGTGGCCAGCTCTTTCAGCAGAGCAATGGCTTCGTTGATGTCGTACTGTTTAGTCGCATCAACTTTGTCACGGATCACGCGCATGCGCTTGGTCAGTTTAGCCATTTCTTAATCCTCCACTACCAGGCCCATGGAACGCGCAGTACCTTCGATTGAGCGAGTCATCGCTTCAATGTCAGCACCGGTCATGTCCGCGGCTTTAGTCTGAGCAATTTCCTGCACCTGAGCGCGGGTTACTTTGCCCACTTTGTCTTTGTTCGGCTTGCCGGAACCAGACTTGATACCAGCCGCTTTCTTCAGCAGAACTGCTGCCGGAGGCGTTTTGGTAACGAAAGTGAAGGAGCGGTCAGCGTAAACGGTAATAACAACCGGAATCGGCAGACCTTTTTCGATGGAATCAGTTTTGGCGTTGAACGCTTTACAGAATTCCATGATGTTAACACCCTGCTGACCCAGAGCCGGACCAACCGGTGGGCTCGGGTTTGCCATGCCAGCTGCAACCTGCAGCTTGACGTAGGCCTGGACTTTCTTAGCCATTGAAATTTCCTCGTTTGGGTATAGCGCCTCGAAAGGCTCCCCGTGTTTGAATACGTTTTACGGATACGAGACCCATAAAAACAAAAGGCGCGAAATTGTATGTCAATTTCGCGCCCTGTGCAACGTTTGATCGCCGAATATTTAGGCTTTTTCGACCTGGCTGAAATCCAGCTCTACCGGGGTCGCACGACCGAAGATAGAAACGGACACTTTCAGGCGAGACTTCTCGTAGTCCACCTCTTCAACCACACCGTTAAAGTCGGCAAACGGACCGTCGCTAACGCGGACCATTTCACCCGGCTCAAACAGCGTTTTCGGACGCGGCTTATCACCAACCTGTTGCAGGCGGTTCATGATCGCATCCACTTCTTTATCGCTAATCGGCGCCGGACGATCGGACGTGCCGCCGATGAAGCCCATTACGCGCGGAACGCTGCGTACCAGGTGCCAGCTGGCGTCATTCATCACCATCTGAACAAGGACGTAGCCCGGGAAGAATTTGCGTTCGCTTTTGCGACGCTGACCGCCACGGATTTCGACCACTTCTTCAGTCGGCACCATGACTTCGCCAAACAACTCTTCCATATTGTGTAATTTGATATGCTCGCGCAGCGAAGTGGCTACGCGGCCTTCAAAACCGGAAAACGCCTGAACGACGTACCAGCGCTTTTTAGGAGCTTCAGACATCTCAGAACCTCAGGCCAGTGATAAAGGAAACCAGGCGGACCAGAATACCATCAAGTCCCCACAGGATCAGTGACATGACTGCAGTTACGGCAGCCACGATCAATGTGGTGTGCAATGTTTCCTGACGAGTGGGCCAAATCACTTTACGTACTTCGGTTCTCGCTTCACGGGCAAAAGCGACGGTCGCTTTACCCTTCGTCGTCAACAGCGCGACACCACCTGCTGCAGCAATCAGAATAACAACTGCCAGCGCGCGGAGCGGCAGCATCATGTCACGATAAAGATAGTTGCCAACGATAGCCACGAGCAGCAGTACTGCAACAACAACCCACTTCATCGCTTCCAGGCCGCGCCCGCTCCCTTGAGCTTCGGTATTCGCACTCATAAACCAACCTGTCACAAGAATTCAGACAAACATTTTTGCCCCGCATAAGCGAGGCAACCAAACCGAAATGCTCTGGCGAGATTCGGACTAACGCCCTCTTCAGAGCCTGTCTCAGCAATGATTATGACAAATAAAATCACTGATGAGCCAGGTTCTGGTTCGAAAGCGTACAAAAAGGGCATCAAATGATGCCCTCTTCTTGCGCATTGCGTCAAATGTTATCAGCGATTAGCTGAGAACTTTTGCTACAACGCCCGCGCCAACGGTACGGCCGCCTTCACGGATTGCGAAACGCAGACCATCGTCCATTGCAATCGGGTGAATCAGGGTAACAACCATTTTGATGTTGTCGCCCGGCATTACCATTTCAACGCCTTCCGGCAGTTCGATGGTGCCAGTCACGTCAGTTGTACGGAAGTAGAACTGCGGACGGTAGCCTTTGAAGAACGGAGTGTGACGGCCGCCTTCATCTTTGGACAGAATGTACACTTCAGATTCGAATTTGGTGTGCGGCTTGATGGAACCCGGCTTAGCCAGTACCTGACCACGTTCGATTTCTTCACGTTTGATACCACGCAGCAGAACGCCTACGTTCTCACCAGCACGGCCTTCGTCCAGCAGTTTGCGGAACATTTCAACGCCGGTACAGGTGGATTTCGCGGTGTCTTTGATACCAACGATTTCAACTTCTTCACCCACTTTGATGATACCGCGCTCTACACGACCGGTAACAACGGTACCACGACCGGAGATGGAGAATACGTCTTCGATCGGCAGCAGGAACGGCTTGTCAATCGCACGCTCTGGTTCCGGAATATAAGAATCCAGGAAGCCAGCCAGTTCGATGATTTTCGCTTCCCACTCTGCTTCGCCTTCCAGCGCTTTCAGAGCAGAACCACGAACGATCGGCGTGTCGTCGCCCGGGAAATCGTACTGAGACAGCAGTTCACGAACTTCCATCTCTACCAGTTCCAGCAGCTCTTCGTCATCAACCATGTCACATTTGTTCAGGAACACGATGATGTACGGAACGCCTACCTGACGACCCAGCAGGATGTGCTCACGGGTCTGCGGCATCGGGCCGTCAGTCGCAGCAACAACCAGGATCGCGCCGTCCATCTGTGCAGCACCGGTGATCATGTTTTTAACATAGTCGGCGTGGCCCGGGCAGTCTACGTGTGCGTAGTGGCGAGTCGGGGTGTCATATTCAACGTGAGACGTGTTGATGGTGATACCACGAGCTTTTTCTTCCGGCGCGTTATCGATCTGGTCGAATGCGCGAGCAGAACCACCGTAGGTTTTAGCCAGAACGGTAGTGATTGCAGCAGTCAGCGTTGTTTTACCATGGTCAACGTGGCCGATAGTACCGACGTTAACGTGCGGTTTTGTACGTTCAAACTTTTCTTTAGACATCGATTGTCCCTCTAAGACACGGATAAATCGGTGATATCACCACATCAACCAGGCAACATGCCCGACTCGTTGAATGCTAATAACAGAAGAGAAACCAGGGAGGAGAAGTGAAGTGGTGCTGATACCCAGAGTCGAACTGGGGACCTCACCCTTACCAAGGGTGCGCTCTACCAACTGAGCCATATCAGCACGTCTTGGAGCGGGCAGCGGGAATCGAACCCGCATCATCAGCTTGGAAGGCTGAGGTAATAGCCATTATACGATGCCCGCATCCTGAAACTCGGCTACCCAGTACTTTCTGTATTATCGGGAGAAGACACTCTCCCAAAGAGCTGATTCACTACTGACACCAACTCAGGTTACGTTTTAGCGTAACCGAAAATGGTGGTGGGGGAAGGATTCGAACCTTCGAAGTCTGTGACGGCAGATTTACAGTCTGCTCCCTTTGGCCGCTCGGGAACCCCACCGGACTTGATGGTGCCGACTACCGGAATCGAACTGGTGACCTACTGATTACAAGTCAGTTGCTCTACCTACTGAGCTAAGTCGGCATCAAGTAGCGCGCATTCTAGGGAGACAGAGGGATTGATGCAACTAAAAAATTGCACAAAACGTTCTATCGCTCACATTTTGCGCGACAAGCCGAAGAAATGCTGTAATTTCATGCAACACCGTGGAAAAAACCACCATTTTTCACGATTCATTCCTATCTATTCTCTCGGCACCCTACTCTGCTCAATACAGGACAGACCTTTGCCAGTGCAGTTGCGCTATCGTGGTGCAAATAAATGATCACTTAACGCCGATTACTCAGTGCTAATATGGAATAGTGAAATGGATCACTAATTGCATCTGCGTTATTACACCCCAGCGGAGGCATCATCATGAAGATTGTTTTATTAAATGCAGCCACCTTGCCGGTCTATTGCGCGGAGCTTGCACAATTGTTACTTGATGCATTGCACAGCGGCGCATCCGTGGGGTATCAACGTGCGCTCAGCCAACAAGAAGCTGAAAGCAGCTTTTACCGTTTACGCAGTGAATTGGAAAAAGGTGAGCAACTCATCTGGATCGCGCGGGATGAACAGGGCGTTTCGGGCAGCGTCAGTCTGCAACTCAATATGCAACCTGAAGCCCTTAACCGGGGAACTATCAAACTTCTGCTGGTACATCGCCGCGCCCGACGCACAGGTGTTGGCAAGAAGCTCATTGCTGAGCTCGAGAAGACAGCATGTGCACGCCAGCGAGGTTTGCTATCACTTGAAGTACTGGCAGGTTCCGTCGGAGAAGCGTTCTTTCGCTCGCAAGGATACCGCTGCCTTGGTGAAATACCGGATTTTCTCTGCTCTGCGGACGGTTATTACCACCCAGCAGCCATTTATTTTAAACGCTTATTTGCTGTAAATCAGATGGTTCGTTCTATTGCCAGCTAAAGTGAAGCGCGTGATGCTTTCTACGGAAAGCATCACCTCGACGCGATTTTTCATATTATTCCCTGTCATCTGGTGTTAACCTCCTGCCCATTGATCCCACTTATTTCAATAACGTCGTGCCATAGCATTATCTTCAGAGTCTCTCTCTTACTGCGCGCAGGAAGCCAACGCAGCGAGTGATAATGGCAGGCTAATAAAAGCTTATGAGTAAAAAAGAGCAAACGTTAATGACGCCTTACTTACAGTTTAATCGCAGCCAATGGGCTGCGCTTCGCGATTCTGTCCCCATGACCTTAACTGAAGGTGAGATCGCGAGATTAAAAGGCATTAATGAAGACCTTTCTTTGGAAGAAGTTGCTGAAATATATCTTCCACTTTCCCGTTTACTTAATTTCTACATCAGTTCGAATTTGCGCCGCCAGGCCGTTCTTGAACAATTTCTCGGCACTAACGGGCAGCGTATTCCTTATATCATCAGCATTGCGGGTAGTGTTGCCGTGGGCAAAAGCACCACCGCTCGCGTCTTGCAGGCACTCCTGAGCCGCTGGCCAGAACATCGCCGTGTAGAACTCATCACGACCGATGGTTTTTTGCACCCAAACCAGGTACTGAAAGACCGCGGCTTAATGAAGAAAAAAGGGTTTCCGCAATCTTATGATATGCACCGCCTTGTGCAGTTTGTTTCAGATATTAAATCGGGCGTGACTAACATCACCGCGCCGGTTTATTCACATCTTATTTATGATGTGATCCCCGATGGTGATAAAACGATCTCGCAACCGGATATTTTAATTCTTGAAGGGTTAAATGTTTTACAAAGCGGTATGGATTACCCACACGATCCACACCATGTATTTGTTTCCGACTTTGTTGATTTCTCTATTTATGTGGATGCACCAGAAGATCTTTTGCAAACCTGGTATATCAACCGTTTCCTGAAGTTCCGCGAAGGGGCATTTACCAATCCTGATTCTTATTTCCACAACTACGCCAAATTGTCGGAAGCCGAAGCGATTGAGATTGCGATGTCATTGTGGAAAGAAATTAACGGCTTAAATCTTAAAGAAAACATCCTGCCAACCCGCGAGCGTGCAAGCCTGATTATGACAAAAAGCGCTAACCATGCCGTGGAACAAGTTCGGCTACGTAAATAAATTAAAAGGGAGCATGACTGCTCCCTTTTAATTATTCCGCACTACGAAGCGATATTTCTCCACCCACCCAGGGTTTAATAACGCCGTCTTGCTCAAGTAACAAAGCACCTTGCGAATCAATCCCGCGCGAGATCCCAAAAATCTCTTTTTCACCAATAATCAACTTAACCGGGCGATTAATGAAATTATCCAGCGCTTCCCAGCGGGTAAGGAAAGGCGTTAACCCTTCTTGTTCAAAGTGCTGCAAGGCGGTGCGAAGTTCAATGATCAAACGTGCCGCCAGTTGGTTGCGATCAATGCGCACACCGGCTTCCTGCAGATTAATCCAGCTCTGACTGATATCTTCTGCCTGTGTTTTACGCATCACTAGATTGACGCCAGCGCCAATGACAATTTGTGCCGCATCGCCGGTTTTTCCCGTTAATTCGACGAGGATCCCCGCGAGTTTACGATCCTGTAGATAGAGATCATTTGGCCATTTGACACGTACTTGCTCCGCACCTAAATCGCGCAGCACCTCGGCCATAACGATACCGATGACCAGGCTCAGGCCAATGGCAGCTGCCGGCCCCTGCTCAAGCCGCCAGTACATGGAAATATAGAGGTTAGCACCAAATGGAGATACCCATTTTCGACCGCGCCGCCCGCGACCAGCCTGCTGATATTCGGCAACACAGGCGTCGCCAGAGCGTAAGCCATTTAAGCGATCCAACAGGTATTGGTTGGTTGAATCGATCACCGGTAGCACCGCAACAGAGCCTTGCGCCACCTGGCTACTGATAAAGGCTTCGTCCAGTAGCTGAATAGGTTCTGGCAAGCTGTAGCCTTTTCCCGGCACGGTGAAGACATCTACGCCCCAATCACGCAGCGTCTGGATATGTTTGTTGATAGCCGCACGGCTCATGCCCAAACGCTCACCAAGTTGCTCGCCAGAATGGAACTCGCCGTCCGCCAGAATCGAAATCAGCGTTAATGGAACGGTATTGTCTTTCACGCAATAACCTCCACCGCATTCACCTCGCCAGAACATCCTATAAAGCGCACTTCTGGTTCCAGCCAGATATCAAATTTATCGCCTACGCTCTGCCGGACAAAATGTGCGAGACGCACCACATCTTCGCTCGTTGCGTGCCCGGTGTTAATCAGTACTAAAGCTTGTAAGTGATGGACAGCAGCTCCGCCTAATGAGGTTCCTTTCAACTGGCATTGATCGATCAACCAGCCTGCTGCCAGCTTCACTGAACCATCTTCCTGTGGGTAATGCGGAGCATGAGGGAAACTTGCGAGCAGGGTGCGGGCTTGCTCAGCCGTGATCACCGGGTTTTTGAAGAAACTGCCTGCGTTTCCGTTCACTTTAGGATCCGGCAACTTGCTGGTACGCATCTGGCAAACGGAATCGAAAACTTGTTGAGGCGTTACAGTTGCGGGATCCAGACGGGTTAAATCGCCGTAGGTCAACACTGGTTGCCAGGATTTTGCCAACCGCAATCCAACAGCAGTGATGGCGTAACGATCCTGATATTCATGCTTAAAGATGCTGTCTCGGTAGCCAAAACGGCAGGTGTCTGCAGATAAACGCTGCGAATTACCGCTACTGAGCTCCATGCAATCTACATAACTGCAGACACGTTGTAACTCAACACCATAGGCACCAATGTTTTGGATAGGAGAGGAGCCCACACAGCCTGGAATTAACGCCAGGTTTTCCAGTCCTGGCATACCTTGTTCAAGTGTCCACCGTACAAGATTATGCCAGTTCTCTCCCGCACCGACATGTAAAAGCCATGCGTCCGCCTCTTCGTGAACGGCAATGCCTTTAATACGATTGATAATGACCGTTCCGATAAAATCTTCCAGAAACAATACGTTGCTTCCTTCGCCGAGGACCAATACGGGCTGCTGGCTTTGTACTGCAGACTGCCACGCATTGAGCAGTTGCTGCGTATTTTCGACACAAACAATTTGGTGAGCCTGACGATCAATACCAAAGGTATTCCAGGGCTTAAGGGAGAGATTCATTAGCGCTATCCTGATGCAAAAACACGGCTAGTTTACCGCATCCGAAGGGGGAGCGCTTGTGGTGTTTAACTGCATAAAAACGCAAAAAGGCCATCCGTCAGGATGGCCTCTTCACTGGTTTGATGCCTGGCAGTTCCCTACTCTCGCATGGGGAGACCCCACACTACCATCGGCGCTACGGCGTTTCACTTCTGAGTTCGGCATGGGGTCAGGTGGGACCACCGCGCTGTTGCCGCCAGGCAAATTCTGTTTATCAGACCGCTTTTACGTTCTGATGTAATCTGTCATCAAGCTGATTTCATGTCTCTCACCGCCAAAACATCTTCGGCGTTGTAAGGTTAAGCCTCACGGTTCATTAGTACCGGTTAGCTCAACGCATCGCTGCGCTTACACACCCGGCCTATCAACGTCGTCGTCTTCAACGTTCCTTCAGGAGACTTAAAGTCTCAGGGAGAACTCATCTCGGGGCAAGTTTCGTGCTTAGATGCTTTCAGCACTTATCTCTTCCGCATTTAGCTACCGGGCAGTGCCATTGGCATGACAACCCGAACACCAGTGATGCGTCCACTCCGGTCCTCTCGTACTAGGAGCAGCCCCCCTCAATTCTCCAGCGCCCACGGCAGATAGGGACCGAACTGTCTCACGACGTTCTAAACCCAGCTCGCGTACCACTTTAAATGGCGAACAGCCATACCCTTGGGACCTACTTCAGCCCCAGGATGTGATGAGCCGACATCGAGGTGCCAAACACCGCCGTCGATATGAACTCTTGGGCGGTATCAGCCTGTTATCCCCGGAGTACCTTTTATCCGTTGAGCGATGGCCCTTCCATTCAGAACCACCGGATCACTATGACCTGCTTTCGCACCTGCTCGCGCCGTCACGCTCGCAGTCAAGCCAGCTTATGCCATTGCACTAACCTCCTGATGTCCGACCAGGATTAGCTGACCTTCGTGCTCCTCCGTTACGCTTTAGGAGGAGACCGCCCCAGTCAAACTACCCACCAGACACTGTCCGCAACCCGGATTACGGGTCCACGTTAGAACACCAGCCATTAAAGGGTGGTATTTCAAGGATGGCTCCACGCAGACTGGCGTCCACGCTTCAAAGCCTCCCACCTATCCTACACATCAAGGACCAGTGTTCAGTGTCAAGCTATAGTAAAGGTTCACGGGGTCTTTCCGTCTTGCCGCGGGTACACTGCATCTTCACAGCGAGTTCAATTTCACTGAGTCTCGGGTGGAGACAGCCTGGCCATCATTACGCCATTCGTGCAGGTCGGAACTTACCCGACAAGGAATTTCGCTACCTTAGGACCGTTATAGTTACGGCCGCCGTTTACCGGGGCTTCGATCAAGAGCTTCTCCTTACGGATGACCCCATCAATTAACCTTCCGGCACCGGGCAGGCGTCACACCGTATACGTCCACTTTCGTGTTTGCACAGTGCTGTGTTTTTAATAAACAGTTGCAGCCAGCTGGTATCTTCGACTGATTTCAGCTCCACGAGCAAGTCGCTTCACCTACATATCAGCGTGCCTTCTCCCGAAGTTACGGCACCATTTTGCCTAGTTCCTTCACCCGAGTTCTCTCAAGCGCCTTGGTATTCTCTACCTGACCACCTGTGTCGGTTTGGGGTACGATTTCGTGTTACCTGGAGCTTAGAGGCTTTTCCTGGAAGCAGGGCATTTGTTACTTCAGCACCGTGGTGCCTCGTCATCACGCCTCAGTGTTAAAGCACTCCGGATTTGCCTGGAGCACACACCTTCACGCTTAAACCGGGACAACCGTCGCCCGGCTAACATAGCCTTCTCCGTCCCCCCTTCGCAGTAACACCAAGTACAGGAATATTAACCTGTTTCCCATCGACTACGCCTTTCGGCCTCGCCTTAGGGGTCGACTCACCCTGCCCCGATTAACGTTGGACAGGAACCCTTGGTCTTCCGGCGAGCGGGCTTTTCACCCGCTTTATCGTTACTTATGTCAGCATTCGCACTTCTGATACCTCCAGCAACCCTCACAGGCCACCTTCGCAGGCTTACAGAACGCTCCCCTACCCAACAACACAATAGTGTCGCTGCCGCAGCTTCGGTGCATGGTTTAGCCCCGTTACATCTTCCGCGCAGGCCGACTCGACCAGTGAGCTATTACGCTTTCTTTAAATGATGGCTGCTTCTAAGCCAACATCCTGGCTGTCTGGGCCTTCCCACATCGTTTCCCACTTAACCATGACTTTGGGACCTTAGCTGGCGGTCTGGGTTGTTTCCCTCTTCACGACGGACGTTAGCACCCGCCGTGTGTCTCCCGTGATAACATTCTCCGGTATTCGTAGTTTGCATCGGGTTGGTAAGCCGGGATGGCCCCCTAGCCGAAACAGTGCTCTACCCCCGGAGATGAATTCACGAGGCGCTACCTAAATAGCTTTCGGGGAGAACCAGCTATCTCCCGGTTTGATTGGCCTTTCACCCCCAGCCACAGGTCATCCGCTAATTTTTCAACATTAGTCGGTTCGGTCCTCCAGTTAGTGTTACCCAACCTTCAACCTGCCCATGGCTAGATCACCGGGTTTCGGGTCTATACCCTGCAACTTAACGCCCAGTTAAGACTCGGTTTCCCTTCGGCTCCCCTATTCGGTTAACCTTGCTACAGAATATAAGTCGCTGACCCATTATACAAAAGGTACGCAGTCACCCCATCAAGAGGCTCCCACTGCTTGTACGTACACGGTTTCAGGTTCTTTTTCACTCCCCTCGCCGGGGTTCTTTTCGCCTTTCCCTCACGGTACTGGTTCACTATCGGTCAGTCAGGAGTATTTAGCCTTGGAGGATGGTCCCCCCATATTCAGACAGGATACCACGTGTCCCGCCCTACTCATCGAGCTCACAGCCTGTGTGCTTTTGTGTACGGGGCTGTCACCCTGTATCGCGCGACTTTCCAGACGCTTCCACTAACACACAAGCTGATTCAGACTCTGGGCTCCTCCCCGTTCGCTCGCCGCTACTGGGGGAATCTCGGTTGATTTCTTTTCCTCGGGGTACTTAGATGTTTCAGTTCCCCCGGTTCGCCTCATTAACCTATGGATTCAGTTAATGATAGTGTGACGAGTCACACTGGGTTTCCCCATTCGGACATCGCCGGCTATAACGGTTCATATCACCTTACCGGCGCTTTTCGCAGATTAGCACGTCCTTCATCGCCTCTGACTGCCAGGGCATCCACCGTGTACGCTTAGTCGCTTAACCTCACAACCCGAAGATGTTTCTTTCGATTCATCATCGCGCTGTAAAAATTTGAGAGACTCACAGAACAGTTCACACTGTTCAGTGTTTCAATTTTCAGCTTGATCCAGATTTTTAAAGAGCAAAACTTCGCAGCACACACAGAATGTGTACTCTGAAGTTTTCTTGTGCCGAACAGTAAAGATGGTGGAGCTATGCGGGATCGAACCGCAGACCTCCTGCGTGCAAAGCAGGCGCTCTCCCAGCTGAGCTATAGCCCCATCGTAGTTAAATCCCGTATACCCGTAATTCATTCTGAGACAAGGCGGGGTGACGCGAAGCATACATCTGTATGTGAGCGTTGCCACAACGCAGTATCAGCATGAATTTGGTAGGCCTGAGTGGACTTGAACCACCGACCTCACCCTTATCAGGGGTGCGCTCTAACCACCTGAGCTACAAGCCTGCAGAGATTTTTTACTGCTCGTTATTTCATCAGACAATCTGTGTGGACACTGCAGAGGCAGGTTCTTTAAGGTAAGGAGGTGATCCAACCGCAGGTTCCCCTACGGTTACCTTGTTACGACTTCACCCCAGTCATGAATCACAAAGTGGTAAGCGCCCTCCCGAAGGTTAAGCTACCTACTTCTTTTGCAACCCACTCCCATGGTGTGACGGGCGGTGTGTACAAGGCCCGGGAACGTATTCACCGTGGCATTCTGATCCACGATTACTAGCGATTCCGACTTCATGGAGTCGAGTTGCAGACTCCAATCCGGACTACGACGCACTTTATGAGGTCCGCTTGCTCTCGCGAGGTCGCTTCTCTTTGTATGCGCCATTGTAGCACGTGTGTAGCCCTGGTCGTAAGGGCCATGATGACTTGACGTCATCCCCACCTTCCTCCAGTTTATCACTGGCAGTCTCCTTTGAGTTCCCGGCCTAACCGCTGGCAACAAAGGATAAGGGTTGCGCTCGTTGCGGGACTTAACCCAACATTTCACAACACGAGCTGACGACAGCCATGCAGCACCTGTCTCACAGTTCCCGAAGGCACCAAAGCATCTCTGCTAAGTTCTGTGGATGTCAAGACCAGGTAAGGTTCTTCGCGTTGCATCGAATTAAACCACATGCTCCACCGCTTGTGCGGGCCCCCGTCAATTCATTTGAGTTTTAACCTTGCGGCCGTACTCCCCAGGCGGTCTATTTAACGCGTTAGCTCCGGAAGCCACGCCTCAAGGGCACAACCTCCAAATAGACATCGTTTACGGCGTGGACTACCAGGGTATCTAATCCTGTTTGCTCCCCACGCTTTCGCACCTGAGCGTCAGTCTTCGTCCAGGAGGCCGCCTTCGCCACCGGTATTCCTCCAGATCTCTACGCATTTCACCGCTACACCTGGAATTCTACCTCCCTCTACGAGACTCAAGCCTGCCAGTTTCGGATGCAGTTCCCAGGTTGAGCCCGGGGATTTCACATCCGACTTGACAGACCGCCTGCGTGCGCTTTACGCCCAGTAATTCCGATTAACGCTTGCACCCTCCGTATTACCGCGGCTGCTGGCACGGAGTTAGCCGGTGCTTCTTCTGCGGGTAACGTCAATGAATAAGGTTATTAACCTTACTCCCTTCCTCCCCGCTGAAAGTACTTTACAACCCGAAGGCCTTCTTCATACACGCGGCATGGCTGCATCAGGCTTGCGCCCATTGTGCAATATTCCCCACTGCTGCCTCCCGTAGGAGTCTGGACCGTGTCTCAGTTCCAGTGTGGCTGGTCATCCTCTCAGACCAGCTAGGGATCGTCGCCTAGGTGAGCCGTTACCCCACCTACTAGCTAATCCCATCTGGGCACATCTGATGGCAAGAGGCCCGAAGGTCCCCCTCTTTGGTCTTGCGACGTTATGCGGTATTAGCTACCGTTTCCAGTAGTTATCCCCCTCCATCAGGCAGTTTCCCAGACATTACTCACCCGTCCGCCACTCGTCACCCGAGAGCAAGCTCTCTGTGCTACCGTTCGACTTGCATGTGTTAGGCCTGCCGCCAGCGTTCAATCTGAGCCATGATCAAACTCTTCAATTTAAAAGTTTGATGCTCAATGTTTCTTTATTTCTAAAGAAAAGAACTTCGTAATGAATTACGTGTTCACTCACTGAGACTTGGTATTCATTTTTCGTCCGAGGACGTCAAGAATCCAGTCACCCTGAGTGCCCACACAGATTGTCTGATAAATTGTTAAAGAGCAGTGCCGCCTCGCTTTTTGCTGCGGCGCGGGTTGCGTATACTACGCTTTCCCGCCATGAAGTCAACTGTTTATTTTCAGAATTCTTCACCTGACAGGCCGGTGTGTTTGCCGTTGTGCCGTGTCAGTGGAGGCGCATTATAGGGAGTTAATTCCCGCTGACAAGTATAAATTTAAAAAAAGTTTTCGTTCGCTTAATTTTCAGTCGCAACGGCCGCTAATCGGTCGATTTGCACTTTAATTGAGCGATTTCGCGGGCAAAACTCGCTACATGCTGCCAGTCGGTATAGACAACTTCCTTAGTGGGATTCGTTTCGCCGCCGGTCATCTTCATAATCAGTTGAATCATCAAGCGGTCATACCAGCGATAATGTGGATAACGCAGCGCACCGGCAAACACCGCACACTGATCTGGCTGCCACGGTGAAGAGAGTAAAAATTTACGTGTATAGCTATTGGTTTGCGGAGAACTTTTCTCAGGCTTCCGCGCAACAAGGTTAACGGAGTAGAACGCGCTCGGTAAGGCATTCAGCTGCTGCAGATGTTTTTTCACGAAGCTCGCCAGCGCCGGGTGGAAATGGCCGTAACGGATAGACGCGCCAATTACCACGCGTTCATAGTTATCCCATTCAATCTCTGGCGTACGGTTCAGGTTCACCACATCCGCATAAATGCCGAGCTCTTTCAGCTCGGACGCCAGGTAAGAGGCGATTTCCCGCGTTTGCCCATCCCGGGTCGAAAATAGAATCAATGTTTTCACGTCACGCTCCCTTATTCACGCCAGAAAGTTGGGGTAAACAGTACCAATAATGTGAAGACTTCAAGGCGACCAAACAGCATATTCGCGATGAGGATCCACTTCGCCACCGGGTTCATACTCGCGAAGTTATCAGCAACTACGCCCAGCCCCGGCCCCAGGTTATTCAGCGTGGCGACAACCGAAGCAAAGGCAGAAAAGTCATCAACACCCGTAGCGATAATCGCCAGCATGCTGATAATAAACACCAGCGCATAGGCAGAAAAAAACCCCCATACCGCTTCAAGAATACGTTCCGGCAAGGCGCGATTCCCAAGCTTGATGCTGTAAACCGCATTCGGGTGCACCAGACGTTTCAGCTCGCGGTTACCCTGTTTGAACAGCAGCAATATGCGGATCACTTTCAAACCACCACCGGTAGAACCCGCACAGCCACCAATAAACGCCGAACACAATAGCAGCACCGGCAAGAACAGCGGCCAACGCGCAATACTGTCGGTAGTAAACCCGGCAGTGGTTGCCATCGACACCACCTGGAAGAAGGCCTGGTTCACCGTCGTCACCGCAGAGCTGTAAACATCGTGGAACCACAGCACCACAGTGCAGATCACCACCAGCGTCAGTTGCACGCCAATAAACATTCTGAATTCAGGATCGCGCCAGTAAACTTTCAGGCTGCGCCCGCTCAGTAAAGAGAAGTGCAGGCCGTAGTTACAGCCAGAGATCAATAAGAAGATAGCAATGATGGTGTTGATAGTTGGGCTATTGAAGTAACCCACACTGGCATCGTGTGTCGAAAAGCCGCCGATGGCGATGGTCGCGAAGCTGTGGCCGATGGCATCAAAAGCGGGCATTCCGGCAAACCACAGCGCCAGCGCGCACGCTACGGTCAACAACACATAAATAAGCCACAGCGTTTTCGCCGTTTCGGCAATACGCGGACGCATTTTGTTATCTTTCAGCGGCCCGGGCATTTCCGCGCGGTAAAGCTGCATCCCCCCCACGCCCAGAATCGGCAGTATCGCGACCGCCAGGACAATGATCCCCATCCCGCCAAACCATTGCAGCATCTGGCGGTAGAAGAGGATGGCATGCGGCAACGAATCCAACCCTACCAGCGTGGTCGCCCCGGTTGTCGTCAGGCCAGAGAAGGATTCAAAAAAAGCGTCGGTCACCGTCAGGTTCGGGCTTTCCGAGAAAATAAACGGCAGCGCGCCCACACTCCCCAGCACGGTCCAGAACAGCACGACGATCAAAAAACCTTCGCGGGATTTCAGTTCCTTTTTCTCCCGACGGTTCGGCCACCACAGCATGGAGCCAATTACCAACGCAGCGAAAAAGGTCTGGGTAAATGCACGACCCGCACCATCGCGGTAAATAAGGGCTACCAGTCCGGGTAAGATCATCGTTCCGGAAAAGAGGATAACCAGCAGTCCAACGATTCGGGTTATGGCGCGAAATTGCATCTCTGCCGCTTCCTTAGGTGTTCAGAAAATCAGGTGGGGATTATTCTTCAGTTTTTAACAATTGCAATGCGCCACGACTAAAATCAGCAAGCCTTGCTGAAAATGCGTCCAGTCTGCTGTGAGGAAGCGCCACTCGCAGATGCACGGAAGCCTGATACTCGCTTGCGACAATTTTCCCCTCAAATTGCCCAAGCAGCGTTTCAACTCCGGCGAGCTGTGCGTAATCGCACCACAAAGTATATTCGGTTAATGGCGTTTTGCGGACAGTGGTTAACAGGCTTAACGCCTGTTGCACACCGCCACCGTAAGCTTTCACCAGCCCACCGGTTCCCAGCAGCACACCGCCATAATATCGCACCACGACGGCGGTAATTTCGCCGATACCGCTGCCCATTAACTGCGAGAGTATCGGTTTACCTGCCGTGCCCGCCGGTTCGCCATCGTCAGAAAAGCCTAACTGCTGCGAATCATCCGGCGCGCCAGCGACCCACGCTACACAGTGGTGACGCGCGTCCGGGTGTTCCGCCCGAACGGCGTCGACAAACGCTTTTGCCGCGTCAACACCATCCGTATGCGCCAGCAGCGTAATAAAGCGGCTCTTTTTGATCTCCTCACTGAAGGTGACCGGTGCCGCCGGGATCAGCCAGCTCTCCATTACGCCAGCTTCTGGTCCCGCGTCATATTTTCAATGCTGTTTTCGTGGATAACCACGTTATCTTCAATACGAATGCCGCCAAACGGTTTCAGCGCATCAATCTTCTGCCAGTTGAAGTGCTTGCTGAGCGGGCCATCACGCCACGGCGCCAACAGCGACTCAATAAAGTAGATTCCCGGCTCGATGGTCAGCACCATGCGCGGTTCCATCACGCGTGTGCAACGCAGATACGGGTATTTCGATGGCGCAGCCAGATGCGTACCGCTGTCATCTTGCATAAAACCGGCGACATCATGCACCTGCAAGCCAAGCGGGTGACCAATACCGTGCGGCATAAATGGCCCGGTAATATCCTCCTCAACCATGGCTTCTTCGCTGATATCCGTAATGATTTGGTGGCGACGCAGCAACTTCGCGATACGCTGATGGAACTGCACATGGTACTCCACGTAATTGACACCCGCTTTCATGGTGGCAATCAGCGCCAGTTGTTCATCGTTGACGTCTTTCACCAGTTGCGCGTAATCGGTATCACTGTTCGCCGCCCAGGTACGCGTCAGGTCAGCGGCATAGCCGTTGTATTCCGCACCAGCATCCAGCAAGAAACTGCGCATTTCCGCCGGTGCGCGGTGGTCGAGTTTGGTGTAATGCAGGACAGCGGCGTGTTCGTTCAGCGCCACAATGTTGCCATAAGGTACGTCTGTATCGCGATGGCCGGTGGCAGTCAGATAGGCGAGGTTGATGTCGAACTCGCTCATGCCTGACTGGAAGGCTTCATGCGCTGCGCGATGACCAATCACCGCCGTCTTCTGCGCTTCACGCATACACGCCAGTTCATAATCGGTTTTATACGCGCGGTAATAGTGCAGATAATCGATCACCCCTTTCGGGTTGATATTGTTTGCCGCGATATCAAGGCTCAACGCACGTTCCGCGACCGGTCCAATATAAGCGATGTTGCCGCGCACGGCTGGCAGTTGGCTGCCAATGCCGTCCGCTTTCGGCAATGCAATGACGTCAATTTCTTCGGTCCAGAAACTGGTCGGCAACGGTTCCACGTTATGCCAGTAGTCAACCGGCAAGTAAAACCACAGCTTCGGTTTATTCACGCCATCCACCAGCAGCCAGCAGTTCGGCACCTGTGTTACCGGTACCCAGGCCTTAAATTGCGGGTTCACTTTAAACGGATAAGGATGGTCATCAAGAAAGACGTTAAACAACTCGCCGGAGTGAATAAGTAACGCGTCGAGTTTAAACCGCGCCAGCACGTCACGCGTGCGTTCTTGCAAAGTAACAATATGATTTTTATAAAGTTCAGCCAGTGAGTCCATCGTTTTTCCTTCTGTTTCTTGTGACCTCAAGTTTTCGCATCTTAGCACACCTGCCCGCAACTGAGTGATTTCCACCGAGCGTGATCGGCGCTGCATTTTTTTAATGAGTTATTTGCATTTTATTAACATAAAAACCACACTCCGCTTCATCTGGTACGACCAGATCACCGCTGGATTCAGGAGACTGACATGCTCTACAAAGGCAACAACCTGTACCTCGACTGGCTGGAAGATGGCATCGCCGAATTGGTGTTCGATGCGCCTGGCTCAGTTAACAAGCTTGATACCGCTACCGTCGCCAGCCTTGGCGAAGCGTTGGGCGTGCTGGAAAAGCAATCAGATTTAAAAGGGCTGCTGCTGCGCTCGGAAAAAGCGGCCTTTATTGTCGGTGCCGACATCACCGAATTCCTCTCCCTGTTCCTGGTCCCGGAAGAACAGTTGAGCCAATGGCTGCACTTTGCTAACAGCGTCTTTAACCGTCTGGAAGATCTGCCTGTCCCGACGATCTCCGCCGTGAATGGCTATGCCCTCGGTGGCGGCTGCGAATGTGTCCTGGCAACAGACTACCGCTTAGCCACACCGGATCTGCGCATTGGCCTGCCGGAAACCAAACTCGGCATAATGCCAGGCTTTGGCGGTTCGGTGCGCATGCCGCGTCTGTTGGGCGCCGATAGTGCACTGGAGATCATCGCCGCCGGGAAAGATGTTGGCGCGGAACAAGCACTGAAAATCGGCCTGGTCGATGGCATCGTCAAACCGGAGAAACTGCGTGATGGTGCGGTGGCGATTCTGCGTCAGGCGATTAACGGCGATCTCGACTGGAAAGCCAAACGCCAGCCGAAGCTGGAGCCCTTGAAGCTGAGTAAAATTGAAGCCGCCATGAGCTTTACCATCGCCAAAGGCATGGTGATGCAAACCGCCGGAAAACATTACCCGGCACCGATCACTGCGGTTAAAACCATTGAAGCCGCCGCCAGATTGGGCCGCGAGGAAGCGTTGAAGCTGGAAAACCAGAGCTTTGTTCCACTCGCGCATACCAATGAAGCCCGCGCGCTGGTCGGCATTTTCCTCAATGATCAGTATGTGAAAGGCAAGGCGAAGAAACTCACCAAAGATATTGAAACGCCAAAACATGCGGCTGTGCTGGGCGCTGGCATTATGGGCGGCGGTATCGCTTACCAGTCGGCCTGGAAAGGCGTGCCGGTATTAATGAAAGATATCAATGAGAAATCCCTCGCGCTTGGCATTAATGAAGCGGGCAAGTTGCTGAATAAGCAGCTTGAACGCGGCAAGATCGATGGCCTGAAGCTGGCGAACGTGATTGCCACTATTCAGCCAACACTGGAATACGCTGGTTTTGAGCGTGTCGATGTGGTGGTTGAAGCGGTGGTAGAAAACCCGAAAGTGAAAAAAGCGGTGCTGGCGGAAACAGAAGACAAGGTTCGACCGGATACCGTTTTGGCCTCCAACACCTCCACCATTCCCATCAGCGAACTGGCAAGCGTGCTGAAGCGCCCGGAAAATTTCTGCGGCATGCACTTCTTCAACCCGGTGCACCGTATGCCGCTGGTTGAGGTTATTCGCGGCGAGAAAACCTCTGACGACACCATCGCGAAAGTGGTGGCCTGGGCGAGCAAAATGGGCAAAACGCCGATTGTGGTCAATGACTGCCCCGGCTTCTTTGTAAACCGCGTGCTGTTCCCCTATTTCGCCGGTTTTAGCCAGTTACTGCGCGACGGCGCGGATTTCCGCAAAGTCGACAAAGTGATGGAAAAACAGTTTGGCTGGCCGATGGGCCCGGCTTATCTGCTCGATGTCGTCGGCATTGACACCGCGCATCACGCGCAGGCAGTGATGGCGGCTGGATTCCCGCAGCGGATGCAGAAAGATTATCGCGATGCGATTGACGCCCTGTTTGATGCAAATCGCTTTGGGCAGAAAAACGGCCTCGGTTTCTGGCGCTATAAAGAAGACAGCAAAGGCAAACCGAAGAAAGAAGAAGACAGCGCCGTGGACGGCATGCTGGCGGAAATCAGCAAAGGCAAAACCGACTTCAGCGATGATGAAATTATCGCCCGCATGATGATCCCAATGGTCAACGAAGTGGTGCGCTGCCTTGAAGAAGGCATTATCGCCAGCCCCGCAGAAGCAGATATGGCGCTGGTTTACGGCCTGGGCTTCCCTCCGTTCCACGGTGGTGCGTTCCGCTGGCTGGATACGCTCGGCAGCGCGAAATACCTCGATATGGCGCAGCATTATCAGCACCTTGGCCCGCTGTATGAAGTGCCAGCTGGATTGCGTGAAAAAGCGCGTCACAACGAACCTTACTATCCTGCGGTTGAACCTGCGCGCCCGGTGGGCGATTTGAAAACGGCTTAAGGAGTCACAATGGAACACGTTGTCATTGTCGATGCGATTCGCACCCCGATGGGCCGTTCAAAAGGCGGCGCATTTCGCAATGTGCGGGCGGAAGATCTTTCTGCTCATCTGATGCGTAGCCTACTGGCGCGTAACCCGGCGCTGGATGCAAGCGCTATCGACGACATTTACTGGGGTTGTGTGCAGCAGACGCTGGAGCAGGGCTTTAACATTGCCCGTAACGCCGCGCTGCTGGCTGAGATCCCACATTCTGTATCCGCCGTAACGGTTAACCGCCTGTGCGGTTCCTCAATGCAGGCGTTGCACGATGCCGCACGCATGATCATGACCGGCGATGCGCAGGTCTGTATGGTCGGCGGCGTAGAACATATGGGCCACGTACCGATGAGTCACGGCGTGGATTTCCATCCGGGCATGAGCCGTAACGTCGCAAAAGCGGCGGGAATGATGGGGCTGACCGCTGAAATGTTATCGCGCATGCACGGCATCAGCCGTGAAATGCAGGATGCCTTTGCCGCTCGCTCCCATGCTCGCGCCTGGGCCGCGACGCAATCCGGTGCGTTTAAAAATGAGTTAATCCCCACCGGCGGCCACGATGCGGACGGCGTACTGAAACAGTTTACCTATGACGAAGTGATCCGCCCGGAAACCACGGTCGAAGCACTGTCAACGTTGCGCCCGGCCTTTGATCCGGTAAGCGGCACCGTTACCGCTGGCACCTCTTCGGCGCTGTCAGACGGCGCATCGGCAATGCTGGTGATGAGCGAGAGCCGCGCCCGTGAGCTGGGTCTGAAGCCGCGCGCGCGCATTCGTTCGATGGCGGTTGTCGGCTGTGATCCGTCGATCATGGGTTATGGTCCGGTTCCGGCCTCTCAACTGGCGCTGAAAAAAGCCGGATTGACCGCCAGCAATATCGACCTGTTTGAGATGAATGAAGCGTTTGCCGCGCAGATCCTGCCGTGTATTAAAGATCTGGGGCTGATGGAGCAGATCGACGAGAAGATCAACCTCAACGGCGGCGCGATTGCGCTTGGTCACCCGCTGGGCTGCTCCGGAACACGTATCAGCACCACGCTGCTGAACCTGATGGAACGCAAAGACGCGCAATTTGGTCTGGCGACCATGTGCATCGGGTTAGGTCAGGGGATCGCTACAGTGTTTGAACGCGTGTAGCGCTTCAGAGAGGAAAAGTGCGGTCTCAATACCATGAACGCCACAGCAAGGCAGCAACAGAGCGGATCCCCGGCGCGCAGCCGGGGTGAGCGAAACAGCCAGCAGTGCTGATGGCGATGAGGGCAAACGCCATTGGTGCCAGAGCAAGGCGGCAACTGAGTGAATACCCGGCAGCATAGTGGTATGTAACCGGGGTGAGCGAAAGTAGCCAACACCGCAATGGCGTCAAGGGTAAAGAGAAGGTTTAGTTGCCGTTCTTCCCGCCTGTCAGGGGCGGGTTTTTTATTTCTGTTATCCGGCAGGCAGGTGACCACAGCATAGATAATGAAGAAAAGGCGATGTTAAAACCGTTGGTGACAGAGCAAGACGGCAATAAATCAATCCCCGACAGCATAGCGAACTATGTGATCGGGGAAAGCGAAGGCAGCCAACGCTGCCAGAATGACGGAGGTGAAGACAGGCTTAGATAAACGCAAAGGCATCGCCAAACAGGCGATCTTCACGCGCACCGCGCTCATTACAGAACAGATCGCGGGCAATTTTCGCCATCTCGAAGCGGCCAGCAATATAGATATCGTGCTCGGCCAGCGAACCGAAATCCTGCAACACCGCAGCCAGCACTGTGCCTGAGCGACCGCGCCAGCCCGCTTCCGGCTGCTCAACGACAGGCACAACACGCAGATTCGGATGATCCACTGACAACGCTTCCAGCTCGCTTAAATCGTAGAGATGTTTCTCTTCGCGCCCCCCCCAGTAAATGGTGATGTCACGATTCGGGTTTTGCGCCAGAGAGGTCAGCAAAATAGAGCGGACATAGGAGAAGCCGGTACCACCGGCAATCAGCACCATCGGACGTTCTTCATCGTCACGCAGCCAGGCCTCGCCGTGCGGAATATCGATAACGATTTCCCGGTCTTTCAGAATGCGATCCATCACCGCCATCGCGTAGAGATTCAGCTCAGACGCGCCAATATGCAGTTCGATAAAATCATGCTGATCCGGCGTAGAAGCCATAGAGAACGGGCGCTTGTCTCGCTCATCCATCACCACCATCAGATACTGGCCCGCGCGGAACGAAAAAGCCGCCTCCGGCACTAAACGGACACGATATACGGTATCAGTGATGGCCTCTACCGAGGTCACTTTACAGCTTAAGGTTGTCATGCGCTCTCTCTGTCGGGTCTATTTTCGTCGTTCAGTATGGCCAGTTCATCCCAGATGGCGTCGATTCTTGCCGTAACTTCCGGGTCTTTCTTGATGGGGCGGCCCCATTCACGCTGGGTCTCACCCGGCCATTTATTGGTGGCATCCAGTCCCATTTTGGAGCCCAGACCGGAAACCGGCGAGGCAAAATCCAGATAATCAATCGGCGTGTTTTCCACCAAAACCGTATCCCTTGCAGGATCCATTCGGGTGGTAATCGCCCAAATAACATCATTCCAGTCGCGGGCGTTCACATCGTCATCGCACACGATCACAAACTTGGTGTACATAAACTGACGCAGGAAAGACCAGACGCCCATCATTACGCGCTTGGCGTGACCGGGATACTGTTTCTTCATGGTGACTACCGCCAGGCGATAAGAGCACCCTTCCGGCGGCAGGTAAAAATCAACGATTTCCGGGAACTGCTTTTGCAGGATCGGCACGAACACTTCGTTTAGCGCCACGCCCAGCACTGCCGGCTCATCTGGCGGGCGGCCAGTATAAGTGGAGTGGTAAATCGCATCTTCGCGCTGCGTAATATGGGTAACCGTAAGCACCGGGAAATTATCAACTTCATTGTAATAACCCGTGTGATCGCCATACGGCCCTTCCGGCGCCATCTCACCCGGCTCAATATAGCCTTCCAGCACAATTTCTGCACTGGCCGGAACTTCCAGATCGCTTGATACGCACTTCACCACTTCGGTTTTAGTGCCGCGCAATAACCCGGCGAAGGCATATTCAGACAGCGTATCCGGCACCGGCGTCACCGCGCCAATAATGGTTGCCGGATCGGCGCCCAGCGCCACCGCAACCGGGAAACGCTCGCCAGGATGCGCTGCCTGCCACTCCTGAAAATCGAGCGCACCACCGCGATGGGAAAGCCAGCGCATGATTAATTTGTTTTTACCGATCAACTGTTGGCGATAAATGCCCAGGTTCTGCCGCTCTTTGTGCGGGCCACGCGTCACGGTCAGCCCCCAGGTGATCAGCGGCGCAGCGTCTTCGGGCCAGCACTGCATAATCGGGATGTTGCGCAGATCAACATCATCACCCTGCACTACTTTTTGCTGGCAAGGGGCACCGCGCAGACGTTTTGTCGGCATATTCAGCACTTGCTTAAACTGCGGCAGTTTATCGAACAGATCGCGAAAACCTTTTGGCGGCTCCGGCTCTTTGAGAAACGCCAGCAGTTTGCCCACGTCCCGCAAAGCACTGACATCCTCTTGCCCCATGCCCAGCGCGACGCGGCGCGGCGTGCCAAATAAGTTGCACAGCACTGGCATGGTGTAGCCTTTGGGATTTTCAAATAACAACGCCGGGCCACCCGCACGCAACGTGCGATCGGCTATTTCCGTCATTTCCAGATAAGGGTCAACCGGAAGAGTGATGCGTTTCAGCTCGCCCTGCTGCTCAAGCAGCGTCAGGAAGTCGCGTAGGTCGTTGTATTTCATGCGGTCTATTATCGCCTCCAGGTAAGGGGCTTATTATACGGTGTTCGCCCGGCGGTTGCTGTATTTTTGTTAAATCTGCGTGAATTACAACGACATCTTTAGGCGCAGGTTATAATCAACTTAGCCATCATGCTGCGGTTTTGATATTCTTGCGCCCGAACTTACGGAAAAGAGTCATTATGCGATCCTGGTATCTACTTTACTGCAAACGTGGCCAGCTCCAGCGCGCCCAGGAACACTTAGAACGCCAGGCGGTCAGCTGTCTGACGCCTATGATTGCACTGGAAAAAATGGTGCGCGGCAAACGCACAACAGTGAACGAACCTCTTTTCCCGAACTATTTGTTTGTGGAGTTTGATCCTGAGGTGATTCATACCACCACGATCAACGCCACGCGCGGCGTCAGCCATTTCGTCCGCTTTGGCATGCACCCGGCAACCGTTCCGCAATCCGTCATTCAGCAACTTTCGCTTTATCAGCCAGAAGGGATTACCGACCCTGACACGCCTTATCCAGGCGATGATGTGGTGATCACCGAGGGCGCACTTGAGGGGTTGCAGGCAATCTTTAAAGAGCCGGACGGCGAAGCGCGCTCCATGCTCTTACTCCACCTGCTTAACAAGCAGGTACTGCAAAGCGTCAAGAACACCGATTTTCGCAAGGCGTGAGCGGCGCGTTAAAAATCCACGCCGAATAACCGCCGCACGTTCTGATCCGTTACCGAACCCAGCCACTGGGCATCTTCACCACGAAGCTCAGCCACGGCGGCAAGAATATGCCCTAACAGGGCCGGTTCATTACGCCGCGACGCAGGCTTTGGTTTGAGATCGCGCGGCAGTAAGTACGGCGCATCGGTTTCAATCAATAGCCGCTCGGCGGGGATCAGTGGAACCACCTCACGTAACTCCAGCCCGCGACGTTCATCGCATACCCAGCCAGTAATGCCTAAGTAGATACCGCGATCGAGACAATCTCGCGCTTCCTGCGCTGAACCTGTGAAACAGTGCAGCACCGCGCCGGGCAACTTATCCAGCCACGGATCCAGCAGCGTCAGAAAGCGGTCGTGCGCATCGCGGCAGTGCAGAAACACCGGCATGTTTAGCTCGGCGGCCAGCGACAGCTGCGCGCCGAAAGCGTACTCCTGCTCCTGCGGCGTCGAAAAATTACGGTTGAAATCCAGCCCACATTCACCCACGGCAACAACTTCCGCTGTAGCCGCCAGCGTGCGGATCGCCTCTGCGGTTTCATCCGTCCAGCTACTGCTATCGTGCGGATGTACGCCAGCGGTGGACCAGCAATAACGATAGCGTTGAGCGAGTTGCTGTGCCTGCTGGCTTTCATGCAGGTTGGTTCCGGTAATGAGCATACCCGTCACACCCGCCGCTTGCGCCCGCGCCACAGTGTCATCCTGGTCTTTTGCAAACTGACTGCTGGTTAAATTCACACCGATATCAAACATGCTTTTTCCCATACAACAACCGCCCTGACGGGCGGCTGGTAGTTACTCTTCGCTGGTTTCTGTTTCGTTCTCTTCGTCCGGAATGCGACGCTTACCGACGTAGAAGCGAGCAAAAAAGACGCCGACTTCGAACAGGCAATACATCGGGATTGCCAGTAAGGTCTGCGAGAAGACATCCGGTGGTGTTAGCAACATGCCGACAACGAATGCGCCAACCAAAACGTACGGACGTTTTTGCCGCAGATCGGCAGGTGTGGTCACGCCCATCCAGCACAGCAGCACAATGGCAACCGGCACTTCAAACGAAACACCAAAGGCCATAAACAGCGCCATCACGAAGCTGAGGTAACTGGCGATATCGGTGGAAACCTGCACACCTTCCGGCGCGGTGTGTGTCAGGAAACCGAAGGCCAGCGGGAACACCACGAAATAGGCAAACGCCATGCCGATGTAAAACAACAGCGAACTGGAAACCAGCAGCGGCACTACCAGACGACGTTCATGCTTGTATAGCGCCGGAGCGACAAACGCCCAGACCTGATACAAAATGACCGGCGCGGAAAGGATCAGCGACACCATAAAAGTCAGCTTGATCGGCGTAAAAAACGGTGAGGCCACGTCGGTGGCAATCATCGTCGCGCCCAATGGCATCTGCTTGATGAGCGGTGCGGAAACCAGTTGGTAGATATCATTCGCGAAGTAAACCAGCGCGAGGAAAATCACGATAACGGCGATGATGCAGTTCAGCAGACGCTTACGCAGCTCAATAAGGTGTGCGATCAGCGGTTGGGTATCGTCTACAGCCATGTTCAGGATTTATCACTTGAAGAAGGTGTGGAGTCGGAAACCGGCGAGGCCGCTTGCACCGTAGACGTCACCTGCGGCGCTTTTTTCGTTTCTGCAGCGTCAGGGACTTGCTGCGGCGAACTGGCCTGGTTTTCAGCAGCGGCAGGCGTAACGCCTTCATGCTGCGCTTCGTTATCTTTTACCACCGGGTTATGGATGGTATGTGCTTCATCGCTGGCTTTTTCGGCATCGTTAGCACTATAGGAGCGCTTCATTGATTCCGCCGCCTGGCGCAGCTCATCCATCGACTGCTTTAACTCTGGCGTCAGGTTTTCCAGGCTCGCTTTTTCCACCTTTTTCAGGCTGTCCTGAAACTCCTGCAGCTTCAGTTCCTGCGTCAGTTCATTCTGCACTGTCGTGGCCAGCGAGCGCAGCGCGCGAACCCAGCCCGCCACAGTGCGCACAGCCACGGGTAGCCGTTGCGGCCCTAATACCACGAGGCCAATGATGAAAACGAGTAACAGTTCGCCAAAACCTATATCGAACACGAATTACACCTGCTCTTTGTCGTGACGTTTTTCGTCTTTTTTAGCGTCGTCGGATGTCTCGCTGTCGGAAAGAGACTTTGCCGTAAAATCCGCATCTTGTGCCGATTTATCCTGCTTTTCCTCTTTATCTTCGTCACCCATGGCCTTTTTGAAGCCTTTAATGGATGCGCCCAAGTCGGAACCAATAGAACCGAGCTTTTTGGTGCCAAACAGCAGCACAACGATGACCGCAATAATCAACAACTGCCAAATGCTGATACCACCCATACATAGTCCTCTGTAACAGATGATGTTAAAAAGAGGCCCCAGTATACACTTTATCCATTAAGCTGCCTCTTTGTTGACAGCTTCTGTGCACCAGGCCCACCCGGGCGGCGTTTCGCTTATCGTGTTTTATACCAACCCACACACCAGGCCAGAACGCCACCTACCATTAGCCATGCAGGCGTTAAACCCCATTCTGGTCGATTAATCAGTAACAATGTGCCGCTCAATAATAAGGTCGCGCCAATGCCGAACAGATAACGAGATTGCCCCTGCCGAACATGGTTTACCTGTAATTCATTGGCAATCTTATCCACGCTTTGCTGCAAATGCTTGCCTTGCTGCAACCCGTTGTAGATCAGTTCAGGAATTTCCGGCATTTTCTCGATCCAGAATGGGCCTTTCTCTTTCAGCGCTCTGACCAGCGCTGGAATACCCACCTGATCTTTGATCCACGTTTCAAGGAAAGGTTTCGCGGTTTTCCATAAATCCAGTTGCGGATAGAGCTGACGGCCGACACCTTCGATATAGAGCAAGGTTTTCTGCAACAACACCAGCTGCGGTTGCACTTCCATATTAAAGCGACGTGCCGTGTTGAAGAGGTTGAGCAGCACATGACCAAAGGAGATTTCCGCCAGCGGCTTTTCAAAGATCGGCTCACAAACGGTGCGAATGGCAAACTCGAACTCTTCTACATTGGTATCTGGCGGAACCCAGCCTGAATCCACATGCAGCTCCGCCACTTTGCGATAGTCGCGGTTAAAGAAGGCGATAAAGTTTTCCGCCAGATAGCGTTTATCTTCTTTGTTCAGCGAACCGACAATACCGCAGTCAATACCGATATATTGCGGATCTTCCGGATGGTCGTAGCTAACAAAAATATTACCCGGATGCATGTCGGCATGGAAAAAGCTGTCGCGGAATACCTGGGTGAAAAAGACCTGCACACCACGTTCGGCCAGCAATTTTAAATTGGTGCCGTTTTTCTCCAGCGCAGCAACATCGGAAACCGGAATGCCATAAATACGCTCCATCACCAGCATGTTTTGGCTGCAATAATCCGAGTAGATTTCCGGTACGTACAGCATTGGGCTGTTTTCAAAGTTGCGGCGCAACTGGATCGCGTTAGCGGCTTCACGCAGCAGATCCAGCTCATCAATCAGCGTCTTCTCATACTCGCGCACCACTTCACGCGGGCGCAGGCGGCGACCATCCGGTAACAGGCGTGGAACCCAGCCCGCCAGACGGTAGATCAGTTTCAGATCCGCTTTGATAACTGGCAGAATGTCCGGGCGAATGACCTTAATCACCACCTCTTTGCCACTCTCTTTCAACCGCGCTGTATGCACCTGCGCAATGGACGCAGAGGCTAGCGGTTCAATGGCGAAGTCATCAAACCAGGTTTCAACCGGAAGATCACCCATCGCTTTTTCAATTTGCTTTTTAGCAAGATGACCATCGAAGGGGGCAACGCGATCCTGCAACATCGCCAGTTGATCGGCAATCAGCGGCGGGAATAAATCACGGCGGGTAGACAACATTTGCCCGAATTTAATCCATACCGGCCCCAGCTCCTGCAAGGCAAGACGCAGGCGTTCCCCAAGCGGTTTATCTTTATGCCGGTTCGGCATCCAGAACAACAAGCGACGCCAAATCCGCAGCGGCAGGGTGATACGCATTTTGGGAATGAGCTCATCAAGCCCGTAACTTAAAAAGGTTTGGATGATGAAATAGAGGCGCCGTAATTCTCCAGGCGTCATTTGCCCTCCAGTTTATCCAGGCGTTTGGCTAAGGCATCCGCAGCCCTTTCGACAGCAGCCGTTTCTTCAGCAAACCAGGCAACTTCCAGTCCGCCCGGCGCAAGGCGCCACTCTTCCGTTATCACTTCAGCGACATAGCGTTGCTGGCGTTGAAAACCGTGTTGCAGAAAGCGTGCCCCACCGCGCAGGAATTTACTGATCCCCTCAGCAGCGATATCGCCTGTCCATGGCGCGAGGATCTCGGCAGGATCGAATTCCGCCAAATCCATCAGCGAAACCAGGTTTTGCACTACCTGGATATCGCCCTGCACTTCCAGCTCGCCGCTGCGAATAAGCGCGGTCAGCTGCTGGCGGTCGCGCAGCTTCGGCAGTACCCGCAGTTGCGTAATCACGGAACAGTCGGCCTCCCCTTCCCACTCGCCTAACACATCAATCTGGCGCTCACTGAACACCAGCACAAAGGGAGAAGAGAACTCTTGCAGCACTACGCGCAACACCTTGCCATGCAAACGCTGGCGCGCGGGTTTCAGCGCGCCTTCACGGTATAAAAACGTATTCAATACACGTTCAATTCCGGCGGCAACCATCGGCTTAAAAGGCATACGCACTCCTGTCAGAATTTGTAGCCACGGTGCAGAGCAACGATACCGGCCGTCATGTTGTAGTAATCGACGTTTTCGAAACCGGCGTCCTGCATCATCGCTTTCAGGGTCTCCTGATCGGGATGCATACGGATAGATTCAGCAAGATAGCGATAGCTTTCCGCATCGTTTGCTACCAGTTGACCAATACGCGGCAGGACGTGGAAAGAGTAAGCGTCATAAGCTTTGCTCAGCGGTTCAATAATTGGCTTGGAAAATTCGAGCACCAGCAGGCGGCCGCCCGGTTTCAAAACGCGGAACATGGATCGCAGCGCTTTCTCTTTTTCCGTCACGTTACGCAGACCAAACGAGATAGTGATGCAGTCGAAAGTATTGTCCGGGAACGGCAAGGCTTCAGCATTTGCCTGCACATATTCTACGTTACCGATCACGCCGAGGTTGCGCAGTTTTTCGCGCCCCATTTTCAGCATCGAATCGTTAATATCTGCCAGTACAACCTGGCCGGTTTCGCCCACCAGGCGGGAGAATTTCGCCGTCAGATCGCCCGTACCACCGGCCAGATCGAGAACTTTCTGCCCACGACGCACGCCGCTGCAATCAATGGTAAAGCGCTTCCATAAACGGTGAATGCCCATCGACATCAGATCGTTCATCACGTCATATTTTGACGCGACCGAATGGAAGACGTGCGCCACCATGTCGGCTTTGTTTTCTTTGGCGACGGTCTGAAAACCAAAGTGTGTTGTCTCTTTTGAATCTTCCGCCATCTTAGTGCCTGCTATTCAAGAAATTGTTTGTGAAGTGTATCAGATTGGAGGCGATTGCCCTACGATTCAACCACCCGAAGAAGCCTTCGAGTCAGGCTCATCGCCCGCGGCCATGCTATCTAATGCATTGTCTTCAAAGCAATCGAGGGAATCGTTTTGCCCGGAACGCAAACGGAACTCTTCGTCCTGATCCTGCGCTTGCGCCGCTAATTCCGGATTAATCTCGCGTTTGATTTCAACACCGAGCCCGCGAAATGCCTCTGTCTGGGCCAGCAAATTGCCGCGCCCGGAACTCAGTTTTTTCATCGCCTGACGGTAATTGTCCTGCGCTTTATCCAGGCTCTGACCAATGGATGACATGTCGTCAACGAACAGGCGCATTTTGTCATACAGGCGGCTCGCCCGCTCCGCGATCTGCTGCGCATTGCGGCTTTGATGTTCATAACGCCACAGGTTGGCAATGGTGCGTAGCGCCACCAGCAGCGTGGTAGGGCTGACCAGCATAATGTTATTTTTCAGCGCTTCGGTGATCAGTTCAGGCTGCCTGTCCAGCGCAATCAAAAAGGCCGGCTCCACCGGAATAAACATCAAGACATAATCCAGGCTGCGCAGCCCCGGCAGTTGCTGATAATCCTTACGACCAAGCAGGCGAATATGGTTTCGTACCGAGGCGATATGTTCTTGTAACGCGCCTTCGCGCGTAAAGTCGTCGTCGGCATTGAAGTAACGTTCGTAGGCGACCAGCGTCATTTTGGCGTCGATCACCACATCTTTGCCCTGCGGCAGACGCACGATCACATCCGGCTGCATCCGCGCGCGATGGTCATTTTCAATACTGACCTGGGTTTCGTATTCATAGCCTTCACGCAGACCAGAGGCTTCCAGTACGCGGGTCAGCACCACTTCGCCCCAATTACCCTGGGTTTTGTTATCGCCTTTCAGCGCACGCGTCAGGTTTATCGCTTCCTGCGCCATCTGGGCATTGAGCTGTTGCAGGTTGCGAATTTCATGCGCCAGCGTATGCCGTTCACGCGCTTCCTGACCAAAGCTATCCTGCACCTGGCGGCGAAAACCATCAAGCTGTTCGCGCAGCGGCGTTAACAGCCCGTTCAGACTTTGCCGGTTTTGCTCATCGACGCGGCGATTGCTCTGCTCAAAGATGCGGTTAGCGAGATTTTCGAACTGCTCGCTCAAGCGCTGCTCGCTGCTGTGCATCTGGCGCAGTTTCTCTTCGGCATGTAATTGCGTAGATTCAAGCCGGGTCGTCACTTCGCGCAAATCAGCTTCCAGCGAGCTATTGATATGTTGCAGGCTACGCAGTTCGTTATTGAGCAACTCGCACTCTTCGCGCCAGTGTTCGTTTTGGGTTATCTGCTGCCGGGCGGCGCTCAGTTCGCTAAAGACATCACGCTGCTCCGCGAGCAGATCCGCCTGCTGCTGCGCCCCGCGCCAGCTTGCTGCCAGCCAGCCGACCAGTAAACCCGCCAGCGCAACGGCTGCCATGACGATGATTGAAGTGTCCACCACGTCCCCTTAGTGATAACGCATATAGCGGAGGATTGTGCTGTATAAACGTCCAGTTTGGAAGGGGTTTTCCTGCGAAGCCGTTCGCAAAAAGAAAAGGCCGAACGCGTCGGCCTTAGCAAATGGGAAGGTGAATTACAGAAGACGACGCGCCGCTTCCACCACGATTTTCACCGCGTGGCTTTCGGTCTGCTTCATGGTTTCCGCATTCGGGATCTCTTGCTGGGTGCGGTTCACAATCACACCGGCAACCATGCCTGCACGCAGCCCCTGGCTTGCGCACATGGTCAGCAGCGTGGCGGATTCCATTTCATAGTTCATCACGCCCATCGACTGCCACTCTTCCATGGAACCTTTAAAGCGGCTCACCACGCGGCCAGAGTAAGTGTCGTAACGCTCCTGGCCTGGGTAGAAGGTGTCAGAAGAAGCGGTAACGCCGATATGTTTCGTCGCGCCAATCGCATCCGCTGCCGCAACCAGCGCAGTAGTGCACTCAAAATCCGCCACTGCCGGGTATTCCATCGGCGCAAAGTGCAGGCTCGCGCCGTCAAGGCGCACGGACGCGGTGGTGATCAGCACGTCGCCAACATTAATGTGCGGCTGAATCGCACCGGTGGTGCCCACGCGCAGGAAAGTGCGGATGCCAAGCTGCGCCAGCTCTTCGACGGCGATAGAGGTTGACGGGCCGCCGATGCCGGTGGAACACACGATAACCGGTTTGCCATCCAGCTCTGCACGCCAGCTGGTGAATTCGCGGTGGGAGGCCAGTTTGACCGGCTTATCCATCAGCGCGGCGATCTTTTCCACACGCTCCGGATCGCCAGGGACGATGGCCAGCGTAGCCCCTTGTAAATCGTTTTTGGTGAGGCCGAGATGAAAAACATCAGACTTGGACATAACAGACTCCTCTGTGGTCGGTTTTATCAGTAGAGGCAAAAAGATACTTTACAGAAGGCACGGACATAATTTCGTGACTGATATCACCATGAATGAAACTGATTGCATTTCATTTCCATAAATTAGTGACTTACATCACATTAACATGTCATATCCCACAACTCAGCAGCAAAGATAGTCTACGGCACGGTGATTTGCGCGCGCGGCAGGCCTTCCCGTCTATAGTTATTGAAGCGCTAAAAAAGGTATGGAGAATGCCATGACAACCAACAACACACCAGGCTTTGCACCTGCGGCTTCACCCCTTGCTTCAACCGTTGTTCACACGCCGGAAGACGCCTTAATCGCGGGCGAAACATCGATTCCGACACAGGGCGAGAACATGCCCGCTTTTCACGCCCGACCGAAAAATGCCGAAGGCCCCTTGCCGATTGTCATTGTGGTACAGGAAATTTTCGGCGTGCATGAGCATATTCGCGATCTGTGCCGCCGTCTGGCGCTGGAAGGCTACCTCGCCATCGCGCCGGAGCTCTATTTCCGCCAGGGCGATCCGAATGATTTTGCCGATATTCAAACCCTGCTGAGCGGCCTGGTAAGCAAAGTACCGGACGCGCAAGTGCTTGCTGATTTGGATCACGTCGCCAGTTGGGCGGCGCGTAACGGCGGGAACGCTCACCAACTTTTAGTGACCGGTTTTTGCTGGGGCGGACGCATCGCCTGGCTGTATGCCGCGCACAATCCGCAGTTGAAAGCCGCCGTCGCCTGGTATGGCAAGCTGGTGGGGGATAAATCGCTCAATTCTCCGCGTCACCCGGTGGATATCGCCACTGAACTTACCGCGCCAGTGCTCGGTTTATATGGCGCACAGGATACCGGCATTCCGCTGGAGAGCGTGGAAACCATGCGCCAGGCGCTCAGAGCCGCGAACGCCAAAGCGGAAATCATCGTCTATCCTGAAGCGGGCCACGCGTTTAATGCGGACTATCGCCCAAGCTATCACGCGGAATCCGCCGCCGATGGCTGGCAGCGGATGCTGGCATGGTTTGCGCAGTACAGTAAAAAGTAAGTTTTTTTGCGCCGCCGGTTTCATACCGGACGGCGCGGTAAAGCTTACTGTTGGCGCAGGTTCTGCGCGGCTTTCACCATGTTTGCCAGCGCGCTACGGGTTTCCGGCCAGCCGCGGGTTTTTAGGCCGCAGTCCGGGTTCACCCACAAGCGTTGTGCGGGGATGCGCTGTGCCGCTTTCTGCAACAGCGCTTCAATCCACTCAACGCTCGGTACGTTCGGCGAGTGAATGTCGTACACACCTGGGCCGATTTCGTTCGGGTACTCAAACTCTTCGAATGACTCCAGCAGTTCCATATCCGAGCGCGAGGTTTCAATGGTGATCACATCGGCATCCAGCGCGGCGATGGAATCCATGATGTCGTTGAACTCGCAATAACACATATGGGTATGGATCTGCGTGTCATCTTTCGCCACCGCCGCGTTAATGCGGAAGGCTTCCACACCCCACGCCAGATAGGCATCCCAGTCGCTGCGACGCAGCGGCAAGCCTTCACGCAGTGCCGGTTCATCAATCTGGATAATGCCAATCCCCGCCGCTTCCAGATCCGCCACTTCATCACGCAATGCCAGCGCGATTTGTTTGGCGATGGTTTCGCGGCTCACATCTTCGCGCGGGAACGACCAGCAAAGAATGGTCACCGGGCCGGTCAGCATCCCTTTCACCGGTTTATCGGTCAGCGACTGCGCGTACTTCGCCCACTCCACGGTAATGGCTTCCGGGCGGCTGACGTCGCCGATAACCACTGGCGGTTTCACGCAGCGGGAGCCATAGCTCTGCACCCAGCCGTTTTGTGTAAAGACGAAACCATCGAGGTTTTCACCGAAGTATTCCACCATGTCATTACGCTCGGCTTCACCATGCACCAGCACGTCTAAACCCAGACGTTCCTGCTCGGCAATCGCCTGTTTGATATGTTCGGCGATACCCGTGCGGTAGTTGCCCGCATCGAGATGGCCTTTTTTGAAATCCAGCCGCAGGCCGCGAATTTCCGTGGTCTGTGGGAAGGAACCGATGGTGGTGGTCGGCCAGGCGGGCAGCTTAAAGCGCTCGCGCTGGGCTTTCGCGCGCTCGGCGTATGGGCTGTTACGCTGGCTATCCTGCGCGGTGATCGCCGCCAGACGCTGTGCCACTGCCGTGTTGTGAACGCGCGTAGAGTGGCGACGTGCCTGAATCGGCGCGCTCCATTCCACCAGTTTTTCCGTATTACCACTGTTTAGCGCATCGCGCAGCAGCGCCAGTTCATGGCATTTTTGCAGTGCAAAGGCGAACCAGCTTTTCACTTCCGCATCCAGACGCGTTTCAACACTCAGATCGATCGGGCTGTGCAGCAAAGAACACGAAGAGGCAACCCACAGCGGACGTTTACCGACCACTTCGTTGATTTGCGCATATTTTTCGCTGAGATCGGCACGCCAAACGTTACGGCCATTCACCAGACCGGCAGAGAGCAACCAGTCGGCAGGCAGACGCGAGTGCAGCTCGGCCACGTTGTCCTTGCCGTGTACCAAATCAACATGCAGCCCCTGAACCGGCAGTGCGGTAATCACATCAAGGTTCGGCGTCACGCCTTCAAAATAGGTGGTCAGCAGCAGCTTCAACTGGCCGGAAAGCGTGTCGTAAGCCGGTTTAAACGCATTCAGCCAGGCTTGCGGCAGCTCCAGCACCAGCGCTGGTTCGTCGATTTGTACCCACTCGATACCGCGTTTTGCCAGCTCGCCAAGCACCTGTTTGTAGACCGGCAGGATGTCGCTCAGCAGGCTTAAGCGGTCAAACTGTTCGCCTTTCACTTTACCCAACCACAGGTAAGTGACCGGACCAAGCAGCACAGGTTTCACCTTGTGGCCGAGCGCCAGCGCTTCGTCTACTTCGTCCAGCAGTTGCGTCCAGGTCAGTTTGAACTGCTGGCCTTTGCTGAACTCCGGCACCATGTAGTGGTAGTTGGTGTTGAACCATTTGGTCATTTCCGCTGCTGCCGCCGGTTCGCCAGTGGGCGCACGACCACGGCCAATGCGGAACAGGGTGTCGATATCCACGGAGCCGTCGTTGTTCTGATGACGAGCCGGCACATTGCCCAGCAGCAGGCTGGTGGTCAGAACATGGTCGTACCAGGCGAAATCGCCCACCGGCAGCAGATCGATACCGGCCTCTTTTTGCTGCTCCCAGTGACGGGCGCGCAGCTCGCGCCCTACCGCCAGCAGCGCTTCACGGGTGGCGTTACCCGCCCAGTAGCTCTCTTGCGCTTTTTTCAACTCGCGGCGCAGGCCAACGCGAGGGAAACCGAGGGTGTGATTCAGTACAGTCATGTCTTCTTCCTCTTTGTATTTTTTAGATTCTGAAGGTCAAACTCTAAATAGTTCGGCTTGCAGGAAGGCGGCAACGCAGCGAATCCCAGGAGCTTACTCCAGTAAGTGACTGGGGTAAGCGAGGCAGCTAACGCACCTGCAAGTCGAAATATGACGAGTTTTAGACGTCCAGATGTTTACACATCCATATTGTGTAGGTACTGTATATTCCTCAAGCGCAAAATGTTCATGCCGGAGTGAAGGACTTTCATGATCGAAATTAAACACCTGAAAACGCTACAGGCGTTACGAAACAGCGGGTCGCTGGCGGCGGCGGCGGCAACGCTGCATCAAACGCAGTCCGCGCTTTCCCACCAGTTCAGCGATCTGGAACAGCGCCTTGGCTTCCGTCTGTTTGTGCGTAAAAGCCAGCCGCTGCGCTTTACGCCGCAGGGTGAAATTCTGCTGCAACTGGCGAATCAGGTGCTGCCGCAGATTAGCCGCGCGCTGCAGGCCTGCAATGAGCCGCAGCAAGCCACGCTGCGCATCGCTATTGAGTGTCATAGCTGTATTCAGTGGCTGACGCCTGCGCTTGAGAACTTCCGCCAGAACTGGCCGCAAGTGGAGATGGATTTCAAATCCGGCGTCACGTTTGATCCGCAACCCGCGCTGCAACAGGGCGAGCTGGATCTGGTCATGACCTCCGACATTCTGCCGCGCAGCGGCCTGCACTATTCACCGATGTTTGATTTTGAGGTGCGGCTGGTGCTGGCGCCGGATCATCCACTGGCGGCGAAAGCACGGATCACGCCGGACGATATCGCCAGCGAAACGCTGCTGATCTACCCGGTGCAGCGCAGTCGCCTGGATATCTGGCGTCACTTCCTGCAACCGGCGGGCGTGAGTCCGTCGCTGAAAAGTGTGGATAACACGCTGCTGCTGATTCAGATGGTTGCCGCACGGATGGGCATTGCGGCGCTGCCGCACTGGGTAGTGGAGAGTTTTGAGCGCCAGGGTCTGGTGGTGACCAAAACCCTGGGCGAAGGATTGTGGAGCCGGCTGTATGCCGCCGTGCGCGACGGCGAGCAGCGTCAGCCAGTAACGGAAGCGTTTATTCGCTCAGCGCGGAATCACGCTTGCGACCATCTGCCGTTTGTGCGGAGCGCGGAGCGACCCAACGGCGATGCACCCACAGCGAGGCCATTATCACCGCACCACCAATAATAAAGCTCGGCCAGTGCGGCTGTTCCTGCCAGATAGCGAGATTAACCAGTAACCCGGCGGGAACATGCACATTGTTCATGATGCCGAGCGTCCCGGCGTCCACCTGTGTGGCGCCGTAGTTCCACATAAAATAACCCAGCCCGGAAGCCACCACACCCAGCCACACCAGCACGCTCCACTGCAGCGTCGTGGTCGGCAGCTTCTGCGGGTTACCCATCACAAACCACGCCACAACGGCGACCACGAATGCGCCAAGATAAAACCAGGCGAACGCATTGTGCTGCGGCATCGGGCGCGTCTCCATCAGGCGTTTATAGCCGACCATGCCGATAGCAAAGCTGATATTCGCCAGCTGCACCAGAATCAGGCCTATCCAGAAGTGATCGCTCACTTTGTCGTAGCGAATAATCGCCGCGCCAATCACCGCCAGCCCGGCGCTCAGTGCGTAGCTCCAGCGCAGCCCGCGCTTGCTGAGCAGATCGTAAATCAGGGTGATATACAGCGGCGTGAAAACGGTAAACAACAGGAATTCAGAGACCGTCAGGTAGAGATACGCCTGGAAGCTGAACAGGTACATAATGCCCAGTTGCAGCGCGCCCACCAGCATATACAGGCCAATGGTCTTGAGGTTATGCCCACGCGTGCGCAGAAAAGGTAAAAAGACCAGCGCCGCCAGCCCCACGCGCATCAGCACGGAGAAGTAGCTGTCGACATGGCCCGCAAGGTATTCGCCAATCAGGCTAAAAGAGAAAGCCCACAAAATAGTGGTGATGATGAGTAACGCCACAATGAATGTCTCTCCGATGAGTGGACAGGCATTGTAGCGAACTCAGTTGCGCAAAGTTTGAGTATTTAGTTGACGAGTGATTAATTTAAAACCACTCGTCAATCTTATTCGAGAAATAGCTTACGCAGGTAATGCGGTACCGCGTTATCGGCGTTGGTGCCAATCACTTCCAGCTCCGGGTGCAGCTCTTTCAGGCGCTGGTGGGCGTTACCCATAATGCAGCCTTTGCCCGCCATCGACAGCATTTCCGCGTCGTTCATGCCGTCACCAAAGGCGATGCACTCTTTCAGGCTATAACCCAGCGCGTCCGCGACCGCTTCCAGCGCATGCCCTTTCGACACGCCACCCGCCATCACTTCCAGGCAGGTTAAGGTAGAGAAACTAACGTTCACGCGATCGCCCCAACGGGCATTGATGGCTTGCTCCAGCGGCAGCAGTTTTTCATGGCTTTCGCAGCTGAAGAAAACTTTACTGATCCCTTCCGGCTCAAGCAAACCCGGCTCATACAGCGAATACTGGAACACCGCTTCTTTAAAGAAACGCATTTCATCCGGACGGTGACGGTTCATGAACCACTCATCGTTGCGGTAGACGTTAGTAATGATATCCGGCTCGTTATGCACCACGCCGAAAAGATCGGTGGCGATATCGCGATCCAGGTTATGGGTGAACACCAAATTACCATCGGTGTCGTGTACCCGCGCACCGTTGGAGGTGATCATGTAGGCTTTAATGCCCAGATTGTCGCGGATTTGCCCGACATCCACATGGTGGCGGCCGGTGGCGAAGACGAAGTTGACGCCGCGCGCGGTAAGCAGTTTTAACGTTTCTTTGGCAAAGGGCGACAGTGTGTGGTCGGGGGAGAGCAATGTGCCATCTAAATCAGATGCAACAACCTGGTACATAAGAAAATTTAACCTCAATAATTCATCAGTTATGCCGGTCGAAGAATTCGACGATGGCGTTGAGCGCGACCGAGCGCATGGCGTCCTTTTCAAAAAGGATCTCATGGTACGCGCCTTGTATGACCAGCGGTTTCCCCCCTTCACAAGGGTGGCCCGCTGCGGCGCGTCGTTCACAGAAGCGTTGATGCATGCGGTTATCGACCACGTGCTCCTCTTCTGCCTGAATAATCAATGTCGGCGTGGCGTCTTTTTCCGCCCCCGCCAGCGCGTGTTCACCGGCTAAGATCCCTTCGCGTACCCAGTGCCAGGTGGGCCCGCCAACGCGAAGCTGCGGTTCATCGGCGTAAAAACGCAAATTACGGCGATAGCGCTCGCGGCTGTGGGTTAATACGTTTATCGCGAACGGCAACGGGCGCCAGCTCCCGGTGCCAATGGCGTAACCCTCACGAAGACTCGGGTAGCTTTCGGCCCAGTCCAGCAACGGGCGAACCATCCATTCCGGCAGACGAATGATAATGCCGAACATGGGCGCGCACAGGGCAATCGCGTCGCAGGCTTGCGGATAGCGCTGCAAGAACAGAGTGGAAATCGCGCCACCCATTGAATGAGCAAGAATATAGCGTTTGCGCCACGGCCCGCTGGCCACTTCCTGATCCCAGAACGCTGCCAGATCGTCGACATAATCGCTGAATTTCACCACATGGCCACGATGCGTGTCCGGCAACATCCGCCCGGAACGTCCCTGGCCGCGATGATCGATAATCAACACGTCATAACCGAGGTGGAACAGGTCATACGCCAGCTCTGCGTATTTTACGTAGCTTTCGATGCGGCCGGGACAAATCACAATCACGCGATCGTTACTTTGCGCGCGAAAACGGACAAAACTGACCGGCACATTGTCCACGCCGGTAAAGACCGCTTCTTCCCGCGAACGCCAGAAATCCATCAGTGGTCCCATGGTAAAAGCCGCGAACGCTTTTTCTCTGGTTTCCCATGCCGTTTTTTGCCGAAACATTGGGATTTCGCCCCTTTTAACCATGTAAAATCGTTTTTTTGTGACCAATAGCAAATTCCGCTGACAATAGCGTATTGTGGCATAAAAACAGACATCCAGGGAGATTCTCATGACCTTCGAATGGTGGTTCGCTTACCTGCTGACATCCTTAATTCTGAGCCTTTCCCCCGGCTCCGGCGCGATTAACACCATGTCTACGTCCATCAGCCACGGTTATCGCGGCGCGGCGGCGTCCATTGCCGGGCTACAAACCGGCTTAGGCATTCACATCGTGCTGGTTGGGGTCGGTTTGGGCACGTTATTTTCGCGCTCAATACTGGCCTTTGAAGTGCTGAAATGGGCGGGCGCGGCTTACCTGATTTGGCTTGGCGTCCAGCAGTGGCGCGCCGCTGGCGCTATTGATCTCAATACGCTGGCGAAAACCCAATCGCGCGGTCGTTTGTTTAAGCGCGCCGTATTCGTCAACCTGACCAATCCGAAGAGCATTGTTTTTCTCGCCGCGCTGTTCCCGCAGTTTATCGTTCCGCATCAACCGCAAGTGATGCAATACGTGGTACTCGGCGTGACCACCATTGTGGTGGATATCGTTGTGATGATTGGCTACGCGACGCTGGCGCAGCGTATTGCGGCATGGATTAAAGGCCCGCATCAGATGAAAGCGTTGAACAAAGTATTTGGTTCGTTGTTTATGCTGGTTGGCGCGCTGCTGGCATCGGCAAGACACGCCTGAGAAGAGAGCCGGATAACTGCTATCCGGCTTTTATCGCTTAGCGGGAAATAATCAGGTGAATACCAAAACCGGCGAACAGTGCGCCAGCAAAACCATCAATCCACTTCGCCAGACGCTGATAACCCCGGCGGATTTGCGGTAAGGCAAACAGGCTCGCGACCACGGTAAACCAGGCGAACGTTTCCACCGCAATCAGCATAAAAATACCCCAGCGCGCGCCAGCGCCCACGCTATCGCCAACAAACAGTGAAAACACTGAGCCAAAGTAAATGATCGCTTTCGGATTGGCGAGATTGGTCAGCAACCCTTTGATAAAGCTGCGTCCGCTGGCAGCCAGCTCAACCTGCGGCACGTCGCTGCTTTGCTGATCTTTTTTCAGCGCACCGCGCAGCATTTGGTAACCCATCCAGCATAGATACAGGCCGCCGCCGACCATAATGATGTTATGCAGCCACGCCATTTTTGCGAGGATCAGGTTCAGGCCGAGCAGCGCCACGCCGGCCCAAATCATGACGCCTGTGGTGATACCGAGCACGCCCATCATCGCTTCTTTGCGCGAGCGGCTGACAGCGGTTTGTGAAACGAAGAAGAAATCGGGGCCGGGGCTCATCAGTGCGACGATATGCACCAGCGCCACGGTGAGAAATAACATCAACATAGATAACTCGCGGGAAAATAGTTCAGGGGGAAACCATCCTCCCATTTTTTTCGCAGGCTGACTACTCTTCTTCGCCGTCGACATGGGCGCGGATCAGCGCCATAAACTCCTGGCCGAAGCGCTCAAGTTTGCGCGTTCCCACACCGTTGACGCTGAGCATTTCACCGGGAGAGAGCGGCATCTGCTCGGCCATTTCAATCAGCGTCGCGTCGTTAAACACCACGTAAGGCGGAATGTTCTCTTCATCGGCGATCGCTTTACGCAACTTGCGCAGCTTGGCGAACAGCTTGCGGTCATAGTTGCCGACCGCCGCTTTCTGCATCACTTTTGGTTTCAGCGCCACCATACGCGGCACCGCCAGCATCAGCGGGACTTCACCGCGCAGCAGTGGACGCGCCGCTTCGGTGAGCTGCAACGCCGAGTGCTGAGCAATGTTTTGCGTGGCGAAACCTAAGTGAATCAACTGACGGATCACGCTCACCCAATGTTCGTGGCTCTGCTCGCGACCAATGCCATACACCGGTAATTTGTCGTGACCAAACTCGCGGATGCGCTGATTATTCGCCCCGCGCAGCACTTCCACCACATAGCCCATGCCGAAACGCTGATTCACGCGGTAGATAGCCGACAGCGCTTTTTGCGCGTCCTGTAAACCGTCGTACTGGCGCGGCGGATCGAGGCAAATATCGCAGTTACCGCAGGGCTCCTGGCGACCTTCGCCAAAGTAATTAAGCAGCACCAGACGGCGGCAGGTTTGCGCTTCAGCAAACGCGCCCATCGCATTGAGCTTGTGTCGCTCGATATCCTGCAACGGCCCGGCGGGTTTTTCTTCCAGGCAGCGGCGCAGCCACGCCATATCCGCCGGATCGTAGAACAGCATCGCTTCCGCAGGCAGGCCGTCACGCCCGGCACGACCGGTTTCCTGATAATAGGATTCGATATTGCGAGGAATGTCGAAATGCACCACGAAGCGCACGTTGGGCTTATTGATGCCCATACCAAACGCCACCGTCGCCACGACAATCTGCAAATCGTCGCGCTGGAACTGCTCCTGCACGCGCGCCCGCACCTCATTTTCCAGCCCGGCATGGTAAGCCGCCGCGCTAAAACCGCGACTTTGTAAACGGGCGGCGGTGTCTTCCACTTTCGCACGGCTATTGCAATAGACGATGCCGGATTTACCGCGCTGCTCCTGCACATAACGCAGGAGCTGATCGAGCGGCTTAAATTTTTCCATCAGCATGTAACGGATGTTCGGGCGGTCGAAGCTGCTGACCTGAATCAGCGGATCGTTAAGCCCCAGCAAACGCTCGATGTCGCGGCGGGTAGTGTCATCAGCGGTGGCGGTCAGCGCCATAAACGGCACGGAAGGCAGCATCTGGCGCAACTGGCCCAGCGCGGCGTATTCCGGACGGAAATCATGGCCCCACTGGGAAATACAGTGCGCTTCGTCCACGGCCAATAACACCGGACTCCACTGGCGCAGTTGATCGAGGAAGTTGTCGAGCATCAGACGCTCGGGGGCGATATAGAGCAACCGAATCTGGCCGTTGCGACAGCCGTTGATCACCTCAAACTGCTGTTCGCGGCTCTGGGTAGAGTTCAGGCACGCCGCTGCGACACCGTTTGCCAGCAGTTGGTCGACCTGATCTTTCATCAGCGAAATGAGCGGTGAAACCACCACCGTCAGGCCATCTAACACCAGCGCCGGAATTTGGTAGCACAGGGATTTCCCGCCGCCGGTTGGCATCACCACCAGGCAGTCGCGGCCACTGAGCACGGTATCGATAATGTCCTGCTGGCCCGGGCGGAATTGCTGGTAGCCGAAGGTCTCTTGCAAAACCTGTTTCGCCAGCGATTCCTGATTCAATACTTCCGCCTGTGCCACTCTGACCCCATTTGCCTGAAATAAAAACAGGCGCTATTTTCAGCGCCTGAGAGAGAAACTGCAATGCTTAAAACAGATCGTTAAGCATCACGCCCACGCCGACACGTGTCTGATTGAAATTGTAGTCAATCAACGATTCGCCGTACCCGCTGTAGACCTGCGTATAAAGACGTACGTGTTTAGTCACTGGGTAGCTTAGCCCGAGTTCCGCGCCGCCGTAGCCGGTATTCCAGTTATATTGTCCTTTTGCGCTGAGGATCGCATCACCAATCTGGTAGCCGATTTTCAACTGGTAATAACCCATATATTTGGTGATATCCGGGTTGTCATCAACCGATCCCACCACATACCACGGTTTCACCTCCACCAGCCAGTTACCGCTTTGCGCCATTAAGCGCGTATACGCGCGGTTCCAGCTGCGCGAAGTTGGATCGGAACGCCCGTTCGAATCGTGATTAAAGCCAAACTCCACGTCGCGCAACGTCCAGCCGGCAAACTCGTAATCCGTTGCAAAACCGAGGAACAGTTGTGGTTCGTAGTTGGTTTCACGGAATGGCGAGGACTCGCCGCTGTTTGACAGCTGCCACCAGGATTTTTGCGTGTAGGAACCACCGAACACCGAGTTTGGCCCCAAAATCCCGCGCCAGAACGGAAACGCCAGGCTGAGCTGGAACTTCACTTCGTCTTTACGCGCATTATCCGCCCAGTTATAGGAGCGAATCGCTTCTTTATTCAGATCGCTGGTATCGGTGTAGATAACGTAGTTGGATTCATAAGGATAGAGCGTGAACGGATTGTCGTGCTCCTGCAATAAATTGGCGATGATGCTGCCGCGCACGGCGGGTGCATCATGAACTTCTTTTACCGTCGCTTCTTGTGCGTAAGCCATAAACGGCAGTGCAAGCACTGCGAAAAACCAACCCAGAGAGGTCCGCATCGGTTTGCTGCTCCAAATCATATTGTTGAATTGACGAATTTCCCCGCAAGTATTCTACATATTTATTGAGTCACTGCTCATGTATCGGTTCCGAAAGTGGAAATCAACAATCAATAAGCATAAAATCAACATTTTATTAACTCATCGGATCAGATAGCCATGTCAGTTGTTCTCACAGCGGAAGAAGTCCTGAAAACGGTCGGCGAGATATTCGTTTACCACATGCCATTTAATCGTGCGTTGGGGCTGGAGCTGGAGCGCTATGAAAAAGAGTACGCGCAGCTGAGTTTCAATAACCAACCTATGATGGTCGGCAACTGGGCGCAAAGCATTTTACACGGCGGCGTGATCGCTTCCGCGCTGGATGTCGCCGCGGGTCTGGTTTGCGTGGGCAGCACGTTAACCCGCCATGAAACCATTAGTGAAGAGGAGCTGCGCCAGCGTTTAGCACGGATGGGCACGATCGATTTACGCGTCGATTACCTGCGACCGGGTCGCGGCACGCGTTTTACCGCCAGCAGCAGCTTGCTGCGCGCGGGTAACAAAGTTGCCGTCGCGCGCGTAGAGTTGCACAACGAAGAACAGCTCTATATCGCCAGCGCGACCGCCACCTATATGGTGGGGTGAGCCGCTCAGAAAAATCGGGTACCATGAGGATTCATTTCAGCTAAGAGCTTTCCCGATGGATGCAAAACAGACGCGGCTGGGCGTGCTTCTCGCCCTGGCCGCTTATTTTATTTGGGGCATTGCCCCGGCGTATTTCAAAACAATCTGGTTCGTTCCGGCCGACGAAATTCTTACGCATCGCGTGATCTGGTCTTTCTTCTTTATGCTGGCGTTGATTAGCGTGAGCCGCCAGTGGAGCAGTGTAAAAGCCCTACTGCAAACGCCAAAAAAGATCCTGCTGCTGGCGCTCTCTGCCGTGCTGGTCGGGGGAAACTGGTTGCTGTTTATCTGGGCGGTCAACCATAACCATATGCTGGAAGCGAGCCTGGGCTACTTTATTAACCCGCTGGTGAATATTCTGCTGGGGATGCTGTTTTTGGGCGAACGTTTTCGCCGCATGCAGTGGCTGGCGGTGCTGCTGGCGGCGATCGGTGTACTGGTACAACTGTGGACATTTGGTTCGCTGCCGGTCATCGCGCTTGGTCTGGCCTTCAGCTTTGCTTTTTACGGCCTGCTGCGCAAAAAGATTGCGGTGGAAGCACAAACCGGCATGTTGATAGAAACGTTGTGGCTGCTGCCGGTAGCGGCGATTTGGTTGTTCGGCATTACCGACAGCCCGACCAGCAATATGGGGCAAAACAGCCTGTCGCTTAATCTGCTGTTAATGGCCGCAGGTGTCGTAACCACCGTGCCGCTGCTCTGTTTTACCGGTGCGGCAACGCGTCTGCGCCTGTCGACGCTCGGTTTTTTCCAATACATTGGCCCGACGCTGATGTTCGTGCTGGCGGTGCTTTTTTACGGCGAACATCCCGGCGCGGATAAAATGGTGACCTTCGGTTTTATCTGGGTTGCGCTGGCTATCTTTGTCCTCGACGCCGTTTATACGCAGCGCGGTTTACGCAAAAAAGCCTGATTAAACACATGGGCGGGATATCCGCCCAATACCTACAAAAATTTAGAGGTAAGGATTTACTCAATCGCGTAATGCGCAATGGAATGCTATGTTTGCCCCTTCGTCATTACGTTATTCAGGATGAATCAGCGATGATCCGCAGGATTTTTTTGCCGTCGGGCAAAACGTGCCTCGCGCGTGGGCCGTATATCCTTATTTTTTTACTTCTGCATATTCTCTTTTTAGTTGTCGCCTTTAATGTGGCCGAACTGCCTGTTCTGCCGCTGGTGTGCTTTCTGCTTTACACCTATTTAAAGCTAAATATTAATGCGCAACGCTGCAGAGATAGCGGTGCAAAAGGCCGCTATGTGGTCATTTTTTCATTGCTGGTCTACCTGGCCTCGCTGGCGGTTGCCGCTACCGGTGTTGTCAGCGATGTAGAGTGCGTGAGCTTAGGTATCAGAATCTATTTCGGTTACGACGTGCTGGTATTTTTCGTCTTTATGCTCGCACCGACGCAGTTAAAGCAACAAATTAATTCGACGGACCACGTGTCTATTTCAGGAGGGGAAAATGAGTAACATCAACACTTATGATTATAAAAGCGACCATTCATTAAGCGACAAATGGAAGTATCGTTTCGCATTCTATGAGAAGAATGGCTACCCCTCTTTTTGGGGGATGAGCCCGGCATGGAAAAGCGCCTATAAAGAAATGACCTTCGGGCAGAAGATAAAAGTCTCTTTCAATTTCTTCGCCTGGTTTTTTTCTATTATCTATTTGCTGATCCTTGGTTTATGGAAGAAAGCCCTGTTAGTTTTAGTTATCAACGTTGTTGTGATCGTGGTTGCGGTTATTTTTAACATTGGCTTCCTGGGTTATATGGTCAACGCCATCATCGCCTGTCGGGCCAACATTTGGTATTACGATCTAAAAGTGAAGGGCAAACAGGACTGGAGCCTGTAATAAAAAAGGTTCAGCGTAATGCTGAACCTTTTTGTTTTTATAGCCAGTTACGGCGCTTGAAGTAGAGATAAGGCGCGAGCCCCGCGAGGATCATAAAGATAATTGCGCCAGGGTAACCAAAGCTCCAGTGCAGTTCGGGCATAAATTCAAAGTTCATGCCGTAGCTGGAAGCCACCAGCGTCGGCGGCAGGAACACGACCGATACCACCGAGAAGATCTTGATGATGCGGTTCTGCTCGATATTGATAAAACCCATCGCCGCCTGCATCAGGAAGTTCACTTTCTGGAACAATGATTCGTTGTGCGGCAGCAGGGATTCGATATCGCGCAGGATCTCGCGCGCCTGCTCAAGCTGGCCTGCCGGTAAACGCGCCTTACGCACCAGGAAGTTCAACGCGCGCTGGGTATCCATCAGACACAGGCGCACTTTCCAACCGATATCTTCCTGTTCCGCCAGCGTCGAGAGCGCGTCGTCATACTCGTCGCCCTGCTGGCCTTCCATAATGACGCGGCTCAGCTTTTCCAGATCGCTGTAAATGTTTTCGATTTCATCCGCCAGTTGCTCAATTTTGGTTTCGAACAGATCCAGCAGCAATTCATAAGCGTTACCGTCGACCATCTCCTGGCTGCGGGCGCGCATACGATACAGGCGAAACGCGGGCAGCTCGCGCTCACGTAGAGTGAACAGGCGACCTTCGCGGATGGTAAATGCGACGGTTGAGTTTCCTGCGTGATCTTCAGCATCTTCAAAAAAGAAGAAGGAGTGGATGTGCAGGCCGTCTTCGTCTTCAAAAAAACGCGCCGACGCCTCGATGTCTTCCAGTTCAGGTCGGGTGGCCAGGTTCTGGCCCAATTCCGTTTGCACGCGGGTACGTTCTTCATCGTCCGGCTCGACCAAATCAACCCAAACAGAGCTGGCGAGGTGCTTGATTTCGTCAGCCTCAAGGCGGGTTAAACGATTGTTTTCCAGTTGAAATGCGCTCAGCATAGCCGGGACTCCCAATGCAAAAAATATCGGACAGTTCGGTGGGCACACAGAGAAACAAATTGGGTTTCAGACCATTAAACAGCCTGACTCAGCGCGACGGGAATACAGCGGGTCGCTGACAACCTCTAAGGCCATCAGCATGAGGAGATAGCCTTAGGAGTTGTTCCTGAAAACCAGGAAATTGAGCCAGTATCTACTGGGTGTGTCCAAGGCGAATGTCCTCTTAGCGTGATCGTGCGCGCATGTTACGCCAGCACTCAGAAGGCGTCAACACGCAACGAAACGCTAAAGAGCAATATTTGCCCTTCAGCGTATAAGGCTAGCAGAATATTACAAAATAATGATATTTTTCTGAAAGTTACACGGTTTCGAGCTTAGCGTAAGCCGCCACCAGCCATTTGATACCTTGCCCCTGGAAAGCCACCTGTAAACGACTGTGCTCACCGCTGCCTTCCATGTTCACCACCGTGCCTTCGCCAAACTTGGCATGGCGTACGCGCTGGCCAAGTTTATAGCCGGTATCGCTTTGCGCAACCGGCGTACCCATGCGCTGATGGCTAACCGGGCGGCTGATGCTGGCGCGCAAACGCACCTCTTCCACACACGCTTCCGGCAACTCGCCAATAAAGCGCGACGGGCGGTGATACACCTCTTTGCCGTAAAGGCGGCGCGTTTCCGCATAGGTTAAGGTCAGTTTTTGCATGGCGCGCGTCACACCGACATACGCCAGGCGACGTTCCTCTTCCAGCCGCCCGCCTTCATCCAGCGACATCTGGCTGGGGAACATGCCCTCTTCCATGCCGACAATAAACACCTGCGGGAACTCCAGGCCTTTCGCCGAGTGCAGCGTCATCAACTGCACCGCATCCTGCCAGGTATCCGCCTGCCCTTCGCCCGCTTCCAGTGCGGCGTGGGAGAGAAATGCCTGCAGCGGCATTAAATCTTCGTCTTCTTCGTTGTAGCTGAACTGGCGCGTCGCGGTAACCAGTTCCTCTAAGTTCTCGATACGCGTCTGGCCCTTTTCGCCTTTTTCCTGCTCATACATCATGCGCAGGCCGGAATCGCTGATCACCCGGTCGGTTTGCACATGCAGCGGCATATCCGCCGTTTCCTGTGCCAGCGCGTCAATCAGTTCAAGGAAACGTTGCAGCGCGCTCGCCGCACGGCCCGCCAGCGCTTTCTCCTGTAACAACTCACGCGTTGCCTGCCATAACGTCAACTGGCGATCGCGCGAGGTTTGGCGCACCACGTCCAGCGTGCGATCGCCGATGCCGCGCGTTGGCGTATTCACCACGCGCTCAAAGGCGGCGTCATCATTGCGATTGGCGATCAGGCGCAGGTAGGAGAGCGCATCTTTAATTTCCTGACGTTCGAAGAATCGCATACCGCCATAAATCCGGTACGGCATACTGGCTTGCAGCAGCGCCTCTTCCAGCACGCGCGACTGGGCGTTGCTACGATAGAGAATGGCGCACTGCGAAAGCTGACCGCCGTTATCCTGCCAGGCTTTAATGCGATTCACGACATAACGCGCTTCATCCAGCTCGTTAAAGGCGCAGTAGAGTGAAATCAGCTCGCCGTCGACGCCATCGGTCCACAGTTTTTTACCCAAACGCCCGTTATTATTCTCAATCAGGGCGTTCGCCGCGCTCAGAATATTGCTGGTCGAACGGTAGTTCTGCTCCAGGCGGATCGTCTGCGCGCCAGGGAAGTCTTTCAGGAAGCGCTGGATGTTTTCCACCTGCGCACCGCGCCAGCCGTAAATGGACTGATCATCGTCGCCGACGATCATCACTTTGCCGGTATCGCCCGCAAGCAGGCGGATCCACGCGTATTGAATGTTGTTGGTATCCTGGAATTCGTCCACCAGGATATTGGTAAAGCGTTCGCGGTAGTGCTGCAAAATATGCAGCTTATTGAGCCACAACTCATGGGCGCGCAGCAGCAGTTCGGCGAAATCCACCAGCCCGGCGCGATCGCAGGCTTCCTGATAGGCCTGGTAAACTTTCTGCCAGGTTTGTTCCACCGGGTTACCGAAACTTTGAATATGGTGCGGACGAATACCTTCGTCTTTCTGGCCGTTGATGTACCACATCGCCTGACGCGGTGGCCACTGCTTCTCGTCGAGGTTCATCGCTTTGATCAAACGTTTGAGTAAACGCAGCTGATCTTCGCTGTCGAGAATCTGGAAATCCTGCGGCAGGTTGGCGTCCATATGGTGCGCGCGCAGCAAACGGTGCGCGAGGCCGTGGAAGGTGCCAACCCACATCCCGCCCTGCGAAGTGCCCATCAACTGGCCGATGCGGTGACGCATTTCCGCCGCCGCTTTGTTGGTAAAAGTCACCGCCATAATGGAGTATGGCGAGCAATTTTCCACGGTCATCAGCCAGGCGATACGGTGTACCAGCACGCGCGTCTTACCGCTTCCCGCCCCTGCCAGCACCAGCATATTGCTACGCTCAGCGGCTACGGCGTCGCGCTGTTTGTCATTGAGGCTGTCGAGCAGATAAGAAACGTCCATTGGCACCGCCGCGAAATATTACTGGGAATTTATACAGAACAGCTGGTGATTATATCAGCGTAGTGAGGGATGCCAACCGCGAAATTTCCACATGCGGCAGTAACCGGCTGTCGCTGGCTTGCAGCAGATCGGCGCCTTCCGGCTTAATCCAACAGGCCTGCATACCGCAGCGCACCGCCCCGGCGACGTCGGTGGTTAAATCATCGCCGACATGCAGGATATCGCCAATCGCCACGCCGAGACGCTCAGCTGCCAGGTGATACATATCGCTAAACGGTTTTGAACGACCGTGCGGCCCGGCACGCAACACGAATTCAAAGTAGTCGCCCAGACCGAACAACTCCGGCTGCGCGTTACCGTTGGTGATCGCCACCAACGGCCACTTTTTGGCGAGCTTCGTCAGTGTGTCGTGGGTTTCCTCCGGCACATCAATGCGGCTGCGCCATTTGGCAAAATTGACCATCGAGGCATTTGCACCGGCCGCCGCTTCTTCCGCGGTCAGGCCGGCATCCAGCATCGCGCGTTCAACGGCACGCCGGCGCCACTCGGTGACATCGTGGTAAATATCCGGTTCGGTTTCCCGCAGCGACTGGCGCAGGCGGTGGAATTCTCTGTTTTCCAGGTTGCTTAACGCTGGGTGATAACGCTGCACAAACGCCAGCGCTTCCTGTTCAGTGCGCTGGATAACCAACCGGTTGTCGTAAAGAGTGTCGTCCAGGTCAAAGGTGATCGCAGAGATCTGACCTAATGGGCGGTAAAAACGCATTATTTCCCCCGTTTGGCGCGCGGGTGCGCCGCATCGTATACCGAAGCAAGGTGTTGAAAATCAAGATGAGTATATATCTGAGTGGTGGACAGATTAGCGTGACCGAGCAGCTCCTGTACGCCGCGCAGATCGCCGCTCGATTCGAGCATATGGGTGGCGAAAGAGTGGCGCAGCTTATGGGGATGCACGTGGCTGTTCAACCCTTGCTTAATGCCCCATTCAGCGAAGCGCTTTTGTACATTGCGCGCTGAGATGCGTTTGCCGAGCTTCGACAGAAACAGCGCATCGTCTTGTGCGCCAAACAAACCGCGTAAATCAAGCCAGTGCTCAATCCAGACGACCGCGTTGCGGCCAATCGGCAAACGGCGTTCTTTACTGCCTTTGCCCAGCACCCACACTTCGCCGCTTTCCAGATCCAGATGCTTAATATCCAGATTCACCAGTTCAGACAAACGCAGACCCGCGCCATACATCACTTCAAGCATCGCGCGATCGCGCACGGCGAGCGGATCGTTAACATCGATATCCAGCAGTCGGTTAATATCATCAACATCAATATTTTTGGGCAGATGGCGCGGCGCTTTTGGCGCGGAAATGCCTTTTGCCGGGTTAGCGGACAACTCGCCCTGGCTGACCATCCAGTCAAAGAAACTGCGCAGCGCCGAGAGCCGTAGCGCCAGGCTCGCGGCACCCAGCCCTTTGCGTCGGCTGCGCACGGCAATGGTACGCACCATCGCAGCATCACATTGTTGCCAGCTTTTCAGACCCGTTTCTTCGGTCAAAGCAATAATGGCATCAAGCTGACGCTGATAATTTAAAAGCGTGATGGGGCTGAGCTGGCGTTCAACGCTAAGGTAGCGCAGAAAACGGGTGACGAATGAAAACAGCGGAGAATCGGTCATGCGCGCTCAATCCAGCGCTCCAGCAGATCCGGCAACATCTGCGCGATCTCTTCCAGCAACTGGGTGCCTTGCCCCTGTTGATAATGATGAACATCGCGGCTGCTGAACAACACAACGCCCAGCGTGCCATCTTGCCCCATCAGCGACATCGCGACAGAACCAATCGCTTTCGCATCCGGCAACAGCAACAGCAACTCCGGCCCGTTGAGCGGCCCAAGATAGTGATGCTGCTGGCCAAGACGCTGAATACGCAGCGGTTCAAACGCCTGTCTTGAGAGCGCAAGATGGGTAAACTTCGACGGCGCGCCAAGACGCCAGCGATCGGGAAACAGGCGGATAGTGGCGCCCGCCAGCCCTAAATCACGCGCCCAGCGATGAAAACGGTTGAGCAATTCATCGAGGCTCGGCGCAGACGCCAGCCGCCCCTGTAAACGCAGCAGCCGATAGAACAGGCCTTCGTTAGCGCTGGCCTGCTCCATCAACAGCGTCATGTTCTCTTCCAGCGCATTGATGTGATTGCGCGAACGCGCCATGTGCCATTCCACCAGTGAAACGGTGTCGCGCACCGCATGCGGCACGCGCATCTGTTCCACCAGCCGTGCATTGCGGATAAAGAAATCAGGGTTACGCAGCAGATAATCAACAACATCGCTGTCATCCAGCTGTGTAAAGGTGTCCTGTAGTTCTTCCCCTGGCTGCTTCATAACTGAATAAACCCGTCGTAGACATGTGCCGCCGGGCCAGTCATATACAGTGGTTGGCCCGGGCCTTTCCATGCGATATCAAGTCGACCGCCTGGTAACTCCACGCGAACATTTTCCGCCAACAAACCCTGCGAGATGCCAACAGCGACAGCCGCGCAAGCACCGCTGCCGCAGGCCTGGGTTTCCCCGGCGCCGCGCTCATAAACGCGCAGGCGAATGTTGTCCGGTTTAACGACTTGCATAAAGCCGATGTTCGCGCGTTCAGGAAAACGTTCGTGGCTTTCCAGAACCGGCCCCAGCGTTTCGACGGGGGCGGTGTTGACGTCGTCCACCTGAATCACGCAGTGCGGGTTGCCCATCGAGACAACGCCGCACAATACTGTTTGCTCTGCCGCGCGCATAATATAGGTCTTTTCCGCTTTGTTCGCGCGGAACGGCACCTGCGACGGTTCGAAGTTCGGCTCGCCCATATTCACGCGCACTAACTCATCTTCCGTTACGCTCAATACCATACGACCATTCGCCGTACTGACGCGGATATCACGTTTATTGGTCAATCCTTTCAGGCGAACAAAACGGGCGAAGCAGCGCGCGCCATTGCCGCACTGCGACACTTCGCTGCCATCGGCATTAAAAATTCGATAGTGAAAATCAAGTTCAGGATCGTAAGGAGGCTCAACCACCAGCAACTGGTCGAACCCTACGCCAAGATGGCGATCCGCCAGACGACGGATCAGCTCCGGGGAAAAAAAGACATTCTGCGTTACCGCGTCGACGACCATAAAATCGTTGCCAAGGCCATGCATTTTTGAGAACTGCATCATCTACTCCATTTGCGCGGATACAGAACGGTAACGTCAGTAATTCACCTGCGTCGGCGAGCCGTCATCACCACGATCGTTTTTATCCGGCGTGGTCGGCTGAATCGTGCTGGTTTGCGTTTTGGTTGGCGGCGGCGCGTTTTTATCGGCGGGCGGGAAGTAGAGTGGACCTTTCAGACCACAGCCCGTCAGGCTAAACAGAGTCAGCAGTACGGCCAGCGTGCGAAACACATCTTTCATTATAAGTTGCCTGTAAGTTCGTTCTTTCTGCTTTCTATCATCGCAGGAGAAGACACAAAAGCAAGAGTTTGCGCGTTTAGGGCATCGGGAAATGTTTCGCGTTATACTGCTGCCATCATAAAAAACGGGATAAGAGAATGAACGACAGTGAATTTCATCGCCTCGCAGACGGCCTGTGGCTGACCATCGAAGAACGCCTGGATGACTGGGACGGCGACAGTGATATCGACTGCGAGATCAATGGCGGTGTGCTGACCATCAGCTTTGAAAACGGAAGCAAAATCATTATTAACCGTCAGGAACCGCTACACCAGGTCTGGCTGGCAACCAAACAGGGTGGCTACCATTTTGATCTGAAAGGTGACGAATGGGTGTGCGACCGCAGCGGTGAAACATTCTGGGATCTGCTGGAACAGGCGGCAAGCCAACAGGCGGGAGAAACCGTCAGCTTCCGCTGACATTCATTGCCCGGTGAAACGCCGGGCAAATCGCTTAAGAGAAGTACTGCTGCAGCAACGGCGCGTCGTTATCCTGATTTGCCGGCGTCGCGGTGCTAATTGCCTGATTACGGAACGGAATCACCTGCGCGCGCCCTTCAACGTTCACAATCTGGTAGAACTGCGGCAAGTTAAAGTTGATAAAGCTCGAACCGTACGTAAAGCGATCGTGAGATGAAGAATAGAAACGGCTGACATCGCGCACCAGCTCTTCTTTGCTGCCTTCGCAGTGGTGATAGACTTCCGCGCGGTTGCTCTCATCTAAGATATAGATGTTAAAGCCCTCTTCGCCAGTCTCTTCAAAGAAGAATTGAATAATCCCTTCACTGGCAAAACCATCTACCACCGCAGGTAACTCAACGTGATTGGTTTCCACCTGCACCGAAAGGCCATGCAGCTTGTTGTGAGAAATCGCGCCGTAAAACTCAATCGCGTTTTCCAGCTTCTGCACGGAGACATTGAGACGTTCAAAGAACAGCCCCCAGGTTTGTCCGGCAACACGCAACGCTTTGAAACGCCCGGTTTCCTGCCGCGTGCTGGAAAGGCGCAGCTCAATACACTCCGACACCAGTTGCTGCACACGCGTACGAATAAGACCACGTAAATGCTGGCTGTAGCAGAACACTTCGACGCTATCCGGCGGCGCGGCATCCTGGTGCATTTTCCCCAGAATGGTTTTCAGCGCTTCGGTCATCGCCTGCTCGCCGTTGAAATGCAGGGTTCGCACTTCATTCCACGAGTTGCGATAGAGCAAATCGACGCTGCCAACGAGGCAGTTTTGCTGCTCACCAAAGCTGAACACATCAAGTTTGCGGAAATCAAAATGTACAACCTGGTTACGGAACGCCGCCGTTGGGTCGTATTCCAGGTTAACGATGATCGCCAGGTGACGGATTTCGCAAGGGCTGTAGAGCGCTTTTGGCGTCGGGGCGGGCAGCCGAAGCGGGAAGTGATGGGAAACATCCGCCACCATCTCCTGCAACTTCGGCAAATCAACAATACCGTTGCCTTTAATAAATAAATGAGTACGCGAAGTCAGCAGACCGTTAAACCACGCCCAGGCGACCAGTTTATTAAGGTAGCGGTTATATTCCAGCGGCTGATGGCTAACGATCGAATCCATATTTGGCGCGCGGTTGTAAAGATACCAACCCGTACGGTTAGCGCGGCCCGGCGGCACATGGATAAAGGTTAAATTCGGTTCGGAGAGATCGGGTGAAATTTGCGGGTTCACCAGCGTTACTTTACCCGGCAGCGCTTCAAACGCCGCGTACAGCTTACGGGTTAATACGCCAATATCCTGCGGGCTGGCGGAAACGCTCAAATTGTTGCGACGCGCAAAGCGAATCAGGTTGCGGTAACTCTGCATCATCGCGTCGAGCAGTTCATTGTGCGCTTCGCGAACCTGATCGATTTTCCAGTTCGCGCGGTTATCCAGCATCGTTACACGCACGTCATCCCAGCCCCACTCTTTCACCAGTTGCGAAATCACTTCACGACGCCAGCCAACGCAGGCGCGCTCGCGGCTCAGTTTTTCGCAGACTTTTAAATAGAAACATCGACGGGCGAGATCGAGACGCGCGGTGTCTTCAATCGCGATCAGGTATTCCGTCACGCGCTCCAGCATCATGCAGTAGTGATCGAGACCAAACGAGACAATCTCGCCATCGTGCAAACGCTGTTTAATATCTTTCGCCAACAGACGCGTGTTGGGGTATTCCCAGGAGTAGGCTTCCAGCAGCAGCGTTTTCAACACCGCTTTGTACGGTGAATCAATACTTTTATAGAGCTGCCACAGGCTGGCACCGAAGTACTCTTCCGCCGAAAGCGAGCTCAGGCCACCCAGATCGAGCCATTCGTTCGGCGTTAACACGCCCTGCGCATAGAGCGTCATGACGTAGTCGTCGTAATGCTCTTCTTCATCTCCCGGCACCATATTCCACAGAATACGTTTACCGGCCAGGCGCACGGCGGTACGGTAAAATTCGTCTAGCAACAAGATATGCTGCGTAGAACCGCAGTCTTCGCCACCGAGACTGCCGCTTTCATTGTGGCGGAAACGGTTTTCATCAATCAGGAAGAAGCTTACTTCAACGCCGAGCGAGGCCGCCCAGCTTTCCAGCAGGCTGCACTTACGCTGCAACAGTTGGCGCTCTTCATTATCAAGCCAGGATTGATGGCAAACCCAGATATCGAGATCCGAGGAACAGCTTTGCCCAACCGATGAGGTACTGCCCATAGAATAGACGCCGGTGATCGGCAATTCGCCTTTTGGCGAAGCCTGCGACGGCATGCCACGGTGCAGTTCAAGTTCGTTCAGGTAGTGAAGTTGGTTTTCATCAGGCGTGTAAAAGCAAATGCCCTGGGGAACGTTACCTTCAAGGTAGCCCGGCATCAGCGGATGGTGGTAATGCAACAATGTTGGCAGCAGACTGTAAACCTGCTGGAAAGCAGGCCCCATGGCAGCAAGCGCGCGATCCACACGCAATTGATTGATGGCATCCAGTCTCTGTTTCAGAGTCTCAATATAGAGGTACAAGACATATCGCCTGATGTTTACAGAAAATCCAAAATAGCCGTCACCTTTTTTCGCCCTTATCTTTATAGGGGGAGCGACGAAAAAATGGTCTAAAACGTGATCAATTTAACACCTTGCTCATTGACCGTAAAGAAAGATGCGCTACAAACCAGTGTAGCAGCAAACGCTCTCTGTAAAGTCCGAATTACAGCCCGGATGCGCCTGCATTGCAGAGGTGTCGCCTTCTCGCACCCATGCAATCCACCGCGAGCACTGACACCCTAATGCAACAATGTTAGGATGGTCAACGGACGATAAGGACGGTAACAAGCATGTTAGACAATGTTTTAAGAATTGCCACACGGCAAAGCCCTCTTGCGCTCTGGCAGGCACATTACGTTAAGGAACGCCTTGAGGCGAGCCACCCTGGGCTTACAGTTGAACTGGTGCCAATGGTCACTCGCGGAGATGTGATCCTCGATACACCGCTGGCAAAAGTGGGCGGTAAGGGCCTGTTTGTCAAAGAACTCGAACTGGCACTGCTTGAAAACCGTGCCGATATCGCTGTGCATTCAATGAAGGATGTACCGGTCGATTTCCCGCAAGGGCTTGGCCTGGTGACCATTTGTGAGCGCGACGATCCACGCGATGCTTTTGTATCAAATCGCTATACCTCGCTGGACGAATTGCCCGCTGGCAGCATTGTCGGCACATCCAGCTTGCGCCGCCAGTGTCAGTTGGCAGAGCATCGCCCGGATCTGGTGATCCGCTCCCTGCGCGGGAATGTTGGTACGCGCCTTAGCAAGCTGGATAACGGTGACTACGACGCGATTATTCTCGCCGTCGCCGGTCTTAACCGCCTTGGATTAAATTCCCGTGTACGCACCGCGCTGCCACCGGAAACCTCGCTGCCAGCAGTCGGTCAGGGCGCAGTAGGTGTTGAGTGTCGCCTGGATGATACGCGTACGCGCGCCCTGCTCGCGCCGCTCAACCACGACGACACCGCCGTTCGCGTGAAAGCCGAACGCGCGATGAATACCCGTCTTGAAGGCGGCTGCCAGGTGCCAATTGGCAGCTATGCTGAACTGATTGATGGCGGGATCTGGCTGCGCGGGCTGGTTGGCGCGCCAGACGGTTCCATTATGGTACGCGGCGAACGTCGCGGCCGCCTGGAGGATGCCGAACAGCTTGGCATCTCACTGGCGGAAGAGTTACTCGATAATGGCGCACGCGCCATTCTGGCCGAAATTTATAACGGAGACGCCCCCGCATGAGCATTCTGGTCACCCGCCCGTCCCCCGCAGGGGAAGAATTAGTGAGCCGACTGCGCACACTGGGGCTGGAGGCCTGGAGCTTTCCGTTGATCGAATTTACACCGGGTCGGGAGTTGAATTCGCTCCCCGCCCGGCTTGCCGCCTTAACCGCAGACGACATGGTGTTTACGCTGTCGCAACATGCCGTTTCATTCGCTCACGCGCACCTGCAACAACAAGGTCTGCGCTTTCCGGGCGAACCGCACTATTTCGCGATTGGCCGCACCACCGCGTTGGCACTGCATACCGTCAGCGGAATTGACGTGCGCTATCCCTTCGATCGGGAAATCAGCGAAGTGTTGCTACAATTACCTGAATTACAAAGTGTTCAGGGCAAGCATGCGCTAATCTTACGAGGTAACGGCGGGCGCGAAGTGCTGGCGGAAACGCTGGCGGCGCGCGGTGCCGACGTTGAGTTTTGCGAGTGCTATCAACGCAGCGCGAAATATTATGACGGCGCGGAAGAAGCGATGCGCTGGCACACACGCGGCGTGACCACGCTTGTGGTCACCAGCGGCGAAATGATGCAACAACTGTATTCACTTATTCCTCCCTGGTATCGGGAGAACTGGTTACTTCGCTGCCGCCTGGTCGTGGTAAGCGAACGTCTGGCGCACCTCGCCCGGGATCTGGGCTGGCAGGATATTCAGGTCGCTGACAATGCCGACAACGATGCGCTGCTTCGCGCATTACAATAACTCTCATAATGGGAAGCCATAATGACGGAACAACAACACTCCTCCGCTGAGGTTGAAGAGACCAAAGCGGCTGACGGCGCAACGCCGCCGCCGGAGAAAGCAGAGAAAAACGCACGCGCTAACAGGACCAGCCTTGCACTCAGCGCGATCGCCATCGCGATTGCACTGGTATCTGGCGCAGGGCTTTATGGCTGGGTGAAACAGCAGACCGCAACCCTGAACAACAACAATGGCGAACTCGCCGACCAGGTTATTGCCCTGCAACAATCGCAGGATAAGCAGCGTGCGGAGCTTGAAGGCGTAATCAAGCAGCAATCCAGCGAGCTTGCAGCGGCCAAACACCAGAACGACGTGCTGGCAAAAGAGCTGAATGACGTACAGCAGAAAGTGGCGACCATTTCCAGTTCCGACGCCAAAACCTGGCAGCTGGCCCAAGCTGATTTCCTGGTGAAACTGGCCGGTCGCAAATTGTGGAGCGATCAGGATGTCACCACCGCGGCGGCACTGCTGAAAAGCGCCGATGCCAGCCTCGCGGATATGAACGATCCGAGTCTTATCAACGCCCGCCGCGCGATTACTGACGATATCGCCAGTCTTTCCACTATCACTCAGGTGGATTACGACGGCGCCATTCTGAAGTTAAATCAGCTTTCCAACCAGATTGATAACCTGCGTCTGGCGGACAATAACGATGACGACTCCCCGATGGACGCTGACAGCAGCGAGATGTCCGGCTCGATCAGCGAATGGCGGGTAAACCTGCAAAAAAGCTGGCAGAACTTTATGGACAGCTTTATTACCATTCGTCGCCGTGATGAAACAGCCGTGCCGCTGCTCGCACCGAATCAGGATATCTATCTGCGTGAGAACATCCGTTCGCGCCTGCTGGTTGCCGCGCAGGCCGTTCCGCGCCACCAGGAAGAGACTTACAAGCAAGCGCTGGATAACGTCTCCACCTGGGTGCGGGCCTACTACGATACCGATGACGCCGCGACCAAAGCGTTTCTTGAGGAAGTGGACAAGCTGAGTCAGCAAACCATTGCTATGGATTTGCCGGAATCACTGCAAAGCCAGCCGATTCTGGAAAAACTGATGCAGACACGCGTGCGCAATCTGATGGCCCAGCCAGCGCCAGCCGCTCCTACTGAACAGCCACCTGCACCTGCACCTGCCGCGCCTGCAGCCCCTACAGCGCAAGGAGAGTAACCATGTTAAAAGTGTTATTGCTCTTTGCACTGTTGATCGCCGGGATCGTGCTTGGCCCTATGCTTGCCGGGCACCAGGGGTACGTGCTGATCCAGACCGACAACTACAACATTGAAACCAGCGTTACCGGGTTGGTCATTATTCTGGCGCTGGCGTTAGTGGTTATCTTCGCTCTCGAGTGGGTGCTGCGCCGCATTTTCCGTACCGGCTCGCATACGCGTGGCTGGTTCGTCGGTCGCAAACGCCGTCGCGCCCGTAAACAGACTGAGCAGGCGCTGCTGAAACTGGCGGAAGGCGATTATCAGCAGGTTGAAAAGCTGATGTCGAAGAATGCCGATCACGCTGAGCAACCGGTGGTTAACTATCTTCTGGCGGCAGAAGCGGCACAGCAGCGCGGCGATGAAGTCCGCGCGAATCAGCATCTGGAACGCGCCGCAGAGCTGGCGGAAAACGATCCGATTCCGGTAGAAATCACCCGGGTGCGTCTGCAACTGGCGCGCAACGAAAATCATGCCGCACGTCATGGCGTGGATAAGTTACTGGAAATCACTCCTCGCCATCCCGAAGTGCTGCGTCTGGCGGAGCAGGCTTATATTCGCACCGGCGCGTGGACGTCGCTGGTAGATATCATTCCGTCGATGGCGAAAGCCAACGTTGGCGACGATGAACACCGCGATCTTCTCCAGCAACAGGCGTGGATCGGCATGATGGATCAAGCGCGTGCCGATCAAGGCAGCGAGGGGCTGAAAACCTGGTGGAAAAACCAGAGCCGCAAAACCCGCCAGCAGGTGGTGTTGCAGGTGGCCATGGCCGAGCACTTAATTGAGTGCGACGATCACGATACCGCACAGGAGATCGTGCTTGATGGCCTGAAGCGACAATACGACGATCGCCTGGTACTGGTCATTCCTCGCCTGAAAACCAATAACCCGGAGCAGATCGAAAAAGTCCTGCGCCAGCAAATCAAAACGCAGGGCGATCGCCCATTGCTGTGGAGTACGCTGGGGCAATCGTTGATGAAGCACGGTGAATGGCAGGAAGCCTGCCTTGCGTTTCGTGCCGCGTTAAAACAGCGCGCGGACGCGTTTGATTATGCCTGGCTCGCCGACTGTCTCGATCGCCTGCATCAACCGGAAGAAGCCGCCACCATGCGCCGTGACGGTTTGTTACTGACGCTGCAAAATAACCCGCCTCACTAATACACATTGACTCGAGTTGCAGAAAAGCCAAAGCACCTGCAACTCGAAGCATGGAGTGTTACGACATAAAAAAACGCCTGCCGGAATACTCGGGCAGGCGTTAAAACAGGTCTTTGACAACTAAATGGGTGCTTCACTCAACGTTATGTCCATGGTGTTTGATGAGGCCGAAGCGACATCTGTCTGTGGACGATAAGCACCGTAAACGGCTCTGCATCATTCCTGAGTTTATGAGGCCTGAAGGCGAACATAAGAGATGGAATGAGCATCTACACGGAGATTATTGCACATACCGTGCCACAATTGCATTAACTAATGTTACCGAGCGCAAAATTTTAAAATACCAGCAAATTCAGCGTTTCTTACCCCGCAATCACGCCTTAGCCATCTTTCCCAAAAGGCCGATGTGTCGCTAGCTGACGACACATAGCAGGCTAATTATGCTAGTTATTTAAAATCAGTAAGTTAAATGTCACCGTTAAGCGACACAGCGGGTACATATTGTCGCTCAGAAGCAACACAGGCAAAAAGGACGATGGAAAGGCGCGAAATGCAGAAGAAGTGGCAGGAAAGACAAAAACAAAAAACCCCGCTTACGCGGGGTTCAAAATTGGTCGGCGAGAGAGGATTCGAACCTCCGACCCACTGGTCCCAAACCAGTTGCGCTACCAAGCTGCGCTACTCGCCGTTTTACTGCTTTTTGAATTTTTCGTTCAATCTAAGTTGTGGTGCGAGGGGGGGACTCGAACCCCCACATCCTAAGGACACTAACACCTGAAGCTAGCGCGTCTACCAATTCCGCCACCTTCGCATTCCACGAAACTTGTACTGCAAAATAATGGGGTGGCTAATGGGACTCGAACCCACGACAACTGGAATCACAATCCAGGGCTCTACCAACTGAGCTATAGCCACCACTGTAAATCTTTTCACGCGGTATCGTGATATTTCACGAACCACCGCAGCTCAAGCGCCGGGTTTAAATGGCGCGCCCGACAGGATTCGAACCTGAGACCTCTGCCTCCGGAGGGCAGCGCTCTATCCAGCTGAGCTACGGGCGCGTAGCGCCGTTGCGGGGGTGGATAGTACGGACTTCGGGCGCGGCTGTCTAGTGCTTTTTTTAAAGAAAATGCGCGTTTGGTTATGCTTTGCGCATTTTGCCTCTTATTCACCCACCCGTTGCGTAACAGCATGCCGATGGAAGCCAAATACCTTATACGCCACCGTTACCGCAGCGAGGAAGATAATACCGACAAACAGCGACATACGCGTGTCATCGTTGAAGCCCATCCCCACCAGCACGCAAATCAGAAATGCCATGGTTAACCAGTTTGCCCACGGGAACAGCATCGAGCGGAACGGATGGCTGGCAATCGCTTCTTTGTGCGCCTTACGAAAACGCAGTTGGCTTATCAAAATCACGAACCACGGCACCATACCTGGCAATACGCTGGCGCTGTAGACGTAAACAAACACGCGTTGTGGGTTCGGAATCACGTAATTCAGGCAGGAGCCGACCAGCAGGATAATGATGGAAATGGTCACGCCCATCGCCGGAACACCGCTTTTGGACACTTTAGCCACCGCAGCCGGCAACTGGCGGTTCTTCGCCAACGCGTAAAGCATACGTCCACAGCTATACATACCGCTGTTACAACCGGACAACGCCGCCGTCAGCACGACAAAGTTAATGATACCGGCCGCCGCCGTGATACCGATTTTGGCAAAAGTCAGCACGAACGGGCTGCCATTGGTGCCAATTTCATTCCACGGGAAGATGGTGACAATGACAAAAATGGCGCCCACATAGAAAATCAGAATGCGCCACAGCACCTTGCTGACCGCGCTACGCAGCGTCACTTGCGGGTTTTTCGCTTCACCTGCGGTGATACCAATCAACTCGACACCCTGATAAGAGGCGACAACGATACAAAGCGCGGTTAAAAAGCCTTTCCAGCCGCCGGCAAAGAAACCGCCATGTTCGGTCAGGTTGCCAAAACCGATAGAGTGACCGCCATTACCAAAGCCGAAGAAAATCACGCCCAGGCCCACAACAATCATTACGATAATGGTGGTGACTTTGATCATCGCAAACCAGAATTCAATTTCACCATACAAACGCACCGCGGCCAGGTTGGCCAGGGCGACCAGCCCCACCGCAATCAGCGCGGGTATCCACTGCGCAAGATCCGGGAACCAGAACTGGACATACACGCCAATCGCGGTGATTTCCGAGATGCCAACCGCCATCCACATAAACCAGTAGGACCAGGCGGTGAGATAGCCAAAAAACGGGCTCATATAGCGATGCGCATAAACCGCGAAGGACCCGGCGACCGGCTCCAGAAACAGCATCTCGCCCATTGAGCGCATAATAAAAAAGACGAAAATCCCGGCAATAATATACGCCAGCAATACCGACGGACCAGCCCATTTCAGCGTACTGGCAGCCCCCATAAACAGGCCCACGCCTATGGTGCCCCCGAGGGCAATTAATTCGATGTGACGAGACTCCAGACCACGCTGAAGCTCTGGTTTGTTTTCGGCCATAAATCCTCTGTTGTGTTTGCTTCTTTCTTTGCCCGCTCTGCGGGTTATTGTTATGAGTTTTCCCTCAGCTCATAACAGGCCATGCTGCACCGACCCGGAAATGGTTGGCGCAAAAAACACCACGGCACTGCAATGAGTGAGCGAATGGTTTCTTAAAATGAGGGAAATGGCAAACGATGTATAAAAAAAACAGGCGCCATGCACAATAAAACAGCAACTGGAAGGAAAAAGGCAGCGTATTACGCCGCCGGGAGAGTGTCAGAGTTTTCCGCTATAGTGCCAGCGCAGATAACGCAGCAAACGTAACTGGCGTTTCAGCCGCGTCGGTTGCGACAATAAGCGATACAGCCACTCCAGCCCTAATTTCTGCCAGAGCGCCGGCGCGCGTTTCACATGCCCGGTAAAGACATCGTAAGTGCCCCCCACGCCCATATAGAGCGCATCCGGCCAAACAGCACGGCAATCACGCATAAAAATCTCTTGTTTTGGCGAGCCCATAGCGACGGTGACGATTTTCGCCCCGCTATCGCGGATCCGCTCAAACAGCGCTTGCCGCTGCGCCGGGCTGAAATAACCATCCTGGCTCCCGACGACATTCACCTGCCATTGCGTGCGCAGTTTCTGCTCTGTTTGCGCCAGCACTTCGGGTTTTCCACCGACCAGAAACACCGGCGTGCCCGTTTTTCCTGCCCGCTCCATCAGTTGTTCCCAGAGATCGGCCCCCGCCACGCGAGAAACCTGTGCCTGCGGAAATTTCTTGCGCAGCGATCGCACGACGCTAATGCCATCGGCGTACTTATATTCCGCCGCCTCAATCAACGCACGAACTTGCGCGTCATCTTCCAGCGTCAGCATTTTCTCGGCGTTGATCGCCACCAGCGTCCCCTGTTTGATTTGCCCATCCGCACAGAGAAAATCCAGCGCGTGTTGCATATCGCGCCAGCCGACCAGTTTCAGACCGCGCAGGTCATACAGCGGCGCTGCCGTCTTATCCGTCATGTTAAATCCTTTTTCACATCTGGGAGAGGGGTTTCACTACGCGCGTATCGCGACGATGTATAAGCCCTGCACTGTCAAACAGCCAGTAGAGCAGTTTCGCTATTAGCAGGCAGAAGCCGAAAATGACAAGGAAAAAGACAACCCGCGAGGTAAACGCATCCAGCCCTTCGCGCGCCAGCACAATCATGTTGAAAATAGCGCCAAAGCAGAAGCTATGAAGAATCGCGGCTTTATAGCGGTTGGTTTCCCGGTTTCCTAAAGTATATAACCAGTCGAACCATTTAATGATCAGGCCCACCACCACCGCGCCCAGCGGGATAAACCACGCGCCGCCCATCACCACTAACGAACCAATCAGCGTGGGCGAAATCGCCAGCCCGGAGTGGTTGTTGAGCACTTCCCAGGTGAAGTAGTTCGCCGTGTTGAGCACAATGCCTGGCCGCGAAGGCCATAACCAGGAAGGAATAAACACATAGAAGTCGCGCACAATTGGCGCCAGTCCCTGAAAATCAATCTTGTCGTAGTTTTGCAACAGCAGCGACAAGTTTTCCCACGGCGAGAAGGTATCGCGCGTCAGGTATAAAAAGGTGTAAAACGCCTCGTCGCCGCTGACATTTAAGCCATAGCGTTTTAGCGCCAGCCAGAACATACCGACAATCCCCAGTACGCCCGCTGCCGCCAGCATCCAGAGCGAAATCCAGCCGCGAATAATGCCGATAAACAGGAAAATCGCGAACGCGATAATGATATTGGCTCGCGTACCGCCAACAATCATGTAGGTCAGCAGACCAAACGCCACGGTGCTGACCAAAAAGAACAGCCATGCCTGTGCGCTCTGACGCAGAAAGTAGACCACCAGCATCGCCGGAATAAAGAAGTAGAAGAAACGTTTTAACGCGACGCCGGAAACTTCGCTGGAGAAGATCTGGCTATAGGAGTGCAAGCGGAATAACAGAAAGCCGTTGTGCATGAAGAAGATCCCCACACTCACCAGCGCGATGATCATCAGCATCACCCATGTCAGATGCGCTTCCACCCGGTTAATGGTGAACAGCGGGCGACGTGTCGCCTGTTCGGCTTTCGCTCGCAGCCGCGTTTTATAGGTGACGTAATAGATGCCATAGAAACACGCCGCCGCCAGCAATGACTGCATCATAATTCCCGGCGGTGCCACGGCGACGTTAAAGCGGAACACCAGCACGCACGTCAGCGGAAAACCGAAGAAAAAGGTCAGCAGAAACAGCAGTGAAAAGAAAACGTTAAAGTTAAAACGCACACGGCGGAATTCAAACCAGGTCAGCGTGGCGATAAAGAGTGTCGCCAACAGCCAGATGATAAACAGTCCGCAAAACTCAAGTGGGCTCATCCGACGATCCCCGCAGCCATACGCAGTGTTTTATGCCAAAGCGTAATGTAATTCGGGCTAAAGAACGTAATGGCATTCTTATCCACGGCTACCAGTTGTCGCCGGGCTTCGCGGATCACCGATTCGCTTAGCGCATCGCTGGTAAACAACACCGGAATATCTTCTGCCACCATATCGCGCCAGAACGGATTTTCCCGATTCAGTACGCAGGGAACGCCAGCCTGAATCAGTAAGCAAAGCGTGCCGATCCCCTGCTGACGGGCGAAAATAAAGTAACCTAAATCGCATTGCGCCAGCAGTGCCAGATAAGCGTCAAAGTCCATTTTTTCGCTCAGAATACACAAGTTTTCTGCGCTAAATAGCGCCAGACCAGCGTTGCGAACCGCTGCTATATAGCTGTCGTTATTCGCCGGGTAACCCATCGGCACAATGATATTGACCGTGTCGCCAAACTGGCGGTGAATCGCGCGCAATGCAGCAATGTGCTCATTGCTCGGGTCGCCGGAGTTACCCACCAGAATCGTCAGTTTGCCTTCCCGTTGCAGCTCGTGCGCCATGGTATTCAGCGCCGGATCCATACGCGTAGGAAAATAGAGCAGCTCACCGCGCACAGCAGGGTTACGTTGCCCGAACCAGGCCAGATCGCCACGGGTAGCAAAAATGCAGCCCACCCGGCGTTGCGCTAAACGACGCAGCGGATAAAAAAGACGGAATTTGAGGCTGCGCGACACTTCATACAGATCGGCGCCCCAGGCATGCCAGTAGAACTGTTCGCGCTTGATAGCGCCGCGCAATAACGCCAGCCACAGGCCGAAGTTGAACTGACCGTGAAAGAAGAAGCGTTGCTGACGATCGGCCTTTGCGCGCACGACAACGGCCTTTGCCAGCGCGTTTTTATCGCCATAGAAGTGCAGCGTTAATTCCGGATACGCCGCGCGTTGCCCTTCGTCGCAGCCAACCACCATAAATTCACGGGCATACTCACCCGAGGCCGCAAGGTTTTCGTTAAAAAACCGCAGAACAGTCTGGTTATGGTGTGGGATATCCGAACCCAATACGTGAATCAGTGCAGTCATGCCTTCTTACGCCAAATCAAAAAAGCGCCGCAGCAAGCGGCAAAATAAAAAATGTAAGTCGCCATATAGGCTTGCGCCGCGCCGATGGCGCCATGTGCCGGGATAAGCACGCGTGAAAACAGCGTTAACAGCGCGAACTGGCTCACTTCAGCCAGAATATAAAAGCGCAGCGACGCTTTGGCGATCACCAAATAACCAAATACGTAAGCGCCCACTTTCAATACATCCCCGACCAGTTGCCAGGCGAACAGATCGCGCATCGCTGTGAACTTGTCGGAAAATAGCAGCCAAATCGCCACATCGCGCAGCAGCCAGACGCAAAGGCTCACTGCCGCTACCGCCGGTAACACAAAACGCAGCGATTTAACGATTTCGCGCGAGATCTCTGCTTTTGTCGTCAGTCTGGACAATGTTGGCAACAGATAAACGCTGAACGAGGCGGTGATAAATTGCAGATAAGCATCGGAGATACTGCTGACCCCTTGCCAGATCCCCACATCATCCCAGCTGTAGTGCGCGGCCAGTTGGTTTCGCATCATCACGTAGGCCAGTGGCAGGGTCGCTGAGGTGATCAGCGCCATTAGCGTAAATTTGCTTAACTGCCCCGCTAATCCGTTGTCCCATCGCGGCGCAAAGTACGCCAGCGGAACACTGCCACGCCGCATCAGCATGAACATTGCCGGGATAACCACCAGCGCCGGAACCAGCGCCATTCCCAGCAACGCGCCCTGATAGCCACCCAGTTTGAAACAGAGAAACCACGCCAGCACGCCGATCACGCTACCGATAATCAGCGACAGCGCGTTACTTGCTGCGTCGCGAAACCCTTTCATTACCGCCAGCAGCAGGTTGGCCCATGCAATGCCCATCTGCACCAGCGCCACCAGGCGCACCAGCCCTTGATAATCCCTATGACCAAATAATCCCTGGCTGATTGGTGCCGCCGCCAGCAGGAAAATCAGCGCCAGCAGCGTCGAAAAGCCCAGCACCATCGCAGACGACGTGCCCACAGCAATGCGCAAGCGAGCCGGATCGTCATGGTATTGCGCGACAAATTTCGTTACGCCGTTAAAAATCCCGGCACCTGCCAACACACCCAGCACGGTGATAAGCTGGCGGAAATTCCCCGCCTGCCCGACACCTGATGGTCCAAACGCCACCGCAAGCAATTTGACCACCAGCAAGCCCGCGCCAATCTTGACCAGCGTGCTGGCGGCCGTCCATATTGATGCTTTTGCCAGCGACATGTCAGTTGAAGTAGCTCAGAAGCGTGCTGATAACGGTGCGCTGATTAACCGGTGCCAGGTTGTAGAACAGCGGCAGACGAAGCAAACGCTCACTTTCTTGCGTGGTGTAACGATCTTCGCCGTGGAATTCACCGAATTTTTCACCGGCCGGTGAAGCATGCAGCGGGATATAGTGGAACACCGCGAGGATTTCCGATTCTTTCAGAAAGGAAATCAGGGCACTACGGTCGGCTTCATCGCGCAGCTTGATATAAAACATATGCGCATTATGGCTACACTCCGCAGGGATCGAGGGCAGCTCAATACGACCCGCGCGCGCCAGCGGCTTTAATGCGTCGTAATAGGTTTGCCATAGCGCCAGGCGCTGCTGATTAATGCGTTCTGCCGCTTCCAGTTGCGCCCATAAATAGGCCGCCTGGAGATCCGCCATCAGATAGCTGGAACCGATATCCCGCCAGGTGTATTTATCTACCTGCCCACGGAAAAACTGGCTGCGGTTAGTGCCTTTCTCACGAATGACCTCTGCCCGCTCTACCAGCGCGCGATCGTTAATCAGCGTCGCGCCACCTTCGCCGCCGGCGGTGTAGTTTTTGGTTTCATGGAAACTAAAGCAACCAATATGGCCGATGGTGCCCAGCGCCCGCCCTTTATAGGTCGACATCACGCCCTGTGCGGCATCTTCCACCACGTACAAATTATGGTGTTTGGCAATCGCCATAATGGTATCCATTTCGCAGGCGACACCCGCGTAATGCACCGGCACAATGGCGCGAGTATTTTCGGTGATGGCGGCTTCGATCAGCGTTTCATCAATGTTCATGGTATCCGGGCGGATATCAACAAAGACGATTTTCGCACCACGCAGGACAAACGCGTTGGCAGTTGAAACGAAGGTGTAGCTCGGCATGATCACTTCATCACCGGGCTGGATATCCAGCAGTAGCGCGGCCATCTCCAGCGATGCCGTGCAGGAAGGTGTCAGCAAGACTTTCGCGCTGCGAAAACGCTGCTCCATCCATTGTTGACAACGGCGGGTAAAACCGCCATCGCCGCACAATTTACCGCTGCCCATCGCCGACTGCATGTAGTCGAGTTCCGTTCCCACCACCGGTGGAGCGTTAAAGGGGATCATAGAGTCACCTGTATAGCCACAAGGCGGTGCTTTCAATATTCGCCCCGCTCTGAATATAGCGTTTAAGTGCGGCAGTGTTCCCAAGCTGAGTCGCTACCCGCACACGTTTTAGCTCGCGCTGGCGCGCCCAATGACACGCCGCCTGCATTAATTTTTCGCCCATACCGCGCCCGGCCAGCAGACCAATACGGGCTTCCTGTTCGTTGAGCTGTCGCAGCGAAACAAAGCCTTTGATAGCACCCTGCGCATTACGAAAGACCAGACATTGATGGTCGAACTCGCCTTTTACCGCGTTTTCAATCCATTGTGCATAAAAACGTCCGCTCGCTTCAGCTGGATACCAGGGGGCGCGGAACCGGCTCTGCACAAAGATTTCGGCAGCCATCTGACGTAGCACAGGGATATCCGCAAGCGTTGCCACATCAGCCGCCGGATCGATGCCCTGTTCCTCTACCGCCAGCGAGAGGTCAATCTCGCCTTCAACCAGTTGAAAACCGAGCTGCTGCAACGCATCCAACGTCTCGGGCTGCGATGCCGGTAGTTTCACCTGCACACGCGCCCAATTAGCAAAATCTGCGTTGGTCAACGCAGGCGCAGAGGGTTGCAGGCGAACAATCGCGCTACGCAAGCTAAAAAAGCGGCTTTCCCATGCCAGTTCTTCTACCGTGCCGTGAATGGTCATGCTGTTTCCTTTATGCTCGCTCGCTTAGCGCCAGACACCTTTGGTATCGACAACGAACTGCTGGTCAATGCTGGTGCTCTCCACCGCTTTAAACTCGTTATGATCAACCAGCATCACCAGCACATCGGCCTGCGCCAGCGCATCATGGGTATTTACCAGCGTGGCGTGTCCGGCGAATTTAGCCGGCAGTTGATGAATATTCGGTTCCACCACCAGCGTTTCACCGCTGTGCCACTGCGCGATGTCGAGGGCAATTTCCATTGCCGGGCTTTCACGCAAATCATCGATATTGGGCTTAAAGGCCAGCCCGAAACAGGCGATTTTGATTTCACTGGCGCGTTTCCCGCTGGCCGTCAGGCAATCGGCGACCATCGCTTTAACCTGATTCAACACCCAGTGCGGCTTAAAGTCGTTAACTTCACGCGCGGTGCGGATAAGCCGCGACTGCTGCGGGTTCTGCGCGACAATAAACCACGGATCAACGGCGATACAGTGCCCGCCGACGCCAGGCCCAGGCTGGAGAATATTGACACGCGGATGGCGGTTCGCCAGACGAATCAACTCCCAAACATTGATCCCCTGATCGGCGCAAATCAGCGACAGTTCATTGGCAAACGCAATGTTGACATCGCGGAAGCTGTTTTCGGTAAGTTTGCACATTTCAGCGGTACGCGAGTTGGTCACCACACATTCGCCTTCGAGGAAAATTTTGTACAGCTCGCTGGCTCGCGCCGAACAAACCGGCGTCATCCCGCCAATCACGCGGTCATTTTTAATCAGCTCGACCATTACTTGCCCCGGCAGCACGCGCTCCGGACAGTAGGCGATATTAACGTCAGCGTTTTCACCCGCCTGCTGCGGGAAAGTGAGATCCGGGCGCGCTTCGGCAAGCCACTGCGCCATTTGTTCTGTTGCCCCTACCGGCGAGGTCGACTCAAGGATCACTAACGCGCCTTTGCTAAGCACTGGCGCGATGGATTTAGCCGCCGCCTCAACATAGGCCATATCCGGCTCGTGCTCGCCTTTAAACGGCGTTGGCACGGCGATCAAGTAAGCATCTGCGACGACAGGTGTAGTGCTCGCGCGAAGATAGCCACCGTTTACCGCCGACTTCACTACACTTCCCAGTTCCGGCTCGACAATATGGATTTCGCCACGGTTAATGGTTTCCACCGCATGGGCGTTAATATCGACGCCAATAACCTGCTTGTGCCGTGACGCAAACGCCGCTGCGGTAGGCAGACCAATATAGCCCAGGCCAATAACGGAAATGGTTTTAAAGCTCATAGTGTTACCCGATTATTTTTAAGTGCGTGCAAAATGCGGCCGCAGGCCAGCCCGTCACCATAAGGATTGTGCGCGCGGCTCATCGCCTGCCAGGCATCGTTGTCATGAAGCAGGTGCGAGACCTCTTCCACAATGCGCTGGCGATCCGTGCCAACCAGTTTCACCGTACCCGCATCGACGGCTTCCGGGCGTTCGGTGGTATCACGCATCACTAGCACCGGCTTGCCGAGCGAAGGAGCTTCTTCCTGAATACCGCCTGAATCCGTCAGGATCAGCCAGGCATGATTCATCAGCCACAAAAACGGCAGGTAATCCTGGGGTTCGATTAGCGTAACGTTCTCAACGTGACCAAGAATTCGGTTTACTGGCTCGCTGACGTTGGGATTCAGATGGACCGGATAAACAATTTGCACATCATCATGTTGCGCGGCGATATCCGCCAGCGCATGGCAAATCTGTTCAAAACCAAGCCCAAAACTCTCACGTCGATGGCCGGTGACAAGAATGAGTTTTTTATCTCTGTCGAGGAACGGATAACGCGCCGCCAGCTCCTCGTAGCGCGAAGGGTTGTTCATCACGCTGTCGCGAACCCAGAAAAGGGCATCAATAACGGTATTGCCAGTGACAAAAATACGGTTATCCGCAACATTCTCACGGCGTAAATTAAGGCGGGAGTTTTCCGTCGGCGCAAAGTGATACATCGCCAGGTGGCCCGTCAACGTGCGGTTTGCCTCTTCTGGCCAGGGGGAAGAGAGATCGCCAGTTCGCAGGCCTGCTTCAACATGCCCGACAGGAATACGCTGATAAAATGCGGCAAGGCTCGCCGCAATCGTCGTTGTCGTGTCGCCATGCACCAGCACCACATCCGGGCGGAAGGATTCAAGGATGGGTTTTAAGCCTTCAAGGATGCCGCAGGTAATTTCCGTAAGCCCTTGTCCTGGCCGCATAATATTTAGATCGTAATCCGGAACAATAGAGAAGAGCGTTAACACCTGATCAAGCATCTCCCGATGCTGCGCAGTGACGCAAACTCTTGCTTCAAAGTCTGGATCCTTTGCCAGCGCATGTACCAGCGGAGCCATTTTGATGGCTTCTGGCCTCGTGCCAAATACGGTAAGTACTTTCACAACGATTCTCTTCGATTAGAGGATGAAGGCACGAAGCCTTCATCTCAGACGGCGTTTAATTCGAACGGCGGCGTGTTAATGCAATTCCGGAGCCGATTAACGCACCAACAATTCCCCACATAATCATCAGGAAAGCACGACGCGGGCTGTCGCGTTTTACCGGTTCTTCCGGCGTACGCAAATAACGATATGTCTGAAAACGGGGATCAAGGGTCGGACCGACGTTAAGCGTATTCAGCATTGCCCGATTTTGATCATAGTCCAGATCAAACTGTGGCCCCACTGCCTGCAGGTTTTCCAGCCTCGCTTGCAGCATCGGGCGGCCCAGCATAAACAATTCTGAATCCGGCAATTCATCTGGCGGAACTTCTGTCTCAGTGCGGGAAATGTTGTGCTGTTGAGCGATTTGAAGTGCTTGCTCAACGCTGTGCAAACGCCGGTTGAATATTGCTTTTGCCACTTCTTCCTGGCGTTTAACTTGCGCTTTCATCTGGATGGTACGCGCGGCCCAGGCGCCTTTTAGCTCATCGTTAAGATGGCTGGCAGCTCGCTGGCTGGCAAAAGCGACATACTGACGCAGCAGGTTGTTGGCATCTGGCGCGGTTTCAGCAATCAACTTAACGTTATCGTTAAGGTTGCGGACAACATCGCCAGGCGTGTACTGAATGTTATTGATGAGCTCGTCGAGCGTCGCCGCATCCGCTTTGCTGTTACCAACCAGACGCTGTTTGTAGTAATCCGTCTGCGACCAAAAATCACGCCGTGTATCCCAGGAGGCGAGTTGCATAATGAACTCTTTATACGCCTCATCCATGACCGATACCTGATCGGTAGGTGTCTGGTTAGCTTTGTCGTCCAGGTTACGCAGGAACTGCTGCTGAGAATAATAACCTCCCAACATATTAACGGTGGGACGGTCGGTAACTGCGGTCGCGCTCCACTCCTGGGTAGCAAAGAAGGTCCAGACTAAGGCGAGTAAAGCAAACAGTGCAGCTATCCCCGCGATCCATAATTTTCCTACCCACAAAGTACGAAATAAGCCTCGGATATCCAGCTCATTTTCCGTGCTTGTTGAAGGTGTTCCCGACACTGGTTGAATCATCGCTTTCCCGGTTTTACTTGGTTAGTGTTGATTTTTGACCCCTGCTACGGCGCATTCTGCGTTTTACACGTTTAATAAAACGCGCCACTTTCCACGCACGCTTAATGCAGTAGCCATATAAAAAGAATGCTAGCAAGAACAATGCCAACATCACCCATTCTGGGGTGAGACGGAGATATTCTGCGGCAACGCCAATACTGGCCAGCAAAGCGGCTGCAAGGGTAATCAGCACAAAGGCCTGACGAGAAGTAAACCCTGCGCGCATGATCAGATGATGAATATGCTGACGATCCGGCGAAAAAGGACTCATCCCTTTGCGTAAACGGCGATACATAATTGCCACCATATCCATTAAAGGAATGGCGATGATCCATAAAGCCGTAACCGGGCTGATAGGGTGTGTTTGGCCCTGCGTCGTTTCGAGCAAAATCCAAATGACGGTAAAACCGATAAGCGTACTTCCGGCGTCGCCCATAAATACTTTATAGCGACGTCCCAGGATGCCCAGGTTCAATAAGATGTAAGGTAGTATCGCGGCGATCATGGCGAAACACCACAGCGCAAGGCTGGATTGCCCGTCGAACCATAAGATGAAGCCGATTGCAGCAAACGAAACGCAGGAAAGCCCACCGAGAAGGCCATCAATGCCATCAACCATATTAAATGCGTTGATTGCTGCCCATACAGCAAACAATGTCAGTAAGTAGCCGAAAGGACCGAGCACCATCTCCCATGAGCCAAAAATATAGCCGAGGCTGCTGAGATAAAGCTTGCCGACGACCATCATGACAATGGCAATCAGCGCCTGAATAGAGGCTCGGATTTTCACACTGATATCAAAGCGATCGTCCAGCGCACCGATAAATACCAGAACCCCTGCGCAAAAGAGATAGAGCGCTGCATGGGGAATATAGTAATCGGTAACGCTAAAGGTAAAACAAATCCCCGCATAAACTGAGATGCCCCCAACCAGCGGAATCAACCCTTGATGCCGTTTACGAAAGTTGGGTTTGTCCACCAGACCGATACGTTTTGCCACTTTGCGGGCAAAAAACAAAAAAACGGTGGTGAACAAAAAAATACTGAATAATTCCGTCAAAGCAGTGAGTAAATTCACAATGCATGCTCTCAGCTAATGTTTATCCTGACAGTATAACGACGATGCTACGCCCCATAAAAGGAGAATGCAGGTCATTCACAGGCGTTATTGTTTACTTTTCAAACAAATAAATCATTCAAAAGATGAATTGTCTATTTGTTGTCGCCAGCGTTGGACAATGCCTGTCCCAGTGCATATAGCGTATAGCTCGCAAATAAAAAACGCCACGTAAAAACGTGGCGCTTCCGAGGTTTATTTATATTAAGAGCGCTTCATCATGTCGAAGAATTCATCATTGGTCTTCGTCATTGCCAGCTTGTTAATGAGGAACTCCATCGCGTCGATCTCACCCATCGGGTGAATGATTTTGCGCAGGATCCACATTTTCTGCAGCTCTTCCTGAGTGGTGAGCAGCTCTTCTTTACGCGTACCGGAACGGTTGTAATCAATCGCCGGGAAGACACGTTTTTCAGCAATTTTACGCGAAAGGTGCAGTTCCATGTTACCGGTGCCTTTAAACTCTTCGTAAATCACTTCGTCCATTTTTGAACCGGTATCAATCAGCGCGGTCGCGATAATGGTCAGGCTACCGCCCTCTTCCACGTTACGCGCAGCACCGAAGAAGCGTTTCGGGCGGTGCAGGGCGTTCGCGTCGACACCACCGGTCAACACTTTGCCTGAAGCTGGAACAACAGTGTTGTAAGCGCGAGCCAGGCGGGTGATGGAGTCCAGCAGAATGATAACGTCTTTCTTGTGTTCGACCAGGCGTTTAGCCTTCTCGATAACCATTTCTGCAACCTGCACGTGACGGGAAGCCGGTTCGTCAAAGGTAGAAGCAACCACTTCGCCTTTAACCAGACGTTGCATCTCGGTCACTTCTTCCGGACGTTCGTCAATCAGCAGCACCATCAATACGCAGTCAGGATGGTTGTAAGCAATGCTCTGCGCGATGTTCTGCAGCAGCATGGTTTTACCGGCTTTTGGCGGTGCGACAATCAGACCACGCTGACCACGACCGATCGGCGACGCCAGATCCAGTACGCGTGCGGTTAAGTCTTCCGTCGAGCCATTACCACGTTCCATACGCAGACGAGAGTTCGCGTGCAGCGGCGTTAAGTTTTCGAACAGAATCTTATTGCGCGCGTTTTCCGGCTTATCGAAGTTCACCTCGTTAACTTTCAGCAATGCAAAGTAACGCTCACCTTCTTTAGGCGGGCGAATCTTACCTGAAATGGTGTCACCAGTGCGGAGGTTGAAACGGCGGATTTGGCTGGGGGATACGTAGATGTCGTCGGGGCCGGCGAGGTAGGAGCTGTCTGCGGAGCGGAGGAAACCAAATCCATCCTGCAGAATCTCCAGCACGCCATCGCCAAAGATATCTTCGCCACTCTTCGCGTGCTGCTTCAGGATGGCGAAAATGATGTCCTGTTTGCGCATACGGGCCAGGTTTTCCAGCCCCATATTTTCGCCGAGAGTGATCAGCTCAGAAACCGGCGTATTCTTTAATTCGGTAAGATTCATAATGGTGTGGGTTCTTAAACTCGGGGTAGATCTCGAACTTAATGTTGTGAATGGTATGGCAGGGTCATCCATGCCTGTTAACGGCCATCAACTTATGTCTGATCGGTGCCTGGTCACAGGAAAGTACGCAGAACTGAAACGATAAGACGGAATAAGTGATAAGCCCGGAATCTGTCTACTTCTCTCGCGATGGTATTGCCCTGCGGGAAGTATCGGGGTAATGCAAGATTCAAACAACTAAAGGTATGTTCAAAACGAAGTCAAAACTAAATTAGCACGGCTGAAGCCGGGCGTCCAGCGATCCAAAAAAATTAGGACTGCTGGCACGCCGGCGGAGTCTGGGGTTATGCCAGGTTGGCGTCCAGGAACTCTTTCAGTTGGCCTTTAGACAAGGCGCCAACTTTGGTTGCTGCAACTTCGCCGTTTTTAAACAGCAGCAGGGTCGGGATACCGCGGATGCCGTATTTCGGCGCGGTGCCTGGATTCTGGTCGATGTTCAGTTTCGCAATGGTCAGCTTGCCTTCGTACTCATCAGCGACTTCATCCAGAATCGGGGCGATCATTTTACACGGTCCACACCACTCTGCCCAGAAATCAACGAGCACAAGCCCGTCCGCTTTGAGTACATCCGTGTCAAAACTATCGTCAGTCAGGTGAATAATTTTATCGCTCATATATAACTCCACAGGAATAAGCCTGGCATGTTGGTGTAGCATAAAACAGCAACGTGTTGATGCCACAATAACCAACTAAAGGTTGACTTTATTTCACCGGATACGCTTTCGTAAAGCAATAGTAAGCTGATATTCTACCACACTATGAGCAAAACACATTTAACAGAACAGAAGTTTACCGACTTCGCCCTGCACCCAAAGGTGATCGAAGCCCTTGAAAAAAAAGGGTTTCATAATTGCACGCCTATTCAGGCCCTGGCTCTTCCGCTGACGCTGGCGGGCCGTGATGTTGCAGGTCAGGCGCAAACCGGTACCGGCAAAACGATGGCGTTTTTAACGTCAACGTTTCATTATCTTCTCTCTCACCCGGCAATTGAAGACCGTAAAGTGAACCAGCCGCGCGCGATTATTATGGCGCCGACACGTGAACTCGCGGTACAAATTCACGCCGATGCAGAACCGCTGGCGCAGACGACTGGCCTGAAACTGGGTCTGGCTTACGGCGGTGATGGCTACGACAAACAGCTGAAAGTGCTGGAAAGCGGCGTCGATATTTTAATCGGCACCACGGGCCGAATGATCGATTACACCAAACAGAACCATATTAACCTGGGCGCGATCCAGGTCGTGGTGCTGGACGAAGCAGATCGGATGTACGATCTGGGCTTTATCAAAGATATCCGCTGGCTGTTCCGCCGTATGCCACCCGTGACTTCACGTTTGAATATGCTCTTCTCCGCCACGTTGTCCTACCGGGTGCGCGAGTTGGCGTTTGAGCAGATGAATAACGCTGAGTACGTGGAAGTGGAGCCGGAACAAAAAACGGGCCACCGTATTAAAGAAGAGCTTTTCTACCCGTCTAACGACGAGAAAATGCGCCTGCTGCAAACGCTGATCGAAGAAGAGTGGCCGGATCGCGCCATTATCTTCGCTAACACCAAACACCGCTGTGAAGATATCTGGGGCAGCCTGGCTGCAGATGGTCATCGTGTTGGTTTGCTGACCGGCGATGTTGCGCAGAAAAAACGCCTGCGTATTCTTGATGAGTTCACACGTGGCGATCTCGACATTCTGGTGGCGACTGACGTTGCAGCTCGTGGTCTGCATATTCCTGCGGTTACACACGTCTTTAACTACGATCTGCCGGATGATTGCGAAGATTACGTTCACCGTATCGGTCGTACCGGTCGTGCTGGCGCCAGCGGTCACTCAATCAGCCTCGCCTGTGAAGAGTACGCATTGAACCTGCCAGCGATTGAGACCTATATCGGGCATTCTATCCCGGTCAGCAAATACGATCCGGATGCCCTGCTCACCGAGCTGCCGCCGCCAAAACGCCTGACGCGTTCACGCTCTGGCAACGGCCCGCGCCGCAGCGGTGGCGCCCCACGTAATCGTCGTCGTTCAGGTTAAAAATATGCTCGGTTCCGCCTCGCTCTATGCCGCTATTGATCTTGGATCCAACAGTTTTCATATGCTGGTTGTGCGCGAGGTGGCGGGAAGCATTCAGACGCTTTCTCGCATCAAACGGAAAGTTCGCCTGGCTGCAGGGTTAAGCCCCGACAATCGTCTTTCTCAGGAAGCGATGGAGAGAGGGTGGCAGTGCCTGCGGCTGTTTTCCGAACGTCTACAGGATATTCCCCAGGAACAAATCCGCGTCGTAGCAACGGCCACATTGCGCCTGGCGGTTAACGCGCAGGAGTTTATCGACAAAGCGCAAGAAATCCTCGGCTGCCCGGTGCAAGTCATTAGCGGCGAGGAAGAAGCGCGGCTGATTTATCAGGGTGTTGCACACACGACAGGTGGCGCAGATCAGCGTCTGGTGGTTGATATTGGCGGCGCCAGCACGGAGCTGGTCACCGGCACCGGGGCACAAACGACCTCTCTTTTCAGCCTGTCGATGGGCTGTGTCACTTGGCTTGAGCGCTTTTTCACCGACCGAAATCTCGGACAGGAAAACTTCGCCGCCGCTGAACAGGCCGCGCGTGAGGTGCTGCGCCCGGTTGCCGATGAGCTTCGCCGCCATGGCTGGAAAGTTTGTGTCGGGGCATCGGGTACGGTTCAGGCACTGCAAGAAATCATGATGGCGCAGGGCATGGATGAGCGCATCACCCTCGCTAAATTGCAGCAGCTTAAACAGCGCGCCATACAGTGCGGGCGGCTTGAAGAGCTGGAAATCGAAGGTCTGACGCTGGAACGCGCGTTGGTGTTCCCGAGCGGTCTGGCAATCCTTATCGCTATCTTCACCGAAATGAATATTGAAAGCATGACGCTGGCCGGTGGCGCATTACGAGAAGGTCTGGTCTACGGCATGTTGCACCTGGCGGTAGATGAAGACATTCGTAGCCGCACGCTGCGCAATATTCAACGCCGTTTTATTATCGATACCGATCAATCGCGCCGCGTGACAATGCTGGCCGGACGTTTTGCGCAGAGCGTTGCTAAAGTGTGGGAATTAGATGCGTACAGCATCGAAATTCTGAAAGTTGCCTGCGAACTGCATGAAATTGGTTTGAGCATTGAGTTTAAGCAAGCACCGCTGCACGCGGCATGGCTGGTACGTAATCTCGATCTGCCAGGGTTTACTCCCGCGCAAAAGAAACTGCTCGCGACGTTGCTGCTTAATCAGACGAACGCCGTCGATCTCTCGTCGCTGCATCAGCAAAACGCCGTACCGCCGCGCGTAGCCGAGCATCTTTGTCGTCTGCTTCGTCTTGCCATTATTTTCGCCAGCCGTCGTCGCGACGATCTGCTGCCGGAAATTGCGGTTACCGCGCAGGGAGAGAAGCTGGTGCTGACGCTGCCGCAAGGGTGGCTGGAAAGTCATCCGCTTGGCGCAGAGCTGATTGATCAAGAAAGCCAGTGGCAAAGTTACGTGCACTGGTCGCTGGAAATCCAGTAATCTTCATACGAATATAGCCCGCTCGCTGCAGGCTTTTTGTTGCTCGCTGAAAACCAACGTTCCGCAGCTCTGCCGGGTTCAAACCTTACAGAGCGGGCAGACGCTTCTTTTTAATTTTTTCAGCCCGCTCTTCAAGAGCGTAATCAACGTTGCCTTCACTGAAAGCAGATTTTTATTTGTCCTTCGCTTTCGCCAGCATCGCGCGAATATTCGCCACATTGGCCTGACCTTTATGCATGCGCTCTTCGGCGCTGACCACTTTTCGTTCCTGTTCCCAAATCAGGTCGTCCTGTGGCAGTTCCAGCAGGAAGCGGCTCGGCTCGGGGCGAACTAACTCGCCGTACTGGCGGCGTTCTTTGCAGAGAGTGAAAATCAGCTCTTTCTGCGCTCGGGTGATGCCTACATAAGCCAGCCGCCGCTCTTCATCGACGTTATCTTCATCGATACTGCTCTGGTGCGGCAACAACCCCTCTTCCATACCAACGAGGAAAACATACGGGAATTCAAGGCCCTTAGAAGCGTGTAGCGTCATCAACTGCACCTGATCGGATTCGTCGTCACTCTCGCCACGCTCCATCATGTCGCGTAGGGTAAAGCGCGTGACGACTTCCGCCAGCGTCATCGGCTCGTCCAGTTCACTGCCTTCCAGCATCTCTGTCATCCAGCCGAACAGCGTGTTGACGTTTTTCATGCGCATCTCTGCAGCTTTCGGGCTGGCGGATGTTTCGAACAACCAGGATTCGTAATCAATGCCGTGAATTAAATCGCGCACCGCTGCGATAGGTTCGCGTTCCGACAAGCGCTGAACCTCGCCCAGCCAGTGAGTAAAACGCGTCAGCGCGTCATAACCGCGCCCGGTCAGCGTCTGGTTCAGGCCAACGTCAAAGCTGGCGGCAAACAGGCTCTTATTACGCAACATCGCCCATTCACCCAGCTTTTGTAGCGTTGCCGAGCCAATTTCACGCTTTGGCGTATTCACGATGCGCAAAAACGCACTGTCATCATCCGTATTTGTCAGTACCCGCAAATAGGCCAGCAGATCTTTGATTTCCGGGCGCGAAAAGAATGAGGTGCCGCCGGAAATCTTGTACGGAATACGGTTTTGCATCAGGAATTTTTCGAATACGCGCGACTGGTGGTTGCCACGATAGAGGATCGCATAATCCTTATATTCGGTTTTATTCACGAAGTGGTGAGCAATCAGCTCACCCGTTACGCGCTCGGCTTCATGTTCTTCGTGGTTGGCGCTGAGCACTTTCAGCTCCGCACCGTAACCCAGCTCGGAAAAAAGCCGCTTTTCGAACACGTGTGGGTTGTTGGCGATGAGGATATTCGCCGCTTTCAGGATGCGCCCGGAAGAGCGGTAGTTTTGCTCCAGTTTAATCACCTGCAATGCCGGGAAATCCTGACTCAGCAGCACCAGGTTTTGCGGCCGTGCCCCGCGCCACGAATAAATAGACTGGTCATCGTCACCCACGACAGTGAAGCGCGCGCGCTGACCCACTAACAGCTTTACCAGTTCATACTGGCTGGTGTTGGTGTCCTGATATTCATCCACCAGCAGATAACGGATCTTGTTCTGCCAGCGTTCGCGCACCTCTTCATTACGCTGTAATAACAGCGTCGGCAGCAGGATCAGGTCGTCAAAATCGAGTACGTTACACGCCTTCATATGAGCGTCGTACAGACCATAACAATGAGCAAAAATACGATCGCGTTCACCGTTTGCACGGGCAGCGGCCTGCGGCGGCGTCAGCAGATCGTTTTTCCAGTTTGAGATCGTAGAGATCAGCTGTTGCAGCACCACTTTGTCATCGTCGATCAGCCCTTCGGTCAGATCTTTTAGCAGTGCGACCTGATCGGTGTCGTCAAACAGGGAAAAGTTAGATTTCATCCCCAACGCGGCGAACTCACGTTTGATGATATTCAGCCCCAGCGTGTGGAACGTAGAGATCATCAATCCACGCGCCTCTTTGCGCCCCAGCGTCTGCGCAACGCGTTCTTTCATCTCGCGCGCCGCTTTGTTGGTAAAGGTTACCGCCGCGATATGTTTCGCCTGATAGCCGCAGCCACGGATCAAATGGGCGATTTTATTGGTGATCACACGTGTTTTACCGGATCCAGCTCCCGCCAGCACCAGGCATGGTCCGGTGACAAATTCGACGGCTTGTTGTTGTCCGGGGTTTAAACGCATAAAAAATCACTCAATGAAAAGTCTGGAGGGGGAATATATACACAAAATCATTCAGGCCGTGAATCTTCAGCCGCTTACTAATGTAAGTGGTGGAATAACGAATCTGCCGGGATTCAGATTTTAACGCAGCTTACTGCGGCACCAGCGGCCCTCGCATAAGTTGAACCACAGGCGCAACTCGAAGCCGGGGCAGAATGAAGATCGAAGTGTATAAACGCGTGGTAGTATAGCCAGCCTCAACAACCTCACTCAAGGCACGATCATGGCAAAAACTGCAGCAGCACTGCATATCCTTGTTAAAGAAGAGAAACTGGCGCTGGATCTTCTGGAACAGATCAAAAACGGCGGCGATTTCGAAAAGCTGGCGAAGAAACACTCTATCTGCCCGTCAGGTAAAAAAGGCGGACATTTGGGCGAATTCCGTCAGGGCCAGATGGTTCCCGCATTCGATAAAGTGGTGTTTTCCTGCCCGGTGCTGGAGCCAACCGGCCCGCTTCACACCCAGTTCGGTTACCACATCATCAAAGTGCTGTACCGCAACTAATGGTTGAGCCTCTCATCATAGAGAGGCTTTTTTTATTTGTGCGATTGCAGCTTCTGCTGCGCGTCATGCTTCATCACATGCATATTGATCGCCGCCTGGAATACTTTGAACATCAGGCCATTAATCAATGTCGCCAGCGTAATGGTAATAAACGCCGTCATCACCCAGTCAATCAATGCAAAGCCGCTGTGCAACAGCGCAGGACGGTACACCAGCATGCCGCCAAACACCGCCCAGTGGCTCAGACAATAGAAACACTGAAACAAGTGCCCTATCATCGCGTTCTTTTTCACCGTCCATTCACGAAAAGCCGCAAATAGCTCCGTTTGTGTCACCGTTATTGAAATGCTGCTGGCAGCCAGCGCAATCATCAGGCAGGTGATTAAATCTGCAATCATCAGTGATGCCCCTTTTCGTTGAAGTAACTGATAAATTCCGCGCCGACATCGTGTAGTGTCAGGTTTTTAAATCGTTCAAGGATCAGCGATTGTGCGTCGGCAAGTGTCGATGACATCACCCGGTTCACCCCTTGTTCAACCAGGCATTCGGGGTTTTCATTACGATTGCCCAATGCGAACAGCGCGGGCGATCCCAGTGCGATGTAGATGTCGTAGAGAGTGACCTGGCTGACGGAGCGGCAAAGCCGCCAGCCGCCGTGGTGACCTTTGGTCGCGCAGACAATCTGCTTTTCCCGTAACCCGGCGAGCAGTTTGCGAATAAACGCAGGATTGCCGTCGATGTACTCAGCCATCTGTTCTGATGTCATCGGTTTATCGGCCTGTTCCATATGGAGCAGGATGTGCAGCGTTGCGGAGAATGAGTTATTTATTTTCATGTAACTTACGATATTACATAAAGACGAATTCAACAAGATAAATGGGCAAAAAAGATCGCATCCATTGCCGCGCATAAAAAAGCCCGGAAGCGCTAACGCCTCCGGGCTTAAACTTTTCTTTGAAATTCGTCTTGCCACGACCGAAAGACGACGAGGAATTAACTCGCGACGGCGATACGTTTCATATCCGTCATATAACCGCGCAATTTCTGACCCACTTTCTCAATGGCATGGCTGCGAATTGCATCATTCACATCGCGCAGTTGCGCATTATCTACTGCACCTTCGGCAATCGCTTTACCCAGGTCACCCGTTTGCAGCGTGGTCATAAACTCTTTCAGCAGCGGTACGCAAGCGTAAGAGAACAAGTAGTTGCCATACTCTGCGGTATCGGAGATAACCACGTTCATCTCATACAGACGCTTACGTGCGATGGTGTTGGCAATCAGCGGCAGTTCATGCAGCGATTCATAGTAAGCGGACTCTTCGATAATGCCGGACGCCACCATGGTTTCGAACGCCAGTTCAACGCCCGCTTTCACCATCGCAATCATCAGCACGCCTTTATCAAAGTACTCCTGCTCGCTGATTTTGCCTTCAAACTGCGGTGCGGTTTCGAACGCGGTTTTACCGGTTTCTTCACGCCAGGTCAGCAGTTTCTTATCGTCATTGGCCCAGTCAGCCATCATGCCGGAAGAGAACTCGCCGGAGATGATGTCGTCCATATGTTTCTGGAACAGCGGCGCCATTATGCCTTTCAGCTGTTCTGACAGCGCGTAAGCACGCAGCTTCGCCGGGTTGGACAAGCGATCCATCATCAGCGTAATACCGCCCTGTTTCAGCGCTTCGGTGATGGTTTCCCAACCGAACTGAATCAGTTTTTCTGCGTAAGCCGGGTCAGTACCTTCCGCCACCAGCTTGTCGAAGCACAGCAGGGAACCCGCCTGCAGCATACCGCAGAGGATAGTCTGCTCGCCCATCAGGTCAGATTTCACTTCCGCAACAAAAGAGGACTCCAGAACGCCCGCACGGTGACCACCGGTTGCCGCAGCCCAGGCTTTAGCAATCGCCATCCCTTCACCTTTCGGGTCGTTTTCCGGGTGGACGGCGATCAGCGTCGGAACACCGAAACCGCGTTTGTACTCTTCACGCACTTCAGTGCCAGGGCACTTCGGCGCCACCATCACAACGGTAATGTCTTTACGGATCTGCTCACCCACTTCCACGATATTGAAACCGTGAGAGTAACCCAGTGCCGCGCCGTCTTTCATCAGCGGCTGCACGGAACGTACGACGTCAGAGTGCTGTTTGTCCGGCGTCAGGTTCACGACCAGATCCGCCTGCGGGATCAGCTCTTCATACGTGCCGACTTTAAAACCGTTTTCGGTCGCTTTGCGCCAGGACGCGCGTTTTTCCGCAATGGCTTCTTTACGCAGCGCGTAAGAGATATCCAGACCGGAGTCGCGCATGTTCAGGCCCTGATTCAGGCCCTGGGCGCCGCAGCCGACGATGACCACTTTTTTACCCTGAAGGTAGCTTGCGCCATCGGCAAATTCGTCACGCGCCATAAAGCGGCATTTGCCCAGCTGCGCCAGCTGCTGGCGCAGGTTCAGTGTATTAAAGTAGTTAGCCATTTGAGACCTCGTCGTGTGATGTTGTGTTGTGCCGTTCTTCTTTTGCGCTAACGCGTTGGATTTTCTGTTGCGCAAATTATTCAGGGCAATATTTATTGTTCAGTTCGCTGAATCGCGAGATTGAACCCACTATATGACAGGAAATGCGTTGCTTAAATTGATATATTAACAATGTCACATTGCAATTTTTGCAATGTAAATTTGTGGAGTCTGTCTCATGGATTTACGCGATCTGAAAACATTCCTGCATCTGGCCGAAAGCCGCCATTTTGGCCGCAGCGCGCGCGCCATGCATGTCAGTCCCTCCACGCTTTCGCGACAAATCCAGCGGCTGGAAGAAGATCTCGGGCAACCGCTGTTTGTGCGCGATAACCGTACCGTCACGCTGACAGAAGCGGGCGAAGAACTGCGTATTTTCGCGCAGCAAACGTTATTGCAGTATCAGCAATTGCGCCACACCATCGACCAGCAAGGCCCGTCGCTCTCCGGCGAGCTGCATCTTTTCTGTTCCGTTACTGCGGCTTACAGCCATTTACCGCCAATTCTCGATCGTTTTCGCGCGGAACATCCGTCGGTAGAGATCAAACTCACCACTGGCGATGCCGCCGATGCGATGGAAAAAGTGGTCACCGGCGAAGCGGATCTGGCCATTGCCGGGAAACCGGAGACGCTGCCCGGCGCGGTAGCTTTTTCAATGCTGGAAAACCTGGCCGTGGTGCTGATAGCACCTGCACTGCCTTGTCCGGTGCGTAACCAGGTTTCGCAGCCCGAACCAGACTGGTCAACCGTGCCTTTTATTATGGCCGATCAGGGCCCGGTGCGCCGCCGTATCGAGCTATGGTTCCGCCGTCATAAAATCAGCAACCCGTCGATTTACGCCACCGTTGGCGGCCACGAAGCAATGGTGTCGATGGTCGCGCTCGGTTGCGGCGTGGCGCTCATACCGGAAGTGGTGCTGGAAAACAGCCCGGAACCGGTGCGCAACCGCGTGATGATCCTTGAACGCAGCGATGAGAAAACGCCGTTTGAACTCGGCGTGTGCGTACAAAAAAAGCGGCTCTATGAGCCGCTTATTGATGCGTTCTGGAAAATCCTGCCAAACAACTAACCGGCAAGGAAAAAGCGGAACGCCGGGTTATTTGTTTCGTCGTGGCACTCGTAGCCCAGCTCGTTGAGCCGGGTTTCGAAATCCGGTTCATGCTCGCCCAGCTCAAACGCCGCCAGAACGCGCCCATAATCGGTGCCGTGGCTGCGGTAATGGAACAATGAAATATTCCAGTGCGTACCGAGCGTATGCAGGAACTTCAGCAGCGCACCAGGCGATTCCGGGAACTCAAAACTGTACAGACGTTCGCGCAGTGGTTTTGACGGTCGCCCGCCCACCATGTAACGCACGTGCAGTTTCGCCATCTCATCGTCGGAAAGATCCACGACGCTATAACCGCCTTCGTTCAGCAGCGCGAGGATCTCTTTGCGCTCTTCCAGCCCGCGGCTTAAACGTACACCGACAAAAATGCAGGCATCTTTGGCATCGGCAAAGCGATAGTTAAACTCAGTCACGGAGCGCCCGCCCAACAACTGGCAGAACTTCAGGAAGCTACCTTTCTCTTCCGGAATGGTCACCGCCAGCAGCGCTTCACGCTGCTCGCCCAGCTCGCAACGCTCAGAAACATAACGTAAGCCGTGGAAATTGACGTTCGCGCCGGAAAGCACATGCGCCAGCCGTTCGCCACGGATGTTGTGTTTAGCGACGTATTTTTTCATCCCCGCCAGCGCCAGCGCGCCGGACGGTTCCGCCACCGCGCGGACATCTTCGAACAGATCTTTCATCGCCGCGCAAATCGCATCGCTATCTACAGTGATGATGTCATCGAGATATGCCTGGCACAGACGGAAAGTTTCGTTACCAATGCGTTTTACCGCTACGCCTTCGGCAAACAAGCCCACGCGCGGTAGCTCGACCGGATGACCCGCATCCAGCGCCGCTTTCAGGCACGCGGAGTCTTCCGCCTCCACCGCAATCACTTTGATTTGCGGCATCAGCTGTTTAATCAACACCGCCACGCCCGCCGCTAAACCGCCACCGCCGACCGGCACAAAAACCCGATCGATATGCGCGTCCTGTTGCAGCAACTCCAGCGCCAGCGTACCCTGCCCGGCGATCACCATCGGGTGATCAAACGGCGGCACAAAGGTGAAACCTTGTTGTTCAGCCAGTTCAATGGCTTTCGCTTTCGCTTCGTCGAAGTTGGCACCGTGTAGCAGCACTTCGCCACCAAAGCCGCGCACCGCATCCACTTTGATATCTGCAGTGGCAACCGGCATAACAATCAGCGATTTGATACCCAGACGTGTCGATGACATTGCCACGCCCTGCGCGTGGTTGCCCGCAGAAGCAGTAATCACGCCGTGCGCTTTCTGCTCAGGTGTCAGCCCGGCAATCATTGCGTACGCGCCACGCAGCTTAAAGCTGTGCACCGGCTGGCGGTCTTCGCGCTTCACCAGGATCACGTTGTCGAGACGCGAAGAGAGCTTCTCCATTTTTTGCAGCGGCGTTACCTGCGCCGCTTCGTAAACCGGCGCGCGCAGCACCGCTCTCAGATACTCCGCTCCTTCGGGAGCGGCTGAGAGGGGTTGGGATTCGGCCATCATTAACCCCCAAGTTTGGATTTATCGCGAACCGCGCCTTTATCCGCACTGGTCGCGAGACTGGCATAAGCGCGCAGCGCGAAGGAGACCTGACGTTCACGGTCAACCGGTGTCCAGGCTTTATCGCCACGGGCTTCCTGTGCTTCACGGCGCGCCGCCAGTTCACGGTCGCTCAGTTGCAGTTGAATGCTACGGCTTGGAATATCGATAGCGATGATATCGCCGTCTTCAATCAGACCGATATTGCCGCCGCTTGCCGCTTCCGGGGAAACGTGACCGATAGACAAACCTGATGTTCCGCCGGAGAAACGCCCATCGGTGATCAGCGCACACGCTTTGCCGAGGCCCATCGATTTCAGGAAACTGGTTGGGTAGAGCATTTCCTGCATCCCCGGCCCGCCTTTCGGCCCTTCGTAACGAATCACCACCACATCACCAGCAACAACTTTACCGCCGAGAATGGCTTCCACCGCCGCGTCCTGGCTTTCGTACACTTTCGCCGGGCCGGTGAATTTCAGGTTGCTGTCATCAACGCCTGCGGTTTTGACGATACAGCCGTTTTCAGCAAAGTTGCCGTACAGCACGGCCAGACCACCGTCCTGGCTGTAAGCGTGCTCCAGCGAACGGATGCAGCCTTCAGCGCGATCGTCATCCAGCGTGTCCCAGCGGCAATTCTGGGAAAACGCCTGCGTGGTGCGGATACCCGCCGGACCTGCGCGGAACATGGTTTTCACCGCGTCGTCTTTGGTCAGCATCACGTCGTACTGCTCAAGGGTTTGCGGCAGCGTCAGACCGAGCACGTTTTTCACGTCACGGTTCAACAAGTTAGCGCGATCCAGCTCACCCAGGATGCCCAGCACGCCACCGGCGCGGTGCACATCTTCCATATGATATTTCTGCGTACTCGGCGCGACTTTACACAGCTGCGGAACTTTGCGGGACAGCTTATCGATATCACTCATGGTGAAATCAATTTCCGCTTCCTGCGCGGCGGCCAGCAGGTGCAAAACGGTGTTAGTGGAGCCGCCCATGGCGATATCCAGCGTCATGGCGTTCTCAAACGCCGCTTTGCTGGCGATAGAACGCGGCAGCGCGCTGGTGTCATCCTGCTCGTAATAGCGTTTAGTCAGCTCAACAATGCGTTTGCCCGCGTTGATAAACAGCTCTTTGCGGTCAGCATGGGTCGCCAGCAGCGAGCCGTTACCCGGCTGCGACAGCCCCAGCGCTTCGGTCAGACAGTTCATCGAGTTGGCGGTGAACATGCCGGAGCAGGAGCCGCAAGTTGGGCAGGCGGAACGTTCTACCTGATCGCTCTGATCGTCAGACACTTTCGGATCTGCGCCCTGAATCATGGCATCCACCAGATCGAGTTTGATTATCTGGTTGGAGAGTTTGGTTTTCCCGGCTTCCATTGGGCCGCCGGAGACGAAAATCACCGGAATATTCAACCGCAGAGAGGCCATCAACATCCCTGGGGTGATTTTGTCGCAGTTGGAAATACACACCATCGCGTCAGCGCAGTGGGCATTGACCATGTATTCAACGGAATCGGCAATCAGCTCGCGGGAAGGCAGTGAGTAAAGCATGCCGCCGTGGCCCATGGCGATGCCATCATCAACGGCGATGGTATTGAACTCTTTCGCCACGCCGCCTGCGGCTTCGATTTGCTCCGCAACCAGCTTACCAAGATCGCGCAGGTGAACGTGGCCCGGCACGAACTGGGTAAACGAGTTCACGACGGCGATAATCGGCTTGCCGAAATCGGCGTCGGTCATCCCGGTTGCGCGCCACAGCGCGCGGGCACCCGCCATATTGCGCCCGTGGGTGGTGGTGGCGGAACGGTACTTAGGCATGCTCTTTTACTCCCGTCTATCTTGTCGATGGGGTGGTGCGTGCCATCCCATATTTATTTGCTATACCCTGAATAATTCTGGTTGTAGGAAGGCGGCAAGCGAGCGAATCCCCTGGAGCTTACATAAGTAAGTGACGGGGGTGAACGAGTGCGGCCAACACACCTACAACCTGAAGTATGACGGGTATTTATGGATTAACTTGATCCAACCAGCCCCACTTATCTTCCGTCTCACCGGTGAAGAGGCCAAAGAATGCTTGCTGAATACGTTTAGTAACCGGGCCGCAACGACCTTCACCAACCTGAATACCATCAACGCTGCGCACCGGCGTGATTTCCGCTGCCGTACCGGACATAAACACTTCATCCGCCAGATACAGCGATTCGCGGGACAGCACTTGCTCGCGAACTTCGATGTTCAGCTCTTTCGCCAGCTTGATGATCGCATCGCGGGTGATACCCGGCAGGGCAGAGGAGGTAAACGGCGGCGTGAACAGGATGCCGTCTTTTACTTCAAACAGGTTTTCGCCCGCACCTTCAGAGATGTAGCCGTTCACGTCCAGCGCGATCCCTTCCTGGTAGCCGTGGCGGCGCGCTTCGCTGCCCACAAGCAGTGAAGAGAGGTAGTTACCGCCCGCTTTCGCGGCTGTCGGGATGGTGTTCGGCGCAACGCGGTTCCAGGAAGAAACCATCGCATCGATCCCCTGATCCAGTGCTTCCGCACCGAGGTAAGCGCCCCACGGGAACGCGGCGATGATCACATCAGTGGTGTAGCCAGCCGGAGGGTTAACGCCCATGCCAACATCGCCCACAAACACCAGCGGACGAATATAGGCACTGGTCAGATTGTTTTTGCGGATCACTGAGCGGCAGGCTTCCATCAGCTCATCAACGCTCTGAGATACCGGGAAACGATAGATTTTGGCGGAATCGCGCAGACGTTGCATATGTTCACGATGGCGAAAGACTACCGGACCTTTGTGCGAGTCATAGCAACGGATACCTTCAAATACGGAGGTGCCGTAATGCAGCGCGTGGGACATCACGTGAACTTTTGCATCTTCCCAACGAACCATCTCGCCATTAGACCAAATGTAGTCTGCTTTTTTCGTCGTCATTATTCTTCCTTTTGCGCTTACGCGCGGATTTGTTGTGATTGTGATGATGTGGCACGCTGGCGGATATCAACCCGGGCAACGTCAACAAGTTTGCTTAACTGGCTAAACAGTAATTCGACAGGCCGCGGGCTGGCAACGGTCAATTCGATATTTATGTTCCGCGCATCACTGGCGGTTTCCATATTCATGGCACATACCTGAAAGCCACGGTGGCGCACCACGCGCAGTACGCGTTCTAATGTTTCCGGATTGAAGCGGGCCTCAACGGCGACCTGATGTTGCATCATGATAATTTCTCCAGCATTTGTGAGTTACTGGCGCCGGGCGGCACCAGTGGCCAGACATTCTCAAGTTCATCGATTGAGACATGAAGCAGGTATGGCCCTGGGCTCGTGAGCATCGTGTCGAGTGCCACTTCAACCTGGTCTTTTCGGGTGATGTGCTGGCCGGGGATGCCAAAAGCGCTGGCCAGCGTGAGGAAATCGGGGTTATCAGTCAGGGTAGTTTCGCTATAACGCTCGTTGAAGAATAACTGCTGCCACTGGCGTACCATCCCTAAACGCTGGTTGTCCAGTAAGACAATCTTCAGCGGTAATTGCTTACGTTTAACGGTGCCGAGTTCCTGAACATTCATCATGAAGGAGCCGTCACCGGAGATACAGATTACCGTATCGTCCGGGCGGGCAACCTGCGCGCCAACGGCGGCCGGTAAACCGAAGCCCATCGTACCTAATCCGCTGGACGTGATGAAATCTTCCGGGCGGCTGAAACACAGATGTTGCGCCGCCCACATCTGATGCTGGCCAACGTCGGTAGTGACTACGCTGTTTTCCGGTTTGCGATCGGAGAGCTGTTTTAACAACAGCGGCGCATAAATAGCTTCGCCTGGATGATCATAACGCCAGGCATGTTCGCGACGCAGATCCGCGCTGTATTGACGCCACGCATCAATTGCCAGCGGCTGTTGCAGCGCAGGCAGCAACGCATTTAAATCGCCCTGCAACGCAACGTGCGCCTGGCGCAGTTTGCTCATTTCCGCCGGGTCGATATCCATATGGATCACTTTGGCATTCGGCGCGAAGGTATTCAACTTGCCGGTTACGCGATCGTCAAAGCGAGCACCAACGGCAATCAGTAGGTCGCACTCCTGCACGGCAAAATTCGCAGCTTTCGTACCGTGCATCCCCAGCATGCCAAGATAGTAAGCATACTCAGCCTCCACCGCGCCCAGCCCTTTCAACGTGCAAGTGACCGGCATTTGCGTCACGCCCAGAAACTCACGCAGCGCCGGAACCGCCTGCGCCATGCCCACGCCGCCGCCAACATAGAGCATTGGTTTTGTTGCCTGTAAGAGCATCTGCACGGCCTGTTCAACTTCAGCCTGCGGGAAATAATGCTCATCGTCGACAGTCGCGAACCAAGGGTCAAAATCGCCAATAGCCAGTTGAATGTCTTTCGGAATATCAACCAGAACCGGGCCAGGGCGGCCGGAATTCGCCACGTAGAAAGCCTCAGCCATGACACGCGGTAATTCTTCCAGCGATTCAACCAGAAAGCTGTGCTTCGTGCAGGCGAGGGATAAACCCAGTACGTCCACTTCCTGAAACGCGTCGGTGCCAATAAGCGGAGCTGCAACCTGGCCGGTAATGGCAACAACCGGAACGGAATCTAATAACGCGTCAGCAAGACCGGTGATCAGATTCGTCGCACCTGGGCCGGAAGTGGCGATGCAAACGCCGGTTTTACCGGTGGCGCGAGCATAGCCGATAGCGGCCATCGCCGCGCCCTGCTCATGCCGGCAAAGTAGGTGTTCCACGCCGCCGTCATACAATGCATCGTAAACCGGCATAATTGCGCCGCCCGGATAGCCGAAGACGATATCGACTTTCTGCGCTCGCAACGCATGTACTACCCACTGTGCCCCATTCATAGTCAGTTCCCCGCCGGATATCGGGAGAAACAGAATTTTGTGCTATTACTCATTCTCTGCTCCTCGTTTATGTTTTTATGTCATAAAAAAACCCCCGGACCTTTCGGTGCGGGGGTCTTAGTTCGTTAAGGCTTGTTTTTTAAGCCTTTCCTCGTCCAAGTGCAGCCCCGCACGGTGGGATAATAATCACCACCACGCTAATCACGACCAGGCTAATCACTCGTAGAAGGGCTTTCATTTGTGTTCGTTCTTGCTTCATGTTCGAAGGAATGCCTAAAGAGGTAACACAGATTTAAGACAAGAAACAAGAAAAATTTATGACGCAGTTTGCGGCCACACCGACAAATTGGCAAAAAATGTTTGTTTTATATAGAGAAAAGTCTTAGTGAAAATTTCTCACACCTGGCAGGCGTAATAAAACGCTGCGATCAACATTCCAACACAATGAAAAAAGTGACTAATTGCAGCGAAATTCAGGAAACGCGAGCGCAAAAGCAGCTTTCCGATAATGAAAAACAATAACCAAAACAGATAATGTCTGCGAAAAGGAGAGCCTATGGCATTGTCTGTAATTTTTACGCGAGCGGCGTTAGGCGTGACGGCCCCCCAGGTCACCGTTGAAGTGCATATCAGTAACGGGCTGCCGGGGCTGACTATTGTCGGGCTACCGGAAACCACGGTTAAAGAAGCACGCGATCGTGTTCGTAGCGCCATTATCAACAGCGGATATGAATTTCCGGCGAAACGAATCACGATCAACCTGGCTCCAGCGGATCTACCCAAAGAAGGTGGACGATATGATTTACCCATCGCTATCGCGCTTCTGTCCGCTTCTGAGCAGCTAACGGCACCAGAACTGAGTCGTTATGAGTTTGTCGGCGAACTTGCCCTTACAGGCGCATTACGTGGGGTTCCCGGTGCCATCTCTTCTGTCATTGAAGCGGTAAAAGCCAACAGGCGCATCGTTATTGCCAGAGAAAACGAAGCTGAAGCTAGCCTTACAGAAACACAGGAGTGTCTGGTTGCCGACCATTTACAAGAAGTGTGTGCGTTTCTGGAAGGAAAACAGGCATTACCTTCACCAGTTCCCTTTTGTAGCAGCCAGGAGGCCTACAGTGAGGATTTAAGCGATGTTATTGGACAGGAGCAAGGGAAGCGCGCACTGGAAATTACTGCGGCAGGTGGACATAACCTGTTGTTAATAGGACCTCCGGGCACGGGTAAGACCATGCTGGCCAGCCGGTTGGGAGGATTGTTGCCGCCATTGAACAACCAGGAAGCACTGGAAAGCGCGGCCATTATGAGCGTGGTCAATTCAGCAGCACTCTCTCGCCACTGGCGCCGACGCCCATTCAGAGCACCGCATCACAGTGCTTCACTGGCGGCGCTTGTCGGCGGCGGCTCCATACCCGGTCCGGGGGAGATTTCACTGGCGCATAATGGCGTTCTGTTTCTGGATGAATTACCGGAATTTGAACGCCGTGTGCTGGATGCACTCCGCGAGCCTATTGAATCGGGACAAATCCATCTCTCGCGGGCCAGGGCGAAAGTTACCTATCCCGCACGTTTCCAGTTAATCGCCGCTATGAACCCGAGCCCGACCGGCCATTACCGGGGAAACCATAACCGCTCGACACCGGAGCAAACGCTGCGCTATTTGGGAAAGTTATCAGGCCCTTTTCTCGATCGCTTCGATCTCTCGCTCGAGATCCCCCTGCTTGCACCGGGGTTGATGAGCCAGCAACAGCATAAAGGTGAAAGCAGCGAAACAGTACGCTTACGGGTTATTCAGGCCCGGGCAAGGCAATACCAGCGACAAAATAAACTCAACGCGCATCTGGATAGCAGCGAAACGAAACAGCTTTGTATACTTACCAGAGAAGATGGGAACTGGCTGGAAGAGACGTTAACACGTCTGGGATTGTCGGTACGCGCCTGGCAACGCCTGTTGAGAGTTGCACAAACGATAGCCGATCTTGAAGAAGAACCGGCGATCCAGCGAGCGCACCTGCAGGAAGCGTTAAGTTATCGCGCAATCGACAGGCTACTGATTCATTTGCAAAAGATGCTGATGTAAAAAAGGGGCCTTAGCCCCTTTTCTCTTAATCTTCGGAATCCGTATAGTCTTCCGCACCTTCCATCTGTGGTTTCCCACCTGAAAGGGTGTGAAAGCGCTTCGGACGCTTAATGCGTGCCATATATTTGATCCAGACGCGTTCTGCTTCGGTGTCTGGCTCACGCTCTCCACGGCACACTGCAACAAATTGCGTTTCTTCTGCAGTCACTGGTTCACGCTTACCGAGTTCCAGTTCGTTAAAAGCATAACCATGGCGCTCAAGCAGTTGCGCCTCTTTGATGGTGAAGTCACCGTGGCGAGAGAACCCGCGCGGATAATTCTTATTGTCGAAAAAACGATTCGTCGTCGTAAAGCTTTCCGCCATCCTGCACGCTCCTAATTCTTTGGCCGAGCTATTTATGGCGCGGAGTATTAGTTACGCTTGACAGAGTGTAAAACAAAACATTTAAATCATTACGACAAATATTTTTGTGGAGAAAACTGTGGATACGGAATTACTAAAAACTTTCCTCGAAGTTAGCAGGACTCGTCACTTCGGTCGTGCAGCCGAAGCACTCTATCTGACCCAGTCCGCGGTGAGTTTTCGTATTCGCCAGTTAGAGAATCAACTTGGGGTTAATCTCTTTACACGCCATCGCAACAATATCCGCCTGACAGCAGCGGGCGAAAAGCTGCTGCCGTATGCGGAAACATTGATGAGCACCTGGCAAGCAGCAAGAAAGGAAGTGGCGCACACATCGCGACACCACCAATTTTCAATTGGGGCCAGCGCATCCCTGTGGGAATGCATGCTTAGCGATTGGTTAACCCGGCTGTATAACCTGCAAGGAAACCTTCAGTTCGAAGCACGAATTGCACAACGGCAATCATTGGTTAAACAGCTACATGAGCGGCAGCTGGATCTGCTGATCACGACTGAAACACCGAAGATGGATGAATTTAGCAGCCAGTTGCTCGGCCATTTCACACTTGCGCTTTATTGCGCAACCCCTGAAAAGAGCAAGTCAGAATTGAATTACCTGCGCCTCGAATGGGGTCCGGATTTTCAGCAGCATGAAGCGGAGTTAATCGCCAGTGATGACGTGCCCACATTGACGACCAGTTCAGCAGAAGTGGCGCATCAGCAATTACCGCAGCTCAATGGCTGCACCTGGCTGCCTGTCTCATGGGCAGAGCAAAAAGAGAAGTTATATCCAGTTGCTGACACGGCAATGCTTTCTCGTCCACTTTATGCAATTTGGCTGCAGAACAGCGATAAGCAAAATCAGATACGCGATCTTTTGAAAATCAAAGTGATTGATTGAATATTTTTGGCAAGGATGCCATGCGAGAGATTATTTATAGTGTGAGCGCTAAAAAAGAAGCAAAAAAAATCCTTAGCAGATGCTAAGGATTATTTCTGGCAGGGGCGGAGGGACTCGAACCCCCAACACCCGGTTTTGGAGACCGGTGCTCTACCAATTGAACTACGCCCCTAATAAGGGTGGCGGAACGGACGGGACTCGAACCCGCGACCCCCTGCGTGACAGGCAGGTATTCTAACCGACTGAACTACCGCTCCACCGAATTTCTTTACAACCACCGGTTTGCTGCCCCGGTTCACTGCTAATTTGATGCCTGGCAGTTCCCTACTCTCGCATGGGGAGACCCCACACTACCATCGGCGCTACGGCGTTTCACTTCTGAGTTCGGCATGGGGTCAGGTGGGACCACCGCGCTAGTGCCGCCAGGCAAATTCTTTGTGCCCTGTCCTGTGTCTTTTGCACCAATACCGCGTTGGCTGCATTCACGAACGTCAGTCACATACTCCTGTATGCTCCTCCGTCGTCTCATTTGCCGCCTTGTCTCTGCGCAAAATCCTTCGGACTCTGAATCAAAGCTGAAAATCTGTCTCTCACCGCCAAAACATCTTCGGCGTTGTAAGGTTAAGCCTCACGGTTCATTAGTACCGGTTAGCTCAACGCATCGCTGCGCTTACACACCCGGCCTATCAACGTCGTCGTCTTCAACGTTCCTTCAGGAGACTTAAAGTCTCAGGGAGAACTCATCTCGGGGCAAGTTTCGTGCTTAGATGCTTTCAGCACTTATCTCTTCCGCATTTAGCTACCGGGCAGTGCCATTGGCATGACAACCCGAACACCAGTGATGCGTCCACTCCGGTCCTCTCGTACTAGGAGCAGCCCCCCTCAATTCTCCAGCGCCCACGGCAGATAGGGACCGAACTGTCTCACGACGTTCTAAACCCAGCTCGCGTACCACTTTAAATGGCGAACAGCCATACCCTTGGGACCTACTTCAGCCCCAGGATGTGATGAGCCGACATCGAGGTGCCAAACACCGCCGTCGATATGAACTCTTGGGCGGTATCAGCCTGTTATCCCCGGAGTACCTTTTATCCGTTGAGCGATGGCCCTTCCATTCAGAACCACCGGATCACTATGACCTGCTTTCGCACCTGCTCGCGCCGTCACGCTCGCAGTCAAGCCAGCTTATGCCATTGCACTAACCTCCTGATGTCCGACCAGGATTAGCTGACCTTCGTGCTCCTCCGTTACGCTTTAGGAGGAGACCGCCCCAGTCAAACTACCCACCAGACACTGTCCGCAACCCGGATTACGGGTCCACGTTAGAACACCAGCCATTAAAGGGTGGTATTTCAAGGATGGCTCCACGCAGACTGGCGTCCACGCTTCAAAGCCTCCCACCTATCCTACACATCAAGGACCAGTGTTCAGTGTCAAGCTATAGTAAAGGTTCACGGGGTCTTTCCGTCTTGCCGCGGGTACACTGCATCTTCACAGCGAGTTCAATTTCACTGAGTCTCGGGTGGAGACAGCCTGGCCATCATTACGCCATTCGTGCAGGTCGGAACTTACCCGACAAGGAATTTCGCTACCTTAGGACCGTTATAGTTACGGCCGCCGTTTACCGGGGCTTCGATCAAGAGCTTCTCCTTACGGATGACCCCATCAATTAACCTTCCGGCACCGGGCAGGCGTCACACCGTATACGTCCACTTTCGTGTTTGCACAGTGCTGTGTTTTTAATAAACAGTTGCAGCCAGCTGGTATCTTCGACTGATTTCAGCTCCACGAGCAAGTCGCTTCACCTACATATCAGCGTGCCTTCTCCCGAAGTTACGGCACCATTTTGCCTAGTTCCTTCACCCGAGTTCTCTCAAGCGCCTTGGTATTCTCTACCTGACCACCTGTGTCGGTTTGGGGTACGATTTCGTGTTACCTGGAGCTTAGAGGCTTTTCCTGGAAGCAGGGCATTTGTTACTTCAGCACCGTGGTGCCTCGTCATCACGCCTCAGTGTTAAAGCACTCCGGATTTGCCTGGAGCACACACCTTCACGCTTAAACCGGGACAACCGTCGCCCGGCTAACATAGCCTTCTCCGTCCCCCCTTCGCAGTAACACCAAGTACAGGAATATTAACCTGTTTCCCATCGACTACGCCTTTCGGCCTCGCCTTAGGGGTCGACTCACCCTGCCCCGATTAACGTTGGACAGGAACCCTTGGTCTTCCGGCGAGCGGGCTTTTCACCCGCTTTATCGTTACTTATGTCAGCATTCGCACTTCTGATACCTCCAGCAACCCTCACAGGCCACCTTCGCAGGCTTACAGAACGCTCCCCTACCCAACAACACAATAGTGTCGCTGCCGCAGCTTCGGTGCATGGTTTAGCCCCGTTACATCTTCCGCGCAGGCCGACTCGACCAGTGAGCTATTACGCTTTCTTTAAATGATGGCTGCTTCTAAGCCAACATCCTGGCTGTCTGGGCCTTCCCACATCGTTTCCCACTTAACCATGACTTTGGGACCTTAGCTGGCGGTCTGGGTTGTTTCCCTCTTCACGACGGACGTTAGCACCCGCCGTGTGTCTCCCGTGATAACATTCTCCGGTATTCGTAGTTTGCATCGGGTTGGTAAGCCGGGATGGCCCCCTAGCCGAAACAGTGCTCTACCCCCGGAGATGAATTCACGAGGCGCTACCTAAATAGCTTTCGGGGAGAACCAGCTATCTCCCGGTTTGATTGGCCTTTCACCCCCAGCCACAGGTCATCCGCTAATTTTTCAACATTAGTCGGTTCGGTCCTCCAGTTAGTGTTACCCAACCTTCAACCTGCCCATGGCTAGATCACCGGGTTTCGGGTCTATACCCTGCAACTTAACGCCCAGTTAAGACTCGGTTTCCCTTCGGCTCCCCTATTCGGTTAACCTTGCTACAGAATATAAGTCGCTGACCCATTATACAAAAGGTACGCAGTCACCCCATCAAGAGGCTCCCACTGCTTGTACGTACACGGTTTCAGGTTCTTTTTCACTCCCCTCGCCGGGGTTCTTTTCGCCTTTCCCTCACGGTACTGGTTCACTATCGGTCAGTCAGGAGTATTTAGCCTTGGAGGATGGTCCCCCCATATTCAGACAGGATACCACGTGTCCCGCCCTACTCATCGAGCTCACAGCCTGTGTGCTTTTGTGTACGGGGCTGTCACCCTGTATCGCGCGACTTTCCAGACGCTTCCACTAACACACAAGCTGATTCAGACTCTGGGCTCCTCCCCGTTCGCTCGCCGCTACTGGGGGAATCTCGGTTGATTTCTTTTCCTCGGGGTACTTAGATGTTTCAGTTCCCCCGGTTCGCCTCATTAACCTATGGATTCAGTTAATGATAGTGTGACGAGTCACACTGGGTTTCCCCATTCGGACATCGCCGGCTATAACGGTTCATATCACCTTACCGGCGCTTTTCGCAGATTAGCACGTCCTTCATCGCCTCTGACTGCCAGGGCATCCACCGTGTACGCTTAGTCGCTTAACCTCACAACCCGAAGATGTTTCTTTCGATTCATCATCGCGCTGTAAAAATTTGAGAGACTCACAGAACAGTTCACACTGTTCAGTGTTTCAATTTTCAGCTTGATCCAGATTTTTAAAGAGCAAAACTTCGCAGCACACACAGAATGTGTACTCTGAAGTTTTCTTGTGCCGAACAGTAAAGATGGTGGAGCTATGCGGGATCGAACCGCAGACCTCCTGCGTGCAAAGCAGGCGCTCTCCCAGCTGAGCTATAGCCCCATCGTAGTTAAATCCCGTATACCCGTAATTCATTCTGAGACAAGGCGGGGTGACGCGAAGCATACATCTGTATGTGAGCGTTGCCACAACGCAGTATCAGCATGAATTTGGTAGGCCTGAGTGGACTTGAACCACCGACCTCACCCTTATCAGGGGTGCGCTCTAACCACCTGAGCTACAAGCCTGCAGAGATTTTTTACTGCTCGTTATTTCATCAGACAATCTGTGTGGACACTGCAGAGGCAGGTTCTTTAAGGTAAGGAGGTGATCCAACCGCAGGTTCCCCTACGGTTACCTTGTTACGACTTCACCCCAGTCATGAATCACAAAGTGGTAAGCGCCCTCCCGAAGGTTAAGCTACCTACTTCTTTTGCAACCCACTCCCATGGTGTGACGGGCGGTGTGTACAAGGCCCGGGAACGTATTCACCGTGGCATTCTGATCCACGATTACTAGCGATTCCGACTTCATGGAGTCGAGTTGCAGACTCCAATCCGGACTACGACGCACTTTATGAGGTCCGCTTGCTCTCGCGAGGTCGCTTCTCTTTGTATGCGCCATTGTAGCACGTGTGTAGCCCTGGTCGTAAGGGCCATGATGACTTGACGTCATCCCCACCTTCCTCCAGTTTATCACTGGCAGTCTCCTTTGAGTTCCCGGCCTAACCGCTGGCAACAAAGGATAAGGGTTGCGCTCGTTGCGGGACTTAACCCAACATTTCACAACACGAGCTGACGACAGCCATGCAGCACCTGTCTCACAGTTCCCGAAGGCACCAAAGCATCTCTGCTAAGTTCTGTGGATGTCAAGACCAGGTAAGGTTCTTCGCGTTGCATCGAATTAAACCACATGCTCCACCGCTTGTGCGGGCCCCCGTCAATTCATTTGAGTTTTAACCTTGCGGCCGTACTCCCCAGGCGGTCTATTTAACGCGTTAGCTCCGGAAGCCACGCCTCAAGGGCACAACCTCCAAATAGACATCGTTTACGGCGTGGACTACCAGGGTATCTAATCCTGTTTGCTCCCCACGCTTTCGCACCTGAGCGTCAGTCTTCGTCCAGGAGGCCGCCTTCGCCACCGGTATTCCTCCAGATCTCTACGCATTTCACCGCTACACCTGGAATTCTACCTCCCTCTACGAGACTCAAGCCTGCCAGTTTCGGATGCAGTTCCCAGGTTGAGCCCGGGGATTTCACATCCGACTTGACAGACCGCCTGCGTGCGCTTTACGCCCAGTAATTCCGATTAACGCTTGCACCCTCCGTATTACCGCGGCTGCTGGCACGGAGTTAGCCGGTGCTTCTTCTGCGGGTAACGTCAATGAATAAGGTTATTAACCTTACTCCCTTCCTCCCCGCTGAAAGTACTTTACAACCCGAAGGCCTTCTTCATACACGCGGCATGGCTGCATCAGGCTTGCGCCCATTGTGCAATATTCCCCACTGCTGCCTCCCGTAGGAGTCTGGACCGTGTCTCAGTTCCAGTGTGGCTGGTCATCCTCTCAGACCAGCTAGGGATCGTCGCCTAGGTGAGCCGTTACCCCACCTACTAGCTAATCCCATCTGGGCACATCTGATGGCAAGAGGCCCGAAGGTCCCCCTCTTTGGTCTTGCGACGTTATGCGGTATTAGCTACCGTTTCCAGTAGTTATCCCCCTCCATCAGGCAGTTTCCCAGACATTACTCACCCGTCCGCCACTCGTCACCCGAGAGCAAGCTCTCTGTGCTACCGTTCGACTTGCATGTGTTAGGCCTGCCGCCAGCGTTCAATCTGAGCCATGATCAAACTCTTCAATTTAAAAGTTTGATGCTCAATGTTTCTTTATTTCTAAAGAAAAGAACTTCGTAATGAATTACGTGTTCACTCACTGAGACTTGGTATTCATTTTTCGTCCGAGGACGTTAAGAATCCAGTCACCCTGAGTGCCCACACAGATTGTCTGATAAATTGTTAAAGAGCAGTGCCGCCTCGCTTTTTGCTGCGGCGCGGGTTGCGTATACTACGCTTTCCCGCCGTGAAGTCAACTGTTTATTTTCAGATTTCTTCACCTGACAGGCCGGTGTGTTTGCCGTTGTGCCGTGTCAGTGGAGGCGCATTATAGGGAGTTAATTCCCGCTGACAACCCCTAATTTCAAAAAACTTTTCAACCGTCTCTTTTTTGCGCAAAACTGCTCTAAAGTGCCAGTTTTTCGAGCTTTTTGAACCCATAGCGCTGCAAAACGGGCAATAGTTGTGCAGTCTCAGGAGTTAATGCCATGCAATAGGCAATATTCTCATCGGAAGATTTCGCATCCGGCGCTTCGTGTTCAAGCAGCCAGGCAGTACGTCGCGCAATTGCCGCGCCTGAATCAATCAAACGCGTCCCTTCTGGCAACACTTGCAGCAACTCATCTTGCAGTAAAGGAAAGTGCGTACATCCCAGTACCACCGTATCTGGCGGCTCTTTCATGCGCAGCCATGGGCGAAGGATATGTCGCAGCTCATCCAGCGAGACCGTTTCCCCATGCAGTTTCGCTTCCGCCAATACAACCAGCTCCGCCGAACCCAACATCTCAATCCGGCATTCATTCGCGAAACGCGAAATCAGTTCGTGTGTATAAGGGCGCTTCACCGTACCCCGCGTTGCCAGCAGCCCTACCACACCGTTTGCCGTTAGACGCGCGGCGGGTTTGATGGCAGGCACGACACCGACGACAGGGAAAGAGAACTTATCCCGCAGTGCGGGCAAAGAGACGGTACTCGCCGTATTACAGGCAATAACGGCCAGCGCGAGGGGGTACTGAGCCTGAACGGCGGTAACGATTTCGACAACACGCTCAACAATAAACGCTTCGCTTTTCTCACCATAGGGGAAAGCGACATTGTCAAACGCGTAGATGTAATGCAGATCCGGCAGGAGATGCCGGATCTCATCATAAACGGATAACCCACCGACGCCGGAGTCAAACACCAGCACGGTGGGACGTGCGTCAGAAGGTGTAGCTGCCAGACAAGGTGTATTCCCGTCCTGCAGTTTGGTAGCCATATGCTGTCTCGTACTCTTTATCGAACAGGTTGGCGATTTTACCACGAACTGTTAAATGAGAGGTCACAGGATATGAGGCAGAAAAATCCACCGTACTATAACTTGGCAAAATACGTTGCTCAGGATTATAGGTTGACGTGCGGTTGTCATAGCGCTTCCCGAAGTACTCCCAGGCCAGATCCATATCGACATTCAATACGGACCAGTCAAGCTGGTACTTCGCCTGGCGCTTCGCACGGCGCGGCAGCACTTCATTGGTTTCATCATCACGCGGGTCAATATATTGCAGCGTCACGCGATGCGAGAAGATGCCGGTATCCACGCTGCCCGTCCACTCAACGCCTTTAATGGTGGCAGAGTTGATGTTGTAGTAAGCCGTATCGCTGTAGGTGATCAGATTTTCAATCTCATAGCGATAGGCAGACAAACGCCAGTCCAGCGGGCCGGTTAAGCCTTCAACACCCGCCTCCCACTGCCTGGACTCTTCCGGTTTCAGATTCGGGTTGGAAGCAATGCCAAAACGCTTCGCACCAAACTGTTGGCCTAAAGAAGGTGCCAGGAAACCAGTGCCGTAAGAAACGGTCAGACGGTAATTCTCCACGAACTCCCAGCCAGCAGCGGTCTGCCAGGTGCCGTGCCAGCCGAATTCGTCATCTTTATCTTCACGGCCCGACGCTTCCAGCGTGACATCGCCAAACTGTTGCATCCCGTTCAAATATAAGCCCGTGTTTTCACGCTCGTAAGCGTCGCGCGTCGTGCTATTGGAAGAAACCAGACGCTCCTGTTTCCAGTCGACACCCGCGCCAACAGAACCTTTGCCGACATTAACGTTGTTGCCCCACTGAATGTATCGTTGCTCCATATCATCCAGCGTGGTGCCATCGTTATAGCGGCCATAAATGCTGCTGTAGTTGTAGTCTTTGCTTTTCTGGTAGCTGGCCAGCAACTGGGACGAGTAGATCCCCTGGGCGAAATTCAGCCCGGTATCCCAACCCTGCACAAACAGCTGGCGCTCATCAGCGCTGTAATCTGCGGAAAACGGCGCGCTGCCGAGGTCATAATCCACGTTGTTGCTAAAGTTGTAGCCGCGAAAGAAGCCGTCAAAGTTGTCGTTGAATTTGTGCTGCAGGCTGCCCCAGAACGTTTTATTGCGATAACCGTCGCGATCTTCGTCATGATCCCAGGTTGAGCCGGGCTGCACGTTAAAACCGCGAGTACTGGTATAAGAACCCGCCGCTGTCGCCACCGTGTCGCCAAAGCGCTGACGCAGTGTGCCGTCATATGTCTGGTAGCCCTTCGAGCCAACGCCGGCATTGATTTGTGATTTCTCATTGCCGGTCATGGTAATGACGTTAACCACGCCGCCAATCGCCCCGGAGCCATACACGGCAGAGCGCGGCCCGCGAATATATTCAACACGTTGCACTAAAGAGAGCGGGATTTGATTCAGTTCGGGATCGTTGGAAATCCCGGAGCGCGCGACCGGTACGCCATCAATCAGCAGCAGCAGGTGTTTCGCTTCTGTACCGCGCACATAAACCGAGGCGGTTTGGCCTAACCCGCCGTTTTGCGCAATATCAACCCCAGGCAGGCGACGCAGCACATCAACCAGTGAGCGAGACTGCCAGCGATCGATGTCCTCACGCGTCACCACTTCTGTCGGTGCAAGCACCGTCTTAGCCGGTTGTTGAAAACGATTTGCTGTCACCACCAAATTGTCTGAGCTGCTATCTTGCGCCCAGCCGGAAAAAGCTGAGACGGAGAGCGCCGTCAGCAGCGAAGCTTTTTTAATCATTGTGAAAGCATCCACATAAGAGTAAGGATGCCGCAGGTTCCATCAATAGCACGCGATGATGTCAACCAGATGCGACGTATACCGGCAGGTCTTCGGGCTTGGAGGTACATCAAGAAAGCGACTTCCCACCCAACAGGCAGTGTCTGCTCTCTCACCTTGATCCTTACCGCTGCGCGTCAGCCCCAGATTCTCACTGGATTCCCTTTTAACTCACAGGACCGGAACAGGGATGCTACATTCTGTAACATATGGATGTCCAGACTGCTAACTGACTATTTAGCTCACATCCGGGGCTGGACATCGCCTGAGCAATGCCTACAATCCCCGCGTTATTCTTAATCACTCAGGAAGCATGATGACCCCCGAACACCTGCCGACAGAACAGTACGAAGCCCAGCTGGCCGAAAAAGTCGTGCGTCTGCAATCGATGATGACGCCTTTTTCCGCGCCGCTTCCGGAGGTGTTCCGCTCACCGGTCAGCCATTACCGTATGCGCGCCGAATTCCGCATCTGGCACGACGGCGACGATCTCTACCACATCATTTTCGATCAGCAGACCAAGTCTCGTATCCGGGTGGACAGTTTTCCGGCAGCAAGCGAGCTGATTAACCAATTAATGACGGTAATGATCGAGGCGGTACGCGGGAATAAAACGCTGCGCCATAAGCTGTTCCAGATTGACTACCTGAGCACCATGAGCAACCAGGCGATTGTCACCCTGCTCTACCACAAAAAGCTGGATGACGAATGGCAGGCAGAAGCTGCGCACTTGCGTGACGCGCTGCGCGCGCAGAATCTGAATGTGCAGTTAATTGGTCGCGCGACTAAAACCAAAATCGAGCTGGATCAGGACTTTGTTGACGAGCGTCTGCCGGTCGGTGGCAGAGAGATGATCTACCGCCAGGTCGAGAACAGCTTTACGCAGCCTAACGCGGCCATGAACATTCAGATGCTGGAATGGGCGCTGGATGTTACGCGTCATTCAACAGGCGATCTGTTGGAGTTGTATTGCGGCAACGGCAATTTCTCGCTGGCGCTGGCGCGCAATTTCGATCGTGTGCTGGCCACCGAAATCGCCAAACCGTCCGTGGCGGCAGCGCAATACAATATCGCGGCTAACCACATCGATAACGTGCAGATTATCCGCATGTCCGCCGAAGAATTTACGCAGGCGATGAATGGCGTGCGCGCTTTTAACCGCTTGCAGGGTATCGATCTTGCGAGCTACCAGTGCGAAACGATTTTCGTCGATCCGCCGCGCAGCGGGCTGGATGCGGAAACCGAGAAAATGGTGCAGGCCTATCCGCGTATTCTGTATATCTCCTGCAACCCGGAAACGCTGTGTAAAAATCTGGAAACATTGAGTCAGACACACGATATTTCACGTCTGGCGCTGTTCGATCAATTCCCGTATACGCACCACATGGAGTGCGGCGTACTGCTTACGCGTAAAAACAAATAACGCTATATAAAATACGTCAACTCCTTTGATGGCTGGCCTGTGAATCAAGCCAGCCAAATAATAGTGGTGAGAGGGAAATGACTGCTGCGCGTAACTATTTATTTATCAGAATAATGACCATTGCGGAACGTGATCGCGCTAACATTATTTTATAATAGCTTGTGAATGTTCTGATATGATATTTATATCGTCAGGGATATTAACCCTGATATTAAGCAATCAGCCCCGCATGAAACAGGGCTGAGAAGTAATGCGTTTTACTGGTTATTTATCGGCAATAAAGTGGTCATCATCGCCCACCGGAATATAAACGCGAACCCACTCTTTACCGTCGACAATATCCCAGCTGTGACCTTCGCCCGCCGTGTCTGCCGCAAGCAGAACGGTGCCGGGTTCGATGATGAAGGTTGAGCCATCGCTAACCCTGAACTTCAACTTACCTTTCATCGTCACCACGTATTGCTTCTTCGGTGCCGGATGCACCCCTTTCTGCCACTCTTCAAACGTATTGCTGAAGTAAAGATTTTGCGAAGAGAGCTTCGCCAGCGAGGGAACAGAGCCTTTAATAAACGCTGAGTGGTTATCTTGCGTATTAATGAGCTTAATCGCCGGAATACGGTGTTCGCTCCCATTCGTTTTTGTTGTATCCGCAGATGCGGCGACCGAAATAACGAAACCGGCCGTGGCTAACAGAAGTTGTGTTATTTTTTTCATCAGGATGTCCAGAGTTAATTTTAACCTGCCGCCTGGATCAAACGATCGTCAGGCAACCGAATAAAATGCCGAATCAGTACATCAGATGAAATGCGTTTTATTGTAGATTTTTTTAATTAATAAATTATTGATGAATTCTACCGGGGTTTTATTTCGCAAGCGTAGAACAAACGGATTTATAATTTCCGACGCTTAATTAATTGGGGATGAAAATCCCCTCTCGCAGGGAGAGGGGGATAACGCTTATTCAGAGGCTTCGTGTTTGCGACCACGCAGACGAAAACCAATCCAGAAAACCAATATTACCGATAAAACGGCAGGCAGGAAGTTAGAACCAATATCCGGATACTCGGCGCGGACCACCGTACTGTAAATCAGCACACCGAGGATAAAACAGGCGGCGGCAAGGCCTGGCAGACCCACCGGCATCGTGCGATTTTGATAGCGCTGATGCAGACAATATACCGTCAGCACCAGCGAAATAATCGGGAATATTGAAAACGGTACAATCGAACTGAACACGGCAGAGAACGTACCGTTAATCGATAAGCCAGCGATGAGCGCCAGCAGCAACGTACCTTTATCTTGACCAGACTGTTTCATTACTCATCCTTCACTCGTCGGTTGATGCGCCAGTTTTTCCTGTTCACGGCGATACCAGTAGTACGCGCCTTTTGAAATCATGCGCAATTGTAGTACCAGTCGCTCTTCTAATTGCCTGCGTTGTTCCGCCCCTACATCCAGCGCTTCTGCACCGGCGTTGAAGACAATCGTCACCATCGCTTCGGCTTGCGCTTCAGTGAACGCTCGCGGCATATGGTTTTCGAGTTCAAGGTAGTCGGCAAGTTCCGCAATAAAATGTTGGATCTCACGCGCTACCGCCGCACGAAAGGCGGCGGACGTTCCGGAGCGTTCCCGCAACAGGAGCTGAAAAGCGTTGGGATTATTGCCGATAAATTCCATAAATGTGGAAACTGACGTGCGGATCACGCTACCGCCTTTCGCAATACGCTGACGCGCCTGGCGCATCAGTTGGCGCAGCATTAACCCACTTTCGTCCACCATGGTCAGACCGAGTTCATCCACATCCCGGAAATGACGATAAAAAGACGTTGGCGCAATGCCTGCCTCACGGGCAACTTCCCGCAGGCTCAGGCTGGCGAAGCTGCGCTCCGCGCTGAGTTGGCTAAATGCGGCTTCGATCAGCGAACGCCGGGTTCTCTCTTTTTGTTGCGCTCTTACACCCATCACGATGTTTGAATCCTTCCAGGGGCCCGCTGGCACTATACCAGAGAATAAATCCGATCCGATTGTACTGGATTGTGACTGATTGTTTACGCACAGTTTCTTCTTTTTCGTGGCAAAAGAGCACAACGATAATTGGGTTACCGCCGCTTTGATGTTAGTATTATGTTGCTTTTATGTATAAGAACAGGTAAGCCTTACCATGCCACATTCCTACGATTATGATGCAATAGTAATAGGCTCCGGCCCCGGCGGCGAAGGCGCAGCCATGGGCCTGGTTAAACAAGGAGCACGGGTCGCGGTTATTGAGCGTTACCACAATGTCGGCGGCGGCTGTACGCATTGGGGCACCATCCCCTCAAAAGCGTTGCGCCACGCCGTTAGCCGTATTATCGAATTCAACCAAAACCCGCTCTACAGTGACCACACCCGCCTTCTCCGCTCCTCTTTCGCCGATATCCTGAACCATGCTGAAAGCGTGATTAATCAGCAAACGCGCATGCGTCAGGGCTTTTATGAGCGTAACCGCTGCGAAATTTTAGAAGGCAACGCCCACTTTATTGATGACCACACACTGGCGCTCGAGTTTCACGACGGCACGGTCGAAACCATCACTGCCGAAAAGTTTGTTATCGCCTGCGGCTCACGACCCTACCGCCCTGCCGATGTCGATTTCGCCCATCCGCGCGTTTACGACAGCGACTCGATTCTCGATATGCACCACGAACCCCGCCATGTGATCATCTACGGCGCGGGGGTGATCGGCTGCGAATATGCATCGATCTTCCGTGGTATGAACGTCAAAGTGGATTTGATCAACACCCGCGATCGCCTGCTGGCGTTCCTTGATCAGGAAATGTCGGACTCACTCTCTTATCATTTCTGGAATAGCGGCGTCGTTATCCGCCATAACGAAGAGTACGAGCGCATTGAACCGCTGGATGACGGGGTGATTATGCACCTGAAATCCGGCAAAAAACTGAAAGCCGACTGCCTGCTCTATGCCAACGGCCGTACCGGGAACACCGATAGCCTGCAACTGGCGAATATTGGCCTTGAAGCGGACGGACGCGGTCAGTTGAAAGTAAACAGCATGTACCAGACCGCACTGCCGCACGTCTATGCGGTCGGCGATGTGATTGGTTACCCAAGTCTGGCATCAGCGGCTTACGATCAGGGGCGCATTGCCGCGCAGGCGATGATCAAAGGCGAAGCTACGGCGCATCTGATTGAAGATATTCCGACCGGGATTTACACCATTCCGGAGATCAGTTCCGTGGGCAAAACCGAGCAGCAGCTCACGGCCATGAAAGTGCCGTATGAAGTGGGTCGCGCGCAGTTTAAACACTTGGCGCGGGCGCAGATTGTCGGCATGAATGTCGGTACGCTGAAGATCCTGTTCCACCGTGAAACGAAAGAGATTTTGGGAATTCACTGCTTTGGCGAGCGCGCGGCCGAGATTATTCATATCGGCCAGGCGATTATGGAGCAGAAAGGTGGCGGTAACACCATTGAGTACTTCGTTAACACCACCTTTAACTACCCGACAATGGCGGAAGCCTACCGGGTAGCTGCGCTAAACGGCTTAAACCGCCTGTTTTAACGCTGTGTCGAAATGGCCATCCATCGCACCACGGATGGCCTCTGCCAGCTGCTCATAGCGGCTGCGCAGCGGCGAACCCGGGCGATACACCAGTCCAACCGTGCGTTTCGGTTCAGGTTTGATACATGGCAGATACACCACGCCATCGCGTTTACGCTCGCGCGGAACGGAAAGCGCAGGCAGCAACGTGATACCACTCCCGGCGGCAACCATATTGCGCAGCGTTTCCAGGCTGGTCGCACGGAAATGCGTATCTTCGTCCGCACCCGCTTCGAAGCAGAAGCCCATCGCCTGGTCGCGCAGGCAGTGCCCGTCTTCCAGCATCAGCAGCTTTTCGCCCGCCAGGTCAGCCATCGGCACACATTCGCGGTTCGCCCACGGATGATCTTCATAAATCGCCAGCATCATCGGCTCATCGTACAGCGGCACCTCAATAAAGGCTTCGCTCTCTTTCACCAGCGCGAGGATCGCGCAGTCGAGCTTGCCGCTGTCCAGCTGCGCTAAAAGCTGATGCGTCTGCGCTTCATGCAGATACATTTCCAGTTTCGGGAAAGTCTGGTGCAACAGCGGAATGATGTGCGGCAACAGGTAAGGTCCAACGGTTGGGATCAGGCCAATATGCAGCGGGCCGGACATCGTTTCCCCCTGCTGGCTTGCCATTTCCTTCAGCACTTTGACCTCGCGCAGCACAGTGCGCGCCTGATCTACCAGCAACAAACCCGCCTGGGTGAACAGCACTTTGCGGCTGGTACGCTCCAGCAGCATTACGCCAAGTTCATCTTCCAGTTTACGGATCTGCCCGCTCAGCGTGGGCTGGCTGACGTGGCAAGAATCGGCTGCACGGCGAAAATGGCGGTGTTCGGCTAACGCCACCAGGTACTCAAGATCACGAATATTCATTATTCATCCTCCGTCGCCACGATAGTTCATGGCGATAGATAGCATAGCAACGAACGATTATCCCTATCAAGCATTCTGTTCAATAATTAGCACCAGAAACGAAGCGGCACCTCAGCTTGACCCGTGATGAGGCAACTACCCTCTGTTTCTCTCTGAACAACTAAAGCCAACGTGAACGTTTTGCGGACCTGAGAGTCCGCTTTTTTTTTGCATAAAAAAGCCCGGCGTAACGCCAGGCTCCTGTTTGCAAACCGCGCCCCACTTACACCAACCGCGCCTTCGCATCCACAATCGCCTGCGCGACCTGCACCGGTGACACGCCGCCTTTCGCCGCACGTTTATCCAGGCAGGATTGCAGTGACAGAATGGGATAAACATCGTCGCCAATCACATCGCTGAATTTTCGCAGATCGGCAAGCGGCAGATCTTCCAGCGGTTTACCCTGGCGAATCGCTTCCACCACCGCTTCACCAACAATGTGGTGCGCTTCGCGGAACGGCACGCCTTTCGCAACCAGATAATCCGCCAGTTCGGTGGCGTTAGCGTAACCCTGCTGCGCCGCTTCCTGGCAACGCGGGCGTTTCACCTGAATGCCGTCCAGCACCAGCGCCGCCATGTGCAGACAGTCAAGCCAGGTGTCGAGCGCGTCGAACAGCCCTTCTTTGTCTTCCTGCATATCTTTGTTGTACGCCAGCGGCAGACCTTTAAGCGTCATCATCATGCCAGTAAGCGCGCCCTGTACACGGCCGCACTTACCACGGATCAGCTCCAGCGCATCCGGGTTTTTCTTTTGTGGCATCAGCGAAGAACCAGAGGTTACGCGGTCAGAAAGCTCAACAAACGCCGCTTCGCCGGAGTTAAAGAAAATCAGGTCTTCGGCAAAGCGCGACAGATGCACCATGCCGATTGAAGCGTCAGAGAGCAGTTCCAGCACGTGATCGCGGTCGGACACACTGTCCAGGCTGTTGCGGGTTGCCGAGGCAAAACCCAGCCAGCCGGCTAACTGCTCACGGTCAATTTCATAAGCCGTACCCGCCAGCGCGCCGCTGCCCAGCGGGCTAACGTCCAGGCGTTTTAGCGTATCCTGCAAGCGGCTTTCATCACGCGCCAGCATTTCAACGTAAGCCAGCGACCAGTGTGCGAAGGTCACTGGCTGCGCACGTTGCAGGTGCGTATAACCAGGCATGACTGCGTCCTGGTTATTTTCCGCCGTCACCACCAGCGCGCTCTGCAACTGGCGATTCGCCAGCAGCAATTCACTGATGGTGTCTTTACACCACAGTTTCAGATCGGTCGCGACCTGGTCATTACGGCTGCGCCCGGTGTGCAGTTTTTTGCCCAGTTGACCCACTTTGTCGATCAACTTGCCTTCCACCCAGCTGTGAATATCTTCCGCGTCGCTTTGCAGGATCTGCTGCGGATTAGCACGCACCTCTTCCAGCAAATTGTTCAACGCTTCTTCCAGTTGCTGCTGCTCAGCCGCTGTCAGCACGCCAACAGTCACCAGCGCTTTAGACCAGGCCGCAGAGCCAACGATATCCTGCTCCGCCAGGCGATAGTCAAAGCGCAAAGAGTCGTTGAACTGTTTGAACCGTTGATCCGCTGCCTGAGTAAAACGCCCGCCCCAAAGTGCCATAGTGTGCTTCCTTCTCTTTATCCGTTTTGCCGGACGGCGCTGCGCCTGCCCGGCCTACATAAATTGTTGTGTCATTACGCCAGAATACGGGTGCCAATTGGCGTACCGTTAAACAGCGCGGGTAGCTGCTCGGCATGACGCCAGGAGGCGATATCCACCGGGCGACCCAGCGTGCGCGCCGCATCCAGCGCCGCATTCACTTTGACGATCATGCCATCGGTAATGATGCCCTGGGCAATCAGTTGCTCCGCTTTCGCCGCCGTCATCTCGGCAATACGCTGGCCTTTGCCATCCAGAATGCCGCTTACATCAGACAGCAGGATCAGATCCGCACCCAATGTTGCAGCCAGCGCGGTTGCCGCCTGGTCGGCGTTGACGTTCATCAGCTCACCTTCATCGGTGACGCCAATGGAGCTGATCACTGGCAAGAAACCGCCATCGAGCAGCGCGTTAATCAGTTTCGGTGAACCCGGTTGCGCCAGGCCCACATGCCCCAGCTCTTCATCCAGTTGTGTCACTTTCACGCTGTCACCATCACCGAGGAACAGACCGACAGAGGCGATATGGTGTTTCTTCGCCCACGCCAGCAGGGTTTTGTTGGCCGTACCGGCCAGCGCCCCGGTGATGATGTCAATCTGATCCGCCGGAGTCACGCGCAGGCCATTTTTCTTTTTAACCGGCAGGTTAAGCTGTTTCATCAACTCATCCACCACGCAGCCGCCGCCGTGGACAATCACTAACGGGCGCTGATGAGATTCACGATAGTGCACCAGTGCCGTAAACAAACGCTCCAGCGCTTCCTCGCTATCCAGCAGTACGCCACCGAGCTTAATAATTAATGGGTTCATCATCACGCCTGTTCAATTAAATAAGTGACTGAGTTTCAGCATAGCCAAAACGAATATTCGCGCACTGTACTGCCTGCGCCGCCGCGCCTTTCAGCAGGTTATCTTCCGTAGCGACGACAATCAGGTGCTCATCCTGTACCGCAAAACCAATATCACAGAACGGCAGGCCAACCACGTTTTTCAACGCCGGAACGCCTTTGTCGTATAAACGTACCAGCGGTTTATCGCCATACGCCTGTTTAAACACATCCGCTACCTGCGCGTGGGTCACGCCCGGTTGCAAACGGCAGGTAATGGTTTCGAGGATCCCACGCGGAAAGCTCGCCAGGTGCGGGGTGAAAATCACACTCGCGCCAAGATGGGTGGCAATTTCCGGATGGTGGCGATGGTTGAAAACGCCGTAAGGTTGCAGGCTCACTTCACAGAAACTGTTAGAAAGAGCCGCCTTGCGCCCTGCGCCGCTTACGCCGCTGGTGGCGTTGATCACCGGCCACTGGTTCAGATCCAGCAGCCCGGCATCGATCAGCGGTTTTAACGACAGCTGCGCCGCCGTCGGGTAGCAACCCGGCACGGCAATTAATTGCGCTTCTTTCAGTTTGTCTTGGTTCCACTCCGCCAGCCCATACACAGCCTGTGCCAGCAGATCGGCGTGCTGATGGGTAAAGCCGTAGAATTTTTCGTAAAACGCGGGATCGTTAACGCGGAACGCGCCAGAGAGATCGAACACCACACATCCCGCCGCCAGGCAGGTTGGTGCCAGATCGTGGCTCACTTCATGGGCGGTGGCGAGGAAGACAACATCCACGCCCTCCAGGAAATCGCCAATATCGGACATCGGTTGTAACGGGAGATCAACAATGCCTTTCAACTGCGGATGTAAATCAGAGATACATTTTCCTGCATCATTACTTTGCGCAGAAACCGTCAAAGCGGTTATGTTCATATGAGGATGGCGATTTACATAGGTCACTAGCTCTGCACCAGCATAACCGCTGGCACCCACAATTAATGTGTTCAACATTGGGGCGGTTTACCTTCTTACGTCATGTGTGCCAGGGAAAGACTCGGCATCAATCCCGCGTCGCTGAGCAAAGTCGCCGCATGGGTTTCTTTACGCTCAACATTAATGTATTTTTATTCACATTTAGTGCATGAATATTGATACTATCACGAACTCAGGTATGTCAACAATGAAAATGAATTTGCCACCATTTATCGAGATCTACCGCGCCCTGATAGCCACGCCGTCGATCAGCGCGACGGAAGAAGCGCTGGATCAGAGTAATGCGTCTTTAATCAATTTGCTGGCAGGATGGTTTGGCGACCTCGGTTTCACGGTTGAAGTGCAGCCGGTTCCCGGCACCCGCAATAAATTCAACATGCTCGCCAGTGCCGGAACCGGCGCGGGCGGTCTGTTGCTGACTGGCCACACCGACACAGTGCCGTTTGATGACGGGCGCTGGACGCGCGACCCGTTCACGCTGACCGAGCATGACAATAAGCTCTACGGTCTGGGCACTGCCGACATGAAAGGCTTTTTCGCCTTTATTCTTGATGCGCTGCGTGACGTCGATGTGACAAAACTGAGCAAGCCGCTGTATGTGCTCGCCACCGCCGATGAAGAGACCAGCATGGCGGGTGCGCGCTATTTCTCCGAGAACACGCAACTGCGCCCGGACTGCGCCATCATCGGCGAACCGACCTCTTTGCAGCCGGTGCGTGCGCATAAAGGGCATATCTCCAATGCGATTCGCATTCTTGGTCAATCGGGCCACTCCAGCGATCCGGCGCGCGGCGTCAACGCCATCGAACTGATGCATGATGCCATCGGCCATATCCTGCAACTGCGCGACAGCCTGAAAGAACGTTATCACTATGATGCGTTCACCGTGCCGTATCCGACGCTGAATCTTGGGCATATTCACGGTGGTGATGCGGCAAACCGTATCTGCGCCTGTTGCGAACTGCACATGGATATCCGTCCACTGCCGGGCATGACGCTTAACGATCTCAATGGGCTGTTAAACGATGCGCTGGAGCCGGTAAGTTCCCGCTGGCCGGGTCGTTTGACCATTTCCGAACTGCACCCGCCGATTCCGGGGTACGAATGCCCGCCGGATCATCAACTGGTAGAAGTGGTAGAAAAACTGCTCGGCGTCGAAACCGAAGTGGTGAACTACTGCACCGAAGCGCCTTTTATTCAGACGCTTTGCCCAACGCTGGTGCTGGGGCCTGGGTCTATCAACCAGGCACACCAGCCGGATGAATATCTGGAAACCCGCTTTATTAAACCAACGCGCGAACTCATCACCCAGGTTGTTCATCATTTCTGCTGGCACTGACGTGTTTTTCGTTTTTTTACCCCCTCGAATGAGGGGGTTTTTATGTGCGAAAAAGCGTGACAATTGTCACGATCCCATAAGCAATACTTATTGGACACGATGCGAATTAAATTTCGTAAATTGCCGACATTTATTCGTTTGCTGAAGCGATTTCGCAACAATTGACGCGGTGGGTTTTACGTGGCTTTATAAAAGACGGTGTCTTATATCTGCTCAACGACAGGTATAACAAAATAAAATGAGATGGGGTGTCTGGGGTAACATGAACGAACAATATTCCGCTTTGCGTAGTAATGTCAGTATGCTCGGCAAACTGCTGGGAGATACCATCAAGGATGCTCTCGGCGAGAACATTCTCGACCGGGTAGAAACAATCCGTAAGCTGTCAAAATCTTCTCGCGCCGGGAATGAAGCCAGCCGTCAGGAACTGCTCACCACTTTGCAGAATCTGTCCAATGACGAACTGCTGCCAGTGGCACGCGCGTTTAGCCAGTTCCTGAACCTTGCCAACACCGCTGAGCAATACCATAGCATTTCAGCGAAAGGCGAAGCGGCCAGCAACCCGGAAGTGATTGCCCAGACCATCAGAAAACTGAAAGACCAACCCAATCTCAACGAAGCCACGATTATCAAAGCGATTGAATCACTGTCGCTGGAGCTGGTGCTGACTGCGCACCCGACCGAAATCACTCGCCGTACGCTGATCCACAAAATGGTGGAAGTTAACAACTGCTTAAAGCAGCTGGATAACAGCGATATCGCCGATTATGAACGCCACCAGCTGATGCGCCGCCTGCGCCAGTTGATTGCCCAGTCCTGGCATACCGATGAAATCCGCAGAAACCGCCCGAGCCCGGTAGATGAAGCCAAATGGGGCTTTGCCGTGGTAGAAAACAGCCTGTGGGAAGGCGTGCCAAATTACCTGCGCGAGCTGAACGAACAGCTGGAAGAGAACCTCAATTACAAACTGCCGGTGGATTTTGTTCCGGTGCGTTTCACCTCGTGGATGGGCGGCGACCGTGACGGCAACCCGAACGTTACCGCCGATATCACCCGCCATGTCCTTCTGCTTAGCCGCTGGAAAGCAACCGATCTGTTCCTGAAAGATGTTCAGTTGCTGATTTCCGAGCTGTCAATGGTGGAGTGTACCGACGAGCTGCGCGAACTGGCGGGCGCAGAAGGCGCGCGCGAACCGTATCGCTACCTGATGAAGAAGCTGCGCGGCGATCTGATGGCCACTCAGGCCTGGCTGGAAGCGCGCCTGAAAGGCCAGAAATTACCGAAACCGGCCGGGCTGCTGACGCAAAACGAGCAACTGTGGGAACCGCTCTACGCCTGTTATAAATCGCTGCAGGCCTGTGGTATGGGCATTATCGCCAACGGTGAACTGCTCGATACATTACGCCGCGTGAAGAGTTTTGGCGTGCCGCTGGTGCGCATCGACATTCGCCAGGAGAGCACCCGTCATACGGAAGCGCTGGGCGAATTAACGCGCTATTTGGGCATTGGCGACTACGAAAGCTGGTCGGAAGCAGATAAACAAGCATTCCTGATCCGTGAACTGAATTCCAAACGTCCGTTGCTGCCGCGCCAGTGGGAGCCAAGCGAAGAGACCCGCGAAGTGCTGGACACCTGCCAGGTGATCGCCGAGGCGCCGCGCGGATCTATCGCCGCGTATGTGATCTCAATGGCGAAGACACCTTCAGACGTGCTGGCAGTTCACCTGCTGCTGAAAGAAGCCGGTATCGGTTTTGCGCTGCCGGTCGCGCCGCTGTTTGAAACCCTTGATGACCTGAATAACGCCGACGACGTGATGACCCAGTTGCTGAATATCGACTGGTATCGCGGCTTTATCCAGGGCAAACAGATGGTGATGATTGGCTACTCCGACTCGGCGAAAGACGCGGGCGTAATGGCCGCTTCATGGGCGCAATATCAGGCGCAGGACGCGTTAATCAAAACCTGCGAAAAAGCCGGTATTGAACTGACACTGTTCCACGGTCGCGGCGGCTCTATTGGCCGTGGCGGCGCACCGGCTCACGCCGCGCTGCTCTCGCAACCGCCAGGCAGCCTGAAAGGCGGCTTACGCGTCACCGAACAGGGCGAGATGATCCGCTTCAAATACGGTCTGCCGGAAGTCACCATCAGCAGCTTGTCGCTTTATACCAGCGCGATCATGGAAGCCAACCTGCTGCCGCCGCCGGAGCCGAAAAGCGAGTGGCGCCATATTATGGACGAGCTGTCGGATATCTCCTGCGATATGTACCGTGGCTATGTGCGTGAAAACAAAGATTTCGTACCGTACTTCCGTTCCGCCACGCCGGAGCAGGAACTGGGCAAACTGCCGCTGGGTTCTCGCCCGGCGAAACGTCGCCCGACCGGCGGTGTTGAATCGCTGCGCGCGATCCCGTGGATCTTCGCCTGGACGCAAAACCGCCTGATGCTGCCAGCCTGGCTGGGCGCGGGTGCGGCATTACAGAAAGTGGTGGAAGACGGCAAACAGAGCGAGCTGGAAGCCATGTGCCGCGACTGGCCGTTCTTCTCCACCCGTCTGGGCATGCTGGAGATGGTGTTCTCGAAAGCCGACCTGTGGCTGGCAGAATATTACGATCAGCGTCTGGTGAAACCCGAACTGTGGACGCTGGGTAGCGAACTGCGCAAACTGCTGGAAGCGGATATCAACGTGGTGCTGGCAATCGCCAACGATTCGCACTTAATGGCCGATTTGCCGTGGATCGCCGAATCTATCCAGCTGCGTAATATCTATACCGACCCACTGAACGTGTTGCAGGCCGAGCTGCTGCACCGCTCGCGCCTTGCGGAAGAAGAAGGTAAAGAGCCGGATCATCGCGTTGAGCAAGCGCTGATGGTCACGATCGCCGGGGTGGCGGCGGGTATGCGTAATACCGGCTAATTTAGCGGTTATAGCAAAAGGCCACACAGGTTGTGGCCTTTTTTGATCCTGCCAGTTAAGGTTGTCCCTTCGCCAGCAACCAAAGGGACACCATGAGTCTCGATGTCAGCCATCTTATCTCGCGCCTGATAAACGGCCCGGCTCCGCTACGGCAGATATGCTTTGCGGGCGTGACCGGAACCGCGCCTGCGCAGGCCTGCCAGGTGGATTTTCCACGCCTGGAGATTGTGCTTGAAGGAACAGTGACCGATATGGGGATCAACGGCGAAACCGCGCGAATGTCACAGCACGACGTGCTGTATGTTCCCGCAGGCAGCTGGAATCATCCACAATGGCAGCTACCAGCCACTATCTTGAGCGTGCTCTTTGGCAAGCAACAGCTCAGTTTTAACGTCACGCAGTGGGATGGCGCCATGCTGCAAAACCTGGCGAAACAGCATGTTGCGCGTCGCGGCCCGCGCGTCGGCTCCTTCCTGCTACAAACCCTGCATGAAATGCAGATGCAGCCGCACGAACAGCAAACCGCACGCCTGATCGTCACCAGCCTGCTCAGCCATTGTCATGACTTGCTCGGCAGCCAGATCCAAACGGCTTCGCGCAGCCAGGCGCTGTTCGAAGCCGTTCGCGACTATATCGACGAAAATTACGCTTTACCGCTCACGCGCGAATCGGTGGCGCAGGCGTTTTATATTTCACCCAATTACTTGTCGCACCTGTTTCAGAAAACCGGTTCTGTTGGCTTCAACGAATATCTGACTTATACCCGGCTGGAGCACGCTAAAACGCTGCTCAAAGGATACGATTTAAAAGTCAAAGAAGTGGCGCACAGCTGCGGGTTTGTTGACAGCAATTACTTCTGCCGCCTGTTTCGAAAAAACACAGAACGCTCCCCCTCGGAATACCGCCAGCAGTATCACAGCCATCTCAGCGAAAAGTCCCCGCAGGACGAATAACGCCAGCACTGGATTTTTGTACGTTAAAAAAGCCGCTTTTGTTTCAACAGCACTCTACAACGCCTCTTTTCATCCGCTATCACGCAACTTGTGAGACAGCTCACACTTTGCCCTCTCGATCACATTTGTCCAGTGTTTGGCAGATTTGTTATATGGCGAGCACACAACCCACGCTCTTATGCTGTGTGCAGAAACGCTATATGAGGAAGCATGATGGAACTGTATCTGGACACCGCAAACGTAGCGGAAGTGGAGCGCCTGGCACGCATTTACCCGCTGGCGGGCGTAACCACCAATCCGAGCATTATCGCCGCTGGTAAAGACTCCCTCTGGGACGTATTGCCACGCCTGCAGCGCGTTATTGGCCCACAAGGAACGCTGTTTGCCCAGGTGATGAGCCGCGAAGCAGGTGGCATGGTGGCGGAGGCCAAACGCCTCAATAACGCTGTACCGGATATCGTGGTCAAAATCCCGGTGACGGCCGAGGGCCTTGCTGCCATCAAGCAACTGAAAAAAGAGGGCATTGTCACGCTGGGTACGGCAGTTTACAGCGCCGCGCAGGGGCTGCTTGCCGCGCTGGCGGGCGCAAAATATGTCGCGCCTTATGTTAACCGCGTCGATGCACAGGGCGGAGACGGGATCCGCATGGTGCAGGAGCTGCAAACCCTGCTGAAACTCCATGCGCCAGAGAGCAAAGTGCTGGCGGCCAGTTTTAAAACGCCGCGCCAGGCACTGGAGTGTTTGTTGGTCGGATGCGAAGCGATCACGCTCCCATTAGATGTAGCGCAACAAATGCTCAATACGCCCGCAGTAGAGTCAGCCATTGAGAAGTTTGAACAGGACTGGAAAACAGCTTTTGGCAACCTCAACCTGTAAGGAGGCAGTATATGGACCGCATCATCCAGTCACCGGGCAAATATATCCAGGGTGCAGATGTTATCACCCGCCTCGGTGACTATCTCAAACCGCTGGCCGATCGCTGGCTGGTTGTCGGTGACAAATTTGTTCTTGGTTTTGCGCAGGAAACGCTGCAAAAAAGTCTGGTGGATGCCGGGCTGGCCTGCGAAATCGCGCCGTTCGGCGGCGAATGTTCACAAAACGAAATTGACCGGCTGCGCGGTGTGGCAGAAAGCGCCCGCTGTGGCGCAGTGCTCGGCATCGGCGGCGGCAAAACGCTGGATACCGCTAAAGCGCTGGCGCATTTCATGCACGTGCCAGTGGCCATTGCCCCCACTATCGCATCGACCGATGCGCCCTGCAGCGCGCTGTCAGTTATCTACACCGACAGTGGCGAGTTTGACCGCTATTTGCTGCTGCCCAACAACCCGGATCGGGTGATTGTCGACACCAAAATTGTCGCCGGAGCCCCTGCGCGTTTGCTGGCAGCCGGGATTGGCGATGCACTCTCGACCTGGTTTGAAGCGCGTGCTTGTTCACGCAGTGGCGCAAAAACCATGGCGGGTGGTCAGTGTACACAATCCGCCCTCGCGCTGGCGGAGCTCTGTTACAACACGCTGCTTGAAGAGGGTGAAAAAGCAATGTTCGCTGCCGAACAGCATGTGGTAACACCTGCGCTGGAGCGCGTGGTGGAAGCCAATACTTACCTGAGCGGCGTCGGTTTTGAGAGCGGTGGTCTGGCGGCAGCACACGCCATTCATAACGGCATCACGGCGATTCCTGAGGCACATCATTACTACCACGGCGAAAAAGTGGCGTTTGGCACCTTAACCCAGCTGGTGCTGGAAAACGCGCCGCTGGAAGAGATCGAAACCGTCGCAGCGCTGTGCCATACCGTCGGCTTACCGATTACGCTGGCGCAACTGGGCATCAAAACCGATATTCCGGCGAAAATGCGCATCGTAGCGCAAGCCGCCTGCGCGCAAGGGGAAACCATTCATAATATGCCGGGCGGTGCGACACCGGATCAGGTCTATGCCGCGCTACTGGTCGCCGATCAGTATGGGCAGCGTTTTCTTGAAGAGTGGGAATAGCATTCAGAATTTTGCGCCCTCAGTGGAGTGCTGAAACCCCTAAAAAGCGGCTCTGCAAAGCCTGTGAGATGTAAATCCAAAACAATGCAGAGCTAATATCGGTTGATGTCCATGCGCACAGGGCGTGGTTTTCAGTGAGCCATAAAAAAGCCGGATCGCAATCCGGCTTTTCTTTGATTTTGCCACTGACTGAATTTTTACACTGCCGGGCGAACGCCCAGCGTGTGGCAAATGGCGTAACTCATTTCGGCGCGGTTCAGCGTATAGAAGTGGAAATCTTTCACCCCTTCTCGACTTAAAATTTTCACCATATCCATGGCAATATTTGCGCCCACCAGCTTGCGGGTTTCCGCGTCGTCATCCAGGCCGTCGAACATCTGCGACATCCACGCCGGGATACGCACATTGGTCATATCGGCGAATTTTTTCGCCTGCTTAAAGTTGGAGACCGGCAGGATGCCCGGCACGATCTCCACATCAATACCGGTCGCCGCGCAGCGATCGCGAAACCGCAGGTAGCTTTCCACATCGAAGAAGAACTGCGTAATCGCGCGACTCGCGCCCGCATCCACTTTCCGCTTCAGGTTCAGCAGATCGGCCTGCGCGCTTTTCGCTTCCGGGTGAACTTCCGGGTAAGCGGCGACGGAGATATCGAAATCGGCGACCTCTTTTAACAATGTCACCAAATCGGCAGCGTACATATCTGGCTTACCGCCACCCGGCGGTAAATCGCCACGCAATGCCACAATGTGGCGGATGCCGTTGTTCCAGTAATCCTGCGCGATAGTGCGTAACTCGTCACGGGTGGCATCGATGCAGGTCAAATGCGGCACCGCTTCCAGCCCGGTACGATCTTTGATGCCTTTAATGATGCTGTGTGTGCGATCGCGCTCGCCCGAATTTGCACCGTAAGTCACCGAAACAAATTTCGGCTTCAGGCTGCTTAAACGATCGATGGAGTGCCATAAGGTCTGTTCCATTTCACTGGTGCGCGGCGGGAAAAATTCAAAGGAAACATTAATCTGGCCGTGAACTTCCGCCAGGCTCTGATTCAGGGCTTCCCGCTGGTTGGCGTGAAAAAAGCTCATACCTTACCTCATCAATCGCATGTCATTGTCTGTTGTTTTGTGAACTTCTATACGTTTAGACGTCCAGATGTAAAAATGACGGAAAACGTTCGGGGCGTCAACAGGAAAATCACTATTCTGGGTGAGGAATGTTCAGCGAAGATGAAAAAAATTCACGATGCCGCAAAGCATCCTCTCCCGGTTCAGGGAGAGGATAAAAGAAAGGAACTACAGTAACTGTGCGAGGCGATTGATATCCGACTGGATAGCGCCAGCGGTCACATCGCGCCCCGCGCCCGGCCCGCGGATCACCAGCGGGTTATCGCGGTACCAGCGGCTTTCAATGGCGAAGACGTTATCCCCCGGCAAAACCGCCGCCAGCGGGTGTTCCGGGCGAACGGCCTCAACGCCGACGCGCGCTTTACCGTTAGCATCAAAACGCGCCACATAACGCAGCACCAGCCCCATTTCGCGGGCGGCTTCCAGCCGCTGCACCATTTGCTCGTTCAGTTCCTCGCCGTTTTCGAAAAAGTGATCGACCGATCCCTCTTCGCAACCCGCAGGCACTAAAGACTCTACGCGCACCTGGTCTGGTTCGATGTCGTAACCTGCCTCGCGGGCGAGGATCACCAGTTTGCGCATCACATCTTTGCCGGAAAGGTCAACGCGCGGATCCGGCTCGGTCAACCCTTGCTGCCAGGCCTGATCCACTAAATCGGTAAACGGTACGGTGCCGTCGAATTGCAGGAACAGCCAGGAGAGCGTACCGGAGAAAATCCCGCTGATCGCCAGAATCGCATCGCCGCTTTCACGCAAGTCGCGCACGGTATGATTCACCGGCAGACCGGCGCCAACCGTCGCGTTATACAACCAGCGGCGACCGGTTTTTTCAAACGCATCGTGGATCTGACGATAGGTGTCGGTTGTGCTGGCTCCGGCCAGTTTGTTGGCGCTGATCACATGGAAGCCGTGACTGGCGAAATCCAGATACTGCTCCGCCAGTTGCGAGCTGGCGGTGACATCCAGCACCACCAGATCATCGTACGGATGGGCGCGCATCCACAAAAATAGCGACTCCTCATCCTGTTCCACCGCTTCATCATTAAAGAACGCTAGCGCACGACTGGCATCCAGCCCGTCATAACTCAGCAAACTGCGGCGGCTATCCACCACGCCCGCCAGCACAAATTCAAAACCGGTACGTGCCGACAACGCGCTCTGCTCGCGCGAGAACAGCTCCAGCCAGCGGGAACCGATATTGCCTTTGCCAAACAGCACCAGACCAATGCGTTTTTCTGCGCGGAACAGCGACTGGTGCAGCCCCTGAATCAGGCTTTCCGTCGGGCCAACGCGCAGCACAGCGACCAGGCTAATGCCTTCGTCAGATTGCCAGATAAATTCCACTGGCTGGCCTTTCAACTGCTGCCAGAAACGGTGGCTGTGCAACGGATTGCGGCACACGCCTGCCCCCACCATCGCCACTAACGCCAGACCCTGACGCAGACGCAATTCACCCGGTAAACCGGCTTCATCAAGCAGTTTAAAGACGCTATCGACCACTTCTGAGGTGTAGCAAAGCTGCAATAAGTTACGGTCCGCATGTGCGCCAACCGCCAGCGGGCGCACCTGCGCACGCTTCAGGATCAGGTCAATCTCTTTGTGCGCCAGCTTAAAGTCCTGGCCGGACGGCACCAGAAACTCAATCAGGCAGACGTCATCATGGCTGGTGACAATCCGCGCCCCGGTGCCGGAAGCCAGCACGCGTTCAATGCGTGTTGACCCCTGTTCCGGGTTATAACTACAGCGCAATTGCAGATCGATATTGCTGCCGGAAACCGGTTGTAGCGTGCGCGCATGCAGCACCGGTGCCGCCAGACGCGCCAGCTCGCTGGCTTCATCAAGGCGTAGCAGCGGTAACAGGCAGGCATCTTTCACTTTACGCGGGTCCGCGCTGTAAACACCGGCCACGTCGCTCCAGATGGTTACGCGACTGACATCGCCCAGCGCGCCAATTTGCGTCGCCGAGTAGTCCGAACCGTTACGCCCCAGCAGCACGGTTTCGCCAGCGTCGTTGCGGCTGATAAAGCCGGTCACGACAATACGTTTGCCCGGATACTGCGCCAGCTGTTGTTGCAGCAGCGGATAAGAGGCACCTTCATTCACCTGCGGTTGTGCTGCGCGTTCAGCACGCAGGAAATCACGGGCATCCAGCCAGGCGGCATCCAGACCTTGCTGGTTCAGCACGGCGGCCATTAAACGCGCCGACCAGATTTCACCATGGCCAACCACTTCGGCGTAAACCGCGTCGGTAATGCCGCCATCCAGCAACACCGCCAGATGTTCAAGGTCGTGAATAAACTCGCTGGTCAGACCGTCGGCTATCGCGGCGGGTAACAGCCCGCTGATTAAATCACTCTGGTAACGACGCAGCGATTGTTGAACCTGATGCGCAGAAAGCCTGTCAGTCTGGCTCAATTTCAGCCAGTTGATCAGCTGGTTGGTGGTGCTGCCTGCGGCCGAGACAACCATCATGTCGCCCGGTTGTGAATACTCCGCCATGATCCCTGCGACGCGCAGATAACATTTCACATCCGCCAGACTACTCCCACCAAATTTGTGCAGCTGACGAGCCTTCGTCCCTGCCTGCGCAATCACACTCATGTTTACCCCTCAGCTGCGACCCGGAAGCCATTTTCCAGATCGGCAATTAGATCTTCACTGTCTTCAATACCGGTTGAGATACGCAATAGCGTCTCAGAGATTCCCGCTGCGGCGCGCGCTTCCGGCGCCATGCCTGCGTGGGTCATTGTCGCGGCGTGGGAGATTAAACTTTCAACCCCGCCTAATGATTCCGCCAGCGTAAACAACGATAGACCACTTAAGAAACGACGCAGCGTTTGTTCGTCACCATCCAGTTCAAAACTTAACATCGCGCCAAAGCCTTTTTGTTGACGCGCAGCAATCTCGTGCCCCTGATTATCCGGCAGAGACGGGTGGTACAGTTTTTTCACCAACGGCTGTGTTTGCAGGAAATCGACAATCGCCTGAGCATTACGCTGCGCCACTTCCATGCGCGGCGACAACGTACGCAGGCCGCGCAACAGCAGATAGCTGTCGAAGGCGCTGCCGGTGACGCCAATATTATTCGCCCACCATGCCAGTTCGGTGACAGTCGCCTCATCTTTCGCAATCACCACGCCCGCCACCACATCGGAATGGCCGTTGAGGTATTTGGTGCAAGAGTGCAGCACCAAATCCGCGCCCAGCGCCAGCGGGTTTTGCAAGGCCGGGCTCAGGAATGTGTTATCCACCACGCTGATTGCGCCAGCTTCACGCGCAAGCTGGCAAATTTTCGCAATATCGACGACGCGCAACAACGGGTTGCTTGGGCTTTCGACCAGCACCAGCTTCGGTTGTTCCGCCAGCGCCGCTTTCAGTGCCTGCTCATCGCCCTGATCAACAAATTTCACCCGGTAGCAACCGCGTTTCGCCAGGCTATCGAACAGGCGATAGCTGCCGCCATAGCAGTCGTGCGGCGCCACCAGCAGATCGCCAGGTTTGAGAAAGACTGTCGTCACCAGGTGAATCGCCGACATGCCGGTATTGGTCAATACCGCGCCCGCGCCACCTTCCAGTTCCGCCAGTGCACGCTGAACCACATCACGCGTTGGGTTGCCGCGACGCGAATAATCATGCGCACGAGGTTCGTTAAAGCCGGTGAAATTATAAGTACTGGAGAGATGAATCGGCGGGACAACGCAACCGTACTGCTCGTCATCGTTCAATCCGCTACGCACTGCGATGGTGGCCTGTTTACGCGTCATGGTGAAGGCTTCCTGGCTTAATGGATGAAAAGTCTCACGACAGAGTAAACACTGCGACAATAGACGTCAATACATCTGGACATCTAAACTTCTTTGCGTATAGATTGAGCAAAAGTACAATAGCCGTTAAAATTATACGCTTTAGTACCGGTAGCTGAGCGATACACCGTGTCACCATGTTGACTCTACGGTAAACTACGCGGAATTACGGCCCGGCGGTGTCCGGGTTTAGACTAATGACTGAGAGGATTAAAGGTATCTCATGGCTGAATGGAGCGGCGAATATATCAGCCCATACGCTGAGCACGGCAAGAAGAGTGAGCAAGTAAAAAAAATTACGGTTTCCATTCCTCTTAAGGTGTTAAAAATCCTCACCGATGAACGTACCCGTCGTCAGGTGAACAACTTGCGTCACGCCACCAACAGTGAGCTGCTGTGTGAAGCGTTTTTGCATGCGTTTACCGGTCAACCCCTGCCGAACGATGAAGACCTGCGTAAAGAGCGCAGCGACGAAATCCCGGAAGAGGCAAAAGTGATTATGCGTGAACTGGGGATCGACCCGGATACGTGGGAATACTGATCGCAACAAAAAAGGGCGGAAGATATCTTCCGCCCTTTTTGTTTCAATCTGTTTATCTCATCGGCTTACTCAGAAGCGCGTTACTTCCGGATGCACTTCCGCCAGTGAGAGCAGGTAAGACATCAATACGTTTTTCACTGCCGTCAGCAAATCGCTCATTTTTTCGCTCGGGTTCATAGAAGTGGATGGCGAAAATGATATGCTCATTTTTTAATCAGATCAATATTTTTGTGACATCAATCACAAAAACCCACCCATTCGGCAAAACGCAGAGACAAAAAAAGCGCCTTTCGGCGCTTTTTTCTTTGGCAACTTATTTGCTGCCCGGGATGCTGAAGCGTTTGTTGAAACGCTCAACACGACCACCGGTATCAACAACACGTTGTTTACCAGTAAAGAACGGGTGGCATTTGCCGCACACGTCCAGGTTCAGGTCGTGACCCACGGTGGAGTGGGTTTTGATCACGTTACCGCAAGAACAGGTTGCAGTAATCGCTACATAATTCGGGTGAATACCTTTTTTCATGGGAAACCTCAGTTTAAGGCCGCGTCGCTCTTCCAGCCCTAACGCCAGACACCACGCGAGTTAATATGTAAGTGTATCTTTGGCACGTTCAAAACGCATCAAAGGCGACGAATCATACAGAAATTAGCCAGCACATGCAAACTGATCCGCTCGCCCGTAGCAACAATGTGTATACTATCCCGCCAGTTTTCAAGTCAGGATGATGAGATGCCCGTCGCCCGCGTTGCGCTATCTGTACCTTTGCCCCGCACGTTCGATTACCTGCTGCCGGATGAGATGTCCGCGCGCGCGGGTTGTCGCGTGCGTGTGCCGTTTGGTAATCAGCATCGCGTCGGCATTGTGATGGCTGTGGGCGACGAAAGTGAGTTGCCGCTGGCCGACCTCAAAAGCGTGGAAGAGGTACTCGACAGCGAGCCGGTTTTTTCCCCGGCGGTCTGGCGGCTGCTACTTTGGGCGGCGGATTATTATCACCATCCGATCGGGGATGTGTTATTCAACGCGCTTCCCGTTCTGCTGCGCCAGACTAAGCCCGCCAGCACGGAGTTCCAGGGCTACTGGTTTGCGACCGAGCAAGGCCAGGCGGTGGACATCAATCGCGTCAAATCAGCCAAACAACAACAGGCACTCTCGGCGCTGCGAAAAGGCAAAATCTGGCAACATCAACTGGCAGCGCTGGATCTGAAAAGCGTTACCCTGCAAGCGCTGCGCGCCAAAGGGCTGGCGGAGATGAACAGCGAAACGCCGACCTTTAACGACTGGCGCACAACATTTTCCGTGAGCGGTGACCGGCTGCGCCTGAACACAGAGCAAGCCACTGCCGTTGGCGCTATTCACAGCGCCGCCGATCGCTTTTCCGCCTGGTTGCTGGCGGGCGTGACGGGTTCCGGCAAAACCGAAGTCTATTTAAGCGTGCTGGAAAACGTGCTGGCGCAGGGGAAACAGGCGCTGGTGATGGTGCCGGAGATTGGTCTGACACCGCAAACTATCGCCCGTTTTCGTGAGCGCTTTAACGCGCCAGTTGAAGTGCTGCACTCCGGGCTGAACGACAGCGAACGCCTGATAACATGGCAAAAAGCAAAGAGCGGCGAAGCGGCGATTGTGATCGGCACGCGCTCATCGCTGTTTACCCCGTTTAAGAACCTTGGCGTGATCGTCATCGACGAAGAGCACGACAGTTCCTATAAACAGCAGGAAGGCTGGCGTTATCACGCCCGCGACCTGGCGGTTTACCGCGCCCACAGCGAACAGATCCCGATTATTCTTGGCTCAGCAACGCCCGCGCTGGAAACCCTGCACAACGTGCGGTCACGCAAATACCATCTGCTGCGCCTGACTCGCCGCGCAGGCCACGCGCGCCCGGCAATGCAACATGTGCTGGATTTAAAAGGCCAGCCGTTACAGGCCGGTCTGGCTCCGGCGCTGATCAACCGTATGCGCCAACATCTGCAGGCGGGGAATCAGGTTATTTTGTTCCTTAACCGCCGCGGTTTTTCGCCTGCATTGCTGTGCCATGACTGCGGCTGGATAGCGGAATGCCCGCGCTGCGATCACTATTACACCTTCCACCAGGCGCAGCAGCATTTGCGCTGCCACCACTGTGACAGCCAGCGCCCGGTGCCGCGTCAGTGCCCCTCCTGCGGCTCAACACATTTATTGCCCGTTGGCCTTGGCACTGAACAGCTGGAACACGCCCTGACGCCGATGTTTCCCGGTGTACCGCTATCACGCATTGACCGCGATACCACCAGCCGCAAAGGCGCGCTGGAGCAGCATCTTGCCGAAGTACATCGCGGCGGCGCGCGCATTCTGATTGGCACGCAAATGCTGGCAAAAGGCCACCATTTCCCGGATGTTACGCTGGTTGCGCTGCTGGATGTCGACGGCGCGTTGTTCTCGGCAGATTTCCGTGCTGCTGAGCGTTTCGCCCAGCTTTATACCCAAGTTTCCGGCCGTGCCGGGCGCGCAGGCAAACAGGGCGAAGTGGTACTGCAAACGCACCACCCGGAACATCCGCTTCTGCAAACGCTGCTGCATAAAGGCTATGACACCTTCGCGGAACAGGCGCTGGCGGAGCGGCAAACCATGCAATTGCCGCCGTGGACCAGCCATGTGCTGATCCGTGCTGAAGATCAGAACAACCAGCACGCGCCGCTGTTTCTGCAACAGCTTAAAAATCTGCTGCAAGCCAGCCCACTGGCGGACAGCCAGCTATGGGTTCTGGGCCCGGTTCCGGCGCTGGCGGCCAAACGCGCCGGTCGTTACCGCTGGCAGTTACTGCTACAACACCCTTCCCGTATTCGCCTGCAGCATATCGTCACCGGCGCGCTGGCCCTGATTAACACCCTGCCGGACGCACGGCGGGTGAAATGGGTGCTGGATGTCGACCCGATTGAAAGTTAAGGCTGCGAGCCGACATATAAAATTCAACTTTCATCACACTTTTCATGAAAATTCTGTAACCGGTGCGCTTAACTATCTGATAAAAATGTGACAACGCCTGCGCCGTGCATGCGAGGAGAACAAGGTGAAACCCAAAAATCAGGTTGCGGCAGCGACCATGAAAGATGTTGCCATGAAAGCAAAGGTTTCGACGGCAACTGTGTCACGTGCATTAATGAACCCGGAAAAAGTGTCGCAGGCTACCCGCAACCGGGTGGAACAAGCGGCAATGGAAGTGGGTTATTTGCCTCAGTCAATGGGACGCAACGTCAAACGCAATGAATCACGCACACTGCTGGTGATTGTGCCGGATATCTGCGATCCCTTTTTCAGCGAGATTATTCGCGGCATTGAAGTGACCGCCGCGGAACACGGCTATCTGGTGCTGATTGGCGACTGCGCCCATCAAAATCAGCAAGAAAAAACCTTTATCGACCTGATTATCACCAAACAAATCGACGGCATGCTGCTGCTCGGCTCGCGTTTGCCGTTTGACGCCAGCATCGAAGAGCAACGCAATTTACCGCCAATGGTGATGGCCAATGAATTCGCACCGGAGCTGGAACTGCCGACGGTGCATATTGATAACCTGACCGCCGCTTTTAATGCCGTCAATTATTTGCAGGAACAGGGCCACCAGCGAATCGGTTGTATTGCCGGTCCGGAAGAGATGCCGCTGTGCCATTACCGCTTGCAGGGCTATGTTCAGGCGCTACGCCGCTCTGGCGTGACCGTTGATCCGCATTACATCACACGCGGTGATTTCACTTTCGAGGCGGGCGCACGGGCGTTGGATCAGTTGTTGATGCTACCGAAGCCTCCGACTGCCGTGTTCTGCCATAGCGATGTGATGGCGCTTGGCGCGCTGTCACAAGCTAAACGCCGGGGGCTGAAAGTACCGGACGACTTATCGATCATCGGCTTTGATAACATTTCACTGGCTGAATTCTGCGACCCGCCGTTGACCACCGTTTCGCAACCGCGTTATCAGATTGGTCGCGAAGCCATGTTATTGCTGCTGGAGCAGTTGCAGGGGCATAACGTAAGCAGCGGTTCGCGCTTGCTGGAGTGTGAATTAATCCTGCGCGGCAGCACCCGGGCGCTGAAGTAAAGGCGCAGCCTTTCAGACGCCCTCTTCTGGTCAAAACCCCGTCGCTTAAGTAACATGGCGGGCTGATAAACGAAATAAATACAGCGAAACGATAGTGGCACAACGAGATTATGTACGCCGCAGCCAGTCGGCTCCTGCGCGGCGAAAGACGAGTAACTCAAGGAAAAAACAGCGCAGCAAGTCTGCGGTCTCTCCAGCTATGGTCGCCATTGCGGCCGCTGTGCTGGTCGCCTTTATCGGTGGTTTGTACTTTATTACGCACCACAAAAAAGAAGAATCCGAGTCACTGCAAAACCAGAAAATGACCGGCAACGGCCTGCCACCGAAACCGGAAGAGCGCTGGCGCTATATTAAAGAGCTGGAAAGTCGCCAGCCTGGCGTACGCGCGCCAACCGAGCCAACAGCCGGTGGTGAAGTGCAAAAACCGGAGCAGTTGACCGATGAGCAGCGCCAGTTGTTAGCGCAGATGCAGGCCGACATGCGCCAGCAGCCGACGCAACTCAACGAAGTGCCGTGGAACGAGCAGACGCCGGAACAGCGCCAGCAAACACTGCAACGCCAGCGCCAGGCACAACAACAAGTGCAGATGCAACAGCAGCAGCAGTGGACGCAGACACAGCCTGTACAGGCCCAGCCGCCGCGCACGCAACCGCGCGTAACGGAGCAGCCGGTGCAGCAGCAGGCGCGGACTACGCAAACCACGCCACCGCCGCGCCAGACGCAAACCACGACGCAGCAAAAACCGGCCGCCACCTCGCAACCGTATCAGGATCTGCTGCAAACGCCGCCGCATACCGCTGCAACGCCGCCGAAAACGCAACAAGCTGCACCGGTAACGCGTGAAGTGGAAACGCCTAAGGCGCAACCGCAAACGACTGAGAAGAAAGACGATCGCCGCTGGCTTATCCAGTGCGGTTCGTTTAAAGGTCAGGATCAGGCAGAAACGGTACGTGCACAGCTGGCATTTGAAGGTTTCGACTCGCGTATTACCAGCAACAACGGCTGGAATCGCGTGGTGATGGGCCCGGTAAAAGGCAAAGAGAGCGCCGATGCCACCATCAGCCGCCTGAAAATGGCCGGCCACGCAAACTGCATCCGTCTCGCCGCCGGGGGTTGAAACCCCTAAAACACCCCCCATTTATAATTGCATTCTGCCCCGTACACCGTGCGGGGCGCTGTATTGTGCATTTGTAACCAAGGGGTCTGCTCGTGACAACAATCGTAAGCGTACGCCGTAACGGCCATGTCGTTATCGCCGGTGATGGCCAGGCCACACTGGGCAACACCGTAATGAAAGGCAACGTGAAAAAAGTTCGCCGCCTGTATAACGACAAAGTCATTGCGGGCTTTGCCGGCGGCACGGCCGATGCCTTCACTCTGTTTGAATTATTCGAACGCAAACTGGAAATGCACCAGGGTCATCTGGTGAAAGCGGCTGTCGAACTGGCAAAGGACTGGCGCACCGATCGCATGCTGCGCAAGCTGGAAGCACTGTTGGCGGTTGCCGACGAAACCGCGTCGCTGATCATTACCGGTAACGGCGATGTGATCCAGCCGGAAAATGACCTGATCGCCATCGGTTCCGGCGGGCCATACGCCCAGGCCGCTGCCCGCGCGTTGCTGGAAAGCACCGAGCTTGGCGCACGCGAAATTGCTGAGAAGGCGTTGGGGATTGCAGGTGACATCTGCATCTACACCAACCACTTCCACACCATCGAAGAATTAGCCTATAAAGCGTAAGGATCTCCCATGTCTGAAATGACCCCACGCGAAATTGTCAGCGAACTGGACAAACACATTATCGGCCAGGACGCGGCGAAGCGTTCTGTGGCGATTGCCCTGCGTAACCGCTGGCGCCGCATGCAGCTTGATGAAGAGCTGCGCCATGAAGTCACACCGAAAAACATTCTGATGATTGGCCCAACCGGCGTCGGTAAAACCGAAATCGCCCGCCGTCTGGCAAAACTGGCCAACGCGCCGTTTATCAAAGTTGAAGCGACCAAGTTCACCGAAGTCGGCTACGTTGGGAAAGAAGTGGATTCTATCATCCGCGATCTGACCGATGCGGCAGTGAAAATGGTGCGCAGTCAGTCGATCGAGAAAAACCGCTACCGCGCGGAAGAGATGGCGGAAGAGCGCATTCTCGACGTGTTGATCCCACCGGCGAAAAACAACTGGGGCCAGCCGGAACAGTCGGCTGAACCTTCCGCTGCGCGTCAGTCTTTCCGCAAAAAACTGCGCGAAGGCCAGCTCGACGACAAAGAGATTGAAATCGATCTCGCTGCCGCGCCGATGGGCGTAGAAATTATGGCGCCTCCGGGCATGGAGGAGATGACCAATCAGCTCCAGTCCATGTTCCAGAACCTGGGCGGTCAAAAGCAAAAACCGCGTAAGCTGAAAATCAAAGACGCGATGAAGCTGCTGATTGAAGAAGAAGCGGCGAAGCTGGTAAACCCGGAAGAGCTGAAGCAGGATGCTATTGAAGCCGTTGAGCAGCACGGGATCGTGTTTATCGATGAGATCGACAAAATCTGTAAACGCGGTAACACTTCGGGCCCGGATGTTTCGCGCGAAGGTGTGCAGCGCGATCTGCTGCCGCTGGTGGAAGGCTGCACCGTGTCGACCAAACACGGCATGGTGAAAACTGACCATATTCTGTTTATTGCGTCTGGTGCGTTCCAGATTGCCAGCCCGTCGGATCTGATCCCCGAGCTGCAGGGCCGTTTGCCGATCCGTGTTGAGTTGAAAGCGTTAACTACGGAAGATTTCGAACGTATCCTGACCGAGCCAAACGCCTCTGTCACCGTACAGTACAAAGCGCTGATGGCGACCGAAGGGGTAAACATTGATTTCACCGACGATGGCATCAAACGGATTGCTCAGGCCGCATGGCAGGTGAACGAAACCACCGAAAACATTGGTGCGCGTCGTTTGCATACTGTGCTGGAACGCCTGATGGAAGATATCTCTTATGACGCAAGCGATCTGGGCGGTGAGACGATCATCATTGATGCAGACTATGTGAGTAAGCATCTTGATGCTTTAGTGGCAGATGAAGATCTGAGCCGTTTTATCTTATAATCCCGGTCACAACGTTTTCATCACACTCGATGGGGGCTTATGCCCCCATTTTTGTTGGCTGACCTTATGAACGAAACGCAATCTCTTAGCCTCACCCAGGCCTGGCTGGAAAGCCTGCGACCGAAAACATTACCGCTGGCTTTCGCCGCGATTGTCGTTGGCACCGTGCTGGCCTGGTGGCAGGGCTATTTTGATCCGTTGGTGGCGGTGCTTGCACTTATCACCGCAGGATTGCTGCAAATCCTATCCAACCTTGCCAATGATTACGGCGATGCGGTCAAAGGCAGCGATAAACCGGATCGTATTGGTCCGTTGCGCGGCATGCAAAAAGGGGTCATTTCCCTTGCACAGATGAAGCGCGCGCTGATGATTGTCATCGTGCTGAGCTGTATCTCCGGGCTGTTGCTGGTGACCGCTGCGACACAAACGATGGCGGATTTCATCGGCTTCCTTGCGCTCGGAGGGCTGTCGATTATTGCCGCCATCACTTACACCATCGGCAAACGTCCCTATGGTTATCTTGGTCTTGGCGATATCTCCGTGCTGCTTTTCTTCGGCTGGATAAGCGTAATGGGCAGTTGGTATTTGCAGACGCATATGCTGATCCCGGCCGTTATTCTGCCCGCGACCGCTTGTGGCCTGCTGGCGACGGCAGTATTGAATATCAATAATCTGCGCGATATCGAAAGCGACCGCGAAAACGGCAAAAATACGCTGGTCGTGCGATTAGGGCCGATTAATGCACGCCGTTACCACGCCGGTCTGCTGGTTGGCGCGCTGTTGTGCCTTGCGCTGTTTAACCTGTTTTCGCTGCAAAGCCTGTGGGGCTGGCTGTTTGTGCTGGCTGCGCCGCTGCTTATCAAACAGGCACGCTTTGTGCTGCGCGAGCTTGACCCGCGCGCCATGCCGCCGATGCTGGAGCGCACGGTAAAAGGCGCGCTGTTAACTAATTTCTTGTTTGTATTAGGAATAATCATCAGTCAAACGCATTTTTAACTGATAAATGTCAACGAACAATTGATGATTTTGCCAACAGCGCGTGATGCGCGATATACTGGCGATTCTCGCAGCAACTGAACGCTAATCCTATGAAATACGATACTTCTGAGCTTTGTGATATTTACCAGGAAGAGATCAACGTCGTGGAACCGCTGTTCTCCAATTTTGGCGGACGGTCGTCGTTTGGCGGACAAATCATCACGGTGAAATGTTTCGAGGATAACGGGTTGCTGTACGATCTGCTCGAACAAAACGGCCGTGGTCGCGTCCTGCTGGTCGACGGCGGTGGTTCAATGCGTCGTGCGTTAATCGACGCGGATCTCGCCCGCACTGCGGTGCAAAACGAGTGGGAAGGGATTGTGGTCTATGGCTCAGTACGCCAGGTAGACGACCTTGAAGAGCTGGATATTGGGATTCAGGCGATTGCCGCCATTCCAGTTGGCGCAGCGGGCGAAGGCATCGGTGAAAGCGACGTGCGCGTCAATTTCGGCGGCGTAACCTTCTTCTCCGGCGACCATCTTTATGCCGATAACACCGGCATTATCCTTTCCGAAGATCCCCTCGATATTGAGTAAAAAAAGGGCACCGTCAGGTGCCCTTTTTCTTTTTGCCGGATGGCGTTTCACTTATCCGACATCGCACTACTTTCCCTACAAATTTCGCGCTGTAGCTAAGCCCATTTTCCCGGCAAACACAGTCACCGTGGTGAATACGCGCAGCCAACGCCACGACAGCACGAAAAGCGTAATCAGACTTCTTCCATACGTCCCAGCAACGCCTGCAAACGCTCCTGCCAGCCGTGTTGCTGTTCTCTCAACTGGTGGTTTTCCCGCTCCAGCTCTTCACGGCTCTGCTGAGCAGACTGTACGTCCTGCACCAGGCTATTGTTTTTCTCTTTCAGCTCTTCGATTTCCATCTGCAGCAGCGTGATGGTATCAATCGCCTGCTGCACCTTCGCTTCCAGTTTTTCAAACACTTCTAATGACATTGTCATACCTCTCCTGAGTTGCAAGGCGCTGATGGATATACACTTAATATCTTCGCGTTGCAGGTGCGTCGCCGCTTTCCTGCAACCCGAATGATGCGTGTCTTTAAAAATCCCCGTCCCGAAAATCGGCGACGCCTTATGATATTGAGCGGATCTCGCTTGTCCCCGATTGTATGAAGCCCACCAGCCCCTGTCCAGCGCAGAGCCGCGCTGTTTGCGCTTTGCAACACTTTTCGTCCTCATCCTGGTGCAACACGCACGCCTACCACTAAATTGTTAAGGCCTGGGTTACAAAAATGATTCAGCTCACATTTCGCTATGGTGCAAAAACGCGCTTCAGCGCTCGAAAACGCTCATTTTATTGACGCAGTACACACATTTTAATTTCGATATTTCTCGTTTTTGCTCGTTAACGATAAATTAACACTATGTCTACACGACATCATGGGGGAGCGATCGCCCGTGCTAACAATAACCATTACTCTTTTGCAGGATCCGATTATGAGTCAGACATCAACCTTAAAAGGCCAGTGCATCGCCGAGTTTCTCGGTACCGGGTTGTTGATTTTCTTCGGTGTCGGCTGTGTCGCGGCGTTGAAAGTGGCTGGCGCCACCTTCGGCCAATGGGAAATCAGTATCATCTGGGGTTTGGGTGTGGCGATGGCCATCTACCTGACCGCAGGGGTTTCCGGCGCACATCTGAACCCGGCTGTGACTATTGCATTATGGCTCTTCGCTAGTTTTGATGGGCGCAAAGTTGTTCCCTTCATCATTTCTCAGTTTGCCGGCGCGTTTTGCGCGGCTGCACTTGTTTACGGGCTTTACTACAATCTTTTCCTCGATTTCGAACACACGCACAATATGGTGCGCGGCAGTGTTGAAAGTCTTGATCTGGCTGGTATTTTCTCTACCTACCCGAACCCGCACATCAACTTTGTGCAGGCCTTCGCCGTTGAAATGGTGATTACCGCTGTGCTGATGGGCGTCATCATGGCGTTAGGTGATGACGGTAACGGTATTCCGCGCGGCCCGCTGGCACCCTTGCTCATCGGTTTGTTGATTGCGGTTATCGGTGCATCCATGGGGCCACTGACGGGATTCGCCATGAACCCGGCGCGTGACCTTGGACCGAAAACGTTCGCCTGGCTTGCTGGCTGGGGCAACGTTGCCTTTACCGGCGGCAAAGATATTCCGTACTTCCTCGTCCCGCTGTTCGGGCCGATCGTAGGCGCGGCGCTCGGCGCATTCGGTTATCGTAAACTGATTGGTCGCCATCTGCCGTCTGGAACCAGTGAGGCGGCGGAAGAAAAAGGCACCGCCTCTACGACTCAACAAAAAGCTTCGCTGTAATGTGACTACGGGAACATAACCATGACTGACAAAAAATATATCGTTGCGCTCGACCAGGGCACTACCAGCTCCCGCGCCGTCGTGATGGATCATGACGCCAACATCATCAGCGTTTCTCAGCGCGAGTTTGAACAAATTTATCCGAAGCCAGGCTGGGTTGAGCACGACCCAATGGAAATCTGGGCATCGCAGAGCTCTACGCTGGTCGAAGTGTTAGCGAAAGCGGATATCAATTCTGACGAGATCGCCGCCATCGGCATCACTAACCAGCGTGAAACCGCGATCGTTTGGGAACGTGAAACCGGTAAACCGATTTATAACGCGATTGTCTGGCAATGCCGCCGCACCGCCGATATTTGCGAAAAACTGAAACGCGACGGTATGGAAGAGTATGTACGCAATGCCACTGGTCTGGTGGTTGACCCGTATTTCTCTGGCACCAAAGTGAAATGGATCCTCGACCACGTTGAAGGCTCTCGCGAACGTGCGAAACGCGGCGAATTGCTGTTCGGTACCGTTGATACCTGGCTTATCTGGAAAATGACCCAGGGCCGCGTACACGTGACGGATTACACCAACGCCTCGCGTACCATGTTGTTCAACATTCACGAGCTGGACTGGGACGACAAAATGCTGGAAGCGCTGGATATCCCGCGCGCCATGCTGCCGGAAGTGCGTAAATCGTCTGAAGTTTACGGCCAGACCAACATTGGTGGTAAAGGCGGTACACGTATTCCTATCGCCGGTATCGCTGGTGACCAGCAGGCGGCGCTGTTCGGCCAGCTGTGCGTGAAAGAAGGGATGGCGAAAAACACCTACGGCACCGGCTGCTTTATGCTGATGAACACCGGCGAAAAAGCGGTGAAATCAGAGCATGGTCTGTTGACTACCATCGGTTGCGGCCCGAAAGGTGAAGTGAACTATGCGCTGGAAGGTGCAGTGTTTATGGCGGGCGCATCCATTCAGTGGCTGCGTGACGAGATGAAGCTTATCAGCGATGCATTTGACTCTGAATACTTCGCCACCAAAGTGAAAGATACCAACGGTGTGTACGTGGTACCGGCCTTTACCGGCCTGGGCGCGCCGTACTGGGACCCGTATGCACGCGGTGCTATTTTCGGTCTAACCCGTGGCGTCAACGCGAACCACATCATCCGCGCTACGCTTGAATCTATCGCCTACCAGACACGCGACGTACTGGAAGCAATGCAGGCGGATTCCGGCATTCGTTTACACGCTTTGCGCGTGGATGGCGGCGCAGTTGCCAACAACTTCCTGATGCAGTTCCAGTCTGACATTCTCGGCACGCGCGTAGAACGTCCGGAAGTGCGTGAAGTTACGGCGCTGGGTGCGGCGTACCTTGCGGGTCTTGCAGTTGGTTTCTGGCAGAATCTGGATGAGCTGCAGGAAAAAGCGGTTATCGAACGTGAATTCCGTCCGGGTATCGAAACCACCGAACGTAACGTCCGCTACAACGGCTGGAAAAAAGCAGTCAAACGCGCGCTGGCGTGGGAAGATCACGACGAGTAATTTGACTCAACTTTGCCCTCTCTCTTCGGGGAGAGGGCTGTCCAACAAACCCTCCTCTTGTCGCTGTGATAAACTTCGCTCAATTTCTTTCACTATAGAGTTTGTTATGAGACGAGAACTTGCCATCGAATTCTCCCGCGTGACCGAAGCCGCAGCGCTGGCTGGCTACAAATGGCTGGGGCGTGGCGATAAGAACACGGCGGATGGCGCAGCGGTTAACGCTATGCGCATCATGCTCAACAATGTCGACATTGACGGCACCATCGTGATTGGTGAAGGCGAAATCGATGAAGCGCCAATGCTGTTTATCGGTGAAAAAGTCGGCACCGGTAAAGGTGACGCAGTCGATATCGCCGTTGACCCGATCGAAGGGACACGCATGACGGCGATGGGCCAGGCCAACGCGCTGGCGGTGCTGGCGGTCGGCGATAAAGGCTGTTTCCTGAATGCGCCGGATATGTACATGGAAAAACTGATTGTTGGTCCTGGTGCGAAAGGCGCTATCGATCTCAATCTGCCATTGGCTGATAACCTGCGCAATGTCGCTGCTGCGCTCGGCAAACCGCTGAGCGAACTGACGGTCACTATTCTGGCTAAACCGCGCCACGACGCCACCATTGCCGAAATGCAGGCGCTGGGCGTACGCGTTTTCGCTATTCCCGATGGCGACGTTGCCGCGTCGATCCTCACTTGCATGCCGGATAGCGAAGTGGATGTCCTGTACGGCATTGGCGGTGCGCCGGAAGGTGTGGTTTCTGCGGCGGTCATCCGCGCGCTTGATGGCGATATGCAGGGCCGTCTGCTGGCGCGCCATCAGGTAAAAGGCGACAACGAAGAGAATCGTCGTATTGGCGAATATGAGTTAAAACGCTGCCGTGGTATGGGAATTGAAGCGGGTAATGTATTGCGTCTGGATGAAATGGCGCGCAGCGACAATGTGATTTTCGCCGCCACCGGCATCACCAAAGGTGATCTGTTGGACGGTATCACCCGTAAAGGCAATATCGCCACCACCGAAACGCTGCTGATCCGCGGCAAATCGCGCACCATTCGCCGTATTCAGTCTATTCACTACCTGGATCGCAAAGACCCGGAAGTGCAGCGTCATATACTGTAAGGGTATTTGTTCAATTGAGCTTTCCGGCCTTCGCGGGCTGGAAATCTCACCCGACAGACACGAAGATAAGGCAACGCTACAGAACAGGAGAAAACCATGGCGGACTGGGTAACAGGAAAAGTCACAAAGGTGCAGTTCTGGACCGATGCGCTATTCAGCCTCACCGTTCATGCCCCCGTTCACCCCTTCACTGCCGGACAATTCGCCAAGCTCGGGCTGGAAATTGACGGCGAGCGCGTACAGCGCGCCTACTCATACGTAAACGCACCGAGCAACCCCGATCTGGAGTTCTATCTCGTTACCGTACCTGAAGGGAAACTCAGCCCGCGCCTGGCCGCGCTTCAGCCGGGGGACGAAGTGTTGCTGGTGAGCGAAGCCGCCGGTTTCTTCGTACTGGAAGAAGTACCAGACTGCGACACCTTGTGGATGCTGGCAACCGGCACCGCGATTGGACCGTACTTGTCGATTTTGCAGGAAGGCAAAGATCTGGAGCGCTTCAAAAACCTGGTGCTGGTACATGCGGTGCGTTACGCGGCGGATTTAAGTTATTTGCCGCTGATGCTGGAGCTGCAAAAGCGCTACGAAGGGAAGCTTAAGATCCAGACGGTGGTCAGCCGGGAGACACTTTCCGGTTCGCTGACCGGGCGCGTTCCGGCGCTGATTGAAAGCGGTGCGCTGGAAGAAGCGGTCGGGCTGCCGATGACAGCGGAGACCTGCCATGTGATGCTGTGCGGCAACCCGCAAATGGTGCGTGATACCACACAGTTACTGAAAGATACCCGCCAGATGGCAAAACACCTGCGCCGCCGTCCGGGGCATATCACCGCCGAACACTATTGGTGATCAGCGGTACTTCACATCCAGCGTCTCTTTGCCGTACTTATTTTCCCCCTGGGTGCCCACAAATGCGCCCAGGTCGATAACCATCATTACGATAATCACCACCGGGATCAGACGTCCCACCGTCCACTCCAGCGTACCGCCCAGCACTTGCCAGTTGCCTGAAAGCAGCATCCACGCCAGCACCATCAGCAACCCCCATGCACCGTGACGCCCCCGGTCATGCAGACGTTTTACCATCACGCAGGTTGTCGGCCAGATCAGACATACAAGGATGAATGCTGCCATCTGAAAATCGAGCATACCGCCGTTAGCAAGCACAAACAGCACCGTCATACTCAACACCCACAGGATCACCCAGACCCAAAAATCGCGACGCCCAATGCGCCCTTTAAAAGAGAACAACCACTGCTGTATGCCCATGTAAGGTTCCTTATTATCGTAGTGCCGCGTAGTTTACCCTGGCGGCGGGAGTTTTTGACAAGCCAGCCCGATATCGTTTTAATCGTGAGCAAACTCAACAGAGGGCGAAGTGAATGAAAGCATGGCGTTATCCCATTTGGCTGCTCTTTTCCGCGCTGATTTTCAGCATGCCGATTCATGCAGAAGAGCCGCCGACCGCCACCACTGCGCCCTATTTATGGCCGGGCGCACCGACATTTGACCAGTCGATTAGTCAGTTTCGAGAGAAATTCAACACCGATAACCCAACGCTGGCACTCAGCGAATTTCGCGCGGTGGATAGCCGGGGCGATCAGGCGAACCTGACGCGCGCAGCCACGAAAATCAATGATTACCTCTACGCCTCGACGGCGCTGGAGCGCGGCACGCTGAAAATCAAATCGATGCAGATTACCTGGCTGCCAGTGCAAGGCCCGGAGCAAAAAGCGGCGAAAGCAAAGGCTCAGGAGTATATGGCGGCGTTTATCCGCGCCTTTTCACCGACGCTAACCGCCGCGCAAAGTACGCAAAAGCTGCAAAAATTGCTGACTAACGGCAAAAACAAACCTTACTACGCCGAAACGGAAGGTGCGATTCGCTATGTGGTGGCAGACAACGGCGAAAAAGGGCTGACCTTCGCTGTTGAACCGATTAAGCTGACGCTATCTGATTCGCTGGAAGAGAACAATAAATGACAAAAAGCAAAGCCTTTCAGGGGATGAATCTCTATACTGTTTCACAGACCATGCTGCCCTGAGGGGCGGCCATATTCCTTAATTCGCCAAGCGCGTGGAGAGTAAAAATGCGACATCCTTTAGTGATGGGTAACTGGAAACTGAACGGCAGCCGCCACATGGTAAACGAACTGGTTGCAAACCTGCGTACCGAGCTGGCTGGCGTAACGGGTTGTGCTGTCTCAATCGCTCCGCCGGAAATGTACCTCGATCTGGCTAAACATGCGGCTGACGGCAGCCACATCGTACTGGGCGCGCAAAACGTTGACGTTAACCTGTCTGGCGCATTCACCGGCGAAACCTCTGCCGAAATGCTGAAAGATATTGGCGCGAAATACATCATCATCGGCCACTCTGAGCGCCGTACTTACCACAAAGAATCCGACGAGTTGATCGCGAAAAAATTCGCTGTGCTGAAAGCGCAGGGTCTGACGCCGGTTCTGTGCATCGGTGAAACCGAAGCAGAAAACGAAGCCGGTAAAACCGAAGAAGTGTGCGCACGTCAGATCGACGCCGTGCTGAAAACGCAGGGCGCGGCGGCATTCGAAGGCGCGGTAATTGCCTACGAACCGGTTTGGGCTATCGGTACCGGCAAATCCGCTACCCCGGCTCAGGCACAGGCTGTTCACAAATTTATCCGTGACCACATTGCTAAAGCCGACGCGAAAGTGGCTGAACAAGTGATCATTCAGTACGGCGGTTCCGTTAACGCTGGCAACGCAGCTGAGCTGTTCACCCAGCCGGATATCGACGGCGCACTGGTTGGCGGCGCATCCCTGAAAGCAGACGCTTTTGCGGTGATCGTTAAAGCGGCAGAAGCTGCAAAACAGGCGTAATTCTGTTTTACCCTCTCCCACCCGGGAGAGGGTTTTACCTCACAATTTCCCCAACATGCTAAACCACGCGTAATCCAGCGGTAACAACACCAGATACGTCACCACTGCCAGTGCCAGACAGAGCAGCATCCCCGATCTCGCCGGCACTTTGCCGAGCGCCATCGCCACCACAATCGGCGACGCCTGATACGGCAACAGCGGCGTGGAATATCCCAGCACCTGAATCATGATCACTGACAACAACGGAAAACCGGTGGCGTCGGCAAAACTCTGCGCAAGCGTAGTAAACAGTGCAGGTACGCCGTTAGCGGTCATAATAAAATTCAGGGCGGTGGTAATGCCGGTCAGCGCCAGGAAACTGGTGAATGGCCGCGCCGAATCGAGCGGCATCACATGCAGCAGCGCATCACCGACGGCGCTACCGATCCCGGTTTGCGTCACCGTAATCGCCAGGCCAAGAATTCCCGCCACATAGATACAGGTGCGAATATTCACGCCGCTGGAAAATTCATCACCCGTGATAAACCCCACGCGCGGCAGCAGCGTCACGCAGGCGGCAGCTAGCCCCGTCCACGCAGGCCCGATGCCGTGCCAGCTTTCGGTAACCCACAACGTCAGCACCACCGCCAGCATCCACGCCAGCCGTTTCTCTGCCCGGCTCATCGGTTCAGAAGGGGCTTGCTCGCGGGGCGCACGTGGCTGACCGGGAAAAAGCCAGCAAATAAGGCCAATCAAGATCAGCCCTTTTAAAATGCCAAGCACCGGCGTATGCAACAGCAGATAAGGCACATAGTTAAGATGAATGCCGTAAGAGCCTTCTGCCGCGCCGCTCATCACCAGGTTTGGTACGTTGGCGGGCAAAATGGTTGCCGATAACTGAAAAGTGCCGAAACCGACCGCCAGCGCCAGCCCATACCAGGAGCGCGTCCCTTCGTTAATGCCTGCGCGCGCTGCCATTGCTGCGACGATTGGCATCAACAACGCAATGCGTCCCATGTTCGAAGGCATCACAAACGCCAGCGCGTAACTTAGCAGTACGACGCTTGCGACCATTTGCAGCCATGAGTCGGTCAGCTTTGCCGATAATGCTCTCGCCGCCCGATCCGCCAGACCGGTTTTGCGTATTGCCACACCGAGCACAAAACCGCTGAACACCAGCCAGAAGGCCGATGAAGCGAAACCGCCAAAAATGACGTCCGGCGGCGCAATTTTCGCTACCATCGCCGCCGTAAAAAACAGCAGCGCGGTGATAAATTCCGGCAATAACGAGGTGGCCCACAGCACGATGGTGATGCCGACAATGACAGAGGGAAGGAACAGAGGGTGAGCAAACCAGAGCGACATGCCTGTCTCCTGTAGATTTTTTCAGCAAGTCTACGGTGACAGGCAGACGGAGTAAACGTGAATTATGGTGGGGTTATTTCAGGATATCGCATTGATGATCCTGAATTTCCTCTGCCGATGCGCGGTTTAGCGCTAACAGATCACGCTCGGTGGCCAGCAACACAAATGAGCCATCGGCCTGCTGTGCCATTGCCAGCGCGAATCGTCCCATATGCGCTTTTGCTTCCGGCACTTCTTCTGCCAGCATCACAAACGGGCTGCGTTGCACCAACTCCGCTTCTGTCACGCGGCGCGCTAAATATTGATGACCGAGCAGACCGCCAGGAAACGCTAACCACTGGCTGCTGATACGTGCGGCATTGTCATTCAGTTGCGTGCGCACATCGGAACGCAGGCAGGAGATATGGATATGAAAATGGTTCTGTGTGCGCCCGGAGCGTGAATTAATGGTCAACGAGATGGCGTTGTCCGGCACCGTACTACCACGCAGTTTGCTCATCACATCGCGGGATTGCCACGCTTGCCAGAAGAAGTTGGGCGTTGCCGGTTGCAGCAGCAACGGGCTTTCCGTGCCGTTGATGCGATAAGTTGGCATCAGCAAAAACTGCAGCGGCCCATTGCGATCTTTCATCAACACATAGCCGCTTTTCAGGTTCACCTGGGCGCAGGGTTTTGGCGAGTTATGCTCGCGCATGTTCGGTAAACATTGTTCGGTGACAATATGACGCAGCGCATCCGGGTTACCGCTGTTTTTAAACCATAACCACGCTCCCGCCGCTGCCAGTAAGGCCAGCACCAACAGAATAATGACGATGCGACGCACTGTTTTCATTTTTTCCGCTTCCTTTGCTGAAAGAACCGGAATGATAGCGCAAATTGCAGGGCAAGTTGGAAATCCTGGATTTTACGCAGGTGAAAAGCAAAAACGCCCTCTTATGAGGGCGTTTGGGGGGATTAACGTTTACTGATTTGGTCGAACGTACCACCGTTGGAGAAGTGCTCTTTTTGCGCCTTCGTCCAGCCACCGAACACATCATCAATGGTGAACAGTTTCAGTTTCGGGAACGCGCTGGCGTATTTCGCCGCTATCTGCGCGTCACGCGGACGATAGAAGTTCTTCGCGGCAATCTCCTGGCCTTCCGGCGAGTAGAGATATTTCAGATAGGCTTCCGCGACTTTCTCAGTCCCTTTCTTCTCTGCCACTTTGTCGACAACAGAGACGGTCGGTTCTGCGAGAATAGATTCGCTCGGGGTGACAATTTCAAACTTGTCTTTGCCCAGTTCGTTCGTTGCCAGCAGCGCTTCGTTTTCCCACGCAATCAATACATCACCGATGCCGCGCTCAACAAAGGTATTGGTCGCACCGCGTGCGCCGGAATCCAGCACTTCGACATTTTTAAACAGCGCTTTGACGAACTCCTGCGCTTTTGCCTGATCGCCGCCGTTCTGATGCAGCGCGTAGCCCCAGGCAGCCAGGTAGTTCCAGCGTGCGCCGCCGGAGCTTTTCGGGTTCGGCGTGATCACTGAAACACCGGGTTTAATCAGATCGTTCCAGTCATGAATCTGTTTCGGGTTGCCTTTACGGACCAGGAAAACGATGGTCGAAGTGTACGGAGCGGAATTGTCTGGCAAGCGTTTGATCCAGTTTTTATCGATACGGCCACGTTCTGCAATCGCGTCGACATCGTAGGCCAGCGCCAGAGTTACCACATCGGCGTCGATACCGTTGATAACCGATGTTGCTTGTTTGCCGGAGCCGCCATGGGACTGACGGATCACAACGTTGTCGCCAGTCTCTTGTTTCCAGTGCGCGCTGAAAGCTTTGTTGTATTGCTCATACAGCTCACGCGTTGGATCGTAAGAGACGTTTAATAACTGGATATCCTTTGCCAGAACGCTGGTAGAAGCCAGCAATAATGTAATCCCCAAGCCCCATTTATTCATCGCCCGCTCTCTTAAAGTTATCGATTTTGATGTCGCCAGACTGCCAGAAAGACATCCAATGATTAAAGAATAAAAAAAGATTGGCTATAACTTTGGGAATAAATCAGGATAAAAAAACGCCCTCGTTATTGAGGGCGTTCTTGCTCTTAGTAGAGTTTTTTCGCGCAGTCGAGCCAGTCGCCTTTGAACGGGCGTTTCATGTTCTCGATAGCATCGATGATGTCGTGATGCACCATTTTTTCGTTCTGAATACCAACACAACGGCCGCCATAACCTTGCAGTAGCAGTTCGATCGCGTAAGAACCCATACGGGAAGCCAGAATGCGGTCGTAAGGCACCGGAGAACCGCCGCGCTGGATATGACCAAGAACGGTGGCGCGGGTTTCACGCTGGGTTTCGCTTTCGATGTATTTCGCCAGCTCGTCGATATCGCAGATGTGCTCGGTAATCGCTACGATGGCGTGTTTTTTACCTTTGGCGATACCCGCTTTGATTTCTGCTACCAGATCTTCACGGTTGAATTCCACTTCAGGCAGTACGATAAACTCGCAACCGCCCGCAATCGCCGCCGCCAGCGTCAGGTCGCCGCAGTAGCGACCCATCACTTCAACGATGGAAATACGCTGGTGGGAAGAAGAGGTGTCACGCAGGCGGTCAATGGCTTCCACCACGGTTTGCAAGGCGGTGAAGTAACCGATGGTGTAGTCGGTACCTGCTACGTCGTTATCGATGGTGCCCGGCAGACCGATGCACGGGAAACCCATCTCAGTCAGGCGTTTAGCACCCATGTAGGAACCGTCGCCGCCGATAACAACCAGCGCGTCGATACCGCGTTTTTTCATGTTCTCAATAGCCACGGCGCGGATATGCTCTTCACGGAATTCCGGGAAGCGGGCGGAGCCGAGGAATGTACCGCCGCGGTTGATCATGTCGGACACGCTGTAGCGGTCAAGTTGGATCATGCGGTCTTCGTACAGGCCGAGGTAACCGTCATAGATACCTGCAACTTCCAGACCTTCTGTCAATGCTGCGCGGACGACACCGCGGATCGCGGCATTCATGCCTGGCGCATCACCGCCACTTGTCAACACACCGATTTTTTTAATCATGACTACCTCTGAACTTAGGAATGCAAAATAAAATTCTGTGGCCCGAAGCGACTCCCCTGTGGGAGCGAACAACTATGCTGCAAATAGTATATCAATCCCAGCTTGCTGAATTGATTCAGGTCAGACCAAATGGCGGTAATTTATACACAAAAAGTTGGTCTGGCTCACTTTTTACAACGAAATACGAAAGCCTCTACGTGCTTATCGTCCTTGAGGTACTACCGAACAAGGATCCTGATGGATTATCACATCAGAACCCGGGAAACGTTGCAGAATCGCCTGTTCTACCTGCTCAGCAATAAGATGCGCCTGAACGAGCGGCAGGTTATCTTCCATTTCCAGATGTATTTGAATAAAGCGGGTCGGCCCTGACTGCCGCGTGCGAAGATCGTGAGCGCCGCTGACGCCCGGCCAGGAGGTGACAATGGTGAAAATTTCCTGTCGCTCTTCGTCGGGTAAAGCTCTGTCCAGCAATGCCTGAACTGCGTCATACCCCATGTGTAACGCGCTATACAAAATATAGCTGCCAATACCCAACGCAAACAATGCATCGGCACGATGCCATCCATACCAGGAGAGCCCCAGCGCGATGAGAATTGCGCCGTTCATCATAACATCAGACTGATAATGAAGCATATCCGCCCGCACCGCCTGGCTGTGGGTTTTCCGCACGACCCAGCGCTGAAAAGTGACAAGGATCACAGTGCTAAACAGCGCGATCAACGTGACCGTAATACCAATGCCAGCATCACGAAGCGGTTCAGGCTTAGCAAGGTGCTGAATACCGGTCAAAAACAGGAACAAGGCTGAACCAGAAATAAACATACTTTGTGCCAGCGCCGCCAGCGATTCCGCCTTTCCGTGACCGAATGTGTGCTCTTCGTCAGCAGGTTGCAGCGAATAGCGTACAACCAGCAAGTTGGTTAGCGACGCAGCAATATCCACCAGCGAATCAACCAGCGCCGCCAAAATACTGACCGAACCGGTAAACCACCACGCGAAGATTTTAATTACCAGCAGTGACGATGCCATGACGGTCGCCGCAACCGCTGCCCGGGTGACCAGACGCCCATAGGATTGATTCATAAACGCTCCTGCTTGGATCCAGCAGGGATTATAACGAAAGCCAGGCAACAGCAATGGGGAAATTAAGCGGTGGAATTGCGGGCAAAAAAAACCCCCACATCATGTGGGGGAAGACAGGGATGGTGTCTATGGCAAGGAAAACAGGGTTTGTTACTGGTAATGCCGGGTACTACTGCTACTTAAAACTGTCGACGGAGAACTTTGTTGCATCTGTGCGACTTCGCGCAGTTGCGTCATCCGTTGCTGGTGTTTCTGGTTTAAAACCGCTTGCTGCTCCGGTGTAAGCAGGTTGTACATCTGGTTGCGGACTTTCGCCATTTCAACCTGACGAGCAACTTGCTCCTGCGCCATTTTTTCTGCCTGAGCGCGCACAGCGTTTTCATCAAAATTTTCTGCGGTGACAAGGCGATGCATTGTCTCCATTTCGCTAACATTTACAGGAGGCTGATCGTGCCGCGCCTGCCTCATTAAATCCCGCATCTGCTGACGCTGATGTTCGGTTAAATTAATACCGTCGAACATATGGCTCTGAACACTGCGCTGTGCAAACCCATCAATCGGGTGCCAGTTATCGCCTGTTACGACGCCAGCAGCCTGGCTAACGGTGCTAAACGCCAGCGTTGAGGCCATGACGGCAGCGGTAACGATGCGCATCATTTACTCCAGTAACCTTTTCGTCTCACGATTCAACGATAATCAGTCTACGATTCAGGCTGCAAACATGCGTCAGGGGGTGTAAAACAACGTAAAGTCATGGATTAGCGAGTCTCGATGACGTAATTTCTGCCTCGGAGGTATTTAAACAATGAATAAAATCCTTTTAGTAGATGATGACCGAGAGCTTACTTCCCTGTTAAAGGAGCTACTCGACATGGAAGGTTTCAATGTGCTCGTTGCCCATGACGGGGAGCAGGCGCTCGACCTCCTCGACGACAGCATTGACCTGCTTTTGCTTGATGTCATGATGCCGAAGAAAAACGGTATCGACACACTTAAAGAGCTACGCCAGACACACCAGACACCGGTCATTATGCTGACCGCACGCGGCAGCGAACTCGATCGCGTTCTCGGCCTTGAGCTGGGCGCGGATGACTATCTGCCAAAACCGTTTAACGATCGTGAATTGGTCGCGCGTATTCGCGCAATCTTGCGCCGCTCGCACTGGAGCGAGCAGCAGCAAAACAACGATAACGGCTCACCCACGCTTGAAGTGGACGCGCTGAGTCTTAATCCGGGTCGTCAGGAAGCCAGCTTTGAAGGCCAGGCGCTGGAACTGACCGGCACTGAATTCACGCTGCTTTACTTGCTGGCGCAACATTTAGGCCAAGTGGTATCGCGTGAACATTTGAGCCAGGAAGTGCTGGGTAAACGTTTAACGCCGTTCGACCGCGCTATTGATATGCATATTTCCAATCTGCGCCGCAAACTGCCAGAGCGTAAAGATGGGCATCCGTGGTTTAAAACCCTGCGCGGCCGCGGTTATCTGATGGTGTCCGCTTCATGATAGGAAGTTTGACCGCCCGCATCTTTGCCATTTTCTGGTTAACGCTGGCGCTGGTATTGATGCTGGTTTTGATGGTGCCAAAGCTGGACTCCCGTCAGATGACGGAATTGCTGGACAGTGAGCAGCGTCAGGGCGTGATGATTGAACAGCATGTTGAAGCGGAACTGTCGAACGACCCGCCGAACGATCTGATGTGGTGGCGCAGGCTTTTCCGCGCCATCGACAAATGGGCGCCGCCGGGTCAACGTCTGCTGCTGGTGACCAGCGAAGGGCGCGTCATTGGCGCCGAACGCAACGAGATGCAAATCATCCGTAACTTCATCGGCCAGGCGGACAACTCCGACCATCCGCAGAAAAAGAAATATGGCCGGGTCGAAATGGTAGGGCCCTTCTCCGTTCGTGACGGGGAAGATAACTACCAACTCTATCTGATTCGTCCCGCCAGCAGTTCGCAATCTGACTTTATCAACCTGTTGTTTGACCGCCCGTTATTGCTGTTGATTGTCACCATGCTTATCAGCTCGCCGCTGCTGTTGTGGCTGGCATGGAGCCTGGCGAAACCGGCGCGTAAGTTGAAAAATGCGGCGGATGAAGTGGCGCAAGGCAACTTGCGGCAGCATCCGGAACTGGAATCAGGGCCGCAAGAGTTTCTGGCCGCCGGCGCCAGTTTCAACCAGATGGTGACAGCGCTCGAACGCATGATGACCGCGCAGCAGCGCCTGCTTTCCGACATCTCGCACGAACTGCGTACACCGCTCACACGCTTGCAGCTCGGCACCGCCCTGCTGCGTCGCCGCAGCGGCGAAAGCAAAGAGCTGGAGCGTATTGAAACTGAAGCACAGCGGCTGGACAGCATGATCAACGATCTGCTGGTGATGTCGCGCAATCAGCAGAAAAACGCGCTGGTCAGCGAAACGGTGAAAGCCAATCAGATGTGGAATGAGGTGCTGGATAACGCGGCGTTTGAAGCGGAGCAGATGGGCAAATCCCTGACCATCAATTTCCCGCCGGGCCCATGGCCGCTGTACGGTAACCCCAGCGCGCTGGAAAGTGCGGTCGAAAACATTGTGCGCAACGCGCTGCGTTACTCGCACAGCAAAATCGAAGTCAGTTTCGCGGTGGATAAAGACGGCATCACCATTAACGTGGACGATGACGGTCCCGGCGTCAGCCCGGAAGACAGGGAACAGATTTTCCGCCCGTTCTACCGCACCGATGAAGCGCGCGATCGCGAGTCCGGCGGTACGGGGCTTGGTCTGGCGATTGTCGAAACCGCTATCCAGCAGCATCGCGGCTGGGTAAAAGCAGACGACAGCCCGCTCGGCGGTTTACGCCTGACGATATGGCTGCCGTTATATAAACGCGCTTGATAACTCGCCCTCTCCGTTCACCGGAGGGGCGTTTTATTTTCCCAACAACCTGCGCGAATTATCTTCAATCGTGCCGCTCAAACGCCGCTTTTGCATCGTACGCGTCCAGCTCGCCGACAATCCCGCTGCTGCCAGCAGGCGATGATATTGCTCGTCGTCAAACGGCTGAAACCAGGCAATCGCCGCCGCGTCATAGACGCTGACATCGCTCACGCGTGAAACCAGCTCCAGCGGCGCTTCAGCCGATACATTGCCGCCCGCAATCACCCGATAAAGCCAGCCAGTGCGGCCGCTGGACTGCATCTGCGTTGACATATCGCTGATACCAAAGTGGAAATTGAGTTTGAAACAGGGCGAGCGCGGTTGCGTCACCTGAATCAGCGCGTCGCCCCAGCGAAAGATATCGCCGATAAAGACATTTTTCTCTGTCAGGCCGCTGGTGGAAAGGTTTTCGCCAAACGCCGGGGCACAAAATAATGCCGCCTGCTGCGGAAACATCTGCGCCCAGTGTGCATAGTGTTCTCGCGGGTAGTGGCACAACGCACGATCCGTCCCACCGTGGTAACTCTTTTCCGCCTGCTCGTCTCCGGCAATGCCGGTTTCGGTGAGCATGAGTTCGCCTTCAACCTGCAATTTTGCGATGGCGCTCGGTCGGCTGCCCTGATAATCCCTTATTTTTCCTACAAATACGTCAACCGGATGTTGCATATTCCCTCCAACAGGCTTCGTTCATCACGGTATTACACCACAATTGTTCGCAGACCAAACCTGCAAAAATGAGACATTCATGCACATGTGCGCCTCTGTGCCGTGCTATCACTTACCTTACGCTTTTGAAACATGATTTCATTAATCGAGGAGGCAGTGACGTGACGCAAACAATCCCCTTTTCCGGCGTCTGGTGTCCTTCCATCACGCCGATGGACAGTGAAGGCAACATCGATCTCAATGGATTAAAGCAGCATATTACCCGCCTGACGGCGGCGAAAATCGACGTGGTATTGCTGATGGGTAGCATTGGCGAATTCGCCTCTTTCTCACTGGACGAACGCGTAATGCTGATTCGTGAAGCGCGCGCTATGTCGCCCATTTCGATGGTGGCTAACGTCTCTTCCACCTGTTTTAACGACATTCTGTGGATGGCCGATGAAGCCTACCGCACCGGCTATGAAGCCGTGATGGTGCTGCCGCCTTATTACTATGGGCAAACCAGCAACCAGCTTTTAAGCTACTTCCGCGCGCTGGGCAAAGCGATCAGCGGCAAATGGTTTGCCTATAACTTCCCGGCGCGAACCGGCTGCGATTTAACCCCCGAGTTGGTGGCGACGCTGGCCGCCGAATTCCCCGATTTTGCTGGCATTAAAGACACCGTGGATTGCCAGTCGCACACCCGCAATATGATTCTGGCAACCAAGAACGTGCGCGATGATTTCGCCGTGCTGTGCGGCTACGACGAATATTTCATTCCCAACCTGCTGGCGGGCGGCGCAGGAGTGATTTCAGGCTTAAACAACGTGATGCCGGAGCTGTTCGTAAAAGCGCGGGAAGCGTGGCGGCAAGGTGATGTGGCAACGCTGCATCAGGTGCAGCAAGAGATCGGCAAATTTATGGCCATCTACAGCATCGGCGACGATTTTGTTACTACCATCAAAACCGTGGTATCGCGCAAATTTGGCTACTGTACACCCGTCGCCCGTAACTTCGGTGGCGCCCTCAATGAAGATCAGTGCAATATTATCGACACTGTTTTTGCTATCCGCTAATGCAAAAGCCGGCCTGTAAAGGTCGGCTTCATTCCGTTATTTCACGGTGTTTCGTATCGACATTTCCGCTTCCGCCCCTTTCACTTTTCGTGACCAAACGGAAGTTAGAATCGGCACCAGGATCGAGGTAACGATCACCGAAGTCGCCACCAGCGCGGTCGCGGCTGGCGCCATCGCTTTGAAGTCCGGCACCATTTCAGCAATCAGCACCGGCGTTGCCACCGCAGCACCAGCCGAACTGGAGGCTGCCAGGCCCGCAGTGCCGTCACCGCCGCCAATCAGTTTATCGGCAATTATCAGCGGGATCCCGGTAATCACAATCACCGCGACACCCAGCAAAATCCCCAGCAGCCCGGTTTGTGCAATCACACTTAAATCGATGGTGTTGCCAAGCGCGAAGGCGAAGAACGGAATCAGTGTTTGCACTGCCTTGCTGAAGAACTCGCGCAGTTCCGGGTCGAGATTACCCAGCGCGAACCCCACGAGGAATGGCAGCACCGCGCCGACAAACACATGCGGTTCAAGAGAAGCAATCCCGGCAGTGCCGAGAATAATCATCGTCATCAATGGACCGGATTCCAGCGACATCAGCACAAATGCCCCGGCCTCCTCCTTAGTGCCGTACTGCTGCATGATGGAGGCATACAACCCGCCGTTGGTCATATCCATCGATGCTACCAGCGCCAGTGTCGATAGTCCGGCAAAAAAACCCGCTTCCACGCCGTGTTCCGGAATCAACCGCGACGCGACAGCCGCCACGACCCAGGCGACCACGATTTTCGTCACCACCAGCGTGCCGGATTTACGCAGCACCGTACCGGTCGCGCTCAGTTTGATCGACGCGCCCATGCAAAAAAACCACACCGCCAGGATCGGCACGGTGCCGGTAATCATACCGTTGGTGAACGAACCGAAATACTTCCCTGCGCCGGGCGCAAAAGTGTGGCACAAGGCACCGATGAACAATGGAACCAGCATCATCCCGCCAGGGATTTTTTCTATTGCACGCTTGATTTGCATATCTTCACCTGTAAAAACCGTTCGATTTTTATGGCGCTGGCACTCCGGTTAAACGGAACAACAGCCGCGCGGATGAAGAGAGCGTAGACCCGGATTAATGCGAGAAAAGTGATCAAACAACCATAACAAAACATTATTTCATTATTTTAGGATCATCGTTCCTTTTGGTTTATGGCAGACAAAAGGAATAAAAAAACCCCGCCGGCAATGCCTGGCGGGGTTTCGACTCACGCGCTAATGCGTGACGAAAGCGGCTTATTTTTTCGCAGCGAAACGTGCAGCAGCTTCGTCCCAGTTCACCACGTTCCAGAACTCTTTGATGTAGTCCGGACGGCGGTTCTGGAATTTCAGGTAGTAAGCGTGTTCCCACACATCCAGGCCCACGATCGGGAAGCCAGACGCGCCAGAGATCGCTTCACCCATCAGCGGGGAATCCTGGTTTGCGGTAGAAACCACAGCCAGTTTGTCACCTTTCAGTACCAGCCATGCCCAGCCGGAACCAAAGCGAGTTGCCGCTGCTTTTTCGAATTCAGCTTTGAAATTGTCCACGGAACCGAAATCACGCTCGATAGCGGCTTTCAGATCGCCCTGCAGGGTAGTGCCTTTTTTCAGGCCTTTCCAGAACAGGCTGTGGTTAGCGTGACCGCCTGCGTTGTTACGCAGTACGGTTTTTTTGTCTGCTGGCAGCTGGTCCAGTTTGGTGATCAGCTCTTCAACCGGCAGGCTCGCGAACTCCGGCAGGCTTTCCAGCGCGGCGTTTGCGTTGTTCACGTAGGTCTGGTGATGTTTAGTGTGATGGATTTCCATCGTCTGCTTGTCGAAATGCGGTTCGAGGGCATCGTATGCATACGGCAGAGCGGGCAGTGTATAGCTCATATTCATCTCCATTAAGGGTAAGCGGCTATTGTGTTAACGCCGCGTAAGCAGTTGGTTCATTATAGTTAATTAAATGATATTGAAAATGTTTATCAATGCCGTAGTTTTAATAAGGTTATAACTTTTGGTTATGTTATTGAATTTGTGAAGCCGCTCACCCTCATCATGCGCTCATTGCCAGCCTGCAACGCAACGCGGCAAACGCCTCAAGGTTAATCCTCTGACCGATTTTTACACTCATCAGGTCGGCTGCTCGTATCCCGGCGATAAAAACAAAGAGGATTGTGAAATGAGTAACGCGATTACGATGGGTATTTTTTGGCATTTGATAGGTGCAGCCAGTGCAGCCTGTTTCTATGCCCCGTTTAAAAAGGTAAGAAGTTGGTCCTGGGAAACCATGTGGTCAATCGGCGGCATCGTCTCCTGGTTGATCCTTCCCTGGACTATCAGCGCGCTGTTATTGCCTGATTTTTGGGCTTATTTCAGTTCGTTTAGCGCTTCAACTCTGCTGCCGGTGTTTCTTTTCGGCGCAATGTGGGGCATCGGTAACATCAACTATGGCCTGACCATGCGCTACTTAGGCATGTCGATGGGCATTGGTATCGCCATTGGCATTACGCTGATTGTCGGTACGTTGATGACGCCGATCCTCAACGGTCACTTCGATGTGCTGATCAACACCGAAGGCGGGCGGATGACGCTGCTGGGTGTGCTGGTAGCGTTGATTGGCGTTGGCATTGTCACCCGCGCCGGTCAGTTGAAAGAGCGCAAAATGGGCATCAAAGCCGAAGAGTTCAACCTGAGAAAAGGGTTAGCGCTGGCGGTAATGTGCGGCGTGTTCTCTGCCGGGATGTCCTTTGCGATGAATGCCGCCAAACCAATGCACGAAGCCGCTGCCGCACTGGGTATCGACCCGCTCTACACTGCGCTGCCAAGTTATGTGGTGATCATGGGCGGCGGTGCGCTGGTCAACCTGAGTTTCTGTTTTATCCGCCTGGCAAAAGTAAAAAACCTGTCGCTAAAAGCCGACTTCTCGCTGGCAAAAGGGCTGATCATCAGCAATATCCTGCTTTCCGCGCTGGGCGGCCTGATGTGGTATCTGCAATTCTTCTTCTACGCCTGGGGCCATGCGCGTATTCCGGGGCAGTATGACTACATTAGTTGGATGCTGCATATGAGCTTCTATGTGCTGTGCGGCGGGCTGGTTGGGCTGGTGCTCAAAGAGTGGAAGAACGCCGGACGACAACCGGTAAGTGTGCTGAGTCTCGGTTGTGTGGTAATCATTGTCGCCGCCAATATCGTCGGCCTCGGCATGGCGAGCTAATCAGGCAGCAACCCGGCTACGATGACGCCACTGACCTGGCGTCATCCCTACCTCGCGGCTAAACACCACCGAAAAGTAATTACTGTCCTCAAAGCCACACTGCATGGCGATTTCGCTGATCATCTGCTCGGAGTGCTGCAACAAAAATTGCGCGTGGCAAATGCGCAACTGACGCAAATAGTGGTTGATGGTCATCCCGGTTTGAGTACGAAACTGCTGGCGCAGCGCCCGCTCGCTGCACTGTTCCTGTTCACAAAAACGCTCCAGCACAAAGCTGCGATTCAGGCTGCCGGAAAGCGCGGTAATAAGCTTATCCAGCAGCGTTTCGCTATGGGTCGCGGCAAGGTTATCGGTGGCAAAACGGTGCCGTTTTAAGGTCATCACCAGTTGGGCAAACAGGGTTTCCGCCATCAAATTGGCCAGCGGATCGTCCTTCGCGCTCTCATGTTCCAGTTGCGTAATCACCTGCCGCGCCTGCGCCATTCCGCTGCTGCCAATACGCCAGTGCGGGTTCCCTGGCGCGCCGTTAAGCCCCGGAATATGCGCCGCCCAGTCGAGGTTCAGCGTCAGCCGGTCCGGACAGTAGATAATGTTCTGCAACACCAGGTCATTAACCGAGGCGTAAGAGTGGCAATCTTCGGCGCGAATATAAAACAGATCGCCGCGCGTAATGCGGTAAGGGCGGCCATTAAGCACGTGCAAACCATTGCCGCGCCACACCATCACCAGTTCGCAGAACTCATGGGTATGTTCGGCAAAAACATTTTGCGGGTAGCGATCGGCCACCGCGACCGCCTGTCCGGCGCGCGGGAAAAAGTCTGCTTTACGAAGAATTAACTGACCAGCCACAACGCCACCTCTGCCGTGAACAACCTGACATTATTAACGGAAGCCCGGCAAAAAATCGGTGATAGCCTTCTCGTTACTGAAGCAGCGTGTCGCGCCCCTGGCGGATATCACGCGGTGACCAGTCAAACTCGCGGCGAAACAGCGTCGAAAAGTGGTTACTGTCGCCGAAACCGCAGCGAAAGGCGATATCGGTAACACTCTCGTCGCTATGGCGCAGCATATGGCGCGCTTTAATCAACCGCAGGCGGTTCAAATAGCGCTGCGGCGTCATGCCGGTGGACTGTTTTAGCTGGCGGTGCAGCGTACGCAACGACAAGGTGAACTGTTCCGCCAGCGACTCCCAGCAAATATCCTCGGCGAAGTGATCCTCCAGCCACAGCATCAGCTGGTTGAGCCGCGCATCGCTGTTGCCCGCATCTTCCTGCTGGCTGCTTTTACGCAATAACACCAGCAACTGCATAAACAGGATCTCGCGGTTGGCAATGTCATGGGTTGTCGCTTCACTGCCCATCTCTTCCATCTGACTAATGATGCCGCGCACCAGCCCCAGCGTGTGTTGGCTTACCCGCCAGTGCGATGGGTAATGCCCGTCCTGCTCCTGCGGCAGCAACTGGTTCAACCCGGCAAGGAACTGGAACGCATCCGGCGAACGGTACAGCACATTGGTCAAACAGAGATTATCGGTATGTTCATACAAATGGCGGTCATGATCGCGCACAAAACAGACCGTCCCGCCGCTGATGGTATAAGGCTGACCATTGAACACATGAATCCCCGTTCCATGTTCAACAATCACAATTTCATGAAAATCATGATGATGTTCCGGAAACGCGGCCTGGGGCAATCGCGGTTCAATGGCAACGGGTGATTTACCTGACGGAAAAAAATCCACGCTATGCAATACGGTCATGATGGCCCCGGTCTTGAGAAATGTTCTCAAAATAGTAATTAAGGGTTTTCGACCTCACCTTAAATTTTCGACGCCGATTTGCGCATAGCCTGCCGTTTTTTCAAGAAACGGCCGGAAAGATCGGGAAATGTGGTGAGGGTCACAATGGCCGAAAACCTCGCGATTACTGGAAACTGTGAACTCTCTCACGTTCACCTTTGCTTTCTTGCCAGCGCGAAATCGCCGTTGTCAGTAGCAAGAAGGTACGACGGTTCCGCCCTTTTTAGACTGTCCGCAATGACTCTAAGAAGGACCCGATCATGACTTTTCGCCATTGTGTTGCGGTGGATTTAGGCGCCTCCAGCGGACGCGTCATGCTGGCGCGCTATGACCGCCAGAACCGCACGCTTTCGCTTCGCGAAATCCACCGTTTTGTAAACTGTCTGCAAAAAGTGGACGGCTTTGATTGCTGGGATATCGACGGCCTGGAAGCCGAAATCCGCCTCGGCCTGAACAAGGTTTGCGCCGAAGGCATACAACCGGACAGCATCGGTATTGATACCTGGGGCGTCGATTACATCCTGATCAATCGCGACGGCCAGCGCGTCGGGCTGCCGATTGCCTACCGCGATAATCGCACCGATGGCGTGATGCACCGGGCGCTGCAAAATCCCGGCAAAGCCGATATCTATCGCCGCAGCGGTATTCAGTTTTTACCCTTCAACACCCTGTACCAGTTACGCGCACTGGCAGAACAGCAACCGCACTTATTGGAACAGGCCGATCACGTGCTGCTGATCCCGGATTACTTCAGCTACCGCCTGACCGGCAACCTCAACTGGGAATACACCAACGCCACCACCACCCAACTGGTCAATATCAACACCGATAACTGGGATGAATCACTGCTGAGCTGGGCAGGCGTTCCGGCTCGCTGGTTTGGCACGCCAACCCATCCTGGCAACGTTATCGGCAACTGGATCTGCCCACAGGGTAATGCCATTCCGGTCGTCGCCGTCGCCAGCCACGACACTGCCAGCGCGGTTATCGCCGCACCGCTGGAAAACCACGATGCGGCGTATCTCTCTTCCGGCACCTGGTCACTGATGGGCTTTGAGAGCAAAACCCCGCACACCAGCGATGAGGCGCTCGCCGCCAATATCACCAACGAAGGCGGTGCCGAAGGCCGTTACCGGGTGCTGAAAAACATCATGGGATTGTGGCTGCTGCAACGCGTGCTGAAAGAGCAAAACATCACCGATTTGCCAGCGCTGATCGCGCTCACCGAGCCGCTCCCTCTCTGCCGCTGCGTGATTAATCCGAACGACGATCGCTTTATCAACCCGGACAATATGAGCGCCGAAATCCAGGCCGCCTGCCGGGAAGCGGGTCAACCCGTACCGCAAAACGCTGCCGAACTGGCGCGCTGCATCTTCGATAGCCTCGCGCTGCTGTATGCCGATGTGCTGAGCGAACTGGCTTTCCTGCGTGGTAAGCCGTTTACCCGCCTGCATATTGTCGGCGGCGGCTGCCAGAACCAGTTACTGAACCAGCTCTGCGCCGATGCCTGCGGGCTGCCGGTCGTCGCCGGGCCGGTGGAGGCCTCGACACTGGGCAATATTGGCGTGCAACTGATGACGCTGGATGAGCTAAGCAACGTCGATGATTTTCGCCAGCTGGTCACGGCTAACCATTCACTGATTACGTTTTCCCCTAATCCTGATAATGAAATCGCCCGCTACGTCGCGCGCTTTCAGCAAAAACGACAGACAAAGGAGCTTTGCGCATGACCACTCAACTTGAACAAGCCTGGGACATAGCTAAACAGCGTTTCGCCGCTGTGGGGATCGATGTCGAGGAGGCACTGCGCCAGCTCGACAGGCTGCCGGTTTCCATGCACTGCTGGCAGGGCGATGACGTTGCCGGTTTCGAAAATCCGGAAGGCAGCCTGACCGGCGGCATTCAGGCTACCGGCAATTATCCGGGTAAAGCGCGCAATGCCACGGAATTACGCGCCGATCTGGAACAAGCGCTAAGCCTGATCCCCGGTCCGAAACGCCTGAACCTGCATGCGATTTATCACGAAGCCGAAACGCCGGTCGCGCGTAATGAAATCAAACCCGAGCACTTCAAAAACTGGGTGCAGTGGGCAAAAGCCAATAACCTGGGGCTGGACTTCAACCCGTCCTGCTTCTCGCACCCGCTGAGCGCCGATGGCTTCACGCTTTCTCACGCCAATGACGAGATCCGCCAGTTCTGGATCGACCATGTAAAAGCCAGCCGCCGCGTTTCCGCTTACTTTGGCGAACAACTGGGTACGCCGTCGGTGATGAATATCTGGATCCCGGACGGCATGAAAGATGTCACCGTTGACCGTCTCGCGCCGCGCCAGCGTCTGCTGGCTGCGCTGGATGAGGTGATCAGCGAGAAACTGAACCCGGCGCACCATATCGACGCGGTGGAAAGTAAGCTGTTCGGCATCGGCGCTGAGAGCTACACCGTCGGCTCCAACGAGTTTTATATGGGTTACGCCACCAGCCGCCAGACCGCGCTGTGCCTCGATGCCGGTCACTTCCATCCAACGGAGGTTATCTCCGACAAAATCTCTGCCGCCATGCTCTATGTGCCGCGTCTGCTGCTGCACGTCAGCCGCCCGGTACGCTGGGACAGCGACCACGTGGTGCTGCTGGATGACGAAACCCAGGCCATCGCCAGCGAAATCATCCGCCACAAACTGTTCGACCGCGTACACATCGGGCTCGACTTTTTCGACGCCTCTATCAACCGCATCGCCGCGTGGGTAATTGGTACGCGCAACATGAAAAAAGCGCTGCTGCGCGCGCTGCTCGAACCGGTTGAACAACTGCGCAAACTGGAAGCGGATGGCGATTACACCGCGCGCCTGGCGCTGCTCGAAGAGCAGAAATCCCTGCCGTGGCAGGCGGTGTGGGAAATGTACTGCCAGCGCCACGATACGCCAGCCGGTAGCCAGTGGCTGGAAAGCGTGCGGGCCTATGAGAAAGACGTATTAAGCAAACGCGGCTAATCGCTGCGCATTCATCAGCCCGGTAAGCGCAGCGCTACCGGGCAATAAACGGGAAACAGAAGACTATGCAGACCATTACCGATTCCTGGTTCGTCCAGGGGATGATCAAAGCCACCTCGGACGCCTGGCTGAAAGGCTGGGATGAACGCAACGGCGGCAACCTGACACTGCGCCTGGATGAGGCCGATATCACATCGTTCGCCGCTGATTTTCACCAGAAACCGCGCTATATCGCCCTGAGCCAGCCGATGCCGCTGCTGGCTAACACGCCGTTTATCGTCACCGGCTCCGGCAAATTTTTCCGTAATGTGCAGCTCGATCCAGCTGCAAATTTAGGCGTTGTGAAAGTCGACAGCGACGGCGCGGGCTACCACATTCTGTGGGGGCTGGAACACGAAGCGGTACCGACGTCAGAGCTACCGGCGCACTTCTTGTCGCACTGCGAGCGCATCAAAGCCACCGGCGGGAAAGACCGTGTGATTATGCACTGCCACGCCACCAACCTGATTGCGCTGACCTACGTGCTGGAAAACACCTCTGATTTGATTACCCGCAAGCTGTGGGAAGGCAGCACCGAATGTCTGGTGGTGTTCCCGGATGGCGTTGGCATTCTGCCGTGGATGGTGCCAGGCACCGATGAAATCGGCCAGGCAACCGCCAAAGATATGCAGAAACATTCGCTGGTGCTGTGGCCCTTCCACGGTGTGTTCGGCAGCGGGCCGACGCTCGACGAAGCCTTTGGCCTGATCGACACCGCCGAGAAATCTGCCGAGGTGCTGGTAAAAATCTATTCGATGGGCGGTATGAAACAGACCATCACGCAGCAAGAGTTGATTGCGCTGGGTAAACGCTTTGGCGTGACGCCGCTGCAATCGGCATTAGATCTGTACCCATAACAACATCGCGCCCCGCTCATTGAGACGGGGCGAATCCTCACCTGCAAGCCCTACAAACACTAACTCTCGTGGAGTAAAAGCAATGAAAACAAAAGCAAGCTTAATCCTCACCGTTGCCATGCTGGCGTTGTCCGGTTCCGCTTTAGCTGAAGTAAAAATCGCCCTTGTGGCGAAATCTTTAGGTAATGGCTTTTTTGAAGCAGCAAACACCGGCGCACAGGAGGCAGCCAAAGAGCTAGGTGATGTCAAAGTGATCTACACCGGTCCCACCACCACCACGGCCGAAGCGCAGATCGAAGTGCTTAACGGGTTGATCGCCCAGGGGGTGGATGCGATCGCCATCTCCGCCAACGATCCCGATGCCGTGGTGCCGGTGCTGAAAAAAGCGATTCAGCGCGGCATCAAAGTGGTGTCGTGGGATTCCGGCGTGGCAAAAGCCGGACGCCAGATCCACCTCAACCCCTCGAATAACGCGCTGATTGGCGAAACCAACGTCAAACTGGCCGCCGATGCGCTAAAAGCGCTGAACGTTGAAAAAGGCGATGTGGCGATTCTTAGCGCCACGCCCACCTCCACCAACCAGAACATCTGGATTGCGGAGATGAAAAAGGTGCTGCCGAAGTACCCGTCGATTAACCTGGTGACCGTCGCTTATGGCGACGATCTCTCCGATAAAAGCTACCGCGAAGCGGTCGGCCTGCTGAAATCGTACCCGGACCTGAAAGTGATCGTCTCGCCGTCGTCGGTCGGCATTGTCGCGGCGGCGCAAGCGGTAAAAGACCAGGGCAAGATTGGCAAAGTGTATGTCACCGGTTTAGGGCTGCCGTCTGAAATGGCGGGCGCGATTAAGTCCGGCGCGAGCAAAAGTTTCGCCATCTGGAACCCGATCGACCTCGGTTATGCCGCCACCTATTTAGCGGATGATCTGGTGAAAGGTACGGCAACCAAAGACGAAGCCAGCATGGGCAAACTCGGCAAAGTGAAACTGGATGCCGACGGTAACGGCGCAATGGCGGAACCGTTCGTCTACGACGCCAGCAACATTGATAAGTTCTCGAAGATTTTCTGATCCCTTCCTGCCCTCTTTTGCGGGAGAGGGCAAAAACTGGAGAACTATCATGACGGCATCCACCCCTCTGCTGTCGCTCAAGGGCATCACCAAGGTCTTTCCCGGTGTGCGCGCCCTTGAGAACGTGCAGCTCGATCTCTGGCCCGGCAAAGTCACCGCGTTGATCGGTGAAAACGGCGCGGGGAAATCCACGCTGGTCAAAGTGATGACCGGTATTTACCAGCCTGAAGAGGGCGAAATTCTCTATAAAGCGATCCCGATTTCACTGCCTACGCCCGAATCGGCGCATAAAGTGGGGATCACCGCCATTCACCAGGAAACAGTGCTGTTCGACGAACTCTCGGTCACCGAAAACATCTTTGTCGGGCAGTATTTATATAAAGGGCTGTTGAAAAAACTCGACTGGCCCGCCATGCACCAGCAAGCGCAGGCGATCCTCACCCGGCTGGAAGTGCAAATTGACCCGCGCGCGACGCTGAAAACATTGAGTATCGCCCAGCGCCACATGGTGGCGATTGCCCGTGCGCTCTCCTTTGAAGCGCAGGTGGTGATTCTGGACGAACCGACAGCCGCGCTCTCGCAGCATGAAATTCTGGAGTTCTACCAAATCGTTGAGCGCCTGAAGCAGGAAGGCAAAGCGATCCTGTTTATCTCGCACAAGTTTGATGAAATTTTCGAGCTGGCGGATCACTACACCATTTTGCGCGACGGGGTGTATGTCGATTCCGGCGCCATCAATGACATCAGCGAAGAGCGAATGGTGGCGATGATGGTCGGGCGCGCCATTAACCAGAGCTGGCCGAAAGTGGCCTGCACACTCGGCGAAACCGTGCTTGAAGTGCGCGATTTATGCCATCCCACCGAATTTGCCCATATCAACTTTTCGCTGCGCAAAGGCGAGATCCTCGGCTTTTACGGCCTGGTCGGTGCCGGTCGCACGGAACTGATGCAGGCGCTTTCTGGCGTGTCGCGCCCCGCTTCGGGCGACATCATCCTTAACGGGCGAACGATGCATTTCCGCCAGCCTGCGGATGCCATCAACGCCGGGATTGTCTGTGTGCCGGAAGAGCGGCAAAAGCAGGGCGCGATTATCGAACTGTCGATTGCCCAGAACATCAGCCTGCCGCAGCTCAGCAAACTCAATAGCAACGGCGTGCTCAACGAGGCCAAAGAGTGGGCGCTGGCGGATGAGTACGCCCGGCGTTTGCAGGTGAAAGCCTTTAGCTGGAAACAGGCGGTAGAAACCCTCTCCGGCGGCAATCAGCAAAAAGTGGTGATCGGCAAATGGCTCGCCACCCATCCGGAAGTGATCATTCTTGATGAGCCAACGAAAGGCATCGATATCGGCTCCAAAGCCGCCGTACACCAGTTTATGTCTGAACTGGTGGCACAGGGGCTGGCGGTGATTATGGTCTCTTCCGAACTGCCGGAAGTGATGGGCATGGCCGATCGGGTGATCGTTATGCACGAAGGGCTAATGGTCGCCGAGTACCAGACCGGTGAAGCGACGGCGGAAACCATCGTCAGCGCCGCCAGCGGTGCCGGGAAGGAGGCAGCATAATGTGGCAACAACTGCTTAAACATCGCGAAGCGCTGCTCGGCGGCGTGATTGTGCTGCTGGTGCTGGCTATCGGCAGCCGTGTCCCTTCGTTTATCAGTCCCGGTAACCTGGTGGAGATGTTCAACGATACCGCCATTCTGATAATCCTCGCCCTCGGACAAATGATGGTGCTCCTGACCAAAGGTATCGACCTGTCGATGGCGGCCAACCTGGCGCTGACCGGCATGATTGTCGCGTTGATCAACTTCCATCACCCGGATGTGCCGGTCTGGTCGTTGCTGCTGCTGGCAACGGTGCTCGGGCTGGTGATGGGCATCATCAATGGTCTGCTGGTATGGAAACTCGGTATCCCGGCGATTGTCGTCACGCTTGGCACCATGAGTATTTATCGCGGGATGATCTTTTTGCTCTCCGGCGGCGGCTGGGTGAACTCGAACCAGATGGGCGCAGATTTTCTCGGCCTGCCGCGTGCCTCGGTGCTGGGTTTGCCAGTACTGAGCTGGTGCGCCATCGCCGTATTGCTGCTGGTGGGCTACTTCCTGCGTTATAGCCGCACCGGGCGAGCGCTCTATACCGCGGGCGGCAACGCCACGGCGGCGTATTACACCGGTATCAACGCCGGGAAGATGCAGTTTGTCAGCTTCTGCCTTTCTGGCGCACTGGCAGGTTTTTGCGGCTATTTGTGGATTTCACGTTTTGCCGTGGCCTATGTCGACGTGGCTAACGGGTTCGAACTGCAAGTGGTTGCCGCCTGTGTGATTGGCGGCATCAGCACCATGGGCGGCACCGGGCGCGTGCCCGGCTGTTTGTTCGGCGCACTGTTCCTTGGCGTTATCAATAACGCGTTGCCGGTAATTGGCATTTCGCCGTTCTGGCAGATGGCGATTTCCGGCACGGTGATCGTCATCGCGGTGCTGCTCAACGAGCGCGGTAACAAACGCAAAGGCCGCCTGATCCTGCGTGACACGGCGCTGGCGCGACAAAAACAGGCGGTGAAACCATGAGCAAAATATTGACTTCTGAGCCCGTGAAAAATACCCCTGCCGCGACACCACTCTTTAAGCGCTTGTTGTGCTGGGAAGGTTTTTTACTGGCGGTGACGCTGGCGGTGTTTGTGGTAAACGCCCTCGCGTCGCCCTATTTCCTCAATATCTGGAATCTTTCCGACGCGACTTTCAACTTCACCGAAAAAGCGATCATCGTGTTGCCGATGGCGATGCTGATCATTGCCCGCGAAATTGACCTTTCTGTCGCCGCCACCATCGCGCTCAGCTCCACGGCGATGGGGTTTTGCGCCCAGGCGGGTGTGGATACGCCGCTGCTGGTGTGCGTCGGCCTGGGCGTTGGGCTGCTGTGCGGGTTGTTCAACGGCATTCTGGTGACGCGCTTCAACCTCTCTTCGATTGTGATCACCATCGGCACCATGAGCCTGTATCGCGGTATTACCTACATTCTTCTCGGCGATCAGGCGCTTAACACCTGGCCTGCGAGCTTTGCGTGGTTTGGCCAGGGTTACGTGTGGGGCGCGCTGTCATTTGAGTTTGCTTTGTTCATCGTGCTGGCGCTGCTGTTCGCTTTTCTGCTGCACAAAACCAACTTTGGCCGCCGCACGTACGCCATCGGTAATAACCCGACCGGCGCCTGGTATTCCGGTATCAATGTGAAACGCCACAACCTGATCCTCTTCGCGCTGGTGGGGCTGATGGCAGGCCTGGCCTCGGTGCTGCTGACGTCGCGTTTGGGCAGCACACGCCCGACGATTGCGCTCGGCTGGGAGCTGTCGGTAGTGACGATGGCGGTGCTCGGCGGCGTCAATATTCTCGGCGGTTCCGGCAGCATGGTCGGCGTGATTATCGCCGCCTTCCTGATGGGGCTGGTGACCTTTGGCCTGAGCCTGCTCAATGTGCCGGGCATTGTGATGTCGATTATCGTCGGCGCGATGCTGATTGTGGTGATTTCGCTGCCAATCATTACCCGCCGCATGATGCAGCGCAGGCGTTTATGAATCCCTCCGGCGACAGGGCGTTTCGTCGCCGGTAAAAATCAAACAAAATAAAGGAGTGATGTATGAGCTTTATGTTAGCACTACCCAAAATCAGCCTGCACGGTGCGGGCGCTATCGGCGATATGGTCACTATGGTGGCGAACAAACAGTGGGGAAAAGCGCTGATTGTCACCGACGGGCAACTGGTCAAACTGGGTTTGCTGGACAGCCTGTTTGCCGCGCTGAAAGCGCATAACATGCCGTATCACCTGTTTGATGAGGTGTTCCCGAACCCAACGGAAGCGTTGGTGCAACAAGGCTATGCGGCGTTTCAAAACGCCGCCTGCGATTACATTATCGCTTTCGGCGGCGGCAGCCCGATCGATACCGCCAAAGGGGTGAAAATCCTCACCGCCAACCCCGGCCCGTCGACCGCCTATTCCGGCGTCGGCAAAGTGAAAAACCCCGGCGTACCGCTGGTCGCCATCAATACTACCGCCGGCACGGCGGCGGAGATGACCAGTAACGCGGTGATCATTGATTCCGCGCGTCAGGTGAAAGAAGTGATTATCGACCCGAACATTATTCCTGATATCGCCGTCGATGATGCCAGCGTGATGCTGGCGATCCCCGCTTCTGTTACCGCCGCAACCGGCATGGATGCGCTGACCCACGCCGTTGAAGCGTATGTCTCGGTGGGCGCGCACCCGTTGACCGACGCCAATGCGCTGGAAGCCATTCGCTTAATTAACCTGTGGCTGCCAAAGGCGGTTGATGACGGCCACAATCTTGAAGCGCGTGAGCAAATGGCGTACGGCCAGTACCTTGCCGGCATGGCTTTTAACAGCGCCGGTCTTGGTCTGGTGCATGCGTTAGCGCACCAGCCGGGCGCCACGCATAATCTGCCGCATGGCGTGTGCAATGCCATCCTGTTGCCAGTTATCGAAAACTTTAACCGCCCGAACGCCGTTGCCCGCTTTGCCCGCGTGGCACAGGCGATGGGCGTGAATACTCGCGGGATGAGCGATGAAGCCGCCAGCATGGAAGCCATCAATGCCATCCGCACCCTGAGCGCGCGTGTTGGTATTCCTTCTGGTTTCAGCAAACTCGGCGTCACTAAAGCCGATATCGAAGGCTGGCTGGATAAAGCGCTCGCTGATCCGTGTGCGCCGTGCAACCCGCGAACCGCCAGCCGGGACGAAGTGCGCGAGCTGTATCTGGAGGCATTATGATCCGCAAAGCCTTTGTGATGCAGGTAAATCCCGATGCGCACGAAGAGTATGAACGCCGCCACAACCCCATCTGGCCGGAGCTGGAAGCAGCGCTGAAAGCCGGTGGTGCGCACCATTACGCCATTTTTCTCGATAAACAGCGCAATCTGCTGTTCGCCACCGTTGAGATTGAATCGGAAGCACGCTGGAACGCCGTCGCGAAGACAGAGGTGTGCCAGCGCTGGTGGAAACATATGCGTGATGTGATGCCGGCCAACCCGGACAACAGCCCGGTCAGCGCGGAATTAAAAGAAGTGTTCTACCTGGAGTAAGCGGTTCCCCCCTTCGCAAAGAAGGGGGGGATTAACGGACGGGAAATGTCTGTTCGGCAACCAGGCCGCTGTCATTAATCAGTTTGGCCTGGATACGCAGCGGTAAAACCGTGGGCTGCAGAACTTTTGCAACCACGGTGTATCGCTTCTCACCGTAGGGCGCCACCATCATGTCCGGCTGCTGCTCCACAGCGTAGTTTTTTTCGCCGTAGCGTAACGATAATCCGCCAAATGAGAGATGCCACGGCGATGCGTTATGGCAGACGATCTCCATATTTTTGCCGCTGTTGACCACACTGAAACGGATTTTTTTCGCTATATCCACCGGCGCGCCAATTTTTTTTGGTCGCCAGAAGATTTTCATTTGCGTATTCATCGTCAGGATCACGCTGCGCGCGTCTGGCGCGGAAGCGGTTGATTTTGGCGGCATTTCGTACAGATTGAGCCAAAAGACCGACTCCCGATCCTGTGGCAGCGTTTGCTGGTTATACAGCAGCCGCAACCCCTGCATCCCTTTGGGTTCGAGTGAAAACAGCGTCGGAACCGCCACAAACGGCGCTTTAAAACGGGCTGGCGCATCGACATCCGCTTCGCCGTTATCGACCCAGGTTTGCACCATCACCGGCCAGTTGTTGGTGTTGACCAGCATCAGGCTTTGCTGGGTCTGCCCTTCGTTAAAAATCACCCGCGTCGAGGCGGCGATAAGCCCGGCGCGGGTGGAAAAGGCGGTCATCAACAAAGAGGTAAGCATCGCGAGGGCAAGGCGGGATCTCATTGGACTTTCACCAGCACTTCAGCACTGGCATCAACCTTACCCGCCGTGACCGTTTCGCCCGCGATACGGGTCAGATAAGCATTGAAATTAACCACATATTCGTTGATCGCGGTTGAACCGTTATTTGTCACTTGCGTCGCGCCATCACGCACCGCGTACCAGCCGCCGTTACCGCCGGGTTGGCAAGTTGCGGCCAGGCAGCGAGACCAGCCAATAAAATTACGCAGCACACCGTCATTGCTGTTGGCTATCTGAATACCGACTCCGCTGGCGTAACCCGGTTGACCATATTTTTCGGAAAGCAGATGGCTCACCCCGCCTGACGCATTCACCAGGTTGAGTTGCTGCGCCGTCAGGTAACTTTCATAGGGCACCTGTAGCCCCATCGCCGTCATCCCCTGCGTTTCACCGCTTGTCGACTGCCCTTCACAGAGGATATGCACGTTAAAGCTACTTTGAGCGGTTTGGCCATTGTTCAGATCGTTAATGGAAATGGTGGGGAAAAAGACCATCGGTGTGACGCTTTTCGCGACGCAGGTAGGTATCGATACCAGGTTGGCAGGATAGCCCGTGGAAATGCCCATATTGATGGCCATCCAGTTATCGTAAGACCAGCCAATAAAGGTATATGCGGAATCGCCGGAATCACAATAGGCATCCGGGCTGCCGGGTGAGCAGAAAGAGACATAACCGTTGGGTTGATTGCAGCTATAACTGCCAGATGTTAACTGCGACGCGCGGGCACAATAGTTAAATGGCGCTCCGGTAGTCGGCGTTGTCGAACTCACCCGAATCAGATCCGCGCGGATAGGGCTGAAATCTTTCACCCGAATGTAGATTTGGCTGCCATCCGGTGAAACCTGGTAATTCTTCATCGGGATACGCTGGTATTGGCGCGTAAATACCGTGCCCGAATTCATGTGTGTCAGACGTAACGCAACATGCTCAAACAACGTGCCGTAGAAGTCGGGGTAACCATCCGTTTTCCCCAAATCGAAAAAACCGCTGTTACGATCGTCGCCATTGGTGGCGATGATTTCAAAAATATTGTTTTTATCGGCGATATCGCAGACCCACAGCACGCTATCCGGGCCTTTGTAACGGGGGTTCTGCGAGAAGGTCACGATATTCGAACCCAGCGGGGAACCTATCGGTTGGATTTCGAGGCTGGAAACGTTGACGGTTCCCATCGCCAGGCTAAGGCCATAGTCATCTAACTCGGTACGAACGAAATCTGGCCCTTTTTTGCACAGCGCGCTCGCAGACAGGCTGGTTAATAAAACAATATTCAGCAAAATAATGCGTATAAGTGACATACAAAAACTCCGTCGATTAACGACATGGCAAGCTCATCAGAAGCAGAGGTTTGCGCGGCGGCGTAATACGCCATGAGATATGGCAGATTTCCTGGGCGTTATTTCCCCACTGAACGCGCAACGTTCCTTTGTCGTCACTCGAACGCAGGTAAATTTGATTGGCCTGGCCGACCATGCCGACGTAATTGCCGTAGCTGTCATAGACGGCGGAACCCATGGGGATCGGCGTATTATTCTGCGGCTGCGCGGTGATAAGCATGGCCTGGCCGCTGAGCGTGTTAAAACGAACCCGTACCGCCGCGCCCGCATAAGGTGCGACACGTTGCAGTGACGTTTGCAGTTCAACATCTTCGCTCATATTGCGGGGATCCAGACCGATGTTGTTGAACTGATAAGCCCCCAGCGACGGCGCAATCGCATAGCCAAAGGCGTCAATGCGCGCCCCTTGGCCACCAATCACTTCCGCACCTTTGGCGCCGGGTGCATCGACCAGTACAAAGCTGTCGCCCACCCAGTGACCGAGCGTTACGCCACCTTTATGCGCCACCAGGGCGCCCTGAAGCGAACCAGACGCTTGCCAGTAATTTTTCGAAGAGGACCATGAGAGACCAGCATTGGCATACGGGAAACTGCGCTGGAGCCCACCGCCCCAAACGGATTGTTCACCTTTGCTATCGGTCGAGTAATTCAGGTTGTAGTTCAGCGGGTTCTGCTCGCCATATACTCCGCTCAGCGTCGACTGATAGCCACCATCACGACTATTGCTACTGTTTGAGCGGTTCGCACTGGCCGACAAAATCGGAGCATAACGCGTACTGCCAAGCGGCACGGAAACAGAGAGCGACCACATGGTTTGTATGCGATCACGCAGGAAAATCGTATGGTCGTTACCGTTGTTTTGCCATGGCGTACTGTTCATGCCAGGCACGACGTTGTACGTCCTCGCCACCCCCAGATTCAGCGAGATGCCATGGTTGAAGGTTTTACTCCAGTTGAACTGAAGCTGTTTGTCGCGCTTTTTACCGTCACGGTAATCCTGTGATGACGCAGAGAGGGTGATATCCCCCAGCTCGCCAATGTGCTGACCAGCGGAAATCTCAATGCGGCTGCGTTGTTTCCAGCTCTGCGACTGCCATTTTTGCCCATGATTGCGCGCTTCACGCGAACCCAGGGCGTCGTAAAGTTCTGAATAACCTTCCGTTGAATACCGATAACCCGCCAGCGTAAATGAGGTGCCGGTACGCGGAATAAATTTGCTGTAGTTCGCGCGCAGCGTCCAACCGCTCTTGTTACCTTCGCTGCCCATGTTTGCGCGTGAAAACATACTGTTCAGGCCAAACGCTCCGGCCGCGCTGCTGTAAATAGCCCCCAATGAATAGCTCATATAACCCGCGGCGAGCTGATTACCGAGGTTGAGGGTGAGGGCGTTCGTCAGCCCCTGACGCCAGACCGCTTCGCTAAAGACATTGTTATCGCCAACGTCGCGCGCTCGCCCGACGGTGAAAACATAGTCGGAAGCGCCTGGACGCATAGATTCCGCCAGCGCGGAGAAAGGCACGCTAAAGGTGTTTTCACTGCCGTCAGCCTCGCTGACAACAACGGTTAAATCCCCGGCAAAATTGGTGGGATAGAGATCATTTATGGTGAACGGGCCGGGGGCAACGGTTGTTTCGTATAGCGTGGTTTTGCCTTGCAGGATGGTCACTTTGGCGTTGGTTTTGGCAATCCCACGCACGACCGGCGCATAGCCTCGTTGGGAATTAGGCAGCATTCGCGTATCCGATGAGATCTGGAAGCCGCGAAAACTCATGCCGGAGAAGAATTGCCCGTTGGTGTAGCCTTCGCCGATCAATACTTCGCTACGTAAAGGATAAATCGCGCGCTGGATATAACGGCGGCTGGTGCTCCAGCGGCTGCCGTTATATTTGCTGTAACTGAAGTTGGATTGCTGGCGATAACGCCATAGCCCCAAATTAATACCACCATTGAAACTCAGCCAGGTGGAATCCATGCCACCAGCGCTACCCTGCCGCGACTCAACATGGTACTGGTTAGCCATATAATTGAGAAATAGCATACTTTCCCCGGCGCTGAGACTTGCTTCGCTTACGCTGCCACGGGGAACCGATTTCAATAACGCCTGCGGCGCGGTGAAATCCATTCGCAATTGCGCCATGTCATCTTTACGGGTGATACCGTTCAATGCCTTATCGTCTGGCCAATAACATGATGGCGCAGCGTCGTCAGACAATGCGTTAAAACCCAACGTTGTTAATAAATCATGGGGCAGACACGGTTCGATTTTTTTACCGCGCCGGGAAAACTCAATCTCGCGGTGGGTAGTAAATTTCCCATTGAGATAAATATCAAGAGAGTGTCGACCGGGCGTAATTAAGTCATCCTTATTTAAGCGCTGAAGATCTTCATTAGATAATCCACTATTTCGTAGCAAGGATGAGTCAAAATAAAATTCATTATCTTTCGCTGATACTGTCAACGACACAACAGAAATAAACCCTATGAGAATACGAAAGCATGAGGAGCGCAGATGCATCAGTACCATCCGAGTTGAATAATGTTTTATATTTCCGGGCGGAAGATTTATTTAACTAAAGAATACGACTTGCTAAATACTCCACCATAATCATTTATTGCATTAATCGTTAATTTATCCGCACCACTCGTCGGGAGATTCCACTGCGTAATGGAGCGTGGCGCAATCATTCCTTTGAATTTTATTGGATGTTTCTTTTCCCGTTCTTCAGTAAAAGCGCTAATCACAGAAATATGGTAAGCACTCGTATTATTCACTTCGACAATTTGACCATGTAATGTCACTTTTACATTGTCCAGAGAATGGTTAGCATCTCCTGTAATACCGTCGGGGCGGTAAAAAATTTTTAGTCGGCTTTTTATCAGCATGGTTAAACTGTTCTGCCCACGTTCAGACGTTTTCTTTGCCGGATATTGTAAAAAATTCAACCAAAAAAGAGATTCCCGATCCTGAGGAAATTGTGCCCCGGTAAATTTCAGCCGTAATGTGTGCTCAGTAGCTGGATTAATACGGAAAATCGATGGCATCAAAAGAAACGGCGCGTCAGCCGTTTCTGGTGTCGACTGGGGATTATTTTTATCTGTCCAGACCTGCACCAGAACAGGCTCATTACCTGTATTAGTAAAAGCTAATGCCTTTTCTTTTATGTCAGCAGGATAAATAACGCGCGTCCCGACCATCGTCACACTGGCGCAAACATTTCCGACAATAAAAAATAATAATGCTGTCAGTGATATATATTTCGACATACTGATATAAGCCGCATAGAAGCGCTGCATAATGCAGCGCTTTAAGAAAGATTATTGATAAGTCACAGCAAATTGCGCTTGTGCTTCAACAGCGCCAGGCGTTGCCTGCCCGGTCGCGTAATAACGTGCTGCCAGGTCATAAGTTACGGTAGTGTTGGCTCCGCCGACAGATTGCGTCGCGGTTTGGGCTTTATTTCCCGTAAAGTCCAGCGCACTCGCCCCTTCCATCAGCTGAATCGCAACGTTTGTTGCCGGTGAAGTGCTCGCGGTATTTTTCAAATTCGTACCATCAATATCGTTGGCAACAAAAACAATACCGGCATTGGATGCTTGTGCGCCGCCACAGCCAGAAAGCGTCACGGTGAACGGCGTATCACCTGTTGTTGAACCGGAAGACGCTAATTGACTGTCACTGACGGTAGGTAAAAGTACAATCGGCGATGTACTACTACCATTAATATTAATATCACAGGTCTGTTCGCTAACTTCACCCATAAAACGCACGGTGTTATTTGATGTCGCTGCAAAAGCAGAACTGCTTAACGACAAAATAGCCGTCGCTGCAAACACATTTATCAACTTATTCATAAACTCGCCTCACTATTAATATTAACAACCCCAAAACACTTGATTGATATATATTCAATCAATTTAATATCGCGAGTAAATTACACTGGCTTAATATTGATGTAAAGGTATTAAGAGAGGGCGTTTAATGGAACTAATCTATAACATCAAAATAATAAATAACACTCAAACAACCATTCGTAAGAACTATAAAAAACAAATTAAAAACCTAATTAAAACAGCAAGATAGTTTAATATGGATTTAAGTAACTCGATGATTTAATTCATTAAAATCAGTGTTTAATCAGAATATTCACAAAGAAAAATAAAATGAAGAATCTTAAAAATATTAAAACATGTAAAGGGAACAATTAAATTGTCCCACTCTCTGTTATCTTTATCTGTTTTTATTATTGTTGGGTGGAATTAAAGCGGATTAATTTTGTTCAGCCACCAGAATGGCCTGTGTATCTGCTTCCAGCGCTTTAAAGATATGTTCCCTGTCCGCCGGATAACAAATGTAATCCCCTTCACCTAACTCTTCCGGTGCTTCCGTCAGCCCTACCAGCGCGCGCCCTTGTGTCACAATAATGTGCTCCACTGAACCTGTCGGGTGTGGATGCGAGATCCGATCGGCGCCAGGTTGCGTGAACAATAAATAGATATCGCGTCGTGCGCCGGGCGGGCAGGCGGCAAGCAATATCGCCTGGTAATTTGCCCCTTCGGCGGTCACTTTTGTGCCTTCGCCACGACGGATAATCTGCGTGGTTGGTTTCTGCGGTTCCAGCAGGCGAGCAAAGGGAATGTCCAGCGCGACGCAGAGCGCCCAAAGCGTTTCCAGACTAGGATTACCGTTACCCGCTTCCAGTTGTGAAAGCGTGGATTTGGCGATACCCGCCCGGCGGGCAATCTCCGCCAACGAAAGCCCGGTTCGCAGTCGCTCACGCACCAGACTTTTGGCAATGATGCTAATTGGCTGTGTCATAAACACCCCACTGTTCATTTAATCGAACGAATCGTTCTTGTTGAAAAACGATTCTGGTGTGTTCATTATAATGGATAAACGTTCGATATGGGTAAAGAGAGATGTTCACCAGACACTTCGCCTCGCTGAAAGGCGACACCGTAAAAGCTATCTTCCTGGTCTGCCTGGCAGTGGGCGTCGTCGGCGTCTCTTACGGATCGCTGGCCATGGCTTACGGCTTTCCTTTATGGGTGCCGCTGGCGCTCTCCACCCTGGTGCTGGCTGGCGCATCCGAGTTTATGTTTATCGGTATTGTCGCCAGCGGCGGCAATCCACTGGCTGCGGCTCTGGCGGGTCTGCTCGTTAACGCCCGCCATATCCCATTTGGCGTCACGGTGCGTGAACTGGTAGGTCAACGTGCGGCCAGTTTTCTTGGCTGCCACATCATGAACGATGAAAGCGTCGTGTTCGGCTTATCACAGCCCACCGCCGAGCAACGTAAAGCCGCTTACTGGCTGTGTGGTTTAGGGGTCGCGCTATTGTGGCCCGCTGGCGTACTGGTAGGTGCGGCGGTGGGTAAATTGCTGCCCGCGCCGGAAACCATCGGTCTGGATGCGGTTTTCCCGGCAATTTTGCTGGCGCTGGTGTTGCCGGCGCTGAAAAAGCGCACCACGCTGATTCGCGCCTCGAGCGGCGCGGTATTGTCGCTCGCCGCCGTTCCCTTTGCGCCAGTGGGATTACCGGTGCTGCTCTCTTTACTTGGCTTACTGACGAGGAAGAAATAATGGCCAGCGTTGCGCTCATTATCGGCGGTATCGCCATCCTTTCTATCGGCACCTATTTGATGCGCCTTGGTGGCGCAAAACTCGGCAGCCGGCTGGCGCTTTCCGAGCACTCGCAGGCACTGCTGTCGGATGCGGCAACCACCCTGCTTTTCGCGGTCGCGCTGGCATCGATGCTCTATGAAGGCGGGCATTTCGCTGGCATGGCGCGCGTACTGGGTGTGCTTTTCGCGTTGTTTCTCGCCTGGCGCAAAATGCCGCTGATTGTGGTGATCCTCTCCGCAGCGGTCGTCACCGCGCTGCTGCGCCTTGCCGGAATCGCATAAGGAACGGGCGCGTTAATGGATACTCACGGAAACCGGGTTAGCCGAACCGCCCTGCGCGCCCATTTCAACGCGCACTTCCCCCGCGTCAATCCCGTGGATTTCCACCCCCTGCGCCACCGTCTGCCCGGTGGTAACCACCACTTTGCACGGTGTCGCACCGGACGAGGCTCGCCAGAGCACCCAACGCGAACCCGATTGCGGATCGACATGTAACGCCTGAGCGGGCACCGCGAATCCGTGTTCGTTCTGCCAGGTGATCACCGCCAGCCGGGCGCTCATCCCCAGCCGAATATCTTGCTGTAAATCCGCCTGCGGCGTGTTTACCGACACCGTGACATCGTAATAAGCGCCCTGCGTCTCTGCCGCGCTGCTCTGAACGCCAATTTCGCGGATCTGCCCGCTGAGCGTTTTGCCAGCAAACCCTTCACCGGTGATGTTAACCGGCATCCCCTCTTTTAACTGGTGGAGATCCGATTCCTCGACGCGAGTCACTACCTGTATCGTGTCCAGCCCTGTCACCGTTAACAACGCCGCGCCCTGGCTCACTGACAAACCCGGCTGAAGAGTCACCGGTTTACCGCTATCCGGCGCGACCGGGCGCACGATAAAACCGGCATAGGGCGCACGTATTGTTTGTCGCTCCACCTGCGCTTTCAGTGTTGCGTAGCGAGCCTGCGCATTTGCCAGTTCCATATCGGCAATTTTGCTGTCCTCGCCTTTACCCCGCGCTTCCATCGTGTGTAACTCTTCCTGCGCGGCCGCCAGATCCTGCTGCTGCGTTTGTGCCTGCTGCGTCAGCGCATCGACTTCCATACGGGCGACAATCCCGCGCTTAAAAAGCGCAGTGGTATCGCGAAGATTGGCCTGCGTATTGGAAAGCGTCGCGCGTGCGGTCTGCACCACGCGCCTGGCACGTGAAACATCCGGGCTGCTGCTCCAGTTGCGAAACAGCGCCACCTCTTTTTGCGCTTTCAAAAGATCCGCCTGCGCCTGGCGAAGTTGGATCTCAATCTGTCCGGGATCAAGCACTACCAGCACTTGCCCCGTTTCAACGCGCTGCCCTTCGTGAACCGCGATTTCGCGGATCACCCCATCAAATGGCGCGGCAAGGGTTTGCTGGCGGGCCGCCTGAATACGCCCCACCAGCCCCAACTGGTTTTCAAGCCGCTGTGGCTGAACCGACAGCCAGACTTCCTGCGCAGCGCGACTTTCCGGTTCGCGTGAGACTACCCACCATAAGAGCGAGCCGCCAACCACTACCGCAAGTGTCAGCAGTAAAAGCAGGCGTTGCTTTTGCGTAAAAAACTTAATCATTGAGCGAAATATCCCAACTTTGCAGCGTGGTTCCCAGCGTTTGATCTAGCCCGGCCTGCGCATTCAAATAGCTGATAAGCGCATTTAGCCTGGCGTTTTCCGCGTTGCGAAGATCGTTTTCAAAGCTCAGTACCTGGAAGTTGCTGGAGCGGCCAGCGGTGAGTTTTTCCCGTTCAATTTCCAGTTTGCGGCGTGACAAATCCCGTGCGCGTTGGGCTATCTCAAACTGCCGCCAGCGGGTGCCCATATCGCGCACGGCGTTGGTGACATCACGGTCAAGCTGCTGGTGCGCTTCCGCCAGCTGGATTTGCTGATTTTTCACATTAACCTGCGCTTGCACTTCCGCCTGCCGGGCGGTCATGTCGCCGATGGGGATCTCCACCTGAACCCCAACATAGTTATCCCAGTTGCGCGCGCCATCGCCTCGCGCCGCACGGTTACGCTGCTGCGTTGCGCCGCCGACCAGCGAAACATCCCACAACCGGTCATTACGGGCGACGGCGAGGTTAATCGCAGCCTGTTCACCAACAAGCAACTGCGCCAGATAAGCGGGCTGCGACGCCTCCGCCTGTTTCAACGCGCGATCGGCCTGCACCTCGACAGGCTTTGCCTGTAGCGCTTCGGTCGCGACAATTGGCGCATGCAGATCCAACGCCAGCAGTTGCAACAGCGCCAGCCGCGCCATATCCACCCGATTTCGCGCCTCTTCATGCGCCAGTTCTTGTGAGGCCACTTCGGCCTCGGTTTGCACAATTTCAAACTCCGCCATGCGCCCGGCGCTGATCATCGCCTGGTTCACTTCCACCAACTGGCGCGCCCGCGCCAGCGAATCCTGAGCAATCTTTAACTGCTCCTGCGCCAGCAACAAATCGCGATAAGCGGTGATAATTTGGGTGATCGTCTGCGAAACGGTGGACTTCAAATTCAAGCGGTTGATTTGCTCAGTCATCTGCGCAAGGCGAACCGGCGCGGTGGCAATATCTTTACCCGCACCGCGCAACAGCGGCTGAATAACAGAAAAGTTCGCGCCATCGTTGTGGGATAACCCCGCCACATTGGCGTCGGTGTGTTGATATGTCCAGCCGAGGCTAACGCGCGTGCCGTAAGGGGTGAGCAACGTGGAGGTCGGCGTCAGGTTTCCCTGCCGGTAGCGGTCATCCTGGTTGCGCGTGGAGAGATAATTACCGGAGAGCACCAGTTTTGGCGTGAAGCGATCTTCGGCCACGCGCAGGTCAAATTTCTGCGCAACCCTGTCGAGATACGCGCTACGAATGGCGCGGTTATCACGCAGTCCAAGATAGATGGCATCGCTCAGAGTGAGATCGATATTGTCGCCCTTCAGCGCAACACGTGCCGTCTCACCGTCACGCGTGGCGTGGGAAGGGTTCACCGGCATTTCGCCACGCGCCGGGCAAACAAACAGGCTTGCCAGTAATAACAACCCTAAATGTCTACGCATCGCGCAACGCCTCTACCGGCTCCATCCGGGACGCCGCCAGAGCGGGAGATAGGCCAAAAAAAAGCCCAATAACAATGGCGCTACCAACGCCCAGCGGCAGCGCAGCAGCGGATAAGGCAAAATCAGACCAGCCAGAAAACCAGACAAACAGCCACGCCGCCGCCAACCCCGCCGCCGCGCCAAGTATCGCGCCAACAGTGGCTAAGACAATCGCTTCCAGCAAAAAGAGCATCGCGATATCGCGCGAACGCGCGCCCAGCGCCATGCGTACACCAATTTCCCGGCGGCGCTCCGACACATTCATCACCATCACATTCATCACGCCCACCCCGCCGACCAACAGCGAGATGCCGCCAAGCCCGGCGAGCAACCATGAAAACAGGCGCGACTGCTGCTCAATGCCTTCCAGCAACTGCTGAGGAACCTGCACATTGACCTCAAAGCCGGGCATCTTTTCGCTGAGCCACGCCTGTAGCCGGGGCGCGATGCGATCAAGTTCTTCACCGCTGCGGCTACGCGCCGCGACGCCAGTGATTTGCGGAAAATCGATCACCCGGCGCATACCGGTTATCGGCAGCAAAATGGCATCATCTATGGAGACAGGAATGATCGGGTTTGGTCCTTGCGCGCGCAGAATGCCAACTATCTCAAAGAGATAACCACCAATCTGAATGCGGTCGCCCAGCAGGACGGGGCGGTCGGGCTGGGCCCATTGTGCGGCGACATTGGCCCCGAGAACGGCGTAGGTGCTCTGCGCATCAAAGCGGCTCAAAAAGCGGCCTTGCTCCAGTTGCAGTCGCAACACAGAAGGCAGTTCAGCGCCGCTACCGACCAGCGTTGCCGCTGCCGTTCGGCCATTAAAACGCGCTTGTGTGTTACTGGGAACGAGCGCAGAGGCCGCGTCAATCTCCGGGATGTGCTGATGCAAGGCGTCGATATCGAGATCGGCGGGCGCGACCAGCGGTTTTCTGCCGGAACCGACAGGCTGCTGAATATTGGCAACCAGTAACTCACTACCCATACCGCGAAAAATGCTCATCGCCTCACGTTCGGCGTTGTAGCCAATGTTCAGCAACGCCACCACCGCCGCGCAGCCCACTGCGATGCCCAACAGCGCCAGCACCGCGCGGCGACCTAACAGCCGCAGGTTATCCAGCGACTCCAGCAAAAGTTGCAGCCACGGCATTCCGTAGCGTGAAGACAGAGAAACACGGATTGCGGCGGGCAGACGAAGATCAGACATGCGTTGCCTCGTTGATCCGTCCGTCAGCCACCTGAATGCAGCGCGACATGCGGCGGGCAATGGCATCGTCATGCGTTACCAGCACCAGCGTGGTACCACTGTCGCGATTCAGAGCCAGCAGTAAGTCGATGATGTCAGCGGCGTTTTGGCTATCAAGGTTACCGGTGGGTTCATCGGCGAGCAGCAAAGCCGGTTCACCCACCAGCGCGCGGGCAATGGCCACACGCTGGCGCTGCCCGCCGGACAAATCCGCAGGGCGGTGGTGCGCGCGTTCACTTAAACCGACGCGCTGAAGCTGCTTGCGGGCAGCCTCCTGTGCTTCATGACGCAGTACGCCTCGATAGAGCAGCGGCAAAGCAACATTGTCCAGCGCGGTAAGCCGGGGCAGTAAATTGAAACTCTGAAAGACAAAACCAATGATGTGATTACGCGCCGTCGCGCGAGCGTCTGCGCCGCAGCGGGACATATCTTCGCCATGAAACATCACGCGCCCGGAGGTGGGCGTATCAAGCAATCCCAGCAGATTAAGCAGCGTGCTTTTCCCCGAGCCAGACGCGCCAACAATGGCGCAACTTTGCCCGGAGGGGATAGATAACGAAATGTTGTGCAGGATAGTCTGCCGCGCGGCACCAGCGGCGTAGGAATAGGTCACCGAATCCAGGCGTATCAAATCAGCGCCAGATGTCGTGTGGTGAGTTTCGCTTATCCCTGAGTCGTGCAACCGTTCCATGTTTGCCAATCATTCATCCTGAAGAACACGGATATGGTGTGAACTACATATCAATATTAACGGCCAGAAAAACGAAACCTTTAGTGTTTTTGCCGTGAATGCATTTCAACAAAACCTACCAAAATTGATATCTAAAGAATTAACCGCAATCGCCGATAGGTATTTGGCACACTTTACCCAACATATTTAAATATTAAACAGCAATTAAGCCACACTTAATTAAAATAATAAGAATTGACAAAAATAAATATATTATCTAGCTTTCCTCGGGCAAACGGAAATTAGAGCTGGCAAATAAGAATTATTGAGTTACCTTGTGTTCACGCAGGGCAACTCAATAATTCCCATGATTTAAGGTAAATATCATGGATATAAGTTAGCTTACTCTTTAATGAGGCTTTAAATGAAACGGAAATCGATCCTGCTGGCTTTATCAGGTTTAATGTTTATCTCTTCAAGCGCATTCGCAACGGGTGGCACTTCAGTCGGCTCAATGCTTGCACCCTCAGTTTCAGTAAAAAACCAATGGTATAACAAAGCCTTCCCGGTTACAGCCGGAACGCCGTCAACCGGTAAAGTCGGCATGGTTTATTACACCTGGACTTACAGCTATTACCCGGCGGGTATGCAGGTTTATTTATGCTATAACAACGGTAATACTTGCATGGACGTTTCTAATGCACGTTCAGGCAACGTTGACTTCACGCCTTATAATATCGCACCGAACCAACCAATCAGTCTATATGCTCGCGTAAATGGCACCGGTAAAATGCTGACGGCAAATGGGCAATCAAGCCAGGTTATTGTTAACTACACATTTAATCAATAATTCACTTAGCGCGTAATTTTATTATTACTGATAACGCATGGTAATAATAAGGATGTGAATTTAATTCGCCCATAATAATAATGCCCGACGACATTTTTATATGTCATTGGGCATTTCAGTCATCTATGGAGCTTTTAAAAACACTTCAGGTAATTACTGCACACACCTACGTCCCCGGTAATACGCTATTATCCCATCGCAGAAATAAAAAAAGCGCCCGCAGGCGCTCTTTCGACAGGAAAACTTTGCTTATTTGCTCAGTTCAGCGGTCATGTGAACCTGGTTGCCGGTATACGCTTCAGTGATCTGGTAAGACGATGCACCAGCCTGTTGAGCCTGCGCAGCAATTTTCGCTTCGGCGCCGGCAAGTGTGGTGTCCGTTGCGGTCACAGACTGTGCAGCGAAAGAACCAAAAGAGGTAGCCAGAGCGATAACTGCGACAAAAGTTTTGATGCTTTTCATGATATAAACCCTTACGTTAATTTGTTTGAGTGAGGCGTTCTGCCTCGATGAAATAAATAATAGGTCTGTTTACTCACAACAAAAAGCGGAAGTATTTGCCGTTAAAATTCAAAATTACTGAACAAACGAGTTTCCGATGATAGCGACTGAATTAGCACCGCTGCTGGCGGGTCGAAAAACGATACAGGTCAGCCCGACAACAACCCTGCTCAGGCAGGGTGACAGGCAACAAAACATGTTTGTCTTGCAGGAGGGTATTGCCAGGGCGGTCTGGCATTCACCGGAGGGGAACGAACGGATCAAAGAGTTTTATTTCCCCGGCGAGTGCTGCTTTCTCTATCTCAGTTGGCTAACCGGGAGCGTGGCGGATTACAGCCTGCAAATGCTGACGTCAGGCGCGCTCTGCGAAGTACCGCTGCGTTTACTGGAACAAGAAGAACATCAGGCCGCCAAAATAGCGCTCCTGCGCCAGCAACTGATCTTTAAAGAGAAGAAGGAGCAGATGTTTTTGCTCAATAACCCGGAGCAACGCTATCGCTATGTGCAGACCCATTTCCCGGCATGGGAGGCACAATTAACGCAAAAAGATCTCGCCAGTTATATCGGGATCTCGCCGGTGAGCTTGTCGCGCATCCGCGCGCGTCTTAACAAAGGTTAACGAAAGCCTGCCGCCGGGTCGCTACTATCGCCGTCATCTCGCACCCGAGGAGACGATGATGAGCGCTTTTTGGTTATCACAAATGCTGGCTGGCTTTTCTTTCATTTTTGATTTGTTGGCGTTTCAGTTTGCCCGCCGGCGGATCACCCTGGCGATACTTGCCGCCTCCACCAGCATGCTGGCGATACATTTTTGCTTGCTGAACGCGCCCGTAGCCGCGAGTTTGATGGCGCTGGCCGCATGCCGTTATCTCACCGCCATCATGACGACCGCGCGGAAAATGAAAAATGGATTTATTGTCGCAACCTGCTTGTGCAGCGCGCTAAGCTGGCAGCAACCCACCGATGTTTTACCGCTACTCGGTAGCCTGCTGATGACCAGCGCCGCTTTTCACCCGGCGGCAAAAAATATGCGGCGGCTCACCCTCTGCGGGAGCGGCTGCTGGCTGGTGAATAATATGGTGATCGGATCGCCCGTGGCTGTTGCCATGGAGAGCGCCTTCATTCTCAGTACGCTGGTGTCGTGCTGGCGGCTCACCCGGCAGGCGGAATAACAGGCAAAAAAAAAAGCGCCCGCAGGCGCTCTTTCGACAATACAGCGTGACTTATTTGTTCAGTTCGGCGGTCATATGAACCTGGTTGCCGGTATACGCTTCAGTGATCTGGTAAGAAGATGCGCCAGCCTGCTGAGCCTGCGCGGCGATTTTCGCTTCTGCGCCACTCAGGGTTAAATCAGTTGCGGTCACAGACTGTGCAGCGAAAGAACCAAAAGAGGTAGCCAGAGCGATAACTGCGACAAAAGTTTTGATGCTTTTCATGATATAAACCCTTACGTTAATTTGTTTGAGTGAGGCGCCGTGCCTCGATGAAATAAATAGTAGACCTGTTTACTCACAACAAAAAGCGGAAGGATTTGTTCTCAATATTCAATTTTTTTGACCAATTCACACGCCAATTAATCGCTGCGGATGGGTATAAATTGTCGCTCTGCCCGGCTTGCAAAAACCCACCAACGTCAGGTTATAGCGCTGCGCCACTTCTACCGCCAGCGTTGTCGCGGCAGAGACGGCAAACAGGATCTCAACGCCGCACATGGCGGACTTTTGTACCATCTCATAACTGGCACGGCTGGAAACCAACACCGCACCGCTCGCCCAGGCTCGCGCTTCGCGGGCGCGATGACCAAGCAGCTTATCCAGCGCGACATGACGCCCGACATCTTCATGTCCCCCCGCTAACTCACCGGATGGCAGCATCCAGGCAGCGGCGTGCGTGCAGCCGGTTAGCTGCCCGACAGGCTGAAAATCGGTTAAATGCGCCAGCCCGGCATCCAGCGCCTGCAAATCAAAAGTCTGCGTAAAAGGCAGCGGCGCGATGGGTTTGCCAATGTCGTTTAGCTGCTCGACGCCGCATACGCCGCAACCGGTGCGCCCGGCCAGCGCGCGTCGCCGCTCTTTTAACCCCATAAAACGGCGGCTGGAGAGCTCAATTTGCACTTCAAGGCCGTTACAGGAGTGGACCACATCCATCCCGTAAATGTCTGATGCGTTTTCGATAATCCCTTCGGATAAGGAGAAGCCGATTGCGAAGAGTTCAAGATCTTTTGGCGACGCCATCATCACCACATGCGAAATACCGTTGTACACCAGCGCGACAGGCACTTCCTCCGCCAGCATGTCCGGCACGGCGTGCTGCAAATCAGCACGTTTCCACAGGCTAACCTCGCGGGCTCCTGTGACTGATGTTGCATTTTTGTGCTTTTTTGTCTGTAAATCGTTCACTTTGTCTTAACCGTTATCGAACAAGCGTATCAACATTATGGTATTCTCCGCGCATATCCCTTGGGGAAAAGAGGGAATAGCAACAGTTCTGAACCTTCCACGGCAGAATGAGCATACCTACATTGTGGTATTCTTCGTTGCTAATCCCCCTGGATATGAGGGATTAACAGCAATTCTGAACCTTTGCGAAAAGCACCGCAAAGAAAAAAAACGATAAGAGTAATGTCGAACCAGGAGCAAACCATGCAGGTCAGCAGAAGGCAGTTCTTTAAGATCTGCGCTGGCGGTATGGCAGGAACCACGGCAGCGGCGCTGGGCTTTGCCCCGAGTGTTGCGCTCGCGGAAACACGGCAGTATAAGCTGCTGCGTACCCGCGAAACCCGTAATACCTGCACATATTGTTCCGTCGGCTGTGGGCTGTTGATGTACAGCCTCGGCGATGGAGCAAAAAACGCCAAAGCGTCAATCTTCCATATCGAGGGTGACCCCGATCATCCGGTAAACCGTGGGGCGCTGTGCCCGAAAGGCGCAGGTCTGGTGGATTTCATCCACTCAGAAAGCCGCCTGAAATACCCGGAATACCGCGCGCCAGGCTCAGATAAGTGGCAACAAATTTCGTGGGATGAAGCCTTTACCCGCATTGCCAAACTGATGAAAGCGGATCGTGACGCCAACTATATCGCGCAAAACGCGGAAGGGACGACCGTCAACCGCTGGCTGAGCACCGGTATGCTGTGCGCATCCGCATCCAGTAATGAAACCGGCTATTTAACGCAAAAATTCACCCGCGCACTCGGCATGTTAGCCGTCGACAACCAGGCGCGTGTCTGACACGGACCAACGGTAGCAAGTCTTGCTCCATCTTTTGGTCGCGGTGCGATGACCAACCACTGGGTCGACATGAAAAACGCCAACCTTATCGTTGTGATGGGGGGGAACGCGGCAGAAGCGCATCCGGTGGGATTCCGCTGGGCGATGGAAGCCAAGATCCACAATGGCGCGAAGCTGATTGTTATCGATCCGCGCTTTACGCGTACCGCCTCTGTGGCGGATTTCTATGCGCCGATTCGTTCCGGTACTGACATTGCCTTCCTGTCAGGCGTGTTGCTGTACCTGATGACCAACGAAAAATATCAGCGCGAATACACCGAGGCCTACACCAACGCCACGCTTATTGTGCGTGAAGATTTTGGCTTCGAAGATGGCCTGTTCACCGGCTATGACGCGGAAAAACGTAAATACGACAAAACCAGCTGGAACTACGAACTGGATGAGAAAGGTTTCGCCAAACGCGATACCACGCTCACCCATCCGCGTTGCGTGTGGAACCTGCTGAAAGCGCACGTCTCCCGCTATACGCCGGACGTGGTGGAAGACATCTGCGGGACGCCAAAAGCGGACTTCCTGAAGGTGTGCGAATACATCGCCGAAACCAGCGCCCGTGATAAAACCGCGTCGTTCCTGTATGCACTTGGCTGGACGCAGCACTCCGTTGGCGCGCAGAACATCCGCACCATGGCGATGATTCAGTTGCTGCTGGGCAACATGGGGATGGCAGGCGGCGGCGTGAACGCCCTGCGCGGTCACTCCAACATTCAGGGACTGACGGATCTTGGCCTGCTGTCACAAAGCCTGCCGGGCTATATGACGCTGCCAAACGAAAAACAGACCGATCTCCAGACCTATCTGACCGCCAACACGCCAAAACCGTTGCTGGAAGGCCAGGTGAACTACTGGGGCAATTACCCGAAATTCTTCGTTTCGATGATGAAATCCTTCTTTGGCGACAAAGCGACAGCGGAAAATAGCTGGGGCTTTGACTGGCTGCCGAAGTGGGACAAGGGTTACGACGTCCTGCAGTACTTCGAGATGATGAACCAGGGCAAGGTCAACGGCTATATCTGCCAGGGCTTTAACCCGGTAGCGTCGTTCCCGAACAAAAATAAAGTGGTCGCCTCACTGTCAAAACTGAAGTTCCTGGTAACGATTGACCCGCTCAATACGGAAACCTCGAACTTCTGGCAGAACCACGGCGAATTTAACGACGTCGATCCGTCGAAAATTCAGACCGAGGTGTTCCGTCTGCCGTCGACCTGCTTCGCAGAAGAGAACGGTTCTATCGTTAACTCAGGCCGCTGGTTGCAGTGGCACTGGAAAGGCGCGGACGCCCCGGGCGATGCGCTGAACGACGGCGAGATCCTGGCGGGCATCTTCCTGCGCATGCGTAAAATGTACGCGGCAGAAGGCGGAGCCAACCCGGAACAGGTGCTGAACATGACCTGGAACTACTCGACGCCGGAAAACCCGTCGCCTGAAGAAGTGGCCATGGAAAGCAACGGTAAAGCGCTGGCGGATATTATCGATCCGGCAACCGGCACTGTACTGGCGAAGAAAGGCGAGCAACTGAGCACCTTCGCTCACCTGCGCGATGACGGCACAACCGCAAGCGGTTGCTGGATTTTCGCCGGGAGCTGGACGCCGAAAGGCAACCAGATGGCGAACCGCGATAACGCTGATCCGTCGGGCCTCGGCAATACGCTGGGTTGGGCATGGGCATGGCCGCTTAACCGTCGCATTCTCTACAACCGCGCCTCCGCTGATCCGCAGGGCAACCCGTGGGATCCGAAGCGTCAGTTGCTGAAATGGGACGGCGCGAAGTGGGGTGGCGTGGATATTCCGGACTACAGCGCAGCCGCACCTGGCAGCAATGTCGGGCCGTTTATCATGCAGCAGGAAGGCATGGGCCGCCTGTTCGCACTCGATAAGATGGCTGAAGGGCCGTTCCCGGAACACTACGAGCCGTTTGAAACGCCGCTGGGCACCAACCCGCTGCACCCGAAAGTGGTTTCCAACCCGGCCGCCCGCGTGTTTAAAGGCGATCTGGAAGCGATGGGTAAAGCGGATAAGTTCCCGTATGTCGGTACGACTTACCGTTTAACCGAGCACTTCCACTACTGGACCAAGCACGCGCTGCTTAACGCAATCGCGCAGCCGGAGCAGTTTGTGGAAATTGGCGAAAAACTGGCGAACAAGCTGGGCATCACGCAGGGCGATACGGTACGCGTCTCCTCCAACCGTGGCTATATCAAAGCCAAGGCGGTGGTGACCAAACGTATTCGCACGCTCAACGTGCACGGTAAGGAAGTCGATACCATCGGTATTCCGATCCACTGGGGTTATGAAGGTGTGGCGAAGAAAGGCTTTATCGCTAATACGTTAACGCCGTTTGTCGGCGATGCGAACACCCAAACGCCGGAGTTTAAGGCGTTCCTGGTGAATGTGGAAAAGGTGTAACGGAGACGACTTATGGCTTATCAATCGCAAGACATCATCCGTCGTTCCGCGACTAACGGTTTCACTCCCGCGCCGCAGGCGCGGGATCACCAGCAGGAAGTGGCGAAGCTTATCGACGTCACCACCTGTATTGGCTGTAAAGCCTGTCAGGTGGCCTGTTCCGAGTGGAACGACATTCGTGATGAGGTGGGACATAACGTCGGGGTGTATGACAACCCGGCGGATTTGACCGCCAAATCGTGGACAGTCATGCGCTTCTCGGAAGTGGAACAGAACGACAAACTGGAGTGGCTGATCCGTAAAGATGGCTGCATGCACTGCGCCGATCCTGGCTGTCTGAAAGCATGTCCGTCAGAAGGGGCTATCATTCAGTATGCTAACGGTATTGTCGACTTCCAGTCCGAGCAGTGCATCGGTTGCGGTTACTGTATCGCCGGCTGTCCGTTCGACGTGCCGCGCATGAACCCGGAAGACAACCGCGTCTATAAATGTACGCTGTGTGTTGACCGCGTGACCGTGGGTCAGGAACCGGCGTGTGTGAAAACCTGCCCGACCGGCGCTATCCACTTTGGCTCCAAAGAGGATATGAAAACGCTGGCCGGCGAGCGCGTGGCGGAACTGAAAACCCGTGGTTACGACAACGCAGGTCTGTACGATCCGGCTGGCGTTGGCGGTACGCACGTGATGTATGTACTGCATCACGCCGACAAGCCGAATCTGTATCACGGCCTGCCGGAGAACCCGGAAATCAGCTCTACCGTGAAGTTCTGGAAAGGTATCTGGAAACCTCTTGCGGCGGTCGGCTTTGCCGCGACCTTCGCTGCCAGCATCTTCCACTATGTCGGTGTCGGTCCGAACCGCGCAGAAGAGGAAGACGATAACCTGCATGAAGAGAAAGACGAGGTGCGCAAATGAAAAAACGTGACACCATCGTGCGCTACACGGCGCCAGAGCGCATCAACCACTGGGTCACCGCCTTCTGCTTCGTGCTGGCGGCGGTGAGCGGGCTGGGGTTTTTCTTCCCCTCCTTCAACTGGTTGATGGGGATTCTGGGTACGCCGCAGCTGGCGCGCATTCTCCATCCGTTTGTCGGCGTGGTGATGTTCGCGTCGTTTATAATCATGTTTTTCCGCTACTGGCACCATAACCTCATCAATAGGGATGATATCTTTTGGGCGAAGAATATTCGTAAGATCGTCGTCAATGAGGAAGTGGGTGACACCGGGCGCTATAATTTCGGTCAGAAATGTGTTTTCTGGGCGGCGATTATTTTTCTGGTGTTGCTACTGGTAAGCGGCGTGGTTATCTGGCGCCCTTACTTCGCGCCAGCGTTTCCCATTCCGGTGATCCGATTAGCGTTGATGGTGCATTCATTTGCCGCAGTCGCGTTAATTGTGGTTATTATGGTGCACATTTACGCCGCCCTGTGGGTGAAAGGCACGATAACCGCAATGGTGGAAGGCTGGGTTACCAGTTCGTGGGCGAAGAAACATCACCCGCGCTGGTACCGGGAAGTTCGCAAGACAACGGAAAAATCGACTGAATGAGTATTCGCATAATCCCGCAAGATGAGCTGGAGAAGAGCGATAAACGCACGGCGGAAGTGATTCCGCCGTTATTATTCCCCAGACTGAAAAATCTCTATAACCGCCGCGCAGAGCGTTTGCGTGAGCTGGCAGAGAGTAACCCGCTGGGTGATTATCTGCGCTTTGCTGCGCTTATCGCCCATGCCCAGGAAGTGGTGCTTTACGACCACCCCCTGCACATTGATCTGACTGCGCGCATTAAAGAAGCCGCCGAACAGGGCAAACCGCCGCTGGACATTCATGTTCTGCCGCGCGATGCGCACTGGCACAAGTTGCTGCATTCGCTGATCGCCGAGCTGAAGCCAGAGATGAGCGGCCCGGCACTGGCGGTCATTGAGAACCTGGAAAAAGCCTCAGCGCAGGAACTGGAGGCAATGGCCAGCGCGTTGTTTGCCGCTGATTTCACCTCCGTAAGCAGCGATAAAGCACCTTTTATCTGGGCTGCGCTGTCGCTCTACTGGGCGCAAATGGCCAGCCTTATTCCAGGCAAAGCGCGCGCGGAATATGGTGAACAGCGCCAGTTCTGCCCGGTGTGCGGCGCAATGCCGGTGTCCAGCATGGTGCATATTGGCACGACGCAAGGGTTGCGCTATCTGCACTGCAACCTGTGCGAAACCGAGTGGCATGTGGTGCGCGTCAAATGCAGCAACTGCGAGCAAACCCGTGATCTGCACTACTGGTCGCTGGATAACGAGCAGGCGGCAATCAAAGCGGAAAGCTGCGGCGACTGCGGCACTTACCTGAAGATCCTTTATCAGGAAAAAGACCCGAACGTCGAGCCGGTCGCGGACGATTTAGCCTCGCTGGTGTTAGATGCCCGCATGGAGCAGGAAGGTTTCGCCCGCAGCTCCATCAACCCGTTCTTATTCCCTGGCGAAGGGGAATAATGCCCTTTAACCCTTGCCTTTCTGGCAAGGGTTGTCAGCCTGTCTGGTTCTCTACGTGTTTATCTTAGTCCTGCTTTTTGCCACACATTGCTAAAAAGCGACCATTCCCATTCCGCATAAACCAGGCTATAAAACTGGATATTTATACAGATAAAAGGTTAGCGGAATGGCACTGGAAAAAGGTATTGCCGGGCTGGTGAGTGACTTTATTGCCGCTGGACGCCCGTCAGCGCGAGCGAAGAGTATTGATGACCGGCGCAGTGGGTATGTCGCCAGCACCGTACTGGCAGGGGAAACGGAAACGCGCGTTCAGGTTGCAGAGATGACGCTTGAAGGCATAACGTTTCGTCTGTTTTCGCCGCAGGACGCCAGCGGCCATCTTCCCGCGTTGATTTACTACCACGGCGGCTGCTTTATTAGCGGCGGCTTTGACACGCACGATAAGCAACTGCGTCAGCTGGCCTTTTATAGTGGCTGCCGGGTTGTGGCTGTGCAATATCGGTTAGCGCCGGAACATCGCTGGCCTGCCGCACATGATGATGCGCAACGTGGCGCCGATATTGTGTGGAAAAACGCCGAAAAACTCGGTATCGACAAAGAACGTATCACGTTTGCGGGGGATAGCGCAGGCGGTCACTTAGCGCTGGTGACGGCGCTACGGCTGAAAGCCGCGGCGACATGGCAACCGGCACAGCTGGTGTTGATTTATCCGATGCTCGACGCCACTGCCTATTTCGATAGCTATACCTTTAACGGTTCCGATTATGTGATTACCCGCGAGGCGCTGTTGTCGGGCTATGAAATGTATCTTGGCGATACCGACCGTCTGTTGCCGGATGTCAGCCCGCTGTGGCGCGATGATTTTTCCGGTCTGCCGCCGGTGCATATTATTACCGCCGAATTCGATCCGTTATGCGATGAAGGTGAAGCACTGTTCCAGCACATGACCGAGCAGGGCGTCACCTGTACCTGTTCACAATATCAGGGCGTGATCCATGGCTTCTTCCAGCTTGCCGGGATCAGCAAAAGCGCAAAAGACGCGATACGAGACGTAGCCGCACGGGTGGCCAGGATATAACCGCGTGAAAAAAGGAGAGCCGATGTCTGTCGTAAGTCCTGTGGAAAAGCAGTTTGCTGCTTACAATGCCCATAATATTGAGGCGTTTACCGCCTGTTTTAGCGAGGATTTTATCGCTTTTCGCTTGCCATCCACTGAGCCGTCGCTGCAAGGGCGTGAAGCATTACGTGCCTTTTATGCGACGCATCGTTTTAACAACCCCGCGTTACGTGCCGAGTTGCTCTCATGCACGGTGATGGGTAATAAGGTGTTCGATCACGAAAAAATCTACGGCATCGGCGAGTCGGTGATTGAAAATATGGCGGTTTATGAAGTGCAGGATGGGTTGATCAAAACCGCGTGGTTTTTCTTCGCGCAGTAGGGGTGGTTCGCAGGACGTTGCGCGCCTGTATCGTCAGGCGCGCGAACGATTACTCTTCCTCGTTACCACCCTCTTCAAACGAGCCGAAGGGTTTGGCGGGCAACACGATATAAATGCCTTCGAAAATCGCACCCTGCTTATCTTCGCCAAACAGTTCAACCTGTAGCTGAACGCGTGCTTTGCGCCCGCGCGCCAGGCGATCCAAATCGCCGCTTAGCGAGCCAAGATCGGCGATAGCGCTCGGCTTACCGGTGATCGGCGTGCTATAGCGGATATGCGCATCGGCAAGAATGATGGTGCCGCCGAGATGGCGCTCGCGCAGCATCAGCCAGATCAGCCCCCAACCGGTGAGTGTCGCCAGTGAAAACAGGCTACCGGCGAACAGCGTGTGGTGCGGATTCTGGTTGCCGGTCTCCGGCATGGTGGTGATAAATTTCTGCCCGGTGTACTGCTGAATGCGCACACCCATCTTTTCACTCAGCGGAATATGTTGATACCAGGCCTGCTGCAACTGCCCGCACCAGTCGCCGCGATGCAGAATGTCATCGAGCGTGGCTATCGGTTTGATCATCAAAAAGTGACGTACCGGCGTGGTTTGCGGCGCGGTGATTTCCCCTTCGTTGACGAACCCGAGTTTCGCGAAGAACGCCACCGCATCTTCGCGGGCGCTACAGGTCACGCGTTTTACCCCTTCCTGGCGGGCCACGGACTCCAGCGTCATCGCCATCAGCGTGCCGAGGCCTTTGTCCTGCACGTCCGGGTGTACCGCCATAAAGCGAATAGACCCTTCGTTATCCGCGTTGATATACAACCGACCGATAGCGACAATGTTGCCCTCTTCATCGACAACCATCTGGTGATGTGCCATCGCATCCCAGCCATCACGCTCGGAACCTTTCGGTTGATGCAGCGGTTTACGCAGCATTTCCCAGCGGAACTGGTAATAGAGTTCTAACTCTTCTTCCGTTTGCGGTACGCGAAGGTGGTACATAGCAGCACTCTCTCTTGTAACCAGGGGCCACGCCGCAAGCTGGCTCATACTTGCAACCAGAACGTGACAGGGCCGTCGTTGACCAGCGAAACCTGCATATCGGCAGCGAATCGCCCAGTTTGCGTTTCCATTTGCTGGCTGCGGCAACGTTCAACAAAATAGTGGTACAGCGCCTCGGCTTTTTCCGGCGCAGCGCCCCGGGAAAATCCCGGACGCATTCCACGTTCTGTATCCGCCGCCAGCGTAAATTGCGACACCACCAGCACACTCCCACCAGCCTGCTGGACGTTAAGGTTCATCTTCCCTTCCGCGTCGCCAAAAATACGATACCCCAGCACGCGCTCGCACAGGCGGTTCGCTTTTTGTTCATCGTCTTCCCTTTCGACACCCAACAACACCAAAAGTCCAGGGCCGATTTCGCCCGTCACCTCACCCGCCACGCTAACGCTCGCGCGGGAAACACGTTGAATTAATGCAATCATGGTTGGTCTGCTTCTTCTTGCTGTGCGGCTATTTTGAGTTTTCGGTATTCACCGAGAGTGACAGTTATTTCAGCGCCAAGCAAGACGATACACCAGGTCCAGTAGACCCAGAGGAACAAAATGGGGATGACAGCCAGCACGCCATAAATCAACTGGTAAGACGGAAACATGGTGATGTAGAGACCAAAAATCTTTTTACCTAACTCAAATAACAGCGCCGCGACAAACGCGCCGACGATAGCATCGCGGTTCGGCACACGCGTTGTCGGCACAATGCTGTACAGCAACCAAAAAGAGAGCCACGACAGAATCAGCGGAAATATGCGCAGCACATCATCAATCACGCTATTCAGTTCACTCGCCCAGCGCAGTGACAGTAAGTAGGAGCTTATCGCCAGGCTGGCACCCGCCAGCAGCGGGCCGAGTGTGAGGATCATCCAGTAGACGGCAAATGAATAGACATGCGGGCGTACACGCGTACTGCGCCAGATGGTGTTTAACGCCGAGTCGATGGAGTACATCAGCAGTAGCGATGTCACCACCAGCCCACATGCGCCGACCGCCGTCATTTTGGTGGAGTTCGCCACAAACTGCTCAATGTAGTTCTGGATCACATCGCCAGTGGTGGGAATGAAATTGGCAAACACGAAGTGGCGCAACTGGATGCTGATTTCAGAAAACATAGGAAAAACAGCGAATAAAGCAAACACCACGGCGATCAGCGGCACAATCGAAAGCAAAGAGACGTAGGCGAGATTCCCCGCCAGCGTCGTCATATGGTCTTCATCAATACGCCGCCAAAGCAACCGTAACCAGGCAACAAGCGGGCGCGTGCGATGTTTTGCATGATGCCGCAGATTTTTTAGCATAGCTGTTTCGCGAAATAGTCCGGGATGGTCGTTTTGCTCGTCACCAGGATACTGGTAATGCCCAGTTGTTCCGCACCGGCGATATTGTCCGCATTGTCGTCGAAAAAGACGCTATCTTCGGCAGAAAAACCTTCAAGCGCCAGCACCTGCTGATAAATTCGCGCTTCGGGCTTGCGCATTCCCATCTCCTGGGAAAGATAAATATGGTCAGCCGCCGCCTCAATTTCCGGATATTGCTCCGGCCAGTACGTGGTGTGCAGACGGTTAGTATTCGACAGCACGACAACCCGATGCCCCTGCTCACGCAGTTTGTGCATGATGTCGACAACCTCTTTGCGCAGCGCGACAAACACTGCCTGCCAGCCGGTGGAAAACTGCTCGTAGCTGAGCGGTAGTTCCATTTCATGACACAGCGCTTTGGCGAAATCTTCGTCGCTGATCTCACCGCGCTCATGTTGGTGAAACGGCTCGCCCATGGTGAAACTCTGCTTTAAGGTCGCCAGCGGCACACGGCTAAAATCGCTCCAGACACCCAGCACCCGATTGAAGTCGATGTCGACAATCACGTTACCTAAATCAAAGATATAGAGCATTTCTCTCTCCTTGCCAGCCGTGGAGAGTTAACTGTAGCGGGAAAGTTCTGACTTGAATAGTTCGCGACTTCACGCGAAGAAAATACAGACGTAAAAAACCACCTGCATAGCAGGTGGCATTGATAGCGCCCCATAGGGGCGTACTAAGTCCAGACTCTGAGAGCCTTCCCTTCACACCTCTTTTAGTGGAAGTTGGCTCTCTTCAACTTCATGCTTTTCCTGGTACTTCACGTACTTTCTTATCATTTCTTCGTTTATACCTACGGTATCCACGCAGTAACCCCGTGCCCAGAAGTGATTGCCCCACAACTTATTCTTCCGTAGATAAGGAAATTTACTGAACAATCGAAGGGCTGTTTTACCCTTTAAGTGACCTATTACATGGGAAATTGAAAGCCGTGGTGGCACTTTTACCAGCAAATGAACATGATCTATCTGGACATTCAGCTCCACCACTTCTATCCCGAGCTGTTCACTTGAGATCCTTATCTGTTTATAGACCTCTTTGCCAACATTGTTCCTCAGGATGCGAAATCGGTACTTGGGTGTCCAAACGATATGATATTGACAACACCAGAGCACATGAGATGCTCTCTGGAATCTACTCATGGTTAAATCCTTATCAGTTATGGGGATAACGGATTCGGATTTTCCCATGAGTAGCATTATTGGCAGAGCCAACTTGTTGCTGACCACCTCCATAGGAGGTGGTGTTCATGCAAGGATAAAAAAAGCCGCTGAAAATCAGCGGCTTTTTCACAAGCAAATAAAGAGTGATTACTCTTCTTTCGCTCCGCGCATTGCACGTTTACGGTCGTTTTCCGTCAGGTGACGTTTACGAATACGGATAGAGAGCGGGGTCACTTCTACCAGTTCGTCGTCATCGATGAACTCCAGAGCTTGCTCCAGGGTCATCTTGATCGGCGGAACCAGAACCGTGGCTTCGTCTGTACCAGACGCACGCATGTTGGTCAGTTTCTTACCGGTCAGGCAGTTTACCGTCAGGTCGTTAGAACGGCTGTGAATACCGATGATCTGGCCTTCATACACTTCCGCGCCGTGACCGAGGAACAACTTACCGCGATCCTGCAGACCGAACAGGGCGAACGCAACCGCTTTACCCTGACCGTTGGAGATCAGCACGCCGTTGTTACGCTGGCCCACTTCGCCCGGACGAACATCGTCGTAATGGCTGAAGGTGGAATACAGCAGACCAGTACCGGAAGTCATGGTCATGAACTCAGAACGGAAGCCGATCAGACCACGGCTTGGGATCACGTAGTCGAGACGTACGCGGCCTTTGCCGTCCGGATTCATGTTTTTCAGATCGCCTTTACGCTCGCCCAGCGCCTGCATCACAGAACCCTGGTGCTGCTCTTCAACGTCCAGCGTGACGTTTTCGAACGGCTCTTGTTTGCGGCCATCGATTTCACGGAAGATAACTTTCGGACGGGAAACCGCCATTTCGAAACCTTCACGACGCATGTTCTCGATAAGCACGGACAAGTGCAGCTCACCACGGCCGGAAACGCGGAATGCGTCAGCGTCTTCGGTCTCTTCAACGCGCAGCGCAACGTTGTGCACCAGCTCTTTGTTCAGGCGGTCGAGGATCTGACGTGAAGTCACGTACTTACCTTCTTTACCACAGAACGGAGAGGTGTTGACGTTGAAGAACATAGTCACGGTCGGTTCATCAACAGACAGCGCCGGCAGCGCTTCGACGTTCTGCGGATCGCAGATGGTGTCGGAGATGTTCAGCTCGCCCAGACCGGTGATGGCAATGATATCGCCTGCTTCTGCGATTTCGCTATCAATACGCTCCAGCCCCAGGTGGGTCAGCACTTTGCCGACTTTACCGTTGCGGGTTTTGCCTTCGCTATCAATGATAGTGACTTGCTGGTTCGGTTTTACTTTACCGCGCTTGATACGACCGATGCCGATTACACCAACATAGTTGTTGTAGTCGAGCTGGGAGATCTGCATCTGGAACGTGCCGTCGAGATCGACGTTCGGTGCAGGGACATGGTCAACAATCGCCTGGTACAGCGGAGTCATGTCTTCAGCCATGTCTTCGTGGTCCATACCCGCGATACCGTTCAGCGCAGAAGCGTAAACGATCGGGAAGTCCAGCTGCTCGTCGGTCGCATCCAGGTTTACGAACAGGTCGAATACCTGATCGACAACCCAGTCCGGACGCGCGCCAGGACGGTCAACTTTGTTGATTACCACAATCGGTTTCAGGCCATGGGCAAATGCTTTTTTGGTCACGAAACGCGTTTGCGGCATAGGGCCGTCAAATGCGTCAACCACCAGCAGCACGGAATCGACCATGGACATCACACGCTCAACTTCACCACCGAAGTCGGCGTGCCCTGGGGTATCAACGATGTTGATACGGTAATCATTCCATTTGATAGCGGTGTTTTTAGCGAGGATGGTAATCCCACGCTCTTTCTCCAAATCGTTGGAGTCCATCACACGCTCTTGAGTTTCAGCACGTTCGTCGAACGTACCGGATTGCTGCAGCAGCTTGTCAACCAGGGTGGTTTTACCGTGGTCAACGTGAGCAATGATGGCGATGTTACGCAGATTTTCGATCACAACTTTGCCTCAGGCATTAGAAATAGCGCGTTATTGTACACGTATTAATCGAAGGACTAAACAGGATCACAAACATCCTCCGCAAACAAGTATTGCAGAGTTGCTTTGTGATCGCTTTCACGGAGCGTTAAAAGGGGCATTTAACGAAAATTGCACCAATATAGTGCCCAGTGTTCACATAAAGGCACTATATTGGTGCAACATAACCATCATGGTGCAGCCCTTTTGCACTATACCGAGCATGATAACGCCTTTTTAGGGGCATTTAAAAGTTGGCATAGATTTCGCTTTAACGATTGTACGATAACTACGCCAGCTTACGTAGTAATTAGAAGACCTCGTTACCACGACGACAATGACAAATCCGGGAGAGTTTAAGTATGTCCGCTGAACACGTTTTGACGATGCTGAATGAGCACGAAGTGAAGTTTGTCGATCTGCGCTTCACCGATACCAAAGGTAAAGAACAGCACGTCACTATCCCAGCCCATCAGGTAAACGCCGACTTCTTTGAAGAAGGTAAAATGTTTGATGGTTCTTCGATTGGTGGCTGGAAAGGCATCAACGAATCAGACATGGTGCTGATGCCGGACGCGACTACCGCTGTCATTGACCCGTTCTACGAAGAGTCTACGCTGATCATTCGTTGCGATATCCTCGAACCAGGCACCATGCAGGGCTACGACCGTGACCCGCGCTCCATCGCTAAACGCGCTGAAGAATACCTGCGCTCCACCGGTCTGGCAGACACCGTTCTGTTTGGGCCAGAGCCGGAATTCTTCCTGTTCGACGACGTGCGCTTCGGCAGCTCCATTTCCGGTTCCAGCGTCGCTATCGACGATATCGAAGGCGCATGGAACACCTCCACCAAATACGAAGGTGGTAACAAAGGTCACCGTCCGGCTGTGAAAGGCGGTTACTTCCCGGTCCCGCCGGTCGATTCATCACAGGATCTGCGTTCCACCATGTGTCTGGTGATGGAAGAGATGGGCCTGGTTGTTGAAGCTCACCACCACGAAGTGGCAACGGCTGGTCAGAACGAAGTGGCTACCCGCTTCAACACCATGACCAAAAAAGCCGACGAAATTCAGATTTACAAATATGTGGTGCACAACGTTGCTCACCGCTTTGGTAAAACCGCGACCTTTATGCCGAAACCGATGTTCGGTGATAACGGTTCCGGTATGCACTGCCACATGTCCCTGTCCAAGAACGGCACTAACCTGTTCTCTGGCGACAAATACGCTGGCCTGTCTGAAATGGCGCTGTACTACATTGGCGGCGTAATCAAACACGCAAAAGCGATCAATGCCCTGTCTAACCCGACCACCAACTCTTACAAGCGTCTGGTCCCGGGCTATGAAGCGCCGGTAATGCTGGCTTACTCTGCGCGTAACCGTTCTGCGTCTATCCGTATTCCGGTTGTCGCTTCTCCGAAAGCGCGTCGTATCGAAGTGCGCTTCCCGGACCCAGCTGCTAACCCGTATCTGTGCTTCGCAGCGCTGCTGATGGCTGGTCTGGATGGCATTAAAAACAAAATCCACCCGGGCGAAGCGATGGACAAAAACCTGTATGACCTGCCGGCTGAAGAAGCGAAAGAGATCCCGCAGGTTGCAGGCTCTCTGGAAGAAGCGCTCAACGCGCTGGATGCTGACCGCGAGTTCCTGACTGCTGGTGGCGTATTCACCGACGACGCTATCGATGCTTACATCGCGCTGCGTATCGAAGAGAACGACCGTGTTCGCATGACGCCGCACCCGGTAGAGTTCGAATTGTACTACAGCGTTTAAGAATTAAGACTCGGCAGAAGTCTTGTCGCAGCAAGGCGGCAACCGAATATGTCCCGAATCACTGAGTTCGCTAACTGATTCGGGCGAATGAGGTAGCCAATGCAGCTATGGTAAGAAAGATGCCAGAGGATTTTTAGTTGCCGTGGAACTTTTAGCCCATCCCTGGATGGGCTTTTTTCTCCACCAACAATCTGATCTAACGCGCTTTTTACCAATAAAACGCTATACTGCACTAAATTAGTGCACACCTCCGGGAGACTGCTAAATGGCAAGCGGCGTGCTGCCCGATGCTGGGCAGATCCTCAATTCTTTGATCAACAGCATCTTGCTGGTTGATGACGACCTGGCGGTACATTACGCCAACCCTGCGGCACAGCAACTGCTGGCGCAAAGCTCTCGTAAGCTATTCGGCACACCGCTCCCCGAACTGCTGAGTTACTTTTCCCTGAACATCGATTTGATGCGGGAAAGTTTGCACGCCGGGCAGGGGTTTACCGATAACGAAGTGACCCTCGTTATTGACGGGCGCTCACACATTCTTTCGCTGACGGCGCAACGTCTGCCGGATGGTTTGATTCTGCTGGAAATGGCGCCGATGGATAACCAGCGCCGTCTTAGCCAGGAGCAGCTCCAGCATGCCCAACAAGTTGCGGCGCGCGATCTGGTACGCGGTCTGGCGCATGAAATTAAAAACCCGCTTGGCGGTTTACGCGGCGCGGCGCAGTTGCTGAGCAAAGCCCTGCCCGATCCGGCGCTGCTGGAATATACCAAAGTGATCATCGAGCAGGCTGACCGCTTGCGTAACCTGGTTGATCGCCTGCTGGGGCCGCAGCAACCGGGGATGCATGTTACCGAAAGCATTCACAAAGTGGCCGAGCGCGTGGTGAAACTGGTTTCAATGGAGCTGCCGGAGAACGTCACCTTAACCCGTGATTACGATCCAAGTTTGCCGGAGCTCGCGCACGATCCCGACCAAATCGAGCAGGTTTTACTGAATATTGTGCGTAACGCTTTGCAGGCGCTGGGACCGGAAGGGGGTGAAATTATTCTGCGCACCCGTACCGCCTTCCAGCTGACGCTGCACGGCGTGCGTTATCGCCTCGCGGCGAGAATAGATGTGGAAGATAACGGCCCGGGTATTCCGTCGCACCTCCAGGATACCTTGTTCTACCCGATGGTGAGCGGACGCGAAGGCGGTACCGGGCTGGGGTTATCTATCGCACGCAGTTTGATTGATCAACATTCTGGCAAAATTGAATTTACCAGTTGGCCAGGCCATACCGAATTCTCGGTATTTCTGCCTATTCGGAAGTAGAGGTGTTTATGCAACGAGGGATAGTCTGGATCGTTGATGACGATAGCTCCATCCGTTGGGTGCTGGAACGCGCGCTCACCGGGGCTGGCTTGAGTTGTACAACGTTTGAAAGTGCCAATGAAGTGCTAGATGCACTCACCACCAAAACCCCGGATGTACTGCTTTCGGATATTCGTATGCCAGGGATGGATGGTCTTGCGTTATTGAAACAGATCAAACAGCGCCATCCGATGCTCCCGGTCATCATTATGACCGCGCATTCCGATCTTGATGCGGCGGTCAGCGCGTATCAACAGGGGGCATTCGATTATCTGCCCAAACCGTTTGATATCGACGAAGCTGTCGCGCTGGTTGAACGCGCTATCAGCCATTATCAGGAACAGCAGCAGCCGCGCAATGTGCAGGCCAGCGGTCCGACGACTGACATTATCGGCGAAGCACCAGCGATGCAGGATGTGTTTCGCATTATCGGTCGCTTGTCGCGCTCGTCGATCAGCGTATTGATTAATGGTGAATCGGGGACCGGTAAAGAACTGGTGGCGCATGCGCTGCATCGCCACAGCCCGCGCGTGAAAGCGCCGTTTATCGCCCTCAATATGGCGGCTATTCCGAAGGATTTGATTGAATCGGAACTATTTGGTCACGAAAAAGGGGCGTTTACTGGCGCGAATACGATTCGTCAGGGACGGTTTGAACAAGCCGATGGCGGGACACTGTTTCTGGACGAAATCGGCGATATGCCGCTCGATGTACAGACACGTTTGCTGCGCGTGCTGGCCGATGGCCAGTTTTATCGCGTTGGCGGCTATGCGCCGGTGAAGGTCGATGTCCGCATTATCGCCGCCACGCACCAGAATCTGGAACAGCGCGTTCAGGAGGGCAAATTCCGTGAGGATCTGTTCCACCGCCTGAACGTGATCCGCGTGCATTTGCCGCCGCTGCGCGAACGCCGGGAAGATATTCCGCGTTTAGCACGCCACTTTTTGCAAGTCGCCGCACGTGAGCTGGGCGTGGAAACGAAGCAACTGCATCCGGAAACCGAAACCGCGCTAACGCGTCTGGCATGGCCGGGTAACGTCCGCCAACTGGAAAACACCTGCCGTTGGTTAACGGTTATGGCCGCAGGCCAGGAAGTGTTGATTCAGGATTTGCCAGGCGAGTTGTTCGAAACCACCGTGCCGGACAGCCCTTCGCAGAGTTTGCCAGACAGTTGGGCAACACTGCTGGCGCAATGGGCGGATCGCGCATTGCGTTCCGGTCATCAAAATCTGCTTTCTGAAGCGCAACCCGAAATGGAGCGCACATTACTGACCACGGCCCTGCGCCACACGCAGGGCCATAAACAGGAAGCGGCGCGGCTGCTCGGATGGGGTCGTAACACCCTGACGCGTAAGTTGAAAGAACTGGGAATGGAGTAGTGTGCAGGTGAAGTGTAAAGAATGAACCACGATCGCAAATTGCCGCTATTTTGCGCTTTACTGTTACCGGCAGTGACGTATGATCTTGCCCGTTCATGGGAGAGGTCATCATGCTGGAATCATTAATCAATGTGGTCACTGCAGGCGTAGAAGCAGGCGCGTCGGCAAGCCACACACCGCAAACGGCCATCGCGGCTATTCTGTGTGCCGCGCTGGTTGGGCTGTTTAGTTAATCTTCGCGTTATGCTGCGCTTATCAGGCCTACAGAACGTATTTTGTAGGCTTGATGCGCCGTCTTCGTTAAATCACTCGTGAAAACTGCTGCAAACGCGCTTTGCGACGCAGATAAGCATCGAAACACATGCAGATATTGCGGATCAGCAAACGCCCTTTCGCTGTGACTTGCAACCCTTGCTCGCTCATTGCCACCAGCCCGTCTTCCACCAGCGGCGCCAGCAGGCGCAAATCCTCGGCAAAATAGTCACGGAAGTTAAGATCCCAGGCGCGTTCCACCGCATCGAACTCAAGGCGGAAGTTACAAATTAGCCCTTTGATCACATCGCGGCGAATACAGTCATCACGGGTTAACGCGATGCCGCGCCACAGCGCATTTCCGCGCTCGTCCACTTGCTGATAATAGTGTTTCAGCTCTTTTTGATTTTGCGCGTAACTGTCGCCGATCATGCTAATGGCAGAAACGCCCAACCCCAGCAGATCGCTGTCACCCTGCGTGGTGTATCCCTGGAAATTACGGTGCAGTACACCTTCACGCTGAGCAATAGCCAGCTCGTCGTCCGGACGGGCAAAGTGATCCATACCAATAAACTGATAACCGGAGCCGGTCAGCGAAGCGATGGTTTGCTGCAAAATATCGAGTTTCTGCTGCGCTGTTGGCAAATCAGCGTCTTTGATTTTGCGCTGTGCGGCGAATAATGTCGGCAAATGCGCATAGTTAAAGACGCTCAGGCGATCCGGGCTCAGCGCCGCCACGCGTTGTAACGTGAAAGCAAAGCTTTCCGGCGTCTGTTTTGGCAGGCCATAAATCAGGTCAATATTGGTCGAGGTAAAACCAATATCGCGGGCGTGATTGAGCAGCACGAAGATAAACGCTTCATCCTGCTCGCGATTGACCAGACGCTGAACCTCTTTGTTGAAATCCTGCACGCCCATACTCAGGCGATTAAAGCCTTCGCTACGCAGATGATCGAGCACATCCAGTTCGATTTCGCGCGGATCAACTTCGATCGAGATTTCCGCATCAGCATCAAACGCAAAATGACCGCGCAGCAGGCTCATCAGCCGACTGATTTGCGCTTTGTTCAGATAGGTCGGCGTACCGCCGCCCCAGTGCAACTGGCTGACGTGGCGACCAGAGAATAACGGCGCACGGTGAATAATTTCCTGCTCGAGCGCGTCCAGATACTGATCGGCTTTATGCTGCTGGCGGGTGACAATTTTATTGCAGCCGCAGAAGTAGCACAGCTTGTGACAAAACGGGATGTGCACATACAGCGACAGCGGTCGCTCAGGATAACGCACCACAGCCTGGCGAAAATCGTCTTCGCCGTAAGCGTCGGAAAACTCCAGCGCGGTGGGATATGAGGTGTAACGCGGCCCGGAATAGTTATATTTCTGGATCAGGGCCAGATCCCAGTCGATGACTTGCTCAGACATTGTTTACTCCTTCCGATGACGCCGCTGGCGGTTCCGGCGGCCCGGCCTGACCTCGTTTCGGGTCATAAGCCGGTTGCGCAGCCACAGTTTGCGCCGCGACAACCGCTGTAGTTTAACGAATAACCACACCAGATAACATATAACCGGAAGGGTTATAAGCAGGACAGAAAGCCCCATAGAAAAGGATTAGTTGCCGCCCTTCAGCAGACGCATCATATCTTCTTTGCCTTCTTCTTCCTCTTCTTCGTCATCATCGTAAGAGAGGCCGAGTTTCTGCATCAGTTCATCAATGCGATCCAGTTTGGCATCGACCCACGCCTGATCGTCAGCGCTCAGGGTTTCCCCCTCTTCCAGACGTTCCAGTAGCGCGTCCAGGCGCTCATCCGTTTCCAGCATTTCCAGCTCAGCCTGCGGTGAAAGCATAGGTTTCTCGCTCTTAGGTTTGTGCTGCTTGTTGACCGGCGTGTCGGTGACACCCAGCGGGATCGGTTTTTTACTGCCAATACGCGGATCTTTTTGTTGTTTACCCCTTCCGGAGCCAGAAGCGCCGTCACCACCGTTCGCACGGCTACCTGAAGCATTACCGCGGTGCTTTTTCTCACGCTTACGATCGCGGCCTTCCTGATTTAACTCTTCACGGGTTTTACGGCGCACTTTACCGCGCGGATTGGTGGACGGTTTTTTCATATGAGTGTTCTTAAGTCGTTTTTCATCAGTATAGAATTGCGGCGGAATCTAGCAGAAAGCAAGCAAAGAAAAAAGGCGACAGTGCAAACTGTCGCCTTTTTTCTTGACCCTTAACCCGTAATGGGTTTTACATTCCGTGTTCGCTATCAACTTGCCCTGTTTATCCCTTAGCGTAGAACGTTCCCTGTTACGGTTCCTTTTCCTTGTTCAACGTCTTCTGACGTTAGTCTCCGGTCTTCGCCTCCTGGCGCTCCTGACCCCTCATTCCGTGAGTTATCCTTCCACAAGCAGCATCCGGCCTTGGTGGGTTACTTTACCCTTCTGAGCTAAACTGACAAGCAGGAAAAGCGCCAGAACCCGCAGTTTAAGAAAATTCTATATACATAACCCTTTGATTAAATAACTTTTAGCCATTTTTTAATCTGCAACTTCTCCGAAAGTTCGTATAACGAAAAGGGCAAATATCTTACACATCGCGTAGTAATGGCTCACAACAGAGTTTCTGGCGAGAAAAACAGCCTTTTGCGTGGGTTCAGGTATAATCGCCGCATGCTTTGATGATGGAGACGACCATTTTGACTAACTGGAATTATCAACAGACGCACTTTGTCACCAGTGCGCCTGATATTCGCCACTTACCCGCCGATACTGGCATTGAAGTGGCTTTTGCTGGCCGCTCCAACGCAGGTAAATCGAGCGCACTTAATACCCTGACCCACCAGAAAAACCTGGCGCGGACCTCGAAAACGCCCGGCCGTACGCAGCTGATCAACTTGTTTGAAGTCGCTGAAGGCAAACGTCTTGTCGACTTGCCGGGTTACGGTTATGCGGAAGTGCCGGAAGAGATGAAACTCAAATGGCAACGCGCGCTGGGTGAATACCTCGAAAAACGCCAGTGCCTGCAAGGTTTGGTAGTGCTGATGGATATTCGTCATCCGCTGAAAGATCTTGATCAGCAGATGATCCTGTGGGCAGTCGAGAGCAATCTGCAAGTGCTGGTGCTGCTGACCAAGGCGGATAAACTGGCCAGCGGCGCGCGGAAAGCGCAGCTGAATATGGTGCGTGAAGCCGTGCTTGCTTTTAACGGCGACATACAGGTGGAAACTTTCTCGTCGCTGAAGAAACAGGGCGTGGACAAGTTACGTGAGAAACTGGATGGCTGGTTCAATAACCTGCCGCCAGTGGAAGAAGAAACGGGCGAGTAACCTTCATATCAAGCGTGGCATTCGCCGCGCTTTTTTCTTTATTTCTTTTGCACAATAAAAAACGCCCCAGTCATTTCTGACTGGGGCGGCTAAATATTCAGCCAAATCCGATTACGTGAAGTAAAAGGTCTGAAAGATAGAACATCTTACCTCTGTACCCTACGCAAATAACTCTACTCTCTTTTTAGATCCGGACAAAGCACTTTTTGTAATTTCTTTTCAATTTTTACATAGGGAATTCTAATGATTGTCACAAAACTGACGGCTATTTGTTGCTTACTTACAGAAAAAGCCCTTTACCCGCCGTATACTTAGTGCGCTTGATCCCAGTTTTGACCACTTCCGACTTCCACCAGCAACGGCACATCCAGTTTGGTGCTGCTCTCCATCAGTTCATGGATCTTTTTCGATACGGCCTCAACATCATCTTTGTGCACTTCAAACACCAGTTCATCGTGCACCTGCATGATCAACCGCACGCGCGGTTTCTCGCTTTGCAACCAGCTATCTACAGCGATCATGGCGCGTTTAATGATGTCGGCTGCCGTGCCTTGCATTGGGGCATTAATCGCCGCACGTTCCGCACCGGCTCGTCTGGCACCATTGCTGGATTTGATGTCCGGCAGGTAAAGACGACGCCCGTCCAGGGTTTCAACATAGCCACGATCTTTAGCCTGTGCGCGAGTGCGCTCCATATATTCCAGCACACCAGGGTAACGCTCGAAGTAGAGATCCATGTACTTCTGCGACTCTTTACGCGGGATATTGAGCTGACGCGATAAGCCAAAGGCGCTCATGCCGTAAATCAGCCCAAAGTTGATCGCTTTCGCGCTGCGGCGCTGCTCGTTACTGACGCTTTCCAGTGGCAAACCAAACACTTCTGCCGCCGTTGCGCGGTGAATGTCTTTACCTTCTGCAAATGCAGATAGCAGACCTTTGTCGCGTGACAGGTGCGCCATAATACGCAGCTCAATTTGCGAGTAGTCCGCCGAGACAATGACGTAATCTTTCGGCGCGATAAAGGCCTGGCGGATACGGCGGCCTTCCTCATTACGTACCGGAATATTTTGCAGGTTCGGATCGGTCGAAGATAAACGGCCCGTTGCCGTCACTGCCTGATGATACGAGGTATGCACACGCCCGGTTTTCGGGTTAATCATCAGCGGCAGCTTATCGGTATAGGTCGATTTCAGCTTCGCCAGCCCACGATGTTCGAGAATAACTTTTGGCAGCGGGTAATCCAGCGCGAGCTCTTCGAGCACCTCTTCCGACGTCGACGGCGCACCGCCAGGCGTTTTCTTTAACGGCTTAATGCCTTGCTTCTCAAACAAAATGGTTTGCAGCTGCTTGGTTGACGAGAGATTAAACGGCTCACCCGCAATTTCATGCGCCTTTTTCTCCAGCTCAGCCAGACGCAGCGTCAACTCTTCGGAGTGCTTGTGTAACACGGCGGGATCGATATTGACGCCGTTACGCTCGATACGCGAAATTACCGGCACCAGCGGCATTTCAATGTTCTGGAAGACGTTCAGCGGCCCGGCATTATTTTGCAGCTCCGGCCACATCTTCAAATGCAGTTGCAGTGTGACATCGGCATCTTCCGCCGCATAACGCCCGGCCTGCTCGAGATCAATCTGATTAAACGTCAGTTGGTTTTTACCTTTGCCGGCAATCTCTTCAAAAGTAATGGTTTTGTGCTTCAGCCAGCGCTCGGAGAGGCTGTCCATATCATGACGGCCAGCGACGCTATCCAGCGTGTAGGATTCCAGCATGGTATCGAAGGCAATGCCGCGCAGTTCAATGCCGTAATTTTCCAGCACACCGCGATCATATTTGAGGTTCTGCCCCACTTTACGGGCATTTTCATCTTCCAGCAGCGGTTTCAGTAATTCCAGTACGCGCTCACGCGGGATTTGATCCGGCGCATCAAGATAATCATGCGCAACTGGCACATAAGCCGCGATACCCGGTTCGGTCGCAAAGGAGAGGCCAACCAGATTGGCGCTGATATTATCGAGGCTGTCGGTTTCAGTATCGAAAGCAAAGAGCGGTGCGCTTTTCAGTTTGCCGATCCATGTTTGCAACGTCTCTTCATCGAGAATGGTGACGTAATTTTCCGCCGACAGCGCGGCTGCGGGAATATCCGCTTCTGCCTCAATCTCAATAGTTTCCTGCGGTTTCACCGCCGGTTTACTGCCTTTCGCCTGGAGCCACTTGCCCGCTTCTACATCTGCGCTCCAGCGTTTGAATTCATATTTCTTAAACAGCTCAAGGAGCGCCTGCGCCGCAGGTTGCTGAACTTCCAGCTGTTCGCAGGTCAGTTCCAGTTCGACATCTGTTTTAATAGTGGCCAGCTGGTAAGAGAGGTAGGCCACCTCTTTATTCTGCTCTAGTTTTGCCGCCATGGTTTTGGCACCGCGGAAGGTGAGCCCGGCGATTTTATCCGATTCGGCATAGAGCGTATCCAGGCCACCTAGCCCTTGTAGCAGCGCCTGCGCCGTTTTCTCGCCAACGCCCGGCACCCCAGGAATGTTATCTGAGGAGTCACCCATCAGGGCGAGGAAATCGATAATTAACGCCGGCGGGACGCCATATTTTGTGACGACTTCATCCGGGCCAAGGATCGTGTTGGTCATGGTATTGATAAGCGTAATATTTGGCGTCACCAACTGCGCCATATCTTTATCGCCAGTGCTTATCAACACGGGTCGACCCGCTTTTTCGGCTTCACGCGCCAGCGTGCCGATGACATCATCCGCTTCAACGCCAGAGACCGCCAGTAACGGCAATCCCATCGCTTTTACCATGGTGTGCAGCGGCTCAATTTGCGCACGCAAATCGTCCGGCATTGGCGGGCGATGAGATTTGTAATGCTCAAACAGTTCATCACGGAAGGTTTTGCCTTTCGCATCAAACACCACCGCAGCGTGTGTCGGCTGGTATTGCAAAATCAGGCTGCGCAACATGTTGAGCACGCCGTACATAGCGCCAGTAGGCTCACCGGCACTGTTGGTCAGCGGTGGAAACGCATGATACGCGCGATAAAGGTAAGACGAGCCGTCAACAAGGATAAGTGGGTTTTCTGGGATCTGAACCATGATGTCCATGCCTGTTTATCAAATTATGGTTAAAGGATGCCACAGACAGGGAGAAAACATGAGTTTTTCGCGGAAAATGCCGAAAAGATTTCGCGATCGTCGGGATCGCTCGCATAAACATCCTGTGGATAAGTTTGTGAATAGTTTTTGTCAGGCTGGACTTTTGTGCCATTTCGCCGATCGTAGGATTATACAAATTATTTATATTCAATTAGTTATACTATAAAAGCTGATCATTATTGCTATTTGCTGGCAATTTACGCTGTGTGGATATAAGTAATTTTGATTTGATTTATTGCCAATAATTGCTCAGGTATTACCAGCAAGGTTTAAGCATTCCTGATAACGGTTTTCTGTTAAGATCTGCGCCTTGCGCTTGTTTTAGTGTGCTTTTAGCAGCTAACTTTCTGAATAATATAACTATGTCGAGATTCCTTGCGGTAGCCACTCTAATTTTGAGTGTCCTGCTAACCATATTGGTTACCATTTTTTGCTCCGTGCCCATTATTATCGCCGGAATGCTCAAGCTGTTAATTCCCCTTCCTGCGGTATGGCGCGCGATCTCAACGTTTTGCAATTTTATGATGTATTGCTGGTGCGAAGGGCTTTCATTACTATTGCATCTCAACCCTTATTTAAAATGGGATGTTGAGGGGCTGGAAGGGCTGGATAAGAAAAACTGGTATTTGCTGATCTGCAATCATCATAGCTGGGCGGATATTGTGGTGTTATGCGTTTTGTTTCGTAAACATATTCCCATGAACAAATATTTCCTTAAACAGCAACTGGCGTGGGTACCTTTTATTGGTCTTGCTTGCTGGGCGCTGGATATGCCTTTTATGCGCCGTTACTCCAGAAGTTATTTGCTTCGCCACCCTGAGCGTCGGGGTAAAGATGTCGAAACCACGCGCCGTTCATGCGAGAAATTTCGCTTTCACCCAACCACCATTGTGAACTTTGTTGAAGGCTCACGCTTTACGGAAGAAAAGCGCCAGCAGACACGCTCTTCTTTCAAAAACCTGCTGTCGCCAAAAGCAGCAGGTGTTGCCATGGCGCTGAATGTATTGGGTAAACAGTTCGATAAATTGCTTGATGTTACGCTCTGTTACCCGGAAAACGACCGGACGCCATTCTTTGATATGCTCAGCGGTAAGCTGACGCGTATTGTCGTGCGAGTCAATTTATTGCCGGTGGATGAAGCGTTACATGGAGACTACGTTAACGATAAGAATTTTAAACGGAGTTTCCAGCAGTGGCTGAATAAACTGTGGCTTGGGAAAGACGAACTGATTGATACCATCAAAGCAGAATACAAAAACGCCGGTCAGTGACCGGCGTTATTTTTATTTCTTCTCAACCAGATATTTCACGGTGTTTGCGTAGTCCTGAACGAAGGCATCCAGGCTGCTGCCGTCCATGCCCTGCTGGTTAACCTGATATTTCCCGTTAACAAACATGGCCGGAACGCCCTGAAGTTGTAAATCCGCTGCCGCTTTTTCTTGCTGAGCAACCAGCGATTTCACCACGAAGCTGTTCCATGCAGCATCATACTCTTCGCCTTTCACACCCGCGCTGATGAAGACATCGCGAATATCAGCAACAGACTGCACGGTTTGCGTTTTCTGCACCGCTTCAAACAGCGGAGAGGTGATTTTATCTTCCACACCAAGTGCCATGGCTACAGCCCACGCCTGCGTCATCTCTTTACCCAGTGGACCTAAGAATTCCACGTGGTATTTGGTCATTTTTGTGCCCTCTGGCAGCTTCTTCTTCACCGCGTCAGCAATATGCCAAACTTGCTCGAAGTCGTAGCAGTGTGGGCAATAAAACGAGAAGAACTCAAGCACCTGCGGCTCGCCCGCTACTGGCTTATCAAGTGTAATGAATTGCTTACCGTCTGTCGGTTGTGCTGCTGAGGCGCTAAAAGCCAGAATCATTCCTGCCAGCGCCAGCCAAATCTTCTTCATGGTTAACTCTCTCCATTTAATACATTGGTGTTAATGCTAAAGGTGGTTCTTGAAGAACTTTCACCTGTTCAAGAAAAATCAATGTCTGTCTGTGCCAGTGATCTTCACTGCTTAGCCACGGAAAATTTTTGGGAAATGCCGGATCGTCCCAGCGACGAATCAGCCATGCTAGATAGTAAACCAGACGCATGGCGCGTAGCGGCTCGATTAACGCCAACTCAGCCACGTTGAATTCACTGAATTCTTCGTAGGCCTCGACGATCATCTCCAACTGCATACGCTGCTCGGCTTTATCACCGTGTAGCAACATCCACAGATCCTGTATGGCAGGACCGTTACGGGCATCGTCTAAATCAACAAACATTGGCCCGTCTCGCCAGAGAATATTCCCTGCATGGCAATCACCATGCAGACGCAAAAGATTAAAACGGTTATGCCATTGCGCCATTACAGCATCGATAAGCTTATCGGCTGCGCGCAAAAATTCATCCTTAAAACCAGAAGGAATGAGCGTTGATGTTTCAAAGAGTTGGCGTGGCTCAATCAGATATTCTTGAACGCCGATTTCCGGACGGCTTGTAAAATGCTTCTTACTGCCGGTTTGATGCATACGGCCAAGGTAGCGACCTACCCACTCCATTTGATCCAGGTTGTCGGCTTCAAACTGACGGCCACCAACGCTTGGGAAAACAGCGAAAAAGAAGTCCTGATGGGTGAGTAAGGTTTTATTATTGAAAGCGAGCGGCGCCGCGACTGGCACGTCATCACGCTGCAAATCTAAAGCAAATTCATGCTCTTCACGGATTTGTTGTGCAGACCAACGCTCCGGACGGTAAAACTTCACCACATAACGTTTGCGATCTTCATCCTGAAATTGATAAACGCGGTTTTCATAGCTGTTGAGCGGGGTAAGCCCGGAATCCACCCGGATCCCCTGCTCAAACAGCGCATCCATAATGGTATCCGGGTGTAATGTCTGGAAGGTAAAGGCGTTGCAGGTCATCCTGGGATCCGAAAATACGACGAATAGTTCAGGATATCATTTCGTAGCGTATTCGGTTGCGCCGCTTACAAGCTTTTACTCTTTAATTACGCCACGCGCGCGCAACAGCGCGGTTTTAAAATCCTCTTCATAATCTTTCTGAATGCCTGGGATCACCGCATCTTTCGAGGAGTCGCGCATTTTCAGATGATAGATCAGGATGTCATCACTTAAATCCACAAGGTCGCCTTGATAACCTGACTCTTGCGCCAGTTTCTGCAAAAATTGCACTAAATTAAGCTCTGGCTCTTTTTGCCATGCAGGCTGGAGAAGTTCGATAACTTCATTCAGGCGTTTACATTTCATAATCGTGCTCCTTACTCTGGGTACAGACACGTTAGCAGGGTAAAACCCACAATAAAAGAGGCGATAAGGGTGACAGACAGTAGTGCAGTAACAGGTGTGGTGCTGGCGGGAGGAAAAGCCTCGCGGATGGGTGGAAAAGATAAAGGGCTGCAGGAATTAAATGGCAAACCGCTGTGGCAACATGTTGCCGAACGGCTGGCACCACAGGTAACCAGCTTAGTTATTAGCGCCAATCAAAACCTTGAAATTTATCGCACCAGTGGCTTACCCGTCCTCACAGATACGCTGGATGATTTTCCTGGCCCGCTGGCGGGAATTCTCTCCGTTATGCAGCAAAGTGATGGGGAGTGGTTTCTATTTTGCCCGTGCGATACGCCACGTATACCAACGGATCTTATTACGCGGTTACAAAAGAACCGGCAGCATAATGCGCCTGCAATGTGGGTTAATGATGGCGAGAGAGATCACCCGGCAATTGCTCTGGTACATCGCAGCGTTTTACCATTTTTGCAGGACTATCTCACCAGCGGCGAACGTCGGGTGATGGTATTTATGCGACGAGCAGGAGGGCATGCGGTGGATTTTAGTGATGTGAAATCCGCCTTCGCCAATGTGAACACCCCAGATGATCTCGCGCACTGGCAGGAGAGAATATGATCCCATTACTTGCCATTGCCGCCTGGAGCGGAACAGGGAAAACGACGCTGCTTAAGAAGTTGATTCCAGCTCTCTGTGAACAAGGTATTCGCCCTGGGTTAATCAAACATACCCATCACGATATGGATGTTGATAAGCCTGGTAAAGACAGCTACGAATTACGTAAAGCAGGTGCGGCGCAAACATTGGTTGCCAGTTCGCAACGCTGGGCATTAATGACAGAAACGCCGGATGAGGCCGAGTTGGATTTGGCATATCTGATTAGCAGAATGGATGCAACAAAACTGGATCTGGTACTTATCGAGGGTTTTAAACACGAGCCTGTGCCCAAAATCCTGCTCTGGCGGCATGACTGTGGTCATGATTTAGCGGAGCTGGTGCTGGACGAGCATGTTATCGCCATTGCCAGTGATATCCCTCTAATGCATGGTGTGCCGGTACTAGACCTGAATGATATTGAGCAGATAGTCACGTTTATTATGCGCTGGATTAGGCAAGTGGATTAATTTGCTGGTACTGACTGCCTGTTTAACATGAAGCGTTCTGGCCTGGAACATAAAACAAAAAACCAGCAACCAGCATCGCAGGCATGAATTTCACTGCATAAAAACGCAAAAAGGCCATCCGTCAGGATGGCCTCTTCACTGGTTTGATGCCTGGCAGTTCCCTACTCTCGCATGGGGAGACCCCACACTACCATCGGCGCTACGGCGTTTCACTTCTGAGTTCGGCATGGGGTCAGGTGGGACCACCGCGCTAGTGCCGCCAGGCAAATTCTTTGTGCCCTGTCCTGTGTCTTTTGCACCAATACCGCGTTGGCTGCATTCACGAACGTCAGTCACATACTCCTGTATGCTCCCTCCGTCGTCTCATTTGCCGCCTTGTCTCTGCGCAAAATCCTTCGGACTCTGAATCAAAGCTGAAAATCTGTCTCTCACCGCCAAAACATCTTCGGCGTTGTAAGGTTAAGCCTCACGGTTCATTAGTACCGGTTAGCTCAACGCATCGCTGCGCTTACACACCCGGCCTATCAACGTCGTCGTCTTCAACGTTCCTTCAGGAGACTTAAAGTCTCAGGGAGAACTCATCTCGGGGCAAGTTTCGTGCTTAGATGCTTTCAGCACTTATCTCTTCCGCATTTAGCTACCGGGCAGTGCCATTGGCATGACAACCCGAACACCAGTGATGCGTCCACTCCGGTCCTCTCGTACTAGGAGCAGCCCCCCTCAATTCTCCAGCGCCCACGGCAGATAGGGACCGAACTGTCTCACGACGTTCTAAACCCAGCTCGCGTACCACTTTAAATGGCGAACAGCCATACCCTTGGGACCTACTTCAGCCCCAGGATGTGATGAGCCGACATCGAGGTGCCAAACACCGCCGTCGATATGAACTCTTGGGCGGTATCAGCCTGTTATCCCCGGAGTACCTTTTATCCGTTGAGCGATGGCCCTTCCATTCAGAACCACCGGATCACTATGACCTGCTTTCGCACCTGCTCGCGCCGTCACGCTCGCAGTCAAGCCAGCTTATGCCATTGCACTAACCTCCTGATGTCCGACCAGGATTAGCTGACCTTCGTGCTCCTCCGTTACGCTTTAGGAGGAGACCGCCCCAGTCAAACTACCCACCAGACACTGTCCGCAACCCGGATTACGGGTCCACGTTAGAACACCAGCCATTAAAGGGTGGTATTTCAAGGATGGCTCCACGCAGACTGGCGTCCACGCTTCAAAGCCTCCCACCTATCCTACACATCAAGGACCAGTGTTCAGTGTCAAGCTATAGTAAAGGTTCACGGGGTCTTTCCGTCTTGCCGCGGGTACACTGCATCTTCACAGCGAGTTCAATTTCACTGAGTCTCGGGTGGAGACAGCCTGGCCATCATTACGCCATTCGTGCAGGTCGGAACTTACCCGACAAGGAATTTCGCTACCTTAGGACCGTTATAGTTACGGCCGCCGTTTACCGGGGCTTCGATCAAGAGCTTCTCCTTACGGATGACCCCATCAATTAACCTTCCGGCACCGGGCAGGCGTCACACCGTATACGTCCACTTTCGTGTTTGCACAGTGCTGTGTTTTTAATAAACAGTTGCAGCCAGCTGGTATCTTCGACTGATTTCAGCTCCACGAGCAAGTCGCTTCACCTACATATCAGCGTGCCTTCTCCCGAAGTTACGGCACCATTTTGCCTAGTTCCTTCACCCGAGTTCTCTCAAGCGCCTTGGTATTCTCTACCTGACCACCTGTGTCGGTTTGGGGTACGATTTCGTGTTACCTGATGCTTAGAGGCTTTTCCTGGAAGCAGGGCATTTGTTACTTCAGCACCGTAGTGCCTCGTCATCACGCCTCAGTGTTAAAGCACTCCGGATTTGCCTGGAGCACACACCTTCACGCTTAAACCGGGACAACCGTCGCCCGGCTAACATAGCCTTCTCCGTCCCCCCTTCGCAGTAACACCAAGTACAGGAATATTAACCTGTTTCCCATCGACTACGCCTTTCGGCCTCGCCTTAGGGGTCGACTCACCCTGCCCCGATTAACGTTGGACAGGAACCCTTGGTCTTCCGGCGAGCGGGCTTTTCACCCGCTTTATCGTTACTTATGTCAGCATTCGCACTTCTGATACCTCCAGCAACCCTCACAGGCCACCTTCGCAGGCTTACAGAACGCTCCCCTACCCAACAACACATAGTGTCGCTGCCGCAGCTTCGGTGCATGGTTTAGCCCCGTTACATCTTCCGCGCAGGCCGACTCGACCAGTGAGCTATTACGCTTTCTTTAAATGATGGCTGCTTCTAAGCCAACATCCTGGCTGTCTGGGCCTTCCCACATCGTTTCCCACTTAACCATGACTTTGGGACCTTAGCTGGCGGTCTGGGTTGTTTCCCTCTTCACGACGGACGTTAGCACCCGCCGTGTGTCTCCCGTGATAACATTCTCCGGTATTCGTAGTTTGCATCGGGTTGGTAAGCCGGGATGGCCCCCTAGCCGAAACAGTGCTCTACCCCCGGAGATGAATTCACGAGGCGCTACCTAAATAGCTTTCGGGGAGAACCAGCTATCTCCCGGTTTGATTGGCCTTTCACCCCCAGCCACAGGTCATCCGCTAATTTTTCAACATTAGTCGGTTCGGTCCTCCAGTTAGTGTTACCCAACCTTCAACCTGCCCATGGCTAGATCACCGGGTTTCGGGTCTATACCCTGCAACTTAACGCCCAGTTAAGACTCGGTTTCCCTTCGGCTCCCCTATTCGGTTAACCTTGCTACAGAATATAAGTCGCTGACCCATTATACAAAAGGTACGCAGTCACCCCATCAAGAGGCTCCCACTGCTTGTACGTACACGGTTTCAGGTTCTTTTTCACTCCCCTCGCCGGGGTTCTTTTCGCCTTTCCCTCACGGTACTGGTTCACTATCGGTCAGTCAGGAGTATTTAGCCTTGGAGGATGGTCCCCCCATATTCAGACAGGATACCACGTGTCCCGCCCTACTCATCGAGCTCACAGCCTGTGTGCTTTTGTGTACGGGGCTGTCACCCTGTATCGCGCGACTTTCCAGACGCTTCCACTAACACACAAGCTGATTCAGACTCTGGGCTCCTCCCCGTTCGCTCGCCGCTACTGGGGGAATCTCGGTTGATTTCTTTTCCTCGGGGTACTTAGATGTTTCAGTTCCCCCGGTTCGCCTCATTAACCTATGGATTCAGTTAATGATAGTGTGACGAGTCACACTGGGTTTCCCCATTCGGACATCGCCGGCTATAACGGTTCATATCACCTTACCGGCGCTTTTCGCAGATTAGCACGTCCTTCATCGCCTCTGACTGCCAGGGCATCCACCGTGTACGCTTAGTCGCTTAACCTCACAACCCGAAGATGTTTCTTTCGATTCATCATCGCGCTGTAAAAATTTGAGAGACTCACAGAACAGTTCACACTGTTCAGTGTTTCAATTTTCAGCTTGATCCAGATTTTTAAAGAGCAAATATCTCAAACGTGACTCGCAAGTCAGTTTTGAGATACGGCTGGCAACGCCTTTCACACATTACCGCGCAAGTGGCGTCCCCTAGGGGATTCGAACCCCTGTTACCGCCGTGAAAGGGCGGTGTCCTGGGCCTCTAGACGAAGGGGACACGAAAATTGCATATCACGCGCTGCGTGATATTTTCGTGTAGGGTGAGCTTTCATTAACAGAAAGCGAGCGGCTTTATTTATTAAGCCTCACTCCCGACGCGTAAACGCCTTGCTATTTACTTTTCATCAGACAATCTGTGTGGACACTGCAGAGGCAGGTTCTTTAAGGTAAGGAGGTGATCCAACCGCAGGTTCCCCTACGGTTACCTTGTTACGACTTCACCCCAGTCATGAATCACAAAGTGGTAAGCGCCCTCCCGAAGGTTAAGCTACCTACTTCTTTTGCAACCCACTCCCATGGTGTGACGGGCGGTGTGTACAAGGCCCGGGAACGTATTCACCGTGGCATTCTGATCCACGATTACTAGCGATTCCGACTTCATGGAGTCGAGTTGCAGACTCCAATCCGGACTACGACGCACTTTATGAGGTCCGCTTGCTCTCGCGAGGTCGCTTCTCTTTGTATGCGCCATTGTAGCACGTGTGTAGCCCTGGTCGTAAGGGCCATGATGACTTGACGTCATCCCCACCTTCCTCCAGTTTATCACTGGCAGTCTCCTTTGAGTTCCCGGCCTAACCGCTGGCAACAAAGGATAAGGGTTGCGCTCGTTGCGGGACTTAACCCAACATTTCACAACACGAGCTGACGACAGCCATGCAGCACCTGTCTCACAGTTCCCGAAGGCACCAAAGCATCTCTGCTAAGTTCTGTGGATGTCAAGACCAGGTAAGGTTCTTCGCGTTGCATCGAATTAAACCACATGCTCCACCGCTTGTGCGGGCCCCCGTCAATTCATTTGAGTTTTAACCTTGCGGCCGTACTCCCCAGGCGGTCTATTTAACGCGTTAGCTCCGGAAGCCACGCCTCAAGGGCACAACCTCCAAATAGACATCGTTTACGGCGTGGACTACCAGGGTATCTAATCCTGTTTGCTCCCCACGCTTTCGCACCTGAGCGTCAGTCTTCGTCCAGGAGGCCGCCTTCGCCACCGGTATTCCTCCAGATCTCTACGCATTTCACCGCTACACCTGGAATTCTACCTCCCTCTACGAGACTCAAGCCTGCCAGTTTCGGATGCAGTTCCCAGGTTGAGCCCGGGGATTTCACATCCGACTTGACAGACCGCCTGCGTGCGCTTTACGCCCAGTAATTCCGATTAACGCTTGCACCCTCCGTATTACCGCGGCTGCTGGCACGGAGTTAGCCGGTGCTTCTTCTGCGGGTAACGTCAATGAATAAGGTTATTAACCTTACTCCCTTCCTCCCCGCTGAAAGTACTTTACAACCCGAAGGCCTTCTTCATACACGCGGCATGGCTGCATCAGGCTTGCGCCCATTGTGCAATATTCCCCACTGCTGCCTCCCGTAGGAGTCTGGACCGTGTCTCAGTTCCAGTGTGGCTGGTCATCCTCTCAGACCAGCTAGGGATCGTCGCCTAGGTGAGCCGTTACCCCACCTACTAGCTAATCCCATCTGGGCACATCTGATGGCAAGAGGCCCGAAGGTCCCCCTCTTTGGTCTTGCGACATTATGCGGTATTAGCTACCGTTTCCAGTAGTTATCCCCCTCCATCAGGCAGTTTCCCAGACATTACTCACCCGTCCGCCACTCGTCACCCGAGAGCAAGCTCTCTGTGCTACCGTTCGACTTGCATGTGTTAGGCCTGCCGCCAGCGTTCAATCTGAGCCATGATCAAACTCTTCAATTTAAAAGTTTGATGCTCAATGTTTCTTTATTTCTAAAGAAAAGAACTTCGTAATGAATTACGTGTTCACTCACTGAGACTTGGTATTCATTTTTCGTCTTGCGACGTTAAGAATCCAGTCACCCTGAGTGCCCACACAGATTGTCTGATAAATTGTTAAAGAGCAGTGCCGCCTCGCTTTTTGCTGCGGCGCGGGTTGCGTATACTACGCTTTCCCGCCGTGAAGTCAACTGTTTATTTTCAGAATTCTTCACCTGACAGGCCGGTGTGTTTGCCGTTGTGCCGTGTCAGTGGAGGCGCATTATAGGGAGTTAATTCCCGCTGACAACCCCTAATTTCAAAAAACTTTTCAACCGTCTCTTTTTTCAACAAAGCGTGGTAAAAAGCGGCATGAATTGCCGATTTCGCTGTTTTTACCACCGCTGAAAGGTATCGAATGGCATACTAGCCAGTGAAATAAAGAGATAAGGAAGTAAAAATGCCGCTAAACGCACAACAACTTGCCGCGCAGAAAAACATATCCTGGGTTCTGGCAGAGAAACTGGCGCAACAAATCCTGAAGGGAGAATATGCCCCAGGAAGTATTCTGCCGGGTGAGATGGAGCTGGGTGAGAAGTTTGGCGTAAGCCGCACCGCTGTCAGAGAAGCGGTAAAGACATTAACCGCAAAAGGGATGGTGCTCCCTCGCCCGCGTATTGGTACTCGCGTTATGCCGCGTGGAAACTGGAACTTCCTTGATAAGGAGTTGCTCTCCTGGTGGATGCATGAGGATAATTTCCAGGACGTTGTTCAACACTTTCTCATTATGCGCAGCAGTCTTGAGCCTCAGGCGTGTCTGCTCGCCGCCACGCTGGGTAGCGCGGAACAAAAAGCGTATCTCAATACATTAATGGAAGAGATGGTGTTCCTGAAAAAGAACTTCAACCGCGAACGCTGGGTAGAAGTCGATATGGCATGGCATGAACATATCTATGCGATGAGCGATAACCCGTTTCTTATTTCGTTCTCCACACTGTTTCATTCTATCTATCACACCTACTTTACCTCTATTACACAAAATGAAGTGATCAAGCTCGACCTTCACCAGGCGATTGTGGACGCCATCCAGGAGAGCGATGGCGACAGCGCGCTGCGGGCGTGCCAGCTGTTACTTAATACGCCGAATTAACAGGACAAGGTATGACAGAGAAGAAAGCACGCAGTATGGCCGGCCTGCCGTGGATTGCGGCAATGGCTTTTTTTATGCAGGCACTGGATGCCACGATTCTTAACACCGCACTCCCTGCAATAGCACAAAGCCTTGGTCGTTCCCCTTTAGCGATGCAATCGGCGATTATCAGCTACACACTCACAGTCGCCATGCTTATCCCCATGAGCGGCTGGCTGGCCGATCGCTTCGGTACACGGCGCGTCTTTATGCTGGCAGTCAGCCTGTTTACTCTTGGCTCGCTGGCCTGCGCGCTTTCTAATTCATTATCGATGCTGGTCGTGTTCCGTGTGATTCAGGGGATCGGTGGCGCAATGATGATGCCGGTCGCACGCCTGGCATTGCTTCGGGCTTATCCGCGCAGCGAATTGCTGCCGGTACTGAACTTCGTCACCATGCCCGGGCTGGTCGGGCCGATTCTGGGGCCAGTAATGGGTGGCGTACTGGTTACCTGGGCGAGCTGGCACTGGATCTTCTTAATTAATATCCCGATTGGCCTCGCCGGTCTGTTTTATGCCCGCAAATACATGCCGAACTTCACCACGCCACGACGCAGTTTCGATATGGGCGGTTTTTTCCTGTTCGGTTTGAGCCTGGTGCTGTTCTCAAGCGGAATGGAGTTGTTCGGTGAGAAGCTGGTCGCCAGTTGGATCGCTTTTACTATCATTCTGAGCGGCATTTTGCTGTTACTGGCCTACATCCGCCACGCGCGCCGCCATCCAACGCCGTTGATATCGCTCAACCTGTTTAACACCCGCACCTTCTCCGTTGGCGTTGCCGGGAATATTGCTTCGCGTTTGGGTACCGGCTGTGTGCCCTTTTTAATGCCGCTAATGTTGCAGGTTGGGTTCGGTTATCCGGCATTGATCGCCGGTTGCATGATGGCACCCACCGCGCTGGGTTCTATTCTCGCAAAATCGATGGTAACCCAGATATTGCGCCGGCTTGGCTACCGTAAAACGTTGGTGGGTATCACGCTGTTTATTGGTTTGATGATTGCCCAGTTCGCCTTACAAACACCAGCGATGGCAATATGGATGCTGGTATTACCGCTGTTCATTCTTGGGATGGCAATGTCCACGCAGTTCACCGCAATGAACACCATTACGCTTGCAGACTTAACCGACGAGAACGCCAGCAGTGGCAATAGTGTGCTGGCGGTAACACAGCAACTATCAATTAGCCTCGGCGTGGCGGTTAGCGCAGCGGTGCTGCGTTTCTATGAAGGGTTTGACAGCACAAACACGGTGGAACAATTCCACTACACCTTTATCACGATGGGCGCGATCACGTTGATTTCCGCGTTAGTGTTTATGTTGTTAAAAGCAAAAGATGGCCGCAACCTGATTAAAGAACGGCACAAAAAGTCAGGCTGAGCCGCGCTCCATTAATATTGGCGTGAGCTGCAAACGCTGCTGTTGCAAACCAGGCTCCGCAATCCGATGGATAAGCACATCAATCGCCAGCTCACCCAGTTCATCTTTCGGCTGATGAATAGTGGTGAGCGGCGGCGTCATGTAACGCGCCAGTTCAATGTCGTCATAACCGACGATCGCCATATCCTGCGGGATTTTTAGCCCCGCCTGGTACAGCGCCTGATACGCGCCCACGGCCATCGCATCATTACCAATAAATACCGCCTGCGGGCGTTCGTTCATTGCCAGTAATGCCTGCATAGCGTCAAAACCGCCGCCAAATTCAAAATCGCTCTCGATTTCATCCCCTTCACGAATCATCAACCCGGCGCGAGCCATCGCTTCGCGATACCCTTCCAGGCGAAGACGCGCAGGCGTTTTATCCAGCGGACCGGTAATGCAGGCAATACGCGTATGGCCTTTGCCAATCAGATATTGTGTCGCCATATCGCCGCCGAGCAACGAATTGTCCTGAATCAGATCGCTGTCACCATCGAATGGCGCCCAGTCCATCATCACAGTTGGAATTGAAGGATAGCGCTGCATGATCTCTTGCGAAGGCTGGTGCGTTTCGGTACACAGCAACAGCAACCCATCGACGCGTTTTTGCATCAATGTTTCCAGGTTGCGGTTCATCCGCTGCTCGTCACCTTCGGTGTTGCACAACACAAGGCTGTAACCCCGCTCGAAGCAGCTGCGCTCCACGCCGCGTACCAGCTCCGAGTAAAACGGATTGGTACTGGCGGTGATCAGCATACCAATCGTACGCGTCTGGTTGATCTTCAGGCTACGCGCGATAGCAGAAGGCGCGTAGTTCAGCGTCTTGATCGCCGTTTCCACTTTTTCGCGGATAGCCTCACTGACAAAGCGATCTTTGTTAATTACGTGGGAAACGGTTGAAGTAGAAACGCCCGCCAGGCGGGCAACATCCTTCATGGTCGCCAAGCGTCACCCCTGCGAAGAGAGAAAATCGTCAATCTCATTGCGCCACGGCACAGACGGTTGCGCACCCTTACGCGTGACAGCAATCGCCGCCGCCGCATGAGCAAAACGAATCGCCTCATCCAGAGGTTTATCTTCCAGTAGCGCGGTCAACAACGCGCCGTTAAACGTGTCACCCGCCGCAATGGTATCGATGGCTTTCACGTTAAAACCGGGTATGCGTTTGCCTTCGCCATTAACGCTGGCCCACACGCCACGGCTACCAAGGGTGATAATCACCGTGTTAATACCTTTGGCGTGAAGCGCCTGTGCAGCCCGCGCAGCATCTTCGTCGCTGGATACCTTAATCCCGGTGAGTTTTTCCGCTTCGGTCTCATTTGGCGTGATGATATCCACCAGCGCCAGCAGTTCATCGGAAAGCTCGCGCGCCGGTGCCGGATTCAACGCCACGAGGGTATTATTCTGATGCGCAATACGCGCCGCAGCCAGTACGCTCTCAACCGGTGATTCCAGTTGCATTAACATCGCAGAAGCCTGCGCAATCAGGTCATGCTGCGCGTTGACGCGCTCCACTGAGAGCGCTGCATTCGCTCCCGCATGAATACCGATAACATTCTCACCTTCACCGTTAACGAAAATCAGCGCAACACCGGTGGATTCACCTGCAACCACGCTCACCGGCGCAACATCAATATTGTCGCTCTCAAGCTGTTTACGCACGTGCGCACCGGTATCGTCATCGCCGGTACAGGCGATAAACGCAATATCCGCACCGCTGCGCCCGGCGGCTACCGCCTGGTTTGCCCCTTTACCGCCAAAAGCCACCTGATACTGGCTGCCCGTCACGGTTTCGCCCGGTGTCGGGAAAGATTCAAGGTTAAGAATGTGATCGGCATTGATACTGCCAAGGACAACGAGTTTGCCTGCGGTTTTCATGATGAGCTTGTCCGTAAAATGCGCCACCTTTCGGTGGCGCGTGCCATGCTTTTCTTTTTTGCATTGTCCCTCTGGCGAAAGGTGTTTGCCCTCCACCAGAATGACGAATTACTGCTTAACCACCAGCTTCAGATCAACCGGGTTTTTGGCGTAGACTTTTTCACCTTTCAGCACTTTGTCTGCGGTATCCACGCCTTTCGCGCCGATCTGCTCCGGCAACTGAGCGATAGTCGCCGCCAGTTTACCGTCGTTAACCGCTTTCACGCCGTCTGGCGTACCGTCAAAGCCGACAACCATCACATCGGTTTTACCGGCAGTTTGCAGTGCGCGCAGCGCACCCAGCGCCATTTCGTCGTTCTGCGCGAAAACAGCCTGCACATCCGGATGCGCGGTCAGCAGGTTCTGCATCACGTTCAGACCCTTAGTGCGGTCGAAGTCAGCCGGCTGGCTGGCCAGTACGTTAAATTTGTGCGCAGCAACTGCCTGCTGGAAGCCTTCACCACGTTCACGCGCAGCGGACGTCCCGGCAATACCCGCCAGTTCAATCACTTTCGCGCCTTCGCCCGCTTTCTTAGCAATGTAATCCCCGGCGATTTTGCCGCCGAGCACGTTATCAGAAGCAATATGGCTTACCACTTCACCGCTGGACGCTACGCGGTCGAGGGTGATCACCGGGATTTTCGCCTGGTTTGCCATTTTTACAGCGTTACCTACAGCGTCGGAATCGGTCGGGTTGATCAGCAGCAATTTGGTGCCGCGCACGGTCAGGTCCTGCACGTTCGCCAGCTCTTTCGCCGGGTTGTTTTGCGAGTCCAGCACCACCAGGTCATAACCCAGTTTGTCCGCTTCTTTCTGCGCGCCATCCTTCAGGGAAACGAAGAACGGGTTGTTCAGCGTGGAAATCACCAGAGCAATAGAGTCCTTCGCCATCGCGTTCGCGCTTACGGTGGCGCTCAGTGCAACAGCAGAAACCAGAGTGGCCAGTTTTTTCATGTTCATTTTCATGAGTCCTGTTGTGTAGGTAATTACTGCTTTTTGTTGTCTACCAGCACCGCGAGCAGAATCACCACTGCTTTAACGATCATCTGGTAATAGGAGGAAACGCTCAACAAATTCAATCCATTATTGAGGAAGCCAAGGATCAGTGCGCCAATTAACGTGCCGACAATACGTCCTTTGCCACCTGCGAGACTGGTCCCACCCAAAACAACCGCAGCGATAGCATCCAGCTCATAACCCGCTCCCGCAGTAGGTTGCGCCGAGGAAAGACGCGCCACTTCAATAATGCCCGCCAGCGAGGCCAGAAGGCCGCACAGGGAGTAAACGATAACTTTGACTTTATCAACGCTGATACCGGATAAGCGTGTCGCCGCTTCGTTACCGCCTAATGCATAGATATAGCGGCCCAAACGGGTGTGATGCAACAGATACCACGCCGCGATAAAGACGACGGCCATCAGCCACACCGGCGTTGGAATGCCGAACGGGCGACCAATACCGAACCAGCCAAACACATCAGCGTTATCAGTAAAACCGGTATTTACCGGGCTACCGTTGGTATAAACCAGCGTCACACCGCGCAGCAGCAGCATCATCACCAGCGTGGCGATAAACGCCTGTACGCGGCCTTTCGCGACAATCGTACCGGTCAGCGCGCCAACAGCCGCGCCGAGCGCCAACGCGCCGACAACCGCCACCAGCGCGTTAACTTCCATGCCCACCAGCGAGGCGGCAACCGCGCCGGTGAGCGCTAACAGAGAACCGACGGACAGATCGATTCCCGACGTTAAAATAACCAGCGTCATACCGACCGCCATAATGGCGTTCACCGAGGTCTGTTGCAGGATATTTAACAGGTTATTGACGGTAAAAAAGTTCGGGCTCATGGTCGAGACAATCGCAATCAGCACCAGCAGGGCAATCAACGATTTTTGTTCCATCAACCATGCTTTGGTGAAATAACGGCGACCAGAAACAGCCTGGGTAGTCATCTTTTTTACTCCTGATTCACACGATTAAGCTTGCCCACAGCGGCAGCCATCAACACTTCCTGAGTGGCCTGCTCGCGCGTGAATTCCCCGCCGAGATGCCCTTCATGCATCACCATTATGCGATCGCTCATGCCCAACACTTCCGGCATTTCGGAGGAGACAAGAATGATGCTCAGGCCATCGGCCTTAAACTGGTTAATTAATTGATAAATCTCTTTCTTCGCCCCAACGTCGACACCACGCGTCGGCTCGTCGAGGATCAGTACTTTCGGCCGGGTCATCAGACCGCGCGCAATCGCCACTTTTTGCTGGTTCCCGCCAGAGAGCAAACCGATTGCCTGTTCCATTGAGGGCGTTTTCACATTAAATAGACGAATAAAATCACTTACCGCCTGCTGCTCATCTTTGTGTTTCAGCGTTCCGCCCGCATGGCTGAAGTAACGCAGCGCGGTCAGCGACATGTTCTCTTTAACCGACATGCCGAGCACTAAGCCATCGCGCTTGCGGTCTTCCGAAATATAAACAATGCCGTTTGCCAGCCCGTCCTGCGGTGAACGAGTGATCACTTCATGGCCGTCGAGCGTCACATAACCGCTGGTGCGCGGCAGCGCGCCATACAGCACTTTCATCAGCTCGGTGCGCCCGGCGCCCATCAACCCGGCTACACCAAGAATTTCGCCTTTACGCAGTGTGAAACTGACATTTTCCACGCCCGGCCCGCACAGGTTATCGACGGAAAGGCGAATCTCGCCCGGCGCTTTATCCAGCCGCGGATATTGATCTTCCAGTTTGCGGCCCACCATCATTTCAATCAGCGTATCTTCGGTCAGCGTGGCTACTTCGCGCTCGGCAATAAATTGCCCGTCACGGAAGACGGTCACGTCATCGCAAATCTCGAAGATCTCTTTCATGCGGTGAGAAATATAGACGATGCCGCGCCCCTGCGATTTCAGCTCGCGAATGACGCGAAACAGCGATTCGGTTTCGGTATCGGTCAGGGCATCGGTTGGCTCATCCATAATGATGACCTGCGATTCGTAGCTCATCACTTTGGCGATTTCGACCATCTGCTGATCGCCAATCGACAGTTCGCCGACCAGCCGCTCGCTTTTAAAGCGCAGATTCAGCTTCGCCAGCAGTTTGTCGGCTTCAGCAAACATCTTTTTCCAGTCGATTTTGCCAAAGCGATTCACAAACTCACGACCGAGGAAGATGTTTTCGGCAATGGTGAGTTGCGGGATCAGGTTCAGTTCCTGGTGGATGATGCCAATACCGGCTTCCTGAGAGGATTTCGGCCCGGTGAAAGTGGTTTCTTTGCCTAACCACAGCAGCGAACCGGCATCACGGGTGTAGATGCCCGTAAGCACTTTCATCATCGTTGATTTGCCAGCGCCGTTTTCCCCCACCAGCGCCATCACGCGGCCAGAGTAAACATTTAGCGCCGCGCCGGAGAGGGCTTTTACGCCGGGGAAGGCTTTGTCGATGCCTTTGAGTTGTAGTAACGCGTCCATGATGGCCTCAGAAGGTCACGCCAGCACAGAGAATAATATTCGCAAACGGGGAACACTCCCCGCTGCGAATCACCGCATGACTGTCCGCGGTGTGTTTTTTAAATTGCTCGTGCGTAACGTACCGCACGTCGATGTTATTTCCCTGGTGTTGCTGCAGCTGCTCAATATGCTTGAGCAACGTTTCATGGAGCTGCGGATTATGCTGCTTAATCTCCGAGGCGATAATCGCGGACTCAACCTGCATTTCCGCCGTCACCACTTCCAGTACTTGCATAAAGGAAGGCACGCCCTGCGTTAATGCCATATCAATACGTTGTGTATTACGCGGCACCGGCAACCCGGCATCACACACCACCAGCGAATCAGTATGACCAAGACGAGAGATGACTGACGAGATGTCAGCGTTCAGCACACGACCTTTTTTCATTTTTTATGCTCCATCAGCGAAACGTTTCGCTGTATGCAGTGTAGTACGAAGAATGTGCAGAAAACTATCTTGCCGTTACAGAAGTGTGATCGATATCGAAACGTTTCGCTTGTCGAATTGATGAAAAAAACAGCTTTCTTGTTTTAAGTGAAATAGCCAGCAATTAATAACAAAAACCCCTCGTGGAGAGGGGTTTTATCAGCATTAAATTTCGACCTGCGTTCCCAGTTCTATCACCCGATTTGGCGGGATCTCAAACTGGTCAGGCGCGCGCAGCGCGTTGCGCTGTAGCACCAGATAAAGCTTACCGCGCAGACGCAGATACCAGGGGCGTTTGCCCAGAATCAACGATTCATGCGACATAAAGAACGAGGTCTCCATCATGCGACAGTTCAGCCCTTCCAGTCCGCAACGGTGGAACACTTCTTCCACGTTCGGCGTTTCGCGCCATCCGTAGCTCGCCACCACGCGCCAGAAGGTCGGCGACAATTGCTCAATCTGCACGCGACGCACATTGTGCACATACGGCGCATCTTCAGTACGCAGCGTCAGCAGGATCACCCGCTCATGCAGCACCTTGTTGTGCTTCAGGTTATGCATCATCGCGAACGGAATAACGTTCAACGCACGCGACATATAGACCGCCGTGCCCGGCACGCGCACCGGCGGTGATTTCTCCAGTGAGGCAATCATCGCCTCCAGAGAGTTACCGTGTTCATGCATACGGCGCAGCAGACGGAAACGCTCACTCTTCCAGGTCGTCATGACCATGAACATCACCAGCCCAAGGGTTAATGGCAACCAACCACCGGAGACGATTTTGTCGAGGTTCGCCGAGAACAGCGGCACATCGATAGAGAGGAATAAGAGCAGAAGCAGCCCCACCAACACTTTGTTCCAGTGCCAGTTTTTACGCGCCACCGTGGTGGAGAGAATCGAGGTCAGCACCATGGTGCCGGTCACGGCGATACCGTACGCCGCCGCCAGGTTACTTGAGTGTTCGAAGCTGACAATAACCAGCACCACCGCAAAGTAGAGCAGCCAGTTAATGAACGGGATATAGATCTGCCCGGATTCCATCTCCGAGGTATGGATGATGCGCATCGGCGCCAGATAACCCAGACGCACGGCCTGGCGCGTCAGTGAGAACACACCGGAAATAACCGCCTGCGAAGCAATCACAGTCGCCAGCGTGGCGATAATCAGCATGGGGATCAGCGCCCATTCTGGCGCGAGCAGGAAGAAGGGGTTTTTAATCGCTTCCGGCGTTTTCAGCAGCAACGCGCCCTGGCCAAAGTAGTTCAGCACCAGCGATGGCAGCACAACGATAAACCACGCCACGCGGATCGGCAGCTTACCGAAGTGGCCCATATCCGCATACAGCGCTTCCACCCCGGTGATAGAGAGCACAACCGCACCCAGCGCCACAAAGGAGATAGCTTTATATTGCAGGAAGAAATTCACCGCCCACATCGGGTTCAGCGCCTGCAACACCTCAGGATTATCAATAATGCTGCGCGCACCAAGCACCGCGAGAATCAAAAACCACGCCAGCATAATGGGCGCAAACAGCTTCCCCACAAGGCCTGTACCGTGTTTTTGAATCGCGAACAGCAGGGTTAACACCACAATCGACAGCGGCACAATCCAGTCGTCGAGCGAAGGCGCGATAATTTCCAGCCCTTCTATTGCCGACATCACCGAAATCGCGGGGGTTATCACCACCTCGCCATAAAAGAAGCTGCCGCCAATCAGCCCCATGATCACCAGCACCGAGGTCATCCTTGCGGAGGTATTGCGCCCGGCCAGCGACATCAGGGTTAAGATGCCCCCTTCACCGGCGTTATCCGCCCGCATGACGAATGTCAGGTACTTAATGGAGACAACAAAAATCAGCAGCCAGAAGATGAGCGACAAAAAGCCGAATACGGCATCGCGCTCAACGCCAAAACCAAACTGACCAGACAAACATTCACGAAGTGTATAAAGTGGGCTGGTGCCGATATCACCGTAGACAACCCCAATCGCCGCAAGCGTAACCGCAGGTAATGATTGCTTATTATCAGTGCTCATAGACTAATCTTTTGATTGAATGCCAAAATGTGTGCTTAGTCCCTTGGCCCACAAAAAGCGCACAGTATGCACGATTATTTATGAAATCGTACCCCTAAATGCGGCCACATTAATCTGGCGCAAAGAAAATAAAGCCGTTCTTCAGTCTATTACAAGCCCTTTCAGGAACGTCTATACTCGCTTTTGCAAGCCGGATAACACGGCGAAAGGACGCAAATCTATTATGGCTCACTCACATTTATTAGCAGAAAGAATTTCCCGCTTGAGCAGCGCGCTGGAAAAAGGGCTTTTTGAGCGCAGCCACGCCATTCGCCTGTGTTTGCTGGCGGCGCTAAGCGGTGAGAGTGTTTTTCTTCTTGGCCCGCCGGGCATCGCCAAAAGCCTGATTGCTCGCCGTCTGAAGTTTGCCTTCAAACATGCCCGCGCCTTCGAATATTTGATGACCCGTTTCTCCACACCGGAAGAGGTGTTTGGCCCGCTTTCCATCCAGGCACTGAAAGATGAAGGACGTTACGAGCGCTTAACCAGCGGCTATTTACCGGAAGCTGAAATTGTCTTTCTGGATGAGATCTGGAAAGCCGGTCCGGCCATTCTCAACACACTGCTGACGGCGATTAACGAGCGGCGTTTTCGCAATGGTGCCAGCGAAGAGAAAATCCCCATGCGTCTGCTGGTGGCCGCCTCTAACGAACTGCCGGAAGCAGACAGCAGCCTTGAAGCGCTGTATGACCGTATGTTGATTCGTCTGTGGCTGGACAAAGTGCAGGAGAAAGGCAATTTCCGCTCGATGCTGATTAGCCAACAGGATGAGAACGACAACCCCGTGCCTGCGGAGTTGCAAATCACCGATGAAGAGTACGCCAGCTGGCAGCAGGAAATCAGCAAGGTCAAACTGCCGGATAATGTCTTTGAGCTTATTTATACGTTGCGCCAGCAGCTTGATGCGTTGCCGAGCGCGCCGTATGTTTCCGATCGTCGCTGGAAAAAGGCCATCCGTCTGTTGCAATCCAGTGCCTTTTTCAGCGGTCGCGATGCGGTTGCGCCGATTGATTTAATCTTGCTGAAAGATTGTCTGTGGCACGACGCTGAAGGCATGCGCCTGCTGCAACAGCAACTGGAAATATTGATGACCGGGCACGCCTGGCAACAGCAATCAATGATCGCGCAGCTCACCACGATTTCGCAGCGCCACCTGCAAATTCAGCAACAGCAAAGCGACAAAACAGCGCTCAAAGTGAGTCGCCAGGGCGGCATGTTCAGCCGACGCCCTCATTACGATTTGCCCGCCGATTTAACCGAACCGGTGCTGACACTTCTCCTGCAACAGCCGTTAAAATTGCATGATTTGCAGGTTATTCACGTCACCATTGAACGCGGTGCGCTGGAGCAGTGGCTGGCGAAAGGCGGTGAGATCCGCGGCAAACTCAACGGCATTGGTTTTGCGCAAGTGTTGAATCTGGAAGTGGATACCAGCCTGCATCTGTTGATCCGCGACGTCAGCCTGCAAGGATCGCGTCTTGCTCTGCCCGGCGGCAGTGCCACTGAAAATGTGCCGGAAGAGATCAAGCAACAACTGGAAGCACTGGACAATACCTGGCACCAACAGCACACCCGCTTTAGCGAACAGCAAAAATGCCTGTTTATCGCCGCCGACTGGTTAGGTCGCATTGAATCCAGCCTGCAGGATGTCAGAGCGCAGATCCAACAGGCGCGACAATGCTAACGCTGGAAACACTGAATGTAATGCTCACAATCAGTGAGGAGGCGTTGGTTGAAGAACTTATCGTCCTCCTGCTTGCTTCACCGCAACTGGCGCTGTTTTTCGAAAAATTCCCCAAACTCAAACATGCGATCACTGAAGATGTGCCGCGCTGGCGCGAGGCACTGAAAAAGCATCTGAAAGAGACCGAGGTGCCGCCGGAGCTGGCGCAAGAAGTACTGAGCTATCAGCAAAGCCAGCTGCTTTCAACCTCGCAATTTACCATTCAGCTTCCGCAAATCCTGGATTTACTGGATAAGCTGCGATCTCCTTTCGCCACACAAGCCCGGCAAATGGTTGCCGATAACCCGGTCTTTACGCCCGCGCTGCATACCCTGTTTTTGCAACGCTGGCGGCTGAGTCTGGTGGTGCAAACCACCGCATTCAATCAGCAATTACTGGAAGAGGAGCGCGAGCAACTGCTCAGTGAAGTGCAGGAACGCATGACGCTCAGCGGCCAGTTAGAGCCGGTCCTGATCGAAAATGAAAACGCCGCAGGCAGGTTATGGGATATGAGCGCCGGGCAGCTCAAACGCGGTGATTATCAGTTGATCGTTAAGTATGGTGATTTTCTCAAAGAGCAACCGGAACTCCAGCAACTGGCGGAACAACTTGGCCGCTCACGGGAAGCCAGGTCGGTGCCGCGGAAAGATGCGCCAATGGAAACCTTCCGCACCATGGTGCGCGAACCGGCAATCGTACCGGAGCAGGTTGACGGGCTGCATCAGAGCGACGATATCCTGCGCTTATTGCCGCCGGAACTGGCGACGCTGGGTATCACCGAACTGGAGTATGAATTTTACCGGCGGCTGGTGGAAAAACAGTTGCTGACTTACCGCCTGCATGGCGATGCCTGGCGGGAAAAAGTGACGGAACGCCCGGTCGTTCACCAGGATTTTGACCAGCAGCCGCGCGGCCCTTTCATTGTTTGTGTCGATACCTCCGGTTCCATGGGCGGTTTCAACGAACAGTGCGCCAAAGCGTTCTGCCTGGCACTGATGCGCGTGGCGCTGGCAGACAAACGACGCTGTTTTATTATGCTGTTTTCCAGCGAAGTGGTGCGCTATGAACTTACCAGTGCGCAGGGGCTGGAGCAGGCGATCCGCTTTCTTAGCCAGCGCTTTCGCGGTGGCACCGATCTGGCGAGCTGTTTTCGCGCGATCATCGAACGGATGCAGGGTGGAGAGTGGTATGACGCGGACGCGGTGGTGATTTCTGATTTCATCGCCCAGCGCCTGCCGGACGATGTCGTCAGTAAAGTAAAGGAGCTCCAGCACATTCACCAGCATCGCTTTCACGCGGTGGCAATGTCGTCGCACGGCAAGCCCGGCATCATGCGTATCTTCGACCATATCTGGCGCTTCGATACGGGGATGCGCAGCCGCCTGTTACGACGCTGGCGGCGTTAAAGCAGGCCGGAAACCTGCTCGCGAACTTGCGAAGGCCACACGCCGCACTGCACTTGCCCGATGTGCGGTAATTGCAGCAGCAGCATGGTAAGGCGCGATTGCCCGATACCGCCGCCGATGGTTTGTGGCATCTCACCGCGCAGCAACGCCTGATGCCACTCCAGTTGTAAGCGATCTTCATCGCCGGTCAGCTTCAACTGGCGCTTTAAGGCGTCGGCATCGACGCGAATGCCCATCGACGACAGTTCCAGTGCGTCTTCCAGTACCGGGTTCCACACCAGAATATCGCCATTCAGACCGTTGAAACCGGCTTCAACCGACGTGCTCCAATCATCATAATCAGGTGCACGCACATCGTGGCGCTTGCCGTCGCTAAGCTTGCCGCCAATACCCATCAGGAACACAGCGCCCAACTCTTTCGCGATCGCTCTCTCGCGCCCTTTAGCATCGAGATCCGGGAAACGGCTCAGCAAGGTTTCGCTGTGAACAAAGTGGATCTGTTCTGGCAGGAACGGTGCCAGGCCAAATCGTTCGCTGACGGCGGCTTCGGTCTCTTTGATTCCTGACCAAATCGCCTCAACGGTGCTTTTTAAGGTTGCCAGCTGACGCTGATCGTCACCCAACACGCGTTCCCAGTCCCACTGATCAACATAAACGGAGTGAATAGAAGAAAGGCGATCTTCATCCGGGCGCAGGGCTTTCATGTGCGTGTAGAGCCCTTCTCCGGCGCTGAAGTCGTGCTGGCCCAGCGTCTGACGTTTCCATTTAGCCAGTGAATGCACCACTTCGAAACGGGCATCCGGCAGCGTTTTCACATTGACCTGGACCGCTTTTTCGCACCCCGACAAGTTATCTTGCGTGCCATCACCAACGCGGCTAAGGATCGGCGCCTGAACTTCAATCAGACCCAGTTTCTCCTCCAGCTGGCGAGAGAAAAAAGATTTCACGAAAGCAATCTGCCGTTGTTTTGCGATGTAAGCGGTTTTCATTATGTTACTCCTGTGTCCTGTTGCTATTCATTAAGCAATAAAACATCACAGCAACTCAATAATCTGCAATTAAAAAGCCGGTAACGCTTTTGATTCGTCAAAACAGCAAGCTAAAATAGAAAGAATCAACATTCTTCATAAGAAAATTCTATGGAAAATTATCAGATCGACAATCTGGACCGCGGCATCCTCGACGCGTTAATGGCAAATGCGCGTACTGCATACGCCGAGCTGGCCAAACAGTTCGGCGTCAGCCCAGGTACCATTCACGTTCGCGTGGAAAAAATGAAGCAAGCAGGGATCATTACCGGTGCGCGCATTGACGTAAGCCCAAAACAATTGGGATATGACGTCTGCTGCTTTATCGGCATCATTTTGAAAAGCGCGAAAGATTACCCCTCCGCGCTGGCGAAGCTGGAAAGTCTGGAGGAGGTGACCGAGGCCTACTACACCACCGGCCACTACAGCATCTTTATAAAGGTGATGTGTCGATCTATTGACGCCCTGCAGCAGGTACTTATCAACAAGATCCAAACCATTGATGAAATTCAGTCCACGGAGACGCTAATCTCCCTGCAAAACCCGATCATGCGTACGATCCGCCCTTAACCGGGCGTTTTCATCCTCAAATAATACCCGCATTGTCCACAGGTAGATCCCAGCCCATTCACAGCGTACAATGCCCCCCTATTTATCGCCGAATGGCGAGTAAAACGGAGCGGGCTTGATGGCAGACATTACTCTTATTAGCGGCAGTACCCTTGGCGGCGCGGAATACGTGGCGGAACATCTGGCGGAAAAGCTGGAAGACGCGGGTTTCAGTACCGAGACGCTGCACGGCCCGCTTTTAGAGGATCTTGTTTTGCAGGGCACATGGCTGGTGGTCAGTTCCACCCATGGTGCGGGCGATCTGCCCGAAAACCTGCAACCGCTTTTAGACGATTTGAATGAGCAAAAGCCGGATCTGTCCCAGGTACGTTTTGGCGCTATCGGTATCGGTAGCCGCGAATATGACACCTTCTGTCAGGCAATCGAAAAACTGGAAGCTTCATTAAAGGCGTGCGGAGCAAAGCAGATCGGCGAAACGCTGAAGATCAACATCCTTGATCACGATATTCCGGAAGATCCAGCGGAAGAATGGCTGGGATCCTGGAAAAATTTACTCAATAACGATTAAAGATCGTGCGATCAGATGTGGATAACTATGCTTAAAAGCACTGATCAACCGGTAGTTATCCCATTAACAACTGCAGTTCAGTTTTTGACTTGTGCATAACTAGCCATTCTGATCCCAGCTTATACGGTTCAGGATCACCGATCATTCACAGCTAATGATCCTGCCTAATGAATTGATCTTAAAGTGATGATCCGGGTTATCCACAGCACCTGTCGATCCTAATAAGAGATCACAATAGAACAGATCTCTACATATAAAAGATCTTCTTTTTAATAGCCGGGATCCGATCCTTTCTCAGTGGACTAAAGTTGAGTAGAATCCACGGCCCAGGCTTCAATCCAATTTCTAACCGCTCAGGCGAGGCATACCACCATGTTTTATCCGGATCCTTTTGACGTCATTATCATTGGCGGGGGTCATGCAGGCACTGAGGCCGCGATGGCCGCAGCGCGTATGGGTCAGCAGACCCTGCTGTTGACACACAATATCGACACGCTGGGGCAGATGAGCTGCAACCCGGCGATCGGCGGTATTGGGAAAGGACACCTGGTAAAAGAAGTGGATGCGCTCGGCGGGCTGATGGCGAAGGCGATCGATCAGGCGGGTATCCAGTTTAGGATACTAAACGCCAGCAAAGGCCCGGCAGTGCGCGCGACACGTGCGCAGGCCGACCGCGTGCTTTACCGGCAGGCAGTACGTACCGCGCTTGAGAACCAACCGAACCTGATGATCTTCCAGCAGGCTGTTGAAGATCTGATTGTCGAAAACGATCGTGTTGTTGGCGCAGTGACCCAGATGGGGCTCAAATTCCGTGCGAAAGCGGTGGTGCTGACCGTAGGGACATTCCTCGACGGTAAAATCCATATTGGTCTTGATAACTACAGCGGTGGTCGTGCGGGCGATCCGCCATCGATTCCGCTGTCGCGTCGTCTGCGCGAACTGCCGCTGCGCGTCAGCCGCCTGAAAACCGGGACACCGCCGCGTATTGACGCACGCACCATCGATTTCAGCGTCCTGGCCCAGCAGCATGGCGATAACCCGATGCCGGTGTTCTCGTTTATGGGCAACGCAGCGCAGCATCCGCGTCAGGTGCCGTGCTACGTCACGCATACCAATGAAAAAACCCACGATGTGATCCGCAACAACCTCGATCGCAGCCCGATGTACGCAGGTGTTATCGAAGGGATCGGCCCGCGTTACTGCCCGTCGATCGAAGATAAAGTCATGCGCTTTGCCGATCGTAATCAGCATCAGATCTTCCTTGAGCCGGAAGGACTGACCTCAAACGAAATTTACCCGAACGGTATCTCCACCAGCCTGCCGTTCGATGTGCAGATGCAAATTGTGCGCTCCATGCAGGGGATGGAAAACGCGAAGATTGTTCGCCCTGGCTACGCCATTGAGTACGACTTCTTCGATCCGCGCGATCTCAAACCAACGCTTGAAAGCAAATTTATTCAGGGTCTGTTCTTTGCCGGACAGATTAACGGCACCACCGGGTATGAAGAAGCCGCCGCCCAGGGGCTGCTGGCTGGGCTTAACGCTGCGCGCTTCTCTGCCGAGAAAGAGGGTTGGGCCCCGCGTCGCGATCAGGCTTATCTCGGCGTACTGGTGGACGATCTCTGTACCCTGGGGACGAAAGAGCCGTACCGCATGTTTACCTCTCGCGCGGAATACCGCCTGATGTTGCGCGAAGACAATGCCGATCTGCGCCTGACAGAAGCGGGTCGTGAACTGGGTCTGGTGGATGACGCCCGTTGGGCGCGTTTCAACGAAAAACTCGAGACCATCGAGCGTGAACGTCAGCGCCTGAAATCTCAGTGGGTATCGCCAGCCTCTGAACATGCGCCAGCGGTCAATGAACATCTGACGGCGCCGTTGTCGCGCGAAGCCAGCGGAGAAGACCTGCTGCGTCGACCGGAAATGACCTACGAGCAACTGGTACAGTTGGCTCCGTTCGCTCCGGGCCTGGACGATCAACAAGCCGCCGAGCAGGTGGAAATCCAGGTGAAATACGAGGGTTACATCGCGCGTCAGCAGGATGAGATCGAAAAACAGCAGCGCAATGAGAATACGCTGTTGCCCGCAACGCTGGATTACCGCCAGGTTAATGGGCTGTCCAACGAAGTGATCGCCAAGCTTAACGATCACAAGCCGTCGTCCATTGGCCAGGCATCACGCATCTCCGGGATCACCCCGGCGGCTATCTCCATTCTGCTGGTGTGGCTGAAAAAACAAGGTATGCTGCGCCGCAGTGCCTAATCCTACTTATCTGCCCGGTTTTTACCGGGCATTTTAATTCCACAGGTAACAACCGTGCTTAACAAACTCTCTCGTCTGCTCGATGAAGCAGGTATTTCGTTGTCCGATCACCAGCAACAGCAACTGGTGGCTTACGTCGAAATGCTGCACAAATGGAACAAAGCGTACAACCTGACTTCCGTACGCGATCCCAACGAGATGTTGATCCGCCATATCCTCGACAGCGTTGTGGTTGCGCCTTATCTGCAAGGCTCACGCTTTATTGACGTCGGGACCGGCCCCGGATTGCCTGGCATTCCGTTGTCTATCGTACGCCCTGAATCGCACTTCACTTTGCTTGATAGCCTTGGCAAACGGGTGCGGTTTTTACGCCAGGTTCAGCATGAATTAAAACTGAGCAATATTGAGCCGGTGCAGAGTCGTGTCGAAGATTTCCCGGCAGAACCGCCGTTTGACGGCGTGATTAGCCGCGCTTTTGCTTCGCTGAATGACATGGTGAGCTGGTGCCGACATTTGCCTGGCGAAGAAGGGCGTTTCTATGCGCTTAAAGGTTTAGTGCCGGAAGAGGAAATCGCGTTGTTACCCGCTGATTTGTGTGTAGAAACTATTGTTAAACTGCATGTTCCGCACCTGGATGGCGAACGTCATTTGGTCGTCGTTAAAGCAAATAAAGTTTAATTTTTATCAAAAAATGTATCATTCGTGCGGTTGCCGCGATGTTAAAAAACGACATTAAAAACGATGATACGTTCGGTTACATTTAACCGTATTTTTACCAGGATTTTTCTGACATTTAACGATAAGAATTTTATTAACGCTTAAAATAATCAACTGTGAAAATATCAGCCCGCTAAAAATCGGCCTCGATAACGAAATATTGATGTTAAATAATTATTAAAAATGTCAATAAATCGTTTTCATGGTAGATGTGAGTGTTTTAAAAAGAGTTGTGATAAATCGGCTTAAATATCAGAAAGATGAAAAGTATCAAATTCCTGCTGCGATAAATATGGCAAGTGCATAAATGTTTATTTTGTGACCGAGTGCACGCTTTACCATTAGGAATTTCGCGTTATTTGCACTTTTGTCTGAAGGTTCACAGTTTCTGCAAAAGTTTAAAAATAGCCCTTGGGAAAAATATTTAAACATTTATTCACCTTTTCGCTACTTATTGTTTGAAATCACGAGGCCGCACCGTATAATTTGACCGCTTTTTGATGCTTGACTCCGGGCCCCAAAGAACGTTTTATACGACACGCGGCATACCTCAAAGGGAGCAGGAGTTAAGAAACGCAATGTCTGTGTCGCTCTATAGTCGAAACGTTGCTCGCAGGCTTCTGCTTATTCAGTTTCTGGCAGTAATGGCAAGTGGATTGCTGTTTAGCCTCAAAGACCCCTTCTGGGGCATTTCCGCTGTGTGCGGAGGTATGGCAGTCTTACTGCCGAATATGTTGTTTATGATTTTTGCCTGGCGTCATCAGGCGCATACACCCGCTAAAGGCCGCGTGGCCTGGACCTTCGCCTTCGGTGAAGCGCTCAAGGTGTTGATGACATTCGTGTTACTGGTGGTGGCGCTGGCGGTTTTTAAGGTGGCTTTTTTGCCGCTGATAGTCACGTGGGTTTCGGTGCTGGTAGTTCAGATACTGGCACCTGCTGTAATTAACAACAAAGGGTAAGAGGCATCATGTCTGCAGGAGAATACTCAACACCGCAGGAGTACATCGGTCACCATCTGAATAACCTTCAGATTGACCTGCGTACCTTCTCACTGGTGGATCCGCATAACCCCCCGGCCACTTTCTGGACGCTGAATATCGACTCCATGTTTTTCTCAGTGGTTCTGGGTCTGTTGTTCCTGGTGATGTTCCGTAGCGTAGCGAAAAAAGCCACCAGCGGTGTCCCGGGGAAATTCCAGACGGCGATTGAGCTGGTGATTGGTTTTGTTCATGGTAGCGTCAAAGACATGTACCACGGCAAAAGCAAGCTTATCGCGCCACTGGCCCTGACGATTTTTGTCTGGGTATTCCTGATGAACCTGATGGATCTTTTGCCTATCGACTTCCTTCCGTGGATTGGCGAGCACGTCCTGGGTCTGCCTGCATTGCGCGTGGTGCCGTCTGCTGACGTCAACATCACTCTGTCGATGGCGCTGGGCGTATTTATCCTGATTCTGTTCTACAGCATCAAAATGAAGGGTATTGGCGGTTTCGCTAAAGAGCTGACTCTCCAGCCGTTCAACCATCCGGTATTTATTCCGGTAAACCTTATCCTTGAGGGCGTGAGCCTACTGTCCAAACCGGTTTCACTCGGTCTGCGACTGTTCGGCAACATGTACGCGGGTGAGTTGATTTTCATTCTGATCGCGGGTCTTCTGCCGTGGTGGTCACAGTGGATTCTGAATGTGCCTTGGGCCATTTTCCACATCCTGATTATTACGCTGCAAGCCTTTATCTTCATGGTTCTGACGATTGTCTATCTGTCGATGGCATCCGAAGAGCATTGATTTTTAACAACACTACTACGTTTTAACTGAAACAAACTGGAGACTGTCATGGAAAACCTGAATATGGATCTGCTGTACTTGGCTGCCGCTGTGATGATGGGTCTGGCGGCAATCGGTGCTGCGATCGGTATCGGCATCCTCGGGGGTAAATTCCTGGAAGGCGCAGCGCGTCAGCCGGATCTGATTCCTCTGCTGCGTACTCAGTTCTTTATCGTAATGGGTCTGGTGGATGCTATCCCGATGATCGCTGTGGGTCTGGGTCTGTACGTGATGTTTGCTGTCGCGTAGTAAGGGTTGCTTTTCAAGCAATTGTTTAGAACGTTAACCAGATAAGAGGCATTGTGCTGTGAATCTAAACGCAACAATCCTCGGCCAGGCCATCGCGTTTGTCCTGTTCGTTCTGTTCTGCATGAAGTACGTATGGCCGCCGTTAATGGCTGCCATCGAAAAACGTCAGAAAGAAATTGCTGACGGTCTTGCTTCCGCAGAACGAGCCAAAAAGGACCTTGACCTTGCACAGGCCAATGCGACCGACCAGCTGAAAAAAGCGAAAGCTGAAGCTCAGGTAATCATTGAACAGGCGAACAAACGTCGTTCTCAGATCCTGGACGAAGCAAAAGCAGAAGCCGAGCAGGAACGTACCAAAATCGTGGCGCAGGCGCAGGCGGAAATTGACGCCGAACGCAAACGCGCCCGCGAAGAGCTGCGTAAGCAAGTGGCTCTGCTGGCAGTAGCCGGCGCCGAGAAAATCATCGAGCGTTCCGTGGATGAAGCTGCTAACAGCGACATCGTGAATAAACTGGTCGCTGAACTGTAAGGAGGAGGGGCTGATGTCTGAATTTGTAACGGTAGCTCGCCCCTACGCCAAAGCAGCTTTTGACTTTGCCGTCGAAACTCAGAGCGTTGACCGCTGGCAGGACATGCTGGCGTTCGCCGCCGAGGTGACGAAAAATGAAGACATGGCAGAGCTTATTTCCGGCGCGTTAGCACCAGAAACGCTCGCTAAGTCGTTTATCGCAGTTTGTGGGGAGCAACTTGACGACAAAGGTCAGAACCTGATCCGGGTGATGGCTGAAAATGGTCGAATCAAAGTGCTTCCTGATGTTCTTGAGCAGTTTATTCAGTTACGCGCAGCCAGCGAGGCTATCGCAGAAGTCGAAGTGACTTCCGCGTCCGCACTGAGTGAAGAACAGCTTTCGAAGATCCGCGCCGCGATGGAAAAACGTCTGTCACGCAAAGTGAAGCTGAATTGCAATATCGATAAGTCTGTAATGGCAGGCGTAATCATCCGTGCGGGTGATATGGTCATTGATGGCAGCGTACGCGGCCGTCTTGAACGCCTTGCAGACGTCTTGCAGTCTTAAGGGGACTGGAGCATGCAACTGAATTCCACCGAAATCAGCGAACTGATCAAGCAGCGCATTGCTCAGTTCAGTGTTGTGAGCGAAGCTCACAACGAAGGTACTATTGTTTCTGTAAGCGACGGTGTTATCCGCATCCACGGCCTGGCCGACTGTATGCAGGGCGAGATGATTTCTCTGCCGGGTAACCGTTACGCTATCGCACTGAACCTGGAGCGCGACTCCGTAGGTGCCGTTGTGATGGGTCCGTACGCTGACCTCGCCGAAGGCATGAAGGTGAAGTGTACTGGCCGTATTCTGGAAGTTCCGGTTGGTCGTGGTCTGCTTGGCCGTGTGGTCAACACCCTGGGCGCGCCGATCGACGGTAAAGGTCCGGTTGATAACGATGGCTTCTCGCCAATCGAAGTTATCGCCCCGGGTGTTATCGATCGTCAGTCCGTCGATCAGCCGGTTCAGACGGGTTATAAATCCGTTGACGCCATGATCCCAATCGGTCGTGGTCAGCGTGAGCTGATCATCGGTGACCGTCAGACCGGTAAAACCGCGATGGCAATCGATGCGATCATCAACCAGCGCGATTCCGGCATCAAATGTGTGTACGTGGCTATCGGCCAGAAAGCGTCCACCATTGCTAACGTGGTTCGTAAACTGGAAGAGCACGGCGCACTGTCCAACACCATCGTTGTTGTGGCAACCGCTTCTGAATCTGCTGCACTGCAATACCTGGCGCCGTATGCCGGTTGCGCAATGGGCGAATACTTCCGTGACCGCGGTGAAGATGCGCTGATCGTATACGATGACCTGTCTAAACAGGCAGTCGCTTACCGTCAGGTTTCCCTGCTGCTCCGTCGTCCGCCAGGACGTGAAGCATTCCCGGGCGACGTATTCTATCTCCACTCTCGTCTGCTGGAGCGCGCATCCCGCGTTAATGCTGAATACGTTGAAAACTTCACCAAAGGTGAAGTGAAAGGTAAAACCGGTTCTCTGACCGCGCTGCCGATCATCGAAACCCAGGCGGGTGACGTTTCTGCGTTCGTTCCGACCAACGTAATTTCTATTACCGATGGGCAGATCTTCCTGGAAACCAACCTGTTTAACTCCGGTATTCGTCCGGCGGTTAACCCGGGTATCTCCGTATCTCGTGTGGGTGGTGCAGCTCAGACCAAGATCATCAAGAAACTGTCCGGTGGTATTCGTACCGCACTGGCGCAGTATCGTGAACTGGCGGCGTTCTCTCAGTTCGCTTCCGATCTGGATGAAGCGACCCGTAAACAGCTGAGCCACGGTCAGAAAGTGACCGAGCTGCTGAAACAGAAACAGTATGCCCCTATGTCTGTTGCACAACAGGGCCTGGTGCTGTTCGCGGCTGAGCGCGGTTACCTCGAAGATGTGGAACTGGCGAAAATTGGTAGCTTCGAAGCCGCACTGTTGGCTTTCGCTGACCGTGATCACGCTCCGCTGATGCAAGAGATTAACCAGTCCGGTGGCTATAACGACGAAATCGAAGGCAAGCTGAAAGGCCTCCTCGATTCCTTCAAAGCAACCCAATCCTGGTAACGTCTGGCGGCTTGTCTTAGGGCAGGCCGCAAGGCATTGAGGAGAAGCTCATGGCCGGCGCAAAAGAGATACGTAGTAAGATCGCAAGCGTCCAGAACACGCAGAAGATCACTAAAGCGATGGAGATGGTCGCCGCTTCCAAAATGCGTAAATCGCAGGATCGCATGGCGTCCAGCCGTCCTTATGCAGATACCATGCGCAAAGTGATTGGTCACCTTGCAAACGGTAATCTGGAATATAAGCACCCCTATCTGGAAGAACGCGACGTTAAACGCGTGGGCTACCTGGTGGTGTCGACCGACCGTGGTCTGTGCGGTGGTTTGAACATTAACCTGTTCAAAAAACTGCTGGCGGATATGAAAGCATGGTCCGATAAAGGCGTTCAGAGCGAACTCGCGATGATCGGCTCTAAAGGCGTCTCTTTCTTTAATTCCGTAGGTGGCAACGTTGTCGCTCAGGTGACAGGCATGGGTGATAACCCGTCCTTGTCAGAACTGATTGGCCCGGTAAAAGTGATGTTGCAAGCCTACGACGAAGGTCGTCTCGACAAGCTTTATATTGTTAGCAACAAATTTATCAACACTATGTCTCAGGTTCCGACCATCACTCAGCTGCTGCCGTTACCGGCTGCAGAAGATGAAGAGTTGAAGCGTAAATCCTGGGATTATCTGTATGAACCTGATCCAAAAGCGCTGCTGGATACGCTCCTGCGTCGTTATGTTGAATCTCAGGTTTACCAGGGTGTTGTGGAAAACCTGGCCAGCGAGCAGGCCGCACGTATGGTGGCGATGAAAGCCGCGACCGACAATGGCGGCAGCCTGATTAAAGAGCTGCAGTTGGTATACAACAAAGCTCGTCAGGCCAGCATTACTCAGGAACTCACCGAAATCGTCGGTGGTGCATCCGCGGTATAACCAGGTTAATTCGTAGAGGATTCATGATGGCTACTGGAAAAATTGTCCAGGTAATCGGCGCCGTAGTTGACGTCGAATTCCCTCAGGATGCCGTACCGCGCGTGTACGATGCTCTTGAGGTTAAAAATGGTAACGAGACGCTGGTGCTGGAAGTTCAGCAGCAGCTCGGTGGCGGTATCGTACGTACCATCGCCATGGGTTCTTCTGACGGTCTGCGTCGTGGTCTGGAAGTTAATGACCTTGCGCACCCGATCGAAGTCCCGGTAGGTAAAGCAACACTGGGTCGTATCATGAACGTGCTCGGTCAGCCGATCGACATGAAAGGCGACATCGGTGAAGAAGAGCGTTGGGCTATTCACCGTGCGGCACCTTCCTATGAAGAGCTGTCCAGCTCTCAGGAACTGCTGGAAACCGGCATCAAAGTTATCGACCTGATGTGTCCGTTCGCTAAGGGCGGTAAAGTTGGTCTGTTCGGTGGTGCGGGCGTAGGTAAAACCGTAAACATGATGGAGCTGATCCGTAACATCGCGATCGAGCACTCCGGTTACTCTGTGTTTGCGGGCGTGGGTGAACGTACTCGTGAGGGTAACGACTTCTACCACGAAATGACCGACTCCAACGTTCTGGATAAAGTATCCCTGGTTTACGGCCAGATGAACGAGCCGCCGGGAAACCGTCTGCGCGTTGCGCTGACCGGCCTGACCATGGCTGAGAAGTTCCGTGACGAAGGTCGTGACGTTCTGTTGTTCGTCGACAACATCTACCGTTATACCCTCGCCGGTACTGAAGTATCCGCACTGCTGGGCCGTATGCCTTCAGCGGTAGGTTACCAGCCGACGCTGGCGGAAGAGATGGGTGTTCTGCAGGAACGTATCACCTCCACCAAAACCGGTTCTATCACTTCCGTTCAGGCGGTATACGTACCTGCGGATGACTTGACTGACCCGTCACCAGCCACCACCTTTGCGCACCTTGACGCAACCGTGGTACTGAGCCGTCAGATCGCGTCTCTGGGTATCTACCCGGCTGTTGACCCGCTGGATTCCACCAGCCGTCAGTTGGATCCGCTGGTTGTTGGTCAGGAACACTACGACACCGCGCGTGGCGTACAGTCTCTGCTGCAACGTTATCAGGAACTGAAAGACATCATCGCCATCCTGGGTATGGATGAGCTGTCTGAAGAAGACAAACTGGTGGTAGCTCGCGCACGTAAGATCCAGCGCTTCCTGTCCCAGCCGTTCTTCGTAGCGGAAGTATTTACCGGTTCTCCGGGCAAATACGTCTCCCTGAAAGACACCATCCGTGGCTTTAAAGGCATTATGGAAGGCGAATACGATCACCTGCCGGAGCAGGCGTTCTACATGGTTGGTTCCATCGAAGAAGCAGTGGAAAAAGCCAAAAAACTTTAACGCCTTAATCGGAGGGTGATATGGCAATGACTTACCACCTGGATGTCGTCAGTGCAGAGCAACAAATGTTCTCTGGTCTGGTCGAAAAAATCCAGGTAACGGGCAGTGAAGGTGAACTGGGTATTTTCCCGGGTCACGCGCCGCTGCTCACCGCCATTAAGCCTGGTATGATCCGCATCGTAAAACAGTTCGGTCATGAAGAGTTTATCTATCTGTCCGGCGGCATTCTTGAAGTGCAACCGAGCAGCGTGACCGTTCTGGCTGATACCGCTATTCGTGGCCAGGATCTCGACGAAGCGCGAGCCCTGGAATCGAAGCGTAAAGCAGAAGAGCACATTAATAGCTCTCACGGTGACGTGGATTACGCTCAGGCGTCTGCGGAGCTGGCGAAAGCCATCGCGAAACTGCGTGTTATCGAGTTGACCAAAAAAGCGATGTAACACCGGCTTGAACGTTAAAAAGCCAGTCTGGTTTCCAGGCTGGCTTTTTTTATGGCTGCGTTCCAGTAAATATGAAACTGAAAGTGTGTTTTATTATTTTGTGATGCAAGTCACAAAAATGTTGATCGGTTAAAAAATGAGGCGTAGACTCTTTTTTGTGAAGTTCATCACAGAAAATAACCTTCAGTCAAAGCAGGAAACCATTATGAAACTGATCAACAAAATCATCGCTCTCTTCAGCAACATGAACATCTCTTTCGGTACGTTCAATCATTAATTGCTGATATGCCGAGTGGCGCCACGCTTACCGTTGTGTGATAAGCGAGCGCCATCTGGCTACATCTTCAGTTCCGCCAGCACTGTCCCGCTATCCAGAACTTTTCCCTTGTTGTTCACGCTCTGCCCTTTCGCAATGAAATAATTCGTCTCATCAATATTTCCGGTCACTGCATCGTCATAGCGGCCCGGCGCACTGCGCACGGATTTGTTATTGGTGAATTTCCCCTGAGTAGACGCGTCACCGTAGGGACTTGGGCGAAAAATAAAGTTAAACCGTTGATTATCCGCAGCGATATTGTTCTCCACCACCAGCGCACCAGGGTTAAAGTTGTCAGTGAAACCGTCCAGATGGTTAGCAATCGCTTTACTGTTCCGCACCTGATGCGCGACTGGCTGTCCTTCTCCCCCCAGTTTGAAACCGTTGCTGGTATTGTTGCTGGCAATAGAATTCTCGATCACCACAACACCGTTCCCGCCGTCCTCAATCTTATTAAACAAATCAAAACCGTCATCGATATTGTCATGGGAGAAGCATCTCTCCAGGCGGTTCCCGTCACCGACGCGCATCTTCACCGCGAAACCGTCAGCGTTAATTTTGCCTGGATCTTCATTCCCCCATGACTCAGCATCGATCACGCGATTATGGCTCGCCCACAACGCGCGACCAATGTTTTCCGGTGAGGATATTTGAATGCCGGTATCGTCATTACGCCAGGCGACGACTTTTTCGATCACGTTATGACTACCCTGCACGCGCAGGCTCTTGTCGGTAACTTCAATGCCTTTGATATGCCAGTAGCTGGCATCAACCAGTAAACCGTGGATCACCGCTTTGCCATCGGCTTGCAGCGTTTTTGGTTTATCACGTAAGCCGCTGGCAGTGAGTGGGATTTCTGCCCGGGCATAATCTCCGGCTTTCAGGTTAATCGTCCCGCCTGGCGGCAGCAGAGAGATTGCTGTCGGCAAATCCAGAGGCGATGCAGCGGTGCCTTCACCATCCGCTTTACCATCGGCTGCGGCATACAGAGTAGAAGCCATCGTTCCGGCAACCCTTTCGACAGTGAATGTTTGCGCGATGGGAGTGGTGTCTTTGCCGCTTGTCGGCGTAAAGGTCAGTGCAAACGTGTTCTCTGCCGACAGGTGGGTTGGCAGAGTATACATTTCACCCGCTTTCACCGGTTTTTCATTACCGATCACCACTTCGTTCTGCCGAACGCTAAACAAGCCATCATAATTAGCGCGTGCCTGCACTGTGTAGGCTTCGCCAATGCTTTGTGTGGGAGAGGCTATTTGTACGACAACCGGCAACGGCTTAGTCTGCCAGGGCTTCGAGTCGATGGTCTGGGCTTTGCTGGTGGTTAATGTGGCATCGCTGACTACGATTTTGGCGTTACGTGAGGCAAAAAAACCCACGTAATAGTGATCCTTATTCTGCACCGAAATCAAATTGGCGCGCGGTACGCTGCGGCTGACCCATTGATCACTGCCCTGCGGTGCCCATGCGCTGATAAAACCGTCATTGGTACGTTCTAATTTCATGCGGAAGGTTGGCGTCTGGCGAAGATCAACCTCTTCCTGATAACTCTGTTTCGAGATCGTGGCGCCGGCGTTCCCCCACGGTTGGCTGATCCCCTCGCGGGTAATCGCTTGCATCTTCACGCGGAAATTATCTTTTTTATCCTGCGTCATAATGGCGTTCATCACCATATTCGATGCCGTCGGAAACTCTTCATAACCCTCTTTCAGCGGCTGCTGGCGCGGAGCACCTATCACGTCTCGTACCAGCAAACCTGCACCTTCCTGCGCGGCGGGTTTTGCACCGTTTTCCGGACCGAACTGTTCAACAGTAATGGTCGCCTGCAAGACAAAATTTTCGTTACTGGGAAGCTGGGTATAAAAAAACGTCAGCCCGTCGTGGGAATTGGCAATTTTGCCGCCACGGCTTTCAATGGTGATCGGATTTGTTAACGTTACCTCATCCGCGACAGAGAGCTTTTTACCGGCGATGGTGACATCATTGACGCCTATTTTTTCCGGTAACACATTCGATGAGAAATTCACGTCGGTAGATTGCCCGAAAGCAATAGCTTTCCAGACAGGGGCTGTTGCAGCCAACGCAGGAACGGAAATAAGTGAACTGCAAACTGTGAGGGCCAGAGGTATTTTATAATTCATTCTATTCTCCTGATTGATAATTGCCTGCCATTATCATCAAGATGAAACGCTGTTTCTTTTTTGTGCGTCACACTCTTCGATGATTAAAACGCCGTTTTGTTTTTGTGCGATCTTTATTCAGGATGAAAAAAATGGCTAACCCATTGTATGAATTAGCACCAGCAGGAAATGGCGCTATTTTTCAGCGGTAAACTGATTTACTCTGCGCACCAACTAGCATTCAAATGGCCTGTAATCGCCGAACTTGAGCGTTTCGTCGGCAATCCATTTCATGCTACAAAATATGTAGAATTTTCAACGTGAAAGAGGTTTACTTCTTTCCCAAAATAGAGTCAGGACGCATATGTTGAACACAAAAATGAGTGTGGTGATCCTTGCTGCGGGCAAAGGTACACGCATGTATTCCGATCTTCCCAAAGTGCTGCATACGCTTGCAGGGAAAGCGATGGTTCAGCATGTCATTGATACTGCGACTGTTCTTGGCGCGAACCACGTTCATCTGGTGTATGGACATGGCGGCGATCTGCTCAAACAACGCCTTTCTGACGATAAACTCAATTGGGTTTTACAAGCTGAACAGCTGGGCACTGGTCATGCGATGCAGCAGGCTGCGCCGTTCTTCGCTGATGACGAAGATATTCTCATGCTCTACGGTGATGTGCCGCTGATTTCAGTGGAAACACTGGAACGTCTGCGTGCGGCAAAACCGCAAGGTGGGATCGGTTTGTTAACGGTGGTTCTGGATGACCCTACTGGATATGGCCGCATCACGCGCGAAAACGGCGTCGTGACGGGCATTGTTGAACAGAAAGATGCCAGCGAAGAGCAGCGTAAGATTAATGAAATCAACACCGGTATTTTGATCGCCAATGGCGGCGATATGAAACGCTGGCTTGGCAAACTCACTAACAACAATGCCCAGGGTGAATACTACATCACCGATATCATTGCGCTGGCTTATCTGGAAGGGCGTGAAATCGTCGCTGTGCACCCGCAGCGCCTGAGCGAAGTGGAAGGCGTTAACAATCGTCTTCAGTTGTCGCGTCTGGAGCGCGCTTACCAGTCTGAACAAGCGGAGAAACTGCTGCTGGCAGGCGTTATGCTGCGCGATCCTGCTCGTTTCGATCTGCGCGGTACGCTGGAGCACGGGCGGGATGTCGAGATCGATGCTAACGTCATCATTGAAGGTCACGTTAAGCTTGGCCATCGCGTGAAGATCGGTGCTGGTTGCATCCTGAAAAACAGCGAAATTGGCGACGATTGCGAAATCAGCCCATACAGCGTTGTGGAAGATGCTCGTCTGGAAGCGGCATGTACCATCGGGCCTTTTGCGCGTTTGCGTCCAGGCGCTGAACTGCTGGCTGGCGCGCATGTCGGCAACTTTGTGGAAATGAAAAAAGCGCGTCTGGGTAAAGGCTCTAAAGCGGGCCATCTGACGTATCTTGGCGATGCGGAAATTGGCGACAACGTGAATGTTGGCGCAGGCGTTATCACCTGTAACTATGACGGTGCGAATAAGCATAAAACCATCATTGGTGATGATGTGTTTGTCGGTTCTGATACGCAGCTGGTGGCACCTGTCATGGTCGGTAAAGGTGCGACGATTGCCGCCGGTACGACGGTAACGCGCAACGTTAACGAAAATGAACTGGTTTTAAGCCGCGTGCCGCAGGTGCAAAAACAAGGCTGGCAGCGTCCTGTGAAGAAGAAGTAACGATTTCAGGGATGAGGGGAAAGATAATTCCCCCGCCCAAATGCAGTACCTATAAAAATAACCCCACTTTCTACAAGGCTCGGGGAGTCCGGTAATCGGACACTTACACTCAATAATTCGCGTTGTATAAAGGCAGCGTCGAAGCATGACGTGTAAACAGGTTGACCGACAACAAAAGGCATAATGCCAAAATCGGAATCAAAAAATATGTGTGGAATTGTTGGCGCAGTCGCGCAACGTGATGTAGCTGAAATCCTTCTCGAAGGCCTTCGTCGTCTGGAATACCGTGGTTATGACTCTGCTGGTCTGGCAGTGGTTGATGCACAAGGTCACATGACCCGTTTGCGTCGTCTCGGTAAAGTGCAGATGCTCTCTCAGGCAGCGGAAGAACATCCTCTGCACGGTGGAACCGGTATTGCGCACACCCGCTGGGCAACGCACGGTGAGCCATCGGAAGGGAATGCGCATCCGCATGTTTCTGACCATATTGTTGTGGTGCATAACGGCATCATCGAAAACCATGAACCGCTGCGTGAAGAGTTAAAAGCACGCGGTTATGTGTTTGTTTCTGAAACGGATACCGAAGTTATCGCGCACCTGGTGCACTGGGAACTGGAGCAGGGAGGTACGCTGCGTGAAGCTGTGCTGCGCACGATCCCGCAGTTACGCGGTGCATATGGCACGGTTATTATGGATACCCGCGATCCTAACACGCTGCTGGCAGCGCGTTCTGGCAGTCCGCTGGTTATCGGTCTTGGCATGGGCGAAAACTTTATTGCATCCGATCAGCTGGCGTTGCTGCCGGTTACCCGCCGCTTTATTTTCCTCGAAGAGGGCGATATTGCTGAAGTGACTCGCCGTAGCGTGACGGTTTTCGATAAATCCAGCACGCAGGTTAAACGCCCTGAGATCGAATCGAATCTGCAATACGACGCTGGCGATAAAGGTATTTACCGCCATTACATGCAGAAAGAGATCTACGAGCAGCCGAACGCCATCAAAAACACCCTGACTGGCCGCATCAGCCACGGTGAAGTTGATCTGAGCGAACTGGGGCCGAATGCCAACGAATTGTTGTCGAAAGTTGAGCATATTCAGATTGTTGCCTGCGGTACGTCTTACAACTCCGGTATGGTTTCTCGCTACTGGTTTGAGGCACTGGCGGGTGTTCCGTGCGATGTCGAAATCGCTTCTGAGTTCCGCTATCGCAAATCTGCGGTGCGTCGCAATAGCCTGATGATCACGCTGTCGCAGTCTGGTGAAACGGCAGATACGCTGGCGGCGCTGCGCTTGTCAAAAGAGCTGGGTTATCTGGGTTCGCTGGCAATTTGTAACGTTCCGGGTTCCTCGCTGGTGCGCGAATCCGACCTGGCGATGATGACCAAAGCCGGTACGGAAATCGGCGTTGCATCAACCAAAGCGTTCACCACTCAGCTCACCGTATTGCTGATGCTGGTGGCGAAACTGAGCCGCCTGAAAGGGCTGGATGCGGCCATTGAGCACGATATCGTTCACGGTTTGCAGGCTCTGCCGAACCGCATTGAGCAGATGTTATCGCAGGATAAACGCATTGAAGCGCTGGCAGAAGATTTCTCCGACAAGCATCATGCGCTGTTCCTTGGCCGTGGCGATCAGTATCCGATCGCGCTGGAAGGCGCGCTGAAGCTGAAAGAGATCTCCTATATTCACGCTGAAGCCTATGCTGCTGGTGAACTGAAACATGGTCCGCTGGCGCTGATTGATGCCGATATGCCGGTCATTGTCGTTGCGCCAAACAACGAACTGCTGGAAAAACTGAAATCCAACATCGAAGAAGTTCGCGCCCGTGGCGGCGTGCTATATGTCTTTGCCGATCAGGATGCCGGTTTCACCAGCAACGACAATATGCACATTATCGATATGCCGCATGTAGAAGAGGTGATCGCACCAATCTTCTATACCGTGCCGCTGCAATTGCTGGCTTACCACGTTGCGCTGATCAAGGGCACCGACGTGGATCAGCCGCGTAACCTGGCGAAATCGGTTACCGTTGAATAAGGTTTTAAGCTTGTCATCGTGTAGAAAGAGGTTGCCTTATGGCAGCCTCTTTTTTAAGGATACGCATGAGTTTGTTGGAAAAAATGGCAGGTGCGAGGTTGTATGCGCTCATCAATTATTGCCGGGGCGTTGATGCGGGAATCGCGGGTCGCAAGCTGGCGCAGTTGAAGCTGGCTGCGGAGGCATTTAAAGAGATGCCAAAAGCCTATCCTGCAGGCAGAGGTGGGATGACATTTTATGGCAGCGTAACGGTCGTGTTTTATGCCTTGTTACTGAGCTATGTCTGCCTTGCGCTGACGGTGAAAACCACCATTGGTGGTCTGGGTTTTATCGTCGGTGTCGCGGTATTTTTTATCCTGGTCGTGGCGCTTATCGGCATAGAAAAAGGGCGCACGCTCTCCTTAAAATTATTTTTGGTTGTCTGGTTGCTGTTATGTGTTTGCAACGTGCCAGTGGCAGGATGGCTGCTCATTACTCCGTTTTCCGCACTGTCTCTGGTTTTTTGGGGGATTGGTATTGTTCTGTTATGGCTTACACGGAAAGTGATGAACGGGCCGGAACTCACGAAATTAGTGCAGTGGCGTGTATCGCTAAAAATCGCTCAATTCCGGCGTCAGGCGTTGACGCAATCTAAGCGTAAATAAAGTGATAAGCGGTGGCATTTTCTCGCGTTTCGTTAGGACTTCTTGTCAGATTCAGCTACGTTTTTAATGTCATAAAACTAAAATTTTTCTGACATCTTATCGTCATCAGCTTTTTTATCTCGCTGATAAATCATCCGACATTCGTTAAATCGGGCCGTAATTCGTTGCTGTCATCAAACAGTAACAATCATTGCATATAACTGTCATCAAAGTGTCCTATTTTGCTCATCGTAGCCACTAAACAACGATTTACGATTCTTGCAGGAGACATTATGAACGTTATGCGTACCACTGTCGCAACTGTTGTCGCCGCGACCTTTTCTCTGAGTGCATTTGCTGTAAACGCAGCTGCCAGCCTGACAGGCGCGGGCGCAACTTTCCCGGCGCCGGTGTATGCCAAGTGGGCTGATACCTACCAGAAAGAAACAGGTAACAAGATTAACTACCAGGGTATCGGTTCTTCTGGTGGCGTTAAACAAATTACTGCTAAAACTGTTGATTTCGGTGCGTCCGATGCCCCCCTGTCTGACGACAAACTGGCTCAGGAAGGCCTGTTCCAGTTCCCGACCGTGATCGGCGGTATCGTACTGGCAATCAACGTCCCGGGTGTTAAATCCGGTGAGCTGGTGCTGGACGGCAAAACCCTGGGTGATATTTACCTGGGCAATATCAAAAAATGGGATGACGCGGCTATCGCCAAACTCAACCCTGGCCTGAAACTGCCTTCACAGAACATCGCTGTGGTTCGCCGCGCTGATGGCTCCGGTACTTCCTTCGTTTTCACCAGCTACCTGGCGAAAGTGAACGAAGAGTGGAAATCTAAAGTCGGTTCTGGTTCTACCGTTAACTGGCCGACCGGCCTGGGCGGTAAAGGTAACGACGGTATCGCCGCGTTCGTCCAGCGTTTGCCGGGCTCTATCGGTTACGTTGAATATGCTTACGCTAAGCAGAACAACCTGACCTACACCAAGCTGCTCTCTGCCGATGGTAAAGCGGTTAGCCCGACGGAAACCAGTTTTTCCAACGCGGCTAAAGATATCGACTGGAGCAAGTCTTTCGCGCAGGATCTGACTAACCAGAAAGGTGCGGATGTGTGGCCAATCACCTCCACCACGTTCATTCTGGTGCACAAAGAGCAGGCTAAACCTGAACAGGGTGCCGAAGTGCTGAAGTTCTTTGACTGGGCCTACAAAAAAGGCGGCAAACAAGCTAACGACCTCGACTACGCAACTCTGCCGGATGGCGTTGTTGAACAAGTTCGCGCTGCCTGGAAAGCCAACGTGAAAGACAGCAGCGGTAAAGCACTGTACTAAGCACTCGTTTTTGAAGAACATGGCGGATGGCGCTTACACCATCCGCCTTACAGATCTTCTGTAGGCCGACAAGCGCAAGTGCCTGCGGGCAAATTCGTAAGACGTTAAACTGAAGAGTAATTTATGGCTGCAACCAAGCCGGCATTTAATCCCCCGGGTAAAAAAGGCGACATGTTATTCAGCGCACTGGTAAGACTGGCTGCGCTGATTGTGTTATTGCTGCTCAGCGGCATTATCGTGTCTCTGATTTTCTCCTCATGGCCAAGCATTCAGAAGTTTGGTTTTTCTTTCCTGTGGACCAAAGAGTGGGATGCACCGAATGACGTCTACGGGGCGCTGGTACCGATTTACGGCACCATTGTTACCTCGGTCATTGCGCTGCTTATCGCGGTTCCGGTGAGTTTTGGTATCGCACTGTTTCTGACGGAGCTGTCGCCAAACTGGCTGAAACGTCCGCTGGGTATTGCTATTGAGCTGCTGGCGGCGATCCCGAGTATTGTTTACGGCATGTGGGGGCTGTTTATTTTTGCTCCGCTGTTCGCGACTTACTTCCAGGAACCGGTGGGCAATGTCCTTTCCAACATTCCTTTTGTCGGCGCGCTGTTTTCCGGCCCCGCCTTTGGTATCGGCATTCTGGCTGCCGGGGTGATCCTCGCCATTATGATTATTCCGTACATTGCGGCGGTCATGCGCGATGTATTCGAACAAACACCCGTGATGATGAAAGAGTCGGCTTACGGCATTGGCTGCACCACCTGGGAGGTTATCTGGCGTATTGTGTTGCCATTTACCAAAAACGGGGTGATTGGTGGCGTAATGTTGGGGCTGGGGCGTGCACTGGGTGAAACCATGGCGGTGACCTTTATCATCGGTAACACCTACCAGCTCGACAGTGCTTCGCTGTTTATGCCTGGTAACAGTATTACCTCTGCACTGGCGAATGAGTTTGCCGAAGCCGAATCGGGCTTGCATGTCGCGGCATTGATGGAACTGGGGCTTATCCTGTTCGTGATCACCTTTATCGTGTTGGCCATTTCTAAATTTATGATCATGCGCCTGGCGAAAAACGAGGGGGCACGCTAATGGCTACGCTTGAAATGCAAAGCACCGCTCAACTGGCTGAATCGCGTCGCAAAATGCAGGCGCGCCGCCGTCTGAAAAACCGTATTGCCCTGACATTGTCGATGGCGACCATGGCCTTTGGTCTGTTCTGGTTGATTTGGATCCTGCTGTCGACGGTTACACGCGGTTTTGATGGTATGTCGCTGGCGATGTTTACTGAAATGACGCCGCCACCCAATACGGCGGGCGGTGGCCTGGCTAACGCCCTGGCGGGCAGCGGACTGTTAATTCTCTGGGCAACGGTTGTCGGTACGCCGCTGGGCATTATGGCCGGGATTTATCTGGCGGAATATGGCCGTAAATCACTGTTGGCTGAAATTATTAGGTTTATCAATGACATCCTGCTTTCCGCGCCTTCGATTGTGGTCGGCCTGTTCGTTTACACCATTGTTGTCGCGCAGATGCAGCACTTCTCAGGTTGGGCTGGTGTGATTGCGCTGGCGCTGTTGCAAGTGCCGATTGTCATCCGTACCACGGAAAACATGCTGAAACTGGTGCCGGACAGTCTGCGTGAAGCGGCTTACGCGCTGGGAACGCCGAAGTGGAAGATGATTTCCGCGATTACCCTGAAAGCCTCGGTATCCGGGATTATGACTGGCGTGCTGCTGGCTGTCGCGCGTATTGCGGGTGAAACGGCGCCGTTGCTGTTTACCGCGCTCTCCAACCAGTTCTGGAGCACCGATATGATGCAGCCTATCGCTAACTTGCCGGTGACGATTTTCAAATTCGCTATGAGCCCGTTTGCCGAGTGGCAGCAACTGGCCTGGGCCGGGGTGCTGATCATCACTCTCTGCGTACTGTTGTTAAATATTCTGGCGCGCGTCATTTTCGCGAAGAGTAAACACGGTTAATTTTTGCGACGCGGCGAAAGCGGCGTCGAGTTGAGGAAAGAGATAAATGAGTATGGTTGAAACGACGCCGGGTAAGATTCAGGTTCGCGATTTGAACTTCTATTACGGCAAATTCCATGCACTGAAAAACATCAGCCTGGATATTGCCAAAAATCAGGTGACGGCGTTTATCGGGCCGTCGGGTTGCGGTAAGTCCACGTTGTTGCGTACGTTTAACAAAATGTTTGAGCTTTATCCTGAACAGCGCGCTGAAGGCGAGATCCTGCTGGATGGCGACAACATTCTGACGAACACGCAGGATATTGCGTTGCTGCGCGCGAAAGTAGGGATGGTGTTTCAGAAGCCAACGCCGTTCCCGATGTCGATTTATGACAATATCGCTTTCGGAGTGCGCCTGTTTGAGAAGCTTTCACGCCCGGATATGGACGAGCGCGTGCAGTGGGCTTTGACTAAGGCCGCATTATGGAACGAAACCAAGGATAAACTGCACCAGAGCGGGTACTCTCTTTCTGGTGGTCAGCAACAGCGTCTGTGCATCGCCCGCGGCATCGCGATCCGCCCGGAAGTTCTGTTGCTTGATGAACCCTGTTCCGCGCTCGACCCGATCTCAACCGGTCGTATCGAAGAGCTGATTACGGAACTGAAACAGGATTACACCGTTGTTATCGTAACGCACAACATGCAGCAGGCGGCGCGCTGTTCCGATCACACGGCATTTATGTACCTCGGTGAGTTGATTGAGTTCAGCAATACAGATGATCTGTTCACGAAGCCGAAGAAGAAGCAAACGGAAGACTACATTACCGGGCGCTATGGTTGATTTGCCGAACCGTAAAGGTCTCAGCAACCCTGTTACAACGTGAAATCTGTCGGGCATTTGGAGTGCACCATGGACAATCTCAACCTTAACAAACACATTTCCGGGCAGTTCAACGCTGAGCTGGAAAGCATTCGCACTCAGGTAATGACCATGGGTGGAATGGTGGAGCAGCAGCTTTCTGATGCGATCACCGCCATGCACAACCAGGACAGCGAGCTGGCTAAGCGCGTTGTTGAGGGCGACAAACAGGTCAATATGATGGAAGTCGCCATCGATGAAGCCTGTGTGCGCATTATCGCCAAGCGTCAGCCGACGGCGAGCGATTTGCGTCTGGTTATGGCGATCATTAAAACCATCGCTGAGCTGGAACGTATTGGCGACGTGGCGGATAAAATCTGCCGTACCGCGCTGGAAAAATTCTCCCAGCAACATCAGCCGCTGCTGGTAAGCCTTGAATCGCTGGGCCGCCACACCGTGCAGATGCTGCATGACGTGCTGGACGCTTTCGCCCGTATGGATCTGGACGAAGCGGTGCGTATCTACCGCGAAGATAAAAAAGTGGATCAGGAATATGAAGGCATTGTGCGTCAGTTAATGACCTACATGATGGAAGATTCCCGCACCATTCCCAGCGTGCTGACCGCGCTGTTCTGCGCCCGTTCCATCGAGCGTATCGGCGACCGTTGCCAGAATATCTGTGAATACATCTTCTACTTCGTGAAGGGCCAGGATTTCCGTCACGTGGGCGGCGATGAACTGGATAAGCTGCTCGCCGGAAAAGATCCCAAAGAGTGATGTGAAAACCCCCCAGCGATGAGGGGGTTTTTTTCAGGCCGATTTTGCCAGCAGCTTTCTTGCCAGCGTATCGATATCCTCGTACTGCCAGAGTTTGTCACGCCACGTTTGCGGAATGCCGTTTATCCCGTAAAACGCGCCAGCCAGTTGCCCGGCAATGGCGGCGGTAGTATCCGCATCATCGCCGAGGTTGGTGGCCAGCAGGATGGTTTCTTCAAAGTCGTTACCTTTGGCGAAACACCACAGCGCAGCTTCCAGGCTCTGCACGCAGTAACCGGTACCAAAAATCTCCGCCCGCGTTTTTTGCAGATAGCGACCTTCAGCGATATGGCGCAGGTTTTCCTGCTCCGGCAACAGCGCGATATCGGTCAGCGTTTCCCGCTTACTTTTGCCCTTTAAGGCATTCATAAGCTGTTGCGCGAACAGACGGCAGCTGGCGAGCGCTTCCGGCGCGGCGTGCGTCGTGCGTGAAGAGGCTTGTGCATATTCCAGCACTTGCGCTTGATCCGGAAAGAACCATAGCACGACAGGCGCCAGACGCATCAGCGAGCCGTTACCGGCTGTTCGCGGATTGCTGGAACCGGCAAACGGTTCGCCATCATTGGCGAACTTCTGCAGCGCGCTGGCAACGGTCATGCCTATATCAAAACAGTGACCCGTAGAGCTTAAATAGCCCCACTTCCACCAGTTCAGATAACGGTTCATCTGATCCTTTGCGTCAAACCCGTTACAGGTGACCAGACTTTCCGCAAGGCACAGCGCCATTGAGGTATCATCAGTCCATTGCCCGGCCTGTAAATGAAACGGGCCGCCGCCGACCATCCCGGTCACGGGTGGAAAGGAGTCCTTCGCGCTGAACTCAACTGTGGTACCAACCGCATCTCCTGCGGCCAGCCCAAGCATGCAACCCTGATAACGTGCTAGTAATTCAGACATCTGTTGCGCTCCTGTCGCTCTCCATCAGGAGAAATCGGCCCACAGCCGCAGCTTCCCACAATGCAGACAGCGGAAGAGATACCCCTGGCAATCACCGCCGTCGAGCAGGTATTCGGGCAGCTTCTCGTAATCAATGCCGAAAGCATCGCAGTCGGCCTGCAGATCGGCAAATTGGTCCAGCTTGTCGGCAATCTCTTTCCAGCCTACGTACCCTTCGAAGGCGCAGAAATCATTACAGTGCGCCAGCCAGAACTCCTGCTGCCAGCCACAATATCCCGGCGTTCTTTCGGTCAATTCAATCACGCTGGCTTCCGGCCAGGGATTTTTAAAGCCGGTAAATTCGCCTTCGTCGTCGAACTCGCTTTCTATGCCCTCCAGAGAGGATTCATCCTGAAAGCTACCGCCAAATTTCTCTGCGGCTGCACCGTCTGCAATACACCATGGGCAGAGATAATCGACATCTTGCTGGGTATAGAACGGGTTGGTGTAGTAGACATTGGTCGGCTGCTGACAGCAGGCGCAGGTGACCGTTTTGTCTTCAGAGAACACCCCGGTTTCCAGAGGTTGCGGGTGATATTTAAATACCGGTAGAGGGCGATGTGTCTGGGCCATAAAAACATCCTGTTTAGTGGTTTAGATTAACGCGTAACATGCCACCCGCGAGCGCGCCACAGCTCTGGCAACTGCGCCAAATCAGTGAACGTAGTCACTTTTGGGTGGTCGATGGGTTTGTTATGCGGATCGGCGCAGAAGTAAAATACTTCCATCCCTGCCGCGATACCAGATTGCGCCCCGGCGGTGGAATCATCCACCAGAATACAGTTTGCCGGATCGACATTAAGCGCTTTAGCTGCATGGTACATTATCGCCGGATCGGGCTTCCAGCGTTGGATGTCATAGCCGCTAAACAGTTTTTCAGGAAAGTGATGTAGCATTCCAAGTTTGCCCAAAGAGTGTTGCATTTTGCTGACGGGGCCATTAGAAACGACGCACATAGGAATATCCACCGCGTCCAGCAATGCATTCGCACCGGTAATCACTTCCAGCTCGCTGTCAAACAGACGCGCCACTTCCGCGCGGTACACCGGCTCCAGCGCGCTTTTATCCAGCGGTTTACCGTACTCCTCGCCGATAACGTCGATGATTTCATACAGTTTCATACCCTTAAATCGTTTAAAAACCTCGTCGAGATCGAGCGAAATACCAAACGCTTCAAACATATGCACGTACGCGCGGGAACAAATTACTTCACTGTCGACCAGGGTGCCGTCACAGTCGAAAAATACCGCTTCAATGTGGGACATGCCGTTTCCTGTTTTATTGCAAGTTTAACGTTTACTTAACGCAGATTACGGGACGCAATCGTTGCCGTATAAGCAAATTCAATGAAAAAAAGTGTGTGATAACCGTCAACATTGTCTCATTTTGGTATAGGATAGCGACGAATTTTCCCTCCTATTCCGGAAATTGATAATGAGCCAACAACACACTACCCACGCTTCAGGCCAGGGGTTGCTTGACCGCGTGTTTAAACTGCGCGAGCACGGTACTTCGGCACGCACCGAAGTGATCGCCGGTTTCACGACGTTTTTGACGATGGTGTATATCGTTTTTGTTAACCCCCAGATTCTGGGCGTCGCCGGAATGGATACCAGCGCAGTATTTGTAACAACTTGCCTGATTGCCGCTTTTGGCAGCATTTTGATGGGGCTGGTGGCGAATTTGCCGGTCGCACTGGCGCCGGCCATGGGTCTGAATGCTTTCTTTGCGTTCGTGGTGGTTGGCGCAATGGGCCTCTCCTGGCAGATTGGCATGGGCGCGATTTTCTGGGGCGCGGTCGGTCTGCTGCTGTTAACCATTTTCCGCGTCCGTTACTGGATGATTGCCAATATCCCGGTGAGCCTGCGTGTTGGTATTACCAGCGGTATTGGTTTGTTTATTGGCATGATGGGGCTGAAAAACGCCGGTGTTATCGTCGCCAACAAAGAGACGCTGGTGAGCATTGGCAACCTGACATCTCACAGTGTCCTGCTGGGCGTGCTCGGTTTCTTTATCATCGCGATTCTGGCGTCGCGCAACATTCACGCCGCGGTGCTGATCTCTATTGTTGTGACAACGCTGCTGGGCTGGCTGATGGGTGATGTGCAGTACCACGGCATCGTTTCCGCACCACCGAGCGTTGCGTCTGTTGTCGGCAACGTTGACCTGGCAGGTTCGTTTAACATCGGTCTGGCTGGCGTGATCTTCTCGTTTATGCTGGTAAACCTGTTCGACTCTTCCGGTACGCTGATTGGCGTGACGGATAAAGCCGGGCTGGTGGATGAGAGCGGCAAATTCCCGCGCATGAAGCAGGCGCTGTACGTTGACAGCATCTCTTCGGTCGCCGGTTCGTTTATCGGCACCTCTTCCGTGACGGCGTATATCGAATCATCTTCTGGCGTGTCTGTCGGCGGGCGTACCGGCCTGACCGCGGTGGTGGTTGGTCTGCTGTTCTTGCTGGTTATCTTCCTGTCGCCGCTGGCGGGCATGGTTCCGGCGTATGCCGCTGCTGGTGCGCTGATTTATGTTGGTGTGCTGATGACCTCCAGTCTCGCGCGCGTGAAATGGGAAGATATGACAGAAGCCGTACCCGCGTTTATCACTGCGGTGATGATGCCGTTTAGCTTCTCGATTACCGAAGGTATCGCACTCGGCTTTATCTCTTACTGTGTGATGAAGATTGGCACCGGTCGTTTGCGCGATCTGAGCCCGTGTGTGCTGGTGGTTGCGGTGTTGTTCCTGCTGAAAATCATTTTTATTGACGCGCATTAATCTTTCTCCCTCTCCCGTAAGGGAGAGGGAGTTACCACTACCGCTTAACGCGCTGAATATAATCACCAAAAGCCGTTAGCTGCCCGGTCAAATGGTCGAGCGTACTTTGATCAACCACTTCTCCCGTTTGCTGATCCACCTTGTTCTGGATCACGCCGCCCATAAACTCCGGCTTGTTCATTACCATCGCATCCAGGAACACCAGGATCTGACGCAAATGATACTGGCAGCGTGCGCCGCCAATCGCGCCCATTGAACTGGTCTGGATCAAAACCGGTTTTCCGGCCAGCGGTTGCTCAGGCAGACGCGATAGCCAGTCGATGGCGTTCTTCAGGCCACCTGGCACGGAGTAGTTATACTCTGGAGTCACAATGACCACGCCATCCGCTGCGCGAATTTGTGCCGCAATTGCTTCCACATTTTGCGGGAAACCTTCTTCTTGCTGGATATCCGCGTCATACAGTGGGATATCAGCAATGGAAGTCAGTGGCGTCACTTCCATTCCTGCCGGAGCAAGTTTCGGTAACGTGCGTGCAACCATGGCATTAAATGAGCCTTTGCGCAGGCTCCCGAGAAGTGTCACAACCTTGAGTTCAGCAGACATAATGACTCCTGTGTAGGGATCAATTAAGGATAAGCGCTTTTTCCGCAGGCAGGCTGGTGAATCGCATTAAGCGGGACGCGGGATCGTTAGCGCGCGTTTGCACATCAGAAAGATAACGCCACCCTTTTTGACTGTCGAATTCCCAGATCTTCAGGCTTTCGATTGCCGGACTCACCGCGACCGACCAAATCAGCACATCTTCCGCGTCACACATCACTTCCACCTGTGACAGCTGCGCGGCGCGAAGACGCCCGGATCCTGGCAATAACTGTAACTGGCCCGGCTCATCCTGCATCTGGTGCAGTAGCTTCATTACGCTCTGGCGTATGGTCAAAAGCTGGGTTTGCGCTTCGTTAGCATCGTTTTGGTTGTTGATCCACAACTGCTCATTATTGGTGAACGTGTGTTTATGCCCATGCGGGCTATGAAAACTACGCGTTGCGCGCTGTAGCTCCATATCCAGCCCGCATTCGCCTTCGGTAGTGATCGCCACACCGACCATGTTCCCGGCATACGCCAGTGAGAAGTGTGGCAGGCTGTTGTCGACAAATCTCGGTCTTCCGCTTGGCTCAACTTCGATTTCCGGCAGTTCACTCGCGCCGTAAAGCATAAACAGCATTTCGGCGAGTAACGCGCGGGAAGCGAGAAAGCGTGAGCGGCGATGTTCAGGAAGCTGGCGCGCCGTATCATGGCAGGCTAGTGGTAACCGGGTAGAGATGAGATTCCCTTCTGAGAGGATCCCTCTTGCAAAGTGCGTCGCCATTTTTCTCTCCGTGATAATGGTCTGAGTTGATCGAATCGATAATCAATATTATCGCCCATACTGCATAGGTTTTAATGCGGAAATTCGCATCTGAAAAGTCCTAATGGGGATATTTACACTTTCTTTCGCTGATCCGAAACACTTTAGGAAAATCTACCGTAGTAACACAAACGGCCGTTAAAACGGCCGCCATGTCATTACTTACCAATACAGAAACTTGAGAAAATGCGTCCCAGCAAATCGTCTGAGGTAAATTCGCCAGTGATTTCACTTAAGTTCTGCTGTGCCAGGCGCAGCTCTTCGGCAAGCAGTTCACCCGCCCATGCACCTAACAGCTGCGATTTGCCCTGTTGCAGATGCTCTGCGGCCGTTTCCAGCGCTTGTAAATGACGACGACGCGCGAGGAAGCCGCCCTCCATGCTGGTGTCAAAGCCCATACTCTGTTTAAGATGCTGACGTAACACATCCACACCTTCACCGGTTCGTGCTGACAGACGAACAAGTGAGTGATTATTCACTTCACTAAGACCCAGCGGTTCGCCAGTTACGTCGGCTTTATTGCGCACCACGGTAATCGGTAGTTTCGCTGGCAAACGGGCAATAAAATCAGGCCAGATCGCCGCCGGGTCAACGGCATCGGTAGTGGTGCCATCCACCATAAACAGCACGCGGTCGGCTTGCTCGATCTCCTGCCAGGCGCGTTCAATACCAATCCGTTCCACTTCGTCGCTGGCTTCGCGCAGCCCGGCGGTATCAATGATATGCAGCGGCATACCGTCGATATGAATATGTTCGCGCAGCACGTCGCGAGTGGTACCGGCGATATCGGTGACGATTGCCGCTTCGCGCCCGGCCATCGCGTTCAGCAGGCTCGATTTCCCGGCATTTGGGCGTCCGGCAATGACGACCTTCATCCCTTCGCGCAGCAGGCTACCCTGACGCGCTTCGGCGCGTACGGCGTCCAGATCGGCGATAACGTTATTCAGTTGCGCTTCGATTTTGCCATCGGAGAGGAAATCGATCTCCTCATCCGGAAAATCAATCGCCGCTTCGACGTAGATGCGCAGGTGAGTAAGTGCTTCCACCAGGTGATTCACGCGGGCGGAAAACGCGCCCTGCAATGAGTTAACCGCCGAACGTGCCGCCTGCTCAGAACTGGCATCAATCAGGTCGGCAATCGCCTCGGCCTGCGCCAGGTCGAGCTTGTCATTAAGGAATGCGCGTTCAGAGAACTCACCCGGATTGGCGATACGCAGCCCAGGCAGCGTCAGGATGCGTTTTAACAGCAGATCGAGAATCACCGGGCCGCCGTGGCCTTGCAGCTCCAGCACGTCTTCACCGGTGAAAGAATTCGGGCCGGGGAACCACAGTGCAATGCCCTGGTCCAGCGCGGTGCCGTCGACATCCATAAACGGCAGATAGTCGGCATAACGCGGTTTCGGGAGCTTGCCCAGCACCGCTTGCGCTACATCGCGTGCTTTGCTGCCTGAAATACGCAGGATGCCTACGCCACCGCGTCCCGGTGGGGTTGCCTGGGCGACAATCGTGTCGTTGTGGTTCATGGTTTATTATCCGAAATCTCAAAATAAGAAAGGCGGTCAGTTGACCGCCTTCCGTAGAGCTATGACTTACTGTCAGGAGCTTTTCTTCTCGCGGCTATGCAAACCGCGTTTCTCCAGACCACGGTAAATCAGTTGCTGCTGAATGATGGTCACCAGGTTGCTGACGATATAGTACAGCACCAGACCTGACGGGAACCACAGGAAGAACACCGTGAAGATGACCGGCATAAAGGTCATGATCTTCTGCTGCATCGGGTCGGTCACGGTGGTCGGCGACATCTTCTGAATGAAGAACATCGTTACGCCCATCAGGATCGGCAGGATGTAGTACGGGTCTTGCGCGGACAAGTCGTGGATCCACAGGGCGAACGGCGCGTGGCGCAGCTCAACGGAACCCATCAGCATGTAGTACAGTGCAAGGAAGATTGGCATCTGAATCAGCAGCGGGAAACAGCCACCTAGCGGGTTCACTTTTTCCGCTTTGTACATCGCCATCATTTCCTGGCTCATACGCTGTTTGTCATCGCCTAAACGCTCACGCATCGCCTGAATTTTCGGCTGCAGCATGCGCATTTTCGCCATGGAGGTGTACTGCGCTTTAGTCAGCGGGTACATGATGCCACGTACGATAAAGGTGATGGCGATGATGGCGAAGCCCCAGTTGCCGAGGAAGCTATGGATCCATTTCAGCAGCTTGAACAGCGGCTGAGAGATGAACCACAACCAGCCGTAATCCACGGTCAGGTCCAGGTGCGGTGCCGCAGCAGCCATTTTGTCCTGAATCTCCGGGCCTACCCACAGGGTGCTGTTTAGCGCGGTAGTCTGGCCAGGCTGAACAATCACCGGCTGGGATTTGTAGCCGATAGCGGCCACGCCATTACCCAGATTGCTGGTGTAGAAGTTATTGGCACTGTTGCTGTTCGGGATCCACGCGGTAGCGAAATACTGTTGCAGCATCGCAACCCAACCGCCATTGGAGCTGACGTTCAGGTTTTCGTTATCGGCGATGGTGTCGAATTTGTATTTCTCATACTTCGCGTCTGGCGTGGAGTACGCCGCGCCACGGAAAGTATGCAACGCAAAGTTGCTGCTGCCGGTATCACGATGAGACGGCAGATTGATGGATTGCTTCAGTTGACCGAATGGAGCAACTTCAAGCGGTTTTTCGCTGGCGTTCTGCACGTTATAGCCGACGTTCACCGTGTATTCACCGCGTTTCAGGGTGAAGACTTTGGTGAAGGTGTTGCCAGCCGCATCGGTATAGGTCAGCGGGATAGCCAGCTCGTTCTGACCATCGGCCAGCACAAACGCATCTTTTTCCACGTTATACAGCGGACGTGGACCGTTCGCCGGGTTATCCGGGCCATCACGACCTGTCAGGCCGCTCTGCGCCTGATAGATAAACTGCGGGGTGGTTTCCAACAGCTGGAACGGCTCGCTGGAACCCAGCTCTTTCGGGTAAGCCGGAAGCAGTGCCTGCTCAACATCACCACCACGGGTGTTGATGGTCAGCTCGAGCACATCGGTTTTAACCGTAATCAGTTTCCCCTGGCCACTGGCCGGAACGCCCTGGTCGGCTGCGTTACCCGCTGCGGTGGTCGTAGTCTGCGTGGTCTGCTGCTGCGCCGGAGGAGGATTTTTATCCTTCTCCCACGTTTGCCAGATCATGAAAGACACGAACAACAAAGCGATGATAAAAAGATTGCGTTGCGAATCCATCGTTAGTGTTCTCTGGTTTTAGAAGGTCCTGGCGGGACGGGATCGTCTCCACCCGGGTGTAAAGGGTGGCATTTTAATACGCGTTTCACTGTCAACCAACTGCCTTTTATCACTCCAAACCTGCGCAATGCCTCAATTCCATAGTGAGAGCAGGTTGGAGTGAAACGGCAGTGCGGCCCGAGTAGCGGACTAATCAGGCGTTGATAGACCCGAATGAGGGCTATCAGGACCCTTGAGCCAGGCGACAATGGCGGCGCCATAATTTTTCCAACGCTTCCGAGAGAGCACGGTTATCGAGGTCGGCAACCCCTTTCTTCGCCACCACCACAAAATCCATTGCCGGCAGTTCATGCTGGCGTAAACGGAAACTTTCACGCGTCAGACGTTTAATCCGATTGCGTTCATGGGCGCGTTTGACGTTTTTTTTGGCGACGGTAAGACCGATACGGGGATGCCCCAGCGAATTCAGGCGGCCGAGGATGGTGATTTGCGGCGTGCCAGCCCGTTGTGGCTGCTGGAAGACGAAAGTGAAATGAGTGGGAGTTAACAAACGTAACTCCCTGGGAAAAGCGAGCTTAACCACTCAGGGGTTAGCTTTATTACTTGGAAACGGTCAGACGTGCGCGGCCTTTAGCGCGACGACGAGCCAGAACCTGGCGACCATTTTTAGTAGCCATACGAGCACGGAAGCCGTGAGAACGGTTGCGCTTCAGTACAGACGGTTGAAAAGTGCGTTTCATGGCGGTTTCTACCTAAACTTGAATAAATTCACTGACTTTTGCGTATGCCTGAACGGATATCGAACGACTGGCGCGCAAGCCATGGGTAATTAAAGAGGCCGGATTGTAATAATTGTACACTCCGGAGTCAATTCTCTTTCCTTATTGCGCTCCTATTTTTGCACAGATCCGCACAAAAAATAAGCAGCATTCGACGCCCGAAGAAGAGCAAGACGCGCCGGGGGCAGAATTATACGGAGCCAACAGCAAAGCGCAAGGATCCTCCAGGATCTTCATTAGATCGTTTAAGCAATAAATCGGCGTTACTCATTAAATTTTCCAATATGCGGCGTAAATCGTCTCGCACGTCTGGTCGGATCGTTTACACTTACCCGATTCCGAATCGCCCTGTGGATAAATAGTGAAGAATCTGTGAGAAACACAAGATCTCTGCCTCGGTTTACGCTATGATCCGCGGTCCCGATCGCGATCCAGGATCGTGAGCAGGGCAAAAAACCGTAAATAGCGGTTCGCACGTCACCCGGTTGGGTCTTATCGACGTGTGTCAAAAAACATTAATGTTTCTGTCTTTACTATTTATCGATTTTCGTTCGAGTGGAGTCCGCC